>NZ_CP149574.1 GCF_037890675.1 Methylovirgula sp. 4M-Z18 | reverse complement strand
GAAGATGCTGGCGGCGCAGGCGTCCCGGATCGCCGGATGCGAGCCGTAGACCTCTTGCGTCATGGTGCCGACGAGGCAGGTGAACTCGGCAAGGCCGCCCGCGATAATGTCTTTTCGGAACGCGACATAGCCGAGCAACCTGTCGAGCGGGTCGTCATGATCGTGATAGGGCGCGTGGGCGAAGAAGGCGGAGGTCGTTTCCGCCCAGTAGGCGGCGGCCGCGACGCCGAGCGCCTCCTTGCTTTCGAAATGGTGGAAGAACGCGCCCTTGGTGACGCCCGCGGCCTTGCACAGGTGGTCCACCGTCGTCGCAGCGAAGCCCTGCGCCCGGATGACGTCGCGTGCGGCCTCCAGAAGCCTGGTTCGGGCGTCGCCGCGTTCAGGATCTTGTTTGGTTGGTCTTGGCATAAGGCATAGATACCAACCAGTCTGTATTTATGTCAAGAGCCTGCGAAGCTCGCGGTTCGGGATGAGCTGCGGCCCAACAAAAAAGCCCGCCAATCGGCGGGCTTTTTGATCCATTTTACAATAACTTAAGCGGCAGCCGGCAGGGCGCCCTTGGCCTTTTCGACGATCGCCTGGAAAGCGGCCGGCTCGTGGATCGCCAGTTCCGAGAGGACCTTGCGGTCGACTTCAACACCCGCCTTGGCGAGGCCGTCGATGAAGCGGCTGTAGGTCAGGCCGAATTCGCGCACGGCGGCGTTCAGGCGCTGGATCCACAGAGCGCGGAAGGTGCGCTTCTTGTTCTTGCGGTCGCGGTAGGCGTATTGCATCGACTTGTCGACGGCAGCCTTCGCGGTGCGGATGGTGTTTTTGCGGCGGCCGCGGAAGCCCTTTGCCGCATCGAGGGTTTTCTTATGCTTGGCGTGCGATGTAACGCCGCGTTTGACGCGTGCCATAATGATCTCCTGAACTTATAGACGTTTGCGGCCTGCCGCGTTCGTCCAAATGAAAAGCGAATGGGTCGGATTGCGGGAAAATTCCTCAGCCGTTCGGCAGGAAGAATTTTTTGACGTTGTCGCCGTCTGTTTTGAACATAACGGCGGTGCCGCGCAGGTTCCGGATTTGCTTCTTCGTCCGCTTGATCATGCCGTGGCGCTTGCCAGCCTGGGCATAGACCACCTTGCCGGAGCCGGTGATCTTGAAGCGCTTTTTCGCGCCGGATTTCGTCTTCAACTTGGGCATTTTGCTCTTCTCCAATGGCGGCGGGCCGCCTTTTAGACATGTTCAGACCCTTACGGGTCTGTTCGACTCAACTTTGAGCGAAGCAAACCGCCACGGCAGCCCTATACCAGCCGGGCGATCTGGAAGCGGGGCTTATGCGGGAAAAGCCCAGGGAATGCAAGCGGGAAATGCGGGTCGGAAGGCCGTAATATAAAGGTTATATGCCGTTTTATCGTTGCGGGATGCCCTATCCGTCATTGCAAGGAGCGCCAGCGACGACGCAATCCATCTCCCAGTTGCGGAGGCGTTTTCGACGTCGACCCGCTGCGACGAGCGAAAAACAATTCAGATTAGGAGATGGACTGTTTCGCTTCGCTCGCAATGACGGAGGTGCCGCACACTTGCAAAGTCCAGCGCAAGAACATATATAAAACATGCGAAAATTGAATTTACTTTCAATCCTTTATTTTAGGAGCCCGGATAAGAATTGACGGCTTTTGCGTGTGGACATTCAGGGCGGTCGGCGACGTCGCCAGGCCCCCACCATTTAAAAAAAATTTGAGAACAAACTAATAGAGCGATTTTCCTAAATCAATCAACATGTTAAGATGGCATCTCCGTGAGCACGCAAACAAAGTGGACCGTTCGCGCTGCTTCACACCATGTATCTTGCGACAGGCCTCATCGCCGCGTATGCGTCGAAAACCGCAAGACATCGTCAACTATAACGCGCTATGACGGCGTTCGTTTCGTCCCATCAGATTAAGGTTTCGACATGGCTGGCGCCTGCACGGAAGGTATCGACACGGGTTTTGTGGCGCTTGGCTATGCCAAGGTCGCGTTTTTAGGCATTGTCCAGGGCATTACCGAGCTTTTGCCGATCTCCTCCACCGCGCATATGCGCATCGTGCCCGCCATGCTCGGCTGGCAGGACCCGGGCTCGGCCTTCTCGGCTTCCATCCAGCTTGCCGCCTTGGCCGCGGTCGTGAGCTATTTCTGGCGTGACGTTAAAGGCTTGACCCTCGGCACGCTGGGCGCCGTCATGCGCCGGGATTTCAACGACCGCACTTTCCGCTTCGGCCTCGGCATCATCATCGGCACGATTCCGATCGGCATCGCCGGCCTGCTGCTGGAAAAACATCTCAACGCCTGCGGCTCTCCGTTGCGCGCCCTGTGGGTGATCGGCGTCGCCTGTATCGTCATGGGTGCGCTGCTGGCGCTCGCCGAACTCCTCGCCCGGCACGAACGGCATGTCGGCGACGCCGGCATGCTCGACTTCATCATCGTCGGCATTGCCCAGGTCGGCGCGCTCATCCCCGGCGTGTCACGGTCGGGCTCGACCCTCACCGCCGCGCTGTTCCGCGATTTTGAACGGGAGGAGGCGGCGCGCTTTTCCTTCCTGCTCGGCCTGCCGACCATTTTTCTCGCCGGGGCCAAGGAACTCTGGACGCTCTATAAAGCCGGAATCGATGGCTATGCTTGGTCGGTGCTGTTTGTCGGCGTGTTCATCGCCTCGATCTCGGCCTTCGTCGCGATCTGGGGCTTGCTGCGCATCCTGGAGCGTTTCTCGTCCTGGCCCTTCGTGATCTACCGCATCGTGCTCGGGCTCATCCTGCTCGCCGGCGCGGGGCTCGGGTGGCTGAGCTGAGAATCGATGTCCGATCCCGCATTCCTGGTCCGTCCGATCGCGCCGGCGGATTTAGACCAATGGCGCGTCCTATGGGACGGCTATAACGCCTTCTACGGCCGTGCGGGCGCGACAACCCTTCCGGCCGAGATCACGCGCGAAACCTGGCGCCGCCTGTTCGATGCTGATGAGCCGGTCCACGCGCTCGTTGCCGACGATGGCGGACAATTGCTAGGCTTCGCGCATTACCTGTTCCATCGCAGCACCATCACGATCGGGCCGAGCTGCTATCTTCAGGACCTGTTCACAGGCGAAGCGGCGCGCGGCAAAGGGGTCGGCGGCGCTCTGATCGAAGAGGTCTGGCACAGGGCCAAGCTTGTGGGAGCGGCCCGAGTCTATTGGCAAACCCATGAAACCAATGCCAATGCCATGAAGCTCTACGACAAGGTGGCGGAACGGTCGGGGTTTATCGTCTATCGCAAGCCGCTTTGACGGCACCGGCGAGGGATGTCGCCTCTCACGGCAACATCCTCTCTCAGTCTTGGGGCGCTATTTCACCGAAAGCGCGAGGCCATTGAGGTCCGCGCTCACGATCGCGCCGACGGAAGCGCCTGAAAGCGTCAGCACCGCGCCATTCTGGTTGGTCAGCACGATCGCTTGCGCGCCGCGCACGACCGCCGCGCCGGCGTTGCCAGCAGCATAGACGCCCGCGACGTCCGAAGGACGGCGGATGTTGCTCACGGAGCCATGGAAACGTGTCTCGGAGGCGCCAAACGTGAAGCCATAGCTGAGGCCGCCGATGCTAAGCGGGTATTGCCTGCCGTGGAAATAGAGGACGCCTGAGCCGGCCGAACCTCCAACGATAATGCCCGCCTTGAATATTTTGAACCCGATCCTGCCGCTATCGGCGTGCGCGGCGGACGCAAGCGTGATGCCGGTGAGGGCCAGCAAAGCGATCAAACTCGAACGAAATGTGGATGTAGCGGGCATGGATGGCGCTCCTCTAGAAAATCAACGCTAATCAGCTCTCCCATACAGGTATTGTAGGAGGATGACGGTCAGATTCTACATTTCGCTGAGGGGGTGCAGATCGCGCACCATGGCTTTCATTCGCTCGTCCAGCACATGGGTGTAGATCTGGGTCGTCGAGACATCCGCGTGGCCGAGCAATTCCTGCACGACGCGCAGATCGGCGCCGTTCTGCAACAGATGGCTCGCGAAGGCGTGGCGCAGCACGTGCGGGCTGATGCGCCCGAGATTGAGGCCGGTCTGCGCGGCGACGCTCTTCAAGTCGCGGGCGAAGACCTGGCGCGGCAGATGGCCGGCTTCACTATCGGCGGGAAATAGCCAGGGGCTCTTGCTGGCCTCGGGATGGAGTTCGACCAAAAGGCTGCGATAGGCGGAGACCGCACTCCGGGCCGGATCGGACAGAGGTACGAGCCGCTCGCGGCCGCCCTTGCCCTTCACATGCAGGAAGCTGCTTTTCGTCTGCGCCGCGGATTTCGGCAGCGCCACCAGTTCCGACACACGCAGGCCGGTGCCGTAGAGCAATTCGATCAGGCAGAACAGGCGCAAGCCCCGCAGGCGCGCGGGCGGCGGCTGATCGGCGGCTTCAGCGTTTTCGCGGGCACGCACAAGCAGTCGGTCCACATCGGCGATGCTGAGCGTTTTGGGCAGCGGCCGGGCGCGGCGCGGGCCCTCGAGCACCAGCCCGGGATCGTCACCGCGATGGCCTTCCGCATAGAGGAACTTGTGCCATTGCCGCACCGCCGACAGTCGCCGCGCGGTCGAGGCGGCTTTGAAGCCGCGCGCCTCCAGATCGGCGAGATAGGCGCGGATGCCCGGGGTAGCGACAGTGAGCGGCGCCTCGCCCGTCACCTGCAAGAACGCGGCATAATCGGTCAGATCGCGGCGATAGGCCTCCAACGTATTCTTCGCCGCCCCGCGTTCCGCCGCGATCATTTCCAGGAACATGTCCATCAGGGCGGCGGTGCTGGGCATGTCACTTCTTCGGCTGGGTCAGTGGAACGGGCTGGGTCATTTCGCGCTGCTCGGGCTGCACATAGGTCGCGAGCGCCCACATGGCGCCATAGACGAGGCCGGCCAGGATCGCAATCACCGCGAGAAAACGCAAAAGGCTCGGCACGAAACGTCAGCTCCCGACCGGTGCAACCTGGCAAAGATAAACGATAAGGCAATAGCGGAGCATTGTTAAAATTGTCTCACAGCGAAACCAGCTCAGGCTTCATCCTTTGCTGCGTGGCGCCAGTCCGATTTGGCCTCGTCGGCACTCTCGAAAATATGCGGTGCGACGCCGCGTCCGCTCAAGGCCTCACCCAGCTTCATCCGCAGGAAGCCGCTCGTCGTATAGCGCGACACGCCGGCGTAGAAACGGTCGGTGAGGCCCCGTACCATCGCCGAATAATCGTCGAGCAATTCGGGCAGGATCGAGAAATTGTCGTAATTGACGATCGCATAGACGCGCCGGCCGAGTGGCGCGAGCACATTCTCCACCTGTTGGGCAATGTCCGCGATGTCTTTCGCGCTGCGCAGGGCGAAACGTTCCAGATTGATGAAGAACAGATCCTGCTGCGCGTCATAGGTGAAGCGCTGGGTGAGCGGAAGGCTGAGCAGGTCGCCGCGCAAGTCCATCGGCACGTCGCGGAAAATGCGCGCATCCATGAGATGCGGATCATGCGGGATGAGCGGCTTGAAATCCATCTGCGCCAGAATGTCGCGCTCGATATCGACGCCGGGCGCGACTTCGATGAGCTCGATCCCGTTGCCGCGCAGGGCGAACACGCACCGTTCCGTCACGTAGAGCACCGGCTGGCCGCGCCCGGCCGCCACCGCGCCGCTGAACGTGACATGCTCGACCGCGCGGACGAATTTGCGCGCGCCGGCATCGTTCAGGATTTTGAGCGTGCCGTCGCCGGTCGCGATGCTCAGGCGTCCCGCGGTAAACGTGCCGACGAAAATCACCTTCTTGGCGTTCTGGCTGATGTTGATGAAGCCGCCCGCGCCGGCGAGTTTGGGGCCGAATTTGCTGACGTTTAGATTGCCCGAGATGTCGACTTGCGCGAGGCCGAGAAAGGCCGCGTCGAGCCCACCACCGTCATAAAAATCGAATTGGTAGGGCTGGTCGATCACGGCCTGCGTGTTGATCGCCGCGCCGAAATCGAGGCCACTCGCCGGAATGCCGCCGATCACCCCCGGCTCGGCGGTGAGCGTGATGAGGTCGATAATCTTCTCTTCATTGGCGACCGCGGCAATGCCCTCGGGCATGCCGATGCCCAAGTTGACGACGCTGTTGGCCTGCAATTCGAAGGCGGCGCGGCGGGCGATGATCTTGCGCTCGCTCAATTCCATCGGCGGCAGGGCGCCGGCGCGCACGCGGATCTCGCTGGCATAGGCCGGGTTGTAGGCCGTCGCGAAGGTCTGCCAGTGATTTTCGGGTTTCGCCACCACGACGCAATCGACGAGCACGCCCGGGATCTTCACCTGCCGCGGGTTGAGGGTGCCGCTTTCCGCGACCCGCTCGACTTGCGCGATGACGATCCCGCCGGAATTGCGCGCGGCCATGGCGATCGCGAGCGCCTCCAGCGTCAGGGCTTCCTTTTCCATGGTGAGATTGCCGTCGCTGTCTCCCGTGGTCGCGCGGATGATGCCGATGTGAATCGGAAACGTCTTGTAGAAGAGGCATTCCTGGCCGCCGAGCGTCACCCGCTCGACCAGCTCTTCCGTCGTGCGCGCATTGAGCTTGCCGCCCCCGTTGCGCGGATCGACGAAGGTCCCCATGCCGACTTTGGTGATGTGCCCGGGCCGGTTCGCGGCAATGTCGCGGAACAGATGGGTGATCACGCCCTGCGGCAGATTGTAGGCCTCGATCTCATTGTCGATGGCCATTTTCTGCAATTTCGGCACCAGGCCCCAATGGCCGCCGACCACCCGCTTGACGAGGCCGGGATGGGCGAAGTGGTTGAGGCCGCGCTCGCGGCCATCGCCCTGCCCCGCGGCATAGACGAGCGTGAGATTGCGCGGCTTCTCGTGCGGCGCGCGGTCTTCCGCCGCCTTGAGATAGAGATCTTCGAGTGCGAGGGCGATTTCCTCGGCAAAGCCGATGCCGACGAAGCCGCCGGTCGCGACCGTATCGCCGTCGCGGATGAGGCGCACCGCCTCGGTCGCGCTGACGATTTTGCCTTTTTCGGAGGAGCGAAGATAGGGCAGGGCCGGATGCTGGCTCATGATGCAGTTCCGTCGATCGTGCGTTCTAAACGAGGCCGGTCAGGTAGTAAACGCCGATCACGAAAAACACCGCGAGCGTCTTCAAGCAGGTCACCGCGAAAATGTCCTTGTAGGATTGCCGGTGCGTGAGGCCCGTCACCGCGAGCAGGGTGATCACCGCGCCATTGTGCGGCAATGTGTCCATGCCGCCCGAGGCCATCGAGGCGACGCGGTGCAGCACCTCGTGCGGGATATGCGCGGCGTCGCCCATGGCGATGAAATCCTTGGACAGCGCCGCCAGCGCGATCGACATGCCGCCGGACGCCGAGCCGGTGATGCCGGCGAGCGAGGTCACGGTGATCGCCTCGTTCACCAGCGGATTCGGGATTTGCGCCAGCGTGTCCTTGATCACCAGAAAGCCCGGCAGCGCCGCGATCACACCGCCGAAGCCGTATTCCGAAGCGGTGTTCATCGCCGCCAGCAGCGCGCCGGCAACGGCTGCTTTGGTGCCTTCGGCGAAGTTCTGACTCACGTTACGGAAGCCGAAGACCACCACGGTCAGAATGCCGGCGATGAGGCCGCCTTCCACCGCCCAGATTGCCTTGATCGGCGCAATGGGATTCGGGATCGTGTGGTCCATGGCGAGTTTCAAATCGTAGCTCGCGCCATAGGCCAAATCGATCAGGCCGGTGAAGAGACCGGGAAAGCCGCCCAGGATCAGGTTGACGACGAAGACCACGATCAGCGGCAGAAAGGCGATGATGGCCGGCGCCAGATGCTCGGTATCGATCGGCGCCGGCTCGTTGATGTGGCCTTCGCCGTAACCCTCGCCCGCCTTGAGCGCCTGCCGGCGCCGCCATTCGAGATAGGTCAAACCCAGCACCAAGATAAAGATCGACCCCAAGGTACCGAGCAGCGGCGCGGCGCCGTTGGTGGTCTGAAAATAGGTCGCCGGAATGATGTTCTGGATTTGCGGGCTGAAGGGCAGCGAATCCATGGTGAAGGAAAAGGCGCCGAGCGCGATCGTGCCCGGAATGAGGCGCTTGGGGATATTACCGGCGCGGAACATTTCCGCCGCGAACGGATAGGCAGCGAACACGACGACGAAGAGCGAGACGCCGCCATAGGTCAGGACACCACAGACCAGCACGATCGCAAGCATCGCCCGCTCGCGGCCGACGACGCCGATGATCGCCGAGACGATCGACTTCGAAAAGCCGGACATTTCGATGACTTTGCCGAAGACCGCGCCGAGTAGGAAGACCGGGAAGTAAAGCTTCGCGAACCCGACCATCTTATCCATGAAGAGGCCGGTGAAGGCGGCCGGCACCGCGCTGGGATCGGTGAAGAGCACCGCGCCGAGCGCGGCGATGGGAGCAAAGAGGATAACCGAATAGCCGCGATAGGCGACAAACATCAAAAAAACCAGCGCGGCCAGCGCGATCAAGAAACTCATCCTCAGCCCTCCCCGAAGCCGCTATGTGCAAGCGTCACTGCGCGGCATTCTGGCGTAACGGAGGGGGCCTGACAACATGAAGAAAGGCCCAAACCATGGGCATCATCTGGACCGCGAGCGTCCCGCTCGCAAGCGCCGGCACGGCGTTATCGCGAGTTGAATGCGAGCGCGACGCTCGCGGTCCAGAAATACCTACGATTCGGAGTGCGCTTCAGGCGGCGGCCGGCATGGGGCCGGTGTAGCGCGATTGCGGCCGGATGAGCCGGTTGTTGGCTTCCTGCTCCAGCACATGGGCGGTCCATCCGGCCATCCGGCCGGCGGCGAAGACATTGGTGAAACTGTCGGGTGGGAAGCCGACCGCTTCGAGGACCAGCGCGGTGTAGAATTCGACATTGGTCTGAATCGGCCTGAGCGGCTTCTTCTCCGCCAGCAATGTGAGCGCCTCCGCCTCCACCTTCTCGGCGAAGCCGATCCAATTGCTCGCGTGGCGCAGATGCGCCGTCGCACCTTTGAGCACATCGGCGCGCGGGTCACGGACGCGGTAGATGCGATGGCCGAAGCCCATCAGCCGCTCGCCGCGCGCGAGCTTCTGCATGAGCCACGGGCGGATCTGGCTTTCCTCGCCGATCGCATCCAGCATGTCGAGCACCGGCCCCGGCGCGCCGCCGTGCAGCGGCCCCTTGAGCGCGCACAAGGCGCCGATGACCGAGGAGAAAAGCCCGGCCTTGGTCGAGGCGATGACGCGCGCGGTGAAGGTCGAGGCGTTGAGGCCATGGTCGGCGACGGTGACGAGATAGGTGTCGAGCGCCCGCACCGCCTCCGCTGTCGCCGGCGTGCCACGCAGCATCCGCAGAAAATCCGCGGCTTGGCCGAGCGCGGCATCGGGTGCGACCGGCGACTGGCCGCAGCGGTGCCGGGCAATGGCAGCCGCGAAGACCGGCACGGCGGCGACCGCGAGCACATGATGCGGCACATCGCTCTCGTCGGCCAAGGCCGACAGGAGCAGGCGCAATGCCTCCACCGGCGACAGGGACTTCGTAGCGGCGAGCAACGGGTCGACCAAGGCAAAGACCTGGACGCGCGCGGCGCCGAGCGCGGCTCGAATCTGGTCTTCGGCCAGCGGTTCCGGCGTGAGGTCCTGCCAGAGCAGAGCGATAAGGCCCTCGAAGCTCCATCCGGCGAGGTCCTGGAGGTCGTGGCCGCGGATGATCAGCCGTCCGGCGGCGCCGTCGACATGGCTCAGCACGGTCTCGGCCGCGACGATGCCCTCAAGACCCATCGTGGCGGAGGTGGCGGAATGAATCTGGGGATGGGTGGTCATGGCAATCCTCGCAATTCGGTTGCGATGACCATGGCACCTGCATTAATATAGTCAATATTGATTCCTATTATCAATATAAATGGACGAGATGCAGCAGCGCGAACGATTCCTCACGGCCGAGGAAGCCGCTAAGACCCTCGGTGTCGGCCGGGCGACCCTTTATGCCTATGTGAGCCGCGGCTTGATCCGCACGGACGAGGCCGCCGACGATCCGCGCCGCCGGCTTTACAGCGCGCCCGACATCGAGGCGTTGAAGCAGCGCAAGACGACATTGCGGCGCCCCGGCGAGATCGCCGCCGGCACGCTCGCCTGGGGGCTGCCGGTCCTGTCCTCGAGCATCACATTGATTGCGGACGGACGCTTCTTCTATCGCGGCCGCAATGCGGTCGAATGGGCCGAGACGGCGACGCTCGAAGAGACGGCGCGGCTACTGTGGGATTGCGGCGCGCACGATCCCTTCGCCGAGGCCGGATCGGCCCCGCCCGGCTGGGACGACGCGCTCCTGGAACAGCTCGCGGGCCTGCCGCTGACCGAACGGTGCCAGGCCCTGCTGCCGCTGGTCGCCGCCGGCCAGGCGATCACGTGGCAGCGCGACAGCCGGCATTTGTGGGGCGGCGCCGTCGCCCTGATGCGCGCCCTTGCTGGTGCCGCCATTGCCGCGCAACCGGATGCGCAGCCGATCCACCGGCACCTCGCCGCAGCCTGGGGGCTCGATGCCGCCGGCGCCGACATCGTGCGGCGGGCTCTGGTGCTGGTTGCGGATCACGAACTCAATGCCTCGGCCTTCGCGGTCAGGGTCGTCGCCTCGACCGGCGCCTCGCTCGGCGCGTGTCTCAATGCCGGCCTTGGCGCGCTCAGCGGCCCGTTGCACGGCGGCACGATGAGCATTGTCGAAATCCTGTTCGACGAGGTCGATCGCGTCGGCGATGCGGCGGCCGTCATCGAATCGCGGCTGCGGCGCGGCGAGCGCGTGCCAGGGTTCGGCCATCATCCGCTCTATCCCGACGGCGATCCGCGCGCCGCCGCCTTGCTGCCGCTGCTGCCGCAGGACGCCGCGCGCGACGTCCTTGCGCAGATGATGACCGAGACCACCGGGAAGCGGCCAAATGTGGATTTCGCGCTGGTTTCGCTACGCCGCGCCTTCCGTCTGCCGCCGGGCTCGGCGCTGGCGCTCTTCGCGATCGGCCGGACGGCGGGCTGGATCGCGCATGCGCTCGAACAGCGCCAGGACGACAAGCTCATCCGCCCCCGGGCACGCTACACCGGGCCACCGGCCTCGGCCGAATAAGTCTGAGGTGCGGCGCATATTCGCGGGTTCCGGCCTGATTGCGGCATTTTCCTCCGCCCCGCCGCCGTGTTATCAGGGCGCCATGAACATGTCTCACAACCCTCAGCCGGAAGCGGCCTTGCTCGCCGCTCTCGGTGCGCGCTGTATTGTGCTCGTCGGCATGATGGGCTCGGGCAAGACGTCGGTCGGACGGCGGCTCGCGGCGCGGCTTGGCCTCGATTTCGCCGACGCCGATGCCGAAATCGAAGCGGCGCACCGCATGACGATCCCGGAAATCTTTGCCCGGCACGGCGAACCCTATTTTCGCGACGGCGAGCGGCGGGTGCTCGCGCGGCTCCTGGCCGAGGGGCCGAAAGTGGTCGCGACCGGCGGCGGCGCCTTCATGAATGCCGAAACCCGCGCGCGCATCGCCGAACTCGGGGTCTCGATCTGGCTGAAAGCCGATTTCGACGTGCTGATCCGCCGCGTGCGCCGGCGCGCGAACCGGCCGCTGCTGCAGACGCCGGATCCCGAAGGCGCTTTGCGCAAATTGATCGACGACCGTTACCCGACCTACGCCCTGGCCGACGTGACGGTTGTGTCCCATGATGGTCCGCACGAGATGGTCATGGCGGAAACGATGCAGGCTTTGATGTCCTATTTGAACGTTCACCCGGCGCCGCAGGCCCGTCCCGCCGCGACGGAAGAGAGTCTTTTCATGACCAAGGTGCGGGTCGATCTCGGACAGCGCAGCTACGATATTCTCGTCGGCGACGCGATCATCGAACGGGCCGGCGCGGAAATCGCCAAGCTCCGCCCGCGCGCGGCTTGCGCGATCGTTACCGACAGCCATGTGGCCCATCATCATCTGGCGGCTTTTAGCCAGAGTCTCGATGCCGCCGGCATCCGCCACGTCAGCGTGGTCGTGCCGCCAGGCGAAGCCTCGAAGAGCTACGCACATTTCGCACAGGTCTGCGACGGCATCCTCGCCGCGCGGATGGAGCGCGGCGATCTCGTCGTCGCGCTCGGCGGCGGCGTTGTCGGCGATCTCGCCGGCTATGCCGCGGCGAGCGTGCGGCGCGGCATGGATTTCGTGCAGGTGCCGACATCTCTTTTGGCGCAGGTCGATTCCTCTGTCGGCGGCAAGACCGGCATCAATTCGCCGCACGGCAAGAATCTCGTCGGCGCCTTCCATCAGCCCGTTCTCGTGCTCGCGGACACGGCCTGTCTCGATACCTTGCCGCCGCGCGAATTCAGGGCGGGCTATGCCGAGGTCGCCAAATACGGCCTGATCGACAATCCGGATTTCTTCGATTGGCTGGAAACGAATTGGGGCCAGGTGTTTGCCGGCGGCCCGGCGCGGCAGGAGGCGATCCGCCGCTCCTGTGCGGCCAAGGCAGCCGTGGTGGCGCGCGACGAGCGCGAGACGGCCGACCGCGCGCTGCTCAATCTCGGCCACACGTTCGGCCACGCTTTCGAGCGGCTCACCGGCTATGACGGCACGCGGCTCGTGCATGGCGAAGGCGTTGCGATCGGTATGGCCTGCGCCTTCCGCTTCTCGCAAAAGCTCGGCCTGTGCCACGGCCAGGACGTCACGCGCGTCGAGGCGCATCTGCGCAATGTCGGCCTGCCCGTCCACATCCGGCAAATCCCCGGCTGGAATGCGCCGGTCGAAGCCGTGCTCGACGCGATGTATCAGGACAAGAAAGTGTCGCGCGGCACGCTTACCTTCATCCTGGCGCACGGCATCGGCCAAAGCTTCATCGCCAAGAATGTTGCAGCCGAGGATGTGCTCGCGTTCTTGAGCGAAGATATGGAGAGGATCTGATCACGATGCACGGCGCGGGTGATGATGGTATCGACGTCAATCTCTGGCTTGCAGGCGTCATCGTTCTTGTCAGCGTGATTCTGTCGGCGTTCTTCGCCGGCGCGGAGACGGCGCTCACCGCCGCCTCGCGCGCCCGCATGCATGCGCTCGAAACCAGCGGCAATCGGCAGGCGATCATCGTCAATCGCCTGCTGTCGATCCGCGAGCGGTTCATCGGCGCAATGCTGCTCGGCAATCAGCTCGTGAATATCGCCGCCTCGGCCTTCACGACGAGCGTGCTCGTCGCGCTGGCCGGCCATAGCGGCGCCATCTATGCGACAGCGATCATGACAGTGCTGATCGTGGTCTTTGCCGAGGTGCTACCCAAAACCCTGGCGATCAAATTCCCCGACCGCATGTCGCTGCTGATCGCGCCGCTGGTGAATGTCTTCGTGATGATTTTCACCCCCGTGCTGATTGCCGTCGAAGCCTTCGTGCACGCCCTGCTCATGCCGTTCGGCGTCAATGTCAGCGAGCAGAAATCCATTCTCTCCGGCCACGAGGAATTGAAGGGCACGGTCGATCTGCTGCACAAGGAAGGCGGCGTCGAGCGCTCCGACCGCGACATGTTCGGCGGCATCCTCAACCTGAAGGAACTCGAAGTGTCGGACGTGATGATCCACCGCACCAAGATGCGGACGATCAATGCGGACCTGCCGCCTTATGAACTGGTGCGCGAGGTGCTGGCCTCGCCCTACACGCGCATGCCGCTGTGGCGCGAACATCCGGACAACATCATCGGCGTGCTGCACGCCAAGGATCTTCTGCGCGCGCTCGATACGGTCGGCGGCGATGCGCGCCAGGTGAACGTGTCGGACATTGCCTTCGACGCGTGGTTCGTGCCGGACACGACCGGCGTACAGGATCAGTTGCAGGCCTTCTTGAAGCGCAAATCGCATTTCGCGCTGGTGGTCGACGAATATGGCGAGGTGATGGGCCTTGTGACCCTCGAGGATATTCTGGAGGAGATCGTCGGCGACATTAAGGACGAGCACGACATCGCCGTCCAAGGCGTGCGGCCGCAGCGCGACGGCACCGTGGTCGTCGACGGCTCGGTGCCGATCCGCGACCTCAACCGCGTCATGGGCTGGACGCTGCCGGATGAGGAAGCCACCACCATCGCCGGCCTCGTCATCCACGAAGCCCGCGCCATTCCCGAAGCGGGCCAGGTCTTCACCTTCCACGGATTCCGCTTCGAAGTCCTGCGTAAGATCCGCAACCGCATCACCAGCCTACGCATCACCCGCGTCCCCGGCGGCGAGGAGGAAAAGGAGGGGTGAGCGGCTGGCTGCTCACACAATATCCCCGACCATGAACTGCGCCCGGGCGAGCGTGGCGAACCGGCCGTTTTGGGCGATGAGTTCGTCGAACGTGCCGTTTTCCACCACCCGCCCCGCCTCCAAGACCAGGATGCGCGAGGCGTTGCGGATGGTTGCCAGCCGATGGGCGATGACGAAGGTGGTGCGGCCCTTGGTCGCCATCTCCAGCGCCGCCTGCAATTGCTTTTCGGTGATCGCATCGAGCGCGGCGGTCGCTTCGTCGAAGATCAGGATCGGCGGATCCTTCAGGAGCGTGCGGGCAATGGCGAGGCGCTGACGTTCGCCGCCTGAGAGCGAGCGGCCGCGCTCGCCGATGATTGTGTTGAGCCCATCCGGCTGGCGGGCGACAAACTCCGCCGCCTGCGCCAGCTCCAGCGCCGTGCGAAGCTGCGCGTCGGTCGCGTCCGGGTTGCCCACCCGCAAATTCTCCTCGATGGTGCGGGCGAACAGCATTGGCTCCTGGAACACGACGCCGATGTTGCGGCGCAAGCTGGCGAGTTTCATGTCGCGGACGTCCATGCCGTCGATGGTGATCCGCCCCGCTTGCGGGTCGAACACCCGGTGCAGCAGGCCGAGCGTCGTCGTCTTGCCGGAGCCGGTCGCGCCGACGAGCGCGATCGTCTCGCCCGCCGCCGCGGCAAAGCTCACGCGATCGACCGCCTTGCGGCGGGTATCGTAGGAAAAGGTGACGTCCTCGAATCGGATGTTGCCGGCGAGCGTGCCCGGGTCGACGGCATGGGGCCGGTCGCGCACGTTTGATGCCGTGTCGAGCACCTCGAAGAACTGCTGCAATTTCGGCGTCTGCAAAAACAGGACGTTGGTGAAGCCGACGACCTGGTCGAGCCGGTCGGTGAGCATGGCGGCGAAGCTCATATAGGCGATGATCTCGCCAATGGTCGTCTCATGGGCGAGATAGAGCCAGAAGCCGGTAACGAAAATCGCAATCGTGGCGATCGTCGCTGAGGCCTTGGTCACCACGGTCGCGGCGGCCCACCAGGACAGGACCGGGATCTGCGCGGTGAGCAGCGCCCGCATGATCTGCCCCAGCTCGCGCGTCTCGAGATCGATGCGCGTGAAGCTCTGGATGATCGGCACGTTGCCGAGCACGTCGGAAGCGCGCTCGGCGAGGTTGGCGTGATATTTCTCGACTTGCCCCTGCAGGCTCTCGGTCCGGCGGATGATGAAGACCATCAGCACGCCGAAGATGACGACCAGCACCAGCAACAGGCCGCCGAGCCGCCAGTTCCAGTACACGATGGCCGGCAGCAGCACCAGCAGCGCAGCAAACGAGGCGCTGTTCTCGCGGAAGAACGACAGCCAGAGGCCCCATACGCTGTTGGTGCCTTCCAGCATGACTTTCATCAACCGCCCCGAATGGACGCTGGTGTGAAAGCTCAAGGGCAATTGCAGCACGTGGTCGAAATAGGCGGCCATGACGGCGAGGCGGCGCCGATGCGCGAGGCGGTCGGCATGCATGGCGACGAGGACGCCGGCGGCGATGGTGAAAAGGCCGGCGCCGGCCCAGGCAAGGATTTTCGGCAGAAGGTCGGACCAGCCGATGGGCGCGCCAGCGACCTGCGCCGCCGTAATCTGGTTCACGATAGCACCGAACAAAGCCGGAACAGCGAACTGCGTGGCAGTGAGGACCAGATTGGCGAGCACCAGCACCACGGCCAGGGGGGCGACCGGCCGCAGCAAGCCCAAGACGCGCAGATAAATACGCAAAAAGCCCATAATCGGTTCCATGAACCTAAAAGATGAGGCGGTTGTGCCCGATTGCCGCCACTTTGTATAGGCAAGCGGGACTTGACTTGGATCGGCATTCGGCCGACATCCTCGCTCCCTCGACCTTCAGTCCGACCAGTGATGGACCTCGACTAAATGAGTTTTGATTCCCTCCGCGATGGCGGCATGCGGGACCTTGCGGCCGGCGTCAAGCACGTCGAATATTGGGCCCATTATGCTTGGCACGAAGTGAAGCAGCGCTACAAGCGGTCCGTTTTGGGGCCGTTCTGGATCACGATTTCCATGTCGATCACCATCGTCGGCCAGGCTTTCCTGTTCGCGGTGCTGTTCGGGCAGGACTTGCGCGACTACCTGCCCTATATCGCGGCGGGACAGATCATCTGGACGCTGATGAGCAGCTTCATCACCGACAGCCAGATGGCCTTCGTCGGCTCGACCGGCGTCGCCAGGAACGTGCGCCTGCCGCTCAGCGCGCATTATTTCAAATTCGTGCTGCAGCAGATCATTCTGTTCGGCCACAATGTGGTGCCGCTCATCATCCTCCAGCTTGCTCTGAATCGGCACAATTACACTTGGCTGTCCCTGCTCTGCCTTGTGCCGTCCTTCATCCTGCTGATCGTCAACGGCATGTGGATGGGGCTGGCGATCGCCAGCGTCTCCTCGCGCTTCCGCGATCTTGGCACGGTGATTTCCAGCGTCGTCCAACTCGCCTATTTCGCCACGCCGATCATCTGGAAAGTCGAACTGATCGAAAGCAAGTTGGCGGACCGCGGCTTGAGCTGGATGATCCTATTGGTTCAGGCCAACCCGTTCTACCGTATGATGGACGTGCTGCGCAGCCCATGCCTTGGCACGCTGCCGACGACGGCCACTTGGATCTATCTCATCGTCATGGCCGTCATCGGCTGGACGATCACATTGCTCGGCTACCGCAAAACCTACCGCCGCATCGTCTATTGGCTGTGAGGATCTGAAAAGAGATGAGCCGCATCGTCGTCGATAAGGTCCGGGTCGAATATCCGATCTTCAATTCCAATTCCCGCTCGCTCAAGAACACGCTGGCGCTGATCGGCACCGGCGGCCGCATCATGGCCAGCGCGGGCCGCACCAACGTGCTGGCGCTCGACAATGTCTCGTTCGAGCTCAACGAGGGCGACCGTGTGGCCCTGATCGGCCACAACGGCTCGGGCAAGAGCACCCTTTTGCGCGTTCTGGCCGGCATCTATCACCCGAGCCAGGGCCAGGTGAAGGTGGAAGGCAAGATCGGCGCCATTTTCGATCAGGGCTATGGCCTCGATACGGAGGCGACCGGGCGCGAGAATATCTATTTGCGCGGCCTCGCCCTTGGCATGCGCTCGCGCGAGATCGAGGCGCGCGTCGACGAGATCATCGAGTTCGCCGAGCTCGGCGATTTCATCGAGCTACCCATGCGCACCTATTCGGCCGGCATGTCGGCGCGCCTCGCCTTCGGCGTCACGACGACCATTTCGGCCGATGTGCTGCTGATCGACGAAGGCATCGGCGCGGGCGATACGGCCTTTCTCGAAAAGGCCAACCAGCGCATTTCGCAAATGGTCGAGCGGGCCGGCATTCTGGTGCTCGGCTCCCATTCCGAGACGCTGCTCAAGCACACCTGCAACCGCGGCATCCTGATGCATCACGGCAAGATGATCATGAATGGGCCGCTCGACGAGGTGCTCGACTGCTACCACGGCGGCATGCCGGCCCTCAACGCCGTCGCGGCCGAACAAGAGGCGGCCAAGTAATACCAAAGGTCGCAAAGAGCGCGCTTTGGACTGCTGTTCATTTTTCGCTTTCGCCGTGAGAGGGCGAAAAACGACGCAAGGAACCAACGGTCACCCTTTGTGACCGTTTGTATAAGGCCGCCGCGGCATGGCGCCGTCACAATCCTGTCGAATTGGGTGACATTCGCGCACCTGACGCTTGTGTCGCCACGCCAGCCATGATATTCGGCGCGCCGACCACGATCTTGGCACCGTCCAAGACCCCTTTAGGAGAGGTGGCTGAGTGGTTGAAAGCACCGCACTCGAAATGCGGCATACGGGCAACTGTATCGGGGGTTCGAATCCCTCCCTCTCCGCCAGATCCCTCAAAATGCCTGCAATTGCAGCGAGATGCTGAAATGGGTCAGGTCTTTACCGCCTCTTGGTACGAACGGGCGGTCCAGAGCGGCTTATTGGTCCACATCCAAAGTGTGAATCGCAAAATTCGGTGCGGGGGAATACCTCAACGTCAATTTCCGAAAAGCCTCCCAGCCGTCGTCGCAATCGCAGCAATCATTATACGGTGGTCTTAATCGAGCCTCGCCCCTGGGCCGACCGGCGGATCACGCGCTTTGCGAGCTCAATTGGCTTACGTAACCGGTTTACTGGTGTGAACATGAGATCGGCGTAACTGCGCGGATTGCGGTTTTCGAAACGTGACACAAAGGCCGCTTTGATCTTGTCCTTTGTCGGTGAAAGTCCTGGCGACACGGGCGCCAGACCAAAAGTCCGCAGCAGCGAATTGGCTTGGTAGATGCGCGCGACACGCTCGAGAGGCTTCGTGCCAAAAGCAACACTGACGCTCACGGAGATATTGTCGCCATTTTTCACCCAATGCGGCGCGAGCGGCGGATGATGGACGACGTCGCCCGGGGTCAGTCTGTACACCGTCCCGCGCGCCTGCAAATGTTCCTTGTATGTCGCTGCCCCCGCATTGCCGAGATAGAATGCCTCGACTTCCTTATCGTTGACAAGCTCGCGGTCGTTGGGGTCGAACAAGCATACGTCCTTATCGCCCTGAAGCTGGAAAAGGAAATTCGATTCGTGATCGATGTGGAAGGGCGTCGCGATTTTGGGGGACGCCAGGAATATCGTCACGGTGGACCAGGTGATTTCGCGCCGAAGCGGCTGGTTGAGAAGCCCCTCCATTTCGAAGAGAAGTTGATCGAACACGGCCGTATACTTGGGGTCAAAATCCTGAACGCGCGAAAGCTTCACCCACGAACCCGCCTGATCAAGCTTGGAGACGGTCTCGCGCAATCCCAGATTGGGCGTCGTGCCGATTTTCGTGCCAACATTGGCCTGCCGATAATTGACGGCGGCGAACCGGTCGGTCGCACCGGCCGCGAGAATTTTGTCCGCCAGTTCGATCAGTTGGTCGATCTCGAAAAGTTTGGTGTCTTGCAAGCGATGACGGAATTCGAACGAACGCTTATTGAAATTGGCGCGGAAATCCTCCGCCGAAACCTGAAGCAGGGGGGCATTGTCCGGGGCAAAGCCCTTTGCCGGGTCAACGTGCTTTTGCATGACATGCCTCCTCAAAATCTGGCGTCGAGGAACGTGCCCGATGTGAGTATGAATCAATTATCAGCATGGTCAGATGTTCGCGAGATCAAACCCACACGAAACGCGTCATCTTTTGGTACTAAGCCGCTCCAAACGGAGGGTATTGGTCGCGCCGCGTTTTGTATTCCCGCTCTCAGGCACAGCCTTTCAGATCGAGTCTAAATTTCTACAGTAAATCCGATTTTCCAAGGGCAGATCACCTTGTCCTGCCGCCAGATCAGTGTCCTGATGTCTGATGCATCAGCACTTGGACATTAGAAAAGTCCTTGTCCTGTCCTTGCGACAATTGCTGGTTGGACCCTAGCAGGTATTTTGAAAAAAAAATCAACGTGTAGGTCCTCAGAATTTCGAGATTGCGTGGAAATGGCTCTTTGTCGCCAAGGCTGGGAAGCAGGGAGGGCAGTCCACTTTCCGGCTCCGTAAATCCCGCGTGATCAACACCGTTGACCACGACCCAGTACGTGTCGGGGCGGTTGTGATCGGCCATTTCTCTCTGATTGTCCATCGAGTCCAAAATAGATGAGTAACGTTGTACGGGATCTTTCGCCGTCAGATCAGCCTCGACCGGGACCGGCGCGTCATCCGTGATCAGCATGTAGGGACAGGACACGGCGCTTTTTAGGGCCTCGCCAAAACGCCAGCCATCAATATTCAGCGCGGCTTTATAATGTGGATAGGTGACACAAGCATCTGCCGCGACAGCGCCGCCGAACGAATAACCGAGAATTCCAGCACGGGAGGTGTCGGCAATACCGGAAAGATTCGAAGAGCCGAGCCAGTCGAGCACGCGCTCGGCATCCTGCACACGCTGCTGCACACGCTCATTGGCGTTGCGCAGTGTCGTGTCGAACGCCGTCTGCGAGGAAAAATCCATTCCGGGGCCTGCACTTGGATAGGTCACCGCGACGACCACGAAACCATGGCTGGCAAGGTCCTCGAGCAGGCGGCGATTTTGGATTCGAGTGCCGTCCCAATCGCTGAAATAAACGAGAACCGGAAATTTGCTGCCTTGGGGCGCGACTGGAGAAAACAGCGTGATCAAGGCCGTTGACTGGCCGGCCGGAGATAACGATTGCTGTTCGGCCACTTTGACGTCGAACGCCCCAGTCGGTCTGATCGCGCGGAGTCGTGTGATACCGAGCCAAATACAGGCCATCGCAGCCACGAAGAGGATGCTTACAATAACATTCGCTGGCCGCAGCATGTTCGACTCCCGGTGCGATGGAAATGTGCGTCACGGTTGGATGCCGCAAGATTTGATGGGCTGTCTGCCGCGGTTATCGGGGACGATGGTGGCCGGACTGAGTCGAACAACTCGACAAAAGATCACCCACAAAATATTTGCAGCGGAATCATGTCGCTACCCCATTGGACACAGCCGAAGCCACATGCCGGAATAGGGACCGACATCATAATCCGGGTTGGCAGGAACGGATAAGGTAAGTTCGACGCAGCACCAGTAATCGAGGAGTTCGTAACCGATATCTGTAAGTTCCTTAATCAGCGTGTCGCGATTGAGCAACAGGCAAGCGACTTGGAAGTCTCCAGCGTCCTGCGCGGTTCCCATTGTTGGCCGAAATGTCAGCGGGGGTGCGGTTGATCAGGATATAGCGCGGCTTCGTCGGCAGGCGCAGGAGACGGCTTGCAAGTGGCTCTTCGAAATAATGCAGCGAACCGGAAATCAACATAAGGTCGCAGCCGCTCGCCATCTGCCAATCATCAGTAAAGACAAGCCGGTTTTCTCCCCGCTCTGCAGCCAGAGCGCGCCCCAGAGCGATCGGTTCCGGTAGATCATAGACGGTCCAGACGAGATCGGGCCGAAAGTCGAGATAGGACTGGTAACAATAAAAAAGATTACCGGCACTGCCGCCCACATCGAAAATGGCTTTTAGATCCGGCACGAGCCGAGCAACATAGAACAGTGCAGCGTAGTCGCTCGGGCGCGCCGTAATGTTCAGATCGAAATGCTCGGCTATGTTGGCAGGATGCTGATGGCCGAGATTGGCGTAGGGCGCCACTGCGCTCTGCGCCCGGTCCAGTGTGGGATATACGCGCCGATAGCCCAGCATAGTGTTGAGTAACGCCGCTCCGCCGGGCAACCGGCGCAGCGCTCGGAAGGCAGTCCGGCCAGGACCCAAGCGCCCTAACGCAATAGCGAGTCGGGCGCAGGCCCTGATTTGGGCCAGCCTGATGCTCGTAAAGGAAACACCTGAAGGCGGCCGATAGCCAGCTGCGAAAGAAGAGCTAGCGTTATTCATGGCCGGTAAGCTTACATATCGACACATATCGATGCAGTTAAAAAAAAGCCGACGGGCCTTAATCTTATAGACGTAGCATTCCTTCCTTCGGATAGGTCGCGTGTTGATGAATGCGCCTTGTGTCGGCAGGAGACGGCGGGCTGCACAGGAGATGGTCGAATTCGCAATCGGCTAAAACGACTTGAGTGTTTTAAATTTTCCAGGATTCTGCGGCGTGCGGCGCGAAGCGTCGACTTAAGGAATGGGATAGGATCGATGACCTCAGCGGGAAAGCGATGACACCGATAACGGGAATTTGACGTCCGGCTCATCGTCGCCTTTTGGCCCAAAATCATCGACAACTCGTCAACGTGACGGTCCCATTTATATCTTCGTGAAAGCCCCCTAATAGTAATCGACGCTGGCTACACCTTAAGAGTAGCGGCCGCAAATGCGCCTGTTACTTGCGCATACGTCGGACGCATGGTCTAGTTTAAGACGCCTATGGTTCAGAATGGGAAAACGTCGTTTGGACTTGGCGGCGGGGCGCTCAATGGGCAAGGTGTGTGACAATGCACTTTCGGACGAATGCTGAGGCTCGCTCCTATTGGCCCCTATTCCCCTTTTTACTGACGCTTTTCGTCCTCCTCACCATGGCGTCGTGGCCGATCCTGTTTGCGTTTGACCTGTGGGTCCTCTACGACCGCGGCAGCCTCCTGAACGTAGACTATCTGTGGAGCAGCGGCCTTCGCCCGGGGGTGGATACATTTTATTCCTATGGCCTGCTGCCGCTCGCACTCCAGCATCTGGTCTTCGCGTTCGGGCGCGGCTACTTGCCCATGATCGCATGCACTGTCATCGCCATGGTGGCGATGGCACTGATCTGGGCGGTCCTGCTGCGGCCGCTACCGAGATCGACGACCTGGCTCGTGGCCATTGTGTGCGTGACGCCCATGCTGCTGTGGGTGAACCCGAACTTTCCCTATACGCTTGCCCTCCTGTCGACGCTGACCGCCCTCGCCCTTGTCATGGAGGATCGGCTCGATCTGGCGCTCGCTGCCTGCGCGGTGGGGTGCTGGAGCGTACCATCCTTGCCGCTGGCGCTTGCAGGGATGGTGACCATTCTGATTGTGACCAGGTGGGCGGCAGGCAGCGAACGTTCGGTCGGAGCCCTGGCCAAGGCGCTGGCGCCGGGAGCGGTGAGCTATCTCGTCATCGGCGTCGTGATGGTTCTGACGTTTGGCTGGCAATCGGCGGCGGCGACCGCCCTGCCATTCCAGGGGGCGAAGTTCTACGCCGCCAAAGGATACGGGATGTCCAACATCGTCGAATTTCTCAGCCCCGGAGGCCTGGGGCTGACCAAATATCTCTTCACGCGGTCGGGCTGGTGGATCCTCAGTTCAGCCTTGCTTCTCGCGCTCGCCGCCTATAGCGGCATCCGCATGCTGCGCGCCCGCAGCTTCGACAGCGTCGGCTGCGTCGTCATGCTCTTCGCCGCGCTGCATGTGCTGTTCGTCTTCGTCGCGCCCGGCTCCACGCAGCAGCACGTGATCTACGACCCGCTGCTGGCCGGCGGCGTGCTCATCGGCCTCGGCTCCCTGGCCGGCACGCACCTGCGCAAAGTGCTGCTCGCCGTGTTCGTCATCCTCGCGGTCACCGGCAGCGGCGAGCAGGTCCGCGATACCTGGCGCGCCTGGCGCGATCAAACCGCCTCGCCCGACATGGCGGGTCTCTATTCGACGCGGCAAATGCAAGACGAGTGGAAGGCGATCGTTGCCCTGTCGGCGGCCCATCCGTTGTTGATGCTGACCTACGGCACCGGGATTCACCATTACTTTCCCACGATCCAAAGCCCTCAGATCTGGTTTTTGGAGGTCGGCCAGCAGCTCCCTTCAGACAAGGACAGGATTCTGGCGCAAATGCGCGCCACCGATATTGTCGTGACGGCTCACAACGACATCGTCGAATCGATCGATCCGCGCCTACACGCCGAACTCTTGACGATGCAGCCCATCAAGCAAGGGCCGCTATTCGATATCTGGCAGCACCGGACACGATGAAGGGCGGATTGGCATCCAATGCAGGGTCAAAACTGCAGCGCGCGACCTGACCGCGAGGGGAATCAATAGCCCATGCTCTTCCAATGGCGTCACGGCCTCTCCGTCAACGGTTACCCTGGGGTTCACGGCGTTGCTAAGCTGCGGGAAACGAAGGAAGCTTTCGCGCGTCAGGGGTGGGAGTAGTAGCGATATCGCACCGGGCGCAATGGTGAGATGTGATATCCGGCCATCGACGTCCGTTTGCAACAATGTTTGTGCTCCCTGGACCAGGCTCCATGCGCCCTCCCCACCCACGAGGCGCACTTGGCCAAGAGGACTCGCGAAGGGGCCGAGTTCGGTCAGGTTGCCGGGATTGGCAATCTGCCAGCCGTGCCATGGCGTGACATCGTATATGGAGGCGACACCAAGCTTGGCCATTAAAGCGCCCCATGTGTAGAAGCGCTCGGTATCAGGCTGATCCAACGGCTCGCCGGTCTCGGCATTGTAATTTTCGGGACAGATCCGGCGGCTTTGCCACACCGATCGGAACAGCTCGAAACTGCGCTTCGCCAGCGTCGCGGCCCGGTCGTCCAGCCCGTACCGGCGCAGCCCGTGATAGGTGAGGAAATTGAAGGGCGGCCAGATCCGCCCGCGCCAATAGGAATTGTCGCCGAAGGCGGGATCGTTGCGGCACACGCCGGGAAGAACGGGATCCCCGCCGAAACCGGCCGGATCGTCAAGATGATTGCACAATCGGTCAGCCTGCTCCGCGCTTGCCGCCCCCGCCAGCAGCGGGTAGAAGCTGGTCGGGGCGAGACTCTTCACAAAGCCCCCGCCCCGCAGCCGGTTCGCGAAGATCCCGCGTGTGTCGTCCCACAAAAGTTCGCGGATGCGCGTTCTGGTCGCCTCGGCGCGGGTGGCAAAGGCGGCGGCTTCGCCGCTGCGTCCCAGTTCCGCAGCGATCAGAGCGAGCATTTCGGCGTCGAGGGCCAACAGGCTGTTCAGGCCGACATCCCACGCGTCGAGCGTGCGCGTTTGCGGATCGTACCGGGCCTCGTCATGAATAGGCGAATTGTCCATCGCCGATTCATTGCGCGCGCCGAAGGACGTGCCCTTGTAGAGCCCGTCGCCCACGTCCGAAGTGCCGAACGAGGCAAGGCCGCTTTGCTCCGGATCGCGCTCCCGCCACCACCATTCGTGGTTGCGCGCCAATGGCGCATAGGCATTCTCGAGCAGGGCTCGGGCGCCGTGGCGCAGATAAAGTTGCCAGACCACGAAACCACCGATCGGGCTCTGGCTGCGATCCACCCAAGCGTCGTTCGCGGTGAGCAGGCAAGCCAGATTGCCCTGCGGCGTCGCCCCGGAGAACACGGCAGCGAGATTCTCCCCCGCGAGGCCGGCATCGAACTCCCCCGCCAGCAGGGCCGCATAGAGCTGATCGTTCAGCCAAACCCCGAAGCCGCCGAATTTGCCGAGATCCCAATTGCGGCTGATAGCGGTATAGGGTCGCTGATTGATCCCGTCCCACACCGTGTTCCAGGCGATGACATCGCGCAGCGCCTCCCGCGCGACAGCGGGGCCGTCCTCAGCCGGAGGCGGCACGTTGTCGTGTTCCACCAGCAGTGTTTTGGCCTTGGCAATCGCAAGATCTTCACGGTCTGCGATGGCAACAGCAAACCGATTGTCGCGCATCATCTCGAGGTTGAACCGCAGCGCGAGAACCGGCGCGGCCTGGGCGCGGGAGCCGGTATAGAAGTAGCCGTGGGTTTCGTAATCTTGTGCCGCTGCGGCGAGCGAGACATGTCCCGTGACCTGGACGGGCGGTGCCTCGCTCACGAGGGCGGCAAAGCGATGGCCGACGCGAAGGACAGCGGCACCCTGGGCCTCATCGAAGCGAACCACCTCGCCGCCCTCAGCCGAAAAGCACAGATTGATCCAAAACCGCAGTCCCCATTCGCCCGCCGCAACCGTGCGCCAGCTCCCGGAAATGCAGTAGGGGTCGGATTTGGTGGTGCGCCAGTCGAGACTTGTGCCGGCATGGGCAAGCTGCAGCTCGACCAGCGAGGCATCGAGCGCATGGCGCCCGAGCCTGACGCCGTCTCCCGGCTCGAACAGACAGGCCTTGCCCGTGCTCGCGGCGAAAGCCATAGGCGTCAGTCGCAGGCCGAGCGGCAGAAACACCATTTCGGCCGGCCGATGGGACCACGTGTTCCAGGCGCGCTCGAGCGGAATGTTGACGCTTTTCAGCATGTCAGGCGACAAGCGGAACGGTATTGGCGGGCGACCAGGCCAACGTGATTGTCTGTCCCGGCGCGATGGCCGAAACCTCCCGATTCTGCGACAGGATTTTGATCTCGCCGCCGCCCGGCCCCTCGGCAATGAAAGTCGACACGGCGCCGGCATAGATGATTTCGCGCACGCGCGCCGCACAGGTGTTCTCTCCGTCGTTCGTTTCTCCCGGCACCACGATGCGCATCTTCTCGGGGCGCACCGCCAAGGTGACGTTGGTCCCCGCGGTGGGAAGCGCGTCAGCCGTGCGCAATATGCCGTCGGCGATTGCGATTCCCTCGCCCGTCACCGTGCCCTCGAAGAAATTGGCATCCCCGAGGAAGGACGCGGCGAAACGGGTCCGCGGGCGTTCATAGATGTCGAGCGGCGCGCCTTCCTGCACGATGCGCCCCCCATCGAGAATGGCCACTGTGTCGGAGAGGGTAAGCGCCTCCTCTTGATCGTGCGTGACGAAGATTGTCGTCAGTCCGCTCTCGCGCTGGATACGGCGCAGCTCGATCTGCATGTCCTGGCGCAGACGCCGGTCGAGCGCCGAGAGAGGCTCGTCCAGCAGAAGGACGCGCGGCTTGGTCACGATGGCCCGCGCCAGAGCCACACGCTGCTGTTGGCCGCCCGAGAGTTGTTTGGGCTTGCGTTGCTCGAACCCCGTGAGGTGGACCATCTCCAAGACCCGCGCCACTTCGCTGCGCGCCGCCTTGCCACGAATGCCTTGGCGATTGAGCCCGAAGATGACGTTATCGTACACGCTCATATGCGGGAACAACGCATAGGATTGGAACACCATGCCGACCTTGCGCTGCCAGAGCGCAACTTGCGTGACGTCTTCGCCGCCAAAGCGTATCTGTCCTTCGTCGGGCGTGACAAAGCCGCCGATGATGCGCAGCAAAGTCGTCTTGCCCGATCCGGACGGACCGAGCAGGCTGGTGAATTCGCCGGCCTTGAAGGCGGTACTCACCCCGTCCAGCACACGCAAGGATCCGTAATCCTTGCTGATTGAAGCGACTTCAACGCCGATCACGATTGCCTCCCAGATTGGACAATTGGGCGAAGATCAGCACGAGGACAGCCGAGACGCCGAGGAAGATGGTGGAGATCGCGTTGATCTCCGGCGTGAAGCCCTTGCGGATCGAGGTGTAGATCTCTACGGGCAAAGTCGAGACGCCAGGCGTCGCCAGGAAATAGGAAACCACGAACTGGTCGAGCGAAACCGCGAAGGCGAAGAGCAGCGCCGCGATGATACTCGGGGCGAGCAAAGGCATCGTCACCGCGAAAAAAGCATGGACCGGCGTCGATCCAAGACTCATCGCCGCCTCCTCGAGGTCCGCCTGCAGCGTCTGCATGCCGGTGCCCACGATCAGAACGACGTAGGGGATGGCCAAGGCAACATGGCCGATCAGCATGGCATGCAGGCCGCGGCCGATCCCGGTCCAGAAGAAGAAGACCAGCATGGCCGTGCCGGTGATCAACCACGGAATCGCAATGGGCGGCAGCAACAGCACTTTGAGCAGCGACTGACCTTTGAAAGTCCGGCGGTTGAGCGCGAGCGAGGCCAGCGTGCCAAGCGCCGTTGCGATGATCGACGTCGCCAGAGCGATCATCAGGCTATTGTAGGTTGCCGACAAAAGCGCTGCATTGTCGGCGAGCACCACAAACCAGTGGAAGGTCGGCTCGATCGGCAGCGTGTAGAGCGGCGAGGCGTTGAAGGCCATCGCCACCATCACCGCGATCGGCAGATAGAGAAAGACCAGCGTGGCGGCGAGGAAAGTACGGCCAAGAACGATCATCCCGCCCTCCTACGGTGTCGCCGCGCGGCCGGAAAGCACGCGCGACGAGAAGGCGAAAATCAAGAGCACTACGGCCAACATCGTAAACGACAGAGCTGCGCCCAAGGGCCAGTTGAACGCAGCGGTAAACTGATCCTCGATGACGGTGCCCATGGTGACGCCAATGCGGCCGCCAAGGATGCGCGGCTCCATGAAGCTGCCGATCACCGGCACGAAAATCAGGATCGAACCGGAGATCAGGCCCGGCATGCAAAGCGGCAACAAGACTTTCCAGAACACGATGGGCGTGCGGCCACCGAGGCTCCGCGCGGCCTCAATGGTGGCATCCTCGATCGCGGAGGCCGAGAGATAACAGGTCAGAATCATGTAGGGCAGATAAGCGTGCACCAGTCCGATGATGATGGCCGGAAAGGTGTAGAGCAGCGACACCGCCGGCGCGGCCGGTACAATCCAGTGCAAGGCATAGTCAAGAATGCCACCTTCGCGCAGCACCATGGTCCAGGAGAACACCCGCACCAGGCCATTGGTCCAGAACGGCAGGATGATGAGGAGGAAGAGCACATGCTTGGAGCGCCCGGCTGTCGCACGCGCCAAGGCGAGTGCCGCGGGAAGGCCGATCAGCGCACATAGGCCGGTCGTCCATAAACCGATCTGGATCGACGTCCAGGCGACGTCAAAAAGATAGGGGCGTTTGATGAAGGCAAGATAATTGTCGACCGTATAGATCAGCGGTCGCCCCGGCACGGGCGAGCTCTTGAGGAAGCTGAAAAACAGCATGGCACAGAGCGGCAGGAAAACTGCCAGCAACAGCCACGCATAGGCCGGCGTCAGCAGGGCGGCCGTCGCCCAGCCTTGCCCCCAGCGCTTGCGCGGCGCCGCGGCGCCATCGTCGGCCTTCGATACGATCGCCACCCGCTCCTCCTCATAGCCGGCATCATGTCACGCAAGATGCGTGACATGATGCCGGAGCCATGCTTGCTTTTTGCCCGCCGATTATTTTGCGTAGAAGGCCTTCACCTCTTCCCACAAATCGTTGAAGGCCTGACGCCGATCATCGGGCAGGGCCGCCATGAAGGTGAGCTTCGACAGGTAATCCGCCTTGTGGATTTGCCGGTTGAGATCGTCGGCGGGCAGCTTCGCCATTGCGGCCTCGTTCGCCGATGCCGGAGCACCGGCTTCCTTGGCCCAGGTGAAGTAGAAGGTCGGGTCGATCATGTAATTGAGGAACTTGAGCGCCTCGGCCTTGTTCTTGCTGGTGGTCGGAACGGCTAGGCTGTCGAGCCATCCGATCGCGCCTTCTTTCGGCACGATGAACTCCACCGGCAAGTTGTGCTGGCGAATGGAGCGCACGGCGGCACCCGACCAGTAGACGGAAATATCGAAGGAATTGGCCGCAAAGGCCTTGTTCCACTCGTCCTCGCTCGACCACATCAATTTGAGGTTCGGCTTCATCGCCTTCAGGGCTGCAGTGACTTTGGCAAGATCCTTGGGGTTATTGGCATCCTGCCCGGTCAGCAAGGCGCCGATGCCGACGGAGGTCACGGCATCGTCGAACAAAGCCAGCTTGCCGGCATATTTCGGATCGGTGAAAATCGACCAGCTATCGGCGCTGATGCCCTTGCGCACGGCAAGCGAATTCATACCCCACAGCCATGAGAGGCCATAGATCTTGCCATCTGCCTTGAGATTGGCGTGCTCCTTGAGCGCGGGGGCAAGGTCCTTGGAATTGGGGACGGTCGCAAAATCGATCGGATCGATCAGGCCTTCCGCCTCGGCTTGCTGCGTGCGCGCGCTGTTGATCAGCACCACGTCGTAGGCACCGGGATTGGTGCGCAGCTTCGTCAGCATCTCCGGCTCGGAGTTGAAGTAATCGTGCTTGATCGTGATGCCGGTCAGATCAGCGAACCCCTTGAGCGTGAAGGGTTCGTCCGTGCCGTACCCTTTCCAATTGAGCACGGTGATTTCCTTGGCCTGAGCAAGGCCGGGACGCGCCCACGAGCCCGCGACGGCGGCGGTTCCCAGAGCGGCTGTGAAATGGCGACGCGTGATCGTATGTACCATGTTTCCAGTTCCCTTCGTTGATCGTGACATTGTTATCTCGATTTTCTTGTTATTGGCAGGGTGCTTGCGCTTTTCGGAAGGCGCCCACCCTATCTTCTTGTGATGCTTTCACGTGACGAGAAAGGCGCTCAGCTCCTCAGCGCAGGGCGCGGTTGCCGGCCCCTTTCGTGTGACGGCGATGGCTGCAGCGGCGTTGGCACGCCGTGCCGCCTCCGCAACCGGGAACCCCGCCGCGAGCGAAGCCAGGAACACGCCGGTGTGCGCATCCCCCGCCCCAGTCGCGTCAACCATATGCACGGCAGGCGCCGACACCTGGAGGCCAGGCTCTGCAATATCCGCGCCGAGCAACAGACATCCCGCCGCCCCATCCCGCAAGATCACGAGCGCGCCGTCCGACAAACGATCCCGGATTCGCTTGGCCGCCGCCGCAATATCGTCGGCGCCGGAGAACAGCGCTGCCTCGCGCCGGTTCAAGCTGACGATATCGGCCCGCGCCAGTGCCGCAGCCATCACATGCGACGGAATATCGGCGACCAGCGGGCCAGGATCAATCATAACCGTCACACTCGCCGGCAGAGTGGGAAGCCAGCCGGCGATGGCAGGGCCAAGTTCGGGATAACAAAGATCATAACCCGACGCGAACAGCGCATCCGCCGAACCAAGCTTCAAGTCGGCGAGCGGAATCGTGCCCGGGCGGGCTTCGACACCAGGGCTGGTGACGAAAGTGCGTTCGCCGTCCGGCTCGACCAGCACGACGCAAAAGCCGCTGTCTCCGGCTTCGCTGGGCGGCATCAGGATGTCTATGCCTTCCGACTGCAATTCGGAGCGGATACGCGCGCCATAAGGGCCGTTGCCGTGCTGACCGGCGAAAGCCGTCCTGAGCCCGTTACGTGCCGCCGCGGCAAGGATGTTGAAGCCGCCTCCGGCGCTCATTGTCGATTGCGAGCCCAACACATCACCGCCGCGCGGCGGCAAGCCCGGCACGTCGATGCGAATATCGGCGAGGATGCTTCCCACCGATAGCAGCCGGGTCGGGAGAGGTTTCGCGTTCATTCCCGGGATGCTCCCGCATGGGCGGCGGGAGCAAGGCTCGTGGCCCCACCGCGCAGATCAAGCAAGCGGTCGGCCAGCCCGACGAGATCAAGCCCCGGATTGGCGGCAGTCAAAGCCGAGATCACGTGCGCAGGAAAGCCTTCGACACCATGACAGGCGCCAGCGATCGCCCCGGCGATGGCGCCGACCGTATCGCAGTCGCCCCCCAGACTCGCCGCCAGGCGGCAAATGCGCCAGGGCTCCTTTGGCGCGAGCGAGATGATCGCCATCGCCGCCGGCACCGCTTCTTGGGTTGCCACACCGGTTCCAACGATGTCGTAGATGAGATCGAGCGCCTCGGCCTCGGCCTTGCCGCGCACCAGATCAATCGCCCAGCGAATCCGGGCGGCAACGTCGCCGCCGGCGAAATAGAAACCACGCTTGGCGCCGTGCCTTGCCCCCTCGATCGCCGCCTCCAGCGCCTCCCCGACGGTCGCTCCATCGATGGCGGCGCTGACCGCGGCGGCGACTGCCGATGCGCCCGCCATGCCGATCGTCGTGTTGTGTGTGACATGGCCAGACTGGAATACGGCGTCGACCAGCGACTCGATCGGGTGCGGCGGAAAGACAATGCCCACCGGTGCGACCCGCATCGCCGCGCCATTGGTGGCGCCGGTCCGGCCGGTCTCGTCGGTCGGCATCCCCTGTCCGATCATGGTCAGCGCTTTGCGGGTGGACGGTCCGAGCAGATCGGCCGAACCCGCAGCGATCATGCGGGTCTCCCACGCCAGGAGTTCGTCGGCGAAACGGCGCGGATCGACGTATCCTTTTCCTTCGACCAGAAGCTCGCCTAGGATCACCGCTTGATCCGTATCGTCGGTGACCCGGCCGGCCGGCATGCCGCGACTGATTGGGTTGTCGTCGGGCGCGGGTTCGAAGGTCTCGAGAATGCCGTAGCGCTCCGCCACCAGGGTTCGCGGCATATATTGCGTCGGCATCCCCAGGGCATCGCCGATAGCTAATCCCTGAAGCGTTCCGCGCGCTCGGCTTCGAGCGGATATGGCCATCTTCGCCTTTCGAGAAGCGCCTGAATTATTGTTTGCGTACATACGATCTTCTTGCGCAATTCACCGCCTGTCAAGGGGAGTTCCCTCGGCCCTATTGATTTTTGTGGCGGCCGGCATTGGCGCATATTGAGCACATCGAACGAGGCGCACCAAGCTGGAAGTGTCAATTTTTGACAGGCGCATCCGTGATGGCCCGGAGTCTTGACCTGGAGCGGACTGTGACGGCGAGACCAGCGCCTTGTCGATCTGTTGCCGCTGGCCGCCGGCGGGGAAGAATCATGAGGTTATTGTCACCCCGCCATCCGCGCCGGCACGTGGCGGGTTGCGCGGGCGGGGACGTCGAGGTCGATGGCGATGTCGGGCTCGATCGGCGGGCGGTTCTTCTGGCGTGGGTCGTCGCCCGTGCCGCGCTTGATCTCGTCGGCATGGGCGAGGTCCTGCAGATCGTTTTTGCCGGCCTGCAGGGCGCTCAGGCGCGCGGTCATGTCCTCTAGCGTGTCGGCGACGATGTGCGTGACGCCGCTTTCGCTTTGTAGGCGGCCGGTCGCGCGGATGAAGCGCGCGCCGAGCACGATGGCGCGGAAGATCTCGAAGGTTTTCGGCCAGACGATGATGTTGGCGATGCCGGTTTCGTCCTCGAGGGTCAAGAAGATCGTGCCTTTCGCCGTGCCGGGGCGCTGGCGCACCGTCACCAGCCCGGCGACGCTCACGCGTCGGTCGTCTTCCGTGCGACGCAAATCATCGCAGGGCGAAATGCGTAAAAGCTGCAACTCGCGGCGCAGGAAGCTGAGCGGATGCGCTTTGAGGCTGAGATGCAAATACCGATAATCCATCACCACGTGCTCGCCGGCCAGCATGGGCGGCAAGGCCATGTCGGGTTCGAGCGGCTGTTGTTGCGCGAAGGATAAAAGCGGCAAATCTTCCTTGTCGCCGGCGCGGCCGAGGCCCCGGACAATCCAGAGCGCATCGCGCCGCGACAGGCCGAGCGAGGTGAAGGCATCCGCGTCGGCGAGGCGCTCCAGCACGCTCGGGTGCAAGCGCGTGCGCAGCCACAGGTCGCGGATGGAATCATAGCCCTCGCCGCGATGGTCGGCGATGCAATTCGCATCGTCTTGCGAAAAGCCCTTGATCTGGCGGAAGCCGAGGCGCAGCGCGTGGGTGGTCTTGATATCGCCCACCATGCTCGCGTGTTTTTCATGCGGCGGATGCGGCGGACCGAGTTCCAGCGTCGCATCCCAATGGGACGCATTGATGTCGGGTGCGCGCACCTCGATGCCATGTTCGCGCGCATCGCGCACGATCTGCCCCGGCGAATAAAACCCCAGCGGCTGCGCGTTGAGCAGGCCGGCGGCGAAGACATCGGGATAATAGCATTTGAGATAGGCGGAGGCATAGACGAGCAAAGCGAAACTTGCCGCATGGCTTTCGGGAAAGCCGTATTCACCGAAGCCCTTGATCTGACGGAAGCAGCGTTCGGCAAACTCGCGCGCATAGCCGCGCTTCACCATGCCCTCGATCAACTTGCTTTCGAATTGGTGGATCGTGCCTGCATGCCGGAACGTGGCCATGGCGCGGCGCAATTGATCGGCTTCGGCGGGCGTGAATTTTGCCGCGACGATGGCGATGCGCATTGCCTGTTCCTGAAACAGCGGTACGCCAAGGGTTTTTCCTAAGACGTCTTCCAGTTCATTAGCAGGTCCTTCTTCGGGAGAAGGGCTAGGAAAGACGACAGAACTTGGATTTTGTCGCCGCTGCAAATAGGGATGCACCATATTGCCTTGAATCGGGCCGGGTCGAACGATGGCGACTTCAATGACGAGATCGTAAAAATTCACCGGCTTCAGGCGCGGCAACATCGACATTTGCGCACGGCTTTCGATCTGGAACACGCCAAGCGTATCGGCCCTTTGGATCATGTTGTAAACACGTTCGTGCCCTTCGGGGATGGATGCCAAGGTTTTATGCACGCCATAATGCCGCTTCAGCAAATCGAGCATTTTCTTTATGGCGGTCAACATACCGAGCGCCAGTACATCGACCTTCATCATGCCAACCGCATCGAGATCGTCTTTGTCCCATTCGATGAACGTACGATCGTCCATCGCGGCATTGCCGATCGGCACAGATTCATCAAGACGGTAACGTGTCAACACGAAACCGCCGACGTGCTGCGAGAGATGGCGTGGAAAGCCAGTGAGATCTTTTGCAAGCGTCAAAGCTTTGGCAAGGCGCGGATCGTCTGGATCGAGGCCGACGCGTCGCGCTTCGTCATCGGAAATGCCGCGCGAGGTCGATCCCCACGTCGAATGCGACAGTGCGCCAATTGCATCTTCCGAAAGGCCGAACACTTTTCCAACATCGCGAATGGCACTGCGCGAGCGATAGGTAATGACCGTCGCGGCTATGCCGGCACGCTTGCGACCATAGCGCTTATAAATGTATTGAATGACCTTTTCTCGCTTTTCGTGTTCGAAATCGACGTCAATATCTGGTGGCTCATTGCGATTTTCTGAAACGAAACGTTCGAACAATAGGCCATTCACACGTTCGGGCGAAATTTCGGTGATGCCCAAGCAATAGCAGACGGCGGAATTGGCGGCCGATCCTCGTCCTTGGCAGAGAATATCTTCGCTGCGCGCGAATTTCACGATGTCGTAAACGGTGAGAAAATAAGGTTCGTACTTTAGCCGTGAGATGATCTCCAATTCATATGCGAGCGCTTTTTTGATGTGTTCAGGAATAATTCCGCCGTATCGATTCCGCGCGCCTTTATCAGCAAGGTCGGCCAGAGCCTCACCAGGGCTAGAATAGCCTTCATAAGGCTCATGCGGATATTCGTAGCCCAATTCATCAAGGTTGAAATCAAGCTTGGCTAAAAAGCGCGTCGTCTCTTCAACTGCTGCCGGATCATCACGAAAGAGGCGTGCGATTTCTGCGTGCGGTTTCAGATGCCGCTCGGCATTGGTCTCCAGCCGATAGCCTGCCGCCTCGATTGTCACATGTTCGCGAATACAGGTGAGAACATCCTGCAGGACACGACGTTCCGGCGCGTGATAGAGCACGTCGCCGATGGCGATGAGCTTGATGTGCAAGCGTTTCGCAAACATTCGCAAATTGTGCAGCCGCCGGCGGTCGCTGCCGAGGCGCGGCATGGTGGCGCCGAGCCAGATCTGCTGCGGCAATGCTTCAATCAAGGCTTGCATCCGCGCGGTAAAGGCCGCATCGAGCCGTGCTGGTGGCAGAACGATGAATAGAAGGCCTTCGCTATAGTCGAAAAGATCGGCCTTTGTAAGTTCGCAGATGCCTTTTTTCCCCGTGCGCAGGTTTCCGGTAGTCAAAAGGCGCGTCAAGCGGCCATAGGCGGCGCGGTCGGTGGGATAGGCAAGCATCTCCGGCGTGTCGTCGGCAAAGACGAGATGCGCGCCAACCGCGAGCTTGATCCCTAAGTTTTTGGCCGCCACATGGGCACGCACCATGCCGGCGAGCGAATTGCGGTCGGCGATGCCAATGCCGGCATAGCCTAATTCCTTCGCGCGCGCGACAAGCTCGCCTGGCTTCGACGCGCCGCGCAGGAATGAGTAATTCGTCATCACTGCAAGTTCAGCGTAGCTCATGCGAAAAGCCCGTGAATGAACCAGCGCGGCCGCTGCGTTTCGTCATAGAGCCCGTCGCGGTAGAGCCAGAAGCGGCGGCCTTCGCGATCCTCGACGCGGAAATAATCGCGGGTGAGAGGCTTTCCGTTCAAATCGCGCCACCATTCGCTCGCAAGCCGTTCCGGCCCTTCCGTCAGCGCGATGTCGTGCATCATGCGTCGCCAGCGGAAGCGCACGGGCGGGCCATCGGGCACGCTGGCCATTGTTTCAATGGGTTCAGGTTGGGCAAAGAGCCGGATCGGCCGTTGCGGCGGGCTGCCCGGTTCCGCCTGCATCTTCGGCCAATCGATTTTGCCGATGGAATCATAGGCCGGAAGAACGCGCATTGCATATTCCGGCACATGGCTTTCGACCGGCATGAGCCGCGTGATCCGCGCGCGCCCGATCCGCGCGCCCAAGCGGTCGATGAAGCGGATGACATTTTGCGGATCGTAAGCGGCGCTCAAGGCGAGCGCCTCCTCCGTCACCGGTGCCGCTTCGAGAACGGCGACGGCGATGCAATCGAAGCCGAAGCCCGGATCGATTTCGTCGGCGAGCGCGTCCAGGCGCTGGCACAGAATGTCCTGCATGACGCGCGCGTCACGCATGGCGCGGCTCATGCCCGCTTCTACATGTTTCACCACGCCATCGGCGCGGAACAGACTGAGCCGCAGGCGCAACGCGCCTTCGCCGTGGCGCTCCAGCCGGTCGCGCAAGCATTGCAGCAACTGCAGCGTGCACAGCCGCACATCTTCCTCGCGGGCGATCGGGTCGGGAAAGTTGCGGCTCGTCCAATAGGGCGCGACGGACAAGCGCGGCGAGAACGGCTCGTCCTCGTTGCCGAGCGCGCGAGCCAATTGCTGCAGCAGGATCGTGCCGAACCGCGCGGTCAAAGGCGCGCGTGGGCCGCTCATTACTTCGCCGATACGTTTCAGGCCGAGCCGTTCCAGCGCGGCGAGAAGATCCGCCGGCAGGCGCAACGCGGCCAGCGGCAGAGGGGCGAGCGCCGTGCGTTCCTGTCCCGCAGGCAGAATCGTGCCTGGCCCGTCATGGCTCAGCGCCCAGGCCGCGCCGATCGTCGAGGCGATACTGACGCGCGCGGTAAAGCCCAGATGTTGCAGCCGTGCGATCATGTCGGCAGCTAAGGCATCCTCGCCGGCGAACAGATGCGCGCAACCGCTGATATCGAGGATCAGCGTGTCGGGACCATGGGTCGCCACCAAAGGCGTGTAACGCAAGGCCCAATCGGCCAGTTGCTCGAGCACATGGGCATCCGCCTCGCGATTGCCTTCCAGGATGGTGAGCTTGGGCGTTGCGGTTTGCGGATAAAGCGCGCGCGTATCCGTGAGGCTCAAGCCTTCCCTAAGGCCGAGCGTACGGGCTCTCGCATTGAGATGGGTGACGCGCCAGGCATTGCCGTCCTTGGCGATCAGCGCCAGCGCTTCATCCGGTGCGCAAGATCCCTGCCGCACCAGGCGGTCGCTCGGCAGGGTGGGCAAATACGCCACCAGAAAGCGGTGGGGCTGTTTGCCTTGGTGCGAAGGATTGCTCATCGATACTCCACTCCATCGCCCATCGGCCGGTGCGGCCGCGGCGGTTACGCGTTAATTCCACATCGAAGGTCGGCCGTTCGGGGCCGAAATGCCCGTGGCTCGGATGGGCGCGGATCAGCCAACGGGTCGCGACCGAGCCGGGGATTTCCTGGCCGCCTGAGCGCAACAGCACGCCCATGCAGCCGCTCTCCAGCGCGGCGAGAGCCAGGCGGCGGCTGGCGGTCAGATCCAGTGCTTTCGGGTTGCCCCAGGGCTCCATCAACACGCCGCAAAAGGCATGGGCGCGCAAAGTCTCCTCCGCCACTCGCAGCAGCATCGGGCCATCCGCCGCGCTGATGGCGACGAGCCAATTGGGCGACAAGCCAAGCGCGGCAAGGCCAGGTCCGTAAGGCTCACCCACCTCCAGCCCGGCAAGGTCCTGCCGCAGCCAGGCCCAGGGCTTGCGCGCGGCATGGGCCTGGCTGCGCAAACGGGCGATCAGCCCGAGCGCAAAGCCGGAGGCCGCCGCCATATCGGGTGCGCCCGCCGGCAGCACGTCGTGAATGGCCGCGACGGTGAGGCCGCCGAGCAGATCGTCCGCCTGGGCATGGCCCAGGGTCAGCCGTTCCGCCGCCGCAAACCCGACCTGGCCTTGCAGATGGCGGCGCGCGGCCGAGAAGCCGTGAATGGACCCGGTTTCAAGGGCTTCGATCTCCTGCCGAAGCGCAAAAATCCGTTCCCGTGTCGGCGTAGCGGACATGGGTGACCTCGTCGATTGTTCATTATTTGTTCTAGTATTGGCGATCTGCGAATAGGAGTCAAGGATCAATGGTTTGCGGCAGGATGATCGCGCCGCACTGCGAAGATTTCCGCCGCATGGATTCTGAAGTTGCAAGTATCTCAATTGAGATACATATTATCCGGCGGATAGTAGGAGATTCCTCATGGCTCAGACCTCCATGCTCCATGTTCGAGTGGATGATGATTTGAAGGCGGATGCAACCGAAAAGCTCGCCAATTTCGGTCTGACGATCTCCGATGCGGTGCGTATTCTCTTGGCGCGAGTCGTCAAAGAAGGCGGCTTGCCCGCAGCTTTGACTGCCGACCCGGATGCTTACGACGCGTGGTTCCGCGCCAAGGTGAGAGAAGCAATGGACGATACAAGGCCAACCGTGCCGCACGATCGGGTGATGGATGAAGCGCAGGCTTTGATCAATCGGAAGCATCGTGCCCGTTCTTGAATGGAAAGAAGCGGCCCGCGCCGATCTCCTGGCGATCATCGATTATATTTCGGATGACAACCCAGCCGCTGCTCAGCGATTGAAAGACGATCTTGAGGACAAAGCAGCGCTCTTGCCAGAGCATCCCAAACTCTACCGTTCCGGACGGGTTCCAGGGACTCGGGAAATGGTTGTTAGGAAAAACTATGTGGTCATCTACACTGAAAATGAGCGTGTCGTAACGATTTTACGCGTGCTGCACGGAGCGCAGCAATGGCCTCCAGAAGGTTCATAAGTTGGCCACATCAGGCAGTTTTCGCTCGAACAACCGGACATGAGGGTCGTGACCCGTAACCTCGCCGATTTTAAAGGTGCTGGCGTTCCGTTGCTGAATCCCTTGGCCGCCGCCTAACCGCTCCCCAGCCTAACCGGAAAAGCGCCGGAAACAGCCCGATTCGCCATGAGACACATTGCGAAAATTCCGAAAGCCGCGCTATCTTTATTAAGTGCGGCTTCTTCCCCGCGGCTTGGCTTGCGGGGCGTTCGAAGCACGTGCGCGACAGAAAGGGCCGTTCATGGCCAGTGAGATTGAAACCCTGCTGCTGGAGCAGCTCAAGAGCTTTAAAGCCGGACAGGATCAGATCGAACGCAAGCTCGAGGAGCTTGCCGCCCGTATCGGCAAATTGGAAACGGCGATCGCCGATGCGCAGCCGCACATCCATGCAGGCGACGGCGCCCATCCGGATCGCCGGCCGGATCCGGAAGCCATCTTGCCGTCCGAGGCCGAGGACATCCTGATCCGCGCCGGGGTCAATTCCGTACCCGGCCGGCGGTAACCGCAAAAAGAGCACACCATGTCCATTCCGCGGCAAATCGCAGCAGGCCGCGGTGGTTCGATGCGGGATGAGCGCCGAAAATCCGGCGCTTAGACCGCTGCTTACCGCTTCAGGCGGGCAGGATTGAAACCGGCCTCCGTCTTAGGGCATGATGGTGCATCTGCTTTAACGGGACTTTGATGAGGCTTTGACCATGAAGCTGCTGTTTGCTTGCCTTCCTTTCGTGATGCTCGCCGGCGCGGCGGCGGCGCAAAACGCCGCCGTCACCGATAGTGCGGTCGCCTGTCGCAGCGTCGCCGATATCAAAAAAGCCTACGACCTACAGGCCAAGAGCGCCGCCGCCGCCGATACCTTCGTTAAGGGCAAGGAGAGTTCGGGCGCCTGCCAGCGCCTGGTGCGCGGGCTGAAAGTGACGATCGAGCAAAAGCAGCCGCCCTTCTCCTGTGTCCGTCTGAGCGGCGATTTCGACTGCTATTGGATCATGGGCACGGTGGTCGAATAGGCTTAAAATCGCCATTTCCAAAGCAAAGGCAGGCGGTTAACGGTGTTTCCCGCGCGACCGCGGGAGCCGCGTGCAAGAAAGGCGCGGCTTTTCGTTGACTTCCGGCCGTGCTTGCCCCTATATGCGCCGCTCAGATTTCGGCTCGCGAGGGTCGTTCGACCTGAATCCTTTACCTTTGAGCAGCGTGAGGACAGCAGAGCCCGGTGGGGTTTCTAAAGGCGCGCGTTGTGTATTTAAGACCGGAGTGGATCCCGTGAAACGGACATATCAACCCAGCAAACTCGTGCGCAAGCGCCGCCACGGCTTCCGCGCACGCATGGCCACCGTCGGCGGCCGCGCCGTGATCGCTGCCCGCCGTGCGCGCGGCCGCAAGCGCCTGTCGGCCTAAACGGCTCGCAAGCGCGTTGTTTTTTTAAATAAAGGACACGCGCCCAGCATGGCTCCGGCCAACACGACAGACGAAGCGAGTTCCTCGCATGTTACCAGCCGCCCGGCCCCGCCGGAGCGGCTAAAGGTGCGTCGGGATTTCGTGCATGCCGCCACTGGGCGTCGCTGCCATCTGCCGCCCTTCACGGTGCAAATGGCGGCGCATGCACCGGACAGCCTGCCGCGCTTTGGTCTCACCGTGACCAAGAAGGTCGGCAATGCCGTCGTGCGCAACCGGATCCGCAGGCGCCTGCGCGAAGTCTTGCGTCTCACCGATCTGCCCGCGCAAAAAGGCCACGATTATGTGGTCGTTGCGCGCGAGGCCGCGCTGCACGCGCCATTCGCGGCGCTGCAAGAGGCGTTGAGGCAGGCGCTGGTCCGGCTGCCGCATGCCAAATCGGGGCCGGGCAACGCCCGTAAAAAGGCAAAAAACTCAGTTAAGTCAATTAAATAAAAAGCGCCGACGGCCTGGGGCGGATTGGTCGCGGCAACTTTCAGATCAGGTCGAAGAGCATGAACGAGGACAAAAAGAATCTCTATCTCGCGATGATCCTGTCGGGTCTCGTTCTGTTTGGCTGGACCTATTACGCCGACAAGACCCATCAGGCGCAAGTCGTCAAGCAGGAAGAGGTCCAGCAGCAGGCCAAGGCGATTGCGATCGCCAATGGCCAGGTGCCGCAGGCTTCAAGCGAGCCGCAGCTCAGCCGCGACGACGCTTTGGCGCTCAGCCCCCGAGTCACCGTCAACACGCGCAATCTCAAGGGCACGATCGCGCTCAAGGGTGGCCGCATCGACGATATGTCGCTCAAGACCTATCACGAGACCATCCAGCCCGACAGCCCGCTCGTGAGCCTGCTGTCGCCGGCCGGCGCGCCGAACGCCTATTATGTTGAAATGGGCTTTGTCGCCGCCGGCGCCGCCGCCAAGCAGATGCCAGACAAGAATACGCTGTGGACCGCCGACAGCGACACGCTGACCCCGGAAAAACCCGTCACGTTGACTTATGACAACGGCCAGGGCCTCGTCTTCAAGCGCCTGATCAGCGTCGACGACCAATATATGTTCACGGTCAAGGACAGCGTCGAAAACAAGGGGAGCGCCGATGTCGCGCTCAACCATTACGCGCTCGTCACCCGGCATAGCATGCCGGTGAGCCCCTATGCGAGTGTGTTTGAAGGCCTGATCGGCGTCCTCGGCGAGTCCAAATTGCAGCAGGCGACTTACGCGCAATTGGACAAGAATGCCGAGGGCCCCGAGGCCAAGGCCACCCAGGATGCTGCCGACGGCAATGGCGGCTGGATCGGCTTTACCGACCGGTTCTGGACCACGGCAGTCATTCCCGACAATCAGACCCATGTGAAGGGTCGGTTCCAGACCTGGGCGAGCGACATCACCCGCATGGCCGACCCGACCGTGAGAGCGGAAGAAAAGAACAAGCTGCGCAATTACCAGGCCGACACGATCAACGACGCGCAGGTTCTGGCGCCCAACACCAGTGTCGACGTCACGACCAAGGCCTTCGTCGGCGCCAAGGAAATCGATGCGCTCGACCATTACGAGACCGCCGACAAGATCCGCAATTTCGATCTGATGATCGACTGGGGCTGGTTCGGCATCGTGGTCAAGCCGCTGATGTATCTCCTTATCCGCATCTACGGCATCGTCGGCAATTTCGGCCTCGCGATCATGGCGCTGACCGTCATCATCAAGGCGGTGCTGTTCCCGCTTGCCAACCGTTCCTATCAGTCGATGGCGCGCATGAAGGCGCTGCAGCCGCAGATGCAGGCGATCAAGGAGCGCTATCCCGACGACAAGGTGAAGCAGCAGCAGGAAACCATGGAATTGTACAAGCGCGAGAAGGTGAACCCGCTCGCCGGCTGCTTGCCGATGCTTGTCACGATCCCGGTGTTCCTGGCGCTCGTCAAAGTTATCTACATCACGATCGAATTGCGCCATGCGCCGTTCTTCGGCTGGGTCAAAGACCTCTCAGTCCCCGACCCACTCAACATCTTCAACCTGTTCGGCCTCCTGCCCTTCGATCCGGTGCACATCCCCTACTTCGAGCAACTCCCCGTTATCGGACACGCTCTGTCGCTCGGCCCCTGGCCGGTGCTGATGGGCTTCACGATGTTCCTGCAGATGAAGATGAATCCGGAACCGACCGACCCGGTGCAGAAGCAGATGTTCACCTATATGCCGATCGTGTTCACCTTCTTCATGAGCAACCTGCCGGCCGGTCTGACGATCTATTACGTCTGGAACAACCTGCTCAGCATCATTCAGCAGAGCTACATCATCAGGCAGGCAGGCGGAAAGGTCGAACTGTTCGACAACTTGCGCGGGATGATCGGCTTGAACAAGCCGAAGCAGGCGGATACGTGAGCGAAGCGCAGGTTCTTCCCGATTTTGCCGAGCAGGGGCGCATGTTGTTCGCAGGCCCCTGCGATTTTATCTGGGCGGCGAGCAAGATTGACGGCTTGCCGCCGCTCGGCCCCCCCGAGATCGCCTTTGCCGGGCGCTCGAATGTCGGCAAGTCCTCGCTGCTCAATGCGCTGACCAATCGCAAGACGCTGGCGCGCACGTCGCACACGCCGGGCCGCACTCAGCAATTGAATTTCTTCAACCTGAACGACCGCCTGCGCCTCGTCGACATGCCAGGCTATGGCTATGCCAAAGTGTCGAAGGACAAGATCTCCCAATGGACGCGGCTGATGCGCGGTTATCTGCGCGGCCGCATCACGCTCGCCCGGGTCTTCGTGCTGATCGACGGCCGCCATGGCCTGAAAGAGGCCGATCACCAGATGCTGGAAACGCTGGACGCCGCCGCCATGTCCTACCAGGTCGTGCTGACCAAGCTCGACGAGGTGAAAAAGGCCGACGTGGGCCCACGCATCGAGGCGACGCTGGAGGCGCTGAAGAAGCACCCCGCCGCCTATCCGGAGGTGATCTTCACCTCCTCCGAAAAAGGCGACGGCATTGCCGAATTGCGCGCCGCCATCATGAAAATGTTGCACGAACGCGGCTTATGATGTTTGTGCTGGGGTCCTGTCCCTAAGCGATTTTTCCCACCTCGGACATGCTTCATGAACGATAGTCCTCAGAAACAGGCGGAAATTCTCACCCAGGCATTGCCGCACATGCTGCGCTACGACGACGCGATCGTCGTGGTGAAATACGGCGGCCATGCCATGGGCGACGAAAAGGTCGCGCGCGACTTTGCCCGGGACATGGTGATGCTGGAACAGTCCGGCATCAATCCGGTTGTGGTGCATGGCGGCGGCCCGCAGATCGGCGCCATGCTGACGAAGCTCGGCATCAAGAGCGAGTTTTCCGCCGGCCTGCGCATCACCGACAAGGCGACCATCGAGATCGTCGAAATGGTGTTGGCCGGCGCGATCAACAAACAGATCGTCGGCTTCATCAATGCCGAAGGCGGCCGCGCCATCGGCCTGTGCGGCAAGGACGGCAATATGGTCACCGCCACCAAGGTGACGCGCACCGTCTATGACACCGATTCCAACATCGAGCAGATCGTCGATCTCGGCTTCGTCGGCGAGCCGGCCTATGTCGATTCCACCGTGCTCGACCAGGTTCTCGGCCGCGAGCTCATTCCGGTCCTGGCGCCGGTCGCGCAGGGCAAGGATGGCGAGACCTATAACGTGAACGCCGATACGTTCGCCGGGGCGATCGCCGGCGCGCTCGGCGCCAAGCGCCTGCTGTTCCTGACCGATGTGCCCGGCGTGCTCGACAAGAACAAGCAGCTGATCAAGGAGCTAAAAGTCGACGACATTCGCGGCCTCATCGCCGACGGCACGATCACCGGCGGCATGATCCCGAAAGTCGAGACCTGCATCTACGCACTGGAACAGGGCGTCGAAGGCGTGGTCATTCTCGACGGCAAGGTCCCGCACGCGGTGCTGGTGGAGCTCTTCACCGACCACGGCGCCGGCACGCTGATCACGAAGTAAGGCTGATCGTCCCCCTCGCCCGCGACAAAGCCGTGGGCGAGGGGACCGAACGAAGTGAAGCAGATGAGGGACTTGCGACTAGGTGAGCAATTTCTCTTAACGTTTCGCCCATCGAGAGTATCTTTGATCCTTTCACGTGCAAGCGCCCTTATTCGTCGCGCTATCGCGTGCCATCTTCTCCCTTACGAGGAGAAGGGCGAAATTGACTAAAGTTTATAGCCCATGACCCACCATCCGCGTTCCCTTCACACCGCCTTCCGTCACGTCGACACGTGGGTTTTCGATCTCGACAACACGCTCTATCCGGCCGATTCGGATCTGTGGCCGAAGATCGATGCGCGCATCACCATGTTTCTGATGCATCTGTTCGGCCTCGACGGCCTGACCTCGCGTGCGCTGCAAAAATATTATTACCAGACCTATGGCACGACGCTGAACGGGCTGATGGCCGAGCACGAGATTTCGGCCGACGAGTTCTTGGCGTTCGTGCATGACATCGACCGCTCCTCGCTCAACCCCAATCACAGTCTGGCCAGCGCGATCCTGCGCCTGCCGGGACGCAAGCTGATTTTCACCAACGGGTCGCGCGAGCATGCGCTGAAGACCGCCGAGCAGCTCGGCCTTACCCGGATGTTCGAGGATATTTTCGACATCGTCGCCGCGGATTTCGTGCCCAAACCCGCCGAGCGGACGTATTTGCGTTTCTTCGAGGCGCACGGCGTCGATCCGGCCAGGGCGGCGATGTTCGAGGACATTGCCAAGAACCTCGTCGTCCCGCATGCGCGCGGCATGACGACGACCTTGGTCGCGCCAAAAAAGGGCGCGAAGGACCATCGCGAGCCGTGGGAGATCGGTTCGGGCCGCGAGCCCTATATCGATTTCGTCACCGACGACCTGGGAGCTTTCTTACGCGATCTGCCGGTGTCGAAGATATAAGCACAAATATTGCCGCGCGCCCTTCTCCCATCGGGAGAAGGTGGCCGACGAAGTCGGTCGGATGAGGGGACTCTCCGGCGAGAGAGGCTGCGGCCGAAATTGAGGCGAATATCGATCGTATGTCCCCTCATCCGTCATGCTTCGCATGCCACCTTCTCCCGATGGGAGAAGGATTCGCGCGGCATCATTCGTCCTAATCCGGTATTCCGACGCCGTTATACCCCAAAACTCTGCACCTCGCGCATGAACCACGTCCGGAACCGCCGGATCGACGGTTCATCCCAGCGTTCCTTGCGGGCGCGCAGCATGTAGGGGTTCAGCATCACGCCGGGGCTGGCGAGTTTGATCAGGCTGCCGTGCGCCAGATCCTCGCGCACGAGAAAATCATTGGCCAGCGCCACGCCCTGGCCGAGCTTCGCCGCCTCGATCGACAGATGCGCCTGCCACAGCCGCGTCCCGTGCAGGGCGCTCGCCAGGGTCACGTCGTGCAAACGGAACCAGTCGCGCCACTGGTCGGTCGTGTCCTCGTGGATGAGCTGCGCCTTCAACAGATCGGCGGGCGCCTCGGGCATCGGGTGGCGGCTCACCCAATCCGGCGAGGCGACCGCATAGACCAGAGGCTCGGCGAAAATCGCCATCTGAATCGACGCCGAGCGCGGCGCGCCATAGCGGATATCGATATCGGCCGCGCCGTTGTCGAGGCCGTCGAGTTCGTCCGTCGGCTTGATCAGGATTTCGACGCCGGGCAGCGATTTCGCCAGCGCCGGCAGGCGCGGCGTGAGCCAGCGCAGGGCAAAGCCCGGCATGCACCACACATGCAGCACCAGGCCCTCCTCGGGGCTCGTGAGTTTCGCCGCCGCATTGCCGATGAGATCGAGCGAGCGCGTGACCTGCGCGGCAAATTCCAGCCCCGCCTCGGTCGGCCGGATCCCCTGCGCGGTGCTCGTGTAGATCGGCGTCGCGAAGCGCTCCTGCAGCGTGCGCAAATGCCGGCTCACCACCGAATGGTCGAGATTGAGCTCTTGCGCCGCCTTGCGGATCGAGCCGGTGCGCACCGCGGCCTCGAACGCAAGCAGACTTTTCATGGGCGGCAAGCGACGCGCCATTTTCCCTAAAACCTCGTTGCTGCTGGACAATTCGCGCCCACCGGCCAATCATATAGCCATATTAACGCGAGACAACAGGCTCAACCCTATGCCCATCATCAACCGAATTGCCGAATTGGCGGACGACGTCAAAGGCTGGCGCCACGACATTCATCAAAATCCCGAATTGCTGTACGACGTGCACCGCACCGCCGGGCTCGTCGCGGAAAAATTGCGCGCATTCGGCTGCGACGACGTGGTGACCGGCCTTGGCCGCACCGGTGTCGTCGGTGTCATCAAGGGCCGCAGCGACAGGACCGGCCGCGCCATCGGCCTGCGCGCCGACATGGACGCGCTGCCGATTCTGGAAGCGACCGACCTGCCCTATAAATCGCGCAATGCGGGCAAGATGCACGCCTGCGGCCACGACGGCCACACCGCCATGCTGCTCGGCGCCGCGCGCTATCTCACCGAAACCCGCAATTTCGACGGCACCGCCGTGGTGATTTTCCAGCCGGCGGAAGAGGGCGGCGGCGGTGGCCTCGCCATGGTGGAAGACGGCTTGATGGAGCGGTTCAACGTGCAGGAAGTCTATGGCATGCACAACGCGCCCGGCATGCCGGTCGGCTCGTTCGGGCTCAGGCCCGGCCCGCTGATGGCGGCGGCGGACCGTTTCGACATCGATATCGAAGGGCGCGGCGGCCATGCCGCCAAGCCGCACCAATGTATCGACCCGGTGGTGGCCGGCTCGCAGATCGTCGTGGCGCTGCAGACCATTGCCGCGCGCACCATCGATCCGCTCGACTCGGTGGTCGTCTCGGTCACCTGCTTTCACGGCGGCGATGCTTACAACGTCATTCCGCAAAAGGTGCGCCTCTCCGGCACGATCCGCGCGTTGCGCGAAGAGGTGCGCGCGGGCGCCGAAGCGCGCTTACGCGAGATCGTGGAATTCACCGCGCGCGCCCACCGCGCCAAAGCCGAGGTGCACTATTACCGCGGCTATCCTGTCACCGAAAATCACCCCAGCCAAACGGACTTCGCCGCCGAGATCGCCGGCACGATCGTCGGCGCCGACAAGGTGGATATTGCCATGCCGCCGATGATGGGCGCGGAAGATTTCTCCTACATGCTCCTCGCCCGCCCCGGCGCCTTCATCTTCGCCGGCAACGGCGACAGCGCGGGGCTGCATCATCCGCAATATGATTTCAATGATGAGCTGATTCCGTATGGGATGAGCTATTGGGCGAAGCTGGTGGAAACCGCCATGCCGGTGTGAGGGGGCGGTGGCCTCTCACTTCATCAAAGCCTCCATGTCATCCCGCGCTTGACGCACTATGTGAGAGCCGCAGCGCATGTGAATCGTGATAAGTGCTGCGGCACAGGCTCTTTCTCGCAAGAGCGCGATGGTGTTCTATAAGTGTTTTAGCAAATCCCCAGCAATCATCCTCCAACCATTGATCTGTGCAAACGCTCACACACCGAGATGCTTTACAACGTATAAAATACAGTGAGATGAGGAAGGAAACCGCAAAACGGGGGGATCTAAGAAATCAATTCACTTCCTCTTTTGATCCAAAGCGGACGCGTGACGCCTTGCCCGCTGCAGACGAAGCGAAAATAAGCTTTTCAGCCGTGGGGATGGCATTGGGGGGCGCATGGAGCATGAATACACTGTTCTGGGCGGAGTGAGCCGCGTCAAAGTTGGCCGATATCTAAGCCTTATAGCAGCGGGAATATCCGCATCGACCGTTTTCGTTCTATTATGGGCGGTTGATTTGGCTAAGCGGCTTGGGCTACCCGCCAACTTGCCTCCGTCAATACTGTCTCTAGTGGGCGCCGGGGCGGTGTTTACACTCCTTTCTTGGTTTCTCAATCGCTATGCTTGGAAATGGACGCCGCTTGGGCAGCTTCTGAAAGTGCCGGACTTAAGTGGCGAATGGATGTGCCAAGGCGAAACGATTGCCTCAGCTGGAAACCCTGGCGGCCAATGGCAAGCCAAGATCACTATCGTACAAAGTTGGGACAAAATACGGGTACGGCTTAAGACCCATCAGTCAGGTTCGAATAGCGAAAGCGCAGCGCTAGTCTGCGATGAAGCAGACGGTTACAGACTATTCTACAGCTATCGGAACTATCCTAAAATTGGAGAAGCAGATCTCGCGAGCCATCGAGGTTTTGCTGAAATAATCTTCGACAAGAATCTTCGCAGTGCCGACGGGGAATATTTCAATGGGCACGGGCGATACACTTTCGGCACCATGAAGTTGCAAAGGGCGTGAAGTATGGCGCGCGATATCAACAAGCGTCTGAATCAGCTCAGCGTTCGTCGGCGTGGCACAGATCGACTAGGTAGGCTGGCCGAAGACGCGCAGCGCGTGATCATCGCCAAAAGCATTGGCGATGAAGTTTGGCAAAAACGCGCCACAGGCCAGCCCTACACGCGATATGCCCTTGGCGCCATGCAGGCAGTTGATGAGCAATACACTCGTATCAGCGTTGAGACGGCCGAGCGAGTGGGAAATCAACTCAACGATGGACTGATAAGCGCGGGCCTTTCCGTTCTCTTCAGATTACAAGGATCTGTGCCACTCGACGTTCATATCCGCGGGGTTAGCGATGTTGATCTACTGAGCCTTGATGCCAGCTTTTTGACCTACCGCACAGAAGGCGCTCTCAGCCGCAGCGGTTTCTACACCTCGCCGACCAGCAGAACATCGGTTCAGGTTTTGTCAAAGTTGAGAAGCGAGGCAGAGAAGATTCTGAGGGCACGTTTTCCGGCAGCGGACGTCGACACCAGTGGCGGGAAAGCGATTGGTATATCTGGCGGCTCCCTTGCACGTCCAGTCGATGTGGTGCCGTCGCATTGGCATGACACGATCGACTACCAAACTTCGCTGCTGGAGAGAGACCGTGGTGTGACTATCCTAAATAACAAGGTGCCGGAAACAATCGACAACCTTCCGTTTCTCCATATCCACCGGGTCCACACCCGGGATCAGCTAGCTTCGGGCGGACTGAAGAAAGCAATTCGGCTGTGCAAAAACGTGAAAAACGATGCTATTGAAGAAGGCCGGAAAATCGTGTTTCCGAGCTTTGATATTGCGGCGACTATGTACCATGCGGACATCCCGGCTTTATCCACCGGAAGCTTTTACGAATTGGCGGTTCTCGCCGAGACCCAGAGGTTTCTCGATGAACTTTATCACAATAGCTCAAAGGCAATGGCGTTACGCACGCCCGACGGGTCGAGACAAATTTTCGATACAGCTGAAAAGTACGAGGGACTAAAAGCTCTATCTATCGAGATGGACGATCTGGCTAAAGAGGTGGCTAAGGAGCAGGATTTCAAGCTTCGCCAGACCTCCGAATTGTCCCTACACGATAGTAGGCAAACGCTCCTTAAGGCGTTTGTGGCACCTGCCTCTTAACTTATACCCCCCGCAACGCTTCCCCCAAAACCCGATACACCCGCACATCCCCCGACTGCGCCACATTGAACCGCATGTAACCCGCCGCCGTCTGCGCCGCGCTGAAGATGTTGCCCGGCGCGAGCACGATGCCTTGCGCGATTGCGGCGCGGGCTACGTGAGCGGAATCCTTCCCGTCCGGCAGGCGGCACCAGAGATAGAAGCCGCCGCGCGGAGTTACCCAGGGCTCGAGGCCGAGGCGCTGCAGGCGTTTGGCCGTGTCCGCCCTCGCGCGCGCCAGGCGGCGGCGCAGCTCGTCCATGTGCTTGCGGTAGACGCCGCTTTTGAGCACGTGGGCGATCATGCCGGTCGCGACCGGGCTCGGGCCGCCGAAGTTGATGGCGATCTGCAGGTTGACGAGATCGTCGATCCACTCGGGTTTGGCCGCGATATAGCCGCACCGCACGGAAGCCGAGAGCGTCTTGGAAAAGCTGCCGATGCGGATCACGTGCTCAAGCCCGTCGAGCACGGCGAGGCGGGGCGAGGGCTCGGGCTCGAAATCGGCAAAAATATCGTCCTCGACGACGATGAGATCATGCGCCGCGGCGAGGGTGAGCAGGCGGTGCGCGACTTGCGGCGACAGGGTCGCGCCGGTCGGGTTGTGCAAGGCGGAATTGGTGATGTAGAGGCGCGGGCGCGACGCGGCGAGAACGGCTTCGAAACGCGCGAGGTCCGGCCCCGCCGGCGTGTAGGGCACGCTCACGATTCTTGCCTGGTGCGCCCGCAAGAGCGCGCGGAAATTGAAATAGCACGGATCGTCCACCAGCACCGTGTCGCCAGGGCGCAGCAGGAAGCGGCAGATGAGGTCGAGACTTTGCGTGCCCGACGCGGTGAGCAGGAGATGGTCGGGCGAGGCCTCGAGCCCCTCCTCCGCGAAGCGCGCGATGAGCAGCCGCCGCAGGGCCAGCGAGCCGCGCGTGCTGCCATAATCCGTGAAGGTCTCGTCGCTCGCGCGCGCGACGCTGCGAAAGGCGCGGCGCAGCGCGTCGCCCGGCATCCAATCCGGCGGCAGCCAGCCGCAACCCGGCTTCGGCATGTCCGGGTCGGCGTCGAGCGCCTGGCGCGAGACCCAGAACGGGTCGACCGAGCGGTCGCGCTGCGGCGCATCCACGGTCAGGGTAAGGGGCTGCAGCGCTTTCGGCGCCACATAAAAGCCGGAGCCGCGCCGCGCCAGAATGAGGCCCTCCGCCGCCAGCCGGTCATAGGCTTCGACGATTGTCGAGGGCGACACGCCCATCGTCGCGGCAAAGCCGCGGATGGAGGGCAGCCGGTCGCCCGGGCTCAGCGCCCGGCTCGCGATCCTGGCGCGCACCGCGTTCATCACTTCGGCGGTGCGCGTTCCTGATGTGTCGGGCGCGTGCAGAGACAAGTGTATGGCTCCTCATGCCGGTACAGTTTCGTCAAATTGTACTGAACTGTGTCTGCCTTTGCCAGAGGGAAGGCGGTAAGGCTTGACCGCATGAAAACATCGATACAGGGTTGGGGCAGCGGCCTCGTCGGCGTCGTCATCTTCAGCGGCTCGTTGCCGGCGACGCGCGTGGCCGTGGCCGGCTTCTCGCCTTTGTTCCTCACTTCCGCTCGGGCGGTGATCGCCGCCTTGCTCGGCGCGGCGCTGCTCGGCCTGCTGCGGCAGGCGCGGCCGCGGCGCGAGGACTTTGTCCCACTCGCCATCGTCGCGCTCGGCGTGGTCGTCGGGTTTCCTTTGCTTACCGCGCTGGCGCTGCAGCACATCACCTCTGCCCATTCGATCGTCTATGTCGGGCTTTTGCCTTTGGCGACGGCACTGTTCGGCGCCTGGCGCGGCGGCGAACGGCCCAAGCCGCTGTTCTGGCTCTTCTCCGTGCTCGGCAGCCTGGCGGTCGTCGGTTTCGCATTCGTCAGCAGCGGCAATGGCACGTTCACGGGCGATGCGCTCATGGTCGCGGCCATTCTGCTGTGCGGTCTTGGCTATGCCGAGGGTGGCAAGATCTCGCGCCGCCTGGGCGGCTGGCAGGTGATTTCGTGGGCGCTGGTGCTCGCCTTACCGCCGATGCTGCTGATCGCCGCGATGAGCCTGCCGGCCGCGTGGGACACGATTCGTGCGCCGGCCTGGATCGGCCTCGCTTATGTCTCGATCTTCAGCATGCTGCTCGGCTTCGTCTTCTGGTATCGCGGCCTGGCGCTCGGCGGCATCGCGGCCGTCGGGCAATTGCAATTGCTGCAACCGTTTCTCGGCCTCGTGCTCGCGGCGACGCTGCTGCACGAGCATTTGAGCGTGCTGATGTTCGCCGCCATGGCCGGCGTCGTGTGCTGCGTCGCGGGCGCGAAGAAGTTTGCGGTGTGATTACGTGACGCGCGGCGCGCCGATTTCGTAGCTGCGCAGGTTGCGGTCGCGAATGCCCAAATCCGGCCAGGCGGCGCGCCATTGCGTGAGATGTTCCGACGCGAAATGCCGGTCGAGCGCCGCCTGATCGCGCCAGATTTCGCTCACATGGATCAGGCCGGGATCGAGCACGTCCTCGGCATAGGAGTATTCCACGCAGCCATTCTCGGCGCGGCTCATCTCGACCATGCGGCGCATGATTGGCTTGGCGCGTGCGAGATTTTCGGGTGGAAGGCGGACGGTGCCGATGATCAGGAGCAAATTCACGACTTTTCCAATTTTTGCGACGCTCTCACACACTGCGCACATCTCGGCTGGTCAATCTGTCGAGGCGATTGCTGCTCGCGAGATTCGGCATAACAAGCCGCAACAATGAGCCACCTTTTTCCCTGCAGCACAGGCTTATATCTCAAGGCCGCAGCGATTATTCTGGATGCCACAATTACGTTGACACTTTGTAAATATACAAATTATGAGATCGAAACAAACGTGCTCATCTTTTTTCGAATTCTCGGACCAGATGACAAGTCTGACAACACAAGACGCATGCTTCATAAAGTGGAGACGCAAAAAGAGATCAAATATGCTATCATTGTAATTGCATCTGGGTTAGTTTCTGCTGATGAACCTCCAAGACATCGAAGCATTTGTGGCTGTGGCGGAAACCGGCTCCGTTAATCGCGCGGCCGTCCGGCTCAATCTAACGCAGCCGGCGGTTACGCGACGGGTGCAAAACTTTGAAGCCGCGATGAAGGATGCACCTATTTTCAACCGCGAAGTTAAGCCAGCCGTGTTGACAGCCCTTGGGGTTCATGTACTCGCGCAATGCCGAGATGTTTTGACTGCCGTCGCAAAATTGCAGGCCAGCACAACGAAACATGCCACTCCTGTGGGTGAGTTAAAGATCGGCGTCGCCCATGGTCTCGGCGGTATTGTGTTAACGTCCCCTCTTGATGCGTTGCGCCGAGGCTTCCCACAGATCAAATTGCAGATCGGTTCCAATTGGACCCGCGATCTGATCGAAGATATGCGCTCAGGATCTCTCGATTGTTCCGTCGGTCTTCTGACCGATGATCATATCATTCCAAACACGCTTGTCCGTCATAGGCTTGGTGCGGAACAAGTCGTTGTCGTCTCTGCGAATAAAGCCGCCACAAAAGCCAATGGCGCGCCCTGGCATCTGCGTGATCTTGCTGACGAAGGTTGGTTTTTGAATCCACATGGGTGTGGATGCCGAGCCTTTCTCATGAAAAGTTATGAACGGCAGCAATTGCCTCTTCACATCATAGCAGAAGTCTTTGGTGAAGATTTGCAGTTGTCATTGCTCGCGCATAGTGGCGGGCTCAGCCTTATTCCGCGGCGCCAGTTTTATGAAAGTTCTCATCGGCATCACTTGCAAATATTGGAGGTTTGCGATTTCGCTTTACCAATGCATGTGACTCTCATTCGTCAGGCTGCGCCCGGGCGCTTCGATGCTGTCACCGATCTTCTGACGACTGAATTGAGAGCGAAATTGAGCTAATGAGAATTGTTGCATAATCATTATAGACATTATGCATTTGATTTATTTTGCGCCTGACTGCAATTCTTCCTGACAATTTGCAGGAGCTGACCAATGATTGTTGCAATCTTCCGTTCCAGATTGAACCCTGATGTTCTCGACGAATATTTGCCGATGGCGCAGCGGATGAGTACGCTTGCCCGCACGATACCCGGTTACATTTCTCATAAAGGATTTGTCGCCGAAGATGGTGAACGTGTGACGATTGTTGAATTTGAAAACGAAGAGGCCATGCAACAATGGCGTATTCATCCAGAGCATGCAAAAGCCAAATCGCGTGGCATGCAGAATTTTTTCAGTGAATATAAATATCAGATCTGCAGGATGATGCGGGATCGTGTATGGACGGGACTATATTAAAGGGTTTGGATTATGGTGGCACTCTATTAAATACGCGAAATATCAGTCTCCTCGGGAAGATGAGCCCTTCGCGCGAAGGGACTAAACTGATTGGTCCTCTGCAATTTTCACGGTTTAGTGATACGTCACCACCATCGGTATGGTCTAGAAATACATGCGGCTGGACAACATGTTGCAAGGGAGCGCTCACGCCGCTTCTCCCTCATCCAACCCGCTAACGCGGCTCACCTTCTCCCGCTACGCGGGAGAAGGGTTTGCATTTCATCATTTATGCTGACTTACTCCCCCGTCTCTACATAGATCTGGCTGCCGCTGTCCTTGAACTTCGCGCTCATTTCGGCGAAGCCCTGTTCCTGCTGCGCCTGCATCTCGGCGGCTTCCTTGCGCAGGTCCTGCGTGATTTTCATCGAGCAGAATTTCGGGCCGCACATCGAGCAGAAATGCGCGACCTTGTGCGCTTCCTTCGGCAGGGTCTCGTCGTGATAGGCGCAGGCCGTATCGGGGTCGAGCGAGAGGTTGAACTGGTCTTCCCAGCGGAACGAGAAGCGCGCGCGGCTCATCGCGTCGTCGCGGATCTGCGCTGCCGGATGGCCCTTGGCGAGATCGGCCGCGTGCGCCGCGATCTTGTAGGTGATGACGCCGGTCTTCACGTCGTCGCGGTTGGGCAGGCCCAGATGTTCCTTCGGCGTGACGTAGCAGAGCATCGCCGTGCCGAACCAGCCGATCATCGCCGCGCCGACGGCCGAGGTGATGTGATCGTAGCCCGGCGCGATATCGGTGGTGAGCGGTCCAAGCGTGTAGAACGGCGCTTCGCCGCACTCACGCAATTGCTTGTCCATGTTCACCTTGATCTTGTGCATCGGCACGTGGCCGGGGCCTTCGATCATCACCTGGCAGCCCTTGTCCCAGGCGATCTTGGTGAGTTCGCCCAGCGTCTCGAGTTCGGCAAATTGCGCCCGGTCGTTGGCGTCCGCGATCGAGCCGGGGCGCAGGCCGTCGCCGAGCGAGAACGACACGTCATATTTGCGCATGATGTCGCAGATGTCGCCGAAATGCTCGTAGAGGAAGCTTTCGCGGTGATGCGACAGGCACCAGCGCGCCATGATCGAACCGCCGCGCGACACGATGCCGGTGACGCGGTTGGCGGTCAGCGGCACGTAAGCGAGGCGCACGCCGGCATGGATGGTGAAATAATCGACGCCCTGTTCGGCCTGTTCGATCAGCGTGTCCTTGAACACTTCCCAATCGAGCTTCGCCGCATCGCCATCGACCTTCTCCAGCGCCTGATAGATCGGCACCGTGCCGATCGGCACCGGCGCGTTGCGCAGGATCCAGCCGCGGATGTTGTGGATGTTGCGGCCGGTCGAGAGGTCCATCACCGTATCGGCGCCCCAGCGGATCGCCCACACCATTTTCTCGACCTCTTCCGCAACGGAGGAGGTGACGGCGGAATTGCCGATATTGGCGTTGACCTTCACGAGGAAGTTGCGGCCGATCGCCATCGGCTCGATTTCCGGATGGTTGATGTTGGCGGGAATGATCGCGCGGCCGCGCGCGATCTCCTCGCGCACGAATTCCGGCGTGATGAAAGGCGGGATCGCCGCGCCGAAGCTTTCGCCGTCGCTCAGTTTCTCTTGCGCCTGCTGCAGCATCTGCGCGCGGCCGATGTTTTCGCGATGCGCCACATAGATCATTTCCGGCGTGACGATGCCGGCGCGGGCAAATTCATATTGGGTGACGAGCTGACCGTCGCGGCCACGCAGAATGTCGTGCGGCGCGGGGCAGGACGGCACCAGATGCGCCTCGCCGACATTGCCATTGTCCTCGGGGCGGACATCGCGGCCTGCAATCGTCTCGAAGCCGCGCGCGCCGAGCCAGCCCCCGCGCACTTTCGGCGCGCCCTGGGCGAGGTCGATCTTCACATTCTCGTCGGTGTAGGGGCCCGACGTATCATAGACGCGTAAGGTCGGCATGTCGGGATCGGAGAGCGCAATCTCGCGCAGCGGCACTTTGACGTCGGGCGCGCCGTCATAGGCGGCGTGGACCTTCTTCGAACCGCGCAGGGCGCCGGTCGTGACGGTTTGCGGCGCGGCGACGAGGTTGGATTTGGTTGGTGCGTTCATTTTTGTCTCCCCATCACGGCCCAAAACATGGAACACGTGAATTTATGTGTTTGAACGGGACGCGCCCGGTCCAAAAAGAGAGCCAAACGTAGCGGGGATTATGGGCATCGATTTCATCCCGTCCCTCCGCCGGTATGACCCGGATCAGGTTCAATGGTCATTGCGGGCGGGCGAAACCCAAAGCGCAAACTCTCAGCCCCCTCACGGGGCCCCCATCGGAATGACACTAGTCTTTCGCGATTGTCGGGAAATTGCAAGGCATATTTGGCCGCGTGCCGGCGGGAGGCAGGTGCGCCGGCGCACCTCGCCCGGGGCAAAATGTGGTATGAATGTGGCCGCGCGGCCGGTTTTGCGGCCGTTTCGCGAGCGTTTCGTCATTCTTTGGGGGCATTCCGTGCGCAAATCACTTCTGTCTGTTTTCGTCCTGGCTGCAACGTTGAGCACCGCGGGCGTTGCCTGTGCGCAAAGCGATTCCGGCAAGCCGTCCATCGGCAGTAAATTGCAGGCCTATATCGGCTGCATCAACCGGCTCTCCGAGCGGGCGCACCAATCGGAAGAGCGCTACCGGAGCTGGGCGGCCGCCTCCGGCCCCACCGGCAAGGAGCGGATCATCTACGGCACCTACACGATTTACGACACGAGCGATTGCGCCAAGAAGGTCGAGGCCGCCAATGCGACCGAGCCGCACGATGCGGCACTCGAAGCGGCTGGCACGGCCTATGTGCAGGCGGTGACAACGCTGGAGCCGCTGTTGAAGCAGGCCGACGATTATTACGACCAGAGCAACTACAAAGACGACAAGATGGCCAAGGGCAAGGCGCTGCATCCGCAGCTCATGGCCGCCTGGGCCGCCTTCGACAAGGCGGATGCGGACCTGCGCGGCCGGGTGCAGGCGCTCAACGATCAGGTCCAGGCTGAGCTGCTCGCCGCCATCGAGAAGGAGGAGGGCAAAAACGCGCATTATTACGCGCTCGATCTGATGATCAAAGCCAAGGCGCTGCTGCGCGCCGAGCTCGTCAATGAGCCGGACAAGCCGGATCTCGCCAAGATCAACCCGGCGCTCGACGCCTATGATGGCGCGGTGCAGGCGCTCGACCAATATGCCTCCGCCCATCCAGGCCCGTTCGATTCGGTGCTGGTGAACAGCGCCAAGAGCTATCTCGTCTCGGCCAAGAACTTGATGCGCCGCATCCGCGACAAGACGCCCTACAGCACCGGCGACAAGATGATGCTTTCGCAGCAAGGCGCCGGCTGGATGGTCGAAGGCTCGCCGCCGCGCGTGAACCACGACTACAACCAGCTCGTCGACAGTTTCAACATGAGGCATTGAGGGGGTATTCGCAGGAGAGCCGCAGATCCGCTGCTCTCCGGACGGGATGCTTCACCTCGCGGGCTTGAAGCGTCCGTAAAGCTCTCCGGCCAAAGCCTTGAGCGCCTCGTCGGCCTTCGTTCCTCCGACATTGGTCATGAGCACCATGGCGAAATCTCGCTCCGGCTGCATCATGATGTAGGCGAGGTTCATGCCGTTCGAACCGCCATGAAATATGAAGTCCTCAGATGAGAACGGGAGGCTTGTCGTGCCCCAACCGAGGCCGTAGCTCCCGCTCGGGGGCGTGCCGGGCGGGGCATGGGGGCGGTCCATCGAGATGACCGGCGTGTGCAGCCTGCGCAAGGTTTCCGGGCGCACCAGCGCCGGCCCGCGTTTGCCTTCGCCCGCATTCCAGCTCGCCCAGGCGGCGAAGTCGAGCACGGAGAGATGCACGGTGCCGGCCGGCCCGTAGATCGGTGGGACGTCGCCATCGGGGCCCGCGAGCATGGCTTTCAGCGTGCCGTCGTCGCGGGGGAGGTGTCCGAGCGGCGCGTCGATGCGCCCGAGGCTCGCTTGCGGGCCGAAGCCGGCGCTGCGCAGGCCGAGAGGGCCAAAGACCGAGGCCGCGACGATCTCCTCCCAGGTGGCGCGGCCGGCGCGCTCGATCATGGCGCCGGCGAACGTGTAGCCGAGATTGGAATAGGCGAATTGCGTTCCGGGCTTCGTCTGCGGCTCCTGACCGGCCCATTGCGCGAGAAGCCAGAGTCTCAGTTCGTCGAGATTGAGATCCTGCTGCGCATAGGACTGCTCGAGGAGCTTTGCGATCGCCTCGTCGTCGGTCGGAATGCCGCTCGTATGGGACAGAAGCTGCTCGAGCGTGACCCCGCCGAGCGTTGGATGCAAGCGCGCGGCAAGATCGGGGAACGTCTCGCCCAATGTCGCCTCCCAGCGCAGCTTGCCCGCCTCGACAAGGATCGCCGCCGCGAGCGCCGTCATGGCTTTGGTATCGGAGCCGATGTGGAAACGGTCATTGATAGCGACCGGCGCATCCGTTGCGACGCGGCGCGTTCCAACCGCTCCAGTCGCAACTGTGACGCCGCCCCTGACGACGGCGGCGGCGAGCGCCGGCAGGTTGTGGCTGGCAAGATAGGGCCGAAGCGTCCCAGCGATATCCTCGCGAGCTTCGGTGGCCTCTTGCCCAATCGCTTCCCTCGCGGCGGCCGCGCCGAGCGCGATCCCGGCGAAGGCCATCATCACCTGACGCCGCTGCATGCGATCTCCTGCGTTGCGCGGGGCTTTTCGCCTTTGGCGCGCTATAGCCGTCCCCTGCCCGGCTGCCGTTCGCTTCGCTGCGAGAAGCCTAGCCGCATGACCGCCACTTCGGGAAGGCTGAAGAACGTCCAACCAGAAAAAATCTCGAAAACAAACAGAATGGACGAAATCGGGAGATTCGAGGCTCATGTTCGATTCTGCCCCGTTCCAGATCTCGTTCCACATGAGAAATCACTATTGTCCCGGCTTCGCCACCCGCGCCCGTGCTCGATTTTCAAATGCGGTTGCTCACGGCGAAGCGGCGAAAAATTTGACAAATCCAACATAAGAACATATAGTGAACATGCTTTTTGCCGAGGAATGACAAATGCGTGAATCACCGGGACGGATGCGCGAGAGCAAATGGGAAGCACATAAAAAAATTTGAGAACAAACTAATAGAGGAAATATATATTATTATTCAATATGTTCACGGTGATCGGGGTTAAAAAAGAGCGATTCATAATGGCTTGGGGCAGTCGGCAATCGGGCTTCGCCAACAAGAGCTCTCAAGGCTCGCCGTGTTTCAACCACCCTTCGACGGCCGAACGCCAACGGCTGCGCCGCAAGCTCAGCGCTTGCGTGCCACGCCGCCGCGGGCGCTGAGCGAGCTTACGCGGCGCAGGTGGCCGCCGGCGGCGCTTTTGGGCAGTTTTTCGGCAATGCCGTAGGTGCGCTCGCGCCGGTCGATTTCCGCGTCCACGTCGGAGGGCAGAATGCCGCATTCCGCCCAGATGACCGCGAGATGATAGAGCAGGTCGGCGCTTTCCATGATCACCGCCTCGCGATGCATCTGCACCGCATCGAGACCGACTTCAATCGCTTCCTCGGCAAGCTTCTTCGCCATCTTCTGCACGCCGTCGCGAAACAATTTCGACGTGCGCGACAAATTGGGGTCGCGGTCGCGGGCGGTAAGGACCGTAGCATAGAGGCGGTTGATCGAATCGGTCATGCTGACACCATACGAGAAATAGAGACTTGTTGTGGGAAAATCGGTGGAACGCCCGGAAATACGGGCCACAATTTGTGGCTTTTTGCAAAGCCTATTGTCTCGCGCTTGTCAATTCCCACAGTGTTGTACGCTTGGACAACCGCACCGCACACACGGCAGGTGACATCTTGCGAAGGCGGCCCGCGCGCTGCGAGCGAGCCGCATCGTTTTGAAAATGCGCCTGTATCGCAGCGCTAAAACGGATTCGCTCAGCGCCGTGTTCATTTTGAGCGCAAGAAGCGGAGTGCGGCCTTGGCAGGTGTCCTATACGCCATGCTCATTGCCGGAAAGCCGCCGTCCCGCGACCGATCGGGGTTTCGAGTGGAACCGATGACAAAGATTCGCTGGAACGGTTCGGTCGGCCAAGCATAACGGAAAGGCAAGGAGGAACCATGTCGCAGCCATCCATGGGGTCCAAAGATTGGGCCGAGCTCTTGGTGCTTTCCGTTCTGTGGGGCGGCACGTTCTTCTTCGTGAAGATTGCCGGCGCCGAAATTCCGACCTTCACGCTGGTCTTCGGCCGCGTGGCGCTCGCGGCACTGGTGCTGGCGCTCGCGCTGCCGTTTTTGGGCGAGCGCATCCCGACCGCGCCGCGCGTTTGGCTCGCCTTCTTCGGCATGGGCCTGCTCAACAATGTGCTGCCGTTCAGCCTGATCTTCTACGGCGAGAGTTCGATGCCCAATGCCATCGCGGCGTCGCTCTCGGCCATCCTCAACGCGACGACGCCGTTGTTCACCGTGCTGGTCGCGCATGTGCTCACCAGCAACGAGAAGCTGACCGTGCGCAAGGGTGTCGGCGTTCTGCTCGGCTTTGGCGGTGTTGCGGTGATGATCGCGCCCAAACTCTTCGGCGCGCTCGCGGATGGCGGTAACGACACGCCGGTGCTGGCGATTTTGAGCTGCCTCACGGCGGCGCTGATCTATGGGTTTGCCGCCATGTTCGGCCGCCGTTTCAAGGCCATGGGCGTGCGGCCGTTGCAGACGGCCTTCGGCCAGGTCGCGGCATCAAGCGTCATCCTCTTGCCGGTCGTCGTGCTGGTCGACCAGCCTTGGCAGTATGCAGCGCCAAGCGTCGGCGCGGTCTCGTCGCTCGTCGCCATGGCCGTCGCCTCCACCGCCCTCGCCTATATTCTTTACTTTCGTGTGCTCGCCAATGCCGGCGCGACCAACCTGTCGCTGGTGACGTTTCTCATTCCGGTGAGCGCGATTCTGCTCAGCGCCATCTTCCTCGGCGAGCGGCTGCAATGGGTGCATGTCGCCGGCGTCGCTCTGATCGGCTTGGGGCTTGCGGCGATTGACGGACGTCTTGTCGACTTGCTCAAGGCGCGAGGTGCCGGAAGTCGGCAAGCACCCGCTCATAAACCGCCCGCTTGAACGGGATGATCAGTTCGGGCAGGCGCGCCATCTTCTCCCAGCGCCAGGCGTCGAATTCCGGCTTATGGCCGCCGGGTGCATCAATGTCGATCTCGCTTTCATCGCCCTCGAAACGCAAGGCGAACCACTTCTGCGTCTGGCCGCGAAAGCGTCCTTTCCAGGCGCTCCGGATGATCTCGTCGGGCAGATCGTAGGAATACCAATCCTTCGCCTCGGCGAGCAGGCTGACGGAGGAGATATTGGTTTCCTCGCGCAATTCGCGCAACGCCGCCTCATACGGATCCTCGCCGGGATCGATGCCACCTTGCGGCATCTGCCATTCGTAATTCGGCGCCGTGTGTTCGACCTGGCGCCTGTTCTTGCGCCGGCCCATGAACACCAGCCCTTTGGCATTGAGCACCATGACGCCGACGCAGGGACGGTAGAGCGAATTGGTCTCGGTCGGCATCATGAAGTTTGCTCCTTTTCGCGCGCGTATCACCCTTAGCTATAATGTCCATCGCCCACGCAGATAGACAACCCTCGCCGGGTCAAATTTCGGCGGCCCAGACATCGCCGCAAATCGTGGCGCGCATAAGAAAAGCGGCGAATCGCTTCGCCGCTTTCTTAAATCCTTGGCCGGAGGTGCGTCAGTTCGGCGAATCCGTTTTCGGCGCATCGGGCTTGGCCGGATCGGCCGGCTTCGCCGCATCGGCGGCCGGAGCCTTCGCCGGATCGGGCTTGGGCGCGAATTCCGCCGCGACCTCGGCCGGCTTCTTGCCGTGCAGAATTTCCATCGCAGCGATCAATTGCTTGTCGTCCTTCGGGTCCGGCGGCACATAGGCCTGCGAGCCATGCTCTTCCGGACCGCTGTTGAGCAGGTGGCCCTTCAGCGAAGCCTCGCCCTCGATCTGGTCCTTGCCCTTCAGATCGTCCGGCACATCCTCGAGCACCTGCACGTCGGGCTCGATGCCCTTGGCCTGGATCGAGCGGCCCGACGGCGTGTAGTAGCGCGCTGTGGTGAGGCGCACAGCGCCGCCCGATTGCGGTAGCGGGATGATCGTCTGCACCGAGCCCTTACCGAAGGAGCGGGTGCCGAGGATGATCGCACGCTGGTGATCCTGCAGCGCGCCCGCGACGATTTCAGAGGCCGAGGCCGAGCCGCCGTTGACCAGGATGATCAGCGGCTTGCCCTTCGACAGATCGTGCGCGCCGGCGTTCCAGCGCTGGGTGTCTTCGGGGTTGCGGCTGCGGGTCGAGACGATTTCGCCCTTGTCCAGGAAGGCGTTCGACACGGCGATGGCCTGGTTCAGCAGGCCGCCCGGATCGTTGCGCAAGTCCACGATATAGCCCTTGAACTTGTCATCCGGAATGTCGGCGGCGAATTTCGTCATCGCATCCTTCAGACCGTCGAAGGTCTGTTCGGTGAATTGGGTGATGCGGATATAGCCGATGTCGCCCTTCTCCTCGAACTTCACCGACTTGACCCTGATGATGTCGCGGGTGAGCTTGAATTCCTTCACTTCCTTGTTGGGGCCGCGCAGGATCTTCAAGGTGATCTGGGTTTGCGGCGCGCCGCGCATCTTGTCGACCGCCTGATTGAGCGTCAGGTCCTCGACCGATTGGCCGTCGATGGCGATGATCAGGTCACCCGAGAGAATGCCGGCCTTGGCCGCAGGCGTATCCTCGATCGGGGAGACGACCTTGATCAGCTTGTCTTCCTGCTGCACCTCGATGCCGAGGCCGCCGAACTCGCCGCTGGTCTGCTGGCTGAATTCCTTATAGGCCTTGGCGTCCATGTAGGACGAATGCGGGTCGAGCGAGGTCAGCATGCCGTTGATCGCGGCTTCGACCAATTTCTGCTCGTCGGGCTTTTCGACATATTCGTTCCGGATCTTGTCGAACACGTCGCCGAAGAGGTTGAGTTGCCGATACGTATCGGAAGCGGCCGCCTGGGCGGAAGCCCCGGTAAAAATCTGGGTGTGGGTCGCAAATGACACGGAGCCCGCGCCGAGCGCCATACCAAGAACCAACAATGAAACCTTGCGCATCATCCGCGAACCTTTTCCAAGTCTGCCTTGGCCCACCAAGGGCCAGGATCAATTGCTGCCCCGTCTTTTCTGAACTCTATATATAGAATGGGCTGCGCCGCGCCAATGGCGATTGCGGCCGCGGTTCGGGCCGAACCGTCTCCCATGGTGGCGACCGGTTCCCCGGCCAACACGAACTGTCCGACATTGACGTTAATTTTTTCCATTCCCGCCAAGACGATATAGTATCCGCCACCGGCATTAATGATGAGCAATTGCCCATAGGTCCGGTAGGGGCCGGAAAAGGCCACCCAGCCGTCGGACGGCGCCGAAACACTCGCGCCCGGCCGCACGCCGACCGAAATTCCGCTCTCCTGGCCGCCAAAACCGTCCGGCGCGCCATAGGCCTTGAGCAAAGTGCCCGACACCGGCATCGGCAGCAGCCCCTTGGTCTCGGCAAAAGGCAGGGCGGGCGCGAGACGGGCCGGATCCTTGAACGGCGCGGCGGCCAGGCGCGAGCGCAGGCCGGCCGCCTCGGCGCGGCGCTGGTCCGCATCTGACTGGCGGGCCGCCTCGGCCGCCTGCGAAGCCGACGCGATCTGGGTTTCCATCTTGGAAATCAGGTCCTTGAGGCTGGTTGCCTGCTTGGCGAGATCGGCCGCGCGGGCCTGTTCGGCGCTCAAGGCCTGCTCCGCCTCGTTGAGCGATTGCTGGCGCGCGGCGACCAGCGCATTCAGCTTCGCCTGTTCTTCATTGAGACTGGCAAGATCCTTGGTTCGGCCGTCGCGCTCATTGGCGATATTGGCGCGCAGGCGCACCAATTCGCTGAGATCGGAGGTCAAGTCCTCGATTTCCTTGCGCATTTCGGGCAGGACGGCACCGAGCAGCATGCTGGTATGGATGGCGGACAGCATATCCTCCGGCCGGGCGAGCACGGCCGGTGGCGGCTTGCGGCCCATGCGCTGCAGCGCGGCCAGGATTTGGGCGATCACGTCCCGGCGGCCCTCCAGCGAATGGCGAATCGCCTCTTCGCTGCCCGTAAGCGTGGCGAGGCGCTGGTCGGCGTCGTTCACCTTGGCCTCGGCCGCATGCACTTTCGCCGCCGTGTCAATCAGCGCCGCATTGAGCCGGGCGCGGTCGGCCTTGATCGATTCGACCTCCGCCTCGATCTTCTTGCGCTGCTCCTCGGAAGCCTGCAGCGTGTCCTGCACGCCTTTCAGCTCCTGCTCGTGGCCGGATTTTTCCTTCGTCAGCGTGTCCGTCGGGCTGGCGGACGGCGCGGGGGGATTGGCCGGCGCGGGCTGATCCTGTGCCCGGGCGGCAGTGATTGAGGCGGCCAAAAGCCCGGCGAGCAGACCCGCCAAAGGTCCGCGCCAAGCCCGTGCCGATCTCTTGATTTGCCGCCGCACCAAAATCCGTTTTCTCAGCCGAATCGCCTGGCGCACGATAGCGCAAGTCGTGATTCGACCGCAAAAGCGCTGTGTGAATCGTCTCCTGCCGCGCAAAGCCGTCGCCCGCGCATCATGCGAATCGATCGGATATCAGCGAAGACGATCAAAACTGTGGCAGCACATCCCGATCGTGCGACGGTCCCGTCCGCGGCCGGCATTGACCGCACTGTCGAAAGCACGGCATGAAAAGGCATGGAACATGCGAACGGCGAATTTCTTTCAAGCTTGCTTTTGTTTCTCGGCGCGGCCGTCGTTGCCGTGCCGATTTTCAAGCGCCTCGGCCTTGGCGCCATTCTCGGCTATCTGATCGCCGGCCTCGCCATCGGGCCGTCCGGCTTCGGCCTGTTCACCAACACGACGTCGATTCAACATATTGCCGAACTCGGCATCGTGCTGCTGCTGTTCGTCATCGGTCTCGAATTGCAGCCCTCGCGCCTGATCGCCATGCGCCGCGATATTTTTGGCCTCGGCGCCTTGCAATTGGGGGTCTGCGCGCTGGTGATCGGCGGCATCGCCTCGGCGCTGGGGCTCTCGGCCCTTGGCGCCGCCATCGTCGGCATCTCGCTGGCGCTTTCGGCCACCGCCATTGCGCTGCGCGTTTTGAACGATCGCGGCGACTTGCAGGCATCCTACGGCCAGCGCAGCTTCGCGGTGCTGTTGTTCCAGGATATGGCGGTCGTGCCGATTCTCGCCTTGGTTCCACTGTTTGCCGTCGAGACGGCGGAAGTGGCGCGGGAATCCAATAGCCTGATCCATGCGGGCATCATGGTCGGGTCGATCGCCATCGTCGTCCTGGCGGGGCTCTATCTTCTCAATCCACTCTTTCGCCTGCTCGCTTCGACCGAAGCGCGCGAGGTCATGACCGCCGCTGCCCTGCTCCTCGTTCTTGGCACGGCGCTGCTGATGCAATGGGCTGGCATGTCGATGGCGCTCGGCGCGTTCCTCGCCGGCGTGCTCCTCGCCGAATCCAATTTCCGCCACGAGCTCGAAGCCGATATCGAGCCGTTCCGCGGCCTGCTGCTCGGCCTGTTCTTCATGAGCGTCGGCATGGACATCGACCGCAAGCTCGTTCTTGCCCATTGGCTTGTGCTTGTCGTGCTGGCGCTGGGGATGACCTTGGTCAAATCCGTTTCGATCGCCGCCGTGTTCCGCCTCACCGGCTCGAGCAAGATCGATGCGTTCCGCGCCGGCGCGCTCCTCTCGCCAGCCGGCGAGTTTGCCTTCGTGCTCATTCCGCTCGGCGCGAGTTACAACTTCCTGGAGCCCGACCAGGCGGCGATGGCCAAGGCGCTCGCGGCCCTGACCATGCTGTTCGGCCCGCTGGTCGCGGCGGGGATCGACCGCCTGCTCAAATATTTTGCGCCGGCGGCTGCGGTCGCGGAGCAGGACTTTTCCGATGCGCAAGGCAAGGCGCTCGTCATTGGTTTCGGCCGGTTCGGCCAGGTCGTCGCGCAGGTGCTGCGCACCGCCAATGTCGAGACCACGATCATCGACAAGGATGTCGAAATGATCGATGTCGCCGCGCGCTTCGGCACCAAGGTCTATTTCGGCGACGGGGCGCGGCTCGACGTGCTGCGGGCCGCCGGCGCCGCCGAGGTGCGCGTGATTTGCATCGCGATCGACAATCGCGCCGACACGGTCAAGATCGTCGAAATGGCCAAGGCGGAATTTCCGCTGGCGCAAGTCTATGCCCGCGCCTACGACCGCCAGCATGTCCTGGCGCTGCTCGATGCCGGGGTCGATTATCACATGCGCGAGACCTACGAGAGCGCGCTGGCTTTCGGCCATCAGACGCTCGAAGGGCTCGGGGTAGACATGGCCGAGGCGGAAGACATTATCGAGGACGTGCGCGACCGCGACGCGCGGCGCATCTCGGCGCAGCAGCAGGGCGGCATTTACGCCGGCATGGACCTGATCAATTCCAAGCGCCTGGTGAGGCCGGAGCCGTTGGAGCGACCGGAGAAAATCGGCGTCACCGTCAACCGCGACGAGATCGAAGCCGCGGAGGCGGCGAAAGAGGAAGAGGAGACGGGGTAAGGCGCTGGCGCATGCGTCTGGGCGCGGATGAAAGGCGATGGCCCCTTCCGAGGGCGGGAAATCGCCCTTTCACCGTGCCACCTATTGTTGAGTCCGCGAGCCGATCTCTTTTATAAGACGTTCGAGCTTATCTTGAGCAGGCTTAAAGCCTTGATCTGCAGCCTTGCGATACCAAAATTCTGCTTGAGAATAATCCGGCGCAAACCCAACGCCCCCGCTTTCATACACTGAACCCAGCGCACTTTGCGCAATGGCAAATCCATGTTTGGCAGCTTTCTTGTACCAAACGGCCGCCAGCAGATCGCTTCTGTCCACGCCGTGACCAAATCGATACATACCTCCGAGAAGATATTCTCCCTCCGAGTCGCCCTGCTTTGCCGCCTTCACATACCAAGAAAACGCGGCATTGTAGTCCTGAGCGGTTCCGTGCCCGTAGTCATACATCAGACCCATGTCGTCTTGAGCCTTTGCATTTCCTTGAGCGGCGGCGATCGCGCAATATTTTAGCGCGACCTCAAAGTCGCGTTTGGAAAAGGCGGCCTCGCATTGTGAGCTTTCCTCCTGAGCAAGGCCCCTGCTAAGGCTGGACAACACGATAGCGGTACAAAGTGCGATGACTTTAGCTGACGTGCGTGGGGCGGCCTTACTCAAGGGGCAGGTTCGCCGACGAAGCTAGTTAACATTTATAATGTTGTCTCGCCCTTTTAGGCGAGCTGCAAGCTCGCGGTCCAGATCATCACACCCGATGATACGGATGCCCTGCCAGAATCGTTGCAGTGCGATAGAGTTGTTCCGCCGCCAGCACCCGCACGATCTGATGCGGCCAGGTCATGGCGCCGAAGGCGAGGACGGCTTGGGCGGATTGGCGCAAATCCGGATCGAGCCCGTCGGGCCCGCCGATCACCAGCGCCAGTGCCGGGGCGCCCCGGTCGCGCTCCTGGCCGATGCGCGCGGCGAAATCTTCGCTGGAAATATTTTTGCCGCGCTCGTCGAGCAGCATCAGAACGGCACCGGGCGGCACCAGCGCGCGGATCGCTTTCGCCTCCTCGCTTTTCCGGTCCTCCGGCCGGCGCGCGCGGGATTCGTCGATCTCGCGCATGTCGAATCCGGTAAGGCCGATGCTCCGGGCGATGCCCTGCAGCCGGTCCGCATAGCGCGAAACCAACTCCCGCTCGGGCCCGGCCTTCAGCCGCCCGACTGCAATCAGCAATAGCTTCACGCCAGCTCTTTAGTTGCGACGCATGAAGGGAACTTCACACGTCATTACCGCATTACCGCGCGCGCGTCTCTTCAGGCCGGTCGCCGCCCCACATCTTTTCCAGATTGTAGAACTGGCGCACTTCGGGCCGGAAGACATGGACGATGACGTCGCCCGCATCCACCAGCACCCAGTCGCAAGCCTGTTCGCCTTCCACGCGTGGCGCGGGCAGGCCCTGCTCTTTGACTGCCTTGATGACGCGGTCGGCAATGGCGCCCACATGGGTGTTGGAGCGGCCAGAGGCGACGAGCATCGTATCGGCGAGGCTGGTTTTTCCGGTGAGGTCAATCGTGACGATGTCTTCTGCCTTGGCGTCGTCGAGGCTCGTCAGAATGTTCCGCACAATGAGTCCGGCCGCAGGGCTATGGCTGGGGGCCGGTTGAGAGGGCGTCATGCCCGCTCGGTCAAGAACCGTGATGGACAGTGCTTCAATCCTCAAATTAGCGAGTCGCAAACCCGCGACTCAGAATGTAGGCTCGAAACCTTAAAGTTTCAATGACACGAAAGGTTATGCGAGTCCCTTGCCAGCTTCGCGCAGCGCTGTCGACGACAAAGGCGAGCGCGGCCCGTGCAAAAAGACAAAAGCCGGGGTGGCGTGGCCGGGCAGCAACATCGCGTCGCTTTCGTCGAGCCGGTGGCGGGCCAAAACATGGCCCGCCTGCCCGCCCCCTGCGCGCAGGGTCGAATCGGGCCGGTCGATCACGGCGATCGGGATGAGGGCGGCGATTTCGCGCCAATGCTGCCATCGATGAAACTGCCGCAGATTGTCGGCGCCCATGAGCCAGACGAAATCGACCTGCGGACAATGACGCTTCAGCCAACACAACGTGTCGTAGGTGAAACGCGTGCCGATCTGCGCCTCAAAACCGGTGACATCGATGCGCGGATGGTTCGCCACGAGCTTCGCGGCCTGCACGCGCGCCGCAAGCGCAGGCAAGTGGCCATTCGACTTGAGCGGATTGCCGGGCGTGACCATCCACCACACGCGGTCGAGGCCGAGGCGTTTCAGCGCGATGAGCGAAGCGAGCCGATGGCCCTCGTGCGGCGGATTGAACGAGCCGCCGAAAAGACCGATGCGCATGCCGGGCGCGTGGGCGGGAAGACGGGGGAGGGTCATGAAAAGGATTGTGAAAAAAGATGCCGCGCGGACCCTTCTCCCCGCAAGCGGGGGGAAGGTGTCCCGAAGGGACGGATGAGGGGCAGCCACGACGTTGCGAGATTTGCGCCGGTGGCTGTCGGACAGCGATAATTCATCCGTGCGCCCCTCATCCGTCGCACTTCGTGCGCCACCTTCTCCCCGCTTGCGGGGAGAAGGGTTTGCGCTTCATCATCGCAGCAAAATCACTCACCCGCGCACCTGTCCGGTGCCGCGCACCATGTATTTGAACGAGGTCAATTGATCGACGCCCACCGGCCCGCGCGCGTGCATGCGGCCAGTGGCGATGCCGATTTCGGCGCCGAAGCCGAATTCACCGCCATCAGCAAATTGCGTCGAGGCGTTGTGCAGCACGATGGCCGAATCCACTTCGCGCAGAAAGGCTTCTGCCGCAGCGCGATCCTCGGTCACGATGCAATCGGTGTGATGCGAGCCATAGGTCTCGATGTGATCGACCGCGCCGTCCAAACCATTCACCACTTTCACGGAAATGATGGAGTCGAGATATTCGGTGCGCCAATCGTCTTCCACCGCCGGCGTGACGCGCGTATCGATCTGGCGCGTCGCGTCATCGCCACGTACGCCGCAGCCGGCGTCGAGCAGCATGCCGACCAAAGGCGCGAGACACGTTGCGGCACAGGCCTGATCGACAAGCAAGGTTTCCGCCGCGCCGCAAATGCCGGTGCGGCGCAGTTTCGAATTGAGCACGATGGTTTTTGCTCTTTCGAGGTCAGCCGCTGCATGGACGAAAATATGCACGATGCCTTCGAGATGCGCGAAAACCGGCACGCGCGCTTCGTCCTGCACGCGCGCGACAAGGCTTTTGCCGCCGCGCGGCACGATCACGTCAAGGGTGCCGCCGAGGCCTTTGAGCATTTCGCCGACGGCGGCGCGGTCGCTCACCGGCACGCGGCTGATCGCGGCATCGGGCAGGCCCGCGTGGCGCAGACCATCGACTAGGCACGCGTGAATGACGCCGGAACTGCGGAAGCTTTCCGAGCCGCCGCGCAGAATGGCGGCATTGCCGGCCTTCAGGCACAGGGCGCCGGCATCGGCGGTGACATTCGGGCGGCTCTCGTAGATCACGCCGATCACGCCGAGCGGCGTCGCGACGCGCGAGATCTCGAGCCCGTTCGGGCGGGTGAAGGTTTCGAGCACCCGGCCGACGGGATCGGGCAAGGCGGCAATGTCCTCGACACCATTCGCCATCGCCTCGATGCGCGCGGCATCGAGCGTCAGCCGGTCGATGAAGGACCCGACCGTGCCGCGCGCCTTGGCGTCGACGACATCAAGGGCATTGGCGGCGAGAATCTCGGGTGCGCGTGCGCGCAAGGCGGCGGCGGCGGCCATGAGCGCGGCGTTCTTCTGGTCGGCGCTCGCCAGGCTCAGGGCGCGCGCGGCTTTCCGCGCCGCCTGCCCGAGGCCGAGCATCAGGGCGTGGATGTCGTGATCCGGCTCAACCGCCTTCAGGATCGCACTCATCAAATGTCCGTTCAAACCGTCAAAAAACGCCGCCGCTCGATGGTGAGCACCATGATGCTGTTGGCCGTCATAAGATAGAGCGGAAAGGCAAGGGACGCAAAAGTCCAATGCTCGATCACCGGCAAGGCGCTGAGCGAACTGCAGACCGCCAGGGCGAAGGGCACGGGGGTTTCACTGTCCGGATGGGTCCAGGTCTTGAACAGGGTCGGCAGCAGGGCTGCGCCGTCGCTCAGCACCGCGAACAGGATGGCGATATCGGGATCCTTGGTGATCTGCCACAGGATCAGTGCCAGAAAGGAAAAAACGCCGCAGGCATAGTCGCGCGGCCGCGGCACCCAGGTGGAATGGTGCGTCAATAGCGCGACGCACGTGACGCAGAGCGGCCCGAATCCGGCCATGAAGACCGGCAGGACCGCCCAGGTGACGCCGGAATAGAGTTCCGCCGCAACGCCGATCAGCGGCGCGAGCGCCCACATGATCCAGGTGACGAGATTGGGCTGGACCCGGCCGGCGAGGATGGCGCGACAATAGCGCCACGTGCCGATCAGGTTCAGGCAAGACCCCAGGAGAACGATGAAATGGCTCATGCGAACGGACCAGAGGTAAATGGACCGCGGGCTTCCAGCCCGCATGACGAGGCGCCGGGATGTTCGGGGATTGGATGGAGACTGAGGAAACGCATCTGAACTTACCGGCTGCCTTTTTCTGCGGCCTGGAAGGCCGCGCTCCATTCACTCACCCGCGAGGACCATGTCGTCACGGTGAATCATCTCGGCGCGGCCGGTAAAGCCCAGCACCGTTTCGATCTCCTGGCTTTGCCGCCCCTTGATCTGCTCGGCGTGCAGCGCGTCGTAGGCGACAAGGCCGCGGCCGATTTCGCGCCCCAACGCGTCGCGGATCGTCACGCAATCGCCGCGCGCGAAACTGCCGTCGATGCGGGTGACGCCGGCCGGCAGCAGGCTCTTGCCCTGGCGCAGCGCCCGCGCCGCGCCGGCGTCGATATGCAACGTGCCGCGCGGCTCCAACGAGCCGGCGATCCATTTCTTGCGGGCGGTGACGGGGTTCGACGGGGTGAGGAACCAGGTACAGGGCTCGCCGTCGGCGATGCGCCGCACGCAATGCAACTCGCGGCCATCGGCGATGACCATATGGGCGCCGCCGGTGACGGCGATCTTGCCTGCCTCAATCTTGGTGCGCATGCCGCCGCGCGACAATTCGGAGGCCGCGCCCCCCGCCATCGCCTCGATCTCGGCGCTGATGCGCGGCACGAGCGGGATGAGCTTGGCATTGGGATCGCTCTGCGGCGGCGCCGTGTACAGGCCGGTGATGTCGGAGAGCAGAATGAGCAGGTCCGCCGAGGCCATGGTGGCGACGCGGGCGGCCAGCCGGTCATTGTCGCCATAGCGGATTTCGCTCGTCGCGACCGTGTCGTTCTCGTTGATTACTGGAACTGCACGCGCCTCCATGAGGCGGGCGAGCGTCGCACGGGCGTTCAGGTAACGCCGGCGCTCTTCGGTGTCGCCGAGGGTCAGCAGAATCTGCCCGGCCGTGATGCCGCGGCTGCCGAGCGCCTCGGCCCAGGTCTTGGCGAGCGCAATCTGCCCGACGGCGGCGGCGGCCTGGCTGTCCTCGAGCTTGAGATCGCCGGGCGGAAATTTGAGCACAGTGCGGCCGAGCGCGATGGCGCCGGAGGACACGACAAGCACGTCGGCGCCGGCCCGATGCAGGCCGGCAAGATCGTCGGCCAAGGCATCGAGCCAAGCGGCGCGCAACGCGCCTTTGGCGCGATCGACAAGGAGTGACGAGCCGACTTTGACGACGATGCGGCGGAAGGAGGAGAGGCGGGGGAGTTTGGTCATGGGGGAGCGTCGAACGGGAGCACGAAATCAACAAGGACGGCAAAAATGACGAGGCTGAAGAAAACGCACAGCAAGATCCAATCAAATGTAGGACCCAGCATACCATCAGGCGTTTTGTCTCTTAATTCTTGTAGACGTCGCGCCCAAAAAGGCCGCTCGTATAGAGAAGAACTCCAAAGAAATGGGCTTAGTGGCATCATAATGAGAAACGCGCCAAATATCACTTTTGGCGTTTCAATGTGTCTTGCAAGCGCTACGCTCAGTAAAAATAAGATCGCGTTTATCGTGCTACAAATGTAGCACCAATACTTAGTTATTTGAGGAATTTCATCGCGTTTATAGGAAGAAGTGCGGCAATTTATTTGGTCTAGCCACGGGGGACCCTTCGGCAGAAGATCTTTTAATCGGGTCATATCCAGCCTCGATTCGCCCTACGGTCGCCAGTCCTGCTCGACTGCGGCGCGTTTCTCCGGCTCCTTCGCCAAATCAATCACCTGCTGCAGCGCGCGCAAGGTCTCCACCACATGGGTGTTGGTGGCGGATGAGAGCGTGATCGGGGCACGCGGCTTTTCGCCGTCCTCGAGCGCCGGGCCGCTCGATTTGATCGCGCGCTTCAGCCGGTCCATTTGCTTTTTCAAGGTCTCGGCATCCACCGTGTCAACGCGCGACAGCGCGACGATTTCGGGCTTCGCCTCGAGCCCCTGGCCATAGGCTTCGAGCTCGCCGCGCACGGTCTTGTAGGCTTTGCCCGCGTGGTCGCCGGCCGCATCGATCAGATGCAGCATCACCCGGCAGCGCTCGATATGGCCTAGGAAACGGTCGCCGAGGCCGAGGCCTTCATGCGCGCCCTCGATCAAGCCGGGGATGTCGGCCAGCACGAATTCGCGCCCGTCGTTGCGCACGACGCCAAGGCCCGGGTGCAGCGTGGTGAAGGGGTAATCGGCGATCTTCGGCTTGGCGGCGGAGACGGTTGCGAGGAACGTGCTCTTGCCCGCGTTCGGCAGGCCGATCAGCCCGGCATCGGCGATCAGTTTCAGCCGCAGCCAGATCGTCATCTCGATGCCCAACTGGCCGGGATTGGCGCGGCGCGGCGCCTGATTGGTCGAAGTCTGGAAATGCGCATTGCCGAAACCGCCGTTGCCGCCCTTGGCGAGAACGACGCGTTGGCCGATCTCGGTGAGGTCGGCGATCAGCGTCTCGTTGTCCTCTTCGAAGATCTGCGTGCCGGCCGGCACTTTCAGCACCAGATCGGCGCCGCGCGCGCCGGCGCGGTTCTTGCCCATGCCGTGCACACCGGTCTGCGCCTTGAAATGCTGTTGGAATCGGTAATCGATGAGCGTGTTCAGGCCCTGCACACATTCGGCCACGACATCGCCGCCGCGGCCGCCGTCACCGCCGTCCGGCCCGCCGAATTCGATAAATTTTTCGCGCCGGAACGACACGCAGCCGGCGCCGCCGTTGCCCGAGCGGATGTAGATTTTTGCTTGATCGAGGAATTTCATGGCCTTCCCCTAGAGAAGTCTCGGGGAAAGCGCAAGAAATCCGTTACGGGCCGACCGGGACTGCGCCCTCGCAAGGCCGCGGTCCCAGTGAAGTTACGACGGTTAGGTTGGCGCCTGCTGCGCGCTGGAGGCGGGCGCTCCCGGTGCCGTTTCGGCCGGTGTGCCGCATTTCATACAATAGCGGAAGAAGGCCAGTTTTCGGGTATCGCAAGATTTGCAGGTGTCAAACAATTGCATCCCGCAATGGACGCAATAATTGGCCAGTACATCGCCCGTCGTCGCCACCGGCCGTTCGCAGCCGGGGCAGATATTGGCGGACATTTTCCGCAAGGCGTCCTCGTATTTGATCGATTGTTTGCGCTCGACCTCGGCCTTCTGTTCGTCGCTGGCCCGTTTGGCCAGATAAACTTGCATCCATTTGATGAGATAATGGCTGGCGATGATGGTGAAGACAATGCCGACCACATAGCGGACGTAGCCGCCATAGCTCGGCAAATAAGGGACAAGCTCAAAGAAGAATGCATAAAAGGCGAAGAGCGCGAAGCCCCGCATCAACGGCCAATAGGCGCTTTGCCGCTTTTTCAGGATGAACCAGCAGGCGAGGAGCAGCAACGGCAAGGTGAAAGCCAAGCGCAGGCCAAAGACTTTCAGGTCCCGCACGGATTGCGCGTGTTGCGCCAGGGCTTCGGCAGCCGCGCGTATTATTTCCTGGCGCTGTTCGAGCGCGCTGAGATCTTTTCCAATCGCGACACGCTCGACATTGAGCCCGTCCATCACGCGCTCGGCGCTGCGAACTTTATCGTTCAGGCCGTCAAGTTCTTGCGTGCGCGCGATCACTTCCGGATCTTGGCTCGCGTTTGCCGTCACGCCGCGCGTTGCCAGCCAATTGTCAAAAGCTTCGCGCTTGGAAGTATAATCTTTGCCGATCGTCTGGAGCGCCACGCCGGCTGCATCGCTCTTTCCCTGATTTTCCGTCGACCGTGCCGCGACTTTGGCGCGCTCCGCATCGATCTGCGCCTGCGCACCCGGATCGATAAATTGCTCGACCGAGATCTCCTGCTCGGTCAGGGGCAAATCGCCCAGCACCAATTGGCCGAAGCCCAATAAAAATGCTGCGAAAGCCAGCGAAACGGCCCACATCGCAATTCTGAAGGCCCGCTCAGGCGTGAACAAACGTTTGAACATGGCGGCCTCCACTGGTGCAACAACACACTACAAGCTTCGGTCCCGTGGGCAAGGTGCCGCACACGCCCGGACTTGCGCCAGCCTGCGCAAGAGGCTTAATAAGCGCTTGAGGTCAGGGGGCCCTTCATGAAAATCGCGATTCTCGGCAGCGGTGTGATCGGTACGACGGCGGCTTATTACCTGGCCAGGGCCGGCCACGAGGTGACGGTACTCGACCGGCGGCCGGGCCCCGCGCTCGAGACGAGCTTTGCCAATGCCGCGCAGGTCTCGCCCGGCTATTCCGCGCCCTGGGCCGGGCCGGGCGTGCCGATCAAGGCGATCAAGTGGCTTCTGATGAACCACAGCCCGCTGGTGATCAAGCCAATGCTCGACCCGGCCATGTGGCTGTGGGGCCTCGCCATGCTGCGCAATTGCACCGAGGGCGCCTACAAGATCAACAAGGCGCGCATGGTGCGCGTCGCTGAATACAGCCGCGATTGTCTCAAAGAGCTACGCGCCGAGACCGGGATCCAATATGACGACCGCGCGCAGGGCACCTTGCAATTGTTCCGCACGCAAAAGCAGCTCGACGGCATCGGCAAGGATGTCGAGATCCTCAAACAGTACAACGTGCCCTATCAGGTGCTCGACCGGGCCGGCTATCTGCAATATGAGCCGGCGCTTGCCGAGGTGAAGGAAAAGTTCGTTGGCGCCTTGCGCCTGCCTGGCGACGAGACCGGCGATTGCTTCAAGTTCACCAACACGCTCGCCGAGCTTGCCAAGGGGCTTGGCGTGCAGTTCCGCTTCGGCACCGCGATCCGCGGCATCGTCACGGACGCGAGCGGCGTGACCTCCATCGCGACCGATCAAGGTGCGATCCAGGCCGACAAATACTTGCTAGCGCTCGGCTCCTATTCCACCGCCATGTTGAAGCCGCTGGGCCTGCGCATTCCGGTCTATCCGGTGAAGGGCTTCTCCATCACAGTGCCGATCACGGACGCCAGCAAGTCGCCGGAATCGACCATCATGGACGAGACGCACAAAGTGGCGGTGACGCGGCTCGGCGACCGCATCCGGGTCGGCGGCACGGCGCAATTGTCCGGCTTCGATCTGCAATTGAACGACGAGCGGCGCAAGACGCTGGAATTCGTCGTCACCGATCTCTTCCCCAAGGGCGGCGACGTGACGGCAGCCTCGTTCTGGACCGGCTTGCGGCCGATGACACCGGACGGCACGCCGATCATCGGCCCGACCCGCTACAACAATCTCTGGCTCGCCACCGGCCACGGCACGCTCGGCTGGACCATGGCGACCGGCACCGGCCGGTTGCTCAGCGACTGGATGGTGGGCAACAAGACCGCGATCGATACGGAAGGTTTGAGCATCGACCGCTACGCGTAAAATGAAGACCGCGCATTGACGAGATCTCCCCTCTCCCACAGTGAAACTGTGGGAGAGGGGAGCGGCTCTCATCACTCGCTACTTCATCTTATCCGTTACGGCGCTTGTCCAGGCACCCGTCGGCTCTTTCGAGATCACCGGGTCGGACGAGCCGGCGAGCAGGATCTTCACGGTGCGCTCGTAATCGGCCTTGTCCAACGCGCCGGTGCTGCCGGCGGTGAGCTTGTTGATTTCGCTCATCATGCGCACCTGGTGCTTCTCGGTCTGGGCGCCGGTGGAATCGTTGTCCAACACGATTTGCGCGGCTTCCTTCTCGTGCTCGCGCGCCCAGGTCCAGCCCTTCATCGAGGCTTTGACGAAGCGGGCCATTTTGTCGACGAAGGCCGGATCCTTGAGCTTGTCCTCCATCACATAGAGGCCGTCTTCCAAGGTGGCGACGCCCTGGTCTTCGTATTTGAAGACGACGAGCTTGTCGGCCGGGATGCCGCCGTCGATGATCTGCCAATATTCGTTGTAGGTCATGGTCGAAATGCAATCCGCCTGCTTCTGCAAGATCGGATCGACGTTGAAGCCCTGTTTCAGCACTTTCACGCCGGCGGCGGAACCATCGGTCTTGAGGCCGAGCTTCGACATCCAGGACAGGAACGGATATTCGTTGCCGCCGAACCACACGCCGAGGGTGCGGCCTTTCAGATCGGCGGGCGCCTTGATGCCGGTCTCGGCGCGGCAGGTCAGCTCCATGCCGGAGCGCTTGAACGGCTGTGCGATATTGACGAGCGGCACGCCCTTCTCGCGCGAGGCGAGCGCGGACGGCATCCAATCCACTACCACGTCGGCGCCGCCTCCGGCGATCACCTGCGGCGGCGCGACATCCGGCCCGCCGGGCTTGATGGTCACGTCGAGGCCGGCGTCTTTGTAGAAGCCCTTGTCCTTGGCGACATAATAACCGGCGAATTGCGCCTGCGTGACCCATTTGAGCTGCAGGGTGACTTTGTCCGCCGCATGGGCGGCGCCCGCCGCCAGCCCCATGAGCACAAGCATCGAAGGAACCAGTTTCTTCATTTTCACTCTCCCCTTTTGCGCCAGGCCTGAAACGCTTCAGGCCCTTTCCCGATATGACGCATGCCAGAACGTCGCCCGCCGCTCAATGAGCGACAAGGCGAGGTAAAAGACCGACCCGAAAACAGCCGCCACCAGAATGGTCGCCCAGACCATGTCGATATTGGAGCGGCCGACCTCGATATTGATGCGAAAACCCATGCCCGCTGTCGGCGAGCCGAAAAATTCGGCCACGATCGCGCCGATCAGCGCCAGCGTCGCGTTGATCTTGAGACCGTTGAAGATGAAAGGCAAGGCGGCGGGCAGGCGGAGCTTGAGCAGCGTCTGCATATAGCTTGCGCCATAGGTTTTCATCAGATCCTGTTCCATCTTGCCGGCGGCCTTGAGGCCCGCGACCGCATTCACCAACATCGGGAAGAAGGTCATGACCACGACGACGGCGGCTTTCGACTGCCAATCGAAACCGAACCACATGACCATGATCGGCGCTATGCCGACGATGGGCAGCGCCGAGACGAGATTGCCAAGCGGCAGCAATCCGCGCTGCAGGAAGGGAATGCGGTCGACGAGAATGGCGCACAGGAAACCGGCCGCGGAGCCCATGATATAGCCAGCAAGAACGCCGCGCGCGGTCTGCAGGAAATCGTCACCGAGGATCGGCAGCGAGTCAGCGAAGCGCGTGCCGATGGCAGAAGGCGCAGGCAGAATCACCTGCGGCACATGCGCGCCGCGCACGATACATTCCCACAAGACGAGAACGGTGGCGCCGAAGATCACGGGCACAGCGAGGGAGCAAAGGGTTTTCAGCGGGCCGCGCGTCGGCGTCGCTGCGACGATGGAATCGACGCAGAACCAAGCGAACATCCAAAAGGCGAAAACCCAGGCCCAGAAGCTGATGCCGATAAGAGCAGCAATCGCCGCAAGGCAGGCGAGGATGAGTTTCGGGTTCAGCAGCAGGGCTTTCATCGTGCCGCCCCCATCCGTCTCGCGACAAGGTTGTCCGCCAAACCCACCAGGGCCACGAGCAAGCAGGCACACAACGCCGCCGTCATCAGCGCCGCCCAGATCTGAATCGTCTGGCCGTAATAGGAGCCCGCCAGCAGCCGCGCGCCAAAGCCGCCGTCCTCGCTCTTCGTCATCTCGGCGACGATCGCGCCGACAAGGCTCGCCGCCACGGCAACTTTCAGGCTGGTGAACAGGAAGGGCACCGAGGCGGGCAGGCGCAATTTGAAAAATGTCTGCCAGCGGCTCGCCGAATAGGTGCGCATCAGATCGAGCTGCAACGGATCGGGCGAGCGCAAGCCCTTCACCATGCCAACCGTGACCGGAAAGAAGGAGAGATAGGCGGAAATCGCTGCCTTGGCCGCAATGCTCGGCACGTCGAACTGGTTGAAGATCACCACGATCATCGGTGCGAGCGCGAGAATCGGAATCGTCTGCGACATGACGATCCAGGGCATCAGCGAGCGCTCCAGACTCTTCATATGCACGATGAGAATGGCGAGCAGGATACCGAACAGCGAACCGACGATGAAGCCGGTGAGCGTCGATTCGAGTGTGATCATGCCGTGGTAGACGAGGCTGCGCTTCGACGTCATCGGCATATCGACAATTGTCTTCTGCATCTCGGCAACGATCTGATGCGGCGCCGGCAGATTGGGCTTCTCCATATCGAAAGCCGCGCCGGCAAGATCGCTGAATGTATAGGCCTGATTGTTGTTCTCGAAAGTGGTGCGCAGGCGTTGCGCATTCATCGGAATGACCATCGCGTACCAGAACGCGAGAACAAGCGTGACGACGACGACGACCGGCAGAGTCTGCCCCGCCCAGAGACGGCCAACAAGCGATGGTGCGGGCCGGTTAGTCATGGGCGACTCTTCTGTCTCCTGGCCTATCGCCGTGCGCGTCGCCGTCATTGCGAGCGAAGCGAAGCAATCCATCCACACCTGTGAAAATTTTACTACGGATGACGCCGTCGCCGCGCGCGGTTCGGTAACAGAGGCGATCACCGGCCGGAGGCGAGGAGATGGATTGCTTCGCTTCGCTCGCAATGACGGGAGAGGTGAGCGGATTCTCCGTCGCGCGGGGAGAAGGGATGCGCAGAGTGTCGCGCTCAATCATAGGAATGCCCTTCCCTCAGACCTTGCCGCACCCGGTTGGCGATCTCGATGAATTCCGGCGTCTCACGAATGTCGAGGTTGCGATTCCGCGGGAAATCGCAAGTGATGATGTCGTGGATCTTGCCCGGGCGCGGCGACATCACGATGATTTTCGTCGACAAGAACACCGCTTCGGGAATCGAATGGGTGACGAAGACAACGGTTTTTTGCGTCTTGTCCCACAGGCGCAGCAATTGCTCGTTCAATTTGTCGCGCACGATCTCGTCGAGCGCCCCGAACGGCTCGTCCATGAGCAAGAGATCGGGATCGAACGACAAGGCGCGGGCGATCGATGCGCGCTGCTGCATGCCGCCCGACAATTGCCATGGGAACTTTTTTTCGAACCCGGTCAGATCGACCAGCGCTAGGCCCTTGGCGATGCGCGCATTCTGCTCGTCCTTGGGATAGCCCATGATTTCGAGCGGCAGGGCAAGATTCTTCGCAATCGACCGCCACGGATACAGCGCCGGCGCCTGGAACACATAGCCATAGGCGCGCTTGAGCCGCGCCTCGTGCGGCGAGAGGCCGTTGACGCGAATCGTGCCCGCCGTCGGTGTTTCGAGGTCGGCGATCACCCGCATCAGCGTGGTCTTGCCGCAGCCTGAGGGGCCGATGAAGGACACGAAATCGCCCGCCTCGATGGCAAGATCGATATTGCTCAACGCGTGCACCGGGCCGTCGGACGTCTCATAGGTCAGCGACAGTTTGGCAATGTCGACGACGCGCTTTGCCTCTTTCATCAACGCGCAACCTTCTGCACCGCGTTCACTTCTTTCCAGCGCGACAGCGCCTTGGAATCGGCCGGGAAGGGCTGGCGCGCGACGAAGCGGCCGCGGCCCGGAGTCACATGCAGCTTGCCGCCATCGTAGACCACCTCGCCGCGCGAGATCGTGGTGCGCGGCAAGCCTTTCAGTTTCACGCCTTCAAAGACGTTGTAATCGATGACGGAAACTTGTGTCGCGGCTGAAATCGTCTTCGTGGCCTCGGGATCCCAAATCACGAGATCGGCGTCGGACCCGGCGAGGATCGCGCCTTTCTTCGGATAGAGATTCAGGATGCGGGCGATGTTGGTCGAGGTGACGGCGACGAATTCGTTCATCGTCAGCCGGCCAGTCGCAACGCCGCGGGTCCACAGCACCGGCATGCGGTCTTCGAGGCCGCCGGTGCCGTTGGGGATCTTGGTGAAATCGTCGCGGCCGAAGCGCTTTTGCTCCGTGGTGAAGGCGCAATGGTCGGTCGCGACCACTTGCAGCGAGCCCGCGCGCAGGCCGTTCCACAAATCTTCCTGATTCTTCTTATCGCGGAAGGGCGGCGACATCACGCGCCGCGCCGCATGGTCCCAATCCTTGTGGTGATATTCGCTTTCATCGAGCACGAGATGCTGAATGAGCGGTTCGCCATAGACGCGCTTGCCTAAAGCCCGCGCGCGGCGGATCGCCTCATGCGCCGGAATCGACGACGTGTGCACGATATAGAGCGGCACGCCGGCCGTGTCGGCAAGCATGATGGCGCGGTTGGCTGCCTCGCCCTCGACTTCCGGCGGGCGCGAATAGGCATGGCCCTCGGGGCCGGTGATGCCGCGTCCCAACAGGCTCTTTTGCAGGGCCGCGACCACGTCGCCGTTTTCCGCATGGACGAGCGGCAGCGCGCCGAGTTCAGCACAGCGCAGGAAAGACGCGAACATTTCGTCGTCGTTCACCATCAGCGCGCCCTTGTAGGCCATGAAATGCTTGAAGGTGGTCACGCCGCGTTTCACCACTTCCGCCATGTCGGCGCGCACCTTGTCCGACCAATAGGTGATGCACATGTGGTAGGAATAATCGGTGCAGGCGCCGGCCGAGCGGCGGTCCCAATCGGCCCAGGCATCGAGCAGCGGCTGGCCGTTGCCGGGAATACAGAAATCGACCACCATGGTCGTGCCGCCCGAAAGCGCCGCCTTGGTGCCGCTTTCGTAATTGTCGGCCGAGGTCGTGCCCATGAAGGGCATCTCCAGATGGGTGTGCGGATCGATGCCGCCGGGCATGATGTAGCAGCCGGTCGCATCGATCACCTCGTCACCGGCAAGATCCTTGCCGATCGCCTTGATGCTCTCGCCTTCGATGAGAATATCGGCCGCATAGGTGCGGTCTGCCGCGACAATTGTGCCGCCTTTGATGACCCGTGACATGTTCCCCTCTCCCAATTCCTCCACCGCGTCATTGCGAGGAGCGAAGCGACGAAGCAATCCACCATGACGTTGGCCGAATGGCAAAAGGTTGGCCATTCACCCGGTCGCTAGATGGATTGCTTCGCTTCGCTCGCAATGACGCGCATCACCCAACAATCTCCGCCTTCTCCAACACCGCATGCATGAGCACATTGGTGCCCATTTCGGCCCATTCCTGGCTGATATCTTCCGCCTCGTTGTGGCTGATGCCGTCGACGCAGGGCGTGAAGATCATCGATGTCGGCGCGACGCGCGCGATGTAACAAGCGTCATGCCCCGCGCCCGACACGATGTCGCGATGCGAATAGCCGAAATGCTGCGCCGCGCGGCGCACGGCGGCCACGCATTCGGCGTTGAAAGTCACCGGCGCGTAGTAGAAGACCTGCTTGATGTCGTAGGTCAGGCCGATCTCGGCGCAAATCTTCTCGACGCCTGCGTGCAAGTCGGCATCCATGCCCGTGAGCGTGTCGTCATCGGGATGGCGGAACTCGCAGGTCAGGAAGACTTCGCCCGGAATGACATTGCGCGAATTGGGATAGGGATTGAGCATGCCGGTCGTGCCGACGCCGTTCGGCGCCCGGGCGAGGGCGATTTTGTTGACGAGCTCGACGATGCGCGCCGCGCCGAGCAGCGCATCCTTGCGCCGCGGCATGGGTGTGGAGCCGGCATGGCTCTCGAAGCCGGTCAGGTTGATCTCGTACCAGCGCTGACCCTGGCCATGAGTGACGACGCCGACGTCTTTGTTCTCGATTTCGAGGATCGGCCCCTGCTCGATATGCAGTTCGAAAAAGGCGTGAATCTTCCGCTGGCCGACCGGTTCGTCGCCCTTGAAGCCGATCCGCACCAATTCGTCACCAAGCGTCTTGTGGTCCTGATCCTCGCGCGCATAGGCATATTCTTTGGTGTAGACGCCGGCGAAGACGCCGCTGGAGACCATTGCGGGCGCAAAACGCGAGCCCTCTTCATTGGTCCAATTGGCGATTTCGATCGGATGTTTGGTCTTGATCTTCAGATCGTTGAGCGAGCGCACTACCTCCAAGGCGCCGAGCACACCGAGCACGCCGTCGAATTTGCCGCCCGTCGGCTGGGTGTCGAGATGCGACCCCATGACGACCGGCGCAAGAGTCGGGTCGCCGCCAGCGCGATGGGCGAAAAGATTGCCCATCTCGTCCACCGCCACCGTGCAGCCGGCCGCCTCGCACCAGGAGATGAACAATTCGCGCCCCTGCTTGTCGAGGTCGGTCAGCGTCAGTCGCTTGCACCCGCCCTTGGGCGTGCCGCCGATCTTCGCCATTTCCATGAGCGAATCCCACAGCCGCGCCGAATTGATGCGCACGTTCGATAGATCCGCCATCCCTCTCTCCCAGAATTGTCCGGATACCACAACGCTAGTATGACTTTGACCAAATGGTCAACTCGATAGATAGTAGTCGCAGGCCGCTTTCCGGATAAAATCGCAGCGGCGCACAGGCGTTGGTCAAAGATGAGTTGCTCATGGGCATAAAGGTGGAAAAAGAGGCCGACTCCGTGAAAGGTGCGATCCGCACGGAGAACGAGCGGCTGATCCTGAGCGCGGCCGAACAAGTCTTCGCCGAAATGGGGTTCAAGGGCGCGACGACGGCCGAGATCGCCCGGCGCGCGAAAGTGCCGAAGGCCAATCTGCACTATTATTTTTCCACCAAGGAAGACCTTTATCGCATCCTGATGGAGCGGCTGATTGCGATCTGGATGAACGCCGCCTCGACGCTCGACGAAACCGACGATCCGGTTGCCGCCTTGTCCGGCTATATCGGCGCCAAGATGGACCTGGCGCGGCAATATCCCTATGGCTCGAAGATCTTCGCCAGCGAAATCATGCGCGGCGCGCCGCTCATTCAAGGCTATATCGAAAACACGATGATCCCCTGGCTCGATCACCACAGCGTAGTCATTCGGGGTTGGATCGCCGAGGGCAAGCTGCGCCCGATCGAGCCGAAATATCTGTTCTTCATGATCTGGGCCGCAACGCAGCATTACGCCGATTTTTCTGTGCAGATCGAATTGTTGAATGACGGCCGGGCGTTGTCGGACAAGCAATTCGCGATGGCCAAGGCGCAGGTGATCACGACGATCATGAATGGTGTGCTGCCGGACGGGAAAGCGTGACAGCGGCGAACAGAGGCGTGAGATAACCCTTCTCCCCGCTCGCGGGGAGAAGGGTTTCGCGGAGCCTATGCGATTACTTTCGCCATGGGGTTGTTCGGGTGCTCCGTCCAATTCCCATACGGCCGGCCGTAATCGAGCCCCGTGCGCGGGTCGATGCCTTGGTGTTGCGGCACCATAGTGATGCAATTCTCGATCGGACACACCGTGGCGCACAGGTTGCAGCCGACGCATTCGTCATCCTTGACCACGAATTTGCGCACCCCATCGACCATATTGGTGATCGCCTGATGTGACGTGTCTTCGCAGGCGATATGGCAGCGGCCGCATTTGATGCACAGATCCTGATCGATCGCCGCCTTCACCACATAATTCAGATTGAGATATTGCCAATCCGTGACTTTCGGCGCGGCGCGGCCGCGGAAATCGTCGAGGGTCGCGTAGCCCTTCTCGTCCATCCAGTTCTTCAAACCGGAAATCATTTCCTGCACGACCTTGAAACCATAGGTCATCGCGGCGGTACACACCTGCACAGTGCCGGCGCCGAGCGCAATGAATTCGGCCGCGTCGCGCCAGGTGGTGATGCCGCCGATGCCGGAGATCGGCAGGCCTTGCGTTTCCGGGTCGCGGGCGATTTCCGCCACCATGTTGAGCGCGATCGGCTTCACTGCGGGGCCGCAATAGCCGCCGTGCGAGCCCTTTCCGTCCACATGCGGCGACGGCGCCATCATGTCGAGGTCGACGCCCATGATCGAGGAGATCGTGTTGATGAGCGACACCGCATCGGCGCCGCCGCGTTTGGCCGCGCGCGCGGGAAAGCGGATGTCAGTGATATTGGGGGTCAGCTTTACGATGACCGGCAGGTTCGAATGCTCCTTGCACCAGCGCGCCACCATCTCGATATATTCCGGCACCTGGCCGACGGCCGAGCCCATGCCGCGTTCCGACATGCCGTGGGGGCAGCCGAAATTGAGCTCCACGCCATCGCAGCCCGTGTCGACGACGCGGGCGAGAATGTCTTTCCAGGCCTGCTCGACGCAGGGCACCATCAGCGAGACGACCATCGCCCGGTCGGGCCAGTCGCGTTTCACCTGCGCGATTTCGGCCAGGTTCACTTCGAGCGGCCGGTCGGTGATCAGTTCGATATTGTTGAGCCCCATCAGCCGGCGGTCGGGCCCATGCCAGGCGCCGTAGCGCGGACCGCTGACATTGACGACCGGCGGACCTGCTTCGCCAAGCGTCTTCCACACGACGCCGCCCCAGCCGGCCTCGAAGGCCCGCACGACATTGTAAGCCTTGTCGGTCGGCGGCGCGGAGGCGAGCCAGAAGGGATTGGGTGATTTGATGCCGAGGAAATCGGTCGCAAGATTGGCCATGGTCTCTTTCCTCACGCTTGAGTTCCGCGCAGCGCGCGATCGATCGAGAGGGCGGCCTGTTTGCCGTCCTCCACCGCCGAAACGGTCAGGTCCTGGCCGCCGAAGATGCAGTCGCCACCGGCCCAGACATCTGGCAGCGACGTGCGCCGCTCGGCATCGACCACGATGCGGCCGGCCTTGGTCGTCAACCCGTCTTCCGCGAAGGTCAGGACCTGCCCGATGGCGCTGAACACGACATCGGCCGCGAGCGAGATCGTTTCGCCGCTGCCCTTGAGCTGGCCGTCTTCGTCCTGCATGCGCTCGAAACGCATGCCCTCCACATTACCGTTCACGCCGATGAGTGCCTGCGGCGCCAGCCAATGGCGAATGACGACGCCGTCGCCGAGCGCAAGTTCCTGCTCGTAGCCGCTCGCCTTCATCTGCTCCGGGCCGCGGCGGTAGACGATCGTCACCTCATCGGCGCCAAGGCGCTTCGATTGCACGGCAATGTCAACCGCGGTCATGCCGCCGCCGATCACAACGACCCGGCGGCCGACGGGCAGATCACCAAGGCTGGCAGCCTGCCGCAATTGCGCGATGTAATCGACCGCGTCGCCCGTGCCGCTCAAATTGGCCTCGTCCTCGAGGCCGAGCTTGTTGGTGCCGCCGAGGCCGACGCCAAGAAACACCGCATCGAACCCGTGCCGCAGCGAGGCGAGATCCATGTCCTGGCCGAGCCGGTGCCCGGCCTTCACCTCGATGCCGCCGATGCCGAGCACGAAATCGATCTCGCGCTGGGCGAAATTATTCGTCGTCTTGTAGGCGGCAAGACCGAATTCGTTGAGACCGCCGAGCTTATCGCGCGCGTCAAAGAGCGTCACGGCGTGGCCAAGTTCGGCGAGCTTGTGGGCGCAGGCGAGGCCGGCCGGACCGGCGCCGACCACCGCAACGCGCTTGCCGGTCGAGGGTCCTTGCTTGAACGGCTGGCGGCCGGCGCTTAGGAGCGCATCGGTGGCGCGCCGCTGCAGCAGGCCGATCTGCACCGGCTTGCCTTCGGCCGCCTCGCGCACGCAGGCCTCTTCGCACAAGGTTTCGGTCGGGCAGACGCGGGCGCACATGCCCCCTAAGATGTTGGACGACAAAATCGTCTCCGCCGCGCCGATCTCGTTGCCGGCGGCGATCTCGCGGATGAATAACGGAATGTCGATCGAGGTCGGACAGGCGGCCTGACACGGCGCGTCGTAGCAAAAATAGCACCGCTCCGCCTCGACCCGCGCCTCATGCAAGGTCAGCGGCGGATGCAGATCGGTAAAATTCGCCGCATAATCCTCCGCCGATAAACGACCGGCCACAATACCCGGCGCGTAGGCCAGGTCCCCTTTCCCCTCGTCCATGCCTGCCTCTCCCTGACAGCAAATGCGGATTTTCGGTAAATCCTGACCATTTGGTCAGATTTCCGCACGAAAGCGCGAGGCTGTCAAGTCTATGTTGGCGCCACGAGGATTGTAGAGATTACCGCACGGCGGTTTTGCGCAGGCCGCTCGCGCCGGCGGCGATCAGCGCGAGCAGCGCGGCGATGCTCGTGATGATCACGGTTTGGTGCCCGCGCACGACGCCGAACACGACGGCGACCGTCACTGCGCCCATTGATTGCCCGAGCAGCCGCGCAGTCGATTGAATGCCGCTGGCGCCGCCGCTGCGTTCGCGCGGCGCGCTGCCGATGAGGATCTTGTTGTTCGGCGACTGGAAAATGCCGAAGCCGAGGCCGCAAATGGCCAGCCGCCAGCCGATATCGACGCTGGACGGCTCCGCGCCCATGGTGGCGATCAGAATAAGGCCGATAGCCAGGATGGTGAGGCCGATGCTGCCGAGCCGTTCGGGCGGAATCTGGTCCGACAATTTGCCGGCAATCGGTGCCGTCAGCGCGGTCATCAGCGGCCAGGGCGTCATCAAGAGGCCGGTCGCCGTTTCGGAGCGGCCGAGGTCCTGCTCGAAAAAGAAGGGCAGCGCCACATAGGCCATGCTCTGCGCGGCGAAAGAGCCGATCGAGGTCACGACCGACAGGGCGAAGACCGGCAGGCGCAGCAAGTCCACCGGCAACATCGGGATGGTCAGGCGCCGTTCGCGCTGCACGAAAATCACGCCGAAGACCGCGGCGATGGCAATGAGGATAGCGCCGCGCTCGCCGTGGCCTTCATCGCTCAAAGCGTTGAGGCCGGCGATGAGCGCGCCGAAGGTGATGGCGTTGAGCAAGGCGCTGAGCACGTCAAAGCGGTTGCCCGAGGCCGGCGTCACTGGCAGCGCCCGTGCGGCAATAACGAGTGCGGCCAGACCGAGCGGCACATTGACGAGAAACAGCCATTGCCAATGGCCGACCGAGAGAATCGCCGAGGCGACGCTCGGCCCCGCCGCGGACGAGACGGCAACGACCAGCGCCGTATAGCCGACGCCAATCCCGAGCTGGGCGCGCGGAAAGATAAAGCGGACCAAAGCGATGTTGACGCTCATGACGCCGGCTGCGCCAAAGCCCTGCACGACCCGGGCGAGGGACAGAAACAAAAGACTATGCGCATTGGCGCAGGCAAAGGACGCCACGGTGAAGACCGCAAGGCCGGTCCAGTAGCATTTCTTGTAGCCTACACTGTCGCCGATCGAGGCGAGCGGCAGTAGCGAAATGGTGACGGCGAGCTGATACGCGTTGACCACCCAAATCGTTTGCGCCGGGGTGATCGCGAGGTCCTGGCCGATCGAGGGCAGAGCGACATTGACGATGGCGCCGTCGAGCACGGCCATTGTCAAGGCGATGGCAATCGTCAGAAAGGCAAACAGGCGCTGGGGATTGGGCAAGCCGTCGGTCACGGGAAACTCTGTCGATGAGTCGGGAAAAGCAGGACGGGAGCAAGGCAAAACGCCCGGCGGGGAGATCACCGGGCGGTTCTTTATGGGCGCTGGAAGGCGTGAGATGAAATGCTTAAGCAGGGACGCAGGGTTGCCGGTGGCGTAGAACCGGCGACCGGGTTCAGCCCTGCCCGCCGGCGATGTCGCGCGCGGCTTTTTCGATGATCGCGCGGACGCGAGCGATTTCCTCCGACGTCCAATGACCGGCGCGCAGGTGTAGCGCGTGGCGCATGGTGTGATAGGCTTCGCGTACCGCATCGGGGGTCGAGCGGCCTCGGAAAGCGCTTGCCGCCACGTCCATGCGCGCCATCAGCGCATCGGCCGTGTCGCGATTGGCCGCAAGAAAAGCCTCGCCCTCGGGGGTGATCGTGTAGAGCTTCTTGCCGCCGCCCACGGCTTCGCTGCGGACATGGTCTTGCTCCTCCAGCAACGTTAAAGTCGGATAGACCGCACCAGGGCTCGGGGCATAGGCGCCGCCGAACTTGTCTTCGATCGCGCGGATGAGGTCATAGCCGTGCCGCGGCTTTTCCTGGATCATGACCAGGAGCACAAGCCGCAGATCGCCGTGCCCGAACATGCGGCTGCCCCGGCCGCCCGACCAGCCCCCGCGGCCAAAGCCGAACCCGCTGCTTTCGGAGTCCTCATCCCCACCGCGCCGCCGCGGCGCGCAATCGCGCTCCTCGCCCCGATGCCAGCCCCGGTGAGACGAAGAGCGGCAATCGCCAAAGTGTCGTCCAAACATACGATAATCCTTTCATGCGTATCGTTAGATATGATTTAAGATATATCGTAAGTAACATCTTTGCAAGCGGGAAGTGGCGAGTCTCAGGTCGATTTTCCGTGTTTTGGCGTCAGGCCGGCGATGAACCGCACGAATACCTTCATCGCCAAACCCTCAACCGCTTCGCGCTTCACCATTCTCTCGATGAGCCCATCAATGATCAGAAGCGTGAACCCGTGAACGAGGGATCCCGCCGCAACAACCGTCGTCGTGACGTCGTCCGCATCGTCGGGATCAACCGCAAACTGACCGGTCCGAGCCCCTGCGAGGATCACATTTCGTACAACCGCGCGGTTAGCGTTGGCGGCCTCGACAATGTCTGGGGAGCGGCCATCGATGTTGGGAACGGCCTGGCCGAACATCAATCGGTAGAGCGCGGGATTGGAGGCCCCGAAGTCCACATAGGCTTGTCCCAAGGCCTTCAAGGCTTCAACGGCGTCTGACGTTTCTTTCGCTGCCGCCGTCGTGCGTGCGCGCAGCGCCTCGAAGCCCGCCACACCAACGGCCGCGAGCAAGGCCTCCTTGTCCGCGAAGTGTCGGTAGGGAGCGTTGTGGCTGACACCTGCACGCTTGGCGACCTCGCGCAGCGAAAAGTCCCACCGCCCCGTCTCGGACAGGATCGCGCTCGCGCTGTCCAGCAGGGCCCGGCGCAAATCGCCGTGGTGGTAGGGCGTCGTGGGTTTGGTCGTTTGCTCAAAAGTGTTCATGGCAAAAACATCGCACGACGGTGTTGACATTGTCAACTTTCGCCCCTATGTTGCCATTGTCAACATCGTTTCCAATCGCATCGCAACCCGACCGATTAGGCGAAGGAGAACGAGTCATGGGTATGAACAAGATCACCGAAAACGCGTGGCTTCTGGCGCTCGGCAACGCGAATGCCATCCTGCTTCAGCATGGCGGGGAACTCACGCTGATCGATGCAGGCTTTCCGGGCAAGGCGGGGGTGGTCCTGGATGCGATAGCCCAACTCGGCAAGCGCCCCACCGACCTCAAGCACCTGGTCTTCACCCACAGCCACCCCGACCACATTGGCAGCGCGGCGGCCATCGTCCGCGCAACCGGTGCGCGAACTTACATGCACGCGGTTGATGCGCCCCTTGCCGAGAGCGGTGGCCCATTCCGGCCGATGACGGCCGCGCGCGGCCTCGTCCAAAGAATCGCGTTTCGCACTGTCTGGGACCCCAACGAGCAGATGGAGCCGTTCAAAATCGACCAGCACATTGCCGATGCGGAGACGCTACCACTCGCAGGTGGTTTGCACGCGATCCACGTGCCGGGACATGACGCCGGACAGCTCGCCTTTTTGTGGCAGGGGAGCCGCTTGCTCATCGCGGGCGATGTCTTCACGAACATTTTCGGCCTCGCCGATCCGATCGGCTTCGAGGACGAGGCGGAAGGACGGCGCAGCCAGCGCAAACTGGCGGCGCTTCAGTTTGACAGGGCCGTTTTCGGCCACGGCAACGCCATCCTGTCCAAGGCGTCCGAGCGCTTCCGTCGCAAGATGCGCTGATGTGCCCGCGCTCTACTCAAATATGATACATCGGCACCTCGTCGAGATGCGCGAGAGTGCGCATTTCAGCAAGGCTGCGGTGGTCGAGAATGCGGGCGATGGCGTTGCGCACTTCCACCATCATGAGCCGCGTGGCGCAGGTGCTTTCGTCGACGCAATCCTCGCAGCGGCGATAATAGTTTGGGCTGGCGCAGGCGAGCGGCGCGAGCGGCCCGTCGAGGATGCGGATGATCTGGCCGACCATGATCTCATGCGCCGGCTTGGCCAGCACATAGCCGCCGCCCCGCCCCTTTTTCGAATGCAAAAGGCCGGCGTTGCGCAGATCGCCCAGGATCGCATCGAGGAATTTTTTCGGAATGTCGTTGGCCGCGGCAATGTCGGACACGAGGGCTGGCTGGCCGGGCTGCATGCCGGCGAGGTGGACCATCGCCTTCAATCCGTACTTGCCTTTGTTGGTGAGCATTTTGGGCCTGCGGAAAAACTTTGCGGAATCAATCTATAGAATAGCTAGATAGTCCCTACAATGCACGTATTTATGTGTGAATTATCCGCGATTCAAGCCGATGACATAAATTCGTGACGCGCCGTCGGCCGAGAGTTCGGCCTGCTCGCCCTTTTCCAGCACGAGGGTCCCGCCGGTCACCTCGTCGCGCGCGAGCGAAATATGCCCCGCTGCGCAATAGATCAGCACCAGGTCGTCGAGCGCTTCGTCGACCCAGCGGCTGTCGAAATCGACGCATTTGACACTGTGCGTCCATTCCCCGCGCCGGGTCATGACATTGAGGTCGTCGATCGCGCCGTCGATCAGCGCGGCGCTGACGGGCGTGTCGGCGGCAAAAGCGTAAGGCATGGTTTGCGGGGTGAGCGAGACGGTTTCGCCACCATGCAGGACGATGCCGCCGCCGTTGAGCACCGAAAGCGTGCGGTCGATGTTGGGAAACAACGAGAACGGCCCGTCGCTAGCGACATGGGCCGTACTCACGCGCCATTCAAACGTCTCGAGCCCGGCGCCTTCCGGATAGACGGCGATTTCCGTCGTGACGCCGCCGCCGTTCTTCCAGGGCATGGATGTGTAGCTGCTGGCGGGAATCAGGCGCATGGCGGTTTTTCCTGGAACATTGAGCACAGATCCTCCTCCCGCAGCCAAGCTGCGGGAGGAGGAATCAACAGCCCTTCTTACACCAGGCTCGGCAGGTTGAGGCCATGTTCCTTGGCGCAATCGATCGCCTCCTGGTAGCCCGCGTCCGCGTGACGCATGACACCCGTCGCCGGATCATTCCACAGCACGCGCTCGATACGCTTGGCCGCATCCTCGGTGCCGTCGCAAACGATCACCATGCCCGAATGCTGCGAGAAGCCGATGCCGACGCCGCCACCGTGATGCAGCGACACCCAGGTCGCGCCCGAGGCGCAATTGATGAGCGCGTTGAGCAGCGGCCAATCGGACACGGCGTCCGAGCCGTCCTTCATCGCTTCGGTCTCGCGGTTGGGTGAGGCGACCGAACCGGAATCGAGATGGTCGCGGCCGATCACGATCGGCGCCTTCAATTCGCCCCTAGCGACCATTTCGTTGAAGGCGAGGCCGAGGCGGTGGCGGTCGCCGAGGCCAACCCAGCAGATGCGCGCCGGCAGGCCCTGGAAGTGGATGCGCTTCTTGGCCATGTCGAGCCAATTGTGCAGGTGCTTGTTGTCGGGCAGCAGTTCCTTCACCTTCGCGTCGGTCTTGTAGATGTCCTCCGGATCGCCCGAGAGCGCAGCCCAGCGGAACGGGCCGATGCCGCGGCAGAACAGCGGACGGATATAGGCCGGCACGAAGCCCGGGAAATCGAACGCGTTCTTCACGCCCTCTTCCAGCGCCATCTGACGGATGTTGTTGCCGTAATCGACAACCGGAATGCCCATGGCGTGGAAGTCGAGCATGGCCTGGACCTGCAGCGCCATCGACGCGCGGGATTCCTTTTCCACCTGCTTCGGATTGGTCTCGCGCATGTGATCCCACTGGGCGAGCGTCCAGCCCTTCGGCAGATAACCGTTGATCGGATCGTGGGCCGAGGTCTGATCGGTCACCATGTCGGGCTTGATGCCACGGCGCACCAGTTCGGGGAAGATTTCGGCGGCATTGCCGAGCACGGCGACCGAGACGGCCTTCTTTTCCTTCGCGGCCTTGTCGATGATGGCGAGCGCATCATCGAGATCCTTCGCCTGAACGTCGAGATAGCCGGTGCGCAGCCGCATGTCGATGCTGGAGGGGCGGCATTCGACAGCGAGCATCGAGGCGCCGGCCATGGTCGCGGCGAGCGGCTGCGCGCCGCCCATGCCGCCGAGACCGCCGGTCAGGATCCACTTGCCGGCGAGGTCGCCGTTGAAGTGGCGGCGGCCCATTTCGACGAAGGTTTCATAGGTGCCCTGCACGATGCCCTGGCTGCCGATATAGATCCAGGAGCCTGCCGTCATCTGGCCGTACATCATCAGGCCCTTGCGATCGAGTTCGTGGAACTTTTCCCACGTGGCCCAATGCGGCACGATGTTGGAGTTGGCGATCAGCACGCGCGGCGCATCCTTGTGGGTGCGGAACACGGCGACCGGCTTGCCCGACTGCACGATGAGCGTCTGATCGCTCTCAAGCTCCTTCAGGCTCTTGACGATCCGGTCGTAGCTTTCCCAATCGCGCGCGGCACGGCCAATGCCGCCATAGACGACGAGCTCGCCAGGGCGCTCGGCGACGTCGGGATCGAGATTGTTCATCAGCATGCGCAAGGGGGCTTCGGTGAGCCAGCTTTTCGCGGAAAGATCAGTGCCATGGGCCGCGCGGATGACGCGGGAATTGTCGAGACGGGTCATATTTTCCTCGTTAGCGTTGAGCAAAGTGAAGGGCGGCGATCAAGATTTTTTCCAGAGTGGCGCGCATGGGTTCGGCAAATTCGGAATCGTAAGGCGACGGCCATTGTCCCTCTGCCACAGGGCCAATCGGCTCTTGCATGTAACTTCGGCAGGCAAGTTCCATCTGGATCGCGTGCACGCCGTGATCGGGCTGGCCGAGCGAGCGAGTGATGTAGCCGCCCTTGAACCGGCCGTTGGTGGTTTGCGAAAAGCCGCTCTCCGCGCAGATGTCTTGCACAGCCTTGGTGAGCGCCTCGTCGCAACTCGCGCCGGAATTCGTGCCGACGTTGAAATTCGGCAATTCGCCATCGAACAGGCGCGGAATGCTTGATCGGATCGAGTGGCAATCGTAGACGACGATCTTTTCGTGATCGTTGCGCAAGCGACGCACTTCGCTGGCGAGCGCGTCATGATAGGGCGCGAAATATTTGCGCTTGCGCCGTTCGATCTCTTCCGCATCCGGCGTCGCGCCATCCTTGTAGAGCGGCTCGCCGTCGAACGTCGTCGTCGGGCACAGCTCCGTCGTCGCCTGGCCCGGATAGAGCGAGACGCCGGACGGGTCGCGATTCACATCGATCACCGTGCGCGAAATATTGGTGCGGATCCACGTCGCGCCGAGATGTTTCGCGAAGCCGTAAAGCTGCTCGATCCACCAGTCGCAATCCTTGCGCGCGAGCCAAGGCGAGACCAGATGCTGCATCGTGCTATCGGGAATCGTCGTGCCGGTATGCGGCACGCTGACGATCAGCGGCGCGTCACCGCGAGTGATCTGCAGCCACTCGTTCATAACGCGCTCTCCGAAACGCCTGGCAGCATATGGTCGCCGACGCTCGCGATGAGCGTGCCGTCCTCGACCAGCGCGGTGGCGGCGGCCATGTCAGGTGCGAAATAGCGGTCATCCTGCAACATCGGCACGCGGTCGCGCAGCAATTTGCGGGCGCGCTCCAGCGGCGCGGACGAAGCCAGCGGTGCGTGAAAGTCGATACCCTGCACGGCGGCGAGCAATTCGATGCCGATCACATTGGCCGCATTCTTCGCCATCGCCAGCAAGCGACGTGCGCCATGTGCCGCCATCGAGACGTGATCTTCCTGGTTGGCCGAGGTCGGAATCGAATCGACGCTTGCCGGCATGGCGCGCTGCTTGTTCTCCGACACGAGCGCTGCCGCGGTCACCTGCGGAATCATGAAGCCGGAATTGAGGCCCGGTTTCGGCGTCAGGAACGCGGGCATGCGCGACAGGGCCGGATCGACCAGCATCGCAATGCGGCGTTCGGAAAGCGAGCCGATTTCGCACACCGCCATGGCCAGCATGTCGGCCGCAAAGGCGACGGGCTCGGCGTGGAAATTGCCGCCCGAAATCGCTTCCTGCGTTTCGGAGAAGATGAGCGGATTGTCCGACACGCCGTTCGATTCGGTATGCAGCGTGTTAGAGGCTTGCCGCAACACGTCGAGCGCCGCACCCATCACCTGCGGCTGGCAGCGCAGGCAATAGGGGTCCTGCACGCGGTCGTCGCCGGTGAGGTGCGACGCGCGAATCGCGCTGCCCTGCATGAGGTTGCGCAAGGCATCGGCCACTTCGATCTGGCCACGATGGCGGCGCAGGCGATGAATGCGCGGATCGAACGGCGCATCCGAGCCCTTCGCCGCATCGGTCGACAAAGCGCCGGTGACGAGCGCCGACTGGAACACGCGTTCGATGTGGAACAGGCCGGCGAGTGCCAGTGCGTTGGAAAATTGCGTGCCGTTGAGCAGCGCGAGACCTTCCTTCGCGCCGAGCACGATCGGCTTGAGGCCGGCGCGATCAAGCGCCACGGTGGCTGGCATGCGCTCGCCGTTGAAGAAGGCTTCGCCATGGCCAATCATCGCCAAAGTCATATGCGACAGCGGTGCGAGATCGCCCGACGCGCCGACCGAGCCCTGTTCGGGCACGACGGGAATGACGTTGCGGGCCAGCATCGATTCGAGCAGCAACAGCGTTTCGCGCCGGATGCCGGAGGCGCCTTGCGCGAGGCTCGCAAGCTTCAGCGCCATCATCAGCCGCGCTTCGGCGAGGCCGAGCGGCGCGCCGACGCCGGCTGAATGCGAGAGCACGATATTTTCCTGCAAACGAGCGAGATCTTCTGCCGCGATACGCACGGATGCGAGCTTGCCGAAGCCCGTATTGACGCCGTAGACCGGCGCGCCGCGCGCCACGATGGCCTCGATCGTTGCGGCGCCTTCGTCCACCGCCGCATGGCAAGCGGAATCAAGTTGTATCTCTGCGCCAGCGTGAATCGCGCGCCAATCCGCGAGACTCATAGTTCCCGGTCTTACCAACAATGTCATTGTCCTCTCCAAACGCGACGATGCAGCGGGTTCAGTCCCATGCGGTAAACAAGCTCCGCCGGCTCTTCGATATTCCAGATCGCAAGATCGCACGCTTTGCCCGCTTGCAGCGTGCCGATTTCGTTCAAGCGACCGAGCGCCCGCGCCGCTTCGCGCGTGATGCCGGTCAAGCATTCCTCGACCGTCATGCGGAACAAGGTCGCAGCCATGTTCATCGTCAGCAGGAGCGAGGTAAGGGGGGATGTGCCGGGATTGCTGTCGGTCGCGAGCGCGAGCGGCACGCGATGCTTGCGGAACAGATCGATGGGCGGCACTTTGGTTTCGCGAATGAAATAGAAGGCGCCCGGCAGCAGCACGGCCACCGTTCCGGCCCGTGCCATCGCGGCAGCGCCCTCTTCGCTCGTATATTCGAGATGGTCGGCGGACAGCGCATCGAAGCGCGCGGCAAGCGCGGCGCCGCCCAGATCTGACAATTGATCGGCATGCAGTTTCACCTGCAGCCCAGCGGCTTTCGCCGCCATGAAGACGCGGGCGATCTGCTCCGGCGAAAAGGCGATGCCTTCGCAGAATCCGTCCACCGCATCCGCGAGCTTTTCCTGCACCACCGCAGGCAGCATCTCGTCGCACACGCGCTTTATATAAGCGTCCTTGTCGCCGTTCGCTTCGGGCGGCAGGGCATGCGCGCCCAGGAATGTGGTCGTGATCGAAATCGGACGCACGGCGCCAAGGCGCTTTGCCGCGCGCAGCAGCTTCAATTCGGAAGGCGTATCAAGTCCGTAGCCCGATTTGATTTCGATGGTGGTGACGCCTTCATGGATCAGCGCGTCGAGCCGCGGCAAGGCGCTAGTGATCAGCGCGCCTTCGCTCGCCTCGCGCGTCGCGCGCACCGAGGAGACGATGCCGCCGCCGGCCCGCGTGATCTCTTCGTAGCTCGCGCCTTTCAGGCGCAGCTCGAATTCGCGCGCACGATTGCCGCCATAGACGAGATGGGTGTGGCAGTCGACGAGGCCGGGCGTGATCCACCGCCCCTCGCAATCGATCCGCTCCTTCGCCTCGAGATTGGCGGGCAGGTCGCCGGCCGGGCCGGCATAGACAATATAGCCGTTGAGGGCGGCGATGGCGCCGTCCTCGACGATTCCCAGCCCAGGCTGGTCCGGCGCCATGGTCGCCAGGCGGGCGTTCAGCCACAGACGGTCAACCAACATCTGGCTCGACAAAGAATGCCTCCCGGGTTTCGCTTGCATTTTGCTGCGAGCTGCAGCAATATGTATAGACATATAACCGAAGATTGAGGAGCGCACAAGTGCCCAGTTTACTCTTCACGCAGGCTTTGACGACGGATGGATGGAAAAAAGACGTTCTGGTGGAGGTGGAAAACGGGACGATCGCCCGCGTGACCGCCGATGCGCCGCCGGCCGCGCGGGCTGGTGCTGCGAAAGTCGCGGGCATCGCCCTGCCGGGGGTCGGCAACCTGCATAGCCATACGTTCCAGCGCGGCTTTGCCGGCCTGTCGGAGCGGCGCGGCGAGACCGAGGACCATTTCTGGACGTGGCGGGCGGAAATGTATCGCTTCGCCCTGGCGCTCCGCCCGGAGGATGTCGAAGCCATTGCGGCGCTCGCTTTCGTCGAGATGCTGGAAAGCGGCTACAGCGCGGTCGCCGAATTTCACTATGTCCATCACCAGCCGGACGGGCGGTCTTACGACGATCCGGCCGAACTCAGTAAGCGCGTCGTCGCGGCGGCGGCGCAGACCGGCATGGGCCTGACGCTGCTGCCGGTGTTTTACGCCCATAGCGGCTTTGGCGGTGCGGCACCTTCGGACGGGCAGCGGCGCTTCATCTGCGATCTCGATCTTTTCGCCCGCGTGCATGCAGGCGGCGCGGCGGCGGCGCAAGCCTTACCGAACGGCCGCATGGGCGTCGCGCCGCATTCGCTGCGGGCCGTGACGGCGGAAGAGCTAGCAGCCCTGGCGAAAGTCCATGCCGAAGGCCCGTTCCATATTCATATCGCCGAGCAGACCAAGGAAGTGGAGGATTGCGTCGCGGCAACCGGTGCGCGGCCGGTGCAATGGCTGCTCGACCATGCGGATGTGAATGCGCGCTGGTGCCTCATCCATGCGACCCACATGACCGCCGACGAAACCCGGCGCTCGGCGGCGAGCGGCGCGGTTACCGGCCTCTGCCCGGTGACCGAAAGCAATCTCGGCGACGGCATTTTCCCCGGCGTCGCATTCTTAGGCGCAGGCGGCACAGTCGGCGTCGGCACCGATTCCAACATCTGCATTTCGCTCGCCGAAGAGCTGCGCACGCTCGAATATTCGCAGCGGCTGCACGACCGCGCGCGCAATCGCCTGAGCGAACCCAAGCGCTCGACCGGGCGGTTGCTGTTCGAAGAGGCGGCGAAAGGCGGCGCGCAGGCTTTGGGGCTGCCGATCGGCAAGATCGCGCCGGGCTATCGCGCCGATATCACCGTGCTCGACAACAACGACCCGACGCTGATCGAGCGCTCCGGCGATGCGCTGCTCGACACCTGGATTTTCGCCTGCCGCCGCTCACCGGTGCGCGACGTGTTCATCGGCGGCGAGAAGGTCGTTAGCGACGGCCGCCACCATGCGCGCGATGCGGTGGAGGCGAATTGGCGCAAGGCGATGCGACGCATCGCGGCGGCAACCTAAAGGTCGCGAAAAACCTTCGGCGTGACGCCGGTCGCTTCGCGAAAGCGGGCGGTGAAGTGGCTTTGGCTGGCGAAGCCGCACGCCGCGGCGACATCGGCGAGCGGGGCGTCGTGCAGCAGGGTCTTGGCGCGCGCGATGCGCTGGCGCGTCACGAACGCATGCGGCGCCTCCCCCGTCGAGCGCTTGAACGCGCGGGCGAAATGATAGGGGCTGAGGTCCGCGCAAGCGGCGAGATCGGCAATCGCCAAAGGTTCGGCGAGATGGGCCGCGACGAAGTCCTGCACGCGCCGCAGCATCTGCGGCGCGAGGCCACCGGCCGCGTCGAGCGCGCGGGGGCCGCGCTCGCTCATCCGCGCGAGGAGATAGGCGAGAATGCTTTGTCCCGCGTGGCTGACGGCGATCCGTTCGGCCGGCTCGTCCCAATTCAGCGGCAGGATGGCGGCGCGGATCATGCCTTCGAGCACGGGGTCGCGAAAATAGGTTTCGTCGCGCAGGCTGATGCGCGCGGGATCGCCGCCCAAAGTCTCCGCCACGGCGTGGTCGAAGGCTTGGCGCGATATGTAGAGATGGAAGAGCTGAATGCTGCCGCTGACGCCCCAGACGCAGCGGGCGCCGCGCGGCATCAGGCACAGGCTGCCCTCGCCATGACTTGGCATGATGGTCTTGCCGAAGCGACGCACGAAATCCGTGCCGCCGGAGACATAGAGGCTCAACGTGTGATGGTTCGGCGCGTCATAGACCGAATCGGTGATCTCATTGCGATCCCACAAAGCTGCCGCAAGCCCGGCGCCAAAATGGGACGACGCGCGTAAGGGAACTTTCGCGCCATAGAGATGGTCGAAAACCGCGTAGCCTTGCAAAGCCGACATGAGCGCGAAGAGAGCGGATTTGCCAGCGCTATGCAATCTTTTCCTGCCGCGCCCTTGCAAGAAAATCGCAAGATCGTGACAAAGTCTCGCGAGGCTTGGCAGACTCAAGGCGGTTTGATGCGCCAAAACACACTCCCGCCAAGGAGTGTTTTCGCGTGACACCTATCCTCTTCCTCATCGTCGTTCTGGCCTGGGGCCTGTCGTGGTACGGCATCCATCTGCAATTGGGTCCGGTGCCGGCCGATACGTCCATCTTCCTGCGCTTCTTTTTCGGCACGATGGTGATCTGGCTGTGGCTTTGGCTCGCCAAGCGCTGGCAGCCGGTGTCCTGGCACCAGCATCTGTGGTTCGCGGCACTCGGCCTGTGCCTGTTCTGCGTGAATTTCCAATGCTTCTACGCGGCCGAGGCCTATGTGCCGAGCGGCATCGTGTCAGTCGTGTTCAGTCTCGCCACCGTGTTCAATGCCTGCAACCAATGGCTGTTTCACGGCATCCGGCCGTCGTCCCGCGTGGTCGGCGGCGCGCTGCTCGGCACCTGCGGCGTCGGACTGCTGTTCGCCGACCAATTGCACCTGCAGGGCGCGCAAACCGGCCTCGGCATCGCGCTCGCCTTGGCCGGCACTTATTGCTTCTCGCTCGGCAATCTCATCTCGCGCCGCATCGCCGCCGAAGGTGTCAGCCTACCTAATGCGGTGGCGCGCGGCATGGCCTGGGGCTCGCTGGTCCTGGCCTGCGGCGTCATCGTCCGCGGCCATGGCTTCATGCCGGAAATGTCGGTGCAATACCTTGGCGCGCTCGCCTATCTCGCGCTGATCGCCTCGGTCGTGGCATTTCTGGCCTATCTCGCGGTGGTCGCCCACATCGGGCCCGAGCGCGCGGCCTATGTCACCGTGCTCTCGCCGATCATCGCGCTGCTGCTCTCGGCACTGCTGGAAAATTACGCCTGGAGCCTCACCGCCGCGCTCGGCCTGGTGCTGATCCTGCTCGGTAACGTGGTGATTTTCCTGCCCTTAGGTGCTTTTCAACGGCTGAAAGCGGCCTGACAGGCGCCGCCGAGCGCCATCGTGCCAGAGGCGGGCGAAGGTGATCGGCGCGTCGTCGTTCCAGGTGCGCCGCTCCACCACGAGACAGGCACTGCCCTCCAGCATGTCGAGCTTCTGGGCAATGCCGCGTGGCGCCTCCTGCGCCGAAATCGTGTGCTCGGCCTCGGTCCAGGCCAAATGGTTGAGCAGCCAGGTACCGGGCGGAACGGCGTCGAACTTTTCCGCTTCGGCCTGCGGGGCCGTGGCGAGGTTGATGACCCGCTCCTCCAATTGCAAAGGCTCGTCGTTGGCACTGTGCAGGCTCACCAGCCACAACAGGGGCGTGTCCGCCGGCACGGCCAGTACCTCGCGGCGCGGATCCTCGCTCTTTAAGATTTCGCGTTCGATGACGGTGAAGGAATATCGGCCGCCGCTGCGCGCGACCTCGCCGGCAATGTCCCAGATTTCCAGCACCGGCCGGTCCGGCGGGCGCACCGCGACCACCGTCCCGAATTTGCGCTTGCGCTGCACCAGCCCTTCGCTGGCGAGGCTGCGGATGGCCCGGTGCACGGTCATGCGTGCCGCGCCGTACCGGGCAATCAGGTCGGTTTCCTTGGGGATCTTGGCGCCGGGCGGCCACCGACCGGAGGCGATGTTCTTCGCCAGCGCCCGGCGAATCTGCTGCCACAGGGGGCCTTCGCCATCGAGAGTTTCCAAAGAATCCATTGACCCATCCGGTTCCGGCGACCCGCGCCCGTCTCCCTTAAGTGCAACGAGGGGAAAGTCCGCGTCAATACCTGTGCCGATCTCGGACGAATTGACACCCGACGTTCAGACTTTGGCAAGAAACGGCCCGATTTCCCGGGGATTTCAGCCGAATGCCGGCAGGGCGGTTTAGGTAAATCTTAAACCACGGCCCTTATGCTCGCCTTATTCCAGTGGTCAGTGAGTATGTGAGTAACCAAAATGACCGAACCGCACCGTCCGAGGATCAAATACGTCATCGGACCCGATGGCAGCCCTCTGACCATTGCCGATTTGCCCCCGTCCTCCACCAAGCGCTGGGTGATCCGGCGTAAGGCCGAAGTGGTTGCCGCGGTGCGCGGCGGCCTGTTGTCGCTGGAAGAGGCCTGCAACCGCTATACTCTGACCGTGGACGAGTTCCTGAGCTGGCAGATGTCGATCGACCAGCACGGCATGGCAGGCCTGCGCACGACCCGCATTCAGCAATACCGGCAATAGTCCTTTAAGGGCCGGCGCAACTCCGGCCCGTTCTCAGGCATCCGCAGGCGGATAGGATTTCTGCGAGGACGGCTCGCCATCCTCATGATGATGCAACGCCTGTTCGGCCTTGCGGCTCTCGAAAATGATCACCACGAAAATCGCGAAGATCAGCGGGACAATCAGGTAGAACAGCCGGAAGACGATGAGCGCGGCGAGGACAGCCGTTTTGTGCACTTCCGGCAGGCAATGCACGAAGAAAAATTCAAACACGCCCAGGCCGCCCGGTGCATTGGAGACAAGCCCCGCAGAGAACGACGCCAGGAACATCCCCAGCACGACGAAATAACCGGGATTGCTGTCGGCGGGCAGCGCGAAATAGATGATGCCGGCCGCACCGAAGAGCTCGAGCGGCGCCGCGATCAATTGGCGCACCATGATTCCGGGGCGGGGATATTCCAGCTTGAACTTACCGATCACCAGCGGGTGCAGGCGCAGGACCGAGCCGGCGACATAGAGGCCGATGAAGGCGAGAAACGCCCCACCGATCCAGATCGCATACTCGCGATGGGTTAGGAAACCCGGCACGAGGCCTTCGAGCCGCCTAAGCTCGGTCGGTTCGATGGTCAGCACCAACCCGGCAAGCAGAATGACCCCAAGGCCGAAGGTGAGCGAACAGAAGGCCACGAGAATCGCCACTTGCGTGGCGCTGAGCCCCTTGGTCGAGTAGGCGCGATAGCGCACCATTGCCCCGGAAAAGACCGACGCGCCGATATTGTGCGACAAGGCATAGGTCGTGAACGAGCAGAGCGAGATGAATGGCCAGGAAATGTGCGTGACGTTGAGATGCTGCAAAGCGATCCGGTCGTACCAGGCGAGCGCGGCATAGGCGACGAGGGTCGAGAGGCCGGCGGCAAAATATTGCGACGGCGTGATTTGATGCAGCCTGGCCCAGACATGCGCCCCGACCGCTTCGCCCTGAAATTCCCTGTACAGCAGAGAGACCGAAATGACGACCGCCACCAAGCCAAGAGCTGGCCAGAGAAAATCAAGAAAGCGCTTCATAAAATGATGTTTCCAACCCGCGGCGGCGGCATGACCGGTCGCTTATGCCATAGTGACCCACGCGGGGAAAGCGCGGGACTTAGCCAAAGAGGTGAGAATTTCACGACCGCCACTCCAGTTTCACGGTTTTGAGACCGGAACGGGTGCTTATCCCCTCGCCGATCTGGTAAAAGCCTTCGCGCACGTAGAAGCGGAGCGCGCGCGGATTGTCGACATTGACGTCGAGCAGCAACAGGTGCGGCGAAAGGGCGCGCGCTGCCTCGAGCAGGCGCCGTGCCGCGCCGCTGCCTTGCGCCCGGGGCGCGAGCGCGATCTGGTCGATGTAATGCTGGTCAGCGTCGATGGTGACGAAGCCGATGAGGCCGCTCGCGTCGAAGGCGCAAATCACCTTGGCACCGTTGTTCTGCAACGCCGCGACATGTTCCTCGAACCAAGGGCGGCGGGCGGCGAAATCGATTTGAGGCAGCACCGGCGCCCAGGCTTCGATCCACAAATCGGCGAGCGCGGGCAGATTTTCGGCCCGGAACGGCGCCAGGGTAAGGCCGCTCATCGCTCGGTCAATTTCAGCTCGATGCGGCGGTTGCGGCGCAGGGTCTCGTCGTCGTCGCCCTGTTCCAGCGGCTGATATTGGCCGAAGCCTGCCGCGACCAGACGATCGGGCGGAATGCCTTTGGAAATCAGATATTGCACGACAGCGATGGCGCGGGCCGAGGATAGCTCCCAATTGGAGGGGAACTGCACCGATTGGATCGGCCGCTTGTCGGTATGGCCGTCGACCCGCAGGACCCATGGAATTTCCGGCGGAATTTCGCGCTGCAGATCGGTGATGGCGGCTGCGACCTGGTCGAGTTCCTGTTTGCCGTTCGGATTGATGCTGGCCTGGCCGACTTCGAAGAGCACTTCGGATTGGAACACGAAGCGGTCGCCGACCACCAGAATGCCGGGCCGGTTGCCTAAGATCTCGCGCAGGCGGCCGAAGAAATCGGAGCGATAGCGCGACAATTCCTGCACTTTCTGGGCAAGCGCGACATTGAGGCGCGAGCCGAGATCGGCGATCTGCGCCTGGGATTGCTTGTCGCGCGTTTCGGAGGCCGAAAGCGCATCCTCGAGGGCCGCAAGTTGGCGCCGCAGCGCGGCAATCTGCTGATTGAGAATATCGACTTGCGCCAGCGCCTGGGCCGAGATCTGCTTTTCGGCATCGAGCGCAGTGCTGGCCGCGGCCACCTGGCTATTGGCGGCGCTCTGGCCGCTGGCGTTCTGGTCGATCAGGCCTTGCAGGCGCTGGCGCTCCTTTTCCTTGGAATCGAGCGTCGTCTGCAACACGTCGAGATTGGCCTGCACATTGGTTTTCGCGTTGCGCTCGAGCGCCAGCAATTGGGTGAGCTGCTCAACCTGCTGATTGAGCTTGGTCAGCGCCGTATCCTTGCTCGTCACCTCGCGCGACAAGAAGAATTGCGCCAGCATGAAGACCGACAACAGGAACACGATGACGAGCAGCAGGGTCGAGAGCGCATCGACGAAACCCGGCCAATAATCGATGCCGCGGCTGCGGCTGCGGTGACGCGCCAGAGCCATGGCTAGCCGAGGTGCTCTTCACGCCGCACGGCGGGCAATTTGGGCTGTGCCGCAAGTTTTTCCAGCAAGCTGCGAATATCCTTCTGCTGATCGGCCTGCGCCTCGACCCAGTCGCGGATCATCTGCTGCTCCTGCCGCATGTGCTGCACCAGATTCTGGATGCCTTCGGCGAGATTGGCCATGGCGGCAGCCGAGGCGCCGCCCGGGCCGTCGTGGCTCGCGATGATATGGCTCAGCGCCGCCTGCAGGTCCTCGGGCAAGCCCGTCGCCTGGATCGTCGGCATGTCGAGCGCTGAGGCGGAAAGATAGTCTTCGAGCTCGTTGTAGAAGCGATTTTGCGCCTGACCCGCCTGCAGGTCGAGAAAGCCGAGGATCAGCGAACCGGAAAGGCCGAAAAGCGAGGCGGTGAAGGAGATCGAGATACCGGCGAGCGGCTCCTGCAGGCCGTTCTTCAGGTTGTCGAACATCACACCCGCGTCGCTGCCGCCCTGCATGGATTTGATCACGCCGCCGATCGAACCGACGGTTTCGAGCAAGCCCCAGAACGTGCCAAGCAGGCCGAGAAAGACGAGAAGCCCGGTGAGGTAGCGTGCGATCTCGCGCGATTCGTCGAGCCGGGTGCCGATGGAATCGAGAATCGCCCGCAGCGTGACGGTGGAGATCGCACTGCGCCCGGCCTGATCGCCGAGCATCGTCGCCATCGGCGCGAGCAGCACCGGCGGACGGACCGGCCGTCGCGGATCGAACGGTTTCTTCAAACTGTTGACCCAGCGCACTTCCCTGAACAGGCGCACCACTTGCCGAAAACTCAAGATGATGCCGATGGCGAGCGAGCCGATGATGATGCTGTTGAGGCCCGGATTGGCCATGAAGGCCGTCTGGATCTTCCGGTTGAGAATGACCGCGACCAGTGCCGCCAGCACCAGGAACACCAGCATCCGGAACAAGAAAATGCTGGGGGCGGACAGGCGATAAGGGTCGTTCGATGCGCGCATCTGATTCCGTTAAGTTTGGCCCATCAGACGCCGGGAAGGTGACGTAATCAAGACCGGATCCGTCTTGCACCCCCCTGCTTTCGGCTAGAGGACCGGGTTTATGCCGCCTTTTTCAACAACATCAGCAAGGCGCGCTGGATATATTCGTTGCCGCAGCACAGCGACCGCTTGGTCAGATAATCGTCGCCGCCCTCGATGGTGGCGACATAGCCGCCCGCTTCGCGCACGAGAATGCTGCCCGCGCCAATATCCCACGAATCCGCGCCGCGGCCCCACAGGGCGTCGATGCGGCCGGCGGCGACCGCCGCCATATCGAGGGCGATGGCGCCGAAATTGCGGACATTGCCGGCGCTCGCCATCACCTCTTCGAGCTCACGCTTGAAGCGCGGATGTTCCTTGGCCGCGGCGAGATGCGGGATGGAGCAGCCGACGAGCGCATGGGCGATCTCGCGGCGGACCGAAACGCGGATCCGGTGGTTATTGTGGTAGGCTCCCTGCCCGCGCTCGGCGATATACATATCCTCGGTGACCGGATTGTAGACGACACCCGCGACAATCTGCCCATCTCGTTCGAGCGCGATCGAGACGGCGAAATAGGGGACGCCGTGCAGGAAGTTGGTGGTGCCGTCCAGCGGGTCGACATGCCACGTATGCGCCTTGTCGGTGCCGGCGACCGAGCCGCCCTCCTCCATTTCGAATCCGTAGCCGGGCCGCACCTTCGACAATTCCTCGAACAGGATCTTTTCCGCCTTTTTGTCGGCTGCGGAGACAAAATCGCCCGGGCCTTTCAGCGAGACCTGCAGATTTTCCACCTCGCCGAAATCGCGTCTCAAGCCCCGTCCGGCCTTGAGGGCGGCGGCGGTCATCACATTCATCAAGGCGGTGCGGATCATGGTCGGTCTTAAGTTCGTGGGAAAAATTGACCCTAGCGCATACCCAATGGCGCTCGAAAAGGCCATACCTTTGCGAAGATTTACCGATTGCGCCCGGTTTGCGCTCTTGCGGTCGGGGTTGCCGACAGCGTAAACCTCCACGATTGTTCAGCTAGGGAGCCTCATATGCGCTTGGACGCCGTGCCAATCGGCAAAAACCCGCCTGTCGACGTCAATGTCGTGATCGAAGTCCCCATCGGCGGCGAACCGATCAAATATGAGATGGATAAAGAATCGGGTGCGCTGTTCGTCGACCGCTTCCTCTATACGTCGATGCGCTACCCCGGCAATTACGGCTTCATTCCGCACACGCTGTCCGGCGACGGCGACCCGTGCGACGTGGTTGTCGCCAATACTCGCGCCATCGTGCCCGGGGGCGTCATCTCCTGCCGCATCGTGGGCGTTCTGGTCATGGAGGACGAGGCGGGCTTCGACGAAAAGCTGCTGGCGGTGCCCTCCGACAAGCTGACCAAACGCTATACCAAGGTGCAAAATTATACCGATCTGCCCGAGATCACGCTGCAGCAGATCCAGCATTTCTTCGAGCATTACAAGGACTTGGAAAAGGGCAAATGGGTCAAGGTGGTCCGCTGGGGTGATGCCGCCGAGGCACAGAAGATGGTGCTCGAGGGGATCGAGCGCGCGAAGCAGGCCAAGCTGGCGCCGGCTCCCCATGGGACGAACCCGGATTAAGGCGGTGTTTCGCAAAAAAGCGGCGTTGGGCAAGAGCCAGCGATCCGCGCGGTGAAAATGCGATAGAACAAAAGCTTAGGGCAATTCGGAGGTTCGACAAGGAGCGCTTCTTGCCCTAAGCGACTCTCGCCCTATTCGTATTTTTCGGCCGAGATCGCTGGGACCTTGATCCTTGGCGAGCGCCTTTCCGTCACATTTTGCCTTTCCACGGCACGAGCACGCGTTCGATGAGCCGCAGCGCGTAGGAAAATGCGAAAGCCCAAGCGGCGATCACCAGAATCCCGACGAACACCACATCAGTGGCGAGGAACTGCGAGGCGGAGAGGATCATATAGCCGATGCCGCGCGTCGCGGCGATCAGTTCCGCCGCCACCAGCGTGCCCCAGCCGACGCCAAGCGCGATACGCGTGCCGGTGAGAATTTCCGGCAGCGCACTCGGCAGCACGATATGGCGGAACAATTGCCATTTCGTCGCGCCGAGCGACAGCGCCGCATTCACTCGTTCGACCGGCACCGAGCGCACGCCGGCTTGCGCCGAAAGGCAGATGGGCGCGAACATGGCGAGGGCGAGAAGCAGGATTTTCGAGGTCTCGCCGATGCCGAACCAGATGATCATCAGCGGCAGATAGGACAAAGGCGGCAGCGGCCAGTAAAATTCGATCGGCGGATCGAAAATGCCCTTGGCCCAGCGGCTCACGCCCATGGCGAGCCCCAACGGCACGCCGATGAGAAGCGCGAAGGCCGCGGCGGAGAAAATGCGGATGAGGCTCGCCGAGAGATGCTGCCAAAGGGTCGCATTGGCATAGCCGTCCTCAAACACCGCGTACAATTGCGCGAGCACTTCTTGCGGCGTCGGCAGGAACAGCGGCGCAACGAGATGAAGGCTCGTGACGAGCCACCAGGCGAAAAGCAGCACGAGAATCGTGGCCGCGCTGATCAGACCGGTTTGGCCCGCATTCCAATCGCCGGCGCGCAAGCGCACGAGGCGCGGCGGATCGTCTTCGGTGGCTGCAGCGCCGGTTCGGATGGCGGAGAGATCAGACATGGGCGATGGCCTCGGGAGCATGCGCCGGCTGCGGGCCGGAACGGTGAATGAGTGCGCGAATCTCATTGCGCAGCCGGATGAAATCGAGATCGGCCTCCAGCACGGCGCGGTCGCCGTCTGCGGCAAGGCGATGCACGAAGGCGGTTTCATAGCGTGCGACGATGCGGCCAGGGCGCGGCGACATGACGAGCACGCGCGTACCGAGGCTCAACGCCTCCTCGATCGAATGGGTGATGAGAAAGATCGTCTTGCCGGTTTTGGTCCAAAGCGAAATCAGCAAATCGTGCATCTGCTCGCGCGTGAAACTGTCGAGCGCGCCGAACGGTTCGTCCATCAGCAGAATCGCCGGATCGGTCGCAAGCGCGCGGGCAATGCCGACGCGTTGACGCATGCCGCCCGATAGTTCGTAGGGCGGTGAGGCTTCGAAATCCTGCAAGCCGACGAGCCGCAAGAGATCGCGTGCGCGGCTGCGCGCCTGTGCCTTGCCGAGACCGGAAAAATCGAGCCCGAGCGCCACATTGTCGATCACGCTTTTCCAGGGCAGCAGCGTGTCTTTCTGAAACACGACGCCGCGATCGGCCCCCGGTCCTTCGATCGCGCGGCCGCGCAAGGTGATCGTGCCTTGGCTGAGCGGCAGGAAACCGGCGATCGCATTCAAGAGAGTGGATTTGCCGCACCCCGATGTGCCCAGCGCGACGACGATCTCGCCGTCCGCGATGTCGAGCGTGATGCGATCCAGCGCTTTGACCGGCGCGTTGCGCGGACCTTTGAAGAATACGGAGGCATTGTGAATCTTGAGCATGGCGGCCTCAAAAAAGGGGCCGTCCAGAATGAGGAAACTGGACGGCCCTATGATTGCTCCGATGTTTGGGAGAGAGATGGACATCGGGGCAAAACTTTAGTGGGTGAACAGTCGCATCTAGGTGCGCAGTAAAACTGTTGCATTCGCTTGGGCTCGACCCGGGATCCATGGTTGCGGGCAAATGCGCAATTTCATTCGCCCTGGGACAGAGGCACGTCTTGCAACATGTGGGGCTTTGTCCTGGATCCCGGGCCGAGTCGGGGAGGATAAACACTGCAGTTTTGAAGTCGCAGTGCTCATCGTGTTCGCGTCAATTCGTCACTTGCTGGGCCGCCTCGACGGCATCGGTCGTCACGAAGGCGCCGTAGCTCGGCAGCACGCTCGTGATCTTCTTCTGGTCTTTCAAGAACGCCGATGTCGCCTTCAGGATTTGCGCGACACCGCCTTTGTCGCCGCCACCGAGCCAAGCGTCGGAGGCCTGCTCATTCAGCGTTACGAAGACGGGATTGGCGAGCGCCGCCGCCTGATCCTGCGGCGTCCCGCCTAGCAATTTGGCGAGCGCCTTGGCATTGTCCGAATCCGGACCCCAGGCGGCCTTATCGTTGAGATAGGAGGTCGTGTATTTGTTGATCACGCTGGCGAATTGCGCCAAGAATTTCGGATTGTCTTTCGCAAAGGCGTTTGTCGCCACCCACACCGAGAAGGTCGGCGCGCCGCGGTTGGCCACTTGTTTCGCGGTCAGCAGCACCTTCCCGGTTTTCTTGATTTCCGTGAGCGCGGGATCCCAGACGAAAGCGGCATCGATATCGCCGCGGTTCCAGCCTGCGACAATGTCCTGCTGCGGAATGGCGAAGACCTGTGCATCCTTTTCGGCAATGCCTTCCTGCTTCAGCACCGACAGCAACTGATAGTGGTCGGTCGAAACCGGCGCCGCGGCGAGGCGCTTGCCGCGCAAGTCGGCGGGCGTTTCGATGCCCGAGCCATTGCGCGCGATCAAGGCTTCATCGGTGCCCGAGGTCGAGGCAAGGTAGAACGCCTTCACGTCGAGGCCGCGGCTGGTCGCGGCGGCAAAGGGGCTGGAGCCGACATAGCCGACCTGCACGTCGCCCGAGGCGATGGCCGCGAAAATCTCGGCGCCGGAATTGAAGCGGCGGAAATCGATGTCATAGCCGGTGGTCTTGGCGAAATCGCCATTGGCGATGGCAACGCTGGAGGGAACCGCGTCGGTCTGGTAGCCGACGACGACTTTTTTGCCGTCGGCAAAAGCCGAGGCGGAGGAGAGGGCGAGGCCCGCGAGAAGGGCGCTGGCGCCAAGAAGGGAACGGCGGGTGAAAGTCATGGGATGTCCTTGTTGCAAATCCAAAACCATGCGCGCGCGTCGTTGTGCAGCGGCAGGCGGAAGGTGATGTCACGAGGTGAAGAGCGCGCGCCGATGTGGCGGCGATGGTCCGGTTCAGCGTCGACAGGTCTTGGTCATGGCTGGTCCTCTCGTTATGGGACCCACGAATTTCATCGTGGCGCTTTAGCAATGGGTGACGCGGTGCAAGCTGCTCCCTCAAATGCCGCGATTGAATTTATATTTCTATAAATTCAATAGAAATAATTTTGTATAAAACCGCCGATCTGTCAACAGCCATTTCCAGAAATGGAACAAAATTTGTCTTTCACATAAATATCAATACACTAGCTCATGTTCGTCGACCAGCGCAGTGGCGAGCGCGACCGCCTGCCGGCGAATGTCGGGCACCGCGACGATCTCCCAAAACACCCCGGCGGTCACCGGACCGAGGGCATAAAGCCGGTCCGAGTCCTCGCCGTCCACCCCGATCAGGGCGCAGTTCGCCGCAACATCCAGGCCGAACGACAAGGCATCGGGCCGCGCCTGGCCCGAGGCGAAAAGCATTTGGATGATGGGATTGGCGGTGGCGGCAATATTATCGGCACGGCCGCGGCATTCGAACACCGCCTGTGCCGCGATGCGCCGGCTCTTGCCCCGCGCGCTGTAATGCACCGTCACGTGATCTTTTTCCGGCTCGAAACGTTCGACCCGCCCGGCAACGATCGTCAATTGGCCACGCGCTTCGGCTTCCGCGATCGTCCTTGCAGCGCTTGGCGCCATGCGGTGGCGGTGGCTATCCCACCAAGGCCGGGCGTGCCGCAGAAAGCGCCGCCGCGCGTCGAGCGGCAGGCCGCGCCACAGCGCCTGGGTATGCGGGCGCAAGCCATCGACCACGCCGCGCCAATCGCCGCCGGCCGCTGTATGGGCGCGGATAAGGCCGCGCAGCCAGCGCATCAAAGTGGCGATTCCGGCGCCAAAAGGCACGCCGGCGGCATTGATCTGCAGCGGCGGCGCGGCCCCATGCGGCTGCGGTTTCAGTCCGCGCCGCGAGATCGCCACGATCGGGCCCTGGTGGCCGCCGTGCAGCAGGGACAAGACGCGGTCCGCCATGGTCAAGCCGGTTCCGACGATCACGACGGTCTTATCGGGTGCGAGAATTTGCGCCTCACCGTTCAGCCAGCCATCGAAACGCCAGGAGGCGACAGGCTGCGGTGGCCCCTCGTTCCCCGTCGCCAGAACGGCCTTATCGGCATAGAGCCGATCCTTGGACAGGAGCAGCGCTTCGACCCCCCGCCGGGTCGGCGCCAAATGAGTCACTTCATTGTGCAGGATTTTCAATCGCGCGTCGGCATGCGGCGCGAGATACGGGGCCAGAAGGTGGGCGAGATAGGCGCGATAGAGGCGGCGCGGCGCGAAAGTCTCGGCGTCGGGACAGTCGCTTTTTTGGTGATTGGTCGCCCAGCGCCAGAAATGCTGCGGATCGTCCGGGAAGGCGCTCATATTGGCGGCGCGCACGTTCAGGAGATGGTCGGGATGGCTGGTACCATAGGCGATGCCCGCGCCGAGTTCGACCCGGCGCTCCACCAGCGTGACCCGCACATGGGGGCGGCGCAAGAGATGCACCGCCATCAGCACGCCGCTCGCGCCGCCGCCGATCACCAGAATATGCTTGCTTCGCGCCATGCCGCTGCATCCGATCCGAGTGTCGCTTCAAGGCTTTATCGGTCCTCGCGCCGGTGTCTCCGACTGCGTGGATGCACACATTGTATATTTATTCTATATAAATACTATATTTTATTTCGCACAGCCCCTCACCTCGCTATCCCCTCGGCAATCTGGCTACTTACTGGCGCGGCGGATCGCGCTCTCGAGCAGGATCAGGCCGAGGCCGGCGAACAGGATTATCCCCAGCCATGACGAGTCGATGCCGAGCCGCGGCAGCAATCCGCCGGTCACGGCAAGCCACAGCACGATGGAGACGGCAAAATGGCCGTCGTCGACGAAAAGGCCCCAAACTTCCGTCGCAATCGTCTTCATCCAAGTCATGACGCGTCCCCGGTGGGGCGAAGCGGCTGCGTTCCCGCGCGCTGTTTGCAAAGGTGAACGGCGGCGAGGGCGGCCAAAAGGAAGGCAAAAGTCAGCGCCAGGATCGACCAATCTTCGCCGGGCCAGGCGGCGCCGATCCCCTCACCCACCCAGAAGGTGCCAAAGGCCGACAGCAGGACGCCGACGGCGAATTTGAGCGTATTCTCCGGCAACGTAGCAATCGGCCGGTGCAACAGGAGGCCGAGGGCAACCACCAGCAGCAGTGCGGCGAGGGCGCCGAAGCAGGCCGGCAGCAACAGGCCAGGACCTGCCCCCACCGCGATGACGATGAAAATGACCTCGAGCCCTTCGAGCATGGTGATCTTGAAGGCGGCCGTCACCGCGATCTTGTCCCAGCCGGGACCCGCTTGCGCCAGGCCGCGGAGGTTCGCCGTCTCTTTTGCGAAGGTTGCTGCTTCATCATGCAGGGGAATGACGCCGGCGGCGCGCAGCACGGCCTTGCGCAGCCACCGCATGCCGAACAGCAGCAACAACGCGCCGACCACGAGTTGCACGTAAGTGAGCGGGATTTGCGTGAGCGCCGGGCCGAGCACGATGACGATGAGGCAAAGGGTTGCAAGCGCGATGCCTGTGCCCGCGAGCGCGCCGCGCCAGCCGCGCACCGTGCCGACCGCGAGAACCACGGTCAGCGCTTCGACAAATTCCACCAACGAGGCGAGAAAGGCCGCCAGAATGACCGGCCAGACATGATGCCAATCCATGCTCAATCCATCGCTCCAAACAGGCCGGCAGGGTCGCGATAAAAATGGCTATTTCAAGAGCGTTTCAGGATCAAAGGCATTTTGGCAAGAAGGTTCAATCCGGCGGCGCATCGCTCGGCACCACATGCCCTTGATATTGCGGCAGATCGTCGGTGATCGTGAACCAGGGCGCTTTCGAGCCGACGAAAATATGCGCCGACGGGCGGATGCCGGGATCGTCGATGAGCGTACCCATGGCCACATGAACATAGGCTCCCTCGCGCACCACTGAGAACAGCAACGAGCCGCAGTGCCGGCAATGGGTGTTGTTGGCGTTCTCCTCGCCGAAAATCAAAAGGTCCTCGGCGCCCTTGGTGATGGTCAGGCGCTCGCGCGCAATACCGGCGAAAGATTTGAAGGCCGAGCCCGTCGTGCGCCGGCAATCGGAGCAATGGCAATTGAGCGCATAGGCGAAATCATCCGCCACCACATAATGCACGGCGCCGCAATAACAGCGCCCGGCAAGCGTGCGGCGGCTCATGGCGCCGGAAACGCTCGCCGATTACCGGCCGGCAGCCGCGGCGCGGCGCTCGCGCTCTCGTTCGCGGCGACGGTCCTGCGGCGGCTGATAGGCGATACGCGAATGATGGGCGCAATAGGCGCCGACCCCGGGCGTTTTCGAGCCGCAGAAGCGGAATTCGCTCGTCGTCGGGTCGCCGAGCGGCCAGCGGCACATGGATTCGCGCAATTCCATCAGCGTGACCCGCTCCGACATCGGAATGACGATGTCCTCGATCGGACGCGGCGCGATGACGGGCACAAGATCGGCGGTGACGGCAAGCGCCGTATTGCCGACGCTGACGGTTGAGGAGCGATGCACCGGCGCCCGCGGTGCGGCCGGCCGCACCCGTGGCCGCGGAGCCGCGTGGGTGGGCGCCGCAGCGGCCTTCTCGCGGCCGGCAAGGCCAAGACGATGCACTTTGCCAATCACCGCATTGCGCGTAATCCCTTGGCCGAGCTCCCCCGCGATTTGGCTGGCGGAAAGACCGTCGGTCCAGAGCTTCTTCAAATATTCGACGCGCTCATCTGTCCAGGACATGTGGGCTCTCGCTTTCAATCAATAGGCGTCGCGACTCCAAGGCGTGAGTCAACAGCCGTAAAAAACGGTCAACGCTTCACACTCACGCTTTCGGATGTGCTGTGACACGAAATCTCGTGTCTGATGCAGGTAAACTTACACTAGCTATTGAATCTCGCGCAAGAGTCCCCTTGACCGCACCAAGGTTTTCCCCAGACAAGTGAGTCGCGGCGGTAAAATTTCAACCGCGTGAGTCAAGTGCAGATAATCGTCTGCCGCAAAAAAGTGACGCGTGCCGCCCGCGATCGCGCGGCGCGATGTCATCAATTCGTCGCATGTTTGACCCGCGCGACGCTCCCCCACCAAAGACGGATGATCCGCGCATCGACGGCCTTGCAAATGGTAAAGATCACGGATTCTGATTTGACCAAAGCGCGCGGATTTCCTACATTTAGCGGTGTCGGTCGCCGTCCCCATGGGGCGGCACTTTGATTTTTGGCTGGGCTTTTCCGCCCAAGCATATGGAGATGCACCCGTGACTTCGCCGCTGCTCCCGACCTATGCCCGCGCCGACCTTGCTTTCGAGCGGGGAGACGGTGCCTGGATGACGGCAACAAATGGCGAGCGATATCTCGATTTCGGCGGCGGCATTGCCGTGGCCTCGCTCGGCTATTCCCATCCGCATCTCGTCAAGGCCCTGACCGATCAAGCCCAAAAGATCTGGCACACGTCGAACCTGTTCCAGATTCCGGAAGGCGAACGCCTGGCCCAGCGCCTGGTCGACGCGACCTTCGCCGATGTGGTGTTCTTCACCAATTCGGGCGCCGAGGCGCTCGAATGCGCGATCAAGATGGCCCGCAAATATCATTCGGCGGACGGCCATCCCGAGAAGTTTCACATCATCACCTTCGAGGGCGCCTTCCACGGCCGTACGCTCGCGACCATCGCCGCCGGCGGCCAGAAGAAATATCTCGACGGTTTCGGCCCCAAGGTCGAGGGATTCCACCAGGTTCCGTTCGGCGATCTCGAGGCGCTCAAAGCCGCGATCACGCCGCAGACCGGCGCGCTGCTGATTGAACCGGTGCAGGGCGAGGGTGGCATCCGCCCGGTGCCGGCCGCCTTCCTGCGCGCCCTGCGCGAGCTTTGCGATGCGCATCGCATGCTGCTCATCTTCGACGAGGTGCAATCGGGCGTCGGCCGTACCGGCAAATTCTTCGCCCATGAGCTTTCCGGCGTTGCGCCGGACATCATGGCGATCGCCAAGGGCATCGGCGGCGGCTTCCCCATGGGCGCGTGCCTTGCGACCCACGAGGCGAGCAAAGGTATGACGACGGGCGTCCACGGCACGACCTTCGGCGGCAACCCGCTCGCCATGAGCGTCGGCAATGCCGTGCTCGATGTGGTGCTGGCCGATGGTTTCCTCGATCATGTCGCGCAGACCGCCCTGCTGCTCAAGCAGCGCCTCGCCGAATTGAAGGACCGCCACCCTGGCGTGATCGCGGAGATTCGCGGCGAGGGCCTGCTGATGGGCCTGAAGACCGTGTGCCCGAACACCGAGTTCACCGCCGCGGCGCGCGCCGAGCATCTGCTGACCATTCCGGCCGGCGACAATGTCGTGCGCCTGTTGCCGCCGCTGATCATCGGCGAAGAGGAGGTGCGCGAGGCGGTTGCACGCCTCGATGCCGCTTGCGTCCAGATCGAAAACGCCCAGGCCGCGACGCAGCGGGGAGCTGCGAAATGAGTGCGCGGCATTTTCTCGATCTGAGTGAAGTTTCCACACCCGAATTGCGGCAAATTCTCGATGCAGCGGCCTCGATGAAGGCGGTGCGCGTGAAAGGCGCGCCGTCGACGTCGAAACCGCTCGCCGGCAAAGTGCTGGCGATGATTTTCGATCAGCCCTCGACCCGCACCCGCGTCTCCTTCGATATCGGCATGCGCGAACTCGGCGGCGAGACGCTGATGCTGACGGGCACGGAAATGCAGCTTGGCCGCGGCGAGACAATCGCCGATACGGCGCGCGTTCTCTCGCGCTACGTCGATGCGATCATGATCCGCATTCTCAATCACGACGACATGATCGAGCTCGCACAACATGCCACCGTGCCGGTGATCAACGGCCTGACCAAGCGCTCGCATCCCTGCCAGGCGATGGCGGACGTGATGACCTTCGAGGAACATCGCGGACCGATCAAGGGCCGCACAGTCGCCTGGTCCGGCGATTCCAACAATGTGCTGGCGAGCTGGATTCATGCGGCGCAACGATTCGATTTCAACATCAACGTGGCGACGCCGCCGGAATTGCAATTGCCGGACGCGCTCACCGATTGGGCCAAGCGCAACGGTGCGAAATTGAAACTCACCACCGATCCGTTCGAGGCAGCCAAGGGCGCCGATGTGGTCGTGTCCGACTGCTGGGTGTCCATGGGCGACGAGGAAGAGGCGCGCCAGCGCCACAATCTGCTGGCACCCTATCAGGTCAACGAGCGCCTGATGGCGGCCGCGCATAAGGATGCGTTGTTCATGCATTGCCTACCCGCCCATCGTGGCGAGGAAGTCACCGATGCGGTGATCGACGGCCCCAATTCTGTCGTCTTCGATGAGGCGGAAAACCGGCTGCATGCGCAGAAGGGTATTCTTGCCTGGTGTCTCGGGGCGGTGCCGGCATGAACGACGCACAAGCCGCCATAAGGGCGATGAGCGATGCGGGCCGGGACGATGCCGTCCTGCCCTTCGCGGTCGAGCCGCTCGACGTGCGTGGCCGTGTCGTGCGGCTCGGGGCGGCCATCGATCACATCTTGAAGCAGCACGCCTATCCCGACCCAGTCTCGCGCACGCTTGGCGAAGCGATCGCGCTGACCGCGCTGCTCGGCTCGGCGCTGAAGCTCGAAGGCCGCTTCCAATTGCAGACCAAGACCGACGGCATCATCGACATGATGGTCGTCGATTTCGATGCGCCGAGCGCGCTGCGGGCCATGGCGCGGTTCGACCGCGCGCGCTTGGCGGAAGCGGGCATCGAGAAGTATTCGAGCGCCAAACTGGTCGGTTCGGGCCATCTTGCGCTCACCATCGACCAGGGCGGCGACATGTCCCGCTACCAAGGCGTGGTCGCGCTCGACGGCCATGGCTTGGAAGAGGCGGCCCATCAATATTTCCGCCAGTCGGAGCAGATCCCGACCTTCGTGCGCCTTGCGGTCGCCGAAAGTGTTACCGTGTCGACGGGGACACATTGGCGCGCGGGCGGCGTGATGGTGCAATTCCTGCCCGTCTCGCCGGAACGGCAGCGCCAACAGGAATTTCACCCCGGCGATGCACCGGAAGGCACGGCGCAAGCCGAATTCATCGAGGACGATGCCTGGGCCGAGGCCAAGGCCCTCGCCGCGACCGTCGAAGATCACGAACTCGTCGATCCGACCTTGTCGAGCGAACGGCTGCTGTACCGGCTCTTTCATGAGCGCGGCGTCAAAGTGTTCGAGTCGCTCCATCTGCGCGACCAGTGCCGCTGTTCGGCCGAGCGGATCGAGCAGATGTTGCGCCGTTTTTCGCCCACTGAGCGCCGCGACATGACTGGCGACGACGGCATGATCAGCGTGACCTGCGAATTCTGTTCCGTGCGCCGCGAATTCAATCCGGCGGATTTCGAAGGGCAAGACGTCGACGAGTGATGGCAACGAAGTCTTCTCCTCCTTTGGCGTGAGAAGACTTCGTGTGGGCTTCGCCTAAACGCTCATCTCTTCCGCGAGGCGCTCCATGAATTTCAGCCCCGCCTCCACTTCCTTCACCTCGATATATTCGTCCGGCTGATGCGCCTGGTCGATCGAGCCGGGGCCGCAGACAACGGTGGGAATGCCCGCCGTTTGGAAGCGCCCGCCCTCGGTCGCATAAGGCACAGCGATCGTGTTGTTCGATTGGCTAAGTTTCAGCGCCAGGGTTTCGGCGACCGAGCCGGCCTCCGCCGTGAGGCAAGGAATGTCTACCTCCACGTCCGTTTCGATCGAAGCATTCATGGTGAAGCGGCGCAGCTTCGGCAAGGCGACGCGTGTTGCATAATCCCGCAGGTGCTGCAGGGCGAAATTGGCCGGCATGCCCGGCAAGCCGCGAAATTCCCAGAGGAAGGTGCATTCCTTGGCGAGAATGTTGCGCGCCGTGCCGCCCTGAATCTTGCCCACATGCACGGTCGCATAGGGCGGATCGAATCGACCCGACGGATCGCCCATCACCTCCAGCTTGTCCTGCAATCGCGACAATTCGCTGACGAGATCGGCCGCTGCGGCAATCGCATGCGCGCCGAGCGCGGGCTTGGCCGAATGCGCTTCGAACCCATGCACCCTCGTGTCATAGGTCGAGATGCTCTTGTGGCTGTCGGCCACTTGCATCAGCGTCGGCTCGCCGACGATCACGGCGCGCGGCCGCGGCAGATCCTTGCCAAAACGCGCGATCGTCTCGACCGGGCCGAGGCAGGTCGTTTCCTCGTCATAGCTGAGCAGAATGTGAATCGGCCGCTTCAAGGCGGCTTGCTGGAAGGCGGGCGCCATCGCCAGTGCAACCGCGGCGAAGCCTTTCATATCGACGGACCCGCGGCCGTAGAGGCGATCCTTGTCGCGGCGCAATTGGAACGGATCGGTCGTCCATTCCTGTCCCTCGACCGGCACCACATCGGTATGGCCCGAGAGCACGATGCCGTCATCGACCATCGGGCCGATCGTCGCGAAGAGCGCGGCTTTGTCGCCCTTGTCATTGGGCACGACCATGAAAGGAACACCCAAATCGCGCAGATACGTTTCGACGAAGGCGATCAACGGCAGATTGGTTTTCGACGACTCGGTGTCGAATGCGATGAGATGTTCCAGCAGTGCAACGGCTTTGGCCAAACGATCCGGTGGCGCGGCTTGCATACGCGAACTCCTCTTAAGCGAAGAACGAACAGGAAATTGCGACGAACAGATGACGCGTCCTGTTCGCAACTCCTCCTTCGCTCTTCCGACCTTAACCCGGCGTCCGCGCGAAGATCAATTCAGCACCGGCTTCGCATCGGGCAGATCGAGCGAAAAAGCCGGAATCGCGATGTCGAAGCGATGGCCGTTGGCATCGATCATTTGATAGCTGCCGACCATGATGCCGCTCGGCGTCGTGAGCGGACAGCCCGACGTGTAACGGAACCGCGTACGCGGCGAGAGCACTGGCTGTTCGCCGACCACGCCTGGGCCGCGCACCTCCTGGCGATGGCCGTGCCCGTCGGTGATCAGCCAATGGCGCGACAAGAGCTGCACTTCGACGCTGCCATGATTGACGATTTCGATCGTATACGCCCAAACATAACGATCCTCCGCGGGATCGGAATGATCCGGCAGATATTCGGGTGTCACGAGAACCTCGATGTCGCCTGTCGTCTTGCTGTACATGGTGCCGCAACTCTTGCAGACCATTATAGCACGCGTGCCAGCGCCTCCAAGCGTCCCTCGCGCAGATCAGGCAGGACGGGAGTGAGGTCGCAGCGCGCTTGCAGCGCGCGCGTAAACACACGGCCTGATCCCGGCGGTCCGACGAAGACCGCGCCGGTCACTTCACGATCGCGCAAGATGAACGACCACCATGCCGTCTCGGCAGGCGGCGCACTGATGACTTCGTCGCCGGCCTGCGCTTCCAGCATGCCGTAGGAGCGCAGATCGATGCCGTCGCATTTGAGCTGCACCAACAGGCGCGGCACTTCATAGGCTTGCGGCGCCCCCAGCATGGTTGAGACGACCGCCGTCGCCTGCGCCGCACCGACCGGCCAGAGGCCGCCCGGCGCACCAGGCAATTCGGCAACGTCGCCGACGGCGAAGATCGCAGGATCTGCGGTCGCCATATGCGCATCGACGACAATGCCGCGACCGGTCGCGAGGCCGCAGGATTTGGCGAGCTCGATATTCGGCACGATGCCGACGCACGCAATGAACAAGTCGCCGGTAATGATCGTGCCGTCGCTGAGAGCGATCTGTTCAAGCTCGGTCTCGCCGCTGAACGACGCAACGACCGCATTGTGCACGACCTCGATGCCGATGTTGTTGAGATATTGCGTGAGCCGCACCGCGCCGGTGGAATCGAGCTGACGGTCCATCAGCCGGCCGGAACGCTGCAGCAGCACCACATCGAGCCCGAGATGATGCAACGCATCCGCCGCTTCGACCCCCAGCACGCCGCCGCCGATCACGACTGCGCGGCGCGCGCGCCGGGCCTGCGCGAAGGCCCGCACCGCTTCCGCGTCACTCGCCGCGCGCAACACGAAAGCGTTGGTGTAGCGGCTGTATTCCGGCCCCGGGCTTGCGGCATGGGCGCCGGTCGCCAACACCAGCCGGTCATAGGGCAGGGTTTCGCCGGTGCCGAGATGCAATTGACGCGCCTCGCGATCCACTGCAGTGGCGATCGTGTTGCGCCAGACATCGACGCGGTTGTCCTTGTACCACGCATCGGGCAGCAGATGCAGGCCATCCATGGCCGAGCGGCCGTAAATCACGCGGCCGATCGCCATGCGATTGTAGAAATGGTGGCTCTCGCCGGTGATGACCGTGATTTCGACCGACGCGCTCTTGCGCCGCAACGCTTCGGCAACGCCAAGTCCTGCGACGCCGTTGCCGATAATGACGACATGGCGAATGCCGAGCGCGGCAGCACGGTCCTCCGTGTCACTCGCCATCACGGCCGATGCCGCGGCTTTTTGCAGATTGGTGTCGACCGTTACCGGCCCGCGCACCTGGCACATGCAGGCGAGCCGCGCTTTGCCTTCGAGGCCGAGCCGACGCAGCGTCGCGGTCTCGTCTTCGCCAGGAGGCGAAAGATTGCCGCTGCCTTCATGTATGGCGACCGCGTCAGCGCCGCAAAGCCCCGAACGGCAGCCGAAATTGATCTTGATGCGCGCCGCTTCCATCGCATCGAGCAGGGTTTGATTGGGCGCGACGGAAAAGGATGTGCCGGAGCTTTTTTCGAGCACTTGCGCGGCGCCGGCGGTCGCGAGACGCTCGCGCAGGCTGTGGCCGCTTTGATCGACTTGCAGATGATTGGCAGCGCGCGCCATCTCTTCATAGGCGTATTCATTGCGCCAGCCCTGATAGATGACGAGTCCGGCAATGACCAGGCCCGTCGCACGGCTCGCATCAATCAAGGCCTGCGGCACGGCGACATCGGCGAGGGCCGATAAGGTTTTGACAATGGTGGGGCCGCTAAAGACATAAAACAGTGCGAGCGCCGCCGCCGCAAAGAGATTGGCGGTGCGAAACAGATTGAGGCCCAGGAACCCGGTCAGCATCTGATAAAGGCCGACGCTGCCCATCGTGGTTCCGACGAGAATAGCAAATTGAACCCATGGGCCATAAGCCGGCGCCTGGTCCTGCAGAAAATATCCGAGGATGACGCCCGGCATCATCGCCATGAAAAAACGGCGCTGGCCGGAATAGCGCGGATCTTCATCATAAAGATCGCTGAAGACCGCTGCGCGCGGATTGAAATCGTAACAATTCTTCTGACAACCGAGGCAGGTGTCGCAAAAGCCGTTACGAACTACGGCAAGGGGCGCATGACCGTAATCACGCTGGATCGGTCCGAGCGGACAGAATGTTCCGCACCAGCCGCTGCGTCCCTTGAAGACGAGGCCGCCGAGAAAGGCGAGTGCCAAAACGAGAACGATGCCGATCGCCACCAGCGCGGGGCTTGCATTCAGTAAGGGCGCACGCAATGCGATCGTGCCGAAGAAAAAGGCAACGGCGATTGCGAAAGCCCAAGTTTTCGCCTGCTCCGGCAGATCGCGCCCTTGGGTGAAACCGCCTTGGCGCGGCATCTGGTTGAGCGTCGCCATCGGGCAGACTTGCCGCCACACGCCTGGCGCCAGTGCGAAGACGCCCGGCAGCACCGGAATGGCCAAACCCCAGAAAAGCCGCAAGCCGATCTCGGGCCAAAGGGTCAGCACAACGGCGAGGCCGATGGTGCCGGCCAGCACGAGAGTACGCAACGCAACCCACACCGCGAGCGGGATGCGCCGTGGCATTTTCGTATAATTGACAAAAAGCTTACCCGCCGCCGCAACAGACATGAAGCCCCCACTCCTGCGCGCGTCCGCAAATCCATCGACGTTCAATTGGCAAATGCACTAAAACAAAGGTTAGGCCAGGCCTAGACAAGTTGGTTGACGTGGCGGAGACGGCGGCTGAGCACGCGTCCCAGATCCATCAGCAATTTGGTGGCGATGCGCGGATGCCAGGCGACGAGCTGTTCGAAACGGTCCTGCTGCAATGCCAGGACCTCGACCTCGCCGCGGGCCAGAATATCCGCCGAGCGTGGGCCGCCGTCGAAAAACGCCATTTCGCCAAACACCGATCCCTCGCCGATCACGGCGAGATGCTGCACACCGGCCGTGGTCGTGGCGACGACGTCCACGTCGCCGGCGGCAATGATATAGAGGGTGCGGTCGCTGCTCCCCGCCTCAAGGATGAGCGTGCCCGGCGCAAAACGCCGCCGCTCCATCACTTTCAGCAATTCCGTCCATTCGGCATCGCTGAAATGCGACAAAATCGTATTGTCGTCGGTCAAGACGTTGGCGCGCGGATTGCTGTAGTTAAAGAGATCAAGGGCCAAGCCCGATACTCCCTCGAGCGCGTCTGCGGAAAGTCCGGCAAGATTACGGCAAGACTTAAGTTTTGCAAGCATGGCCATTTGGCCGATGTGGCCGCTTGTCGCTTTTGGAATGCTGCCGTTCGGATCGAGTTCAGTATGCGCGAATTATTGTCATAAAACTGTCATAAATTCGAGATGGCCATGCCTGCCCGTTATCATTTTGTTTCAGGGACTGCATTTTGTGAACGCTACTCAACTTCTGCTGCACATGATGGGCAGCGTCGCGCTGCTCTACTGGGGGATCCGCATGGTGCGCACCGGCGCCACGCGCGCGTTCGGCGCCGCCTTGCGACGGATGATTGCCGCTTGCAGCCGCAGCCGCGTGGCCGCGTTGACGACCGGCGCCACGATCACGGCGGTCATCCAATCGTCGATGGCCACGTCGCTGCTCACCTCGGCGCTCATCGGGCGCGGACAATTGTCGCTTAGCGTCGGCCTCGCCATCATGCTCGGCGCCAATGTCGGCACGACCTTGGCCGCACAGATCCTGTCCTTCGACGTCAAAGCGGTCTGGGCGGTGCTGGTTTTTGTCGGGGTCGCACTGCATACGGCGAGCGAGGCCGGCAAGCTCAAAGGCCTTGGCCGCATGGCGATCGGCCTCGGTCTGATCATGCTCGGCCTCACTCATATCGACCTTGCCGTGACGCCGCTGACCCAATCCGCCGCCTTTAAAATGGTGCTCGGCAGCATGTCCGGCGCGCCGGTCATCGCCGTTTTGGTCGCAGCGCTGATCACCTGGGCCGTGCATTCGAGCCTTAGCGTCGTGCTGATCGTGATGGCGCTTGCCGCGGCCGGCGCGCTGCCGATACCGGCAGCGCTCGCCCTGGTGCTCGGCGCCAATCTCGGCGGTGCCTTCACCCCTTATGTCGAACAATCGGCCGCGGCCCCCGCCGTGCGGCGGTTGCCGCTGGGCAATCTGATCGTCCGCCTCGTGGTCGCCCTGCCGCTCCTGGCGGTGCTCGGGCCGGTTGCCGGCGGGCTCGGCCTGATGGAATCCGCACCGGCTCGTGTCGTGATCAATTTCCACACCGCCTACAATGTGCTTGCCGCGATCCTCGCGCTGCCGTTCTGCGATGCCTTGGCCAATCTGTGCAGCCGTCTTTTGCCCGATCCGCCGCAGCAGGCGGAAACCGTCGGGCCGCGCTATCTCGATGAGAACGTGCTCGACCAACCGCCCGTAGCTTTGGCCGATGCGCTGCGCGAGGTGCTGCATGTCGGCGACAAGATCGAGGTGATGTTGCGCAACGCCATTCTGGTCCTGGAAAACGACGACCAGAAGCTGATGAAACAGGTCGCGTCGGCCGACGACGAGGTCGACACATTATACGAAGCGATCAAGCATTATCTCATGCAGATCTCGCGCAGCGAATTGTCGGAGGACGAGGCGCAGCGCTATGTCGATATTCTCGCTTTCGCGACCAATCTCGAACATATGGGCGATATTATCGACAAGAATCTGATGGAGCTCGCGGCCAAGAAGATCAAGAATCAGCTGAGCTTTTCCGCCGAGGGAATCGCCGATATCCGGCGCGTTCATGCCCATGTCGTGTCGAACTTGCGTCTGGCGCTCAACATCTTCACGACCGGCAACATCACGCTCGCCCGCCGGCTAATCGCCGAAAAGGTGGCGCTGCGCGATATCGAGCGGGTCGCCGCGGACAAGCATTTCGCGCGTCTGCGCGAGGGCCGGATCGAAACGGTGCAGACAAGTTCGATCCATCTCGACGTCTTACGCGATTTGAAGCGGATCAACAGCCACATCACTTCGGTCGCCTATCAGATTCTCGATGCCGCGGGCGAGCTCCAGGGGTCGCGGTTGAAGGGCGATCTGGAATAACGCCGCTTTAGAATCTCGGCTGCGCGGTAACGGCTGCATGCTGTTCTTCGGCAATAGGCACGAACGTGCCGTGCCCTTCGTCGAGCGCGAGCAGCTTGCCGGTCGCCACGCCGAAATAGGCGCCGTGCAAATGCAGAATGCCGCGATCTTCGAGATTTTTCACCCACGGGAACGTGCGCAGATTGACGAGACTCTGCTTGATCGATTCCTTTGCCAGCTTTTCGACATAGTCGGGCAGAGGTTGGGTCGGCGGGCCGATCCGTTCCGCCGCCGGCGCGATCAGCCGCATCCAGCCGCCAATGAAATCCCCCGGCGACAAGGGCCGCTTATACGGATCGGCTTCGCCCTCCGCATAGGCCTTCACGCCCCCGCACTGCGCATGGCCGAGCACCACCACATGCTCGACCCGAAGGCCCATGACGGCGAATTCGAGAGCCGAGGAGGTGCCGTGATAATCGTCGTTCGGCCGGTAAGGCGGCACAAGATTGGCGACATTGCGCAGCACGAAAATCTCACCCGGACCGGCATCGAAAATTACCTCCGGCGACACGCGGCTGTCGCAGCAGCCGATCAGAAGAATGCGCGGGCTTTGCCCGACGGTTGCAAGCTCCTCGTAGCGCTTCTGCTCGTTGGCAAGGCGCGTGCCCAAAAACGCCTGATAGCCTTCGATCAGCCGCTCGGGGAAAGCACTGGCATGGGCGCGCGGTTCATTATCGTTGCTCATCGGCAGTCCTTGCGCTTTCGCTCAGATGATGTCAGGGCCGCCGGTCAGAGCGGGTCGGTCTGGCTGTTCTTGTTCGCCGGTGTATCGGGCGACAGGTCGAACGGGACCGTCGCGGTCACGTTCAAAGTCATCGGCAGTGCACCATAGATCGGGCCGGCCGGCATGGAGTTGATATTGATAAGACCGGAAGGGCGGCAGCCGGTGTGAAAGGCGGCAACGATATTGTCGCATTCCTTATTGATCGCGGCATAGATCGTTTTCCGCGCCGCCGCCGTCATTTCCAGCACCTGATCCGGCGGCGTGTTCGGCGGGATGATTACCGGAACCGTGAAGGTGACTTGGACACGCGGCAGCGCCTTGCTCGGCGGCACGACGACCTGGGCATGGGCCGCACTTGCAGCGACGAGCGGCAGGACAGCCAGGACGATCTTGGACAGACGCATAACCACCTCGCATCACGGACGACCCCGTCCTCTATAGCCTGCACGGGCGGGCGAGGCAAAGGCGGCCCGTCGGATTGCTTTACAGCTCTTGGCGGCTAAGGTGGGCCGTGTCGATTTTAGGGAGTCCCATATGATCCGCCCGCGCCGCTCTGCCCTCTACATGCCCGGCTCCAACGCCCGGGCGCTGGAGAAGGCACGGACGCTGGCAGCGGATGCCCTGATTTTGGACCTCGAGGACGCCGTCGCCCCCGACGCCAAGGTGCTGGCGCGCGATCAGGTCTGCGCCGCCGTACGGGCCGGCGGCTACGGACCGCGCGAGGTGGTGATCCGCATCAACGGCCTTACCACCGAATGGGGCAAAGCGGATCTCGAAGCGGCCGCCGCCGCCCGGCCTGATGCGGTGTTGATCCCCAAAGTCTCGAACGCCCCGCAGGTGCAGGAGGCCGATGCGCTGCTGAAGGCGCAAGGCGCATCCGCGGTCGGCCTGTGGGCGATGATGGAAACGCCGCTCGCTATGTTGCAGGCCGCCGAAATCGCCGCCGCGGGCCAGACGACGGCGCTCAGCGTGTTCGTGATGGGGACCAATGACCTCGCCAAGGAGACGCGCGCCCGCCTCGTGCCTGGCCGCGCCGGCATGCTGCCCTGGCTGATGACCTGCGTCGCCGCCGCCCGCGCGCATGGCGTCGAGATTCTCGACGGGGTGTGGAACAATTTTGCCGACGAAGCCGGTTTTCGCGCCGAATGCGAACAGGGCCGGGACCTCGGCATGGACGGCAAGACGCTGATTCACCCCAACCAGCTTAGCATCTGCAACGAGGTCTTCGCTCCCGGAACCGCAGAGGTCGCCTGGGCGCGCAAAATCGTGGGCGCTTTCGACCTGCCCGAAAACGCCAACAAGGGGGCTCTGCAGCTCGACGGCAAAATGGTGGAGCGCCTGCATGCGGATATGGCGCGGCACACGCTTGCGGTGGCTGACGCGATCGCGGCCCGCGTGGTTGCTGGCTAAGACATCAAAAGCGGGCAATATTCGGACAATATATTGATATTTTTTATATTTATTTAGTCTCTTAAAATTGCCCGGATGTTGTCCATCTGAGGTACCGGCCGTCTGGAAGGGCAAAAGGGATGGCGAGGTCCGAGGTTCATGGAGTACCGCATAATTTTACACTAATGAAAAGCCCGCGCCGGGAGAGCGCGGGCTTGACTGGACGAATCGGCATTCCGGTTAGGCTGCTTCCGGCTCTCCATCCCAAGTACCATCATCGATTTCATTTCCGCCCGCATCTTTGAGTGGTCGCGACCGGTGGAAATGCAGTTCAAGGCACTCGTTCACATCGAAGACCGAAACCGGTTTAATAACGTCGAACAGCCGATCCAAAGCATCTTCCAATTTAGCCTTCGCATCACACGCCTTTATTTTGTAAAGTTTCATCGCCGTCTTCAGAACAAAAATCCGAAGTAGTTTTTCAGTAGATGGCGCTAGCACTTGAGTACTGCTCTCGCATCTTGACAGATGCTCCACGGATAGTTCGATCTTGCTTGCTAGCTCCTTTTGCTTCAGCGATACGGCTTTCCTGAGAAATTTTATATCAGGGCCGAAGAGTTTGCGTGGGTGCAAAATCCTTGCGATGACGACTGCTCGAAGCAATCCGTCAAGATCAGGAATCCTGTAACTGACGGGTTCGCGTGTCGTCTTATCAACGGTCACCTTGACTGAGTTGTGCAAGACAACCTTAAACGGTGCTTTGAGATCAATCGCTTCGAACTGATCGACAACACGGGTCAACCCCATAGCCCCATGCTCGACTACGTTCATTTCCTGCTCCTCTTCACTTTCACGACTTGTAATAATTCCACCTCATATTCCGACGACACAACCGCGACTCTTATCCCCACAGATATGTCTTCGACTGTTGTTCCTAGAACATCCCAAAGGCCGCGCCGTCCAATCATATCGCTGCGAACGACACGACCCGTTCGCAGCACATGATTGACATCGACGAGATCTATTCCCTGCCGTCGCATCTGCGCCGAAACGGTGGTGTTGACCACCAACTCATAAACGCCCGTCTCTACCCATTCGTTGATGTAGGTTGTTTCGAGGTCGTGGCGCGCTGCGGCCATGTGTCATTAGTCCCGGTTGAATGCCAGTGTGGTGTCGATAGTCGTTATGGACAAAACTTGATATAATGTCAAGTTTTTTCAGATCGTCTTTTGCTCTTCGTGCCAGGGACCTTGGCAGTTGGGTCCTAGCCGATGATTGGTCAATGGGGTGGAGCCTTCACGCCGGGTTGTTACCCGGCGCACGGACGACTCTCCGAACCAAGGCAATCACCGGTCAATCGGCCGGCGCCATGAGGCGCGCGACTTCCCGCTCCACGTTGGCGACGACCGAATCGACGAAAACCTGGACCGCACGCGAAACCTGCCGGTTGGTCGGGTAAACGACGTTCATCGCCAAATCGACCCGGCTGTACTGCGGCAGCACGCGCATCAGGTGGCCGGCGGCAAGGTCGGACGCCACAAACATGCCGGGGAGCAGTGCGATGCCGAGGCCTGCAAGCGCCGCCTTGCCCAGCACTTGTATGGTGTTCGCTGCGAAACGGCCCATGACTTCGATCGTCTCTTCGCCGTTCAGGCCTTGCACGCGCCAAGTGGTGGCACCGTGCGACTGCTCCACGACAAGACAATCGTGCTGCGCGAGATCGGCAAGTGCGCGCGGTGTGCCGTGTTTGGCGAGATAGTCGGGGCTAGCGACGAAAATGGCAGGCGCCGCAAGCACCCGCCGCGCCACATAATCGGCGTCTCGCGCCTGGCCGCCACGCAAAGCCACATCGATTCGCTGGGCGATGAGATCGGCGAACGCGTCCTCCAGCAAAAACTCCAGTTTTATGAGTGGGTATTTTGCTTGGAACTCGGCGATCCAGTGCATTTTGTACACGTCGAAGAAGCTGGCTGACGCGGCGACGCGCAACAGACCGCTCGGCACCTGGCTGCCGGCCATCAGGTCCATGCTGGCCTGTTCCAGATTGTCGACCGCCGCCGCGCAGCGCGCGTGAAAGGAGCGGCCGGCATCGGTCAGGGTCAGCTTGCGCGTCGAGCGCTGCATCAGCCGTGCGCCGAGCCGCATTTCGAGATCCTGGATGCGGCGGCTGACCGTATTGGCTGGAATGCCGAGTTGCCGGCCGGCTTCCGAGAAGCTGCCCCAGCGGACGACTTGGACGAACAAGCCGATATCGTTCAGGTCGGTCATGATCTTATTCGTTCACATCATGGATAAATGTGTTCCAAAATATCCATATAGTCAATCAATCGAGCCACGTTAAATAGATGCGAGGCGCAACAACGGAATCTCGTCATGAACAACGTCTTCCTTCTCATTGGCCGGATCTTGCTGTCCGTGCTGTTCATCGTCAGCGGCGCGGGAAAATTCGGTGCGTTCGCGGGGCCGCTTTCCGGCATGCTTGGGAATTTAGGGCTACCGGCACCGCTCCTTCTGACCTATCTGATCGCGCTGTGCGAAGTGGTCGGCGGCATTGCCGTGGCCATCGGCTATCAGACCCGGATCGTCGGCATTCTGCTGGCTGTTTGGTGCGTTCTGACCGGCGTGGTGGTGCATGGCGGCGATCCGGTCGAACTCATGAAAAACATCGGCCTGGCCGGTGGATTCCTCGTGCTCGCCGCGACCTCGCCGGGATCGATTGCCTATTACGGGACTTGGCCGGAGCGCCGCGATCTCTCGACGTCCACACCGTGATCTAAAACATCTTCCAGAAAAGTTGTTCGACTTTTCGATTAAGAAAATACAATAAAACAAGATGTTAGAGAATTTTCCGATTCTGAAAGAACGAAAATTCTCTAGACCCGTAGTCGCATGCGCGCGCCGCGGAGAAAATCGCGCACGGCCGGGTCTGGTTCGAGTTCGATCGCCTTGGCATAAGCGGTATCGGCTTCGAAAAACGCGCCGGTCGCCGCAAGCAGGCGAGCGCGCGCCGCCCAATAAGATTGGTAATCGGCAAGGCGCGGATCGTCATGGATGGCGTCCAGCGCCAGCAGAGCGGCGGCAGGGCCTTCGATCTCGCTCAAGGCGACGGCGCGGTTCAGCACCAGCACCGGCGAGTCCGAAAGCTGGATTAGCGCGTCATAGAGCGTCAAAATAGCCGACCAATCGGTTTTGCCCGAGAGGCGCCGCGCCGCATGCGCCGATTGTACCGCCGCCTCCAATTGATAGCGCCCAATGCGGCCGAGCCGGCTCGCGCGGAGCAGTGTTGCCTCGGCCTCCGCGATCATGTCCGCGCGCCAGAGGCGCACATCCTGTTCGGCGAGGGGCACATAGGCGCCGCTCCCATCACGCCGGGCGTTCCGCCGCGCCTCGGCATGCAGCATCAGCGCCAGCAGGCCGAGTGCTTCCGGCTCGTCGGGCATGAGGTCTCCCACGAGGCGAGCCAGCCAGATGCCCTCTTGCGCCAAATCGTGCCGCCGGCCGGCGCCGCCCGGCTCCGGCCAGCCTTCGGCATAGACGGCATAAATCGCGTCGAGCACTGTCGCCAGCCGGCCCGGCAACTCCTCCGCGTCCGGAACCCGGAACGGGATGCCAGCCTGACGGATCTTGGTCTTGGCGCGTACCAGGCGCTGGCTCATCGTGGCCGGCGCGACCATGAAGGCAGCGGAGATCATGGCCGCATCGAAGCCGAGCACGGCCTGCAAAATGAGGGGCGCGCGCACCTGCGCATCGAGCGCGGGATGGGCGCACGCGAACATCAGGGCGAGCCGGTGGTCGGGAATGTGGCGCTCGTCGTCCGCCATGGCGCTCGTTTCCTGCGCGAGGAGAAGAAGATAGGGTTCCTGGGCGGCGGCGCTCGCTTTGCGGCGCGCCATGTCAATCATGCGCCGCTGCGCCACACGCATCAGCCACGCTTCCGGATTGGCGGGGATGACGTCGCGGGGCCAGGATTCGAGCGCAGCGGCGAAGGCCTCCGACAAGGCATCTTCCGCCGCCGCGACATCGTGATCGCGCGCCGCGAGGAGCGCGATCAGCTTGCCGTAGGACCGCCGCGCGACGGCCTCGGCCTCAAGACATGCGTCGGGCTGGTGCATGCTGCCTCAGAAGCGTGGCCTGTCGGCGAGGGTACGTTCAGTAGACCGGCCAGATCGGGCGTACTTCCATCGTGCCGTATTTCGCGCCGGGACATTTGCTGGCCCAGGACAGTGCCGCGTCCAGATCCGGCACGTCGATCAGATAATAACCGCCGAGCTGCTCCTTGGTTTCGGCATAAGGACCGTTGAGCACGCTCGCCGTGCCGTTCGGCGCCCGCACGACGGTACCGGTCGACGTCGGGCGCAGGCGGTTGCCGCCCACCCATACGCCGGCCTTTTGCAGCGCCTCGGTATAGGCGGCGTAAGCCGCCGTTATTTCCGCCACCGCCTCCGGCGGGTTCGCCAGCATCTTGGACTCGTCGCCGTAGATCATCAGCAAATGTTGCATTTGTCTCTCCTGTTACGAGCGTGAGGGCCGGATGCCATCATGCTCTCAAACAGGTGACGTTTGAAGAACGGGCATTTCGACAGCGGCGCGATTTTTTTCGCGCCGGATCGCGACGGCCTGCGCCAAGCGCTCCAGCACCGAGACCGACGTGTCCCAATCGATGCAGCCGTCCGTGATGCTCTGGCCGTAGACGAGCGGCTTGCCGGGCATGAGATCCTGCCGTCCCGCGACAAGATTGCTCTCGACCATGACGCCAGTGATGCGCGCATCGCCCGCCTCGATCTGCCGCGCCACGTCGGCGATGACGAGCGGTTGGTTTTCCGGCTTTTTCGAACTGTTGGCATGGCTCGCATCGATCATAACCTGCGGCCGCAGATTAGCCTTGGCGAGTTCGGTGCAGGCGGCATCCACATGGGTGGCACTGTAATTGGGCGTATGGCCGCCGCGCAGGATGATGTGGCAATCTTCATTGCCGCTGGTCGCCGCAATGCCGACATGGCCGTGCTTGGTCACAGCCATGAAATGGTGCGGCTGCGAGGCGGCACGGATGGCGTCGATGGCGATGCGCACGTTGCCGTCGGTGCCGTTCTTGAACCCGACCGGGCAGGAGAGGCCGGAGGCGAGTTCGCGGTGCACCTGGCTCTCGGTGGTGCGCGCCCCGATGGCACCCCAACCGACAAGGTCGGCGATATATTGCGGCGTAATCATATCAAGGAATTCGCAGCCGGCCGGCAGGCCGAGCTCGTTGATGTCGCGCAAAAGGCGGCGTGCGATGCGCAGGCCCTTGTCGATCGCGAAGGTCTCGTCGAGATCGGGATCGTTGATCAGCCCCTTCCACCCCACCGTGGTGCGCGGCTTCTCGAAATAGACCCGCATGACGATTTCAAGCTCGTTGCCCAACCGGTCGCGCTGCGCCCGCAGGCGATGGGCATAGTCCATCGCGGCCTTGGGATCGTGGATCGAACAGGGGCCGATCACGACGATCAGGCGGTCGTCCTCGCCATGCAGAATGCGGTGCACGGCGCGGCGGGCGTCTGCCACCGTACCGCTCGCCGCATCGGTGCGGGCGATTTCGCGCATGATGGCGTCGGGCGGGCTGAGCTCGTGAATGTCGCGGATGCGAAGGTCGTCGGTTGAGATAGGCACGGGGCAGGTCCTTGGCGTTGAGCGGGACCGGCGGCATAAAAAAACCGCCGGAACCGGCGGTTGGTGGGTTTAACGTTTGATCCGTTTCAGATCGTGCGCCATCCTCCCTCCGCCAGCGGCTTGGGATAAGCATAAAACCAGAAAAAGGTGCTGGCGGCGGTGTGGATCATCACGCCTATCTAGCGCAAAGCGGCTGGCTTGTCACCCCTCCGCCGGCTAAATCAATCGCGATGGCCCGGGACCGTTCCGATCCCGGCCTGGGCCAGGATATGTTCGGACTGCGAGGGCAGGATCGCCTTTGCGTCCGGCCGATGATCCGGATGGGCGCCGTCGCCCGCGGCAATATGCGGCTCCTCTTGCGATTTCTCGAAAGCCGTTTCCAAGCTGCGGATGCGGTGGCCGAGTTCGTCGAGCTTGCGCTCGATCAGGTCCTGGCTCGCCTTGAAACTCTTGAAATGTTCGAGCAGCAAGCTTTCGAGTTCGGGATTCATGCGCGATCCTGCGGGCTGAGTTATCCAATGAAAGCAAGCTATATAGGTCGGCGTGGCGGCCAACAAGGAGATAGCGATGGCTCGCGCCGGCAAATCGCAGGCTTCCGCGCAATCGGGCTTTGGCCTTTTTCACTGGCGCTTCTTGCATTTCAGACCGAGCCACGGTCGCTCGTATACGTATAAGCGTTCACATATTGACCGTTTTCGCCTTGAAGCCTAGGATTACTCATCCCGCTGCTATTTCAATGGCGGGAGATCGTGAGGTCAGCGATGTTTCATGCGATCGAACTCAGTTTAGCAATTGTTGCCGGATGCAATTTTTTGGCACTGGCCTGGTACATGAACCGCGCGGTGCGTGTCACGAAGTGATAATCCTTTCGCCGGGAATGTGTCTCCCGGGCCCTTCTGCGTAAGGACCGGCCGGGTTGCCGGTCTTCTTTATGCAAGGCACAAAATCTCAGTTTTGGGGAATGCCGGGTACGCCGGCACGGATGGCGCGGGAAAATTCCGCCGACGGCAAAGAATCCGCCGCTTGGCCGCGTTGCGAGAACTTCGCTTTCTCCAGCAGAATATCGAACGGCAGCGATTGATCGAGCGCCTGATGGTCGTAGGCGTAATTGGGGAAGTAACCACTGAACAAGACGCGCCAATCGAGGGGAATGCCCGTTTCGACCATACGCGTCACGTCGAACACCACGGTCGTGCAATTGGTGGTGAGCGTATTGTACCAGCGCGGATGTATGGCGAGCTTATTGGCCTCATCGACATAGTGGAGCAACACGGCACGGGCGATGGCCACCGGCAGCATGACCCGATAGATGCGCAAGTCTTCTTTGCGGACGTTGGTGCGCAGGCGCAGGAAGTCCCGCTCGTCGCCGGCGAGAATGACCAGCTCGCTTTGTTTGAAGAAGCCGGCGACGACGGAGAAGCTTTGCCCTTCGTGCTTGCGCACTTCGGTCGACCAGACGAGATATTGCCCGTCGGAGAACCCATAACTCACCAGGATATGGGCGATCGCCTCGCCCATCCAATAGTCAGCGATGAGATCGACCGACTGCAACTTGGAAAGATCGTAGCGGCGTGTCTCCCAATGGGGCGTGAAGTCGGTCTCGCTGCGCCAATCGAAATTGCGCAGGTTGGTGAGGGTGAGACTATCACCCTCCAGGTCCCCGTGCAGATTGCGCGCGACATCCGGCGTCCAATCGCGGGCGTTGGACGGCACGATTGTTCCCCACCACAGCAGCAGCAGCGCCATGCCGAGCGCATAGGCCAAGGCCGCGCGCAAGCGCCAGCCACGCCAATAGCTGACGAGCAGGACGAGGCAGAAAATCGGCCATAGCAGCGCGGCAATGCCGTTTGCGTAGGGGCGCGGCTCAAGACAATACCAGAGCGCCAGGGCGCCCCAGACCGCACTGGCGAGGAGGACGAGCACCGCCACACCCGTCATCAGGGCCGAGGCAAACGCAAGTGTCATACGGGAGAAATTGGCAGCCACGCCGAAGCCTAACGTGGAAATATCCGCGATGCTAGAGCATGCGGACTTTGAGATGAAAGCACAGCGATGATGTCCGGGAGACCCACTGCGACTTAAAGGACCGCGACCGTCCCGGTCGCACTGCAATCTTCTGTGTTGCGGCCCCATGCGACCGGGACGGTCGCGGTCCTGTGCGATGCCGCCAAAAAACAACACGCTCTAAGCGGGTTTCCGCGAGGGCTCCGCTCTCGGCGACATTCCGATGGACTGTGACAAAGAAGCGGGCTACGGCCAGCCGGTCCCTGCCCGCTTCATGTCATCCCGATTGCCGAGTGACGCCGATGAGAATTGCCGACACGTTCAACTTGGTCGATTTCGCCAACACGACCGTCTGTCTGCTCGCGGCCTTGGCACTCGGCACGTTGATCGGCGCGGAGCGGCAATACCGGCAGCGTTCGGCGGGTTTGCGGACGAATGTCCTCGTCGCCCTGGGTGCGGCGGCCTTCGTCGATCTGGCCGTCCGAATGGCCGGTGTCGACGGCGGCGTGCGGGTGCTCGCCTATGTGGTCTCGGGCATCGGCTTCCTCGGTGCCGGCGCCATCATGAAGGAAGGTTTCAACGTTCGCGGTCTCAACACCGCCGCGACATTGTGGTGCTCGGCCGCAGTCGGCGGGTGCGCCGGATCGGGCTACCTCGCCGAGGCCGCCCTGCTCACGGTTCTCATCATCTCCGGCAACACATTGCTGCGTCCGCTCGTCAATGCGATCAACCGCATTCCGTTCGACGAACGCGCGACCGAGGCCAATTACGAAGTGCGCCTCACGGTCGCGGCCGACTCGGTCGCGCAAGTGCGAGAATCTTTGGTGGACCATCTCGAGCGCGCTCACTACCCGGTCGCCTCGGTCGAAACGGAAGATCCATCCGAGAACGATCAGACGGTGGAGGTCGTTGCCTCGCTCGTCAGCACCTCGATCAATCCGGAAGAGCTCGACGCCGTGCTCAACCATCTTGAGAAGGTACACGGCATTTCCCACGCGACGTGGGAGATGCATGTCAAGAATTGAGCCGAGCTGACTGCGATCTTATCGGACCGCGAACCCTTGTGTTCGCGGTTCGGCACACACACTTCCCGGTATGCTTCCTGATAAAAGCAGCATGGTCTCAATTAGGCCGATGGCTAGCGCTGCGCGCGCAGTCGCAGCGCATTGCCGATCACGGAGACGGAGCTAAAGCTCATGGCGAGCGCGGCGATCATCGGCGAGAGCAGGTGGCCGGTGAAGGGATAGAGAATTCCGGCGGCGATCGGGATGCCGAGCGCATTGTAGACGAGGGCGAAGGCGAGATTCTGGCGCATATTGCCGACCGTCTGCTGCGACAGAACGCGCGCGGCGAGAATGCCGCGCAAGTCACCCTTGACCAGCGTGACATGGCCGTTGTTCATCGCGACATCGGTGCCGGTGCCCATGGCAATGCCGATATCCGCGCGCGCCAGCGCCGGCGCATCGTTGATGCCATCGCCCGCCATCGCCACTCTATGCCCCTGCCCTTGCAGCTTGGCGACAAGGGCGAGCTTGTCGGCCGGCTTGACCTCGCCGATCACATCGTCCAGGCCGAGCTTGGCAGCGACAGCGCGAGCCGTCGTGAAGCTGTCGCCTGTCGCCATGATCAGGCGCAGGCCGGCTGCCCGCAAGGCGTGCACCGCCTCAGGCGTCGAGGCCTTGATCGGATCGGACACGGCGATGAGGCCGGCCAATTTTCCGTCGACGGCAACATGCATGACGCTCGCGCCCTGCTGGCGCAAGGTCTCGGCTGTGTCGCGCAGCGGCGCCACATCTACCTGCACCTGTTCCATCAAGGTCGCATTGCCGATCAGCACATGCCGGCCACGCACCGACCCTTTCGCCCCGATGCCGGTCAGGCTCTCGAAAGCCGCGGGCTGATCGAGCGTCAGATTGCGCTGCCGCGCTTCTGCGATAATGGCTTGCGCGAGCGGATGTTCGGCGGCCTGGTCAAGACTCGCGGCCAATTGCAGCACCTCTTCCGCCGCAAATCCGTTGGCCGGTGCGACGGTTTCAAAACGCGGCTTGCCTTCGGTGAGCGTTCCGGTCTTGTCGACGACCAGCGTATCGATGGTGCGCATCGTTTCGATTGCGGCGGCATCCCGGAAAAGAATGCCCGAATGCGCACCCTTTCCCATCGCCACCATGATCGACATGGGCGTCGCGAGGCCGAGCGCGCAGGGGCAGGCGATGATGAGCACCGACAACGCGTTGATCAGCCCGTAGACCCAGCTCGGTTCCGGCCCGAACCAGCCCCAGAGGAAAAACGCGGCGATGGCGACGGCGACCACGGCGAGGACGAACCGTCCCGCGATTGCATCGGCCATCCGCTGCATCGGCGCGCGCGAGCGCTGCGCCTGCGCCACCATCTGCACGATCTGCGCCAGCATGGTTTGCGCGCCGACTTTTTCCGCGCGGATGATCAAGCTGCCCGTCGTGTTCAGCGTGGCGCCGATCACGCGGTCGCCCGACTGTTTGGTCACGGGCAGCGGCTCGCCGGTCAGCATGGATTCGTCGACAGCGCTGGCGCCGTCGAGAACGAGGCCGTCGACAGGCACTTTTTCACCCGGGCGAATACGCAGGCGATCGCCTTCGAGCACGTCGTCGAGCAGCACGTCCGCCTCGGTGCCATCGTCATGCAGGCGCCGTGCGGTTTTCGGCGCAAGCTGCAAGAGCGCACGGATCGCGGCCGAGGTTTGCGCGCGGGCGCGCAATTCCAGCACCTGGCCCAGCAACGTGAGCGAAACGATCACGGCGGCGGCTTCGAAATAGACGGCGACGCGGCCGTCGACGACGAAGGCAGCCGGAAACCATTGCGGCACAAGTGTCGCCGCGACGCTGTAGCCGTAGGCGATCGCCACACCAAGGCCAATCAAGGTCCACATATTCGGGCTGCGATTGGCGAGTGACTGAACGAGACGGACGAAGAACGGCCAGCCGCCCCATAAAACCACCGGCGTCGCCAAAGCGAGCTCGATCCAAGATTGGGCTTGCGGCGTCACCAGGCCGATCCGATCCCCCGCCATCGCCAAGATGAAGACGGCGGCGCTGAGCGGCAGGCACCACCAGAACCGGCGCTTGAAATCGTCGAGTTCGCTCGTGTCCTCAGCCTCCGCCGTCGGCATGAGCGGCTCGAGCGCCATGCCGCAGAGCGGGCAGGTTCCGGGGCCGACCTGCTCGATTTCCGGGTGCATGGGGCAGGTGTAGATCGTACCGGCCGGCTGTTCCGCCACGGGCTTTGCCGCCGCTGGTTGGAGATAACGGACAGGATCTGCCTCGAATTTGGCTTTGCAGCCGGCACTGCAGAAATAAAAGGTTTCCCCTGCATGGCTCGTTTTGTGCTTCGTCTGGGCCGGGTCGACCTGCATGCCGCAGATCGGGTCCTTCACAGTGTCCGCCGATGGCGTTTGACCATGTTGATGACCGTGCTGGCTGCAGCAAGAGCCGCCGTGATGCGCGCCATGGTGATGAACGTGGTGAGCCGAGGCTTCGGACATGGTCGATTCCTGGAGGAGCAATCTTTATACTGGATAGGGGTATATCACGGCTTGGCTTATATACCCACATGGGGTATATAGCAACATGCAGATGAAAACCAAGGCCGCATGCGCCAAACGCTTGAACCGGATCGAAGGGCAGGTGCGGGGAATTTCCCGCATGGTCGAGAAGGACCGGTATTGCATCGACATCATGACGCAAATCGCCGCCGTGCGCGCCGCGCTGAAACGGGTCGAATCCGAAGTGCTTAAAGACCATCTCTCGCATTGCGTGGCGCAAGCGATGACGTCGGACGACGCGGCCGACCGGCACGGCAAGATCGCCGAACTCGTGGAACTGCTCGAGCGGTCGAAATAAGGATCGGCGGCGAAACGCGCCGCCCTAATCCGCCGCCAGTTGTTTGACGCCCTCGTCAATCTCGTAATAATCGCCTTTGTCGGCGCAGAAAATATGCATCGCGACCGAAACGCCGAGCGGCCCGTCGAAGGTACCGCCGGTGATGCTGATGCGGCGCTCGCCAGTCGGTTGCCAGAAGAGATTCGAACCGCAGATCCGGCAGAAGCCGCGCTGTGCCAGCGGCGAGGCGCTGTACCAGCTCAAGCCGTCATCCTTGGTGATGACGAAGCGGTCGTGCGGCACCGAGGTCATGGCGGCGAAATGACCGCTCTGCTTGCGGCACTGGGTACAATGGCAGGCGATAACATTGCGCAACTCGCCCTCCGCCTCGTAACGCACCGCGCCACAGAGACAGCCGCCGTGATGGATGGTGCGAGGGGTCATCGGAATCCCTTTCGAACATTGGCAAGGATGCTAGAGCATTTTGCGTTCTTTCAGAATCGCAAAATTGCTCTACTTCTTTGTTTTGTCGCATTTTCTTAATCGAAAAGTCGTGCAACTTTTCTGGAAAATGCTCTCAAGAACAGCGGGTCGAATCTTGGCCAAACCCAACATTCACTATCCTTCGATGGCGGGTTGCGGCGCCGGGCTCTGCGTCGCGGGCGCTTTCACTATGCCGAGCGCGAACATGATCAGCAAGGCGGCCGCGAAAAGGCCGGTGAGGAAGATGAATGCGGCGGCGAAGGAATAGCGCGCCGACAATTCGCCGATGATGAAGGGCGCCGGCAGCCGCGGCACGGCGGAGACCATGGCGACGAAAGACAAGGTCGCGGCCGCGGGCAGGGAGGAGCGGGCGACCGCCAGGGCGAAGCCGCAGGGGACGATCGCCCCGGTGCCGAAGCCGATCAGCGCAAAGCCCAGAACGCTGGCCGCAAAACCGAGATCGCAAGCGACGACGCCGAACCCGACCAGCGCGATCACAAAGGATGCGACGATCAGCACGTAGTCGCTGACCATTGTGCGCAACCGGTCGGCGAGAAGGCGGATGGCCACCTGGAACGCCGCGAAGAATGCCGTTCCCGCGCCGGCGAGGGCGGCGAGACCAGGCGCCTGCACTTCGAGAAACTTCGCCGACCAGGTCGCCGCCGCCATTTCTCCGGTGATCGAAATGCCGATCGCGAGACCGAGCAGGCTGAGCGCAAGGCCTGGCCGGCCAATTCCCGCGCGGGCGGCGGCGGAGGAATGTTCCAGGCCGCGTTCGGGGATGCTGCGCCACACGACCATCGTGCCATAGGCGAACAGAATGAGTGCGATGGCTGCGACGGCGCCCAAACCAACTTCAACCGCCAGCAAACTGCCAAGCAGCGCCGGCAGGCAAATGCCGAAGGAGGCCATGCCATGCAGGCCGGCAAGGACCGGGCGGCGCATGTCCGCCTCCACCTTCGTGCCTTCGGCATTCATCGTGCTGTCGACCAGTCCGCCGGTCAGGCCGAACGCGACAAGCAGGACGCAACAGATCAACGAACTCGGCGACATGACGAGGGCGGGGACAACCAGGCCGAGCAACGGCACGCCGACGCACAGTATCCGCCGCAACGAAAAGTGCCGGGACAGGCGGCCGACGCTCGACATCGCCGCGATATAGGCCACGGCATAGAGGGTCAACGCCTGGCCATAGAGCGCGGGTGTGAGATGGGCTTGCCGCAGCACGCTTGGGATGGCACCCGCCCAAAGGCCCGAGCCCGAACCGAAAATGGCGAACACGATCTGCACCGCGCGGTGCGGCGAAACGGAAAAGGATGACAGCATATGCCCTTATAGCTTTTCCCGCACGATTCGCTCGTGCGGGAAAAGCTCATGGCTGCAATGTCGCCGTGGCGCGCGAATGGACCGCTCAGCTAGAAATCCGTCGCGACGCCGCCTTCGGCCTTGCGCTTGGCGACGAACGCTTCCAGCTCCTCGCGGATCGCCGGGTCGAGCGGGGGCGGCGTATAGTGTTCCAGCTTCTGCTTGTAGAGCGCGTTGGTGCGGTCGTAGGCGTCCGGGCTGCCGGCCTCGCGCCAGGTCTCGTAATTGCGCCAGTCCGAGACCATCGGCGCGAAGAAGGCGTTGCGGTAGCGCGCCTGGGTATGCGGGCTGTCGAGATAATGGCGCGGTACGCCCGGTGCGCGGGAAGCAACTTCACGTATCGCGTCGAGCGCAAGCTCGTCCTGGTTCACGACGGTCGGGCGCAGGAAGTCGGCGACCATGCCGAGGAGGTCGGCATCGAGCACCATCTTTTCGAACGACGCGTGCAGGCCGCCCTCCATCCAGCCGGCGCCATGCATCAGCAAATTGACGCCACCCATGATCGCGCCCCAGAGCGAGAACACGCTCTCATAGGCAGCCTGCGCGTCGAGCGTATTGGCGGCGTTGGTGTTGGACGAGCGATAGGGCAGGTTATAGCGGCGGGCAAGCTGACCGCCCATCAGGGCCGATTTCATATATTCCGGCGTGCCGAAGGCCGGGGCGCCGGACTTCATGTCGACATTCGAGGTGAAGCCGCCGTAGACGAAGGGCGCGCCGGGCCGCACGATTTGCGAGAAGACGAGGCCGGCGAGCGCTTCGGCATTTTGCTGCGCCACCGCGCCGACCACCGTCACCGGCGCCATCGCGCCGGCAAGCGTGAAGGGGGTGAGCACCACGGGCTGGTTGCGCCGCGACATCTGGATGATGCCCTCCAGCATCGGATTGTCGAGCTTCAGTGGCGACGACGAGTTGATGATGGTGAACACCGACGGTTCGCGATCGAGGGTGTCGTGATCGATGCCGCGGCCGATACGCACCAGTTCCAGCGCGTCGAGGTTGCGGTCCTTGCCGAGGCTATAGGCATGCAATGCCTTGTCCGACAAGATGAGCATGTCGAAGATCGCATCGAGGTGGCGGATCGAGGCATGGATGTCCGCCGGCTCGACCGGATAGCCGCCCCACAGATGCACCGCTTCGAGCGATTGGCCGAGGCGGATGAAGTTCTGGTAGTCTTTGTGGTTGCCGGGCCGGCGGCCGCCGTCGCGATCGGCGGAATTGGGCGCGCTCGCCACCGAGCAAAAGGCGACATGATCGCCGCCGATCTGCAGGTTGCGCGCCGGGTTGCGCGCATGCAGCGTGAATTCTTTCGGCGCCTTGCCGAGATAGTCGTCGACCATGCCGCGCGGAAAACGCACGCAGTCGGAATTCGCGTCGACCTCGGCGCCGGCCTGCTTGAGCATGGCCTTGGCGTCCTCGTGCAGGAAATCCATGCCGAGTTCGGCAAGGATGGTGATCGAGGTTTCGTGAATGGCTTCGAGTTCGTCGTCGGAGACCACGGCGACCGGCTGGAAGGAGCGGCGCGGCTGCGGCTTGATCTCCGCCGGGCCGCTGGCGCGTGCGGCCCCGCGGTCGCGTCCCCGGCGCCCGGAGCGTCCTTCGGACTGCTGTTCCATGATCGACCTCTTACCCTTCATCGCTTGGGAGTTCGACTGCAAACTTAAAGCCGCGCAGAGGAGCCGCCAAGGCGATTTGCCACGCCGATTTTCTGCGCTCCCATCGAATTTCTATTGGCTTGCCAGGCCGTATCAAAAAATTGCTTGGCAGGCCCGCGCTGCATCATCTTGCAGCCTTGCACGCGGACACGCATTGTCAAAAACCAATGCGCGCCGAATCGGTGGCATGAAAAGCAAGTGCCACCGAGATGAAGTTCCTGCGCCCCTATATTCCGCTGCTCCTTGCCAGCCTGCTCCTTTTTGTCGGCAACGGCACGCTCTCCACCGCAATCCCCTTGCGCGGCAAATTCGAGAATTTCAGCGATCAAGTCATCGGCCTCATCGGATCGGGCTATTATGCCGGCATGCTGGTCGGCAGCATTCTCCTGCCCTGGCTGGTGACGCGGTTCGGCGCCGTGCTCGCCTTCAGCATCTGCGCCGCCGTGGGGGCGCTCGCCGGCATTCTCGTGCCCGTCTGGGCGGATCCGCCGTTCTGGTTTTTGCTGCGCTTTGCCATCGGCATTTCCCTGACCGGCGTCTATGTGATCATCGAGGGTTGGCTCAACGGCCGGGCAACGGCGCGCGACCGCGGCCTGCTCCTCGGCTTTTACAGCGTCGTGCAATATTGCTCCTGGGCGCTCGGCAACCAGGTGATCAAAGTCTCGGTGCCGCAGGCCTGGACGCTTTTCATCATTGCCGCCGCCGCCATTGCGCTCGCAGGCATTCCGCTCTGGTTCATGCGCGAACCCCCGCCTGAGCAGGACGTATCGCAAGCCTCGTCCCATCCACTTGCCCCCGTCATTCAAGCGGCGAAATCCCTCACATGGTTTTGGCGCGTGTCGCCCGTCGGCTTCGTCGGCGCGCTGTTGATCGGCACGTTGAACGGGCCGATGTGGGCGCTCACGCCGGTCTATGCGCGCGAGGTCGGGATGCAGACGAATGAGATCAGCAATCTGATGTCGGCGCTGATGTTCGGCTCCGCCGCCATGCAAGTCCCGGCGGGCTTCCTGTCCGACCGTTTCGACCGGCGCAGCGTGCTCGTGGTGCTCTGCGCGCTCTCGGCCGCGCTCGAGCTCGTCTTTTTCTTTTATGGCGCATCCTTGCCGGTGCTGACGATCTACGCGCTCGGCTTCGTGCTCGGCGGCTTCATGGCAACGCCCTATTATGTCGTCTCCGCCCATTCGGTCGACCGCGCCGGGGAAAGCCGGGCGGTGGATGTCATGGCAGTTCTGGTGCTGCTCTACGGCATCGGTGCGGTGGCCGGGCCGAATATCGCGCCGCAAATGATGGCCTGGCTCGGACCGTCCGGCGTCTTCCTGTTCGAAGCGTTGCTACATATCGCCATCATCGGCTTCACCCTATGGCAAATGAGCCGCCGCACCGCGCCGATCCCGCAAGAATCGCAGCCGGTGCCGCCGCCGATTTAACGATAGGGTATCCACCCAGGAGGAGGGTAAGTTCCGGATGGAGCGAATGCAAAGTCGGTCAGTGACCAGCCGGCATCATCTTTCATAAACGTATACCGAAAGAAAACATGCCGCAGATTTATTTTGTCTAATGGTAGCGGAAAATCCATGTGATATATTTTTACGACCACCGACGATCCGTATTCAACGTCTTGCAGCTCGTCCACAATATTTGGACTTCCATAAGCAGTTATACTTCTCAACTTAGTCGATAGATCTTGCCATTGAAGGGTTTCCCCAAGTCGCGAACCCTGAGTTAATCTTTTAAAAAGATCGTTTGTAGCGTCGTCGATTCTCCCCTCAGAGATGTATTTGTTGATTTCTTTCGCGACCATATCTGGATTAGATCTCAGATTTGGTTCAATCTTATTTTCTTTTTTTGTTTCAATCTTCTCGATGTCATCCATCACGGTTTGTGAAATGGCTATTTTTGGCAGACCGAAAAAGAGCGCGAAGCATAGGATCATTGACCTCCGCATATTACGACCCACCACCATATTGTTACTCCCAAGATTTGTTCACAAAAGCGACTTATGAATCGTTTTGCCCGCGGGAGCCAAGCTGCGTTCGGCGGCGAGCGCGCCGATGGCGTCGATCATGGGCGTCTTGACGCCGACGAGCTCGGCTAATTCGCCGACGGCCCCCGAAAGGGCGCCGAGTTCGAGCGGCCGGCCGGCTTCGAAATCCTGAAGCATCGACGTTTTGAAATCGAGCATCGATGGCGGCATGTTCAGGCGCGCCTCGATATCGACCGTGCCCTTGAGGCCAAGCGGGCCGGCGACCGCCACCGTTTCTGCGATCATCGCGACGAGGATCCGCCGCAAGGGCGGATGGTCGAGCATGCGGCCGATCGTGGCGCCGGCGACGACCGAGAGCGGGTTGAAGGAAATGTTGCCGAACAATTTGCGCCAGACCGCATCGCGGATCGCATCGCTTGCCTGCGCCTCGAATCCCGCGCGGCTCAGCACGGCGACGACTTTTGTCAGCCGTTCGCTGATGCCGCCCGACGGCTCGCCCAAGACTAATGTCTTGCGGCCGTTCCATGTCACATGGGCCGCATCGACGCGCTCGGCTCCCACATAAACGACGCCGCCCAGGATCTGAGCCGGCGGCACCGTCTTGACGAGCCGTTCGTCGGGGTCGACCGACCGGACGGTGCGGCAATCATGCGCGCCACCGTATCCTTGAAAAAACCACCACGGAATGCCGTTGAGCAGCGGCACGACGATCGTGTCCGGTCCGATCAACGGCAACACCGAGGGAAGGCCGCCGGGCCAATCGTGCGCCTTGAAGCCGACGAGCACCAGATCCTGCGGCCCAAGGCTTGCCGGCGCGTCGGTGACGGCCATGCGCACCGTTTCGTCATTGCCGGCGCCGCCGAGCGTCAAGCCGTCGCGCTGCAATAGTGCGGCGCTGGCGCTACGCGCGACGATGCTGGGATTGAACCCGGCGCGGGCGAGATGCCACGCGACGACGGCGCCGACCGAGCCGGCGCCGACAACGGCAATTTTGCGTATCTCCATCAGCCGAACCTCAATCTTTGCCCGATGCCCAACGCCTCGCCCTTCTTCAGCATGGCATGGCCGAGCGCGATATCCGACAGCGACAGGCCGCGATGCCAGAACAAAATCGTCTCGTCATCGCTCTCACGCCCCGGTTTCAACCCCGCGACGACCTGGCCGATCTCGGCATGATAGCGTCCCTCGTGCAAGATCCCGGCATCGAAATGCGGGCGCAGCGCGCCGAAACGTCCAGCCCGCGCCTGGCCGAAATCGTCCATGAGGAACTTATCGGCAAGATCGGCCAGCGACAATTCGACCGCGCTCATCGTGCCGTAGGGCATCACAAGCGCGCCTTTCTTGATCCATTCGGTTTTCAGCAGAGGCTCCGGCTTGGTCAGGCGCGAGGCCTCCACCACAATGTCGGCGCCGCGCACGCAACTCTCCCAGTCGTCGGTGACGACGATGCGCTTGCCGAGGTCCTTTTCGAGCCGTGCCGCGAAAGCATCGCGGCTTTCGGGGCGACGCGAATGGACGCGGATCTCTTCGAAGTGGAAGAGCTTATCCAGCAGCCGCACGTTCCAATAGGCGGTGCCGCGCGCGCCGATATGGCCGAGCACCTTGGAATTCTTCCGCGCCAGATATTTGGCACCGATCGCCGTGACCGCGCCGGTGCGCATATCGGTAATGGCAGACGCGTCGATGATGGCGCGCGGCACACCCTTGAAGCGGTCGAACAGCATGAGGATCGCGAGTTCGGACGGCAGGTTGTATTTGTAATTGTCGTAAAAGTCCGAGACGACCTTGACGCCGGCCGCGTCGACCTCGCCGCCGAGCGAGCCGCGCAGCACGTTGAAATGGCCATGCACGACGCCGGGTTCGAGATGCATGCGCGGCTCGATGACCGCTTCGCCCCGCCCTTGCGTGGCGAGCTGATCCTCGATCGCCGCCAACACTTCGTCGTCGGTGATCCTCAGCGCCTCGACGTCGAAGCGGTTCATATAGGTCAGATAGAGTGGCGGCATGACGGCATATTCGTCCATGGCAAAGTCCTTCAATGGGCAGGGAAGATGATGCGAGCTTAGCCAGGGCGTTGCGGCGCGGAAGCCTAATTTATGGATGGCGCAGAGGGGCCTCGCCACCTATTCCCGCCTTTTCCGTGCTTTCGGGTGGCGCGCGACATCGCAAAGCACCACATTAGGCTTGAAAACGAATCGCGACCACGGCAATGTTCGCTTTGCGTTCTATCATGAGTTGATCCCTGGGGTATCCGGAAAGACCGCCATGAGCACCGATTATCACTACCGGCTTTTCGACACCGCTTTCGGTCCCTGCGGTCTGGCCTGGGGCGAAGATGGCATCGTCTCCTTGCGCATTCCTGGCGAGGATGCCGCGACGATCGAGCGCAGGCTGCGGCAATTGACCGGCAAGCATGCGCCGAGCACGCCGCCCAAGGTCATTCTGCATGCGATTGTGAAAATCCAGGCCTATCTCGACGGCCGCGACGTGTCGTTCGACGACGTGAAACTCGATGTCAGCGCCTGCGAACCGCTGCATCAAAAAGTCTATGCCGCCGCCCGGGCGCTCCCCTACGGCCGCACCATGACCTATGGCGAAATGGCGAAATCCATCGGCCAGCCCGAGGGCGCGCGCGATGTCGGCTATGCCCTGTCGCGCAATCCGATCGCGATCATCATTCCCTGCCACCGCATTCTGGCAGCCGGCAATCAGATCGGCGGGTTTTCCGCCTATGGCGGCACCAAAACCAAGGAACGGCTGCTCATTCTGGAAGGCGCGTCCTTTGCCGCGCCGCCGGCGAAAGAGAAGAAACCGGCGGGCGATCAGTTACAATTGCTGTTCTAACCCTGGGACCGCGAGCGTCCCGCTCGCCGGAAAAGGCGTGCCGATTTTGCAAAAGTGAGCGCTGACGTTCATCCAGGCCTTCAGCACGGCGCTTGCGCGCCGTTTGCGGGCGGGACGTTTGCGGTCCCTGGGGCCGGCAATCTTAAGAAGCGCATTGGCCCCGCCACCGCCCTTGGGTCGATGCAAAGCAAATCATTTGATTGCATTAACTTGTAATTGCACAAATCCCCATGTCCTCGACTCATTGCCGCCGTTGACCTCGCCTGAATGTGCAAACAACTTTTTCCACATGTTGGATTGGCGAAGAGCCAGAGCATCTTGCTTGGCCTGCTCTTTTGTCGGAATTGAAAGCAGGTTTGTTCGGAACGGCTCTCGCTCCTGACAATATTTGATAATGTCATCATACCGGAAGTTAAATGGCACGCCGGCAAGAACCCAGCCACTAGCGAGGAGGAAAAATGATGAGCCCGATTGAGCGTAGGGAAAATATGGCAGTTGAGCTAGATCGCCCATTGATCCAGGTAAAAATAAAGGTCCGCCCTCATGCTCGTGAGTGGCATAACAAAACGTGAATTTGTTCCCTGGCCATAGAATCGGTCCGAGTTCGAGATCCTTCTCATTTTCCGGTTTGCGCAATTCGGCGATGGCGGCCGTTTCGCCGATCGAGACGTAATGATTGACGCGCATTGCCAGCGAAGCAGGATCTTCGGCAAAGCTGGCCGTTGCAAAGCAGAGGCAGAGGAGAAGTGGTGCTAGAAGACTTTTCATGATGTTGCGATTGTTCCGCGCCGTAGGTCGCGAGCAGCTTATGGCGCGCTACGCTCGAAGGGAAGGGAACTGAATCTGTGCCGCCCTTGGACCGCGAGCGTCCCGCTCGCCGGGAAAGGGAAGCTGATTTTAGAGAGATGGGCGTCAACGTTGATCCAGGCCTTTAGCACGGCGATTGCGCGCCATTTGCGGGCGGGACGCCCGCGGTCCCAGGCAGCGCATTGACCGCGCCGCTCCCCTCGGCTTATGTGACGACCGCATGACCGACCGCCGCAAACTCCTCTTTCTCGTCAGCGAAGACTGGTTTTTCATTTCGCATTTTCTTGTCACCGCGCAAGCCGCAATCCATGCCGGCTTCGATGTGAGGGTGGCGCTGCGTGTGAAGGACGAGGCGCGCGTCAAAACCATTGAAGACGCAGGCGTCAAGCTCATTCGCATCAACCATGTGCGCGGTTTCGGCTCACCACTCGCCATGCTCGGCGATATCGGCAATTACGCCCGCGTCATTCGCGGCGTGGCACCGGACGTGCTGCATCTCGTGTCCCTGCGCATTGTGCTGTTCGGCGCAGTGGCCGGCATTCTCGCGGGGGCGCGCAAGCGGCTGCACGCGGTGACGGGCCTTGGTGTGATGGGCGCGAGCACCAGCGCGAAAGCGAAGATCGCGCGCCGGGTCATCGGCTTTTTGCTGCGCTACCCGCTCAACGGCCGGAACGTGCGCCTCGTGTTCGAAAATGCCGACGATCCGATCAGCCTGGGGCTCAACCCCAACGATCCGCGCCATGTGACCGTCGGCGGTGCCGGCGTCGATCCGGATGCCTGGGCGGTTGCGCCCTTGCCGCCGGGGCGGCCGCTCAAGCTCGCGCTGGTCGCGCGTATGGTGGAATCGAAAGGCGTGATCGAGGCGGTCGAGGCGGTCCAAGCCGCGCGGCGGCAGGGCGCCGACGTGACGCTCGATCTTTATGGCGATCCCGATCCGGAAAATCCGCGCAGCATTACCGAAGCGACCTTGCGGCAATGGTCGCAACATGACGGCATCGCGTGGCATGGCCGCACGTTGGATATTGCCCGGGTCTGGCGCGACCATCACATCGCACTGGTGCCGTCGCGCGGCGGCGAGGGGCTGCCGCGTTCGCTGCTGGAGGCTGCGGCGTCGGGACGCGCCATTCTCACGACCTCCACGCCGGGCTGCGATACATATGTGCGCGACGGCATCGAGGGATTGATCGTACCGCCAGCCGATGTGCCGGCGCTGACAAAGGCCATTTTGCGCTTTTGCGCCGATCCGACGCTGGTCACCGCCTGCGCGCAGGCGGCGCGGGCGCGCTTGAATGACGGCTTCACCACGGCGGCGGTGACGGCGAAGTTCGTCGCCGTCTATCAAGAGCTCGCGCGCAGCCGATGATCGCAGACGCCCGCGACTTCATTCTCACCCACACGCGCCCATTGTGTATGCCGCACGCGCCCGAGATCACGTTGCATCTTGCGGACGAGGCGACCGAACTGTGGCTGAAGACCGAAGAAGAACTCGGCGAAATGGGTCTGCCACCGCCGTTTTGGGCCTTCGCTTGGGCAGGCGGCCAGGCGTTGGCGCGCTACATTCTCGATTCGCCGCAAGTGGTTGCCGGCAAGCGCGTGCTCGATTTTGCCTCGGGCTCAGGCCTTGTCGGCATTGCTTGTGCGCTCAGCGGCGCGGCGAAAGTCGAGGCGAGCGAGATCGATTCCTTCGCGCTCGCTGCCATTCCGCTCAATGCGGAACTGAATGGCGTGACGCTTTTTCCACGCACCGGCGACATCATCGGCGAAAGCGGCGATTGGGATGTGGTGCTCGCGGGCGATGTATCCTACGAGCGGGACATGGCGAAGCGCGTGACGGATTGGCTGTTCGCCTTGCGGGCGCAAGGCAAGACCGTTCTGATCGGCGATCCGGGCCGCGCCTATCTCGATCGCGAACGGCTCACTGCCGTCGCCGAATATCAGGTGCCGGTGACGCGGGCGCTCGAAGACAGCGAAATCAAGCGCTCGTGTGTTTGGCAGTTTAAGTGAACGTGGGCGGCGAGTTCAGGCCGATGCTGCGGGCCTTCATCGACTTTGCCCGCGCCGAGCACCTGGCCGCTTTATCGACGCGCGCTCGCCGCTAAGCCTCGCAGCGCGGCGCCAGTGAGCTTGCACCCAGCCCAATCGTCCTTCATCTCGGCGCCGAGCTGTTTGTAAAAATCGATCGCCGGCGTGTTCCATGTCAGCACCGACCAATCGAGACGCACAAGGTCTTCGGCGACGCAGCGCGCGGCGAGATGCGCGAGCAGGGCACGGCCAAGGCCGAGGCCGCGGTGCGATTGCCCGACATAGAGATCTTCGAGATAGATGCCGTGCTGCCCGCCGAAGGTCGTGTAATTGTAATACCAGATCGCGATCCCCGCAGGTGCGCCGTTCCATTCGGCAAGATCGCAAAACACCTTCGGCTGCAGGCAGAACAACGCGTCAGCGAGCTTTTCTTCGCTCACCGTGAACGTGTCCAGGAGCTTCTCGTATTCCGCCAAATCATGCAGGAAACGCCAGATGTGCGGCGCGTCCGCGCGCGCCGCGGGGCGAATGTGCAGCGACATGAAAGCGCTTTACACGCGCATCGGCATGAGCACGTAAAGGGCCGCTGCGCCGTCGCGGTCCTGCACCAGGGTCGGCGAACCCGCATCGGCGAGCTTCAAAAGCGCCGTATCGCTATCAAGCTGCGCCGCAATGTCGAGCAGGTAGCGCGCGTTGAAGCCGATATCGATCGGCGCGGCGTCGTAATCGACTTCCAATTCTTCCGTCGCCGAACCGCTGTCCGGATTGGTGACGGACAAGGTCAGGCGGCCATCGGCGAGCGAGAGTTTCACCGCGCGGCCGCGCTCCGAGGAGATGGTGGACACACGGTCGACCGCCTGCGCGAATGTGTCGCGCTCGACGACCAAGCGCTTATCGTTGTTGGCCGGAATGACGCGGCCGTAATCCGGGAACGTGCCGTCGATCAGCTTGGAGGTCAGCACGACGCCGGCGAAGGTGAACCGCGCCTTGGTGGTGGACATTTCCACCGTGATGTCGTCGCCGCTGCTTTCGATCAATTTCAGCACTTCGGCCACGCATTTGCGCGGAATGATCACGCCGGCCATGCCGACCGAACCGGCTGGGGCCGGAATTTCCACGCGCGCCAGGCGGTGGCCGTCGGTCGCGACCGCGCGCAACATGGCGTGGCCGCCGACATCCGTCGTATGCATGTAAATGCCGTTGAGGTAATAACGCGTCTCTTCGGTGGAAATGGCGAACTGGGTCTTTTCGATCAGCTTTTTCAGATCGCCCGCCGCCAGGACGAATTTGTGGCTGAGGTCATCCGCCGACAGGTCGGGAAAATCGCTTTCGGGCAGGCTTTGCAATTGGAAGCGCGAGCGGCCCGAACGGAGGGTCAATTGGCCGGATTCGCCGGTCGTCTCCAACGAAACCTGCGCGCCGTCCGGCAATTTGCGCACGATGTCATAGAGCACATGAGCCGGCAAAGTGGTGCCGCCGGGCTGGGTCACATCGGCGCCGAGGGTTTCGGTCACTTCCAGATCGAGGTCGGTGGCCTTGAGCGTCAGCGACTGACCCTTGGCCTGCAACAGCACGTTGGACAGGATCGGGATCGTGTTGCGCCGCTCGACGACGCGGTGGACATGGCCGAGCGATTTGAGCAGGGCCGCGCGTTCGAGGGTCACGAGCATAGGCAAATCCAATTCAACTCAAGGAGATAGATACTTGGGGGCGGAGACTTTTGCCTGTCTTGCGCAAAATCGCAAGAGGAAGCATGTGGATCGGCAGGCATCTGCCGCAATTTCCCCAATTTTTGGGTGCTCAACCCTTTACGGCCCCTTAATGGGCCGTGGCCTAAAATAAGTGCTATTATTTTGGGCAGAATTTGTAACGGGCGGGCATGTTTGATTTTCTGAAGGATGGCGTCTCGGCGGACGACCGGATCGCCGGCGCGCCCAAGCGCAAACGCAGCCCCGACGACGATCCGCCAAAACGGCCGAAAAAGCCGAAAAAAACGGTGCGGATGGCCCGGACGAAGCGCTCGCTCGCCCGGCGGCTGGCCTATTGGTGCGTCGTGCTCGGCGTCTGGGGCATCATCGGCCTCGCCGGGCTCATCACCTATTATGCCGGCCAATTGCCGCCCATCGACCAGCTCGAAGTGCCCAAGCGCCCGCCCAATATCGCCATCGTGGCGGAGGACGGCAGCCTGCTCGCCAATCGCGGCGATACGGGCGGCGCCGCGATCCATATCGCCGATTTGCCGCCCTATCTGCCCAAAGCCTTCGTCGCGATCGAAGACCGGCGCTTTTACCACCATTTCGGTATCGACCCGCTCGGCATCGCCCGAGCCGTTCTCTCGGACGTCATCCTGCGCCGCCACGTGCAAGGGGGCTCGACCCTGACCCAGCAGCTCGCCAAGAACCTGTTCCTGACCCAGGAGCGCACCTTGTCGCGCAAGATCCAGGAGGCGATCCTCGCCGTCTGGTTGGAGCATAAATACACCAAGGATCAGATCCTCGAGCTCTATCTCAACCGTGTCTATTTCGGTTCCGGCGCTTACGGCGTCGAGGCGGCGGCGGAGAAATATTACGGCAAGCATGCGAGCCAGGTGACACTCTCGGAAGCCGCCGTGCTCGCCGGCCTGATGAAATCGCCCTCGAAACTCGCCCCCAACCACAACCAGGATGCGGCCAATGCGCGCGCCAGGGACGTGATCTATGCCATGGAAAAAGAGGGCTTCATCACCGACGCCATGGCGAAGCTTGCCACCGCCCATCCGGCGCAGGTGGCGAAGGAAAACAATTCTTCCTCGATGAATTATGTCGCCGATTACGTGATGGACGTGCTCGACGACACGGTTGGCGCGATCGACCAGGACATCGTCGTCACCACGACGATCGATCCGAATTTGCAGAATGTCGGTGAAAAGGCGCTGACCGACGTGCTCGACAAGAAGGGCGGCAAATTCAACGTGAGCCAAGGGGCGCTCGTCGCCATGAATCCGAGCGGCGCGATCAAGACGATGATCGGCGGGCGCAATTATGCCGACAGCCAATTCAACCGCGCCGTTTCGGCCAAGCGTCAGCCCGGCTCCTCCTTCAAGCCGTTCGTCTATCTGGCCGCGATCGAGCGCGGCCTGACGCCGGATACGGTGCGCGAGGATGCGCCGCTGAACGTGAAGGGCTGGCAGCCGGAAAATTACACCAAACGCTATGCCGGTCCTGTCACGCTCACCCGGGCGCTGTCGCAATCACTCAACACGGTGGCCGTGCGGCTCGGGCTCGAAGTCGGCGCCAAGGCGATCGCGGCGACGGCGCACAAGCTCGGCATCACCTCCGACCTCGACCTCAATGCGTCGCTCGCGCTGGGCACGTCGGAGGTCTCGCCGCTCGAAATGGTGACGGCCTATGCACCTTTCGCCAATGGCGGCATTGCGGTGCAGCCGCATATCATCCGACAAGTTCGCACGGCGGGCGGTCAGGTTCTCTATACGCGCAAAGGCTCGAGCTTCGGCCGCGTGATCGACCAGGACGCGCTGTCCATGATGAACCGCATGCTGACCGAGACGCTGATTTCCGGCACGGCGCGCGGCGCGCAATTGCCGGGCTGGCAGGCCGCCGGCAAGACCGGCACGAGCCAGGATTACCGCGATGCGTGGTTCATCGGCTATACGAGCCACATGATCACCGGCGTCTGGCTCGGCAACGACGATTCCTCGCCGACCGAGCGCACCTCCGGCGGTTCCTTGCCGGTCGAGATCTGGAGCCGCTACATGCGCGCGGCGCATCAGGGCGTGCCCGTGGCCAGCCTGCCCGGCGGCATCTGGCAAAGCCCGGCGCCGCCGCCCGAAGAGCAACCGGATGCGGTCGTCTCCGATATGCCGCAGCCCGATCAGGTGCCGGTCCGGCAGGCCGATGTGCCACCGGACCTCGTTCCGCCGGCGTCGATCCCGAATGCCGGCCGCGATCAACCGCCGCCGCGGCGGGGGGGCGGCCTGTTTGAGCAATTGTTCAATCAGTGAGGGCGCGAGCCATCTCGCCTTATGATAGGAGCCCTGCCGCGATATTGATCGTCAAACCCAGAATCGCCATGTTGAAGAAGAAGGCGACGACACAGTGCACCAGCGCGACGCGGCGGATCGTGCGGCTGGTGATGTTGATGTCGGCGGTGGCCGAGGCGACGCCGATCACGAAAGCGAAATAAAGAAAGTCCATATAATCCGGCACGTCATCGAGGCCGGGAATGCCAAGGCCGCGCTTCTTCGGGTCGGTATTCTTCTCCTTGCGCCATTCGTCGAAATATTCATGTGCGTAATGCAGTGCGAAGATCACATGAACGAACGCCCAGGAACTCAAAATCGTGCTGCAGGCGAGACCAAGGTGCATATATTTCACGAGGCCTGTCGCATCCTTGACGGCGCCCAATTGCACGATGATGGCGGCGATGCTGGCAGTTGCTGCGACGATCGCAGACGCGAGGATGACGCCCTTGCCCTCGTCCTGCAGGGCCGCGTTGCGGCGGATCGTCTCGGGACGGGCATGCGCCATCATGCTGCCGATGCTGATCAGAAACAAAATCGTCGCGAGATTCCATGCCAGCAAGACGCGCGTCGCCAGGTGCCAATGGCTTGGAAACAGGAAGCCGGCAACAAGGCCGATCAGCAGACAGACGAACAGCCGCGGCCGGGCGCGGACATAGCGGACGAGGACGAAGTGCCTGCGATGCTGCGCCAAAACTCCGCTGTCCATGGTTAGGGCCTGTTAACACAATTGGATGGGGTCTGGACGTGAGCGAATTTGACCGAGTGGCAGGAGCCATGAGGAAGCAAGGCGTCCGCCTTGCGACGATTGGCGACGCACCAATCGGTCAAATTCGCCACGCCCCCTTCGGGGGTGAGGTGAAAAATGGTCATCTGCCGCGTCGCAATGCTTGCCGGTGCGGACGTACCGGCTACGCAATGCTCCTTGCTTATGACCATTTTTGACCTCATCCAGACCCTATCCAATTGTGTTAACAGGCCCTACTTCCGTCGTTGTGCGGTGAAGCGCGCGGCCTCGATCAAAATATCCGTCTGCCCGCGCCATTGCGGCAATTGCAACGCGCTTTCCGCCTCTGCAGCAAGGCGGTCGCGCTCGCGCTTGGCCGCCTCCAAGCCCAAGCTCGCCACCAACGTCGCCTTGTTGCGGTCGGCGTCCTTGCCCGCCTGCTTGCCGAGCGTGGCCGTGTCGCTCTCGGCATCGAGAATATCGTCGGCGATCTGGAAGGCGGCGCCGAGCGCCGAGCCGTAGCGCGCCAGAGCCTGCCGCGTTCCCACATCGGCCTTGCCGATCAGGCCGCCGGCCTCGACCGCGAAGCGCAGCAGCGCCCCCGTCTTCATGGCCTGGAGCTGGCCGATTTCAGACTCGCTGAGCGGTGCTGTGGCTTGTTCCGCGGCCAGATCGAGCGCCTGTCCGCCGGCCATGCCGCCGAGGCCGGACGCGCGGGCGAGCCCCGCGACCAGCCTCGCACGCACGGCCGGATCCGCATGGGTCGCGTCGTCCGCCATCACGTCGAAGGCATAGGTGAGCAGCGCGTCGCCGGCGAGAATGGCGGTCGCCTCGTCAAAGGCGCGATGCACCGTCGGGCGGCCGCGGCGCAAATCGTCGTCGTCCATGGCCGGCAGATCGTCGTGGACGAGCGAATAGCAATGGACGAGTTCGAGCGCCGCCGCCGCACGCCGCACGCCCTCGCCCTCGGACCCGAGCATCCTTGCCGTCTCGATCAGCAGAAACGGCCGCAAGCGCTTGCCGCCGCCGAGCACCGCATAGCGCATCGCTTCGATGAGGCGGGAAGGCCTAGCGATTTCCCCCGGCAGGGGGGCGGCACTCAGCAAAGCATCGAGCGTCGCCTCCATCGCGGCGGCAACGGCGGCAAGGCGCTCGGAAAATGCGGTGGAGGGTGGGGTCATCGGCGAGGACTCTGAATGATTTAGGACGAGATGCCCTAGCCGCCCGGGAAGGTCAAGCTTTGCCAAATTAGGACCTGTCGACACTCATAGATAGGGTCTGGATGAGGTCAAAAATGGTCATATGCAAGGAGCATTGCGCGGCCGGTACGTCCGTACCGGCAAGCATTGCGACGCGGCAGATGATCATTTTTCACCTCACCCCGAAGGGGCGTGGCGAATTTGCCCGATTGATGCGTCGCCAATCGCCGCAAGGCGGACGCCTTGCTTCCTCATGGCTCCTGCCACTCGGTCAAATTCGCTCACGTCCAGACCCTATCTATGAGTGTCGACAGGTCCTAAGCTTGCCCTTAGATTGAATGCTTGGCCCGCCGGGTCCCGCGTCGCCACCACGATCCTGCTCATGGCCAAGTTCCTTCGATTTTTGCGCCTTTTGTTCCGTCTCCTGGTGCTTGCCGGCTTCGCCTACGGCATTGCCGTGGGGGTGATGTTGTTCGTGTGGCGCGAGGTGCCGCCGGTTTCCGTGCTCATGCTTGGCCGCTGGGCCCTGTTGGAGCCGGTGGACCGGGTTTGGGTGCCGCTCGACCGCATCTCCGGCCATCTGCCCGCTGCGGTGCTGATGTCGGAGGACGGCCAGTTCTGCTATCATCACGGCGTCGATTGGGATGCGCTGAACGAGGTGATCACCCAGGCCGGCGAGAGGGGGCCGAAGCGCGGCGCCTCGACCGTGCCGATGCAGACGGCGCGCAATCTCTTTCTCGGCACGTGGCGCTCCGCGATCCGCAAGGGCATCGAGATCCCCGAGGCTTTGGCGCTCGACGCCTTGTGGCCGAAGCGGCGGATCATCGAAGTCTATCTCAACATTGCCGAATGGGGCGACGGCATTTACGGCGCCGAGGCGGCGGCGCAGCATTATTTCGGCAAGAGCGCTAAATCGCTGACCTTGCGCGAAGCGGCGCTGATGGCGACCGCCCTGCCCAACCCGAAATTGCGCAACCCCGCCCATCCGACGCCGCATCAACGGGCGCTGGCCTCGATCATCGTCCGCCGCGCGGCGGTTGCCGATCAATGGCTCGATTGCATCAGGTAGCCGGTTCGAGCCAAACTTTCAGGAATTCCTTGATCCAACGCCCGACGATGGCGTCGTATTGATACCAGCCGGCGAAATGGGCTGCGGGCGGTTGCGCGCCCAAATTTGCGAGCCGTTCGGCGCCGCGCGTGGTCCAGCGGCAGATCATCGCATAGGTGACTTCCGGATGAAATTGCAGCGCATAGGCATTTCGGCCGCAGCGATAGGCCTGAATCGGGAATTCGTCGCCTTCGGCCAGCAAGGTGGCGCCACGCGGCAGGTCGAAGCCTTCGCTATGCCACTGATACACATAGGCAGGAAAGGGCGCACCCTCTTGCGCCGTCACGTGATGGGCGGCGGCATGCGGCGCGATGGGATAATAGCCGGCCTCGATCCGGCCGTCAGTATGCTTATATACCCGTGCCCCGAGATGCCGCGTCAGCATCTGCGCGCCGAGGCAAAGCCCTAAGAACGGTTTGTCCTCGCGCAAGGGCTTGGCGAGCCAATCGATCTCGTTGCGGATATAGCCGTCTTCGTCATTGGCGCTCATCGGCCCGCCAAACACCACCGCACCCGCGTGGTCCGCCATATCCGTCGGCAGCGTGTCGCCGAATCGGGGCCGGCGGATGTCGAGATCGAAACCCATCCGGCGCAGCAGGAAACCGACGCGGCCAGCCGTCGAATGTTCCTGATGCAGGACGATCAAAATTCGCCCGCCTGTTGCCATTATGGGCGGCCCCCAAGGGCAACGCCGCCACACCGCGGTTGCGCGTGATCGGGCTTTGGCTGTGTCGCAATCGTGATTTTCATCAATTTGCAGTCGGAATTGGAGAGCATGCAAATGATCCAGAAGCAAGAATTGTTCCATACTTGTTTAAGCGAGGCCGCTTAAGAAAGAAAGAGAACGCGGCGCGCTTAGCTCCGCGTTCTCTTCGTATCGGTCCTGCCGCTGGATCAGATCGGGAGGCCTATTTCTTGTGCCAATTCACCAGCACCACGCCGCAAATCGCCATGGCGCCGCCAATGATGCCGAGCAGGGTCGGCACTTCGCCGAGCCACGCAAAGCCCAACAAGGTCGCGGCCGGCGGCACGCAATACATGAAGTTCGCGGCGCGGGCGGCGGGCAGGCGCGATAAGGCGACGGCCCAGGTGGCATATCCGATCAGGCTCGGGAAGATGCCGAGATAAATGACGGCGAAGAGGCTTGCCGCCGGCGCAGTCTGCGCCTGCCCGATGGCGCCCGGCAGAAATGGGATGAGCGCGAGCGCGCCGATCACCATGTTCCAGGCCGCGACGGTCAGCGGCTTGTGCCGGCGGAACAGCGGCTTTTGCGCGATAGCGGCGACGGCGGTGCACAGTGCCGCGCCGGCGATCAATAAGGCGCCGGCATCGATGCGCAGCCCCTGCCCTTCGCCAAGTGCGATCGCGCCGATGCCCGCGAGCGAGATGAGCGTGCCGAGCCAGGCTTTGCGGCTGAAGGATTCGCCCAGGAAAATACCGGCGAGCGCGGCGATGACGACGGGGTTGATGTTGATGATGAAGCTCGCCGCCCCCGCCGAAACCGTCTGTTCACCGGTGTTCAGCAGGATCGTATAGAGCGCGACGAAGAGGATGCCGCCGGCGGCAAAGCGCCAAATTTCCTGCTGGTTCGGCCATGCCGGCCGCAGCACGATCAGCATCGCCGCCGCCGGGACGGCCGCGACCGCGAAGCGGAGGGCACCGAGTTCCGCCGGACCGAAGGCTGTGAGTCCGGCGCGGATGGCGGGAAAGGCCGAGGCCCAGCTCAGAACGGTCGTCGCGACCGCCGCAAGAGTGATTGTATCCAGGCCGCGCGGTGCGCTGCGGCTCATCTCGATGGTGCTCATGATCGGTGCCCTTTGGCAAAAGTCGGCGCATGAGACGCCGGCATGAGCTGATTGACAATCGAACAATTCGGCATTCATCTGTGCGTATGGATCACAGCTTGACCGCCCTGCCGCCGCTCGAAACCCTGCGCGCCTTCGAGGCGGCCGCGTGCGCCGGCAGCTTTTCCGGCGCGGCGGAGGTGTTGCACCTCACTCATGGCGCGGTCAGCCGTCAGGTGATGAAGCTGGAACATTGGCTCGGCCAAAGGCTGTTCGAGCGCCAGGCCCGCGGGGTGACGCTGACGCCGGAAGGTCAAAGGCTGCTGCTACGCACCCGCGAGGCGTTCGCGATGATCGCCGATACCAGCGACCGCTGGCAGGATCCGCGCGGCGCGGCGGTGGTCCGGATCAGCTCGCCGCCCTCGATCTGCGGCCTCTGGCTGCTGCCGCGGCTGACGCAACTCGAAGACGGCGCGCCGAAGCTGCGCGTCCTCCTGATGGTCGATCATCGGCAATTGGATTTGGGCAATGAAGGCATCGATCTCGCTATCCGCTGCGGGCGCGGGACGGTGCCGGACCGGCAATCCGTGCGGCTGTTCGAGGAGCATTGTTTCCCGATCGCCGCGCCGCATTTGGCCGCCGCAATAGGCACGGGCGATCCGGCCCGGTTGCTGAATTGGCCGCTCATCCACGATTCCGACGCCTCCGGCTGGCGCTCTTGGTTTGCCGCGCAGGGGCTCGATTACAAACCGCGCCCGCAGGACCGGCGGTTCGAGGATTACAATCTCGTGCTCGACGCGGCGGCTTGCGGGCTCGGATTGGCGCTCGCCCGCCCGCCATTGGCCGCGGCGCAGGTTGCGGCGGGGCGCGTGGTGCAAGTCGATCCGCGCACGGCTCTCAATCCAGTGTCATACTGGCTCGACCGGCCGGTCGGCGCCATGCGCGACGCGGCCGTGCAGCTTGCCAGGCGCATCGGCAGCGAAGCCGGCCTCGCTCCCGAAAGTCTCAGCACTTTTATGGCGTGAGGACCGCCGTATCAGCTTCACGTCACCGGCAACGACCGTGGCGCCGCGTCCAAGATCGATTTCGATCCGTTGCCGATCTGATAGACGGCGAGCGCGCGCTCCACCTGCCCGTTGGTGCGGAAGCGGAAGAAGCCGTCCACATTGGTGAAGCCCTTGGAATCGGTCAGCACAGCATCCGTATAGGGATTGGCGCTTTGGACGCGCGGCAAAGCGGCGGCGAGCGAGGTCGCGTCATAGGCAAGCGACGCCAGACGGTGCGGCTCACTATTATATTTGGCGCGGTAGCGTTGGGCGAAATTGCGGAAGCCGGCATCGTCCGGCGCGGCAAACCAGGCGCCCTGCAGGGCCGGCAGCGCCATCGTGCGCGGATCTTCCCAGGCGTCGGTGCCAAGCAGTTGGATCTTGCGCCCGTCGAGCCCATTGGCCGTCAAGGCTGTCGCCATCGCGCCCATACCGTTGGCATCGTCGGCGATGAAAATCCCGTCGATCTGCTGCGCCACCGTGGCGACGCGCTTGACCGCGTCACCCGGCTTGCCGGCCGGATAGCGCTCCACCGATTGCACGCGCACGCCGATGTCGCCGGCATGGGATTGGAATGCGGCAAAGGCCGCCAGACTTGCCGGCGACGCCCCCGCATCGGGCGCGAGGACAGCGAAGGATTTCTTGCCGCGGCTCGCGGCAAAATCGAGGACGCGGTTCACCTTGCCATCGATCGGGAAGGACAGGAGATAAGTGCCCGGCGCGGCGACTGTCGGATCGGTCGAAAACGCGATGACCGATTTGCCTGCCCCGTGCGCGACGCTCGAGACCTCACGCACATTGGCGGCGAACAGCGGGCCGATGAACAATTGCGCGCCGTCGTTCAGCGCCTCTTGCGCGGCCTGGCGGGCGCCGTCCGGGCTGGAGCGATCGTCCTTCACCAGGATGGTCAATTCGGAACTGCCCGAATCGCTCAACGCCAGTTCGGCGGCATTGCGCATGGAAACGCCGATCTGGCTGGCACCGGATTGCGAGGTCAGCGGCAGGATCAGCGCCACGTGGATGGGTCCGTTGCCGATATTGCCGCCTGAGGGCGCGTTCTGCGCGGGTGTTGCCGGCGCGGGCGGTTCGCTTTCGCCGAATGGCACTCCCAATTGGCCGCAGGCGCTGAGCGATGTCGTCACGAGGGCGAGGCCGCCCAGGCGCAAAAATTCCTTACGGGTGAGGATAGTCACTGAAACCCTCCGGTCCACAATCCGCGTTAACCACCTATTCACGCTGATCCTGACCCGAAAACCTTCACGAATGTTGAATCTGCGCCTGGCGGCGGAAAGGAGTCGGAACGCGCCTGACACATATCTTTGCCGATGCTCCGGCGATAAGATAGATGTAAGTTGACATGTTCTATAAAAAGAACATTAATACCTTTATAACGAACTTCAGGCCTGTGCCAATGACCGAGACCTATCCCGCCCATCCTGTGCCGAGCGCCAAAACCGGCGGCAGCTTCACCGCCTTCGGCCTGCGCGCGGAAGCCGAGCCGCTGGCCAAGGGCCTGCATGTGGTTGCGACGCCGATCGGCAATTTGGGCGATATCTCCTTCCGCGCGCTTGCGACTTTGGCGGCGGCCGAAGCGGTCATCGCCGAAGATACCCGCGTCACCAAGACCTTGCTCGCCCATTATGGCATCGCGACGCCGCTCGTCGCCTATCACGAACACAATGCGGCGACGATGCGTCCGCACCTCATCGCCCGGCTCAAGAGCGGCGCGACATTGGCGCTCGTCTCAGACGCGGGTACGCCGCTCGTCTCCGATCCCGGCTTCAAACTGGTGGCCGACGCGCTCGAGGAAGGGATCGCCGTGACCTCCGTGCCCGGCGCCTCCGCGGTGCTCGCGGCGCTGGTGGTCGCCGGCCTGCCGACCGATCGCTTCTTTTTCGAAGGCTTCCTGCCCGGAAAAAGCGCGGCGCGGCGGGCGCGGATCGCGCAATTGCAGCCGATTCCCGGCACTTTGGTATTTTTCGAATCGCCGCGCCGGCTGGCCGAAACCTTGGCCGATCTCGCGGCGGTGCTCGGCAATCGCGACGCGGCGATTGCGCGCGAACTGACCAAGCATTTCGAGCAGGTGCGGCGCGGCCCGCTGCAGCATCTCGCCGAGGCGCTGGCCGACGAGCCGCCGCCGAAGGGCGAGATCGTGCTGCTCGTCGGCCCGCCCGGCGCGGAACTGGCCTCGGCCGACACGCTGGACGAGCGGCTGCAGGACGCGCTCAAAGTGCATTCGGTGAAGGATGCCGCTTCGGTGGTTGCGGGCGAAACCGGCCTGCCGCGGCGCCAGGTCTATGCCCGCGCCATCGAGCTTGCCGCCCGGTCCGATTGACATGCGTGGCGCCGAGGATCGCACGGCCAAGAAAAGGCGGGCGCGCCATTTTGGCCTGGAGGCGGAATGGTTCGCGGCTTTGTGGCTGCGCGGCAAATTCTACCGCATTCTGGCGCGCAATGTCGTCGTTCCCGGCGGCGAGATCGATCTTGTCGCCAAGCGCGGCGCAACGGTGATCTTCGTCGAGGTCAAGGCGCGGCCGCAGCTCGAAGACGCACAAAGCGCGATCACGCCCACCAAACAAAGAGCGATGCGCCACGCCATCCGCCTCTGGCTGAGCCGCAATCCTTGGGCCTCGTCCTGCACCTTGCGGGCGGATGCGATCTATCTCGCCAAAGGCCGGCTGCCGCAGCATGTCGAGCACATATTCGAATTGCCTGATATTTGAACTTCGGCCGTGTGACTGGCCAGACGGCACTAAGCTCCCATATGATACCGCACCGAAGCTTGAGGATGACAAATGCCGTTAAAAGTCGCCGTCCAGATGGACCCGATTGAGAAAATCAATATTGCCGGGGATTCGACTTTCGCGCTGATGCTGGAGGCGCAAGCGCGCGGCCACCAATTGTTCTATTATACGCCCGACACATTGTCGCAGCGCGGCACCGATGTCAGCGCCCGCGTGCAGCCGGTAAAGGTGCGCGACATCAAGGGCGATCATTTCACGCTCGGCGAGGCAAAGCTGGCGAATCTTGCCGACATGGATGTGGTGCTGCTGCGGCAGGATCCGCCCTTCGACATGCATTACATCACGACGACCCATCTGCTCGAGCAGATTCATCCCAAAACGCTGGTGGTGAACGATCCGGCCTCGGTCCGCAACGCGCCGGAAAAGATCCTGGTGCTGAATTATCCGCAGCTCATGCCGCCGACGCTCGTCTCGCGCGACCGCGCGACGATCGAAGCGTTCCGCGAGGAGCATGGCGACGTGGTCATGAAGCCGCTGTACGGCAATGGCGGCGCGGCCGTGTTCAAGGTGGCGCGGCGAGATGTGAATTTCGGCTCGCTGTTCGATCTTTTCTCCGTCACCTTCCGCGAGCCGTGGATGATCCAGCGGTTTCTGCCCGAGGTGAAGCACGGCGACAAGCGCATCATTCTGGTCGATGGCGTCGCGCTGGGCGCGGTGAACCGCCTGCCCCAGGGCGACGACATTCGCTCCAATATGGTGCGCGGGGGCGCTGCCGCCTCGACGGACTTGAGCCCGCGCGAACAGGAAATTTGCGCGGCCATCGGGCCGGACTTGAAAAAGCGCGGCCTGATTTTCGTCGGCATCGATGTCATCGACGGCCTGCTGACCGAGATCAACGTCACCTCGCCGACCGGCATCCGCGCCATCAAGCGCCTCGGCGGTCCCGATCTCGCGGTGAGCATCTGGGAGGCGATCGAAGCGAGACGCGCCTGAGGTCGGTCCATTAACCGACGGCGCAGAGGGCGCTTGCCTCCTTATTCCTGTCCACTTTGTCATGCGCTATAAAGGCGCATGAGATTTTTGCTGCCGCTTCTTGGCGTCTTGAGCCTCGCCATACTCTTCCTGTGCTGGCCGCCGATGGCGCCGGTCCGGGCGGAGGGCGACAACGGCGGTGCGCGTAATTTCTGGTTTCAGGAACAGCAGCGCCAGAGCCAACAGCCCAAACCCCGCGTGCCGCAATCGAAACTCACCCGCCCGGCGGTGACGCAACCGCGATACGCGCCCGACACGCCGGCGCAACCGAAAGTCGAGCCGACGTTCTTCGTCGATGTGTTCGGCGACTCGCTCGCCTATTTCGCGCAGCAGGGACTGCAGGACTCGCTGAGCGACCGGCCGGAAGTCGCGGTACAAAACAAGGCGCGCGAATCCTCGGGCCTCGTGCGCGATGATTTTTACGACTGGCCGAAATCGATCCGCGATCTGCTCGCCGGATCCGACAAGATCACCTATGCGGTGATCATGATCGGCCTCAACGACCATCAGCCGCTCAAGGATGCGAGCGGCACCTATGATCCGCTGACGCCGCAATGGCGCGAGATCTATGTGAAACGTGCCGAAGACATTGCGCAGCAGTTTCACGACAAGAAAATTCCGCTGATCTGGGTTGGCCTGCCGATCATGAGCAGCGACAAATTATCAGCCGATGCGGTGGCGATGAACGAAATCTTCAAGGGCGCGGCGGAAAAGAATGGCGCGGCCTATGTCGATATCTGGAACGCCTTTGCCGATGATTCTGGCCATTACAGCGCCAATGGGCCGGATGTGAACGGCCAGCCGGCGAAATTGCGCACCAACGACGGGATCCATTTCACCAAGGCCGGGGCGTTGAAGCTCGCGAGCTTCATCGATCACGATATCCGCAACGCCGTCGACGAGGCGCGCAAGGCAGCTCAGCCCGATCTGGTGAGCGCGCCGGGCTTGCCGCAAAGCTCGACGCAGCAGCCGGTGGAGACGGTTTCGCAGCCCGCTCCCGCTCCGCTCGACAGCCAGCCGGCCGCCCCTGTGGGCACCGAAGTCAAACCTCTGTCGCCGGAAGAGATCTTGAAGACGCTGCCGCTGCCGCCCGCCGCCGATGTGGTGCTGCCGCAAAAGCCGGCAGCCGGTCCGGTGCTCGCGCTCACCGCCGCGCCGCTCGCCCTGGATGGGACGCTGGCCCAGCACCAGCGCGCATCCGCGCCCAATGGCGCCAACCGGTTGACCACCCGCGTGCTGGTGGACGGCCGGCCGCTCGACCCGAAGCCCGGCCGCGCCGACGATTTCGCTTGGCCACAGCCGTAAAGCTACAGGTGCGGGAAGCCCGGCTTATTCCAGTGGCGTCTCGACGAATTCCGGCAATTGCTCCACCCGACCCGCATAGGCCGCGAGCCCGGCATAGGAGGTGACCCGCACCAGATCCGGCACGATATATTGTACGAAGCGCCACGCCACCGCGACGGTAACGTCCGCTTGGCACATGTGCGGTGTCACGAGCCACGGATTGGCGTGGGATGCCGCCTTTTCCAGGAGCTCCATCGCGGCGTGCAACTGCCCGGTCACGCGGGCGACCCAGGGTTCGTAGTGGAACTCTTTCGGCCGCTTGCGCTCGTATTCGATCTGGATCGACTTTTCGCAAGCCGCGAGGCCAAGCCCGATCAAGGCAAGCGCCCGCCGCCGGGCGGCAAGGTCTTTTGGCATCAGGCTGCGCTCCGGGTCGGCGAGCGCCTCGAGATAATCGAGAATCAGCGCGGATTCCATGAGCGTGGTGCCGTCGTCGCACACGAGCGTCGGCGCCTTGATCACCGGATTGATGGCGCGGAACTCGTCCATCTGGCGAAACACCGATATTTGCTGGTGCTCATGTGCAATGCCCATCAGCCGCAGGGAAATCGCGACCCGCCGCACATAAGGCGAATCCATCATGCCAATGAGTTGCATCCCACTCTCCCGAAACTTTTGATAGCCCGATTTGTTTCCCTTTTACGGTGTCCGTCAAGGCGGGCGCGCGCGGAGGACCCCTGCAAACCATGCGGCGTCCCTTTACCGTTTACAGATTGACTTATTGGGCCAAATCCGCCATATGCTGCGCTGCAACGTCAGCCATTCCTTCCAAGACGTGCGTGAGCGGAGCTTTTTTGAGCCTCGTCCGTCTCCCGGCTGACACTTTCGGCTGCCTATGTCACGCGGGGCCGTCTTCACCTCAAGCCGGATCGACCGGACAGTGCCCCTATCCCGGCGCTGCATGCCCCGTTTGTCTCGCATACGTTTGAAAGATCATCACTTGTCGCATTTCCAAGACCTCGGTCTCGTCGCCCCCCTTCTCAAGGCGCTGAGTGCCGAAGGCTATACCAACCCCACCCCGATTCAGGCCCAGGCGATCCCCTTCGTCCTGGCCGGCCATGACCTGCTCGGCATCGCCCAGACCGGCACCGGCAAGACGGCCGCATTCGCCCTGCCGATCCTGAATCATCTCGCCAAGACCCCGAAGCAGCGCGCGCCGCGCACGGCCCGGGTGCTGGTGCTCTCGCCAACCCGCGAACTTGCGAGCCAGATCCTCGACTCGTTCCGCGCCTATGGCCGCAACCTGAAGCTCGACTCAACGGTGATTTTCGGCGGCGTGCCGATCAGCCGGCAGGTGCGCGCCGCGCAAAACGGCCATGACATCGTCGTCGCCACGCCGGGCCGCCTGGTCGATCTCGTCAGCCAGCGGGCACTGTCCTTGAGCAATGTCGAAATCCTGGTTCTCGACGAAGCTGACCAGATGCTCGACATGGGCTTTATTCGCGACATCAAGAGGCTTGTCGCACTATTGCCGAAGCAGCGGCAGAACCTGTTCTTCTCGGCGACCATGCCGAAGGAGATCGCCGAACTCGCCAACGAACTCCTGCGCAATCCGCAGCAGGTTGCGGTGACGCCCGTCGCGACGACCGCCGAGCGCGTCGACCAGCAGGTGATTTTCTGCGACCAGCCGAAAAAGCAGGCGCTGCTGCATAAGCTCTTGGAAGACAAATCCATCGCCCGGGCGCTAGTCTTTGCCCGCACCAAACATGGTGCCGACAAGATCGTCCGCCATCTCGGCGCCGCCGGTTTCATCGCCGACGCCATTCACGGCAACAAGTCGCAAGGCCAGCGCGAGCGCGCGCTCGCGGCTTTCCGCAACGGCAAATCGCGCCTTCTGGTCGCGACCGATATTGCGGCACGCGGCATCGATGTCGACGGCGTGACTCACGTGATCAATTACGACCTGCCCAACGTGCCGGAGAGCTATGTGCACCGGATCGGCCGCACCGCGCGCGCCGGCGCCGCGGGCATCGCGATCTCATTCTGCGGCCACGACGAGCGTGCCTATTTGCGCGATATCGAGCGCACGACCCGGCAGCGCGTGCCGGCGGTCGACAATCCGCTCGGTTCAGAGGCCGGCGCATCGCTCGGCCAGGAAACCGAGCAGGCTCCCCGTCCGCAAGGCCAGCGCCCGTTCGGCGGGCACAAGGCCGGCGGCAAGCCGGGCCAGCAGCAGCGGCGGCGCTTCCACGGCGGCAAGCCGCGCAACGCCGGCGAGCGCCGCGCGTCAAACGGACAATAAGCCGTTCTCCCTTCTCCCCGCTCACAAACCGGGTTTACCCGGTTTGTGCATTCTTGATGCTGAACTCGGCAACAGCCGAGTTCAGTTCGGGGAGAAGGAATCACCGTGCCTTAAGCTGCACCTTCACGCCGAATCTTTGCGCGATGAACAGGCCGCCGTGCACCAATCCGCCTTGATCGATGCCATGGCCGATGCCGAGCGATAGATGCCATTCGCACGGGATATCGGCCTTGCCCAGCGCGTCGGCGGAGAGAAACAGATTGTCGACGGTCAGCACCTCGTCCATGTCGCCATGCACTAGCAGCACTGGCGGCGGCGCGCCCTTGCTGTTGCGCGCCTTTGCCTCGCTCAGGTGCTCGGGGCCAACGAGCTGGCCGGAATAGCCGACGATCGCGGCGGGGGCGATGTTCCGGCGCAGGCCGGTGTGCAGCGCCATCATCGTGCCCTGGCTGAAGCCGACGAGGCACAGATCGGCGTCGGTGAGATTCTGCTTTGCAAGTTCGGCATTGAGAAACGCGTCCAGCGTCGGCCGGGCCTGCGTGACACCGCGCCAGCGCTCGTCCGCGTCGCGGAAGGTGAGCGCGAACCATTGCCGCCCGCCGCCGCCCATGCCGCAGGGCTCGGGCGCATGCGGCGCGACGAAGGCGGCATCCGGCAAAAGCCCCTGCCATTGCCGGCCGATATCGATGAGATCGTCGCCACTGGCGCCGTAGCCGTGCAGAAAAACCACGAGCTGTTTGGCCTTGCCCGATCTTGCGGGCAGCCTTGGGCCGGAGAGTGTGGGTGCCATGGGAAAAACTCCTTAACCGCGAAGATGCAGCGCCAGCCCGAGCGCGATGGAGAACATCACCAAGGCAATGATGAGATCTAATATGCGCCAGGCAAGCGGCGATTGAAACAAAGGCGTCAGCAGCCGCGCTCCATAGGCCAGGCCGAAGAACCACAGGAATGACGCACTCATCGCGCCAAGCGCGAAAGCGACGTGCTCATGAATCGGGAAGCGCGCCGAAATCGACCCGAGCAGCACGACCGTGTCGAGATAGACATGCGGATTGGCGAAGGTCAGCAGCAGCGTCATCAGGATGGTGGCGCCGAGCGGGCCGGACTCACCGCCCGCCGCCCGCAGCGATTCGGTGTGCCGGGCGCGCTGCAGCGCCTTGAACCCGTAGAAGGCGAGAAAGGCGATGCCGAACAGCGTGACATAGAACAGCACGTCCGGATTTTTCTCGACCAAAGTGCCAAGGCCGCCGACGCCGGCGGCGATCAGCACGGCATCCGAGAGCGAGCAAAGCAGCGCGACCGGAAACACATGCTGGCGCAGCAATCCTTGGCGCAGCACGAAGGCATTTTGCGCGCCGATAGCGACAATGAAGCTCGCCCCGAGCAGAAAGCCGGTGGACGCGGCGGAAAACGAGAAATTCATGGGAAAAGGCGGGCGGGACGAAGCATGGCCAGCCGAATAGCATTGATCGGGGGATTCGAACAGCTTGAAAGGAGCGCGAGCTTCCCAATACCCGCCTCGCTTTTTTCCGCCCATCGGCTATATAGGGACGCGAAATTTCTTGGAGTTTGCTTGTGAACCGTCCCTTTCGCGTTCTTCCCATTCTGGCGCTCGTTGCGCTCGTCGGTCTGTCCGGCTGCGGCCGCAAGGGGCCGCTCGCACCCCCGCCGCCGCCCGACGCGGAGCAGAAGGTCGACGCCAACGGCAAGCCGGTGAAACAGAAGCAGAGCCGCAAAAAAGTGCCAATCGTGCCGCCGAAAATCGATACGCCCGCCGACTGGCTGCTTTAAGGTCTAACAATGCATCATTTTTCTTACGTGAACGGCGTGCTCCACGCCGAGGATGTCGATGTGCGGGACATCGCCCGCGCCGTCGGCACGCCTTTCTATTGCTATTCCACCGCGACACTCGAGCGCCATTACCGCGTCTTCGCCGAGGCTTTCGCCGGCACCGATGCGCTGATCTGCTATGCGATGAAGGCCAATTCCAACCAGGCCGTGCTCGCCACCTATGCCCGCCTCGGCGCCGGCGTCGATGTGGTGTCGGAGGGCGAATTGCGCCGCGCCCGCGCGGCCGGCATTCCGGGCTCCCGCATCACGTTTTCGGGCGTCGGCAAGACGGCGCACGAAATCGCTTACGCGCTCGACGAGCGCATCCGCTGCTTCAATGTGGAATCCGAGCCCGAATTGCACGAACTGTCGCGCATCGCGAGCGAGAAGGGCGTGACCGCGCATATTGCCTTGCGCGTCAATCCGGATGTCGATGCCAAGACCCATGCCAAGATCTCGACCGGCAAGTCGGAGAACAAATTCGGCGTGCCGATCTCGACCGCACGCGCGGTCTATGCCGAGGCCGCGAAACTGCCCGGCATCAAGGTCAGCGGAATCGACATGCATATCGGCTCGCAGATCACCAATCTCGAGCCGTTCGACGCGGCCTTCGCACTGCTCGCCGATTTCGTCCGGCAATTGCGCGCCGACGGCCATACGATCGAGCATATCGATCTTGGCGGCGGCCTCGGCATTCCGTATCGGGCGGATCACGATCCCGACACCTATCACCCCGCTATTTACGCGCATATCGTCAAGCGCCATACCCATAATCTGGGTTGCTCGCTGGTGTTCGAGCCGGGCCGCTTGCTCGTCGGCAATGCCGGCATTCTGGTGACGCAGGTGATTTACGTGAAGCACGGCGACGGGCGCAATTTCGTCGTCGCCGACGCCGCGATGAACGATCTCATCCGCCCGACTCTGTACGAAGCGCATCACGAAATCCTGCCCGTTCTGCAGGCGCCGCAAAACGGCGCGACCCTGCATGCCGACGTGGTCGGCCCCGTGTGCGAGACCGGCGATTATCTTGCGCTCGACCGCGACCTGCCGCGGGTGAAGGCTGGCGATCTTCTCGCAATCATGTCGGCGGGCGCCTATGGCGCGGTGCAATCGGGCACCTATAATTCGCGCCTGCTCGTGCCGGAAGTTCTGGTCAAGGGCAGAAATTTTGCGGTTGTGCGGCCGCGCCCGACCTACGACGATCTGATCGGGCTCGATCGCCTGCCACCCTGGCTGAGCCAAGTAAGCCCGTGACCGATTACATCAAGAAAATCCTCGAGGCGCGTGTCTATGACGTTGCGGTGCAATCGCCGCTCGACAAGATGGTGCGGCTGAGCCAAAGGCTCGATTGCTCCGTCCTGCTGAAGCGCGAGGATTTGCAGCCGATCTTTTCGTTCAAGATTCGCGGCGCGTACAATCGCATCGCGCGCCTTTCGCTTGACGCGCGCAAGCGCGGCGTGATCTGCGCGTCGGCCGGCAATCACGCGCAGGGCGTTGCTTTGTCGGCGCATCGCTTGGGCATCGTCGCGACGATCGTGATGCCAGTCACGACGCCGCCCATCAAGATCGATGCGGTGCGCTATTGGGGCGGCAAGGTCGTACTGCACGGCGATACGTTCGACGAGGCCTATGCGCACGCGCGCGCGCTGGAATCGCAAGAAGACCTGACCTTCGTGCATCCTTATGACGATCCGGATGTGATTGCGGGACAGGGCACGGTGGGCATGGAAATCCTGCACCAGCATCCCGAGCCGATTGAGGCCGTCTTCGTACCGATCGGCGGCGGCGGTCTCGCTGCTGGCGTTTCAGCCTACATCAAATACCTGCGGCCCGAGACGAAGGTGATCGGCGTCGAGCCGGTCGATGCCGCCTCGATGACCGCGGCGCTGCACGCGCAGGAGCGCGTCATTCTCAACCGCGTCGGCCTGTTCGCCGATGGCGTTGCGGTGCGCCAGGCAGGCGCCGAGACGTATCGCCTCTGCAAAGATCTGCTCGACGGCACGATCACCGCCGACACCGACGAAATGTGCGCGGCGATCAAAGACATTTTCGAAGACATGCGCGTGATCGCGGAGCCTGCCGGAGCTTTGGCGCTCGCTGGCCTCAAGACCTATGCCGCGCAAAACCCCACGCGCGCAGGCGCTTTGATCGCGATCAATTCCGGCGCCAACATGAATTTCGACCGGCTGCGCCACGTGGCCGAGCGCGCCGAAGTCGGCGAGGAGCGCGAGATTCTGCTCGGCGTCACGATCCCGGAAGAGATCGGCTCCTACCGCCGCTTCATCCAGGTGCTCGGCAATCAGACAGTGACGGAATTCAATTACCGTTACGCCACGGGCCAGGAAGCCAATGTATTCGTCGGCATTCGCCTGCGCGATGCGCGCACCGAGAAGGCGCAGATTTTAGCGCAGCTCACGGCGCTCCGCTACAAAGTGGTCGACATGAGCGCGAACGAGTCGGCCAAGTTGCACGTGCGCTACATGGTCGGCGGCCGCGCGCCCGATCTGCAGGACGAAGTGCTCTTGCGTTTCGAGTTTCCCGAACGCCCCGGCGCGCTGATGAAATTCCTCGACGGCGTCGGCGGCGATTGGAGCATCACGCTCTTCCACTACCGCAACCACGGCGCGGACTACGGCCGCGTGCTCGCCGGTCTGCAAGTGCCGCTGGCCGAGCGGGAACGGTTCTTCGAAAAGCTTGCGCTGCTTGGCTATCCGTATGAGGATGAGACGGATAACCCTGCCTATCAGATGTTTTTGAGCAGGTGACGGGCGTCCCTTCTCCCATAGGGAGAAGGTGGCACGCGAAGCGTGACGGATGAGGGGTCACAAGCTTTAGTATGAAGCAAAATTCTTGCAAATTCTCCGATTTGCAAGAAACTCAGGTTGCATGACCTCCAAACACATCGAGATTGCTCGTAAACTCCGCGCCGAGCAAACGTCCACGGAGGAACTGCTGTGGCTCTGTCTACGCGCGCGTCGACTGGGCGGGTTAAAATTCCGGCGGCAATTTCCTATCGCCGGATTTGTTGCCGACTTTTGCTGTCCCGCACTACGGCTCACAATTGAACTTGATGGAAAGCATCACGCTGAAGAGATCGAGAAAGATCTTAAACGGCGAAGGGTGATCGAATCTCACGGTTATCTCGAATTGCGATTTACAAATGATGACATCAAGGAGCGGCTGGACTGGGTGACGCAGGAGATCCTTCGCGCGGCGGATACCGCGAGAAATCGAGATGCTGTATAGTTAGTGGCTAGGGACAAAACGTGCGCCCCCTCATCCGTCACGCTTCGCGTGCCACCTTCTCCCTCTGGGAGAAGGGACGCGCGGCAAGAGATGAGCACCCGGCCGGAGCAAGCCTACGAACTGACATGTTGAAAACCTTTGTCGCCGCCATCGAGGATCAGCCTGGGGCTGAATGGCTTTCCCGCTTTCAGGCGGGACGGCACGAAGCTGCGCATTGGTATACGGGCGGCCACGCGGCGCTGATCACGCCAAAAGAATGCCGCGATGCCTTGCGCGCCCATATGCCGGAACTTCTGCCGCGCTACGATCATGCCTGCGATCTCGTTGGCGATGACGATCTCGCCCATTGCATCATCAGCCATTACCGGCCGGCGCCGATGCGGCACGGCTGCAGCCAGGCGGTGTGGCTCGGGCGCGAGGGGCCGGCGCTGATCCGCAATTTCGATTATCCGCTGCCGGTGATTTCCGACCGGATCGAGATGACGCGCTGGTTCGGCAACGCGGTGATCTGCAAGGCGCAGCGGCCATGGGGCGGCTGTCTCGACGGTATGAACGCGCATGGGCTCGTCGGCAGCATCACCATGGGCGGCAACCTCACCCGCGGCCTCGGCTTTTCGGTTCTGCTCATGCTGCGCTACGTGCTGGAGACGTGCCGCAATGTGGAGGAGGCGACGAAAGCCCTAATCCGCATTCCCATCGCCCAGGCGCAGAACGTGACCTTGCTCGATCGCTCGGGCCTCTATTGCACCCTGTTCCTCGGCCCGCGCCGCGACCCCGCGATCACGCTCGACCGCGTCTGCACGAACCATCAGGAGGGGCCGGGGCGCGGCTCGTCCGCGCTGCGCAAGGATCGTTTGCTGCACGCCCTGGCCGCCCCGGCGCAAACGCTCGACGGTTTCTGCCAGGTGTTTTTGCAGCCGCCGCTCCACGCGCGCAAATCAAGCTTCACCACCGCCTACACGGCGGTCTATCGCCCTGGCGAAGGCCGGGTCGATTTCATCTGGCCGGAAAAGCGCTGGAGCCAGAGTTTCGCCGCGTTCACGCCGGGTGAATACCGGCACGATTACGGCGAGCTCGCAAAATAAAACCCCGGCAGCGTCTCCGCTCCGGGGTTTTGTCACTCATCTCGCAGCCAATCTCACTGCACCAGTTTCGGCCCCGTTCCGCGCGGCGGCTCGCCTTCTTGCATGATGCCGAGGCGGCGGGCGACTTCGGCGTAGGCCTCCACCAATCCGCCCATGTCGCGGCGGAAGCGGTCCTTGTCGAGCTTGTCGTTCGACTTGATGTCCCACAGCCGGCAGGAATCGGGCGAGATCTCGTCCGCCACGATGATGCGCATCATGTCGCCCTCGAATAGGCGGCCGCATTCCATCTTGAAATCGACGAGACGGATGCCGACGCCGAGGAACAGGCCGGAGAGGAAGTCGTTGACGCGGATGGCGAGCGCCATGATGTCGTCGATCTCCTGCGGGCTGGCCCAGCCGAAGGCGGTGATATGCTCTTCCGACACCATCGGGTCGTTGAGCGCATCGTTCTTGTAATAGAATTCGATGATCGAGCGGGGCAGTTGCGAGCCTTCCTCGATGCCGAGGCGGGTGGCGAGCGACCCGGCTGCGACGTTACGTACCACCACTTCGAGCGGGATGATCTCGACCTCGCGAATCAATTGCTCGCGCATGTTGATCCTGCGGATGAAATGGGTCGGTACGCCGATGGAATTCAACTGGTTGAAGATGAATTCCGAGATGCGGTTGTTCAAAACTCCTTTGCCGTCAATGACTTCATGCTTCTTGGCGTTGAACGCGGTGGCGTCGTCCTTGAAGTGCTGGATGAGGGTGCCTGGTTCGGGGCCCTCATAGAGGACTTTGGCCTTGCCTTCATAGATGCGGCGGCGGCGGGTCATTGTCGAATACCGTGGTTTGAGGAAGTCCATGGGGATGGCAAATCTCTGTTTCTGTTGGCGTTTCTGCCCGTGAAAGGTCAGGAGCCTTGAAAAGGCGCATTCCCGTGTTGTGCAACGGCGGGACCTTGGGGGCGCGACTGCGTCAAGGCCCCACACGTTGCGCCCGACCCTAGCGGATTGCGCCGCGCTGCACAATGCAAAGCGCGGATTTCTCCGCATTTTTGGGGAAGGCCGGTCGGAATTTTGCCCGGTTTGCCAGGAAATTTAGGGCTGCTCCGGTTCAGAATCCACAGCGCAAACGTATCTTTGCTGCTATGATGGGCTGGCTCGCAGGGTTTAGGAGGGAAAGCGGTTATGACCACGTTCGATCAGCGTGAAAAAGCCTTCGAAGACAAGTTCGTTCACGATGACCATATGCTTTTCATGGCCAAGGCGCGCAGTCTGAGAGCCTTGGGTCTTTGGGCCGCCAAGAAGCTCGGCAAGGACCCCGAAGAGGCGGTGACCTATGCCGAGGCTCTCGTGCAGCTCGACATCGATAAGCCTGGCCAGAATGCGGTTTTTTCGCGGATCCGGCAGGATTTCGACGCGGCAAGATTGACCGACACGGACGCATCGATCCATAAGCAAATGGAAGATCTCCTGGCGCAAAGCGTTGAAAACTTGCGCAAAAACGGATGATGCCGGCCGGCTTGCCGAAGGTTTGACGCCCGACTGGGCAGGTTTGCGGCGCGCTGCCTACAAATTGCCACGACTTTAAGACATAGAGCCCGGTCGGCTTTTCACGCCGGCCGGGCATTTTTACATCAAAGATGCCTCTTGAACGAGAGCTGGACGCCTTTGGCGCGTCGGCCTTGACCTGTTCCCGATGGGAACGGCGGCACAGCTCGGACCTCTGAAGGTCCAAGATTTGAAAGGTTGATTTGATGAAATTCCGGCTCGTTCTTGCCGGGCTTCTGGCGATCGGTACCGGCGATTTGGCTGCCGCCGCCACCAAGGAAGTCAAGGCGAAACATCTGCGTCATACCGCCAAGGCGAAACCGGCGGTCAAGAAGGGAAAACCGGAACAGCAACCCGCGCCGGGCGAGGCAACCGGCGAGGCCGCAAATACCGACGCCCGCCAGGCGACGACCAGCGACACGCAGGCCCCGGCTCCGGCCGGCTCCGGCCGGCATGACGGGGAACGCTTGACAGAGCCCGTTCAAGACACATCCGCCGCACCGGCCGATGGCGCGCAGCAGGCGGCTGCGGATCAGCCCGACGAGCAAGCCGCCCCCGCCCCGGCCGTCAAAGCCAAGCAGCATCGCCTTGACCGACATCATCGCATCGCCAACGATGGGCAAGACACGAGCGTCGCGACCGAGGCATCCGCTGCCGATCTGGACAACGCGGATCTCAAGAAAGTCGTGCATGAGACCGACGCCAATCTCGATGCCGTGATCGCGCGCTATGCCGCCCGCTACGAAGTGCCGGAGAGCCTGGTGCGCCGGGTGGTGCGGCGCGAAAGCCAGTTTCACCCGAATTTGCGTCATGGGCCCTATTGGGGCCTGATGCAGATCCGCCCCGATACGGCGCGCGGCATGGGCTATCGCGGCAACCCGACTGGCCTGCTCAATGCGTCGACCAATCTGAACTACGCCGTGCCCTATCTCGCCAATGCGTGGCGGCTATCCAACGGCAGCGAAGCCCGCGCCGTCCAGCTTTATGCCGGCGGCTATTATTACGTCGCCAAGCGCCGCGGCATGCTCGATCAGATGATCAAGAGTGCGTCGGCGCCGAGCGAGTGAGATTTGTCTTATCCGATCGAGCCACCCTCGTCGGACACGCTGCGCACGCCAGCCTCCGCCCATGATTGGGCGGACGACAGCGCTTCCGCCTTCACCACCAATTCGTTCACCGCAAAGCGGATGCCCTGCGCCGTGAAGGCATCATAGAGGCGTTTGATCGCCTCGCGCTGGCAATAGGAAGCCCGCAGCGGCAGGCAGGTGAATTTGAACCGCACCAGCAGCGCATTTTCCAAGACGTCGGCGACGCCCTGCAATTTCAGCGGCCCGAGAAACTCGCGGCCAAGCTCGGGATCTTCCTGCAGGAGCAGGCCGACGCGCTTGGCCGCCTTGCGCACTTTTTCGATATCGCTGTCGCGGGCGAGGCGCAGGTTGAATTTGATCGTGGTCCAGTCGCGGCTGAAATTGGTGACCGTGCTCAATTGGCCATAGGGCACCGTATGCACCTGGCCGTTCTGATGCCGCAAGCGCATGGAGCGCAGCGAGATCCGCTCGACGGTTCCCTTCTGTTTGCCGGTATCGATATATTCGCCGACACGGAACGCATCGTCGAAAATGTAGAAGAGGCCCGAAACGATATCGCGCACCAAGGCCTGCGAGCCGAAACTGATCGCAAGGCCGAAGATGCCGGCGCCCGCCAGAATAGGGCCGATATTGACGCCGTAGTCGGAGAGGCCGGCCAGCACCGCGAGGCCGAAGAAAAGCGTCAGCAGGATACGCGACATCAGCGGCAAAAGCGTTGCGAGGCGCGAGCCGGTGGCGATTTCGTTGTCGGTGTCATTGAGGCCGGGGATGGCAACGACTCGTTCGGGTCCAAATGTGATGCGCGACCACATGCGCAAGAAGACGAACAAAAAATATCCCGCGAGCGCAATGACGAGTGCCATCACGATCGCGCGGCGTGCGCTCGGCCATTGTTCGGCCGTCGTCAGATGCATCACATCGACGAGCCACAGACGATCGATGAGCGTAATGCCGATCGCCACATAGACCGCAAACAGACAATGCTGCACGGCATTCAGCACGATCTGCGAAACCGGCGTGTCCATCCGTGCGATGGCGCCTTGATTGGGCTCCGCCGCAAGCCGATCCGGCGGAATGGCCCGCGCGGCGAATACGCCCAAGCGGTGCAGCACGAGGCAGATCCAGATCAGCGCGATCGTGTCGCTCACGGCGTCATAGGTGGAAAAATCGAGCTCGACGAGTGAGAAGGTCCACAACAGCCAATAGGCGATGCCCGCCAAGATGCCGCCGGCCAGAAGCCACCGGCGGCCAGCCCCGACATGGGCGGTCAGATTGGCGAGCGCCCATATCCCGAGGCCGGAGGCGATGCCGGAATCGAGAAAGGCGAGGCCGCGCGCCGGGTCGAGCGGCAAGTCATTGTCGAGCAGCACCGGCACGATCGTTACAAAGGTCAGGATGAGGGCGAAGGCCAGAGCCGCAGGACGCAGCACGCGGCGCGCATCGCCGATGTTCAGCGCCGCGCCCGGATACGCGGGCAGCAGGAATATTTCGAGACCGAAGATGGCGGCACGCAAACGGACGACGAGCCACAGGACGGCAATGCAGAAATGCTCGAAGGCCCCCTCCTCGCGAAAGAGGACGGCGGCGGCGAGCGTCGCGATCAGCGCCGCGCCGCCAAGATCGATGCCGGCGTTCAACAGCATGTAGCCGAGCGTTTGCGGTTGCGCCTTTCCGCCGATCGGCCGCCACCGCACCCAAAGGCCGGGCGCAATCATCAAGATCGTGCATAAGGCCAGCAGGCCGAAGAGTTCAGCGCTATTCGCCTGCGCGGACCACATTTTCGCGAAAGTCTGGGCGATATCTGCGGGGCTGCGGGGCGCCGCCATGATGATCGTCCAGAGCGTGCGGAAGAAGGCTTCCAGGCCTTGCACGAAATGCGCGAAACCGGCGCCGGTCGGGTCGTCAAGCACGGTTGGACTCCGAAGACCTAGGGTCGAAACTCAATCATGGATGGTGTCTGGACGCGGCCAAATTGACCGAATGCCAGGAGATGGGCTGACGCGGGACGTCCGTCCCGCTAGGACCATCGACGCCGCAGTCGGTCAATTTGGCCGCGCCTCCGGTGAGGTGAAAAATGGTCATCTGCCACGTCGCAATGCTTGCCGGTACGGACGTACCGGCCGCGCAATGCTCCTCGCATTTGACCATTTTTGACCTCATCCAGACACCTTCCATGATTGAGTTTCGACCCTAGAGCCCTTCTCCCCGGTCACAAACCCGATATATCCGGTTTTGAATGGAGCGAGAAGGGTTCCGCGGCCGCCTTGCGAGCTCATCGGATATGAACGTGCTTCCTTCGCGGTCAGGTGATCACGGTCGGCGCATCGCGTTTCGTATAGGCTTTGATTTGCGCCAGTTCGTCCGCAAGCGCGATGAGATCGCTGAGCGCGCCCTGCGTTTCCAAATCGTGCTTGGCCGCATCGCCCTCATACCGTTCGATATAGACGCGCAAGGTCGCGCCCGCCGTGCCAGTGCCGGAGAGGCGATAGACGATGCGCGAGCCATCCGTGAAGAGGATGCGGATGCCTTGATGCGCCGAGTCGGATCCGTCGACCGGATCGTGATAGGCAAAATCGTCCGCATCGGCGACGGTAAGCGCACCGAAGCTCTTGCCCTTCAAGGAGACGAGCGAATCGCGCAAATGCTGCACCAGCGCATTGGCGCCCTCAGACTCGACCTCTTCGTAATCGTGGCGCGAATAATAATTGCGCCCGTAGGTCGCCCAATGTTCGCGTACGATATCGGCGACGCTCTGCTTGCGTACGGCGAGAATGTTCAGCCACAGCAGCACCGCCCACAGGCCGTCCTTCTCGCGTACGTGATTGGAGCCGGTGCCGGCGCTCTCCTCGCCGCAAATGGTGGCAAGGCCTGCATCGAGCAGGTTGCCGAAGAACTTCCACCCCGTCGGCGTCTCGTAACTGTTGATGCCCATCTTCGCGGCCACGCGGTCGGCCGCGGCGGATGTCGGCATCGAACGAGCGATGCCGGCAATGCCGTTGGCATACCCGGGCGCGAGATGTGCATTGGCGGCAAGCAGGGCTACCGAGTCGGACGGCGTGACGAACAGGCCGCGCCCGATGATGAGGTTGCGGTCGCCGTCACCGTCGGAGGCGGCGCAGAAGTCGGGGGCATTGGCACCCATGGCGAGATCGTAAATGTGCTTGGCATGCACAAGATTCGGGTCGGGATGGTGGCCGCCGAAATCGGGCAGCGGCGTGCCGTTCAGCACCGTGCCGGCTTCCGCGCCGAGCGCCCCTTCGAGAATCTGGTGGGCGTAAGGGCCGGTCACCGCCGACATGGCGTCGAATTTCATCTTGAAGCCGGAGGCGAAGAGCGCGCGGATCTTGTCGAAATCGAACAGCTTCTCCATCAGGGCCTGGTAGTCCTTCACCGCATCGATCACTTCGATCGTGCAGTCGAGCACCTTGCTCGTGCCGATCGTCTCGAGATCGACGTCCGGCGCATCGGCGATGCGGAACTCATTGATCGTCTTGGTGCGGGCATAGATCGCGTCGGTGATTTTTTCCGGCGCCGGACCGCCGTTGCCTGCATTGTATTTGATGCCGAAGTCGCCATGCGGGCCGCCGGGATTATGGCTGGCGGACAGCACGATGCCGCCGAAGGCGCCATTCTGCCGGATGAGATTGGAAACGGCGGGGGTTGAGACGACGCCGCCCTTGCCGACGAGAATACGGCCGAATCCGTTCGCGGCGGCAATCTTGATGACCTTCTGGATCGTCTCGCGGTTGTAGTACCGGCCGTCGCCGCCAATCACCAGGGTTTTGCCCTGAAAGCCTTCGAGCGCGTCGAAAATCGATTGCACGAAATTCTCGACGTAATGCTCGGCCTGAAACACCGGGACCTTCTTGCGCAAGCCGGACGTTCCCGGCTTTTGGCCCTCTATCGGCTTCGTGGCGATGGTACGGATCATCAAGGCCTCCCAAAGTTGATTGACAGCACTTTGGCGAATTTTGGCACATGCGCAAGAGGCGGCACGCGCGGCTTTCGGCTGCACCTGGGCCTGGGGTAAAGGCATTGCGTGTCGCGACAAAAGGCCATTGAAAATGCCACAAACCGTGCCCATCTTGGTGCTACGCTTGGCGGCAGTCCGAGTAACCCGGAGCAATGGACGCCCCCAAAAAAAATCTGGGAACAAACTAATAGAAATAATTATCAATATATTTCAAATAGTTAACCCCTCTCCCCGCCAGAGCTTGGGTCAATCCCAACAAATCTGCGGCGCCAATCGCAAATCTGTTGACTTAAGGCCCTGTTGTGACAATGTTCGCGCGGGTTTGGTCCCTATTTGTCTCAAGGTGCCAAATCCGACTGATTTACAGAAGGAAATTCGACCATTCGCCGTCCTATGAAAGCCCCGCCGAGTCCAGTGAAGGATGGACCGCGCATCAACCGTGAAATTCGTGCCCGTGAAGTGATGCTGATCGACGCCGAAGGGCAAAACCGCGGTGTGACCGAGATTTTTACCGCCCAGCAGATCGCCGAAGAGGCCGGACTCGACCTTGTCGAAATCGTGCCCAACGCCACGCCGCCGGTGTGCAAGATCCTGGATTACGGCAAGTTCCGCTTCCTCGAGCAGAAGAAGGCGGCCGAGGCGCGCAAGAAGCAGAAAATCGTCGAGATCAAGGAAATCAAGCTGCGGCCGGGCATCGACGACCACGATTACGAGGTGAAGATGAGGGCCGTGAAGCGCTTCTTCGAGGAAGGCGACAAGGTCAAGATCACCTTGCGTTTCCGCGGCCGCGAAATGGCCCACCAGGACCTCGGCTACAAGCTCCTGAACCGTGTTCGTGACGAAACCCAGACCTTCGCCAAGGTCGAGGCCGAGCCGTCGATGGAAGGCCGGCAGATGATCATGGTGCTGGCGCCGAAGTAAGGAGCTGCCGGCTTTCAGGTTGTGACCGCGCATTTTTCGGTAAATCGGCTCTAGCCAAGGCCGGACTTTCCGTGTATGAGCCCGACTTCCAATTTCTGCCGACGCTCCCGGCGCGGCACCCGGATGCTTGGCCTTCGAGCCAAATCCGCTTCAGGAGAGTAAAATGGCAGTTCCGAAGAAAAAGACCTCGCCGTCGCGGCGCGGCATGCGTCGCTCGGCCGATGCGCTGAAGTCCTCCGCCTATGTGGAAGACAAGAACTCGGGCGAATTGCGCCGCCCGCACCACATCGACCTCAAGACCGGCATGTATCGCGGCCGCCAGGTCCTGACCCAGAAGTCGGCTGAGGATTAATCCTCGGTTCTGGTGCGATTGATGTGAAAAGGCCGGTTTGTCCGGCCTTTTTCTATTGAGCGGGCTGTTCATGTTCGATCTCGATTTGATCCGCGGGCTGGAGGAGCGTTGTTTCAACGCCTGGCCCACTTTGCGCACCCTACATATGGGCGGCTGGGTCCTGCGCCTCGCCGACGGCCATACCCGCCGGGCCAATTCGGCCAGCCCGTTGCACGACTCGACCCTCTCGGCCGACGAGATCATCGCCAGCGTCGTGCGCCTGTTCCGCGAGGCGGAGCTGACGCCGATCTTCCGCACCACACCGCTGGCGCCGGAAGGCTTCGACGAGAAGCTCGCTGCCGAAGGCTGGCGCGAGGACGATCTAGCCTGGGGCATGCTGTGCGACGACATTTCCGCCGGCGGCCCGTCGTCCGATGTCGCGATCGAGCCCAAGCCGTCCGAGGCATGGCTGCGTGATGCGATGGTGGCCTATGGCCATGGCGAGGCGGGGGAGCGGGCACTGCGCCGCACATTGGCCCAGCTCGCGATGCCCGGAGCTTTCGCCACCGTGCATGCGGACGGCAAGCCGCTAGCCTGGGGCCTCGGCGTCTATGAGCGCGGCTATGTGGGGCTCTACGATCTTGTCGTTGCGCCCGAGGCCCGGGGCAAGGGCGTTGGGCGGCGGCTGGTATCGAGCCTCATCACCTGGGGCCGCGATCAAGGCGCACATGCGGCCTATCTGCAAGTGCGTGACAGCAATCATGCCGCCCGCCATCTCTACCGTAGTTTCGGCTTCCGCGACGTCTATCGCTACAGCAACCGGGCGCTCGATTAAGCCCGCTTGTAGCTCGCAACCATCGCCCCGCCGACGATGAGCGCGCAGGCGAGCGCCAGCGCCCAGCTCGCGTTGGCAAATCCTGTCACGACCAGGATGAGGGTCGAGAGCACCGGCGCGGCATAGGACGCGACGCCGAGCAGCTTGATGTCGCCGCGCTTCACCCCATGGTCCCAGACATAGAACGCCAGCCCCACAGGGCCAAGGCCGAGGGCGAGCACGGCCAGCCATTGGCCTGCATTCGCCGGCCAGGTGGTGGTTTCGAACAGCATGTGGCTGATTGCCGCGAACAAGGCGGTCGCAAGACAGAAGCCGGCGACCGCGCTGGTCGGAACCTCTTTGACGCGGCGCGAGAGTACCGAATAGGTCGACCACACGAAGGCGCAGGCGAGCGCCAGGCCGTAGCCGGTGAAACTATGCGGATCGAGCGCGAAACTGCCGCTGGACTTACCGTAGAACAGCACGATCACGCCGGCAAAGCCGAGGATGCCGCCGATGACTTGCCGCAACACCAGATGCTCGCCCGGCAGCAGCGACGAGAACAGCACGATCAGCAGCGGCCAGAGATAGGCAATCAGCCCCGCTTCCGCCGGCGGCGCGAGGCGTAGCGCAGCGAAATAGAGAGCATGATAACCGAAGAGCCCGCCGACGCCGAGCAGCCACACCGGCCAAGGCTGACGGAAGGCGGAGAGTTCGCCGCGCGCGACCGCATAGATCAGGCCGCATGTACCGCCGATAGCGAAGGTCATGGCGGCGAGTTGAAACGGCGGCACCGTGCCGGACGCTGCCGTCATCAGGGCGAGGCAGGACCAGAGCACAATGGCGATGAAGCCGATGAACGTGGCGGAAGAGATCATAGAAGAGTGCGTCAAGCGTTGTCTCTAATCGGCGAGCTGAGACCAAGAGCCGTTATCATATTTATATAAATGACGACTCAGCGGATAGGGGGCTGGTGACATGCGCGCGATGCGGCGTAGCGCGTCAACTTGATCGGATTGATCCGCGGAGCCGAACACAACATCTGCTCGGGTCGGCGCGGCGACCACAATGGCGTCGCCTCCGCGCTGCTGCTGAAGTTTCCACCAAAATGAATCGACAGCCAAGACGCTGGAATTGAACGTCTCATCATCAAGGAGGACGCGGGTTAGACCGCCTCCCATGGATTCAAACCGGGCACGGCGCGCACGTTCTCGCATATTTGCCAAAGCGATTCGAAAGAGCTCCTCATCGCCGAATATGAGGGCCATGGGCTCATTGCCATCCAATGGCGATAGCGTCGTCGGGCGGTCCAACATCAAGATAATCACAAGGTCGCCAGGGAGCTTGCGTGAGACGAACCGGGTCGGATGCCACCAGAGTGGCGCAGGACCTTCAGGCGGGTTGTTGTCGACGTTGGCAAGCATTTCGTCGAGATAGGATTGATTCCTCACGATTGCGACGGTGGACCGGCCAACCTCTTCGGCGCTCAACAGGTGCACCTCGCTTGCTTGCTCATAACCCGAAGCCGCCAGGGTGAGGAAACTATCCAGATCTTCTTGTCGCGCGGCTGGTTCGGCGTTCAGGAGCTCAAGCAGATTGGTCAATTCCAGCGTCACCGAAGCGCCGTCCGGCCAGCGAACCTCGATCTTGTCCCCCGCCACATCCTTAATATCGCTCGTCGCAAAGCGCTTTTTCAAAGCGGAAAAGAGATAATCGTGCACCATCTGCATGGACACGTGGGGCGCCGTGAGTATCGGATCGGCATCCTGCGCTTGCGCGTTTATCGCGCTGCAGGTGAAGCCGCATAGAAAGAAAAATGAAGCGAATATCGTTCTCACGACGCGTCCGCGAAATAGGCCCGAATAGGGGCTTTAGATGCAGGAAAGGGCCTTGCGGCCCTTTCTGAACTCATCCCAATATTGCGTTACGACATATATTGCCCGCCGTTGGCCGACAGCGTCGAGCCGGTGATGAAGCCGGCCGCGTCGGAGGCGAGGAACACCACCGCACGGGCGATTTCTTCCGGCTCGCCGAGACGGCGCACCGGGATCTGCGGGATGATCGCTTTTTCCAGCACGTCCTTCGGCACCGCCTGCACCATTTCGGTGTTGATGTAGCCGGGGCAGATCACGTTGACCGTCACGCCCTTGGCGGCGTTTTCCTGCGCCAGTGCTTTGGTGAAGCCGATGTCGCCGGCCTTGGCGGCGGAATAATTGGTCTGGCCCATCTGGCCCTTTTGGCCGTTGATGGAGGAAATATTGACGATGCGGCCGAAGCTGCGCTCGCGCATGCCCTCGATCACCGGGCGGCACATGTTGAACAACGAGTTGAGATTGGTGTTGATCACCGCATACCATTGCTCGGGGGTCATCTTGTGCAGCATGCCGTCGCGCGTGATGCCGGCATTGTTCACGAGCACTTCCACCGGACCGAGATCGGCGACGACCTGGGCGATGCCGGTGACGCAGGCATCATAGCTCGACACGTCCCATTTATAGACATTGACGCCGGTTTCGGCCTTGAACTTGGCAGCGGCCTCGTCGTTGCCCGCATAGGTCGCCGCGACCTTGTAGCCTTCGGCCTTCAGGGCCTTCGAAATCGCCGCGCCAATGCCGCGCGTGCCACCGGTGACAATCGCTACTCGAGACATATGTTTCCTCCTCATGAATTATATGCGGTCGACAATTGGGCTTGGGCGGTCGGCCGAAGTTGCCGACTGCCCAGCGTCTTAAAGTCCAACTGGCGGGAATGCTTAACGCTCGACGGTCATCGCAACGCCCATGCCGCCGCCGATGCACAGCGTGGCCAAGCCCTTCTTGGCATCGCGGCGCAGCATCTCATGCAGCAGCGTCACGAAAACGCGGGCGCCCGACGCACCGATCGGGTGGCCGATGGCGATGGCGCCGCCGTTGACGTTCACGATCGCCGGATCCCAGCCCATATCCTTGTTCACTGCGAGCGCTTGCGCCGCAAAGGCTTCGTTGGCCTCGACGAGATCGAGATCGCCGACCTTCCATCCGGCCTTTTCCAGCGCCTTGCGCGAAGCGGGGATCGGGCCGGTGCCCATGATCGCCGGATCGACGCCCGCGGTCGCCCAGGAGGCGATGCGGGCGATCGGCGTGAGCCCGCGCTTGCTGGCTTCCGCGGCGGTCATCAGCACGACCGCGGCCGCGCCGTCATTGAGACCCGAGGCATTGGCGGCCGTCACGGTGCCTTCCTTCGAGAAGGCGGGGCGCAGTTTCGCCATCGCGTCCAGGGTCGCGCCATGGCGGATATATTCGTCGGCATCGACGATGATGTCGCCCTTGCGGCTCGACACGGTGACGGCGATGATCTCGTCCTTGAACTTGCCGGCCTTCTGCGCCGCTTCGGCCTTATTCTGCGAGCCGACAGCGAACCTGTCCTGGTCGTCGCGGCTGAGCTGCCACTTGGTGGCGATATTTTCCGCCGTGACGCCCATATGATAGCCCTGGAAGGCATCGATCAGGCCGTCCTTCAGCATGGTGTCGACCAGTTTCAGGTCGCCCATCTTGGTGCCCGCGCGCATGTGAGCGGCATGGGGCGACAACGACATGGATTCCATGCCGCCGGCAACGATCACATTCGCGTCGCCATTGGCGATCTGCTGCAGGCCGAGGCCCACGGCGCGCAGGCCGCTGCCGCAGACTTGATTGATGGCAAAAGCGGTCTTGTCCTGCGGCACGCCGGCCATTATCGCCGCCTGGCGGGCGGTGTTCTGGCCGAGGCCGGCGGTGAGCACATGGCCCAGAATGACCTCATCAACATCGGCCGCATCGACCTTGGCGCGCTCCAGCACGCCCTTCACGACAATCGCACCCAGTTCCTGGGCGGGGGTATTGGCGAAAGCGCCGTTGAAAGATCCGACCGCCGTGCGGCCAGCGCTTACCACTACAATATCAGTCGACATGTAAGCCTCCTTGGCAGATTCCCTTTTTGCGACCGCAAACGGTGCGCGTCACGTCGTTGGTATCGCACTTTCACGATGTGTGTGCGGAGGGTCAAGACGACAAACCGAAAAATCGCTGCGGCATTTAGGACGATTTCACGATATGGCGCGGCGGGACGGGATGAGGACGGGGAAAATCTCCGCGGCGTCGGGGCAGGGCTGCGGGAAACACCTCTTAAAGGGTAGATTTAACAGCGAAAAATAGCGGAATAAGTTAAAAAAACCTTTGCGGCGACGCACAAAAAGCCTATCGTTTGAGCATTCTAGGGTGGGTGTTGAACATCATGAGCAGTGAGAAGTCACCAATCGTCATCAAGAAATACGCCAACCGGCGTCTCTACAACACGGGCACCAGCACCTATGTGACCCTTGAGGATCTGTCGCTGATGGTGAAAGCGGGCGAGGATTTCCTCGTTTATGACGCCAAGACCAACGAAGACATCACGCGCTCGGTTCTCACCCAGATCATTTTCGAGCAGGAGAGCAAGGACGGGCAAAGCCTGCTGCCGATCACCTTCCTGCGGCAATTGATCCGCTTCTATGGCGACCAGATGCAGGCTCTGGTGCCGAGCTATCTGCAATTTTCGATCGAGCGCCTGGTGAGCGAACAGCAGAAGTTCCGCGATCAGGTGACCTCGACCTTCGGGACGCCGATGTTCGGCCCGATCGAGGAACAGGCCCGCAAGAATATGGCGATGTTCAACCAGGCGCTCGCCATGTTCAATCCGTTCAACCCGGCGGCCAAGGGCGCAAGCACACCGACGACCACGCCGGCGGCGAACGGACCCGACGCGGCCAAGCCGGGCGACGAACTCGACGAGCTGAAGAAGCAGATGAGCGCGATGCAGAAGCGGCTGGATTCCCTGTCCGGGTCCGGCGGCAAGCGCTGAGGAGACCGAGGGCCGCTCGTCCTTACAGTCTCGACAACGAACGCTTTATCTTCGACGGTTCAGATTGTCGCCAGGCCGTTAAGCCACGGCAGCAGCGGGAATGTATTCGGGCGGTTCGGCGAGCTCGCTGACGCCCATCCATGTCCCGATCTGATAGGCTGCGCCCCAAGCCCGGACCAATTGTGCGGCATCGTCATTATCAATGCCGGCGACGGCCGGCACGAAGCCGAGGGCCGCGATCTCCTGGATCAAGCTGCGCAGGACAAAACGCGCATCGGCGTCACGACCGATGGTCTGCGCAAAGGCGGCGTCGATCACGATGAGGTCCGGCGCAAGCTGCATCAGCCGTTCGGGCGCGGCGAAGGCGGCGCCGAAATGCATGAGGGCGCATTTCAGCCCAAGATGCTTGAGCCCGGTGATCACCCGACGCAATCCCGCCGTGTTGCTGGCGAGCGCAAATTCATCGATGGCGATCATCAGCCGCGCGGCGACATCCGGATAACGTGCCACGAGTTCGACGAGATTGGCCACGAAGCCGCGATGCCGCAAGGTCGCGCCGTTGAGCGGCACACATAGATGCATCGCCGGATGACGGCCGAGATGGTCGACCGCGAGATCGAGCAGACGCTGATCCAACGCGCGCAGCCACGTGTCGCGATCGATCTGCGGCAACGGCGGCATGGGAAGGCGTCCATGCATTCCGGTTCGGCCGATCGAGGCAAGTCGAAAGTTTGCCGTGCCCGCGCCGCTCTCGGCAATCGGCTGCAGAAACAAATGCAGATGATGGTTCTGCAGCGCGTGGGCGATGGCCGCCGCTTTCGTTTGCTCGACGATCTCGTTGTAATGGCGCGTCAGCATATCGCCGTAGGGGATGAACCTCTTGGTGCGGCTCGCCCGTGCGATGGCGAGCGCCGCTTCCGCCTCGTGCTGCAGCGTGTCGATGCAATCCTTCGTCATGCTGCCGCCGATGCGAAAATTCACCGGCACGTCGCCGAAGGATGTTTCGAACATCGTCTCGCGTGCGAGGCGCAGCAATTGATGGGCGCGAACCAGCATCTGATCGTAATCGCCGCCGCGCAGGGCGAGGGCGAACGTCCCCTTGGCGTAGAGCCCCAGAATGTCGCCCATCCGCATTTGGCCGCGTATTTGAGCAGCAACCGCGCCAAGCACCTCGTCGATGATCGTCTCGTCGTAATTGCGATCGAGCACCGCAAGATTCTCGATCTCGATCAGCAACAGCGCGCAGCGGCGTTTGAGCCCGTTCTGCGGCGCAACGATATCATGTAATTGGGTCAGCAACGTCTCGCGCTCGAGCACACAGGTGTGCTTATGGAAGCGTGGCCGCATCAAGCGCAATTTCGGTGTGGCGTAATCGGCGGAGGCAATGCGCATCAAGCCTTGCGCATACAACGGGCGACCGTCCGGGCCGGCGAACCAACGCCCGACCTCCTCGATATGGCGGCCGTCCTTGAGCTCGCATTGAATCTGATAGGCAACGCCGGCTCCTTCGTCGACGCAGTCCGAATGGCGGATCACGTCGCGCCGACGTCGTGCCGATTGCGGCGCGAGCAGATCGTCGAATGCGCGAGCCGTAGCCGGTATGGATGCGCCGAGGAGTTCCGCGGCTGTCGCGCCCCAAAACATCGCATCGCTAGTCAGATCCCAACGATAAAGACTCTGGCGCATGTTGTGCAGCAGGGCTTGCGGGTCGCAGGGAGCCGAAGGAACAACTGGTGCAGCGGGCGAGTACAAGCGCCTAACCTCGAATGTGTCAATCAACGCCATGGGGCTTCAAGATTCGATTTTCCGCCGTAAGCGTTAACAACTGGTTTAAATCACACGATGCGGTCGCAGCGCGGCCGCGATTGGCCGACGCGCTCCATCGCGACGTCAATGAAATTGGGCCTTTCACGCCAAGCTTTTTTGCTGATCAAATGCGCTCGCTGTGCCCAACAATCTGGGCTTCATGCTGATGCCGCCGCGAAACTATAAGCGCGCTCCACTTTCGCGATCCGCACTTCAAACCCCGCGTAAAAATCGCGGCGGCCGCGCCGTTGCGCTTCAAGATGTTCGAGATTGGCCTTCCAGGCGCGAATCGCTTCTTCGCTCTGCCAGTAGGAGACGGTGATGCCGACGCCCAACGAATCGCGTACCGATTCGTGCCCGAGATAACCCGGCTGCTGCTTTGCAAGTTCGACCATGCGCTCGGCCAGGACAGCATAATCCTCGCCATCATCCGCATTGCGCAGACTGGTGAAGATCACCGCGTAATAGGGCGGCGTAGGCGTTTTTTCGAGATGGAGAGTCATGGGCGATTCGCGCAAGAGGAACGCCCATGCATAACGAAAGATCGACGCACTGCAAGTGACGACGAGCAGATCCATCACGGCATGAATGAACCGCGGCTTGCAGCGCCGCGGTTCATGCGCAAACCTCAGCGCGGCAGCGTCGTCGTGCCCATCAGGAATTTGTCGACCGAATGGGCCGCCTGACGGCCTTCGCGGATCGCCCAGACGACGAGCGATTGGCCGCGCCGCATGTCGCCGCAGGCGAAGACCTTGTCGACGCTCGACGCATAGGATTTCACATCCGCTGCCACATTGCCGCGCGGATCGAATTGCACGCCGAGATTCTGCAGCAGCCCTTCTTGCACCGGCGAGACGAAGCCCATGGCGAGCAACACCAACTCCGCCGGCAGCTCGAATTCGGTGCCGGGAATCGGCTGCATCTTCGCATCGACGCGCTGGCAATGCAGCGCCTTCACCGCGCCGTTCTCGCCGACGAACTTGGCAGTGGTCACGGCAAAGTCGCGCTCGGCGCCTTCCTCGTGGCTCGACGACGTGCGCAATTTCAGCGGCCAATCCGGCCAGGTCATCTGCTTGTTTTCTTTTTCCGGCGGCTTCGGCATGATTTCGAGCTGCGTCACGGAGAGCGCGCCTTGGCGGCGCGAAGTGCCGATGCAGTCGGAGCCCGTGTCGCCACCGCCGATCACCACCACGTGCTTGCCGCCGGCCAGGATCGGTTCGTTGGCCGTGATCTGCTCGTTGCTGACGCGGCGGTTTTGCTGCGGCAGAAAATCCATGGCGAAATGCACACCGCTCAAGTCGCGGCCTGGAATCGGCAGATCGCGCGGCTTTTCCGCGCCGCCGGCCAGAACCACCGCGTCATGCTGGGCTGTGATGTCCTCGACGCTCACATGCACGCCGACATTGGCATTGTAATGGAAGACGACACCTTCGGCCTCCATCTGTTTAACGCGCCGATCGATCAGGCGCTTTTCCATTTTGAAGTCCGGAATGCCATAGCGCAGCAGGCCGCCGGCTTTCGCGTTCTTCTCGTATAGATGCACCTCATGACCGGCCCGCGCGAGTTGCTGCGCCGCCGCAAGGCCGGCTGGGCCGGAGCCGATGACGGCCACTTTCTTGCCGCTCTTCTGCTTCGGCGGCAGCGGCACGATCCAGCCTTCGTCCCAGCCGCGATCGACGATCGAACATTCGATCGTCTTGATCGTCACGGGCGTGTCCTGCAGGTTGAGCGTGCACGAAGCTTCGCATGGCGCGGGGCACACGCGGCCGGTGAATTCGGGGAAATTGTTGGTGGAGTGCAGGTTGTCGCAGGCCGTTTCCCAATCGCCCTTGTAGACGAGGTCGTTCCAGTCCGGGATCTGATTGTTCACCGGGCAGCCGTTGTGGCAATAGGGAATGCCGCAATTCATGCAGCGCGCGGCCTGGTCGCGCGTCGCTTCTTCCGACAACGGAATCAGAAATTCCTTGTAGTGGCGGATACGATCGCTCGCCGGCGCATAACGCCGGTCGCGGCGGTCGATTTCGAGGAAGCCTGTTACCTTGCCCATCTTATTCCCCCGCCACGGCCAATTGCCGGTCATCGTTTGCTGCTGCCAATTCCGCGAGTGCCCGGCGATATTCGACCGGCATCACTTTGCGGAATTTCGGCAAATACTCGTTCCAATGATTGAGGATCGTCTTCGCGCGCTCCGAACCCGTGTAATGAGCATGGTTTGTGATGAGCTGATGCAGGCGCTCCGCATCGTGCCGGCTCATGTCGCCACCCACATCCACGCGGCCATGGCCCTCAAGATCGCCGCCATGGTGATGGATGCGCAGGTTGAGCTCTTCCTCGGCCTCGACCGGTTCGAGATCGACCATCGACAGGTTGCAGCGCTTGGCGAAGGTATTGTCCTCGTCGAGCACATAAGCGATGCCGCCCGACATGCCGGCCGCGAAATTGCGCCCGGTCTGACCGATCACCACCACGATACCGCCAGTCATGTATTCGCAGCCGTGATCGCCCGTGCCTTCGACGACGGCGATCGCGCCCGAATTGCGCACCGCGAAGCGCTCGCCCGCAACGCCGCGGAAGTAGGCTTCGCCGGCGATCGCACCATACATCACCGTATTGCCGACGATGATGGAGGCTTCCGGTGTAATCTGGGTCGCATCCTTCGACGGATAGACGACGATGCGGCCGCCCGACAGGCCTTTGCCGACATAGTCGTTGGCCTCGCCTTCGAGCTCCAACGTCACGCCACGCGCGAGCCAGGCGCCGAAGCTCTGGCCGGCGGTGCCGGTCAGCTTCACATGCACGGTGTCATCGGGCAGGCCCTTGTGACCATATTTGCGCGCAACCTCGCCCGACAGCATCGCGCCGGTCGTGCGGTCGACATTGCGCACCGGCGTCTCGATGCGGACCTTGGCGCCGGTTTCCAGTGCCGGAGCGCTGGCTGCGATCAACTTCCGGTCGAGCACCGCATCGAGATTGTGATTCTGGCTTTCCGAATGGAAGATGCCAACGCCTTCCGCCGCTTCCGGCTTGTGGAAGAGCTTCGAGAAGTCGAGGCCCTTCGCCTTCCAATGGTCGATCACTTTGGCCTTGTCGAGCATCTGCATCTGGCCGACCATCTCGTCGAACTTGCGATAGCCGAGCGATGCCATGATCTCGCGCACTTCTTCGGCGACGAAGAAGAAGAAGTTGATCACGTGTTCGGGCTGGCCGAGGAAACGCTTGCGCAGCACCGGGTCCTGCGTCGCAACGCCGACCGGGCAGGTGTTGAGATGGCACTTGCGCATCATGATGCAGCCCGCCGCGATCAACGGCGCGGTGGCGAAGCCGAATTCGTCGGCGCCGAGCAGCGCACCGATCACGACGTCGCGCCCGGTACGAATGCCGCCATCGACCTGCACCGCGATGCGTGTGCGCAGGCGGTTGAGCACCAGGGTCTGATGGGTTTCGGCAAGGCCGATTTCCCATGGGCTACCGGCGTGCTTGATCGAGGTGAGGGGCGAGGCACCGGTGCCGCCCTCATAGCCCGAAATCGTCACGTGGTCGGCGCGCCCCTTCGACACGCCGGCGGCAACCGTGCCGACGCCGACTTCTGAGACGAGCTTCACCGAGACATCCGCACGCGGATTGACGTTCTTGAGATCATAAATGAGCTGCGCCAGATCCTCGATCGAATAGATGTCGTGGTGCGGCGGCGGCGAGATGAGGCCGACGCCCTGGGTCGAGTGGCGGACCTTGGCGATCACCGCATCGACCTTATGACCGGGCAATTGGCCGCCTTCGCCGGGCTTGGCGCCCTGCGCCATCTTGATCTGCATCATGTCGGAATTGACGAGATATTCCGTCGTCACGCCGAACCGGCCAGACGCGACCTGCTTGATCGCCGAGCGCATCGAATCGCCGTTCGCCATCGGCGTATAGCGGTCGGATTCTTCGCCGCCCTCGCCGGTGTTCGACTTGCCGCCGATGCGGTTCATCGCAATCGCCAGCGTGGTGTGCGCCTCGCGCGAGATCGAGCCATAGGACATGGCGCCGGTGGCAAAGCGCTTCACGATGCTCGCGGCCGGCTCCACCTCGTTGAGCGGCACGGGGCGACGGCCTTCTTCCTCTGCGCTTCTGACGCGGAACAGGCCGCGGATGGTGAGCAGGCGCTCGTCCTGCTCGTTGAGCTGCTTCGCATAGGCGCGGTACTTGTCCAAGGCATTGCCGCGCACGGCGTGCTGCAGCAGCGACACGGACTGCGCCGACCAGGCATGCGCTTCGCCGCGGATGCGGTAGGCATAATCGCCGCCGACGTCGAGCGACGAGCGCAGCACCGGCGAGTCGCCGAATGCTTCGGTGTGGCGCCGCACGGTTTCCTCGGCGATCTCAATGAGGCCGGCGCCTTCGATCGTCGTCGCCGTGCCGAAGAAATACGTGTCGATGAAGGACCTCTGCAATCCGATCGCGTCGAAGATCTGCGCGCCGCAATAGGATTGGTAGGTCGAAATGCCCATCTTGGACATGACCTTCAAAATGCCCTTGTCGACCGACTTTATGAAGCGCTTGACGACTTCATAGGCGTCGACTTCCTCAGGCAATTCGTCCTTCATCGCGGTCAGCGTCTCGAAGGCGAGATAGGGATTGATCGCCTCGGCGCCATAGCCGGCGAGGCAGGCGAAATGATGCACCTCGCGCGCTTCGCCGGTCTCGATGACGAGGCCGACCGAGGTGCGCAGACCCTTGCGGATCAGATGGTGATGCACCGCGGCGGTCGCGAGCAGCGCCGGGATCGGAATGCGGTCCGGCCCGACGAGACGATCCGACAGGATGATGATGTTGTAGCGACCATGCACGGCCGCTTCCGCGCGGTCGCACAGGCGCAGGAGCGCATCCTCCATACCGGCGGCGCCGCGCGTCGCCGGATAGGTGATGTCGAGGGTCTTGGTGTCGAAGGAATCCTCGAAATGGCCGATGCAGCGGATCTTCTCCAGATCCTCGTTGGTCAGGATCGGCTGGCGCACTTCGAGCCGCTTACGGCGCGCATTGCCTTCAAGATCGAACAGATTCGGGCGCGGGCCGATGAAGGAGACGAGGCTCATCACCAGCTCCTCGCGGATCGGGTCGATCGGCGGGTTCGTCACCTGCGCGAAATTCTGCTTGAAGTAATTGTACAGCAGCTTCGACTTGTCCGACATCGCGGCGATCGGCGTATCGGTACCCATCGAGCCGACCGCTTCCTGGCCCGTCACCGCCATGGGCGCGAGCAGCATCGCAACGTCTTCCTGGGTGTAGCCGAAGGTCTGCTGACGGTCGAGCAGCGAAACGTCGGTGCGCGCGGCACGCGGCTCCACGGGCTTCAAATCCTCCAGCACGATCTGGGTCTGCTTCACCCATTCGCGATAGGGATTGGACGTCGAGAGTTCCTGCTTGATCTCCTGGTCGGAGACGATGCAGCCCTTTTCCAGATCGACGAGCAGCATCTTGCCGGGCTGCAGGCGCCACTTCGCCACGATCTTGTCTTGCGGGATCGGCAGCACGCCCATTTCGGACGCCATCACCACGAGGCCATCGTCGGTCACGAGATAGCGGGCGGGCCGGAGACCGTTGCGGTCGAGCGTCGCGCCGATCTGTCGGCCGTCGGTGAAGGCAACGGCGGCCGGGCCGTCCCACGGCTCCATCATCGAGGCGTGATATTCGTAGAAGGCGCGGCGCTCTTCGTCCATCAGCGGATTGCCGGCCCACGCTTCGGGGATCAGCATCATCATCGCGTGGCTCAGCGAATAGCCGCCCTGCACGAGAAATTCGAGCGCGTTGTCGAAGCAAGCTGTGTCCGACTGGCCCTCATAGGAGATCGGCCAGAGCTTCGAGATATTGTTCTCGAAGAGCTTGGAATCGACCGACGCCTGGCGCGCCGCCATCCAGTTGACGTTGCCCCGGAGCGTGTTGATTTCGCCATTGTGCGCCACCATCCGATAGGGATGGGCGAGGCGCCAGGAGGGGAACGTGTTGGTGGCGAAACGCTGGTGGACGAGCGCGAGGGCGGAGACGAACCGCGGATCGGTGAGATCGCGGTAATAGGCGCCAAGCTGGCTCACCAGCACCATGCCCTTATAGACAATGGTGCGGGCCGACATGGAGACCGGATAATATTCGGCCATCTCGCGCGGCGACACCGCGGCATAGACCGCGTTGGAGGCGGCCTTGCGCGCGACATAGAGCCGGCGCTCGAAATCGTCCTCACTGGTCACGTCGACGCCCCAGCCGGCGAAAACCTGGCGATGCACCGGCTCGACCACCTTCACGGCATCGCCAAGATCCGTGTTGTCGACCGGCACGTCGCGCCAGCCAAGCAGGGTGAGGCCCTCCTCCTCCAGCATCTTGGCTACGATTGCCTCGACCTGAACACGGCTCTCCGCATCGCGCGGCATGAAGAACTGGCCGATGCCGTAATGGCCGGCCTCGGGCAGGGTGAAGCCGAGCTTGGCGCATTCCTCGGCAAAGAATTGGTGCGGAATTTGGGTGAGGATGCCGCAGCCGTCGCCCAGCTTCGGGTCGGCCCCGACCGCGCCGCGGTGGTCGAGATTGAGCAGAATCTTCAGGCCCATGTCGACGATGTCATGGGTCTTGCGGTTGTGCATGTCAGCGACGAAGCCGACGCCGCAGGAATCATGCTCGTTGCGCGGGTGGTAGAGCCCCTGTTCGAGGGGGAAAAGCGGATCGACGACGACGGACTGGTGATTCATGGTGCGGGCTCCGGAAACGGGGGAAGACGTCAGGGTTGCGGCGGCGGCTTTTCGCGTTTTTCGCGCCTCCGTCTCCAAGCCCATGGTCCTCGACAATCCCGTGCCGTCCGTCAGTGCCATTGTCTCTCTCCAGACCGGTCGGATCGTAAGGCCGACCGCCTCGTTTTGTTTTTCTAAATGGTCAGCAACGCTGTCCTATTAAGAGCGCGCCACCATGACAGATTTAGATACCGCACACAAGCGCCATCTAATCCAATCTGGGTAGTTTGTTATGTTTCTTTCGCCCGCTGCGCAACATATGAAAAGCCCTTGAAGCAAATGTGTAGCAAGTATTGCGCCAAGCGGCCTGCCGCAGCGCCGCACTTGCCGTTCGCGTTCGAACAAGCGACAGTCACGGCAGCAACGAATCTGATTTTTAGAGGCCGACAGGGCATGGACTTTGCGAGTGACAATGCGGCAGGGGCGAGCCGCAAGATTTTGGACGCCCTGATCGAGGCAAATTCCGGTACGGCGGCCGCTTACGGGGCGGATTCCTATACAAAGAGAGCGGAAGACCTGCTGAAGGATATCTTTGCGCGGGATGTGAAGGTCTTTTTGGTGTCGACTGGCACGGCGGCCAATGCGCTGGCATTGTCGGCGCTGACCCCGCCCTGGGGCACGGTGTTCTGCCACGAAGATGGGCATATTTTCACCGACGAGTGCGGCGCGCCCGAATTGTTCACCGGCGGCGCGAAGCTCGCGGCCATCGGCGGCGCTGACGGCAAGATCACGCCGGAGGCCCTCGAGGCGGCGATCGCCCACCACCCGCGCGGGTTCGCCCATGTCACCCAGCCGGCCGCCCTGTCCCTATCGCAGGCGACTGAATGCGGCACGATCTACAACGTGGCCGAGGTTCAAGCGCTGACGGCGGTTGCGAGAGCGCATGGACTACGAGTCCATATGGATGGCGCGCGCTTCGCCAATGCCCTGATGACGCTTGGGTGCAGCCCCGCCGATATTACCTGGAAGGCCGGTGTCGACGTTCTGTGCTTCGGCGCCACAAAAAATGGCGCGCTCGCCTGCGAGGCCGTCATCTTTTTCGATCCGGCTTTGGCCGATGCTTTCCTTTTTCGCCGCAAACGCGCAGGCCACACCCTGTCCAAGGGGCGTTATCTCGGGGCGCAGATGGCGGCCTATCTGGCCGACGACCATTGGCTGCATCTGGCCACCAAGGCCAATGCCGCGGCCAAACGTTTGGCGGAGGGGCTGGAGGCGGCGGGCATCGGCCTGGTCTGGCCGCGGCAAGCCAATGAAGTGTTTGCGCAGCTGCCGGCACCCGTGCATGCCGCGCTGCAAGCGGCGGGGGCGATATACCATCCCTGGACGGCACGCTGCCTGACGCCGCCGCCGCAAGGGCAGGCGGCCGTGCGCCTCGTCACCTCTTTTGCGACGTCACTCGCCGAGATCGACCGGTTTCTCGCGGTCGTGCGGGAAAATCTCCCGTCTTCAAAATAAACGCCGCGCCTTCGGCTCAACAGTGCCACATTTGTTCATGAAAGGTAAATGCGGGATCTGAGACGATCCCGCCCGATGGGGCATTTTGTGAGTTCGGAGGTGGGCATGGCCCAGTCCTTGGCAAGGGTCTCTTTGAGTATATTGGCGCTGGCCGGCGGCCTCGCCACTTTGAGCGCGGGGTCCGCGAGAGCGCAATTCTATCGGTACGACGACGGCTACGGACCGCCCGTCTATCGCGGCTATAACGATGACCGTTATGACGACCAACGGAGTTCGAGCCTGCGGCCGCGGCAAGTGCTGCAGCTTTTGGAAGACCAAGGCTACCGGCCGGCCGGCCCGATATTCCGCAACGGCGATGTCTTCGTCGTCAACGTGATCAATCCGGAAGGTGTACAGCAGCGCGTGATCGTCGATGCCTACCAGGGCGATATTCTGCAAACCCATGGCATTGCCCGGCCGGTGCCGCCGAGCGACATTCCCAATGCGACGGATGCCAGCCGCAACCCCGAGTTCGACGAGCAAGCGCCTGAGCTTCCCGTAACCCCGACGCCGCGCGTCACCAAAGCCGTGCCGCCGTCCGCGTCCTTGCCGGCGCGCGAGCCGGTAAAGCCGCGCGTTTCGGAGAAAGAGGAAGTGGCGAAATCGGTCCTGTCGCCGATTGCGCCGTTGAAACCGCCGGCCAAACCGATCGCGACACCGAAACCCGTCGCTCCGAAGGAACCAGTCGCCAACGAGGCCAAGACAAAGCCGGCCGTGCCGCCGGTGGCCGCTGTTCCGCCCGCCGCTGCCCCCGCGTCGGTGACGCCTTTGGCCCCGGCACCCGTTGCTCCAACCGCCGAGGCGCCGAAGCCGGCTCCGGAACCCGCGCCGATTGCGGCGGCAAATCCGCCGGCCGCAGCACCTGCACCGACGCCAACCGCCGAGCAAGCCCCTCCCGCCAAGCCAGAGCCGCCGAAAAAAGCGCCCGGGCCCTTGAACGACGTGCCGGTCGCACCGCTCGAATAGTGCCCCGGCAGAAAATGATTTACTTGTCAACTATGGTCGCCGCCGCCCATCCGGGCGGCGGCGTTATTATATCGGCGGCACCCGCCGTTGCTGCCCGCGAGGGGCTTTCGGTCGCGCAAGCAAATTTGATTAGATTCAACGGTTTGTCGGGCAAGGGTTTGGGAAGGGGGGAAATGGCGCCTGAACAACCCTCTTCGGTCCGGGACCGAGCGCGATGAATTGAAATGCGAAGGCTTTGTCACAAGGCAAAAAAGACTAGGATAAATCTGCCATGATTCCAGCCAATTATGGCAGTCAAGTGAGAGCGGGAAGAATCTTTTTTTGGCCCGTTTTTGGGGCGTGCATGACGATTACGTGACTCTTTGCGTTGCGTGGCCCGATGCCGCTGTGTATTGTCATTTTGTCGGCGGGGCCTTTCCCGTAGGCTTTCCAGAATTGATAAACAATACCAACCTCGTTTGCGGGGGAGAATGTGCTTTGCACCAAGTTCCTATTTACGTAAGCGTTTATATCGAGAGTATTGAGAGTCAGTACCGTAGTTTCTTTACTAAGAAGGCCTGACAAAACCGACAAAGACGCCATGTGGCCGGGGCTTAGACTGAGGGCGTATTGTCCGCAGAGGGGTAGCTGTGACTATGAATACAGAGGCAGGATATGCGGGTGATGTGACGGCGGTCGAGGCTTTCGACCTGCTGAAGCAGCACGCCGATGCGCAATTGGTCGATGTTCGCACTCGGGCCGAGTGGAGTTTTGTGGGTCTGCCCGATTTGAGCTCGGTCAATCGCGACCCGATCTGCATCGAATGGCAGCAATATCCTTCCATGGTCGTCGCGACGAATTTCGCCGACGTGCTCGATAACGAATTGCGCGCCCGCGGCATCCCGTCCGACGCCCCGATTCTGTTTCTGTGCCGTTCCGGCGCGCGCAGCCTCGCCGCGGCGCGCGCATTGACGACCAAGAATTATTCGCAATGTTTCAATATTTCCGGCGGCTTTGAGGGGCCGCCCGACACCTCCCGCCATCGCGGGATGGTCGATGGCTGGAAGGCGCACGCGTTGCCTTGGATTCAATCTTAAGAACACGATCCGGCAACGTTTCTCCCCTAAATCCTCAAGCTCAGAAAAGCCCACAGCCATGTTCAAGTCGCAAGCTGCTGCTGCACATACGCCCGTTCTGTCACTCGAATCCGCGGATGAGGATTCCGCTCCGAACGAGAAAGAAATTTGGCATCGTGCCGGTCGCCGCTTGAAGGCCGAACTCGGCGAAGAAACCTTCAACGCCTGGTTTGGCCGTGTGGAGCTCGACGCGATCTGTGCCGGTACGGCAGAGCTCTCGGTGCCGACGCGTTTCCTGAAGAGCTGGATCGAATCTCACTACACCGACAAGTTGGTTGCAGCGCTCGCGGCCGAACATCGCGAGATCAAGACTCTGCATGTGAATCTGCGCTCGGCCGTGTCGCGGCCGGCAGCGCCGCCGCGCCTGGTGCGCGGCGCGGAAATGGCTGCGGCAGTGCCGCACAAAGCGCTCGAGGTAGCGGCGGACGCAGCGGAGCGCGCTCTGCATCGCGCTGCGTCGAGTGCACCGCGCGCGCCTTCGGCCAAAGTCACGGCGGCGACGGAAGTCGATGGTCTGAGCGGCTCGCCGCTCGATCGCCGGCTCTCCTTCGGGAGTTTCCTGATCGGCCGTTCCAATCAATTGGCGCATGCAGCCGCGCAGAATGTCGCGAACGGCAAGCCAGGCGATCCGGCGCTATATAATCCGCTCTACATTCACGCGAGCGTCGGCCTCGGCAAAACCCATCTCTTGCAAGCGGTCGCCCATGCGGCGAGCGAACAGCGCCGGCGCGTGATCTATCTGACCGCTGAAAAATTCATGTACGGTTTCGTCTCGGCGCTCAAAGCGCAAACGGCCATCGCCTTCAAGGAAAAGCTGCGCGCGATCGACGTGCTGATCATCGACGACGTGCAATTCTTGCAGGGCAAGCAGATCCAACAGGAATTCTGCCACACGCTGAATGCGCTGATGGATGCGGGGCGTCAGATCGTTATCGCCGCGGATCGTCCGCCGTCCGATCTCGAAGCGCTCGAAGAGCGGGTGCGCTCGCGCCTTGCCTGCGGCCTGTGCGTCGAGATGGGCGCGCTCGACGAAGCCTTGCGCGTGAAGATTCTCGAAACGCGGATCCAAGCCGCCAAGGCGACGCAGCCAGGCTTCGACGTGCCGAACGCGGTCGTGTCATATGTGGCGCACGCCATCACCACCAATGGCCGCGATCTCGACGGTGCGGTCAATCGCCTGCTGGCGCATACGACGCTTTCCGGCGCGCCGCTGAGCGTCGAGACGGCGGAGAACGCGATCCGCGATCTCATTCGCACGCGCGAGCCCAAGCGCGTGAAGATCGAAGACATTCAGAAGCTCGTCGCCAATCACTACAATGTGAGTCGCGCCGATATTCTCTCGTCGCGTCGCACCGCCACCGTCGTGCGGCCGCGCCAGATCGCGATGTTCCTGTCGAAGGTCTTGACCCTGCGCTCCTTGCCCGAAATCGGCCGCCGCTTCGGCGGACGCGATCACACGACCGTCCTGCACGCGGTGCGCAAGATCGAAGGGCTTACCGGTGCGGACAAGAGCCTTTCCGATGAGATCGAGCTTTTGAAGCGCATGCTGCTCGAGTAGGCTTCGATTTTGATTTCGCCACCGGCGCTGGTTTTGCCGGCGTCGAGGCTGTCTGCTGCGTGCGCAATTCCTTGCAGGAAATCATCGTGACATAATGGGTGCACGCACTGCCCGCGGCCCGATGCGGATCCGCGCACACATGCCGGATCGGACAGGAAAACGCGTTTTTCCGCGCCGCTTCGGCACCGGACGCCAAGCCCACGCTCAGCAACGCAATCAATAGGCAATTAAGGACGTTCAATCGCTTGCGCATAACGCGCTGAGAGATAGAGCGTCCAACGATCCGTTCAAGGCTGCTCATGCCGGCTTGAAACTCTGCGCATCGGCCATCGCCCAGATGTCCGCATAGGTTTTGTTGGCGCTGCCAGCCAGGAGTTCGCCGGACTGCAAGAACGTGTAGATATCCGCGAAGCTCTTCACCTCGGACAGCGACGTGCGCATCATAATCTGGCTCGGCTTGATCTCGTTCGGATGCGCGAGTCCGGCGGCGCCGATGAGTTCGCTCAAGGCCTGCAAAGTGGAATCGTGGAAGCGATGCACGCGTGCGGCCTTGTCCGGCACATCCAGCGCTGCCCCGCGCCGCGGATCCTGCGTCGCGACGCCGGTCGGGCAGCGGTCGGTATGGCAGGAGAGCGATTGCACGCAGCCGAGTGCGAACATGAAGCCGCGCGCCGCATTGCACCAATCAGCGCCGAGCGAGAGCACGCGGGCAATATCGAAGGCTGTGACGATGCGGCCGCTCGCGCCAATCCGGATCCGATCGCGCAAGCCCGCGCCGACGAGGCAATTGTTTGCGAACACGAGCCCGTCGCGCAACGGCGTGCCGACGTGATCGGTGAATTCGAGCGGCGCCGCACCGGTGCCGCCCTCCTTGCCGTCGATGACGATGAAGTCGGCAAGGATTCCGGTTTCCACCATCGCTTTGACGATCGCCGCGAATTCCCAGCGGTTGCCGATACAGAGTTTGAAGCCGACCGGCTTGCCCCCCGAGAGTTCGCGCAATTGCTGAATGAACTGCACCATTTCGGTTGGGGTCGAGAAGGCCGAATGGCCCGCCGGCGACACGCAATCGACCCCTTGCGGCACGCCGCGCGTCGCCGCGATTTCGGCGCTGACCTTCGCGCCCGGCAACACGCCGCCATGGCCGGGTTTGGCGCCTTGCGAAAGTTTGATTTCGATCATCTTGATCTGCGGATTTTTCGCCGCGGCGGCAAAACGCTCAGGTGAGAAATGGCCTTTCTCGTCGCGGCAACCGAAATAGCCGGAGCCGATTTCCCAGATGATGTCGCCGCCGTTAGCCTGGTGATACTTGCTATAGCCGCCTTCGCCGGTGTCATGGGCGAAGCCACCGAGTTTGGCGCCTTTGTTGAGCGCCATGATCGCATTGGCGCTGAGCGAGCCGAAGCTCATCGCCGAAATGTTGAACAGCGAGAGCGAATAGGGCTGCGCGCATTGCGGACCGCCGACCGGCACGCGAAAATCGTAATGCTCGACATGGGTCGGCGTAATCGAATGGGCCAGCCATTCGAATTGGTCGCCATAGACATTCTCGAGCGTGCCGAAGGGACGGCGGTCCAATTGATGTTTCGCGCGCTGATAGGCGATCGCGCGCGTATTGCGGTTGTAGGGCGCGCCGTCTGTGTCGCTCTCCAGAAAATATTGCCGGATCTCGGGCCGGACTTCTTCCAGCATGAAGCGGATGTTGGCGAGGATCGGGTAATTGCGCCGGATCGAATGTTTCGTCTGCTGCATGTCGTGAATGCCGATGGCGGTCAGGATCGCGCAAACGGCAAAGGGCAGGATGGCGGCGCTGCCGAGCCAGGGCGAAAGCAGGAGAAAAACAATGGCGCCGGCAATACAGGCGATCAACGGATAATAACGCACGGAATATCCTCCCCGCAGCCTTCCCAACACGCGGTCGATTTGACGCAGCACATGCCGGAAGCAGCCCCATCTCGCATCTTGTCGGGTTCATTTGACCGAAGCAAGACATTGTTCCAAAGCGCATTGATCGGACCGGATTTCCTGGCTACAGTGCCTTGAAATACGTGAATATTTGCCTTTTCGCAGCGCGTCTAAGCCCGTCTCGATGGGGCCGGAAGGAACACGTTGCCGGGGGCAAGAGGCAATCGAGCTTCAGGAGGGAACAATGCTGGCGCCCGACGGTGTGACGCGCGTCTCCAGCCTGCTGCGCTACGGCAACTTCATCGCCGATCAATGGCGGGACGCCGTCGCGGGCGGCGAGATCGTGATCAAGAATCCGTCCGACGGCAGCGACCTGGCGACCATTGCGCGCGGCACGAAAGCCGATGTCGATCTCGCGGTCGAGGCGGCCCGCGCGGCGCTCGGCGGCGATTGGGGCCGAATGAGCGCCACCGCGCGCGGCCGCGTGCTGCACAAAATCTCGGACGCGGTTCTGCGCCATATCGACCGGCTGACCGAACTCGAATCCAAGGATGTCGGCAAGCCGCTGACCCAGGCACGTGCCGATGTCGTCGCGCTCGCCCGCTATTTCGAATTCTATGGCGCAAGCGCCGACAAGGTACATGGCGACACCCTGCCCTATCAGAATGGCTTCACCGTGTTCACGCTCTATGAGCCGCATGGCGTAACCGGGCATATCATTCCGTGGAACTATCCGATGCAGATCCTGGGCCGAAGTCTCGGCGCGGCGCTGGCCATGGGCAATGCCGCTGTCGTCAAGCCCGCGGAGGAAGCCTGCCTGACGGCCCTGGAATTTGCGCGGATCGCAAAGGAGGCCGGCCTGCCGCCTGGCGCGCTCAACATCGTCACGGGCCTTGGCGCCGAGGCCGGCGCGGCGCTCGCCGAACACTCGGGCGTCAATCATATTTCCTTCACCGGATCGCGGCGCACGGGCGAATTGGTGCAGGCGGCCGCAGCCAAGAACACGGTGCCGGTGACGCTCGAACTCGGCGGCAAGTCGCCGCAAATCGTCTTCGCCGACGCCGACCTCGAGCGCGCCCTCCCCTTCCTCGTCAATGCCGGCATTCAAAATGCCGGACAGACCTGCTCGGCCTCCTCGCGCATTCTGGTCGAACGCGGCGTCTATGAAGAGGTCGTTGCGCGCATGAGCGCGCTTTATCGCGCGCTCAAAGTCGGCCCGGCGAGCGCAGATCCCGCGGTCGGTCCGGTCGTCTCGCTGCGCCAGAAGACGATCATCGAGACTTATCTCGATCTCGCGCGCAAAGACGGGTTGCGCATCGCGGCGCAGGGTGAGCTTGCAGCCGATGCGCCGGCGGGCGGCGCCTATGTTCTACCGACTTTGCTGCGCGACGTACCGGCCGATCACCCGCTGATGCAGGAAGAGATTTTCGGTCCGGTGCAGGCAATCGCGCCGTTCGACATGGAAGAGGAAGCCATCGCGCTCGCCAATGGCACAGCGTACGGCCTTGTATGCGGCATTTGGACCCGCGACGGCGGCCGGCAGTTCCGTCTGGCGCGCGCAATTCAGTCGGGGCAGGTCTTCGTCAACAATTATGGCGCGGGCGGCGGGATCGAATTACCGTTCGGCGGTGTCAAACGGTCGGGGCATGGCCGCGAGAAGGGCTTTGAAGCGCTCTATGGCTTTGCCACTTTGAAGACCGTATCAGTCTATCACGGATGAAATGAGAGGCGACGTGTCGCTCAAGGATAAAGTTGCACTCATCACCGGGGCCGGGTCGGGGTTCGGCGAGGGCATGGCGAAGCGCTTTGCCGCCGACGGCGCGAAAATCATGGTGCTCGATCGCGATAAGGCCGGCGCGGAGCGCGTCGCGCGCGAGATTGGCGCAAATGCTCGCGCGCTCGCAGCCGACGTCGCCATTGAGCAGGATGTCGATACGGCCGTCGCCGTGACCCTTGGCGCATTCGGGCGGCTGGATATACTCGTCAACAATGCGGGTATCGGTCACAAGCCGCAAAATGCCGAATTGGTCGCACCGGAGGAGTTCGACCGTATTCTTGGCATCAATGTGCGCGGCATTTACCTTACGACGCGCGCGGTCATTCCGCATTTCAAGCGCGCCGGCGGCGGTGTCATTCTCAACATCGCCTCGACCGGTGCGGCGCGCCCGCGCCCGAACCTCGCCTGGTACAATGCGACCAAGGGCTGGGTTGTCTCGGCGACGAAAGCACTCGCGATCGAACTCGCCCCCTACAACATCCGTGTCGTCGCGCTCAATCCGGTGGCGGGCGAAACGCCGCTGCTCGCGACCTTCATGGGCGAGGATACGGAAGAGATGCGCGAGAAATTCCGCGCCTCGATCCCGATGGGACGCTTGTTGAAGTCGGAAGATCTCGCCGAGGCGGCGGCTTTCCTCTGCTCGCCAGCCGCGTCGATGATCACGGGTGTCGCCCTCGATGTGGATGGCGGGCGGTCGATCTGATCAGCTGTCCATCTTCAGCGCGGCGATAAAGGCCTCCTGCGGAATCTCCACTTTGCCGAATTGCCGCATCTTCTTCTTGCCGGCCTTCTGCTTGTCGAGGAGCTTGCGCTTGCGCGAGGCGTCGCCGCCGTAGCATTTCGCCGTCACGTCCTTGCGCAGGGCACGGATGGTTTCGCGGGCGATGATCTTGCCGCCGATGGCCGCCTGCACCGGGATCTGGAACATGTGCGGCGGGATGAGATCTTTCAGCTTTTCCACCATGGCCCGGCCACGCCCTTCCGCCCGGTCGCGGTGCACCAGCATGGAGAGTGCATCGACCGGCTCGGCATTGACCAGGATCGACATTTTGACGAGATCGCCGACGCGGTAGTCGGTGATCTGGTAGTCGAAGCTGGCGTAGCCCTTCGAGATCGATTTCAACCGGTCGTAGAAATCAAACACCACTTCGTTGAGCGGCAGGTCGTAGGTCGCCATGGCGCGGGGGCCGACATAGGACAGGTCGATCTGAATGCCGCGGCGCTCCTGGCAGAGTTTCAGGACCGCGCCGAGATAATCGTCCGGCGTCATGATCTTGGCCCGGATCCACGGTTCGCGGATTTCCTCGATCTTCATGACATCCGGCAGGTCAGCCGGATTGTGCAATTCGATCGTCGTGCCGTCGGTCAGAGCGATCTGGTAGACGACCGAGGGCGCCGTCGCGATGAGGTCGAGATTGAACTCGCGCTCCAGGCGCTCCTGGATGATTTCGAGATGCAGCAGCCCGAGGAAGCCGCAGCGGAAGCCGAAGCCGAGCGCGGCGGAGGATTCCATTTCGAAGGAGAAGCTCGCGTCGTTCAGGCGCAGCTTGCCCATGGCGGCGCGCAGATCGTCGAAATCTGCGGCATCGACCGGGAAGAGGCCGCAGAACACCACGGGCTGGGCCGGCTTGAAGCCCGGCAGCGCCTCGGCGCAGGGCTTTTTCTCATCCGTGATCGTATCGCCGACGCGGGTGTCTGCGACCTGCTTGATCTGCGCGGTGATGAAGCCGACCTCGCCCGGCCCGAGCTCGGCGACGTCCTTCATCTTGGGGGTGAAGACGCCGATGCGGTCCACCTCGTAATGGGCGTCGGTCGCCATCATCTTGATCCGCTGATGTTTTTTCAGCTTGCCATCGATGATGCGCACGAGCACGACGACGCCGAGATAGGCATCGTACCAGCTATCGACCAGAAGCGCCTTCAGCGGCGCATCCTCGTCGCCCTTCGGCGGCGGCAATTTCTTGACGATGGCTTCCAGCACCGCATGGATGTTGAGGCCGGTCTTGGCGGAAATCGGCACGGCCTCGGAAGCGTCGAGGCCGATGACATCCTCGATCTGCTGCTTGATCCGGTCCGGTTCGGCGGCCGGCAGATCGACCTTGTTCAGCACCGGCACGATTTCGTGATTGGCGTCGAGCGCATGATAGACATTGGCGAGCGTCTGCGCCTCGACCCCCTGGCTCGCGTCGACCACCAGCAACGAGCCTTCGCACGCGGCGAGCGAGCGCGACACTTCATAGGCGAAGTCGACGTGGCCGGGCGTGTCCATGAGGTTCAGGATATAGGGCTTGCCGTCGTCGGCCTTGTATTCGAGGCGCACGGTCTGGGCCTTGATGGTGATGCCACGCTCACGCTCGATATCCATGGAATCAAGCACTTGCTCGACCATGTCGCGCGCGGCGAGCGTCCCCGTCTCCTGAATCAGGCGGTCGGCCAGGGTCGATTTGCCGTGGTCGATATGCGCCACGATGGAAAAGTTGCGGATATTATCGATGCTGTGGGTCGTCATGGCGCGGGAATAGCAGGGCGCGCGGCGCTCGCCAAGGAAAATGCGCGGGTTTGGGCGGTCGGCGAAGGGCATGCGCCGATCTGACTTGACGCCCAGCCATAATTTTGACTCTATACTTCGTCAGATGCTTCGCGCGTCGAAGCCTTTTGTTCGAGGACCCTATGCGCACGACCGGCACCTTTGCCATCGCGCTCAGCGCCACCGCCGCACAGCCAGCACATGGGCTGCGCGATGGCCGCCGCATGGGTTCGTACGCCACTCCTTCTTGCAACGGCACACACCCGAGTTCGCAAGAAGCCCACTCTTAATCGCGGTGGGTTTTCCCTCCGCGTTCCACGGAGGGACTATGACGCGACATTCACATTGCCCCTGATTTTCGAGTGCCGGCGCATGTCGTTTGCCGTCGGATCGTGCATGCGGTCCAAAAATCCCTCGAACGCAACCCTTAAAACCGGCAGGAGAACCACGCAGCAAGGTGCGTCATGTCTCAACACTCTACATTGCTCTTGAACGCCGATTACCAGCCGCTGTCCTACTTCCCGCTCTCGCTCGTCTCGTGGCAGGACGCGCTGCGCGCTGTCATTCGCGGACGGGTGACGGTGGTCGCAGAATATGATGCGGTGGCGCGCAGTCCGAGCCGCACCATGCGGCTGCCCTCGGTCATCGCGCTGAAGGCCTACCAGAAGGCCGGCCGCAACGTCGCCTTCACGCGGTTCAACGTCTATTTGCGCGACCGGTTCAGCTGCCAATATTGCGGCGGGATGTTTGAGGCGAAGGGCCTGACATTCGACCACGTCGTGCCGCGCTCCAGGGGCGGCGCGACGAGCTGGGAAAATATCGTCGCCGCCTGCCATGCCTGCAACGGCGCGAAGGGAAGCCGGATGGACATGCGCCCACGGGTCATGCCGCGCAAGCCGCTGCCGTACGAATTGTTCGCGGCGGGGCAGAACTATCCGCCGAACTACCTGCACGAAAGCTGGGTCGACTATCTCTACTGGGATAGCGAGATCCGGCCCTGAGCCAACACCGCCATCGGTGCTTTTTTGGCACCATTGGCGGTGCATTTTGAACTAGGCTGCCGGGCGCATTCATGCTGGAATGCAGTTAGCTTTCCCTACATTCGTCTGGAGCTCTTTTATGTCCAATGCCTCTTTGCTTGCCCGCCGCAACGCCGCCGTGCCGCGCGGAATCGCGCATGCTACGTCCGTTTACGCCGCGCGCGCGGAAAACGCGGAAATCTGGGATGTGGAAGGCAAGCGCTATGTGGATTTTGCCGGCGGCATCGCCGTGCTCAACACCGGCCATCGCCACCCCAAGGTCATGGCCGCCGTCGAGGAGCAGTTAAAGCTCTTCACCCACACCGCCTTCCAGGTGCTGGCGTATGAGCCCTATGTCGAATTGTGCGAGCGCCTGAACAAGCTGGCGCCGTTCAAGGGCGAAGCCAAGACCGCGCTTTATACGACTGGCGCAGAGGCGGTCGAAAACGCCATCAAGACGGCACGCGCCTATACCGGCCGCGGCGGCGTCATCGCCTTCACCGGCGGTTTCCACGGCCGCACGACCTTGACCATGGCGCTGACCGGCAAGGTGCTGCCCTATAAGAAGAAATTCGGTGCTATGCCGGCCGACGTGTTCCACGTCCCCTTCCCGATCCCGCATCACGGCGTGACCGTTGAAGATTCGCTGAAATATCTCAACTTCCTGTTCAAGGCGGACATCGATCCCGAGCGTGTCGCCGCGATCATCATCGAGCCGGTGCAGGGCGAAGGCGGCTTCTATGAGGCGCCGACGGAATTGCTCGTCGCCTTGCGGAAGATCTGTGACGACCACGGCATTCTGCTGATCGCCGACGAGGTGCAGACTGGCTTTGCCCGCACGGGCAAGATGTTCGGCATCGAGCATTCCGGCGTCGAGCCGGACATGATCACCATTGCGAAATCCCTCGCCGGCGGCTTCCCGCTGTCGGGCGTGATCGGCAAGGCCGAGATCATGGACGGGCCGGAGCCGGGCGGTTTGGGCGGCACCTATGCCGGTTCGCCGGTCGCCTGCGCCGCAGCGCTCGCCGTTCTTGACGTCATCCGCGACGAGAAGCTGCTGGAGCGCTCGAACGCCATGGGCGCGAAAATCAGGGCGCGGCTCGAGGCGCTGCAACATCGCAACGACCTGCTGCCCATCGCCGCCATCCGCGGCCCCGGCGCGATGATCGGCTTTGAACTCGTCAAGCATCACGGCTCGGTCGAGCCCGATGCGGATGCGACCAAGCGCGTGACCTCCAAGGCCCTCGACCTCGGCCTGGTGCTGCTCTCCTGCGGCGTCTACAACAATACGATCCGCATTCTCGTGCCGCTCACCGCCGAGGACAAGATCGTCGACGAAGGCATGGATCTTTTGGAAAAAGCACTGTCGATCGCGGCTTAAACATCGTCAGTCTGCTGGCGGGCCGCAAACTCGCGGTCCGCCCGCTACTTTAATCTGAATTTATTGCGAAGCGCCAAGATCAAGAGAAAGAGAAAAATTGCTGTCGAAAATCCCTCGAGGATTCCGACGTATTTCTCAAATGTTGAGCTATGAGACGACAGGTCTTTAGCGGACGATAAGAACGATATAAAATTTCCTACGGTATTATCGCGAGCATGACGGAAAGCCGTCCAAAATTTTTCATGCCCGTAACAATAGCGCGAAGCTGTAATCGTGCACAAACTAACCGCTAGAATGCCGCCAATCCATTCTAGCGGTCTTTTGACGCTGCCGCCGTAGTCGCTCGATATTTCGTACAACCAATCCAGAGCTCGTGCCGATGGAGATTTTTCCAGCATACGGCGAACTCTCAGCTCCTTGCGGAAGAAGAATTGTTCGTCAGCGTGTTTCTTCAGTCGATCCATTTCCATTTTGAGGCGTTCATATGCCCAAACGTGCTGATAGACATCTTCAATATTTTCAGGCGTGGGCGGTTGCGGCCATATCACATCGTTGAATTCTGTTGCCTCATGCATGCGGGCGCCCCTGAAATCGGGTACAAACTTTTTGAAATTGACTTTGTGAAAAGAGAACCGGTTCTTCAACTCGGCGTTTCGGAAATCAGCCTTCGCGGAAAAGACCGCCAAACTAGGAGCCGAAGCATCTTGAACATACTCTTTGGGGAGGACGAGCTGCTTACCATCGGATCGCAGATCGCCAAATCTTACATTGGAAAATATGCATCCCTCAAAGCTTGCGTCACCATTAAAGATAAAGCTTTTGAAAACCAGAGCGATTCCAAATTCGGTTTTCAAGAAACTGGCTCGGTTGTCAAAGCGGACGAACTGAAACACAGTTGACGCACCGAGCTCGGTGTTCGGCAGGAATCTACATCCGTCAAAGAGAACTGGATTTTCAAAGCGAACGTTATCAAAGTGTGCGGAGCCGAAAAATTCTACCTGAACGAATTCAGTCGCTTTAACAAAATTAGCTCCGGTGAACTTAGTTGAATTATAAAATTTGCATAATCGGAATTGTGCGCGCCCAAATTGCGCCGAATCAAAGAGTGCCGCCACAGAAAAATGACTGCCTGAAAACGTGACGTGTTCAAATTTGGCGTCAGTAAAATCCGCACCGTTCTGAAAATGTACCTGTCGAAAAATCGTATCACCGTCTCGAACCGTAAGCCCTTGAAAGTCGACCTTCTGCGAAAACGCAGTATTAAATAGGTCCATGCCTGCGTTTATCTCGACATTTTTGAACGAGATTTCATCAGCGGCTGCTTGCTGGATGAATTTTTTGAACTGTACCCCCTCGAATGAAATCCCTTTTATAAAATGGCTGCCTTCGAATGATAGATGACTCGGGAGCAGAAAACCTGCAAACGATACAGGTTTGTCAAACTTTAGGCCGGAAAGATCAATGGCTTCTTCGGGACCTGGTAAACGTGCTGCAGCGCCCATTCTCTTTTGTAAGCGATTTGCTACGAATGCTTCAAAGTTCTTATTCGGCAAATTCTGGCCAAATCGATTGGCTATGCCGATATATGTCTTTGGATCCTCCGTCTGCCCAAGGACGCAAACGCGAAAAGCGTTCCACAGAAAGAGGTTTTCGCCGTGGATCTCTTTGTTGTCTGCGTCAGCGCCGTCGGTCAGTTCGCCGTGAAGCGTGAGAAGACAATACCAAATACTTTCGTTTGCGGGTTTCAATGGCTTCTCAACAGTCATTTCCAACCCTCCGCAATTTTATCCGCCTAACCACACCCGCAACCGCCGCGCCGCTTCCGCCGTGTCGTCAGGTTTGCGGGCGAGGCAGATGCGTAGATATTCCTCCCCGCCCGTGCCGAAGGCCGAGCCCGGCGCGACGCCGACCAGGGCTTCGTCGATAAGGCGCAGCGCGAGCTTGCGCGTGTCGGGTTCGCCGTCGATCGCGCAGAAGAGATAGAACGCGCCCTCCGGCCGGGCGAAACGGGCGCGGCCAGTGGCCGCGAGCGCATCGCACAGCACGTCGCGGTTCTCCGTCATGCGGGCGATCTGATGGGCGATGAAGCCCTCGCCCCGCTCCAGGGCGGCGACGGCCGCGCGCTGGATGAACACCGGCAAGCCGGACACCGAATATTGAATGAGGTTTTCGATCACCTGGCCGAGTACGGGCGGCGCTTCGAGCCAGCCGATGCGCCAGCCGGTCATCGCCCAATTTTTCGACATGGTCTGGACGAACATGACGCGGTCGTGTTCGTCGATCAGGTCATGGAAGCTCGGCGCGCGATCGCCGTCATAGACGAGGCGGCCATAGATTTCGTCGGCGATGATCCACAGACCGTGCCGGCGCGCGAGGTCGAGAAGCGCGACGAGTTCTTCACGCGTTGCCGTCCATCCGGTGGGGTTGGAGGGCGTGTTGATCACCATGGCTTTGGTATTCGGCGTGATCGCCGCTTCGAGCACTTCAAGATCGAGATGCCAGCGCGGGGTCTCACCTGCGGTGAGCGTCATCGGCACATCGACCGGGACGGCGCCGGCGGTCAGGATGGCTCCGGCGAAATTCGGCCAGGCCGGGGTCGGGACCAGCACGCTATCGCCATTGCCCGCGACGATGCGGATGGCGATCTGCAACGCCAGCATGCCGCCAGTGGTCACGAAGAAGCGCTCCGGCGCGAAGGGCGCACCATGGAGCGGCCCGTAGACACGGCTCATATAGGCGGCGATTGCGGCGCGCAATTCCGGAATGCCGCGCTGGTAGGTGTAGAAGGTCTCGCCGGCGGCAAGTGAACGGGTCGCCGCTTCGCTGATGAAAGCGGGGGTGGGCAAATCCCCTTCGCCGACCCAGAGCGGAATGAGTCCCTGGCGGCCGCGGCCGTAATTGTAGACTTCGACGATGCCGCTTTCCGGCGCGGCCAAAGCTTCCGCCCGCGCGGCGGAGAGGAAGGAACTATCAGTTATTATGGCAGCCGCGCCCACGTTTTGCCCCATCGATTCGAAAGTGAGACCATACGGCGCGGTTCGGGCAAGGGGAAATGACAGTTTTTGATGGCAAAGATCATCGCACGGTCGGAGGTAAGGCTGCGCAAGTTTGATATCTCGATTTCATAAAGGATGCTGGCTTGACCGTACGCCCGTTAAAGAAGCTCACGATCGGCCACTGCCTCATCCGCGCGTCGCAATTCCATCTGTAGTCGACATGCTTTAACACCCGCTCACGATCCATGATTTTGTCCTGTATCAATCGGACGTGCGTCTTGACGCAGTTCTTCTTTTGTTCTAAATTGTGACATTTGCTGTTTGAAGTTGTTGCGACGACTTGAACTTCAAGCTGCAGTCAACGTTCCATTCGGCGGCGGTAGACGATTGTTAAGGTCGAAACCAATTTTGGGAACGAACTGATAGAGCGAATAGCTAAGTGTGTTCAGTAGGTTATAGCATTCTGCCAGTCTTGCCGCAACGGCGCGGACAGAATTGCATCCCGTTGGATGCACTGTCGGCGCCAATCCCAACCCGTCCGCCTCGAATTACTTGTTCACCAAAGCGTCACGGATTTCCTGCAACAGCACTTCGGTCTTGGTCGGTGCGGGCGGGGCCGGCGGCGGCGCGTCCTGCTTTTTCAACGTGTTGATCAGCTTGATCACCAGGAACAGCGCGAAGGCGATGATCACGAAGTTGACCACATAGGTCAGGAAGCTGCCGTAGGCGAGGACCGCGCCAGCCTTTTTGGCGTCGGTAAGGTTGGTCGCATGCTCGCCGGTGAGCTGAATGAAATAATTGGAGAAATCGGCTTTGCCGAACGCGCCGATAATCGGCATGACGATGTCGCCGACCAAGGATTGCACGATCGCGCCAAAGGCCGCACCGATGATCACGGCAACGGCGAGGTCGACCACATTGCCCTTCATGGCAAAATCTCTAAATTCCTTAAGCATAGTAGCTCCTGCACGCAATATATTGACCCGCGCGATCATTACGGCATTCTCAAGCGAACGCAACAGTGCGTGCTGCACTGCACAAATCTCGTCCTTTTGTCCTAGGTCAATCTGTCACTCGCGCTTGGTGCTAAAAGGCTGTATGAGACTTTAGAACCAATCAAAAACCGGCATAAACCCGCGGGCACAGGAACGAAAAATGGATTACGAGCGCTATTTTGGCAGCGCCATCGACAAACTCCGGAGCGAGCGTCGCTACCGGGTTTTTGCGGATCTCGAGCGTGATGCGGAGCGTTTCCCCACCGCGCAATGGCGCCCGGCCCCGCAGGCCGAGCCGCGGGAAGTCACGATCTGGTGCTCGAACGATTATCTCGGCATGGGCCGCCATCCGCAGGTGATCGCCGCCTGCCAGGAGGCAGCGGGGCGGCTCGGCGTCGGCGCCGGCGGCACACGCAACATTTCCGGTACCCATCATCCGATCGTCGAACTGGAAGCGGAACTCGCCAGCCTGCACGGCAAGGAAGCGGCGCTCGTCTTCACCTCCGGCTGGGTCTCGAATCTCGCCGGCATTTCGACCATCGCCCAGCTCATTCCGAACTGCCTCATCCTGTCGGATGCGCTCAATCACAATTCGATGATCGAGGGGATCAAGCGCGCGGGCTGCGAGCGCAAGATTTTCCGGCACAACGATGTCGCCCATCTCGAAGACTTGCTGCGCGCGGCCGGCGACCGGCCGAAGCTGATCGTCTTCGAGAGCCTCTATTCCATGGACGGCGATATCGCGCCGATCAAGGAGATCGCACGCCTCGCCAAGACCTACGGCGCGATGACCTATATCGACGAGGTCCATGCGGTCGGCCTCTACGGCGCGCATGGCGGCGGCGTCACCGAGCGCGAGGGTCTTGCCAATCAGATCGACGTCATCGAGGGCACGCTCGCCAAAGGCTTCGGCACGCTCGGCGGCTATATCGCCGGATCGAAAGTGCTGATCGATGCGGTGCGCAGCTTCGCGCCGTCGTTCATTTTCACCACCGCCCTGCCGCCGGCCATCGCCGCCGCGGCCACCATGGCCGTCCGGCTGTCAAAGGCGGGTGAGGCGATGCGCCGGGCGCACCAGCGCCAGATCGGCCATACCAAGCATGCGCTGACCCAAGCCGGCCTGCCGGTGATGCCGAACCCCTCGCATATCGTGCCGGTGTTCGTCGGCGATCCGGAGAAATGCAAGGCTGCGAGTGACCTGTTGATGGAGCGACACGGCATTTACATCCAGCCGATCAATTACCCGACCGTGGCGCGCGGCACCGAGCGCTTGCGCATCACCCCGACGCCGTTCCACAAGGACGAGCATATCAGCGATCTCGTCGATGCGCTGGTCGATGTGTGGCACACGCTCGGCCTGCCCTTCGCGAATGCGACGCCGGTCGCCGCCGAAGGCGATCACTGCGTCTATCCGGAAATGAAGCGGGCCGCGGAGTAAGCGGTCGCGTTCCTTGACTCTCCGCGGCGACCACGGGCCGGCCCGAAATCGACGCGCAAGGCTGCACCAACCGGACGTCCGGTTGGTGGTGCGGGAGCGGGGCGAAACGTGCTAGATGTTGCCGATGGCATCTCAAACTCAACCCTTGTCTGCGCGCCTCTCCGCCTACGCCAATCCGGCGCGCTTTCTCGTCTTCGCGGCGCGGATCATTTCCTGGTTCGCCGCCGCCTCGGCAGTGCTGTTCGCCATCGGCCTCTATCTCGCCTTCTTCGCTTCCCCCGCCGATTATAAGCAGGGCGAGATGGTCCGGATCATGTATATCCACGTGCCCGCAGCCTGGCTGTCGATGCTGATCTATGCCTCGATGGCAGTCTCGGCGCTCGGCACCTTGGTCTGGCGGCATCCGCTGGCCGATGCGGCGCAAAAGGCCGCAGCGCCCCTTGGCGCGGGCTTCACCTTCATTTGCCTTGTCACCGGCTCGCTCTGGGGCAAGCCGACATGGGGCACCTGGTGGGTGTGGGACGCGCGGCTCACGTCCGAACTCGTGCTGCTCCTGATCTATCTCGGCCTCATTGCTCTGTGGCAGACCTTGGAGGAGACGGGGCTTGCCGGCCGCGCCGCTGCGATCCTGACCCTCGTCGGGGTGATCAATCTGCCGATCATCAAATTCTCCGTCGATTGGTGGAATACATTGCATCAGCCGGAATCGGTGTTCCGGATGGACGGGCCGACCTTGCCCGCATCGATGTTGTGGCCGCTCTTCGTCATGGCGCTTGCAGCAACGCTGCTGTTCGTAACATTGCATCTGATGCGGACCCGTAACGAGATTTTGCGCCGCAAGCTGCGCCGTCAAACCCTGCTCGCGGCACAAGGTGCCGATGGGCCGAATGCTGCAAGGATGCTGGCGTCATGATCGAAGATCCGCATACCGGCTTCATTCTCGCCGCCTATGCGGTCGCCGGCGTCGTCGTGGCGGCGATGATTGCGGCCGCTTGGCTGGATTACCGCCGCCTGATGCGCGCCTTGACGAAATTCAAGGACGATCGCGACGCATGACATCGGTTGAGACAAACACCGGCAGTGTCCGGCGCGTCATCATTTTCCTGCCGCTCGTCGTTCTCATCGCGCTGGCGATTCTGTTTTACGTGCGGCTCGGCGCCGGCGACGCCTCGCGCATCCCGTCCGCCTTGCTCGGCAAACCGGCGCCCGCCTTCCAATTGCCGCCGCCCGCCTCGATGCCTGAGGCGCAGGGCTTTTCGCAAAGCGATCTGCAGCAGGGCCATGTCACCCTGGTCAATGTCTTCGCCTCCTGGTGCGTGCCCTGCCACGAGGAACATCCCATTCTGATGCAGCTTGCGAATGATGCGGATCTACGCGCCAAGGGCGTCCGCATCTTTGGCATGGCGTACAAGGACGAAGCGGAAAACACGCGCCGGTTCCTAGGCGCGAAGGGTGATCCTTATGCGCAGATCGGCGACGATTCGTCGGGCCGGGTCGGCATCGATTGGGGCGTGTACGGCGTGCCGGAGACCTTCATCGTGCGGGGTGACGGCACGATCGCCTACAAATTCGTCGGCCCGCTGACCGAAGAGAGCATGCAGGCGGTCCTGCTGCCGGAGCTGAAGAAAGCCTTGCAATAGTTGAATGGAACGCGGCCTTCCAGGCCGCATGCGACAACGCAACCCATACGGCCAGGATGGCCGCGCTCCGTTCAAGCCTTGATCACCACTTTGCCGTTTGCCTCGCGGCGGCGGATGACGCCCAGCGCCGTTGCGATCTGTTCCATCGGGTAGACGGCATGCACATGCGCCGAAAGCGTCCGGGTCGCGGCCCAGGCGGCGAGCTGCGCCATATTCTCGCGATGGCCTTGCGGCGAGCGTTTCACGAATTCCCCCCAGGACACGCCCAGCACATCGCATCCTTTCAGCAAAGCGAGATTGAGCGGCACTTTCGGAATCTCGCCCGAGGCGAAGCCGACGACCAAAAACCGGCCCTGCCAGGCGATGGAGCGCAGCGCTGCCTCGCTGAGTTGCCCGCCGACGGGATCGTAAATCACATCGACGCCGTTGCCGCCGGTCAGGGTGCGCAAAGCTTCCTTGAGATCCTGATGACCGTAGTCGACCCGCTCGGACGCCCCGTGCTGCACGGCGAAGGCAAGTTTTTCCTCGTTCGAGGCGCAGGCAATCACCTTGGCGCCCATCAGGCGGCCGATTTCCACCGCCGCAATGCCGACGCCGCCCGACGCGCCGAGAACCGCCAAAGTCTCGCCCGGGCGCATCTGCGCCCGCTGTTTCAGGCTGTGCAGGGCAGTGCCATAGGTCACGGTCAGGCCCGCCGCCTGCTCGTCCGACAGGCCCTCGGGAATGTGGATGAGATCCGCGGCCTTGCACAGCACCTTCGACCGGCAGGCACCATAGCCGATGAAGCCCATGACCCGGTCGCCGATCTGGAAGCCGGTGACATCGGCGCCGATTTCACCGATGCGGCCGGCAAATTCCGCGCCCGGCGAAAAGGGCAGCGGCGGCTTGATCTGGTATTTGTTTTCGATGATCAGCGTATCGAAGAAATTGAGGCCGATATAAGTCGTCTCGACGACGATTTCGCCCGGTCCGGCGATCGGGTCGTTCAACGTTTCAACCACCAGATTTTCCGGCGGTCCGTAGGCGCGGCACAGGACAGCTTTCATGGAGACCCCTACCTATCCGTGTCTGACGTAGTCGTTTCCAAAATGTGGCGCAGGCGCGCGAAGGCGAGGCGGATGCGCGATTTCACGGTGCCGAGCGGCAATCCGGTGCGCACGGCGATATCTGCATGGGACAGCCCGTCGAAGAAGGCAAAACGGACCAGGGCCAATTGCTCCTCCGGCAGGTGCGCCAGGGCGGCGCGGAGCAGATCATCCCGCAATTGCAGTTCCATGACAATATCCGCCCCCGGTTCGTCGCTGTCGACGTTCTCTAGCCCTGAGTCCTGCGGATCGACGAAGGTGAGGCGCTCGCGCCGCTGCAGGTCGATGCGCAGGTTGCGGGCGATCCGGTAGAGCCAGGTGGCGACGGAGGATTTTTCCGGATTGAACAGGGCGGCCTTGCGCCACAGGGTCACCATCACCTCCTGGGCGATTTCCTCCGCCGCACCGCGGTCGAGTCCGAGCTTTTGCAGATAGGCATTCAGGCGCGGAGCAAAATAGTCGAACAGGCGCGCAAACGCGTCGCGATCGCCGGAGGCGGCAACGCGGTCGATCAACTCAATCTGATCCTGCTGGCTGAGCCGGTCTTCGACCACGTCTACCTATCTGCTTTAAAGGGGCGCCAATCTTGCATGTTTGGACGCATGAGGAAACCCGGAGCCAAGGCCGGGCGGGCCAATTCGTTCGGGCTGGCGAGACGATGTTTTAACCGCATTTTGTGCGCCGCGCGAGCGTTGCCGCAATTGCCGGAATTTTGCCCCTTTTTTCGCGCCTTTATCGGCGCATCAACCCTGTCCGCATGGCTGTCGCAAATCTTTGGTTAACTATGTTCCCTGTACAAGATTTGCAGCGATTTGATTCAATGAATGTGGCTCAAGGAACGGGTCTCGTTTCAATTGCCGCCAAGGAGTATGTTGGGCATCATGATTCGCAAATTTTCGCTTTCCCGTTCTGCCCTCGTCGCATTGGGCGCCGCCTTGCTCCTGGCACCCGTTTCGTCAAGTTTCGCCGCCCATAAGAAAAGACCTGTCGCCGCCGAAGCGGCTCCCGATGGCAGCAAACCGCAGCTGCTCGGCACCTTCGACGAGTGGAGCGCCTATGTGACTACTGGCAAAGCCAAGGAATGCTATGCTTTAGCTACGCCGAAAGAGCGCAAGCCAAAGGGCCTGAAACGTGATGATGCACACCTATTCATTTCGGTAATTCCTGCGCAGCATATCAAGAACGAGTTTTCGGTCATGATGGGCTTGCCGCTGAAGGACAGTGCCGACGGAGCGACAGCTCAACTTGGGAGCCGGTCATTCGACCTCATCGCCAAGGGAGGCAATGCCTGGATCAAGAACGTTGCCGAGGAAGATCAGGTCGTCGAAACTATGAAACGAAGCGGCAAGCTCGAAATTAGCGTTCCGCTCATGAAGGGCAGCACTGAGCAAGATACTTATATCTTAACCGGGTTCAAACAGGCGCTCGAACGGGCTCAGCAGGAATGCAAATAAGGCATGAGCATTACAATACGCGCCCATATGCTCGAAACTTGCTTCCTTATTTCTATCCCGCCAGCGCATCCATCGCCTGCGCCAATTGCACGTCCAATTCCGACAGGCCCTTCACGTCGTGGGTGACGAGGGTCACGGTGACCTTATTGTAAACGTTGAACCATTCGGGATGGTGGTCCATTTTTTCGGCGATCAGCGCCGCGCGGGTCATGAAGCCGAAGGCGGCATTGAAATCCTTAAAGCGGAAGCTGCGGCTGATCGAATCGCGCGCGCTGTCGTAGGTCCATTGCGGCAGGGTGCCGAGCGCCGCGGTGCGGGCATCCGGGTCGAGTTTGGTCGGGCGCATCTCGCAACTCCTTGGTCCGGTCCGGGGTCGGTCGCAGCGCATGAGCGGCTGTGACGAATCCGATGATGCCACGGGCCGCGGGCGCCGTCATGCGCATTTGCGTTGCATAAGCCCCCCAAAAGCCGTGGCCGGGCTATGGCGCCGCGCCGGTTGCCTGTAGTTTCAGGGAAACGATGCCTTCGATTCCATGGAACCTGCCCATGCCTTTGAAACTCGCCACCTGGAACATCAATTCCGTCCGCCTGCGCCTGCCGATCGTCTTGAAATTTCTTGCCGAACAGGCGCCGGACGTTTTGTGCCTGCAGGAAACGAAATGCCCTGACGGGGAATTTCCGACCGCGCAATTCAAGAAGGCGGGCTATCCGCACATGGCGATCCATGGCCAGAAAGGCTATCACGGCGTCGCCACCCTGTCGAAAGTGCCGCTCGTCGAGATCGAAAAGCGTGCATTTTGCGGCAAGAACGATTCGCGCCACGTGAGCGCGCGCATTGCCAGCGGCAAGGCCAAAGGAATCGTGATCCATAATTTCTACGTGCCGGCCGGCGGCGACGAGCCGGACCCGGCGATCAATGAGAAATTCGCGCATAAGCTCGGTTTTGTCGATGAAATGACCGACTGGTTCGGAAAGGGCGACGTGACGCGCGAACACGCGATTCTGGTCGGCGATCTCAATATCGCGCCGCTCGAACATGACGTGTGGAGCCACAAGGCGCTGCTTTCCGTGGTCAGCCACACGCCGATCGAAGTGGAAAAGCTCAATGCGGCGCAGGCCGCCGGCAGTTGGGTCGATGCGATGCGCACCAAAGTGCCCGCGGACCAGAAACTCTATACCTGGTGGAGCTATCGCTCGCCCAATTGGGAGCTTGCCGACAAGGGCCGCCGCCTCGACCACATCTGGCTCAGCCCGTCCTTGGCGCCGTCCTTGAATGGCATGCAGGTGCTCAAGGAGGCGCGCGGCTGGGAGCGCCCCTCGGACCATGCGCCGGTGATCGCCGAACTGAAACTATGAGTGGCGCGCGGCCCATTCCGCCGCACCGGTGCCGGTCAGCGTCGCGATGGAGTTGAGCTTCCGTCGCACCAGTTCATCGACGAGGCCCCGTTTGATGTCGTCGATGAGCGCGAGCCCTTTGAACACCAGCGCCGAATAGAGCTGAACGAGGCTTGCGCCGGCGCGGATCTTTTCGACGGCGGCCTGCGCACTGTCGATGCCGCCGACGCCGATCAGCGGAAACTGGCCTTCGACGCGCTGATAGGTCTGCGCCAGCATGTAGGTCGCCAGCGGAAACAGCGGCTTGCCCGAGAGACCGCCCTGCTCTTTCGCCACCTGCACTTCCGCCAAGCTCTGCGGCCGCGTGATTGTCGTGTTCGAAAGGATCATGCCGTCGATCGCGCGGGCGCGCGCGACACGCACGATGTCGTCGAGATCAGCGAGAGTCAGATCGGGCGCGATCTTGAGCAGCACCGGCTTGCGACCATGCTGTGCGCTCGTCTCGTCGCGTGCCGCAAGTACGCGCGCGAGCAGATCGTCGAGCGCCGCCGCCTGCTGCAGATCGCGCAGGCCCGGCGTGTTGGGCGAGGAAATGTTCACCGTGAAATAGCTCGCCACATCGGCGAAACGCTTGATGCCGGCGACATAATCGGCAGCGCGATCCGCAGCATCCTTGTTCGCGCCGATATTGACGCCGACGGTGCCGATGGCTTTTCGCGCCGCGAGCCGCGCATGCGCCGCATCATGGCCCTCGTTGTTGAAGCCGAGCCGGTTGATCAGCCCGACATCGGCCGGCAGGCGGAAAATACGCGGGCGCGGATTGCCGCTTTGCGGTTTCGGTGTGAGCGTGCCGCATTCGGCAAAGCCGAAGCCGAGACGCAGCAGCGCGTCGGGCACTTCGGCGTTTTTGTCGAAGCCCGCCGCCATGCCGATCGGATTGGGAAAATCGAGGCCGAAGGCGCGCACCGCCAGACGCCGGTCGTTCGGGCCGCGCGGCAGCGGCAAGTTTTTTAGCGCCTTCAAGGTCAGGCCATGGGCGCGTTCGGGCTCGAGTGCATGTAAAAAGGCGAGGCCCAACGGTTCGATCAGCGTTCTCATGCGGACAAATCCGGAAAAGCATGTTTGCCGTCAACACAAAGAAGCAATGGCTTCACCCACGCCGCCCATTTGGGATCGAGCGTGCCGTAGAGATGCGGGAAGAGCGCACCGCCGCGCGACGGCTCCCATTTCAGGCCATCGGGAATCGCGGCGACGGGAATCGCGGCGAGCAGCAAATCATTCTGTCCGGCAAAATGCTTCGCCGCCGTTTCGCGTACTTGTTCGGCGGTTGAGAAATGGATGTAACCGTCGGCAAGATCGACCGGTGCACCGGCAAAAACGCCGTCCCGCTCCGCGATGCGCCATTGCTCGGCTGTCACGATTTTATAGATGAAAGCCACGACATGCTCCGCTCGGCTGTGCTGCAGGCGAGACGCCGGCGGCTCCGCGTACGTCTATTTCGGGCACGAGGCAAGAAGCTCACTCGTGATTTCGGCCTTGGTGTCCGCATTGACCTGCACGTTGTGCAAAATGCAGCCCGTATCGCTTTCCTCATCCTTGGAGAATTTCACGTCATAGGCGCCGCCGCTCAGGCCCTTGAAGATAAAGTTCTCGCCCGGCTGCATCGTGACATCGTCGTCGTCCGCATCGAGTTGATCGTCGCCCCATTGGTTGGCGCCGGCGGGCGAGAGGAAGAGATGCGTGAGTGCATCTTTGGACGTGTTCACGACGGTCAGGTCGAACGCCTGGGCCGCCGGCGCAATGCCGAGGAAGAGGAAGGCGAAGCAGACATTTCGCAACGGTCGACGGGTCCTAATGCGCGATGAAAACCGGTGCGGTCATCGCCTTCAGAATGCCCCGCGTCGCACCGCCCCAAATGAATTCGCTGATGCGCGAATGGCCATAGCCGCCCATCACCAAGAGATCCGATTCAAGTTCATGCAGGCGGGACAGCACTTGCGTCGCGACATCGGTCTTGCCCGAGAGCTTGTTCAATTTGGCATTGACATTGTAGCGAGCGAGATGGCGCGTGATGTTGAAGCCGGGAAGGTCGATATCGGTTTCGGCGGAATTTTCCACCGTGACCACTTCGACGGATTTTGCGAGCTTCAAGAGCGGCAGCGCATCGCTGATCGCGCGAGCCGCAGGCGGGCTCTGATTCCACGCGACGATGATCCGCTCGCATTTAAAGGGTTTGTCCCAATTGTGCGGCACTACAAGCGCGGGGCGGCCGGAGCGGAAGAGCGCCGTTTCGATGAAGGCCGCCTCGTCGCCGAGGGTTTCGGGCGTCGGCTGCTGGATGACGGTCAGATCGAAATGCCGGATGAAGCGCGCGAAACGTTCATAAACGGCGCCCGGCAGACCGGCGATCAGATGCGTGTCGTAGAGCAGGTGTTGCCGTTTGGCGGCGGCGGCGAAATTGGCGCAGGCCTGCTTGGCGACGTCCTGCGCCTTCTCGAAGGCCGCGACAAAGACGTCGCTCGGAATCTCGCCCATCATCGGTGCGGGGATCAGCATATCGATGGCCGTGGCGATGCCGGTGACATGGGCGTCGAAACTGCGCGCCAGCGAGAGCGCATAGGCCGTTGCGCGATCCGCTTTCGCATCCGAGTCGATAAAAACGGCGATATCCTTGAGTCCCATGTCAGTCTCCTGTCGGGAGCGAGGAACAGAACCCGTAGGCTAAACCTGTTTCGTGGCGCTGACCATATTTATCCTGCATCGCCGCATTGAATGGGCTGCGGCGATGCAAGGCGGCAGCCCGTTCTTTCATTATTTAGCTGCGCGCGCCGCGAGGAACGCTTCATGCTCCCGCACCAAATCGCCGGCGAGCGCCTTGGCGATCAGCGCCTGCGTCTCGTTGATGCCGTAGAGCGCGACAAAAGAGCCGAAGCGCGGTCCCTTTTCTTCACCGAGCAGGATTTGATAGATCGTGGAGAACCAGACATTGGATACGCCGGGCCGTTCCGCCGTCGCACCCTTCGCCTTGAAATCCTGATAACGCGGGATCGGCCGCGCGACGTCGTAAAGCGCGGTCTGCACCGCCTCGGCGCTCACCTCGCCGGCGGGGATCGCGCCCAGAGCGTCGCTGAGCTTCTGCAGCGCCTCGCGCTCCACGTCGTCCGCCAGACGGTAGTGCTTCGCCGGACGCACGAAGTCGCGGTAATAGGCGATGGCGTAACCGATAAGCCGGTCGAGGCGCGGGTGATTCTCCGGCGAGGCCGAGGGCGCATAGCGGCGCAGGAAACCCCACACGACCTTCGGGTCCTCGCTGTTGGCGACGGCCACCAGATTGAGCAGCATCGAGAAGCTGACGCCGCTGCCGCGCCCACCGCTTTCGTCGAGCGACTCCGCCGCCGGTGGATTGCCGGCGTGAATGTGCCAGACCGGATTGCCCAAACGGTTCTTCCAATCCTGGCGCGGATAGGCTTCCAGGTAATTCAGATAATCGTCGACGGCGCGCGGAATGACGTCGAAATGCAGCTTCTTCGCCTCGCGCGGCTTCAAATACATGAACAGCGACAGGCTTTCGGGGCTGGCATAGGTCAGCCAATCCTCGATCGTAATGCCGTTGCCGAGCGACTTCGAAATCTTCTTGCCCTGCTCGTCGAGAAACAATTCGTAGTTGAAGCCTTCCGGCGGCTTCAGACCCAAAGCCTTGACGATCTCGCCCGAGAGCTTGACCGAGTCGATGAGGTCCTTGCCGGCCATTTCGTAATCAACGCCGAGCGCCGCCCAGCGCAAGGCCCAGTCGGCCTTCCACTGGCACTTCACATGGCCGCCGGTCACGGGCGTTTCTATTCGTTCGCCGGTGTCGGGATCGATATAGGTCACGGTCCCCTTGGCGGGATCGCGCGCCACCATCGGCACCTGCAGCACCTTGCCGGTGCGCGGGCTGACGGGGAGGAAGGGCGAGTAGGTTTCGCGGCGCTCCGGTCCCAGCGTCGGCAGGATGATCGCCATCACCTTGTCGTAGACCTCGAGCATGCGCAGCAGCATCGCATCGAACCGGCCCGCGGCATAATAATCGGTCGAGGAGGCAAATTCGTAATCGAAGCCGAAACGGTCGAGAAAGGCACGCAGGCGCGCGTTGTTCGCCGCGCCGAACGAGGGGTATTCGTTCGAGAAGGGATCCGGCACGCGCGACAAGGGTATGCCGAGATAGCCGGCCATCATGTCCCGGTTCGGGACGTTCTCTGGCACTTTGCGCAGGCCATCCATGTCGTCGGAAAAGGCGATCAGCCGGGTCTTGATCTTGCCCTCGGTCAAAATCTCGAAGGCGTGCCGCACCATGAGGGTCCGCGCCACCTCGCCGAACGTCCCGATATGCGGCAGGCCCGAGGGGCCGTAGCCGGTCTCGAACAGGACCTCGGTCTGGCCCGTTCGCTGCACCCGTGCCACGAGCTTTTTCGCCTCCTCGAACGGCCAGGTGCTTGAGCCAAGCACCGCATCCCGGAAGGTCGGGGCGGCGGGAGAGGAAACGGAGGACGGCACGGCAGACATTTTTCTTCCAAAGACAAGGAGCAAGAGGGGGTTACGACAGAGCCGCGCACCCTAATGCAAATTGCCCGAGGTGAGAAACGGAAATTGTGGCGTAGGTCGTCGTCCTAGCGCCTCCACTCCACGCCCGTGCGGTGATAATGCCGCATTTCGGCGATTTCGCCGACGAACGGGCCGATGGCCTTCAAGAAGGGCGGAAAGTTCGGCCCGCGCCGGAACCCGTCGATATGGGCATCAGCCGAGGTCCAGACGATGCGCAGGATCTGGCTCCTCGGATCGTCGTCTGACGCGCAAAGCTCGTAGCCAAGGCATTCCGGGGCTGCAGCAAGATGGGTACCGGCTTCACGGTATGCGTCGATCAGTTCTTCCGGTGAGTGATCCGTCAGCGCATAGCGAATATATTCGACGATGGCTGCTTTCCTGCTCATGGAACACTCCTGTCTGATTCGACCTTCGCCGAAAGTTTGCCGCGATGGCACGGATCGGCGATTCTTGGTGCGTTCGGTTTTTTTTATGGAGCGGCGTTTGATAGCCGGGGCCGCGGCTAATACCGCATCAGCCGGAACCATGGTCCAACAACGCGCCCGGTGCAACAATCATAATGGCTAGGTGACAAAAATACACCGCGCAAGCGTGGATTGGCGAAAGATCAAGGATCGACCTGTACGGGATCTCGCACGCGGCGGTGGAAATCGCAGCCCGCCCCGCAGCTTCAGTCGCCGGTCGCTCTGCGAACCTCCGCCGCGAGGGTGGCAAGGGCCACCCTGACCGGCACGGCGATGGCCAGGTCGGCGGCGATGGCTTTAGGGCTCAATCCCTTGGCCAGCAGGTCCACGGTGATGCAGGCGTCGTCGACAATATGGGCGGACATGGTTTCGAGCACGAGGCGCAAGGCCGCTTGCGCGGCGGAGGCGCGCGCCGAGGCATTGAACAGCGCCACGGGCTTGCCGGGAAAACGTGTGCAGCCGACCAGCCAGTCGAGCGCATTCTTGAACGAGCCGGGAATGCCGCGCGCATATTCCGGGCAGCAAATCAGCAGCGCATCGGCATCGCCGACACGCTCGCGCAAATTCCGCACGGGTAAGGGAAGCACCGCTTCGAGGTCGGGATTGAAATGCGGCAGATCGGCCAGGCCATCATAGGGCGTGATCGTCATGTCCGGCGGCGCGAGGTGGCGCGCCGCCTGCAAGAGGCTGGTGTTAGACGATTGCGCGCGCAAGCTGCCGGAGATGGAGAGAATGCGAATCATGACGCTTTCGACATTCTTATTCTCGATGCACTCCGTCAATGCGCGCAATTGTGCAGAGATTTGCAACAGACAGGACTTATCCGTGACACAAACGCCGCCGATGACTGGGCCGCATTCGATTGAAATCATCTCGAGGACATGTTCATGCGTCTTTTACTTCATCGCCGCGCCTTCGTTGCTGGTCTTTCCGCCTTCATGCTGCCGCTTGCTGCTCGGGCCGCGACCGTGCCTGCCGCTGCGATCGACGCGGCCAATGCGCGCCTCGTTGCGCTCGAACAAGAACATGGCGGACGGCTCGGCGTCGCCATTGGCGAGAGCGGCGGCAATCTGACGATCGCCCATCGCGCCGATGAATTGTTTCCGATGTGTAGCACGTTCAAATTTCTTGCCGCCGCGGCGATTCTGAAGCGCGTCGATGCGGGTGCGGAACATCTCGACCGCGCCATCGCCTACGGGCAGGCCGATCTTCTATCCTATGCGCCGATTGCCAAACGGCATGTGGCGGAGGGACAGATGGCGCTCGGCGATTTGTGCGCGGCGGCGATTCAGTGGAGCGACAATACGGCGGCGAATCTGATGTTGCGCGAGCTCGGCGGCCCGTCCGCGATCACCCGTTTCGCACGCGATGTCGCCGATCGCGTGACGCGGCTCGACCGCACCGAGCCGACGTTGAACACGGCGATTCCCGGCGACGTGCGCGACACTACCAGCCCCGCGGCGATGCAGCGCGATCTCGACGCAATTCTGTTGGACGACAGACTGTCCGCCGCCTCGCGGGCGCAGCTCGAGACTTGGATGATCGGCAATCAGGTGGCCGGCAAGAGATTGCGCGCCGGGCTGCCGCCGTCCTGGCGCATCGGCGACAAAACCGGCACCGGCGACAACGGCACGGCCAATACGATCGCGATGATTCGCCCACCCAGCGGCACGCCGATCCTGGCGACCGTCTATTACACGGGGTCGAGCGAATCGCCGGATGTGCTGAACAGCGTCCACGCCGAGATCGGCCGGATCATTGCGCAAGTGTTCTGAACGATGATCGCCGGCCGAAGTTCTTATCGTCAGGCCATTTGCAGCAGCCGGGCGCGGTCGACATCGGGGCTGCGATACAGGCTTTCCGGAATCTGCGATAGGGCCGAGGGATGAACCTGCGGTCCCAGGCCGTAGAAGTGCTGAAAGCTCATGATCAGCGGGCGCCATTTGTTGGGATCGATCCGGTTCTCGACGCCGGTCATGAGAATTTCCTCGACGACATGCACGCGCTGAATGCGCGTCTCGATGGTGACGATGCGACCGCGCAAGGCCTCGTCCTCGTCGCCGATGCCGTGGATCGCTTCGACCACCGCCTCGAGCTGCACGGGGCATTCGAGCGCGCGCGGCGGCTCAACCGTCTGCGACGCGACGGGCGTCAAACCGGCGCGCGCGAATTTGTTGGCCTCGAAGCGATAGCCGCGCTGTGCCTTGTAAGACGGCACCGGATTCGTGCCGGTGGTCAGCGCCAGGCGGTCCACCGCACCGACGAGATCGACCGACGGCAAATTGAGAACGCATTCGCGGGTGCGGCGCAGATTGCGCACGGTTTGCGACGCAGTGCCGAGGCCGAGCACGCAGCGCCAACCGAGCCAGAAGGCCGATGACATCGGCGCGAGATTCGGCGAACCGTCCTCGTTGAGCGTGCTGATCAGCACGACCGGCGTACCGAAATAAAGGATCCCAGGTTCGATGGTCTTGTGCATGAGGTTGATCTCCGTTGATGCGCGGGATGTAGCGCATGGCTGAAGATCGAACGCTCCGTTTCTTGCGGCGAAATTGGTGAACGCGCGGCGATATGCTAGGTCAAGCCGAGGGGCCCCGGGGATGAAGGACTGAGGCAAGACATTGCGGCGGATTTTCTTGATTGCGTCCCTGTTGCTTGGATTATTGCCGTTGCGCGCGTTTGCGGCCGATGCGCCGCCGTATCTGCCCAATCTTTGGGATCCGCAGCACCATGCCGCCAAGCCGGACGTGAGCGCGCTGCGCGGCTTGCGCATCATTACCGAGGATGACGATCCGCCGTTTCATTTCCTGCTGCCGGACGGCAGCTTAAGCGGCTTCGATGTCGATCTCGCGCGCGCGATCTGCCAGGAATTGCAGCTCACCTGTTCGATCCAGGTGCGGCGCTGGGACTTGATGGCGGAGGCGCTCGATGCCAATCAGGCAGATGCCGCCGTCGCTTCAATTGCGATCACGCCGCGCAGCCGACGCGTTTTCGCCTTCACCACCCCCTATTACAAGACACCGGCGCGCTTCATCGCTCGGCGCGACTCGAATCTCCAGGACATTTCGGCGCAAGCCTTGAAAGGCAAGACCATCGGCGTCCTTGCCCATAGCGCCCATGCGGCCTATCTCGACACGTTTTTCCCGCAGGCGCAGATCAAGCGCTATGAAGCGGCCGACGCATTGCACGCGGATTTGCGCAGCGGTGCGATCGACGCGATGTTCGGCGACGGCATCGCATCGAGCCTCTGGCTCGGCAGCGCCGATGCGAAGAATTGCTGTATGTTCAAAGGCGGGCCGTATCTCGATCCCGCCTATTTCGGCGAAGGCGCGGGCATTGCGCTGAAACCCGGCAATGTACTGATCCGCCGCGCCATCGATTATGCCTTGGCGAAGATTGCCGAGAAGGGCATCTACACCGATCTATATCTGAAGTATTTCCCGATCGGATTTTATTGAGCGACAAAAGGCCCTATGCCGCGCCAATGAAAATGCCGACCAGGAACACGATCACGCCGCTGACCACGGTGGTGAAAACCGCCTGCAGGAAAGGCGTATCCATATATTTGTTACGGATCCAGGCGATCGCCCACAATTCGATGAAGACGATGATCGAGGCGATCGTCGTCGCGATCTTGAAGTGATTGGGCAAGGAATCCGGCACGAGATAGGGCAGGCTATGGCCGAGGCCGCCGACCGTCGTCATCAGGCCGCACACCGCGCCGCGAATCATGGGCGAGCCGCGCCCGGTGAGCGAGCCGTCATCCGAGATCGCCTCGGCAAAGGCCATGCTGATGCCGGCGCCGAGCGAGGCGGCCAGACCGACGAGAAAGGTCGACCAGTTCACGCCGGTCGCAAACGCGGCGGCAAAGAGCGGTGCGAGGGTCGAGACCGAGCCGTCCATCAAGCCCGCCAGGCCCGGCTGCACATATTGCAGCACGAACATCCGCTGGTGCGTCTCGTTCTCGGCCGCCGTCGCACCGGAAGTGAGATTGGCGTCGACCAGTTTCGAGGCGAGGCTTTCGTGGCCCTTTTCTTCCTCGGCAAGATCGGCGAGCAATTTGCGGGTGCCGATGTCCTGCGCCCGTTCCGCCGCCTTGGCATAGAAGCGCGCAGCCTCGAATTCCATCGTTTCCGCCTGTTTGCGGATCATGTCGAGGGTTAGGTTTTTCAAGAGCCAGATCGGCTTGCGCTTCAAGAACCCTTTGACGTCGTCGCGCCGGGTCGGCGGCAGATTGGGGCCGAAGCGCTGCTCGTAGCTCTCGAGCAACATATGGCGATGGTGCTTCTCCTCCTCCGCCATTTCCTCGAAGACTTTCGCGGAAGCCGGATATTGGTCGCGCAATTTATCGGCGAAGGTCAGGTAAATCCGGCTGTCCTCTTCTTCGGAACTGACGGCGATGGCAAGGATTTCCTGTTCGGACAATTCGGAGAAATTTTTCACCGGGAGGCTCCAGGGCAATTAGATTAGAATTATTCTAATAAGTAATTTCCGCCAGGCAAGCCCTATCATATCAATATGTAAGAACGTCGAAGGCAGACGGAGGTCGTTGGAGTCCGCCCCATATCCTGGCTATCACATTGATATTGAATGGTTATTCGCTCTATTAGTGTGATCCCAAAAATTTTTCATTCCATGCCCCGGAGTTCCCCCAGCAGCAGAATTCGCTTCAAAACGTGAAACAGCACGGCGTGTGGCTTTGGCTTCTAACTGTTTTAAACATAGAACGAAAAATGAACAAAATCAATCCAAGATTCTCGTCGGCCACCCTTCTCCCGCGGCGACGCTGCGGGAGAAGGGCAGCCGGCCCGTCACGCGTTGATGCCGGTCATCCCCGCTTCCGGATAGCGCGCCCCCGCGGCGGCGCCGGCCGGCAGCATCGCGTTGATGTCCGTGAGGTCGTTCGGGCTTAAGGCCACATCGGCGGCGGCGACGTTCTCTTCCAGATATTTGATCCGCCGCGTCCCCGGAATCGGGATGATGTCGTCGCCCTGCGCGAGCAGCCAGGCGAGCGCGATCTGACCGGGCGTGCAGCCCTTGGCGGCGGCCAGCTTCTTGACCGTCTCGACCAGGCGCAGGTTGGCCTCGAAATTATCGCCCTGGAAACGCGGCGACCGGCGGCGGAAATCGCTGTCCGCGAGCTTGTCCGTCGAGGTGATCGCGCCTGTCAGCATGCCGCGGCCAAGCGGCGAATAAGGCACGAAGGCGATGCCAAGTTCGCGGCAGGTGGGCAGAATCTCGGCTTCCACGTCGCGCGTCCACAGGCTGTATTCGGTCTGCACCGCCGAAATCGGGTGGACGGCGTGGGCGCGGCGCAAGGTGGCGGCGGACACTTCCGACAGGCCGAGCCCGCGGACCTTGCCCTGTTCCACGAGTCGCGCCATGGCGCCCACGGTCTCCTCGATCGGCTGCGCCGGATTGACGCGATGGGCGTAATAGACATCGATCGTCTCGACGCCGAGGCGTTGGAGCGAGCCCTCGCAGGCGCGGGCGATATAGTCGGGGCTGTTGTCGATGCGCCGCTCATAGGTGCCGGGGGTGCGGACGATCCCGAATTTCGTGGCGATTTTCACATCCCGGTGCTCTTTCAGAAAGCGTCCGACAAGGCTTTCGTTGTGGCCGGAACCGTAGGTTTCGGCGGTGTCGTAGAAGGTGACGCCCAAGTGATGGGCGCGGTTCAATGTGGCAAGGGACTCGGCCTCGTCCGAGGGGCCGTAGAATTCCGACATGCCCATGCAGCCAAGACCAATTTCCGCAACGGCAATGCCGCTCGATCCAAGAACACGATTGCGCATGGAGGGTCCTATCCGGTAATGTTTGGGGAGGATTAAAACTACACTGTGTAGTGTAATTCTGGATCGGAAAATGTCAAGAGAAATTCTGTCGCCCCGTTCGGAAGCCAAGCGCGACGCGATTCTGGCCGCTGCGACGACGACCTTTCTTGCACGCGGCTACGAAGTCGCGACGATGGACGAGATCGCCGCGGCGGCCAACGTTTCGAAGCGCACGGTGTACAACCGCTATCCCTCCAAGCACGAGCTTTTTGGCGCAGTGATCGCGCATCTCTACAAGGACCTGCTCGACGCGGAAACGTTGCTCGCGAACAATCACGAGGAGCCGGAGGTCGCGCTGCCGAAACTGGCTAAAGTTATTCTCGCCCATTTGCGCAAACCGGAAATTTTAGGCCTGCTGCGCCTGATCGCCGCCGAACAGGAACGCCTGCCCGAGATTGCCGCCGAGTTTTTCAAAAGCGGCAAGGGTCCGGCGATCGGGCTGGTGCAAAATTATCTCGCCGCGGAAAGCGCGCGCGGCCGCCTCACAATCGCCGATCCGCTGCTCGCCGCGCAACAGTTTCTAGGCATGATCAAGGAAAGCGTGTTTTGGCCGAGGCTGATCGGCATGCCGGTGGTGCGGGACGATGACAGTGTGGTTCGAGCTGCGACGGAGGGGTTTTTGAAGATTTATGCGGGTGGATGATGGCCACTATGAATCATCACGCCTTCCTTCTCCCATAGGGAGAAGGTGGCACGCGAAGCGTGACGGATGAGGGGTCGCGCCTAGTGATTTTTGCAGCATTTGCTTGCCGCAACAACCATTGAGTGGAAACATATTCCACGCAATGTCTAAATACATCGAAATCGCCCGCAAATTGCGCGCGACTCAAACTTCAGCAGAAGAGTTGCTCTGGTTTTGTCTGCGCGGGCGCCGACTCGGCGGCCTGAAGTTTCGCCGCCAACATCCAATCGCCGGACATATTGCCGACTTTTGCTGCGCGGAATGTAAACTCACCATCGAATTGGACGGGAAGCAGCACGATCACCAACTCGAATATGACATGGCGAGAAGAGCGGCGATCGAGTCGTACGGATATTTCGAGCTTAGATTCACCAACGACGAGGTCAAAGAACGGCTCGACTGGGTAGTGGATCAAATCCTGCGCGCCGTCGCGACGGCTAAAAACAAAGATGGGAACTGATCAGGCTGAGTCCCCTCATCCGTCACGCATATGAACTTGGGCTTGCCCAAGTTCATCATTCTTGATGATCAAATCGGGTATACCCGATTTGATTGCGTGCCACCTTCTCCCGACGGGAGAAGGGGCGCGCAGAAACGTTGTTGCGTATACTCTTAACTTACGCCGCCAATTGGCGCAGCACGTACTGCAAAATGCCGCCGTTTTTGAAATACTCGATTTCGTCGAGGGTCAGGATGCGGCAGTTCAGCGGCACGTTCCTCACCTTGCCGTCGGCAAAGAGAATTTCCGCTTCCATCTTCTGGCGCGGCTTCAGGGTTTCGCCGAGGCCGTGGATCGTCACTTGCTCGTCGCCGATGAGGCCAAGCGTCTGCCAACTCGTGCCTTCGTCGAAGGTGAGCGGCAGCACGCCCATACCGACGAGATTGGAGCGGTGAATGCGCTCGAAGCTTTGCGCGACGACCGCGCGCACGCCGAGCAGCTTGGTGCCCTTCGCCGCCCAGTCGCGCGACGAGCCGTTGCCGTATTCGGTGCCGGCGAAGACGACGAGCGGTACGTTCGCCGCCTGGTACTTCATAGCCGCATCGTAGATCGACATGGCTTCGCCGCCCGGATAGTAGCGGGTCATGCCGCCTTCAGCGACATTGCCTTGCCCATCCCTGTTCATGAAGTTCTTGATGCGGATATTGGCGAAAGTGCCGCGCATCATCACTTCATGATTGCCGCGCCGCGTGCCGTATTGGTTGAAATCCTCGACGCGCACCTGATGGTCGGAGAGATATTTGCCGGCCGGCGAAGCTGCCTTGATCGAGCCCGCGGGCGAGATGTGGTCGGTGGTGATCTTGTCGCCGAAGAGCGCCAGAATGCGGGCGTTGACGATATCCTCCACGGGCGCAGGGGTTTTCGTCATGCCTTGGAAATAGGGCGGGTTCTGCACATAGGTCGAGCCCATGTCCCACTTGTAGGTCTGGCCCGTAGGCGCCTTGACCTTGCGCCAATTGGTGTCACCCTTGAACACGTCGGCGTAGCGCGACTTGAAGATCGACTTGGTTACGTTCTTGGTGATGAAGCTCTGCACTTCCTTCGCGCTGGGCCAGATGTCCTTCAGATAGACGGGATTACCGTCCCTGCCGGTCCCCAGCGGCTCCTTGGTGAGGTCTTTTTGCACCGAACCGGCGAGCGCATAGGCGACGACGAGCGGCGGCGAGGCGAGATAGTTCGCCTGCACGTCCGGCGAGACGCGACCTTCGAAATTGCGGTTGCCCGACAGGACGGCGGCGGCGACGACGCCATTGTCGTTGATCGCCTTGGAAATTTCCGGCGGCAGCGGGCCGGAATTGCCGATGCAGGTGGTGCAGCCGAAGCCGACGAGATTGAAGCCGAGCTTGTCGAGCGGTTTTTGCAGGCCGGCGCGGTCGAGATATTCGGCGACGACCTGGCTGCCGGGCGCGAGCGAGGTCTTCACCCACGGCTTGACGGTGAGGCCCTTCGCCACCGCGTTGCGGGCGAGCAGGCCCGCCGCCATCAGCACGCTCGGGTTCGAGGTGTTGGTGCAGGAGGTGATCGCGGCGATCACCACGTCGCCATGGCCGACGTCGAAGTTCTTGTCCTCGACCTTATAGCGGCTGGCGATGTCGGCGATCTTCTTGTACTCGGTTTCCATCGCGGCGTTGAAGCCGTCCGCGACCGATTCCAGCGCGACGCGGCCCTCGGGACGCTTCGGTCCGGCCATCGAGGAGACGACGGAGCCAAGGTCCAGTTCCAATGTGTCGGTGAACACCGGATCGGGCGTCGTGCGGGTGCGGAACAGGCCCTGCGCCTTGGCGTATTTCTCGACCAGCGCGACGCGCGGATTGCTGCGGCTGGTGGTCTTCAGATAATTCAGGGTTTCGACGTCGATCGGGAAGAAGCCGCAGGTCGCGCCATATTCGGGGCCCATATTGGCGATCGTGGCGCGGTCGGCGAGCGGCAGGTCGTTGAGGCCGGGGCCGTAGAATTCGACGAATTTATTGACCACGCCCTTCTTGCGCAGCATCTGCGTCACGGTGAGCACCAGATCGGTCGCGGTGATGCCTTCCTTCAGCTTGCCGGTCAGCTTGAAGCCGATCACCTCGGGCAGGAGCATCGATTGCGGTTGGCCGAGCATGGCGGCTTCCGCCTCGATGCCGCCAACACCCCAACCCAGCACCGAGAGGCCATTGACCATGGTCGTGTGCGAATCGGTGCCGACCAGCGTGTCGGGATAGGCGACTTCCACCGTCTTCGCCAGGCCGCGTGCGGGCTTGTATTTTTCCTTCTTCGTCCAGACCGTCTGGGCGAGATATTCCAGATTGACCTGGTGGCAGATGCCGGTGCCGGGCGGCACGACCGAGAAATTGTCGAACGAGCCCTGGCCCCATTTGAGGAAGCGGTAGCGTTCGCCGTTGCGCTGATATTCGAGGTCGACGTTCTTCTTGAAGGCTTTTGTCGAGCCAAATTCGTCGACGATCACCGAATGGTCGATGACGAGATCGACCGGCACCAGCGGATTGATCTTGTCCGGGTTGCCGCCGAGATTGGTCATGGCGTCGCGCATCGCGGCGAGATCGACCACCGCCGGCACGCCGGTGAAATCCTGCATCAGCACGCGGGCAGGGCGAAAGGCGATTTCATATTCGCTCTTGCCCTTGTTCTTCAGCCAGGTCGCCACCGCCTGGATGTCTTCTTTCGTGACCGAGCGGCCATCCTCGAAACGCAGCAGATTCTCGAGCAGCACCTTCATCGAATAAGGCAGGTTGGAGATGCCTTTCAGGCCGTTCTTCTCCGCCGCCTTCAGCGAATAATAATGATAGGTCTTGGCACCGACCTTAAGAGATTTGCGGCTTTTGAAACTGTCGAGAGACGCCATGGATTTTCCCCGGAATGAGCGGAAGGAAGGGACTGTCGTAGAATTGTCCACATATCACAAGATGCGCTCTTAGATATGCGAGCCATTTGTGCTTATAGATTAGATAAATTCCAGAACAAGAGCTAGGGCCCGATTGTCTGATCCATACCACGAAATGGCCTTGAACGTGACGGGCCTTGCCATTGAACGCGGCGGCCGGCGCGTCGTCAGCGATGTCGCCTTTTCGCTGGCGGCCGGTGATGCCCTGCTGATCACCGGTGCGAATGGCGCGGGCAAATCGACGCTGTTGCGGGCGATGGCCGGACTGCTGCCCATGGCCGCCGGGCGGATCGACTGGATCTTCCCGGTTGAGGGCCCGCTGCAGGAGGCCGCGCATTATGTCGGGCACAAGGACGCGCTGAAATCGGTGCTGACCCTCGCCGAGACGCTTCGATTCTGGGCGCGCGCGCTGGCGCATCCGTGGCGGACCCCGTTGCCCGTGCCGGAGGCGCTGGCGGAGGTCGGGCTCGGCGCGGCGGCGGAGACGGAGGTCACCTATCTCTCGGCCGGCCAGCGCCGGCGCGCGGCGCTGGCACGCCTGCTGGTGGCGCAGCGGCCGGTGTGGCTCCTGGACGAGCCGTCGTCGGCGCTGGATGCGGCCTCGCAGGGGCGGCTCGATCGGATGATGGCCACGCACCGGCAGAAAGGCGGGATCGTCATCGCGGCGACCCATCTGCCGCTGGGGCTCGAAGGCGCAAAAATGCTGCGACTGGGGGACGCGTGAGGGGGGCGAGAACAAATTTTGGGGCCGTGCGCCCTTCTCCCCGCGTGCGGGGAGAAGGTGGTCCGAAGGACCGGATCAGGCGCGCCCCAGCACTCTGGTTTTCTCTCCGATGATCGCCTCGCTCTTCTTGCGCGAACTCAAGCTCGCTAGGCGGGTCGGCGGCGGTGGGGTGATGGGGGTGATCTTCTTCCTCTGCCTCGTCACCATCGTGCCGTTCGGGGTCGGTCCGGATCAAAAACTCCTGGGCCGCATCGGTCCGGCGATTTTGTGGATCGCAGCCTTGCTCGCCTCGCTGCTCGGCCTCGACCGGCTGTTTCAGGCGGACGAGGAGGACGGGTCGCTCGATTTGCTCTTGATGAGCGGCGTGCCACTCGAATTGATCGTCGCGGTCAAATGCGCGGCGCATTGGGTCGTCACCGGCCTGCCGCTGGTCGTCGCCGCACCTCTGTTCGGCCTGTTGCTCGCCATCGACCCGCCGACGCTTGCAGGCACGACGGCGTCACTGCTGGTGGGAACGCCGGCACTCACCTTTCTCGGCGCGCTGGGGGCGGCGCTGACCGTGCATTTGCGGCGCGGCGGCCTGCTGCTCGCGATCCTGATCCTGCCGTTTTCGATCCCGACGCTGATTTTCGGCGTCTCGGCGGCAGCCGCAGCGGGAGCGCTCAGCCCCATGCCCTTCGCGACCCCGTTCGCCATTCTCTGCGCGCTGACCCTGATCGGCGCGGCGGTCGGCTGTTTTGCCGCGGCCATCGCCCTACGGGCGCTGCAGCGTTAATCCTCGAGCGCCCGCTGCCGCATCTCGTCGAGCTCGCGGGCGAAACCCTCCACCCGCTCCTGCATCATGTGCTGCAGGCGGCTCGCGGCTTCCGGATATTCCTTCAGCACGCGGTGAAACAGGGGCCTCGGCACGCGCAAAACAGTGGTCGGTTCCCGCGCCAGGGCGGTGACGGGACGCTCGATCGGCGTGAGCAGCGCGAGTTCGCCGACGAGTTCGCCGGCTTGCGCGATATGCGGCGCGGGGCCGCCGGTGTCATCGACTTCGAGCGCCAAGGCGCCCGAGATCACGACATAGCCGCCGTCCGCGCGATCGCCCCTGCGGAACAACACGTCGCCGGCGCGTAAAATCCGGGCTTCCGCCGCGAAGGCGATGAGCCGCAGCGCCTCCGTCCCCAAAGCTTCGAAGAGGGGAATCCGCGCCAGTTTGTCGATATCGTCCTGTAAAGCCATGCTGCGATCCGGTTACGGCACCAGCTTATAGCCACCCGCATCGGTTAGCAAAATCTGCGGTGTTGCCGGGTCGGATTCGATCTTCTGCCGCAGGCGGTAAATATGGGTCTCGAGCGTGTGGGTCGTGACGTTCGAATTATAGCCCCAGACCTCGCGCAGCAGGATGTCGCGCGGCACGACCTGCAGGCCGGCGCGGTACAAGAACCGCAGAATCGCGGTCTCCTTCTCGGTCAGGCGCAATTTGCTGCCCTTCTCGCTGACGAGATGTTTGGAGCTCGGACGGAACGTATAGGGCCCGATCTTGAACATCGCATCATCGCTCGCTTCGTGCTGGCGCAAATGGGCACGGATGCGCGCGAGCAGCACCGCGAAGCGGAACGGTTTCACCACATAATCGTTGGCGCCTGATTCGAGGCCGAGCACCACGTCCGAATCGGCAGTCTGTCCGGTCAGCATGATCACCGGATTTTTGAAACCGTTCTTGCGCAGGAGCTTGACCGCCTCGCGTCCGTCCATGTCGGGCAGACCAACATCCATGATCACGAGATCGGGCGGGTCGGTGCGCACGGCGCTCAGCCCCTTCGCGGCTGTGTCGGCCTCGGAAGCGGAAAATTCTTCATGCAGCGTCAATTGCTCGGCCAAGGCGGCGCGGAGATCATTGTCGTCATCAACAATCAAGATCTTGCGACTTTGGATCATTTTTTCCTCTTGGCTAAGCGGCACAGGCTTGAGACGACAGGCATTTTTGCCCAAATTACCGCAACATAACACAGCTTCGGCGCCTTTGGTCGCCTCCTTTTATGTGTTGTCAAGGGCTTATACATGACAATTTCGTACAGCTTGCCGCGCAAATCCGCCTTGCTTTGCCGCTTGCGGGTGACGTCGCTGCCGGGCCAGCGGGCGCAAGGACGCCTCACCGCCGGGGCTACGGTGATTCGCTGCGCGCTGGGGCCTGCTGGCATCGTCGCCACGAAACGCGAAGGCGACGGCGCCACGCCGATGGGGCGTTTTGCCATCCTTTACGGCCATTTCCGGCCCGACCAGAAGCTGCGCCCCGGCGGCCTCAACATGGTCCCGCAGCGGCGCGTGGACGGGTGGAGCGACGATATCCGCTCCGGTCAATACAACCGCCCCGTGCGCTTGCCGCACCGCTTGAGCCACGAGGCGATGTGGCGCAATGATCGCCTCTACGACACGGTCTTCGTGCTCGACTATAATATCCGACCGCGCGTCATCGGCCGCGGCAGCGCGATTTTCTTTCACCTTGCGCGGCCGGATTATGCGCCGACCGCGGGCTGCATCGCCATTTCAGCCCAGGACATGCGCCGGCTGCTGCCGCGCCTGTCGCGCCGCGCCGCGCTTTGCGTGGAAAAATGATGCAACGCACGGTTGCAAAATTGGCGCTCGCGCCGGGCGCATGAGCGCTTAATGTGCAGCCAATTTCCGTTGGAGAGAAGACCTTTGACCGCCAAACCCTGCCTTTTGTTCGACATGGACGGCACGCTGTCTGACACCGATGCGCTGCATCACGTCGCGTTCAACCGCGTGTTGGAGCCCTTCGACATCCATCTCGATTTCGACGCTTACAGGACGCAGATCCTCGGCAAGAGCAATTCGGAAATCGTCGCAGGGCTCTTCCCTGGGAAGGTTACGGACGAGCATGAGCGGCTGATCGATCACAAAGAAGCGCTTTTCCGCGAGATGGCGGAGACGTTGGCACCGATCGACGGGCTTGTCGAGCTGTTGCGCTGGACGCGCGCGCAAGGCGTTCCGTGCGGCATCGTGACCAATGCACCGCGCGAAAATGCCGAACTGACGCTCGCGGCACTGGGCCTCGGCGACTATTTCCAGACTGTGGTGATCGGGCATGAACTGCCCAATCCGAAACCGCATCCGATGCCCTATGCGACAGGTCTCGCCAGTCTGAACGGCGACATCGACCGCAGTCTCGCCTTCGAGGATTCGCCGACCGGCGTGACATCGGCCGCAACGGCAGGGCTGAAGACGATCGGCCTCACCACATCTTTCTCGGAAGAGGCCTTGCAAGGCAAAGGCGCGTTCATCGGCATCAAGGATTACACCGATGCGCGACTGTGGCGCCTGTTGGAAGAGCGCGTACTGGCGAAGGTGGCCTGATATTTTATTTTTGACTGCCTCAACGATCGCGCGCGTCCTTCTCCCAGAGGGAGAAGGTGGCACGCGAAGCGTGACGGATGAGGGGACACGGAATCATCATTGGCTGGAGTCTTGCGGCGGCCAATCTCGCGAGGGAGTCCCCTCATCCGACCGACTTCGTCGGCCACCTTCTCCCACTGGGAGAAGGGCGCGCCGCGTTGTTGTACACCTCGCACGAACAGAATGAGAAGAGCCTCACGCCTTCATCAGCCACTCATGCGCCGGGTCGTTCCAGAATTTCCAGATGCGCGTCGGCCCCGCCATCACGTTCAGATAATAGAGGTCGTAGCCGTGCGGCGCGCCGACGGGGTGGTAGCCTTTGGGCACCAGCACCACGTCGCCGTCGCCCGCCGCGAGGGTTTCGTCGAGCGAGCGGTCGTCGGTATAGACCCGCTGCAGCGCGAAGCCGCTCGGCGGATTGAGGCGGTGGTAATAGGTTTCCTCCAGATAGCTTTCCACCGGCAGCATGTCGCGGTCGTGCTTGTGCGGCGGATAGCTCGACCAATTGCCGCCCGGAGTGATGACTTCCACCACAAGCAGGCTTTCGGCCGGTTCGGTCTCCGGCAGAATATTCCGGACGTAACGGGTGTTCGATCCCTTGCCGCGCGTTTGCTGTCCGACCTCACTCGGGCTGATGACACGGGCCGGCAATTTGCCGGTGCCCGGCGCCGCGCAGACGGCGATCTGGCAGGCGGTGGTCGCGGTGATCTTATAGGCCGATTTTGCCGGCACATAGACCGACCAGGGCGCGCCGTCGAACACGCTTTTGCGCTCGCCGAGCACGCCGAAATCCTGAAAGGCCTTGTCCTTGCCCGCGCCGATGCGTGCTTTCCCCGAAAGGATGACGAGGCAGACTTCCTGTTTGCCGGTCGGCTTTTCAACGACCATGCCCTTTTTCAAGTCGTAGACTTCAAAGCCGACATAGGTCCAGCCGGCATTGCGCGGCGTGACATTGTGAATGCGGCCATTCTTGTCCGGCTTTTTCGGATGGAGGAGCAGGGACGATTGGGGCATGGGGGGTCCTCGGTGCTTGATTCTTTCTCCCACTTCGCGGGAGAAGGTGGCCGACGAAGTCGGTCGGATGAGGGCGAGGCGACTGGTGAGGTCTAGACATCACTGGTGCGGAGCCGGATTTTGAAGGAAGGACGCACACCCAGTTGCAACTCCCTGATCCGCCTCACCGTGTTCGGCACCTTCTCCCGCGGAGCGGGAGAAGGACGCGCCCCTCACGCCAACCCGCCTTCCTTCAAATATGTTTTCAAATTCGCCACGCCCAGCTTCGCGTATTGCAGCGGGTTCGCCTTCTTCGGGTCCTGTTCGGCTTCAACGACAACCCAGCCGGAATAGCCCGGCAGCTCCTTGAATATGGCTACATAATCGACCGAACCGTCGCCCGGCACGGTGTACACGCCGAGCTCATCGCCCTTGCCAAGAATCGAATCGAGGAAACTCCAGTCGCCGGCTTCCGATTTGGCGCGGATGTCGGGCCGCACGTCCTTGCAATGCACATGGGTGATGCGGGTGCGATAGGTGCGGGCGAGTTCGGCCGGGTCTGAGCCGCCCCAGGCCGCATGGCCGGTGTCGAGCAGCAGGTTCACCGAGGGGCCACACGCCGCCATGAAGGCGCCGATATCGGCGCGGCTCTGCACGATCGTGCCCATGTGGTGATGGTAGCACAGCTTGAAACCTTCGGCCTTCAGCAGGTCGGCGAATTCGGTGATGCGCTGGCCATAGGCCGCCCAGTCGCTGTCCTGCATCACCGGCCGCTGCGACAAAGGCTTTGCCCGGTCGCCGTGGATAGCGTTCGACGTTTCCGCGACGATGAAGACATCGGTGCCCATGCCTTTGAGCAGATCGCGATGCGCTTGCGCATGGGCGAATTCTTCTTTCGCCGAGCGCTGCAGCAATTCGACCGAATACCAGCCGCCGATGCAGGCAAGATCGTAGGGCGCAAGCGCCGCTTTCAAAGCGGGCGCCTGACGCGGAAATTTGTTGCCAAGTTCCATGCCGACGAAGCCCGCTTCGCGCGCTTCCGTCAGGCAGGTTTCGAGTGGCGTCTCACCGCCGATCTCCTGCAAATCATCATTGGACCAGCCAATGGGATTTGCGCCGATACGAATAGACATCCTAATCTCCGATACGTTGGGCCAAAACGGCCTTTTCATATTTCTTGCGTGCGTCGCGCACCTGCTTGCGCGACGAGACTTCCGGCACCGCGACATCCCACCAATTGCCGCCCGCCGGCGTCGAGATCATCGGATCGGTGTCGATCACGATCACCTGCACGCCCTTTGCTTTTCGCGCTTTCGCCAGCGCGGTCTCGAGTTCGCTCACGCCACCGACTTTCACCGCGGTCGCGCCAAGGCTTGCCGCATGTTTCACGAAATCGACATTGGGTAGAACTTCATGCCGCGAGGTTTGCAACAGATTGTTGAAGGACGCGCCGCCGGTCGCGAGCTGCAGGCGGTTGATGCAGCCGTAGCCGCGATTGTCGTTGAGCACGATGATCAGCTTTTGCCCCAGCATCACAGCGGAGGCGATTTCCGAATTCATCATGAGATAGGAGCCGTCGCCGACGGTGACGATCACCTCGCGATCGGGATGGGCCATCTTCACGCCGAGCGCGCCGGCGATCTCGTAGCCCATGGTCGAATAGCCATATTCGAAATGGTAGCCCATCGCCTCTGAGGGGTTCCACAATTTGTGCATTTCGCCCGGCAGGCCGCCGGCCGCGCCGACCACGATGTCCGAAGGCTTGGCGCTGCGCTGCAAAGCGCCGATCACTTGTGCATCGGAGGGCAGGGCGGCGTTAGTGGGCGCGGTGAAGCCTGCCGCTTCCTGCACCCAATCGGCCTTGGCTTTGGCAACCGCATCGCGCCACTTTTGCGGTGCCGACCAGTTGCCGAGTTTGGCGTCGAGTGCGGCGAGGCCGGTGAGCGCGTCGGCGACCAGCGTCTGCGCGCGATGTTTGGTGGCGTCGAAGGCTTGCACGTTGAGCGCTAGGATCTTGCGCTTGGGGTTGCGGAACATCGACCACGACCCGGTGGCGAAATCGGCAAGTCGCGTGCCGATAGCGAAGACCACATCTGCTTCGTCGGCGAGAGAATTGGCCGCAGACGTGCCGGTGACCCCAAGGGCGCCAAGTGCGAAGGCATGATCGTGCGGCAGGCTCGATTTTCCGGCCTGCGTCTCGGCGACGGGAATGCCGCGCTTTTCGGCAAAGGCTTTCAGCGCTGCCTCGGCGCCGGAATAGAGCACGCCGCCGCCGGCGACGATATAGGGTTTCTTCGCCAATTTGAGCAGCGCGACTGCCTCGTCAAGCTCGTGCGCATCGGCCGGCGTGCGGCGCTGGCGATGCAGGCGCGGCGCAAAGAAACTTTCCGGATAATCGAAAGCTTCCGCCTGCACATCCTGACAAAAGGCGAGCGTGACGGGGCCGCAATCGGCGGGATCGGTGAGCACGGCGATCGCGCGGTTCAGTGCCGGCACCACATGTTCAGGCCGCGCGATGCGGTCGAAATAGCGCGAGACGGGTTTGAAGCAATCGTTGGCCGAGATCGTGCCGTCGTTGAAATCCTCGACCTGCTGCAGCACCGGGTCGGGCGCGCGGTTGGCGAACACGTCGCCCGGCAGCAGCAGCACCGGAATGCGATTGACATGCGCGACCGCTGCCGCCGTCACCATGTTGGTGGCACCGGGACCGATGGAGGTCGTCACCGCCATCATGCGCCGGCGACGCGAGGCCTTGGCATAGGCGACTGCCGCCAGCGCCATGCCTTGCTCATTGTGGCCGCGAAAGGTCGGCAATTCCTCGCCCGCCGCATGCAGCGCTTCGCCGAGCCCGGCCACATTGCCATGGCCGAAGATTGCCCAGCAGCCGGCGAACAAGGGCAATTTTTTGCCATCGATCTCGGTGAATTGATTGCTGAGGAACTTAACGACCGCCTGCGCGGCGGTGAGACGAATGGTTTTCATAACGAGCTCCCTAAAGGGACCGCGACCGTCCCGGTCGCATCTATCGATCCAGTGCATTGGCGACCGGGACGGTCGCGGTCCTTTATTGTCGTGCCTGCAACCAAGCCTGTACTAGGCGATCGAACGAATCCGCCATCACATGAATGGCCTTCTCGTCAGAAATCTGACCACTCAGCCATTGCTGCGCCGGTTCGGCAAAAATCGTGCGGCCAACGGCGAAGCCCTTCACCAGCTTGGTCGTCTGCGCCGTCTTAAAGCCGCGCGCCAAATCCTCTTCCGGCGCTTCGAGGCCGAGCAGCACGATGCCACGGCACAACGGATCGTTCTGGGCGATCGCCCTCTCGATATTGTGCCAGGCGGTCGCCGTGGCCTGCGGCTCGAGCTTCCACCAATCGGGCTTGATGCCGAGCGCATAAAGCCGCTCGATAATGCCGGAGATGCTGGTGTCGTCGATCGGGCCATGCTTGCTCGCGATGATCTCGACGAGCAATTCGCGGCCGAGCGCGCGCGCCGCGTCGTGCAGGCGGAGCAATTCGCGTTCCTGCCGCGCTTTCAAATCCGCCGGATCGTCGGGATGGTAGAAGCACAAGCACTTGATCGTATGAATGAGCGGCCATTCGTTGAGCTTCGCCGCGAGCGAGCCGCCGCCTTCGAAATCGAGCGGCCGCGAACCCGGCTCTTCGACCGGCCGGCCAATCCATAAATCGTGATCGGCGGCGCGGAACAGAGCTTCGCGGCCATAGGTGCCGTCGAGCAACGTGCCGAACGAACCGCGCGCGAGATGCGGATACCGTTTGGCCACATCGACGGTCGCCTGAACGGCGAGCAGTTTGAACGCCTTGATCTTATCGCGCGGCGCATTCACATCGTCGGCGATCTTTTCCAATTGCGCGCGATGATCGATCGCGAGCGCCATCAGATTGGGCGCGTGCGTCGTATTCACCGCGACCTGCGTGCGCTCGTCGCGCGTCGTTGCCCAGTGAATGTGGTTGAGCGCAGGATCCTGCCGCAAGGCGCGATGCGGCGAACCGTTTTTCAGGAAATAGTGCAACTCGCTTTCGGTGAGATATTCGACCGAGCACAACAGCCGCGACACGGCGAAGGCGCCGCCCGCATTGGCATAGGCGCAGCAGGTTTCCAGCGGCTCGTCACGCAGCCAGCCGCGCAGGAAGCCCGACATGAACGCGTCGCCGGCGCCGAGCACGTTGTAGACTTCGACGGGAAAGCCCGGCCCCTTGATGCCGTCCTCGATCGAGGCGGGAATGGCGCCGGTGAAGACGACGCAGCCCATCGGACCACGCTTGCACACGATCGTGGCGTTGCTCAGAGCGCGAATGGCGCGGATCGCTTCGAACGGCTCTTCCTTACCGCCGGCGATCATCAATTCCTCTTCCGTGCCGACGATCAAATCGCAGTCGGGTAAGATCTTCTGCAAATGTGCCGTGACTTCGGAGGAGGAAATGTAACGCTCCTCGCCCGCGCCATGGCCGGCGAGGCCCCACAGGTTGGGGCGGTAATCGACATCGAAGGCGACTTTGCGACCGTGCTTCTTGGCGTAGCTCATGGCAAGCTTTTGCGCCTCTGCCGCAGCGGGTTTCGCGAAATGCGTGCCCGTGACGACAATCGCCTTGGCGCTGGCGACATAGGCCTCGTCGATGTCGCTCACGTCGAGCGCCGAATCGGCGCAATTGTCGCGATAGAAGATCAGCGGAAAGGTCTTGTCGTCGCGGATGCCGAGCACGACCAGCGCAGTCAGGCGCTGCGGATCGGTTTTGACGCCGGTGACGTCGACGCCTTCGCGCGCGCATTGTTCGCGGATGAAGCGGCCCATATGCTCGTCGCCCACCCGCGTGATGAGACCGCTTTTCAGGCCGAGCCGCGCGGTGCCGATGGCGATATTGGTGGGACAGCCGCCGACAGCTTTCGAGAGGCTCGCCATATCCTCAAGCCGGCCGCCGACCTGCTGGCCATAGAGATCGACCGACGAGCGTCCGATGGTGATGACGTCTAGGGAGGGAGCGGTCATGGCGTCCTCATATTCTTCTCTGCGCCCCATGGCTAGGGCGGGCGTTACGATCGCAGCGGCGTCAGGCGGCCGGGTCGAGCGGCGGATCGCTCGCGCCCGCAACCGTTTGATCAAAGTCGACATTCGCGCCGGTCATCAAACCCGATTCGTCGGAGGCGAGATAGGCACAGGCGCGTGCGACCTCGTTCGGATCGATCAGGCGGCCGAAGGGGCGCGATTTGACCGCGTCATCTAGCCAGCCGTCCTGTGCGCCGTGATAGGTTTTCATGATCCGGTCTTCGCCGGGCGTCGCCATCCAGCCGATGTTGAGCCCGTTGACGCGGATGCGATAGCGCAACAGCGAATTGGCGACATTCTTCGTGAGTGCGCCGAGCGCGCCTTTCGAGGCGCAATAGGCGGTGATGAAGGGCTGGCCGCCATGCGCCGACATCGACTGGATATTGACGATCGAACCTTGGATCTTCTCGCGCTTCATGATGCGCACCGTATCCTGAATCAGGAAGAACGGCGATTTGACGTTGACCGCGAAGATTTCGTCGTAGCGCGCTTCGGTCGTGTCGAAAATATTGCCGCGATCGGTGAGGCCGGCCGCGTTCACCAACACATCGACGCGGCCAAAGGCTTCGTCGGCGACGGCAACGACATGGCGCGCTTCCGCCGTCTTGGTGAGATCGGCCTGCACGAAAACGGTTTTACAGCCCGACGCGCTGATACTGGCGGCGACCTTTTCGCCATTGGCCGCGTTGCGGCCGCAAATCACGAGCCCGGCTGCGCCGCGCTCCGCGAACAGACGCGCGATGGCTTCGCCCAAACCTTGCGTGCCGCCAGTCACGATGGCGATTTTGCCGTTCAGGCCGGCGGGGCCATGATAGGCCATGGACGTCTCCTCATATGGTGTTGCGGCGGTCGGTCATTCGATCCGCGTTTAAAAGATCGCTTGCCTTTATGAAACAACAATTCTATTTTTTGGTCAACATGGAATATTTGTTCTCTTTCGAGATTTGTCACTGGCGGCGGTCGAAGAGCGCAAAAGGCGTGTAATGGGAGGAGTTAACATGCGGTTTGGATTGATCGGGGCCGGGCGAATCGGCCGGATTCATGGCGGCAATGTCGCCGCGCATAAGGGCACGGAGCTTGCGCTTGTCGCCGATGCCGATGCGAAAGCGGCCGCCGACGTCGCCGCGCAATATGGCGCGAAAGTCGCGGATATTGCCGGCATCATGGCGGATAAAAACATCGATGCGGTCCTGATTTGCGCGCCGACCGACATGCACTCCGATCTCATCGAGCAGGCCGCGCGCGCGGGCAAGGCGATCTTCTGCGAAAAGCCGGTCGATCTGAACGCCGACCGGATCAAGGCCTGTCTGAAAGTGGTGAACGAGGCCAAGGCGCCGCTGATGATCGGCTTCAACCGCCGCTTCGATCCGAATTTCGCGGCGCTGCAGCAGCGCCTGCACAACGGCGCGGTGGGCAATGTGGAAATCGTCACCGTCATTTCGCGTGACCCCTCACCGCCCCCGGTTTCCTATATCGGCCGCTCGGGCGGCCTCTTCCGCGACATGATGATTCACGATTTCGACATGGCGCGCTTTCTGCTCGACGAGGAGCCGATTGCAGTCACGGCGGTCGGGTCCTCTCTGGTCGATCCGGAAATCGGCAAAGCCGGCGATGTCGATACGGCGGCCGTGCTGCTGGAGACGAAATCCGGCAAGATCGCGCAAATCTCCAATTCGCGCCGCGCCACCTATGGTTATGACCAGCGTATCGAGGTGCACGGCGCCAAGGGCATGATCCGCGCGGGCAACGTGCATGAGACGAGCGTGGAAGTCGCAACCGGCCAGGGCTTTACCGGCGATCCGGTGCAGAACTTCTTCCTCGAGCGCTACGCCAATGCCTACCGGCTCGAACTCGAGGCCTTCATCAATGCTGTGGAAAAAGGCGTCGCGCCGGCGCCCTCGGGCGAAGACGGCCTGCGCGCGCAGCTCATCGCCGACGCGGCGACGGAGAGCTGGAGGGCGAAAAAGCGGGTGGAAATCGGCGCCTAAAAGATCGGTGCTTTCCTTCTCCCCGGCTGACGGGGAGGAGGAAACGTCGTTAACCTTCCATTAAAGTTTAAGTTGAACCCTCCAACCGACAGGCGTTAACTCCTCGTTAAGAAACTGGACGAGGCGACCATGTTGCGTTGGGTCGGACTTTTGGCACTTTTGCTCTTCTGGGCGTCGACGGCATTCGCCGGCCCCGACCAGGACTCGGTCCAGACCAAGCTGCGCCACGTGTCGACGACGCAACGGTTGAAGCTGAACGATGCCATCGATTTCGAAACGGCGACGTTGAAACACTCGCAGGATCTGGTCGAGACGGGCGTGGCACGCATTCCCTATGGCTGGATGGATTTTTGCGGCCGTCGGCCGGAAGAATGCCAGGTGAGCGATTTGCCTGCCGCCGATATCAAGCTCACGCTCAACACCTGGCGCACGCTCGACCGCATCAACCGGCAGGTGAATGAAGAGATCGAGCCGGTCAGCAATCTCGACCATTGGGGAACCCTGGCGGACCATTGGGATTATCCGGTGGACGGCAAGGGCGATTGCAAGATCTACGCGCTCTACAAGCGCAAATTGCTGATCGATGCCGGCTTCCCGCGCCAGGCCTTGCTGATGACCATCGTGTGGGATCTCGACGGCGAGGGCCATACGATCCTCACGGTCAAGACCGACAAGGGCGAATTCATCCTCGACAATCTCGTCAACACTATCCGCGCCTGGGACGAAACCGGCTATGCCTTCGTCAAGCGCCAGTCGCAGGAAAATCCCAACGTCTGGATGTCGCTCGCTCCGCCGCACGACACGATGACCCACCTGGCGCAATCGAATTGATGTGACCTCCCGCCCTTCTCCCGCTTCGCGGGAGAAGGGCATAACCTCACTTCACCGCCGCCTTCCCCGCGCTTCCGCCGTGCCCACCGCCAGCGTCGTCGCCAGCGCGAATGTCGCTGCGAGCGAGCGGAAGGACGCGAAATTCGCTTCGGCCACTTCGAGCCACACGGTTGCGCTCGGCGCCAGCGGCGAGAAGGCGCTGTCGGTGATCGCCACCACCGGCACGCCGCGCGCGTTCAATTCGCGCGTCAACTCCAGCGTGGTGGGGGCGTAAGGCGTGAAGCTGGTCACGAGCAGCGCATCCTTCTTCGTCGCGCTGCCGCATTGTTCCGGACCGAGCTGGCCGACCTGGTCGACGAGAAACGCCTTGAGGCCGAGATTGCCGAAAGCGTATGCGAAATAAGCGGCCACGGGAAACACGCGGCGGCTCCCGAGCAGATAGATCGTGTCGGCTTGCGCGAGCAATTCCACCGCCTGATTGAGCTTGCCCGCATCCAAAGTCATGCGCGCATGGTCGAGCGAAGTCGCCGCCGATTGCGCGAAGCCCTGGAACAGCGCCATCGGCCCGCCGAGGCTCACCTCTTCGGCAGCCAGCGCGGCGACACGGTCGCGATAACCGGGGAAGCCCTCGCGCAGGCGGTCGCGAAAGACGCCCTGCAATTCGGTGAAGCCGGAATAGCCCAGGGTCTGGGCGAAGCGCACGAGGGTCGAGGGCTGCACTTGCGCCGTATCGGCAATCCCGGCGGCCGTGCCGAAGGCGACGTCGTCCGGATGCTCGAGCGCGAAGACTGCCACTTGCCGCAGCCGTTTCGGCAAGGCGTCGCCGCGGTCGAGAATCAGCGTTTTCAGCGCGTCGAAATCCTGCGGCGGTTCGTTTTGCAACGATTTTTCCGGTTTTGCATCGCTCATTCCAAAATCCCCTCCATGTCCTCCATAACATTTTGATGAACGGGCGGAAATGCGTGTTTCTGCAAGGGGCCTAGCTTGACACAGTCACAATGAAATGGAAGATTTATTCTAATAATCTTTCAAACGCACCAAATCATCCGTCGCGCGCATGCCCGACGCGGAGGAAACCCCGCCATGAAATCGCTCAATGTCGCCCTGATCGGCACCGGTTATATGGGCAAGTGCCATGCGATCGCCTGGAATGCGGTGAAAACCGTCTATGGCGACGTGGCGCGCCCCATGCTCGCGACCCTGTGCGAGGTCAGTGAGGATCTGGCGCGCGAGCGTGCAGCAGCCTTCGGTTTCGCGCGCGCGACGAGCGATTGGCGCAGCATTGTCGAAGATCCGGCGATCGACGTGGTGTCGATCACGACCCCCAACCGCTTTCATGCCGAAATGGCGATTGCGGCGCTCGACGCGGGCAAGCATGTCTGGTGCGAAAAGCCGATGGCGCCGTCGCTCGACGACGCGGTGCGGATGCAGGACGCCGCCGCGCGCAGCGGCCGGGTCGCCCTGCTCGGCTACAATTACATCCAGAATCCCGCCGTGCGGCACATGAAGAAGATCATCGACGACGGCGTGATCGGCGCGGTGCACCACGTGCGCATCGAAATGGACGAGGATTTCATGGCCGACGCGCAGGCGCCGATGTCCTGGCGCAGCGAAAAGGCCTCGGGCTATGGCGCCCTCGACGATTTTGCCGTGCATCCGCTCAGCCTGCTCTGGACCTTGTTCGGCGGCGCGACCCATGTCTTCGGCGACATGACCCGCCCCTACGCGACCCGTCCCTCGCCGAGCGGTCCGATCGCTGTGGAAAATTGGGATTGCGCCACGGCGCTGTTGCGTTTCCCCGGCAATATCAACGCCAGCATTCTGGTGAGCCGCGCCGCCTGGGGCCGCAAGGGGCGCATCGCGGTGCAGATTTTCGGCTCGAACGGCACGCTCGCCTTCGATCAGGAGCGGTTCAACGAAGTGCAGCTCTTCGTGCGCGACGGCGCGGAGGAGAACCAGGGTTTCCGCACCATCCTCATGGCGCCGGCGCACCAGCCCTACGGCATCTTCACGCCAGGCGCCGGGCACCAGCTCGGCTTCAACGACCTGAAGACGATTGAGTGCCGCGCGCTCATCGGCCTGATCGCGGGCGAGCAGCGCCTGGCGATCACTTTTACTGACGGCGGCCTGCAGATCGAACGCACGGTGCACGCCATCGCGCGCGCCGCGCAAGAGGGGCACTGGGTCGAGGTGTAGAGGAGAAGGCTGCGGTCCGTTCGATCAGGCGGTGAGCGGATCTCCCCAGCTTTCCACGAAGACCGTTGCGGCGATCAGGCCCTTGTCGCCGTCCATGCCGGGAATGTCGACGCGGTCCACATGGACATCGAGTTCCGGGTCGGCGGCGCCGGAATGGCGTGCGCCGCTGCGGGCGAGATCCGTCGCCAGATCGATCGCATAATCAAGCGCTTCGGTCGGCTCGGCAAAGGTTGCGGGCTTATCGTCGTGATGCACGCGCCAGATGCCGGGACCGGGCATAGTGAGCTCCAGCATGATGCGGGCCCGCACCACGCCGACGCCCGCGCCGACCGCATTGGCAACATCGCCATGGTCCGGCAGCACGATTTCGCAATGCAGCCTCTTGCCGACTTCGGGATAATAGACCGGCGCCGGGCCGCCGACCGCGACGACCGGGAATGCCGGGGCAATCGAAACCTTCAAATTGGCGAAGCGATGGCTGCCACTCACCACCGCCTGGACGAACGGGTCATCCAGCGCAAGCTCTCGCGCGCTCAACGTCTCGATCAGCACGCGGCCGGTCTTGGCGACAACGGCATCGACGATATCTTGCGCCAAGGCAAGCATGGGCGCTTCGTCGGTCTCATTCACGGCGGTCATGCGCCGCCAACGCAGCAACAGCGCCGCGCCGAGCAGCGCGGCTTCGCGCGACCATTGGCTTTGCAGGCGCAGGACATGGGCCGCGTCGCTGGGCGTGAAGCCGGCGATCTGCACCAGCCCGAGCGCGGCGAGGCGGTTCAGCGCGCGATGCGCCGCCGGGCTGAAGATGATGTCGCGCAGCGCGACAGGCTTGTCGCCGATGCTCGCGTAGACCTCCGCTTCGCGCGCGCTCAGCGCACCCATTTTCGGCGGCGCGATTTCGCCGAAAGGCTTGAGCGCGAAGCGCCCCGCATGCGGCACGTGATCGCGTTCGTTCAACTGCGCGCGCAACATGTCGAGCACGCGCGGATCGCGTTGGCCGAGCAGCGCCAAAGGCACGATGCGGTTGGTGCCGAGATCGACGCGGCCTTGGTCGTCGATATCGGCTTGCGTATCTCCGCCGAGGCCGAAGGTACGCATGTCGATGGCGCGCACCATGGTGCGCCGGCCGCCGACCACCGCGCCGGCGCGGTTGAGCTTGGGCCAGCCGTTTTCCAAAATCGCCACATCGGTCGTGGTGCCGCCGATATCGGACATGACGAAATTTCTGCGATTCGAAAGAAACTTCGCGCCGATGACGCTGGCGGCAGGGCCGGAGAGAATCGTCTCGATCGGCCGCTCGGCAATGACTTCGGCACTGGCGAGCGCGCCATCGCCTTTGACGATCATCAGGGGCGCGACGATCCTGAGCTGCGTCATCGCGTTGCGCACGGCCGCGATCAGCGCGCCGATGCGGCCAATGATGCGCGCGTTGAGCGCGGCGGTCAAAGCGCGGCGCGGCGCATCCAAGTCCTGTGCGATTTCGCTTGAGAGCGTGACGGCGCAGGATGTGAGCGCGCGGACGATGTCGCGCGCCGCATGTTCGTGCGAGGGATTGCGCACCGAATATTGCGCGGCAACGGCAAAGGCATCCACCTCATGCGCATGAAGACGGACGAAACTTTCGATTTTTTCACGATCTAGCGGCGCGACCTCGTCACCGGCGTGATTGTGTCCGCCCGGGATTTGCAGGATGCGCGCGCTCGGCACTGCGCCGCGCACGTTGGCGCGCTCGATCATCTGCGCATCGAAACCGATGAAGATCATGGCGATCTCGGAGCCGTGGCCTTCGACGATCGCGTTAGTGGCGAGCGTGGTCGACAGCGAGACGAGCGAAATGTCGGGGCCGGAGACTTGCACCTGGTTGCTTTTCAGAACGGCGGTCAGCGCCTCGATGACGCCGGCGCTCAAATCGCCCTTGGTGGTCAAGGCCTTCGCGCTTGCCACCACCTGATGCGCGCCCGCATCGATGATCGCAGCATCCGTATAGGTGCCGCCCGTGTCTATGCCGATGGAATAACGATGCATGGGAGAGAGCTTAGCAAGAGGATGGGGTATGCGCAGCGTAACGGACGAGGCAGATACGACTCGGTACACCGTCATTGCGAGGAGCAAAGCGACGAAGCAATCCATCCACCGATGAGCGGTCTTCGAATGCGGGACTCATGTGGCTACCCGGGGGACAACCGGGGATGGATTGCTTCGCTTCGCTCGCAATGACGGCTTCACCCATATCGCTTCGCCAGCAGGTCGAACAGCATGCGCGCCACTTGCACTTCGCCGCCTTCGGGGCGGCCGGGGCCGGCCTTCGGGTTCCAGGCGTACATGTCGAAATGCGCCCATGTGCCATGGTCGCCGACGAAGCGCTTCAGGAACAGCGCCGCGGTGATCGAGCCGGCGAAGGCGCTGTTGCCCGAATTGTTGAGATCGGAAATCTTGCCGTCCATCATCGCGGCGTAAGGCGGCCACAGCGGCATGCGCCAGACCGGGTCGGCGCTCGCCCTTGCCTGCGTGGCGACATCGCCGGCGAAGGTTTCGTCATTCGTATAGAAAGCCGGCAGATCCGGGCCGAGCGCCGTGCGCGCCGCGCCGGTGAGCGTCGCGAAATCCATCAGCAAATCGGGTTCGTCCTCGCTCGCCAAGGCGAGCGCGTCGGCGAGCACCAGCCGGCCTTCGGCATCGGTATTGCCGATCTCGACGCTGAGGCCGTTGCGGGCCACGTAAATGTCGCTCGGGCGAAAGGCATCCGATGCGATCGAATTTTCCACCGCCGGAATGAGCACCCGCAAACGCACTGGCAGGTCCGCCTCCATGATCATCGCAGCCAGCGCGAGGGCCGCCGCCGCGCCGCCCATGTCTTTCTTCATCAGGAGCATGCTGCTGCTCGGCTTGATGTCGAGGCCGCCGGTGTCGAAACAGACGCCCTTGCCGACCAAAGTGATTTTCGGCGCCGATTTGTTGCCCCAGCGCAGGTCGATCAGCCGCGGCTCCTGTGTCGCGGCGCGGCCGACCGCGTGAATGAGCGGAAAATTCTTCTCGAGCAATTTTTCGCCGCGCGTGACTTTGAGATTGGCCTCGTGCTCCTTCGCCAGATGCGCGGCGGCGTCCTCAAGCGCCTGCGGCCCCATGTCGTTGGTCGGCGTGTTGACGAGATCACGGCCGAAGGTCACGGCGCGGGCAATGCTCTCGAGGCGCTTGGCATCGACACCCTCGGGTGCGACCAAGCCAGCGGCCGAGCCGCCGCTCTTTCTGTAGCGGGTGAAATGATAGCTGCCGAGCAGCCAGCCAAGCGCGCCGAGCGCCACGTCATGCGGATCGTTGGAGAAATGGTAGGTGCCGACGGGGAGCAGCGCCGCGAGCTTGCCGGGCAGAAACCCATCGCGCCACGCCGAGCCGCTTTCCAGCCCCATCACGACCGCGCCGATCCGGCCCTTCGTATCGGGCACGACGATGTGCCGTCCGGATTTCGGCTCGAAGCCACATGAATCGCAAAACGTCCGCGCCTCGGCGGAGAGATTTTTCTTCACCTCGCTCCAGGTTTCGGTCGTGGCGAAGAAGATCGGGGTCGATTCAGGCGTTGGTTTGGCGAAATGCGCGGACATTGAAGTGATTCCCAGTTTTGGCGCAGGCTAATCCATGGGCGATTTGAGCGAAAGCGCCGTCTCGGGCAAATGGTCGAGCGGCAAGCCGCCCTCCGCCTTCACGGTCTGAATGGCGAAATTGCTGCGGATGTCGCTGACGCCGGGCAGTTTGAGCAGCACGTCGAGTAGAAACGTCTCGTAGGCCGAAAGATCCGGCAGCACAACCTGCAGCAGAAAATCCGACTGTCCCGAGACGAGGTGGCACGAGATGATCTCGCGCCGCGCCTTGACCGCCTCGCGAAACGCCGTGGCCGATTCGTCGTCGTGGCGCTGGACCTTCACCTCGACGAAGACCGTGAGGCCGAGGCCCAGTTCGCGCCGGTCGAGGCTTGCGTGATAGCCGCCGATCACCCCGGCATCCTCCAGGAACCGCACCCGGCGCAGGCAAGGCGAGGGCGACAGGCCGACTTTGTCCGCAAGCTGGACATTGGTGAGCCGCCCGTCCTGCTGCAGCGCCGCCAGGATTCGCCGATCGATCGCATCCAGTTTGATTTTTGGCATGGGCGACCCCGAAAAGATCAATATAGGACATAATCTGCCAATATTGAACAGTTTCATGGCACAGAACGCAAGGACCTGCCTGGCCCTCCGGTGCTAAATCAGAGCCAATTACCACCCGAGGAAATGGCCATGAACGATCTATCCCTTTTCATCGCCGCGCTTGCCGTCGCCTATCTCGTGCCCGGTCCCGACATGATCCTGCTGCTGGAAATGAGCGCCGCACAAGGGCGGGTCGCGGCTCTCGCCGGCGCTGTCGGCCTTGGCCTCGCCCGCGCTACCCATGTCACGCTCTCGGCGCTGGGGCTTGCCGCGCTGCTGCGCTCGGCGCCCTGGGCTTTCGAGGCGGTCCGGCTGGTCGGCGTCGGCTATCTGATCTGGATCGGCATCGCGATCCTGCGCAGCGGGGCGGTGCACGCCGGTCACGAGACTGCGGCGACACCTGCGCCGCGACGTCTGCGCGCCGCCTGCCTGCGCGGTCTGATCACCAATATTTCCAACCCCAAGGCGCTGCTGTTCTGTTCGGTGCTGCTGCCGCAGTTCATCCGTCCCGAGATGGGCCAAGTGCCGGGGCAATTCGCGCTGCTCGGCGTCCTTCTCGTCGGCCTCGGCGCGGCGTTCGATCTGCTCTACATCATGACGGGTGCCAGCCTTGGCCGCTGGCTCGCGCGCCATCCGCTGGCGCAGCGGATCCAGCGCTGGCTGTTCGCCTCGCTGCTGTTCGGTTTCAGCCTGCGCCTTGCCTTCACGCAGTAAAGTTTAGGCGACGGCGGTTTGCTGATCGACGCGGCGGTCGGCGGCGATCAGCGCGAGGCCGGAGGCGACCGATTGGAAGGCATGGCCGAGATGCATTTTGGCCTCGCCGAACCGCTCGGCAAAAATGCGCCGTACGGCGGGGACATAGCTCGTGCCGCCGGTCATGAAGACCGCATCGACATCCCCGTCGCCGATTCCCGCCTGGCGCAGCGCCTCCTCCATCGCGCCCTCGACGGCTGCGAGGTCGGCGGCGATCCAAGTCTCGAAATCCTGTCGCGTCACCGTGGCGTCAATGCGGATGCCTTCGCGATCGAAATGCAGTTGCGCTTTCGGGGCGGCCGACAATTGCGCCTTGACGTTGCCCACCGCCTGATAGAGCTCGAAGCCCAAGTCCATTTCGATGAAGTGCCACAGATCCTGCAATTGCTCCGGCACGTCGCTGTCGCGAATGAGCTTTTGCAATTCGCTGCGGGTCTGCGGCGTCTTCAGCCAGGACAGGCGATGCCATTGCGCGAAAGCGGCGTGAAAATAGGCCGGCATCGGCAGGCGCTTGTCATGCGAGCGATAGAACGAGCCCTTGCCGAGATGGGGCGACACCACATGATCGACGAGCCGGTAGTCGAATGTGTCGCCGGCAATGCCGACGCCGCTATGGGCGAGGGCCTGCGCCTGCAATTTACCGCCCGCATGGGAGAAGCGCATCACCGAAAAGTCGCTGGTGCCGCCGCCGAAATCGGCGACCAGAACTGTCTCGTCCCGCTTGAGCGCGCGCGCGTACCAATAGGCGGCGCCGAGCGGCTCATAGGCCAGCGTCACCTTCGGCAGGCCGGCCTGATCGTAGGCGCGGCGCAGACGCGCAACCGCGAGTTCCTCATCCGCCGTATCGCCGGCGAAGACGACCGGGCGGCCGGCCACAGCCGGCGTATCGGCAAAGGCCGCCGCGCCGCCATGATCGCTCAGTAAATGCGCGAAGAACAGGCTCACGATCTCCTCGATCGTGAGCTTGGTACCGTAGAGCCGGGTTTCCGAAAAGGCGGCGCTGGCGAGATAGGTCTTGATCGATTGCACGAAGCGATGGTCCTGCGCCGCGTCGAGCGCCTTCGCCAGGGCGGCGGGGCCGGCGCAATGGCCGAGCGAGGCGCGCAGCGGCCGGCCGATCTGCCAGAAAGCGAGAGCCGTGCGGAACGTATCGGTGGGGCCGCCATCCGCCGGCCAGGTGAAGCTCTTCACCTCGCCATTTGCTTGCGCGACGGCGACGACGCTGTTGGTCGTGCCAAAATCAATTCCGATGGCAAGTGTCATGTCTATCTCTAACGATGAGGTGAGGCCAGCTGCGGGGACTGGCCCAAATCGGCATGGGCGCCAAAAGGCGCAATCGATCGGTGATGGAATTTAAGGCCGCGGCCCTAACAGGAGGGGAGCCTTCTAATCCGATCCGGGGGCGATTTCAAACACCAAATCTGTTTTGGCGCGTGGCGAGACGCCCAAAAAATTCCGTATGGGAGGGCAGTATGAAATATGAAAATATAAATCAGATCTATGCGGCATGAATCCCTTCTCCCACAGCTTCGCTGTGGGAGAAGGGAGGGTAGGTCTCAAGCGGCGGCCAAGCGCGGCGTCGCTTGAGCCTTGACGAGCTTCGCCAGTCCGAGGATGGCAACCAGCGTCACCACATAGGCGACCGCCTGCAAAATGCTCGGCTGATCGCTGTAGCCGACCAAGGTGTGCAGAACGCGCCCCCCGATGCTGCCTTCCGCAAGAATGCCGGACGTGTCCCACAACGTCTGCGACAGGATCGTGGCAAAGCCGGCCTGTTCCAGGAAGCTCACCGCCTGCGCCGCCATGCCCGCCGCCAGCAGCGCCAGCAGAGCGCTCAGCACGGCAAAAAGATGCCGCGCCGGAATGGCGAGAAGACCGGCATAGGTGAGGGCCGCGAGCGCCGCGCCGCCGAGCAGACCGATCGCGCCGCCCGGCAGCATGGTCAAAGCCGTCGCGTCGTTCGAGACGGCGATGCCGTAGAGAAACAGTGCGACCTCCGAGCCTTCGCGCAGAACCGCAATGGCCACGATGACGGCCATGGAGAACAGGGACTTGGAGCCGGACGAGACGGCTTCGCCCGCCGCCTTCATCTGCGCCGCCAATTCGCGTCCGTGCCGCGCCATCCAGATATTGTGCCAGCCCAGCATCAGGACTGCGATGCCGAGAATGCCGGCATTGAACACTTCTTGCCCCGACCCGGCGATGGCGGATTGCAACGCGCTGATGCAGCTTGCCACCGCGACAGCGCCCAGGATGCCGGCAGCAATGCCGCCGGCAATCCAACGGCCCACATGGGGGATCGAGCGGGTCGCGGCCATGACGATACCGACGATGAGGCCGGCTTCCATCACTTCGCGAAAGACGATGAGGGCGGCGCTGGCGGAGGCGCCAAAGGTTTCGGCGAACATCACTCGGCGACCACGTACGCTTTGACGTGGTCCTCCTTATACTCGTTGACGATCAGATAGCGGCCTGGCTTCAGCGGCTTGACATGAGCGACGACATCCGTGCCGGCGGCAGCCACCTTCTCGATCTTCAACCCCTTGGCTTCGATCTCAGCGGCGGCGCTCTCCTTGTTCGAGACCTTCAGGGTAAAGGGTTGCCCGGCCGGCACTTTGATTTCGGCCGGCGAAAAGGCGTCGTTCTGCAGCACGACCTCGATGGTGGCTTCGTCCGCGCGCAGCGGGAGAGAGGTGAAAATGGCGCCTGCTGCGGCGAAGAGACATGCGGCGGCCAGCTTTGTCGAGGTATGCATCCCAAAACTCCAATTGGCGGAGTTCAAGGCTCCGCAATTCATACAAAAAGCGCACGTTCCGGTGCGCCTTAGGCCCCATTCCACGGATTCATTAAGCCGTCAACAGGTTGAAAAAACATTAGAATTAGTCGAAATTAACAGAATCGCAGCAGGCAATTGTAAGGGCGGAGATTTTTGCCTTCTTTGCGATGTTTCTAAATTGCGGGTGCGGTGTAAAAAGCGTGCCGGTGCTTCGACAAATGGGCGCGCAACATCGATGACCTCGCGGATATCGACGCCATGACCGAGATTGCCTGGGATTATCACAGCTTCCCGACTTTCATGCTGCAGGACCTGTATGCGGTCTTGCGGCTGCGCCAAAGCGTGTTCATCGTCGAGCAGCAAAGTATCTATCCCGACATCGACGGATATGACGACCGGGCCATGCATCTCATCGGTCGGATCGGCGGCGAGGTCGTCGCCTATGCGCGCGTCTTTCCGCCAGGGGTGAAATATGCGGAATATGCCATCGGCCGGGTGGCGGTGGCAGCCAGCGCGCGCAACCGCGGCCTCGGCCGCGCCGTTATGACGGAAGCCATGTCGCGCATCTTCGACATCGACCGTGACGCCTCCATTCGCATTCAGGCGCAGGCGCATCTTACCGACAGCTTCTACCGCCCACTTGGATTCGCGTGCGTCGGACCGCCCTACGACGAAGATGGAATCCTGCACGTCGATATGGTGAAGGGGCTGCGCTAGACAGCGTTGCGTTTGGGGGCATTGCCCTGGACCGCGAGCTACCGGCTCGCGGTCCAGTTCCTTGTCGCGCGTCGCCATGCGGCCGGTCATCTCAAAATGCGGCTTGTGTTCCCGCGCGCTGGATTGCACGATTCTATTGGGGGCTGGCTGGGACACCTCTCACGCGGCTGCAATAGATTCCGGATTCGTGCATGGACCGTTTCAATCTTGGCACGTATCGGCGTGCGATCACGACACAATCCGCCGAGGCGCAGCGCTGGTTCGATATCGGCCTCAACTGGTGTTACGGCTTCAATCACGACGAGGGCATCAAGTGCTTCGAGCGCGCGCTTGCGGCCGATCCCGATTGCGCCATGGCGTTGTGGGGAATCGCTTACGCCGCAGGCCCCTATTACAACCTGACGTGGAAGGAGCATGGCCCGGTCGAGGCGAAAAAGGCCACGCATCTATGCTTCGATCATGTACAGCGGGCGCTCGCCCTCGCCCATCGGGCAAGCGATGTCGAGCAGCGTCTGATCGCCGCGCTGGCATGCCGGTTTCAGAAACCGCATCCGGTTTCGCCGGAAGAGTTCGAATGTTGGGACGATGCCTATGCCGCCGAAATGCGGCGGGTCTATTACGCCTTCCCCGACGATCATGACGTGATGGCGCTGTTCGTCGAAGCGCTGATGATGCGCACCGTGCGCCGCCTGTGGAACCTCAAGACCGGCGTGCCGACACCGAATTCCGATGCGCTGGAAGCCTTGGCAATCTGCGAGCGTTCCATCGCGCTTGCGGATCAAGCGGGCGTGCCGCAGCATCCGGCCATTCTTCACCTGCACATTCATCTGCTCGAAATGTCGCCTATGCCCGAACGGGCTTTGCGCTCGGCGGATGTGCTGGGCGAGATGTGCCCCGACGCGGGGCACATGAATCATATGCCCGGCCACATCTATGTACTGTGCGGCGATTACGACAAGGCCAAGACCGCGAGCGAGAAGGCGGTGCGCGCCAACGATTTGTATCTTGCCTATACGCCGAACCCGACGAGCTATCTCCTGAGCTGCTGCCACGATCTGCATCTCATGATGTTCACCTGCATGTTTCTCGGCCAATACGGCTCTGCGCTATGGGCCGCCGACAAGGTGCGGCAATTGGTGACGCGCGAAGCGGTCACCATTCCCGACCGGCCGAAGCTCACCTGGACCCTCGAAGGCTATCACGCGATGAAATCGCATGTGCTCGTGCGTTTCGGCCGCTGGCGCGACATCATCGATGAGCCGGAGACGGCGGAGCCGGAGCTTTATGTCGTCACCGCCGCCCTGCAGCATTATGCCAAGGGCGTTGCCCATGCGACGCTGCGCCAATTCGATGCGGCAGAGAAGCGGCGCGATGCTTTTCTCACGCATATGCGCCGTATCCCGCTCGAGCGCCGGTTCTTGAGCAATCCGACGCGCGATTCCCTCGCTGTCGGCGCCGCGCTGCTCGCGGGTGAACTCAGCTATCATCAGGGCCGGCACGAGGAGGCGTATCGGCATTTGCGCCGGGCGGTGGAACTCGACGACAATCTCTCCTACACCGAGCCATGGGCGTGGATGCATCCGCCGCGCCACGCGCTGGCCGCGCTGCTGCTCGATCAGGGCCATGTGGACGAAGCCGAACAGGTCTATCGCGACGATCTGGGCCTGAGCGACAAGGTGCAACGCTGCACGCAGCATCCCGACAATGTGTGGGCGCTGCATGGGCTGGTGGAATGTCTAAAGCGGCGCGGTGAGAGAGAAGAGCTTGCCGTCTATCAACCGAAACTGACCGCGGCGCTCGCGAAGACGGACATGGTGATCAGCTCGTCCTGCCTCTGCCGCACGAGCGTGATTTTTCAGAAGCAGGGATAAATCCACCAGATTGAATTGGCCTTGGGTCCGCCGATCACCGGCGGCAGCCAGCGTTATGCCGGTCGCTTCGGATGGAACAAACGACTTAGATAGCGGAACGGCCGCGTAGTCTTCCAACTCGTGGAATTGTAGATATCCGCGATTTGCTTGCGCAGCTCGCGTTCCGTGCGCAGCATCCGCTCATAGTTGACCGAGAGGGTGTCACGTTCGCGCGCGGCATGATCCCGCTCCTGAGCGGTGCGATCCCGTTCTTGCGCAATATGATCCCGCTCTTGGGCGGCGCGATTCCGCTCGGCGGTCATGCGGTCTTTCTCTGCGATCGCATGATCTCGCAATGAGGCGAGTTGTGCTCGATCGGCATTGAGAGCGTCGATCGTGCTGCGCGCTTCAGATAGATCGCGCTGCAGTCGCTCGGCGCGGTCGGTCTCGCGGACTCGCAGATTTTCGAGCTGTCCGGCCCGCCGCCAAATGTCGATCGGTGCGCCGTCGACATCGACCTTCTCCCCGACGAAGCTCGTACCGTCGAGAGCCGGATGCGCGGGGAAGGGGTGTCCATCGTCAAAATATCCCGCCTCGTCATGGCAAAGATAATTGCCCTGCATGCGGGGAAAGAGAATCGTCGACACGAACTGGTCATTTTGACCCCACTGGTCGTAGCGACCCCATCCATCGATCAGTTCGGCGATGTCGGGGAACGAGCCGCCCAGAGCACCCCACATGCCGCCGAGTGCCGCGCTGCGATGATGAGCCGAGTCCCGCATGAGATGAAAAGGTTGTCCCGACGCGATCCATGCATCGACGGCGCTGCGCTCGCGCGGGTTCAGCCGGGAATCTGTATCCCTGACGATGAACCGCTCGACGTCTGCCTCCGCCGCGACAAGGAAGCGCCAGTAGCGCCCATACATCGGCCCTTTGCTCGCGGTCGTGACGGGAACGACCTCCGCGCCGCCCTCGGAGAGGGAGCGGACGTAGCGGTCGGGTACCGTGCCATCGACATAATAGCGGCACACCCAGCCTGCGTAATGTTTCTGCGACAGCTCCAGATTGTGGAGAGCACCCTCACAATAGAGGCGGTGCGAACCGTAGAGGCTGAAGCTGATGATCCGCTTCGCGCCGGTTTTGGCCTCTCTCATTCGTCCCGCTCCCCCACCACTTAGGTCCCAATGCTAGAGGCCGTCAGAAATCGCGTCTGAACCCAGCGACCCACCCCAAGACCAAGTTTCAAAACGGCCTCTAACTATCCGATTTTCCAATTTGCAAATCCAGATTCTCGAACGACGGAAATGACGATTCAGGTCTGACAAAACGACCAGGCTTCGTCGCAGATAAAATAAGGCCCGCGTGGGAGTTCCACGCGGGCCCCATATTCAGAATGGCTCGAGCGAATTATTCGCCCTTGCGTGCCTTGTTGAGCGCCGCGCCCAGAATGTCGCCAAGCGAGGCGCCCGAGTCGGCCGAGCCGAACTGGGCGATCGCTTCCTTCTCTTCGGCGACTTCCAGCGCCTTGATCGAGACGGCGATCTTACGAGCCTTGCGGTCGAACAGGGTGATGCGGGCATCCACTTTTTCGCCCACCGCGAAGCGCTCGGGGCGCTGGTCGGCGCGGTCGCGGGCGAGTTCGGAGCGCTTGATGAAGGCGGTCAGGTCGGTGCCGGCGATTTTCACGTCGATGCCCGAATCCTTCACGTCGATCACTTCGCAGGTCACGACAGCACCCTTGCGGACAGCGTCGCCGCCGTCCTCGCCGGTCGCGGTCGCAGCCTTGGCGAAGGGATCGCCGCCGAGCTGCTTGATGCCGAGTGAGATGCGCTCCTTCTCGACGTCAACGTCGAGAACCTGCGCACGCACCACGTCACCCTTCTTGAACTCCTCGATCACCTGCTCGCCAGGACGGTTCCAGTCGAGGTCGGAAAGATGGACCATGCCGTCCACATCGCCGTCGAGGCCGATGAACAGGCCGAATTCGGTCTTGTTCTTGACTTCGCCTTCGACTTCCGAACCGACGGGGTGCTTCTGCGAGAAGCTTTCCCACGGATTGGCGAGGGTCTGCTTGAGGCCGAGCGAAATGCGGCGCTTGTTGCTGTCGACTTCGAGCACCTGCACGTCGACTTCCTGGCTGGTCGAGACGATCTTGCCGGGGTGGACGTTCTTCTTGGTCCAGGACATTTCCGAGACGTGGATCAGGCCTTCGATGCCCGGCTCCAGTTCGACGAACGCGCCGTAGTCGGTGATGTTGGTCACGCGGCCATGGAAGCGGGCGTTGATCGGATACTTGCTCTCGATGTCGTGCCACGGATCTTCCTGCAACTGCTTCATGCCGAGCGAGATGCGGTGGGTTTCGTGGTTGATCTTGATGATCTTGACCTTGACCTGCTGACCGATGTTCAAGACTTCGGTCGGGTGGTTCACGCGGCGCCAGGCGATATCGGTGACGTGCAGCAGGCCGTCGATACCGCCGAGGTCAACGAACGCACCGTAATCGGTGATGTTCTTGACGGTCCCTTCGATCACCTGACCCTCTTCGAGGTTGGCGACGATTTCGTGGCGCTGTTCGGCGCGGCTCTCTTCGAGCACGGTGCGGCGCGACACGACGATGTTGCCGCGGCGGCGATCCATTTTCAGGATCTGGAACGGCTGCGCGACACCCATCAGCGGGGTGACGTCGCGGATCGGGCGAATGTCGACCTGGCTGCGCGGCAGGAAGGCCACGGCGCCGTCGAGATCGACGGTGAAGCCGCCCTTGACCTGGTTGAAGATGACGCCGTCGACGCGCTCTTGCGCTTCGAACGCCTTTTCGAGCTTGACCCAGCTTTCTTCGCGGCGGGCCTTGTCACGGGAAATGACCGCTTCGCCGAGCGCGTTTTCGATACGCTCGAGATAGACTTCGACGGTGTCGCCGACCTTCAGGGTCGACTCGCGGCCAGGGCCGGTAAATTCCTTCAGAGCAACGCGGCCCTCGGTCTTCAGACCGATATCGATGACAGCCACGTCTTTTTCAATCGCGACGACCGTGCCCCGGACAACGGAGCCTTCGAAGGCGTCGGACGAGCCATAGCTTTCTTCCAAAAGCGCGGCAAAGTCCTCGCGGGACGGCGCGTGAGCTTGAGATGCAGACATATTTTCTCCTGAGAGCCTCAGTTGAGGCGGCGTCGGATAGGTTTTTGCCGATAAGCAAAACCTTGGTTGGTGTTGCGGGTGCCCGTCTCTTGGCTCCGGTGCTTAGCTGGCGTTGCAGCAAGCCACCGCCTGACGGCGGGCCGACGCTGGCCGGAGCGAAACGGACATTTTCCCCCGAAAAGCTGAAGGTTCAGCCTCCTGGAAGAGGCGGTTCCTTAGCAGACTGGCGGGCGTCCGGGCAAGCAGAATATCGGGTTTGGGGCCGGAAAAGGGAACGGAGTGATCCTCCCGCCGCGGGGTTGACGGACGATTCTCTTGCCACATCTCCACCCACACGCCGCTTTCAGGAACCGAGCATATGAACCATCCTCTCGATCGCCCGATCTGGACCGCTTTGACCACCCGGCAGACGGGTTTTGCGCAAGAGGCTGGCGGCATCCGGCGTTATCATCCGGCTTTCGGCGTTTTTGCGGCGAGCGCCGAGGGCACGCCCGAGAGCTTCCGCGATCTTGCCGCGCTGGTGCCCATTGGCGGGCGAGCGCATGAAGCCGGGGCCTTTTACTGAGGTCAGCGGCGTCTGCACCCATCCCGATCATCGTGGACGCGGCTATGCGGCTGGGCTCATGCGCGAGGTCGTACGCGCGATCCTGGCGCGGAACGAAATCCCTTTCCTGCATGTCCTCGCCGATAATTTTGGCGCAATCGCGCTTTACAACCGACTTGGTTTTGTCACGCGCTGGCAGCCGATGCTGACGGCGTTGGAAAGGCATTGATCGAGACGGATTTTGGACGCTGCCGACAATTTGCAGTGAAGGCTCGGTGTCCCGCCTCATTCGAAGGAGGTTGCCATGGGCATGCTGAACAAACGAATTGCATCGTCGTCCGGAAGGACGCGCAACGTCCGCCCGCTTGCCGGTTCCATGCGCCCGATGGATGTGGCGCGGGATGAACACCTGTCCCACCTGCAAAAGAAAAAAGTCCTGGATGAAATGGAAATCATCGCCTGGTCGTTGCAGCGTGCGGACGATGAAGGCATGGGCGGCGGCGAGCCCGACCGGCTCGAGGATGTGGTGGAAGCCAAAGAGGCTATTCACATCGGAACATTGGGCCGCACGCAATAGGCTCTACGGCAAAATCCGCCCCACCAAATCCTCCTGCCACGACGACAGATCGCGCGTGCCATATTGCGCTCCGACCGTATATTTCAGCCGCGTCTGCACATAAGCTTTCGCCAAGTCCGGCTGCGTCCACGCCGGTTCTTCGAGAATTCATGCTTGTATCAGATCGCCTTTGTACTAGAATGTATACATTATCATACAGGATGCCGCATGTCTTCTTCCGTCTTTTCCGTCCGGCTCGATATTGCCGCCAAGAAGCGGCTGGAGGCGCTCGCCAAAAGCACCGGCCGCAGCCGATCGTTTCTCGCCGCCGAAGCCATCAACGATTATCTCGCCGATAATGAGTGGCAGATCGCAGGCATTCAAAAGGCAATTGAATCCCTGGACGCGAACGGCGGGGTGCGCGATGGCGATGTCCGAGCCTGGATCGAGTCCTGGGACACGCCTGCCGAAATCGCTCGGCCAAAGCCCGGTAAAGCATGAACATCGTCTGGTCCGACGAAGCTTTGGACGATATTGAGCAATTGCGGACCTATATCGCGCAGGACAATCCGCATGCGGCACGGCGCGTGGCAATCGCGATTGTCGATGCCGTCACGAAGATGCTGCCGAGCAATCCAGAAATCGGCCGACCTGGTCGTGTTTCAGGCACGCGGGAACTTGTAATTCCACGGTTGCCCTATATCGTGCCTTATCGCGTGCGGAACGAGACGATACAGGTGCTTAGAGTTTATCACGGCGCCCGGAAGTGGCCGGAGCGGTTTTAGGATCGACTTTATGGCATGAAGGCTACCGAGAGAAGATTGGGATGCGTGACGTAAGTGATGCGGAAACGGAAAAACAAACCGCAAAGCGCCGCCGTGGGCGCTTCGGCGCTTCGGCGGTTTGGCTTTCCTTATTGCGTTGGCGATTTTCCGCCTTTTTCAGGGTCCGCATTCTTCTCCCGTAGTGATACCTCCCGGGAGCATTCATCCTAATGATGCCAGCAATCCACTCGACTTTTCGCATTTCTCGCGTGGATCCATGACTATGAGAATGCCATTGCAATACCAAAATTCCAGACCGCGTAATGATATTCCTACGGATACGGCCGTAAAATAGGGTTCGCTTCAGCTTTGCCTGTCGGCCTACGGCAAAATCCGCTCAATCAATTTCCCCTCCCGTTGCGAAAGATCGCGAGCGCCGTACTGCATGCCGACGGGGTTGATCAGCCGCGTTTGCACATAGGCGTCCGCCAAATCCGGCCGTCTCCGCGCCAGCGCCGCTGCTGCCGCGAGCTTGGCGAGGTAATCGCAAATCGCGCGGGCATGGGCCTCGTTGGCGGGGTTGAAGGGGAGGGCTTGCTCCAAGCCGCACGCCTCTTGCAAACTCTTCACTAGTTCTCGCGCGGCGTCGGGTGCTTTAGCAAGGGCGCGCAACACGTCGAGCGCCATCACGTTGCCGGAGCCTTCCCAGATCGCATTGACCGGGGCCTCGCGGTAGAGGCGGGCGAGAGGCCAGTCCTCCGTGTAACCGTTGCCGCCCAAGCACTCCATCGCCTCGTAGAGGAAATGCGGCGCGGCCTTGCAAACCGCGAATTTCGCGGCCGGCGTGATCAGGCGGGCATAAGCGGCTTCTTGCGGGTCTGTACCGGCCCGATCGAAGGCGGTCGCGACGCGTAAAGACAGGGCGGTCGCCGCCTCAACCTCGAGCGCGAGATCGGCGAGCACGCTGCGCATCAAGGGCTGATCGATCAGCCGTTTCTGAAACGCGAACCGATGCCGGGCATGGTGTGCGGCCTGCGCGACGCCGGAGCGCATCAGGCCGGCGGAGGAGACGAGGCAATCGAGCCGGGTCAATTGCACCATCTCGAGAATGGTCCTGATGCCCTCGCCTTCGGCGCCGAGCCGCTGCGCATAGGCGCCGTGAAATTCCACTTCCGACGACGCGTTCGATTTGTTACCGAGCTTGTCCTTGAGCCGCACGAAATGCACCGCGTTTCTCGCGCCGTCGGGCCGGAAGCGCGGCACCAAAAAGCAGCTCAGGCCGCCCGGCGCCTGCGCCAGAACGAGAAAAGCGTCACACATCGGCGCCGACATGAACCATTTCGCGCCGGTGATTTCGTAAAAATCGCCGTGCCGCGCCGCGCTCGTCACATTGCTGCGCACATCGGTGCCGCCCTGCCGCTCGGTCATGCCCATGCCGAGCGTCACCGCGCCCTTCTCCCACCAGGGCCGCAGCGCCGGGTCATAGGCGCGGCCGCAAATCTTTGGCAGCCAGTTGCGCGCGATCTCCGGTTCGCTGCGCAGGGCGGCGACGCTCGCATTGGTCATGGTGGTGGGGCACATGTGCCCGCTCTCGGTCTGCGTCGCCATGAAGAGGCGCGCCGCGCGCGTGGCATGGGCAGCCGCGCCGTCCGCGCCGTCCCAGGCCGAGCAATGCAATCCCGCTGCGATGCTCGACGCCATCAGCACGTGATAGGAGGGATGAAACGACACCTCGTCACGCCGCTCGCCGCGCTGATCGAGAATGTGCAGCACGGGCGGATAGATATTGGCGAGCCGGCCGTGATCGAGCATCGCCGCGGCGCCATAAGCCGCGCCGAAACGTGAAAGATCGGCCTTGGCCGCATCGACACCCGCGGCGCCGACCTGCTCGCGCAGCGCGCAATTGTCGTCGAAGAAGTTGCGGTCCTGGTAGAGGGGCGATTGATTGGGCGAGACGAGCTGTTCCATGCGGCCCTCTTCAAAGCGCTCTTTGCAGCAAGACTATATTACTTTCGCTGCAACCGAGAGTGTCAAATCGTCATGGCAAACGCGCGGGATGGGTTGGGCTGCCGATATCGCCCCCAAATAAAAAGCCCGCCGATGGCGGGCTTTCTGGTGTCTCTAAGACGTTTACGCGATCAATTGCGGCGGTCGCCGAAGATGCGCAGCAGGGCGACGAACAGGTTGATGAAGTCGAGATAAAGCGCCAGTGCGCCGAAGATCGATTTCTTCGTGACGACCTCGTAGCCGTCGCCTTCATAGTACATGGCCTTGATCTTCTGCGTATCCCATGCCGTCAGGCCCGCGAAAATCACGACCGCCAGATAGGACAGCGCCAATTGCAGGCCGCTGCTTTGCATGAAGATGTTGATCAGCGACGCAATGACGAGGCCGAATAGGCCCATGACCATGAACGAGCCCATGGCGCTCAGGTCGCGGCGGGTCGTATAGCCGTAGATGCTCAAGCCGGCGAAGGCCGCCGTCGTGGACAGCAAGGCGTTGGTGATCGACACCGCCGTGTAAACCAACAGGATCGAGGACAGCGACGCGCCCATGGCTGCGGCGAACACGAAGAACGCGATCTTAGCCGCCTGTGCCGACATCCGGTTCATGCCCATCGACATGTAGAAGACGATGCCGAGCGGCAGCAGCATCACCACATATTTCAGCGGCGAGGCGAACAGGGTAATGCCGAATGGGGTAATGTAGAGACCGTGAAAGGCGACCGCGCCTTCCACCGGAACGGCGCTCGTCGCCATGGCAAACAACGCATAGGCAACCACACCCGTGATAGCCAATCCCAGCGTCATGTAATTGTACACGCCGAGCATATAGGTGCGCAGGCCCTGGTCGATTGTGACGCCGGCCTGCGTGGTCGACCCGTAACGCGGGGTCGAATAGCGGTCGAAGTCCGACATGGAACATTCCTTCTGTTATGGCCTCCGAGAGGCCCACGCCCCATAATATGAGCGGTTGCGGTGGCAAAACAAGGGCCGAATTGCTCCGGGACCGGGGCCGGCAAGGCTGCCGTTCGATCACAAATCGCGGAGGTAAGGCGCCGGCTTCAGCCCCAGGATTCGCCAAGTGCCGAGAAGGCCCAGCACGATCGTCACGCCCAAGGCGATAAGGACGGCGGCGAAGGCCGGGCCGAGGAACAATACAAAATCGAGCTTCATGATCCGCTCTGCAATGCCCCAGGCCGCCAGAATGCCGGCCAGCACGCCGAACAGCGCCGTCACCAGCCCCAAAAGCACATATTCGATGAGATAGGCGCCGAGCAGCCTGGCCCGGGTCGCGCCCAGGGTTTTCAGCACCACCGTGTCGTGAATACGCGCCCGCTGGCCCGCCGCGAGCGCTCCCGCCAGAACCAGCATGGAGGTGAGCAGAGCGATCGAGGAGGCGCCGCGAATGGCATAGGCGAGCTCTCGGGTTTCTTTCAGCACCGTTTCGAGCACGTCATGCACCCGGACCGAAGTGATGGAAGGGAAGGCGTCGCTCACATCCTTGAGCAATTTCAGCTCGTCCGCATCCTTCGTCTGCGGCGGGTAGGTGATGGTCGCGAGAAGCGTATGCGGCGCACCGGCGAACGTGTTGGGCGAGAAGACGAAAACGAAATTGATGCCGAAGCTGCGCCAGTTCACCTCGCGCAAATTGGCGATTTCGGCGGTGACATTGCGGCCAAGCACATTCACAGTCACGTTGTCGCCGATCTTCAACCCGAGCCCGTCGGCGATCTGTTTTTCCATCGAGACGAGCGGCGGGCCGCTGTAATCCGCCGCCCACCAGGTGCCGCCTGTGAGTTTCGAGCCCTCCGGCACTTTGTCGGCATAGGTGATGCCGCGGTCGCCCTCGAGCACCCAGGCCGCATTGTCGCTCGGCCGCGCTTTTTCGACATCCGTGCCGTTGAGCTTGACGAGACGGCCGCGCATCATCGGCACTTCTTCCAGATGAGCCGCGGCCGCAACGTGATCTTTCATGAAGGCGTCGAAAGCCGGTTTCTCGCTGCTTTGAATATCGAGAAAGAAGAAGCTCGGCGTCTTGCCGGGCATCGCGTGCGACAGCGCATCGGTGATGTTGCGGTCGATCAAGGTCAGCGTGACCAGCAGCGCGAGGCCAAGCCCGAGCGAGAGTACGACCGAGGGCGTCAGCGCGCCGGGACGGTGAATATTGCCCAAAGCGAGCCGCAAGCCGGGATGCGCCACACGCGGGACGCGGCGCGCCAGCGCCATCAGCCCGAGTGCGACGAAGCGCAGCAACACATAGGCGGCAAAGGCCGCGCCAATATAGATCAGCGCGAGATGCCGGTCGGTCGAAAAGGCAAGCGCCGTGCCGGCCAGGGCGAGAGCCGCGGCGGCAAGCATCGCGAGATAGCGCCGGCGCGGCCAGGCGCTGCTGTGATCGACCGTGTCGCGAAACAGCGCCGAGACAGGCACGTCATGCGCCTGGCCGAGGGGCCCAAGCGAAAAGACCAGCGCTGTAAGGAGCCCGTACACCGCGCCGAGCACCAGTTCCTGCGGATAGACCGCCGGAATGAACGGCACCGGGATGAGCGCGCCGAACGCCGCAGACAGGCCAAACGGCAACAAAGCGCCGATGACGAGACCGATGACGACGCCAAGGCACGCGATCAGCATGACCTGCGCCAGCGCGATGGCGAACACCGTGCCGCCGGTCGCGCCGAAGGATTTCAGGGTCGCGAGGGTCGCGCGTTTGCGGTCGACATAGAGCCGCACCGCATTGGCAACACCAACGCCCCCGACCACGAGCGACGTCAGACCGACGAGGGTGAGAAATTGCGTGAAGCGCGCAATGTCTTTGGAAAATTCCGGCGAGACATTGTCGCGCGTGCGCACCTGCCAGCCGGCCTCCGGAAAGGCCTTGTTGGCATCGGCGACGAATTGCGCGACTTGCGCATCACTCGCCGGACCGTTGGGATCATGCAGCAAAACACGGGTCGTCCAGCGCACCAGGGCGCCCGGCTGGATCAGGCCGGTCGCGGCGAGATTATCGGTACCCATCAACACGCGCGGCCCGAGCGAAATGCCGGCGGCGAGCTTGTCGGGCTCCGACACCAGAACAGCGCGAATTTGCAGCGACGTATTACCGATCAGCAGCGTGTCGCCAACCTTCGCATTGAGCCGCACCACCAAAGCGCGATCGACCGCAATGCCGTTGCCGGCAAGTGCCTGCCCGATCGGCATCGGCGGGTCGAGTTCCACCGCGCCGCGCGTCGGATATGCTGCATCCACCGCCTTCAAATCGATCAAGGTCGGCGGCGGCGCGTTATCGCCCGGCATGCGGGCCATGGCGCGCAGGGTCGCGACGGTGGAAAGGCTGCCGTGCGCTTGCAGAAACGCCTGTTCTTCGGGCGAGAGGGTTTGGTGGATCAGGCTGAAGGAGGCATCGCCGCCGAGGATCTTGCCGCCCTCGCGCGCGAGGCCATCGACGAGTGCGCGCGACACCGAGTTCACGCCGCTGATCGCTGCGACGCCGAGCGCGATACAGGCGAGGAAGATCCCGAAGCCGCGAATGCCGCCGCGCAAATCGCGAAAGGCGAGGCGGACAATGTAGGGGAGCAGCATTTGAAAATCCCTACTGGGCCGCAACCGCGAGGGACGCCGCATTCATCCGCACATCCTCAACCCGGCCCGAGCGCAGCCGGATCGTGCGGTCGCAGCGCGCGGCGAGGGCATTGTCGTGGGTGACGAGGACGAGCGTCGTTCCGCGCTCGCGCCTGAGCGCAAACAACAGATCGGCGATCGCCGTGCCGTTGGCCTCGTCGAGATTGCCGGTCGGCTCGTCGGCCACCAGGATGGCCGGGCCCGGCGCCAAAGCCCGGGCGATCGCGACGCGCTGCTGCTCGCCACCCGAAAGTTGCGCGGGATAATGCGACAGACGCTCGCTGAGGCCGACCAATTGCAGCTCTTCCGCCGCGCGGGTGAACGCATCGGCGCGGCCGGCAAGCTCCAGCGGAATCGCCACGTTTTCGAGGGCCGTCATGGTCGGGATGAGGTGGAAGGACTGGAAAATGATGCCGATTTTCTGGCCGCGGAAGCGGGCCAAGGCATCCTCGTCGAGCCGCTCCATCGGCTGGCCGTCGACCAGAATGGAGCCGGAATCCGGCCGCTCCAGCCCCGCTAGGGCCATCAGCAAGGTCGATTTGCCGGAGCCCGACGGCCCGACGAAACCCGCCGCCTCGCCGCGCGCGATCGATAATGAAATTCCTTTCAGGATATGGACACGGGACGCCCCGCGCCCCAGACTTAGGTGAATATCTTTCAGTTCAATCACACCTTGAGTCATTCATGCCGTTCCGTCTGCGCGCGTCGACTTGCGCGAAAGCCCAATATGGTCACCGCGCTGCATTTCTCCAAGCCTTGCCCGCAATCATCGCTTTTCTGTGCGCGCTTAGTGTCGGCTTGATGGCTTTTGCGCCCTCCGCTTCGGCCCGCACCCTGCATGTGGTCGCGCTCGGCGACAGTCTCACAGCCGGCCTGGGGCTGCCGCAAGATCAGTCTTTCCCGAGCGTGCTGCAAAAGGCGCTGCGGGCGAAGGGATGGGACGTGGAGATCGCCAATGCCGGTGTTTCCGGCGACACCGCGGCCGATGGCCTCGCGCGGCTCGACTGGTCGGTGCCTGACGGCACCGACGCGGTCATCCTGGAACTCGGCGCCAACGACATGCTGCGCGGCCAGGATCCGGCCGGCACGCGCAAGACCCTCGACAGGATCGTCACAAAATTGAGCGACCGGCATATCAAGGTGCTGATCGCCGGCATGCGCGCCAATCCGACCCTGGGCGCGGATTATGGGCGGGCATTCGACGGACTTTATCCCGACCTCGCCATGACCTATAAGCTGCCGCTCTATCCGTTCTTTCTCGACGGCGTTGCGGGCGACCCGAAGCTCAACCAGCCCGACGGGATGCATCCGACCGGCAAAGGCGTCGAAATCATCGTGGCCCGCATTCTCCCGTCCGTGGAAACGCTTCTGCAAAGCATTTCGCCCTAATCAACTTCTTGAAAAACAACGGAGTAATCATGGAAAAGCGCAAGCTTGGCCGTACTGGTCTTGATGTCTCGCTGATCTGCCTCGGCACGATGACCTGGGGCCAGCAGAACACCGAGGCCGAAGGCTTTGAGCAGATGGATTACGCGGTCAGCCGCGGCATCAATTTCTTCGACACCGCGGAAATGTATTCGATTCCGCCGCGGCCCGAGACGCAAGGCTCGACCGAGCGGATCATCGGCAATTGGTTCAAGGCGCGCAAAAACCGGGACCAGATCATCCTGGCCAGCAAGGTCGCCGGCCGCAGCGACATGGGCTGGATGCGCCAGGACGGCGCGCCCTCGCAATTGTCGAAGGCCCAGATAACCGAGGCGCTGGAAAGCTCGCTGAAGCGGCTGCAGACCGATTACATCGATCTCTATCAGTTGCACTGGCCCGACCGGCCGACCAGCCGATTCGGTGCCCATGACAATACGTTCCGCGGCACGATCGAGCCGGACGAAAACCCGATTCATGAAATTCTGGCGACGCTGGACGGGTTCGTGAAAGCCGGCAAGGTGCGCTTCATCGGCCTCTCCAACGAGACGTCCTGGGGCACGATGCGCTTCCTGCACGAATCGGAAACCCGCCGCCTGCCACGGGTGCAGAGCGTCCAGAATGCCTACAATTTGATCAACCGCACCTATGAGCAGGGCCTGGCCGAGGTCACGCTACGCGAGGATGTCGGCCTGCTCGCTTATTCGCCCCTGGCGCAGGGCTACCTGACCGGCAAATACCTCAACGGCGCGCGGCCGGCCGGGGCGCGCTCGACTTTGTTCAACCGCGGCCAACGGTACGAGAAGCCCGGCGCGGAAGAGGCGATCGGCAAATATGTCGCTCTCGCCAAGGAATTCGGCCTCGATCCGGCGCAAATGGCCGTGGCCTTCGTGAATTCGCGGCCCTTCGTCCATTCCAACATCATCGGCGCGACGACGATGGAGCAGCTCAAAACCGACATCGCATCGGTCGACGTGGAAATTTCGCCGGAGCTGGAGGCGCGGATCGACGCCATCCACCAGCTCCACACCAATCCCTGCCCTTAAAAAGGGTTAAGCATCTCCCGGCTGCGCCACGCGGCCGGGAGAAGGGACCGCCGCATCGGACCGGCGCGCGAAATAGCTGGCGATAAGCGCTGTGACGCCGATGCAGGCCACGCTCCTGGCGACATCGCCGGGCTTGAAAAGTGCCTGTGGGCACATAACTTGCTTGGGGAAAAGGACACAGATCTGTCTTAGATTTTTACAATTTGCGTTTTCTCTATAATTTAGTGGTGTCTGGGTGATTCGTTTCGCCCCGGCCGCATAAGAAGGAGCACCGCCATGCCCCGTCTGTTCACCGGTCTCGAAGTACCTAACGAGGTTGCACGGGAGTTGGCGATGTTAAGGGGCGGGATTTACGGCGCCCGCTGGATCGATGTGGAAAATTACCACATCACCCTCCGCTTCATCGGCGACATCGACCATTCCAGGGCCCGCGATATCTTCTCCGAGCTTGGCCGGGTCCGGCGCAAGGGCTTCACCGTCACGCTCGACGAACTTGCCTCCTTCGGCGGCGACAAACCCCGCGCCATCGTCGCGAAAGCCAAAGCGGCGCAGCCGCTTCTGGATTTGCAGGCCGAGGTCGAGCGCACGGTGCGCCGAGCCGGCATGCCGCCCGAACCACGCAAATTCGTGCCCCACGTGACCCTGGCGCGGCTGAAGACGACCTCGCCCATGGCGGTCGCCGATTATTTGGGCGCGCGCGGCTTCCTGTTCTCGCCGCGCTTCGAAGCCAAACGCTTCGTGCTGTTCTCCTCGCGCGATTCGGTCGGTGGCGGCCCGTATGTGGTGGAAGCGGCCTATCCGCTGATGTGATAGCGGCGTCGACGAGTCATCCGGCAGGAAGACCGATGCCTTCCGCAGAAGCTCCGAACTGGCTTGGCGAGATTTGGAAATGGCGTGAGAAGGCGCGTGAAAAGGCTGCAGCGCTGCCAAAGCCAACGTCTGCCGCCACGACCTTGACGCTTTTCCCGGCCTTGAGGGAGATCTGCGCCAAGGTCAGTCGCCAGATGGTTAGGTAATTGCCAGGCGATTGCCCCACGGTCTCTGTGAAGGTTCTGATGAACCGACCGCGCGTCATGCCCGCGATCCCTGTCAAATCCTCAATGCGCCACGCCCGCGCTGGATCGTCGTGCATGGCGACAAGGCAAGGATGAAGTTCTGGATGCGCGAGTCCCGCCATGAGCCCCGCCTTCACCGTCTTGTCGGCGATCGCGCGACGGATGGCGTAGACAACGACGATCTCGCTCAATCTCGCTCGGACAGAGCCACCCCCGCACTGTGAGACAGCCTCTTCCGCGACAATCAGTTCCGCCAGAACGCGGAGCTGCGGATCGTCCTTGAGCGCGAAGACGATCTCGGATGGCAACACGCCGACGAGCGGGTTCTTGTTGCCGCCGAATTCCAGGCTCGATGCGGCAAGACTCCGCGCGTCGGGCATCGCCGGCACAACGATCCCGGCCCGCGGCCGGTAAATCGCATGCGTGGGACCTTTTCCTTCTCCGGCGGCAACGATGAGCAGATTGGCGGCGTCCGCCGTCGGGCACGGGCGCGCGACCAGCGGAAAGGCGCGCAAGAATGCGAACAGGCGATCATGCTTTTCCTTCGATATAGAATTTTCGATCATAAGACTGCGCCTCTACGTGCTTTAAAGTACGATACGCTCTCCGGCATGAATTTTCGATCCCCTTGCAGGGCATAGCAACTGGACATCTCATGACCCAAAGTTCCCACGCGAAATTCGATTGTTTCCGGGCCGATGAATATGGACATCAGGCGCGGATCGCCCTGGCGGGATATGACGCCTGCCATGAGCTTTCGGCCTGCATCCTGTCGGCCTCCCTCCGCTCCATGGGCGAAGCGCGCGTGCTGGTTGTCGGCGCCGGTGGAACGGGCGGCGAAATCATCGCCGCCGCGCGGCTGGAACCCATGTGGAAATTCTTCGCGATCGACCCATCGGAACCGATGCTGGCACTCGCCGAGGGGCACATTGGGGCAGCCGGTCTACAAGAGCGCGTGGCGTTCATACGTGGTGAACTCGCCGATCTGCCGAACCGGCCGGAATTCGATGCGGCCATTATGATCGGGGTTCTGCACCATATTCCGACGGAGGCCGGCAAAGCGGACATTCTTGCTCGGCTTTCCGAGCGGCTGCGGCCCGGAGCGCCGCTGGTGCTGGCCGGCAATTATCGTCCCTATGCGTCAGAACCGCTTCTGCTGGCGGCGTGGGGCAATCGGTGGCGCATGCATGGGGCGGGACCGGACGAAATCGAGGCCAAACTGGCAAAGATCATGAATGGCGCCGTACCGCCCGAAACCGAGGAAAAGGTGGAGACGCTTTTGTCCGACGCCGGCTTCGATAAGCCGCGGAGGTTCTTTGCTAGTCTTTTCTGGGGAGCATGGCACACGAGAAAGCGGCCTATCTGTTGATGTGATGTTGATGACCGGCGCGGAAGCAATCACAGACATTTGCCGTCATTGCGAGCGAAGCGAAGCAATCCTGTATGTTTGTAGAGCGTCACGCGTTGGTGTGACGTGAGGCGGGTGTGGCGCGGAAGCAATCCAGGCAACACCGTGATGATGGCGAGCGCATGCCCGCCTCCTGTTGTGACCGAACAGTCGATTGGGCGGCGTGTTTGACCGCGCTGGTCCGGATACAGGAGAGGCTTCATGATCGTCTTGTCGAACGCCGCCGGGATTGATGCCGGGCGGGATTTTCTGGATGTTGCGGTTGAACCGTGCGGCCATGTTCGCCGGGTCGCCAACGCACCTGCCGGCATCAAGGCCTTGCTGGCCTGGCTGACGCGCCGACAGGTGCGGCGCGTCGTGCTGGAGGCGATCGGCCCCTATGCGGCGCGCCTCGTGCGGGCCCTTGCCGATACCGGTTTCGAGGTCGGCCTCGTGGATCCGCGCCGCATCCGGGCCTGGCGGACCGCCGAAGGACGTCGGGCCAAAACGGATCGGCTGGACGCCAAGCTCATTGCGCGCTTTGCTCTGCGCATGGAAAATATCATCCGCCCCGTGCCCACGCCCCAGGCCCAGCGCATCAAGGCGCTGTCGACACGCCGTCGGCAGATCGTCGAGATGATTGCGATGGAAAAGACCCGTCTGAAGCAGGCTTTTGACGCGGACATCGCCCAGAACCATCGAGAGACGATCGCTTTCCTGACGAGCCAGCGCGCGGCGCTCGAGGCGGAGTTGACCGCATGCCTGACGGCCGACGATGGCGGCGCCCGCCTAGCCCTACTGCAGACTGCGCCAGGGGTCGGGCCGGCGGTGGCCATCACGCTCCTGGCGGACCTGCCGGAACTCGGAACGCTGGATCGGCGGGCCGTGGCTAGCCTCGCCGGCCTCGCGCCCCAGATCACCCAGAGCGGTCTCGACAAGGGGCAAGCGCACATTGCGGGCGGACGCCCCTGTCTGCGCAATGCGCTCTATATGGCGGCCCTTGCGGCAACCCGATCCAAATCCGGAATGCGCAGTGAGTATGAAGCCATGCGCAACGCCGGAAAACCACCCAAGGTCGCTCTCATCGCCATCGCACGAAAACTCCTGGTCATCCTCAACCATATGATGCGCGAGCGCCGACCCTGGACACCAAATCCCTCACAAAAAACTTGACGCAAAACACAGTCGCCATCCCCCAACCGATGGGTTGGAACATGTCTCGTGACACATCGTACGCATGGTTTCGCGATTCACTGCAACGGAACCGTTTGGGATAAATTTTTATCAAGAATGGATGGATTGCTTCGTCGCTGCGCTCCTCGCAATGACGCGAGACAACTATCCTATTGAAGAAAAATTCACTGAGCAGATTCCAAATTATTGTCTTTGCTCGGCTTCTCTCAGTCGCCGTTCATGTTCCCAACGCCATTCATTGTAAGCGCCTGGATCGGGATTCTCTTTCAATCTCAAATAGTAATGCGCCCGGCGACCTACATCCTCCTCGCCCTGATGATGAAAAAAAGTCATCGTTTTGAACTGGTATGCCTATGGATTCGCAATGGTTCGAGTCTGTGAAAAGTCTGTAGTACTCTCGCGCCAGTGACGAAGCATCATCTGAAGAATAATCAGACTCTTCCATCAAATGCTTGATTACACCATCAAACAGCGTGTTTGTTTCTTCGTCCGTCGGCAGTTTGGGTTCCACAATCAAGCCTCCACAAAACTCCAGGCTTCACTCATACCAGTCCGCCCGCGTCGGCGGCAGGCCAGCGGAGCCTTTGCTCTTTTTCGACACCAGCGTCTGGAAAATGCCGACCGCGCCGCGTTCGAAGGCGAGCGCACAGCCGGCGAGATAGAGCAGCCAGATGCGCAATTTCGCGTCGCCGACTTCCGCCGCCGCCGCGTCGCGATGCGCGTAAAGACGCTCGCACCATAATCTGCAGGTGCGCGCGTAATGTTCGCGCCAGGCCTCGACGTCGAGCACCTCGAAACGGTTGCGCTCGAGATTGGCGAGCGACATGCCGATATGGTCGAGTTCGCCGCCGGGGAAAATGTACGTTGTGATGGCGCGATATTGCGAATTCTGCTTGCGGAAACTTTTGTCGTCGCGCTTGGCCGGCCGCGCGATCGCATGGTTGAGTAACAAGCCGCGCGGTTTCAAGAGATCGTGCATCTTTTGAAAATAGGCTTGGTGATTGTCGATGCCGACATGTTCGAACATGCCGATCGACGCGATCTTGTCGAATGTGCCGGAAATGTCGCGAAAATCGCGCAGTTCCACATGCACGCGATCCGCGAGGCCCAAACGTTCGATCTTGGCTTTGGTGAAATCGAGCTGTGCCTGGCTGAGCGTCACACCATAGGCTTCAACGCCGTAATGCTGTGCCGCGTGGCACACGAGGCCGCCCCAGCCGCAGCCAATGTCGAGAAATTTCTCGCCCTTCTGCAGCCGCAACTTGCGGCAGATCATATCGAGCTTGGCCTTCTGCGCCTCCTCCAATGAGGCGTCCCAGCGCGGATAATAGGCGCAGGAATATTGCATCTCGGGATCGAGGAAGAGGCCGTAGAAATGGTTCGACAGATCGTAATGGAATTGCACCAGCGCCTTGTCGTCGCGTCCGGCCTCTTTCTTGTCGGCGATCTTGCCGGTGAAATCATGGCGCGCCGTCTCCTGCGCCGAACCGAAGACGAAGGGCAGGGCGCTTTTGATAAGCAACGCCTTGTTGAGCCGCTTGAACAGTTTTTTCGTCTGCATTTCGCCGCGCTTGGCGGCAAGATCGAGCAAGGTGCCGCCCTCGATCTCGATTTCGCCGGAGGCGAGGCAGCTGACGATCGTATCGAACCGCGGACGGCGCGCGAGCCGGGTCAGTGCCGTTGGCGTATGAATGGCAACGCCGACCGTCGACTCCGGCCGCGTGCCGAGCGGAATCTTCTCACCGTCCCACAGACGCACATAGAGATCGGCATCGAGATGGTCGGCGAGATGGGTGATGAGGGTCTGCGCGGCTTTCAGGCGTTTGTCGGGTTGCACGGCGGGCTTTGCTTTCCGGATGAAGGATCGGTGTGCTTTTAACACATCGCGGCGGGAAGGCGAGCAACGCCACGGGTTGAAGGCAAAAACGTGACCGCCGACCACATTTTGGTTATTCTTCGCCGCTAATGCGGTCCTCATACCAACGTTCACGAAGAGTGACCGTTGGTTCCTTTCTTCATTTTTCGCCTTTTCAAGGCGATAGCGAAAAATGAAGAGCGGTCCAAAGGTCGCTTCTCGCGACCTTTGGTATTACCGATCAATTCATGACGCGAAGGCGAGATGTAATGCGATTTGCCACAACCCTCTCCGCGCTGGTTCTTTGCACCGGCGCCGCCCTGCTGACAGCCTCGGCCGAGGCTGCGACGATCAAACACAAGACGGTGGGATGCCGCAAAGATGCCGATCTGAAAAAACCGGCAGCGTTCGAGAGCATGATCACCAACGGCGAATGTTTCCAGCTTCTCGACGATTCGACCGTCTCGGTGGATCAGCGGCACGGGCCTTATGTTTGCGTGCGGCCGTCCGGCGTGATCGATTGTCTATGGGTCGCCGCCAATGTGATCGACGAAGCCGGCGGGACGTCCGAGTCGGACTCGCATGCGTCGATGGGCCAGGCGTTCTTCATGAAGCCCTTCACCTTGAAGCCCAAGCAAGAACAATAAGCGGCTTGTTCTAGCCTGATATGTCCTTGCCTTCGGCCGGATTGCCTGCGTCCTCGGCCGGCTGATCGGCGGGTGTTTCGTCATTGCGCCGGCGCGCCCGCCGGGCTTGGACCGCCGCATTGGCCGATCCCGGCGGATGAATGCGGATGCGTTTCAGCCGGCGCGGATCGGCATCGACGATCTCGAATTCCAGTCCGTCCTTGGCCGCGACGATTTCGCCGCGCACCGGCACGCGTCCGGCGAGACTCGTGACGAGGCCGCCGAGCGTATCCACTTCCTCGGCGTCGGCCATGCTGGTGAGATCGGTGCCGACGGCCTTGGAGACATCTTCCAGCGAGCCGCGCGCATCGACGACGAAACTGCCGTCGGGAGCGGCGTGCACGTTCAGCGTCTCGGCTTCGTCGTGCTCATCCTCGATATCGCCGACGATCATTTCGACGATGTCCTCGATCGAAACGAGGCCGTCCGTGCCGCCATATTCATCGATCACCAGCGCCATATGGGTGCGCGTCGCCTGCATTTTGACGAGCAGGTCGAGCGCCGGCATGGAGGGTGGCACGAACAGGACGGGACGGAGGATTTTCGCGCTGGAAAGCGGCACCGAAAAATCGAGCATGCCGAAAGCCGGCCGCCTTGCCGGCTCCTCCGGCGCGGCCTCCGCTACGGCCGCCTTACCGCGCCGTTTGCGACGCACACCGCTTTCGGCTTTCGAGGCAAGAAAATCGATGAAGTCGCGGATATGCACCATGCCGCGCGGATCGTCGAGCGTGTCGCCATAGACGGGAAAGCGCGAATGGCCTGCGGTGCGGAACGCACTCAAGGCATCGGCCAAGCTGATCTCGGCGGGGAGCGCGATAATGTCGGCGCGCGGGATCATCACGTCCTCGACCCGCAAATCATGCAGGCTAAGCACGTTCTTGAGCATCAGGCGCTCTTGCTGCGAGATATCCGCCGAGGTCGTATGTTCCTCGAGCGCATCTTCGATATCGTCGCGCACGGATGCATGTGTGATGCCGAGCATCGTCCGGAGCCGGGTCAGAAGAGTCGGCCGCTCCACGGCGACCGCATCGTTCTCGCCGTCGCCCAAAATCTCGCGCTTCTCACTCGTACTCATGATCGTGGTGCCTCGATCAGACTGAGGTCGCGGTAGGGATCGTCGATGCCAAGACGCTGCAAACTCCGCCGTTCCAAATCTTCCATCACCTGCGCTTCGTCTTCGCTCATATGGTCATAGCCGATGAGATGCAGGAACCCGTGAATGACGAGATGGGTGACGTGATCGCTCAGCGCCTTCGCCTCGTCTTTGGCCTCCCGTGCACAGGTCTCGAACGCGATGGCGATATCGCCCAGCATCGGCGCCTTGCCAAGATCCTGCACGGCCGCAGCCGGAAACGACAATACATTGGTCGGCTTGTCGAAGCCGCGCCACTGCTTGTTGAGCGTCTGGATCTCCGCATCATCGCAGAAGAGCAGACTGAGTTCCGCGTCTTTCTTGAGCTTCACTTTGGTCTCGCCGCAGGCCGCCGCAACCGCACGGGCGGTAAGCGCCAGCAACGCCTCCTCGTCGCCAAGAGCATTCCAGGCGTCGGATTCAATAGCGATGTCCACAACCGGTGTCATGATGACTGACTGTTCGCCTTTCGCGCAGCCGCCTCATAAGCGCCGACGATCCGGCGCACGAGATCGTGCCGCACCACATCGGAATCCTTGAAGACCACGTGACCGATGCCTTCGAGCCCGCCGAGCAATTGGATCGCCTCACTCAGGCCCGAGCGTTGGCCGGGCGGCAGATCGGTTTGCGTCGGATCGCCGGTGATGATCATGCGCGAGCCTTCGCCAAGGCGGGTCAGGAACATTTTCATCTGCATGGAAGTCGCGTTCTGCGCCTCGTCGAGCAGAATGGCCGCATTGGTCAGCGTGCGCCCGCGCATGAAGGCGAGCGGTGCCACCTCGATCATGCCGGTCTGCATGCCGCGTTCGAGAAAACGGCCGTCCATGAAATCATGTAGCGCATCATAGATCGGCCGCAAATACGGATCGACCTTGTCCTTCATGTCGCCGGGCAGGAAACCGAGACGCTCGCCTGCCTCGACCGCCGGGCGCGACAGCACAAGCTTGTCGACGATGCCTTGTTCGAGCAGCGAAACCGCATGCCCGACCGCGAGCCAGGTCTTGCCGGTGCCTGCAGGTCCTGCCGCGAAGACCATTTCGCATTTCTTCATGACACGCAGATAGTAATCCTGCGCCTGATTGCGCGCCCGCACGAGCCCACGCTTGCGCGTGGAAATGTGATCGAAGCCGAACGATTTGGCTTCGGTCTCCTTGGGGAAGAGCGAGCCTTGCAGCACGCCTTCCTCGATGATCCCGTCGACATCGCCGGGGGAGGCCGATTGGCCTTGTTTCACACGCTCGTACAAGATTTCGAACACTTTCTGCGCCCGTGTCACCGCCTCGGGCGCGCCTTTGATGACCACGTGATTGCCGTTGGCATTGGCCGATACGTTCAGCCGGCGCTCGATGCGCGCGATATTTTGATCGTAGTGGCCAAATACCAGAGAGGCGAGCCGGTTGTCTTCGAAGGCGAGCGTCACTTCGGCGCCTTTGTCAGCCGGCAAGGATTGCTTCGTGTCCCGCGTGCCGCCGTTCAGTAATGTCAAGCGCGCCTCTCCTGCAAAGGTTTATCGAGCAATTCCCCGAGCAGCGAATTGCTGCTCAATCCCACGATCCGTACCGGCACCACCTGACCGATGAGCGAGACGTCGCCGTCCGCATGCACCGCTTGCAGCCAAGGCGTCTTGCCGCCGATCTGGCCGCTATAGCGGCCGGGCTTTTCGACCAGCATCTCGGTGGTGACGCCGACCGTCTCCTGATTGAACGCCTGGCGCTGCGCCTCGACCAAAGTCTGCAGGCGGCCTAAACGCTCGGCCATCACCTCATGCGGAATGTGGCCGTCCATCTCGGCCGCCGGCGTGCCCGGACGCGAGGAATATTTGAACGAGAAGGTCGAGGCGAAACCGACTTCTTCGATCAGGTCGAGCGTCGCCTGAAACTCCGCTTCCGTCTCGCCGGGAAAGCCGACGATGAAGTCGGAGGACAGCGCAATATCGGGCCGGACGCTACGGATACGCCACACAAGATCGATATAGTCCTGCGCCGTGTGCCTGCGGTTCATCGCCTCGAGAATGCGGTCAGATCCCGCCTGCACCGGCAGGTGCAAAAACGGCATGAGCTGCGGCAGATCGCCATGGGCAGCGATGAGCTCGTCATCCATGTCGCGCGGATGGCTCGTCATGTAGCGCAGGCGCGCGACGCCCGGCACGTCACTGAGGCGGCGCAGCAGGCGGCCGAGCGTCCAGGCCTTGCCGTCCGGCCCGATGCCATGCCAGGCATTCACGTTCTGGCCGAGCAGCGTGATTTCGCGTACGCCATGGGCGGTAAGGCGTTCGACCTCGCTCAGGATACGGTCGACGGGGCGGGAAAATTCCGCGCCGCGCGTGTAGGGCACGACGCAGAAGGTGCAGAATTTGTCGCAGCCTTCCTGCACGGTCACGAAAGCCGAGACGCCGCGCGCCCGGGTTTTCTCCGCCGTCGGCTGGGTGAGCGCGTCGAACTTGTCCTCGACCGGGAAATCCGTGTCGACGACGCCGGGGCGGCGGCCGAACGCGCGCTTTTCCCGCGCCTCGCTCAAAAGATCCGGCAGGCGATGATAACTCTGCGGCCCGACCACGACGTCGACCGCCGGCTGCCGGCGAATGATTTCGGCGCCCTCGGCCTGGGCAACGCAGCCGGCGACCGCGATCATCGTCTCGCGGCCCTGCGCGGCGCGCTCCTCTTTCAGCACCCGGACCTTACCGAGCTCGGAAAAAATCTTCTCGCTCGCCCGTTCGCGAATATGACAGGTGTTCAGGATGATGAGGTCGGCGTCTTCGATTTCGCTTGTCTCGTCAAAACCTTCCGGCGCTAGCACGTCCGCCATGCGACTGGCGTCGTAGACATTCATCTGGCAGCCGTAGGATTTGACAAAAAGCTTGCGCCGATTGCTAGTTCCTTGATCTATCTCTCGTTTTCCGTCCAAGTGACCCGTCTCTGCGCCCGTCCGTCGCGTCATCTGCGAGCTAAAATGCCTTCCGCCCCAAAGCGGCCTTGTCGGTCTCTTTTACGTCTTTTTGCAGAGGATGAGAACAGAAAGATGACATCTGGAGGCGCGTCGAGCGGTTTGACACACATATCGAGGCAGGGTAGAATTAGCCATAAATGGTAGAAAATGAGGCTTCGATGTCTCTCAACATCAAAAATCCGGAGACCGTTGCGCTTGCGGCGGAGGTCGCGCGGCGTGCCGGCCAAACGAAGACCGCCGCAATCCACCAAGCCCTCCAGGAGCGCTTGAAGCGGATGGGCGGGGACGACGCAGCCAACGAGCGCCTGCTGGCGGAACTGCGGGCGATTTCCAAGCGCGTGGCATCGCTGCCGAAACTCGATGACCGCAGCGACGAAGAGATCATCGGCTATGACGAACACGGCGTGCCCATCTGATGGTCATCGATACCTCCGCGCTCGTCGCCATTCTGCAGAACGAAGCAGAAGCCGAAACGTTCCGGCACGCCATCATAAATGCGCCCCTTCGCCTGGTCCCCGCGACCTGCGTCCTTGAGGCCCGCATGGTGCTGGTGGGCCGGCGCGGCGAAGCGACCCTTGCCGAACTCGATCTGTGGCTGGCCAAGGCCATGGTCGACATCGTACCTATCGACACCTCGCTTATCGACATCGCCACCACGGCTTGGCTGACCTATGGCAAAGGCCGTCATCCCGCCGGCCTGAATTTTGCCGATTGTCTCTCCTACGCCTTGGCGAAGCGCGCCGGCGAGCCCTTGCTGTTCAAAGGCAACGATTTCTCGCTGACTGATATTGAAGCGGCGTGATTTGCGCGTTCTTCATTCCGCCGGACTCGCGATCAGTCCGACATTTGTCCCGACGGGCTTCACATCGGCTGCGTGCCCGTGCACCAACTCTCCCAGCCTCGTGCGGGTCGTCATGCGCACCGCCGCGCACAGATCCTTGCGCGTCATGGCCTGCGTCACTTGCACCGGTTCGTCGAAACTCACCACGCAATCGACCGGGCCGTCGCGCAGCAAGTCCCACAGATGCGGCGCCAATGTCATGTCGCCGTACCAGGCGACCTGCATGCGGCCGATGCGGCCGAGCGGTAGGCCGTCGCGCCGCATGTAGGCGATGCTCACCGGTTGTACCCAAACGTCCCCGTCGCGCAGGGCTATTTTTGCCGCCTCGAAATGCGAGGAATGGAATTTCATCAGCCGATTGCCGTCGCCCGTCGTGCCTTCGGCGAACAACACGACCCGATCACCGCGCCGCATATGCGCGGCGAGTTGCGCGTTGACCGCCGGGATCGCGGTGCGGCGGCCGCGCACCACGAAGATCGTGCCGCAAAGCCGCGCCATCGGGCCGATGATCGGCCACGTGCCCACCTCGCTTTTTGCGAGGAAACTCAGCGGATAGAGGCCGCCCAGCACGGAAATATCAGTCCAGGAAACGTGATTGGGGGCCAGCATCAGGGTCGGCACCGACGCGGGCGACCCGACGGCGCGGACGCGCAGCCGCAACAGGCGGCACAGGCCACGATGAAACAGAATGACCAGCCAGGTCTGCATCCGTGCCGTGCCGAAGCGCCGCAAAACCATTTGCGTCGGCACGCCGAACAGAAAAAAGCCGAGCAAGAAGAGCACCAGACCACAGGCGCGCAGATAGGCCATCGAAAACATCACCCCAAATCGCAGCGCAGCATCAAGGCCGTCGCCGTTGAGCCGTCAGCTTTGCGGTAATAGCCGTGGCGTTTGCCAATTTCATGAAAGCCAAGATGCGCATAGAGCCCCTGTGCGGCAACATTGCCATCCTCGACTTCCAGAAACAGGCTTTTCACCTGCGCCTCCGTGAGCCGTGCCATATGGGCATTCAGCAGCTGGCGGCCGAGGCCCCGGCGCCGGTGATGGGGATCGAGCACGATCGACAGAATTTCCGCCTCGTCCGCCACGGTCTGCGACAGGACGAAGCCGAAAAGCGCTTGGCCGTGGCTGTCGAAGATCCCGTCGGCGACGGTCGTGCGGGCGCCAAGCAGTCGCTCAAAATCCGCCTCGCTCCAGGCATGGGCGAAAGCGGATTCATGCAGGCGCGCGCAGTCCTGCGCGGCGGCCATATCGAGCGGCCGGATAAGGGAAGGAGGCGTCTTGCCGAAGAGGGAGAACATTTTTCTTACGGCACGCGGGCGATGCGGCCTTTCTCCTGCGGCTTGGCGTCGGGCGCTTTGAGATAATAGGGCGTCGGGCGCGCCGTCTCGGGATCGGACAAGAGGCCGAGCCGGCCGATATAGGCTACATCGGGGGCAACCAGCGCGCCGACCGCCTCGGCCCGCAGGCCGATCGACCAGGCTTCGATCGCCAGCAGCGGCGCGCCGGAACCGGTGAAGCGGTAGGGGTCGGAGCCGCAGGTGCGGATCGCGTCGCGCACCGTGGTGAGGCGCGGCGGCACGATCATGCGGCCGTTGCCCGCCATGGCGTGATAATAGACATTGCCGTGATGGGCGTCGATCGCCGCAACGATCGTGGTCGGCAGCTTGTCCGCGACGAGCGGTGCGGCCAGTGCCGATAGGGTGGAAACGCCGACGACCGGGATCGAACAGGCGATGCCGATGGCGCGGGCCGCCGCAATGCCGACGCGGATGCCGGTGAACGAACCCGGACCGACCGACACGGCCACCCGCTCGAGCGCCTCGAACCCGCCCGGGATTTGCGAGACGACCCGGTCGATCATCGGCATCAACGCCTCCGCATGGCCGCGCGCCATGACGATGGATTCATGCGCCAAAGGTTTGACCAGGTTGGAATCGAGCACACAGACCGAGCAGGCGCCGAGCGCCGTATCAAGAGCGAGAATCTTCATATTGGAACCATAGACGAACGAAGGGCCGGCTTCCAGCGCGCCATGCGGGCGGCATCGCCACTCTCCGTTACATCACGTCACAGAATTTTTGCGAATTCGTCAAAATCGAGCCGCGGATTGCGCGGGAAGAGCTTGGACACATCGCCATAGCCGAGATTACACAGGAAATTCGCCTTGATCTTGCCGTCCGGGAAAAACGCTTTGTCGAGGCCGTCCGCATCGAAGCCCGACATGGGGCCGCAATCGAGCCCGAGCGCGCGGGCCGCCAAGATCAAATAGCCGCCTTGCAGGCTGGAATTGCGGAAGGCGGTCGCACGGATCGCGACATCGTTACCGGCAAACCAGCTCCGCGCATCGGCCTGCGGAAACAATTTCGGCAGTTTCTCATAAAATTCAAGGTCTTGTGCGACGATCACGGTCACCGGCGCCACCATCGTCTTGTCGCGGTTGCCCTCCGACAAAAACGGTTTCAGCTTGGCCTTGGCTTCCGGCGATTTGAGGAAGAACAGCCGCGCGGGCGAGCAATTTGCCGAGGTCGGGCCCCATTTCATGAGATCGGTCAATTGGTGCAGCAAGGAATCGGGGACATCCTTCGGGAGCCACACATTGTGGGTCCGGGCTGTGCGGAACAATTGATCGAGCGCAGAATCGGGCAGGGCTGACATGAAGGCTCCTTGATACGGTAACGGGCCTATCCGTTTTGCCGGGTAGGCCCGTTCAGTTCACAAATGGTCGGGTGAAATCAGACCTGCTCGACCGCGCGCACGTCGGGGAGAAAATGCCGCAGCAGGTTTTGAATGCCGTGTTTGAGCGTTGCCGTCGAGGACGGGCAGCCGGCGCAGGAGCCCTTCATATAGAGATAGACGATCCCGTCGCGAAAACCGCGGAAAGTGATGTCGCCGCCATCGCCGGCCACCGCCGGCCGCACCCGCGTATCGAGTAATTCCTTGATCGTCGCCACGGTTTCGGCATCGCTTTCGGCGTAAAATTCGGCATCGCCGCCGTCCGCGTCGGACGTCACGACCTCGCCTTCCAGCAAGGGCTCGCCCGACTGGTAATGTTCCATGATCGCGCCTAGGATGGCTGGCTTGAGATGCTGCCACTCGCCTTCGGATTTGGAGACAGTCACGAAATCCGATCCGTAAAACACGCCGGAGACGCCGGGAATGGAGAAGAGCGCCCGCGCGAGGGGTGAACGGCCCGCCTCTTCGACGCTCCGCATATCGAGCGTGCCTTCCCCCATCACCGGCTTGCCGGGAAGAAATTTCAAAGTCGCCGGATTGGGAGTGGCTTCGGTTTGAATGAACATGGCCGCTGTTTTACCTCTCGACGCCGTCGCTCAGGCCTGTGGAGCGTTTAGAATAACTCTAACACATGTAGTGCTTTGCCCGGGAGGCGGCAATCCCCGCCGATCACCGCCGCGCCATTCATTCGAGCTATGCCGATTCGGCCCTTGCGGGCCATGATCAAAAAGGCTGAAATGCTAGTCAACAAGCCGATAGGCATGACGGGGAGCGAGCGGTGAAGACCATTCAAGGACCGGCGATATTCCTGGCGCAATTTGCTGGCGACGCGGCGCCTTTTAACTCCTTTGCATCGATCTGCGCCTGGGCCGCTTCGCTCGGCTACAAGGGCGTGCAGATCCCCTCCTGGGACAAAAGATTGTTCGACCTCGAGCGCGCCTCCGAGTCGCAAACCTATTGCGACGAGATCAAAGGCGTCGCGGCGAGCCATGGCCTTGCCGTCACCGAACTCTCGACGCATTTGCAAGGGCAATTGGTCGCGGTGCATCCCGCTTATGACACGGCCTTCGACGGCTTTGCCGACGCGGCCGTGCGCGGCAATCCGAAGGCCCGCACCGAATGGGCGATCGATCAGGTCCGGCGTGCGCTGACGGCCTCCAGGCGGCTCGGCCTGTCCGCCCATGCGACTTTTTCCGGCGCCTTGGCGTGGCCCTATATTTACCCCTGGCCGCAACGGCCGGCCGGCCTGGTCGAAGCGGCCTTCGACGAACTCGCCAAACGGTGGCGGCCGATTCTCGATCACGCCGATGCGCAAGGGGTCGATGTCGCCTATGAGATTCATCCCGGCGAAGACCTGCATGACGGCGTTTCCTACGAGATGTTTCTGAGCCGCGTGAACAATCACAAGCGCGCCAATCTCCTGTACGACCCATCGCATTTCGTGCTGCAGCAGCTCGAGTATCTCGACTACATCGACATCTACCACGAGCGGATCAAAGCCTTTCACGTCAAGGATGCCGAATTCAACCCGACCGGACGGCAAGGCGTCTATGGCGGCTTTCAATCCTGGGTGGATCGCGCCGGGCGCTTCCGCTCGCTCGGCGACGGGCAGGTGGATTTCGGTGGCATTTTCTCGAAACTGACCGCCTATGATTATGCGAGCTGGGCCGTGCTCGAATGGGAATGCTGCCTCAAACATCCTGAGGATGGCGCGCGCGAAGGCGCCGAATTCATCCGTCATCACATCATTCGGGTGACGGAAAAAGCCTTCGACGATTTTGCCGACGCCGGCACGGATGATGCCGCCAACCGCAAAATGCTTGGGCTCGCTTAACGTTCGAAAAAGGATCACGCGCATGGCGATTGAGGGAAGCAAAACGACGCAGCGCGTGCCGCGCATCCGCCTGGGCATGGTCGGCGGCGGGCAGGGCGCCTTTATCGGCGCAGTGCATCGCATCGCCGCCCGGCTCGACGACCAATATGAGTTCGTGGCCGGCGCCTTGTCTGCCGATCCGGCGCGCGCCAAGGCCTCGGGCGAAGAACTCGGACTTGCACCCGATCGCGTTTACGCCTCCTTCGCGGAGATGGCGAAAGCGGAAAGTGCGCGGCCGGACGGCATCGAAGCTGTCGCGATCGTCACGCCCAATCACATGCACGCGCCGGCGGCCAAGGCGTTTCTGGAGGTCGGCATTCATGTCATCTGCGACAAGCCGCTGACGACGAGCGTCGCGGATGCCGAAGAGCTGGCGGCGCTGGTGCAATCGAGCGGTAAGATTTTCGCCGTCACCTACAATTATTCCGGCTATCCGATGATCCGGCAGGCGCGCGCCATGGTGGCAAACGGCGAACTCGGCCCGATCCGTCTGGTGCAGGCGGAATATCCGCAAGACTGGCTGACCGAGAGGATCGAAGCAAGCGGGCAAAAACAGGCGAGCTGGCGCACCGATCCCGCCCGCTCCGGCGTCGGCGGCTGTATCGGCGACATCGGCACCCACGCCTACCATCTCGCCTCCTTCGTGACCGGCCTGAAGCTCGACTCAGTGCTCGCGCAGCTCACGAGCTTCGTCGAAGGCCGCGCGCTCGACGACGACGCGCAAGTGATGCTGCGCTTTGAAGGCGGCGCCAAGGGCCTGTTATGGGCGAGCCAGGTGGCGGTCGGCCATGAGAACGGCTTGAAGCTCCGCATCTACGGCACCAAGGGCGGACTCGAATGGGTGCAGGCCGACCCGAATTACTTGTGGTTCACGCCCTATGGCGAACCCAAACGGCTCTACACCCGCGGCGGCGCCGGAGCCTTGCCGGACGCGGCGCGCGTGACCCGTGTGCCGGGCGGCCATCCCGAAGGTTATCTGGAAGGTTTCGCCACGATCTATGCCGAAGTGGCGAAAGCCATTCAGGCCGCGCGGACAGGCGCAAAGCCCGATCCCGACGTTCTGTTTCCCGGTGTCGCGGATGGCGTGTCGGGTGTAAAATTCGTCATGGCGGCGCATGACTCGAGTACGCGCGGAAACGTTTGGGTCAAGCTGCCGTAAGCAACGGCGGCACCGGCAAAACAATCGATTGACACTGCAGCAGGGAGGGCGGGGTGTCGGGAGGTTCTGGCGAGCACGCGGATTCAACGCCTGCCGAGGCTGTTCTCGCGACTCTTGGCGTCTCCAAGAGCTTTGGCGGTATCGAAGTCCTGAGCGACATTTCCATCGACCTCCATGCCGGCGAAGTGCATGCGGTGATCGGCGAGAACGGCGCCGGCAAATCGACGCTGATGAAGATTCTTGCCGGCCACTTGCCGCCAAGCGCCGGCACGTTGCGCATCGACGGCCAGGATATTCACTTTGCTGGGCCGGCAGAGGCCGAGCGGCGCGGCATCGTTCTGGTGCATCAGGAAATTTTTCTCGCACCGCATCTGACCGTCGCGCAGAACATCTTTCTCGGCCGCGAGATCCGCCGCGGCATCGGCCTCGACGATGCGGCCATGAACCGCCGCGCGCATGCGGCAGTGCTGGAACTCGGCGCCGACATCAGGCCGACGAAAGTTGTCGAACAGCTCTCGATCGCCCAGCGCCAGCTCGTGCAGATTGCGCGCGCCCTTTTGGTGCCGCACCGGGTGGTGATCTTCGACGAGCCGACCGCATCGCTTACCACGATCGAGACCGAGGCGCTGCTGCAAGTGATCGAGGCGATCAAGGCGAAGGGCATTGCCGTTCTCTACATTTCGCACCGGTTGCAGGAGGTGAAGGCGATTGCCGACCGCGTGAGCGTGCTGCGCGACGGCAAGTGGATCACCACCAGAGACATCGGCGCGCTCGAACCGCTCGACATGGCGCGGCTCATGGTTGGCCGCGACATCGCGAACCTTTATCCCGCCAAGCCGCCTGTGCCGCCGGCGAAGGCACTGCTGCAGGTCGAAGGCTTCAACGTGCCGGGCTTCGCGCGGGATGCAACTTTCACCCTGAACGAAGGGGAGATCCTCGGCTTTGCCGGGCTGATCGGCGCCGGCCGGACCGAATTGTTCGAAGGGCTCCTCGGCCTGCGGTCCGGCGCCGGCCAGATTCGCGTGGGCGAGACCGCGCGCCACTTTCACAATGCGCGCGAAGCCATGGATGCGGGCATCGTCTATTTGAGCGAGGATCGCAAAGGCAAAGGCCTGCTGCTGGCGCAGGATTTGCGCATAAACTTAAGTCTCGCGGCGCTGGCGAAGTTCCAGCATGGACCTTTGATCGATACGGTGCGCGAATGGTCGGCGCTGGACGAAGCGTTCAAGACTTTCGACATCCGCGCTCGCAGCAAGAAGCTGCTCGCCGGCCAGCTTTCCGGCGGCAACCAGCAAAAGTTGCTGGTCGCCAAAATGATGCTGCTGGAGCCGAAAATCGTGATCATCGACGAGCCGACCCGTGGCATCGATGTCGGCACCAAGGCGCAGATCTATCGCTTCATTGCTTCACTGGCGCGAAGCGGCAAGGCGGTGATCGTGATTTCCTCCGAAATGCAGGAGCTGATCGGCCTGTGCCATCGCATTCTCGTGATGCGCAACGGCCGTATCACCGGCGCCGTCGAAGGCGGCCAAATGACGGAAGCACAAATCGTCGTCTACGCGACCGGCGTCGATGAGCGGAGCGCCGCCCCATGAGCGAACAGGTAATGCCAGAGCCAAAGAAACGTGCGTGGCAGGATTCCGATCTGCGGACTTTCGCGCCCTTCGCCGCGCTGATCGTGCTGATGCTTGTCGGCTACGAGGTCAATACGCGTTTCATCGATCTCGAAAATCTCACCAATGTGCTCGCGCGCAGCGCGTTCATCGCGACCATCGCGGTCGGCGCGACCTTCGTCATTACCGCTGGCGGGCTCGATCTGTCGGTCGGCTCGATGGCGGCGCTGGTCTCGGGCTCGATGATCCTGTTCCTCAACCGTGCGCCGATCGAGAATCCCTATCTTCTGCTTGCAGCCGGCATGGCGTTGGCGCTGGCCCTCGGCGCGGTCTGCGGCCTGCTGAACGGCCTTGGCGTCACCAAGGGACATATCGAGCCGTTCATCGTCACCCTCGGCACCATGTCGATCGCGCGTTCGCTGCTGATCTGGCTCGCGAATGGCGGCTCGATCGCCATGAAGTCGATGGACCTGCGCGCCGATTACCGACCTGTCTATTTCGGCTCGATTTTCGGCGTGCCCTTTCCGGTTCTGGTCATTCTTGCCGTCGCCTTGATCGGCGCGTTCCTGCTGTATCGCACGGCGTTCGGGCGGCATGTGATGGCGGTAGGGTCGAACGAGGATGTCGCGCGCTATTCCGGCATTTCGGTCGCGCGGGTGCGCACGCTGACCTATGTCATCCAGGGCATCTGCGTGGCCATCGCGGTGCTCGTCTATGTGCCGCGGCTCGGCTCGACGACCTCGACCACCGGTCTTGGCTGGGAGCTGCAGGCGATCACCGCCGTCGTGGTCGGCGGCACGGCCTTGCGTGGCGGCGTCGGGCGGATTTGGGGCACGATCTGCGGTGCGCTGATCCTCGAAGTGATCGGCAACATCATGGTTCTGTCGAATTTTATCAGCGAAAATCTGGTCGGCGCTGTGCAGGGCGCGATCATCATCATCGCGATGCTGGTGCAGCGCTCGCTCGCGCGCAGGGCCAGCTCGTGAAGGAAAAACGCCATTCCTGCAATATCGAAGTTCACGCGAAGGGAGGAATCAATGCGTAAAATATTGACGGGTCTGATGATGGCGGGGGCGCTGTCCATTGCCGGTGCGGCGCATGCCGCCGACACCAAAACCATCGCCGTTTCCATTCCCGCCGCCGACCACGGCTGGACCGGCGGTGTTGTCTATCATGCCCAACAGGAGGCAAAGGCGCTGGAAGCACGCTATCCGGGCCTGAAAGTCATCGTCAAGACGTCGCCTGATGGCGCGAGCCAGGCCAATGCGCTCGAGGATCTCGCCACCCAGGGCATCGATGCGCTGGTGGCGCTGCCGCACAATTCCGATGAATTGACCGATCCGATCCGGCAGGTAAAATCCAAAGGCGTTTTCATCACCGTGGTCGACCGCGCCTTGCGCGAGCCGATCCAGGATCTCTATGTCGCGGGCAACAATCCTGAACTCGGCCGTGTCGCCGCCGCCTACATGAAGGATAAACTTAGCGGTAAAGGCGACATCGTCGTGATCCGCGGCTTGCCGATCGTGATCGACGAGCAGCGCGTGAATGCGTTCAACGACGGCATTAAAGGCACCGATATCAAGGTGATCGACAGCCAGTTCGGCAATTGGAGTCGCGACGATGCCTTCAAAGTCATGCAGGACTTCTTGACCAAACATCCGAAGATCGATGCCGTCTGGTGCCAGGACGACGACATGGCGGTCGGCGTGCTCGAAGCGATCAAACAGGCCAATCGTACGGACATCAAATTCGTCGTTGGCGGCGCCGGCATGAAGGACATGGTCAAGAAAGTGATGGATGGCGACAACATGATTCCCGTCGACGTACTCTATCCGCCGGCCATGGTCGCGGTCGCGATGGACCTGACCGCGGCCGGGCTCTACGACAAGGTGCCGGTGCGCGGGTCGTATATTCTCAACGCCACGCTGGTGACGAAGGAGAATGCAAAGAATTTCTACTACCCGGATTCGCCATTCTGAAGCGACGACACAATCCCTTCTCCCCGTTTACGGGGAGAAGGGCTCACCCTGACATCGCAACCGGCGGCTTCACATCGTCCGGGATCGGATTGACGAAGGACGTGCCAGCGAGCGGTCTTGCAGATCGGCCTTCGCCTCGGCGATCAAGTCCGGCTTGCGGATCAGATCAAGCGCAGTCGCGGCCATCACCTTGGCGCAGTGCTCCATCCCCTTGTGCGCCAGCGCGCTCTTGCCCTGCGCCACCACTTGCCAAGAATGGCCGGGCGTGCCGATGGTCCATGTGGCGCCGCGCATTTGCACGGTCGGCACCACCCAGCTCACGGTACCGACATCGGTCGAGCCGACGAGGCTGGTATCGCCGGCGCCGAGCGGCACGATGGCATCGGCAAGCGGCAGGCCTTTGCGCAACGGCACGCCGCCGCGCCGGAAGGCCGCGACGACATCATCCGCCGACAGCGTTGCCTGTATCTTTTCCGCGAAGGCCTTGTCACGCGCGTCGAAATGCGGCGGTCCGAGATGCAAGAGATGCTTGTGCATCAACGCTTCCAGCGTGCCATTGCCGACGAGATTGGCGTCGCCGCTTACAACCTCGCTGCGCACCTGCGTCTCGGTCATCAGCGCGGCGCCCTCGGCGATCTTCTTCACCCGCGCTACCAGCGCCTGCAATTCGGGCAAATCGCGGCCGCGTACCAGATAACGCACCGTCGCCTTGGCCTGGACCACGTTGGGCGCGGGGCCGCCCGCATCGATGAGCGCGTAATGAACCCGCGCGGTGCTCGGCATATGTTCGCGCATGTAATTCACGCCGACATTCATCAATTCCACGGCGTCGAGCGCCGAGCGGCCGAGATGCGGCGTCGCGGCCGCATGGGATGAACGGCCGGTGAAATGGAAATTCAATTCGTTGCAGGCGAGCGAAACCGGATTGTTGACCGCCGGGAAACAGGCCGGATGCCACGAGATCGCAATATCGACGTCATCGAACACGCCCGCCCGCACCATGAAGCCCTTGGCCGAGCCGCCTTCCTCCGCCGGACAGCCGTAATAGCGCACGCGGCCCTTGAGTTTATGCTTGTCGAGATAATCCTTGACCGCGGTCGCCGCCATCAGCGCGCCGGCGCCGAGCAGATTGTGCCCGCAGCCGTGGCCGTGGCCGCCTTCGGTAAGCGGCTGCGCGGCGGCGATGCCGGCCGCCTGGCTCAAACCCGGCAGCGCATCGAACTCGCCCAGGATGGCGATGACCGGCCCGTCCTCGCCCGCCTCGCCCATCAGAGCGGTTGGCAGATCTGCGACATGTTGCGTGACGCGAAAGCCTTGCGCCCGCAGCATTTCGAGATGCGCTTCGCTCGACAGCACTTCCTGATAATTGAGTTCCGGCGTTTCCCAGACCCGATCGCTCAGTTCAAAGAAGGCCTCACGTTTGGAGTCAACGAGTGTCCAGATTTCTTCGACATTGGGCATGAAAGGGCCTTTCAGGAAATTTGTTGGCACGCGACTCCGAGTTGCTGTGCGCCTGTCGGCAAAAGCAGCAACATCGGGTGAGTCGCTTTGGTAATCACACACGAATCATAGCCGCTATCGTGTCAATTTTCTGGCACCTTTGCGTTTGATTGACTAGCATGGTAGCGGGTCGATCGGCGGTTTTCGCACCGTTCGGTTGGGAGGAAACAATGGAAGATTTCGCCGGTAAGACGATCCTCGTGACGGGCGGTAGCCTCGGCATGGGATTGGCTTGCGCCACGCGTTTCGCAAAAGGTGGCGCCAATGTCGTGATCGTCGCCAACGACGACAAGTCAACGGACGAGGCCGTCAAATCGCTCGGCGATAAAGTGATCGGCTTTGTCGGCGACGTGCGCAAGAGTGCGGACATGGCGGCGGCGGCGGCCAAGGCGGTGCAAAGATTTGGCGGCATCGACTGCCTCGTGTGCTGCGCAGGCATTCAACGCTACGGCACCGTTGTCGAAACCGACGAAAACGTCTGGGACGATGTGCTGGACATCAATCTGAAAGGCATTTTCCTCGCCGCGAAATATGCCATTCCCGAAATCAAGAAGCGTGGCGGCGGCGCCGTCGTGGCGATTTCGTCGATCCAATCCTATGCCTCGCAAACCTCCGTCGCCGCCTATACAGCGAGCAAAGGCGGCGTCAATGCGCTCGTGCGCGCGATGGCGCTCGATCATGCCCACGACAATATTACGGTGAACGCGGTCTGCCCGGCTTCCGTCGATACGCCGATGCTGCGGCACAGCGCCGAGCTTTACAAAGGCAACAAGACAGCGGAGGACATTCTTGATGCCTGGGGCAGGGGCCATCCGATCGGCCGGATCGGCCAACCCTGGGAAATCGCCGAAGCCGTGGCGTTTCTGTGCAGCGACAAAGCCCGCTTCATCACCGGAGCCGATCTGAAGATCGATGGCGGCGTGATGGCCAAGGTCGGCATCGTGCTGCCGGAATAGGCCGGATCGCGCCGCAGGTATCGTCACATTCATCTGCAACACTTTTCGCACTGTTGAGGACATCGAAGCAATGACACTGCCCAACTTCCGCTCTCCGGACTTCCTGCTCGATCACATGAACAGGATCATGAATTTCTATTATCCGATCTGCATCAACAATGAGAACGGCGGATACTACAACGAATATCGCGACGACGGCTTCATCACCGATCGCGTCAATCAGCACATCGTCTCGACCACTCGGTTCATCTTCAACTTTTCGCTCGCCGCCGGCCTGTTCAACCGGCCCGAATTCGTCGACGCCGCCAAGCACGGCCTCACCTATCTGACCGACGTGCATCGTGACAAAGAGATGGGCGGCTATTTCTGGGAGATGGCTGGCACCGCACCGAAGGACGACAGCAAACAATGCTACGCCCATGCCTTCGTGCTGCTCGCCTATGCGACCGCGATGAAGGCCGGCATTCCCGGCATGCGCGAAAAAATCGCTGAAACATGGGATTTGCTGGAACAACGGTTCTGGCTGCCGCACGATAATCTCTATGCCGACGAATTCCACCGCGACTGGCGGCCCTTGTCCGATTATCGCGGCCAGAACTGCAACATGCATATGTGCGAGGCGATGATCGCAGGCTATGAGGCGACGGGCGAGACGCGCTATCTCGACCGCGCCGAGACAATCGCGCAACGAATCTGCGTCGACCTTGCGGCGCAGGCGAACGATGTGGTGTGGGAACATTATACCAAGGACTGGACGGTCGATTGGGAATACAACAAGGACAATCCGCGCCATCAATTCCGACCCTACGGCTATCAGCCGGGCCATATGACCGAATGGGCGAAGCTGTTGCTGATTCTGGAGCGCTACCGGCCGAAAGACTGGATGCTGCCGAAGGCCGAGAAGCTCTACCAATATGCCATGGCACGCGCGAGCGATGTCGCTTACGGCGGCCTGTATTATGCTTTCGGCCCGAACGACAAGATCTACGACCCCGACAAACATCATTGGGTGCAATGCGAAACCCTCGCCGCCATTGCCTGTCTCGCGATGCGCACCGGCAAGGAGCGCTACTGGCAGGATTACGATGCGCTGTGGACCTTCAGCTGGAACCACATGATCGACCGCGAAGGTGCCTGCTGGTACCGTATGTGCTCGCCGGAGGGAAAGCCGTTGAGCAACATCAAGAGCCCGGCGGCGAAGACGGATTATCATCCGTTCGGCGCCTGCTACGAGATCCTGCGCGTGACCGGCCAACTCAAAGGATAAGCGGGGATGAGCGTCAAACTGGTCCTCAATCCGCAGATGAACACGGGCGAGAGCATCGTGTGGGATGAGCGCAGAGAGAGTCTGTGCTGGGTCGACATCGGCAACAGGCGGATTCACCGCCTGCATCCCGCGAGCGGCCGGCACGAACAATGGGACGCGCCCGATTTCGCGACCTCCATCGGCCTACGCGAGGATGGCAGCGCCATCGTCGGCCTCGCGCGGGAAGTGGCGCTGTGGGATTTCGGCGGGCCGTTCAGGACTTTAGCGACGCCGGAGCCGCATCTGCCGGACAACCGCCTGAACGAAGGCGTCGTCGCGCCCGACGGCTCCTTCTGGGTCGGCACGATGCAAAGCAACCTCAATCCAGACGGGAGCGAGAAGGAAATGACGGCGATGCAAGGGTTTCTATACCGCATCGCCCCGGACGGACGGGTGACGCAATTGACGAAGCAAGCAGTCGGGATCAGCAACACGATGGTGTGGCTGGACGACGGGCGTTTCGTCTCCGCTGATACTTTGGCCAATCAGATGCACGTTTACAGGGTCGCGGAGGACGGCGCCGGGCTCTATGACCGGCAGGATTTCTTCGGCCCTTACGATCGCGGCCTGCCCGACGGATCGTGCCTCGATGCCGAAGGTTATGTCTGGAATTGCCGGGTGGTCGGCGGCTATGCGGTGGCGCGCATTGCCCCCGACGGCACGCTCGACCGGCTGATCGACCTGCCCTGCGCCTGGCCGACGAGCTGCACCTTCGGCGGCCCTGATCTCGCGACGCTATATGTGACCTCGGCACGCTTTACCATGAGCGCCGAGCATCTCGCCGCCAATCCGCAGGAAGGCGCGTTGTTTGCGGTCGAAACTGGCTGCCGCGGCCGATTGCATCATCGCTTCAAGGGAGCCTGACCGATTTGCCGAATTGGCTGGGCTAGGTGTAAAGGCCTTGGGTAAGATCGACAGCACAGAGTTCCAGAAGCTCGACGATTTGGGGGCAGGAGCTAAATCCTAGGCAGACGACAATAGATCCGACCGCCCAAACATCCACCCGCGACAGGAGCGTTTCCATGACCCTTTCCTCCAACGCCGCCGTCGAACAAGTCATCCTCCCGCCCGTGCGGGATCTGGGCGACGGTTTCAAGGTGCGGCGCGCCTTGCCCTCGGCGATGCGCCGCATGGTTGGGCCGTTCATCTTCTTCGACCAGTTCGGGCCGATCGTGTTCCGGGTCGGCGAGGGCCAGGACGTGCGGCCCCATCCCCATATCGGCCTCTCCACCCTCACCTATCTGATTGACGGCGAGATCGTGCACCGCGACAGCGCGGGAAACATGCAGGCGATCCGAGCTGGGGAAGCGAATTGGATGACGGCCGGGAGCGGCATCGTCCATTCCGAGCGCTCCAGCCCCGAGGCGCGCCGGGTGCCGAGCGCGCTGTTCGGCCAACAGATCTGGATCGCGCTGCCGACGGCTGTGGAAGAGATCGCCGGGCATTTTTCCCATCATGACGCGCAAAGCCTGCCCGTGCTGACCGGCGAGGGCGCGACCCTGCATCTGGTGGCGGGCATGGGGTTCGGCGCAAAATCGCCGGTGCCGGTCTATTCCGACTTGATCTACGCCGATGTGCAGCTTGCGGCCGGCGCCCGGTTCCAGATCCCGCCGGAACATATCGAGCGGGGGATCTATATCGTCTCCGGCGGCGTCGAGATCGTCGGCCAGGACGGCGTGTTCGGCGACACGCAGCTCATCATTTTCCGCCCCGGCGCCGAAATCATCCTGCAAGCGCAGGGTCCGACGCGTTTCATGATGATTGGCGGCGAACCCCTACCCGAAAAGCGTTACATCTACTGGAATTTCGTCTCGTCCTCGCGCGAGCGGATCGAGCAGGCGAAAGACGATTGGCGCAATCAGCGCTTTCCCGGGATCGTGGGGGAATCCGAATTCATCCCGCTGCCAGCCGACCCGCCGAACGTCACTTGGAAGGATTGAGTCTCATCGGCGAAGGCGGCATAAAGAGGCGGCAGACGGGGGAGACTATTCATGACTACACTCACGCGGCGCGGCTTTGCGCTTGGTACGGGCGCGCTCGCGGTCTCGGCTTTTGCCATTGGCAGGGCCCGTGCGGCGGAATTCAGCTATAAATTCGCCAATAACCTGCCCATCTCGCACCCCTTGAACGTCCGCGCGCAAGAGGCGGCGAACAAGATCCGCGAAGAGACTGGCGGGCGCTTCGACCTGCAGATCTTCCCGTCCAGCCAGCTCGGATCGGATACCGACACGCTGGGGCAGATTCGCTCGGGCGCCGTCGATTTCTTCACGCTGTCGGGCCTCATTCTCTCGACGCTGGTGCCCGCGGCCTCGATCAACGGCATCGGCTTTGCATTCAAGGATTACGACACGGTCTGGACGGCGATGGACGGCAAGCTTGGCGCCTTCATCCGCGGCGAGATCGAAAAGACCGGAACGATCCTTGCCTTGGAAAAAATCTGGGACAATGGGTTCCGCCAGACGACGACCTCGACGAAAGCGATTGCGACGCCGGACGATTTTGCCGGCTTGAAGATTCGCGTCCCGCCATCGCCGCTTTGGACGGCACTGTTTAAAGCCTTCGGCGCGGCGCCCACGACGATCAATTTCAACGAGACCTACAACGCCCTGCAATCGAAGATCGTCGATGGCGAGGAAAATCCACTGGCGGTGATCGACACGGCCAAGCTGTACGAAGTGCAAAGCCATTGCTCGCTGACCAATCACATGTGGGACGGCTTCTGGCTGCTCGCCAATAAGAGCAATTGGGAAGCGCTGCCGGAGGATGTCCGCACCGTCGTCAGCAAACATCTGAACGCGGCCGGCCTGAACGAACGCGCCGATATTGCAACCCTCACCACCGGCCTGCAGACGAGCCTTGCGGCCAAGGGCATGAAATTCAACACCGTCGATCCCGCGCCATTCCGCGACAAGCTCAAGTCCGCCGGGTTCTACAAGGAGTGGAAGGCAAAATACGGTGATAAGGCTTGGGCCGCGTTGGAGGATGCGGTGGGGGCGCTGGGGTGAGGGGGCGATCTGGACCACGAGATATATTTTTCCCGTGACATTCTCCCGCCTCGAACGCCTGCTCATCCGCCTCGTCGAAATCCCAGCGGCATGTCTTGTCGTCGCCGAGATCGCGGTTCTGTTTTCCGGCGTCGCCGCACGTTATGTCTTTCGCGCGCCGCTCACCTGGTCCGACGAAGTCGCCTCCATCCTGTTCCTCTGGCTCGCGATGTTCGGTGCCGTGCTTGCGCTCGCCAAGGGCGAGCATATGCGCATGACCGCCCTGGTAACGCGTCTGCGCGGCGCACGGCGCGATTTCTTCGATGCGTTGAGCGTGGCGGCGGGCTTGGGATTTCTCATCTGCATCCTTGGTCCCACCTTGCATTGGGCACAGGACGAAAGCATCGTCGCAACACCCTCTCTTGAAATCTCCAGCCTCTGGCGTGCGGCAGCCTTCCCGATCGGCATTGGCTTGATGATCGTCTTTTCGCTGCTGCGTCTGGCCATGCGCACATCATGGGTTCATACGTTCGCGGCGCTCGTTGTCGTTGCCGCGCTCATGGCCGCTTTCTGGGAAGCGATGCCGATATGGAAGAGCCTCGGCAATTGGAACCTGCTCGTGTTCTTCTTCGGCTTGGTTGCAACTTGCGTGTTCTCCGGCGTGCCGATCGCCTTTTCCTTCGCGCTGGCGACGCTCGGCTATCTTGCCCTCACGACACGTGTACCGCTGACGACTTTGGTCGGCCGGATGGATGAGGGCATGGCGCATTTGCAACTTCTGGCGGTGCCGCTCTTCATCGTGCTCGGCCTCCTGATGGAAATGACCGGCATGGCCAAGGCGATGGTGCGTTTTCTCAGCGCGCTGCTCGGCCATGTCCGCGGCGGACTGTCCTATGTGCTGATCGGCGCAATGTATCTCGTCTCCGGCATTTCCGGCGCCAAGGCCGCCGATATGGCCGCCGTCGCCCCCGCGCTGTTTCCCGAAATGATCGCGCGCGGCGAGAAAGCCGGCGATCTTGTCGCGCTGCTCGCCGCGACCGGCGCGCAGACCGAAACGGTGCCACCTTCGATCGTGCTGATCACCATCGGCTCGGTGACCAGTATTTCGATCGCCGCGCTGTTTACCGGCGGCCTGGTGCCTGGCCTGGTGCTGGCGATTGGCCTCTGTCTCGTCGTCGGATCGCGGACGCGGCACGAAACCGCGCAGCTTGCGCCGCGTGCGACCATGGCGGAGATCGGCAAGTCCCTGCTGCTGGCGCTGCCCGCCCTTGCCTTGCCGTTCATCATCCGCGCAGCGGTGGTGGGCGGCGTCGCGACCGCAACGGAAGTCTCGACCATCGGCATCGCCTATACGCTGCTTGCGGGCTTGGCTTTCTACCGGCAATTCGACTGGGCTCGGCTCGGCCGCATCCTCGTCGAGACGGCAACGCTGTCGGGCGCGATTCTCCTCATCATCGGCGCCGCCTCGGCCATGGCCTGGGGCCTGACGCAATCGGGCTTCTCGCGCACGCTCGCCGCAGCCATGACCCATCTGCCGGGAGGGTCCTACAGTTTCCTGATCGTCTCGATCCTGGCCTTCATCATCCTTGGATCGGTGCTGGAAGGCATTCCGGCCATCGTGCTGTTCGGGCCGCTGCTCTTTCCCATCGCGCGCACACTCGGCATCCACGAGGTGCATTATGCCATGGTCGTCGTGCTCGCCATGGGCCTCGGACTTTTCGCCCCACCCTTCGGCGTCGGCTATTACGCCGCCTGCGCGATCGGCAAAGTCGATCCGAATGAAGGCATCGGTCCGATCCGCATCTACATGCTGGCGTTGTTGGCCGGGCTGATCGTGGTCGCGGCCGTGCCGTGGTTGTCGATCGGGTTCTTGTGAAGAACAGTTTCGTGCAGCGTGATCACCGCACGAAACCAACGATATCCTTCACCGCATCCATATTCTGTCGGGCGATCACCCGCGCGCGATCCGCTCCGTCCTTCAGCACGGAATCGATATAGGCCGCGTCACCGCTGAGACGCTTCATCTCGGCCGTCACCGGCCCGAGCTTCGCCACGGCGAGATCGACCAGCGCCGCCTTGAAGGCCGAGAATTGGCCGCCGCCGAATTGCTTCAGCACCTCTTCCTTCGACTGGCCCGACAAGGCGCTGAAAATGCCGATCAGATTCTCGGCTTCCGGCCGGCCGGCGAGACCCTGCATTTCGGAAGGCAGCGGCTCGGGATCGGTCTTGGCGCGGCGGATCTTCAGCGCGATCGTGTCCGCATCGTCGATGAGATTGATGCGCGAATAATCCGACGGATCGGATTTCGACATTTTCTTGGTGCCGTCGCGCAGCGACATCACGCGCGTGGCCGGACCTTGGATCATCGGCTCGGGCAGCGGGAAAAATTCCTCGCCAAAACCGTGTTCGGCAATCGAGGCGGCAAAATCATTGTTGAACTTTTGCGCAATGTCGCGCGCGAGCTCAAGATGCTGTTTCTGATCTTCGCCGACCGGCACGTGGGTTGCGCGGTAGACGAGAATGTCGGCGGCCATCAGGTTGGGATAGGCATAGAGGCCGACCGACGCATTCTCCCGGTCCTTGCCCGCCTTCTCCTTGAACTGAGTCATGCGATTGAGCCATCCAAGCCGCGCGACGCAATTGAACACCCAGGCGAGCTCGGCATGTTCCGCGACCTGGCTCTGATTGAAGATGATGTGCTTCTTCGCGTCGATGCCCGCGGCCAAATAGGCGGCCGTCACCTCGCGGATGCTCTTGCGCAATTCATGCGGATCTTGCGCGACGGTGATTGCATGCATGTCGACAACACAATAAATGCAATCGTGCGTGCGCTGCATCGCCACCCAATTCACCATGGCACCGAGATAATTGCCCAGGTGCAGATTTCCCGACGGCTGCATGCCGGAGAAAACGCGCGGCGGGATAGTGAGACTTGTCTCGGTCATGGAACACTCAGATTTAAAAATCGTGGGATGGGGCAGGTTTATCGCAATGCACGGGCGCGAAGGCAAGAGGATTCAGCGCTTGATCATCTGCCGCAATTCGGACCAATTCATCGCCCCCAGAAGGCGGCAAAGAACGAGATAGGCAAGCAATCCGGACCCGCATAGTGCCGCAAGGGCGATCACCTTGACGGCAAAGGGCTCGGCGACATCCAGCCATCCCTGCAGGAACCACATCGCGATGGCGAGAATGAGGCCCATCGCGAGCGACGCGCTGAGAAGCCGGGCGCAGCGCGACGCCATCGCGCGCGTGATCCGAAGCTGTCCCCGCCGCCACAAAAGAAACCCTAAACCAAGCGCATTGAACCAGCCGGCAAGGCTCGCGGCGAACGCAATGCCAGCGCTGCCGTAGGTGCGAAACAGCAACAGGGACAGCACGATATCGAGCGCTGCACCGAAACAGGCGATCAGCATTGGACGGCGCATATCGTGCCGCGCGAAGAAGGCCGGCTGCAATGCTTTGGCGATGATGTAACCGGCAAGGCCGAGTGCATAGGCGCGCAATGTCGCCGCAGTCGCACCGCTCGCAAGGGGCGAAAACACGCCATGCTGAAACAGAACCGTGACAATCGGCTCCGCCGCAACGCAAAGTGCAACCGATGCCGGCAGCGTGAGGAACAGGCTGAATTCCAGCGCGCGGCTCTGTGCGCGCTGCGCGCTGGATTCATCGCCACGGGCGAGATGGCGGCTGAGTTCGGGCAGAAGCACGAGCCCAAGTGCGACGCCGACAATGCCGAGCGGCAGTTGATAGACGCGATCGGCATAATAGAGATAGGAAACCGCTCCCGCCGCGGCCGAACCGATGATCGTTCCAACGAAAGCATTCACATGGGTAATGCCGCCGGCCAAGATGCCGGGCACGCTCATCGCCAAAAGGCGGCCGACATCGCGCGATGGTTTCGGCCAGCGCGGCACGAAGCCGACATGCGCCGCGCGAACACCCAACCCGCACAACAGCAGTTGCGCGAGGCCGGCGAGACTGACGCCGACGCTCAGCCAGATCGCAGCCTGCCGCGTGCCGGAAATTCCGGCGATGAAGCAGAGCAAAATCGAGCCGAGCAGCACGATATTGAGCGCAACCGGCGCGAAGGACGCGACGGTGAAGCGATGTGCCGCATTCAACAGGCCGGCGAACAAGGCCGCCAGAATGGCGAAGCTTAAGAACGGAAAAGTCAGGCGCGCCAGAAAAACGGTGAGCGCAAATTTGTCGGCCTGCGCGGCAAAGCCAGGCGCCAACGCATAGACGACCAACGGCATGAAGATTTCCGCCAAAACTGTCAGCGCGAGCAGCAACAGGCAGAGATGGGCGAAAACATTGGCGGCAAAAGCGCGCGCCGCCGCCGCGCCGTTCGCTTCCGCCTTATCGATATAGGCGGGCACGAAGGCGGAATTGAACGCGCCTTCCGACAAGAGACGGCGAAAGAGGTTGGGCAGGCGGAACGCCACGACAAAGGCATCGGCCAAGGGGCCCGAGCCGAGCGACGACGCGATCAGCATATCGCGGGCAAAGCCGAGCAAACGCGAGAGGGCGGTGCCGGAGCCGACCGTGAGAAAGCTACGGGCGAGGGACATGTGCCGCTCTTACAGGTGTTGGCTGGAAGCCGCGTGGCAACGGGTCTTGCACTCCTCCCTCATCCGTCATTGCGAGCGCAGCGAAGCAATCCATCTCCCAACCTACGTTACAATCGATTGTCTGGCAGCAGCGGTCGCGACTGCGGCCAAATTATCAGGGGAGTGGATGGATTGCTTCGCTGCGCTCGAAATGACGAGCACCTACAAAATAAACCGGCTCAAATCCGCGTTGCGCGCGAGGTCGCCGATATTCTTTTCGACAAAAGCGCCGTCGATCGTGATCGTCTCGCCGAAACGGTCGGTCGCGGTGAAGCTGATGTCGTCGAGCACCCGCTCCATCACGGTCTGCAACCGGCGCGCGCCGATATTTTCCACCGTCGAATTGACCTGCACCGCAACTCGCGCCAAAGCCTCGATCGCATCGGACGTGAAGACGAGGTCGACGCCTTCCGTCTTCATCAGTGCCACATATTGCTTGATCAGGCTCGCTTCCGTGTCGGTCAGGATGCGGCGGAAATCCTCTTCGTTGAGCGAGGCGAGTTCGACGCGGATCGGCAGACGGCCCTGCAATTCCGGCAAGAGGTCGGACGGTTTTGAGACGTGAAAGGCGCCCGATGCAATGAAGAGAATGTGATCGGTCTTCACCGTCCCATGTTTCGTCGCCACATTGGTGCCTTCGATCAGCGGGAGAAGATCGCGCTGCACGCCTTCGCGCGAAACGTCACCGCCGCGGCCTTCGCGCGAGCAGATCTTGTCGATCTCGTCGAGGAAGACGATGCCATTGCTTTCGACTTCGCGAATCGCCTCTTGCACAAGCTGTTCTTGATCCATCAGCTTGTCGCTCTCTTCCGCGATCAAGGGTTCATAGGCTTCGCGCACGGTCGTGCGGCGGGTCTTCGTGCGTTGGCCGAAGCCCTTGCCGAAAATGTCGCCAATGTTGATGGCGCCGACCGAAGCGCCCGGCATGTTCGGCAATTCGAACATCGGCAGGCCGCCCGACGATTGCGTCAGTTCGATCTCGATTTCCTTGTCGTCGAGTTCGCTCGCGCGCAGCTTCTTGCGGAACGAATCGCGCGTCGTGCCGCTCGCGTTGGCGCCGACAAGCGCATCGAGCACGCGCTCCTCAGCAGCAAGCTGCGCCTTGGCCTGCAGGCCTTTGCGCTTTGAGTCCTTGATGAGCGAGATACCGACTTCGAGCAAGTCGCGAACGATCTGCTCGACATCGCGACCGACATAACCGACCTCGGTGAATTTTGTGGCTTCGACCTTCAAGAACGGTGCGTTGGCGAGCTTGGCGAGCCGGCGGGAAATTTCCGTCTTGCCGCAGCCGGTCGGCCCGATCATCAGAATGTTTTTCGGCAGAACTTCTTCGCGCATCGTGCCTTCAAGCTGCAGACGCCGCCAGCGGTTGCGCAAAGCGATTGCCACGGCACGTTTCGCGTCGCCCTGGCCGACGATGAAGCGATCGAGTTCGGAGACGATTTCACGGGGAGAAAAGTCGGTCATAAAACTATCCTTGAATCAAATCGTCTCGATCACCAGCGAGTGATTGGTGAAGACGCAAATGTCGGCAGCGATCTTCATCGCGCGGCGGACGATTTCTTCGGGATCAAGATCGGTATCGATCAACGCGCGGCCGGCGGCCAGCGCATAATTGCCGCCCGAGCCAATCGCCATAACACTGCCTTTTTCGCTCTGCTCCGGCTCAAGCACGTCGCCAGTGCCAGTGAGCACGAGCCCGGTCGTCTTGTCGGCCACCAGCATCATCGCCTCGAGGCGGCGCAAATAGCGGTCGGTCCGCCAATCCTTGGCGAGTTCGACGCAGGCGCGGGTCAACTGGCCGGGATATTGCTCGAGCTTGGCTTCGAGCCGCTCGAACAAGGTGAACGCGTCCGCCGTCGCACCGGCAAAACCGGCGATCACGTCGCCCTTGGCCAGGCGCCGGACCTTTTTGGCATTTCCCTTGATGATCGTATTGCCAAGGCTGACCTGGCCGTCACCGCCGATCACCGTCTTGCCGTCCTTGCGGACCATAAGAATGGTAGTGGCGTGCCAGGATTGGGGGGATTCACTCATGCGGAACTCTCTCGGGGCCAAAGGACCGGACACGACCGATCTATGGGCCCGCGAGGTCAGTTGCAAGAGGCGAAGGTGATCTCTAGCGGCTAGCGTCCGTCGCAATCTTGACGGCCAGCGCCGCCAAAACCGTGCCCATCAGATACCGCTGCACCTGGCCCCAGGTCGGGCGTTTGGCCAGGAATCCGGCGATCGTGCCGGCGGTAATCGCGAAAAACGCGTTGCCGATCACGCTGACCACGATCTGCGTCGCGCCAAGAATCAGTGATTGTTCCAGCACATGGCCGGCCTGCTGGTCGATGAACTGAGGCAGCAGCGACATATACAACATGGCGATCTTGGGGTTGAGCAGCGACGTCACAAATCCCATGGTGAAGAGCCGTCGCGGCGAATCCGGCGGCAGATCGCGGACCTGGAACGGCGCCCGGCCGCCGGGCTTGAGCGCCTGCCAGGCGAGATAGGCGAGGTAGATCGCGCCGCCGAAATGCAAAGCGTCATAGGCGAGCGGCACGGCAAAAAGCAGCGCCGTGATGCCGAAAGCCGCGCACAGCATGTAAACGAAAAAGCCGAGCGCCACGCCCCCGAGCGAAATCAGCCCGGCCAAGCGGCCCTGGCAGATGGAGCGCGAGACGAGATAAATCATGTTGGGGCCAGGCGTCAGCACCATGCCCAAACAGAGCAGCGCAAAGGCTGCCCAAGTCGAAAAAGCGATCATGACAGGATCCAAAACAAGTGATTATTAAGCCTATACAACACCATAGGCCTTTGGCACGAGTGCTGAAATCGCATAGCTCTATGGCCAAAAGGCCTCGAGCTTGTTAGAAGCCTCACGTTTTAACGGGAAACCCCTCCATGCGCAGCGCTGCCATCACGCGCACCACCAAGGAAACCGACATCGCCGTCAAGGTCAATCTCGACGGCACCGGCATCGCCAAGCTCGCGACCGGCATCGGCTTTTTCGAACATATGCTCGACCAGATCGCCCGCCATGCGATGATCGATCTGGAGGTGGCCGCCAAAGGGGATCTGCATATCGATCAACACCATACGGTGGAGGATGTCGGCATCGCGCTCGGCCAGGCGATCCGTGAAGCCTTGGGCGACAAGCGCGGCATTACCCGTTATGCGCACGCCTATCTGCCGATGGACGAGACGCTGACCCGCGTCGCGCTCGACTTTTCGGGCCGGCCGTTCTTGGTTTGGAAAACGAGCTTTTCCAACGCTAAAATTGGCGACTTCGACACCGAATTGGTGCGCGAATTCTTTCAGGCTTTCGCGATGAATGCCGGTTTGACCTTGCATGTGGAAACGCTTTATGGCGACAACAATCACCATATTGCCGAATCCTGCTTCAAGGGTCTTGCACGCGCCTTGCGCGAGGCGATGACGGTCGACCCGCGCCAGGCCGACAGGATTCCCTCGACCAAAGGCACATTGGGGGGGTGAACTATGGCTATTTACACCATTCATGTTCCCAACGGCGAGATGCTGCCGGAAGCGGCGGATCAAGTCCGGTTCGTACCTGAGCAATTCGCGTGGCGCGCGCTGGTGTTCGGCCCGCTGTGGCTGCTGTGGAACCGATTGTGGGTTGAAGGCAGCGCCGCGCTGGCGCTGATCGTCGCCTGGTACGGAATCGTCCGCTGGCAATCCTGGCCCGAAAGCGCGTTTGGGCTCGGCGTGCTGCTGCTCAATGTGCTGCTCGGCCTCGAAGGGCGCACCTTGCTGCGCGCTGCCTTGACCCGGCGCAATTACACGCTGACCGGCGTGGTCATGGGCGACACTTTGACAGCAGCAGAGCTGCATTTCTTCAGCCGCTGGACGCCCGGCGCGCCGCAGCCACAGCAAAGCCCGGATGTGATCGGCCTCTTTCCGCAGGCGGAGGGCCGCCGGTGAGTGTTGCGATCATAGATTACGGCTTGGGCAATTTGCATTCGGTGCAAAAGGCGTTCGAGCGGGTGGCGCAGGAGGCGGCTCTGCCCGGCCCCATCCTCGTCACGGCCGATCCGGACAAGGTCCGCGAGGCCGACAGGATCGTCCTGCCCGGTGTCGGTGCTTTTGCCGATTGCGCCGCCGGCCTCAATGCCATTGCCGGCATGCGTGATGCGCTGGAAGAGGCGGTGCGGCACAAGGGCCGGCCGTTCCTGGGGATTTGCGTCGGCATGCAATTGATGGCCTCGCGCGGCCTCGAACATGTGATTACGCCGGGTCTCGATTGGATCGCTGGCGACGTGAAGGCAATCACGCCGAGCGATGCGAATCTGAAGATCCCGCATATGGGCTGGAACACCCTGCGGATCTTGCGCGAGCACCCGCTGCTCGCCGATATCGCTACGGGCGAACGGGGCTTGCACGCCTATTTCGTCCATTCCTTTCACCTAGATGCCAAGCATCTCAGCGACGTCGTCGCGGAGGCCGAGTACGGCGGTCCCGTCACGGCGATCGTCGCCAAGGACAATATGTTCGGCACCCAGTTTCACCCCGAGAAAAGCCAGACGCTCGGGCTGCGGCTCATCGGCAACTTCCTGACCTGGAAGCCTTGAAGCCAAAATGATCTAAGAAAGCCAAACCATGATTCTCTTCCCCGCCATCGACCTGAAAGAGGGCGAGTGCGTGCGCCTCGTCCATGGCGATATGGCGCAAGCCACCGTGTTCAACACCAACCCGGCCGCGCAGGCGAAAAGCTTTGAGGCACAGGGCTTTGAATATCTGCACGTGGTCGATCTCGACGGCGCCTTCGCCGGCAAGCCGATGAATGCGCAAGCGGTCGATGCGATCCTCGCCACCGTCAAAATGCCGATGCAGCTCGGCGGTGGCATTCGCGACATGCGCACCATCGACGGCTGGCTCGCCAAGGGCGTCGCCCGCGTCATCATCGGCACGGCAGCGGTGAAAAATCCCGACCTCGTGCGGGAGGCCGCACGCCGGCATCCGGGCCGCGTCGCCGTCGGTATCGATGCGCGCGACGGTCTGGTCGCCGTGGACGGCTGGGCGCAGACGTCCGAGATCACCGCTAGCGAACTCGGCAAAAGATTCGAGGACGCCGGCGTCGCCGCGATCATCTACACGGATATTTCGCGCGACGGGGTGTTGAAGGGCCTCAATCTCGACGGCACGCTCGCCCTCGCCGAGGCGGTCCAAATTCCGGTCATCGCCTCGGGCGGGCTTGCCTCGCTCGACGATGTGAAGCAATTGTTGCAGCCGCGCTGCGCCAAGCTGGCCGGTGCAATCACCGGGCGCGCGCTATATGACGGGCGGATTGACCCGGCGGAAGCGCTGGCGCTGATAAAAGCGCGCCGATGAAAAGCCAGTTGGCAGCAGATTTGTTTTGTTATGAGCCCTACTTCGCCAGCTCGGTGTAGGTGATCTGCCCAGCTGCATCCTTATTCCAGGAGTACATAACGTAATCGGGATCTTTGCGGTCGCCTTTGGCGTCAAAAGAAAGATCACCTAGGACGGTATGGAAGATCATGCCCGAATGGATGGCATCGGCCATCTGATGCGAGTCGAGGCTCTTTGCTGTATCCGCTGCCTGTTTCATGATCTCGACGGCGGCATAAGAATAAAATACGAAGGCGCCGGGGTCGACATTTTTGGCCTTCATTTCTGCCACAAGCTTTGCAGCAGAGGCTTTCTTGGCTGGATCCGGACCGAAAGTCATAAGCGTGCCGATAACGGCATCTCCGCCGATGGTGGCGTATTCATTGGTCACGATACCATCGCCAGACATTATTTGCACTTTCATCCCCTGATCGTGCATTTGACGGGCAATGAGACCACCCTCTGTCTGCAAGCCGCCCCAATAGACCACATCGGCCCCGGATTCCCTGATTTTAGAGACAATGGCGGAGTAATCCTTCTCGCCTGCGTTGACGCCTTCATAAAGCACTTCTGGCACGCCCTTGGCCAACGCAACCTTGCGCGTCTCGTCGGCGAGCCCCTTGCCATAAGTGGTTTTGTCGTGGATGAAAGCGACTTTCTTACCTTTGAGTTCCTTGGCAAGATAAGCGCCGGCAACCGCGCCCTGCTGGTCGTCGCGCCCGCATGTGCGGAAAACATTCCACATTCCGCGGTCGGTCAGCTTCGGGTTTGTCGCACCCGGGCTGATGTCGAGCATGTCGTTGTCTTCATAGACTTCGGAAGCCGGAATATTGACACCGGAATTATAATGGCCAACCACCAGTTTGACGCCATCAGCGGCAAGCTTATTGGCAACGGATACGCCCTGCTTGGGATCGGAAACATCGTCGCCCTCATCAATCTCGATCTTCTGACCAAGGACGCCGCCGGCGGCATTGATGTCATCGACGGCCAGTTTCGTGCCGTCCAAGATCTCCTTACCGAATACCGCGTTCGGGCCGGTCATTGGGCCGACGACGCCAAGCTTAACTTGTGCCTGCGCTGCGCCCGCCCAAGCAAGGCCAACACACAACATCAGGCTGGATAGGTGCAATGTTTTCATCCGATTCCTCCTAGGATTGTAAGCGTCCGAATTTGGTCGCCGCCTCGAAACAAGGGCTCGAACGCTATTGGCTCGCTGGAACCATTATTGTGTGGATATAAAAAATTAGTCAAGCCACACAATTGAGGATTTTGCAAAAAATCCCTCACCTCGTAATTTGAGCAAAACCTGGCTAAAATACCGAAACTGGCGGCAAACCGGTGATACTGGACCATTGGCCCCATCCGCTGCTATAAGGAATCGGCGGCACAGAATCTCAAAAGCACTTCTGGCGGATCTATATTGTGTGGGACATCTCGTGACGGCAAATAGGACAAAAACATTCGCCTTGTCCGCCAATGAGCAACCAAAAGCGGTTCGCATACCGACCTATTTGGAAATTGCCGGCGAACTGGAGGCCAAAATCAGATCCGGCGAATTGAAACCCGGCATCAAGCTCCCCCCGCAACGGAATTTTGCCAGGGAGCGGGGAATCAATGTTTCCACCGTGACGCGAGCCTATCGGGAACTCAAGAATCTTAATCTTGTCGTGAGCAGCACCAAGCGCGGAACCGTAGTCGTGCCGGAAACACTCATGCCTCGCGTGGACCGGTCGATGGCATCCCGCGAACTGATTGACCTGACGGTTAACCGGCCTGCTGTTGATGATTTCAAGCAACGCCTGGCTGATACTTTGCCGCTTCTTGCCAATGATCCACGCTTCTCCGAATTGCAAGAATATCAACCGCCGGAAGGCCCCGCCTGGGCGCGGGCGGCCGGCGGACGCTGGATTGCGCTCAATGGGTTTGAGCCTGACATCGACGATATTGTTCTGACAAGCGGCGCCCAACACGCCTTGCTGGCTGCGATCGGCAGCGTCATCAGGCCCGGCGACACCATAGCTGCCGACCGGCTGACCTATTACGGTCTAAGAGCTTTGGCGCAGATGTTCCAATTCAATATCGTCGGCATCGGCAGCGACCCAGAAGGACTCGCCGCTGACGAGTTGGACGATCTTTGCCGCCGCCAGCGGATCAAGGCTGTTTTCGTCATACCGTCGCTGCATAATCCTTGCGTGGTGACGATGAGCGAAGCGCGCAGACATGCGCTGGTAAAAATCGCCGAACAACACGATGTGACGATTATCGAAGATGACGTCTATGGCCCGATGCTGAAGGTGAGACCGCCCGCGCTGATCACATTGGCGCCAGAGCGCACGTATCATATTTCCGCATTGTCGAAGGCACTGGCGCCGGGATTGCGCATTGGCTATTTGCTTTGCCCGAACGGTCGTGCGGTGCTGGCGGCAGATGCCGTGCGCACGACAGCTTGGATGTCCAATCCGCTTAGTGCCCTAGTTGCAAGCCGTTGGCTGAATGATGGCACGGCCCAGGCGATTCTTAACGCGCAGCTCACCGAACTGCGGGCGCGCAACCTGATCGCAACGGCAATTTTGGCCGGCGCTGACTTTAATTTCGACCCGCGCTGCATGTTTATATGGTTGAAATTGCCCGCACCCTGGCGTTCGGACGAGTTTGCGGCCAACGCCAAAGCCAAGGGTGTCGCCGTCATGCCGGCAACGGCCTTCGCGGCCGATCGCCAACCTGTCGAACATGCCGTGCGAATTAACCTTGCCTGCGCATCCTCTCGCGACGAACTCGCAACGGCACTTCGCATTATAGCGACGACATTGGCAGACGGCCCAAGAGCCGTTTTTAGGTCGGTATGAAGGACGGCGCGCTGACGACCGGGGTTCATTTCGCCCAACCCAAAGGAGGCCTCAGGCCGCCCGGCAATCCTTGCGCCAAAGGCAACTTTTGACAAATTGGCCTATAAATCCCAGGCTCCAACGCTACCTTGACACAAGCGCGACAATCCCACAAAGCCTCGCCATGCTGAAATCCCGCATCATTCCTTGTCTCGATGTCAAAGACGGCCGTGTCGTCAAAGGCGTCAGTTTCCTCAATCTGCGCGACGCGGGCGATCCGGTCGAATGCGCGATCGCCTATGACGCGGCCGGCGCGGATGAATTGTGTTTTCTCGACATCACCGCGACCCATGAAAACCGCGGCATCCTGTTCGATGTCGTCGCGCGCACCGCCGGCTGCTGCTTCATGCCGGTCACGGTCGGCGGCGGCGTGCGCAAGCTCGACGATATTCGCAACCTGCTGCTCGCAGGGGCCGACAAAGTGTCGATCAATTCGGCCGCCGTCGCCAACCGCGCCTTCGTGAAGGAGGCGGCGGAAAAGTTCGGCAGCCAATGCGTCGTGGTGGCGATCGACGCGAAGAATGTCGCGCCCGGCAAGTGGGAAATCTTCACCCATGGCGGCCGCAAGGGCACCGGCATCGACGCGGTGAATTTCGCCCGCGAAGTGGCGGAGCTCGGCGCCGGCGAAATCCTGCTCACCTCTATGGACCGCGACGGCACGAAGGTCGGCTTCGATCTTGAGCTCACCCGTAGCGTCGCCGATGCGGTGTCGATCCCGGTCATCGCCTCGGGCGGCGTCGGCACACTCGATCACCTCGTCGACGGGGTGAAAAAGGGCCATGCCAGCGCGGTTCTCGCGGCCTCGATCTTCCATTTTGGCGAATATACGATCGGCGAGGCCAAAACCCATATGGCGCAAGCCGGTATCCCGATGCGGATGGATAGCTGATGTCTGCTTTTACCCTGGATGATCTCGCCGGCCTGATTGCGGCCCGCGCCAAAGCCTCGGGCGACACGTCCTACACCCGCAAATTGCTCGACGGCGGCCAGCCGCTCGCCGCCAAGAAGCTCGGCGAGGAGGCGGTCGAAACCGTGATCGCGGCGATCCAGGGCGACAAAAAGGCGCTGAAAATGGAAGCCGCCGACGTGCTGTATCATCTGCTCGTCGTCTTGCAGGCTGGCGGCGTTCCGTTGCAGGATGTTATGGACGAATTGGCACGGCGCACCGGTCAATCCGGTTTGGAGGAGAAGGCCGCGCGGCAAACGCAATAAAAGGGACACTGTGATCCGCCCTCGGGATGACAGATGCGCCTGGGGGGCGGGCTGAAATGGATCAACGCGTGACGAGCAATTCCGAAGAGGCCGAACTTTCACCGTACCGGCATTTCAGCCGCAGCGAATGGGCGGCCCTTCGCGCCGACACGCCGCTGACCCTGACCATCGACGATCTCGCCAAGCTGCAATCGCTGAACGACCCGATTTCGATCGAGGAAGTCGTCGCCATCTATCTTCCGCTCTCGCGCATGCTCGCGCTTTATGTCGCGGCGACTCAGGGGCTGTTCAAGGCGACCCAGCGCTTCCTCGGCGCCGAGGATGGCAAAGTGCCTTACATCATCGGCGTCGCCGGCTCGGTCTCCGTCGGCAAATCGACGACGGCACGCGTGCTGCGCGCGCTGTTGTCGCGCTGGCCGAATACGCCCAAGGTCGACCTCGTCACCACCGACGGTTTTCTCTATCCGAATGCCGAGCTGCAGGCGCAAGGCCTGATGGAGCGCAAAGGCTTTCCCGAAAGCTACGACGGCACCGCAATCATTCGCTTTCTCGCCGATGTGAAGGCCGGCAAGCATCATGTCCAGGCGCCGATTTATTCGCATCTCGTCTATGATGTGGTGCCGGGCGAAACGGTCACCGTCGACCGGCCGGACATTTTGATCTTCGAAGGCCTGAACGTTTTGCAACCCAATCGCGGCGGCAAGGAATTGCGCGAAATTCCGTTCGTTTCCGACTTCTTCGATTTCTCTATCTATCTCGATGCGACCGAGGCGCAATTGGAGTCCTGGTATGTCGCGCGTTTCATGAAATTGCGCGAGACGGCCTTCCGCGATCCCAGCAGCTTCTTCCGCAAATTCGCCGACCTCTCAGACACCGAAGCCGTCGAGATGGCGAAATCGGTCTGGTCGCAGATCAATCTGCCGAACTTGCGCGAGAATATCCTGCCGACTCGGCCGCGCGCGAGCCTCATCCTGAAAAAAGGGTCCGACCATCAGATCGAGCGCGTCTCGCTGCGCAAATTGTGAGCGGCCCCTTAGCGGCCCCAGGCGACAGGTTTTGCCGGTTCCTTGTCCGCGATCACGAAGTCGACGAAGGCGCGCAGCCGCGGCGTCATGAAGCGGCTCGACGGCCAGAGAATATAAAACGGTATCTCGCGGCAATGATCCTGTAGCACAGGCACAAGTGCGCCGCTCGCCAATTGCTCTTGGATGGCGATATCGGGAATCGATGCAAGACCCATCCCCGCTTCGGCAAGCCGCAATTGCGGCTCCAGCGTGTTGACGACCATGGCGGCACCCGGTTGCCAATCCGCCTCGACGGTGCAACCAAGCGCCCAATCCTGCAGCTTTCCCGTCGCGGGCAGGCGATAGTAGATGCAATCGTGCGTAGCCAAATCTTCCGGACGCATAGGCGTGCCGCGCCGGCGCAGATAATCGGGCGCGCCGACGATCAGCAGGCGGAACGATCCGACCTTGCGGCCAATCAGCGTGGAATCATGCGGCTCTCCCGTGCGGATCACCGCATCGAACCCCTCGTCGATCACATTGACCAGACGATCGGAGCAATCGATTTCGAGTTGAATGTCGGGATAGGTGTTGCGAAATTCGGTCAACTTCGGGATGGAAAGAACGGCCATCAGCGGCACGCTGATCTTCAACCGGCCGCTCGGCTTGCCGCGAACTTTTGAAAAATCCGATTCGGCCCGTTCAAGCTCCTCAAAGATCCGCCGGCAGCGTTCGAGAAAACACGCGCCTTCCGCCGTCAAGGTGATCGCGCGCGTGGAACGCTGAAAAAGATGGACACCAAGCTTCTGTTCGAGCCGCGCGACCGCCTTGCTCACGGCGGAGGAGGAAATGCTCAGCCGCCGTCCGGCCAGCGTAAAGCTTCCGGCATCGGCCACCTGCACGAAGATATTGAGCGGACCCAAACTATCCATCATGACATCTTACTCGCGCGATTCATGACCGTTTTGTCAGAACTGTTTGGATATATGGCCGTGTTGTCCACAATCAATCATCTGCTAGCTCCTGCTTAACAGCGCCGCCCGCTTGCGGCGGCCTCGCGCGGCCCCTGCCGCGTCCCATCAGGAGTTTTGGATGACCTCGCCATCTTGCCTCGAAACCGAGCCTCGTCTTGCAGGACCGGCCAATCCCACCGATCGCAGCAACCGCCTGCCTCTCGCCAAACTCGCGGCCTTGACGTTCGCCGCCTTCATCGCCTTGCTCACCGAAATCATGCCGGCCGGGCTCCTGCCGCAGATCAGCGAAGGGCTTCGGATTTCGGACAGTCTGTCCGGCCAGTTCATCGCCACCACCGGCATCGGCGCGATGCTGGCCGCGATTCCTTTGATGCTGACGACGCAAGGGATCTCGCGCAAGCGTCTGACGCTGATCGCGGCCGGTGGGCTCGTGGCGATGAATTGCGTCACCGCTTTGTCCGACCAATATGTCATCACCCTCGGCGCGCGGTTCTTGGGCGGCATTTTCATCGGCCTGAATTGGTCCGTCGTTTTTGTCTATGCGCTTCGTCTCGTGCCGCCGCATCTGGCGGCCCGGACCATCGCGATCATGACCCTGGCGATCCCGCTTGCCTTCACCCTCGGCGCACCGACGGTGGCTTTCCTCGGCAAAATCATCGGCTGGCGCGAAACCTTCTGCATCGTTGGCCTTTGCGGCATTTTGGATCTTATGTGGATGGCGATCGCCTTGCCCGATGCCGCCGGCCATGCGCGCCAAGCCAAGGTGCGGCTCGTCCCGACATTCTTTTTACCCGGGCTGCGGGCGGTGCTTTTTGCGACGCTCACCTATGTACTGGCCTACAGCATCCTTTACACCTATATCGCTCCGTTGCTCGCCAACGCGCATTTGACCGAGCATGTCGACTCGCTGTTGCTGATTTTCGGCGGCGCATCGGTCTTGGGTGTCATCGTCTCCGCAATCTGGGCCGACCGCTGGCTGCGCGGCATGATCCTCGGCTCGACGCTCCTTTTCGCCGCTTGCGCCATCGCGCTTGGCGCGTGGAACGAGTCGCCAAGCGCCGTAACTCTTGCCATCGCCTTTTGGGGGATTGCCTACGGGATAGGCCCGGCGCTGCTCACCGCGGCGACGTCGCAAACCGGGGGCGAAGCCGCGGATGTCGCGCAAGCGTTTCTGGTGACGGTCTGGAACCTTTCCGTTGCCGGCGGCGGCGTGATCGGCGGCTTCGTCCTCAGCCAATTCGGGATCGCACCGTTTCCCTGGATTGCCGCCGGTCTGCTCGCATTGAGCCTTGCCACGATCTGGCTCGCCAAGAGCCATGGCTTTCCCAAAGCCGCGAAGGCCGTGCCAACTTGAAAGAAACGTCTCGTCTATCCAAGCCCATGCATCTTGGCGTGCTGGGCAAGATCGAGCTGCGGGCGGGCGCCCAGGTGCTGAATGATCTCGGCGGCGGCAAGTCCCCCGAGATTGGCGCAGGTGACGTAATCGGCGCCTTTGGCAAGACCATAGAGAAAACCACCGGCAAACAAATCGCCGGCGCCGGTCGTATCGACGAGCTTGTCGATCGGGAAGGCGGGAACCACATGGGTCGCTTGGCCTTCGACAACCATCGACCCAAGCTCCGACCGCGTGACGATGCCAAGCACGTTCTCATCGCGCAGCGCCGACACCGCCGTTTCGAAATCGCTCGTCTCATAGAGCGATTTCACCTCGCTCTCATTGGCGAAGACAATGTCCACGATACCTTTGCGCATCAGGTCGAGAAATTCGGCGCGATAGCGATCGACACAAAACGAATCCGACAAGGTGAGGGCGACGCGCCGGCCCGCCTTGTGGGCGATATGCGAGGCCTTGACGAAAGCATCCTTGGCGGCGGGCGGGTCCCACAAATAGCCTTCGAGGTAGACGATGGCGGAAGATTCGACGAGTCGCGAATCGATGTCCGCGACGGACAGATTCTGCGACGCGCCGAGATACGTATTCATCGTGCGCTCGCCGTCTTCGGTGACGAAGATGAAGGAGCGCGCGGTCGCGGGACCGTCCTTCGGCTGCAGCGTCGCGAAATGCACGCCGGTCGAGCGTAGATCATGCGCGAAAAGATCGCCGACATCGTCGGCCTTCACCTTGCCGATATAGGCGGCACGGGCGCCGAGGCTTTGCACGCCGACGATCGTATTTGCGGCCGAGCCGCCGGAGATGATCGTCGCCTGGCCCATGGCCCCATAGAGATGCTCGGCGCGCTCTTCGTCGATCAGGTTCATCGCGCCCTTTGGAATGCGCTCCCGCACCAGAAACGCATCGTCCGCCCGGGCGATGACGTCCATGATCGCATTGCCGATTCCGAGCACATCGTAACTTTGGGTCATCATCGCATCCGAGTTCAAAAAGCCTGCCCCTGTCGCATTGCTGGTGCGGGGCGTCAAGCGCGGAAACCTTGTACCAAAGGTCGCGGACGCGACCTTTGGACCGCTCTTCATTTTTCGCTATCGCCTTGAAAAGGCGAAAAATGAAGAAAGGAACCAACGGTCACTCTTCGTGACCGTTGGTATTACGCCTCAGCCCGTCTTCCGCTTGGTTTTGCGCTCCTCGAGAATGGCGAGCATGGCGGCCAAATCCTCGGGCTCCAGCCCCTTGACCTCGCGCGCCAAACGGTTGGCGAGTTCGGTGGCGCGCGAGGACAGGCCCGACGTGTCGACAATGACGCGCGGGGCCGAGAGTTGGGCGAGGCGATTGAGCTCGTCCGCCTCGTCCCAAATAATGTTGAAATAGGCGATCGTATGCTGCACGAACCGCCACGGCGGCTTGCCACGATGGCCATGCTCCAGCGCTGAAAGATAGGCGGCCGACACGCCGAAATCGGCGGCCAGCGTTTTCAGCGTTATGCCGCGCGCTTCGCGCAATTCGCGCAGCTTTTCGCCGAACGGCGTCATGGGTGGCGCCCCAGGCGGCGGATCCGGACGTAAAGCGCGCCCGCCCCGCCATGGGCGATCGATGCTTCCTCATAGCCGACAACGACGCTGCGCAATTCGGGACTCGCCAGCCATTGCGGCACGAACCGCCGTAAAATGCCACCTTCGCGGCCATAACCCAATTCGTCGCGCACCGACTTGCCCTTGCCCGTGACCACGACCACCAGTTTGGCGCCATCCGCTTGCGCGCGCAGAAGAAACCCGATCAGCGCGTCATGCGCCGCGCTCTGGCGCAACCCATGCAAATCGATCACGCCATCGACCTCGATCCGCCCCCGGCTCACCTTCTGCCGCATACGCCGCTCCAGCGGCACGAGCGGCGGCAAAGCGGGCTTGGCCGGCGGCGGCGCTACAGGATCCGTTTTGGATCGTGCCGAGCTTGCAGCGGGCGGTTTGGCAGGAGCCGGACGTGCGGGCGCCGGTGGACGGTGGACGCCGGGACGCGCTTTGACATGCCGCGTCACGTGTAGCCACAGCTCGATATCTTCGTCGCTCAGCCGCCGGTCGCCGGATTTGAGCAGCGTGCGCGGTTCCTTCACGGCACACTCCCCTTGGGCAGAAACACGACGAACCGGCCGGAATGCCGGATTCCGCCGGCGCGCACGCCGGCCTCGTCTCCCGTGCCGAAAAACACGTCGGCGCGCGCTGCGCCCAGAATCGCCGAACCGGTATCTTGCGCGATCATGAGGCGGCGAAAGCCGGTCGCGTACTCGCCTTGCCATGGCATTTCGGACTCGATCCAGAACGGCAATCCGTAGGGCCAAGTGCGCCGATCGACCGCGATCGAGCGCAGCGGCGTCAGCCACACGCCGGCCGCGCCAATTGGCCCCTGGGCGGGATCGGCGGCACTGCCGCCGCGGAAGAAAACGTAAGAACGGTTTCGCTGCATGACGTTGCGGCCCTCATCGCCCTCGTTCAGACCATGATCCCGCAGCCAGGATTTAAGCCGTGCCAATGACATTTCGGCCAAGGGCACGCCATGTTCCTCGACGATCAGGCGGCCGATCGACGTATAGGGCTGACCGTTACGGCCGGCATAGGTCAGGCGCAGCAAATCTCCGTCGGGCAGGCGCACGCGGGCCGATCCCTGCACCTGAATGAGAAAGACTTCGACCAGGTCGCGCAGCCACACGACCGGCTTGGTATGGCGCGTGATCGCGCCGCGTTCGATCTCGCTGCGCATCGGATAAGGCTCGAGCGCGCCATCAGCACGCCGCCGGGCCGCCGCGAGGCCTGGATCGAAACCGTCGGGGCGCGGTGTGCCCTCGTTCAGTGTCACGAGATCGTCGGGCCGAGCCAGAATGGGCGCGGCAAATTCAGCTGTTTCTGTAGGCGAACCGGCAACCTCCGGTTCGTAATAGCCGGTCAGGAAATTGGCGCGCTCGTCGCGCGAGTCCGGCGCCGGCCTGATTTCGCACGGGACGAAATGCGTCGAAAAAAAAGCACAAGCCTCAGCCTGCCCCAGTTCCGCCCGCAGGCTCGCAACGCGGCGGAACAGGTCCGTCAACTTTGCGTCCACCGGCACGCCGGGCCGCAAGGGCGGTGTGCCGGCAAGATGTGCCTCCGCCGTGCGGCGGAACGTCTCGAACGCCGCGCTCAGATCGTCTTCGGCAAATCCCACAAGATCGGCAAAAACAAGCGGGCACAGGGTTGCGCCGCTAGGTCCCAAAAACGGCTCCATCCTCACATCAAGCATCGGAATGGGTGGTGACGAGCAGCCAATTGGGATTGCGCGAACCGATATCGCGCTCGAAGGTCCAGACGTCGGTGACGTCGGCCACCTTGCCCGCCTCGCCGGCAACCACGGCGCCGGCCTTGTCATAGGTCGCGCTGATCAATTTCGACACGAATCGCACGACGATATGCGCCATGCGGCCGCGCACGTCCGCGGATTCGATACAGGCTTGGTCCATCGACACGAATGTCGTCTCGACCCGCTCGCCGCGTTCCCGGCGCTCGCCGATCACCTGGGCGAAGGAGGCGTAGACATCCGGCGCCAGAAGAGGCTTGAGGGTTTTGGTGTCGCCGGCGGCGAAAGCAGTCAGAATGATCTCGTAGGCCGAACGCGCGCCGCTCAGAAATGACGAACCGGAAAAGGCGGGGTCCGCAACCAGGATCGCATCAAGGCCTTTATCCGCGGACGAGCCCTCTGCGATCACACCCTTCCAGCGGTCCGGATCGGTGATCGGCTTGACCGGCGTCGCGTCATTGGCCGGAACGGGCATGCGCAATGCATTGGTGTTCTGGCCGAAACCCGGTCGGGTATCCTCTTTGGGCGACGGGTTCTGAAACGGGTCGAACGGCGGCCGCTCATGGCCGTTTCGGGTCCCGAGCACAGTATACAGCCACCACACCACAAGCGCCGCGGCCACGGCAAGGATCAGTGTGGAGATATCGTACGACCCGGTCATTCACCCATCTCTAATTCGTCTGTAATTCGTCAAAGGGTCTCTCGGGACCCCTTGGGATCTTCACCCCATTGTCATATATCATGGGCCGGGCGAAGACACCGATTGATATATAGCCCTGTTCCGCTGGCCTGACGAGGTTTTCGGATTCCGCGGCAGGATGTTGGTTTCGCCCTAAGAGGTTGATCATGCGCCGCAAACACATCGTGATTCTCGCCGTTCTGGCTTGGTTCGTGGCCGAATGGTACGCTTTTTGGGCAGTGGCGGAGGCAATCGGCCTCGGTGGAGCCCTGCTCTTGGGCCTCGCGACCAGCATTTTGGGCGGACTCCTGCTGAAAAAACTCGGCCAGGACACGATCGCCGCCTTGCGCCGCAATTTGGACGGCGGCGTGCTGCGCGAAAGCGCGGTGGTCGACGGCACATTGACGGCGATTGGCGCTATTCTGTTGATTTTGCCGGGATTTCTTTCCGACGTCGTGGGCTTCGTCCTCGCCCTACCGGTCATCCGGCAATGGCTGACCGGCCGCTTGGCGCCGGCGCCAGCCTTTACCGCCCCGCGCGCGCCCAAACAACCCAAGGTGGTCGATCTTTCCGCCGATCTGTGGAAGCCTGTCGACGAGCCGCGATAGGAGTGGAACGCGGCCCGCTTTTTGCGCACCGGTCCCACCTTGTTCGCTGTGATCATCCGTGCTACGCGGCGGCGGCGCTAGGGCACGGAACCTAGGCCAACCGTAGATTCGCACGATTTCCCACCCTGAGGAGACCTCCCATGGCCGAGGCCAATGGCAAAGCCGCCCAAGACACCGAGGCTGCCCCGCAACTCGCCGTTCTCGCGCAATATATTAAGGACCTGTCCTTCGAGAACCCGCGCGCGCCGCAATCCTTGGAGGGCCAGCAAGGCCAACCGGGCCTTTCCGTGAATGTCAATGTGAACGGCAAGCAGGTGGGCGATCACCTTTTCGAGGTCAATTTGATGATCGAAGGCTTCGCCGGCGATGCCGCCAAGCCCTTGTTCAAATTCGAACTCGATTATGCCGGCATTTTCCGGGTGGCGAATTTCCCGCAGGAACATGTACATCCGGTCGTCATGATCGAATGCCCGCGGCTCCTCTTCCCCTTCGCCCGGCAGATCATCTCCTCCACGGTCTCCAATGGCGGTTTCCCGCCGCTCAATCTCGACCCGATCGACTTTGCCTCGCTCTACGCCCAACGCATGGCGGAGTCGGCCGCGGTGCAAGCCAAGACTTGAGCGAAAAAGCAGCCGTATAGCGCGAAAACGGACCCTTTCACTGGTCCGTTTTTTCTTTTGAATATTGCGCCCAAATAGATTGTTCGCCGAGCGTCGCGACGAAGGTGCGATGGGCGGCAAGCTCTTCGTCGGTCACGCGCGGCGGCAACGGCGTGGGGCGCGTCTTGACCCGCGACTTGCCCGCCTCCTGGCGCATCGCCACCACGTTGGAGCTCAATCCAAGCGCGGCCTGCCGGCCGCCGCTCAGCTCGGCATAGACTTCGGCGAGAATCTCCGCGTCCATCAATGCGCCGTGCTTGGTGCGGCGCGAATTGTCGATGCGATAGCGCTGGCACAGGGCATCGAGATTGTTGGGCGCGCCTGGATGCTTGCGCCGCGCGATCGCCAGCGTATCGACCACATTCTCCATGCCGATCGTCTCGCGCCCGGCGCGTTTCAATTCGGCATTGATGAAACGCATATCGAATTCGGCGTTGTGAATGACCAAGCGCGCGTTGCTGATGAAGGCGAGAAAGTCGTCGACGACAGCGGTAAACACTGGCTTGTCGCTCAGGAACTCGCTCGACAGGCCGTGCACGTTGAACGCCTCCATCGGCATGTCGCGTTCCGGATTGATATAGACGTGGTAGGTCTGGCCCGAAGGGATCTGATTGACGATTTCGACACAGCCGATTTCGACGAGCCGATCGCCCTTGTTGGGATCGAGCCCCGTCGTTTCGGTATCGAGAATGATCTCACGCATCGTTATCAACCTAATCTAGTGCGCTGAGCGCCCGCAACAGATCCCGCACCTGCCGCCTGGTGAAATCGAGATCCCCCGCCGTATCGATCACGACATGCGCCCGGCGCCGCTTCTCCGCATCCGGCATCTGTTTGGCGAGAATGGCGTGGAAGCGCGCTTCGCTCATTCCTTCGCGTGTTAGCACGCGCGCCTTTTGCACGGCGAGCGGCGCCGAGACGACGACGACCATATCCACGTACTTATCCCCACCCGTTTCGAAAAGCAGCGGAATATCGACAACCGCGACGCGCGCACCGTTCTTTTCAGCCTGCTGCAAAAACGCGTCACGCATCTCGCGCACGAGCGGATGGATGATCGATTCCAATTTTGCCAATTGCTCGGGATCGTGCAGCACTTGTTGCCCGAGCAAGGCGCGATCAATGGCGCCGGCGCGACTGACCCCTGGAAAGGCCGCTTCGATCAACGGAACGGCCTTGCCGCGATAAAGCGCATGGACACTCGCATCGGCATCATCGACCGGAACGCCCATAGCGCGGAAAACCGCCGCCACCGTCGATTTGCCCATGCCGATGGAGCCGGTGAGACCAAGAACGAGCATGACGAAGGCCTCACAAATACAAGTTTATACACAGCCTATACAGGACTTATGCACAAGCTGTCACGCGCATGGACTTCCTTGCTGCGCAAAACCTGTCAGCCGATCATCAGGTCCAAGCGCCGCAGGGCCGCAAGCAATTTCAGCAGCGGCAACCCCAAGATCGTCGAATGATCGCCTTCGACCGTCTCGAACAAGTGCATGCCCGTACCCTCGATCTGATAGGCGCCGACGCACTGTAACGCCGCGTCCCCTATCGCATCGAGATAGGCGGCGATGAAGTCGCCCGACATCTTCCGCATGGACAGGCGCGCTTCGCTGGACTCTTCGGCAATGACATCGCCGCGCGCAACGAGGCTGAAGGCGGAGATCAAGCGATGCGTCTTGCCGGCAAATTGCTGCAACTGGGCCGCCGCGTCCTGCATCGTCTCGGGCTTATGAAAGATCGTGCCGTCAAGACACAGGATTTGATCGCAGCCCAGAACATAATGTTTGGGATGGTGCGCACTGACGGCCAATGCCTTGGCGCGGGCCAGATGCCGTGCGAGACTTTCGGGCGATCCGCCATGTTCGCGCTCGAGAGCCCGCTCGTCCACCTGAGCTGGAACGGCAGTGAAAGCGAGACGAGCGGCACGCAGAAGATCCTGGCGGACGGCGCTTTTCGAAGCGAGCAGCAGCGGCCTATCGCCGCGCCAGAATGTCGGCCGATCAGGCTTGGGCAATGAACTTCATCCGATGCGCCCGGTAAAGATCGATTATCGCCGCTGCGGTCTCCTCGATCGAGCGCCGAGTGACGTCGATCACTGGCCAGCCATATTGATTGAACAGCCGCCGCGATTGCGCGATCTCTTCGGCGACGGACATTTTATCGACATAGGGCGTTTCGATATCAGCATTCAAGCTGAGCAGACGGTTTTGCCGGATCTGCACGATGCGCTCGGGCGACGCGAACAGGCCGACGATGAGCGGATTGCGCAGATCGGAAAGACCGGCCGGCGGCGGCACGCCCGGCACGATCGGAATATTCGCCGTCTTGATCCCGCGATTGGCGAGGTAGATCGAGGTCGGCGTTTTCGACGTGCGACTAACGCCCAAAAGCACCACGTCGGCCTCCTCCATATTGGCGGGCATCTGACCGTCGTCGTGCAACATCGTGAAATTCAGCGCGTCGATCCGTTTGAAATAATCGGCATTGAGCATGTGCTGCGCGCCGGGCCGCGCATCGGAGACGGTGCCGAGATAGGACTGAAACAAGTTCAGAATCGGCTGCAGCACCGAAAAGCAGGGCGAACCGCTCTCCTTGCAGGCTGCCTCCAGCTTTTCGATCAGGTCCTGTTCTACCAATGTGTAGAGAACGATGCCGGGCGCATTGTCGATTTCGGAGATCACCCGGTCGAGTTGCTGGGTACTGCGCACCAGCGGATAGACGTGCTCGATCGAGGAAACGCCCTGATACTGGGCGGATGCCGCCCGACCGACGGAAATCAAGGTTTCGCCGGTCGCATCCGAGACGAGATGCAGGTGGAAATAATTGCGGCTCATCGGGACGCTCTCATCTTTTCACAGGCGGGGAGGGAGCTTGTGGAAAACGCGGGACAGGTCGGCCGCAAACAGGCGGACTGGGGACAGGATGACGATTTCGCGACGACCCATCAACAGTAAAGATGAGGTGAATGAAATAAGATACTCCTTCTCTGAGAAACGGGGATAACGGGGAGAAAATCTTAACAATACCTTAACATAGACCTAGGTTACCGTTTGAAAACCTTAACGAATTATTAATGGGCGTAAGCGTGCGCAAGCCGCCGCGCGAAGCGGTAAATTTACGATTAACGCGGGGATGGAATGTGCGGGCTTGCGGATAATGACAATCCAAGCTCTAAGCACAGCAGACACAGAGTCAAAGATTTAAAAAGATATTTAGATATGACCTTGAACGTCCGTGCTTCCTCTCAAGCCAAGCCGCTGCTTCGCGTCTTGCAAGGCGAACACATTGCCCAGCGTCCGGTCTGGCTGATGCGGCAGGCGGGGCGGTATCTGCCCGAATATCGCGACATAAGAGGAAGCGCCAAAAGCTTTCTCGATTTTTGCTATTCGCCCAAGCTTGCCAGCGAGGCGACCTTGCAGCCCATCCGCCGTTTTGGCTTCGACGGGGCGATCCTCTTCAGCGATATTCTCGTCATTCCCGATGCGCTGGGACAAGAGGTCTCGTTCGAGGTCGGCGAGGGGCCGAGACTGAAGCCGATCGAAACCGCAGCGGACCTTGCGCGGTTACACGATAGGATCGATTTGAAGCGCCTTGCGCCGGTTTTCGAGACCATCCAGCGGGTGCGACCCGAGCTGCCAGCGGATGTGGCTTTTCTGGGCTTCTGTGGCGCGCCCTGGACCGTTGCAAGTTACATGATTGCCGGTCGCGGCACGCCCGATCAGGCACCGGCCCGGCTCTTCGCCTATCGCTTTCCGGACCTGATGGAACGGCTGATCGACAAGCTCATCGACGCCTCCATTGCCTATCTGAACGAGCAGATCGCCGCCGGCGTGGATGCGGTACAGATCTTCGATTCCTGGGCAGGCGTCTTGCCTGCGGGCGAGTTCGATAAATGGTGCCTCATCCCCCTGCAAAAGATCATCGGCGGGGTCAGGAGTAAGCATCGGCAAGCGAAGATCATCGCGTTTCCGCGCGGCGCCGCATCGCATCTCGTCCGGGTCGCGCGGCTGTCGGGAGCCGATATGATCGGTCTCGATACGGCAGTCGACCCTGTTTTCGCCCAGCGGGAGGTACAGAGCCTCGTGCCGGTGCAAGGCAATCTCGATCCGCTCGCGTTGCTTGCAGGGGGCAAGGCGCTAGATCACGCGGTGGACGGCATTTTGAAGGCTTTCGCCAAAGGCGGCCATGTCTTCAATCTCGGCCACGGCATTCTGCCCGAGACGCCGATCGCCCATGTCGAGCAAATGCTGAAGCGCATTCGGACCTTTTCGGAGATATGATCATGTATTTATGGATCAAGGCGCTGCATGTGATTGCGGATTTCGCCTGGATGGCGGGAATGCTCTATCTGCCGCGCCTGTTCGTCTATCACGCCGAGACGCCGGTCGGCTCGCCGCAATCGGAGACGTTCAAGGTGATGGAACGCCGGTTGCTGAAGGCGATCATCAATCCCGCCATGGTGGTGGCATGGCTGACCGGGCTGTGGCTCGCTTATGAAAGCGAAGCCTATAAACAGGGCTGGTTTCACGCCAAATTTGCGTTGGTTCTTCTTCTTTCGGCGGTGCACGGCATTCTGGTCGGCAAAGTGCGTGCCTTCGCCGAGGATCGGAACGTAAAATCTTCAAAATATTACAGGATTTTGAACGAAATCCCGACGGTCCTGCTGATCGGCATTGTCATTATGGTGATCGTACGACCGTTCTGACTTGAACGGCGTTCAAGCCCTATCTTGTTCGCCTAGGTTCAAAAAGATTTGGGCTCTCTTGCCAAAGATCTGGAATCAGCATAAATGATGAATTCCCTCCCTATGCAGTTGGATGTTTCTTAACTTTTGCGTGGCGCAAAATTCCGCGCTGAAACATCGGAGCGCAACGTCTGTTTGCGCTTGAATGAGCTGCTTTCTCCCCCTTATGGGCCACGGAGAACGTGGCTCTTTTCCAGGATAACCCCCCACAATGCGGGAAATTAAACTTCAAGAATTAAAAGCCAAATCCCCGACTGAATTGCTCTCCTTTGCCGAAGAACATGAGGTCGAAAACGCCTCGATCATGCGCAAACAAGAATTGATGTTTGCCATCTTGAAGCAACTGGCCAGCCGAGAGATCGAGATTATCGGCGAAGGGGTCGTCGAAGTGCTGCAGGACGGTTTCGGCTTCTTGCGCTCGCCGGACGCCAATTACCTGCCCGGTCCGGACGATATCTATGTGTCGCCGTCACAGATCCGCCGTTTCGGCCTGCGCACGGGCGATACGGTCGAGGGGATGATTCGCAGCCCTAAGGAAGGCGAGCGCTATTTCGCGCTGCTCAAAGTCACGACGATCAATTTCGAAGATCCGGAAAAAATTCGGCACAAGGTGCATTTCGACAATCTGACGCCACTTTATCCGAACCGGCGGTTGCGGCTCGAGATCGAGGATCCGACCCGCAAGGATTATTCTGCCCGCGTCATCGATATTGTCTCGCCGATCGGTATGGGCCAGCGCGCACTTATCGTCGCGCCGCCGCGCACCGGTAAGACGGTGCTGCTGCAGAATATCGCGCAATCGATCACCGCCAACCATCCCAATGTTTATCTGATCGTGCTTTTGATCGACGAACGGCCGGAAGAAGTCACTGACATGCAGCGGTCGGTCAAAGGCGAGGTCGTGTCTTCGACCTTCGACGAGCCGGCGCAGCGGCACGTACAAGTGGCGGAAATGGTGATCGAGAAGGCCAAGCGTCTGGTCGAGCATGGCCGCGATGTGGTCATTCTGCTCGATTCGATCACCCGTCTCGGCCGCGCCTATAACACCGTCGTGCCGTCGTCAGGTAAGGTGCTGACCGGCGGTGTCGACGCGAACGCGCTGCAGCGGCCGAAGCGCTTCTTCGGTGCGGCGCGCAATATCGAAGAAGGCGGCTCGCTCACCATCATCGCCACCGCCCTGATCGATACCGGATCGCGCATGGACGAAGTGATCTTCGAAGAATTCAAGGGCACGGGCAATTCGGAAATCATCCTCGACCGCAAAGTGTCCGACAAGCGCGTCTTTCCGGCAATCGACATCACCCGCTCCGGCACGCGCAAAGAGGAACTGCTGGTGCCGCCGGACGTGCTCAAGAAAATGTATGTGCTGCGCCGCATTCTCAACCCGATGGGGACGGTGGATGCCATCGAATTCCTCTTGGGCAAGTTGCGCGAGACCAAGGTCAATGCGGATTTCTTCGAGAAGATGAATACCTGACGCGCGTTCCAACTGGGGCGCGGCTGTTGCCAGATCTGGTCGCGCGCCCTAGCTTAGCTGGACCAGTTCGATTTTTGATCTCTGGAAAAGCGATTCTTCCGTCATGAAACCCAAATTTGTCGGCTACGCCGTGGTGCTTGGCTTGCTGAGCGCCATCGGCCCATTTGCCATCGACATGTATTTGCCCGCCTTGCCGGCGATCAAGGCGACGCTCGGCGCCGATACCGGCACCGTGCAAATGAGCCTGATGGCGTTTTTCATCGCGATCGGCGTGTGCCAGCTGATCTATGGCCCTTTGTCCGACATGCTGGGTCGGCGTATGCCGCTCTATTTTGGCCTCGGCATTTTCATGGTCGGCAGCCTCGGCTGTGCGCTCGCGAAGGACATTCATGTCCTGATGGGCTTCCGCTTTTTGCAGGGGATCGGCGCGTGCGCCGGCATGGTCGTCCCTCGGGCCGTGGTCCGAGATCTCCATACCGGCCCCGAGGCGGTGCGGCTCATGTCGTTGCTGATGCTGGTTTTCAGCGTGTCGCCGCTGCTCGCCCCGCTCACGGGCAGTTTCATCATTGCCTGGGCAACCTGGCGCATGATCTTCTGGATGGTGATCGTTGCGGCGCTTGGCGGCATCGTTCTGATCGCGATTTTCCTGCCTGAGACCCGTCCACCATCCGCCCGAACCGAAAGCGATTTCAAATCGGCTTTTGCCGGCTATCGCACATTGATGACCGATCTGCCGTTCCTGGGAATCACGTTCATCGCCGCGTTCGGCATCAGCAGCTTTTTTGCCTATCTCGCCAATTCGGCCTTCGTGCTGATTGAACATTACGGCCTCACGCCAACCCAATATAGCCTATGCTTCTCGCTGAATGCGGCAGCGTTCTTCGCGGCTGCGCAGAGCAACGGCATGCTCGCCGCGCGCTTCGGTCTTCGGAACGTCGTTCGTTTTGCGACCTTCGGCTATGTGGTGCCGATGCTGCTTTTGGCGGGCCTTGTGCTTGCCGGCGTCAATCATATTCTCGTGCCGATGGTGCTGTTGTTCATCGGCTATGCTTTTCTCGGCCTGGTCATTCCAAATTCCGTGGTGCTGGCGTTGGAAGATCATGGCAAGATCGCCGGCACGGCCTCGGCGCTGATGGGCACGTTGCAATTTTTGACCGGCGCCGCGGTGATGGCCGTGACCAGTGCGCTCGGCGGCACGTTACAGGTGATGATTCTCGCGATTGCCGTCTGTGCACTCGTGTCCTTCATCCTCGCGCAGATCACCCTCGCAAGCCGCCGGCCACCACATACTATGGCGGCGATCGAATCGTCCGCCGAATAGATCGATTAAAATTTCGACCAGCATATTTTCGCGCGGGCGTTGATCCAACATGCGTTATCATTGCTGCGCGTTACTGTCCCGAGCGAACTGTTTGCATGTGTGGAGCGGGGTGTCTCGTTCCACCATGCTTCGGCGTTGTCGCTATTGCCTGGAACGACGTTCACATAGGCAAAATAGGGCGAACCGGCATTGGGGCCTTGTGACTCCCCTGTTCCGATGCTGAAACTGCCGTCGGAATCTGCATCGACATTGCATCGCCCGTTCAGGTAATTTTTGCCGTCGACTTGCAGCAAACATTTGGCGGGGAATGCCTGTGCGCCGCTGATTGCGGCAAGGACTATCAACGGCACCATAGTCCAAACGATGAGCAGTGCGGATCGCATCACGACCTCCTTTGAACGGTCGCGAGCATCATGCACCAGCTAGCGCACAAAATGCACTGCCGAACGCAAGACGTCTGAATTCGATTATGAACCTAGTTTATTGAAGCTGCCGCGATCTAAGAACGTTCACCTGACAAAACGGCTCGCAAATCTGCGGTGCTATAGATTGGCAGAGAGCAGGTGCCCGCCGAACAAATGAAAACGGCGCCGTGCTTAGCCAAGGCACGTTGCGCCTGCGTCGGGTGATGATCCGGCAATGTCCCCTCGCCAAAATCGACGATGATGCGATTGAGCGGCGATGCACCGGTGGCGGCTTGGCGCAAAGCATCGAGATCCTTGCCGATGAGGACGATTTCCTTGGCGCGCAGGCGATAATCGAAACCGCTGAGTAAAGCACAATGCCCAAATGGATTTTTTGCAATCGCCGCTGTGACACTGTGTAAAAGCGCGTCGGCCTTGTCGCGCCACGTCTCGTCGCCCGTGAAGGCCGCAAGCTCGATCAATGCCTTGAGCCAGACACTATGGGCGTTCGGCACAGCATCGTCGCTTGTCGGACTGAGTTTGACGATCAAGTCTTGCGCGTCGTTCGCCGCTTGCGTCAGCAAGCCAGACACAGGATCGAGATGATAGGTTTCAAGCGCGCGCGCCCAATCGAGTGCCCACGCGAGAAAGGTCGGATCATCGGGCCGCGCCTGCTGCAAGCAGAGGGCCGCGCGGATCATCTGGACATGGTCAAGGGCAAATCCCGGACGGACCGCTTGCCCGCCGCGAAAGGAATGGCCGATGCGCTCATGTCCATCGGCGCCGCGATAGGCGAGGGATTGTACGATGCCATGAAAAGCCCGCTCCGCCATGGCGATCCAGTCCCGACGCTGCAAGCTCAATCCGGCCTGGACCAGGGCCGCAATCATCAGGCCATTCCAATCCGCCAGGATCTTGTCGTCCAGCCCTGGGCGAATGCGGGCGCCGCGGCGGGCCAAGAGCTTCTGCCGCAGTCCCTCGAGACGGCCTTCTTCTCCGGCCTCGCCGAGCGGCATGTCGAGCCGGTTCAAAATGATGGTGCTTTGACCGGTGTGTTCGTCATGCCAATTGCCGGCCTCGGGACAATCGTAGAACCGGGCAAAAAAAGCGGCATCTTCCTCGTCCAGAACATCCGCGATCTCGGTCCAACTCCAGACGTAGAACTTGCCTTCCACACCCTCGCTGTCGGCATCGAGGCTGGAGAAGAAAGCACCCGTTTGCGGATCGGTCATTTCCCGCACGAGCCAATCGACCACGCCCTCCATCCGGGCGCGGAACAGCGGCTCGCCCGTGGCCTGATGGGCAAGATTGAGTAGGTCGAGCAGTTGCGCATTGTCGTACAGCATCTTCTCGAAATGGGGCACCAGCCAGCGCGCGTCGACCGTGTAACGGGCGAAGCCGCCACCAAGGTGATCGTAAATGCCGCCCTGGCAAATCCGCCGCAAGGTGTGCAGCAACGCTTCACGCAAATGCGCATCCTCCTGCCGGTCGGCGCCGCGCCAGAGGAATTCGAGGATCGGTGCATTGGGAAACTTCGGTGCGCCCGACAGACCGCCGTTGACCGGGTCAAGTGCCTGGCCGAGCCGTTCGGCCAATCCGTCGAACATGGCAGGGGTGAGATCGAGATCCGTACGGCCCGTCGTTTCCGATCGGAGGGCTTCCGTGAGGGTCATCGTATTATGCGTGATCCGGTCCGGATCCGATTGATAGATTCGACGTACTTCCCGCAAAACGGTCTTGAAGGCCGGCTGGCCATATCGGGCTTGCGGCGGAAAATAAGTGCCGCCCCAGAAGGGCTCGCCGGACGGGGTCAGGAACATGGTGAGCGGCCAACCGCCATGCTGACCGAGCGCGTGCAGTGCGCTCATATAGATATGGTCGATGTCCGGCCGCTCCTCGCGGTCGACTTTGATATTGACGAAGAGATCGTTCATCAGATCGGCGGTTGCCTGATCCTCGAAACTCTCATGCGCCATCACATGGCACCAATGGCAGGCGGCATAGCCGATGGACAAGAGAATCGGCTTGCCCAATCGCTGCGCTTCGGCCAAAGCCTCCTTGCCCCACATCTGCCAATGGACCGGATTGTCCCGGTGTTGCAGCAGATAGGGGCTCAGCGAGTGGTCGAGTTCGTTGCGCATGGCGGGATCCGTCGTGATATCTTGCGATTATCGGGTTGTGGACAGGTAAAGCCAGGGGATTTTTGTGCAGCAGGAGACAATCTTCGCGCTTGCGACAGGGGCGGGCAAAAGCGCGATCGCCATCATTCGAATTTCCGGACCGCAAACACGGGATGCATTGCAGGCCCTGGCGGGCCTTGTGCCGGTGCCGCGTCTGGCGACGCTCGCGGCCTTGCGCGATGCGAAGGGCCGTGTCCTGGATCAGGCTTTGGTGTTGTGGTTTCCTGGTCCCAGTAGCTTTACAGGTGAGGATTGCGCGGAACTGCACCTGCACGGCGGCCGCGCCGTCATCGCCGGTGTTATTTCCGCCCTGGCCGCCCTTGCAGGATGTCGCCCGGCGGAGCCTGGCGAGTTCACCCGCCGCGCCTTCCTAAACGGCAAAATGGACCTGACGGAAGTGGAGGGTCTTGCCGATTTGATCGACGCCGAGACTCAGGCCCAGCGGCGACAGGCCCTCCGCCATCTCGACGGCGCGCTCGGACAACAGGCGGAACGGTGGCGCGAGGCGCTGCTGCAGGCGCAAGCTGCGGTAGAAGCGGAGATCGATTTTTCCGATGAAGGCGATGTTCCGGCCGATGTCGCTGCCGCCATGGCGGTGCGTGTTCAGTTTGTTTTGCAGGATCTTCGCGCGCTGCTTGCGGCACCGCCGGTGGGGGAGCGGATCCGCGACGGATTTCACGTGGTCATTGCCGGTCCGCCCAATGCCGGCAAGTCGACGTTGATGAACGCGCTGGCGAGGCGGGACGTCGCAATCGTCTCCGCTCAGGCCGGAACGACGCGCGATCTTCTGGAGGTCCATCTCGAACTCGACGGACTGCCGGTGGTGCTGGTCGACACGGCCGGGCTGCGCGCGGCGAGCGATGAGGTGGAGCAGGAGGGTGTGCGCCGCTCGCTCGCCCGGGCGGAGCGGGCCGATCTGATTTTGAGCTTGCGCGAGATCGGGCAGGGCGGGGCGGATCTGATCGTCGCATCAGACGCGCCGCAGCTCGATGTCCTCACCAAAGCCGATGCGCATCCGGGCGCCACCGCGCACAAGAGCCTGGTCATTTCCGCCCGCACTGGCGCAGGGCTCGACCGATTGGTGGCGGAGGTCGCGAACCGGGCACGGGCCGGGTTGGTCGGCGGCGAGGGTGGCCTGATCACTCGGGAGCGGCATCGCCAGGCCTTGCAGGCAGCAGAAGCCTGTCTCACGCGTTTGATTGAGTCGCCAAATCTGCCCATTGAGCTGGTGGCAGAAGAATTGCGCCTGGCGGCCAACGAACTGGGCCGGATTTCAGGCCGGATCAGTCCTGAGGATATCCTGGGTCAAATCTTTTCGAGTTTCTGCATCGGCAAGTGAGGCAATGTTTCACGTGAAACATTGGAGGGATGTCAAAACACGGGACCGACGGCGCCAAGCATCGGTCTAAATGACAGCCTCGCCATCATTGCGAGGAGCGGAGCGACGAAGCAATCGACCTGCATGAAGAACAAGAGGCTCCCGAAGCTGGAGACCCTGTCCGCTGCGGAGATGGATCGCTTCGCTGTGCTCGCAATGACGATCTGCGGGTCTGACGAATTCTATTCATCCGATTGTTCTGAAGCCCCGTTTACCTCGAGAATCCAGCAAAACTCCGGATGCGTCGCACACCAAAACGTGATATCGGAAGCGCCGAGCATTGGTCCAAATGACGGCCTCGCCGTCATCGCGAGGAGCGGAGCGACGAAGCAATCCACCTGCATGACGGACAAGAGGCTCTCGTAGTTAGGGGCTCTGGCTGCTACGGGGGATGGATTGCTTCGCTTCGCTCGCAATGACGGGGTGGCAGGTGTCCATCAAATTCGAGTAAAACATGTCCCAGGTTTTTGACGTCATCGTTGTTGGAGGCGGGCACGCGGGCTGCGAGGCTGCGAGCGCGGCGGCGCGCATGGGCGCGCGCACGGCTCTGGTGACGCATCACTTCGAGACGATCGGCGCCATGTCCTGTAATCCGGCGATCGGGGGCTTGGGCAAAGGTCATCTCGTGCGCGAGATCGATGCGCTCGATGGGCTCATGGGCCGGGTTGCGGATCAAGGCGGCATTCAGTTTCGTGTCTTGAATCGTCGCAAAGGCCCTGCGGTGCGCGGCCCGCGCGCCCAGGCCGACCGGAAGCTTTACCGTCTGGCGATGCAGGCGGCGATCCGGGAGACCAACAATTTGACGGTGATTGAGGGCGATGCGTTCGATCTCGAGTTGCAAAATGGCCGGGCCGAGGCTCTTTTGATGGCGGACGGCCGCCGCTTCGCCTGCGGCGCCTTGGTCCTATCCTCCGGCACCTTCCTGCGTGGTCTCATTCATATGGGCGAGGTACAGATCCCGGCCGGACGCGTCGGCGAGGCGCCGTCGGTCGGCTTGTCGGCCACATTGGAGCGCTGCGGCTTCGCGCTCGGCCGCTTGAAGACGGGCACGCCGCCACGGCTGAACGGGAGGACGATCGATTGGGCGTCGTTGGAGCGGCAGCCGGGCGATGACGTTCCTGAACCCTTTTCCGCCCTCACCGATCGGATCACCAACCCGCAAGTCGATTGCCATATCACGCGCACGACCGAAACCGGACACGACATCATCCGCGCCAATATCCACCGCGCACCGATGTATTCTGGCCAAATCGCCGGCCGTGGACCGCGTTACTGTCCGTCGGTCGAGGATAAGATCGTCCGCTTCGCCGATCGCGACAGCCATCAGATTTTCCTGGAGCCGGAAGGGCTCGACGACGACACGGTCTATCCGAACGGGATTTCCACCTCCCTACCCGAGGATGTGCAGAAGGCCTTTATTGCAACGATTCCCGGGCTGGAGCGCTGCGAGATTCTGCGTCCGGGCTATGCGATCGAATATGATTTCATCGACCCGCGCGAACTAAAGCCGACGCTGGAGACCAAGCGGGTGGCCGGTCTATTTCTGTCGGGTCAGATCAATGGCACGACCGGCTATGAAGAGGCAGGGGCGCAAGGGCTGGTCGCCGGCATCAACGCGGCGCTTACCGCGTCCGGTGCGCCCGGCCTGACCTTCGATCGGGCCGAAGCCTATCTTGGGGTGATGATCGACGATCTCATCACGCGCGGCGTCACCGAGCCCTATCGGATGTTCACGTCCCGGGCTGAATATCGGCTGACTTTGCGGGTCGACAATGCCGATCAACGACTTACGGCCAAGGGCCTTCAAGCCGGCTGCATCGGAACAGCGCGATGGCAGGCTTTCGAGCAGCGGCATCAGGCCCTGCGTGAGGGGCGGGAACGACTCGAGTCCCTGACGTTGACGCCGACCGAAGCGGCCAAACACGGCCTTGCGCTCAATCGGGACGGGATCCGCCGCTCGGCTTTCGAGCTCTTGTCCTATCCGGAAATCGAGCTGCCGCAGCTTTGCGGCATCTGGCCTGAACTCAAGTCGATCGCGCCCAATATTGCGGCTCAGCTCGAAATCGACGCCAAATATGCCGTGTATTTGGAGCGGCAGCAGACCGATATCGATCGTTTCCGGCGGGACGAGGATCTCGCCTTGCCTAACACGCTGGATTACGCGGCGATTGCCGGCCTATCGCACGAACTGCGGCAGAAACTCGATCAGGTTCGCCCGGCAACCCTTGGCCACGCCGGGCGCATTGAAGGCATGACACCGACCGCGTTGACGCTGTTAGCCGCGCGCGTTCGCCGGCGCGCCTGAAGAGCGTACTGGTCGGCGGAATCTTGGCCCAGTTCACGGTTTTGAACTGGTTTCAGGGGACAGCGCGAGTTCGGATTTGCGGACGGGCCTCTGAAATATGGGCAGCCCGTCTAAGCTCACTGAGAGCGAAGCAATCCACCCTCCTGCGAATCTCGGGTGCAACCAACCGAATCAGTGACATCAACTTAACGAGAATGCTACGTTTTGCCCGGAAGGGCGGCGCGTTCAAGGACCTAAAGTCGCAGCATAAATTCTTCTGGAGCGGTTTCGGCAGACCACGAAATGTCAAAGCAGACCAACACGTTAAACGATTATCAGACCGCCTTAAGTCTCATGGATGTTTCACGTGAAACGCTGGAGCGCTTGCAAATCTATGCCGATTTGCTGATAAAGTGGCAGAAGACGATCAATCTGGTCTCACCCGCAACGTTGCCGCATCTTTGGGTTCGGCATATCGCCGATTCTGCGCAAGTGCTGGATTGTGCGCCCGAGGCGCGGGTGTGGGTGGATATCGGGTCGGGCGGCGGCTTTCCTGGTCTGGTTACCGCCATGCGTTTGGCAGATCGGCCGGATGCGAAGGTGCATTTGGTGGAAAGCGACCAGCGCAAATGCGCCTTTCTGCGCGAGGTCTCACGGGCGACGGGCGCGCCGGCGGAAGTTCATGTGGGGAGAATTGAAACCATTCTGCCCGGCTTGAACATCGAGGTGAACGCCGTTTCAGCACGGGCCTTGGCGCCTTTGGCGCAATTGGTCGACTATACGAAGAATCTGCTGGAGAAAGGCGCGATCGGCGTGTTTTTAAAGGGGCAAGATGTCGATAAAGAATTGACCAGTATAGTGAAATATAGTAACCTTAATTATCAACTGAAGTTAAGTAAAACGCATCAGGATGCGCGCATCGTGATTGTAAAGTTACGCGATGCATCAACATAGTTCATGTAAAATTTCCGGAGTTATTTCATGGCTCTCAATCCTGGTGTTAGAATTCTCGTTCTTGCCAATCAGAAGGGCGGCGTCGGCAAGACAACCACGGCGATCAATCTGGGCACTGCGCTGGCCGCGATTGGCGAGCGGGTGCTGATCGTCGATCTCGACCCGCAGGGCAATGCGTCCACCGGGCTCGGCATCAATCGCAAGGACCGTTCGCTCTCGACCTACGATGTGCTCGTCGGCGAGCAGCCCTTGAGCGCGGTCATTCGCGAAACCGCGGTGCCGCGGCTTTGCGTCGCGCCCTCGACGCTCGATCTGCTCGGCGTCGAACTCGAAATTTCGCCGCACAAGGATCGCGCGTATAAATTGCGCCATGCGGTGCAGACGCTGGTGTCATCGGCACCGGACTCCGAACGTTTCACCTATGTGTTGGTCGATTGCCCACCGTCGCTCAATCTGCTGACGATCAATGCGCTGGTCGCGGCCGATTCCGTCGTCGTGCCGCTGCAATGCGAATTCTTCGCGCTCGAAGGTCTGTCGCAATTGCTGTCGACCGTCGATCAGGTGAAGCGCACGCTCAATCCTGAGCTCACGATTCACGGCATCGTGCTGACGATGTTCGATCCGCGCAACAATCTCGCGACGCAGGTCGTCGCCGACGTGCGCAAGTTCATGGGCGACAAAGTCTATGACACGATCATCCCACGCAACGTGCGCGTGTCCGAAGCGCCGTCGCATGGCAAGCCGGTGCTGCTCTACGATTTGAAATGCCAAGGCAGCCAAGCCTATTTGCGCTTGGCATCGGAAGTCATTCAGCGCGAGCGCAGTTTGCGCGCCGCATAGTAAGAAGCAGGTCGATCATGTCAGAAGACTTTCCACGTCAGCGCCTCGGCCGTGGTCTTGCCGCTCTGCTTGGCGATGCGCCAGAAGAGCCTGTGGCACAGCGCGAACCGGTTCGTGGCGGACGGCGCGTGCCGGTCGAATTTTTGCGGCCCAATCCAAAGAATCCGCGTAAAGCTTTTGCGGAAGAGGATTTGGAAGATCTCTCGAATTCCATTCGCGAGAAGGGGGTCATTCAACCGATTCTCGTGCGTGCGATCAGCGGCTTAAGCGACGCGTTCGAAATCATTGCCGGCGAGCGGCGCTGGCGCGCGTCGCAGCGCGCGGGTTTGCACGAAGTGCCGGTTCAGGTGGTTGAAGCGACCGACAAGGAATCGCTCGAACTTGCGATTGTCGAAAACGTGCAGCGCGCCGATTTGAACGCGCTCGAAGAAGCGCAAGGCTACCAGCATCTCATTGCCGAATTCAGTTACACCCAAGACGATCTGTCGAAGAAGATCGGCAAGAGTCGCAGCCATGTGGCAAACACGCTGCGGCTGTTGCGCTTGCCGGAATCTGTGCGGCGCATGTTGAGCGATGGCGATTTGTCGGCGGGCCACGCACGCGCCCTGCTGGCCATTCCAGATCCCGAAAAGCTGGCGAAACTCATTGTCGAACAGGGCTTGAGCGTGCGCGATGCGGAGCGCGCCGCGCAAGTGCAATTGGAAGATGCGACGACCAAGGCCAAGGCGCCGCGCAAGGCATCGATCGAGAAAGATGCCGACACGCGCGCGCTGGAGCGCACCTTGACCGATGTGCTGGGCTTCGTCGTGACGGTCGACCATAAGGATCCCGGCGGCGAATTGCGGATCAAATATAAGAACCTCGAACAGCTCGACGAATTGAGCCACCGGCTGAAGGCGTTCGGGTAACGAATGGAGCGCGGCCTGGAAGGCTGCGGTCCATTCCATTCAGCGGCTTTTCGCCGCGAGCGCTACGGCCCAAAGTGCACGCACCGCAATCACTTCGCCGAGACGGGGCTCGCGCCGGGCGCGGCCGACGGCTTCGGCGAGAATGGCGATGGCGCGCGCCAATTTCGTTTCGCTCCAGCCGTTCAATTGCCGCTGAACGGTCGCTTTGCGTTTCCAGAACAATCGCGGCATAGCGGACATCAGTGCGCCCTCCAAGGGCTTGCCGCCGTCGATATCGAGTCTTGCACGATGCAGGCTGATTGCATGCCGCAGCGCCGTGCCGATGAGAACGCCGGGGTCGCCGCCTTCCATCCACACCCGGGCCGCCGTTTCGTCGATCGAGCCGTATTGGCCGCTGAACGCGCCATCGATGGCTGTGTCGACGGACAGCGCTGATGCGTCCGTGACGATCGCCTCGACGTCCTGTGCGTCGATCTGCTTTTGCCCATGCGCATAAGTGACGAGCTTGCTCAGTTCCGCGCGCGTGGTGAGCCGGTCCGCGCCGAGAAGATCCGCCAGCATTTGTCTTGCGTCTTGCGAAATCGTCAGGCCAGCTGCGTGAAGTTCGGCGTCGATGAGTTTTTGCACGGCGGCGGCATCGTCGGGATAGCATTCGATCGCCGCCGCGGCTTTCTCCTTCTCAAGCAGCTTGCGCAGCGGCGCGTCTTTTTTCAGCGCTCCGGCGCCGATAATGATCGCGCAATCCACGGGTGGCGCGGCAAACAGCATTTCGAGCGCCGGCGCAAAATTCTTCGATCCCGCGTCAACTAGAATGGCGCGGCGGCCGCCGAACATCGGAATCGTATTGGCTTCGTCGACAAGGCGCAAGGGATCTGCGGCGACATCGTCGCCGTCGAGACGAATGAGCTGAAATGGATCGGCGACATCGTCCACGCTCGCTTTGGTTAGCGCTTGAACGCGCTCGGCGATGAGCCCCGGATCGTTGCCGTGAATCAGGAAGGCAAAGATCGCCTTCGGCGGATCAGCGAGAAAGCGATCGGCATCGGCATTCTTGATGGCAGTCATGACGTCGTGCCGCCTTCAGTTTTCGTAACGATCAAAGCCTCCATGGCTCCATATCGTCTTAGAGCATTTTCCAGCAAAGTTGCCCGACTTTTCGGTTAAGAACCGAAGGTCCGCGTAGCGAAAATGCGACAAAACAAAGATGTAGAATAATTTCGCGATTCTGAAAGAACGCAAAATTGCTCTAGGAAACCGTCGCGAAGAGCTTGCCCACCTTTTCGCTCAGCTCAGCCGCAAGTTCTTGCAGAGCGGGATAGGGTTTGAAGAGCGATTCGACCCGGCGGCAACGCACGGTGATCGCGCCGTCACGCCCCTCCATCACGACGGCTTTCAAGGGGATTTCCGGAAAGGCGGCCGGATCGAGAGCGAGCAGGCGGGCGGCGTAGCGCGGATGGAAAAACAGGATTTGCCGCGCACCGAGGATCGAGTACCCACCCCGTTCCAGCAGCATCTGCGGATTGATTTCATGAATCACCCCCATATCCAGCGTTTCGATTTCCCGCTTCAACCGATCGATTGTTGCATGAAACCCAAGCGTCGACCGGACAACGCATTGATCTTCCGAAACGGATGGCTCGGCATAATCCACTTGGATCAAATCTTGTGTCATGTCGTCGAGCTTCGGTTTGAAAGGTTGGACGGTCTGGTCCCATATCTTCGACTGGAATTGTCAACTTAATCAGTCGACAATTCCTACCAAAATACCGTCACATCCACGCTACGGCGTATTCTGCGCCAATGCCCCGGCCAGGCGCGTGCGGATCTGATCGGCCAACACTTTCGTGTTGCGAATCTCCGCATCGCGCGCCGCGCGGATATTGGCGAAACGGTTGTTGCTGCGCGTGTAATCGGCGGAGCTTTTGGCTGTCCCAGTCACGACCGGCGCACCGCCGCCAGCCGGCAGAAGCTTATAATCCGCATCGAGGACGACGGTTGCCGCCGCGGCATAGCCGCCGAAGGAATTGTACAGCGGCACTTGCACGCTTTCGCGCACTGTCACCAGAAGATGATATTTCGGCTCGGGCGCCTGGCCCGTTCCGTTGAGCGCGAAGATCAATTCGTTGCCGAGATAGTGGCCGACGCGATCGGGGATCGGGTCGACCTTGATCGCCTGCAATTCCTTGACCAGCGGCGAACCGTCCGGACCGGTCGAGGCGAATTCGGGCTGGAAGCAGCCGGCAAGCGGCGTGGCGAGCAGCAACAGGGCGGCAAAACGCGCGCCACGCGCGAGGCCGGACATCTGGTTTCGCTTAAACGACGACATTGACGATCCTTCCGGGTACCACAATGATCTTCTTCGGCAGCTTTCCCTCGAGCGCGCGCTGCACCGATTCAACCGCCAATGTCGCAGCCTCGATATCCGCTTTCGACGCGTCGCGCGGCACGCGCACGTCGCCGCGCTTCTTGCCGTTCACCTGCACCGGCAGCACGAGCTCATCTTCTTCCACCAGCGACACATCGGCAACCGGCCAGGCCGCTTCCGCGACCAGATCCTGGTGGCCGAGCGCCGCCCAGCATTCTTCGGCAAGATGCGGCATCATCGGCGCGAAAAGCTGCACCAATATGTCGCCGGCTTCGCGGAAAGCATAGCGCATGTCATCGCCGATCTGCGCGTCGTCGATTCTACCGATCGCGCTCGACAGCGTGTTCACCAGCGTATTGATATGCGCGATGCAGACATTGAACCGTAGCCGCTCCACATCGGTGCCGACCTTGATCAGCGCGTCATGCACGGCTTTGCGCACGGCGAGGGCGGCGTCCGAAAACTGGTTCGGGGCAGCCGCGCCGGCCGGCAGAGCAGCGTCGCTCAATTCGCCAACGAGACGCCACAATTTCTGGATGAGACGGGCCGCGCCCTGCACACCTTCCTCGGTCCAGATGACGTCGCGCTCGGGCGGCGAATCCGAGAGCACGAACCAGCGCGCCGTATCGGCGCCATAGGTGCCGATGATCTCGTCGGGATCGACCGTGTTGCGGCGGGATTTCGACATTTTCTCAATCGAGCCGATCTCGACTTCCGAGCCGTCGCTGAGCAGATAGGCGCGGCGGCCATTGGCGCCGCTCTCGATGCGGATTTCACTGGGTGCGACCCAATCGCCCGCCTTGCTGCGATAGGTCTCATGCACCACCATGCCTTGCGTGAACAGGCCGGCGAAAGGTTCCTTCACGCCGCCGTGGCCGGTGATCTGCATCGCACGAGCAAAGAAGCGCGAATAGAGCAGATGCAGAATCGCATGCTCGATACCGCCGATATATTGATCGACCGGCAGCCACTCATTGATCGCCTGGGGCGTCGTCGGCGCATCAGCATTGTGCGGATCGGTGAAGCGGGCGAAATACCACGAGGAATCGACGAACGTGTCCATCGTATCGGTCTCGCGCCGCGCCGCCGCGCCGCATTGCGGACAGTTCACGTGCTTCCAGGTCGGATGCCGGTCGAGCGGATTGCCGGGCTGGTCGAAGGCGACATCGTCTGGCAGTTTCACCGGCAGGTCTTTGATCGGCACCGGCACCGTGCCGCACACTTCGCAATGGATGATCGGGATCGGGCAGCCCCAATAGCGCTGGCGCGAAATGCCCCAGTCGCGCAGGCGGTAATTCACTTGCCGCTTGCCCTGCGGCGCATTGCGTGTGGCGCTTGCGCCATTCGCAACAATTTCGGAGCTCTCTTCGATGCGGGTCGTTTCCAGCCGCTTGGCCACTTCCTCTTTCGCCTGCGGAATGGTCATGCCGTCGAGGAAGCGCGAATTGATCATCGTGCCGTCCCCGTCATAGGCGGTGTCGGTGATCGTGAAGCTCGCGGGATCGATGCCAGGCGGGCAGACGACGGGCGTAACGCCGAGGCCATAGGCGTTGACGAAATCGAGGTCGCGCTGATCGTGCCCCGGGCAGCCGAAAATCGCGCCCGTGCCGTAGTCCATCAGGATGAAATTCGCGACATAGACCGGCAATTCCCATGACGGATCGAACGGATGCACGGCGCGGATGCCGGTGTCGTAGCCCTTCTTCTCGGCCGTCTCCAAAGTTGCGACGGACGTGCCCATGCGGCGGCACTCGTCGATGAAGGCCTGCAGCTTCGGGTCGTTCTGCGCGGCTTTGGTGGCAAGCGGATGGTCGGGCGCGATCGCCATGAATTTCGCGCCAAACAACGTGTCTGGACGCGTCGTGTAGATTTCGAGCTCGTCGGCGCTGGTCGCATTGGCGCGCAAGCCGAAACGTACCAGCAGGCCTTCCGACTTACCGATCCAATTGCGCTGCATCAGCCGCACTTTTTCCGGCCAGCGGTCGAGCGTCTCCAGCGCCTGCAGCAACTCGTCGGAGAAATCCGAAATCTTGAAGAACCATTGCACGAGTTCGCGCTGCTCGACCAAGGCGCCGGAGCGCCAGCCGCGGCCGTCGATCACCTGCTCGTTGGCAAGCACCGTATGATCGACCGGGTCCCAATTGACTTTCGATTTCTTGCGATCGACCAGGCCGGCGCGCAAAAAGTCGAGGAACAGGCGCTGCTGATGCTTGTAATAGCTCGGATCGCAGGTGGCGATTTCGCGCGACCAATCGAGCGACAGACCCATGTTCTTGAGCTGGCCGCGCATGTGATCGATATTGGCGTAGGTCCATTTCGCCGGGTGGGTGTTGTTCTGCATCGCGGCATTTTCCGCCGGCATACCGAACGCGTCCCAGCCCATGGGGTGCAGCACGTTGAAGCCACGCGCCCGCTTGTACCGCGCCACGACGTCGCCCATGGCGTAATTGCGCACGTGCCCGACATGGATGCGCCCGGACGGGTAAGGGAACATTTCCAAGACGTAATATTTGGGCCGCGGGTCGGCGTTCTCGGTCTTGAACGTCCCGCGCTCGGTCCAGATTTTCTGCCATTTCGGCTCGGCTTCGCGGACGTTGTAACGGTCGGGTCTCATCGGATGGGTCGGATCGCTTCGTAAAAGATGAAAGATGCGGCAAGAAGCATGATTTTCCCTGCCGGGTCAATGGAGAGCGCCTAGTTGGACCGAGACCGGTCACTCCGCCGGCTGGGTTGTCGGCTGGTGCATGCGGAGCAGTGACACGCCCTGGACGGCAAGGGCGCTCAGGACGGCCGTGACGTAGGTCACCGGCAGGCTGAACTGCGTGAGCATCAGGCTCAGCACATAGAAGAAGACGGCAAAACCGAAAAGGGCGGCGGCCATACCGCGCATCACTTGGGCGGCCGCCAAATCGCCCAGCATGCGATGGGCGAAAACGGTCAGAATGATCGCCATGAAGGGGATCGAGGCGAGAATGCCGCTCATCTGGGGCCCGACATAAGGCGCGATCAGCGTCACGCCGACGACGAGAAACGTGATCAGCACCATGCGCGCCGGCAAGTCCCACCAGGGCGAGCCGACGCGCTCGGCGCGCACGAAACTACGCGGAATGAGGGCGAGCGCCAGGAAAAGCCCGGCGATCGAGAGCAGAAACAGCCAAAGCCGCGACACGCCGGCCCATTGCAGCGCGCCGGAGACGAGCGCAAAGGCGAAGCAGGCCGTGGCCAAAGCGGTCGGCCATCCGCGCGCCGCCATCCGACAATAGACGATGCAAAAGCAGGCTTGCGCCGCTGTCGCGGCCAGCGAGCCGGCCGTGGCCCGTGCCGCAAAGTCGATCCCGTGCTCCAGCGCCAAAAACACCGAAATCGGCCCCGAGGTCAGGGGCAGGCCGACGAGAAAGCCGCCGATCGCCTCACCCCAGCGGCGGCTCGCGAGGCTCGCGGCGAGCAACAGCAGCGGCGTGACGGTGAGTTTGAAAAGCAGCAGGTCGTTCATCGGCTTGGGTATGACAGGAAGAAGCGAACGAAGTATGAGTGCACAATGACCAAATGTATCGTTTACGGCGATTTTTCGAGTGCCTATGTGCGCACGGTGCGCCTGACGCTCCTCGAAAAACACGTGCCCTTCGATTTGGCCGAAGTGGATGTCTTTGGGGCGGATGGACCACCCGACACCTATCTGGCACATCATCCGTTCGGCCGCATCCCCGCATTTTCTCATGACGGATTTGAGATTTTCGAGACCCACGCGATCTGCCGCTATATCGACGAGGCCTTTGACGGCCCGAGCCTGCAGCCGCGGGACGTCAAGCTGCGGGCGCGTATGGCGCAAATCGTGGGTCTGCTCGATTCCTATGCCTACCGGCCGATGGTGTGGGACGTCTTCGTCGAGCGCGTCCGGCGTCCGCTGCAGGGCGCCGTGTCCGACGAGGCCAAGATTACCTCGGGGCTCGCGAAGGCCAAGCGGGTCTTGGACGTCTTGGAAGATCTTCTGTCCGATTATGCCTGGCTCGCTGGTCCGGCCCTGTCGCTCGCCGATCTGCACTTCTATCCGATGATCGATTATTTCTGCGCCGCCGGCGAGGGCAGGGCGCTTGTCGCGGCCCACCCGAAATTGGAGGCGTGGCGACGCCGGTGCGCGGACCGCGAGTCCATCAAGGCCACGGTGTCGCCGCCGCTCTTGCAGATTTGAACCCCACCGGCGCGGAATGAAGCCAAAATGCCTTTCAGTGGCTTTCCGCGATGCATCTTCTTGGGTATATATCATAAAATTCAGGATCGATTTTCTGGTGCAATGGTGCATTCATCCAGCAAACGGTGGGCACGTGTTTCAAGATGCGATTGCTCATGAGCCTCATCAATCCACCCCCAATGCATGATTGGGAATCCGAATTCCTAAGACATAGCAAGTTCTAATCTCACGCGAACCGACACGTGGACCATGGTGCTCGACGGCATTACCGTTCTTTTCGACACAGCGCTTCTGTCGGTCATTGTCGGGGCGTTGCTCATTTTCGCGGGCACCCGCCAGAACGGCGACCGTTCCTTGCCGATCTGGGGTGCGGGCTACCTCTGTGCGTCCGCTGGAGTGTTCCTGTTTGCATTGCGCTCGCACATTCCCGATATCTGGTCGGTCGATCTCGGGGGCAGCGGGCTCATTCTCGCCTACGGTCTGTTTTTTGCCGGCGTGCGCCGTTTTGCGGGGCATCGGACGCCGCTCTGGGTCATCTTCGCCGGATCTGCGATCTGGTTGTCGGCGTGCCGGATCGAAGCGTTTTACAATTCCGGTCAGGCGCGCATCATCCTCTTTTCGGGGATCGATCTGGCGTATCTCGTGGTGACATGTGTCGCCCTCGCGCGCATCCGTGAGGCGCTGCCGTCGAAGGCGCCCTTGGTCTTCGTGCTTGGGCTCCATTCGGTCGCCTATTTTACGCGGGCACTCAGCGCGTTTTTCATTCCGTCCCCGAGCGGCACCCATATCGTCATCACGCCCTGGTTCATCGTCCTCGCGGTGGAGAGCTTTTTCCATCTCGTGGCGTCGAGCCTGCTTCTCGTCACCATGTCGAAGGAACGGTCCGAAAACCGCGTGCAGCGGTTGGCATCGATAGACTCGCTGACCGGCCTGCACAACCGTCGCTCTTTCCTGGAACAGGCCTCCTTGAAATTGAAAGGGAGCGCGCAAAGGATGCGACCGGCCTGCCTGCTCATGATCGACATCGATCATTTCAAGGCCATCAACGACGAGGCGGGACACCAGGCTGGCGACAAGGTTTTGCAGGAAGTCGCCATCTTGCTGGAGCGAGGGGTGCGCCCGATGGATCTGTGTGGACGGCTCGGCGGCGAGGAATTCGTGTGCTTCCTTGCGGATTGCGATCGCTCGCAAGGTCGCGACGTGGCAGAGCGGCTGCGCCTGACGATCCAGAGGGAGTTGGCCGGCCTGACCGTGAGTGTCGGGGTTGCGTGCACAGAGGACATTTCCGCCGAGGTAGACCTGGAGCACATGCTCTTGGCGGCGGACCATGCGCTCTATGCGTCCAAGAAAGAGGGGCGCAACCGTGTCACGCTGGCGAGAGTCGCCTGAGCGGACGCGGTTCCTTCGCACAGACCGTGACGGCCAATTGTAAAATTCTTCTGTCAAATGTGACTGATCTATTGCATGAGCTAAACGTCTTTCTCTTGTCCGATACCAACGGTCACGAAGAGTGACCGTTGGTTCCTTTCTTCATTTTTCGCCCTTCAAGGCGATGTTGAAAAATGAAGGGCTGTCCAAAGGTCGCTTCCGCGACCTTTGGTGTAACAAATGGTGCGCGTGTGTCTGAAGATGTGGTTGCGAATTGGCGGAGCGTTTGTTCGGAGATCGCGCGCGCCGCGACCGATTGCGGCCGGGCGGCGGCGGACGTCACGCTCGTCGCCGTTTCGAAAACCTTTGATGGCGATCACATTTGGCCGGTGATCGAAGCCGGTCAGCGGGTGTTCGGCGAAAATCGCGTGCAGGAGGCGAAAGCCAAATGGCCGGATTTGCGCGCGCGCACCAAGACGCTGGGCGCGGGTGCGATTCAACTGCATTTGATCGGGCTGCTGCAATCGAACAAGGCGCGCGAAGCAGTAGAATTGTTCGATGTGATCGAGACTGTCGACCGGCCGAAAATCGCCGAGGCGCTTGCAGGCGAGATCGCCCGTCAGGGCAGGCATCCGCGTCTCTATGTGCAGGTCAACACCGGTGCCGAGCCGCAGAAGGCCGGCATCCTCCCCGAACAGGCGGATGATTTCATCGCGTCCTGCCGTGGCCTGGGGCTCACCATCGACGGCCTGATGTGCATCCCGCCGGTCGAAGGGCTCGCCTCACCGCATTTTGCGCTGCTCGCGCAAATTGCGGTGCGCAACCGCGTGCCGAAGCTTTCCATGGGCATGAGCGCGGATTATCCGCTCGCCATCCAGAACGGCGCGACACATGTGCGGGTCGGCAGCGCGATCTTCGGCCATCGCGATCACGGGTGATCGAACGCCGCCGCCGCGGGCTGCGCGCGGCGCAGAACGAGCACCAAAATGCAGCCCACCGCCGAGAGGATCGCCAGCGGCATCAGCCCAAGCGTGAAACTGTCCGTCGCTTCCTTGATGCGGCCGAGCAGCCACGAGCCGAAAAGGCCGCCGAGATTGCCGACCGCGTTGACGAGCGCGATACCGGCCGCCGCCATGCCCGAACCGAGCCATTGCGTTGTCAGCGCCCAGAACGGCCCCTTCATCATATAGGTGCCGGCGACGGCGATGCAGAGCAGGATCAGAAGCGCCGTCACTCCATTGGTGAGCGGGGCGACGGCCAGGCTGACCGCCAGAAGGGCGAGCGGAAAGGCCGTGTGCCATGTGCGCTCGCGAAGTTTGTCCGAATTCAGCCCCCACAGGATCATGGCGACGCTGGCGATGGCGAAGGGAATGACGTTGAGCCAGCCGGTCTCCATGTCGGTGAGATCGAAGCTTTTCAAGATCTGCGGCTGCCACAGCGACAGGCACTGGCTCGCCCCCGAAGCGCCGGCATAGATGAAGGCAGCCGCCCAGACATAGCCGTTGCTCAGCACCGTGGCGAGGGGCACTTTGGCGGCTTGGCCCTTGCTTTCCCGTTCTTCCGCCAGCGCTCGGTTCAGCCAATCCTTCTCCGCGGCGCCAAGCCAATTCACCTCGCGCGGGCTCGACGGCAAATAGAGATAGGCGATCACGCCGAGCAGGGCCGCCGGAATGCCTTCCAAAACGAACAGCCAGCGCCAGCCAGCCATGCCGAGCCAGCCGTCGGTTTGCAACAAGGCGGCCGAAATCGGCGAGCCGAGCAGGCTGGAGACCGGAATCGCCACCATGAACAGCGAGATGATGCGGGCACGGTAGGCCGCGGGAAACCAATAGGTGAGATAGAGAATGACCGCCGGGAAGAAGCCGGCCTCCGCCGCGCCGAGCAAAAGGCGCATGGCATAAAAGGACGTCGGTCCGGCGATGAAAGCGGTCGCCGCCGAAACGAGGCCCCAGGAAATCATGATGCGGGCGATCCAGATCCGCGCCCCGACCTTCTGCATGGCGAGGTTGCTCGGAATTTCGAACACCACATAGGTTAGATAAAACAATCCGCCGCCAAAGCCGAAAACCTCCGGCGAAAGGCCGATGTCCTTGTTCATATGCAGGGCAGCAAAGCCGGCATTCACCCGGTCGACGAAGGCGATGAAATAGGCCAGCATCAAAAAGGGGATGAGCCGCCAGGTGATCTGGCGCATCGTGGCGTCAACGTTTGGTTCTGAAAATGGAGTGTTGCTCATCATTCCTCCCGCATTTTAAGGAATATGAGCATCGCCGGCCGGTCATGTCCAGGGAGGAGGCGTGGGCGTCCGATCGCATTGACAATACGGGCCCGCTCCTTTAGCTCATTCAACTGAGCGCGGGTATAATGTAATGGCAGCCTGTCAGCTTCCCAAGCTGAACGCGCGGGTTCGATTCCCGCTACCCGCTCCATCTTCCAACTTGTCGGCAAATCGTCACGTCTCAGCGTGACCGCTGACGGCCGCGTCACCGGGTTTGACGACATTCCCAGAGGGTTGCCGAACGTCCATGAGCCACGCGATCAGATCGGCGACGCGTTGGCGCGAATCGCTGCGGGACGGATAAACCGCATAATAGCCGTAGCGGCTTTCGACCACCCGCGGGAAGGGGCGCACCAACTCGCCCGTCTTGAGCTCCGGCTCAGCCAGATAAAGGTCTCCCATCGTGATGCCGTAGCCGGTGGCCGCTGCCGTCATCGCGAAATCCTGCGTGTCGAAAATCTGGTTCCGCGCCGGACACAGATCATATGCGCCCTCCGCCTGCAACCACAGCGCCCAGTCGCTTTGGCGCGGGTTCGAATGCAGGAACACGCAGGACCGGAGCTTTTCGATCTCTGCCGGATGACCCAAAGTGTCGGCAAGATCGGGTGAACACATCGGCGTGAGTTTCTCCGCAAGCAGCAGAAAGACGTCCATGCCGGGCCAATGGCCGTTGCCATAGGTGATCAGCAAATCGATATCGCCCACAGTGAAAGTCGGGCGCGCGAACCAGGCCGTATCGATCGTGATGTTCAGATTCTCGTGCCGGTGGTGCAAATCCGGCAAGCGAGGCAGCAACCACCGGCGCGCGAAGGTCGGCGGCATGCGCACGGTGATGCTGCGGCCGCCCATCCGCGTCGCCTCGAATGAGTTGCGGAGCGAAATGAGCAGGCCGTCGATGATCGGAATCATCGCGGCTCCCTGCTCGGTCAGGACGACTTTGCGGGTGTGGCGTTCGAAGAGTCGGCAGCCGAAATAATATTCGAGCTGTTGGATCTGCCGGCTGACCGCGCTTTGGCTGAGATGGAGTTCGGTCGCCGCCGCGGTGAAACTGCCGGTTTCCACGACCATGGAAAACGTCTGCAACGTCTGCAATGGCGGCAAACGATTCTGCTCCGACCCAATCCTCAAAACGTACCTCCGCGACAGCGACCTAGTAATGAAACAGGTCTCGCTGCCGCGGTAAAGTACTGCGCCGATCGGTCAGGCGACGCGCTGCCGCACCTCGGCGATCGCCTGCCGCACCTGCTCGGGCGCCGTGCCGCCGCGATGATTGCGGCTCGCAACCGATCCGCGCACGGTCAACACCGCAAAGACATCGTCGGCGATCAGCGGCGCGAAGCCCTGCATGTCCGCGAGCGGCATGTCCGACAGGGTTGCGAGCCGCCGGTCGCGCGCCGCGCCGACGATGGCCGCGACCGCATGATGCGCATCGCGGAACGGCAGACCGGCGCGCACGAGATAGTCGGCAAGATCGGTTGCCGTCGAATAGCCCATCTGGGCGGCGGCGAGCATCTTGTCGGCCCGCACCTTGATCGTCGGCAGCATCTGCGCGGTCACCGCCACAGCGGCACGTACATTTTCAAGCGTATCGGTCAGCGGCGGCTTCGATTCCTGCTGATCCTTGTTGAAGGCGAGCGGCTGCGCTTTCATCAGCGACGCAGCGGTCGCGAGATTGCCGATCACGCGCGCCGCCTTGCCGCGCACGAGCTCGGCGAGATCCGGGTTGCGCTTCTGCGGCATGATCGAAGAGCCCGTGCAGAACTGATCGCCGACTTCGATGAAATCGACCATCGGCGTGCACCAGAGAATGATCTCCTCCGAGAGCCGGGACAGATGTCCCATGATGACGGCGCCGGCCGCACAGATATCGACCACATAGTCGCGGTCGGAAACGGCATCGAGCGAGTTGCGGAAGGCGCTAGTGAAGCCAAGCTCCTTGGCGCTGTAGGCAGGATCGATCGGGTAGCTTGTTCCCGCGAGCGCGGAGGCGCCGAGCGGCGAGATGTTGAGACGGTCGCGTGCTTGCGCGACGCGATCGAGATCGCGCAGGAACATGTCCGCATAGGCCATCATGTGATGACCGAAGGTGACGGGCTGCGCCACCTGCAGGTGGGTGAAGCCCGGCATGATCGTATCGGCATGCGGCTCGGCAAGGTCGACGAAAGCGCGAATCAGCGTCTTCAATTCGTCAGCCAGCGCATCCAGCTCGGCCCGCGCGTAAAGCCGGATGCCGGTCGCGACCTGGTCGTTGCGCGAGCGCGCGGTGTGCAGCTTCTTTCCCGCATCGCCGACGAGCGCCGTCAGGCGGCTCTCGACATTCATATGCACGTCTTCCAGTTCCTTTTTCCACACGAAGGTGCCCGCGCGCATCTCGTCGGCAATCTGATCGAGACCCGATTGGATGGCGTCATTCTCGACGTGGTTCAGGATGCCAGCGCGCGCGAGCATCTTGGCGTGCACTTTCGAGCCGAGCACGTCGTAGAGCGCAATGCGCTTGTCCTGGTCGAGGCATTCGTGAAAGTCGCGAAAATCCGTCGAGACGGCTTCCTTGAAAAGCGGCGACCATGTCGCCTGTGCCGATTTTGTCATGACGTTACCTCCAGTCGATCGGATGAATGTCTCGCGTCGCTCGCGCGTCACTGCAACATCGTGAGCAGCGTCCGCGTATCCTCGATGCATTCGAGAGTGAGGACGGCATCGCGCAGGCGTTCGATTTTTTCTGCTTGCAACGCAATGCCGGCGAGGTCGCGATATTTGTCGACGATCTGCTGTTCGCTCAGCGGATTGGCGGGACTGCCCAAGGGAAATTCGACGCCGGCGGTGAGATGCTGTCCATCTTCCGTCAGCAGCGAAACCACGGGCTCGTCCTCGTCGCTCATGGCGGGGTCGATGCGCACGGTCTGCCGATCGAGCCACGGTTGAATGCTCGGATTCCGCCACGCAGATTCTTCCAGTTCGGCGAGGGAGACCTTGCCGTAAAGCAGCCGCGCCGCCAGTGCATAGGGCAGGCTCATCTGCGCTTGCGCCCGCGATGCCACGGCCTTGCTGCCGCACATGCCGAACTGAAACCGGCTCATGTCGACGGTGATCGATGTGATCGCGTCATGCGCGAGCGCATGTTGCCGCAACAGCAGATCCACCGCGTCGATCGCGGCATGAGTGCCGCGGCAGGTGGCGTAGGGTTTGATCGAACAGCGGTCAATGCGCCAGTTCTCGCCAAAATCGCGTGAAAGCGCTTCCGCGTCGGCCTCACCACGACAGAAAGTCTGGAAAAAACTTCCCCAGCTTTCGCGCTCAAAAATGGCGCTGGGTCCTTGAAAGCCTTTGGCCGCAAGGTTTCCGGCGACGATCCCGCCTTCGGCCCCACGGCCGGCATGCAGCTTCTTGGCGGCACTGCTGTCGTGAATGAAGGCCCAAGTCCCGCCCGCGAAAGAGCAGGCCAAGCCGAGCGCCGAAGCCATATGCTCCGCATCGAATTTCATCAGCGCCGCCACCGCTGCCGCCGCGCCGAACGCGCCGCAGGTGCCGGTCGAATGCCAACCGATGCCGTTGTGAACCTCATAGCCGCCGGCGGCTTCCAGGACGCGACGGCCGGCTTCGTAGCCGATGATGACGCTTGTCAGAAAATCGCAACCATGAACGGCTTGCTGCGTGGTGCCGAGTGCGGCGATCGCGGCCGGCAGAACGACGGCGCCGGAATGGTCGCAGCCGCCACTGTCGTCCAGTTCGAAAGCATGGGCCGAGACACCGTTGACGAAGGCCGCCGTGCGCGCATCCGCCGACAGTGGCGTGCCCCAGATGGGCGATGTGCCTTGCGAAGCGTCGAGCCCGAACCCGTCCAGCACCATGCGCGTTTCCGGCGATGTCGAACCGGCTATCGCCGCGCCAAACGTATCGAGAATATGGAGCTTCGCCTTCGTAACAGTTGTGGCTGGAACATCGGCGAAATCCACCGATGTCAGCTTGCGCGCGAACGCATGGAGAAACGTCTCAGCCAAGGTTCTTCGCCTCTTGCAGGTAGGCTTCGTAAACCTTGAGAGGATGTTGTTCAGGCGGAACATCGCCGGTCGCGCGATGCCAATCGGCGACCATGGCGCCGGTCGCGAGCCAGACGTCGTCGAAGCTGCGAATATGCGCGAGCAGATCCTCGACGATCGCGATGCGGCCGGGCGTGCCGCTCCATTCGGGGCGCAGTTGCAGCACATAGCAAAGGCCGAACGCGCGGTAAGCATCAAACTCCGCAAGCCAATTGTGCAACACGCCGTCATAGGACGGAATGCGGCTCTGTCCCTTGGGAAAAGCGGGCGTGAAATTGAACTGAAAATACGGGCGGTCTTCCAGTTCCATATGCACCGGCAGTTCCACGAGGCCAGAGGCGTGCGAATAGGGAACGTCGTCGCCATTCAGTGACGCCGACCAAAGATAACCGGCCTCGGACAACAGCCGGTCGAAACGATGGGGCCAATTGCCCATGGGCAGGCGAAAGCCGGTGGCTTCCTTACCGGACAATCCATGCAACGTTTCGCGCGACCGTTTGAGCAGGTCGAGCGATTGCACGGGAGCGAGCGTGTCATAGCGCTCGTACGCTAAGCCATGGCTCTCGACGTCGTGTCCCGCGGCGGCGATGTCGCGCACGAGGCCGGCATGTTTTTCTGCTACGTTCGCCGGAACGAACCAGCTCGTCGGCCGCCCGAACCCCTCGAATGTCCGGCACAGACGCTCGACGCCCCGCGCGGCGCCATATTGCCACACGGAAAAGCTTTTGCTCCGGTCGCGAAGGTCCGGAGCTTGCGCGAGCGCGTCCAAGCCATCATCGAAAATAACGGAAATCACTGCGGCGCAACGCTTTCTATCCGGCCATTTTGTTGCGTCCGTCATGGGCGTGCCTCCAAATTTGCATTGGGGCCATGCTGCTCGATCCACCATTGGGCGATGTCACCGCAGCGAGTGGCCCATACCGCATCGCCATGCCGCCGGATCGCCAGGAACAGGCCTTCCAGAATCGAGAGGCGGCCGGGCTTGGCGCAGACTTTGGGATGGAAGATGGTGGTCCAGCACAGGCCCACGCGATGATAGCCTTCGAATTCCGCGCACCAGTTCCGCATCACGATGCGATAGTCGGCGATGCGATCGAGGCCGATGGGGAAATCCGGCTCTTCCGTGTAGGCCAACGTGGCATAATCGTCGACGTCCCAGCGTCCCGGAATTTCGACGAGACCGTGCGGCGACGAGGCTGCGGGGTGAAAATAGGGGCGATCATCGCCGCGCATCGAACTCGAATAGATGACGCCAAAGTCATACAGCAGCTCCGCCGTCGCGGGACTCCAGTCGCCGGATGGCGTGCGAAAGCCGATGGGCGTCACGCCCAATCGCTCTTTGAAAATGCTGCGCGAGCGTTCCATGATGTCGAGCTGCTGTCGCAGGCTGCACTCGAAGAAGAGCTCGTGCCGATGGCCGTGATAGGCGATTTCGTGCCCCTCGCGCACGATGCGTTCGCAATTGTCGCTCCAGTGTAGCACGACCCATGTGGGCACGAAGAACGTCGCTTTGAGATCGTACCGGCTAAGCAAGTCGAGCAGGCGCGGCAGGGCTCTCCAGGGGCCGTAGGCGCCTTGCGTGAAATAGCGTGGATTGGTGAGAAGCGAGCCGTCCAGCATGGCGTCGCCGGTCGGGCCGTCGACGTCGAAGGCCAGCGCCACCGCCGATTGTCTGCCGGTGGGCCACAGTGCATTGCCTTGACTGGTAAGAAAATCGGATTGATGCAACATCGTCATTTTGATCCGCTTTGGGAGCGCAGTCACCGACACGCGACCGCGCTCTTGAAGCGCGCAAAGTCTCGTTCGGCCGGCTGAAGGACCGGCCGCTGCAGACGGCATTTGGGGTGTTTTCCTGTCGGTCGCTCCGCACGAGCGCGGAGCGACGCGGGTATCCTACTCGGTGATCACTTCACGCCGTTGACGACCGCTTTCTCCACGGCGTTGTGCACCAGGCCCCACTTCTTCAGCAGCTCGGCATAGGTGCCATCCTTAATGACCTCGTCGAGCGCACCGGCGACCGCATCGCGCAGAGCGGCATTGTCCTTCTTGAAGCCCATTCCGAACGTGTCGTTGCTCAGGAGCGGATCGCCGACGAGAACGAATGTATCCGGCTCGAGGCTCATCTGATAAGCGATCGTTTCGATGCCCTGGACCACCGCATCATAGCGTCCCTGCTTCATGCCGAGACGGGCGGCGTTGGAGTCGGTTGTTCCTTCGAAGTTGATGGCCGGCTTGCCCTTGGCGACGCAATTGGCATCGCTCCAGGTCTTGACGTTATCGCCAAACGTCGTGCTGCGGCTGCCGGCGACGGTCTTGCCGCACAGGTCTTCCGTTTTCTTATATTGATCGGCATTTGCCTTCACGGTGAACAGGATCGGGCCGCTCGTAATATAGTCGACGAAATCCATGCTCGCCTGACGCTTCGTATTGTCGCTCATGCCGGAGATGATCATGTCGCCGCGGCCGGTCTGCAGACTGCTCGGCAGTTCCTGGAATGCCGTCGTCACGAACAGCGTGTTCAGATTGAGCTTCTTGGCGATCGCATTGGCGATGTCGATGTCGAAGCCGTCCAACGTGCCCTTCTGCGGGTTGACGAACTCCATCGGCGGATAGATCGGGTTGGTGAGGATGCGAAGCTCGCCCGCATTGATCAGGTTGAGTTTTGTTTCAGCGCTGGCAGCTCCAGTCGCCAACAGGGCGAGAGCGGAAACGGCGATTTTAAGAAATTTCATGACCTTCTCCTCAAGGTATGTGTTTTGATGGTTACAGCACGGCAGAGATGAAGTTCTTCACTCTGGGATTGGTGGGATTTTCCAGGATCTGCGACGGTTTGCCGATTTCGACGATCCGGCCGGCGTCCATGAAAATGACCCGGTCGGCCACTTCGCGGCAGAAGCCAAGTTCGTGCGTGACGACGATCATGGTCGTGCCGGAGGCGGCGAGTTCCTTCATGACGCCGAGCACTTCGCCAACGAGTTCCGGATCGAGCGCGGAGGTCGGCTCGTCGAAGAGCATCGCTTTCGGTTTCATCGCGAGCGCGCGGGCGATCGCCACGCGCTGCTGCTGGCCGCCGGACAACTCGCCCGGATAGGCATTGGCTTTGTTAGCCAGGCCGACACGCTCTAGCAGTACCCGCGCTTCTTCCACGCATTGCTGTTTTGGGCGCCTTTGCACGCCGACCGGGCCCTCGATGATGTTTTCAATAACGGTGCGGTGCGGAAAGAGGTGAAAGCGCTGGAACACCATGCCGACCGATTGGCGTTGTCGGGCGATCTCCTGGTCCGAAAGCGGATAGAGACGATTGCCGTCGCGTCGGTAGCCGGTGATTTCGCCGTCAACAATGATATAGCCGGCATCGATGCGTTCGAGCTGGTTGATGCAGCGCAGGAACGTACTCTTGCCCGAACCGGATGGGCCGATGATGCAGACGACCTCGCCCTTCTGGATATCGAACTCGATATCGCACAAGACATGGAAGTCGCCGAAATATTTCTGGACGCCGCGGGCGATGATGATCGGTTCCATCACGCCGCCTCGCTGATATTGGCCGTTGCGGCCTGATCGGCTTGGCCGCGCCGCGCGCCCCATCCTTTGGAGAAATATCGCTCGACATACATCTGGCCGATGCTGAGAATCGTGACCACGACCATGTACCAGATCGCCGCCACGATCAGCAGTTCTATGACGCGCGAGTTGACGTAATAGACGTCCTCGACGCTGCGCAGGACCTCCGAATATTGGATGACGCTGGCGAGCGAGGTCAGCTTGACCATGCCGATCGTTTCGTTGCCGATCGGCGGCACGATCACGCGCATTGCCTGCGGCAGCACGATCTTCAGCGTCGCGCGCAGTTTCGTCATGCCGATGGAGAGAGCCGCTTCGGTTTGTCCCTTGTCGATCGACAAAAGCCCCGCCCGGACGACTTCCGCCGTATAAGCGCCCTGTTGAATGCCGAGGCCGAGGAACGCGGCGACGAACGGCGTCATGATGTCGACGGTGCGGAAGGAAAACAGTCCAAAAAGTCCGATCTTCGGGAAAATCAGCGCAAGATTGAACCACAGGAGGAGCTGCAACAAAGCAGGGGTGCCGCGAAACAGCCAGACGTAACCCACGGAGGCGCTTCGTAAGACCGGATTGTCGGACATGCGCATGATCGCAGCGATCACGCCAAGCGCGATGCCGAGCACCATGGCGCAAAACGTCATGATCACGCTGTTAGCAACGCCCATCAGCACGGCATGCGCGAACAGATTGTCGCCGACGTAGCTCCAGGCGATATCGCCGATCCAGAAAGCCCGGATCAGCAGGAGCAGCAAAATGATGAAGAAGGCAGCTAGTAACTTCGTACCAATCTTGCGTCGCGGCACCATGACAAGCTGGCCGGGATCGGCAAGCATGGTATCGTTCATCTTCGTTCCCCAGTTGTTTCACATCTCTCAGGATGCGATTGGTGCAGACCCTAGTTATGAGGGGCCGATCTCGGCAAACGAAATATGAACATGCAATTCATGCAAAAAATTCATTAAAAGCGGCCCGCAGGGAACAGCTTCATTTCGTTTGTCATCGAACGTCCCGGCAATAAGCATATCGTAAAATGAATTGCCCGGACATCGTCCGGGACGCGCATCGTCGCAGTCTTCTGCCGCGGCCGGTGGTCACGCCGCCGATCGTGCGACTATTGGAGAGTTGAACCGCATTTTGGCTGAGGCTATAAAAAACGTAATCAATAACGATAATCGGGAGAGCGTGGTGTGTGCGACGAATTCAAAAGAACCACCAAAGACGTCGCCGAATAAATTTGCAAAGCGCCAGGCTGAGCTGGCGGAGGCTACGTTGCATACGCTCGCAGACCTTGGCTACGCGCGGACGAGTTTGCGCGACATTGTTCAAAATTCTCGATTTTCCCACGGCGTGCTGCATTATTACTTCAGCGACAAGGTCGATTTGATCACCTATTGCGTGCGGGATTACAAAACGCGGTGCATCAGCCGGTTCGACCAGATTGCGGCCGATGCGACATCCTCCGGGCAGCTCGTCGATCAATTCGTGAGCGGTCTTGGGCAGGCCATCACCGAAGACGCCCGGTTGCACCGGCTTTGGTACGATTTGAGGTCGCAGTCGCTCTTCGAGCCGATCTTCCGCTCGGAAGTGAACGAAATCGATGCCGCGCTGGAAGACATGGTCTGGCGCATCGTGTCGCGGGGCTTCGAACTCGGCGGCATTGAGCCGGTTCTGCCGAAGGGTGCGATCTATGCCGCGATCGACGGCATGTTCCAGCGGGCGCTGTTGCGCTATTTCGACGGCGACACCTTGGCCGGACCGCAAATGCAGGAGCAGGTGCGCTTCTTCCTCGCGAGCTGCGGCCGGAAGAAAGCGCCCGAGCCGCTCAGCGCCGGCTACTGACCTTGGAACGCCATTGGACCTCGCTCAGCCTAAAAATATTATTGTTTCAATTCAATATGTTAGCAGACGTCCGTGTCACGTGCGCTCAGTTATACGCTCGCAAGCCATAATTTCCTGAGGGCCGGCGGATCTCGGCATTTGCCGCGAATATTTCAATTGCAGCACAGGTCCTTAACGGCGAAAAGTGGGCCAGCCTTCGTTGAAAAATTCATCGATTTCAGGACCATCGCGTAATACGATTTCTTGACGACGGTCGTCGAAACGCAGGATTATTGAGCATGGAACGCCGGCGCCTAGAGATGACCATTCTGATGACGCCTGAAATGGCCAATTTCAGCGGCAAAGTGCATGGCGGCGCATTACTCAATCTGCTCGATCGCGTCGCCTTTTCCTGCGCGTCGCGCTACTCGAGCCGTTATGCAGTGACGCTCTCGGTGGATCAGGTGACGTTCAAGGAGCCGATTCATGTCGGCGAACTTGTAACCTTCCGCGCCTCGATCAACTCTACGGGGCGAACGTCAATGGAGGTAGGCATTAGGGTCGAGGCGGAGAACATCCGCTCCGGCAGCAGCAGGCACACCAATTCATGCTATTTCACCATGGTGGCCGTGGATGACGAAGGTCATCCAGTTACTGTGCCAACGTTCGAGCCGCAGACGCCAACAGAGGAACGGCGTTACCGCGCCGCGACACTGCGCCGGACACTGCGCCGCGAGATTGCCGCTCGCCTCGAGTCAGTCGCCGAACTTGGCGTCGACAAGCCCGCGTAGCGGCGAAACGCTCCATCCGCACAATAAGCCGCGAAATTTTTGCGGCTCGGCACGCTCAAGGGCCCGGGGGGGAGATGAACAGATCATCAAGGCCTGGATTGTGGCCGTCGGTCACGTGGAAGCTCCCCCAAAGGGTGAGTCTGGGTAGAAAACTGAGCACGCGAGACGCAGCTAAGCGATCGGTGGCGCGCCAAGAATCTCAACAGGTTGATCGTGGGGGAGCGAACTTCAATGGCGTTTGAGCGAGATGAAACGACGCTGAGCGAGGTTGGATGACTTTCCAAGCTAGGTGCTCCGATTGCCGCGGCTACCGGAAGTGTTTCGACAGCTTTAAGCCCTGCGCCTGGTAATTTGACGTCGTGTAATCGCCGTAGAGCCGCTGCGGGCGCTCCGACATGCGCTCATAGACTAGACGGCCAACGATCTGCCCGTCCTCCAGAATGAACGGCACGTCGTGCGAGCGCACTTCGAGCACCGCGCGCGCGCCGGCGCCGCCGGCCTCCACCGCGCCGAAGCCCGGGTCGAAAAAGCCGGCGTAGTGAACGCGGAACTCGCCGACCAGCGGATCGAAGGGTGTCATTTCGGCGGCGTGATCGGGCGGCACGCGCACGGCCTCTTTTGAGGCGAGAATGTAGAATTCGCCCGGATCGAGCACGAGATATTTGTTGCCGTGCCCATAGATCGGCTCCCAAAAGTCGAGCATATCGGCGCTGGCACGCTTATCGACGTCGATCAATCCCGTATGGCGTTTGGCGCGATAACCGATCAGACCGTTGCCGTCGAAGCCGGAGAGGTCGACCGACACGGCGACGCCCCCCGAGATCGACGGCTCGGCGGACGTCACCAAAGTCTCCGTCTCATGCAGGGCGCGATGCGCGGCATCGTCGAGTCTTGCGTCGCCGTTGCGGAAACGGATCTGCGACAGGCGCGAGCCGGTGCGCGCCAGAACGGGAAAGGTGCGCGGCGAAATCTCGGCGAAGAGCGGCCCGCGGTACCCGGCATCGATCTGGTCGAATTCCTGGGCCCGGTCGGTGATGACGCGGGTAAAGACGTCGATCCGCCCGGTCGAACTTTTCGGATTGGCCGAGGCCGAAACGCTCGGCGGGAGAGCGAGACCCTCCAGAAGTTCGGCCACATAGACCGTCCCAGTCTCAAGCACCGCGCCGGCCTGGAGATCAACCTCGTGCAGCGCCAGCCAGCCGAGGCAGTCGGCGACCTTCCGGCCGGGCCCGGGTAGGAAGCTCGCGCGCATCCGCCAGGCCCGCCGGCCGAGGCGCAGGTCGAGGCTTGCCGGTTGCACCTGGTCGGACGCGAAATCCTGCGCTTTGATAATTGCCCCGGTTTCCGCCAATTCTTCGATTTGGCGGGCGGAAAGAATGCCCTGCATCATCGTGTGATTTTGCCTGTCAATATTTGGATTGTCCTGAAACGCGCTCCAAAGCATCTTGCGGTCAGGAGCCCCATGGCAAGCATTTACTGGTGCTTTTCCTGTTCAGCATAGCAAAGCTGCCTTTCGTCGTCGTCGTGGATCATGTTGCACCAGCCGCTCGACTTGTCCTCTCTGGCATAGCAACGGTGCCGCATGTCGTCATCATGAATAGTGCTGCATCCGCTCGCTGCGGCCCAGTTCGGCAAAAGTGCAAAAAACAGGCCGAAGACGATGAACGGGATCCGCATATGCCCTGCCTGCCTTTTGTCTTGCCCTCTGGCCGCATTCTTTTCATTAGACCAGATGCCATATCGCGTCACAAGCGACATCACAAGGCAAGGCATTGACGCGACCGAGGTTCTGCCTATAGAAATGACGCTCATCGTGGTCATTTGAGCCGGTCGGCTTGCCGCCACGTTAAACAAAGCGCTAAAAAGGCCGGGCATGAAGCCTGGCTGCTATTCGCGCCGGGCTTTTTTCATGCCCGCGCGCAGTTTGGAGAGAGAAAAATGAGTGACCACGGCAAATTGCGCCCCGAAACCTTCCGCCCCGCGACCCAACTCGTCCATGGTGGCACGCGACGTTCCCAATTTGCCGAATTGTCCGAAGCGATGTTCCTGACGCAAGGCTATGTCTATGACACGGCCGAGGCGGCGGAGGCGCGTTTCAAGGGCACCGACCCGGGCTTCATCTATTCGCGCTTTTCCAACCCGACGACGGCGATGTTCGAAGACCGGATCGCCTTGCTGGAAGGCGCAGAATCCGCGCGCGCGACGGCGACCGGGATGGCCGGCATCACCGCCGCATTGCTGGGGCAGGTGAAGGCGGGCGACCATGTTGTCGCGGCAAAGGCGCTCTTCGGCTCCTGTCGCTATGTGGTGGAGGAATTGCTGCCGCGGTTCGGCGTGGCGAGCACGTTGGTCGACGGCTACGATCTCGACCAATGGCGCAAGGCGATGCGGCCCAACACGAAAACGTGTTTTCTCGAAAGTCCGACCAATCCGACGCTTGATGTGTACGACATCGCCGGCGTCGCCAAGATTGCCCATGACGGCGGCGCCACCTTGGTAGTGGACAATGCCTTTGCCTCGCCCATCCTGCAGCGGCCGCTGGAACTGGGCGCCGATTGCGTCGTCTATTCCGCGACCAAGCACATCGATGGCCAGGGCCGCGTTCTTGCCGGCGTCATCCTCGCGTCGGAGGAATTCATTCAAACGCATGTCCATAATTTGCTGCGTCAGACCGGTCCGTCGATCTCGCCGTTCAACGCCTGGATCATGCTCAAGGGCCTCGAAACCTTGCCTGTGCGCGTCGCCGCGCAACAGGCAAGTGCCGCAAAAATCGCCGATTTTCTCGCCGAACAGCCTGGAGTCACGCGCGTGATCTATCCGGGCCGTGCCGATCATCCGCAGCATGAACTGGCGAAACGCCAGATGAAGGGCGGCGGCACGATGATTTGCTTTGAAGTGAAGGACAGCAAGGCCGGCGCGTTCCGTCTGTCGAACGCTCTGTCGATCATCAAGATCTCCAACAATCTGGGCGATGCTAAAAGCATCATCACCCATCCGGCGACGACGACCCATCAGCGTTTGGCGCCTGAGGCGCGCGCCGAAATGGGCATTACGGACGGCATGCTGCGCCTGTCGGCCGGCCTGGAAGACGTCGACGATTTGATCGCCGATCTAGGCAACGCGCTGAAAGCGGTCTAAGCCGCACCAGCGGCGTTTTCACACGTCGTGCTTTGTGTCACGATGGCGGCCATGCGCAAGCCACCGCCATCGTCTGAATCGCGTGCCGGATCGCTGCCACTGGTGGGCGGCGTTCTGGCGCTCGACTTTTGCAATACGTCCTCGGGCCGCAGCACGGAGCGGCATCTGGAGCATCTGCACGGCGCTGACGATATCGTCGCATGGGCGCAACATACAATGTTGCTCGACGAAGCGCGTGCGGCGAAGCTGCGCGTGCGCGTCGTGCGCGAAAGTGCTGTGGCACAAGCGCTTTTGAGGCGCGCACTACATCTGCGCGACGCGATCTATCGGCTGAATGCAGCGCTTGCCCAACACGCGGTGCCGACGCAAGCCGATATGGACGCGCTGGCGCATGAACATGCGGCCTGTCTTGCCAAGGGCCAGCTTGCCACCCACGATGGTGCCTTCGGATGGACGTGGGATATTGATGCCGCGCCGGTCGAAGCGGTGCTCGGGCCCATCGCCGCGTCCGCAATGACGCTCCTCACCCAAGCCGATCATGCACGGCTGAAACAATGCAGCGGCCATCAATGCGGCTGGTTGTTTCTCGATGTCAGCAAGAGCAACAAGCGGCGCTGGTGCGAAATGGAAGTCTGCGGCAACCGCGCCAAACAGAAGCGCCTGCGCGGCCGCGCAGCGTCAGCTCTGCCAAAGGTTGACGTCTAGGGCGAAGTGGCGGACCAGCGTTTCCTTGTCGATCAGAAATTCCTGATCCCGCGGCAGGTCATGCACATGGGTATATTGCTCGCCCGCATAACCTTTGATCGCGTCGATCGAGTCCCAATACGAGATCACCATGAACTCGCCTTCATCGGCGGTCTTCGACACCATCATCTGGACGCCGCGATTGCCCGGCAGGGCCGCAATCTTTTTGACGCCCGCCTCGTACAGATATTGCCGATACTCGTCGGCTTTGGCGGCCGGCGTACGCCCATGCCAGATCCGCGCCACCATGGGATGCTCGGTGAGCACGGGCATTTGCGCCGCCATCGCTTCAGAGACCAAGCCCGCCGCTGCGAGACCGGCCAAAAGCCCCGTCATTTCCCGTCGCGTCTGATCCATCGTCCCCTCCTCGGTCGATGGCATAGAATAACTTGTAAAATATCATTTACAAGTTATTTTGAGCGTGAAGCGCTGCCGTTCGGGCAAGCAAAATTGCGCCTGCGGCAAGCCGTAAGCTAGGTAAATCCGGTAATTTGGGGGAGGGGAGGACGGCTCTAACTGCCTGCGCCGAGGACGCGCGGCAGATTGTCCACGTACCATGTCTTGATCGGCTCGAGCGCCGGATGTGCCAGGCACTTGGCCAGATAACGCTCGATCCGTGGGATATGGGCCAAATATTGCGGCTTGCCGTCACGCTTATCGAGCCGCGCGAAGATGCCCAGAATCTTTGTCGCGCGTTGCACGCCCATGATCGCATAGGCGCGGGCGAAAGCTGGCGTATCGAATTTAGCGTCGGCCAGGCGGCGCAGGCGGACATAGTCGCCGAGCAGCCTGATTTCGAGCTGCGCGGGCACGTCCACCCGCGCATCCTGCAGCAGCGCCGCAACATCATAGGCGGGCGGGCCGAGCACGCAGTCCTGAAAATCGATGAGGCCGATCCGAGCGATGCCCTGCCGTTCGCTGAGCCAGAGCAGGTTGGGCGAATGATAATCGCGCAAGGTCCAGGTTGTGGGCGCTTCCAGAAGCTCGGTCAGCAAGTCGCGCCACAGGGACACAAAAGTCCCGCGTGCGGCCGAGGTGAGCGACGCGCCGGCAATGTAGGGCGCATACCAGTCGCACAGAAGCTCCGCCTCGATCAGCATGGCGTCGAGATCGTAGACGGGAATATGGTACGCCTCGCCGTCGGGCAGCTGCAGCGTCTCGGGTAGGTCCTTGCTGTGCAAATCGGCGAGGAGCGCGACCGCCGCGCCGTAACGCTCCGGCACCGGGCCATCGGCATCGACCACGAATTGATTGCCGAGGTCCTCCAGAATCGCGAGCCCGCCGTCCATGTCCTGTGCATGGATCTTGGGTGCCGAATATCCAAGCTGGCGCAGGCCGATGTCGACGGCGATGAAGGCATGGATCGTGTCGGAGAGTTTGGCGACCGTGCTGTAGGGCTTGCCGAACCGCACCGCCGGACCGACCGGGCGCGGCGGCGAAATCATCAGGATCGCCTGTTCGCCGTTCGGCTTGCGCAAGCGCTCGTAGGCGCGGGTCGACGCATCGCCGAGCATGAAACTCCGCGTCGCCTCGGCCCAGCCGCTTGCCCCCAGGAGCGCGTCGGTGGCCTTGGCGCGCGCCACGATCGGCGCGAATGTGCCGATCCCGGTGAGCACCACATGCCGGTAACCCGCGCTTCGGCCGCTGTCGAGATAGAAGGCGATGTTCAGCCGATCGGCGGTCAAGATCTCGCCGGCACGGTCCGGCCATTCGACGAGGACCAACGCGTCCTCGGCTGCTTCGTCCCAGCCGAGTTCGGCGAGCTCGCTCGGATGCTCGATCCGGTAAAGATCGGCATGCACGATAGGAAATTCTTTCGTGTCGTAGATCTGCATCAGCGTGAAGGTCGGGCTCGGCACTTCAAGTTGCGCATCGCCCGCCAGGTGACGGATCAGGGCGCGCGCAAAAGTCGTCTTTCCCGCGCCGAGATCGCCCGACAGCGTGATGAGATCGTTGGCGCCCACGAAATGCGCGATCTCCGCGGCGAAAGCGTCCGTCGCCGCTTCGTTGGGCAGATCGAGAGACCAAACCGATTGCTGTACGGACGGTTCGAACGACATAGGCCTCACCCTGTTCCTATCGTCGCAGCCTTATCCCACGAAGAGATTAATGCCGCTACAATGGCAGATCTCGCGTGCACCGAGATGAGGGGCTCTACCATATATTGTCCGTCGTCTCCAACACGGCGGGGATCGCCGCAGTCAATGGGCCGGTGGCGCGCCGGCGCTTGGCGAAGCCTTGCGCAGCAGGAAGACGAGCGGAATCAGCGCCATGAAGACGATGCCGAGCAGACGGAACGTGTCGATATACGACAACAGCGCCGCTTGGCCCTGCAAGGTCGAGTAGAGAAAGCCCTGCGCCTGCTGCAGCGATCCGCTCGCGTCGCCCGATTGTCCGACGAACAGGCGTTGCAACGGCTGGACCGCGTTGTCGTAAAGGTCGCTGTACGGGTTGACGTGGCTGACAAGCGTGTTCTGATGCACCTGCTGCATGCGGTCGATCATCGTGTTGGTGAGCGAGATGCCGAAGCTGCCGCCAAGATTGCGCATCATGTTGATGAGGCCCGATGCATCGTTGTTCTTCTCGCGCGGCACGCCGACATAGGCGACCGCACTGATCGGGATGAACAGGAAGGGCAGGCCGATCGATTGAAAGGCGCGGGCAAAGGCGAATGTGTAATAGTCGGCGTCGAGATAGAAACGTGTCATATACAGAGTGCCGAGCGACGTCGCGGCGAGGCCGAAGGTGATCAGCACGCGCGTGTCGATCAGCCCGACCGTCCTACCGACGACCGGCATCATGACGAAGGCGACGACACCGCCCCACGAAAGAACGAGGCCGGCGTCGGTTGCTGTGTAGCCCATCAGACTTTGCACGAATTGCGGCACCAATTGCGTGCTGCTGTTTAGGATGAAGCCCAACATGAACATCATGAGATTGCCGATCGCAAAATTGCGATTGAGCAGCAGGCGCAAGTCAACCAGCGGATCCTTGCGCACCAATCCCCAAACAACAAAGCCGATGAGGCTCGCCGTCGCGATCATGCTGAGCCAGAAGATGAAGCTCGAGCCCCACCAGTCGTCTTCCTGGCCTTTGTCGAGCACGACCTGCAAGGTCGACATGCCGACGGCGAGGAAGGCGAAGCCGATCACGTCGAAGCGGACGCCGTTGACAAGCCGCGCCGCGCGGGCCGCGACCCAATCCAGCGGGTCGAAGATAACTTGCAGCGCGAGCAGCGTGACGGCGATGCCGACCGGAACGTTGAGCAAGAACACCCAGCGCCAGGAAAAACTGTCGGTGATCCAGCCGCCGAGCGTCGGTCCGATCGCGGGCGCTACGACAACGGCGATGCCGTACATGGCAAAGGCTTGGCCCCGCTTATTCGGCGGAAAGGCATCCGCGATGATCGCGAGCGCACTCGGCTGCAAGCCGCCACCAACTGCGCCCTGCAGCGCGCGAAAGACCGTCAAAAGCCCTAAGTTCGGCGCGATGCCGCACAGAAGCGACGTGATGCTGAATCCGACGATGCAACCGAGGAAATACCGTCTGCGGCCTAGCGTGGCGGAGAGCCAGCTGCTCATCGGCAGAACGATGGCGTTGGCCGCCAGATAAGAGGTCAGCACCCAAGTCGATTCGCTTTGGCTCGCCGCAAGATTGCCGGCGATATGTTGCAGGGCGACGTTCGCGATCGATATGTCGAGAACTTCCATGAAAGCCGCACAGCCGACGGTCAGCGCGACAATCCACGGATTGACGGAACGATGCTCCGGTATCGCAAGGACGGCTGCGTCGGTCATGATCGTTCACCGCACTTTCACGCTCGGCACGACCGACATGCCGGGGCCCAAGGGCAATTGCGGATCCGGCGCATCGTCGAACATGATCTTAACCGGGACCCGTTGGACGACCTTGACGTAATTGCCGGTGGCATTCTCCGGCGGCAGCAAGCTGAAGGCCGCGCCACTACCCGGCTGGAAACTGTCCACGTGACCGTTGAAAGTCTTGCCGGGAAAGGCGTCGATGGCCATCTCGACATGCTGGCCGACACGCATCGTGTCGAGCTGCGTCTCTTTGAAATTCGCCGTCACCCAGACGTGCGTGGGGACGAGCGCCATGAGATTTTGCCCGACTTGCACATAGTTGCCGGGCGAGACGTTGAGACGCGCGACGCGGCCGTCAGGCGCCGCTGAAATCTTGGTGTAGGAGAGGTTGAGCCGTGCCTGTTCGACCTGGGCCGCGGCGCTGTCGAGATTGGCCTGTGCGGCGGCGATCTGGCTGTCGGCGACCGCCAGCAGCGCCTCGTCCGCCGCATGTTTCTTCTGAGCCGCCGTCAGATTCGCGGCGGTACTCTCGGCGTTCGCGGTGGAATTATCGAGCTGCTGGGCCGAGATCGCATGGGCCGCCACTTGCTCCTGATCGCGCTTCAGCTGAATTGCCGCGACGGCGGCATTGGCGCGGGCCACATCGATCTGCGCGAGCGACTGGGCGGCATTCACGTCATCGACCGCGCGCTGCGCCTTGCTCTGCACCAGATTTGCCGCTGCGCTGGCCTGCTGCGCAAGCGCCTGGTCGAGGCTTGCCTGGAACGTGGCGGGATCGAGTTCGACCAGCACCTGTCCGGCCGCCACCGTTTCATTGTCGTTGACCAGCACGCGCACCACGCGGCCTCCCACTTGCGGTGCGACCTGCGTGACGCGCACGTCGATGAAGGCATCGTCGGTCGATTCCCAGTCCCGCGTCTGCAGCCACCAATCGACGCTCCCAGCGATGATCGCGGCAAGCAGGAGGAGGAAGATGATGAGACGCGGCCAGAGGCGACGTTTCTGCGCTGCCGCAGGGGCCGTCGTGACATTGCTCCGTTCCATCTCGCTCGGTTCGGCTGTTGCGACAGCCGCAGGTTGCTCGTCGCTCATTTTGCGGCTCCAACTTCGGGCTGATCAAGGCTCTGCGGCATCGGCTCACCCGGTGCGAGTCCGTGCGCGAGAATATCGAGAAGGGTGCGGCACAATGCATTGGCGTCGATCGCCTGACCGGTGACCGGATAGAACGAATGTTGCCACAGCATGGTGAGCAGCATTGGTCCGACGATGCAATCGATGGTCCGCTCAACGTCCATCGTCCGGAATTCGCCGCTCTGCATGCCCGACTGCAGCACACGCCGAAACTGCTGCCGGCCGCGGTTGATGACTTCGTCGAAATAGAAGCGGGTGATTTCGGGAAAGTTTCCCGCCTCTGCCAGCACGATCTTGGGAATCGAACTGGCCGGCGTCATGATGCCCTTGGACCATTCGGTCAAGAGCAGTGCGAGAACTTTGCGCGCGGGCGCCGAAGAGCTTTCGACGAGTGCTTCGGCCCGGGTGATGTTCGGCAAAATCGTTTCGCGGACAACGGCCTTGAACAGCTCGGCCTTGTTCGGAAAGTACAGATAGAGCGTCCCTTTGGTGACGCCCGCGCGTTTGGCGACATCTTCGAGCCGCGTCGCGGCAAACCCGCGCTCCACAAAACAGGCCAGCGCGGCCTCGGTGATTTCACCCGGCCGGTCCGCCTTACGCCGCCGCCACTGCGGCTCAGTTGGCGATAGCTTTTCACTCATGTAAATAACTTACCAGTCAGTTATTTATTTTGCAAGCAAATAAGGGAGGCGGGCCGCCATGTCAACTTTTCTGGAAAATGCTCTATCGCAGCGGCGGCAGGCGCGGTTTGACCGAGGCGGATTTGATCACCGCGGTGCTGGTTACGGCGTGATCGGAGAGCCCCTCCAACACGTCGTCCATTTCCTCGATCGAGCGCACCACGAGCCGGGCAAGAAAGGGGTCGTCGCCGGTGATCTTATCGCAGGCGATGAATTGCGGGGTTTCCTGAATCAGCTTTCCGACGAGATGCAGTTTGCCGGGCAGGGGGCGGATCCGCACCAGCGCCGAAATTTGGTAGCCAAGCGCGCGCGGATCGAGATCAAGCGTGTAGGCGCGAATAACCTGGGCATTTTCCAGCCGCCGCAGCCGATCCGAGACGCTTGGTGCCGACATGCCGACAAGGCGGGCAAGATCGCTCACCGGCAGCCGGGCATTTTCATCGAGCAGGGCAATGAGCTTGCAATCGACCTCGTCCAGCGACGCGGCATCAAATTGCAGGTTCTTTGACGATCTAGCCTTCGACATGCAGAGACCTTGGCACGTTTTCCTTAATATCGCTATGTAAAACGCACGATCTGCGCGCGATGATGAGGGCATTCAGCAGCGAGTTCATCATGCCGATCGGAATCCTTGCCGGCCTCCTCACTTGCGCGCTATGGGGACTGACCTTCGTCGCGCCGCTCATTGTCGCGCCCTACACGCCGTGGGATCTCACCATCGCGCGCTACGGCATTTTTGGCGCGCTGTCGCTGCTGCTGCTCGCATTCCGCCCGTTCCGGCAAGGCCCCTGGACCTTGCCGCGATTGGTCACTGCGCTGCTACTCGGCGGTCTCTGCTACGTCGGATATTTCGTCAGCGCGGCCTTCGCCGTGCGCTTCGCCGGCGCGGCGATTCCGCCGCTGATCATCGGCCTGATGCCGGTCACGCTCGCCGCGATCGCGAATCTGCAGGAGCGGAAACTACCGTGGCGCCGGCTGTCCGTGCCGCTTGCGATGATTCTTACGGGCCTGTTGATCGTCAATCTGTCGGCGCTTTGGACTGCGCCGCCGGCAGGGCGTGGCGAGAGGTGGCTGGGCATTCTCTGCGCCGCCGCATCTCTCCTCATCTGGATCGTTTACGGCCAGGTCAATGCGTCGGCACTGCGCCGGCGGCAAAGCCCGAGTGTGCTGTCATGGACCTGTGTGCAGGGCATCGGCGCGGGGCTCGGCAGCTTGACCTTGCTGCCAGTCTCCTCCTTCGTCACCGCGCAGCATTTCGCGCCCGATACGTCCGTCCGGTTTTGGTCATGGGCGCTGATCATGGGGGTCGCCGCGTCCTGGCTGGCGGCCTATTGCTGGGCCGAGGCCTCGCGCCGCTTGCCGCTCGTCCTAGCATCGCAATTGATCGTCGCGGAAACGGTCTTCGGCTTGGCTTATGGGTTCGTCTATGCGATGCGCTGGCCGACGCCAATGGAGGCCAGCGGCGCACTGTTACAAGTCGTCGGCGTTTGCTTGGCCATCGCGCTGTTGGCCAAGCAGGAGCGTTTGGCGAACGCCGGATCGACGCCTCGCAACCCGCTTCTGGCCGAGTGACGACGGGCCGGATGCGGCAGCGGCGTCTCCTTACAGCTGATCCACCGTCCAGCGATACGTCCAGGTTTCGGTCAGCGCGCGGTTGCCGCTGCGCAGGAAGGCGCGCACGACGGTCGTTTCGCCGACCGGCAGGTCGATGTCGAAGGCGGCGCGCAGACCGTTGATCTGCGGGTTGCTCACCAGGAACGAGCCCGTCACGGTGCCATTGGTCGTGCTTGGGACCAACTCGACCATCTCCGGCGTCTTCGAGAAATAGTCGAGATCGCCGCCGGCAAAATCGATCAGGAAGCGGCGTGAGCCCGGCGTCGGCGGATCTTTCGAGCCGAGCGCGCGCGCCGGCGCGGTGAATGTGTGCTCGGTATGGCCGCCAGGTACCATGCGCTTGTCGTCGAGCATGGCGGTGATCTTGTAGCTGTAGGTCAGCGCCTTGCCCGGCTCGACCGGCGCATTCGGAATCCAGGAGGCGATAATATTGTCGGCGGTCTCGCTGTTGGTGGAGAGTTCGACGAGTTCGACCCGGCCGTCGCCCCAATCGCCATGCGGCTCGATCCAATAGGACGGCCGCGACTGATAGGCGAGTTCGAGGTCCTGATAGGTGTTGAAGGAGCGGTCGCGCTGCATCAGTCCGAAGCCGCGCACATTGTTGGCATCGAAATAGGAGACCTGCTGAATCTGCGGATTCTGCAGCGGCCGCCAGATCCACTCGCCCGTGCTCGAATGAATAAGCAGGCCATCTGAATCGTGCAGTTCCTCGCGATAATCGTCGTAACGGTTGCGGTCGTTTAGATGCCGGTCGTTCTCGCCAACGAAGAACATCGACGTCAGCGGCGCAAGGCCAATATTCACAATCTGCTTGCGCGGAAACAGGGTCACATTGATGTCGACGGCCGTCTCGTTGCTCGGATAGACGTCGAAGCGGTAGGCGCCCGTGGTCGAGGGACTGTCGAGCAGGGCATAGAGGGTCAGCCGGTCGGCATTGGCCTCCGGCGTGTCGAACCAGAATTCGCGGAAGAACGGAAATTCCTCATGGCCGTCGAGCAGCCCTGTGCCGATGCCAAGGCCTCGCGCCGAGAGGCCATATTGCTGGTCGCGGCCAAGGAAGCGGAAATAGCTTGCGCCAAGGAACGAGATCAGCTCATCCCATACTTTCGGCATGTTGAGCGGATAATGGACCCGGAAACCGGCAAAGCCGAGATTCACCGGCAGCGGCTTGTCGAATTTCGTCTTGCCGTAATCGAACAGGGACGCGGAATAAGGGATCGGCGTCACGATGCCGTCGCGGATCGTGTTGATCGTGACCGGCCGCTTATAAAGATGGCCGAGGTGGAACGTCTGCACCTGGAATTGGCCGCCGCTGCCGGCGAGCAGCGCCTTTTCGGGCCGGAAGCGGATGTCACGCCAGGCGTCGAAATCGAGTTTCTCCAGGGCCGGCGGCAGGGGCGGGATCGTCGCGTCGAAGGGGGCGGACGAGAGGTCCTGCGCGCGCTTCACCACATCGTCATAGCCGAATTTGGCCGGCATGCCCGGAATCTGGCCGTTTTGGCCGGCCGCTGCAGGCGTCTGTGCCGCTGCAGGCAAAATCTGGAAGGCGGTGGCTGCGCCAAGGAGGGAAACGAGACTGCGGCGGGTAAGGGTCGTTTGTACCATCGAACCTGATAACCTGAAGAAAAGAAGTCCCGGTTGCCTAATGCGGAACGGCGGCAAGAGCAACCCGACAAATGGTCCCGGGTGCTATGATGGGCCGCGGTTGAGCGTGGCTCACGCAAATGTTATGGAGGCCGGCACCGCCATCGCACGAGACGAAGAGGGTTCGACATGTCGCACAGCCAGGCCTCCGGCCAATTCGACGTTACGCTTCGTCCCGAGCCGCTCAGCGCGGTCGCCGAGACGTCCGGCATGAACCGCATGTCGCTCGACAAGAGCTATCACGGCGATCTGGCGGCGGTGAGCAAGGGAGAAATGCTGGCGTTTCGCAGCGCCATCGACGGTTCGGCCGGCTATGTGGCGATGGAAACGGTCACGGGCACCTTGCGAGGCCGCGCCGGCGCATTCGTGCTGCAGCACAGCGCGACCATGATTCGCGGCACGCCGGCGCAATCGATCGTGGTCGTTCCCGACTCAGGCACGGGCGATCTTTCCGGCCTCTCCGGCAGCCTCAAGATCACGATCACCGAGGGCCAGCACGCCTATACTTTCGAATATATGCTGCCCGAATCCGCCGAAAACGCATCGTGATGCCCGCTTTGCGGCGGGATTTTACCGCCCCGCGATAAAAAATGCGCCGCGTACCCGAAGTCGGCAAAAAAATCCTTGAAGGCTTTGGAAAAATGCGTATCTATCGCCTTGCCCAATTTCGCACGTGCCTGTGGTCGTGTGTCGGTTGGCGGGGATCCGGACAAGAGGCCGGTTAACCGCCAGATCAAAACCGGCAGCCGGAGGCGAACCGGCGAACCCCGCCAAACGGGGGACGCGACTTAAAGCAACGACGGACCGGGCTTTTTTGGTCTCTATTGCGCCTCCAAAGCGCGGTAACCGAAGAGGCTTGTCTTTCTTGCCGGGCGTGCGGTGAGGGATTCTCCCTTTCCAAACGATGGCTACGACACCGACGGCTCGCTCTCCGCTTGTCCGTCTGTATGCGTATCCAACGGCGCAGCATCGACCGATGGCAACATCGGTCACGTATGTGTCATTTGCTCCATCGCGTCTCCATCGCGTGGTGGTGTGCTGCTGCATACGAAGAGTCAATCGCTTCCGTATTTAAAACACGGAGCACCTCCCGCAGGCGAAACCTGCGGCCCTGATTTAGGGGATGCCGCCATGACTGATCGTATCCAAGAATTCTTGCGCAACCGACGCGAAGCAGGCCGCGACACCGGCCCTTGCGTGGTTGTCGACCTTGAAGTCATCCGCGACAATTACACCACCTTCGCCAAGGCGATGCCCGACACCCGCGTCTTCTATGCGGTGAAGGCCAATCCGGCTCCGGCGGTGCTCGATCTGCTCGCCCGTCTCGGCTCGTGCTTCGACACGGCTTCGGTGGTCGAAATCCAGCAGGTGCTCGCGACCGGCGCGAGCCCCGATCGCATCTCGTTCGGCAACACGATCAAGAAGGAGCGCGACATCAAGCGCGCCTATGAACTCGGCATCCGCCTGTTCGCGGTCGATTCGGACGTCGAAGTCGAGAAGGTCGCCCGTGCCGCCCCTGGCTCGAAAGTGTTCTGCCGCATTCTGTGCGACGGTGACGGCGCCGAATGGCCGCTGTCGCGCAAGTTCGGCTGCGCGCCCGAAATGGCGCCGCGCGTGCTCGAACTCGCGCATCGCCTCGGCCTCAACGCCTATGGCCTGTCGTTCCATGTCGGATCGCAGCAGGGCAACCCACGCATGTGGGACGGCGCGTTGAAGTCGTCGTCGGCGATCTTCAAGGACCTGGCCGAGCGTGGCATCCAGTTGCAGATGGTCAATCTGGGCGGTGGTTTCCCGACCAAATACCTCAAGAATGTGCCGGCCGTGAAGGCTTACGGCGAAGCGATCTTCCGCTCGCTCAAGAAGCATTTCGGCAACCGCCTCCCCGAGACGATCATCGAGCCGGGCCGCGGCATGGTGGGCAATGCCGGCATCATCGAGGCGGAAGTCGTTCTGATCTCGAAGAAGTCCGACGAGGACAAGATGCGCTGGGTCTATCTCGACATCGGCAAGTTCAACGGCCTCGCCGAGACGATGGACGAGATGATCCGCTATCCGATCCGCACCGCGTTCGACGGCGATGCGAAGGAGCCGTGCATCATCGCGGGCCCCACCTGCGATTCGGTCGACGTGCTGTACGAGAAGGCGCCGTATGACCTGCCGATCAGCCTGGAAATCGGCACGAAAGTGCTGATCGAAGGGACGGGCGCCTATACGACCACCTATTCGGCCTGCGAGTTCAACGGCTTCCCGCCGCTCGAAACGCACGTGATCTGACAAAGGACCGCGACCGTTCCGGTCGCCGTCCGCTTTCGCTCTTTCCCTGGTTCCTGAAGCCTCACCCGAGGCGCGAGGATCGTCCTGCCCGATGGAGGCAAAGATGACCTTGATGTTTGACGTGCGCGCGCTGCGCGCCGCGCCGCATCTCCTGCCGCCGCAAACCAATGCGCGCATTGCCGATCCCATCCGTGTGCGCGACGAAACCGCGCGGGACGTGGCTGCGCGCGAGCGGCTTCTCGATGCCGCCATGGGTCCGCAGCGGTTCGAGAAATCGAGCGAGCGTCTGCGCGAAGGCCGCTTGGCCGCGCAGGGGTTGTCCGTCGTCGCCACGCATGGCGATACGCTGGTTGGCACGGTGCGCTTGTGGCACGTCGATGCCGGCGGCGTGCCGGCCTTGCTGCTCGGCCCGCTCGCGGTCGATAGCGCCCATCGCGCCCATGGCATCGGCGGCCGGCTGATGGATGCGGCGATCGCGCGCGCCAAGGCCGATGGCCACAAGGCGATTCTGCTGGTGGGCGATGCCCCCTATTACCAGCGCTTCGGCTTCGATGCGGCGCTCACGGGCAAGCTCGACATGCCCGGGCCGACGGACCGGGCGCGTTTTCTCGCCCTGGAGCTGGAACAAGGCGTGCTCGCCGGCGCGAAAGGCAAGGTCCGCCCGACCGGCGCCCTGCACATGCGCCGCCGCCCATCCGCCCGGAAGGCTCGCCGGGCCGCATAACCTGCCGTGCCGCTCACGTCCGACGCTCCACCCGGGGTTGCCGCGCGTGGAGCCGGCCGGCGTTGCGCGTTCGGCAAGCCCCCCGGGGCGAGAATGCCCCTTTCACACGGATGTCACAAAATATCTATGTGACACGTCTTGACCCCATGCGCGCATCTTGCTTTGAACGCGCAGTTTTCTTGTGGAGTTGCCCCTGATGTCTCAATGGCCCGTTCATGCCACCATTTCCGGCCCGATCGTGATGATCGGCTTTGGCTCCATCGGCAAAGGCACCTTGCCGCTGATCGAGCGGCATTTCCATTTTGACAAATCCCGCTTCATCGTCATCGACCCGGACGATACCGACCGCGCATTGCTCGACGAGCGCGGCATCGCCTTCAAGAAGCTGGCGCTCACCAAGGACAATTACCGCGAGGCGCTCGTGCCGCTGCTCACCAACGGCGACGGCCAGGGTTTCTGCGTCAACCTGTCGGTCGATACGTCCTCGCTCGCCATTATGGAACTCTGCCGCGAGATCGGCGCGCTTTACATCGATACGGTGGTCGAGCCGTGGCCGGGCTTCTATTTCGACAAAAACATGGGTCCTGAGGCGCGCACCAACTATGCCCTGCGTGAAACCGTGCTGGCCGCCCGGCGCAAGAACCCCGGCGGCACGACGGCGGTTTCCTGCTGCGGCGCCAATCCCGGCATGGTGTCGTGGTTCGTCAAGCAGGCGCTCGTCAACCTCGCCAAGGACCTGGGCCGCAGCGATCCCGAGCCGACGACCAAGGAAGAATGGGCGAAATTCGCCCAAAGCCTCGGCGTGAAGGGCATTCATATCGCCGAGCGCGACACCCAGCGCGCCAAGACGCCGAAGCCTCCGGGCGTTTTCGTCAACACCTGGTCGGTCGAAGGCTTCTTGTCGGAAGGCGTGCAACCGGCCGAGCTCGGCTGGGGCACGCACGAAAAGTGGATGCCCGAGAATGCCGGCACCCATCCCACGGGCTGCGGCGCGGCGATCTACATCAACCAGCCTGGCGCCAACACCCGCGTGCGCTCCTGGACGCCGACGCCGCAGGCGCAGTTCGGCTTCCTCGTGACCCACAACGAGGCGATCTCGATCTCCGATTATTTCACCGTGCGCGAGGCCGACGGCAAAGCCGTCTACCGGCCGACCTGCCATTATGCCTATCACCCGTGCAACGATGCCGTTCTTTCGTTGCATGAAATGTTTGGCCAGGCCGGCAAAATGCAGGAGACCCACCACATCCTGACCGAGAAGGAAATTCTCGACGGGATCGACGAACTTGGCGTGCTGCTGTTCGGTCACGAGAAGAACGCCTATTGGTACGGCTCGCAGCTTTCGGTGGGAGAAACCCGCCGCATCGCGCCCTATCAGAACGCGACGGGCATGCAGGTGACCTCGGCCGTGCTCGCCGGCATGGTGTGGGCGCTCGAGAATCCGAACGCCGGCATCGTCGAGGCGGACGAGGTGGATTATAAGCGCTGCCTCGAAGTGCAGATGCCCTATCTCGGCCCCGTGATCGGCGTCTATACCGATTGGACACCGCTCACCGATCGCCCCGGCTTTTTCCCCGAGGACATCGACGAGAGCGATCCATGGCAGTTCCGGAACGTGCTGGTGCGGTAAGCGACGTTCGCGTTCCGCGCAGCCAAATCTGAACATGTTCGATGCCGAGTCCGGGCCGCCGGGCTCGGCATTATCTTTTGGAACGAAGCGCACCGGTGTGTTGCCGCGCACCGCGCAAGACCTTCGCTGGATGCAAGAACTGGATTACTATCTGCGGCATCTCTCACCTCTCCGATGAGGTTGGCTATGGATCAGGATCACCTCCCGGCAAAACTTGCCAAGCGCGGCTCAACGATCGTCGTTCCTTTGGTTGTTTTGGCGGGCATTGCCGCCATCGGCGCGGGCTCATTTTATACGGTCAACCAGAATGAAGTCGGCGCGGTGACCAGATTCGGCCAATTGGTGAGCGCTGCTCCGGTCTCGCCGGGCCTCCACTTCAAGCTCCCCATCGCCGATACGGCGCATACGATTCGCACGTCGATCGAACGGATCAGCGTTCCGGAAATGCGCGTCAAAACCATCGACAACCAATTCGTCTCGGTGGACCTCAGCCTCACCTACCGCACCGCCGATCCGTTCAAGGCTCTGTTCCAGGTGGGCGACATGGGCTCCGGTTCGATCAACGACAAGCTCATTCCCTTCGTGCAGTCCCGCACGCTCGACGTGTTCGGACAGGTGAATGCGCTGGAAATCACTGATAAAAAGAAACAGCTGGAATCGAACATTCTGACTGCGGTGCAAACCCCGGCGATCGACCTCTTCGGCGAGCGGATCGAGGACGTGCAAATCACCAATCTGCACTACGACGAAAACTTCGAACGCAACATCCAGCAGACGGTGCAGACCCGCAATCAGCAGCTCTCGGCCGCGAATCTTCTAAAGGTCCGCGAGACCGAAGCGCAGCAAGCTGTCGCCACGGCGAAGGGCCAAGCCGATTCTGCGGCCGCGATCGCCGAAGGGCAAAAGCGTGTCGCCATCGCTCAAGCCGAGGCCGATGCACAGCGCGTCCGCCTACGTGCCGACGCCGATGCTTACGAGGTCCAGAAACGTTCGGAAGCGGAGGCCAACGCCAAGACGATCGTTGGCAACGCTGAGGCCGCGATTATCGTGGCCAAAGTCAAAGCCACGGGCTCTGCGGACGCCTACGCAGAAATCCTGCGCGCCGACGCCGCGAAAAACTGGAACGGATCGGTGCCGAGCATCCAAATGGGCGCGGGCGCCAATGCCGCCCAGCCGGTGATGGTGCTGCCGCCGATTGGCCAGAAGCCTTGATATGAATGTCGTCGTCTCAACCGATGTGATGCCTGCGATTGTTTTCGCAGGTTTGATGCTACGACATCCACGCGTCTCCCGTCATTGCGAGGAGCGAAGCGACGAAGCAATCCATCCACTTCGATCGAAAGTCTGCGGCAGCTTGTGCAGTCGCGACCAAGGGCAAAAATATGCTCGAAGCGAGCGTTGAGAGCGTTACAAATAATTAATCAGTTAGGGATGGATTGCTTCGCTTTGCTCGCAATGACGGCGGCATTTGCTTTCCGTATTTCCCCGCATAGTCTCTATGCGGGGAAGAAGGCTAGGCGATCTCACTTCTCCAGATAATCGTACACCACCTCACCGAGCCCCAGCGTCAGATCCGCCTTGAAATGCAGCGCTGAAACCACTTCGCGCACCGGCAATTTGGCGACGTCGGCCATCACGTGGTGGAACAATTGCAACTCGCCCGGTGCCGACCATGCGCCTTTCATGTTGACGTCGGTGATGTAGTAGCGCACCAGCTCGCAAATGCGCGGGCTGCCGTCCACATGCGGGATGATCTTGATGAGGAAGCTCGCCTTTTCCAGCGAAGCCTTCACCGGCGCCTGGTGGATGATCTTGTGCTTGTAGCCCATCGAGGCGTTGACGCACAGAGTGGAGCCGTAATGCAGCTTGCCGACGATCACATCGCCTTCATGGGTAATTTTCGGACTCGCCAGCTTTTTCGGAAAGCCCCAAAGTTCGCGGCCGCCAGCGATCGGCGCTTCGTCATCGAGATACATCGAATGCACATAGCCGCCGTCTTCGCCATTGAGGCGGACGGGAATGACCTGCCCGGTTTCGGTGTAATCGCCGAAGCCGGTCGAATCCGGCATGCGGATGAATTCGTATTTGACGATCGGGTCGGTGATTTCGAGCGGTTCAGGCACGACGGCGCGCAACGCGTCCATATCCGTGCGGTAGGTGATGATCATATATTCGCGATCGTAAAAACGGTACGGCCCAACCGGGTAGGCAGGGCTCGTGAGTGGCATCGCAAAGGCGGATTTCTTGACGTCTTCAATCTTCATCAGGTCATCTCCTTGATGGCGGATGGAAACTTGTAGCATAAGTTGCGCCGGTAACCGTTTCTTGTCGGCGGCCAAAAATCGAAGCCAAATGTCCGTTGGGAGCATCTTTTCATGTTCGAAGTCCTCATGCCGGCCGCTCTGAGCAATCCTCTGGTGGCGCAGGAGGTCGGAGCCAAGCTCACCTTGCATAAATTATGGGAAACGCCGGACGCGGACGCAGCTTTGAAAGAGCTGGCGCCGCGTATTCGCGGCATTCTGGCCGGCGCGCCCGGGCATCGGCGGGTCGGTGGCGAGTTTCTCGGGCAATTTCCCAATCTCGAAATCGTCAGCAGTTTCGGCGTCGGTTATGATCATATCGACGCGAAATGGGCCGCCGCCCATGGTGTCGTCGTCACCAACACGCCGGATGTGCTGAACGAAGAGGTGGCCGACACGGCCATGGGGCTGCTGCTCTCGACGCTTCGGCAATTGCCTCAGGCCGAGCGCTATCTGCGCGCGGGGAAGTGGCAGCAGGCGAATTTTCCGCTCTCGGATTCGTTGCAGGGCCGCACCATGGGCATTCTCGGCCTCGGCCGGATCGGCAAGGCGATCGCCCGGCGGGCCGAGGCTTTCGGGGTGAAAATCGCCTATCACGGCCGCAGCCGGCAGCCCGACGTGCCTTATCCGTATTATGCGACGGTGCTGGAAATGGCGGCGGCCGTCGACATTCTCATGGTCATTGCGCCGGGGGGCCCAAGCACCAAACATCTCGTCGATGCTGCGGTGTTGCGCGCGCTCGGGCCGCGCGGCGTGCTGATCAATGTGGCGCGCGGGTCGCTGGTTGATGAGGACGCACTTGTCGCGGCGCTGCAAAAGGGCGAGATCATGAGCGCCGGGCTCGACGTCTTCGCGCACGAGCCCCAAGTGCCACAAGCGCTGCTCGACATGGATCATGTCGTGCTTTTGCCCCATGTCGGCTCGGCGTCGCACCGGACCCGCGACGCTATGGCGCATCTGGTGGCCGAAAACATGCTGTCCTATGCCGCCGGCAAGGGGCCGCTCACACCCGTGGCCGAAACCCCTTGGCCGCGGCTGGAAAAGGCGGATTGACCCGGGCGGGAAGCGTGTTGGCCGCCGGCCGGCGCTCATCTGGCCGGCGGAAATTGCTCTTGCGCATCGCATGAGCTTGCGCGATAGGCTTGACCCGGCGACCTATTGGGCAAACGATATTTTTGAGGATCTTCCATGCGGCGGCTTGTTCGAGTGGCTTTTTCGGCGTTGCTCCTGGGTGCATCCGGCCTGTCCCTGGGTGTTTCGGCCCTGCATGCCGCCACCAAGCCGCGCCTCGTCGAACAGACGCCGCATAATATCGTATCTCCGGGCAGCCTCGCAGGCCGCTATCGTGTGTTTCGCGAGAACGAGAAGGACACCGGCTGCCTCGTGACCCTGGAAAGCGCGGGCCGCGGCCGTGCCTATCTTTCGCCCGCGTGCCGCGACCAGGGCATGGTCATTTTCGATCCCGTGGCCTGGTCCTACAGCGGCGGTTGGCTGGTCTTGACGGCGCGCGGGGGCCACCAGGCGCGGTTCGAGCTGGAAAATACCGGCTATTGGGTCAAGGAAGCAAAAGAAGGCGGCAAGCCGCTGATGCTGCGCAAGATCGAAGACTGACCCCTCTTTAAGCATTCAGGCCGCCTTCCTCTTCAGGCGTTGTGCCAAAGGTCGCAAAGAGCGACCTTTGGACCACTCTTCATTTTTCGCTATCGCCTTGAAAAGGCGAAAAATGAAGAAAGGAACCAACGGTCACTCTTCGTGACCGTTGGTATTAAGCTAGGCGGCCACCAAGCTCATCCTCGATATGGATGCGGATGATCTCCTCGAAACTCGCATCCGCGCGGAATCCGAGCGCCAGCGCCCGTTTCGGATCGAAGCGGCGCGGCCAGCCGGCGACCATTTGCCCGATGCGCTGATCGGGCAGCCGGCGAATCAGGTCGACCGCCTTTTGGCCGGCCACCTGCCGCAAAGCCGCGATCTGTTCCGCCACCGTCACCGCCAGGCCGGGCAGGGTGAGCGCGCGGCGCGGCCCCATCGTCTCGGTGTCGAGGGCCGCAGCGTGCAAAAGAAAGCCGACCGCCGCACGCGGTGAGGCATGCCAATGCATCACATCGTCCGGCACCGGCAGCACGGCTTCAACGCCGACCAGCGGTTCGCGGATGATGTTCGAGAAGAAGCCCGACGCCGCGAGATTGGGCTTTCCCGGCCGCACGCAAATGGTCGGGAAGCGCAGGGCAATGCCATCGACGAAGCCTTTGCGCGTGTAGTCGGAGAGCAATAATTCGCCGATCGCCTTCTGGGTGCCATAGCTGGTGAGCGGCTGGCAGAAAAACTCGTCCGCAATCGGCTCGATGAAGGGCGCGCCGAACACCGCGATGGATGAGGTGAAGACGAGCCGCGGCCGATAGGGCCCGCGCCGGGATTCCGCCCGGATCGTCTCGAGCAGGATCCGGACGCCGTCCATATTGATGGCATAGCCTTTGTCGAAATTCTCCTCGGCCTCGCCCGAGACGATGGCGGCGAGATGGAAGATCACATCCGGCCGCTCGGCGATCAGGGGTGCCGCGAAATCGGGCTGCGAAATGTCGCGGGCCAGGCAGGTGACCGGCATGCCGGCTGGCGGCGCCGACGGCTCGATCACGTCCACCAAGGTCATTTTTCCGATCTCCCGGCCGGCCAGATGGCCGTCGTTCACAAGGCGCTCGGTGAGCTTGCGCCCGACCATGCCGGCCGCGCCGAGTATCAAAATATGCATCCTGTCTCTCCACGGTTAAGCGAATATCGCGTGCGTATATGCAAATGAATCCAGGTTTCCTTGATCGAAAAACGCCTATATTTCAACGTACTTAAGGCAAAAGTCCTGACATTTCAGGCTATATCTTGACACAAAATCGCCTCATGCCTCGTTTTGACCTTATTTCGACGTGAGAACCGCGCCCTCAAAGCCTCGCCCATGCCGGTGAGTGCAAACGGAGCGGAAGTGTTGAACAAGATAATCCTAAGTGTATTATTCATATCCTCATCTATTCTATCGGCGCATGCCGCCACTTGGACGGGTAAAGCCTCCTATTATTCCGGCGGCGGCCGCACAGCGAGCGGTGCCAGGTTCAACCCCGGCGGCCTCACGGCAGCCCACCGGTCTCTCCCCTTCGGCACGCATCTTCGTGTCACCAATCTTGGCAATGGCCGCTCGGTCCAGGTGACCGTGAACGATCGCGGCCCCTTCATTCGCAGCCGCCTCATCGATATGTCGCGCGGCGCCGCCGATGCTCTCGGCTTCCGCCGCGCCGGAACCGCACGCGTCAAGATCGAAGTCGTCGAAAAGTGAGAATGGGCTGAACGGGCGGGGCCGTGCCGCTCCCCTGGGATCTATCGCCAGGACGGCCTCAGCCCGATCAGTTTTTACAAAGCAAATCCGCCGTCGGCCAAATGGGTCTGCCCGGTCGTGTAGCTCGACTCGTCCGAGGCGAGATAGACTGCGAGCATCGCAATCTCATATGGCGTGCCAAGCCGCCCCATCGGCTGGCGGTCGACGAAAGCCTGGCGCACGGCGTCCACCGCTTGACCCGAGTTGTGGGCCAAGGTCGCGATCCGATCGTCGAGCGACGGGCTCTCAATCGTGCCCGGACAAATCGCGTTGCAGCGGATGCCGCGCTTGATGAAATCCGCCGCCACCGCCTTGGTCAGGCCGATCACCGCGGCTTTGGTCGCACCATAGACATAGCGGTTGGGAATGCCGCGGATCGATCCGGCGCCGGACGCGACATTGACGATCGAGCCTTTGCCCTTCTCCAGCATGCCCGGCAAAAAGGCGCGAATGGTGCGGTGCATCGACTTGACGTTCAGGTCGAATGAAAATTCCCAGTCGGCATTCGAGCAGTCCAGAATCGTGCCGTGATGCACATAGCCCGCGCAATTGAACAGGATGTCGACGGGACCGTATTGGCGCGCGAGCGCCTCGACATCATCGCTCGAGCGCACATCGAGCGCATGCAATGTCGCGCCCAGCAATCCTTCCATCTTGGTGATGTCGAGGTCGGTCGCGATGACTTCCGCGCCCTCGGCAACAAAGGCCTCCGCCGTCGCGCGGCCGATGCCCGCGCCTGCAGCCGTCAAAATCGCTCTCTTGCCTACGAGACGTCCCGCCATGCTTCACTCCCCGACCCATCAGTTTAGGTTCTTGCTCATGTGCACAATAACGCGATCGGGGAGCTGTTCAATACGGTCGATGGCAAAACCATGGCGCTGATACCAGGCGACGTTTCGTTCAAGCTTTTGGCCGGTGTAGAGCCGTAAAAGCGCAAAACCCATTTGCCGCGTATGTTGTGCGGCAAAGTCCAGAAGGCCGTTCGCGATGCCTTGCCGCTGAAAGTGCGAAGCGGTGGCGATGCTCCAGATCAGCATGTGATCGTCCTGCGGTTGCAAAATCAGCGCACCAGCTATGTCGCCATGCACATCCGCGACCCACACATCGTCACGCGAAAGAATCTCGGCATAATTCGCGAGCAGGGGAATCGGCTCCGCGCCGATCAAGGCGCGGTTCGCCGCATAGGCATCATGCTGAAGTGCGATGATCTTCTCCGCATCATGCGGCGTGGCGCGGCGGATACTGGGCGTGATCATGGCGGGGCGGCATGCGGTGAGGGATCGCTTTTGCCGGCCTTGCGCGTCGAAATTCGAAGGATCGAGCCAGGCTTCGAATGCCGCTTTGTAACGCGGCCATTCATGATCGAGCATCGCGAGCCAGCACGTGTCGCGATTGCGGCCCTTGATGATCATGTGCTGGCGGAAGATGCCTTCGAAGGTGAAGCCGTATCGTTCCGCTGCCCGCCGCGACGGCGCATTCAAATTGTTGAGCTTCCATTCGTAGCGCCGGTAGCCGAGATCGTCGAAGATGTAGCGCGCGAACAAATATTGCGCTTCCGTCGCGGCTTGGGTGCGCTGCAGGCTCGCGCCATAAACGATATTGCCGACTTCGATCACGCGGTTCGCCGTATCGATACGCATCAACGTCTGCCACCCGAGCGCGCGGCCGCTGGCATTGTCGATGATCGCAAAGAACAGTGGATCGGCGGAAGCGGATTTTGCTGTGACATGCGCATCGAATGCGGCGCGGTCGGCGAAGGGTCCTTCGCCCATATATTGCCAGATCCGCGGCGCGTCCGGCCCATGGGTTTCGGCATAGATCGACTCGGCATGTTTGATCGGATCGAGCGGTTCAAGCGTGACGTAACGGCCGCGCAGCGTCACACGCTCGGGACGTGGTGCAGGACGCGTGTCGACAATATCGCCGATGGGAAGATCAGGAGCAAAGGATGTCATGGTGCCAACTCGTCAATGAGCGATGAAGACGGTTAGTGCGATGCGCGCTTACAATTGCGCGGCATGCTGTGCGAACAACTCGTTCAGCGGCGCGGTTGGCATAAGCTTGGCGGCCGAATCGAACGAACCGGACTCGCGGATTTCCTTCGCCATCTCGACGAAAGCCGTCCACGCCGCGCGCGCCAGCAATGGGCCGACACTGATCCGGCGTACGCCAAGATCGGCGAGTTCGCTGACGGTCAAGCCGGGTGAATTGCGGATGACGCTGACGGGGTGCGGCGCGACCTCCTTCACCAAAGTCGCGATCTGTTCGCGCGAAAGCGCGCCCGGCACGAAGATGCAATCGGCGCCGGCCTCCGCGAATGCCGTCGCACGCTTAATGGCTTCATCGAACGGGCCGGGCGTGCTGAGCCAGAAACATTCGGTGCGGGCGATCAGCATGACGTTCTCACCGGTCGCATCGATCGCGGCACGTGCCGCGCGGATGCGCCTCACCGCGAGATCGAAATCATAGAGCGGCTTGTCCTTGCGGCCGGTGAGATCCTCGACGGAGAGGCCGGAAACGCCTGTCGCAACGGCCTTCGTCACGTTTGCGGCAACTCCTTCAAGGTCATCTGCGAAAGCATTCTCGAAATCGGCGTTCACACCGATCTGCAATTCGCCGCTCAAATCGCGCAAGTGTTGCAGCAGCGCGGACAAAGGAATACCGTTGTCGGGACGCGCCAGGGTGAAGGCGAAACCGGCGCTTGTCGACGCAACGGCCGGAAATCCCATGTGCTGCAGATAGACGGCAGAGCCGACGTCCCAGGCATTCGGGATGACGAAGCAGCCATGATCGTGCAGTGCCCGGAATTTGGCACGAATATCTGGCAAAGACAGTTTGGACATGAAGATCTCCCCGAGAACGGCGGCAGTATGTGGGGCAGACCTTGCGTTTTCCATCAAATCTTTGTGATGAATCGCATCTATCAAACCGATAGGCGTCTGGAGCCGCCGTTGAACGGCGAGGCCGGCGCGCTTATGTGTGCACGATGAGCCTCAAGAAGGACGCCCCATGCGACTGATCATAGCCTTCCTTTTGCCGTGGCTGACGTTTTTCACCATCGGCCGGCCTTTCTCGGGGCTTGTGTGCCTCATTCTGCAGATCACGCTGATCGGCTGGATTCCGGCGACCATTTGGGCGGTCTATGCCCTGAGCCAGTACAGGACCGATCAGAAGATCGAGGAGGCGTTGCGCGAGCGGCAAGGCTGAGCGCACGTCGTTAGAGACCGAGCGCGGTGCCGTCCGCGCGCGGGTCGTGCGCCGCGTCGATGCGGCCATTTGGGTGACGCACCAGCATGCCGGCATGGCCGAACATGTCGGCATAGGCATGCGGCGAATATTCGATCTCGTGTCCGGCCCGCGCCAAGGCGCGCGCGACACCGGACTCGAACCGGCTTTCGAGTTTGACCGAGAAGCTGTCCGCGCCCCAGGTGCGGCCGTAGAGAAACCGCGGCGCGTCGAGCGCGGCGGCGACATTGGTTCCGCTTAAGTAGCGCGACAGAATCTGCGCCTGGAATTGCGGCTGTCCGTCGCCGCCCATCGAGCCATACGAGATCACACGACCGTCATCGCACAGGGCGAGCGGCGGGTTGAGCGTGTGGAACGGCCGCCGTCCCGGACGCAGCGTGTTCAGCGCCTGCGGATCAAGCGAGAAAGACATGCCGCGGTTCTGCATCAGCACGCCGGTGCGCGGCAACACGCAGCCCGAGCCATATTCCCAATAGATCGATTGGATATAGGAGACGGCCAGGCCGTCGGCGCCGATCGCGCCCATCCAGATCGTGTCGCCTTTGTGGGGCCGCACCGGCACGCTGGCCGTGCGCGACATGTCGATCATTTCGGCCTCCTGGCCTAAGCTGTCCGCGGTGAGAAGGGATTTGGGATCTTCCACCAAATGCGCAAAATCGATGCAGACGCGGTCGCGGATCGCATAGGCGCGCTTGGTCGCCTCGATCAAGCCGTGCGTATGGGCGAAGGAGTCGGGACCGCCGTCTTTTTTGAGCCGGGCGAAAATGCCGAGTAGGATGAGGCTCGCGAGCCCTTGCGTCGGCGGCGGCGAATTGTAGAGCGAAATATCCTTTTGCCGCAGGGTGAGCGGCGCGCGCCAGCAGGCTTCGTAGCGGCGCAGATCCTCGCGCGTGACGGCCGAGCCGATCTTCTCCAGATCGGCCGCAAGCTCGCGCGCGACGTCGCCGCGGTAGAAATCGGCAAGCCCGGCATGGGCCAGTTGGTCCAGCGTCGCGCCGAGGGCCGGATAATGCCGCACCGTGCCGGCGTCCGGGACCTTGCCGTCGATCAGGAACGTCTCGCGAAAGCCCGGTGCGCTTACAAGGCTCTCCCATTCGTCGGTGGGATAGCGTGCTTCGGATGGTGAGACCGGGCAACCTTTCCGCGCCTGCTCAGCTGCATGCGACAGCAAGTCCTTGAGCGGCAGCCGCCCGCCGCGCGCCTGCGCCATGTCGAGCGCCTGAATCCAGCCGCCGATCGCCCCCGGCACCGTCAATGCGGCGTGCGGGCCACGCACGGGAATGCGGTCCAACTCCAGCTTGCGGTAGCGCTCGACCGTCGCCAGCGCGCCAGCGGGGCCGCAGGCCTCGATATAGTGCACTTTGCTGCCCGGCGCGTGGATGAGCCAAAAGGCGTCACCGCCGATCCCGTTCATGTGCGGATAGACCACGGCGATGGTTGCGGCCATGGCCACCATCGCCTCCAGGGCGTTACCGCCTTCTTGCAGAATGGCGAGGCCGGCTTCGGAGGCAAGTCGATGGGGGGCCGCGACGGCGGCCTTTCCGAAAGTATGCGTGTCGGTCACGTTCACGTCCAAATTTGTCGGCAAAACGGGGCTATACCGCAGACGCAGATACTGCGGTTTTTAAGCCCCTCCCTTGCACGGATTCCCGCTATGCTATAGTGCCAGGGAATTAAAATGAAACAGGAGTTTCCCCTTGGCTGGTGGCAGGACGATCATCTGGCGCAACATGCGGACCATCATTGCCCTGTTTTTCCTGGTGGGAACCGAATTCGTCGGCGCCGCCTGGGCGGCGGGCTGGGCCTTGGGCGGCATGTTTCAGCTTGGCCCGACCTTGAGCCATATCTGCGAAATCTCTTTTGCGCTGCTCGGTCTCGTCGCGCTCTATTATTTCCTGCGCACTGCGATCCGGCACGAACCCATTTTCGACTGATCTTTAGCAGGACGGTTCGACCGGCCGCCTCTCGCCCTTAAGACTCTGCATTGCAAGGACAATCATGACTGAGCCGATGGATCGCCGTCATCTGATCAAAGCTGCGGGCGCCTCTTTCGTCGCAGGCCTTGCCGCGTCCGGCGGCACGGCGGCGCTTGCGGCCGAGGGCCTGAAATTCGGGCCGAGCACGCCGTTTTCTTTCGAGGTGCTCAAGGAGCGGGCGGCCGCCATGGCCAGGCAGGATTACGTCGGGCCGGACAAACCGTCGCCAGAGATCCTCGACAAGATCGATTACGAGGCGCACGGCAAGATCCATTACCGCACCGAAATGGCGCTGTTCGCCAACGGTCCGGGCAAATATCCGGTCACGTTCTTCCATCTCGGCAAATTCTTCAAAAAAGCCGTGGGGATGAATGTGGTGACGGGCAATCAGAGCCGCCGGATCATCTACAGCGCGAATTATTTCGACATGCCGGCCGATTCGCCGGCCAAGCAATTGCCGGAAGGCTCTGGTTTCGCCGGTTTCCGTATCCAGGAGCCGCGCGACGGGCGTCTCGACTGGCACAAGAACGATTGGGTCGCGTTTCTCGGCGCGTCCTATTTCCGGGCGATCGGCCAGCTTTACCAATACGGCCTGTCGGCGCGCGGCCTTGCCCTCGATGTCGCGGTGGCCGGCAAGGCGGAAGAATTCCCGGATTTCACCGAATTTTACATCGAGCCGGGCAAAAACGACGGCTCGATCACCGTTTACGCCTTGCTCGACGGCCCGTCGGTGACCGGCGCCTACCGCTTCGTGATGACGCGCAGCAAGGGCGTGATCATGGAGATCGAGCAATCGCTGAATTTGCGCGCCGATATCGCGCGTTTCGGCATCGCACCGCTGACCTCGATGTATTGGTTCTCCGAAACCATGAAGCCGACGGCGATCGACTGGCGTCCCGAAGTGCACGATTCGGATGGTCTGGCCATGTGGACGGGCTCGGGCGAGCGCTTGTGGCGGCCGCTGAACAATCCGCCCCGCATCATGGCCTCGGCCTTCCAGGACATCAACCCGCGCGGTTTCGGCCTGCTGCAGCGGGACCGCGCGTTCGATCATTATCAGGATGGCGTGCATTACGAACGCCGCCCGAGCCTGTGGGTCGAGCCGCTCGCGCCTTGGGGCAAAGGGTCGGTCCAATTGGTCGAAATTCCGACCGACGACGAGATCCACGATAATATCGTCGCCCAATGGGTGCCGGCCGAACCCGCCACGGCTGGGCAGACCTTCAATCTCAAATACCGCCTGTTCTGGCTCGACGGCGAGCCCTATCCGGCGGTGACCCTTGGTATCTGCACCGCGACGCGCCTCGGCAACGGCGGCCAGCCCGGCCAGCCGCGCCCGAAGGGCGTGCGCAAATTCATGATCGAATTCCTCGGCGGCCCGCTGCAGAGCATCCCGTTCGGCGTGAAGCCCGAGGCCGTGCTGTCGGCCTCGCGCGGGACCTTCTCCTACGTCTTTACCGAGGCGGTGCCGGACGGCGTTCCCGGCCATTGGCGCGCGCAATTCGACTTGACGGTGGACGGCTCGGATCCGGTCGAAATGCGCTGTTTCCTGAAGACGGGCGATCGGGTGCTGACCGAGACTTGGCTGTACCAGTACCACCCGTTTTAAGCCCTCACCCTAGGCGAGGGCTTCCAATCGGCGCTCGGCAAGCCATATTAGAGGCACAAATTCTCTCTACCGCCCGGTTGGGGCGCGTTCAGGACTCTTGGAGTTGCCATGTCCGACAAAATTCCCGTCACGGTGCTTACTGGTTATCTGGGCGCCGGCAAGACCACTTTGCTCAACCGGATTCTGTCCGAGCCGCACGGCAAGAAATATGCGGTGATCGTCAATGAGTTCGGCGAAATCGGCATTGACAACGACCTCGTCGTCGGGGCCGATGAGGAAGTGTTCGAGATGAACAACGGCTGCATTTGCTGCACCGTGCGCGGCGACCTCATCCGCATCCTCGAAGGCCTGATGAAGCGCAAGGGCAAGTTCGACGCCATCATCGTCGAGACCACCGGTTTGGCCGATCCGGCCCCGGTCGCGCAGACTTTCTTCGTCGATACCGATGTGCAGAACGCGGCGCGACTCGACGCCGTCGTGACGGTGGCCGACGCCAAATGGCTGGCCGCACGGCTCAAGGACGCGCCCGAAGCGAAGAACCAGATCGCCTTTGCCGATGTGATCCTGCTCAACAAGACCGATCTCGTAAGCCCTGAGGAGCTGCGCGAGGTCGAGGCCCGCATTCGCGCCATCAACCCCTATGCGCGGCTGCACAAGACGGTGAAGGCGCAGGTCGAGCTCGATGCGGTGCTTGGCCGCAATGCGTTCGATCTCGACCGCATCCTCGAGATCGAGCCGGAGTTCTTGCACGCCGACGAGCATGATCACGACCACGATCACGATCATCACCACCATCATGACCATGATCACGGCCACCATCATCACGGCCTCAAACATTATCATGACGAGGACATGCAGTCGGTCGCGCTCGAGATCGAGGGCGATGTCGATGCGGAAAAATTCATGCCCTGGATCAACGATCTGGTGCAGCGCGACGGCCCGTCGATTCTGCGCTCCAAGGGCATTCTCGCCTTCAAGGACGAGCCGCGGCGCTTCGTCTTCCAAGGCGTGCATATGATTTTGGACGGCGACACCCAGCGCCCCTGGCGCGCCGACGAGAAGCGCACGTCGAAAATCGTCTTCATCGGCCGCGACCTGAAGGAAGACGAGATCCGCAAGGGCTTCTTGGCCTGCGCCGCGTGATGAACGGAGCGCGGGCGTCTCGCCCGCAAGGTCGGCCGGCGCTCCATTTCAAATATTCGAGAATTGCTTTATGAGCGGGCGAAACGCCCGCTCTCCGGTTGATCATGTCCCAAACCTCCTCCCTCACCCAAAACGTCGCTCCCATCGCCGCCGGCACCCATGTCGTTGCGGCTGCCTTTCTTGGCCGCACGCCCGTCTTCGCACTGGCGGACGGCCAGGTTCTCTTGGCCGAAATCGGCGACGAAAAGCGGGTCGTGGCCCATGCGGAGGGGGCGATTCTGGTAGCGGCGAGCGACGGCCAGCGTCTTGTTACCGGCGGCGATGACGGCCGCGTGGTAAGCGTGAGCGTCTCCGGCGACATCCAGGACATCGCCGACGAGAAAGGCCGCTGGATCGATGCGCTGGCGTTGCGCGACAGCGGCGAATGCGCGTGGAGCGCCGGCAAGATCGTTCGTGCCCGCGATGCGAAAGGGACGATCGCCGAATGGCAGGCGCCCTCCTCGGTGCGAGGGCTGACCTTCATGCCGAAGGGCTACCGTCTCGCAGCCTCCCATTATAACGGCGTGTCGCTCTGGTTTCCCGCCACCAAGGCGGCGCCCGAAGCCTTGACCTGGAAAGGCTCGCATCTCGATGTGACCACCTCGCCGGACGGTCGTTTTGTGGTGACTTCGATGCAGGAAAACGCCCTGCATGGCTGGCGGGTCGCCGACCGTCAGGACATGCGGATGACCGGCTATCCCTCAAAGCCGCGCTCCTTCAGCTGGTCGCATGACGGCAATTGGCTGGCGACCTCCGGCGCCGAGGCCAGCATCATCTGGCCGTTCCAAGCCAAAAGCGGCCCCATGGGCCAGCAGCCGCGCGAATGCGGCGTGCGTCCGGCCAAAGTCTCGAAAATCGCCTTTCATCCCAAGGCGCTCGTCCTTGCCATCGGCTATGAGGACGGCTGGCTGATGCTGTGCCGTCTGACCGACGCCTCGGAAATCCTGGTGCGGGCGCCGGAGGTCGGCACCGACGCGGGCGAGATCACGGCTCTGTGCTGGGACAAGGACGGCAAGCGCCTGGCGTTCGGCGCGGCGGACGGATTTGCCGGACTTTTGACCTTGCCGTGACCTGGGCGTTTTAGCATTTTTGTCGAAACCCGGCATTCCCCATTACCCGAAGGGCCAATCGGCGATCACACGGCTTTCAGCCGTCCGTCGGCTGTGTTAGAAGGCCGCGATGACCAAAAGCTCCGGCGCGCCGGAAGAACACGAACAGGGGTAAATATGGCCGAACGGCGTTCCGCGTTTTCTTATGAAGATCTGCTCTCCTGCGGCCGCGGCGAATTGTTCGGGCCGGGAAATGCGCAATTGCCGCTTCCCCCCATGCTGATGTTCGATCGGATCACCGAAATCTCCGAGGATGGCGGCGCCCATGGCAAGGGCCATCTGCGCGCCGAATTCGATATCAAGCCGGATCTGTGGTTCTTCGGCTGCCATTTCAAAGGTGATCCCGTCATGCCGGGATGCCTCGGCCTCGATGCGCTGTGGCAGATGACCGGCTTTTTCCTCGGTTGGCTCGGTCTACCGGGCCGCGGCCGGGCGCTCGGCGTCGGCGAGGTGAAATTTAGCGATCAGGTGCTGCCGACCATCAAGAAAGTGGTTTACGGCGTCGATTTCAAGCGCATTTTCAAGGGCAAGCTGGTGCTGGGGATCGCCGACGGTTGGCTCGAGGCTGACGGGAAGCGAATCTACGAGACGAAGGACATGCGCGTGGGTCTGTTCAAGCCCGAAGCCGCTTGAAAAAATCGGGAGTCATGCCGATTTGCCGATACACGGCCGTGAATTTTAGGAGAAGAGTATGAGACGCGTCGTCGTCACCGGCATGGGCATCGTGTCGTCCATCGGGAACAACACGAACGAAGTGCTGGCGAGTTTGCGGGAAGCCAAATCCGGCATCGTGCGGGCCGAAAAATACGCAGAACTCGGCTTTCGCAGCCAGGTGCACGGCGCGCCGACCCTCGACCCGAGCACGATGCTTGACCGCCGTGCGCTGCGCTTTCACGCCCAAGGCACAGCCTGGAACCATGTCGCCATGGACCAGGCCATCGCCGACGCCAATCTTCCCGCCGAACTCGTTTCGCATGAGCGCACCGGCATCATCATGGGCTCGGGCGGCCCCTCGGCCAAAACCTTGGTCGATTCTGCCGACATTGCGCGCAAATCCGGCCCGAAGCGCGTCGGCCCCTTTGCCGTGCCGAAAGCCATGTCGTCGACGGCCTCGGCGACCCTTGCGACCTGGTTCAAGATCAAGGGCATCAATTATTCGATCTCCTCGGCCTGCGCGACGTCCAATCATTGCATCGGCAATGCCTATGAAATGATCCAATGGGGCAAGCAGGATCTGATGTTCGCCGGCGGCTGCGAAGAGCTCGACTGGACCCTGTCGGTGCTGTTCGACGCCATGACCGCGATGTCGTCGAACTTCAACGCGACGCCAGCCGTGGCCTCGCGCGCCTATGACAAGAATCGCGACGGCTTCGTGATTGCCGGCGGCGCGGGTGTGCTCGTGCTCGAGGAATTGGAGCATGCCAAGGCGCGCGGCGCCAAGATCTATGCCGAGCTTGTCGGGTATGGCGCGACTTCGGACGGCTACGATATGGTCGCACCTTCCGGCGAAGGCGCGATCCGCTGCATGAAGCAGGCGCTCGCGACCGTGAAGACGCCGATCGACTACATCAATCCGCATGCGACCTCGACGCCGGTCGGCGATGCCAAGGAGATCGAGGCGATCCGCACGGTGTTCGGCAACGGCGAGAAATGCCCGCCGATCTCGGCAACGAAATCGCTCACCGGTCATTCGCTCGGCGCGACCGGCGTGCAGGAAGCGATCTACTCGCTGTTGATGATGCAGAACGGCTTCATGTGCGAAAGCGCGCATATCGACGAGCTCGATCCGGACTTTGCCGATATGCCGATCCTGCGCGAGCGGCGCGACAACGTGTCCCTGCGCGCGGTCCTCTCCAATTCCTTCGGCTTCGGCGGCACCAACGCCACGCTCATTTTCAAACATATGGATGCATAAGGCGAAATCATAACGATGAACATATCCGAAAAAGGTCTGATGCGCGGCAAGCGCGGCCTCATCATGGGGGTGGCGAACAATCACTCGATCGCTTGGGGCATTGCCAAGGCGGTGGCGGACGAAGGCGCTGAACTCGCCTTCACCTACCAGGGCGAGGCGCTTGGCAAACGCGTGAAACCTTTGGCCGAAAGTCTCGGCGCGTCCTTGGTCATTCCCTGCGACGTTGAAGACATCGCCAGCGTCGACACGGCCTTTGCCGAGCTCGAAAAGGCCTGGGGCACAATCGATTTCGTCGTTCATGCGATCGGCTTTTCGGACAAGAACGAGTTGAAGGGCCGCTATATCGACGCGACCACGCGCGAGAATTTCTCGCGCACCATGGTGATTTCGGCCTTCTCCTTCACCGAGATCGCGCAGCGGGCGCAGAAGCTGATGCCGCACGGCGGTTCGCTGTTGACGTTGACCTATGGCGGCGCAACGCGCGTGATGCCGAATTACAATGTGATGGGCATTGCCAAAGCGGCGCTCGAGGCGAGCGTGCGTTATCTCGCCGGCGATCTCGGGCCGCAGAATATCCGCGTGAACGCGATTTCCGCCGGCCCCATCCGCACGCTGGCAGGCGCCGGCATCGCGGAAGCGCGCGCCATGTACAATTACCAGCGCGCCCACGCGCCGCTGCGCCGCTCGGTGACGATCGAGGATGTCGGCGGTTCGGCGCTTTATTTGCTGAGCGATCTGTCGCACGGCGTGACGGGCGAAATTCATTTCGTCGATTCCGGCTACAACATCATTTCGATGCCGCGGCCCGAGGATTTACGCGCCGAAGAGGTGAGCGAAGAAGCGGCGGAGTAGTTCGTCGCCGTCAGCCAATAAACGCCGTCAGGCCCGATAAATCAGCGCCCATCGCGTCGGCTTTGTCGCCCAATGTTTCGCTGGGCGCTCCAGCGCGATTGGCCCAAAAGGTTGGATAGCCGAAGCACTTCGCGCCAACGGCGTCCCATCCCGCATAAGCGATAAACGCTATGTTCTCGCGTGGCAGTTTGAGTGCATCGGGCGCAAGCGCATAGGCTCTTGGATCGGGCTTATACGTTCGCGCGGCATCGGTGCTTAACACGTGATCGAACAGATCGCGCAGGCCGGGATTGGCGCTGAGACAGCTTTGCAACATCTGTGGCGTCAAGTTGGAAAGTATCGCGGTCCTGACGCCGGTTTGTCGAAGTTTCTGCAGGCTCGGCACCGCGTCTGGCCATGCGGGCATGCAAGAATAGGCCTGCAGCAATTGCTTTTTCTGATTGTCGGCCAGATCGAGTTTTAATGCGTTGGCAGCGAAGGAGAGCGATTGCGCAGTCACGCGCTCGAAATCGGCATATCGCCGCATCAAGACCTGCAACCATGCATATTCGAATTGGTGGGCGCGCCACATTTTAATGAAAGCTTCGCCCTGGCCCGGAAAGAGAATCTCACAAAGCCGGTCTACTGGTCGGGAATCGAAAATAGCGAAAGCGTCAAAAGCAGTGGCTTTATAGGTCAGCCCTTTTCGTGGAGTGCTTAATGTTTTGACGGATGAATGCAGCATGCCCGCGCTCGCCGCGCCGCCAGTCAGAATTTTGCGCCGGCTCATGGTCATGCAATTGAACCGTTGGAGTCGCGGACAAAAACTTGTCGCCACTGCAAGATGCGAAACGATTCACGCAGGCCGCTTGGCCAGAACGGATCGTCATGGACGAGTTGCAAGACCCTATCCGCACTGTCAGCTTCGACCAGCCAGAGCCCACCGGCGCTCTGCTCGTTGGACGTTTCGAGCAGCGGTCCCGCCGCTTGGATATGCTCTCGATGGGCATGCAAAAACGCGAGATGTTCAGGCATCAGACGCCCTCGCGCGCTGGCGCTTTGCAAATTGTCGGTGAAAAGAACGGCATAGAGCATTGGCCTTCTCCTATTTGGCTCCGTCTGGCGTAATGGTTTGGCGGGGTCGAAAAAATCCGTGTTACTGCCGTTCGAATCTGCAAATATGCAGCCCCATGGATTGGGACGATTTGCGTTTTCTGTTGGCGATCGGACGGGCAAGCACGCTTGCTGGTGCCGCGCGTCGCCTGGGTGTCAATCAAACAACTGTCGCGCGCCGTCTCGCGAGCGCCGAAAAGCAGCTCGGCAGCAAGCTTTTCACGCGCGTGGAAGGGAATTTGCATCCAACACCCGCGGGCGAGGCGGCTTTGCAACATGCACGCGCGGTCGAAGAGGAAATCGCTGCATTGAAAGCCGACGCGGGCCGCACGGATGATGCCCCATCTGGCAATGTACGCATCAGCGCCGTCCCGCTCCTCGTCAATCATCTGCTTGCGCCGGCGGCGCCGGATCTCCTGAAGACCTATCCGAAACTGCGTCTCGATTTTCTCGCCGACGGCCGCAATGCGGATCTGCGCAAGGGTGAAGCGGACGTCGCTTTGCGTCTCGGACGGCCGGAAAAAGGCGGCGCACATCTCATGCAGCGCCTTGGCCTCGTGACTTACGCGGCTTATGGCCCCGCGGAGCGGTCCGACGATTCGCCGTGGCTCGTTTATGACGAAAGCTTGAGCCACTTACCGCATGCGCAATGGCTTGCTGCCGCAGCAGAAGTGGCCAATGCGCAAATGGCCTTCAATGACGGAGACGCGATTCTACAGGCGATCGAGGCAGGGGCCGGCCGTTCGCTCGTGCCTTGTTTCATCGGTGATCGGCGCCCGCGTTTGCGGCGTTTGCCGGGTCCGCCGGGCTTGGCGCGCGAACTATGGCTTCTCACCCACGCAAGCCTGCGCCATCAGCAACGGATCGTCATCCTGCGCGATTGGATCGCAACCCTCGTACGGCAAAAATTGAATGGCGCCTAGTTTCGGTGCGTTGAAGAATTTGGCCTAAAATCAAAGACTAAGAGAATAGCGTGGCAAAACTCATGTTGCAGCGCACACATTGACTTCGCCAGCAGACGCTCCTAATCCAGTAGAACAGGGAAAGCGCAAATGAATCTTTCCCTCGGCACGATCCGACTTCGGTGGATTGCCGGTTTCGGTTCGTGCGGTCGAAACAGAAAAGAGAGGGAGCGCGAATGACCTTACGCGTTTCAGGTAAAAACTTCGACATCGGCGAAGCTCTCCGCACACACGTTCAAGATCGCATCGCAGGCGCCATCGGCAAATATTACGAAGGCCGCGTCGGTGGGCACGTGACGCTGGAGCCGGAAGGATCCGGGTATCGGACCGATTGTACGCTGCATTTGTCGTCGGGCATTACACTCCAGGCGGAAGCCTTGGCGCACGAGCCTTATGCAAGTTTCGACCAGGCGGCTGACCGCATCGAAAAGCGTTTGAGCCGATATAAGCGACGTCTGAAAGACCACCACGGACCCAATGGCGTGCACGAGGGCGAGGAGCGCGTGGGCGCGATCATGGCCGCTTATGTGCTGGAAGCGCCGGACGAGGATGCCGACGAAATCCACGATTTCAATCCGGTCGTCGTGGCCGAAAGCACCGCGCGGCTGCGCGAATTGTCAGTGTCCGCTGCCGTGATGGATCTCGATCTGTCTGGTGCCCCGGTCATCGTGTTTCGCCACGCCACCAACGGCCGCGTCAACATCGTCTACCGTAGATCCGATGGCCATGTCGGCTGGATCGATCCCGCCACACCATCCGCGAAAGCGTGAAAGAAAAGCGTGAACTTTTTGGTTCGCGGACATATAAGGACGGGCAAGCGGCATACGTTTTGCCTGTCCAACGCCATATGCCCACCGGGTCAGAGCTCTTATGTCTTTAACTGATATTCTTTCGCCGGACGGCATTTTGCCGTCGCTCAAGGTGAATACCAAGAAGCAGGCCTTGCAGGAGCTCGCGGAACGTGCCGGACTTGTGTCCGGTCTGTCGTCGCGCGAAGTCTTCGACGCCCTGTTGCAGCGGGAGCGACTGGGTTCGACCGGGGTTGGCAACGGAATCGCCATTCCGCACGGAAAATTAGCGAAATGTGCGAAGATTTTCGGCATTTTTGCGCGGCTCGAGCGTCCGATCGATTTCGAGGCCCTCGACGGTCAGCCCGTCGATCTGATCTTCCTGCTGATCGCGCCGGAGGCGGCCGGGGCCGATCACTTGAAGGCGCTCGCCAGTATCGCGCGTGTGCTGCGTGATCCCGCCGTTACGCAGAAGCTGCGGGCGACGCGCGCGACCCCAGCGCTTTATTCAGTTCTCACCCAGTCGCCGTCGTCCAATGCAGCCTGACGGTTTTTCCGCCCTCACCGTGTGCGGTGTCCGTGAGCTGGCCGACCATCGCGCCCGCGGCGTCACCCATGTGCTCTCGCTGATCGATGCCGATTGGCCGGAAATGCAGGCTTTTGCCGATTACGACGACCATCACCGGGTCGTTCTCGAGTTCGACGACATCATCGAGCCCATCGCGGGCAAAATCCTGCCGGCGCAGCAGCATATGGAAGCGATCCTGCGCTTCGGCGAGACGCTCAAATCGGTGAAATTCGACCGCGACGGCCATCTCCTGGTGCATTGCTATATGGGCGTTTCGCGCTCGACCGCCGCCATGGTCACGCTGCTCACCCAGGCTCTGCCCGACGCATCCGAAGAGCATTTGTTCGCCCGGCTGCAGCATATTCGGCCGCAGGCCTGGCCCAATTCGCATATGATCTCCCAGGCCGACCATATGCTCGGCCGTGGCGGGCGGCTGACGCAGGAGCTGCGCCGGCATTATGGCCGCCAATTGCAGCGCGAACCGAATTACCGCACCTGGATGCGGGAACTCGGCCGCGAAAGCGAATTGGCGATGGCAGTTACCCCTTAAGCCCGGTTCTTCCGTTCCCGGATCTCCGCGAACACCTGCGAGGCATCGGCGTCGCTCATGCCGAGCGCGGCTTTCACGGCCGGCTCGTCGGCGCGCAGGAAGGGGTTGGTGGCAAGTTCGAGCGCGATCGTAGTCGGCAACGTCATCTCACCCTTGGCGCGCTGAGTCGCGATTTCGCCGGCGCGGTCTTGCAGCAAACTGTTGTTAGGTTCGATCGTCAACGCGAATTTGGTGTTCGATAGGGTATATTCGTGGCCGCAATAGACTTGCGTCTCGCCCGGCAGGCGCGACAGTTTCGACAGGGATTCCCACATCACCTCCATCGACGTTTCGAACACGCGGCCGCAGCCGAGCGCGAACAAAGTGTCGCCGGCGAACAGCAGATCGTCTTCTTCGAACCAATAGACGATATGGCCGGCGGTGTGGCCCGGCGTCGCGATCACCTTTGCGGCGGTCGCGCCAAAGCGGACGAGATCGTCTTCCTTGACCTCGACGTCGAGCGCGCCGATCTCCTTGGCTTCCGCGGCGGGACCGGTCACTTTGGCGTCCGGAAATTTCGCCTTCAGGGCCGGAATGCCTTCGACGTGATCGGCATGTTTATGGGTGATCAGAATGTCGGTGAGCTGCCAGCCGCGCGCATCGAGGGCGGCGAGGAGCGCCGGGCCGTCCGGCGCATCGAGGGCGGCGGTCGCTCCGGTTTGCGGGTCGTGAATGAGAACGCCAAAATTGTCGGTACGGCAGATGAACTGATGAATCTGGAGCGGCATGAGGGCCTCGAACTGAAGGTCGACGAAGATGCGCCACCAAGCCCCAGGCCCGCGCGCGCGTCAACCATAAATCGTTTGCCCCATTTGCGCGGCCACCCGCTTCATGGGACAATCGGCCATGTCCTTGGATGTGATCGATCTTCGCACCTTTTACGATGCCGCTTTGGGCCGCGTGGCCCAGCGATTCATTCATCGCATTTTGCGCGAACGCTGGAGCAATTGCATCGGCCTTTCGGTGGTGGGGATCGGCTATGCGACGCCATTCTTGAGCGAGTTCCACAAGGAAGCCATGCGCACGCTCGCCTTCATGCCGGCCGCGCAAGGGGTGGTGAATTGGCCGCAATCCGGCCTGTCCGCATCGACGCTGGTCGATATGGAACTGCTGCCGTTGCCCGATAGCTGCATCGACCGGGTTCTGCTGGTGCATGCGCTGGAAGTTGCCGAGCAGCCGAGCGAGGTCCTGTCCGAAATCTGGCGCGTTCTCACCCCCGGCGGCCGGCTGATGATCGTGGCGCCCTCGCGCCGCGGCCTCTGGGCCGGCATGGACAACACGCCGTTCGGGGTCGGCCAGCCCTTTTCCAAAAGCCAGTTGCGCAACTTGATGCGCGACACGTTGTTTTCACCGATTCATTGGCAGGAAGCACTGTTCATCCCTCCGTTCGAGCGCCGGCTCTGGCTCTCAGCGGCCGGTGCCTTCGAGAGGATCGGTAACATGCTGCCCGTGCCGGGGGCCGGCGTCTATGTGGTCGAGGCGACGAAACAGCTCTACCGCCCCGTCGCCATCCGCAAGCTCGCACGGCGCATGTTGCCGAAACTCGAGCCGGCGATCGCCGCGCCGAATGTCGGGATGCACGAGCCCCTCGGCCGCGACGGCCGGCGTCATGACGCAAACGTGAAACGGCCTTGAACGCGGTAGCGCTTGCGCAAAACGGCCGAAGGCCCATTTTATGGACGTTATGCCAAAGGTCGCGAGCAGCGACCTTTGGACCGCTCTTCATTTTTCGCTCTCGCCTTGAAAAGGCGAAAAATGAAGAAAGGAACCGACGCTCACTCTTTGTGAACGTTGGTATTATTTTGAGGAGAAGCGCATGTTCCGTGATGTCTTTCGCGATCTTGAGACCCGCCCGCGGCCGCAGAGCCCTTCGCACGCGGGCTACGATATCGCGCCGCTCAGCGAGGCGGAGGTGGAGCGGCTGGCGCAGGATCTGACGCCCGAGGAGCGGCGCATCCTGCTCAACCACGGCACCGAGCCAAGCTTCTGCGGCGTGCTGCTCGACAACAAGGACAAGGGCACCTACGCCTGCCATTTGTGCGGCCTGCCGCTGTTCCGTTCAGGCGACAAATTCGAGTCGGGCACCGGTTGGCCGAGCTTCTTCAAACCCTATGACCTCGATCATATCCGCTACATCAAGGACACGAGCTACGGCATGTCGCGCACCGAAATCCGCTGCATGCGCTGCGACGGCCATCTCGGCCACGTGTTCCCCGACGGCCCACCGCCGACCTATCATCGCTATTGCATGAATTCGGCGGCGATGGAGTTCTTCCCCGAAGGCACGCAGCCGGTGCAGAAGGCCAAAGCTGCGGCGTAACATATATCGGACCGCGACCGTCCTGGTCGCGGTCCTGTTAACAGTTCACCGCCCCGCGCCATCGATCGTTAGGATCGTTCCGGTCGTATAGGCGGAGCGCGGGGACGCCAGGAATGCCGCCGCATCGGCGATTTCCTCGGGGGTCGCCGCGCGGCCGAAGGGCATTTTTTCCAGATACTCCTGCCAGCGCGAGGCATCGCCAAAATCCTTTTCGGCGCGGCCGCGGAGCATCGTCTCCATGCGGTCGGTCGCAACAGGCCCCGGATTGATGCCGACGGCCCGCATGCCGTCGCGCGGCGCTGAATGGCCGAGGGCACGCGTGAACGCCATCAGTGCGGCATTGCCGCTGCTGCCGGCGATATAATTCGGGTCGAACCTTTCGCCGGCGGTGCCGATGATATTCACAATCACACCGCGGCGTGTTTTCAATTTCGGATAAAGCGCGCGCGTCAAACCGATGAAGCCGAAGACCTTCAAGTCCCACGCGGCGCGCCAGCGCGTATCGTCGATATCGAGCAGCGCGCCGGGCGGAATCGCGCCGGCGTTATTGACCAGAATGTCGAGCGCATCCACGTCGGCGGCGATGCGCTCGATTTCGCCTTGCTGCGCGATGTCGGCGGCAAGCACGCGCACCGGCACATTGTGACGCTGGCGCAGGTTCGCCGCGGTTGCGTCCAACGTCTCGGCATTGCGGGCGACGAGAATGAGGCCGCAGCCCTCCTGCGCCAATCGCATGGCAATCGCCCGGCCAATTCCTTTCGATGCGCCCGTGACAAGCGCCCGTTTGCCCGCAAGATCGAGATCCACGAATGTCTCCTTAAAAGCTGAAGTTCGACGTGGAACTAGGCTTCAAGCCGCAAGATGCAAGCCGCCATCGCAGACGATGGTGTGGCCGGTCATGAAGCGGTTGCCGATCAGGAAGGCGATGGTCTCAGCGATGTCTTCCGGTCGGCCCACGCGGCCGACCGGCGTTTTCGCGGCAAAATCGGCGAAGACCGGCGCTTTTTGCGCCTCGGGCAGGAAGTCCCACCAGGGCGTGTCGATCACGCCGGGCGAGACGCCGTTGACTCGCAACGGTTGCAGCTCGCGCGCGAAAATCGGCACCATCGCCGTGATTGCGCCATTGGCCGCGCCAAGCCCGGCCGATCCCGGCAAAGCAGCATGGGCCGAGACGGCGGCGATGAAGGTGATGCTCCCGTTGCCGGAAAGATGTTTCACCGCGGCCCGCGCGCAATCGAAATGCGGAAAGACCTTTTCCGCGAAGCCTTGTTGCACGTCGTTTAGATCGACATCGGTTACCGGCCCTGCGCCTTTACGGCTGCCGAAGGCGAGCACGAGATGATCGAAGGCGCCGATCTTTTCGAAGGTTGAGCGCACCGCGCGCGGATCGGCGGCGTCCATTTCGAGGCACGTCGCCTGATGTTGCAGCGTGGCTTGCGCCTGCCGCAAGCGTTCCGGATCGCGGCCGGTGATCGTGACGCGATGACCTTGGGTCAACAGAAGCTGAGCGGTAGCGAGGCCGATGCCGGACGATCCGCCGATGATGACACTATGCATTTTCGAAGACATGGGTTGCTCCGTTCAGGTTTAAGAAAGGGACTGCGGCAGAGGGATTTGCGTCCACTCGTGGCTCAACGCGCGCAAGCGGCGGCGCGCGCTCGAATCGTAGGCTTGCGCATGAGCGCGTGCCGGTTGCCGGCCGTTGAAATAGGTGCCGCTTTTTGCGCGCGAGAGGGGCACAGACAGCGCGTGCAGAATCGCGTCCGCGCCTTCCTCCACGCTGCTCATCGGCGCAATGCCCGATTGCCGCACCATGGTCGTATCCATGTAGGAGGCGGGATGCAGGCAATGGGCGACGACGGGCGTGTGTTGCAGCTCTTGTGCGAGGTCGAAGGTGAACATGATCTGCGCGAGCTTGCTCTGGCAATAGGCGCGGTTGCCGCTATAGCCGCGCTCCAGCATCACATCGTCGAAATCGATTGCCTGCTGGCCGGCCGAGGCCACCTGCACGATGCGGCCGTTTTCGCTCGCCTGTATGAGCGGCAACAGCAGGCGGGTCAGCGCGAAGCCGGCGAGATAATTGACGGCGAAACGCAACTCGAACCGGTCGCGGCTCAATTGCCTGTCGCCGCGCCCGCCGCCGGTGCCGATGCCCGCATTGCTGATGAAGCCGTCGATGCGGCGATGATCGCGCTGGATCGCCGCCGCCAGCTCGCGGACTTCGGCAAGGGAGGAGAGATCGGCAGGATAGAATTTGCCGGTGCCGCCCGCTTGGGCGATAGTCGCGAGAAGTTGCTCCGCCCTTTGCCGGTCGCGGCCGTGGATCAGCAACGTGCAGCCTGGCCGCGCCAGCCGCTCGGCCACGCGCCGTCCGACCCCGTCCGTCGCGCCGGTGATGAGAATGATTTGATTGTCCGCCATCGCTGGCACCTCTTTCGTGATCGCTGATGAAACCAATCTGGCGCGGCGACGGGGGCTTAAGAAGTTCTAGATTTATTCTAGTATTGATACTACTATTTTAAGGATGAACACGCTACATTTGCCCGAAGACATCAAGCGCCGCGCGTTCGGCGATTTCCTCCGCTCGCGGCGCGAGCGGCTGCAGCCAAGCGATGTGGGCCTCAGCAACGGCTTTCGCCGCCGGGCCAAGGGATTGCGGCGCGAAGAGGTCGCTTTGCTCGCCGGGGTCGGCGCCACCTGGTACACATGGCTGGAGCAGGGCCGCGAGGTCCGCGCCTCGGTCGAGGTACTCTCAGCGCTTGCCGATGCGCTGCGGCTCGACGCGGCGGAGCGGCGGCATCTGTTCGTGCTAAACGACCGGCCGCCACCCGAAAGCCGGAAGACCGGCCCTGAGGTCGTGCCGGACACGTTGCTGCGCATGCTGGCGAGCCTGGCCGGCCAGCCGGCCCATATTCTCGGCCGCCGCTGGGACGTTCTTGCCTGGAATCGCGCGGCGGAAATCGTGTTCGGCGATTATGCCCGGCTTGACGGGGATGCGCGCAACATCATGCATCTGGTGTTCGCGGACCCAGACCATCGCCGCTTGCTGCTCGATTGGGAGGAACTGGCGACCACCGCTCTCGCCTCTTTCCGCGCTGACAGCGCGCGTTATGCCGGCGATCAGGATTTCGAGCGCTTGATCGCGACATTGATGCGGGCAAGCCCGGAGTTTCGCGCCTGGTGGCCGAAGCACGAGGTGGCGCGGCCGTTCTCCGGCTACAAGCGCATTCGGCATCCCCTCGGCGGCGAGATGCGGTTTGAATATACGATGCTGTCGGTGATCGGCGAACCGGACATGAAAGTCGCGATCTACACGCCGCTGGAAGACAGTATCGCAAAGTTGGAGCAGTTGCTGGCTGTGCGCTGAACAACACCAATACCGCCGCGACCGCAACTTGCCCGATGAAGCACGGCGACCTATTTTGGATGTGTCAATGGATATTTGACGCAACAAATGGAACGGGGCGACTTCGTGTTGGATGATGGGTTTGCCACATTCGGCGTCAAGGTGGAGCGACGGGCCATCAGCGCAGGCGTCACCTATGCGTCAGCCTTGCCCTATCATCGCCTTAGCCTCCACCTTGGCCCGCCAGTCAATGCGTCCTGTCGATGCGGCGACCAACGCCGGACGCGCGTTCAATCGCATGGCGATATCGATATCGTTCCGGCGGGCCTCGACGGCGAGTGGGAAGACGATCGCGACTGCACCATCCTGCGCGTCGCGATAAGCCCGGCTCTCTTGCGTAGGGCCGCGCAAGAGCTTGAGATCGATCCGGATCGCGTCACGCTCGCACCCAAGTTTCAGCATCGCGACGCGCGCATCGAACACATTGCGTTCGCACTCGAAACGCAGCTCGGTTCGAACATCCGCACGGATCGGCTTGTCACAGAAAGCCTTGGCACTGCGCTTGCGATTCAATTGCTAGGCAGTCAAGTGCGGTGGATGGAACCCGCCGCAAAGCAGACGCTGTCGCCAAGTCAGAAACGCCGCCTGGTCGCATTCATCGAAAGCCATTTGGAAGAAGATCTTTCCCTCGCACATCTGACGCAAATTGTAGGCATCAGCGTCTCGCATCTCAAAGTTCTCTTCCGGCGCTCGTTCGGCATGCCGGTGCACCAATATGTGATCCGCCGGAGAGTTGAGCGCGCGCAGGCTCTGATCATGTCCGCTGAACTCCCACTCAGCCAAATTGCGCTGATGACAGGGTTCGCGCATCAAAGCCATATGACAAGCATGATGAAGCGATTGCTCGGCGTGACACCTGCGAACCTCTCCCGGATAAAATTGTAACGCGACGCCGCCCCGCGCATAATTTTCATCCGATTCTGCTTTTCACTGTCCGTTTCTGTGCGACTCCATCTCGTCCAAGATGTCACTTGTTCCGCAACACAGATTAGGGACGAAAGACATGTTTGCGATTCTTGGAGCGACGGGGAATATCGGGCGAAGCACGATCGGCGAATTGCGTCGCGTGGGCGCGCCGGTCAGAGCGATTGTTCGAAATCATGATGCGGCACAGGCACTGCGCGCCCTCGGTTGCGAGGTCGCCTTTGCGGACATTGGCGACAGCGACGCTCTGCGCAACGCCTTGCGGCGCGCAACCGCGGTTCAAGTCATTTGTCCGATGAGCGTCAGCGCCGAGGATTCGACCGCCGAAATGCAATCAAACATTGCGGCAATCGCCGCGGCGCTCGACGAAACGCGCCCTCGATCGGTTCTGGCGATTTCGGATTACGGCGCGCACCATGCGTCAGGCACTGGAATCGCGCTGATCTTTCGCCATTTGGAAGATGCGCTCAAAAAGCTCAATGTCTCGTTGACCTTGCTGCGCTCGGCCGAGCATATGCAGAATTGGCGGCGCTTGGCGCGGCGCGCGATCACGAGCGGCGTGTTGCCGAGCCTGCATCACCCCACGACCAAACGTTTCCCGACGGTCTTCGCCTCCGATGTCGGCGCGATCGCCGCGGATCTCTTGAAAGATGAAGAACAAGCGCTGCTTCGCGTCGTGCATGTGGAAGGGCCGGAGCGTTACAGCGCCGAGGATGTCGCGCGCGTCTTAGGGGAACTCGCCGGTCGTCCGATCGTCGCGCGCGAACTCCCGCAAGGCGATTGGGCTCCGGCGCTCGTGGGCGGTGGCCTCAGCGCCGATTATGCTGACCTGGTCGCCAAGATGTATGCCGCCCACAATGCGGGGCGCATCGATGTCGAACAAGGTGTTGGCGAAACGCGATTTGGCAAGACCGGATTGCGGCAAGCGCGTGCGTCGATGATTGCCGCCGGCTGATATTGCGGATCGCTCGAAACTTGACGCGAGCCTGCTCGCGCGGGGCAAATGGACCTAAAGGGCGATTTCGGCACGGCCTCCGTTCCCGGCCGTGTGGGCTCGGCGGAAGAGATCGCTGAAGCCGCGGTGTTCCTGGTCTTGGATGATTCGTGCTTCGTATCCGCCTACGGCCGGCTAACCGATGGCGGCAATTTCGTTGCGAGACAGCGGAAATCCGCGGGCGGCATGGGGCCCGCTTTTAAAATCGAGTCCCATGCCCTCATACGTAAGGCGATTCGTTCAGCCCGCCAAGGCTTGACCCGTTTCGTCGCGCTGTAGCGCCGGCATCGACCAGCCCTTCAGGCTCGCCCAGGCCTTGCGGTCGAGGCGGAAGCGGTCGCACGATTCCATGCCGCCCCGGGCCGGCAGAAGCTCCAGCCCCGAGCCTTCATAAGCAAAGCCGCACTTTTCCAGAACCCGGCGCGAGGACGGATTGATCACCCGGGTCGTCGCCCGCACTTCGCGCACCTGGGTCAGGGTGAAGAGGGTGTCGATCATCCCCTGCGCCGCCTCGGTGGCAAGGCCGTTGCCCCAATAGGGCTTGCCTAGCCAGAAGCCGAGCAGCGCATCGTTGCGCGGGCTTTCGCGGAAGCTGATGGCGCCGATCGGCTCCATCGGCTTGTGCTTCTTGGTGATGATGAGGCCGATGCCGCGGCCGCCGGCATTGGAGGCCCTGGTGTCGAGAATGAACCGCTCGGCGGCGTCACGCCCGTAAGGGTAAGGCAGGCGGGCCGTCATATACGCGACGTCTTTGTCTCCGGCGAGGCGGGCGATCTCTACAGCATCCGTGGCGCGCGGCCAGCGCAGCCACAGCCGCCGGGTCTCTAATCTGAAGACGTCGTCGCGTGTTATATCGGGAAACATGCCCGCCTCGCTTTTCATCCAGAACAACCCCGAAACCGGGGCGACAAACGACGAAGGGGAGGTGACACTCACCTCCCCCGAGACCGTCTGGTCTTTTCTGGATGCCGTCTCTATCGAACCTTGGTTCTTTTGAGAGCGGGCGGGTCTTGTTGAGAAGGACCCTTATCCACCGGGGGCTTTGAGTGCCGGTGGAGGTCCTTCGTCAAACCACCACCTTTATTCTGCGGCTTTCGCCGGAATGACCGAAATATAGGCTCGGCCGTTTGCTTTGCTTTTGAACTCTACTTTCCCTGCCGTGAGGGCAAACAACGTGTGGTCGGTGCCCATGCCGACGTTCTGGCCGGCATGCCACTTCGTCCCGCGCTGACGCACGAGAATATTGCCACCTACGACGGATTCGCCGCCGAACTTCTTGACGCCGAGACGACGACCGTCCGAATCGCGCCCGTTGCGCGAGGAGCCGCCAGCTTTTTTGTGAGCCATGATGCTCTCCAATGAACCTTTAAGGAATCGCCAAGGCGATCCGACTGTTAAGGGTTTATAACCCGAAAATTGTGAAGGTGAAAAGCACCAATTATCAGTGCTGAATCCCGGTGATCTTGACGACCGTCAGATCCTGACGGTGGCCGCGCTTGCGCTTCGAGTTCTGGCGACGGCGCTTCTTGAAGGCGATGACCTTCGGACCGCGCGTCTGCTCGACGATCTCGGCGGAAACGCTTGCACCCTTGACGAACGGAGCCCCGACCTCGGCCGCATCGCCGTTGGTGAGCATCAAAACTTTGTCAAACGTGATCTTGTCGCCGGCTTCGCCCGCGACATGCATGATGGAAATCGTATCTTCGGCAGCAACTTTGAACTGTTTGCCACCGGTCTTGATAACTGCGAACATCGTTTTCTCCGTGTTCCATTTGCCTCTATCCGAACCCGGACGGGCAACTTCTTTGCAGGCAGAACCAGCAGGTGAATGCTTCTCTTTCGCCCAAACGAAATCGCGCGAGCCAAGGCCCGCGCACGAAAAGCAGGCGTTCTGTACGGGGTTAGTGTGTAAGAGTCAATGGCGGCGCGGTCCAAAAACGTCGCGATGGCGCACCGTGACCGGCTCTGACGGTGGTGGAATTACCCGAGATCCAAAGCGACGCAAATGTAACAAATCTTCCATCGACCCGGATCGTCCTATATAAGCCATTAAATTTACTGAATTATTCGCCCTATCAGTTTGTTTCAAAAAATGGTCTTCAACTAAACGATCAGCGCCCGGCGCAAACACTTTTCACGCGGATAATCCCGCTGGTTCGAAGCATGTGGCAACCAACGATTTCAAACAGCGACTGAGATAATGTAGAACATATAAGGAACATTTGTCAATCGTCCGGCCATGCCGCAATCACGTCTTCTCTCGGGAATGTGTTCCGGCGTGTCTTGTCACTGGGCCATTTCAGGGTTTTATTTCGTCCGTCCCAGGGGCTCGGACGGGACATTGGACGGCGAGCGCTCTACAGATAATGAGGGTCGGACACCGTGAACAGCCATAACATCGTGATGATTGCTGGCGCCGGCGGAAATCTTGGCAGCGCCGTTGCCGTCGAACTTGCGCGAGGCGGCGCCCGCGTGGCCTGTATTGACCGCTCGGCCGAGGCCCTCAAACGTCTGGCGGAGCACCTGCCCGCGAATGCGGAGAGCCTTCCGATCGTCGTCAATGATCTCAGCGACGACGCGGCCTGCGCCGCGGCCGTCGCGCAAGTCGAGGAACGCTTTGGCGGTATCGATGCTCTCGTCAATACCGTTGGCGGCTTCCAAGTCGGCCCCGTCGCCACCGAAGCGTTGCGGCAATGGGATCTGATGATGAATCTCAATGGCCGCACCGCCTTGGCGATCAGCGCGGCTGTGTTGCCAGCAATGCAGACGGCGGGCTACGGGCGCATTGTGCACGTTGCCGCCGCGCCCGGCTTGAAGGCAGCTGCGGGCCAGGCGGCCTATGCCGCCTCCAAGGCTGCCGTGATCCGGCTGACCGAGGCGATCGCAGCCGAATATCGCGCCAACGGCATCACGGCCAATTGCATCCTGCCCGGGACTATCGATACGCCGCAGAACCGCGTGGCAATGCCCAACGCCAAGAAGGATAGCTGGGTGTCGCCGCAATCGATCGCGCGGCTGATAGCCTTCCTGGTTTCGCCGGCGGCTGCCGTGGTGACGGGCGGCGCGATTCCCGCGACAGGTCTTGATCGCGAGGTAACGGCATGATCGACACGGCCGATCCGATCCAGCTCGCGCTCGGTATCTGGGGCCTGATCGGTCTTACGGTCGCAATCGCATTTCTGGCGCTGGGATTCGATAAGATCGATGAAGCCGCTCACGGCGCTTACGCGGTGCGGCCGCTCCTCGTGCCTGGCCTCGTTCTGCTCTGGCCCCTGGTGATCTGGCGCTGGACGGCCTTGTCGCGGCAGAAACACTGACGATGCGGCGCGCCCACAGAAAGGCCCACGCGGCCATCTGGCGCAGCATTGCCATACTCCTGCCGCTGGCTGTGGCGGTCATCTTCGCCAGCCAGCCGAAACTTGCCCCAGATGCGCCCGCCGTGAGGCTGGACGCCGGCCCGGACGGCAGGAGCCCCATGCCATGAGCGTGTCCTACCAGCCAGTGATCTGGAACCGCACGAAGCTTATATACGACAGCTTTTTGCTCTGCGGCGTCGTCCTCTACATTCTGACGTTTCTCAAGCTGGCGCCGCTGCTTTTGCGCCCCGACCAGCTGCCCGATTTACCGACCCTGCGCATGTGCGCCTTCGGCTCGCTCGCCTTTCTGCTCTTGACCATCGTGCTCGCGATAGGTCCTCTGGCACGTCTGGACAGCCGCTTCCTGCCACTGCTCTACAATCGGCGGCATTTCGGCGTGGTCACGGCCATCGTGGCCGCCACCCATGCGCTGTTCGTGTTGAACTGGTACTTCTCCTACAGTCCCACGCCGATGCTCCGGGCGCTTTTTACGAGTAACACCAGTTTCGGCCACATAGCCGGTTTTCCGTTCGAACTGTTCGGCGTCTTCGCGCTTCTGGTGCTCGCTGTCCTCGCAGTGACGAGCCACGATTTCTGGTTATCGTTCCTGACGCCCCCATTGTGGAAGGCCATCCACATGAGCATCTATTTCGCCTATGCAGCGGTCGTTCTGCATGTGACGCTGGGCGTTCTGGTCACTGGCCAGAATTTACTTCTGACGATCTTGGTCGGCGTGAGCCTTGCCCTTCTGTGCAGCCTTCATCTCGTGGCGGGTGGACGCGAGCGCGCCGCCGATCATGCCGGCTCGCCGGCAGCACCTCAACCCGGCTGGATTCTTGTTGGGGATGTATCCGAAATACCCGAGGGCAGGGCTGTCGTCGGTGTCGCGCCCGGCGGCGAGCGCATTGCCGTCTTCCGCTCCAAGGGGCGGCTATCCGCGCTTTCCAATGTCTGTTCGCATCAGAACGGGCCGATCGGCGAAGGCAAGGTGGTGCTTGGCTTCGTGACCTGCCCTTGGCATGGCTACCAGTATCGGCTCGACGATGGCTGCTCCCCGCCGCCCTTCAAGGAGAGAATCCGCAAGTACCGCGTCGCGCTTTCCGGCAACCAGGTTCATGTCGAGGCGACCCCCGTTCCCTTGGGCACGAGGATCGAGCCTGTTGCAATTCCCGACACCGTCCTCGCCGCCATCGGTTCTGCTCCGCAAGGCGCGAGGCCGTCATGACCTTGCGCGCGCCCGATCCCGGCTTCTTCGTCGGCTATTTCAAGAAAGTGCCGCCGGCCATCCAGGCTTTCGTGCTGGCGTTCGGCGTTTTGTTCGTTTCCGGACTTACGTGGGCGTCCGTGATGCTCGCCCTGGCCGCGCAGAGCCCCGGATCGGGAGATTATGTCGATGAGCTGCGTGGGGGCTCGCTCACCGGCGTTCTTGAAACGCGGCCCTATCCGATCCTCAGGGTGCCGGCGACGGGCCAGATGCCGGCGCGAGCGATCATGCTCTCGGGAGCAGGAAAATTCGGCGTTGACGATATTGCGGATCCGCTTGGCGGCACACCGGTGGATGCAGCAGGTATCTTTCTCAAGAGGGGCGACCTTGACATGTTGCTCATCGACGGGCCGGCTGCATTGCATGCAGCAGTGCAGGCGACGCACGACACAACCAGGCCGGCCGCAGCGGAGCCGCTCGGGCGTTGGCGTCTCACCGGTGAGATCTGTGACGGCAAATGCTATTCTGGCGCGATGCGTCCGGGTGGCGAGCTCGCGCACAAGGCATGTGCCAATCTCTGCATTACGGGACGTGTCCCGCCGGTTTTTGTTTCGACGGCGCCGGTCGCAGGTCATATTTTCTTCCTGCTCGCGAACGCCGATGGCGGCCCGATACCAGCGGCGCTGAAGGACCGGACGGCGGTTCGCATCGAACTCGACGGCGAGGTTGAGCGCCGCGACAATCTCATGGTCTTCAAAGTCGACCCCGCCTCAGTGAGGGAGTGACAGATGGGCGAAGAGACACCCGTCCGGTATCGCCCGCCGCGCTATCTTGGCCTTCTCCTTGCCCTGAGTGCGGCGCTCGTCCTCGCTTTGGCGTGGATCTACCTCGTTCCTCTTCTCGACGGAACGGCGGCGGAGGAACTGAAATATGTGATCTATGCCGCTTGCGCGATCGGGGTCCTTTCGGCTTTCCACTGGCTCGAACAAAAGCTCTTTCCTTCCGATGCATAGGCCTGTGCCGAGGGAGACGCGCGCTGCAAGCGCGCGGTCCAGACGATTCTTTGCAAAGCGGCAATTTCTGAGGATCGCAACCGGTCGCGCCTAACCCGCGGTGGCGGCACGATCCCGTCTTGGCCGGCGGATGGCTCTCAGCTTCCCGCTCTTTCCGCCGCCGCAGAAGAACTGGTCGCCGCCGTCGGATTCAAGGCCCGACACGCCCGTTCCGGCCGGCATGTCGAGCCGTTCCAGGACCTCTCCGGTTTGCGGGTCGACGCGGCGCACATCGCTTTCATCGCCTTCCCAGGTGCCGTGCCAGAGCTCGCCGTCGACCCAGGTGACGCCGGTGACGACGCGCTTGGACTCGATCGTGCGCAGAATCGCACCGGTCTGCGGGTCGATTTGATAGATTCTTCGGCCGCGGTGCTGCCCGACCCATAGCGTCCCTTCGGCCCAGGCGAGCCCGGAGTCGCCGCCCTTGCCCGGTGCCGGAATCGTCGCGAGCACGGCGCCGGTCTTCGGATCGATCTTGTGAATCTGGTCCTCGGCGATCTGGAACAGGTGTTCGCCGTCGAAGGCCGTTCCGGCATGGGCCGCGACGTCGATCGAGCGGGATATTTCCCCGCTCGCCGGATCGAGGGCGTTCAGTCTGTCCCCGGACGCAAACCAGACATGCTGGCCATCGAACGTCACGCCAGCCACGTGGCCGGCATCGGGGAAGGGGCCATATTCGCGCAAGATTTCGGCAGCTGATCGTTTCATGGGGAGAACCTAGCCGTTCGGCAGTGGATCGGGGAGTAACAAGATTGTCGGGAAACCCGGCACGGGCGGGGTCATCCAGCGCCGCGCCCGCCCGAGGCCATAGGATTGCACCTTGCCCGCCGCCGCGAGCTGTTCGAGCGCCCGCTGCACGGTGCGCGGGCTCGCGCTGAGCGCGATCGCCAAGGCTGAACTCGACCAGGATTCGCCGTCGGCGAGGAAGGCGAGGACCGCCGCGTGCTGCTCTTGCACGAGGGGCGCCAGGATGACGATGTCGCGGGCGTGGCGCGGGGTCAGGGCAAAACCGTGCGGTGTCGCGTCGACCTCGGCGAGCAGCCGCAGTTCCGCGCGCAGCCGGCCGATTTCGACCCGCAGTCGCGCGCGATGGGACTCGTCGGCGTGCTTCGCGCGGAAGGCGCGGGCGAGGAGGGCGCTCCGCGTCGCATCCACCGGCCAGGCTTGCGCCAAGGCATAGGCAAGTGCGAACAGGACCGGACGCGTTGCGAGCGACACCATCGTCCGCGCGTCGCGCACCACATGACGGCACGCATCTACGACAAGGGCGCCAGAGGCGAGCAGCGCCTCGACCTCCTCGAGCAGCAGCGGGCGTTCATCGCCGCGTTTGATCAAGCGTGCGGCGGGCGCATTCAGCACGAGGGCCGCGTTCTCGACCTCCGCCGTCAGCGCAGGGATATCGGCCTCGCGGGCGGCCTCATCGGCGCGGGAGAGGGCGGCGCGAGCTGCTTTCGTCTGCAGGCGCCGGATGGCGATGCCCGCCAGCACCAGGTCCCGGCCGACCCGCAGCGCCGGCGGGAGCGGGGTGGGAGCTTGCGTCGCGAGCACGCGCTCGGCCTCCTCAAGCCGGCCGATCAGCAGGAGGCGCTGGGCTTCGAGATTGCGGGCATGGGCGGCATTCGCAATATCGCCATGCGCTTCCAGCGTCGCCCGCGCTGTGTCGAACATTTTCGCGGGCCAGTTCAAATCGCGCGAGACAAGCGCAATCTCGGCCTCGGCGATCACGCACCTTGCGCGCGCCATGGCTTCCTTCGGGCCGAAGGCGCGCGCGGCGCTTCGCAGCAGCGCCTTGGCACGCACGAGATCGCCAAGCTGCGCCATTGCGATACCGCGCAGCGCCAGCGCCGGGGCATCGTCGCGTAGCGCGACCCGCTTCAGGGCGCCGAGCGGATCGCCCGCGGCCAGGGCGCGGGCCGCGGCGGTGATCAGCGAGTCCATGGAAATCCCGCCATACTTGTAACTCCCACCAATCCAGGCTCCGCCCCTAGGTTAGTGCATCACCGACAAACGTGATCGGCAGCGATGGAGCCGCATTCTTACATAGAGGCTCCAAGAGCTTGCCCAATTCGGAGGTTACAACGTTATGACTAAGTCACCTGAGAACGGCCAGCAAGGTGGACAGCTTGCCTTCAAGACGCCGCCCATCGTTTCGCCGGATGCGTGGGAAGCCGCGCGGCAAGACTTGCTCGTGAAGGAAAAGGCGCAGACGCGGGCGCGCGACGCCTTGGCCGCGGAACGCCGGCGGATGCCGTGGATGGCCGTGGAGAAGACCTATGCGTTCGAGGGGCCCAACGGCCGGTTGAGCCTTCTCGATCTGTTCGAAGGCCGGCAGCAATTGATCGTCTACCGCGCCTTTTTCGAACCCGGCGTGTTCGGCTGGCCCGATCATGCCTGCCGCGGCTGCTCGCTGGGCGCCGATCAGGTTGCCCATCTCGCCCATCTCAACGCCCGCGACACCACGCTCGTCTATGCCTCGCGTGCCCCGCAACAGGATATTGCCCGGCTCAAGGCGCGGATGGGCTGGGACATGCCCTGGTACACGATCACCGACAGTTTCGATGCCGATTTCGGCGTGGATGAGTGGCACGGCCATAACGTCTTCATCCGTGACGGGGCCCACGTGTTCCGCACCTATTTCATCAATAATCGCGGTGACGAAGCGATGGGAACCACCTGGAGCTATCTCGACCTGACGCCGCTCGGACGGCAGGAGATGTGGGAGGATTCGCCCGCAGGCTACCCGCAGACCCAGACCTATAAATGGTGGAACTGGCACGACAATTACGCCGCCGAGGCGGCGCCGAACACCAAATGGGTCGAGGTGTCGGACGCCGGAGAGGCCGCGTTCCGCAAAGCCAGCGCGGACGCGAAGCAATGATCGGGCGAGCGGTTCTTGACGATGGGGGAGGGGCGGCGCGCGGCGCCGCCCAGTGCCTAAGCCTCGCGGCCGCCCCCACCTTCGCGGCAATGGCGTTGCTCACGGCGGTCTTCGGTGGAAGCCCGATGGATGCGCTCTGTTCGGCGGCACATGGGTCGCCGCTGAGCGGCATGGTCCCGATGTACCTGCTCATGAGCGCGTTCCATTTGGCGTCGTGGCTGAAGCTGGCCTCCGGCCGGCGAAGGACCAGCTAGGCCGGCAGGTTTCTGCTTACGTCCTGCCTCTGGTGCAGGATGCGGATAATTTCCACACGGTCGCCGTGGTCGCGGAAATAGATCATATGCGCTCCGGTGGCATATTTCAGGTAGCCGGGGCGCACATCGACCGGCCGACCCCGTCGGACGCCGGAGGCCAGGGCCTGGCAGGCGTCCCGGATTTCATCCGTGTAGCGATCCGCCTGATCCGGACCCCAATGCTCGGCGCTGTGGTCCCAAATGTGATCAAGATCCGCCTGCGCCGCGGGCGAGAGGGCGAGGGCCTTCACCGGCCTTCATAATCCGCGCGTTTCCGGGCCTTGAACGCTTCGAAATCAAAGGGCTGGGGCTCCCCAGACTGTTCCCCCGTGATCAGGGCATCCTGTAGGGCCTTTACCTTGGCCTCGTGCTCTTCCAGAAGCCTCAGCCCCGCCCGCACAACGTCACTGGCTGAGCCGTATCGGCCTGCCTGTACCTGGTCGCTGATGAAGCTGGCGAAGTGATCGCCGAGCGTGACGGACGTGTTGCGAGCCATCGGTGTCCCTTCCAGTTCCTGACAAATCAGCCTGTACCAATATGTATTACATATGGTCAGGCTGGACAAGGACCGGACACGACAATCAGGCGACCTGTTGTGGCGCCACTGCGCTAGCGTTTACACGCCGGCGCCGTCGGTGAAGAGGGCGGAGCCTTCGAAGCCTTCGATGATCTCGTGCTTTTGCAGCAGCGAGAGCACCTTGGCCGTGAGGTTGTCGAGCGAGTCCTGGCCTGACAGCAGCGTCAGGTCGGGCCGCTCCGGCCGCTCGTAAGGTTGGTCGATGCCGGTGAAGTTGCGGATCTCGCCGGCCAAAGCCTTCTTGTACAGGCCCTTCGGGTCGCGGGCGATCGCGACGTCCAGCGGAACGTCGACGAAAATTTCGAAGAAGCGGTCCGTCCCGATCACTTCGCGCGCCAGCCGCCGGTCGTCGGCGAAGGGCGAGATGAACGAGCACAGCACCACCAGCCCCGCATCCGCCATGAGCTTGGCGACTTCGCTGACGCGCCGGATGTTCTCGACGCGGTCGATATCGCTGAAGCCCAGGTCCTTGTTCAGGCCATGGCGCATGTTGTCGCCATCGAGCATCATCGTATGGATGCCCATTTTGTAGAGCTGCAGATCGGCCAGATTGGCGATGGTCGATTTGCCCGATCCCGAGAGGCCGGTGAACCACAGCACGGCGGGCTTGTGATGGTTGATCTTCGAGCGCGCATGCGACGTGACGGTCACATCGTGATGGTGAACATTGGTCGCCTTGCGCAGGCCTTGGGTGATCGTGCCGGCGGCGGCGGTCAGGTTCGACAGACGGTCGATCAGGATGAAGGCGCCGGTCGTGTGGTTGTCGGCATAGGCATCGAAGGCGACCGGCGTCGCGCTGGAGAGGTGGCAGAAACCGACCTCATTCAGCTCCAGCGCCTTGGCGCTGTGTTCGTCGAGCGTGTTGACATCGACCCGGTGCACGATCTGCGCCACTGTGACGGGCACGGTGCGGGTCGCGAGCTTCATCAGATAGGAGCGGCCGGGCAGCAGCTTTTCCTGGCTCATCCAGATGACATGGGCGGCGAATTGCTCGCCGACCTCGGGCCGTTCCTTCGGATGGCAGAGGATGTCGCCGCGGGCGATGTCGATTTCGTCGGCGAGGGTGATGGTGACGGCATCGCCGGCGCGCGCCTCCTGCCATTCGTCCCGGCCGTTCGCGACACTGGGCCCGGCGTGCCATTGCGGCGGCACGATCGAAGCGACGCGGCTGGTCTTGCCCGAACCGGAGACCACGATCTCGTCGCCGACTCGCACCTTGCCGCTGGCGATCGTGCCAGAAAAGCCGCGGAAGTCGAGATGCGGTCGGTTCACCCATTGCACCGCCAGACGGAAGGGCTTGCCCTCGGTGTCTTCCTCGACATCAATGGTCTCGAGATGCTCGATCAGGGTCGGACCCTGATACCAGGGCATATGGGCACTGAGACTCGAAATATTGTCGCCGAACCGCGCCGAAAGCGGGATGGGCGTGATGGTCTTGAAATTCAGGTGTTCGGCAAAAGCCTTGAAATCATGGACGATCTTGTCGAACGTCTTCTTATCGTAGTCGACAAGATCGATCTTGTTCACCGCCAGCACCACATGGCGGATGCCGAGCAGCGAGACGATGTAGGAGTGCCGGAACGTCTGGGTCAGCAGGCCCTTGCGCGCATCGACCAGGATCACGGCGAGATCGGCATTCGAGGCGCCGGTCGCCATGTTGCGGGTATATTGCTCGTGGCCGGGCGTATCGGCGACGACGAAGGAGCGCTTCACCTCGCCGGTGCGCTTGCCATTCGCGTCGCGCGTGAAAGTCGCGAAATAGCGGTAGGCGACGTCGATCGTGATGCCCTGTTCGCGCTCCGCTTCGAGGCCGTCGACCAGCAGCGCGAAATCGATGTCGTCGCCGGTGGTGCCGTGCTTCTTCGAATCCTTTTCGAGCGCCGAGAGCTGATCGTCGAAGATCATCTGCTGCTCGTAGAGCAGCCGGCCGATCAAGGTCGATTTGCCGTCGTCGACCGAGCCGCAGGTCAGAAAGCGCAAAGCGGGAAGGGTCTTGTGCTGAGGGGCCACTTGCACTTCGGGTTCCGTAACTTGTGAGGGATTCGCGAGGGTCATCTTAGAAATAGCCCTCGCGCTTCTTCTTCTCCATCGATCCGGCTTCGTCCTGATCGATGAGGCGGCCCTGGCGCTCCGACGTGGTGGAGGCGCGCATTTCCGCAATAATATCTTCCAACGTCTCGGCGTCCGATTCAACCGCGCCGGTGAGCGGATAGCAGCCGAGGGTGCGGAAGCGGATGCGTTTCATCATCGGCACTTCGTTCGGCAGCAATGGCAGGCGGTCGTCGTCGACCATGATCAGCGCGCCATCGCGCTTCACCACCGGGCGTTCCGCCGCGAAATAGAGCGGCACGACCGGGATCTTTTCGGCGGCGATATAGTCCCACACGTCGAGCTCGGTCCAATTGGACAGCGGGAAGACGCGCATGCTCTCGCCCTGCTTGATGCGGGTGTTGAACAGGCGCCAGAGTTCCGGCCGCTGGTTGCGCGGGTCCCAGGCATGGCTCTCGCTGCGGTGGGAGAAGATGCGCTCCTTGGCGCGGCTCTTTTCCTCGTCGCGGCGGGCGCCGCCGAATGCGGCGTCGAACTTCCACTTGTCGAGCGCCTGGCGCAGGCCTTCGGTCTTCATCACCTGGGTGTGGATCGCCGAGCCGGAGGCGACCGGCGAAATGCCGCGGCGGACCCCATCCTCATTGACATGGATCAGCAATTCCATACCGAGGCGCCGGGCGGTCGCGTCGCGGAATGTGATCATCTCGCGGAATTTCCAAGTCGTATCCACATGCAGCAACGGAAAGGGCGGCTTCGAGGGATAGAAGGCCTTCATTGCGATATGCAGCATCACGCTCGAATCCTTGCCGATCGAATAGAGCATGACCGGATGGCGGAATTCCGCCGCGACTTCGCGCATGATCTGGATGGCTTCCGCCTCGAGGCGGCGGAGATGGGGAGGTAAACGCAAGGACAGTCTCTTTGTGACGCGACGATGAAAGGCGTGAGCGCGTTCTATATAAATCGCGAGCAGGGTAAAATACAATAGTTGGCGTATATTTTTTAAATTTACTACATAATTATGTATATATGAGTGAGCGCCAAGCCCTATTCGGGCATCTCACGCGCGGTTCGCGGCCGCTCGCATTGCCTCCGCAAAATCGGTCCTCTGATCTGCATCCGGCACAGGGGCGCGGCCTCGACACAAACGGACCGAGATGCAAAGACTTCAGGACCTCCCTTCCATTCGGATGTGCCCATGACCGCGACCGCTCCCGCCGCTCTCCTCTCGCAACAGATCCGCGCCGGCAAGCCGGTCTTTGCCGCCTGGTGCGGCTATCCCGAGCCGGCGATTGCCGAGCAGCTTTGCCGCGATGGGTTCGATACGGCGGTGCTGGACATGCAGCACGGCGCCTTCGAGTTGGATTCGGCGATCCGCGGCATCGCCCATGTGGCGCTCGCGGGCAAGCCTGCCATCGTCCGCATTCCGGTCGGCGCTTTCGCGACTGTTTCGCGCATCTTCGATTACGGCGCCGCCGGTGTCATCGCCCCGATGATCAATTCGGCCGCCGATGCGCGCGCCTTCGCCAGCTTTGCCAAGCTGCCGCCGGTCGGCGACCGGTCGTGGGGACCGCGCCGGGCGCTGCCGCTCACCGGCCTCGCGCCGGACGAGTATCTGCGTGCGGCCAACGACCAGCATCTCGCCATCGCGATGATCGAGACGCGCGAGGCGATCGCCGCCCTCGACGATATTCTCGCGACCCCCGGCATCGACGGCGTTTTCGTCGGCCCGTCCGATCTTTCGATCGCCTTGAGCCACGGCCAAAAGGTCGATTGGGCCGCGCCCGAAGTCGATCAGGCGCTGGATCATGTGGCGGCGCGGGCCAAGGTGCACGGCAAATTCTGCTCGGCTTTCACCTTCAACGGCGTGGTGGCGAAGAACCTGGCGAGCCGCGGCTTTTCGCTGCTGTCGATCGGCACCGATGCATTGCTGATGAAACAGGCGGCTGCGGCGGAATTGCAGGTGGCGCGCCTGACGTAATGCTCGCGCGGGATATTCATAAGAAGAGCCACCGGCGGCCGCGCTCTTGAAACAATTTGGCGTTTATTAGGATGCCGCCGTTCGCGAGCCGGTTATCATCACCAAGAGCGGTCGCTCGAGCACGGTACTGCTCGCCTATGACGAGTTCGTGCGTTTGTTGAAGCGCGACCGCCGTGTTGAGCGGACGACCGATCTGAGCGAGGCGGAAATTGCCGCGGCCGAAGCTTCGGAGATGGCGCCGGCATCTCCGAAATGCAGAAGATGTGCATCATTTCATCTCCGTACGAACAGCTTGCAGACCGGCTATCTGCCCTATCGTGTGGCGCAGATCGACCGAGAAATCCCGAAACGAAATCCCGAACGTTCCTTCCGCTTTCGTCGTATCCAAAACGGCATTGAGAGGCCGTCGCGCGGCTGCGCCAAATTCCGCTGTTGTGACGGCGGCGCAGCTTGCCTTCGGGAAGCCAAAAGTTGCTGCCGTATCCAAGATCTTCTCGGCCTGTTCGTACCGGGACATGATGTTGGGGCCGGCCACGTGAAGGATCCCGCGCGGCGAATTCTTTTCGCCTGAGATCATGAGTGCCATCAGACGAAGCAGCTCTTCGGCCAATCGGGGGCCATAGGTTGGCTTGCCGATCTGATCGCAGACAACGGAAAAGTCTGCTTGGCGTCTCGCGGCATCGAGGCAGAGATGGATGAAGTTTCTTGCCGAAGGTCCAAAAATCCATGAGACACGGACGATCAATGATTCTTCCGCATATTTTCCAACCCGCTCTTCGCCGCGCAATTTCGTCATGCCGTAGACGTTCAAGGGATTGGGTGTGTCATTTTCATTATACATGCCATGCTTCGCACCATCGAAAACTTGGTCCGTCGAAACATGGATCAGCGGAATTTTCATTTTTTCACAAGCGATCGCCAATCTCTCGGGAATCACCTCATTCAAGAATGATGCTTGCTCATGATTGCTCTCCGCCTGATCGACGGACGTATAGGCCGCTGCATTAATGACGCCTTTGGCCGCAAACCGATGAAGAACGTCATCAACCTCCGCCAAAGACGCGAAGCTGATATCGTTTCTTCCGAAGAACACCATGTCTCCGCTGTATTGCGCTCTTGCTCCAGCCAAATCGGTCGCCAACTGACCTGACTTACCAATCACAACAATCGTCATTCTTTATCGGCTTTCGCATTTTGCTATTACCGGCTCACCATCAGCCGCAAGCCGAGGCCGACGAAGATGCCGCCGGCGACACGGTCGAGCCATAGACCACCCTTCGGGTTGCGCGCCAGCCACTGCCCGACCCGGCCGGCAAAATATCCCAGCGTGCCGAACAGCACGGCGGCCTGCAGCGTAAACAGCAGGCCAAGTTGGGCGATCTGCCAGCCGGCGTGGCCCTGCGCGGTGTCGACGAATTGCGGCAGGAAGGCAAGGAAGAACAGCACCACTTTGGGGTTGATCGAGTTGGCGAACAGCCCTTTGAGGAACAGGGCACGCAGCGTTTCCGAACTGCCGCCGCCGTTGTTGGCGGCGAGTGCGCTGCCGCGGCTTTTGAGCGCCCGTACGCCGAGATAGATCAGATACAGGCCGCCGGCGATCTTGAGCGCGGTGAAGGCGACGACCGAAGCGGCGATCAGCGCACTCACGCCGAGCGCGGCGAGCAGCGTGTGGTTGAGGCAGCCCAGGGCGCAGCCGAGACCGAACACCATGCCGCGCTTATGCCCGCGGCTCGCGCCCAGGCTCAGCACCATCAGATTGTCCGGGCCGGGCGACAGGGTGATGAGCACGGCGGCGGCCAGGAAGGCCAGGCTTTGGGTGGCGGTGAGCAGCATGGTGATGTCCCGAAGTGCGAGCGATGGCCTCGTGTGTTGAAATGAGCTATTTTCGATACATCGCCACGATCTTGGCGAGATAGGCGCGATACCGCTCGGCGATCGCGCTGTTGCGGATGAGCAGCGTGTTCTCCGCATTCATCATCGCGTGATGGGACAGGTTGAAACTGCCAGTCACGACGCAATCGTCCGCCACCACCAGCTTGTTGTGCATGAAATTATGCGGCTGGCCGGGGTTGGCGGCGCTGAAGGGAATGGAATCTTTCCGCGCCATGGCTTTCGATATTTTCTGCCACGCGGCGATGCGGTCGGCGCCGATGCCGGCGGCCTGCCATTGCCGGATCACCTGATCCATCTGCGGCCCGTCGTAGATGCCGGAGAACGGCACGCCGCGGTCGAGCGCTTCCGACAAAGCGGCCAGGATCGGCGCCGACGAAAGGACGACCGAGGCGACCGCGAGCGACGATTTCGCGCCCGCAATGACGCCGACGATTTCCTTGACCACCGCCTTGCTCTCGCCCGGGGTGAAGACCACAGTCACCTCTGTATCACCAATGGTGACGGTGCCGGTATCGTGATAGCCGGTGGAATCGGCGATCTTGCCGCGCACCCACAGATCGTTGAAATCGACCGTGTAGTAAGTCGACAATGGTTGCGAGCGCAGGGTGAGAATATTGTTCTCCTGCAGCCCCCAAGAATCATTGGTGAAATTCGCCGTGCCCATGAACACGGCGGCCTCTGACGACGCGCCGTCGCGGATGATGTATTTGTTGTGCATCAGCGCCTGATAGGCCTTGATCGGTTTGATCTGGGCGACGTCCTTGAACGTGCCGACGAAATTGTCGGCGCCCGGCGTCTTGGCCTCGGCATGGTCGCGCTGCGGGTCGGGCAAGGCCGGCCCTGGCGCATCGACGGAGCCGCCGGAGGTCGCCGCATCATAGGCGATGCGGACGGCGACGCCGCGCTGCGCGGCAGCCCGGATCGCCGCGGTGAGAACGGCGGCCGGCGCGTCATGCAGGCGGAAATCGTAAATCGCGAGATCGAGCGTCGCCTTCGCCCCATTGATGAAATCGGCGATCTTCGTCGCGACGGCGGCGATCTGCGCATCGCGCTCCGGGTTGGGGTTGAGCGGGTCCGGGCCGATTTGGGTGAGGAAGGAGATCTCGATGGCGCCGGAGGCGGCGGCAAAGGTTTCAAGCGAAGACATGAAAAATCCAATCTGCTGCAACCAGGGCGCGCAGATTGGCTAGGAATTGGGCGAATTGCAAACGGGGCCGTTGTCCCGGTCGTGTACCTACAATTTGGTGGCGTGACGCGACGATGCCGTGTCCGCTTGGCGGCGAATGCCGATATTGGGCCCCGTCCCTCCAGGGGAGGCTTCCGACCGCTCTCGGCCACAGAAAGCCGGACGGATGAGCCAAGGCGCCACTGATCTGACCGCTGCCAAGATGTGCATGTTTGTTGACGTTCTGCGCGACGTGAGACCGCGAGACCCCGCGGACGTTGCCGGCTTTGGTGCTTGGCCAGCCCCTTGCAGCGAAGGCCCGAGCTTGCGAATCGAGCCGTTTGACGGCAATCTCCGCTCGGAAAAGCGTTTGTGTCTGTATGCCGGAGTATTCTCTGGTCAGGCAACGGGACATGGGAAACTTTAATCATGATCATGAACGGTGAGATTACCAAATCCGGCGAGATGGACGAGGGAGCTCTGCCTGGACTTCGGTCGGGGCTTCTCAACCGCCGGTCGTTTCTGCTCGGCTCCGCTGTCAGTCTCGGCGCGCTGGGGCTTGCCGGTTGCGCCGACTACATGAGCCTCGCCGAGGCGCAGAAGGTCTATGGGCCGGTGCCCGACGAGAAATTCCCGATCCCGGCGGTCGATGTCAGCAAGATCGATCCGAAATATTATCGCAAGACAGTGCGCTACGACAGCAATGAAGAGGTCGGCACGATTGTCGTCGATCCCGCCAATTACTACGTTTACCGTATCGAAGGCGACGGAAACGCCACCCGCTATGGCGCCAATGTCGGCCGCCAAGGGTTCCTGTGGAGCGGTGATGCTTATGTCGGGCGCAAGGCCGAATGGCCGACGTGGACGCCGCCCAAGGAGATGATCGCGCGCCAGCCGGAGGCAGGCAAATATGCCCGCGGCATGCCGGGTGGCCTCGAGAATCCGCTGGGCGCGCGCACGCTCTACCTCTATCAGGACGGCAAGTACACGCTCTACACTCTCTACAGCACCAGCGACCCCGAGACGATCGGGACCAACGTGACGAGCGGCTGTACCGGCCTACTCAGTCAGGACATGATCCACCTCTATTCGCGAACGCCGGTCAAGACGAAGGTGGTCGTCCTGCCGGCATAGGCGACGGCGTCAGGCCCCGGTCCAGGCGCCGCCGGTGCGGGCGGTGCCGTTCGTTCGAGCCATAGCGATTGTGGGGTTGGCGATCCGTAGAAGGTCGACGACGAGGTCTTGCTTGTCACGCAAGACCTCCAGGATGGCGGCGCCAGCATGCAGAGTGTTGAAGAGGATGCTGCGGAGGTCGTCAGTAATCTGGAGATCGGTTTTCCTGCTCTTTGCGTCGGCTAAGGGCCAGTAACGGCCGCAATTGGCGGCCATACTCTCGAGCAGCGGCATTTGCTTGGGCCGCCGCCAATCGCCCCGCGAAAAAGAAGCCCGGGAGGATCACCATGCATCTGTCGAACGAGAGCATCTTTGTCATATTGGCCGTCGGCCTTATTGCCGGATGGTTGGCCGGGAAGATCGTGCGGGGGGCCGGCTTTGGTCTGATCGGGGACGCAGGAGTCGGGATCGTCGGCGCGTTCATCGGTGACGAGTTGCTGCCGCGCTTAGGCGTCCATCTTGGGGTCGGAACGATCGGCTTGATCGTCAACGCTACCCTCGGCGCGATTGTGCTTCTCCTCGTCGTCCGGTTGTTTGCGGGCAGCGGTCGTTTCGGCGGCGGATGGCGCGGTCGATTGGGGCGGCGATGGTGGTAGCCCGGAATTGTCGAGAGGATTCGACACGATGTATCCGGAGCCTCTGCCAATAGCACGGGTGCCAAGGGGGTCCGCCGGGTCACATCCCGTTAAAACTGCTCCGGCGCCGGCGCGGCGGCCGGTTGCATGACCGGTTTCTTCCGCTTCGGCTTCTTGGGCTTGTCGGCCGCGACGCTCGGCATGCCATTGAGGCGCACGTTCAGCAGCGCCGCGCGGGCTTCGGTGAAGGCCGTGTCGCAGAAGCCGTGCTGGCCTTCACGCGAATAGTCGCTGCAGGTTTGCGCCCGCTCGGACGAAAAGCTGGCCTGTTCGTGGGCGATCGGCTTGACGTCGCCCTTTTCCTTATGGGCCTTTTCCATCAGGACCTTGTAGTCCTTGCGGATGGCGTTTTCGGCGGCGGCGCGGTTGCGCCCGAGTTCGGCGATCTTGTCCGGCCCGAACGCAGCCGGGGAGGGGCCCCAGACGCCCGATGGATCGGCCTGGCAATCGGCTGCCTTGAAGACGCAAACGGCGTCCAGTTTATGCACCCGAATCGCGCCGTCCATGACGTCGAACGAGAACGCGCAGCCGGCGAGATCGGTCTGGAATGATTTGAGGGTGCCGGGCTGGCTGACATCATGCGCGGTGATCGCCGTCGCCGGGGCGATATCCACCTTGCAGCTTTCGGCCTGGCTCGTGATCTTGTCGCCGGCAAAGCTGAGCTTGCTGATCTTCAGCGTGACATTGGACTTATCGGCGGAATCGACCTTGTCCAATTGCATCTCGCCCGCAATGCCGTTGAGATAGATCGAATGGCCCGTCACCGTGTCCTGGGTCGGGATCCGGTCGGCGACGGCGCCGTCGACGACATGATGGTGGGCCTTGTGAGGTGCGGCCGGCGAGGGGGTCGCGCCCGCCTGATCGGGCTCTGTCGCACCGGGGAGATCGAGCTGGGCGAGCGCCGGTCCGCTGCATGCGAGGGACAGGGCGGCACCGAAGAGTAAGCCACTGAATGGACGAAAAGAAAATGTCATTTGCAACCTGACCGAGGCACCCTTGCGCGGGGCGGGGGAACATTAGAAAAATACTGAAATAAGATCAATGCGGCTTTCATGTCATCAGATGATGGCGGAAAGCAAGCGGCATTTCACGGATCCGTCAAATTCTGGGCCAAAGCGCTGCTTAGCTGTCTTGCACCCCCGTTTCAGGCTGCCTATATAGCGGCCAGCTCCGCTGGAAACGGCGGGAATTCTAAGACACGGGGGCCGGGCGCCCGGCGGGCAGGTTTGACTGGCTCGCGAGCGCCCTTCGGCCGGGTTGCTGCAACAGAACCCGGTGGCTCTGCGAGATAGGGGATTTTGTAACATGGGAAAAGTCATCGGTATTGACCTTGGCACGACCAATTCCTGCGTCGCCGTCATGGAGGGCACCAGCCCGAAAGTTATCGAAAATTCGGAAGGCGCGCGCACGACGCCCTCCATCGTCGCCTTCACGGATGACGGCGAACGCCTCGTTGGCCAGCCGGCCAAGCGCCAGGCCGTGACCAATCCGGAGCGCACCTTCTTTGCGATCAAGCGTCTGATCGGCCGTACCTTCGCCGATCCGATGACCCAGAAGGACATGGGTCTCGTGCCTTATAAGATCGTCAAGGCCGCCAATGGCGATGCCTGGGTCTCGGCGGACGGCAAGCAATATTCGCCCTCGCAGATCTCCGCCTTCACGCTGATGAAGATGAAGGAGACGGCTGAGGCGCATCTCGGCCAGGAAGTGACGCAAGCCGTCATCACCGTTCCGGCCTATTTCAACGACGCCCAGCGCCAGGCCACCAAGGATGCCGGCAAGATCGCCGGCCTCGAAGTGCTGCGCATCATCAACGAGCCGACGGCTGCGGCGCTCGCCTATGGCCTCGACAAGCGCAAATCCGGCACGATCGCGGTCTATGACCTCGGCGGCGGCACGTTCGACGTCTCGATCCTCGAGATCGGTGACGGCGTGTTCGAAGTGAAATCCACCAACGGCGACACGTTCCTCGGCGGTGAAGACTTCGACATGCGCCTGGTCGAATATCTGGCGTCGGAGTTCAAGAAAGAGCAGGGCATCGACCTCACCAAGGACAAGCTCGCGCTGCAGCGCCTGAAGGAAGCGGCTGAAAAGGCCAAGATCGAGCTCTCGAGCTCGACCCAGACCGAAATCAACCTGCCCTATATCACGGCGGACGCGAGCGGCCCGAAGCACCTGACCTTGAAGCTCACCCGCGCCAAGTTCGAGGCGCTGGTCGATGATCTCATCCAGCGCACCGTCGATCCTTGCCGCAAGGCGTTGAAGGATGCCGGCCTGTCGGCGGGCGAAATCGACGAAGTGGTGCTGGTCGGCGGCATGACCCGCATGCCCAAGGTCCAGGAAGTGGTGAAGAACTTCTTCGGCAAGGATCCGCATAAGGGCGTGAATCCGGACGAAGTGGTGGCGATCGGCGCGGCCGTGCAGGCCGGCGTGCTGCAGGGCGACGTCAAGGACGTTCTGCTGCTCGACGTGACGCCTCTGTCGCTCGGCATCGAGACCCTGGGCGGCGTGTTCACCCGCCTGATCGAGCGCAACACGACGATCCCGACCAAGAAGAGCCAGGTCTTCTCGACCGCCGAGGACAACCAGACAGCGGTGACGATCCGCGTGTTCCAGGGCGAGCGCGAAATGGCGGCGGACAACAAGCTGCTCGGCCAGTTCGACCTCGTCGGTCTGCCGGCTGCGCCGCGCGGCGTGCCGCAGGTGGAAGTTACGTTCGATATCGACGCCAACGGCATCGTGAACGTGACCGCCAAGGACAAGGCCACGAACAAGGAACAGCAGATCCGCATCCAGGCTTCGGGCGGCCTGTCCGACGCCGATATCGACCGCATGGTCAAGGACGCCGAGCAGAACGCCGCGGAAGACAAGAAGCGCCGCGAGCTGGTCGACGCCAAGAATCATGGCGAGGCCCTCGTCCATTCGACCGAGAAGTCGGTGAAGGAATATGGCGATAAGGTCTCCTCGGCCGACAAGAGCGCCATCGACGCGGCGGTTGCGGAACTCAAGACCGCGCTCGCCGGAGAAGACATCGACACGATCAAGGCCAAGACCGACGCCTTGATGCAAGCCTCGATGAAGCTTGGCGAAGCCATGTACAAGGCCCAGCAGGCCGATGGCGGCGCCGGCGCGTCGGAACCCAAGAAGGACGACGACGTGATCGACGCCGACTTCAAGGAAGTGCACGACGACAAAGAGAAAAAGGCTTAAAGACAATGAAGCCTCCCGCCGCTGATCGCGGCGGGAGGCTGTTAATTTGTGATCAATCACGAACGAACAGCGTTTGCGCGGTTCGCAAGGTTTTGAAAGACCTCACTTGGGCGGGCCCAGGGTGAGGGAAGAGAGCGTAGTGACGAAGCGATCCGCCCCGTGAGAGGCGGTTTGTTTCGTCCCTGCGCTCTTCGCACTCAACTACGGATTCACGATTTAGATGGCGAAGCGCGATTTCTATGAAGTTCTCGGGGTCACCAAATCCGCGTCCGATGCGGACCTGAAATCCGCCTTTCGCAAATTGGCGATGAAATATCACCCCGACCGCAATCCGGGCGATCACACGGCGGAGGTGAAGTTCAAGGAAGTCAACGAGGCCTATCAGACCCTTTCGGACGCGCAGAAGCGCGCGGCTTACGACCGCTTCGGCCATGCGGCTTTCGAACAGGGCGGCATGGGCGGCGGCGCGCCCTTCGGCGATGGTTTCGCCTCGTCGTTCAGCGACATTTTCGACGATCTGTTCGGCGGCATGATGGGCGGTGGCGCCCGCGGCGGCCAGCGCCGCGACGGCCGAGAACGCGGTTCCGACATCCGCTACGACCTGGAAATCACCTTGGAAGAAGCCTTCAAGGGCAAGACCCAGACGATCAAAGTGGCGACCTCCATTGCCTGCGACGCCTGCCACGGCTCTGGCGCCAAACCCGGCTCGCGGCCCAAAACCTGTCCGACCTGCCAGGGCCATGGCCAGGTGCGGGCACAGCAGGGCTTCTTCGCGATCCAGCGTACCTGCCCGACATGCCATGGCCGCGGCGAGATCATCGACAATCCCTGCGCCTCCTGCTCCGGCATGGGCCGGGTGACGCGCGAGAATGCGATCACGATCAACATTCCCGCCGGCGTCGAGGACGGCATGCGCATCCGCCACACGGGCGAGGGCGAGGCGGGCTTGCGCGGCGGCCCGCCGGGCGATCTGTACATCTTCATTTCGATCAAGCCGCACCAATTCTTCCAGCGCGACGGTGCCGACCTTTATTGCGTCGCGCCGATCTCCATGGTCCAGGCGACCTTGGGTGCCGAATTCACCCTGCGCGCGGTCGATGGCACCCAAACGCGCGTGTCGATCCCCGAGGGCACCCAGACGGGTAAGCAGGTCAAGGTGCGGGGCAAGGGCATGCCGGTGCTGCGCACCCGCAATTTCGGCGACCTCTACGTGCATCTCAAGGTCGAGACGCCGCAAAACCTCACCCGCCGCCAGCGCGAGCTGCTGCAGGAGTTCCAGGCAGAATCCTCCAACAACACCCAGCCCGAGGCCGCGGGATTCTTCTCGCGGATGAAGGATTTTTTTGACGGGCTGAGCGGGCAGTAAGGGGGGCCCCGCGCGACAAACGACGGATATTTCTCTTCGAAATGCCAAATCGCGGAGGGGCGCGGCGTTGACCGGCAAAACCGAATACCATCGCCCGGACATTGATGGTCTGCGCGCGGTCGCCGTCATTCCAGTGATATTATATCATGCGCTGCCACGAGCCTTGCCCGGCGGGTTTATCGGCGTAGACATCTTTTTCGTCATTTCCGGCTTCCTGATCTCGCGCCACATTTTTCAGGAACTCGATGCCCGCGCGTTCAGTCTGGCCGGCTTCTATGGCCGACGGGTGCGCCGCATCTTTCCGGCGTTGATCGTCGTGCTGTTTGCCAGCCTGGCCTATGGCTTCGTTGTCATGTTGCCGAGTGAGCTGGCGCAACTGGGCAAAGATGCCCTTGGTGGCGCCGGCTTTCTGTCCAACATTCTGCTCTGGCAGGAATCAGGATATTTCGATCGTGTCGCGATTTTCAAACCGCTCTTGCACTTGTGGTCTTTGGGTGTCGAGGAGCAATTCTATATTTTTTGGCCGCTGTTTCTCATCATCATATCTAAGCTGAACAGAAATCGGTTTTATTCGATCGCCGCAATCACGGCCCTATCGTTTGTGGCGAATATATATTTCAGCCGTTGGAATATAACGGCAGACTTCTATTCGCCGTTCACGCGTCTGTGGGAGTTGGCCTGCGGCGGCATTGTGGCCTATCTCTCGCTGTATGCCACGGGCGGCCGCCCAGCGAATGTGCTGGCCGGAAGCGCGTGGATAGATGCTGCATATGCCGCCGCGCGTAAAGGGTATCCCGATCAAAAAAGCTTGGGCATCGCGCACGCGTCGAACGGCTTGGCGTCCGGACGTGATACGTCCCGCATCGGGGACGTGATGGGGTGGGTGGCGCTCGCCGTGATCGTCGCTGCCTGCGGCTTGATGAATCCGCGGATGACATTTCCGGGATGGTGGGCGGCGCTTCCGGTCGGCGCGGCCGCCGCGATCATTTATGCGGGCCCGTATGCCCTTGTGAACAGGACGATCCTGGCGCACCGCGTCGCAACCGCCATCGGTGTCATCAGCTATCCGCTTTATCTATGGCATTGGCCTCTCATTTCATTCGCCTATATGATTCGCGATGGGCGGCCGCTGAAGCCGCTCGCCGCGCTTGGCATCCTTGCCGTCAGCTTTGCGTTGTCGTGGCTGACGTATGTAGCAATCGAGAAGCGCTTTCGGTTTCGGATGAATCGGCGCATCAGCGCGATCATTCTCGTTGGGACGATGAGTGCGGCTGGAGTGGCCGGGGCGACGGTTTGGCTACAGGGCGGCTTCGCCGGGCGTTACGCGAACGACCAGCACCTGCAGATTTCGAAATTGAATGCCGCCGTCGAAGATGGTGTGTTCCAGTCGACAAAGGATATGACGCGGTCGCTGACCGGCGACATCGAGGTTTCGAAAATCGGCTCCGGTGCGAGCAAAGTGTTGTTCGTGGGGGATAGCGTCGTCTATCAATACGGGCCGCGCGTGCAGGAACTTTATGACGAGGGCCGGTTGGACAAGACGGTCTATTTTGTCGTCGGCCGGGCCTGCGCGCCCGTCCCGGATATCAAGAAGCCGCACCCTTTCGAGCACTGCCATAGGTTCCTCGAAATCCTCGACAAAGTCATGGCCGAAAATCATATCGATACGGTCGTACTGGGCTCGCTATGGGCTCTCGAAACTGACACGGGCGTATTGGTGCGCGATGGCAAGAAATATGTGCCGGTTAAGGGCGAGCGCGGCACAAGTCTGTTTTATGAGAAGCTCCGCGACGAAGTCACGGAGCTGATCAAACAAAAGCTCAAAGTGTATCTGATCCTTTCGCCGCCAACCTATCAGGGGTTCGATCCTCGGGAAATGGTTCGGCGGTCGCTCTTAGGGGTCAAGATCAACACGGATCTCATCGACGGCGCTAAGGTCTCGGAACTTCGGGAGTTTTCGGCAGACGCCAATAATCGGTTGGCGCAAATCGCCCGGGAAACCGGCGCCGTGACGCTCGATCCCCTGCCCGATATCTGCGGCGCCCAGAAGTCTTGTTCACCATTCTTCGACGAGGGCATCCCGAAATTTGCCGACAGCACCCATTTGCGGCCGTCATTCGTCGCCACGCACATCACGTTTCTGGATGATTTGCTGACGGACGGCGCGAAGCCCCTGGAACAAAAATAGGCGTGCTATTCTCGTTTTCGCTCGGCTAGGGTAGATACGGACATTCGCCCGGCGTATTTGCGGGGAAAGTTGTAGGGATTTTCCGGTACGATGGGATCGGAAGGTCTTTTGGGAAAGAGTTCGTCTTGGTCAGTGGCTTCAAAAATACCGCAAAACGGACGATCGTGATCGTCTATGACCTGCTCGCGACCGCCGCTGCGCTGGTCCTGGCCTTGTTCCTGCGGTTTCAAGGGGACGAATTCAGCAGCCGCCTCGCGGTACTCACCTTCATCTTGCCGGTTTTCGTGGTTTTTGCTGGCATCGTCTATAACCGGTCGGGGCTCTACCGCTCCAAATGGCGTTTTGCGTCTCTGCCAGACCTTTTCAATATCACGCGCGCCGCAACGATCCTGGCGGCGGCGCTTCTCGCGTCCGAATACGCGCTGCGCGCCCGCGATCTCATTCCCGACCTCACCTTTGGCGGACGGACGGCCTTCATCTACTGGATCCTGCAGATGTTCTTCCTCGGCGGGGCCCGGCTCGCCTACCGCTATTACCGCTATCACCAGTCGCGCCGCGCGTCTGATCGCGGCGAAGCGGCCAATGTGCTGGTGCTCGGGCGTACCACCGAAGCTGACGTTGTCTTGCGTGCGTTCGAAGGCATGCTCCGCCATCGCTATATCGCGCGCGGCATCCTCTCGCCGCAGGCGGGCGACATAGGCATTTCGATTCGCGGCGTCAGCGTTGTCGGCGGCTTTCGCGATCTCGAGCGGATCTTGACCGAGTTTCAGGACCGCGAGCAGGCCATCACGAAGCTGGTGTTCGCGCCGTCCGACAACACCGCCGATCTCGAACACGAGGCGCTCGTCTCCACTGCGCAGAAGCTTGGCATCGGTCTCGCGCGCATGCAGGCGCTCGATTCGGAAACGGACGGCGACAGTGCGTTCCGGCCGCTCGAAATCGAAGAGCTTCTATTCCGCCCGCCGGTCGAATCGAACAAGGAGGCGATCTCCGCTTTCTTGGCCGGCAAACGCGTCGCCGTCACGGGCGGCGGCGGCTCGATCGGCTCGGAGCTTTGCGCGCGCGTTGCAGCGTACGGCGCCGACGAACTGCTGATCATCGACAATTCGGAACCCGCGCTCTATGGCGTGACCGAAGCGCTGCACTTGCACAAGACCAAGACGATCATCAGTTCGGCGATCGCGGATGTGCGCGACGGCGATCGCATGCGCGCCCTGCTGCAAGGCTTCCAGCCCCATCTCGTTTTGCATGCGGCCGCGCTCAAACATGTGCCGATCCTGGAGCGCGACTGGGCCGAGGGCGTCAAGACCAACGTGTTCGGCTCGATCAATGTGGCCGATGCGGCGCAGAGCGTCGGCGCGAGCTTCGTGATGATCTCGACCGACAAGGCGGTCGACCCCGTCTCGGTGCTCGGCGCAACCAAGCGTTTCGCCGAAATCTATACGCAGCTCATCGATGCGGGGAACGCTGCGGCCCAGGGCCATTTGCGCCATATCGCCGTGCGCTTTGGCAATGTGCTGGGCTCGGTCGGGTCGGTGGTGCCGAAATTCAAGGCGCAGATCGAGCGCGGCGGCCCCGTGACCGTCACCCATCCCGACATGGTGCGTTATTTCATGACGGCGCGCGAAGCCTGCACGCTGGTGCTGAGCGCTGCGACCCATGCCGACGGCATGCCGTCATCGAATATCCAGCGCGCCTCGGTCTATGTGCTGAAGATGGGCGAGCCGGCGCGTATCGTCGATCTCGCCAGGCGGATGATCCGCCTCACCGGGCGCGAACCCGATCTCGACATCAAGATCGTCTTCACCGGCATTCGCGAAGGCGAGCGCCTCAATGAATATTTGTTCGCGGGGCAGGAGCGCACCATCGACATCGGCGTCGACGGCGTCATGGCGGCGCGCACCTCCTCCGCCGATCAAAGCCGCCTTCAGCGCTGGATCGCCACCTTGCAGGAGGCGGTCAAGACGAGCGACCGCGACGCGGCCGAGCGGGTCTTTGCCGAAGCGATCCCCGGCTATGCCGACCCGCGGGATACGCGCAGCGAAAGCGACAATGTGATCGTCGATCTGCCGGTCAAGCCAAGGGCCAGGACCTGAGTGCAACGGGCAGCGTTGCGCGCCCGGCTCATCCTTTTGTCCGTATCCTTTTGTATGAGAAACCCTTGCGGGAGTGGATCTAGCCATCATCAGAGCCCTGTAATACTCTGCCGACACATACCAGAGATTGGGTGCTTCCATGGCGGGCGCTATCGAAGTTGAACGCGAAGTGACGCGAGCGAAAGGCGAGGACGCCTTGATCGCCGCGAGGCGGGGCGAGTTCGCCGGCAAACTCAATGCCCAGCCCTTCGTGGTCAAGCATTCCCTGGTGGACCATCCCCTTTTCACGCTCGAGCGTCTGGCGCAGCTCGCCGATCTCGTACGGAGAGAACGGGGCGAGGGCAAGGTGCACTATCGCAAGGCCCTCACTGTCCCCCACACGGACGCGGCCTGGAACGGGCTGACCCACGTCTCTGACGTGGCCAGAATGATCCGCACGAGCGAGGAATCGGGTGCCTGGGTCATGATCGAGGACTCGGAGACCGACCCGGAATATAAAGCCCTTCTTCGCAAGGTCGTGGGTGACCTCTCCACCGCAGTCGGACGCGATATGTTGAAGGAAGCGGTTCACATCACCGGCTATATTTTCATCGGCTCGCCCAACTCGGTCACCAATTTTCATATCGATTCAGAGACGAACTTTCTCTGTATCGTGCGGGGCACCAAGAACTTCCATATGTTCGACGGCTCCGACCGCTCGCTGCTCAGCGAGCAGGAAATCGAGCAATTTTACTGGGGCGACCTGCATGCCTGCCGGCGAGACACCACAAAGGACAAACAGGAGCATCTCTTCCACCTTTCGCCGGGCGAATGTCTGCATGTGCCGGTCAATTTCCCGCATTGGGTCCACAATGGTCCGGCTTCATGTGTCGCGCTGAGTGTTCTGGTCTACCTGCCGGAGAATGTAGAGCGGGCCCATGCGTACCAGATGAACCACTTCCTGCGCATGCTGGGCGTCAGGCCAAGGCCTCTGGGGCATGACCTGCCGAGTGACCGGCGGCGTGGCTGGCTGTTCCGGACGTTGTCCAAGAAAAACCCTGATGAAAAGCGCGACATTGTCAACTCAGGTCTCCAGCGCTTCAAAGCCTCGATCAACGCGCCGACCACGCTGGTGAAACGGGCCGTGCAGGGTGTCCGCCGGCACGCTTGACCTAGATTGGCAAGCGTTAAGGCGACTCTAGCGCAGAGTGACTGTCTCAAAAGGTTGAGGGTCACGGCCAGGCAATAAGTTAGCTCCTCGCCAGGGCTGATGATCGACGCCGGAGACAGGCGGCTCAGGGCCATTTGCGGCATATCGCTGGGCGTTTCGGCAACGTGCCGGGCTCGGTCGGGGCGGCGGCGCCGAAATTCAAGGCGCAGATCGAGCGCGGCGACCCTGTGACTGTCACCCATCCCGATATGGTGCGTTATTTCATGACGGCGCGCGAAGCCTGCACGCTGGCGCTCAGCGCCGCGATCCATGCCGATGGCATGCCTTCGTCGAATACCCGACGCGCCTCGGTCTATGTGTCGAAGATGGACGAGCCGGCGCGCACCTCCTCCGCCGATCAAAGCTGCGTTGTGACACCTAAACGGGAACGAGCCCGTGGCGGAGCATGATCTCTTTGGCCTTGGCCAGGTCCGGCTTGCCGGGGACGTTGATGACCTCCGCCATCTCTTCGAAGTAGCGGCGCCCGATGGTGCCGGGGGTCAGCACCGCCAAGGTCCGGGACCTGCCCTCATGCAGATTCTCGTGATGATGCACGCTCCCGCGCGGGATGAACACGGCCTCACCGGGACTGAGGAGCTGCTTCCGGCCATCAACGGTCACCGTCATAACGCCTTCCAGTCCGTAGACGGTTTCGTCGGCCTCTTGATGGTAGTGAGGTACAGGCACACGAGCGCCCGGCGGAACAACGCACTCGAAGACCGTGGCTCCTTTCTCATTGACAAGGAAAGTCAATTCCAATTCGCCGATCCGAACAATGTTATCCGAATGCGCTTCCATTGCTCCACTCCCTGACGTAAAATGACTTTACGAAATATTTCGTAAAGTGGCTTTACTAACATGTCAACACCCAATTTACCCGCGGATCGTCAGGCCACCGGCAAGGTGCCGGGCCAACCGTTTTTCGGCGCTCTCCTGCGAATGACTTGGGAGCGCGTGCGCGACCATCTGTCCCGCGCTATCCACGATGCCGGCTTCAGCGACTTGCAGGAAGCGCACTTTCCCGTGTTCACCTACCCGGTGCCGGACGGTATCCGGCCGTCAGAATTGGCGCGCCAAAAGCGAATGTCGCGGCAGGCCATGAACTACCTGATCGTCCAACTCGAGGAGCTTGGCTATATCGAGCGGCGCGCCCCCGAAGACGGCGATCGGCGCCTGATCTATCTAAGTGCACGCGGGAAGCAGGTTGTCGATGTGATCTTGGCCTGCATGCGCCGGTTGCACACGGAATGGGCGCACGACATCGGCGACGAGCGCTTCAACGACTTCGTCGACGTGTTGAGGCAGCTGTCCGCCCGGGCACAGAATGAGCACGCAAAAACCCCAGGCTCGTCGCAAGGAGCACTGCCGACTGACGACGGCCCGCCCTGACAATAGTCAGCGCGTGGACAGCACGGCTGTGTCGGCTTCCTCCCGCTTGTCGGGGGCTGTCTTAATGGTCGCCACGATGGCAAATTTGCCCGGCTGTTGTTCCTCTCCCATCTCAAGATCATAGGGGAGCTTAATCGGCCGAAAAAAGCGCATACATTCACGCCGATTCGTCACCCAAACGGACGTCCGGGTCGGGCACCAAACATCAGGTTTTCACCGCCAGCGCATTTTGCGTTCTTTCAGAACCGCAAAATTGCTCTACGCCTTTGTTTTATCGCATTTTCGCTGCGCGGACCCTGGATCGTTAATTGAAAAGTCGAACAACTCTCCTGGAAAATGTTTTAAGCTAGCCCACCCGAAAAAGACCCGAGCGTCCAGCCCGTTAGGGCGGCGCCGCAGAGAAGCAGGAGCGCCGCAACCGTCGCGTCCGCATAGATCGTGCCGATCGCCAGCGCCGCCAGGATGGCGTTCAGCCCGAAGACCCAGGCCGCGACGCGGGCGGCGCTCCATCCCTTCATCGCTGCCTGCTGATAGAAATGCTCGCGGTGCGCCTCCCAGACTTTGGCGCCGCGCACCAGCCGCCGCAACAGCGTGATCGTGCTGTCGGCAAGATGGTAGAGGCACAACAGCAGCGCCGCCGCGAGATGGCCTTGCACTGCCAAGAGGACGAGAAGGGTGCCGACGATCAGGCCGATCGCCAGGCTGCCGGCGTCGCCCAGGAAGAGCCGCGCGACCGGCCAGTTGAAGGGCGCGAAGCCGAGAAGTCCGCCCAGCAGCGCCGCGGCCATCATGCCGGGGACGGGGGGGAAATCGAGTGTGCCGGTCAGAACGAGCAGGCCGGCGAGCGCCGGCACGAAGCCGGCGGCCGTCATCAAATCCATCCCGTCCATGAAATTGGTCAGGTTGACGAACCACACCAATCCGACGAGGAGAATCGTGCGCTCGAGCCAGATCGGCACGAAGCCGGGGAGGGCCTGGGCGCCGGCGGGCAGAACCGTCAGGGCCGCTGCGGCGATGAGAAATTGCAACGCGAGCCGGAGAAACGGGCTGAGCGGCCGGATATCGTCAAAGGCGCCGAGGGCGCATGCGGCTGCCGCCGCGGCAGCAAGGGTCGCCACCTGGCGAGCCCCGAAACTCTGCGGCATGGGCATCAGCCCGATGAAGACGGCGGCCGCCAACCCGCCGATGACGGCAAAGGCGAGAACAATGGCGATACCGCCGCCTTGCGGGGTCGGCGTCCGATGCAGGCCGCGCGCGCTTGGCCGGGCCAAAGCATAGCGTTGCAGCAGCGGCCGCAGGGCAAGGATCAGCCCATAGGTTGCGGCCGCGGCGAGGATCACGATCATGCACAGGAGACCTGCCACGATGAGCGTGATCTGATCGAGCAGGGAGGGTGCGATCATGCGGCGCGCATCCGGCCGGCGAAATCAAACGCCGGCCGGCGGTCCCATGCCGCGCATCATCTGACGCGGACCGCCCGGCGGCATGATCGGCTGCTTCAGGTTCGCGGGCAGGAGGATGGCCGCCTTGCGCGCCTGGGCCGCTGGGCGGCGCCAGAAATTGCGCCCCGAGAACCGTTCGACCAAATCGGGCGGGAGAATCGTCGGGCGCTCGGAATATTGCACCTTCTTGGCCACCCGGTGCAGTCCGGGCACGCCAATCTCCTTGTCGAATTCCTCGTTCGCCTCGAATTCGACATTGTCGAAATCATGCTCGAACTCTGGCAGCCCCAGCTTCTCGTAAAGGAAAGTCATGGCACGCTTCGGATCGCGGGTCAGTGCCTCGTAGTCGATCACGATCAGGCGGTCGGCAAAATCGCCGAAAAGGGCTTCCTGGGTCGCGTTCCAGGCGTAGCCCACGGTGCCGTGCGGATTGCCCAGCGCATTGACCCGCGTATAAATGGTCGCGGCATCCCGCGGCTTGAACATCTTCGAAATGATGAGCGGGCTTTTCGCCTGGATGCGCTCGAACGAATCCATGATCCACGCGAGTTCGCGCACGCAGACGATCACTTTGGATTGCGGAAATAGATGCGCGACCAGCGGCATCTGGCTGCACCACAAGCGGTTGGTGTCGAACACCAGCTTGGTCGGGTGGGTGGCCTTGTAATAGATGTCGAAAATGCCGCGCAGGATATCCTCGCGCTGCGCGTCGTCCATCATCACCGCGAAGCCGCCCGGCGCAGCCATGCCATGGTGCAACCGCTGGAACAAGGAGCCGACCGGGCTCGACATGGTCGCGTGAAATTTTGGGTTCTGCCGCAAAATGGCTGACAGCAACGTCGATCCGGACCGTGGCAGGCCGGAAATGAAATGCAGACCGTTATCCATCTGTTTTGAACCCTCGCAGAATGTCTTCAAGCGCTGTCGCTATTGACATATTCTTACATGTTTTTCGACCCCGGGAGGGGAAGATCCTGTTGCGCTTGCGGTCTATGCGCCTTTTCAACCGAAAAGCGGCCCCGCAAGGCCCATAAAATAGAGCACATCCATATTGATGGATGTGCTCTCGAGCATCTTGCGAAAGGTGCGGGTATCGGCCCGTTTCGCGAGTCCCCGGCGCGTCGGCCGTGAACATGCGCGACGATTAGTGCACCACTACGTACGCACCGTTGTAATAATAGGCCGGAGCCGCGTAGGCATATACAGCCGGTGCATAGCCGTAATAAATGACCGGAGCCGTGTAGATATAAACGGCGGGGGCATAGCCGTAATAGACGATGGGGCCGCCGTAGACATAATAGCCCGGGCCATACGAATAGTAGACTACTGGACCGTAGTAAAAATAAGGGCCGGGGCCGAAATAATATCCGGGGCCATACCCGTAATATTGTACCGTTACATAGGCCATCAGACTCTCCCTTGTCGCTGCGCTCCCACGCGGCCATCCTCAAGGAATCGCAAGGCTAGAGCAGCTTCTCGCCAAACTCAAGTGCGCATGGCGCTGTGATCAGGCGGAACCTTAAACCTTTAATCCGTCAAAATTTTGGTGAAAGCGGGTTGGGGAAATATCCTGGGGACTCTTGCAGCACCCCATGCAATCCGAGGCGGTTGTTTTTGATACTTTGGATTTGTACCGATGAGGCCGGATCGGCTGCGACGGCGTGGGCCGAATTCTTGGATGATCGGGCACAAGACTGAAAGTGGGTCGCAAACCATTGTCACTTTGTGTTCGCTCGACCATAAGGCGGTGCGCCCAAAACAAAAGGCCCTCCCCACATGCGTGGGGAGGGCCTTTTGAAGCGTCTCACTTAGTGGACGGTGTAGTAAGCGTAGCTGGGCCCAGTATAGCCGACGTAGCCGGTGCCAGTATAGCCGACATAGCCGGTGCCAACATAGCCGACGTAGCCGGTACCAACATAGCCAACGTAGCCGGTGCCAACATAGCCGACGTAGCCGGTACCAACATAGCCAACGTAGCCGGTGCCAACATAGCCGACGTAGCCGGTGCCAACATAGCCAACATAGCCAACATAGCCGGTGCCAACATAGCCGGTGTAGCCAGCATAAACAGGCGCGCTATAGCCGTAATAAGTCGTGTAGGCCATTTATCTCTCCATTGCCTCGTTCCGATTTCCGAATGGTGGTATTGTCTTAACATCACGTTAAAACTCTACCTTCGCAAACCCCTGTTCCAGACACTTATATCTCACTGCCGTTCATTCATGCATCGGGTAGACCCACTTATACTGCGGAACCCATCCGAATTATCACGTAAGCAATGCAGATATCTTGCTGTTCCCTAACAATCCCACCTAAACAAGCGATTTGCCCAGATGCCACTATTTCAAGTTATCATGAGCACCGCTCTTTAAGTCAAGCTCACTGTTCCATGAAATAACGGTCAAAAATGTGTGTTAAATCACATTTCGGGTCATTATCGCCCGCCGTTCCTGTACCTAAGCTGAACGAGCAATCAAAAACGGCGACAAATTGTAACGACTCGGGGCAATTTGTGTCGTTCGACGGGGCCGCCGGCGTGCACCACCGACGGTCCCGACGAGGATCTATGTGTCAAAATAACGACATAAAATCAGTGCTTTAGCCGATTGCATCACAGCTGCGGCCGGCGCTGCCCTCGTTTGTGGGCGATCAAAATGGGTCGTGACGTCCTTTTGCGCCCGTTCGCCAGGACCACCCAAGTGTGGACTTTTAACCACTATGCGCAAAATTCTGCGGGCGCTTTATTACTAATTTTTCATGATTACTTATCGTTCATGTGCCGCCGTCGCCAGAACATCCGCGACCGGCGACAAAATGTAGCTCAGCGCCCGGCGGCTTTCCGTCTTGATGTCGACCGTGACGGTCAGGCCGGACGACAATTGTACCGGTTTGCCGTCGATCGAGACGGACGTCCGATCGGGGTGAATAATCACCGGAAAGACGAGGTCCTGATTGTTCTGCGCCGCGGTCGTGATCGACAGGTCGCCGCTGGCTGACGGCGGCAGGGACGGGTTGTTCTGCTGGTTCTGTGCCTGCTTGCCGGGAATCGCGTCATTGGCGACTTTCACCACTTTTCCCGAAATCGTGCCATAGCGGGTGTAGGGGAACGTATCGACCTTGATGATCGCATTCTGTCCGGCCCGCACGAAACCGGCATCGGTGTTGAGAATATAGGCCTCGATTTCGAGCGGCGCGTCGGTGGGCACGACCTGCATCAGTTGCGCGCCGGTATTGACCACCTGCCCGACAGTGGTGACGGCCGAGGCCTCGACCGTGCCGTCGATGGGCGCGCGCAGGGTCTGGTTCTTGACCGTCTCCTGCGCCTTGATCAGGTCTTGCTCGGTCGAGTCTTCCTGGCGCTGGGCGGTCGTCAGGGCATCGACATTGGTGGAAATGAAGCCTTCGCGCGTCTGCACGATCTGCGCGTCGAGCACGGGGATCGCGGCCTCGGCGTCGGCGAGACTGCCCTCCAGCGCGGTCAGCGCCGACTGGGTTTGCAGGAGCGTCTGCTGCTGGTCGAGATAGGTGGCGCGGCTTGCCCAGCCTTTCTGCCATAAGGTCTCGAACATTTTCGTGCGTTCGGTGATCACGTCGAGCTGCTGCTGCGAGACTTTGATATTGGCGGCATATTTGTCGCGCGTCGAAACCTTAACCGTCCGCTGCGCCTGGAGATTGTCAAGCGTGGCGGACAATTCGGTCAGCGCCGCGGTGAGATTCTTTTGCTCCCGGTCCTTGATCGCCTGCGGAATGTCGCCGGTCCACTGGATTTGTGTCTGCGTGTCGATCGGAGTCGCGCGGCCGGCCGTCATCGCGGCTTGCCGGCGCTGGACCTGTGCGCGCAAATCGGCGAGGCTGGTGGCGATCGACGCTTCGCTCGCCAAAGCCTGGGTCGGATCGAGCTGCACGAGCGGATCCCCCTCCTTAACCTTATCGCCATCGTGGAAGTAAATCTGCTGCACTTGCCCGGATACGAGCGGCTGCACGACCTTGGTCCGCCCCAGCGCCTGGAGCTTGCCGGGCGCCGTCGCATAGACATCGATATGCCCGAAATAGGACCATGCCAGCAAGGCGGTGAACATCGCGCAAAAGACATAGATGAAGGCGACCCGCGCCGGCGACACGGGCGTCTCGATCATCGCGAGGGCGGCCGGCAGGAATTCGCGGTCACCCTCGTCGCGATCGGGCTGGTGCGGCGTGTGCAGGACCAAGAGATTCGGACGCGCGGGCTTTTTCGGACCTTTGCCCTGGCCGCCGGCGGGGACAAGGCTCAAACCCTGGGGAGGCCGCCCTGCCGGGTCCTGGCGCTGCGGTTGATTGGGTTGCTGTGTCATCCGTTCGCCTGCTCCGACTGAATGGCCCAGAGCCGCGCATAAAGGCCGCCTTGCTTCGTGAGCAGACCGGAATGCGTGCCGACTTCCTGCACTTCGCCATCGAGAACGCCGATGATCCGGTCGCAATCCTTAACCGCCGCCAGGCGATGGGCAATGATGATCACTGTCCTGTCCCGCGCAATCTCCTGCATATTCGCGCGGATCGCACGCTCGCTCTCATAGTCGAGCGCGCTCGTGGCTTCGTCGAAGATCAGGATTCGCGGATTGGTCGCCAGGGCGCGTGCGATGGCGATCCGCTGCCGCTGTCCGCCCGACAAATTCGCGCCGCGTTCCTCAATCTTTGTGTCATAGCCTTGTGGCAATTTATTGATGAATTCGTCGGCGCCCGCGAGCCTGGCCACGTGGACCACTTCGCCGCGGGTCATGCTGGGCTTGGCGAGCGCGATATTTTCGTGCACGGACTGGTTGAACAGGAAGTTCTCCTGCAGCACCACGCCGAGCTGGCGCCGCAGCCACGCCGTATCGATCTGGCTCAGATCGACCCCGTCCAGCAGGATCTGGCCTTGGGTGGGCTCGTACAAGCGCTGCAGCAGCTTGGTCAGCGTCGATTTGCCTGAACCGCTCGGTCCAACCACGCCGACGACTTCGCCCGCCGCGATTCTCAGCGAGATCGACTTGAGCGCGTCCGGTAATTCGGGCCGGTAGCGGAAGCGCACGTTGCGCAATTCGATCGCGCCGCGCAGGGGCGGCAGCTCGGTCAGGCCCGGCTCCAGCTGTTCGGAGGGCGCGTTGAAAATGTCGCCGAGATGCTCGATCGACACCTGCACTTCCTGGAAATCCTGCCACAATTGCGCGACGCGCAGGATCGGCTGGGTCACGCGGTTGGCGATCATCACATAGGCGATCAATGCGCCGATCGTCATGGAGCCGGAAATCGCCTGCTGGACGCCGAAATAGAGGATCAGCGCGGTCGACAATTTGGTCACGAATTCGGTCGACCCTTGCGCGATTGCGCCGAGCAGCGACGTTTCGAAGCTGGTTCGGATATAGCTCGAGAGCCGCTCCTCCCATTTGCGCTGGAACATCGGCTCCACCGCGGAGGCCTTCAGCGTCTGGACGCCGACGATGCTCTCGACCAGCAATTGCTGGGAATTCGCCCATTTGCGGAATTTGTCTTTGGTCTTGCGGCGGAATGCCGGCCGGATCACCGCGCCGATGAAAATATACAGCGGCCATGTGGCAAGAACGATGAAGGTCAGCGACTGCGAATACAGGAAGAGAACGGCGATATAGAGCAGGACGAAGGTGAGATCGATCACCGAGGGCAAGCTCTTGCCGGTGAGGAAGCGGCGCACGTTCTCGATCTCGCGCGCCCTTGTGACGATGACGCCGGCTGCGCGGGTCTCGAAGAAGGAGATCGGCAGGCTCAACAGATGTTCGAACAGGCGCGCGCCGAGCTCCACGTCGATCCGGTTCGACGTGTGGTTGAGCACGTAGGTGCGCATGTATTTGAGGGCGGCCTCGAAGATCGACAGTAACAGCAGCGCCGTGATCACCAGCAGCAGCGTCGAGTAGCTCTTGTAGACGAGAACCTTGTCGATCACGAGCTGGAATGTCAGCGGCAGGCCGAGGCCGATGAGCTGGATGAAGAACGACGCCACCAGGACATGGCTGATCGGCTGCCAGTAGCGCCGGACCGGGATCATGAACCAGGCTAGGCCGAATTTGAAGCTCTCCGAGGCGATCTGCGATGGCTTCGTGACGAGAACGACATCGCCGGCCATGCGCTGCAGCAGATCCGGGAGCGATACTTGCTCCTCTTTCTGGCTCATCGGATGATAGAGGCGATATTTGCCGAGCGCGGTCTCGATGCCGAAAATGGCCCATGTCCCGCTCTTCATCTGCACCATGGCGGGCACCGGCAAATTGCGCAGGCGCTGCAGCGAGGGTTTGCGCACCAGTCTTGCTTTCAGGCCGATTTTCCGCGCGACGACGACGAGGTCCTCGCTGGTCACCGCCTCGCCGTTGACCGCGATCCTGTGGCGCAATTCGGCAGGCGTGGTTTTGATGCCGTGATGGCTCGCAACTTGAGCCAACGCCAGCAAGCCGCCTCCGGGAGGTTTCGCCGCGCGGACGTTTTCGTTGATATTGCTCATAGATGCGCTTTTCTTAGGTCACAGCCAAAATATAACGTTTGCAGGCGCAAACAAAAAGGGCCTCCAGGCCCACCAAAAGCCGACCAAACCTTGAACCTGCGCCCAAAGTCTTGCAAGCAAATTCAATCAAATGACGCTGCTGCGGGAGGTGCGCTGGCGCACTTTGCAGCTTAGCTGAAGGGGCGAAATTGCGTTTGGCCGGGCGCCGGCCCACGATTTTGCGTGAGGCTCACTTCGTGGCCGAGCGCGCGTTCCACCGTGTCGATGAATTGCTGCAGGCCCATGAAATGGCCGATGGTTTCGTGCCGGGTCTCGGTGTCGGCAAAGCTGTCGCTCAGCAGGTCCTGGACAAGGTTCCGGCGCTCGACGACCAGGCGATCCCGCAATTGTGTGAGCGCGTCGAAATGCTCATCTGCCATCAACTCGATCCCTTCACGCTTGACGTGTGACATGTCGCCTGTGGCTTAAAGGACTTTCCGACACGAGGCAAGATTCGCCATTCCCGACGGGCACGGGCGTGATCAGGCGCCGCAAAACCGCCGTTTTTCTGCCAAAGGGATAGAATTGACCGTTGTCGCGGCTTCTCCTGCCTCGCGTTGCGTTTGCCGGCCGAACGTATTACCGGACAGAGTAGACGCCGCAAATATATTAGGTTTGAGTCCCATGGCTTCGTACCGTTTTACGCTTTCTTCCATTCTTGCCGGGATTGCCGCGGCCGCACTGGCGGCGCCAGCGCTGGCCGCGTCCTTTCCCCGGGTCGAGGTCCCGATCAGCCAGACGCAATTGCCGGATGGCAATATCCGCTATTCGGTGCCGGTCAGTTTCGGCGGCGACACGGCGGTCATGGCCATGGTCGATACCGGCTCGATCGGATTGCGCGTCCTCACCAAGGCTTTTTCTGCTTCTGCGCCGCAGGCCGAGGATACGGGTGTCGTCCGGTCCTATCCTTTCGGTTCGGGCGTCGTCCTGCGCGGCTCGCTGGTGCGCACGGTGGTCGCGGTCGGTGACGCCGCGACCGCGCAGCCGATCGTCGTGCAGAATGTCCAGGAAGTGACCTGCGGCCCGGAGCGGCCGAATTGTCCCGCCTCCAAAATGGATGCCGACAGCTATGGCATCGGCGGCGACGGTATCCCCAACCAGGGTTTTCAGGCGATTTTGGGTGTGTCCATTCACAAGCCGCGCATCCCGCTCGCCGCCGGCAATCCGCTCAGCGATTTGGGTGACTCCTGGATCGTCGAACTGCCGCTGCCCGGCGACAGCAGTCCCGGACGCTTGATCATCAACCCGACCGCGGCCGAGCGCAAAGGCTACAAGATGAGCTCGGTTCCGAAACCGCAGGTCGATCCCGCGACGGGCGGCATCAGTCCGGACACCGTCAACAAATTCTCGGTGTGCCCGAAGCGCTCGCATTGCGAGACGGTCAAATTGGATACGGGGGCGCCCGACAGTCTGCAGGTGTTCTACACCTATTCCGTCTTGTACGATCAGGCACACAATGCGATCGGCGTGAAGTCGCGTTAAATCTAAAGCGCATCGTTCTTAAAGACCGCAAATCGGGGGTATGGATGAATACGGAAGCCGACCTAACCGCGGCGATTCAGGCGCTTGTCGGCGACCTGAGCGCGGCGTTGAACAACCATGATGTCGCCGCGTTCACAGCGCTGTTTTCGGAGAGCGGGTTTCTGCTGGCGCCCAGCAAGCCGGTGATCAAAGGGCATGCCGATATCGCCACCTTGTGGGACAATACGCTGAAGAACATCCAGGCTTTCGAATTCACCGTCTTCAACGTCAAAGCCTTTGGGGCGGACCATGCCCGCGCGGTCGGGCGGCTCACGCTGCGCTCCGGCGGGCAGCAGCAGATGATCGTCAGCAAATATCTGCTGGCAGCCGAAAAGGGCGATCAGGCTTGGAAAATCGAAAGCTTCATCTGGAATCGCGTGCAGACGCAGGGCGGGCGCCAAGCCGGCCAGGGTCAACAGACGGATCAACACGTCGATGGACCGTCGCGCATCGGTGACCTCTATTCGAACTGAGCGGCCCATGTCGCGGCCCGCGGACATCATGCCGGCCGCAAGGTCGCCCATCGCGCCGGACAGGCCGGCCATCCCCGTGCCGCTGCGCCGCCTTTTGCTCGGTGCAGCGCCCGCTTGGCGGCGGTTTCTTTTTGCCTTCGCGAGCGGCGCGAGCGGCGCGCTCGCCATGGCGCCGGTGAATTTCTTTCCGATCATGATCGTCGCCCTCGGTGCCGCCGTCTGGCTGATCGATGGCGCCGTGGACGAAAACCCTGCGTTCTCGGGGCCGGCGCTGCGCCGGGTTGCGGTGCTCGGGTGGTTCTGGGGTTTTGGCTATTTCGTCGCCGGGCTGTGGTGGCTGGGGGCGGCGTTTCTGGTCGATGCGGCGCAATGGGCCTGGGCGTTGCCGCTCGGCGTCGTCGGACTGCCGGCGGTTCTAGCGTTCTTTCCCGCTTTGGGCTTCGTGCTGGCGCGGCTCCTGTGGTCGCGAACGCCGGCGCGCATCCTCGCGCTCAGTGCGGGCCTCGGCACGACGGAATATCTGCGCGGCCATATCCTGACCGGCTTTCCATGGAACCTCCTCGGCATGGCCTTGTGCGGGCGGGACGATTTGAGCCAGTTCGCCAGTATCGTGGGCATCGACGGGATGACTTTCCTCGCCATTGCGATTTTCGCCGCGCCGGCGACATGGACCGATCGCGGCAGCGTTCGGGGCCGGCTCAAGCTTCCGACAGTCTTCGCCGCCTTCGCGCTCCTGGGCTTGGGGCTTTTCGGTTTTGTGCGTCTGCCCGACGGGCCGGCCGCAACCGTGCCGAATGTCCGCCTCGGCCTCATCCAGCCCAACCTCACCGACGACGATTATTTCCGCCCCGAGAATGCGGGCGAGATCATCGACAATTACCTTGCCCTGTCGCAGAAGACCTTCGAGGCGCCAGCGAATGCCCCATCCTTCACGCCGGCGACCCATGTGATCTGGCCCGAATCCGCCTTTCCCTTGATTCTGTCGCGCAACCCCGAGGCGCTGCAGCAGATCGATTCCGGCCTGCCGGACGACATGCCGCTGATCACGGGGGCGGCGCGGCAGGGCGAAAAATTGCCGGGGGCGCAATATCCGCAATATTTCAATGCGCTGCAGGTGGTGCGGAACGGCGAGATCGTCGATTCGTACGATAAGGTGCATCTCGTGCCGTTCGGCGAATACCTGCCGGCGGATTTTCTGCTGCGCGCGATCGGCCTGACGCAATTCGTGCATCAGATCGGCGGTTTCAGCGCCGGGCAGGAGCGTCATCTGCTGCACGCGCCCGGCCTACCGCCGATTGCGCCGCTGATCTGCTACGAGGCGATTTTCTCCGGCGCGGTCATGCCGCAGGGAGAGGTCGGCGAGCGCCCAGGCCTGTTCCTGAATGTCTCGAACGATTCCTGGTTCGGCCGCACTTGGGGGCCGTATCAGCACCTGGCGCAGGCGCGGCTGCGCAGCGTCGAGGAGGGAATACCGCTGGTGCGTGTCGCCAATACCGGCGTTTCGGCCGTGGCCGACGCCTATGGCCGCATTCTCGCCCAGTCGAAGCTTGGCGAGGAAGCGGCCCTCAATGTGGCGCTGCCGACCGCCCTTCCGCGCACCCCGTTCTCGCGCCAGGGCCCCGTGTTCATCGCCCTGATCTGGCTGGTCGCCTTGGCCGGCGCGGTGATCGGGGTCCTCGCGCGCCGGGCGGGAAATGCGGCGCAAAGCGTTCTCTAAAAAGAACGCTTTTCGCGAAATTGCTTGACGAAACGAACGCGCCCTGGCAGAACGGCGCGCTTGCCCGCTGTCGCGCTGATGCCGGGCCTGCATGACGAATGAAAGCCGGAGTCCTTAGCCTTGGCGCGCCAGAATTACCTTTTTACCAGCGAATCCGTGTCTGAAGGTCATCCCGACAAGGTTTGCGACCGCATTTCCGACGAAGTGGTGGATCTGTTCTTCAAAGAAGCGATCAAGGCGGGCATGGACCCGGCCCAGGTGCGCGTCGCCTGCGAGACCATGGCGACGACCAACCGCGTCGTGATCGCCGGCGAGGTCCGCACCTCGCTCGATGAAAAGACGCTGAAAAGCAAGGTGAAATCCGCTGCCCGCCGGGCGATCAAGGCGATCGGCTACGAGCAGGACGGCTTCCACTGGAAGAAAGCGAAGATCGACGTGCTCCTGCACGCCCAGTCGGCCGATATCGCGCAAGGCGTCGATTCCAACGGCAACAAAGACGAGGGCGCAGGCGACCAGGGCATCATGTTCGGCTATGCCTGCCGCGAAACGCCGGAGCTGATGCCGGCGCCGATCTATTATTCGCACAAGATCCTGGAAGTCCTGACCAAGGCCCGTCATGCCAAGGAAGGCGAGGCGGCCAAACTCGGCCCCGACGCCAAGAGCCAGGTTACGATCAAATATGAAAACGGCAAGCCGGTGGGCGTCACCCAGATCGTGCTGTCCACCCAGCATCTCGATGACAGCCTGACCTCGGATGATGTGCGCAGGATCGTCGAGCCCTATATCCGTGCGACCCTGCCCGAAGGCTGGATCACCGACGAGACCGCCTGGCACGTCAATCCGACCGGCAAATTCGTGATCGGCGGTCCGGACGGCGATGCAGGCCTCACCGGCCGCAAGATCATCGTCGATACTTACGGCGGCGCGGCGCCCCACGGCGGCGGCGCATTCTCGGGCAAGGACCCGACCAAGGTCGACCGTTCGGCGGCCTATGCGGCGCGCTACCTCGCCAAGAATGTCGTGGCGGCCAAGCTCGCGGACCGCTGCACCATTCAATTGTCCTACGCTATCGGCGTCGCCAAGCCGCTGTCGATCTATGTCGACACGCACGGCACCGGCAAGGTGGACGAAGCCAAGCTCGAACAGGCGCTGATGCAGGCGATGGACCTGTCGCCGCGCGGCATCCGCAACCATCTGGCGCTGAACCGTCCGATCTATGCGCGCACCTCGTCCTACGGCCATTTCGGCCGCAAGCACATGCGCGACGGCGGCTTCTCGTGGGAGAAGACCGACCTCGCCGATCAGATCAAGGCGCTCTGCGCTTAAATGGACGTGAACGGACCGCGGCGGCGTGACGCCGTGGTCTGTCGCTTTTGCTGAGCCGTATTCGTGTCCGAAGAGCCTTCCGCCCCGCTTCGTTCGACCCTGCACGGGCGCCGCAAGGGCAAGCCGTTGCGGCGGCATCAGACGCAACTGATGGCGGACTTGCTGCCGCAGGTCGCCGTGCCCGTCGCGGCGCCGATCGCCGATCCGGCCACGCTGTTTCCCCCTCACGTCACCGACCTGTGGCTTGAAATCGGCTTTGGCGGCGGCGAGCATCTGGGGCTCGAGGCGGCGCGTCATCCGCACACCGGCTTCTTCGGCTGCGAGCCTTTCGTCAACGGCGTCGCCAAGGCGCTGGCGTTGATCGAGGAGCACGATCTCGACAATATCCGCCTGCATCCGGGCGATGCCGGGGAGCTCATCGACGCGCTGCCCGACGCTTCGCTCAGTGGAATCTACATCCTCTATCCCGACCCCTGGCCGAAACGCCGCCAGCGCAAGCGCCGGTTCGTCTCCGACGATATGCTGCGCCGTCTCGCGCGGGTGCTGAAGCCGGGCTGCGAATTGCGCTTTGCCACCGATATCGACGATTACGCCGGCTGGGTTTTGGCGCGCATCCAGCGGTCGGCGGATTTCGTGTGGCTGGCCCAAAGCGCGCAGGATTGGCTGCAGCCCTGGCCGCATTGGCAATCCACCCGCTACGAGGAAAAGGCCCGCCGCGAGGGCAGGGCGTCGGCTTACCTGACGTTTGTGCGGCGGTAAGACCCCGTTCTATTCTTCGAACGGCCAAGGCGGCGGTTCGCCGGCCAGCGCGCTGTCCAGAAGCGCGCGGATGGTGCTGCGGCGCAAGGGACGCGGGTTGAGGATCGGATTGGCGACCACCAGTTCGGCCGCCCGTTCGATCTGGTCGCGCTTGAACCCGATCGCCGCAAGCGATGGCGGCAGTGTCAAGCGCCGCGTGAAATCGTACATGCCTTTTGCTGCGTTTTTTGTGCCGAGATTTTCGGCAATGCGCCGCATGGCGTCGGGTGCCGCCGCCGCATTATAGCCGATCGTATAGGGCAGCATCACGGCATGGGTGTTGAAGTGCGACAGGCGAAACGACCCGCCGAGGATCTCGCATAATCTGTGATGCAATCCCGTGCTCGCGGTATTGAGACAGGAACCGCATAGCCAAGCCCCGTGCATGGCGCGGGCGCGGGCGCGCATGTCGAGCGGATCGGCATGAATCGCAGGCAGCGTCTTTGCGAAGATGCGAATGCCTTCTTCCGCCATCAGCGTGACGGCAGGCGTCCTGTCCGGGGCGTAAAGGGCTTCGACCGCATGGGCCATACCGATCAGGCCGCTCGCCAAGACGGCGCCCGTATGGATCACCAGCGTCAGGCTGACATCGTAAAGAATGACGTCCGGCAACACGGCGAGCGTATAGACCTGCGTCTTCAGCCCGCTCACCGTTTCATTGAGGATCGCGGTGACTTCGGCGCCACTGAAGCTCATCGGCAAGGCGATCTGATGCAGGTGGGTCCGCAGCGCGAGCGCCTTGCTGAGTCCGACGGCCGTGCTGCCGCCAAGAGCAACCAGGCAATCGGCATTTTGCCGCCTGACATAGACGGCGGCCCTGTCGGTCACCGCAACGGGCGTATGCGATTCCGCCTCGGCGAAAACCCCAGCGCACAGGCTCCCGATCTGAGCCGCGAGCTCCTGCGCCAATTTGTCGAATTCGGCGACGGTCACGATGACCGCCCGCGCGCAGCCGAGCTGTTTGATTTCGTCGGCGAGGATGCCTTTGGCGTCCGCGTCGAAAACCACACGCACCGGCCGTGGGCGGGGAGCCGGGCTCATCAGCGTGAAATATGCGCGACCACCAGACCTTGCACGAAGAGGCATGAAGGGGTGTCGCTATCGCTCGCCGGGACCCTGATGCGCCGCTCTTGCGCGTCGATCATCCGCTGTGCACCCATCGCCTCTCCCTCTAAAAGTCGCCGCATGGCCGCGTGGGGCTCGCCAGCGGAAGCCGCAACGCAAAACGCTGCAAACGACACTCAACTGGGCAGCAATGCATTTACAAGGTTGGTGGGTCCGATGAGATCAGTTTTCGGGCGCCGGCCGCGCTCCCCCGCGCTGCACCGGCCACCGGCAAAACGCTCCTTTGGCGCGATTCCCGCGACGTGAACCTTCACTCTCGAGGTCTTCTCATTTGAGCGGACTAGATCGCGTCCGCTGGGGCTTGTCAACGAAATGTTGAAAGTGCAATTATTTCGGGATGGAAATATTATAGACGCCAGATCAATGGGTTACGATCCTAGTGTGGAGTGACCATTTGACCTATGGCTGGATGAGGTCAAAAATGGCCACGACACCCTAGGGAAACGAGGCGAGGTCGCGCATGACGTACCGGCTGTCCAATTCCTTGCCCTATTTGGTGACACGTGCCGGCATTCGTGCCCGCGACTTGTTCAATCAGGTCGCGAAAACCCACGGTTTGACCGTACAATCCTATCGGGTTTTGGCGGCGTTGCTCGAAGAGGGGCGGCCCGTGCGCCTCGGCGAACTGGCCGAATTGACCGCGATCGACCTCTCCACCCTGTCCCGTACCGTTGCCGACATGCACCGCAATGGCCTCCTAATCCGCGACCGGCCGGAGCGCGATCGGCGCAGTTTGCAGGTGCGGCTGACACCGCTTGGCCGCACCTTGGTCTTGCGGTTGACGCCGGTTGCCGCCCGTTTTGAAGAAGTCGAGACGACGGGATTGTCGCAGCGCGAAATCACCGCGCTGAAAGCTACGCTCAAGCAGCTCTACCGCAATGTCGACCGGCTGGAAGAGGAGTTGATGCGCAAAGGGATGGCACGCACGGAAGCCGAGCCCGCCGACGAGATGCAGGCCAAGCTCGCCGGGCTCCACGATACGACGACTTAGATGAAATTGTTGGCGATCCCGGCGAGATCCACGCTGGCTTGCCGATTTTGCTTGCACCGCATCGCGCTTTTCCTATATAAGCGCCGTACATTGTAAATCTCTTAGTGGCATCCGGTCACTAGTTGAGAGTGGGCTCCGCGAGGGACCCGCTCTTTTTTATTGCCGGCGCCCCGGACTCTCAGATGAGCGAGCAAAAGCCTGAAATTCCCGATCTTTTGACCGAGCCGCGCCTCGTCAGCGAAACCGGCGTCGCAGCCCGCGTAGCGCATATTGCCGAGCCGGTTTTGCGCGATCTCGGCTACCGGCTGGTGCGCGTGAAGATCTCCGGCAACAACGGCTGCACCGTGCAGATCATGGCGGAAAAGCCGGACGGCACGATGATGGTCAGCGATTGCGAGGCGGCGAGCACCGCTCTGTCGCCCGTGCTCGATGTGGAAGATCCGATCAAGCAGGTTTATCATCTCGAAATGTCCTCGCCGGGCATTGATCGGCCGTTGGTGCGCGTGTCGGATTTCGCCCGCGCGGTCGGCCATGAGGCGCGGATCGAATTGGCCGCCGGTCTCGATGGCCGCCGCCGGTTCCGCGGGATCATCGAGGCGGTCGAAGGCGATGTCGTGGTGGTGCACCGGCTTGAAGTCGGCCCCGGCGAAGACGAGATGGTGCGGCTGCCGCTCAACGATCTCAGCGACGGCCGTCTGGTGCTGACCGACGCTCTGATCCGCGAGGCTTTGCGCGCCGGCAAACATGCGGACGAGGCGGACGACCAGACCGAAGACGAAGCACCGGAACCCGAGATGCCGAAGAAGGGACCGGGCCGGTTCGCGGCCCGCAATGCGCAAAAATACAAGGCCAAGCCCATGTTGCCGGCCGGCGTGCAGATACGCCGCCCAACGGCGCCGGGCAAGCCGACGAAGTAAGAGTTTAAAGGAACGAGGAGAAAAAACATGGCCATCAGCGCCAACAGACTCGAACTGCTGCAAATCGCCGATGCGGTCGCGCGCGAAAAATCCATCGACCGCCAGATCGTTCTGGCCTCGATGGAAGACGCACTGCAAAAGGCGGCACGTTCGCGCTACGGCCAGGAGACGGAAGTGCGCGCCGAGATCAATCCGAAGACCGGCGAGACGCGCTTCTCGCGCCTTCTGCTCGTCGTCGAGCAGATCGAGAATGACGCGACGCAAATTCTCCTGACCGAAGCGCGCAAGAAAAACCCTGCGGCGCAAGTCGGCGACTGGATCGCCGAAACCTTGCCGCCGTTCGATTTCGGCCGCATTGCCGCGCAGTCGGCGAAGCAGGTCATCGTGCAGAAAGTGCGCGAGGCCGAGCGCGATCGCCAATACGAGGAATTCAAGGACCGTATCGGCGAGATCGTCAACGGTGTCGTCAAGCGCGTCGAATATGGCAACGTGGTCATCGACCTTGGCCGTGGCGAAGCCGTCGTGCGGCGCGACGAACTCATTCCGCGCGAAACCTTCCGCCCGGGTGACCGCATCCGCGCCTATGTCTACGACGTGCGGCGCGAGCAGCGCGGCCCGCAGATCTTCCTGTCGCGCACGCATCCGCAATTCATGGCGAAGCTGTTCGGCCAGGAAGTGCCGGAAATCTACGATGGCATCATCGAGGTGAAATCGGTGGCGCGCGATCCGGGTTCGCGCGCGAAGATCGCTGTGATCTCGCGCGATTCCTCGATCGATCCGGTCGGCGCCTGCGTCGGTATGCGCGGCTCGCGCGTGCAGGCGGTCGTCGGCGAATTGCAGGGCGAGAAGATCGACATCATTCCCTGGTCGCAGGATGCTGCGACCTTCATCGTCAATGCGCTGCAGCCGGCGGAAGTCGTCAAAGTGGTGTTGGACGAGGATTCCGAGCGCATCGAAGTGGTGGTGCCGGACGATCAGCTTTCGCTTGCCATCGGCCGCCGCGGCCAGAACGTGCGCCTTGCCTCGCAGCTCACCGGTTGGGACATCGACATTCTGACCGAGGCCGAGGAATCGAGCCGCCGGCAGAAGGAGTTCCAGGAACGCACCAGCGTCTTCATGGAAGCGCTCGATGTCGACGAAGTGGTCGGCCAACTGCTTGCCTCGGAAGGCTTCCGCTCGGTCGAGGAACTCGCTTTCGTCGAAACGTCGGAACTTGCATCGATCGAAGGCTTCGACGAAGACACGGCCTCGGAGATTCAAACCCGCGCTCGCGATTATCTTGCGCGCATCGAGGCGGAACACGATGCCAAGCGCAAGGAGCTCGGTGTCGCCGACGACTTGCTCGAGATCGACGGCATGACGAGCGGTATGCTGGTCAAGCTCGGCGAGAACGACGTGAAGAGCGTCGAGGATCTCGCCGGCTGCGCAACCGACGATCTCGTCGGCTGGAGCGAACGCAAGAACGGCGAAACGGTGAAGATGGCGGGCTTCCTCGACGGATTCGAACTGTCGCGCGAAGCCGCCGAAGCGATGATCATGCAGGCGCGCGTCAAGGCGGGCTGGATCGAGGCCGCGCCGGAAGCGGCTGCCGAAGAGGAAGATCATCAACCCGGCGAAGCGTGATTAATCGAGCCCTTCTCCCATCGGGAGAAGGAGACGCGCGGCGTTTTCACAAAACAAATGAGATAGACTGGAAATAATGTCCGACCTTTCCGCAGATGCGCTCGATGACGGCAAGCCTGCTGGCGGCTCCGAGCGCACCTGCATTGTCTCGCGCGCGACGCTGCCGCCCGCGGCGATGATCCGTTTCGTCCTTGCGCCGGACGGCGAGGTGACACCGGACATCAGGCGGAAATTGCCGGGGCGTGGCGTTTGGGTCACAGCGCGCGCGTCGGTCTTGGCTGAGGCTTTGCGCAAGAAAGCCTTCGACAAGGCCTTTAAAAAATCCGTTCGCGCACCAGATAAGCTCGTATCCCTCGTCGATCATCTTCTGGAGCAGGACGCGCTGCAGAGCCTATCTATGGCCAATAAGGCGGGCGTCGTCACCACCGGCGCCGCCAAGATCGAGGCGGCTCTGGTCAAAAAAACGCTTGCCGCAGTGCTTCATGCGGCGGACGGCAGTGCTGACGGGGTACGGAAGTTACGGCAGGTCTTGCGGCGGCAGCTCGGGGAGGCGGGAAACGCCATCGCCGAGATCGGCGTGTTTTCGTCGGTGCAATTAGATTTGGCCTTGGGGCGGGTAAATGTGATACATGCCTGTCTCGATGCCTCTCCGGTCGCCGACGCTTTCCTCAATCGCGCCCGCAGATTGCAGGATTTTCGCGAGGACCCGGCGCGAGCTGAGCCTTAAGGCTTAATTTTTGCTTGGCGACGCTCTTGCAAAAACGAACGCGGCGGCGCAAGAGAACGCACCGACGTGCGGCGGCACGGAGGTGCGGCGGAATTATGATCATTTGGGCCTCTGAAAGGCCCCGAGGAATTGGGAACGTATGACGGACACGAAAAACAACGGTGACAAGACCCTGACGGTCGCCCCGACCAAGACGCTGAGCTTGAAGCGTCCGGTCGAGCAGGGCGTCGTGCGTCAGAGCTTTTCGCATGGTCGCAGCAAGGCCGTTGTGGTTGAAAAGGTCAAGACGCGCGTCCTGCCGACGACTGGCGCCAAGCCCGCCGCCGCGCCGGCCCCCCAGCCCGTGACGCCGCCGCCGGCTCCGCCGGTGCTGCCGCCCGCGAGTGTGCAGGCGCCGCCGCCCGTGATGGCGCAGATCGTCATTCCGGCCGCGAAATCCGCGCCGCCGTCGCCCCGTCCCGTCGCTGCCCCGAGCACGCCCGCGCCGGCAGCGCCCGCCGCACCGCGCGGCCCGACCGTATCGGCGGCGCCCACGGCGCGTGCAACTCCTGCGCCGCAAGCGCGCGCGGGCACCGCGGCGCCGGCTCCGAGCCGCTCAAATGGCAACCGTCCGGGCCAAGGCCGCCCGACCAATGCGCCGCGTCCGCAGACCGGCGTCGTTTTGCGGACGCTGACCGACGAGGAGCGCGAGGCACGCACCCGCGCGCTCGCCGATGCTGGCCGCCGCGAGGAAGAAGACCGGCAGCGGCAGCAAGCCGAAGCTTCGGCGCGCGCCGAACGCGAAGCACGCGAGAAGGTCGAGCGCGAGGCGGCAGAAGCCCGCAAGCGCGAGGAAGAGGCGCGCCGCGCCCATGACCTCGAAGCCAAGCGCCGGTCGGAGGAAGAGGCCAAGCGCCGTCTGGCCGGCGGCCAGCCAGTGCAGTCGACCTCGGTCCTGCCGCCGAAAGTGCCGAAGGCAGCCACGACCACGACAGCCGGCGCAACCGCGACGGCGCCTGCGGGACGTCGCCCGGTGCAGGCGGAAGAGGACGAAACCAAGCGTACCATGGTGCGCCGCCCCGGCGCGGTTGCCGCGCCGAAGGTTGTGCTGCCGCCGCGTCCCGCCAAGGGCGCCGAGCCTAAGATGCGCGGCCGTTTGACGGTGCACAATGTCGGCCAGGAGGAGGAAGAGCGCACCCGTTCGGTCGCCGCCTTCAAGCGCCGTGTCCAGCGCTTGCACCGCGGCCATGTCGAGCAGAAGGAAAAGATTGCGCGCGAAATCGTGTTGCCTGAGACGATCACGATTCAAGAGCTCGCCAACCGCATGTCGGAGCGCGGCGTCGACGTGATCAAATTCCTGATGAAGCAGGGCCAGATGCATAAGATCACCGACGTGATCGATGCCGATACGGCGGAGCTCATCGCGGAAGAAATGGGGCACACGGTGCGCCGCGTCGCCGAATCCGACGTGGAAGAGGGACTTTTCGACACTGTCGATGAGGCAAGCGATACGGTTTCGCGTCCGCCGGTCGTGACCATCATGGGCCACGTCGACCACGGCAAGACCTCGCTGCTCGATGCGATCCGCCACGCCAATGTGGTGTCGGGCGAAGCCGGCGGTATCACCCAGCATATCGGCGCCTATCAGGTTGTCGCTCCGAGCGGCCTGCCGATCACCTTCATCGATACGCCCGGCCACGCTGCCTTTACCGCCATGCGCGCCCGCGGCGCCAAGGTCACCGACATCGTGGTGCTGGTGGTCGCGGCGGATGACGGCGTGATGCCGCAGACGATCGAGGCGATCAACCACGCGCGCGCGGCGAAAGTGCCGCTCATCGTGGCGATCAATAAGGTCGACAAGCCGGATGCCCATCCCGAGCGCGTGCGCACCGAATTGCTGCAATATGAAGTGCAGGTGGAAAGCCTCGGCGGCGATACGCTCGAAGTCGAAGTGTCCGCCAAGCAGAAAACCAATCTCGACAGATTGCTCGATGCCATTGCTCTTCAGGCGGAAGTGCTCGAACTCAAGGCCAATCCGGACCGCACCGCGGAAGGCACGGTCATCGAAGCGCGTCTCGATCGCGGCCGCGGCCCGGTTGCGACCGTGCTTGTGCAGCGCGGCACGCTGCGCGGCGGCGACATCATCGTCGCCGGCACCCAATGGGGCCGCGTGCGTGCATTGCTGGACGACAAGGGCGAACATGTCACCGAGGCACCGCCGAGCTTCCCGGTCGAGGTGCTCGGCTTCAACGGTGCTCCGGAAGCCGGCGACCGCGTGGCTGTCGTCGAAAACGAAGCCCGTGCCCGTGAAATCACCGAATACCGCCAGCGCCTGAAGCGCGACAAGGCGGCGGCTTCGGGCGGCACGGTGCGCGGCTCGCTCGCCGATATGATGAGCCAGCTCAAGACTGCCGGCCGCAAGGAGTTCCCGCTGCTCATCAAGGGCGACGTGCAGGGCTCGGTCGAAGCGATCATTTCGGCGCTGGAGAAGCTCGGCAACGACGAGGTTCGCGCCCGCGTCATCCATGCCGGCGTCGGCGGTATCTCCGAATCCGACATGACGTTGGCGGAGGCCTCCAACGCGGCCGTCATCGGCTTCAACGTGCGCGCCCACAAGGAAGCGCGCGAGGCGGCCGAACGCCTCGGCATCGAGATCCGCTATTACAACATCATCTACAATCTCGTGGATGACGTGAAGGCGGCGATGTCCGGCCTGCTGGCGCCGACGTTGCGCGAAACCATGATGGGCAATGCGCTCATCCTGGAAGTGTTCAACATTTCCAAGGTCGGCAAGGTGGCCGGCTGCCGCATCACCGACGGCAAAGTCGAGCGCGGTCTCGGCGTGCGCCTCATCCGCGACAATGTCGTGGTGCACGAAGGCAAGTTGTCGACGCTCAAGCGCTTCAAGGACGAGGTCCGCGAGGTGCAGGCCGGCCAGGAATGCGGCATGGCGTTCGAAAATTATCAGGATATGCGCGCCGGCGACATCATCGAGTGCTATCGCGTCGAGGAAGTGAAACGGTCGCTTTAAGGAAACCATTGGGGCCGCGGGCTTATTGAGCCCGCTGGTCCGGCTGCAATTGATGCGGGCTAACCGCGTCGTGCAGCGCCTTGCGGGCGGATCATGCCTGCGGTCCCGGTGCAGGAAATTCAATCATGTCAAGACAACATCACAATGGCGGCGAGCCGTCCCAGCGCATGTTGCGCGTTGCCGAACTCGTGCGCCAGGTCATGTCGGAACTGCTGGCGCGCGGCGACATCAACGATCCGATTCTGACCAGCCACGTCATCTCGGTGCCGCAGGTGCGCATGTCGCCCGACCTGAAGCTCGCCACGATCTATGTCATGCCGCTTGGCGGCAAGGACGTGAAAGAGGTGGTGCAGGCGCTCGAGAGCCACAAGAAATATCTGCGCGGCGAGATCTCGCAAAAGATCAACATGAAATTCGCGCCCGAAATCCGCTTCCGCGCCGATGAGGCGTTTCAACAGGGCGCGCGCATCGACGAGATTCTCAATTCCGACAAGGTGAAGCGCGACACGGCGCAGCCCGACGACGAGGCGGACCCGTCTGCATGAGCGCGCCCCGCTCCACGCGCGTCGAGGTCAACGGCTGGGTCATTCTCGACAAGCCCTATGGCATGACCTCGACCCATGCGGTCAGCCAGCTCAAACGAATTTACAACGGCAAGAAGGCCGGCCATGCCGGCACGCTCGATCCGCTCGCGTCCGGCATCCTGCCGATCGCCTTCGGCGAGGCGACGAAAACCGTGCCCTTCGTGCAGGACGGGCAAAAGGCCTATCGGTTCACCGTGCGCTGGGGCGCGGAGACGACGACCGACGATACCGAGGGCAGCGTGACGCAAACCTCGGACATACGGCCGAGCGTGGCGCAGATCGAGGTTGCGCTGCCGCATTTCATCGGCGAGATTCTGCAACGGCCGCCGGCATTTTCGGCGATCAAGGTCGGCGGCGAGCGCGCCTATGATCTGGCGCGCGATGGCGAAGAAGTCGTGCTCGAGGCGCGGCCAATCACGATCCACGATTTGCGGCTCGTCGACAGCACGGCGGACGAAGCAGTGCTTGAGGCCGAATGCGGCAAGGGAACCTATGTGCGCGCCCTGGCGCGCGATCTTGGCCGCATGTTCGGCTGCTATGGCCACGTCACGGCGCTGCGCCGTACCCGCGTCGGCCCCTTTACCGAACTCGATGCCGTGCCGCTCGACGAACTCAAGGCCTCGGCCGAATCGGCGGTGCACGCGTTGCTTCCGGTCGAAACAGGCTTGAGCGAACTTGCGTGCGTCATCGTCGACCGCAATGGCGCAGCGCGCTTGCGGCGCGGCCAATCCCTCATTCTACGCGGTCGCGATGCGCCGGCCGAGGGCGAGACGGTCTATGCCGCATGCGGCGGCGTGCCCGTCGCCTTTGGCGTCGTCGACCACGGCCAGCTCGTGCCGAGCCGGGTGTTCAATCTACCGGAATGAAACAGCACTGGTGCGGCGCAAAACATTTGTGGCCGTGCCGTTTGAGACGGCTACGCTGTCATGCCGGGCGTGGCCCGGGATCCAGAGCCGCATAACGGCGGATTGAAAATTATCCCCACGGCACAGCTTCTTTCGCCCGCCAGAGGCCTTCATCAGCATCGGATTCCGGCTCAAACGGGGGATGATAATCGCCGCCGTCCACCGACAGCCGCGCACGGGCGCGCGATGGTTAAAAATTCCTTTCATGCCTGCAAATAGGGCCTAACTTGCATTCGGCCGCGTGTCTTTGCCCGTCGCAACGCATGCAAGACACCGACACAATCCCCAGAATCCCCAGCAAATGCAGGCAGCAGCGATTTTTTTGAATTTTTTTTGAAAATTGCGCTTGACGGTTCGCGGGGCCAGGGCCTATACACCCGATCACTGACGGCGCGCCGCTGACGCGGCCAGCGCGGTGATAGTGCTCCTCGACTTGATCGGGCGTTTGTAATCCAGCCGGTTATGCTGGATGACAAAGTACTGTTGCCAAATGCCTTAGGTTGAGAAACCTTTGATGTTTCGTTTCGCTGTATGACAATTGAATCGGAAGAAAGAGAAACGCAGGCGGCGTAGTCCTTGCGGATCGGTCGGAAGATCGGTCGTACGAGACTATGACAGTCGCGTTTACTCAAGACATCGTAGGCATGAGCCTTGGATTTAGGTCTGGGGCTGTGATTGCCAAAGATGTGCTTGGGAACTCGTCAGAGTAATAAACAAAGTGACTAGTCAGATCAAATCTCTGGTGGATTGAATTCCACCTTTAACTTGAGAGTTTGATCCTGGCTCAGAACGAACGCTGGCGGCAGGCTTAACACATGCAAGTCGAACGGGCATAGCAATATGTCAGTGGCAGACGGGTGCGTAACACGTGGGAACATACCTTTTGGTTCGGAATAACTTGGGGAAACTTAAGCTAATACCGGATAAGCCCTTCGGGGGAAAGATTTATTGCCGAAAGATTGGCCCGCGTCTGATTAGCTAGTTGGTGAGGTAATGGCTCACCAAGGCGACGATCAGTAGCTGGTCTGAGAGGATGATCAGCCACACTGGGACTGAGACACGGCCCAGACTCCTACGGGAGGCAGCAGTGGGGAATATTGGACAATGGGCGCAAGCCTGATCCAGCCATGCCGCGTGAGTGATGACGGCCTTAGGGTTGTAAAGCTCTTTTACCTGGGAAGATAATGACTGTACCAGGAGAATAAGCCCCGGCTAACTTCGTGCCAGCAGCCGCGGTAATACGAAGGGGGCTAGCGTTGTTCGGAATCACTGGGCGTAAAGCGCACGTAGGCGGACTTTTAAGTCAGGGGTGAAATCCTGAGGCTCAACCTCAGAACTGCCTTTGATACTGGGAGTCTTGAATTCGAGAGAGGTAAGTGGAATTGGTAGTGTAGAGGTGAAATTCGTAGATATTACCAGGAACACCAGTGGCGAAGGCGGCTTACTGGCTCGATATTGACGCTGAGGTGCGAAAGCGTGGGGATCAAACAGGATTAGATACCCTGGTAGTCCACGCTGTAAACGATGAATGCTAGCCGTTGGGGAGCTTGCTCTTCAGTGGCGCCGTTAACACATTAAGCATTCCGCCTGGGGAGTACGGTCGCAAGATTAAAACTCAAAGGAATTGACGGGGGCCCGCACAAGCGGTGGAGCATGTGGTTTAATTCGAAGCAACGCGCAGAACCTTACCAGCTTTTGACATGCCTTGGACGGATACTGGAGACAGTTTCTTCTCTTCGGAGCCAGGGACACAGGTGCTGCATGGCTGTCGTCAGCTCGTGTCGTGAGATGTTGGGTTAAGTCCCGCAACGAGCGCAACCCTCGCCCTTAGTTGCCATCATTCAGTTGGGCACTCTAGGGGGACTGCCGGTGATAAGCCGCGAGGAAGGTGGGGATGACGTCAAGTCCTCATGGCCCTTACAGGCTGGGCTACACACGTGCTACAATGGCGGTAACAATGGGACGCGAAAGGGTGACCTCTAGCAAATCTCAAAAAGCCGTCTCAGTTCGGATTGTACTCTGCAATTCGAGTACATGAAGTTGGAATCGCTAGTAATCGTAGATCAGAACGCTACGGTGAATACGTTCCCGGGCCTTGTACACACCGCCCGTCACACCATGGGAGTTGGTTTTACCCGAAGGCGTTTCGCTAACCGCAAGGAGGCAGACGACCACGGTAGGGTCAGCGACTGGGGTGAAGTCGTAACAAGGTAGCCGTAGGGGAACCTGCGGCTGGATCACCTCCTTTCTAAGGATTGCTTCTTATGATGAGGGTCATTTTGATCTTCACTATCGAGCGATTTTAGAACAACAGCATCCAGTCAGGATGCAATTGCGGGACGACGCCGTCTACGCTTCTCTTTCTTCTTTTACGGACATCAGACGTCGAGCGGCGGGTGGGAACATTCGTCTGGATCGATCGTCATCCTTTTGTCCTCCGGCAAGGGCTTGTAGCTCAGTTGGTTAGAGCGCGCGCTTGATAAGCGTGAGGTCGGAGGTTCAAGTCCTCCCAGGCCCACCATTGGTTGTGAGGGGCAGTAGCTCAGCTGGGAGAGCGCCTGAATCGCATTCAGGAGGTCATCGGTTCGATCCCGTTCTGCTCCACCATTTTTAACGAGTTGGTGTCGAGGGAAGTGGGTGCTGACTAAGGGGCTGTAGCTCAGCTGGGAGAGCGCGTGCTTTGCAAGCATGAGGTCATCGGTTCGATCCCGTTCAGCTCCACCATCAGCTTGAGATTGCTGGAATGATATCCGTAAAATTTAAGTTTCGCGAAGCATGGAAGATTTAGATCTTCGGCGTCGCGGGTTATCTGACATCGTGAAGAGGAAATGCATCTGGTTAGCGCCAGTAAAGAGTGAGCTTGCGAGCTTGCGCTTTATGGGCTGTCTAAGCACCAGTCGTGAGTGAGCCTTGACCGCACACTCCCGGATGCATTTGAAGTAAACTGGTCTAAGTCGAGAGATTGCAACATATCTCTCGCAAATGAAGATCGTGTCCAAGATGGTCCGTTCGCAAGAATGGCCGTCGACCACGCCGAGTGGTTGGGCATTGATAATGAGATCGATCAAGTGTCATAAGGGTATTCGATGGATGCCTTGGCGCTGAGAGGCGATGAAGGACGTGGTACGCTGCGATAAGCCTTGGGGAGCTGCGAACAAGCTTTGATCCGAGGATCTCCGAATGGGGAAACCCACCTTCGATCTTTGTAATTCCGAGGATGCCTGCCGGGCACGATCGGAATACGCGTGTGAGGCCTGCCTCATTCGCGTGAAAAGAAGTCCATCTTCGGACTTACAAAGATCATCAAGAAGGTATTTGTACCTGAATACATAGGGTACAAAAGCAAACCTGGGGAACTGAAACATCTAAGTACCCAGAGGAAAGGACATCAACGAGACTCCGTTAGTAGTGGCGAGCGAACGCGGATGAGGCCAGTGCCTTTGTTTTTCTAAGTGGAAAAGGTTGGAAAACCTTGCCGCAGTGGGTGATAGCCCCGTACGCGTTTCGAAGAATGAAGGACATGAGTAAGGCGGAACACGTGCAATTCTGTCTGAAAACGGGGGGACCACCCTCCAAGCCTAAGTACTCCTCAGCGACCGATAGCGAACAAGTACCGTGAGGGAAAGGTGAAAAGCACCCCGACGAGGGGAGTGAAATAGTTCCTGAAATCGGATACCTACAAACAGTCGGAGCCCGCAAGGGTGACGGCGTACCTTTTGTATTATGGGTCAGCGACTTAATTTAACGAGCAAGCTTAAGCCGATAGGTGTAGGCGCAGCGAAAGCGAGTCTGAATAGGGCGTGAAGTTCGTTGGATTAGACCCGAAACCTAGTGATCTAGCCATGAGCAGGTTGAAGGTGCGGTAACACGCACTGGAGGACCGAACGGGTACCTGTTGAAAAAGGTTCCGATGACTTGTGGTTAGGGGTGAAAGGCCAATCAAACTAGGAAATAGCTGGTTCTCCGCGAAAACTATTTAGGTAGTTCCTTGCGTGAATACTCCAGGGGGTAGAGCACTGGATGGGCTAGGGGGACTCACCGTCTTACCAAACCTAACCAAACTCCGAATACCTGGAAGTAGTGCGCAGGAGACACACAGTGGGTGCTAACGTCCATTGTGGAGAGGGAAACAACCCAGACCAACAGCTAAGGCCCCTAATTCGTGGCTAAGTGGGAAAGGATGTGGAAATCCCAAAACAACCAGGAGGTTGGCTTAGAAGCAGCCATCCTTTAAAGAAAGCGTAACAGCTCACTGGTCTAAACAAGGGTTTCTGCGCCGAAGATGTACCGGGGCTCAAGCCACGAGCCGAAGCTTTGGGTTTGCACTATGTGCAAGCGGTAGCGGAGCGTTCCATAAGCCGCTGAAGGGACAGCCGTGAGGCATCCTGGAGGTATTGGAAGTGCGAATGCTGACATGAGTAACGACAAACACTGTGAAAGACAGTGTCGCCGAAAGTCCAAGGGTTCCTGCGTAAAGTTAATCTTCGCAGGGTTAGCCGGTCCCTAAGGTGAGGCCGAAAGGCGTAATCGATGGGAACCACGTTAATATTCGTGGGCCAGTGGGTGGTGACGGATTGCGAAAGCTGTACGGGATTATTGGATTTCCCCTGCAGCCTGGCGGTTCCAGGAAATAGCCCCCACATCAGACCGTACCCGAAACCGACACAGGTGGACTGGTAGAGTATACCAAGGCGCTTGAGAGAATGATGTTGAAGGAACTCGGCAATTTACCTCCGTAACTTCGGAATAAGGAGGCCTTCCGTTCGGGCAACCGGGCGGGAGGGGCACAGACCAGGGGGTGGCAACTGTTTAGCAAAAACACAGGGCTCTGCGAAATCGCAAGATGACGTATAGGGTCTGACGCCTGCCCGGTGCCGGAAGGTTAAGAGGAGGTGTGCAAGCACTGAATTGAAGCCCCGGTAAACGGCGGCCGTAACTATAACGGTCCTAAGGTAGCGAAATTCCTTGTCGGGTAAGTTCCGACCTGCACGAATGGCGTAATGACTTCCCCGCTGTCTCCAACATCAGCTCAGTGAAATTGAATTCCCCGTGAAGATGCGGGGTTCCTGCGGTCAGACGGAAAGACCCCGTGCACCTTTACTGTAACTTTGCACTGGCATTCGTGTCGGCATGTGTAGGATAGGTGGTAGTCTTTGAAGCGTGGGCGCCAGCTCGCGTGGAGACACCCTTGAAATACCACCCTTATCTATATGGATGTCTAACCGTGACCCGTCATCCGGGTCCGGGACAGTGCATGGTAGGCAGTTTGACTGGGGCGGTCGCCTCCCAAAGAGTAACGGAGGCGCGCAATGGTGGGCTCAGAGCGGTCGGAAATCGCTCGTTGAGTGCAATGGCATAAGCCTGCCTGACTGCGAGACTGACAAGTCGAGCAGAGTCGAAAGACGGTCATAGTGATCCGGTGGTTCCTCGTGGAAGGGCCATCGCTCAACGGATAAAAGGTACGCCGGGGATAACAGGCTGATACTTCCCAAGAGTCCATATCGACGGAAGTGTTTGGCACCTCGATGTCGGCTCATCACATCCTGGGGCTGGAGAAGGTCCCAAGGGTTCGGCTGTTCGCCGATTAAAGTGGTACGTGAGCTGGGTTCAAAACGTCGTGAGACAGTTTGGTCCCTATCTGCCGTGGGCGTAGGAGTATTGAGAGGATTTGACCCTAGTACGAGAGGACCGGGTTGAACACACCTCTGGTGGACCTGTTGTGGCGCCAGCCGCAGTGCAGGGTAGCTATGTGTGGACGGGATAACCGCTGAAGGCATCTAAGCGGGAAACCCACCTCAAGACGAGTGCTCCCTTAAGAACCGTGGAAGACGACCACGTTGATAGGCCGGGTGTGGAAGTGCGGCAACGCATGCAGCTTACCGGTACTAATAGTTCTTCAGTCTTGATCGTCTCATTAATCAATGTCCAACAGACAACACGATCTTCAGCCCAAACCTGGCCTGCCAGGGTTTGCGCCAACCAAGACCGTAAACTTGGTGTTCCAAGGTTTACGGTAAACAAAAAAGACCCAGTTTACTTCAGCTTTGTCCTTCGCCGGCCTGGTGGCTCTCAGCAAGGTGACAAGACGCGATCCCATCCCGAACTCGAATGTCAAACGCCTTCGCGCTGATGGTACTATGTCTCAAGACATGGGAGAGTAGGTCGCTGCCAGGCCTGCAAAGCACAAAGCTAAATCCTCTTAACGATCAGATAACAAACACACACATCCCCGGATCTCACCACACCGGCGCGGGGTGGAGCAGCCCGGTAGCTCGTCAGGCTCATAACCTGAAGGCCGCAGGTTCAAATCCTGCCCCCGCAACCAAATCAACAAAATCAAAAAGCCCGCTCCAAACAGCGGGCTTTTTCGTGTCCACCACCGCGCATCCCCCACATCATAGCCAAAGCCCGACGTCCTGCGATATATTGCTGCGATCGTTCGACAGAGGAATTGCTCAGGTGCGATCAGGATCCGGCTTCGCCAAAATCATTGGTGTTCTCACCTCAGCCTTCGTTCTTGTCGCATTATTGGGTGCGTGGAACGCTTTTGCTGCGGAGCAATCGCCGGATATTCCGGCTTGGCTCGCGGCCCACATTGGCGACGGCAGGGGACAGATTGCATCACCGGTCTTGCAGCGCGCGCGGACGCTTTATTTGCAAAAGGTGAGCGCGGGAAGAGTGAGAAATCCCTGTTATTTCGCCATGGACGCCACGCGTCCCAATGATTCGCCGGGCCGGTTCTATATCGTCTGCGAGGCACAACATGCGTTTCGCGTGATTTCCGCGGGTCACGGCAGCGGTCGCGATTTGGACGGTGCCGCCAATTTCTCGAATGAGCGGGAATGCGCCAAGAATTTCGGCAATGCGATGGATTCCGACCTGACGATGGGCGGCGCCTATGTGACCGATGCGGCAAAAACCTCCTTCAAAGGCTATTACCGCGTCGCGGCGAACCAGGATGCAGCTCTCATGCGCACGTTCATTCCGTTCGATGGCGAAGGCGAGACCGCAAATGCCCGTGAACGGGCGATCGGCGGACATGCCGCGGTGACGTTAAAGAATGTCTGCCTGAAAAGGGAGCTGAACAGTCCTTACGCCGATCGGGATGGCTATGTTCGATTCGGACAAGTGGTGGAATACACCGGCGGCCGCAGCGACGGCTGCACCAGTTGGTCGCAATCGGACATTCAGCAGATCCTTGCGCTGGTGACGGGTGATCCGACAACGCTGTACATCTACCCAAGTGCGGCCGATATCAACGCCGTCGCGCAAGCGGTGGCGGCCGGCCAATCGCCGGTACGTGCGGGATTATATTGGAATTCTTACTGCTTAAGCAAAATTCACGCGCCCAGATTCTGGTCGAGCCAATCGCTTGAGCCGATCATCGCAAGATACAAGCGCGAGCATCCGGCCCCGCCGCCACAACCGACGCCGATTTGCCCTGGACAGTGATTCCGATCTTCCTGGCACGCGCAGCTCTTCAAGTACCGCGCGTGCCAGAACAAATGTCTTGATAAGTTTTTTCCCGGAGCGCCCTCAGGCGGCGCTTACGTCGATCACCGCCTGGGCGAAGTCCCGCGGTGCCTCCTGCGGCAGGTTGTGACCGATACCGCCCTTGATCAGGCGATGTTCGTATTTGCCCGCGAATTGCTTGGCATAGGCGGCCGGCTCCGGATGCGGCGCGCCATTCGCGTCGCCCTCCATCGTGATCGTCGGCACGTGGATGATGGGAGCCTGCGCCAGCTGCTTCTCGAGGTCGTCGTATCGGCGTTCGCCGTCAACGAGGTCGAGCCGCCAGCGATAATTGTGGATCACGATGCTGACATGGTCCGGATTGTCGAAGGCCTGCGCGCTCCGTTCGAAGGTCGCGTCGTCGAAATTCCATTTTGGCGAAGCGGTCTGCCAGATGAGCTTGGCGAACTCCTTCCGATGGGCCTCGTAGCCGGCCTGGCCCCGGCTGGTGGCGAAATAGAATTGGTACCACCAGGACAGTTCGGCTCGGGGCGGCAGCGGGGCCTTGCCGGCTTCCTGGTTGCCGATCAGGTAGCCGCTGACCGAGACGAGCGCCTTGCACCGCTCCGGCCAGAGTGCCGCGATGATATCCGCCGTCCGGGCGCCCCAGTCGAAAGCGGCCAGGACCGCCTGCTGGATGCCAAGCGCATCCATGAGGGCGATGACATCGACCGCAATGGCCGATTGCTGCCCATTGCGCATGGTTTCCCCGGCGAGGAAACGGGTGGTGCCATATCCCCGCAGATAAGGAACGATCACCCGGTATCCCGCCGCCGCGAGGATCGGGACGACCTCCACGAAGCTGTGGATGTCGTAAGGCCAGCCATGCAGCAGGATGACGGCCGGTCCGGTCGGAACGCCCGCCTCGACATAGCCGACGTTGAGCAGGCCTGCGTCGATCTGCTTCACTTGGCGGGCGAAGGCGTCGGCAGCCGGCGCGCTCCCGGCTTTGGCGCGCCCGGTGAGGCCGAGCTGAGCGGCGGCGAAAGTTCCGGCCGCGGCCACGAGCAGTCGGCGGCGGTCGATGGTTTCGGGTGTCATGGGCAGTTCTCCGATGCGGTTTCGATGGCTCTAAGACTGCCACATCGGTCGCCGCTTCGCTTTCAGACGCGCCGGATTTCTCCTTCAGATTGCCTTGATTTTTGCTGTAGGCCGATGAGGGTGTAAGAAGACCGCCCAGTTTGGATCTCTCCCGTGACCTTTCAGTTCGAAAATTTCACCCTCGACGCCGCCCGGCGGGAGCTGCGCAAGGACGGCGATCTCGTCGCGCTTGAGCCTCAGGTCTTCGACTTGCTGCGATTCCTGATCGGCGCGCGCGATCGGGTGGTGAGCCGCGACGATCTGCTGGACGCCGTCTGGCACGGTCGCATCGTCTCGGAAGCGACCCTCAGCAGCCGTCTCAATGCGGCGCGCAGCGCGATCGGCGATACCGGCGCCGAGCAACGCCTGATCCGGACCCTGCCGCGCAAGGGCGTCCGTTTCGTGGGGGCGGTGCGAGAAATCGCCAATGCAGCACAGGAGGCGGAGCGTGAAGCCATGCCCGTCGCACCGCTCGCGTCGCGGGATGGCGCAAGGCCGCCAGGGGTCGCGGTCCTGCCCTTCACCAACATGAGCGGCGATCCGGAGCAGGATTATTTCGCCGACGGCATGGCCGAGGAGATCATTACGGCGCTGTCGCGCACAAGCGGGCTGCTCGTCATCGCCCGCAGTTCCTCCTTCACCTACAAAGGCCAGGCGACCGATATCCGCCAGATCGGTCAGGAGCTCGGCGTGGGCTATGTGCTCGAGGGCAGCGTGCGGCGCGGCCGGGAGCGGCTGCGCATCACCGGGCAGCTCGTTGACGCCGTAACAGGCGCGCATCTTTGGTCCGACCGGTTCGACGGCGATCCGCACGACGTCTTCGACCTGCAGGAACGCGTTGCGGAGAGTGTCGCGGCCGCGATCGAGCCGACCCTGCAAGTCGCGGAGATCGCCCATCTGGACCGGCACAGGCCGGCCCAGCTCGATGCCTACGACTTCCTGCTGCGCGCCCATGCGCTGCTTGCCGATTTTACCGCCGCCGGCATGCAGGGCGCTCTGCAATGCCTCGATCAGGCCCTGGCGGCCGATCCGACCTACGCGCCGGCGATGGCCGCGGCAGCCTATTGCCGGGCGCAATGCCATTTCCAGGGCTGGGCCCAGCAGGACGAGGCGGATCGCGCCGCGGCGGTGCGCCAGGCCTGGCGTTCGGTCGAGCTCGCGCCGAATGATGCGCAGGTGCTCTGGATGGCGGCCTTCGCGATCTGGAATATGGCGCAGACCGAGCGTGAGCGGGCGCGGGATTTGTTCAACCGTTCGTTGCTGGTCAATCCGAATTCCGCCATGGCCCTGACCCTTGCCGGCTGGATCGAGACCATGTGTGGCAACGGCGGCAATGGCCGCGCGATGGTAGAACGGGCGCAGCGGCTCAATCCGCGCGATCCGCGCGGCTGGCTCATGTCCGGCGTCATGGCGCTCGCGGCGGTGATCGACGAGAATTATGCCGAGGCCCTCAGATGGGCGGAGCGTTCGCTCGCGCAGAACCGGCGGTTCGCACCGGCGCTGCGTGTGGTCGCGGTCGCCAATGTCAAACTCGGCCGTCTCGATCGCGCGCGAACGGCCGTCGCGGAATTGCTCGAAATCGAGCCGGGCCTCACGATCTCTGGCTTCTTCGCCCGCATTCCGGTCCCGCTCGAAAGCATGGCGAAGACCTATGCGGATGCCCTGAAAGCGGCCGGACTGCCCGCGTGATCGAGACCGAAACCGTGGCGGTGATTGCGTACTGCATGCCCGATTGCCAAAATGTGGACACTGTGTCTCCGAATATGACTCTTATCGAAACCGGGGCCTCTACCTATTTCTGTCCAAACGAAAGGTAGATGAAATGTCGATACGACCCATAAAGCACGAAAGCATGGCTGTCCCGACGATGGAAGGCGCTGGCGTCAAGCTGCACCGCGTCTTCGGTTTCGGCGATCCGTCGTTGACCGATCCGTTCCTGATGATGGACGATTTCCGTAACGACAATCCGGCCGAATATATCCGCGGCTTTCCCTGGCACCCGCATCGCGGCATCGAAACGATCACCTATGTGCTCGCCGGCACCGTCGAACACGGCGACAGCCTGGGCAATCGCGGTTTGCTCGGCGCCGGTGACATCCAGTGGATGACGGCCGGCAGCGGCATCATGCATCAGGAAATGCCGAAGGGGGATGTCGCCGGCCGCATGCACGGGTTTCAGCTTTGGGCGAATTTACCGTCTTCGCTGAAGATGACGGCGCCGCGCTATCAGGACGTTAAGTCGGCGGATATTCCCGTCGCGATCGATGACGATGGCACGGCGGTGCGGGTTATCTGTGGCAATTTCTGGGGCAAGGCCGGTCCCGTCGACGGGATCGCGGCCGAACCGATCTATCTCGACGTTTCGGTCCCGCCCGGCAAGAAAAAGCGCCTGCCGGTCGATACCTATCGCAAGGCCTTCGCCTACATCTTCGCCGGTTCAGGCACCTTCCGCGACGCGTCGAAGCCTTTCGGCGTGCGGGTCGAGAAGGAGGTCAACGGCGAGGAGGTCAATATTCGCGACATGTCCGGCAATCGGACGCTTGTCGTTTTCGACAGCGGCGACGAAGTGACGGTTCAGGCTGGCGATGAGGGTATCCGTTTCCTGCTGGTGTCAGGAAAGCCGATCGAGGAGCCCGTCGCCTGGCACGGGCCAATCGTGATGAACTCGCGCGAGGAGATCATGCAGGCCATGCGCGAACTGCAGAGTGGCACGTTTATCAAGGCGGCGCACTGATCAACGCGCACTGGACGAACCCCAAACCCCACGCTGCACCCGGATGGCATTCTCAGCCTGCCAGGTGCGGCCGGGGTGTTTAGGCGCTGCAGAATTTTCGCACCCTTTTTGCATGCGGAATAACGCCTTCCCCGGCGTCAGATCCTGACGAGGTTCGCGGTGCCAAGCGGGCCGAAGGGCAGCGAGGTCAGCGGTCCGCCGACGTCGAGCGTGCCGAGGTCGATCGGATAAAAGCCGGTCTGCTCGATGATCTTGCGGACTTTGGCTTTCGCATCGGCCTCGTCGCCCGAATAGAACAGCGCGCGCTGGCCGCCCGCGACCGCCGGCTTAAGCAAGGCCTCGGCGGCGAGATGGTTGAATGCCTTGACGACGCGCGCACCCGGAACAAATGTGCGGAACACGGCGCTGGAGTGCTTGCCGCCAAGATCGATCACCTTGATGCCGTAGGCAGCGAGCGGATTGGTCGGATCCTTCGCGTCGGGCGAGTCGGGGTCGAGGAACGCGACCGGATTGGTGGCGTCGATCACGATCCGGCCGTTCCAAGCGGGCAGCCCGCCCAGCACCTTTTCCAGATCGACCCAGCGCAGGGCCACAATGACGATGTCTGCGCGCGCGGCTTCCGCAAGGCTTCCAGCCATGATCGACGGGCCAAGCTCCTGGACGAGTTCCGCTAGAGAATCCGGGCCGCGGCGGTTTGCGATCGTCGCCGCGATTCCGTTCCCGGCGAGGACGCGCGCAATGTTGGAACCGAGCGCGCCCGCCCCGATGATACCGATACTCATATGTTGCTCCTGTTGATGGCGGGGCGGCGTTGCGTTGCGGACGGCTGCGCCCCGATGCCGTTCGTCTCCTCACGCCCGGCACGAAGTCGGACGATATAATAATGTGTCAATGACATGATTACATTAAACTCCAAAAAAATGCGCATCATGTCCCTGGCAGGCTGAACTTGCCGAGACGCGCCACTTCGGATGCTATGTCGGCGACCGTGACCTTCGCCAATTCGCTCTCGAGCTTCTTCCGGGCACGCTTCAACGTCGGTTGAATCGCCTCCAGAATATTGCCGCCGACCGGGCAGCTCTCGCACGGGGGCGTCCGCGGCAGCGAGAACAATTCCGTGTCCTCGACCGCCTCGTAGACGTCCAGCAATTTGATTTTCTTCGCAGATTTGGCGAGCAGCATCCCGCCGCCCGCGCCAAGCTGCGACCGGGTCAGGCCCGCCTCGCTCAGGCGCGACAGAAGCCCGCGGATCACGACCGGGCTGGTATTGACGGAATGCGCAAGGTCTTCCGAGCGCAACGGCTTGCCATCGCTGACCGCAAGGGCGGTGAGCGTATGAACTGCGACAGCGAAACGCGTGCTCGTAGGCATGGATGACTCCACAAGTGTGTCGATGCCATTATTACATATTATTCGTGCTGTCAAGACGCTCTTGCGGCGTGACCTGCGCCGGCAATGCTGCATGTCGCGGCATGTGGGGGAGAGATCGCCGTCTTACCTTGATCGTCGGGCTCACTCTCAAATAGGTTGAGATCCAGCGCGACGCCAAATACAGATATATTTTGTATTTTCGCCTGGTGGATGCGGTTTATGAAATTGGCGCTGAGCATCATTTTCTTTTTTGTCGCGCTCCTCATCCTGAGCGGCAGGTGGAGACGCACCAGGAAATTTTCGCCGGGAGATCAAATTTTACGCGGACATCGCAAAACGACAATCTTTCTCGCCCTGGCGTGCGCTTTTGTTCTGGCCGGGTGCAATTCGGCGCCTCGCGTCGCGCGGTATCGCTTTACTGTCGAGGTTGAGGATAATGGCCGTTTGGTCAGCGGATCGGCCGTACAGGAGGAGCATTGTTCCTTCAATGACAACCCGATTACGAGAGGTATGGGAAATGTGCTCAGTTGCGGAATCCTGGGCGAGGCAGTGGTTGTCGACCTCGGAGATAAAGGACTGTTGTTTGTCCTGCTAACTGAAGACCCGGATCGCCAAGCGCCAGACGGCAAACCACGGGGCCTGATCTCGCAAAGCGGGACGCCGTTTGGTCTTCTACAAGATGCAGTTCTGCCATATCAGGACACAACGCCCAAAACATTCGACACGATCAATGCCTTGCGCCATCCGGTTGATGTGCCGATCGCCCACTTGCCGATGCTGGTGCATTTTCGTGACATCAATGATCCGAAAAGCGCCGAGCGGGTTGATCCGAATCATCTTGAAATGAGCTTCGGTCCGAATGTCAAAATCGTGCGTGCCGCAGTCGAAATCACCGAGGACCCTGTGACATTCGGAATCCAAAACAGGGCAGTGTGGATAAAAGAACTTGCCGGCAGCATCGGGAAAGATATGCACCTTCCCTATGGCCACCTGCTCAACCAAATCAACGACGGTTCGTTCAGACAGGGAATTCGAGAATGAGCGTCTCAGCAGATCTCATTCTCGCCATTCTAGCGATGGAGTCCTATAATTAATCGCCGTCGCTCATCTCGATTGCATCGACCCTGTTGGGATAGAAGGCCAGGTGATCCTTGATCTCCGCGACGGCCGCATAGGGCGCCTCGTAGGTCCACACCGCATTGACCGAGCGTTCGCCGCCCGCGCGGATGCTGTAATAGCTGCAGTCGCCCTTGTAGGGGCAATAGGTTGCGTGATCGGTGCGCTCGAGCTGCGCCATATCGGCATCCTGCCGCGGCACATAGAGAACGGCCGGATAGGTCGATTCGCGTAAAGAGAGGGCCTTGGTCGTATCGGCCACGATATGCCCCGCAACCTTGACGATCACGCGCCCCTGATAGGGCGTCACGGTGATCGGGTGATCGGGGGCGGGAATTTTTATTTGCTTCGGCTTCGCAACGGCATCGTGAGACATGGCTTCACTCTCGCTAGCTTCGGCGTCGCGCTCCTCGTGGCGTGACCGGGATGTATATGGGGCGTGGCAGCAAGCTTTCAAACGCCAAAGCCGCGATCCTTGGCGGACTATGCCCCTCAGCCCGAGATGATCCGCCGCACGTAATGAGCAAAAGCATGGAGATGCACGCTGAGAAAATCGCGGGTCGTCGAATCGGTCAGTTCGCCGGCTTCCGCATCGACCTTGGTCTGCACCGCGCCGATCATCACTTCCGGCTTGTTCATCACATGGGCGTCCAGGAACACCAGCGATTGGCGCAGGTGATATTGCGCCCGCGCGCCGCCGATGACGCCCATCGAAGCCGTAATGAGCGAAACCGGCTTGTTGCCCAAGGGCTGCGGATGGGCGCGCGAGATCCAGTCGATCGCATTCTTCAACCCGCCCGGCATGGAGTAATTATATTCCGGCGTGACGAAGATCACCCCATCGGCGGCGCTGATCGCCTGCACTAAATCCGATGCGGCAGGGGGATAGCCCCCCGCCTGCACGTCAGCGTCATAGAGCGGCAATTCGCGAATGGAGGGCGTGGGCTTGATGGTCATGCCTTGCGGCGCCAGCGCGGGCAAGGCGCGCGCCACGATACCGTTGAACGACGCCTTGCGCAGGCTGCCAAGGATCGTGACGACATTCACGGGTCTCGAATCGGGCATCGGCATCTCCTCCGGCGCATGTTGCGCAAGGCGTGAATCGCGGGAGCGGTCAGAATCAGATCACTGCTGCGGGTGGTTCAAGACCGTGCCGTTCACGCTGAAGACTCCGCTTTGATCATAGGCGAAAACCCATGTCGCCGTCCCGTCGGCTTCGGTCTTGGCCAACGATTTGGCAGTCTCAAGCGCTTGCTCGAACTGTGCGGCCTTAGGGTCTGTCAGTGCGGCCTTTTGCATCGCGTCGAGCGCCGCATCCAATCCATGCGCCTTGAGCGTGACCGAACCTCGGGGCGTCGGGAAGACGACGGTGACGGCGCCGTCCATCTCGATGTCGAGCAATTTCGACGTGATGCGGCCGGGACCGAGCGCGACTTTGAGGCCGGTCGGCGGCAGCGCATTGACGCCGATCATCATGGCCTGTTCCGATGTGAACGGCTCATCACCCTGCAGGCTAAAATCGTCGATGGCCTCATTCGCCGCATCGGCGAGATTGTGGTCCGATATGCGCAGCGGCAGTTCGAATGAGTTTGGAATCAGATCTTGCGCCCAGGCGGGCACGACGGACGATGTCAAAGACATACCGTCGGCCTTCATCGTCACGCTCATATCGCCTTGCTGCACCAGGCCGGTCGTATTGAACGCGATTTGCGCATTGGCGATGGCAACATCCGCGATCTTACCGAGCGTGGCGTTGGAAACGCTCAGCTTTGCATCCGTCATGATGCCTTGCTCTTCGATCTTGTCGAACACCGAGCCGAGGCCATGCAGCAAGTCTTTGAGTTCCTCCTCGTGCGCAGCGATATCCGGCTTGGAATGATAGGCGATGAAGAAGGCGATCAGCGCAAAGAGTTTTTGGTTGTGAAACGCGCTTACGTTCGCGTTGACGTCCTGGTGCGCGACGGACATGTCAATCGTTGCATCCGTCTGCGCGTCCGCAGCCGCCGGCGGCTTGAACTCCATATGCCAAACGCTGTTCTCGCGCGCGCCACGCGTCTTCATGTCGATCGTGTCGGCACCCGCGGCAGAACTTTCCCACGTTTGGTTCATCGGTCCAGCGCCTTGTTGAGAGGAGCTCACTGGCGATGTGGTGGATACCCCCTCCTTCGTGACTGTCACCGTCTCTTTGCCCGTTTGTGCCAGCTGCTCCACCGTCATCGTCGCGTGCGTGGCGCTCATCAGCTTGGGATCGAAGATCGCCTCATATTTCATGCCCTTGAACTTCATCGACATGGTTTGGTCTTGCGACCCGGTAGGCTGCCGCGTCGTCATGGTTATGGCCATGTCCAGGTCGGAATCGGCTGTGACCTTCCACATGCCGTCGCTTTGCTCAAACAGCATCTCTTGGACAGGTGCCGATTTCACCGTGAAGTCGATTGGAGCAGACGGCGGCAAAACGGCTTTGAGATCATTGGCGGCGGCTTCAACATCAAAGGAAACCACGTAACCGTCGCCCTTGGGGCTGACGGTCAGCAGCGGATGATCGCCCTGCATGAGCGGGCCAAGGTAGGGCTGCAGCGCATCGGCGATTCGCTTCGCCCCGTCCGCGCTCGGCGGCACATTGTCCGCATAAGCGAAAGGCGCGATCAGCACGGATGAGGCGAGGAAGGTCGTGGCCAAAAGACGGCGGTGAAACATGTTCGTCTCCGAAATGCGCTTTGTGCCGGCGCGGCGCGATTAAGCTACTCTATGCCGGTTTTAAAACAAGCGCTTGACCAAAACCGCACCTGCAACTATGTCCATCCGCGGGACACCTCCCCCCAACGGGAGGCGCCCATCTGAAAGGATGGTTATATGACTGGACAAATTCCGGCTGCGCGGCCGCAGAACGCGCATTTTTCGTCGGGTCCTTGCGCGAAGCGCCCCGGCTGGTCTCTCGAAGCCCTCAAAGATGCAGCCCTTGGCCGTTCGCACCGCGCGAAGGTCGGCAAGGCCAAGCTGAAGCTGGCGATCGATCTGACCCGCGAAATCTTGGGCGTCCCCGCTGATTACCGCATTGGCATCGTGCCGGCGTCCGACACCGGCGCCGTCGAAATGGCGCTGTGGTCGCTGCTCGGCGCGCGGCCCGTCGATATGCTCGCCTGGGAGTCCTTCGGCGAAGGCTGGGTGACCGACGTCGTCAAGCAATTGAAGCTCAAGGACGCGTGTCTCCTGAAAGCGCCGTACGGCCAGATCGCCGATCTGAAATCGGTGAATTTCGATCACGATGTGGTCTTCACCTGGAATGGCACGACCTCGGGCGTGCGCGTGCCGAACGGCAATTGGATCCCGGCCGACCGCGCAGGCCTCACCATTTGCGACGCGACCTCCGCGGCTTTTGCGCAGGATCTCGCCTTGGACAAGCTCGATGTCGTCACCTTCTCCTGGCAGAAGGTGCTGGGCGGCGAAGCGGCGCATGGCATGCTGATCCTGTCGCCGCGCGCGGTCGAGCGTCTCGAAACCTATACGCCGGCATGGCCGCTGCCGAAAATCTTCCGCATGACCAAGGGCGGCAAGATCGTCGACGGCATTTTTGAAGGCGAAACCATCAACACGCCGTCCATGCTCTGCGTCGAGGATTACATCGACGCGCTGCAATGGGGCAAAAGCGTCGGTGGCCTGAAAGGCCTGATGGCGCGCGCCGATGCCAATACGCAAGTGCTCGTCGATTGGGTGGCGAAAACGCCGTGGGTCGACTTTCTCGCCGCCGATCGTGCGACGCTCTCCAATACCAGCGTGTGCATGAAAGTCGTCGATGCCGCAGTGACTGCGCTTCCCGCTGACGCGCAGGCGGCTTTTGCCAAGACGCTGGCGTCGCTGCTGGAGAAGGAGAAAGTCGCGTACGACATCGGCGGCTATCGCGATGCGCCGCCCGGCCTGCGCATCTGGTGCGGCGCGACGGTGGACGCTGCCGATATTGCGGCGCTGACGCATTGGCTCGATTGGGCGTTCGCGCAGGCGAAAGCCGGCTTGGCCAAGGCGGCTTAAAGATCTGGCGCTCCTCCCATCTCCCGCACTTACGCGCGGGAGATGGTGGCCTCGCAATCAAATCGGGCCTGCCCGATTTGATCATTAAAAATGATGAACTTGGGCAAGCCCAAGTTCATATGCGAGGTCGGATGAGGGAGATACAGCCTGTAGAATCTGAAAAAATTCCTGCGCTGCAAAGCATTCGTAGATAGGAACTCACCCAGTCGTAAGTCCCTCATCCGTCATGCTGCGCATGCCACCTTCTCCCGCACTGAACTCGGGCTTGCCCGAGTTCAGCATCAAAAATGCACAAACCGGGTATACCCGGTTTGTGATGCGGGAGAAGGGAGAAATCCTCCAATCAGGACCACACCCATGGCACCCCGTGTACTCATTTCGGACGCTCTTTCGCCCGCTGCTCTTGCGATCTTCAAAGAGCATGGCGTCGAAGTCGATTTTCAGCCCGAGCTTGGCAAGGACAAAGACAAGCTTGCCGCAATCATCGGCAATTACGATGGCCTCGCCATTCGCTCGGCCACCAAAGTCACCGCCAAGATCTTGGACAATGCCACCAATCTCAAGGTGATCGGCCGCGCCGGCATCGGCGTCGACAATGTCGAGATTCCGGCCGCCACCGCCAAGGGCGTGATCGTGATGAACACGCCATTCGGCAACTCGATCACCACTGCCGAACATGCGATCGCGATGATGTTCGCGCTTGCGCGGCAAATCCCATCGGCCGATGCCTCGACCCAGGCCGGCAAATGGGAAAAGAACCGCTTCATGGGTGTCGAAATCACCGGCAAGGTGCTCGGCATCATCGGCTGCGGCAATATCGGCTCGATCGTCGCGAGCCGCGCCATCGGCCTCAAGATGCGCGTGATCGCCTTCGACCCGTTCCTGTCGCCCGAGCGGGCGCTCGAACTCGGCGTCGAGAAGGTCGATCTCGACGATCTGCTCGCCCGTGCCGACATCATCACGCTGCACACGCCGATGACGGCGCAGACCAAGAACATTCTGTCGGCCGAGAATATCGCCAAGACCAAGAAGGGCGTGCGCATCGTCAATTGCGCCCGCGGCGGGCTCGTCGACGAAGCGGCGTTGCGCGCGGCGCTCGATTCGGGCCATGTCGCCGGCGCGGCTTTCGACGTCTTCGTCGAGGAGCCGGCGAAAAGCAATCCGCTGTTCGGCCATCCGAATGTGGTGGCAACGCCGCATCTCGGCGCGGCCACTAGCGAGGCGCAGGAAAATGTCGCCTTGCAGGTCGCCGAGCAGATGTCGGATTACCTCATCCGTGGTGCGATTTCGAATGCGGTGAATTTCCCGTCGATCACGGCTGAAGAGGCGCCGAAGCTGAAACCCTTCATCGCGCTCGCCGAGCGGCTCGGCTCTTTTGCGGGCCAGTTGACCGAGAGCAGCATCAAGAGGGTCACGATCACCTACGAAGGCCATGTCGCGGATCTGAAGACCAAGGCGCTGACGGCCGCCGCCGTCGCGGGTCTGCTGCGTCCGTCTTTGGCGGACGTGAATGTCGTCTCGGCGCCGAGCGTCGCCAAGGAACGCGGCATCGTCATCGACGAGGTGACGCGCGCCGCGGTGGGCGATTACGAATCGCTGATCACGCTTGCGGTCGAGACCGAGAAGCAGACCCGCGCGGTTGCCGGCACCGTCTTCCATGACGGCAAGCCGCGCATTCTGTCGATCAAGGACATCAAGGTCGATGCGGAATTCGCCCCCTCGATGATCTATGTCACCAACGAGGACAAGCCGGGCTTCATCGGCCGTTTCGCCTCGCTCCTGGGCGAGGCGGACGTAAATATCGCGACCTTCGCGCTGGGCCGCGACCGCGAGGGCGGCTCGGCGATCGCGCTCGTCGAGGTGGACGGCAAGGTGCCGGCCGAGGTTCTGGCGAAAATCCAGACCATTCCTGGCGTCAAGCAGGCGAAAGCGCTGAAGTTCTGAGAATCGGGTTCCCAATAAACAAGCCGGGCGTTCTTGACGGATGTCCGGCTTTTTTCGTTTTGGCAGAATTGCGCTGCAGGACAGGATTGCACCGGCCACTCTTCTCGCGATGGCGCATGAGTCTTCACATTTGCGACGCTTTTTTCCGTAAAACATGGGGCTGTGCGTCGGCGGCACGTTTTCCCACATTTTAAGGGGCTTCTTGGTTATGGCGTTACGTTTATTGGTTGTCGAAGGCAACGTGCAGGAAGCCCGGGCAGTACAGAAAACCACGTTTGGGAAAACCGCAGCCGAATCCTACGCCGATACGCTGTGCATGCTCGCGCCTGGCGCGGCGTGCGATATTTGCTTGCCGGCGGATGCTGGCAGCAATCTTCCCGATTCCGGCGGCCTCGATGGCTACGATGGCGTGGTGATCACCGGGTCAGGGCTCAATCTTTATGACGGCGGCCCCGAGATCGAGCGCCAGATCGAATTGGCTCGCGCTATCTATCGCTCGGGCGCGGCGTTTTTCGGGTCGTGCTGGGGGCTGCAAGTGGCGGCCGCGGCGGCCGGCGGCTCGGTGATGAAAAATCCGCTGGGCCGCGAGGTCGGTTTTGCCCGCAATATCCATGTGACCGAGGCGGGGCGCCATCACCCGCTGCTGGCGGGCCGGCCGGCGGCCTTCGATGCGCCCTGCCTCCATCTCGACATCGTCACGCTGCCGCCGGAGGACGCGATCATCCTTGCCTCGAATGCCCATGCGGTGGTTCAGGCCGCAGAAATCCGTTACGAGGGTGGGACCTTCTGGGGCGTGCAATACCACCCCGAATATTCCTTGTCCGAAATCGCGGCGATCATGGGCCGCCGGGCCAAGATGCTCACCGAAGACGGAATTTTCGCCTCCGAAGAGGAAGGCCGCCGCTATTGCAAGGATTTGCGCGTGTTGGAAAAGGCGCCCGAGCGGCGCGACATTGCCTGGCGGCTCGGCCTGCAGCCGGAGGTCATCGACCCCTATCTGCGTCTCACCGAATTGCGCAATTGGCTCACCCATCGGGTGCGGCCGCTCAAAGTCCTGCGCGGCCGCGCGTAACGGATCGCCAAAGGCCGCGCCGCGGCTTGACCGGATAAGAAACGCTTCGCACCAAGCCACGCCAAGTAGGGGCGGCTGGGCGTGCAGCAAATGTCGGGATCTAATGAACATGAGCGCTCGGGCAACGCGTATCAATGGCCGTCCTCGGGCGGGTTTCAGTTTTCTACTCATTTTCGCGGTGGTCGGCATCGCCGTCGTGGCCGCCCTGGCACCGGTATTCCTGCCCGCCGATGGCCCTCTCGTCGCCAAATATCGCGATGCCGCGGCGGCGATCATCTTTGCCTCGAGCTATATAGCGCTCGCGGTCGGCCGCATTCCGGGCTTTCGCATCGATCGGGCCGGCATTGCCCTTGTCGGCGCCGGCCTGATGGTGGCGGCGGATGTGGTGACGCTGGACGATGCTTATCAAACCGTCGACCTCAACACCGTCACGCTGCTGCTCGGGATGATGATCGTCGTCGCGGTCCTGCGGCTGTCCGGCTTTTTCGCGGTGGCGAGCAATTGGCTGGCGGCATGGGCCCGGCGGCCGGTCCAATTGCTGGCGGCCATCATCGTTTTATCGGGCTTTCTATCGGCGTTTCTCGTTAATGACGCGATCTGTCTTGTCCTGACGCCCCTGGTCTTGGATTTGTGTCTGTCGCTCAAGCGCCCGCCCGCGCCTTACCTGCTGGCCGTGGCCATGGCCTCGAATGTCGGCTCGGTCGCGACCATCACCGGCAATCCGCAAAACATCCTGATCGGCAGTTTCTCGCATATTTCCTATGCGCACTTCACCCTCGCGCTGGCGCCCGTCGCCCTGATCGGCCTATGCATCACCGGCGCCTTCATCGTGTTGTTCTACCGCCGCGAGTTCATCGGTGCGCCGCACCTCTCCGTGCCGCCGGCGTCGGCAACCGTGCATCACGCGATCATGGGCCGCGCGCTCCTGGCGACCTTGATGATGATCGGCCTGTTTTTCGCGGGCGTCGTGCCGGCGAAAGCGGCGATCATTATCGGCGGCCTGCTGCTGCTCACGCGGCGGATCAAGAGCCGGCGGGTCTATGCCGAGATTGATTGGTCGCTGCTGCTGATGTTCGCCGGGCTGTTCGTCATTGTCGGCGGTGCGGAACATGCGCTGGTGACGCCGGACGTGGTCGCCTGGGTCGGGCAATGGCGGCTCGACCAGATTCCGGCGCTCACGGCGGTGACGGCTGGCCTTTCCAATCTGGTCAGCAACGTTCCGGCGGTGCTGATGCTGAAACCCTTCATCGAGCCACTGCCGAATCATACGACCGCCTGGCTGGTGGTCGCCATGGCGTCGACCCTGGCAGGCAATTTCACCGTCCTCGGCTCGGTGGCCAATCTGATCGTGGTGCAACGTGCGGCCTCGGCCGGCGTCGCGATCAGTTTCTGGGACTATTTCAAGGTCGGCGCCCCCGTCACCTGTGCGACGCTGATCGTCGGCGCCCTGTGGCTCTGGCTGTGAACGGCTTCGGACCTGCCTGAATCGTGTCCTTTCGGCAACGCGGCGGCGCCCAAATAAGGCATTGCCGCGCCGATTTGCCATATTGCACTGCAGCATGTGCGCGGTAGGGCATTATGCGGCGCACAAGCTTTAATCACTTTGTCTTAATTATGCAAAATTCGCATAAAATTGTTACAGTATGAACGATATAAATGCATGATTTAGGGTGATTTTCGCCAATTTCCCAGAAGTTCACTCAAGATCGCTCAAAAAGTTAATTTAAAATGACTCATGCTATGCGTCAAACGCATATCACAAGCGCGGCAGTATGCTTGCATAACGTTCGAGTGAGTCCTATCTTTTGTGCGTTGCAACAGAGCGGAGGAGAAAACGTCCCCAAGCCAATGAGGCTGGGGCAAGTGAACTGAAGGAGACTATGATGATGGCTACTATCCAATACCTTTTCGACAAGGCGACCAAGAAGGACGCCAAGACCGTTAACACCAACGCAAGCGAGCCGACGATGCTGCTCTTCAATCTGTTCCACCTGATCGAACGCAAGATCGTTGCCCGTGCAGCCGCAGCTCGCGTGGTCCGTGAGCTGAACACGTATAACGATCGCGAGCTGGCCGATCTCGGTATCGATTACCTCGACATCAAGCGGATCGCCGCAGAAACCGCCGCTGAGACCGAGCAGACGATGCTCGCCGACATGAAGCGTCGTCGGGATCTGATCCTCACGCTCGCGTCGTAAAGAAGCCTTAAACTTCCGCGCAAGGTAATGGGGCAGGGCGGGGCTTTAAAGCCCCACCCCCAGTCCTGATCGTGCGGGGATGAAAAATGCGATCGTTTTTTTGCTGCGTTTCCGTTTCGTGCTTTTCTGTTGTTGCCGCACCTGTTTTCGCGGCCGATCTGCAAGTCCAATCCAAGATCGATGCGGTCACCGTGTCGCCCGACGCGGCACAGGTGACGCGCCTTGCCGACATCGATGTTCCGGCCGGCGCGACCACCCTCGTCTTCAAGGGGCTGCCGGCCATGATCGATCCAACTTCGCTGCGGGTGAGCGGCGTTTCCGGCGCCAAGATCCTGATCGGGGCGGTCGACAGCAGATTGGCCATTCCCGAGGTCAAGCCCGCCGACGCCTCGTTTGACGTGAAGCTCAAGACCCTGCGCTCCGAGCGCGAATCGGTGCAGGTGACGCTGGATGCGCTCGAAACCAAACGGGCGATGATCGCCAAGTTCGCGCAATCCGATTCGGCGAAATCGCCCGCCGACATCAATAGTTTCGACGCGGACAAATGGAACGAGGCCTGGGACGCGGTCGGCGTCGCCATGGCGAAAGTCGGCGAAGACCTGCACAATGCGAAAGTCAAGGCGCGCGACCTCGACGAAGAGATCGGCACTGTCGAATTCAACCGGCAAAAGCCCACTCAACAGGGCGAACCGGCCCGCGACGTGAGCGTCGCCATCGAAGCGGACGCGCCCACCAAAGGCCAAATCACCCTGTCCTATCGGATCGCCAGTGCCGGCTGGCGGCCGGTCTACGATGCGCGGCTCGACACCGGCGACCAGACAAAGCCGCCGGCGCTCGAACTCGTGCGCCGCGCCGCGGTCAACCAAAGCACCCATGAGGATTGGACCGACGTGGCCCTCACGGTTTCGACGGTGCGGACCAATCGCGGTACGGACGCGCCGGACGTGCAGCCGACGAAGCTCGATTTCCTGGCTGTGCCGGAGGTTATGTCCGATACGGCAGCGGCGAAGGCTGCGCCGTCCGCCGCGCAGGCTCCAGCACCGATGCCCGGCGTCCCAGCCCGTGTGCCGGGCGCCGGGGCCGTCAATGCGGGTGCGCGCGTGCAATTGCCCATGGTCGAAGTCGGCTCTTCGCTCGATTCGAACGCCTATCAAGCCGTCTTCCACATTCCAGGCCGCGTGACGGTTCCCGCCGATGGCACGCTGAAGAGTTTCATGACTGGCACGCTGACGCTGTCGCCGGGGCTCATGCTGGTCACCTCGCCGGCGTTCGATCAAACCGCGTATCTGCAAGCGCAATTCAAGAACGACGAGAGCGTGCCGCTGCTGGCCGGGCCAGTCGCGATTTACCGCGACAACGGCTTTGTCGGCACCGGGCAATTCACCGCGACCGCGCCGGGCGACGATGTGACATTGGGCTTTGGCGCCGACGACCGGGTGAAGATCGTGCGCATCACGCTCAAGCGTAAGGAAAACGACGCGGGCTGGTCGTCGAACGCGCAGAACAAAGTCGATTCGCGCGAGTTCAAGACTACGTTGAAGAACCTGCACGAATTCCCGGTGCGCGTACTGGTGACCGATCAAATGCCCTTTGCCGAAAACGCCGCGATCAAGATCGAGCAGGTCGCGACGACGCCGCCGCCCAACGCCAAGGACGTGAACGACAAGCGCGGCGTGATGAATTGGCAGATCGATCTTGCGCCCGGCGAGCAAAAGGAGATTCACCTCGCCTATCGCATGAAATGGCCGGCCGACCGGGACGTCGTTTTTGAGCCAGTGCCGCAGGCCGGATCAGTGCAATGATGCGATATGACTCGCGCTCCCGCAGGTGCGCCTGCGGGTGAGGCGATCGTGCATCGGAACGGTTTATCTGCAGGTCTTCTTTGAAACCCTCGGCGCATTTTGCCACGCTTCTCGGGCTTACCAGCATTCTGCAATGGAGTGCGCAGGTGCTGCTGTCGACCTATGTGCTCATCTTTCCGCCGTTCCAAATCATCGCGATGACCTTCTTCATCGCGTTCGGCCTCATGGCAGCCAAATGGCTCTGGCGCGGCGAGAATGGCTGGCGCTATGCGCGACTTCCTCCCGTCGTCTGGATCTTCGCGCTGCTCGGCCTGTTCGGCTATTCTTTTCTCCTCTATCTCGCGCTCGATTACGCGCCTGCGGTCGAAGTGTCGTTGCTCGTCAATCTCTGGCCTTTGCTGATGGTGCTGTTCTGCGGTCTGCTGCCGGGCGAGCATCTGCGCTGGTATCACGTGCTTGGCTGCTGCATCGGTTTTGCCGGTTCGCTCGTTCTCGTCGGACCGGCGGTCATGGGTCTCTTCGACACGGGCCATTTGACCGGCCAATTGCTGGCTTTGGCGTCGGGTGCGATCTGGGCGGCCTTCTGCGTCTCGTGCCGCGCGGCCGGCGACGTGCCGACGGATTCCGTCGGCTGGTTCTGCCTGGCGACGGCGTTGCTTGGTCTGCTTTGTCATTTTGCCGGCGAAAGTTCGGTGCTGAGCGCGCCGCCTTCGGCCTGGTGGGCCATCGTCATCCTCGGCCTCGGACCGATCGGCCTTGCTTTCTTTGCCTGGGATGTCGGCCTGAAGCACGGCCATATTCGCCTGCTCGGCGTGATGGCGTTTTTCATTCCGATGCTGTCGGCCGTGTTGCTGATTCTCGCTGGCGAGGGCGATTGGACATGGCAGATCGTTTTCGCGACTCTGTTGATCACCGGTGGCGCCTGCGTCGCCGCACAAGATGAACTGCTTACGCTGGTCCGCGGCAGGGCGCTCGTCGCAGTCGAGGATGAGCCCTCCTGATCCTTGCCGGCGCGGCAAACACACAAATTCCCTCGCCTTTTTGACTTCGCTCGCGGTTTTGGCTAAAGCATCGGGGCAACGAACCCTGGTCGGGATCTTTGCGTGCAAAGGTCGGCCGGGGTTTTGTTTTTATAGCTTTCGCGGAGTCCGTTATGGCCAATGTGGTGGTCGTCGGCGCCCAATGGGGCGACGAAGGGAAGGGCAAGATCGTCGACTGGATGTCGATCGAAGCCGATGTCGTGGTTCGGTTTCAGGGCGGCCACAATGCCGGCCACACACTGGTCATCGGCGGCAAGGTCTACAAATTGTCGCTGCTGCCTTCGGGCATCGTGCGGCCGGGCAAATTGTCGGTCATCGGCAATGGCGTCGTGATCGATCCGCACCATCTCGTGAACGAAATCGCCAAATTGCGCGGGCAGGGCGTCGAGATCTCGCGCGAGAATCTGCGCATCGCCGAAAACGCTCCGCTCATTCTGTCGTTGCACCGCGAGCTCGACGCCTTGCGCGAGAATGCCTCCGAGGGCACGAAAATCGGCACCACCAAGCGCGGCATTGGCCCGGCTTATGAGGACAAGGTCGGCCGCCGCGCCATCCGCGTCATGGACCTTGCCGACCTGCCGGCGCTCGGCGACAAGATCGACCGCTTGCTCAACCATCACAATGCGCTGCGGCGCGGCTTCGGCCTGACGGAATTTACCCGCGACGAAGTCTATGGCGAACTTGCTTCGGTGGCCGATCAGGTCCTGCCCTATATGGACAATACCTGGATGCTACTCGACGATTTGCGCCGCGCCGGCAAGCGCATCCTGTTCGAAGGCGCGCAGGGCGCGCTGCTCGATATCGATCACGGCACCTACCCGTACGTGACCTCCTCCAACACGGTGGCGTCGAATGCGGCGACGGGGTCCGGGCTTGGTCCGAAAGCGGTCGGCTATGTGCTCGGCATCGTCAAGGCCTACACGACCCGTGTCGGCGAAGGACCTTTCCCGTGCGAACTGCATGACGAGACCGGCCGCCTGATCGGCGAGCGCGGCCATGAATTCGGCACCGTGACGGGGCGTCCGCGCCGCTGCGGCTGGTTCGACGCCGTGTTGGTGCGCCAGACAGTGAAAAACTCCGGCATCGATGGCATTGCGCTCACCAAGCTCGATATCCTCGACGGTTTCAGCGAGATCAAAGTCTGCACCGCCTATGAACTCGACGGCGAAAAGATCGACTATCTGCCGGCCTCTCAAGCGGCGCAGGCACGGGTCAAGCCGATCTACGAGGTGATCGAGGGTTGGTCCGGCGCGACGGGCGGCGCACGGTCCTGGGCGGCGCTGCCGGCGCAGGCGATCAAATACGTTCGACGGATCGAGGAGCTGATCGGTGCGCCCGTTGCCTTACTTTCGACAAGTCCTGAGCGCGATGACACTATTTTGGTCCATAATCCGTTCCAGGATTGACGGACGCATCGAGCAATGGTCTTAAACATCGTATGGCTGACTATTATCCGCTGCTAGCCCGGGCGATCGCCGGGCTGCCCAATCAGACGCCTGAGGCACGTCGCGCTGTGTTTGAGCGGGCGCGAAAAGCGCTGCTCGGCCAACTGGAAAATATGCAGCCGCCGATTCCAAAAGAGGATATCGATCGGGAAGCGGAGGCGCTCGATCAAGCGATTGCGCGGTTGGAGGCCGAATACGATCCGCTGATCAAGGAAATCGAAGAGGCGATTGCTCCATCGCCGCCGCCGGCCGAAACCGAAGCGCCATCGCCGTCGATCGAGGGGCCGCCTGCTGCTGCAGCGCCGCCGGATGTCGTCGCAAGCCGGCATGCGCCGGAGCCGGCCGGCAGTTCCGCGCCGCAGATTCAGATTCTCGCAGGCGGCGAGTCGGCGGCATCGAGTGCGCCGCCGATCGTGGTCGAAGCGCCGCGCCCGCCGTTGCGTCCCGTCGATGCGCCGGAAGAGGAAGTCCTTCGCAAAACGCCCCCCGAAGCACCCACGCGCCCCGCTGCGCCGGTGCCGCGCCAGGAGAAGAAGAGCCGCGTCGGCTATTGGGTGACGGCCGCCGTCCTGGCCGCGGTTCTGGTTGGCGCAGGCATTCTCGCCATGCGCTGGCGGGACAATCCGGATGAACTCGCCGCAGCGCATAAAGCCGCAATGCCCGCGCCGCCGGCGGACACCGGCAGCGGCAAGGTGCCGGCCCGAATCAGTGCTGCGCCGCTGAGCCCGCCGGTTTCGACCGTGACGGCACCGAGCGTCGCCATTCATTCCGATACGCCGCCAGAGACGGACACCGCGCCACAAGCTCCGGCCGCCGATACGAGCCAGCCGAACCAGAATCAGGCAAGCCAGACGCCGACGAGTCCGGCGGGTCAGGCGAGCCAGACTGGCGGGCCGACGGTTGCGGCCGCCGCGCCGCAGCGGGCAGAGTTTACGATTCCGACCAACGAGCATCCGGATGGGCAGGCCTTTCCGGGCACCGTTCAATGGCGCGTTGAGAATACCGTCCAGGTGAACGGCCAGACGCTTCCCGATATCGTGGCGGATGCGGATATTCCGGATCTGAAATTCCACGTCACGCTGCGCATGAAAAAGAACGTCGATCCGACGCCCATCGCCAATCAGATCGAACTCTATTTCCAGCCTCAGTCCACCAGTCCGATCACCAGTGTTTCGGGCATCGGCTCCGTCTCGGCCTTCAACGACAATGCGTCGCCGGACAATGTCAATATAGCTGGTGTGATGGCCTTGCCGCGTGTGCCGAACGTGTTCCTGGTCTTCCTGCCGGCGGCGGACGCGGAGCGGGACCAGAACACCCAATTGCTTGAAAAGCGCGATTGGCTCCGCTTGACCATGACCATCAACGGCAATATCCGCGCCACGCTCAACCTGCTGAAAGGCCCATCCGGCACGCAGGCGATCAATGACGCCTTTGCAGCCTGGAAATAGCCGCAAGATGATCGAGAGCCAGACCGTCGCGCCCATCGCGAACGGCTACACCGTCCTGCCGCCCGGCAAATTGGCCAATGCGGTGACGTGGCTCGAAATGCGTGGCAAGCCGGAGGGTCATACCGTGCCGGCGCGCCCCGATCTCGCCTTGCAGCCATTGCGCGGCGGCGATGTCGACCGCTATTTGCGTATCTTCCGCGCCGTGGGCGATGCGTGGCTGTGGTCGGGCCGTTTGGCGCTGCAACACAGTGAAATCGCCGCCGTTCTCGACGCGCCGCAGACCCGCGCTTTCGCGCTGGTCGAGCGGAATGCCGATGTCGGCTTGCTGGAAATCTCGTTCAAGGAGAATGCGGCGGAACTCGATTATTTCGGCGTGGTCGAACAGGCCATCGGCCGTGGGATCGGCCGTTGGCTGATGGCGCAGGCGATCGCGCTGGCCTGGTCGCAGCCGATCGAACGCTTCTGGCTGCACACCTGCAGTTTCGATTCGCCGGCCGCCATCGGCTTCTACCGGCAAAGCGGCTTCACGCCGTATCAGGTTGGATTCGAGATCATGGACGACCCGCGTTTGAACGGTCAGCTCCCCCGCACCGCAGGGGCGCATGTGCCAATGATTGAAGGCTGAGTTTTAATTTAGAGGCGCATGGCGCTGTTGGACATGCCGAGGGCGCCGCTCAAGTCGATCACCCGCTCGCTGCCCTTTTCGCGGCCGTCCAAGGCTTCGGCTTTCTTCATTTCATCCATCGCCAACGCGTGGGCGGTGCGCGCGTCCGCGAGCTGGGCTTTCAAATCCTCCGCCGATTGCAGCAGATTGTCGCGCCGGGTCTTAGCGGCGCGGGCGTAGGTCGGATAGGCGAAATGACTCGGATCGGAGATCCCCGCGCGTTTCTCCTCCCCCACGATTTCGCGGTCGAGATCGCCGGCCATCCGGTCAAAATCGGCGATCATCGCCTCGATCTGCAGGACGCGGCGGCGCTTTTCCTCGGCCTGGAAACGCTTCAGACGGATCAATGTGTCCCGTGATTTCATCACGTGAGAACTCCAACGCAAATGACAAAAGACGCACCCGCCGATCGAAGGAACGGAGGATGGCCGCGAGACTGCGTGAGTATTGCGTAAGGAAGTTGCTCGTTCCTTACCAAATGTGATTTTTTTGTGATGCGGGGAAGCTGGAGGCGGTTCGAATTTGTGGCGGCGGATACGAAGCGGCGGCGCTGCTGCGCCGCCATTAACGATTGGCCATGGCTGCCGCGCCGCCGGCCTGGACTCAGCGTCAAATCAGCCTGCCCACAAACACACTTGCAAGATTTTTTTAAGTTTCTAGTTTAACGGAGTTAATAAAAATATTCTGATAAATCAAAGGGCTGCCGAATTTTGCTGTTAACATTGGCTTATTTCTTGCCAGATTGAATCATATTTTGTTAACCATTCCTTGTTTACCTTTGAGTCGAAGAGTTGGGCGCGAGCCTTAGTTTAGCCGGGTGGGCCTGATCGGCTGCACCTGACCACGAATTTTTTGAGGCCTTCGGGCACGGCGGGGATATCAAATGCGCGTACTTCTCATCGAAGACGATAGCGCAACGGCGCAGAGCATCGAACTGATGCTCAAATCGGAAGCCTTCAACGTGTATACGACCGATCTTGGCGAAGAAGGTATCGATCTCGGCAAGCTCTACGACTACGATATTATTTTGCTTGATTTGAACCTGCCGGACATGTCCGGCTACGAAGTGCTGCGCACCTTGCGGGTCGCGAAAGTCAAGACGCCGATTCTGATTCTCTCCGGCCTTGCCGGCATCGAGGACAAGGTGAAAGGGCTCGGCTTCGGCGCCGACGATTATCTCACCAAGCCCTTCCACAAGGACGAATTGGTGGCACGCATTCACGCGATCGTGCGCCGCTCGAAGGGCCATGCGCAATCGGTCATCGTCACCGGCGATCTCACCGTCAACCTCGATCAGAAGACTGTCGAAGTGAACGACGCGCGCGTGCATCTGACCGGCAAGGAATATCAGATGCTGGAGCTCCTGTCCTTGCGCAAGGGCACGACGCTGACCAAGGAGATGTTCCTCAACCATCTCTATGGTGGCATGGACGAACCTGAATTGAAGATCATCGACGTCTTCATCTGCAAGTTGCGCAAGAAGCTCGCGAATGCGTCGGAAGGCAAAAACTACATCGAGACCGTCTGGGGTCGCGGCTACGTGCTGCGCGAGCCGACCGAGAACGACGAACGCATTCCGGCGGAATAGAATCACGAATTTCAGATTGCGCAAAACCCCGCTCTGGCGGGGTTTTTTGTGCCTCGGTCAATTCTATTGCGTTGGCTTGATGAGCTGAGCGGGACAAGAAGATAAGAGCGCTCGTCCCGGCGCGCCGGTCAGATCGATCCGTCCCAGATCATTGGCGAGCATAATGCTCGCAAAATTCTTCCACAGAAAACGTTCCGAGCGGATCGAGTCCACGGCCGACCACGGAATGAAGATGGGACGCATGAAAATCGAAAACGGAAAGAAGACGCCCAGTCCGAAACCCCTGCCGTTCAGCGTCACCTTGAGAATGTTGTTGAAGCCGATGCCACCAGCAGGAAACCACAACGAAGCATTTTTCCAACGCGATATGCGGCCGGATGAAAAGCGAAAGCGCCGACCATCAATTTCGTCAAAAGCGCGAAACTGGTCGGCCAATCGGAACCATCCGGAAAGGATCGCAACAAGGATGCTGCTCACCAGCAATATGCCGACAAAGAAAATCGGAAAGGCTGACCATCGCAACATATCGGGAGACATCAATCGCTCGTTTTGGAAGCTGCCATCGCTAAAAAATAATCCCCTTTTCCGAGGTGGAAAAGGGGATCGAAGATCGCTTCAAAACTTCAGGATTTAAGCAGCCTGCTTCGCTTCGATCGTCTTGGCGCTGCCGGACGCAATTTCAATGCGGCGGGGCTTTTGCGCTTCGGGGATCTCGCGCACGAGGTCGACATGGAGCAAGCCGTTCACGAGGCTCGCGCCCGACACGTGGACGTGGTCGGCAAGCTGGAAGCGGCGTTCGAAGGCGCGGGCGGCAATGCCCTGATAGAGGACTTCGCTCTTCGGCTCGGCCTCGCCCGCAACCTCTTTGGTGCCCTTGATGGTGAGGGTGTTTTCCTTGGTCTCGAGGGTGAGTTCGTTCTCGGCGAAGCCGGCGACGGCGACGGTGATGCGGTAGGCATTTTCACCGGTGCGCTCGATATTGTAGGGCGGGTAGGTCGGCGCCGATTGATCGGCAGCGCTCACTTGGCCGAGCAGCGAAAACAAACGGTCGAAGCCGACGGTGGAGCGATAAAGCGGAGCAAAATCAGTGTGACGCATGGAACATATCCTTCATTAAGCGACATGATCGATGAGGCTCTCGCCTCACCTCGCACCGGTCGCAGTGACCCGGTGCCTTGGGGTTTGCACGTCCGATTGGCCCGTGCAGAGAATTAATTGGGGAGCGGTTCCGGCCTTTGCAAGGCCCCCCGCCGCCGGTTTTTCGGCTGTGCGAAATCCGATGCGGGAACCCGTCAAAATGCGTATAAGGCGCTCATGAGCTTAACCCGCACCGTTCTCAAACTCTTCGAGATGCCGGACAATCCTGCCCCGCCGGGCGGCGAGATCTGCGTGATCGAGGCAAGTGACGGCGTCATCCTGCGCGGCGCCCGCTGGCAGCCGTCCGAGGGCAAGGCAGCGCGCGGAACGGTCGTCATCTGTCCCGGTCGCAGCGAATGGATCGAGAAATATTTCGAAGTGGTCGGCGACTTGCGCGACCGCGGCTTTCATGTCGTCGCCTTCGATTGGCGCGGGCAGGGCGGCTCGGTGCGGCAGCTCAAGAATCCGCGCAAAGGCCATGTGGAGGATTTCGCTGAATATGGCCTCGACATGGATGCGGTCGTGCAGCAGGTACTGATCCCGCATTGTCCGAAGCCCTGGTTCGGCCTCGCGCATTCCATGGGCGGCGCAATTCTCTTGATGCTGGCACGGCGCGGCCACGACGCCTTCGAGCGCGTGGTCCTGAGCGCGCCGATGCTGGATATTCACGGCCTGAAATATCCGCGCTTCCTGCGCCTCCTCGCGCGCGGTCTCAACGCTATCGGCCTCGGCCGCGCCTTCGTGCCGGGGGGGAGTTCAAGCAACGGCCATCTGCATCCCTTTGCTGGCAATGTCCTGACCTCGGACGAGCGGCGCTACAAGCGGTCGCTGAATATGATGGCGCACCATCCGCAGCTCGGCCTCGGTTCGCCGACCGTCGCCTGGATCCATGCCGCGTTCCGGCGGATGGATGGGCTGATGGATCCGGAGGTGCCGCGCCACATTATCACGCCCATTCTCATCATCGCCTGCGGCGCCGACAAAGTCGTCGACACGCCGACCACCGAACGCTTCGCCGCCCGCCTGAAAGCCGGCCGCTTCATCACCATTCCCTATGCGCAGCACGAGATCATGATGGAGCGCGATGCTTTGCGCGATCAGTTCTGGGCGGCGTTCGACGCCTTCATTCCGGGCAAGCGGCAGGAGCTCGAGCAATTCCGCACGGAACACGCCGACAAGGTGTGACACCCGAAAGTTCGGGAGGCCCTTATCCCGCCAGCAATTTGAGCGCGGCCTTATGGATGCGGCGGTCACCGGCGGCGATGATCGTACCGCCGTGCGACGCATCGCCGCCATCCCAGGTTGTCACGATTCCGCCGGCGCCTTCGATCACCGGAATGAGCGCGACGATGTCATAGGGCTTGAGGCCAGCCTCGATGACAAGATCGACATGGCCGCTGGCGAGCAGGCAATAGGCGTAACAATCCGCGCCATAGCGCGCGAGGCGCACCTGCGCCTCGACCCGGTCATAGGCCGCGAGCCGCTCCGGCGTAAAAATCCGCGGGCTGGTGGTCATCAGCGTCGCCTGCGCCAGCGTGGCGCAACCGCGCGCGCGCAGGTTGCGCTCGGTTCTGCGGCCCGCGACCTCATGGCTCCACGTCGCCGCGCTGCCATCGCCGACGAAGCGCTCGCGGGTGAAAGGCTGATGCATCATGCCATAGACCGGCTTGCCCTTATGAGTGAGGCCGATCAGCGTGCCCCATAGCGGCACGCCGGAGATGAAGCTGCGGGTTCCGTCGATCGGATCGAGCACCCAGCAATATTCCGCATCCGGATTGATGATGCCGAACTCCTCGCCCAAAATGCCGTGATGCGGAAACGTCTTCTGGATGAGATGACGCATGGCGAGTTCGGAGGCTTTGTCCGCCTCCGTCACCGGATCGAAGGCTCCGCCGACATTCTTGTCCTCGGCGCCGATGGCGGTGCGGAAAAACGGCATGATCGCCTCGCCGGAGACACGGGCGAGCTCTTGCACGAAGGCGGAAAAATCGACGGCGGTCATGGAGCCCCTGCGCTTTGGGAACGGAAGAGTGTCGCCTCTGATGTAGCCGAAACGCTGGCCGAAGGGAATCCGGATACAGGCGTGTGGCAGGGCAATCGCATTTGGATGCATTGACCATGCGGGCAAGCAACCGGAAGGCAAAGTGGGCGAAATCGGGAAATTCAGCTGCTTTCGACGCCGTTCCGTTCGTGGTCTCGTTTCGTCCGAGAAATCCCGATCTTCACGGCTTTGCCGCTCTGGAACCGAAGCTGCGAAAATTTGACAAATCCAAAAAAGGAACATATAATGAACAAGCGTTTTATCCAGGGATTACAAACGCATGAGTCAGGGAACGGACAGGCGAGGGAGCAAAAAACTCTCCTCGGCTTCAATTTCAAAACCATCGAATGCCGGCTGGTGACGGGGAACGATGGGGAGGCATATGAAAATTTTTTGGGATCAAACTAGTAGAGCGAATATTCTATATTGTTCAATATGTTAGATGCGTATCTGGACAAAAATTGAGCGATTCGACGTGGTTTTGGACCGCCGGCAGACCGTCTTTGATCATAAGAATACTCAACGATCGCCTCGTTTCAATTGACCTTCGGTGGCCTAGCGCCGACTGCCAACTTTGGACCGCACCATTTTCAAATGCGATTGCCTTGGGGCGCGTGGGAGGCAAGATTGCATCCCGCTTGACGCCTGCCGTGTGGTGCGCAACACAAATCGCATGGCTTTTGTTCTCGCCCATCTTTCGGATGCCCATATCGGCCCGTTGCCGCGGCCGCGCCTGCATGAATTGTTCAGCAAGCGTCTGACCGGCTACATGAATTGGCAGCGCGGCCGCCGCCGGGCACACAATATGGATGTGCTGGCGCGGATCGTCGCCGATCTGAAAGCGCAGAATCCCGACCATATCGCCATGACCGGCGACATTCTGAACATCGGCCTGCCGGCGGAATTCCCGCTGGCCCGTGCCTGGATCGAAACGCTCGGGTCCCCGCACGACGTGAGCTTCGTGCCGGGCAATCACGATGCCTATGTCCGCGGCGCGGTGCCGCATCTCATCAGCACGTTCGCGCCTTACGCCTCGAGCGACGGCAGGAACAATACCGCCTTTCCCTATCTGCGCCTGCGCGGCGAGGTGGCGTTGATCGGCCTGTGCTCGGGCGTGCCGACGGCGCCGTTCCTCGCGTCGGGACATTTGGGCGATATGCAAATGCGGAAGTTCGCCGAGGTGCTGGCCGAGACCGGCGCCAAGGGGTTGGCACGCGTCGTCATGATCCATCATCCGCCGCACCGGGTCGGCGCCGCGCGCGGGCGCGGGCTCGACGATGCGCCGGCTTTCGAACGCGTGATCGCGCAACATGGCGCGGAACTGGTGCTCTACGGCCACAATCATCGCGCCGCCGTGGCATGGCTGGGGTCCGCGCGCCGGCCGGTGCCGGTCGTCGGCGTGCCGTCGGCAAGCGCCGTCTCGAGCAATCATCATCATCGCGCCGCCTATCATCTCTTTCGCCTCGAGCACACTGGCGCGGGCTGGTCGGTGAGCGGCGAAGCGCGCGGCATCGGCGGCGATCTGCGCTCGGTCGAGCCGCTCGGGGCGCTCGCGCTCAACGCGCCGAAGTAGCGGCGGAACGCGCAACCTAAAATTTTTGTCACGTTCGGCTGCGGCAAGATTGCATAAATTTAATGAGCAATTGCAAGGCGTTGGCCACTTCATTCATCCATCGTTCACCGGTCCGGCGCGAATTTTCTTGCCTCACCTGGCGCCGGTGTACGGCGACCGATCATGTGTTGGAGATTGATGTGTTGAAATTCAAAACCGTTGCACTCACCGGCGCCGCTCTCGCGCTTTCCCTTGGGCTCGCCTATGCGGAGGCTCCCAAAGATCATCAGCAGAAGGGTGCGGCGATGATCGAGCGCCTGTGCAGCGATCAGTCGCAGATGCGCCATGACGGGGCGAAGGAAGGATCCTTCATTGACAAGCTCTCGCTCACCGATGCGCAGAAGTCGCTGTGGAAGGACCTGACCGACGCCCGTCAGCAGACGCGCGCCGATCTGAAGACCAGCTTGTGCTCGCAGAAGCCGGACCTCAGCACCTTGACCGGCCGTCTCGACCTTCGCGAGAAGATGATGGAAGCGCGTCTCGCGGCGTTCAAGTCGACCCGTCCGAAGCTGGAGGCTTTCTACAACAGCCTCGACGACAAGCAGAAGACGGCGTTCGACGCGATGCGCGACCATGGGCATGAGCACCATGGCGAGCCTCGTCACGATCATAACGGCGATCAGCAGGAAGAGTAATGCTGATGCGGCCGGAGCCTTGACCGGCTCCGGCTGCGGTCACGGACGGACCGGATGTTCTTCCGCCTGATTGCGCGGCACCAGCTTGCGATAGAGGTGCCAGGTGGCATGGCCGAGCACCGGCAGCGCGACGGCGAGGCCGATGAAGAACGGGATCGAGCCGAGGAACAGCAGGACCGCGACCAGGAGGCCCCAGAAAGCGACCATCACCGGATTGGCTCTCGTCGCCCGCAGCGATGTCATGACCGCCGTTGCGGCGCCGACATCGCGGTCGAGCAGCATCGGGAACGAGATCACGCTGATGCAGAGCGTTACGAGGGCGAAACAGAAGCCGATGAAGCAGCCCCAAAACAGCAGCATCATGCCGTTATAGGTCGAGAAAATCTCGCTCAGGAAGACCGGATAGGACTCCGGTGCGAAGGGGCCGTAATAATGTTCATAGAGGGATTGGGCGACGCCCAGCCAAAGCAGAAAGATCGCAAAGAGCCCGATGCCCAAGGCGATGATGGCGGGCAGGGACGGCGAGTGGATGATATTGATCGCATGTTTCCACGACGTCTCGAGGCCGAGTTCGCGGCGGCGGCTCATCTCATAGAGGCCAATTGCCGCCAAAGGCCCGATCAGGGCAAAGCCGGATGCGAGCGGAAACAGCAGTTGCAGGGCGTTTTCCTGCGACGTCAATATGGCGAGAACAATGCCGCAGAACGGGTAGATGAGGATCAGAAACGCGAGATGGGACGGCATGGTGCGAAAATCGTCCACGCCTTGGTCGAACGCGTCCTTGAGATCCTGCGCGCTGATTTTGTTGACGCTCGGCGTCTCGCTGAGGGACTCGGTACCGGTAAAGACATGGAATTTGGCCATAGGCTCCCCCTCCTGTCTCAACAATTGAGCGAACCTGCGGTCAGGCTGTCAGAAAGGGTCGGTCTGGCGGCGCAGGGCGCGATGGTTGCGACAATACGCCTCTCCTAACGCTTTGTCATGGGCCATTTCCCGTGGCGGCGGTGACTTTCGCGCGAGCTTTCGCCATGATGCCATCATGGTCTTGCCCGCCCGCGCCGCGCCGTCCTCTCCCCCGCTCGACTCGACCGATGCCCGCATCCTCGACATGGCGGCGGCCCACTTGCGGCGCTTCGGCCTGAGCCGCACCACGGTTTCGGCGATTGCCGAGGAAGCGGGCATGACCCATGCCAATGTCTACCGCTATTTTCCCTCCAAGCAGGCTCTGATCGATGCGGTGACGGCCGCTTGGCTGAAAGTGCTGGAAGCGGATTTGCATGCGGTGATGGAGAGTTCCGACCCGCCGCAGGACAAGCTGGAGCGTATTCTCGCCGCCACCCACCGCGCCTACCGCGACAAGCTCGACACCGACCCCAATCTCTTCGATCTGTTCGCCGATGCCATGGAGGCGGGGCGCGGGGTCGGACGCAAACATCGCAACCGCCTGCAGGCCGACGTGCAGACGGTCGTGGACGAGGGTATCGCCGTCGGGACCTTCCCCAAGGCCGACGTGCGGCGCTCGATGGCGCTGATTTTCGACACCACGCACCGTTTCCTGCATCCGGTCGCCTTGAGACTCGACCGCGACGTGCCGGCCAGCACTATGACGGCGCGTTTCGACCGGGTGGTGAAAATTCTGATTCTCGGTCTCGTCACCGGCCGCGGCTGACCTTCGTCGGGTTCGGCACGGTAATCCTATCGAAAAATTTAGTTACAAATTACATCATCTGAAATTTGTAATATTCAATATCGGCCATATATGAAATTTGATCGCCCGCCGATATTTTAAGTCAAACTATTGTTTCACATATATAATCAACTTTATCCCGATTTCACATTTCCTGCTGTGTATCCCAAAATTACCAAACTCAGCGGCCTTTCAACACCCTTGCTTCGTGCTCCATATGGAGTCATGGAGGTTTGGGTTTGCGTGATCGCACGGCGAAATCGCCCTGCGGCGCGTGTGTTAGAACTTCAATTCGAGGACGTCACCCAATGGCGCGTAAGAAGATTGCACTGATCGGAGCCGGCCAGATCGGCGGAACTTTGGCCCATCTCGCCGGCCTGAAAGAGCTTGGCGATATCGTTCTTTTCGATATTGCCGAAGGCACGCCCCAGGGAAAAGCGCTTGATCTTGCCGAATCTTCGCCCGTTGAGGGCTTCGACGCCAAATTGAGCGGCGCCAATACTTATGCCGATATCGCCGGCGCCGACGTCATCATCGTGACCGCGGGCGTGCCGCGTAAGCCGGGCATGAGCCGCGACGATCTGCTTGGCATCAATTTGAAGGTCATGGAATCGGTCGGCGCGGGTATCAAGCAGCACGCGCCGAATGCTTTTGTGATCTGCATCACAAATCCGCTCGATGCGATGGTCTGGGCGCTGCAAAAGGCCTCCGGCCTGCCGACCAACAAAGTCATCGGCATGGCGGGCGTGCTCGATTCGGCCCGCTTCCGCTATTTCCTCGCCGAGGAGCTGAACGTGTCGGTGCAGGACGTGCATGCGATGACGCTCGGCGGCCATGGCGACGACATGGTGCCGCTGATCCGCCATTCGACGGTCGGCGGCGTGCCGCTGCCCGATCTCGTGGAGATGGGTTGGCTCACCCAAGACAAACTCGACTCCATCGTCGAGCGCACCCGCAAGGGCGGCGGCGAAATCGTCGCGCTGCTCAAGACCGGCTCGGCCTTCTACGCGCCCGCATCGTCCGCCATCGCAATGGCCGAAAGCTATCTCAAGGATCAAAAGCGCATCCTGCCCTGCGCCGCCCATCTCACCGGTCAATACGGCGTCAATGACATGTATGTCGGTGTGCCGGCGGTGATCGGCGCGAACGGCATCGAGCGCGTGGTCGAAATTGCCTTCAACGATGCCGAAAAGGCGATGTTCGCGAAATCGATCGCCGCGGTGAAGACCCTGGTCGACGCCTGCAAGACGATCAATCCGGCGTTTGCGTAACTAAGTTGCCGCAAAGCGCCGGGTGAGGGGCAGCGCCAGCGGCCCCAAAGCTGGCGCCAATCATTTCATTGCTCATCTTTAACGAGAATTTTGCTGCCTCTCATCCACCCTTCAGGCCCTTCTCTTCCGCAAGCGGGAAGAAGTGCAGCCTCCAAAGTCAGAGGAACCGCATGAACATCCACGAATATCAGGCGAAAGCCGTGCTCAAGGAATTTGGCGTGCCCGTCTCGCGCGGCGTGCCGATCTTCAAGGCCAGCGAGGCGGAAGCTGCCGCCAAGGAGCTTGGCGGCCCGCTTTGGGTGGTGAAAAGCCAGATCCACGCCGGCGGCCGCGGCAAGGGCAAGTTCAAGGAAGCGTCGGCCGGCGACAAAGGCGGCGTGCGCCTCGCGAAAAGCGTCGATGAGGTCAAGACTTTCGCCAGCGAGATGCTCGGCTCCACGCTCGTGACCGTGCAGACGGGTCCGGCGGGCAAGCAGGTCAACCGCCTTTATATCGAAGACGGCTCCGACATCGAGAAGGAATTCTATCTCTCCATTCTCGTCGACCGCGCCACCTCGCGCGTCGCGTTCGTCGTCTCCACCGAAGGCGGCATGGATATCGAGGAAGTTGCCCATCACCATCCGGAAAAGATCGTGACCTTCTCGGTCGATCCCGCGACCGGCATCATGCCTCATCACGGCCGTCTGGCCGCCAAGGCGCTCGGCCTCTCCGGTGATCTTGCCAAGCAGGCCGACAAGCTCGTGGCGCAACTCTATACCGCCTTCGTCGCCAAGGATATGGCGATGCTCGAGATCAACCCGCTGATCATCACCAAGCAGGGGCAATTGCGCTGCCTCGACGCGAAAGTGTCGTTCGACTCCAACGCGCTCTACCGGCACCCCGACGTCGTCGCGCTGCGCGACGAGACGGAGGAAGATGCCAAAGAGATCGAAGCCTCCAAGCACGACCTGAATTACATCACCCTCGACGGCACGATCGGCTGCATGGTCAACGGCGCCGGCCTTGCCATGGCGACCATGGACATCATCAAGCTCTATGGCGAAGCGCCGGCCAACTTCCTCGACGTCGGCGGCGGCGCCAGCAAGGAGAAAGTGACGGCGGCCTTCAAGATCATCACCGCCGATCCGAATGTGCAGGGCATTCTGATCAACATCTTCGGCGGCATCATGCGCTGCGACGTGATCGCGGAAGGCGTGATTGCGGCGGTCAAGGAAGTCGGCCTGCAAGTGCCGCTGGTCGTGCGGCTCGAGGGCACGAATGTCGAATTGGGTAAGAAAATCATTGCGGACTCCGGCCTCAATGTCATTCCGGCAGACGATCTCGACGATGCCGCGCAGAAGATTGTGAAAGCCGTGAAGGAGGTTCGCTAATGTCCGTTCTGATCGACGCAAATACCAAAGTCATCACCCAAGGTTTCACCGGCAAGAACGGCACGTTCCATTCCGAACAGGCGATTGCATACGGCACCAAGATCGTTGGCGGCACGTCGCCCGGCAAGGGTGGTTCGCGGCATCTCGGCCTGCCGGTGTTCGACACGGTGATGGAAGCCAAAGACGCGACTGGCGCCGATGCGTCCGTCATCTACGTACCGCCGCCGGGGGCGGCGGATGCGATCTGCGAAGCGATCCAGGCGGAAATTCCGCTCATCGTCTGCATCACCGAAGGCATCCCGGTCGAGGACATGGTGAAGGTGAAGCGGGCGCTGTCCGGCTCCAAGTCGCGGCTGATCGGCCCGAATTGCCCTGGCGTCATGACGGCCGGCGAATGCAAGATCGGCATCATGCCGGGCAATATTTTCAAGCCCGGCAATGTCGGCATCGTCTCGCGCTCCGGCACGCTGACCTACGAAGCCGTGTTCCAGACGACGCAGGAAGGCCTCGGCCAGACGACGGCGGTGGGCATCGGCGGCGACCCGGTCAAGGGCACCGAATTCATCGACGTGCTGGAGATGTTCCTCGCCGACGAAAAGACCGATTCGATCATCATGATCGGTGAAATCGGCGGCTCCGCCGAAGAGGACGCGGCGCAGTTCCTCGCCGACGAGGCGAAGCGCGGCCGGAAGAAACCGGTCGTCGGCTTCATCGCCGGCCGCACCGCGCCTCCCGGACGCCGTATGGGCCATGCCGGGGCGATCATCGCCGGCGGCAAAGGCGGCGCCGAGGACAAGATCGCGGCGATGGAAGCCGCCGGCATCCGCGTCTCGCCGTCGCCCGCAAGGCTCGGCAAGACCTTGGTGGATGTGTTGAAGGGATAATGAGATGCGAATGACCGACATCGCCTTCAACGTGGTCGACTGGGAGCAAGTTGGTGCAACCCGGCACGCGGGCGATGCCGGTCATGCTGTGTGGCGTACGCGGGTGTTTGGTCCGGAAGGCAACCAGATCCGCGTGCGGATGGTCGAATATACGGCAGGGTATGAAGCCGATCACTGGTGTTCGAAAGGTCACGTCCTGTTCTGCCTCGAGGGCGAATTGGACACGGTGCTGGCTGACGGGCGCACATTCAAGCTGCTCCCCGGCATGTCTTACCAAGTGGCTGATGATGCTGAACCGCATCGTTCAAGCACGGCGATCGGCGCCAAGCTGTTTATCGTTGACTAAAACATATTTGCAGGTGGAAGAGCCTGCGAACAAAGGGTGTAACCATGGCACGCCAGGATCAAAACGAAGCGCTGCTTTCGACATCATTTCTTTACGGTGCCAACGCGGCTTATATTGAAAATTTGCAGGCCCGCTATGAGGCCGACCCGAATGCGGTCGAGCCGGCGTGGCGCGAATTTTTCGACGCACTGAACGATGACCGCACCGCGGTCGAGAAATCCGCCAAGGGCGCGTCGTGGACGAAGCCCAACTGGCCGATTCATGCCAATGGCGAATTGGTGTCCGCGCTCGACGGCAATTGGCCGCAGGTCGAGAAGATGCTGACCGACAAGGTCAAGGCGAAAGCGGCTGCGAAGGGCGCGGACATATCCGCCGCCGATGTGCTGCAGGCAACGCGCGATTCGGTACGCGCCGTGATGATGGTGCGCGCCTATCGTATGCGCGGCCATCTCTACGCGAACCTCGATCCTTTGGGCCTCGAGCCACAGAAGGATCATGAGGAATTGCATCCCTCGTCTTATGGCTTCTCCGAGGCCGATTGGGACCGCAAGATCTTCATCGATAACGTGCTCGGTCTGGAATATGCGACGATCCGCGAAATGCTCGGCATTTTGCGCCGCACCTATTGCAGCACGATCGGCTTCGAGTTCATGCACATCAGCGACCCTGCGGCCAAGGACTGGCTGCAGCGCCGCATCGAGGGGCCGGATAAGGAGATCTCCTTCACCCGCGAGGGCAAGCGTGCGATTCTCTCGAAGCTCGTCGAGGCCGAAGGCTTCGAGAAATATCTCGACGTGAAATTCACCGGGACCAAGCGCTTTGGCCTCGACGGCGCGGAATCGCTGATTCCGGCGCTGGAGCAGATCATCAAGCGCGGCGGCCAATTGGGCGTGCGCGATATGGTGCTCGGCATGGCGCATCGTGGCCGGCTCAACGTGCTCACCCAGGTCATGAACAAGCCGCATCGCGCGCTGTTCCATGAGTTCCGCGGCGGTTCGTTCGCGCCCGACGATGTGGAAGGCTCGGGCGACGTGAAATATCACCTCGGCGCCTCGTCGGACCGCGAGTTCGACGGCAACAAGGTGCATCTGTCGCTCACCGCCAATCCCTCGCATCTCGAAATCGTCAATCCGGTCGTGCTCGGCAAAGTGCGTGCCAAGCAGGATCAGTTGAGCGACATCTCCGAGCGCTCGAAAGTGCTGCCGCTGCTGCTGCACGGCGATGCGGCCTTCGCCGGCCAGGGCGTCGTGGCGGAATGTTTCGGCATGTCGGCCATCAAGGGCCATCGCACCGGTGGCTCGCTGCATTTCATCATCAACAACCAGATCGGCTTCACGACCTATCCGCGCTACTCGCGCTCGACGCCCTATCCGTCGGATGTGGCCAAGATGATCGAGGCGCCGATCTTCCACGTGAACGGCGACGATCCGGAAGCGGTGGTGTTCGCGGCAAAAGTCGCGATCGAATTCCGCCAGCAGTTCCACAAGCCCGTCGTCATCGACATGTTCTGCTATCGCCGCTATGGCCATAACGAGGGCGACGAGCCGGGCTTCACCCAGCCGCTGATGTATCGCAAGATCCGCAGCCTGAAGTCGACGCTGGAGCTTTATTCCGAAAAGCTGGTTGCGGAAGGCGTGGTCACCGCCGGTGAAGTCGACAAGTTGCGCGCCGATTGGCGGCAGCGGTTGGAGGCCGAGTTCGAAGCGGGGCAAGCCTATAGGCCCAACAAGGCCGATTGGCTCGACGGCCGCTGGGTCGGCTTGAAATCGGCGAACGAACTCGTCGAAGACGACCGGCGCGGCCAGACCGGCCTCGACATCAGCAAGCTCAAGGAACTCGCGCAGAAGATCACCGAAGTTCCCCCGACCTTCCGCGTGCACAAGACCATCGGCCGCTTCCTGGAGAACCGCCGCAAGATGGTGGAGACCGGCGAGGGCATCGATTGGGCGATGGCCGAGGCCTTGGCTTTCGGGTCGCTCGTCGACGAAGGGCACCGCGTGCGCCTGTCCGGTCAGGATTGCGAGCGCGGCACGTTCTCGCAACGCCATTCGGTGCTGATCGATCAGGAGACGGAAGCGCGCTACGTGCCGCTCAACCACATCCGCGACGGCCAGGCGCGTTACGAGGTCATCAATTCGATGCTCTCGGAAGAGGCGGTGCTCGGGTTCGAATACGGCTATTCGCTGTCCGAGCCGAACGCCCTGACCTTGTGGGAAGCGCAGTTCGGCGATTTCGCCAATGGCGCGCAGGTCCTGTTCGATCAGTTCGTGTCGTCGGGCGAACGCAAATGGCTGCGCATGTCCGGTCTCGTGTGCCTGCTGCCGCACGGCTATGAGGGCCAGGGGCCGGAACATTCCTCGGCTCGGCTCGAGCGCTATCTGCAGATGTGCGCGGAAGACAATATGCAGGTGGCGAATTGCTCGACGCCGGCCAATTACTTCCACATCCTGCGCCGGCAGCTCAAGCGCGAGATCCGCAAGCCGCTGATCCTGATGACGCCGAAGAGCCTGCTGCGCCACAAGCGCGCCGTCTCGACCCTCGACGACATGACGGTCGGTTCGTCCTTCCACCGCCTGCTGTGGGATGACGCCGAATCGCACAAGGGCGAGAAGATCAAGCTCGTGAAGGACGAGAAGATCCGCCGCGTCATCCTGTGCTCGGGCAAGGTCTATTACGATCTTTACGAGGAGCGCGAGAAGCGCGGCATCGACGACGTTTATATCCTGCGCGTCGAACAGCTCTATCCGTTCCCGGCGAAAGCCCTGGTCAATGAATTGTCGCGCTTCAAGAAGGCCGAGTTCATCTGGTGCCAGGAAGAGCCCAAGAACATGGGAGCCTGGAGCTTTGTCGAACCGCTGCTCGAATGGGTGCTCAATCAGATCGGCAGCAAGGTCAAGCGCGCGCGCTATGTCGGACGTCCGGCCTCCGCCGCGACCGCGACCGGCCTGATGTCGAAGCATCTCGCCCAGCTCAAGGACTTCCTCGATCAAGCCTATGCCGAATAAAACGGCCGGCGCGCAACCCGCGCCGGTTTTTCTTCAAAGATAGACATATCGAAAGTTATCATCATGACCGAAATCCGTGTTCCAACTCTGGGCGAATCCGTCACCGAGGCGACCATCGGCCGCTGGTTCAAGAAGATCGGCGAAGCCGTGAAGGCCGACGAGCCCGTGCTCGAACTCGAGACCGACAAGGTGACGTTGGAAGTCAACGCGCCCGCCTCGGGAACGCTGGCCGAGATCGTCGCCAAGGAAGGCGAGACGGTCGGCGTCGGCGCGCTGCTCGGCCAGATCGGCGCAGGCGGCGCTGCAGCGGCCGCGGCCCCCGCCGCAAAGGCTGAGGCTCCGGCGCCGAAGGCGGAAGCCCCGGCCCCTGCCGCGAAAGCCGAAGCTGCCGTGGCCGCAACTTCGATGCCGCCCGCGCCGTCCGCGGCCAAGCTCGCCGCTGAGAGCAATATTGCGGTTGCCGATGTCGCCGGCTCCGGCAAGCGCGGCCAGGTGCTGAAGGGCGATGTGCTCGCCGCCATTGCGAGCCCAAGCGCGCCGGTCATCGGCCAAGTGACTTTGCCGCCGGCCGCTCCTGCGCCGGTGAGCGTCCGCGCGCCCTCCGCGCCCGACGATGCCTCCCGCGAAGAGCGCGTGCGCATGACGAAATTGCGCCAGACTATCGCCCGCCGCCTCAAGGACGCACAGAACACCGCCGCGATGCTGACGACCTTCAACGAGGTCGACATGACCGAAGTGATGGCCCTGCGCACCAAATACAAGGACGTGTTCGAGAAGAAGCACGGCGTGAAGCTCGGCTTCATGAGCTTCTTCGCCAAGGCCTGCACCCAGGCGCTCAAGGAAATCCCGGCGGTGAACGCCGAGATCGACGGCACGGATCTCGTCTATAAGAACTATTATCACGTCGGCATCGCGGTCGGCACCGACAAGGGCCTTGTCGTGCCGGTGGTGCGTGATGCGGATCGGCTCAGCCTGGCGCAGATCGAGAAGACGATCGGCGATTTCGGCAAGCGCGCCCGTGACGGCCAGCTCAAGCTCGAAGAGATGCAGGGCGGCACGTTCACGATCACCAATGGCGGCATCTACGGCTCGCTGATGTCGACGCCGATTCTGAACGCGCCGCAATCGGGCATTCTTGGCATGCACAAGATCCAGGAGCGGCCGATGGTGATCGGCGGCAAGCTCGAAATCCGCCCGATGATGTATCTGGCGCTCTCCTACGACCACCGCATCGTCGACGGCAAGGAAGCGGTCACCTTCCTGGTGCGCGTCAAGGAAGCATTGGAAGATCCGGCGCGGCTTGTCTTGGATCTGTGATTGTACTTTAGTCGACTGCGGGTCGTTTCGGCGCGCAGTCGACATGTGCTGTGCTGCGCGCGGATCGGCGCATTGGCCTGTCGCGAAAGAACACCCTGGGGAGACTTCCATGCGTTCGTCTTTTCTCGCTCTTGCGCTTCTGGGTCTTGGTCTCGGTCTGTCGGGGTGCGTCGCCACTGTGGAGGTGCCGCCCAATTCGGACGCCAACGATGATGCCATCTGCCGCAGCTACGGCGAGACCCCGAAGACGAAAGAATACAAGCAGTGCCGCTACGATCTGCGCCATGCGCGCATGGGCGGCGCGCCCTATTATTACGAGCCGGCCTATTTCTACCCCGGCCCCGCCTATTGCCGCGAAACCTATTGGGGCGTGCGCTGCTACTGACCCCCCGCGCCTTTCGCGCGCAGCCTTCTCGCGTTTGGAGTTGAATGATGTCTGCCTATGATCTTGTGGTAATCGGTTCCGGCCCCGGCGGCTATGTCTGCGCCATTCGCGCGGCGCAACTCGGGCTCAAAGTGGCCGTGGTCGAGAAGCGCAAGACCTTCGGCGGCACCTGCCTCAATATCGGCTGCATTCCGTCGAAAGCGTTGCTGCACGCATCCGAATTGTTCGATGAAGCGGCGCACGGCTTTGCGCCGCTCGGCATCGTCGTCGATACGCCGAAGCTCGATCTTATCGCGATGATGAAGCACAAGACCGATACGGTGAATGCGAACGTGCAGGGCGTCGCCTTCCTGTTCAAGAAGAACAAGATCGAGAGCTATATCGGCACGGGCGCCATCGCGGGCGCCGGCAAGGTGAATGTCACCGGCGAGGACGGTAAGGTGAGGGAACTCGAGACCAAGAACATCGTGATCGCGACCGGTTCCGATGTCGCCAAATTGCGCGACAGGGACGGCAATTTCATCCCGATCGACGAGAAGATCGTGATTTCATCGACCGGCGCGCTCGAACTCGACAAGGTCCCGGCCCATATCGTCGTCGTCGGTGCGGGCGTCATCGGCCTGGAGCTCGGCTCGGTCTGGCGCCGGCTTGGCGCCGAGGTGACGGTGATCGAATTCCTCGATCGCATTTTGCCCGGCATGGACGGCGAAGTCGTCAAACAGGTCCAGCGCATGCTGGAAAAGCAGGGCATCAAATTCCGCCTTGCCTCGAAAGTGACCGGGGTCACCACCTCTGCCTCCGGCGCGGATGTGACGTTCGAACCGGTCGCCGGCGGCGCGGCGGAAACGTTGCAGGCCGAGCGCGTGCTGATCGCGACCGGCCGCACTCCCTATATCGAGGGTCTCGGCCTTGAGGCGGCCGGGGTCGCCACCGAGCGCGGGCGCGTCGTGATCGACGAGCATTTCGCCACCAACGTGCCTGGCATCTATGCCATCGGCGACGTGGTGCGTGGACCGATGCTGGCCCATAAGGCCGAGGACGAGGGCGTCGCGATCGCGGAGATGCTCGCGGGCCAGCATGGCCATGTGAATTACAACGTCATTCCGGCGGTCGTTTATACCTCGCCGGAGATCGCGTCCGTCGGCAAGACCGAAGAGGACCTCAAGGCGGCGGGCATTGCCTACAAAGTCGGTAAATTCCCCTTCACGGCCAATGGCCGCGCCCGCGCGATGCGCCACACGGACGGCTTCGTGAAGATCTTGGCCGATGCTGCGACCGACGCAGTGCTCGGCGCGCATATCGTGGGCTTCGGCGCCGGCGAAATGATCCACGAGGCGGCGGTGCTGATGGAATTCGGCGGTTCGTCCGAGGACCTTGCTCGCACCTGCCACGCCCATCCGACCATGTCGGAGGCGGTGAAGGAAGCAGCCATGGGGGTCGAGAAGCGCTCGATCCATATTTGAGCGGAATGGACCGCGGCCCGCAAGGCCGCAGTCTGTTCAGACCGCCCCGTCAATCTCGCCACAATTCCTGCTATAGTGCGGGCGACCAAAATTGGGGCGATTGATGCGTGCGATTAAAAAAGCGCTGTGGCTGGCAACGGCTCTTATCTTTCTCGGCCTCTCCTGGCTGTGGGACCACCTGCATCCGATCATTGGCTGGTTCATCGCCATCCTGCCGCTGGAGGGGCTGAAGCGGCGGGTCGCCGCCTTCATGGAGACCCTGCCGCCTTATCCGACCCTGCTGATCTTTCTCATCCCGCTGCTGTTGCCGGAGATTTTCAAGATCGCTGCCATTTGGCTCGCGGCGCATCACCATTGGCTTTTTGCCGGCGGCGTTTACCTTTTTGCCGAGATCGTGCGCTACGGCCTGATCGCTTATCTGTTCACCATGTGCCGCGACAAGCTCTTGTCGATCGGGTGGTTCAAGACGCTCTACGAATGGGTCATGAAGGCCCACGCATGGGCGCATGAGCAGACCGCGCCGATCAAGGCGTGGATCAAGACCGCGCTGCAATACGAGGGGCTCACCAATAGCCACCATCATTCGCTCTGGCGGCGGCTCGTCGCGCTGTGGCGCTACACACGGACGCGCCGGGCGTGAGGCTGGATCATCGGCCGCGCGGATGGGCGGCGCGATAGGCCGCCAGCAGCCGGGCCGAATCCACCGCCGTGTAGATCTGCGTCGTCGAGAGCGACGCGTGGCCAAGCAATTCCTGAATTGTGCGCAAATCGCCGCCGTTCCCTAAGAGATGGGTCGCGAAGGAATGGCGCAGGGCGTGCGGGGTTGCGGTATCGGGCAGGCCGAGCGCACCGCGCAGCCGCTGCATGGCAAGCTGAATGATGCGCGAGCTGAGCGGTCCGCCCTTTTGCCCGACGAACAATGGCCCATCCGGCTTCAACACATAGGGGCAGAGCGCAAGATAATCCTCGACCGCCCGGCGCACCGGCGCGATGACGGGCGCTGCGCGCTGCTTGCCGCCCTTGCCGAGCACGGTGACGGCATCGATCTCCCCGACCGGCGCCGCCGCCCGCGTGATCCCCAGGGCTTCGGAAATGCGCAAGCCCGCGCCATAGAGCAGGGCGAGCACGGCGGCGTCGCGCGCCAGCACCCAGGGTTCGCGCTCTTCCCCGGCGCGCGTGTCGGTCTGCGTCACGCGCCGGGCGGCTTCGGCGGCCAGCGGCTTTGGCAGGCTGCGGGCGATTTTTGGTGTGCGGACGGCGGAGAAGGCGGACACTTTTGCCTTGCCTTCCCGCTCCAGATGCCGGGCGAAAGACCGGATGCCGGACAATATACGCATCAGCGAGCGGCTCTCGATGCCCTCATTACGGCGGCGAGCCATGAAGGCGCGGATGTCGGTCGGTTTCAGAGAGGTGAAACTGGCGCAGCCCGGCAGCGCGCCGTTATGCTCGGTCAGGAATGTCAGGAACTGCCGCAGGTCGCGTCCATAGGCTTCCACCGTCTTGGGCGACATGCGCCGCTCGACGCCGATATGCGCGAACCAGGCGCGTGCCTCGGCGGCGAGATCCGGCGCGGCGGGGAAGGCGATGGCGTCCATATCGTTCATGCCGTCAAGATGACGGGGTTTCGTGAAGGATTGGTTGCTTTGCCCGTCTTCCGAAGCACCGCTTCCTTTTCCCGCGTTTAGCCGGTACGGAGACGGCGCGATCCGTCGCTTTTTTCGGGACTATATCAGCGAATCGGTCGAAATTTATCTCAACCGCGGTTTGCCGCTCCTTACCCAGGCTGGTGCCTTGAGCTTTGTCGCCGACATTCTCGTCCCCGTCGCCGTCGATCAGGTCTATTCCTACCGCGTCCCTGCGGACATGGCTCTGCAGCCCGGCGATTTTGTGCTCGTCCCGCTTGGCACGCGCGAGGCGACGGGCATTGTCTGGGCGGTGCGGGCAGAATCAGGCGGCAATCTGCGCGAGATCAAGCAGCGCCGCGACATCGCGCCGCTGCGGCCGGCCATGCGCAAGTTGGTCGATTGGATCGCCCGCTGGACCCTGGCGCCACGCGGCATGGTGCTGCGCATGGCGGTGCGCGCGCCCGAGCATGTCGGGCCGGAGCCGCTGCGCATCGGCGTGCGTCGCGGGCTGGCGGTGCCGGAGCGCCTCACGCCGGCGCGGCGGCGGGTGCTGGAGGCGGCCGCGGAAGGATTTGCCCTGTCCAAATCGGCGCTGGCCCATGCGGCGGGCTGCTCGACCGCGGTGATCGATGCGCTCATCGATGCCGGTGCATTGGAGGCGGTTCACCTGCCGCCCGAGCCGGTTGCGGAAACGCCAAACCCTGATTTTGCCGTAACTCCGCTCGAACCCAGCCAGCGCGCCGTCGCTGACGCGCTCGGCGCGGCGGTCGGCGAGGGTAAATTTTCGGCCATTCTCCTGGAAGGCGTGACGGGGTCCGGCAAGACGGAGGTCTATTTCGAGGCGATTGCCGCGAGTTTGCGCGCGGGCGGGCAGGCGCTGATCATGCTGCCCGAAATCGCGTTGACCGCGCAATTTCTCGACCGTTTCGCTGCCCGCTTCGGCGTGCGCCCGGCCGAATGGCATTCGGGCGTCACCGCCCGCAAGCGCGCCCGCATTTGGGAGGGCGCCGCGAGCGGGGAGGTGAAAGTCGTCGCCGGCGCGCGGTCGGCGCTGTTTCTGCCTTTCTCGGCGCTCTCGTTGATCGTGGTCGATGAGGAGCACGAAGCTGCCTACAAGCAGGAGGACGGCGTCGCCTACCATGCCCGCGATATGGCGGTGGTGCGGGCGCAGCTCGAACAGGCGGCGATCGTTCTCGCGTCCGCGACGCCCTCGATCGAGACGCGGGTCAATGCCGCGCAAGGCCGCTACCAACACCTGCGCCTCGCCGCGCGCTTCGGCGGCCGGCAAATGCCCGAGCTTGCCGCGATCGACATGCGGGCCGAGGCCGGCGCGCGCGGCACGTGGATCTCGCCGCGCCTCGCCGAGGCTGTGCGTGGCGCGTTGGCCGAGGGTGCGCAATCGCTCTTGTTCCTCAACCGGCGCGGCTATGCGCCGCTCACTCTGTGCCGCCATTGCGGCCACCGCTTTCAGTGCCCGAATTGCTCGACCTGGCTGGTAGAGCACCGCTTCCGCCGCGCGCTGATGTGCCATCAATGCGGCCATGTGGAGCGCCGCCCCGAGATTTGTCCTGAATGCCAGACGCCCGACGCGCTGCAGGCGTGCGGGCCGGGCGTCGAACGGCTGGCCGAGGAAGTGGCCGAGCTCTTTCCCGGCGCGCGCGCCCTCGTGCTCTCGTCGGATTTCCCCGGCGGCACGATGCGGTTGCGGCGTGAGCTCGATGCGATCGCGAGCGGCGAATTCGATATCATCATCGGCACGCAACTCGTCGCCAAGGGCCACAATTTTCCGAAACTGGCGGTGGCGGGGGTCATCGATGCGGATGTCGGTCTCGCCAACGGCGATCCGCGCGCTGCCGAGCGCACCTTCCAGCTCCTGGCGCAGGTCACGGGCCGCGCGGGGCGGGGTGATTTTGCCGGCCGCGGCTTTGTCCAGACCTATCAGCCCGATCACCCGGTGATCCGCGCCATCCTGTCGGGCGATGCGGAGCGCTTCTATGCGGAGGAGATCGCAATGCGCGAGCGCGCCGGCCTGCCGCCCTTCGGCCGGCTCGCCGCGCTGATCGTCTCAGGTAATGACCGGGCGTCCGCCGAGGCGCATGCCCGCGCGCTGGTGCGGGCTGCCCATGGCCTGCCCCATTCCGACCGCTGGCGCCTGGCGCACGGCCTTCCCGGGCGCGACGACCTCGCGATCCTCGGCCCGGCGGAGGCGCCCATTGCCGTCGTGCGCGGCCGGCACCGCTTCCGCCTGCTCGTCAAGGCGCCGCGGCAAGCCGATCTGCAGGGCTTCCTGCGCGCCATGCTGGCGGCGGGGCCGAAGGAACGCGGCGGCGTGCGGGTGGCGGTGGATGTCGATCCGCAAAGCTTCTTATAGCGCAGGCGGAACGGTTCGCGCCTGTCTCGCCAGTAAGGGGCGGTTTTCGCGCGATGGGGCCGCAAAATCCGTTTCATTCGTACGCAGGCAAGGCATTTTTTGCGCGCACGCGACCTGTCGCCGCAATTTGGTCATTTTGGTGTCGCCGGCGGTCACAATGGGTTGCGTGCCAAAAATCCATGTGTTAGGTCCAAACCGCTTATCGCGGGGGGCGTTCGGTTTATTGAGCTTTCTTTCCGCGTGCTCACCTTGGTCGGTGTTGCAACGGGGGCGCTTCTCCGTTCTGGCGCCGCCCTTTAACCGACCGGATCTTTAAGTGACTGGCCAAGAGACGATCGTATCAGGAATGACAGGGCGCTACGCCTCTGCTTTGTTCGCCCTTGCGCAAGACCAAACGGCACTCTCGAAAGTTGCCGACGATTTGAAGGCCTTCGACAGCCTCATCGACCAATCCGCCGATTTGCAACGCCTCGTCCGCAGCCCGGTTTTCACCGCCGAGGCGCAGATCAAGGTGCTCGGCGAAATTTTGAATCGCGCCGGCATTTCCGGTCTTGCCGCCAATTTCATCAAGCTCGTCGCGTCGAAGCGCCGACTGTTCGCCATCCGCGACATGATCAAGGGCTATTGCGCGCTGACCGATCATGCCAATGGCGTGACCCGGGCGGACGTTACCGTGGCGCAGCCCCTGAATGACCAGCATCTCGCGGACATCAAGTCCGCGCTCCAGAACGTAACCGGCGGCAAATCCGTCGATGTTGCTGTTAAAGTGGACCCATCCATCATCGGAGGCCTCATCGTGAAGGTCGGCTCCCGCATGGTCGATGGTTCGCTCAAGACCAAGCTCACCGCAATCCGCACCCGTATGAAAGAGGTCGGCTGATATGGATATCCGCGCCGCAGAAATTTCTGCAATCCTGAAGAATGAGATCGCCAATTTCGGCACCGAGGCTCAAGTCACCGAAGTCGGACAGGTTCTGTCCGTCGGCGACGGTATCGCCCGCGTCTACGGCCTCGACAATGTCCAGGCCGGTGAGATGGTCGAGTTCGAAAACGGCATCCGCGGCATGGCGCTCAACCTCGAGAGCGACAACGTCGGTATCGTGATCTTCGGCTCGGACCGCGACATCAAGGAAGGCCAGACGGTCAAGCGCACCGGCGCCATCGTCGACGTGCCGGTCGGTAAAGAATTGCTGGGCCGCGTCGTCGACGCGCTCGGCAACCCGATCGACGGTAAGGGCCCGATCCATGCGGCTCGGCGCGCCCGCGTCGACGTGAAGGCGCCCGGCATCATTCCGCGTAAGTCGGTGCATGAGCCGATGGCGACCGGCCTCAAGGCCATCGACGCCCTCATCCCGGTTGGCCGCGGCCAGCGCGAGCTGATCATCGGCGACCGCCAGACCGGCAAGACCGCTGTCGCGCTCGACGCCATCCTGAACCAGAAGCCGCTGAACCAGGGCGATAACGAAAGCCAGAAGCTTTACTGCATCTATGTCGCCGTCGGCCAGAAGCGCTCGACCGTCGCGCAATTCGTGAAGGTGCTCGAAGAGCAGGGAGCCTTGGAATATTCGATCGTCATCGCGGCGACCGCGTCCGATCCGGCCCCGATGCAGTTCCTGGCGCCCTTCTCCGGCTGCGCCATGGGCGAATTCTTCCGCGACAACGGCATGCACGGCCTGATGATCTATGACGATCTCTCGAAGCAGGCTGTGGCTTACCGCCAGATGTCGCTGCTGCTGCGCCGTCCGCCGGGCCGCGAAGCCTATCCGGGTGACGTGTTCTATCTGCACTCCCGCCTGCTTGAGCGCGCTGCGAAGCTGAACGACGCCAATGGCGCTGGCTCGCTGACGGCGCTGCCGGTCATTGAGACCCAGGCCAACGACGTGTCGGCCTATATTCCGACCAACGTGATTTCGATCACCGACGGCCAGATCTTCCTCGAAACCGACCTGTTCTATCAGGGCATCCGTCCGGCGGTGAACGTCGGCCTCTCGGTGTCGCGCGTCGGCTCCTCGGCCCAGACCAAGGCGATGAAGAAGGTCGCCGGTAAGATCAAGGGCGAGCTCGCGCAGTACCGCGAAATGGCGGCCTTCGCGCAGTTCGGTTCGGACCTCGATTCTACGACCCAGGCCCTGCTGAACCGCGGCTCGCGCCTGACCGAACTCCTGAAGCAGCCGCAATTCTCGCCGCTGAAGATGGAAGAGCAGGTCTGCGTGATCTACGCCGGCGTGAACGGTTATCTCGACAAGCTGCCGCTCAACCGCGTGCGTGCCTTCGAGGACGGCCTGCTCGCGATCCTGCGCACGCAGCACGGGGCCTTGCTGACCAGCATCGCCAATTCGAAGGACCTTTCGAACGACGATGGCGCGACGCTGAAGTCGGTGGTCGACAATTTCGCCAAGTCCTTCGCTTAAAGACGCGGCCCCCTAAGACCTTAAGGGACTAAACGCTCATGGCATCCTTAAAGGATATGCGAAACCGGATCGCCTCGGTGAAGGCGACGCAGAAGATCACCAAGGCCATGCAGATGGTCGCGGCGGCGAAACTGCGTCGCGCCCAGAGCGCGGCCGAAGCCGCTCGGCCTTATGCCGCGCGGATGGAGGCGGTGCTGGCGAATCTGACCGCCGGTCTTGGCGCGATGACGCAAGGGCCGAAATTGCTGACCGGCACGGGCAAGGACGACGTGCACCTGCTCGTCGTCTGCACGGCGGAGCGCGGCCTGTGCGGCGCGTTCAATTCGTCGATCGCCCGCCTCGCACGCGACAAGGCCAATTCGCTGATGGCGCAGGGCAAGGTCGTCAAGATCCTTTGCGTCGGCAAGAAGGGCTATGACGTTCTACGCCGCCAGTTCGAAAAGCAGATCATCGACGTGATCGACCTCCGCGCGGCGCGCCAGATCGGCTATCAGCACGCTGATCCGATCGGCAAGCGTCTGCTCGCCATGTACGACAAAGGCGAGTTCGACGTCTGCACCCTGTTCTTCTCGCGATTCAAATCGGTGATCGCCCAGATCCCGACGGCGCAACAGCTGATTCCGGCGGAAATTCCCGCAGCGAAAGCGTCCGACAACGGCGGCACCAACACGCCTTACGAATATGAGCCGGATGAGGCAGGCATTTTGAATGTGCTGCTGCCGCGCAACATTTCGGTGCAGGTGTTCCGCGCGTTGCTCGAAAACGCCGCGTCCGAACAGGGCGCGCGCATGAGCGCGATGGACAACGCGACCCGCAATGCCGGTGAGATGATTCGCAAGCAGACGACGCTGTACAACCGCACCCGTCAGGCGATGATCACCAAAGAACTCATTGAAATTATTTCGGGCGCGGAAGCGCTCTGATAGATCGAGGAAAAGGGCCAGTCATGACTCAGACCGCCAACAACATCGGCCGCATCACGCAGGTCATCGGCGCCGTGGTTGACGTGCAATTCGACGGCAATCTGCCGGAAATTCTCAATGCGCTCGAAACCAAGAACCAGGGCAATCGTCTGGTTCTCGAAGTCGCGCAGCATTTGGGCGAAAATTCCGTGCGCTGCATCGCGATGGACACGTCGGAAGGTCTGGTCCGCGGTCAGGAAGTCGAAGACACCGGCGGACCGATCATGGTGCCGGTGGGCGACGAATGCCTGGGCCGCATCATCAACGTCATCGGCGAGCCGGTGGACGAAGCCGGCCCGGTGGTAACCAGCGGCAAGCGCGCCATTCATCAGCCCGCGCCGTCCTACGCAGAGCAATCGACGGAAGCGCAAATTCTCGAGACCGGCATCAAGGTCGTCGATCTGCTCGCGCCTTACGCCAAGGGCGGTAAGATCGGCCTGTTCGGCGGCGCTGGCGTCGGCAAGACCGTGCTGATCATGGAGCTGATCAACAATATCGCCAAGGCCCACGGTGGTTATTCGGTGTTCGCGGGCGTCGGCGAGCGCACCCGCGAAGGCAATGACCTCTATCACGAAATGATCGAAGGCGGCGTCAACAAGGACCCCAAGGAAACTGGCGGCTCGACCGCAGGTTCCAAATGCGCTCTCGTTTACGGCCAGATGAACGAGCCGCCGGGCGCCCGCATGCGCGTCGCACTCTCGGGTCTGACCATCGCGGAAGACTTCCGTGACAAGGGCCAGGACGTGCTGTTCTTCGTCGACAACATCTTCCGCTTCACACAGGCCGGCTCGGAAGTCTCGGCGCTCCTGGGCCGCATTCCTTCGGCCGTGGGTTACCAGCCGACGCTCGCGACCGACATGGGCGCGCTGCAGGAACGCATCACCACCACCAACAAAGGGTCGATCACCTCGGTGCAGGCGATTTACGTGCCGGCCGACGACTTGACCGACCCGGCGCCGGCGACCTCCTTCGCCCACTTGGACGCGACCACCGTGCTGTCGCGCTCGATCGCGGAAAAGGGCATCTATCCGGCCGTGGACCCGCTCGACTCGACCTCGCGCATGCTCTCGCCGCTCGTCGTCGGTGACGAACATTACGGCGTCGCCCGTCAGGTGCAGCAGGTGCTGCAGCGTTACAAGGCCCTGCAGGACATCATCGCCATTCTCGGTATGGACGAGCTCTCGGAAGAGGACAAGCTCAGCGTCGCTCGCGCCCGCAAGATCGAGCGCTTCCTGAGCCAGCCGTTCCATGTGGCCGAAGTCTTCACCGGTTCGCCGGGCAAGCTCGTGTCGCTCGCCGACACGATCAAGGGCTTCAAGGGCCTCGTCGAAGGCAAATACGACCACCTGCCGGAAGCTGCTTTCTATATGGTCGGCACGATCGAGGAAGCGGTCGAAAAGGCCCAGAAGCTCGCCGCAGCCGCCTAATATTGGAGCGCGGGCATTTCGCCCGCTGTTCCTTTGCGGGCGGAAGCCGGCAATTGCACGGATGATCTAGATGGCAACTTTTCATTTTGAACTCGTTTCGCCCGAGAAGCAGCTGTTCATCGGCGAAGTCGAGGACGTGATCGTGCCGGGCTCGGAAGGCCAGTTCACGGTTCTGGCGAACCATGCTCCGGTGATGACGACCCTGCGCCCGGGCCTCGTGATCATGAAGGGCGGCAGCAGTGGCGCAGCGAAAAGCATGTTCGTGCGCGGCGGTTTTGCCGAAGTCGCGCCGACCGGCCTGACCATTCTGGCCGAATATGCAATTCCGCTCGAAGAGCTGAACGAGCTGCATCTGGCCGCTGAGATCAAGCACCTTGAAGAAGAAGCCGCCTCGGCTTCGGAAGGCGAGGCCAAGCGCATCGCAACTGAGCGCCTGAACCAGCTCAACGAGGTCAAGGCGACGTTACGGCTCGGGTCGAGCGGCGGCGCCGAACGGCACTGAAGAAAAGACTGAAAAAAGGTCGCTCCGGCGGCCTTTTTTAGTGGGACGAATGCCGGGTCGTGCGGGGAGGCGGTCCGTGGCTTAAAGGACCGCGACCGTCCCCGTCGCACTGCAATCTTCTTTGGTGCGGCCACATGCGACCGGGACGGTCGCGATCCTTTGCGATTCCGCCAAAAAACAACATGTTCTAAGGTCAGCACGCATCAAGAGGCCGCAGGCTTTAAACTCTTCTCGTCACCGAATACCGCGACACCGCCGCGAAATGCGCGAAGGTGGCGTGCACCTTTTCGTAGACCGGCCGCTTGAATGGCACGACGCGGTGAATCAATTCGCCGAGCGGGAACCAATCCCAGGCGGAGAATTCGGCCGGCTCGCCGCCGCCCGGATTGAGCACGTTGATCTCGCCGTCATCGCCCTCGAAGCGGAGCGCCACCCAGCGTTGCGATTGGCCGCGAAATTTGTCGAGCTTGTGCGGCGGGCCGGAATAGGGGGGAAAATCGTAGGTCCAGGTGTCCGGCGCGATCGCCAGCAGCGCGACGGACGTTACGTTCGTCTCTTCGAACAATTCGCGCCGCGCCGCGGCGACGATCTCCTCGTCGGGATCGATCCCGCCTTGCGGCATCTGCCATTCATGCCCCGGCGTCACGATCTCAGGGCCGGAATTGCGCGCGCGTCCTGCCAGAACCAGTCCGGCGCGATTGAACAGAACGATTCCAACATTCGGGCGATAAGGTAAAGCTGCTGTATCAGTCATATATTCATACTTTGTGGAGCGTAACTTTGCGCTTTATGCGTGTGCAAGCAAGTCAGAAATCGACGAAACGAATGTTTCAATCTGATGCACATGTCCTAACGTGCGCCGATGGGGCAGAGCGAGGCAAGCTGCCTAAACGGATACGTTAGGGGCCTCATGCCGGTATCGCCTCTAGATCTAGCGGGAACAAATTGGCACATAGGGTCAGTCAGCGATTCGTCGCGTCTTTGTTCCCGGTCGGTCCGAAAGATTAACGGGTCCAAGCGTTCCTTCGAGGGTTCCATGCTTCGCTTGTTCTTTGTCCTTTGCGCCGCAGTGTTTTCCACGCACGCGTTCGCAGCATCTTTTGACGGCACGTGGCACGTGATCGGCAAGACGACGGTGGGGGATTGCACAAAATCGGTGTCGGGCGACGTCAGCATCCGCGACAACCGCATCTATCGCACGGATGAGAATCCCGACGACATGATCGGCGCGGTCAATGACGACGGTACGGCCTGGGCTCATCTCGAGCAGGATGGCCATGTCGTCCGCGCCTCCGGCCATCTGCATCCGCGCAATGCGACGGGCGCGTGGGCGTCGAATTCCGACGAATGCGGCGGCACCTGGACCGCCGTCAAACAGAAGTGAGTCTGCGGCGAACGCGTCCGCCATGCCGTATTTCACGAAGCCGTAGCCGCATGCTATAGGATCGGGCGAAGCTGGAGAGAGGCGAGGTTCAGGGGCTTTGTTGAGGCGCTCCACCATGCAGCGGATGCGAAGCGATTGGCGTGCGCAGATGCGCTGTGCGCCGCGGTCGATCGCCCTCGCGCTCGCGGCGCTTGCCCTGCTCGCGCAAGTCTTGCTGCCCGTCCATATCGTCACGCCGGCGCGGGCGGACGGCGTGCCGCGCGAAATCTTGGCGCTGAGCGCCGCGCTCGGTCAGGACGTGCCGCTGTGCCTGCATGTATCCGACGCGGCGCCCGATCAGCCGGGCCAGGCGCCGGGCCCCGTGCATCGTCACGACGACTGCCCGTTCTGCCAGTCGCTGACCCATCTCGCCGGAACGGTTCCGCCGGCCGGTCACATTGCCCCGCCGCGGGAGTTTGTGCGCGCCGCAGCGCCCATGCCGCCGGCCTACGATCTGCCCCGTCCGGCGCCGATCCAGCGCTCCGCTCGCTCCCGCGCGCCGCCGATCCTGATCTGAACCATAGCCCGGCCGACTCTAAGGACGGCGGCCGATCACAGTTCTCATCAAGGATCTTTTCTCATGTCGATCAGACTATCGCTCGCCGGCGCGTTCGCGCTAGGCGTGACTGTTACCGTGCAACAAGCAGACGCGCATTCAGTCGCTGGGGACCGTATTTTCCCAGCCACGCTCGGGATCGATGATCCCGGCGTTTCCGACGAGTTGGCGCTCCCGACCTTCACCTACTTGCCGTTGAGTTCCGACGGCACGCACGAATATGACTTCAGCTTCAACTATGCCAAGCGCATTACCGACAATCTTGCCCTGTCCATCGGCAAGCCGATCTTTCAGTGAGGGCAGTCCCATGCACAAACGCATTTTCCTACGCCTTCTTGCCGCCACCGCAACGTCGGCTTGCTTTTTGGCCGAACCGGCGCTCGCGGATATGTCGTCCGTCTACATGGCGGGCAAAATCAAGCTTGCCATGCCGTGGACCCGTGCGACGCCCAAGGGCGCCGACGCGGCGGTCGGCTATATCACCATCACCAATACAGGTGCCGAGCCCGACCGCTTGATCGGCGGTTCGACACCCATTGCCGATCATTTCGAGATCCACGAAATGTCGACCGCTGGCGGCGTGATGAAGATGCGCGAGCTCGAAACCGGCGTCGAGATCAAGCCCGGCCAGACGCTCGTGCTCAAGCCGAATGGCATTCACATCATGATGGTCGGCCTGAAAAACCAGGTCAAAAAGGGCGACAAGATCAGGGCGACTTTGACCTTCGAAAAGGCGGGTTCTGTCGATGTCGAATTCGACGCAGCCGGCATCGGCGGCGGCATGCCGGGCATGTAACGGCCGAGAACCCCCTTCCAAAACCAAGACCATGACGTGCCCGTTAGCGCATCCAAACAGATGAAAGGATATTCCCCATGTTCCGTAAAATTCTAATCACCAGCCTGTCCCTACTCGCGCTTATCTGGACGGCAGGCCTCGCCTGGGCCCATGCGCAACTACGAACAGCAGTTCCTGGCGCCGGTAGCAGCGTTTCGGCGCCCAGTGAAATCAAGCTCACCTACAGCGAGGGCGTCGAACCAAAATTTTCGCAAGTCACGCTGGCTACGGAGGCGGGCGATGCCGTTGCGCTCGGCAAGCCAGAGGTCGATCCGGGCAATAACAAAATCCTGATCGTCAAAGTGCCTTCGGCCCTGAAAGCGGGCACATACAAGGTAACCTGGCATGTCGTGTCGGTTGACACGCACAAGACACAAGGCAGCTTCAGCTTCACCGTCGCGCCATAAGAGAACGAGGTTCCGGCCATGGAGTTCGACCCCGAAATCTGGGCGCGCTGGATTCAGTTCGCCAGCGTCGTCGGCATGTTCGGAACCTCCCTGTTTCCCTTCTACGCGGCACCGGCGGAGCGGTTCGCCCCGTCTTTCTGGCGCATCGTGCAGGGGGCAGCCCTGTTGGCGATCGCCTCCGGCTGCGCATGGCTCACGTTCTCGGTCGCCGATGTCGGGGACACGCTCGGCGATCCGTCGCTGTGGCGGACCTATTTGCTTGAGACGTCCTTCGGTCACGCCTGGCTCGTTCGCTTAGCGCTTTATCCAGCCTTGCTGATCGTCTTGGTCTTCCAGCCGCGCCAATATAGGTTTGTTGTTGCCGCCGCTCTCGGCGGAGCGCTGCTCGTCAGCCAGGCCTTGCTCGGCCATGCTGCCGCCGCATCGGGCGGCCTCGCCTTCGTCGCGATTCTCTCCTATGCGGTCCATGTGCTCGCGGCGGGCCTGTGGCTTGGCGGCCTGTTGCCTTTGCTGCTCGTCTTGCGCGCGCCGACGGACGGTCTCTCCGCCGAACAGCATGTGCCGGTGCTGCAGCGCTTTTCGCGCGCCGGCTATTTTGCCGTGGTCGCCATCGCGCTCAGCGCGGCGGTGAATGTGTGGCTGCATGTCGGCGATTGGCAGAACCTGCGTGGAAACGCTTATGGCTGGCTGCTTCTCGACAAGCTGATCCTGTTCGCGGTGCTCATCGTGCTCGCCTCGCTCAACCGCTTCGCGTTGCTGCCGCGCTTGATGGCGCACGGGTCCGACACGGCGCAGGTGACGCGGCTTCTCGCCAGCAATGTCCTGTTCGAAATTCTGCTCGGCCTCGGCATTCTGGCCGTCGCCGCGCTGCTCGGCACGACGGCGCCGCCATGATTGGCTTTCCCCACGCGAGTCCGTAAGAACGAAATCATGCTTCAGTTTCACTCCGATTACGCGCAGCTCTACGCGTCGTTCCGCTGGGCGATTCCGCCGCGCTACAATATGGGCGTCGATGTCTGCGACCGTTGGGCTGCTGCCGCGCCCGAGCGGCCGGCGATTCTCGACGTGTCCGCCGCCGGCGCGGTAAAGGCGCTCACCTTTGGCGTCTTTCGCGACCAATCCAACCGGCTCGCCAACGCTTTGCGACATTTCGGCGTGTGGCGCGGCGACCGGGTGGCGATTCTGCTGCCGCAGATGGCGGAGGTGGCGATCGGTCATGTCGCCACCTACAAGCTTGGCGCCATCGCGCTGCCCCTGGCGGTGGTGTTCGGGCCGGATGCGCTGCTCTACCGTCTGCAGGACGCGGGCGTGAGCGCGCTGATCACCAATGCCGCGAGCCTCGCCAAGATCGCGCAGATCCGCGCGCAATTGCCCGAGCTGAAACTGGTCGTGTCGGTCGATGGCGCCGGTGAGTCCGCGCTTGGCTGGCAGGACCTCTTAAGCAAGGCGAGCGCCAATTTCATAGCGGAAGACACGAGCGCCGACGATCCGGCCTTGATGATCTACACGTCCGGCACGACGGGGCCGCCGAAAGGCGCGCTGCATGCGCATCGTGTGCTGCTCGGTCATTTGCCTGGGGTGCAATTCAGCCACGAGTTTCTGCCGCAACCTGGCGATCTTGCCTGGACGCCGGCCGATTGGGCCTGGGCCGGCGGGCTTTTGAACATGCTGCTGCCGAGTCTGCATTTTGGCCTGACGGTTGTTGCGCGCAAATTCGAGAAATTCGATCCGGAGGCTGCATTGCGCCTGATGGCTGATCACGCCATCCGCAACATTTTCGTGCCGCCGACTGCGCTGCGGATGATGCGCGCCGTGCCGGACATTCGGCAGCGCTATGATCTCAAATTGCGCACGCTCGCGGCGGCGGGCGAGTCCTTGGGCGCGGAGACCTACGCCTGGGGCCGCACGGCATTCGGCCTGACCATCAACGAGGCTTACGGCCAGACCGAGTGCAATCTCGTGCTTGGCTCCTGCGCCGTGATCGGCGTCAGCAAGCCAGGCGCGATCGGCAAGCCGGTGCCGGGCCATGACGCGGCTGTCATCCGCAAGGATGGAACGCGCTGCGCGCCGGGCGAAGCCGGCGAAATCGCGATCCGCGCGCCCAATCCTGTGATGTTCCTCTCCTATTGGAACAATCCGCAAGCGACGCACGCGAAGTATCGTGGCGATTGGCTCCTAACCGGCGACCAGGGCGTGATGGACGAGGAGGGCTATGTGACCTTCTTTGGCCGCGACGACGATGTCATCACCTCGTCGGGCTATCGCATCGGCCCGGGCGAGATCGAGGATTGCCTGCTGCGCCATCCGGCCGTTGCCCTAGCGGCGGCGGTCGGCAAGCCAGATCCATTGCGCGGCGAATTGGTGAAGGCCTTCGTGGTGCTGAAGCCGAATGTTCCGGAATCGGCCGAGCTTGCCGCCGAGATCCAATCCTTCGTGCGGAAGCATCTCTCGGCGCACGAATATCCGCGTGAGATCGCCTTCGTGACCGAACTGCCGTTGACGACGACGGGGAAGATCATCCGCAGGTTGCTGCGGGAGCAAGTGTGAATGGAGCGCAGCCCCGAAGGCCACGCTCCGTTCATGCACGATCAGTGCCGGAAGTGCCTGACCCCGGTGAACACCATCGCTAGTCCGGCGTCATCCGCGGCCTTGATCACGTCCTCGTCGCGCATGGAGCCGCCGGGCTGAATGACCGCGGTTGCGCCGGCTTCGGCGGCGGCGAGCAGGCCGTCCGCGAATGGGAAGAAGGCGTCGGACGCGACCACCGCGCCTTTCGCGAGAGTCTCGGCGAGGCCGGCGGCCTTCGCCGCTTCCTGCGCTTTCCACGCCGCGATGCGCGATGAATCGACACGGCTCATCTGGCCGGCGCCGATGCCGACCGTTGCGAGATTTTTCGCATAGACGATCGCATTCGATTTCACGTGCTTGGCGACCCGGAAGGCGAATTTCATATCCGTCCATTCCTGCTCGCTCGGTGCGCGCTTGGTGACGATGCGCAATTGCATGTCGTCGACGACCGCATTGTCGCGCGACTGTACGAGCAGACCGCCAGCGACATTGCGCACCGCGAGCCCCTTGGCGCGCGGATCGGGGAGGCCGCCGGTCACGAGCAGACGTAGGTTCTTCTTGGCTGCGATCAGGGCGATGGCGTCCTCATCCGCGTCCGGCGCGATGATCACTTCGGTGAAGATTTTCACGATCTCCTGCGCCGCAGCGGCATCGAGCTTGCGGTTGAGTGCGACGATGCCGCCGAAGGCCGAGACCGGATCGCAGGCGAGCGCTTTCTGGTAGGCTTCCGCCAAGGTCGATGCCGCTGCAACGCCGCACGGGTTGGAGTGCTTGATGATGGCGACGGCCGCGGTCTCGTGCGCATCGAATTCGGCGACGCATTCGAAAGCTGCATCCGTATCGTTCACATTGTTGAACGAGAGCTGCTTGCCCTGCAATTGTTTCGCCGTGGCCACGCCGAAACGGGTCTCCGCCGTCCGGTAGAAGCCCGCGCTCTGATGCGGGTTTTCGCCGTAGCGCATTTGCTCAGCGAGTTTGCCGCCGATGGCGCGGAACGCCGGCACGGGTTCGTCGACCACTTCCGCGAGCCAGTTGGAAATGGCGGCATCGTACGCGGCGGTGCGCGCATAGGCCTTCTGGGCGAGGCGCTTGCGCAGTTTCAGCGTCGTCGCGCCGGCATTCTGTTCGAGTTCGGCGAGGATCGCGGCGTAGTCGGCGGTATCGACGATCACCGCCACATCATTGTGGTTCTTGGCCGCGCCGCGGATCATTGCCGGGCCGCCGATATCGATATTCTCGACGCAATCCTCTTCGGAGGCGCCTTTCGCCAGCGTCGCCTCGAACGGGTAGAGGTTGACGACGAGCAGGTCGATGGCCGGAATATTATGGGCCAGCATCGCCGCTTCGTGCTCGGGGTTCTCGCGGATGGCCAGGAGGCCGCCATGCACTTTCGGATGCAGCGTCTTCACTCTGCCGTCCATCATTTCGGGAAAGCCCGTGAGATCGGCCACATCGCGCACCGGCAGACCGGCGTCGCTGATCGCCTTGCTCGTGCCCCCTGTCGAGACCAGTTCGATGCCACGCGCATGCAGGGCGTGGGCAAAATCGATAAGACCGGTCTTGTCGGACACGGAGAGAAGGGCGCGGGTGACGTGGCGCAAATCGCTGGCCATGGGGGCTCCAGTTGGTTGAATGGAGCGCGGCCCTCCAGGCCACTGCGGGCTGGAAGCCCGCGGTCCATTCGACAGAGGTTAAAGACTGGAGCGGCGGATAGCACAGATCAACGCGCCCGTGCACCCCTCATGCCGCCACGATATCAGTTTGCGCAAAATCATTGCCCTTGAACAGCAAAGGCTCACCCGTAAGCGATGCAAGCGCGTAGGAAAAACAATCGCCAAAGTTCAGCGCAGCGGCGTGGCGTCCTTTGCCATACCGGCGCCAAGCGCGGCGGGCCTGATCAGCATGGTCAGCAGTCACGGCAACAATCTCAACCTTCGCCTTATGCAGCCAAAGATCGAGTTCCCCACCGCCAGCTTCGCCCTGCCGCGTCTCAATCACCATCGCCGCTTCCAAAATTGTTGCTGCCGAGATGAGCCGAACGGGATCGTCTGCAATCCGTTCGCGGAAACTCTTTGCCTCAGGTTCATTGAAGGCAATCGCAACGATTGCGGATGTGTCGATGACCATGAGGTCCTGACCCTAGTTTGGAATGCCGTTTTCGTCGTAGCTGACAATCTCGTCGGGCGGGCGGTTATCCAGCACCGGCAGCGCATTCCAACGGCGCTGGATCGCTTCCAGATCCTCCAGAAGGGCCGCCTTGCGCGTGTCGGACCCCATTCGCCGCAGCCGCTCTTCGAGGGCTCGCCGCGTCGCCGTGGTAATCGATTCGCCCGTGCGCGCGGCAAGGGTGCGGGCGAGCTGCTCCGTTTTCGGGTCTTTGATGCTCAGCGCCATGTTCCAAGGTTCCTATTTGTCTATATTCTACCTCCATAGCACAAACCACGTCCCATTGCACGATATGGCCGGGGGTACCGATTACGCTCCCTGGCCCTTGGCATCGGCGACGAGGTGCAGCATCCATTTCAGCACCGGGCGGGGGCCGGATTGGCCTTGCACGACCAGTTGGTGGGTGCGTTTCAGCCCGTCAGCGGCGCCGACGTAAATGCTTTCCTCGAACGTAATCGGGGCATCCATCGTCATGAAGCGCCAGGTCTCACCGCCCGGTAGCACCAGCAGCACCTGATCTTCGGAGGCAGCGCGCCGCACCTGGACTGACGGATGCAGATGGAACCGCACGGCATAAGGCCGATCGACCTTGCCGCCGCGCCGGCGGGGTGCAGGCAGCAGCTTATCCTCCCCGGTCAGCGTCTTGCCGTCGGCACTGAGCTTGACCTTGCGCTGGTGGATGAGCCCCATCGGCCGGGTGTAGCCGTCATGCGCAGCGGTCACTTCGGTCGCCTGCAGCGCATCCTGGCGGGCAACCGGCACGTGCCGCGGCCCGGCCAGAATTTGCCCACCGAGCCACTCGGCTTGCCCGGCAGCGGGGGCGATGCGGCAGGAGGACGTGTCGTTGACCACCAAAGTCGAATGCGCCGCCGTGGCGCGTGTCAGTTCGCGCAGCGCCTGGCGTCCCTTTTCCGGCGCGCCGCAATTGACGATGATCTGCCTTTGCCGGCTGGAGAATTCGAAGGAAAGGGCACCGGCATGGGCATCGAGCGAAAAGACCGGCGGCGGCGCACGGCCGGTATCCATGATCACGATGCTGCCGCCCGATTCGATGCGTTGGTAGCCCGAATAGCGCGCATTGGTGATCGCGACCCCTTGCGCGTCGTCATAGGCAAGGATCGTCGCGAGAATGTCCGGCGCCGTGACGCCCATGCCGTTGAACAGCGCGAGCGACCCGTCGCCGTGGCGGAACATGCGCAGCATGGGGATGATCCGGTCGATCGTGTTGAGCAGTTCGACGGGCGCCTGCTGGCCGCGCGCGCCATAGGCCTGGCGCAGGGGCAGAAGGTCGAGCATCAGGTCAATCAAAATGCGCGGGTTGCGGCTGATATGGCCGCCGTCGGGCAAGATCTGGCGCTGCAATTCCTGGGCGAGAAGCTGCGTGCCGAGTCGGGCGAGCGAGGCGAGGCCCTCGGCGCAGAGACCGAGTTCCGCAAGCGCGATGGCGCCGAACAATACGCGCTCGTCCTGGGCTTCGCTCTGCATGCGCCGGCGCAAAACGGTCGCTTGGCGCGCGAGGCTTTTCAGGAATTGCTGGTAGAAGCTGCGGTCCGCACCCTCCAGCAGCAGCGGCGATTGGCTGAGCCAGGAGAGAATGCGCCGCGCGATCACGCGCGCCTCCCAAGCATGGCCGCGCCGCGCCTTGCCGCAGATCGCGATCCAGTCGGTGACGAGCGCGCGCGCATTTTCGCGCGACAGCGCGCTGCCGGCGCCGCGCTGATGGCGCAGCCAGCCGAATTCATTGAGGCGCCGCGCCCAATCGGCCGAAGGCGGCTCGATCGCGAAGGGCGATTGGCCATGGGTGTTAACGACCCGGCCTTCGAACGAGAAATATCCGGCGTAAATGTCGCTGGCGATGGTCGGATCGCTGGTCCGAATGTCGGGCGGCGCAATGATCAGCCGGCTCGGGACGGCAGTGCTGAAACGGCCGAACGTGCGCCAGGGCGAGACAAGGCCGATGCGTTGCAGGGCATTCATAGGCTCACGCATCTCCGTTGAAGCGGTGGAATTGCTCAAAACGGCAGCCTCCTCAAGGTCGCGCCGATGTCGGCGGGCGCGGAAACGAGTCAATGGCCTGAACCCTCAAGATTCCTGACCAGGACTTATACAGTGCCGCGAGGGAGTTTAGAAATTGTTAACCGTAATGGAACGGGGATTGGACCCCCAAAGATAGCGAAGGGTAAAGGAGCTCTGATGACGCAAGAATTCACCATCAGGGCCGCGACGGCGCAGGATTTGCCCGGTCTGTTGCGGCTCTATGGGCAATTGCACCCCGGGGTGCCGGCCCCGGCGCTGGAGGACGCGGCCCGAATCATCGCTGATTTTTTCCGTTATCGCGGCAGCGCAATCTTCATCGGATATTTGGCAAACGAGCCGGTCAGCACCTGCGCGCTGATCGTGGTGCCCAATCTCACCCGAGGCGGCACGCCCTATGCCCTAATCGAAAATGTCGTCACCGACACCGCGCATCGCGGCCGCGGCTATGCCCGTCAGGTGCTGCTGCATGCCATTGCCGCTGCCTGGCGGCACGATTGCTACAAAGTGATGCTGATGACCGGCTCGAAAGATCCCGCGACCCTGCGCTTTTACGCCCAGGCCGGGTTCGAGCAGAGCAAGACCGGATTCCAGATTCGGCGTGTGCCCGCGCGAGCGCTCGAAGCCGTTGGAAACGCGGACGCGAATTGATGGTGATCGCGTCGCTCTACCCTTTCCGCCGCAGGCGGCTGGCGAAGAAACCGTCGAGGCCCGCGAAGCGCGGCTCGGGGTCGGGTAGATGGCAAGGGAGGGTGCGCAGGTCGCCGTCCGGGGTCAGGCATTGGGCCCAGCCGCCGATTTCGGCGGGGTCGATCGGCTCGCGGACCACGTCCGGATTGCGGCGCAGCAGGGCGGCGATCTGGTTTTCGCCTTCCTCGGGCTCGAGCGAGCAGGTGCAATAGACGAGCCGTCCGTTCGGCTTGAGCAGGCTGACCGCTTTGTCGAGCAGGCGACTTTGCAGGGCCGCGAGCTTGGTGATGTCGCCGATCGTGCGCACCCAGGCGACGTCGGGATGGCGGCGGATCGTGCCTGTGGCCGAACAGGGCGCGTCGAGCAGCACCGCATCGAATGGGTCCGCCTGCAGGTTTTGGGCGTCATCGACCACCACATGGGTGGTAAGGCCGAGACGTTCCAGATTGGTGGCAAGGCGTTTCAGCCGCTGGGCCGAGCGGTCGACGGCGGTGACGTCGGCGCCAAGCGCCGCCAATTGCGCCGTCTTGCCGCCCGGCGCGGCGCAAAGATCCGCCACCCGCTCGTCCGGCTGCACGTGCAGGAGCCGTGCGGGCAGGCTGGCGGCGGCATCTTGCACCCACCATTCGCCCTGGTCATAGCCGTCGAGCTCGGGGATCGGCGCATGGGTTTCGAGCCGCACCGAACCATTGGGGAGGGCGCGTCCGCTGAGGCGCTGCGCCCAAAGGTCAGGATCGGCCTTGACGGTGAGATCGATCGATGGCTCATGCCGATGGGCACTGGCGATGGCGCTGGCCCGGTCCAGGCCATAGGCTTGCGCCCAGCGCGCGGCGAGCCAGCCTGGGGTTTCGTCGCGCAAGGCATCGGCCTGGGCGAGAATATCGTCGCGGTCGCGGGCGATGCCGCGCAGCACCGCATTGGTCAGCCCGGCGAAACTCGCGGCATTCTTGTCGAGCCGCACCGCCCGCACGGCGAGATCGACCGCCGCGCGGTCCGGCACGTCAAGAAACAGGATTTGCGCCGCGCCGACGATCAAGATCCATTCGAGCATGCCGGCCCGTTTGGGCAGGCCGCGCTCCAGCCTTTGCGCGAGGGCGAGGCGGATGAGACCGAAGCGCCGCAATGCGGCGGTGGTAATCGAGCGCACCAGGGCGCGGTCGCGCGCGTCGAGGTCCTTCAAGGCGGGGTTGGGGCTCGCGCCGGTAAAGGAATCATCTAGCGACCGGCCGCCCCCGAGCACGTCGGCAAGAATGGCAGCCGCAGCCTGCCGCGCGGCAAGTCCGGGCGCGGGGGCGTTGTCTGGCGCGTGGGCGCTTGTTTTGGAACGGAAATGGGGTGTCACGGATCGCTTTGCTGGAAAAGTCGCGGGAAGAGATCTATGTGGGAAGGCATAAAGGACCGAGCGATGAACGACAATCCCCAAGCTGAGCCCGTGCCGGGCGCCGCGCCCGACAAAATGTTGAGCCCCGCCGCGCGACGGGCGCTGGCCGAAGCCGAAGAGCGTCGCGCCGCGCAAGTTGCCGCGCCGCGTCCCAAGGAAATCAACGGCCGCGAGGGTCCCGAGCCGGTGCGCTACGGTGACTGGGAGAACAAGGGCATCGCTAGCGATTTTTAAAAAGCTGCGCCAGCGCGCCTTAACGCAAGTCGATCGGCTCCATATGGGCCTTTGCTTGTATCGCGTCGGCGTTCCCCGAGACGGCGCGGGCCGGGATGCTGGCGACAATGGCGGTGACGATGAGTGTCGAGGCGAAGAGGACGAGCAGCGCGCGGTCGAGCCAGAAAATCGCTCCGCGATGGATCGCATGAAAGCCCGAAGCCATTGGCACCCCCGTCTGTCACATTGATTTTTTTCGCGAGGATGCGGTGCGGAGGTGAATGCTTGGTTAGTTTGCCGCGATGGCGCGGCAAAACTGCTATGTTACGGTAAATGCGGATTTAAGCTGCGCGATACGCCGGTCCTTCTCCAAGCACGGAACGCGGGCTTGGCCGGTCCGTGCGGGGAGAAGGGGGCTTAACGCTTTTCTTACAGCTATTTATGGGTTTGCCGGGTCTTGATCAGGTCGTCGACAACGGTTGGATCGGCGAGCGTCGAGGTATCGCCGAGCGCACCGAATTCGTTTTCCGCGATCTTGCGCAGGATGCGGCGCATGATCTTGCCCGAGCGGGTTTTCGGCAGGCCGGGCGCGAAATGGACCACGTCCGGCGAGGCGATCGGCCCGATCTCCTTGCGCACATGGGCGATCAATTCCTTGCGCAGCCCGTCGGTCGCAATGATACCGGTCATCAGCGTCACATAGGCGTAAATGCCCTGGCCCTTGATGTCGTGCGGATAGCCGACCACGGCGGCTTCCGAGACGGTTTCATGGGCGACGAGCGCACTCTCGACCTCGGCCGTCCCCATGCGGTGGCCCGAGACGTTGATCACGTCGTCGACGCGGCCGGTAATCCAATAATAGCCGTCCGCGTCGCGGCGGCAGCCGTCGCCGGTGAAATACTTGCCGGGGAAGGTCTGAAAATAAGTTTGCACGAAGCGCTCGTGATCGCCGTAAACCGTGCGCATTTGCCCCGGCCAGCTGTCGGCGATGACGAGATTGCCCTCGCAAACGCCCTCGAGCACGTGGCCTTCGCCATCGACGATCTGCGGCTCAACGCCAAAGAAGGGCTGCGTCGCCGAGCCAGGCTTCAGCTTGGTCGCGCCCGGCAGGGGCGTGATCAGGATGCCGCCGGTCTCCGTCTGCCACCACGTATCGACGATCGGGCAGCGGTGATCGCCGACGACGCGGTGATACCATTCCCAGGCCTCCGGATTGATCGGTTCGCCGACGGAGCCGAGCAGGCGTAAGGAAGCACGGGAGGTCTTCTTCACCGGCTCTTCGCCGGCGCCCATCAGGGCGCGGATGGCGGTCGGCGCGGTGTAGAAAATATTCACCTTGTGCTTGTCGACGACGTCCCAGAAGCGCGACACGGTGGGGTAATTCGGCACGCCTTCAAACATCAGGGTGGTCGCGCCATTGGCGAGCGGGCCATAGACGATATAGCTATGCCCGGTGACCCAGCCGACGTCCGCCGTGCACCAGTAAATATCGCCGTCGTGATAATCGAAGACATATTGATGGGTCATCGCGGCATAGACGAGATAGCCGCCAGTCGTGTGCACCACGCCTTTCGGCGCGCCGGTCGAGCCGGACGTGTAGAGAATGAACAGCGGGTCCTCGGCATTCATCTCTTCGACCGCGCAATCAGCGGAAGCCTGCGCCATCGCCTCGTCATAGGCGACGTCGCGCGCGTTCCAGGCCACTTGGCCGCCGGTGCGCTTCACCACGATCATATGTTTGACGCAGCCCGCCTTCTCGGCGGCAATATCGGCATTGGCCTTCAGCGGCACTTTCCTGCCGCCGCGCAGGCCTTCGTCCGCCGTGATCAACACCGCAGATTTCGCGCCTTCAATGCGGCCCGCCAAAGCGTCGGGCGAGAAGCCGCCAAAAACGACCGAATGAATCGCACCGATGCGGGCGCAGGCGAGCATCGCGTAAGCCGCTTCCGGAATCATCGGCAGGTAGATCGTGACCGGGTCACCCTTCTTCACGCCGTGCTGTTTCAGCACGTTGGCGAGCCTGTTCACTTGCTCGTAGACTTCGCGATAGGTGATGTGCCTCGATTCGCTTGGGTCGTCGCCTTCCCAGATGATGGCGGTTTGCTCGCCGCGCTTGGCGAGATGCCGATCGAGGCAATTGTAGGCGATGTTGGTGGTGCCATCCTCGAACCATTTGATCGAAACGTTCGGCGCCTCGAAGGAGACGTTTTTGACCTTCGTGTAAGGTTTGATCCAATCGATGCGCCGGCCTTCGCGGGCCCAGAACCCTTCCGCGTCGTTGATTGATTCGGCATACATCGCCTGATATTTGGCATCGTCCGCATAGGCGCGCGCCGCCCACTCGGCAGGTACGTCGTAGATCTTGTCGTGCATTCTCTCCTCCCGAATTGCGCGCGCAGCCGGCGCCGCAGCGATTTTACGAAACATTATGCGCTGCCGAAGCGTCGGCACAAGCCCTGGCGCCCATCGACACCAGCTATGAGTGTCGCAAATCTGAGACGCTATGCGCCGCCAAAGCCGCCGAGCACGGCGCCGGCGACGAGAAAGGCAAGCAGCCAATGGCCGGAGTCGATCACGGTCAAGGCAAAGCTGCGCTGGCCGAAAGCGTTGTTGGTCGCCATGGTGGTGACGGCAAAGCCGAACCACAAAATGGCAGCGGAGATCAGGCCGTTCTTCAATGTCACATTGCCGGGGCCAAGATGGCCGATGGCGCCCGCCATGACGAAGGCGATGATCAGATCGGCAACAAACGAGATGAGCATGGGCAGAATCGGCATCTTGCCGCCCGGGCGTAATTCGTCCTTGGTCTTGCCGAGCGCCGCCATCCAGGGCTTGCCGAGCACGCCATAGTAGATGCCGCCAACGAGCCAGGCGGCGATGCCGGCGGCAAGGATGATCAGATGGGAGATGGGAGCAAAGGCCATGCAGGATCTCTTAATACCAATGATCGGAGGCTTTGAATGAAGCGTGGCCTTTCGGGCCGCAGGTGGGCGGGAAGCCCACGTTCCATTCACAATCCGCCCATCTTTAAGACGATCTTCCATTCCTTTTCGGTGACCGGCTGCACCGAGAGGCGCGACAGGGTGACGAGCGCCATGTTCGACAGGTCGGGGGTTGCCTTCACGTCCGCGAGCGTCACCGGCTTTGGCAGGGGCTTCACCGCCTTCACGTCGACCAGCACCCAGGGTTCGCCCGGGTTGGCGGCCGGATCGGGATAGGCCTCCTTGATCACTTCGGTGATGCCGACGATCTCCTTGCCCTCGTTGGAATGGTAGAAGAAGAGTTGGTCGCCCTTTTTCATCTTCATCATGTTGAGCTTGGCGGCGTGGTTGCGCACCCCGTCCCAATGAGTGCCCTTGGCGCCGGCTTTGACCTGCATGTCCCAGGACCATTTATCGGGTTCGCTCTTGATCAACCAATGGGCCATCAATGCCTCCTCACACTGCCGGCACGCCGATCGTCCAGCGCCAGGGCTTCACCTCCACCGAGGCGAAGAGACCGGCCTGCGCATAAGGATCCTGCGCGAGCAGCGCCTTGGCGGCCTCCGCATCGGCGCATTCGAGCACAAGCATCGATCCGTTGGGCGTTTCGCCGTCCGCCGCCAGCAGCGGCCCGGCGATCTTGATCGCGGCGCTGTGGCTTTTCAGGAAGTCGAGATGGGCGGGGCGGGTGTCGAGGCGGGTTTGCAGATGGTCCGGCTTGTCGGTGCACAGGGCGACGAAATACATAGAGTGGCTCCAATTTGCCGTGACGCTAGCGGAATTTGCGGGAAAGGCAAACGAAGTTGGGAGAAATTATATAAGAGTTTGATATTATTGAATAATGCGCTCTATCAGTTCGTTCCCAAAATTCGTATCGCTCTTAACTATTCGTGGGGCATGCCAAATTGTCATTTTTGCCCGCGAGACCCTATTGTTCACTATACGTTCTTTTCGCCGACAGGTCAATCCTTGCTGAAATTTTAGAAAGCAAAACTTGCAAGTTTAACTGTCTATACCTATAAAGATCACATGACCGACACAGCCATCTCTCCCGAGCACCGCGACGCCGCGGTGGATGAACTTTTGCGCTCGATGGGGCAGCTCATCCGCCGCTTGCGCGCCGAGGCCAATGCCACCGAACTCAACCTGTCGCAAATGAGCGCCCTGGGGCGGCTCTCCCAGCACGGCCCGCTGACGACGGCGGAACTCGCCCGCTATGAGGCGATGAAGCCGCAATCCATGGGCGCGATCGTCACCAGCCTGGAGGACGAAGGCCTGGTGCAGCGCCAGCCACATCCGACCGATGGGCGGCAAATGCTGCTCTCGGTGACTGAAGCGGGCGAGGCGATGCGTCAGACCAGCCGGTTACGCAAGCGCGAATGGCTCAATGCCGCGCTCAGCCGGCTCGATCCGGAGGATCAGCGCGTCGTCATCGCGGCCGCCTCCGTCCTCAAACGCTTGAGCGAAGCGTGACCCGCTGCGCCCCATCTTTTTCGCCTTCCCAACCAAAGGAAAATATCCATGCCTGTGACCACGCTTGACCCCAAAGCCGCGCTTGTCGTCGTCGATCTGCAAAAAGGCATCGTCGCGCTGCCGACCGCTCATCCGGCCGAGGGCGTGGTGCAACAGGCGCGTCTGCTGCTCGATGCGTTCCGCCGTCACGGCCTGCCGGTGGTGCTGGTCAATGTCGCGGGCGGCGCGCCCGGGCGCGTCGAGCAATCGCGGAGCCTTGCCAGTCTGCCCGCCGATTGGACGGAACTCGTGCCGGCGCTCGACCGGCAACCGCAGGACCATGTCGTCACCAAGCGCACCTGGGGCGCTTTCACCAACACCGATCTCAAAGATCATCTGACGCGCCTGGGTGTGACGCAGATCGTTCTGACCGGCGTCGCGACCAGCATCGGCGTCGAATCGACGGCGCGTTTTGCCTATGAGCTTGGGTTCAATGTCACGCTCGCCGTCGATGCGATGACCGACATGAATGCCGACGCGCATCACAACAGCATCACACGAATCTTTCCGCGCCTGGGCGAGACCGGCACGGTCGCCGAGATCATCGCGAAGCTCGATCAACGGAGTGCATGATCATGGACTGGCTCTCTCTCGTCGCGCATTTTTTCGGCGGCGCGTTTCTCGCCAATGCTGTGCCGCATGGCGTGAGCGGCGTGATGGGGCGCTCCTTTCAATCGCCTTTCGCCGATCCGCCGGGGCAGGGCCATTCGTCTTCGGTGGTCAACGTGCTGTGGGGCTTCTTGAACGCGGCCATCGGCTACATGCTCATTTGCCGCGTCGGCGATTTTGATCTGCACGCGACCGCTGATGTCGCCGTCGCGGGGACTGGCGCATTGCTTTTAAGCCTTGCGATGGCCCGTCACTTCGGACGCTTCAACGGCGGGAATTTATCGTCATGAGCGACAAGGCTTCAGGCACGTTCCGCGCGTTCTCCAACCGCAATTATCGCATCTGGCAGGCGGGCGCAGCGGTCTCCAATATCGGCACGTGGATGCAGCGCACCGCGCAGGATTGGATCGTCCTCACCGAACTCAGCCATCACAATGCGACCGCCGTCGGCATCGTGATGGGCTTGCAGTTCGGTCCGCAGCTCGTGCTGCTGCCCTTCACCGGTTTTGCCGCCGACCGTTGCAACCGCCGCACGTTGCTTTTCGTCACCCAGAGCGTGATGGGGCTGCTGGCGCTGGGGCTCAGCGTGCTGACGCTCACCGGGCTTGTGCAGCTTTGGCACGTCTATGTGTTCGCCTTGCTGCTCGGTTGCGCCGCCGCGTTCGACGCGCCGGTGCGGCAGACCTTCGTCGGCGATCTTGTCGAGAAGGCCGATCTTGCGAATGCGGTGGCGCTGAATTCGACGTCGTTCAACGCCGCGCGGATGATCGGGCCGGCCATCGCCGGCGCTCTCATCGCGGCGGTGGGTTCGGGCTGGGTTTTTCTGATCAATGCCGCATCCTATGTCGCGGTTCTCACTTCCATTGCGGCGCTGCGCATCGATCGCCCGGCCGCGGTGGGCGCAAAGCGGGAGCGCGTGCGGCTGGCGGATGGGTTTCGCTATATAAGGCAGCGCCCCGATCTCATGCATGTGTTGCTCATGATGTTCCTGATCGGGACGTTCGGCATCAATTTCCCGATTTTCATTTCGACGATGGCGGTCGGCGTGTTTCACGTGGGCGCCGGCCAATTTGGCGCGCTGACCTCGATGATGGCCGCAGGATCGGTGACGGGCGCTTTGCTCGCCGCACGGCGTGAGAGACCGCGCATCCGCCTGCTGTTCGTCGCCGTCGCCATTTTCGGCGCCACCTGCGCCTTGGCCGCGCTGATGCCGGACTATTGGCTCTTTGCCGCGTCGCTCGTGCCGATCGGCATTGCGGCGCAGACCTTTACGACATCGACCAATGGCTGGATCCAGCTCACGACGGAAGCTTCCATGCGCGGCCGCGTCATGGCGATCTTCCTGGCGCTGGCGCTGGGCGGTACGCCCATCGGCGCGCCGATCGTCGGCTGGGTCGCCGACACGTTCGGCCCACGCTGGGGTTTGGGTGTCGGCGCGGCTTCCGGCTTTGCGGCCGTTCTGGTCGCGGCGCATTATCTGATGCGGCATCGCCGCTTGCACATGTCCTTCGACAGATGGCGGCCGCGCTTCACCTTCGATGCGGCGGTCGCTGCGAGCGACGCGAGCGTTCCCGCGCCGCATGCTGTGGAGTAGATTGCTTCGTATTTGTTTGTGTTTGCCGCAAAGAGATTTGCGCTGTGAATCGTTAGAACCCCTCCAACGCAATCTTGCCGCGCGCCCGTCCGCTTTCGATCAGCGCATGCGCGCGCCGGATATTCGCCGCATTGATCGCGCCGAAATTGTCGGCGAGAGTCGTGCGGATCGTGCCCGCGTCCACAAGGCGGGAAACATGGTTCAGCAAGCGGCCCTGTTCCTCGATGTCGGCCGTGGCGAACATGGTCCGTGTGAACATGAATTCCCAATGCACCGACACGCTCTTGCGCTTGAACGGGTTGATGTCGAGCGTGGCGGGATCGTCGATCAGCGCGAAGCGACCTTGCGGTGCAATCAGTTCGGCGATCTCGGCAAGGTGCTGGCTCGTGTTCGTGGTGGAGAAAACAAAGGTCGGGTCTCCGATGTTGAGAGCAGCGATCTCGCGCGCCAGCGGTTTGGAATGATCGACGACATGATGCGCGCCGAGATCCGAGACCCAGGCCTTCGTCTCTGGTCGCGAGGCTGTGGCGATGACCGTCAGGTTGGTCAATTTGCGGGCAAGCTGGACAGCGATCGAACCGACGCCTCCGGCCCCGCCAACGATGAGGATCGCGGGAGCCGCGCCCGGCACGGGTCGTCCTTTGACGTCCAGCCGATCGAACAGCGCCTCCCAAGCGGTGATGGCGGTGAGCGGCATTGCCGCAGCTTCCGCCCAGCCAAGCGTGCGCGGCTTTCTACCGACAATGCGCTCGTCCACCAGATGCAATTGCGCATTGGCGCCAGGTCGCGTGATCGAGCCGGCGTAGAACACCTCGTCGCCGGGCTTAAAGAGGCTTGCATGCGGACCCGTCTTTACGACGGTGCCGGCGGCATCCCACCCTAACACCTTCCACGCATCCTCTTCGGGGCGCACATTGGCGCGGACTTTGGTGTCGACTGGATTGACTGAGATCGCCTTGACCTCGACCAGCAGATCGCGGTTCGAGGGCACCGGATCCGGCAAGTGGATATCGACCAGCGAATGATCGTCTTCGATCGGAAGCGGGGTCTTGTAGCCAATGGCACGCATCAATGTCTCCTGCCTATGCGGCGTTTCGTATCTGGCACCAAGTGGCGCGCTGGCGTATTTTGCGCAAGAATGCACATAAATTGCACATAGTGTCGAAAAGGATACTGTCTGATGCCGCGTCCGCGTCATGATCGTTTCGATTGCAGTCCAGGGTGCCCGGTGGAAGCCACGCTTGCTCTCATCGGCGGCAAGTGGAAGGGCGTTGTGCTTTGGCATCTGCTTCAGGGCACGCTGCGCTTCAATGAAATCCGCCGCCGCTTGCCCGACGTCACCCAACGGATGCTGACCAATCAGCTTCGGGAACTGGAGCGCGATGGCTTCGTGATCCGTACCGTCTATCCGGAAGTTCCACCGAAGGTGGAATATCGGTTGTCCGAGCGCGGACGCAGTCTTGAGCCGGTCATTCTGGCTCTCAGGGCATGGGGCGAGGCCAATGTTCTAGGCCTCAGTGGCACGTCGACGCATCGGGTCTTATCCGGTGCCCATTGCTAACTCAAAGGGTTCGCGGACTGCAGGTATCCGACGGTCTCTGTCTTGCCGCTCGAGCAGGAGGGCGACGGACGCTCACGCTTCCGCCCGCTGCGGCCGCGCGAGCAGCGCTTCCATCGCCGCATCGATGCTCAAGCGTCCGGCGAGTACCGCATCGACGCTGGCCGCGATCGGCATTTCGATCTTATGCGCATGCGCAAGTTCAACGAGCACCGAGGCGGTATAGGCGCCCTCCGCCAATTTCGCGCCGGCCGCCTGCGCCACGTCGGCGCCGCGCCCAAGCGCGAGGCCGAGGGAATAATTGCGCGATTGTGCCGTGCCGCAGGTGAGAATGAGATCGCCGAGGCCGGACAGGCCCATCAAGGTTTCGGTCCGGCCGCCGAGCGCCCGGCCAAGGCGCGCAAGTTCGGCAAAGCCGCGGGTGATCAGCGCGGCTTTCGCGCTTTCGCCAAGCTGCCGCCCGGCGACGATGCCGGCGGCGATTGCCAGCACGTTTTTGGCCGCACCGCCGATTTCGACGCCGATGACGTCAACGGAATGATAGAGGCGAAAGCCTGGCGCGGAGAGGGTTGCGGCGAGCGCCTTGGCGCGCCCTGCATCCTTTGCGGCGAGCGTCACGGCGGTCGGCAGACCGCGCGCCACGTCGTTGGCAAAGCTGGGGCCGGACAGGACGGCGGGCGGATTGGCGCCGAGGCATTGCGCCAGCACTTCGTTCATCATCAGGCCGGAGCCGCGCTCGATGCCCTTGGCGCAGGAGACGACAGGGACGCCGGCACGCAGCACCGGCGCGAGCTTGAGCGCGACCTCGCGCAAATTCTGCGCTGGAACGACGATCAGCACCGTGCCGGCTTCAGCCAGCGCGCCAAGCTCTGGCGTCGGCGTCACGGTCTCGTGCAGGATCACGCCGGGTAAATGAGCGCTCGCGCGTGTCTTCTGCATCGCCGCGATAGCTTGCGGATCGCGTCCCCACAACAGCACGCGCCGTCCGCCACGCGCCAGCGCATTGGCCAGCGCGATCCCCCAGGCTCCCGGGCCGGCGATGGCGATACAATTGGAATCGGCGGTTGCGGCCATGCGGTAAGGCTCTTTCGAAATGACAGGCCCTAACGCGGCCAAGTCCCCAGTCACGGCGAGGCATATATCGCATTATCGGAGCGCGCCCAAAGGGTTTCGAACTGCTGCAGGAAGGCGAGGGCGGCTTGCGGATTTTCGATGATCACGAGGTCGTTGTCCTGAAATTTCTCGCCCGAACTTGAGAAATTGGCCGAGCCGGTGCGCAAAAGCCGCCCGTCGATCGCGTAGGATTTCAAATGCATCAGATCCCGCCGCGGCGATTTGAAGCGTGCCTCGACGCCGGGCGCCTCGATCAGCGACCAGATCGGACTGCCCGCCGCCGGGCGGCGGCCGGAGGCGCCCGGATCGAGATAAAGCCGCACATGGACCCCGCGCCGTGCCGCCATGATCAGCGCTTCGATCACCCGCCGCTCGGTCAGCACATAGGCGGTCATGTCGATGCGGCTGCGCGCGCTGGCGATCAGCGCCGGATCGATCGGGGTGAGATCGGTCTGCGGCCCGTAAAAGATCCGCACCCCCGCGACCATCGGTTCGCCCGTCGCCGGCAAAAGACCGGGATGCGGCACGAGGCCGAGGAAAAAGAGGATCAGTAGCAGGCGCTTGAGCATGAAGGCGGCGGCACGAGAGGAACACTGCCATTGTGGTTTGTTCTTGTTATGTTTTCAAGTGAAATGAACGGACCGCGGCCTTTCAGGCCGCATCGAGCCGTGCATCTACATGCGGCCTGGAAGGCCGCGCTGCCAAATGACGGCAGGGTCGCTGGGGCGTCTTCGCGTCGAGCCGGCGGGTATGTCCCCCGCCGCCCGTACTCCATTATTTCAGTTTAGCGCCGAAATGTAATCGTTCAGCGCCTGCTTGGCATTGACATCCATCTGCAGCGCCTGCTTGCGTTGCTCGCTCAGATCGTCGAGCAATGTCTCCTGATCGTTGAGCTTGGCAAGGTAGCGCTTCTGCAAATCGGAGCCGGCGGGCGTGCTTTGCAGGTTTTGACGAATCCGCGCTTGTTCCTGACCAATGCCGTTCACGCTTGCTTCGATATCCCGCACGCGCTGGTCCGCCTTCGCAACATCCGTGCGCAGGTCGACGATATGTCTCAATTCCTCGCGAGTCTTGTTATCGAATTCTTGATTCTCGGCATAGGCCAAGAGATCGGAATCCATCGTTTGCGTGAGCGCCTCCCGCTGTGTGACAACGAGCTCTTGAGTGATGGAAAATTGCTGCCCATCCTCCGCCTTCAGGTTGAACGGCAGGCGATATTTGCCCTGGATTTCGCTTGCGTCGCTGGTTTTCGGATCTGTGAGCGTCCAGCCAGGAAATTTCGGTGTCTCGACGAGCAGCAAGCGCGGCTCGGTTGATTTGACTTTGTAAACTACGCTCTTCCTATTGATGAGATTGTAACGCATCACGCCATTGGCAATCGCTGCGCGTACGGATTTGCTCGACGCTTCATCGTTCTGCGCGATCGTCACTGTCTGATCGAGCGCGTAGCTCAACAGGCGATAATCGTTGACGGGTAGATCGGACAAGCGCGAGTCGCCGACATAGGCGATACCATTATCGCCATTTTCGTAAATCGTGACGATACCTGGCGGCAGGCCGGTTTTGCCATCATTGGTCAATTTGACCGTGCTCAGCGGGTGAATCGCGTTGACGTCCGGTTGATAGAGCGCCAGGCGTTCGACCGGCATTTGGTTGTTGATGATCGGCGCGGACAATGTGCGGCCGTTCTCGACGCTTACACTTGCCGGCAGATGAAAGACGACTTGCGTCAGACCCTCCTGCGCGGTGATCGTGCCTTCGGGGCCGGCCAGAGCGCTTGATCGGTACAGTTTCGCGATGTCGGCGCCGCCGTACGCTTGGTTGACGGCGAGAGCGGGGACTGTCGGTAGTGCAGCGCGAACGCCCCCGTTCACACCCCAGCCAGCGTCTGCCTTGTGTTGCGCCACCGCGCCTTGGTCGATGCCAGGCAGCAGCCGCCCGACGACCTCCACCGGCGCTTCGGGGCGATCGACCAAATAGGTGCGATACAATCCCTGCCGGAACGTCACCGGCTGGCCGGAAATCAGCGTCAGGTCGACACCCTTCCAATCCTGGCCCGACAGGTTTTCCACCGTCGCCCAGCCCTGTACCGTGGCCTGTTTGGCCGAAGGGTCGGCTGGCAAGACGATGCGATAGGAGGCCTTCCACAAAGGCGTCTGCACAATGTAAGCCACGCGCACTTTGCGCTTCTCATGCCCTGTCGTCGTCAAGTCCAGCGTGCGCGAATCGCGCATATGATTGGCGGCGAGGGCCCCGAGCGCGTGATCGATTTGCGACTGCAATGCCGGATCGGAAAATTGGATATTCTCGGCATCTTCGAGAATGAAGCTCTGAAGGCCCTTATCGCTCATCACAGAGACGCGATGGCGATCCTTCGTCACTTGGCCGTCGGCACCTGTTTCCTGCTCCTGCACGACGCCAATAATGCGTCCGTTCAGAGTGTGTGGGCCGCCGACACTGATCTCAGCCCCACGCAGCGCGAGCAGCAGACCTTCGCTTGATCCCAAATCGCTTTCGACGAAAGGCAGGTTCCGAAAAGTCTGGGCAAGCGGCTCGCGGCTTGGCAGGTCGAGACCGCCAACCCCGCCCTTGTCGTCGTAAACGACAATGCTCTTCAACACATCGTCGACTTGATCGAGGACAACGGTGAGTTTCAGATGGGCGTCACCCTCCACGTCGGCTTCATATTCGAAATAGCCCATGCCGCCGGAGGAGAGCATCACTCGTTTGAGCGCGAGGTCCTGAGCATAGAGGGAGGTGGAGGAAAGTAGGGTAACGGCGAAAACAACGAGAGAAAATCGTTTGGGCATCGGCAGACCTCGAAGACGCGGATACGGCGATGAGCCGCCGCCGAAACATCCCGGGACATTGCGACTTTATTTCGATCCGATTCCGCCGCGGCGAACTGCGCGGCTCGCCTTTTCTTACGCCTTCCCGGTCGGCGAAGGTGCCGCGTTGGCGTCGAGCGGCCAGCGGGGACGGGCGGCGAAGGTCATGTCGTCGGTCAGGCCGAGGCCGAGGCGTTCGATGCCGGCCCAGGCGATCATCGCACCATTGTCGGTGCAGAGCGCCGGCGGCGGGACGACCAATTTCAAGCCCATTTCATTGGCGGTGCGGGTCAGGGTGCGCCGGATCGCGCCATTCGCCGCGACGCCGCCGGCGACCACCAGGGCGGTCGGCGTGCCGCAGGTGGCGCGGAACAATTTGAGCGCGGCCCGGATGCGGTCGGCGATCGTGTCGACCACCGCCGCCTGGAACGAGGCGCACAGGTCGGAAATGTCGGTCGCCGTGAGGGGTGCGATGCGCTCCGCCTCGAGCCGCACGGCGGTCTTGAGGCCGGAGAGCGAGAAATCGGCGCCCGGCCGGCCGGCCATCGGCCGCGGGAAGGAAAACCGCATCGGGTCGCCCTTCAGCGCCTCCTTTTCCACATGCGGGCCGCCGGGATAGGGCAGGCCGAGCATTTTCGCCGTTTTGTCAAAGGCTTCTCCGACCGCGTCGTCGATCGTCGTGCCAAGGCGGACATAATCGCCGATGCCGCGCACCGCGATGAGCTGGGTGTGGCCGCCCGACACCAGCAGGAGCAGGTAGGGGAAGGAAATATTGTCGGTCATCCGCGCCGTGAGCGCGTGGGCTTCGAGATGGTTGATCGCGATGAAGGGCTTGCGCGAGGCGAGCGCCAGGGCTTTGCCGGTGGTCAGGCCGACGATCACGCCGCCGATCAGGCCCGGGCCGGCCGCGGCGGCCACGCCATCGATGTCCTTGAGCGTGACGCCGGCGTCTTTCAGCGCGCGCACCACCAGCCGGTCGAGCACGTCCACATGGGCGCGGGCGGCGATTTCCGGCACGACGCCGCCGAAAGCGGCATGTTCCGCGATCTGGCTCATCACTTCATTGGAAAGGATCGTTCCGCCGCCGCCGACCTTCAGCTTGACGACTGAGGCCGCCGTTTCGTCACAGGTCGTTTCAATTCCAAGCACACGCATCAAATAATCCGTTGGGAAATTGCTCATTTCCCGCTATGAGGCCGCCAAAGATGAGCGCGACACTACATTTATGTGTCTCAATGAACAACAATCGAGGTTAACTTTCCATGTCGGCATGGCTGAGGATCGGAACGCGCGGATCGGCGCTGGCTTTGGCGCAGGCGAGCGAGACGCGCCGGCTCATCGCCGTCGCGCACGGCCGGTCCGAGGACGAGATCGAGCTTGTCGTCATCAAGACCACCGGCGATCTGATCCAGGACCGCGCCCTGGCCGAGGCTGGCGGCAAGGGCCTTTTCACCAAGGAACTCGACAGCGCGCTGCTCGAGGGCAAGATCGATCTGGCCGTTCATTCCGCCAAGGATCTGCCGACGGAATTGCCCGATGGGCTGACGATTTCCGGCTATCTGCCGCGCGAGGACGTGCGCGACGCCTTCATCTCGGCCAAGGCCAAGACCCTCGCCGATCTGCCGCCGGGCGCGAGCGTCGGCACCGCGTCCTTGCGCCGCCAGGCGCAATTGAAGCGGCTGCGCCCGGATCTGAACGTCACCCTGCTGCGCGGCAATGTCGATACGCGCCTGCGCCGGGTCGAAGCGGGCGAGATTGACGCGACCTTGCTTGCGCTCGCTGGCTTGAAACGCCTCGGCTTCGACCATCGCGCAACCGCCGTGCTCGATCTGGCCTATTTCCTGCCCGCCGTCGGCCAGGGCGCCATCGCCCTTGTGACGCGCGAGGCCCAGGCGATCCAAGACACGCTCCAGCCGGTCACCGACCGCGGCACCGGCCTCGCGGTCACCGCCGAGCGAGCCTTTTTGCGCGTCCTCGACGGCTCGTGCCGCACGCCGATCGCCGGCTATGCGCAACTGAGCCAGGGCCGTATCCAGATGCGCGGCCAGCTCTTGAAACCTGACGGTTCCGACCTCCTGGAAGCGAGCTTCATCGGCCGGGAGGCGGATGCCGAGCGCATCGGCACCGATACCGGCCTTGAGATCCGCCGCCGCATGCCGGCCGATTACCTGACCGCCTGATGCGCATCCTCGTGACCCGAGCGCAGGAAGACGCCGCCCGCACCGCGGAGCGGCTCAACGCTCTGGGGCAAGAAGTTTTGCTGGCCCCCGTCCTTGATATCGTGCCGACCGGGGAGGCTTGTCCGCGCGGCGCGTTCGACGCGCTGGCGCTCACGAGCGCGCATGCGCTGGGCGCGGTCGATCCGGCGGATGTGCACGATTTTTTCGCCGCCGACCTGTTCGTCGTCGGCGATCGCGGCGCTCAAATGGCGCGCAAGATCGGGTTTACGGGTCCGATCGAGGTGGCGGTCGACGCGGCGGCTTTGGCGGCGGATATCTTGCGCGCTGCACCGCGCCGGGTGCTTTATCTCGCCGGGCGGGAGCGCAAGCCGGGGTTTGAGGCCGCTTTGGCGCAGGCCGGCATATCCCTGCAGGTCTGGGAGACCTACGACGCCCGCGCGGCGCTGATGGTGCCACCCGCCGTTCTCAACGCCCTGGCGCAGGGACAGATTGACGCGGTGCTGCACTATTCGCGCCGCAGCGCCGAGATTTTCCGGGACCTGATTCTGGCGGCCAACCTGCGCGCGCCGCTGAACGAATTGCACCATCATTGCCTTTCCGCCGATGTGGCTGATGCCTTGGCGCAGGTTCCGGCGATTCGCATGCATATTGCCGCTGCGGCGACCGAAGAGGCGCTGTTCGCCACACTCTTGTGAAAATCTTCCGAACAGGAGATGGTGTGGCCGGCAAAGCCAAAGAGGGATGATCGATGACCGATGACACAAGCACCAATTCCCGCCGCGACGAGCGGCGCGAACCGCCTGTGATCGACGGGACCGCTCCAGCCTCCGAGGCTGCCGCGCCTGAAGAGTCTGCCGTCGAATCCGCCGCCGAAGTCGAAAAGTCAGTCGCCGGCGAACCGGATGTGCCGGTGCATGCGAGCGAGGCTTCGGCCCCGGTGAGCGAGATTGAAGCGCCGGCCGCGCAAAGTGAGCCAGCTTCCGCCGCACCGGAGCCGCAAGCCCCGCCGCCCCCGCCACAGCGCTCGTCTTTCACTGGCCATCTTGTCAGCGGCGTCATCGGTGGCGTCATCGTGGCGGGAGCAGCCTGGTTCCTGCTGCCGAAGGGGGCGAATCTCGACGATCTCAACACCCGCATCGTATCGCTCGAACAGCAGTCCAGCGATTTGGCGGCGGCCACCAAAAACGCCGCCGGCGTCGCGCAGGCGGCGAAGGACGATTCGGCCAAGGCGCTGGCCGCGCCAAAGCAGGTGGTGCAGCAAGCGCCGCCGCTTGATCTGCGCCCGATGGTCGACCGGATCAGCAAATTGGAAACGGCGGTGGCCGCGCCCCACCCCGAACTCGTTCAAGGCAATGCCGCCGCCACCGCCGTGGTCGCGCAGTCGCTCGCCCAGGCGATCGCCGGCGGGCACAGCTTCGCCACCGAGCTGAGCGCGTTGCAGGGCCTTGGCGCCGATACGGCGGCGATCGCCAAGCTCAAGCCCTATGCCGACCGCGGCGCGCCGACGCTGAGCGACCTGTCGGAGCAATTCGCCGGCCTTGAAAGCACGATGCTCGATGCCGCCAACGGCATCACGCCGGAGGACGGTTTCTTCGACCGGATCCGGAAGACCGCCGCCAATCTCGTGCAGATCCGGCCCATCGGCGCGACCCAGGGCGACGATCCCGCCGCGCTCGTCTCGCGGATCGAAGCGGCGCTGCAACATGGCGACGCGGCCGAAGCGCTCGACGCCTACGGCAAATTGCCGGATGCGGCCAAAGCCCCCGCGCACGCCTGGAGCGAGTTGCTCAAGGCCCATGTGGAGTGCGATCAGGCCGGCCGGACCATTCTGACAACCGCCATTTCGACCCTCGCCCAGAGCAAACAGCCATAAACGGTCAGCATCGCCGCCATAAGATGACGTTCAGGGGAAGTTATGATTAGAATATTGTTCTATCTCGTCATTCTCGGCCTCCTGGCCTGGTGCGGCGCGTGGCTTTTCGCCCATGATGGCCGCGTCCATATCGAATGGCTCGGCCTTCAGGCCGATCCGAAAATGACGACGGTGATCGGCTTCCTCATCGTTCTCTTCGTGGCGCTGATGCTGGTGTGGCGCCTGCTGCGGCTGATTTTGAGCCTGCCGGCCTTCGTCGGCCTGTGGTCGAAGAAGCGCCGCCACGCCAAGGGTCAGACGGCGCTGGCGCGCGGCATGATCGCGGTTGGCGCGGGCGACGCCAAGGCGGCGCAGCGCCACGCGGCGGAGGCCGAAAAACATCTCGGCAAGCAGCCGCTGCCGCTCTTGCTGAAGGCGCAAGCCGCCCAGCTCACCGGCAACCGCGACGCGGCCGAAGCGGCCTTTGCCGACATGCTGAACCAGCACGAAACCCGCGTGCTCGGGCTGCGCGGCCTGCATGTGGAGGCACGGCGGCGCGGCGATCTGGTGGCCGCCCATACCCATGCGGCCGAAGCGCACCGGATTGCGAACCTGCCCTGGGCTGGCCAGGCGGTGTTGGAGCATCACACCAATTCCAGCAATTGGGAGGCGGCGCTCAAGGCGGTGGATGCCAATGTCGCCGCGCGCCATTTGGATAAGGCGACGGCGGCGCGGCAGAAGGCCGTGCTGCAGACCGCGCTGGCGCTCGAGACCGAGGAGCGCGACCCCGCCGGCGCGTTGCGTCTGGCGCGCGAGGCGCTGAAGAGCGAGCCCGGCCTCGTGCCGGCCGCCGCGCTCGCGGGCAAGCTGCTCGCCCGCCAGGGCGACCTGCGCCGCGCCTCCAAAGTGCTGGAGGCGGCCTGGAAAATGGGTCCGCATCCCGATCTTGCCGAGGCCTATCTGCGGGTGCGGCACGGCGATTCCGCTAGCGACCGGTTGAAGCGCGCCGAAACCCTCTCACGGCTCCTGCCCAACGATCCGGAAGGCCGCCTGACAGTGGCCCACGCGGCGCTCGATGCGCGCGATCTGAACAAGGCGCGCCTGGTCATGGCGCCGCTGCTGGCCGATCGGCCGACGGTGCGCGCCTGCCTGATGATGGCCGACCTGGAAGAAATCGACGGCACCGGACCCGGCAAGGTGCGCGAATGGCTCGCCCGTGCCGCCCGCGCGCCGCGCGACCCGGCCTGGATCGCCGATGGCGTCGCCTATGATGCCTGGGCGCCGGTCTCGCCGACGACGGGGACCCTCGATGCGTTCGTCTGGCGCGCGCCGATCGAGCAGCTGGCCGGCCCGACGGAGGGCCTCATCGCCATGAAAGGCCACAAGGCGCCGGAAGTCGACGACCGGCCCCTGTTCGCCAAGCCGGCGGAAGAGCCGAAATTGATCGAAGCCGGGCCGCCCGAACCGGCCGCGCCCGCCGAGCCGGAACCTGCGCCGGAGCCCGCTCCGCCCCCGCCGCCCGCGCCCGAACCCGAGCCGGCGGCTGTGGCCGTGGCCGTCGCGGAAGCCCCGGCGCCCAAACCGGCGCCGGTGATTTTCTCGCGCCCCGCCCCGGACGATCCGGGCCCGCAGCCCGAGGAGGCAGTGGAAGGCCGCGGGAAAAAGAGCCGCGGATTTCTCTACTGAAATTTCGCGTCGGCGCTTGCAATGCACGCCCGATGTGATTAAGAGAACCCCACTTCGCGGGGACACCCCCGCAAGCGACGGTTCACGTCACGCCGCAGTAGCTCAGTTGGTAGAGCACGTCATTCGTAATGATGGGGTCGGGAGTTCGATTCTCTTCTGCGGCACCAATAATTTCAAAGACTTAGATGCAAAAAGCCGGGCCTGTTGGTTCGGCTTTTGCGTTTCGGTCAGCGCTCGGTAAGCAGCCGGAGTTGCGTCGAAAGCTCGCAGATCTGGTGGTAGCGCTTAGGTGATAAAGCCGTGAAGAAGAGGCGCAGGTTGCCCCGCGCCTCCCTGATTTGCCACTAGGCGGCGGCGGGAATTTCAGGGAATGCCTTCCCCGTGTTGATCTCGCTGATCCGGCCAGGATTTACATCGTAATCCGCGGCGATCCGGTTCTGATGCTCACCTCTTAAAAGGCGCTTCTTGATTTCCGGAACGTCTTTGCGTTGGATGCGATATGATGGACGGCGAACGCCGCCGGGCGGCTGTGTGTCTGCCATGGTGTTCTCCATTTATTGGCAGATGGATACGAGGCCGCCTTGACGAGGAGGGCAAATCAGCACATGGTGCCCTTGTTCTCCCGGGAGGTGCGACGGCCTCAATCGGTGCAGTTCTCGTCCAACAATGGCGACTCAGATTGCAGTCTGAGTCGCCATATCTTTATGAACGATCAACAGAGAGAATTCGTGGATTCGTCGCAAAGAGTCAATGGTTAGATTGACGCTTGTAGGACACCTACAAAATGTAGTGTCCGTCAATTTCGGTCGACGCCGGGTCGGAAAGCAATTCATACGCGATAACAACACATTAGATGCCCGCTTTTGGTGTGTCGGAACTAAGGGGCTTCGTGAATGTCTTGCTCGATCCGTTGAAGGCGAGGAGGATATTCCCGTTATCCCCAGCGGCCTCGCCCAAAACATGAAGCCCTAGCCCCCTAAAACACAGTCGAGGGCGTGCGGCAAAACGACTCGCTCCGGCATATGGCCCGGCGTTGGTGATCAGGCGTCGACGCGACGATGCAAAAGGGGAAATCACCTCCTTTATTTCCCCTCTCGAACGGATGTTTCCTGCGCATATCGGACGCGTCGTCCGGTTTTCACAGGAGTTCCGGATATGCATGACCCACTTTTGACGCCGGAAGACGCGGCGGAAGCTCTCAAAATCGGCCGATCGACCTTGGCTAAGTTGCGCATTTACGGCGGCGGTCCAGCCTACGTGAAGCTAGGCGCAAGCATCCGCTACCGGCGCCAGGATCTCGACGCCTTCCTGCAAGAGAATTCGCGCCGCAGCACGAGTGAAGGAATCGCGACCGTTACGTGGCGGTTTCGATGTCCATATCGCCAATCAATTTTTCGCGCCGCGCCAGCGCCTCGATCGCGTGCGGGCCGAGCTCTCGGGCCACGAGATTGAGGAGACCCTCGCCGAAGACCGTGTAGGCGCCCATGCTATTGCTAAAAAAACTGCTGGCATGCGGAACGAGGAAGGCGTGGCGCGATGGCGGCACGAGGGGCGAAGACCGTGTATCGGTGATGGCGATCACGTGTAGTCCCGCCCGTGCGGCGGTGGCCGCAACCTCCGCGACATTGCGCGTATAAGGCGCGCAACTCGCCACAATCAGGACGTCGCCGCGCGCTAGCTGGGCCAATGCCTCCGCTTCTCCCAGCCGCAGCGGATCGAGGAGCGCAGCATCTCCCCGGATCATGGTCAGTCCGTAAATGAAAAAACTGACGAAGGAATGGAACTGCCGAACCCCGTAGGCGCGCACGCGCTTGGCCGTGGCTATGGTCGAGGCCGCCTCGCGCAGCGCCTGCCCATTCAATTGCGCCAAAAACCGATCCACATTCGCTTGCGTCTCTGCCGCCAATCGTTCGAAAATATGGATCTCGGCATCATTCTCGTCCTTGACCGACATGAGCCGGCCCGCTTGGCGGCTGTAAAAATAGAGCCCGTCGTCGGCAATCGCCTGGCGGAAAATACCTTGAAAATGGCCGAAGCCATCATAACCGAGCCCTTTGGCAAGCCGCGTGAGCGTCGAGGCATTGACCCCGAATCCATCGGCCAATTCGGAAATGGTGCGAACCGCGCTCAGTTCAGGGCTATCGACAAGTCGCGAAAGAACATCGAGAGCCTTGCCGCCGAGCGATATATCGCTTTCTCCGCGGCCAATCCTGATCGCCAGCTCCCGCAATTCCTCAAGGCTCTGCGGGGGCATGACACTTATAAGCGGGCTGTCGGAGCCCATGGAGAAACCCTCACGAGACGCCCACCTGCTGAACGAAGCTCAACCGTGGCTCAATACTGCTGCCATCATAGATCGAACACGCTACGCTATCTTGCCGTATTTGAAAATGCGCCGTGGCCAAGGTGTTCTCGTTGTCGGGATCGTCAGGTTGCTGCCGGTAGATTGGCAGAACCTGATTCGTTTCGTCGCGCAATATTGCAAGCGGATCGGCGGTGCCGCTGGACGCGCGTAGCACCGCGTCGCCGCGCTCTTGCCGCGCGCGCGACGAGCCAGTGACAATCTGCGGTTCGTTGCGCATCCCGGCGTGAATCAAATGGTTCGCATGACTGGATTGTTGCTCGATGGGCAGGATCGAACAATTTTCATGCGTGAATTCCACGCTCACGATATCCTTTTTGCCGGCCTGTCCCAGCGTCAAATGAAAAGCGCCCCCACGCGGCGCTTTTGACACAAAGCCCTGCGCGTCTTCCAGGCTGATGCAATCCAGAATGCCCCTTGTGACGATCATGCGCGGCAGGCCCGGACCGACCTTCCGCGAGCGAATGTTGTTAACCGTCATGACCAGCCCGCGATCGCTGACTGCAAAGGTGTGCCCCGGCAGGGATGCGGGATAGACGAAGCTGGCGAACGCGCGGCCGGAGCTTGGCCGCACACGCGCAATGGCGCATCCGGCACGAAGACCGGGATCGCCATCCTCGTTATGCGAGATCGTTGGCGTTACGCCGGGAGATTGCACGGTGGTGCATCCATCCGGGCTCATCGCCCAAATATCGCCACGGCAATTCCAAGCAAAAACATCGTCGAAAGCAAGGTCAAGCCCTTTCGCCAAGCCTTGCAATTCGGCGAAATAATGAGGAAACCGCTCGGCCACCAACGTCTTCGCGGCGGTCACGTAAGGCGCATCCCGCGCCGCAACGACGGTGGCCCAGGCATGAGTTCGTATCAGATGCGCATGTGCGGTCTCAGCGCCTTGCCTGCCCAGCGCAACGCCAACCTCGAAGGGCGTTCCTTGAATGTCGATAATGGCAAGCGGATCGCGAATATTAGTGGACATGTTTGAGAAACTCGCGCAGACGCGGATTTTCGGAATTGTTGATGAGCGACGTGGGATCGCCATCCACGGTGATTTTCCCGCCCTCCATGAAGATCAGCCTTGAGCCGACCTGCCGTGCAAAGCCAATTTCGTGCGTGACCACGATCATCGTCATGCCTTCTTCCGCCAGCGATTGCATCACGCGCAGAACCTCTTGCCGCAGCTCGGGATCGAGCGCGGACGTCGGCTCATCAAAGAGCATGAGTTTGGGCTTTACCGCAAGCGCCCGAGCAATCGCCACGCGCTGCTGCTGACCTCCCGATAGTTCAGATGGGTAGTGATCACTGCGATCCGCGAGCCCCACCTTTCGCAGCAATTCCGTTGCGAGAGCATTCGCCTCGGCCCGGCCTAAGCCGCGAACCCGGCGCGGTCCGAAAGCAACATTTTCGAGTGCAGTCATCTGCGGAAAAAGGTTGAACTGCTGGAAGACCATGCCCGCCTCCTGACGGATCATGCGCACTTTCGAGCGGCCATCCCGGACGCTGATCCCGTCGACCACGAGATCGCCGCTATCGATGGCCTCGAGCGCATTGATACAGCGCAACAGGGTTGATTTGCCAGAGCCGGACGGCCCGATCAACACAACCACCTGGCCCGCTTCAATATTGAGGTCCACATCCTTCAGCACAGTGATCTTGCCGAAGGTTTTCGTGACGTTCCTGAATTCCACGATGCTCATAGGATGCGCATCCTCTTTTCGATAAGGCGGAGGACGATGGTGAGAATACTGGTCATCCCAAGATAAATGATCGCAACCGCCGACCAGATCTCGACCGCATGGAAGTTCGCGGCCATGATTTCCTGTCCCTGCCGCGTCAACTCGCCGACACCGATGACGATGAACAGCGACGTGTCTTTCAAACTCACGATGAACTGATTGCCAAGCGGAGGAATCATCCGGCGGAATGCGATCGGGCCGATGACGTAAAGCAGGACTTTCCACATCGGCAGCCCGAGCGCCAAGCCAGCCTCCTTCAACCCTTTATTGACGGAGAGAAGCGTGCCGCGCACGACTTCGGCGATGTAGGCGCCGGCATTGACGACAATTGCCGTGATCGCTGCCGTCATGGGATTGACGCGTATATCCGCCAGCAATGGCAGGGCGAAATAGATGAACATGACTTGCACGACGATCGGCGTGCCGCGGATGATTTCGATGTAACAAAATGCAATGGCGTTCAGGATCGCATGCCCGTAAGCCCGCATGAAGCCGGCGATCGTCCCGACGATAACCCCGCCGATCAAGCCGACAACGGCAATGAAGACGGTGAGCCGCGCACCACCAAGTAGGTCGGGCACTGCCGCCGCGACCACCGACCAATCGAACTGCATGGCAATAGCTCCCCCAAGACGCGCCGGATGTCCGGCGCGTGGGTGATGACGATCAAGCTTAGAGTTTGGGCTCGGTTCCAAACCATTTCTTGTAAATGGCCGTGTAAGTCCCGTTCTGCTTGAGCTTGGCGAGCGACGCATTCACCTTGGCAACAAGCGGGCTACCCTTCGGGAAGCCGATGCCATATTGCTGCGCCATCATTTGCGCGCCGACGGCTTTCACTTTGCCGTCGCCAGCCGTGGCAATGTAATACAGAACATTCGGCGTATCGTGCATCGCGGCATCGACACGGCCCGCACGCAACTCAAGATAGGCATTGTCGACATTCGGGAACTCGCGCAGCTCGGTGCCCTTGAAGTGTTCCTTGGCATAGTCGGTGGCTGACGTGCCTGTCTTCACCGCGAGGGTCTTGCCCTTGAGATCGTCGGGACCGGTAATTTTGCTGTCGACGGGAACCATAAGCGTGAAACCGCTGTCGTAATACCCGTCCGAAAAATCGATAACTTTCTTGCGCTCATCCTTGATGGTAATTCCCGCGAGGGCCACGTCGATCTGCTTGGTCTGGAGCGCGGGCAGGATGCCGCTAAAATCCATCGGCTGCAGTTTGTAGGTTATGCCGATGTCCTTGGCGACGGCGTCCCAAAGGTCGATGTCGAAACCGACATATTTGTCGCCTTGCTTGAATTCGAACGGAACAAAGGCAGTGTCGGTGGCAACGACCAGGTCCTCGGCCCGAGCGACACCCAATAGCGCGGCACCAGCGACAATGGCGCCAATAAGGGCGCGGTGAAGTTTGAATCTCATGTGAACCCTCCCGGATATGATACACTGGAATTTTGCATTCTAGCACAAGATGCAAATATACAATGCATTTTCTAATCTGTCGCCAATTTTTTTGCGAGGGAGCGTTCGTAGGGCGTTCGTGGGGCGCGCGCGTCAATGACGCTCAACGACCTCAAAGGGTCGTTTCATGCTAATATATTGATATAGAATAGATTTTTTCCGTTTTGCAGTTTTCTTCAATCATTTTGCGGCTTTGACTGATGTATGCAATCCGATCCATCCTGAGGACAGGCGAATTCGCGGCGTCCATCACGCAATCTGGTGCGATGGCCCATTGAATGCCACAACGGACCGGCGCGGCTACATGGCAAGGCCGCCTGACGCTGAGGGACAGTTTTCGAAAACGTTTCAAAGAGACCTTTGGCATGTCGCCAACGGAATATCGCGCTATGCATCGGCAGAGTGTCGAACTGGGCGCTGGAAAACCTCGGTGCCGTCACACCAAAGGGACTGCGCTCATTCCGACCTGCGAAATCGGGCCGAAACCTTTCACTCCCAGTGCCCCAGCTCCGAGGAAGCAGACCCGTCCCTTAGCCCAACAGCATTCGTATATGGTCGTTTAGAAAACGCCCCTTCGGATCGAGTTCCCTGCGTAGTTTGCGAAAATCATTCGCACGCGGGTAGAGGTCCGTCACATCCTGGGTGTCGAGGAAGTGCATCTTGCCCCAATGCGGTCGCGAATTGTAGCGCCGAAGGATCTCGTCGGTGTCTTTCAGGAATGGCCAATAGTCGATACCCGGACCGCCTGAAACGGAAAGTGTGATACTATCTTGATGATAGAAAGGGCTCATCCACGCGGGGTCACCCGCGGTAAAGCGATACTCGATCGGGTAGATGCAGTTCGTGTGCTTCGTGAGCATCAATTCGCGCACCGCCCGAACGGCTTCCTTGCCATGCTCGAGCGGCACTGCGTATTCCAGCTCGACGAAATTCGGGACATACTCGATCGGATAGACTTCCGAACTATAGGCGATCTTCTCGAATTCGCTCTCCATCGGCGCGGCGTCGGTGACGTCCATCACCTTCATCTCGCAGACATCGGCAAGCTTGTCCGTTGAGGAGACCGCCGCCGTATCGGGCAGGCAGTAGAGATGGCGGCTCTCAGGTGTCGGGCACCAGAAGAACCCAAAGTGCCGATGCTGAGCCGCCAGTTCGTCATGGCGCTCCATACAGGTCTCGAAATCGTCCCGCCAGAGTTTTTCGTGCAGATTGTAGGCGTCCATGACGTTGAGTGTCATGGCGGAGATGACGCCAAGCGATCCGACGGACACCTGAGCCGCATGCAGGAGATCTTTGTCGGACCCGTCGATGTCGAGCACGTCACCATTCGCCGTGACGATCCGCATGCCCGCAATTGAGGAGGCCATATTGCCGAGTTTCAGACCCGTTCCGTGCGTGCCTGTGGTGAAAGCGCCGGCGACGGCCTGACTATCGATATCGCCCTGATTGATCAGCGAGAGGCCGTGCTGCTTCAATGTTTTGCCGACCTCATTGATGCGTGTTCCTCCCGCGACGGTGATTTGCTTGCGGTCACGATCGATCTTCTGCACCCCGCGCAGATTGGCAAGCGACAGGAGCGCGCCGCTCGTTCCGACCACGGGCGTGAACGAGTGGCCCGACCCTGAAACGCGCACGCCGATGTCGCGCTTGTCGGCCTCGCGCACGAGTTCGCGCAGCTCTTCCTCCGTCTCGGGTGCGGCCTTGAATTGCGAGACGCAATATTGATTGCCGACCCAGTTGCGCCACATGCCGCCCTTTTGGAGATTCATCTCTTTCCTCCTTCATATGGCCGTGAAGCAATTGTCGACGAAAAGATGCGCGCCGCTCACGAAGCTTGCGTCATCGCTGGCGAGATAGAGCGCCGCCTTGGCGACTTCGTCGGGGCGGCACATTCTGCCCTGTTGCGCTGCAATTGCCGCTTCCGACACGTCGACACCGTATTTGGTCAGTTCAGCCACCTCGCGCTGTCCGTGCGGGGTCTGAATGAAACCGGGGCAAACCGCATTGCAGCGGATGTTGCGGTCGCGAAACTCGACCGCAATTGCGCGCGCGAACATGTGGCACGCCCCTTTTGTCGTATTGTAGAGGACCTCCATCGGCGTCGCCGCGACGGCTGAGATCGAGGAGGTGCAGACCACGCTGCCGCCTCCGGCTTCGATCATCTGCGGCAGGACCGCCCGGGTCATCAGGAACATGCTGCGCACGTTGATGGCCATGAGGCGCTCCCAATCCTCAAGAGTTGTCTCGAGGAATGGGCGAATCACGATGGTGCCAGCGTGGTTGAAGAGAACAGTCACGGCACCGAGCGCGGTCGATACGCTCCCGACCGCAGCTTTGACTTGAGCCTCGTCGGACACATCCGCCGCGGCAAAGATGGCTTTATGTCCCTCGGCACGCAAGCGCGCCGCGACCCCTTCGCCATCGCTGTGCGGTAGATCGACGATTCCGACTGCGGCCCCTTCCCGAGCGAACAATTCTGAGGCGGCAAGTCCACAGCCGCCCGCACCACCGCTGATGAGAGCAACCTTCCCATTCAGACGACCACTCATTTACGCCTCCCCGACCGCGTGTTCGGCCGCAAGAATTTGATTGTCCTTGTCGCGATTGCGGATCATCGGCGGCCCCTGGAAGCGACGACGCTCAAATGCGAACCAGATGATAGTCGACACCACGAATACGGCAAGCGTCACGATCAGCGCCTGGTCATTCGGGGGCTGCACGCCGGCATAGATCAGAACGCCGCAGGCGACGAGACAGAGAAACGCAATTGGACGGTACCAAATGCCGATGTCGAATGGCCCCATGCGGGTCCAGGAACGGCGGTAGGCGACAAGTCCAGCCGCAAGCGGCATGGCATAGGAGATGTACAGGAAGATCACGCAGACCGCAGCGATCGTCGTGTAGACGGGCGTGTAGAGCGTGAAGAGGGTCGCGAGCACGACCGAAGTCCAAATGGCTGGCACAGGCGTGCGATGTTTCGGATCGACCTTGCGAAGCGTACCCGAGGCGGGAAGACCGCCATCGCGCGAGAACGCGAAGATCATGCGGCTGGCCGACGTCACCGTCGCGAGGCCGCAGGCATATTGCGCGATGCCGATGATAATCCAAAGCACGACCCGCCAGGACGTCGGAATAACAGCGCGGACGATCGCAAAGAAGCTGCTGCCACCTTGCGCGGCGGCATCCTTGAGATCCGGCGCTGCGACGATCACCGCGCACAGCATCAGCCAACCGAAGAGGCCCGACCAGACAACGGAATGAATCATGCCCCGAGGCACGGCGCGCTCGGCATTGACCGTCTCTTCGGCCGTATGGGCCGACGCGTCAAAGCCGGTGATCGTGTAGGCCGGAAGCATGAGGCACAATACAAAAAGATACGCCAGGTTGCCGCTTTGCGGCCAGACATTCGCACCCGCCTCGCCGCTGAAGTTCTGGAAGGACCAAAGCCGCTCGAAGGATATGTGCGGTGCGAAGAAGACAAGGCACGCAGTCAACAGGATCGCACCGATGAAGATCAGGTATCCGGATAGATCCGTGCATTTGGTGGTCAGCTTGATGCCGAAGTGATTGAGCAGACCCTGGCTGACCGTGATGGCGCCCACGATGCCCGCCTGGACGAGCCAAGAATAGGTCGTCGGTGTGTCGGGCGTTAGTGGCGCGACATCGATGCCAAATTCAGGCAGCAGAGAATTTACGAGGAATAAGTACGTTCCGACGTTGATCGCCGCCAGCACGGCGACCAACCCGATAAGGTTGAACCAAGCTGTGACCCAGCCGTAGCCCCGCCCGCCAAGAATAGACGACCAGTGATAGAGACCGCCGGCTGTCGGATAGGCAGAACCGATCTGCGCCATTGCAATTGCAAAGAGCAGGGAGCACAGCGCACCAACCGGCCAGCCGATCCCGATGGCCGCACCGCCAATGCTTCCCAAGCCCTGACTGAACGAATTGATACAACCCGACAGAATGCAGATGATCGAAAACGAAATCGCAAAATTTTGGAAGGTCTTCATGCCGCGCAAGAGTTCTTGTGCGTAACCAAATTCGTGTAGCGTATTTTTGTCATCGACCGCTGTATCGGATTGTTTTGACATGGATAAAATTCTCCCCATTGCACCCTCCTCACCTCAAGAGCGCCAAGCCATGCCAAGTTTTCTGCCGTGACGAGGCTCCCCGGAAGAGAGCTTGCAAAAGCCGTAAAGCTCGGTCCATATGGTGAAAGTAATAGATTTTAGGCATGCCTATTCATTTGGCAGAGCTGCATCATGGTACGCCAGATGGAGAGGTTTTCCGCGCCGTCATTGCACACGATAGCTTCCTTGATCGAGCAGATCGGAAAGCCCTCAATGCCCCTCGCGCTCGACCAGATGCTTCAACAGACAGCCGTTTTTGATCTCTCTGTGGTATTTGGATATCCGTTCGATACGAGGCCATTGCTTTTGTACGACGGCTATCGCGATTACGCCGCGCCGATCGCGCTGCAAAACTATCTCAACGGCGCCTACCTTCTCGACCCATTTTACACTGCGGCTGTTCAGGGGCGTGAGCCGGGCGTTTGGCGCATGCGCGAACTGGCGCCGGATAGTTTCTTTGACTCTGAGTTTTTCAGTTCGACGGAAGTGCACCCGTGTATATCGCTTCAGCCCGGGTCTCTTGTTGAAGAAATCGGATTTTTGGTTCCGCTGGAAGGCGGCTTTAACGCCGTCTATTCCCTGATGAGATCGAAAGGATCACCCTTCACAAACGACGAAATGGCTAAACTCAGCGAACTGGAGCCGGTGGTTCGCCAAACGATAAGGGCGCATTGGCGCCACGTTGGCCCGGTTGAGCGGCAGCCCAAACTTGACGATCTCATGGAGACCGCATTCGAATCGTTTTGCCGTGATCGTCTGACCTATCAGCAACGACGGATTGTGCAGCTGATTCTGCGTGGACACAGCAATCTATCAATAGGCCAAATAATTTCTGTCACCGAGGGTACAGTAAAAATTCATCGTCAAAATATATACAAAAGATTGGAAATCTCGAGTCAGCAGGAACTATTTGTGATGTTCGTTCAAAGTATATTGTCTAAGTCCAGTGGTAATTCCGATATTTATATATCTAAATCGTCGAAATAGGTATGGGCGCTGATGCTCTCTGATCCGAACCACAAGACCTTGTGGTAATCGGAGCGAGGGGCACAGAGAACACCTTCCAAGTGGCCGCACCGCGCGGGTTGTCCACCAAATCGGCTTCGAATAAGGCCCAATAAAGGACATCGCGATAAATGCGCCATAGCGGCATTTGCCAAGACAGAGCGCTCGTCATGAAGGTCGGTTATTTCCATTCTGTTCGAGATCAACAACATCGAGGCGCTGCTTGTCCCAGTAGCGGGAATCTCCTTGTTTGATCCCGGGTTTTGATGGTGCATTCTTATCGTCCGAATCAAAGGATGCGCCATGGGCCAGGTTCTTCATGGGAGCGCCACGATAGCAGGAGTGGTCCGTGCAGCGAAAATGCGACAAAACAAAAACTTAGAGCATTTTCCGATTCTGAAAGAACGGAAAATGCTCTAGCCACGTGCCAAGGGGAACCATTGATGAATGAGCGCCATCCACAAACAACGAGCCTCCAACCATTTGCGCTCACTGCAGAGTTCACCGCTCGATCCGGCAAGGCGGAGGACGTCGCGGCGCTGCTGAGCGACTTTGCTGGCGTGGTCCGGCAGGAAGAGGGCAACGTCCTATTCGATTGTTACCGTCGTACCGACGATTCGTCGCGGTTCTTCGTCTACGAAGTCTATCGCGACGAACACGCATTCAGGCAGCATATAGCTGCCGAGTATGGGGCGGAGTTCAACGCCCGCCTCGTGACGATGATTGTCGAGCCGCAATCGGTTCTGACGTTCCTGACGCCCTTGTCGGTCAACCTTACTTCGCCTTGACATGGTGACATGCCGCCATCCGCGGTCGAGATGCAACAAGTTGCTCGGCACCGCTTCCATTGCGTCCGGGCCCGCAACATGAGCTAGCCTCTTCCGGTTTCGCGCCCGTCACCGGCTAGCCACAACCGGCCGGATATTGGTATTGCTAGGCAAAAGATGGGGTGGCATGTGGGCGAAACGGGGCGCTCGGCAATATTGACCAACACAGAACCGGCCGTTCGTTCCTACGGCATGCTCTGGCCGTGGGCCGCGACCGCGCTTCTGTTCGCCGTCCTCTGGGGGCTCGGCGTACATACGTACACGCTCGATGATGCATACATCACCCTCCACAACGCCCAGGTCATCTGGTCGGGAGTCGATCCGAACTATGGGGTTCCCGCGCTGACCGGAGCGACAAGCCTTGTCCATCTCGCGCTTGTCACTGTGCTTTTTCCAGTCTTCGGCGGCTTTGCTCCGGCCATTGTCGGCTTCCTTGGCACGTTGCTTTACCTTTGCGGCGTCAGGCATCTCTGTCAGGCTAACGCCCTTTCGCCGGGAGCCGAGCTTTGCGTGGCAGCGTGTGCCCTCGGATCAGGCCTTGTCCTCTTCCAGATCGCAAACGGCCTTGAAACCGTTCTCGCGATGGCTGCCGTTATGTGGGCCTTCGACCTCGCAGATGGGAGGCCCAAACGCTGCCTCGTCCTGCTATGTGGGACACTGCCCTTCATACGCCCGGAATTGGCAGCCCTATCCGGTCTGTTGATGGTGCGGCAAATCTATCTTCGGTATCTGGCGGGCGACCTCTTTTCGATCATCGTCGTTGATCTCCTAATTGCCGCGGCCGCTGTCATACCCTGGCTGTTGTGGCTGAAGATCGACACGGGATCATTCGTCACCAATACGATACAGGCGAAGTCAGCATTTTTCGCCGGGCCGAGGCCAGACGACGGGAACCCAGTTCTGATCGCGGCAATCGGTCTTGCAAGCGCTCTTGGCCCCCTTGTCACGGTCGTTTTGGCGACGCGCTATTTGTCACTCTCTGCAGTCGCGTGGCTATTTGGCATGACCTTATTCTCGGCGTATGCCATTTTCTTGCCGCTGGGCTTTATGCAAAATTGTGGGCGATACGCGGATCCCTTGATCCCGCTATGCCTGTGGGCGCTCTGTTCTAACTATCGGGACAGAAGACTCATCTTCCGATTCTGTGTGGGTCTTGCTTTGATAGCAATGCCCTTCCAGGTTGCCGTAGCACTCAACAATGCCTTACAGGCAGAAGCGATTGTGCAGGATTCCTTCGATGCGGCGGCTTGGGTCAACGCAAACGTTTCCCCCCAAGATCGCATCTTAGTTCATGACGCTGGCGTCATCTCTTATATGACCAAACTCCCGCTGATCGATATGATCGGGTTAAAAACTCCCAGTTCCGTGTCTGCCCATTTGAAGTGGACATTACCGAGCCACGGGACAGGACGAGCAAACGCCATCGACGAAATCGCCAAAAACAGCTCGGCTCAGTATGTCGTCCTGTTGCATGACGGAAGTAAGTTCTGGTCAACAATTGAGCAGGATCTAGCATTTCGCGGCTGGAGACTTGATCTTGTAAGACCCACCGGTGCAACGCCCGATTATGCGGTATTCAGGCTTACGCCGCCACCGTAGAAGGCCATCGTGTGATCGTCTTCCGTGCTGCTCTCACGCCCGTTCTGCCGACTAGCCGCAACCAGCGGGATATTGGTATTCCTACACAAAAGATGGGGTGGCATGTGGTCGAAACGGGGCGCTCGGCAATATTGACCAACACAGAACAAGCTGTTCGTTCCTACGGCATGCTCTGGCCGTGGGCCGTGACGGCGCTTCTCTTCGCCGCCCTCTGGGGCCTCGGCGTGCATGCGTACACGCTCGACGATGCATATATCACCCTCCATAATGCTCAGGTTATCTGGTCGGGGGTCGATCCGAACTATGGAGTTCCCGCACTGACCGGAGCGACAAGCCTTGTCCATCTCGCGCTTGTCACGGTCCTTTTTCCATTCTTCGGTGGCTTTGCTCCGGCCATTGTCGGCTTCCTTGGCACGCTGCTCTATCTTTGCGGCGTCAGGCATCTCTGCCAGGCCAACTCCCTTTCGCCGGGAGCCGAACTATGCGTGGCAGCGTGCGCTCTCGGATCGGGCCTTGTCCTCTTTCAGATCGTCAACGGCCTTGAGACCGTTCTCGGGATGGCTGCCGTCATGTGGGCCTTCAACCTCGCCGACGGGAGGCCCAAACGCCGCCTCGCACTGCTATGCGGTACATTGCCTTTCATACGCCCGGAATTCGCAGCTCTATCCGGTCTGCTGATGGCGCGGCAAATCTATCTTCGGTACCTGGCGGCCGACTGCTTTTCGATTATCGTCGTTGATCTGGTGATTGCCAGCGCTGCTGCCGTACCCTGGCTGTTGTGGCTGAAGATCGACACGGGAGCATTCGTCACCAATACGATACAGGCGAAGTCGGCATTTTTCGCCGGGCCGGGGCCGGATTATGGACCCCCAGTTCTGATCGCGGCAATCGGTTTGGTAGGTTCTCTCGGCCCCCTTGTCGCGGCCCTTCTAGCGACGCGCTATTCATCGCTCTCTGCGGTCGCGTGGCTATTTAGTATTACCTTATTCTCGGCGTTCGCCATTTTTTTGCCATTGGGCTTTATGCACAATTTTGGGCGATATGCTGATCCTTTGATCCCGCTGTGCCTGTGGGTGCTCTGTTCTAACTACCGGGATAGAAGATTTGTTTTCCGATTCTGCGCGGGCTTTGTTCTGGTAGCAATGCCCTACCGCGTTGGCGTAGCACTCAACAATGCCATAGAGGCGGACGCCCTTGTGCAGGATTATTTCGACGCGGCAGCCTGGGCCAACGTAAACATTCCACCCCAAGCGCGAATTTTAATCCATGACGCTGGCGTCATCTCTTATGTGACCAAGTTCCCGTTGATCGATATGGTCGGATTAAAAACGCCCAGTTCAGTGACGGCTCATGTGAAGTGGACATTGCCAACCGATGGGGCAGGACGAGCAACCGCCATCGACGAAATCGCCAAAAACAGTTCAGCCCAATATGCCGTCTTGTTGCGTGATGGAGGTAAAGTCGCGTCAACAATTGAGCAGGGTCTAGCATTTCATGGAAGGAGACTTGATCTTGTAAGACCCGCAGGGGCAACGCCGGGTTATGCCGTATTCAGGCTTACGTCACCACCGTAGAAGCCCATCATGTGATAGTCTTCGGTGCTGCTCTCACGCCCTTTTTTGCCGACTAGCCGCAATTGGTATTCCTACGCAAAAGATGGGGCGCATATGGGCGAAACGGGGGGCGCTCGGCAATATTGACCGACACGGAACCAGTTATTCGTTCGTACGGATGCTCTGACGATGGGCCGCGACTGTTGGACTCCCGTCGAAAGCTGCGACTTCCAGCGTGCTTATGCGGAAACTTGGCTGCGGTTCATCGGAGTGATCGACATTCGCGGCATCGTCGTGGAGCGGGCCTATCCCGAAACAATCCGATTGATCAAAGCATATCAATACCCCATAATTCGCAACGATCCATGCGCTGACCCTCTTGCACTCGTGATCCATGCTTTTTGGGGTACACTGAATAGTCGCAGTTAGCCCAAAAATATTCTGGCAGGTGGGAAATTAATCCTCGTCGAGTTTTTGGCGAGAGAAAGGATTCGTTGTAGTGAAAACGAACACACTGTTGCGGTTCGTTTGTATTTTTTTGACGTATATTGCGATTTTTCTTATTTATATGTCGAACGGCGTGCCGATATGGTCTGGCGATACATATGATTCCTCAATATTTTCTGCAAATATAATCCAGAACGGAACGATATTTTTTGATGCTGCAACTCATGGTTCGTACTATCCGGTAGACTATTATTTTTTTGCTCCTACAACATCGGGCCATATCGGCTCAACATATCCTTTGCTGCCCCAATTATTTTTTTTCCCATTCAATTTTCTTTACTATTTCCTCGATGGGAGCTGCAAGGCGCCGGTTTTTTCGGAAATGTTTGAGAATTGTCGGTTGCATAGTGATAAATTTTCCAGCGCGGCTCTGGCTTCTCTTACCGTATTGATTTATTTTTTTACTGTATCTGGAATTTTAAAAAGAACTGCCTGGGCCGTTTTGGCTTCGGTTTTTTTTGCCTTTGGTACAAATCACTTTGTTACGGCCTCCCAATCGAATTGGCAGCACGATCCGATAGAGCTTCTTTGTATCATCTTGATATATATTACTACGACTCAACCTATTAAAGCCGATACAAATCGGTTTTTTCTGTTTAGAATTTACGCGCTATTTCTAATTATTGGCCTGTTGATTTGGATCAGGCTCAGCAATGTAATATGGATATTGCCAATATTGACATGGTCGTGGACGGAAAGACGTGGCTTCATGACAAAATCTGCTTACATTACAGCGACAGCAGGTTTGGTGGCTGGACTTTCAGGGTTCTTCTGGAATTATTCCCTATTTGGCAGTTTTCTAGGTGGATACGCTAGGCTTCGCGAGCTGGGAATGGTCAGCTTCACCCTAAGCCTCGAACAGTTTGAGACCAGTTTCTCTGGTCTAATGTGGAGTGCCAGTCGTGGACTTCTGATAATAACCCCGGTTGCTGCATTGGGTATTATAGGATGGCCGCTTTTAGAGCGTGTTCCAGCAAAGTTGCGCAACGTTTGGGTTAAGAAAACGCGACAAAACAAAAACTTTGAGCAATTCTCCGAGTCTGAAAGAATGGAAAATGCCCTGGGTAGGCGATCGACCTCGCATGTTATACTTGTTCTGTGGGGGTGGTATATTTCGGTTGCCGCGCTGATTGTTCTATATTCATTTTATCAAATGTGGTGGGCAGGCTGGGCGCATGGTGCCCGGTTCATGACGGATGCCATGCCCGTTTTCATCTTGCTGGCAGCGATCGTGAGCGAACGCACGCATTATCGAATTGTCAAAATCGCGTTCGTCCTATTGGGCCTCATAGGCGTCTGCAATCAATTCGCTATGGTTTACGGCGCGTCCGGTCCTGCCGGGCATCAATTTGACGTGTTCAATATCAGCGGAGATGATGTGATAAATGTCAGAGGAAATGAATTGATATATCGAAATTGGCATGATTCAGATCTAACACGCTCCTATATTTCAATTTACAGCAAGATATTTCGTGCGCCGCAGTTTTGGGCGACGCCCGCGGCCACACAGAATTCGGCTGCCTGCATCGTGTCGATTTCGGGTTCGAACCAGACGTTTGATGTGAGAAACGCTGGTTCAGTCGATTGGATTGGTTATGAGGGAGGATCGCCGAATCCTCCCCGCATTGAGTTTGAGTCCGGTCATGGTCGGAGAGTATTTTTACTACGGGATCGAATCATTCGCCCTGGCCATGTCGGAAGATTTATTGATTTGAAACAGGGGCCTGCCGAGACCAGTTTGCCCTCACACGTCTTATGGGGAGAAAGCGTGCTGCCGTCCCTTTGCCAAGGATAATATGCAACTGGACGGCTCGATCTCGCTTCCAATCGTTTGCCATTCATCGATGAAACATGCACGGGCAAACAAAATGACCCGTCGCCATGGCCGCTGCCCCCGAGGAGCAACGGCTACGCATGGGCCTTCCGGCACGGACATCGTAAAGCTTACAACGCGCGTCGCGGGGGCAACGCCGGATCAAGCGATATTCAAGCTTACGCCGCCGGCCTAGAAGGTCGTCATGAAATGGTCTTCGACGCCGCTCTCACGCCCGTTTTGCCATGAGATCGTCCCACACCGGGGCGAGGGCGATTGCGACAAGCAGCGCGGCGAGAATCAGCATGACGGTAAAGCCGATGAGGTCGAAACCGAATGCTCCGCAGACGCCGCCAATAAAGAACATGCCGATCAAGGAACCGACCAATTTGAGCTTCTCGGCATCGGCGCGGATGAAATCAGGGTCGGACGGCCCGATCTTACCGTTGGGATAGAGCGCTTTCCCGCATTCGATCCCGAGATCGGTGACAAGGCCGGTAATGTGGGTCGCGCGGAAGCGCGCTCTTGACAGCGTGGTGATAATGCCGTTCTGCAATCCCATATTGAAGCTCAGGAACATGATGGCGAAAATGGCGTAAACTTCGCCTTCGTCCGCCAAATACTCTCCCACGAAACTAAACCCTACGAGCAGCGCCGCCTCGATCAGAAGGGGAAGCGCATATTCGCTTTGCCAGGCCCGGCGTCGCGCCCACAGGACGACAATCGCGGACGCTCCGGCACCGCCGACGAAGGCGGCAAAGGCCAGAGAGGCTGTCAGCAGCAGCATAAAATCTCCGGCGACGAGACGGCCGGCGATGGACGACACCACCCCGGACATGTGTGACGTGTATTGTTCGAGCGCCAGAAAGCCGCTCGTATTCGCGGCGCCGGCAACGAGAGTGAGCAGAAGCGCCAAAGCGCGATCGGCGGAGTCGCTGCGCTGGCGGCCGGCGAGCTGGCGAAAATAATCGCCCAACTGGGTCCGGAGCGACGGGGAGTTGTCGTTGGTCATACGTCTCGCTCATTCATTCACGAGGTTGCCGATGTGACACATGCGATCGCCTCTCGAGCGGGCCGTCACAATGCGCCAAGTTCTCACGGCCTTTGGTTCGGAAAATCGCTCGGGCCAAGACTCCGTTTAAAAACGGGGGTCCTGCAGGGCGGCAGAATGCTGCTGTTCTCCGATCGGGACGAATTTCCGATGCACTTCGTCCAGCGCCAGCAATTTGCCGTTCGCAATACTGAAATAGGCGCCGTGCAGCCGCAGGAGTCCGCGCTGCTCCAGATTTTCGATCCAGGGGAACGTGCGCAGATTGGCAAGACTTTGGATGATCGATTCCAGCGACAACCGTTCGGTATAGTCGCTGAAAGGTTCGCTCGGCGGCCCGAGACGTTCCGCCGCGGGGGCGATCAGGCGGATCCAGCTGCCGATGAAGTCGCCAGCCGAAAGCGGAGGCTTGTAAGGGTCTTTTTCGCCTTCGGCATAGGTCTTGACCCCGCCGCATTGGGCGTGGCCCAAAACGACGATATGCGCGACCCGCAAGCCCATCACCGCAAATTCCAGCGCCGACGAGGTCCCATGATAATCGTTGTTGGGCCGATAGGGCGGGACGAGATTGGCGACGTTGCGCAACACGAAAATCTCGCCGGGCTTCGTGTCGAAAATCACCTCGGGCGACACGCGGCTGTCGGAACAGCCAATGACGAGAACTTCGGGTTTTTGGCCGTGCACCGATAGGTCGTGGTAACGCTTCTGCTCGGTCGGCAGATGGGCTCCTAGGAAGACTTGGTAGCCTTCGACCAATCGGCCCGGCAAGATGTGCGGTGGTACACTCATCTGGCTGTAACTCTCGCTCATGATCCGCATTCCCCACTATGCATTATGTTCACTCGAACTGCTTGCGGCGCAGCCTACGCCCAATCGTCACCCGCGGCCGCTACGGGTAGCTTAGCAAAGGTTTTTGATCTTGGGCTTCAAAATATCTTTGCATGGCAACAAAATTCTTACATGACAAAGTCAAAAAAATGCCCGCCAATCGGCGGGCATATTGTTTAGAATCTGTGCAGCGGATCACGCGATACCCGTTACCACACCCATTTGAACCCGGCCTTGCCGCCCAGGCTGTGGCCCTTGGCGCCGTCGTTGAGGGCGAAATTGTAATCGCCCACCGCGAAGGCCGACAGCGTTTCCGTCAATTGGCCCTCAATGCCCAGATTGAGCCCACCCCAGGTCTTGCCCAGATCGCTCTTCAGCGAGACGGGATCCGCGCCCGTCAGCGTCGCGAACGTCGTCTTGCCCTGACCGCCGAGTTCCTGCCACACATTCACCCGCGCCCAGGTCGTGAAGCTCGCCGGACGGTTCGAGCCCGGCATGTGCCAGTCTGTCGTCCAATCCTTGCTCACCTTTACCCCGAGCCGGCCGTAGCCGTTGTTCACGTCCTGGTAGCTGATCAGGCCGAAGGCGTCGCGCCCGCCATCGAAGCTCAGGCGCTGGTAGATCACCTGCGCCTGCGGGGTGATCGCCCAGCCGTTGCCGAGCGCGAATTTGTAGCCGCCTTCGAGCGAGGCCAAGAGGCCCCAGCCTTGCGTCTTGAACGCCTGGTTCTGGATCGTGCCCATCGAATCCGCATGCACGTCGGTGTAGCGCGTGCCCTGCAGCACCGCATCGGCGTACCAGCCCTGCGGCGCGTAATGGGTCCAATAGGTGCCAAGCGTATAGCCGTTCATGTTGGTATGGCCGGCGAGCCCGTTCGGGATCGTGACGCTGCGGATGTCGCTCTCGATCCGCCCGGCGCCAAGATAGAAGCCGGCCACATCACGCCCGCCGTCGAGGAAGGATTTGTCGTCGCGGTAGAGATCGAGGCCGGCCTGGAAGCCGCCGAGACCGTACGTGTAGGACGATGGGAAGCCCTTGTCCTTCACCGAACCCCATTCGCCGAAGGTGCGGCCCCAGCCGGCAAAATGCGCGAAGGCGTCGGCCCCCGCGATCACCGGTCCGGGTTTCTGTGTGACCGGCGCCGGGCAGCGATAGGGATGGCCTTGCGGGTCATGCGCCTTTTTGTCCTTGCAGGCGATGTAATGCGTCGCGGCCGCCGCGGGATGGATGACGATCGCGTCGCTTGGCTGATCGCTGGCGGTCGCGGTGCGGTCGTCGAGCGTGCCGAGCGTCGCAAGGCCGAGCCGGCTCGCAACGCCCTGAACCGCCATATCGACGGGGACTTCGGGACGCGTTGCCTGGCTCGCCAGGTACCAGCTCGAATTGACGTCGTGCAGCGTATATTCATATGCGCCCGCCGCCACGCGGCTGCCGAGCGCGAAGGCATTGCTTGCCGTCGTCGCGCCATTGATCGCCGAGACGAGCAGAATGCCGTTGCCGCTTGTCTGCGCGCCGAGGCCGCCGGTGTTGGTGACGTAGATGTTGGTATTGCCGCTGGCCGTACCGCCGTTGATGATCAATTGATCGCTCAAGCTGCTCGTGCCGCCGAGATAGGTGTTCATCAGCAGCCTGCCGCCCTGGCCGATATAATTGTCGACCGTGATGGTGTGATAGGTCGAGGCGTCGAGCGGGTTGGAGGGGGCCGCATAGGCGACCGTGCCGGCATTGGTCAGCGTGGTGAGCGAGGAATTGCCGGTGACGTTCCATTGACTGGTGCTGTCAATCGTCAACGCCACCGGATCGATCGCGCCGGTATAGGTTGAGCCGGCGCTCAGATCGATGAGGCCGGTGCTGGACGCATCCGCCACGATGTCGCCGCTCAATGTCGCGCCTTGCGCGGTGAGGGTGACGTCGCTGCCATTGGTCAATTGCAGCAGGTCGCCGTTGCTGAAGCTGAAGGCCGGCGCGCCGGTCAGGGTGATATTGGCATTGCCGCTATTGGCGAGAATGGCCGGACCGGCCGTCGACTTGAACGCGCCGCCGGAGATGGTGATCGTGCTGGCCGTGCCGCCGCTGGCGAGCGTCAACGCGACCGGGGCCGCGATCGATCCGCCGGTGACATTGACCGTGCTCCCGCCGTTCGCCGTCACCGGACCGCTGCTGCCGCTCACTTGTGTGAACGTGCCGCCGCTATTGACGGTGACGCCCTGCACCGTCCCCGCATTCAAGAGGCTGCCGCCGTTGACCACCGCAGACCCCGCAAGTGCGCCGCTGCTCGCCACTTGCAGCGTGCCGGCATCGACCGTGGTTTGGCCGGTAAACGTGTTGGTGCCGGTCAGGGTCGTCGTGCCGGAACCGGCTTGCGTCAGGCCACCCGTACCGGAGATGACACCGTTGACTGTGAGAGTTGTTCCAGCATCTGGCGCGAGCGTGCCGCCTGTGCCGCTCAGCACGATATTGCGATTGGTCGTGACATTCGCCGTCGTCTCCAACGTCGGTGCGGCGCTGCCGGACGGTGCACTGGTATTGTCGAAGGTGAGCGTCTCGTTATTGGTTCCCAAGTTGCTGTCGGACGAAATCGCCAAAGTGCCTGCGACGATGGTCCACAAGGTGGATTGGCCGGAGCCGGGAGCCCCGGTCAGAGTCCATGTGCTGTTGCCGGTCTTCTGGAACGACGCGAAATTCTGAAATTCTCCGGTCGAGCCGATCTGGGAGACGTTGAAACTCGCATTGGCATTCCCGCCGAGCGCCAGAACGTCCGAGCCCCCCGACACGGCAACGACATTGCCGTTGAAGGCATAGCCGGCGTCCAAAGTCAGATTATTGGAGCCACCCGTAAACGTAATGGCATTCGCCCGAGTGGCTCCATCGCCCCCGATGCCGCCGCTGATCGTGCCGGAATTCGTGACGGTGAGGTTCGAGCCGGTGATTCCAACGCCGCCAGCCCCATCGGCGCCGTTTGCACCACCTCGATTGTTGGCCCCGCCGGTGCCGCCGCCTCCGCCGGCGATCACGCCGCTGTTGGTGATCGCGGCTCCTGCACCGGAGGAGGACAGACCGATACCGCCGTCGCCGCCTCCGCCAGGAGCGCCCGTGCCGCCCGCGCCGCCGCCGCCCGCACCGCCGGTTCCACCTGCGCCGCCCGAGATCTGGCCGGTGTTGGTCACGGTCGCAACGCCGCCGGCCAGCGTAAGGCCGTCGCCGCCGCCGCCACCGCCGCCGCCCGAGGCGTTGCTGCGAGCCGGATCGAAAAGAGGAGGAATGCCGCCGGAACCGCCATTGCCGCCGGCGCCCCCCGAGATGCTACCAGCATTGTTCATCGTGCCGTTGCCGGCGCTGAAGCTCACATAGGCGCCGTTACCGCCGCTGCCGCCGCCGCCGCCCTGTGAGTCAGCGTTACCGCCATTGCCGCCCTTACCACCGGTGACATTGCCGCCGCTTTGATTTGCAAATCCAGAACTCACGACGGCCCCGTAGCCGCCCGCACCGCCACCACCGGCGGCCCAGTATCCATCGCCGCCGTCACCACCGCTGCCGCCAGTGATCGCGGCGTTGTTGGACACGTTGGGGGTGGCTGACGAGAAACCAGGCGCACCGCCGCCACCGCCGCCGCCGTAACCATTGCCAGGGGAGGCTCCGGGCGTGCCGGTCTCGCTCTGACCCGCTGCTCCGTTACCGCCAGCGCCGACCCCCGCCGCACCGCCGGCTCCGGCCGTGCCAGGGGTGCCGCCGAAGCCCGGTGTGCTCGCGCTGGTCGTGCCTGTGCTGGCGCTGGACCCCCTCGTAGCGCCCGCGGCGTTCGACGACCCGCCGTTGCCACCGCCAGCGTTGCCGAGAGTACTGTCGTTGAGCGCGCCGTTGCCGCCGTTGCCGTCACTGCCACCGGCGCCGCCGTGCAGTACCGGGTTGGTCGGCTGCCCCCCAGCACCGCCGGCTGCCAGCACCGGCGCCGCCTCCAGGCAAAGCGCAGCCGCCGCTGCCGCCAACGAGGCGGTCCGGAACATCTTCATATTGTTCTTGAGCATAATCGTTGCTACCCCAGATGGAGAGACGTTGCTCCCCAGACAAATCAAATGCGTTAAAATCTCACGCGTTTGAACCACAATAATCGGACGATGTATTGTGCCTCTATCATTGAATATATTAGTGCTGCGATTTCGTCACTGCGCGTGGCTTCTGCGATACATCAGCAGAATGGCTTAATGCTTGACACATCTGTATGCTTGACGCTGCTGTTGACATCAGTGATTGCAGGCCTCCGCAACCAGTTCCAACACAAGTCTCTCATCGGGATCCGGCCATCGACATGATGCTCTAATCCTTGAGCTTGTATGCAAATGATCCGATATGAAAAAATGCCCGCCAATCGGCGGGCATATTGTTTAGAATCTGTGCAGCGGATCAAGCGATACCCATTACCACACCCATTTGAACCCGGCCTTGCCGCCGAGGCTGTGGCCCTTGGCGCCGTCGTTGAGGGCGAAATTGTAATCGCCCACCGCGAAGGCCGACAGCGTTTCCGTCAGTTGGCCCGAGATGCCGAGGTTGATGCCACCCCAGGTCTTGCCCAGATCGCTCTTCAGCGACACCGGATCCGCGCCCGTCAGCGTCGCGAACGTCGTCTTGCCCTGGCCGCCCAACTCTTGCCACACATTCACCCGCGCCCAGGTCGTGAAGCTCGCCGGGCGGTTCGAGCCCGGCATGTGCCAGTCTGTCGTCCAATCCTTGCTCACCTTTACCCCGAGCCGGCCGTAGCCGTTGTTCACGTCCTGGTAGCTGATCAGGCCGAAGGCGTCGCGCCCGCCATCGAAGCTCAGGCGCTGGTAGCTCACCTGCGCCTGCGGTGTGATCGCCCAGCCGTTGCCGAGCGCGAACTTATAGCCGCCTTCGAGCGAGGCCAAGAGGCCCCAGCCTTGCGTCTTGAACGCCTGGTTCTGGATCGTGCCCATCGAGTCCGCATGCACGTCGGTGTAGCGCGTGCCCTGCAGCACCGCATCGGCGTACCAGCCCTGCGGCGCGTAATGGGTCCAATAGGTGCCAAGCGTATAGCCGTTCATATTGGTATGGCCGGCGAGCCCGTTCGGGATCGTGACGCTGCGGATGTCGCTCTCGATCCGCCCGGCGCCGAGATAGAAGCCGGCGACATCACGCCCGCCATCGAGGAACGACTTGTCGGTGCGATAGAGGTCGAGGCCGGCCTGGAAGCCGCCGAGGCCGTATGTGTAGGACGATGGGAAGCCCTTGTCCTTCACCGAACCCCATTCGCCGAAGGTGCGGCCCCAGCCGGCAAAATGCGCGAAGGCGTCGGCCCCCGCGATCACCGGTCCGGGTTTCTGTGTGACCGGCGCCGGGCAGCGATAGGGATGCCCTTGCGGGTCATGCGCCTTTTTGTCCTTGCAGGCGACATAGCGCGTCGCGGCCGCCGCGGGCTGGATGACGATCGCGTCGCTTGGCTGATCGCTGGCGACCGCGGTGCGGTCGTCGAGCGTGCCGAGGGTGGCGAGGCCCAAGCGGCTCGCAATCCCTTGCACCGCCATGTCAACCGGGACTTCGGGACGATAGCCGCTGTTCAGATACCAGCTCGAATTGACGTCGTGCAGCGTATAGGCATAGGCGCCCGCCGCGACGTAATTGCCGAGCGCGAAGGCATTGCCCGTCGTCGTCGCGCCATTGGTCGCCGAGACGAGCAGAATGCCGTTTCCGGTGGTCTGCGCGCCGAGGCCGCCGGTGTTGTTGATGATGATGCTGGTGTTGCCGCTCGCCGTGCCGCCATTGAGGATCAACTGATCGGTCGGCGAATTCGAGCCGCCGAGATAGGTGTTCATCAACAGCCTGCCGCCCTGGCCGATATAATTGCCCGTCACAGTGAGGATGGTGCCGGCCGAAGTGCCGGCGGCGTTTGTCGCAACGGTACCGGCATTGGTGAGGCCCGCCACCGTCTGGTTGAACCCATTGGCATCGAGCGTCGCGCCGCTCGCAACGGTAAAGCTTGAATTCGGACTGAACGTGCCCGTGGCGCCGGCTTGCAGGGTGCCCGCGGCAACCGTGGTGGCACCGGTATAGGTATTCGCCCCCGTGGTGATCAGCGTGCCCGAGCCGGTCTTGGTGAGATCGCCCGTGCCACTGATCACGCCGCTGAGGGTCTCGGTGAAGCTGCCGGTGTTGATGGTCGGATCGCCCGTGCCGGAGAGGACGATGTTGTTCGCGACATTCAACCCGTTCACCGTGAAGCCGAGCGTGGTGCCAGCCGCCATGTCCAGCGTTCCGGTGCTCAACCCCATGTTATTGCCAAGATCGATCTCGCCCGACAGGAGCTTGGTGCCGCCCGTATAGGTGTTGGCGCCGCTCAGCACCTCGGTGCCGCCGCCGACCACGAGCGAACCACCCGTGCCGCCGCCAATGCCGCCATCGGTGATGGCACCTGAGAACGTGCCGCTCGCATTGGTCAGCGTCAGCGTCCGGCCACCGAGCGCCACTGTCGTGCCACGCTTGCTATCGTCCGACAGGCTCTGGATACTCGCGCCCTGCGTCGTTTGCGAAATGTCGAGGATCCCATTATTCGCAAGTGCCACGCCGCTTGAACTGGCGATCGAGCCCGCTCCCGACAAAGCCAACGTGCCGCCGGTGATGGTCGTTGCACCCGTGAAGGTATTGCTTGCGGTCAGCACTGTCGTGCCGCCACCGGCTTGGGTGAGGCTGCCCGCCCCCGATATGACGCCGTTGACCGTGAAGGTCGTGCCAGTATCCGGCGAGAGAGTACCTCCCGCTCCGTTCAGCACGATGTTCCGGTTCGTTGTGATCGTCGCCGTTGTCTCCAATGTGGGCGCGGCGCTTCCCGCCGGGGCGGTACTGTTATCGAAGGTGAGCGTTTCGTTGCTGGTCCCCAAATTGCTGTCGGACGAAATCGCCAAAGTGCCGGCAACGATCGTCCATGGCGTGACTTGTCCGGCAGTGCCGGTCAGGGTCCAGGTGCTGTTGCCGGTTTTCTGGAACGATGCGAAATTCTGAAACTCGCCGCTCGGCCCGATCTGCGAGAGATCGAAACTCGCGCTTGGCGTCGTGTCGCCGCCAAGCGCCAGAACGTCCGAACCGCCGGCCACCGCCACCACCTTGCCCGTGAAGGAATATCCGGCGCCCAGCGTCAGGCTGTTGGTGCCACCGGTGAATTCCACGGCAGCCGCTTGTGAACCGCCGCTGACCGTGCCCGAATTCGTGATCGTCAGGTTCGAGCCAATAATTCCCGCGCCACCGGTGCCGACGCCCGAGATCGAACCGCTGTTGACGACAGTAAAACCTACACCCGCGACGCCGGCTCCGTCGGTGCCCGCGGCACCGGCGCCATAGCCGCCAGCACTGCCGCGGCCGCCGCCTGCGCCGCCGGAAATCGAGCCGGAATTGAGAAGCGTGCCGCCGGAAGCGAAATAGACGCCGATACCGCCATCGCCGCCGCCGCCGCCGCGGCCATATACGCCACCATTGCCGCCATTGCCGCCTGCGCCGGCCGTCACAGATCCAGTAGAAAGAATGGTGACGGTGCCCCTGCTGGTGAAATAGAGGCCAAAGCCGCCAGCACCACCGCCGCCGCCGCCGCCGTCGATGGGGCTGCCGCCCTGCCCGCCGGCACCTCCGGAAAGCGCACCGGAAACGGTGAGCCCCGAAACGCCGCTAGTCAAGCCAGTCCCGCCGCCACCGCCGCCACCACCGCCGCCGCCGTAGGTGTCTCTGTCGCCGCTGCTGCCACCAGCGCCTCCGGCCAGGCCAGGGGCACCGGCCGCTCCTCCCGCGCCTCCTGGCTCAGACCCGGCCGGAGCGCCACCAGTGCCGCCGGCCCCGCCGGCCGCCCCCACGCCGCCGCCGCCGCCGCCGGTGCCGTCGAAGATGCTCGTCGTTGAACCGATGCCATTCGTGCCCGCGGTGCCATAAGTGCCTCCCGGACTCTGCGTAGTGCCGGTGTCCGTGCGGCCACCGGCGCCGCCGGCGGTCTGTGCTGCGGCCGGGAGTGAAACCAAGCACCCAAGCACCATCACCGGGGCAGTCCAGGCGGCGGTCCATGAATGCGCGCAGCCCGCGTGGCCGAGCTGCCCCAGCGCCAATTTGCGCCGTTTCATACCCAGCACCCGATGCGCCAGGCGCAGGATCGCCAAAATCCGGCCACGCGTCGACGCGAGCCGGCGCATCTTCTGACTGCTCTTTACCATGAATTTTTATCCCCACCCCGCAGGGAATCGTTGTTCCCCACGCCAAGCCAACACACTAAAAGCACAATAATTCAGTGGCGTATCACGCTATTCGCGTTGAAAACTGTGCTGTCGCCGTTTCGTCATACGGCGTGACTTTCGTGATACATTGGCCAAAAGGTGTAGGACCCGTGGACCGTTCGCTTAGCTCTGAAAAACAGCATTCGATCAGGAGGGTCATGTCCTTGATCGCGTGACGGCGCAGAGGGCAGATCTTGGATGAAATTAAGTCCGCGCGAAGTCGAAATCCTCGCGCTCGTGAACAAGGGCCACTCAAATCGGGAAATCGGGGCTTTCCTCGCCATTTCCAAGCCGACGGTGGAATGCCACATCCGCAATATCTACAAGAAGCTCGCCGTCAGCTCGCGCACGCAGGCGGTTTATGAGGCGCGCGCGAGCGGCGTGTTGCCGTGATGCTTGGTGCGGCGGAGCATTTGGTTTTAATTGCGCCGCCGTCGAACTATCATCTCATGCCCTGCCGGCGTGCGCCTGGTTCGGCTCGCTTGCCTGTCCAGCAAAACGCGGCGTGGCGCCGGCGGCCTTCTCACAGATTTCCACATGCTTCGCCAGCGCTTGGTTGGACAGCGCCGAACTGATGGTCGTGATGTCGCGGCCCTGGTATTTGGGCATCTGCTGGACTTCCTTCAACCGATTCAAAAGTTCGAGTCGGGTCACGCTATCTCTCCTTTACTGATCACGAACTTGTAGTTTTGAGGATCGAAACGCATCGCGGGGCACATCCGCCGATGGATGCGCGAAAAAGCGGCCGTCAGGCCGCTTTCTTGCCTGTATCTTTCTTGTCGACGTCTTTCTTATCGACGTCCTTCTTGTCGATATCCTTTTTGTCCGCATCCTTCTTGGCGGGATCGAACGGGATCTCGATGTCGACGGCGAGCGTCGACATCTGGGCGCCGCGCTCCATCTTGACGGAGACTTTATCGTCGTTGATCTGCATATGTTTGGCGATGACGCGCAGGATCTCGTCGCGCAGTTTGCTCACGAGATCCGAATCACCTGCCAGGGCACGCTCGTGCGCGAGCAGGACCTGCAAGCGCTCGCGTGCGGCGGGAGCGGATTGGGGTCGGGAGAAGAAGCGTAGGAAATTCATGCCGCTTTCCTCCCGAAAAGCTTGCCGAAGAAGCCGCGCCGTTCGCCGGGGATGGTGATCGGCAGGTTTTCGCCCTTGAGCCGGCGCACGGCGTCGAAATAGGCGACCGCCGGGGCGCAGCGGCCATCCGCCAGGGTGACTGGCGATCCGAGGTTGGAGGCGCGCAGCACATCCGTGCTTTCCGGGATGATGCCGAGCAGCGGGATCGACAGGATTTCGAGAACGTCGTCCACCTTGAGCATGTCGCCGCGTTCGGCGCGGGCCTGATCGTAACGGGTGAGCAGCAGGTGCTTCTCGATCCGATCGCCATTTTCGGCTCTGGCTGTCTTGGAATCGAGCAGTCCGATGATGCGGTCTGAATCGCGCACCGAGGAAACTTCCGGATTGGTCACGACAATGGCGATGTCAGCATGGCGCATGGCGAGGGTCGCGCCGCGCTCGATGCCCGCAGGGCTGTCGCAGATGACCCAGTCGAACTGCTGCTTCAGAGCAGTGATGACTTTCTCGACGCCTTCCGGCGTGAGATTGTCCTTGTCGCGGGTCTGCGAGGCCGGCAACAAGTGGAGCGTGTCCACCCGTTTGTCGCGGATCAGCGCCTGCGCCAGTTTGGCCTCGCCCTGGATCACATTGACGATGTCATAGACGACGCGTCGTTCGGCGCCCATGACGAGGTCGAGATTGCGCAGCCCGACGTCGAAATCCACGACAGCGACCTTGTCGCCGCCTTGCGCAAGGGCTGCGCCCAGCGCGGCGGAAGACGTGGTCTTGCCGACGCCGCCTTTGCCCGATGTGACCACGATGACCTTACCCATAGACCTCTCCTCTTTAGTCTGGACCTGCATCGGCTCAGCCGAGTGCGCCCGCCTTGATCGCTTCGTCTTCGAGCCAGATTTGAACGGCCTTGCCGCGCAGATTGGGCTCCATGTCCTCAGCCGTGTGATAGAAACCGTCGATGGCGATCAGCTCCGCCTCGAGCTTGCGGCAGAAGATACGCGCGGCGGCGTTGCCGGTCGTGCCGGCCATCGCCCGGCCGCGCAATGTGCCGTAAACGTGGATCGAGCCGCCCGCGACGATTTCCGCGCCAGATGCCACCGAGCCGACGATGGTCACATCGCCTTCGGGGAAGTAGAGCGACTGCCCGGAGCGCACGGGCTGCGACACAACGAGCGACGGCGTGGCCTTTGGCGGCTGCGGATCGGCGGGTGCGACGCCTTTGATCGCCTCCGCTTCTTCGGCCTTCTCGGCGGCAGGTGCGTCCTTATCCGTTGCTTCCTTCTTGTCCGCCGCGTCCTTCTCCGCGACCGGTGCTTCGAAGTCCGCGGCTGGGCGGCCGTCGGTCATTGCGGGCGGCAGGTCCGAGCCGAGCAAGGAAGGGCGCGCCCCTTCGATGCCCATGATTCGCACGTTGCGTTTGCCGAGCTGGTCGATGAGTTCGCGGATCTGGGCACGATCGATGTCGAGGCCAGCGACGTCGAGCACCACCGGCCGCCGCAGGAAAAATCCCGCGGAACGGGCCGCGAGATCGTCGAGCCGCGCCAGCCAGTCCTCGAAGGGGAGTTCTGGGGTCAGCGCGAGTGCAAGGAAGGATCGCCCCTTGAGGCGGATGGGCCGGGGTTGAGTTAACACGTCAGTCATCTTGGTAAATTTTCGGTTGCTTCGATTTATCGGTGAAATGGTTAACAAATCATAAATGTCTCACGCGCGCGTATCGGACTACGGCCCACCGAAATCTCATCGCGCGAGAAAAAGCATTTTTTATCAAGCTGTTATGATAAATTAACGGTTGCGATGAAAGTTTATCGCATCACGGATGCCGAGGCGTGCTGGCAAAGCCGTCCGCGCCCGTTTTGAGCGGTGCTGATTCAGTGCGCTTTGCCGGTGGCAGCCGAAGTCCCGGAAACTCCGCCTGACTGCGCGAGGCGCCATCTGGCAGCAGCGCTGAAGGGGCCGGCCCGTGCCGCGTTTTTGGTGCTTCTGGCGGCCATTCGGCGTTGCAGGCCGCACTTGATTCCGCGTCGTTTTCGGGCGCCAGATAGGCACGCGCTTATCATACCCCAAAGGGATGCTAGACAACGCCAAGGGGATGGTGGACAAGCGGCGAAACATTAACCATTCTGCTCGTCCGCCGTCGCACGAAAAATGAATTGATATGTCCAAAGGCGCTTAATGTTCACCGTTTACACCTACTTGGTTGGAGAACATGATCTTCGGCTTGTCGGCCTCGCCGGAATTATTTGCGCGATAGCTTCGTTCACGGCCTTCAATATCCTCCACCACATCGTCAATTCGCGTGGCGCCGTGCATTGGATTTGGCTGTGCATCGCCGCTACGGCTTCGGGTTTTGGCGTCTGGGCGACACATTTCATCGCGCTGCTCGCCTACTCGCCGGGCGTTCAAAGCGGCTACAACCTCGTCCCGACCGTCGCCTCGTTGATCTCTGCCGTCATCCTGACGGGCATGGGGCTCGCCGTGGCCGTTGCACCCGACTTCTACGGCCGCAGATTGCTCGGCGGCGCCATCGTCGGCGGTGGCATCGCCGTGACGCATTATACGGGCATGGCGGCCTTCGAAGTCGCCGGACGCATCGAGTGGAATCCGACGCTCGTCGCGGCTTCCGTCGCTTTGGCCGTCGCGCTCGGCGCCATCGCAATGTCCGTCGGCCTTCGCAACAGATCTTTCAAGTCCATGATGTTGGGTTCCCTGATCCTGACACTAGCGATCTGTAGCCATCATTTCACGGCCATGGCAGCGGCGGCTCTCGTTCCCGATCCAACAATCGTCGTTCCCCCGACAGCTGCTCCGATAAGCTGGCTGGTGACACTTGTTGCGGGGGCTGCGTTCACGATCCTTTTGCTCACGATCGCTGGCCTTGCACTCGACATTCGTGATCGCCGGCAAGCCGAACGCGAGTCTTTGCGGATGCGCAACCTTGCCGACGCGGCTTTCGAAGGATTGCTGGTCTGCGAGGGAAACACGATCGCCACCGCCAACGCCACCCTCTCAGAAATCGTCCAAAGCTCGGCGGAGTGGCTTGCCGGGCGTGATCTCGCGACCATCCTGCCCGAAGAAGCCGCGCGCCGGCACCTGGAAGAAAAGCCCAATGTCGCGATCGAAACGACCCTTCATCCGAGCGCGGGAAAGCCCATCCCGGTCGAGGCGATCTCCCGCCCGATCGCCTTTGCCGACAAGCCGCACAGAGCGATCGCTGTTCGTGACCTCAGAGATCGAAAGAAGGCGGAGAGCGATATCTATTATCTCGCCCATCACGATGCGCTAACGGGGCTCGTCAATCGCAATAAATTCAATACCGAGCTTGACCAGTTGATCCAAGCGCATCGGCCGAAGGGAAGTCATGGCGGTGCATATCTTGCCGTTCTGTGTCTCGACCTCGACCGCTTCAAGGAGGTCAATGATCTCTTCGGTCACGCCGCTGGCGATATGCTTCTTCAGAAAACAGCACAACGCACACAAAAAGCGCTCAGGAAGGGCCAGACGATGGGACGCCTTGGCGGGGATGAATTCGCCATCATCGCGCCCGGGTTGAGCGATCCGGTGCATGCAAGCAGGATCGCCGAAAGCGTGATCGAAGCGCTGCGCGCGGAAAGCGAGAACGCCTCGACAGCCGACGGGCTCATCTCGGCCAGCATCGGCATCGCCATTTTCCCCGCCGACGCCGACGATCGCATGTCCCTGCTGAGCCATGCGGACACAGCCCTTTATCGCGCCAAGGCCGAAGGCCGGGGAACGTATCGCTTCTACGAATCGTCCATGGGGGAACAGATTCGCTCCCGCCGCCTCATCGAGCATGATTTGCGCTTCGCGATCGCCCGTCGTGAGCTTTCGCTGGTCTATCAGCCGCAAGCACGCACGCACGACCGGCAGATCATCGGTTTCGAGGCGCTCTTGCGTTGGCACAATCCGGTGCGGGGCGAGATCCCTCCGAGCGTCTTCGTCCCCATTGCGGAAGAAAGCGGCGCGATCATCCCAATCGGCGAATGGGTCTTGCGCGAAGCCTGCCGCGAGGCGGCGAAATGGAAGCGCTCTTTGACCATCGCAGTCAATGTTTCGGCCACGCAACTCCACAGTTCCTACTTCTCCCAGGTCGTCCACGAGGTTCTGCTTGAGACGGGCTTGGAGCCGAGCCGGTTGGAACTGGAGATCACCGAAACGGCCTTGATCCGCGACCTCAATCGCGGGCTTGCCACATTGGACCAGCTCAAGGCCCTTGGCGTGCGGATCGTGATGGACGATTTCGGCGCCGGCTATTCCTCGCTTTCCAATCTGCGCGCCTTTGCCTTCGACAAGATCAAGATCGACAGGTCGTTCATCAAGCTCGTCAACACGAACGAACAGGCCGCAACGATTGTGCGGGCCGTCCTGGGGCTCGGACGAGGCCTCAAGCTGCCCGTGATCGCCGAAGGGGTCGAGACCGAAGCGGAACTGGCCTTCTTGGATTCCGAAGCATGCCTCGAGGTCCAAGGCTTCCTTCTTGGTCGGCCGCAATCGATCAAAGCGTTCCAGCAAGTGACGGGCAGCGGCATTGCGAAAACGTCGCCAGCCGAGCCGTCATCTGATGCGGCACGGCAAAAGCGGACCGCTTCGCTCCCGAGCGCGGCCAGATGACGAGAAAGTTGCGAAAGGCTCGAAGCCTGTCGCGCGGCCAGTATCGCGGAAATTTCTGAGCTGCCCCGATGAAGTCGTCCGGGATGAGGCGTGCTTTCGCCGATCTCACCGCCACGACAGGGCATCGACCTCAAATCGCGCGATAGCCAGCCTGCTCCTCACCCTTCCTCGCGAAGCGGTCGCTTTCGGTCGTTTCGTTCAAGCAATATTGTGCCAGCGCCATAGAACGTGTCGCGCAACGAACGGCGTCACGATAAATCTGACTTTGGAGGCAACGATATGGCGGATGCGGACGTGATCATTGTCGGCGGCGGGCTTGCCGGACTGGTGGCAGCCGCTGAGCTGATCGAAGCCGGGCGAAAAGTCATCATCGTCGATCAGGAGCCGGAACAGTCGTTGGGTGGTCAGGCATTCTGGTCCTTGGGCGGCATCTTCCTCGTCGACTCGCCGGAACAACGGCGCATGCGCATCCGCGACTCATACGATCTTGCGCTTCAAGACTGGATGGGGACGGCGGCCTTTCACCGCGATGAGGATGACTGGCCCCGTCGTTGGGCTGAAGCCTATGTCGCCTTCGCGGCGGGCGAGAAGGGGCCATGGCTGAAACAGCGCGGCATCAAGTTCTTTCCCATCGTCGGGTGGGCGGAGCGCGGGGGCGGCAATGCGATCGGCCACGGCAATTCGGTGCCGCGCTTCCATGTGACTTGGGGCACGGGGCCGGGCATCATCCAGCCGTTCGTCGCCCGCGTGCTCCAAGGCGTGAAGGATGGCCTCGTCACACTCAAGTTTCGTCACCGCGTCAACGAACTGTCCCGAAGCAACGGGACGATTGACGGCGTGAGCGGCGACATACTCGCCGCCAGCAGCGTCGAGCGCGGACGCCCGAGTTCGCGCGATGTCGTCGGCAGCTTTGCGCTCAAAGCCCAGGCGGTGATCGTTGCTTCCGGCGGCATCGGAGCCAATCACGACCTCGTCCGCAAGAACTGGCCGGCGTCGCTGGGGCGCCCGCCCGAGCGCATGATCTCGGGCGTGCCTGATCACGTGGACGGCCGTATGCTGGCGATCACCGAGGCTGCGGGCGGCACCATCATCAACCTCGACCGAATGTGGCATTACGTCGAGGGCATCAAGAACTGGAACCCGATTTGGACAAATCACGCCATTCGCATCCTGCCAGGACCGTCATCTCTTTGGCTCGATGCGCGTGGAAAGCGCCTACCAGGCCCGCTCTATCCGGGTTTCGATACGTTGGCGACGCTGCGCCACATTATGCAAACCGGCCATGACTATTCGTGGTTCATCTTGAACCGCAGGATCATCGCGAAGGAGTTTGCATTGTCGGGGTCGGAGCAGAACCCCGATTTGACGAATAAGAGCTGGCGTCAGGTCATCAACCGCGTGCGGGGCGGCGTGCCGGCGCCTGTCCAAGCGTTCATGGACAAGGGCGAAGACTTTATCGTCGAGCCCGAACTTTCGTCCCTTGTTGCCCGCATGAACAAGCTCGCCGGCGACAATCTTTTGACTTTGGAGGGGATCGAGCGGGAGATCCGCGCGCGGGATGGCGAAGTGGACAATCCATTCTGCAAAGACATGCAGGTGATGGCGATCCGAAATGCGCGGAATTATCTTGGCGACAAACTGAGCCGGACCGTGCCCCCACACAAGCTGCTCGATCCGCGCGCGGGCCCCCTGATCGCCGTGCGCTTGAATATCCTCACGCGCAAGACGCTTGGGGGGCTTCGGACCGATCTCGACAGCCGCGCATTGGGCGCGGACGGTGCTCCGGTTCTCGGCCTCTATGCTGCGGGTGAGGTCGCGGGTTTCGGGGGCGGCGGCGTGCATGGCCGGAGCGCGCTCGAGGGCACGTTTCTCGGCGGATGTATTTTCTCCGGTCGCGCGGCGGGTCGTCACGCGGCCAAAGCTGTCTAATGATTCTAGGTGTGTAGGGCCGGAGGATTCGCATGTCCGCCAAAGACCGAATAGATCCAGATCGACTCCTTGATTTCGCTGCCGCAGTCTTCGTTGCCGCCGGGATGTCCGAGGTTGATGCGCGCCTGTGTGCGGACACGCTCGTTCAGGCCGACCTTTGGGGGCATCAATCCCATGGCGTGATGCGGCTCTCGTGGTACGCCGCGCGGTTGAAGGCCGGTGTGTGCGATCCGAAAGCCCAGCCCGACCTGGTTATCGATGCGGGCGGGCTGGCGCTGATCGACGGGCATGACGGCATGGGACAGGTCATCGCGGCGCGCGCGGCGCAGGAAGCCGTGCGCCGCGCCGAGGTTCACGGCATTGCGGCGGTGGGCGTGCGAAATTCGAACCACTTTGGCACCGCGCTTTACTTCACGCTGATGGCTGCGCGGGCGGGCTGCGTCGGGTTCCTCTCGACAAATGCAAGCCCGGCGATGGCGCCCTGGGGCGGTCGAAGGAAGATCATCGGCACGAATCCGTGGTCGTGGGCGTTTCCGGCAGGGGCCCGTCCGCCGATGGTTCTCGATATCGCCAATACCGGCGTCGCCCGCGGAAAGATCTACCTTGCCAAGCAGAAGGGGCAACGGATTCCAGAAGGTTGGGCGATCAACGCGGCGGGTGCGCCGACGACCGATCCCGCCGAAGCCATCGACGGGATCATCCTGCCCATGGCGCAGCACAAGGGATACGCGATTGCATTGATGATGGATATGTTGTCGGGCGTCTTGACCGGCAGCGGCTTCGGCGCCGACGTCGCAGGCCCGTATCAGTCCGAGTGGCGCAGCCGGGCTGGCCACATGATGATCGCCCTCAACATCGAGGCCATGGAGCCACTGACCGAGTTCAACGCCCGTGTGGAAACGCTCATCGCGCAGATCAAGTCCGTGCCTCTCGCGCAAGGCTTCGAAGAGATTTTCTATCCGGGAGAAATCGAGGCGCGAAACGACGCCCGTAACAGAATGGAGGGCCTTTCCCTTCCGGCGGACACGCAAATCGATCTCAGGAAGGTGGCGAGCGAATACGGCCTTCACAATCTCCTGCCGTTCTGAAACGGCGAACAGCGATACGGTTAGGCCGTAGACTCATAAGCGCGCAGCTACAGCCGCATTGAGGCGAGTTGAACCTTGGCAAGGAAGTTGGCGGCCAGCCTGTCGTAGCGTGTGGCGATATGGCGAAAGGGCTTCAACCTGGAGACGAAGCGCTCGATCAGGTTGCGCTCTCTCTAGAGCTGCATATCGTCCGAACAACAAGTGCGATGCGCTCGTCGCGCATGCCGGGCCTAATTCGGCCTGAACGTTCGAGTTCGGCGAGCCCATGAAGAGCTGCCCAAAAAGTCTCGGTCACGTCATCTACATCGACGCAAAACGGCGCTACGACTGCCGCAAGTGCTGCGAAAGCAGCCCGAAGTTCCGGTCTGGTTCCAGATTCGGCGAACCGCAAATTCGTTGGAAGGATAAACATGGCCGCGTAGAGTGCAGGATGACGGAATGCAAAGGCGAGATAGGCCATGGCGACATTCTTGAGGGCATTTCGTCGTCCGGTCGATCCGCTTGCCGCTTCCCGAAGAGCTCCTGTGAGCTCCTGAAAACCCTCGACTGCAACAGCTGCTACAATCGCATCCCTGTTCTTGAAATGTGAATAGAGGACTGGCTGACTATATTCGATCTCTTCGGCCAGGCGGCGGATTGTAACGGCATCCCATCCTTCGCGCTCTGCGATCAAGCGCGCTGCCGCGACAATGCGATATTCGCGCTCAGCCCGTTCCCTACCTTTCCGCTCGGCGATACCCAATCTTCCATCTCCCACACCCGGAAGGCTCACATATCGCAAGATCATACCAACACTTGACGATCTAGCAATGCTAGATTATATGCGTAGCAACGATAGAATATCATCCATCGCTAGAATAGGACTGTATGATGCATTGGCTTGCGCCTGGAGCGGCGCTGCTGCTCGCCATCGCGATTATCGCGATCGGCACCCTCTATATTGTGAGCCCGACGAGTGCGACACGCAGTTTCGGCCTGCCGCTTCCCGGAAACAGCACAGAGATCGCTTGGTGGCTTCGCCTCAAGGGTGTCCGTGACATCGCATCGGGATTGACCGTACTGGCGTTCATGGCGTGGGGTGCGCCCTTCGGCGTCGGGCTCATCCTGTTTGTTGAAGCCATCATCCCGGTCGGCGACATGCTGCTCATTCTTGCAGCGAAAGGCTCCACGAAAAGCGCCTTCGGCATGCACGGCCTCACGGCGGTGCTTATGATCTTGACAGCCATCCCCTTGATGATCGGAGAGGCCTGAGATGGTCCATGCTCTTTCAATCTGGCTACTCGTTGCCGCATTCTTTGGCGCAGGCGTCTTCAACGCAATCGGCACGGCCGGGACGCAAAGCGATTTCGCGCGGTGGGGTTACCCGCGCTGGTGGAACATTTTTACTGGTGGAGTGGAGATCATAAGCGCCGTTCTGATTGTGTTTCCTGCCAGTCGCGTTGTTGGCCTGGCGCTTGGGGCGATGATCATTGCGGCTGCGGTTTTGACCGTTCTCCGCCACCGCGATTTTTCGCACCTCGCGCCACTGAGTGTCTTTGTCGCCTTGATTGCTCTTGCAGGGACCCTGTCTTGAGGGCCGACATCGTCAATCAGACTTCGTGGCCGCTGTTCTGCCGACTCGCCAGGAAACCAGACATTCTGCTTTCCCCCCCAATTGGGTCGTTACCGTTTATAGGTTCAGGCTCTAGATAGCCGCCAAGGGATACCCCGCGTTGCGAAGGGCTTGCGGCGTAGCGCCGAAGGTACGCAGGAAGCTGCGCCGCATGCGCTCGCGATCGCCGAACCCCGTTTCGCGGGCAATTTCCTCGATCGGCAGCCGGCCTTGCTCGAGCATGAACCTGGCGGCCTCGATGCGCAGGTTTTCAATGGCCTTGGCCGGCGAAAGTCCGGTCTCCGCCCGGAACACACGACTGAATTGCCGCGGGCTTAGTCGGGCAGCGTCGGCCAACAGTTCCACCGTCAGTGGTTCGTGAAGGTTCTGCTTGGCGAAGGCCAGCGCAATTTGAACGCGATCGGATTTGGCATCGAGCTGCAGCATAGCGGAATGCTGCGACTGACCGCCAGCGCGGCGATGATGGACGACAAGCACGCGCGCGGTGCGTTTCGCGATCTGTTGGCCTAGGTCGCGTTCAATCAGACCGAGCGCGAGATCAATCCCGGCGGTCATCCCGGCGGACGTCCACACGGGCCCGTCGGCAATGAAGATCCGATCCATTTCGACTTTTATCTTGGGGTATCGCCTGCCAAGTTCCTCGGCATATGCCCAATGCTTGGTCGCGCGCCGGCCATCCAGAATTCCCGCTTCCGCCAGCGTGAACGCGGCGACGCAGATCGAGGTGATGCGCCTCGTCGTCGATACCGCGTCGCGCAAATACGCGACCATGCGCGGGGACGGCGCGGCCAGATCCGGCCCCGCACCCACCATGAGCGTGTCAAAACGGCCTTCGCCCAGCGGTTCGGTATTCATCGTCCAGCCGAGCGAGTTGGTGAGTGGCTCACCCGTCTCCGATAGAATTCGCAGGTCATAGAAACGCTCGCCGGCGACGAGATTGGCCGCTTCAAATGCCGCGCTGGGCGCGAAACTCATGACGCTGAAGCCAGCCGGCAAGAAGAGCCCGAGTCGCAGAATGATAGCCTCCCAATTGGCGGACGAACTAGCTTCAGACACCATTTAAGACATGGAGCCAATCGCCCTGAAATTCAACCTAAGGGAGAGACCTTCCGCGTATCCGAGCATTGGCGCAGGGCATATTTGCCTCCGCTCGGGAGGCGTGCGTTGCCGGGAGCATGTTGTCGAGAGCCCGAAAGCATGGGCATGGCGAAACCGTTGCAGCTAGGGTCTATCGGATCAGCGCGACCGGGCTTCCCGCCTTATCCGGCGATCAGCGACGCCACCTCCTGCGGATGCGACAGCATCGCGACATGGCTGGCCGCAACCTCGACAACCGCGGCGTTGAGGCGCTTGGCCATGCTCCGCTGCAGCGTGGGCTGGATGGCGCGATCGTTGGTTGCGACCAGATAGCGGCATGTTTTGCCGCGCCATGCCGGCGTGGACACCGTTCCACCCAGCGCAGCGCCTGCTGTCGGCGACTGGGCGGCGTAGAGGACCAGCTTTTCCGCGTCGGTCAGATCCTGCGCGAACGAGCCGCTCACGCCCGATTGGGTGAGCTTGAGATACCCTTCCGCGTCGGGTCGGATTTCCGCGCCCAGCGGCGTCGGCTCGACGCTCGCACCGAGAGATCCCGCCGACTCGCCCGCGTCCGGGGCGAAGGCCGCGATATACACGAGCGCCTCGACCTTCGGGTCGTTTCCGGCTTCCGAGATAACAACGCCGCCGTAGGAGTGACCCGCCAGGATGATGGGACCCGACGCAAGCGCGATCGCCCGCTTAACCGTCGCCACGTCGTCGCCGAGCGACGTCAGGGGAAGCTGCACGGCGGTGACTGCGTGACCTCTGGCGGCAAGGAGCGGGATGACCTTCGCCCAGCTCGACCCGTCCGCCCAAGCGCCATGCACGAGAATGACATCTGATGATTTCGCCATATCGCTCTCACCTCGGTGTGTTCGATTGCCTCGCCTTAGGGACTGCTTGGCTGCGGAGCGTAATGGTTTTCAGCACCCGGCCATATGTCAGAATTGCCGCTTATTCGGCCATGCGCGGCACGCCGACGGAGGGTTGCAGCGTGTTCACCGCGAGGCATGCGGGGGCTGAAAAAGTGGCATCAATGACATGGCGCGATGAACTCAGCGATGCTGGACTTGTGGGGATGCGGTCTTAACGCGGCGGCGAACATCGCAGCGCCCGGACGCTCGATCGAGGTCGACGAGACGGAGGTGAACCGTGGCTGAGGATGCTGCACCGCTGCGGGTTATCGAGGAATCGCCCGCCTATTGGCGCATCGTGTTCGACTCCCCGCCTTTCAACATTGTCGACGCCACATTGTACCAAGCCTTACAAAGCTTGCTGGCGCGCATGGACGCGAGCCCCGGCCTGCGCGTCGTCGTCTTCGAAAGCGCGAGTCCTGATTTCTTCCTCGCCCACTTCGACCTGACCGGCAAGACCGGCAATATCACGACCGCGGTCGGACCTTCCGGCCTGCCGATCCTGATCGACACATTCGTGCGCATCACCAGATCCCCGGTGGTCGGCATCGCGAAGATTCGCGGCTGCGTCCGTGGAGTCAGCAGCGAATTCGTGCTCGCCTGCGATATGCGTTTTGCGTCGCGCGAGAACACGTTGCTGGGCCAACCGGAGGTCGGGGTAGGGGTGCATCCCGGCGGCGGCGGCACCGAGCGCTTGCCGCATCTGGTCGGCCGCGGCCGCGCGCTCGAAATCGTGCTCGGCGCCAATGACTTCGACGGCGATACCGCGGCGCAATATGGATATGTCAACCGCGCGCTGCCGGATGCGGAGCTGGACGGCTTTGTCGATGCGCTCGCACGACGGATCGCGACCTTCGATGGGCGCGCGATCGCGGCGGCAAAGCGCTTGATCAACCAAGTGTCGTTGCCGTCCGCCGACAATCTTCTCAGCGCTCTCAACTCGTTCCAAATTGCGTTATCATGGCCTGAAACGCTGCAAAGAGTCGAAGCTTTGCTTAAGCGGGGTCTCCAACAAGACAGAGATTTCGAGCGCCAATGGCCTGCCATGCTCGACTCGCTCGTTGAGAAATAATTGGGACGGAAGCGCCAGTGGGGTCGTCATGATCATGTGGTTCGAGGACTTGAGCGTTGGGACGCGATACAAGAGCGCCGAACTCAAAGTGACGCGGGACGATATAAAGCGGTTTGCCGCTGAGTTCGATCCGCAGCCTTTTCACCTCGATGAAGCCGAAGCCGAGAAGACGATCTTCAAGGGGCTTGCGGCGTCAGGCTGGCACACGGCCGCGCTGGCGATGCGACTTGTCGTATCGCTGCGTCCGTTCGGGTCGTATCCAGTGGTCGGCCTTGGCGTCGACGATCTGCGATGGGTCGCTCCCGTTCGACCCGGTGACGTGCTTCGCGTCGAAGGGGAGGTGATCGAGCTCACGCCGTCGCGAACGAAACCGCAAGGGACAGTGCGCGTCAATTGGGTCGTTTATAATCAGAACGGCGAGGCGGTGATGAAATTCAGCCCCATCGTCGTCGTTCCGCGGCGCCCCGCATCTCAGTGACGGGCAAGGCTGACGCGTGCCGATCGTAACAACCAGGGAGGATGGCATTGGTCGATCAAACAAGTCTAGGGCTGTGTTCGCTGGTGAAGCAGGACGGAACACTCGAACTATCGCTCGCTGAGGTGAGCGTGTCGCCGCCGAAGGACGATGAGGTGATCGTTCGCGTCGAAGCCACGCCGATCAATCCATCCGACCTCGGGCTCTTGCTTGCCGGCGGCGATGTACGTTTGGCGAATGCGTCGGGAAGAGGCAGCCAGACGGTGGTCACGGCGCCGATTGCGCCCGCGGCGATGCGCGCGCTCGCCGCTCGGATCGGGAAGCCGATGCTGGTCGGTTTGGAAGGCGCGGGCGTCGTGACAAACGCAGGCGCCTCGCCCGAAGCCCAGGCGCTGCTCGGGAAGACCGTGTCGATTTTGGCCGGCTCGATGTATGGACAATTGCGAAAAGTCAGGGCGGCCGACTGCCTGATTTTGCCAGCCGGCATCAGGTCGGAAGAAGCGGCATCCGCCTTTGTCAATCCGCTCACTGCGCTTGGCATGCTGGAGACCGCGAGGCGGGAGGGACACAAAGGTCTGGTGCATACGGCAGCGGCGTCGAACCTTGGCCAAATGCTCAACCGACTCTGCCAAGCGGATGGGGTTCCCCTGGTGAACATCGTGCGCAGCGAAGAGCAGGTGCAAACTTTGAAGGGCCTTGGGGCGGAGCATATCGTCAACTCGGCGCAGGCAAGCTTCAGAGACGATTTGGTCTCGGCGCTCAAGGCGACGGGAGCGACACTTGCCTTTGACGCCATCGGCGGAGGCAAGCTTGCCGGTCAGATCCTCAGCGCCATGGAGGCCGTCGCGGCTGGCGCGTCCCCAGAGGTGTACAACATGTACGGTTCGTCCGTGCACAAGCAGGTCTACATCTATGGCCGCCTCGATCCGGGACCGATAGAACTCACGCGGGACTTCGGCATGACATGGGGTATCGGCGGCTGGCTGCTCTTTCAGTTCTTGGCCAAGGTGGGTCCAGAGGTCGAGGCGCGATTGAAAGCACGGGTTGCAAGTGAAATCAGGACCACTTTCGTCAGCCACTACACCCGCACCATCTCCTTGGCTGAGGCGCTCGATCCCAATGTCATCGCGGCCTACAGCCGCCGAGCGACGGGCGAGAAATTCCTGATCAACCCGAGCCTGGCCATCGAGTAAGCGGCTTCCTTCCTCAGATCAGTGATAACCGAAGTCGACAAGGTCGCGCCCGGCGAGCGGGCCGCCCGCCTGCTGCAGGCGGCCGCCGACCGCGAGGCCGCCCAGATGAATGGGTGCGAAGCCAAAGCTTGCAATCAGGCTTTTCACAAATTCGACCGGCTCCGCGTGATCCCCGGAAACGAAGATGACGCGGCGGCCGCCGTCCTTTGCTGGTCCCTGATTGAAGCGTTCAACGACGATCGAATTGAACGCTTTCACGACCCGCGCGCCAGGCGCCAATTCAGCGACGATTTCGCTCGCGCCCCTGTCGCCAAGATCAGCCAGCACGAACTTCGGGCTGTACGCGCTGAATGGGTTCGTTGCATCGATGAGAACCCGTCCGTTCCATGCCGGCAAGCCGCGCAGAGCGTCCTCGACATTCGGCCAGGGGACCGCAAGCAGGACATAATCAAGGCTCGCCGCCTCTGCCACGCTGGCAGCCGCCGCGCCGTTCCCGAGTTCGGCGACGACGTCCGCAAGAGAGTCCAGGCCGCGTCGGCTGCTCAACACCACTTTGTGGCCCGCCCTCAGGGCTTCCCGCGCGAACCCAAGTGCGACCGCGCCGGCGCCGATCGTTCCGAATTTCATGAGGGCTCTCCTTCGCATGCGAACCTCCGGCGGCCTCGCACCGGAAAAAGTACGTGCCTCGAGGGCAACAAATAACGTCCGCTCGGCAAGGCCTTCCAGGTCATTGTTGCCTCCATTTCGGCCATGGCGCCGCAAGCCGAAGCAGATAACCCATCGGGCCGCGCTTAGCGGCGGTTGCGCGCGATTGAGGCCCGGCTTTGCTTTAAAAAGCGCGTCCCGAAACGAGGCATCTATGTCCTCGCCCAACGATCGCCATGGGGCCTATGCCTGACCTCGGCATCCACTTCAATCTAGCGAGGAGCGCGCGCATGAGCACCAGCCAGTCCCAGTTCAAACTGACCAAGGTGAGCCCAGCCTATTGGCGTCTGACATTCGATAACCCGCCCATCAACATGCTCGGCCCGGAAGCCATGATCGAGCTCCAGGGTCTCGTCGGCCAGTTCGAAACTGACCCTGACCTCAAGGTGGTCGCGTTCGATAGCGCCGATCCGGATTTCTTCATCGCGCATTTCGATATTGCGCGCGCGGCCGATGTGCCGAAGGAGCCTGGTCCGACCGGCTATTCGCCGTGGATCGATTTCACCGTACGGTTGGCGCGGGCTCCCGTGATCAGCATTGCCGCGGTCCGTGGCCGCGCCCGCGGTGTCGGCAGCGAATTTGCCCTGGCCTGTGATTTACGCTTCGCCAGCCTTGAGAAGGCGATTTTCGGTCAGCCAGAGGTCGGCTCCGGCCTGATCCCGGGAGGTGGCGGGTTGGAGAGGCTGCCGCTGGTCATGGGGCGTGCACGGGCGCTGGAGGTCATCGCCGGCTCATCCGATTTTGATGCCGCTACGGCCGAGCGCTACGGATGGATCAACCGCGCGATTCCGGATGCCGCGTTCGAGGCCTGGGTGGATGGTTTCGCCCGGCGGTTGGCCTCCTTCGACAAACAGGCACTCGCCAGCTCCAAGGAATTGGTGAATCGCCATACATTGCCCGAGCCCAAGGATCAGCTCGACAGCGGCAGGGTCTTTCTCTCGGCGTTCGCCTGGGAGGGATTCCAGCAGCGCCGCCCGAGACTGGCCGCCAACGGCATCGGCCAGCGCGGTGACTTCGAGCTCAATTTCGGCGAGCGCCTCGGCCATCTCTGATCCGCGGGCGTGGACAATGGCCCCTGTCGGAGTCGGCGCTCGCGCCGGCTTTCTGCTTCTCAGAGCGCTTCAAGAAGCAGTGCGATCCCCTGGCCGCCGCCGATGCAGAGCGTCACCAGTCCGCGCCGGATGCCGTCTCGCTGCATCGAGTGGATCAAACGGGTCGTGAGAATAGCGCCCGTCGCGCCAATCGGATGGCCATGCGCGATGGCCCCACCTTCCACATTGACGATGTCGAGAGGAAGATCGAGTTCGCGCGCAACGGCCAGCGGGACCGCGGCGAAGGCCTCATTGATCTCGGCCCGCTCAATATCGCCAATCTTCCAGCCGGCCCGCTCCACCGCCCTACGGACAGCCGGAATTGGCCCCAGGCCGAAGAGCCCGGGCTCGACCGCGCCGATGCCCCATGCGACCAGGCGGGCGGCGGGCTCGATCGCGTGCGCCTCGGCATGCTTACGCTCGGCAACGATCATGGCCGCGGCGCCGCTGTTCAGCCCAGGCGCATTCCCCGCCGTAATCGTGCCGTCAGGCCGAAACGCCGGCTTGAGTTTGGCAAGCGACTCTGCCGTCGTCTCGGGGCGAGGGGCTTCGTCCTTGGCAAAGACGAACGGCTCTTTCCTATCCTTGACGGTGACCCCGACGATCTCGGCAGCAAATTTGCCTGACGCCTGAGCTTTCCCAAACCGCTGCTGACTGCGTGCCGCAAACTCGTCCTGCTCGGCGCGGGTGAGCGAACACCGCGCCACCAGATCTTCCGTATGCCAGCCGGAATGTTTTTCGGAGAACGCGTCAAGGAGGCCATCCCACAGCATGGCGTCCAGCATCTGCGCGTGGCCCATACGATGCCCCCAACGCCCGCCAGTGACGAGGTATGGAGCGCGATCCATGTTTTCGAGACCGCCCGCGATCATCGCCTTTTCGTGCCCGAGCGAAATGTCCTGCGCTGCGCTGACGATCGCCTGGGCGCCCGAGCCGCAGACCCGGTTCACGGTCAGTGCCGGTACGGACACCGGCACGCCAGCGCCCACCGACGCCTGGCGCGCCGGATTCATCTTATTTCCGGCCTGAATGACATTGCCCATGGCAACCGCCGAAATGCCGTCGCCGGTCAACCCGGCGCGTTTCAGCGTCTCGGCAATCACCGCCGCCCCTAAATCGGCGGCCGCGATCGATTTCAATGAACCGCCGTAGGCTCCGATGGCGGTGCGGACGGGATGGGCAAGGATGACTTCATTCATCGCGGGGACCTTTGGCAAAAAATGCGTGAGACCGGCCCCAATGGCGCTCGCCCCGACACGCTTGCCGAAAGCGCCGCAACCGTTTCTGGAAACGCAGCCTCATCGGCGCGTCCACATAGCCCAACACATGGCCGACCTGCTCCGCAGGTCAAGGAAGGCTACACGCCCGGCAGGATCGCCGGGAGGTCATTTTAGCCACCTTTTCGGCCATCCATCCCGGACCACGCCGCACGGAATTGGGGATGCTTCGCCTTTGCCTCCATGTGCAATCGCTATACAGTGCATTGGCCGGTGTTGGTATAGACTACGGGGCCGGCCCTCCGGTCACGAGACCGGCTTTTGCGCAAGCCCGCTGGCCCTGTGCGCGGTCGCCAATCAGAGCAGTCTTAGTTTGATCGACGACATTCTGAGGGATCGCGCACTTTCTCTGATTTGTCGCCATAAAACGGACCAAGTCACTATCAACTCCGGCCAACTGGCGCAAAAGAACGCAGCCCGCCCCTGCGTCGATGATATTTGTGCCCGGCAGTTGTATCTCAGCAAGCGCGTTGAGCGCATCTTGCCGGCGCTGCACGAGCGGCTGAAACTCTGTAAAACAATCCGGTGGGAAGGGACCGGTTGGTGCCTGCATAGCACTTTGGTCACGCGTGGCGGAACAACTTCCAAGTCCAATCCCGCCGAGAAGGCTCGTCGCGATAAGGATCAACGACAACATATGTGCTGGCTTTTTCCCCATCTGATCGCCCCCACCCAAATCAGAAGACCCCTACGACGAAACTCCCAGATGGAGGCCTCGACGTGCTCGAGATTGTCGCCATTGTCCGCCCTCTTTCAAGCGGCGTGACATTGGGCTTGGCAGTCAAATAAAAAGGGGGCCACCAGCGGGGAACTGGCGGCCCCGAGGGTCCGATGCGGTTGGCCCGGAAGGAACATAACGTATAGGGGGATGCTGTACATTCCTGGCCGCGCCGACACTTGCACGGCCGAGTAATGGTGTCTGTGAACTAAACCACAGCGTAGGGCCGTTGCATTCCTGGGTTGCGCAACCGGGATACGTGCCTTCGGGTGCTTTGTTATTGACCACCGCCCTTACGGCGTGACGTTTGCGAACGGGGTGTCCTGGGCATGCTGTATCACCTGGTTCATCAGGTCGTCGTCGTTGATCTTGCCCTTAAGACGGCTGTGCTGCCAAACGCTGTTGGGATTGGCCAGATCGCGGACATTGAAGGACCGCATTAGGGACATCGAACGGGGCATCCAGGCCCGGTTAGGATGTTTGTGTCGACGACTCATGCCGACCACCATTGTAGCCCCCTTCTGTATCGCCTGAGGGGACCTTAAGCTCTTGAATGGCCTGAAAAAGGAGCACAATCAATGTGCTATTTGCAGATTGGTGCCCAGAAGAGGACTCGAACCTCCACGACTGTTACATCACTGGTACCTGAAACCAGCGCGTCTACCAATTCCGCCATCTGGGCAGTGGGGCGCTGTTTAGGGGGTAGTGCGGGGGCTTGTCAAGCGAGGAACGCGAGGGCCTCGCGGAAATCCTTCGTGGCCGGACTTGCGCCAGTCGCCATTTGCCCGCAAAAGCCGTAAAGAAGACCCGAAAAACCGCACGATTCGTGAGGGGAAAGATATGTCCACAAGTTTATCCGCGGCCAGCCTCCCGGTGTTCATCCGCGGTTTGCAGGCGCTCGACGCCATCCTGGTCAAGGCTGCGGCGCACAGCGAGGCGAAGAAGATCGATTCGGCGGTGCTGTGCAGCACCCGCCTTTACCCGGATATGTTCGCGTTTTCGCGGCAGGTGCAGCTCGCCTGCGATTTTGCCAAGAACACCACGGCGCGTCTCCTCGGCGTCGATCCGCCGCGCTTCGAGGACAATGAAAAGACCCTGGCCGAATTGCAGGCGCGTATCCGCCGGACGCTGGATTATGTCGAACAGGTCGACCCCAAGGCGCTCGACGCCCGCGCTGGCAGCGAAATAGTCTTTCCGCTTGGGCCCAACGCCAAGGGCAAGATGGCGGCCGAAGGCTATCTGCAGCACTATGCGATGCCGAATTTCTACTTCCATCTCACCACGGCCTATGCGGTGCTGCGCCATTGCGGTGTCGAGATCGGCAAGCGCGATTTCATCGGCACGCCGCCCGGCCTGACCGTTCTTTAACGCAGATTGAGAGATTGGATTCTTCCCATGAAAGAGACGAGCATGACGATCAAGCGCATCGGCACCGGCCCCCGCATGAGCAAGGCGGTGGTGCATGGCAATACGGTCTACCTCGCCGGCCAGGTCGCCGATACGACCGCCGGCCAGGGCGTGATGCAGCAGACGACAGAGATCTTGGGCATCATCGACGCGCTCCTGAAGGAGGCCGGCACCGATAAGACCAAGCTCCTGTCGGCCAACATCTGGCTCGCCGACATGAAGACGTTTCCCGAGCTGAACGCGGTGTGGGATTCGTGGGTCTCGCCGGGCAACACGCCCGCACGCGCCACGGTCGAGGCCAAGCTCGCGGCGCCGCAATATACGGTCGAGATCGCGGTGATCGCGGCGCTCTAAGAGCATTTTCCAGAAAAGCTGTTCGACTTTTCGGTTAAGAAAATGCGACAAAGATAAAAGCTTAGAGTGATTTTCCATTCTTTCAGAATCGGAAAATCACTCTAAGCGACGGGCGCAGCTGCGACACCAGTCAATGCTGCGTCTTATCCGGCTTGCGTAAGACTTTCTGGCCGGCGGGCGTTGCTGCGGGCACGCCCACCTTCATCTTCGCCCATTCATGCGCAAGATAATCCTGCGCTGCAGGCTCGATGACCGGCATCAGCGGCAATTTGCGCAAGACCTCGGCGGATGGCGTAAGGCTTGCGTCGTTGCTGCCCTGCGCGGCAACAAGCGCGCTCGCAAGGCCGCTGGCGGCGCTGTTTTTCGCCGCGACATCGCCTCTCAGCAAAAAGTTCAGCAGCGCATAGGCTTCGGCGCGGTGCGGTGCGCTCCGCGCGATCGCGAGGCTGTCGATCGAGACGGGTGCAGTGCCGGGCGGGATGAGAAACCGGATATGCTCGTCCGCGCCGGCTTCCGCCTCATGGGCGCGCGCGAGCGCCACATCCGTGCCGTTGGCGAGCGCCAGGCACACGTCGCCATTGGCGAGATTGACGGCAAGATCGGATGACGACACATATTTGGCCAGGCTGCGCACATGGTGCAACTCGGGCATGAGCCGCGTCACATTCGCCAATGTGCCGGCCGTCGCGGCGCCCTTTTGGTTCAACAGCAACACGCTCATCACCTCGTCCGGCGCATCGGGAATTTGTATGCCGCAGCCGATGTAGCGGCCCACGAGATCGAACCGGGTCAATGCGTCGAACGAGATCGGTGCGGGCGCGCGCAGGCCTTTCGCGTCGGCATCGTCGCGGTAGGCGAGGCCGGTGACGAACCATTGGTAGGGTAGCCCATATTGATGGCCGGGGTCGATGCCGGCGAGCTTCTGTGCAAGCTCGGGCAGCGCGGCATTTGTCGCGGTGATCTCGCCGGATGCGAGCGGCTGCAATTGCTTCGAGCTCAAGGCATGGGCGAGTTGCGGCGCACCGAGCACGATGACGTCGTAAGTCGCATCCTTCGCGAGCAGGGTGTCGAGCGCTTCGCCGGAGGAATAGGTATCGTACACCGGCTGGATTTGCGTCTCGCGCTCGAAACGCGCGAGCATGGCGGGATCGAAATAGTCCGCCCAGGCGAGGATATGCACGGTGCGGCGCGGCAGCAGCGTCGGCTTGGGCGCGAAGTCCTGCGCCGATGCGAGAAGCGGAGCCGAGGCAAGTATCGCCGCGCCGATGTTGCGGAAAGCCCTGCGCCACAGCGCGAAGCCGCGGCGCGGCAGCATTCGCGTCTCCGCGTGCGTGCCGTTCGCCGCTTGTCTCATGCGGCGTCGCGCGTCACGCGCTGCAATTTCTCGAGTGCCGCATCGAGCGTCGCATCCTTCTTGGCAAAGCAGAAGCGTACGATATGGCGTACCGCATCCTGCGCATAGAAGGCCGAGACGGGAATAGCCACGACGCCAAACTGGCGCGCCAACGTTTCGCAAAACGCGACGTCATCATTGTGTCCGAGCGGCGCGATGTCGACCGTGACGAAATAGGTGCCTTCGCTCGGCAGAACGGTGAAACCATTGGTGCGCAGGCCTTCCGTCAATCGGTCGCGGCTGCGCGCGAAGTCGCGACGCATGTCGGTGAAATAGCTCGTCTCTTTGCCAAGCCCGTAAGCGACCGCGCTTTGCAGATTCGGTGGCGTGGTGAAGGTGAGGAATTGATGCGCCTTGCCCAGCGCCCGCATCAGCGCCGGACAGGCTGCAACGAGGCCGACCTTCCATCCCGTCAGCGAGAAGATCTTGCCGGCCGAGCCGATCTTGACGGTGCGCTCGCGCATGCCGGGCTGCGCCATCATCGTACGATGGCTGCGGCCGTCGAACACCAGATGCTCCCACACTTCGTCGCAGATCGCGACGGCATCATATTGCACGCAGAATTTGGCGAGCAGCGCGAGATCGGCCTCATCGTAAACGACGCCGCACGGGTTGAGCGGCGTGTTGAAGACCACTGCCTTGGTGCGCGGCGAGAATGCGGCGGCAAGATCTTCTTCCGTGAAGCGCCAGCGCGGCGGCTGCAAAGTCACGAATTTCGCCGTGCCGCCGGCGAGTTGCACCAGCGGCAGATAGGCATCATACATGGGTTGGAACAGCACCACTTCGTCGCCGGGTTTCAGTAACGCGAGGAGGGCGCCGGCCAGCGCTTCGGTCGCGCCCGAAGTCACCATCACTTCCGTGTCGGGATTAAGATCGAGCCCCTGGAATCTTTTGTAATGCGCCGCGATCGCCTGGCGCAGCTCCGGGATGCCCATCATCGGCGGATATTGATTGTAGCCGTGCAGAGTTGCCTCTGCTGCCTTTTGCCGCACGTCTTCCGGGCCCGGATCATCGGGAAAGCCTTGGCCCAGATTGATCGCGCCGGTTTCACGCGCGATCCGCGACATGGCTTCGAAAATCGTGACGGGCAAATCGGCAAAGACTGGATTCATCGATGGAGTCCGCGTGTGCAAAGAGGAACATTTCTTACATCAGTTTAGGGCCAGGACTCAAATTGGAGGGGATGCATCAAAGAATGCCCAACGTCGGCAATCGAAGTTGCGGGCGCGGTGAAATGGGCAACCACGACCGAGCAGGACTTAATTTTTGCCACATCCCTTTCTTTGCGCTAAGCTTGTCACATTCTTGTTAAGGAGTCCGCGTGCCGTTGCGTTTTGACTCGTCTCAGTCGCAACCTTTGTCCCGTCGTCAAAAGGGCAAGGAATGGGTTGCAAAATGGGCCGACGAGGCCCGCTTCATCCGCACATTGCTGGAAAATCCGCGCCTGACCGGCGCGGTGTCGCCCTCGAGCGCGGTCTTGGCCGACGCTATCGCCGCGCGGGTGGATCCGGCGCTGGCGGGCCCCATCATCGAGCTTGGTCCCGGTACGGGCCCGATCACCGAGGCGTTGCTGCGGCGCGGTATTGCGCCGGAGCGGCTCATTCTCGTCGAATATGACGCGACCTTTTGCGAGCTTTTGCGAACGCGCTTTCCGCAGGCGCAAGTGATCCGCGGCGATGCCTATAATCTCGCCCAAACCCTCGACGGCCTTGTCGACGCGCCGGCCGCCGCCGTCGTGTCGGGCCTGCCGCTGCTCAACACGCCGGAGCGGGCGCGCCTGGCGCTGCTTGCCGACGCTTTCGCGTTGATGCAGGCGGATGGCGCGTTCGTGCAATTCACCTATGGCCTGCATTCGCCGATGCCGCGCCGCTTCAACGGCCGCCCCGTCACCGGCATGCTGGCGGAGGGGTCGAAGCCGGTGTGGATGAACCTGCCGCCGGCGCGGGTCTGGACCTATCGCCAGGGCGACGGGCCGCTCGGTTTCGCGAACGACGACGAAACGCCGCTGGTGGACAGGCTGCGCGGCCATCGCGAGCGCCTGCGCGCCGAATGGCATGAATGCACGCAAAAGTTGCGGGAGCGGCGCATCAGGCGGTGACAAATCCGCCGCCAGCATTTAGGGAAAGCGGGATTTCATCTGTCAGAAGCTGCGCGGTTCGTGCGCCACCGGCGGTTCACGCGAGATGCGTCACGTGCCGCCGGGTTTTATTGCAGCCGCCTTCTGCCTTCGTTCCGGGAGACCGCCATGCTCGCTGAAACCGCCCTCGCCAATCTGCCGCGCGACCGCATGATCGTGGCGCTCGATTTTTCGAGCGTGGGCCAGGCCGAGAAGATGGTCGAGACGCTGGGCGACAGCGTGGTGTTCTACAAGATCGGCCTCGAACTCGCCTATGGCGGCGGGCTTGGCCTCGCCGAGCGGCTGATCGCGGCCGGCAAGCAGGTGTTTCTCGACCTGAAATTGCACGACATTCCCAATACGGTGGAGCGGGCCGCTGCCCAGGTCGGACAGATCGGCGCGTCGCTTCTCACCGTGCACGCCTATCCGCAGACGATGCGGGCGGCGCGCAAGGCGCTTCTCGGCTCGAACACCAAGATCCTCGCCGTGACGGTCATGACCTCCTATGACGACGCGGACTTGAGCGAAGCGGGTTATGCCCTCGGCGTCAGTGATCTCGTCGCGCGCCGGGCGCTCCAGGCGCGCGAGATCGGCATCGAAGGGCTCATTCTCTCCGCCGAGGAAGTGGCGGCGATGCGCGCCCTCGTCGGGCCGGAGATGCTGCTGGTTACGCCAGGGATCCGGCCGGCCGGCGATGCGGTCGGTGATCAAAAGCGGGTCGTGACTCCAGCGGCTGCCATTCGCGCCGGCGCCGACCATCTGGTCATCGGCCGCCCGGTGACGCAAAGCGCCGACCCATGGCGCGCCGCCCAGGCGATCACCGAGGAGATCGCCGGCGCGCTGCGTTGAGCTGGGACGGAGAGGCGGCCGTCGGGCCGCCGCTTACGCGATCCTGGTGTGATCGAATTGTCCGGTCTTGCGGAAGCGGACGAGGTAGGACGGCACGATCGATTCGATCGACGATGGTTGCAGGCTCAGGCCCTCGAGGGTGCGGCCTTCCGCCGCCGCTGTCGCCGACACGAGATTGTCGCGCTGCAGCATCTTTACCTGATCGCCGGTGACATAGAACGTATCGGGCAGCAGGCCGAGCGAGGCCGTTTTGCCGATTTCGGTCACGCGCGCGAGGAGGCTGGCGGCAGTGGGCGACAGGGGCAGGAGCACCCGCTTGCGGCCGGTGGCCGCGCAAACGAATTCCACGATCTCGCGGCCGGTCTTCACTTCCGGCCCGCCGAGTTCGTAGGTCACGCCGGTTTTCGCCTCGCCGCTGACCGCCTTGGCGATCGCTTCGGCGACATCGCCGGCAAAGACCGGCTGAGAGCGGCTCTCGGCGCCGATAAGGGGCAGCACCGGCATCAATCGCGCCATGGCGGCATGGCGATTGAAGAACGTGTCCTCGGGGCCGAAAATGAAGCTCGGGCGGACGATCGTCGCCTGCGGCACGGCTTCCTTGACGGCCTCTTCGCCGCGCGCCTTGCTGGCGGCGTAAGCGGAGTCGGAGGCGGCATCGGCACCCAAGGCCGACATATGGACGAAATGGCTGATCCCGGCCGCCGCGACGGCGCGCGCCACGGCGCGGGCGCCGAAGACGTGCACGGCCTCGAAATTCTGTCGCCCGCGCGAAGCCCCGATGCCGACGAGATTGATGGCCGCATCGGCGCCCTGCAGGGCCGCCGCCACCGATGCCGGATAACGCAAATTGGATTGGACCGCCTGGATCTGGCCGACCCGGCCGATCGGCTGCAAATGAAAGGCGAGATCCGGGCGCCGGACGGCGACACGCACGCGCCAGCCGCGTTTGATCAATGCCCGCACCACATGACGGCCGACGAATCCGGAGCCGCCAAAGACCGTGACCAGTTGATTCATCCGCCTCATCCCGTCGTGGTTGTTTCAAGCCAACCCATAGCCAAAAGGACCTTGTCGAGCAATGGGGATTAGGGTCGAAGCTCAATCATGGACGATATCTGGACGCGGCCAAATTGACCGAATGCCAGGAGACGGGCCGACGCGGGACGTCTGTCCCGCTAGGACCGTCGACGTCGCAGTCGGTCAAATTCGCCGCGCCGCAGTTCAACTTGGGCTTGCCCAAGTTGAACCATCTAAAGACGCCCAAACCGGGTATACCCGGTTTGGGTGCGGTGAGGTGAAAAATGGTCATCTGCCGCGTCGCAATGCTTGCCGGTACGGACGTACCGGCCGCGCAATGCTCCTTGCATATGACCATTTTTGACCTCATCCAGACACCGTCCATGATTGAGCTTCGACCCTAGCACGATTCTATCGCGCTTCGAGCTGCGTTTGCAATTGATCGACGAATTTGCGGATCAGCCCGGCGCCCGCCCCTGCGTCATAGGGGCCAAGCCGCGAAACCGCCCGCAAATCGATGCGTGTGCCGGTGCCGAGCGGGCGAATGCGGATCGCGAGATCCTGCGGAAAATTCATGATCAGCGAGTGCGCCAGGGCGTCGATCCGCGTCGTGTCCGAGCGCGCGCTCGGCAATTCCTGGTCGATCACCCGCCATTTCAGCGCCATCAGGCTCTTGATCACCAAGGGCAGCGTCTCTTTCGGTTCGAGATCGAGTACGATCGGCTGGATGAGTGGGTAGGCGGTAGCCTGCGCGCTGCGCGCTTCGGGAGCAATTTCCGGCGGCACATAGTCGTTGCGGGCTTTCAGCGCCTTGCTGGTGCGCAAAAAGGCCGGCGGATTGGCCAGATCGGTGGAAATGTCATCGAGCTTCGGCGATCGGTAGGCGGCAAGGCCGAGATAGGCTGGGTAGCCGCAGATGATGAGGGCGAGCAGGGCGCCGCTCACAGCGGCGCCGATGCCGCCGTGGCCCGTCCGCCAGATCACGACCGCCGCGATCATGGCCGCACCGATGGCGGCTCCGGCGATCGCGAGCCCAGCACCCAAAACCGCCAGCGCCGCCGGCGGTTCGGCCCAATTGAGCCGGCTCAAGACGATGGCGGCAAGCATCAGTCCGAGCGCGAAAACCGCAAGGCGACGGCTCCAAAGGGCGGCGCGGGAGACGGGTTCTTCCAGGATGACGCGCCGCATCACGCCTCATCCGGCGTCGCGTTTGCCGTCGTGCCGCCAGGGCTCAGGCTTATGTTGTCGCTGCGTCGCATCCGCCTCACGTCACCTGCCGTCAATCTTCTGCCACGCGCGGCGCGGCGTCGCAGCCTAGCGTGTCAGCCGCCGAACCGCCATAGCGTGAGTTGCGCTAAGGCCTTCGCATGATTAAGGTTCACCTAAAATTGCCGAGGGCCTAATGAATTCTGATTTGACTTCCGCCGATGCATTGCGGGTTTGGTTTCGCCTTTTGCGTTTGCAGGCACGCCTGACCGGGCTTGTAGCGGAACGGCTCAAGGTGATCGGCATATCGGTGCCGCAGTGCGACGTTCTGACCACCCTGACGGAACAGGAAGGCATCAGCCAGCAGCATCTCGCTGAGCGGCTCTATGTCACCAAGGGCAATATTTCCGGTCTTGTCGATCGGCTCGCTGCCGCGGGGTTGGTCGAGCGGCGCAACATCGCCTCGGACCGGCGCTCCTACGCCATCTATCTCACCGAGGCGGGCCGCCGCATGGCGGAGCAAGGCATTGATGTGCAAAGGCAATTCATTGCCGAAACCCTCGGGCGGATGAGCTCGCAGCAATTGCTCGATTTCGAACGGCTAATCATCGGGGCGCGCGATTTCGCCCGCGCGGCAAAGGATACCGACCTCGAGGATGCTCAGCGCGCCGCCAAACTGTCGATCAGGGCCGGCAAGGCGCCGATATTGTCCAAGACATAATCGGCATGGGGCGCGAGTTCGTCGCGGCTCGCCGGGCCGGTGAGGACAGCGATCGCGACGCCGCCGGCGGCCCTAGCGGCATGGAGGTCGTGCAAGGAATCCCCCACAAGCCCCACTTGCTGAGGCGGGACGCCGAATTTTTCGGCGAAGGCCAGCACCATGCCGGGTTCCGGCTTGCCGCCATGGCCCGAATCGTAGCCGGCGATAAAGTCGATATGCGCCATCAGGCCGAGAGCCGCAGCCTGCGCCCGGGCGGATTTTTCCGCGTCGTTGGTGGCGATGCCGACCCGGATGCCGCGCGTCTTGAGCGCATCAATCACCTCGGCCGGGATGCCGATCGGCGCGATGGAGGCCAGGCTTTCCTGGTGGAACAGGCCGTCAAGCTCATTGAAGAATTGCGCCAAATCGTCGCGCCCCAGGATGGCGGCGAGCGGCGGCCCGAAGCTGTCCGTCGTTCCGGCGACGAAGGCCGCGTCCGGCAGAAAGCGCTGCGTCTCGCGATCGTAACCGAGGGAAGCTGCCAGCCTGTCCTGGATCGCCGGGTCGGCGCTGAGCCGTTCGATCACGCGCTCGCCTGCCGGGCCGAAGGTCTTGTGAAAGTCGATCAAGGTACCGTCTTTGTCGAACAGAATAGCGGCGAGGGACAAACTTGGACTCCTGAAAGGCTGAAGATCGGGGGCAAGCGCCTCAACCGACGCGGCATTGTGCGAAGACAAACGGCATGAATTGCATTTTATTCCCGCCCGCGCCAGCCTGCGCCAGACATTTCAACGCTTCGAATCATAGGCTGTCATGACCGATCTTTTGACCCTGCCTGCGTCGGTGCTGCGGCAAAAGCTGCTGGCGCGCGACATCGGCGCGCGCGAGTTGCTCGACCTGACGCTGGCGCGAATGGCCACGATCAATCCGCAGCTCAATGCCATCGTGCAGACCGATCTCACCGGCGCCAAGGCCGCCGCCGATGAATCGGACGCACGCCTCGCGCGCGGCGAGGCCCGGGCGCTCGAAGGGCTGCCGATGACGATCAAGGATGCCTATGATGTGGCCGGCATGATCGCGACAGCCGGTGCACCAGCGCTGCAGCACCGCGTGCCCGAGCACGATGCGAGCGCCGTGGCGCGGTTGCGGCAAGCGGGCGCGGTCATTTTCGGCAAGACCAATGTCCCCCTCTATTCCGGGGATTTTCAGGCCTACAACGCGATTTACGGCACTACCAACAATCCGTGGGATTTGGCACGCTCGCCTGGCGGTTCGTCCGGCGGTGCGGTGGCGGCCGTCGCCACCGGCATGAGCGCCTTGGAACTTGGCTCCGATCTTGGCGGCTCGATCCGTTGGCCCGCCCATGCCTGCGGCTTGTTCGGCCTCAAGACCACCTGGGATCTCGTCTCAACCTTCGGCCATGTGCCGCCGCCGCCCGGTTACCGCTCGCCGCGCAATCCCGAGCTGACGGTTGCCGGACCGATCGCCCGTTCCGCTGCCGATCTCGGCCTGATGCTCGATGTGATCGCCGGCCCGCGCGATCCGCATGTGCCGGCCGAGCCCTTCGCGCCGGCGCGCACGAGCTCGGCAAAGGGCCTGCGCGTCGCCCTCTGGCTCGATGAGCCCTTGGCGCCGGTGGATCGCTTGGTCGCGGAGGCGGTGCGCGACGCGGCCGGGCTGCTCGAAGGGGCGGGGGCCATCGTCGATCCCGCCGCGCGGCCGGCCTTTTCCTTCGCGGAAGCCTATGAGGTCTATGCGGTCCTCAATCACGCGCTCGTGGCGTTCGGCCTTCCCGACAAGGTGCGCGACAAGCTGGCGGAGAAGGCGAAGAGCTTTGCGAAGGGCGATTTGTCGCATCCCGCGCTGCAATCGCGCGGCGCGCGGCTGGCGGCGGAGGACTATGCCGATCTCGTCACGCGTCGCGCGACGATCAGGCGCGGCTGGGCGGATTTCTTCAAACATTACGATGCGGTGCTGTGCCCGCCGGCGCCGGTCGGCGCGATCCCGCACGACCAATCCGACTATCGCACGCGCCGCTTGAACATTGACGGCGAACCGGCGCCCTATCTCGATTTTCTCAAATGGTCTTCGCTCGCGACGGGCGGCGATCTGCCCGCGGCCGTGGCCCCCGTGATGCTGGGGCCGGATGGCTTGCCGCGCGGCGTGCAGATCATCGCCGGTGCGTTCGAGGACCGCACGGCGATTTCCGTTGTGGGCCTATTGGAAGAGCTGACCGGCGGCTATCGTCGCCCACCTATCTTGGGGATGTGATGCAGTACGATCCGGCGATACGCCATTTCGATCTAGATCCGACGACACCGGGTTTCGTGCAGGATCCTTACAAAGTTTACGCCACGCTGCAGGCGCAGACGCGCGCCTTCTTCTGGGAGCAATATGGCTTCTGGTGTTTTCCGCATTTCGACGAAGTCAATGCGCTGTTGCGCGACAAACGATTTGGCCGCCAAATCCTGCATGTGGCGAGCCGCGCGGAACTCGGCTGGCCGCCGCTGCCCGATCACGTGAAGCCGTTCTACGATGTCGAGCAGCATTCTTTGCTGGAACTCGAACCGCCAGCGCATACGCGGCTGCGCTTGCTGGTCAATCGCGCCTTCGTGTCGCGCCAGGTCGAACGTTTGCGCCCGCGGATCGCGGCGCTGGCGCAAGCCTTGATCGATGGCTTTGCGCCGCAAGGCGAAGCCGATCTGCTCGCGGCTTTCGCGACGCCGATTCCGGTGATCGTGATTGCGCAAATGCTCGGCGTGCCGGTTGATATGACGACGCAGCTTCTGGACTGGTCGCACAAAATGGTCGCGATGTATCAGTTCCGCCGCGATCGCGCGATCGAGGATGCGGCCGTGGCCGCAACCGAAGAGTTCGCGGATTTTCTGCGCCGTTACGCGCGGGCGCGGCGGCAGGAGCCGGGCGACGATCTCATCACGTTGCTGTTGCAGGCCGAAGCGTCGGGCGATGCGTTGAGCGAGGACGAGCTGATCACCACCTGCATGCTGTTGCTCAACGCTGGACACGAGGCGACCGTGCATGGGCTCGGTAACGGTATCAAACTTATCCTTGAATCGCAGCGCGATCCGCGCGCGCTCTTTGCCGACGGCGCGGCGACCCAAGCGACCGTCGAGGAGATCCTGCGCGCCGATCCGCCGCTGCATATGTTCACGCGCTATGCGCTCGACGACATCGACTTGAACGGCGTGACGCTGAAACGCGGCGACAAAATCGGCCTTCTACTCGGCGCGGCCAATCATGATCCCGTCCGTTTCGCCGAGCCGCAACATTTCGATCCGCAGCGTCCGCTGCAAGCGCATGCGGCGTTCGGCGCGGGCATTCATTTCTGCATCGGCGCGCCTTTGGCGCGGCTCGAAATGCAGGTGGCGCTGCCGATTCTGTTCGAACGTCTGCCGGGATTGCGCCTGAGTGAACAGCCGCTCTATCGTGACACCTACCACTTTCACGGGCTGGAGCGGCTGATGTGCCGCTGGTGAGCTTGCGACCCCGCAGGATTATCCTGCGGGGGAGAGGATTTAGGGGCGTACATCGTGCGGCCGTCCTCAGCTCATCCATTGTCCTCCGTCAACATTGTAGCACTGCGCAACGATGTACCGCGCTTCGTCACTGGCAAGGAAAACAGCCATGCCGGTAAGATCTTCCGCGACGCCCATCCGCCCGAATGGGACAGCTTCACCGACCTCGCGCTTCTTTTGGCCAGGTTTCTTACCCTCATATTTGGCAAAGAAGGCATCGACACCATCCCAATGTTCTCCGTCAACCACGCCGGGCGCAATCGCATTCACATTGATCCCGTGCTTGATGAGATTGAGTCCGGCGGATTGTGTCAGGCTGATTACCGCGGCCTTGGACGCGCAATAGACGGCGACCAAGGGCTCGCCGCGGCGGCCCGCCTGGGAGGCCATATTGATGATCTTCCCGCCACCGCCACGCTCGATCATGTGCCGAGCGACTGCTTGCATCGTGAAGAGCGGCCCTGAAACGTTGACGTTGAAGATCCGTTCATAGTCGGCCCGTTCGATCTCGACGATGGGGGCTGCAGTGAAGAGCGCGGCATTGTTGATGAGAACATCGATACGGCCGAGGCGGCGCACCGTTTCGGCTACGGCAGCGTCAATACTCTCTTGGCTCGTGACATTCATTTGGACCGCGATGGCTGCTTCGCCAATCTCGGTCGCCGCTCGCGTGGCGCGATCAATATCGATGTCTCCGATCGCCACTTTGGCGCCCTCGGCCACATATGCCTTGGCGAATGCAAAACCGATTCCGCGCGCTGCACCCGTGATGAGTGCACATTTATCCTGAAGTCGTTTCGTGTTGTTCATCGTCATTTCTCATTGGGTTGGAACGTCTGTTGATTTGCACTGGGAAAGAGCCGATGGATTGGCTAGCGCATTTTCGGGAAATCTGCCGCCAGATGTGCGTCGAAGAACGCGTCGACCTCGGAGACAAATTCTGAGATCGTCGCATCGGTCAAGTCTTCCGCCGGCGAATTAGAGAACGGATCAACGATCTCAAGTCGTATTGGAACGTTGGCCGCTCGCAATTTGCGACAAGCGCGGGCGCATTCTGCTATGGATGGATCATCCGCCTCAATAAAGATCGCCAATGGTGGCCATTCGAATGCGACTGGATCGGTCAGGCCAACTTTGGTCATGCGCGTATGATTTTGGCTCTGTCCTTGCGATTGAGACCATGTGCAAATTGTGAGGCACGTTGAGACGATCTGTTGATCGTAACCGATCAAGGCGATCGCTCCGGGTAAAGCGCCACCCTTCCAACCATCGGCGAGAATGCAGGAAACTGCCGCGGCCGCCATCCCAGGCTCAGCGATCAAGCCAAGACACACCGAATTAGCTGTTGCTTCGATTTCACGCCACGCAGCCAGCGCCGAGCTCACCGACATTCGCCGTCGATTTCCTCGACGTGAGATGGCACCGCCGCTGACGATGGAAAATGCGCTCGTCTGTTGGATGTGGCGCGCGATTCGAGATAGTCGGCTTGTCTCCCAGGAGGGCTCGCGAAGATGCAAGATTTGTTGTTTTCGCTTGCTGGCGAATGCATCTGATGTGCGCGCATCTGATGCCAAACTGCGACCATTCGCGTGAATGTCCATGTCGATGCCTCCCCTTGTTGGGGCGGACCATGTCATCGCCGTGGACTTGCTTCTAGCGCCTGAGTTGCGTTGAACTGATGATATTTTGTCCCAACTGGCCCAACTATGCGGCTGGAACACATCGTCTTGGGACAAGTTTTATCAAGTATCGCACGTGATTCAGGGTCTGGCCAAGCGTCTGTAACGGCTTGGCGACATTCCGCGTAAGGCCCTGAAAGCACGATTGAAATTTGAAAGATTGAAATATCCTACGTCGTAGCAGATATCGGTGATGGGCCTGCTTGTCTCAGCCAACAATTCGCAGGCCTTGGCAGTCCTTATTTCGGTCAAGTGACGCGAGAACGTATTTCCAGTGTTTTTCGCGAAAAACCGGGAAAATGAGGTTTCCGTCATACCGGCAAGCCGAGCCAAGTCCGACAGTTTGACGTCTTCGTGAAAATGAGCGGCAAGGTATTGGATAGCACTTCGCAAGACCTGGTTGACTGCCTGATCCGGATTGGGTTTGAAGTCGACGGACGAGAGAAGACGGTATTCCTTGGTCGTCGAAAGGAGATGAAGGAGGCTCAGAAAGACCGACAAACGCTCCAAGCCTTGCGCTCTCCCAACCATCGTCATCAAAGCTGCGCCTTCCTGTCGGGCTTGCCCGTAAAAGGATAGCCCCCGCCTTCCTAGTCGCGTCAGTTTTTTGAGAGAGCCCAGTTCAGGCAGAACTTCGGCCGCCACAAGCAACTTGTCCTCGTCAAACTGGATCAAGGTGTCGCGTTGCCCGATCGTCTCTCCGGGTGAAAGAGGGGTGACCCAATCGTGCGGCAAATCTCGTCCGACGAACAGGAGATCTCCAGGTTTGAAAGTACCGATATGATCTCCGACGTAACAGATCCCCTCAGCATTGTTGATCAGATGGATCTCGCATTCGGGGTGGGTGTTCCACACGGCCCAAGGCAATGGATAGTCATCGCAACGCCAAATGAAGCACTCCGACGGCAAGGGAACGATTGGCTCCAGGACGGGTTGGCGCGCTTTCCGCCCAACGTCTTCGATCTTGTTGTTGGATTGGGTCATCTTGCGGATTTCATGGCCACTTATCGCTCGCAACGATATCAAATTGGCGGCACGATTCCATCGCCGAACCAGTACGCCACGGCTGCCGTGCGCCTAAGGCTGGACGACCGCCTCGCCGAACCGGCGGGTCAGTGTCCCGGTGGCTATGTCCCAAACGCGGATATCCGATCCCATGTGGCTGGTCACCGCGAACTTACCGTCCTTGGTGATTGCCACGGAGTGGCAATTGTCAGTCATCTCGCCGAAAACCTTCAACAGCTTTCCAGACTTCGCGTCGAAAGCGGCGGGCGCGTCGGTGCAAGTAATCACGATCGAATTGTCCGGAGTCATCGCCAGGTCGAAGATTTTCGGCAGCTCCTTGGTCGGAAAAGACGTCTCCAATTTGCCAGACCCGAGATCCCAAATCTCGACGGTCTCCTCGCCGCCCAGAATGAGTTTTGAACCGTCGGGCGAAAAAGCCAGTGCGGCGACTTCCTCCGGGATCGGGATCTGGGAGGGGTCGCCGTCGAGCGGGTTCCAGATGGTGAGATACTTTTCGCCGGCAGCGACCAGGGCGCTGCTGGTCGGAGAAAAGACAATCCGGCTAATATACTCGTTGTCTGCCAAGCGGCGGTCAGGCGCCCATTTGTCCACGTCCCAGAGCTGCACGCCTCGTTCAAGGCTCGTCAGCGCGAGAAAACGGCCATCGGGCGAAAGCCTCATGTCGAACCATTCCTTGTTTGCACCGGGCGGTAGCGGCGCCGTACGCAGGGTCTTACCAGTGTCGACGTCGAGTTCACTCAACCCCTCGTTGTCGGCAATGGCGTAAACTGCTTTGCCGTCCTTGCGGAACGCGACGCGCCGGACCCAACCGTCATGTTTGCCGAGATTGCGGATGAATTTGCCGGAGGCGAAATCCCACAGCTTAACGGTCTGGTCCTTACCCGCGCTAGCGAGTAGCGATCCATCCGGCGATGGCGCGGCCCAATAGACCCAACTGATGTGGGTCGCACCAGCCTCGGCGCGGGCAATGTCCTCGGGAATGTTGCGGCTGGTCCCCGTCGCCCGGCACCGGGCTTTCGCAATCTCGCTCGGTTGCTGGTCGCAATAATCCGCCGCGAGGCCCTGGCCCATGCTCAAAAAGGCGCAGAGCGCACCAACGAACACATAGGTCCCTGCTCGCATAGCAACCCCCCGAACCTGCTGGCGCAAGACGAAGAAGCTTTTGCCGACATTCGTCGGATGAAGCCCAGCACGGTCGAAAATGTCGCACGTGGTCAAGCGCGCCACAAGTCGCGGCGGCGGGTTCCGTTGCAAAATTGGCAGACCCCTTGCCCAAGACCTTTCAAGAAGCGCGCTCGCTCTCGCCCCATCCCCACGACGGGGCACTGGGCAAGGTGGTCTAGGCTTGCTGCACCGCCGAGAGCGTCCAGGCGCTTGGGCCTGCATTGGCGGGGCGGCGGAACGTCCACACCTCGGTCGATTCCGCCGGCATGCGCGGGTCGCCCGAGAGGACGCGGCCGGTGGCGCGGTCGACCATCACATCGATATTGGCAAAGCGCATGGCGACGCTTGCGTAGTCGACCGGACCTTCGCGCCAGGCTTCGGCAAGATCGCCTTGCAGCAGTTGCACGCCGGTCAAGCGGTTGGTCTGGCCGTGCGACGCATTGGCATCGATCTCCGCGCCGAGATAGCCGGCGACTTCCGGCGTCGTCAGGCGGAACAGCCGGGTCTTGTCCTCATCGGTATAGGCGGCCTGCACATCATGCAGCAGGCGCTCGAAGGTCTGGTAATCCGCCGGCTGAATGGCGAGCGGCGTGATCGTCGGCGGCGACTGGCCGAAGCTTGGCGCCATGCTGGGCGGTGGCTGAAAACCAGATCCGCCGCCATAGGCCGCCGATGCGGGCGCCAACACGCCCATCCGCCGCAAGAGCCAACGCCCGACCAGGAAGATCAGACCGATTTGCAGCATGAGGCCGATGAGGGACATCAGCGAGCCGATGCCACCGAAAAAGCCGTTGCCGGTCAACAATCCGAACAGCCCGGCGCCGATCAGACCGCCGAGCAGGCCGCGCCCGAAAGCGCCGCCAAACAATCCGCGGTTGCCTGTCGTGCTAACATTCGGCCGTAGAAGCGACTGATTGGGTGAGGGCGTGATGGAGCGGTCGAACGGCGAGGCCGTGCGCGGCGCCGTATTGGTGACCGGCGGCGGGCGGTAGGTGAACGAGCCGCGGCTGCCAAAGCTGCCGCCGCCGCCCATCTTGGCATCCGCCAATTGCGGCGCGAGTGCCAACGCGCCTGCGAGCGCGATCGCGGCCAGTTTGCGGCGAGACAGCAACGACGAGACCATGACAAATCTCCGAAACCCGGCTGAAAACCGGACCTACAATGTAAGTATGGCACCAGCGTGTTGAAAGGGGAGGGCCGGCACGCCGGCGGCGCGCGCATCGTGCGGACTTTAAGATGGAAGCCCAGCGGCGATGTCCGGGAGACGGGCTGTGCTTAAAAGACCGTGACCGTCCCGGTCGCAATGCAATCTTCTGTGCTGCCGCCACATGCGACCGGGACGGTCGCGGTCCAGTGGACTCCGCCCAAAAACGGCATGCTCTAGGTCCGCGGCGGTCGCGCCGACGTCAAAAAGAGGCCAAACCGCGTTTGGCCTCTTTTTCGGTCCAGTCGGGCGCGCGCCCCGCGCCCGCCCGGTCCTGTTATTGTTTCGGCGGTTCGTTGCCCTGCTGCTCGGCCGCGCGGCGGGCGGCCATGAAGCGGTCGAATTCCTCGCGGTCCTTGGCCCGGCGCAATTGGTCGAGGAAGAAGGCGAAATCGCGCTCGGCCTCTGCCAATTTGCGGCGTTCCGCCTCGAGGCGCTCGACTTCGGCGGCTTTCCATTCGTCGAAAATGGTATTGCCGGTGCGGCTCCAATGTTGGCGCCAAGTATCGGGGCCGAAGCCGCGGCCGCGCCAATTCTGGGTGCCGGCAAACTCGCTGATCTCGCTGCCATGGTGGCGCCAGATCTTGTATCCGAGGAAGGCGACCAGCGCGATCCACCAATGGGTCAGAAAACCGAGCGCGATGAACGCCAGGCCAAACGGGAAGAATCCACCACGGCCGCAAATGCGGTTGCGCTCCGAGGCGCGAGCCGGACCAGCTTGGTCATCAGCGGATGCGGAAGAACCAAAAGTCATGTGCATGCTCCATTACCATCCGCTCTTTCAGGCGAGCGAATGTGAATGTTATATACATTAACATTGAGATTTGAGAAGGGGGGCCGGCAAGAATTTGTCGTCTTGCGGGAGCAGAGGCGTGCTGAGGGCTCTATTAACCTGTCGTGACGACACACAAAAAAGCGGGCGTCCCACAAGGGGAGCCCGCTAAATCTCGGCATTTTTTGCCGGTCAGCGGGGCCGGATGCGGCCCCGCTTTGAGTTATACCCGCTTCAGGCGCCTTTCGCCGGCGCCTCGACCGGCGTCCCAGCCCAGCGCCGGGCCATGATCATGCGTCCCATCATCCAGGCCGCGGCGATCAGCGCGGCGAAGATGAGATAGGCGAGGGCGAGCTGCCCCTGGCCGCGCACGTCGATTGCCGCAACCACACCGTAGCTGGCCACCGACGTGAGCAGGAAGGCGCAGCCTCCGGCCAGGCCGCTAGCGAGGCCGGCGTTTTTCGGGAACATGGTCAGGCATTCGGTGAAGTAGATGTTGTACAGGGCGCCCGCCGCCACATGCACGAGGAAGCAGCAGAGGAGCAGGGTAACGAGATTGCTCGTCCCGACCGAAATCAGCAGCATGACGATCGCCACGCCCAGCATTTCGGCGGCAATGACGGCGTGTTTCTGGATCAAGCCGCGATGCAACTGCGATTTGGCGATCAAGCCGCCGACCATCCAGGCAAAACCCATCAGGAGCGCGGCATAGCCGGTGACGACCGGACTTTGCTGCAATGTGTGCTCGATGATGAAGGGTGCGCTGAGGCTGAAGACGAAAATCGCCGAATAGGCCAGGACCAGATTGAGCACCGAGAGCATGAAGCCGCTGTGGGTCAGCATGGTCCTGTAGCGCTCGGCGATGGCGGGCAGGTGAAACCGCTGCCGGTGCCGCAGACTTTCGCCGCCGAACAACAGTTCGAGCACCAGAATCGCGCCGGCATAAAAGGCCAGAAACACGAAATTGGCCTGCCAGCCGAAGCCCTCTTGCAGATAACCGCCAAGGAACGGCGCCAGAATCGGGCCCGCCGACCAGACGATGGTGAACCAGCTCAGGAAACCCTTCAGCCGGTCGCCTTGAAACACGTCGACGAAGAAGGCCCGTTTGCCCACGACGACCGATCCGACGCACACGCCCTGCAGCAGGCGCAGGACATTCACGACCCAGATATTCGGGCTATAGATGAGTGCGACATTGGACAGAACGAACAAAAAGAGTGCGACGACGCCGGTGCGGTAGCGACCGAAACTGTCAAGCACGTTGCCGATGAAGAATTGCGTCACGCCGATGCCGATCATGAAGAAGGTCAGGCTCAATTGCGTGACGGAAGGCGACGTGTGGAAGGCGCTGCTCATGGCGGGCAGCGAGGGCAGATAGACGTCGGTGGTCATGCCGGACAAGGGCAGGCAGGAAAAGGCGATGAACGTGCCAAATCCGGCATTTTCTTCAGTAATCTTGCGCATGCTTGCTCCTTGCGAACCCGGACAAGTTCGGATTCGCGACATTTTAAAATGCTCAACTCAAGGCAGGCCCCGAGTTGCGTGCGGGCAGAAATGGTTTCGGTGATGGAAATAGGGCGCTATGCTAGCCGCGTACAAGATTTTGCTTAGCCTAGGCTTGGTACAGCCTGTCAGCTTGCTAAGTCTACCCTGGCGCGATCAAAACAGCGGAGCGTTTCGCTTGGCCCAATTCCTTCCTACCCAGCCCAAAACCACCATTTCGCTCGACAATGCCCAGCAATTGGGTGCCTTTCTGCGCGCGCGGCGCGAGAGCCTAAGCTACCAGCGCGTGGGCCTGCCGCGCTATGGCCGCACGCGCACGCCAGGGCTGCGCCGGGAGGAGGTCGCCCAGCTCGCGCAGATCGGCGTCACCTGGTACACGAAATTGGAACAGGGTCGCCCGATCCAAGTATCGGCCCGCACGTTGGAGGCGATCGCCGACGCCCTGCAATGCACGCCGGCGGAAAAGCAGCATCTGTTCATTCTCGCCGGGCTTTATCGGCCAAAGGCTCCTGCGGACGCGGAGCTGACGCCCGACATGCAATTCATGCTGGATCAGATGAATCCGTTCCCGGCGTATATCGTGACGGCGTCCTACGACATTCTTGGCTTCAACGAGTCCTATGGCCGAGTCACGAACGTGAATCTGGCGGCCCTGGCGCCGGAAGATCGCAATTGCATCTATCTCGCGTTCGTTGACCCGAACTGGCGGCGTTCCATGCCCGATTACGAGGACTCGCTCGCGCGCATGGTCGCCGTGCTGCGCTCGGCGATGACCGGCCGCATGGATGAGCCCCATTGGCGCAAATTGTTCGCGCGCTACACCAGCCTGTCGCCTGTGTTCACGGAGCTTTGGGAGCGCAATCAGGTGTGCAATGTCGAAAATCTGATCAAGCGTTTCTATCATCCGAAATGCGGCGAGTATCGATTGCAGCAAAGGAACTGGTGGTCGGCCCCGCGCGATGGCTTGCGCATGAGCATCTATGTGCCCCTCGATGACGAGGGGCGCGCGGCGCTGAACAAGATTGCGGCCGGAATCGGCTGGGATTGAGCCACTGATCTGGACTGTGACTTAGAGGACCGCGACCGTCCCGGTCGCATGTGGCCAAAACACAGAAGATTGCATTGCGACCGAGACGGTCGCGGTCCTCTAAGTCGCGGGCCAGTATCTTCATCCCTCGCCGCGCAGGAATCGGATGATGCCGGAAAAATCGTCGTCCGCGTGGCCCGCCGCATTGAACAGCGCATAGAGCTGCGCGGCGGTGGCGCCCATCGGCGTCGCGGCGCCGCTGCTGGCGGCGGCTTGCTGCGAGAGTTTCAAATCCTTCAGCATCAGCGCTGCGGCAAAGCCCGGTTTGTAATCATTGTTGGCGGGCGAGGCTGGGACCGGTCCGGGCACCGGGCAATAGTTGGTGAGCGACCACGATTGGCCCGAGGAGGTGGAGGCAACGTCGAACAATGCCTGATGCGACAGGCCAAGTTTTTCCGCTAGCACGAAGGCTTCGGCGGTTGCGATCATGGTCGCACCCAGGATCATGTTGTTGCAGATCTTCGCCGCCTGACCGGCGCCCGCGCCGCCGCAGTGAACGATTTTTTTGCCCATGTGCTCGAGCACCGGCCGCGCCGACGCAAACGCGGCATCCGCACCACCGCACATGAAAGTCAGCGTGCCCGCCTTCGCGCCGCCCGTGCCGCCCGAGACCGGCGCGTCGACACTGGCGACGCCCGCTTGCTGCGCGAGTTCGTGCGCCTTGTGCGCGCTTTCCACATCGATGGTGGAGGAATCGATGAACAGCGCGCCTGTCTTGGCGAGCGATAAAATCTCCTGCCACACGCTCAACACATGCTTGCCGGCCGGCAGCATGGTGATGACGATGTCGGCGTCGCGCACCGCATCCGCGGCGGTCGGCGCGATCTTGACGGCATCCGCGGCAGCGGCATCGCGCAGCGCCGGCACGAGATCGAAGCCGTGCACGTCCCGTCCCGCCTTCACCAAATTGGCCGCCATCGGGCCACCCATATGGCCAAGACCGATGAATGCGATTTTGCTCATGGAGGTGCTCCGAAATTGTCCTAGTGCCGGAAGATTGTATGCAGCTCTACCGGATTGCGCGCCATCTATGGCTTCCAATCAGATAGATGAAGAATCGAAATCTTGACTCTTGCCCGCGTAACTTTTGCAATGAGTGCTTCGTCAAGTGTGACGAAGGGGTCATTCCTTTGGCGTGCGAGTTCAAGATACAGGCAATCATAGACTGAGTGATTCAGTGAGCAGGCAAGCGCGAAGGCCGGCCGGATAATTTGTGCCACCGGGACAAGCTCGGAGACAAACCGACGCAATTCGACGACCGCATCCTCTGCCTGATCGTCCGTGATTTCGCCACGGCGTAGCTTTTTCCAAACTACGTTGGCGATCTCGGCGAGTATGAGATCGGGCGCGGCAATGTCGGGCTTCGCGCGCAGCAGGTTGTTCGCCTCATCGGACCAGGCCTCTTTTGCAAACCAGTGATAGGCGACCGAGGCATCAACAACGAGCGACGTCAACGGTCACGATCCTCACGCAAAAGCTGCACGACATCCGTCTTTGGACCTGGAGGCGTCATAGCTTGTATCCGTAGAGCGATCGCAAGCTTTTCCTCCGGCAACAAATCAGCATTCTGCTCAATCAGCTCGCGAATCTCCTGTTCGAGCGACGTGCCTTTCATTTTGGCTCGGCGCTTGAAACTGGCGATCGTATCGTCTGAGAGATTGCGAACGAGGATCTGGCCCATCTTCCTCTCCATTGCTATCAAAAATGATAGCAATGTTTTCGTCGGCCGTCGACCTTTTCCTCATTTCGGGCGTTAAAAAAAGCCCGGCTGTTTTCAGCCGGGCTTCGTTGATCACGACATGGTCGGGATCGAGAAGTTCGCGCCTTCCTTGATGCCGGACGGCCAGCGCGCCGTTACCGTTTTCGTCTTGGTATAGAACCGGATCGAATCGGGACCGTGCTGGTTGAGATCGCCGAAGCCCGAACGCTTCCAGCCGCCGAACGTGTAATAGGCGAGCGGCACCGGGATCGGCAGGTTCACGCCCACCATGCCGACCTGCACCTTGCTGGCAAAGTCGCGTGCCGTGTCGCCGTCGCGCGTGAAGATCGCGACGCCGTTGCCGTATTCGTGGTCGTTGCACAGGCTCAGGGCTTCGTTATAGGTCTTGGCGCGCAGGACCGAGAGGACGGGGCCGAAGATCTCTTCCTTGTAGATGCGCATGTCTTTCGTGACATTGTCGAACAGGCAGCCGCCGAGATAGAAGCCGTTCTCGTAGCCCTGCATTTTGAAGCCGCGGCCGTCGACGACGAGCTTCGCGCCTTCGTTGATGCCGATATCGACATAGCCCTTGATCTTCTCGAGCGCGGCCTTGGTCACCACCGGACCATAATCGGCGGCCAAGTCGGTACTCGGGCCGATCTTGAGGCTTTCAACGCGCGGGATCAGATGTTTGATCAATTCGTTGGCCGTGTCTTCGCCGACTGGCACGGCGACCGAAATCGCCATGCAGCGCTCGCCGGCAGAGCCGTAGCCGGCGCCGATCAGCGCATCGACCGTCTGCTTCATATCGGCATCGGGCATCACCACCATGTGGTTCTTGGCGCCGCCGAAACATTGCACGCGCTTGCCGTTGGCGCAGCCGCGGGTGTAAATATATTCGGCGATTGGCGTTGAGCCGACGAAGCCGACGGCCTTGATGTCGGCATCGTCGAGAATCGCATCGACCGCTTCCTTGTCGCCGTTCACCACATTGAAGATGCCCGGCGGCAGGCCGGCTTCGAGGAAGAGTTCGGCAAGGCGCAGCGGCACCGAGGCATCGCGCTCCGACGGCTTCAGAATGAAGGCATTGCCGCAGGCGATGGCCGGTCCGGCCTTCCACAGCGGGATCATCGCCGGGAAGTTGAAGGGTGTGATGCCGGCGACGACGCCGAGCGGCTGGCGCATCGAGTAAATGTCGATGTTGGAGCCGGCGGAGTCGGTGAATTCGCCCTTCAGCAGATGCGGAATGCCGAGGCAGAATTCGATCACTTCAATGCCGCGCTGAATGTCGCCCTTGGCATCGGGGATGGTCTTGCCGTGTTCGCGCGCCAACATCTCTGCGAGTTCGTCATTGTGCTTGGCGGCGAGTTCCAGGAATTTCATGAACACGCGGGCGCGGCGCTGCGGGTTGACCGCCGCCCAGCCCGGCTGGGCCGCCTTGGCATTTTCCACCGCCGCGCGGACTTCTTCTTTCGACGCGAGCGGCACTTTCGAAACCGTGTCGCCGGTCATCGGCTCATAGGCGTCCGTGAAGCGGCCCGACGTGCCCTTCACATGTTTGCCGCCGATGAAATGGGTGAGTTCCTTCATGTCGTTTTCCTCTCCGTTAAGATGTGATCAGTTCAGGCCTGGGCCCATTTCTGTGCGGTCGCCGACAGAGTCTCCTGCGCCTCGCGCCAAAGGTCGTGCGTAATGTCGGCAGCTTTGCCGCGCTTGATGAATTTTACACTTTGTCCGGCCCAGAGCGACAGCACATCGGGTGAGCCGGCCTTCGCCGCTGCGGCGCGCAGCTCTTGGGTGAGAGCATTCTGCACCGGATAGGCGGGGATTTCCCACTCGATCGGTTTCAGCTTACGCATGAATTCGTTGGTGATGCCGCGCGCATAGCGGCCCGAAATCACGCGGGTAAGCTCGGTCGGGTCATCGCCCGCCTCTTCGAGCGCCTTTTGCCACGGCGCACTCACCGACGCTTCGTCGCTGAGCAGATAGGCCGTGCCGATTTGCACCGCATTGGCACCAAGATTCAGCGCGGCGGCGATCGCCCGACCGTCGGTGATGCCGCCCGCCGCGATCACCGGCACATCGACAGCGGCGCGGATGGTGCGGGTGAGCGAAATCGTGCCGATGAGGCTGTCTTCCTGTGGCGCGAGAAACGACCCGCGGTGGCCACCCGATTCAAAGCCCGAGGCGCAGATCGCGTCAGCGCCGACCGCTAGCCAGGCACGCGCTTCGGCCACCGTCGTTGCCGTGCCGATGAGATAGGTGCCTTTGGCGCGCAAGGCCTGTGCCTGTTCGCGCGTCAGGCAGCCGAAGGTGAAGCTCGCGGCAGGCGGGGCTTCTTCGACCAAAACTGCGAACTGCGCCGCGAAATCCTGAGCCCATTGCGCAGGCGCATTTTGCGGCGCGAGGCCGTAGCGCGCGCGCCAGGGGGCCAGCCGCTCGATCGCCCGCTTCACGTCCTCCGGCTCTGGATGGGCCGGATTCTGTGCGAAGAGGTTGACGAGGAAGGGCTTTTTCGTGCCAGCACGCATGGCGGCGATGGCTTCGCGCAATTTCGCGCCGTCAAGGCCGGAGGCGGCGAGCGATCCGAGACCGCCGGCATTGGAGACGGCAACGGCGAGGGCAGGCGTTGAGGCGCCGAGCATCGGGCCTTGAACGATCGGAATGGTCAGCTCGTTCAGCATGTCGCACTCCCTTGATCCGCGGCCAGGACGGTCGCTTTCCTTTGCTGCTCCATCGATAAAACTTGTCTTCTTACACAGCAACCGCCAAAATCACGCTTCCGTTGTGCAAAAATGCGAGTGCCTATGGACTGGGACAATGCCCGCGTGTTTCTGGCCGTCGCCCGCGCCGGGCAATTTCTGGCGGCCGCGCGCCAGTTGCGGGTCGATCATGCGACGGTCAGCCGCCGCGTCGGCGCGTTCGAGCAGCAATTGGGGGCAAAACTCTTCGACCGGCGGCCGATGGGCTGTTTCCTCACCCCTGCCGGCGAGCAGCTTCTGGCCGCCGCCGAGCGGATGGAAGCGGAGATGCTGCGCATTCAGGCCGACCTATCGGCCTCCGACGTCAGCATCTCCGGCACGGTGCGCATCGGCGCGCCGGACGGCTTCGGCACGCTGTTTCTGACCAGGCAGATCGCCAAATTGATGGCCCGGCACCCGAGCCTTACTCTGCAACTCGTGCCGGTGCCGCGCACCTTCTCCCTGTCGAAACGCGAGGCGGATATCGCCATCGTGATCGACCGGCCCGAGGAAGGCCGGCTCGCGGTGCGTAAACTTGCCGATTACACGTTGCATTTTTACGCCGCCAAATCCTATCTCGCGAACCATGCGCCGCCGCGCACTCTTGACGACTTGAGCGCCCATACGCTCGTCACCTATGTCCAGGACATTCTGTTCTCGCCGGCGCTCAACTTCATGCCGCAATTGTTCGCGCCGCAATATCGCCGCTTCGAATGCGCCTCCGCGCTCGGCCAGGCCTCGGCGGTCGCGGCCGGCGCCGGGCTCGGCGTGTTGCACGATTACGCCTCCTGGCGCGATCCCGCGCTGCAGGTGGTCCTGCCCGATGTCGTCTTCGGCCGCACCTATTGGCTGGTGAGCCATGCCGACACGCGCGATCTCATGCGCGTGAAAACCGTTTCGGATTTCATCGTGCAGGAGGTGCGGGCAGCGCGCGCGCTCTTCACACCTGCGTGAGGTGTGCATTTTTGCCATGAAAACATGCGGATTCTGTGCGCAACCTGCAGGGAGTCGAGTCTCAATCGTCGATAGCCTTTGACCTCATTCGTCCTCTCGGTTCGGCTTTGGTATATAGGGAGCCTGTCATGTTCGTTCTCTTGCCGGTTCGGCATCGCGCGAAGTTGCTCACATGTCTCGTTTGCGTCGGGTTCGTGACGCCCGCTTATCCGAGCGGAGCGCGCAACTGGCGGATCGATCCCGCGCATACCAACATCGGCTTCGTCGTCGACGGCGTCGGCTGGCCGCGGACGAAGGGGCAGTTCAAGGACTTCAACGGTAAGATCGCGATCGATTTCGACCATCCCGCCGCGAGCCATGTGGCGTTTCAGGTCGCGGCCAAATCGGTCGATGTCGGTTCGTCCTCGTTCAACGATTATCTGCGCACCGATGCGTTTTTCGATGTAGCGCGTTATCCGGTCATCACCTTCACCTCGACCCATGTGGAAAAGGTCAACGAACACCATGCGCAAGTGACGGGCGATCTGACCTTGCGCGGCGTCACCCATCCGGTCGTCATCGAAGTCGATGTGAATCGGAACGGCAATTCGGACTCGAAAGTCGATTTCCGCGCGACCGGCATCGTGCACCGGCTGGAGTTCAACATGAGTGCCGGCTTCCCGGCGATCAGTAATGATGTCGATCTTGTTGTCACGACCGAGGCGCTGGCGGAGTGAATTATGATCGTCAAATTCTGCCGGCGAACGAAGCATCATTGATGCAGCAGCGCTGGCCGCTTGTCATGCGCGGGTTGCACTGGCTGCTCGCCGCGCTCATTCTGTTCATGCTGGGCCTTGGTCTTTATATGGTGCAGATTGAACAGGAGCCGGGGCGCAAGTTCGAACTCTACCAATGGCATAAAACGATCGGCGCTTTCGTCTTCGCGCTCACGGCCCTGCGCGCCTTGTGCCGCATCTTCACGCACGCGCCAGCCCATCCAGCGACAATGAGCGCCTTCGAGCATCATGCGAGCCGCATCGCGCATGTTCTGATCTATGGCCTGTCGTTTGCGATGGGTGTCACCGGCTATGTGATGATTTCATCCTCGCCGCTGCCCTTGCCGATCGAGCTTTTCGACGGCGTTCATGTGCCCAATCTCGTCGCGCCCGATTACGCGTTGTCGGAGGCGATGAAGGCGCTCCACCATCGCCTCGCCTATCTTTTCATCGGGCTGCTCGTCGTCCATGTGCTCGCGGCGCTCAAACACCATTTCTGGGACCGCGACGACATCTTGCGGCAAATGCTGCCCTTTTAGGGGGCCAGCCTTCAGGCTTCCTCCGACCTTATGACGCCTTTCTTCAGGATGACATTGCCATACAGCCGGCGCTCGCTGGTCGAGACGATGGCATAGGCATCGCTGGCGCGCTCGTAAAAGGCGAAACGCTCCAGCGGTATGAGTTCGAAGGAATCGCCCTCGCGGGCGGCGATGATATTGCGGAACTCGGCGAAGATCGGCTGCTCCTGATGCGGCGCGCCGACGACTTCCATGCGCCAGGCCGCTTCCGGCACGAAATCGTCGAGCGGCATCAGCGAAAGAATCGCGTCCAGCGCCTCGGTCGCCGCGACGCCGTCGAGGCGGACCACGGTCGGGCCGGCGCTGGCCGCGGGATAATTCGCGTCGACGATGGCGATCTCATCGCCGTGACCCATCTCCCGCAAAACGGCCAGAAGCTCGGGCGAGAGAATCGGGTCAATTCCTTTCAGCATTTTTCTCTCCTACTGTTCCTACTTCGGTGTCGGCGCATCGGCGCGCATCAGCCCTTCACGTTTCAAATCACGCCATAGAGCAGCAGGAATACGCTTTTGTAACATGGCGGCATTGCGTTTGACTTCCAAGGGCTTTTGTCCGCCGGGAATGACGCAAACGACCTGTTTGTGCCCAAGCGGAAAGCGAATCGCCGCTTCCGCGAGCTTCACGCCATGCGCCTTGCACACTTGCGCAATGCGCGCGACGCGCTCCAGGATTTCAGGCGGCGCGGGATCGTAATTGTAAAAGGCGCCCGGTTTCGGGCCCGTCGCGAGGATCCCGGAATTGTAAGGCCCGCCGAGCAGAATGCCGATGTTCTTTTCCTCGCAATAGGGCAGGAAGGAGGTCAGCGCCTCCTGTTCCAAAAGCGTGTAGCGCCCGGCCAGCAGGAAGAGGTCGAAATCGCCGGCGCGCGCCAGGGTCTCGGCCACCTGCCATTCGTTGATGCCGGCGCCGAAGGCCTTGATGACCTTTTCGTCCCGCAATTTGTGCAGCGCCTTGTAGCCGCCGGCCATGAACTCGCCGATGCGCCGGTCCGACTCGGCCTTCGAGCCATGGGTGAAAATATCGACATCGTGGCAGAGCAGAATGTCGATCTGATCGACGCCGAGGCGTTCGAGCGAGAACTCGATCGAGCGCATCACGCCGTCATAGGAATAATCGTAGACCTCTTGGCGCGCGGGTGTGTCGAAAAACTTGCCGATGCCGGTGCGCCGGTCCGGCTGCGTGAGCGTGAGCAGCCGCCCGACCTTGGTCGACAGGATATAATCCTTGCGCGCGTGCTCGCGCAAAAAGCCGTTGAGCCGCGTCTCCGCAAGGCCGAGGCCGTAGAGCGGCGCGGTGTCGAACACCCGGCACCCGACATCCCAGGCGGCATTGAGCGTCGTGCGCGCATCCTTTTCGGTCAGCGGCCGGTAGAGATTGCCGAGCGGCGCAGTGCCAAAGCCAAGTTCGGTGAAATTGAGGACGGCGCCGTTCCTGGTCGTGAATTTGCGCGTTTTCATGCGTGCCTTGGTCGCCGCCATCTCCTGCTCCCGATGATTTGTCTTCTAGCATGGCAGCTTAAGCGCGGCATGAATTTGGTCAACACGCGAAACGCGGATGGGCGACCTGCGGCACGAACGCAGATCGTCACACTATCGGATGCCCGAAGCACGTGCTTTTTTGGCTTCGCATAGGTTAGAATTGTTTGAATAAAAATAAACTGATTCAATACAAATATAAACCGGAGGGGGATAGCCTGTCATTATTATAATATATTCGATGAGACCTGACTTGATCGCATTCGACGCGACTGCTGCAGCATTCAAGCGAGCCCTGCGGCGAAGCGGACCCGATGCGGCGCCGCGACCGAACAAACATTGGTGGCCACGTCGCTGAGGCGGCGGCGAGCGCCGTGACTTTGGCTGGCTTCTCCGATTTTCCGACCTCTCGGATTGATCTTTGTTTTTCGGTCAAGCGCATTGATTCTATGGTGCGGTTCGGCGGAAATTTCTTGTTTGTGCCGCGGTATTTTGACTAACATATCCAGCAGCATTTTTTGGCCCTCGTGCTGCCGCGAGCCCTATTGCGCATTACAGCGTTGAGAGTTGTGTCATGCGTGCCAAGCTGATCCGCACCGCCGCTGCTTTGGTCCTTGGCGTGATTGCACTTAGCACGATGACGGGTGGCATGGCGGCCGCACAGCCCACTTGCGGCGTGCCCGGCAATCAGAAGGACGGATGGGAGATTGCGACGCCGGCGAGCGTCGGCATCGACGCGGCCATCCTGTGCGATCTCGCGCACCGGATCGGCGACTGGAAAGAGGCGAATATCCACGCGATTCTGATCGCGCGGCATGGCAAGCTGGTCTTTGAGCAATATTATGCCGGACCCGACGAGAAATGGGGTGAGCCAATCCCCAAAGCCGTCTTCGGACCAACCATGCCGCATGACCTGCGCTCGATCACCAGGAGCGTGCTCGCCTTGCTGCTCGGGATCGCCATCGACAAGGGTTGGGTCCACGACGTCGATCTGCCGGTCTTCACATTGCTGCCTAACTACACCGATCTGCGCACGCCGGAAAAGGACAAGATCGTGCTGCGCGATCTCCTCACCATGTCATCGGGCCTCGCATGGAACGAAAGAGCGCCTTACGGCAATCCGGCCAATAGCGACACGCGCATGGATCAGGCGGACGATCCCTGCCATTACGCGCTCGAGCAGCCCATCGATCATCAGCCGGGCAAGGTCTGGGCCCATAGCGGCGGATCGGCGGCCGTCATCGCCTGCATTCTGCATCAGGCGACGGGCAAAACCATCGATACGCTCGCCGAGGAGGTTCTGTTCAAGCCGCTCAACATTTCCAATGTCGAGTGGGCGCGCTATCCCAAAACGGGTGAACCCATCGCCGCGTCGGGCTTGCGTCTCTTGCCGCGCGACACGCTCAAGATCGGCCAGCTCGTCCTCGCGAAGGGTGTATGGCGCGGTTCGCAAATCATATCTGCCAATTGGATCGACGACGCCACGGCGCCGCATATCAATGGCCCGGGCCCCTATTTCTTCGGCTATCAATTCTGGCTCGGGCGCTCGCTCGTCAATCTGCACGAGGTCGATTGGGCGGCGGGATTTGGTTCCGGCGGCCAAAGATTGTTCATCGTCCCTGCGCTCGATCTCGTGGTGCTGGTGCATGCCGGCATGTATAGCGGCCCTATGGACGACGGTACGCCGGGCACAGTCGTGCTGAATCGTTTCGTCCTGCCCGCAACGACGCCCTGAGCCTAAACTTTCAACGTCGCCGCGACACCTTTTTGCAGCATGTGCAGCCGCTCGCCGAGGCCGACGACGGCAAAAGCGTTGCGCAAATCGTCCTGGCTCTGGACGAAATGTTCCCAGCCTTCGTTGTGCACGGCGACGATCGTCGCCGTGCCGAACGCATGCGCCGCCTCGATCGCGTCGTTGCTGTCCATCGTCATGTGAAATGCGCCGCGCGGCTGCGCCGATCCTGTGAACAGGATGGCGACGGCGATATCGAATCGCTTCGCCACCTCGGCCACGCCTTCGTACCAAACCGTATCGCCGGAAATATAGACGGCCGGACCGCCGCTCCCTTGCACGACGAAGCCGACCACATCGCCGCTGATCGGTTCGATCCCGACCGGCCCGTGCCGCGCGGGCACCGCCGTCACCTGCAGCACTCGGCCGTCCGCTCCCGGCAGCGTGATGCTTTCCCACGGGGCGAGGCCCGTTGCATTGCCGCCAAGGCGCGCCGCACCGGCTTGCGTCGTCAGCACATGGCGCGCCTGAGGCAGCATCGCGCGGCCGGCATGATCGAGATTGTCGAAATGTTGATCGTGGCTCAACAAAACCGCGTCGATGGGCTGCAGCGCCTCGACACGCAGCGCGGGTTCGGTGAGCTTCGTCAGCACGATGCCCGTTCCCTGATACGAGCCCGGCGCGTCGAAGGTCGGATCCGTCAGCAAACGCAGGCCGGCAATTTCCACGAGCAGCGTCGGGCCGCCGATCAAGGTGAGTGTGACGGCATCGGACATGTCGGTTCCCTTCCCACAAAACCGCGGACAGGCTTAGATAGAAGCGGAGCCGTCATTGTCCATGTGTGGACCAATGGGATTATTTCGCGGCCGCAATATGGGCGTAGGCCATGATCTCGATCCGTACATGCGGGATGATCAGTTTCGTGACCAGGGTCGCGCGTTGCGGATAAGGCTGGGAGAAATACCGCCCATAGACTTCGTTCATGCCGGTAAAATCGTCCGGATGCGGCAAATGCACAACGACTTGCGTCACGTCTTCCATGGTGCCGCCCGCAGCGGTCACGGCCCGTTTGAGATGGTCGAGGGTGAGCTCGGTCTGCTTGCGAATATCGCCCGTTTCAAAAGTGCCGTCGGCAAAGATCGGCAGCAAGGTCGTATAGAGGATTCCATCGGCAAGAATGGCCCATTCCATGGGGCGGCCGACGTTGGGCAGCCCGAAATCGACGACCTTTTTCATAGGGTCCTCCCTTTCGCCGCGCCGACTGCAGCCGGCGGCGCGTGCGGCGGGGAACTATAGCACCGATCGTCGTGGCGCTCGGCTCCCCTTTTGTCTAAAAGAAAGGGCAGGCGTTTTGCCCGTCAGGTTTTTTGCAAGGCTAGGTTCTTCATGTCCGAATATGCCGCCGTCCGCGAAGTGGTGATCCCCGAACTGCCGAATTATTATCGCGGCAAGGTGCGCGAGAATTACGATCTTGCCGACGGCCGGCGGATCATTATCGCAACCGACCGTTTGAGTGCCTTCGACCGCGCCATCGCCTGCATTCCGCTGAAAGGTCAGGTCCTAACGCAAATGGCGCGATTCTGGTTCGAACGGACGGCGGACATTTGCCCGAACCATGTGCTCGCCTATCCCGATCCCAATGTGGTCGTCGGGCAGAAGCTCGATATTCTCCCCGTGGAAGTCGTAGTGCGCGGCTATCTGGCCGGCACGACGGCGACATCGGTGCTCACCATGTACAAGCGGGGCCAACGCGACATTTACGGTGTGCATTTCCCCGACGGTTTGCGCGACAATGAAATTCTACCGCAGGCCATTCTCACCCCGACCACCAAAGCCTTCGACGGCGGCCATGACGAGCCCCTGTCGCCGCAGGAGATCGTGGAGAAGGGCATTCTTGCCAAAAGCCAATGGGACAAGGTGGCGGACTATGCGCTGGCGCTGTTTGCGCGCGGCCAGGCGCTGGCGCGCGAGCGCGGGCTCATTCTGGTCGACACCAAATACGAATTCGGCACCGATCCGCAGGGCCGCATCCTGCTTGCCGACGAGATCCACACGCCCGACAGCAGCCGCTATTGGTTTGCGAAGAGCTATCCCGAGCGGTTCGAAAAGGGCGAAAAGCCGGAGAGTTTCGACAAGGATTTCGTGCGCAACTGGGTGGCGGCGCGCTGCGACCCCTACAAGGAGCCGATCCCCGCGATCCCCGACACGTTGATCGAGCAGACGACGCAGGTCTACGTCCATGCTTTTGAGACGGTGACCGGCCAGGCTTTCCAGCCGCCGGCCGTGGGCGAGGACCCGGTGGCGCGCATCCGCGGGAATCTGGCGCAGTTTTTCTGAGCGGCGGTCGTGGAAGGGCGGGAACAGCCTATATAATCAATTGGCTATACCTGTTTGAGCCGTTCCGTCCGGCCGCCAGTGTCGCACCGCGGCAGGAGGGCCTTGAGCCGGCCCCATTTCCGTTTATAGGTAGCTACCGGCGGAAGGAGACGCGGAATGAAGTCAGTCGTCGGAGGGATGGAGCGGGCGATCTTTGCCAGCCGCTGGCTGCAGGCGCCGCTCTATCTGGGACTGATCGCCGCGCAAGGCGTCTATATCTACAAATTCTTCCGCGAACTCATCCATCTCGTCGTCGATGCCAATACGTTCAACGACACCCAGATCATGCTGATCGTGCTCGACCTGATCGATGTGGTGCTGGTCGCCAATCTGATCGTCATGGTCGTGGTCGGCGGTTATGAGACCTTCGTCTCGCGCCTGTCGGTGCTCGACGAGCATCCGGACCGGCCCGAATGGATCTCCCACGTGGATGCGAGCGGGATCAAGACCAAGCTGCTGATGGCGTTGGTCAGCATTTCGTCCATCCATCTCTTGCGCACGTTCATGGGGCTTGGCGGCATGGCGACCGGCGAAGCGGCGATCGATGCCACGGCGGTCGCCGGGCAGGTCGCCATCCAGATCACGTTCCTCATATCGGTACTCGCCATGGCCTGGATCGATAGGATGGGCAAAAGCCATTAAACCAACGTCTCACGGGGTTTCCGCCAACGCGCGCCGCGCGCTACAATGATGCCAAGGAGAACAACATGTCCGCCTCGAAACTCGATCAATTGAAATCCATGACCGTCGTCGTGTCCGACACAGGCGACATCGATTCGATCCGCGCTTACAGCCCGCAGGATTGCACCACCAATCCGACCCTCATTCTCAAGGCGGCGCAAATGCCCGCCTATGCCTATCTCGTCGACGAAGCCGTCGATTGGGGCCGCAAGCATGCGCGCACCGCCGGCGAAGTGACCGACCGGCTCGCCGTCAATGTCGGCGTCGAGCTCTCCAAAATCGTTCCCGGCCGTGTCTCGACCGAAGTCGATGCCGATCTGTCCTTCGACACCCAGGCCATGATCGTCAAGGCGCGAGCGCTGATCGCCGATTATCAGTCGCGCGGCGTCGGGCGCGAGCGCATTCTGATCAAGCTCGCCTCGACCTGGGAAGGCATTCGCGCCGCCGAGGTCCTGCAGAAAGAGGGCATCGACTGCAATCTGACGCTGCAGTTCTCGCTGGCCCAGGCGGTTGCCTGCGGCGCCGCCGGCGTCTTCCTGATCTCGCCCTTCGTCGGCCGTATCCTCGATTGGCATGTGAAGGCCGAGGGCAAGACCTTTACCGCCGAGGATGATCCGGGCGTGCAATCGGTCCGCAAGATCTATGCCTATTACAAGACCCATGGCATCAGGACCGTGGTGATGGGCGCCTCGTTCCGCAACACCGGCGAGATCGAAGCGCTCGCCGGCTGCGATCGCCTCACCATCGCGCCCGCTCTGCTCGATGCTCTGTCGAAGGACACGGGCACGTTGGAGCGTCGCCTGTCGCCGGACAGCGTGAGCGACTCGCAGCCCAAACTCATCTTCGACGAGAAAGCCTTCCGCTGGGCCCTGAACGAGGACCAGATGGCGACCGAAAAGCTCGCCGAAGGTATCCGCGCTTTCGCCAAGGATCTGCGTACCTTGCGCGAAATGGTCGCGAAACGTTTGGGGTAGAATCGCGCGCGTTCGGCTGCGTTTCAATGTCGCACTTCTCCGCCGCACATGGGGCAGGGGGTGAGGAAACCTTTGTAGAGCGATGACGCGCGACCCCTTCTCCCAGAGGGAGAAGGTGGCCGACGAAGTCGGTCGGATGAGGGGACACCCTTGCGAGATTAGCCGCAGCAAGAGTTGAGCCAATGATGATTCCGCGTCCCCTCATCCGTCTTGCTTTGCAAGCCACCTTCTCCCAATGGGAGAAGGGCGCGCACAATCATCGCGTACATTTAACTGCACACCCGTGCGCCGCGCGGGCATAAGAGCGCACGTCTCGCTTGGAAAAGACGGCGACACGGTGAATTGACCGGGTGACACATCTCTCCGCGTCGGGCATTCTGGTGCGAATGCTTCGCAGGAAGGATCGATTTGGCGCCGGCTCACCCGTTAGAGACCTATAAGGAACTGCTGCTGTTCCTGTGTACGGCGGGCCTTGTCGCACCGGTGTTCCGGCGACTGCGCATCAGTCCGGTGATCGGGTATATCGGGGCAGGCGTGTTGCTTGGGCCGCACGGCCTCGGCGCTCTCGCCGATCGCTGGCCGATCCTCGATTATGTCAGCTTTTCGAGCGTCGAGCAGATCGCCCAATTCGCCGAGTTCGGCGTGGTGTTCCTCTTGTTCATGATCGGGCTCGAATTGTCGTTCGAGCGCTTAAAGCGCATGCGCAAATTGGTGTTCGGGCTTGGCGCGCTGCAGGTTCTCGTCACCATTCTCGTCATCGCGACGCTGGGCGTCGTTCTTGGGGAGAAGACCGGGACGTCGCTGGTGATCGGCGCGGCGCTCGCTTTGTCCTCCACCGCCATCGTCATGCCGATCCTGGTCGAGACGAAACGGCTCGCGACCGATGCCGGCCGCGCGAGTTTTGCGATCCTGTTGTTTCAGGATCTGATGATCGCGCCGCTCTTGTTCATGGTCTCGGTGCTGGGCACGCGGGCCGAATCGGGTTTTGGAGTGGGCCTGTTCTACGCGCTGGCACCGGCCGTGATCGCCTTGGCGCTGCTGGTCGGTATAGGCCGCCTGGTATTGCGTCCGCTGTTCCACCATGTGGCGCTGTCGCGTTCGACCGAATTTTTCATGGCGGCGGCGCTGCTCGTCGTGCTCGGCACCGGCATGGTGACGGAGGCGAGCGGCTTGTCCATGGCGCTCGGCGCCTTCATCGCCGGCCTGCTGCTGGCGGAGACCGAATATCGGCGCGAACTCGAAGTCACGATCGAACCGTTCAAAGGCCTGCTTCTCGGGCTCTTCTTCGTGTCAGTCGGCGCGGGGCTCGACCTGTCTCACGTGATCGCGGCGCCTTATCTGACCCTCGGCATCGCCATCGCCTTCGTCGTGATCAAGGCAATTATCGTTTATGGGCTCGCCCGGCTGCTCGGCAAATCCCATGCCGCTGCCTTTGAAACGGCGCTGCTGATCGGACCCGGCGGCGAATTTGCCTTCGTGATGATCGGCGCCGCGGCCGCCAACAATCTGTTGTCATCCTCCGCCGCGGGCAATGTCATGCTGGCGGTCACGCTATCGATGCTCGCGATTCCGTTCCTCGCGCCGCTCTCCACGCGGGCGCCGCGCAAGGCCCCGACGATCGATCCGGCGCTGCTCGTTCCGCCGAGCGCCGAGGAAACGAGGGCCCGCGTTCTCATCATCGGCTATGGCCGCGTCGGGCGGCTGGTGAGCGATATGTTGACGCGGCACAATTTGGAATTTCTCGCCGTCGATGGCGATGCCAAGCTCGTGGCCGCGGCGCGCGACGCGGGCGTGCCGATCTATTGGGGCGACGCGACGCGGCCGGATTTTCTGTTCGCCATGGGCATCGCCCATGCGCGCGCGCTGGTCGTGACCATGGATGCGCCGCGGGCCGCAGAACTCATTGTCGAGGAAGCGCGCAAGATGCGGCCAGATCTGACCATCGTCGCCCGTGCACGCGATGCCACGCATGCCACCCATCTCTACCAATTGGGCGCGAGCGACGCGATTCCCGAAACCATCGAAGCCAGTCTGCAATTGTCCGAGGCGGTGCTGGTCGATATCGGCATTCCGATGGGCTATGTGATCGCCTCGATCCATGAGAAGCGCGACGAGTACCGGCAATTGCTGCAAAAGGCGTCGCCGAGCGAAAAACCGCGCCACGCGATTCGCATGTCGACCCGCGTGAAGGACATGAACAAGCCGAAAAAATCCGTCGAGGGCGAAGCTTAGGGGCGAAACTCAATTTGGCCGCGTCCAGATGCCATCCATGATTGAGTTTCGACCCTAACCACAGCAATAACGTGGGATCGCCGCAAAGCCGGTCGAAGCGCGCCGCAATCGCGCCGTAAAGCGCCGCGAATGATGGTGTCTCAAATGATTCAGGAGATTGCTTATGGACGCGCTGGTGCATCGGCCTGCTTTTGCTCTTAGCCCGGTGGCTCCGGCCTTTTTGGCCGGACTGGTGATCCTTGGCGGCGTCGGTGGCATTGCTGCGCTCTCGATGAGCGCGTTGACCGCTCCGACGGGGCAACTTGAAGCGTCATCCTTCACGCCGAAGTTCAGCGAGCGCGTGCAGAGTGACGAAGCGGCGGTCGCCAGCTTCATCAACCAGGTCGCGCTGTCGCATGTGACGGTGAGCAAATTGCCGGACGTAACCTATATGCCGCCGGCGTCGAAACTGGTTGCCGCCGTCAAGAAAGCGCACCCACGCCCGATCCTCCACACGGTCGCGCAATTGCCGCCGCCGCGCCCGCTCTTCGCGCCTGCTCCCTCGGAGCGGCAGTCCATCCCCGCCGCCTCGGAGGGCTTTTCTTTGCGGCACTATATTCCGGCGGTCGATTATCTGCCGTCACCCGGTCAGGTGGCCGACGGCGTGGCGCAGCAGGCGGGCCGTCTGCGGTTCTGGTGACGATTTAGAATCGCTCAGCCGCTTTATTCCTGACGCATCTTGACACGGACGTGGCATTCTCTCCTGACAAAGGGGAGCGCCCATGTCCGTTCTGACTCTGCCTAAAGCCGGTTCCGCGCGTCAACGTCGCATCGGCCTCGCGCTGGTGGTGCTGGCGACGATCGTCTGGAGCACGGCCGGACTTTTTGCCCGCGTCGTCGAGCTTGATTCCTGGACGATTCTGTTCTGGCGCGGGATCTTCGGCGCAACGACCGGTCTTAGCTACCTCCTCTGGCAGAAGGGCGGCGAGACGTTGCCGTCGTTCCGGCGCATGGGTTGGCCCGACATGGCCTTCAGCCTCAGCGCGGCGCTCGCCATGCTCGCCTTTTTTGCTGCTTTGAAACATACATCGGTCGCGCATGTGTCCATCATCTATGCGACGGTGCCCTTCGTGACCGCCTTGCTCGCCTGGGCCGTCGTGCGCGAAGCCGCAAGCGCCGCGACGATGGCCGCGAGCTTCATCGCCCTTGCCGGCGTGACCTTGATGCTTGGTTGGGGCGCTGGCGAGGGCCATCTCTCGGGCGACATCCTCTCCTTTCTCATGACGGCGCTGATGGGCGTGATGATCGTGATCGGCCGCGCCTATATCTCGGCCTTCATCGTCGAGCGCTGCGTCTTGGCTGCCCTCTTTAGCTCGCTGCTCAGCTTGCCCTTCGCGACGCCGCTGGCGGCGAGCAGCTTCGATGTCACCGCGATCGCGCTGTTCGGGGCGGCCCATATGGGGCTCGGCATGATCGTCTTCGGCTATGGCGCGCAGATGATCCCGGCGAGCGAATCGGCGCTCCTCGGCGCGCTGGAAACGCCGCTCGCCCCCTTCTGGGTCTGGGCGGTGTTCGGCGATATTCCGGGCATTGCAACGATCGTCGGCGGCACCATCGTCCTGTGCGCCGTCTGCGGCCACGTGCTGTGGGAGAGCCGCTAGAACGCGGTGTGCTTTGCGGAATTGTACAGGACCGCGAGCGTCCCGGTCGCAAGCGCCGGGACGGCGCTATCGTGTTATTTGCTCGCGGTCCTGCTCCTCTCACGACTTGACCTGCCGCTCTTCCGCCGCCTTGCGGATCGCGCTCAGCGTCGTCGTCGGCGTGATCGCTTCCGGACTGACTTTCACGTGAAGGATCGCCGGCTTGCCGCTTGCCTCAGCACGCTCGAACGCGGCGGCAAAATCCTGCGTGCGCTCCACGGTCTCGCCATGGCCGCAGAAAGCGCGTGCATAAGCGGCGAAATCGGGGTTCTTGAGCTCGGTGCCCGACACCCGGCCCGGATATTCGCGCTCCTGGTGCATGCGGATCGTGCCGTACATGCCATTGTCGACGACGATGACGATCACGGCGAGGTCGTACTGCGCCATGGTCGCAAATTCCTGGCCGTTCATCAGGAAGCAGCCGTCACCGGCAAAGCACACGACGGTACGCTCGGGGCAAACCCGTTTCGCGCCCATCGCCGCCGGCATGCCGTAGCCCATGGAGCCGGAGGTCGGCGCAAGCTGCGTGATCCAGCCATGACGCAGAAACCGTCCGGGCCAGATCGCGTAATTGCCGGCGCCATTGGTGTAGATCGTGTCGGCCGGCAAATGGTCGCGCAGCCACAGCGAGACTTCGCCCATGTTCACCGCGCCCGGCACCGGCGGCGCTGCATTCGTCCAGGCCTCGTACTCTGCGCGCGCCTCAGCTTGCGTCTGCACCCACGCAATGGCCTTGGGCGGCTGTACGCTTTCGAGCGCTGCCGCAAAGGCGGTGGGGCTCGCATGAATGGCAAGCGTCGGATGATAGACGCGGCCAAGCTCTTCGGCGTCCGCATACACATGCACGAGCTTTTGCCGCGGCACGGGAATGTCGAAGAGAGAATAGGATTGCGAGGGCATTTCCGACATGCGCCCGCCGACGAGCAACACGAGGTCGGCGGTCTCGATCCGCGCCCGCAATTTCGGATTGGGCCCGATACCGATTTCGCCGGCGTAATTTTGATGCGCGCCGGGGAACAGAGCGGCGCGGCGGAAGGATGTCGCGACCGGCAGCGCGAACCGTTCGGCGAAACGCTGGAAGCTCTGCGAAGCCTTTTCGCTCCAGCCCGAACCGCCGAGAATCGCGATCGGCCGCTCCGCCGCCCACAACAGCTTCTGCAATTGCGCCATCTGCGTCAGCCCCGGCCAGGTCACGGCCGGTTCGATATAAGGCGCGTCGGCGACGCTCGCGTGCTCGGTCAGCATGTCCTCGGGCAGCGCGATCACGACGGGACCGGGCCGGCCCTGGCAGGCGACGTGAAAGGCGCGCGCAACGATTTCAGGAATGCGGGCCGGATCGTCGATCTCCGTCACCCATTTGGCGAAGGAGCCGAAAACGGCGCGGTAATCCATTTCTTGAAAGGCGCCGCGCTCCCGGATGCCGCGCTCGATCTGGCCGATGAACAGGATGAGCGGCACTGCATCGTGTTCGGCAATGTGAATGCCGGGCGACGCGTTGGTCGCGCCGGGGCCGCGCGTGACGAAACAGATGCCGGGCCGGCCGGTCAGCCGCGCGCTCGCGTCCGCCGCCATGCAGGCGCCGCCCTCCTGGCGGCAGATGGTGATCTTGATCGCGGCATCATGCAGCGCGTCGAGCACGGCGAGATAGGATTCGCCCGGCACGCAGAACACATCGCTCACGCCCTGAATGGCGAGCTGGTCAACGAGAATCTGGCCGCCGGTGCGGGAGTTGGCTTTGGTCATGCGCGGGTCTCTTGATTAAGCTTTTGCAGAAAGGGCGCCCCAGGCGGGATCGCTCAAAATCTCGTCGGTGTGTTCGCCGAGCGCTGGCGCGGGCCGGTCGCTCGCCATGCCTTGACCATCCATGACGATGGCCGAGCGCAGGCCCGGCGTCGCACCGGATTTCGCGTTCGGATTGGCGAGCGAGAGTTGCATGCCGCGCGCGATCACTTGTGGATCTTTGAGCACATCCTTCACGCCGTTGATCGGCCCTGCCGGCACGGCGGCCGCGTCGAGCCGCGGCAGCAGGTCGGCGCGGGTGAAACGGCGCGTCAAGGCCTGCAGCTTTTCGGTCAGCGCGACGCGGTTGATCACGCGGTCCTTGCTCAAGGCGAAATTCGGATCGAGCCCAAGCGCGCTGTCGCCCAGAATCTCGCAGAGCTTGCGATATTGTCCGTCATTGCCGGTGGCGATGATGATATGGCCGTCGGCGACCGGGAAGACGTCATAGGGTACGATATTCGGGTGGCCGTTGCCCATCCGACGCGGCTCCTTGCCCGAAACCATATAATTGAGCGCCTGATAGCCGAGCACCGCGACCTGCGCGTCGAGCAGGGCGCAATCGATATAGGCGCCCTCACCGGTGCGCTCGCGCCGCAACAAGGCCGCCTGAATGCCGTTGGCGGCATAAAGGCCAGTGAAAATGTCGGCGATCGCCACGCCCGTCTTGCTCGGCGGGCCGTCGGGCTGGCCGGTCAGGTCCATCACGCCGCCCATGCCCTGCACCAGAAAGTCGTAACCGGCGCGCGGCGCGTAAGGGCCATCCTGGCCGAAGCCGGTGATCGAGCAATAGACGAGGCGTGGATTGATCGCGCTGAGGGAAGCGTAATCGAGCCCGTATTTCTTCAAGCCGCCGACCTTGAAATTCTCGATCACCACATCCGCATGCGCGGCCAGCTTCCGCACCAGTTCCTGGCCTTCGGGCGTCTCGAAATCGGCGGTGATGCAGCGCTTGCCCCGGTTGCACGAATGATAATAGGCGGCGCCGAGATTCTCGCCGTCCACGCCCTCGACAAAGGGCGGCCCCCAATGGCGCGTATCGTCGCCGGCGCCGGCGCGTTCCACCTTCACCACATCGGCGCCAAGGTCGGCCAGCAATTGCCCGACCCAGGGGCCGGCGAGAATGCGTGCGAGTTCGAGGACTTTGATACCGGAGAGGGGAGCTTGCATGAAATGTTCTTCGGTTGGAAACGGTCTGAAGCCATTGCGGGCTGAACCTTAGAGCAAATATCCGATTCTGAAAGAGCGCAAAATGCTCCAGCTCGTGGCGACGATTTAACGATCTGGGCCATCGGCACGCGGCCGCGATGCGGACAAAGCCGCGGAAGCTGGCGAGCAGTCTATCGTACCGGGTCGCGACGCGGCCTTTCACGCGACAACTTTCAGATTTGCAAAAGATATTTGATCGATATGTGAACTACCTCATAATCAAATCGAACCAGACCGTGCTATATTGAATAGGGGCCTGGTGGTTGATGGGGTAGGGGGCAATATGTTGAAAGCGTTGGTCATTCTGAATCGACTGGCAAAAGACGAAGATGGTGCGTCACTGGTCGAATACACCGTGCTGCTCGGCATTCTTCTGGTCGCCGTCATCACCACGATCGTGACGGTTGGCGGGTGGGTTTCCGCGCAGTGGGCGGCGCTCAGTTCGGGGATCTCGTCGACGAACTAACACCCGGTCTATACGCTGTGCGAAGGCATTGATTGACGGCGGATCAAAAAGGTCCGCCAGCAGACGCATGCCGCAATCGCGCGTATTCCGCGCCAAGACCGATTGCAATCGCTCGGATTTCTTGCAACCGAGCCGAGATCCGATATTCTGATCTCCTTCACGTGAACACCGCGCATGGGAGTTCACGCCATGGCGACATTCGAAGTTCCCGGATCCGGCGGCCAATTCTTCGCGAAGAACACGGCGGGGGAGCCGATGGTGTGGCTTCCCACCGGCGTGCAATTGACGCTGGATTTCATCGCGCCGACAGGTCCCGGCGCCGACAGCCGCAGCGTCGTCGGTTTCAAGCCCACCCTCACCGTGACCGTGCTCGATCGCACGCCGCGCAAGCTCGGCTTTTCCATCAAGGCCAGCACCGCCGACTCGTTCTACGTGCAAGGCCAGGACGCCCAGGGACATCAGACGAACATCGCCGTTTTCGCCGGCGAGTTCAAAAATCATCCCGGCATGGACATTGATCTCTTGGCGAACCTCTGCCGGGCCGGCGACGCGCTGAAACTCTTGCGCGTGCAGCAGCTCCTGTACGATCAGGAGGGCAACATCTTCGACCAGAACAGCAAGCCGAACCTGCACAAGTTCGGCTACATGATGTGCGGCGCCGTCGCGAAGGGACGCGCGATCGAATTGTTCGGCGACGTCAATGTCCTCGATTACACGCATCCCTACCACGAGCCGCTCGGCGCGAGCCGGGTGTCCAGCCGTTTCGACGTGAAATACCGCTCGGAGATCATCACTAGGGTGCGCAACAAGATCGTGGCGCTGCTCACCAAAGGCACGCCGGTGCGGGTCGGCGTGCTGGATTCGCCGGTGGGGATGATGCCGCACCAGCACAAGCTCATCGCCTGGGACGCAGGCGGCCACACCGTCGTCATCGTCGGCTGCGACAAGGGCGGCATGAACTTCATGTATGTCGATCCCTGGTTCGGCGGCTCGAAATTGACCTATGCCGGCGGCATGATGCCGCCCTTCGAATGCAATTCGATGGGGATCTTCAACGCGCAACTACATGGGGAGCGCAAAGTCGGCGACGATCCGGTGAGCGTGCCAAACCTGATCGTGCAGAGGTGGGACACCTATGGCACGTTCAGTTGGGCCGCCGGGAACTACCTCGAGGTGGTCGCCGGACCTACGATTTGAGCGACGCGCTCGAGGCGGCGTCCGCTTTCCGATCGCTGGCATGATTGATCAGATCGCCGCGCACGTAGCCAAAGGACACGGCGGCCTCTGTGCGTCCCTGCACTGCGATCAGCTCGGCCAGAACCGCCCGTAGTGCTTCGTCGTAATCACCTTTGAATGCGTGCAAAATGGTGTCCATTTTCACGCGCAACTCGTCCTTCGGGACGAGCTGTAGCGCTGCCTCGGCCATCGTCTTTCTCTCAATCTTGAACGTGAACATATTAAGAACGAAATGCCGGGGAGAGTCAATTCCAACTGTGGGAGACAGCGCGGGCGAAGCAGGTCCGCACGGGCTAACGTCCTTGTATGCGCATGATAGGCATCTGAAAAAAATGCTGCGCATAAAATGGAAAATGAAATTGCGATGCGCATGGTCCTGATAATATGCATTTGACCATGAGGAAAGGTCTAGGCATGGCAAGGATGAGCATATCGGTTCCCGAAACCTTGAAAGAGGAAATGGATGCGATCGGGGACAAAGAAAACTGGTCGGGGCTGGCGCAAAGCGCTTTTCAGTCCGTGGTTTTTTCCCACAAATCCAGAAAGAATCAGGACATGGAAGCTGTTATCGAGCGCCTCCGGGCTTCGAAGGCCCAAGCAATCGCTGACGACATTGCAGAGGGAAAGCAAGATGGGCGAAATTGGGCGGCACATACCGCCAGCTATCGCGAGATAAAGCGGACCATCAAATTCCTGGAAGAGAACCGCGAACATTCGCCGACCGTGAGCCAATATTGCGAGGAAATGGAACTGACCTTGGAGGAGTTCTTCGACGGCGAGCCGAACCTTTCTGAACCCTATTTCGAAGGTTGGCTTGCGGGCGTCGAAGAGCTTTGGAAGGAAGTCGAAGACAAGCTCTAACCTTTGCATGGCGGCGCCGTTAAAGGGGGTGCCCCCGCCTTGAAGAGCGCGTCAAGGGCAACACCCGAGTATTCTGTTGCCGCGCCCGCTTTTAAGAGCGGCGCGGCTCCGTGGTTTTGCTCGCAAATCCCGGTCGATCGGATTGCTGCGGTTGGCGCAGAATTCACGGAATTAGGGTGACAGTGCACTTAATTGCCGCACCTGCTTTTTCGTTTTGAATTAAATGCACTGCCACCCCAATTCCGGGGGGCAAAGTAGGTTCGCCCGTGTATCTGGTGCCTCTTCGGATTTTTCCACTGAATTAGCCGGGGCTGTAGCCGAGTGCTTCCAAGCTTAGTTGACGTGCTTGTAGATGACCCAACCAATGATTCCGACAGTCAGAATAAGCGATGACGAATGCCGAATTGGCTCGATCTTTTCAGGCTCGTTGGGATCATAAAATATGTCCAGCTTACCTCCGGCCGAATGTTTGCGATGCGTCTCGATCTCGTTGACAATCGTTCTACCATTCACGTCAAATGTTACGCGGGTACGCCACCTTGGCGCGTCGTCGCCCACGTCAATTCGTTCAGCAGACACAACACCTGCGCTAATCCTTTGCCAGTGCGTCGTCCTGTACCAATGGCGGCTCCAAAAGAACACGCACCAGCAGACAATTCCCGCTTCAATGACATTGCCAAACGTGAACCAAGAGGGCATCAATCCTTCACCTTCCACGCGGCACTAACAGCCCCGACACACGCCGCCTTGTCTTCTGGTCCCTCGTCGTCGGGATTGCGGCTCGTTGTCATTTCAAGCCCGACCGTTTCGCCATTACGGTGCGCGTGATGGCAGGTACAGCGATACAAATTATAATTGTCGAAAGCGCTCCAAGCTCCCGCCAAAGCCAAAAGATAATCAATGTGCCGACAATGAAACCCGATACTTTTCCGAGCCATTGCATGACCGTGCTCTTCACCTTGCCGATAGTGCCCAGGATGAATACCCGACTGCACATGCGTAGAGACTATGATCCGATCACCGCCGTTCGGCAATGTCGAACAGCTTCATTCAAATAGGTCAGGCGTCGCCGATGCACTTGTGAAAGAACTCTCTGCGCGGCTTTGAGTTTGCATCGTCGAGTATCCCCGTATTTCCCCTCGGAATGTAATGGGTCGGCCAAGCCTTCCTGGCCTTCAAATTACAGGAACGTTTTAGCGGCGTGTCATACCTATACTCGTGCGCCCACGCCGGGCATGAGCACAGAGCGATGACGCATATTGGCAATAGGAACTGTGGAAACTTCATTCGTTAGATTCCTCGGCCGTTTGTGCCGCGGCCACGCTCTACACGGGAATTACGGTGGCAGCGTACTTAATTGCCGCACCTGCTCGTTCGTTTTGAATTAAACGCACTGTCGTCGTAATTCCCTGCGGCGGGCTGCTCATTCCGCTGCGGCGATACGAATGGGACGTGTTCCGACCGGAGCGCCGGTCGCGCGATCAATGGTGACGGGATCGATCTCCGTTCCGATCTCCGCGTCGAAGAAACGGGTCACCTTACCCCCGCCGCGATGCTTGCGTCCCCACGCGCCGATCGCAAACAGAACCGGCAGAAAGTCGCGGCCGGCTTCCGTCAGCACATATTCGTCCCGTGGCGGACGGTCGGAGTAGCGGCGTTTCTCCAGCAGCCCCTCGTCAGTCAGGGCTGCAAGCCGCCCCGTCAGCATCGTCGGCGCGATGCCGAGGCTCTTGCGGAAATCATCGAAGCGGGTCAGCCCCGCATGGGCGTCGCGCATGATCAGCATGCTCCATGCGTCCCCCACAAGCGCCAGGCTCCTGGCGATCAGGCATGGCTGGTCAGAAAGATTTTTCATGTCAGTATCTTTTTGGTAGTGACTTAGTATTGAAATGATAGTAACTCGTTGCTCACCGATGGTCCACGACAAAATGAAGGTCGAAACCCATGAGCAAGACAGAACGCGGCGTCGCCCTCATCACGGGCGCTTCCTCCGGCATCGGGCTGGCGACGGCGCAAGCGCTGCGGCGCGCCGGCTACCACGTCTTCGGCACGAGCCGAAAGCCGACGCCTGACACCGCGGGTGCGATCACGATGCTGATCTGCGACGTGACCGACGACGCGTCCGTGCAGAGCGCTGTCGACGGGGTTTTAGGCCGCGCGGGACGGATCGATCTTCTCGTCAACAATGCCGGATTCGGGGTCACTGGCGCGGCTGAGGAGAGCTCGATCGCGCAAGTTCGCGCGCTGTTCGAGACCAATTTTCACGGCGTCGTCCGGGTGACGAACATGGTCCTGCCGATCATGCGAAGGCAGGGCGGCGGGCGCATTCTGAATGTTGGTTCCGGGTTGGGGTTCATTCCAGCGCCTTATAACGCTTATTATTGCGCGACCAAGCATGCGCTCGAGGGCTATTCCGAATCTCTCGATCATGAGGTGCGGGAATTTGGCGTGCGCGTTGCGGTCATCGAGCCTGCCGCCACGCGAACCGCGTTTGAGACGAGCACTGTGGTCGCCGATACGCGGCTCGCCGCCTACGACGCGAGCCGCGCGAAGTATCTCGTGGCGTATGAGCGCGCCATGGCCGTGGCGGATACCGCGGAAAGCGTCGCCGAAACCATCGTGCTGGCGGCGCGCGATAAAACGCCGCGTCTGCGCTACCCCTCAGGCAAGGCTGCGCGGCAGGGCGCATTCGCCCGGCGTTTTCTCCCCCGGTCTCTCTTCGACAAGATCCTGCATGCGCAATTCGGGTTGGCGTCGTGAGCCGAAGTTTCTCGGGCGCGCAGACCGCGACAAATCCTCCAACCTGATGTCCTTCCATCGCAAGATTTCCGGTCCGAGCCGGAGAATGGAGCAAACAATGACAAGTCCTCTGAGCCTGGTCGGGTCGGGCGCGAGTTACATCGAGGCGCCCAATCTCTTCATCAATGTCGGGGGAACTGTTTTTGCCTATCGAGACCTGGGCCCCCAGGGCGGCGTGCCGCTCATTCTCGTCAACCATTGGGGCGCGGTGTTGGACAATTTCGATCCGCGGATCGTCGACGGCCTCGCCAGCAAGCATCGCGTCATCGCGACCGACTACCGGGGTATCGGCTTGTCGGGCGGAACCGCGCCGGTGACGGTCGACGAAATGGCGCGCGACACGATCGCTCTTATCGGAGCGTTGGGCTTCGAGAAGGTCGATCTGCTCGGTTTTTCCCTCGGCGGATTTGTGGCGCAGGATGTCGCACTGAAGGCCCCTGGTCTTGTGCGGAAACTTATCCTGGCCGGCACCGGTCCGGCGGGTGGCATCGGCATCGAGAAGGTGGGAGCGGTCTCCTGGCCGCTTATGATCAAAGGCCTGCTGACGCTGCGCGACCCCAAGTTCTATCTGTTTTTCACATCCACGGCCGATGGTCGGCGGGCCGCGAAAGCTTTTCTGAACCGGCTGAGGGAACGCAAGGCGGGTCGGGACAAGGGTCCCACTCCAGGCGCGTTCCTGCGGCAGCTCAAGGCAATCAAAGCCTGGGGCCGTCAGGCGGCTCAGGACCTCGGCAGGATCAATATCCCGGTCCTGATCGCGAATGGCGACAACGATATCATGGTCCCGACCGTGAACAGCGCCGACATGGCGCAACGCATCCCCGGGGCGGACCTGGTGATCTACCAAGACGCGGGGCATGGCGGGATATTCCAACACCACGCCTATTTCGTGCCGAAGGCTCTTTCCTTCCTGGCGGCTGACGCCGCCGCAACCTCAAGATTGGAGAAAGCCTATGAAGGCGTTCGTCGTTGACAAATATAAAAAGAAAGGCGCCCTGCGCCTGGCCAACGTGCCCGAGCCGGAAGTGCAGGACAATGATATCCTGGTCCGGATTCACGCCGCGGCTGTGAACCTTCTGGATTCCAAGATCCGGGATGGGGAGTTCAAGCTTATTCTTCCCTATCGTCCGCCCTTCGTCCTGGGGCATGACGTCGCCGGAACAATTGTCAGGACAGGGTCCAAGGTCAGGCGGTTCAAGGCGGGCGACGAGGTCTATGCGCGGCCGCGCGATCATCGGGTCGGCACATTCGCCGAATTCATCGCCGTCGATGAAGCCGACGTGGCGCTGAAACCCAAAAACCTCAACATGGCGGAAGCAGCATCCATCCCGCTGGTGGGGCTGACGGCATGGCAGGCGCTGGTCGAGGTGGGCAAGGTGAAGCCCGGCCAGAAGGTCTTCATTCAGGCCGGTTCTGGCGGTGTCGGGACTTTCGCCATCCAACTCGCCAAGCATCTCGGCGCCACAGTTGCGACGACGACGAGCGCGAAGAATGCCGAGCTGGCCAGAAGTCTCGGGGCGGATGTGGTCATCGACTATAAGACGCAGGATTTCGAGAAGGTCCTGTCGGGCTACGATCTCGTTCTGAACAGTCAGGATGCAAAGACGCTCGATAAATCTCTGCGTGTGCTGAAGCCTGGCGGCCAGCTCATTTCTATTTCCGGTCCGCCCGATCCGGCATTCGCGAGGGAACACGGTATGAACCTTTTCCTGAAACTGGCTATGCGCCTGCTGAGCCGAGTGGTCCGGAAAAAGGCCAAGAATTTCGGCATACGCTATTCATTCCTGTTCATGCGCGCGCACGGGCGACATTTGCATGAGATTGCGTCGCTGATCGAATCAGGAGCGATCCGACCGGTGGTCGATAAGGCGTTCCCGTTTGAGAAGACCGCGGATGCGGTGGCCTATGTCGAGAGCGGGCGCGCGAAGGGCAAGGTCGTCATCACAGTCACAGGCTAGGCTTACTTGAGCCAGAGCGTAAACTGCCAACTTACGCCTGCCCCAGTGGCTCTGCGCCTATCGGTGAATATCCCTCGGCGCAAAGTCTATTTACCGAGAGCTCAATCAGGCTCAGACCTTGTCGCAGGGTCTGAGCACGAGCTTGCCAGTGGTCAGCCGGTTCTCAAGCCGGCGATGCACCTCCGCGCGCGCCGCTGGCACGCGTTTGCCCGATGCCTTGCCAAGCCGCCGGTCCAACAAGCCGGTCTCGCCTTGCGTTGCAAAGCGCCAGCGCCAACGGCGGAACGTCCGCTACCCCGTTCCTAAAGGACACGACTTACCGGACAGATCGTGTGCTACCGACACGATCGAACACGAATCTTGACAATTCAGCGAAAAGAACATATCATGAACATTGTTTTTCTTAAGAGGTTGCGCATGGATGATGATGTATGGCCGACGGCCGATGAGGAGTTGCCGATTGACGAATTGCGACGCAGGCTCGGCCACAAGCCGGCCGAGCCGCGGCTGCGGCGCGAGGCGGGCAAACAGGAAGTGGCCGAACTTTTGGAAAATCTGGCGGCGGCCTCCCGGTCGCTGCCGCGGCCGACCCATCCGCCCTATCATTTCAGTTTCGATTCCATCGAATATCGGTTGGCGGCGCAGGTCGGGGGTCTCGATGCGCTGTTTTGGTCGATGGCCTTCCGGGGCGCCGAGTGCGGCAGCGCCGACGTTGGCGTCATGACGCTCAAGGTCGCGCTGGCGGCGCAGAATCAGTGCCGGAGCACGTATCTTGCCCTCAGCCGGCGCCATGGCGCGCCGGCGGCGGCCATCTCGGACCCTTCGCCGCATGGCGACGCGCCCGCGGACGCGCCGGACGAGCCGCCGCATGAAAGCGTGGAGTGAAGCACGGCGCGCGCGGCAAGTCGCGCGCATCCGACGGCAGAAACCTTGGCTGCATTCCACCGGGCCGAAGAGCGCGGGCGGCAAGGGGCAATCCGCGCTCAACGCCAGGAAACACGACATGTATTCCGCCGAAATGAACGCCATTCGCGCGCATTTGCGTGCCTGGCGGCGCGAGTTGAAAGATTTGACGGCCGATGATCGGTAAACATGTGAACCAATTTTGGGAACGAACTGATAGGCGAGATTTTCCTATTATTTCAAAGGCCTGACGGACCTGCGGCGGCGGGCGCGGGGGAGAGCGTCGAAACGGCGCATCACCCGCGTCCGACCAGGGGCATTTTCGTCGCCATGATGGTCATGAACAGCACGTTCGATTCGAGCGGCAGGTTCGCCATATTCACGATTGCCTGGCCGACATGGGCCACATCCATTTGCGGCTCGGCCTTGATGCTGCCGTCCGCCTGCGGCACGCCGGTGGCCATGCGCTCGGTCATGTCGGTCGCCGCATTGCCGATGTCGATCTGGCCGCAGGCGATATCGTATTTGCGGCCGTCCAGCGCCGTCGTCTTGGTGAGGCCGGTGATCGCGTGCTTGGTCGCCGTGTAGGCGACGGAATTGGGGCGCGGCGCGGTCGCGGAAATCGAGCCGTTGTTGATGATGCGGCCGCCGCGCGGGCTCTGGTCCTTCATCAGGCGGAAGGCGGCCTGCGTGCACAGGAACGGCCCGGTGAGATTGGTGTCGACCACCTTCTTCCATTCCTCATAAGGCAGGTCTTCCAGCAGCGCGGGGGAGGCGTTCACGCCGGCATTGTTGAACAGCAGGTCGAGACGGCCATAGGTTTCCTTGATGGTGGCGAACAGCGCGGCGACCGATTGCGGATCGGTGACGTCGCTCGGCACGGCAAGGCCGGTGCCGCCGCGCGCCTTGCCCTCGTTCAGCACCGCCTCCAGCGCCTCGCGCCGGCGCCCGGTCAGCACAACCGTATGGCCGGCGGCCATCAGCGCCAGCGCGGCGGCTTTGCCGATGCCGGAACCGGCGCCGGTGACAAGAGCGATCTTTTGCGAAGCAGACATGGTTTCCTCGTTGAGATGATGCCGAGTGTGAGGGGTTCGGGCGTCAGTCGACCTTCACGCCTTCGCGGGCTTTGACGGCGCGGTAATAGGTCCACAGCAGCCGTGCGGCGACGCCGCGCCAGGGCCGCCAGCGCTCGCCGATCTTGTGCAGCGCCTTGGCGTCGGGCCGCTTCTTTAAGTTCAGCGCCAGCTTGGCCGCTTCCTGCAGGGCGATGTCGCCCACCGGCCAGGCGTCCGGATGGCCGAGGCAGAACAAGAGATAGATGTCGGCGGTCCAGGGTCCGATGCCGTGCACCGCGACCAAAGTCGCATGCGCCTCTTCCGGCGGCATGGTGCCGAGCTGCTCGAGTGGCAAGGCGCCGGTGTGGATGGCCTCCGCCAAGGCATTGATCGTGCGCATTTTCGGCCGCGACAGGCCGCAGGCCTTCAGATCGTCGTCGCTCGCCGCGAGAATGGCTTGCGGTTCGAGCTCGCGGAACGCCGCCTTCAGCCGGCCGAAGATGGCGTCGGCGCTGGCGACCGAGACCTGTTGCGACACCACGATCGAGACGAGCCCGTCAAACCCGCGCCGCCCATGCCGCAAGGGCGGATGGCCCGCCCGCTCCAGCATGTGGCCGACGGCGTCCGGGTCGAGCTTGTGCAGCTCGGCCACGGCATGGGCAAGAATGGCATCGTCGACAATGAGCGGGCCGGGATGGTAGGCTGGCCCGGCGGCGAGGGGCGTGGCGGCCCGCCGCGTGCGGGCCTTGCTCGCGGCGCGCTTCTTGGCTGGCTTTTTGACCGCCGCCTTGGGCTTTGCCGCCGGCTTTTTAGCCTTTGCCTTCACGGCCGCTTTCGCGGATCTTGCCACCACAATCCTCCTGATTCTGCGCCATTGGATGACGGCTGACGTGCCAACACAACCGGTTTTTCGCTTCGCCCCCTCGCCAAACGGGCATTTGCATCTCGGCCATGCGTATTCGGCATTGTTGAACCATGCGATGGCGCGGGCCAGTGGCGGCCGGTTTCTGCTGCGGATCGAGGACATCGATCTTGGCCGCAGCCGGCCGGATTTCGAGGCGGCGATTTACGAGGATCTCGCCTGGCTCGGCCTCACCTGGGAGGCGCCGGTGCGACGGCAGTCGCAGCATTTCGCCGATTATGCCGCGGCGCTTCGTCAGCTTGTGGCAAGAGATCTCATCTATCCGTGCTTCTGCTCGCGCAAGGAGATTGCCCGCGCCGCCTCGGGCCAGACCGATCCCGATGGCGCGCCGCTTTATCCCGGCACCTGCCGCCACCTCTCAGTGCAGGAGCGGCAGAAGCGCCTCAGCAAAGGGCAGCCCGCGGCACAGCGGCTCGACATGGCGGCGGCACTTAGCCGATGCGGCGAAAGGCTGCACTGGGCCGAATATGATTTAGGCACCGAGCCGCGCGATGTCGTGGCCGACCCGGGCGCCTGGGGCGATGTCGTGCTCGCGCGTAAGGATATTCCCACCTCCTATCACATGGCCGTCGTCGTGGACGATGCTCTGCAAGGGGTGAGCGACGTGGTGCGCGGCGCCGATCTCTTTCACGCCACGAGCATTCACCGGCTGTTGCAGGCACTGCTGCATCTGCCGCAGCCGCGCTATCACCACCACCCGCTCATTCTCGACGAGGCGCAGCGCAAATTGTCGAAGAGTCTGATGTCGAAAAGCCTGCGCGATCTCAGGGCCGAAGGGATCACGCCCGCCGAAATCAAGGCGCGCCTCGGGTTTTAAGGTCGGGCGACAGATTCGTAGGTCTTGCCTATTTGTATCGTATTGCGATATAGCTCCGCCCGCGCGACGGTTCGACGGAACGCGGGCGCCATGCGTTTCTCAAAGAAAGAACATCATCATGAAGCCCAGCCAGGTCTGGCACCGCCATCTTGGCGATTTCACCACGGATGCTCGCGTCCTCGTCATCGCCGCCATCGCTGTGGTGGTGGCGACGGTGGCGCTGATGGGCGGAATCGTGCTGCTGAAGCTCATCCAGCTTGCGACCAACATCGCCTATTTTGGCCGGTTCGACTTCGAAATGCTGAAGCCGGGTGACGCGTCGCTCGGCTATGCCGCTATCCTCATTCCGGTGCTCGGCGCCCTGATCATCGGCCTGATGGCGCGTTTTGGCAGCGAGAAGATCCGCGGCCACGGGATTCCTGAGGCCATCGAGGCCATCCTGCTCGGCCGCTCGCGGCTCGATGCGAAAGTGGCCGTGCTCAAGCCTTTGTCTTCCGCGATCTCGATCGGCAGCGGCGGACCCTTCGGCGCCGAAGGCCCCATCATCATGACCGGCGGCGCCATCGGCTCGCTGATCGCGCAGATGCTGCCGGTGAGCGACAACGAGCGCAAGACGCTGCTGGTCGCCGGCGCCGCGGCTGGCATGACCACGGTGTTCGGCACGCCGATCGCCGCGATCATGCTGGCGGTCGAGCTTTTGCTGTTCGAATGGACCCCGCGCAGCTTCATTCCGGTCGCCGTGGCGGCGATCGTCGCGGACGTCGAGCGCAGCCTGCTCCACATGCCGATGCCGTTGTTTCCGTTCCAGGGCACGATGGACATTTCTCTCGCGGCGCTCGGCGGCTGGGTGCTCGTCGGTATCGCCTCGGCGCTTTTGGCGACCCTGCTGACCCAGATGGTCTATGCCTGCGAGGACGCTTTCGAGAAGCTGCCGATCCACTGGATGTGGTGGCCGATGATCGGCGGGATGGTCGTCGGCTTGGGCGGCCTGATCGAGCCGGACGCGCTCGGCGTCGGCTACGACAATATCGCCCGGATGCTGGACGGGCATGTGCTCGCTTCGGCCGCGCTAGCGCTGCTGGTCGTCAAGGCGATCATCTGGGCGGTCGCGCTGGGATCGGGCACGTCGGGCGGCGTGCTCGCGCCGCTGCTCATCATGGGCGGCGCGATGGGGGCGATGCTCGCCGGCTTCCTGCCGGCGGCCGATCCGGGCCTGTGGGCGCTGCTGGCAATGTCTGCCACCATGGGCGGCACCATGCGCGCGCCTTTGACCGCGACATTTTTCGCCGTCGAACTCACCGGCAACACCCATATCCTGGTGCCGCTGATCGCGACCTGCGCCGCCGCCCATGCCGGGACGGTGCTGTTGATGAAGCGATCGATCCTGACGGAAAAGATCGCCCGGCGCGGCCATCATCTGGTGCGCGAGTACCGGGTCGATCCCTTCGCACTCACCCGCGTGAGCGAAGTCATGACCACGAAGGTGGATACCGTGGCCGACAAAATGACCTTGCATGGCGCGGCTGCGTTCCTGACCGCACCGGAGACGCGCCATCCGAGTTTCCCGGTCGTCGATGCGGACGGGCATGTGCTCGGCGTCATCGATCCGCCGACGATTCTGCGCTGGCGGCGCAGGGGCGTGCATCGCCACACGACGCTCGGCGCGCTGCTGGCGAACCGCAAGATCACGCTCGCCTATCCAGATGAATATCTCGAATCGCTGTCCGACAAGCTCCTCGCTGCCAATATCTCGCACCTTCCGGTGGTCTCGCGCACCGACGCCAAGCTGGTGGGCTATATCGGCTGGAAGGATCTGATGCGGGTGCGCTCCAAACAGCAGGCTGCCGAGCGGGAGCGTTCCGCGCTGCTTGGTTTTACCGCGGTGGACAGGAAACCAAAGTCACTGGCCGAATAGCGGCTTCGGCAGCAGAGCGGTGCTGCTCGATAACCTGTCGTTCCGGACCCGATTTCACGATCGGGTCCGATACCGTTGCGATGGTTGCGGCTCCGGCTGAAACCCTAGCCCGGCGGCTTCTGCGCCACTTTCTGCGCGACGAGATTGGCGTTGGGTGCCTGTGCGATCAAAGCGTCGATCCGGTCGCGCTCGCGCTTGAACTCGGCAAGCATCCTGCCGTCGAACTCGCGCGTCCGCGGCAGGCGGATCTGCAGCGGGTCGACGAAACTGCCGTTCACCAGCACTTCGTAATGGAGATGCGGGCCGGTCACCTGGCCCGTGGCGCCGATATAGCCGATCAATTGGCCCTGCTTGACCTTCATGCCCTCGGTGATGCCACGGGCAAAGGCGCTCTGGTGGTTGTAGGTCGTGACATAGCCGTTGGCATGCTGGATTTCGATGCGGCGGCCGTAGCCGGAATCCCAGCCCGCCTTGATGATCGTGCCGTTGCCGGCCGCATAGATCGGCGTGCCGACCGGTGCCGCCCAGTCGACGCCGGTGTGCATTTTCGAAACGTGCAGGATCGGATGGTAGCGCATGCCGAAGCCCGAACGCAATTCGCCGGCGGCGACCGGCTTCCGGATCAGGAATTTGCGCACCGACCGGCCGTTGGGATCGTAATAATCGACGAGGCCGTCATCGGCCGTCTGATACCGGTAATAGTGGAAGGTTTCGCCGCGCGTGGTGATGGCGGCATAGAGCAGGTCCGGCTCCTGGCCAGGGTCCTCGTTATTCTCGTAAAACGCCTCGAAATTGTCGCCCGGCTGGACGGAGCGCTGGAAGTCAACGTCATTGGCGAAGATATGCACCAGGTCGTCGATGACGGATTTCGGCAGATCTTGCTTCAGCGCGGTCTGGTAGAGGCTGTCGTAGAGCCGGACGCCGCTCGAATCGTCGGATTGATCTTCCTCGTCGTCGCTGCCGTCGTCACTGCCCTTCGCTGCGGCAACGGTCTTCTTCGCTGCCGGCTTGATCGGCCCCTGGGCGTCTGCAGTCGGGGCCGGCGCTTCCGCCGGCACCTGGACATAGTCGCCGGTGTCGCGAATGGCGACCGAGGCGGTCAGCGTATCGTCCCGGTAGATCGAGACGCGGCAGATCTGCTTGTTCTGGCCCGACCCATCGAGATCGGCGAGCAGCAGTTTGACCTTTTCGCCCTCTTGGACCGGCGTTGCGGCAAAGGCCTTGACGATCGATTTGACCTGGTCGTCGGTTGCGCCGTTGGCGCGGACGATGCTCCCCAGCGTGTCGCCCTTGCCAACAATCGTCACCCGCTGGTCGATCGTGGTGATCGGCGCGGAATCGCCGAGCGGCGCTGAGGTTTTCGGGATCGAGGTGACGTTTTCCGGCACCAGGCGCACTTCGATGCTCGAGAGGGGCGAGGAAATCGTGCCCGCGGTGAGCGGCGCATAGGCGAGGCTGCCCGGCAGGTTCAGCGCGGCGCGGCTCGTGTGCATCAGCAGCAATTGCGGCGGGATGGGCAGGGCCGGTTTCTTGCCGGCGGCGAGCAGGTTCCCCAGGAATTCGTTGACCTGGTCGTGAATTTCGTCCTGGCTGAGTGTGCCATTGGTCGGCACGACCCGTTTGCCCGACAGATCGGTGATGTTGAGCGAGATTTCGGTCTCGTCCAGCGGCGGCTGAGTGGCAGCGATGTCGGCTTCGGGCGGCTGCTCGATCGGGTTGCGGGCGTCCGCCATCACCTTTTGCGCGTTGAAGGGCGGGACGTCATCGGCAAAACCGGTGTCGACCAGGGTCAGCGTCGTCACAAGGTGGGTGAACGTCTTCAGCCGGACAACTTCCTTGCCGCCGACCTTCACATTGGTCGGAGCCTGGTAGCTTTGCTTGGCGGCGACAATGTCGACCGATTGGACCAGCCGGTCGCCCTTCTTCGGGTTGATCGTCGCGGTGGCGCTCGATTCCTTGTGGACCGGATTGGCGAATTCGGGATCGTCGGCGAAATTGGAATCGAAATCGAGGGCGGAATAGATTGCCGCGCCCATGAGGGCGGCGCCCGACATGCCGGTCAGCACGGTCCCGAACAGCCAGCGCAGCGAGATCTTGCGCCGCTCGATGGCGCTCTGCCGGCGGCTCGCCGCCTCGATCGGCGGCTCGAATCCGATGTCTGCCGCAGCATTCAGGCGCGTTTGCCGGTGCTCGCTCAGGGCGTCATCAAGATTCTTACGCTGAACCCGATTGTCGGACACTTAATTTCTCGAAAGGCGCTGAATAGGCCGGTCGGCCGGTTCTTGGTTGGTCGTGTTTACGCCAAAGGACGGGGAAAGCAAATGTGGCAACCGCGCGGAGGCCTGGCCGCATCTTCTTCCCCCAGCCTAGCTTAGGAACAATGGGTCACGGATGTGAGCGCCGAAAATGGCTCTAGTGGGGCGATGTTGCGCTTTTTTTGACCGAAATTTTCGAAATTTGACCTTTTCTTGAAGCAGGAGGCCTCTGAATTGCCTGGATTTCCGGGCGTCAGCGATTTTTTTCAAGATTTTTGCAAATTGTCCTTGACGGTGCGAAGTGGGCGGGTCTATAAGCCCCCCACTGACGGCGCGGCGCTGATGCGTTTGACGCGGTGATGACGTTTCTCGATTTAGTTCGGGCGTAGGATCACCTAGCCAGTTCGGCTAGGTGGTTGTTGTTGTCTCCGGTCGACGGCTTTGACGGTGCTGTTGCTGGTTATTCGCTGTATGACAATTGAATCGGAAGAAAGAGAAACGCAGGCGGCGTAGTCCTTGCGGATCGGTCGGAAGATCGGTCGTACGAGACTATGACAGTCGCGTTTACTCAAGACATCGTAGGCATGAGCCTTGGATTTAGGTCTGGGGCTGTGATTGCCAAAGATGTGCTTGGGAACTCGTCAGAGTAATAAACAAAGTGACTAGTCAGATCAAATCTCTGGTGGATTGAATTCCACCTTTAACTTGAGAGTTTGATCCTGGCTCAGAACGAACGCTGGCGGCAGGCTTAACACATGCAAGTCGAACGGGCATAGCAATATGTCAGTGGCAGACGGGTGCGTAACACGTGGGAACATACCTTTTGGTTCGGAATAACTTGGGGAAACTTAAGCTAATACCGGATAAGCCCTTCGGGGGAAAGATTTATTGCCGAAAGATTGGCCCGCGTCTGATTAGCTAGTTGGTGAGGTAATGGCTCACCAAGGCGACGATCAGTAGCTGGTCTGAGAGGATGATCAGCCACACTGGGACTGAGACACGGCCCAGACTCCTACGGGAGGCAGCAGTGGGGAATATTGGACAATGGGCGCAAGCCTGATCCAGCCATGCCGCGTGAGTGATGACGGCCTTAGGGTTGTAAAGCTCTTTTACCTGGGAAGATAATGACTGTACCAGGAGAATAAGCCCCGGCTAACTTCGTGCCAGCAGCCGCGGTAATACGAAGGGGGCTAGCGTTGTTCGGAATCACTGGGCGTAAAGCGCACGTAGGCGGACTTTTAAGTCAGGGGTGAAATCCTGAGGCTCAACCTCAGAACTGCCTTTGATACTGGGAGTCTTGAATTCGAGAGAGGTAAGTGGAATTGGTAGTGTAGAGGTGAAATTCGTAGATATTACCAGGAACACCAGTGGCGAAGGCGGCTTACTGGCTCGATATTGACGCTGAGGTGCGAAAGCGTGGGGATCAAACAGGATTAGATACCCTGGTAGTCCACGCTGTAAACGATGAATGCTAGCCGTTGGGGAGCTTGCTCTTCAGTGGCGCCGTTAACACATTAAGCATTCCGCCTGGGGAGTACGGTCGCAAGATTAAAACTCAAAGGAATTGACGGGGGCCCGCACAAGCGGTGGAGCATGTGGTTTAATTCGAAGCAACGCGCAGAACCTTACCAGCTTTTGACATGCCTTGGACGGATACTGGAGACAGTTTCTTCTCTTCGGAGCCAGGGACACAGGTGCTGCATGGCTGTCGTCAGCTCGTGTCGTGAGATGTTGGGTTAAGTCCCGCAACGAGCGCAACCCTCGCCCTTAGTTGCCATCATTCAGTTGGGCACTCTAGGGGGACTGCCGGTGATAAGCCGCGAGGAAGGTGGGGATGACGTCAAGTCCTCATGGCCCTTACAGGCTGGGCTACACACGTGCTACAATGGCGGTAACAATGGGACGCGAAAGGGTGACCTCTAGCAAATCTCAAAAAGCCGTCTCAGTTCGGATTGTACTCTGCAATTCGAGTACATGAAGTTGGAATCGCTAGTAATCGTAGATCAGAACGCTACGGTGAATACGTTCCCGGGCCTTGTACACACCGCCCGTCACACCATGGGAGTTGGTTTTACCCGAAGGCGTTTCGCTAACCGCAAGGAGGCAGACGACCACGGTAGGGTCAGCGACTGGGGTGAAGTCGTAACAAGGTAGCCGTAGGGGAACCTGCGGCTGGATCACCTCCTTTCTAAGGATTGCTTCTTATGATGAGGGTCATTTTGATCTTCACTATCGAGCGATTTTAGAACAACAGCATCCAGTCAGGATGCAATTGCGGGACGACGCCGTCTACGCTTCTCTTTCTTCTTTTACGGACATCAGACGTCGAGCGGCGGGTGGGAACATTCGTCTGGATCGATCGTCATCCTTTTGTCCTCCGGCAAGGGCTTGTAGCTCAGTTGGTTAGAGCGCGCGCTTGATAAGCGTGAGGTCGGAGGTTCAAGTCCTCCCAGGCCCACCATTGGTTGTGAGGGGCAGTAGCTCAGCTGGGAGAGCGCCTGAATCGCATTCAGGAGGTCATCGGTTCGATCCCGTTCTGCTCCACCATTTTTAACGAGTTGGTGTCGAGGGAAGTGGGTGCTGACTAAGGGGCTGTAGCTCAGCTGGGAGAGCGCGTGCTTTGCAAGCATGAGGTCATCGGTTCGATCCCGTTCAGCTCCACCATCAGCTTGAGATTGCTGGAATGATATCCGTAAAATTTAAGTTTCGCGAAGCATGGAAGATTTAGATCTTCGGCGTCGCGGGTTATCTGACATCGTGAAGAGGAAATGCATCTGGTTAGCGCCAGTAAAGAGTGAGCTTGCGAGCTTGCGCTTTATGGGCTGTCTAAGCACCAGTCGTGAGTGAGCCTTGACCGCACACTCCCGGATGCATTTGAAGTAAACTGGTCTAAGTCGAGAGATTGCAACATATCTCTCGCAAATGAAGATCGTGTCCAAGATGGTCCGTTCGCAAGAATGGCCGTCGACCACGCCGAGTGGTTGGGCATTGATAATGAGATCGATCAAGTGTCATAAGGGTATTCGATGGATGCCTTGGCGCTGAGAGGCGATGAAGGACGTGGTACGCTGCGATAAGCCTTGGGGAGCTGCGAACAAGCTTTGATCCGAGGATCTCCGAATGGGGAAACCCACCTTCGATCTTTGTAATTCCGAGGATGCCTGCCGGGCACGATCGGAATACGCGTGTGAGGCCTGCCTCATTCGCGTGAAAAGAAGTCCATCTTCGGACTTACAAAGATCATCAAGAAGGTATTTGTACCTGAATACATAGGGTACAAAAGCAAACCTGGGGAACTGAAACATCTAAGTACCCAGAGGAAAGGACATCAACGAGACTCCGTTAGTAGTGGCGAGCGAACGCGGATGAGGCCAGTGCCTTTGTTTTTCTAAGTGGAAAAGGTTGGAAAACCTTGCCGCAGTGGGTGATAGCCCCGTACGCGTTTCGAAGAATGAAGGACATGAGTAAGGCGGAACACGTGCAATTCTGTCTGAAAACGGGGGGACCACCCTCCAAGCCTAAGTACTCCTCAGCGACCGATAGCGAACAAGTACCGTGAGGGAAAGGTGAAAAGCACCCCGACGAGGGGAGTGAAATAGTTCCTGAAATCGGATACCTACAAACAGTCGGAGCCCGCAAGGGTGACGGCGTACCTTTTGTATTATGGGTCAGCGACTTAATTTAACGAGCAAGCTTAAGCCGATAGGTGTAGGCGCAGCGAAAGCGAGTCTGAATAGGGCGTGAAGTTCGTTGGATTAGACCCGAAACCTAGTGATCTAGCCATGAGCAGGTTGAAGGTGCGGTAACACGCACTGGAGGACCGAACGGGTACCTGTTGAAAAAGGTTCCGATGACTTGTGGTTAGGGGTGAAAGGCCAATCAAACTAGGAAATAGCTGGTTCTCCGCGAAAACTATTTAGGTAGTTCCTTGCGTGAATACTCCAGGGGGTAGAGCACTGGATGGGCTAGGGGGACTCACCGTCTTACCAAACCTAACCAAACTCCGAATACCTGGAAGTAGTGCGCAGGAGACACACAGTGGGTGCTAACGTCCATTGTGGAGAGGGAAACAACCCAGACCAACAGCTAAGGCCCCTAATTCGTGGCTAAGTGGGAAAGGATGTGGAAATCCCAAAACAACCAGGAGGTTGGCTTAGAAGCAGCCATCCTTTAAAGAAAGCGTAACAGCTCACTGGTCTAAACAAGGGTTTCTGCGCCGAAGATGTACCGGGGCTCAAGCCACGAGCCGAAGCTTTGGGTTTGCACTATGTGCAAGCGGTAGCGGAGCGTTCCATAAGCCGCTGAAGGGACAGCCGTGAGGCATCCTGGAGGTATTGGAAGTGCGAATGCTGACATGAGTAACGACAAACACTGTGAAAGACAGTGTCGCCGAAAGTCCAAGGGTTCCTGCGTAAAGTTAATCTTCGCAGGGTTAGCCGGTCCCTAAGGTGAGGCCGAAAGGCGTAATCGATGGGAACCACGTTAATATTCGTGGGCCAGTGGGTGGTGACGGATTGCGAAAGCTGTACGGGATTATTGGATTTCCCCTGCAGCCTGGCGGTTCCAGGAAATAGCCCCCACATCAGACCGTACCCGAAACCGACACAGGTGGACTGGTAGAGTATACCAAGGCGCTTGAGAGAATGATGTTGAAGGAACTCGGCAATTTACCTCCGTAACTTCGGAATAAGGAGGCCTTCCGTTCGGGCAACCGGGCGGGAGGGGCACAGACCAGGGGGTGGCAACTGTTTAGCAAAAACACAGGGCTCTGCGAAATCGCAAGATGACGTATAGGGTCTGACGCCTGCCCGGTGCCGGAAGGTTAAGAGGAGGTGTGCAAGCACTGAATTGAAGCCCCGGTAAACGGCGGCCGTAACTATAACGGTCCTAAGGTAGCGAAATTCCTTGTCGGGTAAGTTCCGACCTGCACGAATGGCGTAATGACTTCCCCGCTGTCTCCAACATCAGCTCAGTGAAATTGAATTCCCCGTGAAGATGCGGGGTTCCTGCGGTCAGACGGAAAGACCCCGTGCACCTTTACTGTAACTTTGCACTGGCATTCGTGTCGGCATGTGTAGGATAGGTGGTAGTCTTTGAAGCGTGGGCGCCAGCTCGCGTGGAGACACCCTTGAAATACCACCCTTATCTATATGGATGTCTAACCGTGACCCGTCATCCGGGTCCGGGACAGTGCATGGTAGGCAGTTTGACTGGGGCGGTCGCCTCCCAAAGAGTAACGGAGGCGCGCAATGGTGGGCTCAGAGCGGTCGGAAATCGCTCGTTGAGTGCAATGGCATAAGCCTGCCTGACTGCGAGACTGACAAGTCGAGCAGAGTCGAAAGACGGTCATAGTGATCCGGTGGTTCCTCGTGGAAGGGCCATCGCTCAACGGATAAAAGGTACGCCGGGGATAACAGGCTGATACTTCCCAAGAGTCCATATCGACGGAAGTGTTTGGCACCTCGATGTCGGCTCATCACATCCTGGGGCTGGAGAAGGTCCCAAGGGTTCGGCTGTTCGCCGATTAAAGTGGTACGTGAGCTGGGTTCAAAACGTCGTGAGACAGTTTGGTCCCTATCTGCCGTGGGCGTAGGAGTATTGAGAGGATTTGACCCTAGTACGAGAGGACCGGGTTGAACACACCTCTGGTGGACCTGTTGTGGCGCCAGCCGCAGTGCAGGGTAGCTATGTGTGGACGGGATAACCGCTGAAGGCATCTAAGCGGGAAACCCACCTCAAGACGAGTGCTCCCTTAAGAACCGTGGAAGACGACCACGTTGATAGGCCGGGTGTGGAAGTGCGGCAACGCATGCAGCTTACCGGTACTAATAGTTCTTCAGTCTTGATCGTCTCATTAATCAATGTCCAACAGACAACACGATCTTCAGCCCAAACCTGGCCTGCCAGGGTTTGCGCCAACCAAGACCGTAAACTTGGTGTTCCAAGGTTTACGGTAAACAAAAAAGACCCAGTTTACTTCAGCTTTGTCCTTCGCCGGCCTGGTGGCTCTCAGCAAGGTGACAAGACGCGATCCCATCCCGAACTCGAATGTCAAACGCCTTCGCGCTGATGGTACTATGTCTCAAGACATGGGAGAGTAGGTCGCTGCCAGGCCTGCAAAGCACAAAGCTAAATCCTCTTAACGATCAGATAACCAATACAGACATCCCCGGATCTCACCACACCGGCGCGGGGTGGAGCAGCCCGGTAGCTCGTCAGGCTCATAACCTGAAGGCCGCAGGTTCAAATCCTGCCCCCGCAACCAAAGCAACAAAATCAAAAAGCCCGCTCCAAACAGCGGGCTTTTTCGTGTCCACCACCGCGCATCCCCCACATCATAGCCAAAGCCCGACGTCCTGCGATATATTGCTGCGATCGTTCGACAGAGGAATTGCTCAGGTGCGATCAGGATCCGGCTTCGCCAAAATCATTGGTGTTCTCACCTCAGCCTTCGTCCTTGTCGCATTATTGGGTGCGTGGAACGCTTTTGCTGAAGCGTCGCTCCTGCGGAGGCGAGATCAGTGAGCTTGACGAGGCCAGGATCCAGTGCATGACGCAGAACGCGCACAATGAGGCCTGGCGGTTAACCGATCTCATTCCCGAACAATAATGGACAACGCCGAAACAACGGCAAAGTGAATGCAAGAGCCGCTGCCTAAGGGCCGCGTAATACTTATGGCTGACCCCATTTGTGCGCATCCCAAACCAACTGGAAACCAAAACAACTGGAAATATAACCCGTATTGGGTAGTTTGCGGCTCGATTGTGTTAGGGGGTATACAAATGAGTCGGAAACCTTCACTCGACGAGTGTCCATCGGAAACATCGCATCGGCGGGTATAGAAGGATTGTCGCTTGAATTCCCCATTGCGCCCGGCCCTAGCACCGGTTCCGATTCCAAAGGCACCGAGAAACCTCAAAGATAAAAGCCCGACCGGCCTGCAACTCCTGACCACGGCCTCCTATGCCCCTCAGGATCAGTTCGAGGTCTGGCGGACGCGCGTGAGCTCCATATTTGATGTCAAACCTCAGCCAGGCGCACGCGGACGCGGCTTCGACGTCGAATATCTTGTCAGCAACCTGTCGCAGCTCATCTTCACGTCTGGGCATTTCTCAGCTCAGAGCCTGTCCCGCCTTCCTGACCATGCGCGTCGATCATCTGTCGATCACTGGATGCTTGTTCGAACGATATCCGGCGAGGCCTGGTTCGCGACCGGCGAGCGGCAAATTCACGCGAAGGCCGGAGACACTTATCTGATCTCGCTCGACCAGGATTTTCGCGGCCGGATGACGGACTACCAGGCGCAAATTCTGTATCTTCCACGCGATGCGTTCCGCTCCGTCGCGGCCGATTTCGATAAATTATGCAATATGATCCTGCCTGGCAGCCTCATCGGCCTCCTCGGGGACCATTTGGGCAGCCTCGAGAACAGGCTTGTCGACATGGGCCCTGAGGAGCTCGCCCAAGCGGGGCGGGCCACGGTCGATTTGATCGCCGCCAGCATCCAGCCACTCCATAAGCGGTTGCAAGAGGCACTGGGTGCGATCGATACCGTGCTGTTTGAGCGCGCAAATGTCTATATTCAAAGCCACCTCGCCAATCCGGACCTCGCGCCGGAGGACCTGATGCAGGCTATCGGCGTGTCACGCTCCAATCTCTACCGTGCATTCGAGCATGTCGGCGGCGTTTCTCGTCATATCCAGAGTTGCCGCCTCCTGGCCGCACGCAGCGCTCTGCGCAGGGGCGGACGCATTCAGGACATCGCCTACAATCACGGGTTCAGCTCTGGGACCGTCTTTGCGAGGGCATTCCGCCGCGAGTTCGGCTACAGCCCCAGCAAAGCGCGCGATCGTTCCGACCCGGAAACCGGCGAAACCTAATGTGCATGCTAATATTATCCGTCGGGACGTACGGCTCATCTTTTGGGACGGGCGGTTAATGACTGTGGCTATTATGTGGATATCATCTGTCCGTTTGCATCTCTGGAGAGTCAGACGGGCATGTGGCACCGCAGAGGTATTAAGAAGGCTGCCGCGCGCGGCCCCTCGCGTTTTCCAATTGCCTGTGACCGATGGGGCGATCTGAGCCTCTGGGGATTCCATTCCGGTATTTCGTCTCGCCAACCTTCACGCGTGAGGGTCACGGGCAGGATTGCGATCACTTAGCGATACGACCAGTATTTAGGGGCTTCCAATGCATCGGATTTCGGGGGTAAGGGGCAACGGTGATCGTCAATCTGGACGCTTCGCTGGGAATTGGGTCGCGGGAAGCGCCGGGACGGACCGCAGCTTCCGGCGCAGACTCATGGCGATCCTGCGTCAGGCGCATCGTGCCCTCGGGATGAAACGCGATCGGTTGGGGCTCGGGACGCTCGGCGTCGGCGGAGCGGTTTCGGCGATCCTGAGCAGGCTGTCTGTAGGTCCCGGCCAAGAGGCCGCGACATCGTTGCCGGAGGAGCCGACCTGCCCCCATTGCGGCCAAATTCTGGTCCAATTTGCGAGCGAGACGACCAAGCGCCAATGGCTGAAGCTCGGCTGGAAGCCGCCGGCGACTTTGGCGCTCCTTGCCGTCATGGGGATCATGGCGCCGCAAGCGGCATCCGCACAGCTCGCCATTGGAAATGGGACCTTTACCAACAGCGCCAATTGTACCAATCCTTCCGCAGTGCTCGACAGCACTGCTATTGGTTGTGGCAGCAGCTCCACTGGCACCAGCTCGACGGCCGTGGGGACGGGCGTGACAGTGAGCGGCAATAATTCCGTTGGTCTTGGCACCAGTCTCACCGTAACCAGCGATGGTTCGATAGGGATAGGCTATACGCTCGTCTCCAATGGCCTTAACGCGATAGCGCTCGGCGTCTTTTCGAATGCGACCGGCGTCAATGCCCTCGCCGTCGGCGCAAACGCCCATGCCATCGTCAGTGGTGCATCGGCCTTTGGTGTCAACACCACTGCATCCGCGGCAAATGCTACCGCCATCGGCAATGGGTCCGCTGCGACGGGCTCTGGCGCAGTCGCGCTCGGCGTCACTGCCGTTGCGTCGGGCACAAACGCCATCTCACTCGGTGACACTGCCAATGCGTCAGGCGCACAGAGTATTGCTGTGGGCCTTCAAGCCAACGCTGCGAGCGGCAACGCTGTTGCGATCGGCACGAGCACCATTTCAAATGGCGGCACCGGGGGCTTGAGCATCGCGATCGGTGGCACCGCCCATGCAATTGTGACGAGCGGCGCCGGTTCTCCGATCGCCATTGGCTCGAACGCCACAGCGAGCGGCGCCGCACCGACCGGCTTTTCTTTTGAAGCGATCGCGATCGGTACCTCTGCGAACGCCACCGGAGCGTGGTCGACAAGCATTGGCGACGTCGCTGTAGCGAGCGGGACTGGCGCCAGCGCCTTCGGCACATCCGCCAATGCAGCGGGAAATCAAGCCACGGCCATCGGAAATGGGGCAACCGCCGCCGGCCAAGGGGGGGTGGCTATGGGCTACACGGCCAACGCCAGCGCCCTCGGCACCATCGCCATCGGCTCGAGCGCGGCGGCCAATTCCGCCAATGCCGTCGCCATAGGCACCAGTGCGGTAGCGACGGGCGGCCAGGCGGTCTCCGTCGGCAAGGGCAACGTCGCCAACGGCAATGGCGCGGTCGCGATCGGCGACCCCAACACCGCGACCGGCAACGGCACCATCGCAAGTGGCTTGAACAATACGGCGACCGGCGACGGCAGCGTCGCGATGGGCAACACCAATCTGGTGGGCGGTGGCGGCCAGGCCGTGGGAGTGGCCGGCACGGCGGCCCAAGGCGCGGTCGGCATCGGCTTTGCGAACACGGTCACCGGCCAAGGCGCCGTCGCCATCGGCAACACCAACGTTGCCAATGGCCTCGGCGCCGTGGCGCTGGGCAATGCGGCGAATGCCACCGGCACGAGCGCGTTCGCGGCAGGCGTGAGCGCCAATGCGTCCAGCACGAATAGTGTTGCCATCGGCTCCTTGGCGAATGCGGGCGCGGCGGCCCAGGACGGAGCCTTAGTCGACAACTGGGCTGCGGACAGCACCCAGCGGATTGCGCAACTTGCCGCGGGCAACACAGCCCTCGGGGCCGGCTCGTCAGCCAATAATGACGGCACAGCCGTCGGCGCTTCCGCACAAGCGACCGGCTCTGAGTCATTTTCCGGAGGCTCGGGCGCGGTGGCGAGCGGACGCGTAGGCGTCGCGCTCGGCGGCGGCAGCCTGGCGACCGGCGATTCGGCGGTCGCCGTTGGCAATACGTCGACCGCCTCGGGCGCCCAGGCCGTCGCGGTCGGCGCCGGCGCGGAGGCCGCCGGGGCTCAGGGCGCATCGCTCGGCGCCACGGCCTTCGCCACAGGCGCGCAATCGGTCGCCGTCGGCAATTCAACCCGCGCCAACGGGACGAGTTCGGTCGCCATCGGCAATGGGGCGGCGGCGAGCCAGACGAACGCCCTCGCCTTCGGCGCAGGCGCAACAGCTAACATTGCAAATTCCGTGGCTCTGGGCTCGGGCAGCGTGACGGCGGCGGCCAATCCGACGGCGAGTGTCGTGCTCGGTGGCACCACCTATAATTTCGCCGGCACCGCGCCGACGAGCGTGGTGAGCGTTGGGGCGCCAGGCGCCGAACGCCAGATCACCAATGTTGCCGCGGGCCGGATCAGTTCCACGAGCACCGATGCCATCAACGGTTCGGAGCTCTATGCCTCCAACCAGGCATTGCAATCGGCGATTTCCACCGGAGCGATCCACTACTACAGCAACAACGATGGCGGTGTTCCGCAGGCGAACTACAACAACACCGGCGCCACCGGCACATTTGCCTTAGCAGCGGGCGTTGCCGCCACGGCTGCCGGCTCCAGCTCCGTCGCCGTTGGCTACAGCTCCAATGCGTCGAACCTCGACGCAGTGGCGCTAGGATACATATCTAAGGCGACGGGCCAGTACAGCACCGCGGTCGGACCCAATGCCAATGCCTCGGCCACGTCCAGCACAGCGATCGGTCAGAACGCCGCAGCCTCGGGCCTTCAGTCGGCCGTGCTTGGCGTAAACGCAGCGGCGAGCCAAACCAACGCCCTCGCACTCGGCTTCGGCGCAACGGCCAGCAATGCAAATTCCGTGGCTCTGGGCTCGGGCAGCGTGACAGCGGCCGCCAATCCGACGGCGAGCGTCGTGCTCGGCGGCGCCACCTATAATTTCGCCGGCACCGCGCCGATAGGCGTGGTGAGCGTCGGTGCGCCAGGCGCCGAACGCCAGATCACCAATGTCGCCGCGGGCCAGATCAGCGCGACGAGCACCGATGCCATCAACGGTTCGGAGCTGTATGCCTCCAACCAGGCATTGCAGTCGGCGATTGCCACCGGAGCGGTCCACTACTTCAGCAACAACGATGGTGGTGTTCCGCAGGCGAACTACAACAACGCCGGCGCTACCGGCTTGTTTGGCTTGGCAGCGGGCGTTGCGGCCCAGGCCGCCGGCTCCAGCTCCGTCGCCGTTGGCTACAGCTCGAATGCGAGCGCCCTCAACACCATCGCCATCGGTTCGAGCGCGGCGGCCAGTTCCGCCAATGCTGTCGCCATCGGCACGGGCTCGGTGGCGAAGGGTGGACAGGCGGTCTCTGTCGGCGCCGGCAACGTCGCCAACGGCAATGGCGCGGTCGCGATCGGCGACCCCAATACCGCGACCGGCAATGGCACCATCGCAAGCGGCCTGAACAACACCGCGACCGGCGATGGGACGATTGCCATGGGCAACACCAATATGGTGGGCGGTGGCGGCCAGGCAGTGGGAGTGGCCGGCACGGCGGCCCAAGGCGCGGTCGGCATCGGCTTTGCGAACACGGTCACCGGCCAAGGCGCCGTCGCCATCGGCAACACCAACGTTGCCAATGGCCTCGGCGCCGTGGCGCTGGGCAATGCGGCGAATGCCACCGGCACGAGCGCGTTCGCGGCAGGGGTGAGCGCCAATGCGTCCAGCACGAACGGTGTTGCCATCGGCTCCTCGGCGAATGCGGGCGCGGCGTCCGCGAACGGAGCCTTAGTCGACAGCTGGGCTGCGGACAGCACCCAGCGGGTGGCGGGATTTACCGGGGGCAACACAGCCCTCGGGGTTGGCGCGTCAGCCAATAATGACGGCACAGCCGTCGGCAATTCCGCACAAGCGACCGGCGCTCAGTCATTTTCCGGAGGCTCGGGCGCGGTGGCGAGCGGACGCGTGGGCGTCGCGCTCGGCGGCGGCAGCCTGGCGACCGGCGATTCGGCGGTCGCCGTTGGCAATACGTCGACCGCCTCGGGCGCCCAGGCCGTCGCGGTCGGTGCCGGCGCGGAGGCCGCCGGGGCTCAGGGCGCATCGCTCGGCGCCACGGCCTTCGCCACAGGCGCGCAATCGGTCGCCGTCGGCAATTCAACCCGCGCCAACGGGACGAGTTCGGTCGCCATCGGCAATGGGGCGGCGGCGAGCCAGACGAACGCCCTCGCCTTCGGCGCAGGCGCAACAGCTAACATTGCAAATTCCGTGGCTCTGGGCTCGGGCAGCGTGACGGCGGCGGCCAATCCGACGGCGAGTGTCGTGCTCGATGGCACCACCTATAATTTCGCCGGCACCGCGCCGACGAGCGTGGTGAGCGTTGGGGCGCCAGGTGCCGAACGCCAGATCACCAATGTTGCCGCGGGCCGGATCAGTTCCACGAGCACCGACGCCATCAACGGTTCGCAGCTCTTTGCCACCAACACGGCATTGGGGTCGCTCAACAACACCGTGACCAACATCAATAACGGTGGCGGCATCAAATATTTCCACGCCAACTCGACGCTTCCGGATTCGAGTGCGGTGGGCACGGACTCCGTGGCGATCGGGCCGCTCTCGACAGCAACGGGCGCCAATTCCGTGTCGCTCGGCAACAGCGCCGTTGCATCGGGCCTCGACAGCATGGCGTTTGGATTCATATCTAAGGCGGCGGGCCAGTTCGGCACCGCGGTCGGACCCAATGCCAATGCTTCAGCTGGGTCCAGCACGGCAATCGGTCAGAACGCGGCGACCTCTGGCTTTCAAGCGACCGCGCTCGGCGTAAACTCAGCGGCGAGCCAGGCCAATGCCATCGCGATTGGCGCCGGTGCAACGGCCAACAATGCAGGCTCTGTCGCTCTCGGTGCCGGCAGCGTGACGGCGGCGGCCAATCCGACGCCGAATATCGTGCTCAACGGCACCACCTATAATTTCGCCGGCAGCGCGCCGACGAGCGTGGTGAGCGTTGGTGCGCCTGGTGCCGAACGCCAGATCACCAATGTCGCCGCGGGCCAGATCAGCGCGACCAGCACCGATGCCATCAACGGTTCGCAGCTCTTTGCCACCAACACGGCATTGGGGTCGCTCAACAACACTGTGACCAACATCAATAACGGTGGCGGCATCAAATATTTCCACGCCAACTCGACGCTTCCGGATTCGAGCGCGGTGGGCACGGACTCCGTGGCGATCGGGCCGCTCTCGACGGCAACGGGCGCCAATTCCGTGTCGCTCGGCAACAGCGCCGTTGCATCGGGCCTCGACAGCATGGCATTTGGATTCATATCTAAGGCGGCGGGCCAGTTCGGCACCGCGGTCGGACCCAATGCCAATGCTTCAGCTGGGTCCAGCACGGCAATCGGTCAGAACGCGGCGACCTCTGGCTTTCAAGCGACCGCGCTCGGCGTAAACTCAGCGGCGAGCCAGGCCAATGCCATCGCGATTGGCGCCGGTGCAACGGCCAACAATGCAGGCTCTGTCGCTCTCGGTGCCGGCAGCGTGACGGCGGCGGCCAATCCGACGCCGAATATCGTGCTCAACGGCACCACCTATAATTTCGCCGGCAGCGCGCCGACGAGCGTGGTGAGCGTTGGTGCGCCTGGTGCCGAACGCCAGATCACCAATGTCGCCGCGGGCCAGATCAGCGCGACCAGCACCGATGCCATCAACGGCTCGCAGCTCTTTGCCACCAACACGGCGTTGGGTTCGCTCAACAACACTGTGACCAGCATCAATAACGGTGGCGGCATCAAATATTTCCACGCCAATTCGACGCTCGCAGATTCGAATCCGGTGGGCACGAACTCTGTGGCGATCGGACCGGTCTCGACAGCGACGGGCGCCAATTCCGTGTCGCTCGGCAATGGCGCGACGGCGACCAATGCGGGCGATGTGGCTCTGGGCTCGGGCAGTATGACGGCGACGGCCAATCCGACGCCGAACGTCTTGCTCGACGGCACCATCTACAATTTTGCCGGCAGCGCGCCGACGAGCGTGGTGAGTGTTGGTGCGCCAGGCGCCGAACGCCAGATCACCAATGTTGCCGCGGGCCAGATCAGCGCGACCAGCACCGATGCCATCAACGGTTCGCAGCTCTTCGCCACCAACACGGCATTGGGATCGCTCAACAACACCGTGACCAATATCAACAACGGTGGCGGCATCAAATATTTCCACGCCAACTCGACGCTCGCGGATTCAAGTGCAACGGGACCGAATTCCGTAGCGATCGGTCCGGCTTCGACTGCCACCGCGGCCAATGCGATCTCGATCGGCAATGGCGCGAGCGCCAGCACGGCGAACAGCGTTGCGCTGGGGTCGGGCTCTGCCACAGGCACGGTGACGGGTACACCGTCCACAGTCATTGCCGGCACGACCTACGCCTTCGCCGGTACGGCGCCGATCGGCACGATATCCGTCGGGACGGCGGGCAATGAGCGCACGATCACCAATGTTGCAGCCGGGCAAATCTCCGCGACCTCGACCGATGCCATCAACGGCTCGCAGCTTTTTGCCGCCGACACGGCGATCACCGCCGTCGCCAATCAGGTGACGACCGTCACCGGTCAGTTGACGCACTATTACAGCGTCAATGACGGTGGCACGCAGCAAGCCAATTACGCGAACAATGGCGCGACGGGTGCCGATTCATTGGCGGCCGGTGTCGCGGCTTCGGCGACCGCGACCAACGCCTCCGCCTTGGGCTTCAACGCCCAATCGACGGTAGCGGACGGCGTGGCGCTTGGTTCGAACTCGGTGTCGAATCGTGCGCTCGCGCCCGCATCCGGCACGATCGGTGGAACCTTCATTCCCTATAACACCGCGGATCGCGCGCTGCTTGGCGCGATCTCGGTTGGCAGCGCGACAACCTACCGTCAGATCACGAATGTGGCCGACGGCACGCAACCGAGCGACGCGGTCACCATCCGGCAGTTGATCGGTTCCCTCAGTTCATTCGCGACGACGACGACGAAATATTTCCACGCAAATTCCACCGCGCCGGATTCGCTCGCTGTCGGAACTGATTCGATCGCAGTTGGGCCCAATACAGTCGTCAACGGCAATAACGGCGTCGGCATAGGCAATGGCGCGCTCGTCCAGCAGAACGCACCGGGCGGTGTCGCCATCGGCCAAAACGCCACCGTGAACTTCCAAGATTCGCTCGCGCTCGGTACGAATGCGACGGCCAGCGGTATCCAGTCGGTGTCTATCGGCGCGGGTGCGACAACCGCTAATCCCACCTCCGTCGCACTCGGTGCCGGAGCGAAGGCAACGGCAAATGCTGGCGATGTGGCGCTCGGCGCGAATTCGAAAACCTCGGCTGCGGTCGGCACCACGAGCGCAAGCTTCGCCAACTTCACATTGTCGGGTTTTGCCGGTACGAACCCGACCTCGACGGTGAGTGTCGGCGATGTCGGCAGCGAGCGCACCATCACCAATGTCGCGGCGGGCCGAATTACATCGACCTCGACCGACGCGATCAACGGTTCGCAGCTCTTTGCGCTGGCAAACGTCGTCGACAATAATTACAATTCGATCAGCGGAGCCATCAACGGCGGCGGCATCAAATATTTCCACACGAATTCGAGCGCGGTCGATTCCGCTGCGACTGGCGCCGAAAGCGTCGCGGTTGGGCCGCAATCCACGGCATCGGCGTCGAACGCCATCGCGATGGGCAACGGCGCCGGAGCTTCGGCGGCAAACTCTGTCGCCATCGGCGCCGGAGCCAAAGCGACACAGGCCAATTCGCTGGCGCTCGGCGCCAATTCGACGACCACCGCCAATCTGAGTGACGCGGCCTATACGCCCGTTGTCGGGGCGACCACGGCGGGCGTTGCGACAGGCGAGGTCTCGGTTGGCTCGGCGGGCGCCGAGCGGCGCATCACCAATGTCGCGGCGGGTTCGGCCGCGACCGATGCCGTGAATGTCAGCCAGCTCCAAAGCTTGGCGAACGTTGCCGTGAAATACGACACGGATGGCGCCGGCAATATCACGAACCGCGTCACACTGAGCGGCGGGAATCCCAATGCGCCGGTCACGATCGGCAATGTCGCGCCGGGCGTAAACGGAACCGACGCCGTCAACGTCAATCAGTTGAACCAGGCCTTCAATCAGCTTAACAGCAGTATCGGCAGCGCGCAGAAGGATGCCTGGCGCGGTGCCGCGATCGGCATGGCGGCGGCGTCGCTGCGCTACGACGATCGCCCGGGCAAATGGAGCTCCGCGATCGGTAGCGGTGTCTGGCATGGGGAGGGCGCGCTCTCCTTCGGTGTTGGCTACACGAGCGAGGATGGCCGCGTCCGCATCAATGCTTCGGGGACCACGAGCGGCGGGCGTTGGGGGGCGGGCGCGGGGCTGAGCTTGACGCTGAATTGATGTTGCATCGTCATGCGATTGGTGGTCTTTCTCGCGATCTTCTCGCTGTTATGTCTGGATGCCTGCGCTGCTGAGGCGCAGGTTCCGGCGGGTCCCTATACGGTCAAATCGTCGGAGGTTGCAGTCCCGCCAGGCGAGAAGCTTGGCGAGTTCAGGCGCGTGATTCAGCCCTTCAAAAACTGGACCCTCATCTGCGACGAGAGCCTCAAATCGAAACGACGCGTCTGCAACGTCACGCAATCGATCGTCGACGCGCAGGGCGGGCTCGCCTTCAATTGGTCGCTCATTGCCACGGCCAATGGCAAACCGCTGATGATGATGCGCATTCCCGCCACGGCTGGGGTCGGTCAGCCGATCGAGGTTGCCCTCGGCAATGGACCGGATCGGATCGTCGCCCAGACTGACCGTTGCGATGCAAACTTCTGCTCCGCCATGATCGCGATCGGCGACATGCTGAAGCGGCATATTCATGCCGCGACGGACTGCACGGTTTCCTATCAGCTCCCGCAGGTCGGAACGATCGCTCTGCACGCTCCGCTCGATGGGCTGTATTCCGCCCTTACCGAACTGAAATGACTTCGATGGGAGAAAAACGTGGCCCATCCCTCAACGAACATGAACCTGCGGCGCACGCCCTGAAATAAGGAAGAATCGTCGATGCGACTGAACCGAAATACCTTGCTGGGCGCCTTGGGCGGCACTTTCATTCTCGCGGCTTTGGGAATAAGCGTCGCCGTCTATGCGCAGCAGACGTCGGCCTCCCCTCAACCGGCGGAGACACAGGAGACCACGAAAAAAGCGGTGCGGCGGACCGTCAAACCCGCCCCGAAGCCGCAACCTCAGCAAGAGGCGCAGCAGCAGCAGAAACCGAGCGACGCAAGTACGCAAGCCGCACCGCAGCCCCAGGCAGCCCCACAGCAGCCGAGTGTTTTCGATGAGCATGTTCGACAAGCCAAAATCACCACTTGTGCAAATGTCTTCAGTGCTCTCGGTCATAAAGTGGCGAACAATTCGGTCTTCACGGCCGAGACGCAATGGGACGCCAAGGCGAGCGATGCCCATTCGATCCAGTCAGTCCTTGCGCTCGCCGGCGATGCGGCAAACCCGACGCTGCATGCCGCAGGTGTGGTCTTTGCCGCGCCCATCGGGCAATCCTGCGAAGGAACCTTGGTTCGAGTCACGCCGACAAGCACGAATTGCCCCGACCTCAGCGCCGAATTGACGAAGCAGAACGGTCGCAGCAGCCCGCTCGGCGATCTATCGCTGATCACGTTGCCCAATGGAGCACAGGTCGTACTTATTCCCTTCGGCAATGCCTGCATCGCCATGAGCACGCTCAGGGCTGCCGGCTGACCAGGCGGTCCTGCAGATAGATAGGAGAAAACCATGCTACGCCTCCTCACCGTACTTCTTGCGTGCTGGACATGTCTCGGTCCGGCTGGCGCTGCAGATCTATGCTCTTCCCGCAAGGGGCCATGTCCCAAGGTGAATGAGAAATTCTTGGAGATGAAAGGAATCTGGGGCGCGATCGCATATTCGCCTGACGATGCGCAGCAAGGATTTACGTGGGGGGCCGACAAAGCGGACGACGCCAAACGCGAGGCGATCGATCATTGCAAAGATGCCGGCGGCAAATCTTGCGGGGTTGTGACCCTGTTTCGCAATCATCGGCACTGGGACGACGACGATCATTCGGGATTTCCCTACTTTCATTGCTCGGCGCTGACGCGCAATAGTTCCAACGGTTCCTGGGGCGCTGCATCGGCGGAGACGCGCGCCAAGGCCGAGGAGAAAGCATTACAAAGCTGCAATAAGGCCGGCAACGATTGCAAAGTTGTGCAATGGGTTTGTACATAGAACCCAGTCTGGAGGAACTTGTGTTTCCCTGATGCGCTGCGGCTTGTGGATAATCTCTAATAGAGACCGTTGCAGATGGAGATCGTGATACATCGGGAGCCACCGTCGTCCGCAATCGTCGTACACTTGAAAGTTTCCGATGCTCCCCACTTCCGCCCTTCAGTCGATGAACGTGCTCTGGGCCACGCCCTGCTACATCTCGGCCGTCTCGATGAACTACGTGACCAGCATGTTCGAGCTGACACATGAAGCGGTGCGCTTGGGGTTGCGATCCACCCTGCATCTCCGAGCCGAAAGTCTCGTCACCCGTGGGCGGAACGAGATCGTCAAGTTCTTCCTCATGAACGAACAGTATACACATCTATTCTGGATCGACTCGGATCTCTCGTTCCATTCTTCAGCCGTGACACGCCTCCTATTATCCGACCATGACGTCGCTGCCGGCATCTACCCGATCAAACGATTCAATTGGCCGCAGCAAGGCCTTCCGGCCGGCATTACGAAGGAAGCGTTCGAAGCGCTCTATACCGATTACCCTCTCAATCTCATTGGGCATGGTGCCAAGCCTCTTGCCGACTTCGTCACCCAAGACGATTTCGTCGAAGTCGCGGAGGCACCGACGGGTTTCATGGTCATCAAGCGTGGGGTGTTCACAAAGCTGATGGCCCATTACCCCGAACTCAATTACGTCCCCGACGGTCCGCCCAACAATCCGGAAGCCCCCTATTATTGGCTCTTCTTCGACTGCATGGTGGATCCCGATACGAAGCGCTACCTCTCGGAAGATTATGCCTTCTGCCGACGCTGGCGCGATATCGGCGGCAGGGTCTATGCCGATCTCCGTTCCGACCTCGGGCATCTTGGACAGCACATGTTCCGCGGCAATCTGGCTGAGAGCGTGAAATTGCGCGCGGGAACCCCTTAGCAGACGCCCTCTTCATTATGGATTGCCCCCTATGGACGCAAATAGCTCCCCTGCAGGCGCGAGCAGAAAACTGTCGCATTGCTGCGCAGTTGGAAATCTTATTTTGAGTATCAAAGATTACCGGCCTACCAGCGTACCGCTGTCGGTACGCCCCGTTCTCTTCGCGGCAACGTCGATCATCATCGACCGGGGCTAGATTCCCGCCGGGGGCAACCATCGACGGCTATCGGCGCGAATTGGACACAATCGTCGCAAGTCAATGACCGAACGTCGTAGCCGCGATGCCATCTCACAACTATGCGCAATAAAATTTTCGATTCTCCAAAAATCTCCTCATAAAGCACAGCGCGACTACCGTGGCAGTGCGATCGAACGCATCACGAATCTGGCTGTCATCATTTCGGCATCGGTGTTCGGCGGAATGTCCTCGCCGATGCAGGTCTTCTTGACATCGGAACCGGTCCGATAGCTATCGTACCAGTAACTGCGACCTTTTGGCGTTCAGGCCCGTTCGCCGTGGTCGAATGGCAAGCTGACAATCAAAGTCAAGCGCGCCAGATCACGGCTTGCGCATGGCGCGCGATCAAGAGCCGGAGCTTTTCGAAACTGATCGAGATATGTGACGCGAAGGCATCGACCGCCGGTGCGCGTGGCGTATCCACGCGCCGAAACAGTCCGAGCGCGCGCTTGGGGTGTGGCACCTCCACCGGAAGCGCGGTGATCGCCTTTTCGTTGCGAAATGCGAAGATCACGCTGTGCGGGAGGATGGTCAGCGCATCCGTATGTTTCATGTAATTGATGGCGCTGAGCAACGATCCGCCGGCATAGCGGCTTTTGATCTCGGTGACGCCCAGCGAGATCATCAGGCTGCGCAGATCCGCCATCAGCGGACTGCCGGGCGGCGGCATGATCCACGAATAATCGAGCATCTCCTTCGGCTTCAATCGCCGCTTGCCGAGCAGGGGATGCGTCGCGCCGCAAGCGACCACATTGCGGCCGGGCAGGAGCTCCTTAAACTCCAGGTTCGAGCCCTCGTCGAGAATGCCGATGGGAGAGATGGCAAGATCAATGCGGTCGCTATTGAGCGCGTCGCGCAGGTCGGGCAGGTAGCCATAGCTCTGATCGACCCGCACCTCCGGGTGCGTGTTCTGAAATTCAGCGATCATGGTGGAGATGAGGGCATCGGTGAAGAACGGCGTGCCGCCAACGCGCACCACGCCCGCGCGCCCATGCCGGAAATCGGCGACGAGTTCGGACGCTTTGCGCGATGTCGCCAGCACGACTTGACCGTGCGCGGCCAGGGCCCGCCCGAGTGCCGTCGGCTGTAGCGGACGGCGTCCCTTCTCAAACAGCGGTTCGCCGATCCGCTTTTCCAGCATGGCCAGCGTGCGCGACAAGGCCGACTGGGTCATACCGATCAGCGCCGCGCCCTCGGTGACACCGCCGGCCTGCACCACGGCCGCCAATTGGGCCAGATGACGCTCGTCGAGTTTCATAGCAAAATGCTATATTATTCTTCCCAAAAATCATCAAGTTCCGTGACCAGCGCTGCTAATGTGTTCCCAAGATAAAACCTTTGGAAACGCCCATGCAGCCCCGCATCGCCCATGCATCCGGCCAGTCACCGTCATCGGCGGAGATCGTCATCGGGCGCCTCTTGAAGGACGCGAAGGGACCGCTGCCGGATTTGCTCGCGCGGGTTGTGACCTCGCTTCATGCGCTGGTGCGTGAGACGCGACCGACGCGCGCGGAATGGTGCGATGTCATCGCCTTTCTGACCGACGTCGGTCAGGCAAGTGACGAGTTGCGGCAGGAGTGGGTGCTGCTGTCGGATTTGCTGGGCGTGACGGCCCTGGTCGAGGAGATCAATTCGCAGCATTCCCGCGGCGTGACGCCGAATACCGCGCGCGGCGCGTTCTATCGCGCCGATGCGCCATGGCTCCCGCTTGGCGCCAACCTTTCCCTTGATGGCGTCGGCGAACCTTTGTCGGTGCGGGTCCGTATCCACGATCTCGACGGCCGTCCGGTCTCTGGTGCCACGGTCGCAACCTGGCAGGCAAATGGCCAAGGCTTCTATGAGAACCAGTTCCCGGACCTGCAGCCCGATCGCAATCTTCGCGGCATCTTTTCCGCCGACCAAGCCGGGCAGGTCCATTATCTGACGGTAAAGCCCGCGGGCTACGCGGTTCCCAATGATGGGCCGGTCGGTCAGTTGCTCGGCCGCATCGGATACGTCCCGCGGCGCCCCGCGCATCTGCACTTCATTGTTGCCGCCGATGGTTTCGAGACCATCACCACGCAGATATTCGATGGCGCCGATCCGCTGCTCGCGGAGGACGCGCTGTTCAACGCCAAACCGGATCTGGCCGGCGATTTCCGCAAGGAGGTTGCCCAGGACGGTCGCGTCCGATGGTCGCTTGATTTCACGTTCGTCATGGCTCGTGCCGCAGCCCGGAGACAATAGAATGATGAAGATCGAACCGTTCGCATTTGCTGGCCTGCCCGCGCGGGTGATCTTCGGGTCCGGCACTCTGGCTCAGACCGGTGCGGAGATCGCGCGGCTGGGGCACAAGCGCGCGCTGGTCCTGTCCACGCCGAACCAGAAAGCCGAGGCGGAAGCGCTCGCGTTGCGACTGGAGGGTCTCGCCGGAGGGATCTTTGCCGAAGCGACCATGCATACGCCCTTGGAGGTGACAGAACGGGCCCTCGCTGCCTTCAAGGCAAGCGGCGCCGATTGTGTCGTTGCACTGGGTGGCGGGTCGACCATCGGGCTTGGCAAGGCGATCGCGACGCGCACTGGCGCCGACCAAGTCGTGATCCCGACGACCTATGCGGGCTCAGAAATGACGGACATCCTTGGCGAGACCGCGCACGGTGAAAAGGTGACGCGGCGCGATCCCTCGATCCTTCCGGAGACGGTGATCTACGACGTCGATCTCACGCTGACCTTGCCTGCAAAGCTCGCCGTCACGTCAGGCTTGAACGCGATCGCGCATGCGGCCGAAGCGCTCTATGCACGCGACCGCAATCCGATCATCACGCTGCTGGCGAGCGAGGCGATCCGAGCGCTCGCGAATGCGCTGCCGGCGATCGTGCGGGATGGCGGCGATCGGACCGCACGTGGAACGGCGCTTTACGGCGCGTGGCTCTGCGGTGCGTCGCTCGGCGGTGCGTCGATGGCGCTGCATCACAAGCTTTGCCACACGCTCGGCGGCAGTTTCGATATGCCCCATGCCGAGACGCATGCCATCCTCCTGCCGCATACGATTGGCTTCAACGCGGTCGAAGTGCCCGACCTCTTGCAGCCTGTGACGTCGGCGCTGGGCGGAACGCCAGGTGCCGCGTTGTTCGACTTTGCCGCCTCGCTCGGCGCACCAACCCGATTGCAAGACTTCGGCCTGAGCGAGAGCGATCTCGACCGCGCCGCCGCCATCGCCGTGGCCAATCCCTATTGGAATCCGCGGCCGTTCGACCAAAGCGCCATTCGCAACCTGTTGCAGGCGGCATGGGAAGGACGACGACCAGCTCTTTAGGCGGCAGTTCAATTTTCTGCGTCCGCCGCATGTGGCGCGGCGACCCAATTTTTACAAAATACAAGGGAGGACCGCATGGCTGACATCAGCACCGACGTTCTGATCATTGGTACTGGACCCGCCGGTTCGGCGAGTGCCGCACTGCTCTCGACCTATGGCGTCGACAACATGGTGATCAATCGCTACCGCTGGCTGGCAAACACGCCGCGCGCGCACATCACCAATCAGCGCACCATGGAAGTGCTGCGCGATCTCGGTCGCGAGGTCGAGGACGAGGCCTATCTGTTTGCCGCCGAGCAGGATCTGATGGGCGAGAACGTCTTCTGCACCTCGCTCGCCGGCGAGGAGATCGGGCGCATGAAGAGCTGGGGCAAGCATCCGCTGTCACGCGCCGAACATCAACTTTCCTCGCCGACGTTGATGAACGACCTGCCGCAGACGTTCATGGAGCCGCTTCTGTTCAAGACGGCGTGTTCGCGCGGGACGCAGGCACGCATGTCGACAGAGTATCTCTCGCATGTGCAGGACGCTGACGGGGTGACGACAACATGTCTCGATCGGCTGACCGGCAAGGAATTTACCGTCCGCTCGAAATATCTGATCGGTGCGGACGGCGGCAATTCCAAGGTTGTCGAACATGCCGGCTTGCCGTTTGACGGCAAGATGGGAGTTGGCGGTTCGATGAACATCCTGTTCAAGGCCGACCTGTCCAAATATGTCGCCCACCGACCGTCGGTTCTTTACTGGGTCGTGCAGCCCGGCGCGGACGTCGGCGGCATCGGCATGGGTCTCGTGCGGATGGTGCGACCGTGGAACGAATGGCTGATCGTCTGGGGCTACGATATCAATCAGCCTGCGCCGAATGTCGATACCGAATTCGCGACTAAGGTCGTGCGCGAACTGGTCGGCGATCCGGATCTCGAGGTCGAGATCGAGCAGGTGTCCACATGGACCGTGAACAACATGTACGCGACTGAGATGTCGAACGGCCGCGTCCTCTGCATGGGGGATGCCACGCACCGGCATCCGCCGTCCAACGGACTTGGGTCCAACACGTCGATCCAGGATGCCTTCAATCTTGCCTGGAAGCTCGCCTATGTCCTCAAGGGCAAGGCCGGTGCAAAACTGCTCGACAGCTATTCGCAGGAGCGGGCGCCTGTCGCAAAGCAGATCGTGACCCGCGCGAACAAGTCGATCGATGAGTTCGGCCCTATCTTCAAGGCGCTCGGTCTGCTCGAGTCGATCGATCCGGTGAAGATGCAGCAGAACATGGACGCCCGCTGCGACAACACGCCGGAAGCGGAGGAGCAGCGCAAGAAGATCCGTGAGAGCATCGCCTTCAAGGTCTACGAGTTCGATGCGCACGGCGTCGAGATGAACCAGCGTTACCGGTCCGAGGCCATCGTGTCTGACGGGCAGCCCGAGCCGCTGTTCGAGAAGGATGCCGAGTTGCACTTTCAGCCAACGACTTGGCCCGGCGCGCGCTTGCCGCATGTGTGGCTGTTCGACGGCCATGGCGGCCGGGTCTCTACGCTGGACCTCGCCGGCCACGGTCGGTTCGCGCTGTTGACGGGTATTGGCGGGCAGGGCTGGATTGACGCCGCGGCGATAGTCGGACGGGAATTCGGCGTGGACATTGTACCTTATTCCATCGGGCCACGGCAGCATTGGCAGGATTTTACCGGAGATTGGGCCCGTGGGCGCGAAGTGCGCGACAGCGGCATCGTTCTGGTGCGGCCGGATCAGCACGTCTGCTGGCGGCACGAGACGGTCGCAAGCGATCCTGTCGCCGAGTTGCGCCGTGTTTTCAAGACCATTCTCGACAGATGAGGCAGATCATGCAAGCGCACGAAAGAGGCTTCTTCACGGAAGAGAATTCAGTGGAGGTTGTCACCGGTCGCAACATCAACGCCAAGGATGCGCGGTTGCGGGCTGTGATGGATGTCATTATCCGCAAGCTTCATGAGGCGGTGAAGGAAATCGAGCCGACACAGGACGAGTGGTTCCAGGCGATTCAGTTTCTGACGGCGGTCGGCCATAAGTGCGACGATTGGCGGCAGGAGTTCATCCTGCTGTCCGACGTGCTCGGCGTATCGATGCTGGTCGACGCGATCAACAACCGCAAGCCGTCTGGAGCTTCCGAGAGCACCGTGCTCGGGCCATTTCACGTCGCCGACGCGCCGGAACTGCCGATGGGCGCCAATATCTGCCTCGACCAGAAGGGCGAGGACATGGTGATCCATGGCCACATCCGCGACGTCGATGGTAGGCCGATCGCGGGTGCCACGCTTGATGTCTGGCAGGCCAACGACGAGGGATTCTACGACGTTCAGCAGAAGGGCATCCAGCCCGACTTCAACCTGCGCGGCCTCTTTCGCACGGGGCCTGACGGCAGCTACTGGTTCCGCGCGGTGAAGCCAAAATACTATCCCATTCCCCATGATGGACCGGTCGGACAATTGCTCGCCGCGCTGGGCCGACATCCCAATCGCCCTGCGCATCTCCATTTCATTCTGAGGGCGGACGGCTGTCAGCCGCTGATCACGCATATCTTCGATCCTGACGATCCCTACATCAGCTCCGATGCGGTGTTCGGCGTCAAAAAGAGCCTGCTTGCCAACTTCAAACGCACGAACGATCCGGAACGGGCCTATGAACTCGGCTTTGGCGGCGAATTCTGGGACGTCGAATACGACTTTGTACTGGCGCCCGCTCGGGCCGGGAAGGGGCTCGCCTAAGATCGGGCCGGCCAATTCGGATGACAGTGGTGGTCGCTGTGGACACGGAGGACCTACGGGCGAGCAGGCCCGCGCTCGCGACCATGTGCCTCGGTGTCGGCCATGGTGTCGATTGCGGTCACATTGTGTGAAGACAAGGATGTTTCCGGTCGCCGTGGAGCAGCCCCAAAAGTGATGGAGACATTGCTAAAATGCATCGTGACATGTGTTTAATGTGTGAGGTATTTAACATTATGTATACCGTTGGTCGGCTAAAGTAATTTTGGGGCTATTGGGGGGGATTATCCAATGTTTTGTGGGCGAAGGCTCTGCCTTTTGGCAGCGCTGTGCATCGGCTTAACGTCGTCCTTCGCCTTTGCGCAGTCTTCAAGCTCCGCGCCTATAGCTCTTCCGGCAACAACGGGATTGAGCGCAAGCAATACCGATAATAAAGGCGAGCAATGGGCGACGACCGCTTACGGCGATTGGATCTTACGTTGCAAGGCTTCTCCCACGGCGGGGGGCAAGAAGACTTGTGAGATTGTTCAGCAACTGCTCTCGAACAACGTCATCATCGCGGAAATCGCTTTCGGTTCGGTTGCCGCATCCTCCAAGCCGTCCGCCGAAGTGAACATGGTCGTTGTGCTCCCAAACAATGTTTTGGTCACCGAACCGGTGCAAGCGTCGCCAGATGAGAATGACAAGACGCCGCTGAAGCTGCCGTTCAAAAGGTGTCTGCCGTCGGGCTGTTTTGCCAGCCTACCCCTTTCGCCTGAATTGTTGAGCCGGTGGAAGCAAAGCAACCATCGCGGCCGAATCGCCTTTATGAACGGCAGCAATCAGGACGTTGCCTTGCCGTTCTCCTGTCGTGGCCTAAGCGATGCGCTTGAAGCCATGGCTAAGTCGTGACCTCCCAGAATGGGAGTTCGAAGCCTTTTCCTAAAGTATTTGTGGAATGTAAAAGTAAAAATTGAATTCAGAAAGACAGATATAACAATATAAATAGAAAGGATGTTCAATCTTTTGATTTTTTTCTGCGGAATGATTAAGTATTATTGCGTATTTTTCTGCTCAAAAATTGATTAAAATATAAGTGGCATGGGGCAGAGAGAATGATAAAGACGTCTTTTTCTCTATTGGGGGGCTTCCAGTTAGAGAAGGTCCGCTCATTTTTAAGCGTCAGAAGCGTGCTTCTGCTGCTGATGATGATATTGGCGAGCACTTGGCTGTTCGTACCGTCCGCCCGGGCCCAGAATTGTTCGCTGAACGGCAGTTCAGCAGCGTGCAACGGCGATGCCAATGCCACCATGAATGTCAATGGCGGCAATTATTCGCAAATCGAACTGACAGGGTCAGGGGCAACGCCCGGGCCGCCTCCCTACACACCCTTCAGCTGCACCGGAACCGCAGGCGGATGCACGATCTCGTCGGGAAGCACAGCCTGTACGAGTAGCGACAGTGGGTGCCAGGCTCAGACGAGCAATTACGATTGTACGGCGGGAACGGGAGCGTGTTCGATCACCTACTACACATGCGCGTCGGGTAAAACCTGCACGTTATCCAACACGGTCGCGTCCTGCTCCGCCGCATCAGGTTCGGCCTGTTTTCTCAATCCCGCGCCGCAAGGCGCCGCGGGCCAAAACGGCCCGAACCTCACCTTGACCGCCAAGCCAACCACGATCGTCACAAATACGAGCAACAGCAATGTCGGCGTTCTCGTGCAGTCCAACGGGTCGAATGGAGGCGGTGGCTCCTCTCCTTGCTGCGTCGGCAACGGCGGCGACGGCTCTCAAGGCGCAAACGGCGGCACCGCAACGCTGAACTATAGCGGCAACGTCACAACGATCGGCGGCGGATTGACTGCGGTCAGCCAAGGCGGCAACGGCGGCGATGGCGGCAGCGGCGGCGCACTCGGTGGGTCCGGTGGCTCGGGCGGCCCCGGCGGCATTGGCGGGACGGCAACGCTCAATTTCAACACCGGTCAAATCAACGTCTCGGGATCGGGCTCAAACGGCATTACCGCCATCAGCCAGGGTGGCAATGGCGGTAGCGGGGCCGGCGGTGGCTTCTTCTATTCCGGCGGGGGCAGCGGCTCTTCGGCAGGACAGGGCGGACAGGCTTTTGTAACAACCGCAAGCGGGACAACGATCACCACATCCAACACCTACGCCAACGGCATAGCGGCTTACAGTTTTGGCGGCGGCGGCGGCAGCGGTGCGGGCGGGTTCGGGCTGTTCTACAGCGGCGGCGGCAGCGGCAGCACCGGCGGCAATGGCGATTTGGTTCAGGTCACGTCCGCCAGCAACATCACGACAACGAACGATTATTCCCAAGGTATTCTCGCGCAATCGATTGGCGGTGGCGGCGGAACGGCCGGCAATACGTCGGGTATCGTGGCTCTTGGCGGCAATGGCGCGGGCGGTGGAACGGGCGGCACGGTCATCGTGAATAATTCCGGCACGATCTCGACCGGAAACATATCGAATGGGGTTACGACCGGAAAAAGTTCCAACGCGATCGAGGCGCAGTCGATCGGCGGCGGCGGCGGCAATGGCGCGAGCGCGTCAGGCCTCGGTGCCAGCGCCGGCGGCGGCGGCAACACCACCGATGGCGGCGCGGTGATCGTTACCAATACGGGGACGCTTTCGACACTGGGCTCCGCTGCGAACGGCATTCTGGCGCAATCGATCGGCGGCGGCGGCGGCAACGGCGGATTTTCGGGCGGTGCCTTCTATTCGGTTGGCGGCACCGGCGGCAATGGCGGTAATGGCGGCACCGTTACGGTCACGAATTCCGGCTCGATTACAACGCAAGGAACGAATGCGAACGGCGTTTTTGCTCAGTCGATTGGCGGCGGCGGCGGCAATGGCGGTGGCGCTTTCGCCGCCGGCGTCGGCTTAAGCGTTGCCTTGGGCGGCTCTGGTGGTGCTGGCGGAACCGCCAATACGGTCGAGATCCTTCGCGGCCAGAATACCGATTACACGATTCAGACCTCAGGGGACGAATCATCTGCCGTCGTTGCGCAATCGATCGGCGGCGGCGGCGGTAACGGCGGCTTTGCAGTCTCGTTGCAAGGCGGTTCCGGCGCTTCCCTCGCCATGGGCGGCAATGGCGGCCTGGGCAATAGTGCAGGTAATGTCGTCGTCCAGACGGCCGGGACGCTCATAACGTCTGGCATCAATTCTTACGGTATCTTGGCGCAATCGATCGGCGGCGGTGGCGGCAATGGTGGCGGCTCGGTCTCGGTCTCTGCCGGCGCAACCGGATCTGCCGCTCTTTCGTTCGGGGGAACTGGCGGATCTGGTGGCAGTGCGGGCACGGTCAACGTTTCGAGCGAAAGCAACATCCTTACTTTCAATAGCAATTCCTCTGCGATTGTCGCGCAATCGATTGGCGGCAGCGGCGGCAATGGCGGTTATGCACTCTCCGGCAGCGTCGGCGTGCTTGGCAGCGCGTCCGTTTCTTTCGGCGGACAGGGTGGAGGTGGTGGAACGGCCAACGCGGTCAGCGTTTCGAGTTCGAACTTTATCTATACCGGCGGCAGCAATTCGTCCGGCATTCTCGCCCAGTCGATCGGCGGCGCCGGCGGCAACGGCGGCTATGCGATCTCGGCAAGTTTGGGGGGGCTCGCGAGCGCTTCCCTGGCCTTCGGAGGAAAAGCCGGAGCGGGCGGCAATGCTGGCACCGTTAACGTCGCGAGCCTGAGCAATATCTATACCGCCAAGGACAATTCGGCGGCGATTGTCGCGCAGTCGATCGGTGGCGCCGGGGGCAATGGCGGTTTTGCGATTTCGGGCAGTTTGGGCGGAGGCGCGAGTGCTGCCCTTTCTTTCGGCGGAAGCGGTGGGACCGGTGGTGCTGCAACCGACGTCGAGGTCGACAGTTCCGGTTCGGTTCAAACTGCAGGCAACAACTCCGACGGCATCATTGCTCAATCCATTTCCGGAAATGGCGGCAATGGCGGAATCTCGGCGTCGCTGTCGGGGAGCGGAATCGCGTCCGTTGGCTTGGCGATCGGCGGGGCAGGCGGGACCGGCCAGAGCGCGGGCAATGTGAGCGTCTATGCGAATGGCCGTGGACAGTCGACCACGGATCCCGGCTGGAACCTGGAGACGTCAAACAACAATTCCACCGGCATCCTTGCGCAATCGATCGGTGGTAGCGGCGGCAATGGCGGCTTTGCAGGCGGCGCTTCCTTAGGCGGAACGGCCAGCGCAGCCGTGACTCTGGGAGGCACAGGTGCCGCGGGTGGCAGCGGCGGTGTCGTGCTCGTCGAAAATGGAACGGCCAACGGCAGCAGCACCGATTCCACCAATACTTACGCCAACAACATCTTAACGCATGGCGATTTCTCGAGCGGCATCGTTGCGCAATCTGTTGGCGGCAGCGGCGGCAATGGCGGCATCAGCGGCGCTATTTCTGTCGCCGGCGATGCGTCCGCGTCGGTCGCCTTGGGCGGATTGGGCGGCGGCGGCGGCGCCGGCGAAGAAGTGACCGTGAACAATGGTATGACGGGTAATGGCTCGAATATCAAAACGGTAGGCAATTTCTCGAACGGCATCCTGGCGCAATCGGTCGGCGGCGGCGGCGGCAACGGCGGCTTCAGCATCGCCCTCAGCGGTTCGCAATTTCTCAGCGGCTCGTTGGCGCTCGGTGGCAACGGCGGCGCCGGCAATAACGGCGGCATCGTGAACCTGAACAGTAACGGCAATATCGTTACGCAGGGCGGCAGTTCAAACGGCTTGATCGCGCAATCGATTGGCGGCGGCGGCGGCAATGGCGGTTTTGCCGGGTCCGGATCCATGGCACTGACGGGGAGCATTGCCGTCGGCGTTGGCGGCCAAGGCGCGACTGGCGGCAATGCGAACGACGTGACGCTCTACAACACCGGCGACATCACCACGTCCGGCAGCAACTCAAACGCGATTGTCGCCCAGTCCTTGGGCGGCTCAGGCGGCAATGGCGGCTCGTCGATCGGTTTAAGTCTTGCCGCGGGCGGGAGCGGCAGCGTTGCTGTTGGCGGCGGTGGCGGCGATGGCGGTTTTGCGACCGCCGTCAAAGTTGTCTCCACCGGCAATCTGGCGACGGGCCAAGGCGGCACGTCGAGCGAACTCGCCGGCAATTCGAATGGCATTCTGGCGCAATCGATCGGCGGCGGCGGCGGTAACGGCGGCTTTGCAGGGAGCGTATCGCTCGCCGGTGCCGCGGCCATTGGCGTGTCGGTCGGCGGCGGCGGTGGCACGGGCGCCAATGGGGGAAAGGTCAACGTCACCAGCACCGGCAACATTTCGACCGTTTTTGCCAATTCGAGCGGTATCCTCGCGCAGTCCGTCGGTGGCGGCGGCGGTAACGGTGGATTTAGCTTCTCGCTCGCCGGTTCGAGCGGCATCGAGGACATTGGCGGATCGGCCGCAGTCTCCGTTGGCGGCACCGGCAATGGCGGCGGCTCGGGTCACGACGTCACTGTTTCAAGCAATGGTCTCGTCTGGACGCAGGGCAATGAATCGAACGGCATCCAAGCGCAATCGATCGGCGGTGGCGGCGGCAATGGCGGGTTGAGCGCGGATGCCGCGTTGACCATGGCGAATGCGGGCCTTGGAATTGCGATTGGCGGCAAAGGCGGGGCAGGCGGCAGTGCCGGCAAGGTCACGGTCGATAGTTACAGCAATGGCGTGAATGTGCTGCCTTCGGCCGGCGTCACCACGTTGGAAACGGATGGCGCGCAAGCCAACGGTATTTTGGCGCAATCGATCGGCGGTGCCGGCGGCAATGGCGGCCTCGCTGCGAGCTTGGGGTTTGCCGCGAGCGGCGGCGCCGTCAGTGTCGGCATTGGCGGCTCGGGCAGCGGGGGCGGAAGCTCGGATAACGTCTCGGTCACGAGCTACAATAACATCCTCACGAAGGGTAAGCTCTCCAACGGTATCGAAGCCCAGTCGATTGGCGGCGGCGGCGGCAACGGCGGCTTCGCCGTGGCGGTCTCCGCGGGATCCGAATTTTCCGGCTCTGTCTCGGTCGGCGGTAAAGGCGGGCCTGGCGGAACAACCGGAACGGTCACCGTCAACAGTTACGGCACGATCTCCACTCAAGAAGATCAATCGAACGGCATCGAAGCGCAATCGATTGGCGGCGGCGGCGGCAATGGTGGTTTTGCTGCGTCGGGGAGTTTCAGCGCGGGTGCCGCTGCACTTGGTCTCAGTGTTGGCGGCAGCGGCGGCAAGGGCAATTTCGGCAATACCGTGACGGTTAATTCCTATGGCAGCGGGACGGATGGGACCGGCGCCGGGATCGTGCCCGCGTCAAACGCCGTGACTCTTTTCACCAAAGGCGCGGATGCGAATGGCATTCTGGCGCAGTCGATTGGCGGTGGTGGCGGCAATGGCGGCTTTGCCGTCACCGGCACGATCGCCATGAATGGTGGCGCATTGGGCGGTGCGCTGGGCGGCAGCGGCGGCGGCTGCGACAACACCGGAACATGCAACAGTGGCGGCGAAGTTGACGTCACCAGTTACAACAATATTTTGACAGAGGGCTTTCAGTCGAACGGTATTCAGGCTCAGTCGATCGGCGGCGGCGGCGGCAATGGCGGCTTTGCGGGCGCTCTGTCCGGCAGCACGGATCTTTCAGGCGCGGCAGCGATCGGCGGCAACGGCAACAAGGGCGGTGACGGCGGCTTGGTAAGCGTCATCGAGGCTGGAAACATCCAAACCGGCAATGATTATGCCAACGGCATTCTGGCGCAATCGGTCGGCGGCGGCGGCGGCAACGGCGGATTTTCCATCGCCGGCACGGTGACGCTGAGTCAATCGCAGAGCGCATCGGCTGGAGCGTCGCTCGGCGGCATCGGCGAAACAGGCGGTGCAGGTGGCGAAGTCAAAGTTCAGACGCTGACCGGGCTCATTCAAACGCAAGGAAATTTTGCCTCCGGTATCGTCGCGCAATCGATTGGCGGCGGTGGCGGCAATGGCGGCTTTGCGGTCGGGGCATCGTTCGGGCTGAATTCCATCACGGCTTCCTTTGCGGCAGGAGGGAACGCGGGGGTTGGCGGGGACGCCGGCAAGGTAACGGTGACCAATGCCGATAATATCGTCACGCAAGGTCAAAACTCTGCGGGCATTCTCGCGCAGTCTGTCGGTGGCGGCGGCGGCAACGGCGGCTTTGCCGTCAGCGCAGCGATCAGCGTCTCGACCGGCAGCGGCTCACCCTCAGCAACGAACGAGACGCTCGGCGGCGATGGCGGCACGGGCGGCCTTGGCCGGGATGTCACCGTTACAAGCAACGCCACATACATTCAGACAAACGGCGACAACAGCGCCGGCATCGTGGCGCAGTCGGTCGGTGGCGGTGGCGGCAATGGTGGATTTGCCGTCGGTGTTTCGGGCGCAGGGTCCAAGGGCGGTTCCGGAGGCAGCACGGCACAATCCGTCATGGCAAAGGCAAGCAACTTGCTTGGCGGCTCGAAGAACACGACAACTGCGGGATCAGGCGGCACGGGCGCCGATAGCGGTGCGGTGTCGGTGACAACGACGCTTGATGCAAACGGCAAAGGTTACATCCTCACCAGCGGGAATTTCTCGAGCGGCATCGTTGCGCAATCGGTCGGCGGCGGCGGCGGCAACGGCGGGTTCTCTGTCGGCGGCTCGGTTGGCGTGAACACGTCGGCGGATTCGACCGTCGGCGGCGGGGCCGGTGGTGCCGGTGGCAAGGCCGGAACGGTCACCGTGACGAATGCGGATACAATCGTGGCGCTTGGCCAGAATTCATCGGGCATCGTTGCGCAATCGATTGGCGGCGGCGGCGGTAACGGTGGCTTTGCGGTTGGTCTTACGGTGGGCGCCAGCACCGGCGGCGGCGGCGCGCCGAAAGCAACAAACTCAGTTGGCGGTGGCACCGGTGGCGGTGGCGGCAATGCCGATACAGTCACCGTCACCAACACGGCGGCGGTGATTGAGACAAGCGGCGACCACAGCGCAGGCATTGTGGCGCAGTCGGTTGGCGGCGGCGGCGGCAATGGCGGTTTCGCCGTCGGCCTGTCGGTTGCGGCAAGCAAAGGCGGTTCGGGATCGTCAGGAAGCGGCGGATCGTCGAGCTTTGACAGCGCCGCCGATGCAGTTGGCGGCAACACGGATTCGTCCAGCGGTTCGAGCGGCACGACGAGCGGGGGAACCGGCGGATCTGGCGGCAACGGCGGCGCGGTTACAGTCACGACGGCGCTTGATGCGAATGGGCTGGGCGAAATTCTCACGGGCGGGAATTTCTCGAGCGGCATCCTCGCGCAATCCGTTGGCGGCGGTGGCGGCAATGGCGGCTTCTCGGTCGGCGGTTCGGTCGGCGTCAATTCAACGGCGAGTTCGACGGTCGGCGGCGGCGCCGGCGGGGTCGGCGGCACGGCCGGGATAGTGGGCGTAACCAATGCGGATACGATCATTGCGACCGGCCAGAATTCATCGGGCATCATCGCGCAATCGATTGGTGGCGGTGGTGGCAACGGCGGCTTTGCGGTTGGTCTTGCGGTGGGCGCCAACACCGGCGGCGCGGCGCCGAAAGCGACGAGTTCGGTCGGCGGCGGTGCCGGCGGTGGCGGCGGCAATGCCGATATTGTGAATGTCACCAATACGGCAGCGGCGATCGCGTCGAGCGGCGATTACAGCGCGGGCATTGTGGCGCAATCGGTTGGCGGCGGCGGCGGCAACGGTGGTTTCTCCGTCGGTCTGTCGGTCGCGGCAAGCAAGGGCAGCTCAGGATCGGGGACAGGCGGATCGTCGAGTTCGAGCTTCGACAGTGTCGGCGACGCGGTTGGCGGAAATTCGGATGCCTCATCGGGCGGCAGTAGCGGCGGCACGAGCGGTGGAAGTGGCGGCTCGGCGGGTAATGGCGGCGCGGTGACCGTGACGACGCAGCTTAACGCGAGCGGGCAAGGTCAGATCGTGACGAGCGGGAATTTCTCGAGCGGCATCGTTGCGCAATCGGTCGGCGGTGGCGGCGGCAACGGCGGTTTCTCGGTCGGCGGTTCGGTCGGTGTGAATGCATCGGCGGACTCGACCATCGGTGGCGGCGCGGGCGGGACCGGCGGCACGGCCAGTACGGTGGGCGTGACCAATGCGGATACGATCGTTGCGACCGGCCAGAACTCCTCCGGCATCATCGCGCAATCGATCGGCGGCGGCGGCGGTAACGGCGGTTTTGCCGTCGGCGCCTCTATCGGCGCCAACACCGGCGGCAGTGCTCCGAAAGCGACAAGTTCGGTCGGTGGCGGCGCCGGCGGTGGCGGCGGCACAGCCGATAAGGTGAGCGTCACCAACACCGCAGCAGCGATCGAGACGAGCGGCGATTACAGCGCAGGCATTATTGCGCAATCGCTTGGCGGCGGCGGCGGCAACGGCGGGTTCTCTGTCGGTTTGTCGGTGGCGGCGAGCAAAGGCAGCTCGGGATCTTCCGGGAAGAGCTCGAGCCTCGACAGTGCCGGCGACGCCGTTGGCGGCAATGCCGGTGTTTCCTCTTCGGGCGGAAGCGGCGGCTCGGCGGGCAATGGTGGCGCGGTGACCGTGACGACACAGCTTGATGCGAGCGGGCAAGGCCAGATCGTGACGGGCGGGAATTTCTCGAGCGGCATCGTGGCGCAATCGGTTGGCGGCGGCGGCGGCAATGGCGGTTTCTCCGTCGGCGGTTCGGTCGGCGTGAATGCCTCGGCGGACTCGACCATCGGTGGCGGCGCGGGCGGGACCGGTGGCACGGCCAGTACAGTGGACGTGACCAATGAGGATACGATCGTCGCGACCGGCCAGAACTCGTCCGGCATTGTCGCGCAATCGATTGGTGGTGGCGGTGGCAACGGCGGCTTTGCCGTCGGTGCGACGCTGGGCGCCAATACGGCTAGCAGCGCGCCAAAAGCGACAAGCTCGGTCGGTGGTGGTGCCGGCGGCGGTGGCGGGACTGCCGGTGCGGTCACCGTGACCAATAGCGCCTTTGGGATTCAGACGACAGGCGATCACAGCGCGGGCATCGTGGCGCAATCGCTTGGCGGCGGCGGCGGCAATGGCGGCTTCTCCGTCGGCCTCTCGGTTGCGGCCAGCAAGGGCAGCTCGGGATCGTCCGGGAAGAGCTCGAGCCTTGACAGCGCCGGCGACGCAGTTGGCGGCAATGCCGGCGCTTCCTCCTCGGGTGGCAGCGGCGGTTCCGCCGGCAATGGCGGTGCCGTGCTCGTGACAACCACGCTTGATGCCAATGGCAAGGGCGAAATCCTCACCGGTGGGGACTATTCGAGCGGCATCGTGGCACAATCGGTCGGCGGCGGCGGCGGCAACGGCGGTTTCTCAGTCGGCGGTTCGATCGGCGTGAATGCATCGGCGAGTTCGACGATCGGCGGCGGCGCGGGCGGAAAGGGCGGCACGGCTGGCACGGTGGGCGTGACCAATGCGGATACGATCACGGCGCTCGGTCAGAACTCGTCCGGTATCATCGCGCAATCGATTGGTGGCGGCGGCGGCAACGGTGGCTTTGCGGTTGGCGGCGCGCTGGGCGCCAATACCACGAGCAGCGCGCCGACAGCGACGAGCTCGGTGGGCGGCGGTGCCGGTGGCGGCGGCGGCAGTGCCGATGCGGTGACCGTGAGCAATACGGCAACGGAGATCCAGACGAGCGGCGATCACAGCGCCGGCATTATCGCCCAATCGCTTGGCGGCGGCGGCGGCAATGGTGGCTTCTCGGTCGGTCTGTCGGTCGCAGCGAGCAAGGGCAGTTCGGGATCGTCCGGGACGGGCGGATCCTCGAGCTCGACCCTTGATAGCGCTGGCGACGCGGTGGGCGGCAATGCGGGCTCGACCTCTTCGGGTGGCAGCGGCGGTTCGGCGGGCAATGGCGGCGCGGTGACTGTGGCGACGGCGCTTGATGCGAATGGGCAAGGGGAAATTCTCACGGGTGGGAATTATTCGAGCGGCATCGTTGCGCAATCGGTCGGTGGCGGCGGCGGCAACGGCGGTTTCTCGGTCGGCGGCTCGGTCGGCGTGAATGCATCGGCGAGTTCGACGATCGGCGGCGGTGCCGGCGGCGCTGGCGGCACGGCGGGCGCTGTGGGCGTGACCAATGCGGATATGATCGTCGCGTCGGGCCAGAACTCGTTCGGCATCATCGCGCAATCGATTGGTGGCGGTGGCGGCAACGGCGGCTTTGCGGTTGGCGGTGCGCTGGGCGTCAATACCGGTAGCAGTGCGCCGACAGCGACAAGCTCGGTCGGTGGCGGTGCCGGCGGTGCTGGCGGCAGTGCTGCCGACGTGAGTGTGTCGAACACGGCGGCGGCGATCGAGACGAGCGGGGATCATAGCGCAGGCATCGAGGCGCAATCGGTTGGCGGCGGTGGCGGCAACGGTGGTTTCTCTGTTGGTTTGTCGGTCGCAGCAAGCAAGGGCAGTTCGAGTTCGTCGAGTTCGAGCGTTGACAGTGCCGGTGACGCGGTGGGCGGCAATGCGGGTTCTTCGTCTTCGGGTGGCAGCGCTGGCTCGGCAGGCGGCGGCGGCGCGGTGAGCGTGACAACGACGCTTGATGCGAATGGGCAAGGCGCGATCCTCACGGGCGGGAATTTCTCCAGCGGCATCGTGGCGCAATCGATTGGCGGTGGCGGCGGCAACGGCGGCTTCTCGGCCGGCGGTTCGCTCGGCGTGAACGCGTCGGCAAGCTCGACGATCGGCGGCGGCGCGGGCGGTGCCGGCGGCATTGCCGGCGCGGTGGACGTGACCAATGCGGATGCGATCATCGCGCTCGGCCAGAACTCGTCCGGCATCATCGCGCAATCTCTGGGCGGCGGTGGCGGCAACGGCGGCTTCGCGGTTGGTGGCGCATTGGCCGGCAATACGAGTGGCAGCGCGCCGACAGCGACAAGCTCGGTCGGTGGCGGTGCCGGCGGCGGTGGCGGGAATGCCGATACGGTGAGCGTGACCAACAGCTCCCTTGGGATCCAGACAACCGGCGATCACAGCGCGGGCATTGTCGCGCAATCGGTTGGCGGTGGCGGCGGCAACGGCGGCTTCTCCGTCGCCCTGTCGGTCGCGGCGAGCAAGGGCAGTTCGAGTTCCTCGAGTTCGAGCGTTGACAGCGCCGGCGACGCCGTTGGCGGCAATGCGGGTTCTTCCTCTTCGGGCGGCAGCGCCGGCTCGGCGGGCAATGGTGCGGCCGTTTCTGTCACAACCACGCTTGATGCGAACGGGAAGGGCGAAATCCTTACGGGCGGGAATTTCTCGAGTGGCATCGTTGCGCAATCGGTCGGTGGCGGCGGCGGTAACGGCGGCTTCTCGGCTGGCGGTTCGCTCGGCGTGAATGCGTCGGCGAGTTCGACGATCGGCGGCGGTGCGGGCGGTGCCGGCGGCACGGCCGGCACGGTGGGCGTGACCAATGCGGATACGATCATAGCGCTCGGCCAGAATTCGTCCGGCATCATCGCGCAGTCGATTGGTGGCGGTGGCGGCAATGGCGGCTTTGCGGTCGGCGCTGCGTTGGCCGGCAGCTCCGGCGGCAGCGCACCGACCGCGTCGAGTTCGGTCGGTGGCGGTGCCGGCGGCGGTGGCGGTAGTGCCGATGCGGTGACCGTGAACAATAGCGCGACGGAGATCCTGACGAGCGGCGATCACAGCGTCGGCATTGTTGCGCAATCGGTTGGCGGTGGCGGCGGCAATGGGGGCTTCTCCGTCGGTTTGTCGGTCGCTGCCGGCAAGAGCAGTTCGGGATCGTCGGGGACGAGCGGATCGTCGAATTCGAGCTTCGATAGCGCCGGAGATGCGGTTGGCGGGAACACGGGTGTCACGTCCGGCAGCGGTGGTTCGGCGGGCAATGGCGCCGCGGTGACGGTCACGACCACGCTCGATCCGAACGGAAAAGGCGAAATTCTCACGGCCGGGAACTTCTCGAGCGGCATCGTGGCGCAATCGGTTGGCGGCGGCGGCGGCAATGGCGGCTTCTCGGTCGGCGGCTCGGTGGGCGTGAACACGTCGGCGAGTTCGACGGTCGGCGGCGGTGCGGGCGGCGCAGGCGGCGCGGCCGGCGCAGTGGCTGTGACCAACGCGGATACGATCGGTGTGGCCGGCCAGAATTCGATGGGTATTGTTGCGCAATCGGTTGGCGGTGGTGGCGGCAATGGCGGCTTTGCCGTGGACGGGGCCTTGTCCGCAAACGGTGCGTCCGTTGCATCCTCGACCGGCGGCACCGGCGGTCTCGGCGGTGCGAGCGGTCGTGTCGACGTCGCCAATGCCGGTACGATCGAGACGCAAGGGGCGAGCGCGATCGGCATCTTGGCGCAGTCGGTCGGCGGTGGTGGCGGTAACGGCGGCTTCGCTTTGGGTATTGGCGTCAGCAAAGCACAATCGGCCGCCTCGACCGTGGGCGGCGACGGCGGCAGCGGCGGCGCGTCCGGGCAAGTCAATGTCACGAATTCCGCGACGGGCGTGATCCTCACCAATGGCGCGATGGCCTATGGCGTTCAGGCGCAGTCGATCGGCGGCGGCGGCGGCAATGGCGGCTTTGCCGTCGGCGGCTCGCTCAACCTGGGCGGCGATGCGACCTCCAAGGTCGGGGCCGGCGCGGGCGGCGGTGGCGGTTCGGCCAGCCAGGTCAATGTACAGAATAACGGCCAGATCATCACCAATGGTGCGGTCTCGATCGGTGTCTTCGCACAGTCGATTGGCGGTGGCGGCGGTGCCGGTGGGTTCGCGGGTGGCTTGAATGTCGGCAAAGGTGGCACGACCTCCAATGTGGTCGGCGGCGCGGGTGCCGGCGCCGGCAATGGCGATCAGGTCACGGTCGGCAACGCAGGCCTCATTCACACCTATGGCGCATCCTCCATCGGTGTCCTGGCGCAATCGGTCGGCGGCGGCGGCGGTAACGGCGGCTTCGCCCTGTCGGGCTCGGGCGCCAGCGGCAGCGGCTCGACGACCGCGATCGGCGGCAGTGGTGGGGGCGGCGGCTCGGCCGGCCTGGTCCAGGTGACGAATTCGGGCGTCATCGCCACCGAAGGCGCTTTGTCCTATGGCATCTATGCGCAGTCGGTGGGCGGCGGCGGCGGCAATGGCGGCTTCTCCGTGGCTGGCACGCTGGCCGGCGGGTCGGGCGGCATGGTCTCCAATGTCGGCGGCAGCGGCGGTGCGGGCGGCAGCGGCGGCGACGTGAAGGTGAGCAACACCGGGGCGATCATCGTCAATGGCGCCGGCTCCGTGGGCGTCCTGGCGCAATCGGTCGGCGGCGGCGGCGGTGCGGGCGGTTTCGCGGGCGCGCTCAGCTTCTCCGGCGGCGGCTCGATGAACAACAATGTCGGCGGCAATGGCGGCAACGGCGGCAGCGGCGGCAATGTCAGCGTCATCAGCACCGGCTCCATTCAAACCCTCGGCGCCGATTCCGTCGGCGTGCTCGCACAGTCGATCGGTGGCGGCGGCGGCAATGCCGCTTTCGCGGTTTCGGCACAGAGCGGCGCGGTGGACGGCTCGGCCGTGAATGTCGGCGGATCGTCGGCCGGCACGGGTGGCGCCATGGGAACGGTCACGGTCCAGGTCAGCGGCGGCACGACGAGCACGTCCGGCGCACTGTCCTACGGCCTGCTCGCGCAGTCTATCGGCGCGGGCGGCGGCAACGGCGCGATCTCCGGCACGGGTCCGATCACGACCCTGGGCGGCGGACTCGCGGCCATCGTCGGTGCCAGCGGCGGGATCAGCGGCAACGGCAACAGCCTCACCGCTGGCAACAACAATTCGACCCTGACCGTGGGCGAGGGGGCGATCGGGCTCATCGCGCAGAGTATCGGCGGCGGCGGCGGCACCGACGGCGCCAGCGGCGATCTTTCGGTCGGCAACAGTCTCGGCGTGCTGCAGGCCATCGCCGGCGGCACGAGCAGCAACGGCGGCTCCGGCAACGCGGTTCAGTTCAGCAATATCGGGGCCGTCGTGACGACAGGCAACCAGGCCATCGGCGTTCTGGCCCAGGCGATCGGCGGCGGTGGCGGCACTTCCGTTCTGTCCGTGGGCAATGTTACGGGCACGCCGCTCGGTATCGCGCTGCAAGCGGGCGGCTCCCAAGGCACGGTCGGCAATGGCGGAGCTCTGACCATCAACACGTTCTCCGGCGCCGTGAACACGACGGGCGCGCTGGCGTCCGGCCTGCTGGCGCAATCGGTCGGCGGTGGCGGCGGTTATGTCGGCTTCTCGACGCCGAGCGGCACCAATGTCGGGACCAATGGCGTGACCCTCGATTTGGGCAGCACGGGCGGGGCCGGCGGCGCGGGCGAGGCGGTCGCGGTGACCGCGACCGGCGCGGTGACGACCTCCGGCACAGGCGCCATGGGCCTGGTCGCCCAATCGATCGGCGGTGGCGGCGGCGTCGCGGACTTCTATAGCGGCGGCGGCCAAGATCCGGCGATTGCTTCGACCAACCTCGGCGATCCCGGCGCGGGCGGCAACAGCGGCGCGGTCAATCTGACCGTCCAGGCGCCGGTGAGCACCTCCGGCACGGGAGCGCTGGGCGTGCTGGCGCAATCGGTCGGCGGCGGCGGCGGTGTCGTCGAGGCGTTTGGCGTCGGTGCGAGCAGCAATTTGACCCTTGGTGCCGCAGGCGGCGCGAAGGGCGATGCCGGCGCCGTCACGCTCAATGTCGCGGCGCCGGTCGCGACCACCGGCAACGGCGCGCCCGCGGTCATCGCGCAATCGGTGGGCGGCGGCGGCGGCATCGATCTCGCTTTCTCGTCGAGCAATACGCTCGTCGCGGCGGCGGTTCAGGCTGGTTCCGGCGGCGCGGGCGGCAATGGCGGCGCGGTGAACGTGTCCATCACTGCTCCGGTGACCACCACCGGCGTCGGCGCGGACGCGATCATCGCACAATCGGTCGGCGGCGGCGGCGGCATTGCCGGCACGGGGGACTATAGCGCCACGCTCAGCTCGGCGGCCTTTGCCGGAACGGTCGGCGGCACCGGCACGGGCGGCGCCGTGACTGTGAATGTCACGGCCAATGTGCTGGCCCTCGGGCAAAACGCGACGGCGATCTTTGCCGACAGCGATGGCGGCTCGGGCGCCAGCAATATCAATGTCACGGTCGGCAATGCGCTTGTGGTCGGCGGCTCGGGAAGCGGCCATGCGGTGAGCTTCCTCGGCGGGGTCAACAATACACTGACCAACAACGGTACATTGATCACGGTTGACGGCCTTTCCGGCTTCGTGATCACCGGCGGCATCGCCAACGACAATGTCGTCAACAATGGCTTCGTCACCGGTTCCGTCGACCTGGGTGGCGGAGTCAACACATTCAATAACACCCAGACGGGCACGTTCATCTCGGGCTCGACCGTCAATCTCAACACGTCCGGCTTGTTGACCAACCAGGGCGTGTTGACCCCGGGCAATTGGTTCAATCCGTTCACCACCAATGTGACGGGCAGCATGGTGCAGACCTCGACCGGCATCTACGGCGTCGATCTTGTACTGGCCAATCAGGCGACCGATCTGATCAATGTGACCGGAACGGCGAATTTGACCGGCACGGTCGCGGTCAATGTGCTCGACCCGGGCAACGCACAGACCGGCACCCATGACGATCTCATCCTGCGTGCTGCCGGCGGCGTCACCAATCACAATGGCTTGGCGATAGCTGCGGAATCGAGCGCGGTTGCAACCTATTCGCTCGTCTATCCCAACGCGACCGATGTCGTGTTGCAGGATGTCATCAATTATTCGCCGCTCGGCCTCACGCGCAACGAGCAGTCGGTGGGCAATGCGATCAATGCCATTCAGGCTGCGCGCCTGTCGCCGAAATTCGCCGGCATCGCTTCGGCGCTGTTCTACATCCCCGATGTGAAAACCCTTGGGCAGGTCTATGATTCCCTGTCGGGCGAAGGCGTGAGCGGCGCGATTCAAAGCGCCTTCTCGGCCAACGACCAATTCCTGACAGGCATCGGCCGGCAGATGGGATTCTGGCTCAATGACGAGCCTGATGACGGCAATAGCCTCGAGTTCCGCCCTATGAGCTACGCACCCGTCAGGAAAGAGTCTGGGCCTTTGGCGAAATTCGCGCAACCGCCGCTGCCGCAACCGCGCACCTGGCGCATCTGGGCGAGTTACACTGCCGGCGCCGTGCTGAACGGCAGCAATCCGACCATCGGCACCTCGACCATGAAGGCGCATGGTTTGACCTATATGGCGGGCGCGGACTACCAGGTCGATCCGACCATGCTGTTCGGCATGGCGGTCGGCGGCGGAACGTCGGGATTCGGCGTGAATGGCCGTCAAACCTATGGCGATATGGATGTTGGCCATATCGCCGCCTACGGCGCCTTGCGCCGCGACGACAATTATCTGACCGGCATCCTCTCCTATGACGTCTTAAGCAACAGCGAGCAACGTTATGCGGCGATTCCCGGCTTCACCCCGGCAACGCTGCCTGGCACTGGCGCGCAACCCGCGAGCGTTGCCGGATTCAGCGAACATCTCAACGGCGACTTCCAAAGCCGCTCGCTCAGCGGGCGGCTCGAAGTCGGGCACAAATTCCAATATGGCGGCTTCGGCCTCACGCCTTTCGCCGCGATGCAATTTTCCGCGCTGCGCATGGATGGCTTTACCGAGACAACCGAGCGCGGGCCGAGCCAGATCGGCCTCACATTCCACGGCCGCACGGACTATTCGCTGCCGAGCTTCCTTGGCATGCAAGTCGACCGTCAGATCGATATCGGCTCAGACATGAGCTTGGCCGGCTGGGTGCGGGGGGCATGGGTGCACGAATTCAGAAATACCCGCACGACCGAGAATTCCTTCATTGCCGCGCCCGGCTATGACTTCATCATCAACGGCGCGCTGGCGCCGCGCGATTCGGCCCGCGTGAGTGTCGGCGCCAAATTGACATTGAGCAGGAATGTGGAATTCTTCGGCAGCTTCGACGGCGATTTCTCCGGTCAGGGCCATACCTATGCGGGCTCCGGCGGCGTGCGCGTGATCTGGTGATCCGCAGGTCGGTGCATGTCAAGACCGGAAACTGCTGCTGGACGCGTCAGCTTCCGAGCCGGCGGCGCGGTGTCTGTCATCGGATCAGCTCTCGCTCTGCTTCGGTGTGCTGCTCGGATCGAGCGCATCGAACGTTCGCGCAGAGTAGATGAGTGAAGCTCCAGCTCCGACATTCCCGTTCTCAATGCGTCGTTGATTCTATGCCCGATCTACGATTCGGATTCGCCAGATTTTGTTTATGAGCGCGTCGAGCGACGCCATTCCCGGTCCCCATCCCATAATCCCAAGAGCCATGGCTGCCCACGTCAAATGGATCGGCCATCCGTCGGGCACGGTGAGTTCGACGATCGCGGTCATGAGCAGAAGACCGAATGCGGCAAAGCGCGTCCCGATCCCGAGGATCAGGAGAATAGGGAAAATGATCTCGCCCAAGCCTGAGAGAAACGCCATGGTAGCTGGTGCCGGGAAAGGATAAGGGCCGCCTGGCAGATGCAGCATGAACTCGTCGCTGAAGAGCGTGACCGCCGTGTCGTTGAGTTGTAGAAACCCGTCCCATTTGAGAATGCCGGAACGCCAGAAGGGCACGGCGAGTGCGCAGCGCAAGACGAGCTGGACGAGAGAAGGCTGCGCGGCCATTTGGATCAGGTGGCTTGCCCTCTCGACACCATCGGCGATCGCGTTCGTTGTCCTTCCGACTGCCCCATGTCGTTCCGTTGTCATCATGATGCGTCACCGAATTTGAGAGCTGTGAAGGCGCCGGCCTCGACCATTCCTGCAAGGTTGGCGCCAAGGTCAAAGGCAGGCACGGCTTCAAGCGCGGCCGCCGCGGCCTCGCCGAGCGGTCGTCCGGTGAAGAGCGCATCTATAAATATCGCTCCGCCCCGCGGCAGGTGGCGCACAAAGACATTGAAATCGGGTCGGGTGATCAACGCGTCTTCCGGGTTCGAGGCATCAATGGAGCGTACCGGTTCCGCATCGCGATTGGCTGCGAAGATGGTTGCCGCCGCATAGGGCGAGCGAACAATGCGTGTCGCTGGATGAGGCACGAAGGTTATGTCCGCCAACCGATCTGGCGGCACCGCGGCCAATGTGCCTGCCGCGAGCGGCGCGGTATCCGCTGCATGATAGGCATCAAGCCAGGCCCTTTCGATTCTGGCGGTGTCCGCAAGCCAGGGCATGGACTTTGCATACTCATATCGTTCGATGAAGGAAGGAAAGTCCCGGCCGTATTCAAATAGCAGCGGCGATGTCGGCGGCGTTTCGCGAATATGGAAACGCGCCATGGCGCGGAAAAAATCAATACCGGTGATGCGCTGGACGGCTGGATAAATCGCCGCCAACGCGTCGATCAAGCTGACCGTGACATTGTTGCGATAGACATTGTACCGTTTGAGGGCCGCCTTGCCGTTTGGGCCGACGACATTCGACGGCGTCTCCCGCTCGGGGTTGGTCAGCGCCGATGAAAAATTCGCGGCATACGACTTTTCATGCAGCATCCGATCGTGGGGTACGAAGTCATGCAACACGGATTTGGTCCTGTAATGGTTGGTCCGCATAGCGATCGAGGATCGTTTGTGCGGCGAGAGCTTCCGCTTTAAGAATTGGCCAATCTGGAATTTTGCCGTCCCATTCGATCAACGTGGCAATGGGCCCACATCTGCCAATGACGCTTTCGAATAGGTCCCAAACAGGGTCGGCGACAGGGCCGTCATGGCTGTCGATCAACAAGAGATCGCCCTCGTCGTCGGTCTGCTCCGAATGACCCGCGAGATGGACCTCACCGACTTTCGCGAGCGGGAATTCAGCCAGATAGTCGCGTGCCGAGAAGCCGTGATTGATCGCGGAGACGAAGACGTTGTTGATGTCGAGCAAAAGGCCGCATCCGGTGCGCCGGGCGATGGCGCGGATAAAATCCGTCTCGCTCATCGTCGACTCGCAGAACGCGACATAGGTTGAGGGGTTCTCGAGCAGCATCGGCCGTCCGATCGCCTCCTGAACCTGGTCGATATGGGCGCATACCCGATCCAACGTCGTCTCCGTGTAGGGGAGCGGCAAGAGGTCGTTGAAGTAGGTCGTGCCGTGCGTCGACCAGGCGAGGTGCTCGGACACGAGTGCTGGCTCGTAGCGCGTGATGAGCTCTTTGAACCTGTGCAAATGTGCGATATCGAGCGGCTGCGGACCGCCGATCGACATGCACACGCCATGCAGGGAGATGGGATTGTCGCGCCGGATCGTTTCGAGTGCCTGATGGGGCGGGCCGCCTGCGCCCATATAGTTTTCGGCGTGAACCTCGAAGAAGCCCCTCGGCTTCCGGTCAGCAAGGATCGCCGGAAGATGCTCGTGCTTGAAGCTGGTCCCAGCTTGCCCCGCGATTGCAAACACCGGAAAGCGGCGGGGATAGGCCGATGTGACGGAGACGTCGGCTTTGGCATTCATGATGAGCTTCCTTTTTCCGGCGATCCTGATGGTCGCGGCAGCGTACGATCAAATCGGCTTCAGGGAGCCATGCCCACCGTTTGGCAGAACGATCGAGGTGCAGGTCCCGCCTTGGACAAATTTCCAAGAATTACCCTGAAAATCGACGGTCGAAGTGCCCTGGCACGAGGTGCCGGGGCCGGCGGCGCAATCATTCTGGCCTTTCAAAGCCACACCGAAACACTTCTCCTTGTGAGCGGCGATGGCGGCTGCGGCCTCCGCCTTGGTAAGGGGAGCGGCATTCGCCATCGAGGCGAAGGCTGAGGTAAGGGCGCCGGCCAGGACGGCCGAGCTCACGACTTTGTTTATGGACATGCGGTCACTCCAAGATGAATTTTGGGTCGTGCCCAAACAGGACACGACAGCAATACGGACCGCGAAGGAGACTTGTTACAGCACGGGCGATTAAAATTTTTGCCATCGCTGGACGAGGCGACTCGCAACAGGGAAATCGGAGACTCCCGCCGAGGCACGAGCGCCGGCGCTCATTCGTGCGCGTCCCGAAAATGCGATGCGGTTCAGTTTAAGAGAGGTTTCGGTTATATGAAATCAGGCGGAACGGGGCAGGTAAGATGGGGCTTAATCGCACCCAGCTGTAACAATCTGGACGGAAACTGCGTAATAGGTGCCAGGTGACCGTATCGTGCCGAGAGAGAGACTGGGCGACGTGGATGCGCGAAGCGATGGCCGGAAACGCTGCCGCATATCGGCGCTTTCTCGTGTCAGTTGCGCCACATATACGCGCTGTGGCCCGTTCGCGCTGTCGGACACTCGGCGCATCGGAGAATGAGGTCGAAGATATCGTGCAAGAGGTATTGCTTTCAATCCACCTCAAGCAGGCAACCTGGGACGACACGCGCCCGGTTGGTCCCTGGGTCGCGGCAATCACACGAAACAAGCTGATCGACATTCTGCGCCGGCGCGGACACTACGTCAGCGTTCCGATTGAGGACATTATAGACACATTGCCAGCCGAGAATTATGCTCCGGATCTCACGGGCCGCGACGTTGATACGCTCCTTGAGCATTTGAGGCTGCAGCAGAGGGAGATTGTGCGATCGATATCGATCAACGGAGATAGTATCCGAGCGACGGCGCGCCGTCTCCAGATGACGGAAGGAGCCGTTCGGGTTGCCCTTCATCGCGCACTGCGGACCTTAGGTAATCTCTATCGGGGGCAGGCTCGTGAAGACTGAAGAGTTCATAAATCTGCTCGCGGCGGATTCCTCCCGGCAATGGCGCTTTCGCTCGATCCTCGCGACGGCGGTGGGCGGCGGCATTGTTCTCGCAGGCGCCTTGTTCTTTGCAGGAATTGGATTTCGACAGGACATTGCTCAAGCCCTGAAGAGCGCACACTTCCTATACAAGTTCGTCGTCACCATCGCGTTGGCCATCACGGCGACTCTTGCCATGGCTCAGCTGAGCCGTCCGGGCGCGCTGGTCGCAGGCCGGATGCGCTCGCTTGCGATCGTACCCGCCTTGCTCCTTGGCGGTGTCATCTTCGAGCTTGTCACGGTGCCAGAAGATCAGTGGACGGTTCGTTTGATGGGCCACAACGCGCGGCTCTGCCTGAGCTTGCTGCCACTGCTCGCAATCGGGCCCTTGGGCTGCCTTTTGGTGGCTCTTCGCCAGGGCGCTCCGACGAACCCAGGCTTAGCGGGTGCGGTCGCGGGTTTAGCCGCAAGCGGGATTGGTGCGACCTTCTATGCCGCGCATTGCGACGACGACAGTCCCCTTTTTGTTATCACGTGGTATTCCATCGCAGTCCTGATTGTGACCCTCGCCGGCTATGTTATCGGCAAGAAGGCGCTGCGCTGGTGACTGCGATCTTAACATTGAGGCGCGACATCGCTGAATGCCAACTAGGATCCGGATCGTCTTCGCTCGTCGCACACTCGGCAACCAACCTTTTCGAAAAAGCCCTGCACCGACCCCAATAGGACTTTTTTGCGTTTGGGAAATCGCCGCTCACGGCGGCTTATGAGTATCCTTTTGTCCACGTAGCCCCGCTCTTGGTCCCTGAATAGAGTGCCTTGACTCCATTGGAAAGGCTGTCGCCCTGATGGCCTTAAACCGGTGGCATCGCTTTCAAACCGAATCTGGGAGCCGCTTCGCTGGCGAATGACATGATCTGTGGCACGGACCACATGCTTGTTCGCCGGAGGCCGATATTAATCCTCCTGCGGAGAGCTGCGTCGCGCTTTCCAGACCGATTGGCCGTCTGTCGCCGGCGGCGGCATATCCGGGTACCCGCATCATCATGACGTCCGCACGGCGAGCCGAAATCCCTTCCTCAAGCTCTTTCGGCACCTTCTCACATCCGGAGGCGATGGCACAGGCGATCCGTGGCACGATGTCGTGGACGAACGGTCCCCATCCGCTGGGGCGAGCGGCTAAGAACTTTCATGCGAGCCTGGCGGGTGCGGTTTTCGACGGCCTCAGCATCGCCATCGGCAAATTCACCGTGGCGATTTCCCAATCCGGCGTGACAGCAAACGGACATACATTCATGTTTGCCATCGAACCCGGCACCGTCCGTCGCGTTTCAGGCAGGGATCTCTTCGGCGACCATATCTTCCACTTGCGACCGAACGCGCGCATGGTGACGAGTTCGCCGACGGGCTGGCCTTGGGCCTCCGGCGTCATCTCGATGTCCTTCGATCTGCTTGCCGCGCGTGGGTTGGAATTGGCGGGTGTGGAGCATGTTGCGTCGCTCGACGATGATCGGATGTTTCTGGTGCCCGAGACCGCCATGGCGAAGCTTGTCGGGTTGACGCACGACATATCGCGCATCATTCGGGAGACGCCGTGGATCATCGCTGCGCCCCAGTCGGCCAAGGCGCTGTCCGGCGCCCTCCTCGATACGCTCCTCTTCTGCCTCCTCCACAGCCGGCTGAAACTCGACCGGGCCGCGCTCGGCCGCCATCGCCAGATCGTCGCGCGCTTCGAACGGGCTTTGGAAGAGCGTCCGGAGGACATGTTGTCGGTGGGCGACATCTGCGCCGCGGTCGGCGTGGCGGAGCGAACGCTCAATCTTGCGTGTCAGGAATTTCTCGGCGAGAGCGCGATGCAATATGCCCGCAAGCGCCGCCTCGACCGGGTTCGCGAAAGGTTGCTGGCGTCCGATCCGGCCGCGACGTTGGTGACTGGTGTCGCCATGCAATACGGCTTCTGGGAGCTCGGTCGTTTTGCCCAGGCCTATCGCGTTCGTTTCGGAGAACGCCCTTCGGAAACTTTGCAGCGAAAGACGCCGTCGCAGTTGTCCACGAAAGTTCCTCTTCGCGCCGGAATGGCATCGTCCGCATCGCAACGACGATCAGCCGGTCTCGCCGGTAGCGATCTGGAGGCCTGACAGATAAAGCGCACGCTGCCCGGGATCGCGCCACATCGCGGCGTCCGGAATCACGACGCTGCAAACATCACGAAGCCGTCTGACGATCTCCTTCGCGTCGTCAATCCGACCCATGTGAGCATAGCACGCCGCCAAAAATCGGTACGGTTCCGGATAATATGCATCCTCTTGGATCGCCAGCCGGAACTTTGGCGCGGCTTCATCGAAGCGCCGCCGGAAGAAATGGGCGGCACCGACGGAGAACCACGACGTACCGACACGGGCACGGGGGCTGAGGCGGATGGCTGTCTCCATATGCGCGATCGCGATGTCCGGTTGACCCGACCAGTTCCGGAGAACGCCGCTGAGGAGCCAGCCGCGGGCGAAATTCGAGTTAAGCACCAAGGCATGGTCGACCAGGGCGATCATCGCATCGATATCTTCTCCGAAGCCCGCCAAGGCCAAGGCGGCGTTGGTGATGATGGCCGGGTCGTCACCGGCCACTTCCAGGGCTCGCCGGGCATAGGCGATGCCCTTGTGCGCGTCGGCGGTCGGGTCGTCGCTGCGGCTGTCGAAGATCAGCCGCATGATGCACACGGCTGCCCACGCGAGCGCCGGTCCGTAGTGGGGATCGCGCGCGATCGCCTGCTCCATCAGACGGCGCGCTTCGGCGATCTGCCGCGCCGACGACCAGACCAATGCGTAGGCGCGCAAATAGAGATCATAGGTGGTGAGATCGGCGGTCGGGCGGTTGGCCGAACGGGCCGCCTCGGCCACCTGCAAGGTCGGTTCGATGACCCCGGCGACGCTCGATGCGATTTTGTCCTGCAGGCCGAAGACGTCTTCGAGCGTCGCATCGAAGCGATCGGCCCAGAGATGCGCATCGGTGACCGCGTCGATGAGCTGCGCCGTGATGCGAACGCGATCACCGGCTTTGCGGATCGAGCCTTCCAGCACGTAGCGCACGCCGAGCGCGCGCCCGACCCGCTTCACGTCGACGGCTGATCCCTTGTAGACGAAACTTGAATTGCGCGCGGCGACGAACAGCCAGCGGATGCGCGCGAGCGCGGTGGTGATCTCCTCCACCATGCCGTCGACGAAATATTCCTGCTCCTGATCGCCCGACATGTTTTGGAACGGCAGGACCGCCAGGGACGGTCTGTCCGGAAACGCCGAGCCATCGTCGGCATTGCCGGCAACATCGGTGGCGCGGTGTTGCGGCATTGGCATGGGGGCCGGCGCTGCATCTGCTCGCGGCGCGGAAGCCAACTCGCCCACACGCTCTTCCGCGCCGATGGGGCCCACGAACCGGTAGCCGCGGCGAGGCCTGGTCTCGACCCAGAGCTCGCCGCCGGGTACGGCGCCCAACACGCGCCGCAAGGCCGCGATCTGCACCGTAAGATTGCTGTCCTCGACCGCTTGGCCGGGCCAGGCTGCTTCGATCAGCGCGTCTTTCAGCACCAGTGCGCCGCGCTGTTCAATCAACACGCGCAACACCGCGACTGCGCGCCGGCCGAGCGCCATCGGCTCGTCTCCCAGCAACAGCAGCTCGCCCCGCGTGTCCAGCCGAAAGGGTCCGAGAACGTATGTCGTCATCAGCAACGAGCTTATCTTTCATTTTTGTAAATTTCTCCGAAATTCTTCCGCCCGCGTTCACGACATGCGACGACGGCCGGGGCATAGTCTGATTCGCCGTCACCGGCATCCGTGAAAGTTCCTCCGTTCGTGCCGGAATTGCATAGTCCGCCCTCGTCCCCGCCGCGTATGGAGACGAGGCGCGGTGAATTCCGGTCCGCCACCTTTACCCGGATGCATAGTCACGCGGATGCTCAGTGAGGCCGATCGCCGGTGCTGCGTGAACCGGTTTACAAAAACGCCAGGGGAACAACGACATGACACTTCGCATCAACGAAATGGCGCCGGATTTTGCGGCGGACACGACCCATGGACCGATCGCGTTCCATGACTGGATCGGCGACGGCTGGGCCGTCCTGTTTTCGCACCCCAAGGACTTTACGCCGGTCTGCACGACGGAGCTCGGCTACATGGCGGGCCTGAAGCCGGAATTCGACAAGCGCAACGCCAAGATCATCGGCCTCAGCGTCGATCCGGTGGAGAATCACTCCAAGTGGGCGCAAGACATCGAGGAGACCCAGGGGCATGCGGTCAATTATCCGATGATCGGCGACACCGAGCTGAAGGTGGCGATGGCCTATGGCATGCTCCCCGAAGGCGCCGGCACCACCTCGGAAGGCCGCACCGCGGCCGACAATGCCACCGTGCGTTCGGTTTTCGTCATCGGGCCGGACAAGAAGGTCAAGGCGATGCTGATCTATCCGATGACCACCGGCCGCAATTTCGACGAGGTGCTACGACTGCTCGATTCGCTGCAGTTGACGGCCAAGCATACGGTGGCGACGCCGGTCAACTGGCAGCCCGGCGAGGATGTGATCATCCCGCCCTCAGTGTCCAACGAAGCGGCCGCGGCGAAGTATCCCGACGGGTGGAAGACGTTGAAGCCGTATCTGCGCGTGGTTGCCCAGCCGCGCGACTGAGACTTCGGTGAAATGACCTGGCCGGCAACTTCGTCATCGGGCCGGCCAGATCGACGACCATGATCGGGGGATATCATGACCAAGGCGCTTGATCGTTTCATTGATGACGCCCATGCCGTCATCGGGCAAACGGAGGACGCAGCCGAACGCGTGACCATGATCGCGCCGCTGATGCGGCGCCTTCTCGACTCCGACAGATCCTTCCTCCAGCCTGCGCATTTCCGCTCCAACCCGGAGCACTATGAGCGCAATGCGATTCATATTTCCGACGACGGAAACCTGTCGCTGTTCGCGCTGGTGTGGCTGCCGGGGCAATGGACGCCGGTACACGATCACGGCAGCTGGGGCGTGGTCGGCATCGTCCAGGGCCTGCTTGAGGAGCGGTCCTATATGGCGGCCGACGGCGAGATCACGCGGGATACCGGCATCCGCTTGCGCCGCGGCGGGGTGATCCTGCTCAATCCCGGCTCCGTCACCAGTTTCGTGCCGAATCCGGATCATATCCATATGACCGGCGTCGCAGCGGAGCGGGAGATGTGTGTCAGCCTTCATGTGTATGGACGGAACATGAATTCGTTCCATATTTACGATGTGGCGGCCGGCACGCGGCGCATGATCGAGGTGGCCCATCAAGAAAGCCGATAGCGCTCGGATTCGTGGTATAATTCTCCGGTCTTCAAAAGAGGCAACTGATGATTTTATGCCAGCGCTTTGAACCGGTTTGGTACGCCCAATCGTGTCGGATCGCCAACCGCCGTGTCTCGGGGATGAGGTTTATGATGAATGCCTCGTCGCCAAACCGAATCCACCAAAGGAGAGTAGGGATATGAGTCTTCGCATCAATGACATCGCACCGGATTTCACCGCCGACACCACTGATGGACCGATCGTGTTCCATGAATGGCTGGGCGACGGCTGGGCGGTGCTTTTCTCGCATCCCAAGGATTTCACACCGGTCTGCACGACCGAGCTTGGCGCCATGGCTGGCCTGAAAGGCGAGTTCGACAAGCGCAACGCCAAGATCATCGGCATCTCCGTCGATCCGGTGGAGAGCCACGACAAGTGGAAAGGCGACATCCACAAGGCCACGGGCCATGCGGTCAATTATCCGATGATCGGCGACCGGGATCTCAAGATCGCCAAACTCTATGACATGCTGCCGGCTTCCGCCGGCGATACGTCGGAAGGGCGCACGCCGGCCGACAATCAGACGGTACGGTCGGTGTTCGTCATCGGCCCCGACAAGAAGATCAAGCTGATCCTGACCTATCCGATGACGACGGGCCGCAATTTCGCGGAGATCCTGCGCGCCATCGATTCGCTTCAGCTCACCGCCAAGTTCCCGGTTTCGACCCCGGTGGACTGGGTGCCGGGGGAAGACGTCGTGATCGCGGGTTCGGTCTCGGACGCCGACGCCACCGCGCGTTTCGGCACCTTTGACGCGATCCTGCCCTATCTGCGCAAGACGAAGCCGCCGACGGTCTAACGGCGCGCGCGCATGTGTTCGTGATGAGGAGGGAAAGATGATCTTCCGTCAGCTCTTCGATCAGGTTTCCAGCACCTACTCCTATTTGTTGGCGAGCCGGCGCGGAGGCGAAGCGTTGATCATCGATCCGGTCCTGGAGAAGGTCGATCGCTATTTGCAGCTTGTGCGCGAGCTCGATCTCAAGCTCGTCAAGGCGGTCGACACGCATCTGCATGCCGACCACATCACCGGTCTTGGCGCCCTGCGCGACAAGACCCATTGCATCACGGTGATGGGCGAGCAGACCAAGGCCGATGTCGTCTCGATGCGCCTTGCCGATAACGACAGGCTCACCATCGAGGGGCTCTCCCTCGACGTGATCTATACGCCCGGCCACACGGATGATTCGTACAGTTTCGCGATGGCAGATCGCGTCTTTACCGGCGACACGCTGCTGATCCGCGGCACCGGCCGCACCGACTTTCAAAACGGCGATCCGCGGGCGCAGTTCGAATCTTTGTTCGGGCGATTGCTGAAATTGCCCGACTCGACGCTGGTCTATCCGGCGCACGATTACAAAGGGGACACCGTTTCGACCATCGGCGAGGAGCGGGCCTATAACCCGCGGCTGCAGGTCAAGTCCGTCGAGGAATATGCCGATCTCATGAACAATCTGAAGCTCGCCGACCCGAAGATGATGGATGTCGCGGTGCCGGCCAATATGCATGTCGGCTTAAACCAGGACGAGATCGCGCATCGCGGCTGGGCCGTGACCGCCGAGCAGGCGCTGCGCCTTGTCGGTCAGCCTGACGTCATGCTGATCGATCTGCGCGAAGACACCGAGCGCGCGCGCTACGGCGTCATCCTTGGCTCGCTGCACGTCCCCTATCCAAGCCTCCATGAAAGCGTCAGTGTCGGCGGCATGCTGCACGAGCTGGCGAAATTGCCCCATAAGCGGCTGCTCTTCTATTGCGCCTTCGGCGAGCGCTCGGCCATGGCGGTGCAGGAGGCGCGGGATGCAGGACTTAATTCCGCGTACCACATCCAGGGCGGCATCAACGCCTGGAAAAAGGCGAGCGGCCCGCTTGCCCACTGACCGGGGCGATGCCGGCTATCTCGGCAGAAGATGAATCCCCGCCAGCGTGCAACGCACGGAGCCGCCGGCCTTCTCGATGGTTGGGATGTCGAGCGCCACCGGCTCGGCGCTTTGTGCGATGATGGCAAGCTGATCCTGATCGAGCGCGCGAAACGCGGTCGTGGACAGCGCCAGAATGCGGCGGTCGCGTCCTTGCAGCTCCAGCGCATTGCCCGCAAAGAGGCCGATCTGCCGGTTGGTCAAACCAATGACGCGCCGGCCGGAGCGCTCCAATCTTGCGATGATTTCATCGCGCCGCTTGCCGTTCGCAATCATGTCGAGGCCGATCAGCGCGAAGTCCGTCGCCACGCACATCAGCACATTGGTGTGATAGATCGGGGCGCCGGTCTCGTCGCGCGCGTCGAACACCATCGGCTCGAAATTGAAATGGGTGCAGAAGCGCTCGAGCGCGATCGGATCCGTGCGGTCGGAGCGCACCGCATAGGCGACTCGGTCGATATGGTCGAGCACCATGGCGCCGGTGCCTTCCAGGAACAATCCGTCCGGCTCGAGGCCCGAATAGTCGATGACATCCTGCACGCGGTAGCGTTGCTTGAGCATTTCGATCACGTCGGAGCGGCGCTCGCGCCGGCGGCTCTCGGCCTTCATCGGATAGATCGCCACATGCCCGCCCGCGTGGGTGGAAAACCAATTGTTCGGAAACACGGAATCCGGCGTTGCCGTGCCTTCATCCTCGAAGAGATGAACCGTGATGCCGTGCTCTTCCAGCCGATTTTCCGCCTTGGTGATTTCGTCATGGGCGATCGCCGACAGATCGTCGCGCGCATCGACGGCAGCCTGGAAATGGTTGTCTGCGGCGGTTTCGGTATTCACGGTGAAATGATGCGGCCGCACCATCACCACGGCGGCCGGTGCTTGGACCGAATAGGCGTGATGTCGCATGAGGCCGCTTTCTTATGTCTTGCTGCGCTGGAGCATGCCGAACAGGTCGCGCGGATCGTCCGGGTCGGCGAGGATGTCGATGTCCTGGTAAAAGTTCGTGCCCGCCAGCCGCTCGCGGACATAGCGAAGTGCCGAGAAATCCTCGATGGCGAATCCGACGCTGTCGAACAGCGTGATCTGGCGGTCGTTGCGGCGGCCTGCGGCCTGGCCGAGGATGACACGCCAAAGTTCGGTCACCGGATAATCCGCCGCCATCTGCTGGATCTCCCCTTCAATGCGCGTCTGGGGCGTATATTCCACGAACGTGTCGGCGCGCAGCAGGATCTCGCGGGCGAGTTCCGTCTTGCCGGGGCAATCGCCGCCAATCGCGTTGATGTGGACGCCAGTCCCGACCATGTTATCGGTGAGAATGGTGGCGAATTGCTTGTCGGCAGTGCAGGTGGTAATGATCCGCGTCCCTTCCATCGCCTGCTGCGCCGACGTGCAGGGCGTGACTTTCAATCCGGTTCCGGTGAGATTGTTCGCGGTCTTCGCAGTGGCGCGCGGATCGATGTCGTAGAGCCGCACCTCTTCGAGGCCGATGACGGCCTTCATCGCGAGGGCTTGAAACTCGGCCTGCGCGCCATTGCCGATCATCGCCATCACTTTCGCGCTGTTCGGCGCGAGATGGCGCGCCGCCATGGCGGAGGTTGCGGCGGTGCGTAAGGCCGTGAGCAGCGTCATTTCCGTCAGCAGCACGGGATAGCCGTTGGAGACCTGCGCCAGCAGGCCGAATGCGGTGACGGTCTGCAGCCCTTTGGCCATATTCTTGGGGTGGCCGTTCACATATTTGAAGCCGTACATCTCTCCGTCGGAGGTCGGCATCAGTTCGATCACGCCTTCCCGCGAGTGCGACGCGACGCGCGGTGTCTTGTCGAACGTTTCCCATCGTTTGAAATCGGCTTCGATCGCGTCGGTCAGTTCGACCAACATGCGCTCGATGCCGACATGATGGATCAGTCGCATCATGTTCTCGACGCTGACGAAGGGGATGAGCGCTTTTTCTGACGGTGCTTGCGGCATTGAAGTCTCCCTGGGTTCCAAGAGACAATCAGGCTTGCGTGTTAGCCGAAATAGCAAAAGACGGTTGTAATCGTCATGAGATTGAGCAAATCTTACAGTCGAGTTGCAATTTTTGACAGACAATATCCATGACAATCGCAAAATACGTTCCGGACGAATTGGACAGGCGCATCATCGCGCATCTGCGCGTCGATGGGCGGGCCTCCTTCGCCAAACTCTCCGAGGCGCTCGGCGTGGCGCGCGGTACGGTGCAGAACCGGCTCGACCGGCTCGTCGAAACCGGGACCCTGCTTGGCTTCACGGTGCGCGTGCGCGAGGATTATGACGATCGGACCATTCACGCCGTGATGTTGGTCGAAGTGGTCGGCAAATCGACCACGCATGTGATCCGCAAGCTGCGCGGCATTCCGGAGATTTCGTCGCTGCACACGACCAACGGCAATTGGGACCTGATCGCCAATGTTCGGGCCGGGAGCCTGTCCGACTTCGATCGCGTGCTGCGCGAAGTCCGCATGATCGATGGCGTCTCGAACAGCGAAACCAGTCTGATGCTGAGCAGCGTGTGAGTGCAGCGGAGGGCTTGCGGGAGGTCAGGGTATCTCGGCTAGCTAGGCCATACGCTGGATAAAGCGTTGAGTGGGCAGCAGAACTGCCCGCCAACGATTTGTGTGAGTGTGCCAGACGGGGCTATTCCACCGGCGGATTGAGCAGCTTTTTCTCTCGTTCGCTGTTCATCGTGTCGCGCGTGATCACGGTCGCACCGGTATCGATATATTGCAGTACACCGTGCCCCTGCGCCGCGTTATATGCGGTCTTGACCCCTTCGTAGCCCATCTGGAATGGATCCTGCACGACAAGCCCGCTGATCGAGCCGTCTGCGAGCAGTGCGGTGAGATCGGGGCTCGAGTCGAATCCGACCAACTTGATCGTCTCCGCGAGTTTTCCAGCCTTGACCGCAGCGCCAGCCGCTTCAGCGACAATTTGATTGGAGGCGAAGATGCCCCGCAAATTCGGGTGATTCTTGAGAACTGCCGCAACGTCGGCGTCCGAGTGCTCCTTGCTGCCGTCGCCGTTGCGCTCGTCTACAACCGTGAGCTGCGGATAGTGCCGAAACAATTCGTCCTTAAAACCCTTTGAGCGTTCGATGACAGATCCGGCTCCGGGCAGATAGTTGACGATGGCGACCTCTCCGGATGCGGAACCATATTTGGCGCTGATAGCTTTCGCCAGCGCGTCCGCGGCCAAGGCGCCGGCGTGCACATTGTCGGTGGCTATGAAGGATTTCATATTGAGGCTGGCGACATTGGAGTCGATGACGATAACCGCCGTTTGTTTCGCGGCATTATCGACCGCTGGACCAAGAGCACTGTATTGCGTCGGCGCGATCACGATTGCGCCCGGTTTCGTTGCGACCGCCTGATTGAGAAGCTTGATTTGCCCGTCGACATCCTGCTCGCTCTCGGCGCCTTCGCCAAGAATCTTGACGCCAAGGTCGCGGCTGGCAGCATTGGCGCCCGCAAGCACAACCTTCCAGAAGAAGAAGTTTTGTGCCTTCACGATGACCGGAATGGCGGGAGCCTCTTGCGCTCGCGGTGCCGGACCAATGGAAAACGCTGACAACGCCAGTGCGGCGATGAGACTTGCCTTTGACACTATCGCGTATTTTCTCATTTGATCCTCCCAATTTTTGTTATCTGCATGTCGGCGCCGGGACCGTTTTTGTCGCGCTCTCGCCCTGTGGGATGCTTGAACCACCAAAAGGAAGGTGAGATCGACGATGGATTTTGTGCCGCAAAACGCAAATGCACAAGTATAAATGGTCGAGTTACTTTTCGTCGAAGCTTATGAGAATGGTTCTGACGCAAACCAATTCTTAAGCTTGTATGCTAACGATCCAGTAGTGGCTGGCTCAAGACTTTTATCAGGCATCGCCGGTGACAGAATTCTTGTGTAATTCTTCGGATCGCCGCTAAAATCATCTTTTCTGCGCGGCCGGCCTTTTTCGCATGCCGCGGAGAGTGGGGATCACGGCTTCGCCATGACCCCGACCGGCGCGAAACCGTAGCGTGCGAGTGTCTCCTGGCCTTCAGGCGAGAGGATCGCGAGCATCAAGGCGACGGCATTGCGGTTTTCCGTGCTTGCGAGTGCGAGGCCATATTCCGGTCCCATGTCATAGGCCTGCGGCACGGCGACCACATTGACGCCGGGCGTCGCCTCGCGGCGCTGGTCTGCACCGCTGCAATAGCCGATCATCACGTTGATCTGGCTGCTCTGGAACGCTGCGGCGATCGGGTCCGGCCCGCCGCTCGCTGTCGTCGTGCCGCCGACGATCTTCTGTGCCTTGGCGTCGAGCGTCGCGAAAGCGCCCGGCTCGTCCTTGTCGATCGCATGGAACATGGCCCAGGTATAGTCCCCGCCCGGATCGGCCTTCGGGGTGGAGGTTCCGATCTTGACGGCCGGATCGACGATCCGCCGACGAAAATTATCCGTCGTCAGGCCGGCGTCGGGGCCAGCGAAGGCGCAGAGCTTGTTGCGCGTGAACATCACGACGCCGGCGGCCTTACCCTCCTCGCGCAGCTTCAAGGGGCTGGCCATGTCCGCCGAGGCGAAAATATCGGCCTTGTCGCCGCTTTCGATCTTCTCGCGCAGCAGGCCGGACGGACCGAACGTGGTCTGCACATGAACGCCGGTTTTCGCCGTGAAATCCGCCACGACCGCGCTCAACGCGTCACGTAGACTGCCCGCCGCATAAAGCGCGACCTCGTCGGCCCGCGCCGACGAAGCCGTCAAAACGAGACAGGCGGCAAAGAGAGTTCTGAACATAATAATGCGCTCCCGGCAGAAGGGGCCGAATGAGGAAGGACGCGGTAAACGACCGGCAGAGCTGCGTCGGTGTCTATCGCGGGTTCGCCCATACGGCGATCAGGAGACTTCCGCTTGGAAGAGAGCGCTTACCCATGCCGCTCGCCGGCAAGATATAGCATCGGATGCGATTCTGGAATCGGATCAAATCTCCGCGCTCGCCGGCAATTCGGCGGCCAGCGCATCGACCGCGAGGCGCACCCGCAGCGGCAGGTGCGGCGATTGCGGCCAGAGGGCGTGGCTTTCGATCAGGAGGCGCGGAAGTTCGGGAAGCACCAGCACGAGTTCGCCTTTGTGCACGCGTTCGCGGATGAGCCAGCACGGCAGCCAGGCAAGGCCATAACCGGCGGCGACGGCATCGCTCATCGCGGCGAGATCGTCGAGGCGCAGACGGCTGGGCGGCAGCACCTCCAAGGGCTTGCCGTGGTCTTGCGGGAACAGCCACGGGCGGATTTGCCCCGGACGCGCATAGAGGATCGCCTCGTGCCGTTGCAGATCGTCGAGCGCCATCGGTGTGCCGTGCCGCTGGAGATAGTTTGGCGCGGCGCAAACGGCCATGCGCTGCAGTCCGATGCGCCGCTGCATCAGTCCGCCGGCGTCGCCGATCGGGCCGTTGCGGATGGCAAGATCGAAGCCGTCCTCCACAACGTCGGCCAGCCGGTCGCTGAAATTGAGTTCGAGCTCGAGCTTGGGATGTTGCTGCGCCAGCCGCGCCAGGACCGGGGCGACGCAGCGGCGCCCGAACAGCACCGGCATGGTCACGCGCAGGCGGCCGACCGCCTCGCGGCGGCCCGACTCGAGGATCGCCGCGCCGGTGCGCACCTCCTCCAGCGCCCGCTGGCAGCGCTCGTAAAAGATCTGGCCGTCCTCGGTCAGGTTCTGAGTGCGGGTGGTGCGGTGAAACAGCCGCACGCCGAGGCGCGCCTCCATCCGTGCAATGGTCTTGCCGACCGCCGAGCGCGACAGGTTGAGCCGGGCGGCCGCGGCGGCGAAGCTGCGCGCATCGACCGCCGCGACGAACACATCGATGCCGTTCAACATGTCGGTCATATTTGCCTCATTGTAGATAAAATAGCGCGAATCTGACGAAAAACCATCGCTACTGGTGCCTCAAGGGCAACGCTATTTCAACGACACGAACGAAATAGCGTTTGAGAGGCACATATGAGCAGCACTATGAAACGTTGGCAGATGAGCGGCATCGGCAAGGACAAGCTCGGTCTCGCCGAGGTTCCGGTTCCGACGCCGGGGCCGGGCGAACTCCTGGTCAAGGTCGCGGCGGTCTCGCTCAATTACCGCGACAAGCTGATGACCGAGACCGGCATGGGCCTGCCGCTGCAATTTCCCTTCACGCCCGCGTCGGATCTCGCCGGGACGGTCGTCGCGGTTGGCGCGGGCGCGACACGGTTCAAGGCGGGCGACCGGGTGATTTCGACCTTCACGCCCGGCTGGATCGACGGCAAGCCGCCCGGCGATGCCCGCGTGCCGCCCTATCGCTCCCTCGGCGGCTTCCATCCCGGCGTTCTCGCCGAATTCGTCGCCTTTCCCGAGGATTGGTTCGTCGCTGCGCCCGCCAGCCTGAACGATGCCGAGGCCAGCACCTTGCCCTGCGCCGGCTTGACCGCGTGGTTCGCCCTCGTCGAGCGCGGGCCGGTGGCGGCGGGCGAGACCGTGCTGGTGCAGGGCACCGGCGGTGTTGCGTTGTTCGGATTGCAGCTCGCGAAGGCCCATGGCGCCGAGGTGATCGTGACGTCGAGCAGCGACGAGAAGCTCGCCGGCGCCAAGGCACTGGGCGCCGATCATGGGATCAACCGGGCCAAGGAGGATTGGGTCGAGGCACTCTACCGCCTGACAAAGGATCGCGGTGCCGATCACATCTTGGAAATCGCCGGCGGCCCCGGCCTCGGCCGGTCGCTCGCGGCGGTGGCGGTGCATGGCCGCATCTCGGTCATCGGCGTGCTCGAAGGCTTCGACATTTCCGGCCCAGCCGGGCCATTGCTGCTCAAATCGCCGATTGTGCAAGGCATCAGCGTCGGCCACCGCCGTGCGCTCGAGGATCTCGTCGCTGCGGTCGACCGGATCGGCCTCAAGCCGGTGATCGACAGAAGCTACGCGCTCGCCGATTTGCCGGCCGCGCTTGATCATCTCGACCGAGGCGCGTTCGGCAAGATCGTCGTGGACGTTGGCTAGAGCCCGCCTTGCTCACCCGGTCGCGGCGGCGGCGAGTTTGGCCAGAGCGTCACGCATCGCGGCAAGGCGCGGGCCGTTGGCCTCCTTGGCGCCATGCCGCGCGGCGAGCCAGTCAGGATCGGCAAAGGCCAAGCGGGTCGTGCCGTCATCGCTTTGCCAGACGAGCGCGCGCAACGGCAAGTCGATGCCCATCGTCTCGGAGGCCTGCATCAATCCGGTGCCGGCCTTCGGATTGCCGAAGAGCACGACTTCGGTCGGCCGCAGGTCGAGCCCGACATCTTTCGCCGCTTTTGCATGATCGATCCGCGCCATCACGTCCATGCCATGCGCGGTGATCGCGCCGATCAGGCGCGCCATCGCTTCCGCCGCCGTGTGCGGGCTCTCGTAGACCAGCAAACCATCGGGGATCATTGCCATCCCCTTCAGGTTTCACCGGCCGCATCGAAGGCGTCGAGCGCGCGGGTCGAATAGACCAGAGCCGCGCCGGCATTGACGCTGATCGCAACGCCCAAAGCCTCGGCAATCTCTTCCTTCGTCGCGCCGTGCTTGCGCGCCTCATTGGCGTGCACGGTGATGCAGCCGTCGCAGCGCAGGCTGATCGCGACGCCGAGCGCGATGAGCTCGCGGGTCTTGGCGTCGAGATGATTGGTTTTGGCGCCCGCTTGCCCAAGCTGCGCGTAGCCTCTGACCGTATCGGGGCTGAGCTTGCCGAGCCCGCTCACGCCGGCTGCAAGCTGCTGGCGATATGTGTTCCAATCCATCATATGCATGACTGATGCCTCCGCGATTCGTACAACAGAATACCTCCCCCAAACGGCAATGCCGTTTGCCGGAGCAGCAGCATAGCGGCGATCGGGAAAAGCGGAAGGTCAAGCGCAGGTTGCCCGCCGGCCCTCGAACCAGCGGGCCTTTGGATCCTGTTTATTTCCCGGCGCGCAGCGTCAGCTCCGCCACGCCGCCGGTCAGATCGAGGCCCTGTTGTGCCTGCGCCGAGAACGGCTGCAGGGTGAAGGATTGATTGGAGCCGCCGACCAGCGCATTGGCGCCGCCGCCGACACCCACCGCCGCCGAGGCCGCGACGCCGACATATTCGCCCGCCAGCGCACCATGTTCCTGGGTTCTCGACGGCGCAAAGACGCCCCAAACCAGCGTGCCGCGGTCCGTCTTGCCGATATCGATGCCGAACTTACGGATGGTGCCGTAATAATGCTCCGTATGGCCGCCCGACGGCTGGAAGATGCAGCTCATTTCCTTCGAGGACGTGATCACCATTCCAAGTCCGGCGGACACCGCACAGCGCAAGACGCCGACTTTGACCGTGGCGTCCGCGAAGGCCGGTTGGGCCGCTGCCAGAAATCCGACACAGGCGATGGATTTTAACACGAGGGAAATGCGCATGAGTCATTCCTTTCTGTTGCTGATGCCGGCCCGCACAGGGCACCGGATGTGATCCATTTTCAACTTGTTAGATGACACTGCTATCAGCGGCGTCGCTCATCAGAATGAGAGCCAATAGCTTACCGGTGCTGATCTCCTCTTATCCTGCGGTCTATCCCACAGATTTAAGGCGAGATTAGCGGTGCGAGCGCGCCGCGGCAATGCGCGATGTGCAGCCCTGCATGGTCCGTCAAGCAATTCTGAAAGGAGAGACGCCTACGATCTAGGGCTCGTCGCCGTATTCCATCATTTTTTCAACCGGATGGTTCTCGCCGATCGACATGGCGCAGATGCGCGAGAGATGGGTATAGGGCAGGCCGGTCTCGTCATGCCAGGCGTTGAAACAGGCCTGGATCTCGGCCAGGTCCTTCTTCGACGAGGCGGCCGGCGCGATGTCGACGCCGGCATCCTGCAGGCAGGTGATCACGTCGCGCGACAGAATGAAGCAATCCTTGCCGATGAAGCGCAGGAAATATTGGCCGGTCATGCCACCGAGCCGCGATCCGCGTTTCGCCATCAGATCGAGCAGCCCGACCTGATCATTTGCCGGCCAGGCGCTTAAGAGACGTCCGAAACTGCCGTGCTCCTTGGCGACGTCGGCCACGAATTGCGCATTGGCCTTGACCGACATGATCTTCTGGCCGTTGCGCACGATACGTGTGTCGGACGCGCGCTCGATCCAGAAATCATCGGGCTGGAACAAAAGGCGCTGTGGCGAAAAGCCTAAGAAAGCCTCTTCGAATCCCGGCCATTTGGCGTCGATCACGCCCCAGACGAAGCCCGCGCAGAAGATGCGACGGGTCATTTCGCTCAAGACGCGGTCGTCGGCGAGCACCGCCAACGCTTCTGGCGAATCGACACGCGGGAGCAATTTTGCAATGACATCCGCGCCGCCCTTCCGCTTCACCGCGCGGGCTCTAATCATTTTGAAGGTCGGCATATTTTTTGAGACATCCGATGCTGCCCTCATCGCGAAGGCCGATCTATTTTGAATGCAAATGATTGCTCGCGCAAATGCGATATTTCGGGATCGACAGTCGTGGCGTTCGGCCTGACGACCGGCACCCAGCCGCCCTAGGGTCATTTGTCGGCGAGATAGTCCGCCAAGACCCATAAGGTGATGGCGAGCAGCGCGATCAGGCTCAGCAGCCGGGCGATGCGCCGGCCCCAGGCTTCGATCCGGTCGTCGGGCGGCGCATCCTTGGCGCGCAAATAATCGGCGGCACGGCTGAGAGACGAGTCGAACAAGCCGATGTGCTCGCGCTCGACCCGGCGCAGGATCTCCTCAGATTCTTTCTGCCTGTCCTGGTCTTCGCTCATACAAATAAAAATAGCGCGGAACTCTCGTTCCGCGCACTTTTTTGCTTGATGATGAGAAGCGATTTTAGGCCGCTTCGACGTCGATCTTACGAATATCGACGAAATGCCCGGCGATCGCCGCCGCTGCCGCCATCGTCGGGGAGACGAGATGGGTGCGGCCCTTGAAGCCCTGACGTCCTTCGAAATTGCGGTTCGAGGTCGAGGCGCAGCGCTCGCCCGGCGCCAGCTTGTCCGGGTTCATCGCGAGGCACATCGAGCAGCCTGGCTCGCGCCATTCGAAGCCTGCATCCTTGAAGATCTTGTCGAGCCCTTCCGCTTCGGCCTGGATCTTCACGAGGCCCGAGCCCGGCACGACCATGGCGTTGACATGGGCGGCAACCTTCTTGCCCTCGACGATCTTGGCGGCAGCGCGCAAATCCTCGATGCGGCCGTTGGTGCACGAGCCGATGAAGGCGCGGTCGATCTTCAGGTCGGTCATCTTCTCGCCGCCCTTGAGGCCCATGTAATCCAGCGCGCGCTGGATCGCCGCTTTCTTCGCCTCGCTGTGGCCGCTCTCGGGCGTCGGCACGACGCCTTCGATCGTCGCCACGTCCTCGGGGCTGGTGCCCCAGGTGACGAGCGGCGGCAATTTGGCCGCGTCGAGCTTAATCACCTTGTCGAAATGCGCGCCCTCGTCGCTCTTGAGCTGCGACCAATAGTGCACCGCCTCGTCCCAAGCCGCGCCCTTCGGCGCCTTCGGCCGGTCCTTCAGATAGGCATAGGTCTTCTCGTCCGGCGCGATCAGGCCGGCGCGGGCGCCGCCTTCGATCGACATGTTGCAGATCGTCATGCGGCCTTCCATGGAAAGCGCGCGGATCGCCTCGCCGGCATATTCGATCACGTAGCCGGTGCCACCGGCGGTGCCGATCTCGCCAATGATCGCGAGAATGATGTCCTTCGCGGTGACGCCGGCGGCGAGCTCGCCGTCGACCTGCACCAGCATGTTCTTGGCCTTCTTCTGGATCAGCGTCTGGGTCGCAAGCACATGCTCGACTTCCGACGTGCCGATGCCATGCGCCAAGGCGCCGAAGGCGCCATGGGTCGAGGTGTGGCTGTCGCCGCACACGATCGTCGTGCCCGGCAGGGTGAAGCCCTGTTCCGGCCCGATGATGTGGACGATGCCCTGGCGCTTGTCGAATTCGTTGTAATATTCGATGCCGAATTCGCGTGCATTGATCGCCAATTGGTCGATCTGGGTGCGGCTTTCGGGGTCGGTGATCGGCAGCGCGCGGTCGGTGGTCGGCACGTTATGGTCGACCACGGCCAGCGTCTTGCCGGGCGCGCGCACCTTGCGGCCCGTCAGGCGCAGGCCCTCGAAGGCCTGCGGGCTCGTCACCTCATGGACAAGATGGCGATCGATATAGAGGAGACTGGTGCCATCAGCTTGAGTCTCGACCACATGGTCATCCCAGATCTTGTCATAGAGCGTACGCGCTTGTGTCATTTCAATCGTCCCGGTCGGCCTTTAGGCTTCACAACTTATGTAGAAGGCGCTTATTTACTCGGAAAGGCCTCGCAGGGGAAGTACATCCTGCGGCCTCACATTTGCGGAGCGCGCATGTCAGACCGTCCGGCCGTGGCACCCTACCTGACCGTTTCCCCGGCCTCCGCCGCGATCGGCTTTTACGCGGCGGTGTTCGGGGCGACCCAAAGGGTGCTGATGCCCTCGTTCGATGGCCTGCGGATCATGCATTGTGAGCTCGTGATCAACGGTGGCTCGTTGTTCCTGGCGGACATGTTCCCCGAATTCGGCAATTGCCGGGTGCCGATCCCGAGCGATCCGGCCACCGTTTCGGTCAGCCTCGAATTCGCGACGCCGCAGGAGGTGGACGAATCCTTCGAACGGGCGGTGAATCTGGGCGCCAAGCCCGAAACCGTGCCGACCGATTCCTTCTGGGGCACCCGCTATGCCGCCTTGCGCGATCCGTTCGGCCATCGCTGGCTGCTCAACGCACCGCTGGTGAAATCATGAGCAAGAATGAGAAAAGCACCCACGGCTGGCGGGTCGAATCGCGCCGTGTCATCCACGCCGACCGCTGGATGAACCTGCATGCCGAGCGGATCGTCAGCCCGAACGGCGCGGTGATCGACCCGTATTACCTGCTGCACTATCCCGAATGGGTGCATGTGGTAGCGCTCACCCCCGAGCGGCAAATGCTCCTCGTGCGGCAATACCGCCACGGGACCAAACGCATGAGCCTGGAATTGCCGGGCGGCATGATGGATGCGGCGGACAAGGATGCCGAAGCGGCGGCGCGGCGCGAATTGCTCGAAGAGACGGGCTATACGGCGGATGTCTTTCATTCCATCTGCGTGCTCGACCCCAATCCGGCGATTCAAAACAACGGCCTGCATATTTTCTACGCGCCGGAGGCGCGCCTGGTCGCGGAACAAAATCTCGACCATGGTGAAGAGCTGCAAGTCGAGTTCGTGCCGGTAGCAGAGGTGATGGCGGGTCTGCCGGACGGGCTGATCACGCAATCGATGCATGTCGCCGGGATTTATCTCGCGATGGCGAAGATGGGGCTGTTGGGGTTTCGGGACGAATAGATCGGCGTCCGCGCACAAAAGCAAAGAGCGCCGCTGGGCGCGGCGCTCTTGAAAATCGAAGAAATCGAAAAAGACTTACTTGGCAGCCTTCGCCGCAGCCTTGGCTGCCTTCACGGCGGCGCTGTCCTGCTTTTCGGCGATGCGGGCCGATTTGCCGCGGCGGTCGCGCAGGTAATAGAGCTTGGCGCGACGCACCTTGCCGCGGCGCACGACCTTGATCGAGTCGATCATCGGCGAGAAGATCGGGAACACGCGTTCCACGCCTTCGCCATAGGAAATCTTGCGGACGGTGAAGCTTTCGTTGAGGCCGCCGCCGTTGCGGGCGATGCAGACGCCTTCATAGGCCTGGACGCGGGTACGCTCGCCTTCCTTGACCTTCACGTTGACGATCACGGTGTCGCCCGGGGCGAAATCAGGGGTCGCGCGCTTTTCAGCGAGTTTGGCAGCCTGTTCGGCTTCCAGGGTTTGGATCAGGTTCATTTTTCTCTCCGTTTCGGCTGGTGCCGAGCGTTTCGGGACGCTGTTGTTGAGTTGAGGCGAGGCCTATACACGCGGATGCGCGGAATGTCGAGGCTTGTTTTTGCGGGTTGTTGCTGCTTGACCTGCAGCCGAGGGATGACAAGCGGCAGGTTTGATGATAGAACAAAACACGAATATTTGGAGAGAGGCAAGATAGAAGGAATCGCGCGAACCCAATGTCCCGAGTTTTATCGTCGGGGAGGTGCCATACGAAAATGAAATTTTTTTGAGAACAAACTAATAGAGCTAATAATCAATAAATATCAATAGCTTATTCCATGTCTGCATTGTCAACCAGGGTTGCGTATCCGCCCTGTGGAGCGAGTGGCCCAGGGATTGGCGGTTCGTCGGTGCGGCGAACCGGGACGCTGGGGCGCATTCTTTGCTGGCCTTGCATCACTTTTCGTGTATATAGCGCCCATCGCTGGCGGCTTTGGCCTCCGGCGCGCTCACCTTTTTTGGACCTTGCTGGACGACATCCCGGCTCGGCCTCAAGCAGGTGGGGCATCGGCTCGGCGCTCCCTGGCGAGCGCGGCCATTTCTCTCGTTATCAGAAAGGACTAACCGATGTCGATTACGGCTGAGCGCAAGCAGGCGCTGATTCAGGAACATGCCGCCAAGAAGGGCGACACGGGTTCGCCCGAGGTGCAGGTCGCGATCCTTACGGAGCGCATCAACAACCTGACCCAGCATTTCAAGTCGCATGTCAAGGACAACCATTCGCGTCGCGGGCTGTTGAAGCTCGTGTCGCAGCGCCGCACGCTGCTCGACTATGTCAAGCGCAAGGACGAGGCTCGCTACAAGACCCTCATCGAAAAGCTCGGCATCCGTCGCTAAGCAAAACTTGCCCTTTCCGCGCACCCGCGCGGAGAGGGCTTTTCTCATCGGAGGGCCGGCATGGGGCTGGTCTTTCGTGATGTGTTGTAAGGACCTATAGCGAACGCTGCCCGAATGAACTTGGGCTTGCCCAAGTTCATCACCCTTCATGATCAAGCCGGCCGCGTCCGGTTTGATGGCAGGATCGCCGGATGCTGTGCTCCCGCACAGCCTCTCGCCATCTTGCCGATGGTTGAAGGATCGCGGATCGCTTGGGTCGAACTCAAGAAAGAACGATCAATGTTTGAAATCCACAAAGAAATCATCGACTGGGCAGGGCAGAAGCTGGTGTTGGAAACCGGCCGCATCGCCCGCCAGGCCGATGGCGCAGTGTTCGCGAGCCTGGGCGAGACCACGGTGCTCGCAACTGTCGTCTCCGCCAAGGCGCCGAAGCCGGGCGTCGACTTCTTCCCCCTCACGGTCAATTACCAGGAAAAGGCCTTTGCCGCAGGCCGCATCCCCGGTGGTTATTTTAAGCGCGAAGGCCGCCCGTCCGAAAAGGAAACCCTGGTTTCCCGCCTGATCGATCGCCCGATCCGCCCGCTCTTCCCGGAAGGTTACCGCAACGACACGCAGGTCGTGGTGACGGTCCTGTCGCATGATCTGGAAAACGACACCGACATTCTGTCGATGGTGGCGGCGTCCGCCGCGCTCACCATTTCGGGCATTCCGTTCATGGGCCCGGTCGGCGCGGCGCGCGTTGGCCTCGTCAATGGTCAGTTGAAACTCAACCCGACCATCGAAGAAATGAAAAACTCCGATCTCGATCTCGTGGTCGCGGGCACGTCGGATGCCGTGCTGATGGTCGAATCGGAAGCCAAAGAGCTGTCTGAAGACGTGATGCTCGATGCGGTCATGACCGGCCATCGCGGTTTCCAGCCGGTGATCGACGCCATCATCCGTCTCGCGGAAAAGGCGGCCAAAGAGCCGCGCGAATTGGCGATTGCCGATAAGTCGGACGTCGAAAAGGCCGTGGCCGATGTGGCCGAAGCCGAGTTGCGCGAAGCCTATAAAATCACCGCAAAGGCCCAGCGCTATGCCGCTGTCGACGCCGTGAAAGCTAAAGTGAACGCGGCGCTGCTGCCGGCCGAAGGCGAAGCCAAGTTCCCGAAGGAACAGGTGGCGGAGGCCTTCCACGACCTGCAAGCCAAGGTCGTGCGCTGGAACATTCTCGATACCGGCATCCGTATTGACGGACGCGACGTCAAGACGGTGCGCCCGATTCTGGCGCAAGTCGGCGTGCTGCCGCGCACCCACGGCTCGTCGCTGTTCACGCGCGGCGAGACGCAGGCGCTGGTCGTGGCAACGCTCGGTACCGGCGAAGACGAGCAATTCATCGACAGCCTGGAAGGCACATACAAAGAGCGCTTCCTGCTGCATTACAACTTCCCTCCCTACTCGGTGGGTGAGACGGGCCGCATGGGTTCACCCGGCCGGCGCGAAATCGGTCACGGCAAGCTCGCCTGGCGCGCGATCCGTCCGATGCTGCCGACCGCCGCGGAATTCCCCTATACGGTCCGCGTCGTCTCCGAGATCACGGAATCGAACGGCTCCTCCTCGATGGCAACGGTCTGCGGCTCCTCGCTGGCGCTGATGGATGCGGGCGTCCCGCTGAAGCGCCCGACGGCCGGCATCGCCATGGGCCTGATCCTGGAAGGCGAGCGCTTTGCCGTGCTCTCCGACATCCTCGGTGACGAGGATCATCTCGGCGACATGGACTTCAAGGTCGCCGGCACGGAAAACGGCGTGACCTCGCTGCAGATGGACATCAAGATCGCCGGCATCACCGAAGAGATCATGAAGGTCGCTTTGGATCAGGCCAAGGGTGGGCGTCTGCACATCCTCGGCGAGATGGCGAAAGCCATCACCGGCGCCCGCGCCGAACTCGGCGAACATGCGCCGCGCATCGAGACCATGAAGATCGCGACCGACAAGATCCGCGAAGTGATCGGCACCGGCGGCAAGGTGATCCGCGAGATCGTGGAGAAGACCGGCGCCAAGATCAATATCGAGGACGACGGCACCGTGAAGGTCGCCTCCTCGGACGGCGCGTCGATCAAGGCCGCGATCAACTGGATCAAGTCGATCGCCTCCGATCCGGAAGTCGGCATGATCTATGACGGCACCGTCGTGAAGGTCGCCGATTTCGGCGCTTTTGTGAACTTCTTCGGTGCCAAGGACGGCCTCGTCCATATCTCGCAGCTCGCCAAGCAGCGCGTTGCCAAGACTTCGGACGTGGTCAAGGACGGCGACAAGGTGAAGGTGAAGCTCCTCGGCTTCGACGAGCGCGGCAAGATCCGCCTCTCGATGAAAGCCGTCGACCAGCAGACCGGCGAGGACATCGAGGCCAAGGAAGCGACCGAGCGCAAAGCCGAAGAGACGGCCAGCCAATAAGCCGCTGACGAATAAGAAAACAAAAGGGCGGCCCCGTGAGGGACCGCCCTTTATTCATGAAGCGGACCGGCTTACGCGAGAACTGGAGGCGCCGGTCTCGACGCCAATCTGGCGCCTCTTGGTGAATTTTGGGTTTGCGGCGTAAATGGGCGCCGCCCCATTCTGGCACAGGCCGGCCGCGCCACAGGGATAGGTTCGCGATGGATTTCTGGTTGCATATTGCGTCTTTCGCCCTCAAGGCGGCGCTGATCGTCGGTGCGGTTGGCGGCCTCGTCATTCTCATCGCGTCGGTGGCGCGCGGGCAGGAGGAGGACGAGACCGGCCTCACGATCAGCAATCTCAATCACCTTTACGACGAGATGGAAGAGCGTTTCGTCGCGAAAGTGCTCGACAAGAAGGCGCTGAAAGCGCGGCGCAAGGCCCATAAGAAAGAGGCGAAGCTCGAGCGCAAGGATACGCGCAAATGCCTCTACCTCATCGAGTTCAAGGGCGACACGAAGGCGAGCGCCGCCGAGCAGCTCGCCCAGCAGATCGACGGCGTTTTGACCATCGCCAAGCCCGAGAGTGACGAGATCGTCGTCAAGATCGACAGCCCCGGCGGGCTGGTCACCTCCTATGGCTATGCCGCGTCGCAGCTCCTGCGCATCCGCGACGCGAAAATTCCGCTGACCGTCTGCGTCGACGAGGTCGCAGCAAGCGGCGGCTATCTGATGGCCTGCACCGCCAACAAGATTCTCTGCGCGCCTTTCGCGGTGGTCGGCTCGATCGGTGTCGTCGCGGAAGTGCCGAATTTGTACCGGCTGCTCAAGAAGAACGACATCGACTACGAGCAATATACGGCCGGCGAATATAAGCGCACCGTCTCCGTGCTCGGCGAAATCACCGAAGAGGGCCGCGAGCATTTCAAGGAAAAGCTCAGCGCGACCCATGTAGCGTTCAAGCACTTCGTGCAGAGCTACCGCCCGCAGATCGAGCTGGAAAAAGTCGCCAATGGCGATCATTGGTACGGCCAGGAGGCGCTGTCGCTCGGCCTCATCGACGCGTTGAGCACATCGGACGATTATCTCTTCCGCGCGCGGCACGAGGCGCGGATTTTCAAAGTGACGATGGAAGAAAAGCAGACGCTCGTTCAGCAATTGATGAGAAGCGTGGGATTTGCCGCGGAGAATGTGCTGCAAAACTTGCTGAACCTCACCCGGCGGAATGGAGTGTGAGAGCGTTATCCCATCCCGCTTTTACCTTTTGTTCACCACAATATCTGTTGGTCGCCACATCTTGCGGCTGAGCCTTGTGTGCGCCTTTATGCATGGTTAAGGACCATTAATGGCCACCCTGTACCATCATCCGTTGTGTCCGCATTCGCGGTTCGTCCGCTTGCTCTTGGGCGAGTTCGGCGTCGATGCGGAGCTGATCGAGGAACGGGTGTTCGAGCGGCGGTACGATTTCCTGCTGCTCGACCCGGCCGGCCGGACGCCGGTGATGGTCGAGGAATCGGGGCAGGTTTTGCCCGGCACCGGCATCATCGCCGAATATTTCGACGAGACGCGGAGCCGCACGACCACCAATCAGCGGCTGCTGCCGCCGGATCCGGCCGCGCGCGTCGAGGTGCGGCGCCTGATGAGCTGGTTCCACGACAAGTTTTTCGCGGAAGTCTCCGAACCGCTGATCACCGAGAAAGTATACAAGCGCTTCATGCCGCAGGAGCGCGGCGGCGGGCCGCTCGACATGGACGTGGTACGCGCCGCACGCAACAATGTCCGCTATCATCTGCGCTACATCGGTTTTCTCGTCGGCAAGCGCAAATGGCTCGCGGGCAATGAGATGAGCTATGCCGATCTTGCCGCGGCCGCCCATCTTTCCAGCGTCGATTATCTCGGCGACGTGCCTTGGGGCGAGGATGAGGCGGCCAAGGATTGGTATGTCCGGCTGAAATCGCGTCCCTCGTTCCGCCCGCTTCTGGCCGACCGCACGCCGGGCATGGCGCCGTCGGAGATTTACGCCGAACTCGATTTCTGATCCTGGATCGTGGCATCCATTTCTGCAGCCGCCCCGCTATAATTGGGGGTAGGAACTTCTCCGGTCGAGACGATGCAAAGCGACCATACCGCATTCAAAAGCCGCTTGGCGGTGGCGGCCAAGGATTTGGGATTCGACCTGTGCCGGATCGCGGCGCCGGATGCGCTGCCGCTTGCGCCCGAACGCTTGGCGGCGTGGCTGGCACTCGATCGGCATGGCTCGATGGATTGGATGCAGGACACGGCGGCGCGGCGGGCCGACCCACGCGTGCTGTGGCCCGAAGTGCGCAGCATCGTCATGCTGGGCGTCAATTACGGGCCCGAAGAGGATCCGCGCGCGACATTGGCCGCCCGACACAAGGGAACGATCTCGGTCTATGCACGCAACCGCGATTATCATGACGTCATCAAGGGCAAGCTGAAGCTGCTGGCGCAATGGCTGGTCAAGGCCGCGAAGCCCGAGGTCTGCGATGTGAAGGTCTTCGTCGATACGGCGCCGGTCATGGAGAAGCCTTTGGCCATGAGCGCGGGGCTCGGCTGGCAGGGCAAACATACCAATCTTGTCTCGCGCGAGTTCGGCTCTTGGCTGTTTCTCGGATCGATCTTCACGTCATTGCCCCTCGCGCCGGACGAGGCCGAAGTGGATCATTGCGGTTCGTGCCGCGCCTGCCTCGACGTGTGCCCCACCGACGCGTTCCCCGCGCCCTATCAGATCGACGCGCGCCGCTGCATTTCCTATCTCACCATCGAGCACAAAGGGCCGATTCCGCGCGCACTGCGCCAGGCGATGGGCAACCGCATCTATGGTTGCGACGATTGTCTTGCGGTCTGTCCCTGGAACAAATTCGCGCAAGCCAGCCGCGAGGCGAAGCTTGCGGCGCGCGGCGATCTCAATGCGCCGGATCTCACCTTTCTCGCGAGCCTCGACGACGCAGCCTTTCGCACGCATTTCTCCGGCAGTCCGATCAAGCGCATCGGCCGCGACCGTTTCTTGCGCAACGTGCTGATCGCCATTGGCAATGCGAAAGACCCTGCGATGGCGGACATTGCGATCGGCCATTTAAATGATGAGTCGCCTGTGGTCCGCGGTGCCGCAGTGTGGGCGCTGGCGCGGCTTGCGCCGCCGGATGTGTTTCAGCATCATGCCGCGCAAGCGTTTGCGCGCGAAACGGATGATGAGGTTCGCGCTGAATGGATAGAGGCATGAGTCTTCTGATTTTTGGTTTGGGCTATACGGCGCAATATTATGTGCGCCATCACGCGGCCGATGGCACGCAGATCGTCGGCACGGCGCGCACGCAGGACAAAGTTGCCGCCTTGACGCAGGCGGGATTCAACGCACTGGTGTTCGATGGCCAACACGGCACGCCGGAACTGTATGAGGCACTCGCGCGCGCCGAGCACGTGCTTGTCAGCATTCCGCCCGACGGACTGCGCGATCCCGTTCTCGATGTTTTGCGCGACGCGCTCGCGGTAACCGCCCAACTGACCCGCATCGTCTATCTCTCGACAGTGGGTGTGTATGGCGATCACGGCGGCGCATGGGTCGATGAGACGACGGCGCCCAATCCGAAGAGTGCGCGCAGCGTGGCGCGCGTTGCAGTGGAGAACGAGTGGAGCGCCCTCGCTGCGCAGACCGGCAAGGCCGTTCACATCCTGCGCCTCGCCGGCATTTACGGGCCGGGCCGCAATACATTCGTCAATTTGCGCAATGGTACCGCCAAGCGGCTGATCAAGCCGGACCAGGTGTTCAACCGCATCCATGTCGAGGACATTGCGCGGGCGATTCGTGCGGCCTTCGCCCATGACGGCGGCGGCCTGTGGAACGTCACCGACGACTATCCGGCACCGCCGCAGGATGTCGTGACCTATGGCGCATCGCTGCTGGGCGTCGAGCCTCCGGCCGAGCAGGATTTCGCCAGCGCACGTTTGACAGCGATGGCGCGCAGCTTTTATGGCGAGAACAAGCGTGTGTCGAATGCGAAGATGAAGCGCGATCTCGGTGTCGCGCTGGCCTATCCGACTTATCGCGAGGCCTTGGCGGCCATTTTGAAGGACGAAGCCTTCTAAGCGGCCATCGCCACTTTCTGTGGAATGAAATGATTGAGGTAGCGCGCCTCGATCTGATCGACGGCAAGAATCACCAGCACGTCGGTCGTGTTGAATTGCCAATCGATCACCGCGCCGTCGCCGAAGCGCGCACCGATACGCAAATAGCCCTTCACCAGCGGCGGCATCGCGGCAATGGCGCGGCGCGGATCGATGTCCTTGGCTCCGAGCACATCCATGCGGCTGTAGCGATTGGCGAGCGCGCTCGCCGCATAATCGCCTTTGGCCTTGGCGTGGTGATGCAGATAGCCGAGCGCCTCGGCATGATCTTGCGGCCTAACGCCTTCAAAGCTCGCACAGCCGAACATCACGTCGATGCCATGATGCTGCACATAGGCGGCGATGCCTTGCCAGAGCAATTCGATCACGCGCTTGCTGCGGTAGGCTTCGAGCACGCAGGAGCGGCCAAGCTCCATGAAGCGCTTGCCGGGGTGGCGCGCGATCAGGGACGTCACGTCGAATTCAGCCGTCGAATAGAAGCCGAAATTGCGCATCGCCACATCCTGCCGCAAAAACCGGTAGGCGCCGACCACACGCGATTTCTTGCGTTTCAAATGGGTGCTGCGCGCCGCGTGGTCGATGACGAGCAGATGATCGCAGACACGGTCGAACGGACATATGTCACGGCGCAACAAAGCGGCGGTGCGGTCGGGGATGGCATGGCCTTCTTCGAAGAAGACGCGGTAGCGCAGCCGCTGGGCCTTGCGAATTTCTTTCTTCGTCGTCGCCAGGCGGATTTCGAGGTCACCGACGCGGCCGAGGGTGGCGGGCAAGCCCATCAAATCGCGGACAATCTTCGGCATTTTCTTGACGACCGGCAGATTCGTCACGATGGCCGGAGGTTCGGCGGAATATTGCAATGCCCACATGATGCCCCCTAGACCCAGTCATTCGCTTTAACAGGCCCAAGCTGCGCGATCCGCACCAGACTCTTTGTGATTCCGGCACGCTGTCGCGCTACACTGCATCATCACAATTCGCAGACAGAATTATGACACCAGATCGGCGGACCGCGCGATCTCGCTTAAGCCGCGCAGGACGATGTGGTCGGGGGCCGTTTCATGGGCGCAGCCGATGCGCTGCAAGGCTTGGGCATAGAGCGCCGCAAGCGCTTGATCGGCAACGATCGCGACGGGGCCGGAGGCGCCGCCGGCCGCCGCCCGCACTTCATGGCCGATGACCAGGCCGGACAAATAGCTCTTTAGGGACGCCGCCGGCAGCCGGTCGAACAGGCCGAATGTGCGCGCCGAAAAAATATGATTGAGAAAATGCCCGCTCGACCCGGCATGATCGACGCCTTGGGCGAAGGCTTCTGGATCGTCGGGGCTCTCGGCAGGCATCAGCCGCCCGAGAATTGTATGGTCTTTGAGCACCTTGAACATCTCGCCGGTCATGTAGGTGGCGAAGCCGAGGATTCGCCCATCCTGCACCCGCACCCATTTGCTATGAGTCCCCGGCATGACGACGGCGCCATACTGGCTCGGAAAATCGCGCAGCAGCCCGAGCAATTGTGTTTCCTCGCCGCGCATCACGTCCGGTGCGGGGCCGGACAGGTCGCACAGGCCCGGCACGATGCGAATATCGCGTCCGAGCCCGTTGGGGACATCGGCGAGGCCGGCGGCCAGGCGCTTGGCATCGCATGGCGTTTCCACATAGGGCGCTTCGATCCAGCCCTGGCGACTGCCGATCATACCTGCCATGAGCACGGGGACATGCGGCGGCGCGGCCAATTCGGTCAAAACGGTACCGAGCGTCGATTCGAATGCGCCCTGCTGCTGTTGAATGCCGGCGGAGCTGCGGTGAACGGCGAGAATCTTGCCGCCCGCATCGGCGAGATAGGCGCGTAAAGACGATGTGCCCCAATCGACGCCGACGAATGTTTTGTTCACGTCATCCTCCAGATTCGCACATGATGCCAGTACCGCTCTTGACCAGCAAGCCGGTTCCGTCAAGATCTGCATGCGACGCGGCGCTCGGCCTTTCTGATCTTATCCAGACCTTATCTGATTCAGGTCCTGACTCTAAGGAATGCTTATGCCAGATTTTCCGTTGATCGATGCGCATATTCATCTCTATGACTCGGCGCGTCTTTCCTATTCCTGGATGCAACAGGCGCCGGCACTTCTCGGGCGCCATCTTTTGCCCGAATTCGATGCAGCGTGTGATGCAGTGCAAGTCGAGAAGGTGGTCTTTGTGGAGGTCGCCGCCGATCCGGGCCTGCATCTTGACGAAGCGGGGTTCATCGACGGGCTTGCCCGCGAGGAGCCGCGCATTGCTGCGATGGTCGCGCATGCGCCTTTGGAAAAAGGCGCTTTCGTCGAGGCCGATCTTGTCGCTTTGGCCGAGCACAAATCGCTGCGCGGGATTCGCCGGCTCATCCAGAGCGAAGCGGACCCGGCCTTTTGCCTTGAGCCGGATTTCATTGCCGGCGTGCGGCTGCTAGCCAAATATGGTTTGAGCTTCGATCTATGCATCAAACATTGGCAGATGACTCATGCGATCGAACTCGTGCGGCGCTGTCCAGAAGTGATTTTCATTCTCGACCATATCGGCAAGCCCGGCATTCGCTTCGGGTTTCGCGAGCCGTGGTGGAGCGAGTTGCGCGAACTCGCCTTCCTGCCGAACGTCTATTGCAAGATGTCGGGCGTCATCACCGAAGCCGATCCCAACGCCTGGACGCCGCAAATCATCCGGCCCTATGTCGAACATGTCATTGCCTGTTTCGGTTTCGGGCGGACGATGTTCGGCTCCGATTGGACGGTTTCGACGCTGACCCATCCCTATCCGCTCTGGATCGAGATTCTCGACGAGATTCTTCATGGTTGCAGCGATGCGGAGCTGCGCGCGTTCTACCGCGATACGGCAGCCAAGGCCTATCGGCTCGACGGGTGAAGAGGATCGCTGCAAGCGGGGCAAGTGCCATCCCTCAAAATCCGATGGCGCTCCGTCCGGCATCTAAATTTTGGCATGGACACGACAGGCCCCGCACCCGATCATGCCGCATCTTGATGTGCTGAAGCAGCAACAAAAATCCAAGAAGGACGGGGCTTTATGAGAACGCATGCGCAGGCGGTGGTGATTGGCGGCGGCGTCGTCGGGTGTAGCGTTCTTTACCATCTCGCCAAGGCCGGCTGGCGCGATGTGATGCTCATCGAAAAGAGCGAATTGACGTCCGGTTCCACATGGCATGCGGCCGGCGGCACCCACACGTTTAACGGCGACGCCAATGTGTCGCGTCTGCAGAAATATACGCTCGATCTGTTGCGCGAGCTCGAAGCTTTCTCAGGCCAATCCTGCGGCATTCACGCCAATGGCGGCCTTTATCTTGCCTCCAACGACGGCGAGATGGATTTTCTGCATCTCATGGCGAGCCGCGCGCGGCACTTGCACATGGAGACCGAGATTCTGTCGGTCAGGGAAGCGAAAAAATTCAATCCGCTGCTCGAGGAACAATATTTCATCGGTGCGGCATGGCGCGCCGATGGCGGCCATTGCGATCCGGCCGGCACGACGCAGGCCTATGCGAAATCGGCCCGCATGCTGGGCGCGGAAATCCACCGCTTCACCCGCGTGCTCGAACTCAACCAGCGGCGCGACGGCACGTGGGATGTGGTGACCGACAAGGGCACGGTGCATGCCGATCATGTGGTGAATTGCGGCGGCCTATGGGCGCGCGAAGTCGGCCACATGGTCGGCATCGAGCTGCCGGTGCTCGCGATGGAGCATATGTATATCGTCACTGAGGCGATCCCGGAGCTCGAAGGCCGCGACCGAGAATTCGTCAACACCACCGACTTCTCCGGCGAGATCTATTTCCGCCAGGAGGGCAAGGGCGCGCTGCTCGGCACTTACGAGAAAGCCTGCGTGCCGTGGTCGCCGGTCAAGACGCCGGACGATTTTTCGATGCAATTGCTGCCCGACGATCTCGAGCGCATCGCGCCCGAATTGGAAGTGGGCTTCAAGCATTTCCCCGCTGTCGCCCGCGCGGGCATCAAGAAGGTCATCAATGGCCCGTTCACCTTTGCGCCGGACGGCAATCCGCTTGTCGGTCCGGTGCGCGGTTTGCGCAATTACTGGGTCGCCTGCGCCGTGATGGCCGGCTTCAGCCAGGGCGGTGGCATCGGCCTCGTGCTCTCCGAATGGATGACCAAGGGCGATCCGGGCTCGGATATTCTCGCGATGGACGTATCGCGGTTCGGCTCCTTCGCGACGCCGACCTATACGTACCGCAAAGTCGTTGAGAATTATCGCCGCCGCTTCCGCCTCGCCTTCCCGAACGAGGAATTGCCCGAGGCACGCAATGTGCGCGCAACGCCGGTCTATGGCCGGTTCGATCAGGCCGGCGCGGTGTGGGGCGCGAATTTCGGTCTGGAACATGCCTTGTGGTTTGCGCCCGACGGCGTCGCGCGCCAGGAGACGCCGACCTATCGCCGCTCGGAGGCGTTTCCGATCGTCAAGGCGGAATGCCAGGCCGTGCGCAAGACGGTCGGCATGTACGAGACCTCGAACTACGGCAAATACGAAGTGCGCGGCAAAGGCGCCCGCGCCTGGCTCGACAAAGTGCTCGCGTGTAAAATGCCGCGCCCCGGCCGCATGGCGCTGGCGCCGATGCTCTCGCCCGCCGGCAAGATCATCGGCGATCTGTCGATCTCGTGCCTCGATGAAGACCGTTACATGCTGTTCGGCTCTGGCTTTGCCGAAGAGTTTCACATGCGCTGGTTCTGGAGCCAGAATCCACCCGCCGACGTCACGGTGCTGAGCCGTGCGTCAACCTTGACCGGCTTTTCGATTTCCGGCCCCAATTCGCGTGCGCTCCTGCAGAAGCTGGTGCGGGTCGATCTCGCCAAAGATGCCTTCAAACTGTTCCAATTGACGGAAACGGCGGTCGGGCTCGCGCCGTGCATTCTGTCGCGCTCGGGCTTTACCGGCGAACTTGGCTACGAGGTATGGACGACGCCGGATTTCCAGGTCGCGCTCTATGACGACATTGTCGAGGCAGGCCAGAACTTTGGTCTCGTGCATTTCGGCGGACGTGCGCTGTCCTCGCTGCGGCTCGAGAAGAATTACGGCTCGTTCAACAAGGATTTCCGCCCCGACTACACGCCCGCCGAGACTGGCCTCGATCTCTTCGTTGATTTTTCGAAGCCCGAATTCAATGGCCGCGACGCTGTGCTGAAAGAGCGCGAGACGGGACCGAAGAAGAAATTCGTGACTATGGTGGTCGATGCCGATCATGCCGATGTGATCGGCTACGAGTCGATCGAGAAGGACGGCAAGCCGGTCGGCTATGTCACCTCGGGCGGTTTCGGCCATTGCGTGGGCAAAAGCATCGCGATGGGCTATGTGCCGGCGGCGCTGGCAAGCGACGGCGAGACCTTCACGATCAATATTTTCGGCAAGATCTGCACGGCGACGATCACCGCGAAGCCGCTGCACGATCCGAAGGGATTGTTGCTGCGGGGCTGATCATGGGCTCCCTTCTGCCGCAAAGCGGGAGAAGGGATGCGCAGTAAGATTGAGGATTATTCCGAATAGAAAGACTCATCCATGACCATCGAAAATGCCCCGCATAGAAGCCGTCGTGAACGCTCACGCGGTGGTCCGCGGTCGGCGCCAAGCGGGACGCTGACGCCTTTGCCACGATTGCAAAACCGTTGGGCGCCGGTCGAGATCTTCAATGCTGAGCAGATCGAGCGGCTGATTGATGCCGCTTTCACGCTGCTGGAAACCGGTGGCATCGAAATTCTGCTGAAGCGCGCGCGCGATATCTACCGGCAGAATGGCTGCGTCGTCGTCGACGAGACGCAAATGGTGCGCCTGCCGCGCGATGTTGTCCAAAACTTCATCCAGCATGCGCCGGAAAAATTCGTGCTGCGCTCGCGCAACCGCGCGCGCGATCTGCATGTCGGTGGCAATGTCGTCAATTTCGGCCCGGTAAACGGCGCGCCGAACGTTTCGGATCTGTCGCGCGGCCGCCGCTACGGCGACATCGAAGCGTTCCGCGACATCATCAAGCTCACCCATGCTCTAGGGATCTTGCACTGGCAGGGTGGCGTCGTGGTCGAGCCGGTGGATGTGCCAGTGCCGGTGCGGCATCTCGACATGTACAAGGCGCATATCGAATTTTCGGACATCGTTTGGGCGGGGCGCGGCATCGGCGCGGTACCCACCATGGATGCGATCCGCATGGCGGCGATCGAGCATCAGTGCAGCATTGACGATCTCGTTCGTGAACCGAGCTTGATGGTCGTCACCAATGTCAATTCGCCGCGCCGGGTGGACGAGGAATTGCTCGAAGGCATCCTCACTTTTGCCGAGCACAACCAATGCTGCGTCATCACGCCGTTCACGCTGATGGGCGCCATGGCGCCGGTCACATTGGCGGGCGCGCTCGTACAGCAGACGGCGGAAGCATTGGCCGTGATTGCACTCGTGCAGATGGTGCGCAAGGGCTGTCCTTGCGTGCTCGGCGGCTTCACGTCCAATGTCGATATGCGTTCGGGCTCACCGGCATTCGGCACGCCGGAATATGTCAACGCCACTTTGGGCGGCGCGCAACTCGCGCGGCGGCTGAAGATTCCTTATCGAACCAGCGCGGTGAATGCTTCGCCTGCGGTCGATGCGCAATCGACCTATGAAACGGCCTTCTCGCTCTGGGCCTCGATCATGAGCCACAGCCACCTCATCAACCATGCTGCGGGCTGGCTCGAGGGCGGCTTGGTTGCCTCCTTCGAGAAAATCATCGTGGACGCCGAAATGTTGCGCGGCTGGGCCGAGATCTTAAAGCCGATTGATTTCACCGACGATGACATCGGCCTCGATGCCATCGGCGCTGTTGCCCCAGGCGGTCATTTCTTCGGTTCGCCGCACACGCTCGCGCGTTACGAAAACGCCTTCCATCGCCCCATCCTGTCGGACTGGAGCAATTTCGAGAATTGGCGCGATGCGGGTGCGCGCGATGCGACCCAGCGTGCGGAGGGCGTGTGGAAACGCGCGCTCGAATCCTATGTGCCGCCGCCGCTCGATGATGCGGTGAAAGCGGAATTGGATGAATATGTGGCGAGGCGCAAAGCGGAGATCGGATCTTAGCCGGAATCTTGCCGCGCACCCTTCTCCCGAAGGGAGAATGAAAGCGTGAGGATAAAACGGACCCTCGTTGGTCTAAGGGTGGCAAGAGTAGGAATTCAGATGATTGACGTGAGCTCTGATAATTCCGGTCATTCGCTGAGAATGCTGGTTTGGCAAGCGCTTAAACTGTATCCTTCTCATGCCTTAATACCGTTCCTGAATGATAGAACGGATATTGTGAGAACCGCCGCGGCGCGCGAGTTGCAAATCCGGGGGGAGATTGAAACCTTCCACCTGGCCGAGAAAATGATAAAATCAAGAAGGTCTCGGGACAGAGATCTCGGTGCATTTTTGCTGGGTCAACTCGGCACGCCGCGAATGCCATATAAGAAACGATCTGTCCCGCTACTCATCCCCTTGCTTACCGACAGAAGCGCTCAAGTGCGAGAAAGCGCGGCTTCCGCGCTCGGGCATTTGCAGGCGAAGGAAGCCATTGCCGCGCTTGTTGCCGCGAGCGACGATCCGGTTGCGGATGTGCGGCGCGGAGTTGCGAGTGCGTTAATTAGCTTCCCGAGAAACAAAGCCGCAAGACTGTGCCTGCGCAAGCTTGCAAACGATGTCGATGAAGATGTGAGATATTGGGCGAGGGATGACCTGTGATCTTAAAATCAAAGGTGCCGAACGAAGTGAGGCGGATGAAGGGGACTCCCTCGCTAGATTGGCCATCACAAGAGTTCAGCCAATGATGATTCGGTGTCCCCTCATCCGCCTCACTTCGTTCGGCACCTTCTCCCTCTGGGAGAAGGGTCGCGCGGCACTATTTGAGCTTATACCTTAAGAGACTCGCATGACCAATCTCATCGCCAATGCCCGCATGTATTCGGTTTCGCCCGCTGCCGAGGCTGCGTGGCGCGAGCTGCTGGTGCACGTGGCCGATGAGGCAGGCGTGCCGATGGCCTATACGCCCTATCCGGCGCCGCAGCCGCTCGAGGATCTATGGGCGCGCGGCGATCTTGGGGCTGTGCAGATGTGCGGCTATCCGATTGCCTTGCGCCTCACGCCCAATATTCCGATTGCCGCGCCGATCCCCGCGGCCGATTGGGCCAAGGGCAAACCTTTGTATCGCTCCGACATCATCGTGCGCGCGGACAGTCCGTACCGCAAACTCGAAGACACGTTTGCCGGCACCTTGGGCTGGACGGTCGAACATTCCCATTCCGGGTTCAATGCGCTGCGCCATCACCTGCTCAAATATCACGATGCCCGGCACCCGACGCTTTACAACAACGTGAAGGGCAATCTGATCACGGCGCGGCGCATCGTCGATTCGGTGCGCGACGGCACGATCGATGTCGGGCCGCTGGACGGCTATTGGCACATGTTGCTGAAATTGCACCTGCCGGAGCTGACGCGGGGCATTCGCGTGCTGGAGAGTACCGATCTCGCGCCAATCCCGGCTTTCGTCGCCTCGCCGACGACCGATGCGGCGACCGTGACCGCGCTCAAGGACGCATTTGCCGCCGCGCATACGCGCGCCTGGTTCGCGCCGCTCGGTGAGACGTTGGCGCTCACCGGCTTTCAACCGGTAAGCTTGGACGATTATGCGGAAACGCTTGCCTGGGATTCGGAGGCGCTTGCGGCAGGATATCCCTTGCCGGCCTGAATCTGATCGTAATTCATCGCGCGGTCATGCGGGTGCACCGCCGTATCGTGCGGCCGCAGCAGATAAAGCCGCGCCACCTCGAAATAGCTGTTGTAGACGAGCCCGCCGTTCTGCGCGATCAAGCGCGCGCGGTTGGCTTTGTACCAGGCCGGGATTTCATACCACGGGATCATCGGATTCTCGTGATGGGCCGCATGCAGGTTGTTGAACAGGAACAGCGGCCCCAGGATCCAGGAATTTTCGACGATCGCGGTGCGCTCTTCCACTTCGTCCTCGGCGCGATGTTCGGCAAAGGAGCGCACGAGCATGAGCGCCGTCGCCGGGTAGACCATGCCGAAGATATAGTACAACATGTTCATCTTGCAGACGAAGACGAGCCAGATCAGCACCAGCAGCAGCGCCGGGATATGTTCGGCCAAGGCCCGGCGCTCGATGGCGCAGCCCTGGAGAGCCTTGCGCACCACGGCGACGACATACCGGGGGACGATCCACAGCGGGCCGATCACCATGCGGCCCAGCAGGGTGGACTGGGCGGTGACCAGTGCCTTGCTGATCGGGTGCCGGTCCGCCCAGTGCGACTGGGTGTGGTAATAGCTTTCCGGATCGTCGATCGGGTCGGTCAGGCGCTCGTCGCGATGATGGGTCAAATGGGCGGTGCGATAGGTCTCGTACGGCAGCCAGAGCGAGACCGGCCAGGAGGCGAGGAAGCGGTTGAACGCGCGGGAGGTGGTCGGATGGCCGTGCAGAATCTCGTGCTGCAATTGCGAGTGCCAGGCGATCAGCCAGGCGCCGACGGGGGTGACGACCCACCAGGGGAGGGCGGCCTGCCAATAGGTCACCGCGAACCAGCCGCCGTAGATTACTGCCGCGAGAGCGAGCGTTTGCCACTCGACTGTTTTTCTTTTCCACATGACACGGGGCGCGGCGGCACTCACCTGATTACTCCAGTGATTCGAAGGGGTTGAACTGATATTTATAGGATACACCTCCTGACATGTTTGGCAATGTTACTGATATATGCGGATTTGAAATTATGTTTACAATAATAAACAATATGATATGATTGTAACCATTGGCTAGGAGAGCAGCATGAGTTCGCCCGACCGCTCCGCCGTCTTCCGCGAGCGCCTGATCCAGGTCATCGAGCGCTCCGGCCTCAATCATGCGGCATTCGCGCGCCGCGCCGGCTTCGACCGCTCGACCCTGGCGCAGTTGCTGGACAAAGAGTCCCGCCGGCTGCCGCGTGCCGAGACGCTGGTGGCCATTGCGGCTTTTGCGGGCGTGTCGCTCGATTGGCTTTTGGGCCTCAGCCAGCGCGAGGAGGTGGGGGCGAAAATCGTCGCGACGGTTTTGCGGCTGGAGACCCAGGTCAATTCGCCGGCCGACGACCATTGGCTCAGATGGACTGAGGACGCCACCGGCTACCGTGTGCGCACGGTGCCGGCGACATTCCCCGATTTCCTCAAGACCCCGGACGTGCTGCGGCACGAATATGCGGAGATGATCGGCGCCGATGCCATCATTTCCATCGATCAGGCGCATGAGCGCCTCGCCCTGCTGCGGCGGCCGGAAAACGAGCTCGAGGCCTGCGTCGCCCTCGAGCGGATCGAAACCTTTGCTGCCGGGACCGCGCAATGGAAAGGGTTGCCGGCCGAGGCGCGCCGCGCCGCTCTGCTGCGGATGGCCGACTTGATTGAGGAGCTCTATCCAAGCCTGCGTGTCTATCTTTATGCGCTCCGCAACGCCTTTTCCGCGCCTTTCACGGTTTTCGGCCAGCAGCAGGTTGCCATCTATCTCGGGTCCCATTACCTGGTGCTGAGCGGCGTGGAGCATATCCGCACCTTCTCCCAGCGTTACGACACGCTGATCCGCGCTTCGGTCGTCCAGCCGCACGAAGTGGCCAATTTCATTCGTACGCTGCCAGTTCCGGGGACGGTAAGCCCTTGAGGGGCCTACAAGATTACAAATTGCGGGAGGGGCTACATTTTTTGTAGTATCTATTTTCTGTGCGGCGCAAAATATTAAATTAAATCAATATTATGTAGTTTGGCATAGGAATTGCTCGGGAATTTGGCATCAGTTTGGAGTTGGTGTTGATGTCGGTACATTTTGTTGTCGATTTCGATGGGACCATTACCCGGGAAGATGCCACGGATCTCTTGTTGGAGCGCTTTGCCGCCCCGGCATGGTTGGATATCGAGCGCGCCTGGGTGACTGGTCGGATCGGCTCGCGCGAATGCCTCGCGCGCCAGGTCGCGCTGTTGACGGCTTCCCCCGCCGAGCTCGACGGAGCGATCGACGAGTTGAAGGTCGACGCGGGTTTTGGCACCTTCGTCACGGCAGCCCGCGAGATCGATGCGAGCGTCGAGATCATTTCGGACGGTCTCGACCGTTCGATTGACCGCACGTTGAGCCGCCTCAAGGTCAAGGTGCCGCGCAAGGCGAATCGCCTGGTCCAAGCCGGTGCGACAAGCTGGCGCTTGGAGTTCCCCAATGCGGATTCGGGCTGCCGGGCCGGCAGCGGCGTATGCAAATGTGTCGCCGCGCGCCATATCCGTCCGGTCATTCTGATCGGTGACGGACGGTCCGACTTTTGTCTCGCCGAGGAAGCGTCCTTCGTCTTCGCCAAGGGCAAGCTGCGCGGCCATTGCGAGCGGGAAGGTATTCCGTACCGCGCCTTCGAGACTTTTGCGGAAGTCACCGCCGCGATGCCGTCGCTGGTGCCGCAGATCGCCGCCGACATGCGGAAGATTTTCCTTCCGGAGTGAGATCCGGATGCGCATATTGCGGTGAGCAGCCATGCGCGCCGCGGTCACAATGTTATGACACTCGGGCGCCATAAGGGCGCCCTTGCCGGATTCGGGGTCGAGCGCCCAGAGCCGGCCGTCATCGTCATACCGACGGTCATAAAGAATGACCGTTGGTTCCTTTCTTAATTTTTCGCCTTTTCAATAAGATTAAGCGAAAAGTGAAGAGCGGCCCAAAGGTCGCTTCTCGTGACCTTTGGTATCATCTGAGAGTTTGCATGCATTCCATTCACAAGCCTTTTCTGCGCAGCTCCACAAGCGGTGCACTGTTTACCGCCGCGTGTGATGTCATCCCGGGCGGGGTGAATTCGACCGCGCGGGCGCAATGGTCCGGCTGGACGCCTTATCCTTTGTTCGTGGAGAGTGGCGCGGGGCCGCGCTTGCGCGATGTCGATGGCAATGAATATATCGATTATCTGCTCGGCCTTGGCCCGATGATCCTCGGCCACCGGCCACCCAAGGTGACGCAGGCTGTGGTCGATTTCATCCAGCAGCGCGGCACGGTCTTCGCGCTCCCGACCGCCGACGAAGCGGTGCTGGCCGAAAAAATCATCGCCGCCGTCCCGAGTATCGAACAGGTCCGGCTGTGCAACACCGGCACCGAGGCGGTGCTCTACGCGACGCGCCTGGCCCGCGCCTATACGAAGCGCCGCAAAATCATCCGTTTTGAGGGCATGTATCACGGCTTTTCCGACGGCGTGTATTGGAGCAAGCATCCCTCGATCGACAAAGCCGGCCCCGACGAGCGGCCGGTGCCGGTGGCGCAAGGCCCCGGCATGCCGAGCGGTGTCGAGGACAATCTCATCATCCTGCCGTGGAACGATCCGCAGATTCTCGCCGATGTGATCGCGCGCGAGGGCGATTCGATTGCCGCCGTGCTCACCGAGCCGGTGATGTGCAACACGGGCTGCATTCTGCCCAAGCCCGGCTATCTCGAAGCGATGCGCGAGCTGACGCAGCAGCACGGTATTCTGCTGATTTTCGACGAGGTGATCACCGGTTTTCGCGTCAGCCTCGGCGGCGCGCAAAAGCATTATAATGTGCGGCCCGATCTGTCGGTCTTCGCCAAGGGGCTCGGTGGCGGCTTTCCGGTGGCGGCGCTCGGCGGCCGGCGCGAGGTCATGGCGCTGGTGGCCAACGGCACGGTCTCGATGGCCGGCACCTATACCGCCAATGGCATTGCCGTTGCGGCGGCGAATGCGGCGCTCGACGAACTTGCCCAGGACGGGCTGTTCGCGCGGCTTTATGACGTCTCCGACCGGCTGCGCGACGGCTTGAGCGCGGTGATGCAGGAGGCCGGCCTTCCGGCTTATGTCGTTGGCGTCGGACCGCTGATGCAGGTGTGGTTCGCGACGCAGCCGATTCACAATTATCGCGATGCCGAGCGCCATGCCGATCAAACCATGTTCCGGCATTGGTGGGAGGGCATGCTGGAGCGCGGCGTGCTGTTCCATCCTGGCGCTTATGAGAATCTCTTCGTCTCCACGGCTCATACCGCGGACGACGTCGAGCAGACGCTGCAGGCGGCCCGCGATACGGCTGCCGCGCTCGCGCGGAAAGCGTAATATGCGCCTCGTGATCGCCGATATCGATGGCGCCCTGCCGCGGCAGGCGCCGATCGCGTCGCTGATCACGAGCGGCAGCGCCGAGCGGATCGATTTAACCGATCTTGCCCCGTCGTTGCGGCTGGTCGCGTCCAAATCGGCGATGCGCGAGTTTCTGCGCCGCATCGGCCCGCGCGCTGCATCAAGCGATTGCGAAGTCTTCTTCTATGGGTCGGGCGATTTTCATCATCTCACCGCCGGCCTCGTGTCGCGCGTGTCCGAACCTCTGACCATTCTGCATTTCGACAATCATCCCGATTGGGTGCGCTTCCCGCGCACGATGAATTGCGGTGCCTGGGTCAATCGGGCGTTGGAATTGCCCCAGGTGCAGAAGGTCGTCACCATCGGTCCGGCGAGCGACGATCTCGTCCGGCCGCAATGGAAAACCGCCAATCTGCGGGCGATCCGCGACAATCGGCTCGAAGTCCATGCCTGGCGCGCGCCGCCGACGAAGCTTTGGGGCAAGCCGCTCGACGCACCTGGGGTTGCGACGCACGATGGCCGGCTGGTATGGCGCAATCTGCAGGATCAGGATTGGGCCACCGCTTTCGACGATATTCTCGCGCGCCTTCCGGCCGGAGCCGTCTGGGTGACGATCGACAAGGACGTGCTCGGACCGGAAGAGGCCTATACCAATTGGGATCAGGGCGCCATGCCGCTCGCGCTGGTGCTCGATGCGCTGAAGCGCACGGCGGCGCGGCGACGGATTGTCGGCGTCGATATTTGCGGCGATTATTCGAAGCCGAAATTTCGCGATCCGTTCCGCGCTTTCCTGTCGCTGACCGATCGTGCGCGCGTGCCGGAGCCTGGCGCGCAGGACATGGCGCGCAATGCATGGGCCAATGACGCCATTTTGAAAACTTTGGGACTGCTGGTTGGCCGAAGCCACGACCGCGCGACGGCCGTGACTGAGGGCGGCCGGCAGAAGGGAATGGAGGGAGGAGCACCGCGCTCGGCTCGTAGCGGCACTCAGGCAGAAGCCGCTCGCACACGGGCTTTTCCGCAATCCGCCAGCCTCGCGGCCAAGGCTTTTGCGCCGCCGCGCCCAGTTAAAGAAGAAATGAGACCGATATGAAGGACCAAACGATTTATCTCGCAGGCGGCCAGACCGGCGTCCTGCTCATTCACGGTCTTGGCGGCACGCCGGTTGAGATGCGCACGCTGGCCAAGCGCCTCAATGCGGCGGGCCATACCGTTCTCTGTTGCCAATTGCCGGGCCATTGCGGCACCGAGGCGGATCTGCTCAAGACTGGCTGGCGCGATTGGCTCGCCGGCGTCGAAGAGGCTTTGGGCGAACTGGAAAAGACCTGCACGCAGATCGTGACCGGCGGCCTGTCGATGGGCGCGATTCTCGCCTCCCTCGTCGCCGCGCGCCATCCGACCCGCGTGCACGGCGTCGCCATGCTCGCGCCGACCCTGACCTATGACGGCTGGTCGATGCCGTGGTATCGCTTCTTGTTGCGCCTGCTCATTCACACGCCGATGGGCCGCCGTTACAAATTCGTTGAACATTTCCCCTATGGGATCAAGGACGAACGTATTCGCGCGATGATCATGCGCTCGCTCAACAGCGGCGATTCGGCGGAAGCGGGGCTGATGTCGACGCCGTCCGCGTCGGTGCGGCAATTCTGGCTGATGGTCGACGTCTATCGCAAGGAAATGCGTACGGTGAAGCAACGCACGTTGATCATTCATCCGCGTGAGGACGATATGGCCAGCCTGTGGAATGTCGAGCGCCTGCAGCGCGGCCTCGGCGGTCTCGTCGACACGCTGATCCTTGATGATTCCTATCACATCATCACCGTCGATCGGCAGCGCCATCTCGTCGCCGACCGTACGGTCGAATTTCTGCAGGAGGTCTTTCGGGCACGCGAGGTCAAGCCAATCAAGCGTGCGATGACTTCGCAGCATGCGGCGTGATTGGACCGTGCGGATTGCGTCGGGCGTGAGCAGCCTGGCGCAGGACGATTGGTCGGCGTGGTATGCCGACGAGGCCGAGGGTTGGCCCTATTACCGCGCCTGCGAAGCCACCGGCCGCATGCCGATGCCAGTGGCCGCAGTGGAAATCAGGGATGCGGAGGGCATGCTTGTGGCTGCTCCCCTGTTCGAAACGCGCTATAGTCTCGACACGCCATTGCAAGGCTCCGTTGCAGCGTTCTTCGCCAAGGCGCCGAAGCGGGTGCGCTCGCTGACCGAATGGCCGATGCTCGTCGTCGGCTCCACGCTCACCGATCGCTGTCATCTGGCGATGCGACCGTCCTTGCCCGTCGATGTGCAGGCGCAAGCGATCGCCGGTCTGATCGGGGCAGTCGAAGCGGAAGCAAAGGGGCGTGGTGCCAAATTGATCGCATTCAAGGATCTTGCGGGGCACGAGCGCGATGCGGCGCGTGGCGTTTTGCGCCAGAAGGGTTACACGGAAGTTGTCAGCCTGCCTTGCGCGATGCTCGAGATCGCGTTTTCGACGGTCGATGAGTATCTTGCCTCGCTTTCGTCTTCGACACGCAAGGATATTCGCCGTAAGTTGCGCCGCGCGCGCGATGTCGTGATCGAACATCGCGAGGATATCGAAGATATCGCGGAGGAGATCGAGGCGCTCTATGCGGAGACCCGCGACCGCAGTCAGGTGCGGTACGGCGATTTCGAGGGTTTGCCGGAGGGCTATTTTCGCGGCGTCGCGCGCGAGCTGAAAGGCTCGGCGCGGTTTGTTCTGTATCGCATCGATGGCGTGCTGGCGGCGTTCAACCTGCTGTTTTTCGAACCCGGACGTGTAATCGACAAATTCATCGGCATGCGCTATCCGCTGGCCCGCGATTATGATCTTTACGTGGTGAGCTGGATGGAAAATATCCGCATTTGCCTCGCGCGTGGGGCGCGGTATTTGCAGACAGGGCAAACAGCTTATCGCGAAAAGCTGCGTTTCGGCAGCGTGCTGCGGTCGTCGTCCAATTTTGTGCGGGCGCGCAACCCGATGTTCAACGCATTCATCGGTTTTGCCGCGCCATGGATCGATTTCACGCGCTGGGACCCGGACCTGAGGAAACTTGCGGAGCACAAGGCGGCATGAACCGTAGGGGCCGTCCGTTGCTATGCATGAAAGTGGAGTGAGGCGGATGACGAGAACAGCGTTTCTGGCGGCGGCCATGACAATCGGTTTCGTCGGCGCGGCGCAGGCAGCCGACATTTCGGGCTTGTGGCTCAACGACGATCGCGACGCGGCGATCGAAATTAGCGCCTGCGGTAACGCGCTTTGCGGCCACATCGTCTGGCTCAAGGCGCCGCTGGATGCAGCCGGCAAACCGGCGCAGGATGTCAACAATCCCGATGCGGCTTCGAGGATTCGTCCCTTGTGCGGCTTGCAGGTGATCGCCGATCTCGCTCCGCAATCGGACGGCACGTGGGACAATGGCCATGGCTATGATCCCGATAGTGGGAAGAGCTATACGCTCAGCGCGCAATTGAGCGGGCCGGATACGCTCGACCTGCGCGGCTATGTGGGCATGAAACTCATGGGCGAAACCGAGACGATGACGCGTGCGCCGAAAGATCTGCCCCGCTGCAAGGCGGGAGCAAAATGACGATGCGCGGCGAGGGCAACACGAGCTTCTGGAGCCGTTGCCTGGCACAGCTCAGGCTGGCGGAAAAATTATCGCTCCGCGCGCATTTGATCCTCGCCTTTTTTACCGTGAGCGTCATTCCGGTGTTGGTTGCGTCCTATATTGCGGCGACGACGATTCAGGATGCGTTCCAGAGCAATCTTTCCAATTGGCTCGAGGAGGCGGTGCGTTTCCTTGCAACCGAAGTGGCCGAGGCGCGCGATGAATCGGCAAAGGCCGCCGGGATCGTCGCCGGCGCTTTGCATGCCGAGCAAACCGCCGATAACGACCCTGGCCAGGAGGCACGGGTTTTTGCCGAGCTTCTCACCTCGGTCGGCTACGATGTCGTGACGGTCTATGATGACACCGGCAAGGTCGCGATGTCATCGGGGGTCAAGCTGACTTGGACGCTGCCGCAGCAGGACCGCAGCGGCATCGTGGTGGCCGAGCGCAACGGCGCGCCGACGCTGATGGTGGCTTCCAGCCATTCGTTCGATTGGAACGGCAAGCGGCAGCACGTGATCGTCGCCAACATCATCGATGACGATCTCTTCGGCATAACGCGCGCTCTCTCCTCGCTCGATGTGCAGGTCTACCGCGTGATCGGCGGCAAGGCGGTTCCCGTCAGCGAGCGCCCGGACCGTCCGGCGCAGCCGGTCGCGGACCGGATCGTCGAGAAACTGGGGCAGGGCGAGTCGAGCGACACCAATCTCGACGATAACGATTCCGACGAGACGCTTGCGGCTTTCGCGCCGCTGCGCGACGAGAACGGCCAATTGGTCGGCATCGTCGCCGGACGGCTCGCGGGCACGTCGGCCCTGTTCGAGTCGCTCGGCCAATGGGGCATTTTTGCCGGTCTTGCCTCGGTTTCGGCGCTGGTTGCGCTTGGGGTGGCGTTGCTGATGAGTCATCGCATCGCGCGGCCGGTGCGCGCGCTGACCCATGGCGTGTCGGCGATTTCGGGCGGCGATTACGCGATCCGCGTCGAAGCGGAAGGCGGACGCGAAATCGGTGAACTGGCTGCCGGGTTCAATTCCATGGCTGAGCAATTGGAACGGCTGCGCGCCATGGAATCGGAAATGCGCAAGCGCAGCCAGTTTGCCGCGCTTGGCGAGGCGGCGGCGGTCATCGCGCACGAAATCCGCAATCCGCTCGGGATCATCAAGACGTCGAGCGAAGTGGTGCGGATGAAGTCCAAGCTCGGGCCGTCGGAAGCGCGTCTCGTCGGCTTCGTGCTCGACGAGGTCGACCGCATCGACCGCCTGGTGCAGGACATGCTGGAATATGTGCGGCCGAACGAGATGCGGCGCGACAAGCTCGATCTCAACGCGCTGGTCACCCGCGCCTTTGAGGTTTGCGGGCCCTCGATCGCCCATCACAAAGCGGAGGCGCGGCTGCAACTCGCCTCCGGGCCGCTCATGGTCGAAGGCGACCGCGACCGGCTGCATCAGGTTTTTCTCAATCTCATCGTCAATGCGCTCGAGGCGATGGAGGATGGCGGCACGATTGCGGTGACGACCGGGAAGGATAAAATTCAGGCGGTGGTGCGGTTTTCCGACACGGGCCGCGGCATGTCGCAAGAGGTGCGCGAGCGGATCTTCGACCCATTCTTCACCACCAAGACGCGGGGCACTGGCCTTGGCCTGGCGAAGGTGCAGTCGATCATCGAGGAATTGGGCGGAAAAATTGTAGTGACAAGTCAGAGTGGCGAGGGGGCGCAATTCACCCTGTCGCTGCCTTTGGCCAATTGAGGCGGACATGGCAAAGCCATATATTCTTTTGGTTGACGACGAGATACGGCTCGTCGAAGTGCTCTCCGTTGCGCTGCAGGCGCATGGTTTCGAGGCGGTCGTGGCGGGATCGGTGGACGAAGGGCTGAAGCTGCTCGACTCCGAACCCATCAACCTAGTCATCACTGATCTGAAAATGCCGGGCAAGGACGGCCGCCATCTGCTGCACAGCCTGCGCCGCGACCGGCCGCAACTGCCGGTGATCGTGATGACCGCCTATGCTTCGGTGCGCGACGCGGTCGATCTCGTCAAGGAAGGTGCATTCGACTATGTCGCCAAGCCGTTCGAGGTCGAGGACGTGGTCGCGACCATCGAGCGGGCGCTCAAACTCACCAAGGTCGAGACCGAGAACCGCCGGCTACGCGAGGAAATGGCGGATCGTTACAGTTTCGACAATCTGATCGGCTCGAGCGCCTCGTTCCAGTCGGTGCTGCGGCAGATCGGCGAGGTGTGCGCGACCCGCACGACGGTGCTCCTCCAGGGCGAGAGCGGGACGGGCAAAGAACTTGTCGCCCGCGCCATTCATTTCAATTCCGACCGCGCCTCCGGCCCGTTCATCGCGGTCAATTGCGCGGCGATCCCGGAAGGGTTGCTCGAGAGCGAATTGTTCGGCCACGTCAAAGGCGCCTTCACCGGCGCCGTCAGCGGCCGCGACGGCCGGTTCCGGGCGGCGGATGGCGGTACGATCTTCCTGGACGAGATCGGCGACATGCCCGTGACCACCCAGGTGAAGGTGCTGCGCGTCCTGCAGGAACAGAGCTTCGAGCCGGTCGGCAGCAGCAAGACCATGCGGGTCGATGTGCGGGTGGTCGCCGCGACCCATAAAAACCTGCAGGAGATGATTGCCGCCGGCCAGTTCCGCGAGGATCTGTTCTACCGGCTCAATGTCTATCCCATTCACCTGCCGCCGCTGCGCGAGCGCGGCGACGACATTCCGATCCTCGCGAGCCATTTCCTCAAACTTTACAACGACCGAATGGGGAAAAAGATCGTCGGCCTGACGCCCGCCGCGGAAAAGGCCCTGCGGACCTACGCTTGGCCAGGAAACATAAGGGAATTGCAAAATTGCATAGAGCGGGCGATCCTGGTCTGCCAAGAGACGTCGATCGACCTGCCCGACCTGCCGAAATATGTCTTTGAGGGCGGAAATCGGGAGGTTTTCTCGCGCCTGCCGCAAGATCTCGATGCCGAGCTGGAGCGTCTCGAACGCAGTTTCATCCTCAATGCTTTGCGTGAAACGCAAGGGGTCCAAGTGAAGGCGGCAGCTTTGTTAGGCATAGCGGAACGGAGTCTCTGGCACCGCATCAAAAAACTTGGTATTAAAATTGAGCGGTCAATAAATGGGTAGTGAGTGCGTATTTTGGGTCGCAGCGAAACGAAACATCACAGCGATCGGGTTCGAGCTGCGAGTCCAAGCTATTTGGTCCTGGCGCTCGCCTGTTTTGCCCTGATCGGGGCGGCCCGTGCCGCCGATCTGCCAACCGAAGCGTCGCAACAGAAGCCGCAAGCTCCCGATGTGTTGACGAACGGCTGGATCATCACGATCGGGGCGATGGCCGAGTATGAGCCCCGCTACGAGGGCGCGCGCGTTTATGGCCCGACCGGTTATCCGTCTTTCAGTTTCCGCCGTTCGAACGAGCCGCGTGAATTCAGCGCGCCGGACGACAATATGGATTATGCGCTGATCGATACGCCGACTTTCAAAGCCGGCCCGGTCGCGAGCATCGATGGCGGCCGTTACGTCAGCACGATCGATGCCAGATTGCGCGGTCTCGACAATTACCCCTGGACGGTTCAGGGCGGCGTCTTCCTCGAATATTGGTTCGTCCCGGAGCAATGGCGGGCCCGCGTCGAGCTTCGGCACGGCCTCCATGCCGCGGACGGTTTCGTGGTCGATCTCGGCTCGGATTACGTCCAGCCGTGGAATAAATTCACTTTCTCCGGCGGCCCGCGCCTCAGCCTCGCCGATCAAAAGGAAATGAATCTGGCCTTTGGCGTCAGCAATGTTGCCGCGCAGCGCAATCCCTATGTCACGCCCTTTCGCGCCGATGGCGGGGTGAAGTCGGTCGGCTTGAGCACCGCGGTCAGCTACGACTGGACCGACGCCTGGCGTACGACGCTTTATCAGCGCTACGACCGGCTGGTGTCGGATGCGGCGACGAGCCCGATCACCCATCGGCTGGGCTCGCGCAACCAATTCACCTTGGGTTTGGGCTTCGACTATTCGTTCGGCGCGTTCTAAGAGTGTGCTGCGTCTCGGGAACTGACCCTGGACCACGAGCTTTTAGCTCGCAAACGGTTCGATAGCGCCAAAAGACAGCTCGCCCTACTGGGCGTAATCCGGCTCTTTCGCGTCCAGGATCTGCTTCATTTCGTTGAAATGCGCGAAGGCGCTGTCCGCGTAATCCTCCCAACTGCACGCCGTCTGTTCTGCGACCTCGTCCGGCAGAACGCTCAGCGGCCGGCCGGTCGAATGGGCGAGAATGAGGTTTTTGCAGGCGCGTTCGAAATAATAGAGATCGTCGAACGCTTCGGCCACGGTGGGGGCGGTAATGATCACGCCGTGATTGCCCATCAGCATGCGGCTCTTGTTGCCCATCGCTTTGGCGAGCCGCTCCCCTTCCGCCTCCTGGTCGGCAATGCCGCCGTAATGCAGGTCGAAGGCGACGCGGTTGAAATAGCGTGCGCTGTTCTGGTCAATCGGCAGCACGCTCGGGTCGGCGAGGCTTGCAAGCGCCGTCGCATAGGGCGAATGCACATGCAGGACGCACCGGGCCTGCGGCAAATGGCGGTGCAGCGCGCCGTGAATACTCCAGGCGGATGGATCCGGCGCGTCGGGCCTTTGCATCGTGGCGGGATCGCGCGCATCGATGCGCAAGAGGTCGCTGGCGCGGATGCGGGAAAAATGCCGCCATTTCGGGTTCATCAGAAAGGTCCGGCCGTCCGGCGAAACGGCGAGGCTGAAATGATTGGCGACCGCCTCGTGCCAGCCGTTGTGCACGGCGAGGCGGAAGGCGGCGGCAAGGTCGATACGCCCCTGGCTCTCGCCGGGGAATGGTTCGGAAGGTGCTGTCATCACGCGTCGCTTATGACTCTGGTCCGGGCTACCACAATTGGTTGGGCTCTCTCATCCAGGCTTTCAGGCTGCGATTGTGATGGTGCTGCGGCGCATAGGCAAGCGCATGATTGTGATGATGGTGATGCCAGGACGCGACCATGGTCCGGTGGTGGTGATGGCGATAGGCGAGACGGGACGCCGGCGGCGTGCCGGAAATCGAGATGCGCGCGCCTTCCTCTTGGACGAGCGCATAGAGCGTCGCGGCATTGGCGCGCGACAGGCGGATGCAACCATGGGACGCGGGGCGGCCGAGTTGCGCCACCGAGCCGGTGCCATGAATGGCATAGCCGCCATGGAAGAAGATCGAATGCGGCATGGGCGAATTGTCGTATTTCTGGGAATAATGCATCGCCTCGAGCCGCTGCGGCCGATAATAGCCGCGCGGGGTGACATAGCCGGAGCGAGCACTCGAAATCGGCCAGTTGTAATCGCCACCGTCGGCGCTGACATACATCCTCTGATGGGTGAGATCGATCTGGATGGTGACTTCGGCGCTTGCGCCACGCGAGAGGCCGAAAAGGCCGCACAGGATCACCAGCATAAGCCCGAGATAACGCATAACCCTCACTCCCCAGCTCGAGAAGGCGCACGCGACATGACAAGACTCATACCAAAGGTCGCAAATGGCGACCTTTGGACCGCTCTTCATTTTTCGCACTCGCCCCGAAAAGGCGAAAAATGAAGAAAGGAACCAACGGTCACTCTGCGTGACCGTTGGTATTAATAATGTCTTAACATCATGATCCGACTCCGCTTTTCCGTAAATCGAAATGTCAAAATATGCTTACCGGCCCGGCGCTCTTGCGCCGCTCTCATGGTTAACGCTTCGGCAATCGCTTTGCGCCATGGTAAACACATAGTGAAAAGGACTTTGCGCATGCGAATTTTGCGGACAGCTCTCGGTGCTGCGATCATGTCAGCGGCTCTTACCTTGAGCGCGATGGCGCAAGACAAAGGCACATTGAACCCGCAACCGCTGCCGCCGCTCGCCAATCCGGACGATCCGGCGCTGCCCGCCAAGCAATTGTTCGGCCGCGCCTTGACGCCGGCGCAATTGCAGACGCGTTCCATCGGCTTTTACGCGCGCGGCTGCCTCGCAGGCGCGCAAGCGCTGCCGATTGATGGCGAGACCTGGCAAGTGATGCGCCTGTCGCGCAACCGCAATTGGGGCAATCCGGTGCTGCTCGATTTCCTCGAGCGATTGTCGAATCGCGTGCCCTCCATCAATGGCTGGCCGGGCCTGCTGATCGGCGACATTTCGCAGCCGCGCGGCGGCCCGATGATCACCGGCCATGCGTCGCACCAGATCGGCCTCGACGCCGACGTGTGGCTGACGCCGATGCCCGACCGCACCCTTTCGCGTGCTGAGCGCGAACAGATGTCGGCGACCAATATGGTGCGCGACGACGGGCTCGACGTGAACGACAATTGGACGCCGGAGCATATGGCGCTGATCAAGGCGGCGGCGGAATCGCCGGAAGTCGAGCGCATTTTCGTCAATCCGGCGATCAAGAAGGCGATCTGCCGCGATGCGCGCGGCGACCGCTCATGGCTCAACAAGGTGCGCCCGATGTACGGGCACAATTACCATTTCCACATCCGCATCACTTGTCCGGAAGGCGAGGGCATGTGCCAGCCGCAGGATCCGACCCCGCCGGGCGACGGCTGTGACAAGTCGCTCGACTGGTGGTTCTCGGACGAGGTTTTGCATCCCAAACCCTCGGCGCAGCCGCATCCGGCGAAGCAACTCACCATGTCGCAATTGCCGGCAGAATGCCGGCAGGTGCTGATTTCAAATTGAGGGGTCAAATCCCAGCGCCGCGCGCTGCTTTTTCGGCAGCTTCGCGGCGATGGTCCGATGCGCATCTTTCAGATAAGCGGCAAGGTCCTGATCTTTCATCGCTTTCGGTTCGGTGAGCGCGACCCAGCCGGCACGGGCGAGGTAAGGCGCCGGCACCACGCCGTCGCGTTCGAGCAGCATGGGCCGCAACCGGTCGGACGCCTTGAACCAGGGCGCGACATGTCCCTTCACCGTACCGTCGGCGACGGAGAACATCTTGCCGCCGACCTTCCACACATGCATGCCGCCCCATTGCACGACTTTCGTCGCGCCGGGCAGCGCCCCGCAAACGGCATCATAGGCCGCGATCTTCATTCCGCGGCGATCCCGGTCCCGATCGGGCAGGCAACGCCGGTGCCGCCAAGGCCGCAATAGCCGGCCGGGTTCTTGGCGAGATATTGCTGATGGTAATCCTCGGCGAAATAGAACGGTCCGGCGGGCAGAATCTCGGTGGTGATCGGTCCAAGCCCCTTGGCGGCAAGCGCCTTGCCATAGGCAAGTTTTGCGGCCTGGGCCGCTTTCTCCTGTTCTGGCGAGTTGGTGTAGACGCCGGAGCGATATTGCGTGCCGATATCGTTGCCCTGGCGCATGCCCTGCGTCGGATCATGCGCTTCCCAGAAGGTTTTGAGCAGCGTCTCGTAGGAAATCTTGGCCGGATCATAGGCGACCAGCACCACTTCATTGTGGCCGGTCAAGCCGGTGCAGGTTTCCTCGTAAGTGGGATTGGGCGTCACGCCGCCGCTGTAGCCGACGGCGGTGACATGGATGCCCTCGCCCAATTGCCAGAACTTGCGCTCCGCCCCCCAGAAACAGCCGAGGCCGAAAATCGCGGTCTCGATGCCTTGCGGATAGGGCGGTTGCAGCGGCCGATGCAGCACGAAATGGTTCTTGGCGGTCGGGATCGGCGTGGTGCGGCCGGGCAGGGCCTCGGCGGCGGCGGGCAGGGTGAGGCGTTTTTTGAAGCCAAACATCGGAAATCTCCTGATCGGAACAGACCATCATTTAGGTGTTCGTCACCATTCCTGGGAGAGCATGGCAGTTCACCGCGGCTTCACAATCGCGTCAAGGGCGGCTGGTGAAGCCGATCTTGCGTTCCGGCTTGCGGCCGAGGCGCAGCAGCAGAAAGCCGACGCAGAACAGGAAAATCCAGGTCGGGATTCGCAGAACCGTCAGCGCGACTGGGTCCCACAGTATCGGATGAATGTGCTGCAAGGCCGGCTCAAGCGCGGGAAAGCGGTTCGGCGCCATCCACATGAGCGTGCGCCCGAGCGGGGTCAGGTCGAGCGCGTTGCCGGCGATCGAGCGCGTGCCGTCCACGACCAGCGCGGCAAAGCCCGACACGAGCGTGAGAAAACCGAGGAGACGGAGGCCGAATCTGAGCATGCTAAGAACTGTATGTCTCGCTAAATATTAACATGCCGTAGATCAGGCGCCGCCGCACATATGTTCGGCGTCGGGCAAGGTCCAGCTGCCGTGCGTGCGCAGATCGGTGGCGCGATACTTTCGTCCGCGATCGTCGCCCGGCGGACACTTTTTCGGGATTGAAACCAGGCACAATTTCACCGGGTCGCCGACACGCGCGCGCTGGACCTGATCCTCCATCTCGTAGGAAACGCCATAGATACCGTTGGCATAGGTGACGGCGCTGCCGCTGTCGGGCACACCTTCGAGGCGCGAGGCGAGCTCGGAAATCTGCGTTGCGACGCATTGCCCAACCCGCGTTGGCACGTCAGCGGCGAGAGCGGGGGAAACGGCGGCACATACACTGGCCGCCATCAGATAGAGCGACGTCTTGGCCACAGATCACCTCGCATCCCAGTTTCACCGACGCCGATGATGATGCCATGCGGAAGGGAAAAGGCAATTGGCCTTAGGGTCAAAACCCGATCATGAATGGTGTCTCTTGAATTGTACCTACTAGTATGTAAATATCCTCTAAGAAGGAGATAGCCCATGCCATTCGTCCGCATATCCTTGAAAAAATCTGTTTCGCCGGAAACCCAGCGCGACATCGCGAACGCGGTTCAGGCCGCTTTGATCGGCGCGATCGGCGTGCCGGAGCAGGACCGGTTCCAGATTATCGAAACCCTGCCGGACGGGATCATCTACGACCCGACCTATCTTGGCGTTGCGCGTGATGACGGCATTGTCATGATCGAGATTCATCTGTCGATCGGCCGCAGCGTGGTGCAGAAACAGGCGCTTTACCGCGCGATCGCCGACAATCTCGCCAAGCTCCTCATCCGCCGCGAGAATGTGTTCATCCACCTCGTCGAGATGACGCGCGAGAATTGGTCGTTCGGCAACGGCATCGCGCAATATGTCGAGAGCCCGCCGCCCCATCTCGCCGGCCTGCAATGAGCGAGGCGCGCGCGTCGAAGCGTGCCGCACTGGTGAGCGCGGCCAAGGACCTGTTGTGGGAGCGCGGCTATGAGGCGACGAGCCCGCGCGACATTCTGGAGCGCGCCGGCGCCGGCCAGGGCAGCCTGTACCATCATTTCCCCGGCAAACTCGAACTGGCGCTCGCGGCGCTCGAGGAAATGAAGGCGGAGGAAAGCGCGGCGATGGACGCGCTGTTCGCTCCCGACAAGCCGCCGCTGCAGCGGATCGACGATTATCTCGCGCGCGAACGCGATGCGTTGCGCGGCTGCCGCCTCGCACGGCTTTCGGGCGAGCGCATGATGGAAAACCCGCGCTTCCGCCAGGCCATCGCCGATTACCTGGAGCGGATCGAAGCGCATTTGCGGACCGCGCTTGGGGAAGCCCAAGCGCGGGGCGAGATCCAGGCCGGCCTCGACCCGAGCCATCTCGCCGCCATGCTGCTCGCGGTGGTCGAAGGCGGCTTCGTCATGGCGCGCACCCATTGGGACGCCAGCCGCATGGCCCGCGCGCTGGAGGGCGCCTGGGAGATCATCGCCTTGGCGGTAAAAACCCGCCATATCGGCCGCTGACGCAAAGCTTTACGAAAGGCTCAAGCCTTGCGCAGGCCGAGGAGCGACAGAATGGTGATGCAGGCCGAGATCACCGCGTTCCAGCCCGCCAGCGACAGGCCGAGGATGCGGATCGCCACCTGATCGCAGCGCACGATCGGCGCGCTTTGCAATTGGCTGAGGAAATCGTCGGGATTGGCGGGCGGCGTGTAGGAGCCGGTGCAATCGGTCGGGCCCGGCCAGAACTGCCATTCGACCCCCGCATGATAGATGCCGAAGGCGCAATTGGCCGCAAAGATGATCGCGAGGCCGGCAAAGCAGCCGACCGCCATCGACTTGCGCTTCGGGTCGCGCAGCAAAAAGACCGTCAGCAAGGCGAGCGGGACGCCGCCGTAATAGGCCGGCCTTTGCTTCAGGCACAATTCGCACGGCGCATAGCCGAAGGCCTGGAAGATCCAGGCGCCGGCAATGGTGAGAAAGGCGATGCCGCTGATCAGGCAAGCGATCTGCAGCGCGGATAGGCCTCGCACTGCCTTGTTTTGAACTACACCGTGCATGAGCCACCGCTGCTGCCGAAATGCGCCACCAGCCAAAAGCCGGAAATGATAATTGCGATCAACAGCACCATGAAAACGGCAAAATAACGGTCCAGCAGCGCCCGGATCTGCTCGCCCCAGCGGTTCAGCACCACCGCCAGCAGGAAAAACCGTGCGCCGCGCGTGATGGCGGCCAGCAGAATGAACAGAGGCAGGCTATAGCCCATGCTGCCGCTGACGATCGTCACAAGCTTGAACGGGATCGGCGTGATGCCTTTGACCAGGATGATCACCCACCCCCAGGTCTGATAGCAGCCGCGCAACATCTCGGCCTTGTTGTCGAGGCCGTTCATGTGAATGAGCCATTGCCCGATCGTGTCATAGAGCCAGGCGCCGATGGCATAGCCTAAAATGCCGCCCAGCACCGAGGCGATGGTGCAGATCAGGGCATAGAACAGCGCGCGCTGCGGCTTGGCGAGCGACATCGGAATGAGGATGACGTCGGGCGGGATCGGAAAGAACGAGCTTTCGGCAAAGGCGATGCCCGCCAGCGCATAGGAGGCGTGCCGGCTTTCCGCCAACGTCAGGGTCCAGCGGTACAGCCGTTGAAAGGGTCCGGTTTTGGGCGCATTGTCCGGCGCCGGTCGGTCGAAGCTTTGCGACATGGCCCACGCTTTAGGCGGCCCGCCCCGTTTCAGCAAGGCCGGAAGCCATAAAACGAAATAGTTTTAAAAAACTTGGCGGCCCCGGGTTGACCGCAGCCGGCGCCTGGATATAGTCCGCGCTCGCTTGAGGGGCGTTCGCTCGCCCTCAATGCCCCTGTGGCGGAATTGGTAGACGCGCTCGACTCAAAATCGAGTTCCGCAAGGAGTGCTGGTTCGATCCCGGCCAGGGGCACCATTTTGATTTCCGGCGATGTTCGCTGAAGTTAAAAAATTCACTAAATTCAGTAGTTTAGCTTGCGACTGGGCTCGTTCTTGTCCGCCTTCTTATGCCGGCAGCCGCTTTCCCACGCTTGCGAATGTTTTGATCGCTTTGCGGCAAGCCGCATAAAAGCGCGTTGAGTACTTGGCCACGTTGGCCGTCATCTCAACAGGCGGACTCATGACGCGGCGTGCATTCCCAGTTTGTCGGCGAGGAAAACGCCGATCGCATCCAGCGCTTGTGCTGCCGCCTTTAACTTTCCGATACTCCCGGGAAATCCGTGCGGCATGCCCAACCACACGTCGAGCCGGGCATCGACGCCCGCGGCGACTGCACGCTCGATATATCGTATCGAATCGTCCAGCAGCACTTCGTCGTCACCGACATGAATGCGGACGGGTGGCATCCCCACAAGGCGGCTGTAAAGGGGCGAAGCCAGAGGATGTTTCGCGTCGGCGCTCCCCAGATAGGAGGCCACGAGTGCCGCGACCTGAGGACGCGTGAAGAGGGGATCGGCATCCGCGCGTGTGTCGTAGGTTGTGCCGGAAAGGGAAAGGTCCGTCACCGGTGAGAATACGGCAATCGCGGCAAGAGTAGCCGGGGTGGAGGTGGTTTCTACGGCGATGCGCGACGCAAGTCCCAGCGCGAGATTACCGCCCGCGGAATCGCCCGTCAGGGCAATCCGACGAATTCCGCTCCCGGCAAGCTCCCGATAACATGCGAGCACATCGTCCGTGGCGGCTGGAAAGGGATGTTCGGGCGCAAGCCGATAGTCCGGGATAAACGTCCGCACTCCCGCTCTGATGGCAATATGCCCGACAAAATGGCGGTAGGCTTTGGCGGATCCAAAATTGAACCAGCCACCGTGCAGATGGACGATCGCCTCGTCCGACCGCCAATGCACCGGATATACCCAAAGTCCGGGTATGCCCCCGTGGGCACCTGCTTCGAACGTCACATCGTCGCGCGGCAAGACACTCTCCATGAGAGCATCGAATTGTCCGCGTGCTTCGATCCCGCGTGACACGCCTTTGGCGGAACTGACCATGGCGCGCATCGCGCCGGTGATTGCTGCATCTGCAGTATCGAGCGGATGCGTGTCGATGAATCCCTTCGATACATCGTCTGTAGCCGATCTTTGCATGGCCAGTTCCTTAGTGAATTTGAGCGGCCTCGCTCCTGCCGCGCCGACCTTGATGGCGCGGTGCGGCAGGGCTTTTGCGCTTTCTCGCGTCAGCCGTGCAGCTTGTTTGCGGTCTCCGCAATCTTGCGGCCCTGATATCGCGCGCCGGTCAGTTCGTTCGCGCTCGGCTTGCGCGAGCCGTCACCGCCAGCGATCGTTGTGGCGCCGTATGGAGACCCGCCGGTGATCTCGTCGAGGGTCATTTGGCCCGCGTGGCCGTAGTCGAGACCGACGATCACCATGCCGAAGTGGAGGAGATTGGTGATGATCGAGAACAGCGTCGCTTCCTGCCCGCCGTGCTGCGTTGCCGTCGAGGTGAAGGCGCCGCCGACTTTTCCGTGCAGCGCTCCGCGCATCCAGAGGCCACCCGCCTGGTCCAGGAAGTTGGCCATTTGCGATGACAATCGCCCAAACCGGGTGCCAGTGCCGACGATGATTGCATCGTAATCGGCGAGATCCTCGACCTTCGCGATCGGAGCCGCCTGGTCCATCTTGTAGTACGACTTGCGCGCGACCTCCTCGGGCACGAGTTCGGGCACGCGTTTGATGTCGACCTGCGCGCCGGCCTCTCGGGCGCCCTCAGCGACTGCTGTCGCCATTGCTTCGATATGTCCGTAAGCCGAATAGTAGAGCACTAAAACTTTCGCCATGATGTTCTCCTCTGACACCCCTTGCGGTAGCAATCGATGTTCTGAAGAACATCGATCATGAAAACGTTCGCATCTTCGCTTGGCAGCTCATCGAAGGCTCTGCTTTCGATCATCGGCGCCCTCAGTTTGACGTTGAATTGGGAGCTGGTGCCAACCCGCAGTTCCCTCGTTAGGCATCTGGGCGACGTCCCTGACGGGGGCTGAGAGTGGATATATTGAAGGACATCGGGCAACCCCGGTCAATGTCTGAAGGCCGCCCCAAGATTCATGAGGGTGCTGAATAGTATAACTCGCGAATGAACTTCTCATTCCGGTCTTGCTCTGGTGCTTTTACGTTCATCTTTCGATCCTGCTAAGGTGTTTGACGGCCTGGCCAAAAGATGCCTTTGAAGGGCACGAAAGCATTCAAGCGGGGTCTTGTCTTTCCCGTGCTTGCGATTGTTTTTACCGCGGTTGCTCGCTCGCATGATCGCGTTGTCGGGGCCAGCGACCCGTGCTCCTAGATGACCGGCCTGGCGCGATAGCTAGGTTCGGCGACGCTGATATTCTTTGGGCGTTATGCCGGTCGCGCGATGAAACGCCCGGGTAAAGCTGGCCTGCGAAGAGAAGTGCGCGTTGAGGGCTATTTCCGCGAGCGGCAGTTTGCCCGCCGCCAATTCCGCCATCGCATTCTCCAGCCGCATGCGACTGATATAGCGGTGTGGCGAGATGCCCATGGCGAGCGCGAACTTCCGGGCAAAATGGAACGGGCTGTAACCTGCGATTGCAGCGAGATCAGCAAGCGTGAGATCGCTCTCGATGTTTGTGTCGATATAGTCGAGAACGTGGCGGAGCCGAATATGATCGAGACTGCGCGCGGAGGATTCGATGGACCGGCATGTGCCGCTGTCGCAATGCTTTCGAAGGAGCCGGGCCGCAAGCATCAGAGCAGCGATTTCGACGTACATCCGGCTGGCGGTCGTCTCGTTGATAAGCTCGGAAAGGATTGAGCATCCGATCTGTCGGATGACTGGATCCCTGACGCCTGCGACAAAACGGATCGAGTGCGCTGGCCTGCCCGGCAGAGCGAAGTCATCTTTCAATCGATGAAACAGCGTCTCGGGCAAGTAGAGATGAAGCGACTGCGGAACTGGCGCGGTGATCGTGAATTCATCGTCACCCACCCCAATTGGGGCAAGCCAGATCGCACCTGCCGTTGGCACCGCTTGCTGAGTTTGTCCCGCCCCGGTTCGCGTTACCAGACAATTCCTGTTGCCGCTGACGATGAGACCTATCTCCGTGTGCTGTGGAACAATCGCCCCCATCGTGCTGGCCGGATGGCTCCGAAGCTCGGCGGATATTGTCGGCCAACCGAGCGCGGCGGACGACCGCAACACCGCGGACGTGGGATATTTTCTCGTTCCGTGCGTATGCAACTCCATCGGCCTCTCCCGCGGCGGCTTTCCTCCCTCTTCGACCATTGTCCCGTGCAAAGTGCGTCGAAGTCCTCGGCGACTATCTGATCGAGAAATTGGCCCAGGCTAGCGTCGCGGAAATCGCGGAGACGCCGCATCCTGTGACGTGATGAACGGTAACCCTGCGCAGAAGCCGCAGGTTAGGGGGCTTGTTGTTCAAACGCAAATCCTATTGCCGGCTGGCACTGCTCTGCACGGCGCCTGGTATCGCGTCGCTCAATTTCTCCAAAAGAAATTCGGCGAAGACGGCTACCGCGGGCGGCACCGGCGAGCGGCTCGTGTAAACGAGTTGCAAGCCGAGGCCGGTTGTCGCACGGCGGTAAGCCGGCAGCACACGGACCAGTTTCCCCTGCGCGATGATTGGCTCGACGATTAATTGCGGCAGCAGCGCGATACCCAGGCCAGCGATACAGGCCTGCGCCAGCACGCGCATGTCGTTGACCGCGAACCGGCCTTTGATCGGCACTTCCTGCCCCCCGCGCGGGCCCTGCAGCCGCCACATGTTGCGGCCCTGACGATTGGAAATCGTCAGACAATCGTGTTCGGCGAGTTCACGCAGCGTGCGTGGCGCGTGGCGCCGTTCCAGATAGGCCGGACTCGCGGCGAGAATCATTGCACTCGGCGCCACCCGGCGCACCTTAAAGCCGGTACCGGTCTCGATGCCCATGCGCAAGGCCAGATCGATACGCTCCGAGATCAGATCGGTCGCGGTATCGTCAAGCAGGAAATCCACGCTGATATTTGGATAGCGGGCGTAGAATTCGACCAGCCATTCCATGCGGAAGAATTCAAACAGGCCGGCCATGGCAGTGACGCGAACCGAGCCGGACGGTGCCTGTGCGTTTGCATGAAGCCGCTCGATCTCGAGGATCTGATCAAGCGCCGGCGCATAGCGCTCGAACAGCGCCTGACCTTCCGCGCTCGGCGCGAGTTTGCGTGTCGAGCGATGCAGCAGACGCGTGCCGAGCTGCCCTTCTAGCTGATCGATGCGCCGGCTCAGCGTATTTGCGGGCATTCGCAGACGCCGCGCCGCCTCGGAGAAGCTGCCGGCGCGGACCACCTGGACGAACATCGCCAGATCGTTCAGATCGAGCATTGGATTTCTCCAAAAATGGATTGATCAAATCCAATTATTCCATCTACTGCGAAGCGTTTTCAAGCCCATATTTGCGATGTCGCACCCAATGCCGCGCTCGCCGCATCAGGTAGCGCCGCCGCAAACAAGATGCGCATTGGAGAAAACCATGTCGAACACCCAGAAGCTCATCGCCGTCGTCGGCGCAACTGGTCAGCAAGGCGGCGGCGTTGTGCGCGCGCTGCAGGCGAGCGGTCAATTCAGAGCGCGCGCGTTGACGCGCGATCCGGCCAAGCATCCGAAGCTGGCGGACGAAGTCGTTCTGGCCGATTTCAACCGTCCGGAAACGCTTAAAGCCGCGTTTGCCGGAGTACACGGCGTTTTCCTGGTGACCAATTCCTGGGAAGCCGGTGCAGACGAGCCCAAGCAGGCCCTCGCCGCCATCAACGCAGCGAAAGAGGCCGGCGTAGAGCACGTCATCTGGTCGACGCTCCCCAATGTGGAGACGATCAGCGGCGGCACGATCGATGTCCCGCATTTCACGGCCAAGGCGAAAGTCGAGCGTCTCGTGAGCGAAGCCGGATTTAAGTACCACACGTTCGTGATCGCGCCGTTCCATTTCCAAAACCTGGTCGGCCTCATGGCGCCGCAGAAGCTGCCGGATGGTGCAATGGGTTGGGCGCTGCCGCTTGATCCGGAGAAGCGCGTCATCCACATGGGCGACATCACCGAGCTCGGCCGCGTCGTGGCCGGTGCGTTCGCGCAGGCGGAACTCACTGGTCACGGTGAACATTTGGCGCTGGTCGGCGATTTCCTGAGCTTCAACGAGATCATCGCCACCCTGAATCGCCAGGGCAACACACTCTCGTTCAGCCGAGTCCCGCGCGAGGTTTTTGCCGGCTGGTTCCCGCACGCCGACGGTATCGCGGCGATGCTCGCCTATTTCGAAGCGCACACGTACCTCGGTTCGGATGCGCGCGGCGAGATTGCATTCGCCAACAAAGTCGCCGGCCAGGAGCCGACGAAGTTTGCCGCATGGGCCAGGACCAACTTTGCGGCCCCGGCAGTCGTCTGAAGACACATCTCTCCGAAGGAGAACCGCGCTGAAGGTGCGATCGGCTGATCGCCGGTGAGATTCGCCGGCCGGAGCGATCAAAACAACCGCAAGCATTGGAAAGACGCGAGGGCGATATCACGTTAACTGGGTCGAACATTTCTGCTGATATTGACCAGCCATGATCCATTCTCCTGTGAGCTACAAACGGCATCGATTTCCTCCGACGATCATCGCGCACGCCGTCTGGCTCTATTTCCGTTTCCCGTTGAGCTTGCGTCTGGTCGAGGAAATGTTGCTCGAGCGCGGCATCGTCGTATCCTACGAAACGATCCGGCGCTGGGCGATCAAATTTGGCGCCGACTACGCCCGCCGCTTGAGGCGCAAGGCTCCAAGCCGCCTTGATATCTGGTATCTCGACGAGGTTGTCATCACCGTCAATGGCGAGAAACGTTATCTGTGGCGGGCTGTCGACCAGGAAGGATACGTTCTCGACGAAATCTTGCAAATTCAGCGAAACACAAAGGCTGCACGGCGATTGTTGACAAGGCTGCTGCGCAAGCAAGGACGACCACCGAAGCGGATCGTGACCGACAAACTCGGCTCCTACTCCGCCGCCAGACGCAAGGTTATGCCGAATATCGATCATTGGCAGCACAAGGGATTAAATAATCGTGCGGAAAATTCCCATGTTCCCATCCGAAAACGCGAGCGAATTATGCAAGGCTTTCGATCATGGCCAGGATTGCAACGGTTCGTCTCAACGTTTTCCGCCGTCCGAAACCATTTCGTCCCGCCTCGCTCTCAACGCTCCGCTCTCTCAACCCACGTTCATCGCCTGACGGCGATGACGGAGTGGAAGTCCGCCGCTGCAGCAGCCTGAAAATCAACCACCGTGACACTCGTGCGCCCGCGAAAGTTAACGTGACATCGCCGGTATCGGCAGTGTGTCCTCAACCCTGAGCAAGCTCAGAGGGAAGCGGAAATACAGTCAGACCGCATGGCCGATCACTTCGGTCGGGTAGGGGGCCGCGGGGGATCCGGCTACGAGCGTGCTTCTTCATGCTGAATAGACCCACGTGTGGGTCGACGCTCCGCTAAATTAACGATGCTGTGCCTATACCAAATGTTTGCCGAGCCGATGAGAACGAGGAGCCGCTCGAACAGTGAAACCGGAGTAGCCGTCAAGGGCTTAAGAAATGTTATCGGCATTGTCAGGTTCTCCTCCTTGGCGTCTTGAAGACGATGCATCATGATGATTCAAGATATATCGCACCAGGGTGCAAGACCGAAAACTGCTTTCAGTTCTTTTGAAGAAACAGAGAGGGCGACTTGTAGGATTATGGTTCCTGGAAATTCGAACAAAGCCAGGAGGAAGAATGCTCTCTCACCTCAAAGATCGAAGCCTGGTTCGGCAGGCAGCCTATGTTGGTACGCGCTGGATCGAAGCGGGTGACAACAGCATTGCGGTGAAGAATCCTGCGACGGGCGAACTCGTCGGCTATGTCCCGAAGCTTGGGGCGAACGAGACGAAGGAAGCCATTGAGGCGGCAGCTGCGACCCAAAGGGAATGGGCAGCGAAAACCGCCAACGAACGCTCCGCCGTTTTGCGCAAGTGGTTCGACCTGATAATCGAGAATAAGGACGATCTTGGCCGCATCCTGACCATGGAACAGGGCAAGCCGCTGGCAGAGGCAACCGGCGAGATCGTCTATGGCGCCAGCTTCGTCGAGTGGTTCGCCGAGGAAGCCCGCCGCGTCTATGGCGACATCGTGCCCGGCCACCAGAACGACAAGCGCATCCTTGTGATGAAGCAGCCGATCGGTGTGGTTGCAGCGATCACGCCCTGGAACTTCCCTAATGCCATGATTACCCGCAAGGCCGGTCCAGCTCTCGCCGCGGGCTGCGCCTTGGTGCTGAAGCCCGCCTCGCAGACGCCCTTTTCCGCCATTGCGATTGCCATCCTCGCCGAGCGGGCCGGTGTGCCCGCAGGTCTCTTCTCCGTCATCACGGGATCAGCCAGCGAGATCGGCGGTGAGCTAACAGCGAACCCCGCCGTGCGCAAGCTGACCTTCACCGGCTCGACGGAAATCGGCGCCGAGCTTTACAAGCAGTGCGCGCCGACCATCAAGAAGCTCAGCCTGGAGCTTGGCGGCAATGCACCTTTTATCGTCTTCGACGACGCTGATCTCGATGCGGCCGTGGAAGGTGCGCTGATCGCTAAGTTCCGCAACAACGGGCAGACCTGCGTGTGCGCCAACCGCATCTATGTACAGGACGTCGTCTATGACGCCTTCTCCGAAAAACTCGCTGCTGCCGTAGGTAAGCTGAAGACCGGCAACGGTTTTGACGATGGCGTGGCGCTCGGTCCGCTCATCGATCGGGTGGCGCTGGAAAAGGTTGAGGAGCATGTCGCCGATGCCGTAAAGAAAGGGGGTCGCGTCGTGCAGGGTGGCAAGCGCCATGCACTGGGCGGTACCTTCTACGAGGCGACCGTCATTGCCGACGTGACGTCGGACATGGTCGTGGCGCGCGAAGAGACCTTTGGCCCCGTCGCCCCGCTCTTCCGCTTCAAAAACGAGGACGATGTGATCGCGCAGGCGAATGACACGGAGTTCGGCCTGGCCTCCTATTTCTACGCCAAGGACCTGTCGCGCGTCTTCCGCGTCGTCGAGGCGCTGGAATACGGGATGGTGGGCGTCAACACCGGCCTCATCTCGACGGCGGAGGCGCCGTTAGGTGGCGTGAAACTCTCCGGTCTCGGCCGCGAGGGTTCCAAGTACGGCATCGAGGAATTCACCGAGATCAAGTATGTCTGCCTCGGCGGTATTGCCTGAGAGACAAATACACAGGCCGCAGCGCTTGAGCTGCGGCCTTTGAGCTAGGAGATGGCCTTGCGCCGGCGCCTTTAGGCTCGACCTTCAAGAATCCTGGTGGCGCGAGCCTCAACGCCTTTAGTGTCCAGTTCATAATGCGCATAGAGGTGGGTCGGCGGCGCGATCAAGCTGTATTCGTCATAAATGCCGTGCCTGGTTAGCTTTACTGGCAGACCTTCACTGGTGAGCACCTCGGCCACCGCTCCCCCTAGACCGCCGAGCACGTTGTGCTCTTCTACCGTGAGGATTTTCCGGCTTTGCGCGGCGGCTTCGAGAATGGCATCCCGGTCAATCGGTTTTACAGTCGCCATGTCGATGAAGCCGACGCTTGCCCCGGCGGATTGCAGCGCTCGGCTGGCCTCAAGGGCCGGGTGAACAGTGGAACCAGTGGCAATGATTGTAAGGTCCGTTCCGGCACAATGGGTAATTGCCTTGCCGATCTTAAATGGCCGACGCTCAGCATAGACTTCTGGATCACGCCCCCGCTGAATACGGATATAGATGGGGTGTGGATAATCGTTGGCGGCTTTGATGACATCCATCAGCTGGTTGGCATCCGCCGGTGCAATAACTGTCAGATTAGCGATCGAGCGCATGATGGCGAGATCTTCTGTCGCGTGATGCGAGGTGCCGTAGAAACCGAGCGAGATGCCGGCGTGATGGCCGATCAAACGGACGGGCAGCTTGGAATAGGCGACATCCATGCGAATCTGTTCGCAGCAGAGCAAAGCAAGGAAGGACGCGAAGGTTGCGATATAGGGCTTCATACCGACGGCCGCCATGCCCGCAGCTGCCGACACCATGTTCTGCTCCGAGATGCCGAACTGAACGAAGCGATTAGGGTGGAGTTGGTGGAACTTGGAAAGGCCGTTCGAGTACTGGAGGTCGGCCGTACCTGCTACGATAGGTTCCCCCGCGGCGACGAGTTCGATGAGCGCATCAGACAGTGCGTCGAGACCGGGCGTCACAGAGTTGAGCTGACGATATTGCCAGGACTTGTCGGAAAGCGGCTTGTTCATCTCAATTCTCCATCGCTTCGATTTCGGCAACTGCGCGCGCGGCATCAGAAGGGTCGAGATAACCGAGGTGCCAGCCAGGTTCGGTTTCCATGTAGGAGACGCCTTTGCCCTTGATCGTTTGGGCGATGATCATTGCTGGCCGTTTGCGCTCGCGATCCGCCTTGAGACTGCGCAGCAGCGTTGTGATCGCGGCGACGTCATGGCCGTCGACCACATGTGTCGCCCAGCCGAAGGCCTGCCATTTCTCGACGATCGGTTCGACGCCGATGATGTCATCCACCGAGCCATCAAGTTGGTACCCGTTGCGATCGATGATGCCGATCAATCTGCCGAGTTGGTTATGTGCGCCAAAAAGTGCCGCCTCCCAGACTTGGCCCTCCTGAAGCTCGCCATCGCCGATCATCACGAAGGTGAAAAAATCCTTGCCCAGAATGCGTGCAGCCAGCGCCATGCCGCAACCGGCGGAAAGGGCATGTCCGATCGAACCCGAACTGAAATCGATACCCGGAACTTTCGTCATGTCGGGGTGGTCGCCGAGCGGGCTGCCGAGGCGTGTATAGCCGTCGAGAAGGTCGCGGTCGATGAAGTCGAGGTCTGCGAGGATGGGAAAGAGCCCGACGGCGGCGTGCCCTTTGCCCATCATGAAGCGATCGCGGTCCTCCCATTTCGGCTCACCCCGCCGCAGGGCCATGGCGTCGTAGTAAAGCGCCGAAAAGAGTTCTGCTGCTGAGAAGACGGAGGTGTAGTGCCCGACCTTGGCGATTTCGATCAGCCGGATCGTCTCAAGGCGACAGAATTTTGCGCGGTCCTTGAGAAAGGATATCTCGTCGTCGCTGGGTCTGAGGCTGTTGCGGCCGCCTGTGGTTTCGATCTTGCCTGGTTGGGTCACGTTTCGTCCTCGTCGTCCGCCGCAGTATCGTCTCTGCGGCACGCTTGATCACGAGGCTAGTTGTAGCCGGAGAAACATACTGCCGCTCGCATGATTGCCTGAAGACAATCTTCAGTCATTTCAAAAAAATGAATGGGTTGCGCCATGCTACCTAAGAAAGGACGCAGTGAAGGTGACGATCTTCTTCGGGAGTTATGCAATGAAAGATGGGATGTTTGTTTTCGACGCGGCTGTCCACACCCAGGACTTCGGCGACAATCAGATCAAGACGGGGAGCGATGGCAGGCGCGTTAGGCTGCTGCGCTCGCAGATCACGGGCTTCATCAACCTGACCGGTCGTCGCGGGCCGCCGCCGGAAACCAAGACATTTTCGAATCCCGATCTCGAATGGGGCAACAGGATGCTCTTCGAGAACTCAGATACCGACATGGCAAGCGCATGCTCCGTGCCGCTTTTCTCGCATTGGCGGGCGGGCCTCGGTCCCGTGGAACTCAGCGACGCCTTCGCCAAGTCGAATCCGAAGCGCGTGGTGCTGACCGGTGGTGTTGATCCAGCCTATCACGGGCTGGATTTCGCGCTCGAGGAGATGGAGCGGCAGGTCAAGGAACTCGGCGCCGTCAGCATGAAGTTCTACCAGTACCAACGCCGCGGCTGTGCCTGGCGTGCGGATGATCGCGACGTCGCCTATCCGCTTTGGGAAAAGGCGATCGAGCTAGGCATCAAGATGGTGCAATTCCACAAGGGTTTCCCGCTGGAGCTGGGGCCAGTCGAGGCGTTCAAGCCGAACGATATTCAATATGCGGCGGCCGACTTCCCTGAACTCAACTTCGGTATCCATCATCTCGGCGATCCCTATGTCGACGAGACGATCTCGATTGCCAGCCGCTTCGACAATATCTACTTGATCCTGCCGCTGTGGTTTAATCAGTATTATCTCCAGCCTTGGAAGATGCTGGAGCGCCTTGGCGAGGCGCTGCTCTATGTCGGCTCTGACCGCATCTGCTATGGTTCGGAAGCTTTCATCTGGCCGCACGTGCAGACCTACATCGACACCCTCGCCAATCTCGAAATGCCCGAGGAATTGCAGGACCGTTATGGCTATCCGGAAATCACCCGGGAAATGAAAGAGAACATTCTCGGCAAGGCCTTCGCCGGAGGCATGGGCATCGACATCGAGGCCAAGAAGACGGAGTTGGGGTTGGTCGCATGACGACCTTGCCCGCCATCTCGCTCGATGCGCTTGAGGCCGCCTTCGCACGTATTCGGCCGCTGATCCTCGGCCATGGCGGCGACATTGAAATCGTCAATATTAGTGCCGACGGTGTCGTCAGCGTGAAGCTGTTGGGCGCCTGTAAGGCATGCCCCAATATGGCCATGACTTATGTCGGGCCGATCCGCACCTATTTAATGGAAGTGGAGGGCGTGGCGGAGGTCCGCTGCGAGCAGGTCAATGCCAGCCAAAAATCTCTGGATCGTCTTGCCCGCCGACTGGGATCGCGGCCGCTAATCTCTGTGTAGGATTGTTCGTCAGCTCAAAAGTAAACGCCGCGCCCCGCAAGGGCGTGGCTCTTTTGCTTTACGCAGATGCCTTCAACACGGAAGCTTGAACAAACGCAAGCGGCGCGCCGGAAGCGCGCCGTCCGAATTCCTGCCGCCTCCGAATCTCAGGGAATGATGCGCTCGGCCCGCAGCCGGTCGAATACGTCGATGAAGGACCGTTCGGTATCCTGCGTTTCCTTGAAACCGAGGGCTCGAGCCTTTGCCGTCGAATGTACGCATTCCATCGGGCGGCCGAGGTCTAAATCGGTATGCCAGGCGGAGGCGAGGCGGTCGAGTTTGTTAGGCTGCAGCCCATGCTGGCTGATAAGTCGGTCCCAGTCCCCGCCGAGGTCCTTCATCTGCTCGGCAAGTGAGTTGTACTGGCCGGGATACTCGGCAACCGGGATATCGAAATAGTCGGCGATCGTCTTCCAGAGTTGCTCCCAGCGGAAAACATCGCCGTTAACTGCGTTGAAAGCTTCGTTGCGGGCGTTCGGTTCCGTACCCGCCCAAACGATCTGTTTGGCGAGGATGCGCGCATCGGTGATGTCGTTCAGGCCCCGATAGGCAGTCGGGCTACCCGGGAAGCGGAACGACCGACCCGTTGCCTTGCAGATGGAGGCGTGAGTGGCGAGCGTCGCGCCAATATTCATCAAGTTTCCGACCGCATAGCCGATGATCGTATGGGAACGGTGAACTGACCAGCCGAAGCCGCATTCAGCCGCATAGGCCATGACGATGTCTTCGAGCTCGTAGTAGAAATTCTTCTTCGGTAGGCGCGGTGCTGTTTCCCGGAAGGGCGTGACCGGCTGGACCTTGCCGTAGTCCTCGAACGGGCCGAGATAGTGCTTCGTGCCGGTGACGACGCCGACATGGTGCACGCAGCCCTTGTCCTTAAAGGCATCGAGGACAGTTTTCAGCATGTCACCATTCAGGCGGATGTTCTCGTCCTCGTTCGCGCCCAGCGTCCAAGAGCAATAGAATATATGCGTGGGAGCGAGGTGGGACAGGGCCGCGATTGCCCCTTCTCGCTTCAACAGGTCGACTGCGTGCGACTGGATATAGGATGCTCCGACCGCCGGCCGGCGCGAGACGCCGTGGATTTCCCAGCCGCCGAGTTCCCTCAGACGCTCTGCGACGTTCAGTCCGACGATACCGGTCGCGCCGACGATCAATGCGCGTTTTTGATACATGAATTCCTCCCTTTGCGAAATGTGGGTGAGAGGATGACCATTTGCGGTCTGGTCAGGTAGGCAGGTTTGGGGAATAACTGAAGTGAATAAAGTTCACGATGGTGGCCGAGATGCAAAACCGCGCCTTGGAAATGGAAGTCTTCGTGACGCTTGTCGATGCCGGCAGTTTCTCGGCCGCAGCGCGCGCCTTCTCGATGTCACCGTCTGCGGTGAGCAAGTTGGTGACGCGGCTTGAAAAGCGGCTCGGCGTCCAACTCGTCGTGCGCTCGACCCGCAGCTTTCGCCTGACCTCCGAGGGCACCGAATTTTATGATACCTCCCGTGCCATCGTGCAGGAGATCGCCGAAGCCGAAGCGAAAATTGCTCGGAAAGCCGAGGCCGTCGGCGGGCTTTTGAAGGTCAGTACAAACTTGCCGTTCGGCATGCATGTCCTTTCACCGCTCATCGTCCGGTTTCTCGACGAAAATCCGGGCATGCGGATCGATCTGGAGTTCAGTGATGAGCCAGTCGACCTGATTGTGGAGAAAACGGATATCGCGATCCGCACGGGCCTCCTGCGCGATTCGTCGCTGCGGTCCCGGCGCTTGCTGGATTCGCCCCGGCACATCGTCGCGTCGCCGGATTATCTGGCACGCTTCGGTGAACCGATGCGTCCGGAAGACCTGCGTCAGCACGCCTGTCTGACTTTTGGCGCGCGGCCGCATCTCAATACCTGGCAATTCAAGGACCCGTCGGATGGAGCATCAGTTCACGCCGATATCGTTGGCCGGTTGCTCGTCAACAACGGGGAATCCATGCGGCTCTTTGCGCTTGCCGGCGCTGGCATCGCGCGCCTTTCGGAGTTTCACGTTGGCCGCGATCTTGCCGAGGGCCGGCTTATCCGGCTGCTCGAAAAGTGGGATGCGGGAGAGTTCGAACCGATTTCGGCGATATATTCGGCCCAGACCCATGTTCCTCAGAGAATCCGCAGGTTTCTGGATTTTCTCGCGCGGGCGATCTGACCGAGAAATGATCATTTGATAAATTATCACTTGATCATTTTTCGAGTTGGTGCTACTTTTCATGTTAGCTCAGGGAGAGCAGAAGGGGGGGCTCGACCCCTATTCGGGTCGGAGCCTAGTCTGATTTTCAAGAGGACGAGGGCTGACATTCACCGGGTGTCAGAACGGTGGGTCATGGCAAAACCAGAGCGAAAATATCTCGATGCGGCCGACCGCGAACAGCAGATCCTCGAGTTTGCGATCGATTTCGTAGCGCAGCGTGGTTTGCGGTTCACCACGCGGGAGCTTGCTGACGCGCTCGGCGTGTCGCAGCCACTGCTCTATCGCTATTTCAAGAACCGTGACGACCTGGTGCAGAAGATTTATGACGAAGTCTACCTGAAGCGCTGGGACCCGAACTGGAACGAGCTCCTTGCCAATCGTTCGCTGTCGATCCGTGAACGCCTCGTCCGCTATCTGAAGGCCTACACGGAGGCCATTCTGGACGAGCGCTGGATACGTATTTTCGTCGCCTCGGCGTTGGAGGACCCGCAGATCACCAAGAAATATCTGGGCCTGCTGCATGAAACGACTTTTCCGCTGATCTACTCCGAGGTTGCGGCGGAGGCCGGTGTTGCCGTCCCGTCTGGTGCGGAGGCTGAGGAGATGGCACTGGAGATCGTCTGGGGCTTCCACTCCAGCTTCTTCTACATGGGTGTGCGCAAGTATATCTACCGGAACAAGATACCGGACGACCTTGAACCCATCATTCGAGCCCGCGTCGACGTCTTCGTCTCAGGTCTTGTTGAGGCCATGCCGCGGCTCGGGCAGTACAAGCCAGCCGAGGAGGCGGGTCGATGAACAGCATCCAAGACCTGCGCGTGTTCTCCGAGATCGTTAAGTCGAACAGTTTTTCACTTGCCGCTTCCAAACTTGGTTTGTCGCCCGCAACGATGAGCGGTCGTCTCAAGGCGTTGGAATGTCATTTCGGGGTATCGCTGCTGAAGCGAACGACGCGGTCGCTCTGTCTGACGGAGGAGGGGCGGTATCTCTTCGAAACCTCGCAGGGCATTCTGGATGATTTCGAACGGCTCGACAAGACGATGCGAGCCCGCAGGAAGAATCCGAACGGTACGGTGACGATCGCGGCGCCATCGGAATTCGGCCGGAAGTACCTGATCCCGCTGACCAACGAGTTTGGTGCGGCCCACCCGGAAATCGGCTTTCGCCTCATTCTCGGTGACGACGACGTCAATATCGTTGATGACGATTGTGATATCGTGATCCGCTTTGGGCCTGTCCCCGACAGCGCGCTAACCACCCGCAAGCTTGGCGAGAATCCGATGGTCGTTTGCGCGTCGCCCGACTACCTCGCCAGGGCGGGCATGCCGGAGATGCCTGCAGACCTTGCCGCGCATAACTGCCTTGTCTACCTCGATGGCAAGGCCGCCGCCGACAAGTGGGCTTTCGAGATAGATGGCGAGGCGACGATCGTCCGAGTAAGGGGCAACCGCCTCGTTTCCGACAGGCAGGCGCTGATTGATCTGGCAAAAGCGAGGCAGGGGCTTATCCGCGTCTCGTCTTGGGACGTCGCGCGGGAACTCGAAGACGGGACACTGGTAGCAGTCTTGCGGGATTTCGAGCGCGATCCCGAGATCATCCATCTCCTGTCGGAATCCAGGCATCGGCTGCCTTTGCGCACGGTCGAATTCATCAATTTTCTCCTTCAACGCGTCAAACGCCTCAGCCGTAGCGCGGAGCATTGCAGGAGCGAATACCCGAGGCTGCCCGGCGCCGCCTGATCGAGTTTCACATCACCTTCATTTCGACGGTGCGTCCTGGCTGCACCGAACGACAACGCATGGAGATTTTTCGATGGACTATGGTCTCGCTGGCAAGCACGTGCTCGTAACGGGCGGAGCCACAGGAATAGGGCGCGCCATCGCCTCCGTCTTTCTCGCGGAAGGCGCAGACTTGACTGTGAGCGGTATCAGCGCCGGGGAAGTCGAGGAGGCAATCGCTGCGCTTGGCAACGGATGCCGCGGGCTTGCCGGCGACCTCACCGCTAAGGGCGAGGCCCAGCGGCTCTATGAATTCGCGTTGGCGCATCGCCCTGTCGATATCCTAATCAACAATGTCGGCATCTTCGAAGTCCGCGACTTTTTTGAAACGACGGATGAACACTGGTTCCGCTACTTCGATGTGAACGTGATGACCGGTGTGCGCATGTCGCGGCTGGCGCTGAAGGATATGTTGGTGCGCGGCGAGGGCAGCATAATCTTCATCAGCAGCGAAAGCGCGGTCAAGCCGCAGCCTTGGATGGCGCATTACGGGGCGATGAAGACATGCCTGCTCGGCCTGTCACGTTCCCTTGCCGAGTTGACCAAGGGTACACGGGTACGCGTCAACACCATCCTTCCCGGTCCGACCAATACCGAAGCCGTCCGGCGCTACCATCAGGAAATTGCCGATGAAAAGGGCACAAGCCGCGAAGCAGTCGTCTCCGAGTACTTCGACGAAACGGAGCCAACCTCGCTCATCAGACGCATGATCGAGCCAGAAGAGGTGGCTCGCAGCGTCGTGCATCTTGCTGCAAGCGCGCACCTTAACGGCATGGCCATGCGGGCGGAAGGCGGTACCATCCGGGCCATTCTCTAAGCCTTCTTCAGTGTGGCTGAAGAGTGAATTCATGGCAACGACCTCAATCGCAAGGGGCAATCAGTCTATCAAAATCCAGCACGTTTCGGGAGGAGCACGTGAAGAGGTTTGATCTCAGCGGCAAGCTTGCCTTCGTTACCGGCGCCGGCAGCGGCCTCGGACAGGCGATCGCCATCGCGCTCGCGGAGGCTGGTGCCGACGTCGCTTGCTTCGATCTTGCGGGCGTGCTTGGCCAAGCCGAGACGTCTGCAGCTATTGTTGCAGTGGGGCGGAAAGCGCTGGTGCTCGATGGCGACGTCACGGAACCCGCTTCGATCGAAGCCGCCTTCGACCGCGCCGAGCGCGGCGCCGGCGAGATCGACATCGCGGTCAACAGCGCCGGTATTGCCAATGTCAGTCCGGCCGAGGCAATGCCGCGGTCCCAGTTCTTGCGCATGATGGATATCAACCTCAACGGGCTCTTCTGGTCCTGTCAGGTCGAGGGTCGCCGAATGCTGGCGCGCGGCCGCGGCTCTATCCTCAACATGGCATCGATCTGCGGCTCGACGGCCGTTCCCGGCCTGGAACAAGCACATTATGACGCGACAAAGGCGGCCGTGATCCGTCTGACGAAGAGCCTTGCGGCCGAATGGTCCGGGCGCGGCGTGCGCGTGAACTGCCTTAGCCCCGGCTTCATGACAACACCCATGAACTGTCGGCCGGAAGTTGCCGAGAACGTCCGTAAGTTCGTCGATATGACGCCGATGAAACGGATGGGGCAACCGCATGAAGTCGGTTGGCCGGCGGTGTTCCTATCAAGTGATGCAGCGAGCTACTGCACCGGTGTCGATCTCAATATCGACGGCGGCTTTCTATCAATCTGACGACAAAAGTGGGAGGAAACAGAATGTCGACAATCTTGAAACTAAGTGCGGCAATGGCGATTACGTTGTGGGCGGCCTCACCCGTTGTGGCGAAAACTGTGAAGATCGGCTGGGTACAGGGCAATGCCGCTTTTCAAGCCGAGCAACGCACAGAGGACGGCTTCAAGAAGTACCTCGCCGACAATAAGATCACTGACTGGGAAGTCACCTATCTAGACTCGGGCGGGACCGCGGAAAAGGTCGCCAACAATATAGAGGACGCGGTCAATCGCGGGGTGGATGTCATTTACGTGACCTATGCTGATCTGCGTGCGTCAAGCAATGCCTTGAAGGGCGCGAAGGCGGCGAAGATCCCGGTCTATTCGGTCGACTCAGGCTGGATCGACGGGTCGACGGCGGATATCACGACCAACAACTGGCAGATGTCTGCCGAGGTTTCGCTGAGCCTGATCAACAAGATCAACGGCAAAGGCAATCTGATTATTATCACGACTGACAAGATCAAGCCTGTTCGGGAGCGCACCGATACGCTCCGGGCAATCCTCAAGGAATATCCGGACGTCAAGGTCATCGGTGAATACAACTTCAATGTCGCAAATTTCTATCAGGAGACCACGAATGCGGTCCAAGATTTCGCGACACGGTTCGGCGACAAGATCGATGCGGTTTGGACACCCTGGGATGAGCCGGCGCAGGCCGCGATCACAGCTCTGAAGGGCGCGGGTTTGCATGTCCCGGTATCCGGCATGGATGGTCATCCTGAGGCCATTCAAGCGATTTGTGCGAAGGATTCGATGTTCATCGCGACCGGCCGTCAGCTCTTCGAGAAATGGGGGGCGGATCTAGCTTCGTATGCCAAGCGGGTAAAGATCGATGGCGAGGATCCGCAAGCTGTGACCAACGGCAAGAACATTGTCTATTACGGAGCCACCCTCTTCACTCAGGACAACTGTAAGTAGTTTTGGCAGGCGGGCGGGTTTCCCGCCCGCCTCAAATTTAGGTGTGACATGTCGATCGTGCTTGAAAACATCACAAAGCAATGGCCTGGTACGCGCGCGCTCGATGGCGTTTCTCTTGAAGTCGTTGAGGGCAGGGTCCATGGCATCGTCGGCGAGAACGGCGCCGGGAAAACAACGCTCGTCAGTATCCTCAGCGGCGCCGTTAAACCGACGACTGGCGCATTGAGAATGGCCGACCAAGCTATCGTTTTTGAGAATCCAGCGGCGGCCGTGGCACACGGCGTCTCTTTGGTATCCCAAGAAGGAAGCCTAGTGCCGCACCTTAGCGCGGCCGAGAATATTTGTCTTGGCTCCGAGCCGGTCCGTGGTCGCTTCTTAATTAATCGGCGAGAAGTTCAGCGGCAGGCGAGGGCGCTCGCCGAAAAATGGTTTCCTGATACCGAAATCAAACTTGAACGAAAGGTCGCCGATCTTCCATATGCAGACCAGAAGATAGTTGAGATCCTGAGAGCGCTGCACTCAAAACCGAAGGTTCTCATCCTGGATGAACCAACGGCGACTCTGCCGGCTAAAGAGAAGGAAAGTCTCTGGATATTGATCCGCCAACTTTCGCGCAGTGGCATAGCCGTTATATTGATCAGCCATTTCTTGAAGGAAGTAATCGATCTATGTGATGAAATAACCGTGCTGCAAGACGGCCGTAAGGTGAGTCATCTCAACAATCTGCAACACGACGTCAGCGAGCGGCAACTCGTCGATCTCATGCTCAACCGCGAACGGTTTGCCAGCCGGGATCCTTATTTCGTTGCCGAAGCTTCGAAAGAAAGAAGGCCTCTTGGCGCGTCGGAAGTCGTTATTAATGTTCGGAACTGGAGCGGAGATCGTTTTTCTGTCGCGGAACTGTCGGTGCAAGCCGGCGAAATTCTTGGTCTGATCGGCCTGACCGGTTCAGGTCATTTTGAATTCGCACAATCCCTTTTTGAACCGCGATTGGCTCACGGGGGAAGCTATTTCTTCCAGGGGCGCGACGTCGGAAGAGCCGATGTTCGGGACATGAAGCGGCATGGAGCGGCGCTCGTCCCTGATCATCGCATGATCAATGCGATGATTGGCGACTGGACGGTCCGAGAAAACATGTCAATGGCCGGTGTTCAGGAAACATGCGTGAAGCCCTTTGGCCTAATTCAAGGTGGCCGGGAACGAAGCGAAACGCTGCGTTTGATCAAGCGCCTCAACATCAAGACCGCGAGCGCCGAGACCAAGATCATTGAGCTCAGCGGGGGCAATAAGCAGAAAGTGTCCGTCGCAAAGTGGCAGTTTGCCGCCGAAGGGAAATACAAGCTATTTATCTTCGTCGAACCGACAGAAGGTGTTGATATCGGGGCGAAACGGGAGATTCACGACCTCATCGTGTCTCTCGCGGAGCAAGGAGCCGCAGTCGTCCTTGCATCCAGTGATCTTCTTGAAATCGCTCACGTGGCGGATCGTGTCGTCGCGTTTAGAGGTGGGCGCGAGGCCGACCAAATTTCGCGCAAAGACTTCAGCGAAACCGTCTTCATCAATGCAATCGCAGGAGCGACGCGATGACAACAACGACAGCCAGCCGTTCGATTGGAGTATCTAAAGGCATGCGTCTTGGCTCGATTACGCAAAAATTCAGTACACTAGCGGTGCTTGTGCTGCTGTTCTTGGGTTTTGCTCTCGGCACAGATCGATTTTTTACCGGAACGAATCTGGTTAACATCCTTCAGCAGATTTCCATGCTGACGATTGTCGCCGTCGGTCTGACCTTCGGTTTTGCGGCCAAGGAAATGGACCTTTCCGTGGGCTACGTTGTCGGTTTGGGGGGCCTGCTTGCGCCGCTGCTAATGGTGAGCGGCGTGCCGATCCCGATCGCGATCCTGGCGGCACTCGGAGCGGGGCTTTTGGTCGGATTGATCAACTCCACTCTCGTGGTTGGAGTCGGTGTTCCGTCCTTGATTGCCACGTTGGCCGCTGGCTCGATCTTGTGGGGTATAAACTTCATGATTTCGGGCGGCCGCGCGATCTATGGCGGGATTCCCTCGGAGTATCTCTTCGTCGGTCAGGGCAAGATCGGTGGCTTCCTTCCTTATCCGGCCTTGTTCATGCTGATCATCGTGGCGGGATCTTGGTTTGTTATGGAGCGTACGACCTTCGGCCGCTATCTCTACGCGGTCGGCGGCAACGCTCGCGCCGCGGAGCTTTCCGGCATTAAGGTACGTTCTTACCGTGTCTTCGGGCTGGCGTTAAGTTCGCTTTTCGCCGCGATTTCTGGCGTTATCCTCTCCGCACGCCTTGGATCCGGACAGCCAAACGGAGGCGATACCTATTTGCTCGACGGGCTTGCGGCGGTGTTTATCGGAATGACCATGCTCCGGCCCGGTACGGCGACCGTGATGGGCACGTTCTTCGGGGCGTTACTGATTGGCATCATGAACAATGGTTTGAATCTGATGGGGATGGACACCTATGTTCAAAGCATCGTTAAGGGCTTTATCATCGTGATCGCCGTTTCGGTTGTCTCTCGCACGACACGGCTGCGCCTCCTTTGATGACAAGCGAGCGTGAATTCTCGGATGCGCAATATCGAGCTTGACGAACATCTCAAGGTCTGTGGAACTCCAGCCAGACAGGCGTGCAAAACGCGGGGAGGATGCAGACATGGAGTTGAACCTGAAGAACAAGGTTGTGATTGTCACGGGTGCGAGTTCAGGGATTGGCCTGGAAACAACCAAAATGTTCTTAGCGGAAGGAGCACGGGTCGTCGGCGTCAGCCGCGATATGTCGGCTCTGGCCGATTTAGGGGCGCTCGATCACTGGGTGACCTGCGACGTTGATTTAAGGCAAAAAGGAGCGGGGGATGCCGTGGCGAGAGCTACGTTGGAAGCATTTGGACGGATCGACGTGCTGTTCAATAATGCAGCTATTTGCCCGACGCGCGGCGGTTTTCTTGATGTATCCGATGACGATTGGGCCGAGACGATGAACATTAATCTGGGCGGCTATATCCGGATGGCACGCGCAGTGCTCCCCACCATGATCGCCCAGAAAAAAGGCGTCTTGATCCACTGCGGCTCTGAGGCTGGGCGAATGCCACATCCCCTTCTGCCCGACTATAGTACTTCGAAAGCAGCCATTACACTTCTCTCGAAAGCACTTGCCCGCGAGTTCACTCCGAAGGGCGTCAGATCAAACGTAATCGCGCCGGCGCATATTCGGACTGAATTGTGGGACCGTCCAGGAGGTTTTTTACACGCGCTTGCCGACTACTACGGCACAACAATCGAAGGAGCCGTCGACGCGTTTTTGGTTGAATCAAAACTGCCGGCCGGGCGTCTGGGCACCCCCCGAGACGTAGCAATGGCTGTTCTATATTTAGCTTCCGATCTCGCCGAATTCATCAGCGGGGATGTGATCAGTATCGATGGCGGCGTCATACCCACGACATGACGGGAAAATCAGGATGGCACCGATGAGTGAACTTGATATTGAAGTATCGAAGACTCTGCGGGAAGAAATCGCGAACGCGAATAGGCGCGTGGGCCAGACTCTCGTGTCTGAATCCGATCTCGTGAAAATCTGGCACATCAATCTCGCGCCCGGTGAACGCTTCGGCTTCCACAGGCACGAGCTTGACTACTGCTGGATCGCTCTTACTTCGGGGTGCTCTCGCTCGATGTATTCCGACGGCAACGCCGTGGACACCGAGTACAAGCCCGGAGATTGCAGGGTTTTCGCCTTCGCTGACGACGAGGCGATTGTTCACGACCTCACTAATATCGGCGAGACAAATTTGGCTTTCACGACCATCGAGTTCAAAGGCTCGCTCATCCCCGAGAATAGCGCACTCGCTTAACTTCAACCCCGAAATGACGCCGGCATTCCGCTAGATCTCGCCGCCATTGTGCCAAATGTTCAGATGACGGAAACGGTCCAAACGTTCGCAGATGGGAACCGAAGTGGCGCACCGCGCGGGATAAAAATGAGAACTGGACATCAGGCTCATAACCTGAAGGCCGCAGGTTCAAATCCTGCCCGCGCAACCAGTTTGAATAGAAGACCTCAGCAAAATCAATAGTTTGTTGGGGTCCTTTGGTTTTGCGTTATATTTCATTCCAGCAAAATCAAGCACTTAGCGTCGCAGATGCAAATCAGGTGTGAGTAAGCATCAAAGCATGACCCCGCATCAGCTCAATATAACCCATTAAGAACGATCGAAGAATCTGGATTCGGCTGTGTCGGGGTCGACGCCGATCGCAACCCCCGCGTGGTGAAGCGTTTCATCCGGTATACTAAGAGCTTGCACAGCCCTCGGCTGGCGTCGCGCTTAGGTGCTTATTTACAGATTAGAGCGTTCTGCATTTAGGTAGATGCGTATCCTGAGTTTCTGAGATAATTGGCGCATTCTTGCGAAGAGAAGGCGGTCAAGGCTGTTGCCAGAGCGTTGGCGATGGCATCGAACGAGCGGGGCGCGGCTTTTCGCACGAGCGTTTTCAGCTTTGCGAAGACTTGCTCGATCGGGTTGAGATCGGGGGAGTATTTGGGCAGAAAGACGAGGCGGGCCCCAGCGGCGCGCACGGCCGCTCGCACCGCCTTGCCTTTGTGCGATCCCAGATTGTCGAGCACAACGATATCGTTGGGTTTGAGGGTCGGAACCAGGAATTGTTCGACATAGGCGAGAAAACGCTCGCCGTTGATGGGTCCGTTGAACAGGCATGGCGCCTCAACGCGGTCATTGCGCAAGGCGGCCAGAAAGGTCGCCGTCTTCCAGTGCCCATGCGGCACCTTTGCCACGAGCCGTTGGCCCCGCGGTGCCCAGCCATAGCGGCGGGTCATGTTGGTTTTGGTCCAGGTTTCGTCGATGAAGACGAGCCGCGCGGGATCGATGCGCTGCTGATGGCTGCGCCAGCGCAGCCGATGGCGCTTCACGTCCGGGCGGTCTTGCTCGCGGGCGACGAGCGTCTTTTTTTGATCGTGACGCCGAGGCGGCGGAAAAACCGGCTCATCAGCGACGTGTCGGCGGCGACACCGCGTTCGGCCAACAGTCGATCGCAAAGCGCCTGCAGCGTGATGTCGGATTTCTCGGCGCGCAAACCTTCGAGAAACGCCCGGTGCGGCGCCAGCTTCACGCGCTTGTAGCCCCCCATTTTCGCCGCCGTCCGTGAGCCGCTTCGCTCAAAGCGCTCGACCCACTTGATGGCCGATGCCTCGCTGACCCCAAATCGCTCCGCCGCACCGCGGCGGCTCATGCCCCCAACCACAACCGCGTCGATCACCCGATCACGCAAATCCTGAGAATAAGCTCCTGCCATCCCTGTTGACCTCCTCCGGCCACAAGGTTGAATCAGAAGAAGCATGATTTGGGAATCCCTCTTCGATTCAGCTTAATCGCCGCGTGCTCTAGCGACAGGGTCAACATTTGGTGCAATTTCACTGCGTTTTGATACCGGAGTTGGAATAAACGTGGAGTTGCAAGCATGCAGCGCAGCCCTGCGGACTTGTGTAACCGCCTGTTTCTCACAATCGGGAATGTCGTTGCTGCTATACGAACGCAATCACCTAACGCGAAGCCTGCCACTAAGCTATCCTTGCAGGACACGTGGAAAACGTTCTGTACCCCTCGACTAACGTTCCTGTCGTTTCAGTGCGTGTCCCACTTTAGGTAGTTGCGCTGCAGCGCCCAATCGGCCTCGCTGAATCGATCCCGTGCAAAGTTGAACTGATGCCAGTACGGATAGATGGAGGGAATGGCACTCACGCCGTCGAGACGCTGCTTCTCATCCACAGTAAGCTCCAGCTCCACAGCCGAGATGTTGTCCAGGAAGTGCGCTTCGGTCAGCCCACCAACGACCAGTGACGTGATCGCCGGGCGATCCAGCAGCCATGCGAGCGCGACCCGCGCGGCGGTGGCACCGCGGCTCTCGGCGATTGCCACGAGTTCGTCGACAATACGCCAGAGCCGCTCCACGTCGCGGATTGGCGGCTCTGTCCAGCCCTTGGCCTGCCTCGACCCTGGTGATGTCGGCTGGCCGCGGCGATGTGCACCGGTCAGCAGGCCGCCGGCGAGCGGGCTCCAGACGAGCACACCCAAGCCTTGATCCACCGAAATCGGCAGCAGCTCGTATTCGGCTTCGCGCGCTTCGAGGGTGTAGTGAATCTGCTGAGTAGCGAAGCGCTGATATCCGAGCCTATCGCTGATACCGAGCGCCTTCATGATCTGCCAACCGGTATAGTTGGAGCAGCCGATGTAGCGAATCTTTCCGTGGCTCACCAGCGTATCCAAGGCATGAAGCATCTCGTCCACTGGCGTCAGGCCATCCCATTCGTGCATGTAATAGATGTCGATGACATCGGTCCTGAGCCGCCTCAGGCTCTTCTCACATTCCCTGATCAAATGGTACCGCGATACGCCCTCGTCATTGGGGCCGTCCCCAATGCGCATGCGGGCCTTCGATGAAATCAGGATGTCCTGGCGCCGAGCGCCAAGAGCTTCGGCAAGGATCTCCTCCGAGCGGCCCGTCGAATACATGTTTGATGTGTCGAACAGGTTGATGCCTGCGTCGAGGCAGATTCCAACGAGTTTGTGCGCTTCCTCCACTCCGTGGTTGCCTGCGGCTGAGAACATTCCTTCCCCGCCGAATGTGAAGGTGCCCATGCTCAGCACCGAAACCTTGAGGCCAGTCCTGCCCAGAGTGCGATACTTCATCGTCAAATTCCTCTTGCTGTATGACGAGCCGAGATAGTTACTTTGAACGAACTGCTCGTGTGTTCAGATAGATGGCGTAGAGGCTGCTGCTTCCCGCAATGAACAGTCGATTGAGCTTCGGGCCGCCGAAACAGATGTTTGCTACCGGCTCCGGGACCAAGATCTTGCCCAGCAATTCGCCTGTCGGCGCATAGCAATGAACGCCATCGCCGGCGGCCACCCAAACATTCTCATCGATATCCAGCCGGATGCCGTCTGGAATGCCAGGGTCGATCTCGGCCAGAATCCCATGAGAGGTCAGCTTTCCAGGCCCGCTCACCGAGAACTTCCGGACGTGATGTGGCTTGTCGTGGCCATGGGACCGGCCGCTGTCGGCGATATAAAGGGTCTTCTCGTCAGCCGAAAACGCCAGACCATTCGGCATGTCGAAGTCGTCCACGACTACTGTCAATTCGTCGTTCGCTGGATCCAGGCGATAGACGTTCCGGGTTCCCGTTTCACTCTCGCCCTTATTGCCTTCGTAATCGGTCAGGATCCCGTACAACGGATCGGTGAACCACACGGCGCCGTCGGATGTCACGACGACATCGTTGGGTGAGTTGAGCCGCTTTCCTCGGTAATTATCCGCCAGAACAGTTATGCGGCCGTCGTATTCGGTCCGGGTGACGCGCCGTGCCCCATGCTCGCATGATACCAGCCGTCCTTCACGATCACGGGTGTTTCCATTCGAGAAGTTGGACGGATACCGGAATATGTCGACGTGGCCGCTTTGTTCGTCCCACTTGAGCATGCGATTGTTTGGGATGTCACTAAAAACCAGGAACCGGCCGTCTGCGAAATAGACGGGACCTTCGGCCCAGCGTGTGCCGCTGTAAAGGCGCTCCAGCTGACAGACTGGAATGATGAACTTGCTGAAGCGCGGATCCAGCGCTTCGAAATAATGCATTTCCATGCTGATCTTCCTCCCATGCGGTCGAGCGGCCTCTCCTCCATCGACGCGCGTTTCTACGCGTTCAATCTCCTTGTGCCGCAAGGACACGTTTCTTCATCGACACGAAGGAAGCCAGGCAGCGGTCACGCCAGGCGCGCTTCTGCACCAGCATCTTGCTCGGCGTGACCGATCGCATTGCCGCATCGATCTTCGCAACGAGTTGAGGGGACCAAGGGCGGGGATCGGATTGTTCCCTCGCAAGACCCTCGTACATCGGACCAAGGTTGCGGCAATATTCTGTGACGCCTTGGCTCGCATTGAGATCGATCGTCTCAAACGGCCCCATGAAGAACCAACGCAGGCCCAAACCGTCCTTTATCGCCTTGTCGACGGCATCGACGTCGCAGATGCCGTCCTCGACGAGGCGAAACGCCTCTCCAAGAACCGCGCTCTGGAGACGATTGACCAGAAAGCCGTTAATCTCCCGGGTCAGCGTGACCGGAGATTGGCCCACATTTCGCATCAGTTCCACCGCGCGCTCGACCGTGGCAGCCGCAGTCCATGGCGCTGGAATTATCTCGACCAATGGAATGAGATGAGGCGGATTAATCGGGTGGACGACCAGACACCGTGGTGCGTGGCGAAGACCTTCAGTGAACGAGGAAGCAGGCAGTCCGGATGTGGAACTTCCAACCACTGTTGAGGGTGAGACGAGGTCGTCCAGCGTTTTGTAGAAAGATCGCTTTATCTCAACGCGTTCCGGCAGGCTCTCCTGGATATAGTCGACATTCGCGACCGCCTCGGCCAGGTCTGTAGTCGTATGAAGCCGCGACATTACGTCGTCGATGCCGTCCGATCCGGCCAGGTCTTCCTTCTCTAGGTCGACAAGCGCTTGTCGGACGAATGTTGTTGTCGCGGCAAGAGCATCGTCGGAGATGTCGAAGACGTTGACTTCGTAGCCCCGGCGCGCAAAGACGAGAGCCCAGGAGGAGCCAACGACCCCTGTACCCAGAACCGCAACCGTCGTCATCGGCCTCTCTCCATCCCGCAATGTTCTTAGTTGGATTGTCTGTCCCTGCTCTCGATGCCTGCGGTGCAGACGGCTCGGGAGAGCCCCGGGGGTGAAGATGCAGAGGCGCCTAACGCGCCGATGCATCAGCCGTCTCGTTCAATTAAAGCGAGATCGACAGGTTCTTCACGGGAAGTGCGCCCGCGCCACGATAGGCAGTGATCTCGATTTCGAAGAGATATTCAGGTCCGCCCAGCGGGCCGCAGCTGACGCAGCTTGCCGGATCGACGCCCCGGAACTTCTCGCCCATATAGGCCATCACTTCCGGGACGTCCGCCTGACGCGGAATGAAGATGCGCCGCCGCACCACATCCGCAAGGCTGCTGCCGACCGCCTCAAGCGCCCCTTCCACATTTTTCATCGCCTGCTTCGCCTGCTCGATTGCCGTATCGGGCATCGCACGGGTCTTGTAGTCGCGCCCGGCTGTGAGGGACATGAAAATCCAGTTCTCGAGGGCGACGATGCGCGAATAGCCTTCCTTCTCTTCGAGGACGCTGCCTGACTTGAGCTTGACGAGTTCCATTTCGTTCTCCGTTATCCAATTCAGATCGAGATCCCACCATCGATCGCCACCGTCTGACCAGTGATCAGCGCCCCGGCGAAACCAAGATAGACGATGAGCTGAGCGACATCGGCCGTGGTGCAGACTTTCTTCAGAGGTGTGTTGGCAATGGTGCTCAGACGACGCTCCTCCGACCATTCGATGCCCCACGAGCTTTCGACCACGCCGGGCGCCACGGCGTTGACCCGCACGTCAGGAGCAAGCGCGCGCGCCAGGTTCTTCGTCAGGTTGATGACTGCCGCCTTGGAGCCGCTATAGGCAATGGTGCTCGCCACCGCGCCAAAACCCGCGATGGAGGCGGTGTTTACAATCGCTCCTTTGGCCGCCTTGAGAGCGGGCGCCGCAGCCTTAGAGCACCGGAACACGCTCATAAGATTGACGTTAAGGAGACTTGCCCAGAGCTCCTCTGTAATGCCGTCAAGATCGTTGATTGGCACCGGGACCTTCACGCCCGGTATGCCCGCGTTGTTGACAAGCAGATCGAGACGGCCGAGCGTCGCCACCGCCTCAAGCACCATTGCTTCCGCTTGCCCGGCGTCGCCGACATCACCTGGAGCACCGATAACGTTGAGCCCTTCCTTTTGGAATTGAGCGAGGGCCGCTTCACCCCGCTGGTCCGCCGGCAGAAAGTTGATTGCGACCTTGGCCCCGGCCTTGGCCATTATGTGCGCGGTTGCCAGGCCGATGCCCGACGCGCCGCCGGTGACGAGCGCCGCCTTTCCCGTGAGATTGAACGAGATCATGAGTCTAACCTTCAATGGTGTGTTGAGTGGAGTTCGCTAAGCGACCGAACTTCGGACGATTTCAAGAGGCCTGCGCTTCTCGCGTCGCAGGAACTTCTGAGTCTGTTCTTTCTGGGGATTGTCGATCACTTCTTCGGCCGTGCCGATTTCACAGATTTGGCCCTGATAAAGGAAGGCCACGCGGTCAGCCGATTCCCGAGCGAAATTAATGTCGTGGGTGACGACCACCATAGTCATCCCCTCGCGCTTAAGGAGCCGCATGGTCTCCAGGACTTCGCCCACCAGTTCCGGATCGAGTGCCGAGGTGACCTCGTCGAACAGCATGTAGCTTGGCTCCATCGCGAGGGCGCGTGCAATCGCGAGTCGCTGCTGCTGCCCGCCCGAAAGCTGTGACGGCAAGCTCTCCCCCTTATCGCCAAGCCCCACATGCGCGAGGTGCTTTCGCGCGAGCTCAAGTGCCTCCTTGCGGCTACGCTTCGCGACGACGCGCGGGGCGAGCGCGACGTTCTCCAGGGCGGTGAGATGAGGGAATGCATTATACTGCTGGAAGACTATTCCGACCTTTCGGCGCAGCTTGTTGATGTCGGTATTCGGGTCGTGAACACTCACGCCATCGACAATGATCTCGCCTCCCTGAATCTTTTCCAGACCGTTGATAGTCTGGAGAAGCGTGGACTTGCCCGAGCCGCTTGCGCCGATGAGACAGACGAGTTCGCCTTTCTCGATCTTGAGGTCGATGCCCTTCAGAACGATCACCGCGCCGAAGGCCTTCAGGACGTTATTGATGAGGATCATACGCGGACCTTTCTTTCGAGGTGCCGGCTGTAACGCGAAACCGGATAGCAGATGATGAAATAGAAAAGCCCCGCACCCATCAGCAGCAACCAGGTCTCATGTGTCCTGGTGATGAGTATTTGGGTGGAACGCATATACTCAACGTAGCCGACCACGCCCGCAAGAGCGCTGTCCTTGATCAGGCTGAGGACGAGACCGATCCACGGAGCCAGTCCCGTCCTGAATGCCAGGGGCGTGGATATGTACAAAAGCTCCTGGTAACCGTTCATGCCGAGCGAGCGAGCGCTTCTGCGGTATTGAACCGGGACCGAGAGGAGGCCCGCGCGGACCACCTCGGCGGTTACCGCCGACATCCAGGCGCCAAGCGCGACTGTCCCGAACCAAAAGGGTGAAGCGCCGAAGCCCAGGATCGACAGAAAGCTGTTGGCGAGTATCAGCTGGATGATCATCGGCACGCTGCGCAGGATGTCGATGAAGGGGGTGGTTGCGACCCTCGCCGTCAAAGACACGGTGCGCAGCCAGCCAAGTACGATCCCGGCAAGCGTGCCAATAAGGGTTGCCGCGGCGGCCAGCCTGACGGTGTTGAGCAACCCCTCAGCCAGGAAATATGCGTCCGACCAGGCAAGGCCTTGGTTTGCGAATTGAAACTGCATGCCTAGCTCCTGTAGATGAGCCGGAAGGCGAGGTGGGACGATAACTGCAACCCTTTGGCAATGAGGTAATAGATCAGTGCCGTGACCAGAAAGAACTCGAATGTTCGAAAGGATGTCGACTGTGCGTACTGCGTGGCGCCCGAGAGCTCCTGCAGTCCCACCAGCATGCCAAGCGAAGTGTTCAGCATCCCCCAGATGCCTTGTGTGATATACGCAAGGAAGATCACCTTGAACATCTGCGGAAAGATCACGTAGATGAAGCTCTGCGGGCTGGTCATGCCAAGCGAGCGCGAAGCCGACAGCTGCTGTTGCGGGATGGCGGCCAAGCCACCCCTGAAGATTTCCGTCATATATCCGGCGTTATTGAAGGAAACGGAAATGAGCACGGCGGCGTAGCTGGGGATGTTGATGTGGAAGGCGCCCACCCCGAAATAAAAAAGATAGAGCTGAAAGACCGCAGGCGTGTTGCGCGACAGCTCCACCCACCAGGTCGAAAAGCGGTAGGCCCATCCTTCTCCCTGCTGGCGCGCAACGGCCATGGGCATCGCAATCAGCGTGCCGATGATGAAGGCGAGAATGGTGATCTGGATCGTCACCCAGGCTCCTGCCAACAGCAGGGGAAGTGAGTCCCAGACGATTGACCAGTAGAACTGATAGCCGTTCATGCAGTCACCCGATGCTCATGCCGGCAGATTGGCCCGCCGGCATGAACCTTTTGGTTAGAAGTTAATGCCGTCGGCCGTCAGCGGCGGCAACGGGCCATCGCCGTAATACCTGCTGTAGATTTCGGCCCGGCGCCCGCTTACCTCCTGCTGGAATACGAACAGCCGCGCCCAGTTGAGGAATTGCTGATCGTCGCGGTGAACCGCGATCGAGCCGAAATCGGCCAGAGGTGCGGCCCCCGCCTTGACGAATTCCGGGAACTGACCGCTTTGCGAAAGCGCGTGGAAGACACCTGCGTCGATCAAGATGGCATCTATCTTACCTTGCTGTAGAGCGAGGTAGGATTCTGCATCGCTAGCATAACCGGTGTAGGTCGCCCCGGAACTTTGCCAGCCCTTGGCGAGTTCCTCCTTGAAGAGCTGCTCGGGTGTGGTGCCCACGACACCGCCGAGTTTCTTAGACTTCAGATCGGAATACTGGGTGATCCCGGTGTCCTTGCGCGTCACCACGGTCATGATGTTGTTGGTATAGGGCTGGGTGAAGGCGACCGTCAACGCCCGCGCCGGGGTCGGTGTGGTGGATGCGATCAGCACGTCGATGCGGTTCGAAACCAAGGCGGGGATGCGATCCGGCGATGGCGTCTCGATGATCACCGGCTCGGCCCCGAGCGCCTTCGCCATGTCCTTGCAAACGGCGACGTCATAGCCGTCGGGCTGATTGTTCTGATCGCGAAATCCGGCAGGCGGGCTATCCAGCATGATGCCGCAGCGCAGCTTCTTGTTCTTGACGATCGTGTCGAGGGCAGACTCGGCATGCGCCTGAGCTGCGAACACCAAGGAGGCGACCGCTGTCGCCAGCAGAGCCTTTACAATCGCTTTCATTTTGTTCCCCTTTTCTGCTTTGCAGACTAAGTTGCTGGCTGAGCATTTTTGAGGCCGCTCAGCTTGCCTTCCTCGCTGGCTGAGGTTTCGAGGTTAGAAGTTGATGCCGTCGGCTGTCAGCGGCGGCAACGGACCGTCGCCATAATACTTCTTGTAGACTTCGGCACGGCGCCCGCTTACCTCCTGCTGGAAGATGAACAGCCGCGCCCAATTGAGGAATTGCTCGTCGTCGCGGCGAACCGCGATTGAACCGAAATCGGCCAACGGCGCCGCTCCCTCCGCTACGAATTCGGGAAACTGACCGCTTTGCGAAAGCGCGTGGAAAACGCCAGCGGCGATCAGGATCGCATCTATCTTGCCTTGCTGCAGCGCAAGGTAGGATTCTGCATCACTCGCATAACCGGTGTAGGTCGCCCCGGAACTTTGCCAGCCCTTGGCGAGCTCCTGCTTGAAAAGCTGCTCGGGCGTGGCGCCTATGACGCCGCCGAGCTTCTTGGACTTCAAATCGGAATACTGGTTGATCCCGGTGTCCTTGCGCGTCACCACCATCATGATGTTGTTGGTGTAGGGCTGTGTGAAGGCCACCGTCAGCGCGCGCGCCGGGGTCGGCGTAGTGGAGGAGATCAGCACATCGATTCGGTTCGAAACCAAGGCCGGGATGCGATCCGGCGATGGCGTCTCGATGATCACCGGCTCGGCGCCGAGCGCTTTCGCCATGTCCTTGCAGTAGGTGACATCATAGCCGTCGGGTTGGTTGTTCTGGTCGCGAAATCCGGCGGGCGGCGCGTCCAGCATGATGCCGCAGCGCAGCTGCTTATTCTTGACAATCGTGTCGAGCGCGGAGTCGGCATGCGCCTGACCAGCGAGTGCCAATGTGGCAACCGCTGCTGCCAGCAGAGTCTTCATCATTGTTCTCATATCCTTCCCCATTTTAATGTTGCGGACCACGTTATTGGTTGGGCATTTTTCAAAGCCGCTCAACTCGCCTTTCTCGCCAGCTCGGGTGTCACGCCGATAGCTTCGATAGGTCCCACTTCCTTCTCGATGAGCGGCACGACTTCGTTCTTGAACCGAACGATCGAGCGATGCGCCAACTCGATCGGCATGCAGCCGAAGGAGAAGTTGCAGGTGTAGTTGCTAGGATTGAGACGCTTGATGTCCGCGACCATCTTCTCGGCAACGGTGTGCGGATCGCCCACCACCATGTTGTTTGCATACTGGTCGAGCGTGTACTCGCCCTCAAACGCCTGGTTGCTGATGTAGCTGTTGTCGTCCAGCGGCGGTGAGGCCTGGCGCAAATAATGCGCCATGCGCCCTACATATCGGGCACGCTCCGCAACGGCCATGGCCTCGCTGCGATTGTCGGTTATGGCGAGGTACTGCATGATCGCCAAGGGCTTGGCCGCAGGCTGCTCGCCGATGCTCCTCCAGGCGTCGTTGAGCCCGTCGACCATCTTGTAGAGCACGGGCGACCCGAGCGTGCTGGCCGCAAGGAACGGGACCGCCTTCCACTTCTTGAACCGCTCGAGGAGTTTGGGATGAGAGGAGGTGACAAAGATTGGCGGAAGAGGCTTCTGCTGCGTGCTGATCGCGAACTTGGTTATGGGAAGGGAGACGTGTTTTCCCTTGTATTCGACCTCGCCATCGACGAGCGCCCTTTCGATAACGTCCCAATATTCAAGGAAAACGTCGACCCGATCGTCCAGAACGACATTATAGCGATCAAACTCGTAGCGCTGATAGCCCGTACCCATACCGATGACTAAGCGGCCCTCGGTTTGCGTGTCGGCGACAGCGATCTCCTGGGCGACACGGAGCGGGTTGTACAGCGGCAGCACGATCACCCCCGGGCCAAGCTTTATCCGCTTGGTCCAGCCGGCCGCGTAGGAACACATCATCAGCGGCGACGGCGAGCTCGAATAGTTGGCGAAATGGTGCTCGGCGAACCACGCAATGTCGAAGCCGAGTTCCTCGGCGGTCTCCACCATCTTGCGGGTGTCGCGCATCACGCCCTGGGCGCCGTCGGGATGATCGCGTAGCGTCATCAGGTTAAAAAGACCAAGCTGCATTCATTTGCTCCTAAGATCCGTCATCGACGTTGGCAATCAGTCCTATCCAGCCTTCTGGAGGACCATGGGCGAAGTCAGCGCATAGGCGCCGTTCTGGTAGATCAACGGGTCGACATCGGAGGCGAATGCCACTCCCGCCACCCGTCCGATAATTATGTCGTGGGTGGCGTACGAGATTGCCTGATCCATCTCGCAGAACAGGTTCGCCTGTGCGCTCGGCAGGTAGGGGACGCCCTCCTTTTCGTTCCACTCGCCAATGTCGAAACGTCTCTCGGCTGGTCGCCCGCCGCTGAATGAGTTGGATATGTCGGACTGCGAGGCGCGAAGCACGTTGATGCAGTAGCGCCCCTCTTCCTTGAGCGGCACGCTGATCGACGAATTGCGATTAACGCAGGCGAGGATCGCAATCGGGGCGAAACTGAGCGGAGTTACCGTCGTGACGGTGATGCCGTAGCGGCGCCCATCGTGCTTGCACGAGATCACGCAGACCGTCGAGGCCACGCGCCGCATGGACTGTCGGAAATGCTCGGTTCTCAGATCCTGCGAGAGCATTTTCTGCTTTTCCTGTTCCTAGCTTTAAGATTGCAGATTATCTACAATCTGTCAACGCACTATTTTTGAGCAATTTGATTCACAGGAGATTGCTTCCTTTAATGGTGGTAGTCGTGCGCCCAGTCCTGACCCGGAGCCAATGCGGCCAAAGCCGGAATCTCGATTGGACTCATGAGCGAGGCAGCGCGTGTTTGAACACAACTTGCTGACTTCTCGACTGCCTTTGGAGGCACAACCATTCCGCTCGTCGCCCCATTCGGGCGATCGACGCATCGAACTGTTGCCCGAGCCAGCATCACGATCGGAAATCTACCGGTCGCGCCCCGCTCATCTAAAGCCGAACTCGCCCAATTCCACCTGATAAGGGATGCTTTGCAGCAGGAGGCTCTATCCGCTACCGAGCAGAGTATCCCCCGTCCGCCATCAGGATCTGGCCTGTGACGAACGATGCCTTTTTTCCTGCAAGATAGAGAATCGCATCAGCGATTTCGCTAGGCTCCGCCCAACGACCAAGCGGATGGGCGGCCTTGATAGCAGCTTCGCCCGCAATGGGATCTTCCAAACCGTCCAGATATCGCCGCAAAAAGGGCGTGTCGATCGAACCCGCGCCGACAGCATTCACTCTGATACCCTTCGGCGCGTAATCAATCGCCATCTGCCGCACAAGCTGCAAAAGCGCGCCCTTCGCAGCGCAATAGGCAGCCTGTTCTGGTAAGCCTAAGACGCTTGAGATCGAACCTGTTGCAACGATCGAACCGGCCCCTTTTGCAATCATCGAAGGAAGCGCTCGTTTTGACATCAGAAAGAGTGACTTGGCATTCGCATTCATCACGCGATCCCATTCCTCTTCGGTGGTATCGTGCACCGACTTCGAAATAATAAACCCGGCGTTGCTGATGAGTATATCGACAGAGCCGAATTTCGCCTCTGCGACACCAAAGATCTTTTCGACGTCGTCTGACTTTGTGACGTCCGCCATAACCGAGACAATTTGATCCGGTTTGATTTCGTCAAACTGGGTCACGGTGCTCGCAATATCTGTCGCACAAACACGAGCGCCCTGCGCGACCAATTGCGCGACGACCGCTCGGCCGACGCCGCCTGCGGCACCGGAAACAACGACAGTCTTGCCTCCGAAGGTAGATTCCATGTGTATTTCCCTCGTTTCGAATGCGGAAACAATGCCATTCGGCAACTCGGCTCGTGATGTAGCGACAGCTCATAGTTTAGCCGGGGCGCTGCTATTTCATCCGAACGAGTGCGTCATGAAAGAAATTGGTCCCGCCAAAATTGCCCGACTTGAGTACCATCATCAGGTTTCCGGATTTCGGGTCCGTTGATCTTAGGACGGGAACACCTGCCGCCAATTCGTCACCGACCTCAAAGCTCTCGATACCCAGCCGGTCCACGATTGCGCCCGATGTTTCTCCCCCTGCTACGACGAGTCGCTTCACACCCATCGCAACCAATCGTGCCGCGATATCGGCAAGGGCCGCTTCAATCACCTGTCCGGCTACGAGCTTACCGTGCCTTTGTTGCACGGCGCGTGCCGTATCCGGCGAACTCGATGCAGCGATGAGGAATGGGCCTGTACCGATGTGCTGCCGAGCAAAGCCTATTGCCGTTTCCACGTTACCGTTCGACGCAATCAACTGATCGGGGTCGAGTTTGAATGTCGGCATATGTAATTCGGCGGCCGCAATTTGCTCCAATGTGCGTGCGGAACAACTTCCCGCAAGCACGGCCGCATATCCTGCGACAGGCTCCAACGGTTTTGCCGCGATAATTTTGGAGTGCTGTTGCAAGATCGCATGGGCAATTCCAGCGCCGAGGCCGGACGCACCGGTGGAGACGGGGTTCGAAATTGCCAACTCGCCGAGAATGTCAAGGTCGTTCTGTGAAATCGCGTCAGCTATGATCGAGCACGGTCTGTGAGGGAGAGACTTAATGCGCTCGTGGCAAGCCAATGCGCCTTGGTTCATGGTTTGAAAATCGACGTTGTAAACGGGGTGTTTGGTCTGCCTCGAAAGAACACGAACAAGGTTCGCATCGCGCATGGGGTTGAGGGGATGATCTTTCAGCGGGCTCTCGTTCAATAAAGTGTCCGCAACAAAGAGATGACCTTTATAAACGGTTCGGCCGGTCTCGGGAAATGCGGGTGAGATCAATGCCCAGTCCGCGCCGGCATTCGCGCGCAGTGCCTCGGTCACGTGTCCGATATTACCGTCATCGGTGGAGTCGAAAGTCGAGCAGATCTTGTACATGACATGCGGAACACCGAGCCCGCGCAGGAACGCGTCGGCGTTGAGCGCCGCGGCAACGGCTTCGCTCGCCGGCACAGATCGAATCTTTAGGGACACGACCAAGGCGTCAATGTCCGTAAAGCCATGCGTGCTGGAGGGAATGCCAATCGTTTGGACCGTACGGAATCCGGCTTTGCGCCACGTATTGGCGAGGTCAGATGCGCCCGTATAGTCGTCAGCGATCGCCGCAACGAGAATCGTCATTTTAGTGCTTTCGGTAGGGCAGGAACCATCCAAGCCCGTCACATGTCTGCCCAGCAGGAATGTACTCGCAGCCGACAAACCCGTCATAGCCGAGCGTTTGCAAATGGCTCAGAAAATGGTCGCAATTAATCTCGCCTTGGTCGGGCTCATGTCGGTCCGGCACGCTCGCGATCTGTACATGTCCAATGATTGGAAGCAGTCGCTGGAAGCTTGCAGTGACGTCGCCATGCAGAATCTGGCGATGGAATACGTCGTACTGCAGCTTCACATTCTCCATATTGGAGCTACGGATAAAGCTCTCGGCAAAAGCGAAGTCGTTTAGGAAATAGCCAGGCATGCTGCGCGTGTTGATGGGCTCCAACAGCAGGGTCAGCCCCTTGGTGGCGAGTTGTTCAGCGGCGAACAAAGCCGATTGTCGATATTGCGCGGTCGCAATAGGATCGTGGCGGTCGGCAATGCCGGCCATCATGTGCAGACTCTTGACCCCGGTTGCTTCGGCATAGTGTAGCGCCTTTGCGACACTGTCCTTGAATTCCGCGAAACGGTCGGGCAGGGCGGCAAGCCCGCGCTCTCCCGCCGGCCAGTCCCCGGGGGGCAAGTTGAAGATCGCCTGCATCAGGCGAAATTTCGTCAACCGTTCCTGAATCGCTTCCGCGGGAAAATCATAAGGGAAAAGATATTCGACAGCTCCAAATCCCGCATCCGCCGCCGCTTGGAAGCGATCGAGAAACGGCCATTCCGTAAACATCATGGAGAGGTTGGCCGCAAACCGGATCATGAGCGATGCTCCGGCAAGCTGGCACCTGAAAGTGCGGCATAGGTGCGTGCGACAGAAGCATCGTCATCTCCGCCCATTCCAGCGCCTGAAGTGGCAAGATACATCTGCAGGGCCGCCGCGGCGAGCGGAGCCGGAAAGCGTTCCATTCGTGCCATATCCTGAAGAATCCCAAGATCCTTGACGAATATCTCGACGGAACTGAGCGGTGTGTAATCCCCGGACAGAATATGAGGTACGCGATTCTCGAACATCCAGGAATTGCCGGCGGATGCGGTGATCACCTCGTACACCGTGGGCAAATCGAGCCCCAATTTTGAGGCTAGGGTTATGGCTTCGCAAGCGGCGGCAATGTGGATGCCAGCCAGATGCTGGTTGATCATTTTCACGGATGCCCCGATCCCTGGAGCATCACCCAGCCGGTAGGTCTTCGCAGCGATAGCGGCTAGCAGTCCCTCAGCCTTTTCAAAAGCAGCTCGACTACCTGACGCCATCACTGTCAAGGCGCCGTCGGCCGCCTTGACGGCGCCGCCGGAAATCGGCGCATCGAGATAATGAATATTCCTCTCTGCCAGCCGCCCCGCCAGCCGCCTGGCTTCGGACGGCGCCATCGTGGCGGACGATACGAAGACGGATTGGGGCCTCATAGCTTGGAAGGCGCCGTTTTTTCCAAAAAGAACGCCGTCGGTTTGCGTGCTATTGATCACGACGCAAAGGACGACACCTACGTCCTTTGCGGCTTCCGCGGGCGTGTCGGCGACCTGTCCGCCAGCTTGCGAAAAGCGGTCCTTGGCCGCCTGGGATACATCGCAGCCCCTTACGGTAAAACCGGCTTTCAACAGCGATTTTGCCATCCCCAACCCCATCGATCCCAGTCCTATGACTGCGGCGGCCGGACCGGTGGAAGGATGCGAAATCGACATTTTTCTTGTTCTCCGGTGAAATTTTGCGATAGCATAATGCAGATTATCTACAATCTGCAATCCCTTTTGAGGGATCCGCGCGGCAAAATTTTTCCGTAACCAAAGGTGTCGTCATGCCGCTACTGGAAGCGTGGTTAGAAGCGGCATCAAAGATCTATGGATCTGCGTAGAGTTTGGCGGGTTGAGGCGGTCGAAAATGTTCGCCGGCGGCAGGTGAGAGCGAAGGAGCAAATAAGATGAACGAAACGAGTCTTCGTGAGCAGATATGCCTTTATGGTAAATCGCTGTTTGATCGCGGGTTGACGCCAGGCTCATCCGGCAACATTTCGGTTAGAATGCCGAATGGTGGCTGGCTCGTGACGCCGACGAATGCGTCGCTCGGTTTTTTGGATCCGGGAAGGATTTCTCGGCTGGACCCGAACGGTCGATTGATTTCCGGCGATGCGCCTACCAAGGAAATTCCACTTCATTCAGCGCTTTATGAAACGGTGCCCGAATCGCAAGCCGTCGTGCATCTGCATTCGACGCATTCCGTTGCCTTGACGATGCTTCCGGAAATCGATCCCAAAGCCGTATTGCCGCCGATGACTCCCTATTATTTGATGCGTGCGGGACAAACCGCACTTGTGCCCTATCACCGTCCTGGCGATCCAGCCGTTGCCGAGGCGATCAAGGGGCTCGCCGGAAAATATACCTCTGTGCTTCTCGCCAACCATGGACCTGTGGTCACTGGTAAGGATCTGGAGGCGGCGGTTTTTGCAACGGAAGAACTTGAAGAAACGGCGAGGCTCTATCTCCTCCTGAGAGGCCTAAATCCTCGCTATCTGTCCTCCGACCAGGTCGAGGATCTGCGGCGCCATTTCCCTGTTAATCTTCCCGCCCACGATCACGACCACCCTTAACGCGTTGCACCGCAAGCACTTTCTTCTAGCCCGAGGGGCCTCCTGTTGTTGGCCTTTAATAACTGACGGCAAAACTTGCCTTGACAGATTGTAGATAATCTACAATTTTAGAGTCAGAAAAAGGGAGCGCGGGATGCTTGATCAAAACCAAGAAGATTTCCGTCAATCCATGCGGCGTCTCGCGGCAACGGTTTGCGTGATTTCCTGCCAAAACGAAGGCGTGCGGTACGGGATAACTGTGACGTCAGTGACGTCGTTGTGCTTCTCTCCGCTCTCCATTCTGGCCTGTATCAATCAAAAAGCATCGATCAGCGATCCTCTGCGCAAGGAGAGGCGCTATTGCATCAACTTGCTGCAGGCTTCTCAGGTCGATATCTCCAAGCGCTTTAGTGGAGGCGTACCGGCAGAGGAGCGGTTTCTCGTTGGCAATTGGGCCTTGCGGAATGGGATGCCGTATCTCTCGGATGCACAAGCAAATCTCTTTTGCGAAGTCGATCACGCCTACTGCTATTCGACCCACGACATCATCGTTGGTCGCGTGATCGCGTCGCGCTTTGCCTCCCAAGTTGCACCGCTGATCTACCAGGATGGCGCTTATGCCGTCGGCGCGCCGCTTGCCTTTCAGAGCGCCGCATGAACGAACAAAACACAAGGCATCCGAATGCCTGATTTCAATTCGATTTAGGAGAACGATACGCTGCTTGGCCTATTCAGACTCATGACAGTTCGCGATCATCCGCATGGCGCGCGTGGTATCATGTGCAATATGAGAAAGATGGTTCAAACGGCCGAGGAGCGCGACTTCAGCATTGCATGGTTTGCGGGGTTCCATCTTGGCAACTATTCGAGTTCGCCGTCGCCGTTCATGATGTGCTCCTGCGCGGCGGGATGGACGAAAATGATCGAGCTCGGTCCCCGGGGTAATGCGATCGCGCTGAAGCGCCGGTTCCGAGGCGATCCCCGGCTACCGCATTTTGGACTCCGGGCGTCGCCAACCGAGCCGGGATCAAGAGGGCATGAATTGGAGTTTCTGTGGGTTTCCATTGTATATGATCGACAAAAATGAGTCGCTGGAGTAGGACGTTCCGTCAAATGGAAGAGAACGTCGGATGTCGAAGTCTGTAGAAAAATCGGTCATGGCCCGAATGACCAACATGGAGGCCACCCAATTTGCCGCTGAGCAAATCCGGAAGGCCATCATCGGGGGGCAGTTTAAGCCTGGGGACCGCCTTATTGAGCAACAACTCACCGACATGCTCGATGTCTCTCGTCATCCGGTTCGGGAAGCGCTGCGATTACTTGGGCGTGAAGGTTTTGTGGAACTGAAGCGAAACAAGGGCGCTTCTGTCCGCGCTGTCGACGCCGCGAGCGTGATCGAGGTCTATAATATTAGGGTGGCGCTTGGCCGTATCGCGCTTGATTACCTCTTGTCGGAAGCGGGCCGCCTCAAAACATCCGATCTGAATCGTTTGGAAAAACTAGCCAAAAACGCTGTCAAGTTCGCTGAACTCGATAACCAGGCTCAAACCGTCAGCAATGACCTTGAGTTTCAGCAGGCTATCATCGAGGCGACTGACTTGGAGAGGACCATTCGTTACTTCTCGGAACTGACGGGGGACGTGAGACGCTTCAATAATCTACTCGGGGTTGTCTATACGGATCGCAAAGCGGATGCCCAGAACTACGTGATGAAACTTTATGAGGCGATTAGAGACGGAAACCTTTCTAAAGCTCATACAATCTGGCAGGCGAAGTTTTCAAAGGCCGCTCAGCGTTATCTCTCGCTCATCGAAAGCGGACAATCCGACGGAGCGCGCAAAATCAAATAATCATTCCACATCGCTCGAAACGCATTCTGAGTTCGCTGAGGCCGCCGCCATGTGGTGCCGACGGGGCAATGGGGCGCAGCAGATGGATTCTAAACGGCGCCGGAGGCTAAATGTGCTGTGGCACCTACCATGTCCTCCAGAAGAGGCTAGAGTCCGGCCCGAAGGAAAGACTGGACCACGAAGAGATCGAGGTTTGCAGAGGAGCAGATCATTGTGGTCTTGCGCGATTAGGAGGGAGGTGTTCCCACGGCTGATGTCTGCCCGAAGCACGGGATCAGCAGTGCAACTTTCTATGCATGCAAGGCGAAGTTCGGGGGCATAGATGTCTCGGAGGCGAAACGCCCGAGCGGCCTTGAAGAAGAGAACGCCAAGCTGAAGCGGCTTCTCGCCGAGGCCGTGGCCGACAGGCCCTCGACTCCACATTGCGTCGCTGTGCTAGATCGAAGCTTTCAAATCACCACTTCCAGCGAATGTCGGTCTCGGTAGTTGCGCCCTCCCGCAACCACCTCAACTTGGAAAGGATGCAAGTTCTGGCTGACGCCGGTCTGTGAAATTGCTCAGAATGTTGACTCGCATACGAAATGCCCGCAGGTATTTGATATTGTTGTTTAACCTCCCGTCATTCAGAGGGTCAATCTACCATCGACGCGGACCTCTAGGATTCGTTAGATTGCGTAAATATTATCAATGGGTTGTGGCTCTCAGCGCGGGGTCACTTTTAGGATCACATTCACAATCCTCGCTATGAATGGCGGACCATCGCCGCTCGATCATAATTGCGAATGACGTTGCGAACCGCTTCGATCATCAACGCGTGCGGCTGAGATTCGACCTTGCCGCATGCAACTGCCGGGTAGAGCGTGCCAAGATATTGGCTGATGAGCGTTTCTGGCAGCTTGCGCCCTGAGAGCCGCCGGAGCAGAGCGTCTACGGCAGCGCGCGCGTCGGGGTGCGGCCAATAATAGCGGATGCGGTCGCTATATGAGAAATGGCGCTGCAAGCGACGCTCCGTGGCATCACCATGGTAATATTTCTCCCAATTCTTCGGCTCGGCAAGGAGCAGCCGCTCCATCTTTCCGCGCAGCGTCTCTTCGTCGCCCAGATTGTCGAGAAAGGCCGCAAGTTGATCAAGGCCGTAAAGCGCCTCCCGCAGCGCGAATGTAAGCATCGGACCGACCTTAAGGATTGCGAACCCGTCCTGCACTAGCTCGGACAGCGCCTGCACCGGTTGATAGTCGGTCGAATGAGCCTCGAACACGAATTGTGGCACCTGCTTGAGAACCGCGCTCAAGGAGGCTGCCTTGCCCCTATCGTAAATGACAACATTTTCGTTGCCAAATTCGACACCAGGCTGCACGACCGCACCGATGGCCCGTTCAAACGCGTCTTGAAGGCCAAGTGCGGTGAAGGCTTTGCGATGCACCTCTACCGTTTCGATGGCTGCGTCCGGCTTGGTCAATTCGAGATGATTGAGCGCCTCCATTGCGCCTCCCGGGATCGGCACTTCAGTGCCGATAATATATAGAGGGCGATCGTAGTCGGTTGAATCCCCCGCGCTTTCCGATACTTTCGCAAGGCGCGCCGCGCGCGCCGCGGTCGTCTCATCGGGCAGTGCGACGGGTTCGCCTGCGCAACCCATCGACGTATCAAGATGGATCTTGGTAAAACCTGCCCGCACGAACGCATCCATCATCGCTTCGGACCGCCGCATGGCCTCCTCGGCGGGAAGATGTCTCCACGGATTTGGGCCAAGATGGTCGCCACCCAGAATGAGTCGCTTTGTATCGAATCCAACCCGCAGGGCGATTTTTTCGACAAATTGCCGGAAGTCGGCTGGCGTCATCCCCGTATAGCCGCCTTCCTGATTGACCTGATTGCAAGTGGCTTCGATCAGAACATCCGTACCGGTGGCGACGCCTTCCAACAGAGCGGCCTCGATGACTAGCGGATGCGCGGAGCAGATCGAAGTTATTCCGGTGCACGTGCCGCTTGCATAACGGGCAGGAAGGGCACGAAGTCTGTTGGTACTGTTCACGCCGTCTCTCTATGCTTTGCCAGGAATGCCTCGATCTCCGCCATCGTGGAGGTTCCCTCCATTGGACCTTTCACACCTACCGCTCGCGCGCCCGTCGCGTTGGCGATGATGAGGGCCTTGCGCGGCTCCATTCCCCTTAGCCAGCAAGTGACGAACGCCGCTCCGAAACTGTCGCCGGCACCTGTGGGATCAACCTCGTCAACCTTGAAAGCCGGCGCGAATGCCTCGCCCGCGCTGTCAAAGTAACTTGCTCCATTCGCCCCGCGCTTGACGACGATCGCTTTGATGCCGCGATCAAGCAATTCTGCGATCGCCTCTTTTTCGTCAGCAGCCTTGCTGAAGAGCAGGATTTCCGGTCCGCTTGGCATGAAGAGATCGGTATTTTGAAGCGCGTGATCCAAAGCCGCGCGCATGCCGGGTAATTCAAAAATTTCCTTGCGGATATTGGGATCGAAAGAGATTGTGCCGCCCTTGGCTTTGATATGTGCGATTGCTGCGCGGATTAGGGAGATAATCCCCTCGGAGACAAGTGCAGAGCCCATGATGTGAAGATGATTCGCGGTCTCGATCAGCTTTTCAGCCTCGGGCGTCAGCCCGATGGCGCTGCAAGCGCTGTGCTTGATATTGAAAATGAAGTCGCGATTGCCGTCGGGGCGGTAGCGCACGAAGGCACTGCCCGTCGCCGCGGTGGGATGCATGCCGATGGCTGACACATCGACACCGTCCCGCCGCAGCCGTTCAACATTCAGGGCGCCAAAATCATCTTGGCCGACCGCACTGATGATACCGCAGGGCTGCCCGAGCTTCGCCACCTGATCGATGAAGATTGCCGGTGCTCCGGACGCAAAAGGACCAATCAATGGAATAGCGGTTTTAAAGCCGTTGCCCGTTTCCATGGCCATGATCTCGACGAGAATTTCTCCGATCGTGATAATTTTACCCATAGCTTGCGACATCTCATATGCTCAACGATTTGCTGCGTGTATCGAGCCATACGGCGATGAGAATAACAACGCCTGTGACGATGAGTTTGCTTTCCAAGGATCGACTTCGAAAGCACCATGCCGTTCAGAACGAAAATCGCTGCCATGATGCATATAGTGATGGGAACATCCGACCCGAGCCCAGCTCATGTAGCGAACAAGGCGTTTTTCACCCAGGTTGTGATGCTTTCAACGTCCTGGGGCTTTGTGGTGTCGATATCAAGGACAGGGCCGAGGTGGTATGGCTCTGCCCGCTTGGCAAGTTCTATAAGCTCGGGCACATAGGATTGTCCCGGATGGCCGGGGAGCCGCTGGCTGGCCCTGCTGGAATAGCGCTCACCGACGGTTTCCGGCGGTGCGTGGCACCACAGTTCCACGATGCCGGTAATGCCGGCCATCGCCACATGCTCCAGCAGGGTTTCCCGGGGCTGGAAGCCGAACCACGCGTCAACGATGAAGGTCGAGCCTTCAGGGGCTTCCGCGACAATCGAAAAGATGGATTTGTAGCTCGCCCTGCCGAGAACTCGGTTGAACGGCCTGTCTACATCTTCGATCAGTTCGAGGAACGGATTCTTGATCGTGTCGAGCGCTAGAACGGGCCATCCCGTGCGTGAGGACAATCTATGGGAAAGCGAGCTTTTCCCGGAACCGGGCACCCCATTTACCATCACCAATCCTTTGCCGGCGTGTGCGGCCGGGCGGCCGGTTTCCCCGGTAAGGTCGAAAGCGGCAAGTCCAGCACCGATGACACCGGCATCATCGCCGAGCAGGGCGCCTCGTATCTCGATTTCGTACCAATTCTTCGCCGCAGGCAAGAAACTGAGGGCTTGTAGGGCGGCGTGCCCCATACCGCCGCCCAGGATGACGACATCCGGGTCGACGGCGGCAGAAAGTGTGTTGACGGCCGCCCGCAGAGGTCCTGCCCACGCACGCATCACTGCCAAGGCGTTTGGATCACCTGAGATAGCGAGCGGCAGAACGTGTTCGAAACGCGTTTCCTGGCTATAGCCGGCCTCATTCAGGTGGCGCCGCAATGATGTGCCCGAAGATTCGGTCTCGACGCAGCCGCGCTGGCCGCAAGGGCAGGGCTGCCCGTTCACATTCACGATGAGATGGCCGAACTGTCCTGCGCAACGTTTGCCATGGACGACCTTTCCTCCGTCCATCGTCGCGCCGCCGATGCCGGTGCCGATCGTCAGCATCACCACATTGCGCAGGCCCGAGGCGGCGCCTCGCCTCGCCTCACCGATCAGCGCCATGCCGCAGTCGTTGGCAACCATCACGGGCAGGCCAAAGGTTTGAGCGATTTCACCCTTGAGGTCTTTTCCGGAGAGGTCCAGAAAACCGCCCGAGATGACCTCACCGGTCCAACCGTCGACGCGCCCGGGGATGCCGATCCCAATCGCCGCCGCGTTTTCACCGCCCATGTCGCGGATCAGCGCTTTGATCAAGTCAAGCGCTTGGTCAGGTTCACGGCTGCCTGCGACCACCTTCTTGCGTAAAATGTCGCCGGTCGGCGATATGCTTGCGGCGCGCATGTTTGTCCCGCCGACATCGACACCGATTGCGAAACGCTCCGAGAACATGGGCGACGAGCCTCAGGCCGCGGCGCTTTGGCTATGACGATAGCGCTTGATGAGCGCCTGGATGTCGCGCAGGCGCGAAACCGCCGTTGTGGAAAGTTTGTCTTGCGAGACTTTGCGGTCGAGCGAGATGCAATCCTTCCACAGCGACCGGCCGGCAATGACGCCGGATGCACCGTTCTTCATAGCCGCCTCGACCTGGCCGAGGAACGTCTGGTGGTCAACGCCGGCCGACAGAACAGCCCACGGAACGTCGCCCGCAATCCGGGTCACTTCGGCGCAAGCCGCCTCCGATCCCGGATAAGGAATCTTCAGCACTTTGGAGCCCAATTCAAGGCAGGCGCGCGTTCCTTCCCGGATCAGCATGGGAATTTTCGCTTCGTATTCCTCGCGGCTTTCGCCCTCGACCTGATAGGTCAGAAATTCCACGACAAGCAGCAGATCCTCGCGGGCAAAATCCTCGATGGTTTCCTTCAGCGTCGCTAGGTTCTTGGCATTGGCCGCTTCATGGTCCATGCGAAGATAGACCATGATTTTTCCGCCTGTGCCACCCAATTCCCGTACGCGGCGCGCATTGATACCGTCGACGATTTTCGAAATACGATAGCCTTCCGGCGAGATTTCCCAGCCGGAGGCGTCGATTCCGATCAGCAAAGCTGTGTGGCGCGGCAGGATATCGTTGTCAACCAGATCGGGAACCGCACAGATCGGGTCCACCAGCACACAGCCGGCATGCGACGCGAGATAGCGGGCGATGTCGGCCTTGGTCTCGCCCAAGATATTGTTCCCGATTTTCGCCTGCTCCTCGGGCGTTGCCGCAAGAAGTGTCCGCATACCGCCGCGCTGGTCGCATGCGATGACCATCATCGAGCCGCTCGCATCACAAATTTGTTGGTATCCGCGCCGCTCCGCGGTCGTCATAGCTGCCATTGTCTCGTTCCCTAAATTAAAACACGCTTGCTTTGGGCGTCAGACGTCTCAATCTCAGGGAAGCGAATCATCCCCCTGCTTGTGGCGCCAATGATGAAATTCCCTCGAACAGGCTCGCGCTCGTATTGAAGTTCGGGCCATTTCGATGTAGTTTTATTCCTGTAACACATTTCAGAAAGGAATTGCAAGCTGATTGTGCCTACCGTTCAAGAAACCCCGGCGTCGCGGGCGACGCTCCACATGGTCGCCAAGTTGCACTACGAGGCGAACATGGCGCAGGTCGATATCGCACGTAAGATCGGCGTATCTACTGCGACGGTTTCACGTCTCCTGCAAAAGGCGCGAGCGCTCGGCATCGTGAAAATTGAGGTGATGGACCTCTCCTCTCCTGAAGAGATTACGCTCGAATTGACAGAAGCGCTCGGGCTGAAGCGCGCCGTCGTTGTTGAAACCCCTTCGACAGGTGTTCTTGGCGCATTGGCCGCGCCGCTCGGCGCGCTCATCAAGGATGAAGGGCTTGGAGCGGGGTCGATCATCGGTATCGGCTGGGGGCGGGCTGTCCGGGAGGTTTTGGCGGCCGGGTTGCCGCGCCTGCAGGGCGCGCGCGCTGTCGCGCTCAACGGCGGAATGCAGCAGGCGGCACCCCATTTTCAGATCAACGAATTCGTTCGCCAAGCGGCCGAGCAGTTTGGTGGCGTGGCGCATTTCCTACATGCACCCTACGTATCCTCAGTCGAATTGCGAGATGCCTTCATGAGCGATCCCCTCGTGCAGGAAACGACGAGGCTTTGGGACCGCCTTGACTGTGTCATCGTCGGCGTTGGATTGCCGCACGCCATTAATGCACCGGAGGCGAGTGCCGCCACCGAAAGCGAACAGGCCATCGGCGGAGCGGTCGGCGATGTCATTCGTCATTATGTCGATATAAATGGCGCATTGCTGAACTGGGACGGCGAAGAGAGGATGATTGCTGCCTCCGCCGATCAGTTGCGTCGAACGACCCTTGCCATCGGGGTGGCGGCAACGGTGAAAAAGGCGCCGGGGATCATCGGCGCGGTCCGCTCAGGCATGATCAATAGCTTGGTGACGGATACGGCCACTGCCCAGGCCATTCTGGACATCCTGCGTCCCGGACCGGAAGTCTGAGTCGGCCAGACTTGCTGGCGAAAGCTATCAAGAAATAATTTTCAGGAAGAAATTTCTTGACGCCGGCATGATGTTGGCGCACATAGTTCCCTATTCGATCGGACGAGATGCCGATCGGAAGCAATGAAGACCAATTCGCCATATAGGGACAGGGAGGAAACTATGGAGCGTCGTTCGTTCGTCAAAACCGCTGCAGCCATGGCCATGAGCGCACCGGTTGCTTTTGCCGTAAGCAAGTCCCGGGCGGAAAATAAAAAATTTACGATCGCTCTGATTCCGGGGCTCACCACGGATGCCTTCTACATCACTATGCGCAAGGGCGCGGAAGCAGCTGCCAAGGCAGTCGGCGCGGAAATTGTTTTCCAGGGCGCACCGGATTTCAACCCCGTAACCCAGGTTCCTGTACTCGATGCCATCATCGCAAAGAAGCCGGACGCCATTCTGATTGCGCCGACGGACAAGGACCAGCTCGTCCAGCCGATGAAGAAGGCTGCCGACGCCGGCATTCCGATCATCACCGTCGATACGTTCATCGGCAACGGCAAATACCAGACGGGCAGCGGAGACGCGGATTTCCCACTCGCCTATGTCGCCTCAGACAACGTCCTTGGCGGCGCAATCGCTGCACGTGCCCTGGCAAAGGCCATCGGGGAGAAGGGCAAGGTCTACGTTTCCAACGTGAAGCCCGGCATCTCGACCACTGACCAGCGCGAAGAGGGCTTCAAGGCCGAGATGAAGAAATATCCAAACGTCAAAGTTCTGGAAACACAGTTTAACGACGACGACGCGAACAAGGCCGCATCGCAGCTCCAGGCCGTTTTCGCGCGTAATCCGGATCTCGACGGTGTGTTTGGCGCCAATCTTTTCTCCGCGCTCGGCGCAGCAAATGGCGTCCAACAAGCAGGCCAAACCGGAAAGATCAAGGTAGCGGCCTTCGACGCGCCGACTTCGATCGTCGACAACCTGAAATCGGGTCTGGTCGACTTCGCCATCGCGCAGCATCCGGCTGAAATCGGTTACTTTGGGGTCATTTGCGCCCATGCACATCTGACGGGCAATTCCATTCCAACAGCGATCGGTACCGGCTTCACGGTTATCGACAAGTCGAATGTTGCCGAAGCAGCCGTCGCCAGATTCATCTACTCCGATTGAGCATTTGCCGCCGAGACCGGATCCGGCTTGAAAAAGGCCGGATGTCCGCCAGCTTCAATTAACCCTTGGAAAGAGCGGGGCCTGCGGGCGCCGGCTTTTTCGCTGTCCGGAATTACAGATGCCAAAACAGCAGATCGTACCTCCCGGTACAATTCCACATGTTGCGCCCCAAGCGGATCATGCGGATGTGCGTAAAAGTGTCGTTCAGCGTATCGCCCAATTGCGCGCGTGGCTTTTCCTCGCGGCGCTCATCATCATATTTGAAATCTGGGCGCGTCTCGATTTTGGCGGAACTTTTGTCGGTTCCTCTTTCAACTGGCAGTCGGTGGCGGTTTTCGCAGTCGCCCCTCTGCTGCTCGCTATCGGGCAGACATTCGTCATCATTTCTGGCGGCATCGACCTGTCGGCGGGCTTCATCATGGGGCTTGCCGCCGTAGTCGCGGCACATGTCACGAACATCGCCGGCCTCTACACGCCGCTGGAAGTCGCCATGATTGTGGGCATTTTTGCAGCGATGCTCGCCGCCGCGGTGCCCGGCATCATTAACGGGCTTTTGATCTCACGACTCAAGGTGCCGCCCTTCATCGGAACGCTCGGCATGTATGGCGTGGCAAGAGGTGCCGCGTTTCTGTTGGCGGGCGGTACGACGGTTCCGGTTAAGAATTCTTATTTCGCCGAGCTCGGCAACGGGCGGTTCTTTGGCTTTCCCGACCTGGTTCTGGTTACTATCATTTTCGTCCTCATCATGCACTATTTGCTCAGCCAGACGCGTTTCGGCCAGCATAACTATGCCGTCGGCGCCAATGCGCAGGCTGCCCGCCGCGCCGGCATTGATATCAAGTCGCACCTTTTGCGCCTCTACACGCTTTCCGCGGTCTGCGCGGGGCTTGGTGGCGCACTCTATGCGGCGCGGTTCACTGCAGGCGCTGCCCAGGCCGGCGAGCCTCTGCTGCTCGACAGCGTTGCAGCCGTCGTCATCGGCGGTGCAAGCCTCTTCGGCGGCTCGGGCACAATCATCGGTACGGTCGCCGGCGCACTAGTGATTGCCGTCATTCAATACGGCCTGGTTTTCATGAACGTCGAGCCATTCTGGCAGTTCATTGCCGTTGGCATCGTCATCATCATCTCGGTGTTGATCGACCAGGCGCAGCGTCGGTTTAGCGGAGGAAAGCAGGATGAATAACGCAACCCCGCTGCTCGAAGTTCGCAACCTTGCCAAGCACTTCGGTGCAGTCAAAGCGCTCGATAGTTGCTCCCTGCTCGTCAGGCCAGGCGAAGTGGTCGCGTTGGCCGGAGACAACGGAGCGGGCAAGACGACGATGATCAAGGCGATTTCGGGGGTCTATCCGCCGACGGCGGGGGAGATCCTGATCGAGGGCCGCACCGTCGCCTTTTCCTCGCCACAGGATGCCCGCGCGAAAGGTATCGAGACAATCTACCAAGATCTGGCGTTGGCCGACAATCTCACGATTGGCGCGAATATCTTTCTTGGCAGGGAGCCGATGAAGCGGATGTTCGGGTTTCTGCCCGTTCTCGATCGCAAAGCTATGGCCAAAGCCGCCGAGAACACGATGGCCCTTCTGGATTTCCATGTGAAGCGCCTCGACGCACCGGTCAGCAACTTTTCGGGTGGCCAGCGCCAAGCCGTGGCCATCGGCCGCGCCGTGTACTGGAATGCCAAGATCTTGATCATGGACGAGCCAACCGCGGCCCTTGGCGTGCCAGAGCAACGCAAGGTCGTCGCTCTCATTCAGTCGCTGAAGGCACAAGGGAGGGGCGTGATTTTCATCTCCCACAATCTGCAGGACATTTTCGCCGTCTCCGACCGCATTGTCGTACTTCGGCGTGGCATTGTCGCGGGAGAGCGCAAGATCTCAGAGACGAACCACGACGAGGTCGTGAAACTGATGATTGGCGGCTAGCGGCGAAGGTCGGGCCCGAGTGGTCAGGCGCCGACCGCGACAACTTTCAGTATGTCATGAAATGACCTTTGGCCAGACCGCCATAAAGGCCGGCAGAGGGTAAACAGGGAAATAATGCCATGTGGGGTCTTCAAGGAAAACCCGTGCTCGTCACCGGCGCAAGCGGCGGCATAGGCGGTGCAACCGTGCGCCGATTGGTCGAGGCGGGCGCTGTCGTTTATGCCAGCGGCCGCTCGGTCGACGCGCTGAACACGCTCGCAGCCGAAACGGGCTGCAAAACCTTGCCGTTTGACCTGGCATCGGAAGAGAGCGTTCGAGCGGCGCTTGGAGGAACCGACATTTGGGGCGTTGTCAATTGCGGTGGGTTTGGCGGCGAGATTGCCACGCCGATGGAAACCGACATCGCCGTTTTCGACCATGTGATCAATGTCAATGCGCGCGGCGCGTTGCTCGTCATCAAATATGCTTCCCAATCGATGATCCGCAACGGTAGGGGTGGGTCGATCGTCAACGTTTCGAGCCAAGCCTCTCTTGTGGCGCTGTCCGGTCATATTTCCTACGGCTCGTCCAAGGCAGCGCTCGACAACATCACTCGTGTTTCCGCGCTGGAGCTCGGCAAATACAATATCCGCGTGAACAGCGTGAACCCGACCGTCGTTATGACAGAAATGTCCGAATTCTACTGGGGCCGGCCAGAGATCGGTGGACCGTTCCTGAAACAAATGCCGCTCGGACGCTGGGCAACAGAAGATGAGATTGCGGTGCCGATCGTGTTCCTGCTGGGTGACGGAGCATCGATGATAACGGGGGTATCGCTTCCAATTGACGGTGGCTTCACGGCGTGCTGACACGTCACGATCGAGTGTGTTCAGCAAATGTGTGGAGCGGTTCTACGCTCGCACTTGAACAAAAGAGTAGAAGTTTCCGTGAGTCTGTTTCAAAGTGAACCGCTCGATCGTCCCGGGATTTCCATGGCCAATCTTGATCTCACGATCTTCGACTGTGATGGCGTTCTGATCGATTCCGAAATGATTGGTGTGCAGGTGGAAGCCGCGCTTCTTTCTGAGGCCGGTTATTCGATCAGCGCCGTCGAACTGTCGGAGCGCTTTTCCGGCATGACATGGCGGAACATCCTTTGCGCCGTTGAGAAGGAAACCGGTCTTTCGCTTGTGGATGCGTTGCTCGATAAAACCGAGACGATCCTGGACACTAGGCTCGCTCGTGAGGTGGAGGCCATCGACGGCGTCGCCTCTGTGCTGTCGCAGCTTCCTTACAAGCGCTGCGTTTGCTCCAACACGAGGCTTTCGCGGCTTGACGTGATGCTGACGAAAACCAGACTGAAATCCTACTTCGCGCCACACATATTTTCGGCGAAGGAACTTGGCGACGACCGTTCAAAGCCGAAGCCGGACATTTTCCTGCACGGTGCCAGGCAAATGGGAGTTGCGCCGGCACAGACGGTTGTCATCGAGGATTCAACTGCTGGCGTCGAGGGCGCCAGGGCCGCCGGCATGCGGGTGATCGGTTTTACAGGCGGCGGTCACACATACCCCGCGCACGCAAGCCGACTCACGGAAGCCGGCGCACAGAAGACCATTGCTCATATGCGCGAACTGCCTGCCGCCATTGTTGCGTTGGCTGCAGACCGTTAAATTGTTGCTTTGTCCATCTTCAGACGGACTCGTCCGACATGAAGTTGGAGGACATGCTGGCGACGGCTTGTAAGAAATCCTTCAATTGAGTTCCGTCATGTGCTGGCGCTGCAATAGAATGATCTGCTCTTCTGAGTGGTCCGTCGACTATTTTAGTGTGAGCCAAAAAGAAGGACTGCGGTCGCGAGGAAACACAAGTTAGAAAAAATCATCGCGAAACAGCGTGAGGCTGAGATTGTACTGGCGCCTGGCGGGACTGTTGCCAACGCGTGCAATTCGATCGGTGCCGGTGAGCAGAGTCACGACCGCCGGCGCAAGGAGGATGGGTCTCATGGACCGTTTCGATGCAATACGGGTTTTGCTGGCAGTCGTCGACGCCGGCAGCTTGTCGGCAGGAAGTCGCAAACTGAACGCGCCGCTGCCGAGCGTGAGCCGGAAAGTCGCGGAACTCGAGCGCCATCTTGGTACTCGCCTTCTCGTTCGGACCAGCCGAAACATCCAGCTCACCGATGCGGGCCGCGACTATGTCGATGCGGCCCGTCAGATCGTCGCGCAAATCGAGGACGCCGAGCTTCGGGCTTCGGGCGAATATCAAACCCCGAGAGGCGTATTGACGATAACCATGCCGATGGTGTTCGGCCAGCACTATGTGCTGCGGCTTGCTTACGACTTCCTCTGCGAATATCCCGAGATCACGCTGAACGTCCTCTCCCTCGATCGCCTCGTCAACCTCGTCGACGAGCACGTCGACGTTGGGGTCCGGTTGGGCGAGCTTGCCGACAGTTCACTTTACGCGGTCAAGATCTGCGATTTCGGCTTCGTAACCTGCGCCAGCCCAAAGTATCTTGCCCGCAAGGGACGGCCATCGACCCCTGAGGACCTCGTCAACCACGACGGCGTCGTTTTCGGCCAGATCACCATACCAGGTTGGAACTATCAGGATAAAGGCCGTAAGCTGGAAGGAAAGCCAACAAGGTTGGCGGTTCGATCCTCAACATCCCGCCGGCAGCCGTCTATCGCATCTCCAAGCGGCGCCCGCGCCCTAAAGTCGTGTCCGCCTTAACTCGATCAGATCGTGGCTCTGAAGTCCTGCAACAAGTTAGCGAGACCACCGTCTCTAAGCGGCACTCCGAAAAAGCCCGATACGACCTTCCGCCCCCCGAAGATCCCGCACCGCGCGAGAAAAGCCGAAACGTCGCAAGTTGAGAGCAAATCCTGCCCCCGCAACCACCTCAAACATAAATCGCTCGCCATCCCAATCTGATCAGAATCCCGTCGCAGAAACCGGCGGGGTTTTGCACGCTTGCGCCCGCCATGCTTGTGGGTCACGGTCCAACCATTGCGTCGCTGGTCGGTCGGCTGTCGCGCTCATTACGAACAGGACATTTACGTCCTCCTAGCACGGAGTTCGAATCCCTCCCTCTCCGCCAGATTTTCACTTATCTAATTGAGATATATGTAATATTAAGAAGCGACCTGGTCTCATCTGCGCTGCTACCTAGGTCAGATTTGCGGTTGTGAGCGAACGGAATTGAATGCACACGGCTATTTGCTCAGTCGCTTCTCTGCAAACGCAATCTGAATCAACGCAATCAAAAATGAGGCGTCCGGCTCTCTCGCCCCGGCCTGATCAGCCCGGCCGTCGCTTGAGCGCGGCCGGTCTTTGGGTCGCAATTCGCGGTAAGGGAAAGAGATGATATGATGCGCTTCGGGAGGGGCACCACCTCTCGCAGCACCAGGATGCCGCCGTCCGACGACAGCGAGCCGCCATCGAATTAAGCCACAACGGATTTGCCCGAAACGGATGACGGACCGGGTAGCGGCAGCATAGGATCGTTCATGGCGGGCGTGGCTCGGCAGAAATCGCGTGAATCGGCTTCGACAAACAGATGCTACGCAAAATCAGCCTCTTAGGCTACATCCGCCATGCATAATTCAGGTTAATTCACTATCGACATCGTGTCAAAAGATAACTTGACATTTTATTTAATTGGAGGTTTTAATTTTAAATCGTTAATTTAATTTGCAGGTTTTTCGGACGCATCGCGCCCCGGTGCTAACCGTCTCTCTGGGCGCGGGGAGCTTTTTTTCGTGATCAGAGACTATCTATGTTTTTTGAGAAAATTCTCGTACCGACCTCGGTGTCGTTTGACAAAACACAAATCTGGGCGACGCCCAGATCTACTATTTTCTTATGGACTAGCTCGATCATCTTTTCGAATTTTGTGTTGCATCTGCTGATTGATCCACGAGTTGAAGCGTTCTCAGATAGATTTTTCAACGTCGCATCTGCCAGTTTCTTTCAGTACCTAGCATGGGTTGGAGTTTTCCGGTTGCTCATCAGAGCCGATCGAAACGGGCAAGCAAATGTACGAGATTTTGTAGCTTCCATATTGTTCTGCGCGGTACTTTTTTTGCCGACTAATAGAATGATCTGGCTCGCAAGCTCCGGTCTTGCCGTCTATATGTGGGTTTTCGCCTCAGGAGATCGTTACATTCGTGGCGCCGGTGTGGTGCTGGGGGCTCTATCCGTACAGGCTTTTTGGGGACATGTCTTATTTAACCTCCTAGCGCCCTTATTACTCAATGCTGAAGCAGCAGTAATAGGAACCCTACTCGCGGTTGGCCGATCTGATATAACCTGGAATGACAACGTCATCACCAATGCCGATGGCGATGGAATCATCATATATAGTGGTTGCTCTTCGTTCCACAATTTATCTCTGGCTTTGCTTTGTTGGATAGCGTTTACCAGATTCACACACCCTGCTTGGCAGCGCGGGGATGCGATCAAAGGAGCGATTATTGCGGGCGCTCTTATTTTGTTGAATTGGGCCAGGCTATATCTGATGGCATCAAATAGAGGTTCCTTTCACTTCTGGCACGACGGAGTCGGTGCGCAGGTGTTCGAAACGGGAACCGGCGCGATTGTTCTGGTTCTTAGCGCTTGGCTGGTTGGGCAGCGGGATCTGGAGCCATGAAAGTGCGTATGCACCATGCGGTTTTTGGGACCCTTCTAATAGCTACGCTACTCGTTAATTCTCGTCCCAGCGAAATATTCCCAGCAAGCGAGAATATGGTGCCGGCGATTATCCGCGTGGGAGAGGCAGGTGGCTTGGCCTTTCAAGAGCCCGCCACGGCAAGTACGCAGGGGCAGCTGACGTTCGATGCCCCAGGATGCCCCGGGCCAGTGTACGTTACCGTTCTCTTCTTGACCTTCGAGGACGAGCCCTTGATTGGAGTTGCGCGGGGTAACTATTCGATCCGCTACGTCTACCTAGACAGCACCTGGAAAAAACGAGATCGAATAGGAGTCTATCTGAAACGGACGAGCCAGGCAGCGCTTGCTCTCTTAGGCCTTAGTCGATACACGCCTGGATGGCACCTCCTGCGCATCGACGCCCCGATTGGCTGCGAGGCCGTTGACGCCGTGGATTGGCGCCTCGTCTGGGATCGCGACTATCTTCCTGCCGTTTCGAGCTGACAGTCACGGCCCTTGAACCGAAAGGCGTCCGTAGCGTCAAAAGATAACTTGACATTTTATTTAATTCGAGGTCCTTTAAATGTGTAATTTAATTTGCGGATTTTTCGGAAAGTCCGAATAACCGGATGGCTTTCTAATGAAAGAGGCTGTCATGGCTTTAAAATCTCTTGCAACCAGCCGATTTGTCGGCGCAGTTGCCGCGACGGCGCTGTTCATCGTGGCTCCAATGCGTTCCGCGTCTGCGGATTTTATTAGTACCGAACTTGGTGCGGCCGGGAATTTCGCGGTCCTCGATATCAACAGCAACGGCAACGTCAGTATATCCGGCCCTGCTCCTCCAGGATCGATCTTGGGAAATGTAGGAGTCCTTGGGACCAGTTCAGGGAATTTCAGTGATTCCGGCGTTCCTTTAATTGGCAGCCTCTACTTGGGTGGTTCGCAGACCGCGAACTTCAGCGGTGGCGCTTTGCCCATCGGCGGCGTTCTTACTGATCAAGGCGCGCTCCTCTCTTCAGCCGCCAGTTCTGCTGCCAAGGCGTCAAGCGCGTTTTCAGCTCTGACACCGACCCAGACCGTCTCCGGGAGCCAGATCACAAACACGACGACAATTACTGCTGGCAATCCTGGAGGCCTGAACGTCATTAATCTCAGCAGCATCACCTTGGGGAACGGAGCGGTTCTCACGCTAAGCGGCTCAGCTGGTACTGAATTTATTTTGAACGACTCCGGCGGCATGGCACTTAACTCGGCCGACATCGTATTAGCTGGCGGTCTCACAGCGAATGATGTCGTCTTCAATGTTACTGGAAACAATGTTCAAGCCAGCGGCGGTCTGCTCAATGAATCAGTTTTGGCAGGGACTATCCTTGCGCCCAACGAGAATGTCCAGCTTTCCCCCGGGTCATTTGCCGGCTCGATAATTAGCGGCGGCAATATCAACATAGCGTCCGGGGCGAACGTGAGCGGCGTCAATGGCGCGCCCGCACCTTTAATAGGAGCGAGCATTCCATCTTTCCTCATACTAGGGGGTCTCCTCCTGGCTCTATGGCTGCGTCGAACAGGAGTTAGACGGATTTAAAGTTAAGCCTGGTGTGAAGAGAGATAGACGGACAAAGTTTGCCAGCCGCGGCCCATTTCCCTGCGCGCCCGCACCAATGGCTAAAATTGACTGCGAAAAATCAAGCCAAGTAGATTGCGGTACCAAATCAGGATCTTGAGGAAAATGGCGGCCCATCGGTACAAATTTTGCGTCACCATTCTACTTTTGTCATCGGCTCTCCTGTTCATCACATTGCTGTTCGTGACACTTAGCGATCATCTCACCTCGAAGGATGCCGACAAAGAGCTCTATATGAGGCGTGCGACACAATATCTCGCATCGGAAGATTTTAAAAATGCCGAGCGAGAATATCTTAAAGTACTTCGACTGTTTCCTGGTGACGCCGTGGCAGCGCGAGAGCTAGGCGTTATTTATTTCGATCAAGGCAGGCTTTCCAAATCATACGAATATCTACAGCAAGCAGCGGCGCTCGAACCAGAAAATGATACAGTGAAGCTGAAGCTTGGCGCAGTTTATTTAGCGGTGGGTGTGAAGCAAAAGGCTAAAAGGGCCGCAAATTCGGTATTGACAAGAGATCCCGTGAACGAGGAAGCAGTTTTGCTGCTGACCGATGCAGCCCGCTCAACGCAGGATATTCAAGACGCCCGTCAGCGGATCGAGGCCCTTCGCCAACAAGTTGGCGATCGGGCTGTTTATGAAGTCGCGCTCGGAACACTGGACTTGCGGCAGCTTGATACCGCGGGCGCAGAAGCCGATTTGATACAAGCCTTACAACTGGACCCGAGTTTCGCTCCTGCGCAATTTGCGTTGGGGCACCTGTACTGGATGCGCAACGACGCAAAAAGAGCAGACCACTTTTTGGCGATGGCCACGCAACATGCGCGACTGCGATCTAACTGGCGAATAGGGTATGCAGACTTCAAGCGTGCAAATGGAGAGCGCGAAACAGCTGACCTCTTGTTGAAGGAGATAACCCAAAAGGCGCCGGATTTCCTCCCAGCCTGGGTCGACTTAATGAACCTGGCCTGTAGAGAAGGACGGGTTCAGGATTGTGTAAAGATCGCGGACACAATCCTCGCGGAGGAGCCCACCAATTATGCCGCACTAGTCGCCAAGGCAAACTTGAAATTACCCCTTGAGTCCCTTCAAGAGTTCGCGCGGCTTCGATCGATGTACGACCGTGTTCCGGATCTGCATTACCAGATCGCGCTGAAGCAACTATCCATCCGAAATGTTGATCAGGCTATAGATAGCCTTGATCGAGCCGTTGCGCTGGACCCAGATTTTGAGGACGCGGTCGTTCTGCGCGATGAATTAAAGTTAATAAAGGGAGACGCGGCTACAGCGATAGCCTCGCTTACAGAGTTAATTAAACGGGAACCGCCGCGTATTGGTCCGCATCTCATTTTGGCCGACGCCTATTTGATACAGCACAACAGCGGGGAAGCGTTGGCGACTTATCGCCGGATGTCGGACTTGTTCCCTAAAGATCCGCAACCGGCGTTGCTCATCGGTATGTATCTTGCCCGCCAAAATCGACCGGCAGATGCCCGATCAGCTTTCGAAGAAGCTTTGCGAATCGCACCGGGCTATCTCCCTGCTCTTTCCCAGATCGTGAAGATGGATATCGCAGAAAACCATAGGGAGGCTGCCGCGAGCCGCGTAGAGGAGCAACTCGCCAAATCTCCGACTGTCCCAAGCCTGTGGTGTCTCAAAGCTGAGATCGATCTCGCTCGGGAGGATTACGACGCAGCGGAAGCAGCCTCGATAAAGGCCATCGAGCTGGATGCCAACTTCGAGCCGGCTTATCTCCTACTTGGAGCCGCTTACGTTGCCACGCACAGATTGCAAGAGGCGTTGGAGCAGCTGACTTCATTTGCCAACAGGAATAAGTCGCCTGCTGTGCTTCTCCAGATCGCGATGATTCAGACCGATCTGAAGGACTTCGAGGCGGCGCGGAGTACCTATGAACAGCTTCTGACGGTTGAGCCCGACTCGGCCGCGGCACTTAACAACTTGGCAAGTATCTATACCGAAAAGATTCCAGACCTTGCGAAGGCTGCTCATCTTGCCGAGAAAGCCTGGAAGATGATGCCGAACGACCCTTATATCTGCGACACCTTGGGTTGGATCTATATTAAGAGAGCATATTATTATAGAGGTTTGTCTCTGTTAGAACAGAGCGCACACAAATTGCCGGATAGGCCCGAGATACAATTTCATCTAGCAACCGCGCTTTATAGTACACAACAGATAAGCGCCGCGATCACCGTCTTGCAGCGCGCTAAAGAGTCGAATCAAGAGTTTCCTGACAGGGAAAAAGCACTCCAACTCCTTGACGAACTTACGACCCAAGCAGAACAAGTCGAGACACATTGGTGAATGCGTGAAATTGCACCAAATGTTGACCCCATGGCAAATCACCCGCAATTGTTTGACTCTGCTAGCCGCCATTATGCGTGGCGATAGCGGTTTTGCGGGGCGTTTTGCAATTGTCGACCGGGACGCGGACGTGTTGACGCGGCCCATCCTCTCCTGTGACGGGACGGAGGTGCGAGGGTCGAGGCTTGAGGTTGACGGGATAGGGTTGAAGACGGGGCGCGCCGCGCCGTGGGTCAAGTGACGAGCCGCGGGATGTGCGTCAGCGCCAGGCTCAGGATTTTTTGCGCCGGGCAGGTTTTCCAGCCGCGAGATCGTCGATTGCGAACACAGCTCGCGGTCGGACGGGGGCAAGGTCATGCGCCATTTTGAAGGCGGGATCGGCGCGTAGGCGATTGGCGTCGATGCCGTCTTCATAGCCGGCCGCGATCATCAACAGGCGAAAGCGAATGATGTCGGAAAGAGAGTGCGTGATCTGGTCGGGAGCGCGCGGGTCGTCGATGCAGGCGGCCAAACGATCGGCGACACACAGCCGTTGCTCCAGCTTTCGCAGCACCAGGATGCCGCCGTCCGACGACAACGAGCCGCCATCGAATTTAGCCACAACGGATTTGCGCGAAACGGATGACAGACCGGGTAGCGGCAGCATAGGATCGTTCATGGCGGGGGGTGGCTCGGCAGAAATCGCGTGAATCAGCTTCGACAACCAGATGCTACGCAAAATCAGCCTCTTAGGCTACATCCGCCAAGCTGCCATGCATAATCCGGGCTAGGTGATCTGCAATGGTCTGCGGCGTAAGGATGCGCCCAAGGGCGCTGGCCGCACAAAATGCTCTACAACCGCTTTATCCGCCGGCGCCGGCTTGGCGTGTTTGATCGCATCTTCGCCAGCTTGGCGGCCGAAGGGCCGAAACCCGAGCGCATCATGATCCCCATTCCACGCACCTGAACGCGTACCGTACAGCTGCGAGCCGTATCCCGACCTGAGCTACGTGAAAGCTCTCAAACAAGCTCGTAGCAATGATCGACCTTGAGCTTTGTTTTGAATTTGTCGAGCTCATCCTGTGTCCTACTCCGGCTCCACGATAGCAGTGGCGCCATCGTCGTTGCCGCAACGCGCACCGCTTCTGCGGTCATATGTCCAGTCCAGCCGAGGCCTATCCGACTGAATAAGACGCCGCTCAGGTCTTTCGCGTGCTCATGTTCGACGCAGAACCTCACGTCATCGTCTGTGGCTGAATAGTCATCCTGGAGTCGGCGCCCTGTTCCCGGAAGGGCGATGTGTCCACTCCACTGCGCCTGGACCGGCCTGGAACGTGGAATTTTTGAAGAGACTGCTTTGGCGAGTGCCCGAGCCGTCGAACGATGGTTTGCAACAATGCCCCAGCTGAGTGCCAGCATGTTCGGCAACCCTTCCAAAGCCAGATCATGAATCGTGTTAAATGGCAGTCGTTTGCCTTTGGGATATCCCTTCTGGGTCGTTATGGGACGTACGCCGGCCCAGGCCATCACAACGTTGCTTCGAGTAATTGCAAGGCCGGGAGCAAATCTGCGCATTTCGGCCAGCAAGAAATCGATATCTTCCTCTTCTGGTCTGACATCCGCCAATGCACCGGTGAATGGTGTCTCCGTGGGACCAATATAGTGGAGATCGATCCAAGGCAGGCAGCAGATCGGCTCGCCAACACTGTTCGTTCCGGCTAGACCCAGACCGTGATATCGCGCCGGGAGTTTCACCAGCAGGTAGACACCCTTGACGGCGACCACTTTCTTCGCGATGACCGATGTGGGATTTGCGCTGGCGATCACGTCGTCGACCCGGGCGCCAGCCAAATTGAGGACGATGCGGGCGGACACCTCCATCTCGCGATCGCCATCACGAACCTGCACCAGTCTTGCATGCCAACGACCGGCTGGCGCACGCGATAGATCACTCACATTCGTGAAGCTCAAAAGTCTGGTGCCATTTCGCTCGGCGGCAAGTGCAGCGTCAATCGCGATCCGCTCCGGCCAGCAAAACCGAAAGTCTCGGAACGAAATCAGCGATCGGAGCGTCTCACGTTTGCCAAGATCCGGGACAAACGGATTGGATCGGCTCTCGTTAAGGCCCCAGCGGCGATATTGGAAATTTGCGCCGTTGCCAACGAACATCCTGATGACCTTTGCGCCCAGGTCGACCTGCCATCCGCTGTAGGGGCTGTCATGGAAAATCGGCACGAAGGTTGTCATCGGCTCGAGTTGCCGCGGCGGTTGACGACAGAACTCCTCGAAATCCCGAGCTGCTCTCCTGGCGGACCGAAGACGCATCACCAGGTCCAAGGGGTCTGCTAGATAGTCCACCAGGGACCGCTTGGGTGCGAGCAATTGCAGGCCGCAATGCAGGACGCGCCCCGAACGGGCGGTCGTTGCGCCGCCAAGGTCACCACGATCAGCAAGCAGAACGCTGTAGCCGAGGCGGGAAAGTTCCCGCGCCGTCGAGCAGCCATTTATGCCGGCGCCAATGATCAGCACGTCGAACGGTGATTTTGCGAGGTCGGAAAATCCATTGTCCATCATTTGAAACGATGCTCAGCCAAAGAGATCCGCAAGGTGAGGGTTAAGGAACAGATTGTCCGGGTCCATTTCCTTTCTGACCTTCTGGAACCGCACAAAATCCGGATACAGCCGCTCCACGCGCTCCCGATCGAGAAAGTGAATCTTGCCCCAATGTGGGCGCGCTGAAAATGGCTGCAGCGTCTCGTCAACTGCGCGGAGGAATGGAAGATAGTTTCGACCTATTTCACCAGAGACGGAAATTGACGTGGTATCTCTTCCGCCTTGGGCAGACAAAAATGCGTCGTCCGCTTTCTGCCAACGGACCTGTAGCGGCGATATTTCGTCCGGGAATCGCTTCCACATCAGGTCACGTATCAACGCCACGACGGCGCGAGCGTCCGCTGCTCGGATCATGTATTCAAGTTCATGAAACTCGGCGACGGTCGTGCCATCCGGATAGATGCGGTACGCTCGATCCGTGCGTCGGTTCGTTTCGCCGACCGGCGACTCGGGCTCGTCGGCAGGAACTTCTCTCAGCAACTTCACAAAGCAATGATCGGCCGGAACGTCGCCGAGCTTGTACATGTGGGATGACCGGTCTGTCGGCATCCACCAGAACGAGAAATGCCGATACTCGGAAAGGAAGAAGTCCCACTGTCGCATCACCTCTGTCATCGGCAAGATGACATTTTCCTCGCGAAGCCGGTAAGCCGGCACGAGCTGTAAACCGACCCTCAGCAAAGGCCCCAGCAATCCGAGGGAAACTTGGGCAGCACGGAGCCGCTCGAGATCGGATTGATCGACGTCTACAACGTCACCTCGACCGTTGACGATTCTCAGGCTTGTGACCATCGAAGACATCGAGCCAAAGTTGATGCCCGATCCCTTTGTGCCGGTGGCTATGGCGCCTGCGATGGATTGGGCGTCGATGTCGCCCTGATTGGCTATCGACAGTCCTTCGCTCCAGAGGGGAGCTCCCAGCGCGGCAAGCTTCGATCCTGCCCAGACTTTTGCCCGGCGTTCCGACGGATCCGCCGAAATCACGCCGCTAAGCCCCGAGAGGTCGAGGAGGATTCCGTCTGTCTGAACAATGGGTGTGAAGGAGTGCCCGCCGCCGGCTACCCGGATGGGTCGTTTGTGCGCGATCGCGGCTCGAATCTCCGAGATCGCATCCGCCTCATCGGCGGGAGTCACGCTTTTCGCTGGCTGAAACGTTTGGTTGCCGCCCCAGTTGGACCATCGACTCTTACCTGCCAAACGACTCTCCCATCATTTTCGACTGCGCGGGCCTTGACTGCTTCAGCCGTCAACGTCACTATGTAAGCGGCTACCGGTTATCGATTACATGGTTGCGTCATAAATTGCCAGAGCAAAATCCGAGGATGACCGTTAGGGGAATGCCAGTGACAGACCTATCAAGCTGGCCCGCGGGTCAGGACATCGAAAAAATGCCCGTCGTCCCACTCAGGCACTATGGCCGGTGGCTGGCCGCGGCGGTCTTGCTGGTGGTTTTGGTCGGGCTGGTCACCTCGATGATCACCAATCCGCGCTTCAAGTGGGAGATCGTTCTCAAGTATCTGTTGGACGATGCCATCATCTCCGGCCTGCTTATGACGATCTGGTTGACCATTGCCGCCATGGCAATTGGCATCATTCTGGGCACTGTCATCGCGCTTATGCGGACATCCGAAAATCGCGTCCTGGCTAGCGTGGCTTCCGGCTATCTGTGGGTGTTTCGCGGTACCCCGCTGCTGGTCCAGCTTATCTTCTGGTTCAATCTCTCCGCGCTTTACCCGAAAATTACCATCGGGTTCCCTTTCGGCCCCAGCTTCGGCAGTTTCGACGCCAACCAATACATAACGGTGTATGTCGCTGCGCTTCTGGGACTTGGATTGAACGAGGGCGCCTACATGTCCGAAATCGTACGATCCGGGCTGAATTCGGTTGCCGCTGGGCAAAGGGAAGCGGCAGAAGCGCTCGGCATGTCGAGCTTCCGGGTGATGTGGCGTGTCGTCTTGCCACAGGCAATGCGCGTGATTATTCCGCCCACGGGCAACCAACTCATCGGCATGCTCAAGACCACGTCTCTGGTCAGTGTTATTGCGTTGCAGGAACTTCTGTACTCAGCGCAGCTCATCTACACGGTGAATTTTGAGACCATACCGCTGCTGATCGTAGCCTCCATCTGGTACCTCGTTCTGACAACCATCCTATCGATCATGCAGCATTTTCTGGAGCGGCATTTTGGCCGAAGCGACCGCAGGACGGCAGCCGTTCCTGCAGATGATGTCGCGGCGAATTCAGCCGATATCGCGGGGAATGCCTGACATGCAGACACCCATTTCCAATTCCAAGCCGGGGCAGAATTTTGCGGTCGTCGCGCGCGGCGTTGAAAAGTCATTCGGATATCTGCACGTGCTCAAAGGTGTCGATCTCACTGTGGAATACGGGAAGGTCGCGTGCATCTTGGGGCCTTCGGGATCTGGTAAGAGCACGTTCCTGCGGTGCATGAACCATCTCGAACGCATCGATAAAGGTCTGTTGCAAGTTGGCGGCCAGTTAGTCGGCTATCGTCAGCATGCCGGGAAACTCTACGAAATGAAGCAAAGCGAGGTGGCGCGTCAGCGCGCCGACATCGGAATGGTGTTCCAGAGCTTCAATCTCTTTCCTCACATGACGGTGCTGCAAAACATCATCGAAGCGCCGGTCGGGGTGAAGAAGGTCGACAAGAAGCAGGCGATCGACGAGGCCATGCAACTGCTCGCAAAGGTTGGTCTTACATCGAAGGCCGCCAGCTATCCCAGAACATTGTCGGGCGGTCAGCAGCAGCGTGTCGCCATCGCGCGGGCGTTGGCAATGAAGCCGAAATTGATGCTCTTCGACGAACCCACAAGCGCCCTCGATCCGGAACTTGTGGGTGAGGTCTTAAATGTGATGCGCGAACTCGCCGCGGAGGGAATGACAATGATCGTGGTCACCCACGAACTGGGTTTCGCGCGCGAGGTTGGCGACCTGGTTGTCTTCATGGATGGAGGCGTGGTCGTCGAAGAGGGCAGCCCCTCCGAACTCTTCACCAACACCAAGAGCGACCGCGCGAAGGCGTTCCTGAGCAAGGTCCTATGACTTTCAATCCAAGATTGCTAGTGGAACAGACATGACAAGCCTCCCAAAAAACGTACGGAACCAAGCCTTCATCAACGGCAAGTTCGTGAATGCCGAGGACAACGCCCAGTTCGAGAATCTCAATCCGGCGACCGGGACATTGTTGATCAAAGTGGCCGCGTGTTCCGCTGGCGACGTTGATGCGGCCGTCAGAGCTGCACGTGGTGCGTTCGAAGCCGGCACGTGGAGCCGCATCGAACCGCGTGAACGCAAAAGGATACTGCGCAAGTTTGCGGATCTGATCGAAGCCAACGGACAGGAGATCGCCCTGCTCGATTCCATTGACGCGGGCAAACCCATTGCCGACTGCGAAAACCTGGACGTTCCCGATGTCGTAAACAATATCCGGTGGTACGCGGAAGCCATCGATAAGGTTTTCGGCAAGATCTCCCCGACGGGGGAGGGCAATTTGGGGCTGATCGTGCGCGAGCCTGTCGGCGTGGTTGGCATGGTGCTGCCGTGGAACTTCCCGGCCGGAACGCTTTCCTGGAAGATCGCGCCGGCACTCGCGGCTGGTAATTCGATCGTCGTCAAGCCGGCCGAACTTGCCCCTCTTTCGACCTTGCGAATTGCCGAACTGGCCTTCGAGGCAGGCGTTCCTGCCGGTGTGTTCAATGTCGTCCCCGGGCTTGGGCATATTGCGGGCAAGGCGCTCGGGCTGCATCCGGACGTCAATGTCATCTCTTTCACGGGTTCCACAGAAATCGGTCGACAGTTCTTACGCTACTCAGCTGACAGCAACCTCAAGAAGGTTGTACTGGAGTGCGGCGGAAAGAGTCCCCAGATCGTCATGGCCGATGCCGCGGAAAATCTCGATCAGATCGCTGAGAATCTCGCGGGCGCCGCATTCTGGAATATGGGCCAGAACTGCACGTGCGGTTCCCGCGTTCTCGTCCAGTCCAGCATCAAGCAGGATTTCGTCGACAAATTGATCAAGGCCGCGAAAACTTGGGTTGTTGGTCAACCCACGGATCATTCGACCAAACTCGGACCGCTGATCGAAGCCTCAGCCCTGGCCCGTGTTCTTGGCGCAATCGACCAGGCCCGGAAGGATGGCGCGAGAGTGGTTTCAGGAGGGAACCAATTGCTCCAGGAAACTGGCGGTTGGTTCGTGGAGGCAACGGTCGTCGACAATGTTCGCGCAGAGACGGCTTTGGCTCGGGACGAAATTTTCGGACCCGTTGTCGCCGTTCTGCCTTTCGAGACGGAAGAGGAGGCCATTCGTATTGCAAACGCTTCCGCCTATGGCCTCGCCGCGACCGTTTTCTCTACCGACATCAACGTCGCAATCCGTGTCGCGCGTCAGGTGCAGGCAGGAACGGTGGCGGTCAACGGATATGGCGAGGGCGATATTACAACGCCCTTCGGCGGCTACAAAACGTCCGGCTTCGGCGGCTATGACAAAGGTCTCGAAGCCTTCGACCAATACACGCAGCTAAAGACCATCTGGGTCACGCTCAGCTAGTCGCTTTCTACGCGATAGCCAGTGCCGAGGCGCTTGGGCTGCTTGGCTCTCACGTGTCCCCAAGGGAATAAAGATCAGTGGCCGAAACCGTTACTGTCACGCTAGACGAAGCGAGCGACCTCTGCCTGCGAGTTCTTACGGGCGCCGGCCTTGGCAGAAGGCATGCCGAGGCTGTGGCTGCGGTTATTGTCGCCGGGCAGCGGGACGAATGTCACTCGCACGGACTCTATCGATTGATCGGTTGCGCGCGTGCGCTGGCAACAGGGCGCGTGAACAAGGCTGCGATGCCGAAGGTGATCGACTCGGCGCCATCGATCTTAAAGGTCGACGCTGACTTCGGCTTTTCATCCTACGCCTACAATGAAGGCATCGAACTTGCCGTTGAAAAAGCACGATCTCAAGGCCTTGCAGCCTTCGTGATCAATAATTGCTATCACTTTTCCGCTTTGTGGCCGGAAGTCGAGCCGTTGGCCGAACGGGGTTTCGCGGCGCTTGCCTTGACACCGAGCCACAGCTGGGTGGCGCCGGCTGGCGGCACAAAACCGGTTTTCGGCACCAACCCAATCGCGTTCGCATGGCCGAGAGTGGATAATCATCCGTTTGTATTCGATTTCGCGACGAGCGCCACGGCCCGCGGCGAGATCGAACTTCACCGGCGAGCTGGCAAAAGCCTTGTGCCGGGGCTGGCCCTCGACCGCAATGGTCAGCCAACGGTGGATCCAGCCGAGGCGCTTCGCGGCGCCATGCTGACCTTCGGTGGGCACAAAGGATCCGCGCTGTCGACCATGGTGGAACTTCTGGCTGGCCCCTTGATCAACGACCTGATCAGCTTGGAATCGAAGGCTCTCGACGATGGGCTCGACGCAACGCCATGTCATGGAGAATTGATTTTGATATTCGATCCACGTGTTTTTCTGGGGGAGGCACTAGGGAAAAACCTCGCTCGCGCCGAATTGCTTTTTGATGCGATCATCGGCCAGGATGCGAGATTGCCATCGCAACGCAGATACCAAGCACGCCTTAACAGTCTTCACGCCGGCATGAGTGTGCAGCGGTCTGTTTATGAAGAATTGATCGCGCTGGTGAAGACGTTGGGTGCATCCAGGAACGTCTGCGCGTGCGAGAGACCGGCATAAGGTGACGGTTTCGTGAGTGCACTTTTTGTGGCACTTGTGCGATTGGATCCTGAGTTGCACGGAAGCTTTTTCTAACGATCACTCGCCTGTTTCCATATTCTCTGGCGTGGTGGTTTGCTTTGATGCCAGGGGTCGCCACCGAATACCGGCGCCCATGTGGACCTCATCAAACTATTGTGGAATGGCTACGAGATTGCTCTTACCGATTTGTCGGCGCCGATTACTGAAAGTTGAAAAAGAACCAAAGCCAAAGACCACTCCAAGTTGGACGCGCGGCCCTGCGCCCATCAAACGCAACGCCGTACTGGGCAAGCGTCACTTCTCGGATCGTGAACGAGTCTAGGCACTCTATCTGGGGTATGGCCGATTCCTGCGCCTTCATTGGGAGATCGATCATCAAAACCATTTCCTCAATCGGCATCTCTTCGAACTCTTCGATTGTGTATCGGAAATAAACGGGGAAAACCTCCTAGGAACTCCGTTCCTCGTGTTGACAGGCGATTGGTTGCATGTGATATATTACACGTTACCAATCACTAAGGTCGACTTTCAATGAAGATCGCCTCCATAGAAGTATACGGGTATGAGCTGACTTATGCCCACGGCGAGTACGTTATGTCGAAGGGCAGGGCGGCTCAAAGCCAAGCGTCCACACTCGTTCGAATCCGGACGGATGACGGGATTGAAGGCTGGGGCGAAAGCAGCACGCTCGGGGGGACCTATCTACCAGCGTTCGCCGAAGGAACTCGCGAAGCTATTCGCGTCATGGCTCCGTCCCTTATCGGCCTGGACCCAACGAATCTTACTCTCGTGCATGGGGCGATGGATGCTGTCCTGCTAGGCCAGAACAGTTCAAAGAGCGCCGTCGACATTGCTTGCTGGGACATCTTAGGCAAGGTCGCAAACATGCCGATCTCCAAGCTGATTGGCGGTATAGCCCAAACGAGTTTCCCCCTTTACGAGGCGGTACCGTTGGCATCGCCTGATCAGATGGCCGAGTTTGTGCGCGCTCGCGGAAAGGTCGGCATCAATCGCTTCCAGGTGAAGGTCGGCAATGATCCGTATGAGGACGCCGAGCGAACACGCAGCGTCGTGGCCGCTTGCCCGCCTGATGCGGTGATTGTTGCAGACTCTAACGGAGGTTGGAACCTCCAGGCGGCGATTATCGCTGTTCGAGAATTGGCCGGTCTCAATATCTATGTCGAGCAGCCCTGTAGAGACACGATGGACTGCGCCATCGTTCAGAAGATGAGCTCGCTGCCGCTTGTCATGGACGAGTCGGTTGTCAACTCGGCCGAACTGTACCGTGCCAAGTACGAGGCGGGTGCGGGATCCGTCAATATCAAGCTCGCGCGCGTGGGTGGCATCACCGGCGCCGTGCGGATGCGCAACCAGGCGCAGGACCTCGGCATGACAATGTGCATCGAGGACGTATGGGGCGGTGACGTGACGACTGCGGCGGTCTCGCACGTCGCCGCCAGTACGCGTGCTGATGCCCTGCTTCACGCCTCGTTTTTCAACGATTGGACCAAGGAACGTGTCGCCCGTGACGCGCCGCGTTCCGACAGGGGGCACGGCAGTGCGCCGGACGCGCCGGGCCTCGGCATAAACGTAGATCATAAGGCTCTGGGTCGCGCTCTTTTCGAGGTGACGAAATAATGTCTGACAGTCGTATTCTTCCGCGGGCAGCGATCAACTGGCTTGACCACTCGGATCGACAGGAAATCCTCGCAGTCGACTCGCACACAGGTGGAAATCCGACACGCATTGTGTTGTCTGGGATCGAATTGCCGGTCGGCGTTGCAACAGTCGATGCGGCGCGCGAATGGTTGCGCAATAATGCCGATCATTGGCGCAGGCGATTGGTTCATGAGCCGCGCGGCGGTGGCTTGACCTGTGCGGTGCTTCCAATTCCTTCAAAGGAGGACGGCTGCGATATCGGTGCTGTTATCCTGGAGCCCGGCTCATATCCACCCATGTGCGGTCATTGTATGATTGGCTTTGCGTCGGTCATCGTAGAGCTGGATATGCTACCGAACCTTTGGCGCGATGACCCGACCAGGACCGAATTTAGCATCCGTACACCTGCCGGGCCGGTTGGTGTCACGGCGCGGCGCGAGGGAGACAAATTCACCACCATCACACTCACGAACGTCGAGTCGTTCGTAGTCTCTCGCAGCGATTGCGAAGTCGACGGTCAGGCGATGCCAGTCGAGCTGCTCTATGGCGGCGACTATTATATCTCCGTGGACTCCAAGGCGATCGGCCTTTCTCTGGACTGCAACAATGCCACCGAGATTGTGCGCGTAGCGCGACGGTTGAAAGAGATCTACACCGAAAAGGGCGTCTATGACCCGATTTCGAACGAGTTGCTCGACGTCTACCAAGTGCTTTTCTACGAATACGGCCCCACAATTCGGGATCGGGCCAAGATCGTTGTCGTCGCGCCCCCTGGCGTGATCGATCGCTCTCCATGCGGAACTGGAACCAGCGCATTCTTTGCCAAGCTCGTCACCGAGGGCCAGATTGAACCTGGCCAGACCCTAACAACGCAAAGCATTATTGGCTCGACCTTCACCGTGACGGCGAAACGCGTGAGAGCTACGGCGGATCGGACGTTCGTCACACCAGCTTTGACGGGAAGGGCCTACATCAACGGTTTCCTTATCATCGCTGCGGACGCGGAAGATGTCCTCGCCGATGGCTTCGCACCGCTCTAACGTTTCCCTCATCTTGGAGAGATCAAATGACACTTAAAGGTGTGCTTTCGGCAATCGTGACGCCGTTCACGGCCGATGGCGAGAAGATCGATGAAGCAGCTCTTCGTGCACTCGTCGATCAAAATATTGCCGATGGCGTGGACGGGTTCGTTCCGGCGGGTGGAACTGGCGAATTCTCAGTGCTCTCGCATCAAGAACGACTTCGGCTGGTCGAGGTCGTCGTCGAGCAGACCGCTGGCCGCGCAGCGGTTTTGGCCCATACAGGTGCAACTTCGTCCCGGGAGGCGATCGCGTTTTCAAAGCATGCGGAGCGGGTCGGTGCGACCGCGATTATGCTGGCGACGCCCTACTATGAGCCAATCGGCTTTGACGAGGCCTTTGCCTATTATGCCGCCGTCGCAGATGCGACCAGCCTGCCGATCTGCGCCTATAACTTCCCTCCCGCAACCGGTCTGCATCTTGATGTCGATTTCCTCTTGAAGCTGGCCCGCGAGATTCCTCAGGTCGAGTTCGTCAAGGACTCCTCGGCGAACATCACGCAGATGAACACGCTTATCGCCGAGCATTCGCTTGAGATTACTTTCTTCAATGGTGAGGACGTACTGATGCTTCCGGCACTTGCGCTGAAGGCACCGGGCATGGTGATGGGCATTGCCAACTTCATGGCTCCAGTTCTGGCAAAGCTGCAGAAGGCGAGCGAGAGCGGTGATGACCAGGCACTCGTTTCGATCTGGCGCGAGATCAATCCGATCATTCGCACGCTTGGCAGCGGCCGCTACAACAGTGGCGTCAAGGCCGCCTGTGAAATCCTGGGCCTCAAGGTCGGCCCGGTCCGTGCGCCGATTCCGCAGTATACTGCGGCTCAGAAGGAGGCGTTGAAGGCCGTACTTGGTTCCGTAAATCCCGCCTACCTAACGAGCGTTTCCAAATAGCGTCGGCCCCCTCAAGATGACCGGCCGCTTGCAGGCGATCCCACTTTTGGGATCGCCTGACAGAAAAGTCGATTTGGGCGAGCGGTGACTGAAGCTGAAGGCCGGGATATTCTGCGGTGTTATTCCAGCACGGATGATGCGGTGCAAGGACGGCGGCACTCTGGATTTGAACGGGATCGTCCGCAAACGGTATCCAATATGTGAGGCACGGCGGCTAGAGAAGAATTGGCCTCATCTCGGCGGCAGATCGGTAAATTGCCTCGACAACCTGTACCGACGTCAAGGCCCTGGCGCCATCATTTGGCAAAATACCGTCGCGCAGATCATTGACGATTGACTGCAGCTGCCTGCGCTGACCGAGCGTTGGAAAGTCGCGCGGATTTTGAACGTCCCGAAAGCTAAACCCCACAGGCGTTGCATGGGTTTCCCCTTCGTCAGCTGTTTGGCGAAAGAGTATCTCGTCATGCTCCCCGTTAATGATGATTGTCCCCTTCGTTCCGTGGATTGATAAAAGATGCCGTTGGCCCGGGAAAGCGGCGGTCGAGGAGGAAAACGTTCCCAGCACCCCAGATCGGAAGTGGAAGACCGCCACTGCAGCGTCTTCTGTTTCGATATCATGGAGCACCGTGTTCGTTGCGGCGTAGACGGAGGCGATTGGGCCGAGCAGAAACTGCACCAGATCGATCATATGTGTTGATTGCGTGATGACGCATCCACCGCCCTCAGTCGCTCGCGTGCCTCTCCATGCGTCCCCTTGGTAATACGCGGGAACACGAAACTGGTTGTCGACGATGTTCATCAGAAAAATGCGACCCAGAGCACCGTTTTGCACGTCCAACTCGGCTTGGCGCGCGGCTCGCGAATGGACGCGATGATAAATGACGGACAACCCGACCCGAGAAGAATTGCAAGCGTCAACAATGTTTTGGGCACGTCCGGATGTAATTTCCAGTGGCTTTTCGACCACAACATGTTTCCCCGCCTTTGCCGCTGCTACCGCATACTCCATGTGCACACCGTTGGGCGTGGTCACGATGACTGCGTCAAGTGCCGCGTTCGCGAGGAATTCTTGGAGATCGTCAGAAGATTTTGGAACGGAAAAGGCTGCGGCAAATGCCGCTGCCTTTTCTTTGTTTCGGGCAAAGACCGATACCAGCCGTGCACCAGCGACATTGCGAAGTTCGCGGGCATGCGTCTCGGCTGCTACACCTGCGCCAATGATGCCGAAGCATATTGTCGTCACGCCTTAGCTCCGGGATGCGGCGCTGCCCGCACCTCTCGAACTGACGACGTGAATCGGTGAGACGCACCGTTGCTTACTCTCCAAGCGGGCGCGCGCCCGCTTCGCGGCCTCATGACCCGTGCCCGTTGCGATCTCCATGTTTCCGATTTCGGCGAAATAGTCTCCGGCGAAATGGATATCGACGTCGTCGCGCTCGCAATAGGCCAACATAGGATCGAAGTTGAACCCCGCAGGACGATATGTATTGCCAGGAACCCATCGTTGAACGATCGTTTCCTTAACGTGACCTTTCAGTTCGGGGAACATTTTATATACATCGGCAAGATACTTATCCCTGATCTCTTCGTCAGTGAGCTTTAGCATCTCACGCGCGGGCGCGCCGCCGGAATAGACCATCAAACTGCCTCCAGGTTTTCTTGGCCCGACGCGGAGCGGGTTGGCATGGTTGAAAAACATATCGAAGGAGGCGTCAGGGGTCGTGATGGCATAGATATCGTCATACGGCATCGGGCCGGTCTCGTCGGTTATGATGCCCATAGTGGGGAAGGGACCGTACTGGACATTCTTCAGGACGCTCCTGATGTCCTCCGGAATATCTTGGACGATCTGGGCTGCCTCGTAAGCGGGAACCGCGATAATGACCTGGGAAGCCGTAGCGGTGTGTTCAACGCCCTCTGTTTCATAGACCACAGTGACAAAATCACCCGTCTTCTTCACCGACTTGACGGTGGTGTGGTAACGCACGCGTTCTCCGAGCAGTTCCATCATTCGTTCGCCGAAGCGACCAGAGCCGCCATTCAGGTTCAGAGCCATGGAGTCGCCTTTGCCGGCCCAGACGGCACCGAACAGAGAGACGCCGACGCCAGCATGTTGGTCTTCGGCTTCGGCGGCCGCGCGGCGGGAGGCGGACTGGAACAGGTCTTCGACCCGCTTCGGCACGCTCCCAATGAAATCGCGAAATGACTGGTTTCCCATGTAACGCGCGACGCGTGCGCGTCGACGCTGGTTGTTTTCACCATAGATCGGTAGCATTTCCTTCTGCCAGCCCTTCACCGCCTTCAAGATGCGCAGGCCGAGCGAAGCAAGCGCAATGCGCTCGCGCAGGCTCATCTTCATTGTGAACGGAAGCGTGGAGACGGCTTTAGGCTTGTAAACCTTTCCGCCCCAACAGATTGCGAACTTATTTCCAGGGATGGCGATGATGTCGAGACCAATCGAGTGGAGAATGTTGCGCATATGCGAGCCCGCTGGCGGGAAGAGATGGCCGCCGAGGTTCAGCCAGTAGTCTCCGCGCGTCATCGAATAAAGGCGGCCGCCGAGGCGATGCGTCCTTTCCAAGACGATGAGGTTTCGTTCGCGAAGCTCCCAAGCAGCAGAAAGTCCCGATGGTCCTCCACCGACAATAATGACGTCGTAGTTCGCCTTATCCATTTCAGGTCTCACCTCGATACTGTCCATGATTCGATCGCAATCGTGGCTGTGGCCGTCTGCAGCAATTTCCTGCTCATGGGATCGTTAGTCAAAAAGGCCTTGCATAGCAATCGATAAGCGGTAATATATCACCCGTAAGCAACTATTGTCAATGAAGCGGTCGCTATTGGATCGATAGCCAACCGCTATCAAGGGAAGGGGAATAGGGATGATTAGCAGGCGCAATATTATATCGGTGCTAGCCGCGACGGCCGCGGGAGTACTGTCGCTGACATCGGCATACGCTCAAGGCGTGACCAAGTCGGATGAAGCGGTGGCCTTGCTTCCGAAGGCCATCAAAGATGCAGGAACACTGCGCATCGCTGTTCCTGACGTTGGGAAGCCGCTCGCCTACAAGGACGGCAATGACCTCAAGGGGATGGACGCTGACCTTGCGAACGCACTCGCGGCGACGCTCGGCGTCAAGGCCGAAGTCAGCCTGATTCCCTTCGCCGCAGCTCTGACTGGCCTGCAGGCAAACAAGTACGACATTTCTTTCGGCGAGTTCTACGTCACCTCCGAGCGTCTGAAGGTCGCCGACTTCGTCACTGACTGGCAGGATTATAGCTCTTTCCTGGTTGTCAAGGCGAGCGGCTACAAGCCGACCCAGCTTCCCGACATCTGCGGACATATCGTCGGCGCGATGGCTGGTTCGGCTGAACTGGAAACCCTGAAGACCGGTGCGGCAAAGTGCGACAAAGCACCGACCGTTAGCGCATTCCCCTCGATCAGCAACGCCATCCTCGCTCTGAATAGCGGCCGTGTTGAGGGCGTGCTCATCAACCGCGGTGGTGCGCAGGAATCCATTCATCTCAACGCTGGCCTCGACGCGTCCGGCGAAATCGGCGGCGGCCCTTGTGCGACGGCCGTTGCGCGCAACGAAAACTCCGAACAGCTGCTCGCTGCTCTCAAGGTGGCATACGACCATCTGATCCAGAGCGGCGAATACGCGAAGATTCTCGATAAGAACGACACTGCCTACGGAGCGGCGAAGATGGCTGAAATCTACAAGGAAGGTTCGACGCCGCCTAAGTACGGCTTCCAATGAACTTGCTCGGCCCCGCCGCGGCGGGGCCGTTCTCTTCGTTTTAGCCCAGGCATTGCCCCGAGGCGCCACAAGATGTGCTCTGCCTTACAGCGCCAATAGGCGCTCAGCTTTTCACAACTAGACCCGACTATAATCTATGCCCAGTCCCTGACGAGGTGACTCAGGTGCTCCGTCATCAATTTCGACGTCAGCTTGCCATCGCCCGAGATAATTGCATCCAAAATAGGCTGGTGCTCTTCCGCCGATCTCACGAGGTCACCTCGATCGGACAATGCTTTCAATCCATATTGTCGTGTTTGATCCCGAAGTTTCTCGACGATCGATACCAACTGTTCATTCTGTAGTATCTCAAGAAGGCCAAGATGGAAGTTGCGGTCCATGTCGAGGTAGCCGACGATATCGCCCTTCTTGGCGCATTTCACCATGTCTGACGCAATCTTCGAGAATTCGTCTTTTCGTTGAGCAATTGTCCCGCTCATTTTACTGAGTTTCACCATCGACGGTATTTCGAGCAAAATTCTCAAATCGTAAATGTTGCGTCGTTCCTTGTCGCTAAGCGGAATGACGCGAAATCCCCGATTGCGGACAGTCTCCAGAAGTCCTTGATTGACGAGGGTAAGCATAGCTTCGCGAACAGGGCTGTTCGATACGCCGAGCTCAGCGGCCAATGCGGCGGCCGAATAAATCTGACCGGGAGCAAGATCGCCGGATACGAGCCTGAACTTGAGTACTTGCAGTGCCTGGTCCCGCAAGTTTGTTTGATGCAATCGGCTATCCATAAACTGCCCAAGGTTATCGATAATATGCTACATGCTAGCATCTCCGCCCTAGGGTGACAAGAACGCGGCTTGGGGGCGCCGCAAGCCAAAGTACCTCTTTGTCAGGTACAGGCTAAGTCATACCGAGGGCACCGCCAGCGCGCCTTCTCTGCGGCAGGTACGAACGAGCAAGCTGCTGGTGGCGACTGCGGAGAAGGGGGTGCGGGCGATGGCGATTTGATCGTCCATCGAAGATGAGGAGCTTCAAATGTTTAGCGACAATCGTGGTGTTGTTGTCCGGCGCTGGCATCTGCCGAGTTCGTTGGACAATTGAGAGAGAATTTATATAGAAACGCTTTTTGTTGACAGGCGAATTGTCGAGTGGACGAGGAGTCCCTACGCTGCGACGCGAAAAAGTCCGATAAGCTCCTCTGCGCCAAGCAATTCCGGCACGGTGTCGGGCATTCACGACCGTCGCAAGTTAAGCTGAAATCCTGCCCCGCAACCACTTCCAACGTATGTCGCTCAGCATCGCGATCTGACCAAAACTCCGCCGAAAATCAGCCGGGTTTTGCATTCTTGCACCGGCTACGCCTGTGGGCTCATTGCCCAACGATTCTGCTGCTTAGCTGGTCGGCCTCCTCGGCGAAGGCGAGCACGATATTTGGGCTCACGCAACCGCTGAGTTCGAATCCCTCTTGGTCCGCCATTTTTCCGCCACTCCAATATAGCCCCAGGCACGCGAATGCCCGCCGATTGCCGCACGAGCATCTGTCACGCTCCACAGCTCGCGTATCCACCGAGTTTATCAACAGCTCGGCAAAGCCTATGACAGCAAAGCTTTTCGTGCAGTGATCGCCAATATAGGGCAAAAGCCGCCATCCCCTCAAAGCGCACGCGCAAGGTCATTGTCCCGGATGATGCGGAAACTTACAGACAGCGAAATCGCATCGAGCGCTGCTTCAACGGGCTCAAGCACTTCCGCCGTTTCGCAACCCGCGACGACCGGCGTACTATCCATTTCAAAGGCTTGTCGACGCTGCCGCTCGACGTGGCCTGCAGTAGTGCAGCGGCGGGACCGGGAGGAGAACCCCGCCGCTGCTATTCCTGAAGAGGCGTTCGCCTTGGTCAGAGAAGGCGGGGTGCGTCTTCAGGCGGAGGCTGCCTTCTTCAGAACCGCCTCGGTCACAGCGCTGTCGTCCTCGAGGTTGCGCACCGGGGGAATGGACTTATCCTTGAGTACACCGTGATAGCCACGGACGGCATCGAGGGGTTTCATCTCGCCATCGGCCACGGCGCGCATGAAGCGCACGATGTCGAGCTGGCTTTCGGCGAGGTTGATCTTACGGCCGAATAGGGCGACGCGGGCGCCGTACTTCTCGGCCTGGTAGAGGAGCTCGAAGGTGTCGCGCGTCGTGCCTGCGCCCCCGCCGAGCACGCCGACGACGAGCTGCGGGTCGAAGGAAACGAGCTCTTCCAGAGCCGCGGCGCCGTTATAGGGATATTTCAGGAATTGCGGTCGGTCGCGCTTCAACACGCCCGAGAGCGAACGCGCCAGGCAGTCGTTGACATATTGCGGGATCGCTTCCGGCGGCAGGCCGCAATCGATGTTGGGGTTGAAGACCTCCAGGAAATAGGTGATGCCGTTCGCGCCCGCATCCTCGCGGAAGGCCGCGAAATGCTCGAGCGAGTGCAGGTCCGCCTCCAGGTCGTTGACGAAGGTCATCGAATAGAGGCCGAGATCGGAGAGGCCAGCCTCGGCGACGCGCTTCAGATTGGCGGTGCGGAAGGGGCGCGAGGCTCCGAGCTTGCCATAGCCGTTGGGACGGGCGCCCCAGATGTCGCTGGTGTCATTGGCGCGGAAGGAAGGCTTCACTGCACTACCGTTGAAGGCACCGGCCTCCTTGAGGAGTTCGAGGTTCGAGGCAGAGACTAGCATGATGTCGAGAAGGTCCTGGCGCACGATCGCGGCGATCTGTTCCAGGAACTCGGCGCGGGTGCGAAAGCGCAGCACATTGCCCTTGGCATCGCGCAGCGGCCCAGTCGCTGGGATTGGGTTGGACATATCGCCGTCCTTGGCGTCAGCGATGATGAAATCGCCCTTCTTGTAGTTGCCGGCCCTGATCTTGGCGAGCTTGGTGTCCAAACGATACATGGAATGCTCCTTGGCGTGTTCCGGGGGTGGGAGGAGAGGATCAGGCGTCTGCGCCCACGCGCATGCCCTTGGTGTCGAAGATATGCATGCCCTCGGCGAGGGGCGTCAGGCGCACCGTGTTTCCGACGCGTGTGCCGTCATTTCCGGCGGCCTGCACGATCATTGGATCGCCATCCTGCCGGCCGACATGTAGGAGCGTCAGCCCACCAAGATGCTCGACGAGGCGCACCGTTCCGGTGATCGGCCCATCCTGCGAGGGAAGAAGCGCCTCCGGGCGTATGCCGAGCAGCACCTCTTCTCCGGGCGAGAGACGCCCGGGCAGGGTTGCCATTGCGATCGTCGCACCGTCGGCGAGAACGAGCTTCACCTGCGGTCCGGCGCCATTCCCGGTGACGGCACTGACCTGCGCCTTCAGAAAATTCATCTGGGGCGAGCCGATGAAGCGGGCGACGAAGAGGTTGCGCGGCCGGTGATAGAGGTCGAGCGGCGAGGCGACCTGCTCGATGCGGCCGCGATTGACCACGGCGATCTTGTCGGCCAGCGTCATCGCCTCTGTCTGGTCGTGGGTGACGTAGATCATCGTCGTGCCGAGGCGCTGGTGCAGCTGGGCGAGCTCGACGCGCATCTGCACGCGCAGCGCCGCGTCGAGGTTGGAGAGCGGCTCGTCGAAGAGGAACACGGCAGGGTCGCGCACGATCGCTCGGCCCATGGCGACGCGCTGGCGCTGCCCGCCGGAGAGCTGGCGCGGATAGCGGTCAAGCAACTCGGAAAGGTCGAGGATGTCGGCGGCGCGGGCGATCATCGTGCGCGCCTTCTCCTTGGGCACGCGCGACAGTTTTAGCGAAAAGCCCATGTTCTCGCGAACCGTCATATGCGGGTAGAGCGCGTAGTTCTGGAACACCATGGCGATGTCGCGGCTCTTGGGCGGTATATCGTTGACCAGCCGCGCGCCGATGCGTAGCTCGCCGCCGCTAATCGACTCAAGGCCCGCAATCATGCGCAATAGCGTGGACTTGCCGCAGCCGGATGGGCCGACCAACACCACGAACTCACCGTCGGCGATATCGATGTCAATGCCGTGGATGACCTCGACGGCGCCGAAATTCTTGGCGACGGAGCGAAGGTTGACGGTGGCCATGATCGTCTCCGTTCACTTTGAAGGAATAAGGGCGCAGCCGGCATCCGCCAGGCTCGTGCCGGCCTTCGCCATGCCGGCAAACACGCCGAGGGGTGAGGCGAGCGAATGGGCGAGCAGGAAGCCGGCGGCGAAGGTGTCGCCGAGGCCCACGGTCGAGGCAGGATGGGTCAGGTGCGGCGCCGGGCAGCACACGACCGACCAGCCGCCGCAGCGAGTGAGGGGCGGGGCCGGCGGCGGCGAAAAGACTGCCTCCTCCGGAATGTGCGGTTCGGCGACGGGCGCGCCGGCCGCGGCGCGGGCGGAGGCGAGAAGGCAGCCCGTTGCGATGGCTTCCAGCTCGATCTGCGCGTCGCCCTGCGTCACCGCCAGGGCCCAGTCGTCGGCATGGACAACGAGGCGGGTGACGCCGACCTGCTCGGCGAGGGCAAGGGCCTGCGCCTCGGTCGTTCCGGGCGCAGCCGCCAGGGAACGTAGCTCATTGAGGTTGAGGCCGATGGAGGTGACGATCCCGCCGAGCCGGGCGAGCGTCGCGTCGCGCGTTCCAGGCCAGGGGTACTCGCCGAGCTCGAGATGGACGAGGCCGACGCCGGCGGCACGCCATTCGCCCACCGCTTCGGCGAGCTCGTCGAGCGCGCCTTCGAACTGCCCCGGCGGTACGGTGTTCGGGCTCGACAGCAGCGCGGTCCGGGCGCCGGCGCTGTGGCGCCGACTGAAGGCGCGGAAGGCCGAGTCGCGCTCGATGTCCTCGTCGGCGAAGCGCACGATGACGCGGGTCGAGCGCGGCGGCGTCACGCCCGGCAGCGGCCGGCCCGCTGCATATTCCAAAATGTAGTGGGCGGGCCTGCCCACTCCCTGGGCCGCGACCTCGCCGACCGGAATCGCCTCGCCGTCGGGCCCAGCTAGGCGGATACTAGGATCGAGTAGGGCGAGGATCTCGGCGCTGCGGTCGCTGAGTGCCAGCACGACCGGCGCCCCGAGACGGGAGAGCGTCCAGGCGGCCTGCGCCGAGGTGCCGCCGATAGCCGCATCCCGCGGCCCGGCGAAGGTATCGAGGAAGGCGGGGCCGCCTGGCCAGTCCACCAGGATCTCGCCGCCGCGCCCGGCTCCGGCCCGTGCCATCAGCTCGGCGAAGAAGTGCCGCGCGCCGGTCTCGCGTATCTCGGCCAGCGGCGGCGCCACGACATGCAGGTCGATACGCTTGTCGACACAGACCGCAAAGCCGGTGAGGAGCGGGCGCGCCGACGGCGCTCGTTCGACGAGCACCTCAGCGAGGGCCCGATAGGCGCGCCGCCAGGTGCGGTCATAGGCGAGATCGCTCATTCCTTGACCGCTCCCTGGGTGAGGCCCTCGACGATATAGCGCTGGAAGATCAGCACCATGGTGACCAGCGGCAGCGTCACGACGACGGAGGCGGCGGCAATGTCGCCCCAGGGCACGTAATAGAGGTTGGTGAAATTGGCGATGCCGACTGGAATGGTTTGGCGCTCCACACCCGAGGTGAAGGCAAGGGCGAACATGAACTCGTTCCAGGCCATGATAAAGGCGAGGAGCCCCGTCGTGACGAAACCCGGCAGCGACATTGGCACGATCACGGAGACGAGCAGGCGCAGCGGCTCGGCGCCGTCGATGATCGCCGCCTCGTCGATCTCGCGTGGGATGGTCTCGAAATAGCCGAAGAGCACCCAGATCACCAAGGGCAGGCCCATGGCGAGATAGATGATGATCAGCGCCGTATAGGTGTTCATCAGCCCGAAATTCGAGGCGACCAGATAGAGCGGGCCGACGATGGCGATCTGTGGGAACATCGACACCGACAGGAACAGGCCGAGGATGCCGAAGCGCGAGGCGATGCGAAGGCGCGACAACGCGAAGGCGGCAAACGCACCGATGGTGAGGCAGAGGAGCGCAGTGGCGCCGGCCACTATCAGCGAGTTCACTACATAGAGGTGGAACTGCTTCTCGACGAAGATATTGCGGAAATGCTCGAGTGTGCCCGGCCAAGGCAGGAAGCTCGGCGTCGCCGCGGTGAGCAGGCGGTCTTCCTGGAAGGCGGTCGAGACTTGCCACAGGAACGGAGCGAGCGACCAGACCACGATCATGGCCGCAGCTGCCTGCAGCACGAGGCGCGAGACGAGGGAGGCGGTGCTGGTGGAGTTGAACATAGCTGCCCCTCAATCCTGTGCCCGCCGCATGCGGCGGACGATGAAGAGGCCGAAGCCGGCAGCCAGCAGCGCTTCCGTCAAGAACATCGCGCCCGAGAGCGTGCTGCCATAGCCGAAATCGAGACCCGAAAAGAGCGTCTTGTAGGTGAGGGTCGAGAGCACCTCGGTGGAATCGGCTGGGCCGCCGCCGGTGAGCACATAGACGAGGTCGAAGATGCGGAAGGCGTCAAGGGCCCGGAACATGCCGGCGATCAAAAGCGTCGGCAAAAGCATCGGCAGGCGCACGTAGTAGAAAACCGCGAAGGGCCCGGCGCCATCGATGCGCGCAGCCTCGATCAGCGAGCGCGGAATGGTCTGTAGACCTGCGAGCAGCAGCAGGGCCATAAAGGGTGCCGTCTTCCACACATCCGCGATAACGATCGACCGGAAGGCGGTGTCGGGCGAGCCGTACCAGTTCACATAGTCGGAGATCAGCCCGGCCTTCAGGAAAAGCCAGTTGATCACCCCGTGCTGACCGTCGAACAGCCAGCCGAACATCTTCGACGTCACGACCGTCGGGATCGCCCAGGGCACCAGCATTGCGGCCCGCACGATGCCGCGGCCACGGAACGGCTCGTAGAGGACCAGTGCCATGCCGAGGCCGATCAGCGTCTCCAGCACTGTCGAGGCGGCGGTGAAGACCAGCGTATGCTGCCAAGCCGACCAGAACAAGTCGTCCTGCCAGAGGGTTGCATAATTGCTGAACCCGACGAACTCGTCCGCTTGCGTAGAGAGCAGCGTGTTGCGCAGCGACAGCCACACCCCGTCCAGGATCGGGTACACCGACACGGCGAGGATGGCGACGCTCGCCGGCGTGAGGAAGAGGAGGGGGGCAAGGCGACTCGCCCAGCCCCTTTTCTCGCCGCTCTCGCCGAACGCGGCAGTTTCGTCCGTCTCGAGTGTCGAGCGCAAAGCCATCAGCCGATGATCTTCTCAAGCTTGAGCTTGGCCTGGCCCAGGGCCTCCTTGACGTTGCCGTTGGTGACGGCTTGCGACACCGCCGACTGCAGGGCCAGAGTGACCTGCGCGTATTTTGGCGTCACCGGACGAGGCGTCGCGCCGACGAAGACGGGCTTGAGCGTCTGCATGAAGGGCTGGGCCTTGGCGAGCTCAGGGGAGTCGAACACTTCCGGCCGGGTCGGCGCCAGGCCGAGCTCGGTGGCAAAATGCAATTGTGTCGAGGGCTGGGACAGCCATTTGAGGAACTCGATCGCCGCATCGCGCTTCTTGGTCGAGGCATTGACGCCGTATTGGTAGCCGCCGAGGCAGGCCGCGCTCTTGCCGCCGGCGAAATGGGGCAGCGGCGCGACGCCGACTTTGCCCACCACCGAGGAGGTCTTGGCGTCCTGGGAGATCGGATGGACATAGGACCAGTTGCGAAGGAAGGCCACGTCGCCGCCGGTGAAGGGCGCACGCGAGGGCTCCTCGTCCCAGCTGCGCACGTCTGCCGGGCTGATCTTGTACTTGATGATGGTGTCGTACATGAACTGCACCGCGTCGACTGCGGCGGGATCGGCGATCTTCACACTCTTTCCATCGGCACCGAGAATGCTGCCGCCGTTCGAGGAGACGAATTCGACGAGGTCGCAGATCAGGACCTCCGCCTGCTTGGCCTGCCATGAGAAGCCGATCTTCGCCTTGCCGGCCTTCACGATCGCCTGCGCCGCGACCACCAGCTGCTCCCAGGTTTCGGGCACCGTCGCCCCCGCCTCGGCCAGGAGGTCGGTGCGGTAATAGAGCATGCCGGAATCGACGAACCAGGGCAGGGCGGTGAGCTTGCCGCTCCAGCGGCAGGCATCCATGACGCCCGAGAAATACTTGGCCTGCTCGTCCGCCGCAACATACTCGTCGAGCGGTAGCGCCCAGCCGGCGCCGGCGAATTCGGCGATCCAGACCACGTCCTGTGTGAAGACGTCGGGCGAGCCGTCTTTCTTGGCGAGGCGCTGCACCAGGGCCTGGTGGACCTCGGTCGAGGCGCTCGGCGGCGGCAACTCGTCATATTTGACGAGGATCTTGCCCTGGCTCTCGTTGAACGCATCGACGACCTGGGCGAGCGTCGACTTGGCGAAGAACTTCGCGCTGGCGAAGGAGATCTCCGTCCGATCGGCCGCGTGGACGACGGAGATTTGGCGCAGCAGCGCCGGGGAGGCGAGGAGGCCGCCCGTGGCCAGCCCCGCTGCCTTGAGGAACTGCCGGCGCGCCAGGCCGGCGCGCGGCTGCGATGCGGTCTTGGAATCGTGATCCTTGCTGTCCGACATGCGTTTTCTCCCATGACGTGCGCGGTTCCATTGCCGAGATGGAACTTCTTGCAGCACGGCGCTCACGAAAACAGCATAAAGGCGCAATGTCAAGCACAATCTGCAGCGTGATAGTGCGTTATATTGCGGTATTGAGGACTCGACCTTTCGTGCTATGATGCGGCATCGTGCCCGGTATCCGCTGAATGTAAGGCAAGGTTGGCGATGGTTTCAGAATATCAGGAGAAGGGTTTTGTAGATTCGGCGCTTCCTGCGAAGCGCCGGGCGGATATTTTACGTATTGCAAAGCAGGTCGGTCAGATAAGCGTCACCGAAATGAGCGGTCGGTTCGATGTGTCTCTTGATACCATTCGCCGTGATCTCGATGTTTTGTCGGAGCAGGGTCTGATAAACCGAATACACGGTGGAGCGGTGCCGGCCGAGGGCCTCGTGACCGCCGATACGCCCTTCGACCAGCGGCTAAACGCGCAACATACTGCAAAAACTCGCATAGGCCAGGCTGCCGTCGGCCTGATTTCCAGCCACGAGACGTTGCTGATCAACGGCGGCTCGACCACGCTCGCCTTTGCTGCGGCCCTCGGCGGCCTGTCGAGCCTGACCATCGTCACCAATAATTTGAGCCTGCCCGCCGCCGTGCCATCGCAAGCCCTGCGCAGCCTCTATCTCCTCGGCGGCGAGATCCGCGGCGGGGCCCAGATTACTGTCGGCCCGGTCGGCTTCGTCGGTGCCCAGGCCATCAGCGCAGATACGGCGGTGATCGGCGTCGGCGGCATCACGCCTAAGGGCTGCTGGACTAGCAATCTTGCTGAGGCGACGATGATGTTCTCGATGATCGCCGCTGCCCGCCGTGCCATCATCCTCGCCGATTCCAGCAAGTTCGGGCACCACGCCTTCGCCAAGGTCGTCTCGCTGGAGCAGGTCGCTGTCCTCGTCACTGACGCTCGCCCGCCAGCGGATCTGATGGCGGCGCTGGAGGCAGCGGAGGTGCATGTGATCGTGGCGGAGTAGGGGCGGGAAAGCCGTGACTGGCGGGTAGAAATCTTGGCCCAGGAAGTGATCTGGTCAATTCCGCCGGAATTGCGCGTCTCGTGTGCCGTTGAAAATTCGTCCGCTGCAGAGGCTAAGCGCTGTTCACCCTAGGGATGAATCTTGCGGCGCTGGGGAGTCTGGACAAGGTCAACCGCCAGTGCAGTGCCGTAACTGAGTTTGTTTGTTATGGGCACTTCTTAGGCCCTGCTAAAAGGTTTAACGCCTGCCCCCGAATGAAACTCGGCATTTAGGAATCATAACAAGATCAGTACGCCAACCAGAGCGCGCACGTCGCGGAAAGGCGCTCCTTGACCTGGTGTATCCCATTTGATATACACGGATACACTGGTAAGTCTAGAAAGACCGCGGATGGCGTTCCACATCAAAAATGCCGACACCAATGCTCTGGCGCGACGGGTTGCCGCCCTCAAGAAGCTGAGCCTGACGGAGACAATCCATACCGCACTTGTCCACGAACTTGAGCGCGAGCAGGCGCGGCCTTCCCTGGTCGAACGGGGCGTACAATTCACCCGTGAGCTGCGCGCGCGCGGCGATGCGGCAAAGGGCCGCCCGGCGGACAAGGCGTTCCGGGACAGTCTGTACGAGGAACGCTGATGTTCATCGACGCATCTGCGCTCACTGCGCTGTTGACCGATGAAGACCAGGCACGGGAACTCCTGGCGCGGCTGCAGCGCGATCCAAAGCGGCTGACATCGCCCCTAGCCGTCTGGGAGGCTGCGATTGCAGTCGCGCGGATCTTGGCCCTTCCGATTTCGGAGGCGGCCGATGCCGTCGATGCCTATTTGAAGCTGATCGAGATCGAGTTGGTCGCGGTGCCGCCGCACGCGGGCCGGCTGGCGCTCGACGCTTTCGACCGCTACGGCAAGGGCCGTCATCCGGCGCGGCTCAATTTTGGCGATTGCTTTGCCTATGCCTGCGCCCACCATTTTGGCCAACCCCTCCTGTTCAAGGGTGTCGATTTCACAGCTACCGACATCGAAGCCGGTTAAGCAATCGACCACTCGCCGTGCGCACAGCCGTGTCGAACTGGACGCAGGGAAGTGGCATCGGCTGCGTCCTCTCCTCCATAAATGGCGATCTCCGAGCCTGTCGGTCCGGTTGCGGCCTTCAGTCCGTGGAATTTCCCGGTTGCGCAGCTGGTACGAAAGATCGCCGCCGCTTTGGCTGCCGGATGTTCGATCATTGCCAAAGCGCCTGAGGAAACTCCTAGCTGCGCGATAGAACTGGTGCGTTGCTTTGAAGAGGCAGGCCTACCGGCTGGTGCGCTGAATCTGGTTTTCGGCGTTCCTGCTGGGATTTCCGAGCACCTGATCGCGTCGTCGATCATTCGGAAAGTTTCGTTCACCGGCTCAGTCGCGGTCGTGCGACACCTGGCGGCGCTTGCCGGCCGCCATCTCAAGCGCAATACAATGGAGCTTGGCGGGCATGCGCCGTATGTGGTCTGCGACGACGTCGATGTCGGTGCCGTGGCCAAACTCGCCTGTGCGCTGAAATTTCGCAATGCGGGCCAGATTTGTGCATCTCCTACCCGTTTCCTGGTTCAGGAAAGTGTATTCGAATGCTTTACCGAAGTGTTCGCCGCCACAGCTTCCGAAATCGTCGTCGGCAAGGGTATGGCAAATGGAACGCAGATGGGTCCGCTGGCAAATGGGCGCCGACTCGGCGCCATCGATTCATTGGTTCGTGATGCAGTTGACAAAGGTGCCCGGCTGCTTGCAGGCGGTCGTCGCGTCGGCAATGAAGGCTTCTTTTATGCGCCGACCGTGCTCGCCGAAGTGCCATTGGCGGCGCGGGTCATGTCGGAAGAGCCATTTGGGCCGCTGGCGGTGATTAACCGCTATGCCGAGCTAGACGACATGATCGGCGAGGCCAACCGCTTGGCTCTTGGTCTGGGGTCTTTTGTCTTCACCACATCTGTGAGCCGCGCGGCACGTCTCACCGATGAGATCGAGGCCGGCATGGTCTCCATCAACCATTTCGGCTTGGCGGCACCGGAAACGCCTTTTGGTGGCATCAAGGACAGTGGCCACGGGAGCGAAGGCGGTTGCGAGGGGCTCCAGGCGTATCTGGTAACGAAATTCGTCAGCCAAGCGTGAAACGACAGGAAGTGTCCGCGCCTATCAATCGGCATCGTTGTGAATCAACACCGACACTTGCCCCTCACGCGAACGGTTGCCAACTGATTGATATTTCGCACAAATTTGTACAGGCCGTGGGGTCCCGATCGACGCCAATTCTGACCCCACGTAAAGGCGCCAATCATAATATAAATCAATAAGCTGCTTGAAATGAACCAGGGCTAAGTTTCCGCTCTGACTCATAACCTGAAGGCCGCAGGTTCAAATCCTGCCCCCGCAACCAAATCCTACGTGTCCGAGCTTGAGAGACAGGTAACAGTTTGTACCTAAGACATGGGTGACAAGCTCGAGCCGACCGAAGCTGCTGTGTTGGCCCGTGTCGCACTTCGAGACGGCAATCGAGCCATCGACGAGCGCATCCTGCCGGAGGGTTTCTTCTCGCTCGATGATGGCCGTCGTGTCACCGCGACCGCCTGCACCCTCATCTCGTTCTACTTTGACAGTGCCCCGCGCCTAACCTCGGAGGAGCGATTGTTCGCCATCCGGGGGCGGCGGAGGCCTACGTCGGTTCCGTGCCCACGCCCTTGCCTCGCTAGATATGGTGCTGCTGCACGGTGGTTCGCCCAAGGGCGCTGAACTGATCGCGGCGAAATGGGCGGATAACCGCAAGGTGCTACAGGTCGCCTTCAAGCCCGATTGGACGAAACACGGCAAGGCCGCGCCCTTCAAGCGCAACGACGCGATGCTTGACGTCCTGCCCGTCGGCGTTCTCGTCTTCCCCGGAACGGGGTTCGGGGAGGATCTTGGCGATAAGGCCCGCAAGTTCGGTATTCCGATCATGAAGGTTGTGCGCGGTGCGTGACGCGCCGCCAGCCGAAATATGCTGTGGATTGTACAAAGGTTGCCTTGTGGTGCAAATCCGAAGTCGAGCCTACGACCAGTCGGTGTCGAGGCCGTTGAAGCGATGAAAAAGAGTCAAGGCGATCGTCAATCTAACGAGCGCTGCGCGCACTTTTGGCACGGTGCCACATTTTCAGGCGAATGATTTCGTCCCACGTCCGCAGGACGGCCTGATGGAGTTTGCGGAAGTTGGAAGAGCTTAAGCCACACCGTGTCGGCTTTCGGGACCTCTTCCTCTTCGCGCAAGTCGTTCTTTGCAAAATATCTTTTGCCGATTCCGAGCCGCGATGTCCCCAACTCCGTGAGCTATCCAGGCTTGTCACGCGAGGCCACGTGCAGGTAAATGGTCGTCCCTTCGTTATACTCCGAGACATCATGCCCAGCCGCATTACGACCCCGGCAGAGCGGCTTGCCGATGAGCCGGCCAGGTTCGCCATCTTCACGATCTGCGCCAGCAACTATCTTGCGCATGCGAATGTCCTCGGTGCCTCGGTCCAGGCGTATCATCCCGGCCTGAAGCTAACTGTCTTTCTGCTCGATGCGCCGCCGCCAGGGATTGGCATGCCGGAACACCTTCGCATCGTTCCGGCAGAACAGGCCTTTGAACGCCGCGAATGGAATCACCGGCGGGCTCATTACGACATCCTCGAATTCGCGACGAGCGTGAAACCCGCCTGCTTCCGCTTCCTGTTCAGACGGGGCGTAGAGCGGGCCATTTATCTCGATCCTGATATCCGTCTGTTCCGACGGCTTGACCTCTTCTCGCAGGGCGACCAATCGGACGACGAATTGGTCCTGACGCCGCATATTCTCAGCCCGCTCCCAGATGACGGGCATCGACCGGACGACCTCGCAATCATGCGGGCCGGGCTTTACAATCTTGGTTTCGCCGCGATGAGGAACACGCCCGATGCGCGGGCGCTGCTGGAATGGTGGGATGCAAAGCTCCACGACCGTTGCCTTCAGGATGTGCGCGAGGGCGTCTTCACGGATCAGAAGTGGATGGACTACGCACCGCTGATGTTGACACACAGCAAGGTATTGCAACATCTCGGCTTCAACGTCGCCTACTGGAACCTGCATGAGCGCATTCCCCGCAATGTCGGGGGACATTGGCAGGTGGAAGGCTGGAAGGGCGGATCCTACGACCTTGTCTTCTTCCATTTCAGCGGCTTCGCGCCTGGGCGTAAGGGGATCTCCCGGCACGAGAACCGCTTCGGCTGTCACCCCCCGGGCGACGCAGCGCAGCTGTTCGATGATTATGCGGAGGCGCTGACAAGCGCGGGCCTGCCGTATTTTGGTGCGCTTGAGGCGCCACGCGTCAGCCTCCACGACGGCATCGGTTGGGACCCGGCGTGCCGCGCGCTGTATCGGCAGGCGATCGCCAAAGACCTAGACCTAGGCGACCCGCTCGATGAGCCCGGCTTCCTGGAATGGGCTGCCGGCCGTGCGCCCAACGATCATGTCACGCGCTATATCAGAACGGTTTTGTGGCTGCGCAGTGATGTCGCGGCGGCCTATGATGATGGCCGCGACACCGCAGGGCTTCGGGCCTGGATGCGGGGTTCGGGTGTGTCGGAGATGGGCCTCGATTCCACCCTGGTCGAACGCTTCATCGGCGAGGCAGCGAGCGGTCTTGCAAGGGTCAATTATGTGGGCTATCTGCGCGCGCATCTCGGTGTCGGCGAGGCCGCGCGGCAAAGCGTCGTGGCACTGGAAGCCGCGGGTGTCGCGGTGCGCATCCATGACATCTCCGCCGCCGCGGCAGCACCGATCGGCGGTTACGTTCTGCCGGAAGCGCCGGCGGCAGAAAGCCAGGCCCGCGTCACCATCCTCGGCTGCAATGCCGATGCCTTGCCGGGCGTCCTTCCGGCGCTGCCGTCCGACCTCCTTGACACCTACCGGGTCGGCTGCTGGTACTGGGAGACGCCGACCTTCCCGGAACAATGGTCCGACCGCTTCGATCTGGTGGACGAGATTTGGGTCGCCACGCGTTTTGTCGCCGAGGCGATCCGAGAGAAGGCGACGGTGCCCGTGGTGGTCATGCCGCCGATGGTGCGGCCGCCCAGCGCGCGGCGTGACCGCGCCTGGCTGGCCACGCTGCTGCCCGAGGTCACTCGGGAGGAATTCGTTTTCCTGTTCCAGTTCGATATCGCCTCCACCCCCTTCCGGAAGAATCCTGAAGGCCTGATTGCAGCTTTCAGCCAAGCCTTCTCGCCAGAGGAGCCGGTCCGGCTCGTCCTGAAGCTGCTAAACGGGCATGCCGAGCCCGACCTGGTGGACGACCTGCGCAATGCGGCTGCGGGCCGGCGGATCTCCATATTCGACGCGGCGCTGGAGAGCGCCGACCGCTTCCGTCTGCTCGCCAGCGTCGACAGTTTCGTCTCCCTGCATCGTTCGGAGGGCTTCGGCCTGTCGATCGCGGAAGCCATGGCCTATGGCCTGCCGGTGGTGGCGACCGGCTGGAGCGGCAATGCCGACTTCACCACGGCCGCGAATGCCGCGCTCGTCCCCTATGACCTCGTGCCGGGCGCGCGGGCATATGGCCCCTATCCGGCCGGCACGCTGTGGGCCGAGCCCAGGCTCGATGCGGCCGCGCAACTTATGCGCCGCGTCTGGACTGACAAGGCGTGGCGCGAAGCGATTGGGCAGGCGGGCGCCGCGACGATCGAGCGGCTCTATTCGGCGACGACAGTGGGTGAAGCAATGCGGGTGCGCCTGCAACGGATCGAACGCTCCGCACGGGTCAGGACGCGGCAGACGGCCCAGCGGCAAGCACTGTCGGAACCGCAGGTCGCGCAGGCGGCGGTTCGTAAACCCGTGCGCCTCAGCAGGATTGCACGCGATGTGTTCCGCTTTCCCGGCTATTACCTGATGCGGCTGCCGCGGCTGCCGGCCCTGCTCTGGCAGTCGGGTGTCTCGAACGCGCTCATCCAGGCGGAATTGGTGGCCGCGGGCTCGCCCGAGTTCAAACGGCAATACCGCATAAGTCTGGTGCCTGTCGCCTTGGCGGCACGCTGGCGCAGCTGGCGACGCGACCGCCGGTCGCGCAGCGAGCAGCGGCTCATCTCCTGACCGCGATGCGAGACGGAACAACGCCATGCTGACGCGCCCGTTGAAGGATATCGACCGCCCCCTCGCGGGTCATGACGATCCTGACGGGAAAAATGCCGCGACTTCCGGCTTCGGCGACATCGTCATCGCGATCCTCATCGGGATTTTCTGCTTCGCCGCCTACAACGCGAACATGCGGGCGATCCCAGCGGGCGACACGTATGGCGCACGCTATATGCCCTTCTCCATCCTGCGCAACCACAGCGTGGTGCTGGATCCGATCCTCGACATCATCGCCCAGGGACGGATTCCGCCGGCGCTGGGCGAGGACACCTCGGCCTTCTGGATCACGCATGCCCGCGGCCCGCATTATGTCTCGACCTATCCCATCGCCTTGCCGATCGTCATCGCGCCGCTCTACATACCCGCCGTCACCTATCTGGATGCGCGTGGGTGGGACCCGCATCTCGTCGATCAGGTCGCGCGGGTCATGGAGAAGCTCGTCGCCTCGCTCATCGCGGTGGCATCGGTCGCGCTGCTCTATCTTTTGCTGCGGCGGCGTGCCCCCTCAGGCACCGCAACGCTGCTCAGCCTCGTCTATGCCTTCGGCACCACGACCTGGGTGATCAGCAGCCAGGCGCTCTGGGCGCATGGGCCGGCGCAATTGCTGGTCGTCGCAACCATGCTGCTCCTAACGGGGCCGCGCATCGAATCGCCTGCCAGGCTGCGCGTGGTGATGGCGGGCTTCCTCTGCGCCTTGATCGCCGCGAACCGACCGCCCGACGCGATCCTGGCCACCGCGCTCGGGCTCTACGGCCTGCGCTGGGCGGGGCCGCGGCGCCTGCTGTTCGTCGCCGCAGGCCTCGTCCCTGTCGCTTTGACGGTGGCGTATAACCTGATGGTGGTCGGCCACATCGCTGGGGCCTATGCGCTCTTCGTCCGGCCGCACGACTACAACGACGACATTCTGGGCGGCATCGCCGGGCTGCTCGTCAGTCCGACGCGCGGCCTCTTCGTCTTCTCGCCCTTCCTGCTCTTTATCCCATTCTTGTTCCCCCTCGCGATGCGCGGGCGAGCGATGCGTGATCTGACCCTGCTCATGGCCGGCGCCATCGTCCTGCAGATCGTCCTCTATGCGATGGTCGACTGGCGGCAGGGGATGGCCTGGGGCCCACGCTGGCTCGGTGACGGCTTGCCGATGCTGATCTGGATGCTGCCCCCAATCGTCGCAGCCCTGTCGCGGCCGGGCTGCATGCTGTTCGGCATGGCCTGCGGGGTCGCCATCCTCATCCAAGCGGTCGGCGCCTTCTGGTATGTCGGCGCCGCCGATGCCGGCATGGGGCTGGGGGAGCGCGGGCCTGACCGGATGCGGCCGATGTGGCGGCCAGAAAACGCGCCCTTCGTGGCCGAACTCCGCCATCCCCCGGCGGCGTTCGACCTGCTGCGCAGGCTGCAGGGCAATATCGACCAGATCGAGGTCGTGGCCGAAGAGAGCGGCGGCGCCGAACGGCTGATCGATGCCGCCGGATGGGCGCTGGTCGATTCACGCTCGCCGACGGATGCCATGATCCTGGTGGATGGCCGCAGCGTCGCGGGGACGGGAACTTTCTTTACCCGCCCCGATGTCGTTCAGACGCTCGGCGAGACGAGCCCCGCCGGATGGCGGATGCGATTCCCCGTGGGCGCGCTCGCACCTGGGCGGCATGAACTCGCCGTTCTGGTCCGCGCCGATCCGGGCGGTGAGCCGCGACTGCTGCGGCAGCTTTCCTTCGACCTGCCAGCTGACAGCCCGGCCTGGCGGCAAGACCAGCAGTTCCAGCGGTCGGCGGACCTTGCGCGCCAGCGGTTGGCGGAACACCAGCGGCCGGAAGGTTACTGGCTGACCGCCTTCACAGGCGTGCCGCGTTTCGAAGCGCCGCAGGACGAGATGAACACTTATCTCAACGCGGTCATGCTCGACATCGCCGGTCCCGCTGCCACAGGTACGCCGCTGGCAGACGTGCTCGCGCGGACACGCCGTTTCCTCGCCGAGCAGATCGAGGCGGACGGGCTGGTCCGCTATCATGGCCGGCCGGACACGCCGACCATCGGCACGCTGGGATGCGCGATCACGCCGGATTCCGACGACACGGCGCTGGTCTGGCGAGTCGCGCCCGGCGCCTCCGGGCGCGACCGGCTGGCGGCGGCGCTGGAGACTATCGGCCGCTTCCGACGCGAGGACGGCCTCTACCGGACCTGGCTGGCGGAGCGCGCTCAGTATCGTTGCCTTGATCCCGGACGCGATCCGAACCCCGCCGATATTGGCATCCAGATGCACATCCTGCTGTTATTGGCGCAGGAGAACCCGCCGGCCGCGCGTGCGCTATGCGAAGCGCTCACAACACGGACGGCGGATGACGACCTCTGGGTCTATTATGCCGACGCGCCGCCCATAGTGATCCTGCGGCTGGCTGAACTGCAACAGGCAGGCTGCCCCCTGCATCCGCCGCCGTCGCGGCTGCGGACGGACGTTCCGGGCCAGGAGATCTGGGTCCAAGCCGCCGAGGCATTGTCCCGGATCCGAACCGGAGCGGGGAGTTGCCTAGAGACGAACCGGCTGTTGGAGAGGCTGGCGACCGAGGATTTTGCGGCGGTGAGCCGTATGCCGCCGTTGCTCTACCACAACGACCTGACGGCGAGCGTGCGGCGCTTCTACTGGTCCGAGGATATCGGCTATGCGCTGTGGCTGCGGCTTTATTACGAGCGGCAGCGCATCGGCTGGGCGGCACAGGACTGCGGTGAGGAGGGAAGATGATCGACGCCGAAGTCGCGCCGGCACGACCGCGCGCCCTCTTCTCCGCTCTGTTGCGCCCGTTCACCTGCATCCGCGTCGGCGAGGTCTGTGTGCTGCAGGGTGCCCCCATCATCGGAGCTCTCTTCGCGCTAAAAACCCTCTCTTCGGCCGCACTGGTCCCGCTCGTCCTGCTCGTCGCCGGCAATCTCTGCCTGGTCGGGCATGTCTTCGTGCTAAACGACTGGGCTGGGATCGAGACGGACATGAAGGATCCAACTCGGTCTGCGAGAACCTTCAGAACCAGGGGCGCGAGCCCGACCGAGATGGGCTGGCTCGCGCTCGCACTGCTGGTCGCCGCGCTCGGCCTGTTCGGCTCGCTCGGTTGGGGCGCCTTCACGATCGGCGCGCTCATCGCTTTGCTGAGCGCGCTCTATTCCGTGCCCAAGCTGGGCGGCGGTAAAGGGGTTCCGCTTCTCAGCTCCATCCTGCATCTCGCCGGCGGTGTGCTGCATTTCCTTCTCGGCTACGCCGCTGTTGTGTCGCTCTCCTGGGGCGCCGTGGCGACCGGCGGCTTCTTCGGTCTGGTCTTCGCCGCGGGCCATCTCACGCATGAGACGCGCGACCATGACGGGGACCGCGGCAGCGGCATTCGCACCAATGCCGTCGCCTTTGGCAAGCAGCATAGCTTTTTCGCCAGCCTTGCGCTGTTCGCCCTCGCCTATCTCCTTCTCGCCCTGCTCGCGCTGAACGGGATCGTGCCCGGGCCGCTGGCTCCGGCGGCGATGTTGGGGGGCGCGCTGCACGGGCTGGCGGCGCTGCGGGCCTTCCGGGCCGGCCTGACATTCGACGGCCTGCGGCGGCTCCAGGCCTTCTATCGGCGGCTGCACGGGGCCATTGGCCTCCTCATGCTGTTCACGGCGTTGCCATGGCGGCTGTGATGGGCGGTGTGGACGCCCTGCCGTCGCAGCTGTTCGGCCTGCTCTACGGCCAGCGGTTGACGGATCTGGAGGCGTGCCACAGGATGTTCATGCGCTGTGTCGGCGACCAGCCTCGCATCACCTGCGAAGATTTCGGCTGCGAAACCCAGATCACCCGAGCGCTGCGCTGGCGCATGCGAGAGATCGGCGTTCGGAATCGCGGTCATACTTACGCACACGGCAAGAGGATCGGGCGGTGCGACGGACTGAAGGCGCTCTGGTCCTTGGAGCGGTTCCGCGTCGCGCTTTTGCCCTTACCACTCTGAGACGTGGAGTGAGGCTGGCATGGTGACGCGTACAGCAATCTTCGTCCTTGGCATGCACCGCAGTGGCACCTCTGCCCTGACGCGGATGCTGAGCTTGCTCGGTGCGTCCCTGCCACGGCGCTTGCTGCTGGCCGGGGCCGGCAATGAATTGGGGCATTGGGAACCGGAAGCAGCCGTCGCCCTGCATGATCGGCTGCTCACGGCGGCCGGCACTTCGACCAACGGACTAGACATCCCGCCGGAGAGTTGGTTCTCGACGGCTGCCGCCGAGGCCTTCCTGGAGCCGATGCGCGCGTTGATCGGCGCCGATTTCGACGATGCGCCGCTCTTCGTTCTCAAGGATCCGCGCAGCGCGCTGGTCTTTCCCCTCTGGCGTCGTGTCCTGGCGGAACTCGGCATCGATTGCCGGCCCGTCATCCTATCACGCAACCCGCTCGAAGCGGCGGCATCGCTCGTGGCCCGCCAGAAGACCCTGGAGCCTGAGCAGTCCTGGACGCTTGATCGCGCGGGGCTGCTCTGGCTGCGTACTATGCTGGCGGCCGAACATCATACGCGTGGTGCCGTCCGCGCCTTCTGCACTTATTCCGACCTGTTTGGCGACTGGCGCAGCGTCGCCGCGCGCCTGGGGCAAGAACTCAGCCTCGTCTGGCCGAGACCGCTGGCCGAGGCCGCACCGGAAATCGACAGCTTCCTCGATGCGCGGCATCGCCATCAATCGGCGGACCAAGTGCCGACAACCCGCGGCGGCGTCTGGTCATCCTGGATCGGGCCGGCCTTCGAGGCGCTGCGCCATACGGGCGCACGGCGCGAGCCCGACACCGCGGTGCTAGACGCGATCGCGCGATCCTTCGCAGATGTCTGCGCCGCGATCCGTCCCGCGCCCGAGCCGGAGGCCACGCCCGTCGACGCCTCCGTCGCTTTCGTCCCTGACGTCGCGGCGGAGCAGCGCGGCCTGTGCTTGGTGGTCACGACCGCAATGCTGGACGAGGATCGCGACTCGGCGCTTGCCGCCATCCTCGACACCGCGACCGCGGCCCGCGCTGCCCTGACGATCCTTCCCGCCGGACCCTTTCCGCCCGCGGCGAGCGCGACGCTGGCGGCTCTCGCCGCTGGGCGCTGCATCGTCCTTCAACCTTGCGATGGCAGCATGCTGCCGATCGAACCCGCCTTCATGCGGATGACGGTCGCGCTGTTTCGCCGCCTGCGCATGCATCTCTTCGATGCGATCCTGTTCCCGCACCATGGGGGCCTCGCCCATGCCGCCGTCATTGCCAGGCAGACGGGTCTCGCCTTCGCCGGGACGCGGCTCGGCGTCATCGTCTTCGGTGGGGCTCGCCGGCAGCGCGAGCGTGAGCGGCGCTTTCCCGCTGATCTCGTGACCCTCTCGATCGAGCATATCGAGCAGACGGCGATCGAGGGCGCCGACGCCGTCTTGCTTCCCGATCCGGCTGTCGCCCAGTGGATGCGCGACGCCGGCTGGCATGTCGCGCCGAACGCAGACACCGCCGTCGGGCATGATATCCGGAACGCGGTGATACGGCTGCTGCGGCCGGAGGACGAACTGGCGGCGTACCCCGCAACGGCGCGCGAAGGCGGGGACGGCATCACCATCGTCATCCCCCATTTCGAGCAGCCGCATCTGCTGGAGCAGAATCTTCAAGCGCTCCTGCAACAGACGGATCGCGACTTCTCGGTGCTGGTGGTCGATGACGGCAGCCAGGGAGCCGAGGCGCAGCACTGCCTCGCGGACGTTGAGGAGCGATACTGCGCGCTGAGCCTAAAGCTGCTGCGCCAGCCCAATCGCTATCTGGGCGCGGCCCGCAATGCGGGGATTCGCGCCGCGGAGACGGAATGCATCATCCTCCTCGATGACGACAACATCGCTTTCCCGACCATGGTGGCGACGCTGCGCCGAGCCATGCGCAGCACGCGCGCCGACATCGTCACCTGCGGCATCCGCCATTTCCACGACGCCACGGGCCAGCCGGACGCTGCGGCGTCAGGCCAAGGCCCCGACCAGCTCTTCGCCGCCGGCCCGGTGCTGGTCGGCGCCATCCAAAATTGCTTCGGCGATGCGTCGGGAATCTATCGCCGGACGGTCTTCGACCGGGTGGGGTATTTCCACGAACTGCGTGGCGTAACTTATGAGGACTGGCAACTGCATCTGCGTGCCGTGGCCGCGGGATTGCGGCTGGTGAGCTTGCCGGAACCCCTCGTCTGGTACCGCGTCCGGCCGGACAGCATGCTGCGCAGCACGCATCCCTATGACAATGCTCGCGTGATCGCCGCGACGATCCAGCAGATGCCTTGTGCGGGGCTGGACCCGTTAGCAGATTTCCTGATCGGGCAGGAAGCGGAGCGGACCAGGCTGAACCGCGCCGTCGATGCGGTGCGGGCCGTATCCGCCGCTCAAGCTGCCGCCATGTCCGACATCGGGCTCGACGTCACCCGGCACGCCCATGCGCTCGAGCGGATGTTGGAGGTGCGGACCGAAGATGCGCGGCGTGCGGAGCGCTACGCACGATCCCTGGAAGAGACACTGGAGGAAACGCGCAACGCCCGCGATACGGCGATCGACTATGCCCGCAGTCTGGAAAAGGCGCGCGCCGATGCCGAAACTTACGCGCGACACCTCGAAGCGGAGCTTGCGCGGATCACCGGGGCAAGGGAGGCACGGTAGATGTCCGCGGCTCCAAGACGGATCGGTTCATGACAGCTCTTGCGTCGCGAAAGTCGTCGACATTCGCGTCATCTACCAGGATACTCGGTCGCAGGGCTCAGTTAACTGCTGCATAACCGATCGTTTGTACGAAGGTGACGAATTGTCCTTCCGGCAAGCGGAGGGCCTGACCAAGACCCTTTGTGTCTACGGCGCCTCGAAAAACCGTACCCAGGCCTTCTGACGCGCAGAATAAATAGATATTTTCGCCGATAAAGGCCGCGTCGACCGAAGCATAGAGGCGCCGTTCTTCATCTGTAACATCAACCATACGCTCGCCATGTGCAACATAAATCAATTCTACTGGTGCTGTGGTAACGAAATCTTGAGAACCGGTCTTTGAACGAATGTCGGCCGCCGTATGCAACCGTAACGCATGGGCTTGCGGATCATAGAGATAGACGCCGTCAGCCCGCGCAACATAAAGATCCGTGATCATCGCATGTCGCCAGGACGGTGCAGTGCGATCTCCGTTAGGTCGGTTAATTCCAAATGCGGCCCAAAGCAAATCGGATAAAATGCCGTGAGGGATCGGTCTGCTATCATAATGTCGCGTCGAACGCCGGAACTTGAGTGCCGCAAGCAATGGAATGCCACTGTAACGAACGGGAGGAGACAAAGAAACGACCAGCGTCGAGGCCTCAGAGGACGCGTTCAAGGCATGCAATGTGTCAGTCATACAGAATTCTCTGTGTATCATGAGCTTGCGATCATTCTGAAACTATGGGTTTTCGGCGCGTTGATGTAAGTCAAATGCTCTTCGAAAGCTAAAAGATCGTCTCATTTTCTGAGTCACGGACAGGCCTCGAGTGCGGATCCTGGCGTCGATTGGCAAGGTGGATCGGGGACACAACGACAACCCGAAAGATATGACGGATCTACTCCGAGAGATATCGGCGATGGAGATCTTTATCGTACGAGGGTATTGAAACATTGGATAGATGAATCGACGGGTCTATGATTCGAGAATCCGACACCACGGTCTCGCTCGCCTATTCATCCATAGTGAAAAGCGATTGCTACAAATCAAAGCGCAATTTGAGGCGCAAGACGACAATTCTCCGGGATCGAGAGCGTGTCAAAGGCGGATAGTGATGTGCCGCCGCGCCGAACGTGCCTTCGATCTGTCGGCTCTGCCGAGCCCAAGCGCAATCGCAGGCACCTAGCCGCTCTTATTCATGAGCATGCTGCAGCTTGAAGGCTTCTGTCGATTGTGTGCGTTGAGACGCGGGTCTGCGTTCAGATTTTTCGCCGTCTGACGAACGATACTGTTTGCACGCGCTGTTGGGATTGGCATGGGCGATGTGGGGCGCTTGCCCGATCTGTCCACGGCCCAAGTGGCGCCAGGGCACCGGGCAAGCCGCGAACCAAATCAATCTCGGGACAGGCGGCGGCGAATGCGAGACGCACGCAGCTGAGCGTCTCGATGACCCGGGCGGCAATTTTCAACAGGCATAGACGCAAGGTTGCGAACTCCGCTGTCGCGAGGTCGCGGGGCTTTGGAATCGCGTCGCGGACGGCGAGCATGAGCCAATAGGCGGCGGTGTGCAACACCAGACGGACTTGGTTCGCGATCGCCGAGTGGCAGGAGGTTCGATCGGACGCCAGATGGGTCTTGTGCAGCTTGATCAGGTTTTCGGCCTGCCCGCGTGCGCAATAGAGACTGTCGTAGAGTCATTCCGCCGAACCGCGGTCGAGATTAGTGACCACGAAACCGATGTCGAGACCCAGCCTGGTCCCTTCGATGCGGGCGACCGCGCATCGCTCGCATCTCCACGACTTCGCCTTGTGCGGCATCGCGGCGTAATCGCGCACGACCGCTTTGTCATCGATTCCGCGTTTCGTGCGGATGGCGTCGGGCCGGGATTTTTCTGTATCGTAGATATGGATCGGCAGAAAGCAGCGCTCGTCATCATGGGCGTTGAACAGCAACAACTGCCGCTGGCCGTGCGCGACCTCGCAGGTGTCATCGATGTCGAGGGTGACGGACCCTGGTTCCCGCTCATAGGACGCCATCCATTGATCGACGAGGGCTTAGATCAAGCGAAACACGTCTTTCAGGCCGGGCGCGTTCCCAGCCGCGACAGGATTGGCTGCGAACATAGGTCCGAACCCGTGTCCGGCAGGCGCCCGCAGGCGAGCTTGAACGCTGGGTCCGATCGCAGGAAATCCAGATCGTCGGCGTCCTCGTAGCCACAGCGGATCGCGAACACGTGGGCGCGGATCATGTCCGCCAGCGTATGTGTAATACGCGTCGGGTCGCGACGGTCAGGGAAGATGCGGGCGAGACGTTCGGCGATGCCGAGGCGTCGTTCAACCATGGTGAGGAGCACCACGCCGCCATCAGAAGTGAGACGACCGCCATCGAAATCAGCTGTGACTTTCTTGGGCGCGACGGCTGGAAACGAGAACGGCAGAATCGTATTGTCGGTCATGGCGGGCGCAAAATGCACGACGGTTTGGCAAAGACACCCGAATCCTACGCCGCAGCAGGCTCTTACGCTATGCCCACCAGCGCCAAATTCATGCGAGCTGAATAATCCAGGCTAGATATTTCCCTTTCTTGATTTTGATCAATGTGTCCCTACGTGGATTTGACAATATGAACGACCCTTTTTCTGGGGATTATAAAGTATCGTCATCTGTTGATCCCAACGGAATGGTTCGCCGCTTTCCGTCATTGCCTTGCAAAAGAGTCCCGCATTTGCGAAAGACATGAACGCGAAAATCACGGTGCTAACGATGATCGAGCCTGGTTCCCTATTCGCTGTCGACACCAGGCGGTTGAGGGAATCGCGGAAAGAGTGCGAGAACTACCTGCATGCGCAGGCACTGCGCATATTGGATCGCGCCAAAGAGAAGGCAAAGTCCTGGGGCGTCCCGTGCACAGTCATCCGAGTTAAAAATGCCGACCCTTACAAGGTCATCATCGACACGGGGGAAAAATGTCTCTGCAATCTCATTGCAATGGCGTCACACGGGCGGAGCGGTGTATCCGGCCTCATGATCGGCCGTCAGACGGCAAGACTTCTAACATGTTCAAAAATTCCTGTGCTCGTTTTTCGGTAAAGGCGGAAATATTGCGCCATGCTCAATTGATGCTCTCTCGCTGTCTCAGCTTAGCAACATGAGAGGACGAGTTTGGCTTCACTGATCGGTCAAAATCAACAATGAATATTTGTCACATCCACTCAATGCGAGTTTCTGAGAGCGGGGCTGCAGGTAATGAGCGCAGTGACGGACGTTAATGACCATTGCAGCTGATCGAAGATCTGAGGTTTGATGCAACAAAACAAAAAAATATCAAAGCATATATCGTAATACACACTTCCGTCCCAAAGCGCCGGATCATTATGGTCAGTTGCGACGCAATCCAAGCGACTAACGGCGTCTTTCCGACGGAAATGGCTATACGAAAAAACGCCGCGGCGACGCGTCTCTTGTAATAGGTCGGTATTTTGCGTTGGAGGGTTGAGATGCGGCGCACGCATATCTCTCGAGCTGCAGCGATCCTCCATCTGCTAAACTGAAAATGCATTCAGCAACAGGAGCGCATTATGAAATGGAAGATACATACAGCTGTGCTAACGTTAGTGGGCTTTATGTCTGCGGCACAAGCGCAAGATGTAATGGCCGCAGACGATGTCGCACAGGGGCACAAATTAGCGATTATGATATGCTCATATTGTCATGTGGCAGCCAAAGATCAAGAGGCCAAACCGATCTTGAATCCGCCCGCTCCGCCGTTTTCGCGCATTGCCCAACGGAAGGAGTTATCGGCAGCTTGGTTGCAAAACTTCCTGACCACCACTCATCGAGACATAAGCAGCCCAAAGGGCATGCCGAACCCTGAATTGTTAGATTATCAAATCAAACAAATGGCAGCTTATCTACTGAGTTTGAAACACTGAACCGACGCAAGGGATTCAAGAATTGCGGCATAGCTTGATTGTGCCTCTGCGCCTCTTGTCAATCAGCCGTGGAAGCCCGCAGTCGCGCGTTATTGACCATGGGTGTGGCGCCGAAGCAAAATGCGCAGATACAGGCCATCGAATCATGCGGCGCGTCGCCGAGAGCGGAGAGAATTTTTACTCTGCCGCCAAGTAGAATAACGCGTCGGTCATTAGCACGAGGCGAATCCGTATCGCAGTGTGCATTATTGTGCCCAACGAAGATGCCTTGCCCCCACGCGCCATGCTGACGTCCGGAGGACTTGCGGGCGTTTTGTTGGGGCTTGCCGTGTCGCTGGCCATTTCTTTCTTTTTTGGCTGGCCGGCGCCGTTCTCGGTAACCGCTGTTGCAGGCGGTGTTCCTTCGCGGCAATGGGTGATATATGCTTCGGTTACTTCCCTGCCCACAAAGCGGCCCGTCTCGATCCAATCGAGGCGTTGCGTTACCAATCAACCTGTCGCTTCCTATGCCATCGCCAGATGGCGGAAAATCAGTATCTTAATCTGATCAAGAACAAAGGCGAAGATGATTGTCGCAATGCCTAGCCCCGCGACGATCTGGGGTGGCAGCGGCGCCATCAGCCATCCACCGATCGCGAGGGCAGAAAAGAACGACAGGTCGATCGCGGACGAAGCCATGAGCCAGACGCTCGGGCGCGACGCCCACAAGCGGTGTCGCTCGCGAACCACATAGAGTACTGCCTGGCCGCTGAAAACCAGCGTGATCACGGCGAGACTGCGCGAAGCTTCAAGATCAAACCCGAGGCGGAATTTGCCAAAGGCCAGAATACTGCCGCAGAATAGCAAATTGCACGCACCCAGAATCAGGCCCGCTAGGGTGAGATGATTGATCCGCCAATTGTTGGGTATTACCGACGGCCGGACATTATCGGTGGTGGCCGCCATGGCGAGGAAATCGCCGGTGGTCATCAGGACAATCATCAACAGCGGCGTCAGAATGGCATGGCCGGTGAGAACCAATCCCAGGGTTAGGAACAACAGTTGGTCGATCTTGCGGGTGAGCGAGCGCAGCGTATAGGTCAAGATCCGCTGGAAGGTGATGCGTCCTTCGCGGATGGCCGCCACAATAGAGCCAAGGCCGGACTCAGTCAGCACCATCCCGGCAGCCGCTTTTGCCACATCGGTGGCCGAGGCCACGGCAATGCCCATTTGCGACTGACGCAGAGCAGCAGCATCATTGGCGCCGTCGCCGCACATGCCCACCACATGTCCGTCGCGTTGAAACGCTTTGACGATATTGAATTTGTCCTCCGGCAAAATGCCGGCGAACACGGCGAAATCTTCAGGGCCTATTCGATCAGGAATTTGTCCCGCGGAAAAGACCGGCCCGTTGATGCCCACGGCGCGTGCAATCGTCGCGGCCGTTACCGGCGCATCACCCGTAACCATCACAACATGGACACCAAGATCGCGTAGGCGCGAAATCAATACGGCGGAATCAGCACGTGGCGGATCGGCCAGTGCGATAAGACCAACGATGGCCATCTGCTGCGGCTCCCCCACGGCGACTGCGAGAACCCGCGCGCCCTGTGCCTCCAGTTCTTCCGCCAGCCCCGTGACATCAGCCTTGGCCCCGGCCAGATCGTTCACATAGGCAAACGCGCCTTTGACAATTCGCAATTCCCGCCCCTGCGCGTTGCAGGCCAGCGCTTCCGACCTTTTCTTTTCTGGATCAAAGGGGAAAAAACATCGCACCGTTGGCATATCGGTCAAACGGAGCTGCGCGGCTGCCCGTCGAATGGCCTGATCAACCGGATCCTGGCCGCCATCTGAACTCGCAAGACCAGCAAAAGCAAGAACATGGTCGATGTCATATCCTGGCAGTGGGCGCACGGCGACCACCGACAATGCGTTGCGGGTCAGGGTGCCGGTCTTGTCAACGCAGAGAACGTCCATAGATGCAGCTTCATCCACCGCCGACAGCCGGGTCAGCAGCACGCCGCGCTTGGCCAACGCCTCGGCACCGAAGGCGGTTGCCAATGTGAACGTGGCGGGCAGCGCCATCGGGATTGCCGCCAACATGGCTGTCAGGAGCAACGGCACAAGCTCGCCGACCGGCAAGCCCAACCAGGTTGCATAAATGAGTTGCAACAGGACAATCAGGCCATTGAAAAGCGCAAGATTGCGCACGACGCGGAAAATCGCCTTTTGTTGTGATCCTGTGACATGGGCGGTGCGCACCAATTCTGCGGTACGGCCAAATTTGGTGCGACCGCCGGTCGCCGTCACTTCAGCGACAGCCTCGCCTCGCCGCACCAGCGCTCCCGCATAGGTGATCGTGCCAATTCCGCCTTCAACGGGTAGGGATTCCCCCGTCAGCATCGATTGATCGAGCAACACATTACCCGAATGCACTTCAACATCCGCCGGAACCACGCTGCCTAGAGACAGTTTGACGACATCGCCGGGCACCAACTCCTTTGCCGGAACGATGATCCAATCACCCTCCCGGCGTACTGAGGCGTTGAGCGCGAGGCGCGACTTTAGCGCATTAAGCGTCGCTTCGGCGCGACCTTCATGAAATAGGCCAAGCGCGGCATTGAAAACGACCAGGGCGGCCATGACCAGTGCCTCGATCTGCTGCCCAAGGACAAGTTGCAACACAATCGCCGCCTCCAGCATACAGGGAACAGGCGCGAAAAACTTGCCCAAAACCCGCCGCCAGAAATGGGACGTAACAGTTGCAATGGCATTTGGCCCACACTGCTCGAGTCGGCGCTGGGCTTCGGCACTCGTCAACCCCGCCTCACGCTCAGCCATTTCCTTCGCCACGAGTGGAACATTCATGGCATCTTACGCTTTCAGCGCCGGTCGCGCATTGCCGGAATATGATCGAGTTGTTTAACTTCCGTCACGCGATAGGTATGCATCACGCCTTGATTCTGAATCGAGACATATTCGCCTGGCAGCAGCCGTGCCTGATTGCGCCGAGGACCAGAATCCTCGTCTTCTGCACTTGAGGCGTCATCGGACTCATAGTCAAGAGACCAGTGCCCGCCCGGCTTACGTCGCAACTGCGCGTGCATGTCCTCTGCGGGGGGGGGGGCAAAATGCCGAACCCGGCACACTTCACGATGCGCCTTCCATCCGACGGGATCAAGATGCTGCTGCGCATCCCATGGAACGAGCAGATCGTGGCCTTCGCGACTGTCACCTTGCGGATGGCCCCTCTCCCGCGCCAACTCGAGATGCACATGATAAAAACAGGTCGGTGGTCGCGTCGTCGTCACGGTCAATTTCCCCACCGCTCGATGGGGCCGTTAGGCCGCGTGACTTTGCGGTGTCTTGCTGGCCGCTGCTTTCGCAATTTTATCGACACTTTCCCTGGCCATTTCCGTCAATTGGCCGACCTCCGTCGTGTAGTCTTCGGATACGCGCTGCCAGAAACGACTCTGCACTTCGGACATTTTGGTGAGATCATGACATTGCCCGAGACTATGAAAGAAATCACTTTGCGCCTTCATCCGGCGACCCATGAAGTCAAGTATTTGAGACAATGTGTTCATTTGTAATTCTATCACCTTTTCATGCAGGTGATACATAGGGGCGAATTGCGCCCGAACCGACTTTATTGCGTCTTCGGACGCTGATTGAACCAATTTGGCGGGATTCGTTGACATAGCGTTACTCCTTGCTCTGAAACGTTTATTGAATGTCATCTCGGGGAAATTCTGACCTTGATCTGCATCAAGCCTTAATCGGCAAATTTACGGCACAATAAAAATACATCGTGAGGAGGTTCGGGTGACCATATTTCGGCCCGCTGGAATTTCAGAAAGTGTCATTGACCGGATTGTTCATGCTGCCCTTGCCGAGGCCAGCGGAGGCTTTTCGCCCATGGGGCTGGCCACGGCCTGGTTTGATTGGGCCGTACATCTCACGGTATCACCGGCACGTGTCTACGAATTGGTGCTCGAGGCTCAAAGGGCGGCTCTGAAACTGGGCAGCCTTTCCTGGACGATGATGCAGGGGCATGGAGAGTGCGTTCCCTGCGAGCACTCCTTGCCCCATGACAAGCGCTTTCGCAGCGTAGCTTGGCAACAATGGCCGTTTGCACTTTATGCCGAAACACTTCTGGCTACAGAACGCTGGTGGGATGAGGCCACAAGTCACGTTCATGGCGCCGCCCCCCATGACCTTGCCAAGCTCAATTTCGTCGCGCGTCAGGCACTCGATTGTTTCTCTCCCTCCAATTTTGTTTTGACCAATCCCGATGTGCTCAACCGCACCCGGGCCAGCCATGGCACGAATCTTCTGCAAGGCCTGGCCCATGCCGCCGATGATATGATGAAGGTCATGCACGGGCGGCGTCCCGCTGGTGCCGACGCCTTTCAACCGGGTAAAAATGTTGCCATCACCAAGGGCGAAGTTGTGTTGCGCACACCACTCGTCGAGGTCATCCAATATACTCCGGCCACGGAGCAGGTCCGCCCCGAACCCATCGTTATCGTGCCGGCCTGGATCATGAAATACTACATTCTCGATCTGCAGTCGGAAAATTCCCTGGTGAAATATCTCGTCGATCATGGTTACACGGTTTTCATGATCTCATGGAAAAATCCCGATGCGCGCCTCCGCGATATAGGCTTTGACGATTATCGCGCTGAAGGCATTGCACGTGCGCTGCATGCCGCCCTCACAATCACCGGCGCACCCCACGCCCATCTAGTCGGATATTGCATCGGCGGGACATTGTCCGCCATTGCCGCGGCGGCTATGGCGCAAAATCATGATGATCGGCTGCAATCGCTCACCCTGCTCGCCGCGCAAACCGACTTTACCGAGGCGGGCGAATTGCGGCTGTTCATCGACGAAAGCCAATTGGCGGTGTTGGATGATATAATGTGGGAAAAGGGTGTTCTCGCCGCTTCAAAAATGGTGGGAACATTCAACCTTCTGCGTTCCAACGATTTAATCTGGTCGCGCTTGATCCATCATTACCTTCTGGCAGAAAGCGAAGCCACATCGGACATCGCGGCTTGGTCGCTTGACGCAACACGAATGCCATTTCGCATGCATAGCGAATATTTGCGCGGCCTGTATTTGAACAACGATTTGGCTGAGGGTCGCATGATGGTGGACGGAAAACCCATCGCGCTCCAGGATATTCGCATTCCGTTGTTTGTGGTGGGGGCGGAATGGGACCATGTTGCGCCCTGGACATCGGTCTATAAGGCGCACAGTCTGTTCGAAACCGACATCACTTTTGCTCTTACCAATGGCGGCCATAATCAGGGTATTGTCTCGCCGCCGACACATACTAACCGGCACTATCATATTCTAACAACGCCTGCGCGTGACCTGCGCACCGATCCTGCCACATGGCTCAAAAGTGCGCCCTTAAACGACGGCTCATGGTGGCCAGCATGGATTAAATGGCTTGAGTCCCGTTCCGGTTCACCAGTGGCGCCCCCCAACATTGGGGATCCCTCACATGGTTTGCCGGTCATTGCGCCGGCGCCTGGATGTTATGTGTTCGAGTAGCCGCCTTTCGATCACTCTATTTCGGATAGCCGATGCACCAACGGAGCCATGAGATGCCTCCGTTGGTAGCTGGCTCATCTTGCGCTGGGCGACAGATTTAATTTCGACTTTCCTGAACCGCTTCTGCGCCTCGGTTGGAACTGGGATTGTAACTGTCAAAATGCCATTGTTGAAGACGGCTTCGACATTTGCGGCATTGACCGCTGCGGCCTCGCCAAAGCGCTTTGGAGTTTCCAGGCGGTTCTCGTCCAAATCGACAATTATAATATCTGCCGGCGAATAGAACCGCGCCGTCAGCACACATTCGGCTCCAGCTCAAAAGCCGGTTAAGGGGCTGAGTTTGCTGTACATCAATTCCGCCTCCGTCATTTTGTGCTTTTCTGCGGCGCAAGATGATCTGGAGAAGCTGCTATGCAAGTTAAAGATGCGATGACATCTCACATCGTCGGCATTCAGGAAGATGCACCCATTGCCGAGGCGATTGAATTGATGCTGAAATCCCATATCAGCGGTCTTCTGGTTTTTGATGCGACCCAAAAGCTCGTTGGCATTTTGAGCGAAGGCGACCTTCTGCGACGTGTCGAGCTCGGCACCGAAGAGGAACATGCACGCTGGGTGTCCTTCTTGCGTGGCCCAGGAAAAGCTGCATCCGATTACGTCCGCAGCCACGGTCGGCGAGTCAGTGAATTGATGAGCACCACCCTTTTTACGGCCGACAAAGACGACGATCTGTATGATGCGGTGGGTCTTATGAACAAACACCGGGTGAAGAGACTGCCTGTCACGTCGCAAGGCGAAGTGGTTGGAATCGTGACGCGGGCCGATCTTTTGCGCTTGCTTGCTAGCCTTTTGCCGGCCACAGACCATATTGATGCAGACGACTCGTTAAGAGAAGCGATTTGCCGACAAATTGCCGCACAGGACTGGGCGCCGATCACGACGATCGATGTAGAGGTCCACGGCGGCAATGTTGACCTCCACGGCAATATTCTCGATGAGCGCCAACGGGAGGCATTGATTGTGATTGCAGAAAATACGCCGGGCGTGAAGGCGGTCCACGATCATCTCGTCTGGATTGAACCTTATTCGGGTGCATTTCTTCTGTCCGCCGAGGACCAGAAAACGACGAAAAATTCAAAGTCGGCCGCCTAGTCGGCGCACGGCGTGCTGCCATGACTGCAATCAAATCTCTTGTGAAACTAGCGATTCGTGAAGGCCGTATTTTCACCGGATACAATTTGGCGAACAGACGCCATCGACCCACGGCGTTACACGATGGGATTTGATTCCGCTGACACGGCGATACCGGTTCGCCTTACGCCACCCGTCGGGGCGCGATGCCGCATACGAGTATCCGTGGCATGTTGGGCACGGAATCGATCACAGCCATATTGTGGCTGCGCGCGATATTGCGGCCATGGCTGAGATGGGAGACGTTGCCGTCGCGATTGAGCGCAGTTTTGCCAACCGTGGGTGAATGAGCGGACCGTTCGGCGGGGCAGAGACATCCGCGCGGCAGATAGAGGCGCCTCACGTGACTTTGATGAACGCGGCGGCATCCAGGCCGCACGATCTCGACGTTGGCGCGGCTTCACTGTTAATGGAGGTAATCCTGACCGCAGCCGAATTTACCCCGTTTGCGTCGTGATGCGGCCAGCCTCGGCGCGTCACCGTCAATGGGTCATCAGCGGCAGCGTCTCAGCCAACGCCTGCACCACCGCGCGCGCGTCGACCCATCCGACTATGACTTTGGCAAATGACTTGGGGGGATGAACCCCGGACGGCACAAGATAGAGCCCGTGGCCGCTGTCAAACATCCTCGCTTCCACGATCTCCCGAGGTAGGCGGCGGGCGACATCCTCAATCTTGCGCAACTCATGGGCGACCTTGAGTGGGCCAAAGTGCTGTTCCAGGCGCCGAAAGGTCGCAGCTCCTTCCTCATGGCTATTCTTCACATAAGATGGGCCCGGCACTGCGCTGCGTTCGTCTCAGTATGAGCGATACGGATCTCATCTTCCACGGTGGCGTCAAGATGAACCATCACATCACGATAGGTGGCGAGCGCCGTTGCCATCATGGTCGCCTCCCTGCCAGCCGCGGGCGGGGCGACGTTCAAACTATGGGGAACTGGCGCTCGCGGCGCGCCGATCTACATCAATTCTGGCTATGTCCGCATTATTTCAGCACTTATAATCGATGTGTTGGTTCTACATCCTTTCCCATATCGCCCTGTGGCGGCAATTGATTCGGATCAAGGCGAGGTCGGCACGGTGGTCTAGGATGTGCATATCCCTCGGTAGGAGCAGATATGGCCAACCTAAGCACCACACCGTCCCAGCCCCATTTTTCTTATGCGGATGTTGGCGGGGGGCTGCACCGTTATATGCTGCGTGTCTATGGCTATATGGCCGGAGGACTAGCCCTCAGCGGCCTGATTGCTTATTTTGCTGCGCAAAATGCCTTTTATGAAGTGATTTTCGATACGCCTGCGTATTGGATCGTGCTGCTGGCGCCCGTGGCTCTCGTTTTTCTCCTCACCTTTCAAATGAGCCGCATGAGTGTTGCGACCGCTCATATATGTTTCTGGGTCTATGCAAGTACAGTCGGTCTGTCGCTGGCCGGCATCTTCGTCATTTATAGTACGGTAAGCATCGCGCCGGTATTTTTCATCGCGGCGACGACCTTTGCGCTCACCAGTCTTTATGGTCATGTCACCCAGCGCGATCTGGGCGGGTTGGGCACATATCTCATGATGGGTCTTTTCGGAGTGGCGATCGCCGGCCTGGTCAATCTTTTCTTTGTGTCCTCGGCCTTCCAATTCGCTCTGTCTATCGTGGGCGTGGTGGTGTTTATCGGCCTGACCGCATGGGACAGTCAGCGTGTGCGCGAGATCTACGTTACCGCGGATGAAGACAATGTGACGAGCAAGAAAGCGATTCTCGGCGCGCTTGCCCTCTATCTCGATTTTCTAAACCTCTTCCTCATGCTCATGCCACTCACTGGCGGCGGCCGCCGTCGTTGGTAGGGAAAATCCATATGCGACAGATACGAATCAACTTCGACTATCGCGACCGACCGAGGCGACGAGGATGACAAACGCACATAAAAGCGATGCCACGCAGAAATCCGATTGGGTTGAGACACTCGAACATGATCTGGAGATTGTTGCCCATGAACCGCCGCCGCGACTGTTCCTGCGGTTGTTGCGACTTGACCTGCCTTATATTGCTATGTTGTCGGCGGCAGTGCTGGGCGTCGGCTATGTGAGCTTCGTGTCAGGCCCGAGCCCGCTCATTTGGGAATGGATCGTCCCACTTTTCGCTCTCGCCTGCATTGCCGCTGGCTGGCGCCATACATTTGCGTCGGGTCACTTCATGCTGATTTTGAAACAGGCCCTCCACTGGTCAGCGGTGCTGGTTGCAATGAATCTCGCCTATCTCCCAAGTGTGCGCAGCGTGGCCAACAATGCAACCACCGGGCTCATGCTCATGACCATTCTGGCGCTCGCAACTTTTCTGGCCGGGCTGCACATTGCGGCGTGGCAAATCTGCGTGGTTGGGCTGTTGTTGGCGCTGGCGGTGCCGGGTGTGGCCTGGATCGAACAATCTGCGGTGCTCATCACTGTTGTTCTGGTCGGCCTGATTTTCCTTGCCTTTGTCGGCGCGTCGTTATGGTGGACCTTTCGACACGAGCGCCGCGTCAGCGGATAGACGAGGGCATGGCAGAGGTTCCGAAGTTTCCCTATGATGTGTTGTGGGAGGAGCAGCAAAATGTTTCGGTGACCAATCTGACGCGCGAAAATGGGGTGGAATTCCTTCGCGTCGCGCCTCGGTTTGAGGTTGCGACCCATGCAATGTCTTTCCATTGCAAAACGTCAAGGAGACCGCGGCCGATCTGCGTGGCGGACAAGGGTCGGTGCGGCTATCCTTGCTTGCTGTAAACGGCTCAAGGGACCACAGGGTCGTACCAATGCCGAAAATCGACGGCATTTTGATTCAACGCAAGGCGCGTCGTCGCGCTTGCCTTAAAAAAGCTCGTCGCAATTCTGTGAGCTTGACCATGACGATCAAATCCATCCTCTCTGTTATCGCAGCGGGTCAGTCTGACGATGACATTCGCGCCGCAATCGCATTGTGCCAGTCAGTCAATGCGCATTTGAGCCTGTTGATCATAGCGTTGGCGCCGTCACCGCCGATGGCCGACTTTGGGATATCGGGTTCAAGCCTGTGGGTCGATGCCTTGGAGAATGACGTTGCAACCCTTCATCAAAGGGGTGCACAGGTTCGTACACTTCTGGCCCGAGAAGATCTATCAAGTGACGTTGAGGGCGAATATGTCGAAATGGCGCGGGCGGCCGAAACCATCGGTCAACGCGCCTGCTATGCCGATCTCGTGCTGATCGGATCTGATCTGCAAAACCATGAGGATGTGCGATTGCGAGCGATTATTGGTGCGTTGTTTGACTCTTCTGTACCCTTGCTCCTGAGTCAGAGGACAGCGACAACCACATTACAACCCCGCACGATTGTACTCGCCTGGGATTCGAGCGTTGAGGCCAGTCGAGCCGTACATGCGAGCCTTGGTCTATTGCGAAAAGCGCAGAAAGTGCATGTCACCATGGTTGATCCGGATGCGTTCTATCACATCAACGGTGCCGAACCAGGGGCCGACGTCGGTGCCTATTTGGCGCGACATGGTGTTACTGCAATCGTTGAACGTCTACCAAGCGCCGGTAGCTGTGTCGCCGACGTATTGAAACAGCATGCGACGGATGTTGCTGCCGACATGATCGTGATGGGAGCCTATGGCCATTCGCGGTGGCGGGAACGGATTTTCGGCGGGGTGACGCAAGCCATGCTTACGGATGCGCCTGTGCCAGTATATTTGGCACATTGAGTCGCAGTCTGGGGATCCGCCGTGATTCGGGAGGCGACGTAGAAAGCATTGCCACATTGCGATGCATTGGTTGCGCGGAGTGCTTGCCGGCCTGAGTCTTCGCGCGAGTATGCCCATACCGGTTACGCAGATTGAGGCATTGGCCTTCCACCGTGTCTTAAGACATGAGTGAGCCATCGCGGTCCCGCTATCATGGTTGTCGAGTGCCAGCCGAGCCGCAGGCGACTTTTGGAGGTGTTTGGGGCGCCACCGGTCAGCTGCGAAATGGATGGAGAACCTACGTGGACATCGGAAACGCGCGGGCAATAACTTCCCAGGAAAGCGAGCTAAAATTCAGACTCACGGCTGATGACGTTGCCAATATCCGCGCCCGGTCAATCCTCACACCACTGTCATGGCGAAAGGAAGTTCTTCAATCGACTTATTTCGACACTTCCGACCACTTGCTTCACAAAGCAGGCGTTTCGCTTCGCCTGCGTAAATCTGCTCACCGGATCGTGCAGACACTGAAGTATGAGTCTCCGGCGTTCGCCAGTCTATTCCTGCGCCGCGAGTATGAGATCCGAGTGCCGCGGCCAATACTTGATCTGGATCACGTACGCCGTCATTGCCCGGCGAGGCTGGCAAAACACATTGATGATAAGCTGAAAGCCGTCTTTTGCGTTGACGTAGAGCGTACAAATTGGACTCTTCATTGGAACGGCAGTGATATCATTGCCTCCCTCGACGAGGGAATTATTCAAGCCGGGGGCAAGCGCCAACCAATCCGCGAACTGGAGATTGAATTACGGCACGGCGCGATTGCCGATGCGTTTGATCTCGCAAGAGCGCTTGCGAAGGTTGCGTGCCTGGAGATCGCGACCACCAGCAAAGCCGAGCGCGGTTATCGTCTGCGTCGGGGAGGAACGTCGACGTTTTGGAAACCTCCCGCGATCACGCTCGACGCAGACGTGGCGTTCGAAGATGCTGTTCGGACCAACGCACTGCACTGCATCAGTTATTTCGCGGCGAACGAAGCGTTGTTTTCGGAGCGGCATTCCGCCGAAGGTGTACATCAGATGCGTGTGGCATTAAGACGGCTTCTTTCGCTCATGTCATTGTGCAAGAAATGGTTGCCAAAAATGCGCAAAGGCAAGAGCCGAGCAGAGATAAAACGAGCATTTAGGCGACTTGGCGAAGCCCGGGATCTCGACGTCGCCATCGAAGCGCTCAACAAGAGCAAACAGTCCGATACGGGGGCCATTCTCAATGGTCTTTGTCGGGACCGCAAGGCGGCTTATCGGAAAGTCGTTGAGTTGCTATGCTCCAGGCGCTTTTGGGCCCGGATGATCGCACTTCTGGAGACTATCATATGCGGTCGAAACACAAACAAGCAAGCAAGCGCATGTCGACGCTGCGAGGCGCCCCACTCGTACTATTGTGTCAGACATTTTGACAAAACGATGGAAGAAGCTGAACGAATTCGCCCCAGTATCGCACTTGAGTGAACAAGAGCGGCATTGTCTCCGTATTCAAGCGAAAACGCTTCGATATGCATGCGAGTTCGTCGGTAACGCTTTTCCTGGAGCGGCACATACCGAACAATGCGAACATCTGAGCGCCCACCTCGGGTCGCTTCAGGATTATTTGGGTAAGCTCAATGATGTCGTATCGCTTAGGGAGCGCCTACACACAATGAATGGAGACATTACGCCCAGTGCGATCATCAAAGGCAAGGCATCGCGTCGGCATCTTCTGAAAGCCGCCGAGATCGCGCAGGAGTTGGTGCTTCGGCAAAAGCCCTTCTGGCAATCGTTCTAGGTGGCACTCGCGACAATATCGCGCGGCCCTTTCTCGATCCTGGATCGCTGCATTCGTGCGGAAACGGCGAGGAGGCGGGCCTTCGAAACATCGATTGCATAGCCGCAGTCCGACGTCCGTTTTCGGGCCGGGAAGCGAGAGGGAAGAAGGCGTTCGTGAGGGTGACGGCCGATTGGGATTGCGGCAGATCAAAGCGGCCGGGATCGGGACCGATAGCCTACCGATGTCGAGAAATGCTGCAGAGCCAGCGCAAGGGCCACGATGAAGCGGACATCTTCCGTTCGTTAGGCAGGCACTCTGACGGGAGTTAATAACCTATGGCCAAACCATCTTCCAATTGGAAGCAATACGGCCCGGTCCTATACATCGGGGCGGCTCTTGCTGGCGGGCTCCTGCTGCAATGGGCATGGACGCAGTCCAATCGAGTCGAGACCATCCCCTTCAGCCAGTTCGACGAGCTGGTGACGCAGAACAAGGTCGCGGAAGTCTCGGTAGGCGCGGACCGCATCGAAGGGGTGCTCAAAGACCCGATGCCGAGCGGGAACAAGCTCTTCATTACCGATCGTGTAGATGCCCAACTCGCCGACAAGCTTGGCGCGCATGGTGTGACCGTTAACGGAGTGCCGTCCGGCGGTCTGCTAATGACTCTGCTTTCCTGGATCGCACCGTTCGTGTTCTTCTATTTCATCTGGGCCTTTCTCATCCGCGGCATGGCGGGGCGCCAGGGTTTCGGAGGCCTGATGACGATCGGAAAATCGCACGCGAAGGTCTACATGGAGGCGGACACGAAGGTGACCTTCGCCGATGTTGCGGGCGTGGACGAGGCAAAGTTCGAACTCCAGGAAATTGTCACTTTCCTTAAAGATCCTAAGAAATTTGGCCGGCTCGGCGCGAGAGCGCCGAAGGGCACGCTCCTCGTTGGGCCTCCTGGGACGGGTAAGACGCTCATCGCGAGGGCGGTGGCGGGCGAGGCAGGGGTACCCTTCTTTTCGATCTCGGGATCGGAATTCGTGGAGATGTTCGTCGGGGTAGGCGCGGCGCGTGTCCGCGACCTTTTCGAACAGGCACGCAAAGCTGCGCCGTGCATCATCTTTATCGACGAGCTTGATGCGCTCGGCCGCAGCCGAGCGTCGGGCGGCTTTGGCGGCCAGGACGAAAAGGAACAGACCCTCGACCAACTCCTCTCCGAGCTCGACGGTTTCGACCCGAGTTCGGGTGTGATCCTGCTTGCGGCCACCAATCGACCCGACGTGCTCGACCCCGCGCTGTTGCGATCGGGTCGGTTCGACCGGCAAGTGCTGGTCGATCGGCCAGACCAAGCAGGCAGGCTTGCCATTCTTAAAGTCCATGCCCATAAGTTGCGCCTGGCGTCAGATGTGGACTTTGAACAGATTGCCGGCATGACGATTGGCTTTACAGGCGCGGATATCGCTAACCTGATAAACGAGGCTGCCATTGCGGCCACTCGCCGCGATGCCGATGCGGTCGCTCTGGCGGATTTCATGGCCGCGATTGAGCGTTTGGTTGCGGGAGCGGAGAAAAAGAGCCGCGTTCTTGGCAAGGAGGAGCGGCGGCGTGTTGCCTATCACGAGATGGGGCATGCCCTCGTGGCCGCAAGCCTGTCTGGCGTGGATCCGGTCCAAAAGGTCTCGATCGTGCCGCGCGGGATTGGTGCGCTGGGATACACAATGCAGCGTCCAACCGAAGACCGCTTTCTTCTGACTGAGAGCGAGCTTGTGAATCGCTTAGCCGTGCTGATGGGCGGCAGGGCTGCCGAGAGGCTGATCTTCGACGGCGACATCTCCACTGGAGCCGCCGACGATCTACAGCGAGCGACCGAGCTTGCCCTTGATATGGTCGTCAAATACGGCATGGACAAAGTTGTGGGGGATCGGACCTATACCGCGCCGTCTCAAGGTTTCATCGGGCTGTCCAGGGACAATCTATACAATGCGGCTGAGCTGACGGGCCGCGAAATCGATCTTGGCGTACGACGCTTGATCGATGACGCCAGCAAATGTGCCAGAGAGATCCTCGAGCGCAGACGGGATGATCTCGATAGAGGCAGCGCGATACTGCTGGAAAAGGAAACACTGACGCCCGCAGAATTTAAACCCTTGCAGAGGCTCACGCCAGTCGCGCCCGATGCTGGTTCCACGATAGATCCTGTGCCCCTGCGCGTCGCTTCATAGGGATGTGGGAAGGCGCAAGGGCCGCTCAGCCGCAATCGAGCGGGCGCGAGGACAGCCCCAGCAGTGCTATAGTGGCGACGTATTCGCCTGGCCGTCAGGGCGACGCGGAGGCCGGTTCGCAATCAAATTTCGGTCATCTTCCAATGGAAGGTGATCGAGTCCAGTATGGCCTTTCATATTTTCCCGTCGCTCACAATCGCGAGGTCATATAGAGGCGCGCGTCGCAGCGATCTTTCTCCCCGTCGAGACTAGCTGTATTGTCTTCAGTGACAAAATGTATGGAGACTCGCGTGACGCGATAGCGCTTGGGGGCTGTTAAGCGGGTCGCTAGGATGTGTTTCGTACCTCAGCATGCCTCTTCCGAAGAGGCAATCTCTCGGGATTGTCTCGCATCCGTAGTGCACTCTTGCCCGCATCCGCAAGTGCGTCTTGATGCCTATTCGTGCTGTGCCGCGAATAGCTTGGAGTTCACAGATATTCAACTTGGTATAAACATCATGATCGCAGCTGCGCCCATAACAAGCGTTCCGATCCACCCAAGCACGACGATTGGCATCTTTTCGGTATATTTGCCCATGACTGATTTGCGGCATGCCAGGACGATGATCACCGCCATCAACGGCACCGCAACCACGCCGTTGATCACGGCGCTCCAAAACAGGGCCCGCATCGGATTGATCGGTGAATATTGGATCACCAGACCAACAAGTACACTGACCGCAATAACGCCATAAAAGCCGCGCGCATCTTTGGCCTTGCGTTCGAGACCCCATTGCCAATCCATGGCCTCGCTCAGGGCATAGGCAGCAGAGCCGGCGAGCACGGGCACACCGATCAGGCCAACACCCAAGATGCCGAGCGCGAAAAGCAAATAGGTGAACTCACCCGCGAGCGGGCGCAATGCGCTCGCGGCCTGGGCCGCCGTCTCTATATCCGTTACACCGGCGACGTTTAATGTGACGGCAGTTGCCAGGATGATGAAATAGGCCGTTATGTCGGAATAAAACATACCGCTCCAAGTATCCCAGGAGATGCGATCCAATTCACCTCGTGCTGCGTTCTCATTTTGCAGCAATGACTTGGCGTTATTGTGGTTGCGCATGTCCTCGACCTCTTCTGACGCCTGCCAGAAGAACAGATACGGGCTGATGGTGGTGCCAAAAACGCCCACAACCACCGTGGCTGTCGTTGTGTCGAATGCGATGTGCGGCCAGAGCGAGCGGGCCGCGACATCGCCCCAGGGAACATGCACCGTAAAGAGCACCGCAACATAGGCTAGCAACGAAAGCGTCAGCCATTTCAGGAACCATACATAACGATGATAGGGGACAAAAATTTGCAAACCCAGAGTGAGGAGGACGAAGGCCAATGTCATCGTATGACGGTTAATGCCGCTCACGAGTTCGGCAACCTCGCCCATCGCTGCGACATCGGCCGCAATATTGAGGGTGTTGGCGATAACCAGAAGAAAGACCGCGATTTGTAGAACGTAAGGTGGGAAGGCTTCCTTGATATTGGCCGCAAGGCCTTTCCCGGTGACTCGGCCGATATGTGCGCACATCAACTGAATGGCAGCCATCAGCGGGAATGCCAGCGGCATGGTCCACAGCATATTCAAGCCAAATTGCGCGCCGGCCTGAGAATAGGTCGCAATGCCGCTCGGATCGTCATCGGCAACGCCTGTGATGAGTCCCGGGCCGACGTGTCTCAGAGGGTGCTCTTTGAGGCGCTGCCACGCGATGCGCAGCATCCTGGTCGGAACCGATGGTCGAGGCTCGCTTGCGATGGGGTGCATGAATCGACTCCCAAATGAAACTGCGAGATATCGTCGCGAGAATCCCCGTCTTTGCCTTGACTTACGTCAAGCCCGCCGAGTGTACGTGCTTGGTTCGGAGGAGAATCGCGCCATGATCGCTCTTATATGATAATGTCGGGGCTCTAGGCCCAACCGCACCTGCTCACACAGCTAGTCGGCAACGAAGAGAAGCTGGCATTTCTTTGAGCATCGCCTTGGTGACGTCGGTAAAAATTCTTTTCCGCCGGCGCGAGTGGTCGTAGGCTCCCATCACGATGAGATCGGTCGCAATCTCCTTGGCATGACAAATTAGGACGTGGGCAACGCTCCAGCCCATGGTGGGCAATTCGCCGATCGTAACCGAAACGTTGTGCCGCGTGAGATAGGTCGCAATATTGGTTCCCCGACCAAGGTCGCACTCGTCGATCTGCGGCTCAGGATTCTCCGAGGCGATGTGGATCGTCCGCGCGCCTTTCAAGAAGGGAGGAGCCGCGCGTGCTGCCCAGGTTACTTCGATGCGCGAATCCCAGGCAAGGAGGATGGTTTTCACTTCGAAAGCAAAGGTAGCACTATCGGGAAGCTAAAGCACAGATGGGGCGGAAGGGTGGGCGTGTCGTTTGTGCCGGCATTCGCATGAGCGATATTCCAAGCCTCCCCTATCGGTCTTTGTGGGAGGATCGCGCCGCATGGGAAACTGCGATTCTGATGCACCAGAAACGTCATGGAACGAGTTCGAGGGAGGCCGGCGTGGAAGAGGTTTCGAGACGCGAGCCGGCGGGACGCGCTGCTGACCGCTTGCGCAATTTGCGCCGATTGACATTGGCGACCTTGATGGACCTCTGGCCTGAGCGACGAAAAGACAACCCGCAATTTGGCGATCCGCAGGACATATGTGACGGATCTTCGCGAGAAATACGGCAAATTTGTCAATCGCTTGATCACGGAGTAGCCCCGGCCGATCTGTCGGGATCAAGCATGTTATTATGAGACGCGGAAACTGGCTTTGACGTCGTCAGCCCATGGCCGGATGCGACACAAAAATCATAATTGCTTTGGTCCGATCAAATTCTGATATACTCATTGCCAATCATCTCGACCTCGCCCGACTTGTCGTCCGGGCCGGTTTTCTTGGCTTTGAATGGGACAGGATGACAGGATGACAGGAGGATTGATCGAGACCGCCGAGACGTTTCGGCAGGTAATAGAGGCGGCGCGGCTCGGCCTCTGGCGATGGCAGCAATCCGATGATGTTTTTTCCTTTTCACCTCAAGCCTGTCACTTGCTCGGCGTCGTCGAGGGGCGCGTGAGCCGCGCGGCATTTATGCATTGTGCCGCGCTGCCAGACAGGCCGGCGCTCGAATTGGCATTGCACGATCTGACGGACGGATCCGGTCAGATCGATCTGCATTTTCACACCGACAAAAGTGTGGAGCCTCATAAGCTGTTGCGCGTTCGGGGCAGGCTGGACGCAAACGGCGCAAGCGGTATTCTGATCGAGGCGGGAAGGCACCATACGTCCGATTACACCGCAAGTCGCCTCGCGTCGATCGTCGCGTCGTCGGACGACGCGATCATTACCAAGACACTCGAAGGAATTGTCACCGACTGGAATGCCGGTGCGGAGACGATTTTTGGCTATGCCGCCAAGGAGATTGTCGGCAAGCCCATTGATCTGTTGATACCATCCGGGCGAGAGGCGGAGGAGAGGGATATTCTTGCCCGAATAAGGCGCGGCGAAAGGGTCGAGCGCTTCGAGAGCCAGCGGCGGCACAAGGATGGCTCGATCATCGACGTTTCCCTGGCAGTTTCGCCTTTGTTGGATCGGGCGGGTCGTCTGGTGGGCGCTTCGAAAGTGGCGCGGAATATTACGGCAGCCAAGAGAGCGCAGGAGGCGGTTGAGGATCGCGAGGCTCAGTTGCGTTCGATTCTCGATACGGTTCCGGATGCGATGATTGTGATCGAACCGCACGGCCAGGTGCAATCGTTTAGCGCGACGGCTCAACGGATGTTCGGCTATACAGCGGAGGACGTGATAGGCCATAATGTCAGCATGCTGATGCCGGAACCCTACCGCCACCAGCACGATGACTATCTTGGCCGCTATCTTGCGACCGGAATCCGGAAAATCATCGGCATTGGCCGTGTGGTCGTTGGTCAGCGCAAGGACGGATCCACTTTCCCGATGGAATTGTCGGTTGGTGAGGCACGCTCGGGCGCGCACCGCCTTTTTACCGGTTTCATTCGCGACCTGACAGAACAGCAGGAGACGCAAAACCGGCTCCAGGATTTGCAAGCCGAACTGATCCACATGTCGCGTTTCACTGCCTTGGGCGAAATGGCTTCGACCCTTGCCCATGAGCTCAATCAGCCACTGTCCGCCATTGCCAATTATCTCAAGGGTGGTCAGAGGGTGCTTGCCGGCGGTCAAAATGAGGCGTCCGCCACAGCGCGTATGGCCATGGAACGCGCCGCAGAGCAGGCGTTACGCGCTGGCCAGATCATTCGCCAATTGCGGGATTTCGTGACGCGGGGCGAAAGTCAGCGGAATCTCGAGCAACTGACCCAGTTGATCGAGGAGGCCAGCAGCCTCGCATTGATTGGCAGTAAAGAGACCGGCGTGCGTGTAACCTATGCCTTCGCCCCCGGCACGATCATTGTCTATGCGGCGAAAATTCAAATTCAGCAGGTCTTGCTCAACCTGATTCGCAATGGCATCGAGGCCATGCAAGACATGGAGACGCGCCACCTAGAGATTACGACGCGCATATCTGCGCCTGGCACGGTGCAGGTCGGTATCGCGGACACCGGACTGGGGGTATCGGCGGAGATCGCGGCCAAATTGTTCCAGCCGTTCAACACGACGAAAAGCCGCGGCATGGGCGTCGGCCTGTCGATATCGCGCACGATTGTCGAGGCGCATGGCGGCCGCTTGTGGGCCGAGCCGAATCCTGGTGGCGGCACGGTTTTTCGCTTCACGCTGCCGGTGGCGACCAACAAAGAGGATATCGAGGATGGAAACGAACGGCGTGATTCATCTGATTGATGATGATGATGCTGTGCGGCAATCGCTGGCCTTCTGCCTGGCAACTGCCGGCCACGCCGTGCGCGCCTACGAATCGGCGGAGGCTTTTCTTGCCGCACTCAGTGGGCTCCAGCCCGGCTGCATCGTGAGCGATATTCGTATGCCGGGCTTGGACGGACTTCAATTGCAGCGGCACTTGAACGAGAAAGGTGTTGCTTTGCCCATGATCATTATGACGGGCCACGGCGACGTGCGGTTGGCGGTGGAGGCGATGAAAGCGGGTGCCGTCGACTTCATCGAAAAGCCTTTCGATGACGATGTTCTGCTCGCGGCCATTGTCGTGGCACTCGATCGATATGCCGAACACCAGCGCCACAATATCCAAGTCGATCAGATCCGGACGCGGCTCGAGACGCTATCGCCGCGGGAGCGTGAGGTGCTGCAAGGCCTCGTTGCCGGTCATCCCAACAAGACGATCGCGTATGATCTTAACATCAGCGCCCGCACCGTGGAGGTCTATCGCGCCAATGTGATGAACAAAATGGGCGCTCGCAGCCTCTCGGAGTTAGTGCGCATGGCACTCGCGACAAATATTGCTCCAAATGGCGTTGGTTGACGGCGATTTCCCTCATTTGCGTTAAGTCAAGGCAGTATATGGCGGCCCGGTTCAGATTGACGCACTTGGACCCACACGAGGACGCCTGGAATATTGCCGATGACCAGGGGGCAGCAGACCATTTTCATCGTTGACAGGGATTCTGCATTGCGGGATTCGCTCAAGTTCGCCCTCGAGACGGAGGGGTTTATCGTGCACGTTTGCCGCACCGGCGACGATCTCAAAGCCCACCCGTTTTTGACATGCGGCCAATGCGCTGTTGTCGAGCATATGCCCCCCCGCGTCGACGGCCTTGCCATCGTCGCGGATCTCAAATCGCGCGGTCGCGATCTGCCCGTCATTCTCGTCACCGACCGGGTCACTCCCCAACTGCGCGACACGGCCAAAGCCGCCGGGGTCCGCCATATCGTTGAAAAGCCGCTGATAGACGGCTCCTTGAATGATCATTTGACGGCCATCTTGCGAAACAACCAGACTACGTAATATCCCTTAGAATCTAACCGAATAGCGCGATGCAGCGAAGCCAGGTACATGGAAGCCCAAGGTCAAAGCCGGGAGATTTCCATGTTTGCCCACTCCGCTCTCAAAGCAACGCAGCATGCCGCAGCTCTCGCCCCTCATCTTGCCGCCCCTTTCGTATCTGGAGCGCAAATGGCTCCCGATACGATCGAGACCGCGCGTCCGAAGGCTGGCACTGTCTTGCAATTTTCGGGCAATTCCGAAATCTATGGCGAGGGCGACGCCGCCGATTGCGTGTTCAAGGTGATGTCGGGCGTGGTCCGCACCTGCAAATTTCTGAGTGACGGCCGGCGACAAATAAATGCCTTTTATGTCGCCGGCGACCTTTTTGGACTCGAGGCGGGGGATGTCTATCGTTTGACCGCGGAGGCGATCAACGATTGCGTACTGGTCGCATATCGCCGCAGCCACCTCGAAAAGGGCGCGGCGCAAGATAGTCGCCTGGCTCGGCAGATGTTCTCGCATGCGATGCGCCACATGGTGCGCGCTCAGGATCATGCCCTGCTACTCGGGCGCAAGACGGCGCTGGAAAAGGTCGCGGCGTTTCTGACCGAGTGGGCGCAACATTCGCCAGATAGCCAAAATGTGACGCTGGAAATGAGCCGGCAGGATATGGCCGACTATCTCGGCCTCACCATCGAAACGGTCTCGCGGACCTTGTCACAGCTCGAGCACAGCGGCGTCATTGAGATCCTGGTGGCTCGACAGATCAAGATCAAGCGTCAGGCAGCCTTGCGCAACATGAATGCCTGACACTCTTTGTCACCATTTTCGGCGCACTTGATCTCGTCGATTGTGCGGCAAGTTTGAGGCTACTGATCTTGGAGTGCGAATTACGCGGAGGCTGTCATGCGCATGGCCAGCGTCGGCAAAGCCATGATCGAGAACCGAACACTCCTTAAATCACAGCCCTAATTCTGTGCCATAGGCGCTGACGCGAACACCGGAGCAATGGGCGCTCTGATCGGTTGAGCAAGGTGGCACGTCGCTTTCTAAAAAGTGCGATCCATGACGAAGATTGTGCTCTTAATGAGCTTCACAATAACGTCGGTTGGAGCAGTGATTTCCAAAATCGTCTCTCGTTCGGGGAAGTTTCGACCTGGCCCGCCATGGACAAGAGCCGTTATACAGTCTCTCGCAACGCACATCTGACCCGACAGTTTGAATTTTAAGCACAGTCGGCGGGACCGATTTTGATCCGGATCAAGGTAACAAACGAGGAATACGATGATTGATATTAATTATATCTGTCACGAGTAAAGAACATCGATCACCAAGTTCCGGTCAGCGCGAGGCGATGATCGCCCCTCTGGCCGCGCGCTTTGGACATTACAACCTGTCGCGACATACGTGTCGCTGATAAAGCCGGAGATAGTCGGGCAAAGCGTCGAGCAGATCCAGCGGTCGCCCTCCTTGTCTTCGACGCGAGGAACATCGATGCCGGGCAGGGCGCTACGTAAATTCCCTTTGGGGACCCTACCGGATAGCGGCGGTTGCCGCGCCCGGTCCATTGTGAGGCGTATTGAAGGATCCGTGTATGTCTTCTAACTCCACCCAAGCGCTCGCCGCTCCTCGATCCGTGGCACGGGGGAGCCGCATTCGTGTCTGGGCCGGCGCGATCTGGCTGCACCGGTGGTTCGCACTTTGGGTTTGCGTCTTGGTGGCGCTTGGCTTTTGGCAAGGCGTACGGGTGCTTCTGGGTCCCGCCGTGGTGGTCGATCGGTTGCAAAGTGGTGACCTGGTGCAGACGGTGGTAGCAAGTGGCAATGTGTTAACGCCCTATCGCGTCAATATCGGCGCACAAATCACCGGAACGGTTTTGGACGTCCTGGTGGAAGAGGGGCAGGAGGTTACCAAGGGGCAACAGGTCATCATACTTGAGAATAGTGAGCTGAAAGCGGCCCTCGTCCAAGCACAGGGCGCGCTCGATCAGGCTCGGACGCGTATGAGACAATTGGTGGAATTGACCCTGCCGACCGCGAAGGAAGCGCTCAAGCAGGCCCAGGCCACCGAATTTGACGCGCAGCAGACCTATGATCGCACCGCCAAGCTTGCCCAGGACGGCTATGCCACCCGCGCGTCACTTGATGACGCCAGGCGGGATCTTGATATCGCCCAGACCCAGGTACGCAGTGCCGAATTGCAGGTCTATTCCACCAGCCCTGGAGGAAGCGACTATGTCACTGCCGAGACGCAACTCAATCAGGCAATGGCGAATCTCGACACCGCCAAGGCGCGATTTGATTACGCGACCATCCGCGCGCCGCGTGACGGCGTGTTGATCACGCGCAACGTAGAGCGGGGGACGGTGGTGCAGCCGGGCGTGCCACTTCTGGTTCTCGCACCGAAAGGCACCGTGCAATTACAACTTCAAGTGGACGAGCGGGACCTCGGTGCGCTCGCGCTCGGACAAAAAGCCCAGGCATCGGCAGATGCCTATCCCGATCAGAAATTCGAGGCGATCGTCAGTTACATCAATCCCGGCGTAGACATCTCCCGAGCCACCGTCGAGGTGAAGCTCGATGTCGTCAATCCAGCCAAATATCTTGTCCAGGACATGACTGTGTCAGTGGATGTTGAAGTGGCGCGACGCAATGCGACGCATGTGCTGCGCAGCCGCGACGTGCACGACATTCTCACGCAAGAACCGTGGGTCCTCACGATCAAAGACGGTCGTGCCGTCCGGCGTCGGGTGAAACTCGGCATCCGCGGCAATACTCAAGTGGAAATTCTCGACGGTCTCGAGCCTGGTGCCCCTGTCATTCCTGTGACCGCTGGCGTGCTCAACGGCCAAAAAGTACGAGCCATTGATTCATGAACCGTTGGCTACCTTTCGAATGGATCACCTCGGTCCGCTTTCTGCGGGAGGGCCGGCTTCAAACAGCGTTTATCGCCGGTGGCATTGCGATTGGCGTCGGCGTCATCGTCTTTATGTCGGCAATGCTCGCAGGACTCGAAGCCAATTTTATCAAACGTGTTCTGACCTCGCAGCCGCATATTCAACTTATCCCGCCGCAACAAATAGCGCGGCCTTTGCGTGGCAGCCCACACGAATTCGAGGATGCAACGGTGGAGCGCCCGGCGCAGCGCATCATTTCCATCGATCAATGGCCAGGGATTCGCGATGCCCTGCTGGCCATGCCGGAGGTTATTGCGGTCTCACCCACCATGACTGGATCGGCTCTGGCCGTGCGCGGGCAAGCCAGCCGCTCCATTTCCATGGCGGGCGTCGATCCATCGTCATACTTCAAGATCGTGCCGTTGGGAGATTATATCGTCGCGGGGCAGGCGCGTCTAACCAGCCAGGATATTGTCATTGGTACGGAGCTGGCAAAGGACCTCGGCGCGTCCATCGGCGACAAGATAATCGTTACCACATCAAATGGCGGCTCCCTGTCGTTGACCGTGACGGGCCTGGTCGACCTTGGCAACAAGGGCGTCAATGAGCGCAACGCCTATGTGGCCCTGCGCGCCGCACAATCCCTTCTTGGCGCGGTCGGCGATGTCACCACTATCGACTTGACGGTGCGCGACATTTACGGCGCTCAAGATCTCGCGCAGGAGATCGGCGCATCGCATTATGTTGAGGCTGATAGCTGGATAACAAACAATGCTCAATTTTTTGCAGCCGTGCAAGCACAACGCAATTCCAACATTCTCATTCGCATTTTCGTTGCGCTCTCGGTCGCCTTCGGTATCGCGGCGGTGCTGGTTGTGTCGGTTGTCCAGCGTTCCAAGGACATCGGCATCCTGCGTGCTATGGGAACGACGCGTGGACAGATCATGCGCGTCTTCTTACTGCAGGGTGGGCTCCTCGGCTTTCTTGGTTCGTTAGTGGGCTGCGCGGCCGGCGCCGGCGCCGCCATCTATTGGCATGCCGTGGAACGCCAGCTCGACGGTTCAGAATTGTTCCCGCTGATCTTGGAGCAAAGCCTCTTTATTTCGACAATCATTCTCGCGACGATTACTGGCCTTGCGGCAGCCACCGCGCCTGCCCTACGCGCCGCGAAACTCGATCCTGTGGTGGCGATCCGTGGCTGAGCCGATTCTCACTCTCGAAAAGGTCTGCAAAGCCTATAATGTCGGGCTTTCCACTGAGGTGGAAGTGCTGCACAATATTGATCTTAGCCTGATGCCCGGTGAATTCGTCGCGCTCATCGGTCCCTCGGGTTCGGGCAAAAGTACGATGCTTAATATTATCGGTTTGCTCGACCGTCCAACCCGGGGCGCGCTCTTTATTCATGGTCAAGATACGAGCCAACTGTCTGATGCCCAAATTACCCATTTGCGCGGGCATACCATAGGCTTTGTCTTCCAGTACCACTATTTGATCTCCGCCTTCACAGCGCAGGAAAATGTGATGATGCCGCTGCTCGCTGATCGGGGCTTTTCGAGCGAGGCAATCGAGCGACGGGCGCTCGAGCTGCTGCAGCAAGTGAGTTTGGAAAAGTTTGCGCACAACCTCGCCACTAACATGTCCGGTGGCCAGCAGCAGCGCGTCGCGATCGCCCGTGCCCTTGCGATGAAGCCAGATCTCGTTCTCGCGGACGAACCCACCGGCAATCTCGATACGAAATCCGCCGACAGCGTTTTCGAACTGATGCGGCAGGTTAATCGTACCAGCGGTACGAGCTTTCTAATTGTCACGCATAATATGGATCTCGCGCGCCGCTGCGATCGGATCGTCGAAGTGGTGGATGGGCGAGTGAGTGCAAATACCGCCACAAAAGATCGCGAAGCGCTGACGGTGCCGCAGGCGTAAATGTCGTCGCGGTAATCGTCGCAGCCCTGGATCGGACGTTAAACGCCTCGCTTGATAGGAATCTAACCAAAGTGAATGAATGAGAGTGCAAATTTAGCTCTCAATTTTGGAATGATCGGCATTCTCCTTGTTCCAGATCAATCGCTGCGTTTTCAAAATGCGCAAGAATATCAACATTGGCCGCTGGGCCGGTGCCAGGCGTTTGGGCTGTCGAAGACAATTTGAAGTCCGGTTGACCAGGTCTTTGAGGCGCCGACTAAGCGCTTCCGCCCATCGTGGTCTTGAAGTCGAAAGCGTAATCCAGTCTCTCTGCAATCGAAAGAGCATGTCATGTTGAAAGATCTCACGCTTATCGTGGATGCACGCACAAAAGAGGCCGGCTCCTACGCACTCTCTTTGGCCAAACTGATCGATGCGCATCTGACATTGTTTCTCGTTGATGTCGAAACCGCACTTGCCACATATTCCATGGCGGAATTGCGGTACGATTTGATTCTTGCTGAACGCGAAGAGCGACGCGAAGCGATCGTGACGACCGTCACCCGCCTGCAATCGCAGGGCAAGGCACAGGGGCTCTCAGTCGATGCCCTACATCTTGAGGAGAGCAACGAGGCCGAGATCGGGAGACTCAATCGAACGTTGCGTCTCTTCGATCTGATCATCATCGAGCAGGCTTACGGAGAACAGATCGGAGAGCGCGCCCGCATGATCGAGGCTGCAATTTTTGAGGCTGCGCGGCCCGTTCTTCTCGTGCCTAATATTCAAACCACCCCGCCAAGCCTCAAGACTATACTCGTCGCTTGGGATGGCAGTGCGCCGGCCGCAAGGGCCCTCGACGACGCTTTACCATTGCTCGTCAGGGCCAACCACGTCGAGATCGTCGAGGTGGTTACAAAATCGTCCGTGCCGTGCGACGAGGCGACGTTGATGCGGCATTTGGCGCGTCATGGGGTCGATGCCGTCTTTAGGCAGACGCCGAGCACAGGCGACATCGGCAATACCCTTCTATCCCATGCGGCCGATGTCGGTGCTGATCTTCTCGTGATGGGGGCCTATGGTCACTCCCGTCTGCGCGAGGCATTCTTGGGCGGTGCGACGCGCACCATTCTGGAATGCATGACAATCCCTGTGCTGATGTCGCGCTGAGGCCGTACAGTTTCCCAATGGTCTCATGAGCGTGTATCGCTTGGGGCCCTTTGGCGGAGAGGAGGAGATAGGTGACGGCGCCAATCCAAATCATCGAGAACCGAACTTTCGACGAGATCGAAATCGGGGATACAGCGAAGCTTCAGCGCGTCCTGCGCCCACAAGATATCGAAACGTTCACTGTCGCGTCGAGAGACGTCAATTCCGACCATTCCGATCTGATTTGCGCGAAAGACGACAGTTTTCACCATATTGTCACGCAAGGCGTCTGGGGCGCTTCTTTGATCTCAACGCTGCTCGGCACAAAGCTGCCCGGGCCCGGTACGATCTATGCTGGGCAATCGCTCGAGTTTCGCCAACCGGTCGCGGTCGGCGATACGATCACCGCCAATGTCAGGGTGACGGAAAAGCGACCGCAGAATAGGCATGTGGTCCTGACTTGCGAATGCACAAACCAACATGGCGAGGTCGTTATCGCCGGTACGCTTGACGTTGTCGCGCTGGCTGAGAAAGTACGACAACCTTGTCATGTGCTGGCGGAGGTGGACCGACAAGAGCCTGGCCGGAAACTTCGGCTTCTGATCGAGCGCGCAGGCAAACTTCCGCCGATCCGGACCGCAATCGTTCATCCTTGCGATGAATTGTCGCTTGCCGGAGCGCTCGATGCCCGCGATGCCGGATTGATCACTCCCTTATTGATCGGACCACGCGCAAAGATTGAAGGGGCTGCGACGACGGCCGGCCGCGATCTCGACGGCATCGAGATCGTCGAAGTGCCGCACAGCCACGCCGCTGCGAGCGAGGCGGCAAAGCTCGCTCGGGACGGCAAGGTCCAGGCCCTCATGAAAGGCGCGCTCCACACGGATGAATTGATGGCGGCGGTCGTCACCCACGACGCCGGCCTTTGCACCGATCGCCGCATGAGCCATGTCTTCGTCATCGACGTGCCGCGTTATCCGAAGCCGCTCTTTGTCACAGACGCGGCGGTGAATATCTCTCCGACGCTTGAGGACAAGCGCGATATTGTTCAGAACGCGATTGACCTATGCAGGGCACTTGAGGTCGTCCCCCCAAAGGTCGCAATCCTTGCTGCGGTCGAGACGGTCTCCGCGAAGATGCGCTCGACACTTGACGCCGCCGCTCTCTGCAAGATGGCCCAGCGCGGTCAGATTGAAGGGGGCATTCTCGACGGCCCCCTCGCCCTTGACAATGCGATATCCATGGCCGCAGCGAGGACGAAGCATATTGTCTCGGATGTTGCCGGAAATGCCGATATCCTGGTGGCGCCAGACCTTGAAGCGGGCAACATGCTGACCAAGGAACTCATTTATCTCGCGGGAGCGGAGGCCGCAGGCTTGGTTCTGGGCGCGCGGGTCCCTATCGTGCTCACGAGCCGCTCCGACAGCGCGCTCTCGCGCATCGCGTCATGCGCGCTGATGCGGCTCTTCGTCCATAGCCGCGAGATTAACCGACCTTGAAATCTGCCTTCCTGATCCTCAATGCTGGTTCATCCAGTCTCAAATTCGCGCTTTACGAAGCCGAAACGCTAGATCCTCTCCTGAGGGGAGAGGTGGCAAATCTTCGCCGAGGGACGCGGCTCCGCTTAGCTCCTCAATCGGCGGTCGACCATATTGATTGGGGACAGCCGCCTGAGAACGGGGGCCACGAGGAGGTAATCGCCTGGCTCGAGAACAAATGGCAAGGGCTCGCGGCTGTCGAGATCGTCGCGTCTGGCCATCGTATTGTTCATGGCGGGCGCGATTTCTCGGCGCCCATCCGGCTTGGCGAAGACGTTCTCACGAAGCTCGACCGTCTCTCGCCTCTCGCACCGGCGCACGAACCACATAATCTTGCAGGGATCCGCGCTCTCGCACGGGCGTGGCCCGGATTGCCGCAGGTCGGCTGCTTCGATACGGCTTTTCACCGGAGCCAGCCGCATATTGCACAGATCTTCGGCATCCCACGAGAGCTCACCGATGCAGGCATGCTGCGCTATGGCTTTCACGGGCTCTCCTATGAATATATTGCCGGCGTGCTGCCACAGAAAATGGGCGCTCGTGGCGAAGGACGCATCATCGTCGCCCATCTTGGCAATGGGGCGAGCCTTTGCGGCTTAAGGGAGCGGCGCAGCGTCGCAACGACAATGGGCTACACCGCCATGGACGGCCTGGTCATGTCGACACGTTGCGGCGCCATCGACCCCGGCCTCGTGCTCGCGCTCGTGCGGGAAAGGGGCTACGACGCGACCGCCGACCTGCTGAACAATCGCTCGGGGCTGCTTGGAGTCTCTGGCCTCAGCGGCGACATCCGTGAACTCGAGGCGAGCGAGAACCCGTGTGCCAAGGAGGCGCTCGATCTCTTCGTCTATCGGGTACTGCGCGAGGCCGGTTCGTTGATCGCGGTGTTGGGCGGCTTTGATGCCTTTGTTTTTACAGGGGGGATAGGTGAGCATTCATCTTATTTGCGGCAACGGATCAGCGACGGGCTTGCTTGGACCGGCGCGCGGGTCGATCCAAAACGCAATGCGGCGGGTGAGGCGCGCATCCATGTGGACGGTTCGCCCGTCGAGCTTCATGTCATCGCCACGAACGAAGAGCTGCCGATCGCGCGCGCAGTGCGCGCGCTCATTGGCTGAAGGGCCAGATGGGGAAATAGCTTGTTATACCAACGGTCATGAGGGCTGACCGATGTGAGCCCACTGGCGTGTTCCGAACGTCCCTATTGGCATGAGGGAGAGCAAGACCAGCGCCCACGCCGCGGGCGGGATAGATCGCGCCAAACAGATAGGCGTTTTCATAGCGCTGGTCGGCGGGTTGCGGGGGCGAGTGCCGCACCTGGCCCATTGGCGCACGAGGCCGTTCTTCTGACCGATCCGGGCCTCATCCTGGAACCGGATCTCGATCGGCGTATCCTTCGGCAGACCCGCCAGGTGAGCTTTCAGCGTATTCGGGAAGTTTTTTTGAAAGCCTCGACGGTCCGCCCATCTGGCGCAGGATGGTGCGGCCGTGCGCTGATATGAGAAAAGCTGAGCCTCTTCAGAAGCGTTCCGACGTAACGCTCATGGAACGCGACGCCGAACTTTTCAGCACTGACGCGCTGAAGATCGATGCGGCGCCAACGTACGGCGCCATCTTTTTCACGATCTGGACCGGCCTCGACGATCTGTGCGAACTCGCGAGTTGCGCCACTGAAAGGCGCGGGGTTGGGCCTGTAGTCCAATTGTCGAGAGTCCGTCAGGCCCCGCGGCATTCAACCGATACACCCAGTCACGCAGTGTCTGCCGATCCATGCCGCCGCTCTTGGCCGCCGCTTCACGGTTCATACCGTCGCGCACTGCTGCCAAAGACAATAAGCGTCGGCTCTGATCGACGTCCTTGGTGCGGTGCGCAAGCGCGCGCAACTCCTCCGCTGAATAGCCGTCCCGTAGCTTCACTGCCGCTGCCATCGCGCGACTCCTCGCAACTTCAATGAGTCAGAAAATCCGCATCTTGGGAATCCCCTAAGAGTCAGCCATCAACGCCCTTGGTATAATTCGTCCCGCCCGTATTGATTTGAATCAATGTAAGAAAAATCTCGGGCGTTATTAATCTTGATGAGTGTCCGAGCAATTGGAGGCAAAGTTGTGGCCTGGATCGTTCGAATTCTATTGTTACTTGCAGGTATGATCGCCGCGCTATTCGTTGCCAGAGATGCCGTCAATTTTCCCATAATCCAGGCGGTGTCCGGCATGCTGCTTTTCGTCGCCCTTGTCGCCGCTATTGCTCTATGGCCACGCCAAAAAGAACACTAACCGTTGATGCGGACGGCGAAATGGATGCGCCCGCGGTTAAATGTCGACAAGCAAAGGTACCGCTTTGCGAAGCTTACGTTTCGCGAGTAATTGGCGATCGCTCAAATTGCCAGCGAGGGGTAACAGAACGCGGTGGTGCGGCACTCTATGGGGCGACCGACTCCTTGTTTCAATGGAGTCAAATGCAGCGTGCCGAATTGGCCTTGGAGGTTCTATGATACTCACCATTCCATCAGCGGCTTGGATAGTGGTCTGTGACGGCCAGAAAGCACTTTTCCTACGCAATGACGGTGATGCGGTGTTTCCAGCTCTTAGGATGGATCACGTGACCCTCGCACCGCGAAATAAACGGTCTGCGGAGCAGGGCACCGATCGGCCTGGCCGGCTGCGGAATTACGAAGGACCGATCAGCGCTGTGGCGGAGACCGATTGGCATGCTCAATTTGCGATCCATTTCGCCGAACGCATCGCTCGGGAGATCGAGGAACTGCAAGACGACGGTCGTCCGCATCCGATAATTCTGGTGGCACCGCCCAAAATGTTGGCCACGTTACGGGCTCATCTGAATGATGCGACAAGGGCCCATATCATAAGTGAGATTGGCAAGGACTTGACGAAACATCCCATTGATGAAATCGAGAAGCTGCTCATTGAGCATTGATATTTTTCCATAGATCATTCCCGACCGACCTTGTCATGTCGCGTTGAAAGCATCAAAGCGGCCCTGCTGCGACAAAACCGTGGCCGCGCTATGCTTGCGATCGTTATGGAAGCGCTTATCTGACCCCATGCGCGATATCCTCAACTGTGTCCTTCAATCATTTACGACCGTCTGAGGCCGAATAAAAGCGGGTCTCCAAGGTGGTCGTTGAGCTTGGATTCAAGAGGGTACAGATTGCGATGGATCAAACGATTGATGCTCTCTACTTGGTATATTTGTAAATAAAAAGCAATAAAAGCGAGAGAGGGCAGGAATAGGTGGCCGATTATATGACGAGAGAGATCGCGATGCCATTTGACGGCGTAATCGACGCGGTGAGCGATGCTCTTGCAACGAAAGGCTTCGAAATTATCGCGTCGATTGATGTTCAAGCCTTGATGAAGAACAGAGTCGGTGCCGTCATCAAGCCCCATACGGTTCTTTTCGCATGCAATCCGCATCTGGTATGGCGCGCACTGCAAATTGAAGGCAAAGTAGGGCCTCTGCTCCCGATAAATGTCATCGTGCGCGAGAAGCAGGGTGAGTACATCGAAATCGCAATCGCAGATCCGGTCTCCAATGAATGCGATATCGACGACATTCGGCTGCGGAATGTCGCCACCGGTGTTCGCAGACTTCTTGAGGAAGTCCTGAATCAATTGTGTCCCGAGGAAACGCCTCACACCTAGGAGGCGCCATGCGCATAGACGGCGAGAGCATCTCGAGCCACCGGCGAGCTACGAACTTCACCATATCCTCATGATGCGGTGGGACACCTGCGACGTCATGTGTGGCCTTTCGCCACCATTTTTCGGTCAGGAGGAAATTCTCGTACCAAAGCCGGAAGGGAAGTTGTTGCCATGCGTCTCCCCGAAATCGACTGTCCTAAAGCGGTGTCCCGGACTGGCGCTCCGCCACCGGCCGCATCGCTTCGCCGGATGGCCGCGTCCAGTCTAGCTACATATCAAATGCGAGCTCGAATCGCTTGCCGGGAGCGGCGCCAAGATGCGTGGCTCAATCGAAATAGGCTAGCCAGAGCGCAATCGGCGACAATCCTCCGGTTACGCGCGCCAAGGCGGCGGCCGTCGTCCGATCAAAATCGCGAAAGGCTTCGCTGAGCGGGGAGGCATGGCCGATCGTACGGGCCCTCGGCGGAACGACCGGACTGGAGGCGATGTTGATCGCATTGCCGGGAAGTCGCGCGGTGCCCGTCTGGTCGTTCATGTCAGTCTCATTTCAGCATCTTGTTACGGGCTGGTTTCGCTTTGCGGTGGCTGCGTCCTTGATCCTCAGCCCGCCATTTGCTTATTTCAGCGAGTTCAGCATCTGGCCGCGTCACGCGGATCTCGCGTCGCCCCTGATAGATGCGACCGCTGTCGCCATCGATGGAAATCCAATCGCCGCCGGAAATCGTTGTACTTGCAAGGTGGGCGCGATCTGCCGCCACGTCGATCGTCATGCTGTTGCAGCCGACGATGCACGGCTTTCCCAACTGGCGCGCCACGAGCGCGGCGTGAGCGGTGCGGGCGCCGACCGCGGTCACGATCCCCGCAGCGGCGGCAAAGCCCGCGACGTCCGTGGTACTTGTATCGTGGCGTACCAAAATCGCCGGCTCACCGCAGGCGGTCAATCGTCGGGCGCTCTCGGAGTCAAATGCGGCGCGGCCAATCGCGATGCCGCCAGATGCGCCGATCCCGGTTATCAGCGGATCTCCGGTTACGACCAACTCGGTCTCAGACAGGGCGCCGAGATCGATTCCGTCAAGTCGCTTTAGCGCTTCATGAGGGGCGAGGAGTTTCTCGCGCACGAAGTCGATGGCGATCCGCAGCGCCGCGCGCGGCGTCCGCTTTGCAGATCGCGTCTGAAGAATCCAAAGTTTTCCGTCTTCGATGGTAAACTCGATATCCTGGACGTCACCGAATTCCCGCTCAAGTTGCTTGAGAACATCGTCGAGTTCGGTCGCGATTGCGGGTAGTAAACGAGCGATGGTCTCTTCGGTGTCAGGTGTGCTCCGGCCCGAGACGACGTCCTCGCCCTGGGCATCGAGGACAAGGTCAATCATGGGGCATGGCAGCCCGGTGGATGGATCGCGCGAGAACGCGACGCCGGCTCCGGACGTAAGTCCGCCATTGCCGAATACCATGGCCTGAACCGTGACCGCGGTGCCAAGGAGATCGTCGAGCTTCTGGAGGCGACGATAGGTTTGCGCCCGCTCGCTCGTCCATGATCGATAGACTGCCCTCGCCGCGCCGTCGAGTTGCGCCATCGCGTCCTCGAGCCAGCCATCATCCAGGTCTTCGATCAGCGCCTGTTCGTCGGTGGCCAGACGTTCAAGCGCCTCGCTATCAAGTTCGCGAAGGCCGGCGGCAGATTCACTGGCGGTCAGCTCGGCAAGGCGCTCTGCAAAAGGCGCAGGATCGAAGCCCAATACCGTCTCCGTGTAGCTCTCGAGAAAACGCCGCCGGCAGTCCCACGCCAGCCGGGGGCGGCCGGTGGTCCGGATCAGACCATGCACGGCATCCGAGGTACAGCCGACGTCGAGTACCGTATCGAGCATGCCCGGCATCGATCGTGCAGCCCCCGAGCGCACCGACACCAGCAGTGGGTGCCGGCGGTCGCCGAAGTGCTTTCCGGTCGCGCGTTCCAGGAACTCGATGCCTTCCTTCAATCCGTCGCGCAGGTGCCGCTCCGCGCGAGCGTCGTTGTCGATGAGGGCGGCGCACAGCTTGACCGGAAGCACGAAGGCCGGCGGCACGGGTAACCCGAGGGCCGCCATCCGCGCTAGATTGGCGGCCTTGGCACCGATTGCGTCAGCGGAATGCCGCTCCGTCGCTCCGTCGCCGATACGCACGATATGCATCGGTTGGTCCTTCCTAGGCTGATAAATTTGTCATGACGTGGCGCCGCAGCAGATGGCCGAATCCAGCGAGCCGGTCGGTTGCGCGCTCGATAGCGCGGGCGAGTTCAAGGACCGAGAGCGACATGGCTACGTCGCTGCCGCCGGCGAACACTCGTGAAGTGACATTGCGCTCGCACGAATCCGCAGCGTGCTCGGCCTCAGTGAGACGAACGACGGCGGCCAGTGCGTCCTCAGCCTCGATGCGGCGTCCCTCCGGAACATCGGCTGCGGCAGCGATGCCCGAGGCTGCGGCTTCGGCACCGGATACAGCAACCTTGCACAACTCGACAAGTGCCAGCAGCAGCTCTGAATCGATTCCGGGCGGCACCAGCGAGGCGATGAAGGCGGCCTGTTCCAACTCATCAATGGCTTCTTCGACGCGGTCCATCAGTTGCTCGATGATCGGGGGAGCGCTGAGGCGCGTCACTTCGTTGCGGGCTTCAATCGCGATTCGATCGGCTTTTTGCTCGATGCGGCTGGCACGGGCTGCAAGGAGCTTACCGTCAGCCGGGCGGCCGGCCTGTAGGGCGGAGATATGGTGGACGAGGGCGGTGGCGATGTCGTGAGCCAATCCCGCCTGTCGCACGACGATCGCAAGCAGCGCGCTGTCGACACGCTCCAGATGCCTGACCAGATCGGCTTCGATTTGGTCGCGGACCAGCCGAACGGATCGCCCCGCGCTTAGCCCCTCGGTCGAGGCGCGCAGCGCGGTCTTGAGGAAATCAACCGCGGTGGCGCGCCCAAGTGCCTGATCCAGACGCTCACCGAAACCTATCCGCGTCGGCGCCGCATTTCGCACGGCGGCGCCGATCAGTTCGTCGCCGCCAAGTTCCAGGAACGCCCGATGTCCGATCCGTTGTCGCGCGGCCCAGCCGAGAATGCCAACCGCGTCATTTTTGGAAACCCAGTTGCGCAGCAGTTTCCGCGCTTTGTTCCAGTCGATCAAAAACACCAGTGCTGCGCCGATGGCGGCGAGGAACGCATCGCGTTCTTTGGCGGTTGCTGGCCGATATTGCCCGGTTACGAGATAGAAGTTTCCATCCTCGCCGAGGCCGTCAGCCGAGTGACGATCGAGACCGCTCCATTTGGCGGGGAATTCCTCAAACAGGCCGACAAAGAATTTGGCGCGCGCCCGGTGCACGTCGGTGTAGGTGACGGTGACCGCACCGTCTTTGACTGTGATCACCACTACATGAGCATCGGTGGTCCCGATATCGTTCTGAATCGCCAACCGGTCGCCAGATCGCGTCGCCATTGTATCAAGACCCGGATGATCGAATTTTAGTCCTCGGGTCTCCTTGAGCCCCAGCATAAAGCTTTCCACAGATCGATGGTCCTCCGGCCGCAAGCCGAAGACGTGGGCGCCTGCGACGGTCTCTTCGGCGCAACCTGCTGCGAGCCGATTAAGCACCTTGTGCAGATCCATCACCAGACGATGTAAACTGTCGACCTCATTTTCTGCCACCGCGGTCAGCTTGGCGATCCGAGATGCCTCGATTTCATTCGAAGCTTCCAGCAAACCTGAAGTCTGTATTGCTGAAAGGCGTGCACTCATGGCTTCACCCGTCGGCGGTTCGCCAGCCTTCACGGCACGAATCATCGCCGCGACATCGTCAAGGATATCCTTCATCAATTTGGCGAGGTTGGGCGCGGCGATGCGCCCTTCGGCGACAACGTGCGCTCCATCGATCAGTGCTGCGATCAGTGCTGGCTCAATTCCGGCCGCGCGGCATTCAACCTGCAAGTCTGAACCTGGATGGTCTGGCTGCCCGGCGTGATGGGCAGCCGCTTGCAGTGCGCTCATGCGGACCTTGATGCAGTCGTTGGCCGCGAGTGCCGCTGCAATGAGGGACGGTAACAGAATGTCTGCTTGACCGAGTTGTTCGACAATTCGAGACTTCATGGATCACCGACTAAAGTTCGATGAGGCCTCTATGCCTCGCATTCGCGACGATCCTATTGCGCTAGATCATTCATCAAACTGTCGTATTTCGTTGGCGATAGTGGTTTTGCAGTTTTCCTTCCATCACTCCTGCGACATTGGTTCAGGGCCGCAGGACCTTAGACACTCAGGCCGAGGCACAAGGGCGCCCAACCTCGATCAAGGAAAGCCGGTTAAACCTCCTTCTTTCAATCTGCGCAATATTCGGTTTTCGCCTTTGATTGAACGACGGTTTCTCGCGGCCGTTCGTGCGCGCTAAGGAATAAGTAAAGAATCTATCAGTCTGGAATCAGGCTCGGGGATGGGCATTATGCCTTTTACCACGGCCGCGATCGCCAACTCACGCCACCGCGGAAGGACACTCTTGCGAACAAAAACAAGGCCGTGAGGCAAGGCGTCGGCAATTTCGGCGGCAACCGGCAGACCGCCACGCAGGAAGGCGACCACAACAGTGCCGTTGAACCGATATGGCGCGAGCTCTCTTGCCAATCGACGTCCAGCCTCCGTTCGATTCTGAAAAATCATCCTGATACGTCATTTGATCTTGATCCGCTCGTGACTGACAATTGCTTTTATTGCGTTTCAACGATCACAGTGGCCTTCGATCAATGTTAGGCATTGATCAGCATCAAATCCCATATGCGACGTCTCTCGACCTAGCGAGATTTGATAAGAATCAACGTCGATATCCATGTCTTCTTGTTTGATGGCCTTCAAAGTGCGGATAGGAGGACGCGATGGTTGGAATTAAATTGAATGCGGAACAGATTCAGACAGCGCCGCCAGAGGTTCGGCGGTGGCTTGATCAGCAAATTGGCTCCTCAACCATGTTGCCGGAGTCCACGGCATCAGATCGCTCAGAAAAGGCGCATTTGGTTGCCTGCACGCCGCAGGATGTGGTGGCAATCTACGAGGCGGTTCAACATATACCTCCCGTGGTGAATGTGTATTTCGAGCTAGGTCGCGAGGGCGAGGGCGTGGAATTCAACGGCCTCGGAGCGTTCCGGCTCACCGATATCGTGCGTCATGCTCGATTGGCCGACCTTTTGCAGCTTGATATTTGTCTGCAAATACTGAATCGGGCACTGCGGGAACATCGTCGTGACGCAAATGCCACGCTCTATTTCATGAGCGCAGCGGAGTATTGCGTCGTTGCTGCCGCGACCCGACAGAGCATCAGTGGCCTTTGGAACGAGATGGTATCGTTGCAGCAGCTTCAGGCCCTCGCTGGTACCATGGAGCCGAGTCACGATCCCGACCAAGCCGCATTCTTCCCATTCGCTGAGGAGTCAGGGCGTGTTCCGGCATCCTCAATGCATATGGGAAACGCCTACCCCATCAAGCCATAACCGGAAAAGACTATTGCGAAGGGCATCATAATAGTCGGTCGCGCCGCATTCTTGAAGGCTTGATAGGTGAGTCCCTGCGTCGCGGTGAATCGCCAGGGATCGGGGGGCCCCGTCTGGCGTTGGCTTGCAGCTTGAAACGAATCGTATCGCGCTCCCGACAATCATGTCGACGATCAAGAGAATGCGTGACGCTGGCGAGCATGCATTTCAGGACCACTCAGGCGCGTCGCAAATTTCCTGAGCGGCTCAAAAGGAGATGGGAACTTTAACCTTATTGCCGGGCAAGCAGTTCGCGATAGAGCCGTCGAACTCACGTTGATTCTGTTGAGACGGAATTATGAATTACAATGTCATTTCTGGCGCAGGGGGTTGTGCGGGGTTCACCTCCGCTATCTCGGTCATCGTTGCCTCTGTCAGGAGCAATGTACTGGCGACAGACACAGCGTTCTCGAGCGCGACGCGCACAACCTTGGTCGGGTCGATGATGCCCGCCTCAACCAAATCGACATATTGTTTGCGGCTGGCATCGAAGCCATAGTTTCCATTGCCTTCCAGCATCTTCGCCACAACAACCCCACCGTCGACGGCCGAATTCTCCGCGATCTGGCGTACAGGGGCTTCGAGCGCTCGCCTCAGGATTTGCACACCGGTTCGCTCGTCTCCGTCCCGAAGTTTTTCCTCGTCGGCGACTGGACCGACACAGCGCAACAGCGCCAACCCGCCGCCAGGTACGATCCCCTCAGCCACGGCAGCTTTCGTCGCGTTAATCGCGTCATCGAGCGCTTCTTTCTTCGACTTCATCTCAGCTTCCGTCGGAGCACCAACTTTGACCACGGCAATGCCGCCAGCAAGCTTCGCCAGCCGCTCCTGCAGCTTCGAGCGATCATAGTCACTATCCGAATTCTTGATCTCGCTATGGAGTTGCTCGATACGCGCTTTGATCATCTTGCTGTCGCCACCGCCGCCAACTATGGTCGTGTCGTCTTTGTTGGAAACGATCCTCTTGGCATGGCCGAGCTGTTCGATGGTTATATTTTCCAGCTTCATGCCGAGTTCTTCCGATATCACCTGCGCACCCGTCATGATCGCAATATCCTGAAGCATGGCTTTACGCCGGTCTCCAAAGCCAGGCGCCTTGACCGCGCAATTCTTTAAAATGCCGCGGATATGATTGACGATGAGGGTGGCCAGCGCGTCGCCCTCCACGTCTTCGGCAATGACGAGCAGCGGCTGGCCTGATTTGGCGACCGCATCGAGGAGCTTTATGAGATCATTGAGGGACGCGATCTTGCGGTCGGCGATCAGAACCAACGTATCCTCGAACACGACCTCCATTTTCTCAGCATCGGTCACAAAGTAAGGAGAAAGAAAGCCGCGGTCGAACTGCATCCCTTCGACAACGTCGAGAGTCGTGGCTGTCGTTTTGGATTCCTCGACGGTGATGACGCCTTCATCGCCGACCTTCTCTATCGCTGCACCAATCAACTCGCCGATAACGATGTCGTTGTGCGCGGAGATTGCCGCGACCTGCTCCTTTTCGCGACGGGTCTGCACCGTTTTTGAGATCGCTTTTAATGCCTCGACCGCGCGCTTTGCGGCATGATCGAGACCACGTTTGATATCGATAGCGCTGGCGCCAGCCACGACGTTGCGCACGCCATCGGCATAAATCGCATGAGCGAGAATGGTCGAGGTCGTGGTGCCGTCGCCAACCATCTCCCCGGTCTTCTCTGCGGCCTGCCGTAGCATACGCGCGCCGAGATTTTCTTCCGGATCCTTGAGGTCGAACTCTTTGGCGATCGTAACACCATCGTTGCAAATGACCGGCGCCCCCCATTTCTTTTCGATCAGTACCGACTTCGAACGTGGCCCGAGTGTCACACGGACGGCATCGACCAGCTTGGTTGCGCCCCGCAGTATCTTCTGCCGCGCTTCCGAACCAAACAGAACTTGTTTATGCGTCATTGATTTAATCTCCGACCGGCCATCTCAATAGCACATCAAAGGGTCGAAATCCTTGATGTCGGTCAACCCGTCAACGATCCTAGCGCGGCTCACTCGCGCCAGCTCGCACCTCCTCCGGCAGTGTCAATCCCTCCGCTGGCCGGTAAACCGCAACAGCATGACAAAGAGGTTGATGAAATCGAGATAGAGCGTCAAAGCGCCCATGACCGCCCTTTTCGACAGCGCCTCATCACAATCGCTTTGAATATAGATCTCATTGATCCGCTGGGTATCATAAGCGGTCAGGCGGCTGAACAGTGCGATTCCGACAAGCGAGATTGCGAATTCCAGGATTGTTGAGGCGAAGAAAGGATTGACGGCACTTGCCAGCATGACGCTGATCAGAATCATGAAAAAGAATGAGCCGAACCGCGTCAGGTCGCGACCGGCGGCGCCAGCATGACGACCCAGATCAGGGGCGTTCCGGCAATTTGCTGATTAAATCCAGCCCGTACAGCAGCATAACCCGTACCACAGCTCACGGCGAGAGCGCCGGTCATGAAATTGTAGATCTTAAGCATGTAAGAGCGCTGGCCGAGATCAAACTCACCGCCGATGAAAGACCTTGTTTGGTGATCAGGGTGCCTCGGACTGTAGGTGATGGTCGTGCTCCACTCTCGCAAAGTCTTAGCGACATCCGGCCATGATCGCGGGATACCAGGATTGATGCGAATCAAGATCTTGCCAAGCGTTTCGCCCAAATCCAGAAGGATCATGAGACGCAAATGTTCTTGGCGAGTTCCCTGAGCCAGACCTCAGCGTGGCCGTCTGAGGGGACTCCCCAGTCGCCGCGCGGCGACAGCGAGCCGCCGGAGGTAAATTCGGCGGGGTTCGCGAATGAGTCAGTCCGAATTGCTCTGGCCCGTCGGTTTTCCACTACCGTGCTGCTTGTCCGAGCGATTTGATGCTCTTAAGCCATTTCTCATGATCGGTGGTCTCCACCATCCCAATGATCGTCTCGCGGACCGGGCGAATGCCAACGAGTTCCAGAACATTGCGCTTCAGGCTCGTCACGCTGTGCTTGAAAAAGAACCAACGATAGACGAACGCCGGCATGCCCATTGTCACGATCAGACGCGCCGATTTTCCTTTCAACGGGCCTGCGGTCGGGTAGGACGAGCCGGGCGCGAACGCAAAGTCCGGTCGCGCAACCTGTTCTAGAAAAGCCTTCAGATAGGCGGGCACGTCGCCGAGCCAGAGTGGATAGATGATGACCAGATGATCGGCCCACTTGATCGCATCCTGCGCTTCCTTGAGCTGCGGCGGCAGTGTCCCATGGACCCATTCGTCCTGCGATCTCAGGACAGGAATGTCCAGCTTGGCAATGGCGATGACTCGCGCCTCGTGCCCGGATTTCCGAGCACCCTCGGCATAAGCGGCCGCCGCGGCATGGCAAAACCGTTTTTCGTTCGGGTCCGGATGACCATCGACAATCAGGATGTGCATGGCCCGTCGCACTCCTCGCCTATGCCGCTCGGCCGACGGCTGCAGGCGCCGGTAGGAATGGAATACGATCCTCTTTGCAGAGCGCTCGCACCGCGAGCCGCGCCGTCAGAAGACCCGATGGCAAGCCGCCGCCGGGCATGATCCATTGCCCTGCCATCAAAAACCGCCGCAGGCCGGGCAGTGTATTGCGTAGCGGCTTGAACCCCATCCCGGGTGTCAGCAGCCATCCTTCCATGCTGCCCTGCCAGTTGCCCGTGTAACGAATGACGGTTGCCGGGGTTGAGACGTCGGTCGTCTCGATGGCTTTGCGGAAATCGGGCACCATCTTTTCAACGATCGCGACGACCGCTTCTGAGACTCTGCGCTTTTCCGCCTGGTAGCGGACCGGATCGTTGCGCTGCAGATCGGCCCAGAAGGAGAAATTGCGTGTCGGGAGAAAGCAGGTCACAGCCGTTTTGCCGGCGGGCGCAAAGGTTGGGTCGAAGTGAAAGAAGCGCAAGGACAAGGTGGATAGCGTGGTTTCGGGATCGACTGCCAGCGGCGCGTCGAGCACGCGCGTCACAAAGCCGGGCTGTGCGGAAAGATCGCGCGCCACCCCGAAGGACACCTGCAGATAGGATGCAAAGGGCGTTAGCGTGCGGAAAGTCATTTCCGCGAACTCGTCGACATAGGCGCCGTCGAGCAACTCATAGATCGTAGCGTGGGCATCGGCAGCAGAGATGACCCAGTCAGCCTTCAAGATCTCGCCGCCAGCCAGCTGCACACCGACTGCAGCGCCCTGTTCCACTAGAATCTTCTCGACCTTGGCGCCCAGTCTCAAGTGGCCGCCCAACTCATTCAGTTTTTCGCGGAGCGGCCGTATAATCGCTTGCGAACCACCGACCACATAAGCACCGTTGCCTTCGTTCATCCAGGCAAGGGCAAAGAGCAGGGCCAGCATCGAAAGCTGCGCCCCTTCGCCGGAGCTGAAGTAGTCTCTCAGCAGCCTGTTGTGGAAGCGTTCGCCGTAGTCCCCGATGCTGAGGCGCGACCACCCGCGCAGCAGCCGCATGTAAGGCAACAACCGCATGAGCGCCACTCCTTTGCCGGGCCAAGACTCACTTGGATCGGGCAACGGGAAATCGCCGAGCCGCCGAATCGTCGCGATCAGGTGTCGAATTTCCGCTGCATCCTCCGGAGCCTGATGCAGCAGCTCAGCTTCCAGCCGGTCGACGTTTGAGTAAATGCGCAAGCGCTCGCCGTGCTCGGTCTCCACCCGCGCAAACTCTTCGGGATGAAAGAAGCTCAGCCTCTCGACGTCGAACACCTCCCGCCATTGCGCATTTAGCGCTCCTTTGGGCTTGGCGCCCGTAAACCAATGCAGACAGGTTTCGAACGTATAATCTCCCCGTCGCCAGCTCGTCGCCAAGCCGCCGGCGCTGTCGTGCTGCTCGACGACTTCAACCTCATAGCCGCATTTCCGCGCATAAACCGCCGTGCAAAGCCCTGCGATACCGGCGCCGATGACGACAACTCGTGGTGAAGACATGCACGTCTCCCATGGTCGATTTCATGTCCCGTTGGAATCTACCAAGGACCAAGAGACGTCGTTGACTCAAATCAATTGGAGCATGACGACAAGCGATTCAACGACACACCGTTGTCTCCCCATGCCACATTCCGCCCTACTGCCGACCTGCCTTCAGACGCGCTAGGCTCGATCGCCATCGCCTCGAAGACCATTCGTTTCGACCGTTGGGGGGCTCGACATTGGGCTCCTGCAATTCATATCGTCCGGGGCGTCGAGGTCGTGCTCACCACCGGCGGGTTCGACCTCTTGGCTGCGCTCGCCAAACATTCCCGACGCATCTTCGGCCGCGAGATGTTGATGGATTTGACACGCGGGCGCGGTTGGGAAGCCCTCGAGTGGACGATCGACGCGCGGGTCGCCCGGCTCAGCAAGAAAATCGATCGATAGTTTCGGCGTCCTCAATTGCACCGGTGCAAAGCACCTTTTCGATCTCAGCCGCGTTCGTCAGAGCCGGCATGAAGAGCCAGAATCGCCGTGTGCAATGTTTTCGGTCCCAAGACGGTTCGCCCAGGTCTCAGCATTCATCGCCCAACAGCGAATCCCTGAGCAACCCGATTGGCTACATTTGGCTTTCAAGAAGTCTATCAGCGCGGCTCCCACGCCCACCTTGTCCGCAGCGCTCGCGATCACAAAAAGCGGCACATCAAGCACGCGGCGATAAGTCAGGTGCGTCTTGACCGCGTAAATGCATAGGCCTTTGACGTAGGCTCTCGCATTGAGCGCGACGATGATCTGCTCATTTTCGTCGGCATCGCACGGAGTATTTGACGATCCGTGAGATTGGCAAAACTCCTGCCACTCAAAGTGCTGCAAGCTTGGCACAATAACCTTGGCCAAAGGATAAGCCCCATCGACTGTCCGTGGACTGATGAATTCGATCGCGTAGCTATTATGCATTGTCATCGCTCATTAACGCTTGGCAGTGTACTCGAAACAGGGGAAGTTATTATATTCGCCGATCATGGCGCACAAAGCCCCTTATCGGCTCCAGCGCTCTCGCCTGATCCGGGTGATAGCCAAGCATCGCCAGCATTGCCAAGCTGATCGGAATGCCAAACTGCAAAGCGATTATGAGAATGGGTACTATGATCATACCTCCTCTTCATCCAATTTCACCTTCCTCCTGAGGTAGCTCGGACACATTGCGATAGGTCAATCCGCGCCCTGGAATTCCATTTTCGTAGCCGAGGTAAATTCTCGGCGTCGACCTCTCCTTTGAGCAAGATCAAGGCCGCACTTCATATCGCTGGCTACAAGGGGAAGGAATGAAAGGATGTTCACGTGCTTCAACATATTACCCTTCATCTCGCGCGGTGCCCCGAATTTCCCGAAGGCAGTTCCGAGCGAGGATATGAATTTGTCGCGCCGCTCAATGCGTCGGCGCATCTCGATGTCGAGGAATGGAAACACAACAGGGCACAATGTCGCGTGAGACGGTTCTGGCCCGGCGAAAGCGATCGGCATGGCCGGCTCGTCCACCTGGGTGGCGGCCAAGGTGGAACCTGGGCCGTTCGTTACGGCGGTCAGGACTCGAGCGAGGGAGAGACCGGCGTTCGTCTGAGCACACACTGTTTCGCCGAAGGTGAATACGTGTCGATACGCGACGACGAGGGACACGCGCACACGTTCAAGATCGCGCGGCTTCGGCCTCTTAAAGCGACACAACAGCAGGTCGTTCACCGCTGAACGGTGAACGCGCGAGACGGAGGACTCGATGTCTGGAACATCAGGCGTACTGGAGACGTCCGACCATCAATATGAGGTGTTCGCATTCTTGGGTAACGCGGCAACATTCGGCCTGGTTGCTCCAGTGCGCCGGATCGATACGCACGGCGCTATCGTGTTTCTCGCCGGGGCGAATGCTTACAAGGTCAAGCGTGCCGTCCGTTTTCCTTTCATGGATTTCTCGACGCTTGAGAAACGCCGCGTCGCCTGCGAAGCGGAAATTGAAGTCAACAAGCTGAATGCGCCAAATATCTATCTCGATGTCGTTCCAATCGTCCGAACACATTGCGGACTTGCTTTGGGGGGTGTCGGTGAGATCGTCGAATGGGCGGTACATATGCGGCGCTTCGATGAGGATGCGACGCTTGATCGTTTTGCCGACAGAGACGAATTGTCGACACATATCCTCACGCGCCTGGTCGAGGCGATTCTGCTTTCCCATGAGCGTGCGCCGCGCCGTGACGGCGAGCGTGCGTTCAAGGCATTGGCCCGCTATCTTGATCAGAACGAGATGGCTTTCTCGGAAATGCCCAATCTTTTCGATTCCGCGCGCATGCAGACCTTGGAAGCGAGTGCTCGCGCTAGGCTGGAGGCGTCGAAGGATCTGCTACTCGCCCGCGGCCGATCTGGCTATGTGCGCCGTTGTCACGGCGATCTGCACTTGCGCAACATCGTTCTGATTAATAACGAGCCAATCTTGTTCGATGCCGTCGAATTCGACGATGATATAGCGACGGGCGACATTCTTTATGACCTCAGCTTTCTACTGATGGATCTCGAAGAGCGCCAATTGCGGCCAGCTGCAAATTTGGTCCTCAACCGGTATCTATGGCAAAGCGACGAGGCGCATTTATCTGGCCTTGCCGCGCTCCCAATATTTTTAAGTCTTCGTTCTGCTATCAGGGCGAAGGTCATTGCCGCCGGGCTTCCGCATCTTCGAAGGGAGCATCGCGATTCTGCACAAATCGACGCACGGCGATATTTCGCGTTCGCCGAGGAATTGTTGAAAGAGGTACCTGCGCAGCTCGTGGCCGTTGGAGGCCTATCAGGGACCGGCAAGAGCGCACTTTCAAGTCGTGTCGCGCCATGTCTTGGCCGCGCCCCCGGTGCAGTTTGGTTGCGCAGCGACATAGAGCGCAAGCACATGTTTGGTGTTGATGAAACCGATCATCTTCCGCAAGACGCCTATAGAAAATCTGTCGATCAAGAGGTCTACACGCGCCTCCGTCGTAAAGCGATGTTGGCACTGAAGTCGGGACAAAGCGTCATTGTCGATGCCGTACATTCAACACAAGGCGAAAGGGATGGTGTCGCCAGCATTGCCACGGAACTTAACGTTCCCTTCGCAGGCCTGTGGCTCGAGGCACCGCTACAGACGCGGTTGGAACGGGTGATGAATCGAGCAATGGACGCCTCCGACGCCAACGTCGCAGTCGCGACCACGCAGACCAACGACGCCGTCAACCGTATGACCTGGCACCGGGTCGACGCATCGGGCGATCTCGAGGCCGTGACAAAGGCGGCGACGGCGACACTTGAATATTCGGTGAGACCGCTCCTTGTTTCGAAGGACGCCGATAGCGTCGGTATTTGACATCGGTAGATCTCGACTTCCGATGACCAGCTGCCCTTGGTCGCAGTCAACGACAGAGGAGCGGAAGAAGCGTTCAAATGAATAACAAATGTCACTTCCAACCGTCGTTTTTGTGAGGGCGCAAGATTATGACGCCAATGCCGGCTGGATCGAAGCGCGACATTGTCATCTGATATGTCTTTGTGGCGACCATCCGCAACAGGCGCCACCGCGATCTTGAGGCGAGCACGGCGCTCATGCTGGAAAACGAAACTCCGACGGCGGACGTGCTCATGCCGCTGGGACGCGCTAAGGCGGTGCTTCCGCGAGCCGTTGCGTCCTGATATCCAGACCTTCGGCTGACTTGGATCAATGATAATATCATGCGCATTCAATATACTGATTTAGCAGTTCTGAATAAAAGCGGGAGAGTGCGATGAACGATGAACACCTTCGCCAGAATGTATTGGATGAGCTTGAATTCGACCCCATGATCGACGCCGCCAAAATTGGCGTCGTGGTCGAAAACGGGATTGTCACGTTAAGCGGTCATGTTGGCAGCTATACCGAGAAAATCGCCGCGGAGCAGGTTGTGCAACGGATCCGAGGCGTGCGCGGCGTCGCGGAAGAGATCGAGGTTCGCTTTCCGAACGACAAAAAGGATGCCGACGATGAAATCGCTCAGCGGGCGGCGAAGATACTCGAATGGGATGCGAGCGTGCCGCTCGGAGAAATCAAAGTGATCGTCGAGCAAGGGAGGATCACGCTCAACGGTGCAGTGGAGTGGCAGTTTCAGCGCTGGGCGGCAGAGGCGGCGGTTCGCAAGCTTTCGGGAGTCAGGGGCGTGACCAACGCTATCATTGTTCGTCCCCGCGCCAGTGCCGGAGATATCAAGCATCGGATCGAAGATGCTCTCAAGCGCAACGCCGAGTTGGAGGCGGGCGGGATTTGCGTGATGGTGAGCGGCGGCAAGGTCACACTTGACGGCAAAGTGCGTGCGTGGCGAGAGCGCCGCGTCGCGGAGCAAGCCGCTTGGGCCGCTCCGGGAGTTGTCGTAGTCGAGGATCGGTTAACCGTAGCGTAAGCGGGGTTTCCTTAGAGATGCGAGCGACTCCGAGATTATAATGCCGGGGCCGTGTGCCAGCTTTGAACGATCGACGGAAGCTGGCGCAGCTTACGGCAGCAAAATCCAGGCTTGTGTTGCGCCTTCGAACCAGATGCATCTGTCTCGAGCGGTAGAACTGGCGAGCGCGCTCAGCGTTCGACCCAGACGCCGTCCGCTTTGCGATATCGTCGCTTGACGGCGGCCCAGGCGACACGATGGCAGATCTCTTCCCGCGCCGGGCCGCGATTGGCGTAGGACGCCCAGGCGTGATTGAACGCGCTCCGGTAAATTTCGGCCGCATGTAGTGGAAGATGATCGCGTACCGCGATGGGCAGCTGCTCAACGGATTCATAGGGCATGTACGTGCGCTCCGGCAGCGATCATATCGTTATATTTTTCCTCCAAAATCCGATCAGGGCTATGACCTACCGCAAGTCGCCGATCTCCGCTCGCATTTGCCTCTCGGCCGTCCGTGGGGCCGTGCCCGGCCGGCCGGTTTCAATACGGAGGCGCGCTATAGCCACACCAGGCACCCCGCCATCGAGCTTGATCCAGGTCAACCTGGGACGTTCAAAAAAGGCCTTATATTCACCCGTTGCCGGTGGCGCCGGCGATCCAAATGATCCAACAAGACATTCAAACCCTCATCAAGACCGAGAAGATTATTCTTGCGGCTGAATTGCAAGCCGCAGTTTTAGAAGCGGTCGCGCTGCCATCGCCGGATTCGTGGCCTTTATCGGTCTCGTCATGGCCAACGGCGCCGCATAGTATGGTCTCTATGTGAAACTTGGTCCGGCCGCGGCCCTCGAGATTATCGCTGCGTTCGATTTCCTGCTCGCCGGTGGGATGGCCGTTGCGGGCGCTATGATCGGCCGCACAGCGCCGCGAGCAGCGCTGGAACAGCGCCGATCGGCGTTCGCTTCGCTTCGCGCCCAGTGCGACCGAGGCAGGGAACTGGCGATCGGGATAATGAGAAAGCCCTTTGATGTAGCGGCCAGAAGCGCCGCGTCACGGATGCTCAGAGCGCTCATGCGGAACGGCGACGGTAAAAGCAACGCTTCGGATTGAACCAATTTTCGGTTGGCCGAAACGCGTAGATCATCAAAATAGACCTGATAATGTTCCTTACCAAGTGATGAACTCATGGCATCTGACACGGATGCCTCGAACTTACGATGTGGAAGGATACGCAACATTGCGAACAGAAGACAGCCGGTGCCACCACGATCGGCGGCTCCCGGCTTACGAAGATAAACGTGAAGACGTCATGCCGGTTTGATCGGTATGGTCTTGGCGGTTTTTTGCGCATCGGGACTCTTTGGGAGCGTTACCTTCAACACTCCCTTATCGAATGAGGCCTCAATCTTGTCGGCGTCGACGCCGCTCGGAATCTGAAACGAGCGTTCGAATGTGCCATAGTGACGTTCGGACAGGTAATAGTCCTTGCCTTTTTCTTCCGCCTCGCGCTTTTTCTCTCCCTTGATGACAAGAAGGCCGTTGGCGATCTTCACTTCAACGTCCTTCTGGTCAATGCCGGGCACCTCGGCTGTGATTTCGTAATCCTTCTCATGTTCGGCAACGTCGACGACGAGGCCGGAGCTGCGAAGTCCCAGGTCACTTCTGGCGCCTAGGCGAGGAAAGGAGGATCTCCAGAAGCTTTGGTCAAACTCGTCAAAGAGGCGATCGATCTCATGGCGCAGCGAACCAAACGGTGGCCACTGCCAGGGCGGAGTGACGCTCACTGGTGTTGGGATCTTTGCATAAGATTTCATCGGTTTATCAGGCATTTCGTTTCTCCCGCAAACGATATGATCCCTGAATACATGATATTTTCCGTATGACATTGACCTCGATCAATGGCCGTCGTGTGTGTGTGTCGGTGAAGTGCGGATGGTCGACTTTGAGGTCGGCGCGCCGTCGCGGGAATGATTGTTTGAGCTTTAGCCTCGATTGATCTCTGCGCTCAAAAGAGAATATGAACCGACTGCTTCGTAGAAAGATCTAAATCTTGATCTGGGTCAACGCGGCTAGGACCGAGACGATGTATTTTTCAACTTTTAAGCGTCGGAGATCCAGAATGAAGGGAGCCGATATGGGGATATTGTGTAAATATCTGCCAGGGGTTCCACATATGATGAGCGTCGGTGGGTACGCCGGTCTTTCATTAATCGGAGAATCCCTCGATGTCTCCCGCGAATGCCTTACCCCAAATGCCGAAGCAGTCAAAAAAGGTAACCAGTGCTCAATTTTGGGACACGGTTATTGAAATTCAGAATGACGATTGGCGTGAAAGCGGAGAGGATAATGGCCTACAAAGACATCGTTATCTATTTGGATCCGTCGTTTGATACGGATCATCGTCTCAAATTGGCGATTGCAATTGCACGAGAGCACGGTGCCAGGCTCGTTGGCGTTGATGCGACGTCGCAGGCGGCTTTTGACGGCGAGTGGCGCGATCGAGCGACGGGCCTGCAAAATCAGTTTGAGGAGGCGATTCGAACCGGCGGCATTGATGGAATCTTCCGTTCGGAAGTCAACTCGCGTAACGCTCATCCTCATCCTGATGCGCATTGCGCCGACCTAATCATCGCGCCGCAACCGCTATTTGAAGCGCGCGACCTCGTAGCGAAGGCGATTCCTCAAGATGTCGTGTTGACGGCCGGAGTGCCGGTTTTGATCCTGCCTCACGAGTGGCGGTACAGCTCCGTTGGCAAGAAGATTGTGATCGCGTGGAACGCGAGCCGGGAAGCGACGCGTGCGGTGCATGATGCGCTGCCAATCTTGCGCAGAGCCGACAAGGTTACCGTTTTCACCTTCTCCTTTAAGGCGCGACCGGAGAGGAATCAGGAGCGCATCATCGATCATCTGCGGCGACATGGCGTGCCGGCCACAGCCTATGGTTGGCGCAGCGAAGAGGATATCTCGCCGATAGTGGCTCTATTTTCTTCGCTCGACACGATCGAAGCCGACCTCATTGTTGCAGGCGCTTACGGCCAATCGCCGACGCTTGAAAAGTGGCTGGGCGGCGCCAGCCATGACCTTATGGAGTCTCTGAGCGTGCCACTGCTCGTGTCGCATTGATGTGCCCCTTTTGGGCGTCTGGAAGGGTCTGAGAGTTCTGTCGGATGAGGAGCGAGACCGAGATGAGCGCCATTCAAACGGTCGCAGATGATGCGAGGAGAGCGTCGGAACTGCTTTGCGAGCTAATTCATGTCGATGCATTCGAAGTGACTCCTGATGCTGATGACGACGTTGTATCGGTGCGCTTCAGAGGTTGCCGTCCCGGCGAGGCGGATCCACGAGAGTTCATATTTCGGCTCAACGAGGAGGCCGCGCGGAAGCTATCAATTGATCTTTCCACGATCGCGTACAGATTGCGGCTGGCCCGCGGCCGATCATAAATGCTCCTGTCGCGGCGCACTTGACTGTAGATGTCATGCTACGCCTCATGCTTTTTGAAAGCTCATCACGTTGGTGCCTTATCGGGAGACTCAAGTGTCCGGAACAATCTTTAGGTTTCCGCAGCCAGTTAGGCGAAAGTCGGATGTGCCTCCTGAAGCCGCAGAACCACGCGTTCCGCCGCCCCGGGGAGAGATACAAATCGAACAGAAATCATCGAGATTGCAATCGGTCGAGCCAAAGCGGACCTTTACGGCTTCGATTTGGCACGCCCTGCGGGATTGGTTCCTCAACAAGGGGCCGATCGATTTTCTTGACTAGGATTGACTCGCCTACAATTGCTTCGAAACGAGAACGAGCGATGCATCACCTGCGTAAGGCTGGGTCGTGAATCCCATATTTTTTTCAACCTCAATGGCTTCGAGATTGGCGCGGCTCTCGATCGACTCGATCGATTGAAGGCCCTTTCCTTTGGCCTGCCGAGCCGTGAACGCCAGAAGCTCCCATCCGATGCCGTAATGCTTGAAATCGGCGTGAACTGAAATAGCGACCTCACCGCGTTGCGTTCCGGGAACGCGCGCCAGCATCGCTGTTGCAATAGGCACACGCGTGCCTTCCACAAACGCAATGTAGGTTTCGGTGTTCTTGTGGTCGATATGTGTCATAGCCTGCAATTGCTCTTTAGAAACGGTATGACGTCCCGTGAGGAACCGGAAGCACAAATCCTCCTCCCGTACATGATGAAATAGATCATCGAGGACGGCATCGGCGTCTTCGTCGGCGGGCCGAACGATAAGCTTTAACCCCGTTTTCGTCGTCAATTCCCATGCAGGCTTGTCCATCTTGAAACCTCCAGCTAGCGATCCACGAGCCGAAACTCGATAATCGTTGTATAATATCACTCGCCTGGAGATTATTTCCTTGCGCTATCTCAAATGATCCGTCCACTTTCTGGCTGTGCTGGAGTGCGAGAACACGGAGATATTGAAGTCGGCCATATTAAAGCATCGTCAAAATAACCGGCCGCATGTTCACCATGCGTTTTGGTATCATTCAGTACACGATGCTTTTACTTCGGTCGGAAATGTAGTTATTGCAGAGCTGATAAGGTTGTACTTCGTTTCGGTGACCATGTAATTTTGATACCAGGCGATGAGATCGCCCCATGGATCTATGACACTTCCAAGGCCGGATAAAAATGCGACGACCGTTCCGATTTGAATTCGCCCGTTCAGGACGAACCAGGCGCCCAGTACGATTACCCCGATAGTTCCCATGTGCTGAGCAAAGTTCATAAGGAAATTTAGAGTATATTTTAGATCAAAAATACCGACATCGAGTTGAAATACGCTTGTAAAGCGATTCAGATAGGAAGCCTGGATTGTGCCACTTTCGTTGACGACATCGGCGCCCGCTTGGCGCAAGGCGGAAATTCGTCTCTCGACACGCTGATTGATTGCGCGCTGCACGGTGGGCACGAAGGTCGCTTGAATGGCAAAAATGACAATCGCGAGAAGTGCCATGACTGGTTGGAGATAAAATAAATAGCCGAATACAAAAGTCAGAATCGACACGTTTAGAACTGGTTCGGCTATACAATCGCCGCTAAAGCCACCGACCGCATCGGCTTCCATTATGATCATTGATATTTTTGTACCTTTAAGGACGGACGTGTTGGGATCTTCGTCATAAGGAATGGACCCGATCGATAATCTCAGCAATCGGGTCGCATTCGTGCCGACCCAGGCGCGATATATATTGGTCAACAGTTTCAGTAGGCCTTGAGCAATGACAAGACAGAGATACAAGGCTGCCAGAGTCAAAATAGCGTGAAAATCTTGTCGCGTCACAGCGGCATTGACGATACGTCTCTGCATTTCGATCGGAAACATGCCAGTGCCGGCGACCAGTATGGAGAGAAAGGTGAGATAAAGCTGATCCCAGATGCTGACGTATAGTACAAAACGCAGCAATGTACTTGGCACATTCGAAGCGCTAAATGTTGGTTCAACCTGGGCCGGGCGCAGCGGCGATGGCCAGAAACTCCTGAATGAAGGCATATCGCGGTCCAGTTTCCTCCTGTCGGTCGGATCAAACGTGGATAACAAATTAATGATCTGCTTTGAGGAATGGTACCGCCTTGATTACTGTCAATCTGATGCAATTATTCCGTGAGGCGCAACGCCGGATCGTGGCCAAACCGCACATTGGGAGTCATGCAGGCGTGTACACGCCGCGTCCTCGGTCCAGCGAGAGGAGATTTTTCGCAAAAGGCTGCGGGAAAACGCGTTTCCCGCATACTGGCGCGATCCTCACTTCGCTCGCAATCGCAAAGCGAATTTTAAACGACGCTTTGCGTTAGGCGACTGTCAAATCGTTGCGGACATCCGTCACACCTGGGGCTGACCAGGCGGTGGCGGCGGCGACCGCGCGTTCGGCCGGAGATTTTACGGTTCCGCTCAACCGAACCTTACCGCCCTCGGCGCTTACGGCTATTGTTTGCGGATCAAAAAACCAGGATCGGTGCAGGGCGTGCGTGATGTCATCGCGAATATTTTCGACATTGACGACGGGCTTCAGTTCAATATGGTTGCTGACGCCTGTGACTCCCGGCAACCGTTCCACGCATTGTCCCGCCGCTCGACGTTGGTAATCCCAAGTGACTTCGCCGCTCAGGGTGATCCAGCCGTTCTCTACACTGACCTTAACCGCGCGATGGGGAACAAATACGTCGTGATCGAGACGATCGGCGGCGCTGGCCGCGATCTCGCCATCGTCGAAACGTGCGTCATCAGGGAGCTTGACTTTGATCTCTTCGACGACAGCCCGCACGCCTTTCACACGCTGGGCGGCCGCGTCGGCCATGATCTTTTCCATGAAGGTGTTAACGGATCCCGTCAATGTAACAATGCCATTATCGACCGCGACGCCGATATGGGCAGGGGTGACACTAGGCTCCCACGCAAGCTCTTCAAGAACCTGCTGCTGTAACTTGTCGTCATGAGACATGGAGAACTCCTCGTTAAAGCGTTACGCTTGCTCCCTTCTTATGCACAAGGGATCGGACAGCGATGATGCGGATCAAATAGGCAGCGTGCGCAGCACGTTATGTCGCATGGGGCGGGCCGTGCGGCTTGATAATGAACGCGCATGGCCGCGAGGTCCGCGAGCTCAAGACATAAATAACGGCCGATCGCGTCGTCACTCATGCCAAGATCGGTCAGGACAGTCAGAGTCACCGCTGGGTCTTGTCCAAAGCACCGGCTTGCGATCGCGGATTGAGTCTCTGGCACCAATTCCATTGATGGTCCCTCCAAGATGCGTTGGCGCGATACAAGCGGTGTTTGCCGGCTTTGTCCTTGATCGGCGTCAAGGCTGCAGCACCGCGGCCCCTTCAAACCGGCCGGCGCGCAGATCGGCCAGAGCTTGGTTGGCTTGCGCCAGGGGATAAGACGTCGTTCTCGTCACGATACCGATCCGGGGCGCCTGGCGCAAAAAGTCGAGGCCATCCTGTCGCGTCAAATTGGCGACGGAGACGAGCTGCCGCTCTTCCCAGAGCATATGGTAGGGAAAGCTCGGAATGTCGCTCATGTGAATGCCGGCACAAACGACTCGTCCGCCCTTGCGGACTGCCTTGAGCGCTTGCGGCACAAGTTCGCCCGCGCTGGCGTAAATGATTGCAGCGTCAAGCGGCTGCGGCGGCATATCGTCCGAGCCCCCGGCCCAAACCGCGCCAAGGCCCCGCGCGAAGGCTTGGGCCGGCAGGTCGCCGGGCCGCGTGAAGGCGAACACCGATTGCCCTTGCCATTGGGCCACCTGGGCGACGATATGTGCCGCGGCGCCAAAGCCATAGAGCCCAAGCCGCTTGGCTTTGCCCGCCATGACAAGCGATCGCCAGCCGATGAGGCCGGCGCACATCAGCGGCGCCAGCGCAACATCCTCGCCCTCCTCGCCGAGCGGAAAGACGAAATGCGCATCAGCAATGACAGCCGTCGCGAAACCGCCGTCACACGTGTAGCCGGTAAAGAGCGCCTGGTCGCAGAGATTCTCATGCTGATCGACGCAATAGGCGCATTGACCGCAGGTCTTCGCCATCCACGGAACACCCACACGCTGACCGATTTTCAGGCCTGCAACACTATCTCCCAGGAGATCAATCCGACCAATCACTTCATGCCCGGGAATGATCGGTAATTTCGGATTGGGCAAGTCTCCGTCGACGACATGGAGATCTGTTCGGCACACCCCGCACGCCGATACTTTTACGCGGACCTGTCCCGGCTCGGGCAGCCGATCCGGCAACTCGGTCCATTCCAAAGGATGGCCAATCCTTTTGAGTAACATCGCGTGCATGAGGAGCCGTCTCTCCTTGTCGGCCATGGCCCTCAGTGAGAAAGCAAGACGCTGTAACCGGACGATAAGAGAAGATCCGCCGTCATGCCACCGAAAACCCATTCTCGGAGACGATTGTGGCCATAGGCGCCCGCCACAACGAGATCCGCCTGTTGCTCAAGGAGGAAATCTGCCAGCATGTCGGTGTCTCTGCCGGCGGCGGTCAGGACGCGACTGTCAGCCTTCACATGATGGCCTTTCAGCCACCCGACAATATCCTCCAATCCCATCTGCGCGCTGTTCTCTTCCTCCTCGGGCACAATCGTCGCGATCGTCACGCGGCGGGCCTTGCCCAACAGGGGGATGGCGTCGGCGATGGCGCGCCGCGCCTCGCGTGTCTCCTTCCATGCGACCACCACATGATCGAGCGCCACCCGTGACGCGTCGGGCGGGATGATAAGAACGGGGCGGCCGGACCGCATGACGAAATCGCCCAAATTCAGATGCTGCGGCCGATCGAAGGCGTTTTGATGACTTGCCCGTTGTGTTATGAAAAGATCCGCGGTCCCGCTCTGGCCGGCGAAATAATTGGCGAGCGCGTCAACGGTAACGCTTGCGCGCCATTCGTAACGCGGTGCGCGCCCCTGCATGGCGGCATAAAATTGAGCGCCCGCCTGTTTCAACATCTTTTCCATATCGATCTGGTTTTGGTCGATGATCTCCGGTGGCACATAACCATGCGCATAGACGAGTTGCAGCGGCTGACATGCGGCAACGCCAATCACCTTGGCATCGAACAGCTTTGCGAGATCGACACTTATGTCAAGGATAGCCGATTTTTCCGCTTCGGGGTCCACATGGGCCATCAACGATGTATAGGTCATAGCAGGTTCCAGCCGTTTCAATGCGTGTGGTGCCGTACCTTACAAGGATGGCGCATGCACATACTTGATATGAATCAAGCAGATGGGGAGCGGTGCGGAATAGGCAATTGATTTGCCGCAATGCGGCAAAATCGCCGATCCTTCACGATGATCTTGCTCGCGTCGGGAGGTATTATGGACCGTATGCTCGCCGTTTCCGCTTTGCACGAGAACATTAGGAACAAATCCATCTGCGTTGAAGATGCTGCACCCACAAGCGTAGCCAACTGGTCCCAACGACGACCCGGCGATGAAACATAGGCGGTTTGCGCCCGATCAATGTGCAAGTCTCCGTCCAACGCATATTGCCGTCCTGCAAAACGATTGCAGCTTAGGAGACACCAACCATGTCACAGGCCCTTTCCCCTGATCAGTTTACGACGATGGATGCGTATTGGCGCGCCGCAAATTATCTGTCTGTTGGGCAAATCTACCTCCGGGACAACCCGCTTCTAGAGGCACCGCTGACGCGTGACCACATCAAGCCGCGCCTGCTTGGCCATTGGGGAACGACGACGGGACTCAATTTTATTTACGTGCATCTCAATCGGCTGATCACGCAAAATGATCTGAACATGATTTATGTCATTGGTCCCGGTCACGGCGGCCCTGGCCTCGTGGCGCAAAGCTATCTCGAAGGATCTTACACCGAGACCTATCCGAGCATCGAGCAGAATAAGAGTGGTCTAAAACGCCTTTTCAAGCAATTCTCCTGGCCCTATGGCGTGCCGAGCCACGTTTCGCCCGAAACTCCCGGCTCCATTCATGAAGGCGGTGAGCTTGGCTATTCGCTCTTGCATGCTTATGGCGCCGCCTTCGACAATCCCGATCTGATCGTCACTTGCATTGTCGGCGACGGCGAAGCGGAAACCGGCGCGCTGGCAACGAGTTGGCATTCCAACAAGTTCCTGAATCCCTCGCGCGACGGCGCCGTGTTGCCGATCCTGCACCTCAACGGCTTCAAGATCGCGAACCCGACGATTCTTGCCCGTATCAGCACCGAGGAACTACGTAGCCTCTTCGTCGGCTATGGTTACGAACCGGTCTTTGTTGAAGGCGACGAGCCGGTGAAGGTGCATTACCTTCTTGCAACCGCACTCGACTCGGCGCTGGCCAAAATCCGCGCCATCCAAAACGCGGCGCGCGATCCCGAACGCGAAGCACCGCCAGAGCGTCCCCTCTGGCCGATGATCATCTTCCGCACGCCCAAAGGCTGGACCGGCCCAAAATTCGTCGATGGCCTTCCGGTCGAAGGCACTTGGCGCGCCCATCAAGTCCCCATCGCCAATTTCAAGGCTGATGAGCATGTCAAGCAGCTCGAATATTGGCTGAAAAGCTATCGGCCGCAGGATCTTTTCGACGCGCATGGCCGGTTCCGTGAAGACATTGCCGCGCTGGCGCCCACGGGTCATCGGCGCATGAGCGCCAATCCCCACGCCAATGGCGGCGAACTCCTGGTGCCACTTTCCATGCCACGCTTTCAAGATTACGCCGTTGCCGTTCCTTCGCCAGGTACCACCGAAGCGGAATCGACGCGCGTGCTCGGAACATTCTTGCGCGATGTCATGAAATTGAACGCGACACAGCAGAATTTCCGTATCTTTGGCCCCGACGAGACAGCCTCGAACCGGCTTGATGCCGTCTTCGAAGCGACCGGCAAGGAATGGATGGCCGACCTTCTTGGCGTCGACATAAACCTCGACCGCGACGGCCGGGTGATGGAAGTGCTCAGCGAACACATGTGCCAAGGATGGCTCGAAGGCTACCTGCTGACCGGCCGGCACGGGCTCTTTTCATGTTATGAGGCGTTCATTCACATCGTCGATTCAATGGTCAATCAACATGCGAAATGGCTGAAGGTCGCCAAGCAACTGCCCTGGCGCAAACCCATTGCCTCGCTCAATTATCTTCTCACATCGCATGTCTGGCGACAGGACCATAACGGCTTCTCGCATCAAGATCCCGGCTTCATCGACCATGTTGCCAACAAGAAAGCGGAGGTCGCACGGATCTATCTGCCACCGGACGCCAACTGCCTTCTGTCCGTCGTGGACCATTGTCTGCGCAGCCGCGATTACATCAACGTGATCGTCGCCGGAAAGCAACCCGAATGGCAGTGGCTCGACATTGACGCTGCCGTGCGCCACTGCGCGGCAGGTGCCGGTATCTGGGCTTGGGCCAGCAACGATGCGGGCGACCCCGACGTGGTCATGGCTTGCGCTGGCGATGTGCCGACGTTGGAGACCCTCGCAGCTGTGACGATCTTACGAAAATCCATACCGGACCTCCGGATCCGCGTCGTGAACATCGTCGATTTGATGGTTCTGCAGCGGCGCGATCAACATCCGCATGGGCTCAACGCGCATGACTTCGCGACACTTTTCACCGCCGACAAGCCAGTCATCTTCGCCTTTCACGGCTATCCGTCGCTCATTCACCGCCTCATTCACAATCAACCTAATCACGATAACTTCCACGTTCGCGGCTATAATGAGGAAGGCACAACCACGACGCCCTTCGATATGGTCGTACTCAACCATCTCGACCGCTATCAGCTCGCACTCGATGTTGTCCAACGCGTCCCGCGCCTTGCATCCCACCGGGCCCGGGCGACCGCCGACTATTGGCGGCTCATGGAGCGGCATAAACTCTATGTCGGCGAGCATGGCGAAGACATGCCGGAAATCGCCAATTGGCGCTGGAGCGACTGAGCGGCCCCGTTGAGCGTGGGCCGCATAGAATAAGTATCGGCTAAGAAAGGCGTGTCTATAGGGAGCTCCGACGGCAGGGAAGAAACTTTGTTGTCGCACTCGGAACGATGTCTCGCAGACAGGGGAAGAAAGTTGTGGCGCCGCTGTTGCGATCGGCGATCGAAGCTTCAGCCGGCCTTCGGCCAGATCCACGCATCAATGAGACTGAAGAACTGCGCGACGGGAAATGGATTGCGCCTTAATCAACGGTCGCATGCCGTCCATCGGCGTGTGTCAAGGCATCGAGATTTCCGACGAAACCCGCGGATCAGACCGCGTTTTGATCTTCACTCCAGACGATATTGGATCAGAAGGATGGGAGAAGCGCGAATGTCAGGGAGCCGAGTCCGAGGGCAATACCGGAAGCGACAAGCAGTGGCATCCAGAAGCGTGCCGGGCCGGAAGCGATAGCCACGACCAATCGCAACAGCGAATTGATCGCTATGGCAGAAAGTACCGCGTCGGCACCCGTTTCAGCTGTGGCGGAAGTTCCGACCAATCTCAAAGCACTGAGAGCAGCGACATCGACATCTATCGCGCCCGAAATCGCCGAAGTGGCCAGCAGTCCGCGCGTGCCGATGTGACTCGCCAATGCGGCATTCACGATCGCTACCACTGCGAATAAAGAGGCAAAGAGGAATAGTGGACCAAGCTCGAAGGGGCTGCGTATCGGTTGGCTGACGCCGTCGCGTTTGCTGTATCCGATCAGGAGCACAAGGCCACACAGGCAAAAGCCCAGGGCGGCGGTGCACGCCGTCGGACCCATCGTCAAGAGGACTTGTGGTTGCACCACAGCAACAATTGCGCCGACACGCGCTATCGAGACGGCGGCTGCCAGAGAAGCAGCACCGGCCAGCGGATAGGCGTCCTTATCGGTCGTTGCGCCGCGGCCGAGTGCGAGTGTAACCGCGGTCGACGAGATTACCGCGCCGGTGAGTGCGCTGACAATTAGACCACGCGTCGTGCCGAGCAGACGCACCGCGATATAGCCGAAGTAGGAGATTCCCGCGGTGAGAACCGTGAAGAACCAAATTTGCCTCGGATTGAGGGCATCCCAAGGATCGACGGCGCGATTGGGCAGGAGTGGCAGGATGATCGCCGTCATCACGGACAGGATCAGCGCCGAGCGCAGCTCGACCCACGTCAGCCGTTTCAACAATTCATGTAAAACTTCGCGGCTGGCGAGGACCGCAGCAAGTGCCGCTGCCGCGCCCGCCGCCGCCTGATAGTCTCCAACCACCGCCATCGCGCCCAGCGCGAACACGCCGAGACCCGCGATAACGCCGGTGGCGCTGAAATCCTCGTCGTGGGCAGCCTCCCTCAATTTGTACAATGTAAAGACGGCAGCAAAACCGAAGAAACCGGCCACGAGTACGGATGCCGCGTCTAGCGCCTGTGCGAGTGCGGCGAAGATGCCGCCCACCAGACCCGAGATGCCGTATGTGCGGATTCCTGCCGTGCGGCTTCTGTCGGGGGCGTCGCGTTCGCGCCAACCGCGTTCGAGACCGATCAGCAAGCCGATCGCCAGTGCCAGGCCAAGGCGGGCAAGAAGCGCGTCCATGCCCGAGATCATGCGACAATTGTGGGTAGATGGTCACGAACCCATCTGACGATCTGCTCGGCAGACCTCACTCCGGATGTGCGTGCGACTTCCCGGCCACCGTAGAATAAAATCATTGTAGGTATGCCTCGAATGCCCAACTCCGCCGAGATGGCTTGCTCGCGATCAGAGTTGAGCTTGATGAGAACAATATCCGGCTCGAGTTCCTGTGCTGCTGCTTCGTAGGCTGGTGCCATCATCCTGCAGGGGCCACACCAAGGCGCCCAGACATCGACTAGAATGGGAACGGTGCTTCGTGTCAGGTGGCGTTTGAAGGTAGCGCCGCCGACGTTTGGCGGCGAGGCCGTGAATAACCTGCGGCCGCATTTGCCACATTTTGCCGCCGAAGCCGGGTGTTCCAATCCCAGGCGATTGACGCTACCGCATGTGCTGCAAACGACCAACTTGTCCACGATAAACCTACTCCTGCTTTATCAACGGTCAGGAAATAGCCGCGGCGAGACAATAGGATCGTCCGGTCTCTCCCAAGCGCTCGATCTTACAGGTTATGCCTCGAAAAGTGTTTGATCGTTGTCAATGGCAACGGGGCGGTTAGCGCGATCACCCTCACGCAGCGTGCGAAGCGCATTCAAGATGACGGCGACATCGATGAACTCCTGCAGTATCGCTCCACCAACCGGAGCAATCATGCCGAATGCTGCTGCGATCATCGCCACCCCGGAAAGTGTGAGTCCCACGACGATGCTCTGCCACGCGATTGACCGTGTCCGCTGCGCAATCAGAACGGCGTCTGCCAAGGGCTGAAGACGGTTTGACAAGAGAACGATGTCGGCCGCCTGGCTTGATGCCGTCGCGCCGCGCACACCCACTGCGACACCGACGGTTGCGGTTGCCAGCGCCGGTGCATCGTTGATTCCGTCGCCAACCATCATCGTTGGAGCGAGAAGTTGTTCTGCCTTCACGACCGCGACCTTGGTGGTGGGGGTAGCATTGGCAAAGAATGAGTCGATGCCTAGAGCCTTGGCAACGTGCGACGCGGCCGCGTCGTCATCGCCCGTGAGCATCAGACGTCGAGACAATCCCGCCGAGCGAAGGTCGTTCAGCGTGTCGAGCGCGTCCGGGCGCAATGTGTCGCCAAAGGTGAACAGCGCAGCCAGCTTACTGTCTAGTGCCACGAAGACCCTTAGCAATGCCTGTCCATCGTCGTGATCGACGCGTTCCTTTGCCCATTTGGGCAGCGGGTTGTTTGCAAGAACGAGCTTTTGCGAGCCAGCGAGTATGGCGATCCCGTCGACGATTCCTTCCAGCCCCGAGCCGCGGTGCTCCCTAACGTCATCAGGGCGGAAAAGCGTTAGTCCCATCCTACGGGCATGCACGACAATCGTTTCCGCTAGTACGTGATGCGATGCTTGTTCGAGCGAAGCTAACAGTCGTATCACTTCGTTTTGATCCACGTCTGGTGCGACGTCGGTATAGATGAGTTCTGTACCACCGTGCGTCAGCGTCCCCGTCTTGTCGAATATCACCGTTCGCACTTTGGCCAGTGCCTCCAACGCCGCGCTTCCTTTCATCAGCACACCGATTTGCGCCGAGCGCGAGATGCCGCCGATGAAAGCAACTGGGGCAGCAAGGATGAGAGGGCAGGGCGTGGCGACCACCAGCACCGCGAGGGCTCGGACTGGATCACCAGAAAAATACCAGGCAATGGCCGAGAAGATCAGTGTCGCCGGTAGCATTATGACGGCGAACCGGTCGGCCATGCGAATGAAGGGTGCTTTCGCCGTTTGGGCAGCCGCAACCATTCGAACGATGGCAGCATACGTGCTTTGGCTTGCGACCGCCGATGCGCGCATGCGGAACGCTTCGCCTGCGTTAGTCGTGCCACTGCGAAGTACGTCACCACGAACGCGTTTTTCCGGAAGCGGCTCGCCGGTTACCGCGGACTCGTCGATGCTGGCTAGAGCGTCGATAAGGATGCCGTCCACGGGCAATAGCTCGCCAGCTTGCACCAGCAATTCGTCGCCTACACAAATTTGGTCGGCGGGGATAGTTTCGGTCGCTCCGCCTGAAAGGCGGTGCGCATCGCGCGGCGATTTGTCGCTTAGCAAGGTCAAATCATGCTCGGCGCGGCCGCGCGCGAAATCCTCGAGAACGGTGCCCCCCGAATACATGATGGCCACGACCACCGCTGCGAGCGGCTGGCCGAGCGCAAGCGCAGCCGACATTGACACCAATGCGATCGCATCGACGCCGAGTCGGCCGATCCACAGGTCACGTAGAATAGATATCGCTAGGGCGATGACCGCCGGCAACGTGGCAATGGTCCACACGGGAGCGGGCCGTACGGCGTTCAGCCCAGTATAGGGAACGATCAGCCCCGTGGCGAGACCGACCGCTGCTACAATGAGGAGGAATCTTCGCAGCACGGTCTCGTTCATGTGACATCCTTAGATGGGGCTGGCGACGCTAAAGCTGCTGGATGACTTCGGTGAGAAGGTGCCGAACGCCGTCGGCGATTTTGGCAAGTTTTGGATCGCCAATCGCTGACATGGATGCGACGGGATCGATCGCGGTAACTTCTATTGGGCCAGGCCTTTCCTCTCTGACGACGACATTGCAAGGCGGCATCGTGTCGATCTTGTCTTCAACTTGGAGAGCGCGCCACGCCAGATGCGGATTGCATGCGCCGAGGATCATGTAGGGCGCGTAATCGACACCCACCTTAAGGGCCTCGGTAACACGGGCTGCCGCCTCGTCAAATGAGGTCTCAATGGCCTTGCTCATATGGTAACTCATCCGCGTTCACCTTCGCACCGACTTCACGCCGGCGCCAAATGCGCATAGCACATCCTGCTCAAGGATCGCGTTGATCCAACGCAAGGACTCGGAGGAGCCGCGACACAAGGGTCGAGGGTGAATTGTGAGTCAGCCATTAATAGCGCAGCGTGCTACCTTCCCGGTAGGGCCCTCGTGTCAGAAGCGCTCGCCCATCATCTCCTCGCTTTCAGGCCAAAGCGCTTTGGCATACGGTGGATGGAAAGCGCACGATCTGACACCCGGGCGCATTGGGCCGATTGTCGCGTCCGTTACGTCGGATGCGCGACAGTCCTCGCAAAAGCGACCTCCAATCTCGTCGGGCCTGGCTACGAAGGCAATCGTGGTGGCGAATCTCGGTTGGTCAGAAGGTCATGACCATGCGGCCATCGACCCGACCCCTGTCGAGGTTGTCGAAGATCGTGTTGATGTCTTCGAGCTTTGCCTTGTGGATATGGGCCTTGACTTTGCCCTCGGCAGCGAACTGCACCGCTTCGGCGAGGTCTTGGCGCGTGCCAACGATGGATCCGCGGATGGTGATACGCTTCAGCACGACGTCAAAGATAGGTGTCGGAAAATCGCCCGGCGGCAGCGCGCTGAGGGCGATGGTGCCCTTACGGCGTACCATGCCGAGCGCCTGTGTAAAAGCGGGCACGGACACCGCCGTTACGAGCACCCCATGCGCGCCCCCGTTGGTTTCCTTGATCACCTGCGCCGCCGCATCTTGGGACCTGGCGTTGATGGCGACTTCGGCGCCGAGCCGACGCGCAAGTTCCAGCTTTTCCTCAGTCACATCAAGGGCCACGACATGCAGCCCCATCGCCTTGGCGTATTGGATGGCGATATGGCCGAGGCCGCCAATGCCGGAGATGGCGAGCCACTCACCCGGTCGTGCCTCGGTTTCCTTAATACCTTTGTAAGTTGTGACCCCCGCACAGAGGATGGGCGCCAGCTCGGCGAAGTCCCCATCCTTGGGCAGACGAGCGACATAGTCGGCAGCGCCGATCGCATATTCGGCGAAGCTGCCGTTGACCGTATAACCGCTCATGTGTTGGTGCTCGCAGAGCGTCTCCCATCCCGTCCCGCAGAACTCACAGCGGCCGCAGGCGTCATGAAGCCAGGCCGTACCGACTGCGTCGCCCTCCTTCAGCGCGACGACGCCGGGGCCGACGGCTGCGACGATGCCCGCGCCTTCGTGCCCGGGTATGAACGGCACCGTCGGCTTTACCGGCCAATCACCTGCAGCCGCGTGAAGGTCCGTATGGCAGACGCCGGAGGCGACGATCTTTACGAGCACTTCGCCATACCCCGGTGTTGGGACTGGCACTTCTTCGATTCGAAGAGGCTTGCCGAATTCGTGAACCACCGCAGCTTTCATTGTCTTCGCCATGTCGAGAATTCCCTCGTTGCGTTCAGCGCGGCGCAGAGTAGGGTCCCGACAGGACATGACATTGATCGAGGTCAATGAATATAGAGCGGCCGCTCACAGAAAATTCAAACGACTAGCAAGCGCCCTCTGGGCGCCTTCCGCCTACACGGCGCCCACGGCCTTGCTATGCAAGCACACGAGCGGGCAAATCCATGGAAGAACGTATTTCCGGTCTCGATCTTACGCGACTGTCAATTCTAAATCTTAAGGAACGCTGCTCGCTTCGTCCAAACGGTGAACCGCCTCGTCATCGAGGATAACGTCAACGAAATGCGCGAGTTCATCCGCCTGCTCCAAGCTCGTCGCGCTGGCGATCGGAATACATTTCTTCGCCCTGAGCCAGGCAAGCGCAACCTGCGCGGATGTGGCGTTCACATCTTTGCCCACTTGCGCCAGCGCGTCGAGAATGCGCAATCCACGGTCGTTGATCATATCTTTGACGCGATACGCGCGGGCGCTCGTTCCAACGTCCGCTTGCGTTCGATATTTACCGGTCAGAAAACCCGCGGCGAGGCCATAATAGGGGATTACACCCAATCCCTCCTTGTCGGCCAATTCCGCCAATGGCCCTTCGAATTCGCTCCGCGAATAGAGATTGTACAAAGGCTGTATGGTTTCGTAACGCGGTAAGCCCTTCTCGCGCGCGAGTTCGAGCGCTGCGGCAAGCCGAGGCGCGGAATAGTTGGACGCGCCGATCGCACGCACTTTGCCCGCACCGATGAGCTCGCGATAAGTCTCCAGCGTCTCCTCGAGCGGCGTTGCGGGATCATCCTCATGGGATTGGTAAAGATCAATATAATCGGTCTTTAATCGCGCCAAAGAGGCATCTACCGCTCGCCGTATATGGGCACGGGAAAGCCCTTTGCCATCGGCCATCTCCATGCCCACTTTCGTCGCAATCACAACCTTCGCGCGGCGCCCGGCCCGCTGGGACAGCCACGTTCCGATGATTGTTTCCGACTCGCCGCCGGTGTGGCCGGGAATCCAGCGCGAATAGATGTCCGCCGTGTCGATGAGATTAAAGCCTCGGTCGACGAACTGATCCAGGAGTTGAAAGCTCGTGTTTTGGTCGGCTGTCCACCCAAATACATTGCCACCAAATGCCCAAGGGGCAACCTTGAGCCCAGATCGACCGAGTTCATATGTTTTCATGGGGAGACCAATCCAGCTACATGAGAGGGCAAGATCCACAGTATCTGCCGTCTTTGACGAAGATTTCAATGGTCGTAGGACCAAGCCTTGGTGAATCCCGGCGGGCCTTGGCAAGGCATCCTTTCTCGTCGGCGAAAGCAGATTCAATGCGAGACCATCGGTGTGTTCCGAGTTGAAGGAGACGCCATGCAACTGATAGTGTAACAACAGAATCCGGTCTGACGAAGTTTCACGCTGTTCGACGAAGGGGATCGCAATCGAGAGGAGCTCTCACTGCGTTGCTTCAGGGTTTACCGATGCTGACGAAAACCGACCTCTCGGTTGATCTGGTTGCGGTTCTCGCGGCCGTCACCGCTGGCGAACCGCGCGTCATGACGATTGGCGATGGTTCGGCGCTGCCGTCCGGCGATTTTGGCCAGGGCGACCGTTCGTTGCAATCTGGACTGCGAACCTGGGTCGAGCGGCAAACCGGCCATCCGCTGGGCTACATCGAGCAGCTTTATACGTTTGCCGATCGCGATCGGGACGGCGCGGGCCTCGGAAACCGGGTCATTTCGATCAGCTATCTGGGTCTCACCCGCGAGGCCGGCGCGGCCCGCGAGGTCGGTACGAGGGGGGATAGCGAGGCTGGATGGCGCAACTGGTACGAGTATTTTCCCTGGGAGGATCGCCGCGCCGGCCCTCCGCCCTTTTTTGAAAGCGCCTTGATGTCCCCGCTGCGCACCTGGGTCGGCGCGGCCGGCAATGCCGCTCAGCGACGCGGGCGCGAGGAGCGCGTCGCGGTCACCTTCGGCCTCGATGGCGCGCCCTGGAACGAGGAATTGATCCTGCAACGCTATGAGTTGATGTACGAGGCCGGCCTTGTTTCTGAGGCCATGCGTGCCGGCTCGGGCAAGGGCGCCGCAACGATTCCCGGCCGGGCGATGGCTGGCGATCACCGCCGCATTCTGGCGACCGCCATTGCGCGGCTGCGGGCCAAAATCAAATACCGGCCCGTGGTGTTCGAGCTGATGCCGCCGACGTTCACGCTGCTCGATCTGCAGCGCGCGGTGGAAGCGCTGGCGGGGCGCCTGGTGCACAAGCCGAATTTCCGCCGGCTGATCGAACAACAGGAACTCATCGAGGAGACCGGCCAGACCGCGGCGGAGAAGCTGGGGCGTCCGGCTAAGCTCTATCGGTTCCGCCGTGAGGTGCTGGCCGAGCGCGCCGTCGCCGGCACGAAACCACCACTCACCCGCGCCTGAGTTGACAAATTCCAGCGAGGGTTCATATTATCGATATATACTCATCTTGAGTATATTTGTATACTAATTATACTCAACTGGAGTATAAAAAATGAACGAATCCGCTGCCGCCCTTTACGATCGCGTCCGTACCGTGATCCCGCCCGCCGAATGGCCGGTGTTCGAAACGGATATCGAGGCCATTCTGGCGTTGAAGCGCACGCGCAACGCGGTCATCCTCGCGCACAATTATCAGACCCCGGAAATCTTTCACTGCGTCGCCGACATTGTCGGCGACAGCCTTGCACTGGCCCGCGAGGCGACCAGGGTCGAGGCGCAGACGATCGTCCTCGCCGGTGTGCGGTTCATGGCCGAGACCGCCAAATTGCTCAATCCGCAAAAGACGGTGCTCATTCCCGATCTCGCGGCCGGCTGTTCGCTCGCCGATTCCATCACGCCCGCCGATGTCCGCCTGCTGCGCCAGCGCTATCCCGGCGTTCCGGTCATCGCCTACGTCAATACCTCGGCGGATGTGAAGGCCGAAGTCGACATCTGCTGCACGTCGGGCAATGCGCGCAAGGTCGTGGAATCGTTCGGCGCATCGCGCGTGATCATGCTGCCGGACGAATATCTCGCTAAGAACGTCGCCGCCGAGACGAATGTCGAGATCATCGCCTGGAAAGGCCATTGCGAGGTGCACGAGCGCTTCACGCCCGCCGATATCGCCGAATTGCGCGAGGCCTATCCCGACGTCGTGGTGCTGGCCCATCCGGAATGCCCGCCGGAGGTTGTCGCGGCGGCGGATTTTTCCGGTTCCACGGCGGCCATGTCCGATTATGTCGGAGCGCAACGGGCTGGCCGGATCGTCCTGCTGACCGAATGTTCGATGAGCGACAACATTGCCGCCCAGCGGCCGGACCTCGATTTTGTCCGGCCGTGCAATCTGTGCCCGCATATGAAACGGATCACGTTGCGCAACATCCGCCGCGCGCTGGAGAGGAACGAGCACGTGGTGGAGGTCGATCCGGCGGTGGCCGATCAAGCGCGCCGCGCCGTCGAGAGGATGCTAGCCCTATGACCCGCGATCTTTTGAAGCTGGCCGGTCAGCCGGTGATCATTGGCGCCGGCATCGCAGGCCTGATGACCGCTCTGCGGCTGGCGCCTCAGCCGGTGATCTTGCTGTCGAAGGGACGGCTCGGCGCGGAGTCTTCGAGTGTTTGGGCCCAGGGCGGCCTGGCGGCGAGCATGGGGACGGATGACAGCCCGTCGCTGCATCTCGACGACACGCTGGCCGCCGGCGATGGTCTTTGCGACCGTGAGGCGGCCGCGCGGATTACCGCGGCGGCGCCGGCGGCCATCGAAGCCCTATGCCGTCTCGGCGTTCGTTTCGATCGCATGCCGGATGGCGCGCTGGCGCTGGGGCTGGAGGCGGCGCACGGCCGCCGGCGGATCGTCCATGCGGCTGGCGACGGCACGGGACGGGAGATCGTGCGCGCGCTCGCGGCCGCGGCGCGCGCCACGCCGTCGATCACTGTGCTTGAAGGGTTCGAGGCGAGGCGCTTGCTCGTGGAGGATGGCGTGCTGCGCGGCGTGCTGGTCGCCGGTCCGCGCGGCGGCGCAACGCTTCCGACCAACCGCGTTGTCATCGCGACCGGCGGCATCGGCGGCCTGTTCACGCAGACCACCAATCCCGATGGCAGCTTCGGTCAGGGATTGGCGCTGGCCGCCCGCGCCGGGGCGCAGCTGGCGGACCTCGAGTTCATTCAGTTCCACCCGACCGCACTGGCCGGGCCGCATCGTCCGGCGCCGCTCATCAGCGAGGCGGTGCGTGGGGAAGGGGCGTTGCTGGTCGATGAGACCGGCGACCGGTTCCTCGCCGGCGAGCCTGGGGCCGAACTCGCCTCCCGCGATATTGTCGCGCGCGGCGTGTGGCGGCGCCTCAGCGCGGGGCACGCGACCTTTTTGGATGCGCGCGTCAAGCCCGGTGCGCATTTCGCCGAGCACTTCCCGGTCATCACCGCGGCCTGCCGGGCGGCCGGGATCGATCCGGCCACCCAATTGATCCCGATCCAGCCGGCGGTTCACTACCACATGGGCGGCATCGCCGTGGACGCATCAGGACGCAGTAGCGTGCCGGGACTGTGGGCTTGCGGCGAGGCGGCCGCAACAGGGCTCCACGGCGCCAATCGGCTCGCCAGCAATTCGCTGCTGGAAGCCGTCGTATGTGCGGGATGGGTCGCGCAGAGCGTGGCCGGCGCAGATGCGGGGCGGTCGGTGCGGCCACGTGAGATCGGGCTCCCTTGCGCGTCCGATCCGTCCAGCCTTCGCGCCATTCTCTCGCGCGGGCTCGGTGTTCTGCGGGACGGACGCGGCTTGGAGGAGATGATCCGCATGCTGCTCCCGATTGCGCACAGCCGCGGGCCGGCCGCTGATCCGGCGCTCACCGGCCTGATAATGGCCGTTGCCGCCTGGCGCCGGCAGGAAAGCCGCGGCGCCCATTGGCGGACCGATTTTCCCATGCGTGACGCCATTCCCAGACGGTCCGTGCTGTGCCTTGACGAGGCATTGTCAACCGCACGCGACCTTTCTCCGATTGACCAGCCCCTCATCGCCTGAACGAGCGAGACCATGCCATTTTATCCCCTGCCCACCATTATGATCGAGCCCGTCGTGCGAAACGCCCTGCTCGAAGACCTCGGCCGTGCCGGCGATCTGACCACCGACGCATTGGCACCCGCCGATCTTGTCTTCAGTGCCGCACTGATAGCGCGCCAGCCCGGCGTCCTGGCGGGCATTGACGTCGCGGCGCTGGCCTGGCGGCTCCTCGAGGAGCGGATGGAGATCAGCCGCCAATGCGATGACGGCGCCCGCCTGGAGCCGGGGCAGACGATTGCGCTCATTCATGGCCCGGCGCGCGCGCTTCTCTCGGGTGAGCGGACGGCGCTGAACTTTCTGTGCCGGCTGAGCGGCATCGCCTCAGCGACCGCGTCCATTGTCGCGGCGGTTGCGGGACACAAAGCGCGCATCGTCTGCACCCGCAAGACGACACCCGGTTTGCGGGCGCTGGAAAAATATGCGGTGCGGGCAGGGGGCGGCAGCAATCATCGGTTCGGTCTCGATGATGCCGTGCTGATCAAGGACAATCACATCGCGATGGTGGGCGGCGTTCGCACCGCGATCGAGCGGGTGCGGGCCGGCGTTGGCCATCTCGTCAAGATCGAGGTGGAGGTCGACACTCTGGAACAATTGGAGGAGGCGTTGAGTGTTGGTGCCGATGCCGTGCTGCTCGACAACATGTCGTTGGACCAATTGCGCCAAGCCGTCCGCATGGTTGCCGGCCGCGCGATCACCGAAGCTTCAGGCCGGGTGACGCCAGAGACAGCTCCTGAAATCGCGGCCTCGGGGGTCGATCTGATGTCAATCGGATGGATCACCCACAGCGCGCCGACGCTGGACATCGGATTGGATTGTTGGGGCGGCGCGGTCTGAGTTCCCCACGTTTTGGGACTATGCTCTCCTAAGGCATCTTGCGGGCGAGCGTGTAGACGCGGTCGTTCAGGCCGAACAGCACTGTGTTGGCGTCGACCATGTGGTAGTCGAGTTCGTTGCCGCAGCCGGTCTCGAGCGTCTTGATCGTCTCACCTTTGAAGCCGAGCGCAGCCGCCTGCTTGGCCGGGTCGGCGCTGAGGGTACCCTGGAACAGCATGTCCGGCGTATAGTCCTTGATCTCGTATTTGAGCTTGGCGCAGCGCACGGGCCTGGGGCCGTCGATGCGGGTCTTGAGGAAGCTCACGGTCTTGCCCATGAGGAGCTTGAGCTCGTCGTCGGGTTTCGGCGGGGCGGAGGCCCAAGGGGCAGTGTCGGCCTTGCTGATGGTCCACGTACCGGCGAAAGCCTCCTGCGCCTGCGCCCCGGGCGAGCCTGCAAGGCTTAAGATGAAAGTGCCGGCGAGTAGCGGTGTGACAATCTTAGTCGACAGAAATTTCGTCATGGATCGGTCTCTCGAATTTCGTGTTCTTGTCGCCCTTGTTGATGCTGCTATCGATTGAGCGCGCTCAGCTCGCTGGCATCCTGGTGATAGCGATGATATCACGTGGTGGATCACTGACCAGAAGCGAGCGGGGGGACCTATGCTCGGGAAAGTGCCATCCGTCCTTGCCTTCCTGGGTGCGATTTCCCTGAGCGCAACGGCGATCGCGGCCGAGACGTGCCCGGTCGGCGACACGGATATCGAGAAAGCCGGCTCCTATATGCAAGCGGTGGCGGCGGTCATAAGCGACGCGCCGGATTGCGATCGGGCGGCAAGGCTGCTCCATGCGTGCCAGCTCGGCTCGAGCGGGGACAATGCGCTCTCCACCACGGTACAAGAGAAATGTGAGCCGATCTTCATGGGTAAGGCGAGCGCCGCCACGAAGCGGGCCTATCAAATGGCGCTGGATCGCTGCGACAAGATCGCGATGAGAAACGCGGGAACGATGTATCAGTCCTTCGCAGCCGTCTGTCGTGCCGATGCGGCGCGTGATTTCGCCCGCAAGGAGATCGTCGCCAAGCGCAGATGAACGGGCTTGGCCTCTGGCTGCTTACGGACAACATAGAAATTTCCGCAAATTGGTAGAATACCTATCGACCGGCACTTACTATAGCGAAAATTGAAATGGTAATCTGCGCGATGCCATTGTGTCGTTTGAAGCACATGCCCGCTCTCCCTCCTCGTCACGCGCGGCGTCTCTCGACGGCAACAGCCGAATTAGCTAGTTTCGGCGGATACGATCGGAATTCCCTTGTGCGAACGGAATAGCAACAAGCATGACGCTAGCGGTGGTGACGGGTGCTTACGGATTTATCGGCTCGGCGGTGACCCGGCGGCTCGTGCAAGAAGGTTTCAACGTGCGTACCCTTGCGCGAGCCTCGACGGCACGGCGCAATCTCGCGGAGATCGATTGCGAGACGATCCTCGGCGATCTGCGCGACCCCGAGGCGGTCACCCGACTCATGCGTGGGGCCGAAATCCTCTTTCACGTCGCCGCCGACTATCGCCTCTGGGCACCGAATCCGAACGAGATTCGGCAAAATAATTTGACGACCACCCAGAACGTCATGAACGCAGCCCTGGCCGCAGGCGTCGAACGGGTTGTCTACACATCCAGCGTTGCCGCGCTCAAACCGCCGGATACACCCATCCCCAGCGATGAAACGGCCTCCATTCGGGAAGCCGACGCCGTTGGGGCGTACAAACAAAGCAAAGTCGCCGCGCAGGACCTGGTTGAACGGATGGTGCGCGAACAGGGCCTTCAGGCTGTCATCGTCAATCCTACGGCGCCGCTCGGCCCCGGCGATATTCGTCCAACGCCGACCGGCCGCGTGGTGGTCGAAGCGGCATCCGGGCGCATGCCCGCTTTTGTCGACACCGGGCTCAATCTCGTCCATGTCGATGACGTCGCGGCGGGACACCTGGCCGCGTTCCGGCAAGGCCGGATTGGCGAACGCTATATTTTGGGTGGGGAGAATATTTCGCTCGCGCAGATGCTTGCCGATATTGCGTCGCTGGTCGGTAGGCGGGCGCCCCGTTTGAGCTTGTCGCCGGGTATGGTGATGCCTGTCGCCTTTGCCGCCGAGGCGATCGCCCGCATCACCGGCCGCGAGCCATTTGTCAGTCTCGACGCATTACGCATGTCGCGCTACAAAATGTACTATTCATCGACCAAAGCCGAAAACGAACTTGGCTATCACGCGCGTCCTTATCATGAAGCCCTGGTCGAAGCGGTCGCATGGTTTCGATCCGTGGGATATCTGCGATGATGATGCTGGCGCTTCTCAGTGCTGCCATCTGGGCCTATCTGATTCTGGCGCGTGGCGGCTTTTGGCGCGCCGCAGAGCGTGATGAGCCCGATGTTGCCGCTTCTCCCAGCGCGTGGCCAGCCGTCGTGGCTGTTGTTCCGGCGCGAAATGAAGCCGATGTCATCGGCCGTGCGGTCACGTCATTGCTGGTGCAGGATTACGCCGGCCCTTTCCGTGTCGTGATCGTTGACGACGACAGCGCCGATGCAACGGCGCAGGAAGCAACGGCTGCCGCTGCGCAACTCTCGAAGAGCGATCGCCTCACGATCTTGCGCGGTTCTCCTTTGCCGAACGGTTGGACCGGCAAATTATGGGCCCTTCATCAGGGACTCATCGCCGCGGATGAAACGGCACCGACCTATTATTGGCTGAGTGATGCCGACATCACGTACAAGCCCGACACGTTGCGCATGATGGTGGCGCGCGCGGCACAAGGCGATCTCGCTGCCGTATCGCTGATGGCACGGCTCCGTTGCGTGAGCTTCGCCGAAAAAATGCTTATCCCCGCCTTCATCTTTTTCTTCCAGATGCTCTACCCTTTCCGTTGGGTCAATCAGGCCGGTTCGCGCACCGCTGCGGCAGCCGGCGGATGCGTTCTTGTGAACCGGAAAGTTTTGACGGAGCTTGGTGGGATCGCGGCGATCCGTGGCGCCCTGATTGATGACTGCACGCTTGCCGCGCTGCTCAAGGGCCAGGGCCGGAAGATCTGGCTCGGCCTCACGCACCGCGCCGACAGTATTCGAATCTACGATCATTTCGACGACATCCGGCGCATGGTGGCGCGCTCGGCCTATGCGCAGCTTCGCTATTCGTCTGCCATATTGTTGGCGACATTGATCGGCATGGCTCTTGTTTATGTGGTGCCACCTGCCATTGCCTTGTTTGGTTCTGCGCCGGCCAATTATATTGCGCTCGCAACATGGGCCGGCATGGCGCTTGTTTTCATACCAACGCTCCAATATTATAATGTTTCATGGCTTTGGGGCCCTTTTCTGCCCGTCATCGCCGTCTGCTACATGGCCTTTACGCTCGATTCCGCACTTCAATATGCGGCGGGTCGAGGCGGCCAATGGAAAGGGCGCGTGCAGGCGTCGAGGGACATGTGATGGATAGTGCTGGATCTGCAAGCTCGGGCAAAGGTGCGAGAGACGAGAATTTTCCCGTCGCATCCTGGCTCATCGCCAAGCGGCATCGCCCCGCCATCATGGCTTTTTACAATTTTGTGCGAACGGCCGATGATGTCGCGGATCATGCGACCCTTCCGGCCTCGGAGAAATTGCGCTTGCTCGATCAGCTCGAGGCGAGCCTTCTCGGTCACAATGATAAAGAGCCAACGGCGATTGCGCTCCGATCCATCCTTGCCGAGCGCAATCTGACGCCCGCGCATGCGTGCGATTTGATCGCCGCCTTTAAGATCGATGCCAGCAAATCGCGCTATGAGGATTGGGATGCGCTGATTGGTTATTGCCGGCTGTCCGCCATGCCTGTCGGCCGTTATGTCCTCGACGTGCACGGCGAGAGTCAAAATCTTTGGCCGGCCAACGACGCACTTTGCGCTGCGCTGCAAATCATCAATCACCTGCAGGATTGCAGCAAGGATTATCGGGCGCTCGATCGGGTCTATCTGCCGCTCGACGACCTGCGCGCCGCCGGAGCGCAGGTGTCCGATCTTGGATTGGAGCGCGCATCGCCTGCTCTGCGGCATTGTTTGTCAAGCTTGGCGGCCCGCACGGAAGAGCTGCTGGGCGACGCCGCGTCCTTCTCGCGAAACATTCGCAGCACTCGGCTTTCGCTCGAGGTTGCGATCATTCATCGGCTCGCCACGCGGCTCGTCGAGCTGCTCAAATATCGCGATCCGCTGAGCGAGCGCGTGCATCTTGATAAATCGCAAACATTCATGATTACCGCCTCCACCTTGATATCGCGTGCGCGGTTTGGCGCACGCAAAGACGCATCGAATGTCCGGTTGCTGACATGACCGCGATGGAGACGCAGATTCAACATTCGACCCGCGCCAAAGGCAGCTCGTTTTATGCCGCGATGCGCATCCTGCCACGGCCGCAGCGCGAAGCGATGTATGCCGTCTACGATATCTGCCGCGAGATCGATGATGTCGCGGATGAAGGCGGCACGTCGGCACAGCGATTGGCCGAGCTCGAAAACTGGAGTCGCGACCTCGATACTTTGTATGCTGGTGGTCCGCCGGGCCGCTTTGCCGAAGTCGCGGGCGTCGTCGAGCAGTATCGTCTGGATCGAAACGACTGGGCCGCGCTCCTCGAAGGCATGACGATGGATGCGAAGGGCAATAGTATTGCACCCAGCTTCGCGACGCTTGATCACTATTGCGATTGTGTCGCGAGCGCGGTGGGTAGGCTCTCCAATCGGATTTTTGGGATCGGCGACGACGACAGCATGCCTTTGGCGCATCATCTCGGCCGCGCTCTGCAGCTCACCAATATTCTGCGCGATCTCGACGAAGACGCGGGGCTAGGCCGTCTCTACCTACCCGAAGAAGCCCTGCGCGAGGCACACATTGAAAGCCGGCATCCGAGCGAGGTGCTACGCCATCCGGCACTCGATGCAGCGTGCCGGCCGGTCACCGCGCGGGCGCACGAGCATTTTCGTCAAGCCGCTGCAGTATGGGAGCGAATCCCGCGTTCCAAAACGCGCGCGCCGCGCCTGATGGGAGCAGTCTATCGATTGCTCCTCGATCGCCTCGAGGCGCGGGGATTTCAAGGGCCGCGCGAACGCGTTCGCCTCGATCGGCTGACCTTGATCGGCCTGCTCGTGCGTCACGGTTTTTTTTGATGCGCAACGGGACGGTTCATGTCGTCGGCGCAGGTCTTGCAGGGCTGTCCGCAGCAACCGCTCTTGCGGAGCAGGGAAGGCGCGTGAGCTTGTATGAATCCGCGACCTTTCCGGGCGGACGTTGCCGATCCTATTTTGACCAAGGATTGAGTGCGACGATTGATAACGGCAATCACCTCATTCTCTCCGGCAATCAGGCAGCCATGGCCTATGTCGATCGAATCGGCGCGCGCGACCACTTGGTTGGACCGGACCGGGCCGCATTCGATTTCGTCGATCTGAAGAGCGGCGAGCGCTGGCGGATCGAACCCAATGAAGGTCTGGTGCCGTGGTGGATTTTTGACAAGGCCCGCCGCGTTCCAGGGACGGGCTGGTCCGACTATTTGGAACTCTTACGCGTGCAGTTTGGGCGGCGCGCGGTCGCTGTCCGCGATGTTCTGACCTGTCACGGCACGATCTATGAGCGCTTATGGCAGCCCTTGTTGCAGGCGGCCTTGAACACGGAGCCGCCCGCGGCAAGTGCGCAATTGGCGCGCGCCGTGGTCGCGCAAACCTTGCTGCGCGGCGGCGCGGCCTGTCGCCCGCTCGCGGCGCAAGCCGGATTGTCGACGGCGCTCATCGATCCGGCGATTGCGTTTCTTGAGCGGCATGGCGCATCCATTCAGTTCGCGAGCCGGCTCCAGTCGATGGCCTATGAGGGCGATCGCGCCGTCGGCCTCATCTTCGCGAAACAAACCGTTCCGGTCGAGCCGCATGATTCCGTCGTCCTTGCGGTGCCGGCACTGGTCGCGGCACAAATTTTTCCCGACCTCAAAGTACCGCAAGAACATCGTGCCATCGTCAATGGCCACTTCAAGATTGCGCCGCCCAGGACGATGCCCGCCATATTGGGCGTGATCGGCGGGCAGGCCGAGTGGATCTTCGCCTATCCGGATCGTATTTCGACGACCACCAGCAGCGCCGATCATTTGCTTGATCAACCGCGCGAGGAGCTTGCGCGGCGGCTCTGGGCCGATATCCAGGTTGCGGCCGGGTTCTCGGCGGATATGCCGCCATGGCAAATCGTGAAAGAAAAGCGTGCAACGTTTGCCGCGCTGCCACAGGAAGAGGCGCGCCGCCCGCCTGCGCACACCAGGTGGTCCAATGTCCTCTTGGCGGGCGACTATACCGCCACGGGCTTGCCGGCGACCATAGAGGGTGCCATTAGATCGGGCGTGACCGCCGCCGGCTTGGTGGCGGGATCTTCTGCGCGGCGGTCGTTCTCGTCGCGCAGATCGAAAGAGGCGAGCGGAACATGATGCCCTCAAGCGGCGAAACGGATGAGCTGGCGCAGCCTCTTGTGTCCGAGCTCGAGCTTGCGGTCGATCGCGGTCGCGAGGCCTTGAAGGCGTGTCAGGATGCGGATGGCCATTGGCTGTTCGAGCTTGAGGCCGACGCGACAATTCCGGCGGAATACATCTTGTTGCGCCATTATCGCGCCGAACCCGACGATCTGGAGTTGGAGCGGAAGATTGCGGTCTATCTGCGCCGCATTCAGGGCGCGCACGGCGGATGGCCGTTGTTCGAAGGTGGGGCGCTCGACATCAGTGCCAGCGTCAAGGCCTATTTTGCGCTCAAGATGATCGGCGATACGCCGGACATGCCCCATATGCAGCGCGCCCGCGCTGCGATCCTGGTGCATGGCGGCGCTGCGCGAAGCAATGTCTTTACCCGCATTCTATTGGCGCTCTACCAGGCCGTGCCCTGGCGCGCCGTTCCGGTGATGCCGGTCGAAATCATGCTTTTGCCGCGCTGGTTTCCCTTTCACTTAAGCAAGATCTCCTATTGGGCGCGTACCGTCATCGTGCCTTTGCTGATTCTGCAGGCGCTGAAGCCCATTGCCAAGAATCCGCGCGGCGTCGGCATTGAGGAGCTCTTTGTCGTGCCGCCCGATCGCGTGCGGCATTGGCCCAAGGGGCCGCATCAAAAGGCCCCTTACGCGCAGATTTTCGCTGGCATCGACCGGGCGTTGCGTCTTGTCGAGCCGTTGTTCCCGCGCCGCCCGCGCGAACGCGCCCTGGCCAAAGCCGAGGCATTCATTCTCGAACGGCTGAATGGCGAAGATGGTCTCGGCGCGATCTATCCCGCCATGGCCAATGCGGTCATGGCCTTCGACGTTCTGGGATATAAGGCCGACGATCCTGCGCTTGGGATCGCCCGGCATGCGATCGACAAGCTCTTGATCGTGACGGAAAACGAGGCCTATTGCCAGCCTTGCGTGTCACCCGTCTGGGACACGGCGCTTGCCTGTCACGCCTTGCTCGAAGCAGACGGAGGCGAGGGGGCGGCGCTGGCGCATCAAGGCCTCGCCTGGTTGAAGCCGCGACAGATTCTCGATGTGAAAGGCGATTGGGCGGTGCAGCGGCCCGCGCTCAGGCCTGGCGGTTGGGCGTTTCAATTCGCCAACGACCATTACCCTGATCTCGACGATACGGCGGTCGTGGTGATGGCGATGGACCGCGCGCAGAACGCGTCCAATCATCGCGATTTTGCCGATGCCATCGCGCGCGGGCGCGAATGGGTCGAGGGATTGCAGAGCCGCAACGGCGGCTGGAGTGCCTTCGATGCCGACAATGATTACGAATATCTCAATCACATTCCGTTCTCGGACCATGGCGCTCTGCTCGATCCGCCGACGGCGGACGTGACCGGACGTTGCCTGTCAATGTTGGGCCAGCTTGGCGAGACGGAGGCGTCGAGCCAATCGGTCCGGCAAGCGCTCGCCTATTTGTGGCTGGATCAGCGCAAGGATGGCTCATGGTATGGGCGCTGGGGCGTCAATTACGTCTACGGCACATGGTCGGTGCTCTGCGGGCTGAATGCGGTCGGGCTCGATGCGCAGACGCCGCAAATCCGCAAAGCGGTCGATTGGCTTATCGCGATTCAGAATCCCGATGGCGGCTGGGGCGAAGATTGTAGCAGCTATCGCCTCGATTACGCCGGCTATCAGCCGGCGGCGAGCAGCGCCTCGCAAACCGCTTGGGCGGTGCTTGGACTTATGGCTGCAGGGGAGGGGCAGCACACGGCCGTAGCGCGCGGTGTGCAGTGGCTTCTCGACCGTCAGACCGACAATGGCTTCTGGAAGGAGGATCATTATACGGGGACGGGATTTCCGCGCGTTTTCTATCTGCGTTATCATGGATACGCGAAGTTCTTTCCGCTTTGGGCCGTCGCGCGGTATCGAAATCTGCAGAAAGGTAACAGCGCGCGGGTGCTGCATGGCATGTAAGCTGAAGCGCGCCGCTTCTGGGCGGAATGTTCGAGCAAGGGCCGCGTAGGTGCTGCCCGATTTGACTCCGGCCGGCACGGGCAGTGCGCGCGCAACGCGCGATCAGCCGCAGGTCATTGCCGCATGCGGCTTGGAGCTCGAAGCGCGCATGACGCGGGGTATTGGTGTGCCGACGGTCTGCGGCGCGGCGCGGGCCGACCTCTTGCGGCAACGTTTGGCATTGAGCCTGGGTGTTGGCAGAACCGTCGGGCTCGTCAGCTTCGGCCTGGCGGGCGGGCTCGCTCCGGAGCTTGCGCCCGGAACATTGGTGTTGCCCAATCGGGTCGTTGAGGGCAACCGGTCTTGGAACGTGGACGCCGACTGGCTGCGTCGGCTGCGCGCAACCTGCGACGAGGCCGTATGCGCTGACGTTGCGGGAAGCGATGTCGCCATCAGCACGCCGCACGCCAAGCGGCAACTCCGAGCGGCAACGGGCGCGTCAATCGTCGACATGGAATCGCACGTTGTCGCCGAGGTCGCGCGCGTCCATGGATTGCCATTCGTGGTCATCCGCGCGGTGGCGGACACGGCCCAATCGACATTGCCATCCGCGGCGCTCATCCAACTGCGTAGTGACGGCCGCCCCGATATCGGCCGCATCCTAATCGATCTCGTAAAACATCCGGGCCAGATGGGCGAGATCGTCAACCTTGCGCGTCTGTCGCGATCGGCAGCGACCTCACTCGGCCGCGTCTGTCAGATGCTCGGTCCCGGTCTTGGCTGCCCCTATTTCCTTTAGTTTGTGCTCGACATGGCGCGAAAATACGAATTCCGCCGGTCGCTGATTTTCAAGCGAAATATCGGGCGCCATCTCCCCGCTCGTGCGCGGGCCTTTCAGGCTGAGGGAGAGAAGCTTGAGCGGATGCTTGAACCCGTCCCGAACCGCAGTCGCCTCGAAGCCGCTGTGCACCATGCAGTCCGCGCATTTTTCATAATTGCCGGTGCCGTAGGAATCCCAGTCGGTCGTCTCCATCAATTCCTTGTAGGTTTTGGCGTATCCTTCGCCGAGAAGATAGCAAGGCTTCTGCCAGCCAAAAATCGTGCGCGTCGGATTGCCCCAAGGCGTGCAATGATAGGTCTGATTGCCGGCGAGGAAATCGAGAAACAGACCCGACTGGAAGAAGTCCCAATTCCGGCCATTGCGTCCGCGTTTGAAAATTTCGCGAAACAGCGTCTTGGTCGCCGTGCGATTGAGGAAGTGTTGCTGGTCCGGCGCGCGTTCATAAGCGTAACCGGGTGAAATCGTAATGCCGTCGACGCCGAGCGGTTTCAGCGTGTCGAGGAAACGCGCCACATTCTCGGGCTCCGCATCATTGAACAACGTGCAATTGATGTTGATGCGGAAACCCGCCGCTTTGCTGACACGTATGGCTTCGACACACTTATCGTAAACGCCAGTCTGGCACACCGATTTGTCATGGTGTGTCTGGTCGCCGTCGAGATGCACCGACCAGTTGAAATTCTTGTGCGGCTTATATTGGTGGAGTTTCTTTTCGAGCAGCAACGCATTGGTGCAGACCGTGACGAATTTTCCTTTGGCAAGCAGCCTTTCGACGATCTCAGGCAGTTCGCGATGCAGCAGAGGTTCGCCGCCGGCAATGACGACGACAGGCGCCGGACATTCATCGGCGGCGCTCAAACAATCCTCGACTGACAGCCGCTGATTGAGTATCGGCGCCGGATAATCGATCTTGCCGCAGCCTGCGCAAGCAAGATTGCAGCGAAACAGCGGCTCAAGCATCAACACGAGCGGGTAGCGCGGCACGCGCCGGATCTCGTTCTTGACAATATAGGCGCCGATGCGCGCCATTTGGTTCAGCGGGATTCCCATCCGATATCAACCTTTACGATTCAAAGACCGCGGCATGTAGCGAATTAGCTTTCGACGAGTTCTGCCGGCAATCTGAAATGAATATTCTCCTCGCGGCCCGCCATGGTGGAGACGTCCACCGCGTGCCACTCGGCAAGGCGATCGATCACCCGTTCGATCAGCACTTCCGGCGCGGACGCACCAGCGGTCAGGCCGATTGTCCCGACACCACGAAGCCAAACAGGATCGATCTTGGTTTCGTCTGCGATGAGATAGCTTGGAACGCCGGATTCCTCGCCGATTTCCCGCAAGCGATTGGAATTCGAGCTGTTGTTGGAGCCAACAACCAGAATCATATCGACGTTTTGCGCCAGTTCCCGCACCGCGCCTTGCCGATTCTGCGTGGCATAACAAATGTCGCGCGTATCGGGTCCGACCACGTCGCTGAAACGTCGCTCCAGCGCCGTGATGATCGCCCGCGTATCGTCAAGGCTCAATGTCGTCTGGGTGACATAGGCGAGCGGCGTGTCGTCGGGCAAGGCGAGTTTTGCCACATCCGCAACCGTTTGGATCAGATGGACTTTTCCTTCGATACGGCCGAGCGTCCCTTCCACTTCGGGATGACCGGCGTGGCCAATCAGGACGATTTCTCGCCCCTGCGCACGATAGCGCCGCCCTTGATTGTGAACTTTCGCCACCAAAGGACAAGTGGCGTCAAGAAAAGGCAGGCCTCGGCTGCGCGCCTCATCCTCGACTGCCTGTGCAACCCCGTGCGCGCTGAAGATCGTAATCGCGCCTGCCGGAATTTCATCCAGCGTGCCGACGAAACGCGCGCCTTTGGCCTTTAGGCTTTCAACCACATGGCGATTATGAACGATCTCATGGCGCACATAGACAGGAGCGCCGTGTTTCTTCAGGGCGAGCTCGACAATCTCGATCGCCCGGATGACGCCAGCGCAAAACCCGCGAGGTGTAGCAAGAATAACCTTCATCAATGGCAGCCTGTCTTCACCATCACCCGTCAAGATATGACCTGAACCACCCCCCGACGGTTGAAGGCTGGGTCACCCAAATCTTATGTCTCACCTACCATCGTCTCAAGGGCGACGGCCATAGTTTTGTTCTGCTTCGGTCACCGAAACGTTGCCGATCGATCTATGAGGCCCAAAAAAGGCATGAAATTGATCAATTTAATTTGCCCATTTTGGGGCGCATAACTTGATACGCACGAACAAGCTATGCGAATTCTGCGGGCCAACTCTATGACCGGTGTTGCCTTGGCGGAGCGTTGTTCTGCAAACATCTTGGACTCCTGCGTCTTCACGCCATAGGTTGGCGCGCTGGCGCGACGTAGACGTCAATCAGCTCGAGTTCAGGGAAACGACAGCCGGATCCTCCACAACCGAAGCAACAACGCGAAACGCTTCTCAAACGGGTCCAAGCAATACCGAAACATAGCGCTGCAATTTGATGGCTACGCGCGCAACGTCTTTGATGCTGCTATCATTTTTATTATAGAAATATGGACCATATAGTCAAATTGTCGCTACGCTCCTGGCATTAATACCAACGGTCACGAAGAATGACCGTTGGTTCCTTTCTTCATTTTTCGCCTTTTTCAAGGCCGAGAGCGAAAAATGAAGAGCGGTCCCAAGGTCGCTTCTCGCGACCTTTGGCATAAGAGGTGATATTACGCGAAGCGCCGGCGTCGGGAGCAAACACATTGGTTGAGGTTTTCGTTCTTCGTATTGTTCAGGCGTGCACGCGGCGCGCCTATCTCACGGTCCTATTGGCAGTGCTTCTTGGTGCCGGGGCATCGATCTACGCGGCAGCGCATTTCGCCATCAACACCAATTCGAGCGACCTGATTTCGCCCGATGTCGCCTGGCGCCGCTATGAAGCCGCCTTTAATGCGGCCTTTCCCAATTTGATCGCCGATGTTGTCGTGGTGGTCGACGCGCAATCGCCCGACCAGGCCGACGCGGCGGCGAACTCTTTGGCGCATAAATTGGAAACGATGCCGAACGCCATCCAACTGGTCCGTCAGACCGGGACCGGGTCTTTCTTCGCGCAAAACGGCCTCCTGTACCTGCCAACCGACGACGTCCGCCATGTCACCGGCCAGCTCGAAGGGCTCGCGCCGTTTCTCGGGGGCCTTGCCGCCGACCCCAGCGTCGAAGGCCTGGCGCACGTGCTCACGGGCCTCGGCAATGGTTTGGCGTCAGGCCAAACCCCGCCAGACGCCCTCGATAAGAACGCCATCGGCGCCATTTCGGACACGCTCGATGGCGTCTTGGCCGGCAAGGCCATGGGACTCGACTGGAACCGCCTCGGCGGCCCGGCGGATAAGCGCGGCACGCGTCGGTTGCTGCTCGTGCGTCCGGTTCTCGATTTCACCGATCTTCAACCTGGTCATCTGGCGGACGAAGCCATCCGATCGGCGGCGAAAGAGCTCAAACTCACGCCCGAAAACGGCATACGCGTGCGCTTGACCGGTGATGTCCCCATGGCCGATCAAGAATTCAGCACCCTGGCGGAAGGGGCGGGCCTGAACGGCATTCTGACGGGCCTTGCCATTCTCATCATCCTCTGGCTGGCTTTGCGGTCGGCCCGTATCATTCTGGCGGTTCTCGTCAGTCTCGTCGTCGGACTGGCGATCACCGCCGCGCTCGGCCTCTTGATGGTCGGCACTTTCAATCTGATCTCGGTGGCTTTCGCCGTCCTCTTCGTGGGACTCGGCGTGGATTTTGGCATTCAGTTCAGCGTGCGCTATCGGGATGAGCGGCACCAAAGTGACGATCTCTCGATCGCGCTCGATCAAACCGCCCTCAAGGCCGGCCGGCCTCTGACGCTTGCTGCAGCCGCAGTGGCGGCTGGATTTTATTCGTTTTTGCCGACGTCCTATCGCGGCCTGTCAGAACTCGGCCTGATCGCGGGCACCGGCATGATCGTCGCTTTGGTCACCAGCATTACGGTGCTGCCAGCTTGCATGCGGATCTTGCGACCGCGTGGCGAAGCAGAGCCCGTCGGCTTCCTGTTTCTTGCCCCCGTCGATCGGTTCACCGCCCGCTACCGTTACCCGATTTTGGCCATTACGCTGCTCGCCGTCGCGTTGGGGCTTCCGTTGTTGTGGCATGTGCGCTTCGATTTCAATCCCATTCATCTGCGCAGTGCCAAAGTCGAATCCGTCTCGACCTTCATCGACTTGACCCGAGATCCCGACACGAGCCCGGCCACAATTCATATCTTGCGTCCATCACTGCAAGCGGCCGAGGACACTGCGCGCGAGCTTAATCAATTGCCGGAAGTCGAGCGAACGGTCACGCTCGCTTCGTTCGTTCCAAAAGACCAAAAAGAGAAGCTCGATGCGATCGCAGAGGCCAAAGCCGGACTCGAGCCTGCCTTGAGCGACGCGCCACCGACCGACGCGGCGCCGGATGCCGAGGTGGCGGCTGCGCTCCACCAAGCCACCGCGGCACTCTCGGATTTCGGCCAACAGGATCAATCGGTCGCGCGATTGACCGACCTCCTCACCCGGCTCGCAGATGGGACCACGGCTCAGCGCGCCGCGGCGCAGCAAGCCTTATTTGCTGGTTTTCCGAACATGTTGTCGCGGCTGCACGAAAGCCTTCAGGCTGCGCCGGTGACGCTGGAAAACCTGCCGTCCGATTTGCGAGGCGATTGGACCACAGCGGACGGAAAGGCGGCGATTGAAGTGTTCGCACGGGGCGATACCAACGACAATCTTGTCTTGCGGCAATTCGCCAATGCCGTTCGCGCCGTTGCGCCCGACGCGACGGGATATCCGGTCACGATCCAGGATGCGAGCGAAACCGTCGTCAATGCGTTTTTCAAAGCCGGCGCTTTTGCGCTGCTCAGTATCACGATCCTCTTGTTGGTCGTGCTGAAGCGCATAGCCGATGTCCTCCTGACTTTGATCCCGCTGCTGCTCGCCGGAGTTGTCACGCTGGAGCTGACCGCGCTGCTCGACCTTCCTCTCAACTTCGCCAATATCATCGCCTTGCCGCTGCTGCTCGGCGTCGGCGTCGCCTTCAAGGTCTATTTTGTCATGGCCTGGCGTTCCGGCGAACGCAATCTTCTGGCCTCCAGCTTGACGCGCGCGGTGCTGTTCAGCGCCGCGACGACCGCCTCGGCTTTTGGCAGCCTATGGTTCTCGCATCACCCGGGCACATCGAGCATGGGCGAGCTGCTCGCGCTGTCTCTGGTCAGCACTTTGGCAGCCGCGGTCTTCTTTCAGCCAATTCTCATGGGACCGCCACGCCAAATTGAGCCCGCCAACGAGGAGAAGTGATCGGCAGGGGGGCTGTAAATCTGACGGAGCATAGAGTTGTTGCCTATTCTTTCGATCGGGTATTATGCACCTGACAAACCGACGGATGTTCCGCTATTGTTCGGAACATAGGAGCCGCAATGTCCGTCGATCTCACCAACCCGATTTTCTCCAACGAAGACGCCGCCCGTAAGTATTTCGAGGCGATGCGTTGGCCAAACGGCCCCGTATGCGCGCACTGCTGCGTTGTAAACGAGGCTACGGCGCTCAAGGGCACGGCTCATCGTCCGGGCCTTTATAAAGCCGCGCTTGCGACGAACAGTTCTCAGTGACCGTCGGCTCCGTCATGGAAAGCAGCAATGTCCCGCTTCACAAGTGGGCGCTGGCGTTCCGTTTGATGGCGTCCAGCAAGAAAGGCGTGTCTGCCCATCAACTCATGCGCTCGCTTGGCCTCGGTTCCTACCGCACAGCCTGGTTCATGGCTCACCGCGTTCGCGAAGCTATGGCGGACCGCGATCCGGAGCCACTGGGTGGCAAGGACAAGACGGTTGAGATTGACGAGACTTTCATAGGCAAGCCGGAACAGAGGTTCGTCAGCGGTAAGGGCTGGCAGGGCAAGCGCGGGACGGCGACGAAGCGCAAGGTTCTGACGATGGTTGAGCGCGATGGCCGCGCCGTCTCGGTCAAAGTGGAAGACTTGACCATCCAGACGCTAAAGACCGTCATCGGCGCGCATGTCGTTCTCGATAGCACGTTGAACACGGACGAAGCGCAGCACTATAAGCAGATTGGCGAGAAGTTTGAAGAGCATAGGGCCGTGAACCACGGCGATGGCGAATATGCCTGCGGCGAGACAACAACAAACACGGTCGAAGGTTTTTTTCGGTATTTTCAAACGTGGCATGACCGGCGTCTATCAGCACTGAGGCGATGCGCACTTGCAGGCGTATCTGAACGAATTCGATTTCCGCTATTCAAACCGTTATTCAAACCGTATGAAACTCGGCATTGACGGCACGGAGCGCACGCGCCGCGATCAAGGGTATCGAAGGCAAGCGCCTCACATACAGGCAACCTCGTACTGCGTAATCGCAAGGCGCGGTTCAAACGCAACAGAGCCAAAATCAGGGCGATTTTGGAGATGATCGAGTTGCTGTTTTGACTCGACTCCTTCCCTTCTTTTGCGCACGATTTGTTTTCCCGACGAGTTCTTTTGTCGGCGATGGCGGCGTGGTTAGGGCGCGACGCAGTGCATTGTTCATGCGCTGCGTAATTTCCACATCGGTTAATTCTTCAACGACAGGTGTCTTGCTGACCATGGTCAAACCTCCGGGAAAATGCGCCTTCTGCGGCGGCTTTGGGATGACGAAGCAGCATATCTTCGGAAAACGCCTTCTAACACTTCTGGATGGGCAATTTGGAACGCATTTAATCATAGAACAATTGCCGGAGACCGAAAGAACGATAAGGACCAGATCCGGGAATGTTTGGTCAAAACAACTGAGACGCGTGTGTAATAATTGCAATGCCGGTTGGATGAGATTGCTAGAAGAGAAATCGTACCCGGTGCTGAAACCTCTAATTTGTGGGTCGACCAAAATTGCCGTCGAGGATCAAAGAATATTGGCTGCGCGCATTGCCCACATGGTGATGGTTGCGTCGCTATCCGTTTCAGTTGATTTATATGCCGTTAGCCAACAGGAAAGAGACTGTTTAAGACTTACAGGAGAGCCGCCACCGTATTGGCTAATCTTGCTGGCAAGAGGCGACGTTCCCGTAGAACTGGGACAATTTTATTCTTCCGACGCGTTTAGAGGACAGCTATCAAAAGCTGATGGTTCCACCGAGATAGTCAAGAATCTCGTAGTTACATTCTTGCTTGGGAGACTTTGTATCCAAGTCCTTACCCGTGTCCCCCATATGTTTCAGGGATATACAGGAACCAGACTCGCGCAGCTGTGGCCCCTTCCCAATCAGGATATTCAGGATATCGATTTGCTGCAGACTAGCCTTTTGACTCAAACGCAAATTGCCCTTATTGCGAAAGCAATCCGCGAAGAGGGCATCCGTCGTAAAGTTTGAGTCGCCAGTCTGCCGACTCTTGTTCTTATTTGGTTCTAGATTTGTCAAGTGCGTAATACCCTTTCGATTTGACAAATTTTGATCTAGAACATATAGTGAACATTTACTTCGGCGGTGTCACCGCGATCAATTAGGACGGTTCTGAGCCAAAGAGTTCGCGTGACGGCGTGCTTGCACGCGTGTCGCGTGCCGCAACGTTTCCCGCCTTTCGCGGATGAGACCGGTTTCCCTGTGAACCAAAATTGGGAACGAACTGATAGAGAGAATAGTCAAATTATATCAATATGATAAGAAGGAATTTAAGATATTTGACGTTGCCGCGATCCGAAGTGAGTTGGAAACGAGCGAAGAGGGCTTCAGCCAAGATCGCTGAAGCTGCAGAGACGCAGCCGGCGTCTCTTGACCAGCTCGAGCGTGTCGGACGCGGTCAATCCGAGCAATTCGTCGACGTAGCGGTATCCCGCTGCCTGGCCCGCAAAGCCGCCGGCGGTTGCGGGATGCGTGTAGATCTCGCTGATGCCCTGCGGCAGGCGTGCAAGGACCTCGCGGATCCGCTGTCCGGTCATCGCACCCGACCACGCCAGTCCGAAGACTTGGTCAGGGACGATCAGTCCCTTGCGCCGCGCGCGCATGCGCAGAAAGCGGCTCCAGAAGGCGACCGCCGTTTGCGCCATCGTCACCTTCGTCGGTTCAATCGACCGGATGAGTGCGATCGGTTCGGACGGCACTCTGAGCGCGCGCATCCCATATCGCGCGCCAATTGAAAGGATGAGCGAGGCGATGGTTGGGTGCAGATGGTAGTGCTTATGGGCATTCACGTGATCGAGCAAAAGGCCTGTGGCCTTGAATGCTTCAAACTGGGCGGTGATCTCCGCGGCAAGCTGCCGCCGGACTTTGGGCCACACGAACATTTCGGTGCCGGCGCGCACAAGGTCGCGGCGAAAGTGGCCCGATTTGTCGACGAGATCAGGAATGGCGTCTATGGGAAGCGTCGGCACATCCTCGACGAGGACGAGATGAAGGCCAACCTTGAGACTTGGCGTGGCGCGCGCGATGGCGACGGCGTCGGCGGCAGCGTTGCCGCTCACCATCAGGCTGGCACATGTCAGAATGCCATTGCGATGGGCGGCTTCCACCGCCGCATTGACTTCACGCGACAGGCCAAAATCGTCGGCGGTGACAATGACTGCGTTCAGGAGGCTATTTCCCGCGATGTTTCACGCCGCTCGCGCAGGAAATGGAAGAATTCCACACCTTCGCGCAACCGCCGCTTCATCATGGCCGGGCTGCGCACCATCTCGCCGACGATCGACGCGATCTTGCCGGAGCGGAAATAAAACTGCCGGTAGAACGTCTCAACCGAATCGAAGATCTCGCTGTGGCTCAGGCCTGGATAATGCAGCGGCGCAATCTGCACGCCATGGTCGTCGACAAGCTCCGCATTGGCATCGTCGAGCCAACCGTTTTCGATGGCCTGTCTATAGAGGAAAGTGCCGGGATAGGGTGCGGCGAGCGACACTTGAATCGTGTGCGGGTTGATCCTCTTGGCGAATTCGATTGTTTCCTCAATCGTCTGCTTGGTTTCACCGGGCAGTCCCATGATGAAAGTGCCGTGAATGGTGATGCCAAGCTCATGGCAATTTTTGGTGAAATTCTCGGCGACGTCGATCCGCATGCCCTTCTTGATGTTGTGCAGGACTTGCTGATTACCCGACTCGTATCCAACGAGAAGCAAGCGCAGACCACTGTCGCGCATCACTTTCAGCGCTTCGCGCGGCACATTCGCCTTCGCGTTGCAAGACCAGGTGACGCCGAGCTTGCCAAGGCCCTTCGCAATTTCCATGGCGCGCGGCAGGTCATCGGTGAATGTATCGTCGTCGAAGAAGAATTCCTTGACCTCCGGAAAGGCCTTCTGGGCCCAGGCGATTTCGTCGAGAACATGTCCGACGCTGCGCGTGCGATAGCGATGGCCTCCGACAGTCTGCGGCCACAGGCAGAAGGTGCAGCGCGACTTACAGCCGCGTCCCGTATAAAGGGAGATATAGGGGTGTTTCAGATAGCCGATGAAATAATTGCGGATCGTCAAATCGCGCTTATAGATCGGCGTGACGAACGGCAGAGAATCCATCTGCTCGATCATCGGCCTGTCCAAATTATGGACAATCTCTCCGGAAGACTTGCGATAGGAAAGTCCGCGGATCGCCTGCCAGTCAATTCCGTCAGCAACATCCTTGATCGTGAAATCAAATTCGTTTCGAGCGACAAAATCGACATTCGGCGCGGCGGCCAGGCTACCGGCCGCATCGACCGCGACTTTCGCGCCGATCAAGCCAATTTTGAGATTGGGATTGGCGGCCTTCAACGCATCGATGGTCTTCACGTCCGATTTGAACGAAGGCGTCGATGTGTGCAGCACCGCAAGGTCAAAGTCGCGGGCCATGCCTGTGATCTGCGACAAGGGCGTGCGATGGGGCGGTGCGTCGACAAGTTTACTGTTTTCCACCAGGGCCGCCGGCTGGGCGAGCCACGTCGGATACCAGAACGACCCAATCTCGCGGCGCGCCTGGTAGCGGGACCCAGCTCCCCCGTCGAAACCCTCGAAAGACGGAGCTTGAAGAAACAATGTGCGCATCATCATTCGCTTTCTGGCCGCCTGGCCATGGTACCGTCCATCTTGACCAGGAAACGGTCTCCTTTCCACCGGACCTCGAAGGGCAGGAAACTCGCAAGATAAACACAAAAAGACAAGCAGTCTCGCACGGGCAAGAGCCAATAGGCTATCCCTGTGAGATTGAAACGCCGTGCCACGCTCCATAGTAACAGATAGCGGCACAATAACGACGCGGCGACAAGGAGGGCCGCACGCTCCGTTGCCCCGCCGATCGCCAGCGCAGTCAAAGATAAGGGAATGACATGGGTGATACCGGTACCAAGAAACCCGGCTCTATCGACATTTGCGATGGTTTTCGCCCAGCGAATTTCATGCGCGACGAGTTCTACGAAACTCGCATGGCTGCAGGTATGGCCGACCAGAAATGCCGGAATGATCACCTGGCGCCCCAACCGCCGGACCGCTTCGCCGATGGCATAGTCGTCAGCAAGGACGTCGGTAAATGCCTGGAATCCTCCGAGCATCTCCAAGGTCTCCCGTTTCAATGCGATGGTGGCACCAAAACAGGGGGTCGCAAGCTTCAAGGCCAAGCCGACGACGACGTTCGGCAGGAAATGGCTATCGATCGCCAGAGCCATAAGCCTCGACCATAGAGCGCCGTAACCTGCCCCGTAATAGGCGCATGTCACCGCGCCGACGTTTGGCCGATCGAGTTCCGCGACGACCCGGGAGACGTAAGCTGCATCGACGCCGATGTCGCTGTCGGCGATGAGGATGATGTCGCTGCGTGCTTGCGGCATCATATTGATAAGATTAGAAATTTTAGGATTTTCCCCGTGCCGCTGCGAATTCACGACGAGGGTGAGATCGCGGTTCGGGAAAGCGTCCATGACAGACCGGACAATGGGCAACGCCTTGTCAAACTGGCTTTGCACTCCGAAGATCACTTGGATGGGTGCGGGATAATCTTGCTGAATAAAGGAGGTCAGATTGGCTGCGAGGTTGGGCTCGGCGCCGTACAAGGGCTTCAGAATGGTCACTGAAGGATATGTCGTGACCAACGGAACAGTCCGCGCGCCGCCATATCTGGACACGAGCCAGGCCGCCATAAGCCAGTAAGCACAACCGACGACGATCAGAATTTCAAGGATTTGGCCAAGCATCTGCATTGCGATACGTCGAAAGTCTCTATGTCCCCATGCCGTACTTGGTTCGGAGCCAGCCAAGTTCAACGCTCTGCCAGAGCAATAAACCGATAATTCCCAGTATGATGTCGGGAATTCGCTTGAGCAAGCCGATAGCTACGGCGATAGGTGGCGTAAGACCGTAAGTGGCGGCGAGGGCGACGATCGAACTCTCCTGGATGCCGACACCGCCGGGGATGACAAAGAAGACTGCCCGTGCGGCATGGGACAGGCTTTCGATCACGAGTGCCCCGGCAAAGTCGAGGGGTTGTCCCATGAAGTGACACGCGATCCAGACCTCGCTGGCACCAAAGAGCCAAATCGCCAGATGGATCGCGCCAGCCATGGCAAGACGGGACGGCATCGCATGGATCTGCGCCAGATTCGCAGAAAGACCGACGATTCCCGATGGTAGGTTCCAGTTATTCGCCGCGGCCAGGGATGTGAGCCGCGTCTCGATCCAATCGACTCCTCCCCCGCGCTGAACCGCGAGAAACCCGCCGACGCCGAGGGCGAAAAGAGCAACGCCACCTGTCAGCCACAGGACCAGCCGAGGGTCGTCGGATTTCAGGAAGAAGAGCGCGAGGCCGAGCAGGCAAAACAAGACTTGCGTGGAGACCTGCACCAGAAGGTCGGCCAGCACGCTCGCGCCGGCAGCAGGACCGGCGATCCCATATTTGGTCAGGAGACGGACGCCGACGACCTCGCCGCCGACCTGCGCCACAGGAAGAAGCACGTTGATCGCCTCGCGAATCCACCGAAGAAGCGGGCAAACCCACCAGGCAATAGGCGCGGGGAGCACGATCCGCCAGGCAAACCCAGAAGCCTCAATCTGGATGAAGCGTGCAAGGACGATGAGCAGCATGCCCCATCCGGCCGTTTCAATCGCCTGTGTGACGCTGCCAACGCCCCCATACAATGTGATGCCGATCAGCAAACAAATGCCAAAGAGCGCCGCCATGAGAGGCTTTGAGAGACGAAGTAAACGCAGAGCCATTGGTCAATTTCAGCAATCTGAATCTTGCGGGTCGTAGTCGAAGACGCTGATTTTACAATGCCACGCTGACTGGATCTGCTGCAAATATTTTGTTTCGATGTGACGATGACGAACGGGCGGGGACAATTTCGTGAGATTTCTCATGTGCAAGGGCCGCCTCACCGCCGAATTGCCGTATATATCCAATTTGGTGTAGGAAACTTGTTTGGTCCGGCGCCGCGCCGATGTGAACCTTTAAGAGATTGCCTTGACGAAACGCCTGCAAACGCCCCTGCTCGATACGGTCCCCACGCCCGACAAGCTTCGCGAACTGCCGGAAAGCGCCCTGCGTCAGGTGGCGGCGGAATTGCGCGCCGAGACCATCGACGCGGTTTCGGTCACCGGCGGCCATCTCGGCGCGGGCCTCGGCGTCGTCGAATTGACCGTGGCGTTGCATTACGTCTTCGACACGCCGCGCGACCGGATCATCTGGGATGTCGGCCATCAGGCCTATCCGCACAAGATCCTGACCGGCCGGCGGAACCGGATTCGCACCCTGCGCCAGACCGGCGGTCTCTCCGGCTTCACCAAGCGGTCGGAGAGCGCCTACGACCCGTTCGGCGCGGCGCATTCCTCGACATCGATTTCCGCCGGCCTCGGCATGGCGGTGGCGCGCGATTTGCGCGCCGGACATAACAATGTGGTGGCGGTGATCGGCGATGGCGCCATGTCCGCTGGCATGGCCTATGAGGCGATGAACAATGCCGGTGCCATGCAGTCGCGCCTCATCGTGATCTTGAACGACAACGACATGTCGATCGCGCCGCCGACCGGCGCCATGTCGGCCTATCTCGCCCGGCTTGTGTCAGGCGAGACCTACCGGTCTCTGCGCGAAACGGTGAAGCAGCTCGCCAAACGCCTGCCGAAATTCTTCTACGACAAGGCCAAGCGGACCGAAGAATACGGCCGCGGCTTCTGGACCGGCGGCACCTTGTTCGAGGAGCTCGGCTTCTATTATGTCGGCCCGATCGACGGCCACAATCTCGACCACCTGCTGCCGGTGTTGAAAAACGTGCGCGACATGCCGCACGGGCCGGTGCTGGTGCATGTGGTGACGCAGAAGGGCAAGGGCTATGCGCCGGCCGAAGCCGCTGCCGACAAATATCATGGCGTCAACACGTTCGACGTGGTGACCGGCACGCAGGTCAAGCCCAAGGCCAACGCGCCAGCTTACACCAAAGTCTTCGGCGAAAGCCTGATCAAGGAAGCGGCGCGCGACGACAAGATCGTCGCGATCACCGCCGCCATGCCGTCCGGCACGGGCGTCGATCTCTTCAGCAAGGTGCATCCGGCCCGCACCTTCGATGTCGGCATCGCCGAACAGCATGCGGTGACCTTCGCGGCGGGCCTCGCCACGGAAGGCTATAAGCCGTTCTGCGCCATTTACTCGACCTTCCTGCAGCGCGCCTATGACCAGGTGATCCATGACGTCGCGCTGCAGCAGCTGCCCGTGCGCTTTGCCATCGACCGCGCCGGCTTCGTGGGCGCGGACGGCGCGACCCATGCGGGTGCATTCGACATCGCTTATCTGACCTGCCTGCCCGGCATAGTGGTGATGGCGGCGGCCGACGAGGCCGAACTCGTCCATATGGTTGCGACCGCCGCCGCCTACAACGCCGGCCCGATCGCGTTCCGCTACCCGCGCGGCGAGGGCGTTGGCGTCGACATGCCGGAGCGCGGCGAGGTCCTGCCCATCGGCAAGGGCCGCATTCTGCGCGAAGGCACGCACATCGCGCTGCTGACGCTCGGCACGCGCCTCGCCGAGGCGCTGCAGGCGGCGGAAGACCTTGCGGCGCATGGACTTTCGACCACCGTGGCCGATGCGAGATTCGCCAAACCGATCGACAAGGATCTGGTGTGCAAGCTCGCCCGCGGCCATGACGTGCTGATCACGATCGAGGAAGGCTCGATGGGCGGCTTTGGCAGCCACGTGCTGCACCTGCTCGCCGACGAGGGCCTGCTGGAGACCGGCCTGAAGGTCCGCTCGATGGTGCTGCCCGACGCCTATCTCGACCACGACAAGCCCGAGGCGATGTATGCCAAGGCCGGCCTCGATGCCAAGGGGATCGTGGCGAAGGTCATGGCGACGCTCGGCAAGAGCAGCCAGAACGAGCGGCGCGCTGAAAGCCATTTTCCGCTCTTTCAGAATCGAAAATAGCTTTAAGTCTTGAGTTGGACGCATTTTCGCTGCGCGGATCGCTGATTCCGACCCGAAAAGTCGAACAACTTTTTCTGGAGAATGCTTTCGGCGCGCATGGATGATCTCGAACGCCAAAAGTCGGAGATCGCCGGCTGCCCCGACGAGGCTCCGGTCAACGTTGCCGACACTCATTCCTAATATTACCGATGCCGATCGGCGGCGCATCGAACGTTTCACGGAAGCACTCGATGATTCTGAAGGCGGACGGCAGGCGGCGAAGGCTGTGTTCGTCCAGCCGCAGGGGTTCACTCCAATCCTGGGTCAATTGCTCTCCAAGTTTCCCGTCCAACCCTGCACCACATCAACGACGATTCGCACGCACATCGGCGTGCCCACATTCTGATAGAATGTTGTGTGTCCGTCAGTAATCCGCTCTGCTCGTTGCGGGCGAAGATCGAAATTCGGTCACTGTTCTGGTTCGCGCAGAACAGGTGACGGCCTGATGCCGTGAGGGCGAGATTGCGCGGCGTCGCGCCGCCACAAGGCGTCCAACCGAGGAACTCGAGCGCTCCGTTCTGTTGGTTCACTGAAAAGATCGCAATGCTGTCGTGGCCACGGTTCGAGCCGTAGAGGAACTTGCCGTCCGGAGAAATTTGGATATCGGCGCAATGGTTGGATTCCCGCGCGGCGGCCGGCACTGCAGGCTTTGCGTCGACAACATCGAGTTTGCCGGAAACGGAATCGAGGGCAAGCGAAAGAATGGTCGAGTCGAGCTCATTGATTGCAAACACGAACCTGTTGCCCGGATGCATGGCAAGATGGCGCGGGCCTGAATCTGCCGCAAGCGGCGTCTGCGCGAGCGGACGCAGGCTGCCATCGTGTTCGATGGGGTAGGAGACCAGCATATCAATTCCAAGATCGGCGATGATCACCGTGCCGCCCGTGACCATCTCCGTAACACTGTGCGCATGGGACCTTTCTTGTCTCTCGGCATTGGGACCGGTGCCTGCATGGGCAATACTCGCGAGCGGAGCGGTGAGTGTGCCGTCCTCGCGCAAGCCATAGGTCACAACGGATTGATCGGGGCCGCCGTCTCCCATGCTATAATTAGCGACCAATAGTGTAGAGCCGTCACGGGTGATCGTATTGTGGGCCGTGATGCTGCCGAGCGTTGGCTGCTTATTCAGATCGACGAAGGATTTGGACTCTCGCTCGAAGCGATAGGCCGAGACCGTGCCCTCGCGCCAGGCGAAGACTTCCGAATTGGCATACACATAAGATCCGTCAGGCGTGACCGACAGGAAGGCCGGGGTTGTGGATGTCGGCCGTTTCCGCCTGTTTTTCTATCCGCAGCGATTGTTCGTCGAAGGTGTATGCACCGAGCCCGCCGCCGCGCGCGCCCTGGAAATTGGGGGCCTCGCGGTTGAGGCTGCCAACAAAGACGAGATGCCGCGCTGAACCCCTCCCAGTCATGCCTCGTTGGAAATTTGGATCGAATCCCTCAATCTTTTGACAATTCTCGCAAGCCGGGCTCCTTCAATCTACCGTCGGTCTTAAAGGAGGCATTAGCGACATTGCCAGTGGCGTGATCGCTTCACCAGCGAAGTTGAGGCGTAATAGAACGGCATTCGAAGATATCTCACAGGAGAATAAATTATTCAGATGAGAATTATTAAAGTCATGCGCGCGATCAGTCCTTTTTATCGGGTTCGAAGCCAGCCAGACTCGAAAGCTTTTCTGCCATTATCTTCAGAAGGTCGAGCGTACGTGTGATGTCCGGTGCCTCCGGCGCGTTGGCCAGGGGCATGTAGGGGATGGTGAGCGCGGCAATCGCCTTGCCGTCGGACGCGAGGACCGGCCGGGACAGATTATAGACTCCCGTCGTCTGCAAGGATGCCATCATTTCGTAACCGCGATCCCGCACTTGATCGAGCCGCTCGAAGAAATCCGGCGGCGGCGCGAATTTTTCATTGCTGCGCAAGTGTTCGGCGATCATCATTTCCCGTTCTTCCGGCGACCTGAACGCAAGAAGCACGTGACCGGAGCCGGTATCGAACAGGCTGATATGCGACCCGACGCGGATCGAGATGCCCCAATAGCGCGGCGCTTCTTGCTGGGCAATCACGACGGCGCAGCCGCGGTCGAAGACGACCAGTTGATTGGCCTGCCAGGATGTCTCGGCGAGTTCCCGCATGAGGGGCGTCGCATAGGAGACCAGCCGACGCACCGGCGCATGCAATTGGCTCAGCCCGAACAGCTTTAGCGTCAGTGAATAGCGGTCACCATCGATGCGTGTGACATAGCCGCGGCGCACAAGGCGGTCGAGCATCCGATAGAATTCGTTCGGGCTGCGGTCCATTTGCTTGGCGATTTCAGCCTGGGTCAAGCCGCCATCGACGCTCGCCAGCAATTCGAGAATGTCCAGTCCCTTGTCCAGAGCTGGCGCGCGGTACCGGTCGTCTTCCTTTTGCACGGTGTTTTCCCCAATGAATTGCAATCTTCATATACGCAAGTCGGAAAGCGCATGGAAGCCAATTCCGGCTTGACTTTAATATAAATAATATGTTTGCCTGTAAATTATAGTGAGTGGCGCGTCGCAACGCGGGAGTTGTCGGCGCATCATCTGCTGAGGGAGGGAACCATGAAAAAACCGCTTTCCGGTGTGGCCGCCGGAGTCATGTTGCTGGTTGTCGGGGGAAGTGCTGCTGCGGCGGACCTGCCGGGCAAATTCAGTGGTGTCACGATCGACGCCAAGCTCATCGGTGGGCAACAATATGAGAAGCTTTACGAACGCATCGCCGAGTGGGAAAAGGCCACAGGGGCCAAGGTCAATGTGATCTCCAAGAAGAACCACTTCGATCTCGACAAGGAGATCAAGTCGGATATCGCCTCAAACAGCATCACGTGGTGCGTCGGCTCAAACCACTCATCCTTTGCGCCGCAATATGCCGGCGTCTATACCGACCTGTCGAAGCTGCTGCCAAAATCGGAGATCGATGCCTTCGTGCCGTCGATCATCAAATCGGCGACGCTGGACGGCAAGCTGATGATGCTGCCACGTGCACAGTTCGACGTCTCCGCGCTTTATTACCAAAAGAGCCTCTACACGGATGAAGCCAAGAAGAAGGCTTATAAGGAAAAATACGGCGTGGATCTCGCGCCGCCGGACACCTGGGATGAGGTTGCCCGTCAGGCCGAGTTCTTCGCCAATCCGCCGGATTTCTACGGTACGCAATTCGCCGGCAAGGAAGAGGCGATCAATGGCCGCTTCTACGAGATGGTGATCGCCAACGGTGGCAAATATCTCGACGAGCAAGGCAAGCCCGCGTTCAATTCCGAAGCCGGTGTCAAGGCGCTCGATTGGTTCGTCAATCTCTACAAGGCCAAGGCTGTTCCGGCGGGCACGACGAATTATCTGTGGGACGATCTGGGGCAAGGTTTCGCCTCCGGCACGGTGGCACTCAATCTCGATTGGCCGGGCTGGGCGTCGTTCTTCAATGACCCGAAGTCTTCCAAGGTCGCCGGCAACGTCGGCGTGAAGGTGGCTCCAAAAGGGTCGGCCGGCATCCGGACCGGCTGGTCGGGATTCCACGGCTTCTCGGTGACGGAAAATTGCGCCCACAAGGACGCTGCGGCCTCCCTGGTCTGGTGGCTGACGAACGAAGACAGCCAGAAGCTGGAGGCGGCCGCCGGTCCTCTTCCGACCCGCACGGCGGTTTGGACCTGGGACCTGCAGCAGGCTGAAAACGATCCCTACAAGAAGGAGGTTCTTACTGCATTCCAGGAGGAAGCCACGCACGCATTCGCCGTGCCGCAGACCCCGTCATGGATCGAAATCTCCAATGCGGTTTATCCGGAATTGCAGGCCGCCATCCTTGGCGACAAGACCTCCAAGCAGGCGCTGGATGATGCTGCCAGGAAGGCAACGCAGATTCTGAAGGATGCCGGCGCCCTTTAAGCCATGGCAAGCGATGCGGGAGAGCGGTTCTTGCTGCCAGCCTCTCCCGCAACGCCCCGACCAGCTTCGCGGCCTCGTTCCGTCGAGAATGGCGTGCCGCGATTTCCAATGCAGCGTGCAAAAAGCAGACGAGGACCATGAAGGGCTCGCGACTTTCTCCCCCCATACTTCTTCTGTTGCCGGCCATCGTGGTGCTGGCGACGGTGGTGGTCGTGCCGCTGCTCTTGTCGCTCTATTCGAGCTTCACGCCCTTCCGCTTGACGAGACCGCAGACTTTTTTCGTTTTCATCGGCCTGCGAAACTACACCGACATCCTGTCGGACTGGAGTTTCTGGCTGGCCTTCGGGCGCACGGTGCTTTTGCTCACCATCGCGCTCAATCTTGAAATGCTTCTGGGACTCGGCCTTGCCATGCTGATCGAGAAGGCGACGCGCGGCCAGAGGTTGCTGCGCACGCTGATGATGTTTCCGATGATGTTTTCGCCAATCCTCGTCGGCTTCCAATTCAAGTTTCTGTTCAACGACAATATCGGACTGGTGAACAATGCTCTGCAGTCGCTCCGCATCACGCAGAACGCCATTCCGTGGTTGATCGATGGGACGCTCGCCTTCATCGCGATCCTCTTGGCCGAGATTTGGTCGGCGACATCGGTTTTTGCGATTCTCATCCTCGCCGGCCTTCTCGCCATGCCGAAGGAGCCGCTTGAAGCGGCGCGCGTGGATGGTTGCACGCCTTGGCAAACCTTCCGCTATGTGACCTGGCCGTTCGTGATGCCGTTTGCTTATATCGCGATGACGATCCGCTCGCTGGATGTCGCGCGCGCCTATGACATCGTGAAGATCATGACCGACGGCGGTCCGGCCGGGCGCACGGAACTGCTGTGGACGATGATCGCCCGAACAGCCTATTCGGATGCACGCATGGGCGCCGCCAATGCCATGGCCTATGTGTCCATCCTGCTGTCGATCTTGTTCACCTGGTATTTCTTCCGCAAGCTTGCCGCAGCGCGCACGCAGATCGGCGCGGAGTGGTAGCCATGGCCGACGAAAACGCTTCCGCCCGCAACACCAAGCGCCTGCTGGCGGCTCTCCACAAGCTCGCACTTTTTCTGGCGATGCTCTTCATCTGCTTGCCGGGATTGTGGATCGTGCTGTCGTCGTTTCGACCGACCGTCGAGATCATGGCCAAGCCGCCGGTGTGGATTCCTCAAGAGCTATCGTTCGACGCCTATGTATCGATGTTTTCGGGCGTGGGTAAAGGCGGCATCCCGGTGTGGGACTATTTCCGCAATTCGCTCATCATTTCCGTAACGTCTACGGTCGTGGCGATCATCATCGGAATGGCGGGGGGCTATGCTTTTGCGCGTTACCGCTTCAAGGGCAAGTCGGGGTGGTTCCTGGGGCTCATGCTCACGCGCACCGTGCCCGGGATCGCGCTGTCGCTGCCGTTGTTTTTCGTCTATGCGCGGCTTGGCATCATTGACACACATTTTGGCCTGATCCTGGCCTATGTGGCGCTCAACATTCCTTTCACCATCTGGCTGATTGACGGTTTCTTCCGGCAGGTACCGAAGGATTTGGCCGAGGCGGCCCAGATCGATGGCTGCACGCGCTGGCAGGCCTTCTGGCAAGTCGAATTTCCGTTGGCCGGCCCGGGCATCGCCTCTGCCGCGATCTTTGGCTTTCTGACCTGCTGGAACGAATTCGCACTCGCCTCGCAGCTTACCCGCTCAGTCAATTCCAAGACACTTCCCGTCGGATTACTCGATTATACGGCCGAATTCACCATCGATTGGCGCGGGATGTGTGCGCTGGCCGTGGTGATGATCATTCCGGCGCTCGCGCTCACCTACATCGTCCAAAAACACCTCGTCGGCGGACTGACCTCCGGCGCGGTGAAAGGCTAACTCATGGCAATCGTCTCGCTAAAGAAACTTACCAAGAGCTACGGCTCTATTGCTGTTGTGCATGGCATTGACCTTGATGTGGCCGACCGCGAATTCATCTCGCTTGTTGGCCCTTCGGGCTGCGGCAAGTCGACGACGCTGCGCATGATCGCAGGCCTCGAGGAAATCTCGGATGGCGAAATCAGGATCGGTGCGCGGCTGGTCAACGATCTGCCGCCGCGCGCGCGGAACATCGCCATGGTGTTCCAATCCTATGCGCTCTATCCGCACATGACCGTGCGCGAGAATATGGGCTTCTCGCTCAAGATCGCGGGGCGCGCGCAGGACGAGATCGACCGGCGCGTGGCCGAGGTGGCCAATATTCTCGACCTGAACCGCCTTCTCGAGCGCCGCCCGTCGCAGCTTTCCGGCGGCCAGCGCCAGCGCGTTGCCATGGGCAGGGCGATCGTGCGCGATCCGGATGTCTTCCTGTTTGATGAGCCGTTGTCGAATCTCGACGCCAAACTGCGCACGCAAATGCGGACCGAGATCAAAAAACTCCATGCCAAAGTGAACGCCACCGTCATCTATGTCACGCACGATCAGGTTGAGGCGATGACCTTGTCCGATCGTATTGTCATCATGCGTGACGGCTACATCGAACAAGTCGGCACGCCCGACGAAGTGTTCAAACGGCCTGCGACGCGCTTCGTTGCTGGCTTTATTGGATCACCGCCGATGAATCTGCGCGACGCCATCATTGCCGACGGCGTGATCCGCTTCGAGAATGGCGCCACATTGCCGTTGCCACGCCAGTACGGGGCGCAGGTGGCGGGTGGCGACAAGGTGGTCTTCGGGCTGCGGCCCGACGATATCTATCCGAAGGGGCACGGTATCCATGCGGGCGAAGAGGCAGACGTCCATGAGATGGAGCTTTCCGTCAGTCTGACCGAGCCGCTCGGGAACGAGACGCTGGTGTTCGCCGAATTCGATGGCACGGATCTCGTCGCGCGGATGCTCAATCCGAAGTCTCTGCACAGGGGAGACCGCATCGCCATGAGCTTCGACATGAGCCAAGCGCACTTGTTCTCCGCCGAAACTGGCAAATCATTGAGGAGTTAGGTCATGGCGAAGATCGAAAAGATCGACCTGCGCATGGTGGACCTTGTTCCCAAGGTCAAACGCACGGACGCCATTCAGTCCTTCGTCAGTCAGGAGACACCGATCGTCACGATCACGGATTCCGATGGGGCGACCGGCACCGGTTATTCCTACACCATTGGGACCGGCGGCTCTTCGGTGATGCGGCTGTTGATCGATCATTTATGTCCGCGCATGATTGGCCGTGACGCCGACATGATTGAGGCGATTTGGCATGAACTCGAATTTGCGACCCACGCCACCACTGTCGGCGCGATCACCTCGATCGCTCTTGCTGCGATCGATACCGCGCTTTGGGATCTGCGCGCGAAGAAGCAAAAACTGCCGCTGTGGAAACTGGCTGGCGGCGCCAAGGATAAGTGTCCGCTTTATACGACCGAAGGCGGTTGGCTGCATATCGAGACGGAAGCGCTTGTCGATGATGCGCTGCAGGCCAAAGCCAAAGGTTTTACCGGATCCAAGGTCAAAATTGGTCGCCCCCACGGATCGGAAGACCTTGCCCGCTTGGCCGCCGTGCGCGCGGCCGTGGGCAGCGGCTATGAGATCATGACTGACGCCAATCAGGGCTTTTCTGTCGATGAGGCGATCCGCCGCGCGGATCGTTTGCGCGATCTCGATCTGGCCTGGATCGAGGAGCCGCTACCGGCGGACGATATTGGCGGGCATGTTCGCTTGAACGGTTCGACCTCGACGCCAATCGCGATCGGTGAATCGCTCTACTCGATCCGCCATTTCCGTGAGTACATGCAGAAGGGTGCATGTTCGATCGTACAGGTCGATGTTGGCCGCATCGGCGGGATTACCCCTTGGCTGAAGGTAGCCCATGCGGCGGAAGCTTTCGATATTCCGGTGTGTCCGCATTTTCTCATGGAATTGCATGTGTCGCTCGCCTGCGCGGTCCAGAACGGCAAATATGTCGAGTATATTCCTCAACTCGACGATTTGACGGGATCGAAGATGGTCATCAAGGATGGCTATGCCTACGCGCCATCTGCGCCCGGCATCGGTATCGATTGGGACTGGGATGCCGTGAGCAGCCAGAGCATTCCGGAATTCACCTGGGAGATTCGCTGATGCGGCGCATGGGCTTCATTCTCGGCATTAAGCCGGACGGCATCGAGGAATATAGGAGGCTGCACGCCGCGGTCTGGCCGGACGTGCTCGCCAAAATCGCCGACTGCAACATCAGGAATTACACGATCTTCCTGCGCCAGCCGGAAAACTTGCTCTTCTCCTATTTCGAATATCATGGGACGGACTTTGCCGCTGATTCCGCCAAAATGGCGGCCGATCCCAAGACGCAAGAATGGTGGGCCATCAATATGCCGCTCCAGCTTCCGCTAACGACCCGCGGAGAGGGCGAATGGTGGGCCGGAATGGACGAGATATTTCATGTGGACTGAACTTTCATTGCAAGCCTGCGGCGCGAATGCCATGGAAAGGGAAACGCATGTCCTTTGATCCGGCCTCGCTGGTCCAGTTCTGGCCCGCGCCGTCGCGGCCGCGACCGGTTGTCACGTTCGGCGCGGGCTCGATCGTCGCTGACGCGCATTTTCCGGCCTATCGCAAATCGGGCATTCCGATCGCGGGACTGTATGATCCGGATTTCGCCAAGGCTCAAAAGCTCGCGCAAGCCTGGGGCGTCGCCGCCTATCGCACCGCCGCGGAGGCGGCGTCCGTGCAAGATGCTGTCTTCGACCTCGCGACGCCGCCCGCTTTTCATGCTCAGGTTCTCAAGGCACTCCCCGATGGCGCAGCCGCACTGATCCAGAAACCGATGGGTAAGACCCTCGACGACGCCACGGAAATTCTCGAAATCTGCCGGCGCAAGAAGCTGGTCGCGGCGGTCAATTTCCAACTTCGCTTCGCGCCCATGATGCTGGCGCTGAAGGATGCGATCGCCAAAGGCTGGTTGGGCGATGTCATCGATTTTGACGTCTTCCTGGCACTCGATACGCCGTGGCATCTATGGGCTTTCGTGGCGACGGAGCCGCGCGTGGAGATCGCGCTGCATTCCATCCATTATATCGACCTGATCCGGAATGTGCTCGGCAGCCCCAAGGGAGTGCACGCGAAAACGCTTGGTCATCCGGCCCACAAGATTGCGCAGACGCGCACCAGCGCTATTCTCGATTATGGCGATAACGTGCGCTGCAGTCTTTCGATCAATCATGACCACAAATTCGGCCGCAAATACCAGGCTTGCGAATTTCGTGTCTGCGGCACGGAGGGAGCCGCCTATCTGCAACTCGGCGTCAATCTCGACTATCCGCGCGGCGAGCCCGACATTCTCGAAATTCATCCGAAAGGTGCGAATGGGTGGGTTCGCGTGCCGTTGCAAGGCGCGTGGTTTCCGGATGCATTCGTCGGGCGCATGGCCAATTTGCAGCGCTTCGTCGCGGGAGAGGATGGCGAACTCGTCAGCTCGGTGGAAGACGGCTGGAACACGATGGCGTTGGTCGAAGCGGCCTATCAATCAAGCGCTGCGCCCGCCACGCCGCTGGCAAGGATGCCATGACATGGAAGTCACGATCTATTTCGAGGATTATGAAATTGGCTCCCGGTCGAGCGACTCGAGATTTTCAACTGGCACGGTAAAGTCGTTCTGGCTGCAGACCGCATCTACGTCGTCGAGAGGCGACCAGCACATTGAAGGGTAACAATGACTGATCTCAAGGGAAAATCCGTGCTCCTCACCGCTGCCGCCCAGGGCATCGGCCGCGCATCCGCGCTGGCGTTCGCCAAAGCGGGCGCCGTCGTCCATGCGACGGACGTCAACGAGACGGTGCTGAAAGAACTGGACGGCACCGAAGGCATTCGCATCCGCAGGCTTGATGTGCTCAGTAACGCCGATGTCGCGGCCATCGCCCAGGAGATTGGCCGTGTCGATATTCTGTTCAATTGCGCAGGCTATGTACATAGCGGTTCGATCCTGGAGATGAAGGATGAGGACCTCGAGTTCGCCCTCGATCTCAATGTGCGGTCCATGATCCGCACCATTCGCGCGGTTCTGCCTGGCATGCTGGAGCGCAAGGACGGCGCGATCATCAACATGGCGTCGGTGGCAAGCTCGCAGAAGGGTGTGCCGAACCGCTTTGCCTACGGCGTCACCAAGGCCGCGGTGATCGGTCTCACCAAGGCAGTTGCCGCCGATTATGTGGCGCAGGGCATCCGTTGCAACGCGATCTGCCCGGGCACGGTCGAAAGCCCATCCCTGGAAGGCCGCATGCGCGCGCAGGGCGATTACGATAAGACGCGTGCGGCCTTCATTACACGCCAGCCCATGGGCCGGCTCGGGACGGCGGAGGAGATCGCCGATCTTGCCGTTTATCTTGCCGGCGCGACCTATACGACGGGTCAGGCCTACAATATCGACGGCGGTTGGTCGATCTGACGGGATCGGCGGCAGGACGTCCGGAAGTTCAACCACGTCGTCTCGCGAGGATACGATGACAAAGATAATCAACCTACGAACGCACGACCTCCGCTTCCCGACGTCGCAGCATCTCGATGGGTCCGACGCGATGAATCCGGACCCGGACTATTCGGCCGCCTATGTCGTACTCGAAGCGGACGACGGGCTGGCGGGCCACGGCCTCACCTTCACCATCGGGCGCGGTAACGATATCTGCGTGGCGGCGATCGAAGCGATGCGGCATCTGGTGGTCGGGCTCGATTTGGATTGGATCGCCGAAGATCCTGGCCGCGCGTGGCGGCATCTCACCGGCGACAGCCAGTTGCGCTGGATCGGCCCTGACAAAGGCGCCATGCATCTTGCCACCGGCGCCGTGGTCAATGCCATATGGGACCTTCTGGCCAAGCGAGCGGGCAAGCCGGTCTGGCGACTGGTTGCCGACATGTCGCCCGAACAGGTGCTGGCGATCGTCGACTTCCGGTATCTGACGGACGTTCTGTCGCCAGACGAGGCGCTCGCCATCCTGAAGCGCGCCGAGACCGGCAAAGCGGAGCGGATAGAGATCCTGCAACGCGAAGGGTATCCCTGCTACACGACGTCCGCCGGCTGGCTGGGCTATCCGGAAGAAAAATTGCGGCGCTTGTGCAAAGAGGCCGTTGAGGCCGGCTTCAACCATATCAAGATGAAGGTGGGGCGGGATTTGGATGACGACATTCGCCGGCTCGCCATCGCACGCGAGATCATCGGTCCTGACCGCTATCTGATGATCGACGCCAATCAGGTGTGGGAGGTGAACCAGGCGATCGACTGGCTGCAGGAGCTCGCCTTTGCCAAGCCGTTCTTCATCGAAGAGCCAACCAGCCCCGATGACATTGCGGGGCATCGCAAGATCCGGCAGGCCGTCGCGCCGATGAAAGTGGCGACCGGCGAGATGTGCCAGAACCGCATCATGTTCAAGCAATTCATCGCCGAAGGCGCGATCGATATCGTCCAGATCGATTCCTGCCGCATGGGCGGACTGAACGAGGTCTTGGCCGTGTTGCTCATCGCGGCGAAATACAACCTGCCCGTCTGGCCGCATGCTGGCGGTGTAGGCCTATGCGAATACGTGCAGCACCTGTCGATGATCGACTATCTATGCGTTTCGAGCACCAAGGAGGGCAGGGTGATCGAATATGTCGATCATCTGCACGAGCACTTCGTGGACCCGTGCGTCATTCGGAACGCGGCCTATATGCCGCCCTCGGCGCCCGGTTTTTCGATCGAGATGAAACCGGACTCCATCCGCGCATACACGTGGGCGGAACCCAAGAAATAGGGTCAGGACCCAATAATTGGCTTTTGCTGATTTTCGAAACCTGATTCAAAAGCTCGCCGAGCTTGGTCAATTAACGGCATTGGCCTGAACGAAGCGACCTGTTCAGGCGGGAAATAATTTTCTCCATCGTTTCCGATATCTCTTTATCGTACTCAAGGCGATAGTAGGCGGCAGCTTCCGCGCAGACCGGTATCGAGCGTTCGTAGAAAATACGCGTTCCTTTCGTCCCTGACCAAACGGCCCAATTTGACTGCCGCTTTTGATACGTAACATTCCAGCCATCAGCCTGATCTTGCTCTATCCGCGATATCATCTCTTCGGAGAATGTACTATCCGATAGATAACTGCCCCAGACACTGAGCTCCGTTTTTTCGTCCTTCGACGTGGCCACGCCGCCGTCACCATTTTGAGACTCCTCAACGGCTGAGAAGTCTGGGGGGATATCGATCCAATATTGAAATCGTGCATTTCCATATGGGACCCAGTCGGCGGCGGGCGCCGCGCATGCATACAGCGACAGCACGATCGCCGTCAAAACGCGTTTGTTCGCAGTTCTCATTGGCCGCTCCCTTGGTTGCTGTAGGCCTCACGACGGCATTAGCAGTGTGCCAGGTTAGCTTGTCCGGCTCTCATGGCGCGGTAAGGGGGCGGGGCTATTTGGCGACCAGGAGATCGGCCAAATCCTGTGCCTGTTTGAGAAGTGCCGAAAAGACAGATTCGTGCGGCAAATGCTCTCCCATGCATTTGCGGTAGTCGCGATCCCCCTTGTTCTCCGCCGCTTCGGCAGCCTCGGAAGCCTGCTTGTTCTGGATGTTTGAAGCCACGTGGACCTTGTTGAGCTTTTCGGCGGTGGCTGCGGCGGAGGTCCATATCGCCTCGCAAGTCGCAATCTTGGAAACAGACGATGTGGCAGGAACATCAGCAATGAGGACGCTGTCGCCTTTCGCGATCGTCACGACGAGCTCATATTCGCGCCATGGTCCGATGTCCTGCGCCCAAACGCCGAGCCGCGCAATCGCAATATCGGCGCCGTCAGGCATTTTGAGTGGAAAGTCGAGCGTTCCCGAAAACGTGGCGTCGCTGCTCATGGCGGACGTGTAGAAGTCATCCAGTTTCAGGGCTTGATCGAGGTTCGACGGCAGTGCCTTTGCTTTGGACTTGAGCCAGCGCTCGACGAGGCCACGGGTCGTTGCGACGATGCTCGCCCGGCCTTCGCTCTGAGCATGCCTGAGCCCGTCGAGCATTCCAAATCCTTGCTCCCCTGGGTCGGGGTTGAGGGTTTGAAGATTCATCTCGCCGGCGTCGGGAAAGCCTGCCACCGCAAAGGGGGCGACAATCGTGGCGAGGCGGTTGCGAAGATCCGCCAGCGCCTTCGTATCCGCGGCATCAACGGCTTCCTGATTGGCATGTGACTTTTGAAGCTGTTCAATAGCGGCAATCGCCTTGTCGCGCGCCGCGATATAATCGTCCTGGGGCGAGGCCGCGAGAGCCGCACTGCTCGCCAGTGCCAGTAGGATCGTCCAAAGCAGCCGCATGATGTACCCCCTCCCTTTGGTTTGTCCTTTTCGCCAACGTGCCACGCGCGCGATGACCCGCAAGGTTAGCGTTATCAATGCAGTTTCGCCCGGCAGGCCGGAGCGCTTTCCTCGACCAACGCTTGCGAACAAAATTCTCAGCCTCAACGAATAGTCTCACATATGGCCGGCGCGGCAACCATCGAAATTGGGCAATTTGCCATAGACAGGCTTCCGCTTGCTGGAATCGGCACGCACGGTGACGAAGACCCTGACCGTCAAATGCGTTACATGGAGCTGTGCGACAGATAGCGGCCAGTCAGGCTGACCAAGGCTCGGAGCCCCTCGTGATCGCCATCATCATCGACGCCGGCGGCGTACGGCCTGCGCCGGGCCCGACACCTCGCCTCACATTGCCGCGTCCAGCGGTCCGCTGAAGGCTCGCGAGCCGGTGCGAGGCCACGAAGATCGCCTCGCCACCGCCAACCAGCGCGCCGTTGATGCACTCGGAGATACCGAGCACGCTTCAGACTCCGATTTCCCCGCCGGACAATGCACCAGCAGTCTCTTCCATTTGCCACAGATCAGCCCTTCTGGCTCGGCAGATGCCCCGATCGCCCTTGTCAGGCATTGCGTCCTGCGCGTCGATAATGATGGACAATTTCCATTTCTTGTGCGAGAACAATATAAGAACATAGCGCGGCTGGCTGGGCTCGCCGGCTGCAACAATCGGTCGCAGCGTTTGGCCATGTGCAATCTCTACTCCCATACGAAAGGTCCGAAGGCCATTTTCCCCGAAGGCATCGCGCCGATTGCCCGACAGGCAGAGCGGGGACCGAAGCCGAAGTGGCCGCGCTGTTTGCCGAGGGCCAATCCCGGAGAACCACAATGACTGCTCGGTTTCACATTGAGATCACGCACGGTCATGCCGCCCCCCACGACATCGCCCGCGCCGAAGAGGCTGTTCGTGCAGCTCTTGTCAAAGAACATCTGGATACGACGGAAGCACTTGCCGCCGCCCATGCAGAATATATGAAGCGCGAGGATGGCGAGGCACACGATGCGGTCCTGGCGGAAGCTTTCGACCATGTTCAAACTGCCGGAGAGCTGGCGCTCATGGAAGGGTGGCACGATATCTGCGACGCCAGCATGGTGCTCAACGCAGCCTAAATTTCGTCAGCCGCCCGTATGAGCGGGCTCATCGCGAGAGAGAGTCTTGACGATCACGTTGGTCGCTTCCGATGGAGTCGTAGACGAGCCGCGCCGTGGCGATATCCTCGACAGCGATTCCCACGGACTTGAAGATGGTCGTTTCAAATCGAGGCACATTCTTGAAGCTCGAGAAGATTTCGCCGACCTCCGCGATGATCGCGGCCTTGGACAAGATGACGTCGCCAGATTCCTTGAGTGCCGCCTCGCGCGAGTCCACAACCAAAGTGTTGCGCATGGCAGCGTCGTCGAGCTCCCTCCAAGTTGGGCGGGCAGCGCCGATCGCATTCACATGGGCGCCTTGTTTGAGCCACTCGCCCTTCAGAATGGGCTCTACGGCAAGTGTCGCAGTGACCACGACATCGGCGCCGCGCACTGCGGTTTCGAGGTCCATCGCTGTAGCATTGTGCTGTTCGGAAAAACGTTGAGCGTTCTCCCGCGTTCGGCTCCATACCCTCACTTCCTCGAAATCGCAGACGTGACGAAGTGCCTGGAGATGGGCATGCGCCTGAATGCCGCTGCCAAGCAAGGTGAGAATTTTGCCACCTTCGGGAGCGAGATGTTTTGTCACTGCCGCTGAAACGGCCGCAGTCCGCATTTCGGTGATGAGCCGTCCGTCAAGAAATGCGAGCGGCTTCCCCGTTTCTGGATCGAACAGCATGATCATGGCCAGATGGGTCGGAATGCCCGTGCCGGCGTTTTTCGGGTAGAAGCACACGAGCTTGGCGCCCATGCCATCCTCGCTGACAGCCGGCATGACGCCGAGAAAGCGTTTCCCTTCTTCAATCGTAAGCACATTGCGCATAGGCTGGATGGCGCGTCCGGCTGAAAAAGCTGAGAGTGTCTTTTCCATCAAGGGGATCAGCTGTTCGTATGTCAGGACTCTTGCGATGGCTTCTTCGGACAGGGTGAGTGTCATTGTGACCTCCCGTCATTGGTGCGTGCAAGGCAACGCGGCCTATGCACGCGACATCGGGGATCGACCATAGCACGAAACGGCCGCTTGTTGAGCGTAGCTACGTTCAGGAAGCGCTCGCGGGAACATCGCCTTTCTTGCCTTTGTCCGCGAGCAAGTACATCGTCTGCGGGTAGGGAATGCGGAAGCCTTCCTGCTCAAAGGCGGTTTTGACCGATTTAATCGTGTTCCATACGACGTTCCAATATTCGTCGCGCGTGATCCAATAGTGATAGCATAGAACGACCGCGTTCTCGTTTAAGGCCGAAACAAAATGAACGGGCGCTGGGGTTGTCAGGACGCCGCGTTGAGCATCCACAATGTCTTTGATGATCGCAAATGCCTTCTCAATGTCGTCGTCATAGGCGATGCTGACTTTAAAATCATGCATCCGTGTCTTCAGCCGGCTGTAGTTGGTGACCGGCGTGTTCCATAGCGACGAGTTGGGGACCAACATGTAAAGGCCATCATAGGTTTTCAGCTCTGTCGCAAAGAGCCCAATCTCTTGCACAGTGCCGACGATCGTTCCGGCGCTGATAGATTCGCCCACCCGCAAGGGGCGCAGCACGAGCAGCATGATACCGGCCGCGATATTTTGCAGCGTCCCTTGCAGTGCAAGACCAATGGCCAGACCCGCTGCGCCGAGGGCCGCCAATATCGAAGCCGTTTGCACGCCAAATTGTCCAAGCACCATGACAAAAACCATGATGAGGATGGCGTAACGCACCAAAGCCCCGAAAAAGCGCGTAAGGGTTTCATCGATACCGTGGATTCGCGCGAGAGATTGGATGGTCCATCGCTGCATGACGCCCGCGAAGAGCCATCCCGCGCACAGGATGACGATCGCGCCAACGGTCGACAGTGCATACCTTATGAACAAATCCGTGAGCATAACTACAAAAGCGTTTGTATTTTTGACGAGTTCTGCAGCTTTCTCTTCCATCTTTCCCTCTTCGTTGGTTTTGGAGTTGAGTGGCTGCATCATCCCAAATGGATGCCTTCAGCCACGACGCAGAGGTGTGCGACCTCAATGCGTGTCGCACGCGAGACGATGCGGTTTCCCGCACGGAGACTATTTCGTAACAGAATGTCGGCTTTTTGGCGGCCGCTCCCGATAAAATCAGGGTCAATCGCGAAACAGCAGCCCGAGGAGAGAGGGTGCCTATCTCTTGGGCGCCCGCGGCCATAGCTTAAATCGTCACCGCGACCGAATATGAACGGCCGCGCATGCGACTGCGTTTCAAGATTGCACTGCGCGCAGGCCGACGCCTGTCATGTGTGCGAGACCGACCGCTTAAACGCGGCCGTTGGATCACGACCCGAACACTGCTGGCGCGGCGCCTCTTCAAGTGCCAGCTATGCTTTGAAGATCCCTGTTTGCGTCGCAACGCGGCGATAGGCCGCCCCTGCCGTGAATCCGCCGTCGATGACGAAATCCTCTCCCGTGATGAAGCTTGATGCATCGGAGGCAAGGAAAAGAACCAGTTCGGCGATTTCTTCGGGCTTGCCGCTGCGTTTCATCGGCGTCATCTGGATCATCGGCTCCAGATGAGGGCTGGAGGCATTCAGTCCGGTGACGACAAGGCCGGGGCAAACGGCATTGATCCGAATATTCTTCGAAGCGAATTCCATCGCCGCGCTGCGGGTCAATCCGCGAAGGCCCCATTTGCTGGCGGTGTAAGCCGGATCATAATGGCCGGAAAATGCGCTGTTGGAGGATATGTTGACGACCGAACCACCGCCATTTTCGGCCATCGGTTCGCTCACCGCCTGTATCCCAAGGAACGCACCGGTCAGGTTGACCTTGAGCACACGCTCCCAGGCATCGAGGCCGGTGTTCGATATGGTCGAGCGATTGATGATCCCGGCATTGTTGACCAGAATGTCGATCCGGCTTTTCCATTCGAGGGCCAGCGCCACGGCGCTTGCCCAGCTTGCCGGGTCCGTGACGTCGAGATAAGTGAAGCGAGCTTCGAGGCCATCGTCCTGCAGGGTTTGCGCGAGCGCGCGTCCCTCTTCCGCCAGCACGTCGGCAATGATGACGGCGGCGCCTTTTGCGGCAAAAAGGCGGGCCTCGGCTTCGCCCTGGCCGCGTGCGCCGCCGGTGATGATGGCAAGACGGCCCTTCAGATCACTCATGATCAATCCCTCGCGGCGATGGTTTGCTGGCGCTGTTGGCCAAGCCCTTCAATGCCAAGCGCAATCACTTGGCCGGGCTTCAGGAACAAAGGTTCGGGCCTGATGCCCATGCCGACGCCGGGCGGCGTGCCGGTGGCAATGATGTCACCGGGCTCCAGCGTCATGAATTGGCTGATATAGCTGACAAGGAAAGCGACCGGGAAGATCATGTTGCCGGTTGTGCCGGTCTGGCGGCGCACGCCATCGACATCCAGCCAGAGCGAAAGTTTCTGCGGATCGGTGACCTCATCGCGCGTCACGAGGTAAGGACCGATCGGGCCGAATGTGTCGTGGCTCTTGCCCTTTGTCCATTGTCCGCCCCGCTCCGACTGGAAGGCGCGCTCAGACACGTCATTGACGACGCAGTAGCCGGCGACATGGTCGAGGGCCTTATCTTCCGGCACATATTTCGCCCGCTTGCCGATGACGACGCCAAGTTCGACTTCCCAGTCGGCCTTCGTCGAGCCGCGCGGGATTTCGATATCGTCATTCGGGCCAACGACTGCGGTCGTCGCTTTCATGAAGAGGATCGGCTCCTCGGGCGGCGCCTTGCCGGTTTCGCGGGCGTGGTCGACATAGTTCAGGCCAACGCAGATGAATTTGCCAATATTGCCGACACATGCGCCGATGCGCCCGGGCGACACGGCCGGCAGGCTGGCCGGATCGACAGCACGCACATGCGCAAGTGTTTCGTCGCGCAGCGTCTGGCTGGAAATATCGGCGATGATGCTCGACAGATCACGGATCGTGCCGTCTTCTGCCAGAAGAGCTGGCTTTTCAGCACCGAAAGGGCCATAGCGCAGCAGCTTCATCAGGCCCTCCGGAAGCCGACGAGAACAGAGTCGTCAACGTCGGGCAGGTTGATCACGATATTGTCCGGCGTGCGCGTCGTCAGCCAGACCAGTTCTTCCGTCGTGGACATGTTGACTTCGATATGCGGCCAGTGCGGCGGCACGAAAATGAAATCGCCTTCCTCCATGTCGAGATATTCCTGCCAGTTCTCGCCGAAATAGATGCGGGCCTTGCCCTTCAGCACATAGCCGCCCGTTTCCGCTTCGCCGTGATGATGCGGATAAGAACGATAGCCCGGTTCATTCGAGACTTTGCCGAACCAGATCTTGGTCGCAGGCGTATGCTGCGGGCCAACACCGGAAATGCGCACGCAGCCGCCGGACTGGCCGGTCTGATTGTCTTCCTGCCCCTTGCGGGTGATGACGGGCATGACTTTGGTGCTCATGTTTTCCTCCTTGGAATCTGATGATCGACGGCCTTTTCAATCGGGCACGACGGCGAGCGCCTGAATCTCGATCTTGGCGCGGTCTTCCATGAGAGCCACAACCTGCACCGCAGCCATCGGCGGGAAATGACGGCCGATGATTTCGCGATAGACGGCGCCGATTTCTTTCATGCGCGATTTGTAGGCGATGCGGTCGGTGAAATACCATGTCATCTGGATCAGATGTTCGGGCTTTGCATCGGCCGCCTTCAACACGCTGACGATGTTGAGCAGCGTCTGGCGCACCTGATCGACAAAGTCGTCCGAATGAAACTGGCAATGCTCGTCCCAGCCGATCTGGCCGCCGATTTGCACAATGCGGCCCCGGGCACTGATTCCGTTTGAATAACCGATCGGCTTTGCCCAACCGTCCGGCTGGATGATTTCATGCATCATGTCTGGGCTCCAGATAATTTTTGAGGCCCGCACGGACATCGTCAGGCCAGGGATGGGATTTGTGGTCTTCGAGCGAGGTCATGACGATCCGCTGGCGCACTGTCCAGATCACATCGCCCCGCACCGTCACAACGGTTTCCAGATCGAGCGAGGCGCGACCGATGGCGCGCACATGCACGGCGAAATCGAGCGTATCGCCATAGACCGCGGGCTTTTTGAACTCAAGGTTCAGCGTCACCGTGGGCAGGCCAAGCTTGCGCTCGAACATGATCTCTTTCCATGTGACGCCGAAGGAGGCGAACATTGCCTCGTTGACGTCAACCAGCATGGACAGGTAGGCCGGGTGATAGGCGATCCCAGTCAGATCGCAATCGCCGAACCGCATGGGCTTCGATATGGTGAAGGGCATTGTTCTTCTCTTCTCGTTTGCTTTTGTGCTCAGCCGGCCATGACTTCGCCGCCGGAGACCGCAATCGCCTGCCCGGTGACAGAAGCAGCGCTCGGCGATGCAAGCCACAGCACCGCATCGGCCACTTCCTGCGGCTGAACGAGCCGCCCCTGCGGGTTCGATTTCGTGAGTTCCGCAAGGGCGTCCGCGTGGCTGCGCCCGGTCTTTTGCATGATTGTGCCGATGGAGTGCTGGATGATCGGCGTGTCCGTGAAACCGGGGCAAACGGCGTTGACCGTCACGCCCTTTTTCGCCAGTTCGAGTGCCAGCGCCCGCGTCAGGCCGATGACGCCGTGTTTGGCGGCGCAATAGGCCGAGACGTAAGCATAGCCGGTCAGGCCCGCGGTCGAAGCGATGTTGATGATGCGCGCCCCATCGCTATGCGCCTTGAGATCGGCGAGCGTTGCTTGCGTCACGTTGAAGACGCCAGTCAGATCGACGGAAAGCACATGGTTCCACATCTCCGCGGAGGTCTTTTCGAAAGGTGCGCTCGGAGCCTCGCCGGCATTGTTGACGAGGATGGAGATCGGACCGAACGTGCCCCGGGCCGCCGCGAGGCCGGTGGTGATCGCATCCGGTTCGGTCACGTCGAAACCTTGAAGGACGAAACAGTTTGCCCCGATGTCGGAAGCAAGCTCTTCCAGAGGCGCACGGCGGCGGCCTGCCAGTGTCACGTTCGCGCCTCCTTGGGCAAGCGTTCGGGCGATCGCCGCACCGATGCCGCTTCCGGCTCCGGTGACAAGCGCATGGCGTCCTTTCAGAGGTTCGGCATTCAGCATCGCCGCCTCACTTCGCCGCCATGGTGCGGGAGAGATTGGCTTCATATTGGTATTTCGCAGCCATATATTGCTTTGGCCACGGCACCGATTTCAGGCCGATCTTCGCGGCTTCATGCAAGACCCAGGCGGGATCTGCGAGATGCGGGCGGGCCACGGCGCACAGATCGGCGCGGCCGGCCGCGATGATCGAATTGGCATGATCGGCTTCGGAAATCGCGCCGACGGCGATCGTCGGAATACCGATCTCATTACGGATCTTGTCGGAAAACGGCGTCTGGAACAGCCGGCCGTAAACCGGCTTTTCTTCCTTCCAAACCTGGCCGGACGAGCAATCGATGAGGTCCGCGCCGGCTTTCTTGAACATGTTGGCAAAAGTCGCCGCATCTTCCGGCGTGTTTCCGCCGTCCGTCCAGTCATGGCAGGAGAGGCGAACGGAAATCGGCCTGTCCTGCGGCCAAACTTCACGGATGGCAGCGAAGACTTCCAGCGGATAGCGCGCGCGGTTTTCGTGACTGCCGCCGTATTCATCCTCGCGCCGGTTGGTGAGCGGTGAGAGGAAGGAGGATATCAGATAACCGTGCGCCGCATGGAACTCCAGCCAATCGGCGCCGGCTTCCGCCGCGCGCTTCGCGGCGGCGACGAAATCGGCCTTCACGCGATCCATGTCGGCCCGGTCCATCGCCTTCGGCATCTGGCTGTGCTTGAGGTAGGGGAGCGCAGAGGCCGAAAGCAATGACCATGCGCCGTCTTCCAACGGCTGGTCGATGCCTTCCCAGGCAATCTTTGTCGCGCCCTTGCGGCCCGCATGGCCAAGCTGGATGCCCACTTTCGCTGCGCTGTTGGCGTGCACGAAATCGATGAAGCGTTTCCAGCCCTTGGTCTGGGCGTCATTCCACAGGCCGAGACAGCCGGGCGTGATGCGGGCATCGGCGGCCACGCAAGTCATTTCACCAAAGACGAGGCCTGCGCCGCCGAGTGCGCGTGCGCCCAGATGCACCATATGGAAATCGTCGAGCAGCCCGTCCTTCGCCGAATACATGGCCATGGGCGACACCACGATGCGGTTGGCGAGCGTGGTGCCACGCAAAGTATAGGGCGTGAGCATCGGCGGCAGGCAGCGCTCGTTTTCCGTGACGGCAAGACCGGATTGGCCGGCAAACCAATGTTCGTACCCTTCGAGCCAGGCTTTGTCGCGCAGGCGCAGGTTCTCGTGGCTGATGCGCTGCGAGCGCGTCAGCATGGAATACATGAATTGTTCGGGTGGCAGCGTGTCGGCATAGCGGCTGCCCACCACTTCGAACCATTCCATCGCATTGCGCGCGGCATTCTGGATGCGCGCCACATCGATACGGCGAATGTCCTCATAGGTTTTGAGAACGTCGGGAATGCTTTCCTTGGTGTGACCTGCCTGGTTGAACTGATTGGCAAGCTCGATCGCGTCGTCAATGGCAAGCTTGGTGCCAGATCCGATGGCGAAATGCGCGGTATGGGCAGCGTCCCCCATCAGGACCACATGCGATTGGCCGTTGAAACAACTCCATTTTCCGCAGATCAGGCGGCTGAAGTTGAGCCACGCGCTGCCACGCAGGTGGCGCGCATTGGTCATCAGCGGTGCGCCGTCGAGCGTTTCGGCGAAAAGGTTCTGGCAGAAGTCGATCGATTGTTGCTGGTCCATCTGACCGAGACCGTGCGCCTCATAGGCCTCTTCGGTCGTTTCCACGATGAAGGTGGAGGTGTTTTCGTCGAATTTATAGATATGCGCCTGGAACCAGCCATGTTCCGTTTTGCGGAAATCGAAGGTGAAGGCGTCGAAAGGCTTGTTTGTGCCGAGCCAGATATAGCGATTGGGGCGAACCACCAGATCGGGTTCGAAAACCTTTGCATATTTGTTGCGTATCCTCGAGTTGAGGCCGTCTGATGCGATGATGAGGTCCGCGTCGGGGAAATCGCTGTCGCTGTTGACGTCCGTCTCGAACTTCAGTTCGACGCCCAGCGCCTCGCAACGCGCCTGGAGGATGTTGAGGAGCTTCTTGCGCCCGATGCCGACGAAACCGTGGCCGGAGGTGCGCTGGCGCGTGCCCTTGAACAGCACCTCGATGTCGTCCCAATGGTTGAACGCCTGCTGGATTTCGTCGGCGCTTTCCTTATCCCAGGCCTGCATCGAGGCCATCGTGGCGTCCGAAAAGACAACCCCCCAACCGAATGTATCATAAGGCCGGTTGCGCTCGACCACGCTGACCTGATGGTCCGGATGCAGTTTTTTCATCAGCAAGCCGAAATAGAGCCCGGCTGGCCCGCCACCGATGCAGACGATACGCATTGTCGTTTCCTTCTCGCTCGGGTTCTGTGGTTGCTGGCAATTATTTTAAGATTAAAATATTATGGTTGCGGCGATTGTCAATCGGAAAAATGCGGGTGTTGCGTTTCCATCCCGATGCCGCCGCCCGAATATTTGAGCGTTTAATCATTCGGCTTGACATCCCCGGCATTCCTCAGCACTCCGGATCTGTCGAAAAAGTGAGGGCGCGATGTCGAACGACCTGGAGGCGATCGTCGCCGGAACACAGGAAGGCAAGAAGCTGGAGCTGCGCCTGTGGCTGCGCCTGCTGTCCACAACACGGCTGATCTCGCAGGAGATTCGGCAAAGATTGCGCAATGAATTCAATACGACGCTGCCGCAATTCGACGTGCTCTCGCAGCTCTATCGTCAGCCGGACGGATTGCGCCTCGGCGAAATCTCGCAGCTCACCATGGTCACCAACGGCAACATCACCGCGCTGGTCGAGAGGCTCGAAGCCGAGGGCATGCTGGTGCGCGAGCGACTTGGACAGGACCGCCGCGTCACCGTCGCCCGCCTCACGCCACAGGGCCGCGAAATCTTCGGCCGCATGGCGCGGGCCCACGAAAATTGGTTGAAGGAATTGCTGGCGGATGTCGATCCGATCGTTCTCGCCGGCCTGTTAACGCACGTCGGTCAGGTCAAAAGCTCCACGGCAAAGTATATGTCCAAGTCGGGATCGTCGGACGACGACTGATATTGATTTTATCAAACTAGACCAGCTCTTCCGTGCGAAGATTCAACTTCGAGGCTGGCAATAATTGCATGACGAGGTGCAATAAAGTTCAGAAAATTCGCTGACGATCGGCGTTTGTTCCAAGCTTATTCCTGAAATCCCTCATATCGGCGACGCTCTGCCCCCTGGCGAAGGGTGGCTTTGGCGGCTTCGCAAAAAAAATATTACAAGCTTAAAATATTTTTATTGCAGGTCGACCAAGCCTGTGTCAGTCTTAGTCAAAAGCAAAATCCCGCCACCCGCAGATGCGGCAAGGCGTGCAGACCATATGTTTGCAAATAGGGGACGATCATGAACCTGGGCCCATCTGGACATGCAGACACGTTTACCCGGAACCATCTGCCGCCTTTCGAGGAATGGCCCGAGCTCGATCTCGAAGGGTTTGAGTATCCAGACTATCTCAATGCAGCGGTGGAACTGACCGACCGAATGGTCGAAAAGGGATTCGGCGACCACACCGCGCTGATCGGCAACGGACGGCGGCGCACCTACAAGGAACTGACCGACTGGACGAACCGGCTCGCACGGACGCTGGTCGAAGACTATGACATCAAGCCCGGCAATCGCATTCTCATCCGTTCCGCCAACAATCCGGCGATGATTGCCTGCTGGCTGGCGGCGACAAAGGCCGGCGCGGTCGTCGTCAACACCATGCCGATGCTGCGTGCCGGCGAGCTGATGAAGATTATCGACAAGGCCGAGGTTTCGATGGCGCTGTGCGACACGCGCCTGATGGATGAACTGATCGCCGTTGCCAAGGAAAGCCCCTTTCTGACCCAGGTGATCGGCTTCGACGGCACCGCCAACCACGACGCGGAACTCGACCGCGCCGCGCTCGATAAGCCTGTCCATTTCGAGGCGGTCAAAACCGGCCGCGACGATGTTGCGCTGCTTGGCTTCACGTCGGGCTCCACCGGCGTTCCCAAGGCAACGATGCACTTCCACCGCGATATGCTCATCATCGCCGACGCCTATGCGAAAGAAGTGCTCCACGTCACGCCGGAGGACGTTTTCGTCGGCTCGCCGCCGATCGCCTTCACCTTCGGGCTCGGCGGATTGGCGATCTTCCCGCTTCGCTTCGGCGCGGCAGCTACCCTGCTCGAAACGGCCTCGCCGCCGAAAATGGTCGAGATCATCCAGACCTACAAGGCGACCATCTGCTTCACCGCCCCGACCGCCTATCGAGCCATGCTTGCGGCGATTGACGAAGGGGCCGATCTGTCGTCGCTGCGCATCGCGGTCTCGGCGGGCGAGACCTTGCCTGCTCCCGTGTTCGAGGAATGGACGCGCAAGACCGGCAAACCGATCCTTGATGGCATCGGTTCAACGGAAATGCTGCACGTTTTCATTTCCAATCATCTCGGCGACAGTCGCCCAGGCTGCACCGGCCGCCCATTGGCGGGCTACACCGCGAAGATCGTGGACGAGGCGATGAACGAAGTTTCGCGCGGCACCATCGGACGGCTCGCCGTCAAGGGACCGATCGGCTGCCGCTATCTCGCGGACGCAAGACAGAAGGACTATGTCCGCGACGGCTGGAACCTGACAGGCGATGCCTTTTTCCAGGACGGGGATGGCTATTTCCACTTCGCGGCACGATCCGACGACATAATCGTGTCCGCTGGCTACAATATCGCCGGGCCGGAAGTCGAGGCGGCGCTGCTGAAACACGAAGCCGTCGCCGAATGCGCCGTCATCGGCGTGCCCGACGAGGCGCGCGGCATGATCGTCCAGGCACATGTCGTCCTCAATGATCGCTCCACCGCAAGCGAGGCGATGGCAAAGCTCCTGCAGGAGTACGTCAAAACCATCATTGCGCCTTACAAATATCCGCGATCGATCGTCTTCACAGATGCCCTGCCGAAAACGGAGTCGGGGAAAATCCAGCGGTTCCGGCTGAAGCAATCGACCGGGGCTTGACTGCTGCGAGAGTGCCGAAGCCGAGACCTAAGAGTCTTTGGTGCTGTCGTGCCGGGCCAAGAGGATTCAAACGGATACTTGGAACAGGTTCCGACCCTTTCGTATCACGCGCTACACCACCTTCACTTTACCAGAGTTCAAGGCCGGTTCGAGCCAAAAGGCCTCATTTTCATAACGGTGAAACAAATCCGGCGGCAGCACGCTGGAACGTGCGACCGGCTCGACTTTCGGGCGCACCGTGTGGAGCCCGGGCGTGCCCAGGCGCCGGTCAAACGCATCCGCCTCGTATTGGACATTGTTGAAGTCATGGCTGTATGCCGGCTCACCGATAAAGTTGTACACTGCGGCGATGGCGCGGGCGGGCTCATTTGTCAGCGTTTCAAAGCGCAGAAGCATCAAGTTGGAGGGGTCATCACTATAAAAGGCCTGTTTCACCGCATTATGCGCAAAGCCAACCAAACCGTCTCCTTTGGCCAACCCCTCCGCGCGCGAATATACCGTGCCGCCGGGTTTATAGTTGAAGATTCCGGAAGGCTGAAAGATGTTGCGACGAACCAACCGCTCGATACTGTCGATAACCCATGATACATGCCGCACACAGGCGATGATCTTGCTGTGCGGAAATAATTGTCTGAGCGCCTCCAGCCTGGTGCACCAGACACGGTTGGTGTCAAAAATCACACCGGCACCGAATTCCGGGCCGTAATAACCGTCGAACAGGCCTTTTAAAATCCGGCGGCGCTGGTCATTTGTGATGAAGACGGAATATTCGTTGTGATCACTTAGCTCTCCCAGCATGGTATCGAACATGCTTCCCAGCGGGCTACTCATACTGGCCTGAAACCGGGGGTTCTGGCTCAAAATGGCTGACAACAATGTCGAGCCGGACCGCGGAAGGCCGGAAATGAAATGAAAACGGCGCTGCAAAAGTTCTTGTGTCAACGCCTTCTCCAGCCATACCCATAAAATGAAATACGCTCCTCAGATAGCCACATGCCGATTCCGAATTCAATCCGGCCCGTGATTTGCGATGAGGAGGCGCGGACCGGCGTCGGCAAGCTCGTTATTGCCGCAGCTTGCCGCGGCATGCGGGCGCTCCTTCGCCTGCGCGTGGACAGGGAGTGCCCCCTTTCTCCCCTTGACACAAAGCTCCCACATTAATTCCGCAAAAAAGCTCTTGGTAATGTACGCTTTCAAGGTTAAGGGTGGGGTACTCCTTGAAGACGCGCTTATGCTATGGGGCAGGCAATAGTGCGAACTTACTTGATCCGTACTCATTCGCCGATTCGATCTGAATGCGGGCAAATCTTGCCGGGGGCACGGGAGATGGCCCGTCGCCGGCACGGCAGCCCGAAGCATGTGAAGGTCGATCTGCCGCCTCGCGTCATGACGTCTGCCGCGAAGGGGCTACACCGCGCGTTTTTGATGGGTACCACAGCGCTCGCTGTTATGGTCCTAACGGTTGCAGCAGTTGCAATAGCTGGCTCTCCTGCAATGGCCGCAGGTGGCACACCGGGCACCAATACGGGCGTTGGCGGTAGCGGCGGCACGTCCCCCGGCGGCGGTGCTGGCGCCGACGCAACCGGTGGCTTGGGCGGCGGCGGCACTTATGGCGGTGGCGGAGGTGGCGGCGGGGGCCCCGGCTCCGGCGTCACCGGCGGCGGGGGTGGCAACAGCGGGGCATATCAGCACACCGGAAATCCGGGGGGCGGTGTTAGCCAATCTTTCATCTTCACCAATCCCATAGGCTCCGTCATCAGTGGTGGCAGCGGCGGCCAAGGTAGTCACCTTTATGGCTCCGGCGGCGGCGGCGGTGGCGGCGCGGGCGTTGGCGGCGGCGGCGGCGGTGGCGGCGGCGGGTATGGCCTCGGCGGTGGTGGAGGCGGCGGAGGCGGCGGCGCGGGCGTTGGCGGTGGTGGCGGCGCGGGCGGCTATGGGGCAAGTGGCGTCGGTGGCACGGGCGGCAATATCACGGGCATCTTCCGCATCACAAATAATGGCAAAATCTACGGTGGTAATGGCGCGGCCGGCGTCAACTATTCGCTCAACCCTCTGCAGCATGGCACCGCCGGTGATGGCGGCGACGCCATTGGCAATGGCGGCGGTGGCGGTCTAGGCGGCGGCATCAGCGGCGTCGGCGGCATCGGCGGCCAAGTCGCGGGGCTCGCAACAACGATCATTAACACGGGCCTCCTCCAGGGCGGCAATGGCGGGCCCCCATCACCAGGTCTTACGACAGGTGGCGGCGTTGGCGGCGTCGGCATTCGCGGCAGCAATCTGACTATCGTCAATTCCGGCACGATCGCCGGCGGCCTTGACGGCAATACCGGCACCGTCCGATCCAATGCCATTCTCTTCACCGGAGGCACCAACAGCTTGGAGCTGCAATCCGGCTGGGTGATCAGCGGCAATGTCGGCAATGCTTCGGGCGTGACCGGTACCATCAACACTCTGATCCTCGGCGGGAGCTCGTCGAATCTCTTAGGCGGCGGCACCGCCACGGCGACGGTCTTCGACGTGTCGCAGATCGGCGCCAAATATCAGAACTTCAATGCGTTCCAGAAGTCGGGCACCGGCACTTGGCAATTGACAAGCGCGACAGGCGTGGTGACACCGTGGACGATCACGGGCGGCACGTTGCAAATCAGCAACGATGCCGCTCTGGGGAGTACCGCGGGTGCCCTCACGTTCGGCGGCACCGACGCAGATACGGGCCTTCCTGGCAGCGGCACGTTGGCGGTGACCGCGACCACGAGTACCACGCGCGATGTCGTGCTCAATCCTATCGCCGGCTTTGCCAACACGATCGATGTAAGTGGCACCAACACCTACACAATCGGCGGCGTTATCAGCGGCCAAGGCGCGTTGACCAAGGCCGACAGCGGTACACTGGCGCTCATCGCAAATAATACATATAGCGGTGGAACGACGATCAGCGCGGGCACGCTGCAAATCGGCAATGGCGGCGCCTCAGGCAGCATCACCGGCGATGTCACCGATGACGGCGCGTTGGTCTTCGATCGCTCCGATACTTATGATTTTGGCGGTGTGATCTCGGGCACGGGCGCGGTGCAGCAGATCGGCGCGGGAACGACCGTCCTGACCGGGGATAACACTTACACAGGTGGTACCACCATTAGCGCAGGCACGTTGCAACTCGGCAATGGCGGCAGCTCAGGCAGCATCACCGGCAATGTCGCCGATAAGGGCACGCTGGCCTTCGATCGCTCCGATACGTATGATTTTGGTGGTGTGATCTCGGGCACGGGCGCGGTGCAGCAGATTGGCGCCGGCACGACCGTCCTAACCGGCAATAACACCTACACAGGCGGCACCACCATTAGCGCAGGCACGTTGCAACTCGGCAATGGCGGCAGCTCAGGCAGCATCACCGGCAGTGTCACTGATAACGGTACGCTGGCCTTCGATCGCTCCGATACTTATGATTTTAGCGGTGTGATCTCGGGCACCGGCGCGGTGCAGCAGATTGGCGCGGGAACGACCGTTCTGACCGCCGCCAACACCTATACCGGCATGACAACGGTCTCAGCCGGCACCTTGCAGGCCGGTGCGTCGGGCGCATTCAGCCCGGGCTCCAACTTTGTCGTCGCCAGCGGCGCTACGCTCGATGCCAACGGCATCAGCCAGACGATTGCCGGCCTGACCAACGCCGGTGTCGTCGCAACCAACCTGCACGGTACCTCGACTGGCACGACCTTGACTGTGACCGGCAATTATACCGGCAACAACGGTAGGCTCGTGCTCAACACGCTGCTGAATGCCGGCGGCCCACTCTCCAATCAATTCACCGATCGAATGCTGGTCACGGGTGACCCGATCGGCAACACGTCGCTCATTGTGCGCGCCGCCGGCAGCGGCGCCGTCACCGGTGCTTTCGGTCCCACCGGCATACCCAATGCGGTCGACGGTATTTCCCTCGTTCAGGTGGCCGGCGCTTCCACCGCCAATGCCTTCACGCTTCCTGGCGGCTATATCAGTGGCGGCACGCCGTTCCAATACAAACTCTATGCCTATGGGCCAGGATCTCCGAATGGCCCGGCGGCGGCGAGCCAGGACCTTGTCGGCAATGCCAATGGCTATTGGGACTACCGGCTGCAGAACGCCTATGTCTCACCGGCTGGACCCGTGAGTCCGGGTGCTCCGCTGACACTGCCCAACACGCGCCCAGCGGTCGTGCCGCAGGTACCTGCTTATATCTCGGCGCCGACGGCTCTCTTCTACGCTAACTTCCAGGATCTGGATGAGCTGCATCGCCGGCTTGGTGAGATCCGTGATGCGCAGCAACAGGGCATGCCGCAGCAAGGCGAGTTCTTCGTGCGCGGCTTTGGCAACACCTTCGACTACAAGTCGACGAAGAGTTTTGGCAACTTCGGCTTCAACTTCTCGGGCGACTATTCGGCGGTGCAGTTCGGTGGCAACTGGATCGGGCTTGATCGCGAAGACGGTAAGTTGCGCGTTGGCCTTGCCACCACGCTGGGCTCGCTGCGGTATCAGCCGAGTGCGGTCGACGGGCAAAGCAAAGGTGACGCCAACACTGTGACCGTGGCCGGCATGCTGACCTGGCAGTCTCGTCTTGGCTGGTATGTCGATGCCATCGTCTCGGGGGGCTGGTTCACTGGCAAGGCCACGACGCCGCAGCGCGGCAAGACCACGAGCCTCGATGGCAACAGCTTCGATCTTTCGCTCGAAACGGGGTATCCGCTGCAGACCGGCTGGTACGATCTCATCGTCGAGCCTGAGGCTCAGATGACCTATCAGCGGCTGGACTTTGCGCATAAGATCGATATCGACAACATCAATGTCGATCTTGGCAGCCCGGATCAGGCGGTGTTCCGCGCTGGCGGGCGGGTGCTGCGGCATTTTGCGGGCCCAAGCCAAATGCAGCTGACACCTTATTTTGAGGTTAATCTGCTGCAGGGCATTGGCGGCAGCAACAAGGTGACGCTCAGCAATGTCGGGTTCAGCACCGGTCAGCTTGGCACGGCGGTCGAGTTCCGGGCCGGTATGACGGGCACTCTGACACACAATGTCTCGCTCTATGGCGATGTGGCGCGCGAGCAGAACGTCAGCAGCGGTGGCTTCCGCGGCTGGGCCTTCAACGGCGGCATGCGATACGATTTCTGAGGGTTATGCCGCAGCCAGCGACATAAAGCCCAAAGAAGTTGGGGGCGACGCAAAGAGCTCAAATGTCAATCGATGTGCGAGACTTGCATCCTCGAACGTCGTCCGGGTTTCCACAACCAGAAAGTCTAAGCCGCTCGGGCGCGGATTTTGTGATGCCCACGATGCGCTCAGTCACTGGCAAAATATCATTCCTGCCCACCGCGCTCATCCCCGGCGGGCTCGCATTCCGCACCTGCCTCAAGCTCAACCCGATAAAGCGATGCCGTTCCCTTATCGACAGCGGCTCTCGGAAGACCCTATTATATCGTATCGTGACAGTCGCGAACCAGATCGCAAAAGGGAGAGTAGCATGGCAGACGCCAAGATGATGTCGCAGATGACCGGCAAGGATGGCTTTATCGCCGCCCTCGATCAGAGCGGTGGTTCCACTCCCGGCGCCCTACGTCTCTATGGCATCGCGGATTCCAGCTACAGTGGCGACGAGGACATGTTCCGTTTGATGCACGAAATGCGCGTGCGCATCATGACGGCTCCCGCCTTCTCCGGCGACAAAGTGATTGGCGCCATCCTGTTCGAGAAGACCATGGACGGCGATGCCAACGGCAAGCCGGTTCCCTCCTATCTGTGGGAGGAGCGCGGCGTGGTTCCCTTCCTCAAGGTCGACAAGGGCCTGGCCGCGGAGGAGAACGGCGCGCAGGTGATGAAACCGATGCCTGAGCTCGACGCCTTGCTTGCCCGCGCGGCGAAGAAGGGCATCTTCGGCACCAAGATGCGCTCGGTGATCGCCAATGCCGATAAGGCGGGCATTGCTGCGGTGGTCAAGCAGCAATTCGAGGTGGGCCGACAGATCCTTGGCCACGGCCTGGTGCCGATCATCGAGCCGGAAGTTTCGATCAAGAGCCCGACCAAGCAGGAAGCCGAGGCTATCCTGCGTGACGAGATCGCCAAGCAACTCGACGCTTTGCCGTCCGGCGAGAAGGTGATGCTCAAGCTCACCATCCCCACCGTCGCGGATTTCTACAAGCCACTCATCGACCATGCGGCCGTCACCCGCGTGGTAGCGCTGTCAGGCGGCTATACCCGTGCCGATGCTTGCGAGAAGCTCAGCCACAATCATGGCATGATCGCCAGCTTCTCGCGCGCCCTGACGGAGGATCTGCGCGTGACGATGAGCGATGCAGAATTCGATGCCAGCCTCGCCAAGACCATCGACGAGATATACACCGCGAGCGCAATCAAGGTCTGATCGAGCGGCAGAATCCCCCTTATTTGTGAGACGTGCGCGGCATCTCGCCGAGATCCCAGAACAGGCCGGCCATGATGGCGAGTGCCTCTTCCGTCACCGGCAACAGGATGTGCTCGTCGGGGGCGTGCTGCGAGCATCCCGGATAGGAATGCGGCACCCAGATGGTCGGCAGGCCGAGGCCTTCGGCGAACACGTCGTTGGGCAGCGAGCCGCCGAAATTCGGCAGGATCGCCGGCGGCTTGCCGGTGGTCTGGCGGATCGATTTCGCTGCCCGGTCGATCCACGGGCTGTCCATGTCGGCGCGCGAGGCGGCGAAGCGTTGCGCGCCCGAGACCTTCACCATCGGAAAGCCGTCGGCGTGCAGATGGGCGCGTATCGCATCGACCATTTCGAGATATTTCGTGCCGACGACAAAGCGGAGCTGCAGCACGGCGCTGGCCTTGCCCGGAATGGCATTGGCCGGCCTCTCGATATTGCCGGCGGACATCGCCAGCACTTCGAGCGTGTTCCAGGCATAGAGCCGCTCGGCGGCGCTCAGGCCTTCTTCTCCCCAGTTGGGCGAGAGCGCGGGCTCGTCCGCGGCCGGTTCGACCTTGACATCCGCCAGCGCGGCGCGGACCTCGGGCGAGATCGGCGGTGGCTTCAGGATCTCGAGCTTCATGCGGCCCTTGCCGTCGACGAGGCTCGCGATCGCATTCGCCAGAATGGTTGCAGGGTTGGCGAGCACGCCGCCCCAATTGCCCGAATGGTGTCCGCCCTCGCGCAAGTCGACGTCGAGATGGATGCGGTTGCCGCCGCGGCAGCCGAGGAAGATCGTCGGGCGCTCGGCCGAAAGCCGCGGCCCGTCGGACGCCAGGAACAGATCGGCTTTGAGCTCGTCGCGATGCGCCTCGCAGACCTGGCGCAGATCGGGCGAGCCGATCTCCTCGCCGGTCTCGACAACGAATTTCGCATTGAAGCCGAGCCTGCCGCCGCGCGCCTGCCGCACCGCCCGTAGCGCAGCCATGTTGATGCTGTGCTGCCCCTTGTTGTCGGCGGTGCCGCGGCCGTAGACGCGGTCGCCCTTGACCGTGATCCGCCACGGATCGAGACCGTCGCGCCATTCGCCGGCCATGCCGTCGACGACATCGCCATGGCCATAGGTCAAGACCGTCGGCAGCGCGGCATCCTCATGGTATGCAGCTAACAGATACGGCCCGCGGCCGGTCGGCGACTCGACCAGCCGCGTCGTGAAATCGAGTTCAGCAAGGGCCGGCTGCAAATTCTCGACGAGATAGGCGCGCAAGGCGTCGCCCTTGTCGGCATTCTGGCTCTCGGTCCGGTAGGCGACCCTTGCATTCAGTTCTTTGAGGAATTGCCCGGATTGAAAATGCTCTTGTACAACAGCGATTGCGTCGGCTCTCGTCGCCATGATTGTTCCTTCACGCAGAACCAAGTTTGAGCACGCGCCACGCTTCGGCCGTCAGGTCACCGCGTCAACTGACAGCGGCGTGCTTCGTTTTTCCTGACGCTCCAACCGTCGCAAATGCAACGTCTTGCTGTAGAAACCGTTCTCAGCACTGCGGCCCGTGCTGACAACCGACGTGCCGGCCAGCTCTTGGCCGAACGTCGACATGATCGATGCCCGCATTTTCGGATCCATCGCGCCTAAGGCATCATCGAGGAACACCCATTTGGGTGCATGCAACAGCACGCGGGCAAAGCCGAGCGCTTGCTCTTCATCGAGGGAGAGTTCCTTTTCCCAGGTGGCCTTGCGATCGAGGTCGTCGGCGAGATGCCCGAGCTCAACGCGGGACAGAGCGGCGCGCATCGCCTCGTCACTGAACACATGGGCTTCCGCCGGATAGGCGATCGCGCTCCGGAGCGAGCCGGTGGGCAGATAGGGCTGCCGTGGCAAGAACATCATGTCGTCGCGCGGCGGCAAGCTGATCGTGCCGCGGCCCCACGGCCACAATCCGGCGAGCGCCAGGAAAAATGTCGTTTTGACGGCCGTTACGTCGCCGATGACCTGTACATGTTCGCCGGGGCACAATTCGATTCGCTCTTCATTGAGGACGGCGCATTCGACAAGTGAACCCGGCAGAAAGGTTTCGACATGCTCAAGTACCAGCTTCTGTTCCGGATGTTCCGAGAAGTCGATCCGGCTCTCATTTTCGTGCAGGGTTTCCAATGCCCGCAATGCCTCGCGCATCGTGACGACGCGGCCCAAAGTGGCGCGCCAATCAGCGATCCGCGAAAAATTATCGACGAACCAGCGCAATGAGCTTTGAACTTGATTGAACGCGCCGACCGTGATCATGAGGGCGCCAAGCGACAGCCTGCCGCTGAAATAGCCCGGTGCGGCGATCAGGAATGGTGCAAGAATCGCCAGCCAGCCATGGCCGGACGTAATCCAGGTCAGGCGCGCCACGCCTCCCGCCAGTTTGCGGGCAACGATTTGAACGGCGTTGAATTTATCATCGAGCCACGCGCGTTCGTCGGCCTCCCCGCGATAGAGCACGATGGCTTCCGCTCGTTCGACGACGCGGACCAGGGCCGTGCGAAATGCTGCCTCCCGCGCATAGTGATCGGCATTGAGCTGGATGAGCGGGCGTCCGACCCACCAGGTGAGCCAGGAGCCGACGGAAGCGTAGGCAAAGGCGCACCAAACCATGTAGCCCGGAATCGTGAAGTCTTTGCCGTCCCAGTTGAAGACGACCTGGGACGAGAGCCCCCACAGGACGCCGACGAAGCTGATGAGCAGAAGCGAAGATTGCAGCAGTCCGTTGCCGAAATCCACCGAGAGTTCCGAAAGATGGCGCGCGTCCTCATGAATGCGCTGATCGGGATTGACGCCGCTCTCCCCGGTATAGGCGAAGAGATAGGCGCGCTTCGGGCGCAGCCATTCATCCATTACGTCGCGGACCAGCCAGCCGCGCAGCCTAACTTTGCCCACTTCCGTCAGCCAGGTTTGGGCCACCACCAGGGCGAGAAGGGCAGAAACAATGGCCAAGAACACGGTAGTCTGATGCAGGAAACCGCTGAAATTGCGTTGTACCAGCGTGTCGTAGAGGGCGCCTTGCCATTGGTTCAACCGGACCTGGCCAACCGCGATCGCCGAGATGACGACCACGCTGCCGGCCGGCAGACTTATCAGCACCCATTTCCGCGGCGACCCTTTCAGCGCTTCGAGCATAATGAGCAACTGGGCCCAAACGCCATTGCTGGAAGCATCTGCGATATGCGTTGCGACGGGTTGCGGCAACTTGGCTGGAACGTTCATATTGCTCTAGTCCAGATCTCGGCTGTGCCCACATAGTACAGTGACAACGCAGACTGAGACAACCTATGATGTCTATACATATAAGTTCGCCTGATTGAGCCCGCCAGCACGTGTAGTCTATCACCGATAAAGCTCGAGAGATTAGGGGAGGACGCGGCAATGATGGAGTCTAGCGGCACGACGCGCATCGAGCAGCTCCTTTCGCAGATGACGCTCGAGGAAAAGATTGGGCAATTGGTCATGCTGAGCGGCGATTTGGTCAAGACCGGGCCCACCTCCGCGTCCGTGACCCATGAAGCGATCGTCGGCGGCAAGATCGGCAGTCTTCTCAATCTGTGGGGACCTGAGCGGGTCCGCGACGTGCAGCGCCTGGCGGTCGAGGAATCCCGTCTCAAGATCCCGATGTTCTTCGGCCTCGATGTGCTGCGGGGATTGAGCACGATCTTCCCCATACCCTTTGGCGAAGGAGCGGCTTTTGACCCGAAGCTCTGGGAAGCTACGGCCCGCGTTGCCGCCGAGGAATGCGCGGTCTTTGGGGTCGACATTACCTTCGCACCGATGATCGACGTGGCGCGCGATCCCCGTTGGGGGCGCATTCAGGAGGGACCAGGCGAGGATGCACTGGTCGGGGCGCGCATGGCGGAAGCAAAGGTGCGCGGCTATCAAGGCCCACGACTGGCGGACGCCGGCTCTATTGCCGCGACCATCAAGCATCTTGCCGCTTACGGCACCGTGCGGGCCGGCCGGGAATATGCGTCGGTGGATATTTCCGAGCGCAGCCTTCATGAGGTCTATCTGCCCCCGTTCCGGGCGGGCGTCGCGGCGGGCGTTGCGGCGATCATGCCGGCCTTCACCGATTTGAATGGCACGCCGATGACGGCTCATGTCGCCATCCTGCGCGACATCGTGCGCCGCGAATGGGGGTTCTCCGGCGTCATGATCAGCGACTACAGCGCGGTTGCCGAACTCATGGTGCATGGCATCGCGGCCGACCAGACGGAAGCGGCCGCCCTCGCGCTCAATGCCGGCGTCGATATCGATATGATGGGCGGCGGTGCCTATACCGACGGTCTGCCGCAAGCCCTGAAGCGCGGCCTTGTCACGATGGAGACGATCGACAGCTCTGTCCGCCGGGTGCTGGAACTGAAGGAAAAGCTCGGGCTCTTCGAAGATCCCTATCGGCGGTGCGGATCGGCAGAAGCGGTCGCCGCCAAGAGTGCCCAGCGCAGTCGGCATGGTCTCGCACGAGAGGCGGCCCGTCGCTCGATCGTGCTGCTGACGAATAAGGATGATACTTTGCCGCTGCGCGACAGCACGGGCGTGCTCGCCGTCATCGGACCATTGGCCGACGGCAAGGGCGAGGCGCAGCAAGACACGGCTGGGAAAAACCCCGTCGTGTTTGAGTGGCTGCGTGACGCTTTGCCGCAGACGCGCGTCGCGTTTGCGCCCGGATGCGAGATCGAACGCGGTCACAAGAAGGCACTGGCCGACGCGCGTGTTCTCGCCCGGCAGTGCGACGCGGTCGTCCTTTGCCTTGGAGAAACCATCGGCATGAGCGGCGAAGCCAGCAGCCGCGGCCGCCCGGATCTGCCGCACGCCCAGCAGGAACTTGCCCGCGCCGTGCTTGCGCAAAAGAAGCCGGTCATCGTCCTCTTGTTCTCCGGTCGTCCGCTCGTCCTGCCGGATTGGCTCGTCGAGAAAGCCAAGGCGATCCTGGCGGTCTGGTTTCTGGGCGACGGGGCGGGGACGGCGATCGCCGACGTGCTCAGCGGCCGCTTCAACCCGAGCGGCCGGCTCACCATGTCCTGGCCGGTCGATGTCGGGCAGATCCCGATCTATTTCGCCGAGCGGCCGACCGGGCGTCCGCCCGTTCCGGCGGAGCATTACTCAAGCAAATATCTCGATATGCCGAACGAACCGCGATTCGCGTTCGGGCATGGCTTGTCCTACAGCCAATTCGAATTGAGCGGGTTGCGAACGAGCCGGCAGGCGGTGCGCGCGGGGGAGGCTCTCGACGTCACGGTCGATGTCAGCAACAAGGGGCCGCAGGCCGGCGAGCAGACCCTCTTCCTCTTCATTCGCGATCTCGCGTCGAGCGTGACGCGGCCCGCCTTGGAACTCAAGGACTTCCGCAAGATCACGCTCGCTGCTGGCGAGAGCGGCGCCCTGAACTTTCATCTCACCACGGATGATTTGCGCTTTCTCGATCGCGATCTTCAGCCAAAGCTCGAGCCGGGGGCATTCGATATCCTGGTCGGTGCGAGCGCCGAGGCAAGCGGACTTTTGCGCACCCGCATCGAGGTGCTAGGCTGACCGCGGTGAGCCGCCGGATAAGGCGGGACGTGACACGACAGGGAGGTTGGATTTGCGGCAAGATCCAAGGCAATCCGGAACGCATTCCGCCAAAGCAGCCAAACCTTTTCGTCTGACCAAATCCGACGAGGCATTGCTCGAGCTCGTGCAACGCCAGACCTTCCGCTATTTTTGGGATTTCGCCCATCCGCATTGCGGTCTCGCCCGCGATCGCAGCGATCCGAAGAGCCAGGACAAAATCGACGTCGTGGTCTCCGGAGGCTCCGGCTTTGGCGTGATGGCCATCGTCGTCGCTGTTGAGCGCGGCTGGATTACGCGGGAACAAGCTGTCGAACGCTTGACGACGATCATCGACTTTCTGTTTTCCATTCCCTGCTACCACGGCGTCATGCCGCATATGCTGAACGGCAATACCGGCAACGTTATCCATCTTGGCCGCAAGGACGACGGCGGCGATTTGGTCGAGACTGCCTTTCTCGTCGTCGGACTCTTATGTGCCAGGCAATATTTCAATCGCGACAATGCGGTGGAAAGCCATTTGCGGCAGATCATCAATTGGTTTTGGGAAGAGACTGAGTGGGATTGGCACGCCCGCGATGGCGGCAACGTGCTCTACTGGCACTGGAGCCCGAATAACGGTTGGGCCATGAATTTCGAGCTGCGCGGCTGGAACGAGGCTTTGATCACCTATGTGCTCGGGGCGTCTTCACCGCGTTATCCCATCAACCCGGATGTCTATCACAAGGGCTGGGCCGAGGGCCGCAAGTTCACGAACGGGCGGCGCTACTACGATATCGAATTGCCGCTTGGCCCCGATTACGGCGGGCCGATGTTTTTCGCGCATTATTCGTTTCTTGGCCTTGATCCGCGCGGGTTGAAAGATCGCTACGCTGATTATTGGCAACAGAATGTGCAGCACGTGCGGATCAATCGCGAACATTGTGTGCGCAACCCGAATGGCTTTGCGGGTTACGGCGAACATGCCTGGGGCCTGACGTCGTGCGACGGCCCGGATGGCTATGGTGCTTACGCGCCCGATAGCGATGCCGGCGTCATTGCGCCCACTGCAGCGCTGTCTTCTATGCCCTATGCGCCGGACCATTCGCTGGCGGCCTTGAAACATTTTCACGGGACGCTCGGTCATCAGCTTTGGCGCGATTACGGTTTTGTCGATGGATTTTGCGAGTCGCGCGGCTGGTATGCCGATACGCATCTCGCCATCGACCAAGGCCCGATCATCATCATGATCGAGAATTACCGGACGGGACTGTTGTGGAATCTCTTCATGAGCTGCCCCGAAATCCAGCACGGTTTGCGTCGCCTTGGTTTTGAGTCGCCGCATCTGGCGGCGAAATAGCGCTTTGAGTGGAGCGGCCATGAACGATTCACCAGACCTTGAAAGCTGGATCGCGCGGCAATATCCGATTGCCGTCGCGAACATGCTGCGCAGCGTTTCGGCGAGCAGCATTGTCAAGCGCCGCGATGGCTTCGGGCAGGTCATCGTGCCGGCGAAAGGATCCGTCGTCGCCTCTCCTGTCTTGGCGTCCTACAATCCCGACCCCGATTATTTCTTCCACTGGTATCGCGATTCCGCGCTGGTGATGGACGCCCTGCGTTTGGTCGGCACCGAGGAGGCAGCGCGGCATTTCTGCGATTTCGTCGATTTCAGCCTCGCACTCGATCGGCTTGATGGCGGCGCATTGGTGAAGGATGCGGCATGGCGGCGGCCGATTGCGCCAGAGTTGCAGCAATTCGTCCGCGCGGACGACGATCTTGCCGCAGCCGTCGTGCGCGGCGAAGCCCGAGTCAATCCTGATGGCAGCCTCGATATCCTGGGCTGGGGCCGCCCGCAATATGACGGCGTGGCGACAAGGGCCTTAACATTGATGCGCTGGTGCCGCAGCGGCCGTACATTCGGGATGAGAGAAGATCAGGCGATCAAGACATTGCTGCGCGAAGATCTGCTGTTCATCCTGGCGCATTGGCGCATACCAACCGTCGACATATGGGAGGAGGAAAAGGCCGAGCACTATTATACGTTGCGCGTGCAGGCCGCCGCTTTGGAATTCGGTGCCGGCTGGCTGGAGGAGCAAGGAGAGGCTGAGCCGGCGCAAGCGGCAAGAGACGATGCGGCCGAAATCATGCAACGGCTGGATGCCTTTTGGGTGCCTGAAGCTGGTTATTTCCGCTCACGCGTGGGCAAAGATACGGACTTGACAAAGGATCTGGATATCGCCGTGATCCTCGCCGCCATTCATGCTGGCGGCTCCTCATCGCATTCGCCGGCAGACGCTCGGATGGCGGCAACGCTCGATCGCCTCGATGCGCTGTTCGAAACCGATTACCCGATCAATCGGGGTAGACCGGCAAACCGTGGGCCGGCGCTCGGCCGTTATCATGGCGACGTCTATTATTCCGGCGGGGCCTATTATTTCTCCACGCTCGCCGCGGCGGAATTCTGCTTTCTGCGCGCTTGCGCCTTGCAACCGTCGGACGCGCCGCAAGCCGCTGCGTTTCTGGCGCGAGGCGACGCCTACCTCCGGACAATCCGCGCCTACACGCCCGAGAGCGGCGACATGTCCGAACAATTCGACAAGGCCACAGGCGTCCAGACCTCGGCCAAGCATCTGGCGTGGAGCTATGCGGGCTTTATCAGCGCGGTGGCGGCCAAGCAGAGGGCTGAACGCCTCTAGGGTCAAAACGCGATCATCCATGACCGCGTTTTGACCCTAGGCCTGTCTTTGGTTATGAGCCAAGCTCGTACATAATGTTGCGCATCATGTACATATAAGTTTAAGCTAGTCTGCGCGGTTCGTTTGTCTGCGGTTTTCGATCCGGTAGCGCCCGCCGGGCAGCAGCAACCGCACGGACGTCACCACATGGCCCTGTGTTCGGGCATCCTCGGCACTGCCGGCTGGTTGCGCAAGCGGCTCAATCTGGCCAGCCGTCCATGTCCGTCTGCGGATCAGCAGACACGGATCGGAGCGCGAGATCGCGAGTAGCTTGCATTCCCAGGGCTGCGGCAACACCGCCTCGATGCGGTGCTCCGCCTCGCTCCATGGCACGACGGCGCTGAGGACGTGATTGGGCGTCAGCTTCGAAAAATCCGCTTCCAGATAATGCGGCACCACCAGTGGATTGACGAAACGGTCCTCGAGCTGCACGGGCACATCATTCTCGTAATGCACGATAATCGAATGAAAAACCGGGCTGCCGATGGGCAATTCCAGGAGGTCGGCCACGTCGGGCGTGGCCTTGAGGGTGTCAAGGAGCAGAACCTGGGCGCTGTAATCGTGACCGCGCCCGCGGATCTCATCGGCTATGTTCCCGACCGCAAAGACGTCCGATCGGCTGTTGCCCCCCGAGACAAAGGAGCCTTTGCCCTGCATGCGGACGAGAACGCCTTCCAGACTGAGTTCGCGCAAAGCCCGATTCACGGTCATACGGCTCACCCCGAGCTGTTCTACCAACTCGCTCTCCGAGGGAATGCGATGATCCGGCGGCCATTCACCGCTGCGCACGCGCGCCAAAATGTGTTGTTTTACCTCGGCATAGAGCGGTGTGGAGGTTTCAGCCGCCTCGCGCTTGTTTTCCGATAGCATGCTCATATTTGCGTCAACCTCGAAAAAAGCGCCAGGACGCGTCCATCGAACGCTTGCATACCGCCCAAAATTATGTATAGAACTTATACATACAAGTTCTGCACACTCCTATCTGACTATGCCTGATTTTTATCTCAGGCGCCAGAGAAGACTTTGCGGCGTGGAATGACCGGACGAGAATGTGGCGATCTGGGGAGGTGCCACAGCGGGTATGCAAACATTCAAAACTGCCTCTGACATCCGGGTTGCCGGCGCATCAGGCCGAACTTGTAGGTTCACACCAGGGAGAACACCGCATGAAGAAGACCGTTGCCATCTCCGCATTCCTGGCGCTCGCCGCATTTGCGGCGGCGCCCGAAGTTCAAGCCAAGGACTGGAAGACCGTTACGATCGGCCTCGAAGGCGACTACGAGCCATGGAACTTGACGAAGCCCGACGGAACGCTGGGGGGCTTTGAAATTGAGCTCGCCAACGATCTGTGTGCGCGCATGAAGGTCGAGTGCAAATATATCGCCCAGGATTGGGACGGCATGATCGCCGGCCTTAACGCCGGCAAGTTCGACGTCATCATGGATGCGATGTCGATCACGCCTGAACGCGAACAACAAATTGCCTTCTCGCGCCCCTACGCACAAACCCCGGCTGGCTTCGCGGGCCTCAAGAGCAGCGATCTTGCCAAGATGGACGGCACCGGAACCATGGTGTCGCTCACCGGCGACGCGGCGCACGACAAGGCTACCGTCGAAATTCTGCGCAAGGCGCTGAAGGGCAAGACGATCGGCATCCAGACCGCCACCGTCTACACCGACTTTGTGAAGAACAATTTCGGCGATATCGCCACCATCACCGAATATAAGACCGCGCCTGAGCATGACCTTGACGTCACGGCCAATCGTATCGATGTCGCCTTTGACGATGACACCTACTTCACCTCGGCCTTTGCCAAGCCGGGTAACGATCAGATGGTGCTGGTCGGTCCGCAAATCGGCGGTTCTATCTGGGGCAAGGGCATTGGCCCCGGCTTCCGCAAAGACGACGCCGACCTGCGGGACAAGTTCGACAAGGCGATCGCCGACGCGATTGCTGACGGCACCGTCAAGAAGCTCAGCTTGAAGTGGTTCAAGCTGGACGTGACCCCGGCCGCGACGCCCTGAGTGCCGGCCTCGATGTCATCCCGGGCTTGACCCGGGATCCATCAGCCGTGCAACGCATGAATCATCGCTGGCGCTGCAGGACAGGCCAATCTCGCGCCGTCGAGGTTGGGGCGCTGTATCCCGGGTCAAGCCCGGGATGACAATTGCTGGCGTCACATGAGTTCGATGCAAGCGCCACTGGTATGATTTGGCGTAGGTTTCGTGCTGCGACGAGCCTGAACTTCACGGCATGACCGGGCCCGGCCCGGTCATTGACGAATGCGCACATCATCGGTGGAATGCTTGCGCAACTCACTGGCCCACCCGAAGAGGAGAGCCAAGCCTTGGACCTTTTCACTGCGTTTGTTGATCGAGTCTCGTCGCTTGTTTCGGAGCTTGGATTCGGCCAAACTGGCTGGGGCTTTTATCTCCTCGGCGGCGCGGCGATGACCCTGGCAGTCACCGTCTTCGCCATGATCATCGGCGCGATCGTCGGCGCGCTGGTGACTTGGGCGAAGCTCGCGGACAATGTGCCGGCAAAGATCGTCGGCAATATCTATACCGTCGTCCTGCGCGGCGCTCCCGAACTTCTGATCATCTACATGGTCTATTTCGGTAAGGTCGTCGACCTGATCGGCAACACCGTGAGTGCGCTAGGGCTGGGCGACAGCCACGTGATCAATTCGTTCCTCGCCGGCGCGCTCGGGGTCGGCTTGATTTCCGCGGCGTACCAGGCGGAGGTCTTTCGCGGCGCCTACACGGCGATCTTCAAGGGCGAGATCGAGGCGGCGCGCTCGATCGGCATGCACCGTTTCATGCGCTTCCGCCGCATCATCGCGCCGCAAATCATGCGCTACGCCATTCCCGGCCTCGGCAATGTCTTCCAGCTCAGCATCAAGGATTCGGCGCTGATTTCCGTCACCGGGCTCGTCGAGATCATGAACGCGAGCAACAAGGCGGCGGGATCGACTAAGCAATTCTTCATGTTCTTCATCGTGGGCGCCTGTCTCTATTTGGTCCTGACAAGCATCTCGACCCGGATGTTCAACGCCGGCGAGCGGCGTGTCGCCAAGACTTTCCGTCGCCCGGTTGGAATGTAGGTGCCGCCATGGACATGAATTTTCTCGTCACCACGTTTCAGCAAATTCTGGCCGTACTGCCGACCACCCTGGCGCTCTTCGCGCTCTGTGTCCCGATCGGCGCGGTGCTTGCGATGCTCATCTTGTGGATGCGGATGAGCGCGAATCCGATCCTGTCCGGCCTTGCCAAGACCTACATCTTCTTCTTCCGCGGCACGCCGCTGCTGATTCAGATGTTCTTGATCTTTTACGGTCTCGCGCAGTTCATGTTCTTTCATCTCCCGCCGATGTGGTGGGTGCTTGCGAGCCGCTTCTGGACGGCGGTCATGTGCCTCGCTTTCTGTACTGCAGCCTATTCGGCGGAAATTTTCCGCGGCGGCCTTCTCGCGGTTCCGGCCAAGGAAATCGAGGCCGCCCGCGCCATCGGCATGTCGGGCTTCAAGCTCCTGCGCCGCATCATCGCGCCAAATGCCCTGCGCCAGGCGTTGCCGGCCTATTCCACCGAGGTCGTGCTGATGCTGAAATCGACGTCGCTCGCTGGCCTCATCGGCGTCGTCGAAATGACGGGCGTTGCCCAGGCGGTCGGGCGGCGGACCTTGCATGAGGTCGCGACCCTGGCCCTCACCGGTATCATTTATCTGACAGTGGGCTTTCTCGCCATTCTGGCGCTCGGCTGGGTCGAGCGCCTACTCTCTCCGCATCTGCGGTTCATGCCACCCAGCGCGCAAACGCCCCGCACCATCGTCGGCTGAAAGGACATTCCGTGAGCTCTTCCAGCGAAATCGCGCTCAGCGTGAAAAACATCCACAAAAGTTTCGGCGATCACGAAGTGCTCAAGGGCATCTCGCTCGATGCCCACCAGGGCGATGTGATCTCCATTCTCGGCGCCTCGGGCTCCGGCAAGAGCACCTTCTTGCGCTGCATAAACCTGCTCGAGACGCCGGACGAGGGCGAGATCATCGTTGCCGGCGAAAAGCTCGAAATGCGCCGCAACAGATCGGGCCATCTGGAGCCTGCCAACGGCAAGCAAGTGGATCGCATCCGCTCCGAGCTTGGCATGGTGTTTCAGAGTTTCAATCTCTGGTCACATATGACGGTCCTCCAGAATCTGATCGAGGGGCCGGTGCACGTGCTCGGCCGCCCCAAGGCCGAGTGCATCGCCGAGGCTGAAGCCTTGCTCGAACGCGTGGGCCTCGCCGACCGGCGCAATTACTATCCATCACATATGTCCGGCGGCCAGCAGCAGCGCGCCGCGATCGCGCGCGCCTTGGCGATGAAGCCCAAGGTCATGCTGTTCGACGAGCCGACATCGGCGCTCGATCCCGAACTCGTTGGCGAAGTGTTGCGCGTCATGCGCGGCCTCGCCGAAGAAGGCCGCACCATGCTCGTCGTCACCCACGAAATGGGCTTTGCCCGCCACGTGTCCAACCGGGTGATGTTCCTGCACAAAGGCGAGGTGGAAGCGGATGGGTCTCCGGATGAATTGTTCAAGGAGATGAAGTCGGAACGCTTCAAGCAGTTCATCTCGAGCCAACACCATCATTGACGCCTATTGCGCCCCATCCCGCCCATTCCTCTCGCGATGTTCGAGAGGGTTCCATGACCTCTTTTGATGCCTGGCATGACTAGTATCACACTCGACCGCCCCCTGACCTGGCAACAAGTCGCCGCGATCGGCGGCGGCGCTGAACTTCACCTTTCCCCCGCCGCCTGGCAACGCATCGGCGATGCCCGTTCCATCGTCGATGCGATTGTCGAAAAGCGCATTCGCGCTTACGGCGTCAATACCGGCGTCGGTGGCCTTGCCAATGTCATCGTCGATGGCCCGAAGCAGCGTGCGCTGTCACGTAACATAGTCATGAGCCATTCCGTCGGCGTGGGCGCCGCGCTGGGCAAAACGGAGACGCGAGCCATCGTCGCTGCGGCCGTGAACAATTATGCGCACGGCCGTTCGGGCGTGCGTCCCGTCGTGGCCGAGCAACTCCTTGCCTTGCTCACGCATGATTGCATTCCAGAAGTGCCGGCGCTTGGTTCCGTCGGCTATCTGAGCCACATGGCGCATATTGCGTTGGTGTTGATCGGCGAAGGCTTCGCAACGCTGCAGGACGAGAGGCTGAGCGGCGGCGCCGCGCTCGCGCGCATCGGGCGCGAGCCGCTCGTGCTCGAAGCCAAGGAAGGGCTCAGCCTCGTCAACGGCTCGCCATGCGTCACCGGTCTTGCCGCTTTGGCGCTGGCGCGGGCCGGCAACCTTGTCGAATGGGCCGATGTCACGGCGGCCATGAGTTTTGAGAATTTGCGCGGCCAATTGGCCGCGTTCGATCCGATCTCCCTTGCCTTGCGCGTATCCGACGGCACGCAAGAGACCGGTCAACGGCTCCGCGCCCTTCTTAATGGCAGCGCCATCGTCGAAGCTTCGGCAGGCCGCCAAACCCAGGATCCGCTCAGCTTGCGCGCCGTACCGCACGTGCATGGCGCGGTGCGCGACGCTCTTCTGACCATTGGCGCGACGATCGACCGGGAACTCGCCTCCGTCACCGACAATCCCGCCGTGATGGGCACATCGGAAGCGCCGCAAGTCTATTCCGAAGCCCATGCGGTCGCGCCGCACATTGGCCTTGCCATGGATACGCTCGGGATTGCTGTTGCTGAAGTGGCGGCAATGGCGGAACGGCGCATTGATCGGCTGCTCAATCCGATGGTGAGCGGTTTGCCGCCGTTTCTGGCAACGGACACCGGCGCCACCTCCGGCTTCATGATCGCGCAATACACCGCGGCTTCGCTGGTCGCGCTCAACCGCCGCCTCGCCAGCCCTGCCAGCCTCGATGGGGGCATCACATCTGCTTTGCAAGAGGACCATCTGTCTCATGCAACACCGGCGGCGTTGAAGGCACATGATATCCTTGACAACGTCGAGAACATCCTTGCAATCGAGTTGCTCGCTGGCGCCCAGGCCTATGACCTGCAGCAAAACGACCTTGCCCGCGCGCCGGGCACGGACTCTTACTATCGCATGGTGCGGGACGTTGTATCTCTTTATCGCGATGATCGGCCCCTGGCTTCAGATATCGCTGCGGCGAGGCGATTGCTGACCCTTCTGTCCGCAGCCTGATCTCCGACGCCTTAAAAACGCTCGCCCGTCAGATGGGCGATCTGCGCACCGGCTTCATAATAGGCTTCCTTCACGCGCCGGAATGCAGGCGCCTGCAGTTCGGTGACGGGCAAGGGCAGATCCGCTTCTCCAAGCTCGCCCAGAATGTGCTGGGCCAGCGTGCGGCCGAAAACCGTTCCCGGCGCGATGCCGCGCCCGTTGTAGCCGGAAAAACCCACGACGTTGCGATCGAAGCGATGGAAGCGCGGCAAAGCATTCTCGGTCATCCCAATCTTGCCGTACCATTGATACTCGAAGTCGACGGAGCCGAGTTGCGGGAAAAGGCGGGCGAGCGAACGTTTCGCCCAGGCGGGGTGGATCGCCGTTCCCGTATTGCGCAAAGCGCCGACGCTGCCAAACACCAGCCGGCCCGCGTGATCCATGCGGAAGGACGACAGGATTTCCTTGGTGTCCCATGCCCCTTCGCGGCCCGGAAGGATGGAGGCGCATAAGTGTGGGGCAAGCGGCTGGGTCGCAAGGTTGAAGTAGGGCAAGAGCGTCTGCTCGCGGCGTACGGCGTCGCCAGGTCCAGCGCCATAGGCGTCGGTCGCGACGACGATCCAATCTGCGACGACGGCACCGCGTCCCGCCGAAAGCTTCCAGCCGCTTCCTTCGAGAGTATAGGAACTGACACGGGACTGGGTGTGCAGCGTCACGCCAGCGCGCACCGCCGCATGGGCAAGCCCGCGCACATAGGCGAGCGGCTGCAGAGTTCCTGCGCGCATGTCGAGGAGGGAGCCGGCGTAGGCTTCGGTGCCGGTCCGCCGGGCCGTTTCCGCAGCGTCGAGCAACGTGACCGGCGCGCCGCGCTTTTGCCATTGTCGCGCGCGCTCGGCGATTTCCGCGAGACCGGCCGTTCCGACCGCGCAGTGGAGCGTGCCGTTGCGTTCGAGTTCGCAGGCGATGCCATGCTTGTCGATGATGTCCATCACCGCGCGCGGCCCGTCGCCGAGAAGTTGCAGCAGCCGTTCCCCGTGCGGCTGACCCAATTCTCCGGGCAGATCGTCCGGCATCACCCACATGCCCGCATTGATCAGGCCGACATTGCGGCCCGAGCCGCCGAAGCCGATTTCGGCGCCCTCCAAGACCACGACTTTGCGCGCCTTTTCGGCCAGATGCAGGGCGGCCGACAGGCCCGTAAAACCGCCGCCAATAATGGCGACATCCGCAATGATGTCGGTCTCCAGCGGTCCTGTGACGGGGGCCGCCGGTGCGGTCTTCTCCCATAGTCCGTGGGAGCGGGCGTCGTCGAGCATGTCAAAATTCCTTTAGATGGCCGGTTCGCGCTGCACGTGTCGCCGCGAGTCCTGGCCGAACACATAGTCGGTCATTTTGTCGCATAATTTAAGGCTATTTGATTGCTCGTCATCATCTTGGGACTCCTTCGCAAAGGAGTCACCAGTTACGTGATGTTTCGGCGGCTTTGTTGCGGTGAAAATGACAGCGGCGGGTCAACGCCCGCCGCCCATGGCCAGAGGCATCATGCGATGTCGAAGGAAACACCCTGCGCGAGCGGCAGCGCCTTCGAGAAATTCACCGTATTGGTGGCACGGCGCATGTAGGCTTTCCAGGCGTCGGATCCGGATTCGCGGCCGCCGCCCGTCTCCTTCTCGCCGCCGAACGCGCCGCCGATCTCGGCGCCGGACGTGCCGATGTTAACATTGGCGATGCCGCAGTCGGATCCGTCCGTGCCGAGGAAACGTTCGGCTTCCTGCATATTGAGGGTGAAGATGCTGGACGAAAGCCCTGCCGCAACCGCGTTGTGATCCGCAAGTGCCTGGTCGAAGTCGGCATATTTCATGACGTAGAGGATCGGCGCGAAGGTCTCTTCGAGCACGGGTCCAGATTGCTGCGGCATTTCCACGATCGCCGGCTTGACGTAGTAGGCGGTCTCTTCGCCTGCACCGTTCACGCGCTCGCCCCCCGAGACCTTGCCGTCCGCAGCTTTTGCGCCGGCCAAGGCTTTCTGCATGGCATCGAAAGCCTGTTTGTCGATGAGCGGACCGACCAGGGCCGAGGTTTCGAGCGGGTTCCCGACCGACACGCTTGCGTAAGCTGCCTTCAGCCGCGGCACGAGTTGGTCGTAGACGCTTTCGTGCACGAAGAGGCGGCGCAAAGTCGTGCAGCGCTGGCCGGCGGTGCCCATGGCGCCGAAGGCGATGGCGCGCAGGGCCATGTCGAGATCGGCCGAGGGGCAAACGATGCCGGCATTGTTGCCTCCGAGTTCGAGAATCGAGCGGGCGAACCGTTTGGCCAAACGCGGACCGACCTCGCGGCCCATGCGGGTCGAGCCGGTGGCCGAGAGGAGCGCGACCTTGGGATGATCGACCAAGGCTTCGCCGATCGCGCGGTCGCCGATCAGGACCTGCGAGAGGTTCTTTGGCGCATCGCCGAAGCGAGCGAGGGCGCGCTCGAGGATCGCCTGCGATGCGAGCGCGGTCAGCGGCGTCTTTTCCGATGGCTTCCAGACAATCGCATTGCCGCACACGAGCGCGAGCGCCGCGTTCCAGGACCAGACGGCAACCGGGAAATTGAACGCGGAGATGATGCCGACGACGCCGAGCGGATGCCACGTCTCCATCATGCGGTGGCCGGGACGCTCGGTCGCGATCGTCAGGCCGTAAAGCTGGCGGGAAAGACCGACCGCGAAGTCGCAGATATCGATCATTTCCTGAACTTCGCCGAGACCTTCCGACGGAATTTTGCCGGCCTCGATCGAGACGAGGCGGCCGAGATCGGCCTTGGCGGCACGCAGTTCCTCGCCGAGCAGCCGCACCAATTCACCGCGTCGCGGCGCGGGCACGAGCCGCCAGGCTTTGAAGGCGTCATGCGCCGCATCGATGACCTTGCCGGTTTCGTCGGCGGACGCCGTCTTCAACTTTGCAATTTCCTCGCCACTCACCGGGCTAAAGGAGGCCATGTCGCCACCCGTCCAGGCGGCGCGCGGCACGCCGAGCTTGTCGAGCAGGCTGGCGGTTTCCTGTTTCACGTTGACCGAGGTCATGGGTTCGTTCTCCATTTCATGATTGGGTTTTAAAAGGTCACGCTGCCGAGCGGCCCCGGCGCGGCGATTGCCTTCAGGTCTGTGGCGAGCCGGCGGATGTCGTGCGGCGTGTAGCGGTCGTAAAAGGCTTGATTCTTGCGGCCGATCGCATGCTCGGCGCTGAAGCTGCCATGGAATTCCTCGACGGCGACGCTGAAGACCCATTCGCGCAAGGCGGTCTCGAAGCCGGCGTCACGCAGGCGCGGATCGTCCTTCGGGACGACGAGATTGAAATGCACACCGCCGTCGCCGATATGGCCGAAATCGCAGATCAGGACATCGGCAAAATGCTTCGGCATTTCGGCTTTCATGTGGTCGAGGAAGCGCATGATGTCGCCACGCCGGAACGACAGGTCGAAAGCGATGAGCCGCCCGAGATGCTTGACGCCCTCCGACAGCGCATGGCGCAGCGCCCACATTTCCTGCGGCCGCCCGATGAACGCGTCGGCAAGCAGAGCGTCCTCACGCTCGAAGATCGCGCCGAGCACCTCTTCCATCACCGCGTCGAGCGGTTGCTCGCCGGCGCGCGGAAGGTTCGAGCGGGAGATTTCCGCGAGAATCACGAATTCCGGCACGATGCCAGCCTGAAAAGGATTGCGCAGCGACGGTACATGGCTCAGCGCGGCCGTGACCGCGTTTTTCGACAACCCCTCGAAAGCGGAAAGATCGTTGCCGAGCGCCTGCTCCATGGCCGTCAGGAGGTCCGGCACGCGGTCGAGCGCAGAGGGCACGAGGAAGGCCGTGGCCGTCTGGCGCGGCAGCGGCTCCAAATTCAGCACACATTCGGTGATGACGCCAAAGGCGCCGGACGTGCCGATGAACATCTGCTTCCAGTCGATGCCGGTGTTGTCCTTGCGTAGGCCGGTGCCCAGTTCGAGCACGGTGCCGGCCTCGTCGGCCAAGACCACTTTGAGCCCGAGCGTATTGCGGCGCACGTCGCCATAGCGCAGGAAGCGCGAACCGCCGGTGTTGGTGGCGATCATACCGCCGAGGCGCGGGTCGGCACCGAGGTCGATCGGAAAGAACAGGCCGTCCGCCTCGAGCCGCGCATTCAGGTCGGACAGACGCAGGCCCGCGCCCACTTGTACCGATCGGTTCACGCGATCGAGTTCGAAGATGCCCGTCAGCCGGTCGAGGCTGAGCACGCCTTGCTGGCCGCTTGCATCCGGTGTCGAGCCGGAGACGAGGCCGGTGTTTCCCGATTGCGGCACCAGCGCGATGCCGTTCCGCACGCAATAGGCAACGACCGCGGATGTTTCCGCTGTCGACGCCGGCCGCGCCACGAAAGCGGCGCGGCCCTGATCGTAGCGGGCGCCCGTTTCGTAAGCCGCCATATCGCTTGGCGTAACGAGAAGTCCCTGCGGGCCAAGCAGCGCGCGCAAAGCGTCAATAGGGCTGGCTTCAATCATGGTTCCTGTGTCACTCCGCGGCGAGATGTCTATCGAGGACGCTCCCGCAGGTTTGCAAGGAGGCGCGCTCGATCTCACTATAATGCGCGAACTCGTCAAGAACAGGCGCACCCAGATCGCGCTCGAACATGCGCTGGTTCGGGCTCGCCACGAATTCTTTCGCCGCGTCGTCGCCGAGGTTCGACTGGAAGATCCCGGCCGCGCTGACCGGCAGGAAATCCTCGTAAATGATCGGATCGAACTGGATGAGCCCCTGCGCGATCGCGGTTTCGAGATCAGCTTGGTGGCCCGTGGCGGACTGGCCCTTCTCCGTGAGCGAATAGCTGAAATAGCCGAGCCCGGCCGCACGGATGCCGTTCCAGTCATCGGGGAAGCCTTTGAAGACCTCGGCCAGCGCGGCCTCATAGGCTCCGGCATTCGAACCGTCGGCGGCAGGCGTCACGCGGTCGCGTGCGTTATTCAGGAGCTTGTCGTAAAGGGCGCGCCCCTTGGGCGTCAGCGCGACGCCCCGTTGTTCGATTTCGCCGAAACGGGCCGTGTGCGAGCCAGGCTTCCATTCGCCGCTTTTGCCAAGGAAGGAGACCGGCTCGTCCAGCGCTTTGAAGGACGTCTGGCGCAACAGGATCGGGCACCGGCGCGTCGGCGGGCCTTCGACCACGGCTTTCGGTGCGATGCTTTCCTCCGGCATCAGCACCTGGACCTTGTCGATGTCGAGCGTGCGCGGCGTCAGGTGGTTGATGTGCGGCCCTTTGAACGAAACGACGTCGGCGACCAGCCGATGCGCGTCATGCAGGCGCTCGTAAAGTTCGGCGCTGACGATCGCCTTGTCATGCCAGCGGAAGGTTTCGAGGACTTCGTTGACGAAACGGCCCGCATCGGCGGCATTGAGGCCGCCGTTCCGCTCGGCCTTTTCCACGAGGGCGATGGCGCCGTCCGTGAAGATCCGGCGCGTGGCGAGCACCTTGGCAGCTTCCTCCCGCAATGCGGCATCGGGGATGAGGTCGAGGCGGAGCAGGGAGGTGAAGACACGGAACGGATTGCGTCTGAGGCTCGCCGCGCCAACGGGCCGGAAAGCTGTCGAATGCACCGGAACGCCGGCGGTGGAAAGATCATAATAGCCGACCGGAGACATGCCCATGACAGCGAAGACCCGCCGCATCATGGCGAGTTCGGCCGCCGTGCCGAGGCGGATCGCGCCGTGCCGTTCCTCGGAAATGCGCTCGAGGGAATCCGTGGCTTCGAGGCGTGCCTTCAATCCCGGATCGGCGGCAAGCGCAGCGGCGTTGACCTTGGCGACCAGCCCTATCAGCGTGCCGTAAGCGGGGACTTCGTCGCGATACATTGCGGACATTGCCGCAGAAAAATCCGAACGGATGACATCGCTCGAAACGAATGCACTCTCGGTCATCACGCCATCCTTCACAGGGTCATTTCGGTGGGAGATCATTTGTAATTTTCATCATATCGCGTTAGATCGTTTCGATGTTGCGACTTTTATGACTATGTTCATGCGAGTATGGAATGAACTTAGGTAGGAGCCTCATACCGGATTTTGCCGTCCTGCAGGCGTTCGAATGTGCCGCGCGGCATGGCAGTTTCACCCGCGCGGCGGCCGAGCTGAACCTGACGCAAAGCGCCATCAGCCGGCAGATCCGGACGCTGGAGGCACAACTTGGGGTCAATCTGTTCGAGCGGGTGCGCAAGCGCGTTGTCCTCTCGGCGAGCGGCCGGGCGCTCCTGCCGGATGTGTCGCGCATGCTCGGCCAGATGGAAGAGGTGGTTTTGCGCGCGATGGCATCTTCGGACGGCACGAGCGTGCTCTCCGTCGCCGCGCTTCCGACTTTCGCCAGCCGGTGGCTGTTGCCGCGCCTGCCGGATTTCGCGCGGCGACATCCGCGCGTCACTTTGAACATCGCGTCCCGTTCCGAGCCCTTCGACATGGCCGCCGATGCGTTCGATGTCGCGATCCATTATGGCCAGCCGATCTGGGCGCATGCGACATGCACCTATCTTTGCGGCGAGATCATCGTGCCGGTCGCGAGCCCCGCTTTGATCGCCTCCCATGCGATCCACGCGCCGCAAGACCTTGCGCATCGCCCGCTGCTGCATCTCGCGACGAGGCCGAAACTTTGGGCCGAATGGTTCGAGATGAATGGCGGCGGGTGGACGCAGGCCTATCACGGCCATCGCTTCGATCAGTTCAACATGATCATCGAAGCGGCGGTGGCGGGTCTCGGCTTTGCCCTGCTGCCTAAATATCTGATCGAACAGGAACTGGCGTCGGCCACGTTGCGAATTGTGCTCGATCAGCCGATGTCGACTGACAACAGCTATTATGTCGTGCTGCCCGAAGGGCGGCAGGAAACCCCGATGGCCCTCGAATTCCAGGACTGGCTCTTGGGTCAGGTACCGACGCAGCCATGACAGGCGGAGGGTTGGCTCGACGTCGCGAATGCGGCGCTTCTTGGCCTCTGGAACGGTGAGTGCGGGGAAAAACCCATTGTCAGTTGCGACGGTCGTGTCCTAATTAATGAGTAAACTCCTAATTTAGGACATGCAGGAGCCACTATGCCCCGCGTTGCACTTGTTCTCTCACCCGGATTTCAGATGATGTGCTTCGCGGCAATCTCGGCGTTCGAGATCGCGAATGTCGCCGCCGGCGAGCGGCACTATGATATTTCCATCCTGTCGGAAGAGGGTGGGCCGGTGAAGAGCACCCTCGGCGCGGCCCTCGAGACCGAACGGTTCGGCGATCCCGGCGATTTCGATACGGTTATCGCTGGCGGGCTGATGAAGCCGGCGCCTGTGTCGGACGGCCTGATCGCCTTTCTTCGCGCAGCCAGCGTTCGGTGTCGGCGCGTCGCGTCGATCTGCACCGGCGCCTTCATGCTTGCCGAGGCCGGACTTTTGGACGGACGGCGGGCGACCACCCATTGGCACTTCGCGCGCGACCTTCAGGCGCGTTTCCCCAAGGTCAAGATGGAGGAGGATCGCATCTTCATCGTCGATGGTCCGATCTGGACGTCGGCCGGCATGACCTCGGGCATCGACCTCGCCCTGGGCATGATCGAGAAGGATTATGGCGCCGACCTCGCCCGTGTCGTGGCGCAGAATCTCGTCGTCTATCACCGCCGCGCGGGCGGGCAGTCGCAGCATTCGAACCTGCTGAAGATGAATCCCAAGTCCGACCGGATCCAGAATGCGCTGACCTTCGCACAGCAGAATCTTCGCGCCGCGCTCGGCGTCGAGCAGTTGGCGCGAGCCGCCAATCTCAGCCCGCGTCAGTTCAGCCGGGCCTTCCGTGCGGAAACCGGCAAGACGCCGGCAAGGGCCATTGAGAATCTGCGCGTGGAAGCCGCGCGGCTGATGCTGGAGCAGAGCCGCCATTCGCTCGACGAGATCGCTGTCGAGAATGGCTTTACCGATCGCGAGCGCATGCGCCGCGCGTTCCTTCGAACGTTCGGGCTCCCGCCGCAGACGATCCGCCGTGCCACGCGCTTCGGGGCCGAAGGTTAGCCGATGGCACGTGTTTAGCCCGCCGGCTCCCAGTGGAGGCGCTTGATGTCGATCGAGACGAGGATCGGCTCGGCGATCTTGTTGTTGTCCGGACCGAGCGGATAAACGCGCCGCCGATGCGGCACCAGAATCCCGTCGTGATCATGGTAATCGTGGACGTAATGAGCACCCTGGCTGCCGCCGAGCACGTCGACGGCGTAATCGTGCCGCCGTAAAATTCCGTCCGGCCCGAAATAGCTCACCTGCTCGCGCGTGTGGCTCGCGATATTTGCAGGAAAAGTCACCTTGAGCCTGCGCCATGTCTCGCCATCTTCCTGCCAGGGCGCAATTTCCTCCGTCGCAAAACCCGGATAGGTGTAGAGAAACGGCAGGGTCACATATGTCCACAACGCGTAGGCGCAGAAATACGCGGCATGGAATCCATCCCAAGGCGTCTCGTTGACGTGCCCCGCAAAAGCTGCCCGCGGATTGTCGCGAACGGCCAATATCGATCCTTCGGTGGTTTCGAGCGATAGTTTCTCGGGCGAAAAACGCATCCGTCGTTTCGCATCCCCAAAATGCCCGAAGGTTGCCCGTTGCGCGCGTAAGTCAGAGTCAAAGGTGCTGGCGGCAAAGAGCCCCGTCTGACCTTTGAGATCCCATAACCCGCCGCCAATCGACAGGTCGATCGAGACGGATGCGTGGCGATTCCAAGCATCGAGACCGCCATGCGCCTTCACGGCGACATCGAGAAGGTCGCTCATGTGCATGTCCCTCCGCCTCTAACCTGGGAAGCTGTCACCAAACATGGGCAAGCCGCTCTTGGACTGCTCCTTGGTCGCTTCATCCTGCAACACGTCCCAATGCTCGGCGAGGATTCCGTTTTCCATCCGCAAGATATCTGCGGCAATCAGATTGGCGGGTGCTCCGGTTCCAGTGAATCGGCCGTGCAACATCACGACATCGCCATCGGCAAAAATCAGCGAATTTTCATAGTGAAGCGTATCCGGGAAGGACTTCACGAGATTGAACAGCCCTTCGCGGCCGGGCGGGATATGGGCGCTGTGCTGAATGTAGTTGGGCGACCAGAATGTCGCGGCCTTCGCATAGTCGCGCTTGTTGAAAAGCGTGTCGAAAGCCTCAAGGACGATCGCTTTGTTCTCGGCAGGGGTCGCCATGCCCATCTCCTCATTTCGGGTCAAATCTACCTCTGGACGCGGCAGACACAGCTATCGTTGACGCGTGCCGCATCAAGCTTGTGTCTCCACTCTATGGGGAGTGGCGGACCCGGCAAATGACGGAAATACCGATGTTTCGGGACGTCATCCCGGACTTTCGCCAAGCGTGTCGTATCGCGAATGACCAGAATTCACAGTGTTTTCGTCATTTGCGACGCTGAAGCCACTCACTATCGATATCGAATATTGATCGAGCCATGGGGAGGGCAGGCGAGCATCAGAGCATCTCGTCACGGCCGGGTGCGAACAACTCGCCTGAACGCCGCTAGATCGCTCGCAACCAGTATGCCTGACCACAACGCATCCCAGATCGGAGGAAAGAAATGGCGCAGACACATTACAGGGCCTATCAGGCGGTTGGGGAAGGTAAGCTTGAGCTGGTCGACCGCGCGGTCGAGGATCCCCGTCCGGGCATGGTGCGCGTCGTGGTCGAAGCGTGCGGCGTCTGCCATACCGACGCGCTGACGGTCGAAGGCGGGTTTCCGGGTCTCAGCTACCCGCGTGTGCCGGGGCACGAAGCCGTCGGCCGTATCGACGCGATCGGCGAGGGCGTTTCCCGTTGGGCGATCGGCCAGCGCGTGGGTGTCGGCTTCCTGACGGGACGTTGCGGGGACTGCGCATCCTGCCGCCGCGGCGATTTCGTCAATTGCTCGAACCAGGCGATTACCGGGCTTCATGTCGACGGCGGCTATGCCGAGATGATGACCGCGAGCGAGCATGCGCTCGTCTCCATTCCCGACACCATGACGTCGGCCGATGCCGCGCCGTTGCTGTGCGCGGGCGTGACGACGTTCAATGCGCTCAGAAAGTCCGTTGCGCGGGCTGGTGATCTCGTCGCGGTCCAGGGGATCGGCGGCCTGGGACATCTCGCCGTGCAGTTCGCGCGGCACATGGGTTTCCGCACGGCTGCGATCGCGCGCGGAGAGGGCAAGAAGGATCTTGCACTCGCGCTTGGCGCCCATCTCTATATCGACAGCGCGGCAAAGGACCCTGCGGAGGCGCTGTTGGAATTGGGAGGCGCCAGCGCCATTGTCGCAACGGCCTCCAGCCCCGCGACCTTCGGGCCGCTGATCCGTGGCCTGAGACCCAAAGGCCAGTTGATCCTGGTCGGCGCGGGCTTCGAGCCCATGTCGGTGAACGTCTCCGACATGCTTTTCGGCGAACGGATCGTCGTCGGGACCAATACGGGCGCGCCGATCGATATCGAGGACGCCCTCAATTTCAGCCTGCTCCAGGATGTTCGGGCGACGATCGAGAAGGTGCCGTTCCAACAGGCGCCAAAGGCCTATGCGAAGATGCTCGCCAATGAAGCGCGCTTCCGGATGGTCCTCGAGATGCAGGGCGCAGCCTGAGCCCAGGACCTGGGAGTCCAAGGCAATCGCGTTGGGACGTATCGACATGTCCGGCACACGACCACAAGGCAAAATCGACGAAAGCTACGACCGATGAGACGGCCACATTGTCATCGCGGCGCGAAGCCCGGGATGACAGTCGCTGATGTGCCAAGAGTCCGAGACAAGGTTCAGGGGATGAGAAATCAACCTTTTCACCGCTTCGCTGTCTGAACCGGCGCCGGTGTCACTTTCAGAAGACGACTGCACAGAATGTCAGAAGTCGCCCGCATTGTGGGCGCAAGTTGGTTGGCCTCAGCCGCTCCGATGCGGTCGCAAAAGTCCCCCTTCGAAGGCCGACTTTTGCGGCTGACATATGCAACAGGAAAAGATGTAGGCTTTCAGGCTACGGGTTGGAGCGTCAAAAAGTCAGCATTTCCGCGACAGCGATGTTCGGAGAGCTGACTCCGGTTGTCGCTCACAGAAGATTCTCGCCTCGATAAAGGGCTTCGCCAGCCTCAGCGCTTTTCGAGAACGAGCAGTGCGACGGCAGAATTAATCGATTGCGTCATACCAGCGAGCCGCCGCTTCAACCCAGACTCAAGCTGATCGAGAAAGGAGCGACCTTCGTCGAGCTCATCGCTTCGGCGGAGCGCCGACGCCAGCGTCGGACCAAACGTTGCGCGAAAGAACCCCGCGCGCCGAGCCGCGAGGGCCGCCGCGTCGCCTGACACCTGATATTCCTGATGCGCGCCGTCTCCGAACTTCTCGATTAAAGCGGCCACCGCGTGCAGTTCGTGTGCCGCGAGCGGAGCAAGCAGCTCGTCCAGGGTGCGAATATGTATGGGCAAGACCATAGCCTCGCGTTCTGCGCCCTCCAACGTCCCGTCGTGCACCATGTCGGCAAGCACGTCATTGGCTGCGTTGTACAACGGCATCAGCGTTGATGCGCCTTTCTGGAACGGAGCCGGTACGACAATGACAAGACGACCGCCCGCGCACAGCTCTCGGCTCCGCAATGTCAGAAACATCTCCCAGTCGGCACGCGCCTGTTCTGCAAACGCCTCGCGTTCGTGAGGTTGCCCGCATCCGGAAAAGAAATGGCCTGTGACAGGCGACGGGGGTCTGCTCAGCCAATGCACCGCATATGAACTCCAACCGAGGTGAACATAGTTTCGCGGCAGAACAGACTCGTAAAATGATCGGCCGACCGCAGACGCAAAGATACCGTCGACGCCGGCATAGCCGCCTTTGTCGTATGCAGCGAGGTCGAACAGCGTGCTGAAGTCGTTTGTGGGCACGTCTGTGTGCGTAACAAGGATAGGCCGTGCAGACCGTGCGCGCAAATGCGGTAGCACCGCCTTGAACACGGCAATTGAATTGCGTCCTTCCGAAGAACCGTAATCTGCGACCACGATGGGGCTGCTGGACCCGTCGAGAGGAATCGCATTTGCGGCTTCGATGAGCAAAGGAAGCGCGAACGCTGCGCCCGACGCCTGCAAGCCCGAGTTGGCATTATAGGCGCCGTGGCCTTCCATGGCCGCGCCCAGGGTCTTACCGCCAGTCACCATGGTTCTTGCCCTAATGTCCTGGTTGTATTTTGTCGGTATCAGGATTTTCGCGACAACCATCCTGTGCTTGATCGCTGAGCTGGCCTAACTTCGACGCTCCTCACATCCTCGCCGCCGCCGCTTTCGCGCCCTCGAGCCGACCCGGCAGAAGTTTCGAGTAGCGCGCCCGGGACATTGCCAACGCGTCCGGTGGCGCGGTTTCCGGCCGACCTGAGTCGAATGGCGGCGCGGGAGCGTATTCAATGTTGAGCTGCAGGGACTGCGCGAACGTCTCGCCGGAAAGCTCCGCCGCGACGACCAGGGCGAAGTCGATGCCTGCTGTGACACCTCCGCCCGTGATCACGTTGCCGTCGCGCACGACCCGTCCCGCGTCCGGGATTGCACCGAACAACGGCAGCATATCGCGCCAAGCCCAGTGGCAGGCGGCACGTTTACCTTTCAAAAGCCCCGTCGCCCCCAGAACTAGCGAGCCGGTGCAGACAGAGGTGAGATAACGCGCGCCCATAGCCAGCCGCTTGAACTCGGCCATGAATGCGAGATCGTTGATCACGTCGGTCGAAGCGAGGCCGCCGGGGACGAACAGCAGGTCGCAGCGCGCGATATCGCACATCCTCTTCGTTCCTGCGAAGGTGAGCCGATCGTCGCTCTCGATTGGTCCGCCGGGCTCAGAGGCGACGATGACATCAACACCCGGAATCCGCGAGAAAATTGTATGCGGCCCGGTGAAGTCGAGTTGCGTAAGGCCGGGATAGAGAACTTCGACGATGAGGATAGGGGACTCTACCACGGTAGCTCTCCTCTCAATCTAACGCCGGCTGCTTTCTAGCCGGCGAACCCATGCGTCTGCAGCTGACCATAGGCTTCGTCGCGAAAATCCCGATTAAAGTTTGCCTTTTGCGACCGACTTTTGCAACGATCTATGTTCCTGACATTAACAGCGGGAATTTGACAAATCCCGACAAAGAACATATAGTGAACATTTTGTTTATCAGGGAATTGCAAATGCATCAGCCAGCGGCCCGACGCGCACGAGGCGCGTGGCAAGTGGATGCCCTACAGGCCGGGTTGAAGACGTTCAAGGACGGGATCGATCGCACGAGGGAGCAAAAAGGGAGCCGTCTATTTCGATTGCAAACCATCGCATATCGGTTGACGGGCCCTACGTGTGAACGATTGGTAAGTACGTGAACAGTTTTTGGGAACGAACTGAAAGGATGAATATATGTTATTATTCAATATATTATGCTATATTTCACGGATTTTTTGAGTGGAATGTGGCGTTTCAAGGGAGCGTAAGGCGGTCCGCAATCGAGCCTCGTTCTTAAGAAATGGCCTCGCGCCGACCGCCGACTTTGGATCGCCCCGTTTTCCAGGCGACTGCCCTGCCTGGGCGCCACCTCCATCCGGTCGCGTCGGCTGTTCATGCCGCGTTCACGTGGAGGGGTTAGCCTATGGGTACGGTCGATTGGGGCGTTAGACCGCAATTGGGTCAATAGCCCCGAATTAGGTCGCTACGACAACGCTCCAAAGTGCCGCGGATTTATTAAGGAGAGTAAATCATGCATCGCACATTGCTAGCCAAAACGTTGTTCACGGCCATTGTGTCGGCTTCCATCCTGACGGTATCGGGTGCCGGCGCCGCGCCGGGATCATCGCTCTTGATGGCCCAAGCGCAGCCTGCGCCGGACGCCGCAGGGCAGAATTTGACCCCCGAACAGCAACAAGAGATGCGCCGCCGCCAGCAGATGCGTCGCCAACAGGGCGGACAGCAGCAGCAGCAACAGCCTGGAATGCAGCGGCAGCCGGGAATGCAGCCGCAACAAGGTAACATGCAACAGCAGCCGGGTATGTACCGGCAGCAGCCAGGCCAGCCAGGCGTTGCCGTGGAGCCGCCTCAGCCGGGCGTCACGGTGCGCGTGCCAGGTGTCTCGGTGCAGATGGGCGCTCCGATGGAGCGACCCATGCCCGCGCCGCGTGTCGAAATGATGCCGGCCGTCCGCCCAGGCATGGCCTGGCTGCCGGGTCGTTGGGTCTGGCGTGGCGGCAACTGGTTCTGGATGCGTGGCCATTTCGTGCGCGGCGATGTGCCGCCGATGCCCGCCCCCCTTGCCGAGGAGCGCCCCATGCCGCCTGGACCGCGCTTTGTCTGGGTGCAGGGGCATTATGACTGGGATCGCGGCCAGTGGGTCTGGCGCCAGGGCATGTGGGCGCGCCGCTAAAATTGGCTTAAGTCCGAGACGCCGGTGAAAGCCTTGACGTTGGGTCACGGCAATATGGCGTTGACTTGTGTACGGTTTGTGTCACGCTTTGGGAGCTGATGCGAATCAGCTTCTCCCCTCTTATGGCCCCTAAGCCCGGTCGCTCCCCCGCGACCGGGCCTTTTTATGTGTGGCGCATGTTGGGGGAAACCGCAGCAGCCGCAATTCGCGCGTCGCCATGTTCCGCGCGTTCGGCGAAGAGTCCGGCTCGCTCAAATGATGCTGTTTCGCCCGTCCGCCCGTGCTTCAGACATTCCGTCCCGCGCACATACCTTCGTAGACGGCTTCTTCCGCCGTGCGCGGGGCGAGGACGTCGCCGATCATCTGAAAGGGAATATTCAAGTCCTTCAAGGTCACCGCGAGGTCCGCACGCGGCTGATGTCCGGTCGAGAGCACCAGCGTGTCGACATCTTCGAATAGGATCGGCTCGTTCGACGTGGTGTGCTGGAAATAGGCGATGCGCTGGTCCGCGCCAAATAGCCGCGCATAGAGCGTGATGGCTATTTGCATTTTGTGCATTGTCGCCGCCAGTGTGTCGCGCACGTACAGCGGGAGCGCCTCGCCGAATGTGGGCGCGTTCACGGCGATGCGCACGCAATGTCCTTCCTGCGCGAGCTTTTGCGCGATGCCGGGGCCGATCCAATCCGATTTCCAATCGGCCACCACCACATTGCCGCGCGCCTTGACCTGCTTCGTCAAAATGTCCCAGGGCGTGAGGATCTGCACGGAGTCATCGGCTTCGAACGTGGGAACGTAAGGGATTGCGCCGGTCGCCAAGATGACGGCATCGGGGCGAAGGGCGTCGAGCAAGTGCCGGTCGACTGGTGTCTTGAGCTTGATCTTGACGCCCGCCGCGTCGCACTCCCGCGCGAGATTGGTGATGATGCCGCCGAACTCGGCGCGCGCGGGCAGAAGCTGCGCGAGAAGTGCCTGTCCACCCAGCTGGGCGGAGGCCTCATAGACGGTGACGTCATGACCGCGTGTTGCGGCGATAGCCGCCGCCTTCATGCCGCCAGGGCCGCCGCCGATCACCATGACGGTCTTTTTCGTCTCCGTTCTGATATGGGTGCCGAATTCAAGTTCGCGCCCGGTTTCGGGATGCTGGATGCAGGAGATCGACAGTCCCTTATGGAAATGGCCGATGCAGGCTTGATTGCAGGCGATGCAGGCACGAATGTCATCGGTGCGTCCGTCTTGCGCCTTGGCGGGCATGTCGGGGTCGCAGATCAATGCGCGCGTCATGCCGCACAGATCCGCTTCGCCCTTCGCGATGAGCATGTCCGCTTCATGCGGCTGATTGATCCGGCCGGTCACGAAAACGGGAACATGCGTATGCTGTTTCAGGCGCGCGGAATAAGGCGCGACATAGGCGGCTTTGTAAGCCATCGGCGCCGTAATATGCACGGCCGCGCCGAGGCTCGCCGATGTGCCGCAGGTCACCGAATAATAATCGACCAATCCGTCCAGCAGCGGAACGGCCTGCAACCAGTCATTCGGCTCGATGCCGACGAGATCGTCATTTTCATCGAGTGAAAGCCGCATCCCGATGATGAAATCCTCGCCGGTAGCGTCGCGCATGGCTTGCAAACATTCCTGCAAGAAGCGCGCGCGGTTTTCGACCGAGCCGCCATAGGCGTCCGTGCGCTTGTTTGTCTTCGGAGAAAGGAATTGGGATGGCAGATAACCGTGGGAGGCGACGAATTCGACGCCGTCGAGACCGGCCTTTTGCATGCGTTTGGCGCCGGCCGCATAGCCGTCGACGATTTGCCGGATCATCGCCGGATCGAGCGCGCGCGGCATCACGTGAAAGCGTTCGTTCGGAACGGCGGAGGGCGCGTAGGCGACGGCCAGCAAGCCGTTGGCGCTCTCGATGATTTCACGGCCGGGATGGAAGAGCTGCGAGACGACCGTCGCTCCATGACGATGACAGGCGTCCGCTAAGCGCCGGTACCCTGGGATGCAGGTATCGCTGGTCGCCATGATCAGATGGGACGTATAGCGCGCGGTGTCGTGAATGCCGGCGACCTGCGTCACGATCAGACCGGTGCCGCCGCGCGCACGCGCCTCCTGATAGGCGATATAGGCATCCGACACGAGGCCATGTTGAGGCAGATACGTGTCGTGGCCCGACGACATGATGCGGTTCTTGATGCGCGTGCCGCGGATCGTCAGCGGTTGAAAGAGGTTTGGAAAAAGCTTCGATTGAATTTCAGGAACCGCCGCCACGTTTGCCTCGCCTTTTCCCTATGCGCGCGAAATGCGCGGGGCGGACAGCGGCAACTTTGCATGGAACGACATCGGCTGGAAGCCGCATGCTCATGCCTGGTCGCCCGACTTGTTCCCGCCCTTATGATTCTCCAATCCTCGAAAAGGCGAACCAGGTCAAGCGCGGGGATCGGGGCAATAACGAGCTACTATTTGGGCGGCAGCGTCCGCACAAAGGCCAAAGCCGCGCTGATGAGTCTTCGGGCGAGCGCTTCGTCGGCAAAGGTTTCGGGGGCGACCCGAACCCAGCCCGACATGGCCCGGCCGCGTGAGATCATCGGGACGATGCGATCGATCGCCAAGGCCCATTGATCGTTGCCTTTGCCGAGCCGGATCAGCACCCCGTCGTCGCGGGCGCCGCACAGGAGATTGCCGTCGAGCAGCCACGCATAGCCGCCGAACATCGTCCGCTCACTAAGCAGCAATTCCGGGGCGAGATGGTCGCGCACCAGTTCCTCGAGTCCCGCGTCCCTTGCCATTCGGTCTGTCCCTATGCGGTAAGTCCGGGTTTGGTCTTAGGGCATGACGCGTTTTGTCGCCAGGCCTTGTGACGGCGATCTCACGGTTTCGGCATTGCGCAGACCGTCGACCGGGTGAGGAAGCGTTTTTCGCGGCCATTGTCGAGCGAGAACATGCCGCCGCGCCCGGGCACGCAGTCGATGATCAGATCGGTATGTTTCCATGCTTCGTATTGCGATGCACTGATGAAGACCGGCGTCTCGCCGATTTCGCCCAGGAGGACGTCGTGATCGCCCACAATGAAATCACCGCGCGGATAGCACATGGGCGAGGAGCCGTCGCAGCAGCCGCCCGATTGATGGAAGAGCACCGGCCCGTGTTCGGCGATGATTTCGTCGAGGAGGGCGACAGCCTCCGGCGTCGCGGTGACCTTTCCCAAGGATATTTTCTCAGCCATGGCAGGTAGTCTCGTGCGCAGGCATTCGGAATGGGGAAGCGGATTTCGAATCCGCAAAACCCTTCTCCCGCACTGAACTCGGGCCTGCCCGAGTTCAGCATCAAGAATGCACAAACCGGGTATACCCGGTTTGTGTTACGAGAGAAGGGTTTTGGTTTGGCAAGCCGATCAGAAGAAGCCGAGCTTCTTCGGCGAATAGCTTACCAGCATATTCTTCGTCTGCTGGTAATGATCGAGCATCATCTTGTGGGTCTCGCGGCCAATGCCCGATTGCTTATAACCGCCGAACGCCGCGTGCGCCGGATAGGCGTGATAGCAATTGGTCCACACGCGTCCCGCCTGGATAGCGCGGCCGAAGCGATAGCAGCGGTTGGCATCGCGGCTCCAGATGCCCGCGCCGAGGCCGTAGAGCGTGTCGTTCGCGATGGCGAGCGCTTCGTCGTCATCCTTGAAGGTCGTCACCGAAACGACCGGGCCGAAGATCTCTTCCTGGAAGATGCGCATCTTGTTGTGGCCCTTGAACACCGTCGGCTTGACGTAATAGCCGCCGGCGAGGTCGCCGGGCAGATGATTGCGCTCGCCGCCAATCAGGAGGTCGGCCCCTTCCTTGCGGCCGATGTCGAAGTAGCTCAGGATTTTCTCGAGCTGTTCGGACGAAGCCTGGGCACCGATCATGGTGGCGGGATCGAGCGGATCACCCTGCACGATGGCCTCAACGCGTTTCAGCGCGCGTTCCATGAACTTGTCGTAGATCTTCTCATGCACCAGCGCGCGGCTCGGGCAGGTGCAGACTTCGCCCTGGTTGAGCGCGAACATGACAAAGCCTTCGATCGCTTTGTCGAAATAGTCGTCGTCTTCCGCGGTGACGTCCTGGAAGAAGATATTGGGGCTCTTGCCGCCGAGCTCCAGCGTCACGGGAATGAGATTCTGCGACGCATATTGCATGATGAGCCGGCCGGTCGTCGTTTCGCCGGTAAAGGCGATTTTGGCGATCCGCGGGCTGGACGCGAGCGGCTTACCGGCCTCAAGGCCAAAGCCCGTGACGATGTTGAGCACGCCTTCGGGCAGAAGGTCGCCGATGAGGCTCGCCCACAGCAGGATGGTCGCGGGGGTCTGTTCGGCCGGCTTGATGATGACGCAATTGCCGGCGGCAAGCGCGGGAGCAAGTTTCCAGCACGCCATCAGCAGCGGGAAGTTCCAGGGAATGATCTGACCGACGACGCCCAGCGGCTCATGGAAATGGTAGGCGATCGTGTCGTGGTCGATCTCGGAGATGCTACCTTCCTGGCTGCGCAGGACGCCGGCAAAATAGCGGAAGTGGTCGATGGCCAGCGGCAGGTCGGCGGCGGTCGTCTCGCGGATCGGCTTGCCGTTGTCCCAGGTTTCGGCAAGCGCCAGAAGATCGAGATTCTCTTCCATCCGGTCGGCGATGCGGTTGAGGATCAGGGCGCGCTCCGCTGGGGAGGTCTTCCCCCAGGCGTCCTTGGCCTTATGGGCGGCATCGAGGGCCGCTTCGACGTCAGCGGCATCGGACCGGGCGATCTCGCCGAGCGGTCGTCCCGTGACGGGGGAGATATTCTCGAAATATTTCCCCGATTTCGGCGCGGCCCATTTGCCGCCGATAAAATTATCGTAGCGCTCCGCGAAGGGGATTTTCGTCGCGCGTGAAAATTCGACTTTGTTCATGCCATTTCCTCCCATGTAACGACGCCGCGAAATGGTGGCGCTGTTGGCAAAGAGGATGGCTTGCATGCCGGAAACCGGCCAGGGGGGCGAGATATCCAGGAGGCCGGAAGTGTCGCAGATGTGCGACACATCGGCCGTCGATATGGTCAGTGAATGCGCTTGACGCCCGAGCGGTTGAGCTTGCGATGCAAGGTGGCACGGGAAATGCCGAGGCGTTGCGCCGCAGCGGAAACATTGCCGCCGGCTTGGGCGAGCGCACGCTGCAGGGCGGCGCGTTCGGCTTGCAGGAGATCTGTGCGGCTGGATTCATCGAACAAATCAGCCGCCGCGATGCCCGCTGCCAGCGTCTCAGGCGAGAGATTGAGCGCCGCACGGGCGGCGCGCGTCGCCCCGACGACCATGTCGTCACTGTTCACCGCGATCAGCGCCGTGGCGGCCCGGTCCGCCTTGGGCGCCATCAGGATGCGCGCTTTCGAGAAGGCGAGACGGAAATTCTCTGCCTCGATGCGGCGCGCCGCGTCTGCCACGGCCGTGGCGATCAGGTTGGCAAAGCCCTCCGTCAGATCGGCTCGGCAGGAGGATACGTCGAGTGCCGCGGCGAGCCGGCCCTGGTGATCGTAGATCGGCGCGGTGGTACACGAGAGGGCCGTGTTGCGTGTGAAGAAATGCTGGTCTCGATGGATCGTCAGCAAACGCTCTTCGACGAGGCAGGTGCCAATGCCGTTGGTGCCTTCTGCGTCCTCGCTCCAGACCGAGCCGGTCCACAGGCCCCAGTTCCGGAACGTCTCGTCGTCGACAGGGGCGCCACGCCGCTCCACCGGAATGCCGCCGCGATCGGCCAGAAGCACACAGCAGCCGACGCCGCCGACCGCCAGATAGAGCCGATCGAGGGTCTCCCGCGCCGCGCCGACCAAGGGTTCGATGGCTTGCCGCGCGGCATTGAGTTCCGCGTCGCTCAGCCGCTTCGGCAAGGTCCGTGCCGCCGGATCGAGATGATGCAGATCGACGGATCTTTGCCAGGAGGCGACGAGGGCAGAGCGCGCCGCGCCATGCGACGTGATCGCGGCTTGCACAAGATCCTGGTGTCGACGAACGGGTGTGTTCATCGCTTCTCCCAAAACGGCTCGGATAATACCGAGATCATTGCTTTTGCCAAAATATAAATAATTGACCGCGGTTCGTACAGACCTCCTTTTGCGGAGCGCTTGTCCTCCGGAGTGCCAGGCCAGCCGCGTGAATGGCTATTCCCCGAGCGATGTGGCAGCATGCGTGGGGTGGGAGGGGTCATTCCTGCGGGAGATGGGCATGGACAGAATGGCGGCGATGGAGGCCTTCGTGCTGGTCGTTGAGACGGGATCCTTCTCGGCTGCGGCACGCCGCCTGAACGTCGGGCAGCCCGCCGTCTCAAAGTCCATCGCGCAGCTCGAGGCCTGGCTTGGGGTGACGCTGCTCGTCCGCTCGACGCGGGGGCTGACAACGACGGAAGCGGGCCTGAGCTTTTATGAACGGGCCCGGCGGTCGATCGAAGAGGCGGACGAGGCGGAGTTGAGCGCGCGCGGCGCCGGCGCGGGGCCGATCGGCAAGCTGCGGGTTTGCGCGGCCGTGACCTTCGCGCGCATCCACGTGATGCCGCATCTTCCCGAATTTCTCGCGCGGCATCCTGGCCTCGACATGGAGGTCGTTCTCGACGATCGGAATATCGATCTCGTTCAGGAGGGTATCGATGTCGCTCTGCGCATGGGGGAGCTTCCGGACTCAGCGCTAACCGCGCGGCGCATCCTGACGGGGCGACGGGTGGTGCTCGGCACCGCCGCCTATTTCGAAAAGTTCGGAACGCCGAATGCTCCGGAGGACCTGATTGCCCATGAGGTCATCATTTACACGCAGGGCGGCGGCGGTGCCCTTTGGACCTTTCGGCGCGATGGGGCGGAGGTCGCGGTGACGGTCCGCGGTCGGTTGCACGTGACCGCAGCCGAAGGGGTCCGCGCCGCTGTCCTGGCGGATGCGGGCCTTGCGATTGGATCCGAGTGGATGTTCGCGCCTGAGATCGCCGCCGGAACGGTCCGAACGGTGCTCGACGATTGGCATCTGCCGAGCATCGATTTGTGGGCCGTCTTTCCCGCCGGGCGTACCGCGACCACGAAGGCTCGTACCTTCGTTGGCTTTGTCGATGAAGTCTTGCATCGGGGGCCGCACCCCTGAACGAACGGGCGCGGCCCCGGGGTCGGTTAAGCGGTCACGGTCGCAGCCTTGTCGAGCGCGGGCAGCACGTCTTCAGGCTCGGGCCGGATCGTATAGTCCGGGTTGACGTCGGCATAGAGGATCGTGCCGTTGGGCGCGATCACGTAACGGGCCGGCATCGGCAGGGTCCAGCTCGAGTCGCCGTTGAAGCTCGTCAGGTCATTTTTCAGGCTCTTGTAGAGATCGACCAGATAGTCCTGAAGCTCGAACCGCAAGCCGAAGGCCGCCGCGACGTCATTGTGCGGGTCCGAGAGAATGGGAAAAGTCAGCCCATTTTGCCGCTGCGACTTCCGGCTGTTCGGCGCCGTCTGCGGCGAGATCGCCACCAGATTGGCGCCGCGCCGCTCAAATTCCGACAGCGCCTCCTGCAGGGCCTTGAGGTCCATATTGCAATAGGGGCACCAGACGCCGCGATAGAAGCTCACGATCAGCGGTCCGTGCTTGAGCAGGTCGACGGAGGATACGTCATTGCCCTCGGAGTCCTTGAGGGTGAAGGCGGGGGCTTTGTCTCCAACCTTGAGGGCGCGCTTGGCGGCGCCCGAGGCTTCGAGGTCGGCCGTTGCGCGGTGCATCGTTTCGACGACGGACCGGGGCACGTTGTAGGGCGGCTTGCCGGCCTCGAAGTCGGCTTTGAACGCATCGAGTTTGGCTTGCAGCGACATTTTCATCTCCTGGGTGGTGTGCGTCGATGAGATGAAAGTGCCGCGCGCGCGCGTTGTCCGGTAGCGGCGGCGCCGGACTAGCATTCATTCCCGCCGGGAATGAGGTCGGCGATAGCGATCCTCACCGGCACGGCGAGGATGATCGTATCGTCCCGATTGACGACAGCACACTTCGCCATCAAACTGCTCAACACTGGTGGACAGAAAACTGACCCTGGCTATCTTCGGGGCCTCACTACGTTCCACGCCGGCATCTCCGGCGTGAACCTTTGAGCCTTCGTCAAGGGTTGATCTGAGGCTCGCGAACAGCAGATAGATAAGGCGGCATTGTCGTGGAACAGCGCCGCCGAGGCGTTGTGGTGCGGCATCGAATGGGGGGCGCATGATGGTGCAGATTCACGTTATCCTGAGCCTGATCGGACTCGTCTCGGGGTTTGTCGTTTTATACGGATGGCTCAGCGATGGGCGGTCGAGCGGATGGACGGGATTGTTTCTCGTGACGACGATTCTGACGAGTGTGACGGGCTTCTTCATCCCCCCATTCGATTTTGACCCTCCTCGCGTCGTTGGTCTTTTGTCGCTTGTTCTTCTCGCATTTGCGTGCGTGGCGCTCTACGTCCTTGGCCTCGCCGGTGTTTGGCGGCGCATTTATGTCTGCACGGCGCTTGCCGCGCTCTACTTGAACGCTTTCGTCGCGGTGGTGCAATCATTCCAGAAAATTGGGTTTCTCCATGACCTGGCGCCGACTCAAACGGAGCCATCTTTCATTGTCGCGCAAGTCGCGCTGCTCGTCGCAGCGATCGTGGCCGGGGTCCTCTGTTTCAAGCGTTTTGGCTCGCGAATGGCGTAGAGCTAAGGGTGTGGCTTCGCATGGATAAAGCTCCCGCCGTTCGGACGTGATCTTTCGTCATCTGCCGGCAGTATTGGATGAATAAGGAATACGGAGCCTCGTGATTTTCGGGGACATGACGAGGTCCCGCCTGCCGCCCAGCACAAGCCATCGGCTTTTGACAAAATCCGGAAAGCACATATCGTAACGAATTCGGCCATTCAGCACCGAGGGTAACGCCGCCATGAGACAATGGTACGCCTTAATACTTGCTGCGAATTTGGGCCTGCTGACGGCCTGCAATCAGGAGCAAAAGCCTGCCGCGCCGACCGCACTCGCCGCCGTCGGCGTTCAATCGGTCGAGACCAAGGGCGTTTCGAATTCCTACAATTTTGTCGGCAGGATCAAGGCGATCAATACGGTGCAGTTGCGGGCCCGTGTTGAAGGCTATCTCGAAAACGTCCTGTTCACGGAAGGGCAAGACGTGAAGAGCGGCGATCTGCTCTATCAAATCGAAAAGACGCAATATCAGGCGAGCGTGGATCAGGCCTCGGCCAATGTCGCTGCGGCGCAGGCCCAGGAGGTGAACGCGCAACTGCAATATGATCGCAGCGTTCAACTCGTCAAAACGCAAGCGGGCCCACAAGCGACGGTCGATACGAACCAGGCTAGTCTCGACAGCGCCAAGGCAAGCGTTCTGCAGAACAAGGCCGCGCTGACGATCGCTCAGGAAAATTTGGGCTATACGGACATCCGAGCGCCGATCGACGGCCGGATCGGGCTGACGGCCTTGACGAAGGGGAACCTCGTCAACGCCGTCAGCGGCGTTTTGGCGACGATCGTGAGCCAGGATCCGATTTACGTTCAATTCCCCGTCAGCGTCAGCCAGCTCGCGAACATAAGGGCCGCACGCCAGCAGGAAAGCGGCTCGCTCATAAAGATCGAAGTCTTGGTTCGTCTCTCGAACGGGCAGGAATATAGCCATCCGGGCGTCTGGAACTATACGGACCCGCAGGTCGACCAGCAGACCGATACTGTGCTGATGCGGGCGACCCTGCCCAACCCCGACCGGCAATTGATCGACGGAACATTCGTGACGGTTGAGGTGAAGGAGCGGGAGCAGCAGCCGCGATTGGTTGTTGCCCAGGCGGCCGTACAGATCGATCAGGCCGGCAGCTACGTCTTGATCGTCAATGGTGAGCACAAGGTCGAAATACGGCGCGTCACGACGGGAGCGACCACCGGCCCGGATGTGGTCGTGAATTCGGGATTGAAGCAAGGAGAGGCCGTGATCGTCGATGGCGTGCAAAAGGTTCGACCCGGCCAAGAGGTCGATGCAACGCCCATCGCCGCGCGCAACGGGGGCTGAGCGATGATCTCAGCCATCTTCGTCGACCGCCCGCGGCTCGCCTTTGTCATCTCGATCGTCATCACATTGGCGGGGTTGATCGCGATCACGTCGATCCCCGTGGCGCAATTTCCCGACATCGTTCCGCCCCAGGTGACGCTGACCGGAACCTACCCGGGTGCCGATGCCGAGACGGTCGAGACAACGGTCGCCCAACCGATCGAGCAGCAGATCAACGGGGTCGACAACGCGCTTTATTATCAATCGACCAGCGGCGCCGACGGCAGCTATACGTTGAACGTCACCTTCGCGCTCGGCACCAACCCTGATATCAATACGGTCAATGTGCAAAATCGCGCGGCCCTGGCGCAACCGCAACTGCCGTCCGAGGTCACGCGGCAAGGCCTGACGATCCGCAAGAAATCCGCGGCCTTGCTGCAAGTCTTGCAGATTTATTCGCCGAATCGGACCTACGATTCCCTTTACCTGAGCAATTATGCGACGATCAACGTGCTCGACACGTTGTCGCGCATCAAAGGCGTCGGTCAGGCGAGCCTGTTCGGTCCGCTCGACTATTCGTTGCGGGTTTGGCTGGACCCCGATCGGCTCACCGCGCTGAGCCTCACGCCCAACGATGTCATTGACGCGATCAACGGGCAGAATGTTCAGGCAGCGCTCGGGCGCGTTGGCGCCGCGCCGGTTTCGAAAGATCAGCAGCTTCAGCTGACCATCAAGACGCAAGGACGCCTCGCCAAGCCGGAGGAATTTGCGAACATTGTGCTGCGCACGAATCCCGGCGGATCGGTTGTGCGGATCAAAGACGTGGCGCGGGTCGAGATCGGCGCAGCGTCATCGGATCGATACACGCGGTTCAACGGCGCACCGACGGCTGCGATCGGCATCTATCAGTCGCCAGGCGCCAATGCGGTCGAGGTCACCAAGGCCGTGAAGCAGGCGATGGATACGCTCGCGAAACGCTTTCCCGACGATCTCACCTACGGTGTCTTCTTCGATACGACCGTGTTCGTGACGGCGACGATCGATGAGGTGATCCGCACGCTCGGCGAGGCGTTTGCGCTTGTGGGCGTCGTGGTGTTTCTGTTCCTGGGTAAACTCAGGACGACACTCATTCCGCTGGTAGCCGTACCCGTCTCGATCATTGGCACCTTTGCCGTGATGTTTATGATCGGCTACACGGCCAATACGGTTTCGCTGCTGGCCCTCGTGCTTGCCATCGGCATCGTTGTGGACGATGCGATCGTCGTGATCGAGAATGTCGAGCGGGTGGTGGAGGAGGAGCCGCATCTCACAATCGCCGAGGCGACAAAGAAGGCGATGGGAGAGATCACCGCGCCGATCATCGCGATCACGCTGGTGCTTTTGTCTGTGTTCGTGCCGGTTGCGTTCATACCAGGTATCAGCGGTCAATTGTTCCGGCAATTCGCTGTTGCGGTTTCGGTGTCGATGCTCATCTCGGCGCTCAATGCTCTGACACTCAGTCCGGCGCTGTGTTCGGTGCTCATCAAGCGCGGGACGATCAGCCGCGGCCCGATGAAACTCGTGATGGGCGTCATCGACCGGACGCGCGACGGCTACGCGTGGATTGTGACTCGCCTGGTACGCGTCGCGATTCTCGGTGTTGTTCTCGTGATCGGTGTGGGCGCGGCCTCGGGCTTTCTCTTCACCAAGACACCCCAGAGCTTTCTGCCTGAGGAAGATCAAGGCGCGTTTTTCGCCGCCATGAAGCTGCCGGAAGGCGCATCGGTCAATCGCACGCAGGCCGTGGTCGAGCAGGTCGAGAATATTATCCGTCCGATACCGGGAGTCGATGGCGTGGTATCGGTGGTTGGCTATGATTTCATTGATGGCCTTGCCACGTCGAACCAGGCCTTTTTTGTCGTCAGCCTAAAGCCCTACGCGCAACGCACTGATCCATCGCAGAGCGCGGCGGCGATCATTCAAAAATTGCGGCCGCAATTGGCAAGCATTCAACAGGCGACCGTCTTTCCCTTCAATCTGCCACCGATCCTCGGTCTTGGCAGCACCGGCGGCTTCCAATACGTGATGGAGGGTCTGCAAGGTCAGCCTCCAAGCGATATTGCCTCGACCATGCGGGGCTTGGTGGTGGCTGCCAACCAACAGTCCGAACTTGCCGGCGTGTTCAGTACGTTCGCGGCGGATACGCCGCAGGTCTATCTCAATATCGATCGCGACAAGGCGCAAGTCCTGGGAGTGAAGATCGCCGATATCTTCAGTGCCTTGCAATCGACGCTTGGCAGCTATTACGTGAACGAGTTCAATACGTTTGGCCGCGTCTGGCAAGTCAACGTGCAGGCCGACACGCCGTTCCGGAAATCGGTCGACCAGATATCGAATATATACGTCCGCAACGCCGCAGGCGCGATGGTGCCCATGCACGCGCTTGCACAGCCGAAACTCGTCCAGGGGCCGCAGCTCTTGATTCGTTACAACGGCTACCGATCCACCATCATCAATGGCGCAGCCAAACCTGGCTCCAGCTCCGGTCAGGCCCTCGGTGCGATGGAACGTATCTCAAGCACGACGCTTCCATCCGGCTATAGTTTTGAATGGACGGGAACGGCATTGCAGGAAAAAGCGGCAAGCGGCGGTACAACGGTCGTTCTTGGGCTTGCGCTCCTGTTCGCCTATCTCTTTCTCGTCGCGCTTTATGAAAGCTGGAATATTCCCATTCCCGTGTTGTTGTCGGTGAGCGTCGGCATTTTGGGCGGCATCGTGGCCGTTGTGCTGACGGGGCGCAGTTTCGACGTCTACTCACAGATCGGACTTGTCGTTCTGATCGCGCTTGCGGCCAAGAACGGCATCCTCATCGTGGAATTCGCGGTCGAGCAAAGACTCCATGGCAAGTCCATTCATGACGCGGCGATCGCCGGCGCACGCCTCCGCTTCCGCCCGGTGATGATGACGAGCTTCGCCTTCATTCTCGGATTGCTGCCGCTCGTCATCGCCGCCGGCGCGGGATCGGCGAGCCGCCGCGACGTCGGTACACCTGTGTTTGGTGGGATGCTGGCGGCGTCGATCATCGGAATCTTCGTTATTCCGATGCTTTACGTTGTCTTTCAGCAAATGCGCGAACGCGTCAAGAAAGGGGTTGGTGGCCCCACGGCCACCCCCTCGACGCCCGATCAACATTCTTCCTAAACAATCGTGGCTGTCACTTGAGAGCGATGGAGCGGTGCAGTTATAAGCTGCACCGCTCGGTCCGAAGGTTCGATCAGGCGAATGCGCTCGTGGACAATTTTTGGATCCAGTCGCGCGCGATGTCGAGATCGGTGTGCGTGAGCTGATGGCTCGCCGGCAAGACCTCGTGCGTAACCGTGGCACCGGCCTCGCGCAGCGTTTCGGCCAGTCCCGCCGCGTTGGACGGCGGCGCAATCGGATCGACCCGGCCCGAGGTGATGAGCACCGGGCGCCCCGCAAGGTTCGCGTGCGGCGGATCGGACAGCGGTGCCATGGCGCGGAACAGAATCGCGCCCGCAAGCGTGTCGGGGCGCAGCAGCATCACGGCTGCCGCGATATTTGCCCCGTTGGAATAGCCCAGCGCGACAGGCCGGTTGAGGCCGTGACGCTGCCGCGCCTCGTCGACGAAATCCGCCAGTTCGTTGGCCCGCCGCCGCACATCCTCTTCGTCGAACACGCCTTCGGCGAGACGACGGAAGAAGCGCGGCATGCCGTGTTCCAGCACCCGTCCACGCGGCGAAAGCAGCGCGGATCCCGGCGACACATTGGCGCCGAGACCCAGCAGGTCGTTCTCGTCCCCGCCGGTGCCGTGCAGCAGGAGAAGAGGCGGCGCGCCGCTCTCTTTTCCAGCCTCGAACCGGTAGACGAAATTGGTTTCCTGGTTCATGACACCGTTTCTCCTAAGGAAGGCAGAACCTTCTCGATTTCCTTGCGATGCGGCTCGAGGAACGCCGGCAACTTCAGCGCCTGTCCCAAGGTTGCCACCGGTTCGTCGACGGCAAAGCCCGGATCGTCGGTCGCGATCTCGAACAGGACGCCGCCAGGTTCACGGAAGTAGATCGAGCGGAAATAGTTGCGGTCCTTTTGTTCCGTCGGATGCATCCGATGGGTATTGATGAGCTTGCGCGCCATTTCGGCCTGTTCGGCGTCATCCGCCGCGCGGAAGGCGATGTGGTGCACCGACCCGCGGCCCTGGCGCCCGCGCAGGAAGCCCTTGGCCTCGTAGATGTCGACGATGCCGCCAAGCGCGTCGCCCGGAGTCTTGAAGCGAATGACCGAGCCTTCGCGCGCAATCTCCTGCAGGCCAAACACGTCGGTCAGGATCGCGCCGGTCTTCGCGGCATCTTCGAGCAGCAACGTCACGCCGTGGAAGCCACGGATCGCGTGCTCGGCCGGTACGTCGCCGTTGCTCCAGCCCGGCTCGTTCTCGGCACCAGCAACGCCCACAAGCGCAAGCGCCATTCCATCCGGATCGGTGAACGACAAGACCTGTTCGCCGAAGCGCTTCTCGATCGCGTCATGGGCAATGCCTTTTTCGACCAACCGCTGGGTCCAATAGCCAAGCGAGCTCAACGGCACGCGGAACGCGGTCTGGTGGGTTTCGCCGACGCCGCGGCGTCCGGCCGGAGCGCCTTCCCAGGGGAAGAAGGTCAGGATCGTGCCGGGTTGGCCGGTCTCGTCGCCGTAATAGAAATGGTAGGTCGCGGGATCATCGAAATTGACCGTCCGCTTGACGAAGCGCAGGCCGAGATCGCGCGTGTAGAAGTTGAAGTTTTTCAGCGAGTTGCCGGCGATTGCCGTCACGTGGTGGATGCTGGACATAGTGTGCCTCCTTGATGTTTCGGCCTTGCCGGGCCGTCTGCGCTGAATATTGGACGACTATGATTCAATAACAATCCATGGTTATGTGCCTTCTCTGTCTACGAATTGGCGACAATAGCGAGTCGGAGCTGAATCGGCATGGACAAGGTCAATAGCCTGCGGGCCTTCGTAAAAGTCGTCGAAACGGGCAGTTTTTCGGAAGCGGCGCGCCAGCTTCGATTGTCGCGCTCCGCCGTCAGCAAATATGTGGCGGAGCTTGAGGAGAGCCTCGGTGTCCGGCTGCTCAACCGCACCACGCGCCATGCGAGCCCGAACGAAAACGGCCAGACGTATTTTGAACGGGCGCTCGCGATTTTGTCGGAGCTCGATGCCGCGGATGCGGCGGTGTCTCAGGCGCAAGCCGTTCCGCGCGGACTTCTGCGCGTGAATGCGCCGATGTCCTTCGGGACTCTCAAGCTCGGCCCGGTGATTGCGAAATTCATGGAACTTTATCCGCAGATTCAGCTCCATCTTGTGCTGGCCGACGAATTGGTCGACCCCGTTCAGGACGGCTTCGACGTCACATTACGGATTGCGGAACTGGAATCCTCCAGCCTGATCGCGCGCAAGATTCTGCCCATCGATCGTGTCATCTGCGCCTCGCCTGATTATCTCGCGCGGCATGGAACGCCCGCCCATCCGCGCGATCTGCGCGAGCATGCCGCTCTCACCTATGGCCTTCTGCTGACCGGCAACCAATGGAAACTCACCGGCGCAGACGGGGATCATTGGATCCATCCCGTCTGGTCGTTGTGCGTGAACAATGCGGAAGTGCTGCGCGATGCGGCGATCGGCGGACGCGGCATCGCGCTCATTCCGACATTCATTGGCGAAGCCGCCCTGAAAAGCGGCGCGCTGCAGACCGTTCTAAACGATTATCATGCACCGCCGCTGACCCTCTACGCCATTTATCCGTCCACGAGGCATCTGTCGGTCAAAGTGCGCCTGTTCATCGACTTTCTGGTCGAACGGTTTGGCGCGCGTGCCCGATAGCCGCGTATTTGCGATTCTATCGGGCGATCCGAGTCATTATCGGAGCATCTTAGGCGTCGGCGACGCGCAATTGTTCAAGGTCGGTGATCAACCCCGGCCCGGCCGGCTCCCATCCCAGCTTTTGCCGCGTCTGTGCGCTCGAGGCGGGCATGTCGTGCCCCGCAAACATGGCGAGCCAGCCGAAAATGGTTTGCGCCTCGTCTGGCGCGATGGACCTGACCGGCAGCTTCAAGCGCTGACCAATGGCTTCGGCAATCTCGCGCATCGGCACGCCTTCTTCCGCGACCGCATGATACTTTGCGTTTGGCTCAGCCTTTTCGATCGCCAGCCTGTAGAGGCGGGCGACGTCGAGAACATGCGCCGCAGGCCAGCGATTGAGTCCGTCGCCGATGTACGCGCACACGCCCTTTTCGCGATACATCTTGATCGCCGGCGTGATGAGCCCCTGCGTGACCGGGTCGTGAACTTGCGGGAGGCGCACCATCGACACATTCACGCCGTTCGCGGCGACTGCAGCGGCGGCCTCCTCCGAGATTGCGCGGGGATGCGTGTCGCTGCCGACGGTCGCATTGTCTTCCTTGGCCGGTTGACCCGGGACAGTGTTGGCGATCGGGGTCCCGGAGGTCACGATCAAGGGCCGATCGGAGCCGGCAAGAGCCGCGCCGAGCGCCTTGATCACGCGGCGATCATCCTCGCAATTCGCGACGAATCGCGAGAAATCGTGGTTGAAGGCGAGGTGAATGACGCCGTCCGCTTGGGCCGCTCCCACCTTGAGGCTGTCCAGGTCTTCGATTGATCCATGATAGACTTCGGCGCCGGTAGCTGCCAGTGCCGCGGCCTTGTCGGTCGAACGGCAGAGGCCGAGAACCTGATGGCCGGCCGCAATCAATTCCTTCACGACGTTCGAGCCGATATTTCCCGTCGCGCCGGTAACAAATACACGCATGGGCAAAGTCTCCTTCATTTCCTGGGAGACAAATGTCGATCTTTACGATATCCTGGTAAAGTAGTGACATTATCATATTATAATTGCTAATACGATGAACGAGCCTTTCAGCCACGACAACCTGCTCGGGACCTATCTGAAGGACCGTCGGGCAAAGCTCGATCCGGCGGCGCTTGGCTTTTCGCAAGAGCGCCGCCGGACCCCTGGCCTGCGCCGCGAAGAGGTGGCGCAGCGGGCCAATATCAGCGCGACGTGGTACACGTGGCTCGAGCAAGGCCGCGGCGGGGCGCCTTCGGCCGATGTGCTCGACCGGATCGCCCGGGCGCTGATGCTGACGGATGTCGAGCGCGAGCATCTTTACCTGCTCGGCCTGGGGCATCCGCCGGAGGCACGCTACAGAAGAGACGAAGGCGTGACACCCCGGCTGCAACGGGTGCTCGACGCGCTCGACCCAAGCCCCGCCCTCATCCGGACCGCCATATGGGATGTCGTCGCCTGGAACCGGGCGGCGACCGTGATGCTGACCGATTACGGCGCGCTGCCGCCGGAGCAGCGCAATGTCCTGCGCTTCATCTTCCTCGATCCGCGTGTCCGCGCCGCGCAATACGATTGGGAGAGCGTGGCGCGCTTCGTGGTCGGTGCGTTCCGGGTCGACGCGGCCCGCGCCGGAGCCGCGGCGGAGGTGGAGCCGCTCGTCGCCGAACTTTGCCGGCTCAGCCCAGAGTTCAAGGCGATGTGGGGCGACAATGACGTGCGCAGCCATGGCGAGGGTGTCAAGCACATCCGGCACCCGGTTCTCGGCCCGCTCGCCTTCGAATATTCGGCCTTCGCCGTCGATGGCCGGCCCGATCTGACGATGGTGGTCCATAATCCAGTGGCGCCGGACGACGCCGATCGAATCAGATCGCTCATGGCCACGCGGGAAACTGCGTCCGCGTAAGTGGAGTGAAACTTTTGGAGCGACGTATGACGACAGTTCCGACGACAAAGCTGCCTGACGGTTCGACCATGCCGGTCTTCGGCCTCGGCACTTGGAACATGGGCGAGGCGGCCTCGGCAGCGGCAGCGGAAGTCGCGGCCTTGCGGGCTGGCCTCGATCTTGGCGTCACGCTCATCGACACCGCCGAAATGTACGGCAGCGGCGGCGCCGAGCGGGTGGTGGGAGAGGCGATCGCGGGGCGCCGCGATCAGGCCTATCTCGTCAGCAAGGTGTTGCCGTCGAATGCGGGCCATCGGCAGACCATCCGCGCCTGTGAGGGCAGTTTGAAGCGGCTCGGGACGGACCGGCTCGATCTCTATCTGCTGCATTGGCGCGGCGGGACGCCTTTGGCCGAGACCATCGCCGCATTCGAGGATCTGCAGCGGGATGGCAAGATTCTGCGCTGGGGCGTCTCCAATTTCGATGTCGACGATCTGCGGGAGATGGAAACACTCAGCGCCGGATGCCAGGCCAATCAAGTGCTCTACAATCTTGCGCGGCGCGGCATCGAATATGATCTCATCGGCATGTGCCAGGAGCGCTCCATGCCCATCATGGCCTATTCGCCGATCGAACAAGGCGCGCTGACGCGCGACAAGGTGCTTGAGGCCATCGCCCGCGACCATGACGCGACGCCGGCGCAGATCGCGCTGGCGTGGGTGCTGGAAAGGCCCGGTGTCATCGCGATCCCAAAGACCAGCCATCCCGCACGTGTGGCGGAGAATCTGGGGGCCTTGGCTGTCCGACTCACTGATGCTGACAAAGCCAAGCTGGACGCAGCCTTCCCGCCGCCACGCCGCAAACGGGGGTTGGAGATGATCTGAACGGCGTGTGCCGCGTGGACGCGACAGCTCAGTCGACGGCGGCCGTTTCGGGCGCCCATCGCGCACAAAAGGCTTCGATATTCGTCGATTGGAAATCCGGTAATCGCGCGAGGATCGTTTCGAACGGCCAATCCCACCACGCGATACGCGCGAGCTGTGCCGCCACATCACGGGGGAATCTTTCGCGGATCTGTCGTGCCGGGACGCCGCCGACGATCGTGTAAGGCTCGACGTCGCGGCTGACCACCGCGCCTGCCGCCAGAATGGCGCCATGCCCCACCGTTACGCCGGGCAGCACGATCACGCCGTGACCGATCCAGACATCGTGGCCGATGATCACGCGATCCTCGCGCCGGTTGTGAAAAAAGCTGTGATCGCGCTGCGCCGTCGCCGAATAATATTCGGGACAATAGGTGAAGCGGTGCAGCGACGGGCGATCGATGGGATGGTTCGGTGCGCCGATGCGGACCTGTGCGGCGATCGCGCAGAACCGCCCGATCTGCGCATCGGCGATCATGCAGCGTGGGCCGAGATAGGAAAAATCGCCGAGCTCCGAATATTCGATCGCCGTGTCGTCGAGAATCTCGCAGCAACGGCCGATCTGCGTGTCGCGAAGCTGAACGCTCGGCGCAATGATTGTTTCGCTGATTTTCGGCCGCGCCTGCCGCGTTTCGCCCATTTGATGATCCTTTCGCACTTCGGTGTTTTCGAGAGAAAAGACGCAATCTATCACTGCGTGTATGACGGCCATATCACGCCGAAGCCTCCGGCAATTCGCCGCCTTGATTAGGAAACGATCATTTCCTATAGTGCGGCATGGCGAAGCCGGCACGACAAACTGCATCTTTATCCCGAAGCCCTGGGCGGCCGCGCGAATTCGATGTTGCGAAGGCGCTCGACAAGGCCACGAAGGTCTTTTCCGAGCGCGGCTTTCACGGCACTTCGATCGCCGACCTCACGCACGCGATGAATCTTGCACAGGGAAGCATTTACAAGGCGTTCGAGGATAAACGTGGATTGTTTCTCGCGGCCTTGCAGCGCTACCGGGCGACGCGGGCCGAGAAGTTGCGCAAAGTCATCGGTGCCGAAGGCTCCGGTCTTGCACAATTGCGGCGGGCGCTCGGCTTTTACGTCCAATCATCGCACGGCGAAGAAGGGCGGCGGGGATGTCTCGTCGTGACGGGAGCGACAGAACTATCGGCTTTCTCCCGCGACATGGCTCGGGATGTTGCGGCGGCATTCGATCGGAACGAAGCGTTGCTTATGGAACTCGTCCGCCGCGGCCAGAAAGACGGGTCAATCGCCGCCCATATCGACGCACGCGCCGCCGCACGCATGATGCTTTGCCTGACGCAGGGCATGCGCGTCGTGGGTAAGACCGGCCGGACTCGCGCTGACATGCAGGCGGTGGTGGATCTCGCTCTCACGGCGATCATGTAATTCTGTTCCTAATTCGGAACTGATCATTTCCAAAAATACGGAGTGTTATCATGTTGAACGTTGGATTTTTGGGTCTCGGCACGATGGGTAAGCCGATGGCCATGAATCTGCTCAAAGCGGGCTATCGATTGCAGGTGTGGAACCGGTCGCAAGATCCGGTCGCCGCGCTCCGCGCTGCGGGTGCGCAGGCCGCGGCGTCCGCGCGGGAGGCCGCGGAAAACGCGGACATCCTGATCTCCATGCTTGCCGACGATGCAGCGACGCGCATCGCGGTCCTTGATGGCGGCGTGCTGGACGCTTTGAAGCCCGGTGCGATCCACATCAATATGGCAACGGTTTCTGTCACCTTCGCCGACGAATGCGAACGCCTGCATCGAGAAAAAGGGATCGGCTATATCGCCGCTCCGGTGCTGGGGCGGGTCAATGTGGCCGAAGCCGGCCAGCTCAACATTCTCGCCGCTGGGGCGCCTGTGGATCTCGCGCGCGTGCAAGCATTGTTCGATGTGCTCGGCCAGAAAACCTGGCGCATCGGCGAGCGGCCAAGCCAGGCCAATGCGGTCAAGCTGGCGGTGAATTTCATGATCGGCAGCGCCATCGGCACGATGGCCGAGGCGGCTACGCTTGCGCGCGGTTTCGGCGTCGCCAAGGCCGATTTCATCGATCTCGTCACATCCACGGCTTTCGCCATGCCGGTCTATAAGGGCTATGGCGGTGCCATGGCGGCGGAACGGTTCGAGCCGGCCGGTTTCAAACTGTCGCTCGGCGCCAAGGACATCAAGCTCGCGCTCGAAGCGGCCGAAACGGTAAACGTTCCGCTGCCGCTCGCCAGCGTGCTGCGCGACAATCACCTCGACGCTCTGGCCCATGGCGAGGGCCATCTCGATTGGGCTGCTGTCTCGCGGGTTGCCGGTCGGCGGGCCGCGCAAGAGTCCTGATTTACTTCGCTATTCAATGCGCCCCTTTTCGGCGAGGAAATCGAGAAGGGCCCTGACGCGCGAGGGCAGCAAGCCGCCTTGGCCGACATGAATGGCGTGAAAAGCTTCGCGATCGCCGGGGTTCAAATCTTCCAGCACTGGCACGAGACGCCCTGCGGCAATGTCGTCGCGAATGGTGAACGCGGCCAGCCGCGCCAGGCCGCAACCGCTGAGGGCGAGGTGGCGCAGAGCCTCGCCATCGCTCGCCTGCATCCGGCCCGTGGCCGGGACAAGGATTGCTTCATCGCCCTGTCGCAGCGGCCAGCCGTCTACGATGCGGGTGTAGCCGAAGCCCAGGCGATTGTGCGTTTCGAGATCGTCGATTGTTTTCGGTTCGCCGAAGCGCGCGAGATAGGCCGGCGCGGCGACGATTGTCAGCGCCGTTTCGCCGAGTTTGCGCGCAACCAGGCTTGAGCTTTTCAACGGTCCGGCGCGGATGGCCACATCCGTCCGTGCGGCGAGCAGATCGACAACCATGTCCGTCTGAACGAGATCGAGCGTGATCCTCGGATAACGCGCCAAAAACTCCGGCAGGATCGGCGCGAGAATATGTGTCGCATAGGACGCGCTGGTGTTGACCCGGATGCGTCCGACCGGCCGCTCGCCCGCTCCTGCGCCGCGCTCGGCATCCTCGATATCGGCCAAAATGCGCGTCGCCCGTTCGTAGAAGGCGCTGCCCTCGGCGGTGAGTTGGAAGGCGCGGGTCGAGCGATTGACGAGCCGCGCGCCGAGCCGGGTCTCCAGTCGCGCGACGAGCTTGCTCACGGCGGATGGCGTCATGTGCGAGCGTCTCGCCGCGGCCGAAAAACCGCCTTGCTCGACCACCCGGACGAAGATTTCCATCTCGCCGGAGCGATTGATCTCGATGCGCGCCATTCGATAGTTCAATTCATATGTGATGTTCTAATCGGCATACTACATCACATAGATGGCGCGGTCTATCTCCTGCCCAGACATCACAACTATGGATTTTGACCATGCCGCTGGCTCTTTATGCCCTGACGGCCGGGGCCTTTGGCATCGGCGTCACTGAATTCGTCATCATGGGATTGCTGCTTGGGGTCAGCGCCGATTTCGGCGTCTCGATCGCCATGGCCGGCCTGCTGATCTCCGGCTATGCACTCGGCGTCGTCATCGGCGCGCCGGTGCTGACCGTGCTCACGGCGCGGTGGCCGCGCAAGACCGTGCTGATCGGGTTGATGGCGGTATTCACCCTGGGCAATGCGACCTGCGCACTGGCGCCGACCTATGGATTGCTGATGGCGGCGCGGGTCCTGACCGCGCTCGCGCATGGCACGTTCTTCGGAGTCGGTTCCGTGGTGGCGACAAGCCTTGTGCCTGAAGACCGCAAGGCCTCGGCGATTGCGATCATGTTCACCGGATTGACGGTCGCCAACATCCTTGGCGTGCCGCTCGGCACCTGGATCGGTTTGTCTTTGGGCTGGCGCGCGACTTTCTGGGCCGTATCGCTTGTCGGACTCGTTGCGCTCGCCATCATCGCAGCATTGGTGCCGAAGGAGGAGGCGCCGTCCGATGCCGGCGATTGGCGCGCGGACATCGCCGCGATCCTGCGTCCATCCGTGCTGCTGGGCCTTTTGACCACCGTGCTCGGCTATGCCGGTGTCTTCGCAGTCTTCACCTATATCGCGCCGATGCTGACACGAATGAGTGGCTTCAGCGAAGCGGCCGTGTCGCCAATCCTGCTCGTCTTCGGCGGCGGCCTTATGATCGGAAATCTGGTCGGCGGCAAGCTGGCCGACCGCAGCCTTCTTCCCACGGTGTTCGGCACATTGGCCACGCTTGCTTTGGTGCTCGCCTTGATGATGCCCGGCATGCGCTTGGCCGCCACGGCGATCGCGCTCACAGGGCTTCTCGGCGCAGCGGGTTTTGCGACAGTCGCTCCGTTGCAAATATGGGTGCTGTCCAAGGCCGAAGGCGCTGGCCAAAGCCTTGCGTCGAGTTTCAACATCGCCGCCTTCAATCTTGGCAATGCCATCGGCGCTTGGGCCGGCGGAATGGCGATAGACCATGGTCCCGGCCTCGCCGCTGTACCGTTGGTGGCCGCTCTCTTTCCGGCTGCGGCCATCGTTGTCGCCTTTATCGCGATGAATGCCGACCGACGCGCGATCGCGCCGCAACCTGCTGACCAATTCAATTCATAATCCGCGAAAGGACATCCGATGGAATATCGTTCTCTTGGCCGCTCCGGCCTCAAAGTGCCAGTCTTGAGCTTCGGTGCGGGCACGTTTGCAGGCTCCGGGCCTTTGTTTGGCGCCTGGGGCAACACCGATGCTGATGAGGCGCGCCGCCTCGTCGATATCTGCCTCGAGGCGGGCGTCAATCTGTTCGATACGGCCGACGTCTATTCGATGGGTGCGTCCGAACAGGTGCTTGGCGCGGCCGTCAAAGGGCGCCGCGACGCGGTCCTCCTGTCGACCAAGACTGGCCTGCCGATGGGGGATGGCGCGAACGATGCCGGCACCTCGCGGCTCCGATTGATCCGGGCGGTTGAGGAGGCGCTGACGCGGCTTGGGACTGATTATATCGACCTTCTTCAGCTGCACGCCTTCGATGCCGGAACGCCGGTTGAGGAGGTCCTCGCGACGCTCGATACGCTCGTGCGGGCCGGCAAGGTCCGCTATGTCGGCGTGTCGAATTTCTCGGGCTGGCAGATCATGAAATCGCTGGCGGTCGCCGAGCGATACGGCTGGCCGCGTTATGTCGCCAATCAGGTCTACTACTCGCTGGTCGGCCGCGATTTTGAGTGGGATTTGATGCCGCTTGGCGCCGATCAAGGGTTGGGCGCGCTTGTCTATAGCCCGTTGGGTTGGGGCCGTCTCACCGGCAAGATCCGGCGCGGTGCGCCCTTGCCGCCGCAAAGCCGGCTGCATGAAACGGCGCAGTTTGGGCCTCCGGTTCATGACGATCTGCTCTATCGCGTTATTAACGTGCTGGAAGACATATCCAAGGAAACCGGCAAGACGGTACCGCAAATCGCGCTGAATTGGCTCACGCAGCGCCCGACCGTCTCGTCGATCATCATCGGCGCGCGCAACGAAGCGCAATTGCGCGACAACCTCGGTGCGGTTGGCTGGGCGCTGTCCTCGGATCAGGTGGCAAGGCTCGACGCGGCAAGCAAAGCCCCTGCGCCGTATCCCCATTATCCCTACCGGATTCTGGAGGGCTTCGCGCGTCTCAATCCGCCGATCGCAGGATAAAGAGGGCAGCTTGCAGCTTCGCGTCATCGCGAGGCTGCATTGCAAGTCAGTGGGCGGCGTGATGATTGTGCTTGTCGGTAGCAAAGGCGATGAGCCCGGCAAGGCCTAAGGCTGCGCCGGTGGCGGCTGTGACGATCCATCCGCCGGCGTGATAGGTCAGCGTCCCCAACACCGAGCCCGTCGCCCCGCCGATGAACACCGTGGTCATGTAGAGGGCGTTGACGCGCGCCCGGACCGCTGGCGGGGTCGAAAAGATGGCGCGCTGGCTGACGATTTGATTGGTCTGAACCGCGGCGTCGATGACCAGCGTCGCGACAATTAGGATGGCGAGCGACAATGCCGCTGTCGCCCAACCCGTACAGAGGAAGGCGAGGGCCAGCGAGCCCATCGCGCCGAAGGTTGCGGCCCGGCCGAAGCCGTGATCGGCCAGCCGTCCCGCAAGCGGCGCGGCGAAAGCCCCGCCGGCCCCCGCCAGCGCGAACAATCCGATTTGGTAATCCGACAGGCCGAAACGTTCCGCCAGCATCAGCGGCGCGGCCGTCCAGAAGAGATTGAAAGCGCAGAACAGCAGCGTTTGATAGGTCGCGCGGCGGCGTAGGACGGGCGTGTGCCGCACCAGTCCGGGCAGCGAGGACAGCACGGCTTTGTAGTGGTTTGTGCCCGCCGGCTGATAGGCGGGCATGATGCGCCAAAGAACGAGGCCGATCACCAACATGAGCGCCGCGGAGGCAAAGAAGACGGCACGCCAATTCAACTCGGCCGCGATGAAAAGGGACGCCGGGCGCGCCAGCATGATGCCGGTCAGCAATCCCGCCATCACCAGGCCGACCGTGCGGCCGCGGCGATGCACCGGCACGAAATGCGTGACGAAGGGAACGAGGATCTGCGCCCCGGCGGAAAAGACCCCCGTGGCGAGCGACGCGAAAAGGAAGAGCCAAACGCCGTGGGCCATGGCTGCGGTCAGGAGGCTGACGACCACGCAGGCGAGCGTCGTCAGCGTCAAAATGCGATTTTCGATGAGATCGGCGAGCGGCACGAGCAGAATCAGGCCGAGCCCATAGCCGATCTGCGTCAGGCTGACGATCAGCCCGGCCAAATTGGGGCCGATGCCGATTTCAGGCGCAATTTTCGCGACCAGGGGCTGGGCATAATAAAGATTGGCGACAATCGCGCCGGTCGCGATCGCCAACGTGCCGATGAGCGTTGAGATCGAGTCCACATTTTGCTGCGGAACAGCACCGGCGGTGCTGCTCTGTTCGGGTTGCGACATTTTGGTCAGCCCTTTAATGATACGATCCGTATCGTTTCTATTGAAACTAGCGAGCTGTCTGATAAAGTCAATGGTGGAGGTAGCGATATGGCAATAGTGGCCGCCGCGCCGCGCCGCACGTCGATCGGCGCACGGCGCAATCCGGAAACCGAGACGGCGATCATTGAAGCCGCAAGACAGCTCCTGGCCGAGCGGGGCTATGCCGGATTTTCCATCGAGGAAGCGGCCCGACGGGCGGGCGCGGGCAAGGCGACCGTCTATCGCTGGTGGCCGACCAAGGCAGACTTGTTCATGACGGTCTACGGCATGGAAAAGGCGCGCTCTATTGTCCTGCCCGACACCGGCATCCTGATCGATGATCTGGTGGCGCATACAGCCGATCTGTGGCGTTTTTGGCATACCCATCCGGCAGGCGGTGCTTTCCGGGCCTTGATCGCCGAGGCGCAATCGAGCGAAGCAGCCGGCCAGCGGCTGCGCAACGAATTTCTTCCCGTTCTCTTCCGGCCGGCCCGTCATCTGTTCGAGCGGGCGGCCGCGCGGGGTGAGTTGCCAGCCAGCCGGATCGACGAGCGTCTGGAACTGTGGGCCGGGTTCAACTGGTATCGCCTGCTAACGTGGCAGACCGAAGTCGACACGGACCTGCTACGCCGCATCGAGGCCATCATCGCAACGCCATGACGCGCGTGTGATCATGGTTCCGGTGCCACGCGCCCGCGACCTCGTGCCTTGTCCGCTTTTTTCCGCGGCTCGTCAGGTGTCACTTGCGCGACCGGCAAAAAATGCTTGAGGGTCCGCGGCAAGAGCGATGACATGATCGTCTCCAGCGAACCGCCGCCGCGCTGAGGCTTTCCGAGTTCTCCGCCGAGCGCGAGATGCGAAAAGCCGTGCGCCATCGACCAGACCGCGGTCAACATGCCTTGCGCGTCCGGTCCGAGGCTCTCCCTCGGCGGCGTCCGTGTGGCAGCCCGGATAGCGTTCTCCAAAATCTGAAAGGATTGTTCGGCGACCTCGACAAATTCGCGGTTCGAATGGTCGTGTTTGTCGACGCGAAACATCAGCTCAAATCGCGCCGGATACTGAATTGCGAATCGCACATAGGCGACGCATTGCTCATAGAGCCGTTGCGCCGGATCGGCTCCGCCGCGTGCATCCGCTTCATTGAGTGCCGTCGCAAAATCGCGAAAGCCGAGGAGCGCAACTTCCGTGAGCAGTCCGAGCGCGTGACCGAAATGATGCGCCGGCGCACCCGGCGATACGCCGGCCCGCCGCGCGGCCTCGCGCAGCGTAAAACCGTCGACGCCGCGTTCCTGAATGATTTCCTCGGCCACCACCAGCAACTGGCGATGCAGATCGCCGTGATGATAGGACCCGGGATTCTTTCGGTTGGACTTGCTGCGCGCGCGCTTCATCTTGACACTGTTCAAATGTGTGTTACGTTGATCTATACAGTGTATAGATAGCGGAGTCTTGTGACCATGCCAAGGCAATATGTTGCCAATGGCGCGCGCGCAGCCATGGCGATTCTGGCGACATTGATCGCGTCTCACGCGCTGCGCTATTACGGCGTGCTTGGTCATGTTTGGCTCGGCATCGACCCGAAGCTTCGCGCCGTCATCGAGCATGCGCCCGTCCAGGCCCTCACCCATATGCTCATCGCGCCGATCGCCTTGCTCGTCGGGCCGTTTCAATTTTATCCGCAATTGCGTGCGCGCTATCCAACACTTCACCGCGTGGCAGGGCGCCTCTATGTTGCCGCCTGTCTGATCGCGGGCGTTGGCGCGCTTGCTACTGCGCCATACGCATCCGGAGGGCCGGTCGCAGGATTTGGTTTTGGCCTTCTTGCCATTTGCTGGATCGCGACGACATGTGCCGCTTGGCGGGCAGCGGTGCGCCGCGACTTCGCACGTCATCGTCTCTTGATGCGTTTCAGCTACGCGATGACGTTTGCGGCGGCTACCTTGCGCTTGCAGATTCCGATCGGGCTGGCCTTGGGCGCCTCAAGCTATTCCGCCATGTCGCCCTGGCTCGCCTATACATCATGGATTCCGAATGTGATCCTCGTCGCGTTGTATTCGACCGCCGAAAAACGCCGACGCCTTGCCATAGCGGCGGAATAAAATTGCACCTTTCGAAATCAGTGTCTCGCGTCATCTGGCTGCTCACCCGATATCAGGGCCAATAAGCTTTGTTCACACGGTGGGTTTCGCCTCATGCATCCATGGCGCAAAAGAAATGCCGATGATCACGCCGTCAGGCGTTTGCATCCTGGCAACGGTCTGTCCCCATGGCTCGGTTTTAGCTCCGTGCAGCAAGGTGTAGCCTTTCGACTGCAGTTCCTCCGCCGCCGAACTCACGCTGTCGAGGTCGGCAACCTCGAATTCGAAACAAGCGTGTGGAACAGGTCGGTCGGCAGGCCAGTCTGGACCGCCGAAGCATGCTTCCGCCGCCTGCCGCAATGGCCAGACGCCAAAATGTTTGCTGCCGCCAATGCTTTCGCTGAAATAGTAATCATCACCTTCGTGCCGTTTGAGCGGAAGTTTGAGCGTATCGATGAAGAGTTTGCGGCTCTCGGGCGGGTCGGCAGTGACGATCGCGACGCTAGCAAGATACAAGATTTCCATCCGGTCTCTCCTATCAATCGTGATGAGCGGAAGACGCCGAGCTGGTCGTGGGCACCGATGAAACCAAGGCGGCCTTCCCGAAGAAACGATCAACGACAGTCTTCGTGCGACATTGGAATGCGATGAACTACCCCTCTCTGCCTCCAACGCGGCCTTTGTATGGTGGACCGTGCGCGCATGCCAAAGTGATCTGTTTTGCCCGTCCGGATGTCAGCAGGCCCTAAGGGATCGCTTGCGCCAAGGCTGGCGCTTCCTCCGCAATGAACTGCCATAATCGATTGGCGATCGGGCCGTGCGACGCTTGACGCCGGCGCGCAGCCACGATCTCGACTCGACCGCCTCGCAAATGGTCGCCCGCAATGCTGATGAGCCGGTGCGAAGCAAGATCTTGTTCGATCAAATAGCGCGGCATATGCCCCCAGCCCATGCCCTGCAGGATGAGCTCGCGTTTCATGAGCTGATCGCTGACCGTCCAGTTCCGCGCGCCCTCAATCAGGTAATAGTCGCGCGCTGGCGAATGACGGGCGCTGTCGCGGATGATGCATTGCGCATAGTCCCGCATGTTTTCGGGTGTGATCGATTGGGAAATCGGAAACCGCAGGAAACCGGGCGCGACCACCGGCAGGAGCGTGATCGGAAACAGGTCCAGGAATTCGTAACGCGGATCGGTCTTGTCGATGTGATGCAGGATCAGATCGGCTTCGCCATCGAGCAGCCGTTCCCACGGCCCGGAGAGCGCCTCGAAATGGAGGTTGAGCCTTGTGCCTGGACAGCCGCCGAAGAAGCGGTGCAGCAGCGCGAGGGTCTGGGGTAAGGGGCACAGATCGCCGATGATCACATCGAGTTCCGTCTCTTCGCCAATAGCCAGTTGCTTGGCGTGATCCTTGAGCGCGCCGAGTTCCCGCAGCAGAGCCTGCGCATGGGCGTGAAAGGAGCGTCCCTCCGCCGTCAGCACGACCCGGTAGCCGCTCCGGTCGAGCAAGGCCAGGCCGAGCTGCGCCTCGAGATTCTTCACGGCGGCCGAAACGGAGGGCTGGGTTCGACCAATCTTCTCCGCGCCGGCTTGAAAGCCGCCCTCGGTGACGATGGCGTCGAAGCAAAGGAGCTGATGGATCGTCATGTCCATCATAGAGAAATCCTATCATGATTATTAAAACTTCCATCTATTTATCAATAATTGATGGAGATATCTAGCGAGGCACCAGCAATCGGGAGCCGAAACATGCGCGCTATCGTGATCACCCAGTACGACCGACCGGAAGTCCTCGCGATCGAGGAACGGCCTGATCCTGTTCCACAGCCCGGCCAGGTCCTCATTGAGGTGAAGGCTTTTGGGCTGAACCATGCCGAAGTCTATTTTCGCAAAGGGGCCTGGGGCGATGTCGCCGAAATTTCCGGAATTGAGTGCGTCGGCCTCGTCCGGTTCGATCCGGAAGGTCAATTCGCTTCAGGCGAGAAAGTGATGGCTCTCGTCGGGGGAATGGGTCGGAGCCTTAGCGGTAGCTATGCCGAGCTCACCTCCGTTCCGCGTAGCAATGTCGTCGCCATCAAGAGCGATCTATCCTGGGAGGACCTCGCCGCCATCCCCGAATCCTATGCGACGGCATGGACGAGCGTGATGGGAATCCTCGAACTTGCCGAAGGTCAGACGATTTTGGTGCGCGGCGCGAGCTCCTCGCTTGGCCAAGCGGCGATCAACATTGCGCGCCATGCCGGAGCGCACGTGATCGCGACGACCCGCAAGGCAGCCCGCATCAAATTATTGGAAGGGGTGGGCGCGCATGAGGTGTTGCTCGACTCGCCGCAGCTTTCCGACAAGGTCCGTCTGCGCCATCCAAAGGGCATCGACGCAGCCCTCGACATTGTCGGCAACACAACAATTTTGGATACGCTCACGGCGTTGCGCCGTGGCGGGCGGGCTTGTCTCGTCGGTTTCCTTGGGGGTGGCGGTGCGCTCACTCTGGAGCCCGTGTTTCAAATGCCGAGTGGCGTGCACATGAGTGTTTTCGCGAGTGCCTTGGTCACCGGCACACCTGTATTTCCGCTGTCGCAAATTCCATTTCAGGCCATCGCGGATCGCGTTGCCGATGGCCGCTACCGCGCCAGACCCGCTCAAGTCTTTCGCTTCGAGGACATTGTCGCCGCGCACCGCCTCCTCGAATCGGGCGAGGCCGGAGGCAAGGTGATCATGACATTCGCATAACGCAAGCATCACTGCGATTGCAAGGCGCTCTGAATTCGGCTTTGTCACTGCGGGATGCGTCGGACCGCGAACGGTCCGACGCATCCCGCGGGGAGAGCGATGTGCCTTATATTTCGCCGACGCTTTCTTCGGCGAGCGTGATGGTGGCCTGGCGCTGTTCCACTTCGACACCGATTGGCGGGCCCTTGAAACGGCGATTCTCAAAGGCGAACCAGATGATGATCGTCAGGACGAGGAAGCCGACCGTGATATAGAGCGCCCAATCGTTGGGAGGCTGCACGCCGATGATGAAAATCAGCACCATCGACAGGATCGAAAGTGCGCAGACGAGCTTGAACAAACCGCCGCCCAGATCCCATGTGCCCTTGCGATCCCATTTCTTTGTGCCATAGGCGAGCATGCCGAGTGTGATCGGAATGGTGAAGGATAGGAACAGGAAGATCACGGTGCAGGACACGACGATCGTATAGGCCGACGTGTTGCCGATATTGACCAGCGACGCGAACCAAACGAACAGGACCGACGAAATTGCGGCGGTCCAGATCGCGGCAACCGGCGAGCGGGTTGTCGAGCTGACTTTCGACAATACCGACGATCCCGGTAGGCCGCCATCGCGCGAGAAGGCGAAGATCATGCGCGATGCCGATGTCACGGTAGCAAGGCCGCAGAGCCATTGCGAGATGAAGATCGCGATATAGAGGATCATCACCACCGCCGGATGGAGCCGCGCGCTCAAAGCCCAGAAGAAAACATTGCCGCCTTGTTTGGCCGCATCGTCAAGATTGGGAATGAGGAACAGAAACGCGATCAACATCGCCCAGCCAAACAGGCTCGACCACAAGACCGAGCCGATCATCGCGCGCGGCACGCTGTCGCTGGCCTTCAAGGTCTCTTCCGACGTGTGGGCGGAGGCATCGTAGCCGGTGATCGTGTAGATCGGCAGAAGCAAACCGAGCAGGAAGGCCCATATCGGACTGGCCGTCGGCCATGTCGGATCGGCCTTCAGTTCGTTATTTCCGTCAAGCGTTGGCTGACCCGTGTAGTTCGCGCTGTGCCAGAGCCGGGAAATGTCCCAGTGCTCGGCGCCGGCCAGGAACGCGACGATCAAAACGATCGTTGCCGCGAAGATCAAATAGCCGGAGAAGTCGGTCAGGAGTGCCGTCAGTCGGATGCCGAAATGATTGACGAGTGCCTGCACGGCCGTGATGACCGCGACAAAAATCGTCTGCTGGGTCACGCTTGTCGCATCCAACCCCAATTGCGCGCCGAAAGCGCCGGCAAAAAAGTTCCATGTGCCGACGTTGATGGCGCCAAGCACGGTGATGAGGCCGATCAAATTGAACCATGCGGTCAGCCACCCGGTGAAGCGGTTGCCGAGAATCGAGCCCCAATGATAAAGGCCGCCGGCGGTGGGATAGGCCGATGAGATCTGCGCCATGGCGATGGCGAAGACACCGGAGATCAGGCAGCCGACCGGCCAGCCGAGACCGATGCCGATGCCGCCGATGCCATCGGTGACCTGGTTGAGCGAATTGATGCCGCCCGACAGAATGCAGATGATGGAGAAGGAAATCGCAAAATTGGAGAAACGGCTCATCCGCCGCTCCAACTCCTGCGCATAGCCCATACTATGCAAGATATTTACGTCTTCCGCGTGATCGGAGTCCGTATAAGACTTGTCGTTCATCTCAATCCCCCGTGTGATCACTCCATGAGTGCCTGCCCACAAGGGAGAAGCTTAAGCCTACGTTTGTGCTTTAACAAAGCAGTTTTCTTGAAACTGTCACAGACCTGCGTGGCACTGCCTGCGGCATGATCGAATTGCCCGACGGTTATGACGTGTTGCTATGCGCGTGTGCAGCAAGTGGATCAATGATGATCAGCTTCGGATCGGGATGACGTCGACGCCGACTTTCAGTTTCTGTCCGCCCGACGAGATGATCATGCCTTCGGACGGCGCCACGTCGGCATAGTCGCGTCCGATCGCGAGAATGATGTGATCCTCCGACGCGGCAATTGCATTGGTCGGGTCAAGGCCGCGCCAGCCGTCCTCCGGGCCGCACCAGACCGAGACCCAGGCGTGAGTTGCGTCGGCGCCTTCCAGCCGCTTTTGGCCGGGCGGCGGTACGGTGCGCAGATAGCCGCTCACATAGGCGGCCGGCAATCCGAGCGAGCGCAGGCCGACGATCATCACATGGGCAAAGTCCTGACAGACGCCGCGCTTCAGGTGGAATGCTTCGGCCGGGGGCGTGGACACGTCGGTAACGCCGGGCTCATAGGTAAAGTCGCGTTTGATCCGCTGCATCAGATCGAGCGCGCCGGCGAGAATGGGGCGACCGGCAGGAAAACTCTCTTCGGCATAGGCTGCAATATCGTCGTCGAGAGGCAGCAGATAAGAGGGAAACAGGAAATGCACCGGCGATGAGGGGTCGAGCGAGTCGCTGGCGCTTGCCATGTCGCGGATCTTTTCGAAGGGCAATGTCGTGTCGGCATCGAGGGGCGGGGCCGGTTCGACCTGCACGCGCGACAGCGTGCTGATGACGAAGGCTTCGTGCGGTTTATCGATTTCCACATGCGTGACGCGATTACCAAAGAAGTCGGTGAAGGCGCGCATCTCGGTTGGAGTCGGATCGATCTCCAGCCAGGCATCGAGCACATCCTGGCCGACCCGGTTGACCGGTGTCATGCGCAGAATGTGCTTTGCCACGGGCACGGGGGTCGCGTATTCGCATTCGGTGGTCTGTTGAATATCATAAATCATGCCATCGACTCATTGGGCGCGACCGGCCGTTCGCGATGAGTGAAATAATTCAGCGAGATTTCGCTCGAAACGCGCAGAAGCGCCTGCTCGATATCATAGACCTGCTTAATGGATACTTTCTCCGCCTCGGTCACGGTCAGGTCGGCAGCGAGCCGCACGATCACCCGTTCCGCCGCGGTCGGCAAGCCATCATGCGCCACATGGGGCAGGCGCGCCAAATGTTTTTCGATATTCGCGACCTGGAATGCGGCCGAACGCGGATTGTTCGTATCGAGCATCAGCAGATCGATCACCGGTGCGCGCGCCGCCACCATCACATAACGCAGCCGATAGGTGATCTGGCTGTCGCCGAGTTCGAGCAATGTGTCGAGGGCTTCGACCGGCGCGTCGGGCGCGGCGAATTGCCGGACGAAGCGACAGGTCGCGATCGCGCGTTCCATCCGCCGGCCGATATCGAGAAAACGCCAGCCGTTGAGACGATTCATATTCTCCTGCGCGAGACCGGCGAACGCGGCGATGATTTGCAATGCCTGATTGATCCGCTCAAAAGCTTCGGCGCCGGATGCTTCGGCAAGTGCCGGATTGTCGAGCAGCGCGACGAGGTTGTTGAGCGAACGCCACGCTTCCGGCGAGAAACGATCGCGGATCACGGACGCGGCGCCCCGGGCTGCGCGTAGCAGCATGGGCAGCGATCCCGTTCCTTCGGCCTTGTGCAGGCACACGCCGGCGATCAGCGCCGGCGATTGGGTTGCCGTTTCGGCTGACATCGAGTCCCAGTCGATCAGGAGATCGACGAGCCGTTTGATCACATCGGCGCCGGAGCCGGTCGATTCGGTCATGCGCGCGAGGAGCGCGCGCAGCAGTCGCAAGACGGCCTCCGCGCGCTCGACATAGCGCCCGAGCCAGAAGAGATTGTCGGCGGTGCGGCTCGGCAGCGCGCCGGGCTGGCGACGGATCTGCACGCCCTCGGGCGAGGGCAAAAGCGTCGTTTCCGGCACTGGCTTATCGGACAGGACCCACACGTCCGCCGATTTGCCGCCGGTTTGCATCGACACGGCGCTTGTGTTCGTGCTGTCCGAGACGCGGCAGAAGCCGCCCGGCATGACCTGCCACCCGGTTTCGGTGCGCGCGACGAAAAGGCGCAAGAGGAAGGGTCGCGGTTCGAGCTGGCCGTTGACCCAGACCGGCAGGGTCGAGAGCTTCACGGCCTCCTGCGCGACGAAATCGATGCCGCGCTTGGCGATCGCTTCGAGCAAAGTCTTGCGCTCCGGCGCGGTGAGGTCGGAGACAAGGCGGGCGCCTTGGCCCAAGATGCCCGGCAAAGCGCGCGCGAAGGCGGGGGCGATGGCGAGATTGTCGAGATTGGCGAGCACATAATCGCGCTCGCGTTTCTGACCGCACCACCAGGTGGCGATGTTGGGCAGGTCGAGATTTTTGCCGAGGAGACGCTGCGAGATCGCCGGCATGAAACTCATCAAACTGCGCGATTCGGCGAGACCCGCGCCCAGCGCATTGGCAAGCAGCACCGAACCGCTGCGTAGCGCTGCGACAAGACCTGGAACGCCGAGCCGGGACTGCGCATTGAGTTCCAAAGGATCGCTAAAATCCGCGTCGAGCCGTCGCCAGATCACTTCGGCCGGCTTCAGCCCGGCGACCGTGCGCACGAACACCTCGTCGCCCCGTACGGTAAGATCCTCGCCTTCAACCAGCAGGAAGCCGAGATAACGGGCGAGATAGGCATGTTCGAAATAGGTTTCGTTCATCTGGCCCGGCGAAAGGACGCAGATGCGCGCCTCGCTGCTCCGGCTGTGCGACGCCAGCGCACCGCGAAAGGCCTGGAAAAACCCCGCGAGTCGTTCGACACGCAAACCACGGTAGATGTCGGGGAGGGCGCGCGACATGGCGAGGCGATTTTCCAGGGCGTAACCCGCTCCCGAAGGCGCTTGCGTGCGGTCGTTCAAGACCCACCAGCGCCCATCCGGCCCGCGGCCGATATCGACCGCATAGAGATGAAGATGCGAGCCGCTCACCGGCGTCACGCCGACCATCGGATGCAGGAATTCCGGGCTGCCGGCAATGACGGCGGCGGGAACCACGCCGTCGTGCACCAGATGCGAGGGGCCATAGGCGTCGCTGAGCAAGGATTCGATCAGCGCGGCGCGCTGAACGAGGCCGCGTTCGAGCGCGTGCCACTCCTGTTCGCCCAGCAGCAGCGGAATATGCGACAAGGGCCAGACACGTTCCGCGCCGGCCGGGTCGTCATAGACACGATAGAAGACGCCTGAATCGCGCAAGTTGCGATCCGCAGCGCCAAAGCGGCGGCCGACTTCGTCTGGCCCCATGGCGGCGAGCGAGGCAAGAAACGCCTGCCAATGCGGTCGGACCGCGCCGTGGGCATCGAGCATTTCGTCGTAAATGCCCGACAATGGCGCATAATTTTGAATCAGTCCGTCGATTCCGTCCGTATCGGCAGGAGGTAGAGAGGTTGCGACACTCTGACTGTTTTGCATTTTTTCGCCGGAGCTAACTCATGACAGGCCGGCAGGCCGGCGCAAATCGAGAGTAGAGGGGAAATCGGCATTTATTTCCAGAGGGGGCGCATGAATTATCCCCGGCGTATGGCCGTAGTCTTGGAAGCGCGCCAGGCGCCGCGCTTCAGCCTCGTAGGAATTGACCGGGAAAGTGTCGTAATTGCGCCCGCCCGGATGCGCCACATGATACACGCAGCCGCCTAGCGACCGATTGTTCCAAGTATCGACAATATCGAAAGTTAATGGCGCATGGGTCGGAATCGTGGGGTGCAGGCCGGACGCCGGCTGCCACGCCTTGAAGCGCACGCCTGCGACATATTCGCCGCGGCGGCCCGTCGAGGTTAATGGGACGCGCCGCCCATTGCACAAAATCACGTGGCGGTTTTCGGTCACGCCGGACGCCCGGATCTGCAGCCGCTCGACCGAAGAATCCACGTAGCGGACGGTGCCGCCGATCGCGCCCGTCTCGCCCAGCACGTTCCAAGGCTCGAGCGCCTGGCGGATTTCGAGCGCGACGCCGGAGCGTTCGACCTCGCCATAGAAGGGGAAGCGGAATTCGCGCTGGGCCTCGAACCAGGTCGGGTCGAACGCATAGCCAGCCTGATTGAGATCGCTGAGCACGTCGAGAAAATCGGTCCAGACGAAATGGGGCAGCATATAGCGGTCATGCAGCGACGTCCCCCAGCGGGTCAGGTGGCCGCTTTGCGGCTCCTTCCAGAACCAGGCAATCAAGGCGCGCACCAGCAATTGCTGCGCGAGCGACATCCTTGCGTGCGGCGGCATCTCAAAGCAGCGGAACTCGACGAGTCCGAGCCGCCCCGTGGGCCCATCGGGCGAATAGAGCTTGTCGATGCACAGTTCGACGCGATGGGTATTCCCCGTAACATCGGTCAGCAGGTTGCGGAACAGGCGGTCGACGAGCCACGGCGGAGGCGAATAGCCCTGGCCCGGCAGCGGCACATGGCTGAGGGCGATTTCGAGTTCGTAGAGCGCGTCGTGCCGCGCCTCGTCAATGCGCGGCGCCTGGCTGGTCGGGCCGATGAACAGGCCCGAAAAGAGGTACGAGAGCGAGGGGTGCCGCTGCCAATAGAGGACGAGGCTCTTGAGCAGGTCAGGCCGGCGCAAAAATGGGCTATCGGGCGGTGTCGAGCCGCCGACCACCACGTGATTGCCGCCGCCGGTTCCAGTGTGGCGGCCGTCGGTCATGAACTTTTCCGCGCCCAACCGCGACAGGCGCGCCTGTTCGTAGAGTTCGTTCGTGGTCGTAACGCAGGCATTCCAATCCTTGGCCGGATGGATATTCACCTCGATGACGCCAGGGTCGGGCGTGACCTTGATCACGTCGACGCGCGGATCGTAAGGCGGCGCATAGCCCTCGATATGCAAGGGGAGGCCGAGATCGTCGGCCGTCGCTTCGATCGCCGCGATCAATTCGAGATAATCGGCGAGGCGGCTGACCGGCGGCATGAACACGCACAGCCGCCCGTCGCGCGGTTCGACCGACAGGGCGGTGCGCACTTCGCCGCTGCCCGAAATGAACTGCTCGACCTGTTCGGCCTGTTCGGCGCCATCCGTCCCGACCCGGCGGAACGCTTGCGCCAGAAACTCGGGATCGGGCAGGGCATCGAAATCGCCGAACGGGTCCGCCGGCACGACATAGGGATAGGACGACGGCGGGACGTAGGGCAGGGAGCTCAGCGGCAGGCGATAGCCCACCGGGGAATCCCCGGGCACGAGGAAGAGCTTGCCCCGGCGGAGCGGCCATTTCTGGCTCATCCACCGGGACTTGCTGACCTGTGCATTCCATCGTTGGACCGGCAACACGTAGCCCGCAGGCTTGTCGAGCCCACGCTCGAAAACGCGGGCAAAGCGAGCGCGCTCTTCGGGATCGTCGAGCTTCGTGTCGAAGGGCGTGACATTGTCGGGCAGATCCGCCTCTTTCAGGATCCATTTTGCCGGATCTTCGTAAGCAGCCTGGACATAGTCCTGGGCCAGACCGAGGCGCTTGGCAATTCCCTCGGTCAGGTCCTGCGCCGCCTCGATCGTATCGACCGGCTTTGAAGCTTCGGTCGCGATCAGTTTTTCGTTGCGCCACAGCGGCTTTCCGTCCTTGCGCCAATAGAGCGCAAAGGTCCAGCGCGGCAGACTTTCGCCCGGATACCACTTGCCTTGGCCGTAATGCAGGAAGCCGCCGGGGGCGAACGTGTCGCGCAAGCGGCGGACGAGATCGTCGGCGCGAATGCGTTTCGTCGGGCCGACCGCGTCCGTGTTCCATTCGGCCGACTGAAAATCATCGATCGAAACGAAAGTGGGCTCGCCGCCCATGGTGAGGCGCACGTCATTCGCTTGCAATTCCGCATCGACCTTCTGGCCAAGCAGGTCGAGCGCCTCCCACGCCTCGTCCGAAAACGGCATCGAGATGCGCGGCTTCTCGTCGATGCGGGTGACCCGCATATCGAAGCTGAATTTGGTCTCGGCATAGTCCGCCATGCCGCTGATCGGCGCCGCCGATTGGAAATGCGGCGTCGCGGCGAGCGGCAGGTGCCCCTCGCCGCACAGCATGCCGGAGGTCGCGTCAAACCCGATCCAGCCGGCGCCCGGCACATAGGCTTCCGCCCAGGCATGCAGGTCGACGATGTCGTGCGGCGCGCCGGCCGGCCCGTCGAGCGCCTTGACGTCCGGCTTGAGCTGGATCGAATAGCCGGAGACGAAGCGGGCGGCGATCCCAAGATTGCGCAGGACCTGCACGAGCAGCCAGGCCGAATCGCGGCATGAGCCGGAGGCCAGGGTGAGGGTCTCCTCCGGCGCCTGCACGCCGGATTCCATGCGGATGACGTAATTCACCACCTCGCGCAGTCGATGGTTGACATCCACCAGCATGTCGACCGTGCGGTGCTCACCTTGCGGCAAAGTGCTCAAAAATGCGGCAAGTTTCGGCCCGACCGGATCGGGAACGAGATAGGCACTCAAGTCCTGTGCCAGCTCGGGGGCATAAGCAAAAGGATATTCGACCGCATAGTCCTCGACGAAGAAGTCGAAGGGATTGATCACCGCAAGATCGGCGGTGAGGTCGACGGTGATCGAGAATTCCGTGGTTTTCTCGGGGAAAACGAAGCGGGCCAGCCAATTGCCGTGCGGGTCCTGCTGCCAGTTCACGAAATGGTTGGCCGGCTCCACCTTGAGCGCATAGCTCGGGATCCGCGTCCGGCAATGCGGGGCTGGCCGCAAGCGGATGATTTGCGGGCTCAGGCTGACTGGCCTGTCGTAAGTGTAGCGCGTGGAATGGTGCAGTGCCGTCAGAATTGCCATGAGCGTGCCATTTGCCCCGATGAATCAATATGTCGCATCCCTTTGTAGGCAACTTTCGTGCCGCCGAACAGGCAAGATCGAACCGGGTATTTGTGACGAATCTATTGTCAGTGTTGCCAAAGTCGCACAGTACGTCGGAGAAAATCCTATAGGATGAACCACTGATCTTTTTGCTCCTTTCATAGCCGATGCCTGTCACGCCCGCCAAATCGCCCCTTTCTTATGCCGACGATCCGGCGGCCGATGCCGCCGCGCTGCTGATTCGTGTGGCTTTGATCGCGCTCGCCATTCTGCTGCCGATCGCTTCGATCCTCTCGCGGCGCAGCATTTTTACGCTGATGCCGCTCGGCGCGGGTTTGGTTCTGCTGGCTGCGTTCATCGCCCCGAGAGGCGAAGATTGGCGGCGGCTGGGGCGGAATCTCGCCTCGATCAATGCCCTGATCGCATTCACTTTTCTGATTTGGGCCGCGCTTTCCTTAGCGTGGACGCCGGCCTATCTCTCGGGTCTCGATCGCATTCTGAAGTCGGGCGGCACGGGCATTCTGGCGCTTTTAGCCATTGCCTTCCTGCCCGAGCGCACGCGGATCGCCAATCTCTATCTCGTCCCCATTGGCTTGACGCTGGCCGCTGCCATTGCGCTGCCGCTGGGGTATTTCCACCGGGATGCCATTACCCAGGACCGGGCCGCGGTGATGCTGGTTCTGCTGCTCTGGCCGGCCCTAGCGGTGCTCGCCTCGCGCGAAAGATGGTGGCTCGCCGGGGTGCTTGCGGTGCTGACGGCCGGTGCGATCTTTACCTTGCAGACTCCGATCACGATGATCGCGTTGGCGGCCGGTGCGCTCACCGTCGCCGTGGCGTTTTCGCATCCGCGCCCAGCCGCGTTGCTGCTCGGCTGCGCCGCTTTTCTGCTGTTCGCGCTCGCGCCCGCCGTTGCCTATTTCGCGCACCCGCTTGCATCGGATCATTATGCGCTTCTCGCCACGCTCGGCGTCTGGGGCGATCTGCTGCATCAGGACTGGCCGCGTCTGATCACCGGCCATGGCATCGAGGCGGCGCAGGCGGGGATCAACGCCGGTTACATCTCGCCTGGCGTGCCCAAAAGCCTGCTGTTCCGCTTCTGGTACGATCTGGGCGCGATCGGCGTGCTGAGCTTCGCGTTCATCGTCATGCAATCGTTCTTCTTCGCCGCACAGGTTCCGTTACGCATCGCGCCCTTCATGCTGGCCGGATTGGTGGCGGGACTGACGATCGCGATTTTCACGGAAAGCGCCTCGCAGATCTGGTGGGTCTCGCTGATCTCCGGCATTGCGATTCTGTCGGCCTGCGTGCTGCGCGGCCATTACAAGACCGAACGCCCGTCGGCCAAGCTCACGAGCGAACCGCCGAAGGCTCCGTCCGCGGCGCGTCCAACTTTGTGACCATACGGACATTGTCGCCGAACTGCGCCGAGAAGAACGCATAATATGAGCCGTGCTTCTCGAGCAATTCGTCATGCGTACCTTGCTCGACGCAGTGACCTTTCTCGATCACGCAGATCCGGTCGGCATTGACGATGGTCTGCAGGCGATGGGCGACCACAAGCGTGGTGCGCCCGATGCGCAAATCGTCCAAAGCCTTCTGGACTTCGCGCTCGGATTCGGAATCGAGCGCGGCGGTCGGTTCATCGAGCAGGATGATGGGCGCGTTCTTCAGAATGGCGCGCGCAATGGCGATGCGCTGACGCTGGCCGCCCGACAATTGCGCGCCTTGTTCGCCGACCGGCGTGTCGTAACCCGAGGCAAAGCCCGTGATGAAATCATGCGCGTGAGCGTGCTTGGCCGCTGCGATGATATCCTCTTCGGACGCGCCGGCCCGGCCGAGCGCGATGTTCTCGCGGATCGTGCCCTGAAACAGAAAAACGTCCTGCGAGACAAAGGCAATCTTCTCGCGCAGGGAATGGATGCCGACATTCTGCACGTCCTCGCCGTCGACGGTGATCATGCCTGCTTGCGGGTCGTAGAAACGCTGGATCAGACTGATGATCGTCGATTTGCCGCCGCCCGAAGGACCGACGAGCGCGGTCGTGGTGCTGGGTTCGGCGGTGAACGACAGGCCGTTGAGGACATTCTCCGTTGCGCGATAGCCGAAGGCTACGTCGTGGAAGGTGATGCGACCTTCGGTCACCTGCAATCGCGGCTTCTGATTGTCGTCGACCTCAACCGGCGCCTTATCCAGAATTTCGTAAATCAGGCGCGCGCCCATCAAGCCATTTTGCATGTCGAGCCGCAATTTGCCGAGACGCTTGCCCGGCTCGTAAGCGAGCATCATGGCGCCAAGAAAGGCGACGAACTGCCCGAGTTCGCCGCCCCGCACTTCCACATCCCAACCGGCATAGACAAGTACAGCCGCGATCACCACGCCGCCCAGAGTCTCGGAGACCGGGCTCGTTACCGCGCTGCCGAGCGCGATACGGTTCATCGCCTTTTCGACGTCGCGCACCGAATTCTGCATGCGCACGCGCATGATGTTTTCGAGATTGAACGACTTCACGATGCGAATGCCGATCACCGTTTCCTGCATGGTCGCGAGAATACGCGCCGTGCCGTCGTAAGAGCGCCGGGCGAAGTGCCGGACGCGACGAATGACCCGGCTCATGAGCAGCGCGCCGATGGGGCCGCCAGAAATCGCGATCATTGTCATGACCGGCTCGTGATAAAACATCACGGCGACATAGCCGATGACCGAGCACAGATCGCGACCAACGGAAGTAACAATCAATTGCATCGTGTCGCGCAGGCCGTTCGACGCGGTCACGAGCCTCGTCATGAAATCGGTCGATTGGCGTGCCTGGAAAAAGCCGACATTCTGGCCGAGCAGATGATTGTAGATTTGCGCCTGCGCGCGAGCAACAATGCGATTGCCAATGCGCGACATGATCAGCATCTGACCGAAGGTCGTAAAGCCGCGCAGGCAATAGAGTATGGCGACAGTGAAGGCGATCTGTCGGATTTCGTGCATGCCGCCCGTGATCTGCGCGACGCGGCCTTCCTGGCCCAGTCTCACATTGTTAATGAACGGGCTCAGCAAACTGACCGCGTAGGCACCCGCCGCCGCGGCGGTCACCATGCACAGAAGCGCCATCACATAGCGCCAGCGGTACGTGCGGCCGAAATCCATATAAATGCGGCGGACCAATTGTAGATTGGACCAGTTCAGCGCGAGGGTGCGGTCTGTTTGCGACATGTGCCGGTTTTAGGTGGGCTGGGGATTAAGAGCAAGTCGGGGTTGGACCTAGGCGTTTGTCGCGCCATCGGCTTTCACGAAGTCGATAAAGGCCCGGAGCGGTGCCGGCATGTGGTCGCGGCTTGGATAATAAAGATAGGGGCCGGAAAAACTCGGCGACCAATCGTCCAGAACCGCGACGAGCTCGCCCGCCGCCAGTGCCGGGGCGAGCGACTCGGCGAAAGTGTGGATCAAGCCCAGCCCCTGCCGGGCCGCGTGCACCTCCAGCCGCATCTCATTGGAGATCAAGGGCCCTTGCGGCACGATCCGGATCACGTCCTGGCCTTGCTCGAATTCCCAGGCGGGCGAGACGCCGCTGGCAAAACGGTGGCGGATGCAATCGTGCCGAAGCAGGTCGTTGGGATGTTCGGGACGGCCTCGTTTCGCGAGATAGGCGGGCGAGGCGGCGGTGCAAAATCGCTGGCGCCGCGGGCCGATCGGGATGCGGACCATGTCGCGCTCGAGGCTTTCGTCATAGCGGATGCCGGCATCGAAGCCGGCGGCGAGGATATCGATAAACGTATCGTTGGCGATGACCTCGAGCGTGATGCCGGGAAAAGCCAGGAGAAAACGGTCGATCATGCCGGGGAGGACGTGCTTGGCGACGACGGTCGGCACGTTCAGCCGCAAAGTGCCTGTCGGTGTGTCACGAAAATCATTGATCGTGTCGAGGGCGGCCGCCACTTCGCCAAGCACCGGCTGCAACCGTTCCAACAGGCGTGCGCCCGCCTCGGTCGGCGTCACCGAGCGGGTGGTTCGGTTGAGCAGGCGCACCCCCAGCCGTTCTTCCAGGCGGCGAATGGTTTCGCTGAGCGAGGAGGCCGAAACATTGCGCAGCGCCGCGGCGCCGCGAAAGCTACGCTGCTGCGCGACCGCGACGAAAGCAGCGAGGTCGCCAAGATCCGGAGTAGCCATTGTGCGAAAATCCAAACAAGCTGTTTCGATTGTACATAGTTATCACATAGTCGCTTCAGGCGCATAGTCACCCCATCGCAATGGGACCGCGCGGCGGTCCTTTCAGGAGAAACGACATGCAAATCCGCCAATTGGGCAAAACCGGCCCGCAATCTTCCGGCCTCGGCCTCGGCTGCATGGGGATGTCGGGCATGTATGGGCCCGCCGACCGGGCCGAAAGCATCGCCACCATCCACGCGGCCCTCGACGTCGGCATCAATCTGCTCGACACCGGCGATTTTTACGGCATGGGCCACAATGAAATGCTGATCGGCGAGGCCCTGAAAGGCCGCAAGCGCGATCAACCGATCCTCAGCGTGAAATTCGGCGCCTTGCGCGATCCGTCCAGCGGCTGGATCGGGTTTGATGGGCGTCCGGCAGCGGTCAAGACCTTCCTCGCCTATACGCTGCAGCGGCTCGGCGTCGATTATATTGACATTTACCGGCCAGCCCGGCTCGATCCCAACGTGCCGATCGAGGACACTGTCGGTGCGATCGCCGACATGGTCAAGGCCGGCTACGTGCGCCACATCGGCTTGTCGGAAGTCGGCGCCGAAACGATCCGCCGCGCGGCAAAAGTGCATCCGATCGTCGATCTGCAGATCGAATATTCGCTGATTTCCCGCGGGATCGAGGATTGCATCCTGCCGGTCTGCCGCGAACTTGGCATCGGCATCACGGGTTACGGCGTCCTGTCGCGCGGCCTCATTTCCGGTCATTGGCAGCAGGGCTCCGCAGGCGCCGGCGATTTCCGCGCCCATAGCCCGCGTTTCCAGGGTGGCAATGTCGAGAAGAATCTTGCGCTGGTGGAGACGCTGCGCCAGGTCGCCGCCGCCAAGGGCGCCAGCGTCGCGCAGATCGCAATCGCCTGGGTTGCGGCGCAAGACAAGAGTATCGTGCCGGTCGTCGGCTCGCGCCGCCGCGATCAGTTGCAGGAGGCGCTGGGCGCCCTCGATGTCACGCTGACGCCCGCCGATCTTGCGGCCATCGAGCAGGCGATTCCGAAGGGCGCCGCTGCCGGCGAGCGCTACCAGACCGCGCAAATGGCGCATCTCGACAGCGAGAAAGCCTGAGGCATTTGGGGCGATTCTGCGCAGTCGGGGCAAGATCCCGGCCCGGACGTTCGATGATCCCGTCATTCGTCAAGGCAGGCTCCGGCCTGCCTTTTTCTTGCCGCAATCTCGGATTCCGCCAATCCTTGCAAGCGTTTAACTCCGCCTTAACCATGATGCTGGCTTAACACGTATCAGGATGGGCGTGTTTGCGCGGAAAAATACGGCAAAGCCCCAGAAATGACCGATTTTGCGGTGAGGTAGGCGTTTCATCGCGCGCTTGAAGGATCATGTTTTATGGATCACGTAACCGACCTCTCGCTTTGGGGCATGTTCTTAGAGGCCTCGATCGTCGTGAAACTCGTGATGATCGGCCTTTTGTTCGCCTCCATCTGGTGCTGGTCGATCATCGTGAACAAGATGCTGTTGTTCTCCCGCACCGAAAAATCCATGGATCGGTTCGAGGAGGTCTTCTGGTCGGGCCAATCGCTGGAAGATCTCTACAAGAACCTCTCCAGCCGACCGACCATCGCCATGGGCACGTTGTTCGTCGCGGCGATGCGCGAGTGGAAGCGCTCGTTCGAATCGGCAAGTTCGGCGTTCATGGGGTTGCACGCCCGTATCGAAAAGGTGCTCGACGTCTCGATCGCGCGCGAGGTCGAAAAGCTCGAGAGCAATCTCCTGGTCCTGGCCTCGGTCGCGTCGGCCGGGCCGTTCGTCGGCCTGTTCGGCACGGTCTGGGGCATCATGACCGCCTTCACATCTATCGCCTCGTCCGGCAATACGTCGCTGAATACGGTGGCGCCGGGCATTGCGGAAGCCTTGTTCGCGACCGCGATCGGCCTCTTCGCCGCCATTCCGGCGCTCGTTTCCTACAACGTCCTGCAGGGCCGCGTCGCGCGGGCGCAAGCACGTATGGAAAGTTTCGCCGACGAATTTTCGTCCATCCTGTCGCGCCAGATCGACCACCACGTCGCCTCGGGCCGCGACCGCGCCGCCTGATCGGGCAGCACGATAGAGAAGGACATTTCGCATGGGTATGGCTGTTGGAGCAGGCAAAAAGAAGGGGCGGCGCACGCGCGGCGTGCCGCGCTATGGCGCCATGGCCGATATCAACATGACGCCGTTCATCGACGTGATGCTGGTGCTGCTGATCATCTTCATGGTGGCGGCGCCGCTGATGGCGACCGGCGTGCCGATCGACGTGCCGAAAACTTCGGCCGGCGCGCTCAATGTCGATCAAAAGCCGATTGCGGTGGCGATCAACGAACGCGGCGAAATCTACCTGCAGGATCAGCCGGTCGCGGAGCAGGATCTGATTGGCAGGCTGCAATCGCTCGCAACGGCCGGTCCGGACGAGCGCATCTATGTGCGCGGATCGAAGGACATCAATTACGGCCGCGTCGCGCAAGTGATGTCGATGATCACGTCCGCCGGCTACAAGAAGGTTGCGCTCGTCACCGAGCAGACGAAGTGAGCGTAGGTTGAGATTTTCGAGCTCAGAGCCAGGGATTTTTGTCTCGGGGGGCGTGCATGCCGCCCTTTTGGTGTTGCTGGTTTTTGGCTTCTTGAATCCGGCAAAAATGGACGGCTCGCCGGAATCGATTTCGGCGGAAGTCATCACGTCCGATCAGTTCGATCAGCTCATGAAGGGCGATAAGAACGAGAAAGAGGTCAAGCCGGATCCGCAACAAAAGGCGGATAAGCAGGCCGATATCACCAACACCAAGCCGACGCCCGCAACGCCCGATGCGACCCGCGACGTGCCGACGCCGCCACCCCCGCTGCCGCGCCAGGACGATCCCGGCCAGGATCAAACAGACGTGCCGCAGCCGCAAACCGTGACGGCGGTGCCGCCCCCGCGCCCGCCGGATCCGACCCCTGCGACACCGGCGCCTCCGACGCCGCCCGTGCCGCCGGAACGCCCGCCCGAGCCCAAGCCCGAACCGCCGAAACCTGAGGCGGAGGTGATGAAGCCTGCGCCGACGCCGCCCCCACCGCAGAAGCCGGTGCCAACACCGCCGACACCTCCGACCCCGCCCAAACAGCCGGTGCAAAAGCAGCCGGACAAGGCGGACCAGCAGCAATTGGCAAAGATGATGAACGTGCCGCAGCCGCAGGAGCCGCCCGCGAAAGCGAAATCAGGCGCTGCGACCGACCAGAAGCAATATGCGTACAACGCGAACAACATCAACAGCGTGCTGTCGAAGGACGCCCCGCAATCGACCGGGTCGACCGCCCATACCGTGAGCCCGGCTTCTTCGGCCGGATCGCCGACGGCGAACGCGCCGAAAATGTCGATCACGATGCTGGGGCAATTCGAAGCGGACTTGATCAGTCAATATAAGCGCTGCTGGACCTATTACGGCGCGACTGATACGAGCTTCACGCCGGAAATTCACGTGGAATTCAACCCCAACGGCGCCTTGATCGGAATGCCGACCCTGATGCATCAGGCTGGCAACTCGACGGATCGCAGCTTGGCGGACAGCGCGGTACGGGCGGTACGCATGTGCAACCCGCTTCGCATTCCGGACAAATACAAGCCTTATTACAACGACTGGAAGAGCTACATCTTGCGCTTCCATGCGGATGAAATGGCGAACTGAGATGGTTGAGGTTGGCGCAAAGCACGGGTGGCGATCAAAACCCGAAAGCGGCCTTGCCGCGAGGACGCGAGTCCTCGCGGGCGTGCTGTTTGCTGGCGTGCCTCTGATCCTTTTCAGCGTTGCGGCTGAGGCGCAATCGTCTCCACATATGTCGAAAGAGATGCGGGCCAGATTTCAAGACACGCTGCTGCGGCAATATCGGCGTTGCTGGTCTGCGGCAATTGTCGGCGGCAGCACCTTCAGGCCGGTGGTTCATGTGCATTTCGCGCCGGATGGGTCGCTTATCGGGGCGCCCGAACTCAAGAATCGTCCAACCGACGAAAAAGATCTTGCGCGCGCAGATGCCGCGTTGCGGGCGGTTCGAGTATGCAATCCCTTGCGTATTCCTGATGAATTCAAACCGTTTTACGAAGATTGGCAGAATTACATTCTTCGATTTAACGAAAACGATATGACGAGTTGAAAGGTCCCCTGGTGAAACACACACTCCCTTTTATAGCTATTGCGGCGCTCGCCGGTTCAACGTCTTTGTGCCTCGCGCAAACCGGCGCTCCGGCCGCGCATATGTCGGGCGAACTTATCGCCGAGCTCGATGAAAGCATTCTTGCGCAATACCAGGCCTGCTGGAATCAGGTCAGCCCGAGCGATTTCAACCCCGACGACAATCCCGTCCATTACAAGCCGAAGCTCAAAATGTCCTATGCGCCGGACGGCTCGTTGCGGGATAAACCCGTTCTGCTGAACGTGCCCACTGATCCGCACGAGAAGAAGATTGCCGCAACGGCCTTGCAGGTCGCCAAATCGCCCGCCTGCAATCCGTTGAAGATTCCGGCGAAATTCGCGCCCTATTACGACGATTGGAAAGTTTCGATTCTGTCCTTTGCGCCCGATGACGTTTCGGATGCGTCGGCCGAGCCAAGCGGCTTTTTCCCAAGCCTCGGCGCCTCGATTGAGAACCTGCTCAATTCCATAAAAAAAGCGCTTTGATAGTGTCATAGGCACTATGAAACGCGCCCCTCCTTTTGACTGTAACGAACGGTTTAAGCTCATGACCTTGCTCATCAAACGCCGCACCTTGATTAAGGGATTGGCCAGCGCTGGCGCCGGCTTGGCTCTCGGGTCCTCGCTGCGCGGCGCGCTGGCGCAGGAGCGCACGCTCGACATTCACGGCGGCGGCAATTTCACGCCTGTCAATATCGCCATTACGAATTTTGCCGGCGATGCGGGCGGGCCGAACGGCATCACCAGCGTGATGACCAACAATTTTAAGCGTTCGGTGTTCATCGCGCCGATCGATTCGAAAAGCTTCCCCGAGCAGATCGCCAATCCCGACCAGGCGCCCAACGCCGACGCGTGGAAGACGGTGAATGCGCAATTCGTCGTGACGGGCAGCACCGGACGCGGCGGGGACGGCCGGCTGAAGTCGCAGTTCCGCCTGTGGGACATTTCCTCGGGCCAGCAGGTTGCCGGTCAGCAATATACGACCGACCCGACCAATGCGCGCCGAGTCGCGCATATTATTTCGGATGCGATCTTCACCCACATCACCGGTGAAAAGGGCTGGTTCGATTCCCGTGTCGTCTTTGTTGACGAAACGGGCCCTAAGGACAAGCGCGTCAAGCGCCTGGCGATCATGGATCAGGACGGCGCCAATGTGAAATATCTGACCACGGGCGACAATCTCGTTGTCACGCCGCGCTTTTCGCCCTCCGCACAGGAGGTCACCTATATGTCGTTCGCCGGCGGCGATCCGCGCGTCTACATCATGAATATCGAGACGGGCCAGCGCGAACCGGTCGGCAATTTCCCGGGCATGACCTTCAGCCCGCGCTTCTCGCCGGACGGGCAAAGCGTGGTGATGTCGCTGGCCGAAGGCGCGAATACCAATCTCTATGCCATGGATCTGCGCACGCGCGCGACGACGCGCCTCACCAACACCCAGGCGATCGATACGTCGCCGTGCTATTCGCCCGACGGGTCGAAAATCACCTTCGAATCGGATCGCGGCGGCCAGCCGCAAATTTATGTGATGGGTTCGAATGGCGGTGGCGCGCAGCGCATTTCGTTCGGCGAGGGCCGCTATTCGACGCCGGTCTGGTCGCCGAAGGGCGATTATATCGCCTTCACCAAACAGCGGGGCGGCTCGTTCGCCATTGGCGTGATGAAGCCGGACGGCTCGGGCGAGCGCATCCTCACGGAAGGCTTCCACAATGAAGGACCGACCTGGGCGCCGAACGGACTTTATCTGATGTTCTTCCGCGATCTGGGCGGCGCGGGCGGCGCCCGCACGTTCCTGATCGACATCATGGGCCGCGGCGAATTCCAGATCCCGACGCCAAGCTATGCTTCCGATCCTTCGTGGGGGCCGCTGCTCGGTTAGGCCTCATTCCCGCCATTAAATCGTCGTTAACCATGCGCGCAAAGTTACTTAGAAGGCACAACACGCAAAAAGCTTTTCGTACGGTTGACGGAACCTTACGTTAACCATCCGGCGATTAGCTCTTTGGTCAAGGGATTTTGCGCGCTTCTGCGCGCCGCGAAGGAGTTTGATGATGAAGCTGTTCTCAGGCGGCCATAGCTTGAAGCTGGCGTTGGCTTTGATTGTGGCCTTGGGCGTGAGTGCCTGCTCCAAGGATCCGAATGCGGATATGGCCAATGGCGCCAATGGTGCTTATGGCGCGGGCGCTGCGGTGCCGGGCAGCGTGAAAGATTTCGAAGTGAATGTCGGCGACCGCGTCTTCTTCGACACCGACCAAACCGAACTCTCGAGCACGGCACAGGCGACGCTCGACAAGCAGGCGTCCTGGCTGACCAAATACGGCCGTTATACGTTCACGGTCGAAGGCCATGCGGACGAGCGCGGTACGCGCGAATACAATTTCGGCCTTGGCCAGCGGCGCGCCGAGAACACCCGGGATTATCTCGTTTCGCGCGGCATCGATGCGTCGCGCATCAAGATCATCTCCTATGGCAAGGAGCGCCCGGTCGCCACCTGCGACGACATTTCCTGCTGGTCGCAGAACCGCCGCGCCGTCACCGTGTTGAACGGCGGCAATTCGTAAGCGTTACGCACGAATGTATTCAACGGCCCCTCTCAGGGGCCGTTTTTTTGTCTTTCGGCTCGCTTCTCGTTGATAAAGATCGCTCAACTTGCCCGCTGAAATCGTGCGTCGGTGAAGATATAGTCCTACCCATGCCCGCGGCCGGGAGCCCGGCACGTTTATTTGCGGCTTGCAAAAGCCGCGGTCAGGCCAAGCCCGACGAAGGATGTGCCGGCGAACCAGCGTTGGAAGCGCAAGAACCGCTTGTTGCGCCGTAAAAAGTCGCCGGCAGCACCCGCGACAAGAGCAAACATGCCGTCGCTCATGATGCCAAGTCCCATGAAGGTGAAGCCGAGAACGAGAATTTGCCAGTGGACTGGGCCGCGCGTCGGATCGACGAATTGCGGCAGGAAGGCGAGAAAGAAAATCGCCGTCTTCGGATTGAAGAGATTGACGACGAATCCGTCGCGGAAAATGCGGCGCAACGGTTCGCGGTGGACGGCTGGCGTTGTTGTGCTCGGGTCTCGTGCCATGAACGTGCGCATGCCGATCCAAATGAGATAGGCCGCACCGAGATATTTCACCACGGCAAACGCGAGCGCCGACGAGACGATCAGCGCCGACAGCCCGACCGCGGCAGCCGTGATGTGGACGATCGTGCCGAGATGGATGCCGAGCACCGAGACCAAGCCAGCCCTTCGTCCCTGTTCGACCGAGCGAGCGACAATGTAAAGGACCGCCGGGCCGGGCGTCAGCAACAGCACGGCGGAAGCCAATATGAAGAGACCCCAAAGGGTTGGGCTTGGCATCGCTTATGCCCTCCGTTTCGCGTGTCCGGAAGCAAAGCACATTGCCAGTATCGTGACAACGAGAAGGATTATAGCAAAGGAGGGCACCAATGACGCTTCCCCGTCATTGCGAGCGAAGCGAAGCAATCCTGTATGTTTGTAGAGCGTCACGCGTTGGTGTGACGTGAGGCGGGTGTGGCGCGGAAGCAATCCAGGCAACACCGTGATGATGGCGAGCGCATGCCCGCCTCCTGTTGTGACCGAACAGTCGATTGGGCGGCGTGTTTGACCGCGCTGGTCCGGATACAGGAGAGGCTTCATGATCGTCTTGTCGAACGCCGCCGGGATTGATGCCGGGCGGGATTTTCTGGATGTTGCGGTTGAACCGTGCGGCCATGTTCGCCGGGTCGCCAACGCACCTGCCGGCATCAAGGCCTTGCTGGCCTGGCTGACGCGCCGACAGGTGCGGCGCGTCGTGCTGGAGGCGATCGGCCCCTATGCGGCGCGCCTCGTGCGGGCCCTTGCCGATACCGGTTTCGAGGTCGGCCTCGTGGATCCGCGCCGCATCCGGGCCTGGCGGACCGCCGAAGGACGTCGGGCCAAAACGGATCGGCTGGACGCCAAGCTCATTGCGCGCTTTGCTCTGCGCATGGAAAATATCATCCGCCCCGTGCCCACGCCCCAGGCCCAGCGCATCAAGGCGCTGTCGACACGCCGTCGGCAGATCGTCGAGATGATTGCGATGGAAAAGACCCGTCTGAAGCAGGCTTTTGACGCGGACATCGCCCAGAACCATCGAGAGACGATCGCTTTCCTGACGAGCCAGCGCGCGGCGCTCGAGGCGGAGTTGACCGCATGCCTGACGGCCGACGATGGCGGCGCCCGCCTAGCCCTACTGCAGACTGCGCCAGGGGTCGGGCCGGCGGTGGCCATCACGCTCCTGGCGGACCTGCCGGAACTCGGAACGCTGGATCGGCGGGCCGTGGCTAGCCTCGCCGGCCTCGCGCCCCAGATCACCCAGAGCGGTCTCGACAAGGGGCAAGCGCACATTGCGGGCGGACGCCCCTGTCTGCGCAATGCGCTCTATATGGCGGCCCTTGCGGCAACCCGATCCAAATCCGGAATGCGCAGTGAGTATGAAGCCATGCGCAACGCCGGAAAACCACCCAAGGTCGCTCTCATCGCCATCGCACGAAAACTCCTGGTCATCCTCAACCATATGATGCGCGAGCGCCGACCCTGGACACCAAATCCCTCACAAAAAACTTGACGCAAAACACAGTCGCCATCTCCTAACCTATGGACCGTGACAGATCCCCTTGACCCATCGCTACCGCAGCTTTGCGCCCGATCGCAGCGGAGCCGATTGCAGCATAACTTACGGGAAAGTGGATGGATTGCTTCGCTTACGCTCGCAATGACGGCATATAGGTCAGCGCTTAGGCCCGTGATGTTAGACGGGTGGATCTATTGCCCTTCTGTCGGCAGTTTGGACGCGTTCCATCCGCCGCCAAGCGCGACGATCAGCGACACGCTCGCGAGATAGCGTTGTTCGCGCGTCGTCAGCGCCGATTCTTCGTCCGACAGGGCCGTGGTTTCCGCCGTCACGACGGTCGTGAAATTTTGCGTTCCGGCCTGATATTCGTTGAGCGCGATCTGCACCGCTTGCCGCGCCGCCGTCACCGCCTCGATCTGGACTTTTTCCTGGGCGGCGAGGATGCGCATGGCGGCGAGTTCGTCTTCCACCTGTTGGAAGGCGGTCAGCACGGTCTGCCGGTAGGTGGCGACGCTCGCTTCATACGTCGCTTTCGCCCCCGCAACTTGCGCCTCGGTCAAACCGCCGTTGAAAATCGTCTGCGCCATGGAGAGGCCGATCGACCAGGCCGGATTGGCCGGGGAGGCCTTGGCCGTCGTGCCGGTCACGCCAAGTGCGCCGGAGAGCGAGATATCCGGATAATAGGCCGCCATCGCGACGCCGATCAAAGCGTTCTCTTCCTTCATCGCCCGCTCTGCCGCGACGATGTCGGGACGGCGTTCGAGCAAGGTGGAGGGCAAGCGTGGCGGCACATTCGGGATATTGTGCGCGAGCGCTCCATGAGGAATCGACAATTCCGCCGGCGGCTTGCCGGTCAGAACAGCGATCGCATGTTCGAACTGTCGGCGCGCCACCTCGGTGTTGATCTCCTGCGCCTGGGCGGACAGCAATTGCGCTTGCGCCGTGATCACGTCCGAGCGCGCCGTGGTGCCGGCCTTGTATTGGTTCTGCGTGATGTCGAGTGAATGCTGATATTGTTTGACCGTATCGGCCAGAAGATCGTGCAGCGAATCCGTCTCGCGCAATTCGAAATAGGCGGTGGCCAGCGAGGACTGCGCCGAGAGGCGCGCATTGGCGAGATCGGCGGCGCTGACTTCGGCGCCGGCTTCCTTGCTCTCGATGGTCCGCCGCACGGAGCCCCATACGTCGAGGTCCCAGGAGGCATTGGCCGTGAGCGACCCGGTGCTCGTGGCGGTGCTTTTGCCGCCGCCCGTGCCGGTGCCGCTGCGCGTGGCCGACCCGTCGAGCGTCAGGTCCGGAAAGAGCGAGGCACGGGCTTGGGCGATCAGCGATTGCGCCTCGCGGTAATTGGCTTCGTCAGCTTTGATTGTCTGGTTGCTGATCGCGACCTGCGGTTCGAGCCGGTTGAGTTCGGCGTCGCCGAAAACGGTCCACCAATCGCCTTTGTCGAGATAATCGTGCGGCTCGCCGAGCTTCCAACCCTTGATTTCCTTGTACTGGGCCGGGACGGGGGCATTCGGTTTGGCGTAATCCGGCCCAACTGGAGCGCAGCTCCCCAAGCTCAGCCCGGCGATAATCAGTCCCGAGCCATAGCTCGCCCATACGCAACGCATTAATGAACTCCCTCCGTGCCGTCGTCGGGCAGCCCCAAATAGCCGCGCCGCCATAGCACACGCAACCACAGACTGAAACGATCCAAATAGAGATAGATGACAGGCGTTGTATAGAGCGTCAGCACCTGGCTGACGATCAATCCGCCGACAATCGAAATTCCGAGCGGATGGCGCAGCTCCGATCCTTCACCCGTACCGAAGGCAAGCGGCAAAGCGCCGAGCATAGCCGCGCACGTGGTCATCAAAATCGGGCGGAAGCGCAGCAGGCAGGCCTGGGTGATCGCGTCGAACGTGTTGAGGCCGGCATGCTTCGCCTGGATCGCGAAGTCGATCATCATGATCGCGTTTTTCTTCACGATGCCAATGAGCAGAATGATACCGATGAAGGCGATGAGCGTGAGCTCGGTGTTGAACATTTTCAGCGCCAGAAGCGCGCCGACCCCGGCCGAGGGGAGGGTGGAGAGAATGGTGATCGGATGAATATAGCTCTCGTAGAGGATGCCGAGCACGATATAGACGGCAACGAGCGCCGCCAGAATGAGCCAGCCGAGCTGGCCCATGAATTGGGCCGAACTGGCCGCGGTTCCGGCAAATGAGCCGCGGATGGTCGACGGCATCTGAATATCGAGAATCGCGTTTTGAATTTCCTGCTGCGCCTCGCTGATGGTATGGCCAGGCGCCAGATTGAACGAAATGGTCGAGGCGACGAACGAGCCTTGATGGTTGACGGCCAGCGGCGTCAGCCCCGGTCCGAAATGCGCGACGGCGGCGAGCGGGATCATCGTCTCTTTGCTCGTCGAAACCGAGGCGCCGGCGGAAGCGGCGGACTTGCCGGCCGCCGCCAAGGAATTGGTTGCAAGATTGCGGGCCGAGTCAGACGCGATGGTCGCGGCCTCGGTTGCCGAGCCGGTCGCGGTGGAACTTTCCTTGCTGTATGTGCCGGCGGTCGCATTCGTGCTTTGCGTGCCGGAGGGGTTGGCACCCGATTTCGAGACCCAGATATCGCGTAGCGTCTGCGGATCCTGCCAGTATTTCGGCGCGACCTCCATCACCACATGATATTGGTTGAGAGCGCTATAGATCACCGACACTTGCCGTTGGCCGAACGCATCATAGAGGGTGTTGTCGATCGCGCTGATCGTCAGGCCGAGGCGATTGACCGTGTCGCGGTCGATCTGCACATCCTGTTCCAAGCCCTTTTGCTGCTGATCGGAATTCACATCCGTCAAGATTTTCGACTTCTGCAGCGCTGCCAGCAAACGCGGACCCCATGTGTAAAGCGTGGTGGTGTCGTCGGATTGGAGCGTATACTGATAAAGCGCATTGCTCTGCCGGCCGCCGACCCGAAGGTCCGCCGCCGGCTGCAGAAAGAGCCGTGCGCCCGCGACTTGCGAGAGCTTCGGCCGAAGCCGCGCGGCGACCTGGTCGCTGGTCAATTTGCGCTCCGACACGGGCTTCAGCGAAATGAACATGAAGCCGGAATTGGTCTGCCGCCCGCCCGTGAATCCCACCACGTGATTGACAGCCTGATCGGCGGCGACGATGTCCTGCATCTGCTTGAGCTTATCGCGCATGAGCTGGAACGAGATGCTCTGGTCGGCCTGAATCGAGCCGATCATCAGGCCATTGTCCTGCACCGGGAAGAGACTGGAAGGAATATGCGTGAAGAGATAGAAGTTGAGGCCGACGGTTGCAGCCAGGACGATGACGACGATTCTCGAATGGATGAGCGCGCCGGCCAATGTCACGCGATAAAAGTTCTGCATCGCCTCAAAGCCGCGCTCGCTCAAACGGTAGAGCCGTCCGTGCCGCATGGCGCTGACATTGGGCAGAAAGCGCGAGCACAGCATGGGCGTCGTGGTGAGCGAAATGCCGAGCGAAATCAGCACTGCCATCGACAATGTCACGGAGAATTCGCGCAGCAGGCGGCCCGGCAAGCCGCCCATCAGCAGCAGCGGCACAAAGACGGCGATGAGCGAGATGCTGATGGAAATCACGGTGAAACCGACTTCCCGTGCGCCCAGCAGAGCCGCTTCCATGCGGCTTTTGCCCTCTTCCATATGCCGCGCGATATTTTCGAGAACGACGATTGCGTCATCGACGACGAAGCCGGTCGAAATGGTCAAGGCCATCAGCGACAAATTGTCGAGGCTGAAGCCGAGAAGATACATGGCCGCGAATGTGCCGATGATCGAGACCGGCACCGCGATGCTGGGAATGCTCGAAGCCTGCACGTTGCGCAGGAAAATGAAGACGACGAGAACGACGAGAGCGACCGATATGACCAGCGTGCGCAACGTATCGGAGAGCGATGTGCGGATCGTCTGGGATCGATCCATCGCAATGGCGACGGAGACGTCACCGGGCAATGCCGATGTCAGATAGGGCAGTTGCGCACGGACATCGTCGATTGCCTTGATAATATTGGCGCCCGGCTGCCGGTAAAGGATGACGAGAACCGCCGGCTGACCGTTGGAAAGCCCGGCATTGCGCAGATCCTCCACCGAATCGAGCACCTCGCCGACATCCGCCAGCTTCACCGGGGCGTTGTTGCGATAGGCGATCACCAGGTCGCGATATTGCTCCGCCTTGCTCGCCTGGTCGTTGGTGTAGATCTGATAATGGTTGACGTCGTCCTCGATCGCGCCTTTGGGGGCATTCGCATTCGCCGACGCGAGTGCGGCGCGGACATCCTCGAGGCCGATGCCGTATTTGAAGAGTACGCTCGGGTTGAGTTCGATGCGTACCGCCGGCAGCGCGCTGCCGTTCACATCGACTTCGCCGATGCCCGGCATTTGCGACAGGCGCTGCTGCAGGATATTGGAGGCCGCGTCATAAAGCTGGCCTTGCGTGCGTGTCGGCGACGTCAAGGCGAGCACCATGATCGGACTGTCGGCCGGGTTGACCTTGTGATAGGTCGGATTGGCGCGCAGGCTCGTCGGCAAATCCGCGCGCGCGGCATTGATCGCCGCCTGCACGTCGCGGGCGGCGCCGTTGATGTCGCGATCGAGGCCGAATTGCAAGGTCACGCGCGTGTTGTTGACCGCGCTTTGCGAGGTCATTTCGGTGACGTCGGCGATCTGGCCGAGATGCTTTTCCAAAGGCGCCGCGACGCTTGCAGCCATCGTATCCGGATTGGCGCCGGGCATGTTCGCCTGAACCGAGATCGTGGGAAAGTCGATCTGCGGCAGCGGCGAGACCGGCAATTTGCCGAAAGCGAAAAGTCCGGCAAGCGCAACGCCGATCGTCAGCAGCGTCGTTGCGACGGGCCGCTTGATGAAAAGCGCGGATATGCCGGACTGAATGCCGCTCATGCGCGTACCGCTCCAGGGGAGCTCGATGCGCCGAGACGCGCACCGATGCGTTCGAACATCAGATAGATGACCGGTGTCGTGAACAGCGTGAGGACCTGGCTGACCGCGAGGCCGCCGACAATTGCGAGGCCGAGCGGATGGCGCAGTTCCGACCCGACACCGGTGCCGAGCATCAACGGCAGGCCGCCGAACATCGCGGCCATGGTGGTCATCAAAATCGGACGCAGGCGTAGGAGGCAGGCCTGATAGATCGCGTCGCGTGGCGCCAATCCGTCAACGCGCTGCGCGTCGAGCGCAAAGTCGATCATCATGATGGCGTTCTTCTTCACGATGCCGATGAGCAGCACGATGCCGATAATGCCGATCACGTCGAGATCGGAGCCCATGGCCATCAGGGCTAGCAGCGCGCCGATGCCTGCCGAAGGCAAAGTGGAGAGAATGGTCAGCGGGTGGATGAAGCTCTCATAGAGCACGCCCAGCACGATATACATCGTCGCGACGGCGGCGAGCAGCAAATAAAGCTCGTTGCTGAGCGACGATTGGAAGGCCGCCGCCGCGCCCTGGAAGCTGGTGATGAAACTGCTTGGCAGCTGAATGTCGTCTTCGGCCGCGCGGATCGCATCGACCGCGCCGCCGAGCGATGCGCTGGGAGCGAGGTTGAACGAGATCGTGGTCGAGGGGAACTGGCTGATATGGGAGATCTGCAGCGGCGATTTACGCACCTCCGTCGTCGTGATGCTTTGCAGCGGGACCTGTCCGGTGGAGGAGGCCGAAGACGGCAGATAGATCGCATCCATCGAGTCGATCGATGTCTTCAAAGTGGGCAAGACGTCGAGAATGACGCGGTACTGGTTGGCTTGCGTGAAGATGGTCGAGATGATGCGCTGGCCGAACGCATCGTAGAGCGCATTGTCGACCGTCGCGGGCGTGATCCCGAAGCGCGCGGCCGTCGGCCGGTCGATGGTCATGAAAGCGGAGAGGCCGCTTTGCTGCAAATCGCTCGCGACGTCGGTGATGTCGGGGATCTTCTGCAGGCGCGCCAGCAATTTGGGCGTCCAATCCTGTAGATCCTGCAAGTTGGCGCTCTGCAACGTGAATTGATATTGGGTGGCGCTCACGCTCGTGTCGATGGTGAGATCCTGCACCGGCTGCATATAGAGCTGAATCCCGGAGACGCTTGCCGCCTCTTGTTCAAGGCGCCGGATGATCTGGCTCGCGCTCAAGGTCCGCTCATTGTGTGGCTTGAGGTTGATGAGAAAACGCCCGGAGTTCAGCGTGATATTGGAGCCGTCGACGCCGATAAAGGACGACAGGCTCACCACATCCGGATCTTTGAGAATGACATCGGCCAGAGCCTGCTGGTGTTCCGACATCGCCGTGAACGATGAAGATTGCGCGGCCTGCGTGATGCCCTGAATGACGCCCGTGTCCTGCACGGGGAAGAAGCCTTTGGGAATATAGGCGTAGAGATAGGCCGTGACGACGAAGGTGGCGAGCGCCAGCAGCAACGTCACGCCTTGAAAATCGAGCACGAGATTCAGCAGGCGGCCATAGATGCCCACGATGAACTGGAAGAAGCGTCCGCCCGCTGCCTTCTCCTCGACTGGCGATTTTGGCGCCGTCGCTTCGCCAACCGGCGGATGATGCGGCTTGAGCAATTTGGCGCAGAGCATCGGCACCAGCGTCAGCGAGACGATGGCGGAGATGACGATGGTGACCGCCAGGGTGATCGCAAATTCGTGGAACAGGCGCCCGACGACATCGCCCATGAACAGCAGCGGAATCAGCACCGCGATGAGCGAGATGGTGAGCGAAATGATGGTAAAGCCGATCTGCTCCGAACCTTTGAGCGCGGCCTCCAGGGGCGAATGGCCCATTTCGAGATAGCGGGCGATATTCTCGATCACGACGATCGCATCGTCGACGACGAAACCGGTCGCAATCGTCAAGGCCATCAGCGAGAGGTTGTCGAGACTGAAACCGACCTCGTACATCAGCGCCAATGTGCCGATGAGCGACAAGGGCACGGAAAGACTCGGAATAATTGTCGCCGGTATATTGCGCAAGAAGAGGAAGATCACGAGCACGACGAGCCCGACCGCCAGTGCCAATTCGAACTCGACGTCCTGCACCGAGGCGCGGATGGTGATCGTGCGGTCGGTCAGCGGCGTGACGGTCAAATCCGCGGGGAGGCTTGCGGTGAGTTGCGGCAGGAGCTTCTTGATGCTGTCGACGGTTTGAATGACATTGGCGCCAGGTTGACGCTGAATATTGACGATGATCGCGCCGGTCCGATTCATCCAGGCGGCAAGCTTGTCGTTCTCCGGCCCGCGTTCGATGGTTGCCACATCGGACAAGCGTATCGGTGCGCCGTTGCGATAGGCGACGATCGATGCCGTATAGGCGCTCGGGTCACGGATCTGGTCGTTGGCGTTGATCGAGAAGGATTGCGACGGCCCGTCGAAATTGCCCTTGGGCGTATTGACGTTCATGTTCGAAATCGTGGTGCGCAGATCGTCGAGATTCAGCCCATAAGCAGCCAGTTTGCGCGGATCGGCATGAATGCGGATCGCCGGACGTTGACCGCCCGAGAGGGAAACGAGGCCGACCCCTGGCACCTGCGACAATTTTTGCACGAGGCGCGTTTCGATCAGGTCCTCGATATCGATGAGCTTCGTCGTTTTCGATGTGACGCCGAGGGTCAGGATCGGCGCGTCGGCCGGATTCACCTTGGCGTAAATGGGCGGCGCCGGCAGATCGGAGGGCAAAACATTGTTGGCTGCGTTGATCGCCGCTTGCACCTCCTGCTCGGCGACATCGATGTCGATATCGAGGCCAAAGCGCAAGGTGATGACCGACGCGCCGGCCGAGCTTTGCGATGCCATCTGATCGAGATTCGGCATCTGGCCGAATTGCCGCTCCAGCGGCGCGGTCACCGAGGATGTCATCACCTCCGGGCTGGCGCCGGGATAGAAGGTCTGGACCTGGATGGTCGGATAGTCGACCTCAGGCAGGGCCGACAGGGGCAGGAAGCGATAGGCGACGATGCCGACCAGCAGGATCGCCGCCATCAACAGGGATGTCGTGACCGGACGCTCGATGAATAGGCGCGATGGGTTCAAGATCCGTCCTCTGTCTCAAAACCCGCGACGCAAGCCCGCGCGGATTTCAACCTGATTATGCCAAAGGTCGCGAGAAGCGACCTTTGGACCGCTCTTCATTTTTCGCTCCCGCCTTGAAAAGGCGAAAAATGAAGAAAGGAACCAACGGTCACTTTTCGTGACAGTTGGTATTATTGTGCGGCAGGGGCTGAATCGGGCGTGCTGCCAGCCTCTTTCTTATCGCGCTTCTTGTGGCCTGATGGGCTCGTGCCGCTCGCGTCCGGTGCGCTCGCGTCGCCGGTGCCGGTCTTGTCATGTTTGCCGTTGCTGCCCGTTTGTTGGCCGGTATTCGTATCGGTTGCGGAAGTTGCCGCGGCGTCGTTGCGCACCAGCACTTTGGCGCCTTCTTTCAAGCGGTCGGCACCGTCGATGACGACATGCTCGCCCGCCTTCAGCCCGGAAAGGATTGCGGTGCGCTCGCCATCGACCGGGCCGGTCTTCACGTTGCGAACGCTGACCGTGCTGTCATCGTTCACGACATAAACGAAGCTGCCCTGTACGCCCTGCTGAATGGCAGCATTGGGCGTGACGATGGCGCCCGTCATCGTATCGACCAGCAATTGCACGTTCACGAATTGCTGCGGAAACAGGATGTCATCCTTGTTGTCGAAAATGGCACGCAATTTGACGGTGCCGGTCGTTGTATCGATCTGGCTGTCGACTGCGGCGAGCTTGCCGGTCGAGAGCTTCGTCACATTGGCGCGGTCATACGCCGTTGCCGTCAGCTCCGCCCCGGCACGCATGCGCGTCATCACCTGCGGCAGGCTGTCCTCGGGAATCGAAAAAACGACGCTGATCGGTTCGATCTCCGTGACGACGACAAGGCCGGTCGTACTCGACGAGGTCACATAATTGCCTTGGTCCACCTGGCGCAGACCGACGCGGCCGGTGACCGGCGAAACGATATGACAATAATTGATATTCAGTTTGGCCGAATCGATCTGAGCCTGATCGGCGGCCATCGCGGCGGCGTCCTGCTGCACGAGGAAGACCTGGTCGGTCACCTGCTGCCGTGCGATCGAATCCTGCCGGTTCAAAGTCTCGTACCGGGTCAGATCCGATTGCGCCTGTTCGTGCAGCGCGGTGTCCTTGGCAAGCTGTGCCTGGGCTTGCGCCAGCGTCGCCTGGTAGGGACGGTCATCGATCTGGGCCAGGAAGTCGCCGGCCTTGACCATCTGGCCCTCGACAAAACCGATCTTTTGCAATTGCCCTGAGATCTGCGTCTGGATCGTCACGGTCGCCAAAGGGGTGACCGCGCCGAGGGCGTTCAAAGTGATCGGCACGTCGCTGGTGACGATTTCGGCGTCGCGAATGGTCTGTGGTTCATTGCCGCCGGCAGATCCTCGGCCGCCGCCTGCGGGCGCTGACGGACTATCGGTCCCACCCTTATAGTGCTGCCACGCGAGATAGCCGCCGAAGGCCAAACCCAGGACAACGAGCCATCTGACAAGCCTGCGCCCGCCGCGGCCGGGCGCCGTTTGAACTCGCACTGGTCCCGACGGATTGGGTGGTGCCGTCTCAGTCATTCTGGGTCCTCACAAAGTCTGTTCGCTTTGACACGCAAAGACGCAGATTTCAATATTTCAGGCGCTCAAGAACCGCGAAACCGCGTTAAACTTTCTTAAGGATCAAGCGTTTACGCCGGTTTCCCCAGGGGGCAACTCGCCCCTGCTGCCCACCCGCGGAACGAGGGGGCGGTAGGAATATGCAGCAACAATTGCGCCTTCTCGAGGCCTGCGGAGCGGACCTCTCCGTCGCCCGGCCCGACGCAGTTTTAGGTCCTGTGTCTCATTCCGGGCGGGGGATAACATATTGGAATTTTTGATCCTTTTGTGAGGCGGGGCCATCTGGGAAGGGGGTCCTCTCGTTTATAATGTGTCCGCTGCGGCCTTCGTTTTGGCCGCAGCCGACCTTCCCCACCATGTCATATTCGCTTTATGAAAAATCGGTCACAATTCGAAAGGTTGTCGCCTTCTTGTGCGGCGCGATATAGAACCTTCTATCCTCTGTCCGGCGTTTTCACTCCGGCCGTTTCTTTGGAGATACTGCATGACGCTCAAGTCCCGTACTGCCGTTGTGACCGGTTCCACCTCCGGCATTGGTCTTGCCATCGCGCGCGCATTTGCTGCAGAAGGCGCAAATATCGTGATCAATGGCCTTGGCGATGCCGACGCGATCGAGACCGAGCGCGCCAAGATCGAAAAGGACTTCGGCGTCCTTTGCTCCTATTCCGCGGCCAATATGCTAAAAGCCGACGAAATTCACGGCATGATCACGGATGCGGAGGCCAAATTCGGCTCGGTCGACGTGCTGGTCAACAATGCCGGCATTCAGTTCGTTTCGCCGATTGAAAGTTTCCCGGCTGACAAGTGGGACCAGATCATCGCGATCAACCTCACCGCCGCGTTCCATGCTATTCAGGCCGCCGTGCCGGGCATGCGCAGCCGCAAGTGGGGCCGGATTATCAATACCGCATCGGCCCATTCGAAAGTCGCCTCGCCGTTCAAATCCGCCTATGTGTCGGCCAAGCACGGGCTTGACGGTCTGACCAAGACCGTGGCGCTCGAAGTCGCCAAGGACGGCGTGACCGCCAATTGCATCTCGCCCGGCTATGTTTGGACGCCGCTGGTGGAAAAGCAGATTCCCGAGACGATGGAAGCGCGCCACATGACCAAGGAGCAGGTCATGAATGATGTGCTGCTCGCCGCCCAGCCGACCAAGCAATTCGTCACCGTCGAGCAGGTCGCTGGCCTGTGCGTGTTTTTGTGCTCGGATGCCGCCGCCAACATCACCGGCGCCAATCTGTCGATCGACGGCGGCTGGACGGCTGAGTGATGGCCAAGGCACCGCAGAACACGCCGAGCGAGCCGGGCGTGAAGCATGTCAACGTTGCTCTGCAAGGGGGAGGCGCCCACGGCGCCTTCACCTGGGGCGTGCTCGATGCGCTGCTCGCCGACGGGCGAATCAAATTCGAAGGGATCAGCGGTACCAGTGCGGGCGCGATGAATGCCGTTTGCTTGGCGGACGGCATGCGCGAGGGCACGCAGGCGGCCCGCGATCAGCTCAAGCGCTTCTGGCGGGCGATCAGCACGGACGGCGCCTTCTCGCGGCGCCAACGGACATATCTCGATGCCTGGATGTCAATGTTCGGCGGGCCGATGACGGGGATCAATTGGTTCGGCAATCTGACCAATTATTTTTCGCCCTATCAGCTCAATCCGTTCGACCTCAATCCGCTGCGCGACGTGGTGGAACGCGAAATCGACTTTGAGGCGGTGCGCAAGACCGATCATCTCAAGCTCTTCATCGCCGCCACCAATGTCTATACCGGCAAGGTGCGCGTTTTTCGGCGCGAAGAATTGACCCTCGACATGGTGATGGCCTCCGCCTGTCTGCCGACTGTCTATAAATCCGTGATGATCGATGGCGAGCCCTATTGGGACGGTGGCTTCGGTGGCAATCCGGTGCTTTATCCGTTCTTTGCCGAGACCGAGACGCTCGATATCATTCTCATTCAGGTCAATCCGGTCGAGCGTCACCAGCTTCCCGAATCGTCACACGACATCATGGAGCGGATGAACGAAATCACGTTCAATGCGCCGCTTCTGCTAGAGCTTCGCGCGATCGACTTCGTCGGCCGCCTGATCGATGAGGGGCGCCTGACCGGCACGCATTACAAGAAAATTCGGATGCATCGGATCGAGGCGCATGACGAATTGAACAAATTCGGTGCCGATACGAAGATGAATGCCGAATATGATTTTCTACGACGGCTGCGCGATATCGGCCGTGCGGCGGGCGAGCGCTTCTTGAGCGATCATTATCAGGATGTCGGCGTCCGCGGGACGTTCAATATTCGGAAAGAATTCGCGTGATGCTTTGAAGATTCTAGAGCAATTTTGCGTTCTTTCAGAATCGCAAAATTGCTCTATTTCCCTGTTTGGTCGCATTTTCGCTGCGCGGACCGCCGGTTCTTGACCGAAAAGTTGCGCAACTTTTCTGGAAAATGCTCTGACCCATTCCGCTCAGGATGCGTTATTTCTGGCGCGCGCGTTTCGGCGAGCTTTATTGCGCCCGATCCTCCAAAGTTTTTTGCACCCAGAGCGCCAGGAGCGTCCACAACGCACCTGAAAGCAAATAGCCACCTGCGGCCGGCAGGCCGAGCTTATCCGTGAGCACCAGCGCAACAACGGGCGCAAATCCGGCGCCAAACATCCAGGCAAGGTCCGCTGTCAAAGCGGAGCCGGTGTAGCGGTAATTGATCGGAAAGGCAGAGGCCACCGCACCCGACGATTGGCCGAAGGAGATACCAAGCAGGACGAAGCCGACGGCCATGTAAACGATCTGGCCGATCTCGCCGCGATCGAGAAACTGCGGTGCATAGCCGCTGTAGAAGCCAATCGCGATGGCGCTGACCACGAGCAGCATGCGCCGCCCGATCCGGTTGGCGATCGGGCCCGAGGCGATGATTGCGATCACACCCAATAACGCCGTGATCATCTCGATCACGAGAAAGCGCACCGGTTCCTGCTTGGTGAAGATGAACACCCATGACAAGGGAAACAACGTCACCATATGGAACAGAGCGAAGCTGGCGAGCGGCGCGAACGCCCCCAGCCAGATGGTGAAGCCTTGCTGGCGGATGGTTTCGCCAATCGGTGAGGGTTGCAGCTCCTGACTGGCGAAAAGCTCCTCGTATTCCGGCGTTGCGACGATGCGCAGGCGCGAGAACAGCGCCACCACATTGATGGCGAAGGCGACGAAGAACGGGTAGCGCCACCCCCAGTCAAGGAAATCCGATAGTCCGAGACTCCCAAGGAAATAGGCGAAAAGTCCACTTGCGACGATCAGTCCGAGAGGCGCGCCAAGCTGCGGAATCATCGCGTAGGATCCGCGCTTTTCGACTGGGGCGCTGAGATTCAGCAATGAGGGCAGGCCATCCCAACTGCCGCCGAGCGCGAGGCCTTGGCCGACGCGCAGGATCGAAAGAAGGATGGCCGACCAATTGCCGATCTGCTCATAACCCGGCAGGAAGGCGATCGCCGCGGTCGAGCCGCCCAGCATGAAGAGCGCGATGGTCAGTTTGGACGTGCGGCCGAATTGGCGATCGATTGCGGTGAAGATGATCGACCCGAACGGGCGTGCGATGAAGGCGAGCGCGAAAATCGCGAAGGAATAGATCGTTCCGTGCAACGCATCGAGATTGGTGAAAATCAGTTTTGGGAACACCAGAACCGAGGCAATAGCATAGACAAAAAAGTCGAAATATTCCGACGTGCGACCAATGATCACACCGATCGCAATTTCTCCCGGTGTAACCGTGTGGCGGTGCGACCGCTTTTGGTGTACGTCTTCGTGCAGGGTCACTGGCGTTGAGGGGGTCATGTTCGGGGCGCGCTCCAGACCGGGTCCAGACAATCAATTAAGACGCCTTTTGCCCTCTTTGTCTACTTTATGTCATTGGACAAAATGTCCAATGTCGCGGGTAGGGAGGCAAAAGTATTCTGGCATGATGGGAACACGATCACTCTCCTTTGTGCGCCGGACGCCTTGGCGTCTCCTGGCTCTCGCTCCGCTGCTGCCTTTGCTCGCGGGCTGCAACACAGTCGTTTTGAAGCCGTCGGGCGATGTCGCGGCGCAACAGCGCGACCTGCTGATCGAGTCGACCGGTTTGATGTTGCTGGTCATCATTCCCGTCATGGTGCTGACCGTCTTCTTTGCTTGGAAGTATCGGGAATCGAATAAGAACGCGCGTTACGAGCCGGATTGGGATCATTCGACCCAGCTCGAACTCGTCGTCTGGGCCGGTCCGCTACTCGTCATCATCTGGCTCGGCGCAATCACGTGGATGGGCACGCATATTCTTGACCCTTATCGCCAGATTGCGCGGATCGCGCCGGACCAGCCGGTCTTCAGTAGCAAGCCGCCGTTGCAGGTCGAGGTCGTGGCGCTCGATTGGAAATGGCTGTTCATCTATCCGCAATATGGCGTCGCCTCGGTCAACGAGCTTGCCGCGCCGGTCGACCGGCCGATCGATTTCAATATCACCTCGTCCTCGGTGATGAATTCCTTCTATATTCCCGCGCTCGCCGGGCAGATCTACGCGATGCCCGGCATGGTCACGCAATTGCACGCGGTGATCAATGCGCCCGGCAATTACGACGGCTTTTCGGCGAATTATTCGGGCGCGGGCTTTTCCGGGATGCAATTCCGCTTCCATGGCCAGAGCGCGAGCGATTTCGATCAATGGACGCAGAAGCTGAAGAGCGCCGGCAATACGCTTGATCGCGATGCCTATAAGCAGCTCGAAAAGCCCAGCGAGAACGTGCCCGTGAGCTATTACGGCTCGGTCGCCCCCGATCTCTATCATGCGATCGTGAATCTTTGCGTCGACACCGGCAAGATGTGCCAGGACGAGATGATGCGAATTGATGCCAAAGGGGGCCTCGGGCTCGAAGGCGTCAACAATCTGGTGCCGCTCACCTACGACAAGTTTGCCCGCCGCGGCAGTGTGTTCGGGCCTGAGCCGTCCTATGTGGCTTCGCTCTGCGAGCGGCCCAAGAATAGTGAGTTGAGTTTCTGGAACCAGGATACGCTGCAGCTCAGGGACATGTCGCCGTTGCGCGGTGCCGGCTTGCCCGCGCCCGGAACTTCGCCCGAGCCCACCTCCTCCTTGTCTCCTCTTTAATTGGTTGTTGCGATGTCTGCTGATCCCGTGGCGGTGAGTCCTATTTTTGGCCGGTTAACTCTGGATGCCATTCCCTATCAGGAGCCCATCCTGGTCGCCACGTTCGCCGGGGTGGCGATCGGCGGCATCGCGGTGCTCGGGGCCATCACCTATTTTCGCCTGTGGGGCTATCTGTGGCGCGAATGGTTCACGACGGTCGATCACAAGCGCATCGGCGTCATGTATGTGATCCTCGGGCTCATCATGCTGCTGCGCGGCTTTGCCGACGCGATCATGATGCGCGCGCAGCAGGCGGTTTCCTTTGGTGACAACCAAGGCTTCTTGCCGGCGCACCATTATGACCAGGTCTTCTCCGCACATGGCGTCATCATGATCTTCTTCGTGGCCATGCCGCTGGTCACCGGCATGATGAACTATGTCGTGCCGCTGCAGATCGGCGCGCGCGACGTTTCGTTCCCGTTCCTCAACAATTTCAGCTTCTGGATGACGGTTGCCGGAGCGGTGCTCGTGATGATGTCGCTCTTCATCGGCGAGTTTGCGCGCACCGGCTGGCTCGCCTATCCGCCTTTATCGGGCCTCGCCTATAGCCCCGACTCCGGCGTCGACTATTACATTTGGTCGTTGCAGGTCGCCGGCGTCGGAACGTTGCTCTCCGGCGTCAATCTGGTCGCGACGATCGTTAAATTGCGCGCCCCCGGCATGACGATGATGCGCATGCCGGTGTTCACCTGGACCGCACTCTGCACCAACATTCTCATCGTCGCCGCGTTTCCGGTTCTGACCGCAGTTCTGACGCTTCTTGCGCTCGACCGCTACGTCGGCACCAATTTCTTCACCAATGATTTTGGCGGCAATCCGATGATGTATGTCAACATCATCTGGATTTGGGGCCATCCCGAGGTCTACATTCTCGTCTTGCCGGTGTTCGGCATTTTCTCGGAAGTCACGTCGACATTTTCGGGCAAAAGGCTGTTCGGCTACACGTCGATGGTCTACGCCACGATGGTGATCACCATCCTGTCCTACATCGTGTGGCTGCATCACTTTTTCACCATGGGCTCGGGCGCCAGCGTCAATTCTTTCTTCGGCATCACCACAATGGTGATTTCGATTCCGACCGGCGCGAAGATCTTCAACTGGCTGTTCACCATGTATCGCGGCCGTATCCGCTTCGAATTGCCGATGATGTGGACCATCGCCTTCATGCTGACCTTCGTCATCGGCGGCATGACAGGCGTGATGCTGGCGGTGCCGCCGGCGGATTTCGTGCTGCACAACAGCCTCTTCCTGATCGCCCATTTCCACAATGTGATTATCGGCGGCGTGCTCTTCGGCCTTTTCGCCGGGATCAATTTCTGGTTTCCCAAGGCCTTCGGCTTCAAGCTCGATCCGTTCTGGGGCAAGTTGTCCTTCTGGTTCTGGGTTGTCGGCTTCTATTTCGCCTTCATGCCGCTCTATGTGCTCGGCCTCATGGGCGTGACAAGGCGTCTGCGCCATTTCGACGACCCGAGCTTGCAGATCTGGTTCGTCGTCGCCGCCTTCGGCGCGGCTTTGATCGCGCTTGGCATCGCCTGCACGCTGATGCAGTTCTTCGTCAGCTTCATGAAGCGCGAGGCGTTGCGCGATACGACGGGCGACCCGTGGAACGGCCGCACACTCGAATGGTCGACATCCTCGCCGCCGCCGGAATACAATTTCGCGTTCACGCCTATCGTCCATGACCTCGATGCCTGGGCCGATATGAAAGCGCACGGCTATGTGCGGCCGCTGTCCGGCTTCAAGCCGATCCATATGCCGAAGAATACCGGAACCGGCGTCATTCTTGCCGGCTTGAGCGGGGCCTTCGGCTTTGCCATGATCTGGTATATCTGGTGGCTTGCGGCGTTGAGCATCATCGGCGTGCTCGTCGTCGCGATCGGCCACACGTTCAATTACAACCGCGACTTCCATATTCCGGTCGAGGAGGTGATCGCGACGGAAAATGCGCGTACGCAAGCGCTTGCGGCGGGAGAGTGACCATGTCTGACGTTGCAATCGCCCCCGCAAAAGCGCCCGCCTTTTACGTCGTCGACGAACACGATCATGCCGAAGGCCACAGCACGATGCTGGGCTTTTGGATCTATATCATGAGCGACTGCCTCATCTTCGCGATCCTGTTTGCGACCTATGGCGTGCTTGGCGGCAATTACGCCGCAGGGCCGTCGCCGAAGACTTTGTTCGATCTGCCGACGGTTGCGCTCAATACCACGATGCTGCTCATGTCCTCGATCACCTATGGCTTCGCCATGCTGACGATGGTGGAAAACAAGGTGCGGGCGACGCAATTCTGGCTCTTGGTCACGGGCCTGTTCGGCCTCGCGTTCCTCACCATCGAATTGCGCGAATTCGCGCATATGATCAGCGAGGGCGCGACGCCGCAGCGCAGCGCGTTTCTGTCCTCCTTTTTCACGCTGGTCGGTACGCACGGCTTTCACGTGACCTGCGGCCTCATTTGGCTGACCACACTGATGGTGCAGGTCGGCAAACATGGCCTGATCGTCGCCAACAGGCGCCGGCTGATGTGCCTCAGCCTGTTCTGGCACTTTCTCGACGTCGTTTGGATCGGCGTTTTCACTTTCGTCTATCTGATGGGGATTTTGCGATGAGCGCCGATGTGCATCACGACGATGGCCATGCGCATGGCACGCTGAAATCCTATCTGATCGGCTTCGGTCTCTCGGTTGTTCTGACCGCGATTCCGTTCTGGCTGGTGATGGCGCATGTCTTCGACAGCAACGCATTGACGACGGTCGCCGTTCTCGCCTGCGCGGTCACGCAGATGATCGTCCATATGATTTTCTTCCTGCATATGAATGGCAAGGCGGAAGGCGGCTGGACGATGATGTCGGCCATGTTCACCATTCTCCTGGTGGTGATCACTCTCAGTGGCTCGATCTGGGTCATGTATAATATGACCCGCAATATGATGCCGGCCTCCGCACAAGAAATACGGCAGATGCCGTGACGCAAATTGGAGACGATGCGCGATCGAAGCAATCTTCGCGCATCGCTTTCTCTGCTCTCTGCGTGATCGCCTTCGTCGTTTTCACGTCTCTCGGCATATGGCAAATTCAGCGCCGGGCGTGGAAGCTCGATTTGATCGCGGCGATCGACAGCCGCATCCACGCAAGTGCGACCGACGCGCCCGGACCTCAAAGCTGGCCGCAACTGAGCGCGGAGCATGACGCTTACAGGCATGTGCGGATCGAAGGCGCTTTTCTCGGCACGCCCCCCGTGCTCGTCCAAGCGGTGACGGAACTCGGGCCGGGATATTGGGTGATGTCACCGCTGCACGCCGCGCGCGGTTTCACCATTCTGATCAACCGCGGCTTTGTGGCGCAGGATGACAAGGACCGCGTTGCGCCGCCGCCCACTGACGCGACCGTGACGGGTCTTTTGCGCATGACGGAGCCGGGAGGCGGTTTCCTGCGCAAGAACGATCCCGATGCCGGCCGGTGGTATTCGCGCGACGTTGCCGCGATCGCTAAAGTGATGAATGTGCCGGATGCGGCGCCCTATTTCGTCGACGCCGATACCGCGCTGAGCGGGCCCGGCCAACCGTTCGGCGGTTTGACCGTGGTCAACCTTCCCAACAATCATCTCGTCTATGTGATCACGTGGTTTGCGCTTGCGGCCATGGCCGCCGCGGCGTGGGTAAAAGTCATGCGGAATAAAGCGTAATATCAGCGCCCCTTGGCTCGGACGCACGTGAAATTCGCGTGTCTCAGCGCACCGGCCGCTTTTCCAATTTGCGGGCCAGCGTGCGCCGATGCATGCCGAGGCGGCGCGCCGTTTCCGAAATATTGAAATCGGTCGCGACCAGGGTCTCGTGAATGCGCTCCCATTCGAGCGTTTTGATCGTGGTGGGCGTGCTGGTCGGCGATACGGATGTGTCGCCATCCGTGCGCGCGAACGCTGCCTCGATTTCCTCGGCGTTGGCGGGCTTGGGCAGATAATGGCATGCCCCCAGCTTGATCGCTTCGACGGCGGTGGCGATGCTGGCAAATCCGGTGAGCACGACGGTTCTGATCGCTGGATCATGCTCATGCAACAGCTTGACGCATGTGAGGCCCGATCCGCTTGCGAGCTTGAGGTCGACCACGGCAAAATTCGGCGCGTGCGCCGACAAGATTTCTTTCGCTTCATCGAGACTGCTGGCAGTCTGAACGTCATAGGCGCGGCGCTCGAAAGATCGGCGGAGCGCAACCGTCAAAGGCTCGTCGTCTTCTATGATCAGAAGCGAGCGCTTGTCTTGCATCTTTGCCTCTTAAATCCGCTGCGAAGCGGCTTTGGCCTCGATCAAAAAAGCAAAACGCGCCGTGGCCAGAACATGGCAAGCGGCGCGTTTCGATCCCAAAAGAAGCTTTAGCGAATTTTGCTTTCTTTCAGAAACGCAAAATTGCTCTACATCCTTGTTTTATCGCATTTTCGCTACGCGGACCTTCGGTTCTTAACCGAAAAGTCGTGCAACTTTTCTGGAAAATGCTCTAATTGTCCAGGAAGCTGCGCAATTTGCGCGACCGGGAGGGGTGCTTCAGCTTGCGCAAGGCTTTTGCCTCGATCTGGCGGATACGCTCGCGCGTCACCGAGAATTGCTGGCCGACTTCTTCCAGCGTGTGGTCGGTGTTCATGCCGATGCCGAAGCGCATGCGCAGCACGCGTTCTTCGCGCGGCGTCAAGCTGGCGAGAACGCGCGTCGTCGTTTCGCGCAGGTTCGACTGAATGGCCGCGTCGATCGGCAGAATCGCATTCTTGTCCTCGATGAAATCGCCGAGGTGCGAATCTTCTTCATCGCCGATCGGCGTCTCGAGGCTCACCGGTTCCTTGGCGATCTTGAGCACCTTGCGCACTTTTTCGAGTGGCATGGCGAGCTTTTCGGCGAGCTCCTCCGGGGTCGGCTCGCGGCCGATTTCATGCAGCATCTGGCGCGAGGTCCGCACGATCTTATTGATCGTCTCGATCATGTGGACCGGAATGCGGATCGTCCGCGCTTGGTCGGCTATCGAGCGGGTGATCGCTTGGCGGATCCACCAGGTGGCATAGGTCGAGAACTTGTAGCCGCGGCGGTATTCAAACTTATCGACCGCCTTCATCAGGCCGATATTGCCTTCCTGGATGAGATCAAGGAACTGCAGGCCGCGATTGGTGTATTTCTTGGCGATCGAGATGACGAGGCGCAGGTTGGCCTCGACCATTTCCTTCTTTGCCTGGCGGGCTTCACGCTCGCCCTTCTGCACCATATGGACGATCTTGCGGAATTCCTGGATTTCCAGGCCCGTTTCGGTCGCGAGGGAGTGGATGTCGGTCCGCAATTCGCGAATGCCGTCCTTGCCGGAGGCGACGAATTCCTTCCAGCCGCGGCCGCCGAGCTTCGAGACGCGCAAGAGCCACTTCGGATCGAGCTCGGAATTCTGATAGTTCTTGAGGAAGTCCTCGCGCGACACGCCGTAGCTCTCGGCGAGGCGCATCAGCTTGGTTTCGAGGCCAACGAGCCGCTTGTTGATGTCGTAGAGCTGCTCGACCAGCGCATCGATGCGGTTCTGGTTGAGCGACAGCGACTTCACGTCGGTGACGATTTCCTTCTTGAGCGCCTTGTACTTGCGCTCCTGACTGGGGGTCAGGGTCTCGTTCTTCAGCTTGTTTTCGACATTCTGGTCTTGCAGACGGCGCAGCTTCTTATAGGTCGAGGCGATGCGGTCGAAGGTTTCGAGCACCTTCGGCTTCAATTCCGCTTCCATGGCCGACAGCGAGACCGAATTTTCCATATCGTCTTCGTCGTCGAAATTCTCGTCCGCCGGGCGCGGTTCGCCGTCTTCGCCAAGGCCGGCGGGCGGGGTGCGCGGCGCGGTCGGGGCGGAGCGGCTTGCGGCCTCCGCTTCGTTGCGGGCCGCGAGCAGGGCTTCGGCGCCGGGCGCCGTCATATCGATCTTGGGCGTATTCTTGCCGTCCGGGCCGGCATAGGTCGCCTCGAGGTCGATAATGTCGCGCAGCAGGATCTTGCCTTCGACAAGTTCGTCGCGCCAGATGATAATGGCCTGGAAGGTCAGGGGATTTTCACACAGGCCGGCGATCATGGCCTCGCGGCCGGCTTCGATCCGCTTGGCGATGGCGATTTCGCCCTCGCGCGAGAGAAGCTCGACCGAGCCCATCTCGCGCAAATACATGCGGACTGGGTCGTCGGTCCGGTCTGCCGGCTCCGAGCTGCGGGTCGCGACGGCGGTCGATCGAGCGGTTTCGACGAGATCGCCACCCTCGGGCTCTTCTTCCTCGCTCTCTTCCTTCTCGCCTTCTTCGGCTTCCTCATTCTCGACCACGTTGATGCCCATTTCGTTGAGCATCGAGAGAATGTCTTCGATCTGTTCGGAATTGACCTCTTCGGTCGACATGACCGAATTCAATTCACCATAGGTGACGAAGCCGCGCTTTTTGGCGAGCTTGATCATCCTTTTGACGGCGGCATCCGAGAGGTCGAGCAACGGGCTATCGGGCGTTGCTTCTACAATCGCTTCGCCTTCGGGCTTTTCGTCGTCTTTTTTCGCCATCTGTGGATAAACTCCGTCACCGCCACGGGTTTTAGCCCGCCAGCACTTACAACTCTCTAAATCCGCGCTGCCCAATTCGGCATTGGCGCGCCCGCAGGGCTTCCCCTGTGATTCGCCTCAACGCATAAATTGGCCGCCATGGTCCTAAGCCCGCGTTAACCACACCGGCCTTGGCCTTCGCAAAACCACACGCCGCGCAAACCTGAGCCCGCACGGACACAATTCTGGATAGTTCCATATGTAACGCAGCCAGAGCCAGTTACAAGGCCGAAGCAGGCGGGGCCTGACCGGAAAATGTGGTGTAAGTGAGGCGAAAACATCCTGTTGGGTGATTCTTCCATCTTGTCACCATGAGTCACAGAACAGAGTTTACGACCTCATGATTTTTTCGTCTGTGGCGCGCTTCTCACGCCGGCGGCGCCGCCGTGCGAGAAGGTGCCGCGCCCGCTCAAAGATTTGCCCGACGGGGCGATCTTTGCGGCAAGCCGGGCTTGCAATGCCGAGCGAAAGAACATATTTAGAACAACTAAAATTTGCGTTCGCGGCCAAAGGATTATTTGGGAGATGCGGGCACGTGCAGGATTATTTATGCCGCGATCCGTTATTGGCGGCAGAAAAGGGGGGCGGCATCCCGCATAGGGGTAACCGCTTTCTTTAGAAAATTTTTTGAGAACAGACTAATAGGCCGATTATCTCATATAAATCAGTTTGTTATGATATTTTTTCCGATGGTGCGCAAACAATTTTCGGGGCGGCGTCCGCTTTGAGCGCCCATTTGAGCGTTTGAGTGGTGCGCTGATCGACGAAATATACGTCTCAGGCGAAGCGCTCTTGCGCCCTTGCGCGGGCTTTTGCCGCTTCCGTCTCGCGATCGCGGGGCGGCTGGTTCGTGTGCAAGGCCTGCAACAGGCGGGTCGCCGCTTGCGTCACTTCCTCGACCGCCACGTCGAATGCGGCCTCATTGGCCTTCGACGGATGGGCGAAGCCGCTCAATTTCCGCACGAATTGCACGGCCGAGGCCCGGATTTCCTCCTCTGTTGCCGGGGGCTCGAAATTGAACAGCGTGCGGATGTTGCGGCACATAATGTCCTCCTTGGCACGAATGGTTGAGCGGCAATTAGGGCCTCGCCCCCGTGCAAAAAGCACGGCATACTGCCCGCAATCATAGGGTTGGAAACCTCACGTGGCCATTCTGAAATCCAGTATCGATCCGCATTCCGCCGAGTTTGCCACCAACCGCACCCAATGGGCAGCTCTGACCGCCGAGCTCAAAGCCCGCCGCGCGGCTGCGGCTGTCGGCGGGCCGGAAAAAGCGCGCGCCCGGCATTTGGCGCGCGGCAAGCTCCTGCCGCGCGATCGGGTGATGCAGCTTCTCGATCCGGCCAGCGCCTTTCTCGAGCTCGGCTCGCTCGCCGCCTTCGGCATGTATGACGACGACATCCACGGCGCCGGCCTGATCTGCGGCATCGGCCGGGTCGAAGGCAGGGAGGTGATGGTGGTCGCCAACGATTCCACCATCAAGGGCGGCACCTATTTTCCGATCACGGTGAAGAAGCATTTGCGCGCCCAGGAAATCGCCCGCGAAAATCGCCTGCCGTGCCTCTATCTTGTCGATTCCGGTGGGGCCAATCTGCCGCATCAGACCGAGGTGTTTCCCGATCGCGAGCATTTCGGCCGGATCTTCTACAATCAGGCCAATCTGTCGGCGGCCGGCATCGCGCAGATCGCCGTGGTGATGGGCTCTTGCACGGCGGGCGGCGCCTATGTCCCGGCGATGTCCGACGAGACGGTCATCGTCAAGAATCAAGGCACGATTTTCCTCGGCGGTCCGCCCTTGGTGAAGGCCGCGACGGGCGAGATCGTTTCGGCCGAGGATCTGGGCGGGGCGGATGTGCACACGCGCATTTCTGGCGTCGCCGATCACTTTGCCGGCAACGACGAGCATGCCTTGGCGATCGCGCGGCGCATCGTCGCCAATCTGAATTCGCGCAAACCCGTGGATCTCGCGCTGATCGAACCGCGCGAGCCGAAATATGATGCCAAGGACTTGGAAGGCATCGTCCCGACCGACCTCAAGAAGCAATATGACATCCGCGAAGTGATCGCGCGCCTGGTGGATGGCAGCGAGTTCGACGAGTTCAAGGCGCGCTACGGCACGACGCTGATCACCGGCTTTGCCCATCTGCACGGCATGCCGGTCGGCATTATCGCCAACAATGGCATTCTGTTTTCGGAAAGCGCGCTCAAGGGCGCGCATTTCATCGAGCTGTGCTGCCAGCGTCGCATCCCGCTGCTGTTCTTGCAAAATATCAGTGGCTTCATGGTCGGGCGGCAATATGAGGCCGGCGGCATCGCGAAGGACGGCGCGAAGCTGGTGACGGCGGTCGCGTCGGCGCGCGTACCGAAAATCACCCTGCTGGTCGGCGGCTCGTTCGGCGCCGGCAATTACGGCATGTGCGGGCGCGCCTATGGTCCGCGTTTCTTATTCACCTGGCCGAACTCGCGCATTTCGGTGATGGGCGGCGAACAGGCGTCAAGCGTGCTGGCAACGGTGCGCCGCGACAATATCGAGGCGGCGGGCAAGAGCTGGAGCGCCGAAGAAGAAGAGGCGTTCAAAGCGCCGATCCGCGCGCAATATGAGGCGGAAGGCTCGCCCTATTATGCCACGGCCCGGCTTTGGGATGATGGGATCATATTGCCCAGCGAGACCCGCCGCGTCCTGGCGCTGGCGTTCTCGGCCTGCCTGAACGCGCCCGTGGAAGAGACGCAGTTCGGGGTCTTCAGAATGTGAATATTGGGACGCTCGCGGTCCATTTAAGAGGCAATTTATGGCTACTTCGCTCCGTTCCGTCCTCATCGCCAATCGCGGCGAAATCGCGTGCCGCATCATGCGCACCGCCAAGAAGCTGGGCATGCACACGATTGCGGTTTATTCCGAGGCCGACGCCCATGCCCAGCATGTCAAACAGGCGGATGAGGCCTATCTGATCGGTCCGGCGCCGGCGCGCGAAAGCTATCTGGTCGCGGACAAGATCATTGCCGTTGCCAAGCAAGCGAAGGCGGATTGCATTCATCCCGGCTATGGGTTCCTCTCCGAGAATGTCGATTTTGCGCAAGCCTGCGCCGACGCCGGCATCGTCTTCGTCGGGCCGCCGCCTTCCGCCATCCGGGCCATGGGCCTCAAGGACGGCGCCAAGGCGCTGATGCAAAAGGCCGGCGTGCCGGTCGTGCCGGGCTATCACGGCGCCGAACAGGACGCACATTTCCTGGCCGCACAAGCCGAGGCGATCAGTTATCCCGTGCTGATCAAAGCTGTTGCCGGCGGCGGCGGCAAAGGCATGCGCCGTGTCGATGCGGCAGCGGATTTCGCGGCCGCGTTGGAAGGCGCGCAGCGCGAGGCGCAATCGGCCTTTGGCAACTCGCACGTGCTGATCGAGAAATACATTCTGGCGCCGCGCCACATCGAGATGCAGGTGTTCGGCGACGCGCATGGCAACGCGATCCATCTGTTCGAGCGCGATTGTTCTTTGCAGCGGCGCCATCAGAAGGTGATCGAGGAAGCGCCGGCGCCGGGCATGACGCCGGAGGTGCGCGCGGCCATGGGCAAGGCCGCGGTCGATGCCGCGCGCGCGGTCGGCTACCAGGGCGCCGGAACCATCGAATTCATTGTCGACGGCAGCAAAGGCTTACGCGCCGACGGCTTCTATTTCATGGAAATGAACACACGGCTTCAGGTCGAGCATCCGGTGACCGAGGCGATCACGGGCCTCGATCTCGTCGCGCTGCAGTTTCGCGTTGCGGCCGGTGAACCCCTGCCGGTCAAGCAAGAGGATATCCGCTGCACGGGCCACGCCTTCGAAGCACGTCTCTATGCGGAAGATCCGGAGAACGGCTTTCTGCCTCAAGCGGGCAAATTGTGGTCGCTGCATTTTCCGACCGCGCCGGGCCTTCGCGTGGACACGGGCGTCGCAATGGGCGACGAGGTGACGCCCTTCTACGATCCGATGATCGCAAAATTGATCACGCATGGGGCGACACGGCAGGAGGCCCTGACCCGCTTGGCGCAGGCCTTGAAGAAGACCACGGTCGCGGGACCCAAATGCAATGTGCGTTTCCTGCGCGCCCTCTGCGAAGCGCCGGCGTTTCGCGACGAGCAATTCGATACCGGCTTTATCGACCGGAATCTCACGGAACTCGGTGCCGTGACACGGGAGATCAATGCGGCATCGGTCGCGCGCGGCGCGGTCTTCGCGATGAAGCAGAAGGTGCATGATCTGCATAAAAAGTCGCCCTTCGGCCACGATCCTTGGAATGTTTCCGACGGTTTCGCGCTCACGGGGCCGCGGCGCTCGTCTCTCGCCGTCCTCGTCGAGGGCAAAAGGGTGGATGCTGTTTTAACCGGCAGCCTGGAGGGGGCGGGACAGAGCGTTACGATCCCCAGTCTGCACTACGACCACGTCACTTATCTTGGATTGCACAAGGCTCAGCCGGACATGATCGCCAGCGATTGCCACGTGATCGGCATTCCCGGCGGCGGCACGGTCTTCGTGCTCGACGACGGGCAGCAAACGACCGTCGTTCCATTCGATCCGCTCGGCGTCGATTACGAGCATGAGGGCGAGGGCGACGGGACCGTGACCTCGCCCATGCACGGGAAACTGGTCGCGCTCTTCGTCAAGCCCGGCGACAAGGTCGAAAAGGGCCAGCGCGTCGCCATCGTCGAGGCGATGAAGATGGAGCATACGCTCGTCGCGCCGTCCGCCGGCGTGGTGTCGGATGTCGCGGCGGCGGAAGGCCAGCAAGTGGCGCAAGATGCGCGGCTCATCACGATCCATACGGAGGAGGCGTCGTAGCTTTCGCATTCATCCGGCCATCTGCGAAAGTTCGCGCGAAGATTGGGCGCGTCCCCTCTCCTGCGAAGCGGGAGAGGGGAATGCACGTCACTCGTTCGTTGTTACTTCGACTCCGAGCGAGCGTAGTGCATCCCAGTAATCAGGGTAGGTCTTGGCGACGCAACCGGCGTCGTCGATCACGAGACCGCCGATCTTCAATCCGGCCAAGGCAAAGCTCATCGCCATGCGATGGTCGGCATGCGGATCGATGACCGCCTTGGTCGTCGTGCCGACCAAGGCAGGATCGGCAGCGACGATCAGGTCGTCGCCTTCCTGATGCGAGAGTCCCGGCTTGATGCGATTGAGGCCTTCATCGAGCGCCGCGATCCGATCGCATTCCTTCACACGCAGATTCGCGATGCCGGTGAAACGCACCGGCGTCGCGTTAAAGGCGGCAAGCACGGCAATGGTTGGAACCGCGTCCTGCATCTGCTCGCCGTCGATGACGCCCGGCAGATGGGGGAATTGTGCGATGATATCCTTCGCCTTGGCATCCGGCTGCGTCATCGGCGCGCTCGTACCGATATCGATGGCGCCGCCGGTCAGGGCCTCGGCGGCCCACAGATAGGTCGCCGCCGACGCGTCCGGCTCGATATGATAGTCGGCCGCGCGATAGCCCGTCGGCTGGACAATCCAGGTCACGGGATCGGTTTGGCTAAATTCCGCGCCAAAAGCACGCATCGCGGCGAGCGTCAGGTCGATATAGCCGCGGGCGCCGATCTCTTGCGTGGTGAGGGCGATCTCGATCGGCCCTGCGCCAAGCGCGCCCATCATCAGAAGCGCCGAAACATATTGGCTCGACAGGCCGCCGTCGACTTCCAGACGACCTGCAGGCAGACGTCCGCGGCCATGCACGGTCACGGGCGGGCATTTGTTGGTGCTGGCAATGTCGATGCCGAAGGCGCGCAGCGCCGCCACCAGCGGCTCGATCGGGCGTTTGCGCATGTGCGCGTCGCCGTCGACGATGACCATGCCGTTGACACTTGCCACGGCCGCGGTGAGAAAGCGCGTCGCGGTGCCGGCATTGCCGAGAAAAAGCGGCTTGGCCGGTGCGCGCAGAACGCCGCTGCCGGTGACTACGAAGGTCGTCTCATCGGGTTCGCTGATTTCCACCCCCATGTCGCGCAACGCCTGCGACATGTAGCGCGTGTCGTCGCTCTTCAGCGCGCCGGTCAGCCGGCTCGTGCCCCTGGCGAGGGCCGCAAGCAGCAGCGCGCGGTTGGTGATGGATTTCGAGCCGGGCGGCAGTACGCGGCCATGAAGAGGGCGGTCGGGAGGCGTGACGGTAGCGGTGAATGTGGCAGACATGATGGACCCGTTCGCAGGTAACGGGTGCTCTCATGGCATGGCCGGGCGCCAAAAGGCAAACGTTTCGCCTGATCGTAACCTAATCGTCCGGGTTCTCATCAGCGGCGGGCTGCTTGCGCTTAATGCTCGACGTGTGGTCCGGGTCAGGAATATCGGCCGGCGGCGCGAAAGCCGACGCGTGCGGCACGGTTTGCGTGCGATAGGCGGGGACCGAGGCGTAGGCTGGCGCAGGCGCAGTCGGCTGCTGGCGTCGGGAGATAAGGTCCGGATTGTCGAGCGGCGGCGATTCCGGCAGCCCGTCCGGCTCGGGCGGCGGCAACACGGTTTGCGGCACCGGTTTGCAGACATGGCGCATCGTGCCGTCGCGCATGATCGCGTGATGCGCGAGATCGACATGGATATGATTGTAATGGAACATATCCGAACCGGGGCCGAGCACCGTCGAGAACGTGTCGCACGCGCCCTGATGCACGTCGTGCAGGAAAGCGCCTTCCTGCGTTTCTTTCTTCCAGTCGTTCTGCACGTTGATTTCGCGGCCGTCGGCCAGGACGAAGCCGGACACATCGATGGCGTTGGCGAACGCGTGTTCCGACAGGCTGGCGCCGCTCATATTGTCGATACCGCGGCAACTATAGGAGCCGAAGGTCTCGATCTCGACCACTTGCTGGCCGAAGCGCGCTTGCGCCGCCGGCTGCACGACATCGCTGATCCAACCGTTCAAGGCCGGGATCATGGGGCAGGCCAAGACGATTCTTTGATTGAGCGTCACGGTATCGTCGGCGAGGGCGGCGATTTTGAACGGATGCACGAGCCCGCAAATACCGGGGCCATTGATTTCCGCCGACGGCTGCACATAGGCGGTGACTTTGACGAGCCCTTGGGAGAGGCAACTTTCTTCGGCTTCGGTGCGCCAGGCGGGACGATGCGCGCGCTCGAACAGGGAGCAGCCTGCAAGCAGGGAAAACACAGCCGTGGCTGCGAGGAAAGGCAATACGCGACGCGCCATTGCGGCAAAATGGCCGCAAAGAGTTAAAGATGGCTAAAACTGGGCCGTGCTTTGCAAAGATTCTTTACGACGTGCCGAGCGCCCGGCGAACGGCCATTTCCATCAGGCTGTTGACGGCGCCGTAAAGCAGGAGGCTCGGGTCGCAATCCGGCTCCCGCAGATGGCCGGCATGGCTGAGCGTCGCAATGCCATGCGCCATGGCCCAGATTTCGTAGGCCAGTCGATGCGCTTCGCCGGTGGGCGCGCCATACTGGCGCAAAACGGCCGAGGTCGCGTGTTCCAGAATGGCGAATGCGGTATTGGATGCATCCTCGGTGTCCGCCGAAGGGGGTGGCAAATCGCTGCCGCTGAAGATCGTGTTGTAGAGTCCCGGCTCTTCTCGGGCGAAGGCGAGATAGGCCGACCCCATCCGACGCAACGCGGTTGCCGGGTCCGGTTGACCCTCGTTCCAGGCGCCCTTGAGCCGTTGGTTGAACATATCGAAGCCGCGCCGGGCCAGTTCGTCCAAAAGGGCGTTGCGGTCGGCGAAATGGCGATAGGGGGCGGCTGTGGTGACGCCGGCCAATTTTGCCGCGTCGGTCAGAGTGAAGCCGCTGGTGCCGCGCTCGGCGATCAGCGCGCGCGCAGCCTCGACCAGGGCGTCTTTCAAACGGCCGTGATGGTAGCCGCGCTTTTCCTGCGGCGATGTCTTGTGCGACCACATGTGGGCTACTTAGAGCTTTTTGCCGTCCGAAGCGAGAGGTGGCGCGCGCCGCGAGCACCTGTTCCATAAATTTGCAAGAATAGGGACTTGCGGTCTTCCACCCTCCGCATCTAACATGCGTTCATGGCACAGGCGCTTATCACCATACGGTCGGCGCGCGTGGAAGATGCACTCGATATTGCCTCTGTCCATGATGCGGCCTGGCGCGACGCATATCGCGGAATCATTCCTGGGCGCGAACTCGAAAAGATGGTCGCCCGGCGTGGTCCGCGGTGGTGGCGTAATGCGATTTTGCGCGGATCGCGCCTGGCGGTTCTGGATTTCGACGAATCGATCGGCGGTTATGTCAGCTATGGCCGCAACCGCCTGCCCGAATTGCCTTACGGCGGTGAAATCTTTGAGCTTTACCTTGCGCCGGAATTCCAGGGGCTCGGGTTTGGCCGGCGGCTATTCGAGATGGCCCATCGCGATCTGGCCGAACACGGCTATGGCGCGATGCTCGTCTGGGCGCTCGCCGAGAATGAGCGCGCCACCAGTTTCTATAAGCACATGGGCGGCAAGCTGGTGCGCCAGGGCGAGGAGCGATTCGGCGATATTACCTGCGCCCGCGTGGCTTTCGGCTTCCGATAGGTTGCAAGCTTCCGCTTTTTCGGTGTAAGTCGCCGCATTGCCAGCGCGAATCTGCAAAATTGCGCTGGGCCGGTAGCTCAATGGTTAGAGCCGGCCGCTCATAACGGTCTGGTTGGGGGTTCGAGTCCCTCCCGGCCCACCAATGGCAGATCATTGATATTGCGGTGTTTTCGCGCTGCGGTGCCGGAAGTTCGAAATTGCGTCCTGGCCGCGGTGGATCGCTCTTTTGGCAAGCGACCGCTCCAGGCAGTGATCCACGCCAAAACCCGGACACCGGGTCCTAGGACAAAGACGATTGGTGCAGGATCTCGCGCACTTTTTTGGCGAGTTCGGCCGCCGTGTAAGGCTTCTTCAACCATGCGCCCGCGCCCAGACCCTGTCGCGCGATCGCCGGCTCGGCATAGCCGGACGTGAACAGGATTTTGAGATCCGGCCTCGCGATGAGCGCCGCCTCCGCCAGTTCATCGCCGCTCAAACCCCCGGGCATCACGACGTCGGTAAAGATCATTGCAATTTTAGGATGAGCGGCAAGCAGCGCGAGCGCGGCCGTGCCGTTATCAGCCTCGATGACCTGGTAGCCCAGGCTCCGCAGCCTTGCGATGGTGACCCGGCGGACACGGGCATCGTCCTCGACCACGAGAATCGTCTCGGATCCCCGAGGCAGGGTGCCGGCATCGACATGGCCCGCTGCCAGCTCTCCGCCAGCTTGAAAGGCCTCCGCCAATGGCAGGAAAATTCTTATGCTCGTGCCGCGGTCCAGTTCGCTGTAAATTTGAATATTCCCGCCCGATTGCTTGACGAAGCCATAGACCATGCTGAGGCCGAGGCCTGTGCCCGCTCCGGTCGCTTTCGTCGTAAAAAACGGCTCGAAGGCGCGCTGCCGGACGTCCTCGGACATGCCTCCACCCGTATCGGTCACGGCAATCAGAACATAGCGACCGGTTCGCACTTCGGGATACATCTGCGCGTAATCCGCGTCGAGGCGCACGTGCGACGTCTCGATCGTCAGATTGCCACCACGCGGCATGGCGTCGCGCGCATTGATGGCCAGATTGAGCAGGGCGTTTTGCAATTGCGCCGCATCGACGACGCACAGATGCTCCGATCCGTTCACCTGGATTGTCAGTTTGATCGACTCGCCCAGGGTGCGGCGCAGAAGCTCCGAAAAATTCGCGATCAACGGCGCCAAATCCGTGGGTTTCGGGTTCAGCGGCTGGCGTCGACCGAAGGCCAGGAGTTGGCCGGTCAATTTCGCGCCGTCCTGGGCGGCGTCCTGTGCCTCTCGCAAGAGTTCGCGCTGGTTTGACGTCGAAAGACTCATCTCCAGCATTTCGAGATTGCCGGTGATCACCGTCAGCAGGTTGTTGAAGTCATGCGCCAGGCCACCGGTCAGTTGTCCGATCGCCTCCATTTTCTGTGCCTGCCGCAGCTCATCTTCCATTCTTTGGCGGCTCGTCAGGTCGCGGATGAATCCCGTGAAAATGCGCTGGCCATTGGACTGCGCTTCGCCGACCGCTAATTCCATCGGGAAGGTTGCTCCGTCCTTGGTGAGCCCTTTCACCACACGGCCATAGCCGATAATCCGCGCCTCGCCGGTGCTGAGATAGCGCCCGATGTAATTGTCGTGCTCCGCCCGATAAGGTTCGGGCATTAGCATTTTGACGTTGCGCCCGACGACTTCGTCGGCATCGTAGCCGAAGAGTTGCGCTGCCGCCGCGCTGAACGACGTGACGGTGCCCTGCTCGTCAATGACGATCATCGCCTCAGGAACCGTATCCAGGATCGAGCGAAGATGCGCTTCGCGCGCGGCGAGTTCGTCCTGCGCGTTCTTCAAGCCGGTAATGTCGCTGTTGTTCTGAAGCACGGAATGAATAACATTGTTTTCGGATTTTCGGGCGACCCACAAACTCGAAACGATGACGACTGATCCGTCCTTCTTCCGATGCTTGATTTCGCCTTGCCAACTGCCGTGGTCGCGAAGCTGCGCAACAATTTCGCCTCGAGGCAGAGGATATTTCGTCTTCAGGAGGTCATGAACGATCTTTCCATGTGCCTCCTTTCGGCTCCAGCCGTAGAGGTGCTCGCAGCCTGCCGTCCAATATAAAATCCTGCCGTCCACGTCATGAATGATGACATTGGCTAAATCCAGGATTTTCGCGAGAGCGGTCAGTTCGGCGGTGACAGCCGATGTCGGCATTCGTCCCTCATTTCAAAATCAATTGGGCCAAACCGCCCGGCGGGACTGTGAGGCTCTGGGCTCCATCTCGTCAGCATCGTGCCCGGCGATTTCCCGCAAAGCGGCGAGTTTGCGAAGCGTGACATTGTGACGAGTTCCAGCGTCGATCAGGCCACGACGCATCAATCCTGTCATCATCCGCGACACCGTTTCCATCGTCAAGCCGAGATAGTCCGCCATATCCTGGCGGCTCATCGGCAGCTCGATCTCAATGCCGGACGTGCTTTTGCGATGAATAGCAAGAAGGAAGCTGACGACCCGTTCTTCTGCTGTCTTTCGTCCGAGCAGCAGCATTTGATCCTGAGCCGCGGACATCTCATCGCACAGGATCGCGAAGAGCTGGGGCCGCAAAGCGGGCGATTCGTTAATCGTTTCGAAGAAGCGGTTTCTGGCGAAGCGCCGGACCTTGACCTCGGTCACCGCCTCGGCCGTGAAGAGATAGCGATCCTGGAAGGAGACGCCAAGCACCTCGCCGGGGTGAATGAAACCCATAATGGCGCGCCGGCCGTCGGCCATGATCCGGTAAACGCGCACCACGCCTTCCAGCACGTCGAAGATTGACCCAACCGTGTCGCCTTGCCAGAAGAGCGCCTCGCCAGCAGCGAAAGTTTCCGTCGGTTGGCCCTTGAAAAGGTCCTTGAGGGTCGGGTTCTGTGCGGGGGGAGGAGCAAAAGGCGCGGCGGGTTTACGAACTGCCGAAATCGCGGTTTGGCTGTACATGGGATCGCCCTCTGATTGGCTGATGGAGAGCATTTGATCCGGCCCATGTCATGGCCGTATCATCGGCTTGTGACATTGGGTGCTGATTTGTTACAATGCGTAACAGCCCCGCCCGCGCTTGAAGTCCATGATGAGTTCTCAGGAAGACGCCGTCCACATTCTGGTCGTTGACGACGACCCACGCATTCGTCAGATGCTGACCCGCTATTTCGAGCAAGAAGGATACCGGGTCAGTATCGCGGGAGACGGCGTGGCGATGCGTGCGCAGTTGAATGACACTGTCGACGTGATTCTGCTTGATGTCGTCATGCCGGGCGAGGACGGCGTGACGCTCGCGCGCGAGATCCGGGCCAACTCGGATGTCGGGATCATCATGTTGACGGGCCGTGACGATGTGCTCGATCGCGTCGTCGGATTGGAAGTCGGCGCGGACGATTACATCGCCAAGCCTTTTCACTTGCGCGAGGTGATGGCGCGGGTCAAGAGCGTGGTGCGCCGGCGAAGCCGGCGGCCAGATCCGCCCACACGCGTTCCGGCAGTCGGCCCCGACGATGAGGTCATTCGCTTCGACGGCTGGCGGCTCGACACCGGGCGCCGGCAGCTCGTGTCGCCCCACGGCGATGATGTCGTGCTCACCACCGGCGAGTTCGATCTCTTGGCGGCGCTTATCAAACATCCGGGGCGCGTCTTCGGCCGTGAGACGTTGATGGATTTGACCCGTGGACGCGAGTGGGATGCCTTCGACCGGACGATCGATGCGCAGGTGGCCAGGCTCAGAAAGAAAATCGAAATCGATCCGAAAAAACCGGCTCTGGTCAAATCAGTCCGTGGCGTCGGCTATGTCTTTACCGGGAAAATCGATCGATAGTTTCGGCGCCCTCGATTGCGCTGGCACAAAGCGCCTTTTCGATTTCGGTTTCGCTTGCCAGAGCGGGGATGAAGAGCCCATGATCGCGACAAGCAATGTTTTCGCCTCTGAGGCGACTTGTCCAGGTTTCTGCATTCATCGCCCAAAATCGAATCCCCAAGCAAGCCGATCGGCTACATTTGGAGCGCAGGAAATTCATCAGCGCGGCCCCCACGCCCATCCTGTCCGCGGCGCTACCGATCACAAAGAACGGCACATCAAGCACACGGCCTTCGGTTGGGTCATGTCGAACGGCGTAGATGCAGAGGCCTTTGACATAGGCTTTTGCATTGAGCGCGACGACGATCCGCTCTCTTTCGTCGGCGTCACAAGGAATGTTGGACAATCCGCAGGCCTGACAGAATTGTCGCCACTCGAGCTGCTGCAAGCTCGGCGCAACGGCCTTGGCTAAAGGATAAGCCCTGTCGACCGTTCGCGGGCTGATGCATTCGATCGCGTAGCTCTCATACATTTTAGTCGTCCAGCAGAATAATCGCCCATCAGTTCTCGGCGCGCTCAAAAAGAGAATTTTCGCGGCCGTCGGTCGCGGTGCGCAAAGTCCTTTATCGGTTCCAATGCTTCTGCCCGAGCCCGGCGACCGACAAGCATTGCCAGCATTGGCAAGCTCATCGAAATCATAAGATAAGAGGTAATGAATAATGTGGACGCCATGACCAGGTCTCCCCTTCATCTTATGTCATCTTCGTGCCGAGGGCGGTCTCACGCGTTGCGATAGATCATCCGCGTCCTAATTTTCCTTTTCCAGAAATGAATCAAATTCTGACGCACGGCTTGGCGGAGGTCTCAGCGAAGACTGGATCTCCTTATGCGACAATAAAGCGTCGGTGCCGGAGGCAAGAAAAGTGCCGAATGGTCGGCACTTCTGCTTTTTCGTCGCGCGGCAGATCCTCGTTCAGGGCGTGGGTAGGGACGTTATGTCCGTCGTCTGCTCACGCAGAACGCGTAGCTCGTACCAGAGCGCGTTGAGGATGCCGACGGTGGCGGCAAGACCGAGTCCGAGAATCCAAGAAAAATACCACATCGTTGATTTCCTTTTTCAGTACGCGGAATGGCCGGCGTCGCGGACATCCTGTTCGCTCACGCGGCCCCACAACACCCGATAGACCCAAGCCGTGTAGACAAGAACGATCGGCAGGAAGAGTGCTGTCGCCAGCAGCATGTTCCGCAACGTTGCGCGGCTCGATGAAGCGTCGAACACCGCGAGCGAATGACCCGGGGTTGTGCTCGACGGCAGGATGATCGGGAACATAGCAAGTCCGACCGTCGCGATGATACAGGCGATAGCGAGTTGCGAGGCGAGGAAGGTCAATCCGGCCTTGCGCGCCCGGAAGCCCAAGGCGGCGAGGAGTGGCGACGTCACGCCGAGCAAGGGAACGAGCCACAAAAGCGGCGTCTGGTTGAAGTTGTGGAGCGAGCTCGCGGCGTTCTGGACGACGGTCTTGCCGATTGGATTCGAAGGACCGTCCCAGATGATGGCGCTCGTCACTTGGTAGCCGCCAAGCCAGCCGAGAGATACGAAGATGCCGCCGAGCGCAAACAGCAGCGCCGCGGCTATAGCGGCCTTGGGGCCGATCGCGGCCGCGCGCTCGGCAACCGCGCCCTCGGCCTTGAAGGCGAGCCATGCCGCACCATGCATGACCAGCATCGCCACCGACACCAGGCCGCAGAAAATGGCGAGCGGGTTGAGCAGGCCGAACAGATTTCCTTCATAGATCGGGCGCAGGTCGCTGGTGAAATGGAACGGTACGCCTTGCAGGACATTGCCGACTGCCACGCCAAAAATCAGCGCCGGCACTGCGCTGCCGATGAACAGCGCCCAATCCCAGTTGTCGCGCCAGCGCTTGCTCTCGCGCTTGGAGCGGTATTTGAACGCGACCGGCCTTAAGATCAGCGCGAACAAGACCAGGAACATCGCAAGGTAGAAGCCGGAAAAACTCAGCGCATAGAGCGCCGGCCACGCGGCGAAGATCGCGCCGCCGCCGAGAATGAACCAGACCTGGTTGCCCTCCCAAACCGGCCCCACCGTATTGATAGCGACACGGCGCTCACCGTCGGTCTTGGCCACAAAGGGCAGCAGCGCACCAACGCCCATGTCGAAACCGTCGGTCACGGCAAAACCGATCAGGAGCACGCCGAGCAGCACCCACCAGATCAGCCGCAGCGTGGCATAGTCGAAAAGAAAGTCGATCATGTTCCTGTTTCCTTGATCCGAATGTTCACTCGGCGGGAGCGAGCGAGACGCTTTGTTGGGGCTTGACGTATTCGCTTTCAGGCCCGTGCCCGATCGCGGCCAGCATGAGCTTGATTTCGATGACGGCGAGCGTGCCATAGACCAATGTGAAACCGAGGATCGTCGTGATGAGATCTCCGACGCCGAGTTCGGAGGTTGCAAGGAAGGTCGGCAACACGCCCTCGATGATCCAGGGCTGGCGGCCGAATTCCGCAACGAACCAGCCGAACTCGATGGCGATCCAAGGCAAGGGCAGGGCGAGCAGAGCCAGGCGGAAGAGCCAGCGCGGCGCGGGGGTCTCGCGCATCGTGTGCCAAAGCGAGATCAGGAACACCGCAAGAAGCACAAAGCCGCATAGAACCATCACGCGGAAGGTGAGGAAGATCGCCGGCACAGTAGGCACCGTGTCCCATGCCGCCTGCTTGATCTGCTCGTCGGTCGCCTGGCGCGGATCGGCGATGTAACGCTTCAGCAGGAGCGCGTAGCCGAGATCAGCGCGGGCACCGTCAAAGCGCGTCCGCGCTTCGGTATTGGTCCGATCGGCCTTCAACGTTTCGAGGGCGTCATAAGCGACGAGGCCGGCACGGATGCGGTTCTCGGCTTTGCTAACCAGTTCGAAGACGCCGGGAATTTGCCGATCCAGCGAACGCGTAGCGATCAGTCCCATGACCCACGGGATGCGAACCGCGAAATGCGTGGTCTTGTCTTGCATGTCCGGCATGCCGATGGCGGTGAAGGATGCGGGCGCCGATTCGGTTTCCCACATTGCCTCCATGGCTGCGAGCTTCATTTTCTGGTTGTCGGTGATCTCGTATCCGCTCTCGTCGCCGAGCACGATGACGGAAAGCGTGGACGCGACGCCGAACGCGGCGGCAATCACGAAGGAGCGCTTGGCAAGCTCGACATAGCGGCCGCGCAGCATATAGAAGGCGGAAACACCGAGCACGAAAGTCGCGCCGCAGACATAGCCGGCCGAGACGGTGTGGACGAACTTTGCCTGCGCGACCGGGTTGAGCAGCACGGCGACGAAATCAGTCACCTCCATGCGCATCGTATCGGGATTGAACGCGGAACCGACCGGGTTCTGCATCCAGCCATTGGCGATCAGGATCCACAACGCCGAGAAATTGGTGCCGAGCGCCATCAGCCACGTGGTGGCGAGATGCGCGCGCGGCGACAACCGATCCCAACCGAAGAAGAACAGGCCGACGAACGTCGCCTCCAGGAAGAAGGCCATCAGCCCTTCGATCGCCAGCGGCGCGCCGAACACGTCACCGACATAATGGGAGTAATAGGCCCAGTTCATGCCAAACTGGAATTCCATGGTGATGCCGGTGGCGACACCGAGGGCAAAGTTGATGCCGAACAGGAGCCCCCAGAACTTGGTCATGTCGCGCCAGATGGGGCGTTTGGTCATCACGTAAACCGTTTCCATCATCGCAATGAGGATAGACAGACCGAGCGTGAGCGGCACGAACAGAAAATGGTACATCGCGGTCAGCGCGAATTGCAGCCGCGACAGTTCAACAAGCAATGGATCGGGCATAGACAGCTCCCTTTGGCTATCGGCGGTATAGGCTCCCGCATGTGCGAACTCTTTGATCCAGGTCAAAACGCAACGATCCCGGCCATGGCAGAACGCGGTCATGGACGAGATCGCCCTCAAACCTCACGCCGCTGCGCGGGCGGCTCGCACATTGGTTCACGCGCGGGCGGCCGGTGCGCAAGGCATGCGGGCGACGCTGACATGGCATTTGGTGCGCACCGCGTTCCGGCTGTCGTTCGCGGCTTCACTTGCGGTACTGGCGGGCCAGATGATCGAAACCGGCGTCTTTTCGATCCCGGCCGCCACGGTTTGCGTTGTTGCCCTTTTCTTATCCGCAGTCGCGGGTCTCTTGGGCGAGCGCAGGCAAGCGATCGAGGAAGCCGGTGTCGCGGAAGCCGTCCACGCTGAGGCGCTGCGCAGCCTGGAGGCGATGCCTGCCCGCACGGCCCAGGCGTTGCCGGCTGGCGCGCTGATCGCCGGCCTGCAACGGCATCCTGACGCGATCGCGGCACTCGTTGTCGGTCATCGGGTTGCGGCCTTGATGCTGGGTATCGGCCCTCTGCTCATCGCGGCGACCGTTGTCGCCGTTTCATGGCAGGCTGCACTTGCACTGCTGCTTGCCACGCCAATCATGATTGTGTTTTTCGCATTGGTCGGCGGTACGATTCACACGCGCGCCGCCGACCAGCAGAAAGCATTCGGCCAACTAGCTGCCCAGTTTGAGGATCGCATCCGCACATTGCCGACGATTCTTTCAGCCCATGGGTTCCACCGCGAGCGGGAGAAGCTTGTGGTGCGTATGGCGGCCTATGCCACCAGCACGATGGCCGTGCTCAAAGTGGCATTCCTGAATGCGGGCATCATCGACTTCTTTGCTTCATTATCCATCGCCGTGCTCGCCGTGTTTCTCGGGTTGGGCCATCTCAAACTGGTTCACATTTCCGGCTTTTCCGACATGCACCTATGGCAAAGCCTGTTCGTCCTGATGCTCGCGCCGGAGTTCTTCTCTCCCTTTCGACGCTATGCCGAACAATATCATGTCCAAGCAGAGGGCCGTGCCGCTGCGGCGGCGATGGACGATTTTCTGATGGGGCGGGGCGCGCCGGATTCGATTGGGCCTTCGTTGGATCATATGGGCGCCGACCTTCGCTTGCCGTCGAAGGGATTGGTCGCGATCGTGGGAGAAAGTGGATCGGGGAAATCGACGCTCTTGCGGCGATTGGCGGGCATCGAACCGTTATGCGAGTCAGGTGTGCCGGAACCGGGACCGAGCCCTGAAACCGGCGTCGATTGGATTTCTACCGAGATCTACGTTCCAGCCGGCACACTTGCACATGCACTCGCCTGGAACCGGCTTCGACCCTGCCCAACGAAACTCATGCTGGCTGCCAGTCGCGTCGGGCTGTTGGATGACATCCTGTTGCCCGGTGGGCTCGAGGCCCTCGTCAAGGCTGGCGGGGAAAATCTGTCCGGCGGACAGCGTCTGCGGATCGGTATTGCCCGCGCGCTGCTCTCCGATCGCCCCGTCTTCGCCGACGAGCCGACCGCCAAGCTCGACCCGTTCAATGCGGCTCGCGTGCGCATGGCCTTGTCCGATTGTGCGCGCCAGCGGCTGGTCGTGGTGGCCACGCATGATCCTGCGCTGCGCGCATTGGCCGGATCTGTCTTGGATCTCGATGAGCAGATCGTCAGCCCGCTGGAGCTCGTCCTATGAGCCTATTCACTTTCGGCAATCCCGATCGAAACGCCGAAATAGCCGATAAATCGGTCTCATGGTGGCGGCTCACTGCACTGCTTGCCGTCGCGGCGCTATTCGCAGGCATTCTGCTCACTGGTGTTTCGATTTGGTTTCTCGGCGCAGTGGCGCTGGCCGGTGCGGGCGGCGCCGCCTACACGTTCAATTTCCATATTCCCGCAGCGCTGGTGCGACTGTTCGCCTTGACCCGGACCGCTGCGAAATACGGTGAGCGCCTCGCAGGCCACAAGGCGGCCTTGCTCGATCAGGTATCGCGCCGTGCCGCGCTGTTTTCCGCAATGGCGGCCGCGCCGAAGGTGCGCAGTGCGAGTTGGCAACTCGGCGATCAGGATCGCCTCGCCGACTTCATCGACGATGTCGAGGATGTAGACTATGCCAAACTGCGGATCGATCTTCCAGTGATGGCATTTGCCTGCGGCCTCGCCGTGCTCGTCGCGGCGACGCTTGTCGTCGCGCCGCTTGCACTGGTCACAATCCTTCCGGCCTTGCTGATTGAGGTCGCCTGCGCGCGTCGATCTTTCCCGCGCGCGACGAATTCTTGGCATGCGGTGCGGCAGATACGGCGCATTGCCGCGGGTCGGCTCGGAGCCGGTCTCGCCGCTGCCGTTCCGCTGCGCGCGGAACACGCCTGGGCGGCCGCGCTGAAGGCCTCGTTCGCAGGCTTTTCGGAAGCTGGCGACGAGATCCTTCGGCTCCGGCGTCAGGGGGCCAATTTTGATTTCGTTGTCAGCTTCATCGGACCCGTGGCGGCCTTCAGCGTTTTAGCCGCGGCCTGGCTGGATGGCCATCGCATGCAGGCTTTGCTTCCAACCGCTTTTGTTGCTTTCGCATGGTTGGCTTTGGGGGAGGCGGGGCAAGGCGCCTCACGCATTCTCCTCGCACGCATCAAGCAAGACGCCGCCAGCAAGGCGTTGCACGCATGGACGGGCGGGCCACACACCACCGTTGCGATTGGCCGTCCTACACCGTCGCGTCTGCGCAAACTGGAAATCGTCAAGCTGCAACGCTGCGCGCCGGACGGCCGCCCGCTCTTTGGCAAAGTGGATCTCGTGCTGCAAGCTGGACAGCCGATTGTCCTGAGCGGTCCGAGCGGCTGCGGCAAGACGTCCTTCTTGAAACAAGTCGCCGGATGGCTGGCTGCGGACGGAAGCGGAGAGGTGCTCGGCGACGGCGCCGCGCTGCCGCCATCTGCGCGTCAACGGCTTGTACACCTGAGCCTGCACGACGCGGCCATTCTGTCCGACACCGTCCGCGAGAACCTGTTCGCGCCGGCGGCGAGCGATGCTGAATGCTGGGAAGCGCTCGATGCGGTCGAGCTGAGCGGGCGGGTCCGCGCGGCGGGCGGGCTTGACGGATGGATTACCCAGAGCTCTCTATCGTTGGGCGAGGCGCAGCGGCTGAACCTCGCGCGCGCTTTTCTGAGCCCGCTTCCGGTGATTCTGCTCGACGAACCCGGTGAACACATGGATGCTGAACAGGCATGCCGCGTCGTCGAGCGGCTATTAATCCACCTGCAGGATCGCATTCTGCTGGCGTCAAGCCATGGGATTTCCCATGCATGGCGCGGGGCGCGGGCGTTCCGATTCGAGAGTTGAGCCATCTTTTTTCTTCGCTATCGCCCCTTCGCGGAGGGTTTGCATCCGGCGCGGACTGATGTTTGAGTCCCGCTGATGCCTTGCCGTGGAAAAATGTCATGAACGAAAAACCGGATCTTGGCGCACTTTTCGGTGCGCCCGCGGAAACACGCACCTTTCTTGGACTGCCAGCCTGCTCCGATCTCGACACGCTCGCCGCGCCGATCGCGGTGATCGGCGCCCCTTGCGCGACGCCTTATGCGTCTGTCGGCGCCTATTGCCGTCATGCGCCGGATGCGCTGCGGCGTGTCACCGCTTCGCTGGCCGCCAATATCGATCGCCATGACTTCGACAGTGGAGGGGCCGTCTTTCCGGCTGCGCATCTGATGGCCGCGGATTGCGGCAACCTTCCTTTCGACGAGGCCGATCCGGCCGGCAACCGCGATGTCATCCGCGCCGCCGTGGCAACGGTCCTTGCCCGCAATGCGGTACCGGTCCTGCTTGGCGGCGATGATTCCATTCCGATCCCGATGATCGATGCGCTCGCGCATGCGGGAGATCATCGGAAATACACGATCTTGCAGATTGATGCGCATATCGACTGGCGCGAGATCCATATGGGCGAGCGGCTGGGCCTTTCCTCGACGATGCGCCGCGCATCCGAGATGCCCCACATCGAGCGCATCGTCCAGGTCGGGGCGCGAGGGATTGGATCGGCAGCGACCGCCGATTATGAGGACGCCTTGGCATGGGGTGTCAAATTCGTGCCGGCTTACGACCTCCATAAGAGGGGGATCGAGGCTGCACTCGACCTCATCCCGGACGGAAGCCAGATTGTCCTCTGCGTCGATGCGGACGCACTCGATCCCGCTTTGATCCCGGGCGTGATTGGGCGAGCGCCGGGCGGGCTGACCTATTATCAGGTCGTCGATCTCATCAAGGGAGCGGCTGGGCGGGGACGGATCGCCGCCGCCGACTTCGTGGAGTTCATGCCGGAACGGGATATCGACGACATCGGCGCTTTGACTCTCGCCCGGCTCATTACGACCACGCTCGGTGTCCTCGCCCGTCAGGCTGACCGACGATAGGGGACGGGCGCCAACGGTTGATCGTGCGCTCACGAACGCGCGCAGACGCGCGTTTTTGTCAATGCTTGAGTTCCGAAAACATATGGCGCGCAGGCTGGCATGCCAGTTTTGCGGGCGATAGAGTGTGCAGATCGTGCCCTTAAGCGGCTTGAACAATTGCAGAAACCAGAAAAGAGCCCATGAGCGCATCCAGCCTGAGCACTTCGTCGGCCGTTGACGACTCCGGTGGTGCGGATGCGCGGGAAAGGCGCCAGCGTCGTTTCGGCATCTTGCTCGTGTGCGGCACGATGGTCGGCTTTTCATGCATGGACACCTCGGCAAAATGGTTGAACCATGTGATCCCGACTGTCGAAGTGATCTGGGCGCGCTATGCGGTCGCGCTGGTCTTGTCGCTCATCGTCGCCAATCCTGTGCGCTCGCCGGCATTATTGGTCAGCCGCCGTCCAGGCCTGCAGCTTCTGCGGTCGTTGCTGATGTTGTTGTCGACGGCGCTGAATTTCTTTGCCTTGCGCTATTTGCAATTGACCGAAACGACGGCGATCAATTTCTCGCTGCCGCTTCTCGTGGCGCTTCTCGCGGGGCCCATCCTCGGCGAGAAGGTTGGGCGACACCAGATCACCGCCATTGCCATTGGTTTCGCCGGTGTTCTCGTGGTCGTGCGGCCGGGGATCGGGGCCATGCATCCCGCCGCCATTCTCTCGATCCTGGGTGTTTTCGCTTACGCCGGTTATGTCATGATGACGCGTCTTTGCGCCCGCTATGACCCCGCGCACACGACGATGATCTATTCCACCTTTGCCGGCGTCGTGCTGACCTCGCCGTTGCTCTACTGGTTTTGGCAAACGCCGCCCGATGCGACCACGATCGCCCTCATGCTGTTCATGGGGTTCGGCGCCATTGTTGCGCATCTTCTCTTGATCTGGGCGCACGAACGCGCGCCAGCCTCGGTGCTGGCGCCGTTCTTCTACACGCAGATTGTTTGGATGGGCCTGTTGGGTTACCTGGTTTTCGGCGACCTGCCCGATGGCATGTCGCTCTTAGGAGCGGCGATCGTCATAGCTTCCGGCCTCTACCTTTGGTCTCGGGAGCGTGCGTCTGCGTCGTGAGGCACTGGCGGCGCACAATTGCCACACAAAATACCGCCTGTGCGGGAAAGTCGGATCGCACTTTAGGGAATGCAAGCCTCGCTCGTCGGCTGCGGCCGGTGCCATCGCGTGACTAGAGCCGAGCAACGCTGCCGGATCGCTATCTCTCAGATAAAAGCTGCTGCACACCGAGAGAGTCCACCAGCCTGTGCTGGCGCGACTAATCGGTTCGCTCCTATTCGCACTGCAAAAATTCCAGGCGCCGCTTCGCTGCCGGTTCGTGATGCTTTGGCCATGCCGCCACAAAGTCGCCCGATTCCTCTGGACTTATTTAATAGGCGTAAAAGCTCATATTGGGTGAGGTTTTTCAGAGATCTGTCTTTAGACTCAGAAGTTTTTCATTCTCGACAGATTGCACGGGGAGCGACAGGGCAGCTGACACAACGTTGGGGAGAATGGTATGCTTTTGACATCCAACACGAAGACCGACGCGCCAGACTCGCCCTCCGGACGTCGGACATGGCCCATTCGCCTCGCTTCGTGCAATTCGTCCCGGCCAAGAAATAGCTTGCCTTACGTTTGCGGCGCTTCGGCTCTGAATGCGGCCATCTGTGAAGGGCATCGCGGCACGCTTTTCCGCAGCGCTTGATATGTCGCCAAAGTCACTCGAGACATTTTCAGGAACGGATATGATGGCCGGCGAGTCACAGGCACTAGCATTAGCTGCAGAATTGTTGACGCAAGATTGGCGTGCGCGGCTTTTCCCTTACGCGGCCTGCATCCAAATGGCGGTCACGCTGATCGAAGCGATATTGAACGCAGAACTCAACCACCATATGGAATATGAGGCCAGGGCGAGAAGAAAGAACACCAGAAACGGCCACTGGAAGCGGAGCATATGGAGCGACGTCGGCGAGAAAGTCGTTATTCGCATGCCGCGAGATCGCGCAGGCCGATTTGAACCGTTGCTGCTGCCTCTCAATCGGCAGCATTTTTATGGCTTCACCGACCGTATCCTGACGACATATGCCCATGGCCGCCATGTTGCCGAGTTCGACGAAATCATCTCTGACTTGTACGATTTTCAATTGCCTCGGGATTTGGCGCCGCGCGTCATCGATGCGGTTCTGAGTGTCATCCGCGATTGGCAGAATCGACCTTTGGCGCCGCTCTATTCCATCATGTTGTTCGGCATATTCCCGACGACGACGCGGGAGCGGGAATTGACAAGAACGCGGCCGGTCCATTTCGGCTTGGGCTTTCAGCCTGACGGATCAAGCGATCTGCTCGGGCTCTGGGTCAATGATCCTTCGGACGACGATTTATGGACGCAAGTGACGACAGATCTCACCGCGCGCGGAGCGGCGCAGATCTCCCTTGTCGTGACCGATGAGGTGCAAGATGTGCTGCCGCGTCCACACCTCGCGTTTGATGTGTCGGGATACCGGCAGTGCGAGGTCCGCCAAGTTTGCCGTTTCAGTGATCTGAAGCGGAAGCGCAAACCAACCGAGCCGTTGATGTATCGCCAATATAATCCAGTGTAAAAATAGATATTCGGCGCTCTCGGCTTCGTCCCACCGTCCTGGATCTTGCCGCGAGGCAATGAAATGCTCCGCCTGCTGCGTCCGCCGCCATTTTTCTGATATATTTTGTTCTTCCTTTATGGAGGCTGTTTTTGCCAAGCGGCAAGGGCCGTGGGGCCATGTCGCACGACGGTCTTCCGCTATGGAAACATGTGCGATACATTCTCCCGCTACGTAATCACAATGTCACACAAAGTTCACGGAGCGCTTCTAGCTTCCGCGCATCTTTGGTCTCCGGGCACGGTTGGATGCAATCTTCCTCATTCGACTTAGGCGTCGTCGGCGCGGGCATCTGCGGTCTTGCGCATGCCTTGGCGGCCGCGCGCAAGGGGAAGCGTGTCGTGGTCATCGACCGTGATGCGCAGGCGAACGGGGCCTCGATCCGCAACTTTGGCTTTATCACGGTCACCGGACAGCAAAGCGGCGCGTGTTGGCAGCGCGCCATGCGGTCGCGCGACATATGGCTCGAAGTCGCTTCGGCGGCACATATTCCGGTGTTGCAGCGCGGCCTCCTGACCATCGCGCGCCGGCACGAGGCGCTTGACGTGCTGGAGGCATTTGCCGCGACCGACATGGGGGCCGATTGCCGGCTTTTGCAGGCCCATCAGATCGCAGCCTATGGCGATGGATTGCTGACCGAACACTTCGCGGGCGCCCTCTATAGCCCGCACGAAATCCGGGTCGAGTCGCGCGAAGCGATTCCCCAACTTGCGGCCTATCTTGCCGAGCACCATGGCGTGACATTCTTGCGCGAAACGGCGGTCCACAGTGCCTCCCCGCCAAAGCTCGAGACGAGCCGCGGAACCATCCACGCCGATGCGATCGTCGTGTGTCCGGGCGACGATTTCCGCACCCTGCACCCCGACCGGATCGCCGCTTACGGCTTGCAGCGTTGCCTCCTGCACATGTTGCGGGTCAAGCCGCCGCAAGTCGATGAAAACATGCCGGCCGTCATGTCCGATCTCGGCCTCATCCGTTATCTCGGCTATGCGGAGCTTCCGGCGGCAAAGGCGCTTCGGCAGAAACTGTTGGCCGAACAGGGCGAACATATCCGGCAGGGCGTTCATCTCATCGTCGTGCGCAGCGCCGATGGATCTTTCGTGGTGGGAGATTCCCATCATTATGCGCCGACGCCACCGCCTTTCGCGCCGAGCTTTGTCGACGATCTCATTCTCGACGAATATGCCCGCGTCTTTCATGGGCCGGCGCCGCAAGTTCTCGAGCGCTGGACGGGCACCTATGCATCGGCCGATGACCGTCTGATGCTGATAGATCGGCCGGCGGAAGATTTAAGAATTGTCATCATCACCAGCGGCACTGGCGCAAGCACATCCTTTGCCATAGCGGAAGAAGTCATCGCGGAGCTTTTCGATTAGGATGTGCTCTCATCCGCCGTCATGGCGCATTTTCGCGGATCGTTGATTGCTAACCGGAAAGTCGAGCGGCTTTTTTGGAAGATGCTCTAAGAGGGGAATCTCATGACGAATCTCAAGGCCGTCATTTTCGATTGGGCAGGGACGCTGGTCGATTATGGGTCGCTGGCGCCGATGGGGGCCTTTGTTGAAACCTTCGCCGAGTTTGGAGTCAGCATCAGCATCGAGGAGGCGCGCGGCCCGATGGGCATGGCCAAGCGTCCACATATCGCTGCGATCATGGCGTTGCCGCGTGTAAGCGAAGCGTGGCGCGCAAAGCACGGCGCATCGCCGACGGAACAAGACATCGATGCGATCTATCAGGTCTTCGTGCCGAAAAATATTGCCGTTGCCGCACGCTTCGCCACATTGATTCCCGGCGCCGCAAAGGTCGTGCAGACGATCCGCGACGGTGGTCTCAAAATCGGCTCGACCACCGGCTATACGCGCGAAATCATGGCGGAGATCCTGCCTGTGGCAGCGGCGCAAGGCCTCAAGGTGGATTGCCTTGCCTGCACCGGCGATACGGCGCAGGGCCGGCCCTCGCCATTGATGCTCTATAAAAATCTGCTCGATCTCGAGATTTGGCCGGCCTCCGCTGTCGTGAAGGTCGATGACACCGAGGTCGGGATCCGTGAAGGCCTGAACGGCGGTGCCTGGTCGGTTGGCGTCTCCTTGAGCGGCAACGCGTTTGGCTTGTCGCTACAGGAGGCCGAACGTCTTGCACCGGAAGAATTTTCGCGCCGGAAGACTGCGGCCGAACAAAAGCTTTTGTCGGCGGGCGCCCACTACGTGATTGGCACCATCGCTGAACTGCTTCCGGTCCTGGCCCATATCGACGGGCGTGTCGCGCGCGGCGAAAAACCGTGAGTGGGCAAGCGTTCGATGTGAGTGAAGGCGACGTCAACCTGTCGCCTTTGCGGGCAGATTGGCGTCAGCAACTGGATGATGAGACACGCCGCATACTCGATGCGGACGCGGCGGCGTTTCTGCACCAGTCGCTGTCCACGCCGTGCCTCGATGTCATCGAGTCGGCGCAAGGCGCGACACTCGTCGATACGCAGGGGCGGCGGATCCTCGATTTTCATGGCAATAGTGTGCATCAGCTCGGCCATGGCCATCCCGAAATCGTCGCCGCTATCAAGGCGCAACTCGACATATTGCCCTTCTGCCCGCGCCGCTACACCAACAGGACCGCCATCGCGCTGGCGCAGAAGCTCGGTGCTCTGGCGCAGGGCGATTTGTCCAAGGTGCTCTTTGCACCGAGCGGCGCCGCGGCAATCAGCATGGCGCTGAAACTTGCCCGCGTCGCAACGGGCCGGCACAAGACGCTGTCCATGTGGGACGCGTTTCACGGCGCCAATCTCGATACGATTTCGGTCGGCGGCGAAGCTTTGTTCCGCCGCGATCTCGGCCCCATGATGCCGGGCACCGAACACCTGCCGCCGCTGCATCTGGCAGCACGGTTTTTCGGCGCCGACCGGCCGTTCGAGCGCTTTGCCGATTACATCGACTACGTGCTCGGCGTGCAGGGGGACGTGGCGGCGCTTCTCGCCGAACCGATGCGCTGGACGACCGTGGAGCCACCGCCGACCGGTTTCTGGGCGAGCGTCCGCGCGTCCTGTACGCGGCACGGCACATTGCTGATTTTCGACGAAATCCCCGCCTGTCTGGCGCGGACGGGAACCATGTTTGCAACCGAGCAGACCGGAGCCGTGCCGGATATTCTGGTGATCGGCAAAGGATTGGGCGGCGGCATCATGCCGATGGCGGCAATCATCGCCGACAAGGCGCTTGATTGTGCGCCGCACACCGCCCTAGGTCATTATACCCATGAAAAGAGCCCTGTCGGCTGCGCAGCTGCATTGGCGACCATCGAGGTCATCGAGCGCGAAAATCTCGTTGCGCGGGCGGGCGAGTTGGGCTTACGTGGAATGTCGCTGCTCAACGTTCTGAAGGCGCGGCACACATGCGTTGCCGACGTGCGCAATCTCGGATGTTATTTCGGCGTCGAAATCTGCAGCGCGAAAGGCGAGAGCGCCAATGCGCTGGCCGACAGGGTTCTTTATGCCGCATTGGCACGGGGGCTCAGCTTCAAGGTCGGAGGCGGGAATGTGGTAACTCTGTGCCCGCCGCTTACGATTGCGCACGATGAGTTCGACCAGGCTTTTACGATTTTTGATGCAGCGCTGACCGATGCGACGGCCTGACCTTAGGGCTGAGGCCGCCCTCCAATAATTGTCACATCATGTTCATACCGGTTTTCTAACGAGGTGTGCCACAAACATAATGAGGGTCGAGGAAATGAAAAAGCTCTTTGCCGCACTCATCCTTTCAACCGCCGCTTTCGTGTCGCCCGCCTTCGCGGATTCCGGTGTCGTCACCATCTATTCGGCTGATGGTCTGCACGACGGCAAGGGCAGCTGGTTCGAAACCCAGTTCGATGCCTTCACCAAAGCGACCGGCATCAAAGTCCAGTATATCGAGGCAGGCTCGGGCGGCGTTGTCGAGCGGGTTGCCAAGGAGAAGTCCAATCCGCAGGCCGATGTGCTTGTCACGTTGCCGCCCTTCATTCAGCGCGCCGAAGCAGATGGCTTGTTGCAATCTTTCAAGCCGGAGGCGGCATCGGTCATCGACGGCGGCAACGAGCATTATCAGCCGCTCGTGAACAACTATATGAACTTCATCTATAACGCCTCCGTGCTGAAGGACGCGCCGAAGAATTATGCGGATCTGCTCGACGCCAGCTTCAAGGGCAAGATTCAGTATTCGACTCCCGGCCAGGCCGGCGACGGCACTGCCGTGATGCTGCAAATTATTCACGCCTTCGGCGGCAAGGATGCCGGTTTCGACTTTTTGAAGAAGCTGCAGGAGAACAACGTCGGCCCGTCCGCGTCCACCGGCAAATTGACGGCGCTCGTCAATAAGTCCGAACTCTATGTGGCCAATGGCGATCTGCAGATGAACCTGTCGCAGATGGCGGACAATCCCAACATCCGCGTCTTCTGGCCGGCCGGCCCCAATGGCGAGCGCTCAACCTTCGCGTTGCCCTACTATGTTGGCCTTGTTGCTGGTGCGCCTGACAGCGAGAACGGCAAGAAACTGATCGAGTTCCTGCTCAGCAAGGAAGCGCAGACGACGGTTTCGTCGGTTGCGGTCGGCGAACCGGTGCGCAAGGACGTTACGCCGACCGACGCCAATTACACGAAACTGCATGACGCACTGAAAGGCGTGACGATCTGGTCGCCGAATTGGGCGCAGGTGCTCAAGGATCTGCCCGATGATGTCGCACGGTGGCGCCAAGTCACCGGAAGCTAAGATGTCCGTCACTTCGGCCGCCTCTTTGGGCATGGCGCGTGCCGCTTCGGCTGAGATGCAGCAGAATGCGGGGTCGAGCGTATCGTTCGATCAAGTGTGTGTTGCCTACAAGGGCGTCGTGGTGCTAAAGCCGCTGACCCTGAATGTGGCCGCGGGCGAAATTCTCGCCCTCATCGGCCCTTCTGGGTCGGGCAAGACGACCGCATTGCGTGCGGTCGCGGGTTTTGTGCGCCCCGTCAGCGGGCGCATCATGATCGGCGCGACAGACGTGACCGATCTACCCCCTTACGAGCGGGGGCTTGGCATGGTCGTCCAGAACTATGCACTTTTTCCGCATATGCGGGTCGAGGACAATGTCGCCTTTGGGCTGCGGGCGCGCGGTGCCGACAAGGCTCTGATTGCCGACCGCGTCACCGAAGCGTTGCGCGTCGTCGGCATGTCGGCTTATGTCGGCCGCTATCCGCGCGAATTGTCGGGTGGCCAGCAGCAGCGCATTGCCATCGCCCGCGCGCTGGCGGTGCGGCCAAAAGTGTTGCTGCTCGACGAACCGCTCTCTGCACTCGACGCGCAGATCCGACGTTCGATGGTGGAGGAAATCGCCAGTCTTCACCGCAACATGCCCGATCTTACTATCCTCTATGTGACGCATGATCAGAGCGAGGCGCTCACCCTTGCCGACAAGATCGCGATCATGAAAGATGGGATGCTGTCGGCGCATGGGGCAACGAATGAGCTCTATCGCCATCCGCCCAATCGATTTGCGGCGGAATTCCTTGGTCGCGCGAATCTGCTGCCGGTCACGCCATCGGACCCGGGCACGACCGGGGGCTATGCCAGTGTCACCCTCGGCTCGTCGCGGCTCCTCGCACCCGCCAAAGCCGATCTGCCGCGCAACAAGTGCCTGCTGTGCGTGCGCCCGCAAAACGTCACCTTGACGCCGGAGAGCGCTAGCACCAATCGTTTGTCCGGCAATTTGACCGACATTCATTGGCAGGGTGAGCTCACCCATCTGGTGCTCGAGATCGCCGGCACAGCGTTTCGTGTCGTGACCACCCGCGCGCCGGCCAATCTGCAGATCGGCAGGCCGGTCGATCTGTTCTTCGCCCATGACGATTCAAGCCTGATCGCGGAAGACGAGCATGGCTAATGCGTCGGTTTCCGCAGCGCGGCCGAGGGCCTTCAATCCCGGTGCTCTCTGGATCATTCCGCCGGCGCTGCTGCTGACGCTGTTCTTCCTCTATCCGCTGGCGCTCATCATCCACACGGCTGTCACCGATGATGCTGGCGCCTTGGCCTTGAGCCAAATCTGGCAGGTGCTGCAGTCGCGTTATTTTCTGAACGCGCTGCTCAATACGGTCGAAATCGCAGTCGCAGCGACGGTTTGCTGCGTCCTTCTGGCTTTTGTGATCGCCCTCATTCTGGCCTTCGTGCCCTTCCCCGGTGCAAGTTTTGTCGCGCATGTGATCGACACGTTCATTGCGTTGCCGACCTTTTTGGTGACGCTGGCCTTTACCTTTCTCTACGGATCGGCCGGTCTGCTGAACGTGTCTCTCATGCACGGCTTCCATCTCGCGCTGCCGCCGGTCAATTTCCTTTATTCCGCTTGGGGCGTGATCTTGGCCGAGGTCACCGTTTACACTCCCTTTGTCTTGCGCCCGCTGCTTGCCTCCTTCTCGCTGATCGACCGCAGCCAGATCGAAGTCGCCAGCATCCTCGGCGCCCGCCCCGCCCGGATCATTCGTCAGATCATCCTGCCCGCGGCGATGCCGGCGATCATGGCGGGCGGCAGTCTGTGCTTGCTGCTGGCGGTGAACGAATTCGGCATCGTTCTGTTCATCGGGGCCAAAGGCGTCATCACGCTGCCGCTTCTCATTTACGACAAGGCGATCCAGGAATCCGAATATACGGTCGCCTGTATCATCGCCGTGATCAACGTGGCTCTGTCGCTGGGGCTTTTCGGCCTCTACCGGGCAACAGCCTGGCGGTTGGGAGGCTGAATGCTGATCTGGTCGCCCTTTGCGCGTCGCGCGGTCTGGACCTTCGCCGCAGTCCTATTGGGGCTGCTTTTCCTCGCGCCGCTCGCTGTCATTCTCGCCGCCAGTTTCGCGCAGCAATGGAATGACATTCTGCCGTCCGGTTTCACGCTTGAGCATTACGCCGGCATGATATCCGGTGCAGCCGGCGATGCGGTCTGGGCGAGCCTGGTTACCGGCTTGATTGCGAGTTTCGTGGCGCTCGTCAGCGGGACTTGGGCGGCGCTGGCTCTGCGCCTGTACAGCGCCCCGTTGCAACAGCTCATCGGCCTGTTGTTTTTCATTCCCAGCGCCGTGCCGTCGGTCTCCGTGGGCTTGGGCTTGCTGGTCGCCTTCAGCCAGAAGCCGCTTCTGCTCAATGGCACGACGGCAATCGTGTTGATCGCGCATTTCGTTCTGATATCGGCCTTCACCTTCGGCAACGTTTCCGCCGGCCTGTCGCGGCTCTCGCCCGATTATGAGCAGGTCGCATCGGCCCTCGGTGCGCGGCCGGCCTATTGCCTGTGGCATGTCACGCTGCCGCTGATCGCCCCTTATCTCGTGGCCGCTTTTGGTCTTAGCGTGGCCTTGTCGATGGGCGAGCTCGGCGCGACGGTGATGGTCTATCCGCCCGGTTGGGTCACCCTGCCGGTCGCGATCTTCGGCTTGACCGATCGCGGCGACATTTTCTCCGGCGCCGCGCTCACCATGTTCCTCATTCTGACGACATTGGCTTTGCTGGTCGGCTTGGGCCGTTTGCCGCTGAAAGTGGCGGCGCAAAGGTAGGCCGCCAGGGCCTTCCTAGATCTGATAAATCGTCGAGGCTTCCTGCTGCCGCAACGTGGCATGGATTTCCACTTGCCGCAGCAAGCGGTCGAGGTCTTCGCGGTCGATGTCGAAGGCTTCGCCGAGATCGTCCAATGCGGCGTCAATGTCCTGCGGCAGAAAGTTGACCGGCTGCGGCGCCCGCGGCTTCGGGACATGCGGGTAGGAATGGCCGGAAAATCGATGAAACAACCAGCCGAGCAGGACCAGAACGATCGAGTTGAAGGCGACGGGCACGAGCGCGAATAAAAATCCGGCACCGAGCACTTGAGGACCGCCGATGATGGCGGTGAGCGCTGCTGCGCCGCCCGGCGGATGCAGACAGCGCGTGAGCGACATGGCGGCGATGGCGAGTGCGACGCCGCAGCCGATCGCCCACATCGGGTCATGTACGAATTGGGCGACCAGAATGCCGGCGAGGGCCGAGATCGTGTTGCCGCCGATGATGGACCAGGGCTGCGCCAAGGGGCTCGCGGGCACGGCAAACAGCAGGACCGACGAAGCGCCGATCGGCGCGACGATGAGCGGCAAATGCGGATCGCGGCCGGCAAGCAGGCTGCACGAGAGCCCGGTGAGACCGATGCCGAGCAGCGCGCCGACGCAGGCGATGGCCCGGTCGCGTAATCTCGTTCCGGGCAGGATGGGCTTGAAGAGTTTCAGGGGCAATTGACGACGTTCCAGGCGAATGCGGGCCGCAGGTCAATCGCACAATCGTTGTCTTTTGTGATCCGCCATAATGAGCAGGACTGATGCGCAGGATGCGGCCCAGCGAACTCCGGGTGACGCTCACGCCCACGCGTCCGCGTGCGGAGTAGAGCAGGGGTGTCGCCTTGGATCACGATTATCCTCAGATTGGATGGAGAGCATTGACGGGTCAGTATATCGCGGGGCGATATATATCAAGATTGTTTTTGTGCTACAGGCTCTATCGGTGACCGTCGGGGAGTAGGATGTCAGAAGCGGCAAGACCATTGAGCGATATCGATTACCGTACCCTCGCCGAATTTCGTTATGCCTTGCGTAAATTTCTGGCGTTCAGCGAGGCGGCGGCAAAATCCGTCGGTCTGACGGCGCAACAACATCAGGCGCTTCTGGCCTTGCGCGGCTTTGCAAAACCAGGTGCCTGCTCGATTGGGGATCTCGCCGAACGCCTCATGATCCGCCATCACAGCACTGTGGAATTGGTGGACCGGCTGGAGAAGCTTTGGCTTGTGGAACGCCATGCGGATGCGGCAGATGGGCGCAAGATTCTGGTCCATATCACCCCGGCCGGCGAGGCGCGGCTGCAGGAATTGTCCGCGATCCACTTGGAGGAACTGCGGGCCGTCGGGCCGTCCCTTGCGGCCATGCTGCAGACGCTTGTGTGATCGAAAAGCGCCCACGCAAATATCCTTCAAATTGGGCGGGAAGCGCTCTATCACATAGTCTGCCGGGCGAGCTTATTTGAAGGCCTGTTTCCTGAAGCGCTCTTCGTTGGGGGTGCGGTGCTGCCAGTGCCGCCGCTCGAGTTCGGGGACAATGTGGTCTTCGGCCGGATAGCCGACGCAGAGATAGCCGATCAATGTCCATGAGGACGGGACGCCAAAGGTCTCGGTGATGGCGGCGGGGTCGACGATCGAGATCCAGCCCATGCCGATGCCGCGTGCCCGGGCCGCAAGCCAGAACGTGTGAATAGAACACACGGTCGAGTACCGCAGCATCTCGGGCATGGTTTGGCGGCCAAGACCATTCCCCTGCGGGCAGGATTCTTCGCAAAACACCGCAAATTGTACGGGTGCAGCGTCAATGCCTTCGAGTTTCAGGCGGGCGTAAAGCGCCGCCTGGTCGCCATCGTAGATTTTCGCGGCGGCGTTATTGGCTTCCGTGAAGGCGGCCTTGACCTTGGCCCGCAGATCCGGCTGCGAAACATTGATCCATCGCCAGGGCTGGCTGTTGCCGACCGAGGGGGCAAGATCGGCGAGCGCCAGGCAATCGGCAATCACCTCAGGCGGAATCGGGTCTGTCCGGAAGTGGCGCACGTCGCGCCGCCAGGCAATCAGGTCCGAGAAGATGGTGCGAAAATCATCCCCGAAAATCGGGCTTTCGCCACTTGATTGACCTGTCATCTCATATTCTTCTCATTTTTCGGCCTGTTGAGCCGCTCCCCATCGAGCCCTGGTACAGCAAACCCAGGGGCGGCGCCAGTATACTTAAATTTGCGTTCGCGCCGTTGCGCGATTGCCCTATAAATGGTTCACCGCCATCCCGGTTCCAAATCCAGACGCTCTATGGCCTATCTCAACTCTCCCCTTTCGGTGCGCTCGCTCCTGGTTTGCGGCGGTGCACGCTCCGGCAAGAGCGCCTATGCCCAACATCTTGCCGAAACGTCGGGTCTCAAGCCGATTTATATCGCGACAGCGCGGATTTGGGACGACGAAATGGGACAGCGTGTCGCGCAGCATCGCGCCGACCGGGATGCGCGGTGGACGACGGTGGAAGAGCCGCTGGCCTTGACACGGACGATCCGGACACAGGCAGATCCGGATCGAATTTTGTTGGTCGACTGCCTCACTTTGTGGCTCACCAATGTCATGCTGGAGGGTGGGCCCGTACCGGAGGCTTGCGAAACCCTTGCCAGCACTTGCGCCGAACTCGCCGGCCCCGTCATTTTCGTATCCAATGAAGTTGGCCACGGCATTGTGCCCGACAATGCCCTGGCGCGTGACTTTCGTGACGCGCAGGGGCGATTGAATCAGGCCATGGCGCAGGCTTGCGAGGGGGTCATCTGGGTCGCCGCCGGGATACCGCAGGTCGTAAAACCGGCTCCACCGCCCGCCATCCGATTTAGGGTTTAGGAATCGGCCGATTTCGGCTACAGCACCCCGTCGCCGTTCACAGCATTAGGGATCCTTATGAGCGCCTCCGGCCTTACCTTCGCCACCCTCCGTTCGCTTCTCGCCAAAATTCCAAACGCTGATGCGACCGCCGCGGGAATCGTGCGCGAGCGCGATCAGAATCTGACCAAGCCGCCAGGTTCGCTGGGGCGCTTGGAGCAGATTGCCGAATGGCTGGCGGCCTGGCAGGGGAAGGCGCGCCCGACCGTCGACCATCCGCAGACCCTTGTCTTTGCCGGCAATCACGGCGTGACGGCCAAGGGCGTGTCACCCTATCCCGCTTCGGTGACCGGAGCCATGGTCGCGAATTTCGCTGGCGGCGGCGCGGCGATCAACCAGATCTGCAAGACCAATGGCATCGCGCTCAATGTCATCGACCTTTCGGCGCAGCCAACCCAGGATTTTACCGAAGTCGCGGCCATGAGCGAAGCTGAATGCTGCGACGCCTTTGCCACCGGCATGAATGCCTTGGCCAAGGAAAGCGACCTGTTGACCCTCGGTGAAATGGGCATCGGCAACACGACGGCCGCAGCGGCGATTTACTATGCTCTGTTCGGCGGCACCGCAGCCGATTGGGTCGGGCGCGGGACCGGCGTCGATGAGGCCGGTTTGCAACGCAAGATCGCCGCGGTCGAGGCTGCGGTGACATTGCATCACGCCGCGCGACAGGATCCGTTGGCGGTGCTCGCCGCATTGGGCGGTCGGGAGATTGCGGCGATGGCCGGCGCGATTCTGGCGGCGCGCTTGGCCCGTGTGCCGGTGATCCTGGACGGCTATGTCGTCTGCGCCGCTGCGGCCGTGCTGCATGCGCTCGATGCGAGCGCGCTCGATCATTGCATCGCAGGTCACGTGTCGGCCGAGGGGGGGCATCGCAAAGTTCTCGCGATCTTCGGCAAGAAGCCGCTGCTCGATCTCGACATGCGGCTAGGCGAGGGGTCCGGCGGTGCTCTGGCTGTCGGCATCGTCAAAGTGGCGGCCGCTTGCCACACGGGCATGGCCACTTTCGCCGAAGCCGGCGTGGCCAATAAGGAGTAATACGTAAAGGTCCGACGCGCATGGATGCCGACCGCCCTTTTTCGCCTGGTACTCTGTTGCGCGATCTGCTGGCTTGCCTGCGCTTCTATTCGCGGCTCGCGATCCCGCAAATGCGTTTCGAAGCCGCGGCCCATGCGCTGCCCGACTTTTCCCGCTGCATCCGGATGTTGCCGTTCGCGGGCATCCTGATCGCGCTTCCCGCAGCCGTCGTTTTTGTCATCGCGGGTTGGCTCGCCTTACCCCCTTTTGTCGCGGCCGCCTTCAGCGTCGCGGCTATGGCTCTTGCCACCGGGTGCTTTCACGAGGACGGCCTTGCAGACATTGCCGACGGTTTCGGGGGCGGGCGAACGCGCGAGCGCAAGCTCGAAATCATGAAGGACAGCCGCATCGGCACGTTCGGCGGCGTGGCGCTGGCATTGGCGCTCATTCTGCGCATAGCGCTTTTGGCGGCGGTGTTGGAGCGCTTTGGCCTTGGCGCGGCATTTGCCGCCATCTTGGCCGTTGCGGGCGTGTCTCGTGTCGTCGGCTTGTTGCCGCTTACCTTGTTGCCGCCCGCACGCGCGGACGGTGTGGCGCGCGCAGTTCAAGCGCCGAGTCGGCGTCTCGTCGTGGCGACGCTGGCACTTTCCGTCATTTTGTCCGCGGTGCTCATGATGCCGTTGGGCATCGGTTTTCTGCGTTTATGTGTTGCATGTTTCGCGGCGGTCGTCAGCGGCTTCTACATGGTGCGCCTCGCCCGCAGACATCTTGACGGTCAGACGGGCGATGTTGCGGGCGCAACCCAACAGGTCGCCGAGATCGCCTTCCTCACCGCCCTGATTGCTTTGCCGCACGCAGCATAGGCGTTCGGGAAGGTCCGCTATTCCATGACGGCGCTGTGATCCATGACGGGCGCCACTTTGGGTTTGCGCAGCAGGACCAGCAAGGGCATCGCGACGATCGACATGATCATCAGCAATTTGAAATCGTCGATATAGGCAATGGTGCTTGCCTGTTGATTGATCAGCCCATCCAGGATCGATTGACCGCCGGATGTCGTCGGGTTGATCTGATGCCGGATCGCCGGATTGGCGAGGGCCGCATTATAGGGCGTGATCGAGGCAGCAAGTTCGGCGTGGTTGATTTGAACATTGCGCGAAATGAGTGCGGTCACGACCGAAATGCCGACGCTCGACCCGATGTTTCGCGAGAGATTGTAGAGGCCGGTCCCTTCGCCGCGCATATGCGCCGGCAATGTTGCGAAGGCGATCGTCGTCAGCGGCACGAAGAGGAAGCCAAGTCCGGCGCCCTGGACAAAGCCGACCGATACGATCGTCCATTGCGATACGTCGGGCGTCCATCCGGTCATGTCATACATGGCCCAGGCGGTCAGGCCGAGGCCGATCAACAAGAGCCAGCGCGTGTCGACCTTGCCGATCAATTTGCCGACCAGAAACATGCAGGCCATGGTGCCCATGCCGCGCGGACCGAGCACGATGCCCGCCGTCACCACGGGATAATTCATCAGCGTCTGCAAATAGGGCGTCATCAGCGCCAGCGACGCGAGATAGGTCACACCGACAATGAAAATGAAGAACATGCTGACGGCGAAATTCTGATCGAGAAAGATCCGGGGATTCACGAACGAGCGCTCGGCCGTGAACGTATGCACCAGGAAGATGTAGAAGGCCGCAAGGCAGATCAGCAGCTCGATCTGAATTTCGCCGGAGGACAGCCAATCGAGCTGCTCGCCGCGATCGAGAAACAATTGTAGCGCGCCGATGGCAATGCTCAACGCGCCGAAGCCCAGCCAATCGAGTTGGGCCAGCGGATCCTTCTTCGTTTCGCTCACAAAGGCGATGAGGCCGCCGAACGCCACGGCGCCGATCGGCACATTGATGTAGAAGACCCAGCGCCACGAAATATTATCGGTGAGCCAGCCGCCGATGATCGGGCCGAGGACCGGACCCACCATCACGGAGACGCCGAACAGCGCCATGGCGCCGCCGCGTTCCTCCACCGTGTAGATGTCGAGCAGAAAGCTTTGCGACAGAGGCACGAGCGACGCGCCGGCCATGCCCTGCAGGAAGCGGAACAGCACGACTTGCGGGAGGCTTTGCGCCGCGCCGCAGAGAATCGAGGCCGCCACGAAACCGGCGATGGCGAAGAGCAGCATCTTCTTGCGCCCAAAACGGCTCGCGAGAAAGCCGGAGGGCGGCGTCATGATGGCCGCGGCGACAATGTAGGAGGTCAGCACCCAGTTGATCTGGTCGCTGTTGCCCGACAGGTCGCCCTGCATGTGCGGCAGAGCCACATTGGCGATCGTCGTGTCCAGCGCTTGCATGATCACGGCCAGAATGACGCAGAGCGTGATCATGCCGCGGTTTTGCACCGTGGCCGGGTTGAGCGCGGCCGCGGTCACTCCTGTGACTTTCCTTTGCCGAGGAGATCGGTCACGAATTGCGGCAGGCCACGCGCATGGTGGGTGTCGATGTCAGCCACGACGCTCATGCCGACGCGCAATTGCGGCTTGCCGGAAAGGTCGCCGAGGTCGATGCGCATGGGAATGCGCTGCACCACTTTCACCCAATTGCCCGTGGTATTTTGGGCCGGCAGCAGTGAAAAGCTCGAGCCGGACGCCGGGCTGATGCTGTCGACGCTGCCCTTCCACTCGACGCCCGGATAGGTATCGACCGTCACCGTCACCGACTGGCCGGGCACCACATGGGTCAATTCGGTTTCCTTCGGACTTGCCATGACCCACAGATGATCGCTCGAAACGAGGCTGAAGCCAGGCTGTGCCGCAGGCAAATAGGAGCCGATCTGCAGGTGGCTGACATTGGTCACGATCCCGTTGAAGGGCGCGCGCACCACCGTGTCTCTCAGGTCGCGCTTCGCGTCGTCGACGGCGGCTTGCGCTTGGAGATAGAAGGGATTTTGCTCGACCGGTTGATTGGCATCGTTGCCGAGCTGTGCCAGCATGGATTGGGCTTGTGCCTTCGCCACGGCGATCCGCTGCTTCGTGCTTTCCACATTGTGCACGGCATCGTCATATGCGGCTTTCGAGGCGGCATTCGTCGCGATCAGATCCTGTTGCCGTTTCAGGACGGTTTGGAAATAGGGCAGGTCCGCTTCGGCTTGCTGGATGCCGACCAGTGCCTGGGCATAGCTCGCCTGGAGCGTCAGGATCTGATTGCGGACCGTACCGAGCTGCGCTTGCGCACCGTCAACAGCCGTTTGAAAGGAGTCCGGCCGCAACCGAAACAGAACCTGGCCCTTCGTGACCTGTTGATTATCCTGCACTTCGATCGCGACCACCGTTCCGGAGACGTCGGTCGAAACTCCGAGTGTGTCGGCTTGTACGTAAGCATTGTCGATCGAAATGACCTGGCCGCCGTTCACGTAAGAATAGCCGCCCACCACGAGTGCGACAGGCAGGAGAAGGAATAGCAGCGGCCGCGCCAGTTTTCGCTTCGGGCGCTGTGGCGCCGCCGCGCGAACGGGTCTCGCAGGCGTCGCCGTCGTTTCCGGCGTGGGGTTGGTTTGCGGCTGCTCGGCCGTGGTGCGGCGCGCATCTGCCACGACGGCAAGATTGGTGACGTTCGACGAGGCAATATCGTCTTCGGCGTCGCCAGCGTTCCGCAACGCCATTGTACCTTCACTCATGATTTGCCTCTTCACTGTCCACCGGCTGGCCGCAAGCTGCACTCAAATTGGATTTCATCTGGGTCAAGGTCGCGATCATGTCGTTCCGGGCCTTTTCGGAAATGCCCGCGAATGCTTCGCCGCGTGTCACTTCACCGATCTGCCACATCACATCGAAAAACGGATGCGCCTCGGGCTTGAGAAAGAGCTGCCAGACCCGGCGGTCGGTCGGGTGGCGGCGGCGTTCGATCAGGCCGCGTTCCTCGATCTTGTCGAGCAGCCGCACCAGAGTGATCGCCTCGATATCCAGAATTTCCGCCAGGCCGCCCTGATGGATGCCTTCATTAACGGCCAGCGTGGCGAGCACCTGCCACTGTGAACGGGTGAGCCCCAGATGCCGGGCGCGCTGCTCGAACCGTTTCCGCAACAGGCGCGAAACGTCGTGCAAAAGAAAGCCAATTGGAGGGGTCGAAGCCATTGTGGAAAATCGCACGAATGATAAGCATGCTTATTATCACCTTGCTTATAACAAGGAGGTATGCTCTATTCAAGGAGAATATTGCGTTATGGACCGATTTAGCGCGCTGGCATGCGCCTCGCGCATAACTTTGAGCAAGTCCTCGATGATTCGAGCATATGTGATTGGCTTGGGCGTACTTGTCGCTGCAGCGGGAAGTGCCGCAGCCGCGCCGAAGGTTTCGTGCGCCGGCGCCGCCATGATGGGGGGCGCCCAATTGTTATGCAGCAATACCGACCCGGGACAGGCGGTACAAACCTGCACCTTTAGCTGGTCTCTCGTGACCGTCGACGGCACCAACAGCGTTGTTCAAGGCTCCTTCCGCTTGCCCGCCGGTGCGGCCAATGTCACCGTTTACCAGGCGGGCGGTTTCAACGCCGCACTCACCGAGCCTGTGGTTCTGTGCCAGGGGCGCAAGGTACCGGCAAAAGTGAAATGAGCGGCGCGGCTGAGCAATTCGTCCACGCCGGCGGGATATGGTGCTTCCGGCCCTAGCCCTTGATTTTTCCGATACGCGTGTTCTCCGAAATGGTGTTGCATCCTCCAACGCCGTTGAGCATCCTCTTGCCCTCGGGCTGCGTGTCGCCTCACCGATCGGACGTGGATGCCCGCTGTGCCGAAATGTCGCTGGAGTTGGCAAATGGAGAGAAGGATGTTTGACCACGAGTTGCTGATCGGTTCGTCCTTCGTCGCCGGGACCGCGACCGCAGAGAAGGTTCTCAACCCGAAGACCGGCGATGTTTTGATCGATCTGCCCGAAGCCTCGAGCGCGCAAATTGACGCTGCGGTCAATGCGGCGGCCGATGCCTTTAACACCTGGTCGCGCACGACGCCCGCGGAACGCGCCGGCATGCTGTTGAAACTTGCCGATGCCATCGAGCGGGACGGTGAGGATTTTGCGACCCTCGAAGCGCTCAATTGCGGCAAGCCGCGCATTCGTGTTCTGCAGGACGAGATCCCCGCCATCGTAGATTGCTTTCGGTTCTTTGCGGGCGCCGCGCGCACCATGCATGGCGCCGTGTCGGGCGAATATATCGCTAATCATACGTCGATGATCCGGCGCGATCCGATCGGCGTGGTCGCCTCGATCGCACCCTGGAACTATCCGCTGATGATGGCGGCTTGGAAGCTTGCGCCGGCCCTCGCCGGCGGCAATACGGTTGTGATCAAACCGTCCGAGCAGACGCCGCTCACGCTGCTGAAACTTGCCAGGCTTATCGCGGGCATTTTCCCGACCGGTGTCGTCAATGTCGTCACGGGGCGCGGCGAGACCGTGGGCAATGCGCTCATTCATCACCCGAAAGTGGCGATGATTTCGCTGACGGGCGACGTCGCCACCGGCAAGAAAGTGCTGCAGGCCGCATCCCAAACCGTGAAGCGCACGCATCTTGAGCTCGGCGGCAAAGCGCCGGTCATCGTGTTCGACGATGCCGATTTGTCCAGCGTTGTCGACGGCATTAAGGTTTTTGGCTATTATAACGCTGGCCAGGATTGTACCGCCGCGTGCCGCATATACGCGGGTAAAAAGATCTACGACAACCTCGTCGCCGATCTCGCTGCAGCCGTCAGAACCTTGAAGTTCAATCAGCCCAACGACGACGACAATGATCTTGGCCCCTTGATTTCAGCGCGGCAGCGGTCGCGTGTAGCCTCTTTCGTTGAGCGGGCGGCCGAGCAGAAACACATCAAGATCGCCGCGGGTGGCCGCGAAGGCTCCGGCAGCGGCTTCTTCTACGAGCCGACTGTCGTGGCCGACGCTCTGCAAAGCGACGAGATCGTTCGGCGCGAGGTCTTCGGCCCGGTCGTGTCGGTCACCCGTTTCGACGACGTCGACGAGGCGGTCCGCTGGGCCAATGATTCCGATTACGGCCTCGCGTCGTCGGTCTGGACCAAGGACATCTCGCGCGGCATGGCGATTGCGGCGCGGCTGCAATATGGCTGCACCTGGATCAATACGCATTTCATGCTGGTGAGCGAGATGCCGCATGGCGGCGTGAAATCCTCCGGCTATGGCAAGGATCTCTCGATGTATGCGCTTGAGGATTACACTGTCGTGCGGCATGTGATGGTCAAAATCGGTTGAACGCCACGTTTGATTGCGACGAGGGAGACGACGATGGCCGAGCAGGAGCAGAGAGAGACGGTTTTCACGCTGGAGGCAACGCAGCTCAAATTCGGCCGCGGCGCGGTGGACGAACTCGGCTGGGAGCTCAATCGTCTCGGACTCAAAAGGGTTTTGTTGGTCGCCGATCCCCGCTTGCGTCAATTTGGCGTGACCGATCGTGTCACGCAAATCATGTCCCGAAACGGCGTCGATATCGTGATCTTCGAAGCGATTGCCGTCGAGCCTACGATAGAGTCTTTAACTGCTGCGGCCGCTTTCGTTGCCGAGCACGATGTGGATGGCTTCGTTGCTCTCGGTGGTGGTTCGACGATCGATACGGCGAAGGTCGCCAATCTCATCCGCAGCCATGGCGGCGCCATTGGCGACTACGTCAACCCGCCCATCGGCGGCGGCAAAAAGCCGCCGTCACCTTTGCGCCCCTTGATTGCCATTCCCACCACATCCGGCTCGGGGTCGGAGGCCACGACGGTTGCCGTTCTCGACATTCCCGAACTCAAGGTCAAAACCGGTATTTCGCACCGCTATATGCGGCCGACGCTTGCCATTGTCGATCCGGAACTCGCGCGGACCACGCCCGGTGCGGTGACGGCATCTTGCGGCCTCGACGTGGTGTGTCACGCGGTCGAATCCTTTATCTCGCGCCCGTTCGACGCGAGGCCCAAACCGGCGACTCCAGACGACCGTCCGCCGTACCAAGGCAGCAATCCGATCGCCGACATCTGGTCTCTCAAAGCGATCGAATTTGGCGGACGGTTTCTCGAACGTGCGGTGCGGGATGGGGCCGATCTTGAAGCGCGTGGCACCATGATGCTGGGTGCGACGATGGCTGGCATCGGTTTTGGCACCGCCGGCGTTCACATCCCGCATGCCTGCGCTTATCCGTTGGCGGGGCTGAAACATCTGTACCGGGCAAAAGGTTATGAGACCACGCACAATTTTGTGCCGCATGGCTTTTCGGTTATCGTGACCTCGCCTGCGTGCTTCCGTTTCACCTATGACGCCGCGCCGGAAAAACATATCCACGCGGCGGAGCTCTTGACCGGCGGCCCCATCACCAAACCTGGGCCAGAATCCCTGCCAAACGCCCTGATCGACCTGATGAAAGCCGTCGGCGCACCATCGGGAATCGCCGAACTCGGCTATGGCGAAGACGACATTCCCGCTCTGGTGCAAGGCGCGCTGAAACAGCAACGGCTATTGGTCGGCACGCCAAAGCCGGTCGATGCGGCGCAGATCGAAATGATCATGCGTCAATCGATGGCCAATTGGTGATTCCAGGCTCAGGATGGACAAACCGGGCGAAAGTGTCAGAGGATGCTACCGAGCCTATCATGACTTGTGATGGCAATTTTCGTGGGACAGCGCAGCTTCATGACAAGACTCAGCATTGGCCGAATTGAAGAGGCCGTTCGCAAAATCGACAGCGTTTTTCAGCACACGCCTCAGTATTGTTGCCCCAATTTGAGCAAAGCTTTGGGATGCCGCATCATATTGAAGGTCGAGACATTGAATCCTGTACGGTGTTTCAAAGGGCGCGGAACAGACGTGGTGTTGGCCAATCTGGAAAAGACCAGTGGTCAGAAAACTGTGGTGTGTGCGAGTGCCGGAAATCTTGGCCAAGCACTCGCGTATTGCGGAAACAACAGAGGCTTCGAAGTTACCGTAGCCGCATCATCCGCTGCCAATCCCTTAAAAGTCGAACGTATGAAAGCACTGGGCGCAAACGTTATTCTGGTCGATGGGCAAATCGAAGAAGCACTTGAAGCCGCGATTGCACATTCCCGAAGAACCGGCGCATTTCTCGTCGAAGATAGTAAGAATATTGATACCTGCGAAGGAGCGGGGACAATTGGTCTGGAACTCGCCAAACTACCGTTTTCGTTGGATTCTATTTTGATTTCACTTGGTGCTGGAGCGATGGCGACCGGTATTGGTTTTGCGTTGAAAGCTTATCGCCCGGACACCAAGGTCTTGTCAGTTCAGCCGCAAAATGCGCCTGCATTAACTCGGTCATATCGCGCAGGTGAAGTTGTCGAATCCGGACCGCCCAACACAATCGCCGATGGCGTCGCTGGGAGGTACACCATTCCCGATGTTTTGGCAGATATGCTGGAAATCGTGGACGATGCCCTGTTGGTCGAGGAAGACAGTATCGTTGAGGGTATGAAATTACTTTATAAGCACTCAGGCTTGATCGTTGAGCCTGCCGCCGCTTTGGGTGTGGCCAGTATTCTTGAGAGCCCAGACCGCTTTCGCGGGCAAACCGTCGCGACGGTTTTGTGCGGAAGCAATGTTGCACCTCAAGATTTCGAGCATTGGGTAAGACTGTGAAGCCATGGTTGCGGCGACCGCGATCTTCCGGCTCGGTAAATGCGTTCTGATCCTAGATACGACCGCGGATGCCATCAATCGTGCGCGCTTAGCGCCGGGCCGGCGCGCGATACACGGGTTGGCCGCCAATCCAGACGGACCCAATGCCAAGCTCGTCGTCGAGCACGACCATGTCGGCTCGCGTGTGCAGGCCCAAACGTCCATGACGATGATCCATACCGACGGCCATTGCCGGATAAAGCGACGCCATTCGCAGAGCTTCTTCCAACGTGATGCCAATGCGGTTCCGCATGAAACGCACAGCCGAAATCATGTCGAGATCCGCTCCGGCCAGCGTGCCGTCTTCCAATGTCAACCGACCGTCATGGCGCTTGATGACGCGGCCGTTGAGCTTGAATTCGCGCATATCGGTGCCGATCGTCGCCATCGCGTCGGTCACGAGGAAGATTCGCGCCGGGCCAGGTTTGGCGCGTAGGGCTATGCCAATGTTGATCGGATCGACATGAATGCCGTCGGCAATCAGGCCGGCCCATAGGCTCGGCAGCGCGATGGACGCGCCGACCAGTCCCGGCGCGCGATTTTCGATCTGGCTCATGGCATTGAACAGATGAGTCGCCATCGATGCCCCGGCCTTGGCCGCTTGAACGACATCAGCATAATTCGCATTGGAATGACCGAGGCTGACGATGAGGCCCGCACCGGCAAGATGCTTGATCTGATGGGGAGCGACCGATTCCGTTGCGACCGTCGTCAGCAGGACGGGCATCTGATCGCGTGCCGCGATCAGGCGAATGAGATCGTCTTCCTCCATCGGGCGGATCAGATGCGGGTCGTGCGCGCCTTTGCGACGGATCGAGAGATGCGGGCCTTCGAGATGCAGGCCGAGAAAGCCCGGTATTTGACGGCGCGCCGCTTCGGCGCCGGCGGCAATCGCTTCGGCTGTGATCGTGGGTGTATCGGTGATGAGGGTCGCCAGCAGGGCCGTGGTGCCGAAGGAAGCATGCGCCGCGCAGATCGTACGGATGGCATCGGCGTCGCGATGATCGTTGAGCATCACGCCGCCACCGCCGTTGACCTGCAAGTCGACGAAGCCTGGGGCGATGAAACCGGTATCGATTTCCGTTACCTCAAGCCCTGACGGTATCGCGTTTTGCTGCACAATCGCGTCGACGTCGCCATTCGCCATCAACACGGCGGCATTCGTGTGCCACGTTTCGCCGTCGAAAATGCGCGGCGCAAGGAGAGCCGATTGGGGCGTCATATGGTCTCCGTCACTTTGCGCAGATTCCGTGGTTCGTCCGGATTGAGGCCGCGGCGGCGCGCGAAGGCCTCGACGAAGGCATAGAAGGACGCGATCAGCACCAACGCATCCGTGAGTGGATGCCCGGTCGCGGCGAATGGCAGATGAGCGGCTTTGCTGGCGCGATCTGAGGTGACGAAGGTCGCCGCGCCTTTGCCGGCAAGCACATCGGCCGCATCGACGATCGAAACCTCCGCTCGGTCGCGAGCCGCAAGGGCCAGCACCGGAAAGCCTGGTCCGACCAGCGCCATTGGCCCATGCATGACTTCGGCGCCGCTATAGGCTTCGGCATGAAGCGAACACGTCTCTTTGAATTTCAAAGCGACTTCATTGGCAATCGCGAGCGTGGGGCCGCGCCCAAGCACGAAGACGGAAGGCGCCCGGTCGAGCGCATCGCCAAAGATGTTCCAATCGCAGGCGACGGCGCGCTCCAGGTGCTGCGGCAATTCGCGCGCCGCAGTCAGCAGCGCTTTGTCGCCGGCCCAATGCGCGAGAATGCCAAGACCCGCGACTGCCGAATTCACGAAGGTCTTCGTTGCGGCGACGCTTTTCTCGGCGCCGGCGGCGATGTCGATCGGATGACCGACCGCTTTCGTAAGGGGCGAGCCGGCGGTGTTGGTGAGCGCGATCCCGGTTGCGCCGCCGCGACACGCCGTATGGGTCATCGCGACGATATCGGGGCTTTTGCCCGACTGCGAAATGGCGATGCAGGCTGCGTTGGCGAGTTTGAGACGAACCTCATAGATGGAGGCAATCGAAGGGCCGAGCGACGCCACCGGAACGCCTATCGTGAGTTCTATCGCATATTTCAGAAACGAGGCGGCATGGTCCGATGAGCCGCGCGCCACCGTAACTATAACGTTTGGGTCGATTGTTCGGAGCGTGCTGCCGGCGCGCTCGATCTCGACCGACGAGCGATCGAACAATCGCGCGACGGCCTGCGGAATTTCCAGCACCTCGCGGCGCATGTGAGTCTCGTTGGTCAATGTTCCTCTCCTTCGCTGGATTCGCCCAGCTGCATTTCTGCAACGAAATCGTAGATGTCGCTGCGGTAGACCGATCGGGTGAATTCAACCGTCTTGCCGTGTCCTAGGTAAGAGATCCGCTCGATATCGAGCCCGGCGGACCCCGGTGGAACGCGCAGCAATTCGGCATCTTGCGCATCGACGATGGCCGCCGAAATGCGCTGGACGGCACGTACGGGATGATTGCCCCGTGCCGCCAGGGCCGCGTAAAGCGATGCAACGATCTCTTCGGGATTCGGCAGCAGCGAAGCTGCGATCGAGACGCGTTCGACGGCGAGCGCCGTGTCATTGGCGAAACGCAGGCGGTGGACCCGCGTGACACGCTCGCTTGCCGTCAGGCCGAGCACCATCATTTCCTGCGGCGACGGCAGGTGGATGCCGCGTTCGAGCCACAGGGAATGAGTCCGCTTGCCGCGCCTTGCCATATCATCGGTGAAAGAGGTCAGCCGCGAGAGAGGCTGCACCCGAGGTTCGGCATGAGCGGCGACAAAGGTGCCGGAGCCATGGCGTTGGACGAGAACGCCCTGTTCGACGAGGCTCCGCAGCGCCTTGCGAACGGTCACGCGGGAAATCTTCGCTCGCGCGGCGATTTCACGCTCGGACGGCAATGCATCTCCAGGGGGCAACGATCCTTTTCTTATTGCGTCGAGGATCGACGCGCGCAGCTGCAAATAGAGCGGCGCGCTTTTGCTCTTGGGTCCGGCGATGGTTTTGAGCATGAGATCAATAGGGTCCGGCATGGCTTACATCTCGGTCGGCGAACAAACGGACAGCCATGGAGATTGCGCCTCCCAACGCATCCTGTAAGGGCGGGCTTATGAGCGCTTGGTGATGTGCGGACAGCCGTGGTCCGATCTGGGCGGCAAGGCCGCCCAGCAGGCAGCGCGGCGCATCCTGTTTCAATTTGAGCGCATCGAGCGAAGCTTCGACGGCCGCCGCGGCCCGATCGGCAATTTTGATGGCCACTGCATCGCCATGGTCCGCGTAATCGAAGACCATGGGCGCGTAGGTCGCGAAATCACCAGGCGTTGCCGATGTGGTGAATTCCACGATCTGGCCCGGATCGCCGCGGTGGGCGGCCAAGACCGCTTCGGTCAGGGGAGAGCCAGGGACGATTCCGTCAAAGGCCAGAAGCGTCTCCTCGAGGAGATCGCGGCCGATCCGCGCGCCGCTGCCTTGATCGCCGATCAGAAAACCCCAGCCCCCGAGTTCGCGGATCTCGTTCGCTTCCCGCGCGAGATAGGCGCTACCCGTTCCCAGAATGGCGATGGCGCCATCGCCCATCCCGACCGCGCCTTCCAGCGCAATCATGGTGTCCGACTGAATGAGGCAATGGGTGAAGGGCAGGGCCGCGCGCAATTGCACGCCATAGGTTCCGACATTGGCTCCCGCGAGGCCGAGCAGGGCCGGCGTATCCGGGATTGAGGCGATGTCTTGGCCGGCCGACGCGAACGCGTCGCGAACTGCCGCCATGATGCTGTCGCGCGCGCCGTTCAGATCCGTCCGGATATTGGCGGGACCGACTTTCGCCCGGCCGACGATTCGTCCCTCAGCGGTCGCAAGCGCTGCTCGGCAGCTCGTTCCCCCGCCGTCGACGCCTAAGACCATCATCGTTGCTTTCTCCCGACGATTATCAATGCCATTGTTGCGCCAATCATCAAGCACAATCTAATTATCCAACAAAAAAAGATAGCCAAGTCGGCGCTTTTTGCCGAAAGCAAGCGATTTTCACCTAAAATATACATAATTTAGAGACGGAAATGAAAATAAATTTCATGCTGGTCGGAAATTGGTATTATATTGGTATTATCAGATCGTCAGACTAACAGACGTCAGGCAACGGAAACCGGTCCTGATGTTGAAAAAGACCAAACCTTAGTATCAAGCTGAATTTCACCTCTTCGCTGGCGCCGGTGCATAACGCGGGCGGCCGATACGATGTCTCCGATCGTCGTGGCATTGACACGGGTTTGATCGCTCAGGGTCAAGAAACGCGATGGGGCGAAAAAGCTGCTGTCGGGTGCATCGCATTGCTCGATTTCGCGCCTGCTATGCCAATGTTTTGTCCGGCTTTTCAGCATGTTCGCGGACGATATCAGAATCGACGACCCGCATGCAGGGCGTGCGTTGCGGGCAGCTTTAAATCTACTGTATGGTTCTCAAAGAGGGTTTCAGCGGGAGAGCGGAGATGATGAAGCGGATAATTATAGGCGGATTGGCCATTTTGCTGGCGTGCAGTCCTGCCCTTGCCCAGAAAACGGTTCTCACCATCGGTATGGGGACCGCAGACGCGAGCACGCTCGATCCGCATTCTGCGACGTCGACGGCCGACAAAGGGGTCCTCAACTATATCTTCAACGGCCTCGTGCGCATCAAGCCTGGCCAGATCAGCCCTGAATTCATCGAACCCGATCTCGCCGAAAGCTGGAGCGCGAATCCTGCCGGAACGGAATGGACCTTCAAGATCCGGCACGGCGTGCAATGTCATCACGACTATGGCGAATTCACCGCGGAAGATGCCGTCTTTTCGATCAAGCGGGCATCCGACAAGAAAACGTCGTCCTTCGCGAATGATTTCAACCAGCTTTCCAATGTCGAAGCTGTCGACCCCTATACGGTGAAAGTCACGCTGCAGCACCCTGTCGCCGGTTTTCTCGGCTATCTCGCGAATCTGCACGGCGGCAATATGGTCTGCAAAAAGGCCGTCGAGGCGCTGGGGGACAAATTCTCCAAAAATCCGATCGGAACGGGGCCATTCGAGTTCGTCGAATATCAGCCGCAACAATACGTGAAGCTGGCGGCGAACAAGAAATATTTCCGCGGTGCGCCTCAGATCGAGCAGATCATGTACCGCTACATTCCCGATGATGCGAGCCGCGATCTCGCATTCGAATCGGGCGAGCTTGATCTCGTTTACGGCAAGCAGGATCAGTCCTGGATCGATCGCATCTCGAAGGTCCCCGGCATCAAAGTTCTAGCGATGGAGCCGGGCGAATTGTCGACGCTCTTCATCAATACGACGATCAAGCCTTTCGACGATCTTCGTGTTCGGCAGGCCATCGCCTATTCCATCAACCGCAAGCAAATCGTTGCGCTCAAGGGCGCGGGATCGTCGCGCGAGGCCGTCTCGGTTGTGCCTTCTGGCTATCTCGGCACCGATCAGCAGGCGGAGCTCTATCCATATGATCCGGAAAAGGCGAAGGCGCTCTTGAAAGAAGCCGGCTTCCCGAACGGATTGACCATCCAGACGATCCACACCACGTTCGGAGGCATGTTGTCCGTCATCCAGGCCGTACAAGCACAACTGAAGAAAACCGGCATCAACCTGGACATTCAGCTCGTCGACCACGCGACATATCACGCGCAAATTCGCAAGGATTTGTCTCAGCTCGTTCACTATCAGGCAGCCCGCTTTCCCGTCGCGGACGTTTACTTGACGCAATTCTACGATTCGGCGTCGATCGTCGGCACGCCGACCGCCATCACCAACTTCAGCCATTGCAATGTCGCGGACACGGAAATTCGCGCAGCGCGTATCGAGACCGACCCTGCCAAACAGAAGGAATTGTGGAAAGAGGCGCAGGACAAGCTGATCAAGAACGTTTGCGGCATTCCCGTCTTCGAACAGCTGCAGATCTGGGCTTGGCATGACGATCTTGATTTGGGGTACGATCTGAAAGGATCGCTCAATCTCTCGCCGCCGATAACGGAAAAGACCCATTTCACGAAATAGGCCACGGCGATGACCATGCTTGCCGCTATCATTGCGTCGCGTCGCGCTCAGGCGGCGCCGCATGCGGCGCAGGCGCTGTGCAGAATTCGATCGCCCGATGACAGCGATCGCCAGTCCGACTGCGAGGTGAACCGATGACGAATTTCATCTTGCGGCGGCTGGCATTCGCGGTCGTGACGCTCTTTGCCGTCCTCACTCTGGTGTTCGTGCTGGTGCGCATCGTTCCGGGCGATCCGGCGCTTGTCTTTCTCGGCGACCAGGCCGGGCGCGAGGCCGTCGAAGCCTTTCATCATAAATTCGGGCTCGATCAGCCGATATGGCGCCAATATATTGACTTTCTGGTCGGCGCTTTGCAGGGCAACTGGGGCGAAAGCATGAAGACCGGAGCGCCGGTGCTTTCGGAAGTCATGAAGGTTTTGCCTTGGACGCTCGAACTCACCGCTGCCTCCTTGTTGATCGGTCTGGCCATTGGGGTGCCCTTGGGTGTGTGGTCGGCCTTGCATCGCAATCGTCTGATCGACTACATCATTCGCATTGCGTCGCTGCTCGGCCTGTCGTTTCCGCCGTTCGTCTCGGCGATCATTCTCATTCTCGTCTTTGCCATCTGGCTGCAATGGCTTCCGGTGATCAGCGCATCGTCCGGCAGTTTCACCGCATGGTTTAGGTCGCTGGCTCTGCCTGCCGTCAATCTGGGGCTGATTACGGCTGCCTATATCACGCGCGTCACGCGCTCCGCGATGTTGGAGGTGCTCTCGGAAGATTATGTGCGTACCGCCAAGGCGAAGGGGCTTGAATGGAGCGTCGTCGTGTGGCGTCACGCATTCCGCAACGGCCTCATGCCGGTGATCACGATCACCGGGCTCTATATGGGGATGCTCATCGGCAATTCCGTGATCAACGAAACGGTGTTCAACCGGCCGGGCCTCGGCAAATTGATTATCGGCGCTCTGATGCAGCGCGATTATCCGATGCTGCAAGGCATGATGGTCGTCTACACATTGCTGGTCGTGATCGTCAATTTGATCACCGATCTGGCCTATGGACTTGCCGATCCGCGGGTGAAGTTGCAATGACATATGTGGCATCAGAGAGGACGGTATTCGGGAGCCGCGCGCTTGCGGGCATCGTCGCCGCTTTCAATACGAACAAGGCGTCGTGGGTCGGCCTTGTCGGATTCCTTGCCGTGGTTTTGGTGGTTGTGATCGCGCCGCTTTTCGGTCTGCAAGATCCCACCGAGCAGGATGTCTTCGCCAAGCTCGGGCCGCCGAGCGCGGAGCACTGGTTTGGAACGGATTATTTCGGGCGCGATATTTTTTCGCGGCTCATCTACGGCGGTCAGATATCTTTGTTCATCGGCTTTACATCGACGCTTATCGCCATGGTGGCCGGATCGCTCATCGGTATGGTTGCGGGCTGGTACGGTGGGCGATTCGATGTCGTGATCATGCAAGCGATGGACGTCTTGCTGGCTTTTCCGTCCCTCATACTCGGATTGTTGATCGTTGCGATGCTCGGACCTTCGATCGCCAATATCATATGGGCGATCGCGCTGACCTCGATCCCGTCCTTTGCCCGGATCGCGCGCAGCCCGACGATCGCGCTGAAAGAGCGCGAATTCGTCGATGCTTGCCGTGCCCTCGGCTTTTCCGACATGCGCATCGTGCTTGGGCATATTTTGCCCAATATCGTGCCGGAAATTTTGGTGATTGCATCGCTTTGGCTCGGCAACGCCATTCGCACCGAAGCGTCGCTCGCCTTCGTCGGCTTAAGTATCAAAGTGCCGACGCCGACCTGGGGCGGTATGATCGAAGAGGGCTTCCAGCAGATCCTCGACTCGGTTTGGATCGTATTGGCGCCGAGCCTCGCGATTCTGATCGTGACCTTTGCGTTGAACCTGCTCGGCGACGGCCTGCGTGATGCCGTCGACCCGAAACTGCGGGGTGAAGGATGACGAATAGCCCCGTCTTGCGCGTTCAAGATCTGAACGTGGCGTTCCGCGTCGACAATCAATGGCGCGATGCAGTGAAGAGCTTGTCGTTTGACATTGCGGCAGGCGAAATTCTGGCGATCGTCGGCGAATCCGGCTCCGGCAAAAGCGTGACCGCGCTCGCCACGATGCGGCTGCTGCCGCAGGCCAACAGCCGCGCATCGGGAAGCATTTTTTTGGGCGACTCCGACCTTCTCGCGTTGTCCGAAGAGGAGATGCGGAAGCTGCGCGGCAATGCGGTCGCCATGATTTTTCAGGAGCCGATGACGAGCCTCAATCCGGTCTTGACCGTCGGCTTTCAGCTGGCAGAAGTGCTGATCGCGCATCGCGGCATGGATCGGCGCGCGGCGGAGGCGGAGGCTCTACGCCTGTTGGAGCGTGTGCGGATCCCCGCCGCGGCAAGCCGTTTGGCGGATTACCCGCACCGTTTGTCCGGCGGCATGCGGCAGCGCGTGATGATCGCGATGGCCCTTGCCTGCAAGCCGCGCTTGCTGATCGCCGATGAGCCAACCACCGCCCTCGACGTCACGATTCAGGCCGAAATCATTGAGCTGATTAAAAGCTTGCAGTCTGAAGAGGGGATGTCGGTCGTCTTCATCACCCATGATATGGGGGTCGTTGCGGAAATAGCGGACCGCGTCGTTGTGATGTTGCGGGGCCGCAAGGTCGAAGAGGGGCCAACGGCGGAAATCTTCGCCTCGCCCAAGGAAGCTTATACACGCGCCTTGCTCGCCGCCGTGCCGCAACTCGGCTCAATGAAAGGCGAGCCGGATCCACAACGGTTCGCAATCGTGGATCCGGTGAGCGGCGCAGTGCAGCCGGCGGCGAGACGCGAGTCGACAGCGAAAATGGCGGAACGCCCCATTCTGGAAGTCGGAAATCTCGTGACGCGTTTTGACATGCGCGCTGGGCTTTTCAGTCGCGTCAGGTCGCGTGTTCATGCGGTCGAAAATGTGTCTTTTGCGCTGCATGTGGGAGAGACGTTGGCCGTTGTCGGAGAGAGCGGTTGCGGCAAATCCACTTTGGGCCGCTCGATTCTTCGGCTCGTCGAGCCTATCGGCGGTTCGATCGTCTTCGATGGGCAGGAGGTGCGAGGGCTCGGCAGATCCGGGTTGCGGGCGATGCGCCGCAAGATGCAGATGATCTTCCAAGATCCGTTCGCGAGTCTCAATCCCCGCAAAACGGTGGGCGCCGCAATTGCGGAACCAATCATCGTGCACGGCCTTGCCGATCGCCAGAACGCGCCGCGACGAGTCGCCGATCTCCTCGAAAAGGTGGGGCTCAAGCCGGATATGGCCAGCCGCTACCCGCATGAATTTTCCGGCGGCCAGCGTCAGCGTGTCTGCATCGCCCGGGCCTTGGCGCTGTCGCCCAAGCTGATCGTGGCCGACGAATCCGTTTCGGCGCTGGATGTCTCGATCAAGGCACAGGTCGTGAATTTGATGATGGATCTGCAAGCCGAACTCGGCCTGGCATATCTTTTCATTTCGCATGACATCGCAATCGTCGAGCGCGTCGCACATCGGATCGCCGTGATGTATCTCGGCGAAATTGTCGAAATGGGTCCGCGTGCTGCGATTATCGAGAATCCGCAACACGCCTATACGCAAAGATTGCTGCAAGCGGCGCCTATTCCCGATCCATCCCGGCGCAATCTGCGGCGTGCTGCCACGACCACGGAATTGCCGACGCCGGTGCGCAGCCTGGAATATGTGGTGCCGGAGCGTGTGTGGCGCGAAGTATCGCCGGGGCATGTGGTCATGATGTCCGGATAACTGCGCGACGCGAGTGGTATGAGGCGAAAGATCTAGCGTGGAATCACTGATGAAAGAAACGCCCTATTGGTGGGAAGCCGCGCCGCAGGAGGCGCAAGCGACCATTGAGCTTCCCGCGCAGGCGGACGTCGCCATTATCGGCGCGGGCTATACCGGCCTTTCCGCCGCGCTTACTTTGGCACGAGCCGGACGTCAGGTGCTGGTTCTAGAATCCGAAGCGCCGGGTTGGGGCGCATCGACGCGTTCGGGCGGAATGATCGGGCATGGGCATCGGCTCTCGTATTCCGGGCTGATCGCAAAATACGGCAGCGCCAAAGCACAAAGCCTCATTCGGGAGGGGATGGCGTCGCTCGATTTCGTGAAGACCCTGATCGATGCCGAGGGGCTCGACGCCGATTTGCAAAGAACCGGGCGCGTGCGCGGCGCGTGGACGGACGCGGATTATCTGACCATGGGCCGCGAGGCGGAGGCATTGAAGCGCGACTTCGGTCTGGACGTTGATGTGCTCTCGCAATCGGATGTCCGCCGCGAAGTGACAACGCAGTTCTACAAGGGAGGTCTCATTTTCCATAGCCACGGCGCGGTACATCCGGCCAAATTCCATCGTGCGCTTCTGCACAAGGCGCACGAGGCCGGTGCACAGGTGGCGGCTTTCACGCGGGTCAATTCCCTCGCGCCGGACGGGCAGGCTTTTCAAATTGCGACGTCAAGAGGAACATTGCGGGCGCGGGATGTGTTGATCGCGACCAACGGTTATACATTCGGCCTTTCCAGTGCGCTTGCCCGACGCCTCATTCCTTTTCCGAGCTTTATCATTGCGACGCAAGAGATCGGCACCGAGCTTGTCCAGCAGCTCATTCCCAATGGCCGCATGATCGTCGAGACGCGCGAAAAGCATCTCTATTATCGTCCTTCACCGGATGGCAAACGCATTGTTCTGGGCGGTCGCGCGGCCTTGCACCCGATCCCGCTGCGAAACGCCGCGCAAAGATTGCGCCGAGAACTTGTCACGTTGTTTCCCGCTTTGGCGAACGTCGCTATCAGCCATTGCTGGACAGGCCGAATTGCCATGACGAAGTCTGATCTGCCGGCCATTGGCCGGCACGAGGGCATTCACTATGTCTTCGGCTGCAACGGGTCGGGTGTCGCTCTCATGCCCTATCTCGGTCATCGTGCGGCGCTCAAAATCCTTGGCAAGCCCGAGGGTGCGACGGCCTTTGACGACGTCCCGGCGCCGTCGCTGCCGTTCTACAATGGAAGGCCATGGTTCCTGCCTTTGTTCACTTTGGCATACCGTGCGAAGGACTGGTGGCGCGGCGACTGAGTGTGCCACATGGACATTTTTCGCCCGGGTCCTATCTCAGGGAGGTTCCCCTCGTAGCGCGGGAGGGAACCGGGGCAGAAATGTTTGCAGCCGCTGCGCACCGATCTGGGCGGGCGAGGCGCTCCAGTGTAAAATACATCCTATAATGTATCTTTCTAATTCACGAAAAAGAACGCACCATCAAGGTCCAGGATCAAATATCTAAAAGACGCACATGGAAACATGGCACATGATGGGCGAGGGAGAGGCAAGATGCTGGTGGGCGTTCCGAAAGAGATCAAGAACAACGAGTATCGCGTGGGGCTCACGCCGTCTTCTACACACGAGTTGGTGCAGCACGGCCATCGGGTCATCCTTGAAAAGGGCGCGGGTGACGGGTCTGGCCTGAACGATGAAGAATATGCGCGCGCAGGTGCCGAGTTGGTGTCGACGCCCGAGGAGATTTTTCATCGTGCGGAGATGATCGTGAAGGTCAAGGAGCCGCAGCCGAACGAAAGAAAGCTGTTGCGCGACAATCAGATTCTCTACACCTACCTGCATCTTGCGCCGGATCCCGCCCAAACCGACGATCTGATCGCCAGCGGCGCGGTATGTATCGCCTATGAGACGGTCACGTCCGCATCGGGCGGCCTTCCGCTCCTGACGCCAATGTCTGAGATCGCGGGCCGGTTGGCGCCGCAAGTGGGGGCGCATGCGCTGGAAAAATCATCCGGCGGACGAGGCATCTTGCTAGGCGGTGTGCCGGGCGTGCCGAGCGGCGAGGTTCTCGTGATCGGCGCGGGCGTCGCCGGGACGCAGGCGGCCACCATCTCGCTGGGGATGGGCGCCAATGTCACCGTCGTGGATCGCGATCTCGAGACGCTCCGCCGGCTTTCGGCGCGGTTCGGCGAGCGCGTCCATCTCATCCATTCGACGCGCTCGGCCATTGCAGAATTGGTCCAGCGCGCCGATCTGGTGATCGGAACCGTGCTGATCCCCGGTGCTTCGGCGCCGAAACTGATCACGCGAGACATGCTGAAGACGATGAAGCCCGGCAGCGTCATCGTTGACGTCGCGATCGATCAAGGTGGGTGTTGCGAGACGTCGCACGCCACGACCCATTCCGATCCGACCTATGTGGTGGATGACGTCATTCATTACTGCGTCGCCAATATGCCTGGCGCCGTGGCGCGCACGTCGACACTTGCCTTGAACAACGCGACGCTGCCCTTTGCGTTGGCGCTCGCCGACAAAGGATGGCGGCAAGCAGTCATCGATGACATTCATTTGCGCCATGGGGTGAATGTTTGCGCGGGACAAGTTGTCTGCAAGCCCGTCGCGGACGCGCAGAATCGCGCCTATTCAAGCGTGGAGGCGCTGCTCTGACTCGTGCTTTGATCGGCTCTTCCCGCGTGCAAAAGATGCGAAATCCTTCATTCTGCATTGAGGCGGAGGCTTTTGAGGCCGACAGCGATTCGCCGCGTGTCGTCGCTGATGCCGAGTTCGGCCGGCGACACCGCATCGGGCAGAATGAATTTGAGCGTCACGACGCGATCCGGTCCAATGAGGTCAGCGGGGAGGTCCAAGCCGACCGTGCTGTCGGATCCGTCGACCGACAGCCAATCTTTCATATGCCGGCCGTTGACCGAAATTTGCGCATGCTGTGGATGCGTCGCTGGCGCGAAGGCGTTCAAGACGAGCTCTAGCCGAACGGCGCCAGTCCCCGGAGCAAGAAATGACAGATCTGCTTCGTGGCTGCTTGTCCAGCGTCCCCAAGCTTCATCCGCATCCCAGCCGAAGCCGAACAATTGGTCGCTCAAGGGAGTGGATTGGCCGATGGAAACCCACGTGCCGATCGGAAGTTCAATCAAGCCAGCCGACAGATCTTGCCCAAAACCTTGCGCGTCGCCTGCCTTGACGCACAGAATGACGCCATCGAGCACGCGGCACGCGTGTTCGTTGTGCGGTATTGCGTAAGCATGCGCTGCTCTCTGGAAGACATAGGCGGTGTCGTTTGCAAGCCCGCTTTGCTGCAGATCTGCCGGCATCGTTTGGCAAAAATAGTCGATCTGAGACGGGCTGGTGCGTCCCGCATAAAAGCTGTTGAGGCTCATGCGGTGTTCGCCGGCGAGCTTGCCGAAGATCCAATAGCCGAATTCGCCGCCCGGTGTTTCGTGAGCCCATTCGCACTGCCAAGCGGGCATCACCACAAGATGCCGATATCGGTGCGCAATGTCCTGCCATACCGGGCCGTTCGTGAAGACATCCATCTGGGTGCCCGAGAAGACGCCGATGGGAGTGCTCGACCACGTGTGGCGGACTTCCTTCCGCAGGCCGCGCAGGTCGACAATTTGAACCGCGAATGCACAAACGCATGCCAGCGCGACGTACCGGCCAAAAACGATAAAAGCCGCGCTCACGATTCCGGCGAGGGCGAGATAAAAGGCGGGCCAAAAGAGACGTCCAGATGCGCGGAAGGCACTGAGCACCTGCACAATTGGCGGCGGCGCGTGCAAATCGTAAATCACATGGGAACCAACCGTTGCCTTGAGCGTAAGAGCGAGCAACGTGCAGGCCACAAAAACCAGCCAGCCGGGCCACGCATCTCGCTGAAAGAGATGAGCCAAGACCATTCGTGGCTGGCGGATGAGGACGGCAAAGCCCAAGAGCAGAACGCCCAATCCAAAATAATTATAGCCTTCAACTTGAAACCTGCTGACGTATGACTGCTGTCGCAAGAGGAGCGCAGGAAAGAACATCGGGTCGATAGGCGCCAAGAGATTCATGGAAACAAGGCCATAGCCAATGCCGGCGTAGGCACCGGGATCATTCGGGCGCAAGAAGCCGAAGAGGAGCCAAGACAAAAGCATGGCGGTTACGGCGCAGATCATGCCAGTCAACGCAACGAACAGGCGCGGCCCGAGCAACCTCTGCGTATCCTCCGACGCGGTGAGGGTCGATCTGAGATAGCCCGCGCCGATGAGCGATAACGACAGGACCGCAATATAAGGGTTGATCCCCCCTGCGACGGCGGCGATCGCGACGCTTGCCGAAATGTGGCGCCACGACAGGCGGGCTGAGCATGTGAGATAGAACTCCAGTGCGGCAAGGACGAACCAGTGGCTTGCAAGCGCAAAGTCCTGTGCCGCGCGCAACAAGAGGACGGGTGCTGCCAGGAACAGCAACCCGCCTGCCGTTCCGGCCACCCAATCTCCGCCGCACAGCCGGCGGCAAATCCGGCTGCCAAAATAAAATGACAGCGTCGCGCACAGCGTCCACCACAGCGTGAGATATTGAAAGGGCTCCGGCAGCCAATGCCGGAACGGCCACAACAATGTCGCGACAAGGGGAATTGAATCGAGATAGGCGATCGGCTCACCCTTCGGATAGCCGAGCGCCGACGACCAGCCCAGAGGCCAAGTCAGGCGAGGTTCATGGCGAAAGAACAGCCAACCCATGTAGCTTTGGGCGGGGTCCTCCGGCAGGATCGAAATGTTGGTGGGATCGAGCGGACGCAGGCCGTAAACATAAACGCTATATGAGACGCCGACCGCGAGGAAAAATATCGCGCCGCCCACGAGCCAGAAGTATCGGACCACGGCTTTCTTCCGGCGGCCGGCCGGCGGTTCGCCTGCGGCCATGAAACCGGCCTGCCCATCATCCCATCGAACCATTCGGAGCGCCCCAACATCGATCTCAGTCGCCTAACCTAGTTACCGGACAAAGGCCATGTCCAGGCGCGGTTATTTAATTTGCATGTTGACATAAAGATATCTTTATGTATCGTATATCTCCATATCGCATTTGAAGTGTTGAGCGTCGAATATGTCCGCGATCGATGAACTCTTCGGGCCGGTCGCCGCCGAGCGGGACGGATCCGAGATTTTGGCCGCTCTCCACGCTGCCGCGCGGGAACGTATCCTCATCCTCGACGGTGCGATGGGCACCCAGATCCAAGGCCTCGGTTTCGGGGAAGATCATTTCCGTGGCAGCCGCTTCATCGGCTGCGCTTGCCACCAGCAAGGCAATAACGACCTCCTCATCCTCTCGCAGCCGGCCGCCGTCGAGGAAATCCATTATCGCTACGCCATGGCCGGCGCGGATATTATCGAGACAAATACATTCTCCTCGACGCGCATCGCCCAGGCCGATTACGCCATGGGCGACGTGGTCTACGACTTGAACCGGGATGGCGCGCGGCTCGCGCGGAGGGCTGTGCGGCGTGCCGAGCAGCAGGACGGGAAGCGCCGCTTCGTCGCCGGCGCGCTCGGTCCGACCAACCGCACCGCGTCGATCTCCCCGGATGTCAACAATCCTGGCTACCGCGCCGTGACCTTCGATGATTTGCGCCTCGCCTATCGCGAGCAATTGCGCGGGCTGATCGACGGCGGCTGCGATATCGTCCTCATCGAGACGATTTTCGATACGCTCAACGCCAAGGCGGCCATCTTTGCCAGCGAGGAGATTTTCGCCGAAAAGGGCATTCATTTGCCGGTGATGATCTCAGGCACGATCACCGATCTTTCCGGCCGGACGCTATCGGGCCAAACGCCGACCGCGTTCTGGCATTCGGTGCGGCACGCGAAACCCTTCACCGTCGGTTTCAACTGCGCGCTCGGCGCTGCCGCCATGCGCCCGCATCTGGCGGAGCTCGCCGGCGTTGCCGATAGCCTCATCTGCGCCTATCCGAATGCCGGCTTGCCGAATGCTTTCGGCCAGTACGATGAGACTCCGGAGTTCATGGCCGCTCAGGTCGAGGAGTTCGCGCGCGAAGGGCTGGTGAATGTCGTCGGCGGCTGCTGCGGTTCGACGCCGGAGCACGTTGCGGCTATTCGCGAGGCTGTTACGAAATACGAGCCGCGCGTGGCGCCCGAACGCTCGCCGCTCATGCGATTGTCCGGTCTCGAACCGTTCACGCTCACCAAGGACATTCCCTTCGTCAATGTGGGCGAACGCACGAATGTCACCGGCTCGGCGAAGTTCCGTAAATTGATCACCGCCGGCGATTTTGCCGCTGCGCTGGACGTCGCGCGCGACCAAGTCGCAAACGGCGCGCAGATCATCGACGTCAACATGGACGAGGGGTTGATCGATTCCAAAAAAGCGATCGAGGAATATCTCAATCTCATCGCCTCGGAGCCCGACATCGCCCGTGTTCCCGTGATGATCGACAGCTCCAAATGGGAGGTGATCGAGGCGGGGTTGAAATGCGTCCAGGGCAAGCCGATCGTCAATTCGATCTCGATGAAGGAGGGCGAAGACTCGTTCCTGCATCACGCGCGGCTTTGCCGGATGTATGGCGCGGCGGTGGTCGTCATGGCGTTCGACGAACTTGGCCAGGCGGATACGAAAGCCCGCAAGGTCGAGATCTGCACGCGCGCCTATAAGCTCCTGACCGAGCGGGTCGGCTTTGCGCCCGAAGACATCATTTTCGATCCCAACGTATTTGCCATCGCGACGGGCATCGAGGAGCACGACACCTATGGTGTCGATTTCATCGAGGCGACTGGGGATATCATCGCCACGCTGCCGCATGTGCATATTTCGGGCGGGGTTTCCAACCTGTCCTTTTCGTTCCGGGGCAACGAGCCGGTGCGTGAAGCGATGCATGCGGTGTTCCTCTATCATGCGATCCAGCGCGGCATGGATATGGGCATCGTCAATGCCGGCCAGCTCGCGGTCTACGAATCGATCGATCCCGATCTGCGGGAGGCCTGCGAAGACGTGGTGCTGAACCGCGCGCCCAAGGGCGGCGGGACGGCCACCGAGCGGATGCTGGAGATTGCCGAGCGCTACAGGGGGCAGGGCGCCAAAGAGGCACGCGAGAAGGACACCGCTTGGCGCGAGTGGCCGGTCGACAAGCGGCTGGAACATGCTTTGGTCAACGGCAACACGGAATTCATCGATCGGGACACGGAAGAGGCGCGGCAAAAGGCGAAGCGGCCGCTCGACGTCATCGAAGGCCCCTTGATGGCGGGTATGAATGTGGTTGGCGACCTGTTCGGCTCCGGCAAAATGTTCCTGCCGCAAGTGGTGAAGTCCGCACGGGTCATGAAACAGGCGGTGGCCGTGCTGCTGCCCTATATGGAAGCCGAAAAAGCGGCCAATGGCGGTGGCGAACGCGAGAGCGCCGGCAAAATCGTAATGGCCACCGTGAAGGGAGACGTCCACGACATCGGCAAGAATATCGTCGGCGTTGTTCTGGCCTGCAACAATTATGAGATCATCGACCTTGGCGTGATGGTGCCGGCGACGAAGATCCTGGAGACGGCGCGGGCCGTGAAGGCCGACATTATCGGTCTCTCGGGGCTGATCACGCCCTCGCTCGATGAAATGGTGCATGTCGCTTCGGAAATGGAGCGCGAGGGATTCGATATTCCGCTTCTCATCGGGGGAGCGACCACGAGCCGCGTGCACACGGCAGTGAAAATCCATCCGCGCTACCACCGGGGGCAAGCCTTCTATGTCACCGATGCGAGCCGGGCCGTCGGGGTCGTATCAAGCCTGCTCTCGGCCGAGGCCAAGCCCGGCTATGTCGAGACGATCCGGGCCGAGTACCGTAAAGTGACCGAAGCGCACGAGCGCGCCGAGCGGGAGAAGCAGCGCCTGCCGCTCGCCAAAGCCCGCGCCAATGGGCTCAAGATCGACTGGGCGAATTATACGCCGCCGAAACCGTCTTTCCTCGGCACAAAGGTATTCGAGACGTGGGACCTCGCCGAGCTGGCCCGCTATATCGATTGGACGCCGTTCTTCCAGACATGGGAACTCAAGGGCCGCTATCCGGCGATCTTGGCGGACGAGAGGCAAGGACCGGCCGCGCGGCAATTGTTCGACGATGCGCAGGCGATGCTCAAGAAAATCATCGAGGAGAAGTGGTTCGCGCCAAGGGCCGTCATCGGCTTCTGGCCGGCCAATGCCGTAGGGGACGATATCAAACTCTTCACCGATGCAAGCCGGGCAAAGGAGCTGGCCACTTTCTTCACGCTGCGGCAGCAACTCTCCAAACGTGACGGCAAGCCGAATGTCGCGCTTGCGGATTTCGTGGCGCCGCGGGAGAGCGGCAAGCTCGATTATGTCGGCGGCTTCGTGGTGACAGCCGGCATCGAGGAAGTCGCCATTGCCGAGCGCTTCGAGCGGGCTAACGACGACTACTCGTCCATCCTGGTCAAGGCGCTGGCGGACCGTTTCGCCGAGGCTTTTGCCGAGTGCCTGCATGAGCGGGTGCGCAAGGCGTTCTGGGGTTATGCGCCGAGCGAATCGTTCACGCCCGACGACCTTATCGGCGAGCCTTACGAGGGCGTTCGCCCGGCGCCCGGCTATCCGGCGCAACCCGATCACACCGAGAAGGTCACGCTCTTCCGCCTGCTCGACGCGCAAACCAAGGCGGGCGTCACTTTGACCGAGAGCATGGCCATGTGGCCCGGCTCGTCCGTCTCGGGTCTCTATCTTTCGCATCCGGACAGCTATTATTTTGGCGTCGCGAAGGTCGAGCGCGATCAGGTCGAAGACTATGCCGCGCGCAAGGATATGGACATCCGCGAGGTGGAGCGCTGGCTCGGCCCGATCCTCAACTACGTGCCTGCTCCCGCCGCCAAGGCGGCCGAATAGGGGCCTGTCGCATTTATACACAGCCGATGTCGCATTCCGGCTCATCCGCACTTCGGGAAGGTGCATTATTCGACCAGTTCGAGGTGCCCTTCGGAAATTGTCCGCAGGGATAATTGGGAAGCCGGTGTGACGCCGGCGCTGCCCCCGCAACGGTAACAGAGCCTTTGTCTCGATAAGAAACCACTGGGAGAACAAGCCTGGGAAGGTGTTGAGACAGTTCAAAAGGACGGCTCCGAAGCCCGGAAACCAGCCTTGGGTATGAAACTTGACTGATCGCGGTGGGCGGTCAGGAGGCAGGGCGTTTTGGGCTGGGGCTTGAGGCTCCGCCGGCGTTAAAACTTCCTCCATCACCACCAGTTCAGTCCTTGAGCAAAAGGACAGAACATGGATACGCGTAACGACATGCTGAAACTCCTTCGCAATCGCCGCGAAGGCTTTAGCCTCCCCCAGGCTTTCTATACCGATCCCGCCTTCTTCCAGCTCGACCTCGATCTGATCTGGTATCGCGACTGGCTGTTTGTCGGGCACGATTGCGAAGTTGCGAAGCCGGGCAGTTTCTTCACGGTGCAAGTCGGCGCCTATCCGATCGTCGTGCTGCGCGACCGTGAGGGCAAGCTTCGCGCGTTCCACAATTCCTGCCGCCATCGCGGCAGCCGGGTTTGCAACGCCCAGAAAGGCACGTCGGCGCGACTCGTCTGCCCCTATCATCAATGGACCTATGACCTCGACGGCAAGTTGCTGTTTGCCCGGCAAATGGCGGAAGGCTTCGACAAAGCCGAATTCGGATTGAAGCCGGTCGCCTGCGAAAGCGTCGCGGGCTACATCTTCATTTGCCTAGCGAAGGAGCCGGCAGAATTTGCGCCGGTCCGTCAGATGATGGAGCCTTATTTTGCGCCGCATCGGCTCGGCGAAGCCAAGGTCGCCTTCGAAAGCACGATCATCGAAAAGGGCAATTGGAAGCTCGTGTGGGAAAACAACCGCGAATGCTACCATTGCGTGGGCAACCATCCTGAACTGTGCAAGACGTTTCCCGAAGCGCCAACCGTTACCGGCGTGCAAGGCGCGGAAGATGATCCTGAGATCGTCGCCCATTGGAACAAATGCGAGGCGGCCGGGCTGCCGTCGCGTTTCCAGATCGACCAGTCCGGTCAATTTCGCGCGACGCGCGTGCCGCTTCTGCGGGATGCCGCGAGTTACACGATGAACGGCAAGCCCGCGGTACAGCGCGGTTTGTCGCACGCGGTCACGGAAGGGCGGATCGGTTCACTGCTGCTCTACCATTATCCGACGACCTGGAACCATATTCTTGGCGATCACGCCGTCACCTTCCGCGTCCTCCCGATCAGCGCGACCGAAACCGCGGTGACGACCAAATGGCTGGTGCATAAGGATGCGGTCGAGGGCGTCGACTATGACCTCGCCAATCTCACCCATGTCTGGACCGAGACGAACGATCAGGACCGCCGAATCGTCGAGGAAAATGCCTTTGGCATTGCGTCGCCCGCTTACGAGCCTGGACCTTACTCACAGATGCATGAAGGCGGCGTGCTGCAGTTCGTCGACTGGTATACGCGGTTTATCGAACCGCGCCTGAGCGAAGGCGGCAAACCCGCGCTGCGCAGCGTTGCCTAGAGGATATGAGTCATGAATGCGCTCACCGAATTTCGTCTGAACCGGCATCTCGACGAGATGGTGCCGTGGAACGACCGGCAGCAGCTCCTGGAGATCATCGATATTGTCGACGAGGCGCCGGAGGTGAAAACCTTCACCTTCCGCGCCGACGGGCAAACGTGGTTTCGCTATAAGCCCGGCCAATTCGTTACGCTCGAATTGCCGCTGCCGGACGGACCGCTGATGCGGACCTATACATTGTCCTCCTCGCCGTCGCGGCCGTTTTCGATCGCCGTTACGGTGAAGGCGCAAGGAGGCAGCGTCGGCACGCGCTGGATGTTCAACCACCTCACCGTCGGCGCGCGCATCCGCGCCTTCGGTCCGGCGGGCGATTTTTCCCTGCACAGCCATCCGGCGGCGAAATATTTCTTCATCTCGGCGGGGTCCGGCATCACGCCCATGATGTCGATGCTGCGCTGGCTGAACGATTGTGCTCCGGCGACCGATGTCGCCTGCCTCAATTGCGCGCGCCGGCCGGAGGATCTCATCTTTCGTGAGGAACTCGAGCTTCTGGGCCAGCGGATGCCAAGATTGGCGCTTACTTTGATGGTCAAGGGACGATCGATGCGCGAAAACTGGTTCGGCCATGTCGGCCGCCTTGATGCCGCGCGCCTGCCTCTGCTGGCGCCGGATTTTCGTGACCGGGAGATATTCTGCTGCGGTCCGGACGCGTTCATGCGGTCGGTGCGTGAGATGCTGGGGGCGGCCGGTTTCGACATGGCGCGCTATCACGAGGAAAGTTTCGCGATGCCGGTTGCTCCGGTACGCGAAACGGCGCCTGCTGCGGCTCCTGCGGTTCCATCTGCGGATGCGATGCAGATTCGCTTCGCCCTGTCCGATGTCGAAGGTTTCGGCGCGCCCGACGAGAGCCTGCTTACCATCGCCCGCGCGGCAGGCGTGCGGATTCCCGCTGCCTGCGAATCCGGCTTGTGCGGTACGTGCAAGGTGAAGAAAGTATCGGGCGACGTCGAGATGAATCACAATGGCGGCATTCTCGACGAGGAGATCGAAGAAGGATTTATCCTTGCCTGCTGCTCGCAGCCGAGGAGCGCCGTCGAGATCGAGGCGTGATGCACCGGGTGTTGCCCAAAACGCGCGCTCTGCGCCGTTGCGGCGTCTGATGGGGCTGAGAGACGTGACCGCCGGTCAGAAATGATCGGCGCATCATTTGAATCAAATTGCGAACATATATATAGCTGATATTATTGTATAAATTTGTATTTGCCAAAATCCGGGATCGCGGATGAGGTTGCGGAGACGACTCCTTAACTCTACGCTGGCTCCATCTCGCCGCTGCGAGTCTCCACGCCATGTCGGACTGTCCCTGGTTTTGCCGCAGAGATTCATCACGCCTAGCCCATGTCTCCATCGGATCTCCATATTCTGCTCATTGACGACAATCCGGTCCGGGCCGCGATGATCCGCGAGGGCTTGCTGGACGCTGGCCATGCGCGTGTGACCGTGATCGTCGAAATGCGGCATTTGCTGCGGCAGGTTGTCGACGTCGAGCCCGATGTGATTTTGATCGATCTTGAAAACCCCAATCGCGATGTCTTGGAAGAAATGTTTCACGTCTCGCGCAACGTGCGGCGGCCGGTGGCCATGTTTGTCGATCAATCCGACAAGGCCTCGATGGAAGCGGCGATCGACGCGGGCGTCTCGGCCTATGTGGTCGATGGCCTGCGCAAGGAGCGGCTGAAACCGATTCTCGACATGGCGATCAGCCGTTTCAATGCGTTCCATCGGTTGAGGGAGGAACTCGACCGCACCAAGCAGGCCCTCGAAGACCGGAAAGTCATCGACAAGGCCAAAGGCATTTTGATGAAGAGCCGGCATATTTCCGAGGAGGAAGCCTACACGTTGCTGCGCAAGACGGCGATGAACGAGAGCCGCCGGGTCGCCGATGTGGCGCGCGGCCTGTTGATCGCAGCAAAACTCTTGGGGTGAGGAGCTTGATTTTGGCACATTCGGGCAAGGCAAGACATCTGACCCTCGGCTTCATGCCGCTGACCGACAGCGCGACCTTGATTGCCGCCAAGGAAAAGGGCTTCGCGGCGGACGAGGGCCTCGATCTGACTTTGATGCGCGAGACCTCGTGGGCCAATATTCGCGACCGCGTGATGTTGGGGCATTTCGATGCCGCGCATATGCTCGGTCCGATGCCGGTCGCCTCGACGCTCGGCGTCGGCCACGTGGACGTGCCGATGATCGCGCCCTTTTCCCTCAGCCTGGGGGGCAATGCGATTACGCTGTCGCTGCAGGTTTTTGCGGCGATGGAGCGGGAAGGCGCGACCCTTCGGTCCGAGCCCGCCGAAATGGGGAAGGCGCTGGTGCAAGTGATCACTCGCCGGCGGGCGGATGGGCTTGCGCCGTTGACGCTCGCCGTCGTCTATCCCTATTCAGGGCACAATTACGAGCTGCGATACTGGCTGTCGGCCTCGGGCATTCACCCCGATAATGACGTCCGCCTTATCGTGCTGCCGCCTTCCTTCATGGGCGATGCCATGGCGAAGGGACAGATCGACGGCTTTTGCGCCGGCGAGCCGTGGAATTCGCTGTGTGTCGACGCGGGCACGGGCGTCTTGGCCGTCACCAAATCGGCACTCTGGCGGCAAGGGCCGGAAAAGGTCTTGGGTTTCGGCGTGGATTTTCCCAAGCGCGAGCCGGAACGTTTTGCCGCATTGCTGCGCGCTTTGTCCCGCGCTGCCCAATGGGCGGGCAATCCGGCCAATCATGGCGAACTCGCGGAACTTCTGGCGCGGCCCGGCTACGTTGCCGCTCCTGCCAACATTCTGATCCGAGCACTGAGCGGCAAGATCCTTAGGCAAAAAGGCGCGACAGCGGAGGTGCTACCGGATTTTCTCGTCCTGCACGCGCATGCCACCAACTTCCCGTGGCAAAGCCATGCCTTATGGTTCTATTCGCAAATGGTGCGCTGGGGGCAGGTGACATATTCGGCGGATATGGCGGCGAAAATCGGCCAAGTTTACCGCCCGGATCTCTACCGCGCCGTTTTGTCAGAGACCGGTATCGATCTGCCGCGCGCCAGTGCCAAGGTGGAGGGGGCGCTGAAAAACCCCACCGGCGTCGCCTCGCGCCGCGGCACGATGGTGCTCGGCCCCGACGGCTTTTTCGATGGCCGCCTTTTCGACCCCGACCGGCTCGAAGCCTATATTGCGGGCTTTGGCGATTAAAGATTGTGCAAAGCAACGCCATTTGAACAACATTGATGCTGCGTCGCACAATATTTGTTCTTGTGCCCGGCATGCCTCCAGCTTACTCTTTGATTTAGAGGGAAGATCCTCATTCGCGTAACAGGCCAATGACGGCCGCACACGCTTTTCTCGAAATCCGGGCCTGAAGGTCCGCACGTCCGCTGCTGGGCGTTGAATCTGCCGCCGCCGGCTGTTTGTCCACGCGTTTTGCATGGCCGAACGACGGCGGTTTGTTTTTTCTCGTCTTGGAGCATGGCAATGATCAGTAGGGACTTTTTCAAGGCCGGGCACTGGCCGACCTTGTTTGCATCTTTCTTCTATTTCGACATGAGCTTCATGGTCTGGATCCTTTTGGGTCCGCTCGCCGTGCAAATCTCGGGCGATCTGAAGCTCGACGCTGCGCAAAAGGGCTTCATGGTGGCGCTTCCAGTTTTGCTCGGTGCATTCTTGCGCGTCGTGAACGGGGTGCTCGTCGAGGCGATGGGCCCGAAGCGCACCGGCATCTTGAGCCAATGCATCGTGATTGGCGGTCTTCTCGTCTTTTGGCTGCTGAGCCCGCAGAATTACGGCGCGCTGCTGGCGCTTGGCCTGGTGCTGGGCTTCGCCGGCGCCTCCTTCGCGGTGGCGCTGCCGCTGGCCTCGCGTTGGTATCCGCCGCAATATCAAGGCACGGCGCTTGGCATTGCCGGCGCCGGCAATTCTGGCACTGTCTTCGCCGCCCTGTTCGCACCCGCCCTTGCCGCCATCTACGGCTGGCATAATGTCATCGGCCTTGCCGCCTTGCCGCTCGCCGTCGCGCTGATCGCCTTTGTCCTGATGGCGAAGGACAGCCCCAACAAGCCGCCGCGCAAATCCTTCAAGCAATATCTCGACGTGCTGCGCCAGAGCGACGCTTGGTGGTTCATGCTCTATTATTCCGTGACCTTCGGCGGCTTCTCCGGTCTCGCCTCGTCGCTCGGCATCTATTTCAATACGCAATATGGCCTGTCGCCGGTCACCGCGGGCTATTGCACGGCCTTGTGCGTGTTGGCCGGCTCGTTGGCGCGCCCGCTGGGCGGCGCCATGTCCGACCGGTTCGGCGGCATTCGGGTGCTGAGCCTACTTTATGCGGTTGCTGCCACGGCTTGCGTGCTCGTCAGTTTCGGCTTTGGTCAGCTTTGGCTCGGTCTCGGCATTCTGTTTATCGGCATGTTGGCGCTTGGCATGGGTAACGGCGCCGTCTTCCAGCTTGTGCCGCAGCGTTTTGGCGCCGAGATCGGCATTCTGACCGGACTTGTCGGCATGACCGGCGGCATTGGCGGGTTCTATCTCGCCTCCAGCCTCGGACTGTCGAAGCAATTCACCGGCTCCTATCAGATCGGCTTTCTGATTTTCGCCGCCCTCGCGGCTCTCGCCCTCCTAGCCCTGCATGGCGTGAAGAACCGTTGGCGCAGCACCTGGACGGTGGCCGACGGCAGCGCCCCGGCGCGTATCTGAGGAGGCCGCCATGAAAGAGAGATTGCTCATCGTCGGCCATGGCATGGCGAGCGTGCGGCTGTGCGAAGATCTGATGACCTTCGCGCCCGACCGCTTCGACGTCACGATCGTCGGGGCCGAGCCGCGGCTCGCCTATAATCGCGTGCTGCTCTCGGCCTTGCTTGCGGGCGAGGTCGCGGAATCCGATCTCACGCTGCGCCCGTCCGACTGGTACGCGCAGCATGGCGTCCGCGTGATCAGCGGACAGCGCGTGACGGGCCTCGATCTCGGCGGCCGGACGGCAGCTCTCGAAAACGGAACGTCGGTCGCGTTCGACCGTGTCGTCCTGGCGACGGGCTCGGTTGCTGCCCGCCTGCCGATTCCCGGGATGGATCTTCCCGGGGTCATGACATTCCGCGATTTCGCCGACATGCCCGGCTTGAGCGATGCGGCGGCGAGAGGCGCGCGCGTGGCGGTTGTCGGCGGCGGTCTATTGGGCATCGAAGCGGCCTGCAGCCTCGCGAAGGGCGGCGCCAAGGTTACGCTGGTTCACGTGATGGACCGGCTGATGGAGCGCCAGCTCGATCCGCGCAGTGCCGCCTTCCTGAAGCGGGCGGTGGAGCGCAAAGGTGTGCAGGTTCTGCTCAATGCGCAGACGGTTGCGGTGGGCGGCAGCACGAAGGCAGAGTCGCTGCGTTTTGCCGATGGTAGCGAATTGCATGTCGATCTCGTCGTGGTCGCGATCGGCGTTCGCCCCAATGTCGCCTTGGCGCAGACAGCAGACCTGCCCGTCAAGCGTGGCATTCTGATCGATGACCAGATGACGACGGTGGTTCCGTTTGTGCATGCGCTTGGGGAATGCGCCGAACACCGCGGCACCGTCTACGGCCTCGTGGAACCCGCGTATGACCAGGCGCGCGTTCTGGCGCGCCTTTGGGCGGGCAATGCCGACGCGCGATACGAAGGAACAATTCTTGCGACGAACTTGAAGGTCTCCGGCATACCGGTCTTTTCGGCGGGCGATTTCCTTGGACAGGAGACCACCCAGGATATCGTCTTTGAAGATCGCGGCGCCGGACAATGCCGCAAGCTGGTCGTCAAGGACAACCGGCTCGTGGGCGCCGCTTTGGTCGGCGAAGCGAGCGATGCGCTTTGGTATCGCGACCTGATCCGGCGCGGCGAAGACATTTCAGCCTTGCGGCACAATATTTTGTTTGGCCGCACCTTATGTGAGCAGGGCGCACCCTAATGAACGATTTCTCCGCGAGTCAGAAGCACTATCTCGAAGGTTTTGCCTCGGGACTCGCCGCGCTGCATCAGTTTGGCGGACCTGCTGGTGCCGATGCGCCTTCAGGCCCCGATGCCGTCCATTTCGCCGCCCAGCAAAGGACCGTCGATGCGGGCGGAAAACTCGTCGACCAGGAAAAATGGAAACAGGCAGAACATCCTTTTGATGCTTACACGCGCCTGAAGGGGCAGGCGCAGGCCGATCAATTTCCGAAGCCGGACGACAATTTCCGCTGGCGTTATTACGGGCTGTTTTATGTCGCGCCGGCGCAATCGAGCTACATGCTGCGCTTGCGCATTCCCAACGGCATTCTTACCCATTGGCAATTAGCCGGCCTCGCAAAACTGACGACGCAATATGGCGGCGGATATGCGCATGTTACCACCCGCGCCAATATTCAGATCAGGGAGATCAAGGCGGCGGATGCCGTGAAGGTTGTCGAGGCCGTGCAGGATTTGGGGCTCTGTTCGCGCGGTTCTGGCGCCGACAATATCCGCAACGTCACCGGTTCCGCGACAGCGGGAATCGATCCGCAAGAGATTTACGACACCCGCCCGCTCGCGCGCGAGTGGCACTATCACATCCTTAATGACCGCTCGCTCTACGGCCTGCCGCGCAAATTCAACGTGGCGTTCGACGGCGGCGGCTGCATTGCGACGTTGGAAGAGACCAATGATATCGGTTTCCAGGCCGTGCATGTGCGCGACGCAGCAGGAGAGGAGCCGAAGATTTGGTTCCGGCTCGTGCTCGGCGGCATCACCGGGCATCGCGATATTGCCCGTCCCACAGGCGTTTTTTGCAAGGAAGAGGAATGCTGCGGCGTCGCCGATGCGATCGTGCGCGTCTTCATCGATACGGGCGATCGCACCAACCGCAACAAGGCTAGGCTCAAATATGTGCTGGACAAGATGGGGTTCGACGCGTTTCTCGAACTCGTCGAAGAGAAGCTCGGCCGCAAGCTGACGCGTTTCGAAGAAGCGCAAGTCGAGCCGCGCGCGCTCCCTGATCGCTCCGCACATATCGGCATCCATCAGCAGAAGCAAACCGACCTCAACTGGCTTGGCGTGGCGCTCCCGGTCGGCAGGCTCGACGCCGCGCAGATCATCGGTTTGAGCGAGATTGCCCGCGACATGGGCGATGGCGATATTCGCCTCACCGTGTGGCAGAATCTGCTCATTTCGGGGGTTCCCGATGGTCTCGTTGCGAAGGCGCAAGCCGCCGTTGAGGCGCTGGGGCTCGATTGGCGGGCAACGACGATTCGGTCGGGGCTTGTTGCCTGCACCGGTGCGACCGGTTGCAAATTCGCCGCGAGCCACACCAAGGAAGATGCGCTGAAAATTGCCGATTACGTGGACGGACGCATTGCGATGGACTCGCCTGTGAACATCCATCTGACCGGGTGCCACAATTCTTGCGCGCAACATTACATCGGCGACATCGGGTTGATTGGCGCCAAGGTCACGATCAACGACGATGGCGACCAGGTCGAGGGCTACAACATCTTTGTTGGCGGCGGTTATGGCGAGAGCGCAAAAATCGGCCGCGAATTGTGGCCAGGCGTGAAAAGCGAGGATTGCCCGGCAAAGGTCTTGAGCTTGCTGCAGGCCTATCTGCAGCACCGCGCCGATCCATCGGAATCCTTTCAAGCCTTTGCCAATCGGCACGAGCCCGACGACCTCAAGGCTCTGGCGATGAGCGTGTAGGAGGCATTATGAACCAGCCACTCCAACTTCGCTCGCTCATCCCGACAAATGCGCCGTTTTCGGACGAACAAAGAGCCTGGCTCAACGGCTTTTTTCAGGCCCTTCTCGCGCCGCAGCCGGGCGCTGCGCAAGGCGCTCTTCCCCCCGCGGCGGGCGCGGAACCGGCGGCAGGCCCGGCGCTTGCCGATAACGATCAGGCGCCCTGGCACGACCCCGGCATGCCGATGGACGAGCGTCTCGCCATGGCGGAAGGCAAGCCCGTCGCGTTGCGGTTGATGGCGGCCATGGCGCAGCAGGATTGCGGCCAATGCGGCTACAATTGCGCCGACTATGCCAATGCCTTGTTTTTGAAAAAAGAGGAGCGGCTGACCTTGTGTGCGCCGGGCGGCAAGGAGACGGCCCGGATGCTCAAGCAGATTGCCGTCGAGATCGATGCTGCGCAACCCACTGCGCCTGCAGCGGATAAAGGCGAGGAAGCCGCTGCGCCGGAGGACGTGCCGACGATACAGGCCGCGCCGGCGGGTACTTCGCGCGACAATCCGGCCTGGGCCACGCTGCTCTCCCGGCGGCGGTTGAACCGAACGGGTTCGGAAAAGACGACGTGGCATGTCGAATTCGATTTGAGCGAAAGCGGGCTCGCCTATGAGCCAGGCGATAGTTTCGGCGTCTATCCCAAGAACCCCGCAGGCCTTGCCGATCAGATCATCGCCATGCTGGGCGCGCGCCCGGAAGGCATCATCGGCGAGAAGACGTTGCGTGATACGCTGATCGAGGATGTCACGCTGAGCGCTGCACCGGATTCGCTGTTTCAACTCTTTTCCTATCTCTGTGCCGGCGAGCAGCGGCGCAAGGCGCGGGCCTTTGCCAATGGCGAAGATCCTGACGGGGTCTTGCCGACGATGGACGTTCTCGCGGCGCTTCACCATTTTCCTGGCGTGCGCCCGGGTGCCGAGGCCTTCGTCGAGGCATTGGAGCCGCTGCAGCCCAGGCTTTACTCGATCTCCTCCTCCGCACGGGCGACGCCGGGCCGCATTTCGATCACCGTGGATGAGGTGCGCTACAAAATCGGCAAACGCGAGCGTCTCGGCATTGCATCCACTTACGTCGGCGGCCGAATGCCCGCGGGAGAGAAGCTTCGCGTCTATGTGCAGAAGGCACACGGCTTCGCGCTGCCTAGAGATCCTTCCGTACCGATCATCATGGTCGGCCCCGGCACGGGCGTCGCGCCATTCCGCTCGTTTTTGCAGGAGCGTGCTGCAGCCAAGGCGCCGGGGCGGAATTGGCTGTTTTTTGGTCATCAGCGCCGTGCGTGCGATTTCTTTTACGAGGACGAGCTCGACAAATTGCGCCACGACGGGGTGCTTACCCGGCTGTCGCTCGCTTGGTCACGGGATGACCAAGGCAAATTCTATGTGCAGGATCGGATGCGCGAGGTCGGGCCGGAATTGTGGCGCTGGCTCGCCGAAGGCGCGCATTTCTATGTCTGCGGCGATGCCAAGCGCATGGCGCGCGATGTCGAGCGTGCGCTCGTCGATGTGATCGCGCAATGGGGCGCGCGCAGCACCGAAGAAGCAGCGGCCTTCGTCAAAGGTTTGAAAAAGGACGGGCGGTACCAGGCGGACGTTTACTGATGACAGCCGCACAGGTGAAAACCACTTGCCCCTATTGCGGGGTTGGATGCGGCGTGATTGCGGCGCGCGGAGCTGACGGCGCGGTGAGCGTGAAGGGCGATCCCGATCATCCGGCGAACTACGGCAAACTCTGCGTGAAAGGCTCTGCGCTCGCCGAGACATTGTCCGATGAGCGGCGTCTCCTCTATCCTACCATTCATGGCGTTCGCACCACATGGAACCGGGCGCTGGACGCGGTCGCGACGGGATTTCGCGAGGCGCTCGCATCGCACGGCCCTGACTCGATTGCCGTCTATCTTTCCGGTCAGTTGCTGACCGAAGATTATTATGTCGCCAACAAGCTGATGAAAGGCTTTCTTGGCTCGGCCAATGTTGACACCAATTCGCGCCTCTGTATGGCCTCCTCCGTCGCGGGGCATCGGCGCGCGTTCGGGGCCGACGTGGTGCCCAATTGTTATGAGGATCTCGACGAGGCGGATGTCATCGTGTTGGCCGGCTCCAATGCGGCCTGGTGCCATCCGATTCTGTTTCAGCGCATGGATGCGGCGCGCGCCAAACGCGGCACGAAAGTCATCACGATCGATCCGCGCCGCACCGCGACGGCGGATAGCGCCGATCTGCATCTCGGCATAGCAGCCGGCATGGATGCGGTGCTTTTTGCCTGGCTGTTGCAAGAGATCGCGGCGCGCGGCAAGGTCGATGCGGCGTTCGTGGCGCAACACACGGTCGGTTCCGACAGCGCCCTCGACAATGCGCGCCAGATCGCGCCGAGTCTTGCCGAAACCGCCGCCAGATGCGGACTTGCGCCGAAGGACGTTCAGCAATTCTGCGATTGGTGGATCGATCACCCGAAGGTCGTGACCTGCTACAGCCAGGGCATCAATCAATCCGCCATGGGCACCGACAAGGTCAACGCCATTCTCAATGTCCATCTCGCGACAGGACGTATCGGCAAACCCGGCTCGGGACCTTTGTCGCTGACCGGCCAGCCGAATGCCATGGGCGGACGCGAAGTCGGAGGCCTTGCCAATCAGCTCGCCGCGCATATGGGATTCTCGGAAACGGATGTCGATCGTGTCCGCCGCTTCTGGAACGCGCCGCAGATGGCGACGCGCGAAGGGCGCAAGGCGGTCAATCTTTTCGAGGCGGTCGAACGCGGTGAAATCCGCGCGCTGTGGATTCTATGCACCAATCCTGCGGTCAGCCTGCCGCGGGCCGATGCGATGCGCGCCGCGCTCAAGCGGCTGGATTTCCTCGCCGTGTCGGAAGCAAGCGCCGATGTCGACGGATTGCTTGACGCGGCGCATGTGGTGTTGCCCGCGGCTGCATGGGGTGAAAAGGACGGTACGGTGACGAATTCCGAGCGCCGGATTTCGCGCCAACGGCCGTTCCGCGCGCCGCCCGGCGAAGCAAAGCCGGATTGGTGGCAGATCGCGCAGGTCGCGCGGCGGCTCGGGCACGCCGAGGCTTTCGCCTATGAAAAGCCTGCCGATATTTTCCGCGAACACGCGGCGTTGTCGGCGTTTGAAAATGCGCAGCAGCGGCCGTTCAATATCGGTGCCTTGGCGCAGGTGCGCGATGAGGATTACGCGACGCTCGCGCCTGTGCAATGGCCGGTTCCAGACGAGTCCGCGCAAGGTGAGCCGCGCCTCTTCGCCGAGGGCGGCTTTGCCCATGCCGATGGCAAAGCGCGCTTTGTCGCGCTCGCGCAGCCGTATCTCGCCGCCAGGACTTCGGAGGCCTATCCGTTTTTGCTCAACACCGGCCGCGTGCGTGACCAATGGCACACAATGACGCGGACGGGGTTGAGCACCACGCTGGCAGGCCATATCCCGGCGCCCTTTCTCGATCTCCATCCCGAAGATGCGGCCAAGCTGGAGGTCGCGGACGGCGAGTTCGTGCATGTCGAGAGCGCCCACGGCCAGGCCGAAATCCGGGTGTCGGTGACGGATGCGCAGCCGCGCGGCACGGCTTTCGCGCCGATCCATTGGACCGATGCCACCGCCGGCCGTGCGCGCATCGGCTCTCTGGTGCATGGTTTCGTCGATCCGATTTCGGGACAGCCCGAATCCAAGGCGGTTCCTGTCGCGATCCGGCGTGTGACGATTGCTGCCGAAGGCTTCATCGTCGCGCGCGAGCACCTGCGATTGCCTGGCTGGCTCAGCCATGCGCGCATGTCCGTGCCTGGTGGCGAGGCGATCACCTTCGCGAGTTCCGAGACACCCGCTGTGCTGCATACCTATCTATCGAACTGGCTGAAGCTCGGCGCCAGCCCGCTGATGCAGCACAACGAAGTCGTCGATCTGCATCGCGCCGCGTCGGTGGTGGACGGGCATCTGCAAGTGCTGCTGTCGGTCGGGCCTAAGCGCGACGAAGCCGTGCTGAACTGGGCCATTTCGCTTCTCGCCCGCGGGCAGCTATCGCCGGAGATCCGCAGATATATTCTCGCGGAGCGGGCGCCGGACGCCGGAAAGTCCATGGGCCGGCGCATCTGCGCCTGTTTCGGTGTTCACCAGGAAGAAATCGAAGAATCAGCGCGCAAAGGGTGCTCCGATGTCGAGAAGATCGGCGTCGCCCTGAAGGCCGGTACGAATTGCGGCTCTTGCCGGCCCGAAATTAAGAAGATCCTGATGGAACTGCGCGCTTAGTCCGTCTTCCTGGGTGGGATGTCAGCCGCCGGCTTCGCTGACTGCAGCCACATAGGCGGCCTCACTGATCTCGATCACGGTTGGCCGATTGCGCGCTGCGGCGGCTTTCAGCTTCGCGGGCAAGTCGCGCGGATCTTCGAGCTTTTCCGCCTCGCAGCCGAAGCCGCGCGCGATCGCTAAAAAATCTGGCGTGTAAATATCGACGCCGATCGGCTCGATGCCGCGCGCTTCCATATAGGTCTTGATCTCGCCATAGCCGTTGTTGTTCCACAACAGCACAATCAACGGCAATTCGGCCTCGCGGGCCGAGCCGAGTTCGGGCAGCGTGAACTGGATGCCGCCGTCGCCGACAAGGCAGACTGTCGGACGGCCGCTGCCGATCAGCGCGCCGGCAGCAGCGGGCAAAGCATAGCCGAGCGTACCGTATCCCGTGGCCGAGCAGAACCACGAACGCGGTTTGTTGGCGGCAAAGTCGCAGCAGCCGGCATAGACGGGCTGGGTGGAATCGCCCGTCATCACCACATCGGGCAGCGTGTCGCGCACGACCTCCATGAGATGCACGCCGGCGCGCAAAACAGGGTTCAGCATCTGCCGGATACCCGCGCGCGCGCTCTTGGCCTGGCGAGCGCCATCGCCCTTAGGGCGCGGCGAGACGGCGGCGACCAGCGCCGCAAGCGCGAGCGCCGTATCCGAGATCAGCGCGAGATCCGCGGGACGGCCGCGCATGGCCTGTTCGGGATCGATATCGATGCGGATCAGCTTGCCGGTGATGCGCACGCCGCCGGTGTCGTAAAAATCGAATTCGGTGGGGCCGAATTCCGTGCCGGCCGCGATGACGAGATCAGCGGCCTTGATGAGCGCGGCGGTGGGCTCCAAGGACGGATTGCATTGGACGCCAAGCGGATGGCCGGCCGGCAGCACGCCGCGGCCGTTGACGGTCATGAGGACCGGCGCGTCGAGCGCTTCGGCGAGAGCGTGCAAAGGTGCGCTGGCGTCGGCCGCGCCGCCGCCCGCGAGGATGACGGGACGTCTGGCGGCCGCGCACATGGCTGCGGCCGCAGCAATCGCTTGTTGTTGCGGTGCCGGGCGCATTGGCGCCGGACGCCTCTTGGTGGGCGGCAGGGCCGAGGCATCTTGCGTCAGCAGGTCGATCGGCAGCTCGATGTGCACCGGGCGCGGCCGCGCGGAGGCGAACACGGCGAAGGCGCGGGCGACCACCTGCGGCAATTCCTCGGCGCGCAGCACGGTGTGGCTGAAGGCGGTGAACTGGCGGCCAAGCTGGCGCTGATCGGGCAATTCGTGCAGGTACCCGTCGCCCGAGCCCATGCGGCCGGGCGGATTGACGCTGGTGATGACCAGCATGGGCACCGAGTCGCCGTAAGCCTGCGCCATGGCGGTGGCGATATTGGTAAGGCCGGGGCCGGAAATGATGAAGCACACGCCCGGCTTGCCGGTGGCGCGGGCATAGCCGTCGGCCATGAAGCCGGCGCCCTGCTCGTGGCGCGGCGTGATGTGGCGAATGCCGCTGCCAGGCAAGCCGCGATACATTTCCACCGTGTGGACGCCGGGAATGCCGAACACCGTATCGACGCCATAGGCTGCCAAAAGTTCGACCAGATAGGTTCCAACCGTCTTCATCTTCACGCATGTCCTTTCGCGGCGGGAGCTGCAGGTTCGACGCAGCCGTCGAGCTGCGCCAGGATGGTTTCAAAGGGAGGATGCTTCTCGAAGCCGATGAGCACGAGCAGGTTTTCGGTGCCGAGGCCTTCGGGTGCATGCGCCATGGGCTCGAAGGAAAGGCGCGTTCCAACCAGATGCACGGCGAAGCGGCGGCCATCATGCGCACGCAAAAAACCTTTGGCGCGATAGATCGCCGTGGGCAGACCAGCGAGCACCTTTTGCAGGCAGTTGAGGTCGATGGGACCGTCGTGTCGCCAAGTTGCGCTCGTTGCTTGTTCATGTACCGGTTCGGCCGCAAATCGCGACGCGATCCCGCGCTGTGAAATTTGACCGGCGAAGAGAATATCGAAAGGCACACACGCGCGTGCGGTTTCGACGATGCGCGTGTCCGGAAAAGTCCAATGCGCGCGCCACGCATCCAGCGCCGTGCGATCGACGAGCTCAGTCTTGTTCAGGACCAGGAGATCGGCGGAGCCGATCTGTGCTTCGGCGAGGCCGGGCGCTGCGGCAATCGCGTCGTCGAAGCCGGCAGCGTCGACCATCACCACGATCGCATCCGCACGCAGGCGCGCGGCAAAGCGTGCATAGCGCACCGTATCCATGATGCGGGCGGGATCGGCGACGCCGCTCGCCTCGATGACTACATGGTCGATGTCGGGGCGGCTTGCCAAAAGCTCTTCGAGTTGTTCGACGAGGCCCTGGTTGAGGCCGCAGCAGACGCAGCCGTTGGAAAGGCTGTAGAGGCTGCCCTCGGTCGCGGTGATCAGCGCGGCGTCGATGTTGACGGCGCCGAAGTCATTGACCAGCACGGCGACCTTGAGCCCATGGTCGCCGCTCAGAATGTGGTTGACGAGCGTCGTCTTGCCCGCGCCGAGAAAACCGCCGATCACGGTGACCGGTATGGGCGCGGCGCCTTGCATCACCATAGTTGCGGCGCTTCCCCGTGCCAGACGGCCTCGGATTTGTCGTTGAGCCGGTCATGCACGAGCTGGCCCTGCACGAAAGTCAGGTCCACCTTGGTGGCGTGGATGTTGCCTTGCGGCTCGATCTCGAACAGGTTCCGGTCAAGCACGATGATGTCGGCCGACTTGCCGATTTCGAGCGTGCCCGCTTCGTGGTCGATGCCCATCGACCAGGCGCCGTTCTTGGTCATCACATCGATCGCTTGGGGGAGCGCGATCGGCTCGCCGAAGCGGTCCTCGCTTTCGCCCCACGGATTGGCGCGCGTGACCATCGTTTCCAAAGCGATCCAGGGATCGAGCGGGCTCACCGGCCAGTCGGTGCCGATGACGGCGACGCCGCCGGCTTCCAAGACGCCCTTGATGTTGTAGGCGCGCGACAGGCGTTCCGCGCCATAGCCCGAGCGGGCGCCAGAGACGAATTTCGACGGATACCACGACACCGGCGAGAATTCGGCGGTGACGCCCAAATCGCGGAAGCGCTTGAGATTGCCGCCGTGCAGGATGGTGCTATGCGCACATTGATGGCGCACGCAGAGACCGCCCGGCCGGCGGCGCGCTCCCTCGACCGCGTCGAGGAACGTGTCGGACGCCGCATCGCCCGTGCAATGGGCAATGACGCGAATGCCTTGCCGGTCCATGTCCCAGATCATGTCGGCAAGATGTTCGGGCGTCAGGTTGAGCTTGCCGCTCCACGTGCTGTTTCCGTCCCACGGCGTCATCAGATAGGAGGAGCGCGGCTCGACCGTGCCGTCGAAGTGGAATTTCACCGCATTGGCGTTGAGCCGCGCGGAACGATAATAATGGCGCTCGCCCGCGAGCAGCTCCCAGCGCCGACGCACTGGGAAGATGTCGTCCTGCCAGCTTATCGCCGCCTCGACGCGCAGCGTCAGCTCACCCGCATGATCGAGCGATTGCAGGGCGTTCAGCCGGTTTTCACAAACGTGAACATACTTTGTCGATACGACGCCGCGCGCCGATTGGTAGCGCACCCCGTCGCGATAGGCGGCGCGCAGCACCGGCACCGGGGTGGGCGGCATGGCCGCATGGATCAGGGCATAGGCGCCGTCGATCAGAAGGCCCGTCGGCTCGCCGCTCGCCGGACTGCGCTCCAGATAGCCATTGGCCGGGTCGGGCGTTGTGGCTGTGATGCCGGCGCGCCGAAGTGCTTCGCTGTTGACCATCATGGTGCCCCACATACGGTCGAGCAGTGCGACCGGGCGGTCGGGCATCACCTGGTCCAGCCAATCCTTGCCGGGCACCAGGCCGGCCTGACGGAAGGTATAGCGGACGAAATACTGGCCATAGATCCATTCGCGGTTCGGATGCTTGGCGGCATAGGCGAGGATCGCATCGCGCACCTGGTCGGGCGTCGGGTCGACGATGCCGATATCCAAATCGTCGGCATAGCGTGGCGCCAATGCGAGATCCGGGTGGGTGTGCATGTCGTAGAGGCCCGGCATGGCGAAGCGTCCGCCGAGATCCGTCACTTTGGTCTGGGCCCCAATCAGGTGCTCCACATCCGAGCGGTCGCCCCGCGCGACGATGCGGCCGCGCGCCACGGCCAGCGCCCGGCACCACGGTAGGCCCGGGTCGCCGGTATAGATGGAGCCATTGATAAGCACGAGGTCCGCATAGGCGCTATGGCCTGAGTGGCTCGGGCGGTGGTCGTAGAGAACGCGCATGATCGGAACCGGTCAGAAGAAAAAGCGCAAGTGTCGGCCTCAATAGCCGGCGCTCGGAATCCACCATTCGCGGCCGCGCACCGTGGTGACATATTCGGGCCAACGCAGGCCGATCGGGGCTTCGTAATCGGCGAGCGGCGGTATCCAGGTCTTGCCGCCGACGCCGCCGCCGGTCCGCTCCTCGAATTCTCTGCGGGCGGCCGCGCGCACTTCGGCGTTCTGCATCAGCTCGAGCATCGCGTGCGCGATGGTTTTCGCCGCACAGATCACCATCGGATCGATGGTTTCGGGAATGCCGCCCAGCGCGTTCATAACCCAGTCGGGATAGGCAAAGCCGGGCGGCCCCGAGAGCATGGGCCGGGCGATGTAGAGGCGCGCGGTGGGGGCGTGCCAGCACATGTCCGTATAATCGTCCGAGGTGTAGTTGATTTGCGACGGCGGCAGGTCCCGGCGCAGGATGTGTTCGGCCTCCTGCGGCGAGATCAGCTTTTCGCAATCCGGCAGGAAGGGCTCGGCCATCGGCTTAAGCCCGAGATTGGACTGGATCTCTCGCGCGATCTCCTTGGCACGTTCCCCCCACTTCGGCGCGCCGACCGCCGCCAGCTTGCCGAATACGAGCTGCGCCATGACATGGTTGGCGAGCCCCGGGCGCGACTTCGACACCCAGATCTTTTCCACGCGGCAATGCGTAAGCTTGGCCGCGGCTTCGGCGTTGCGGTCGAGAATGAGCGTCGCCTGCTCGGCCATCTCCACCGTCGGCACGCGGATGATGTATTGGATCTCGGCGAGCCGCGCGGGCAGGTTGTCGGCGGTCGCCTGTCCCGCCGTCAGAATGGCCTCGCTGATCGACCAACCGCCCATATGCGGCAACATGGAATCGCGCAGCGCCTTGGAAGCGTTGTACATATAGAACAACGCGTCGTTGGCGCCCGGCGCGCGCACGGCGCTGTGCGCCTGCGGGATCGGCAGGCCATCGGCGCGCTTCAGCCAACTTTCCGGCTCGTCGCAGACGAAGCGATAGACCATCGCAAAGGCCGCGCCGCAATGGGTGTTCCAGTTCACCGTGTTGCACAACGGCAGCATGTAGCAGGGGTGGAAGCTGATCATGGCGTCGAGGCCGTCGTAATAGCCCTTGGCCGCATGGATCGGCTTGGAACCGCGCACCTTCTCGGCCGGCTCGCCGAAGAATTTCAGCGTGCCGGGAATGTTATGCGCCTGCATGGCAGCCTTCGTGGCGAGCAGGCCGCCGAACGCGCTCATGCCGAGCGCGGAATGCGGGTCGGTATGCCCGCCGGCATGTTCGTTGAGCCCGGCGCGCGGTTCCTTGACCGTGCTCGCCGCCTGGCAATTGCCGGGGACCGCATCATATTCGGCATAGGACGCGATGACCGGACCGCCTGCGCCATTCGTCCAGGACGCGGCGAAGGCTGTCGGCATGCCGCCGGAGCCCTCTTCCACAGTGAAGCCCTCTGCGCGCAGCCGCGCGACATACCAGGCCGCAGACTCGTATTCGCGCCAGGCCGTCTCGCCCTTGTGCCAGATTTCGCTGGTCCATTCGGAGAGTGCGGCGGCGTTCTTGTCGACCCAGCCCGTTGCAGTGTCCTCGGCGATGTCCTTCGTCATATTGGTCTGCCATGTCCTGGGTTGGGGGAAATGCGCCTGCGCCGCGCTGCAGAAAAGCAGTGAATCACTTGCTCAAAAAGTGATATGTTTTACCGCTTCGCGCAAATTTCATTCACCGAAGCGGTTGAAAAGGATAGGGAGGAGGCAGAGATTGCGGGTCCCATCGACACAGGCATTGCGGGCGCTCGACAGCTTCGCGCGACACGGCAGCGTTTGGCGGGCCGCGGACGAATTGCACCTTACGCGCAGCGCCGTCAGCCACCAATTGCGGCTTCTGGAGCGCGATCTCGGCTTCGATCTGTTGGAGCGTGTCGGCAAGGGCGTGGCCTTGACCGCACGCGGCCGGCGCTACGCGCATGACGTGCACAAGGCGCTGACCATGCTCGGCGAAGCCAGCACGCAATACAGTGGTGGCGGCATTGGCGGCTCCTTTCGGATCAGTTGCACGCCGGGCTTCGCCTCGCTGTGGCTATGCACCCACATCGCCGATTTCCAGGAGATGTATCGCGACGTTTCGCTGTCCATCCTGACGCCAAGGCGGCTGGAGGACGTCAGCAATCCGGACGCGGATGCCTTCATCGCCTTCGGCGACGGCAATTGGCCGAACCGCTCGGTGGAATTGTTGTGCGACGTGCAGTTCACGCCTTTGTGCAGCCCCACCCTTCTCAACAAGATCGGCGGCCTGTCCAGGCCCGCCGACGTCCTGCGGACCAACCTCTTGCATCTCAACGATTTCGAGGATTGGTTGCGCTGGCTGTCGCTGTCCAAGGTGGAGACCGTCGACCCGGCCGGCGGCATCATTTTCTCTGACATGAACCTCGTTTTTTCGGCGGCGATCGCCGGGCAGGGCATCGCCATGGGCGACGAGCTCACGGGCGGCAAGGCGCTGCGCGAGGGGCGACTGGTGCGCCCCTTCGACATCGCCATCCGCGCGTCGCGATCCTACTATCTGGTTGTAGACACGGCGAAATCCGACCATCCGGTGCTCCCCGCCTTCCGCGACTGGCTAAGGTCCAGCCTGGCGGACGCGGCGGCCGAGGCGCGCGGCGCCTATGGATAGGCGGCAATAATAGGTGAATAAGATTTGCCGATATGGCGAAAATAATTCGGTTGCCGTGATTTCTTCTCGCGCTTACGTTTTTTGCGGAGAGGTGAGGGCGAGGGCATGCAGCAAGCCGGACGAGCGGCGGAGGTCAAGGCAGTCGGGATCGGGAAGAGCTTCGGTTCGTTCCAGGCACTGAAAAATCTGTCGCTCGACATTGGCCGCGGCGAGTTCCTGACCCTGCTCGGGCCGTCCGGCTCCGGCAAGACCACCTTCCTGATGATTTTGGCGGGCTTCGAGGCGCCGAGCGAAGGGCGCCTGTTCAGCGACGGCGTCGACATCACCGATCGGCCGGCGGAGCAGCGTGCGGCCGGCATGGTCTTCCAAGGCTATGCTTTGTTCCCCCATATGAGCGTCGCTGCCAACATCGCCTTTCCGCTCAAGGTGCGCCGTAAATCCGAGCAGGAAATCAAGCGCCGTGTCGCCGAGATGGTCGAGCGCGTCGGCCTGAAAGGTCATGAGCACAAGGTGCCGTCGAAGCTGTCGGGCGGCCAGCAGCAGCGCGTGGCGCTGGCGCGGGCGCTCGCCTTCGAGCCGGGCGTGCTCTTGCTCGACGAACCCTTCTCGGCGCTCGACAAGAGCCTGCGTGGCCAGATGCAGGCGGAAATGAAGCGTCTGCACGAAGAGACGGGAACCACCTTTGTCTTCGTCACCCACGACCAAAGCGAAGCGCTGGCGCTGTCCTCGCGTGTCGCCATCTTCAATCATGGTGAGCTGTTGCAGGTCGGGACGCCGCAGGACGTCTACGAGCGGCCCGGCAACCGCTTCGTGGCCGAGTTCCTAGGCGAGATCAACATGCTGCCGCTGCGCGACATCCGTGCCGAACAGGGCGGCGTCCGCGGCCTATGCGAAGGTCGCGAGATCGCGCTGCGCGGCGGGCAGGACAGCGTCGCCAACGAGGCGCTGCTGGCGATCCGCCCCGAGCATATGTCGATCGCACGCGCGCCAGAGCCGCAGGAGAACGGCATCGCCGCTACGGCGACCGCCTCCACCTATCTTGGCTCTGCGACACGGCTGGAACTGACCACACGCGGCGGCGCCAAGATCACGCTTTCGGTTCCGACCGAGATGGCCCGGCACGCGCTGGGCGATGGCAATGCCGTCTGGCTCACCTGGCCGGCAGACCGGGGCTTTTTGCTACCCGCCAGCGGATAGCCGGAGCAGCGACTGGCATCGAACGAGACCGCATCGCGACAATAAAAAGGGGAGAATGCCATGAATGACGCTTTTCAAAAGGACTGCCTCGAAATCCTTGCGCAGAGGGTGAAGCGAGGCGAGATCACGCGGCGGCGCTTCGCGCAGCTTGCAGGCATGCTGCTTGCCGGCGCGCCGCTGGCGCTGCGGTCGACGGGGGCCGCGGCGGAGGCGAAGCAACTTGTCTTCGTCAATTGGGGCGGCGATGCTGTCACCGCCTATGACAAGGCGTACGGCCAGCCCTTCCAGAAGGAAACCGGCATCTCGGTCAAGCAGGACGGCTCCGGTCCGACCGAGGGCGCCATCATCGCCCAGTTCAAGAGCGGCGCACCGAGCTGGGACATCGTTGACGCCGATCCGTTCTCGGCCATCTCGCTCGGCAAACAGGGCATGATGGAGCCGATCGACTATCACGTCGTCGACAAGAACAAGACGCGCAAGGGCTTCGGCTGGGACTACGCTGCTTCCACCTACTTCTTCTCTTACGTCATCGCTTACGACTCGGAGAAATACGGCAAAGAAGCGCCCAAAGGCATGGCCGACTTCTTCGACGTCAAGAAGTTCCCCGGCAAGCGCTCGCTCTACAAATGGGGCGCCGCCATGTGGGAAGCGGCGCTGCTTGGCGACGGCGTTGCGCCGGAAAAGCTCTATCCGCTCGATCTCAAGCGCGCCCACGACAAGATCTCGGCCTTCAAGGAAAACGTTGTGGCCTATTGGGGCGGCGGTTCGGAAAGCCAGTCGCTGCTGCTGAACGGCGAGGCGTCCATGGCGATCATCTGGTCCACCCGCGCCTCGCTGATCGAGCAGGATTCAGGCGGCCGCATCAAGTTCATCTGGGACCAGGGCCTGATGTCGCCCGGCGCCATGGCGGTCATCAAGGGCAATCCGGGCGGCCGCGACAACGCGATGAAGTTCATTGCCAGTGCGCAGGACCCGCAGCGGCAGCTCGTCATGTTCGACATGCTCGGACAAGGGCCGGCCAATCCCGCCACCGACGCGCTTATCCCCGCGGACAAGAAGCGCCTCAACCCGGTCGATCCCGCGAATTTCAGCAAGCAGATCCCGCTCGACATGGATTGGTACGCTGCGAACTACGGGCCGGCGCTCGACGCCTATACCAAGATCATCTCCGCCTGAGCGTAAGGCGCATGAGGAGCCACTTCATCCATCCCGGCGCGGCGCTGCTCCTGGCGCCGCTGCTCGCCTTCCTCGGGCTTGCCTACGGCATTCCTTTCCTCGGCGTGGTGAAATGGAGCTTCACCTTGCCCGAGCTGGGTCTCGGGCAATATGGCACGCTGCTCACGGATCCGCTGGTGCAATCGGTGTTCGTGCGCACCTTCCGCATCTGCGCGCTGGTGACGCTCGCGTCGGTCACGGCCGCTTATGTTATCGCCTATGTCTGGGTGCGCGGCACAACCGGCCAGCGGCTGGCGGCGGAATATTGCATCCTCGTGCCCTTCTGGATCTCGGTGCTGACGCGTGCCTTCGGCTGGGTGGCGCTGCTCTCCAACCAGGGCCTCATCAACACCTGGCTGCGTGCCATCGGCATCCTTGACGAGCCGTTGATGCTGGTGCGCAACGAATTCGGTGTGATCGTCGGCATGGCGCATTTCCTCATCCCGTTTGCGGTGTTTCCCATCGCCTCGGCCATGCGCAACCTCGACGAGCGCGTGCTGCTGGCAGCACGCGGCATGGGCGGCGGGCGCGCGCGCATCTTCTGGTCGGTGTTCGTGCCCATGACCATGCCCGGCATCATCGGGGCTGCGCTGATCGTCTTCGTCTTCGCGCTCGGCTTCTTCGTCACCCCCTCCATCCTGGGTGGCGGCCGCAGCGTCATGGTGGCGGAACTCGTCTATCTGCGCATCTTCCAGAGTCCGGACTGGGGTCTGGGCGCGGCCATCAGCATCACGCTGGTGGTGATCGTCGGTCTGCTTTCGACGGCGCTGTACCGCTACCTGCGCCCCGCACAGATGGTGGGCTGAAGATGCGCGGTTATCGTCCAGGCCCTGTCGCCCTGTTCGTCGCCCTGCTGGTCGCGGTCTTCCTGCTGATGCCGCTGCTGGCGGTGGTGCCGGTATCGTTCACGCCCTCGCGCATGCTGTCGATGCCGACCGGCGCGCTGTCCCTCAGGCACTATCGCACGCTCATCGAGGACCCGCGCTGGCTGGACAGTATCTTGTTCAGCCTGCGTGTCGGGATCTTCTCGAGCACGCTGGCGACGCTGTTCGCGCTCGCCTTCAGCCTCGGCATCTGGATGTTCCGGCCGCGTTTCGCCGCCGTGTTGGTCGGCTTCGTGCTTCTGCCCATGATCGTGCCGCCGGTCGTGTCGGCGATCACGCTCTATTTCCTCCTGACCACGCTGTCTGGCCTCGGCAGCGCCGTCGGCTACGACACCTGGCCCGGCGTGGTGCTCGCCCATACGGTGGTGATCGTGCCGTTCGCGGTGGTGCTGATCCTGGTGTCACTTGCCCAAGTGGACCGGCGGATCGACCTTGCCGCGCGCGGCCTCGGCGCCTCGACCTGGGAGCGGGCGACGAAAATCATCATTCCCAATATCAAGTTCGGCATTGCGACGGCTTGGCTGCTGTCCTTCGTGCTCTCTTGGGAGGAGATCGGGATCACGCTGTTCATCACCAGCGTCAATGCCATCACCCTGCCGCGCTTGATGTGGATGGGCCTGCGCGACAATATCGATCCGGCGATTGCCGCGATCTCGGTGATCCTGATCCTCATCACCGTGACGGTGTTGACCGTCCGCATCGTCTACCGCTGGGCGCGTGGGCTCGCCTGATCTCGGAGCTAATGGCAGGATGGCGGATGTGAATGGACAAGCCGAGCTTATTGCCGCGTTGCGCAAGGCCGTAGGGGGCGCGCTCGTGTGGGGCCGCGACGAGCTTGGCGTGCGCGACCCGGGCTTCGATGACCGCAATTTCGGCGCGGCGGCATTGGTGCGCCCCACCGATACCGAAGGCGTCGCGGCGCTGGTTCGCTTCTGCGCCACAATGGGTTTCTCGCTCGTACCGCAGGGCGGCCGCACCGGGCTTGCTGGCGGTGCCGCAACGACGTCAGGCCAAATCATCTGCGACCTTGGCGCCATGAATCGCATCGAGGAGATTGATCCTCTCGCCCGCGTCGCCATCGTCCAGGCCGGAACCCCACTTGCTGCCCTTCAGGACGCTGCGGCTGTTCACGGGCTCGATCCCGGCATCGACCTTGCGGCGCGCGGAAGCTGCACCATCGGCGGCATGGTCTCCACCAACGCCGGCGGCATCATGGCGTTCCGGAACGGCACCATGCGTCACCGCCTGCTCGGCCTCGAAGCGGTGCTGCCCGATGGCCGCGTGTTTCGCGACCTGACCCGCGTGCTCAAGACCAGCGCCGGTTACGATCTCAAGCATCTGTTCGTCGGGGCGGAGGGCACGCTCGGCATCGTCACCCGTGTCGCGCTCAGGCTCGACCCGATGGGCGGGGCTTCGGCCACGGCGCTGGTCGGCATTGCCGACGCCGCGAGCGCTCAGCGCATTGTGCGCCATTTCTTCAGCCGGAGCGGCGCGAACCTGCGTGCGGCGGAGATCATGTGGCATGGGTTTGCCGCCGCCATGAGCCGCTGGCTCGGGTTCAAACCGGGCATGCTGCCGCTTGATGCGCCCTGCCTGCTCATAATCGAACTCGGCGCCGAGACGCCCGAACTCGCCATCGACGCGCTGGAGCAGGGCCTTTCCAATATCTGGGAGGAGGCAGGCATCATCGACGGCCTTGTCGCCGCTTCGCTGGAGCAGGCAAAGACCATCTGGCGCCTGCGCGAGGAAACCGAGCAGATCGAGCGCATGCACCGGCATCCGCCGTCCTTCGACGTCTCGGTGCCGGCTGGGGCGATCGGCGCTTATGTCGCCCGCATCACCGCAGGGCTCAAGGCGATCGACGCAGGCTATGCGCCTTACGTGTTCGGCCATCTGGCCGACGGCAATCTGCACATTTCGATCAACACGGACAGCCCTTCGCGCGAGCGCTACGTCGCGATCGAGGATGTGCTCTATACCGGCCTCAGCGAGATCGGCGGTTCGTTCTCGGCCGAGCACGGGGTGGGCATCCACAAGCGCGACGCCTATGAGCGCCATGCCGATCCGGTCAAGCAGGAGCTCGCTCGCGCTGTCAAGGCATTGCTCGACCCTGGGAACCTGCTGAACCCGGGCAAGATCATCCCCCCGCGCGACGTGTGATGGGCCTGAAGCAAGCCGCCGCGTAAGAGCTGCGGCCTGCTTCAGGCCCATTCAATTCCTAAACATCTATGGTCTTACGACGCCCAGCTGAGATCGCGGAGTTCGTTGCTCTTGAGGATCAATTCAATTCGGTTTCTTGCCTTGAGTTTGCGCATCATGTTCCGGAGATGGATCTTGACCGTCGCTTCGCTCAGTTGCAGCTTGTAGGCGATGATCTTGTTCGGATTGCCCTGGCAGGTGAGTTTCAGGACCTCGAGCTGGCGCTGCGTAAAGTATGCGGACTTGGCGGGTTTTGCTTCCGCTGGTTGGGGCGAGGCCAATTTGGCGCCGTCGGTCGGGATGAAGCTACCCCCGGCATGAACCAGTTTGATCGCCCCCATGGCGACATCGAGGTCGGTATTCATCGTGACGTAGCCTTTTGCTCCGTGCGCCATCGCGGAGGTCTTCAGGGCCGGGTCTTCCATATCGGACATGATGATGACACGTGCGTCGCTGGCCAAGTGCGAAATACGGTTGATGTATGTCTCGGTGGCCATGCGACCCGACGCGCAAAGCAGCACAATTCCATCCAAATATGCCTCGTCGTCGAGCCAATCCTGGGGACTGTGATACGTCCGGACATCAAATTCCGGGGCCAGGGACCGCAAGCACTGAGCAAAGCACGTGCCGAAAATCTTGCTTTCGGAAATGACGGCGATTGTTGTCTTCATGGGTTCCGTCCACCGTGATCCGGCGAGTGCGGGGAACGGGACGGTTTGTCCCATCCCGCTGCGCAGGGAAAGCGAGGTCACGTGTGACGAGGAGGGGGTACGGGCTTGAAAAGACATGGTGAGCCGCGCCTGTAGTTAATAATCTTCCTGATATGAAATTGATAAAGTGTGCAGCGTCTGAGGTCGTTAGCTGGCCGTCCCAAGTTGTAGCGGCTCGTACAAAAGTACGCGGCGGGTGGCTTACGCTCAGATGGGACCTGTCGTTTTCCCGTTTCTTGCCTGTGCACCGGGCCTCAGCGCGGCTATAACCTTGACCTCATCTAGCACCCATCTTGTAAGTGTCGGCAGGCCCTAGTGTCCGTGGTATTTTTACACTAACGTCTGATTCCGGCTGCTTCGTGGGGGCGGTTGAGCTGGCTCGAATGACTTGATGTAATGCAGGAAGATTCCCTTAAAGCTCGGATCGTCTCCGATCAGGTGAGAGACGTAGAGGCCGGCCTTTTTGTTTCGATGCCAACGAGCACCCTGCTGTCGGGCATGCTGTTTTTTGTCGATGGGGTGTCGGGGAGGGGCGTCGACGCTGTCATTTGGTTCTTAGCCATAAGCATCATCAATTTTGCCCGCATCATCGTCGCGTTGCGAGGCTCAATATTGTCTACGGCCGGTACGGATGGGCTGAGTGCAGAGCATCGACGCCTTCGCTCCTATAAAGTCTTGGCTGCTCTTGCTGGCTTGGCCTGGGCCTATATTGCGGTGCTGACCGACGGCTTCACGTCCCAGCAGACGACATTGCATCTGATCATTCTCGTGGGAGTCTCAGCAGGCGCGGCAATCTACAGCAGCTCGTGTGCGGCATTGTCAATCAACTTTTTCACCGTGCCGATTTCCGTCGCCATCGTGTGTTTGCTATGGAACGGAGGGATGGAAAACGACGTCCTTGCCATTGCCTGCGTGCTCTTCTTGGGTGGAGTGACGCGTGGCGCGATGATCGTGGAAAAACATTTCCGCGAAATCTGTTCGCTGAGATACCTGGCCGTCGAAGCGGCATCCGAGATGGAACGTAGGTCGCTCGAGGACCCGTTGACTGGGCTGCTCAATAGGCGGGGACTGGAGCGGACCATCTCCCGGTTGAAAAGCCGCGATCTGCCGCTCATTACTATGCTCATTGATCTGGACGGCTTTAAATCGATCAATGATACCTACGGGCATGCAGCAGGCGACAATCTGCTTGTGATGCTGACCCACCGCCTGCAGGCCATAGCACCATCCGGTGCAACAATATCTCGAATCGGTGGGGATGAGTTCATACTCATATTCCATCAAACGGGAGAGCATCAGGATGTGAGCGCGTTTGCCTCCAGCTTGATCTTCGAGATTTGCCGGCCCTACCCGTCGATCGCATCGGTGCGCATCGGCGCATGCGTCGGAATTTACCAATCCGGTAAACCAAACCTCACCGAGATGCTTCTGCGGGCGGATACGGCACTCTACAAGGCCAAAAGTCTTGGTCGAAATGAGTTCTACTTCTTCGACGCAGCGCTCGATCACAGCCTGGAGCGCCGCCAATGTATCGAGCGCGACGTCAAGATGGCGATCGAAAATGGAAACCTGAAAAACTGGTTCCAACCCATCGTCAAACTTCCGGTCCGGGAAGTTGTCGGGTTCGAAGCACTGTTGCGCTGGTCGCACCCGGTGCATGGCAATATTTCGCCTTTGGAAGCAATCTCCGCGGCGCGCGAAACGGGTCAGCTTCCCTCTTTGACCGAAGCAATTTTCCGCAACTGCTGTGCTATGGTGGAGGCGTTGCTGCAAGCGGGCCACGGGCGCACACGCGTCGCGATGAACATATCGCCGAAGGAGCTGGAGACGGGCAGCATTGACGATATGATCCTGAGCGGATTGGAATCGCGCAGCCTCCCGGCATCGATGTTCGAGATCGAAATTACCGAAGAAGCGCCGATCGATGTGGAAAGGGTCCACGAAAAGCTTGAACGTCTCATTCGAGCGGGCGTTTCGATTTCCCTCGATGACTTCGGCATCGGCTTCTCCACGCTTGCCTCGCTCAAGGACGGACGCTTCAGCAAGGTCAAAATTGACAAGCATTTTATCCTCGGCCTCTCCCACTCTCCCAAAGATCAGATGCTCGTGAAAACTGTGATTGATCTTGGCCGCTCGCTGACGATCGAAGTGGGAGTCGAGGGCGTCGAATCGCAAGAGGATCTCGATACATTGCAAAGCCTCGGCTGTTCGCAAGCGCAGGGCTTCCTGTTTGCCAGGCCGTTGCCCCTGCCGGAGGCCGTGGCAATCTTGTCCAAAGGCGGCGGTGACCTGCCTCTTTCCCTTCCCTTCTCGTTTACGCATGTCAGTGATCCACCACAGGGAAACAAGATATGAGCAATGGCGAACAAGCGGCCGGCACGCAAAATGGCCAGTCGGCTTTGGACGGTGAGATCGGCATTCTCGCGCGCCGGAAAATCGAGGCGGCCGTCATTGCACCCATCTATCAGGAAATGTGCGACCGGCTTGGTGAAGACCAGGCTCAGGCGATTCTCGACAGCGCCATTCGCAAAGCCGCGATCGACACCGGAGCGGCATTTGCCGCCAAGACGCCAGGGGGAACCAACCTGCGCACTTTTCAGGAACTCCAGGCGCTGTGGACGCGGGACGATGCGCTTGTCATCGAGGTCACCAAGGCCACGGACACCGAGTTCAACTACAACGTTCATCGCTGCCGCTATGCCGAGACCTATCGGGAAATGGGACTTGGCAAGATCGGACATCTGCTTTCGTGCAATCGCGATGGTGTTTTCTGCACCGGCTATGATCCGCGGATTACGCTCGAGCGCACGCAAACGATCATGGGCGGTGCGAGCCACTGCAACTTCCGTTACACGTTGCAAGTTCAACCAAGGAATGATCCTGGAACAGGATCAGGAACGTAAACAACTGACACAACGGCCGATTTTGAATCCGTCCGCCGAAGGGGTTTTGCCTCGAGGGCGCGGGCAGGGCACAGCCTCCAACCTCAGTCTGTGAAGGGCGACACAATCAGAATGCCATATCTCAAGCAGCGGGCAAGGCGCGTCGTCGCTTCCCCGCCGCCGCGGGATGTTAACTAATTATTAAGATTCCCCGTTGCGCTCCCCAACTTCACAACGCTATGGTTCTGCGTCGGCTGGGCTTTTGATGCCGGCGCGGGCCAAAAGGTTCGCACCGGACAATTCCATCTTTATAAATCGCTCGCCCCGGCACAGTTGCGTATGCGTCCGGAGGTTTAGAATGATTGACCGCAATACCCATGTAGCGGCCGTTCTCCCATGGATATCACATGATGGGCAAACCCCATCGTCCCGGGTCTCGCCCAGGAAACTGGCACTGATCGGCATGTCGGCGCTTTCATTGTTCGCTGCTCCGAGCCAAATGGCCGTCGCAGGCACCGGAAATCCCGATCTTCCGATTTCAAGACGGATCGAACATTCGTCTCGCGAGCATTTCAAGCGACACGTGAGCGCCTCCGCCCCCGTGCTTGCCGTCAAGATGGCCGGCGACGGATATCTCGGCCACGCACCCTATATCTGCACCCCGAGCGGATTTGGGCAGACCTCTCGTTGCTTTCCTCGCTAGCGCGGACCGGCCGTTTCGATCTTCTGACCTATCCGTGATCGAAATCGGCGAGCCCGCATCGGCGAGCGACGATTAGTTGCTTGCGAGCCGCTCCTTAATCCGCGGGATGTGCCCGGCGACCCGGTCGCCAAGTTGCAGCTTGAGGTAGGCGTCGTCGTGTTTCACGCGCGCATGTTTGAAAATGTACCAGGCACCGGCGGGCTCCCGCCGCTGGTAAATGACGCCATTCTTCTCGCGATGACTGAAGCACGTCAGCGCCGGCGCGTTCCCTTGCGCCGAATGCCATTCCGCATCGAAGCAGAGCCTGCCGCCGGATGCGGTGAACCAGACGCCTTCGCCGTATGAGGCGGAACTGCCCTTACCGGACCAGGCGTTAAACGTATTGTCCTTGGCCGCGAAGTAGCCGCCGCCATGATCCCATATCCACGTCCGGTTTCTGTAAAGCTGCGTCAATTCGGAGCCGGTCAGCGGTTTTCCCGCCAAAGCCTTGGCAGTTTCCGATTGCGCCGCCATCGCTGTCGGCACGATGGCGGCGACAGCGGTGGCGATTGTCAATGTTAATACCATTGCGCGAGGAAAAGACATGGACGCATTCCTTGTTCGTTTATCAGCGGTCAATTCGCGTTTTGTTGAACAACGCGCCAGTTGGGAAGACCGAAGCCATCCGGCCATGGGTGAACCTCGCGGTCGTCGAAATAGACGATGGCGGTGAGGCCCGGAAATTGCGGGTGGGGCTGGCCAACCTCTTCTGCCCAGACATGATTATAGGCAGCGTCGCCTTCGTAACCAAGCTCGGCGACCACGATCGGCTTTCCATAGCCCTTCACCAGATTGTAGCCCGGGGTGAGCAGTTCGTTGAAGTTCCGATCCCGGCCGACCTTATGATGGTCGAAAGACTGATAGCCGAAGACCGAGAGCCCGATGACATCGACGACATCGTTGCCGGGATAGTAGTTCTGCAGGTCGTCGTTCCCCTTCGGCGACCACATGAACTTAGCGTCCGTAATATACTTGCGGCATTCGCCGACGAAGTGGCGGTAGGCACGGATGTATTGCGGCCCGCTCCAGTGTGACCACGTGAATTGGTTCTCGTTTTCGTCCATCTCCTGGGCCCAGCGAATGGTCACCGGACTCTTGAGATTCGACATCGCTCCGCAAATGGCGGCAGCATTGGCATCGTAGCTACCGTTGACGATGCCTTCATAGAGGTTTTGCGGCGAGACGCGCCAATCTTTGGACCACGACCATGGCTCGACGCTGATCATGAGCGAGCGCCCGCGCGAGCGCGCATAATCGTCGGCAGCCGTCAGGGTCGAAAGATCGACGTCTTCCCACGGAAGAAAGACGTGCTCGATCTTCGATTCGCGCGCGGCATTGAAATCGCCGTGCGGATCATAGGCCCCGACGGGAAGCGAGGACGAGGAGAGAACCGGCCACTTGTCCGAGGGCATCAGAGGGGCGGCTTGCGGGCCGGCGATGCTTTGCGTGCTGTTAGCCAATACGAGACCAGACAGCATGATCGCCGCGAGGGAGGCGGCCGTTGCTTTCCGTATCTTGCTCATTGCTTTTTTCCTTATTGTTGCGTGCTGATCTTGTGGACCTGCGGTGCCGGATCAGTATGGGGTACAGCTTGCTCCTGTCCGGCCGCTCCTTTGAGGGCGCTCAGGTTCGCGGAGACGAGGTCTGCATCGACAAGCTTCTTGAATTCGTCGCCGTCGGCGGGAACGGCGTGTTTAAACACGTACCATTGCCCATCCGGCTCCCGCTTCTGGTAGATCGTTTCGCCGACGATTTTGTGCAGGAAACAGGTCTTGCGCGGGTATACACCGGTCGCCGTATGCCAGTCGGCCTTCAAGCACATGTCGCCTGCGTCGGTCACGGTCCACCGGCCCATGGCCCAGACGGCATCCTTGCCTGCGCCCGACCAGGCGGCAAAGTCGCGGTTCGCATCTTGCAGGCGGCCGGCGCCATTGTTCCATTTCCACGATTTGCCGCGGTAGAGGGCATAAAGCTCCATCGCGCTCATGGCGCGGGCGCCATTGGGCAGTTGGATCTGGCTCGAGGGCGCCGCCCCGCTCTGTGCGGGGATGAACATAAGTCCTGCGAGCGCGGCAAAGCCAAGCCACTGCAGGCGCGGGACGAAGCCTCGACGTGCGATGCGGATCACTGAATTCATGGTCGTTTGCGCCCGAATGGCGCCCTCCTTAATTTGCGTTGCCATCCGACGGGACCCATCTTGGATGAAACACGATTGTGCGTAGGGATTGGCCGCCCATGCCGGCCCCTGCAACCGAATAGCGCTCCTGGAACAGCCGGAAATTGCCCGCGCCCCAGCTCAGCGATTCAAGGCTGTCCTTGCCATGTTCCGTGGCCGCCAACGCGGGCAGTATGATCAGTGAAAAGAGACCGGCAACCATCGCGGGACGATAGGCGCGGCTTTTCACGCGCACGGTGTTCTCGCGGCCGTGCTTCACGACAATCACCAGCAGAAGGATCGTGTATAAGACCGCGTTCAGAACCGCGAAGAGATAGAAGCCCCTGGAATTGCCCGCATCCCCGATCACGAGGACCGGCAGCACGGACGCCAAGGACAGGAAGATGTAAGGGGCGAGAACCCGCATCGGCAAGGGATCGACGTCAGACGTTCCCTTCGGCGTCACGCGGAAATCGACGAACGAGCCCGTCATAAAATCGCGCACGGCCGCCAACGTTCCGGCCAGCGCCCACGGCCAGCGGGCGAACAGGAACAAGGTCGTCTCCCAGCCCAGGACCTTGGCGTCAAAGGGGCGAAACGTGCCGCCGGCGCGCCAGCGATAGGCCATCAGGATCAGGATGATCGAGAGCGGGGCGAAATGCGCGAGGAAGTCCAGATAGGTCACGGCGACAAAATTCTCGCCGCGCACCAGCGCGATGATCGGCATGGCGAACATCAGCGCCATGAAGCAGGAAAACAGCGGGTACCAGAGCTGCGAGAAGATGAACTGAAACTTCAGGCGCGGCGGCAGCATCGGCACGAGCTTGGGCGAATATTGCAGGAGCAACATGACGAGGCTGCGCGACCACTGGAATTCCTGCGTGACGAGATCGCTGAACGTGCGCGGACCGTCGCCATGGGCGATGGCGTCGAGCGCATGCACGCCGCGCCAGCCGTGGGCGTTCATCATCAAGGTCGTGGAATGGTCTTCGGCCAATTCCGGACCGAGCCCGCCGATGTCCTTGAGGGCCTTGGTGCGCACGGCATAGTGCGAGCCGATGCACAGCGGTGCGAGGCCGCCGTTGTAACCGGCTTGCAGCGATCCGTGCATGCTTGCTTCCGCATAGAGGCGCCCACGCGCCGACCAGCTTTCATGCGCATTGCGGTCGCAGATGCTCGGCGCCGAAACATAGCCGATTGCCGGGTCGGCAAACGGGCGCAGCATCTGGAACAGATAGCCTGGCTCCGGCACATGGTCGGCGTCGAGCTGCACGACGAAATCGTAGCGGTCGTAGCCATAATGATCGTAGAAGAAGGCCAGGTTGCCTTCCTTGCAGCGCGTGCGCCGCGGCCATGTGGTCCTGTGATAGTCGGCGCGGCCGCGGCGGGTCGATACATACACGCCGTGCTGGCGGCACCAGTCGAGCGTCTCGAAGGAGGGGTCTTCGTCGGCCAGCCAGGTGTCGTGCGGCACGTCCTGGGCAAGCATCGCTTCGAGCGTCTCGGCCACGATCGCGAAAGGTTCCGACGGCGCCTTGGTCACGACCATGGCGACCCGGCTGCCCGCTGGCAACCGCAGCGGCCCGTTCGGCTTTTTCGCGCGATAGAAAATCACCAGAAAGTAGGCCGGCAGCGATGTCACCCAGGCGAGCACGACGGTCACCATCATCGTGCCGAATACACTGAAATGATGCGCGGGTTGCAGCCACCAAACCCAAAAGTTCACGAAGGCGACGAGCCAGATCACAGCGCCAGCGAGATATTCGATCCGCTGGCGGCGCGTGAAGATCGACACCAGGAGAGGCTCCTGGATCGGTGCAGAAGCATTCCCCATCGCCTTGTGCGACGCTTGCGTCATGGCCGCGCCTCCAGCCCGAAGAAGGGCGCAGCGGTCCGGATGATCGTGTCGAGGTCGGAATATTTGGGGGCAAAGCCGAGAACCGATCGCGCGAGCGTCGGGTCGGCATAAAGTGCCGGCGGGTCGCCGGCGCGGCGCGGGTTCAGCTTGACCGGTGCGTCACGTCCGACAACGCGGCTGATCGTGCCGAGGATTTCATGGATCGAGGAGCCATGGCCCGTGCCGACATTGACGGCGAGGTTTTCGCCGCCCCGTGCAAGGTGGGTGTAGGCGAGGAGATGCGCCTGCGCGAGGTCCGAGACATGGATGTAGTCGCGCACGCAAGTGCCGTCGGCGGTGTCGTAATCGTTGCCGAAGACCTCAAGATACGGGATCGTGCCCGCGGCGGCCATCAACGCCCGCGGAATGAGATGCGTTTCGGGTTCGTGCCATTCGCCGAGCTCGCCTTCAGGGTCGGCGCCGCAGGCATTGAAATAGCGCAGCGCCACATAATGCAGCCCATAGGCGCTCGCATAATCGCGCAGCATGTGCTCGGCGATCAGCTTCGTCTGGCCGTAGGGGTTGATCGGCCGCTGCTCGGTCGCTTCGCCGATGGGCAGTTGCGCCGGGACGCCGTAGGTGGCGCAGCTCGAGGAAAAGATGAGCTTGTCGACGCCGCCTTGCAGGCACGCATCCAGAAGCGATTGCGTGCCCGTGACATTGTTGCGGTAATATTTGGCCGGATTCTGCGCCGACTCACCGACATAGGCCGATGCGGCGAAATGAATGACGGCCGCAGGCTTATACTCTGCGATGGTCTGGATCAGACGGTCGGTGTCGAGGATGTCGCCGTGGACGATCGGTCCCCAGCGCACGGAATTGCGGTTGCCGGTCGACAGGTTGTCATAGACCACGGGTTCGAGGCCGCTGGCGCTCAGCAGCTTTGCTGTATGGCTGCCGATGAACCCGGCGCCGCCGGTAACAAGAATGCGTTGCGCAGGCATTATGCGACCTCAGCGAGATTGGTGCTCTCGAGCAGGCTGCCGAAATAGCGGATCGTCCGCTTCAGGCCCGACGACAGCGGAACATGCGGTTCCCAGCCAAGTTCACGCTTGGCGAGCGAAATATCGGGGCGGCGAAGTTGCGGGTCGTCCTTGGGCAACGGCCGATGCACGATTTTGGAGGTCGAGCCGGTCAGTTCGATCACTTTGTCGGCCAATTCGCGAACGGTGAACTCGCCCGGATTGCCGAGATTGACGGGACCGAGGAAAGACTTCGGCGACGCCATGAGCCGAACGAAGCCGTCGATCAGATCGTCGACGAAGCAGAAGGAGCGGGTTTGGGAGCCATCGCCGTAGATGGTGATGTCTTCGCCGCGCAGCGCCTGAACGACGAAATTCGAGACCACGCGACCGTCATCGGGACGCATGTGCGGGCCGTAGGTGTTGAAGATGCGTGCGATCTTCACTTCCACGCCGTGGACTTTGTGGAAGTCGTAGAAGAGCGCTTCGGCGCAACGCTTGCCTTCGTCATAGCACGAGCGGGGACCGAACGAATTGACGTTGCCCCAGTAGCTCTCGACCTGCGGATGCACCTGCGGGTCGCCGTAGACTTCGGAAGTCGAGGCCTGGAAGATGCGCGCGCGATGCCGCACGGCCAGCTCAAGCAGGTTGAGCGCGCCCAAAACGCTCGTCTTGGTCGTGTGGATCGGATCGGCCTGGTAGTGTGGCGGCGAGGCCGGGCAGGCAAGATTGTAGATTTCGTCGACGTCGAGGTCGATCGGACGGATCACATCGTGTTCGATGAAGCTGAAACGCTCGTTGCGGATCAAATGCTGAACGTTGCGCATCAGTCCGGTGGAAAGATTGTCGAGGCAAATGACCCGATGCCCCTGGCCGAGAAGGACTTCGCAAAGATGTGACCCAAGGAAACCGGCCCCGCCCGCCACCAAGATCTTTTTCAAACCAATATTTGCGGAAAGGAAACTTCCGTCGTTGGAATAAAGCATAAGACCTCCTATTGAAGAAAGAGGCCATGTCTTTCTTCATTCTGATATTTCCGGTGGTTTCGAAGACTCGACTTCGCCGTCGCGCGGGTAATTACTTAGAGAGTCAATAATTTCCCCCATTGACCGGAACATTAATAATCCCGGGGGCACTCTTTGTCGTTATCACAGAGTCCGCATATTTCTCACGGCGTACATTCTTTAGCGTATGTGAAACGGCAGGTCGGTTTTGTGGGGGCTCATGACCCACCTGTCGCAGGATTTTCCGGCCCGGGTGCTTGCAACCTGAGACATTGGGCAGGGCCGGATCCTCGAAAACCCCTTCATGAGCGGCCTGCTCACTTGACGGTGCATGAGTATAATCGCGAATATTTTCAATAGGTTATTTGTTTACTCAAAGCGGCTCGTGCCACATGCTGCGATATGGCACTGATTCGCCCCGTCTGCGCCGTCTCGGGGGCGACGGTGGAGAAACCTTTTGAGGACCACTTCACAGAAGTTCACTTGACGGTGCCGCAACGGGCCGCACAGGTGTGGATCGGGACGAAATGGACCGCGCCGTCGAGCGGGTATTCCGAACGAACGCCAGGCCGGACCGACGATCGTCCAAGGCGTAATCCTAATGCTGGAGCATCGCCCGAAAGCACAGCTTGAACTTGGCGGGAAATCATTTCGAATAACATCCTAAGAGCCGCTTTTCCGCCGACGGAAAGACCGACGATGCAAATGCCGACCATAGATTTCTGGATTTCAATCGGCAGTACGTATTCCTATCTCTCGGTGATGCGGGTGGAGGGTGTCGCGAAGGCAAGGGGCGTCCGCATTCGCTGGCGCCCGTTTTCCGTGCGCTCAATCATGATCGAACAGAACAATATCCCGTTCCGCGGCAAGCCGGTGAAGATGGCCTATATGTGGCGCGACATTGAACGCCGGTCCGCGGGCTATGGGATCCCGGCCCAGCTTCCCGCGCCTTATCCGCTCACAGAATTTGACCTCGCCAACAAAATCGCAATTGTTGGCGAAACACGCGGTTGGTGCGGCGCCTATGCTCAGGCGACATACCGGCGCTGGTTTCAAGAAGGGCTGGAGGCGGGATCCGAGCCCAACCTTTCCGAAAGTTTGCGCGAGATCGGGCAGCGGCCGGAAGTTGTCATCGATGAGGCGCAGAGCATCGAAATCGAGGTTCTTTACCGACAAGCGACCGAAGAGGCGAAGGCCCTCGGCGTTTTCGGATCGCCTAGTTTCGCGGTCGGTCATGAGGTCTTCTGGGGCGACGATCGATTGGACGACGCCATTCAATGGGCTCTGCACGGGCGGTTGATATATTAGGGGCTTACAAGAGGGCTTGGAGCCCGCCGAAGACGCCCAAGAGAGACGTCATCGCCGACAGGCCGACGAGCAGTCGAAGATACCACCCGCGCGGCCGCATCTTTTCCGGCAGCGCCGTCATGGCCAATGCCACCAGACAGCCGATCACGAATGGCATGAGCAATGCGTTCAAGACCTGCGCCGCGATATTGAGCCAGACCAAATCGGGGATCAGCCACACCAGTCCCGCGGCGCCGATCACGCTGGCCGCGTAAACGCCATAGAACCATCCCGCCTCGAAGGGCCGATACTCCAGGGACCGGCGATACCCGGTCATCTCGCCGACGCCCCAGGCCAAGGCCAGTGAGGACACGACCGCCGCCACCAGCGAGGCGCCCAGCACACCCAAGCCGAAAACCAGGCGGCCCACCTGTCCGCCCAGAATCGGAATCAGAGCAACGCTGATCTCGCCGACGCTGGAAAGACTCTTCGCGCCATCGCCGGCGGCAAAAACCGCCGCGACGGCCAACAGGACTGCGCCGGTCAGGCACTGGGTCAGGATGGCGCCAATGCCGGTATCCCACCGCGCATGGGTGAGGTCGCTCGGCTGAAGCGCCTTATCGACCGTCGCCGACTGCTGGTAGAAGATCATCCATGGATTGAAGGTCGCGCCAATGATGGCCGCAACCGAATACATGAAGTGCGGATTGCCCATCGGCCATGCGACGGCATCTTTCGTGAGGGCCTCAAGCGTCGGATGGGCCGTCCAGGCGACGACAAAGAAGGCCAGTTCGAACAGGCCGATGACGAGCGCCGCCCGTTCCACCCGCCGGTAAGAGCCGGTCCAGACAATGACCAGCAGCGCAAGGCCGGCCATCGGCAGGCTCATGCTGCGAGGCACGCCGTAAAGGTCGCCGATGCCGGCGACGCCGGTGAATTCGGTGACCAGGGAGCCGATCGTCGCGGTCGCCAATCCCATCGTGGACAACCACGCCAGGCCGGCCCCGAACTTTTGACGGATCAGCTCCCCATGGCCGCGGCCGGTGTAGATGCCGAGGCGTACCGTCAGCTCCTGGACCATGTAGAGCATGGGGACGAGAAACAGCAGCAGCGGCAGCAGCCGGTAACCCCATTCCGCGCCGCCCTGCGCCGCCGTCACCACATTGCCGGCATCCGTATTGGCGAGCATGACCAGAAGGCCTGGCCCCCAAGCTGCGATAGACCGAAGGACGGGGAGGGCTTTGACTGCGGACGATTGGGCGTCCCTGTCCACCGGCGGTTCTCCTGGGCAAGAGTTTTAGAGCTCTGCGGGGCCGGACCTCAAAAGACGTTGAGCGTTTCGCTCATGATTCGTTGCGGTTCGGACTCCGGGCCAGACATTACAATGCGGTCAGGGGACATGCCATCTCTCTCCAGGGCAATCGCATCGCCATCAGCCCCGTGCGGGATTTTCACAGGTTGTTGCCCGGGACCGAAGCGGCGGAAAATTTGACAAATTTGGAAAAAGAACATATAGAGAACATGCGGCATATTAGGGAACGAACACTGCGTGAGTCAGAGGATGGATGGGTGCCAGATGGAGGCGGCACTGCAAGGTTGGAGACGTTCAAGGGCAGGATCAATCGCGGCGGGAGCAAATCTGGGCGCCACGCCGGTCCTTGCCAAAGCATGCGAAACCCACCCATCCACGTCAATTTCAAAACCATCAAATATCTTCTGGCGGCGGGACCTGTGCGAGGTCGATTGGTAAGCATATGAACCGTTTTTGGGAACGAACTGATAGAGAGAATATATATTATTAATCAATGTGTTAAATCGATATTTAGGTTGAAATAGAGCGATTCAAAGCGGCTTAGGGCGGTCGCCAATCGGGCTTCGCCCATAACAATTCTCAAGGATTGCTTTGTTTCAACCTGCCCTCGACGACCCGGCGCCAACGGGTCCAGCTTGATGTTGGACCCAAGGTACAATAGTCCACGCGGTCAAGCGTCCACAAATGACATGCAGAGTGACGCCGCGCGGAGGTGAAAAATGACGACGTCCTGCTTCGAAATCCTCGATGACCGCTTCCGGCGCCTGTTCGTCGGCTCGGCGCAAGTGGACCAGCTTTTCGCCGGCTGCCGCTGGGCCGAGGGGCCTGCGTATTTTCCCGCGGCGCGCTCGCTGATCTGGTCCGACATCCCGAATGACCGGATGTTGCGCCTGGACGAATGCAGCGGCGCCGTCTCGGTGTTTCGCCATCCGGCGGGCTATTCCAACGGCAACACGGTGGATCGGTCGGGCCGTCTCGTGACCTGCGAACATGGCGGACGCCGCGTCTCGCGGACGGAGTTTGACGGCAGTGTCATCACCCTGGTGGACCGGTATGACGGTAAGCGTCTCAACAGCCCCAACGATGTGATCGTGAAGTCGGACGGCAGCATCTGGTTCACCGACCCGACCTATGGCATCGACACCGATTATGAGGGCCATCGGGCCGAGAGCGAGCAGGGGGCCAACCGCGTTTATTGTCTTGAGACCGATGGCCGCGTGCGCATCGTCGCGGATGATTTCGTGCAGCCCAATGGTCTTGCGTTTTCGCCGGACGAGAAAGTTCTCTACATCGTGGATACCGGAAGAAGCCATAAGCCGGACGGCCCTGCCCATATCCGCCGCTTTGCCGTGGACGAGCATGGCAAGCTCACCGACGAAGGTGTCTTCGCCGATTGCACCGCAGGCATGTTCGACGGATTGCGCGTCGATACGGAAGGACGCATCTGGACCAGCGCCGGCGACGGCGTGCATTGCTACGCGCCGGACGGCAATCTCATCGGCAAGATCCGTGTGCCGGAAGTGGTCGCCAATGTTTGTTTCGGCGGCGCGAAACGCAACTATCTCTATATCTGCGGCACGACCTCGCTTTACGGCGTCCGGCTGCCGGTCAACGGCGCCAAGACATTCTGAAATGGGCCGCGCGCGTGTTGCATGCACGCGTCCCTGTCGGTGCCGAAATGCTTACGCGCCAAAGGCCAATTGCACTTTCATCGCTTGGCTGCGATCATTCGCGAGGTCGAAGCCTTGCACCGCGTCATCCAATGCAACCGTATGCGAGATGAGCGGCTTCACGTCGATCAGCTTCTTGCGTATCAATTCAATGCCGAAGGCAAATTCGGGATGGAAACGGAACGAGCCTTTCAACGACAGTTCCTTCGCCGTGATCGCCATCATCGGCAGGCTCATGTCGCCGCCGAGACCAAGCTGAACGATCGTGCCGCGTGGACGCAGCGCATTGATGCCGGCACTCAATGCGGCGGCTGCGCCGGAACATTCGTAGAGCACGTCGAATGTACCCTTGTTCGCAAAATAAGGCGCAAGGCCATCCGGATTCGACCGCGTGTTGATGGTCCGGTCCGCGCCGATCTTCGCGGCGAGGTCGAGGGTGAAATCGGTGAGGTCGACCGCGACGATTTCCGCGGCGCCGGCCCGTCTTGCTGCCAGAATGCTCAGCAATCCGATGGGGCCGCAGCCGGTGATCAAAACACGCTTGCCGAGCATCTCGCCGGCCTGCCGCGTGGCATGGAGAACGACCGCCAATGGTTCGCCCACCGCCGCTTCGGCCGCGCTGAGCCCCTCTGCCGGCACGCATTGCAGCGCATCGGCGACCAGCACTTCGCGGAAGGCCCCTTGAATATGCGGGAAGGGCATGGCGCTGCCGTAGAAGCGCATGTTCAGGCACTGATTGTGCAGCCCCTCGCGGCAATAGCGACACGTATAGCATGGCCGCGATGGCGACACCGCGACGAGCTGCCCTTCGCGCAGGCCTTCAACTCCTGCGCCGATCCGTTCGATATAGCCGGACACTTCGTGGCCGAGAATCATCGGCTCGCGCAGGCGCACGGTGCCGAAGCCGCCGTGGTTGTAATAATGCAGGTCGCTGCCGCAAATGCCGCCAACCGCAAGGCGAACGGCGACTTGGCCGGCCCCAAGAGACTCAACGGCGCGATCCTCGATCCGAAGATCTTTTGGCGCATGGATGACGAGCGTCTTCACGATTGGTCTCCTTTACATAACGGGGGTCGGCAAGGCTCGGCCCGCGAAATGGGCGGCCAAATTGTCGCGGACAAGTTGGCCCATCGCCTTGCGCGTCTCGACCGTTCCCGATGCGTGATGCGGTTGCACCAGCACGTTGTCGAGTTCCAGGAAGCCGGGATTGAGATTCGGCTCGCCCTCGAAGACGTCCAGCGCCGCAAAGCCCAGGGCGCCGGTCCGCAGTGCGTCGAGCAACGCGTGCTCGTCGATATTCGAGGCGCGCGAGATGTTGATGAGCATGCCATCCGGCCCGAGCGCTTCGATCACGCGCTTGTCGACGATATGGCGGGTCTCGGCCGAAGCCGCGAGGGTCACGAACAGAAAGTCGGATTGCGCCGCGAGCGCGACCGGGTCGGCGATGAATTCCCATTTGCCGGCGAAGTCCTTCGGCGCGACGTCCGAATAGGCGACGGCCATGTCGAAGCCTTCGAGGCGTTTGGCGACTTCATACCCGATCCGCCCGAGCCCCAAAACCCCCGCGCGTTTGCCCCACACGCGGCGCTTCAGCGGATAAAGGCCTTTGGCCGCCCAGCTTCCGTCTTTCACCCAACGTTCTGCGCCGATCATGCCGCGCGACAGGCAGAGCATCATCGCAACGCCAAGATCGGCCACGTCCTTGGTCAGCACGTCCGGCGTATTGGTGACGCGGATGCCGCGTTCCCGGCATGCAGCAAGATCGACCGCATCATAGCCGACGCCATAAACCGAAATGATTTCGAGCGCCGGACATGCTTCGATCATCGCTCGCCCCGCGCCAAGTTCGCCGCGCGTCGCAATGCCCCGGATCCCAGGGCCCACCTGATTCAGAAACGCCTGTTTGTCGCCTGCTTCGAAATAGCGATGGACGTCAAAGGCCGCGTCGAGCGGTTCCTGGTCCCATGCCGGATAGGGCCCGATCTGCAGGATTTGCGGTTTCGCCGACATCTTTAGCGTTCTCCCTTGACTCAAACCGAAATGTTACCGATAACATAACGACATTAGGGCATTTGTCGAGACAAAAAACGAGGAAACGGATGAGCATTTCCCTTTTTGACCTTTCCGGCCGGCGCGCGCTGGTGACGGGTTCGTCGCAGGGCATAGGTTTTGCCCTGGCAAGGGGGCTCGCCGACGCTGGCGCACATGCCATCCTCAACGGCCGCGATGCCGAAAAACTGGCGCGCGCCGCGGCGACGATCGACGGCGCATCGCAAGTTGCCTTCGATGCAACCGATCATGCGCAGGTGCGCGCGGCGATCGATCATCTTGAAGAGACGAGCGGCCCGATCGACATTCTGGTCAACAATGCCGGCATGCAATACCGCTCGCCGCTCGAGGATTTTCCCGCCGACGCCTTCGAGCGTCTCCTGCAAACCAATATCGCCAGCGTCTTCCATGTCGGCCAGGCGGTCGCCCGCCACATGATCAAACGCGGCCGCGGTAAGATCATCAATATCGCCAGCGTGCAGACGTCCTTGGCGCGCCCCAGCATCGCCCCCTATACTGCGACAAAAGGGGCAGTTGGAAACTTGACCAAGGGCATGGCGACAGACTGGGCGAAATACGGGCTGCAATGCAATGCCATTGCGCCGGGCTATTTCGATACGCCGCTCAATGCGGCGCTGGTGGCAGATCCCGCATTCTCGGCTTGGCTCGAACGGCGCACGCCGGCGGGGCGTTGGGGACGTGTCGAGGAATTGGTCGGCGCCTGCGTGTTTCTTGCCTCTGATGCATCTTCGTTCGTCAACGGTCAGGTGATTTATGTCGACGGTGGAATCACAGCCTCGCTCTGAGATACCGCGCCGCATGGTGCTCATGGGTGTCGCGGGCTCGGGCAAATCGAGCATCGGTGAGGCATTGGCCGCTCGCCTCGGAATCATTTACCTCGACGGCGACGGCCTTCACCCGGCCGCGAACATCGAAAAGATGAGTCACGGCATTCCCTTGACCGATGACGACCGTTGGCCCTGGCTTGAGCAAGTGGGTCTTCGTTTGCGCGATGCCGAACGGCCGACAGCGATCGGATGTTCAGCTTTGAAACGCAGCTATCGCGATTTCATTTCGAAGACAGCGCAAGCGCCGGTTCTATTCATCTATCTGGCCGGTTCGAAACAGCTGATCGCCTCGCGCATGCACGAGCGCCGCGGGCACTTCATGCCGGAGTCGCTGCTCGACAGCCAGTTTGCGACACTCGAAGAGCCGGCGGTGGACGAGCACGCGATCCGTGTCGACATCGCAGCGACAGTCGAAGATATCGTGACGTCGATCATCGCTGCAATGAGCGAACGGGTTGGAAAGGACAGGGAACAATGAGCTTGCGCGTAGCTCTGATTGGTGCGGGCGCCATGGGCGGTGCGATTGGCGAGAGAATCGTCGCCACCGGTCACCGGTTGACCGTTTTCGATCTCGATCAAGCGAAGGTCGATGTGCTCGTAGCCAAGGGCGCGCAAGCGGCTCCAAGCGCGGCGGATGCTGCGGCACAGTCGGATTTCGTCATTCTCAGCCTGAACGCGGCAAAGATCGTCAGGCTTGCGGTCTTTGGCGAGAAAGGCGTGGCGGCCGGCGCCGCCCGCGGTACGCTCATTATCGACATGTCCTCGATCGATCCGACATCGACACGCGCACTGGCCGAGGAAGCAAGCGCGGCGGGGCTGCGTTGGGTCGATAGTCCGCTCTCCGGCGGTGCGCCAAAGGCTCTGACCGGCGAGCTCACTCTGATGGCGGGTGGCGACGCCAACGATGTTGCCGATGCCTATCAGGTGCTCAAATATCTTTGTGCCAATTATACACATATGGGTCCTTCCGGCGCCGGGCAGACCACGAAGCTGATCAATCAGGTCCTGTGCGGCTTGACGTTTCTTGCTGTGGCCGAAGCCACACAGCTTGCGCTCGATGCCGGCGTCGATGCCGCGAAGATTCCACAGGCGCTGAAAGGCGGCCGCGCCGACAGTGCGATCTTGCAGGAATATATGCCGCGTTTCGTCACCCGCGATTACCGCCGCACCGGCCGTATCGACAATATGGTCAAGGATCTTGCCGGTGCGCAGGACCTTGCGCGGCAGACGAATACCGCAATGCCGCTCACCGCCATTTGTGCCGAGGTACACCGCATGCTGACTGCCGCGGGACTTGGCGGCGAGGACCAGGCGGCGCTCATGGAATTTTTCAAAGGACCAAAAAAGGAGATCGTCGAGTGATCACGCGCTATGCATTGTTCGAAGGCAAGGTGAAGGACGGGCAGGCGGAAGCCTTTCGCGCCGACGTGCTGAAAACCATTCTGCCGAAATGGAAAGCCTTTCCAGGCGCGTTGAGCGTGCGTGTGTCGTTCGCCGAGTCGCGCGACGAGGGCGCGCCGGAATATCCGATGATCCTGGCGGTCAATTATCCGGATATAGAAACGGTGGAAGCTGCGCTTGCCAGCCCGATCCGCGCGCAGGCGCGCGCTGCGACCGAGGAAGTTCTCTCGAAATATTTCGAAGGACGGATTCATCATCATGTCACGCAAGCGGAAGAGTACGACCTGGCCTGACGCGGGCTTGCCCGTCAGACATTTGCGGGTGCGGCTTCGTGGCTCAGGGCGTTGCAAATTCCAGCGATATTGATAACGATCACGACATGTCGTTCACGAACAAGCGCCCCACAATGTCTGACGTCGCCCGCAAGGCGAATGTGTCGACGATGACCGTGTCGCGCGCCTTCCGCAGCGACACATCGATCAACGAGGAAACGCGCGGGCGGATTCTCGCGGCGGCGGCGGAGCTCGGTTACATTCTCGATCAGAGCGCGGTTCACTTTTCTTCCGGCCGCTCCGGCTTCGTCGCCGTTACCATTCCTTCCATCAACAATGCCAATTTCGCCGACATGATTCGCGGCATGACGGAGGGCCTACGCGGCAGCGCTTTAGAGATTCTGCTCGGCTACACGGATTACGACGTGATGGAAGAGGAGCGTCTCGTCGGGCAGCTTCTTGGCCGGCGCCCCGAGGCTATCATCGTAACCGGTGGGACCCACACAGACCATTGCCGCAGGATGTTGGAGCGGTCGGGGATCCCGGTGATCGAGACATGGGATCTGCCGCGCAAGCCGATCGGACATGTCGTCGGCTTCTCCAACGCCGACGCAGCCCGGCTCATGGTGGATCATTTCGTGTCGCGCGGCTATAAACGGATGGGCTTCATCGGTGGCGATACGTCACGCGACACGCGCGGCCTGGACCGCCGCCGCGGCTTCGTGTCGGCACTGGAATCCCATGGGCTGGACGCGACGCGCCTGATCGCCTCTGGCATCCCGCCCATTTCGATGCGGGAAGGGGCGGCTGCCTTGGTTGAGCTGATGGAACGCTGGCCCGATACGGAAGCCGTGATGTGCGTCTCCGATCTCTCGGCGTTCGGTGCGCTGATGGAATGCAAGCGGCGCGACATCGCCGTACCGGACAAGATTGCGATCGGCGGATTCGGTGCCTACGATTTGGCCGACCAGTCCGTGCCGTCCATCACGACGATCGACGTTGGCTCCCATGAGATCGGCGCCAAGGCGGCGGAACTTGTTCTCTCGCTGCTCGCCGGACACTCTGTCGACGCAAAGCGGACGACCATCCGCACCAGGCCGGAGATCATCATAGGCGGAACGACCTAACTCGCCACATTCCGGCAGAAGGGAACGTCTCTGTGCGTGTTCTATGCGGCGCGGACAAGCTATGCCAAAGTGATGCGATACGAGCCTCTGCCCAATGGCTTGGGCTCGTATCGACATGAGATCTGCTTATTTACCCCAGATCTTCTTGTATTGATCGCGATAGCCATTGCCGGGATCGAAGCGATTGTCGGGACCGCCGTCGAAGGCGATATTGTCCGGCGTCACCACATGGAGCGGCGATACGTAGCCCGACCATTTCTGCTTGGCGAAGGCGCGGTTGAGTTCGTCGACGAGTTGCCAGCCCTGCAAGTTGAGCGGCTCAGCGACGGTCACTTTCTGGAATTGCGCGGCGCGGATGCGCTGATAGGCGGATTCCGAACCGTCGCCTGCCGCGACGTTAACAGGTGCGTCGGTGCCGGATTTGCCAGCGGCCGCAAGCGCCGGTCCCATGAAATCGAAATAGATGTCGTTGATGGCCAAGGAATGCGTCCACGCATCGCCGTATTTCTGCAGCAGCGAGGTGGTGAGCTGCGGCATGCGCTGCGAGGTTTCGGCGATCGGCGTGTCGACATATTCGAGCACCTTGCCGCCGAGATCTTCGATCTCCTTCTTCATCCGATCCGCTTTCGCGATGGCGATCGCATAGGTCGAATCGGTGAAGATCACGACGCCGGGCTTGCCTTTCGCGTCAACAAAAGCCCAATCGGCCGCCGCCTTGGACACGTCCATGGGATTGGTGCTGACATTGGCGATGATGCCGAGATCGTCGATCGGCCCGACCGTGGGAGCCGCATGCCAGGCAGCCATCGGAATGCCGGCGGCCTTGGCCTCTTCCATCGCCGGCTTCTGCTCGACGGCGTCGAAGCCGTCGATGATGATGCCGTCGGGCTTCAGCGCAAGGGCCTGGCCGAAGGCCGCCGTGCGGCCGCCGATCGATCCCGCGCCGTCGAGCACTTTCACCGTCCAGCCCAGAACCTTAGCCGCTTCCTGCACGCCATTGGCGACGCCGAGAATGCCGCCGTTCTTCATGTCGGCGCCAAGCACGACGATCGTTTTGCCGGTTGCGCCTTTGGGGCCCGTCGTCGGGCCATCCCACTTGTCGGTCCGGCCGGCGAATTTATCGACGATCGCTTTAGCATCGCCCATTGCGTCGGCGAAGGCCGGGCCGGCCATGGCCACGATGGCCGCAGCCGATACGAATTTCAGAACGTGTCTACGGATAATCATTGCTTCCCTCTCTCTTAAGCCTGTCCTGGTTGCGTGGTGTTAAGCGTTTTTAGCTTTCTCGGCGCGTGGCGGCTGCTTGACGATTGCGCCGCGGCGGCGCTGGGCGTAGCCGGCAATGCCGATGGCGACCAGCAGCGTCACGCCGTTGAAGAGCGGCTCGACGAAGAACGAGCCACCGAATTGCTGGATGCCGGAAATACCCACGGCCAGGATCAACACGCCGATCATGGTGCCCCAGACATTGACACGGCCGGGCTTGATCGTCGTCGAGCCGAGAAAGGCACCGACAAGGGCCGGCAGCAGATATTCGAGGCCGACGCTGGCCTGGCCGATACGCAACTTGGAGGCGAGGAGCACGCCAGCTAATGCCGCGAGCAGGCCGGACGAGACGAATGCCCCCATGACGAATTTCTGCACGGGAATGCCGTTGAGGGCCGCGGCTTTCGGATTGGCGCCGATCGCATAGAGATAGCGGCCGATCGGCGTGTATTCGAACACGAGCCACATGGCGACCGCGAGGGCGAGAACGTAGAAACCGGTAATCGGCAATCCGAACAGCATCGTGCCGTTGAGGGCGTAAAAGCCTTGCGGCAACATGCCGATAACTTGCCGTCCGCCCGTGTGCCAGAGCGCCAAGGCGTAAAGGATCGTGCCTGTGCCGAGCGTCGCGATGAACGAGTCGATGCGCGCGACTTCGACCAGCAGGCCGTTCAAAAATCCGGTAATGCCGCCGAGTACGAGCACGATCAGCACGGCAAGCGGCCATGGCAGGCCGAACATGGTCTGCAGGCTGATCGCCAGAATGTGCCAGAGCACGATGCCGTAACCGACGGTTAGATCGATGCGGCCGGACGCCATCGGAATCATCGCCGCCAGCGACAGCAATGCGATGATCGCCTTGTCGGAGATGATCGACCGTGCGTTAAGCAGGGTCGGAAATGTCGCCGGCAGCATGATCGAGAACAGGATGATCAGGAAAAGCGTCAGAATCGCCAATCCATAGACCGGAAGATAACGGATGACCTTCTGGCCGAAGCTTAAGTTCGCCAGTTCGCTCCGGGTCGGTTCGAGCGATGTGGACTTGATCGAGCTCATCTTTGATCCTCTTTGTCAGGCGACTTGGCTGGCCGACGCTGCATGAATGAGTGCCGCCGTCGTGAGCGCATCTCCGCGCAACTCATCGACGATCTCGCCTTGCGAGAACACCAGCGCGCGATGGCAAATATGGGCAACTTCCTCGAAATCAGTCGACACGACGATCACGGTCAGGCCGGCTTCCATCGCCTGCGCGATCAGGCTGTAGATGTCGGCCTTCGCGCCGACGTCCACGCCGGCGGTCGGATCCTCCATGATCAGCAATTTGCGGCCGGTCGAAAGCCAGCGGCCCACAACCACTTTCTGTTGGTTGCCTCCCGAAAGCGCCTCGATCGCAATGTGCGGATCATTGGGGCGCAGCCCGAGTTTTGCGCCGAGCTCTACGGTTCGATCGCTTTCGGCGGAGGGAGTAAGGAAAGAGGCAAGCCGCCGGCCGCTTGCGCCCGGGTTGAGATACATGTTCTCGCGCACGGACAACGACAGCGCGACCGATTCCTCGGTGCGATCGCGGGCGACAAGGCCGACGCCGCTCGCCATCGCCGCCTGGACCGATGAGAGATCGAGCGGCTGACCATCGTAGCGCACGCTGCCGTCGTAGGGCTCGGCCCCGAAAAGCGCCCGTCCCACGGCTTCCTGCCCGGCACCGCGCAAACCGATCAGGCCGAGAAGCTCGCCGGACCGCGCTTCGAAATTGACGTTCGCCGCGCCGCTGCAAGTCAGATTTTCCACCACAAGGCGGGTCGGGCCAGGGTGCAACGGCGCTTTGGTGAACATCTCGTCCGCGGGACGACCGACGATGAGTTCGACCAATTCGCGCGGCGTCGTCTCGGAGACGGGTTTGGCCGCAATCAGCCGGCCATCGCGCATCACCGCGACACGGTCCGCGATGCGGAACACTTCGTCGAGCCGGTGCGAGACATAGATCATGCCGACGCCATTCGCGCGCAGCGGCCGCAGCGCAGCAAACAGGCGATCGACTTCATCCGCCGGCAGACTTGCGGTCGGCTCGTCGAGAACCAGCACATCGGCTTCGGTGGCCAGCGCACGGGCAATCGCAACAAGCGATTTTTCGGTACGGCTGAGGTTCTGGACTCGGGTGAGCGGGTCGAATTCGCAGCCTACCAACTGCATGGCGCGCAACGCGCGTTTTTCTGTGTCCTTCCAGTCGATCAGTCCGGCCTTGCGGGAATAGCCTTGCGCCATGCCGACATTTTCGGCGACGCTCATCCATTCGATGAGGCCGAGGTCCTGGTGGATGAAGGCGACTTTCTGGGGATGGTTGGGTTGCGGCGGCCGGTGATGATAGGGTGTTCCACGAAACAATATGTCGCCGCCATCAGGCCGGTGAATGCCAGCTAACGTCTTGATGAGCGTGGATTTTCCAGCGCCGTTCTCGCCCAGCAAGGCCAGGATTTCGCCTTCCTTGAGATCGAGCGAGACGCCCTTCAATGCGACCGTGCCACCGAAGCGCTTGGTTATGTTGCGAAACTCAAGCAACGTTGGCCGCATACTTGATATCCTCCCCATGCGAGCTTGATGTTTGCCGCGATTGTGATTAATGTTATCGATAACATTTGTACTCGTCAAGGCCAAATCACACCAGATTGCCCCAAATGAGCGGCAAACGGGGCTGAAGGCAAGTCTTTAGGGAGTGGCAAGAGATGTATGGCGATATCGAAGGTGCGTTTTTCGAGGTGTTGGACGAGCGGTTCGAGAGCTGCTTCGTCGGCCATGTGGCGATCGAGCGCTTGTGGACGGGGGCACGCTGGCTCGAAGGGCCGGCGTGGTTCGCCGCCGGCCGCTATCTCGTGTTCTCGGACATCCCCAACAACCGCATCCTGCGTTACGACGACACCGACGGCTCGGTCTCCGACTTCCGCAATCCGTCCAACAACGCCAACGGCAATACGGTCGATCTCGAAGGCCGCCTGGTGACGTGCGAGCATCTCACGCGGCGCATCACGCGCACGGAGCATGACGGCAGCATTCGGGTGATCGCCGACCGATTCGAAGGCAAGCGGTTCAACTCACCGAACGATATTGTCGTGCGCTCGGATGGAACGATCTGGTTTACCGATCCGCCCTATGGCATCGCAACCGATTATGAAGGGGATCGTGCCGAACAGGAAATCGACGGCTGTCATGTCTATTGCGCCGACCCGAAGACCGGCAGCGTCGTCCGCGTGATCGATTCAATGTCGAAGCCGAACGGCTTGGCCTTTTCGCCCGACGAGCGCGTGCTCTACGTCGGCGATACCGGCGTGACCCATGACAAGAACGGCCCGCGGCACATTCGCAAATTCGCCGTCGCCGGCACGACATTGACGCCGCAGGGAATCTTCGCCACCTGCACGGCCGGCCTTTTCGACGGATTCCGCGTCGATCTGAATGGCCGGATCTGGGCGGGTGCGGGAGATGGCGTCCATTGTTTTGATACGGACGGCGAGTTGATCGGCAAAATCAGATTGCCGGAGACGGTCGCGAACCTGACCTTCGGCGGCCCGAAGCGCAACCGGCTCTTCATCACCGCCCGGCAATCCCTCTATTCGGCCTATGTCGTTGCGAACGGCGCCGCGCGCGGATAGCGCGTTTGGGATGCTGCCGCGAATTTTCGTGGCAGCATAACGCCGGCCTTTGAAGATGCCGATCCCGAAAACGGAACCGGCATATGAGTGGCCATCGGCCCTAAGCAGAGACTCTGCGATAGGACCGCGTATTTTGGCTGGCGATCTTATGCACGACCGATCACGCCCAGTAGAGCACGCGGAATCTGTCGCCTGTGCCTGGCGCGAAAGTCGTGCCCTGAACGAGCATAATCGCGATGACTTCGTCCGAGCCCAAATTATTGGAGGCCAGGTGTGCGTTCAACACCGCGACGTCGGCCGGAACGATCATTTCACGGATGCTGCGGTTGCGCGATCCGGTGGGAAGAGATTTGACTTGCGCATTCATGACTGACTCCTTTCTTACTCTGCGGCGACGGGAATGTCGTTGACCGACAGGCCCATGCGGCTTGCGATACCGATGCCGTAATCGGGATGCACGCGGTGGAAGTGATGGACCTGCCGGCGAACGATCTCGGTGGGCACGCCCTGCATAGCTGCGGCGATATTGTCCATCAGCACTTCGCGTTGAGCGTGACTCATGAGCAGGAACAGCGCGCGCGGCTGACCGTAATCGTCATTGCCCGCGCGATGATCGTACCGGTCGGCGTCGCCAGAAATTTTCAACGGCGGTTCGGCAAAATTCTTGTCCTGCTTTGGGCCCGAGAAGGAATTGGGCTCATACCAGGCTTCGCCGCGCTGCGGAATCTGCGCCAGCATCTGACCGTCGGCGTGATAATGATGAACCGGGCAACGTGGTGCGTTCACCGGCAATGCTTCGTAATGGGTGCCGACGCGATAACGGTGCGCATCCGCGTAGGAGAAGATGCGCGCCTGCAACATCTTATCGGGCGAGAACCCGATGCCGGGCACGATATTGGACGGCGAGAAAGAGGCCTGTTCCACTTCCGCGAAATAGTGTTTCGGGTTGCGGTTCAATTCCAGAATGCCGACTTCGATCAGCGGATAGTCGGCATGGGGCCAGATTTTGGTGAGATCGAACGGATTGTAGTTGAGCTTGTCGGCATCCGTCTCCGGCATGATCTGGACGCAGAAGCGCCAGCGCGGAAATTCTCCGCGTGCGACCGCGTCATAGAGATCGCGCTGTGCACTTTCGCGGTCTTGCGCAATCACTGCGTTGCCTTCGGCATTCGTCCAGGTCTTGATGCCCTGCAGGGATTTGAAGTGGAACTTCACCCAGAACCGTTCATTCGCGGCATTGATGAACGAATAAGTGTGCGAACCATAGCCATTAAGGAAGCGATAGCCTTGCGGCAGGCCGCGATCCGAGAACAGGATCGTCACCTGGTGCAAGCTTTCCGGCGACAGCGACCAGAAGTCCCACATGGCCGTCGCCGAACGCAAGTTGCTTTCGGGATGCCGTTTTTGCGTTCGGATGAAGTCGGGAAATTTGAGCGGATCGCGGATGAAGAAGACGGGCGTGTTGTTGCCGACAAGGTCCCAATTGCCTTCCTCGGTGTAGACCTTCAGCGAAAAGCCGCGCACGTCGCGCTCGGCGTCCGCTGCGCCGCGTTCGCCCGCGACGGTCGAGAAGCGCAGGAAACATTCGGTCGCCTGACCGACTTTCGCGAAGACTTTCGCCTTGGAATAGCGGGTGATGTCGTGGGTGATGGTGAGCGTGCCGAAGGCGCCGGAGCCTTTGGCATGCACGACGCGCTCGGGGATGCGCTCGCGGTTCTGATGGGCGAGCTTCTCGATCAGTTGATAATCCTGCAGCAGCAGCGGGCCGCGCGAACCGGCCGAGAGGGAGTTCTGATTGTCGGCAATCGGCGCGCCGGCCGAGGTCGTCATGGTGGCGGGCTTGGTCACGGGAGTCTCCTGTCGTTGGGACTCTCGTGTCGCAGGATTTGACGATAATTTCTAATACCGTTATATGAGATTTGTCATAGGAAAATATTATCATGGTCACGTTGCGGCAATTGCGCTATTTCGCCGCCCTGGCACGGCACGGTCATTTTGGCCGCGCAGCGGAGGAATGCCACGTCAGCCAGCCGGCATTATCGGTGCAGATTCAGGAGTTTGAGGCCACGCTGCAAGCGTCGCTGATCGAGCGTAAACGCCATTCCATCGCCTTGACTCCGGTCGGCGCGGAAGTGTTGCGGCGCGCCAATGCCATTCTCGCCGACGTGACCGATTTGGAGGATTTCGCGCGCCACAGGGCGGGCATCCTGTCCGGCAGCTTGAGCCTCGGCGTCATTCCTTCCATCGCGCCCTATCTGTTGCCGCACGCCTTGCCGCTTTTGCACGGGCGCTTTCCTGACCTCCGCCTGACCATCCGAGAGCGTCAGACGAAGGAACTCGTGGCCGATCTCAAGGACGGCAATCTCGACGTTGTATTGATCGCGCTGCCGCTCGAGGAGTCGTGGGCCCAAACCATCAAGGTCTTTGCCGAAGCGCTTTTCCTTATCGCGCCGGCGGGGTCTGGGGCGCAGCAGCCGGAAACCGACACGTTGCTGCTGCTGGAGGAGGGGCACTGCATCCACGACCAGGCGCTGCATTATTGCCGGCGCAATCGCATCCCCGCGCAGCAGCAATATGGAGCGGCATCGCTCTCCACGATCGTGCAGATGGTGGCCAACGGCTATGGCAAAACATTGCTGCCGCAAATCGCTTTGCCTGTCGAAGTGCGCGACAATATGCAGGTTGCCATCAGCCGCCTGCCAGATCCCGAACCGGTCCGTACCGTCGGGCTTGCATGGCGGCGCACGTCGCCGCGCAAAACCGATTTTGTCGAGCTTGGCCGGGTCCTGACCCAATGCGCGCCCTGCGATGCGATTGCGGCACAATGATTTTTCCTGTTTGACCGCTTCCGTTCGTTCAAGCTGCTGGTTAGAGGCACAAAAAGAAACGAAGCGTGCGGCCCCGCAAAACGGGACAGCTGCGCCAAAGGAAACCCGCATACCTTCCGCCCACTTGGAATGGCGCCGTCAGGCCATCTTACTCAGGATCTTGCGCATGTCGTCGGCGTCGAAGGCTCTTTGCGTCTGGGTCTTGACGTTTCCAAGTTCGGCGGCCGACAGGCTGAGCGCGGTCGCCGCCAAGTCGTCCTCGGCCTCGACGATGCTGATCACGTCATATTTGCCGAGCGTCCACAATAGCGTATGGACCTTGGCCCCGCTCTTGGCAGCCATCGCCTTGAAGGCGTCCGCACGTTTGACCGTATCTCTTACTGTCCGTACCCCTTGATCCGTAAGATTTATGAGGACGACGTAATATGCCATTTCGACCTCCCTGCTATCAGGAGTCGCGCGGGCACGTCGGGCAGAGGGAGCCCGCACGCCTCAACTCTTTGCACAATACCATAAGGTGCTAAGCAAGAGACATGATTCCTCATCATTATATCTAATAAATTCGGGTGATGGCGTCATCGAAACGATGGATCCCGAGCACGAACTCACTCTCGGTCATAAACTGACGAAGCCCAAAGGAGAGGAGCGCAGCGACCATCGCATCGTTCAAGCTTCGCACGGGAGGCTCAGGACGGACGTTCTCCGTTCGGCAACGGCAGGCAGCCCGCACCAAGGGAAAGCGGCATGCCTTCAGCGGACAGTATCGTAGGCTATCTCGACTTGTCCTTGGCGAACAGCACGTTGAGCCGCTCGCGCATGACGTGTCCGACGGCCGGTGGGCTGTAGGTTCGGGTGACGTATTCGCGGCCGGCTTCTCCCTTCCTCTTTGCCTCGGAGGGGTTGGCAACCACATTCCGCATCGCCGTTATGGCCGATTCCAGATCCGGTTCCGCCCAGACTTGCCCCTCTGACCACGGGTACTCGTGCGGCTCCAGCGAGCGCAAACGATACGATATAGGATACCCGGTATCGGCCGTCAGAAAGTCCGCGGAACCGGAATATCCGGTTCCGATCACGATCCGGCCAAGCATGATCGCCTCGGCCATGCCGAGTCCGAATCCCTCGGCTCGATGCAAAGACACATAAGCGTCGGACGCGCGAATCAACCCCAACATCTCGTCACGGGGCATGTTGTCGTCGAACATGAGGATACGACGATCTTGCTCCATCGCGTCCGTCATAACCGTCCTGATCTCAGGATAATGATTCGTCGCTCCGCTCGATTTGATCACCAAGCCTACGTTCTCGTCTCCGCCAGGAAATGCACGCTGAAAGGCTCGCACAACTCCAAGCGGATTCTTTCTGAACGGAGAAGAATAGTAATCGAAGCTGAACATGAAATAAAAGCGTCCCTCATCCATCCCGAAGTGTGCGCGTCCAGGAAGATTTCTTCCCGTATCTTCCATCGCGGGCGGCATGACGATGATGGGACCGTCGAAAATGTGCGCGAACGCATCGGCGATAAACTGGTTCGGAGCCCAGATTTCGTGAATGTTCGCCAAATACGGCCGCCATGCATTCGGCGCTTTGGGCAACTCCCAATAAGGACAGAGAATGTTGTAGGAGCGCGATAGGAGCTGCGGATCCAGCGATGCAAACACTTTCGGGAGCTGATCGCAGGCGACTTGAATGACGTTGATCTCGTAGGAACGGTTGACGTCGTAGCGATCCGGCATATAAGGCCCCATCAATCGAGTCTCGATCCCGACGTTGAAAGGATAGATCGCAAACGGCAATTTCGCTGCTTCGGCCGCTCGCAGATTTGCGCGAAAGGCTTGGCCCAACCCCAGCGCTCCCTCTGCATAGCCGATGAAGAGCACACCTTCATGTAATGCCTGCGCTTCACTGGTGCGGGCAAACGTCATTCGGCGCACACGCTGATGCGAGGGCCCCAGTATCTTTTCTCTCAGCCATTCAGTCCGCGTTTGGAGGAATGGGCCAATCAATTGTCGGAATGAAGCGTTTACTGCCCCCTTCCATCCGGACTGATCGAGCTGATCTGCAAAGAAAGTTGCGAGATGTGCGGAGCGGCGAATGGTCCGGGTCAAGATGCCGCGCCAACGGATCGCGCCTCCGACTTTCGAAGCATGTTTTAGCACGACAACGGAAAGCGATTCCGATTTATCCGCTTCGTCCACATTGCTTGCGCGGGCAAGAGCTTTTGCTTGCGCAGCCGGCGCGCGGCGCCGCCCCTCGTTTTCTGCGGCAAGGGCGCGCCTGATTGCAAGACTAGACTCGCGCCAGGAAAACTTTGTGCGGATGGAGCGAACGCCGGATTCTGAAAGCCACCGATAGCGATCCGCGTCCATATCGTTCGCCTCGAACAGCAATGCAGTCAGGTGTTCCGCCGATGGCTCCCACCAGGACCCGACATCATGGAACCCTTTGTCGGAATAGTCGGCCGGCGCTTCGACGCCTTTCAGCAACAACGCATCCGGAATCGCGAAATCAGCCGTACCGCCAAAGTTGCCGAAAATGGCCGGCGTACCGCAAGCCATGGATTCGGCGACACTCAAGCCGAAACCTTCGGAACGCGATGAACAAATCAAGAAATCGGCGCTGCGATAGATGGCGGCGAGAAGCTGCTCGTCGACGTAGTCCAAGGTCTCGTACACCGCAATGCCATCCGGCAGATACTCGGCAATCCGGAAATGTTTCGAGATGCGCATAGTATCGGGGGCCGGCATAGCTTCCCGAACACCTGTTCCCATCAGAATCAGCTTGGCGTTGGGACACGCCCGATGGAATGGCCGCCATGCCTTGAGCATGACGTCCAAGCCCTTGCGATGCTGATTAGTCGAGAACCATAGGAATGTCTTGCCGTCCGCCATGAGTTCCGAATGTCCCCATGGATGGAAGACGTCGCTGTCGACGCCGAGCGGCGCGTAATGGACACGCTTGAACCCCGCCTGTTTCAGCACGTCCGTTACCCATCGCGAAGGAGCGAGCACCATCTTGTAGCGCTCCTTGAATGCGAGCCAGGACGCCGGCAATTGGGTCGTTTCCCAAACCGTATAGAGATAATCGAATGGTCGTCCTCCCGGATGTGAGAAGATGAGCTCTGGCGCATTCGGGTGGACAAGACCGAACTTCTTCAGATGCGGATGGAGGTTCTTGTTGATGATGTTCCAAGAATTCGCCTCGTTCGATTTATGATCTCGGTGCAGCACATACGTTCCAAGAAATTTCTTGGCGAACAGGCGTTTGTTCTTGTCGAGGTAGTTGAGCTTCTGCAGGTTCGGTCTCGACGAAAAGGTCGAACCCGTCCAATGTTCGATCTGGGAATTTGGGAGATAGGCACACGTGTATCCGGCCTCCCGCAAGCGGAAACCGAAGTCAGCATCCTCGTGATAGAAGCCATAATCGTTGTCGAGAAAACCGATCTTCTCGATGGCCGACATTCGGATGCCCGCAAACGTTAACTCGCAAAAGTCCGCCTCGAGGCGATATGAGTTGCCGTTTGGAGGGGCGAAATCATGGGCGAAGGTCAGAGTTTCGAGATCCCAGTAGGCCCGATAGGCAAGCTTTTTAACGGAAGCCGCCACATTGATGAGCATTTGCGCCGGCGCGACGATGCCGAGGTTCGGGTCCCGCAACAATTCGGCGAGCAGCTCACGTACCACATCAGTGGTGAACGTGATGTCGTTGTTCGCAACAAAAACGAAATCGCACCCGCGTTCCGCCGCGATTTCGGCGCCGATGTTGCATGCTTCAGTATAAGTATGGGGGCGTCCAAGCTGCCGCAGGGCGACGCCCGCCTCGCGACACACTTCCTCTGTCTTATCGGTGCTTCCCTGATCCAGGACCACAACCAGTTCGCTCGGAATCCGCAATGTCGGCAGCATCCGCGCGAGGAGTTTGTCCCCGTTGATCGAGGGGATAACGAGCAAGCTTTTCTTAATAGCGGCTTCGATCACCATAATTGCCTCAGAGGATGTCAAGAAACGCGCAGAGAGACGGTGGCGTCGACCGCGTATGTAATTCCAAGGGGCTGTCGAAGTGAGTTTGGCGCGTCGGACTTGGTGCTTGGCGTCCTTTGCTAACCGGATCGTGCGTCTTGAAGTCTATCGGGAGCGGATCGTGGCGACTGTCCCGGGGCAGATCATCGATAAGTGCCGTCATCTGGATGGTGCAGAATAGAACCGGCTCGAGACGACCCTGACTCATGGAAGTTGAACCGATATCCAGATAATGCACGACATCCGCCCCCACCCATGATCGCGGAGACGTCCGGTGGCCGTCATCATCTTGCGCGATTCACCCACAATTTACGCACAGAATAATACATGCTACGTGAAGGTAAAGTCGTAACTCTTCAATAATTGCGGAGATCGAATTGGCCAGAACCCTACGCCGCCAGCAGCGCGCAACAGATCCATCGGTTCCGCGCCGTATGTGTCTCATATCGTTCCAAAATCGATATCGGCTAATATGATGCGCGGCTGAGAACTGCCTTGCTCTATAGGTGCTATCGCGTCGGTTCCCGCGAAAAGCGGTATCATAAAAAACTTTTTATGTCGGAGGATGAATTTGGACGCGCCGCTTGACCTCGACGCCTGGTTCGCAAGCCAGCAATCACCCGCAACGCCGTTTTCGGGGCAGCTCGATCCGGCGTTCCAAGCGGCCCTGGCCGCGCATTTCGCGACGGTCACCGAAGCCCAATGTGTCTTCTATCACACTGTTGAGCTGCCGGGTGGGCGCACCATTTCCGGCGAATGGGACTTCCGTGAGTATGAGGACACATATCTGGGCGGGTTCGCTTTTACCGGGAAGCGCGTGATCGAATACGGGCCGGCGACGGGCTGGATCTCGGCACATATCGCGGCGCGGGCACAAATGCTGACGGTCTTCGACCTGCCGATCGGCGTCGGGCACGATCCGGTGCCGGATCTCATGAGTGAACCACCCGAGGCCTTTGCGCGAAGTGCCGCGACTCATACCGACCGGCAGCGCAATAGTTGGTGGTTGGTCCGAAATGCATTCGGGTTCCAGGCCAACGCAGTCTATGGCGATATCTTCGATCCGCCAGCCGATCTTGGGCGTTACGATGTCGCTATGTTCGGCTGCATCCTTCTCCACCTGATGCACCCCTATCGCGCGCTGCAGCGCGCTGCCGAGATCACCGACGAGGCGATCATTGTCGCCGACCTCGCGCTCGCTCCCCGCGTGGGCGAGTTTGACGCGAACCGCTCCTCACTCCTTTTCTCGCCCTCGCCGCCACCCAATGGCGTGGTTCATTGGTGGTACCTGACGCCCCTTGCTGTGAGCAATATGCTGACAAGCCTAGGATTTCCGCAGATTACGGTCACCACTCATCGGCCGCCGCGGATGCCGAACGCACCGTTGCTCTACACGGTGGTGGCGCGGCGAGCTTAGGCCCGCATGTGAAACTGCCCGGGGGGCGGCACCGACTGCAGCCGCATTGTTCTTAAGAGCCGACGCCGATGCCAGAAAGGAACCACATCTGATGCCCGCCTTCATCGACGCCCCGGTCACCGACATCGATACTTGGTCGTTCCGCGTCTCTGGCTGGGTCGCTGCTGCCGTTGAAGGCTCGCCTGTGCATCTTGAGATCAATGATCGACAGATCTCACCGCTGCTTTTCAAGAACCAGTCTTTGGCGGCAGCGCTGCCCTCCTTCGGTTTTGTGCGACACATCGTCGCCGATGTGAATCTGCTCGATATTGACAGGCTCGACGGCGACCAGCTTGGGCATCAATCCGTTAGCATTAAGCTTGGCGTTGGCGCGGATGTCGCGTCTCGCGATCTGCCGATCACCGAGACGTTGCTGCGCGGTTTGAGTGAGCAATTGGAGCTGCGGGCACAAACGAAACAGTGGTGCATGTCCCGACTGCGCTGCCCCGTTTGCAAAGAGCCGAATGCGCTTCAATTCGGCGATGCAATCGTGTTTTGCTCCAGCTGCGCTGCGCGATTCCCTCAATCCGTAGGGACGATCGACATGCTGCCGCCGGAACTGCGCCAAAAGGCCAAGCTGACGCCGGCGACGCATGTGTCATCTAATCCCTACGAAGAGCTGGCGCTCGACCTCATCCGTCGCATCACGGATGCGGGGGGGTGGGTGCTCGATTGCGGCGCCGGCTCGCGGCCGAGCCGGATGCCGCGGGTCGTGAATCTTGAAATCGAGCGCTATTTCTCTACCGATGTTCTCGCGCTCGGCGAGAACTTGCCTTTTCAAGACGGCGTCTTTGACGGTGTCGTTTCGCTCGCGACGCTCGAACACGTGCGCGATCCCTTTACTTGCGCGCGCGAACTCGTTCGCGTGGTCAAGCCTGGGGGTGAGGTCGTATGCTCGGTGCCGTTCCTGCAGCCTGTACATGGCTATCCGGATCATTATTACAACATGACCCGAAATGGTTTGATCAATCTGTTTGAGGATGTCGCCGCGATCGTCGACTGCTCGACGCCACCGAACGGACATCCCATTTTCGCGGTGCAATGGATCTTACACGAGTACCTCGATGGCTTGCCGATAGCACAAAGGGACCGCTTCGGGCGCATGACGATCGCCGAAGTCGCGCAGCTTGATCCGTTCCGCATGTTGGGTGATGGCATCGCGGCCGATTTGAGCGAACCCGCCAAGGCCGGAATTGCGTGCCTGAATACCGTGAGGCTGCGTCGACACGAGAAGGCTGCTCCGCCTTAGCGCTAAATTTAATTTCAGCCGCGCCGAAATCGGTATAACTTTGAACGAAATACTCTTGGTCTCAGAAACCCATGCCCGACATCGTTAACTTCTATCGCCAGCCGAAGCCCGCGCCGCGCTACGTGGGGCAGTTTGTGCCCGAATTCCAGCAAGCGCTTGCCCATCGCTATGCGGGGGTCCCCGCCGCCGACTGCAGTTTTACGCATACCATCCAACTGAATGATGGCGTGCAGATTCACGGCGAGCGCGACCTGCGCGGCATGGAAGAGGCTTGGCTTGGTCATTATCCGCTTCAGGGTAAACGCGTCCTGGAATTAGCACCGGGCTCGGGCTGGATCTCCGCTTACGCTGCCAGCCGGGCGTGTGAGCTGGTGTGCCTGGATGCACCCATCGGGCCGGATGATACGCTGGAACGAGTCCGCCGCAGCTGGTGGTTCGTTCGGAAGGCGCTTGGACATGAGGCGCAAGCGATCTATGCCAATCTCGACGATCCGCCGAACGACCTCGGTACGTTCGATGTCGCCCTGCTCGGGGATGCGCTCAGCCGGCTGGAGAGCCCTTATCGGGCGCTGCAGCGGATCGCGCAGTGCGTCACTGACGCCATCATCGTGGTTGTCGAATGCGAGCCGGGGGATCCGTTACCCGGCGAAGCTGGCCATCCGGCGGTCGTGACTTTCGCGCCGCGGCCCGGCAGCGGCGGCTCGCGGCTGTGGCATCATAGCCCTGCTGCGCTTGCGCGCATGCTGGCGACATGCGGCTTCACGGATCAGGTTTGGGACACGTTTACACCGCCGGATCTGCCGCCGCATGCGACCCTCGTCGCACGGAAGCCGCAGACGCGCCAGTCGGCTGGCGCTACGATCGATGCCGCGACGCAAGTGCAGCCTCTGTCCTCTGCACCGGCCGAGGCCGCAGACCTCGGTGCGGCTGAGACATTGCCCGTGCCGCCGCCACGACTCCGGCACCTCGTTGCCGGCACCGAGGATCTTGACGTCTTTCTCAGGCTCGGTCGCGCCGGTTTTCTCGATATTCGGGCGACGCTCGCCCGCGCGGGAGTGAGTGACGTCAGCATCGGTCGCCTGCTCGATTTCGGCTGCGGCGTCGGGCGTGTGTTGCGCTACTGGATCACGTGCCCCGGCATCGAAGTGTACGGCACCGATCTGAATGGCGATGCAATTGCCTGGGATCGCGAGAACCTTCCTTTCGCCCATGTCGCAATCAACGGGCTCGAACCACGGCTGCCCTATCCGGATGCGCATTTCGGCTTCGTCTATGCGCTCTCGGTCTTCACCCATCTGCCCGAGGCGATGCAGCGCCCGTGGCTTGCCGAACTTACGCGCATCGTGCGCCCCGGCGGTCATATCTATTTCACCACGCATGGTGTCGGTTATCGCCATACCCTGAGTCCGGCCCAGCAATCTCTGTTCGATCGCGGCGCGTTTATCTCGGGAGGCGACGATCCAGGATCGAATTTCTACGGCGCCTTCCACCCCTTCGCTTATGTGTCGCTTTCGATGCTGATGCCCTGCGGTCTGACGCCGGTCGAGTTTCGGCCGGAAGGCTCCGCGGGCACGCCGGTGCAGGACAGTTGGCTGGTGCGTAAAACCTGAGCGGATGCAATGTAATACCAACGGTCACGAAGAGTGACCGTTGGTTCTTTTCTTCATTTTTCGCCTTTTCAAGGCGGGAGCGAAAAATGAAGAGCGGTCCAAAGGTCGCTGCTCGCGACCTTTGGCATTATGTCGCCAGGGCGGACCGATTACTCAAGGCAAGATCGGCTCGCAGTTCGCGCTTTTACGGCTCAGATTGCGATTGTAGTAGGGGTCCCGTGCCATGACGCCGCTCCAGCGCTTCGTGAAGCGGAGCCGGTCGAGACCGTCGGCAACAAGGCGCGGCAACGATCGCGATTCGAAATGCCGCAATTGCGCGAAGGGCGTGAACACCGTGCGGAGTCCCATCTCCGCCGTCCTTAGGCAGAAGTCGACATCGTTGTAGTCAAGCGGATAGGAAGGGTCGAAGCCGCCCACGGCTTCAAACGTCGAGCGCCGCACGGCCAGCATGGCTCCGGTCACTGCAGAATAGTTCCGGACAATCTGCATGAACGCATTGTAGCTCGGCTCCCGCGCAGGTTTACCGACGAACAGATGTGCCGCTCCATCCATGACGCCGAGGACGATGCCGCAATGCTGGACGGTGTCGTCGGGATAAAGCAATTGTCCGCCGACCACACCGACGCCCGGAAGCTCCAGCATTTCGAGCAGCGCGCGGAGCCAGCCATTGTCGATCGCTTCCATATCGTCGTTCAGCAGAACGACGCGCTCCATCTCGCAACCCGAGATCGCAAAATTTGCCTTTTCCGAAAAGTTGAAACACGGCCCGGGATCGTACGGCACGATTTGTACCCGTCGATCGAGCATACCGAGCGGGCGTGCCAGCGCGAGCTGCGCGCGATCCGTCACGACGCGAATTTCGAAGTCCACATCCGGCTCGTGCGCCAAAATCGAACGCACGAAATGTTCGGCATAGGTGACGGACCCGCCGTCCCGGCGCTTGCATCCCGTGAGGATATTGAGCGCGACCCGTCCGGGCCGCAACTTCGGGCGAACGCGATATGTCCCCGGCACGAGCCCGCTTTCGACCTTGGCCTCAAGCCCCAGACTCTGAAGATGGTCTGCAACCGCACGATGCCCTGCGGCGACTTCGAAGCCTTTGGCACCAATCGTTGCAGCAGCGGAATTCGGCGAGATGCGCCAATGATAGAGAATGCGGTCCACGTGGCGGATGGGCGCGCCGGCGCGGGACGCGCGCAGGACAAAGTCATGGTCCTGCGCGCCGTCATAGGCCGTACGATAGCCCCCGAGTTCCAGGAACAGCGACTTGCGCACGCACAAACAGTGCAGCACATACATGCAGCTCAAGATGTGTTCCGGTGACCAGTCGGGCTTGTGATAGGGGTCACAGCGCCGTCCGGAAGCATCGAGCTTGTCCTCATCGGAATAGAGGACACAGGGTGTCTCGTCGTCCTGTAGCACATGGTGGTAGGTCGCGAGCAGTTCGGGCACGACGCGGTCGTCATGGTCAATAAAGATCAGATGCTTGCCTGTGGCGATCGCTGCGGCGGCGTTCGTCGCAGCAGATATGCCCCGATTTTTGCTAAAGATCTTCAGCTTAATCCGCGCGTCCCGGCGCCGGAGCGCGCGCAGCGCCGCGAGTGTATCCGCCCGGGTTGAACCATCGTCGCAGATGCACCACTCCCAAGCGGGATCAGACTGGTGTAGCAGATCGTCGTACAGCTCCTCCAGCCAGGCGGGCTGAGTATTGAATGTGGGCGTGACAATTGAAAAGTGCGGGCGCATCGCTGCCATCGCGATCTCGGCGAGCCGCTCCAATCCTGGCGTGTCCGGCGAATGCTGCGTCTCTTTCTCGACATGGCCGAGCGAGAAGCATTCGTCATGCCGCGCCGTTGCGAGCCCGGCGAAGGCCTGCAGCGGATTGGCCGCGTGCTCTGCGCCGTAGGCGCAAAAACGCACAAGCGCGTCGCGCAATTGTGTGCCAACGGTCTTTGGCGCGAGCGCCGCTTGCAATCTTTCCGCTGCGGCCAGGAACGTCGGATTCGGCCGGGCCGGACCTCCCTGTTGGTGGTCCGACGGTCCGAATAACAGTGCGATCAGTTTCGCCGCGAGATCCTCGACGTCGGGCTCGAACCAAATCGCATGCTTGCCATACGGGCCCATCTCTGAGCCAACCTCGGCCAGCGCGCCGTTGATCAAGTAGGGATAGTCTTCGCCCAGCAAATCCGTGGCGCCGCCATACGCCGAGCACAGCGCCGGCACGCCAAGCAGGATGCTCTCCGCGATATTGAGGCCAAAGCCCTCGCTCCGGTGCGGCGAGACATAGACGTCGGCCGCCGCCTTCAGCCGGCACAGATCGGTGAAGTTGAGTATGCTGTTGATCGTCAGCACGCATCCCCCGGCCTGAACGCCGGGCTGGCGGAGCGAGATGTCCCGCGAGTGCGACTTCAGAACGAAAAGACATTGGCCGGGGCGCGAGGCCTGCACACGCTCAACCAAAGCATGAAAGCGATCAACGCCTTTTCGCGCCGTGTACGAGGATGCATCCATCACGAACAGAACCACGCGTTGCCCGGCCTGTTTCGCGGCCTCCACCTGTGCAATCCAGGGATTGGGCGCTGTCGTGGCGGCGGCTTCCCGCAACGCTGCCGCATCGACGACGTAGGGGACCGTTTCGATCGGCAGGTCCGTCGTCAATTCGAAGGATGACGCACAGAAGCGGCTCGGCGTCACGATGAGATCGAAGGCAGAGAGACCACTGCGCCACTCCGGACGGGGGGCGGCCAGCTCCCAGACCGGCGCGAGCACATTGGCGCGGTGATGAAAGATGCCGAACCCGTATTTCCGCGCGAAGGTCAAAACCTGATCGGCGTTCAGGCAGAAAAAGTTGATCGAATAGGCGAGATCTTCGGCCGCCGCGAGATCGCTGAACAGGTGAGGGTGCAAGAGCGCCGACGTGTCATAGACGTTCAACGGCACATCGACGGCGCGCAAAGCTTCGGCATAGCCGCGTGCGGCATTTCCAAGGCCGTTCATGGCGCTGACCGGGCCGAAAAAGTTGACCCCGCTTTTCCAAGCCAGCACGTCGGCGAACTGCACCGCGCGATCGCCGAACGGATTCGTGCCTGGAGCGATCCGATCTTCGTAGAAACCGATTTTGCGCCAATGCTCTTCCGCGTCCACGGAGGGGGCGAGATCGCTGTTCGTCGCCAAATAACGCCGTGCGTCGAAGGTGCCCATGACGGCTGGCTTCTCCACCAAGGGCCACAATGCCTCGGTGACGCGTCGCTTTGCACTCGTACCCTCGTGCGTGATCACATGCTCCAGCACGGCGCAGGCGCACGCCATCGTGATCTTCGTGCTCCGCGGCCGTTCGTTCGCTAACGACGCTTCGAGCGCCGTCCAGGGTTCCTCAACGTCTTTTTTGGGGAGGCGCTCGAACAGAGCCGGATTGGGCACGCGCCCTTGACGCAACCCGGCGATAAGGTAGTGCTCGAGCCCGGATTTCACGTGCCCACGCCGCACCAATTCGTGGACGGAGTCGTAGGCAGAGAGGTAGAAAGCTTCATCGAACCACCAGACTCCGCGCTCCAGCCCGGCCTGGCCGGACAGAAGCCATGCGGCCTCTTCCGCCGCGTTTCCGAAGCCTGGCAAGTTGTCGCGGCTTTCGGCTGCGCCGAACAGCACGAAATGTTGAAACCCCGAACGAAATTCCCCACGTTCGATCGCGGCCGCAACATCTGGGTAACGCGCGCGATAAGCCGCCTCATGGAATGCGCCGCAGGGAGAGAGGGCAGCGACGGCGGCTTTTTGCATGTAGAAAACGAAGAGATCATAATCGGAGCACGTGGCAAGCCCCGCGTAGCTTTTGCCATAGGATTGCCGGAACACCCAGGGGCTGAACCAGCGGTTCGGTACGAAGCGCGCTGCTGTAGGAAGTGCCGCGAAACGGGCAAAGACCTCGCCTGGCTCGATCGCGACACTATCGCTGCGCGCTAGCCAACGCTGGACATAGTCGACATCGAAATAGATCGAAGGCGAGCGCCCTTCTGCTGCCCCGCACTGGATGAAATGGCGCGTGAAGTGGAATGTTGGATCTGCCCCGGATGCCGCCTGGAGATCCTCATAGAAATGCGCATAGCTCAGCGGATCAAACACGAGGTCGAGCAATTCGGTGAACGCGCCACCGACCGGTACGCCGCCATCCGCGGCGAGATCTGGTTTGAAAGGCCTCGGGCCCCAATGCATCCTCACGAGCGATGCTCGTTATACTCGCCCAGCAATTGGGCCAGCGGCTGCCTGTCGGTGGCGCCGCGTCGCAGAAACGGCGCAAGGATCGTCGTCCAGGCGTCGTGGAACGGAGCTGGATCGGGACGGCCCCGATTCATGAAGGTTGAACCGGCATCCAGGTCGTGCACGACACGCTCCCCATTCAAAATCGCACACGTGCGTTAGCCCACACGATCTCGCGCGATCTTCCCACAAATTATGCACAGAATAGTATATGTCGCGCGAAGGTAAAGTCGATGTTCTGTAATAATTGTGGAGATCGGGTTGGCCACAACCTGGCCGCGAGCGAACGGAGCGCTGAGCTAGGGCGCGGACATTTCGCTCAGCTCAAAAGGCCGCTCTCTGGCATCTGCAAGAGGGCGTTGGTCCGTCAGCCAGCGGAATAGGAGATCAAAAATCAGCGACCTTACCCCATGCCGACCGGGCGAAGCGGTCGGGGTGGTATGCACTCGGATCGACGATTGGCGCCTTGCCGGTGACGAGATCGGCGATCAGATGACCGGCGCCGGGGCCGATTCCGAATCCGTGGCCGCTGAAACCGGCGGCGAGCACGAAACCGGGGAGACCGGTGACCTCGCCGATGGCCGGCACGCCGTCTGGTGTCGAGTCGATAAAGCCCGCCCAAGCCGCACTGATGCGGGTTGCCTTTAACGCAGGCAAAAGCTGGCAGGCGCGTGCATAGGTTAAGCGGATGGTCGCCATGTCAGGTTTCGGATCGAGAATGCGGTTACCCTCCATCGGGGTGGGACGGTCAAGCTGCCAACGCTCGAGCGTCTCGTGGCCGGCGTACCAGCCCTGCAAACCACCCGGGGAGAGGGCGCGCCAACGGCGCGCAAACATCGGCAGGAATTGCTGGGAAAAGCGTAGCAGTTGCGGCGTTGGATCGACTTGGCCGCGTCCGCTGATCGCGAGCGTGAAACCGCCATCGCCGCGCCGCGTGGCGGAGACCTGCGCCGTATGGAGCGCATCGGGCAGATCGTTCGACGTGGCCGGGGTTACCGATAGAATCGAGGAGCGGATCGAGGCCTGCGGGAAACGGATCCCGAGTTGGCGGCAGAAGGAGGATGCCCATGCCCCGCCGGCCATCACGACCGTGGGCGTTCGGATCGCGCCGCGCTCGGTCACAACCGCACTAACCCGCCCCGCCGAAAGCTCCAGCCCGCGCGCCGCGCAATTCTGATGAACCGTGCCGCCAAGCGCCATGATGGCGCGGGCGACGGCGGGCGCGGCGCGCGAGGGATCCGCCGTGCCGTCGGTCGGCGAAAAGACGCCGCCTTTCCAGCTACGCCCCGTCGCGCGGCCCCGCTCACCTGCTTCGCGGCTGTCGAGCATATGGGTCGTAACGCCGGCCGTCCGCGCAAACTGTCCCCAGCGCGCCCATCCTTCGAGCTCGCGCTCGTCGTTGCTGAGATAGGTCAGGCCGCAGCGCCTGAAGCCGGTGTCCTCGCCGCTGTCGATGGCAAAACGCTCCCACAGGTCGAGACTTTTTGTCGAAATCGGCAATTCCCGCGCGTCGCGGTTCTGTTGTCGGCACCACCCCCAGTTGCGGCTCGATTGCTCCGCGCCGATCGAGCCCTTCTCGACGAGGGCGACTCTCAGGCCGCGCTGGGCGAGGTAATAAGCCGCAAACACGCCGACGATCCCTCCGCCGATGACCACAGTGTCGGCAGAGTCCGGAAGATCGGAGGTGCTTTCAACGGACTGCAGCGGCGCAGGCATGGTTTTCTTCTCCGCATAGAGATGGACGGCGCGATAAGCCATTTTCACGCCAATCGCCCGCCGAAGGTTCTGCAGATCGGCGATAAACAGTACAATCTGTCGCACGAAACGCTGCGGGCAGACGAATATGCTTGCTCCTAGCCCCAGTCTTGCTTGGACTTCGACGAATGCCATGATAGGATTCATGTTTGGGGCGGCATTTTGTGCCGCCGGCGCCGCGAATATTGTCTCCGACCGAAAGGACGCGATGAAACTCGACCGGATCGACGTTAAGATCCTTCATGAGTTGCAAAAGAACGGCCGCATCACCAATGTCGAGCTGGCGGAACTCGTCAGTCTTTCGCCGAGCCCGTGCCTCATGCGCGTCAAGAAACTTCAGCAGGAAGGCTACATCGAAGGTTATTCCGCACAAGTCAATTTGAGCAAACTCGGCCAAACCCTGACGGTGTTCACCGAAATTACGCTGAAAAACCACCGGCAGATCGATTTTGCCCGTTTTCTCGCGGCGGCGAACCGGATCGATCAGATCATCGAATGTCATTTGGTCTCCGGTGGCTACGATTATCTGCTCAAATTCGTCACGGCGGGCATCGGCGAATATCAGACCATCATGGAGCGCATGATCGACATGGAGATCGGCATCGACAAATATTTCAGCTTCGTCGTGCTGAAGTCTCCGATCGTCAAAGCGCATTTGCCGCTGCCAAGTCTTTTCCCGATGTCATGATCTGCATCCGCGGATAAGGCTTTATCGATTCGCGGACGCGGTGCTCTGCGGCAAGGATTCCAGCCAACCCGGATCGAGTTTGGGAACCGACGAGAACAGCAATTGCGAATAAGGATGCGTCGGCCCGCGCCGCTGCGCCGGAATGATCGTGTCGACCTTTTCTCCGGCATACATCACCGCGATTTCGTCGCAGATGGATTCGACGACGGAGAGATCGTGGCTGATGAAGAGGTACGAGAGCCCCAACTCGCGTTGCAGCTCTTTAAGGAGGTCGAGGACGGAGGCCGCGACGACCGTATCGAGCGCTGACGTGATCTCGTCGCACAGAATGAGATTCGGCTCGGCGGCAAGCGCGCGCGCAAAGTTGACGCGCTGTTTCTGTCCCCCCGAAAGCTCAGAGGGACGCCGATGGCGCAAGGCTTTTGGCAATTTGACCATGTCGAGGAGCGCATCGACGCGCTGGTGCCGTTGGGCGCGCGACATGCCGTGATAGAAGGCAAGGGGACGGCCCAGAATGTCCTCGACCGGCTTGACCGGATTGAGCGCGGTGTCGGCATGCTGGAAGACGATCTGCATCTCGCGAAGCTGATCGCGCGAGCGGGCGCGCGCATCGGCAGCAAGCTCGCGACCGTTGAAGGCGATGCTGCCGGATGTCGCCGGCAGGATGCCGGCGATCGTGCGCGCCAGCGACGATTTTCCGCACCCTGACTCGCCGATGATGCCCAGACTGCGCCCGCGTTCCAACGTGAGGCTGACGGAACGTACCGCCGGAATCACCGGCATCCCGTCGGCGCCGGTGCCGCCGTAGCCGGAGATCAGGTTTTGTATTCTCAACAGCGTCTTGCCGTCAGCTTCCTGCTGGTGATCCAGCAAGCGTGGCTTTGGCTCGAAGGCGGCCAAGAGCTCTTTCGTGTAGGGATGGTTGGCGTTTTCGATGAGCTCGCCGGTCTTGCCGACTTCCTGCACTTCACCGCCGCGCAGCACGACGATCCGGTCGGCGATCTGTGCGACCACCGCGAGATCGTGCGATACGTAGATGCCGGCGATGTCGCCCTTGCGCATGACCGATTTGAACGCGCGCAGCACTTCAATCTGCGTTGTCACATCCAGTGCCGTTGTCGGTTCGTCGAAGATGACGAGTTCGGGATCGCCGATCAGCGCCATCGCCGCCGCTACGCGCTGCAATTGGCCGCCCGAAACCTGATGGGGATAGCGATCGCCAATGGTTTCCGGCTCGGGCAGCGACAGGGCGCGAAACAGATCGATTGCACGGGCTTTGGCTTTCACCGCCGGCATCAGCGAATGGATCCGCGCGACTTCGAGCACCTGATCCATGATCTTCATTGCCGGATCGAAGGCGGCCGCGGCGCTTTGCGGCACATAAGCAATCTTCGAGCCGCGGAGGTCGGCGCGTTCGCGTTCCGACAGTTGGATCATGTCCCTCCCTGCGATGGTCACGCTGCCGCCGATCATCGCGCAGCCGGGGCGGGCGTATCCCATCATCGTCAGCGCAATCGTGGTCTTGCCCGACCCCGACTCGCCGATGAGGGCGACAATTTCCCCTTTCGCGACATCGAAACTGACGCCTTTGATGATTTCCACTTTGCGGCCGGAATCGGTCGTCGCCTCGACTCTGAGTTCGCGAATTTCAATGAGGTTCGCCATCATTCGCTCCGGTCACGGATTTTGCGGGGCAGATTGTCGATCAGCAGATTGACGCTGATGGTCAGGCTTGCAATCGCAATCGATGGAAAAATCACAGCCGGTGCGCCAAAGGCAAGGCCGCCGATGTTTTCGTGCACCAGCGCGCCCCAATCCGCGTTCGGAGGCTGTACGCCAAGGCCGAGGAACGAAAGGCCCGACAACAAGAGGACGATGAAAACGAACCGCAGGCCAAAATCAGCGAGCACGGGCCCCAGAATGTTGGGCAGAATCTCCGACACGACGAGATAGAGCACGCCCTCGCCGCGGATCCGCGCCACGGTCATGAAGTCCATCGCATTGACATTGACGGCAAGCGAGCGGGCGAAGCGAAAGGAACCGGGTGTGTAGATGATCGCAAGCGTCACGATCAATGCGGGAATGGACGAACCGACAGCCGCCACCATCATGAGGCCGAACAGCTTGCTCGGGATCGAATTCATCGCGTCGAGAAATCGGCTGAGCAGTCGGTCGGTCCAGCCGCCGGAGACTGCTGCGACCATGCCAAGCACGCCGCCGCTCGCACAGGCGATCATGACAGCGGCAAGAGAGATGCCAACGGTAAAACGTGCGCCCATGATGATGCGGGAAAGCACATCGCGGCCGAGATAATCGCTGCCCAGCCAGAACGCCTTGCTCATCGGGCCGAAATAGTCGAAATCGGCGATTTTCCCGATCGGGTAAGGGGTCAAGAGCGGTGCGAAGATCGCGACAAGCGTCCAAATCAGGATGATGGTGAAGCTGAAGATACCGGTCGCGCTGAAGCTATAGCGCGGGCGAGCCACTCTTTGCGCTGTCTCGTTGATGGCGGTCATCTCAACCTCGGATTGGCAAGAATGGCGACGATATCGGCGAACGTTGTCAGGATCAGGAAGCCGAGGCAGAAAATCATGGCGCAGCTTTGGACGAGTGGCAGGTCGCGGGTCGCAACCGCATCCACCATCAGCTTGGCGATTCCCGGATAGTTGAAGATCGTTTCGACAATGATGACGCCGCCGAGGAGGTAGGAGAGCGACAGCGCCATGGCGTTCACGATCGGGCCAAGCGCATTCGGCAGCGCATGGCGCAAGACGAGACGCGGACGGGAGGCGCCCTTGAGCAACGCCATTTCGACATAGGGCGTGTTCAACGTTTCGATCACCGCGGCGCGGGTCATGCGCACCATTTGCGCTGCGACGACGAAGGTCAGCGTGATCACCGGCATCGCAAAGACGCGCAAGAGTTCACCAAACGAATGAATCTCATTCGCGAAAGCAAGCGCGGGCAGCCATTTGAGGTAGACCGAAAAGATCAGGACGGCCGAGGTCGCCACCATGAATTCCGGCACGGAGATCAGTCCGATCGTGAAGAACGTAACGACGCGGTCATAGAGCGACCCGCGAAACATCGCCGCGGTGATGCCGAACAGAAGCGCGAGCGGAACCGAGAACAGTGTCGTGACCCCGGCAAGCTTCATCGAATTGACGAAACGGCCGCCGATAAGCTGGGCGACCGGCATGTTGTTGGCGTAGGAGGTTCCCAGATCGCCGTAAAAGAGACCGCCGATCCAGCGCAAATATCGAATGATCGCCGGATCGTTGAGATGCATGGCCTTGCGCAGGCCTGCTACGGCCTCAGGCGTAGCTGCCTGACCGAGGAGAATAGCTGCTGTGTCGCCGGGGAGCATGCTGGTTGCGAAGAACACAGCAAAGGAGACGATCAAGAGGGTGACAAGCGTCGTCGCCAGACGACTTGTCACGAGGGAAAGAACCTGTCCGTTCACGTCAATGCTCCATCCGCCGTACCTTTCGGATCGCCAACCGGTGCCGGGAGCTTAAGCTCCCGGCTCAGACTCAAGTTAGGCTTCGAGCCAGACATATTCGGCGAAAGCATAGCCCATCATGCCACCGAGCGGGTTGGGTTCAAGGCCCTTCACCTTGCCGGACAGCGCATCGACGTTGGCCATATAGGCCGGAATGATGGTGCCGGCGTTTTCGGAAACCATGACTTGCATTTCGTCATAGATTTCCTTGCGCTTCGCCTGGTCGAGCAGGCCGCGGGCTTCGTGCAGCATCTTATCGAATTTCTGATCCTTGTACTGGCTTTCGTTCCACGGTGCTTCAGTACCGTAGAGCAGCGAGAACAGAATATCCGGCGTCGGGCGCGGATTGATGTTGCCGAAATGGATCGGGGCGACGAGCCAATATTTGTCCCAATAGCCGTCGGACGGCACACGCTGGACGTCGAACTTCATGCCGATGTCGGCACCGGCCTGCTGGATGACAACGGCCATTTCGATGGAATCATCGGCCGCCTCGGACGCGACGATCGGGATCGACTGGCCTAGAACGCCCGCCTTTTCGAAAAGGTGCTTGGCCTTGTCCGGATCGAAGGCCTTGGCTTTCAGATTGGCGTTGTAATAGGGATTGGCCGGAGAGATCGGCTGGTCGTTGCCGATGTCCGCCATCCCGCGCAGCACTGATTTCTGGATCTGCTCGCGATTGACGAGGTACTTCATACCCTCGATGAAACCGGCCTTGTCGCCGGGCGACAGGTCGAGACGGATATTGAGGTTCGTGTATCCGCCCGACGACGTGCGGCTGAGCTGGAAGCCGTTCTGCGCTTCCACAAGGCGCATCGAGCGCGGATTGATCGAGTTGGCCAGATGAATGTCGCCGGCCAGCAGCGCGTTCACGCGGGCGGTTTCATCGCTGATCGCGAAGAATTCGAAGCTGTCGACATTCGCGCCGGACGATTTGAAATAATTCTTGTTCTTCAATCCGACCGAACGCACGCCCGGTTCGAAATGTTCGACCGTGAAAGCGCCGGTGCCGTTGCCCTTCGAGAAGTCCGTTGTGCCTTCGGCAACGATCATGAAGTGATGCATGCCGAGAATGGTCGGCAGGTCGGCGTTGGGCTGGTCGAGCGTGATTTCGACGGTATTCTTGTCGATCGCCTTCACGGAAGCGATCTGTTTGGCGATCTTGGCGACCTTGGAGCCGACACTCGGGTCGAGATGGCGGTTGAGCGAATAGACGACGTCGGCGGAGCTGAGGGTCTTGCCGTCGTGGAAAGTGACGTCCTTCTTGAGCTTGACCGTCCAGACTTTGGCGTCCTTGGTGTCGAAGCTGTCGGCAAGCTCCATTTGCGCCGTGCCGGATTTATCAAGGAACGTGAGGCGGTTGTAGAATGCGCAGATGCGAACGTAATCGGTCGAGAGCGATGCCTTTGCCGGATCGAGCGTGTCGGCCGTGGAGGCGGACGTGCCGGCAGCCTTCAGAGCGCCGCCTTTGACCGGGGTTGCCGCGAGTGCCGCGCCCGAGCGGCCGAGAATGGCCGAGCTTGCCGCCAAGGTCACGCCGCCTGCGAGCATCATCTGCAGCAGTTCGCGGCGGGTAGCACCGCGGCGGATGGCATTTTCAATCATCGCGTCGTCGGTTGGCGTCCAATTCGTCGTCGTATTTTTCATGTTGGTTCTCCCCTTTTTAGCTGATGGTATGCGGTGATGCGAAGGCGCGGTTAAGGACTCTCCGAGTTGATTAGCTCATGGCCGAGCGCACATCCGGATCGGCTAAGGTTTGGTCGAGGACGCTGCGTGTGCGTTCGACGATGGAATCGATTTCAGCGTCGGTGCAGCACAGCGGCGGGGCGTAACCGAGCACGCCATTCGCGAAGGCGCGGATCACCAATCCGCTTTCCCAAGCTCGGTCGAAAATGCGGCGCGCCGGCTGTGCCGCAGCGGGAAGTGGGGTCTTCTTGGCTTTGTCGACGACGAGTTCGATTGCCGCGAGCATGCCGCGGCCGCGCACGTCACCGACAAGCGGATGATCCTTCAGGCTTTCAAGGCCGGCCATCAAGCGCGCGCCGGCCCTGCGTCCGTTCGCGAGCAGGCCGTTTTCATAGAGTTTCAGCACTTCGAGGCCCACCGCGGCGCTCACCGGATGCGCGGAATAGGTGTAGCCATGGCCCACAGCCGTCTCACCGGCGCTGTCGGCGATCGTCTGGTAAACATGGTCGGCCATGAACGCAGCGCCCATCGGCACATAGCCGGAGGTCAGCCCCTTGGCGGTGGTCATGAAATCCGGAACGACCTCGTCCTCGGTGCAGGCGAACAATGGGCCGGTTCGCCCGAAGCCGGTAATCACCTCGTCCGCGACAAAGAGAATCTCCATCTCGCGGCAAGCTTCGCGCATGGCCTTCATCCAGCCCTTCGGCGGCACCAGAATGCCGCCGGATCCCTGCACGGGCTCCGCATAAAAGGCCGCGACGCGCTCGGCGCCGCCGATGTCTTCGACCTTCTGGCGCAGGGCTGCGACGGACGCGTCGATGATCGCTTGCGGATCCGTCCCGACAGGATTGCGATAGGCATAGTGCGATGGAATCTTGTGCTGCCAATCGAGCGGCACGCTGAAACCGGCATGGAACGCGGGCAGGGCGGTCAAGCCGGCGCCCACGGTCGAGGAGCCGTGATAGCCGGCTTCGATCGAAATGAACTGATCGCGTTGCGGTTGGCCCTTGGCGTTCCAATAGTAGCGGATGAAGCGAATCGTGCTGTCGACCGCATCCGAACCGCCGAGGGTGAAGAAGATGTGCTTCAAGTCGCCAGGCGCCCGGTCGGCGAGTTCGGAGGCGAGGCGGATGGCGGGTTCGGACCCGAGACCAAAATAAGCTGTGGCATAGGGCAGCTTCAGCAATTGGTTTGTCGCCGCTTCAACAATGCTTTTGTGGCCATAGCCGGCGTTGACACACCACAGACCGGCGAAGCCATCGATCAGGTGACGCCCCGTGGCATCGACGACGGTGGCGCCGAAAGCCGAGTCAAGAACGCGCACACCGAGCCTTTCGTGGCCGCGATAGGAAGCGACCGGATGCACGAGATGCGCGCGGTCGAGTTCGATCAGCGAGTTGGTGAGCATAAGGTGTCTCCGGTTCAGCCAAGGGCCTGGTTGGTGAGCGCAAAAATGCGCGCTGCACCATTTTCCGTGGAACTCTCTTCGGGCCGCCACATCACAATGCCGCCGCCCACATCCGCGAGGCCGCCGGCTTCGAGCCAGGGCGAAAGATCTGAAGCCGCATCCGTATCGATGCGAACAAACGCCCCTGGGCGCGTTGCCAGGAAGAAGGCGATGAGCGATTTGGCTTCGTCCAGATTGCCGGCGACGACGGGCCCGATGACCTCGCCGCGCCCGAAGGACCGAAGCGCTGCAAAGCCGGTCAGTTCGCCGTTTTGCCGCGAGACCGCGAAACGCGCATGACGGGACAGATAGGCGATCAGATCCGTCCGGTCGGCGCCGAATGCCACGCGATCCAGTTTAGCGATCTGAGCAATGTCGGCCGGTTCCGCGTCGTGAATGTCGGTTGGAGCGGCGAGCGGCTGCACCACACCTTGATGTTGGACGATCCTACCCGTTTCCTGGAAGCCGAACTTTTCATAGAGCGGCAGACCATCACTCGTCGCGACGAGGCGCAGCGGCATGTCGCCTGCCATCGTCACCGCTATATCCATCAATTTGCGCCCCAGGCCGCGCCCGCGCATCTTCTCGTCAACGATGACCATATTGATGGTAGCGCAATCCGATTTGTACGGTGTCACCAGCACAGTGCCGACGACATGGCCACCGGCCTCGACCGCAACCACACCTTTGCTCAATGCCAGCGCCATCTGCCAATCTTCCAGGCGATGCGGCCATTTCGCTTGCTGCGAGAGCCGAAGCGCGCCGTCGAGATGCGAGGGCTCGAAGGCCGTAAGCTCAATCTGATCTGTCTCCATCGACGGGTCCCTGTTTCTGCGTGGGACTCTGCCGTGTGCGCCGCCGACAAAGTGTCTGAAGGTGCCCGTCTGCGCGGTACATTTCTCCTTAGACCGAGCCTCGAACGGCATCTTATGCCGTGGCCGGAGGGCGGAATGTGCAGGTGAAAGCTGGAACGGCCGGACTTTCTGGCAGCGGTCGCAACTCTATGCCGAACGGCCTGTCCAATACGGAACTTTATGCTTCCTCGTCCCGCGATTCAGTCGAACCGAGTGCACAATGCGCGTCTATGATGACGTCGACTCTGGTGCCCGGCACATTTGGAAGGAGAAAGAATGAGCCATTTTCGTCCGAAATACGTCACCTTTGACTGCCACGGCACGCTGATCAATTTCCAAATGGCGGAAGCTGCCCGGGATCTTTACGGCGACAGGCTCTCCGAGCCCGCGATGCAACAATTCATCAAGAATTTTGCCGCCTACCGTCTCGATGAGATTTTGGGGGATTGGAAGCCGTATGCGGAGGTCGTGCACAACTCCCTCGAACGGACCTGCAAACAAAACGGTGTCGCGTTCAAGGAGGCGGATGCAGAGATGGTCTACGCGCGCGTCCCGACCTGGGGACCGCATGCGGATGTTCCAGCGGGGCTCGCTAAGGTCGCGAAGGAAATTCCGCTCGTCATTCTGTCGAATGCCATGAATTCGCAGATTATGTCGAACGTCCAAAAACTGGGCGCGCCGTTTCATGCCGTCTACACGGCCGAGCAGGCCAATGCGTATAAGCCGCGATTCAAGGCGTTCGAATATATGTTCGATATGCTAGGCTGCGGTCCGGAAGATATTCTGCACTGCTCGTCCTCGTTCCGGTATGATCTCATGTCGGCGCACGATCTCGGCATCAAGAACAAGGTTTGGGTCAATCGCGGACACGAGCCGGCCAATCCCTATTATGGCTATGTTGAAATTGCGGACATTTCCGGACTGCCGGGTGTGGTCGGCCTTTGAGGCAAAGCGCTGCGAGCGAGGGCGGTTTCCATGAAGTTTGTGTCCTACTGGCACGATACCGCGCCCGTCTTCGAAGGCGCTTCAAAGGGCAGCGTCGAAGGTCATTACGACGTAGCGATCGTGGGGGCCGGCTTCACCGGCCTGGCCGCGGCGCGCCAGCTTGCGAAAGCGGGTGCGCGCGTCGTTGTGTTGGAAGCCGAACGCGTGGGTTTCGGCGCATCGGGGCGCAATGGCGGCCATCTGAACAACGGCCTCGCGCATAGCTATATGGGCGCGAAGGCAGAACTTGGCCAGGAGCGAGCGATCGCCCTTTACAAAGCATTGGATCATTCGATCGATGTCATCGAGGGGTTGGTGGCGGAAGAGGGGATCGACTGTAACTTTCGCCGCGCAGGCAAATTGAAACTTGCATCCAAGCCGCAGCATTTTGATGCTATCGCGCGCAATTTCGAGGCCGTCCATCGTGAAGTTGATCCGGACACGGCGCTGCTGTCTGCTGCCGACCTCAAGACGGAGGTCGGCTCGCCCTTTCATGGGGCGATGTTGTCGAAGAAGAGCGCCATGATGCATATGGGCCGCTATGTCGCGGGGCTCGCTCAGGCCACCGTTCGGCATGGCGCCGTCATCTTCGAGGGCACCGCAGTCACCGGACACACACATGTGGCAGGGACCCATACGCTCACGACCGCGCGTGGTTCTCTCACAGCCGCAAATGTCATTCTGGCGACGGGCGCTTATACGACGAAAAATTTCTCCTTTTTTCGCCGGCGCATCATTCCCGTCGGCAGTTTTCTTATTGCGACGCGGCCGCTCACGAATGACGAAGCGCAAGCGGTCATGCCCGGCAATCGCACCTGCGTCAATTCGATGAATATCGGCAATTATTGGCGGCTGTCGCCCGACAATCGTTTGCTCTTCGGTGGTCGCGCGCGCTTTTCCGCGACTTCGGATCAACGTTCGGACGCCAAGAGCGGTGCAATCTTGCGCGACAGCATGCTCCGCCTCTTTCCGCAATTGAATGGAGTTGAGATCGACTATTGCTGGGGTGGCCTGGTCGATATGACGAAGGACCGCTATCCGCGCGCGGGCTATCAGGATGGGCTGTGGTATGCGATGGGCTATTCCGGCCATGGCGCGCAATTGTCGACGCATCTTGGCATGACGATCGCCGATGCGATCCTCGGCCGACCGGATCTCAACCCGGTGAAAGGTCTCGATTGGCCAGCGGTTCCAGGTCATTTTGGGTGGCCATGGTTCCTGCCGTTGGTTGGCCTCTATTATACGATTCTCGACCGCGTGAGGTAGCTGCGGCTCAGCGAGAAGCAAGCGGCGCGCTGCAAATTATCGCGTCGCTTTCCCTTGGCAGCCGTCGTGATGGTCATGACAGGCCGGCCATGTGGAAGGATTTCATCTCCAGATATTCCTCGATGCCGACCTGTGCGCCTTCGCGGCCAAGGCCCGATTGCTTGACGCCGCCGAACGGTGCGACTTCGGTCGAGATGGCGCCCGTGTTCAAGCCCACCATTCCGAATTCCAGCGCTTCGCCGACTCGCCAGGAGCGTTTGAGATTTTCAGTATAGAAATAGGCCGCAAGTCCGAACGGCGTGCTGTTGGCAATCGCGATGGCCTCTTCCTCCGTCTCGAAACGGAAGAGCGGAGCGACGGGGCCGAAGGTTTCCTCTTGCGCGAGCTGCATGTCGGGCGTGGCGTCTTTGAGTACCATCGGCGCGATATATTGCGCGCCTTCGGGCAGCGCATGGCGCTTCGTGGTGATGCTGGCGCCTTTCGCGAGCGCGTCGTTCACATGCCGATGGATTTTGTCGATCGCGGCCGGATTGATCATCGGACCGATGGCGACACCCTTCTGCGTGCCCGGACCGACCTGCATGGCGTTGACGCGGGCAGTCAGTTTTTCGCAAAACGCGTCATAGACGCCGGCCTGGACGAGGATGCGATTGGCGCAGACGCAGGTCTGACCGCCATTGCGGAATTTGGAGACAATCGCGCCTTCGATGGCAAGATCAAGGTCGGCGTCGTCGAAGACGATGAACGGTGCATTGCCGCCGAGTTCGAGCGACAGTCGCTTCACGCTGTCGGCGGCACCGCGCATCAGCAGCGAACCGACACGCGTCGAGCCAGTGAACGAAATCTTGCGCACGGTTTCGTTCGCCATGATTTCGCTTCCGATTTCCGTCGGCAATCCGGTAACGATATTGACGACGCCGGCCGGGATCCCGGCGCGTTCCGCCAACACGCCAAGAGCAAGCGCCGAATAGGGCGTCAGATCGGATGGCTTGATGACGACGGTGCAGCCCGCTGCGAGCGCGGGCGCGACCTTGCGGGTGATCATCGCGTTCGGGAAATTCCAGGGCGTGATGATGCCGCAGACGCCGACAGGCTGCTTCAGAATGACGATGCGGCGATCCGGCGTCGGCGAGGGAATTGTCGAGCCGTTGATACGGCGCGCCTCTTCGGCGAACCATTTTACGAAGGAGGCGCCATAGCGGATTTCGCCGCGCGACTCATCCAGCGGCTTGCCTTGCTCCATGGTGAGGAGCAAGGCGAGATCGTCGAGATGGTCGATCATCAGCCTGTGCCAGGTTTCGAGCAGCGCCGCACGTTCGGCATGGGTCTTCTTCTTCCACGATACGAACGCTTTTGACGCGGCGTCGATGGCCGCGCGCGTATCCTTCGCGCCCATATCCGGGATGGAGCCAATCTCGCTGCCTGAGGCCGGGTCATGGACTGCAAGCGTTTTGCCGGACACGGCGGGAACCCAAGCACCGCCGATCAGCGCGCTCTGCCGAAAAAGATCTTTGTCCTGCAACTGGTGTGTCATCGGTCGTTCTCGTTTCGATTCAGGAAATGGCGGCCAGCACCGCTGACGTGATGTCTGCCGTGCTCGTCTTGCCCGGGATTGTGCCGATGCCGCGTGCGGTGGTTGCCGAGATCGCCTCCATCACGTGCCGGGCAGCGCTCGTCTCACCCAGATGTTCGAGCATCATTGCGCCCGACCAAATGGCGGCGATCGGATTGGCGATGCCGAGATGCGCGATGTCGGGGGCCGAACCGTGCACCGGTTCGAACATCGACGGCGCGCTGCGGTCGGGATTGATATTGGCCGATGCGGCAAAGCCGAGCCCGCCTTGGATCGCGGCGCCGAGGTCGGTCAGAATATCGCCGAACAGGTTGGAGGCGACGACGACGTCAAGGCTTTCGGGCGCCATCACCATCCGTGCCGCCATCGCATCGATGTGATAGCTCGTCACCTCGACGTCAGGGTACTCTGCTGCGAGCTTTCTGGTGATCTCGTCCCAGAACACCATGGAATATTTCTGCGCGTTCGATTTCGTGACGGACGCAAGTGTCTTGCGCCGCAGCCGTGCCTGTTCGAAGCCGAAACGCAGGATGCGCTCGACGCCCACGCGGGTAAAGATCGAGGTTTCGACCGCGACTTCGTCGGCTGTGCCCTGATGGATGCGACCGCCGGCGCCCGAATATTCGCCTTCCGTATTCTCGCGGATGCAAAGAATGTCGAAATCCCGCGCCTTCAGCGGTCCTTCCACGCCGGGCAACAGACGGTGCGGCCTGATATTGGCGTATTGGACAAAGGCTTTGCGAATTGGCAACAGCAGCCCATGCAGCGACACGGAATCCGGCACTTCCGCCGGCCAGCCGACGGCGCCAAGAAAGATCGCGTCGAAGGAGCTGAGCGTTTCAATGCCATCCGCCGGCATCATCGCGCCGGTCTGCTTGTAATGGGCGCAGGACCAGGGAAATTCCGTTCCCTCGAGGCGGAAGCCCGCGCTTGCGGCCGCCGCATTCAAAACGGTCCAGGCGGCGTTGATAACGTCGCGGCCGATGCCGTCGCCGGGGATCAATGCGATACGGTAGGTCTTCATGTGCATCCGCCGTCAAAGGTTGATGAGAACGCTCTTGGTCTTGCGGTTGGCAAGATAGGCTTCGCGGCCGAGATCCTTGCCGATGCCTGATTGTTTGTAGCCGCCCGTCGGGAGAATATGGTCGCGCGAACGGCTGTAGCGATTGACCCAGATGGTGCCGGCTTGCAGCGCGCGCGTCATGCGGATGGCGCGCGACAAATCGCGGGTGAAAAGTCCGGCGGCGAGACCGTAAGTCGGGTGGTCGGCGAGGGACAGAGCCTCTTCCTCCGTGCGGAACGTCTGCACACTTAGGACGGGGCCGAAAATCTCGTCGGTGATCGCCGGCGACGCGTTATCGACGTCGGTGATCAATGTCGGCGTGTAGAAATATCCATCGCCCTCCATCGGCGCGCCGCCGTAAACGCAGGTGCCGCCAGCGGCCACAGCCGCTTTGACGATTGTATCGATGCGATCGCGTTGGCGCTCCGAAATGATCGGTGAATAGCGGCTTGCTTCATCCCATGTCGGACCCGCTTTCACCTTTTTCATCTCGGTCACGATGGCATTGCACAGGTCCTGCGCCACGCCCTCTTCGACGATCAAGCGCGAGCCGGCCACGCAAGCTTGGCCTGCATTGGCAAGGATGCTGCGCGCGATGGCGGCCGCGGCCTTGTTCAAATCGGCATCGGCGAAGACGAGCTGCGGGCTTTTGCCGCCGAGTTCGAGCGTCATCGGCTTGATCCCGGTCGCCGCGATATTGGCCATGATCGCAGAGCCGGCACCGGTGGAGCCGGTGAAGCTCACCTTGGCGATGTCGGGATGTCCCGTGATGGCATTGCCCGTTACCGGGCCGTCACCGAGAACGATATTGATGAGACCGGCTGGCACGCCAGCTTTCAGCGCCAGTTCTGCCATGAAGAGTGTCGAAAAGGGGGTCATTTCGGAAGGTTTCAGCACCACCGCATTGCCCGCAGCAAGCGCCGGCCCGAGCTTCCAGCCGGCCATCGAGAGTGGGACGTTCCAGGGCGTGATCGCGCCGACGACGCCATAGGGCTCGCTCATCGTCATGCCCAGATTGCCGTCATCGGTCGGCACCAAATCGCTGCCTTCCTTGTCGGCGAATTCGGCAAAGAAGCGGATCTGTTCGGCGGTGATGGCGACATCGCCCGCGACCAGTTCGCCGACGGGCCGCGTTGAGGCGATGGCTTCGAGCTTGGCAAGGGTGACGGCCTCCTGTTCGATGAGGTCCGCCCAGCGATGCATCACATTGATCCGCTCGCGCGGCCGCACGCCGCCCCAATTGCTGGTTTTCAACGCCGCCTTTGCCGTTGCCACGGCTTCATCGACGAGATCGGCCGATGCCTGCGGGCAGTCCGCATAGGATTTGCCGTCAGATGGTCGGCGCATGCCGATGACGCCTTTTGCCGGCACCCGCCGGTCGCCGATCAGATGATGAATCGGCAGCGCAAGCGTATCGGGATTGAAGCTGAGGTTCATGGTCTCTTCCATTGCAATCAAATGCCGGAGCAACGAGCACCGAGCGCCTCGATCATCGCCTGGCAGGCAAGAAGTTCGTCTATGAGAATGAATTCGTTCGGCTTGTGAGCGCGGGAAATGTCGCCGGGTCCGCAGATGATAGACGGAACGCCGGCCGCCTGGAAAAGACCGGCTTCGGTGCCGTAGCTCACAGCTGCGAGCGTCTTTTTTTCAGTGAGGTCTTCCAGCAACGTGACGAGCGGGGCATCGGCAGCAAGTGAAAGCGCGGGATAGGCGCTCATCTCGCTCCATTCAACGCCAAAGCCTTGGGCCGCAAGCTGTTCGGCGGCCACCTTTACCGGTGCCAGAAGGCTGCGCGGATCGACGCCGGAGATCGCGCGCGCCTCGAGTTCTGCCGCGCATCGATCAGGAATGATATTGACCGCCTGTCCGCCGGTGATGACGCCCACTTGCAACGACGAATAGGCTGGCTCGAACGCCTTGTCGAAAGGCCCTTGCGTGAGGGCTTGGGCTGCGGTGGAGGCCGCTGTAAGCACCTGCGTCATCGCATGGATGGCATTGAGCCCGAGATCGGGCCGTGACGAGTGACCTGTCCGCCCCGTGAGTACAACGCGCGCCGCGGCTTTGCCCTTATGGGCGCGGACCGCCTGCAGATTGCTTGGCTCGCCGATGATCGCACCGAGCGGCGGAGCGCAGAGAGTCGGCAGATGCACGAGAAGATGTGGGACGCCGCGGCAGCCGGCTTCCTCGTCATAGGAAAAAGCAAAGTGAATGGGCTTTCTCAGGTCAATGGCCATCAAAGCCGGCACGGCGGCAAGTGCCGCCGCCAGAAAGCCTTTCATGTCGCTGGTTCCGCGCCCCAGGAGGCGTCCGTCAGCTTCCGATAGTTGAAAAGGATCCGATGCCCATTCCGCTTCGCCCGCCGGCACCACGTCCATATGGCCGGAAACGATATAGCCCGCCTCATCCTTGGGACCGATGGTGGCGAAGAGATTGACGCGATCTCCTTCGGGGCCCGGGAGGCGTGTCGATGCGATCCCGTAGTCATTGAGATAGTCCGCGATCCACCCTGCAATGTCGCCGTTCGGCGTGCCGACGACGGATGGGAAGGAAATGAGGTGGCGCAGGATATCGACGACGCTCATGGTTCCCTTTCCTACTGACGCTGCATTCGCGACAGCATGAGTGTTGAGCGATGGGATTGCATGCCGAATGACAACTCAATTCAGACGAAAATTGTGTAGATTGACCCCGAAAAAGCCGATTGTGTCAGGACGGCCTGCTTAGAATGAGGCACTGACGTGATCAATTGGCCGCTGCGTTTCTTTCTATCTTTAAAAGGCGAGCGCAGCGGGATGAGCAGGAGATTGAAGCATGGCAGTGCCTGAGTCCCTCGTCGTGGACTCCTACGAAATGCAGCTCGCCGATATCCGTTCGGTCGCGCTTGATCAATTGCATGCGCTTTCTATTGCCGTCGGTTGGCCTCACCGGGAGGACGACTGGCGCTTCTTGTTGAATATGGGACACGGCTTTGCCGCGCTCGATGAGATCGGGCGCGTATTTGGGTCGGCTATGTGGTTTCCTTATGGGCGCAACTTTGCCACCATCGGCATGGTCATCACCTCGCCGCGGCTGCAGACCAATGGCACGGGCCGTTGGTTGATGGAAAAAATGTTCGAGACCTGCGGATCGTACGATTTCCGGCTAAGCGCCACACGCGCCTCGCGCCGGCTCTATACGTCGCTCAAATTCGACCACGAGAAAACAGTGTACCAGTGCCAGGGCGAGGCGTATGTGCGGAGCGAGCTTCCCCCTCTGCCGGATGGAATAAGCGCCCGGCAGCTTGGAAGCGCAGACATGGCCGCTGTCACGTCGCTGGACGCGCGGGCCTTCGGCGTGGGGCGCGCCGAGCTCATGGCGAGGCTGTTCGACCATTCGGTGGGATATGGGCTCTTTCGCGGTGACGAACTCGTCGCTTTTTCATTATGCCGGCCCTTCGGGCGCGGCCACGTGATCGGTCCAGTGGTGGCCCATTCCGAAGAAGAAGCGATCGCTGTCATATCCCCGCATGTCGCCGCGCATACGGGACACTTTCTGCGCCTCGATACGCATTTCGGCCAAGGCGCGCTCGCCGCGTTTTTGACGGCGAACGGACTGCTTGTTTATGACACCGTGCTCACGATGTCGCGGGGGCGGCGGCTTGGAGATTTCGAAGCGGCATCGGGCGGTGCGATGACTTTTGCCCTTGCCGCACAGACGTTTTGTTAATACCAACGGTCACGAAGAGTGACCGTTGGTTCGTTTCTTCATTTTTCGCCTCTTCAAGCCGACAGCGAAAAATGAAGAGTAGTCCAAAGGTCGCTACTCGCGACCTTTGGTATAAATCATGTTGGACTGAGCTGCATGTCGGCGCGATCGACCAATCCATGTGGCGTTTCCCCCGCAAGATGACGGCGAACATTCGCAATGGTGGTCATCGCGGCCGAATGCGGCTGGGTGACCGCGGCGATATGCGGCGTGATCACGATGCGGGGATGCCGCCACAACGGATGGTCCCCAGGCAGCGGCTCGGGATCGACGACATCGAGAAATGCTCCGGACAAATGGCCGCTGTCGAGCGCGCCGATCAGAGCGGATGCGTCAAGCTGACGTCCGCGCCCCGCATGAACGAGCGAAGCGCCTCGCGGCAGCATCGCAAAAAGATCGCTGTCGAGGATGCCTTCGGTTTGGGAGTTGAGCGGCAGTAGGCAGACGAGAATGTCCGTGCGCCCGAGCATCTCCTTCAATCCGTCGGCACCGGAATAGCAATCGACGCCGTCGATTGCTTGGGCTGATCGGCTCCATCCAGCCGGCGGGAAGCCGAAGGCCCGCAATTTCTCGAGCGCGGCCTTGCCCAAAACGCCCGTTCCGAGGACCGACACGCGCCGTTCCGAGGCTTGGGCCTGCGGCAAGATCCCATGCCACAGGGCTCGGCGTTGCTGGTCGATGTAAAGGTGCAGATTGCGATGCAGGGACAGCACCGCCATGGTCACATATTCCACAATCATCCGCGTGATGCCTTCGTCGACCATGCGAACGACTTTGACGCCGGGCGGAAGGACCGCGCCTGCGAATTGGTCGATTCCGGCGCCGATGGAGAATAGGATCTCCAGATTCGGGTATCGCGCAAGATCGGATGGCGGAACCCAGGTCATGATGAACCGCACGTCGCGCGCATCCAGGTCTTGTGGATCCATCGCGAAGCGGATTTCAGGCAGATGGCGCGCGAACAGATCGGCAAAAATCGCGCCGCGCGTCCGATCGCTCAGGAACAGAAAAGTCATCGCTGCTGCTCTGCGGGGATTCTCACGATTCAAGCCAAACATATTCGGCAAAAGCGAAGCCCATCATGCCGCCGAGCGGATTGGGCTCTAGGCCGCGCAGCTTCGGCGACACCCCATCCACATTCGACATGAAAGCGGGGATGGCGGTGCCGGCTTCATTGCAAATCATGTCCTGCATCTCGCCATAGATCTCCTTGCGCTTGGCTTCGTCCAGCATGCCGCGCGCCTCGAGTAGCATCGAATCGAACTTCTCCGACTTGTAGCGGCTTTCGTTCCAGGGCGCGTCGGATTTGTAGAGCAGCGAGAACAGAATGTCGGGCGTCGGACGGGCGTTGATATTGCCGAAGTGGACCGCGTCCTTCAGCCAGTGATTGGACCAATAACCGTCGGCGGGCACGCGGTCGATGGCGATCTTCAGGCCGATGTCGGACGCGGCCTGCTGCAACACCGCCGCATAGTCGAGCGAGGAGGAGGCAGCTTCGGAGGCGGTGATATGGATTTCCTGTCCCAAAACACCGGCTTTTTGAAAGAGCGATTTCGCGCGCTCGGGATCGAACGCGCGCTGCTTCAATTCGCCATTGAAATATTTGCTGGTGGCCGGGATCGGATGATCGTTGGCGATCTCGGCCAGCCCGCGCAGGACGGACTTCTGGATCGCTTCGCGATTCATGAGATATTTGAAGCCTTCGGCCACGCCTTGTTTGTCGCCCGGAGCCATGTCGAGCCGCAGATTGAGATCAGTGTAGGTCCCGAGCTTGGAAATGAACAGCTTGGCGGCCGGATTGTTTTCCAGGACACGCAGCGAGCGCGGACTTAAGTTTCCGCCGATCTGGATATCGCCCGACAAAAGCGCGTTCACGCGGGCCGTTTCGTCTGCGATCGCGAAGAACTCGAACGAGTCCAGATACGGGCCGGTTCCTTTCCAGTAATTCTGGTTGCGAACGGCGATCGAACGGATACCCGGCTGGAACTCCTGACAGATGAACGCGCCGGTGCCGTTGCCCTTGGAGAAGTCACTCGTCCCGTCGGCCACGATCATGAAGTGATGAATCGCAAGAATGGTCGGCAGGTCGGCGTTCGGACTCTCGAGCGTGATTTCGACCGTCGCGTCGTCAACGGCCTTGAACCCGACCATCTGCTTGGCGAGCGCATTCACCTTCGATCCGACGGCCGGATCGAGATGGCGCTTGAGGGAAAAGATCACGTCGGCGGAAGTGAGGGTCTTTCCGTCATGGAACGTTACGCCCTTGCGCAACTTGATGGTCCAGACCTTGGCGTCAGGGCTCTCGATGCTTTCGGCCAGTTCCATTCTGGTCTCGCCCCGGCTGTCCAGGAAGGTCAGGCGGTTATAGAACGCGCAGCAGCGTACATAGTCGGTCGAATGGGAGGCTTTTGCCGGATCGAGCGTGTCCGCCGTCGAGGAGGTGAAACCCGCGACCTTGATCGATCCGCCTTTGGCCGGCGTGGCCGCCACCGCCGATGTGGCGCGCCCGAATATCGTGGAGGCGGTGAGCGCTGCGATACCGCCCGCCGTCATCATCTGCAACAGTTCGCGGCGGCTCGCATTGCGGCGGATTGCGCTTTCGATCATGGCGTCGTCGGCGAAAGTCCAGTTGGTAATCTTATCACTCATGACTGTTCCCCTTTGCTGCGCGTGATTGTCAGGCGTGCCGGTTCGTTGTCGCCGGTTCCACCGATATGTGAACGTGTCAGTCGATGGCGGCCTCGTCGGTTGCGTCGGATAAGGCAGACATGGACATGAAGTGATAATCCGGTTTCGCGAATTCGGCGGGCTCGATCGTTCCGCCATAACCCTTCTGCGCGTGGCGGCGCTCGATCCAGCAATTGGTCATGCCCAGCCGGCGGGAAATGCCGATATCGTGGTATTGGCTCTGGGCCACATGCAGAATATCCGCCTTGGCGCCGCCTTCCCCTTCGACAAAAGCGAAAACCTGCTCGAAAAAGGCGCGATCGGGCTTCTCCGTTCCGGTATCGTCCGCCGTGAAGCTTTGGTAAAACGGATTCCCTAGTTCTTTCTCGAACAGTTCGAAGGCCCAGCGGCGGGCGTTGGTCATGGCGATGAGCTTATAGTGTTTGCCCAGATTTGCGAGAGCTTCCACGCTGTCGGGAAAGGCCTGCCAATGGCGCACGTCGTCGCGCAACTTCTCGCCGTATGCCCGTTCTGCGGGGAGGCCCAATTGCGGTGCGATGGCGAGATAGACCCGCACGAGGTCATCGGGAAAAAGATCGGCATTTTCGGAATAGCGCGCCTGCCGGTAGAGGGAAAGCGCGTGTTCGCCATCGAGTTCGACGCCGTGCTCCCGGCCGATCTCCGCAAAGGAGCGCGTCAGCCCGCCCTCGAAATCGATGAGCGTGCCCACGACGTCGAAGGACAAATATTTGAAATCTTTCAATGCATTTGCCACGCGCGTCGATCCCTCTGAAAAGACCTTTTCCCCGCCGATTTCGGCCCTGCCTGCGGATCCCACCGGGAGAATTTCTCCGCTCAACGGGATAGTGTGACGCCTCCAACCTATCGATTGCGCTGAATCGATGCCCTTCGGCAGCATAAAATTGCAAATCTCGCCTTCCAGAGAGATTCCAATGCTGCACCCCCGGGCGCGTCAGATGGATTGGCGCACGTCGAGCGCTATCGCGGTCCGCTGACGGGAAGCCCTCCAGAGCATTAGGAGAAGCGCAATTGTTGTCCAAGAATCATGCTTGTCTAATGCGCGATGAACAGAGGCATGGTCGCGTCTTCCAGCATCGCCTTCGTGACGCCGCCAAAGATTCTTTCACGCAGGCGCGAATGCCCGTAGGCGCCCATAACGATAAGGTCCGCGGCAATATCCCTGGCGTGGCGAAGCAGAACCTGGCTGATGCTCTGACCGAAGGCAGGCAACTCGTCGACAGTGACACAAACATGATGCCTTGCGAGATAGGTGGCGATGTCGCCACCCCGATCAAGATCGGGGTCCCCAACGCGCGGCTCAGGGTCCACCAGCGTCAGATGAACTGTCTGCGCACGTTTCAGGAAGGGGAGCGCGGAGCGGGCCGCGCGGGCCGCCTCGATGCGCCCGTCCCAGGCAAGAAGGATGGTTTTCGGCTCGAAGGTAAAATCTTCGTTATCGGGCAAGAGAAGCAGGGGCGAGGTGGAGTCAAAGAGTACGCCAATGAGCGCCGGCCATTGAACGCCGTTATATTGAATGACCTTGCGATGCATCAAGGTGATGTCGGCGCATCTGGCGCGCGTTGCCGCGATCGCCCCCATCGCCGCATATTCCGAATAGATGTCGTCGACATCAAGGGCAACATGCTCCCTCGCCAGGGTTCCTTCCATTCCTTTGCGACGCACCGCAAGCTCAGCCATGTCCGCACATTGTTGCTCAACCCAGCCGTCAGCGATCATCGCCGGATAGTTGTTGAACGGGAGCGGTGGCGCGGGTTTCACCAGAAGGATGGAAAGATGCGCATTCATCCTGCGGCATGATTCCACAATGGTGCGGCAATCATCTTCAGGCTGGCCAATGTCCATGATATAAAGAACGGTTCTGAGGTCCATGATGCCTCCCGATGTGACGGGGATCATCATGAAGCCTTAGCCGTTCGCTCGCATTGCGGAAAATCAATTATTTACTCTGCCAGAGTTCCCCATCGGTTTGATTCATATCAATTATGTTGACGCGCCGTCCTTGTAAGGTACGGCACCACATGCATTGAAGCGCCTGGAACCTGCTATGACCTATACATCTTTGATGGTCCATGTGGACCCCGAAGCGGAAAAATCGGCTATCCTTGACATAAGTGTCGATCTCGCAAAGCTGTTCGATGCCAAGGTGATTGGCGTTGCCGCATGTCAGCCGCTGCAACTCCTCTATGTCGATGCTTACGTGCCACCGGAGATCATCGACCAAAACCAGATCGATATGGAAAAGATGTTGAAACAGGCGGGCGCTCAATTTTATGCCGCCATGCAGGGGCGCGCACCGCGTTGTGAATGGCGCGCAAGCGTTACCGTCGACGCGCTCGCCAATTATTTCGCCGGCCAGAGCGGGACCGCGGATCTTTTCATAACACAACGGGCAAGTCATCAAAACGCCTTCGATCGGCCGCAGCATCTGAATTTGGGCGATTTCGTCATGCGGTCCGGCCGCCCCGTTCTCATCATTCCCCCTGACGCGTCACGGGTGGCGCTCGATCATGTGGTGGTCGCATGGAAGGAGACGCGCGAGGCGCGGCGCGCCATCGCCGACGCCATCCCCCTGTTGGGCAAGGCCCGCCGCGTGACGATCGCGACGATTGTGCCCGAGGAGGAAGAGAACAGCGCGCAGATGGGATTGGAGGATATTGTCGGGTGGCTGAAAGGCCATCATGTGAAGGCTGACAGTCGCGTCCTGGCCGCCGCCGGCAGAGACACCGACATGCTGGCAGATTTTCTCCTTGAGCAACAGGCGGATCTCGTTGTGGCGGGCGCCTATGGCCACAATCGTCTCCGAGAATGGGTTTTCGGTGGCATGACAGCGGATCTTCTCCTTTCGTCCGGTTACAGCGTCTTGCTTTCTCACTGAGGGCCATGGCCGACAAGGAGAGACGGCTCCTCATGCACGCGATGTTACTCAAAAGGATTGGCCATCACTTGGACATGCGCGCTCATTGTCAAGCCGCACTGCTCACCCCATTCGATATAACGTGCTGCGCACGCTGCCTATTTGATCCGCATCATTGTTCTCGGCTTCCCCGCGTATAAGAAGGGAACGAGCGTAACGCTTAAACGAGGAATTCTCCATGTCTCATGACGACAAGTTACAGCAGCAGGTTCTTGAAGAGCTTGGCTGGGAGCCTAGTGTCACCTCTGCTCATATCGGCGTCGCGGTCGACAATGGCATTGTTACATTGACGGGCTCCGTCAATACTTTTGTGGAAAGGTCGATGGCCGAAGCGGCCGCTCAGCGGGTCAAGGGCGTGCGGGCGGTCGTCGAAGAGATCAAAGTGAAACTTCCCGACGACGCACGCTTCGATGATGGTGAGCTTGCGACGGGCGCCGCCGATCGCCTCGATCGCGACGTATTTGTTCCCCATGGCGCAGTTAAGGTTGGCGTTGAGAACGGCTGGATCACGCTGAGCGGCGAGGTCAGCTGGGACTATCAACGTCGGGCCGCGGAACAATGCGTGGAAAGGTTGCCGGGGGTCACGGGCGTCAGCAACCATATTGAACTGAAGCCCGTCGTCAATGTCGAAAATATTCGCGATGACATCACGCACGCCCTGCACCGATCCTGGTTTTTTGATCCGCAAACAATAGTTGTAAGCGCCGAGGGGGGTAAGGTTCGGTTGAGTGGAACCGTAAAATCTCCGGCCGAACGTGCGGTCGCTGCGGCCACTGCCTGGTCAGCTCCGGGCGTGATCGATGTCCGCAATGATTTGACGGTCGCTTAAGGCGAAATGGAATTTGATCTCTCGTCTTGCCTTAAGGCGAGATGCGCTGAGCGGAAGCCAAACGCTATCACGAATCTACGGCTCGTTGTTTTGGCGTGTGGTTCGCGTCAGCGGCTGTGAGGTATCCTCATTTCTGCGGGCTAGAGCACTGGCGCGCATTGCGCGTCTTGTTTGAGATAGCGCAAGGAAATGATCTTCAAGCGAGCGATATTGCATCATCCTTATCGCGCAGCGGCTCGCGCGTCGCCAACCGGAGAGTTAAGAACAATGGACAAGCAAAAATGGGAACTGACAACGAGAACCGGCCTGAAGATTCTTGTCCGCCCCGCCGGACAAGACGACGATGCTGTCCTTGATAATCTATTTCATCATGTGCAGCAGGAGGATCTGTGTTTTCGCTTCCTAACGGGCGGCAGCACCGTATCTGAGACGCAACTTCACGCCATGACTCATGTCGACCATAAAAACACGGAGACATACATTGCTCTCGTGGAGGGCACGCATGTGCCCGTCGCAACGGCAATGCTTGCACGTATCCTCGAAACACAGCGCGGTGAGGTCGCTATTTCAGTTCACGCCGACTACAAGCATTATGGTATCGGATGGGAGCTTCTCGCCTTCACAGCCCGGCAAGCCCAAGAACGCGGGCTTCAATCGATCGAGTCGATTGAGATGAGAGCCAATCGGGAAGCCATCGAGCTTGAGGAAAATATGGGATTCACGGTGCAACCGTATGAGGGTGACGCTTCGCTCGTTCTAGTCTCGAAGCAATTGTAAAGCTGCGTCCTGACGCCTCGCTTGGGAGGGGCTATCTGCCTGCTTAACCGCTAGCCGTTAGCGCCGGCCTCGGCAGCAGTAAATCGGGATGCACCGCCAAGGATGCGCCTTTGCCTACGACGGAGAGGTAGGCTGCGCGGGTATCGTCATGACGAGGCAACGCGATAGCGTCTCCCAGGGGCCTGCCGTCTGGGCTCGACTTTACGAAGCCAGCGCGATGGCCGAAAATCTCTCTGAAGCCGTCACCTGGAATAGGCCGCAAGAAACATGCGCACACCCTGCTTGGCGTGAGTGCGAAGCTCCTTCGCACTCGGGATGGCGGTGTCGCCGAGCAGCATCGCGCGGTTGAGAGGCGCGGACATGATCAGCCAATTGAACTGGGTAGCGGCGAGCAAAGGGTCGCGAACCGAGAGGAGGCCGCGCGTCGCGAGCCTCTCGAATGCCGTGGCCAGCGCTGCGATCGCCCGCCCAGGGCCGCCGGCATAGAGCGCAGCACCAAGCTCAGGGAAGCGCCCGACCTCTCCGATCACCAGACGGCGCAACTGCAAGATCCTGGGCGTGAGGACGACTTGGAGCTGACGGACGGCATAGTCGACCAAGTAGAGTTCCAAGTCGTCTTCGTCGGTGAATTCGGGGACGTCCTTGTGGACGCGATCACTTGCCTCGTTGGAGAGCGCCGACGCCATGGCGACGAACAGGGCCTCCTTGTTCGAAAAGTACGTATAGATCGTCTGTTTTGATACGCCGGCCATTTCAGCAATTTCGTCCATGCTGGCACCCAGGTAGCCGACGCTGAGGAAAGCCGTCGCCGCGGCATCAAGGACAGCCGCCCGTTTGCCGGCAGTCTTCTGCGTGCGCCCGACGGCTTTGACTTCCGATTTCTTATTGAGCCCCATCGCGGCCTCGCTTCATGCCTGACTCATTGCCTTGACGTATCATACTAGACGGTCTAGTATAATGAAAGATCAAATATGCAGGGAGAGTGTCGCCGTGTTCGTTTCATTCGCCGAATTGCCGGTATTCGATCAGGCTCGGGCCAAAGCATTCTACGTCGACAAATTCGGATGCCAAGTGGTTGCCGACGCTGCGATGGGCGCGGGCGGTTGGCGTTGGATCGAGGTTGGATTTCCCGGCGCGGAGACTTCTCTGCATTTCGTCCGCAGACAGGACGAGGCTCCGTCCAACGGGCCCGTACTGGTCTTCGTGGCCGACGACGTGCCGTCGGCGGTGCATGGTCTTGCGTTGAAAGGTGTCAAGATCGTCGCGGACGTAACGCCTGCTCCATATGATCCTCGGCGGCAGGTTGCCGAGATAGAGGACAGCGAGGGCAACCGCATTGTGATCAGCAATTGATGAATGTCCCTCGCCTGACCGCATCCTGTGCTTGCGGAAACGTCGAGATCGAGGCCGCCGGAAAGCCGATTGCCACGGTGATTTGCTATTGCGACGATTGTCAGGCGGCCGCGCAGCAGATCGAAGAATTGCCGGGTGCTGCATCGTTTTGCGAAAGCGATGGTGGAACCGCCTTCATCGCCTACCGAAGGGATCGCGTTCGCTGCATCCATGGCGAGCCGTTGTTAGCGACGCTCAAGCTTCGCGACAATTCGGCGACGAACCGCAAAATCGCCACATGCTGCAACAGCGTCATGGTCCTCGATTTTGACGACAGCAAGCATTGGGTCGACATCTATCGTGCGCGCGTTAAAGGAAGCCCACCGAGACCTGAGATGTTGGTTTGCACGAAATTCGCGTCCGATCCCCTCAATAATCCGGATCATATGCCAGCCAGTCCAGGCTATTCGGCCCAATTCATGTTCAGGCTCCTCAAGGCTCGGATCGCGATGCTGTTCTCCAGCTAGGGCTCGCACGAAAGACATCGTGATCAGAAACCGATCGCCGTATCTGCGCGTGCAAGCTGCTTCGTCGAGGCGCGGACAATGAGTTCAGCCGAAGCGAGTCTCCTTACCGGAGACAGGCTTGGCGTGCCGATCCGCTCAAGCAGGAGCGCCGCGGCGCTGGCCCCCATTTCGCGGTGTCCGATATGGATGGTGGTCAAGGGCGGATCGACCATGTCGACGAGCGGCATGTCGTTGTGACCGACAATGGAAATGTCCCCGGGGCAGGTCAGGCCGCGCCGCTTCACGTCGAGATAGGCGCCGAGCGCCAAGAGATCGTTGCCGGCGGCAATCGCCGTCAGGTGCGGATAGCGGTTGAGCAATAGCGCCGTCGCCGCCTCGCCGGCGTCGCGGCTATAGGCCGTGGCGGTGACGATCGGGCACGGATCGAGCCCTGCTGCCGTCATGGCGTTTTCGAACCCCTGCCGGCGCAGGGCGCCGGTCGATAGGCTTTGCGGACCGGCAAGATGGCCGATCCTGCGATGACCCAGCGACACCAGATGATCGACCGCCAGGGCCATACCGCCCATATCGTCGGTGACGACGGACGCGGTGCGCAAATCGTCTTCCCCGCGATTGACCAGAACCGTGGGCAGACCGGCGGCAAGGCAGATCGTAACGACGGGATCGTCGCGGCGGACCGTCGCCAAAACCAACCCGTCGACGCGCCGGGCCATGAGCTCCTCGACGATTCCGATCTGCGACGCCTCGTCCGCACCGCCCGTCACCAGCATCGAATAGCCTCGTTCGGCCAGGTACAGGCCGATGCCATCGAGAATGGGCGCGAACACCGGATTGCCGAGATCGGGAAGGAGAACGCCGACAAGGCTCGAGCGGCCCGTGCGCAGCGAAGCCGCGATCGTGTCGCGGCGGTAGCCTTGCCTCTGGGCTTCGTGGCGCACGCGTTCCACCACTTCCGGCGAAATCCGGTGGCTCTGCGCCGGATCGAGGGCGCGGGCTGCGGTCGAGCGGTGCACGCCGGCCGCGGTGGCGATGGACTGCAGCGTGGCGGCACGGCCAGTCGTGGGGTTGGAGGGAACGGTTGTCATCGCCCATGCACCTAGAGAATCGAGTTCGCGCCAAAAAAGCACGATAGACCCGTCTTGACAATGTGCGATCGATTGCACATAGTAATGCAATCGATCGCACAAAAAATGTGTGGGAGGAAATCCGTGAACGTCAAACCCGCTTCGCCATCCGGCGTCTCGCATATCATTGAGGACGAGAGCGCCGTCACCGCTGTGGTCCTGGATGCCATGAAACGGGCGCCGAACGCCCGTCTGCGCGAGATCGTGGCCTCCTTCGTGCGCCACATGCACGCTTTTGCCCGCGAAACGCGGCTCACCGAGGAGGAGTTCGAACTCGGCGTCGGCTTTCTCAATCGCATCGGCCAGGCGACCAATGACAGCCATAACGAGGGAATCCTGTTTTCGGATGTCCTGGGCTTCTCCACCCTCGTTTGCCTGCTCAATAACGGACAAAACGGTGCGACCGAGACGGCGGCCGCTCTGCTTGGGCCCTTCTGGCGCATGCATTCGCCGGAGACGCCGAACGGCGGTTCGATCATTCGATCGGAAACACCCGGCGATGCGCTGTTCGCCGAGTGCCACATCAGAGATCCGGAGGGGAAGCCGCTTGCGGACGTTGAGGTAGACGTCTGGCAGGCCTCGCCCGTCGGCCTGTACGAGAACCAGGATCCGGCCCAGGCCAACATGAATTTGCGCGGCAAGTTCAGGACGGATGCGGAGGGCCGCATTTCGTTCCGATCCGTCAAGCCGGCAGGTTATCCGGTGCCGACCGATGGGCCCGTCGGGGACCTGCTGCGCGCGCAACTGCGTCATCCCTACCGCCCGGCCCATTTGCATTTCCTTTGCTACAAGCCGGGCTTCAAGACGTTGATCACGCAAATCTTCGTCGACGATGACCAGCATCTAGAAAGCGACGTCGTCTTCGGCGTGACGCGCCATTTGATCGGCGATTTTCGGAAAGGCCAGGGCGTTGCCCCGGCAGCCGACGTCGCCGGCCCTTGGTTCCGGCTCACTTACGAATTCGTGATGGAAAAAGGCGAGGCGAAACTGCCCGTACCGCCGATCCGTTAGCGCCTTTCGCCGCGCGACGCGCCGCCTCTCACGTGAAGGGCTGAGTGGCTCGGCACGACAAAGCTTCTGTTTCAATTTTTCAACCGATGAGACCTCTCATGTCGACCCAAACGATATCCAATACATCATCCGCAGCGGCAGCATCGCAGCGCACCGCCTTTCCACGATCGCTGGCCGGCAAGGTCGCTCTCGTCGTCGGCGGCGCAGGCGCCATCGGCGCGGCCACCAGCCGACAGCTCGCCGCTGCCGGCGCAACCGTTGCCATCACCCATCTCGACACCGAACGAGACCGGGCCGCGGCCCAAGCGCTGATCGGCGAAGTGGGCGGTCCTCATTCGGCCCACGTTGCCGACGTTGCCGACACGGCTTCGCTGATCGCCCTGCGCGATATGCTGCAGGCGCGCTATGGCCGGCTCGACATTCTGGTCAATGCGGCAGGCTTCACCAAGCCCGTGCCGCATGCGGATCTCGATGCGCTCACGGATGAGCTCATCGACCGCATGATGCAGGTCAATTGGCGCGGACAATTCGCGGCCATCAGAACCTTCGCGACCATGCTGAAAGCATCCGGCGACGGGCTCGTGGTTTCGATCTCTTCGATCGCGGCATTCACGGGGGTCGGTTCGTCCATCGCCTATTGCGCGGCCAAAGCCGGGATCGATGTCATGACCAAGGCCCTGGCGCGTGTGCTTGCCCCCGAAGTACGGGTGCTCGCCGTCTCCCCCGGCGTGGTCGATACCGCTTTCGTGCCCGGCCGCGGCACCGACTTCAACGACAAGGTCAAGGCGTCGACCCCCTTGAAGCGCATCGGCGAAGCGGAAGACATTGCCGCCGCGATCACGGCCTGCGCCACGATGCTGACCTTTTCGACGGGACACATCATCCAAGTCGATGGCGGCCGCGCACTCTAAAGGATCTTCACCATGCGCGCTCCTCTGCCAAAAATCTTCATCACCTGCGCCATCACCGGCAATCTAACAAGGCCGGAACAGACGCCGCATCTGCCCATCACCCCCGAGCAGATTGCCGATTCCGCCTTGGGTGCGGCCGAGGCAGGCGCCGCGGTTGTCCACATCCATGTACGCGATCCCAGGACCGGCAGTCCGTCGATGGAACTTGCTCTCTATCAGGACGTTCTTGCGCGCATTCGCGCCAAGAATCCGGACCTCATCATCAATGTGACAACGGGTCCAGGCGGCCGTTTCGTGCCTTCGGCAGACGACCCGAGCGTTGCCGCACCCGGCACCACGCTGATGCAACCGGAGCGCCGCGTCGAACACATCGCGGCCCTCAAACCCGACATTTGCACGCTCGATCTCAACACGATGAATTCGGGCGGCGAAGTGGTCATCAACACGCCGGCCAATGTGCGGCGGATGGCCAAAGTGATTGCGGAGGCAGGCGTCAAGCCGGAGATCGAATTATTCGATTCGGGAGACATCGCCTTGCTGCAGGATCTTCTCAAGGACGGCACGTTGCGCGGACCGGCACTGACCTCTTTCGTGATGGGCGTGCGTTACGGCTTTCAACCGTCACCGGAAACGGTGCTCTATGCCCGCGGACTCTTGCCGCCGGACGCGACCTTCACCGCGATCGGCATCGGACGCCATTCCTTGCCGTCGGTCGCGCTCTCCTATTTGGCCGGTGGCCATGTTCGGGTTGGGTTGGAGGACGCTGTCTATCTCAGCCACGGCGAACTCGCGCCATCCAATGCCGCTCTCGTGACCAAGGCGCGCCGGATCGTTGAGGACCTCGGCGGCCAGATCGCGAATCCGCAAGAAGCGCGCGCCCTCATCGGCCTCTAAGACCGTAGCTGAATCGATATGAAGGAATGGGTTATGTCTCTCATGCACAATGATATGCCGGACTCCGTCAAGGCCCTGCGGCTTGCGCATAAAGCACCAAGCTACCAGGAAATCGAATTGCCGGTGGCAAAGAGCCCGCTGCGCGCGCTTGCATCCGACGAGGTTCTTGTCGAAATCCATGCGGCGGCGGTCAATCCTTCGGACGCCAAAGCGGCGACCGGGCTGATGCCCTACGCCGTCTTTCCCCGCACGCCCGGCCGCGATTATGCCGGTCGGGTCATCGCCGGAGTGCCGTCGCTCATCGGCAAGATGGTGTTCGGGTCTTCGGGCGATCTCGGCATACGCCGGGATGGCTCGCACGCCAGCCACATGATCGTCGAGGCCGATGCGGTGGTCGAGATCCCACCCGGCATCGATGTGAAAGAGGCGGCCGGGATTGGCGTGCCGTTCGTCACCGCATCCGAAGGTTTGCAACGCGCCGGGCTGCCGGTTCCCGGCGAGAACGTTCTTATTCTCGGGATCAACGGCAAGGTCGGCCAGGCCGCAGCGCAGATCGCGAGCTGGCGCGGCGCCAATGTGATGGGAGTCGTGCGCGGCGAGGCCCGTTATATCGGCCATGCGAATGGGCCGGTCGCCGTTCTCTCCGCCAGCACGGACGATGTACCGCACCGCGTGCGCGAGCTCACAGGAGGCAAGGGCGCCGACATCGTCTTCAATACCGTCGGCGATCCCTTCTACGACATCGGGCAGAAATCCATGGCGACCGGCGGCCGCGCTATCTTCATCTCCGCGGTCGAACGCTATGTCACGTTCGATCTCCTCGCCTTCTACAAGGGCCGGCACACTTATGTCGGCGTCGATACGATTTCGCTCAACTCGGTTGAGACGGGGGCCATCTTAAAGGGTCTTGCACCTGGCTTCGCGGACGGCTTTCTCAAGCCCTTCCCCATCGTGCGCAACGCGATCTATCCGCTCGAATGCGCCCACACCGCTTATCAGACCGTGATGGGCTCGTCGCGCGACCGCGTCGTGCTCGTACCGGGAGAGTGAGGCCATGCACGTCACACGTTTCTTCGCGGCACCACCCTATGACGCACCCGGGCATGAGCATATGCGCATGGTCCGTCTGCAGGGGCGCGAGGCCGGGCCGACGGACAGCCTTTGGATGGGTGTCTCGATCGTCGAACCAAACGGCGGCACCACGCTTGGTGCCTCGCATCTTGAAAAGATCTATGTCGTGCTCGACGGCGAAATAAGCATTTCGAACGGGCAAGAACAAATGACCCTCTCCCGCTGGGATTCGTGCCGGATCGCGCCCTTCGAAAGCCGTCAGCTGCGCAACATGTCGTCGCGGCCCGCCTGCGTCCTTCTCGCCATGCCGCTCCACGAGCCGCCAGCGGCTGCAACCGTTAAGCCTCCCTAAGAAGGCCTCGTCTCCCCCGTAAAACCGCAACCAAAATCATCGGCGGATGCATCTGATCCATCGCGTCGATGTCGCTCGTCCCGAGGAAACCCCTATGGCATCGCTCCAATCTTCACCACCAGGCCCCAAGCGCTGGTATCAAATCCTCTATGTGCAAGTCCTGATAGCAATCGCTCTCGCAATTGCTCTCGGGCATTTCTGGCCACCCATCGCCGTCGATATGAAACCGCTCGGCGACGTCTTCATCAAGCTCATCAAAATGGTGATCACGCTCGTGATTTTCTGCACCGTGGTGTCGGGAATCGCGGGCATGAACGACCTCAAAAAAGTCGGCCGCGTCGGCGGCAAGGCGCTTGTCTATTTTGAGGTGGTTTCAACGATCGCACTCGTCATCGGCCTGGTCGCCGCCAATGTGGTGCGGCCGGGCGCCGGATTCAACGCGAACCCCGCCACGCTCGATGTCGGTGCGGTCCAAGCCTACGCCGGCAAGGCCGGCGAACAATCGATCACCGAATTCTTGGTCAACATCGTGCCAAATACGGTGATCGATGCCTTTGCCAAGGGCGACATTCTGCCCGTCGTGCTGATTTCCGTGCTGTTCGGCTATGCCCTCTCGCATCTGGGCGAGCGCGGCAAGCCTGTGCGTGATGTCATCGATGCGGGATCGCGCCTGGTCTTCGGCGTGATCAACGCGATCATGCGTCTCGCGCCGATCGGTGCGTTTGGCGCCATGGCTTTCACCGTTGGCAAGTACGGCGTCGCTTCACTTGGGCCGCTGCTGACCCTGATCGGCACGTTCTATCTCGCGAGCTTCGTCTTCGTCATCGGCGTTCTTGGCCTCATTGCCTGGTGGGCCAAATTCAACATCTTCAAATTCTTGTACTACATCAAAGAGGAGATCCTTGTCGTCATCAGCACCTCGTCGTCGGATCCGGTATTGCCGAGCCTGATGGAGAAGTTGGAGCGTGCCGGCTGCGCGCGCTCTATCGTGGGCCTGGTCGTTCCGACGGGATATGTCTTCAACACCGATGGTACGGCAATCTACATGAGTCTTGCCGCACTTTTCGTTGCGCAGGCCACCAACACGAACCTGACATTTGCGCAAGAGCTCTCGATTCTTGCCGTCGCGATGTTCACGTCCAAGGGCGCTTCGGGCGTGACCGGCGCGTCCTTCATTGCGTTGGTGGGAACACTTGCTGTCGTTCCGACCATCCCGGTGGCCGGTATGGCTCTGATCCTCGGCATCGACCGCTTCATGAGCGAGGCGCGCGCGCTGGTGAACATGATCGGCAACGGCGTCGCAACCATCGTGATGGCGCGCTGGGAGGGGGATCTCGACCAAGATCGCCTTGAGGCTGCTCTCTCCGGCACCGCGATCTTTGCGACCGGCGACTTAGAGGATGCGGCTTATAGCGTCGCCATTCCCAACGAAACACCGACGATTTCCGCGCAAACCGTCGTGGGCAGCAAACCGTAAAACACCAGCGCGCATATCACCCAACACAGGCATCATAAACCAAGGAGCATACACGTGAAATATCAAGCAAAACTACGCGCCGGCCTGAAAGCTGGATTGGCCGCAACACTTTCTGTTGCCGCCATGAGTTCGGCAAGCTGGGCCGCGACGGCACCAGCGCCCAGCTATCATGTCGCCGCGACGACGAAGATCGGTGGTGAAGGCGGATGGGATTATCTTGCCTATGACACGAATACGCATCATCTGTTCGTGACGCGTGTCGGCGGGGTTCTTGTTGAGGATGTCGCGGCCCAAAAATCTGCGGGAACGATCCCGGCCATTGCAGGAACGCGCGTGCACGGCATCGCATTGGCCTCCGATCTCGGCATCGGCTTTACCGGCGATGGCAAGGACAACACGTCAACGGTCTTCTCGCTCAAGGACCTGAAAGTCCTTCGGCAGATCGATCTTGGTCATGCGCCCGATGCCGTGATCTACGACCCCCATTCGAAACGCGGCTTTGCTTTCGCTGGCGATGACAATCTTGCCGTTGCGTTCGATCCGCACTCGGGGAAGCGCCTTGGTGAGGTGGCGCTCGATGGTTCGCCCGAATATGCGGCGGCGGATGGCGCCGGCAACGTCTATGTGAATATTTCCGATAAGCAAAAGATCGCGCGGATCGATGCACAGACCCTGAAGGTGACCAGCGAATGGGCGATCGGCGGCGGCTGCGAAGACCCGACGCCGCTCGCGATCGATACCAAGCATCGGCACTTGTACGTCGGCTGCAGAAGCGGCGTTCTCGCTGTCCTCAGCGCCGATGACGGTTCGCTCCTTGCCAGCCTCCCGATCGGCAAGGGCACGGATGCAATCGTCTTCGATCCGTCCGCGGATCTCGCCTTCATCTCCTGCGGCGATGGCACGGTGTCGGTCGTGCGGCAAGACGCTGCCGGCAAATTCGAAATTGCCCAAGTGATCAAGACGGCACCCGGCGCGCGGACCCTGGCGCTCGACCCCTCGACCCACCGCCTGTATCTCCCGGTCTCCGATCAAGGGCCGATGTTGCCCAAGACAGAAGAACTTCCGAGCCGCCCGGCGATCGTGCCGGAAACGTTTCGGCTTCTGACAGTGGATCCGTGATGCGCGTAAGCTGATTATCATGGCGTTCGGGAGCATCTCGACGAGATGCTCCCGAACGTGTTTCGGCGCGATAGGGCGGGAGTCGGAGGGATGTTGTCGCGCGGCTTACTTCTCTTTTGTCATGAGCGCGAGCAGACCCTTGAGCAAAGCTGCCGGCGTCGGCGGACAGCCGGGAATATGGAGGTCGACCGGAATGACTGACGAAACACCGCCGCTGCAAGCATAGGAGCCGGCGAAGATGCCGCAGTCGTGCGCGCAATCGCCGGCCGCAATCACCCATTTCGGTGCCGGTGTGGCATCGTACGTGCGTTCGAGCGCCTCGCGCATATTGTGGGTCACGGGTCCCGTCACGAGCAAGACATCCGCGTGGCGTGGCGACGCGACGAATCTCAGTCCAAAGCGTTCAAGATCATAGAACGCATTGCCGAGAGCGTGGATTTCGAGTTCGCAACCGTTGCACGAACCTGCGTCGACCTCGCGGATGGAAAGACTACGCCCGAGGCGCACCTGGGCAGCGGCATTCAGCTCGGCGGCAAGTTCCGCAATATCCGCGTCCGGTTCCGGCGCGGGTTCGGTCAGAGGGGGGCTGAACAAGCTTTTGAAGAGGATCTTGCGCATCGCTTGGCCTAAAGATCATGCCCCGAGTAGGAACAGTTGAATGACTTGTTGCACAGGGGGAAATCGGCCACGATGTTTCCTTCGATCGCCGCCTCGAGCAGCGGCCACTGGAACCAGGACGGGTCGCGCAAATGACAGCGCTCTACGCGGCCTTCGGAATCGATCCGCACCCACGCCAAAATATCACCGCGAAATCCCTCCACGAGCGCGAGGCCCTCTCGCGTTTCGCCGGCGCTATTGATCTCGATCCGGGTCGTATTGTCTTCCGGCAAGCGGTCAAGGATCTGGGCGATGAGCGAGAGGCTTTGCTCGACTTCGCGAATACGAATCCATACGCGCGCATTGACATCGCCGTCGTGGCGAACCGGCACGTCAAAGTCGAGCATGTCATAAGGAGGATAGGCGAGCGTGCGCCGCGCATCGAAGGTGCGGCCCGAAGCGCGGCCGATGTAGCCGCCGGCGCCGTATTGGGCGGCAAGCGCCGGCCGGACAATGCCCGTGCCGACGGTTCGATCCTGCAGCGACGCCGTATTGTCGTAGAGCTCGATAAGCGTGGCGAAAGCCGGACGAATGGTCCGCAGCAGGTCCCTGATGTGCGTCACGTCCGGCCTGGACAAATCCACGCTCACGCCGCCGGGAACGACACGATCCATCATGAGACGGTGGCCGAAACAATCGGCTGCGGTGCGAAGAACACGTTCGCGCAGGACGCTCGTATGCGCATGCATCAGCGCGAATGCGGCATCGTTGCAGATCGCGCCGATATCGCCGAGATGATTGGCCAGCCTTTCGAGTTCGGCCATCAAGGCGCGCAAATAGGTGGCGCGCGGCGAAATCTCGAGGCCGCAAGCCGCCTCGACGGCGCGGGCGAAGGCGATTGCGTAAGCAACCGTGCTGTCGCCGGAGGCGCGGCCGGCGAGGCGGGCCGCCTTGTCGAGCGTGGCCCCGCACATGAGTGTTTCGATGCCCTTGTGGACATAGCCAAGCCGCTCTTCCAGCCGCACGACCGTTTCGCCGTTGGCCGTGAAGCGAAAGTGGCCCGGCTCGATAATGCCTGCATGGACCGGCCCGACCGGAATTTGGTGCAGACCTTCGCCTTCCGCGGTGAGAAAGCTGTAGGGGCGAGGCTCCGGCGCGGCCGCCGTGTGAGATCCGAGCGGATGACGGACGGGCCATCGGCCATGATCCAGCCACGGCCGCGTGTCTGGCAACCCTTGCGCGGTCAGGCCGCAAAGATCTTGCAGCGCGCGCTCCAGTCGCAATGCTGGCGGATGATCAAGTCCGACGGATGGAAAAACCCCTTCGGGGCAAGCCAGGCCGAGGACAGCTATGTCGCGTGCGGCTTCGTCAAGAATCGCCATGTATACCGTAGTCCGGTCGCCCCACAGCGCAAGCAGCGTCCAAGACCCGGCTACCATCTGCTCGACGGCCGAGCGCCAGACATCTTGCGTAACGGCGACGCGCCGCCAGGGGCGAAAGCTGTCGATCACTTGCCCCGACGTGACGATTTCTGCGAATGTCGGCATGTCTGCGTCCTTCATCCGAGAAGCCGTGCGACGTGCTGGAACCATGCGACCAGCGGCGGCGGCAGATAGATCCCCGCTCCAAGCACCAGTCCAAGATGCACGACCATGGGCAGATAGGACGCTTGCACGGGCGCCGCGCTGCCGACGGGTTTGCCGAAGGCAAGCCCATGCAGCCGCAGGAGCAGGGCGCCGAACGCGATCAAGAGGCCGATGACGAGCGGAATCGTCAGCAAGGGCAGACGGGCGAAGGTCGAGCTGATCGCCAGAAACTCGCTCATAAAAATGCCGAAGGGCGGCATGCCGGCGATTGCGACGACGCCGAGCACCAGGCTCCAGCCGAGAAACGGATGCGTTTCGGTCAGGCCGCGAATCTCGCTGATCTTCTGCGTCCCCTTGGCCTGAGCCACATGTCCCACGGCAAAAAAGATCGCAGATTTTGTCAGGCTGTGCATGGTCATATGCAACAGTCCGGCGAAATTTGCCAACGGGCCGCCCATGCCGAACGCGAAGGCGATGATACCCATATGTTCGATCGAGGAATAGGCAAACATCCGTTTAATGTCGCGCCGGCGATAGAGCATGAAACCGGCGAAGAGGACCGAGATCAGGCCCATTGTTGCCATCAACGTCCCGGGCGGGATGGCGAGAGCGTTCACTGCCAGCAGGAGTTTGAAGCGTAAGACCGCGTACAGCGCCACATTGAGCAGGAGGCCGGAGAGCACGGCCGAAATCGGTGTCGGGCCTTCGGCATGGGCGTCCGGCAGCCAGGCATGGAGCGGCGCCAGACCGACTTTCGTGCCGTAGCCGAGGAGCAGGAAGACGAAGGCGATGTTCAGCAGCGCCGGATCAAAAGCCGATGCGTGCGCGATCAATACGGTCCATATCATTCCCTCCTGTCCTTCGCCCACGACCGGCCGCGCCGCCATATAGATGAGGATCGTTCCGAACAGGGCGAGCGCGATGCCGACGCTTCCGAGAATGAAGTATTTCCACGCCGCCTCGATGGCCGCGTCGGTGCGGTAGAGTCCCACCATCAGGACGGTGGTGAGTGTCGCCAATTCGATCGCCACCCACATCAAGCCGATATTGTTGGCGATGAGCGCCAGGTTCATGGCGAACAGCAGCACCTGGTACATGGCGTGATACGTGCGCAGGTGGGAGGGGGTCAGTCGCCCGGTTTCCAATTCGTGCGCGATGTAACTTGCGCTGAACGCACTTGTGGTGAAGCCGACGAAAGAATTGAGGACCACGAAGACGATGTTGAGATCGTCGATCACGATGTAAGGGCTCGGGTCCGGCTTTGCGACAAAGAGCGATACGGCGGCAACAAGTGTTAGGAATGCCGCGATCACGTTGAGGCGCGCCGACAATCGGTAATCCGGGAGAAGCGCTAGAATGACGGCCGCTGCCGCAGGGATCGCCAAGATCAGGGTAACATTATCGACGGGTGCCGCATTCATTGCTGATCTCCCCGGAAACGGTCGAGGGCGTGGACATCGACGGTGTCGAAACGTTCTCGGATGCGAAACAGGAAAATGCCGATGACGATCAAGGCGACGAGAACCGAGAAGGCGACGCTGATCTCGACGACAAGCGGCATGCCCCGCGCGCCCGTCGCCGCCAAGATCAATCCGTTCTCCACCGACATGAAGCCGATGACCTGACTGACGGCGTTACGGCGTGTCACCATCATCAGGAGGCCGAGCAAGAGAACGGCGAGCGCAAAGGCGAGATCCTCGCGCGCCAAGGCGTCGGCGTCGGCCGTCACCCGCAACATGACCACCATGGACAAAGCGACGAGGCCGATCCCCGCGAGCATGGTTGGGCCGATGCTGATCACGGTCTCGACTTCGCGATGAATGCCGAGGCGCGCCACGATCCGGTGCAGCGCGACGGGAATGATGATCGCCTTGATGATGAGCGCGATAGCCGCGGTCACGTAGAGGTGCGGCGCGTCTTGGACATAGGCTTGCCAGGCGACCGAGAGCGCCAAACCCACGGCGTGCAGGGCAAAGACATTGAGGAGCGCATAGAGACGATCCTGATAGAGCATCATGAAGCTGATCAGAACCAGTCCGCCGGCCAGAAGATGCGCGACATCGAACGCGAGACGGGTCATCCTAGAGGCTCCGCGAGACGAAGAGGAGGAGAGTGCCAAGCAGGCCGAGCATGAGCGCCACGCCCAGGAAATCGGGAACGCGAAACACGCGCATTTTCGCAACACTTGTTTCGAAGAAGGCGAGCAGAAACCCGCCGAGCGCCAACTTGCACAGATAGGCTACGATGCCTTTGCCATATGCCGCCACGCCCGCTCCGGCGGACGCGAGGCCCCAAGGCAAAAACAGGCAGGCGATCAGCGATATGTAGAGCAGAAGCTTCAGATACGCTGCGAGCTCAATGACGGCCAAGTGGCGGCCTGAATATTCGAGCACCATGGCCTCGTGCACCATAGTCAGTTCAAGATGCGTTGCCGGATTGTCCACCGGAATACGGGCGTTCTCCGCGAGCGCGATGATGACGAGCCCGATCAAAGCAAGGCCAAGCGACACGCGTAAGCCCACGGCCGCCGACAGCATGTGATTGGCGATTGTCGAGAGCTGGGTCGAGTTGGCGACGAGCGCGAGCGTGAACACGATCATGATCATCGCGGGTTCGGCGAGCGTGGCGATCATCACTTCGCGGCTCGCGCCGATCCCACCGAAGCTCGTGCCGACATCCATTCCGGCGAGGGCAAGGAAAAAGCGGGCGCTTCCCAGCAGGGCAATGATGGCGATCAAGTCGGCCGACCAACTGATCTGGAGGCCTATGGCGAAAGTCGGCACCAGCGCGGCCGCAACCCAGGTCGCCGCAAAGATCATGTAGGGTATGACACGAAAGAGCCAGGACGCATTCTGCGCGAGCACGACCTCCTTGCGCATGAGCCGCAGCAGGTCGCGATACGGCTGCAACAGCGGTGGTCCTTGTCGTCGCACGAGCCGCGCCTTCACCTTGCGCACAAAGCCGGTGAGCAGTGGCGCCAGAGCCAAGACGAGAAACATCTGGATGCCTTGAATGGCAAGGTCGAGAATCAGGCCCATGACGCGAGCACCAGAAGAAGAAACACGAGTGCCGCGAAGACGAGGCTGAGGTAGCGGCGGATCGTCAGAAACTGCAATTGATTGAGATGATCGGCCGCATATCCGACGGCTTTGGCGATCGGCGAATAGATGAGATCCCATGCGAGATCGCGCAACGTCACGTCAAACCGTGCGGGGCGGATGCTGCCGGGAGCTGGCATGTCGACCCGCTCGCGCGCTTGAAACACGAAGGTGCCGAACACGCGGCGCAGCGGTTGGGCAAAGCTGCTGGGCGTATATTGTGTCGCGGGGTTCGTGTCCGGAAATCCGCAATCCCAGGCGGGGGCGCGCCGCAAAGCGCGGGACGCAAAGCGATGAATCACGAAGGCGACGAGCGATCCGGACACGGCGATCATGGCGAGCACGAGCAAGCCGTTGTAGGAACTGTGGCTCTCGGCGATCGGCACGATCGAGAGCCACGGTACGCTGAGTTGCGCCGGCATGCGCGCGCCGGTTAAGCCCTGCACCACGGGGCCGAGCGCATCGATCACGCCGCCCGGCAGAACGCCGGCCAGCACGCACAAGGCCGCAAGGCTCAGCATGGCGGCAATAGATAGCCGATCGACCTCGTTGGCGGTCTCGGCTTTTAGGGTGCGCGGACGCCCCAGGAACGTGATGCCAAAGGCGCGCACGAAACATGCCGCGGCCAATGCCGCCGCCAACGCGAGCAGGGCGCCGACGGCAGGGATCAGAAGCTTCAGCCCCCATTGCGGCAGGGCCGGGCTGAGAAGAATGGATTGCAGAACGAGCCATTCGGATGCAAAGCCGTTGAGCGGCGGCAAGGCCGAAATGGCGGCGCAGGCAACCAGAAAGGCGAAGCTGGTGTAGGGCATGCGATGAATGAGGCCGCCCAAGCGCTCAATCCCTCGTTCGCCCGTCGACGACAAAACCGCGCCGGCCCCGAAGAACAACAGGCTTTTGAACAATGAGTGATTGACGACGTGAAAGAGCGCGGCCGTCAGGGCGAGCGCCGCAGCACCGGTCAGGCCATCGGTTCTGAACGCGAGCGCCAATCCAAGACCGATGACGATGAGGCCGATGTTCTCGATGGTGCTGTAGGCCAGCATCCGCTTGAGATCATTCTGCATCACCGCGTAGAGGATTCCCAGAGCCGCCGTGCCGGCTCCAACGATGAGAATGACGATGCTCCACCAAGCGGGGACGGGCCCGACGAGATCGAAAATGATCCTCACCATGGCGTAGACCGCGACCTTGGTCATGACGCCGCTCATCAGGGCTGAAACATGGCTCGGCGCGGCGGGGTGGGCGAGGGGGAGCCAGACGTGCAACGGCACTAGGCCCGCCTTCGACCCTGCACCGAACAGAACGAGAAACAGCACCAGGCCTGCAAATATCGGCGTCGGTGGATGCGACCGGATGGCATCAAAAGCGTAGCCACCTTCAGGCCCTGCCAGCAAACCGAATGCAAGCAACAGGCACATCGTCCCGAAGCTTGCCATGACGATATAGATGAACCCGGCGCGGGCGTTGTTCGGGTCGCGATGGTGGGCCATCACCAGCGCCCAGGACGCGAGCGACATGAACTCCCACGACACGAGAAAGCTGAAGGCGTCGTCAGCCAGGAGCACAAGGTTCATGCCGGCAAGAAATGCGGGAAAAAATGGCAGTACGCGCTGCGGTTCTTGCTCGTGTCGCCCGTAGCCGATGCCATAAAGGCTCGCGGCGGCCCCGGCGAAATTGATGACGCAGAGGAAGAAGGCCGACAGCGCATCGATCTTGAAATGTGCGCCAATCCACGGCAGGCCGAGCGGCAGTTCGACAGTAGAAGGTGTCGCTGCCGCCAAAAGCTGAGCGAGCGCCGAAACCGTTGCAATGACGGCGACAATCAGTGTCGCGGTATAAATGTGCCTGGAACTGTTCGGGCTGCGGCCAAAGATAAGGCCGAGGCCCCCGAGCCCGAACAGAACCGCGACACACCAAAGCCCGACGCTCGCCCCCATCCCCGATGTCCTTATGCTGCGCGTGCCTTTGCCGATTGGGGTGAATTGCCCGACGTGTTGTCGAACGTCGTCACTGGCTCTTTGAGCCGCACGCCGCGGCCGCCCCCTTGGCTTGCCCCCCCTTCGCCGATGAGTTCGATGCCGGCCTCATCGAGCGCACCCACCAGTTTCATCAGCGAATCGACGTTTCCGCGGATCACGCCCTCGCTGGCTTCCATGCGCTGAATGGTCGGCACCGACAGATTCGAGCGTGCGGCGAGTTCGCGTTGGTCCATGCCGAGAAGCGCGCGGGACGCCCGTAATTGTGCCGCCGTAATCATGGCCATCCCCTCAATTGTTAGGCTCTAAGCTTTGATAATGATTCGTATACCTGCTAAAATCTAATTTCAAGAATGATTTATGATGTTTTATACATCATGCAAGGCGATGAGCCTGAGTTCATTCGTCGCGAAAGAGTACCGGCTCCGGCCTTCGATCGGGATTACGCGCGGCAAAAGCAAAATCGCGCTTGCCGCGACCTCGCGCGCCGCCTAAATTTGAAAAATGTGAGCAAAATCCTGCTTTTGGAGCAGGAACATGCCTCGATTCCCATGGGACGACGTTCGATCCGTTGGGATCGGGGTTTGGGTTCGCGCCTGCCCGGTCTCGCGGTGTGGCCAGGAGGGGCGCTCGTATCATCTTATGGCGGATCGTCCCATGGCATGCGCCAGTTGCGGTCTAGAGCTGGCATCAGACTTCGCGTTCTGCCCGCGCTGCGGGCGTCCGCAACCGACGCCCTGCGCGAGTTGCGGTTTTGTCTGCGAGCCTGGATTCGCTTTTTGCCCGCGCTGCGGCACGGCGCGGGGGCCGCGTGTGACCGGCGTGCCGACCGACAACGTTGCTCATGCCTCCCCGCCCTCGATATCCGCACCGGCGGTACCAGCCCGGACGCGTGACGATCCAGAGGCTGACCGACGGCAGGTGACGGTGCTCTTCGCCGATGTCTCCAGCTTCACCGCTCTTGCGGAACGGCTCGATCCCGAGGAAGTGCGGGCCTTCCAGAATGCCCTGTTCGAAACCTTGGCGGATGTGGTCGCGCGCTATCAAGGTTTCGTGGAGAAGTTCGTCGGCGATGCGGTGCTGGCCGTGTTCGGCGCCCCCGTGGCCCATGAGGACGATCCGGAACGGGCTCTCAATGCCGCGCTCGACATGACCGACAGGGCGGCCGAACTCAACAAGCGCTGGGCAGGGCGCCTCGGCCAGCAGGTAAGCCTCCATATCGGTGTTCATACGGGCCTCGTCGTTGCCGGCCATCTCGGCCAAGCCGCCGGTGCCGCCTATGCGGTAACCGGCGACACCGTCAATACGACGGCGCGGCTGCTGGCGGCTGCGTCGGGAACGATTCTGGTCTCCGACGCCACACACGCCCTAACCCTGCACCGTTTCAGTTTTGAGCCCGCGCAGGAACTGACGTTGCGCGGCAAGGCGACGCCGGTCGCGGCGTATCGGCTGACCGGACTCCTGGCGGCACCGGCTTCGGGACGCGGGCTCGCGACACATGGGCTGGAAAGCCGGATGGTCGGACGCGACGATGAACTGGCGCGGCTCGTCACAGCCTTCGAGCGGGCGCAAGGCGGGCAAGCCCAGATCGTCAATCTTGTCGGTGAGGCCGGTTCCGGCAAATCGCGGCTCACCAATGAATTTCTCGCTTTGCTGGAAGCGCAAGGACGACTTGCAGGTGGCGCCGTTCGCCGCACCACATGTTCGTCACTCGGTGAACCTGCCTACGGCGTTTTCGGCGCCCTGTTCCGCGAAGCCTATCGGATGCATCGGGACGATACGCTTGAAACGGCAAGCCAAAAGCTGGCCGCGGGGCTCGTTGCGCTCGGCGCCCAATCCGAAATGGCGGATGCTGTCGCGCCGGTCCTGAGTCATCTGCTTGGCGTCGAGGGCGCGCAATCCGAGGAACTCGCGCCGGAACAAGTGAAACGTCAGATTGCACTCGCGGCGCGCATGCTGATCGAACGACGCCTCGATCAGGGGCATCTTCTCATCATTGTCGAAGATCTCCACTGGGCCGATACGGCCTCCGTGGATCTGCTGCGTGATGTCGCCGATCACCTCGCCGACCGGCGCCTGATGGTCGTGCTGTCCCAGCGCCCCGGCGGATCCCCTCTTCGTCTCACCCATGCCACGCAGTCGACCCTTCACCTCTCCCCGCTGTCACCGGACGATACGCGCGCCTTCGTCGGCGCTCTCTTCGGCGAAGCCGATGGCGATGCCCTTGAAGAAATACGAACCTTCGTGGCCCGGCGGGCAGGCGGCAATCCCCTCTTTGTGGAAGAGATCGTGCGAAGCCTTGTGGCGAGGGGCGTGCTCAAGCGCGACGGCGGTCGCTGGATCCGCGCCGCCTCGCTTGACACCGAGGATGTGCCGCCAACCTTGCACGGCCTGTTGCTGTCGCGCGTCGACAAGCTGGCCGCTGGCGAGCGGCGCGTGCTGCATGATGCGGCCGTGCTTGGCATCGCGTTCGAGCAGCCCCTTCTTGTCGCTATGGCCGCCGAACCGGCTGCGGTCGAAGCCACGCTTCAATGCCTGACCGACGCGGATTTTGTTTGCCGGATCGGCGACGGGGGCGGCAGCTATCGTTTCACCCATGCCCTTATCCATGAGGCCGTCTATCAGAATCTGCTTCTCGCCCGCAGGACCGAATTGCATGAACGGGCGGGCGGCGCGCTCGAACGCGCCGTGGGCGCTCAGCCCGAGCGGTTGAGCGATCTCGAAGCGCTAGGGCACCATTGGAGCTTAAGCTTCGATAAGGCCAAGGGCGCCCGCTATCTCATGGCCGCCGGCGATCGGGCCCGCGCCGTCTATGCCAATGACGATGCGATCCGGCACTATGAACGGGCCTTGCGCACGCTGGCGGATTGCCGGGACTGCCAGAGCGACGTCCAGGCCACGCGAGAGCGGCTGGCGGATTTGTTGGCGCTGACCGAGCGGCGAACGGAGGCCGCGGTTCACTATGAGGCGGTGCGGCAGTCGTTTGAGGCAGAGGCCGACCAGGCGGGCGAGGCGCGGCTCCAGCGCAAGATCGGCGGCCTGCATTGGGAAGCGGGAGATCGCGAAAGGGCGAGGACCTGTTTCACGCAAGGCCTCGCTCTGCTTGGCGATGGGGGGTATTCGCCCGAGCGCGCGCAGCTGTTTCAGGAGATCGGCCGTCTCGCCTTTCGGGCCGGCGACAATGACGGCGCGATCGCCTGGGCGGAGCGGGCACTCGCCGAAACGGATCGCGATGGCGGCGGCGAACCTGAACCGGAACGCGTTCGCGAACTCGCGGCCATACGTGCGCACGCCTACAACACGATGGGCGTCGCGCTGGCGCGCACCGGCCAGCCGGCGGCTGCGGTCGAGCAGATCGAGCAGAGCGTCCGGCTTGCCGAGGATCATCATCTGCTGCAGGCGGCCTGCCGGGGCTACACCAATCTCGGCGTGCTTTACAGTTCTCTCAATCCGGAGCAGAGCGTCGCGACTTGCTTGCGTGGGCTGGAGACCGCCAAGAAAGTGGGAGATCTGGGCTTCCAGTCCCGGATCTATGCCAATCTCGCCGTCGCCTATTGCGCCCTGACAGACCATTGCGAGGCTGAGGGCGTCAAGGCGGCGCAAATGGCTGTGAGCCTCGATCGTCGGTTGGGCTTGCTCGATCACCTGGCCGCGCCGCTGATCATTCTAGGTCAGATCTATCAATGCCGTGGCGAGCGTGCCCTCGCATTCGCGTCATATGAGGAGGCGCTGCACCTCGCCGAGCAGACGGGGGAGCCGCAATTCCTCTTTCCGTGCTATGATGGTCTGGGCACTCTCCATTTGGACGCTGGGAACCAAGACGAAGCAGCGCTATACTTGGCGAAGTCGGAAGAGGTCTGCCTGCGGGCCGGCCTCGAGCCGGACGCATTGATGGTTTTGCCGTTTCTCTGTTAGCTCGATTCCTGATCGTCGCATCGTTTCTGCCGAACGCCAGCATCCCATTTCCGACACGATGTTTTTTTGGTTACGATGAAGGGAGTTTCGCATGACCATGACGCCAATGCAGGTACCGATTGCTCTGGGCGAACGCGCACCCGATTTCTCGTTGCCTACCCTCGACGGGGCGGGCAGTGTGTCGCTCTCTGACTATCGCGGAAAGAGTTCTCTTTTCCTCGCCCTGTTCGTCGGGCTCTGGTGTCCCTTCTGCCGCAGGGCGATCGCGCAGATGGGGGCCGCCGGGCCCCAGTTGCAGGCAATGGGGGTCGAGACGCTCGGCATCGTCGCCACCGAACTCGAAAACGCACGCCTCTATTTCAAGTTTCGCCCGAGCCGCTTGCGCATCGCAACCGATCCCGAGCTTTTCACGCATCGGGCCTACGGTGTCCCCAGGCCGGTGCCGACACAGGATCTGATAGCGGCGTTGGCGGAAATACGCGTCAATCCGACCGGCGACCTGCCCGAACCCCTGCCGGTCTCGCAAGCTGCGGCGGCGCAGGCCAAGCTTGACGGTTATATCGAGAACCAGACCGATCACGCCGACATGGAGCGGCAATGGCCTCAGCTCAAAGGGCAGTTTCTGATCGACCGTGACGGGCTCGTGCGCTGGACCCACATAGAATGCAGTGAGGGGTTGGAGGGGATTGGGAAATTCCCGTCCACGCAGGAGATCGTCGACGCCGTCAAGGCGTCGATCGGACGTCAGGAAGGCCGACTGCACTGATCGAAGAGTCTCGTGACGCATCAGGGCAATCGTATTTGGATCTGTTGGCGGCTCCGGTTCGAAATTTGACAAATTTGGAAAAGAACATATAGTGAACATTTGTCACGGAATTACAAATGTCAGCAACACGGGACCGATCGCGCGAGAACGATGGGTGAGCGCTCAAAAATTTTTTGAGAACAAACTAGTAGGGTTAATATACATTATTATTCAATATGTTACGTGGAGATGTGGGGCGGAATCGAGCGTTTCGAGGCGGCTCGGGCAGCCGGCAATCGGAAAGATGAGGAAGGGGCGGTGGCGTTTGAACGAGCGCGACGACCCGCGGGCCGTTCCTATTCCAATGGCGATGTTTCGGAAGATGGGGCCGGAGCCCGCATCAAACCGGCGAGATGTTCTTCGGCCAGACCCAGCCGGCGTACCTGATCGCGCATCACCACGAGGGCGACCGACGGCAATTCGGCGATGAGATTGAGGAAGATGTCCTTGGCGATCTTCAGCGCCACGACTTCGGTCGTCGCCACGATGGTGGCGGAGCGGGGCGCTCCGCTGATCACGCCCATTTCGCCGATGATGGAATGACGCTCGGTGGTCGAAAGATGGAAGCTCTCGCCGGCAAAGTCCTTGAAGGCATCGACGGTGCCCGAGAGGATGACGTAGGCCGCATCGGCAACATCGCCCTGTCGGAATAAAACCTGGTTCTGTTCGAACGAGATGCGTTCGCTGGTGAAGGCAATGAGTTTCAGGCGCGGCGTGTCCAGAACGGCAAACATAGGGATGTCGCGCAAGGCTTGGATCTCGGGCAGTTCCTCGGTCCATGTCTCGGGCGGCAGCGCCACGGGAGCAAGTGGGGCAGATGGCATGGCCACCGATTCGATGCGGTTGCCGCGCGTCGTCACCACGATGTCAAACGAGTCGCGCTGGGTGGTATCGCGCATGGCGACGATGAGGGTTTGGCCCGCCATATGCCGGCGCGCGACATCCAGGATGACGCTTCGCTGGCTCTCCGCAAACATCAGATCGAGCTGATCGAGAATGAGAATCTTCGGACGCTTGATGAGACAGCGGGCAAGAGCAAGGGCGCATTTGTGTGTCTGCGGCAGCAGGCGCCCCTTTGGTCCCGCCTCTTGATCGAGGCCGAGTCGATAGACGGTCGGTTCGAGGCCGCACGCCTGCACAACCTTGCGCAAGGCGATCATGACCCGTTCGTCAGCCCCCGCTGTCGAATGATCGATACGGCCGAATAAGAGGTTATCGCGCAGGGGCGCGGCAGCGCACAGCCGGTCGGGGGCATAAAAGTCCAGGGCCTGGGCGAACCGGGCAGGATCGAGTGCCATGATCCGTCTGCGGATTCGCACGATCTCCTGGCTGAGGGCCTCGGTGAGCAGCCCGAGCCGATGGCGCGTCTCCGTATATTGAAGCGCCAGCATCAGCAGGGATTGGCGTTCCGGATGCGCGAGCGCGCCAATGCCGCGCGTGCCGGCACGGGAGGCGATTTCGGCAAAGCGCGGCAGGTCGCTGGAAGCGATGAAGGAGAAGCGCTCGAACACGGCATGATCGCCGGAGATCTGTGAGAAGATTTCCACCATGGTCGCCGCCACTTTCACGCCCAGGGTGACAAGGCTGTCGTCGAGTCCCCCGTCCCTGAGCAGCGCAGCAATTTGCTGGTCCTCGACCAGCGTACCGATGGCACTTTCGTGGGCGGGAACGCCGAAGAACAGATTTTCGCCGATCGTGGCATAGCGGTTGAAGCGCGTTGGATCGAACGGCTCGATCAAGTCCGCGAGATGGGTGTCCTTGAGTTCCTGGACGAGCTGCCGACGGCAGATAATGATGCGTTGCGCTAGCTCCGGATCGGGCTCCGTCGTCAATTTGCGCGCGAGCGCGAAACCGTAGATGGCATCGGCCAGGCCGACCTCCTGCAGCAGGGCGACGATCATGCGGTCGAGCTCTTGGGGACTGGCCGCCCCAGCCCGTTGAAGATCGATCGAATCGGCTGCCGTGTCCGCGTCCGCTCCAGGCTTTTGCCGCATCACCTTCGGATCGTTGGAGTCGAGCAGATCTTGCGTGATGGGCGAGCTATGTAGACTGTAGACGATGTTCTCTCGCAAAGACCCCCCGAAGATGGTGCAGTCGGGACTGAGGTATCCGACATTCTCCCCGATCCAGCGTGGCGAAAAAGCCGCGATATCCTGCCCGGCAAGGCGTATCTTGCCGCCGAATTCCGTCAAGCGGCGTGCAAGAACCTGGACGAGCGTGATGAAGCCGTCGCCGCGCGAGCCGGTCAGCAGGATATGCGAACCCACAGGCAGGGTCAGATTGGCGTTGTCGAGCAGGACGTCGCCGCTCGGTGCACGCACGCGCAAAGCTTCGATGGCGATGGTGCTGCCGGCCGCCAGTTCGGGCGTCTCGACGGCAAGCTCGGGCAGCTCGGCCAGGGAGAATTGTTCCACGATCTGTTCATACTTGACCTGCACGTCCTGGCGTTGCTGGTCCCAGTCGATCAGCTCCTTGATCGGGGGCGGCAGATCGCGATAGGCGGCGATTACCGCCACGAGTTGGCCAATGTCGAGCGAGCCGCGAAGCGCGAAATATCCGCCGAGGGAGTAGAACAGGAATGGCGTTACCTGCGCCAGCACGGAGTTGATGAACTTCACCATGAACTTCCGGCCATAAAGGTCATATCGGATCCAGAAGAGTTCATCGAGAAGCTTGATAATCTTCTGCCGTTCGTAGGCGGCCGTGCCGTGATTACTGACCTCGGCGATGCCGTCGACGATATCGCCGACATGGCCGGCTAGGGAGCGCGAACGCGCTTGGCGCTGGCGGCCAAGCCTCAATTGCTCCCGCCGGAGGCGCGGGATGACTGCACATTGCACCAGCACTATTGCTGCGGCGAGGGCCCCGAGCATCGGGCTCTGCAGCAGGATGAAGCCGAGGGCGGTGAGCGCCTGGCTGCCCAGGAAGGCAGGTGCGATATAGGCGTCGCCGACAAAGCCGCCGATGGGCTCGACCTCGTCGCGGATGATGGTGGCGACTTCAGCCGAGCGGACATTGCGGATCGACTCGGGCTTGAAGCGCAGCAGCAGGTTGAACAGGTCGAGCCGAAGGCGGCGCAAGAGGTGCTCGCCGAGCTTGCCCTTCTGCATGTTGATCACATAGCGAAAGGCGCCGTTGACCAGCACCAGCAGCATGAAGACCAAGCTCAGCACCATGAGATACGCAATGCGGGAGAACATCACGCCGGGATAACTCAAGGCCCCGCCGCCCATGAAGGCCGGCAGCGTCAGGCTGAAGGCGAAGAGCGGGGCCTCGGCGACGCCGTGCTGGAAGGCACGTCCCTGAATGGCATCGTTGACGATGCTGCGCGGCAGGTCGAGCGACAGGAAGTAGAGTGGAAGGGAGAACAGCACGACGGCCAGAATAATGACCTGCTGCCGACGGCTGTTCAGCCAAATATAGGAAAAGAGAGGTGGAAGCCCTTTACCCGCCGTTGCTGGCCCGAGAGGCTCCCGTGTCGGCATGCTGAACGAAATATTTGCCGTGGATCCTTGCTTCACTGGGCACCTCGTACCAACAGCGCACACAACTTGATGAGGGCATTCTTCAATCGTCGTTCGAAGATGTAATAATAAATGACCGGATAATTATACCAACTCCAGCGGCCATGCCTGTTGGCTCACGATCCAGCCATTTCGCCTGCTGGATGCCCGCCCTCGGCGCTAGAGAGCATACACGGCTGCGTCGCGAAAACACGCTATCCCTTTTGCCGATCTGGATTCAGCGCCGGTTGGGTGGAATCAAGCCGATCCTGTTCATACGACGATGGATCGTCGAATGGTCGACATTCAAGGCGCGCGCCACGTGTGAAATATCATTGGTTGGCCATCTCCAGCCGACCCGCCTACTTCAGATAGCCCCGGTCTACTCCGGGCACGGATACGAATTTTGTTGCCGTGCCCCGTTGCTCAAGCTTTCGGTGCAGGCTCATCGAATCGTCGAGCGGGGCATACGCATCGTGCGCGATGCCGGACCGGGGGCAATATGCGGGCCTTTTTACACCCTGAAACGAAAACGGCGCGGATCCTGCGATCCGCGCCGTCGGCACTCGCGAGCGTTCAATCTCAGGCGGCGGCCTTCGCCACGGCCGAGACGGAGGCGATCGTCTTCAGAACCTGCGAAGCGATCTGATACGGGTCCGCCTGGGAGTTGGGACGGCGATCCTCGAGATAGCCCTTGTAGTCATTGCGCACGAAGGAGTGCGGCACGCGGATCGAGGCACCGCGGTCGGCGACGCCCCAGGAGAAGGTGTCGATCGAGGCGGTCTCGTGCTTGCCGGTAAGGCGCAGATGGTTGTCCGGACCATAGACGGCGATGTGTTCGGCCTTGTTGGCGGCGAAAGCTGCCATCAGGGCCTCGAAATAGGCCTTTCCGCCGACTTCGCGCATATAAGCGGTCGAGAAGTTGCAGTGCATGCCCGAGCCGTTCCAGTCGGTGTCGCCCAGCGGCTTGCAGTGCCATTCGACGTCGATCGAGTATTTCTCGGTCAAGCGCAGCAGGAAATAGCGGGCGAGCCACATCTCGTCGGCGGCGGCGCGGGAGCCTTTGCCGAAGATCTGGAATTCCCACTGGCCCTTGGCCACCTCGGCGTTGATGCCTTCATGGTTGATGCCGGCGGCGAGGCAGATGTCGAGATGCTTCTCGACGATTTCGCGGGCGACGTTGCCGACATTCTTGTAGCCCACGCCCGTGTAGTAGGGGCCCTGCGGTGCCGGGTAGCCATGCTCGGGGAAGCCGAGCGGGCGGCCGTCCTTGTAGAAGAAGTATTCCTGCTCGAAACCGAACCAGGCGCCTTCGTCGTCCAGGATGGTGGCGCGGCTGTTGGAGGGGTGCGGCGTGACGCCGTCGGGCATCATCACTTCGCAGAGCACGACAGCGCCGTTGAGGCGCTCAGGATCAGGCACGACGCGGACGGGCTTGAGCACGCAATCCGAGCTCGACCCTTCGGCCTGCAGTGTGGACGAACCGTCGAAGCCCCAGAGCGGCAATTGCTCGAGCGTGGGGAAAGCGTCGAATTCGCGAATCGTCGTTTTGCCGCGCAGGTTCGCGACCGGCTTGTAACCGTCGAGCCAGATATACTCGAGTTTGTATTTCGTCATTCTCAGGACACTCACTGGTTTGGAAAGCAAATGGCGTGGCTGCCGGCTTGCACCGACCTCCAGTCGGCTACGCTGAGCAGGAAGCGTGCCAATGTGCGGGGGACGGCGCTTTTGTCGCGGGCGGCATGCGCGAGACGAGATGTCGAATCTGGGCCTTTCGATGTCCCGGCCCCGCAAAAGGCCACGGCCACGGCTGGTTTTAGTCGGTTTTCGCTGCCGCTGGAGCCTGCCGCTTTCCTGTGCAGGACAAATACAGTGCAGATGCTGCACATAGTTTGTGCAGATGCTGCCTGTTAAGCGGGCGGGCGATAGGAGGCCGATGCGGATTGTGCTAGGATCCGGTTCCAGTCTGATTGCGCCGTATGATGCAACAGACAAGGGAGGCGAGCATGAGGGCGAGTACCCGGCACGAGACGGCCAAGATCTACGTCTTCCCCACGCGGTCGCGCGTGGTCCCCAGCCTCAGGCGCGACGAGACCCCACTTGCCTCACGCGAGCCCCGGCCTTTGCCGCCCGTCGACGTCGACGGCGCGTGGTATCATGAGGCGGCTATCCTCGAGGCGAACGACCCACGCAAGCGCTGAAAGAAATGCATGCGGCGCGCCAGTCAGAATAAAGCTGCAAACACGTATGTGATTGCTATATAGCCCATCGCCCCCGGCCGAATATAATCGATTCCGCGAAACGGCCCCCTTCCGTCGCATTCGCTTGTCAAGGTTGAAGTACCGGTCAAGCGCGCAAAGTGACTGAGTCAAAGCAAATCGAAGGCTTCGAACCGCGGTGGCGCTGGCGCGCAAACAGGATGCAGTTGCGAGTTGCATCTTGGCGGAAGCCAGGCTACAGGGGTGCCCTGTAACTTCATTGCTGGAGGCGACCATGTCCACGATTGCGCGCTTCCCGGGTTCGATGCGCGATATTTAGCGCGCTCCGGGATCCAATTCCCGGGTGAAATCACAAAAGCCCCTGTCAAATCGAATCCGCCCGCAGACCTCTTGGCTCGCGGTCGTGGAATTATTGTCATGTCTCCCAATTCTGTGCTGGCCCCTCGCCAGGAGGCCGGGCGTTCCGATCTGCTGGAACGCCGGCTTCGGCGATATCACCCCCATTTCCAGGGAACGGTGCGCGCCTTGGCAATGCGGCACGCGCGCATTGCCGACCTCGCTGCGAGCTTTCCCGCGCTTCTTTTTGCGTTGGCCGTCCCCCGGCCAGGGCTCGATCCTACGCCCGCGCTTGCGCGCGTGATCGATGGCCTCGCCCTCGCAGAAGCGGCAGCGGCAGCCGACGTGCCGCTATGGCTGCGAAAGCTGCCTCCAGAGGCGTTCGCGCGTCCAATCGCGCGGCTACCCGATGGCGAGCCCTTTCGCCGACAGATCGCGAGCCACCTTCCGCGTTCTCCTAAGCTTGCGCCGACGTGGCTACAGGCCGTGGCGGACGTTGCCGAACTCGCGCATGAGTCAGCGGCGGTGTGGATCGCGCGCGAACTCGCCCGCGAGCCGCGGCGTGTGAACCTCGCTCGGATGCGGCTCATCTGTCTCTGGGCATGGTTTTCCTGCCAACCGGCAACATTCGGGCACGAATTGATCGAGAGGCCGTGGACCCCTGACATGCGGATTGGTCCCGCCCTTAAGGCGGCAGACCATTGGCGAATGATCGTCGCCTTGCATATGAACCTCGGCCGTCGGCCGATCACCGACATGTGGCTCCAGGCCGCTCGGGTGGCCGGTTATGATTTCCTGCCTTTAGCCTCGATCGCCGCCATCACCGAAGAGGCGAAAGCCATGAAGAACTGTCTTAACACCTATGGCTACAACCTAACACACAATCGCTCGCGGCTCTGGAGCGTGCGGCGGGATGGCGAACGGATCGCCACACTGAGGCTTGCCTCTCGTTTTCGTGATCCGCTGCCGAACATCGTCGAACTCAGAGGCGCGGGAAACGCGGACGTACCACGCGAGCTGTGGTGGGCGGCGCGCCAGTGGCTGCATATGCATGACCTGTCGACGATCAGCATGGGGCAGCGCGAGTGGGGAACTGCGCCGCTCGACCGCGCGAGCTGGTTGTCCCTGTGGCGGCCATTCTGGCTCGCCAAGCGCCGCATCCCGGAATGGCTACCGATCGCGCCGTCGCGTGACGCGCTTGAGAGGCTATGAGCTGGGTGGTGAGCGCCCCGAGACATCGTTGACAGAACGTTCCGGAGACATGGGATGACACTAACCGCCTTTAGGCGAGACGTGTCGATGCCGTGGAAGGAGATTTCTGTGATGGACGAACGCCTCCGGTTCGTGTCTCGTCTGCTGGGCGGCGAAGCGATGACGGAGGTGTGTCGCGAGTTCGGGATCTCGCGCAAGACCAGCTACAACATCTTTGATCGCTACAAGGAGTTTGGGATCGAAGAACATCGTGGCGCGACGGCATTTGGCGATGGTCCATGGGAATGCCACTCTCCATCGGCTTAACGAAGATGCGGCCAAGCTTGGTACCGCATCGAATCTTGCCTGGCCTCAGCCGCATTTCACAAGGGCTCGCGCGATCGGATCGCCAATTGTGCTGCGAGCCGGACAGCGCTCTCTAGCGCGCCTGTCCTGGCGACGCCCTTGCCTGCGATGTCGAACGCCGTGCCATGCGACGGTGTCGTGAATATGGTTTCGAGACCCGCCGTCACCGTAACGCCCCTGTTGAAACCGCGCAGTTTCGTCGCGATCTGGCCTTGGTCGTGATACATGGCGACCACGCTATCGAATTCACCGGCAAATGCCCGTATGTAGATCGTATCGGCCGGGAACGGCCCACTGCAGTCGATTCCGGTGCTTGCCGCAGCCTCGACTGTCGGGCGGATCATGTCGATCTCTTCCCGTCCGAAGAGTCCATTCTCGCCCGCGTGCGGGTTCAGTGCCGCGACAGCGATGCGGGGCCTCTCGATTCCTGCTTTCCGCATCATGCGATCGGCCAATTTGATGGCGTCGGTAATGGTGTCGGGGTTAATGCACGCAATGGCCTCGCGCAGCGATTGGTGCCCGGTCACCCGAGACATCCATTGGCCGTCGAGGACATTCATCTCCGAGAAGTAGCCTTGATGGCCGAGCAGGTTGGCGAACATCTTATGTTCGTCCGGGAACCTCCAGCCGCCGTCGAACATCGCGCGCTTGTTCAACGGCGCGAATGTGATGGCATCGATCTCGCCGGCCTTGGCGAAATCGATTGTCCGTGCGAGCGTTGTGCCGGTCAGTCGGCCGGATTCAGCGCTGGCTTTGCCAAGAGGAAAGAGGGCGGGATCGGTATTGCCGAGATCCACCATTTGCACGGCTTGGCTGTGCCAATCCGCCTGGCTTGGCGAGTCGATGCATTGAACGTCGAACTGGACGCCGGCTTGTGACATGCCCATAGCCAAGACGCGGGCATCTCCGACCACCACCAGGCGGGCGACTTCTGCGAGCGTGCCGTTGGCGAGAATTCGCGCGGTCTGCTCTGGTCCGATGCCGGTGCAATCGCCAGGAACAAGAGCGATGACCGGCAGGCTTGTCTCAGGCGCTTGCATGGAGTTTCGCTTTCGCGACTGAAACTGTCGGCGAGAGTCCGCTCGCCGGCAATCTCAAACAGCCGTTCGGTTCTCAGCGACCGTAGGTCAACATCACAAAGGTGCCGGGCGTATAAGCATTGGCGTAGAATGGTGAAACGGCTGCAAGATTCTTCTTTGACGCATCGTATATGCCTTCAGCCGTCACGCCGAAGATCTTCTGCGTGCCCGCGTCATAACGAATAACCCGCAGGCTCGGACGGGTCTGCAGAGCCTCCGTCAACGTATATTTATCGGCGCTTTCCTGCTTGTAGATCGTCAGGACGCCGTCGACGCCAGCCGAAATGAAAAGCTGTTTCGTGGCCGGATCCAGGATCACATCGTCGGCGCCGCGGCCGCTGATTGCCGTGCCGGTGATGGCTCCGGTGTCCGCGTCGATAATTGCGAGGACGGGATTGAGCTGTTTGCCGCGGCACGGCAGTAGCAGCCGATTGTTGGCGACATCGAATTCCGACCCCGAGGGCTCCGTGCATTTAGAAGATACGTCCCATTTCGCGACGATCTTCTTTTCCTTGAGGTCGATCTTGTAGACCATATGCTTGTCGCGCAGCGGCAAATAAAGATTGCTCTTGTTGTCGACGACCGGCCGCTCGAGCTGTGTCCCTTCGACTTCGATCGTTCCCACGAGCTTCATCGTCGCGGCATCGACAAGCAGCTCCTTCGAATTGTCGGCTTGTTGGTATGCGAGAATGTTTGTCGCCTCGTCATAGACGACGCCGTCGAAATTGTCGCCAAAGCTGACACGGTCGACGGGCGACAGATCCGACAATTTGAAAACCGACGTGGATCCATCGGTATTGGCGGTAAATCCGCGATCGAGTTTGGGAACGATGGCCGATGCGCCGGATCCCTTGGCGTTGGCGACCTGTCCGACAACGGCATTCGTCATGACGTCAACGACGGTCAGCCCATCAGCTCGACGGCTCAGATACGCCCGATGCGACGACGGATCGTAATCGATGTGGTCCCACGAGGTGCCCGTTCCACCCAGCTTAAGTTCGCCGATCTGATGATAAAAGCCCGGTGCATCCCCAGCTTTGGCAGTAGAGACGGCGCACGCCAGCAGTAATACAGAAGTCGCCACAGAGACATATCTGGATACGGTCATCGATAAATCCTCCCAGGTTTCAAGCGGTTGGTCGTTGCGGCCGTCTTGAGCAATTTTTCTGGCATTCGAGAACGTTAGACCGCGCGTTCGCAGCGAATCCAAATGCCGCGAAACGCGGATGGAGACACGCCCAGCTCCCCACGCAAAGAAAACCTAGCAAGGTTTTTATAAAATGTAAATTGTTGACAATTTATTTGTCGCTTTTAATATCGCCGCATGTTGCCGCAGAAGATGGGCAGGCACAGACCGGGCAGGTTGAAACGAAAAGGATAGGGTGAGGCATGTCGCACCTGGAACTCGCAGGGCTTGCCAAACGCTACGGCGATTTCGCGGCAGTGGATGACGTGTCGCTTTCCGTCGAAAAGGGTCTGCTCGTCTGTCTGCTCGGTCCGTCGGGATGCGGCAAGACCACCACGCTGAGGTTGATTGCCGGTTTCATCAAGCCGACAGCCGGCGAAATACGTGTCGAGGGCAAAGTGATTTCGGCGACAGGATGGGCCGAGCCGCCGGAGCGGCGAAGTATGTCCATGATCTTCCAAAGCTACGCGCTTTGGCCACATATGACGATTTCCGAAAATGTCGCCTATGGTCTCACGTTGCGTAAGCTTCCGGCACGGGATATCGCCGCGAAGGTGCAAGAAGTTCTGTCGATCACGCAGTTGGTGACGCTGGCAGATCGTTATCCGGGTGAACTTTCCGGTGGGCAACAGCAGAGGGTTTCGCTCGCGCGGGCCCTTGTGGTCGAGCCGGATATTCTATTGCTCGACGAACCACTCTCCAATTTGGATGCGAACCTTCGCGAAGACATGCGCTTCGAAATTCGCCGTCTGCACGATCGGTACAGGTACACCACCGTCTATGTCACCCATGACCAAACCGAGGCCATGACGACCGCGGACGTCATCGTGGTCATGAACGGGGGGCGCATCGAGCAGGCCGGGACGCCGCTTCAGATTTACAAGGAGCCGAAATCACAATTCGTGGCGCGCTTCATTGGCGGGACGAATATCCTCAAGGCAAGACTTGCGGGCGATGTGGCCGATTGCGGTGACGGCCTCGTTCTCAGATGTGAGAATGGCGCGGATTTGCCGGCGGGCGGGATCTTCGTCGCCATTCGTCATCACGACGTTGAAATGCGCGCGACGATGCCAGATGACTCGTACAATGTTGCCGAAGGCATGGTCACGCGCCATGTCTATCTGGGGCCATATCGAGATTACGTCGTGACGCTCGCATCAGGGGTCGCCATTCGTGTGCTCGCGCCGGCGTCCATCGAGGTTGCGGTCGGACGAACTGTATGGCTGCATTTTCCACCGGATCATTGTCGCGCGCTTCCGCACTAGTCGGTGTGGCGAATAGAAATCTATTCGGCGAGAGAACGTGCGCGAAGACATATCGGAATTTGAACGCGTCTTATGGGGTACCAGAAACAACTGGCCCCGTTCGTGAGGTGGAGGAGAAACCCATGCGAGCTTTCCCAGTCGTCGTCGCTGCGCTTTCAATCACAGCCTGCCTGACCGGTGCCGGCATGGCCGCCCCGCCGGCGCCTTATAGCGTAACTCCTGACTTGGTCGATGCCGCTGTCAAAGAGGGAACGGTCGTTTGGTACACGTCAACTGACGTTGCCGTATCGGAAAAATTGTCGGCCTTGTTTGAGGCGAAATATCCGGGCATCAAGGTGCAGGTCGAGCGCGCCGGTGCAGAGCGTATCTTCCAACGCATCAATCAGGAATATGACAGCAAGATTCACGCGGTTGATGTGATCGAAACATCGGATGCGGTGAATTTCGTCGTCTTCAAGCGACAGGGCTGGTTGCTGCCGGCGGTGCCGGAGGACGTTGCGAAATATTGGCCGGCCGAAGCCAAGGATGCGGACGGTCAGTATGCGGCCTACCGCGCCCATCTGTCGATCATCGCTTATAATACGAAATATGTTACGGCCGCAGACGCGCCTAAGAGCCATGCGGATCTCCTCGATTCCAAATGGAAAGGCATGATCGTGAAGGGCCATCCCGGCTACAGCGGCACGATCGTGACGGACACCTACGCTCTCAGCCAGGCGCTGGGATGGGGTTATTTCGAAAAGCTTGGCCAGCAGAAGATTATGCAGGTCCAGTCCTCAACCGAGCCGCCGAAGAAATTGGCGCTCGGCGAGCGACCGGTCATGGCGGACGGCAATGAATACAACATCCTGACGATGAAGGAGAGCGGCACACCGGTCGAGCCGGTCTATGCCACCGACGGTGTTCCAGTCGTGATCGGTAATGCCGCCATCTTGAAGGACGCCCCTCATCCGGCGGCGGCAAAAGTCTTTTATGGCTTTATGTTCAGCCGTGAAGCGCAGCAGGCCAACAGCGACGTTGGTGGGCTGAGGTCCTTTCATCCGGAGGTGAAGGAGAAGGCGGGTCGCGTTCCGCTCTCACAGATCAAGCTCCTGTATTCCGACCCCGTGAAGCTCGAAGCGGTGATCGACGATTTGAAGAAGAAATACGAGGAATATTTCGGCACATGAGCAGCGCAACCATGGATCTGCCCGTGAGAAAGCCGACACGCCGATTAGCAGATCCTTCGACCGTGGTCTTCGTTGTGATCGCGGTTGTGCTTGGGGTTCTTGTCCTGCTGCCGTTGTTCTGGCTGGCGCGATATAGTTTGTCGGATAGCGCCGGACATTTCACGCTGGCAAATTTCCAACAGCTAGCGGCCGATCCGTCGCTGCGCAAGCCGGCGATCGTGTCGATCACGATGGCTCTTGGCGTTGGCGCCGTATCCGCCGCGATCGCCACGCCGCTCGCCTGGCTCGTGGCGCGTACCGATCTGCCCGGACGAACTGTGATCCGGGCCCTGATCATGGCGTCCTTTGTGACGCCGCCATTTCTCGGCGCAATCGCATGGGAGATTCTCGCCGCTCCTAACAGCGGATTGATCAATCAGGCCTATCGCAGCGCATTCGGCCTGCCGCCTTTTGCGGTGTTGGTCGATATCTATACGCTCGAGGGCCTGATTTTCGCCATCTCGTGCTACACGTTTCCTTTGGTGTTCACGCTGCTCGCCAATGCCTTCGAGCGCGTGCCGGGCGACCTCGAGGATGCCTCGGCGATCCTTGGCGCCGGACAAGCGACGACCCTGCGGCGGATCACGTGGCCGCTTGTCATGCCGGCGTTGATTGCCGGAACGCTGATTGCCGTGCTGCAAGCGCTGACCATGTTTGGATCGCCGGCGATCTTGGCTCTCCCGGCAGGATTTCACGTGATCACAACCAAGATTTGGAGCCTGTTTCAATATCCGCCAAAACCGGGACTCGCAGCGGCGGCAGCTTTTCCGCTTCTCGCCATTTCGGTTCTGCTGCTGTGGATCCAACGGCGCATTCTCGGGCGCCGCGGCTATGTCGTCATGGGCGGCAAGAGTGGCACGGCTCGAGTGACGAAATTGGGTTGGTGGCGCTGGCCAGCGCTGGGCTTTGTCGCACTGGTGCTGACTTTAACGGTCGGCCTGCCTTACGCCGCGCTGTTGAAAACGGCCTTCACAAAAAACGTTTCCGAAGCACTGACGTGGAGTAATCTGACACTGCACAATTTTCACTTCGTTTTCTTCGAATTCTCCGCCACTCAGCTTGCCATGCGCAACACGCTTCTCCTCGGCGTCGGATCTGCGACCATCGGCACGCTGATCGGGCTTCTGGTCGCCTATCTCGTCCAGCGTCGCGTTGTTCCAGGGATCTGGCTGCTCGGGACAATTGCGACAATACCAGTTGCAGTCCCCGGCATCGTCTTCGGTGTGGGTATGTTTCTCAGCTATTCCACTGCGCCTTTCATGCTCTACGGGACGCTATGGATCCTGCTGATCGCTTTCGTGACCATGGAAATGCCCGCCGCCTACCAGCAGCTTTCGACGTCGATCGGCACAATGAGTCCGGAACTCGAGGAGGCAAGCCGTATTCTTGGCGCGAACCGAATGACGACGATACGCCGCATCACTGCGCCGCTTCTGCGCACGAGCGTGGTTGCCACTTGGTGCTTGATCTTCATCGGCACGATTCGGGAATTGTCGGCAACGATTCTGCTGACAACGGCCGATACGAAGCTGGTCTCGGTCATCATCTACGACCTGAACGAAAGTGGCGATCTCGGCGCGATCGCAGTTCTGGGGATCACGCTTTTGGTCGTGTCCTTTACGATCGTCATCATTGCCAATCAGCTGCCGCTTCTTGGCGGACGCCAAAGACTGCCGCTCGCCTGATCGGCCGAGCAGCATATTGGGGCCGACGGCTGTAGCCAGACGGATCAACGGGTCTGTTGGCCGGGAGCACCAAACAATAGAACGCGGCTGTTCATGACATGCGCTTCCATCTCTGCGCCCGCGCGCAGCGCATCGTGGGCCTCAAGCGCCGCCAGAATCGATTTGTGCTCTGCGTTGGAAGCCAACATCCGCCCAGGCATGTGGAGCGTTCGGCGACGGAATAAATGAGCTTCCCGCTGGATCGCGGAAGCGAGTGCCACCAGCCGTTCATTTCCGCCATAATCGGTGATGGCATGATGGAATTGCAGATTGAGCGGATAGAATGTGTTGAGGTCGTCCTGTTCGGCTGCAACTTCCATCTTGTCGATGAGCGAGCGAAGCTCGGCGATCTGCCAGTCGACGATGATGGGCGCCAGGGTCATGCCGGCAAGGCGCATGAGCGATGCGCGAATATCATACAATTCGGCGGCTTCGCGATCACTGAGGGTGCGGACGAATACGCCGCGATTGACGATGACGTCGACGAGCCCGCTTTGCTCGAGCCCGCGGCAGGCTTCACGTACGGGCCCGCGGCTCACACCAAGTTTGGTTGCCAGCAAATTTTCATTCAGGCGATCGCCGCCTTTCAATTCGCCGCTTTCGATCATCCGCTCCAGTTCTCGACGCACAAGCGATGTCAACGATTCGGTTCGCCTGATATTGAGCGCCTCTGCGGCGTCAAAGAATGCAGTCATTGGTATCAATCCCATACATGTGCTGACCCGATAATATGCCGGTCCTTTGGTCAGATCCATACAGAAAATTGTTGACAATTGACAATTTAGGTTATTTCTAGACCTCAGATGAGCGTTGTGTCGGGATCGGAAACAAAATGACAGAACACGTCTCTCCGCCGGTGGCAGGCCTGACACGAAATGTCGCCGCCTTTGTTTGCGGCACGACCTTCGAAGAAATCCCGGCAGAGGTGGTCGAGCTGGCGAAGAAATCCGTCCTTGATGGACTGGGGCTGGCGATTTCGGGGGCAGTGGCCAAAAGCGGCGAGCTCGTGCGGCGGCATTTGGCGCAACTCGTGCTGGGGGAGGGGCCATCCACGGTGATCGGCAGCGCATGGCGCGTTGCACCCCGTTTCGCCGCCTTTGCCAATGGTGTTGGTATCCATGCCGATGATTTCGACGATACGCAGCTCGCTGTCGCGTCTGATCGGGTCTACGGGCTCCTAACCCATCCGACCGCACCCGCGCTTCCCGCTGCTTTGGCCACCAGCGAAATGCTTGGAAAAGACGGCAAATCCGTGCTCCTAGCCTACCTGATCGGGGTCGAGGTTGAATGCAAGATCGCCGAGGCGATCAATCCGCGTCATTATCAAACCGGATTCCATTCGACCGCGACGTGCGGAACCTTTGCGGCGGCCTCGGCAAGCGCCAAGCTGATGGAGCTCGACCAAGCGACCACGGCACGCGCGCTGTCGATCGCCGGCAGCCAGTCGGCCGGTCTGCGTGAAAATTTCGGCACCATGACCAAGCCGTTCCATGCGGGCCGAGCGTCCGAGAGCGGCGTTGCGGCGGCCCAGTTCGCCGAACTCGGTTGGACTGCGACAGACACGATCCTCGAGGCTCCACGCGGCTTCTTCCGCGCCGCCGGCGGTGGCTTCGATGCCGGCGCGATCGTCGGCAGACTCGGGCATCCCTGGACATTCGCCAGCCCAGGCATTTCGATCAAGCCGCATCCGTCGGGCTCGCTGACCCATCCGGGCATGACGGAGATGCTCCGTCTGATCCGTACCTATGCGATCCGCGCTGAAGATGTGGTTCGCGTTCGCGTCGGCACCAACTCCAATATGCCCAATGCACTGATCCACCATCGGCCGAAAAACGAGCTGCAGGCCAAATTCTCGATGGAGTTCTGCATGGCGATCCTGTTGCTAGATGGTCGGGCTACGCTTGCAGAATTCACCGATGAAACAGTTCTGCGACCGGATGTGAAGGCCATGATCGAGCGGATCGATTTTGTCGTGGACGATGCGGCCGAACAGGCGGGGTTCGAGAAGATGACGACCATCATCGACATTGATCTGAGCGATGGCCGGCGGATCTCCGGTCGTGCTGATTTCGGGCGTGGAAGCCCGGCGATGCCGATGACATTCGACGAGGTTGCGGAGAAATTTCTGAGTTGTGCCGAGTTCGCGCGGTTTCCCGATGCAAAGGCGCGCGAGGTCGTCGCACTGGCGCGATCGTTTGAGGCTCTGCCGTCGATCGCTCCCCTGATGGGTCTTCTGGCCGTCGAAGGGGTCCGCTAATGGATCTCGGCTACCAAGGCCGGCGGGTTGTCGTCATTGGTGCGAGCACAGGTATCGGTCTCGCGGCAGCAATGCAGATGGCGACCGAAGGCGCCGAACTGATCATCGCGTCGCGCAATCCGCAAAAGCTCGATGAAGCCGCGAACCAGATCGAGAAAATGGCTGGGAGAAGGCCTTCGACGCATGCGGTAGATCTGATGCAGGCGGATGGCGCCGAAGGTCTGGCAGCGGCAATCGCCGCACGATGGCCCGGTCTCGATGCGCTTGTCGTATCGGTTGGTGGCAGCGTGCGTGCCTCGTTCGAAACACTTTCTGACGAGGACTGGCTAGCGAACTACAATTTCAACGTGCTGTCCAGCGTGCGGGCGATACGAGCGGCCTTGCCGTTGTTACAATCCGGCCGGCAGCCGGCAATCGTCATCCTCGGGTCGGCAGCGGCGAAGTCGCCGCACGCACATCAGGTCATGACGAATGTGCACAAAGCCGGCTTGTTGGGCCTTGTGAAGACCCTTGCGAACGAATTCGCGCCGCTCGGAATTCGCGTGAATTCTGTCGGACCTGGTCGGACGCTGACGCCATTGTGGACGACGCGAGCCGCGAAAATGGCGGCCGATCAGCATACGACTCCAGATGCGATCATCGCTGAGTTTGCGCGGGAGATTCCACTCGGTCGCTTCGGCGAGCCCGATGAGGTGGCCGGCCTTGTGACATTTCTAGCCAGTCCTCGTGCCAGCTACGTCACGGGTCAATCCATCAACGTCGACGGCGGTCTTTCCCGCGGACTTCTATAGGATCACGCATGCAAACCGCTGACGTCACCCGACAACTTGCCCGCTGGATCGTCGATTATCCCGCGGCTTCGCTTCCGCAGCCTGTCCGGCGGGAAGGCCTTCGCACCGTCGTCAACTGGCTCGGCTGTGCGATCGGCGGTTCGCCGCACGAGACCGTTGACCGCGCGCTCGATGCCGTCCGCCTGTTCTCCGGCCCGGCTCAGGCCACGATATTCGGTCGCGGCCGCGAGGTCGATGCCCTGCATGCTGCGCTTTTGAACGGCATCGCATCGCATGTGCTCGACTACGACGACACCCATCTCAAAACCATCATCCACCCGGCCGGTCCCGTTGCGTCGGCGGCTTTCGCGGCCGCCGAACTGATGCCGATCAATGGTGCCGATCTCCTGACCGCGATCATTCTCGGCATCGAGGCGGAATGCCGCATCGGAAACTGTATCTATCCCGACCATTACGATCGTGGATGGCACATCACCGGCACGGCCGGCGTTTTCGGAGCAGCGGCCGCCGTCGGGCGACTTCTTGGGCTCGACAGCCGGAAGATGACGTGGGCGCTTGGCATCGCCGCCACCCAGTCGTCGGGTCTGCGCGAAATGTTCGGCACCATGTGCAAGAGTTTGCATCCCGGCCGGGCAGCGCAGAACGGGACCATGGCGGCATTTCTGGCGCGGTCGGGCTTCGACAGTTCGGAACGGTCGATCGAAGCGCCGCGCGGCTTTGCCAACGTTCTCTCCACCAAACAGGACTACGGCGAAATTCTCGAAGGGCTCGGAGAGCGTTGGGAAACCAGCCTCAACACCTACAAGCCCTTTGCCTGCGGCATTGTCATTCATCCAACGATCGACGGTTGCCAGCAGATCAGGACGGAAATCGGCGATGCGGTGCACAGGATCGCCAAGGTCGAGCTGACGACCCATCCGCTGGTTCTCGAACTGACTGGAAAACGAACGCCGAAAACCGGGCTTGAGGGTAAGTTCAGCGTCTATCATTCCGCCGCCGTGGCGTTGTTGCATGGCGACGGCACGCCTTCGGCCTTCACGGACGCAATCGTCGCCGATCCCGCCGTCATCGCCTTGCGCGACCGCGTCATGGCCACGGCAGATCGTGCGATGCCGGAAGAATCCGTCCGGATCGTCGTCACGCTGGACGATGGAACCGTGATCGAACGCCACATCCGCCGTGCGCTCGGAAGTGTCGAGCGGCCGCTTTCGGACGCGCAGCTGGATGAAAAATTCCGCGGCTCGAGCAATCCCGTGCTCGGAGAGGCCGTCACCGACGACGTGCTTGCGACCGTCTGGCGCCTGCCGACGCTCCCATCGATCAACGGACTTGCCGCCTTGACGATCCCCGCAAGGAATTGACCGCCATGACTCTTTCCATCGGTATTCTCGAGGGCGACGATATCGGCCACGAGATCGTCCCGGCGGCCGTTGACGTCATAGCGGCAGCGGCGGCTCGCTACGGCGTCGCGATTGACTGGCATCCGATCCCCATCGGACGGCGCGCTCTCGAAACCCACGGCAGCACGATGCCGCATGGCACGTTGGAGTCGCTCGGCAAGCTTGATGGCTGGATCCTCGGCCCGATCGGCCATCAGGCCTATCCGAAAGTTCCCGGCGCGATCAATCCGCATCCGATCCTACGCAAGACGTTCAATCTTTTCGCGAATGTACGGCCAACCCGCTCATTTCCAGGAATCGGCTGCCTGTTCGACAATGTCGATCTGATCATCGTGCGTGAGAACAACGAAGGCTTTCAGCCCGATCGCAACGTCGTTGCCGGATCAGGCGAATTTCGACCGACCGAGGACCTCACCATTTCGGTCCGCGTGATCAGCCGTACAGGCAGCTATCGCGTGGCAAAGGCGGCGCTTGAACTTGCGCGGCAGCGCAAGAAGCACCTGACGCTGGTCCACAAGAACACGGTTTTCAAGCTCGGCTGCGGCATGTTCGTGGAGGAATGCTATCGGGCGGCACAGGCGTTTCCGGATGTTCGCGTCGACGAGGTTATCGTCGATACGTTCGCCTTGCGGCTCCTGCGCGACCCGCAAACATTCGACGTGGTGGTGACGACCAATATGTTCGGCGACATCCTCAGCGACGAGGCGGCCGGTCTTGTTGGCGGTCTTGGCATGGCGCCGGGATTGTGTATCGGCGAGGGCCGCGTCGCCATGGCGCAGGCGACGCACGGATCCGCGCCCGATATCGCCCGCAAGGGCATCGCGAACCCCTATGCGATGATTGCGTCGGCCGCGATGCTGTTGTCCTGGCTCGGCAACGATAGGGGCATTCCGGAGGCAGCCGCGGCGGGCAAATCAATTGAGCGGGCGATGGAAACCGCGTTGGCCGACCCGTCGACCCGGACCCGCGACATCAATGGTGTGGCGTCGACGGCTGAGATGACCATGGGAATCATCAAGGCTCTGCACTGATCCTGATCAAGAGACATTGTCCACTTAAGTTGGAACGAGGCGCCATTCGCCCGCGTAAAGTCTCTATCGCGCATTCGCAGACGGGAATTGATACTCACCCCGCGCTCAGATCGACCCCAGCTTTTTCATTGATCACGGGACCGGCGTTGTGATCGGCGAAACGGGCGCTTTGATCAAGCGCAATCCCCGCCATCCCATTCTCGAAGATGATGTCGTCGTCTGCGCGGGAACGACAATTCTCGGGCGTGTCACCATCGGCAGAGGATCCACCATCGGCGGGAATGTCTGGCTGACGCGCAGTGTCGTTCCCGGAAGCCACATCACGTAGGCACAGAGTCGGAGTGGACAAACGGTTGACTAGTCGATCATTTCGCACGCAAACGCCGTAAAGCCGACGAGCACCCGTCCCAACGCGAGTGGGACAGATTCGCCCGCGCCGTCTCGGCTTTCAGCCAGTCGTCCGAACCGTGATCATTTCAATGGCTTTTCTAACGAAGTCCTTGCTGCCGACAGAGCCGTCGCGGCACTTGCGCCGCAATAGGCTGCTTGACGGGCCTTGCCCTCCAGCAACTGCGAGACTGTGGAAGTTCTTCGCACGACTGCAACGGCACCGATCGCAGTGGCCTCCCGATGAGCAAGCTCCAATGCATCTTGTGCCTCTGAAAACTTGCCGGCCCGGTAAAGGACCTTGGACCGCGCAACCAGTAGGAGGCTTCTGAAGGCTTGGGCGCCAATGCTATCGACGATGCGGTCCCCTTCATCGAGGGCCGCTATCGCCCGGTCGAGCGAACCAGACTCGGCCTCAGCGTCGGACAACATGATCAAGGCAAGAGGCAGCAGCACCAAACTTTCGGTCTTGCGATAAAGAGCAAGGCCCTGCAGAAGGCTGGCGAGCCCATGTTCCTGGCTGCCGAGCCGCGTTTCGGCCCAACTGCTGAGTATCTGGGCCATGGTGCTCCAATAAACGAGCCCATGCTCGGTCGCAGCCTGCGTCGCCTTTGCAGCAAAGTCGTATGTCGCGTGGATGTCGCCAACGATCATACTCGCAATCGCGGCGCATCCATAACCATAGGCGATAGCTAATGGCCTCTGGCACTCTTCAATCGCCGTGACCAGTCGACGGGTGCGTTCGCAGATTTCTTCATCGCTCTCGCGCAATGCACTCAAGATTGCAAGATTTGCCAATGCGCGCACACGCGCGTCAATTTTTGCGGAGGACGACGTTGACACGCCGCTTGTTGACGCGCGTTTCACGCTTTGCTCGAGCAGTTCGCCGGCAGCGGTGAAACTGCCTCGACACACCAGGCACCAGCCGAGCCGGCGCTCCGCGTCCGCGATGAGGGCGTCGTCGCCAATGCGCTTCGACAATCGCAATAGAAAGTCGCTCAGTTTGCGTGCTCGAGCAAGAGGGCCGCGGACTTGATATGAAGCACACAGACCGCGCACGAGCGGCGGCAAATCGTTCATTGCTCGGGCTTGCAAGGCAAGATGCGCCGCGCGCTCGTATGTGGTCCGCACTTCGGTGCTGCCTTCGCCGCGCGTCGCAATCAAGGCCTCGCCCAAGAGGGAAAGAGCAGAATAGTGACCCTTGATATCGGCATTGTCGGTCAATTTTTCGAGCAGGCGGACCGCTCGGCGAGCGTGGGCTTCCGCCTCGGCAAAAGCACCCGTCGTAAGCTCAGTCGCCGACGCACGCCGGAACAAATCCGCGGCTTCGGTGGGCCGCCCCGCACGTTCAAGATGCCAACCCAAGACCGCAGGAGCCGTGACTTCCATCTGTAAATTGGAATTGCGGAGATGCTCCGCAACCATACCGTGCAACCGGGCTCGGTGCGCGGTCGGCAAAGCTTGATAGGCAGCTTCACGCAACAGGACGTGACGAAATGAAACCAACGTACCGTCGCTTAATATCCGCCGTGTCATCACCCCTCTTGTCAACAGAAGGTCGGCGTGCTCGAGACATTCCTCGTCGGACATGCCGGCGATTTGGGCCAACATTGACACAGAGGTTTCGTCGCCGATGACTGCGGCAAGTTGCGCAAGATGGCGGGTGGGGCCAAGGGAATCGAGGCGCGCAGCAAGCAACTGAGATATAGCGGCTGGAAGTTGCTCTGGGCGGTGACCGCTATCTCGGGATGCCCGAGCGAATTCTTCGACAAACAGCGGAATTCCGTCCGCGCGTGTCGCGATCATGGCCGCATCATCTGCCGAAATGCCTTCGAGCACAGTCCCGGCAAGCTTTGCGGCCTCCTCTGGCGGGAGCGGACCGAGGTGATGTCGCGTCGCGCCAACCTGTTCGGCCCATTCAACAATATGGTCGGCTCGATGCGTAATGAGCAGAAGCAGGCGCATTGTCCCAGCGTGCGCCGCAAGCTGCTCGATAAAGCTTGCGAACGAGGGGTCAGCCCATTGGAAATCGTCAACCACAAGGACCAGTGGCCGATTTGCGGCTTGATCGGCAATCCAACTATTCAACATGCTGAAGGTGTTGCGTCGAATTTCAGCTGTCGGAATGCCGGCGGGAACCGGCACGCCGAGCAATGCAGCGAGCGCCACACCTTCTGCGTCCGCGTCGTGTCCGATCCACCTCGCGAGTTTGGTCGCTCCGGCACTGATCTCGTCATGAGAGGCGTCCAACGTGAGATCGAGCGCCCGCCTGAGCGGAGCAACGAGCGGATAAAATGCCTCCTCGATTGACTGTTGGGTACAGAACAACGCGAGACAGCGGTAAGAGTCCAACGGCAGACTCTCGAGGAAAGCTCCAACGAGGCGAGATTTTCCAACCCCAGGCTCTCCGGACACCAAGACAACCTGTCCTGCGCCGGAAGTTGCAATGCGCCACGCCTCGATGAGCCGCTCGCGCTCCGCTTCGCGCCCAATCAGTGGGCTAGACTGGCTTGGTTGCAGGCGCGCGAGGGGCGCCACCTTGTCAATCATGCCCCGGATATGGGCAGCCCGGATTGGCATTGGCAATTTAATGCCGGTGGTATCCGCCACCTCCGTTTGGAACCAGTCAGGCAGCAAGGATAAAGTTGTTTCGCCTGCCACCACACCGTTGCGGCCGGCAAGGTGCTGCAGGCGGGCTGCGATGTTTGGCGCGCGGCCAACAACGCCATTGTGTTCGATCTGCTCCAGAGGCCCAATATCTCCGACCAGAACCCACCCGGTTTCTATTCCCATGCGCGCAGCTAGATATTGCAGATTCGGATCCGCTTTGCTGTGCCTTGCGAGTTCCCTTCCGATTTCCAGTGCGCAGACGACCGCCATTTCGGCATCCCGACCGGTCGCGCGCGGCCAGCCAAAATACGCGAGAATTCCATCGCCGATGACCCTCGCGACATGGCCGCGATGCCGATTGACCTGCTCGAAAACAATCTTCCGGTAGGCGCCAAGGAGCGCACTGAATTGCTCAGGATCCATATTGAACTGATGAAGGGTCGAATCGATCATGTCGCAAAACAGGATCGTGAGGTATCGCCCCTCCGTTCTGACATCCAGCACGCTCTTCAATGTCCTGCCTCCCGCTCTGCACGTGCTCGACGGCGCCAATATCCCAGTATTCCTGCACTTTTCAATACGTGAAGATAACATCTTCACGGCTGAGCGCATACCGTTCCATGATCTTCCACCCGCAAAGCTGCGGTCTTCTCCAGGAATACACAGCCCAACATCCGGGCAAGACGCGATTATTTTAAACCCGTTTGTGAATTAGATCACTTTGCGGGGTCGGTCGCGATAATATCACTATTGACTCGATGCCAAGCGCGAATAGCGTGAGTGACCTTGGACCATTGTGCTGCGCTGCTCGGGTACTGCCATGAAATTAGCTCTCGACTCGCCGACATCGATGACAATCGGACTGACCGAGACGTGCCCTCTGCGGTGCAGGCATTGCTACGCGGATTGCAGTGCGGAGCCACGCCAGGAAGAATTGAGCGTCGACCAGTGGGTCGTCTTGCTTGACGATTTTGCCGCGCAAGGGGTCATCCAGCTTTACATCGAGGGCGGCGAGCCTTTGGCGAAACCGGGACTGTTCGATCTGCTCCGCGCGGCGAGCCCGCGTATGATGACGATGATGCGCACACATGGGTATGGGTTGGACCACATCATGGGTGCCACGCTGCGGGACGCTGGACTTGGCCGGGCTCTCGTTGATCTCATGGGCGCGTGCGCCGAGACACATGACACGCACACCGGAGTGCCGGGCAGTTTTGCGCAAGCATGCGCGGCCGTCCAGCACCTCGTCGCTTGCGGCATTCCGACCGATGCCCTTGTCATTCTCACGCGTCAAACGGCGCCAGAATTACAGGCTATTCTCAATCTTGCCCAAAGACTCGGCGCCTCCCGTGTTGGGGTCCTGCGCCTTTATCCTCTCGGCCGCGCAAAGCGGAACTGGTCGGATCTCGCATTGCCATTGAATGAGCAAATGGCGGCTTTGGCTGCGTTGCAAGTGCCGCAGGGATTGACGCTCATGCAGTCGTGGCATCCCAAAGACCGGAATTGCTGCTGGCAAGGAGCGGCGATCAACGCCCGAGGGCGTGCGATCGGCTGCATGTATCTGCGAGAATATGTCGACTTCGGTGATGTCACGACGACTTCATTTCGCGAAATCTGGCAGAGCCATCCCCTCTATCGAGACCTGCGCAGTGGCAGGGTCGATGAAAGTTGCAAATCCTCAAAAGGTGGTGGTGACGGGAGCAAAGGAGGTTGTCGGAGCACCGCTTTTGCTTGGAGCGGAAGCTGGACCGCGCCCGACCCATTCGACATCGAACTGAACAATGGAGTGGACCTTGCCCAGCTTCCCTCGCGTCTATTGGACGCGTGAACCGAGCCTACGCTTGCGCCCGGTTCCGGAGCAAGAGTGCTGTCTTGCCTATTTGCCGCCTGCACCGGACGCGACACCACCCCGCCATGCGGCCTTGCATGGTCTGAATTTGACCACTTGGCTCGTTCTCACGCTCTGCGACGGTCGTGACGAATCTGCGATCGCGCAAGGGTTTTCCGACGCGGTCGGCAACACATGCGGCGCTGGCGCCTCCAGAGCCGCCTTCCATGCGGCATTGGGACAGCTTCATGCGCTTGGGCTCGTTCAAAAGACAAAGGGGGACATCACATGACCAATCCACAGGACCTGCTTCAAAGGATGGGAAATTTGCCTGGTCCTCGGGCCATGACGTTGCTCGCCGAAGTACGTACCGAAAGCACGCTGCCGTTCCACAACGTCACCGCGCCGAATTGGTCCAATCCGGGACCTTTCGGCGCCGCGCACGAGTGGTATTGTTCGATGACTTGGGATCAAATCACTCAGTTGCAGACGTTTCTGAAAACGCCTGTCGCTCCGACGCAAACCCTGCCTGAGGCCCTGATCGACCAAACCATGCGCGAGCTTGGGATCGGTTTCTATCTTGGCACCTTCATCGGTCAAGGACAGGGAGGCTCCGAGATTCGCATGCTGTTCGCATATACGCCGAATATGGATGTGGAGGAGATCTGCAAAGTATGGGCTGCGTTGCTTCAGAATCCAACGCCGGAGCAAAAGCCGGCTTCCGATGCGCTTACGGGCCTACGTCAGATGTGGAACGCAGCAAGTAACAATTCGGAATCAGGTCTCATGCTTCTTTCGGAGGTGGATGTCGATGGCAAACTCGCGGATCCCACGCTATTCCCATTCGCTTCTATCGACAAACCAAGATGAACAACGATGCCTCTCCGGGACACGGGCCGACACAGGTCCTGCGGGATGCGCGGCTGTGTTTGCTTGCCAGCCGTGACGAGGCCGAAGAGTTCCTTGCGTGGAGCCAGGATGAACTCGGGCCAGGAAACACCGATAATTGGGACGATGTGCGCGTTGCAGCTGTTATCCGTTTCCTCGGGGGTATCGACGATCTGCAACAGCTATTCGGCTGCACCGTTCTCGCGTCGGCCGGTGAGTATTTCGCAGTCCTGGTGGAGGTCGGCCAGCTTTTAAGCGGACCGTCGAGACGCGCCAATCGATTGATCGACCATCCCGCGTTGCTGGAGGCATCCATTGGCCGCCTCGGGCGGCCCGGCAGCAACACCGGGACATCGTCATCGGCGCTTGTGTCGCCGCGGGACGCCGCAGCGGTGCCGTCTCAACAAAGTTGTACGGGCAAGGGTGTGCTGGTTGGCGTGGTCGATACGGTCTTCGATGTCGGACATCCGGCGTTTCTCGACGCGCGCGGTGAAAGCCGGGTGCGTTGGATTTGGGATGTCAATGCGGCGCAGAGTTCTACGTCGGTGCCTGCCGGGCGGCTCTACACTGGCGACGAGTTGCGACCACCTGGGATCCAGATCGAGCAGTGGGAAACACGCGCCGAAGCCACGATCGATCCGGAATTGAACTGGGTGTGGCGCCGCCATGGTACGATCGTCAGCAGTATCGTTGGCGGGTACGGAGCTGGCGGAAGCTTCGAGGGTGTCGCCCCGAAGGCGGAGCTGGCATTTGTCGGCGCCGGGAATGAGACGACCGGCCGCGTCGGCGACGCCGCCGATTTGCTCGCTGGATTGCATCGGCTGATGCGTGAGCCAGGGCCCGTTGTTGCCAATCTCTCCACGGCCGATCCGCTCGGCCCGCATGACGGCACGCTTCTGGGGGAACGGCTGCTGGATGAATTGCTCTTGCTGCCCGGCCGTAGTGTCGTGGTCTGCGCAGGCAATTTCGGTTTCGCGCGCCCAGCGAAAGGGCGAGGGCAGGGGTATCGCCACGACCACGCTGTCGTGCCGGCTTGTGACGGCTCGGCGCAGTTCGTGCTTCGATTCGATGATTTCCTCGATCTCCCCACAGTCGCCGAGATCTGGATCGAGGCCGGACCGGTGCCGCAGGTCATGATCGATGGAAGCGTCGACTATGGCGGGCGTGCCAGCCTTTCGGTGCAGACTGCGGAGGCCCCGGTCGCCGTGACGGTGCCTCCGTTTCCGAGCCATGCCTGCGGCAACGTCCTCGCAGTGCTGACGCCGAGTGAAAGCCGCCAGCGCTGGTGCCTGAGCGTTTTTTTTCATCCCGCATCGCCCACGCGCAATCGGGGGCCCTTCTTTCCGTCCAGTACATGGACGGTGACTGTGAATGGAGCTCAGGGCCGAGTTCATGCTTGGCTCGACCGGAACAACATCGAACGGGGCGGATGGTATGCCCCGCTGCCCCGGGACGAATGGCTTGCGAGCACCGTTGGCGCGCCGGCCACGGCACGTCGCGTCATAACGGTTGGCGCTGTCGATGCGGCTGGGCTCGCCCTCAGCAGCGGCACGGGCGTCGGCCCAACCCTGGACGGCCGATTGAAACCAGACCTTTCGGCGCGCGGCGAGGGCCTGTTGGCAGCGGTGCTGCGAAGCAACCAGTCTCCATGGGGAGATTCTGGTGATGGAACCAGCGTTGCGACGCCTCTCGTTGCGGGAACCGTCGCGTTGCTCTTCGAGGCGTGGGGCGCCCACGCCCGCCACGCCACCTGGTTCGACATTCGTCAAGCCTTGCTGCGCGGGGCCGGCCTCCCGGACGGAGCAGCAGGCTGGGACCCCGCTCTTGGCGCCGGAACATTGAACGCGGGCTGCGTGCTCGCGCCGGCACCTCCCGACGTTGATCTCTGGATCCCCCGTGTTTCAGATGATAACGGCGAGGAACCACTTGTGCGCGAGTTCATCTGTGATAGCCCGGCGATCGTGTTTTCGCCTGCATCCGACGGCGCAGTCAATGTCGACGTCGCGGTTCATAACCGCGGGCGGAGGTCTGCGTCCAAGGTTCGCGTCCGCCTGTTTGTCGCCAATGTCGGTGCTTCAACGCTCGAGTTTGCCGCGGCCGGCTCTCCCTGGACGACAGAAGGTATCGACACGCCGGAGCACATGGTTGATCTCCAACCCAATGCGTCTGCGTCGGTGCGCTTCGTGCTTCGACCCGGTCATAAAGTGATGCAGCTTATGGCGGTGGCCGACAATAGTGACGATCCTTTACCTCGTGATGCCGCTCCCTCATCTTGCAATAATATGGCACTTCGAACGTTTGATCCGCATTTCGCCACATCCGCCTCCAGGTGGACGACGCTGACGCTGCGCGGGAGCGGCCGCGGCGAGAGCGTTGCATTGAGACTTCTAAACGGCAGCGGCAAGCTCATGCTCCGCGGACTGTCTTTGGCTGCTTTGCCTTGGCGCGAGGCGAGCATTTATGAGCGCCATGGCCGTCAGTGTCGGCTGCTCTTCGGAGAACAGGGCCACGATCCGTTGACCGGATACGAAAAGGAATTGACGGACGAAGGGACCATCTCCATGCGAACGGACATCGAGGGGGCCGGATCGTTGTCCATTTCCCACCAAAGCGTAACCATCGAGTCAGTCGCCGACACGCTTTGGATGCCCCGACTGCGTTTGGCAGCCAAGACGGAGCTGAGGTTTGAGGTCGCGGCAACCGACATCGCGCAGAGTGCTTTGATAGGTCTCTCCGTCTTTTCGGACGGGCGACGTGCCGGTGGAGCGCTGTTCACCGGAGCTTCGCTCGCACCCATCGGCGCTTCTTAGCTGAAAAGTCTTCAACTCTCGATCAGGACGGAAGGTTGACCATTCGCCCGCCGATCGCCTCGGTTGGAAATGTCCTTGCCGTGTCCGAAAAAGCCGCGCCAGCCGCCGAATGACGAGATGTCGGTGGCACTGACCAGGCCTACGGGTTCAACCAGAAACCCCTTGGCCGAGGTGCCGTCGTCAAGTTCAACCGTGCCGATGCCCAGTGGTGCCGGAATGGCAGCGACGAAACGGCCGAAGGCCTCCGGCTCCAATCTCCAGATCTCGACGTCGATCCGCATGCCGCCATCGGCAACGCGGATCAGGCCGGGCTTGGGCACGAACTGGCCGGCCAGCGCATAGAGCTTGTAGACTGGCGCGGTCCTGGTGGCGCGCAGAAATTGCGCGCCGAGTTCGCTGAGCTGGCCGTTGAGGGGCATGCCCGACAGATGCGCGCCGACCACCACCAGATCGATCCTGCCATCACGGGGCGGCAGAACGGCCGGCTGCAAGCTGGGCTGCGGCCAGGCGGTGGCGCCGAGTGAAAGGCCGCTCGCTGCGTGGAGGTCGCGGGCGAGCATCGCGATCAGCGCGTCGTGACCGGCGGGCGCCAGCAAGGTCACGCTCATCGGTAGGCCGTCGTCGCGTGTACCTGTCGGCACGGCAATTCCGCACATGTCGAGCAGATTGACGAAGTTGGTGTAGGTACCCAGGCGGCTGTTGGTGGCGATCGGATCGGCAAGCACGGCATCGAGGGTGTAGTGGGTCGGCGCGGTCGGCACGCAGAACAGGTCGACGGAGGCGATGACCGGAGCGAGCCGGGCCTTGTAGGCCTGCAAGGCATAGAGCCCGCGGAAGGCGTCGGCGGCCGACAGGCTTCTGGCGCCGCCGACGATCTTGCGCGTCACCGGGTGAAGCGCCGCTTCGTTTGCCTCGAAGAAATCGCGGATCGCCGCATAGCGCTCCGCCACCCAGGCGCCTTCGTAGAGAAGATCGGCGGTGGCATAGAAATCGCCGAACGGTATTTCGACGAGCTTTGCGCCGAGCGCCTCCAGCGCGGCAAGAGCGGCTTCGAAGCCGCCCTGCATGGATGCATCGCCGAAGAATTTCCGGTCCGCGCTAGCCGGAATGCCGACGGTCAGCACCGGGGGGCGAGGCCCTGTCGGCGCGGTCGGCACTGGCTTCGAATAGGGATCGGCTGGATCAAAGCCGGCGGCCGCGCCAAACACGGCACCGGCATCATCGACGGTCAGCGCGAACACCGAGACGCAGTCGAGCGTCCGGCAGGCCGGCACGACACCGGCTGTCGACAACGCGCCGACCGAGGGCTTCAGCCCGACGATATTGTTGAGGCCTGCCGGGATGCGTCCTGAACCTGCTGTGTCGGTGCCAAGCGCAAAGGAGACGATGCCGCGCGCCGTCGCCACCGCCGAGCCGGAGGAAGAGCCGCCTGGCACCAGTTTCGGATCGATCGCATTCCGCGGGACCGGCCAGGGCGTGCGCACGCCGACGAGGCCGGTGGCGAACTGGTCGAGATTGGTCTTGCCCACGACCAGGGCGCCCGCGGCCCTGAGCTTCGCCACGACGGTCGCATCCTTGACCGGCATGAAGGCATATTCGGCGCAGGCGGCCGTTGTCGGCATTCCGGCGACGTCGATATTGTCCTTGACGGCGAAGGGGACGCCCCAGAGTGGTCTTGCCGTGGGGTCGAACGGGCCGAGCGCTTCGGCCTCGGCCAGCATCTCGGCTCTCGTCGCAAGGTGGATGAAGATCCCGGGGTCGTCGGCCGCGTCGAGACGGGCAAGGACCGTATCGATCACCTCGGCGATATTTAGGCCGCTCTGATAGGCTGCCTGCAGGCTTCCGATGTCGAAGCGGATGTCGCTCATTTTGTCTCCCCGAGAATGATCACCGGTAAGCCCCATTGGATCAGCACGACGCAGCCCTCCTTCGTCCAAACCGAGTGCTCAGTGCCGACCGGGTTTAGGACGACACTCCCGGCCGGGTAGTCGCCGTTCTCGTCACTCTGGGTGCCTTCCAGGATGACGATGGTTTCCAGCCCGACGTGAAGGTGGCGCGGCACGCCGGCGCCCGGCTCATATTTGAGGACCGCGATCGATGGTCCGGCACGGTCACCCCTAAGCAGCCAGTGCGCTGTGATGCCATCGCGGAAAGGTTCGAACGCCAGATCGCGCCACCCACCGCCGAGGAGGTCGGCAAAGGCAAGATTAGGCATTCGCGACTCCCTTGAGCACTTGATCAATCGTTGCCGTCCAGCCGACGATCGCGCCTTGCGCCCGGATCATTGCTATGGCGGCCGCCTTGAACTCGGGAAAATAGCTTTCCGTCGCGTCCTCGCAGAGGAGGCACTCATAGCCGCGGTCGTTGGCCTCGCGCATCGTCGTCTGCACGCAGACTTCGGTCGTCACGCCGGCAAAGACCAGTTGGCGGGCGCCGATCCGCTCCAGGTCGTCCGTGAGGCTGGTCGCATAGAAGGCGCCCTTGCCGGGCTTTTCGATCACGATCTCGCCGGGAAGCGGTGCGAGCTCCTCGATGATTGCCGTGCCGGGCTCGCCCGCGATTAGCACACGCCCCATCGGGCCGACATCACCGATGCGGATCGATGGATTGCCGCGGTCGCGCTTGGCCGGCGGCAGGTCCGAAAGGTCGGGCCTGTGGCACTCCATGGTGTGGATCACCGGCAAGCCCATGGCGCGAAAGCCCTCGATCAGTCGCCGCACCGTCGGCACGATCGCGACAACGCGGCTGACGTCGTTGCCGAGGCTGGCGCCAAAGCCGCCCGGTTCGGCGAAGTCGCGCTGCATGTCGATGACGATGAGCGCCATTGTCTCGGGCCTGAAGGCAAAGGCAAAGGGCAGGGCTTCGATTTGTGCCATCAGTGATGCCCCGCCATGTGCTCGCCGATCGTCTGCACGCTCGCCTGCGCGATCGGGGTCTCGTACACGAGCGCACCGTCGGACATGACGAGGATACGGTCCGAGAGTTCCAGGAGCTCGTCGAGGTCTTCCGACATCAGCAGCACCGCGGCACCCGCGTTGCGCGCCTTCATGATGCGGGCGCGGATCTCGGCCACCGCTGAGAAGTCGAGGCCAAAGCATGGGTTAGAAACGATCAGCAGGTCGACCGCGCCCGTCAGCTCGCGCGCGAGCACGGCGCGCTGCACATTGCCGCCCGACAGCGACGCGATCGGTGAGGACAGCGATGCCGTCTTGACCTTGAACTGTTCGACCAGGCGGGCGCTGAAAGACTTGATGGCGCCAGAGCTGATCCAGCTCACCGGCTTGCCGTTGCCATCCACATCGAAAGTGCGGAAGGCGATGTTCTCGGCGACGGTCATCTTCGGGGCACAGGCATTCTTCAGAGGCTCCTCGGGAATGAGGCGGACATTGAGGGCGCGCGCCTGGGCGCGTGTCGCTGCATAAGCCGTGCCGCGAACCAGGATTTCGCCCTGATCGCGGGCCCGCTGGCCGGCAAGCACTTCCAGGAACTCCTTCTGCCCGTTGCCGGAAATGCCGGCGATGCCGACGATCTCACCGGAGCGCACTCCGAGATCCGCGATGTTGATCGATTTTAGGCCGGTGCGATCGGGTGCTTTCAGCGCCTTCACCTTGAGGACGATCTCGGCTTCCGGCTTCGGCTCGGCGCGGCTGTCGAGCGCTGCGATCGGCTGGTCGCCGATCATCATCGCCGCCATCTGCTTGTGGGAGAGATCGGAGACTCTTCCCGTTCCGGTGAGCCTGCCCTTGCGCAACACCGTGATGTCGTCGGCGAAAGCCGTGACCTCGTGGAATTTGTGGGAGATCATCAGCACGGTGAGGTCGCCGGCCTTCGTCATGTCGCGCACCAGGCCAAGCACTTCCTGAGCCTCGCCCGGCGTGAGCACGGATGTCGGCTCGTCCAGCACGAGGAAATTGCGGCCGAGATAAAGCTGCTTGACGATCTCCAGCTTCTGCTTCTCTCCGGCGGCGAGCTCGGCCACCTTGACGTCGAGCGGGAGCTTGAACGGCATGCGCTCCATGAAGGCGGCAAGCGCGCCGCGCTCTTTGCGCCAGTCGATGACCCCGGGCACCTTCTCGCGCGAGATGACCAGATTCTCGGCGCCCGTCAGCGACGGCACGAGCGTGAAATGCTGATAGACCATGCCGAGGCCGAGCGCCGAAGCATCCCTGGGGCTGGCGACCGCGACTTCGCGCCCATCGACCAGCATGTTGCCTGACGTCGGGCGGTAAAACCCCATCATGCATTTGACCAGCGTCGATTTGCCGGCGCCATTCTCGCCGAGCAGGGCGTGGAACGATCCCGCCGGCACCTTGATAGAGACATCGTCGAGCGCCGTGAAGGCGCCGAAACGCATGGTCATGCCGATGGCCTCGACGCCGATCGCCTTGCCGTGGGGAGTGCTGCTCATCGCGGCTTCCTCATGGCAGTTGGGCGACGAGCGCGGCGGAATTCGACACGGCCCCGAAGACGCCGCCCTGCATCTTGACCATCTTGATCGCGGCAAGATGATTGCCGTAATCGGTTGCCCCGCAACAATCCTCCAGCATCACGCATTCGAAGCCGCGATCGTTTGCCTCGCGCATGGTGGTGTGCACGCAGACATCGGTGGTGATCCCGGTGAGCACGATGTTTTCGATGCCGCGCTGGTTGAGGATCAGCTCGAGGTCGGTGGCGCAGAACGACCCCTTGCCGGGCTTGTCGATGATCGGCTCGCCATCGGCCGGGTAGAGGTCGGGGATGATGTCCCAGCCCGGTTCGCCGCGCACCAGTATGCGTCCGCAAGGGCCGGGGTCGCCGATGCCGGCGTGGATGCGGCGCGAGCGCCAGCGCTTGTTGGCGGGCAGGTCGGCGAGGTCGGGGCGATGGCCCTCGCGCGTATGGATGATGGTATAGCCTTTGGCCCGCATGGCGCCGAGCACCGCCTTGATCGGCTCGATCGGCGCCCTGACCAGCGACAGGTCATAACCCATATGGTCGACATAGCCGCCCGGCCCGCAGAAGTCGGTCTGCATGTCGATGATGATGAGAGCGGTGTTGTCCGGCCGCAGATCGCCGTTGTACGGCCAGGGATAGGGATCGGCGTCGATATAGCGCTGGGGGATCTCGGCTCTGGCGTTCATGGCAAAACTCCGGTCTCGCGAGCGTTCCTGGGTGGCGGTCACTTGGTGATTGACAATTCGCCGGGCGCGCCGGCGAGCGCGCGGCTCGGCGACGAGGTGGCGATCATGATCATGAGGGTGAGGATGTAAGGCGCGGCGTAGAAGAGGTAGTAGCCTTGGGTGATGCCGACCGATTGCAGCGCTGGGCCCAGTGCGCCGGCGCCACCGAACAGCAAAGCCGCGGCAAAGCAGCCGAGTGGATTCCAGCGGGCGAAGATCACCAGCGCCACCGCCATCAGCCCCTGGCCGGAGGAGATGCGCTCGGTCCAACTGCCGGGATAGTAGAGCGACAGATAGGCGCCGCCGATGCCGGCGAGCGCACCTCCGACCCCCGTGGCGAGGAGGCGCACATTGTTCGGGTTGAGACCCATGGCACGCGCAGCATCGGCGCTGTCGCCGACCACGCGGAGGATCAAGCCGACACGGGTGTTGCGGAACGCCCACCAGAGGAAGGCAGCAAGGGCCGCGCCGATCAGGAACAGCACGTTGACGTTGAGCGCCGCCTGCACTTGCGGGATGTTGGACCAGGCGCCGAAGGGGATCGCCGGCAGATTGGGCGCCGACGGCTTGATGAAGGGCTTGCCGAAGAAGAAGGCGAGGCCCGTGCCGAACAGCATCAGGGCAATGCCGATGGCGATGTCGTTGACTTTCGGGAATTTGCAGATCCAGCCGTGGAAGAGGCCGAAGCAGAGGCCGGCCGCCGCGGCCGCCAGCAGGCCAAGCCATGGCGAACCGGTCATCACCGCCACCGCATAGGCGCTCATGGCGCCGAACACCAGCGTGCCTTCAAGGCCAAGATTAATGCGGCCAGACCGTTCCGTGATGGCTTCGCCGAGCGACACGAAGATGAAGGGAGTGGACACGCGGATGGCGCCGCCCAGCATGGCGAGCGGAACGCCCCACAGGCCGATGTCGGTGGCGGCCATCAGGCGCTCCTTTGCCAGAGGTCGGGGTTGAAGAGCTTGAAGCGACCGTAGAAGGTCTCGCTGAACAGGATGACGATGAACAGCATGCCTTGCAGCACCAGTACCGTCGCGTCCGGCAGGTCCATGCGCCGCTGGATCAGTCCGCCGGATGCATCGATGCCGCCGAGCAGGATCGCGACGGGGATGATCGCAAGCGGATTGTGGCGGGCGAGGAAGGCGACGAGGATGCCGGTGTAGCCATAGCCAGCGGCCAACGAGCCGTTGGCGCTGCCTTGCACGGCCGCGACTTCCAGCATGCCGGCGAGGCCGGCGCAACCGCCGGCGAGCGCGGTGAAGCCGACGATCAAGGGGCCGACCGCGAGCCCCTGGACCTGCGCAGCCCTGACATTGCCGCCGGCGATACGGGCGGCAAAACCCCAGCGGGTCTTTTCGATCAGCAGCCAGGACAGGATGCAGGCGAGGATGCCGACGACGAGGCCCCAATGCACTTCCATCCCGGGAATGTTGCCGATGCGGTAGATGTCGGCCAGCGGTTGGGTCGAGGGCTTGTTGAGCGAGGCCGGATCGCGCAGTGGTCCTTCCACCAGATGGTTCATGAGGGCGATGGCAATGTAAGCCATCAGCAGGCTGGAGATGGTTTCGTTGACGGCCCGGTAATGACGGAGTGCGCCGACGGCACCGATCCAGATGCCGCCGGCGACCACGCCCCCCACCCCCATGAGCAAAATCACAAGAAAAGCCGGAGCGCCGTTCAGCGCCACGCCAATGGCGGCGGCAGCAACGCCGCCGAGCACGATCGCGCCTTCGCCGCCGATGACCACCAGGCCAAGGCGCGCGGGCAGCGCCACGCAGAGCGCGGCTAGCAGGAGCGGCGCGCCACGCGACAGCGAGTTCTGGATCGAGAACCAGGAAGCGAAGCCGCCGCGCCACATCGTCTCATAGAGCTGGGCCGGCGACTTGCCGACCAGCGTTATGAACAGGCTGAACAGCACGGTGCCAACGATCAACGCGGTGATCGGAATGACAAAGGCCTCCGCCCGCCGGGCGATCCATTCGACCGCCGACCTCGTCCCCGTGGCGCCGAGGATGGCCGGCACGCCGGCGCTGCTCACCATGTCCTTCATGCTCCAGTCTCCCTCAGCCTGCTCAAAGCGCGTCGTGCTTCAAGCTTTGTTCCGTGCGTCGTCATTCCGAAACCACTGCGCGCGCTTGGGCGACACGCAATGGCTCAAGCGGTCGAGCCGATGACACCCTCAACGAGATAGTTCATGCTTTCGAGCTCGATAGCAGTCTCCACAAAGGCCTGGCCTTCGGTCGCGACGACGACCCCCTTGTTGCTTTTCAAGGGTCCTTTGATGACCGAGAAGCCGCCCTTCATCATTTCGGCCTGCGTGCTGTCGAACTGCTTGCGGGCCGCTTCGCTGACGGCGGGACCGAGCGGGCTCATCTTGACGAAGCCGTCGGCCAGGCCGCCGCGCGTGAAATTGGGCAGCGGCTTACCGCCGATGAGGTCGTCGACGAACATCTTGTAGACCTTGGCCCAGTTCCACTCGGCGCCGGTCAGATATTTTTCGGGCGCCAGCGGGCTCTGGTTGGCGTGGTAGCCGCAGACGAAGGCGCCACGGCCGGCTGCCCTCTCGACCACGACCTTGGGGCTGTCGACATGGCAGGTAATGACGTCAGCGCCCTGGTCGATCAGCGCGTTGGTCGCCTCAGCCTCCTTGACCGCCAGTGACCATTCGCCGGTAAAGATCACCTGGCAGGTGATCGCCGGGTCGACCGCGCGCGCGCCGAGCAGGAAGGAATTGATGTTGAGCAGGACCTGCGGGATCGGCTTGGCGGCGACGAAGCCGAGCTTCTTGCTCTTGGTGGTGTGACCGGCGACGACTCCGTTGAGATACTGGCCCATGCCGATATAGCCGAAGTAGGAACCGGCATTCATCGGGTGTTTGTCCTTGGTCCACATGCCGCCGCAATGGCGGAATTGCACGTTCGGGAACTTGGCACACATGGCCAGCATGTGCGGATCGAAATAGCCGAAGGAGGTCGGGAAGATCAGCGAGGCACCGTCGAGGTTGATCATCGATTCCATCGTCTTCTGGACATCGACGGTCTCAGGAACATTCTCTTCCTCGACGACGGAAATGCCCGTGACAGATTTCAGCGCCGCAGCGCCCTCGGCATGCGCCTGGTTGTAGCCGTAATCGTCCTTCGGGCCGACATAGATGAAGCCGACGGCGGCTGAGGCGGCGCGTGCCCTCCCGATCGGAAACGTTGCCGAGGCCAGACCGACCGCCGCTCCGGCGGCGGTGGTCTTGAGCAGATCGCGGCGGCTAAACATGAATCTCTCGGTCATGTGCATGCTCCCCTTCTTGCATCCGTTTTCTGAGACAATTAGTGTTTCAATAAAAGTGCATGCAATCATTATGCCAGACATAAAGTCGTATTTTATATAATAAAATCAGTGTTAGGCTTTAACGAATCTGCATGGTGTTGAGGAAATTGCATGCACTTTATGCTCCAAATTTAATCAGTTTGACATGGAGATCAAAAGATAGGCATACAGAGGCGACACCCGAGTCGAAATCAGCCCTTGAGCCATCCACCTTGCGGGACTGGAGACAAAATGGACGGAGGAGATGTGTCGGGAAAGCGCAGCTTGATCAGGTCGGGGACGACCGTGGATCAAATGGTACGGGCGATTGGTGACCGCATCGTCACCGGCTCTCTGCGCCCCGGCGAAAAGCTCGACGAGGCCTCGCTCGCTGCGCGCTTCGACGTCTCACGGACGCCCGTCCGAGAAGCGCTCGGCCAGTTGAGCGCCATGGGGCTGGTCGAAAGGCGGCCCAACAGGGGCGCGATCGTCGCCATGGTGACGCAGGAATATCTCGCTTCGATGTTCGAAAGCATGGCCGAGTTGGAAGCAATCTGCGCGCGCTTCTCGGCCGAGCGCATGACCGGTGGCGAACGCCGTTCGCTCGAAATGGAGCACCAGGCATCTGCACGGCTGGTGCAGCTCGGTGCTGAAGAGGACTATGAATATTTCAACACCGAGTTCCACACTCGGCTCTATCGCGGTGCCCACAACACGCACATCTACGACATGACCGTGACGACCCGCAGCCGGCTGGCGCCTTTTCGGCGTGCGCAGTTCATGCTGCAAGGTCGGCTGGCCAAATCCTGGCAGGAGCATGATGTGATCGTCACCGCGATCATGCGCGGCGACGGCGCAGCGGCAGGCAAGGCCGCCAGGGATCATGTCTCGATCGTCAGCGAGGCGAGCGCCGTGTTCGTTGTTGGCGATCGTGCGAGAGCCAATGCCTGAAGACTTGTGAAGTCGGTCTGCGGCAATCGAAAATAGAGTTCGCAATCTCCTCAGGCAACGTCACGACAGGAGGCACGGCGCAACGTTGACTTCGTCTGATCGTTCCCCTGGGAGGCCCCACACTGCTGACACCGTTTGACAGCATCAAAGAAAATTCCGTCAATCAGCCCTTGCCCCATTGCCGATACCGCCTAAAAATACTCGCGATGGGAGGCCGATCTTCAGCGCTCGACTCACTTGGGTTGGGCCGCTCGATCCTAAATTGGTGCACAAGCGGGCTATGATCCGCACTCGCCTGTGCAGCGTTCCATATCGATCTTAAGCTGCTGGAGCTCGGCAAGCCTTTGGTCGATACGCGTCATCCATTTGGGTTTGAGTTGTTCCCAATCTTTCTTGGCGGGCGATTGATCGATTGGCAGCAGGGCCAAATGCTCGGCGATTTCCTCGAGCGTAAAGCCGGCACGCTGCGCAAGCGTGAGATATTCCACCCTGCGAAGTGTCGATTGTCGGTAACGCCGATGACCGCCGCATTGCCGCTCCGAACGGATCAGGTCGAGCCGTTCGTAATACCGCAAAGCTGATGCGGCCACGCCGGTGCGCCGTGCGATCTCCTGGATGCTAACGAGGGGTTCCGAGCTCTGGTCCATGAAAAAGCACTTTACTTTAAGTCAACTTCACCCTATGTTGAAGTTGAACCTACCTTCAATTTAGCGGACGAGCGGTTGAAAGTCAACGATTGAACTTTGGGCGCGAGCGTCCGATCCGGTCATTAAAACACTGGAATCGCCGCCCCTGTCCACCTGCCACAAGCTGGAACATCGCATCTTCCCGGCGCGCTGAACGCTGGAATGGAGACAGATATGTCGTATTTTCAAAAGCTTAAAATGTATGCCGGGACCAGCCTCCTGCTGCTCGCGATTGGCGGCACGGCAGTCTTTCTCAACGGCCGGAGCGCAGGCAGCACCGGTGGCGCGACAGCCGCGCCGCCGCCGCCCGAAGTCACGGTTCTGGCCATGAAGCCGAAGGCCGTACGGCAATGGGACGAGTTTACGGGGCGGGTCGCGGCGATCGACGCGGTCGATATTCGGCCGCGCGTGACCGGCTACATCGACAAAGTGGCCTTCAAGGAAGGCAGCGAAGTGAAGGCTGGCGACCTGCTTTTCGTCATCGACCCGCGGCCCTACCAGGCGGTGCTCGACAACGCGCAGGCGCAGCTCGAACGCGCCCACGCCACGGCCGACCTCGCGCAGATCCAGCAGCGCCGAGCGCAATTGCTGCTCGACCAAAAAGCGATCTCACGCGAGGATTACGACACGCGCACCTCCGGATTGGCCCAGAGCAGCGCCGACGTGCGCGCCGCGGAAGCCGCCGTCGCCACCGCCAAGCTGAATTTGGATTTCACGCAAGTGCGCGCGCCGATCTCCGGCCGCGTCAGCCGGGCGCAGATGACCGTCGGCAATCTCGCGCAAGCCGACCAGAGTCTGTTGACTTCGGTCGTCTCGCAGGATCCGGTCTATGTCTACTTTCAGCCGGATGAGCAGACCTATCTGCGCTACAGCGAACTGGCGCGCAAAGGTACGCGGGAAGGCACCAACAACCCGGTTCGCATCGGGCTCGCGAACGAAGAGGGCCTTCCCCATCAGGGCACGGTCAATTTCATCGACAATCAAGTGACGTCCGGCACCGGCACGATCACGATCCGCGCGGTCGTCTCCAATCCCGATCATGTTTTCACGCCGGGCTTGTTCGCACGTGTTCAGATCGAAGGCAGCGGCGAGTTCTCCACGATTCTGATCGACGACAAGGCGATCATGACCGACCAAGACCGTAAATATGTCTATGTGGTCGATGCCGACAACAAGGCGATCCGCAAGGACATCGAGATTGGCGGCGTCATCGATGGTGAGCGCGTCGTACGTGCTGGCCTTGTTGCCGGCGACAAGGTGGTCGTCAACGGGCTGCAGAAAATCTTCTTCTCTGGCGCGCCGGTCAAACCGAGCGAACAGCTAGCCACAGCGGATGCCGCGACGACAAGCGCGCCCGTTGGAGCAACCGCCGCGCAATAATCAGGGGCGAACCATGGAATTCTCGAAATTTTTCATCGACCGGCCGATTTTTGCTGCGGTTCTGTCGATCGTCATCTTCGTCGCCGGCTTGATCACGATTCCGCTGCTGCCGATCGGCGAATATCCGGACGTCGTGCCGCCAACCGTCATCGTGCGCGCAACCTATCCGGGCGCCAATCCGAAAGTGATCGCAGAAACTGTGTCGGTGCCGCTTGAAGAGCAGATCAACGGCGCCGAGAACATGATGTATATGAAATCCGTTGCTGGCTCTGATGGCGTGCTCCAGATGACGATCACGTTTCGGCCCGGCACCGACCCGAACAAGGCCCAAGTCGATGTGCAAAACCGCGTCGCCCAGGCACAGTCGCGCCTGCCAGCGGAAGTTGTCAGCCTCGGCGTGACGACGCAAAAGCAGTCGCCCAGCTTCCTGACATTGATCACGCTCATCTCGGACAAGTACGATCCGCTCTATTTGCGCAACTACGCGAACATCAAGATCAATGACGAACTGGCGCGCATCCCCGGCGTCGGTCAGGTCCAATTGTTCGGCGGCGGCGACTATGCCATGCGCATCTGGCTCGATCCCGACAAGGTCGCCTCGCGCGGCCTGACCGCGGGCGACGTGGTGCGCGCCGTGCAGGAACAGAATATTCAGGTTTCCGCCGGGCAGCTCGGCGCTGAACCGATCCAGGGCGGCGCCGATTTTCTGGTCGCGATCAACGCCCAGGGCCGCCTGCGCACGCCCGAGGAATTCGGCAACATCGTGCTCAAGACTGGCACGAATGGCGAGGTGGTGCGCCTCTCCGACGTGGGGCGCATCGAACTCGGCGCAAGCGATTACACATTGCGCGGCAAGCTCGACAATTACAACACGTCCGTCATCGGCGTGTTCCAGGCGCCAGGCGCCAATACATTGACGACACGTGACGCCGTGATTGCAAAGATGGACGAGATCGCCAAGCAATTTCCGCCCGGCATGAGCTATCGCTCCGACTATGACATCACGGTTTTCGTACGCGATTCGATCAATGCGGTCATACATACGCTGCTGGAAGCGATCGGGCTCGTCGTGATCGTGGTGATCCTGTTCCTGCAGACGTGGCGCGCCTCGATCATTCCTCTGATCGCGGTGCCGGTATCGGTCATCGGGACGTTCGCCATACTCTATCTCCTGGGCTTCTCGATCAACACGCTGTCGCTGTTCGGTCTCGTGTTGGCGATCGGCATCGTTGTCGACGACGCGATCGTCGTGGTCGAGAATGTCGAGCGCAATATTTCCGAGGGCTTGTCGCCACTCGCCGCCGCGCATCAGGCGATGAAAGAGGTTTCAGGCCCGATCATCGCGATCGCGCTGGTGCTGTGCGCGGTGTTCGTGCCGATGGCGTTCCTGACCGGCGTCACGGGCCAGTTCTACAAGCAATTCGCGGTGACGATCGCGATTTCGACCGTGATCTCGGCGATCAATTCGCTGACCCTATCGCCCGCGCTTGCCGCCAAGCTGCTGCGCGCGCATGATGCGCCGAAGGATTTGCTCTCACGGCTGATCGAGGGCTTGTTTGGCTGGTTGTTCCGTCCGTTCAACCGCTTCTTCAACGCGAGCTCCAATGGATATCAAGGCTCAGTGTCGCGTATCTTGAAGCGGCGCGGCATAGCTTTCGTGATCTATGCCGTGTTGCTTGCGGGCACGGGTTTCATGTTCAACTCTGTGCCGCGTGGCTTCATTCCGACGCAAGACAAGTTGTACTTGATTGCCGGCGTCAAATTGCCCGAAGGTTCCTCGCTCGAGCGCACTGACGCCGTGTTGCAGAGAATGAAGAGCATTGCGTTGAGTACGGATGGCGTCGGTCACGTGGTCGCGATGACCGGGCTCAATCCGACGCAATTCACCAACACGCCGAACTACGGTGTGGCCTTTGTGATCCTGAAGCCGTTCAATGAGCGTCATCGCAGCGCGAAGGAGATTGCCGATGATCTTCAAATGAAGATTTCAGGCATCAAGGAGGGCCTGGCCTTCGTCTTGAATCCGCCGCCGATCAACGGTCTTGGCAATGGCGCCGGCTATTCGATGTTCATCGAGGACCGCACCGGCGCAGGCTTCGGCGCGCTTCAGCAAGGCGCCGGCGCCTTGCAGGGCACGGTGATGAAAACGCCGAGCATGGGCTTTCCGTTCGTTGGCTACCAATCCAACGTGCCGCAGCTCAATGTCGATGTCGACCGCGTCAAGGCGAAGACGCAAGGCGTGGCGCTGACCGATCTGTTCGAAACCTTGCAGGTCTATCTCGGCTCGTCCTACGTCAACGACTTCAATCTGTTCGGCCGCACCTGGCGCGTCTATGCGCAGGCCGACGGTGACTATCGCAAGCGTGTGGAGGACATCGCCAATTTGAAGACGCGCAACGATCGCGGCGACATGGTGCCGATCGGCTCGATGGTGAAGATCAACCAGACCTACGGTCCCGATCCGGTGCTGCGTTACAATGGCTACCCGGCCGCCGATTTCGTTGGGGAAGCCAATCCCGCGACCCTGTCATCGGCGCAGGCGATGGATGTGATCACTGCGCTCGCGGAGAAGGTGTTGCCAAACGGCATGGGTATCGAGTGGACCGACCTGAGCTTCCAGGAAGCCACGCAAGGGAAAGCGTCATTGATCGTATTTCCTGTCGCGATCCTGCTCGCCTTCCTGGTGCTCGCCGCGCTCTACGAGAGCTGGGTGCTACCGCTGGCGGTGATCCTGATCGTGCCGATGTGTATGCTTGCGGCGCTGACCGGCGTGAAATACACGGGCGGCGACAACAACACATTCGTGCAGGTCGGTCTTGTCGTGCTGATGGGCCTCGCGTGTAAGAACGCGATCCTGATCGTCGAATTCGCGCGCGAACTCGAATTCCAGGGCAAGGGCATTGTCGAAGCCGCACTCGAAGCGTGCCGACTGCGTCTGCGCCCGATCATCATGACGTCGGTGGCCTTCATCGCCGGCACGGTTCCGCTGGTGCTATCGCACGGCGCCGGCGCCGAGGTGCGGTCGGCGACCGGCATTACTGTGTTCTCCGGCATGATCGGCGTGACCCTGTTCGGCCTGTTCCTGACGCCGGTCTTCTACGTCGGCCTGCGTTTCCTGTCGGGACGCAAACTGGTGCAGCATGGCGCGGCGACCGTCGGTCACGTCAGCGAGGCTCATGGTACGCCAGCCGAATGACCTCGTCGCGGCCGGTTCGGCATTCGTGGCGGAGACCACATCTTTGCCGCGGATAACGGGCCGCGACGGTCCACCAAGCCCGCCAAAGGGCCAACGCAGCCGTTCGCCTGACCAGCGAGACGGGTGGCCTTTCGGCAGCATACCCGACGGGTCCGCAGCCCGGAGTTGATCCAGCGCGCTGGTAACAGTATTTCTTTTGTCGACATGAGGTGCGGCAAAAGATGATCAACGACACTGCTTCCAGTCCGGAGCGCAAGCGCGGCTCCGGCGTCAAAATGGTTTATGACCTTCTGCGCGACGAGATCCTCGATCTGGATTTGCCGCCAGGCAGCCTGATCGACGAGGTGCAACTCGCGGAGCGGTTCAAGGTGTCCCGCACGCCCATCCGCGAGGCACTTGTGCGGCTTGCCGGCGAGGGGCTGATCAGCACGCTGCCCAATCGCTCGACGCTGGTGTCGCATATCGACTTCGTCAACATGCACACGTATTTCGACGCGCTGGTGCTGATGTATCGTGTGACCACCCAGCTCGCGGCGCGCTATCATCGCGCGGAGGACCTCGACATCATCCGCGGGCATCAGGCTGAATTTACCGCCGCGGTGCAGGCGCAGGATGTGCTGGCGATGATCGCGACCAATGCGGCCTTTCACCTGGCGATCGCCGAAGCCGGTCGAAATCCTTATTTTACAAGTCTTTTCAAAAGGCTCCTCGACGAGGGCCGACGTATCTTGCGTCTCTATTATCAATCTTACAACGACCAGTTGCCGCAGCGGTTCGTGGACGAACACGCGGACATGATCGCCGCCATCGTCGCACGGGATACCGGCCTGGCGGAGCGGCTGGGCAGGACCCATGCCGAACAGATCGTCCAGCAAATTCAAGAGTTTCTCATGGGAGGCGAGCGGCTCGCGATAAAACTTTAAGATTGGGAAAGATTTATGTCGACAAATAAAATACAAGGTGTATATTGCATACCGAGGCGTGAGGCTTGGCGCGATTGATGGCGCCTGGCTCGACCCGAACGGCAATCAAAGGGAGTTTGAGATGAAGGCCGAGATTTTTTCTGGTGTCATTCCTGCGTTGATGACCCCTTGCAAGGAAGACCGTACCCCCGATTTCGATGAGCTCGTGCGCAAGGGCAAGGAGCTCATCGCTGACGGCATGTCGGCCGTCGTCTATTGCGGCTCCATGGGCGATTGGCCCCTGCTCACCGATGCCCAGCGTATGGAGGGCGTCGAGCGTCTGGTGAAGGCGGGCGTGCGCGTCATTGTCGGAACGGGTGCGGTGAACAGCGCATCGGCGGTTGCCCATGCCGCGCACGCGCAAAAGGTCGGCGCGCATGGCCTCATGGTCATTCCGCGCGTCCTCTCCCGCGGATCCTCCGCGACCGCGCAGAAAGCCCATTTCAAAGCGATCCTTGCCGCCGCCCCCGATCTTCCGGCGGTGATCTATAACAGCCCCTATTACGGCTTCGCGACCCGCGCCGATCTGTTCTTTGCGTTGCGCGCCGAACATCCCAATCTCGTCGGCTTCAAGGAATTCGGCGGCCTGGATGACCTGCGCTATGCGGCCGAGAATATTACCAGCGGCGACGACGACGTCTCGCTGATGATCGGCGTCGACACGGCGGTGTTCCATGGTTTCGTGAATTGCGGCGCCACTGGCGCGATCACCGGCATTGGCAACGTTTTGCCGAAGGAAGTGATCCACCTCTGCAATCTGTCGCAGGCCGCAGCAACTGGCGACGTCGAAGCGCGTCAGCGCGCGCAGGAACTTGAGCAGGCGCTCGCCGTCCTGTCCTCTTTCGACGAAGGGCCGGACCTCGTCCTATATTTCAAGCATATGCTGGTCCTGAAAGGCGAAAAGGCCTACACGCTGCATTTCAATGCGAGCGATGCGCTCACCGACAGTCAACGTGGCTATGTGGAAGCGCAGTTCAAGCTCTTCAATGCCTGGTACCAGTCCTGGAGCAAATTGCCGGGCGCCGTGCAGAAATACAAAGCCTGATAAGGCTATACAGCGCAGCAGAATGGCCCCTTCAACGAGGGGCCTTTTTGTTTGGCGGTCTGCAGGTGCCCGCCTCACGTCACTGCTGCAAGGCCGAGTGCAAGCAGGCGGTCAAGCTGCGCGATTTCGGCGGCGGTCAGCACGATCCCTTCGCTTTCCGATTTGGCGCGCGCGAGAAAGCGGCGCTGCGAGGGCAGGCGAGCGCCTTGGCCGACGATCTGATCGAAGAGGGATTCCGCTCGCGCAAAGGGGTCGCCGCGGCCCGCGGCGAAAGCTTCCGGTGCAAAGGCGATGATCAGTTCGCCATGGCTCGGGGCAAGCGTTGTCGTGCCGAGGCGCGCGAGCGCCTCGGGGCTGGTCAGGTCGCCGATCATCACGCCCGCCAGCAGCTCGATCATCGTCGAAATGGCCGAACCCTTATGGCCGCCGAACGGCAACATTGCGCCGGCAAGCGCGGCTTCTGGATCAGTTGTCGGGTGACCTTCGGCATCGACGGCCCAACCTTCGGGCAGCGGCTTGCCGGCGCGGCGATGCAGTTCGATCTCGCCCCGCGCGGCAACCGAGGTGGCAAAGTCGAAGACATAGGGCGGCCTGTCTTTACGCGGCCAGCCGAACGCCAGAGGATTGGTGCCGAGCAGGGGCTTGCTGCCACCCGTCGGCGCGACGGTGGCATAGCTTGGGCACATGACCAGCCCGGCGAGTCTCTGTTCCGTGACAGCTTCGACCTCCGGCCAAAGCGCGGAAAAATGCACCCCCTCGTTGATGACAAGCGCGGCGAGGCCATGCGTGCGGGCGCGGGATGCCAGGACAGGCAAGCCAAGCTCGAAAGCAGCATTGCAAAATCCGCCCTTGGCATCCACCTTGACGATCGCATCAGCATCCTGCGGCAACAGCTCCGGCTTTGCGTTGCCATTGACCTTTCCTGCCTTTACCGTGCGCAACGTGCCTTCGATGCGATAGATGCCGTGCGATTTGCAGGCGTCGCGTTCGCCGGCAACGATCACCCGCGCGACAGCGCCCGACTGGATCGCGTTGAGCCCGGCATTGCGCAGGATCGCCTCGACGCGCCGTTGCAGCGATGCGACGGTCAGGGTGATGGAATTGCTCATCTTTTGCCCTATATGGTGATGCCTGTCCCATAACCGAGAAGGCGGTTGATTTTGTTAAATACATATAGTATACAAAAAATCGACACTTGTAAATCAACCGGCACGTCCTGCTTGGGGCGCACCCAAAGACGCAGGCAGAGGGACGGCAGATGAGCTTCACCCCGATTGGCAAACACCTCATTGCAGGCGAATGGCGCGACGGCGCAGGCACCTTTGCCTCCGCTCCGGCGCATGGCCCTGTCCATCATTACGCTGTCGGCACGGTCGACCTCGTGAACCAGGCCTGCGAAGCCGCGGAAGATGCATTCTGGACCTACGGCTATTCCTCGCGAGGGGTCCGTGCCGCCTTTCTCCGCGCCATCGCCGATGAGATCGAGGCACGCGCCGATCAGATCACCGAAATCGGCAGCCAGGAGACCGGCCTTGCCGCGGCGCGGCTGCAGGGCGAGCGCGCGCGCACGACCGGTCAGTTGCGGCTTTTTGCCGATCATATCGAAAAGGGCGATTATCTCGACCGCCGCCGCGACGAGGCCCTGCCAAACCGGCAGCCTGCCGCGCGGCCGGAGATTCGCCTCATCCAACGACCGATCGGTCCGGTTGCGGTTTTCGGCGCCTCAAATTTTCCGCTGGCTTTTTCCACGGCCGGTGGGGATACGGCTGCGGCTTTGGCTGCAGGCTGCCCGGTCGTGGTCAAAGGCCATTCGGCCCATCCCGGCACGGGCGAGATCGTCGCGCAGGCGGTCGAGGCCGCAATACATAAGACCGGTCTTCATCCCGGCACTTTCTCGCTCATCCAGGGCGGCAGCCGCGATATTGGTCACGCATTGGTCAAGCATCCGCGCATCAAGGCAGTGGGCTTCACCGGGTCGCTGGCAGGGGGGCGCGCCCTGTTTGATCTCTGTGCCGCGCGGCCAGAACCCATTCCGTTTTTTGGCGAATTGGGTTCCGTCAATCCAATGTTCGTGCTGCCGAACGCTTTGGAGACGCGGGCCGAGGCACTCGGCGAGGGCTGGGCAGGCTCCCTCACCATGGGCGCAGGCCAGTTCTGTACCAATCCAGGCATTGCGGTCGTCGTCGATGGGACCGCCGCCAACCGCTTTGCAACGGCGACGACCGCAGCCCTGCGCAAAGTCGCGCCACAGACGATGCTGACGGATGGGATCGCGGCGGCCTATCGCGACGGCCAGGCGCGTTTCGCAGCCCGCAATACGGTCAAGCCGTTGTTGACGACAGAATCGTCTGGGCGCGAGGCCTCGCCCAATTTGTTCGAAATCTCAGGCGCCCAATTCCTCGCCGACCACGCTTTGGGCGAAGAGGTTTTCGGGCCGCTTGGTCTTGTGGTCCGCGTTGAATCGCTCGACGAAATGGAACAGCTTGCGCGCGGGTTTGAAGGACAATTGACCGCAACTGTCCATATGGATGCGGCGGACATGGATGCGGCGCGCCGTCTTCGCCCGATCCTGGAGCGCAAAGCCGGCCGTGTGCTGGTGAACGGCTTTCCGACCGGGGTCGAGGTCGTCGATTCGATGGTGCACGGTGGCCCTTATCCGGCGTCGACGAATTTCGGTGCAACCAGCGTCGGCACCATGTCGATCCGCCGCTTCCTCCGCCCCGTCGCCTATCAGAACATGCCGGACGACATGCTGCCCGGCGATTTCTTCGATTGATCGGTTGGGCAACAAAATCGCGGTCCAGGCAAATGTGCAATCATGGCTAAACCCGATGTGATCGTGATCGGCGCCGGCGTCGTCGGGCTCTCCGCAGCCATCGCCGCGCAGGCGCGCGGCCTGTCGGTCGTCGTCCTCGACCGCGAGGGGCCGGCGGCCGGGGCTTCGGCCGGCAATGCGGGCGCTTTTGCATTCACCGACATTTTGCCGCTTGCCTCGCCGGGTATCCTGAAGAAGGCGCCGAAATGGCTGCTGGATCCGCTTGGCCCGCTGACGGTGCCGCCCGCCTATGCGCTGCAGATCCTGCCGTGGATGTTCCGGTTCTGGCGCGCGTGCGCGCCGTCCCGGGTCGCTTATTCAGTCGCCGCGCAGACCGCGATGATGGATCTTGCCAAGGCCGAGTTGGAGCCGTTTCTGGCGGCGACGGGCACGGCGCCGATGCTGCGCAAGGACGGCAACCTTCAGGTCTATGAGAGCGACGCCGAGTTTCGCGCGTCTTTGCCGGGCTGGCAGGCGCGCGAGGCGCACGGCATCGCGTTTCAGCATCTGAATGCGGTCGAGATGGCGACACTGCAGCCAGGCCTTGCACCACGGTTCATCAAAGGCACTTTCACACCCGATTGGTATTCGATCGCCGATCCGAAACTCTTCACTTTGGCGTTGGCGGAGCATTTTCGCGCGCGGGGCGGAATCATCGAGCGCGCCGAGGCGAAGGCTTTGTCGCCGGCCGACGGAGCGGTCGATGTTGTCGCCGCGGATGGTGCCCCGCGGCGCGCCGATCATGTTGTGCTCGCAGCTGGTGCGTTCTCGCATCGCATTGCCCGCACCATCGGCGAACATATACCGCTCGAGACCGAGCGCGGCTACAACACCACGCTACCGACCGATGCTTTCGATCTGCGCACGCAGATCACATTTGGCGGGCATGGCTTCGTCGTCACCCGCTTATCGACAGGGATTCGCGTGGGCGGTGCGGTCGAGCTCGGCGGGCTGTCGCTGCCGCCGAATTTCCGTCGCTCGGAAGCCATGCTAAAGAAGGCGCAAGCATTCCTTCCCGGCTTTAAAACCCAAGGCGGAACACAATGGATGGGGTTTCGTCCTTCGCTGCCCGACAGCTTGCCCGCCATCGGCAAAGCAGCTGCGACGTCGCGGGTGATTTATGCGTTCGGTCACGGTCATCTTGGGTTGACACAAGCCGCCGGCACGGCGCGCCTTGTGGCTGACTTGCTTATGGACCAACCACCACCCATCGACATCTCGCCTTTTTCGCCCCAACGATTCTGACAGAGGCTTCGACAGTGACCACCTACACGTTTTCCTGCATCGACGGGCACACTTGCGGCAATCCGGTTCGCCTCGTTTCCGGTGGCGGTCCGCGTCTCGAAGGCGCGAACATGCTGGAAAAGCGCGCCCATTTCCTGCGGGAGTTCGATTGGATCCGCACCGGCCTGATGTTCGAGCCGCGCGGGCATGACATGATGTCCGGCTCGATCCTCTATCCGCCGACGCGGCCCGATTGCGATGTCGCCGTGTTGTTCATCGAGACGTCCGGTTGCCTGCCGATGTGCGGCCACGGCACCATCGGTACGATCACCATGGGGATCGAGAATGGCCTGATCACGCCGCGCGAGCAGGGCAAATTGTCGATTGATGCGCCCGCGGGCAAGGTGGACATCACCTATCGGCAAGAAGGCCGCTTCGTCGAAGAAGTGCGGCTCACCAATGTGCCTGGCTTCCTTTACGCGGAAGGATTGACAGCCGAGGTCGAAGGCTTGGGCGAAATCGTCGTCGATGTCGCTTACGGCGGTAATTTTTACGCGATCGTCGAGCCGCAGAAGAATTTCCGCGATATGGCAGATCACACCGCCGGCGAACTCGTCGGCTGGAGCCCGAAGCTGCGTGCTGCGCTCAATGCAAAGTACGAATTCGTCCATCCCGAACATCCGGAAATTCGCGGATTGAGTCACATTGAATGGACGGGCAATGCAACGCAGCCCGGCGCGCACGCGCGTAACGCCGTGTTCTACGGCGAAAAAGCGATCGACCGCTCGCCATGCGGGACAGGTACATCGGCTCGCATGGCGCAACTTGCAGCCAAAGGCAAGCTGCAGGTGGGTGACGAATTCGTACATGAATCGATTATCGGCTCATTGTTCAAGGGCCGTGTCGAGGCTGCGACGAAAGTTGCCGGGCGTGATGCGATCATCCCCTCCATCTCGGGCTGGGCGCGGATGACAGGTTTCAACACGATCTTCATCGACGATCGCGATCCCTTCGCGCATGGCTTCGTCGTGAAATGATGCCAAAGGTCGCCAAGAGCGACCTTTTGGACCGCTCTTCATTTTTCGCTCCCGCCTTGAAAAGGCGAAAAATGAAGAAAGGAACCAACGGTCACTCTTCGTGACCGTTGGTATGATCTGACAGCGTCCAGAGACGGCATGGTGCAAGCGGTGAAAAATATTTTCTAAAGAGGCTTGTGATGCGGAGCACGAAAATCGTTCATGTGATTTCGGCGCATGCCGAGGGCGAGGTTGGCGACGTCATCGTGGGCGGCGTCGCGCCGCCGCCAGGTGAAACGCTGTGGGAGCAGAGCCGGTGGATCGCGCGGGATCAGACCTTGCGCAATTTCGTCCTGAATGAACCGCGCGGCGGCGTCTTTCGCCATGTGAATCTTCTGGTGCCGCCGAAGCACCCGGAAGCGGACGCAGCCTTCATCATCATGGAACCGGAAGATACGCCGCCCATGTCGGGGTCGAACTCGATCTGCGTCTCTACGGTGCTGTTGGACAGCGGCATCCTGCCGATGCAGGAACCGGTGACGAATATCACGCTCGAAGCGCCAGGCGGGCTGGTGCGCGTGCGGGCTGAGTGTCGCGACGGCAAAGCCGAACGTATCTATGTCCGCAACTTGCCAAGCTTTGCGGATCGACTCGATGCCAAATTGGAAGTGGCGGGGCTCGGGACGCTCGATGTCGACACGGCCTATGGTGGCGACAGTTTCGTCATTGTCGATGCAGCCGCGATGGGGCTCAAACTGACGTCCGATGAGGCGCATGACATCGCGCGACTTGGCGTGCGGATTACGAATGCCGCGAATGCGGCGCTTCAATTCGATCACCCGGAAAATCCCGATTGGCGGCACTTTTCCTTCTGTCTCTTTGCCGGCCCCGTCACGCGCACGGCGGAAGGCCTGCGCGCAGGCGCAGCCGTCGCAATCCAACCGGGCAAGGTCGACCGTTCGCCGACTGGCACGGCGCTTTCCGCGCGGATGGCAGTGTTGCATGCGCGCGGGCAAATGCGAGAAGGCGAACAATTAATGGCGGTCTCGCTGATCGGTTCGACGTTCTCAGGTCGGATTCTCGGAACGGCCAAGGTCGGCGACAAACCTGCGATCCTGCCGGAGATCTCAGGCCGCGCTTGGATCACCGGCGTGCATCAACATATGCTCGATCCGTCGGATCCATGGCCCAGCGGATACAAACTGACCGACACGTGGGGGGCGCGCTGATATTGTGAGGAGTGGCGAGATTCGCGCAACTTGGGATGGAAATCCTCGCGATTTGGTAACGACAGCTCCTGACCGGAGCCACTGCGAACCAAGGCCGCCATGTCGAGGCAAACATCAACCGGCAAAGCTTTTCGCCTTGGGCGCCCAATCAGCCAATGGCCATACAAACAATGATGGTCGACTCCAGACGAGGCTCAGATTTTGAATTCGAGGCCAATCTCCATGATCTGTTCCGCTGGAATATTAAAATAGGCACCGGGCCGCTGCGCGTTGTGATGCATAAGCGCGAAGAGACCCTCGCGCCAGCGTGCCATACCATCCTTCAGGCCGCCCGCGATGATTGTCTCGTGTCCGGTGTAGTAGGTGACCTTCGACAATTCGCATTTGGCGATCTGCTCGCGGGCAAGGGCCGTCCGCAGACCGTCCGGCACATCCGGGCTTTCCATGAAACCGTAGCGCAGCTCGACGCGGGATATGTCGTCGGAGACTTTGCTGATGATGGCTCGCTCCTCTTCCGGGACGCGGGGCGTCTCCGCAACCTCAACCGCGACCAGCAGCACCTTTTCATGCAGAACGTGGTTGAGCTTGAGATTCTGCGACAATGCGAGCGGAATGCCTTTCGTCATACGGCCGAGCACGACCGCCGTCCCGGGAATGCGGAAAGGCGGGTTCGTCTTGAGGCCGGCGTTGAAGTCGGTGACCGTCTGGCGGATCGCGAGCCGCGCCAGATCCATGATCTCTTCACCGCGCCGCCATGTCATCATGATGAAGGCAATGATGAAGGAGATCGACAGAGGGAACCAACCGCCTTCCAGCAGCTTCGTCGAAGCCGAACCGAAGTACAGGAGTTCAAGCAGGAAGAGACTACCGTTTACAATGATGATAATCAGCGGACTGTGTTTCCATTGCAGCGCCACGAAGGCCGCAAGCACCGTCGTGATGACCATCAGGAGCGACACCGCGATACCATAGGCGCCTGCCAGCGCATCCGATGAACGAAAGCCGAGGACGGCGGTCAGTGTCGCGGCGGCGAGAACCCAGTTGACGAGAGGCATATAAATCTGCCCGCGTTCGTGCCCCGCCGTGTGGATAATGTTCATACGCGGCAGGAAACCGAGCTGGACCGCCTGCTGCGTCAGCGAATATGCACCCGTAATGATCGCCTGTGAGGCGATGACGGTTGCGGCCGTCGCCAACGCAATCAGCCCATAGTGCGACCATTCGGGCGCCAAGCGATAGAAGGGATTTTCGATGGCCGACGGATCGGCCAGCAGGAGGCCGCCCTGGCCGAAATAGTTGAGCGTCAGCGTCGGCAACGCAACGGCGAACCATGCGACGCGGATAGGGAACGGTCCGAAATGGCCCATGTCGGCATAGAGTGCCTCGCCGCCCGTGACCGCGAGGAAGGCGCTCCCGATCACCGTGAAGGCGAGCGGGCCGGCGTGCCAGAGATAGTCGATGGCGGGCCACGGGCTGAAGGCTGCGAGGATCGCCGGTCCTTTCATGATGCCGCTGACGCCAAGGACACCGATGACCGCGAACCAGACCAACATGATCGGTCCGAAAATGCCACCAATCCAGCTCGTCCCCTTCTTTTGGAAAAAGAACAAGACGACGAGGATCACGACGGTCAGCGGCACGACGACATGTTCTGTTTGCGGCGCATAGACCTTGAGACCTTCGATCGCGCTGAGCACCGACATAGCGGGCGTGATCGCCCCATCGCCATAGAGCAAGGTCGCCCCAACGAGGCCGACGATCATGAACAGTGCGCGCGCTGCGCTCTTCTTCGCGCGCTGCGGGCTGACCAAAGCGAGCAGAGCGAGAATGCCGCCCTCGCCGTGGTTGTCCGCGCGCATGATGAGAATCGCATATTTGATCGAAATGACGACGATAAGGGACCAGAAAATCAACGAAACGATGCCGATAACAGCGTCCGAAGCCGGACTGGCGCCGGTCGGCGTCGCAGAATTAATCGCAACCTGCAAGGCGTAAAGCGGGCTTGTCCCAATGTCGCCGAAGACGATGCCCATGCAGGCCAAGGCGGTGGCCGTTACGCCGCGGGAGCGCTCATGGGCAAGACCTGTCTTGGCGGTCGGCGTCATGGCGAACTCCCTTTTGTTCTTGGAGATTATTTTGCGTTTCACTCTTGGTAATATCTCGCGCTTTTCTCGACAAGCCGATTTAATACCTATTTTTCGATCATTCTCGGCGCGACTTCATTTTCTGTGCCGGCTCAGCGGCATCGCTTCGGCGACGAAGTCCATTGTCGTAGCGGTTGCCGGGCACAAAGCGCGCATCGTTTGCACACGCAGGACGAAGTTGCTCGACAACATGCCGTTGGACCAATTGCGCCGAGCCGTCCGCATGTATAAGCGGCGGTGCAAAATTCGACCTCGTTAAGGACAAGCGCATTCGACACCTCTATCTTGGGGGCGATATTTGAGAATCGTTACCATGTGCGTTCGGCTTAGCGATCCTGGCGCAACGGTGCCGATGACGGAGTGTGCAATGGAAAAGAAATCCGCGCCGAAAATCCCCCGTTCGGACTGCACGATATGGGCGGTGGTAAGATGAAATCATTTTTGGCAATCTGATCGGCGGCTTTCCCGATCTTCCACCGTCGCGCGGCTACTGATCAAAATCTCTCCTCGCAAGAAGAATCCTTTTCCGCGTTGCTGTCCAATCACGGAGGTCGAAATGACGGACTATGACGTTGTAATCAGAGGTGGCACCGTCGTCACGGCGACCGATCAATTCAAGGCCGACATCGGCATCGGCGATGGGCGGATACAGGCTGTTGCCGAAACGTTGAAGGGCGCCCGTCAGATTGATGCGTCTGGCCTCCTCGTCATGCCGGGAGGCGTCGATACCCATTGTCACATTGAGCAACTGCGCGTGGACGGCACCGCCGACGAGGATGGCTTCATAACCGCCAGCACCTCCGCGCTTATCGGCGGAACCACGACGGCGATCACCTTCTCCGCCCAATTCAAGGGCCACCCGATCGGCCCCTCCCTTGCCGAATACCACCGTCGTGCCGGCTCGGCCATGATCGACTATAGTTTCCACCAGATCATTACCGATGTGACCGACGCGGTCATTCATAAGGAGATCCCGGCCTTGGTGGCGGCGGGCATCCGGAGCCTGAAGGTCTTCATGACCTACGATCCGCTGCATGTCGACGACCGCGGGCTGCTGCGCGTGCTTGCCGCCGCGCGACGAGCCGGCGCGCTCGTGACGTTGCATTGCGAGAATTACGAGGCGATCCGGTGGCGGACCGAGGCGCTGCTGGCGGCCGGCCATACCGCCCCGAAATACCACGCGTGGGCGCGCCCCGAAGTGGTTGAGCGCGAGGCGGCCTATCGCGCCATCGCGCTGGCGGAATTGGTCGATCAACCAATCCAGATCTTTCACGTCTCCTGCACGGAAGTGGCCGAGGAGATCGCTCGGGCGCAGGCGCGCGGCGTGAAGGTTTGGGCTGAAACTTGCCCGCAATATCTGGTTTTGTCCGCGGATGACATGGATCGCCCGGGCTTTGAAGGCGCAAAATTCATGTGCAGCCCCGCGCCGCGAGAGAAGGGCGCCGCCGAGGGCTTGTGGGCGCAGATCCGGCGCGGCACGCTGGATATCGTCTCATCCGATCACAGCGGCTTCAGCTTCGGCACGGCGCAGGGCAAGGGAATTGCCGGCGGCGCGAATAATTTCCGAGATATCGCCAATGGCGTTCCCGGCGTGGCGGCGCGTCTTCCCCTCCTGTTCAGCGAAGGGGTTGCGAGGGGGCGGATCGACGCCAGCGAGTTTGTGCGCTTGACCGCATATAATCCGGCGCGTCTGTTCGGGCTGACGGGCAAGGGTCGCATCGTACCGGGCGCCGATGCCGACCTCGTTCTGTGGGACCCGTCGAAAAAGGTCACGCTGACCAATACAATCATGCAGCATAACATCGACTATACGCCGTATGAGGGCATGGAGGTGACAGGCTGGCCGGTGATGACGCTTCTGCGCGGGCAGATCGCCATGCGCGACGACAAGGTCGAGGCTAAGCCCGGCAGCGGACGCTTCATTCCACGCGGACCCTATGACCTGATCAAGCCGACGGGGAGGCTTCCCAACGGCTTTGATGCGTCCGCCTTCGCCTGAAGCTGACGAGGTTATTCCAAACAAACGAATGTGGGTAATTTCGATCGGATCAGAAACTGACAGTCGAGCGTTGCGCGCGAACGGCAGCTTCGGGGCGGGCATTCCCGCCGTGTCTGCACACAATGCCGACGTATGTGGCGGCCGCATCGAACGTCGTCTAGGGGCCAAAAGCGGACCACCTGTAATGTCTCGCCCGGTCCCGGGTTGCACTGCGCCACCACGTTTCCGGATATTGGCTCTCCGTCAACCTCCACGGGCGTAGTGCACGATATTTGCCGAGATCATCGCTACCAGCGATTCGCGGTTGGGGTCGCGCGTGCCCCGTATCCAGGCGGCTGCGAGGGGCAGGCATTTGAGGTCGGACGCATCCAAGTCCGTAATGGGGAGGTAGATGACGCCCTGAGTGCCAATCCGCGCTGTCCAGCGCGGCACAATGGCCAGCCCCATGCTTTCCGCGACCAGCGTAATGATGGTCTGCTTTTCGTCAGCGACCTGGCTGATGTCGGGTGAAAGGCCCGCATGCGCGAATAGCCGCATAGTAAGATCATGGCTCCACGGGCGCGACCGCCTGTCGGGCACAATCAGCGGATAATTGGCGAGCGTCGCGATGGAGACAGCGGTCTCTGTCGCCAGCGCATGCCCCACCGGGACAGCAACGACAGCGGTTTCATAAAAGAGTTCGAAAAATTCGATCTGGCGGTTGCGCGTGGCGGGCGGCCGCACGAAAGCAAGGTCAAGCCTGCCGGAAAGCAGTTTTGGCAACAGTCGTGTGGTCTTCTCCTCGATCAGTTCCACCAGGATAGCCGGATGCGCGGCCCGGAAATCGCGCAACAGTTGCGGGATAAGGCCGACAGAGGCGGTGTCGATCGCACCAATGCGCAAGACGCTCGCCTTTTGCCGACCACGTTCCCGAAACTTGTGTCTCAACGCGTCGGCTTCCTCAAGCAGCCGGGTGGCGCGAACCAGCAATTCCGCACCAGCCGGCGACAGGCTGACGCTGCGTGTCGTACGCACAAAAAGGTCGGAGCAGAGGTCCTTCTCCAGCGCCTGAATGCGGCGGCCTAGCGCCGCCGGCAGCATATCTAGGCGCTGCGCCGCCCGGCCGAAATGTAGTTCCTCGGCTGCGGTCACAAAACAACGCAGGTCTTCAAGGTTCATCGGCCTGCATCCTGCAACAAAGTGCTATTGTCTCATGATTATTGCAAAATAATATATAATTCCACACCAATTGAGATCCGATACCGACCGAGGCTACCTCCGTTCCCCATGCCGTCTACGCAATTCGCCGGAAAAGGCGAAGCGGAAAAGGCTTCGGGAGGAACATCATGGCCGCAGATCTTGCTAGCCGCACCATGCAACGCGCGAGCTGGCGCATTATCCCGCTCATCATGGTGCTTTATTTCGTTTCCTATCTGGACCGGGTCAACATCGGTTTCGCAGCGCTGACGATGAACAAGGAACTCGGCATCACCGACGAAGCGTTCGGGCTGGCTTCCGGTATTTTCTTCTGGGGCTATTTCCTGTTTGAAGTGCCGTCAAACATCGTTCTGGAAAAGGTCGGCGCGCGGATCTGGATTGCGCGCGTGATGATCACATGGGGCATCATTTCCGGTGCTTTCGCGTATGTGTCCGGCCCGGCGAGCTACTATGTGTTGCGCTTTCTGCTGGGGGTCGCGGAAGCCGGCTTCTTCCCTGGCATCGTCCTATACCTCAGCTACTGGTTCCCAGCGCACCGTCGCGCAGCGGTGACATCGTTGTTCATGGCCGCCGCACCGATCTCGACGGCCATTGGGTCGCCTGTTTCCGCTGCGCTGCTGCAAATGGATAATTTAGCCGGTCTGAAGGGCTGGCAATGGATGTTTGTTCTGGAAGCCCTGCCGGCGGTCCTGCTCGGCGTCTTCGTATTCTTTTTTATGACCGACCGGCCTCAACAGGCGCAGTGGCTGAAGGACGATGAGCGCCGCTGGCTGGTGGAGACCATGGATGCCGAAATCGCCTCACGCAAAGCCCATGGCCACGCGAGCCTGTGGCGCGGTCTCGCCGATCTTCGCGTGTTGATCCTCGCAGTGATCTATCTCGGCACGTCAGCAGGGCTCTATACGCTCGGACTCTGGGCGCCGCTTCTCATGAAGAGCTTCGGCCTTTCGACGACCGACATCGGTTGGCTGAATGCTATTCCGTCCATCATTGCCGTCGTCGCCATGTATCTCTGGTCCTGGAATTCCGACCGCACTGGCGAGCGTACATGGCATGTGGTGATTGCCGTGCTCGTCGCGGCGGGCGGCCTCGCCTTTGCGGCGGTGGCGCAATCGGTGGCCGGCGTTGTTCTGGCACTGACGCTCGTCAACATCGGCATCAGCGCGTCGAAACCGCCGCTCTGGAGCATGCCGACATTGTTCCTTTCCGGCACGGCCGCGGCGGCCGGCATCGCCACCATCAATTCTATCGGCAACCTCGGCGGCTTCGTTGGCCCTTATGCCATCGGCTGGTTGAAGCAGACGACGGGAGGCTATGCGGCCGGACTTCTCGTCGTCGCAGCCCTGCTCGTTCTCTCGGCCGTGCTCACGCTCGTTCTTGCGCGCGGCCAAAAAGCGTCCTGATCTTTCACACAACCACAAAGGAGACATTCGAAATGAAGACATACAAGATCGCAGCCATTCCAGGCGATGGCATCGGCACCGAAGTTGTTGAAGCGGGCGTGCAAGTGCTCAAAGCGCTGGCGGCGCGCGAGGGCAGCTTTGCCTTTCAGTTCGATCATTTCGACTGGGGCGGCGAATATTACAAAGTACACGGCCGCATGATGCCGGAAAACGGCCGCGACCAGATCCGCCATCACGATGCAATCCTGTTCGGCTCGGCCGGTCATCCGGAAATCGCCGATCACGTCACGCTCTGGGGCTTGCGACTTGCCATTTGCCAGCCGTTTGACCAGTACGCCAATGTGCGCCCAACCCGCGTGCTGCCCGGCATCACCTCGCCGTTGCGCAAAGTAGAAAACAAAGAACTCGATTGGGTGATCGTGCGCGAAAACTCGGAGGGCGAATATGCCGGCATCGGCGGTCGGGTACATCAGGGCCTGCCGATTGAAGCGGCCACCGATGTCTCAATCCTCACGCGCGCCGGCGTTGAGCGCATCATGCGCTTTGCTTTCCGTCTTGCGCAATCTAGGCCGCGCAAGCTGCTCACCGTCGTCACCAAGTCGAATGCGCAGCGTCATGCGATGGTGATGTGGGACGAAATCGCCGCCCTCATCGCCGCCGAGTTCCCGGATGTAACATGGGACAAGATGCTGGTGGACGCCATGACCATGCGCATGGTGATCAAGCCGGAAACCATAGATACGATTGTCGCGACCAACCTTCACGCCGACATTCTCTCCGACCTTGCCGCCGCGCTCGCCGGCTCGCTTGGCATTGCGCCGACCGCGAACCTCAACCCGGAACGCACCTTCCCCTCGATGTTCGAGCCGATCCACGGCTCCGCCTTCGATATCATGGGCAAGGGCATCGCCAATCCGGTGGGTACCTTCTGGTCGGCGGTGATGATGCTCGAACATCTCGGCGAAAGGCCCGCTGCTGATCGGCTGATGAAGGCGATCGAACGCGTCACGGCCGACGAGCGCTACCATACGCCCGATCTTGGCGGCTCATCGAACACGGCAGAGGTGACTGATGCCGTGATTGCCGCGATCCAGGGCGCCAACGATTGACCCACGATCTGCGAGAGTGAGACCATGGACGGCGCCGCCCTTGTTCGTGCGATGTTCGATGCGGCGGCCGCCGCCGTCCAGCCGGATATTGCGGTGCCAAAGTATCTTCCACCTCCGCCGAAGGGTCGCACGGTCGTTGTCGGTGCGGGCAAAGCGGCGGCCTCCATGGCCCTTGCGGCGGAAAAAACGTGGCCCAAGGACAAGCCGCTCTCGGGCCTCGTCATCACGCGATATGGAGACGGTGAAGCATTTAAGGAAAGGGATGGAGCAGGCCTCTTCGCCGTCTCGCGAGCGCGGCGCTTCTCGTCTTCGGGAGTGAATCGGTCGGCATAGACGACCGTGATGCCGCGCTCGTCCTTGCCGCCCAGGGACAATGCCTGTCGAAACGTGAGCCAACCCCGGCCGGAGAAACCGCGCTCGATGACGCCACCCCAGAGGATCAAGATGTTGATGCCGCAGCAGTTATTAATGTAGACGACCATTGCGGACCCCAGGGCATCTCGCTCGGCTGAGACGACTTACCCGATGGACGGCAATTCAGACGTCCAATGATGTTGAGACGAGGTCTCAGAGTGCACTTCAGGCAGATTGCAGCGGGCGACTTTTGTACTTGAGGACTTCCAGCGACCGTTATTGAGCATCGGCAATAACGGCACGATGCCTTAGATGGCCGCGACTGTGCCACTGGCGATCATCTGCCGGCAGATTGACAAACGCTCATTTTGCACTGCGCCCGCTGAAATTGCGCCGCATATGGATCTTTGGCTAGCCCTTCTCTCTGACGGCGCAATCCCAGCGCTGAAAACGTCGTCCAAAAGCGGTCGAATTTGCCCAGCCTGGGCCAAGCTAGCTCCCAACCAGAGCGGGCCGCATCACGATGGTCGGTGAATTGTATTATATAATTATAAAAATTGTATCACGATATAATACAATTTTCTTGACATCGATCAGAGCACGTGCGATTGACCGTTCAACGCGCTAGCTTGCCGCACACTTAACCGGGCCGAACATTCAGGAGGTTCCCGTGAAGAGCAGCAAAAGCAGCCTGTATGACGATTTGAAACGCCAAATTCTCACGATGGAGCTGGATCCTGATGAGGATCTCGACGAGGTCGCCTTGGGGGAACAGTACGGAGTGTCCCGCACGCCGGTGCGCGAAATCCTTCGGCGGCTTGCCGGCGAGGGCTATCTCGACATCAGGGAGAACCGCGGCGCGAGGGTGGTGCCGATGAACCATTCGACGCTGCGCAATTTCTTCCTCGTTGCGCCGATGATCTATGCGGCGATTGGCCGGCTCGCCGTGCAGAGTTTCAGGCCCAAGCAAATGTCGGAGCTTCAGGGCGCGCAGGAGCGCTTCCGGGCAGCGGCGAAAGCCCGCGACCCCTACGCGATGGTGATCGAGAACAATCGCTTCCATGAAATCATGGGAGAGATGTCGGGCAATGTTTACCTGCAGTCCAGCCTCGGCCGGCTTCTGATCGATCATGCCCGGATCGGCCACACGTTCTTTCGGCCGACGAATGAGGATATGGAGCGGCGTCTGCACGTCGCCGTCGAACATCACGACGCCTTCATCGCTGCAATTGCGGCGCGCGACGAAGACACGGTCGTCGACCTCGTGTTCGAACATTGGGAGCTCTCGCGGGAGAACATGGAAATGTTCATCGCCCCGCAGGGAATGAAGGCGGACGCCCTGGTTGACGGGTCGGTCGGCCCATAGATGGAGAAACTGCCGTGAGATTCGAAGGTATTTACACACCGGCGGTCACCCCGCACGCCGCCGATGGTGCCATTGTAAAGAAGGCGTTCGCGGCAGTTCTCGAATCCCTGATCGAAGCCAAGGTCCATGGCATCATCGTGGGCGGGTCGACGGGCGAATATTATGCGCATTCGGCGCAGGAACGGTTCGACCTCGCGGCCTATGCCAGGGACGTCATCGGGACGCGTTTGCCGCTAATCGTCGGAACGGGCGCGACGCGCACGGAAGATTCGATCGAATATGCGAAGGCGGCAAAGGCGATCGGCGCCGATGCGATCCTCGTGACTTCGCCTCCCTATGCCTTGCCGACCGAACGGGAGAATGCGGTTCACGCGCTGGCGGTCGACCGCGCCGCCAACCTGCCCATTATGCTCTACAACTATCCGGCGCGCATGGGCGTCAATATGGGTGAGGACTATCTCGCTCGCGTCGGTAAATCCAAGAATGTCGTGGCCATCAAGGAAAGCTCCGGCGAGATGGGCCGCGTCCATATGCTCGCGCGGGAGTTCCCGCATATCGGCCTGTCGTGCGGCTGGGACGATCAGGCGCTCGAGTTCTTTGCCTGGGGAGCGCGTAGCTGGGTTTGCGCCGGCTCGAATTTCATTCCCCGCGAACATGTCGCACTCTACGAAGCCTGCGTGGTGGAAAAGAACTTCGACAAAGGCCGCAAGATCATGTCGGCCATGCTGCCGCTGATGGATTTTCTCGAGGGCGGCAAATTCGTGCAGTCGATCAAATTCGGATGCGAGTTGAACGGCCTCGATGTCGGCCAGGTGCGCGCGCCGCTGCGTCCGCTCAATTCGGAAGACAAGCGCACCCTTCAGACGATCGTCACGACTCTGAAGCGCACCATTGCTCAAATTACCTCGGGAGCCAACAATGCGTGATCTTCTGACCGCAGCCGAATATGCAGCGATCGCACGTTCGATGTCTTATCCGTCGAATGCCTTCATCGATGGCGCATTTCGGCCGGCGGCATCGGGAAAGACTTTCAAGACGACCAATCCCGCAACCGGAGAGGTTTTGACGGAAGTCGCAGCATGCGGCCCCGCCGATGTCGACTATGCGGTCTCGAAAGCGAAGGAGGCGTTCGAGGATGGCCGCTGGCATCTTCGCTCTCCTGGCGAGCGCAAGGAGGTCCTGCTCAAATTCGCCAAGTTGCTCGAGCGCAATCGCCACGAACTGGCGGTGCTGGAAAGTCTCGACAGCGGCAAGCCGGTCCGCGAATGCCAGACCGTGGACGTGCCCGATACGATCCATACGATCCGCTGGCATGCGGAACTGATCGATAAGATCTACGACAATACAGCGCCAGTCGGGTCGAATGCGCTTACGCTCGTTGTGCGCGAACCGATTGGTGTCGTGGGCCTTGTGCTCCCGTGGAATTTCCCGTTGCTGATGCTGGCATGGAAGATAGGCCCAGCACTGGCGGCGGGCTGCTCGATCATTGTGAAGCCAGCTCAGGAGACGACGCTCACCGCTTTGCGAGTGGCTGAACTCGCGCATGATGCCGGCGTTCCGGCTGGCGTTTTCAATGTGGTGAGCGGCGGCGGCAAGGACGCCGGCGAGCCGATCGGCATGCATATGGACATTGCCATGGTCAGCTTCACCGGCTCGACTGCCACCGGCCGACGCTTCCTGCGCTATGCCGCCGAGTCCAATCTGAAACGCATCGTTCTGGAATGCGGGGGCAAGAATCCCGCCGTCGTGATGAACGATGTGGAAGATCTCGATCTCGTGGCCGAGCAAGTCGTCAACGGCGCGTTCTGGAATATGGGGGAGAATTGCTCGGCAACTTCCCGCCTCATCGTCCAGGCGTCGGTGAAAGACGAGCTCATGTCCCGCATCGGTGCCTATATGCGCGAATGGAAAATGGGCGACCCGCTCAATCCGGAGAATCGTGTCGGCTCGCTCGTCAGCAAAGCGCATTTCGAGAAGGTGAAGTCGTACCTGGAGATGATCAAGTCTGAGCACCTTTCGCTTGCCTTTGGTGGACAGACGCAGAAGGACATCTTCGTCGAACCGACCGTCGTCGACGGCGTCGGCCGCGACAGCCGCCTCTTTCAAGAAGAGATCTTCGGCCCGGTCCTCTCGGTCACGACCTTCAACTCCCTTTCGGAGGCGATCGCTCTTGCCAATGACACCGTGTACGGCCTGACGGCGTCGGTTTACACCGGTAGTTTCAGACACGCGATCAAGCTGTCGCGCGAGATCCGTGCGGGCGTTGTCACCGTCAATTGCTTCGGCGAGGGCGACGCGACCACACCGTTCGGTGGTTATAAGGAATCTGGTTTCGGCGGCCGCGACAAATCGATTTGGGCGCACGACCAGTACACCGAACTCAAGACGATCTGGATCGATGTCTCGGATCGCTCAGTTGAAGAGACGGTGCGATGAGCGGCGTCGTCAAGCGATTGCCTGTGAATGCGGGGACTTCTGGCTGGGAGGCCATCAGTACCCGCAACTTCGCGGTTCGAACGCTTGACGGCGATGTCCTGGCCGATTGGCTGATTGTCGGCGCCGGCTTTGCGGGTCTTTCCGCAGCCCGCAGGCTGACCCAACTCAGACCGGGAGAAAAGATCGTCGTGCTCGATGCCGGCGATGTTGCAAAAGGAACGGCGGGACGCAACTCGGGCTACATGATCGACGTTCCGCACAATCTTTCGAGCGGAGAATATTCTGTGGCCGACGCGCAGTCGACCGCATCGGAAATCGCGCAGAATCGTCTCGCCATTGCGTTCGCCGCAGACGCGGCTGCCGAATACGGCATGTCGAAGGGGACGTTCGATCCATCCGGCAAGATCAATGCTGCCGCGACTCCGCGCGGCCTGACATTGAACGAAAACTATCGGACGTCGCTCAGTCGTATCGGCGAAAAGTGCGAACTCCTCGATAAGGCCCAGATGCGCGCCATCACGGGGTCCGAGTATTATCTCGGCGGCCTCTACACGCCGGGTGCCGTCATGATTCAGCCCGCGGACTATATTTTCGGATTGGTGGGGGGCCTTGGGTCGAAAATCGAACTCTACGAACGCTCGCCTGTTCTCGAACTCAATCGGCGGGGAGCGCATTGGCAGGCGCGGTCCAATCGGGGAACCATCACTGCGCCGAAAGTCATTCTGGGCGTGAACGGACACATCCAGAGCTTCGGACATTTCCAGCATCGGCTGATGCACATTTTCACCTATGCGTCAATGACAGCCGCGTACGCGCAGCAAGGGGAAGGCGGCCGCGCCACCGGTGCGGAACGTTGGGCTCTGCTGCCCTCCGATCCCATGGGCGCGACGGTTCGAAAGATCTGCAATCAAGGAAAGGCGCGGATCGTCATTCGCACGCGCTTTACCTATGATCCGAGCCTTCGGGTCTCTGATCAACGCGTCGGACGTATATCGTCGGAGCAAAGGCGATCCCTCGACGCGCGCTTTCCCGAGTTGCGCGGCGTGCCGTTCGAACACCGGTGGGCAGGCGCACTCTGCCTGAGCCGGAACCATGCGCCCGCGTTTGGCGAGGTCGAGGAGAATCTCTACTCGGCCTGCTGCGAAAACGGCCTGGGAACCGTCAAAAGCACGCTTGCTGGGATGATGGCCGCTGACCTGGCCACCAATTCCTTTAGCCAAGACCTCGAAAATTATCGACATCAACCGAAGCCAAGCAGAATTCCGCCCGAACCCTTCGCCTGGCTCGGCATCAATTCGGTAATTCGACTGCAAGAATTGCGGGCCGGCCGGGAGAGATAAGGTCCCGGCACCGCAATAACAAAGGCGGACGCGAGTCCGGCCTTCGACGACGTGCGCGCATTTTTTGACGAATCGCGTGCATCAAAATGAGGAGGAGTGTGTCGTGAAAACGTTATGGAAAGCGCTGTGTGCCGCAGCGATGGTCGGTATGACAATACTGCCTGTCCGAGCACAAGAAAAGACGATCGAAATGGGGACCCTCTCCTGGGAGGATCTAACCCCCATTACGGGCGTAACGAAGAAAGTCCTGGAAGATGCCGGGTACAAAGTCAAGGTCACCGAGTTCTCGGAATGGGGTATCGCCTATGCCGCATTGAGCAAGGGTGACATCCAGATCCTGGCGTCTCAGACCGATTACGTGGCGCAGGACTACTGGGACAAGAACAAGAGCCGCTTGGAGAAGATCTCGCCGGTGTCCCATGGACTCTATCAGGCGATCGCCGTGCCCAAATATATGGACATCGACTCGATCGACCAGCTCAATGACAACGCGGACAAGTTCGGCGGTAAGATCATCGGCATCGAACCGGGTTCTGGCCTCATGCGCGACGCCGCGAACGCGGTTAAAACTTACGGACTCAAATTGCAGCTTGTCGAGGGGAGCACGGCCGGTATGACGGCAGCCCTGAAGTCCGCGATCGATCGCAAAGAAGCGATTGCCGTCACGCTCTGGGAACCGTCGTGGATGATGCAAAAGTACGACGTGAAGTTCTTGAAGGATCCGAAGGGCGTTTTCCCTCCGCCGCAGAGCTACTACTGGATCGGTCATAAGGGCTTCTCGGAAGCAGATCCGCACGCGCGCGAAGTCATTTCCAGCATCTATTTGCCATTGGCGGATATCACCACGATCAACGCGGAGGTCAAAGACGGAAAGACCATGGATCAGGCTGTCAAGGACTGGCTCGATGGCCATGCAGACCTGGTGAAGCGCTGGGAGAATATCAAGAAATAATGCCGGCTTGACATCCACCGCTCGGCACTTCGGCGGGCGGTGGATGGTAACGAGAGACAACCGGAGAAAGCGGCGAACGACCGCTTCGGAGGGGAAATCCGATGACAAATACTCTTATCGACATCAACGAGGTCCTGATCGACTGCCAATCCTTGTGGAAGATTTTTGGCGGCAACGCTGCTGAGGCGATGAAGGCGGTTGCTGAGCGTGGCTTGTCCAAGAAGCAGGTGCTTCAAGAGTTCAACTGCGTTGTCGGCGTGTCCGACGCCAGCCTGCAAGTTCGCCGCGGTGAGATTTTCTGTATCATGGGGCTCTCGGGTAGTGGGAAGTCTACGCTCATCAGGCTGTTGAATCGGCTCATCACGCCAAGCTTGGGCAAGGTCTTCGTCAAAGGCCGCGATCTCTCCGCGTTGAGTTCCGCCGAGCTGCGCGAGATGCGGGCGCGCCATATCGCGATGGTTTTCCAAAGCGTCGCTCTGCTGCCTTACCGAACCGTACTCGAAAATGCGGCGTTTGGTCTTGAGGTGCAGGGGATCCCGAAAGCACAGCGGAACAAAATCGCCCAAGATGCGCTGGCCACGGTCGGGTTGGGGGATTGGGGCGCGCGATACCCGACGGAATTGTCAGGTGGGATGCAGCAGCGTGTCGGATTGGCTCGCGCCCTGGCGGCGGACCCCGAAATCATTCTCATGGATGAGCCTTTTAGTGCGCTCGATCCGCTCATTCGGCGCCAGCTGCAAGATGAATTCAGACAATTGACCAAGCAGCTGGGCAAATCGGCAGTCTTCATTACGCACGATTTGGATGAAGCCATCCGCATCGGCGATCGCATCGCGATCATGAAGGACGGTATCATCATCCAGGTTGGAACAGCCGAAGATATTGTGCTGAAACCTGCCGATCCTTACGTCGCCGAGTTCGTCGCCGGCATTTCTCGCCTCCATCTGATCAAGGCCCACTCCGTCATGGAGCCTGTTGCAGAATACCGGCGAGCGCAACCGGGCGTCGATATCGCCAATCTCTTCAAGACCAAGCCCGACGCCGATATCGACGAGCTCATCAGCCTCACGATGCAATCGAGGCAGGATGCAATCGCCGTGGTCGAAGATGGCGCAGTTGTCGGGATCGTGACCACGCGCGGTTTGCTGCGCGGGGTCAAAGGATCACCGGCCGCAGAGACAGTTGCGGCATAACCAATATCCGACGGGAGGGTTAGGATATGGACAGTTCTGGTCTCGTCGACACGGTCGACAATGCAATCGATAACGCGCTCGGATGGTTGAACGACAACGCGGGCTTTGTGTTCGATTTTGTTCGCGCGATTTTGGAAGGCATCTACGATGGCGTGCTCTGGCTCTTGAATGTCTCGCCATTCTATGTCGTGGCGATGATTATCGCCTTGCTAGGTTGGAGAGTCGTCAATGCGTGGTTTGGCATCCTCGCTGGCGCTGCTTTTGTCTTTTGCATGATGATGGGACTGTGGCCAGAGGCGATGAGCACGCTTGCTCTGGTACTTTCAGCGACACTGCTCGCGCTGGCCGTGGCGATTCCTGCGGGGATTCTTGCGGGATTTGCCCCCGCACTCGACCGCATCGTCGAGCCAATGTTGGATTTGATCCAAACAATGCCGCCCTATATCTATCTCCTGCCCGGAATTGCGCTCCTGGGCTATGGGCCGGCGACTGCAGTCGTGGCGACTTTCATCGTGGCGGTCCCTCCTGCTTTCCGTCTGACGTCGCTCGGTATACGCATGACGCCGCACGTGTTTGTCGAACTTGGCGAGGCAACAGGTCTCACGCCGTGGCAAATGTTTTTCAAGATTCGCCTGCCATTTGCGATGCCGAGCATCATGACGGGCGTCAATCAAAGCCTGATGATGGCATTCGGTATGGTGGTTATCGCCGGGATTGTCGGCTCAGGCGGACTCGGCGAAACCATCTACAAGGCTATCCGAACGCTCGACATCGCCAAATCTATCGATGGGGCCATTGCCATTGTCGTTCTAACCATCGTCCTGGATCGCATCACGCAAAGCGCCTCTCGCTTGCGTAAAGGAGGTGTGTCATGAGCTGGTCTCTTCCACAGTTTTCTCCAGGCACGTTTCTAGCTCCAAGCGTAGACTGGCTCAATGCACACCTGCATCCTTTGTTTGCGGTGATTAGTGAGGTCATCGAGGCGGTTCTCACCGGAATAGGCGGCGCGCTGCTCTTTGTCCCTCCTTATGTGTTGATCGGTGTCGTGGTGGTCTTGGCTTTTGTATCGATCGGCGTGCGCGCCGCGATCCTTGCCGGTCTGGCCCTCGGTTTTTGTTGGGTTGCGGGCCTTTGGGAGGCCTCGATACAAACGATCACCTTGGTTTCGGTCAGTGTCGCCCTGTCCGTCATGATCGGATTCCCTGTGGGCGTTCTGGCCTCACGCTACAAGGGATTGGAAGCGGCAATCAGGCCTCTTCTGGACATCATGCAGACCGTTCCGCCATGGGTCTATCTCATCCCGGCGGTCATCCTCTTCAGCCTTGGTAGGGTACCTGCGATCATCGCGACAATCGTCTACGGCGTCCCGCCGATGCTCAGGCTGACGACGCTCGCCTTCAATCAAATTCCCAAAGATCTGATGGAGCTTGGGGCGGCGATTGGAGCCTCGCGCCGTGATGTTCTGTTCAAGATCGAGGTCCCTTCGGCGACGCCGACGCTACTTGTCGGCCTCAACCAATGCATCCTTCTGTCATTGGCCATGGTGGTTCTTGCTGGCCTTGTGGGCGCAGGCGGTCTCGGCGCGGAAGTCACCCGCGGCTTGACCCGTATGGAGATGGGTGTCGGTTTACGCGCGGGATTGGCGATCGTGGCCGTCGCGCTTTTGCTTGATAGGCTCTCGCGCGGCGTTCTGCAGGGCCGCAAATTCCCAAGCAGCACTTGATTGTGGTCAGGCAATTTGCGGGATCATCACATGAGACGTAGTTTCTACTGTATCGACTCGCATGCGTGCGGAAACCCGGTGCGCGTGGTCGTCGGTGGCGCGCCATTGCTGCCGAACGTCTCAATGGCTGAACGGCGAGAGATCTTCGTACGCGAGCATGATTGGGTCCGTAGGGCGCTCATGTTCGAACCTCGCGGACACGACATTATGTCGGGAGCGATCATCTATCCTCCGACCAGACCGGACTGCGATCTCGCCGTGCTCTTCATCGAGGTCAGCGGCTGTCTCCCGATGTGCGGCGCGGGAACGATCGGGCTCTCCACTGTCGTGATCGAAGAAGGGCTTGTGACGCCGCGGGTGCCGGGAATGCTCTCGATCGAAGCTCCTGCCGGGCGGGTGGACGTCACATATGAGATGGCGAATGGCTCTGTCAGAAGCGTGCGCTTATTCAACGTGCCGAGCTATCTTCACGCGGCCGACCTCGAGGTCGATGTGCGGGGCATCGGTCAGCTTGTTGTCGACGTTGCTTACGGGGGCAATTACTACGCCGTGATTGAGCCGCAGAAGAACTGGTCGGGTCTCACCGGCACGTCTGCCGCCAGTATCGCTGATGTCAGCCGGCGTCTCCGAACGGCTTTGGCTGAGATATGCGATCCGATCCATCCTGAGGATAGCCGGATTCGCGGCGTCCATCACGCGATCTGGTGTGACGGCTTGCCAAATGCGACGGCAGATGACCGCAGCGCCGTCTTTTATGGTGAGAAGGCGATCGACCGTTCGCCGGGCGGCACGGGAACGTCGGCTCGCATGGCGCAACTATACGGCAAAGGCCTCCTGAAACTCGGTGATACGTTTCGGAATGAAAGTCTGATTGGTACGGTGTTTGAGGGGAGGGTGGAGGCGACCGCGAAAATAGGGCCATTCGACGGCATTGCTCCGAGTGTTGCTGGGTGGGCCCACATTACGGGGCATAACACGATTTTTGTGGATGAACGCGATCCCTTGGCGCACGGATTTCAAATCTTGTGAAATGAATGACACAAGCTTGACCGAGTGCTGAGATGGCTAGTTTGTCCATGCCATTGTCTGCCTATTGGATGTTCGGGCGGTGCAGCCGAAACATGCAGTGCTTCGTCCGCGCGCCAATCGCCGGAATTCGGATGTAACAAGGAGTGGGTTTCTATGGTTGTGAGCGTCACAACGGCTCATCCTCGGCGCCCGTTGGCCGAGCCGCAGCAGCAAGGTCTGCGAGTCGGCTTTGTGCTTGCCAAGGACTTCACCATGTCGGCTCTTGCACTGTTTATCGATACATTGCGCTTGGCCGGCGATGAAGGCGACCGTAGCCGAAAGGTGGACTGCGATTGGGAGATTTTGAGCGCAACAGGCCGGCTCATTCGATCGAGCACTGGTATCGAGGTCGCGCCGACCGCGGGACTAGGCGATCCGAGACGATTTTCCCATATCGCTGTTGTCGGCGGCCTCTTGCGCGAAGCCGAACAATTGGATGCTGCGAGCCGCGATTTCTTGTTCAAGGCCAACGCGGCGCAAGTACCACTGATCGGGATCTGTACCGGCGCCTTCATCCTGGCGGAATGTGGTCTATTGCAGGGGCGGAGGGCTTGCGTGAGCTGGTTCCATTACCACGACTTCAGGGAACGCTTCCCGGAAATCGGAGTGATGGCTGATCGGCTTTTCTTTGTGGATGGCAGTAGGATCACCTGCGCCGGCGGGGCAGGCGCCGCGGATGTCGCGGCATTCCTCGTCGAACGTCATCTGGGACGTGCTGCGAAGCAAAAGGCCATGCAGGTCCTGCAGATCGAACGAGCCCGGGGGCCGTCCGACCCGCAGCCGCGGAATCCCTTTGAAGCACGCGTGACCGACAAGCGAGTGCGCCGCGCACTCCTGCTCATGGAGCAGAACTTGGGCCGCCCCAAAAAGATCCGTACGATAGCTTCTCAATGTGGCATTACGCCGCGTGGTTTGGAGCGATTGTTCCTAGCGGAGCTCGGCAAACAGCCGAGCCACGCTTACATGGATCTTCGCATGGAAGCTGCAAGACAATCGGTCGCGTTCTCGATGGAAAAGTTTACTGAAGTGGGTCTTTCAATCGGATTTTTGCCGTCCAGCTTTTCTAAACGCTTCAAAGAAGCGTTTGGGATGTCACCAACGCAATATCGCAGTATGCACCAGCGCGGCGAGTAGCTTTCGAGGTGCTGTTGCGATGCTTGCACGTTGACAAGGGCATCGCGGCCTTGGCAGGTTCTCCGGCATGAAAGACGTTTTCAAATCGTGCTACCGGGGCCGCCGTTTTCCGGCAGAATTAATCGCCCATGCCGTGTGGCTATATTTTCGCTTTCCTTTGAGTTTGCGGATGGTCGCGTCACCTTAACGTGGACGTTGGAGTGTGGCGGTATGATCAACTTTCCATCTGACTCAGATCCGCATCTTGACAAGGGCTCTGTTGCAAATTCCTCGCTTGATAGGAGCGAAACGCCAAGACGCGCGTGGAACTCGTGGTGGCGGGTTTCGCGCTGCGCGGACCTTCGGTTCAGCGGCCAAACCGATTATTTGCAGCGGGGCCGCCGATCGAGCTTCCACTCAGCTTTTGGCCGAGTTTGGCCGTAAGTTGCGCGAAAATATCACTTCCGGATCGGCTCCTTCGGCAAGGTTTACCTTCACGCCGTAATCGACCGAATCGAAGTTGGTGATCTGTCCGTCCGGATTGTTGGAGATAGATATACCTTGGAGCAGGCTATCGCGCAGGACGCCCTTGCTGATCCAAACGTTCGCAGATGTGTATCGAAGTGGCGCGCCAGTCAGAATAAAATTATGAAAGTCTACCTAGTTGATATTGTTGTTTAAATTTATGTGTTGCTCAAAATTGTAGTTTGGCCGAAGTCTCTTGATCCGCCAGTCACTGTATCTCAAATTGAGTCGAAGTGCCCCGTCTGGGACTTGATCGCTGACCTCGACGACTACCGTACAAATTTCCGATATCGGGGTGGCGCGTATTTCGCAGGTTCAAATCCTGCCCCCGCAACCATGCACCTTTGCGATGCGATACTCACATCTGCGCCAGCCTGTGATTGCCGACAGATATTGATAGACTGATGTCAGGCTACCGATACCGAATACCTCAGCGTCAGATAGCGGTGTACGACGAATTGCCCAGCAGCGAGCCAATCACGACACGAAGTCGCCGTTGTCCGTTCCGTCGATCAGCGGATCGGGAACGCATTCGGCCGCAAGCCGAACAGCGTCGAGAATTGCGATTGTCTGGCCTTCGACCCTTATCCCCGATCTCTCCAAGCCAGACAGGGCACGCGAAAACGATTCCCGGGTTATGCCAAGTTCCGACGCAATGAGATTTTTCTCATAAGGAAGCACAACCTGGTTGGGCGTGCCCTGCCGTCGGGACAAGGCAAGGATGTAGCATCCGACACGCTGCGTCGAGGACCTCAGCTTCAGGTTCTTGACCTGCCGGACCATGCGTCGGAACTGCTGCGCCAAGCTTCCAATTACCGCGTGCGCCAATAAAGGGTCTGCCTGGACGGCCGCACGAAACGCCGCCGCATGAATCAGCAAGAAGCGCGACGGCTCCGGCACGCGGGCCTGCATAAGATAAGGCGCGCCCGTCACGACAGCGGCCGGAATTATGAGATCCGGGGCGCGGACGGCCTCGATCAACACTTCGCGGCCTTCGCTGGATCGCCCAAACAATTGGGCCGATCCGGAGAGAACCATCAGTTGGAAGTTCGGCACCTCGCCCTGCTCGAACAAGATGGTGCCGGCCGCAACTGCATGGACCATGGCATTTCGCAGCAGCTCGCCGCGCGTTACCTCGGATAGCGCTCGAAATAGCGGCGATGCCTCAGGCACCACTTCCTTACCCATCGTTGCGTTCAACCCATCTTCTCCCCGATTGAGGTCCGTCGATCGCCGCTCTGCAATGTGTGACAATTGTCACGACCATCTTTGATGCAGATCAATGTGGCGAAGCAGCGGCTTCGGCAGTTTGGCATTGAGCGGACACGAATCCGCCCCTTGGGGCTAATTATCGAAGGGACCGTCTACGATGCAACCGACCGTGTATCCGAAATCCGGTCAGATTCTAGGCGCGAGTACGGCGGCGTTCACGGTCTGCTTCGCAGTCTGGACCATCTTTTCCATCATAGGAATTCGCATTCGCCAGGAACTCGGCCTCAGCGAGACGCAGTTCGGCTTGCTTGTCGGCACGCCAATACTCACCGGCTCTTTGATAAGGGTAGTGCTGGGTATATGGACGGACATTTATGGCGGGCGGATCGTCTTCACGGCCAACATGTTGGCCGCGGCGGTTGCGACATTTCTACTGTCCTATGCCCATACCTATCCTCAGATGCTGCTGGCCGCACTTGGCGTTGGAATAGCCGGAGGCTCCTTTGCCGTCGGTGTCGCCTATGTATCGCGCTGGTATCCGGCAGAAAAACAGGGAACGGCACTCGGCATCTTCGGCGCGGGCAACGTTGGCGCCGCGGTCACCAAATTCCTCGCTCCATTCGTGCTCGTTGCTTTCGGGTGGCAAGTTGTGGCGCAGGTCTGGGCGGCGAGCCTCGTCCTCATGGCTGGCGTATTCTGGTTCACGACACGTGATGACCCGATCATCGTCGAACGCAGGCGGTCGGGGATCAAGCCAAAAAGCGCCTGGCTCGAACTCGAACCGCTGAAGAACGTGCAGGTCTGGCGCTTTGCGCTCTACTATTTCTTCGTCTTTGGCTCCTTTGTCGCGCTCGCGCTGTGGCTGCCCCAATATCTCATCAACGTCTACGGGCTCGATATCAAGACCGCAGGCATGATCGCAGCCTTCTTCTCGGTGCCGGCAAGTCTCTTTCGCGCCTATGGCGGGCACCTCTCGGACAGCTTTGGCGCACGGCGCGTGCTCTACTGGACCTTTCTCGTTTCCGTCGTGGCAACCTTCGTCCTGTCCTATCCGCCAACCGATTACGTGGTCCATGGCACGAAGGGCGCGACCTCCTTCCATCTTGAGATGAGCTTGCTTGGCTTCATTGTTACGATCTTCGTGCTCGGCTTCTTCATGGCTCTGGGCAAGGCTGCCGTCTACAAGCACATCCCGGTCTATTATCCCAACCATGTCGGTGCGGTCGGCGGCCTCGTGGGGATGATTGGCGGCCTTGGCGGCTTCCTGCTGCCGATCCTTTTCGGCATCCTGCTCGATCTCACCGGTCTATGGACGAGTTGCTTCATGGCGCTCTTTATCCTGGTCACCGGTGCGCTCCTTTGGATGCACATTGCCATCCGCCAGATGGAGCGCGGAATGGTCGGCGAAGCGCTTACCAAGCTCCCGCCATTCCCCGAGATGCAGGGCATGCCCAAACCCGCGGTGGTTCCGTACAAAGGTGGCACTCTCACCGACTGGCGCCCAGAGGATCCCGCGTTCTGGGCGCAGAAGGGGCGCCGCATCGCCCGGCGTAACCTATGGCTTTCGATCCCGGCGTTGCTGCTGTCCTTTGCCATCTGGCAGGTATGGTCGGTCGTCGTCGCCAAACTCCCGCTCGTGGGCTTTACCTTCACCACCGATCAGCTCTTTTGGCTCGCCGCTCTGCCCGGCATCTCGGGTGCGACGCTCCGCATCTTCTATTCCTTCATGGTACCGATTTTCGGCGGCAGGCTCTGGACAACCCTCACGACTTGGTCGCTCATCATTCCGGCGGTCGGCATCGGCTATGCCGTGCAGAACCCTGACACACCCTATGTCGTGTTGCTGATCCTTGCGCTGCTTTGCGGCTTCGGTGGCGGCAACTTCGCCTCGTCCATGGCCAATATTTCTTTCTTCTTCCCAAAGGCGGAAAAAGGCAACGCGCTCGCGCTCAACGCCGGTCTCGGCAATCTCGGTGTCAGTGTCGTTCAGTTCATCGTACCCCTCGTGATCACCGCAGGCGTGTTTGGCTGGCTCGGCGGCGATCCGGTCATGGCCAAGGGAACGCCGGGAACTGCGCCGCTCTGGTTGCAGAACGCGGGTTTCGTTTTCGTGCCGTTCATTGCTGTCTCCGCCTTCGCGGCCTGGTTCGGTATGAACGATATCGCCTCCGCCAAGGCATCATTTGCCGAACAGGCGGTCATTTTTGAGCGCAAGCACAATTGGATCATGTGCTGGCTCTATACCGGTACGTTCGGGTCGTTCATCGGCTACTCCGCCGGCTTTCCGCTCCTGTCCAAGATGCTGTTCCCCGACGTGAACGCGCTTCAGTTCGCCTTCCTCGGGCCGCTTGTCGGCGCCCTGTCACGCTCGGGTACCGGCTGGCTCGCGGACAAATACGGCGGCGCGCGCGTTACCTTCTGGACCTTCGTGCTGATGATGGTGGGCGTCGGGGGCGTGCTCTACTTCATTGGCATCAAAGATCAGGCCGGCGCATTCATCGGTTTCTTCGCTGCCTTCCTGGTGTTGTTCTTTGCCACTGGCGTTGGCAACGCCTCGACCTTCCAAATGATCCCCGTGATCATGGCGAACGAGATGGGTCGCCTGATGCCTGGAGCCGATGCGGAAACGCGTCGGCGGCAAGCGGAAAAGGAATCCGCCGCCATCACCGGCTTTACCTCGGCGATCGCGGCCTTCGGCGCCTTCTTCATCCCGAAGAGCTACGGCACGTCAATCGCCCTCACGGGTGGGCCGGAAGCGGCGCTTTGGGGCTTCCTGCTCTTCTACATGAGCTGCCTTGCCGTGACCTGGGCTGTCTACACCCGCAAGGGCGGCCTTCTCCACGATATCGAGCGTGCCAAACGCGGCGCGACCGTCCATTCGGCTGCGGCTAAATAATCAGGGGCAAAAGCAATGTCGCAATTTCTCGACCGCCTTACCTTCTTCCGCAAGACCGTCGGTAGTTTCTCAGACGGCCACGGCACCATCACCAACGAGGACCGCTCCTGGGAGGACGGCTACCGCAAGCGTTGGCAGCACGACAAGATCGTGCGCTCCACGCACGGCGTGAACTGCACCGGCTCCTGCTCTTGGAAAATCTACGTCAAGGGCGGCATCGTCACGTGGGAGACGCAGCAGACCGACTATCCGCGCACGCGACCCGATCTGCCCAACCACGAGCCTCGCGGTTGCGCACGCGGCGCCTCCTATAGTTGGTATCTCTATTCCGGCGCACGGGTGAAATACCCGATGATCCGCGGGCGGCTGCTGAAGCTGTGGCGCGCCGCGCGCGCCACGATGCCGCCCGTCGCGGCCTGGGCCTCGATCGTCGAGGATGCGGACAAGCGGCGATCCTACATCGCGATCCGCGGTCACGGTGGTTTCGTTCGCGCCACCTGGGACGAAGTGAACGAACTCATCGCGGCTGCCAATGCGTACACGGCGAAGGCCCATGGCCCCGATCGTGTCATCGGCTTCTCGCCGATTCCGGCCATGTCAATGGTCTCCTACGCGGCGGGCTCTCGATATCTGTCGCTGATGGGCGGTGTGTGCATGTCATTCTACGACTGGTATTGCGACCTGCCTCCGGCGAGCCCCCAAACCTGGGGCGAGCAGACCGACGTTCCCGAAAGCGCCGATTGGTACAATGCCGGCTTCATCATCGTCTGGGGCTCCAACGTGCCGCAGACGCGGACACCCGACGCGCATTTTTATACCGAGGTTCGCTATAAGGGCACCAAGAGCGCAGTTGTCAGCCCAGACTATGCCGAGGCGACCAAGTTCGCCGATATCTGGCTCAACCCGAAACAGGGCACGGATGCGGCACTGGCTTTGGCTATGGGCCACGTCATCCTTCGCGAGTATTACCTTGATCGAACGGTTCCTTATTTCGACGATTACGCGCGCAAATATACCGACCTGCCTTTCCTGGTCCGCCTGACCGAGCGCGATGGTCGGCTCGTTCCCGAGCGGCTTCTGCGCGCCTCCGAGATCGCCGGAGGTTTAGGCGAAACCAACAACCCGGAGTGGAAGACGGTCGCGATCGATGAGGGTACGGATGCCCTCGTCGCACCGCGCGGCTCGATCGGCTATCGCTGGGGCGAGAGTGCCAAGTGGAATCTCGAGGAGAAGGATGGCGAGGGCCATGACCTTCGCCTCAAACTAACGCTTGCAGGCGAGGGCGCAGAGATCGCCTCCATCGATTTTCCGTACTTTGGTGGCCGTGCCACCGAGCATTTCGTCGCGACTGGCCACGGAGAAATCCTCGCGCGTCGCCTGCCGATCCGCCGCATCAAGTTGAACGACGGTGAGGAGGTAGCCGTCGCCACCGTGCATGATCTGATGATGGCCAATTATGGCCTCGACCGTGGTTTCGGCGGCGATCACGTGGCCAAGAGCTACGATGCGGACGTGCCATTCACACCCGCTTGGGCAGAGCGTATCACCGGCGTAAACCGCGATGCGATGATCACGGTTGCGCGTGAATTCGCCACCAACGCGGAGAAGACCAAAGGCCGTTCGATGGTGATTCTCGGCGCTGGTGTGAACCACTGGTACCACATGGACATGACGTACCGGGGGATCATCAATCTCCTGGTCTTCTGCGGCACTATCGGCCAGTCGGGTGGAGGCTGGTCACATTACGTGGGACAGGAAAAACTACGGCCGCAGACAGGCTGGACGCCGCTGGCCTTCGGGCTCGACTGGAACCGTCCGCCGCGGCACATGAATTCCACGTCGTTCTTCTACGCCCATACAGACCAATGGCGCTACGAGACGCTGACCGCTGCCGAAATACTGTCGCCCACCGCACCAGATGGCGACTGGAACAAGAGCTTCATCGACTACAATGTTCGCGCCGAGCGCATGGGCTGGCTGCCATCTGCGCCTCAACTCAAGCAGAACCCGTTGACGATCGCGACCAAGGCCAGGGCAGCTGGTCTCGAGCCAAAGGATTATGTCGCCAAGGCGCTGAAATCCGGCGAGCTGGAGCTCTCCTGCCATGATCCCGACGATCCGGCCAGCTGGCCGCGCAACATGTTCGTCTGGCGCTCGAACCTGCTCGGTTCATCCGGCAAAGGACACGAGTATTTTCTCAAGCATCTGCTCGGCACAACCCATGGCGTGATGGGCAAGGATCTCGGTGCAGAAGGAGAGGTCCGCAACACCGAGGTCGTGTGGCACGAGACCGCGCCGCAGGGGAAACTCGATCTGCTTGTCACGCTGGACTTTCGCATGTCGACCACGTGCGTCTACTCCGATATCGTGCTGCCGACGGCCACTTGGTACGAGAAGAACGACCTCAACACGTCCGACATGCATCCTTTCATCCACCCGCTGTCCGCGGCGGTGGATCCGGCTTGGGAGTCGCGGTCCGATTGGGAGATCTACAAGGGGCTTGCCAAGGCGTTCTCGGAAGTTTCACCCGAAGTGTTGGGCGTCGAGCAGGATGTAGTTCTCACCCCCATCCAGCATGACAGCCCCGCCGAGATGGCCCAGGCCCTTGACGTGAAGGACTGGAAACTCAGCGAAATTGAGCCCATTCCCGGCAAGACCATGCCGTCGGTCACGCTCGTCACCCGTGACTATCCCAATCTCTACGCCCAGTTCACGGCGCTGGGCCCCCTGATGACGAAAGTCGGAAACGGGGGCAAGGGAATTGCCTGGAACACCAGGCACGAGGTCGAGGCGCTTGGCGCATTGAACGGTCTGCGTCTTGAAGGTGCGGCCAAGGGCTTGCCGAAGATCGAGACCGATATCGACGCAGCCGAGGTTATCCTCATGCTGGCGCCCGAGACCAATGGCGAGGTGGCGATCAAGGCGTGGGAAGCCTTGTCGGAGATCACCGGCCGTGAGCATGCCCACCTTGCCTTGCCGAAGGAAGACGAGAAGATCCGCTTCCGTGATATCCAGGCCCAGCCACGCAAGATCATTTCTTCGCCGACCTGGTCTGGCATCGAGAGCGAGAAGGTCTGCTACAACGCCGGTTACACCAATGTCCATGAATTGATCCCGTGGCGCACGCTGACCGGCCGCCAGCAGCTCTACCAAGATCACCTGTGGATGCGTGCCTTTGGCGAGGGGCTCGTCACCTGGAAGCCACCCGTTGATCTGAAGACGGTCCCCGGCATGAAGGACGTGCGCCCCAACGGGCACAAGGAGATCGTCCTCAACTTCATCACGCCGCACCAGAAGTGGGGCATCCATTCGACCTACACCGACAACCTGCTGATGCTCACGCTCAATCGCGGCGGCCCGGTGGTGTGGATCTCCGAGACCGATGCGAAGGTCGCCGGCCTCGTCGACAATGATTGGGTCGAGGTCTTCAACATAAATGGCGCGCTGACTGCCCGCGCCGTCGTCTCCCAGCGTATCAAGCCGGGCATGATGCTGATGTATCACGCCCAGGAGAAGATCGTGAACACGCCGGGGTCGGAGATGACCGGCAATCGAGGCGGCATCCACAACTCGGTGACGCGCACGGTTCTCAAGCCCACCCATATGATCGGCGGCTACGCCCAGCAGTCATACGGCTTCAACTACTACGGAACCGTAGGTTCCAATCGCGATGAATTCATCATCGTTCGCAAGATGGCCAATGTCGACTGGCTCGAAGGGCCGCTCGTGTCTGAAGCGCCGAAGGAGGCTGCAGAATGAAAATCCGTGCTCAGATCGCGATGGTGCTGAATCTCGACAAATGCATCGGGTGCCACACCTGCTCCGTCACCTGCAAGAACGTCTGGACCAATCGCGAAGGCGTCGAATACGCTTGGTTCAACAATGTCGAGACCAAACCTGGCGTCGGCTATCCCAAGGAATGGGAAAACCAGAATAAATGGAACGGAGGCTGGCGACGCAAGAAGAACGGCCGCATCGAGCCGAAGATGGGTGCCAAATGGCGCATCCTCGCCAATATCTTCGCCAACCCCGATCTGCCGGAGATCGACGACTACTACGAGCCGTTCACCTTCGATTATGAGCACCTTCATACAGCTAAGGAGTCAAAAGCTTTCCCGACGGCCCGCCCGCGTTCAGCCATCAGCGGCGAGCGCATGGAAAAGATCGAATGGGGGCCGAACTGGGAAGAGATCCTCGGTGGCGAGTTTGAAAAGCGGTCGAAGGATGTGAATTTCGAAGGTGTCCAGAAGGATATCTACGGGCAGTTTGAAAACACTTTCATGATGTATCTGCCGCGGCTGTGCGAGCATTGCCTCAACCCGGCCTGCGCGGCCGTTTGCCCATCGGGCGCCATCTACAAGCGGGAAGAAGATGGCATTGTCCTAATCGATCAAGACAAGTGCCGCGGCTGGCGCATGTGCGTTTCCGGCTGCCCCTACAAGAAGATCTACTACAATTGGTCGTCCGGCAAATCGGAGAAGTGCATCTTCTGCTATCCCCGCATCGAGGCGGGGCAGCCGACGGTCTGTTCGGAAACTTGCGTCGGGCGCATCCGCTATCTCGGCGTCATCTTGTACGACGCCGATCGTATCGAGGCGGCGGCGAGCACGCCGGACGAGAAGGATCTCTATCAGGCCCAACTCGACGTCTTCCTCGACCCGAACGATCCGGCCGTCATCGCGCGGGCGCGCGCCGACGGCATTCCGGACAATTGGCTGGAGGCCGCCAAGCTCTCGCCGGTCTGGAAGATGGCGATGGAGTGGAAGATCGCCTTTCCGCTGCATCCGGAATATCGGACGCTGCCGATGGTCTGGTATGTGCCGCCACTCTCGCCGATCCAGTCCGCGGCGGCTGCGGGCAAGATGGGCGTCGACGGCGATATGCCGGACGTGCGCAGCCTGCGCATCCCGCTCCAGTATCTGGCCAATCTGCTCACTGCTGGAAAAGAGGAACCGGTGGCGCTGGCGCTCGAACGCATGCTCGCGATGCGCAGCTACATGCGGGCCAAGACGATTGACGGCCGCCTCGACGAGGCGATCGCGGCGCGGGTCGGCCTGACAGGCGTCGCCATCGAGGAGATGTACAAGGTGATGGCGATCGCGAACTACGAAGATCGCTTCGTTATCCCGTCTGCCCACCGCGAATGGAGCGAGGACACGCAGGATATGCGCGGTTCCTGTGGCTTCTCCTTTGGAAACGGCTGCTCGGGCGGCTCCACAGAAACGAACCTATTCGGAACCAAGCAAACCAAGCGGCCGACGAACCCGATGGAGATCGCATGATGGCCGAGCTTCCTTCGAAAAAGACTTTCAAGGCACTCTCGGTGCTCCTCGCCTATCCGACCATGGAACTCACGGCCGCGATCCCGGAAATCGCCGCAGTGCTCGCAGCCGAGGGGTTGGTCTCGCAAGAAGCGATGAAGCAGTTGCGGCCTCTGCTTGCCGATCTGGGCGCGGGAGATCTGTGTGACCTTCAGGAACGCTACGTCGAGTTGTTCGACAAGACGCGCCGTCACTCGCTGCATCTCTTCGAGCATATCCATGGCGAGAGCCGCGACCGAGGCCAAGCAATGGTCGACCTGGTCGCGCATTATCAGCGCAGCGGCCTCGTCATAGAGGCAAACGAACTGCCCGATTTCATTCCGCTTTTCCTGGAGTTCCTCTCTGCGCGGCCACTTGACGAGGCGCGTAGCCTGCTCAAGGAGACAGCTCATATCCTCTCGGTGCTGGAGGACAGGCTCGCCAAGCGAAACGGGGGCTATGCCGCGGTCTTCACGGCCATACTTTCGATCGTCAGCGATATCGCCGAGATCGCTGACACGGTCGAAACCGACGACGAGCCCGACGATCTGGCGGCCATCGATGCCGCTTGGGAAGAAACAGCTGTCACCTTTGGCCCGGGGAACGCCGCCGACGGCTGCTCCGTCGATCGGTTGAGAATTCAGATGCGCGCCGCCAATCGCGACGTGCGGCATAGCCCGGCATAGAGAAGGGGGAAGCAATGTCCAACGCAATCAATTACGCGCTTTTTGGCTGGTATCCTTATCTCTGCCTGACCGTATTTCTCCTCGGCAGCCTCATCCGCTTCGACCGCGAACAGTACACGTGGAAGACGGGTTCATCCCAGCTTCTGCGACGGCGCCAGCTCCGCTGGGGCTCCAATCTCTTTCATGTGGGTATCCTGGTGATCTTCGGCGGACACTTCGTGGGGCTGCTCACACCGATCTGGGTGTTTGACGCGTTCGGCATTTCGCACAGCTTCAAGCAGGGGCTAGCCATCACCCTTGGTGGCGTCGCCGGCATTGCCTGCTTCATCGGCATCGCGCTTCTCGCCCATCGTAGGCTGTTCGACGCCCGGATCCGAAACACCTCGAGTTTCGGCGACATCGCTATTCTGCTGTTGCTCTGGTTGCAGCTGACCCTCGGCCTCTCCACCATCTTCGTCTCGCTCGGTCATATGGACGGCCACGAGATGGTAAAATTCATGAACTGGGCGCAGGGCATCCTGACTTTGCAGCCCTCGGCGGCAACTTACGTTTCCGACGTGCATCCGATCTTCAAGGCGCATCTTCTTCTGGGGATGACCATCTTCCTCGTCTTCCCGTTCACGAGGCTGGTCCATGTCTGGAGTGCACCCGTCTGGTATCTCGGTCGCCCCGGCTATCAGGTGGTCCGCACGCGTTTCGCGGGGCGCCGATCATTTGCGCCCGCGCCAACGGTCGGGTCTCACGCACCTAAGCGGCCTGCCACCGGCGGCCCCACCCGCCAGCCCGCGGAGTAAATCATGACCGCGCTCATTATCAACCACGCGGCCAGCCGCCAGCCGGCCCCTGAACATCCGCACGAACATCGACCTGCGATACTTGACGCGAAACCATCCCGTGAGCGCGTGACGATGGCGCCAGTGACCGTAAACGGTGTGGCGATAACGCGTAAGGCGATTGCCACCGAGGTGCAGAACTTTCCTGCGCGCAATCCCGGCGAGGGCTGGAGGGCAGCGACCCGTGCGCTGGTCATTCGCGAACTGCTCCTGCAGGAAGCGCGGCGTCTCGACATCTGCGTGGAACAGAAAGTTGACCAGGACGGGCGGCGGGAGACGCTGGAGGACGCGCAGGTGCGCGGCCTCATCGAACGCGAAGTGCGTGTCCCGGAGGCGGACGAGGCGACGCTCCGCCGCTTTTATGAGAACAATCTTGGCCACTTTGTGACCCCCTCGCTCTATCAAGCCGATCACATATTGATAGGCGCCCGCCGAGATGATGATGAAGCTTTCGGAGCGGCGCGCGAAACTGCGGCGTCACTGAGAGCCGCCTTGGCAGCGGAACCAGAGCGCTTCGCGGCACTCGCGCGCGACTACTCGGACTGCCCATCGGCATCTCTCGGCGGTAGCCTCGGTCAGATCGGGCCGGGAGACACAACGTCGGAGTTCGAAGCCGCTCTCATCGGGCTCGCCCCCGGCGACATCTCAGCGCCGGTGGAGACGCGCTACGGCGTCCACCTTATTCGCCTGACACGTCGGATCGACGGCCGCCAGCTTCCATTCGAGGTCGTGCGGGAGCGCATCGCCTCCTATCTGGTCGAGTGCGTCCACCGTCAAGCGACGGCGCAATATCTCTCTCTCCTTGTCGGCCAGGCGAATATCAGCGGAATTGCAATCGATGGTGCCTCGTCGCCGCTGGTGCAGTGAGGAGGATGCGATGCTCGGAAACCTCATTGCCGCGCTGGACAATCCGAAGGTTGCCATGGACCTCGTCTCAGCTTTCGACGAGCCCGCCCTGCTGGCACGGTTGGCTGCGGCCGCCGATGGATCGGGCCGTCCGCCAGCCGATATCGTTGGCTCGATCGTACGCAATTTCATGGAAACCGCGTCCGACGATCTTTGGACTCAGCTCATCGGCATCATGAACCGTGCGGAAGATCCCGGCCTAGCGGCGATGCGCGCGATTCTCGAAAAGGCCCTACCGCGAGGAGTGGAGACCTGACGATGCGCATTGGTCGCCGCGATAGCTGCCGTAGCCCAGGCAGGCAGATGATGTCCGCCGACGCTATTGCCGCTGTATCGGGCGCCTCAACGTCTGCGCAGTCTGGCTCGTGGGTCGAAGTGCTCCCATTCGATCAATCGCGATTTGGAGGATAGACAGCATGGCCTGTTCCCTTATCGACAGTTACGGGCGTCGTATCAGCTACCTGCGCCTGTCGGTGACGGACCGCTGCGACTTACGATGTGTCTATTGCATGGCGGAGCAAATGACCTTCGTTCCGCGCCGCGAACTCCTCACTCTGGAGGAACTCGATCGGTTGGCATCGGCCTTTGTCGCCCGCGGGGTCTTGAAGATCCGCATCACGGGTGGCGAACCTTTGGTGCGGAAGGGTACCCTGACGCTGGTGCGGGGACTGTCTCGGCATCTCGCGACAGGAGCGCTCAAGGAATTGACACTCACCACGAACGGAACGCTCCTTGCCGAATATGCCGAAGAGCTAGCACGTGCCGGAGTTCGACGCATCAACGTCTCGCTGGATACGTTGGACGCGGCGCGCTTTCGTTCGATCACGCGGCGCGGCACGCTGGGTGTCGTCATGGACGGGCTACGGGCCGCGCGTGAAGCGGGCCTGCATCTGAAGCTCAACGCCGTCGCGCTGAAAGGGATCACAGAGAGTGAGATCCATGATTTGATTGTCTTCGCTCATCGTCAGGGGATGGATCTGACGCTGATCGAGACCATGCCTCTCGGCGATGTCGGAGAGGACCGTACCAATCAATACCTGCCGTTGACCGAGTTGCGGCGCCTGATTGAAACGCGGTGGACGCTGATCAATACGTCCGAGCGTACCGGTGGCCCCGCCCGCTATGCTCGTGTCGCCGAGACAGGCGGTAGGATCGGCTTCATCACACCGATGAGCCACACCTTCTGCGAGAGTTGCAATCGGGTTCGAGTGAGCGCGACAGGCGTGCTTTACACCTGCCTCGGCCAAGAGGATCGTGTCGACCTGAAGAGAGCACTTCGTGGTTCTGAGGCTGACGAAGAGCTCCACGCCGCCATCGATAACGCAATCCAAGCAAAACCACGTGGGCACGACTTCCAGATCGATCGAGGGGGGCGGCCAACGCTTGCACGCTATATGTCGGCGCTCGGCGGGTGAAGCAAATGCCCAGTACAGTCCTCTATCGTGCAAGTATTCGGACCTGTCGCCCAACGCGCCGAAGCATCTGGCTTGGTATCGGCGCCTGCACTGCAGATGCCCGCGATTGGGAGCAATTTTACAAGGAGATTCCGCATGCAGATCGCTGATCGAATCCATCCCATTACCGCAATCGTCTATTCCGACGGTGGGCAGTTCGAGGCTTTGCTGCAGGAAGTTACTGCAGCTATGACCGAGCACGGTATGCGGCTGGCCGGTCTCCTTCAGCGTAGCGAGCCGAAACCTGATCGCCTGAAATGCGATATGCATCTGCAGGATCTCGCGACGGGCGAGCTTCATCGCATATCGGATGATCGCGGTCCTCACGCCCGCGGCTGTGTCCTGAACACAGATCGACTGCTCCGCGCCTGCGCAACGGCGGAGGCTGGGCTATCCAGCCGGACCGATCTTATGATCCTCTGCAAATTCGGAAAGACCGAGGTTGAAGGCGGCGGTTTCAGAACGCTGATCGCCAACGCACTTGATCTATCCGTTCGCGTCCTGATTGGCGTCCCCTCCATCAATCTCACGCCGTTTCGCGAATTCTCGGCGGGGCTTACCCGCGAGATCGCAATGTCTGAACTCGGCTCCGATGGGCTCGCCGCGGCGCGACATCTGTGGCCCGACCTCTGGCTGACGAGAAGAAATGGTGGCGCCCGCATGAATCGGCCGCTGGAAAAGGTGCCACTCGTCAGCCCGTCTCCGCTTGTATCCGGGATGAACGGTGTGAAGCGGTTCGCTCCCCTGTTGCCAATTTTCGAGAGGTGAGCGATGGACGACATTGCACTAGCTCGCGCGCTGCATGTGCTTGCCGTGATCCACTGGATCGGCGGGCTGGCCTTCGTGACGCTGATCATACTGCCGCTCGCAAGATTACGTCGGACAACGGAAGAGGCCCTGGTACTGTTCGAATGCATCGAGCGGCGTTTTTCAGCTCAAGTCCGCATCTCTATTCCGCTCGTAGGTGCGACCGGACTTTGGATGACCTATCGGCTGGATCTCTGGGATCGTTTCGCCGATCCGAATTTCTGGTGGATGGGAGCGATGCTCGGTCTGTGGCTCGTCTTCATGCTCATGCTTTTCGTGATCGAACCGCTGCTGCATTCGACGTTTGAGAAGAGCGCCCTGCAAGACCCGGCCACCACTTTCCGCCGGATGAGCCGTCTTCACGAATTCCTTCTGCTGCTTGCAGCGCTCACGGCATTCGGCACTGTCGCTGGAGCCCACGGATTCGCTTTCTTCTGACATTGCGCCATTTACGTGGAGCCTGGTCGGTCTCGGCGCAATGAAAGGTGTGCTTGTAACGACCTCGACGTTCTTACAATTGGAGGCAATTCAGCGGCAGCTCAGGAACAAAAAGTCGAGCTCTATGGAGGCAATAGAGCCCGGAGACTTCCGATCGTTGATGAGGCTGCCTTGTCGTTGCAGACGACGTGGAGCCTAGAGTTCAATCCACCCTTCGGTGCGTCCTTCCACTGCAAGCCGTTGCGGATGACATAGACGATCCCGCTCACAACGCGACGATCCTCAACCCGCGGCACGCCATGCGCCAACGTAAAACACGGCGATATGCGCGCCATCTGGCGCTCACTCAGCAGAAACAAATCACCCATCACAGTCTCCCTATCCGGGCACTGTGAATCGCATCTCATCCTAATTTAATAGGTCCTGAGCCTAGCCCGTCACATCTTCGTTTCGTCACGGGAGAGGCTCAGCGGCATCGACGCGCTTTGCGTACCGGCTGACAGTCGCAAAACGTCCTGCCAAGCCGCAAAGGCGCTGAATAATGGCGGCTAGTTCAGGGAAGCGTTCGGGGCCTGTTGCACTCGGTCGGAGATCGTGGACTCAAGATCAGCAAGCCCGTTCGCGTGCGCACACCCAAACAAACCAGCGCCGCCGTAGGCCTGCACGCACATTTTTGGACGGGAAGCCATAATTTGGGACGACCAGCTAGCGACGTACGCAGTCACACACTTTACCACATTCATAACAACAAGAACGCGCAATCGATGGGCCGGGGTTAGGACTATGTTTTCCCAAACGCGTACTTACGCTCTCGCTGCGGCGGCGGCGATGCCGTTTTCTCCGCCAGCGCATTTGGAACAAATCGGGCGTTCAGCATGCCTGTTAGGGGAATTGATCGGCGGGGGGCAATAAGATGAATTCTCTGGAAGGCTGCGTGCCTGACGAAATCGTGGATTTTGCCGGGCGGATTTATACCCTTGGCGAAGCCGTTGGCGAGGCAATGGAGGCTCTATCGGTAACCCGCGCTACGCTTACTGTGTGGCGGGACGCCGAGCCGTCGCTGTTGCGGGCCAGCCACCTTGTGGCTCTGTCCGGTCGGCAGGACTTCAAAGACTACGTTGCGGACCTGAGGCGGCAAACGACGCGGCATTGAAGCCGATGGGAGACCGCGCGTTTTTGTTTTTCACTTGCCACCGCACCGCATGCGCTCGGCCGCGCGCCGCGCGCGAGAATATCACCTCAGGCGCGCTTCCTTTCCGCAAGGCCAATCTTCAAGCTGTGATCGATCGAATCGAAGTCGGCGAGCGGTCGATAGGGATTGTGGGCGATAAATCGACCCTGGAACAGGCCATGGCGCGCGGTGCCCTTGCCGATTCAAACTTTCGCAGATGTGTACCGAAGTGGCGCACCCAGCACGATTCGAACGTGCGGCCTTTGCCTTCGGAGGGCAACGCTCTATCCAGCTGAGCTATGGGTGCTTTGAAAGCCTGCCCCCCATGTAACCTATCACGGGCCGGGCCGCAACTGGCTTTCCCGCGCGACGGCAGGCGCCAGGGGCAGCATTTTTTGTTCACGATTGGTTTTCGGGATGGCGTGGCCGCGGGCAGGCTTGTATGCTCGGCCTATGACTCAAAGCTCGCATCCCGTGAAGCCCGGCGACCATGTTTTTCTGGTCGACGGCTCGTCCTTTGTCTTTCGCGCCTATTTCCAGTCGATTCGGCAGGACCAGAAATACAATTATCGCTCCGACCGCCTGCCCGTCGGCGCGGTGCGGCTGTTTGCCACGAAGATGCTGCAGTTCGTGCGCGAGGGCGCGGCGGGCATCAAGCCGACCCATCTCGCGATCATTTTCGACAAGTCGGAAAATTCCTTCCGCAAGGAAATTTACCCACCCTATAAGAGCCACCGGCCCGATCCGCCGGAAGACCTCATTCCGCAATTTCCGCTGATGCGCGAAACGGTGCGGGCCTTTGGTCTGACCCCGATCGAGCAGGACCGCTATGAGGCCGACGACCTCATCGCGACCTATGCGAAACAGGCGAGCGCGCGCGGCGCCGACGTGCTGATCATCTCCGCCGACAAGGACCTGATGCAGCTCGTCGGACCCAAAGTGGCGATGTTCGATCCGGCTTCGGGCGACCGTGAGGAGCGGCGCATCGGGCCCGACGAGGTCGCGGCCTATTTCGGCGGCGGGCCTGACAAGGTGATTGACATCCAGGCGCTCGCCGGCGATTCGACCGACAATGTGCCTGGCGCACCGGGCATTGGCGTGAAAACCGCCGCGCAATTGATCGGCGAATATGGCGATCTCGACACGCTGCTGGCGCGTGCGAGCGAGATCAAACAGCCGAAGCGGCGAGAAACGCTGACCAATCCCGAAACGGTGGCGCTGATCCGCATTTCGAAGACCCTGGTGACGCTGGTGCAGGATGTCGATCTCGAGGTGCCGCTCGACACGTTGTCGCTGCCAAAGCCCGATCCGGCCAAGCTCGTCGGTTTCCTCAAGGCGCTCGAATTCAACGCGATCACCAAACGGGTCGGCGATCTTTATGGCGCGGATGTCGCGGCAATCGAGCCCGATCCTGCCTTTATTGGCCCTGGCGCTTGGCGTGGCCGCAACGGCGTGGCCGCGCCGCAGCCGCAACCCGCGCCGAGCGAGACGCCTGCGCCCGCGCCGGCAAAAGCCGCCGCTGCGCCCGAGGCTGATGCAGCGACGCCGGCGGCTTTGGCGAAGACACGTGCTGCTGCAGCTTTGGCGACACCGATCGATGCGGCAAGCTATCCTTGCGTCACAAGCCTGGAGGCGCTCGACGCGTGGATTGCTGAGGCCATGGATCTCGGCCTTGTCGGGTTCGACACGGAAACCTCGTCGCTCGATCCGATGCAGGCCGAACTCGTCGGCCTCTCGCTCGCGACCCACGCCGGCCGCGCGTGCTACGTGCCGGTCGGCCATCGCACCGCGGGCTCTGGCGACCTCTTCGGCGGCAATGATCTCATCGAAAGCCAATTGCGCGAGAGCGATGTCCTGGCACGGCTGAAACCGCTCCTCACCGCGCCATCGGTGTTGAAGATCGGCCAGAACATCAAGTTCGATTATCTCGTGATGAAGGCGCGCGGCATCGAGATCGCACCTTACGACGACACGATGCTTCTGTCCTACGTGCTCGACGCTGGCGTGAATGGCCATGGCATGGACGAATTGTCGGAGAAATATCTGGGGCACAAGCCGATCGCGTTTTCGGAAGTCGCGGGCTCGGGCAAAAATTTCATCGGCTTCGCGCGCGTGCCGCTCGATAAGGCAACGGCCTATGCAGCGGAGGATGCCGATGTCACCTTGCGCCTATGGGACGTGTTGAAGGCGCGCCTGCCGGCGGAAAAGCTGGTGAACGTGTACGAGACGTTGGAACGCCCGATGGTGGAGACGCTCGCCAAAATGGAGGCGCGCGGCATTTCCATCGACCGGCAGATCTTATCGCGCCTGTCGGGCGAATTCGCGCAAGGCATGGCGCGGCTCGAGCATGAGATCCATGAGCTTGCCGGCGAGACGTTCAACCTCGGTTCGCCGAAACAATTGGGTGACATTCTCTTCGGCAAGATGGGACTGCCCGGCGGCACGAAGACCAAGACCGGCGCGTGGTCGACCTCCGCCAGCGTGCTCGACGATCTTGCCGAACAGGGACACGAATTGCCCGCGCGCATTCTGGATTGGCGCCAGCTCGCGAAACTGAAATCGACCTACACCGACGCGTTGCCGAATTTCGTGCATCCGCAAACGCATCGCGTGCACACGAGTTACGCCCTTGCCGCAACGACAACCGGGCGTTTGTCGTCCTCCGACCCGAATTTGCAGAACATTCCGATCCGCAATGAGGAAGGGCGGAAAATACGCACGGCTTTCATCGCGACGCCGGGACACAAGCTCATTTCGGCCGACTACAGCCAGATCGAATTGCGCGTGCTTGCGCATATCGCCGATATTCCGCAGCTCAAGAAAGCCTTTGCCGACGGGCTCGACATTCATGCGATGACGGCGAGCGAAATGTTCGGCGTGCCGGTCGCGGGCATGCCGTCGGAAATCCGGCGGCGGGCGAAAGCGATCAATTTCGGCATCATCTACGGCATTTCGGCCTTCGGCCTCGCCAATCAGCTCGGCATTTCGCGCGAAGAGGCGGGCGCCTATATCCGCAAATATTTCGAGCGCTTTCCCGGCATTCGCGAATATATGGATGTGACCAAAAAGACCTGCCGCGAGCAGGGCTATGTCTCGACGATCTTCGGACGCAAATGCCATTATCCGCGCATTACGGCCTCGAACCCGTCCGAGCGTGCCTTCAACGAGCGGGCGGCGATCAATGCGCCGATCCAAGGCTCGGCCGCCGACATCATCCGCCGCGCCATGGTGCGGATGGATGACGCGCTGGCAGAGGCAAAACTCTCCGCCCTCATGCTCCTGCAGGTGCACGACGAATTGGTGTTCGAAGTGCCGGACATGGAGGTCGAGGCGACGATCAAGGTCGTGCGCAAAGTGATGGAGAATGCGCCGCATCCGGCGGTGCAAATCTCAGTGCCGTTGCAGGTCGATGCGAAGGCGGCGCGGAATTGGGACGAGGCGCACTAGACGGTGGTCAAATCGAAAACGCCCGTCGCCGCCGCCGGCAACGCTCCCCCTGTCGCGCGCTCATAACCCAGCACCAGCAACGTGCCGCTCGCCGGCGACATTTCCACGGCGAGGCGGGTGTTGCGGTTGAGGATGGGGATTTTCACCCAGGAAAACTCCTGCTCGCTCGCGCGCAGAGCCGCCTGCATGGCGGCGTGCCGCGCGGCATTGTCGCGGCGGCGGTCGAAATAGGGTTCGCCGCGCGGCTCCCAGGCGCGCTCCGGTTTCTGCCAATCATTGGCCACCGCAAACACCCCGCGATAGACGCACGCCTTACGCTCGCGCCGCTCGATCACGGCGCAGGATTGCACGTGCGGCGCGCAAAGCGAGAAGAGCACGGGGCGGCTTACCGGCTCGCGGCACAGAAGATCGACGGCCGCCTCTGCATCCGTGCAGGTTTCGAAGGCGTAGCGCAGCAGGTGATCGGGTGGCCAGCCGGTTTCTTTCGTGACGGTGCGATGGAAATTCACCGCATAATCGAACCCGCGCAACGGCGCGCCCGGCGTGCGCCGCACGCAGGGCGCTTGATTGATGGCGGCGGCGAAGCGTTGCGGCGCGAGTGCGGTGAGCACGCCGATGGCGCCTGGCCAGGTGACATTGTAAAAATCGCCCGCCGCGCCGCGCTGATGAACGACCTCGACCATGCGGCCAAGGCCGTGAAACGGCCAATCGAGCGAGCGGCGCATCAGCGGCGCGCCGTCCGGGCCCTGGCCCGCACCCGTGGTGCAGCCGTATTGATACGACATGTTGATGGTCATGGCGCCGGCGAAATTCAGATGCGCCGCCATCTCTGCCGCTTCCCGCCGGTAGATGGAGGCGGAGCGGCCCAACCAGCGGCCCATCAAGAGGTCGAGGGGTGTGAGCACCGGCATCAGCGCGGCAGGCAAGGGCAGGCAGGCATCGCGCAATGCGCGCGCGGCGGCGGCGCGGGCGTGCAAATGGGCCGCAAGGCCGGTTGCGCGCGCGTCGAAATAGGGAATGGTCGGAAGCGAACGTGAGGGCATAATGTTAGTTATCATTAACTAATTTATGGCGAAATTAAGGCTGCAGGAAACTGGATGAGGCGCATTGAACGGCTATCCCGGTTCCAGCGTCGAAAGGAGCAAACTCGATCAAATGCGCGTGCTGCGCTTCGCCTATGCTTCATGTCGTGATGTCCGCGGGGGCTGCCTGCGGTATCCTTAGGGCGAATGCCTCAATGTTGTTATTTCATTGCGAGTCAGCGGCCATGATCTCATCTTCTCCTCGTGCACAAGAAAGCGATGGTGCTCCCGCCACGGATGCAAGTGGCTGGGACGGGGCGAAGCCGGCGGATGTGGGGCTTGATCCGCAGGCCTTGCGCCAAATGGCGGAGACTTTCGCGCATTGCGGGGAAGCGAATGTCCACGCGATTCTCGTTGCGCGCCAAGGCAAATTGGCCTTCGAGCAATATTACAGCGGCGAAGATACGGAATGGGGCAAGCCCGCGGCGAAAGTCGATTTCGGGCCTGACGTTCCCCACGACCTGCGGTCGATTTCCAAGAGTGTCGTGGCGCTCACCGTGGGCATCGGCCTTGAACAAGGTTGGATCCGCGACATCGACGCTCCCGTCTTCTCGCTTCTTCCCGCCTATGCCGATCTATGGACGCCGGAGAAAGATCGCATCACTTTGCGCCATCTCCTGACCATGTCGCCCGGCTTGGCGTGGAACGAAGAGGTTCCCTACAGCGACCCCGCCAATAGCGAAGTGCGCATGAGCCGGGCGCCCGATCCGTGCCGCGTCGTGCTGTCGCAGCCGGTCAGCCATGACCCCGGCCTGGTCTGGACCTACAATGGCGGCACGACGGCGCTGATGGCTGGCATCCTGCAGGCGGCGACGGGCAAGACGATCGATCAGGTCGTGCACGAAAATCTGTTTCTGCCGCTCGGAATTAGGTACGCGCATTGGGCGCGGCTGCCAGGTTCGGGACTGCCGGCTGCCGCCTCGGGGCTGCGGCTGCGCCCCTTGGACACGCTCAAGCTCGGCCAGCTCGTGCTCTCGCGCGGACTGTGGCGTAACCAGCGCATCGTGCCGGAAGCCTGGATCGAGACGGCGACGGCGCCGCACATGAACGCTCCGGGCGCCATGTTCTACGGGTTTCAGTTCTGGCTCGGGCGCTCGCTGGTCAACGGTCGCGAAGTCGATTGGGTGGCTGGCATGGGATATGGCGGCCAGCGGCTGTTCATAGTGCCGTCCCTTGATCTTGTCGTGCTGGTCCATGCCGGCATTTATGCGAGCGCGGCGCAAGACTGGGTCGGCGCCACCGTGCTCAATCGGTTCGTTCTTCCCGCCGCGCAGCGCTGAGTGGTATCGGCAGAACGGGCTTTGCCAATCTGAGAGAAAGCAATGCTGCGCATGCCAGACGTCACTTCGCCGGTGGCGCCGGTCCCTCGTGTTGCGGCAGGGCGGGATCGAAACAGGCCCAGCTCGGGGCTGTCTTGGTCCAGATCGTCATCTCCGGCTTGCCGATTTCCGGGTCGTCCAGCGTGCCGGCGCGGACGATGAGAAGATGCGGCCGCTCTTCCGCCTCGCTGAACAAATGTGTGCCGCAGGTGGCGCAGAAACTCCGGTTCATATGCGCGCCGCTGTCGGCGATGCAACGATAGACCGCGCTTGAACCGGTGACTTTGGCCGCGCTTTTCGGGAAGACGACGTTCACCGTCGCGCTGCCGGCGCCGACGTATTGGCACAGGCGGCACCAACAGGTGCGCGCGGTGATCGGCGCGGCCGCGATCTCGAAGCGCACCGCCTTGCACAAACAACCGCCCGTCACATTCATCCCGAAGTCCTCAAGCCGCGAGGCGCATCGCCTCGTTCATGCAGCGCACCCGCAACTTTTCGCCTTTGCGCGCGATGAGCGTACAGCCTTTCGGCACTTCCTTCCAGCAGGTGCGGTCGGAGTCGAGCGGTTCCGACACGACGACGAGCGCATCTTCCGTCTCGCGGTAATAGAGGCTCGGCGCCCGCTCGTCCGACGCCCAGCGCACGGCATATAGATCCTCGCCGTTGCTGATGGCGGAGGTAAAGCGCAAGGCTTCGGTCGTACCGGTTTCCAGCATCATCGTCCGCACGCGGTTGAGCGTCGCGGCGAGCGCCCCGACAGGATCATGTTCGAGGCCCGCGCCGATCGCGGCGAGAAAGATCGCTTCCGAATCCGTCGAGCCTTCGCGGCGGGCGTAAAGCTCGTCCGGGATCAGCATGTCGAGCCGGCGGCGGATGGCGGCGTAATTGCCGATCTGGCCATTGTGCATGAACATCATCTTGCCATGCACGAAGGGATGGCAATTGGCGCGGGCGATCGCCGTGCCGGTCGAGGCGCGCACATGCGCGAAAAACAGGTGCGACTGCACTTGCGCGCACAGGCTCTTGAGATTCTCGTCGGACCATGCCGGCCGGATTTCGCGGTAGAGGCCAGGACATTCGCGCGCGCCGTACCAGCCAAGGCCAAATCCGTCGCCATTCGTCGTAGTTTTCGCCTCGTCGGCGTGCAACGATTGCGCCACCAGCGAATGGCTCGGGGCGGAAACCAAGGTTTCCAGCCACGTCGGTTCACCTTGATAGGCCAGCCAGCGGCACATCGAAGCCTCATTAAGTTGCGCGATTCTTACAGGCAATTTCGCGTAAAGGCGAAACTCGCACAAGAATTATGACGGATCGATGAATGTTTTCGGTGCGCTGGGACACGGCGACGAAGGCCCCGTCTTTTAAACAATTTGCCGCAATGGCAATCTCCAATCGTGGCGCGATTTGTCCTCTATCCGTCCGCAATCGGCATTTTCCGATCCTCGTGCGCGGCCTATTCTCTTTGCATCTGACCGCATGGAGACGTAATGAAATGTCCAGTAAGACAGCCCTTCTCGTGATCGACGTGCAGGAATCCTTCCGCCATCGCCCCTATTTCCGGGATCAGGAACTCCCGGCCTATCTCGCGCGTCAGCAGGCGCTGATCGATGGCGCGAAAGTGGCCGGTATCCCCATCGTGCAAATCTTCCACGTGGAAGATGCTGGCGTTTTCTCGGAGGCGTCCGGTTTCGTCACTGCGCTCGCGCCGCTGCGCATTGAGCCGGATGCGGTGTTTCGCAAGCGCCGGCACAGCGCGCTCATCGGCAGCGGGCTCGACGTCTGGCTGACGGCCAACGGCATTCGCCGGGTGATCGTGTCTGGCATCCGCACCGAGCAATGCTGCGAGACGACGGCGCGGCACGCCTCCGATCTCGGTTACGCGGTCGACTATGTCGGCGAGGCGACCCTGACCTTTCCGATGACCGATGCGACCGGCCGCGAATGGAGCGCGGCGGAGATCCGCGCCCGGACGGAATTGGTTCTGGCGGGGCGTTTCGCACGCATCGTCTCAGTCGCGCAAGCGCTCGCCGATGAACCGGAGCAGGCCGCCGCATGAGCCGCAACGAGCAGCAACGGACCATTCCCGTCTTCGTCGTGGTGCCACCGCGCGCCTTGCTGCTCGATATTGCCGGTCCGGTGGAAGTGCTGCGCCGGGCCAATCTCGAACAGACGGTCATTCGCTTCGCGGTTACCTATGTGGGAGCAACGGAGAGCGTCCACAGTTCGGTCGGCCTGGAGCTTACCGGCATTGCGGCGTTGCCCGACCGTCTGCCGGATGATGCCTTGGTCGTCGTCTGCGGCGCGGTGGACGAGCCGCTGAATGCCGCAGCCGGTGCCCACGCCGCCGATGCGCCCGCCGAGGCCAGGATCGTGCAATGGCTGGCGCGCGCCATCCGTCCGGGCATCCGGCTCGCAACCATCTGCTCCGGCGCGCTGCTCGCCGCGCGGGCCGGGCTGCTCGAAGGTTACGAATGCACCACCCATCACACGATGCTGCCCGAGCTGATACGGCTCGCGCCGACGGCGCGGGTGCGCGAGAACCGCCTTTATGTGGAAGACCGCGAGCGGCTGACGAGCGCCGGGGTCACCGCCGGCATCGATCTGATGCTCGCGCTCGTCGCCGAGGCGGCAGGCCATGCCACGGCGCTCGCCGTCGCGCGCAACCTCGTCATCTATCTGCGCCGCACCGGCGCCGATCCGCAGCTCTCGCCTTGGCTTGAGGGACGCAATCACATCCATCCGGCGATCCACCGCGCGCAGGATGCGGTCGGCGCTGATCCGTCCCGCGATTGGTCGGTGGAGATGCTGGCGAAAGTGGCAGCGACGAGCTCGCGCAACCTGTCCCGGCTGTTCAACGACCATGCCGGCATGAGCGTGACGGATTATGTGAACCGGATGCGCATCGCGCTCGCCCGCGAACTGGTGATCGGCTCGCGGCTCGACATGGAAAGCGTGGCGGAGCGCGCCGGATTTTCCTCGACCCGCCAGTTCCGCCGGGCCTGGAACCGGCTCCACGGCACGTCGCCCGCGCGTCTGCGGGTCGCATCGTCATAGAACGAAATGAAACACGCGGGTTTGCCGTGCCGGAAGCCCGCGTGATGTCAGTTCTGCCGCAACCTATTTCGAATAGGTCAGCACCTGGAAGGTGTTGGCAAACACGGTGTTCGGATAGAAGGGCGAAATCTGGGTCAGGATCTTTTTCGATGGGTCGGCGGAGCCTTCGGCGACGATCGAATAGAGCTGCTTGGTCTTGTGGTTCATGGAGAGCACCTTCTCGCACGCTTTCGCGCTGGAGAAGGGCACGCCACGTACTTTTTGCGCGAAAATCCTTACTCCGCGGCGATCTGCAGGGCAGGGGCCGCGGCTTTGACTTCGGCGTCCACGTGCGGCTCGAATTTCACGAAATTCTCGCGGAACATGGCGACGAGTTTCTTGGCCGTCTCGGCGAACTCGGCCTTGCTGGCCCAGGTCTTCGACGGTTGCAGAATATGCGGCTCCACGCCGGGCACGGAGGTCGGCACCGCGAGGCCGAAATAGGGATCGGTGCGGAAATTGGCGCGGTTGAGCGAGCCATCGAGCGCTGCCGCCAGCAGGCGGCGCGTCACGCGGATCGGCATGCGGCGCCCGACGCCATATTTGCCGCCCGTCCAGCCGGTGTTGACGAGCCAGCAATCGACATGGTGCTTGGCGATGAGTTCGCGCAAGAGATTGCCGTATTCGGACGGATGGCGCGGCATGAAGGGCGCGCCGAAGCAGGTCGAGAAGGTCGCCTGCGGCTCGGTGACGCCTTTTTCGGTGCCGGCGACTTTCGCCGTGTAGCCGGACAGGAAGTGATACATCGCCTGGCTTGCATCGAGCTTGGCGATTGGCGGCAGCACGCCGAAGGCATCGCAGGTCAGCATCACGATGTTTTTCGGATGCGGCGCGCGGCCGGTCTCCGACGCGTTCGGGATGAAATCGAGCGGGTAGGCGACGCGGGTGTTTTCGGTCTTCGAGGTGTCGTCGAAATCGGGCACCCGCGTGAGCAGATCGAGCACGACATTTTCCATGATCGAGCCGAAGCGCTCGGTGGTCGCGTAGATTTCGGGCTCCGCCTCGCGCGACAATTTCACGGCTTTGGCATAGCAGCCGCCTTCGAAATTGAAGATGCCGTCCTTGCCCCAGCCATGCTCGTCGTCGCCGATCAGCGTGCGCGACGCATCGGCCGACAGCGTCGTCTTGCCCGTGCCAGAAAGGCCGAAGAAGACCGCTGAATCCTTCTTGTCGCCGACATTGGCCGAGCAATGCATCGGCATCACGCGCGCGGCCGGCAAGGTGAAGTTGAGATAGGTGAAGACCGACTTCTTCATCTCGCCGGCATAGGAGGTGCCGCCGATCAGCACGATCTTGCGCGAGAAATCGCAAGCGATCACGGTCTCCGAGCGGCAGCCGTGCCGCTGTGGGTCGGCCTTGAAAGACGGCAGGTCGACAATGGTCAGTTCCGGCACGAAAGACTTGAGTTCGTCGAACTCGGGGCGGATCAGAAGATTGCGGATGAACAGCGAGTGCCAGGCATATTCCGTGACGACCCGCGCGCGCACGCGGTTTGCCGGATCGGCGCCGCCGTAAAGGTCTTGCGCGAAAAGCTCCTTGCCCTCCGCATGTTTCAGGAAATCCGCAAGGAGCAGATCGAATTGCCCGCGCGTCAATGCGCCGTTGTTGTCCCACCAGACGGCATCTTGCGTCAGCGCGTCGCGGACGATGAATTTGTCCTTGGGCGAGCGGCCGGTATGCACGCCGGTTTCGGCGACGAGGGCGCCGCCTTTGGCAACCGCCGCCTCGCGGCGGCCGAGCACTTCTTCATAGAGGCGTGGCGCTTCGAAATTGTAATAGACGGCTTTGAGATTTTTGAGGCCGAATGCCTCGACGCCGCATTGGGCGTTGAAAAGTCCTTGCTGTTCCATCGTGGCTCCTTGGGGACAGGGGCTTTTTATGACGTTTTTGTTGTGCCCAACATGTTTCCCGCTTTAGAGGCGGGTCTTGATACTGGCAAGCCGATTTCGCGCCCACCATAGTTTATGATTTTATTTTATTATCGAAATAAAGAAATCGCCGGTTTTATACGTGGCTGGCATGCTACTTTGGCAAGAAGATATCTTCGTCGTTGCCCCTCAGAATAAGTCGTTGCGCGACAATTCATAGGCTTTACCGAAGCCCGCATTCAAACTGGCGGCTTGAATGTCGAAGACGACAAGGCGAAAATCGAGGAAATCTATATAAATCTTGGCCCCCGGGTTGCCGTGCAGCAGCCGTTCTCTGGCTCTCTGCCCTTCATCACTCTCTCGCGCGATCCAGCGGGCCTGGCACTTCAACGACAGGCGCGGATGGGCGAGGGGATCTCCCTTGCCGCCGGGGGCGATCAGCAAGGCGCAGCGCGGATCCGCTGCAAGATGCTTGGTATGAGCCGAGAGCGCCGACATGAGGCTGAAAATCCGCGCGTCGTCGTCGCCCGCGACGGCAATCAAGCTGGCGAAGGGATGACCGCTCGGATCAAGCGTGGCGAGCGAGGCGCTTACCCCCTCGCGGATGAGCCGCAGGGCGAGGTCCCGCGCGGCGGCGTCGGTCGGCAGAATGGGATTTGTCATGGTTTGCATTTAGCACGGAAATGGCGCCGCATTCACGAAACGCGCGCACGCGACCGCCGGGTCGCGAATCGGGCGTCCAAGGGACGTTTCGAGGAATTCGCTAGTCACTTGAAATGACAATATAAAAATGGCCACTCCAGCGCATCGGAAGCGCCGCCACAATTTGGCCTCTATATGTTCTAAGCTGGGGTCAACTACACAACCTAGGAATTTTTTATGCCGACGATTGCTTTGGTGGATGACGACCGCAACATTCTGACCTCCGTGTCCCTGGCTTTGGAGGCAGAAGGCTATCGTATCCAGACCTATACCGACGGAGCCGCGGCACTCGACGGTTTGCGCGCCAGTCCCCCCGATCTCGCGATCTTCGATATCAAGATGCCGCGCATGGACGGGATGGAATTGTTGCGCCGCCTGCGCCAGAAGTCCGATCTGCCGGTGATCTTCCTCACGTCCAAGGACGAGGAAATCGACGAATTGTTCGGCCTCAAGATGGGTGCCGACGATTTCATCCATAAGCCCTTCTCGCAGCGCCTGCTGGTCGAGCGCGTGAAGGCGATTTTGCGCCGCGCCAATCCGAAAGAGGCTGCGGCCCAGAAGGAATCGGAAGCCAAGATCCTGGAGCGCGGCGCCCTCAAGATGGATCCGGAGCGGCACACCTGCACCTGGAACAACGAGCCGGTCATTCTCACCGTCACCGAATTTCTGATCCTGCAGGCGCTGGCGACCCGCCCGGGCGTGGTGAAAAGCCGCAACGCCCTGATGGATGCCGCTTACGACGATCAGGTCTATGTCGACGACCGCACGATCGACAGCCACATCAAGCGCCTGCGCAAGAAATTCAACGCGGTCGATCCGAGTTTCGAAATGATTGAAACGCTTTATGGCGTCGGCTATCGTTTCAAGGAAGTCTAGCGGGGCGTTTCGCGATCGCGGACTTTTGTCCGCTGGAAAGGGCCGCCGGGGAGGACAAGATGTTCGCTCCGGACGGTGTGAAATGTGCTAAGATTATCTTATGAGCATTGAGGCTGGAAACCCGGACGACGACCTGGTTGCGGACGTCGAGGACCGGTCACGCCGCCAGCGCCGGCACGCGCGCCGCACCCTTTCGGTGCGGTTGCGGGCGCTCTCGCGCAGCATGGCCAACCGTTTCTCCTCGTCGCTGACCCGCCGTATCATCGTCCTCAATCTTGGCGGGCTGGTCATTCTGCTGATCGGCTTTCTGTATCTCAATCAGTTCCGCCAGGGGCTGATTGATGCGCGCGTGCAAAGCTTGCAGACGCAGGGCGAGATCATCGCCGGCGCCATTGCCGCGTCGGCCAAGCTCGAATCCGATTCGATCGTCATCGATCCGGACAGGCTGATGCAGATGGCGCCGGGCGAGGAGCTCAAAGCGGATTCGTCCACACAATTTTCGCTCATTCCTGAGCGCGTCGCGCCGCTGCTGCGCCGCGTCCTGCCGAGCGGCACACGGGCGCGCGTCTACGATGCCGACGGCACGCTGGTGCTCGATTCAATCATGCTCCACGGCTCCGTGCTCAGCGCCGACCTGCCGCCGCCGGTGCAGACGTCGCCAAGTCTGCCGCGCCGCCTCTGGACTGCCGTGATGCGGCGCCTGTTCGGGGCGGAGGCAACGCCGGCCGACGAGCCGGTGAGTACCACGAGTTCACTGCCGGAGGTCGTGGCCGCGTTGAAGGGCTATCAGCAAACTATGGTGCGGCTGAATCCGCGCGGCGAGACCATCGTTTATGTGGCGATCCCGGTGCAGCGCTATCACCATGTGCGCGGCGTTCTGTTGATGCAAACCCAGGGCGGTGACATCGACCGCGCGATCGCAGCGGAACGCTGGTCGATTTTGCGCGTGTATCTCTTCTGCACCGTCGTGATGTTTCTCGTCTCGCTGTTTCTCGCCGGCACGATCGCGGGGCCGATGCGCAAATTGGCGGAAGCGGCGGAGCGGGTGCGGCGCGGCATCAAATCGCGCCAGGAAATCCCGGATTTCACCGACCGCGCCGACGAGATCGGCCATTTGTCGGGCGCGCTGCGCGACATGACCAAGGCGCTCTACAACCGCATCGAAGCGATCGAGAGCTTTGCCGCCGACGTGTCGCATGAATTGAAGAATCCCCTGACATCGCTGCGCAGTGCCGTCGAAATTCTGCCGCGGGTGCGGACCGACGAGGCGCGCGAGCGCCTGCTGGGCGTGATCCAGCACGACGTGCGCCGGCTCGATCGGCTCATCAGCGACATTTCCGATGCCTCGCGGCTCGATGCCGAACTTGCCCGCGCCGACAATATCCCGATCGACGTCAAGGCGATGCTCGACGCTGTGGTGGTTCTCGCCAACGAGTTGCGGCACGACGACAAGGTGCGCGTGCGCCTCAAAGTGCTCGCGCCGGATTGCGAGGAGGGCGAGGATCCGGCGCTCGCCTATCTGATCAGCGGCAATGAATCGCGTTTGGGCCAGGTCATCAACAATCTCGTCGACAATGCCCGCTCATTTTCCGCGCCGGGCGGCGAGGTCAGGGTCACGTTGCTCACCGCGTTCGATCCCGAACATGAACGACGCGGCATCGAGATCGAGGTCGAGGACGACGGGCCGGGCATTCCGGCGCATGCGTTCGAGCGCATTTTCGAGCGCTTCTACACCGACCGGCCGGGCCAGGGCTTTGGGCAGAATTCGGGCCTTGGCCTGTCGATCTCACGCCAGATCGTGGAAGCGCACAAGGGCCTCATCTGGGCTACGAACCGCACCGGCGTCCGCAAGGCGCCGCTGAAACCGGGGATCGAGGAGGCCGCCGGCCCCAATATCGTGGGCGCCCGCTTCACCGTCTGGTTGCCACGGCCATGACTTGGGACGAGGAACAGGCGCGTTTCAGCGCGTCCGGATATGTCCACGCGACGGCGGTCGTGATCGGCGACAGCGGCATTTTGATCCGCGGGGACTCGGGGACCGGCAAGTCGAGCCTCGCGCTCGCCTTGATCGAGGCTGCGGACGACCGCCAATTCGTGCGGCTGATCGGTGACGATCGGGTCCGCCTCGCGGTTCGAGGCGACAGGCTGATTGTCTCGGCCCATCCCGCCATCGCCGGCCAGATCGAGCGGTTCGGCCAGGGCATCGTGCGTCTGCCGCACGAGGATGCCGCCGTGGTGCGCCTGGTTGTGGATTTGTCGAAGCGCGACCTAACGCCGCGTCTGCCCGAGGCAGAGGACCTGACCGAGCGCATTCTTGGGGTGACGAACCCGCATCTGACGTTGTCTGCGCAGCATTTGGCGGAGGAAAATGCCCATATTATCCTCACTTGGCTGCATGAACATGGTTAATCGGCACTGGGGATCGTGCTAGATGTGTTGGTATTTCACTTGCCAATTTCGCGGCAATGCAGAAAATGCGGTCCCCACGCGGGGCGGATGAGCCCACCCCAGCGGATTTTGGCTTGGGTTGGGCGACCCTAGGAGTGCTGGGATGCGTATGAACGGTAGGGTCCGATGATCGGTATGGTCCTGGTGACCCACGGCGGCCTGGCGACAGAATTCCGTGCAGCGCTCGAACATGTGGTTGGCCCGCAAAAGCAGATCGAGACCGTGACCATTGGTCCGGAGGACGATATGGAACTGCGTCGCAGGGACATTATCGAGGCGGTCAAAACCGTTGATAGCGGCAAGGGGGTCGTGGTTCTGACCGACATGTTCGGCGGCACGCCGTCCAATCTGGCGATTTCGGTGATGAACGGGGGCAGTGTCGAGGTGGTGGCCGGCGTCAATCTGCCGATGCTGATCAAGCTCGCCTCCGAGCGCGAGACCGCCAGCCTGGAGCGGGCGGTGACCTCGGCGCAGGAAGCGGGACGTAAATATATTATCATCCCGAGCAAAGTATTGGTGGGAGAATGATAACGGACAATGGCCTGAACCTGCATGTGACCGAGGACGACGAATGCGATTGTCCTCCTGCGCCGGAATTTCCGGGGGCGCTGGTGCGGGAATTGCCGATCGTCAACCGTAAGGGTCTGCATGCGCGGGCGACGGCCAAATTCGTCAATTGCGTCGAGAAATATAACGCCGACATCAAAGTCACCCGCTGCGGCGAGACGGTCGGCGGCACGTCGATCATGGGCATCCTGACCCTCGGCGCCGCCATTGGCACCCACATCACGGTTTCCGCCACCGGCCCTCAGGCGCAAGAGGCGCTGGAGGCGATCTCAACCCTCGTCGCGAACCGGTTCGGCGAGGACGAGTAGGCGCTGGGACCGCGAGCGCCCCGCTTGCAAACGGCGCGATAGCGCCGTGCTGAAGGCCCCTATGTTGCTCGCTAAATCCGGGCCTTCAGCAAGACCCTTCGGGCCATGGGCGAGCGGGACGCTCGCGGTCCATTCATTCCCAGTCCTTTCGTTCCCGTTCACTTCACGATCGTGATCTTCTGCGCCGCCCGGGTGATCCCGGTATAGAGCCAGCGCGCGCGGTGCTCGCGGAAGGCGTAGCTCTCGTCGAACAGCACCACATTGTCCCATTGCGAGCCCTGCGCCTTGTGGACGGTCAGCGCATAGCCAAAGGCGAATTCGTCCGACTCGCGGCGGATGATCCAGGGCAGCTCCTCCTCGGTGCCGTCGAAGAAATTCGGCAGCACGCTCACCCGCACCGCCTTGCTGCCCGTTCCTTCCTCCGGCGTCACAGTCATTTTCAGGAAGTTGCGGCGCTGTTCGCGCAGACGCGTCACCGACCAGATGCCGCCGTTCAGCAAGCCCTTCTTGCGGTCGTTGCGCAGGCACACCAATTTGTCGCCAACCACCGGCATCGGGTCGCTGCGGCCGAGCAATTCGCGGATGCGGCCGTTGTAGAGCTTGCGCGTCTTGTTCATGCCGACCAGAACCTGATCGGACCCGGTGACGATCTCGGCATTGATCTCGTTGCGGCGGATGACGCGCGTGTCGCCATAGGTGCCAAGATCGAGATGCCCACCTTCGCGCACCGTCATCGACAGCCGGATGATCGGATTGTCCGCCGCCTGGCGATGCACTTCGGTCAGCATCACATCCGGCTCGTGGTCGGTGAAATAGCCACCGCCTTTCACGGGCGGCAATTGCGCCGGATCGCCGAGCACGAGCACGGGTTTCCGAAACGAGAGAAGGTCGCGCCCGAGTTCCTCGTCGACCATCGAACATTCGTCGATGATGATCAGATTGGCCTCTGCCGCAGGCGATTCATCGTTCAGCTCGAAGGTCGGCGTCTCGGTATCGGTATCCTTCGCCCGGTAGATCATGCTGTGGATGGTCGAGGCGTCGTGGCAGCCCTTCGAGCGCAGCACCAGCGCGGCCTTGCCGGTGTAAGCGCCGAACAGCACCTTGCCGTCGGCATTTTCGGCAATGTATTTGGCGAGCGTGGTCTTGCCCGTGCCGGCATAGCCGAACAGGCGGAAGACCTGTTTGTCGCCCGCCTTCAGCCAGCGGGCGACTTGATTGAGCGCGTCTTCCTGTTGCGGCGACCAGGCCATGAATCATGCCGCCGCAGCGACGAGGCCGCGTTTGTGCAACAGCGCGTCGATGGTCGGCGCGCGGCCGCGGAACAATTTATAGGCTTCCTCCGGATCACGGCTTGCGCCGGCCGAATAGACGAAAGTCTTGAGCTTGCCTGCGAGTTCCGGATCGAAAATGTCGCCCGCTTCCTCGAAGGCGGCAAAGCCATCGGCGTCCAAGACTTCCGACCACAGATAGGAATAATAGCCGGCGCAATAGCCGTCGCCCGCAAACACATGGGTGAAATGCGGCATGCTGTGGCGCATGAGGATTTCGCGCGGCATGCCGATCTGCTGCAACGTCTCGGCCTCGAAGGCGACGGGATCGAGATTGGCGGCGCTGCGCAGCGAATGGAATTCCATATCGACGATGGCGGACGAACTATATTCGACCGTCGCGAAGCCCTGGTTGAAATTGCGCGCGGCGCGCAGCCGCTCAACCAGTTCGTCGGGCAAAGGCGCGCCGGTGTCGACATGCACCGCATAGCGGCGCAGGATCTCCGGCTGCATCAGCCAATGTTCGTAGAGCTGGCTCGGGAATTCGACGAAATCGCGCGGCACGTTCGTGCCGGACAACAAAGGATAGGTCACGTCCGACAGGAGGCCGTGCAGGCCGTGGCCGAATTCGTGGAATACGGTTTTCGCGTCATCAAAGCTGAGCAACGCCGGCTTGCCTTCCGCGCCCTTGTTGAACGTCATCACGTTGAGAATGATCGGGCGCGTGTCGCCGCCAAGCTTCTTTTGCAGGCGGATCGCATTCATCCAGGCGCCGCTATGCTTGGAGGGACGCGCGAAATAATCGCCGATGAACAGGCCGATATGCTTGCCGCTCTTGTCCATCACTTCCCAGGCGCGCGCGTCGGGATGATAGAGCGTCACATCCTTGCGCTCGACAAAATCGAGACCGAACAAGCGTCGCGCCGTCTCAAAGGCGGCCTCGACGATATTGTCGAGCTGCAGATAGGGCTTGAGCGTCGCTTCGTCGAGATCGTGCAGTTCCTTGCGCAATTTGTTGGCATAATAGCGCCAGTCATGCGGCGCGATCGGTGCCGATTGTCCTTCGCGCGCAGCGATTTTCGCCAATGCCTGCGTTTCATCCGCCGCCCGCACCTTGGCCGGCGACCAGACTGCGTCGAGCAGGCCGCGCACCGCTTGCGGCGTCTTGGCCATGCTGTCTTCAAGCTTGAAATCGGCGAATGTGTCGAAGCCCAAGAGCTGCGCCTGTTCGGCGCGCAGGCGCACCATTTCGGCGACGATCGGCCGATTGTCGGTTGCGCCCTCATGCGCGCCGCGGCTCACGAAGGCCTGCAGAGCGATCTCGCGCAAATCGCGCCGTGCGGAAAATTGCAAGAACGGCTCGATGGACGAGCGCTGCAGGGTGACGACTCGCTTGTCCGCGAGGCCGTGATCTTCCGCCGTGCGGCGCGCGTCCTCGATCAGCGAGTCCGGCAGGCCGGCCAGATCGTCGTCGCTGAGCTCGAGGGTCCAACTGGCCTCGTCCTTCAAAAGGTTCTGGCCGAATTGCGTGCGCAGCTCGGCGAGGCGCTGCAAGATCTCGGCCATCCGCGCCTTTTTGGCCTCGTCCAATTGGGCGCCGGAGCGGATGAAGGCCTTGTGCGTCAGGCCGAGCACGCGTTTCTGCTCGCCGCTCAGCCCGAGCGTTTCCATCTGCTCATATACGGCATCGACGCGGGCAAAGAGCTTGGCGTCCATGTAGATGTCGCTGCCGTGCCGCGCCAGGATCGGCGAGATCTCCAATTCGACGGCTTGAATCGCCGGGTTCGTATGGGTGCCGGTGAGATTCCAGAACACGCTGTTGACCTGGTCGAGCGCATGGCCGGCAAGTTCCAGCGCATCGATCGTATTGGCGAAGCTCGGCAGCGCGGGATTATCGGCGATGGCTGCGATCTCGCGCTTATGCGTCGCCAAGGCCTCGTCGAAGGCGGGCTTGAAATGCGACGGCTCGATCTCGGCAAAAGGCGGCAGACCGAAGGGCGTATCCCAGTCGCGCAGGAGAGGATTGGTCGAAGCGGACATCGAGGACTCCGTTAACGAGAGGCGAGGGCGATGGCGATCTCGGCACCGAGCAGCGCGTTGTTCTTCACGAGCGCGATATTGGCGGCGAGGCTCTTGCCGGCGGTGATTTCGACGATGCGGCCCAGCAGATAGGGCGTGACCGCCTTGGCGGCAATGTTCTGCGCTTTCGCATCGCGCAGCGCCGTTTCGATCGCGCCGCCGATGATTGCGGCCGGGATTTCGTGTTCGGCCGGAATCGGATTGGCGATCAGCGCGCCGCCGCGTAAGTCGAGCCGCCATTTGGCGTCGAGAAAGGCCGCGATGTCGGCGGCGCTGTCGAGCCGGAGCGGCGCCTTGAGATCCGACTCGCGCGAATAGAAGGCGGGAAACGTGTCGGTGCCATAGGCGATGACCGGAACGCCAGCGGTCTCCAAGGCTTCCATGGTCGCGGGGAGGTCGAGGATGGCTTTGGCGCCCGCCGAGATGACCGCCACATTGGTGCGGCCGAGTTCGGTGATGTCGGCGGAAATGTCGAGGCTCGTGTTCCAGCCGCGATGCACGCCGCCGACCCCTCCAGTCGCGAAGATCCTGATGCCGGCCATGGCGGCGATGCGCATGGTCGCGGCGACGGTGGTGGCCGCCGGGCGCTTGGTGATGAGCGCGTAGGGCAGATCGTGGGTGGAGGCCTTCAGCACGTCCTTTTCGCGCGCGAAGAGCTCAAGCTCACCGGGCTCGAGGCCGACTTTCAGCTTGCCGTTCAGCACCGCGATGGTCGCCGGGGTTGCGCCGGCGTCGCGGATGATCGCCTCCACCCCGCTCGCCATTTCCAAATTCGCCGGATAGGCCATGCCATGCGAGATGATCGTCGATTCGAGCGCGACCACCGGCGCGCCGTCCTTCAAGGCGGCGGCGACTTCGGGGCTGATGACGAGATCTTGGGCTGCGGGTGCGGTCATGGCGATTCGGGTCCTCGATTGAGCATGTCTTCTAACGCATCGGGAGTGATCTTGTCGCTGACCGAGGTGCGGCTCATGACGGTCAGCGCGGCGGCGGCCTGACCGAGTTTGGCCGCGCGCTCCAGATCGGCGCCTTGCGCGAGGGCGTAGAGGGCGCCGGCAAAGGCGGCGTCGCCCGCGCCGGTCACGTCGAGCGCGCGCACCGCGAGGCTCGGGACGTGCCGGCGGCGGGCGTCGCCCGCGTATTCGGAAATGAAAACGCCCGAATGGCCGGCCCCCATGATCAGGTGGGTGACACCGCGCGCGTGCAGGCGGTTCTTCGCTGCCTCGAAATCGCTGTCGCGATCCATGATCGTGCCGCCGAGCTCGGCAAGCTCCTGCAGATTGGGGGTGAGCAAGGCGATCGGCAGCCTCGCGTCGAGCACGGCGAGGGCGCGCGGCGCCTTGGCGACGGAGACGGGATCCAGGGCAAAACGCGCCCCTTGTTCTTGAGCGAGGCGGGCGAGCGCCACCAGGGTGAGGGGGGCGAGATTGGTGTCCGCCACGATCCAGTCGGCGCGCGGCAGCGCGCGGGCGCGCGCCTCGGCCTCATCCGGCGTCAGAGCTTGCAGAATGTCGAATGAGGAGACGGCGATGTCGAGCTCGCCGTCCGGCGCGAGGACGGCCGTGTAGGAGGCGGTCGGCTGATCGGAGTGCAGCATCTGGCTGCAATCGATGCCGAGTTCTTGCGCATGGGCGAGGATCGCGTCGCCTTGCGGGTCGCGGCCGAGCGCGGAAATCAGCGAGACGCGCTGGCCGAGACGGGCAAGGTTTTCCGCGATATTGCGCGCGACGCCGCCGAAGGTGACGTGGGTTTCGCCCGGGTTCGACGTGTGCCGGATCGGCGGCGCATGGGCGCGCGCCTTCACATCGAAAGACGCGCCGCCGACCAGGATGAAATGCAAAGGTGAGGGCATGGGGGGCCTTGGCACGCGCCCTTCTCCCACATCATAAACCGGGTCTACCCGGTTTATGCATTTTTGGATGCTGAACTCGGGCAAGCCCGAGTTCAGTGCGGGAGAAGGTGGCCTCGCGAAGCGAGGTCGGATGAGGGAGAATCGACTGGATCGAACGGTCTTCTTATCAGAAAACCATCATCACGAGAGGGATTTTTGGGAGCTCATCCAGTCGCTTGTCCCTCATCCGCCTCCCCATGAACTTGGATATATCCAAATTCATCATTCTTGATGATCAAATCGGGCTTGCCCGATTTGATATGGTCGGCACCTTCTCGCGCAAGCGGGAGAAGGGACGCTCCGACTACCTTGCAAAGGTCAGTTCCGGCGCTTTGTCCGTGGGCGGCAGCGCCTCGATTTCGGCGATGCCCGATTTGACCGCTGCCTGGACCTTTTCGAAGGCGCGCACCTCGATCTGGCGCACGCGTTCGCGCGAGATGTTGAACTCTTCCGACAAGGCTTCCAGCGTCACCGGTTCGTCCTCCAGGCGCCGCGCCTCGAAGATGCGGCGCTCGCGCGGATTGAGGACGCTCAAGGCCCGGCGCAGCGCGCCGAGACGGTTGTCGGTCTCCTCCTGCGCGACGAGACTATGCTCCTGCGATGCCTGCTCATCGACGAGCCAATCCTGCCACTCGCCTTCGCCCTCTTCACGCAATGGCGCGTTGAGCGAGGCGTCGCCGCCGAGGCGGCGGTTCATTTCCTGCACTTCCTGTTCGCTCACCCCGAGCCGGGTCGCGATCTGCGCCACATGTTCGGGCTTCAGATCACCGTCCTCCAGCGCCGAAATCTGGCTCTTGGCCTTGCGCAGGTTGAAGAACAGCTTCTTCTGGTTGGCGGTCGTGCCCATTTTCACGAGCGACCATGATCGCAAAATATATTCCTGGATCGACGCCTTGATCCACCACATGGCATAAGTGGCGAGGCGGAACCCTTTCTCGGGCTCGAAGCGTTTGACCGCCTGCATCAGGCCGACATTGCCTTCGGAAATGACTTCGCCGATCGGCAAGCCATAACCGCGGTAGCCCATGGCGATCTTGGCCACCAGGCGCAAATGGGACGTGACGAGTTTTTGCGCCGCGTCGCGGTCGTCATGCTCGCGCCAACGCTTGGCGAGCATATATTCTTCCTGCGGCTGCAACATGGGGAAGCGTCTGATTTCGTCGAGATAGCGCGAAAGACCGCTCTCGGCCGAAATCATAGGCAACGCATAAGCCATATAATCCTCCTTCTGAACTCCCGCGTCCGGCGAGTTCTGGACGGCCACAAAAGCCAGCCGTCCGTGGCTGATATATAGGAATTGGCAACCGTGGCTGAAAGAGGGCAGGGGTATGGATTATTCGGCACCCTTCTGAGGCGCGCCGTCCGGCCGTTCCCGGCCCTTGCCGCCTGGCTGGGCCAGTAGTTCTGCCCGTTGACGCTCGTATCGCAGGGGGTGCCGATAATCTCCTCCCTTCCCGCCTCAAGCCGCGCGGCGCGGATAGGGGCAGCCCGGGGCGGCCGGCTTCAGTTTGTTTTTCAGGTTTTTCGTTTTCGTCCTCTTGCCGTCCTGCCGGCGGCACGGCGCCGGGATCGGCGGAAGCCGCGGCCTTCACTTTGTTTTCCGGATTTTCGGATATGTCCGATCGGGCCGCTGCGGTCTGTGGGCATGGATCGGCCGCATCGACGCCGACCGATGCCCCACTTTGCCTGTTTTGCTGTTCCGCGAGGGCCCGCGCTTGTTCCGCCGCGCACATCGCCTTGTACGTAGCGACCAGTTCGCGGTTGAGCCGGAGGAACGCGCGAATTGCCCGCATTTCGGTCCGGATCGCCGCGGTGAACACGCCGGTCTTGAGAGCATTGCACGCGACCCGCGCCTTGCCGGCCGCAGTTTTGGGCCCGGTGCTCTTTGTCCAAGGTCTGCTGGCCCGAGCGCGCGCCGCCTGCGCCGCCCGCCGCTCCGCCGTCCAAGTTCCTGCCATGACCGCCCTCCACCGACGTTCACTATATGTTCTTTGGCCACGCATGTCAAATGTTTATCTGCGGGGAAAAGGGCAATGCGTTCAGGTTAAAGGAAGGTTTCCAATCTGCCACGCGATACCGGCGGCGTCTCGGTATGCCATAGCGCCAGGGCTATATCGGCCTCTTGGCGGCTCTTGTGGAGGCCGGGCCGCTTTCTATGCCCCAATCTCCCTGTTTTGTTGACCTGAACGTGTTGCCCTGCCGCGCCCTTCGTATAGCTGGACCTGTGCTGCTCGCAGAGCCTATGTTGCTCCGATTGGCGAAAAGCTGGCGTGGGCGGCTTTGAGAAAGAGACCTTGCGCTGGCGCAGCGGTTGATGGAGGCTCGAATGAGCAAACCCACCGAAGAGGCCGAGTATAACTTCAGGAATGCGCAGCGCTCATTTACGCGCGGAATCCTTAACGCCGGAAACGATCTCAATGCAACGGATACGTTCGCCGGCCTCCAATATATTGCAGAGGGTCTGGTAAATCTGGCCACCGGGCTGCGCGCAACTTATTTGCTGCTCGAAGAGGTCAATCGGAAGCTCGACCGACAGGCCGCGCGCGGTGGGCATCTCTGAAAATGGGTGTTGTTGGTGTGGACCGCCCGCCACCGGTGTCGCGAGGTGCCGTGCGCGCCGCCTGCGCCGTCCAAATTCTCGCCACGACCGTTCCTCGTAAAATGTTTGCTAAATGTTCCCTTGTGGGGCGTGTCAAGCGTTATGTGCCGGGAGACGACGGGCTTTTTTTGCGAATTTTCAAGCCGCGCTTAGCTGCCTTGCATTGAAACCGATGCCATAATGGCCGACATTGACCTTATCGGTTCTCATGCCGTGTATCGCAGGAGGGTACGATGACCAACCGGTTCGTTATGTCTGTTTTATTAGGTGTTGGTGTTCTGAGTCTGGCGGCCTGCACTACGCCGCAGGAGCGTATCGGCGGCGCCGGCACCGGCGCCGTGGCCGGTGCGGCGGTTGCTGGCCCGCCCGGCGCCCTTGTCGGCGGCGTTGCTGGTGTGATTACGGGGCCGACAGTGTCGCGCAGCGTCGGCCTGCATCGCCACGGCCACTATTATCATCATCGCCGCCGCGTCCATCATACATAGGAGCAAGGATGCCACGTCTCCGCGCGCCGGGTGAACCGGCGTGCGGGGGCTGATCGTTGAAAATCGCCAGCGCGAAGGCTGGCGCCAGGTTTTTTTGTTTTCGGCGTGGCCGCAAGCGCAATTATCGGCCGGACAACGCCTCTTCCAGCGCCGCCAGATCCGGCGGTAGCTCGCTTTCGAACAGCAATTCCTCGCCGGTGACCGGATGCTCGAACCCGAGCACCGCCGCATGCAATGCCTGGCGATGGAGCTTCGCCAGCACGGCGCGCGCGGCTTCGGGCAGGCGCGAGGCCTTCGTCTTGAAGCCGCTGCCATAGACGGCGTCGCCCAGCAGCGGATGGCCGATATGGGCCATATGGACGCGGATCTGGTGTGTCCGGCCGGTCTCCAGCCGGCAGGCGATGAGGCTTGCCTGGCCGCCGAAGCTCTCCAGCTTCTCCCAATGGGTCACGGCCTCGCGGCCCTTGCTCCCGCGCATGATCGTCATTTTTTCGCGCTGATGGGTGTGCCGGCCGATCGGCGCATCGACCGAGCCGGAACTGCGCTCCGGCTCGCCCCAGACGAAGGCGCGGTATTCGCGCACCAGCGACCCCGAGCGGCCGTGGTCGGCAAAGAGGGCCGCGAGGCCCTGATGCGCCGCATCGTCCTTGGCGACGACAAGCAGGCCGCTCGTGTCCTTGTCGATCCGATGCACGATGCCGGGCCGTTTCACGCCGCCGATGCCGGACAGCGAGGTGCCGCAATGGGCGATCAGCGCATTCACCAGCGTGCCGTTTTCGTGTCCGGCGGCGGGATGCACGACGAGCCCGGCGGGCTTGTCGATGACGATGAGATGATCGTCCTCATAGACGACGGTCAGCGGGATATTTTCGCCTTGCGGCTCGGCGGGCGCCGCTTCCGGCATGTCGAGCACGACGACTTGCCCCGCGCGGACCTTGGTTTTCGGCTCGCTTGCCGGCGCGGCGTCGATCGTGACCGCGCCCTCGCCGATCAAGGTCTTGATGCGGGCGCGCGACAGATGCGCGCCGCCGCGGGTTGCCGCATGGCCGAGGAACAGATCGAGCCGCTGCCCGGCCTCGTCCGGCTCGACGGCAAAGGCGTGCTGGCCCTGGGGCAGGCTCGGCAGGGCGGGCGGCGGCGGAGCGAGGTCGACCTCGTCGTCCTCTTCCTCGTACCAGCCGGAGGCGAGGCGCGCCTGACGCTGTTTGGCATATTGGTTCATGAGCGGGGTGTAGCGGGCGGGCGCGGCCAAGCCAAGGAAATTGTGCCGCCCTTGCATTGTCGGTGACAGCGCAATCGCCTATACGCGGCCCAATGAATGCAAGCGTTCCCCACATTGCGATCATCGGCGCCGGGCCGGCCGGGTTGATGGCGGCGGAGGTGCTCGGCGCGGCGGGCCTTGCCGTCACCCTTTACGAGCGCATGCCGTCGCCGGCGCGCAAATTCCTGATGGCCGGGCGCGGCGGCCTCAATCTCACCCATTCCGAGGATTTCGACCGCTTCGTTGGCCGTTATGGCGAGGCGTCCGATTGGTTGCAGCCGATTCTGGCGGCGTTTCCGCCGCAAGCCTTGCGCGACTGGTGCGAGGCCTTAGGCGAGCCCACATTCGTCGGCTCGTCAGGCCGCGTGTTTCCGAAAAGCTTCAAGGCCTCGCCGCTCCTGCGCGCCTGGCTGCGCCGGCTGCAATCCTATGGCGTGAGCTTGAAGACCAGGCACGCGTGGCGCGGCTGGGATGTGGAGGGCGCGCTGGTGTTTTCGACGCCGGAGGGCGAGGTGCATGTCCGCAGCGCTGCAACGGTGTTGGCGCTCGGCGGCGCGTCCTGGCCCCGGCTCGGCTCCGACGGCGGCTGGCGCGACATCCTGGGCGCGAAAGGCATTCCCGTGCAGCCGTTCGCCCCGGCCAATTGCGGCTTTGACGTCGCGTGGTCGCCGCATTTCCGGCAGCGCTTCGCCGGCACGCCGCTGAAACCGGTCGAGGCGCGATTCGGATCCGAGACCTCGCGCGGCGAGATCATGCTGAGCGATTACGGGGTCGAAGGCGGTGCGATCTATGCCCTGTCGCGCAGCTTGCGCCAGGCGATTGCAGCGCGCGGCGAGGCGGTCCTGACGCTCGATCTCAAACCCGGCGTGAGCGCGGCGGAGCTTGGCGCGCGCCTCGTCCGGCGACGCCTCGGCGAGTCGATGGCGAATCGGTTGCGCAAGGTGGGGTTGAGCGCCGCCGCCGCGGGCCTGTTGCGCGAAGGGCTCGAGGAGGGCGATCTTGCGGCGCGGATCAAGGCGGTGCCGCTGCTGCTCACCGGCACGCGACCCTTGGAGCGGGCGATTTCCTCGGCCGGCGGCATCGAGCGCAGCGCGGTCGATGGTCATCTGATGCTGAAGGATCTGCCAGGCGTCTTCGTCGCCGGCGAAATGCTGGATTGGGAGGCGCCGACGGGCGGCTATTTGCTGCAGGCGAGTTTCGCGACCGGCGTCGCGGCGGCCAAAGGCGTGCTGCACGCTCTCGGCCGCCGCGCGCCGTCGGCGACGGGTTCAACGACGCCTTGATGGCCGCGCACAAATGACACACGACCTCGCCAGGTATTTCATTGCATGGAAAGAATTTCCCTTTATATCACGCGGGGAACACGCTTGAATTTTTGGGGAAAAACGCCCCCGATACGGGATAGCCAGGAGCGGATAATGATCGATGTGAAACAGATGCGTCAGACAATCATACGCGGATTCGGTGTTGTCCTTCTTGCGGGCCTGGCCCTTAGTCCCGCCTTTGCGCAAACGCCCAAGAAGCCGGCGCCGAAACCGGTTGCTGCGGCGCCTGCACCCGCTCCAGCGCCCACGCCGGCACCAGATCAGACCCAGCAAGCCGCTCCAAACACGCCCGGACAAACCGATGCATTGATGGGCGACTGGAAGATCACCTGGCTCGACAAGGGCAACCAGGTGACGGCCATGAACGTCGTCGATGTGCATCGCGCGTCCAACGGCGCCGTGGTGACCGGTACGCTCGCGATGCCGGACGGCAAGACCTGCAAGATGAGCGGCATCTTCCTGGCCCGTCTCTTCGGCGTCTATCCGAACGGCAGCGATGTCGGCCTCGGCCTCTTGCCGGTCGATGGCTCCTACCACTTCAACGGCGATTGTGACGGCGCCCATGTCGTGTTCGACACGCTCGATGTTTCGCTGGCGCCGACCAACCTGCGCATCGTCGGCCGCGCCGCCGTCGTGGTGCCGAACACGCCGCCGCAGATGCAGATCATCCTGATCTCACGCTAAAATCGTCGTCCGCGACGGACGCGGTTTTACAGACGAGGAAACGGGCCGCCCCTCCGCGGGCGGCCTTTTTTGCGGCTTTTGCCCGATGCCATGATTCGGCGTGAGGCCGCTGCGCAACACGCAAGAGAGATACTCCGCCTTCCCATGGGCTAATCCGAAAGGGGGATTTCGAATGTGTGCAAAGAGTAAACCGCTTCACATACCGCAATGCAGCGCGCGCCTAAAGTTGGCCTCAAGACAGCGATTGTGGGGACACGAGATGACGATGACCAGGCATCCGCAGGCACCAAATCCTTACTGGGGCAATGCACTCATTGTTGGTGGAGGCTTCGCGCTCTGGGTGGCTTTGCTCGGCTTTGCCTGGATCAACGGAGGATGGCGGAGCGACGGATCATATCTGGGCGATAGGCTCGCAAACGGTCGTCGCCCGGCGCTGGAGCACGCCATCGGAACCACGCCGGTGGCCGCGATCAGGGATGACAATGCCTTATGCGGGCTGACCGAAGCCGAGGAAGCGCGCGAGCTCGAAAGCGACGTCGCGAAGAATCTGGCGATCCTCGACGGCACATACAGCAAATATGTCGAACAATCCTTCGCGACGGTGACGGCGACCCCGGCGGACACTGTGGGGCAGCTTGTGAATGGTGCATGCAGGACCGTGGCGAGGGATACGGCCGTCAAAGTGGAGTGATGTCGCGTTTTATGTCGCCCGGCGGGTTGCGGAATTGAACGGGACCGCATGCGAACGCGCGGTCCACCCCTGTGCGCCGCCCGGGACGCGCGCCATAAAGACGATACATTTCAAAGCGATACCCCCTTTGCCCCGCGCGGCAGGGAACGGCGGACGTTGCAGCGCGGTTCCCGCACGGGCGCTAGAGCATTTTGCGTTCTTTCAGAATCGCAAAATTGCTCTAATTCTTTGTTTTGTCGCATTTTCTTAACCGAAAAGTCGCTCAACTTTTCTGGAAAATGCTCTAGTCCTGGATTTTTTTGGCCAGACGCCACAGTCTCGCCCCAACAAGTTCGCATATGTGAGGTATGTGTGAATTGATTCACATACGCCTCGTGGCGAATGGTCTTACTGCACTTGTTTCAAACCGTTCGGAAACACCAAAATGCCTTGGATTGTTTTTGTCATTGGCGGTGTGATGGTCGCGCTGGGGCTCGGGTTGACGGCACATTGGGCGATCGAGAGGGCGCGCGTTCGGCGAGCCAAGCGGCTGAGACTTGAGCCTAGCCCAAAGCCGGAAGCTTAAATCGCCTTGTCTTTGCGACCAATTGCTCGCTCAGCCCACCGCCTGCAATCCAGCGGCGGGCCGCGACAGGCTCCTCGCTTTTCCGGTCAATCTATTCTTCTTTAAATTCCGGCCGGCCGAGGAAATACTCGAAGTCTTCGATTGAGAATTCGCGCGGCACTTTGTCAAAATCGCGATAGGCCGTGAAGTCGACCAGTGGAACCGAACGCTCCTTCTCGCTACGATATCTGTGAACGGCCTCCCGTAACGTAATATCATGGCCTTCAAAGCTGATCATCTCGTCCGGATCATAATCAAAGGTCTCTGACATGGGTCATCTCCTCCTTTGAATTCTTACTGTGAGATTTAGGGTTTCGGCGGCGACAATCAATGTGAAACCTCAAGCGAGGGGATTGCCCGGCACGAGGTCAATTTTCCGAGCGCTGCATCTCGGCGCACCGATCCGCGATGTTCGGGCGCGGGCACATGGTTACGGCTGGAGAGCGCAAATCGTCACGGGCAACAGTTTGTTGTCTTGTTGCATCGCGATTTAAGTTCTTGAAAACGGTTGCTTTTTACTGGTGCTGCCAGAGAGGATCGAACTCTCGACCTCTCCCTTACCAAGGGAGTGCTCTACCACTGAGCTACGGCAGCATCGACAGGCGATCGCAGGCGCATTGAGGCGGCGCGTGCGTCGAAAGCGGGCGGGTTGTGCCACAGGCTTTCGCCTATGGCAAGGACTAATCGTCGGATTTTCAGTGAATTGGCAAGCCGGGGTGGAAAGAGTGGTTTCCAGCCGCGCGAACTTGCCTTATTGGCGTGGCTTTCACGCACTTAAAGCCCCCTGGAACACAAGGAAACATGGCCGAACGCCCGCCGTCCAAAGCCGCCAAACCGCCCGGCGCCGATGCCGCGGCGCGGCAGGCTGCGGCCGAAGCGGCGCGCGAGGCCCGGCTTGCCGAGGCGCTGCGGGCCAATCTGAAGCGCCGCAAGGCCCAGGCGCGCGGCCGGCGCGATGCCGCGGCGGATGACGAATCGCAGGACAAGTGACGGCGCAAATATGGCGGCCTCATTGGTTTTTGCACAAATGCGCCTTATTTCCCTCCTGCCCGCCATGGCAAGGGGAGGCTGGATCTTTCCCGGTGGCCGTCGAGGCGGCTGTGGATAAGCCCGTTAGGGCCGGATCTTAAAATGTGTTAACCAATTTCGCTTAAGCTAACGAACAAATTGCAACAATGGCGCGGGTCGCGCGGGGTAGAGGACAAGATGGATCGAATTCGTATTGTTGGCGGCAAAGAACTGAATGGCACGATTCCGATTTCCGGCGCGAAAAACGCCGCGTTGCCACTGATGATCGCGAGCCTGCTCACCGCCGACCGGCTCACCCTGGACAATGTGCCAAATCTCGCCGACGTGAACATGCTGGTGCGCATTCTGGGCAATCACGGCGTCGATTATACGATCAACGGCAAGCGCGCCGGCGAGAACGGCACGACCGGCCGCACCATCCACCTCACCGCCGGCGAAATCGTCGACACGCTGGCGCCGTATGAGCTCGTCTCGAAAATGCGCGCGAGCTTCTGGGTGATCGCGCCGCTGCTCGCCCGCATGGGCGAGGCCAAAGTGTCCCTGCCGGGCGGCTGCGCCATCGGCACGCGCCCCGTGGACCTCTTGCTGATGGTGCTGGAGCGCCTGGGCGCGAGCGTCGACATCGATGCCGGCTATGTGGTGACCAAGGCGGGATCGGGCGGGCTCAAGGGCGCCGAGATCGAGTTCCCGAAAGTGACGGTCGGCGGCACGCATACGGCCCTGATGGCGGCGAGCCTCGCCCATGGCAAAAGCGTCGTGCACAATGCGGCGCGCGAGCCGGAGATCGTCGATCTCGCCGATTGCCTCAACAAAATGGGCGCGCGCATCCGCGGCGCCGGTACCTCGACGATCGAGATCGACGGCGTCGCCCATCTTTCCGGCACCCGCCACGCGGTGCTGCCCGACCGGATCGAGGCCGGCACCTATGCCTGCGCCGTCGCGATGACCGGCGGCGACGTGATGCTGGAGGGCGTGCGGCCCGAATTGTTCCAAAGCGCGCTCGATGCGATCGAAAAGGCCGGCGCGGTGGTCACGACCACCAACGAAGGCGTGCGGATCAAGCGCAACGGCGCCGGCATTTCGCCGGTCGACGTGACGACCGCGCCGTTCCCCGGCTTCCCCACCGATCTGCAGGCGCAGTTCATGGCGCTGATGACCCGCGCCAAGGGCCAGTCGAAGATCACCGAAACCATTTTCGAAAACCGCTTCATGCATGTGCAGGAGCTTGCCCGCCTCGGCTCGCATATCCGCCTCGACGGTGATTGCGCCATCGTCGAAGGCGTCGAGAGGCTGAAGGGCGCCCCGGTGATGGCGACCGATCTGCGCGCGTCTGTGTCGCTGGTGATCGCGGCCCTGGCGGCGGAAGGGGAGACGATGGTCAACCGCGTCTACCACCTCGACCGCGGCTTCGAGAATCTGGAGCGCAAGCTCGGCGCTTGTGGTGCTCAAATCGAGCGCGTGTCCGCGCCGGGTTGAGTGTTTAAAGCACCGCGCGTTAAAGGACCGCGAGCGTCTCGCTCGCAACGGTGCGATAGCGCCGTGCCGGCGCTTGCCAGCGAGATGCTCGCGGTCCTTTCGCTCGCGCCCCAACGCTTTCACATGGACGTACCCGCCGCGCCGCCCTAATCTCCTCATTGGAGGAGACCATGACCGCCATCGCCTTTCCGGCTCCCGACGCCACGATCCTCGCCCGGCGCGGCGAGATCATCGCGGGCCTAACGCAGCTCGTGCCGGCCGAATGCCTGGTAACGAGCGACATTGAGATGCGCGTGTTCGAAACCGACGCGCTCACCGCCTACCGCCGCATGCCCCTGGCGGTCGTCCTGCCGCGCAACACGCAGGAGGTCAGCGCGATCTTACGCTATTGCAACGATCTGCACGTGCCGGTCATTCCGCGCGGTGCGGGCACGTCGCTGTCGGGCGGCGCGATCCCGCAAGAGGATGCGGTGGTGATCGGCGTCGCCAAGATGAATCGCATTCTCGAGGTCGATACGTTCAACCGCTTCATCCGCGTCGAAGCGGGCGTCACCAATCTCGGCGTCAGCAATGCCATTGTGGCAGAGGGCTTTTTCTACGCGCCGGATCCGTCGTCGCAACTCGCCTGCACGATCGGCGGCAATGTCGGCATGAATTCCGGCGGCGCCCATTGCCTCAAATATGGCGTGACCAGCAACAATGTGCTCGGCGTCAAAATGGTGCTGATGGATGGCGAGATCGTCGAAGTCGGCGGGCCCGGCCCCGATCACCCCGGCTTCGATCTGCTCGGCTTCATCGTCGGCTCGGAAGGCCAGTTGGGCATCGTGACCGAGGCGACATTGCGCATCCTGCCGATCGCCGAAGGGGCGCGACCGGTGCTGTTCGGCTTTGCCTCCTCGGAAATCGCCGGCGCCTGTGTCGCAGCGATTATCGCCGCCGGCATCATTCCGGTGGCCATGGAATTCATGGACAAAGCGGCCGTCGCGATCTGCGAGGCTTTCGCCGGCGCCGGCTATCCGCTGCATGTGGAGGCGCTGCTGATCATCGAGGTCGAAGGGTCCGAGACCGAGATGGACGCACAGCTCGCGCAGATCATCGCCATCGCCCAGCAGCATGAGGTGCAGGTCATCCGGCAATCGCAATCGGCGATGGAGGCGGCGCAAATCTGGAAGGGTCGCAAATCAGCCTTCGGCGCCACCGGGCGTGTCGCCGATTACATCTGCATGGATGGCACGGTCCCCACGGGGCAATTGTCCTATGTGTTGAAGCGCACCGGCGAGATCGTGAAAGAGTATGGCCTGCGCGTCGCCAATGTCTTTCACGCCGGCGACGGCAATATGCATCCGTTGATCATGTACAATGTCAACGATCCGAAAGAGCAGGAAAAGGCCGAGGCCGCGGGCAACGACATTCTGAAGCTCTGCGTCGATGTCGGCGGCTGCCTGACGGGCGAACATGGGGTCGGCATCGAGAAGCGCGATCTGATGCGGCATCAATATGCGGATGTCGATCTGCAGCAGCAGATGCGCGTGCGCGCGGCCTTTGATGAGGCCTGGCTGCTCAATCCGGCAAAAGTGTTTCCGCTTGATGGCCGGGTGATGGGATGAGAACAAATATATGGGACTAAAAAATTCGGCTTTAGATGAAACGATACGGCGCGACCCCTTCTCCCATCGGGAGAAGGTGGCCGACGAAGTCGGTCGGATGAGGGGACACCCTTGCGAGAGTAGCCACCGCAAGACTCCGGCCAATGATGAGTCTTGGGTCCCCTCATCCGTCACGCTGCGCGTGCCACCTTCTCCCTTTGGGAGAAGGACGCCAATCTCGCAGGATCGTTTGACGTGACAGATTTTTTCCCCACCTCCGAAGCTGAGGCTGCCGCCTTCATTTCCGATTGTGCCGCAGCGGGAAAGACGATCCGCATCCTTGGCGGTGGCACGCGGGCGAGGCTCGCGCGCGACATTGCGGCCGATGCGCAGCTCTCCACGCAAAACCTCACCGGCGTCACGCTGTACGAGCCGGCCGAAATGGTGATCTCCGCCCGCAGCGGCACGCCGGTGCGCGAGGTCTTGGCGCTGATCGATCAGCACAACCAAATGCTCCCCTTCGAGCCGCTCGATCATCGCACCCTTCTCGCCACGACCGGCGAGCCGACCATGGGTGGGCTCGCGGCGACGAATGCCTCCGGCCCCAGGCGCATCTATGCCGGCGCCGCGCGCGATCACCTCATCGGTGCGCGCTTCGTGAACGGGCGCGGCGAGATCGTGAAATCGGGCGGCCGGGTGATGAAAAACGTGACGGGCCTCGATCTCGTCAAAGTCCATTGCGGTGCCTATGGCACGTTGGGGCTCCTCACCGAAGTCACGTTCAAATTGCGGCCCAAGCCCGAGCGCGTCGCGACGCTCATTTACAAGCGGCTCGATGAAGCGAGCGCGATCCGGCTGCTCGGCGAGGCGCTCGGCTCGCCGTTCGAGATCACCGGCGCCGCGTATCTGCCCATCGGCCACGGCCGCGATTTTTCGCGTGCGCTGCTGCGCATCGAAGGGTTTGACGCTTCCGTCTCCTATCGCATCGACGAATTGCGCCGCCGTTTTGCCGCTTACGCGACGCCGCGCGAGGCGCTTGAAGGGCCGGATGCCGACCGGCTCTGGCGCGCCGTGCGCGATGTGGAATTCTTGAGCGCGCCGGCCGAGGCGCCGCTCTGGCGTCTGTCGGTCAAGCCCAGCGATGCGGCCGCCTGCGTCGCGCATTTGCGCGCGATCGACGGCGCGCGCTATTTCTACGATCTCGGTGGTGGACTCATCTGGTTCACCGATCCGAGCGGACAGAATGCGGCGCTCATTCGCGACACGCTCGCGGCCATGAATGGTCATGCGACGCTGGTGCGCGGGCCCGATGCGCTGCGCCAGGCCGTGCCGCCGTTCTCACCCTTGCCGGCTGCGCAAGAGAAGCTGATGCGCAGCGTGAAACATGCGTTCGATCCGCAGCGGCTCATCAATCCCGATCTCATGTATCCAGGCCTCTAAATGCAGACGAATTTCACCGCGCAGCAATTGGCCGATCCGCATATGCGGGAATCGGAGAAGATCTTGCGCTCCTGCGTCCATTGCGGCTTCTGCACGGCGACCTGTCCGACCTATCTTTTGCTCGGCGACGAGCTTGATTCGCCGCGCGGCCGCATCTATCTGATGAAGGACATGCTGGAAAACGGCCGTCCGGCCACGCGCGAGGTGGTGACGCATATCGACCGTTGCCTGTCGTGCCTCTCGTGCATGACGACCTGTCCGTCCGGCGTGCATTACATGCATCTCGTCGATCATGCGCGCGCGCATATCGAGCGCACCTATCGGCGGCCCTGGCAGGAGCGGCTCTTGCGCGGGCTGCTCGCGCAGATCCTGCCCTATCCCAACCGCTTCCGGCTGGCGCTGCTCGGCGCCGCGGTCGCGCGGCCGTTCCGGCCGCTCGTCGCGAAGATCCCGAATGTCGGCGCGCGGCTCGAAGCGATGCTCGATCTCGCGCCGCCGAGCCCGCCTGTTCGTGCCGCACGGCACGAGCCGCAAACCTTGCCGGTGGCGCGGGTGAAGCGGCGCGTCGCTATTCTGTCGGGCTGTGCGCAGGAGGTGCTGTCGCCGGAAACCAATGCGGCTGCCCTGCGCCTGCTCGACCGGCTTGGCGTCGAAGTGGTCGTGCCGCGCGGGGAGGGCTGTTGCGGCGCGCTGACCCATCACCTGGGGCGCGAAGCGGCGGCGCTCGCCTTCGTGAAGCGCAATGTCGATGCCTGGATGCGCGAGATCGAAGGGCAGGGGCTCGATGCCATTCTCATCACCGCGTCGGGCTGCGGCACGATGGTCAAGGATTACGGCTTTCTGCTGCGCGACGATCCGGCCTATGCGCAAAAGGCGCCGCGCGTGGCGGCGCTGGCGCAGGACATCACCGAGTTCCTGGGCGCCTTGTCGCCAATGGGCGAGATGATGCGCCGCGCGCCCTTGCCGCTCGAGCGCCGGGCGCAGAATCTCACGCTTGCCTATCATTCGGCGTGTTCCATGCAGCACGGCCAGAAGATCACTGATCTGCCGAAACAGCTTTTGCAGGCGGCTGGCTTTCGCGTGAAGGACGTGCCGGAAGGGCATATCTGCTGCGGCTCGGCCGGTACCTACAATATTCTGCAGCCCGAGATTGCGCGGCAGCTCGGGCAGCGCAAGGCCAAGAACATTCTGCGGCAGAAGCCGGATGCGATCGCCGCCGGCAATATCGGCTGCATCACGCAAATCGGCCGCGCCATGCAGGAGGGCGAGGCGCAAGTGCCGATCGTTCACACGGTGGAACTGCTCGATTGGGCCTATGGCGGGCCGGAGCCGAAGGGGCTTCGTCGCAGTACAGTTTAATGCGAGAATTTTCTGCCGTGCCTTCGTCCGCCCGCTGGCAAGGCAATCATGAGTTTCGCGGCCGACTTCCAATCGGTCGCTTCATGTCTCTCATGAACGCGTTGGCGCTCAGCCCTTGGTTCGCGACGGCGTCTGTTTCGGCGGCTTCCGGTACGGCCCATCGCGCATGGAGCCGGGCGTTCTCCGCTTCAAATGGCGAAGCCCCAATGTCGCGCAATAGCCGTTCGTCGAGCGAATACCATTGCCGCTCGGCACGGTCGAAAAGCCGGATGGAGGCCCGAGCCGTCAGCGCCTGGAACGCGGTGGTGATCCGCGAAAAGATTCCTGTTAGAATGACGGTTCCTTTGTGCGGTGTCGCGACGCTGATCATGGGCGTGCTCCTTTTGGAATGACGCCGAGTATGAGTGACGTGGACGGCTTAGGGAAACGAGTTGTTCTCATCGAGTTCATTGGGAGAACTCATTATGGCGCAGCGTCCGGCTCTCGATCTGGAACTTTTGCGCACGCTCGTTTGCATCGCCGAGGAGGCGAGTTTCACGAAAGCGGCCGAACGTGTCGGACGGACTCAATCCGCCGTCACGCTCCAGGTGCAAAAGCTTGAAGGTCTTGTCGGACAATCTCTCGTGGTTCGGTCGAAAGGCGGCCCCGTCGAGCTGACGTCGCAAGGGCGCATCCTGGTCGAAAGCGCGCGCTCAATGCTCAAGCTCAACGACGAGGCGTTGCGGGCGGTGTCTTCTCCCGACCTTCCCGCCACAGTTCGGTTGGGCACATCATCGGGTTATATTTCTTGTTACCTTTCGGACACTTTGGAGAGATTTCGTGAGGCGTTCCCGAACGCCCTCGTCGAAGTCACGGAAGGATACTCGTGTCAGCTCACACCCCACATCCGCGACGGGATGTTCGACCTTGTGCTGTGCCAGGCCAGTAGCAAACCGAGGAACTGGCCCTCGACGGAAATCTGGCGCGGTCCGCTCAGATGGGTGACCTCGATCGAGTACCCGGTGCACGTTCAGCGTCCGCTTCCGCTCTGCCTCACGCCGGGCAATTGTCCTTGGCAGCCCCCGTGGATGGACGATTGTTATTGGCGCGGCGCCACGCTCCGGGCGCTCGAGCAGACGGGGATGCCCTACCGCATCGTCGCGTCGGCGGTTGCATTGGAAGGTCTCTACGCACCGGTAGCGGCGGGCGGAGCCGTCACGGTCACCACAGGCCGACGGTTGCCACCGGGTTTGCGTGTGGTCGAGGACGGCGAAGGCCTTCCATCGCTGCCGGACGACGTCGTCATCGTGATCAAGAGCAGGAGCGCGGTCCAGCCGTACACGGACGCTCTGACGGAAATTATTCGATCAACATTCAGTTTCGATTAAAGCATTTTCCAGAAAAGTTATTCGACTTTTCGTTTAAGAACCGCAGGTCCGCGTGAGCGAAAAAATGCGACAAAACAAAAATTTAGAACAATACAAATTGCTTTTGCGGGACAGCCTCACTTCCGCACGAATTTCTCAAACGCCTTGAGGGTCTCGTCCGACACGTAATGCTCGATGCCCTCGGCGTCGGCTTCCGCGGCCTCGCGCGGTACGCCGATAGCGAGGAGCACCTCGACGACGCAACGATGCCGCGCGCGGACGCGTTCGGCCATGGCGCGGCCTTCGTCGGTCAGGAAGATGCCGCGATAGGGGCGGGCCGTGGCAAGGCCCCTTTGCTTCAAGCGGGTGATGACTTTGACGGCGGTCGGATGGGCGACACCCAGACGGCGGGCGATCTCGGTGGTGCGGGCTTCGCCATGGGCGGTGACAAGGTCGTCGATCAGTTCGACATAATCTTCCAGCATCGCGCTGCCGCGGGCCGAACGGGCTTTCTCGAAGCGGTCCGCGTGAACCGATTCGGTTTCCAGCTCCGGCATGCCTGCTGCCGATGTCTTCTGTCCGTCCGCCAATCCTTTTCCCCAATCATTCCGCAATGCGCGATGGCTAGAGCATTTTGCGTTCTTTCAGAAACACAAAATTGCCCCGCTTCTTTGTTTTGTCGCATTTTCTTAATCGAAAAGTCGGGCAACTTTTCTGGAAAATGCTCTAGCGATACTCTTGGCGACGCGCGACGGCAAGTTTGAGGGCGCTGGACAATAAAAAACGCCGCCCCAATGGGCGGCGTTCGAGTTGGGCGCATCGGGGAGGGAGTTAATGCGCCGAAAAAGCCTTGGAGACGCTGGTCTTCAGCGGCTCGACACTGTCCGTCGCAACCTTCTGAGCGAGGGCTGCGAGTTCCTTCGACTGTGCGGTGACAGTCTCAAAGGTCTTGCGAGCATGCTCGGTCTGCAGGTTGATCGCCTCGGCGACCGTCTTGGCGCCGAACAGAGCCTTGGCAAAGTCGAAAGCGGCTTCCGTGTTGGTGCGGACAGCTTCGAGCGCCTTGGTGTTGAGGGCAACGATGCCCTTGGTGGCGGCGGCGTAGCTGGCTTCGAGCGAGCTCGTCGCATCTTCCGCCACGGTCTTCACGCGGGCGTAAGCCGCGCGGGTGTCCTCGACGCTCTTTTCGGTCGCCTTGCGGACGTTTTCCTGGATTTCGCGCACCGGAGCCGAAGCGACGTCGAACAGCTGGGTCACCTTGGCAGGTTCGGCAGCCAACTCGAGGGCGGGTTGTTCTGCAGCCACTTCGAGCGGTGCAGCTTCCGTCACGGCGTCAGCCTTCGGGGCAGTCTTTTTCGGAGGATTGGCCATTGGTTGGTCCTTTCTCGAAAGATGGAAGCCGATTACTTCTTGGTCACGGAGGAGGCGGCGTTCTGCACGATCGTGCCGAATTCCTTCGCCTGGGCCTGGATGTTGGCCATCTGGGACTTGGCGAATTCCGTCTGCAGCGCGATAACTTCCTGCAGGTCCTTGGCGCGAACCAGCTTCTGGGCCAGATCGAAAGCAGCGTTGATGTTGGTCTCGGCAGCGGTGATCGCCTTGGTGGTGAGACCCTTCACGTTCGTCTGGGCGTTCGAAGCAGCGTCTTCAGCCGAGCCGGCAGCCTTCTGCGCTGCGGTCATGAAGCCTTCGAAAGCCTTGCGGGCTTGGTCGACGCTCTTCTCGGCGAAATCGCGCATTTCGGTGGGGATCTGGTAGTTAGGAAGGTTGGTCATATGAGCTCCTGTTGCGGGTTACGGGCCGACACGCGGTCCATGTCCGTTGTGTTGGACGTCGCAGCGGTAGCCCTTGGAGAACCGTAACCATCCCTAGCATCTCTATTGTGACTTAAAGATGCGTCTTGTCTGGTGCTGCATCGTCAATAGGCAGTCTTATACGACAGTCTATGTTGCATTGCAACAAAATTGTGCGACGCAATATCGCGTGTTAAGCATGAGAGCAATGAAATATGGGCATAGCAGCGCGCGGCATTGGACGGACCGGTTGGCGGCGATTAAGATTTCCTTAACGGTTCCGGCGGGCCGGACCTAAGCGAGGGGCGAGGACTGATCGTTCCATGTCGACATTGACGGATCATCTGCGCGCGCTCTCCGCATCGGCCCCGGACGAGCCGTCGCCGCCCGTTGAGGATAAAGCGGCGGAGGCAGGCGGCGAGCCGCAGCTTTCGTCCGACGAGCGCAACGCCTTCGATGAGATCGCCCGGGCGCTCGGCGGCTGGATAGAGGAAACGCCCCCTGTGTCGGCGCCCGCGCCGGTGAAACCCCAGGCGTCCGCCGGGGCCGACCAATCCTTTGCCCGCAACGCGGCAGCCCTGCTCGACCGGCTGCCGATCGGCATTCTCGTCAGCCGCGGGGAAGTACCGATTTTCGCCAACCGGACCTTGCTCGACCTGCTTGGCCATAGCGATATTGACCGTTTCTACGCCCATGGCGGCTTGGAGCAGATGTTCCAAGGCCGGCGCGCGGCCGAGCGTGGTGCCATGGACGGCGGTGCGATCGCGCTGGCGACCCGGGACGGCCAGGTGATCTCGGTCGACGGGCGCATGCAGACCATCGACTGGGACGGCATGCCGGCGAGTCTGATGTCGTTCCGCCGGTCGCGGCAAGCCGAATTCGCGCCGCGCGTCGAAGCCTTCGAGGCTGAGTTGCGCGCCCGCGCCGCCGAATTGCGCGAACTGCATGCCATTCTGGACACGGCCACCGACGGCGTCGCGGTGCTCGACCAGGCGGGCCGGATCGTGTCGCTCAACCGCGCCGCCGAGGCCTTGTTCGGCCGCGAGCAGCAGGACGCGATCGGCCTGCCCTTCACCGTCCTGCTGAGCCCAGACTCCCACGCCGCGGCACATGAGTATTTGCAGGGGCTGAGAGCGGGCGGTGTCGCGGCAGTCATGAATGACGGGCGCGAGGTCATCGGGCTGGAGCGGCAGGGCGGCATGATCCCGCTGTTCTTGACTTTGGGGCGAATCGGCACGGAGGAGGTCAAATTCTGCGCGGTCTTGCGCGACATGACCCAGTGGAAAAAGGCGGAGCGGGACCTGAGCGAGGCCAAGAAGCTTGCCGAAAAGGCGAGCGCGCAGAAGTCGGATTTCCTCGCCAAGATCAGCCACGAAATCCGCACGCCGCTGAATGCCATCCTCGGTTTCGCCGAAGTGATCCGGGATGAGCAGTTCGGGCCGATCGGCAATGGCCGCTACAAGGATTACGTGCAGGACATTCACGCCTCGGGCACCCATGTGATGAGCCTGGTGAACGACCTGCTCGATCTGTCGAAGATCGAAGCGGGCAAGCTCGAGCTGCAGTTCGTCAGCGTCGACGTCAATCGCGTCATGACCGATTGCGTGTCGCTGATGCAGCCGCAGGCCAATCAGGCCCGCATCGTCACCCGCGTCTCGCTCGCGCCGCACCTCCCCCATGTGCTCGCCGATGAGCGCTCGGTCAAACAGATCGTGCTCAATCTTCTCTCCAATGCGGTGAAATTCAACGAGCCGGGCGGACAAGTGATCGTCTCGACCGCGCTGACCGACGCCGGCCATGCGGTGATCCGCGTGCGCGACACCGGCATCGGCATGTCGGAGAGCGAGATCGAGATGGCGATGGAGCCGTTCCGGCAGCTCGAGACGGCCCGCAAGGTTCCCGGAACGGGCCTCGGCCTGCCGCTGACGCGCGCCCTGGTCGAGGCCAATCACGCCCGCTTCAGCATCCGCAGCAAGAAGCAGGAAGGCACGCTGATCGAAATCACCTTTCCACCGGTGCGGGTGTTGGCGGAGTGAGTGGGAAAATGTGCGCAATAATTGTGCGCGTCCTTCTCCCATCGGGAGAAGGAGTCGCGCTCAATCTACGATTACTAAAATCAATTCGACCGCGTCCACGTAATACTCTTGCAGATCAGGCCGCCGAGCACGCAGCCCTTGGTGGTGAGCGTGCCGCCGGAGAGGGTCATTTTGCCGGTATAGGTTTTGCCGTCCTCCGGGTTGAAGGCGCTGCCGGCCCAGGAATCGGGTCCATCCGGCTTCATATCGAAAAAGACTTTCTCGCCGACCTTGGCGTTCGGGTCGGCGCCCTCCTTCAGCCAGGAGATCGTGCCGCAGACAGCAGCGCCGCAGGGCGCGAACCGCACTTTCGAAATGCCGGTGTCGCGCAGCCAGACGCCGTTGATATCCTCGGCGTAAGCGCTGCCGCCGGCCAAAAGCGCCAAAGACAATAGGCTTGGGGCCAAAAATTTACGAACCATTGCATCCTCCCAATGTTTCGGCCGAGCGACCGATTGCGGTCAGTAAATAGTTCTTATGTAAACTAGTCAATACGGCAGACGGATCGAGCTAGGGTAATCGGGTGCGAGAAATGGTGACGTATTTGGCCGTCATTGCGAGCGAAGCGAGCAATGACGGTAAAAATCTCCTTCGTCCGATTGCCCTGCGGACCAGCCGTTGGACGTCGCTCCAACTTACGATTAATCTTTGGGCACTAGGGAGAAAACGTTACCATGCATTTCGCTCTCACCGAAGAAGAGATCATGATCCGCGACACCGCGCGCAGTATCGCCGCGGAGCGTTTGGCGCCGCTGGCGCCGGTTCTCGACCGCGGCGAGGGGCGGCCGCAATTTCTCGCCAATCTCAAATATCTCGGCGAGCAGGGCTTCATGGCCTTGAAGATCGGCGCCGATTACGATGGACCCGAGGCGGGCTCGGTGGCCTTCGCGCTGGCCGTGGAAGAGATCGGTTATGCCTGCGCCGCCACGGGCACGACGGTGTCCGTGACCAATCTCGTCGGCGAAGTCATTCAAGCGGTCGGCACCGCGGCGCAGAAGCAGGCGCATCTGCCGCATCTTGCCTCCGGCGCCTATCTTGCTGGCAGCTTCTGCCTCACCGAGCCGGCGGCCGGCTCCGATCCCGCCGCCATGCAGACGCGCGCGCGGCGGGAGGGCGGCGAGTACATTCTCGACGGCGAAAAGATCTTCATCACCAGTGCCGAATATGCCGACGTCTTCGTCGTCTGGGCCGTCACCGATCCGCAGGCGCCCAAGGGCAAGGGGATTTCGTGCTTTCTGGTCGAGGCAGGCACGCCTGGCCTTGCCATCGGCAAGGCGGAGCGCAAGATGGGCCAGGCCGGATCGGCCACCAATCCGGTGAGTTTCGCGGGCTGCCGCATCCCGGCCGCCAACCTGCTCGGGCGCGAGAATGACGGATTCCGCATCGCCGTCGGGGAGCTTGCCGGCGGGCGCATCGGCATCGCCAGCCTGTCGCTCGGCATTGCCCGCGCGGCGATGGATCTCGCCAAAGCCTATATCCGCGAGCGCAAGCAATTCGGCCAGGCGATCGGCGATTTCCAGGGCATTCAATGGCTGATCGCCGACCGCGAGACCGAATTGGAGGCGGCGCGTCTGCTCATCCTGAACGCCGCCGCGAAGAAGGATCGCGGCGAGCCCTTCGGCAAGGAAGCTTCGATGGCGAAACTCTACGCCTCGGAGACGGCCCAGCGCTGCACCGATACGGCGTTACAATTGCACGGCGGTTCGGGCTATCTGCAGGACTACAACGTCGAGCGGCTGGCGCGTGATGCGCGGTTGACTCGGCTCTATGAAGGCACGTCCGAGATTCAAAGGCTCATCATCGCGCGTGATGTGCTGCGGCAGTAGCGTCCCTTCTCCGGCGCCACCGCGCGTGAGAAGAGATCACGCTAAACACTAAACATTAGACGAATCATCTCCGCCCGAGCCGGAATCGTCGTAATCGTCGGACGAGTCCTGGAAGTCCTGATCCTGATCGTTGGAATTGCCCTGCTGCGTATCCAGGGCAGACTGTCGGCTATCGCCGGGCTTGTCGTAAAAATTGTTGATGATCGTCTCGTTGCCGCCACCGCCCAGCGGATTGTTGCCGGCGATGTCGGCAAGCCCCGGATTGCGGTGCGAGGAAAACAGGCTCGAAATGGATTCGGCCGCCAGCATGCCGCCGGCGACGCCCGCGGCGGTCGTCAACGCGCCGGACAGGAAGCTCGGGCCTTGCGATGGCGGCGCGGCGGCCTGGCCCCAAGGGCTTTGTTGCGGCTGCGCACCCCATGGGCTTTGCTGGGGCTGCTGGCCCCAGGGGCTCTGCTGCGGCGGCGGGGCATATTGCGGCGGGTTGGCCGGGGCTTGCGGACGCGGCGGCTGGCTGCCGCCGAACAGCGACCCGAGCCCGCCCAAGAAGCTGCCGCCGCCCTGTTGCGGCTGGCTGGCATGGGCCTGCAGGTCGCGCACCTGCGCCTCGAGTTCCTGCAATCTTTGATTGGCGGCGCCAAGCGCCTGCTCCTGCACCAGCACGGTTTGCGCCAGCACATAGGGCGCGGAGGGGATCTGCCGCACGGCGTCGCTGATGAAGGTCTGCGCCTCCATGTCACGCGCTGCGTCCGGCGCGTTGCGGATGCGGTCAAAAAGGCCCGAAAGAAGTTGGCGTTCGTCCGGTGTCATTCATCATCTCCTCTGGTCGGCGTCGCCGCCCCTTTAAGATATGGGGACGATCGAGCGCGCTGCCAAGGTCAGAGCAATCAACTGCCCGACGGCAGGAACGGAATATCGACGCCGAAGCTTTGCAGGATCAGGATAACGTTGAGAATCAAGATGATGGCGGTGCCCACCACGGCGGCGCCCTGCATCCAGGGACGGTTGGCGAACTCGCCCATCACGTCCTTGCGCCGCGTGAACAGGATGAGGGCCACGAGCGGCAGGGGCAGGGCGAAGCTCAGCACGATCTGGCTCCAGATGATCGCATCCGTCGAGTTGACGCCGAGCGAGACCACGATGAAGGCCGGGATCATCGTCACGAGGCGGCGTAGCCAGAGCGGAATGCGGAACCGCACGAAGCCCTGCATGATCATCTGGCCCGCCATCGTTCCGACGACCGAGCTCGAAATGCCGGAGGCCATCAGCGAGGCGAGGAAGATGGCGGCCGCGCCGGCGCCGAGCAGGGGCGTCAGCGTATAATAGGCGGTTTCGATCGACGCGACATCGTCGTGACCGTTATGGAACGTGCCCGCGGCCATCACCACCATGGCCATGTTGACGAGGCCGGCAAGGGTCAGCGCGATGACCACTTCGCGGTTCGAGAAGCGCAGCAGCTTGCGTTTTTCGGCACGGTTCGCGGGGATGACGCGGCGCTGGGTCAGGCCCGAATGCAGATAGATCGCATGCGGCATGACGGTCGCGCCGATGATGCCGACGGAAATGGTGAGCGCGTCGGCATTGGGGATATAGGGGGTGACCGCCGCGCGCGCCGCGGCCGCCCAATCGACCGGCGGGATGAACATTTCGGCGATGTAGCACAGCGCGATGACGGCGATCAGCCCGCCGATCACGAGCTCCAAAGGCCGGAAGCCGTAACGCTCCAGCGTCAGGATCACGAAGGTCAGGGCGCCGGTGACGAGCATGCCGAGCAGCAGCGGCCCTTGCGCCGGCAGGGTGAGATGCAGCGCCCCCGCCGCGTCGGCCGCCATGACGCCGATACCGTCCGAGACAACATTGAGCGGCGGCAATTGGAACAGCAGGGTCAGACCGATGGCGCCGCCGAGGAATTCGGCGAGATCGGTCGCCATGGCAGCGATTTCGCTCACCACCCACATCGCCAGGGCGATTGGCGCCGGGACATGGTCGCGGCAGGTTTCCGCCAGATTGCGGCCCGTCACGATGCCGAGCTTGGCGGAAAGCGCCTGAAACAGCATGGCCGCCACATTCGCGAACAGCACGACCCACAGCAGCGTATAGCCGTGTTTGGCGCCCGCCTGAATGTTGGTCGCGAAATTGCCGGGGTCCATGTAGGCGATCGAGGCGACGGCCGCCGGTCCGGTGAACAAAAACGCCGTCCGCCAGCGGCTGGTGCCGCCTGTCAGGGCCCGCCGCAGGGCGAGATCGATCGGGGCGGCTAGGGCGCGGGCGGTGCTGGTATCGGACATGGGCGGCTCGTATTGTTTCATATGCTCCATAATGTAGCCATTGCTATATTTATGTCAAGCGGGGCTGGATGTGGGCGAGGCGGGATCGCGGTGCTTTTGACTGAGCGGCTTTAAGCTTGAGGGCGCTTGGGTCAGGGACGCGTGGCGGCATTCTCTTGCAACACGCGCCCGCGCAAGTCAGGCTGGCGTAAAAATGGAATTTTCCATAGCCTGCTAGAGACCCACGATGAGCCGTTTCTGGAGCCCAATTGTTCATTCCTTGATCCCCTACGTCGCGGGGGAGCAGCCGGCGATCAGCGGGCTCACCAAACTCAACACGAATGAAAACCCTTATCCGCCATCGCCGCGCACGCTCGCGGCGATCTCGGCCGCGGTGAACGAGACGCTTCGGCTCTATCCTGACCCGACAGCCCTGCGACTGCGGCAGGCGATTGCCAAAAGTCATGATCTCGATCCGGGCGAAGTGTTTGTCGGCAACGGCTCCGACGAGGTTCTGGCCCATACGTTCCAAGCCTTGCTGAACCACGAAAGCCCGCTGCTTTTCCCCGACATAAGCTACAGTTTCTATCCGACCTATTGCCGCCTGTACGGCATTCCTTTCCGCGAAGTTGCGGTGGATGAAGACCTGCAGGTTCGCATTGAGGATTATCGGCAACCTTGTGGGGCCATCATCCTGCCCAATCCCAATGCGCCGACCGGCATGGCGCGGTCGCTCGCCGAAATCGAATCCTTGGTTCGAGACCACGCGGATCAGGTGGTCGTGATCGATGAGGCCTATGTCGATTTCGGCGCGATGAGTGCCATCCCGCTCGTCAAAACCTATCCGAATCTGCTTGTCATTCAGACGTTTTCGAAATCGCGGAGCCTCGCCGGGCTGCGCGTCGGCTTTGCCGTCGGACAACGGCCGCTCATCGACGCGCTGGAGCGAGTGAAGGATAGCTTCAATTCCTATCCGCTCGACCGGCTCGCTTTGGCAGGGGCGATCGCGGCCTGGAAAGATCGAGACTGGTTTGAACGCCATCGCGATTTGATCATGGCCAGCCGTGAGCGCCTCGCGCAGGCTCTGCGGGAATTGGGTTTCGATGTTCTGAACTCATCCGCCAATTTTCTGTTCGCGCGGCATCCAGACAGAGCCGGCGCGGATTTGGCGCGGGAACTCCGGAGCCAGGGAATTTTGGTGCGGCACTTTGCCAAGAAACGCATCGACGATTTTCTTCGTATCAGCATTGGGACTGATGACGAATGCGACCGGCTCGTGGCTGCTCTTAAACGGATCCTGACGTGATCTGCTCGTGCGAATATCCCGCGGCGGCGATGTCCGGGAGATGGGCTGTGGCTTAAAGGACCGCGACCGCCCCGGTCGCAATGCAATCTTCTATGTTGCGGCCACGTGCGACCGGGACGGTCGCGGTCCGTTCATCACATCGTCGCTTCGATCTGCGCTCGCAACTCCTTCGTCACCTCCGGCATCACGCCGAACCAATCGCGGAAGGCGGGGCGGGCCTGGTGCAGCAGCATGCCGAGGCCGGTCACGATGGCGTTGCCGCGCCGCTGCGCCGCCGTCAGCAGGGGGGTGAATTTGGGGATGTAGACGATGTCCGACACGATTGCTGCCTGCGGCAGATCGTCGAGCGCGAGGTCCAGCGATGGCTGTCCGTCCATGCCGAGACTCGTCGTATTGATGAGCGTCATCGCCCCGTTCAACGCGGCCGCGCGCTCTTCCCACCTATAGGCCTTGATCGGCGCGCCGAATTCGGCTTCGAGACTCTTGGCCCGCTCAAAGCTGCGGTTGATCAGGCGAATTCCCGGCGCGCCTTCGTCGATGAGGCCCGCGAGCACCGCGCGGGCGGCGCCGCCGGCGCCCAGCACCACGACCGGTCCGCTCGCCGCGCGCCAATGCGGCTGATCTTCCTTGATCGAGGCGATGAAGCCGAAGGCGTCGTAATTATGCCCGTGCAGCGCGCCGTCCGGCTGCACGACGACGCAATTCACCGCGCCGATGTGTTTGGCGAGCGGCGAGAGCGTATCGACCATCCGCACCGCATGTTCCTTATGCGGAATGGTCAGGTTGCAGCCGGCAAAGCCCAGGGCCGGCAGCGCGCGCAAGGCCTTTTCCAAATTCTCGATTTTGATTTCGAGCGGCACATAAGCACCCGGCAATCCGTGCTGCTGCAGCCAATAGCCGTGAATCTTCGGCGAGCGCGAGTGGAGCACCGGCCAGCCCATCACGCCGGCCAGATGAAAGCGTTGCGGCTCAGACATTTTTTAGCAGATCTTCATTGTTTGGTGGGAGGCGCTTCGGTGCGCGCCTGCACCGCGACGGGCACCGTGTCGATGCCATAGACGTCGTCGCGGAAATGCACGATGTCGTCCGAATTGGCCCAACCGGTGAGATAGACCCAGGCGACCGGCACGGGCTGCGACAGCTTGATGTCGGTGCGGTCACCCTTCGCGATTTCGGCGAGCAATTCCTGCTTGTCCCAGCCGATGCCGCTGATCGAATCGACGGTGCCTTGCAGCAGCCATTCGGCGAGATCATAGACGCCCTGGACGCGCACGCAGCCATGCGACAGGAAGCGGTAATCGGCGGCGAACAGCCGTTTCGACGGCGTGTCGTGCATATAGACCGCATTCTTGTTCGGCATGTTGATGCGGATCGAGCCGAGCGAATTGCCGGCGCCCGAATCCTGCCGCAGCGTGTAGGCGGTCGCGCGCGTCGTCGACCAGTCGATGGCGGCGGGATTTACCTCTTCGCCATTGGCGCCGAGAATGCGAATTTTCTGCTTCGCGAGATAATGCGGATTCTTCTGCATTTTCGGAATGATCTCGTTCTTGATGATCGAGACCGGCACCGTCCAGGTCGGATTGAGATTGATCGCCGTGATATGCGTCGCGACTTCCGGCGACGGATGGTCGACGCCGCCCACAACGGCGACGTAGCGATGGGCAACCCGGCCATTCTCGACCGCTTCGACCGATGTCGAGGGGATGTTGACGACCACGTAACGGTTGCCAAGGTCAAAATTCGTACCGGCGAGACGCTGCGCGCTCGAGGCGAGTTCCTTGAAGCGGACCACTGCCGGCACATTCATCGCCTTGAGCGTTGCGCCGGCGACGACACCGGTTTGCCGCAAGCCCATGCGGGACTGGAAGCGTTTCACGGCGGCCGTCAAGTCCGGCGTCCAAGTTTCGCCGGTGCCCTGATTGGCGGGAAGGTCGCCCTCGATCGCCAGGCGCTTGCGCAGCACCGCGACCGCCTTGCCCGAGGCGCCGGGCGCAAGCTCGTCCACGACCGGCCAGCCTCCGGAATCGGCAATTGCGGCATAGCGGTCGGATGCCTTGGCCGTCGCGAAGAAGGTTTCCGGCATCAAGGTCGGCATCGGATCGGTCGAAAGGACCGTTTCGCTCGGCGGCGCGGGTTTCGGCTTGGGTTTCGGCGCAGCCTGGGCGGCCCCAGCTGCCGGCGCCTCGGCCGCTTTTGCGCCCTCCGGAATTTTCACCGGCATGCTGCGCGGGAGCGGCGCCGTGGTCGGCACCGGTTGCGGTGCGGCGGGCGTCAAGCCGCTCGACACCGGATTGGGCGACAACAAATCGGGGGTCTGCGCCAGCGCCGGCGCAGAGAGAAGCAATGCCAAAACAAATGGATACGCGCTCACGCGCGAATGGATTTTCATCATATGCGAATCATTTCAGACAGCGCCGGATAAGCCCAGCAGGCCCAAACTAGGGGCAAATTGTGAAAAAATTCATGCTGTTTCCAATTAAAATTAGAGCGGGTTTAGATCGTGGTGACGACCTAGGATCCAACAAGGATAATATGCAAGCGGCGGGGCCCATGGGCGCCGAGCAAAAGCGTCTGTTCGATGTCGGCGGAGCGCGACGGGCCGGTGATCATATTGACCGTGCGGGGCATGAGTCCCTTGCCGAAATGTTCCCGCAGGCGCGTCCACACGCTCTCATAATCGCCGGCAATGTCCTTGGCCGCGACGACGACGATGTGGTTGTCGGGTAGGAAATTGAGGGTCGTCGGATTATCCGGGCCGGAGGCCATGATCAGCGTGCCGCTCTCGGCGACGCCGGCAAAGGCGTGGCTGACGGCGTTCAGGTCGTCGCCATGCGAGCGGCCGCGGCTGACCTCAAGCGCGGTTGCCGACCAGGCGAGGTCCGTCAGGCGTGGATCGTCGCCCATTTTCAAGGTGGCTGGCAGGTTGTTGGCGCGCAGATATTCCGCCACGGCCTGCGGCACGTCGGCATAGGACGCGATTTCACTCAGGCTCGCCTGCGCCGCTTCCGCCATCTGTTTGAACAGCGCGCGCTGCGCCGCCGGCTCGCCCTGGCCGCGCTGCGGCACCACGCCGCGCGGACTCGCGGCCAAACGGTCGGCGACGGTCTGCCGCCGCATCGCTTCCGTGCCGCTGACGCCGAGGGAGCGGCGGATGTTGGAGAGGATATCGTCGCGGGCACTCATGATTTTTGTCCTCTCGCCGCTTTCCATTTCTGTTGAAAGGTTTGCCCCTGCGGCGCCGGGAAATCGCGGTATTTGGTCCAGCCGCCGGCGAAAGGCAGCGATGCGAACCGGCCCTTGCTTTTGCCGGCGAGATGCAATGCTTTCATCGCGAGCGAGGTCGCGAACCGGTAGAGGGCGGGGCGTTTCGCAAAAAAGCCCCAGAAGCCGATGCCGTAGCGTACGGTGGCGGGGGTAAGGTGGCGCTCGAATTCCCGCTCGCGCCAATGGCGCATCAGTTTCGGCAGGGGAATGCGCACCGGGCAGACGCTTTCGCAGCGGCCGCAGAAGGTCGAGGCATTGGGCAGGTGGCCGGCCTTGTCGACGCCGATCAAGGTAGGGGTCAGCACCGCGCCCATCGGGCCGGGATAGACCCAGCCGTAAGCATGGCCGCCGACGGCGTGATAGACCGGGCAATGGTTCATGCAGGCGCCGCAGCGGATGCAGCGCAGCATCTCTTCGAATTCGCCGCCGAGCATGGCCGAGCGGCCGTTGTCGAGCAGCACGACATGATATTCTTCCGGCCCGTCCACATCGCCCGTTCGGCGCGGCCCGGTCGAAAGGGTCGTGTACACTGACATTTCCTGGCCGGTCGCCGAGCGGGCCAGAACGCGCAGCAATTGCGAGACGTCGTCGAGGGTCGGCACGAGCTTTTCGAGCGACGCCATGACGATATGGACCTTCGGCAGCGTCTGGGTGAGGTCGCCATTGCCTTCATTGGTGACGATGATCGACGTGCCGGTCTCGGCGACCAGGAAATTGGCGCCGGTGATGCCGACATCCGCACTCAAGAAGCGGTCGCGCAAAACCCCGCGCGCCTCGGTCAGGAGCTGCACCGGCTGCGACAGGTCGCGCTTGGCGTCGAGATGGGTGTGAACGCGGCGGAAGTCCTCTTCCACCTGGGTCGCGTTGAGATGCACCGCCGGCGCGATGATATGCGACGGCGTTTCATGCCGAAGCTGAATGATATATTCGCCCAGATCGGTTTCGACCGGCTGAATCCCCGCGCCTTCGAGCGCCTCGTTCAGCCCGATCTCCTCCGAGATCATCGACTTTCCCTTGGTCACGATTTTCGCGCCGCGCGCCCGGCAGATCGCGAGAATGGCTTGGCGCGCTTCCTCGGCATTGCGGGCGAAATGCAATTTGCCGCCCGCCGCCTCAAGCTGCTTCTCGTAAGCCTCGAGATAGAGATCGAGATGGGCGAGCGTGTGGTTCTTGATGTCGCGCGCCGAGTCGCGCAAGGCTTCGAATTCCGGCAGTTTGGCCGCCGCTTTCGCGCGCTTGTCGATGAAGCCGGCACGGACATTGCCGAGCGCCCGCTGCAATTGCGCATCGTGCAAGGCGCGGTGGGCATTTTCCTTGAAGGCCGGGGAAGTGGTCGCGACGCTCATGGCCTTTTCTCCTGCGCCGCGGCGCCGATCGGCGGTTCGTCGGTCATGCCGGCGAGCACTTCGGCGACATGCCGCACCTCGATCTTTTTGCCTTCGCGCGACATCTTGCCCGCCATATTCATCAGACAGCCGAGATCGCCCGCGAGCAGCGTATGCGCCTCGGCAGCGCCGATGTTCTTGGTCTTCTCGCTGACGATGGCGTCGGAAATCTCGCCGTATTTCGCGGCGAACGTGCCGCCGAAGCCGCAGCACACATCGCTGTCCTTCATCTCGATCAGTGACAGACCTTCGACCGTGCTCAGCAATTGGCGTGGCTGCGTCTTGATGCCGAGCTCGCGCAGGCCCGAGCAGGAATCGTGATAGGTGACGGTGCCGTCGAACCGCGCCTTGACGTGTTTGACGCCAAGGACATCGGTGAGGAAGCTGACGAGTTCATAGGTGCGGCTGGCGAAATCCAGCGCCTTGCGGGCCAGATTAGGGTCGTCTTCGAACAATTCGGGATAATGCTTGGCCAGCATGCCGCCGCAGGAGCCGGATGGGGCGACGATGTAATCGCAGCCTTCGAAGGCGGCGATGACCGCGGCCGCGATCTCGCGCGTCGTCCGCCGGTCGCCCGAATTGAAAGCCGGCTGGCCGCAGCAGGTCTGACTCGGCACGCTGACCCGGCACCCCGCGTCCTCCAGCAGTTTCACGGCGGCAAAGCCGACGCTGGGGCGGATCAGATCGACGAGGCAGGTCACGAACAGGCCTACATGGATCGGTTTTTGCGGCGGGGCGTCAGCCAAACGAATCTCCCAAGGGAAGAGGTAGCATGTCAGTGCCCGACATTGGACCAGCCGCCGTGGCGTTTCAAGCGGGAGAAGGAAGCGCGCGGCCAATGGCCGCGAGCGTCCGCGTTTCCGGCCGGATGCCCGCAAAGGGATTGCTTCGGCCCCGGGCCGTCGCTAACAGAGGGGGAAAGGGACGGTCGGGCATGGCGGATACAAAGGCACAGAGCGGCGAACAGGAAGGGAATGCGGGCGCGCCCGGTCTTCGGCTAATCGCGCTCGACGCCGAGGATCTGGCGGCGATTTCCGACCATATCCAGGATTCGATCGTCAGAATCGGCGATATGGCTTTTCTGCCCCAGGCCAAGCGCTTCGTGTTCGTGATGTCGCGGCTGGACTGGGAAGAGACTGCGGCCGCGCGGCGTATGACCGGCGTGCATTTCGACCGGGTGTCGCGCGTGACCTATTTGGGGTTCCGCCAGGAGGCGCGCGAAACCGCGCTTAATCTCATCGGTCTGTCGTTCCGGGCCGATCGCGAACCGTCGGGCACCGTCATCCTGAAATTTTCCGATGGGGCGGTGATCCGTCTCGAAGTGGAATGTATTGAAGCGCGCTTGAGCGACCTGGCCCCGCTTGGTCCGGACACTGCGTGAACGAGAGTTGGAGTTTTTAGGATGCCCTTGCGGCTCGATACGCGTCAAAAAGATTTTGCCGAGCGCTTCGCCGACCTGCTCGCCATGAAGCGCGAGGTGTCGGAGGATGTCGATACGGCGGCGCGCGACATCATTGCGCGGGTGATGGACGAGGGCGATGCGGCCCTGATCGATTATTCGCAACGCTTCGACCATGTTGATCTGCAACGCCTCGGCCTGGCGGTGAGCGCGGCCGAGCTGGATGCGGCCGTCGCGCAATGCGACGCCAAGGCCCTTGCCGCTTTGGAGCTGGCAAAATCGCGGATCGAAGCCTTCCATCGGCGGCAGCTGCCGAGTGATACGCTCTTTACCGATGCGCTTGGCGTCGAGCTTGGCTGGCGCTGGAGCGCGATCGAGGCGGTCGGGCTTTATGTGCCTGGCGGTACGGCGAGCTATCCGTCATCGGTGCTGATGAATGCGGTGCCGGCGATCGTCGCCGGCGTGCCGCGCGTGGTCATGGTCGTGCCGGCGCCGCATGGAATCATCAATCCGCTGGTGCTGGCGGCGGCAAAATTGGCCGGCGTGCATGAGATCTACCGGGTTGGCGGCGCGCAGGCGATCGCCGCGCTCGCCTATGGCACGCAGACGATCAGTCCGGTCGCCAAGATCGTCGGGCCCGGCAATGCCTATGTGGCGGCGGCGAAGCGGCGCGTCTTCGGCAAGGTTGGGATCGATATGATCGCGGGCCCGTCCGAAGTCGTGATCGCGGCGGACGCCTATGCCAATGCGGCGTGGATCGCGGCGGACCTTCTGGCGCAGGCCGAGCATGACACGGCGGCGCAATCGATCCTGATCACCGATGACGCGGGTCTTGCCGATGCGGTCGCGGCCGAAGTCGAGGCGCAACTGCAGACCCTGCCGCGCCGCGCGATCGCGGAAGCAAGCTGGCGCGATTGCGGCGCGACCGTTCTCGTCGAAAAGCTCGACGATGCGGCGGCACTGATCGACCGCCTTGCGCCGGAGCATCTCGAGATCATGACGCAGGATGCCGACCGGCTCGCGGCGCGCGTACGCAATGCCGGCGCGATCTTCCTCGGCGGCCACACGCCCGAGGCGATCGGCGATTATGTCGGCGGCTCCAATCACGTGCTGCCGACGGCGCGCTCGGCGCGCTTCTCGTCCGGCCTCGGCGTGCTCGATTTCATGAAGCGCACGTCGCTGCTCAAATGCGATACGGACTCGTTGCGTGCGCTCGGGCCGGCCGCCATTGCGCTCGGCCATGCGGAGGGGCTCGATGCTCATGCGCGTTCGGTTGCGCTGCGATTGAATATGGATTGAGCCGGGACAAAGGGGAGGCGATGTCGCGACGCAAACTCATTTCCATCACCCTCGACGAAGCCTCGATCGGCCGTGGCAATGCCGATCAGGAGCACGAACGGCAGATCGCGATCTACGATCTTGTCGAAGACAACACCTTCGCGCCGGCCGAGCATGACGGCGGCCCCTATATGCTGCGCATCGCGATGCACGATGCCAAGCTCGCGCTCGACATTCGCACCGAACCGGATGAGCCGGTGATGATCCACCTGCTCTCGCTCACGCCGTTCCGCCGCATTCTGAAAGACTATTTTCTCGTGTGCGAGAGCTATTATGCGGCGATCCGCACTGCGAGCCCGAGTCAGATCGAGGCGATCGACATGGGCCGGCGGGGCTTGCACAACGAAGGCGCGCAATTGCTTGCCGAACGGCTCGCCGGCAAGATCGACGTCGATTTCGACACGGCGCGGCGCCTGTTCACCCTCGTCACCGCCCTGCATTGGAAAGGGTGACGCTTGGACCTCGGCCGCCCGCAAGCCGTGCTCTTTGCGTGTTCGCACAATGCGGTGCGATCACCCATCGCGGAGGCTTTGGCCAAGTACCTGTTCGGCCGCGAGATCTATATCGCCTCGGCCGGCGTGCGGCCGGGCGAACTCGACGGCTTCTGCATCGCGGTGATGGATGAAATGGGCCTCGATATTTCCAAACACAAGCCGCATTCCTTCGAGGAACTCGAAGACACGAGTTTCGATCTGATCATCACGCTCTCGCCGGAAGCGCATCACAAGGCGTTGGAAATGACGCGCACCATGGCGGTGGACGTCGTCTACTGGCCGACCCCCGACCCGAGCGCCGCCGTCGGCACGCGCGACCAGATGCTGGAGGGGTATCGAACCTTACGCGACACGTTGCTGAAGCGCATCAAGGAAAGGCTCGGCTGGCACGCGATGGGCAGCGTGTAGGGCGCAAAACCCTTCTCCCACAGGGAGAAGGTGGCATGCGAAGCATGACGGATGAGGGGACGCGGAATCATCATTAGCTGGATTCTTGTGGTGGCCACTCTCGCGACAAAGTCCCCTCATCCGTCGCTTCGCGCCACCTTCTCCCTCTGGGAGAAGGAGTCGCGCGTCATCGTCCTACAGATTTGCCGCTCAACCTGATCTGCTCATAGGCTTCGCGCACTGCCTCTGGCCCATAGATGCGTTCCAGCCGCCGCACCGTGAAATGGCCGAGCGCTATGTCCTGGAAATGTTGGGTGAAGGCGTAATTTACCGCCGCGCCGCCGAGCGCGCCGATGAGCGGCAGCGCTTGCGCCGCCAATTTCTCGCCGACCACGATGCCGAATTGGGCGGCGATGAGGGAGATCAAGCGCACGATGACAGGCGCGGTCTGATCGCCGGCGCTTTTGGCCGCGATGAAGCGGGCAGCGTCCGACACGCTTTTCGCCAGCACCATGCGCAGGGCGAAATAGCCGCCTTCCAGCATTTCCTCGCCCGGCTTACGGCCGCCGAGCGCGAAGACTTCGAGCAGGTGGAGCGCGGTTTCGGGATTGTCGAGATTTTCGCCTTGGGCCCGAGCGATCTGGGCGATCGAGCGCAGCATCAGCGTGGTCGAAACGGGCAGTTCCACGCTGAGCGCGGCGAGGCCGAAGGCGCCACCGGCCGCGCCGGAGGCTGCGGTCAGGGTCCTGTGCCAGCCGTTGGCGGCCGGCGTCCCGATCTTATGCGAGGTGGTGGCGAGCGCCGCGCGCAACGCCGTCTTGATGGCGAGTTCCGCGGCGCCGTTGATGATCTGGGTTGCCCTTTGCGGCAAGGCGCGGCCGACCATTTCCAATTGCTTGCCGGCGAGCGTGGTCAGCCGCAGCGTGAGCGAGGAGCGCTCGAGCAAATCGACGGCCTTGCTCAGCGCCGCATGGTCTTCGACGGTGAGCATCGTGGAACTCTCGAGAATTATCGACGACTCGCGCATGAGGGGCTCCCCTGGGGCCATCCTCAATATAGGAAGCCGGAAATGGGAGCGCCACCCCGGCCCGAACGGTGGGGGCCGGCCGGGGCGCAAGCCCGCTGTTGTCTGGGCAGGATCAGCCGTAAGCGGTACCTAAACGAAAGTGTAAGTCTGTGAAAATACTCACCCATTGGCGGCGGACAATGCTCTATGATCAGTGGCACTTCAGGTTCTGCGCCACGGATGCACTGGTTCAAATCCACATGAAGTTCGAGAAAAGGTTGGGTATCCCCAGCCTTTTCTTATTTTGGTGCCGCGTCGCAATGAATTGGCGGGAGAGCGGGGGACGCTTTAGTGCAGGACGACCTGGCGCTTCAGGTCTGCAATATAATCTTTAAAATCCTGGCGGCCTGACAACAGCATCAGGTGGCTCGCTCGTACCGGTGATGGGCTTCCTTCGCGCCATACCGCCAGCATTGCGCGGTTTATGCAAGGCAACTCGGTCACCTCGAAAACGACTTCGCCAAGGGTAGAGAGCCGACCGGCAAAATCTACGATTTCATTGGGCACACAGCCTTCCAGAGAAGTCATGCTACTGCTCCCGGGGTGACGCTCCGCCAATCGGATCGATATTTGACGATCGCATGACGATGCCCTTTACGATGTGGGCTAGAACACATCTCCCGCTAACCGTCTGACTTTGACAGGTGCTGACACCGCGCGGTTCCAAGTGCGCGGCACTCTGAAAGCTGTTCGGCTTTTCGGCTAAGAAAATTATATAAAACAAAAAGTTAGAGCATTTTTCGATCCTGAAAGAACGAAAAATGCTCCCGTATCGCCAGCCTGATCATCGAGCCATTCGAAATGTGCGGCAGCGCCGGGCGATGGCCGATGATCAGTCACATCTTCACACCAAAACAAAAGGTCGGGTGCGACCCCGACCTCTCTATGTCACTCAGCGCCGTTGCCAGTTCATCCGTGGCCAACGGGAACGAGTGGCAAAATCATGCCACCTGGAGATTGTCGGCCGAGCTCTTGCCCGAGCGCTTGTCCTTCACGAGGTCGTAACGGACCTTTTGGCCATCGGCCAAATCTCTCAGACCTGCGCGCTCGACGGCGGAGATATGGACGAAGACGTCCGTGCTGCCGTCATCCGGCTGAATGAAGCCAAAACCCTTGGTGGCGTTGAACCACTTTACCGTACCTGAATTCATAAGAGTTTCCTTTCGAAACAATCATTGCGGTTGCCGCGATACCCTGCGACGTGAGATCGATTATTTGAGAGGAGATCTGACGGAGCACGATGGCTCTTAAGCGACGTCACTGACAATGGTCGATGTCGTCACCATAGGCTCAATTCGAGATTTTGCAATTCCTCTTATGGCCACCGACCATCACCGACGTCGTGCCGGATTGCGCTGAAGCAATCTCCACTTTCAAAAAAGCGCCGGCGTGTTTGCGATTCGCCGAGCCGGGCCGCTGTGAAAAATTCGCCCCATGGCGAGTCGGTGGCGGCTCAAGCGAAAACACCGTTCGACGCGCGAAATCGTACGAGCGCTCACTTATCGATTTTATTTGCTCGAAATGGTACCGCCACCCCGGCTCGAACGGGGGACCTCTAGATCCACAATCTAGCGCTCTAACCAACTGAGCTATGGCGGCAACAGCGCTTCCTGTAAAAGTAACGGACCGAGAATGCAAGCGTCACATGACGGGTCGGCACAGGATTTTCCGCAGGAAAGGGGAAAATCGAACGACGCGTTTTTCGACTGGCTTGGTCGACATCTCATATGTTTTTCGACGCCCGACGGCATGCCGCCTTCAAAATCCGGGGGGCAAAGGGCCATTTTTGGCCCGACTTTATCGGCAACGCGCACTCTTGTTGGGGGCATCGTTCTCGCTGCGGTAATTCTCGGGAATCGCAGAAAATCGGCACGGCAGCTCAAGCCTTTGCCGGTTTGCGCCGTCACGCGTCACGCCCTCGGCGCTACCAAGCCATTACATTTTCGTAATGTTCTTGTCGAAATATTACCAAAATGTAATCTTTTGCGGAGCCATCGGGTCTGGAATGATCGAAGTGGTCCCGAGCTAAACAGGGGCAACCATGGGCATTGGTGGGGAAGGGCAGGGCCAAGCCGGTGCTGCAAGGCCGGTCATGTTGGACGTCCACAGGCCAAACACGGCACGCGTTCAGCTTACGTTCAAGTGCCCGGAGCAAGAATAGCTGCACCCGATTTGAAGGCGACGGCAATGGTGCAACGATCGCCGAGAATGTCGAACCAAGGTCGGAAGATTTTCAACGTTTGCTCTGTGCGATCCATGAATATGCGAACGGTTGGCAATGCTATGTAAGCATTTGAAGCAAAATCGTTACGATCGCGAAGTTTTGACCTGTTGTAAGGCCAATTTTGTCAGTCGAGATGAACGGAGGGATACATGGCAAATTCTTACGTTTATAAAGGGCCCAGCTATTCCTACACCGGCCCTGTCTACGGCTATACGTCTGGGAGATCGCTCTACACCGGTCCTAGCTATTCCTACACCGGCGCGAGCTACACGCGCGGCGCGTATAGCTACACGGGTCCCAGCTACACCTACACGGGTCCCGTTCACGGCTACACGTCAACCGGCTCATATTTCTATACGGCGCCGAGCTATCACTACACCGGCCCGACTTACACCGGAGTTAGGTATTCCTACACCGGCCCCGTTTACGGCTATACCCCAGCCGGTGGGTATTACTACAAGGCGCCTAGCTACTCGGGCTATTATGTTCACGTCTTCCGCTAAATTTGGCGGGTTGGACGGCCCTCTCCGTGCGTATGGGGGCTGTACAGCGGCTTGAATGGGGCACGCGCCGGACGGACTTTGCTCCTTCCGGCGCCTGCACGTCCTATTCGCCGACCGCGAGCCCCGCCGGCCGGCGGGCGTCGTTGGCGCCGTACATGAAGCCGGGCTTCATCTTGCCGCCGAGGGTCGAATCATTGCCGGAACTCGCGGTTCCGCCGCCTGCCGCGGTTTGCGGCAGTTCGATCAGTTCCGCCGCCCCCCAGGGCGTCTGCTGGGTGATCTTGTAGCCCATGCCTTGCAGGATTTCCACCGTATCGGGCGAGAGCGCATAGGGCTCGGCGAACACTTCGTCGGGCAGCCATTGGTGATGAATGCGCGGCGCGTCCACGGCTTCCTGCGGCTGCATGCCATAGTCGATCATGTTCAGCGCCGTCTGCAGGGTGATGGTGATGATGCGCGAGCCGCCGGGACTGCCGAGCACCGCGATGATGTGGCCGTCCTTGGTGATCAGGGTCGGCGACATCGAGGAGAGCGGGCGCTTGCCCGGCGCGACGGCATTGGCTTCGCCCTGGACGAGCCCGAACAGATTGGGCACGCCCGGCTTGATCGAGAAATCGTCCATTTCGTCGTTGAGCAAAAAGCCGGTGCCGGGCGCGATCACATTGGCGCCGAAGAGGCCGTTGATCGTATAGGTGACGGAGACGGCATTGCCGTCCTGATCGGCGACCGAATAATGGGTGGTTTCAGTCTTTTCATGCGGCGCGACGCCAGGCTGCACGTCTTTCGACGGTGTCGCCTTGTCCGCGAGAATCTTGGTGCGGATCTGCGCGGCGTAATCCTTCGACAGCAGCCGGTCGAGCGGGTTCTGCACGAAAGCCGGATCGCCGAGATAGGTGTTGCGGTCCATATAGGCGTGCCGCATCGCCTCGACCATGTAATGCACCGCTTCGGCCGAATGCCAGCCCATGGCGTGCAGGTCGTAGCCTTCCAGAATGTTGAGGATTTCGCACATGGTCGTGCCGCCGGACGAAGGCGGCGGCGAGGAGATGAATTTATAGCCGCGATAGGTGCAGGTGACGGGATCGGTTTCGGTGACATTGTAATCGGCGAAATCCTGCGCCGTCATGATGCCGCCGTTCGCCTTCATCGCCTCCTCGACCTTCTTGGCGATATCGCCTTTGTAGAAAGCGTCGGGACCATTCTTGGCGATGGCTTCGAGCGTATCGGCGAGATCGGTCTGCACCAGTCTGTCGCCAGGTTGCAGCGCTGAGCCGTCGGGGCGGAAGAAGATTTTTGTCGACACCGGATCGTTCTTCAGAAAGGCGGCGTCCGCATCGATAATGTCGGTGTCGCCGCGCAACAGAACGAAGCCGTCGCGCGCGAGCTTGATCGCCGGCGCCATGACTTTGTCGCGCGGCATCATGCCGTATTTGGTGAGCGCGGTGTCGAGACCGAGCACCGTGCCCGGTACGCCGACGGCAAGATAGCCGATCAGGCTCGAACCCTTGACCACATTGCCCTGCGCATCGAGATACATATTCTTGGTCGCTGCGGCCGGAGCTTTTTCGCGGAAGTTGATGAACGTGTCGTGATCGTCCTTGGCGATATGAATCACCATGAAACCGCCGCCGCCGATATTGCCGCAGCAAGAGTTGGTGACCGCTTCGGCATAACCGACCGCGACCGCGGCATCGATCGCATTGCCGCCTTGCGCGAGAATTTGCGCGCCGATGTCGGAGGCGAGATGTTGCGACGACACGACCATGCCATGCGGCGCTTCAACAGCGGGAACCGATGCCGCCATGCCGAGCGTTGGGGCAAGCGTCATCATGCATGCGGCGGCAAGAAAGTGTTTCATCCTTCGCAACGGATTTGTTGTCGGCGAATGCGGGGCATCGTCGGTCATGCATCTCTCCCTGGAATGAGTGCGGGCAGCTCTGCGCCGGTATCCTGTGCCAGCCTAATATGAAATTGCGCGCGGGGGCAAATCGCGGAGGGCATGGAAGCTTTGATCTATAAGAAGGCCGCAATGTAGTTCCGAACGCGATCCACAGCCGCTGGGGAAATTTGCCCGCAACGATTGTGCGCGTCCTTCTCCCATAGGGAGAAGGTGGCACGCAAAGCGTGACGGATGAGGGGACTCGGAATCATCATTGGCTGGAGTCTTGCTTTGGCTACTCTCGCGAGAAGGTCCCCTCATCCGTCTTGCTTCGCAAGCCACCTTCTCCCTCTGGGAGAAGGAGTCGCGCGCAATCATCGCGGACATTTTTCCAAAAAGTCATGGATCCGAGCCAAGCGCGGCCAGTCTTAGCTCTCGCTCTGTCCCTGCGCACGCACCACAATAACGGTACACGGCGCTTCGGCCACAACCTGCGCGGAAACGCTGCCGAGATAGCGGCGCAAGGTCGAGGAACCGCGTGCGCCGATGATGATCTGATCGACATGATTGGTCTTGGCGAAATCGATAATGGCCGCCGCCGGATCCGGCGCCTCCAAGACATGAAACGTGATCCGCGCCGTGTCGAGTTTCAACGGCTGCGCCCAGCCTTTGAGCGCGACGAGCCGGGTGACGTGAAGGTTGCGGCCCTGTTCGTCGATCACATAGTCGATGCCGATGCGATGGGTGCGCAGAATATTGATGCAGGCAAGCCGCGCGAGCGGCATGGTTTTCACGAGCCGTGCCGCCATGGCGCGAATGGCCTCGGCCAAAGGCTCCATGCCGGGCGATAAATCGACGGCCGTGAGGATGATCGGTGCCGATTGTGCGGGCGACTCGATCGAGAGCGGTTCCTTCGGCTCCCAGCCCATGGCTTTCACCCGGCGCTGCCAGCGCGTGATAAAACCGCTGCGCGCCAAGCGTTCTGCCCGCGTCGTCAGTTGCAATTGATCGGGATGCGACAGGTCGAATGCGATCTGCGCCGCGTTCTGATAGCGGTCATCGGCCTCGATTTCGAGGCAATGCAGAATGACCTCTTGCAGATAGGGCGGAACGTCCTTTTTCAGGGCGCGCGGCGGCGCCGGATCGTGCCACAGCCGCCGCCGCAAGGCGCCGCTGCCTTGCGGGTTGCCGAAGGGCCGCGTGCCGGTGGCGAAAAAGTAGAGCAGAACGCCGAGCGCAAAAATATCGCTGCGCGGATCGCTGCGCACATGCGCCAGTTGCTCCGGCGCGATATACGGGCCGGTGCCCATCGGCAGCCGGAATTCCTCTTGCAGCAGATCGGGCAGGTCGTGGTGCCGCGACAAACCAAAATCGATGAAAACCACTTCGCCGCTGGGGCGCAGCATGATGTTGGACGGCTTCAAATCGAGATGCTGTACGCGCTGGCGATGCAGATCGGACAGCGCTGTCGCGATACGCACGCCGATGTCCGTGACCTCAGCGACGGGCAGTGGCACATGCGCGAGCTTGGGCAGCAGCGAAGGGCCTTCGATGCGCTCCATCACGAGATAAGGCTGGGCGGTGAAATCGCCTTGCGCTACGAAACGCGGCACATGCGCGCCTTGCAAATGCGGCAGGATCATCTGCTCCATTTCGAAACCGACGATGCTGGTCGCGTCGTCGCCGTCGGCAATGATCGGCACTTTCATGATGATCGGAAAGTCGATGTCGTCGCGCGAAACGCTCCAGACGCTGGCCATGCCGCCTTGATGCAATTTTTTGCCGATGCGGAAGCCGTCGATCTCGGCGCCGGTTTCGAGTTGATAGGGACGCATCGCGTCAACGCCCGATAAAGAGGCGCGCGCTCAAGATCGCCGGCAGGCCAGCGCGGCGGATTTTTTCCGCCGCCGTCTCGATGTCGTAAGGGACGCGGCGGAACGTCAGGAGCTTTTTCGCATCGTCGAACAGGCCGTAAGCGGCGCCGGGGTTTTCGTCGCGCGGCTGGCCGACCGCGCCCATGACGGCGAGCCACTTGCGGTTGCCCGCAAGCGGGATCGGCACGCTGCCTTTCGGCGTGAAGCTGCAGGGCAGCTTGCGCGGCGCCATCGTGTAGAGTTGCGGGCGATGCACGTGGCCGCAGAACGTGACGGTCGCGTCGGTCGCATTCAGGCTGATCTCCGCCTCGCGCTGCGACATCACATAATGCCATTCCTCTGGTGCGGACGCATCCGCATGCACATAGAGCACGTCCTTCACGCGGTGCTGCACCGGCAAGGCTTTGAGAAACGCGCGCTGCTCGCGGTCCAGATGTGCGCGGGTCCAATCGATGGCGGCGCGGGCGTGCTCGTTCATGCCGTACCCGCCCTCATCGACGGCCGCATCATGATTGCCGAGGATGGCGAGCGCGCCCTCCCCAACCATCTGCGCGGCTTGATCAACGATATAGGACGGATCGGCGCCATAGCCGACGAGATCGCCGAGAAAGGCGAAGTGATCCGCGCCTTGCGTATAAGCATCATCAAGGCATGCGTCGAAGGCTTCCCGGTTGCCATGGATGTCTGCGAGGAGGGCGATGAGCATGCGTGGTCGTGGCGCGATTTCGTTTTGCGGTAGCACACCACGCTTGGCAGGCTAAAGCAAGCGTGGCAAGAAGGGGTTCAAAACAGCGATCCCTGCTCGCGTTCAGTCTTCGCTTTGTGCGGGCGTCCTTTTCCACCCGCCACTGCGCTCACCCGGCCGTCGGCGAATTGCACGTTGAAGCGGGCGCCGTCGCTCAAGGTTTTCGCGCTCGTCACCGGGTTTTCCTCGGCATCGCGCACCACCGCATAACCGCGCTTCAGCACGTCGCGCCAATCGTAGGAGGCGAGCAGCTTCATCGTGTGGTCGAGCTGCGTCTGCCGGCGCTGCAGCGCGGTGCGGAAGGCGTTGTGCAGGCGGCCCTGCACGGAGTCGAGCCGCTGCCTGCGGTTGCCGATTTCGAGGCTCGCCCGCGCGGTCCGGGCCTGCAGGGCGGTCACGAGCCTCGCGGCGAGCGTGGCGAGCCGCTCCTGGCGCTGCTGCAAGGTGAGGCGCGGCGCCCGCTCCAGGCGCAGCACGAGGCCGTCCATATGCGCCCGTGCCCGCGCCATGCGGACCTGCGGCGATTGACCGGCGAGGCGTCCGCCTACCCGCTGCAGTAGCAGGGCACGCTTGTCGAGCCCGCCGCGCAGGGCGTGGCCGAGCTTCGAGGTCGCGGCATCCAGCCGCTGGCGCGGCAGGGCGACGATCTCGTCGCCGGAGGGCAGGGCGCGCGCGGTGGCCCGCAGGTCGCTCTTGAGCCGGTCGAGGCGCCGCAGCATCGCGCCGTCGTGCCGGCGCGACAGATCGGCAAGCTGGGTGAGGAGTTCCGCCCGCACCGGCACGCACATTTCCGCGGCGCCGGTCGGGGTCGGGGCGCGCAGGTCGGCGGCATGGTCGATCAAGGTCCAGTCGGTCTCGTGGCCGACCGCCGAAATCAACGGAATGTCGCTCGCCGCGGCCGCGCGTGCCACGGCCTCGTCGTTGAAGCCCCACAGATCCTCAAGCGAGCCGCCGCCGCGCGCCACGATGATCACGTCGGGGCGGCGGATGTTGCCGGCCGCGGGCAGGGCGTTGAAGCCCTGAATCGCGGCAGCCACTTCCTGGGCGCTGCCCTCGCCCTGGACCCGCACCGGCCAGACCAGGACGTGGCGCGGAAAGCGGTCCTGGATGCGGTGAATGATGTCGCGGATGACGGCGCCGGTCGGCGAAGTGACGACGCCGATCACCTCCGGCAGATAGGGGATCGGCCGCTTGCGGGCCGTATCGAACAGGCCCTCGGCGGCGAGCTTCTTGCGCCGCTCCTCCAACAGTGCCATGAGCGCGCCGACGCCGGCGGGTTCGATCTGCTCGACGATGATCTGGTAGGAGGATTTGCCGGGAAAGGTCGTGATCTTGCCGGACGCGATGACCTCCATCCCGTCCTCCGGCCGCACGCGCATCCGGCCGAACACGCCTTTCCAGATCACCGCGTCGATCTTCGCACTCGCGTCCTTGATCGAGAAATAGACGTGCCCGGACGAATGCGGGCCGCGATAGCCGGAAATTTCACCGCGCACCCGCACGAAGCCGAATTCGTTCTCGATCGTGCGCTTCAGCGCGCCGGAGAGTTCGGAGACGGAATATTCCGCGACATTGGATTTCGGTGCATCGGTCATGTCGGCAGAATGAATGATTCTGAAGGGTATAGCCAGCGCTCAAAAAAACGGCGCCCGAAGGCGCCGTTTGAGTGCGGGGAGTGTCAGAGGGGGCTGACGTTCAAGAAGATGCCAGCTTCGCCCCTTGTCGGCTGTGCGGTGGCACACATCACGCAGCTTGCGCCGCCTTGGGCGTCACTTCGGCGGTGTAATCCTCGATCAGTGTGCGCGAGATATTGCCCGGCGTGAATGTATACGGGCCGATCTCGGAGACGGGCGTCACTTCCGCGCCTGTGCCGCAGATGAAGCATTCGTTAAAGCTCGCCAGTTCCTCCGGCATGATGCGGCGCTCGATAACATCGATGCCGCGGCGCTTGGCGAGATCGATCACCGTCTGACGGGTAATGCCGTTCAGGAAGCAATCGGCGATCGGCGTGTGCACGACGCCGTCCTTCGTGAAGAAGATGTTGGCGCCGGTGCATTCGGCGACGCGGCCCTGCCAGTCGAGCATCATCGCATCGGCATAGCCTTTGCGCTCGGCGATGTGTTTGGAGATCGTGCAGATCATATAGAGGCCGGCGGCCTTCGAATGGCACGGCGCGGTCTTCGGATCGGGGCGGCGGTAGTCGGCGATGTCGAGGCGGATGCCCTTCATCTTTTGCGCGATGTCGAACATCGACGGCCAATCCCAGGTGCAGATCGCCACGTGAATGGTCGCATTCTGCGCGGCGACCGCCATCATCTCGCTGCCGCGCCAGGCGACGGGGCGAACATAGCAGCTCTCGAAGCCGTTGGTCTTCACGACCAAGGCTTTCGCGGCATCGAGTTCCTCGATCGTGTAGGGAATTTTGAAATCGAGCAATTCGGCCGAACGGTGGAAGCGCTCGGAATGTTCGCGCGACTTGAAGATCACGCCGCCATAGGCGCGCTCGCCCTCGAACACCGAAGAGCCATAATGCAGGCCGTGGCTGAGCACATGCAGCTTGGCCTCCTGCCAGGGTACGAGCTTGCCATCCAGCCAGATCACGCCGTCACGTTTATCAAAAGGCAGAATGGACATAGGGGGCTCCTTGGAAGATCTGTGAAGACGCCGGCGAGTTTCAGGTTCCTTTGTTTCGTCCAGCGTGCTTGACGAGTAACAATTGGCATGAAATATGTCAATATGGCTGACGTATAGGAGCCATGCGCGATTCCTGGGCACCGGGCGGCGCGCGGCATGGAGCGATCGATGGACGGAGTACGGCAAAAGAATTCGTCGCGGGGAGGGCCGGCTCCCCTGCCGGTCCAGACGGCGCCGATCTACGATCTGATCGAATTGTTCTTTTTTGCCTATCGCGATTTTGTCGGCGACGCCGACCGGCTGCTCGAGGCCTATAAGTTCGGGCGCGCCCATCACCGCGTGCTGCATTTCGTCAACCGGCAGCCGGGTCTGACCATCGCCGAACTGCTCGACATTTTGAAAATCACCAAGCAGAGCCTCAACCGGGTGCTCAAGGAACTGCTCGACCATGCCTATGTCGAGCAGCGCGCCGGGGCGACCGACCGGCGCCAGCGCCTCCTCTTTCTGACGCCCCAAGGGCAGAAGCTCGCCCTCGATTTGGCGCAATTGCAGTCCACCCGTTTTGCCCGCGCGATGGAGGAAATGGGGCCGCAGGCCCGCGGCGCCGTCATCAATTTCCTGTTGGGGATGATCGACCCGCACGAGCGCACCAAGGTCGCGGGATTGGTTTGGGGGGCGGGAACGCAGGAAGAGTAGCGAAGCACGCGCTGTGCGGTGTAGTTTTGCCGTTGCCACGCCCGTTGCATTCGCCTTGAAACGCATTGAGGGATATATGAGCGCCGACGCATCCGCCCTTCCGCCGCTGGCCGACGATGCCGCCCATTTGCTGATTGTCGATGACGACACGCGCATCCGCGAATTGCTGTCGCGCGTGATGATGAAGAATGGCTATCGCGTCACCACCGCGGCCGATACGGCAGAGGCGCGTACCGCGCTCAAGAATCTGGCCTTCGACCTGATCGTGCTCGACGTCATGATGCCGGGCGAGAACGGCCTCGACTTCGTCGCCGCCTTGCGCGCCGGCGCGACGGGCTTGAGCGCGCCCGATGTGCCGGTGCTGATGCTGACCGCGCGCGCCGAGCCGAGCGACCGGGTGAGCGGCCTCGAGCGCGGCGTCGACGATTATCTCACCAAGCCCTTCGACCCGCGCGAATTGGTGCTGCGCATCGCCTCGATCCTGCGCCGCGCCCGGCCGCCGTCGCCGCTCGCGCCGATCGAGATCGTGCGCTTCGGCGCCTACACCTATGATCTCATGCGCGGCGAACTGACGATCGACGGCGATATCATCCGGTTGACCGACCGGGAGCGCGAAATGCTGAAAATGCTCGCCGAAAAGCCGGGCGAAACCGTCTCGCGCGAGGCCTTGGGCGGCGTCGGCTTTGCTGCGAACGAGCGCACCGTCGACGTGCAGGTCAACCGCCTGCGCCGCAAGATCGAACTTGATCCCGCCAACCCGCGTCACCTGCAAACCGTGCGCGGCCTCGGCTATCGCTTGTTGACGGATAAATGACGCTGCCGCTGATCTCCTTTGTGGAACGTCCGCGACTCGCTTGGCGAATTTTCGCGCGGTGGGTCGCCGAGCGCATGCCGAAAGGGCTTTTTGCACGCTCGTTGCTGATCGTGATCGTGCCGATCGTCGGTTTGCAGGCGGCGGTCACCTATTTTTACATGGAACGCTATTGGCAGATCGTCACCTACCGGCTTTCGGATGCGGTGACGCGCGATATTGCGGCGCTGATCGAATTGCACAAAGCCTATCCGAAGCCCGAGGACGAGAAGGTCTTTGAGCGCATCGCCGTCGACCAGTTGAAATTCGTCGATGTGGAAATGCTTGGGCAAGAGCCGTTGCCGCCCGTTCTGCCCAAACCGTTCTTCTCGCTGCTCGACCATGTCCTGTCGAACCAGATCCGCCGGCAGATCCGCCTGCCGTTCTGGATCGACACGGTCGGGCAGTCGAGTCTCGTCGAGGTCCGCATCAAGCTGGATGACGGCGTGCTGCGGGTCTTCACGCGGCGCAGCGATGCCTATGCGTCGAACTCGCATGTGTTCATTCTGTACATGGTCGGCACGTCGCTCGTGCTCATCCTGGTGGCGCTGGCCTTCTTGCGCAATCAGATCCGGCCGATTTCGCGCCTGGCGGAGGCGGCGGAAAACTTCGGCAAGGGGCGCGATGTCGACTATCGGCCGTCCGGTGCGCGCGAGGTGCGACAGGCCGGTTACGCCTTCCTCGCCATGCGCCGCCGCATCGAGCGCAACATCGAGCAGCGGACGATGATGCTGAACGGCGTCAGCCACGATCTGCGCACCATTCTCACCCGCTTCCGCCTCTCGCTTGCCCTGATGGAAAGCGGCCCCGACGTCGATGCATTGGAAAACGATATCGACGAAATGAGCGGCATGCTCGAAGCCTATCTCGCCTTCGCGCGCGGCGATACGGGCGAAGCGGCGGTGGCGACCGACATGAGGAAATTCCTCGACAATTTGCGCGACGACGCGGCCCGTTTGGGCCATCGCGTCACCGCGAGCATGCGCGGCAATCCGCTCGTGATTCTGCGCCCCGACGCGTTCCGGCGCTTGCTGCTGAACCTGATCTCCAACGCCCAGCGGTACGGCGATGCGATCGCGATCGATGCGGCGCGCGACGACCGCTTTTTCACCGTCAATATCGACGACGACGGGCCCGGCATTCCGGCGCATCAGCGCGAGGATGTGTTCCGGCCGTTCTACCGCCTCGACGAGGCGCGCAATCAGGATGAAGGCGGCTCCGGCCTGGGCCTGGCCATCGCCCGCGATATTGCCCGCTCCCATGGCGGCGACATCACGCTGGGCGAGAGCCCGCTCGGCGGCCTGCGCGCCGTCGTGCGCATTCCTGTTTGATCGCGTAAAAAAGCCCGCCTCGAAAACCAAAGCGGGCCTTACAAAATCATTCTGTTCGGATGGACGTTCTTACCAGCCGCAAACCCGGCGCGGGCCCCAGTAGGTATAGCGGATCCAGCAGCGATACGGGCCGCCACCATAGACCACGCGCGGGCCGCCCCAATAGCCGCCGCGCCAGCCATAGCCGCCGCGCCAGCCCCAACCATGATGCCAGCCATGATGCCAGCCACCGCCATAACGCCACCACCGCGCTTCCGCAGGCGTGGAGGTTGCAGCAAAGCTCCCCGCGATGACGGCTGCGGTGGCAACGCCGAGGGCAATCTTTCTAAACGACGAAACCATTGAAATTCTCCCGCTTGTTGTCCTGTTCCTCAGGTAATCCGATCTTGAAAATATTTATTACACCCGTCTTGCTGAACGCCAGCTGAATGTTTCATCCTTCAAGGGTAGATTTCGCGGGTGAACGCCTTAGACCGCGGGGAAAAAGGGCGCCAAGACGCATGGTCGCGGCGCGCAAAATATTACTTCACCAGCGGTGATATCCGAATCCGCCAATATACACGCCGCCGCCGTTGTAGGGGCCGGTATAATAGGGGCCATACGGCCCATAATAGTCCGGCGGCGGTGGCGGGGCATCATACATGACGTCGCCCTCGCCACCCTCGCGTCCCGTGACGGCGGCGACCGGAATATAGCCTGCGTGCCCGTCATAGGTCACATGGCACCAGCCCTTGCGGCAGCCCAGAACGTTGATGTCGTCGGCCTCGGGAATCGTGCGCACGGCGCGCCCGCCGGGCGTCGAACGAAGTTTCGTTTCGACTGCCGTGCTGGCCTCGTAAGCCCATGCGGCCGAAGCGCTCGTGAGCAATGCAACGCCGGCAAGTGCGGCAGCAAAATGGAATTTCATGGTCTTCCGTCCAGTTTTCGCAACAGGACGAATGGAGCAGGTTAGACCCATCGTCATGGCCTGTCATCATCGTCCATTGCGGAACAGAAATGTCGTTAAATATGGCAGTTTGATGTTCCGCCGCAGGGGAAACGCGCCTATGAGAAACAGGCTTCGCACCCACAGAGTCCACCCATGAAATTGCCCGCTTCGCCGCCGCGCCCGCTCGAATTGTTTCTCGGTTTTTTGAAGATCGGTCTGCTCGGATTTGGCGGCGTCGCGGCGAGCGCCCGCCACGTGATCGTGGAAGAGCGCAAATGGCTCGACAACAAAGATTACGCGGAAGTGCTCGGTCTCGGGCAGATCCTGCCCGGCGCCAACACGGTCAATGCGGCGGTGATGATCGGCGATCGGTTCTGCGGCATTCCGGGCGCCGCAGCCTCGGTGTCGGGGCTGTTGGCGATGCCGATCTGTATCCTGATCGGCTTGGCGATCCTCTACGAACGTTACGCCGCACTGCCGGATGTCGCGCTGGCCCTGCAAGGCGCGGCTGCGGCCGCGGCAGGCCTTGCCATGGGCACGGCGCTCAAAATGGGCAAGCAGTTGAAGCGCAGCATGGGCGGGTTGGTCTTCGGCCTCATTGCATTTGCCGCTATCGGCCTGTTGCACTTGCCGCTGGCGCCGACCGTTTTCGTCGTCGCGCCGCTCAGCGTTTTGGCCGCCTATTGGGAGAGCCGCCATGGATGAGCCGATGATCTGGCAGCTCGTGCGCCGTTTCGCGCTCGTGTCCGTGCTAGCCTTTGGCGGCGCCAACGCCGCGACACCGGAAATTCATCGGTTCGTGGTCGATCAACTCGGTTGGATGAACAACAGCGTATTCGCCAACCTCTATGCGATCGCCCAGGCCGCGCCGGGACCGAATGTGATGTTCATCAGCATCATCGGCTGGCATATGGCGGGACTTTCCGGCCTCATCGCGGCGACCTTGGCGATGAACGTGCCGTCGTCGATTCTGGCCTTCGGCATCGGGCGCGTGGTCGCTGGCATGAGTGCGTCGCGATGGGTTACGATTTTGCGCGCGGGCCTCGCGCCGATCGCCGTCGCGCTGCTCCTGGCCAATGGTGTCGTGATGGCCTCGGCGGCCTATCAAACGCTGCTTGATGGCGCGCTGACGCTGCTGGCAGCGTTGTTCGTGTTCTACAGCCGCAACAACCCGCTTTGGGCTCTGCTCGCCGCGGTGATTTTGCGCGTTGGCGTGGCGCATCTCACCGCGTGAGCGGGCACTCGTACTTATTTCTCTTTGCCGAGGGCGTGATCGATGCTCCAGGCACCGGCACCTGAGGCCACCAAATACAGACACACGAAGCAGAAAAGAATGGCCAGTTCGCCGCCGTTGCGCACGGGGAAGAAATCTTTTGGCTCATGCACCATGAAATAAGCGGCCGCCATGAAGCCGGACATGATGAAGGCAACGGGCCGGGTGAACAGGCCGAGGATGAGAAAAAGGCCGCCGACAATTTCGAGGACGCCGGAGAACCACAGCGGCGACAGGCTCGGCGTCACATCGAAGCCCTTGAACATTTCGACCGCGGGAAAGCCGAAAAATTTGCCGGTGCCGTGCTCCAGAAACAAGAGGCCGGTAAAAATGCGCAACAGACTCAAAGCGTGCGTTCGCAAGTTGCTTAAGGTGGCACCCATAATATGTCCTTTCAAATCCGATTCATGTTGATCGCGAAGAGCGATTCCGTCCCAGCGGCTCCACTCTTGTTGCCCGCTTAGATGGGATTCCACCACGCTGCAATCGCACGAGCACAACAGGCGCCCAGATAACGGCGCGATCACGCGTTTGTGATAAACAACAATGGCACTGTGTGAAAAGTTGTTTACGCGTCGTTCATGAAATGCGCAGCCGGAACCCATTCCACATGCGGGTGCCCAGCCGTCTCGGCAAAGAGCGCTTCGAGAAAAGCCCAGGCGCCATCGTCATGGGCGAGATGATGGGTGAGAATGCCGATGCGCTTGTCGGCATTGGCGGGATGGGTCAAGGTGTCGATGCATGTGCCGATCAGATCGGGAATCGGTTTGCCGATGCGGCCATTGCGCCAGTCGATGATGTCGACATCGGAGTTGATCTGGCGCAAGTGGGCGACCGGCGCGAATACATCCCAGCCGAAGGTGGAGAGGGCGCGAAAGCCGATGCCGGGCAATTCGGCGACGAGCGCGGGGTCGATGCGATTCCACGGCGGCACGAGCAAGGGCAAAGCTGTGCCGTTGAAGAGTTCGCTCATGCGCGCCTGGCCTTCGCGCAACTCCTGTAAGATCTGTTCCGATCCGCGGTGCAGCCCGAGTTCTTGCGCGCGGCCGTGTTCGCCCGCGTGATTGATATGAGCATAGCCGTGCTGACAGGGCGTGATCAGCGGTGCGTCGCGCACGTAGTCGCCGAGGCTTTGTTGCGCCGGTTTTGGAATCACCGCGAGCAGCAGCGGAACGTCATGCGCCTCGCACAACGTGCGAAGGCGATCCAGCGCCGGTGTCGGTTCGACCGCGTCATCGTCGCGCAACCAGAAGCGCACGCGATTGGTCGCACTTGCATGTTGGTCGATGGCGCGGATGAGGTCGCGCCAGAGAAATGTCTCAGTCATGAGTTTTGGCCTCTGCTTGATAGCGCTGTAGAGCATCATGCAGCAATCGATCAAGCCGTTGTGCTGCGCTCACGAGCGAGCGCTCGCGATGCAGAAAGGCCGCAGCGGCGCGGCCCATCACCGCGCGCCCGGTCTCGTCCTTGATGAGGGCTTCGACTGCCCCAGCATAGGCGGCCGGTGTCTTCTCCTGCACCAGAATCCCGGTTTCATTGGGTTTCAGTACGCTGGCAATGCCGCCCTCATTGAGCGCCACGACCGGAAGGCCGGCAGCTTGCGCTTCGAGATAGGCAATCCCGTAGGCTTCGCCAAATCCCGGCCAGACGAAGAGATCGGCGGCATGAAGCGCCTCGCGGACGCGGGCCGAATCGAGCGCGCCGCGAAAGCTGTAGGTCTCGGCGGGCAGAGCGCTGAAAGCCGCTTCCACCTGCGGCCGCGCCGGTCCGTCGCCGACGATCGTGAGATGCCAGGGGAGGTGCATGAGGTGGCCGAGGGCGCAAGCCAGAAATGCGTAGCTTTCCAATTTGACGCCGGGGCGCATCATCGCGACGCAAATGAGCTGTACAGATTGCCCTGCGTCGTGCGCGCGAGGTTGGCGCTGCGGCATAAATGCACTCGTGTCGAGAAACGGCGGAAAATAGGCGAGCCCTTGCTCCGATCCAAGAAATTGCGCGAGGCCGAGATAATCGGGGCGGGTGAAACAGAGGTTCAGCGTCGCCTGCCGCAACGCCAAGCCGACTGGCTTCTGCCATTTGGCCCAATCGCCGCTCTCGCGCTTTTTTGCGTACGAAGCTTCCGCCGTCACGTAAGGGATGGCGAAGGCTTGTGCGAGCTCAGGCCCCAAAAGGTCGGGCGCTTTGTAATAGGGGTGATAGGTCAGCCACAGATTGGGCGTTGCACCCTCGCGCCACGCGTCCGCGATGCGTTGGCACTCGCGGCGTGCGGCCGTGTCCAGCACGACATAGGCAGCGGCATCGGGGACCTTGTGAAAGCTGCGCAGGCGCGAGACCAGCGTCACCGTATGACCGGCGCGTGTCAGTGCTTCGATTAGCGCCCGCGCCATCTGGCGGTCGCCGGACGGCACGGCGTCGTCGGGCGATTTCAACGGGGCGTAGAAGGCGATGCGGAGCGGACGAGACACGGTGCGAAAAAACGTTCTGTCTAGTGATGATACGGATCTGCGGCATCGCGCAATCCGTCCCCGAGGAAATTGAACGCCAGGATCACCAGCACGACCGGTACGACCGGCAGCAGCAGCCAGGAATAGAGCGCGACGGCATTGATGTTTTGCGCCTCGTGCAGCATGACGCCCCACGAGACGATCGGCGGCCGCAAACCGAGGCCGAGGAAGCTCAACGCGGTTTCGCCCAAGATCATGGCCGGGACTTTCAGCGACGCGCTGGCGATCAGATGACTTAAGAAACCGGGGATCAGATGGCGGAAGATGACGCGCGGCGTGTTCGCGCCCATCAATTGCGCCGCCGTCACATATTCTTCCTCGCGCAACGACAGGAGTTTGGAGCGGACCGCGCGCGCGAGGCCCGTCCAGTCGAGCAGGCCGAGGATGAGGGTGATGCCGAAATAGACGAGAATGGGGCTCCAGGTGACGGGCAGAATCGCGGTCAGCGCCAGCCAGATCGGCAATTGCGGCAAGGCGTGAATGACCTCCGAAATCCGCTGCACCAGCATATCGAACCAGCCGCCGAGATAACCGGCAAGGCCGCCGATCAGAATGCCGAGCGCGAAGCTGATCGAAACGCCGATCAAGCCGACAGTGAGCGAGATCCGCGCGCCGTAGATCATGCGCGAGAAGATGTCGCGGCCCATCCGATCGGTGCCCATCAGATACAATGTGGCGCCCGGCGCGGGGCAGATCACATGCCAATCGGCGGGGACGATGCCCCAGAAGCGATAGGGATCGCCATGGCAAAAGAAGCGCAGCGGATAGGCCGTGGACCGATCAACGTCATAGTCATGTTTCAGCGTCTCGGGATCGAGATGGGTCTTATAATTATAGGTGAAGGGCCCGACGATATGCCCATCATGGATGAGATGGATGTGCTGGGGCGGAGCGAAGATCGATTTCGTATCGCGCCGCTCGAGGTTGTAGGGCGCGAGACATTCGCTGATCAGAATGCTCGCATAGATGACAATGAGAAACACGCCGGATACGACCGCGAGACGGTGGCGGCGGAATTTCATCCAGGTCAATTGCCATTGCGAGGCGAGATAAATCCGCTCTTGCGCCGGCGTCAGCCGCTCCACCGAATGCGGATCGAATGGTTCGCGGCGCACATAATGCGATGCCTGATCGTCGAGTTCGAGGCTCATTTCGTGGCGCCTCCGCTCAGCCGAATGCGCGGGTCGAGCAGCGCAAGCGCAATATCCGAAATCAGAACGCCGATCATGGTCATCACCGCGAGGAACATGAGGAACGAGCCGGCAAGATAGAGATCCTGGGTTTGCAGCGCGTGCAGCAGCAGCGGGCCGGTGGTGGGCAGCGACAGAACGATCGCGACGATCTCGCCGCCGGATACGATCGAGGGCAGGATCGTGCCGATGTCGGCGATGAAGAAGTTGAGCGACATGCGCAAGGGATATTTGACCAGCGCCTTGAACGGCCCGAGGCCTTTGGCTTTCGCCGTCGTGACATATTGCCGTTGCAGCTCATCGAGAAGATTGGCCCGCACGGCGCGGATCATCGTGCCGGTGCCGCTCGCACCGATGATCACGACCGGCACCCAGATATGCTGCAGCACCGATTTGAACTTGGCCCAGCTCATCGGCTGGGCAAGATATTGGGTGTCCATCAGGCCGCCGAACGAGAGGCCGAACCAGACATGGGCGAAATAGAGAACGAGAAGGCCGAGTAGGAAAGAGGGAACCGCAAAACCGATCAAGCCGAGAAAGGTCAAGCCATAATCCGCCCAGCTATAGCGATGGGTCGCCGAATAGATGCCGATCGGAAAGGCGACGATCCAGGTGAAGACGATGGTCAGGAACGACAGCAGCATGGTCAGCAGCAGGCGGTCGCCGACGACTTCGCTGACGGGCTTCTGATATTCGAACGAATAACCCATGTCGCCGTGCACGAGGCCCCAGACCCAATAGCCATAGCGGATATAGGCTGGCTTATCGAAGCCATATTCCTTTTGCATGAATTCGATCTGGCTCATGTCGGCATGTTCGCCCTGCGCCAGAGCCTCGGCCTTCATCATGTCGAAATAATTGCCCGGCGGCAGCGAGATGATCGTGAAGATCAGCATGCTGGTGACGAGCAGGGTCGGGATCATGATCAGGATGCGGCGGATGATATAGCGCAATAACATGTCATTGCTCCGCCGGTGCGTCGTTGAACCAGAACGTGTCCGGCATGTAGACGCCGAAAAACGCGTTGGGCGCGAAGCTGTAGATCGCGTGGCGCGGCACGTTCTGCAGCCGGTCGGACACGACGACGGGCTGTTCGGCGCCGTTGACAATGCCGATCAGATAAACCTGTTCGGCATTGATCTTCAACATGTCCTGCCAGATCTGCCGCCGCTCCTCATGCGAGCTGGAGAGGCGCCAGCGGCTGCGCAAGGCGACAAGCTTTTTGACCTCGGGCAGGTCGGGCGCATCGCCCTCGGCGCCGCTGCTCTCGACATATTGCCCCCATTTCGGCCATTGAAATTCCGCGTCGCTGTCGGGCGACAATTCGTTCGGCGGCATGATCGAGCTTGGCAAGCCGACATCCCAGCCGCGCCCCACGCTCATCAGCGCCTCGCCCGACCAGGCACGCATGCGAAAGACCTGGGGCGGCGACAGATGGGTATAGGCATGGACGCCGAGCGCGTGCCATTTGTCGATGACGAGCTGCATCACGTCTTCGGTCGTGCTGTCACCGTCGGTCTCGACCACGATTTGCAGCGGCCGGCCGTCGCTCAAGAGGCGGACACCGTTTGCGTCGCGCTGGGTCAGGCCGATTTCGTCGAGCAATTCATTGGCGCGCTGCGGGTCATAGCTGGCATAGGCCTGCGCATCGCCGCGATCGTACAGCGTGCTTTCGGGCAGCACCGAATTGCCGACGGGGCGGGCCAATCCGAAATAGACGACGTCGTTGATCTCCTGCCGGTCGATGCCGAGCGACAACGCCTGGCGGAAACGCGTGTCCTGCATCAGCTTGCGCCAGACGGGATCGGCCGCATTCAGATTGGGCCGCAGCGCGATCGCCGCGCCGTAACCCGAGGGCCAGAGATAGACGTGGTAATTGAACTTCTTGGCATTTTCCTGCAGCAGCGTGTAGTCGCTGGCGGAGAGATAGCGCGCCTGCAGATCGCTCTCGCCGCCGCCCGTCTTGCTCGGAATGAGATCGCTGGAGACGAGCGGCATTTCGATCTTGTCGATATAGGGCAGTTGATGGCCGTTCTCGTCGACGCGGTGATAATAGGGATTGCGTTCGAACACATAAAACTCGCTGGGCGATTTGGTGGTATTGCGCCAGGCTTCGAGCGTCGGCAGATCGGGATTGTCCGGCCGGTATTGCCGCGACATGCGCTCGTGCAAAGCGGTCCAATCCTTCACGTGCGCGGTTTTCACCGCCGCGCTCAGGGCCTTGGGATCGGCATAGCGGTCGTGAAATTGCCTGAGATAATGCGCCGGCATGGTGAGATAGAGCGGCTGCGCGGCGGCAAGGGCCGGCAAGAAGGCCGGATTGGGCTTGCTCCAGGAATAGCGGATCGTCTCGGCATCGATGACATCGACTTTCGGCGGCTCGCCGTCGACAATCATTTCGCGCGGCGGCCCGCCGGGCGACAGCGCCTTGTTGTTGTAGAAATCCTCCCAGGTGTAGCGGAAGTCTTCCGTCGTGAATGGATATCCGTCCGACCATTTGTGGCCGGGGCGCAAATGAAAGGTGAAAATCCGGTCGTCCACGATATCGAAGGACTCGAGAATATCCGGCACGAGGTTCTGGTGCTCGTCATAGGCAACGAGCCGGGCATAGGAATAGACGTTGGCGAAGCGGATATCGCGCGGATCGTTCATCAGCATGCGCAATGTACCGCCGTAGCGGCCCGGCGTGCGGCCCATGGCGGCGAGGGGCACGATCCGCGGATGGTCGGGAATGCGCTGATACACGGGCGGCAATTTGCCGGCCTGCACTTGCGCCGCGTAATAAGGCGCTTCGCGCACGTCCGCCCGGGCGAGGCCGCAGGTTATGAACAGCAGCCAGAGGGCGACAATGGCGGCAAACCGGCTCATAGCGATGGGCCCCGCAGAATGCGTGTCTCGCGCGTCAGCACCAGATGGCCGCCGCCAAGGTCGAGATAGTGCAAGGGGATTTCGCCGTCCGGCCGGAAGCCGTCGCCCCAGGCGCCCCGATCGGTTGGGTTGCCGGAACAAACGGCATCGAAATCGAGCCGCCGGTCGAGCTCTGGGAAGGGGATGGAGCGCAGCAAGGCGCGCGTATAGGGATGCGCCGGTTCGTGGAACAAGGTGCTGCGCGGCGCGATTTCCACGATGCGGCCGCGGGCCATGACGGCGATACGCGTCGCAATGTAATCGACCACGGCGAGATTGTGGGTGATGAACAGATAGGCGAGGCCGAGATCGCGCTGCAGGTCCTTCAACAGGTTCAACACCTGCGCCTGGACGGAGACGTCGAGCGCCGAAACGGGTTCGTCGCAGATGATGAGGGACGGCGAAAGGGCAAGCGCGCGGGCGATGCCGATCCGCTGCCGCTGGCCGCCCGAGAAACTGTGTGGATAGCGGTTGAGAAAGCGCGGATCGAGGCCGACCGCCCGCATCAAATCGACCGCGCGTTCCTTGCGGCTCTTCGGCGTCCCGATCCCGTGAATCTCCATCGGTTCGCAGATGATGTTGAGCACGTTCATGCGCGGCGACAGCGAACTGACCGGATCCTGAAAGATCATCTGCACATGCGGGCGGAACTGGCGCAGCGCGCGCTTGTCGAGCGCAAACATATCCGCCTTGATTTCGCCGTCGTCATAGAGAATCGAACCGCTGTCGGCCTGGACGGCGCGCATGATCAATTTGCTCACGCTGGTCTTGCCGCTGCCGCTTTCGCCCACGAGCCCCAGGCACTCGCCCTTGTTAATATGAAACGAAACATCGTCGACTGCGCGAATCTCTTCGATGCCGGGCGAACCGAAAAATCCGGAATCACTTCTGAGATAGGATTTCGAGATGTTCTGCACCCGCAACAACGGGCCGCTCGGATGAATGTTTGGCCGCGCCCGCAAGAGCGCCGCGCGGGCTTGCGGATCGCGCTTCACTTCGCGCAAGGCGACAAGCCGGTCGTTTTCGCCCATGTCGAATTTGGGCAGAGCACGCATCAGCGCTTGCAAATAAGGGTGTTGCGGATCACCGAAACATTGCCGCAACGAACCGGATTCCATGATCTGCCCGTGATAGATCACGACGACCTCGTCGGCGACATTGGCGACGACACCAAGATCGTGGGTGATCAGGAGGATCGCCATGCCGATCTCCTTTTGCAGATCGCCCATCAGTTTCAGCACCTGCGCCTGCACGGTCACGTCGAGGGCGGTAGTCGGCTCGTCGGCGATGAGCAAAGAGGGATGGCAGATCAACGCCATCGACATCATCGCGCGCTGGCGCAGGCCACCCGAGAGTTCGAACGGATATTTGTTGTAGGCGCCCGCCGGGTTGCGAAAGCCCACCATGCGCAGCATGGTCTGGGTGATTTCCCGCGCTTCCTTGCGCGAGGCCTTGCGATGCAGGCGCAAAGCCTCGTCGATCTGATTGCCGATCGTGTGGACCGGCGAGAGCGACGACATGGGCTCCTGGAAGATCATGCCGATGCGTCCGCCGCGCAATTCGCGCATGGCCGCGCCGTTCCGCGGCAATTGCGCGATGTCGACGCAGTGGGCGCCTTGCTCGGCGTCCTGAAACTTGATCTTGCCGCCGGTGATCAGGCCATTGGCCGGCAGCAAGCCCATGATCGCCTGGGAAATGACCGATTTGCCCGAGCCTGATTCGCCGACGAGAGCCACGGTCTTGCCGGCGGGAATGCGAAAGGAGACGTCATTGATCACCTCATTGACGGTGCCTTGGGATAAAAATCCGATCTTCAGGTTCTCGACCCGAAGAATGTCCGCAGCGCCTGCGCTCACCAAATCGTCCCCGATATGTTTGTCCCTTCACATCAGTTTCGGGGAGGGAATTGCCCCGGTCAATATGACTCGTTTCTCTAAATAGGCCATTCCCCTATCGGAATTGTGAAAAGGTCAACCTGTTCTTTGGTCTTGAGTTCTTCCCTTTTTCATCTCAAATGACAATAACTTTAGTTTGGTCCCAGTTTCATCGCACTGGGAAAGGTTCTGAGATGTTAAAGACCTCGCTTCACCCCCAATATATGACGCTTTCGCTCTGGATTCGGCGTTTCCGTCTGGTGAGCGGATTGGTGATTTTCGCCTTCATCGCCGACCATCTCGCCAATCTGTCCTTGAGCCTCTGGTCGCCCGATACTGCGGAAGATTGGCGGCCGATATTGATGGGCGGCTGGACCAACCCGGTCGGGCAAACGGCGCTGGCGCTCGCGGCGCTGGTGCATTCAGGCCTTGGCTTCTACACAATTGCCGTCCGCCGGACCTTGACCATGCGCATCCGCGATGCGGTGCAGATCGGGCTGGGTCTTGCGGTGCCGCCGCTCCTCGTGAACCACGCCGTGTCGAGCATCATGGTGTGGCGCCTCGTCGAGGATTTCAACTTGAACTATCAGTTCGTTCTTTCCTCGTTCTGGATCTTCCATCCGCTGCTCGCCTATCAGCAATTGGCGCTGCTCGTGATCGTGTGGCTGCATGGCGTGATCGGCCTCTATAGCTGGATGGTCTTGCATGCGTGGTGGCGCAAGGTGGGCGGGCCGATCTTGGTGGCGCTGCTGGCCGTCCCGGTTCTGGCCATCCTGGGGTTCGTGCAAGCCGGCAATGTGCTGCTCGACCGCTACGCGCATGACGATGCCTTCAAGGCGGCCATGGACCATTCGGCCGCGCAGGCCCTATCAGTCACAGCACAGCTCGGCAGCATCCAAGCGAAGGTCCTTATTGTCTACGGCATCTGCACGGCAATCGCGATCGGGATCTTTCTCGTGCGCCTGATGCTCAATCGCCGCGAGATCGCCTATGTCAAATACGAGGACGATCGCAAGGTGAGCGGGCGGCGCGGCCTGACGATTCTGGAAGTCAGCCAGGCCAATCGAGTGCCGCACGCCAATATCTGCCACGGCCGCGGCCGTTGCGGCACCTGCCGCGTGCAGATTCTTGCCGGCCAAAAGTGCCTCTCTTCGCCTGACAAGGCGGAACTGCTGACGCTGCAGGCGGTGCACGCCCCGGCAGGCGCGCGTCTTGCCTGCCAGGCAAAGGTCATCGGCGCGTGGGTCAAGGTGGTGCGTCTGGTCCCGGTCTATGCCGATGCCTCGGCGGCCCAAGCGCCGGAGGAATGGGTGACCAACCCGATTCCCGCCGAAGAGGTGATGCAATGATCACGCCGACGAAACTCGACGGCGGCTCGCTCACCCAGCTTGCGGCGGCCAGCGACAAGCTGGCCTATGCGCAAACCCATATCTTTTCCCGGATCGTTGCGTTTCTGCAGGCGGCGCGGCAGCATTTGCATGGTTTGCTCGACGATTTTCTGGGCCTGTTTCCGCAAACCAAGCAACTTGTTACCGCTTTCGAAACGGCGGTCGCCAGCTCGGATGGTGTGAAGACCTATGCCTATCTGCTGATTCTGATCATCGCCGGCGCGTCGATCGAGTGGCTCTACCGCTCTTACGCATTCGGCGCGCTGCGCGCGCTCGAGGCCGCCGTGCCGAATTCGCCGCTGCAGGCGTTGAGCTTCGGCCTCCGGCTGTTCGCGATCAAGCTGTTCGCGCTGCTGCTCTTTGCCATCGTGGTCGTCGCGCTCTCCATCAGTTTTGCCTGGCCGCCGGGCGTGCAGGATGCGGTTTTGACCCTGACCCTGTGGCTGTTCCTGGTCCGGCTCGCCTCGCTCATACTGCAAATCGTGACGGCGCCCAATGCGCCGCGCCTGCGTCTGTTGCCGATGAGCGATTTGCGCGTGCGCTGGCTCGATGCGATGACCGTGATCACGGCCGGCACGTTGAGTGCCGGATGGCTGCTCTCCGACCTCATCGACCGCAATGCGGCCGATGCTGCCCATGTCGCCGGCAGCGTGCGTTTCATCGCCGCGACGAGCGTGACGGTTCTGCTGCTCGCGGTCATCGGTCTGTGGGTGCGCATGACCCGCGCCCGCGCGCGGATCCGGGGCATCGCGCGGCCGCAGATGCCCGTGCCCTTCTTCGTGACCGCGATCATCATCGCGACATACGCGCTTTGGCTGATTGGCGCCGACACGATGGCGGGGACCGTTGCGGTTCTTGCGCTGATGCTGGCGGCCGAGCGGCTGTTGCGCCAGGTCGTCGGCCGGCTGTGGCCAGCCGTCGCCGTGCCCGCGCCGCCGCCCGAGCCGCATCACGAGCAGGAGCCGGAAGAGGTCGTTTCCTTTCTGGCGGTGCTTCCCGGCGTGGTGCTGCGCATCGGGCGGCTCGTCATCGCCATGTCCGCGCTCGCGGCTTGCGCGTTGATCTGGAACCTGCCGGTGATGGAAATGCCGGCCAGCGACAGCCTGCTCGGCAAGGCGACCGTGCGGCTGCTCGGCGTCATCGCCTTGTTCTTGGCTGCAGACGCAGTCATTGCCGCGGTGCGAGCTGCGATCGACAGCCGGATTAGTGCCGTCGGGCCGGTCGGGCACGAGGGCAATCCCGGTCCGAATGCGCGCCTGTTGACGCTTTTGCCGCTGGCACGCAAGGCGCTGGTGATCGTCGTTTCAGCCATCTTTCTCTTGTCGATCCTGTCCGTGCTCGGCATCGATATCGCGCCCTTGCTCGCGGGGGCGAGCGTCGTCGGCATTGCCATCGGCTTCGGCGCGCAGACTTTGGTGCGCGACGTCATCTCCGGCATTTTCTATCTGCTCGAAGACGTGTTCCGCGTGGGCGAATATATCGAAGGCGGGGCCGGTACGCGCGGCACAGTGGAGCGGATCACGCTGCGCTCGGTGGCGCTTCGGCATCACAACGGCCCGCTGCATTATGTGCCCTATGGCGTGCTCGGCGCCGTGCGCAACAATTCACGCGATTGGGTGATCGAGAAGTTCAACATTCCGCTGCCGCTCGACACGGACAGCGAAATGGTGCGCAAATTGATCAAGGCTGTCGGCGAGGAATTGCTGCAGGACGAGGAATTCGGCCCCTATATCATCGAGCCGCTCAAGGGCCGGCTCTATCGGGTCGAGCCGGGGCTGAAACTGTTCCGCTGCAAGTTCATGTCCCTGCCGGGCAAGCAATTCGAAGTGCGCGCGGCGGCCTACCGCTATCTCGAACAGGCGCTGATAGCAGCGGGCGTGCATTATGCCAATCCGATGCCGCAATTGATGACGGTCGACCCGAATACGCTGACGGCGCGGTGATGCGCGCTTTCTTATTCTGACAGAGACTCCTGTCTCATTGCCGTCATTGCGAGGAGCGTAAGCGACGAAGCAATCCATCCACCGCCGTAAAAATCTTGCCGCAACGGAGCAGCTGCGACGGGGAGCAGGCGCGAATCAGCGCTTGAGGACGGGGATAAAATATATCGGCCAGGGGATGGATTGCTTCGCTTCGCTCGCAATGACGGCGGTGAGGCGGGATGGATGTCCGTTGGTGCGTAGGCAAGCGCATCATGCAGCGCATTCTAGGTCATCGCCTGCAGGATGGCGTGCGTTTGGGCTGCGCCCTGCAGCGGTAGGCCGGCGGCGCGCTGCGGCAATTGCCGCGCGCGCAAAATCGCTTCTCGCAGCGTCTGTGCGGAAAGATCGCGCTCGGTGAGACTGACGGCGAGGCCGCGATCCGCCATTGTCTCAGCACGCAATGTCTGCTCGGTCTCGCCGCCCGCGGCGAAGGGCACCAGCACGGCGCGGCGGCCGGCGCGCAGAATATCGGCGACGGTGTTGTAGCCGGCTTGCGAGATCGAGAGGCGCGCGCCGCACAGCAGGTCCGGCAGATCCGGCACGAAACGCTTCACGATAAGGCCAGGCGCGGCCTGCGCTTCGATTTCGGCGGCGAGCGCCTCAGGCAAGTGTGGTCCCGTGACGATCAGCCATTGTTCCTCTGGCGCAAAGCTTTTATGCGCGCCAAGCGCCGCCGCGATGAGCGGTGCGCCGACCGCGCCGCCACCGGCCGAGACGATGACATCGTAGGACGGAACTTGCGCCGGTGGTGCCGCATCCGGCCCGACGAGCCCGGTATAGCGGATCTTGTCGGCAAAGCCCGTGGCCAGAGGAAATGTCGCGGTCAAGGGAATGAATTCGGGCGTACCGTGCACCAGCACCGCGTCGTAGAATTGCTCGACAAATGTGGCGATTTCCTGCGCCCGTGCCGGCGTCTTCTGGTCCTGCAGAATATCGCGCACCGATGCGGCGATCAGCGGCCGCGCGGCGCGGCGATGGGCGCGCTCGAGGAGCGGGATGAGTTCGAAGCGCATCTGCCGCCGGCCGAACGGAAAGGCTTCGGTGAGGAGAATGTCGGGATTGAGCCGATCGAAATGCTGCAACAGAAGATCGCGCCGTTTCGCTCTGTCGTCATTCGAGAACATCGTGCCATCGGGATGGACGAGATCGGAAAAGCCTCGCTCGCCCGCTTTCACGGGGGGCAATTGGACGAGGTCCGCTGCGCCATGATCGAGACCCTTGGTCGGCACGCCGCCCGACACGATCGTCACCTGCATCCCGCCCGCGGCGAGGGCGCGCGCGATGCGATAGGAGCGCACGAGATGCCCCATGCCGAGCAGATGCTGGACATAGAAGAAAACGCGGCGGCTCACGACTGGACGTCCTCCAGGCGCGCCAGATCCGGCTCGAACATGCGATAGAGCGCCTGAATGCCGGCCTTGTGATCGAACATCTGCCGCACCCTTTGCTGCCCTGCGCGGCCCAAGCGATGGCGCAGGTCCGGATCGCGAATGAGCGATGTAATGGCGTCGCTCAAGGCGCCGGCATCTTCCGGCTGCACCAGCAGGCCGGTCTCGCGGTCGGCGATGAGTTCGGGAATGCCGGAGATCGGACTTGAAATGCAGGCGAGGCCCTGGCTCTGCGCTTCCATCAGGACATTCGGCAGGCCGTCGCGATCGCCATTCTTGGCGATGCGGCAGGGAAGCACGAAGATGTCGGCGTCGCGATAATGCTGCAGCACCGCTTGCTGATCCTGCGCGCCGAGCCAGACGAGATTCTGCTCGATCTTGAGCGCCAAGGCGCGTTTCTTCAACTTGCCGAGTTCCGTACCGCCGCCGATATGAGTCCAGCGCCAGTTGAGGTCGGGGGGGAGAAGCGCGAGCGCGTCGAGCAGGATGTCGAGGCCCTTTTTGGGCACCGCGCGGCCGACGGTGAGAAGCTGTACGCAGGCCCGCGCAGACACGCCGTTGCGCGCCGGCCGCGGCGCAGTGAGCGGTTGAAAGCGCTGCAGGTCGAGGCCGTGATATTGCAAATGCACCGGCCTTTGCGCCGGCCCGAGCCGGTCGAGCCGTTCCTTGCCGCTCGCCGTACACGTGACCGCCCAGTCGCTCTCGTGCAATTTGTCCTTGAGGTCCCAATCCGCCGAGGTCCAGATGTCCTTGGCATGCGCGGACAAAGTCCATCGCACGCCGGTCAGGAGCGAGGCATAGCGTGCGACGCTCGCCGGCGTGTGAATGAAATGGGCGTGAATGTGCTTTGTGTCGTCCGGCATTTCATGGACGAGCACCAAAGCCTGGCCGAAGCGCCGCAGCCGGTTGCGGCTGATGTCGCGCGCAAAATCGGCCCGGACGGCGCGCCACGCGGCGGCAAAACGCCTGCGCCGTAGGCCGGCCCAGGCCGCGCGCAACACGCGGATCGGCTCGTGATGCAGATATTCGGGCAGATAGGAGACGGGCGCCTTGATTTCGCGGTGAATGGGGTGAATGCGATCGTCGGTCGGGCGGCGCATGGCGACGATCCGGACCGGCAGGCCGAGCTGTTCGAGCCCCAGAATCTCCTGGGCGATGAAGGTCTCGGACAGGCGCGGATAGCCTTTGAGCAGAAAGATAATCGGTGCTTCGGTCATGATTTGTGCAACGCGTAGACCCAGTCGGTGCGCGATTGCGCGGTGAACCCGAACTCGCCGGCCAAGATCTGCAGATCGGCAAAGTCCATGCGCCAGTGCGGATCGACGCCTTTCTCGAGCCAGTCCAGTCCCTCGCGATCGGTCAGAATGCTGCCGCCGGATTTGAGCATGCGGTGGTAGGCGCGCATCATCGCGGCGACATGCGTTTGGCAGCAGGCCCAGGAGGCAAGATTGACGTCGACGATATAATCGTAAGCGCCGCCGAACGCGTCGGCCAAACCGTTCTGATATTTGTTTTGGACCCGCACGCGATAATGCGGAATGCCGAGTGCATCGGCACGCACCTTCTCGCTCGGCAGCAGCGTGACGCCGTCGATGCCGGCAAAATGGTCGGCGAAATCCTGCGCGAACAGCGAATTGCCGACGCCGGTCACGAAGACGGTTTGTCCGGCTTGGCTATGGTCGCGCAAATAGGCTTCCACCCGGCGCTGGCCGTAGGTGGTGCTGCGGCCCGACCAGTCTTCCTCCATTTTGTACAGCGGTTTGGGCGTGAGCGGATCGCACAGCGAGACCGTGCGGCGATAGGCGGGATGGGGCGCGGGGCGGCAGGCGAACGTCATCGAAAATTTTTAAAACTGCTGCACGCGCATTTGCAGCCAGTCGCAAATGCGCTCCAGGCCGTTCAGCATGGCGTCGGCGCCGCAGGTGGAGGGCAGGGGGCGCGTGGCGAGGCGATGCAGGGCTGCGGCCATGAGGCCGGCATTGTCTGCGTCGTCGGGATGGATCATGTCGACGAGGCCAAGCTCCGCCGCCCGGCGCGAGCGGATGAGCTGCTCCTCGCGCGGCGTGACGCGCGGGACGAGCAGCGCACGCTTGTCGAGCGAGATGATTTCGCAGAACGTATTGTAGCCGCCCATGCTGACGACGGCAGCGGAATCCTCGATCACCGTTTCGAAATTGTTGTCGAAATCGATGAAATACACATGCGGCAGCGCCGAGGCGCGGTGCTTGATCTCTTCGCGCTCATCATTGTTCATGAACGGCCCGAGCGCCAGGATAGCGGGCTGCTGCAAGCTGCGGTCGTGCTCATAGGCGCTCAGGACCTGGCGCATCATCTGGGCGCCGTCGCCGCCCCCGCCGACCGTGAGCAGCAGCGCATCTGGCGGTATGCCCGCGCCGAGCGAGGTGCGGGGCGCGGTCGGCAGGTTGCGCCGCAAATACCCCGTCCAATACATGCGCTTTTGCCATGAGGCCGGCAGGTCGAGGCCGGTCAGCGGATTCCAGAAGTTTTCCGGACCGTAGATCCAGATGTCGTCGAAGAAATGGTCGATTTTGGCGAGCATGTCGCGCTTCGCCCATTCCTGGCGCAGAAGATGCGGCGCGTCCATCACCTCGCGCAGGCCGAGCACCAGGGTCGTGCCCTGCTGCTTCAGATAGCTCAGGGTCGGCTCGAGCTCGCCATGCACGCCCATCGGCTCCTTGTCGACGATCAGGATTTGCGGCCGATAGCTTTTCGCCGCGTTCAGGATCATCGATTTGCGTAAGGTCAGCGTCTCCTGAATGTCGATGTGGTCGACGATGGACGCATATTCGCCATTGTACAGCTTGATGACGCTGGGGACTTTGACGAAATCGACCCGGGCGCGAAAGTCGAAGGCGCCGGCGATCTGCGAACCCGATATAATCAGAACATGAATGCCCTTGAACCGCTCGACCAGGGCATGGGCGATGGTACGGCACCGGCGCAAATGCCCGAGGCCGAACGTGTCGTGGCTGTACATCAGGATGCGGATATCATCGAGTCGGTTGACCCGCGTGCCGACGCTCGCGCCACGCTCCTGCGAGTGCGCCGTATCGTCCACCAAAGACCCATCTGCAGCCGGAAAAGAAAAGTCGGGCTGCTCGTTGACCCAGCGCATCATGCCATTCATCGATTAAACTCTGTCCGCTACAATAAACCGGATTTATGACACTTGCCATGGGCAAGGTCGTGGTATCACAACCTCCCGCTGCTTTGGAAATTTGCCAGCGCGCGCCGCGACTTATAGATAGGTCCTATCTTTGAGCGGGTTAGAAAAGGAACGGGTCGTGTCGCAGGTCTCCGCACAAAATAGCGTGCTTTTTTCCAAAATCGAGACACGCCAGGCAAAGATAGCCGTGATCGGATTGGGCTATGTCGGCCTGCCGCTCATGCTCGCGGCCGTGACTCAAGGGTTCCGGGTCATCGGCTTCGACATCAACCCCGATCGCGTGGCCGAGCTGAACGGCGGCCGGACACCGCTCGAGCATATTCCAGCCGCCAAAATCGCGGCCGCGCGCGCCGCCGGCCTGTTCGAGGCCAGCGGCGATTTCGCCAGGCTCGGCGAGGCGGACGCGATCATCATCTGCGTGCCGACGCCGCTCGGGCGCCATCGCGAGCCCGACTTGCATTATGTGGTGCAGACGATCGAGGCGATTGCCGGCACGCTCCGGCCCGGCCAGCTCATCGTGCTCGAATCGACCACCTATCCCGGCACGACGAGCGACGTGTGCCGGCCAATTCTGGAGCAAGGCGGCCTGCAATCGGGGCGCGATTTCTATCTTGCCTTTTCGCCGGAACGCGAGGACCCGGGCAATGCCTCCTTCTCGACCCGGTCGATCCCGAAGATCGTCGGCGGCGACGGACCGGAAGCGCTCGCGCTTGCGCAGATGCTTTACGCGGCTTTCGTCGACCATGTGGTGCCGGTGTCGTCGACCGCAACCGCCGAGGCGGTTAAAATCACCGAGAACATTTTCCGCGCCGTCAACATCGCCTTGGTCAACGAGCTGAAGGTGATCTATCACCACATGGGCATTGACGTGTTCGAAGTGATCGATGCGGCGAAGACCAAGCCCTTCGGCTTCATGCCGTTCTATCCGGGCCCGGGGCTCGGCGGCCATTGCATCCCGATCGATCCGTTCTACCTGTCGTGGAAGGCGCGGGCGCATGGGCTCAACACGCGCTTCATCGAACTTGCCGGCGAGATCAATTCCGACATGCCGCGCTGGGTCATCGACCGCCTCGCCGAAGCGCTCGACCGCCGCATGGGCCTCGCGCTGTCGCGCGCTGCGATCCTGATCGTCGGTGCGGCCTATAAGAAAAACATTTCCGACATTCGCGAGAGCCCGGCGCTGACCATCATCGAGATGCTGCAGGAGCGCGGTGCCAGGGTCGATTTTCACGACCCGCATGTGCCGGAAATCCCGATGACGCGAGAACATGGCAAGCTCGCGGGCCTGCGCTCGGTGGCGCTCAGCGCGCAGAACGTCGCGGCCTATGATGCGGTGATGATCGTGACCGACCACGACCGGATCGATTGGCCGGCGCTCGTGGATGCGGCGAAACTGGTGGTCGATACGCGCAACGCGACGCGCAAGGCCGGTGTGAGAAGCGAGAAAATCGTGGCCGCGTAGGCCGACTGTGCGCGTCCTTCTCCCAGAGGGAGAAGGTGGCTTGCGAAGCAAGACGGATGAGGGGGCTTTCTCGCGAGAGTAGCCACCGCAAGATTTCGGCCAATGATGATTCTGCGTCCCCTCATCCGACCGACTTCGTCGGCCACCTTCTCCCGATGGGAGAAGGGCGCGCACGATCATTGTGGCTCAAAGCTTGCGACCATTGTCGCCAGAAACAAAAAAGCCGCCTTGAGGAAAGATCAAGGCGGCTTTCAAAATCCTATCGGAGCGGCTTAAACGGCTTCCTTGAGCTCTTTCGCTGCGCGGAACGCGACCTTCTTGCTGGCCTTGATCTTGACGGCTTCGCCGGTTGCCGGGTTCCGGCCCATGCGGGCGGCGCGCTTCTTGACCTGCAGGATGCCAAGGCCCGAGATGCGGATGCGTTCGCCCTTCTTCAGCGACTTCACCACGATCTCGACCGTCTCGGCGAGAATGCCTTCCGCATGCTTCTTCGGCATTTCGTGGTTCTCGGCGATCTTTGCCGCGATGTGCTTCAGCGTCACCGTCGTGGGCGATGCGGCTTTCGCGGTCTTGGTGGCCGCGGCCTTAGCGGCAGGAGCGGCCTTCGTCGCCGCTTTGGCAGGTTTCTTTGCTGGGGCAGCAACTTTCTTAGCGCACATGAAAAAGGTTCCTTTTACGAATCAAGAGCACGCAGATAATACAATGAATCAAGCTCTAGCGTGAATCATGACAAGCGAAAAGTCCCAAAAATGCTTATTTTTATGGGAAAACGTGTATCGTCCGCAGCACTTTTCGCCTCAGATCGCTTTTGTGTACGCGCGGCGCGGCGATTATGTTGCGCTGCACAGGATGCGTTTGCAGTTGCAGCAGAGCCGTTTTGAACAACGTGCGACCCCGCACATCGTCGCGTCGAAGCCTATGCGAGTTTGCCCTATCGCCCTCTGGCGATCAGCACAGGAGCATCGTCATGACTTCGTCCATCCGCAAATTGGTTCTCGCCGCGGTCGCTGCGGCAAGCTTGACCGCTGGCGTCACCGCCTCGACGACCCCGGCCGCCGCCTGGTGGCACGGCCCCGGTTGGGGCTATCACCACTGGCATTATGGCTGGGGCCCGGGTTTTGTCGGCTATTATCATGTCCGGCATTGCTGGATCCGCTTCACCTATTGGGGTCCGCGCCGGATCTGCACCTGGTGAGCAGCTTCAAAAAACGGCCGGGCTTCGCGCCCGGCCTTTGTCATTCTGCCGCAGGCCTTAACGCCGCTTGGCCGGCATAGGCGGCCGCGGCGCTCGCATTGTCGCTGCCGCGCACCGTCACCTGGTTCGAGGCAAACGGCACGCCCGCCTCGATCAAACCGTCGTGCACGCGCCGCAGCGCGAGCCGCTGGACCGCTGAGGCATATTCGGGCTTCGCCGTGAATTTCAGCCGCACGACGATGGCGTTTTCGGAAATTTCGTTCACCCCTTGCATTTTGAGGGGCGCGATAATGTCCTTGCCGAATTCCGGATCGTCCAGCATGGCGGTGCCGATCCGCTTGATCGTCTTGCGCGCCTTCTCGATATCGGCCGAATGGTCGAGGCGCAGATTGAATTTCACCGTCGCCCAGTCGCGGCTCGCATTGGTGACGGAGGTGAGCTGGCCGAAGGGGATCACGTGCACGAGGCCGGATTGGTGGCGCAATTGCATCGAGCGCAGCGAGATTTTTTCGACCGTACCCTTCAATTTGCCGGTGTCCACATATTCGCCGACCCGGAACGCATCTTCCATGATGAAAAAGAAGCCGGACACGATGTCGCGGACCAGCGCCTGCGAGCCGAACGAAACCGCGAGGCCCATAATGCCGAAGCCGGCGATCAGCGGGCTGATATCGACACCCAATTTCGACAGGCAGATCAAAAATGTCGGGCCGACGACGCAGGCGAGCACCACGCCGCGCAGCGCCGGCAGAATGGTGGCGAGCCGCGAGGGCACATATTCCTCATGCGGCGCGTCGTCCTCGGCTGTGGGCACCGGCACGGTCGCCATCGGCGGAGGCGTGATGGCGGCGAAGAGGTTTTTCAGGAAGCGCCACGCCATCCAGCCGCAGAACGCTACGGTGACGACCGCAATGGCCTGGCGGATCGAGCCATTCTGCATCGACGCGTTGATATCGATCAGCAGATTGCCCCACACCCAGATCAGAAGGATGATGCCGAGAATCCAGACGATGCCGGTCGACAGGCTGCGCAATGTGTCGGCCGTGGCGATCAGCAGCGGCGACGAGTTGTCATTGTCCTTGAGCCTGTGGTGCAGGAAGCAGCACGTCACGGCCCCGGCGCCATACGCGCAGATCGGTAAGGAGATCACCATCCACTGCGTGAGGCCCGCCGCATGGCCCCAGGCATCGCCGTCCGCCATGATGGCGCCGGCGCGTCCGATGATCCAGATGCAGATCGCACTCGCCATGAGCAAGTAGGGTGTCAGGAAGGCGAGGATGCGGTGAACGAGGCCCGGCCGCTCACCCGCGACGCGCACGCCGCTCAGCACCAATTGCTGGAAATCATGTCGCCCGAGCCAGAACCAGACGAGCTTATAGAGCGTGATCAGCGCGCTCCCGATGGTGAATACGCCGGACACGGCATCGCGGTTGGTGGTGATCGAATCGAGGACAGCGATAATGCCGAGGAAGACGGGGCCGAGCGTGCCATAGCCGAGCAGCAGCTTGTAATGAAATTCGTCGCGCGGCAGCGGCAAGAGACGGCGCGGCTTTTCATTGGGCGCGAGCAGAAACCGGCCCACGATCATATAGGCTCCGATGCCGCCAACCGCGATGCTGGCGCGGTGGGCAATTTCGTGCACAAGGTCGTCCTCGGGCAGGAAATACCGGATGCCGGCGCGCGTGGCGGTGAGAAGCGCGACGAGCAAGAATGTATCGCGGAGCAAAACTGCGGCGCTCGCCAGAAAGCGACGGGACGGGCTCGAGTCGACCGGCACCCGGTGGATCGCCACCCAGTGACGGGTCATTGCGTGCGCCAGCAAAGCGGCGAGAAGGCCGAATGCAAAAACGCCAAACAGACGCAAAAATGCGGATGGCCCTTGCTGGCCGTTGCGCACCTCGGCCCAGGCCCGGCGCCAGTCCTCCGGAAATTCGACGACGGCGGGGATCGCGCGGTTGCCCGCATCGAATCCGTCGACCACGTTGTTGACCACCAGATCGAGGGTGCTGGCCGGTGGCGGTGCATCGGCGACGGATGCGCCGTCGGACTTTTTCTCGTCCGGCGAGCTGAGCTTGACGGTCACGGGCTTGCCCGCCTTCTCCGCCGCGCTCATCACCTTTTGCATCGTGTCGGGCGATTCATCGCCGCGCAGGATGAGCGTCACGTCATTCTTGTCGGCGGCCCGGGCCGGATCCGTCTCGGGCAAAAGGAGGCAGGCGGCAAGGGTCAGGCCGCAGAGGAAAGAGCGAAGGGGCAACCGGTGCAAAACCATGAGAGAATCTACCATGGGCCTGCGGAAAAGTCATCGCGACGGCCGGAGCGAATGGGAGCGCTCCGTTGATGTAGGCGGCGCGAGCGTGAAAACAAGCGGACCCGCCCCACGGTTTGCGGGGGCAAACTCGCCGTCGCGGCGGCAGCCGGCCGTTCGCCCGTCCTCAGCGCAACGGCAAGCGCTTGTATACGCCCGGCTCTTCCGGATCGTAATGCTGGTCGAGCGGGCCGTTGTCGGTAAAGAGCTTGTGGCAATAGGCGAGCCGGTCCTTCGACAGGGTGACGCCGAGGCCCGGGCCTTCCGGCACGCGCACGTGGTTGTTCTTCGGCAGGAAGGGGCCGTCCTCCACGACGTCGAACGGCTGCATGCGGAACAGGCTCTGGCTCGGCTCGCGCATCCATTGATGCGCCGCGGCGAGATGCAGATAGATGGCGCTGCCGATGCCGCAATTGGCGCTGTAGCACCAGAAGTCCTTGCCCATCGCCTCGCAGGCGCCGATGAAGCGCAAGGTGCGGCCGATGCCGCCATGGGCATTGACGTCGGTGCACAGGGCATCCGGCACGCCGAGCTCGACGGCGCGGCGAATATCGACATTATGGCCCGAGAACGGGATGGCCGTGAAGCGCCGCAACTCCGCCATCTCTTCGAAGGTCGCGCACGGCTCTTCCCAATTGCGGATGTCGAGGTCCTCGATGCGCGCGGCGATGCGTTTGGCCTCGGTGACCGAATAGGCCATGTTGGAATCCATGCGCAGCATCGCATCCGGTCCGAGCGCGTCGCGCAATTGGCGGAACATCTCGACGCTCGGATTGATGTCGCGGGTGCAGAACTTGCCTTCGAACCAGGTCGTGCCGTGGTTCTCCTTTAGCGACAAGCAATAATCGACCACCGCCTCCGGCGTCAGCTCGCCGCCCTTGCCGTTGTGCTTCAGGCGGAAGCCGAAATAATCGGTGAAGCCGATCTCCTTGCGCACCGCGCCGCCGAAGAGCTGATACAGCGGCTGGTTGAACGCCTTGCCCTTGATGTCCCACAGCGCGGTCTCAATGGCGGCAAAGGCGCGGATCGTGGCGAAGTCGATGGTGGAGGAGACGCCGCGCCAGCTCGGCAGGCAGACGAGTTCCGCGCCGTTGATGTCGAGTGGATCGCGGCCGATGAGGCGCGGGCTCAATTTGTCGACGATGGCACAAGCGGTCCAGCTTGCCGCCTCGCCAAGGCCGGTGAGGCCCTCATCCGTTTCGACCTCGACGACGCAGCGCGAGGAGCCGAACAGCCAGCCGAACGACCACCAATAGGGGGCTTCGATGGGGAGATTGATCGGCGTGGCGCGGATGGCGGTGATTTTCATGCAACTCCCCGTTTGACGTTTGCTTAAGCGAATGCGCCGTCGAAAATCGCTTGCGCGACCGCGTCGAAAGCCGGCCCGAGCGCGCGATCCTCTTCCAGAAACGCGACATGGCGGCGAATGGTCCGATAGCCGCGTTCGGCGCCTTCGCCGAGTTTGTCGAGCTTACGCATATCGATCGCCTGGGCCGCGACGATCATCTCGATGGCGGCAAGGTAGGCAAGACGCTCGACCATCTCGTGCGTTTTGGCGACGCTCGCCGGCGTGTTGGCGGCATGGTCCTCGACGCTGTCGGAGACTGGCAGCAGAGTGAGCGGCACGGGCTGCGCGCGCTGGCGCACATCGCTTTCCAAGGCCGAGATGGTTTTCTGCACGGTCTGAAATCCCTGCCAGGACGCACCGAGCGGCGAGAGAAAACGTGGCAGGCCGGAGAAATTCGCCGCCATGAGCTTGTTCGCGCGGCGCGCCGACAGAGTGCCGACATGGGCGAGTGCCTGGCCCAGCATTTCGAACCGCAGCGAGAGGGCGGTCATGTCGAAATTGCCGTTCGAGAGAATGGCCTCCGCCTCGGTGAGGACGATGGGATTGTCGGCGGAATGGGTCAGCTCGATCTCGATCGCCTCGCGCACGAGGTCGAGGGCGGAGCGCGCCGCGCCATGCACCGGTGCCGCGCAGCGAAAGCTGAGCGGGTCTTGCAGGCGCCGTGCCTCGCCGACGGTAAATAAGGCCGAGCCGTGCAGCAGCGCGCGCAGGCGCGCGGCTTCATTTTCCTGTCCCGGCGCCGGGCGAGCGGCGCAGGCGCGTGCGTCGATCGGGCTGACATTGCCGCGGAACGCTTCCATACTCATCGCCCAGGCGAGATTGAAAATATTGAGCATGTCGTCGATGTCATGGGCCGCCAGCGCGCCGCGGCCGACCGACAGGCTGTTGGCGACGATCAGGACGTGACCGTCCTTGTGCCGCAGATCGACCGGCTGCAGGCCGGCGCGCTGCAGCGCCTCCACCGCCGGCAGGATCTGGCCGCCCCATTCCGCCTCGCCCTGACCGATCATGGCCAGGCCCATATGGGCGAGTGGCGCAAGATCGCCCGCACCGATCGAGCCGATCGACGGGACGATGGGGTGGAAACCGGCATTCAGCGCGCCGGCCAAAGCCTCCGCGAGCGTATAGGATCCACCCGATCCGCCCGCCGCGAGGCCGGCAAGACGCGCGAACATCATGGCGCGGACCGCATCGGTGGGCAGGCGCGGGCCGACGCCGACTGCACGGGCCGGAATGGCGCGATATTGATAGGCGATCATGTCCTCTTGGCTGAGACGCGTATCGGCGGTCGCGCCGAGGCCGGTAGTCAGGCCGTAAACCGGCTTGTTCTGCTCCACATGGCGATCGACCACCGCACGTGCTTGCTGCAGGCGCCGCTCGAGACGATGCGAGAGGGTGATGCGGCGGCGGTCGCGTGCGACTTGGCGCAGCGTTTCAATGGAAATTGGCTCTTCGCCGAGAAGAAGTGTCTGGTGCGGCGAAGGTTTGTGCATGTCGTTCCCGATAATCAGGAGAACGTCACGAGCCGACATTCTCGCTTGTTATGTATATACAAAAAATACGACAGTCCGAGCACACGGTGCAAGCGGGCAATGCGATTTGTCGCGCCTAATTTTGTGATGATCGTTGTGATGCGCGCTTGCGCATCGCGACGATCTTGCGCCGCAGCCGGTTGCAGAAAGCTCGACGACTATGGCTTGACCTGAAACCCTTGCGGCCCGCTACTGATCCGCACGATTTTGTTGCCGAGCTTGCGATTGAAATTTTCCGCTTCGGTCCAAGCCATGACAGCCGCCGAACCTTCCTGCGGCAAGGGGCATTGCACGTTCTGATAGGGAAGGGATTCCTGGTCGAGGAATTTGCCGAGCTTTTGTTCCATATCGTCCTTGCCGGGATAATCGTTGAGAAGCTCGGTGATATAGGCCGTATGGGTCTGGAAGGAGATCGCCACACAAAAGAACGCAATGTTCTTAGGCTCCGTGTCGTCGGCATGCGCGGCGAGGGGAGGGCAAGCGAGGAGTGCGGCAAGCAGTACGAGGCGAGGCAAAGGGGCGCGTGGCGGCATGGGACGGTCCGGGGGCGGGAATGTCAGCTTTAAGCGCCGCGATTTAGCGAAACCTTAAAGGCCGATAAACACGTATATGAAATGTGTATTAAAATAATAGACAGTTCGCTATGGATAATAAAATTATCTCCTATATAATCCGGCTATGATCCAAGATGCCTCCTCCGTTTTGGGCCGAGAGATCCGCCCCGTTGACCTGGCCATTCCCGGCGAGGGCGTCGACGCGCGCCTGCTGCAGGAGCGTTTCGGCGACGTGGGCGCGGAAGAGGCTTTGCGCTTGGCGATCCGCGAGATCTTTCCGGGTCGTGTCGCCATCGTGTCGAGCTTTGGCGCGGATTCGGTCGCGCTGCTTCATCTGGCCGCGCAGGTCGCCCCCGAGACGCCGGTGATTTTCCTCGATACCGGCCATCTTTTCCCCGAGACGCTGGCCTATCGCGATGCGGTGATCGCGCGTCTTGGTCTCACCGACGTGCGCAGCATTCAGCCCGATCCGGCCGATCTCGCGCAGAAGGATGAGGAAAATTTCCTGTGGGCCAGCGATCCCGATGGCTGCTGCCACATCCGCAAGGTGCTGCCTTTGGCCAAGGCCTTGCGCGGGTTCGATGCTTGGATTTCCGGCCGCAAGGCCTTCCAGGCAGCGACGCGGGCGGCCTTGCCGATGTTCGAGGCCGACAGCGGACGGGTGAAGATCAATCCGCTCGTGCGCTGGACCGGCGCCGACATCAAAGCCTATCTCGCCCAGCACGATCTGCCGCGCCATCCGCTCGTGGCGCAAGGGTACCCGAGCATTGGCTGCATTCCCTGCACCAGCAAGATCCGTCCCGGCGAAGACGAAAGAGCCGGCCGCTGGCGCGGCCGCGCCAAGACCGAATGCGGCATTCATGCGCCGGTCCTGGTCGACGGCGAGGGCATTTGATCTAGTGGTCAAAGTCTGACGCTTGATACCCAGCCACGAAAAGGCCGGAGTCGCACATTAGCCGCGTAATAACGTCATGCAGACGCTGCCGCGTGCGGCGGTGACGTTACGATTCAACCAGGATCACCAGAGACTCCGGCGCCACGCCGTCGAATGCCATCGCGTCGGCGGCTGCCTTGCTCTGCATTGCCTTCATCATTGCGTCCATGTCAGGAACGTCCATGAGAACGGCCACCCGTGTCGGGTCTTTTGGATCAACGAAGGTGCGAATGTTGGTCACGCCAAGCGGACCAAACAACTCCTTGCGTTTCGGCGAGTCGAGCCAATGTTTCGTGCCCTTTGTGATGTTATGGTGGCCAATGATTGTCGGCATTTAAGCCTCCCTATCTTGCTGTCGCAGGCCTCAATCAACCTGAGTTGGCGAGCTCACCATCTCACGGGGTCACGTTAGGTTCAATGGCGGCCAATCGCGCACGGGAACCATGTGTTGGATTTCGACCGCTAGCGTCACTGTCCAGCGCAGGGTAGCCGTGACAACAAGGGCCCTTGCCATTGCCAGCCAATTATGGCGTTTGGAATGAGATATTGTTTCCTCCCGGATTTCCTGATCCTTCATGCTCGTTCTCGTCCTGATCGCCGGCTTTTGGGCCGGCCTGCAAAACGCCCTGGCAGGCGGCGGTTCCTTCATTACGTTGCCCGCGCTGATCTTGGCGGGTATGACGCCGCTCGCCGCCAATATCACCTCGACGGTCGCGCTGTTTCCCGGCCAGGTGACGACCGGGTTGGCCGGCCGCAGCCTGGTTTCCGGCGTCGGCAAATTGCCGTTTTGGGTTTTGTTCGTTCTCAGCATCGCGGGCGGCGCCTTGGGCGGCCTGCTGCTGCTCAGCACGCCGGCCACGCTGTTTGCGCGGCTCGTGCCGTGGCTGGTGCTGTTCGCGACCGGCACTTTTGCCTGGGGCAGCTTCTTCCGTAAGCCGAGCGCCGACGGCGCGGTCCATATCGGTCCGGTGGGCGCCGCCATCGCGCAATTCTGCATCGCGATCTACGGCGGTTATTTCGGCGGCGGCATCGGCTTTCTGATGATGGCGGCGCTGACCTTGGCGGGCGTCCAGACCCGCACGGCCGGCGCAACGAAAAATGCGCTCGCCGGCGTCATGAACGCGGCTGCCGTGGCGATTTTCGCGACCTCGCCGAATGTCCATTGGCTGCAAGCCGTCGTGCTCGGTGCCGGCGCCATGGCCGGCGGCCTCGGCGGTGCTTGGGCCTTGCATCGGGTGAACGAAAAAATCCTGCGCATCGCCATCGTCTGCATCGGCGCAGCGTTGACGGTTGGACTATTTCTGAAGCCGGTCTGATCTAGGCCGCGAACCCCAAATCTGCCGGGGAGACAGCTTGCCAGAGTCCGCCATGCCCCGATAGCGACCAAATTCCGCAGCGCGGCGAAATGACGCGATGGGCCAACAGGCGACATTCAGGAACCGCAATTCGATCACCTTATCGTTGCGGCGTGAGCAATGTCAGCGAGAGCGGCAAGGCCGAGCGCATTGGCGATCTTAACATTTGATCACGAACTCACCATCTCGGCCTTTGATCCCGTCGGCGCGGTTCGTCATCACTTCGCAGCGAGACCCGAACATGCGGTGGCGACGGTAACGGCTAATTTTCGCTGCGTGGTGCCGTTGGCTCCTTCAGAATGATTCCAAACAGCCCTTTTTTGTTGAAGCGCCTCAAGTCGGGGCGAAGCGGCTCAGCCTCGCAAATCAGCGACTGGTGCGCTGAATGAGTCTCCACGAATGATTTGAAGCCCCGGTTGGCATCGATGTCATCAACGACGATGGCTCCGCCCGGCCGCAGCGATGCCCAGGCGCGGTCTATCTCAAAGCGAACGTTATGTTCACTGTGTAGGCTATCATGAACAAAAAGATCGATCTGGCCAAGTTGGGAAAATATGGTGGGAAGCCGCCGTTTGCTCGATCCTCTGATATAGGACCAGCGAGTTGAATATCGGCCGCCGACCGCTATGCCAATTTGTTCACGCCACACATGCTCTAGCGGTGGATGGTCAACGCTCCATAGATGACCAACCCCGTTGCGTTCAAGCGCCTCAAGGATGAAACGTGACGAAACGCCGTGAGCGACGCCGGTCTCAACAACATTGCTGGGCCGGAGATGACGGGTGAGACACCAAATCGCCCGCACGAGCCCAGCATCACCGTCATTCCATCCCTTGAAACTTTGTGGACCGACCCGAATGCCCTTATCTCTCAGTTCTCTCATGACTTCCGGCCACAACGCCCAGAACTCTCGAGTTGCGGAGCACGGCTGCGGGACGCCAAGCAGTTCATGCATCCGGCATTCCCAGTTGTCGTCGGCCTGGTACAGGTCGGGGGGGACGGGCCGTTCGCGACTTGCGACCAATCTCTCCTGGAATGCTGTCAAAACCTCGAGTGGCTCGGACGCCAATGTGTAGGCGGCCCGTACCGGGTGGTTCAAACAGTAACGGAGAGCGGATTGAAGCATTTGATCGTGCTCCCTTGGATGGAAAGGGCCAACGCTTTCCGCTAAGAAGATTTAAATGCATTCATTTGGTTAAATGGATCAAATATTAATTAATAAATCAAGTGCTGTTTAATTCGTGAAGGTCTGCTCTGGGTCATTCGCGACCGGGTCGAACCAGCGGCAGGTCCGGCCATGCCCGCGATGCTGCCGAAAGCGGAAGTCAACTCAAAGCATTAGCGGATCCACGACGCGCCATTCCCGCTTGATCGTATCGCCGTGGACATGATTCAAGCTCCGAAACCGGAGCCTCGAATCATGCGCTACGAACTCACCGATTATGAATGGACCGCCGTCAAACCGATGCTGCCGAACAAGCCGCGCGGCGTTCCGCGTGTAAATGACCGTCGCGTGCTCAATGGCATCTTTTGGGTTCTGCGATCAGGTGCACCGCGGCGCGACCTGCCAGAGACCTATGGTCCCCGCACCACTTGTTACAATCGCTTCGTGCGCTGGCGGCGGGCTGGCGTCTGGGACCAGATCATAGATGCGCTGGCCGCCGGTCATGACGCGACGGTGCAGATGATCGATACCTCCGTCGTGCGCGTGCACCAGCGCGGCGCCTATATCGCGGACAACAGCCACCAAGATATGGGTCGCTCGCGAGGGGCCTGACGAGCAAGATTCAAGCGGTGGTGGACACCAATGGCCTGCCGGTGCATCTCGCTCTCACGCTGGCGAGGCGCAAGACAATCGGCTGTGTCCGCCTTTCCTCAGCGCCTTGCTTCCTCAAACGATGTTACTCGCGGATCGCAGATACGACGCGGACTGGATCAGGGAACTTGCCCGCCAACAAGGAGCATGGGCGAACATTCCGCCGAAACGAAATCGAAAAGATCCGATCTGCTTCAGCCCGTATCTGTATCGCGCGCGCAACCTGATCGAACGGTTCTTCAACAAGATTAAGCAATGTCGGCGCGTCGCGATCCGTTACGACAAACTCGCGGCCAACTATCTGGCCTTCATCAAGCTCGCATCAATCCGCATTTGGCTACGCGCTAATGAGCCCACGCCCTAAATGGCCTTTGCGACATCCGCGAAAGCCGCGCCGGTCTGATCCTTTAACTGCGCGGGCGTCAGGGCGAAGACCGCGTTGGGCGTGCCGGCTGCGGCCCAAATGATCTCGAACTGCTGCAAATCCTGATCGAGGATCGTCACCGGCGGAGTGGCATGGCCGACCGGCGGCACGCCGCCGATGGCGAAGCCGGTTTTGTCGCGCACGAAATCCGCATCCGCCCGGACGATCTTCTCGCCGAGCAGAGCCGCGATCTTCTTTTCGTCGACGCGATTAGTTCCGGAGGCGACGACGAGGACGGATCGGTCCGATTGCAAGCCACGGAAAATCAGCGATTTGGCGATTTGCCCCACCGAGCAGCCAACCGCTTGCGCCGCGTCCGCCGCCGTGCGCGTGCTGTCGTCGAATTCGAGAACTTTGAAACCGCCTCCCAACACGGCTTGAACTTTGAGCGCACTGGCGCTGCTCGCGGGCTTCATCGGGTTCTCCGGAAAAGGGGCAACTTAGGTCGGCGCTAGATAAGCGCAAATTTCCCTCTTCCGCAAAACTGCGTAAGGTCGGGGCGGAGATTCCCATTCGTGATTTTCAAACAGCTCGTCTATCTCACCACTTTGGCGCGCGAGCGGCATTTCGGCCGCGCGGCGGCGGCGTGCCATGTGTCGCAGCCGACCTTGTCGGCGGCGATCAAGCAGCTCGAGGACGAACTCGGCATTCCGATCGTCGAGCGCGGCCACAAGTTCATCGGCCTGACTGCGGAAGGGCAATGCGTGCTCGATCATGCGCAGCGCATTCTGGCCGAAGCCGCGGCGATGAAACAGACCTTGCAGGAGATGGGGCAGGGGCTGTCCGGCCGCTTGCGCCTCGGCGTGATCCCGACGGCGCTGCCGGTCGTCGCCCATATCACCGCGCCGTTCTACGCGCGCTTTCCGCAAGTGATCGTCACCGTGATGTCGCTCAATTCCGAGGAGATCAACCGCGGCGTCGAGAGTTTCGATCTCGATGCCGGCCTCACCTATCTCGACAACGAGCCGCTGTCGCAGGTGCAGGCCAAGCCGATTTATGACGAGGATTATGTTTTCCTCACCCCCGTCGACAGCCCCTATGCGCGGCTGGAGGAAATCGGCTGGGCGGAGGCGGCGGAGGCGCATTTGTGCCTGCTGACGCCCGACATGCAGAACCGGCGGATCATCGACGGCATCTTTCGCTCCGTCGGCAAGCAGCCGGTGCCGGCCATGGAAACCAATTCGATTTTCAACCTGTGCTCGCACACGAGCGCCGGCCATTGGTCGAGCATCGTGCCGCGGCCGCTGCTCGAATTCTTCGGCCTGCCGCAAAAGACCAAGCCGCTGCGGCTCGTGCATCCGGACGTGCGCAAGAGCGTCGGGTTGATCATCGCCAACCGGCAGCCGGTTTCGCCCATCGCGCGCAATCTCGTCGCCTTGAGCCAGCCGCTCGACGTGCACAAACTCATCGTCCCACCGGAGCGGCTAACGCTTTGATTGTTTCCGGGGCGGATCGAGCAATATTTCAAATGCTTTCGCTGCCGCGCTCGGCTGACGGCCGCGCAGGGAGAGGCGCGTGAGCGTGCGGCTGACCTGAAACCCCTCGATGTCGATCTTCACCAATCTGCCGAGAGTCAGGTGATCGGCGGCCGCCGCGCGCGACACGATGCCGATGCCAAGGCCCGCCATCACAATTTGTTTGATCGTTTCGGTGTTGCCGGCTTCCAGTGTCGCGCGTGGGGTCACGTGATGCTCCGCCAGCGCGGCCCAGACCACTTCGCGCGTGCCCGAGCCCGGCTCGCGGACGATGAAGACTTCATCCGCGAGCGCCGCGGCCTTATGGGTGCCGTAGGTCAGCCGGTGGCCGGGCGGCGCGATCACGATCAATTCGTCGACGCGCCAGGGACGCGCCTCGATGGCGCTGTCCTCGACCGGGCCTTCGACGAGCGCGATGTCGAGTTCGCGCGCCAGCAGCAGATTGGCGATCGCCGAGGTGTTGGCGATGCGGATGCTGAGGTCGATATGCGGATGGGCGCGGTGAAAGCGGCCAAGCAGCGGCGGCAGGAAATAGGTCGCGATCGTTGTGCTGGCGCCGACCGTGAGACTCCCCTTGGTGAGGCCGCGCAGCGCGGCAAGGTCCTCCTCCGCCGCCCGCTCAGTGGCAAAGAGCATGGCCGCATGGCGCAGCAGCATCTCGCCGGCGCCGGTCGGCACGACGCCGCCAGGCCCGCGCTCCAGCAACCGGCTGCCCACCTGCGCCTCGAATTCCCGCACACCCTTCGACACCGCCGGCTGGCTGATGTGCAGGCGCTCCGCCGCCGCCGAAAAGCTACCGCTCTCGGCGACATGGGTGAACAGACGGAGCAGGTGGAGATTGAGCGGCATAACTTTTGGTTATATATCAGTGAGGAGGATGTATTAGAGTTATGCCTTTGTCTCCGATATGTCTAGTTCATGGCACATATCGCGCTCTCCCCTCCCGCCGCCGGCCGCTTCCCCATTCGGAAATATGTGCCGGGCATCCTGCTGTGCATCGCGGTCACCTTCGCGGCAATCGGGCTGCAACGCGTCGAAGCTTATGTTTTCGGTCACGATTGGCTGGAGGCGCTGGTGCTGGCAATCCTGCTCGGCACCGCGATCCGCACGCTGTGGACCCCGCACGCGCGGTTTCAGCCGGGAATCACCTTCAGCGCCAAGATCCTGCTGGAAGTCGCGGTCGTGCTGCTCGGGGCCTCGATCAGTTTCTCCACCTTGCTGGCAGTGGGGCCGGCCCTGATCATCGGCATCGCGCTCGTCGTTGTGCTCGCCATCGGCGCCAGCTACCTGATCGGCCGCTTGCTTGGCCTGCACCACAAGCTGGCGCTTCTGGTCGCATGCGGCAATTCCATTTGCGGCAATTCGGCCATTGCGGTGGTGGCGCCGGTGATCGATGCCGACAGCGGCGATGTGGCGTCATCGATCGCGTTCACCGCGGTCCTGGGCGTCGCTGTGGTGCTCGGATTGCCGCTGCTCGTGCCGGTGCTGCACATGTCCGCGACCCAATATGGCACGTTGGCCGGTCTGACGGTTTATGCTGTGCCGCAGGTGCTAGCGGCCACCGTGCCGGTCGGCGCGCTCAGCAATCAGGTCGGCACGCTGATCAAGCTCGTGCGCGTGCTGATGCTCGGCCCGGTCGTGCTCATGCTGTCGCTGTTCGGCCATCGCCTTGGCGGCGGCTCGGCGTCGGCGAAGCGTGTTTCCGTTCACCACCTGGTGCCCTGGTTCATCGTCGGCTTTCTCGCCATGGCGGCGTTGCGCTCCTGTGGCGCGATTCCCGCCGGGCTCGCGGCCCCCGTCACGACCCTCGCCTCCCTCCTCACCGTCGTGTCCATGGCGGCGCTCGGACTTGGTGTCGATGTGCGGATGGTGGCACGCGCCGGCGTGCGTGTGACAAGCGCTGTGATCCTGTCGCTTCTGGTGCTGGGCGCGATCAGCCTCGCGTTGATCTACGGCCTGCATGTGGCTTGAGCCGCTGGGCCGCTGGCTCGGATGATAGGCAAAGCCTATTGACCCTTCGGAAGAATTGATTTGCATCCCGCCCCACCACGGAGGAAAATACTTTAGAATTGTAATAGACTTGCCGCATGGCGGGAGGGCCCCGGATGATGGGGAAAAGGGATTTCGATGTCGAGTCCGCGCGAAATGTGATCGCGGCGGAACGGGCCGAGGCAATAGCCTTTTACGGGCCAGACGGTGAGACGGCGACAGCGATGTTGCCGATGCTCCATGCGTTGCAGGAAACCTTTGGCTATGTGGACCGCGCGGTGATTCCGCTCATTGCTGACAGCCTGAATGTGTCGAAGGCCGAAGTGCACGGCGCGATGACTTTTTATCATGATTTCAAGGACAAGCCGCAGGGCGCGCATGTGCTGAAAATCTGCCGCGCCGAGTCGTGCCAATCCATGGGCGCCGAACGCGTCGTCGCGCATCTCGCCGCATGCGGGCACAAGGCCGATACGACCTCCGCCGATGGCCGTCTTTCGATCGAAACGGTCTATTGCCTCGGCAATTGCGCCCTTTCCCCGGCGGCCATGCTGGATGACGAGTTGATCGGCCGTTTCGATGAAGAGGCCGCGGATTCGGTTCTCGCCCTCGCGAAGGAGGGTCGCTGATGACGCTCCGTCTCTATGTCCCCGATGATTCCGCCGCCCGCTCGGTCGGGGCCGACCGGGTCGCCAAAGCCTTGGCCGAGGAGGCCGGCAAGCGCGGCGCTGAGGTCGAGATCGTCCGCAACGGTTCGCGCGGAATGTTCTGGCTGGAGCCGCTGGTCGAGGTTGCCACCGACCGCGGCCGCATCGCCTTCGGACCGGTGAAGCCCGCCGATGCGCCCGGGCTGCTTGAGGCGATTTTGGCCGGCACGAGCCATCCGCTCGCCCTGGGCCTGACGGAAGAGATTTCCTATCTGAAGCGCCAACAGCGCCTGACCTTCGCGCGGATCGGCGTGATCGAGCCGTTGTCGCTCAGCGATTACCAGGCGCATGACGGGTTCCAGGGCCTTGCCAAAGCGCTCGCCATGCAGCCCGCCGAGATCGTCGAGGAAGTGGTCGCCTCGGGCCTGCGCGGGCGTGGCGGTGCGGGCTTCCCGACCGGCATCAAATGGCGGACGGTCGCGGGCCTTCCCTCGCCGCAGAAATACGTCGTCTGCAACGCGGATGAAGGCGACAGCGGCACATTCGCCGACCGCATGGTGATGGAAGACGATCCCTACATGCTGATCGAAGGCATGACGATCGCGGGCCGCGCGGTCGGGGCGACGAAGGGCGTGATTTACATTCGCTCTGAATACCCGTCCGCGGTGGAGCGCATGCGCGACGCGATCCGGCTCGCCAAGGCGGCAGGCCACATGCCGGATTTCGATCTCGATGTGCGTGTCGGCGCCGGCGCCTATATCTGCGGCGAGGAAACATCGCTACTGGAGAGCGTAGAAGGCAAGCGGGGAGTGGTGCGGGCCAAGCCGCCGATTCCGGCGATCAAGGGCCTGTTCGGCAAGCCGTCGGTCATCAACAACGTTCTGTCCTTTGCCGCGATCCCGTGGATCTTGCAGCACGGCGGCAAGGCTTATGCCGATTACGGCATGGGCCGTTCGCGCGGCACGATGCCGCTGCAGCTCGCCGGTAACCTCAAGCATGGCGGCATTTTCGAAACCGCCTTTGGCCTTACCTTGCGTGAAGTCGTCGAGGATATCGGCGGCGGCACGATCTCGGGCCGCTCCGTGCGTGCAGTGCAGGTCGGCGGGCCGCTGGGCGCCTATTTTCCGTCACGTTTGCTCGATACAAAGCTTGATTACGAGGCCATGCTCGCCGTCGGCGGCATGCTCGGGCATGGCGGCATCGTCGTCTTCGACGATACGGTCGATATGGCGGCGCAAGCCCGCTTTGCCTTTGCCTTCTGTGCGGCGGAAAGCTGCGGCAAATGCACGCCGTGCCGCATCGGCTCGACCCGCGGTGTCGAGACGATCGACAAGATCCGCCTCGGCTTCGAGCGTGACAAGAACATCGAACTCGTCAAGGATCTCTGCACGGTGATGACCGACGGCTCGCTCTGCGCGCTTGGCGGTTTGACCGGCTTGCCGGTCATGAGCGCGCTGGAGCACTTTGGCGAAGACTTTGGGCCACAGCCAAAAGCCGTGGCAGCGGAGTGACGATCATGCGGATAGTTCATTCTGATCCAGTTTGGGAGCGCTTCCATGTTCATCCGTGAACTCGACACCGGCACGCCGATCCGCGTTTCCGAAAAGACCGTCACGCTCACCATCGACGGCGTCTCCGTCGCGGTGCCCGAAGGTACGTCGGTCATGGCGGCGGCCATGCAGATGGGAACAAAGATTCCCAAGCTTTGCGCCACCGATATGGTCGAGCCGTTCGGCTCGTGCCGCATGTGTCTGGTCGAAATCGATGGCCGCAAGGGCACGCCGGCATCGTGCACGACACCGGCCGAAAATGGCATGGTGGTGCACACGCAGTCCGAGCGCATTCAAAAATTGCGCAAGGGCGTGATGGAGCTTTACATCTCCGACCATCCGCTCGATTGCCTCACCTGCTCGGCCAATGGCGATTGCGAATTGCAGGATATGGCTGGCGCCGTGGGTCTGCGCGACGTGCGTTACGGCTACGACAACGCCAAGCATAAGCAGGGCCCCAAAGACGAGAGCAATCCCTATTTCACCTTCGATTCGTCGAAATGCATCGTCTGCTCGCTCTGCGTGCGCGCGTGCGAGGAAGTGCAGGGGACGTTCGCGCTCACCATCGAGGGCCGCGGCTTCGGCTCGAAGGTTTCGCCCGGCGGGCTCGACTTCCTCAGCAGCGAATGCGTCTCCTGCGGCGCCTGCGTGCAAGCCTGCCCCACCGCGACGCTCAATGAGAAGAGCGTGATCGAAATGGGCACGCCCGCCAAGGTCACGGTGACGACCTGCGCCTATTGCGGCGTCGGCTGTTCGTTCCGCGCCGAAACCATTGCCGACAAGGTCGTGCGCATGGTGCCGGACAAAGCCGGTAAGGCGAATGAGGGCCATTCCTGCGTGAAGGGCCGCTTCGCCTTCGGCTATGCGACCCATAAGGACCGCATGACCAAGCCGATGATCCGCGCCAAGATCACCGATCCCTGGCGGGAAGTGTCCTGGGACGAGGCAATCAATTACGCTGCTTCCGAGTTCAAGCGCATTCAGGCGAAATATGGCCGCGATGCCATCGGCGGCATCACCTCGTCGCGCTGCACGAACGAAGAAACGTTCCTGGTGCAGAAGCTGATCCGCGCCGGTTTCGGCAACAACAATGTCGATACCTGCGCCCGCGTGTGCCACTCGCCGACCGGCTACGGCCTCTCGCAGACTTTTGGCACCTCGGCCGGAACCCAGGATTTCAAATCGGTCGACAAGGCCGATGTCATGCTGGTGATCGGCGCCAATCCGACCGACGGTCATCCGGTCTTTGCCTCGCGGATGAAGAAGCGTTTGCGCGAGGGCGCGAAACTGATCGTCGCCGATCCGCGGCGCATCGACCTCGTGAAGTCGCCGCATGTTGAGGCGTCCTACCACCTGCCGCTGAAGCCGGGTACCAATGTCGCGCTGGTCAATGCGCTCGCCCATGTCATCGTCACCGAAGGCTTGGTGCAGGAAGATTATGTGCGCGAGCGTTGCGACCTTGCGGCGTTCGAATCCTGGGCGCGTTTCGTGGCGCAGGACATCAATGCGCCCGAAGCCATGGAAACCTACACGGGTGTTCCCGCCGCCGACGTGCGCGCCGCCGCGCGGCTTTACGCGACGGGCGGCAATGCGGCGATCTTCTACGGCCTCGGCGTCACCGAGCACAGCCAGGGCTCGACCATGGTGATGGGGCTCGCCAATCTCGCCATGGCGACGGGCAATATCGGCCATGACGGCGTCGGTGTGAATCCGCTGCGCGGACAAAACAATGTACAGGGCTCGTGCGACATGGGCTCCTTCCCGCACGAATTTTCCGGCTACCGCCACGTCTCGGATGACGCGACGCGCGACATGTTCGAGGCGCTCTGGGGCGTCAAGCTTTCGGCCGAGCCGGGCTTGCGCATTCCCAACATGATCGACGAGGCAATGGCTGGCCGGTTCTTAGGCCTCTATGTGCAGGGCGAGGATATTGCGCAATCCGATCCGAATACGAAACACATCACTGGCGGCCTTGCGGCGATGGAATGCGTCGTCGTCCAGGACCTGTTCCTCAATGAGACGGCGAAATATGCGCATGTCTTCCTGCCGGGCTCCTCGTTCCTCGAAAAGGACGGCACCTTCACCAATGCCGAGCGCCGCATCAGCCGCGTGCGCAAGGTGATCGAGCCACTCGCCGATTACGCGGATTGGGAAGTCACGCTGAAGCTCGCCGAGGCATGGGGCTATCCCATGCATTATGCGCATCCAAGCGAGATCATGGATGAGATCGCCGCGTTGACGCCGACCTTCAAGGGCGTGTCCTTCGCGAAGATCGACGAAATGGGCTCGGTGCAATGGCCCTGCAACGACGCCGCGCCGCAAGGCACGCCGATCATGCATGTCGACCATTTCGTGCGCGGCAAGGGCAAATTCATGATCACCGAATTTGTCGCGACCGACGAGAAGGTCGGGCCGCGCTTCCCGTTGCTGCTCACCACCGGCCGCATCTTAAGCCAGTACAATGTCGGCGCGCAGACGCGGCGCACCAGCAACAATGTGTGGCACAACGAAGATGTGCTCGAAATTCACCCGTTCGATGCGGAACAGCGCGGCATCAACGATGGCGACCTCGTGGCTCTGATCAGCCGGCAGGGCGACATTTCGCTGCGCGCGCAGATTTCGGAGCGGATGCAGCCGGGCGTCGTCTATACGACTTTCCATCACGCGCGCACGGGCGCGAATGTGATCACCACCGATTATTCCGACTGGGCCACCAATTGCCCCGAATATAAGGTGACGGCGGTGGAGGTACGGCGCACCAACCATCTGTCAGGATGGCAGGAAGAGGACCGCGAGACGGAAGTGACGAGGCGGCGGATTTTGGCGGCGGAGTGAGGCGTGTGAAGCCTTTTCTGTCGAGAAGGGATTCGCGCATAGCATCAATGCCGCGGCGCGTCTCCTTCTCCCAAAGGGAGAAGGTGGCCGACGAAGTCGGTCGGATGAGGGGACACCCTTGCGAGAGTGGCCGCGACAAGAATCCAGCCAATGATAGTTCCGAGTCCCCTCATCCGTCATGCTTCGCATGCCACCTTCTCCCTTTGGGAGAAGGAGACGCGCTCAGTCATCCCGCGTACTTCCCTGAACAGAGGCGCTGTGAATTGGGAGGCGAGATGTGACCAGCGATAAATCCGCTTCCCTCTCTCCCACAATGCCAACCAACGCCCGCGCCTTCACCTACGCGGGCGCCTCGCAACCGATCACGCGCACCATTCCAGTCGAGACGCCGGTCAACATTCTCTACGGCAATCAGCCGTTCGCCGTGATGATGGCGAGCCCGCAGGATATCGAGGATTTTTGCGTTGGCTTCAGCCTGACCGAAGGCATCATCGATCGGCTCGACGACATTCGCGCCATCGAGATCGAGACGAAAGACAAGGCCGTGCTGGCGCGCATGAGCATCGCGGCCGACAAGATGCAGCGGCTCCTGGCCCGCAGCCGCAACATGATGGGCCGCACTGGGTGTGGCCTGTGTGGCATCGAAGATCTGGCGCAGTTGAAGCGGGATCAGGCGGCGCGGGTGGCTCTCGATCCGGCTGCGCCCGTTTCCGCCGCCGCGATTTCTCGTGCCTTGCAGCAACTGGAGGCGATGCAGCCCTTGAACGCGCTGACCCATGCGGTGCATGCCGCGGCTTTCGCCGATGTGGCGGGCGACCTCGTGCTGGTGCGCGAGGATGTCGGTCGGCACAATGCGCTCGACAAATTGGTTGGTGCGCTTCTGCGCAAAGAGCGCAGTGCGGCGGCGGGCTTCGTCGTCATTTCCAGCCGCGCGTCGTTCGAAATGGTCGAGAAGGCCGCTGCAGTCGGAGCACATACGTTGGTGGCGATTTCTGCGCCGACTTCGCTCGCCATCGAGCGGGCGCGCGATCTTGCGCTCACTATGATCGCCGTCGCCCGTCACGACGGCGCCATCGCCTTTACCGGCGAACTCAATATTCTGACCGGAGGTCTTGCCGCATGAAGGGCGCCGAAAAACTCGTTTACATGGCCAATCAGATCACTGCGTTTTTCCGGACGCAGCCGCATGATGACGCAGTTGTGGGCATCGCCGAGCACCTCAAGAAATTCTGGAATCCGGTGATGCTGCGCGATATGGACGCGCATATTGCCAAGGGCGGCGAGGGGCTGGATCCGCTGGCGCTGGAGGCGTTCCAGAAGCTGCGCAAGGCGGCATAGCGCGTTGGTGCCGGCAAGCTATCCGTTCGCCGTCTCCGCCGCACTTTCCTCAACAAATTTCTGCACAAGCCAGCGCGCGGCGGGCCCGAGCGGCGTTTCCTTCAGATGGGCGATGACTAGGGGAAAGACCGGCATGCGGTCCGAGCCTTCCCAACGGTCGGGCTTGAGCGCGACGAGACGGCCCGCGGCGAGATCCGCCGCGACGCGGGGATAGGGCATGCTGCCCCAGCCGACGCCGCCGAGCAGCAATTGATGTTTCATATCGAGGTCGGTCACGCGCCAGCGATTGGCGGCATGGACGCCAAAGTCGCGGCCGTCGCGAGTCTCGCTGCGCGCTTCGAGTACGATCTGCGTGTGGTCCTGCAGCAGGTCGCTGCCGAAGGAGGCGGGGAGGTGCGCCAGGGGATGGCCGGGCGCGGCGACGGCGACGAGACCGACGCGCGTGCAAAAGCGGCGCTCGAACGCGCCGTCTAAGGGCGTGAATTCGTTGATGAGGGCGAGATCCGCTTGCCGGTCGCGTAGCGCATCCGTGCTCGTATCGGTGGATTCGATCGAAAGGCGGATCTGGACGGCCGGAAAGGCGGCATTGAAGGCCCGCAGAACCCGCGCCAGGAGTTCGCCGGGAAAATAGGCCGTTGCCAAAAGCGTCAATTCGGCTTCGAGTCCCTTGGCGATGCCGCTCGCCTGCAGCCGGTAATCGGCGACGTCGTCCAAAACGCGCCGCGCCCGTGGCAGCAGCGTCGCCCCCGCCTCGGTGAGGGTGGGGCGGTATTGGCTGCGGTCGAACAGGATCAGACCGCTCTGGTCCTCAAGCTTTTGAATGGCATAGGTAATTGCCGATTGGGCGCGGTTCAGCCGGCGGGCGGCCGCGGCAAAGCTGCCTTCGTCCGCGATCGTGACGAAGACGAGAAATTGGTCAAGCGACAGGGCATCCATAGATATTCAAAATATCAGAACGTTTTATTCGAAACAATTACAGTATTTTTGTTGTTTGCACTGCGGCATGGTGGCCGGGAAATCGATGCGAAGCCGTCTTTCGCACGCCCCTACAGACCGCTCGCCGGAAGGAAAAGATCATGGTCGATACCCGTACCGCTCCCTATGCCGCTCTGCTGCTGCGCCTCGCGCTCGGCATCCTGTTTCTGGCCCATGCCGGCCTGAAGATTTTCGTCTTCACCCCCGCCGGGACGGCGCAATTCTTCGGTTCGCTCGGCCTGCCGCCGGCGCTCGCCTATGTCACGATCGTGTGGGAACTCGCCGTCGCGGTCATGCTCATTCTCGGCCTCTGGGCACGCGTCGGAGCGCTCGCCGGCATTCCGATCCTGCTCGGCGCGATTTTCACCGTGCATGGCGCGGCCGGGTTCTTCTTCAACAATCCGAATGGTGGCTGGGAATTTCCGGCGCTCTGGATCGTCGGCCTGATCGCGGTCGCGCTGATCGGCGACGGCGCCTATGCTCTGAAATCCGGCAAATCGGCGACTTTGCGTCCGGCAACCGCTTAAGGTGCTGTCATGTCGACTTATCATGCTCCCGCTCAAACGCGTATCGGCCACATTCACTTGAAAGTGGCCGACCTCGGCCGGGCCGTTGCCTTCTATCGCGACCTGATGGGATTTGATCTCAACTTCCAGTTGGACAGCTTCGCCTTCCTTTCGGTGGGCGGCTACCACCATCATATCGCGCTCAACACGTGGGAGAGCAAAGGCGCGTCGCCTCGGCGCGGACCGGGTGTCGGCCTCTACCATTTCGCGCTCAACTATCCGACCCGCAAGGACCTTGCGCGCGCGTTGCAGCGCCTGGTCGAGGCGGGATATCCGATCGATGGCTCCGCCGATCACGGGAGCCATCTTGCGATCTATCTCAACGATCCGGACGGCAATGGCATCGAACTCGCGTGGGACCGCGATCCGAGCTACTGGAGCGACTGGATCGATGGCCAGATGACCAGGGAAAAAGCGCGCGAACTCAACAAGCCTTTCGATCTTGTCGGGCTGCTGCGCGAAGAGCTGGAGCCGGCCTAAACGCGGGGGGCGGTGCGGCCGCTCTCCCTCACGCATTTGCGATGTGAAAGTTGGCGCGGTTCGTGCATGCTGGCAGATGACATCTGACTCATGCACGGAATGCCGATGACCACAGGCGCCGACATTATCGCAACGCATCTTTACGCCGCGGGATGCCGCCACGCGTTCGGCATTCCCGGCGGCGAAGTTCTGGCCCTTGTCGACGCACTCGACCGGGCGGGTCTCGCCTTTCATCTCGCCAAACACGAAAACGCGGCTGGTTTCATGGCCGAGGGCGTCTGGCATGCGACGGGCGAGATCGGCGTTCTCGTCGCCACATTGGGACCAGGCGTCACCAATGCGATCAATGTCGTGGCCAATGCCTGGCAGGATCGCGTGCCGCTGATTTTCCTGACCGGGCGGGTCGATCCGGCTGAAGCCGAGACCTTCACCCATCAGATCCTCGATCATCAGGCCGTGCTGCGACCCGTCGTCAAGGCGAGCTTGATGGCCACGCGCGGCGCGGTTGCTGCCTGTATCGCCAAGGCGATTGCCATTGCGCGTGACGGCCAGCCGGGCCCCGTCCATGTCGATGTGCCGATCGGCGTCGCCGAGGGCGAGGAGCGCGAGAGCGGGTTGAAGCTGCGGGCACCCGTGGCGCCTGCCGCGCCGGCGCCAGGTCCCGCGCTGGAAGAGGCGCGGCAATGGCTGCAGGCGGCGCAGCGTCCGCTGGTGATCGCCGGTGTCGATGCGATCAACCACAATGCCCATGCTGCTATCGCCGATTTTTGCCGCGCTCAGCAGGTGCCCTTGCTCACGACCTATAAGGCCAAGGGGATTTTGCCGGAGACGGATGCTTTGGCGCTGGGCGGCGCCGGCCTGTCGCCGAAAGCGGATCGTATTTTGCTGCCGCTCGTCGCTGCAGCCGATGTTATTCTCCTCGCCGGTTATGATCCGATCGAGATGCGCATCGGCTGGCGCGACCCCTGGCCCGACACAGCGCGGGTCATCGATCTGTGCGCGGTGCCGCCGACCCATTTCATGCATGCCGCGGCGAAGGTTTTCGTCGGCGATATCGGCGCATCGCTGCACGCGCTCTCGCAGGGGCTCACAATGTGCGCACATTGGCCGCCGGGGCGGATCGCGCAGGCAAGAGCCGATCTCGTCGCGGCCTTCGCGCCGGAAGCGGAATGGGGGCCGGGCGTGGTCTTCGATGTCATCCGTCGGGTCGCACCATCGGAGACCGTGATCACCGCGGATTCGGGCGCACATCGTATTTTGTTGAGCCAGATGTGGACGTGTCCCGCGCCGCATCACTTCTTGCAGTCGACCGGGCTCTGCACCATGGGCTGCGCGCTGCCGCTGGCCACCGGCTACAAGCTTGCCCGTCCGCAAAGCCCTGTCATTGCCGTCATGGGCGATGCCTGTCTGGAAATGGTGCTGGGCGAGCTTGCGACGCTGCGTGACCTCAAACTGCCGGTCGTCCTCGTGGTGCTGGTGGATGAAACCCTCGCGCTTATCGCGCAAAAGCAGCGGGCGATGCAGAAAAAGCGTGTCGGCGTCGATTTCGGCGGGACGGATTTTGCCGATGTCGCTGCTGCAATGGGCGGGACAGGTGTCTGGGTCGAGGATCGGGTGACCTTGGCGAGCGAAATGCGCAACGCCCTGAAACGGCACGGCCGCTTCACGCTGCTGGCCTGCCGCATCAGCAAGAACGCCTATGAAGGACGGATTTAAGACCGAAGGTCGCGAGAAGCGGCCTTTGGGCCACTCTTCATTTTTCGCTTTCACCTTAAGAGACGAAAAATGAAGAAAGGAACCAACGGTTACAAAGATTGACCGTTGGTATGAATTTTGACTCACGCGCTCGTGATGGCGGCATGACCGGTTGTGATGTGCCGCCGTCACCGACTTGATCCATAGTCTCGTTCAATGAGAGGGCCGACCATGCTGACGACGGATCATAGCGGATTGGACATGACGGGTTCGCCCGAGGCGGCGCGCGCTTACGGCGAGATGGTCGAGCATTTCCTGAGCCACGGCAAAGAAACGCCGCTCGCGCTCAACCGGCTTTTCGAGGCCGACCCGGAATCGATTTTGGGCTGGTGCGCGAAAGGTTTCTTTTCGCTGTTGCTGGGGCGCGGCGAACTCATTGCGGTGGCGCGCGATGCGCTGAGCCGTGCGGCGAGCGCGTGCCGCGAACATAGCGGGAGCATGCGCGAGGCGCTCTACGTGCACGCTTTGCGCGAAGGCTGTGAGGGCCGCTTCACCGGGGCGATCGAGCGCTTCGAGACGGTTCTGGCGCAATGGCCCGCCGATTCCTTCGCCGCCAAACTCTCGCATGCCATGCGCTTCATGCTCGGCGACGCGCGCGGCATGCGCGCATCGATCGATCGCGTTCTGGAGCATGTCGGACTCGACCACCCGCATATCGGCTATCTGCTCGGTTGCCGTGCCTTCGCGCTCGAAGAAACCGGCGCTTATGAGGAAGCCGAAGTGATCGGCCGTCGCGCGCTCTCGCGGGCGCCACGCGATGCCTGGGGCCTGCACGCGGTCAGCCATGTGCATGAAATGACCGGACGGGCGCAAGAGGGTTCGGAATTCCTAAGCGCGAACGAACACGCGATTACCCATTGCAACAATTTCGCCTTCCACGTCGTCTGGCATCAGGCTTTGTTTCAGCTCGAACTGGGGCAAAAGGAGGCGGCGCTCGACCTTTACGACAAGCGCATCCGGGCGGAGAAGACGGACGATTACCGCGACATTGCCAATGCCGCGTCGCTGCTCACGCGCCTCGAACTCGATGGCGTCGCGGTCGGGCGGCGCTGGGAGGAACTGGCCGATATTGCCGAGCGGCGCATTTGCGACCGCACGCTCGTCTTCGCCGATCTGCATTATCTGCTCGCGCTGACTGGCGCGGGGCGGATCGGCACAGCTTGTGCATTTATCTCGACATTTTTGGATGGCACGTCCCATCATGGCGATCAGCATATCGTGATCCGCGATGTCGGCACGACGATTGCCGAGGCGCTGACCTCGCATGCGATCGGCGAATATGATGTCGCGGCGCGCGAACTGCTATCGGTGCGTGACGAGATCTATCGTGTTGGCGGCTCGCATGCGCAGCGCGACGTGTTCGAGCAGGTGCTGCTGGACTCGCTGGTGCGGGCTGGGATGAGTGCGGAGGCGAAGATGCTGCTGACGCAACGGCTCAGCAAGCGGCAGCACAACAATTTTGCGGCCGTGCGATTGGCACGGCTGATGAACGGTCAGGAGCCCTTGTCGCTGCGTCGGATGAGGTCATGATCCCTTCTCCCGCTTTGCGGGAGAAGGGAAAGGCGCTTATCGGCTGAACTTCTTATACTTCAACCGGTGCGGGATGACGGAATCAATCCCAAGCCGCCGCTTCTTGTCTTCCTCGTAATCCTGGAAGTTGCCTTCGAACCATTCCACATGACTGTCGCCTTCGAAGGCGAGCATATGGGTGGCGACACGGTCGAGGAAGAAGCGATCGTGCGAGATGATGACGGCGCAGCCGGCAAAATCCTGCAGCGCATCTTCCAGCGCCCGCAACGTATCGACGTCGAGATCGTTGGTCGGTTCGTCGAGCAGCAGCAGGTTGGCGCCGCTCTTCAGCATTTTGGCGAGATGCACGCGGTTGCGCTCACCGCCCGAAAGCATGCCGACCTTCTTCTGCTGGTCGCCGCCCTTGAAGTTGAAGGACGAGCAATAGCCACGCGAATTGATTTCGCGTTTGCCGAGATAGATGATGTCGTTGCCGCCGGAAATTTCTTCCCACACGGTCTTGTTGTCGGCCAGCGCGTCGCGCGACTGGTCGACATAGCCGAGCTGCACGCTCTCACCGATCTTGATCGTGCCGCCATCGGGCTTCTCGCTGCCGGTGATCATGCGGAACAAAGTCGTCTTACCGGCGCCGTTCGCGCCGATCACGCCGACGATGCCGCCCGGCGGCAATTTGAACGACAGATTGTCGATGAGCAGGCGCTCGCCATAGCCTTTCGAGAGATGCTCGAAATCGATGACATTGTTGCCGAGCCGCTCCGCCACCGGGATGATGATCTGTGCGGTCGAGGGCGCCTTGTCGTTCTGCTTGGCGACGAGGTCCTCATAGCGCTGGATACGCGCCTTCGATTTGGCTTGGCGGGCCTTCGGCGACGAGGCAATCCACTCGGATTCGGCTTCCAGCGCCCGCTGGCGCGCTTCTTCCTCGCGGCCCTCCTGTGCGAGGCGCTTCTGTTTCTGCGTCAGCCAGGAGGAATAATTGCCTTCGTAGGGAATGCCGCGGCCGCGGTCGAGTTCGAGAATCCAGCCCGTGACATTGTCGAGGAAGTAGCGATCGTGGGTGACGATCAGGATCGCACCGGGATAATTGCGCAAATGCCCTTCCAGCCAATTCACCGTTTCGGCGTCCAAATGGTTGGTCGGCTCGTCGAGCAGCAGCAGTTCCGGCTTTTCCAGCAGCAGCTTGCACAAAGCCACGCGGCGGCGCTCGCCGCCCGACAGCTTGGTGACGTCGGCGTCGTCCGGCGGGCAGCCCAGCGCATCCATCGCCTGCTCGACCTGGCTGTCGAGATCCCACAGGCCTTGCGCCTCGATCTCGTCCTGCAGGCTGGTCATCTCGTCCGCCGTCTCGTCGGAATAATCCATCGCCAGTTCGTTGTAGCGGTCGAGAATGTCCTTCTTTTCCTTCACGCCCAGCATGACATTGCCGCGCACGTCGAGCGTCGGGTCGAGCTGCGGCTCCTGCGGCAGATAACCGACGCGCGCGCCCTCCGCGACCCAGCCGTCGCCGGTAAATTCGGTGTCCATGCCGGCCATGATCTTGAGCAGCGTCGACTTACCGGAGCCGTTGACGCCGAGAACGCCGATTTTCGCATCCGGGTAGAAGGACAGGTGGATATTCTCCAACACCTTCTTGCCGCCCGGATAGGCTTTGGTGAGACCCTGCATATGGTAGATGAACTGGCGCGCCATGATGGTTCCGCTGGTGGGGGAGATCGTGGCGAAGGGGTAGCAGGGCCAGCGCGCAGAAACAAGGGCACTGCGTCTCGCCGATTATGAACCGGCGCGCAAGACACATCGTCGTTAAACAGAAAACATTATCGCGTGGTCAATGTTTAGACGGCCACCCGGGTACAGGAGGGTTTTGCGACTGATATCTTAAGAGAATGGTCGCTTGAGAGTAAAATGACTAACGGTAGTTGACCGTACAATCCTTAGGGGCTACCCGATTTAAGCGCATTTGCTACAGCGGCACCGATCTTTTGAGCAAGATCCTCGTTGCTTGCTATGGTTGAGGGCTGAGCCTTTCCATTTTTATCAGTTTGACTCGGACCGAAGGTCAAAATCAATTCATGGGTTCGCTCTCGTTTTGCGTTAATCAAGTTTAAAGAGCCATTTCCCGTTGTGACGCGCAATAGTTTCCATGTTGGCGTAAAGCCGCCACTTGTCACCACATCGAATTTAATATCATATGAAACGGCTTCTTGCTGTACCGAGCGCGATGTTCCAATACTTGATCTTACATTCATTGCGTTATTTAACCAACCATAAATTCCAAGATCGCCATCAATTAAAAGCGATCCACCGGTGAAGTCGGGTGCCATATATTTCTTACATTCAGGCTGATCACCCTCTAAGTCCGACACGAGATAATAAAATGTATACTTGTGAGTATTAGTTGCGTCTGCTGAAATGGATGCCCCGACAGCGGTCGAGTATGATCGAGACACTGCACTGCCAAAACTTTTGGCAGGCGATAAGGGATCGATAAATGTTGCTCCAGGATTTATCGATGTATTCTCTTCTGCTGCCAATTGAATCGTCAATTGCACTCCCCATTTATCTGGTAGAGGTTTTATATATTTCATAGTACCATTATAATATTCTTCGTAAGGTGTCCTTATTGAGGGATTATTGATATCTGAAACTGCTTTTTGCAACTCGCAAAAAATCTTAGATTTGATTTTTACTTCCAAGTTGTTGGGGCTGTCCGTGCGATTTTCCGATGAAATATCACTCATTTGCGGAGCCGTAATTCCGCAGCCAGAAACGAAACTTGTTACAAATATAGTGCAAAAGGGAAATATCAATTTCGAATTGGTCACGATCAGCCTCCAATAACAATTTGGAAGATAAGCATGGGGGATCATTTCGTATCTATCGTTGAAAGTCGGTTTATTGAAAAATGCGTCGCTCCGATGTACGCTTCGTATTGTTCGCACGCTCCGGCTTGCGGAGCCTGCAATTCCAGTGCATTGGCTTCGCAATGTGCGCCACCACATCCAACAACGCAGTATTTCTTATCTGGAGGGCACTGGCCGCAAGGATTTGCTGTTGCTGCAAGTATAGAGCCCGAGTACATCGACATAATAATAGCAAGAGTTAATTGAATGTGCATGTATTCCTCCATATTTTGAGTAGAGCAAATAGAAAAATAATCATCTTATTTCAGAATATCGTTATAGAATGGGATTAAACTATGGGAATTTCTTATTTCGACCTTTTTTATTATCTTCGGGTTCCTGCAAATTTTCGCGCCATTTACGAAAGATTTTCGCGAGATTCCTGCTCTGATCTCAAACTGATTGGATTCCTGCGCCCTAAACTCCATTGCCTTGATTTGCAAACCAAGGTCCTAGTACTTCCATCCGTGTAAGTCTGCTCACAAAGTCAGGCTGTATGTTCCGCTACTCTCCCCCAACCTGTCTTCCTCGATTTCTGGGGGTGTCGATGTTGGACCGGGATCTGCTCTCTTTCACAGAAGCCATCCATTATGATTCATTGATTGTTGGGGGGCGCCGGCAGAGCGACGGCGCGATCCGGATCGGGGCGGAAACGCGCCTTTACAACATCGATCCGCAATTCGTGCTAGATTGCGAGCCGCTAGCGCGGCACGAGGTCATCGGTCGGCGTTTTGCGATGTACCCGTATATCACGTGCGTCACCGCGGACACGGCGCATAGCTAATAAATTTAGCTAGATCTTTCTCTGCCCAGCACATGTTGTCGTAGACCTTGATGGCGCCTGTTATGATGCTTTTGCCGCGGACGCCATGGACGATGCAGCTCCTGGGGCACATGAGGCCATTGCACTTTCCGTCGTGAAGGACGATGGCCGAGGCATGCTGCGCGAAACACGAATTCGTATAGGTTTGGACCTGTTTCGTTGTAGGATCGGCGGCGCAAACGGGCTTTACGATTTGCGGGCAGGCAGCAGCAAGGACATTGTTGGAAAACGTTAGTGCGACAAGCGCAGTGAATATTTTGATCTTGTTTATCATGCTTGCCCCCGCATTGTGATCACAATTTGTCAATACGGATCGCTTGACTCGCCACGCTCGTACGAAACCACTTTAGTAGCGCCAAAGTTCCCATTTGCGACTTTATCGGCAGCACCCTCAGTATTTTGTCGCGTGTGAGCCATATCACAAATCCCGCTTCAATCTTCCACTACTCTTCCCCAACCTGTCTTCCTCGATTTCTGGGGGTGTCGATGTTGGACCGGGATCTGCTCTCTTTCAGAGACGCCATCCATTACGATTCATTGATTGTCGGAGCGGGCGATCGGCAAAGTGATGGGACGATCCGGATCGGATCGGAAACGCGCCTTTACAACATTGATCCGCAATTCGTGATCGATTATGGCTCGCTTGCGCAGCACGATGTCATCGGTCAGCTCTTCGCGATGTATCCGCATATCGTCCAAGTCGTCGCGGTGGAAAAATATCGGCAATTGCGTACTGATTCCGAAGGCGGCCATGTTTGCGGCATCTCGTCGGGGCGCAAGATTGCCGATTACCTTTTACGTTACGGCTTTCATCACTTGCTGCTGGCCGGGTTAGAGAGTTCCTACGGCTTGGCGTGGACCACTCTGTATCGAAAGAACAAGAACGATCCGTTCACGGCAGAGGAATCGGAGCGCGCCAAATACCTGGTGCCGACCTTGCTCTATCGGTGGCAGTCGCGATGGGCGGTTCGCCGCGCGGAACTTTCGCTACCGGCGACGCTGCTGCCACTCACCGCCCGTGAGGTGCAGATCGCCGCGCTCAAGGCCAATGGGTTGCTGTCAAAAAACATTGCCGATCGCCTGAATCTCGAAACCTCGACGGTTGAGGACACGCTCAAGAAAATCAAACGACGTCTGCATGTGGTCGGGCGTAAGCTTTGTGCCGAGGATTTGCAAAAATTTCGGGGTTAATCACATATCCTTCCGCTAACGTCCAAAAAGGTCGCTGCTATCTGTTGGAAAGCGTTGTCCGCTCCCAAGTCAGCGACCGGATAGCCGCTGCCGAGCGACCTCCGCAAAAAATTGCGCGCCGAAAATCAGGCCGGCGTCGTTGAAATCATAGGACGAATTGTGCAGCGGCTTGGATTCCGAGCCGTTGCCCATGAACATGAAGCAGCCCGGCACATGCGCGAGGAACTGGGCGAAATCCTCGGACGCGGCGATCGGCTCCTTCATTTCAGCCACCCGATCTTTCCCGACGACGGTCTCGGCGGCACGCAATGCCTCGCGCGTCGCCGCGGCATCGTTGATGAGCGGCACGAATTCGTGGGTATAGGTGACGGTTTCCGCAACGCCGTAGGCGTCTGCGATGCCCTGCGTGATGCGCCGCATCTGCGCCTCGATGGCGGCACTCACATCCCGCTTGAACGAGCGCGCGTCGCCCAGGATACGGGCCTCGCCTGGCAGGGCGTTGCGGGTGCCGTCGGTGATCAGTTCGGTCACGGAGACGACGGCAATATCGGTCGGGTCGAGGCGCCGCGCCACGATGGTCTGCAGATTGACGACAAGGGCGCAGGCCGCGACCAGCACCTCGTGGGTGGCATGTGGCCGCGCCGCGTGGCCGCCGAGCCCGTGCAGGGTGATCTCGAAATTGTCTTCCGCCGACATGACCGGTCCGGCGCGGGTCTCGAAGCGCCCGATGGGCATGCCCGGCATATTGTGCAGGCCATAAATTTCGTCGAACGGGAAACGGGCGAGCAGCCCGTCGGCCAGCATGGCTTTCGCGCCCTTGCCCCATTCCTCGGCCGGTTGGAAGATGAAGCGGATCGTGCCGTTAAAATCCCCGGTCTCGTGCAGCATTTTCGCCGCGCCGAGCAGCATCGCCGTGTGGCCGTCGTGGCCGCATGCGTGCATGACGCCCGGCGTTTGCGAGGCATAAGGGAGGGTGCTTTGCTCGGCGATCCGCAAGGCATCCATGTCGGCGCGCAGGGCAATGGCGCGGTTGCCGGTGCCGCGGCGCAAGGTTGCGACGATTCCGGTGCCGCCGATGCCGGTCGCAATCTCGTCGAACCCGAAGGCGCGCAGCTTCTCAGTGACAAAGGCGGCGGTGCGGGTTTCCTCGAAGCCGAATTCCGGATGCGTATGCAAATCGCGCCGCCATTGCGTCATGTCGCGGTGAAGCGCGTTCAAATCCATGTCTTTCATTCGAGTTCAAATTCCCACAAGGCGCGTCACCACATCAAGTAGCACATTGGCGCCGTCCACAAGTGCTGCGTCAGCGGTATATTCGCGCGGATTGTGGCTGATGCCGTCCTTGCTCGGCACGAAGATCATCGCGGCGGGCGCGATGCGCGCGACCATCTGCGCGTCATGTCCCGCGCCGGAGGTCATTCGCCGCACGCTCAAGCCGCGCGCGGCGGCGGCCTCATCGATCAGCGCGACGATTTGCTTGTCGAAGGTGACGGGCTCGAACCGTACGAGGCGCTCGACGGTATAGGTGACGTTTTCCCGCGCGGCGATCTCGTCGAGGAAAGCCTGCAGGGCAGCTTCATCCTGGCGCAGGCGCGCCTCGTCGGGATTGCGCAGATCGACCGTGAACGAGGCCCGGGACGGAATGACATTGATCGCATTGGGTTCGAAAGCGATCGAGCCGACCGTTGCCACCGAGCCGCTGGTGTTGGCCTTCGCGCGTTCATGCACGAAGGCCGCAACCTTCGCCGCGGCATAGCCGGCGTCGCGGCGCAGCGCCATGGGCGTCGTGCCGGCGTGATTGGCGACACCTTGCACCGTGATGCGCTGCCAGGAAATGCCCTGCAGCGTTTCGACCGCGCCGATGGCTAGGTTTTTGTGCTCCAGCACCGGCCCCTGCTCGACATGCAATTCGACATAGGCGTGCGGCGTCGCAAACGGCGCGTCCCTTGCCCCGGCATAGCCGATGCGCCGCAGTTCATCGCCCAGCACGGTGCCGTCGATGCCGACGCGCGCGAGCGCGTCTTCAACGCTAAGGCCGCCGGCATAGACGAGCGAGCCCATCATGTCGGGCGTGTAGCGCACGCCTTCCTCATTGGTGAAAGCCGCGACGGCGATGGGGCGCGCCGGCGCGACGCCCGCTTCTTTCAGCGCCGCAAGGACTTCCAGCCCTGCCAGCACGCCGTAGCAGCCATCGTAGATGCCGGCGTCGATCACCGTATCGATATGTGAGCCGATGAGCAGTGGGTTCGCGTCGGTGTCCGTACGCCAGATGCCGAAAATATTGCCGATCCGGTCGATCGCGACCTCGAGCCCCACCGCTTCGAGCCAGGCGACAAGCTGGTCGCGTCCCGCCATGTCGGCGTCGGATGCGGCAAGCCGTGTCAGCCGGCCTTCGGCATCGCGCCCGATCGCGCCGAGTTGCTGAATGCGGTCGAGGAGCCGCGCGGCGTTGATTTCAGGGTTTTTCATGCCGTCCCCCGCGCGATAGTCGCTGCAATCTCTTGCGGATCCTTGCCGACCAGGGTCCGGTACACCATGGGGTCGGTTGCGCCTTCCGTGTTGATGACGAAGATGCGCGCATTCCGGTCGAGCTGCAATTGCGCCGCGATTGACGGATCGCGCATCACGCGGATCAGCCCGGCGAGGCCAACGCCACCGCTCTCGCCCGCGACGATCGCTGGATCGCCCGCAAGGGGCCGGGCAAGGCGGTTCATGATGTCAACGGCATCTTCCTCCTCGACCGTCATGAAACAATCGGCGACGCGGGCGAGTACGCGCCATGCGATTCTGGAGGGTTCGTAGCATTCGAGCATGGCCATGACGGTCGGCTCGCCATGCGGCACTTTGACGAGATGTCCGGCTGCCGCAGTGGCGTATAGGCAGGCGGCGCGCGCGGGTTCGACAACGATGACTTTCGGGCGCTGCGCCCCGAAGCGCAGGGCGAGATGTCCCGCGACGGCAGCGGCAATGCCGCCGACCCCGGCTTGAACGAAAACATGGGTGGGTGGCTCGGCAAGCTGTCGCAACGCCTCGCCGACAAGCGCCGTATAACCTTGCGCCACGAGGCCGGGGATGTGCTCATATCCCGGCCAGGACGTGTCGGAGACGATGGCCCAGCCCTTTTCGTCCGCGACCCGTGCCGCTTCCGCGACCGAATCGTCATAGGTGCCCGTCACCCGGATAATCTCGGCGCCGAAGCCGGCGATGGCGGCGGCGCGCCCGTCGCTTACGCCGGAATGGATGAAAATCTTGGATTTGGCCCCGACGAATGCCGCGCCTTGCGCGACCGAGCGGCCGTGGTTGCCATCGGTCGCGCAGGCGAAGGTGAGGTCTTGCGCCAGGGCGCGCACGTCGGGCATGGTCAGTTCGCTCATATCGACCGGTCGTCCCAAGCGCGCCGCGGCATGGTCGAGAGCGAGGCAGGCGACGGCATAGGCCCCGCCAAGCGCCTTGAAACTGCCAAGGCCGAGACGCTGGCCTTCGTCTTTCACATGGATCGCGCCGACGCGAAGCTCCGCCGCAAGGCGGGGCAAAGTGTGCATCGGCGTCACCGCGTGATCCTCGCGCTGGGCGAGGAAGCGCTCCGCCTTGGCAAGGCCCTCGGGGCCCAGCATCGCCGCATCAGCCGGATCGAGCGGCCGGCCGTAATCGTCGTGCCGATTGAAATGAAACATCGCGCAAGTCCTCCAAGACGGCGGAAATATATTGCGCAATACGTGGAATATGGGCTCTATTTTCGGTCGCCTTTTGCAATTTTGTTTCGTGAGTACCTGCGCATGGCCGCCAATTCCTCGCCCCTCGACGCGTTCGATCTCGCCATTCTCGCGATCTTGCAGCGCGACAACAAGATTCCGCAGCGGACCATCGGCGAAAGGGTCAATCTGTCGGCGCCGGCGGTGCAGCGGCGCATCCGGCGCATGGAGGAGGACGGCGTGATCGCCGCGAATGTGGCTGTGGTCGACCCGGCGCAGGTCGGCCAGCCGATCACGATCTTCGTCGCGGTCGAAATGGAGAGCGAGCGGGCGGATTTGATCGATGCGGCCAAGCGGCAATTTGCCGCCACGCCCGAGGTGCAGCAATGCTATTACGTCACCGGCGAGGCGGACTTTCTGCTCGTCCTGCTGGTGCCGACCATGGCGGCCTATGAGGCCCTCACCCGGAAGTTGTTCTTCACCAACAATAATGTGAAGAAATTCAAGACCTTCGTCGCGATGGACCGGGTCAAGACGGGCCTTGAGGTGCCGCTCGGTTGAAAGGAGCGCGGGCGTCCCGCGCGCATGCGACCGGGACGGTCGCGGTCCGTTCGGCGTCGCTCGTGTGGTACCCATTAACCGCGTTTGCAAATCTGCGCCTTTCTCTCCGCAATCTCCCCCCAAATTGCCAAATTTATCTGTTGGGAAAGGACGATGTATCGCGCTTTGTCTGGTCTTTGCCTTATTCGGCCATTATCACCCAGGCTCAAGAGCGGATTTTGGAGAGATTATATGCAGCCCGAGAGTGTTCGGATCGAGCCGGTTCTAAAGCCGGTCACGCCCCTCGTCACCAGCAGTCCCCCCGCACTCGTTTTGGCGTCCGACGCCTCGAAAATCCCGCAAACTTCGGCTTCCGCCTCGAGCGCCGAGCTTCTGGCCGAACTTGCCGCCCATAAGCGCGCAGAATCCCCGTTCACCATCGGTATTTTCGGCGCGGCGGGGGCGGGCAAGACCTTCCTGCTCACCCGCACGCTGGAGCGGCTGCAGCAGCTCACGACAGCTGCGGCCAAGCTGGGCGCCGACAGCCCGTTTGCGTCCCGTTTGGTGGTGGCCAAGCTCGACGCCACCAAGCTCGTCGGGGATCCGGCGACCGCCGTCGCCGCAAGCGTCCATGCGGCGCTGCTGCAACCGGCCGCGGGAGGAAGCTCCTACAGTCTGATCGCGCAGGAAGCTGCCCATGCGACCTCCGATCCGCAGACCGCAGCACGCGATGCCCGCGAGCGGCTCAACGATGCACACCGCCGGCTCGACGGCGAGCGCCAGACCCTGCAAGAAATTGAGGGCCGCAGGGCCAAGCTGAACGAGACGATGCTCTATGATGCCGGTTCTGGTGTCGACGCCTATGCACGCGCCAATCGCAGCCGGATCGAGCAGCGCATGCGCGCTTTCGGCTTCGTCGCGAATGATCCGATCGTCGCCTATAAGGATGTAGTCCGCGACGTCTCCGGCGCCGGCAGCGCCATGCCGTGGGCGACGGTCTTTCTGCGCTCGCTCTGGGCCTTCGGCAGCCAGATGCGCTGGCTCGTCGGCGGCGTGCTGCTGTTCGCCCTCTCTTGGCTTCTCGGCTACGCCTATGACCATCACAAGGACTGGATCTCCCACATCTGGGGCTTGAGCAGCGATTTGGCGCCCGCGGCCCTCAGCCTGCAGAGCAATGTCATCTGGCTCTCCTATATCGGGTCGGCCTTCTTCTGGCTGGCGCTGCTCTGTTTCGTCTTCGTCATTGGCCGCGCGTTTCTCTTCACTCAGCCCATCGTGCGCGGCGTCGCCTTGCTGAAGACCGATGTGGCGCAGCGCCGGGTCGATCTGGAGACGCAGCATCAGCACCAATTGCGCCGGGTGAACACTTTGACCTCCGAGGCGGCGCAGGCCTCGGTTCTCGCCGAAGAGGCCGAACGCCGCGCGCCGAAACAGACCGGCACGGCCTATATCACGCCCGATTTCATCAAGGCTTCGACGCCCGCCGATGGCGCGCGCACCTTCCTCACTGCCCTTTCGGGGCTGCTGCAGAACCGCGAAAGCGCGGCGCCGCGGCCCGATCGCATCGTCGTGACGCTGGACGGTCTTGATGCGCTCGATCCGCAGGCCGCCGCCCACGTGCTGAGCGATGTCCATGCGCTGCTGGCGCATCCGGGTTTCATTCTGCTGGCCGCGATCAATCGCGCGCAAGTCGCACAAAGCTTCGGCGCCGATACGGCCGAGCGGCTGGAGAAGATCGTGCAGTTGCCGCTCGACGTTTCGGGTATTTCCGACAGCCGCGACAATTTCGTCGGCCGCTTCATGGACCGCGATGTCGCTGCCTTGCCGAATGCCGAAATCGATGCCGGCCATTCGCAACTCGACGGTGGCTGGAGCGAGCAGGACACGACGTTGTTGAAAGCGCTCGGGCCGATCGCCGCGCCGACGCCGCGTGCCGCCAAGCGCTTCCTCAATCTGGTGCGTTTCGCGCGCGTGCAGGCCATCGAAGCGCAGGACGGTCCGGCGCAATTCGCCAGCCTCGCCCTGGCGCTCGCGGTCGCATCCGGCGGGACGGAGGATGAGCGCGCCGGGCTGCAGCGCCTTGCGGATGAGTCCGAGCCCAAGCAAAAGTTGGAAGTGCCGGATCATCCGCTGCGGCTTGCCGCCGCGATCGTCGCGGCGCGCATGCATGCGGGCAAGGCATTGACGGCGGGCGACCTCGGCCGCGCGCTGAAATTCATTCGCCGTTACGCCGTTTAAAGGCGTTGAGAGCAATGCGCGCCCTCTGTGTTGCATTGTTCTTTCTCGCGTTGCTTGGCGGCGCCCGCGCCGCCGAGTGCACGGTCGAAGCACCGTGCCACACCGCGCATGGGCAGTATCTCGTGCATGTGCCGAGCGGGTGGGACGGCAAGAGCCGCTTGCCGGCGGTGGTTTTCTTTCACGGTTATAAGAGCAGCGCCGCGGGCGAGATGAATGTGCCGGATATGGTGCATTTCTCCGATGTGACCGGCCATTTGCTGATCGTGCCCGATGGGCTCGACACGAGCTGGTCATTTCCAAATTCGCCAAACCAGAAGCGTGATGAACTCGGCTTCATCGGTGAAGTGCTGGACGATGTCGATCATCGCTTTCCCATCGATCATGCGCGGCTCTGGGCCTCGGGCTTTTCCGTCGGCGGCTCGATGGCCTGGTATGCCGCATGCTACATGGGCTCGCGCTTTGCCGCGTTCGCGCCCGTCGCCGGATCTTTCTGGACGCCGATGCCGAAAGATTGCCCGTCAGGCCCCGCCAATATCCGGCACATTCACGGTTTGACCGACCGGACTTTTCCGCTGGAGGGGCGCGGCATCCGCAACGACACGTTCCGGCAAGGGGACACGTGGGTTGGGTTCGATCTGTGGAAGAAGATCGACGCCTGCAAGCCGGAACCGACCCGCATCGAGAAGCAGGGCACGATGATTTGCCGGATCTGGCAGGGCTGCGCATCGGGCCGCGAATTGCAGCTTTGCCTGCATCCGGGCGAGCATGAGATCGATACGCAATGGCTGATCGACGATGCCCATTGGGTTGACGGGCTTGCGAAAGCTGGGGCAGTCCGCTGATCGATAAGCATGCTGCCTGCAGGCGGAATCTGAATGTACCGCGAGCTTGTGGCTCGCAAGCGCCGGTACGGCGCTGTCGCGCCGTTGCGAGCTACAAGCTCGCGGTCCGTTCACAGATCCTCCGCCCTCAGCCAGAACACTTCGCCTTCGCTGGCGTCGGTGTCGAGCCACAGAACCGGCAGATCGGGGAAATGCTCCTCGAATGCCTCGCGTCCGGCGCCGATCTCGCAGATGAGTGCGCCGTGCCGGTTCAAATGTTTCGGTGCTTGCGTGACGATGTCGCGCACGATGTCGAGCCCGTCCTCGCCGCCGAGATGGGCCATCACCGGCTCGGCCTGATATTCCGGCGGGAAGCTCGCGACCGAAGCAGCGGTCACGTAAGGCGGGTTGGTGATGATGAGGTCGTAGCGCCGTTTGCCGAGCGGCTTGAAAAGATCGCCTTCATGCAGGGTGATCTGATCTTCGAGCCGATGCAGCGCGACATTGCGCTTGGCAAGCGCCAGCGCTTGCGGCGACAGGTCGACGGCATCGACCGCCGCCTGCGGAAAGGCTATGGCGGCGAGGATCGCGAGCGAGCCGCCGCCGGTGCACAGGTCGAGGATCGTCTCGACCGCGGACGGATCCTCGATCAATCCGCCTTCGCCCTGCAATGCGTCCGACATCAGCAACTCGCCGATGAAGGAGCGCGGCACGATCACGCCTTCCTCGACCAGAAACGGCACGCCCTTCAGATAGGTGCGGCCAAGCAGGTAGGCCGCAGGTTTGCGGGTGGTGACGCGGGCATCGATCAGATCCGCGAGCCGCGTCTTTTCGTCGGCGGTCAGCCGCGCATCGAGAAAGGGATCGAGCCTGTCCACGGGCAGGTGCAAGGCTTCGAGCACGATAAAGGCCGCTTCGTCGACGGCATTGTCGGTGCCGTGACCATAGATGAGTTCGGCCGCGTTAAACCGGCTGATGGCATAGCGGAAGAAGTCGCGGAGGGTTTGGAAATGTTCGGTCGGCGAGGCGGACATGGAAGCTCCATTTCCGCCCGTTATGACGGCAAGGCGCCGGCGGTGCAAGCATCCGCCGCTGCGGTTCCTCGCGAGCCCTCGCTTTTGCGGTCCTTGCGCCCAATAATGGCGCCATGCAGTTTCGGCACCTCAAAACCTTCGTCGCAGTCGCCACCACTTTAAATTTCACGCGCGCCGCCGCGCGCGTTCACTTGGCGCAATCGAGCCTCACCGAACAGATCCAGGCCCTCGAATCCGATCTCGGCACGGCCTTGTTCGATCGCTCGCGCCGCGACTTGAAATTGACCGAAGCGGGACGACGCTTGCTCGACTATGCCACCGACATTTTGCACTTGGCTGATGAGGCTCGCGCCGCAATTGCCAGTACGACGGGCGCGTTGCAAGGCAGGCTCGTCATCGGCGCGTTGGAAACCCTTTGTGCGGAACGGTTGCCGGCGGTGCTGGCAAGATTCCGGCAAGACCATTCCCAAGTGGATCTCGTTTTGCAATCGGCCGAGAGCGCGCGGCTCCGCGACGGATTAAAGAGCGGTCTCTTCGATGTGTGCTTTGTTTTCGGCGACCTGAAGTCGGACTCGGAATTGCGCCATGAGATTGTCGCGCAGGAGGAAATCGCCTTCATCGCGCCGCTTAATAACCCCCGTGCCAGCCAGCCCGTGCTCACCTATGAGGACCTGCTCGACGAGGCATTTCTTGTGACCGCGCCGGGCTGTGTCTATCGCCGCCTGTTCGATGAGGCATTTGCGGCGCATTTGCCGGCTCGGCCAAAAATCGCGGGCGAGGTCGGCAGTATCAACGCCATTCGCAGTCTGGTGAGGGCCGGCGCCGGCAGCGCTCTGGTGCCGCATATGGCGCTTTCCGAAAACGTCGACGATATGATCGTGCGGCAATGGCCCGACGGCGCGCGCCAGGCGCCTGTCACCATGGCCTGGCGCCGCCGCCGCGTGCAAGTCCCCGCATTACGTTCGTTCCTGGCGGCGGCGCGCGATGCTTTTGCTAGATCAAACGCTGACCGCCATCCACATGCAGCAAGGTCCCCGTGATGAAAGGATTATGCATGAGCGACGCGATGGCTTGCGCGATATCTTCGGCCGCGCCGATCCTGCCCACCAGCAGCCGCTTGGCCATGGCGGCAAGCCGCTCCGTCTTGTCGCTTCCAGCGATGGACTCCCAGATCGGCGTATCCACCCAGCCCGGCGAAACGACATTGACGCGCAGCGGCGCAAGTTCGATCGCGAGCGCATAGGTCAGCGATTCCAGCGCGCCATTGATGGCCGCCACAACCGAGCCTTTGGGCGCAGGCCGGTAGGCGGCGATGCCGGAGGTGAAAGTGATCGATCCGCCGGGCGCCAGGCGGCGGGCGCCATATTTCGCCAGAAGCAGTGGGCCGATGATTTTCGAGTCCATGGCGCGGCGGGCGGCCGCAAGATCGAGATCTGGCAGCAAGGCATAGGCGCCGGTAATATCGGCGGCGGTTGAAACGATATGATTCAATTTGCCCGTTTGGTCGAACAGGCGGGCGATATCACTTTCATTTGTGATATCCGCCGCGATCATCTGCAGATTTGGCTGATCCCCCAGGCTTTCTGCCGCCTGCGCGAGGCGCTTGTCCGAGCGGCCTACGACAATGACCTCTTGGCCTTGCGCGAGCAATTGCCCCGCCAAAGCCAGGCCCATGCCGGAGCTGCCGCCGGCAATGAGTGTACGTGCGCGATCGTCGATTCCGTTCTTGTTCATGATGGCTCCTTGGCGCGACCTTAAAAAAGCAGCGCGCCGTTCGGAGCCGAATGTTGCAGTCCGTGAACGACAAGGGAAACGGGAAGAAACGAATGGACCTATCGGCCTGGCCGATTGAAGGATGCCTGGCGCAAAAACAAAAGAGCCGGCGCTAGGCCGGCTCTGTCGGGGAGAAATCCCGGATCTTATTGGGCTGCCGGGGCGGTGCCACCGTTCTTCTTGCAGTCCCGCATGAATTTCTTACGCGCCTTGCCATGGATGTTCTGGGCGTCGGCGTCCTTGGAGCAGGCCATCGAAGCGGCGGTGCGCGTGCTCGAGGACTTCTTCATCGCCTTGGCAGGCATTGCTGCAGCCGGGGCTGCTGCGGCGGGCGCGGCGGGGGCTGCGGTCTGAGCGAATGCGACGCTGCTGGTGCCGAGCAGAGCAACAACGCACGCAGCGACGAGAGAGGTTTTAAAGGTCATGACTGAAATCCATCCTTTCGCTGGCCAACCCCGACCAGCCAGGCGAAAATTTCATACCGTTTCTGAACGGGAGATGAAGCGGATTGCCAAGTTCTCCACGAAATCTCTGGAATTTGCCTCGCCAAAATGGCTCGTATCCGGCATTCATATGCTTTGCCGCGACAAAAGTGTAATTGACAGGTGTGTTAATATAAATATATCTTTATACGTAATTTGATTTATGGAGGCGCTCATGCCTGCCGCAGCCCATGCGTCGCTCGATACGATATTGGCCGGACTCGCCGCCGCCGGCGAAGTCACGCGGCTGCGTCTTCTCGTCCTGCTCGCCGAAGTCGAGCTGACGGTCAGCGAACTCGTGGCGATTCTCGGCCAGTCGCAGCCGCGCGTCTCCCGACATCTGAAATTGCTGGCCGAATCGGGCCTCGTCACCCGCCATCGCGAGGGTGCCTGGGCGTTTTTCCGCCTGGCCGACCGCGGTGCGGCGGCGGGCCTCGCGCGCGACGCCATCGCGCGGATCGACCCGAACGATCCGGTGATCGCCGCCGACCGCGCCCGGCTCGTCGGCATCCGCGAGCAGAGGGCGGCGATCGCCGCGCGCTATTTTGCCTCGCAGGCCGCCGATTGGGACCGCGTGCGCTCGCTGCATGCGCCTGAAGCGGAGGTGGAGGCCTGCATTGCCGACATCATCGGCGATGGCCATTTTCATGCGGTGCTCGATCTTGGCACCGGCACCGGCCGCATGCTGGAACTGCTTGCCCCCCGCGCCGACCGCGCGGTCGGCATCGATCAAAGCCCGGCCATGCTGAATGTGGCGCGGGCGCGGCTGGAACAGGCCAATTTGCGCAACGTCCAATTGCGCCAGGGCGACATTCATGCGCTGCCGGTGGAACGTAATGCCTATGACATCGTGATCGTGCATCAGGTGCTGCATTATCTCGACGAGCCGGGCCGGGCGTTGCGCGAAGCGGCGCGCACGCTGTGTGCGGGTGGCCGGTTGATCGTCGTGGATTTTGCGCCGCACGAGCTTGAATCCTTGCGCGAGGATCATGCCCACCGGCGGTTGGGATTCGCGCGCGAGGACATCGAGAGCTTCATGCGCGATGCGGGACTCGAAGTTCTCGCCCATCACGATCTCGCGCCGCCGAAGGGTGTGCGGGAAAAGCTGACCGTGTCGATCTGGGTTGGCCGCGACCGCAGGGTCATTTCCGATGTGCATGTACTGAATAGTGAGGTGGCGTAATGATTGCCAAGCCCGACCGCATCAGCCGCAGCGCTCTTTCCTCGGTGAACGTGTCGTTCGAATTCTTCCCGCCGAAAACACAGGAGATGGAAGAGAGCCTGTGGGACTCGATCAGCCGCCTCGCGCCGCTCAGCCCCAATTTCGTCTCCGTCACCTATGGCGCCGGCGGCTCGACGCGCGAGCGCACCCATGCGACCGTGTCGCGCATCGTACGCGAGACGCGGATGAAACCCGCCGCCCATCTCACCTGCGTCGGTGCGGCGCGTGGCGAAGTAAACGAAGTGATCCGCGATTATCATGGCGCCGGCGTCCGCCATATCGTCGCGCTGCGCGGCGATCCGCCGACCGGAATCGATCAGCCCTATGCGCCGCATCCGCAAGGCTATCAGACGACGGCGGATCTGATCACCGGTATCAAGGCGATCGGCGATTTCGAAGTGTCGGTCTCGGCCTATCCGGAGAAACATCCGCAAAGCCCGAACCTTTTGCACGACATCGAGATTCTGAAGCGCAAAGTCGATGCAGGGGCCGACCGCGCGATCACGCAATTCTTTTTCGACAACAGCGTTTATTTTCGTTTTCTCGATGTGGCCGCGGCGGCCGGCATCAACATTCCGATTCTGCCCGGCATCGTGCCGGTGCAGAATTTCAAGCAGACGGCGAATTTCGCGCGCCGCGCGGGCTCGTCAGTCCCTGCCTGGCTCGCCGATAGGTTCGATGGTCTCGACGACGACCCGGTGACGCGCCGGCTCGTCGCGGCGGCGGTGTGTGCGGAGCAGGTGATCGATCTCATCGATCGCGGCGTGACGGACCTGCATTTCTACACGATGAACAAGGCCGATCTCGTCTTCGCGATCTGCCATCTCATCGGCTTGCGTCCGCAAATGGCGGAGGCGGCGGAAGCCGCGGCGTAAAGAGAGCGAGTCCTTCTCCTACACCCGTAGATTTCGATATGGCTTAAATGATGCCGCGCGTCCTTCTCCCAGAGGGAGAAGGTGGCACGCGAAGCGTGACGGATGAGGGGACGCAGAAGCATCGTTGGCTGGATTCTTGCCGTGGCTACTCTCGCGAGAAAGTCCCCTCATCCGACCGACTTCGTCGGCCACCTTCTCCCTCTGGGAGAAGAGGTCGCGCTCAATCGTCGCGGACATTTTTCCGAACAGTGGTGCCGCCCCACGCGATCGCGCTGGAGAAGTGCTCGCCTTAAAAATGTCTTGCGATGATCTATATCTGAGTTACGAGCGACGCGCATTGCGTCGTTCCTCTCGTATCCACTTCTTGGAGCCCTCGCATGGATCGCCGCAATTTCCTTTTGACTGGTGCTGCAGTTCTCGCGGCGAGTGGCGCAGAGGCACAGATGAAGATGCGCGACATGCCCGGAATGGGTAACATGGATGGCATGCACAGCGCGATGCCCCATGCCGGCAAAGGGTTGGCCTTACCTGAGGGCGCGCCGTTCAAAGAATTGCCGGTTCTGGCGAACACCGGCACGACGCCGAATGTGTTCGAAGCCGTGCTCGCCGCCGCGCCAGACAAGAAGCGTTTCGCCAGCAATGTCGAAACGCCCGTCCTCGCCTATAATGGCGAGACGCCGGGCCCGATGATTGTCGCGACCGAAGGCACAAAGGTGCGTATCGCGTTTGTCAACAATCTGAGGACGGAAGAGAGCACGATACATTGGCACGGCATGCCGGTGCCGGCGGATCAGGATGGCAATCCGACCGATCCGGTCGCAGCCAAAGCCAGCCGTGTTTACGAATTCGAACTGCCGGAGGACAGCGCCGGATCTTATTGGTATCATCCCCATCCGCACGGGCGCACGGCCGAGCAAGTCTATCGCGGTCTTGCCGGCGCCTTCATCGTCAAGGCGAAGAGCGATCCCATTCCCGCCGCCTATGGCGATACGTCGCTGCTCTTCACTGATTTGCGTATCGCCGCCGACGGCACCATGCCCGGCAACACCATGGCCGATCTGATGAATGGCCGGGTCGGCGACCATGTGCTGGTGAACGGCGTCAAAAACCCGACACTGACCTTGCCGCCCGGAACCGCGCGGCGCTTTCGCCTCTTCAATGCGACCAATGCCCGCTATTTGCGGCTCGCCTTCGGCGGTTTGCCGATCACGATCATCGGCAGCGATGGCGGCCTCCTGGAAGCGCCGGTCCATGGCGCCAAGGAGGTTCTGCTCGCGCCGGCGGAGCGGATGGAGATCATCGTCGCCTTCGACAAGCCAGGGCCGGTGAAGCTGCAGACGCTGAGCTATGATCGCGGCTGGATGGGCGAGGGACGCCCGAAAGAGGCCGGCATGACGCTGCTGACGGTCGATGTCGCCGGCGAGAAAGCTGCGCCGATGCCGCAACTCCCCGATCGTTTCCGGACGATCGCCACCCTTGAGTCGCCCGTGACGAAACGGCGCTTCGTGTTCGGCGAGAACATGACCATGAACGGCGACGATATGAAGATGGACTTTCTCATCAATGGCGCCTCCTTCGACATGCACCGTGTCGACGTTCAGACGAAGGTCGGGCAGGTCGAGCTGTGGGAGATCGAAAATCCCACCGATATGGATCATCCTTTTCACGTGCATGGCACGCAATTTCAGATTGCTGAGAGCATGCGCGGCGGGAAAGCAAGGAAACCCGCCTATAAAGCGTGGAAAGACACGGTCAATGTCGCGCGCGGCGAGACGGTCCGTCTCCTCGTGCGGCAGGACCGGCCGGGCTTGCGCATGTATCATTGCCACATTCTCGAACATGAACAGCAAGGCATGATGGGGATCGTGAACGTGCAGGCTTGATGGCGGCCCGCGCGGCTTGACGTAACACTCTTCTCCCGGCCACAGTGTGTGCTGACTTGGCGCCGTATGTGACGGCGCGCGAGGAGGGTGGCATGATTACACGGCGTCAGGCGCTGATGAGCGCTGGGGCAAGCCTGTTGACGGGGAGCAAGGCGTTCGCGCTCGACGGCCTGCATCTGCAGGCGGCGCAGCCGGAAGGCGCGAAACTGGAGGCGGAACTCGATGCGCTGCCCGGCAAAGTGCCGCTATGGCGCCTGTCGCATCGTCCGCCGAACTACGAGACACCGCTGCCCTATTTCAAGGATGCCGTCACGCCGAACGATGCATTTTTCGTGCGCTATCATCTCGCCGGTATTCCCGACCAGATCGACGTGGCACAATGGCGTCTCAAGATCGGCGGCGATGGCGCAAGCAAACCCTACGAATTGACCTTCGACGAACTGAAAAGCGCCTTCGAGCCTGTGGAACTCACCGCCGTGTGCCAATGTTCCGGCAATCGCCGCGGGCTGATGGAGCCGCATGTGCCGGGCGTGCAATGGGGCTACGGCGCCATGGGCAATGCGAAGTGGAAGGGCGCGCGGCTCAAGGACATTCTGGCGCGCGCCGGCCTCACCGATACGGTGGTCGAGATCTTCCTCGACGGTGCCGACGGCCCGGTGATGGACGCGACGCCGAAATTCCAAAAGAGCCTGCCGCTCTATCGCGCGCTCGACCCCGATACGCTGGTCGCCTATGAGATGAATGGCCAGCCGCTGCCGCATTACAACGGTTTCCCCGTGCGCCTCGTCGTGCCTGGGTGGACCGCGACCTATTGGATGAAGCATCTCACGACGATCGAAGCGCGCACCAAGCCGTTCGACGGCTTTTGGATGAAATCGGCCTACCGCATCCCCTCGCGCCTGTTCCCGATTCAACAGCGTTTCCCGAGCCAAGAGACTGCGGTGAATACGCCGATCACCGAGATGATGGTGAATTCGCTGATTACCTCGCATACGGATTTGGCTGTCGTGAAATCGAGCGAACGGCTTGTCGTGTCCGGCATCGCGTGGGATGCGGGTTATGGCATTGCCGGCGTGGATGTGACGCAGCAGGTTGCGCAATCGATCGCCGAGGCGCCCGCGCAACTTAGCGCTGATGGCGGGAAATATGGCTTCCGTTCTTGGTCGCTCGATTTGGGTATGCCGAAGGCGGGGCAAATCGTCGTTCAAGCGCGAGCCTATAACAGCATCGGTCAAGCCCAGCCGCCGAAAGTCATTCCCAATCCTGCGGGCTATCACCACAATGCGCCGCATCGCATCACGCTGAACGTGGTTTGAGGAGGGGATTATGCGGATTGTCCTTTGCACCTCTCTCAGCCTTCTTCTCCTCGGCACCGCCGCTTATGCCGACGAGGCGAGGCTCGTGCTCAAGCCCGGCCCCGGCGCCGATACGACTGGAGCTTATTGCTCGGCCTGCCACAGCGTCGACTACATCATGATGAACTCGCCGTTCCATGATCCGAAGATATGGGACACGGAGGTCAACAAGATGATCAAGGTTTTCGGCGCGCCGATCGAAGACAAGGACGCCAAGGAGATCATCGATTATCTCAAGGCGAATTATACCGATTGAGAGAAGTGTCCGCGATGATTGTGCGCGACTCCTTCTCCCAAAGGGAGAAGGTGCCGAACGAAGTGAGGCGGATGAGGGGACACCTTCGCGAGAGGGGCCGCCGCAAGAGTTCAGCCAATGATGATTCCGTGTCCCCTCATCCGTCTTGCTTCGCAAGCCACCTTCTCCCAAAGGGAGAAGGAGTCGCGCACAATCATCGCGGACATTTCATACGTAGAGTGACGGATTGCTTCGTCACTTCGGCAGCGTCGCAATCAAATCGCGGAGTGTCGTGATGGTCGAGGCGTCGGCGATGCCGTCGACCAATTGCGGGCGGAAGTGCCGTTGAAACGCCGTGACGACCGCCTCGGTGCGGGCGTCGAAGACGCCGGTGATCTCGATCTCGTAGCCGTAGAGCGCCAGCATGGCCTGCAGCGCCTGGATCGGCTGGCCCTCGTCGCCGCGGGTGAAGAAACGGCCGCCGCCTATGCGCGCCGGATGCACCCAATGGCCCACGCCGTGGGCATGCAGCACGCCCCAGGGAAAGGCCTCGCCCGGGTCGATCTTGCGGCCGGGGGCGATGTCGGAATGGGCGAGCACGCGCTGCGGTGCGATGCTACGGCGGTCGCAAATATCCCGGCATAGGGCGATGACGGATTTGATCTGCGCGGCCGGGTAGGGCGCCATGTGGCCAGCGTCATTGTGGCCGGGATGGACGATTTCGATCCCGATCGAACGGGAATTCAAATCGGTTTCGCCCTTCCAGAAGCTCTTTCCGGCATGCCAGGCGCGCCGGCTCTCCGGCACGAGTTGCAGCACATGGCCGTCTTCCCAGACGAAATAATGGCTCGAGACTTCCGCCGCCGGATTGCAGAGGCGCTGCAGCGCTTCGGCGCCCTCCGGCATTCCGGTGTAATGCAGCACCAGACAATCGGGTCGCACGGAATTTGCCCGTTCGCCATGGTTCGGCGAAGGGAAAACGCGCGCCGCTATCGGACTATCCGAGGTTAATGTCGACATATCCATCGCCCGCCATGGCCTCCCGTCGGGTCAGACCATACCAAGGCACTTCGGCTCAAAATAGTTCAACATAGGTCGTAGAAAGGGTGCGGCCGCACATCGGCAGCCGCACCTCCAATCTTAATAATATACCCGGGCGCGGCGCAGGCAGACCGAATTGCCCCAAGCATCGTAACCCCAATCAACGCAACGCCAAGCCCAGCCATGCGCAGGCTGGGAGGTGCCGCCGATCACGGCGCCGGTGGCCGCGCCAAGGACGCCGCCCACCACGGCGCCACCGGCCTTGCCGGTTGCCGCCCCGCCGATCAGGGCGCCTGTCGCGCCGCCGATCACGGCGCCGCTGGCGGCCCGGTCATTCGGTGTCGGGCCGCAACCGGCCAGGGTTGTCGCAAGCAAAAGAGAAACAGCAATAACAACAGGTGCTTTCATGATTGACCTCCAAGGCGAAGAAATATCTCTGGTTGATCCGTAAAAATCCAGGTGTTTGCGTTTGTTGCTTTGCAAACCCGCGTAGCCGGTTTGGCGCGATTCGCAAAGTTCTCAAATCAACCGCAAGATTTGGACATTTTCTCACCACGAAAAGCTGTTTTCAGTTGAAATGTCGTAAACGTCCGCGGCCATTGAGATTATTTAATGTTGAACAAGGTCAAGAATCGTCCTGAACCGGCTGCTTCCTATCGCCCCGCGTGCGCCGTCTTGGTCAACCAAGGCGCGGCGAAAAGGGGTGAGGCAGGCCTCGTTTCGCGCCTTGACGCGCGCGATTTGCCTTCGGTTCGGGCGCGCCCGCCAACCGAATTCCGCGCTTCTCCATAATTATCAACAGGCCGTGTCCGACACGGCAAAAATTAACCACCCATTAATGAGTCGAAGGCTTTCTCGCGAGGTGCCTTTGCGTATCATCGGGTTCCAGTCATGCGTTATTTCCTCGATCGTCTTGCTTTCTCGCGCTCCACGCCGACCGCTCTCGAATATGGGCTGATCGCATTGCTGATCGTCGCCACGGCGATCGGCGTCATGCATATGTACGATAAGGTACCGTAAGCGCCGCGACCCTCCGGCGCGCGCGCTCCTTGCGCTGATCGACCGCGAGCTGGCGGCGGTGGAGAAGCCGCCGGCGAGCGGCTAGCTGCATAAGCCTTCGATGTTCGCGGTTACTTTCCGTTCAAACATCCTCCTGAGAAGGCGCCGAAACCGGATATGCAATTATTATCCAGATAATTCTCGTATATTTTAAAAATACCTATTAACGTAAACAATATTACAGCCAACACTGCAGCGGTTAATACTGTAATGGTGGCGATATTGCGCAACATTCTACTCGCAACAGCGGCTAAAGTTCGAGAATGGCTGAGCACGTGGCGTTCCTATCGGGCCGTAAAATCTTAAGTCGGCGTCTTTCGAAGCCACCACAAATTTCCCCCTCCTTTGTTGCGGCTTTAGGACAATTTTGCGCGTGATTCGTGCAATCAGCATGCGGTGGCACATTCAAACTGGCGCATCGACCCGCTCTCATAAAACTTGACCTCCCCTAAGTTCTTACCCTAAAGCGCATCCCGCCAGTCGGCCGGACGGCCGCTGCTTTGGCAGAGGAAAGTCCGGGCTCCATGGAAACACGGTGCCGGATAACGTCCGGCGAGGGTGACCTCAGGGAAAGCGCCACAGAAAGCAAACCGCCCTGAGCCTTCGGGTTCAGGGTAAGGGTGAAAGGGTGCGGTAAGAGCGCACCGCGCGGGTGGCAACACATCGCGGCACGGCAAGCCCCACCGGGAGCAAAACCGAATAGGGATGACGGAAGGCGGCAACGTCTTCAGCCTGTTTCCAGGGCGTCGTCCGGGTTGGTTGCTTGAGGCGGATCGCAAGATCCGTCCCAGAGGAATGGCCGTCACGCGCGTGGGCTTGCCCAAGCGCCATACAGAACCCGGCTTACAGGCCGGCTGGCAATTTTTTTTGGGTCCGCCGATCCTGCGAAAGCCGCCGCCGGGACCTGGCGAATTTTCCCTTTTCCTTCGCAAAATCAACGCTTCGTTAATGTTAACGAAGCCTAATGCGGACACCCTCGCACGGAATCCGTCCGTCGGGATTTTATTTGACGCCCATACCATCCCATGTTATCCCAAATCATCCCGTTCAGCGTATTGTGTGCACAAGGGTTCCGGCTAAGCGTTTGTGCTGCCGCGGGAAACCTGTGCGCCTGTGCCGTTGGACGGGAGTCAGGTGGGAATTTTGGATCGGTTCGTTTCGCATTACACCAATCGGCTCGACGCGAAGGGACGTGTGTCCATTCCGGCGGCGTTTCGGGGTGTTCTCGCGCGCGACGGGTTCGAAGGGCTGTATGTCCATCCTTCGCTCGATGCGGAGGCGCTGGATTGCGGCGGCCATGCCCTGATGCGGCAGATCGAAGGGCTGCTCACAACGCTCTCGCCCTATTCGGAGGAGCACGACGCCTTTTCGACCGCGCTGATCGGCACGAGCGAAATTCTCAAGATCGACCCCGAGGGTCGCATCATCCTGACCGAAACGTTGAAGACCTATGCGGGCATCACGGCAGAAGTGACCTTCGTGGGGCAGGGCAGCAAGTTTCAGATCTGGGAGCCGGAGCGTTTCAAAGCCTATCTCGACGAGGCCAAAAGTCGGGTTCGGGCATTTCGCAAACAGCTCAGCGCCAGACACGCGGCGGAAAATGCCCCGCCGGGGTCGCAGGGAGCACGGGAATGACGACGGGTCGCGGCGCGGATCAAACTCTCGCCGCAGGCGGACCGGCCCGACACATTCCCGTGCTTCGCGATGCTGCGCTCGCGGCTCTCGCCGTCGCGCCGGGCAAGATCTATCTCGACGGCACCTTCGGTGCCGGCGGTTACACGCGGGCCATTCTGGCGACGCCGGACACGCGCGTTCTTGCCATTGATCGCGACCCCAACGCGATCCGCGACGGGCAGGCACTGGTGCAAGAGATGCAAGGCCGCTTGACCTTGGTCGAAACGCGCTTCGGCGAACTGGCGCAGGCCGCCGCGGCGCATGGATTTACGCCGCTCGACGGCGCGGTGTTCGATATTGGCGTGTCGTCGATGCAGCTGGACGAGGCGGAGCGCGGCTTTTCCTTCCGGACCGATGGCCCGCTCGACATGCGCATGGAACAAAGCGGCCGCAGCGCCGCCGATCTCGTCAACGAGGCCGATGAGGAGACGCTCGCCGATATTCTCTATCATTACGGCGAAGAACGGCTGTCGCGCAAAATCGCGCGCGCCATCGTGCATGATCGCGTTGCCAAGCCTTTTACCTCCACCAAGCCTCTGGCTGATCTGATCGGCCGGCTCGTGCCGCACAAGCCGCAGGACATTCACCCGGCAACGCGCACGTTCCAGGCCTTGCGCATCGCGGTGAACGACGAACTCGGCGAGCTGGTGCGCGGCCTTGCCGCGGCCGAACAATGTTTGAAGCCGGGCGGTCGGCTGGTGGTTGTCACTTTTCATTCCCTGGAAGATCGGATTGTGAAGCAGTTTTTTGCCGCGCGCTCGGGGCGCGGCGCCGCCAAATCGCGGCCGCTGCCAGGGGAACCGGCCGTTGCGCCGCCGACTTTCCGCTGCGACAACGCGCTTTTCGGCAAGCAGCCGATCATTGCGGACGAGCAGGAGACGGCGCGCAACCCGCGTGCGCGCTCGGCCAAATTGCGCGTGGGCGAGCGCACCGATGCGCCGGCACTCGGCATCGACGCAGGTCTCAATGCCTTGGCCGGACTGCCGCAGCGCACAGTGAGGAGACGGTAAGATGTGGCGTATATTTCATCTCTTCGCGATCGCCGCGCTCATCGGCTCTGCGGTCTATGCCTATTCGATCAAATACGAGACGATCTATTACTCCGAACAGATCGTCAAAATTCAGCATGAGATCGACAAGGAGCACGATCAGATCGGCATGTTGCGCGCCGAATGGGCGCATCTGACGCGCCCCGAGCGCATTCAGAAATTGGCCGATCAGCATTTGCAATCGCAGGATCTGCAATTGTCGCAGATCGTGCGGGTCAGCGACTTGCCCGACCGCGGCACCAAGATCGACGACATCGGCCGCAAGCTCGACGATCTCGGACTTGCCGTGCCAACCAATACGCCCGCCGCCGGCAAAGTCGGCGCGACCGCTACGACAACCACGTCGCCAAGGTAAATCTGCATGATCGGCGAAACTCCACAGATGAACGAGCGCAAGCCTTCGATCCTGCGGCGCATTTTGCGCGTGCTGCAGATCGATTCCTTTTCGGCGCTGTTTCATACGCGACTCGACAAGAGCGGCTCGCGCCTCAAGCTCATCGCCTTCGCCTTCGTCGGCCTCTATTGCGTCATCATCGGCAAGATGGTGCATATCGGCCTCAAGCCCGACATGCAGCAGAGCTTGAAACATGCCGCCGCCGAGGCCGTCGCCGCCGCGCGTCCGGATATCCTCGATCGCCATGGGGAGATTCTCGCAACCGACGTGCGCGTGATGTCGGTGTTCGCTGAGCCGCGCCGGATCATCGACAAGGACGAGGCGGTCGAATTGCTCACCGCGGCGCTGCCCGATGTCGATGCCGATGAGCTGCGCAAGCGTATCGACTCGAAGAAGGGCTTCATCTGGGTCAAGCGCGGCGTGACGCCCAAGGAACAGCGTGACGTCTTCCGTCTCGGCCTGCCGGGCGTCGGCTTTATTCCCGAAAACAAGCGCGTCTATCCCAACGGGCCGGTCGCCGCGCATATTCTCGGCCACGTCGATCCCGACGGTCACGCCATGGGCGGCCTGGAGACCTATATCGACCGGCAGGGTCTTTCGGATTTGCATGGCGCCGGCTTCGATCTGGCGCCCGAAAACCTTGCGCCGATCACCACATCGATCGATTTGAAAGCCACCTATGCGCTGCGTGAACAGTTGCGGTGGGGCATGGACCGCTACCACGCAAAGGCGGCTGGCGGGGCGATCATGGATGTGAACACCGGCGAAGTTATTGCTCTTGTGTCGCTGCCGGACTTCGATCCAAACAATGGCGCTGACGCGCTCAGTCCGGATAAGATCAACCGTATGACGGTGGGCACCTATGAAATGGGGTCGACCTTCAAAGCGGTGACTTGGGCGATGGGGTTGGAATCCGGCCTTTTCAATCTTAATTCGTCGCTTGACGCCCGGCAAAGCCTGCCGGTCGCGGGCCATCTGATTCATGATTTTAGAGAGCCGCCCGTTATTTTCTCCTACGTTCAAGCCTTTGCCCGCTCGTCTAATATCGGGGCGGCACGTATCGCCATGCGGGTGGGAGTCGATGGCCATAAAGCGTTTCTAAGCAAGCTCGGTTTGTTTGGGCGCATGGTTACCGAACTGCCAGAGAATGCTATGCCGCAGGTGCAAAAGAATTGGAGCATATTGACAACGGCAACGGTGGCGTTTGGACAGGGTATTGCCGAGCCGCCCCTGCAGGCAGCGATGGCGGTTATGGCGATGACAAATGGTGGATATTTGATCACGCCGACTTTTTTGCGCCGGAGCGAGCAAGACGCCAGGGCCAGCGCGCCGCAGGTTGTTTCAGCGAAAACCAGCGAGGAGATGCGTTATCTGTTTCGAAACGATGCGATTGTCGGTACTGCGAGCAAGGTCAATGTTCCCGGTTATTGCGTTGGCGGTAAGACCGGCACGGCGCAAAAGGTGATCGGTCATAGCTATTCCAACGACAAGGTTCTTACGACTTTCACCGCGCTCGTACCCGCCGATAAGCCAAAATATCTGTATCTCGTCATCTTTGACGAGCCGCAGGCTTTGCCAGGGGACGGCGGTTATCACACGGCCGGTTATAATGCCGCCATTGTCACCGCCAATGCCATCAAAGAGATCTCGCCTTTGCTGAATATGCCGCCGCGGCTCGATCTGCCCGATTTGCCTGGCAATGCCGCGGGTCTGGTCAAATGCGACATGGACCCCGCCGACGTGACAGGGAGCATTAAGAGCCGATGAGACTTGATGTCCTCGTTCCCGAGATTATCGATCAGGCCGCGGATTTCGCCGTGCGGCAAGCGGAAGGCTTGACTGCCGACAGCCGGGCCGTGTTGCCCGGATATGTCTTTTTCGCGGTCCCGGGCACGAAATCCGACGGTCTTGCCTATGCCGACCAGGCGGCGGCGCATGGTGCGCTGGCGATCGTCGCCGAGCATAAGCCCGAGAGCCGCGTGCGCGGCGTCGCCTATGTCGTCGTGCCGAATGTGCGGCTTGCGCTGGCCGCGGCCGCGGCGCGATTCTACTCGCATCAGCCGGACACCATCGTCGCCGTCACCGGCACGAGCGGCAAGACATCGGTCGCCGATTTCACGCGGCAGATTTTCACCCATCTGGGTTTACGCGCCGCATCGCTCGGCACGATCGGTGTCGTCAAATCGGATGGCGCGGTCTACGGTTCGCTCACGACGCCCGATCCGGTCAGCCTGCACAAGATGCTCGACGATCTGGCGCGGGAAAGAATTACCCATCTCGCCATGGAAGCCTCGTCGCACGGGCTCGATCAGCATCGTCTCGACGGCGTGCGGTTGCGTGCGGCAGCCTTCACCAATCTGTCGCGCGATCATCTTGATTATCATCCTTCGCTCGACGCTTATCTCGACGCCAAATTGCGGTTGTTCCGCGCGTTGCTGCCGGACGGGGCACCGGCGGTGATCGATGCCGACAGCGAGGTTGCCGACAAAGTGATCGCGGCTTGCGCGGAGCGCAAGCTCAGGGTCCTGACGGTCGGCGCGAAGGGTGAGGCGATCAAGCTGGAGCATGCGGAGCGCTCAGGCTTCAACACCAAGTTGCGCCTGGCGCACGGCGATCAAACCTATTCCATCACATTGCCGCTGCTTGGCGCCTTTCAGATTTCCAATGCGCTGGTCGCGGCAGGCCTTGCCATCGCAACGGGCGAGGAACCGGACGCCGTCTTTGCCGCGCTCGAACATTTGCGCGGCGCGCCCGGCCGGCTCGAACTCGTCGGCTCGCGCCACACGGCGCCGGTCTTCGTCGATTACTCGCACAAGCCCGACGCGCTCGAAAAAGTCTTGCAGGTGTTGCGCCCGCTCACCGAGCGGCGGCTGATCGTGATCTTCGGTTGCGGCGGTGATCGCGACAAAGGCAAGCGGCCGATCATGGGCCGCATCGCGACGCAGAACGCCGATGTGGTGATCGTGACCGATGACAATCCGCGCAGCGAAGATCCCGCCACCATCCGCGCCGAAATCTTGGGCGACGCGCCGGGCGCCATCGAGATCGGCGATCGCGCCGAGGCGATCGATCACGGTATCCGCATGCTGGCGCCGGGCGATGTCCTGGTGATTGCCGGCAAGGGCCACGAGTCCGGCCAGATCGTCGGCGATCAGGTTCTGCCCTTCTCCGATCAGGACGTGGCAAAGCAGGTTCTCGAGAGCGCCAAAGGCTTGGACAAGCCGCAAGTATGGTCGGGCCTTGGCCTTGTCGCGCCCCTGCGGGCGCGCGTCAGCGGCGGCATGCCGGTGCAGGTGAGCGGCGTGTCGATCGATACGCGCACGCTGGAGCAGGGCGACCTCTTCGTCGCCATCAAGGGCGAGGCAAGCGACGGTCACGACTACGTCGCAGCGGCTTTCGACAAGGGCGCTGCTGCGGCAGTGGTGGATGAAGCGCATGTCGATCAGGTCAAAGGTCATGGGCCGCTCTATATCGTGCACGAGGTTCTGCCGGCGCTGGAGCGTCTGGGCCGCGCGGCGCGCCAGCGCAGCAAGGCGCGCATCATTGCGGTGACGGGTTCGGTCGGCAAGACCACGACGAAAGAAGCCTTGCGCGAAGTGCTGTCGTCCTTCGCGCCGACCCATGCCTCCGTCGCGTCCTACAACAATCATTGGGGCGTGCCGCTGACCTTGGCGCGCATGCCGGCAAGCGCCCGCTTCGGTGTGCTCGAGATCGGCATGAATCATGCCGGTGAAATCACCCCGCTCGTCGATATGGTGCGTCCGCATGTCGCCATCGTGACGACTGTCGCGCCCGTGCATCTCGAATATTTTTCGTCCGTCGAAGCGATTGCCGAAGCCAAGGCGGAGATTTTTTCGGGCATTGCCAAAGGCGGCCTCGCGATCCTCCCGCGCGACGTCGCACAATATGATGTGCTGCGCGAAAAGGCGAAAGCCTCGCCCGCCGGCCACATTATCACTTTCGGCGAGCATGAAGAGGCCGATGCGCGCCTGCTGTCGAGCACGGTGCGCGACGATGGTACGCTGGTCGAAGCCTCCATTCTCGGGCAGCGCTTGTCCTATGTCATCGGCGCGCCGGGCAAACATATGGCGATGAATTCGCTCGCCGTCCTCGTCGCGGCAAGAGCTGTAGGCGCCGATCTCAGGACGGCGACGCAAGCGCTGGCGCGATTTGCGCCGCAGAGCGGCCGCGGCGCGCGCGTCACGCTGCATCTGCCGGAGGGCGAGGCGATTCTGATCGACGAAAGCTATAATGCCAATCCGGTGTCGATGCGGGCGGCTCTCTCTTTGCTCGGCCAGAGCCAGCCGCACGATCAGGGTCGCCGCATCGCGGTGATCGGTGACATGCTGGAGCTTGGCGACAATGCGCCGGAATTGCACCGCAACCTGATCGGTGATCTGGAAGCCAATTCCGTCGATCTTCTGTTCGGCGCCGGCCCGCTCACCCATCATCTGTTCGAGGCCGCGCCCGAACATATGCGGGGCCATTGGGCCGAGCGCTCCGCCGATATCGAGGACGCCTTGCGCAACGTGGTGCGCGCGGGCGATGTCATCATGGTCAAGGGCTCTAACGGCAGCCGCATGGGGCCGGTCGTTGCCGCACTTAAAACGCATTTTGCCGACACACAGACGGACCAAAATTAGGATTTTTCATGCTGACGTGGCTCGCCGAATTTTCGCATATCTGGGGCGGATTCAATCTCTTCCGCTACATCACCTTCCGTGCGGGCGGCGCGGCGGCGACGGCATTGTTCTTCGTGTTCTTCTTTGGTCCGGGCATCATCGCCTCCCTGCGCATCAAACAAGGCAAAGGCCAGCCGATCCGCGTCGATGGGCCGCAAAGCCATCTCGCCAAGCGGGGCACGCCGACCATGGGCGGTTTGATGATTTTGTCGGGCCTTCTTGTGTCGACGTTGCTCTGGGCGAATTTGCGCAATCCCTATGTGTGGATCGTGCTGCTCGTCACCGTTGGCTTCGGTTTGATCGGCTTTTATGACGATTATCTCAAAGTGACAAAGCAGACGCACAAGGGCTTTTCGAGCAAGGCGCGCCTTGCCGGCGAGTTCGTCATCGCAGGCCTCGCTTGCCTCGCGATGACAGTGGTGAATACGACGCCGACAACCACGTCGCTCGCCGTACCGTTCGTGAATGGATACCTCTTCGACATGGGGTGGTTTTTCCTGGTCTTCGGCGCGGTGGTGATCGTCGGCGCGGGCAATTCGGTGAACTTGACCGACGGTCTCGACGGTCTTGCCATCGTTCCGAGCATGATCGCGGCGGGTACGTTCGCACTCATCGCCTATCTTGTCGGCAACGGCTTTTTCTCAGAGTATCTGCACATCAATTACGTGCCGCAGACCGGCGAATTGATGATCGTTTGTGGCGCGCTGATCGGCGCGGGCCTCGGCTTTCTGTGGTTCAATGCGCCGCCGGCCCAGATTTTCATGGGCGACACCGGATCGCTCGCGCTTGGCGGCCTGATCGGCACGATCGCCGTTGCGGTCAAGCACGAGGTGGTGCTCGCCATCGTCGGCGGCCTGTTCGTGATCGAGGCTTTGTCGGTCATCGTGCAGATCGCTTCGTTCAAGCTTACTGGCAAGCGGGTGTTCAGAATGGCGCCGATCCATCACCATTTCGAACAGCTGGGATGGTCTGAGCCGCAAGTGGTCGTGCGCTTCTGGATCATTGCCTTCGTGCTGGCGCTCATCGGCCTCACGACCTTGAAAGTGCGGTGACATGACGCCAGTAAGCACCTTCGCCGATCGACATGTCGCACTTTTCGGCCTCGGCGGCTCCGGCCTCGCGACGGCCGAGGCACTGGTTGCTGGCGGTGCGCGCGTGACGGCATGGGACGATGCCGAAGCGGCACGGGAGAAAGCGGCGGAAAAGGGCATTACAATCGCCGATTTGAAACAGGCCGATTGGTCGGAATTTGCCGCACTGATTCTGGCGCCGGGCGTGCCGCTGACGCACCCAAAGCCGCATTGGACAGTAGAACGTGCGCACGCCGCCCATGTCGAAATCATCGGCGACATCGAATTGTTCTGCCGCGAGCGGGCGCGCATCGCGCCGCAAGCGCCGTTCATCGCGATCACCGGCACCAATGGCAAATCAACGACCACGGCGCTGATCGCCCATCTTCTGCGCTCGGCCGGGCGCGACGTGCAGATGGGTGGCAATATCGGCACGGCAATTCTCTCGCTGGAACCGCCTGCCGAGAACCGCGTGCACGTGATCGAATGCTCTTCGTTCCAGATCGATCTTGCACCATCGCTCAATCCTTCGGTCGGCGTGCTGCTTAACATCACGCCCGATCATTTGGATCGGCACGGGACGATCGAGCATTATGCGAAGATCAAGGAACGGCTGGTACAGGGCGCTGACATTGCGTTCATCGGCGTCGATGACGAACTGACTTGGGCGATCGGCGATCGCAATCAATGGCGTTCCTATCGCGATCCCGATCGCAACAATTGCCCCATCTCGGCGGAACGCGAACTCGAATGGGGCCTTTATTTGAGCGGCAGCAAGATCGTCTCGAAGCGCGATTTCGGCTCCGAAACCGTTCTCGCCGATCTTACCGGCATCGGCACGCTGCGCGGTCGGCACAATGGGCAAAACGCTCTGTTCGCGGCGGGCGTGGCGCAGGAATTGGGACTGTCGCCGGAGGAGATTCAGCAAGGCTTGGCCTCTTTCCCCGGACTGGCGCATCGCATGGAGCCGGTCGGCCAGCTCGGCACGGTTTTGTTCGTCAACGATTCCAAGGCGACCAATGCGGATGCGGCGGAAAAGGCGCTGAAATCCTTCGAGCACATCTATTGGATCGCCGGCGGCAAGAGCAAGGAGGGCGGCATTGCCTCGCTTGAGCCTTTATTCGGCCGGATCGCCAAAACCTATCTGATCGGTGCCGCAACCGACGAGTTTGCCGCAACCTTGCAGGGCAAAGTGCCGTTCGAGAAATGCGGCATGCTCGACCGCGCGGTCCGGCGCGCGACGCAGGATGCGGCGCAGAGTCTCGCGGCGGAATCGGTCGTGCTGCTGTCGCCGGCCTGCGCATCCTACGATCAATATCCGAATTTCGAAGTGCGCGGCGACCGCTTTCGCGACCTTGTGCGAGACATTCTCGACGAGGCGGAACGGCGGAATGCCGAACAGCTCACAATTTGAGGAGAAGTAAATGGTCTCCCGCGCGGAACGTACGCAATTTGCCGGCTGGTGGTGGACGGTCGACCGTTGGCTGCTCGCCGTGTTCGCCATCGTCTCGATGCTCGGTGTCATCTTCCTGATGGCGGCGAGCCCGGCGGTGGCGGAACGCTTGGGCCGCCCGACGTTCTTCTTCGTCGACCACCAGGTGATGCTGCTCGTGCCGGCCGCGATCCTGATGGTCGCGACCTCATTTCTCACCCCACGCGACATACGTCGCGCGGCGCTGATTGTTTATGTCGGCGGCATGGTCCTGGTGGTCTGCACGCTGTTTTTCGCAGTCGAGATTCAAGGCGCGAAACGCTGGCTCTGGGGCATTCAGCCTTCCGAATTCGTGAAGCCGGCGTTCGAAGTCGTTGCGGCTTGGGCCTTTTCGGAAGGCGCGAAACGGCGCGACGTGCCCGCCAATATTCTGGCGATGCTGCTGCTGCCCGTCACCATCGTGCCTTTGATCCTCGAGCCAGACTTTGGCCAGACGATGCTGATCACCCTTGTCTGGGCGGTACTTTTCTTTATGGCCGGCCTGCATTGGTTTTGGGTCGGCGGCATCGGCGGCGTCGGCGCGCTCGGTGTTTTGATCGCCTATAGGTTCGACGATCACATCCACGCCCGTATCCAGCAGTTCCTCTATCCGAACACCGCGACGAAGTCGGGCCTGCTCGACCGCTTCCAGATCGACACGGGCCACGATGCGATGGTGTCCGGCGGCTGGCTCGGACTGGGGCCGGGCGAGGGCGTGGTGAAACGTTACCTGCCGGACGCCCATACCGACATGATCCCTTCCGTGATTGTCGAGGAATTCGGCTTCGTTGCGCTCATCGTCGTGGTGCTGCTGTTCGGTTTCATCGTGCTGCGTGGGCTTTATCTGTCGTCGAAAAATGAGGATCCGTTCTGCCGCTTCGCCATCGCCGGCCTCACGTTGCAATTCGGCATTCAGAGCGCGATCAATATCGCGGTGAATTTGCAGCTCATGCCGGCGAAGGGCATGACCCTGCCGTTCATTTCCTACGGCGGATCGTCGCTGCTGTCGCTCGGGTTGAGCGCCGGGTTCCTCATCGCGCTGACCCGGCGGCGGCCGCGCTCCGAAATTCATTCTGGCATCTCCGCGCATGGCGGCAATGTCTGAGATGCGGCCTGTTCTCCTGAGTGCGGGCGGCACCGGCGGGCATCTCTTTCCGGCCGAAGCGCTCGCCAAGGTGCTGCAGGGGCGGGGTGTCGCGGTCGAGCTCATGACCGATACGCGCGCCCTGCAATATGGCGCGCAATTCCCGGCGCAAAAGATTCATGCCGTTCCGTCCGCGACTCCGAACAAGACGTCGATCGTCGCAAAGGCTCAGGCGCTTGCGATGCTGGCGCTTGGCACGCTCAAGGCCCGCGCGTTGCTGAAGCGCATCAATCCGTCCATCGTCGTCGGCTTCGGCGGTTACCCAACTGTGCCGCCGCTCAAGGCGGCGACCTTGCTCAAACTGCCGACCCTGCTGCATGAGCAGAACGCGGTGATGGGCCGCGCCAACCGCTTTCTCGCCAAAGACGTCACCGCGATTGCCACGGGCTTTGCCAGTTTGCGCGGGGTCGATGATGCGATTCGCGCCAAGGCGACGCATGTCGGCAATCCGGTCCGCGCGGCCGTCATCGAGGCTGCGCAGATCCCGTTTCCCGCGACGGACGACGGGATCTTAAGGCTGCTCGTGACGGGCGGCTCGCAGGGCGCGCGCGTGATGAGCGAGATCGTGCCGCAGGCCGTCGCTCTGATGAGCCCGCCGGCGCGCGCGCGTCTCAGCATCGTGCAGCAGGCGCGCGGCGAGGACGTGACGCGCGTCAAGGACGCTTATGCCCAGCTTGGCGTGAACGCGACTATCGAGCCTTTTTTCAAGGATTTGCCGGCGCGGATGGCAGCGTCGCATCTGGTGATTGGCCGCTCCGGCGCCTCGACCGTCTCGGAGCTTGCGGTCATCGGCCGGCCGAGCATTCTCGTGCCGCTGCCCGGCGCGCTCGACCAGGATCAGGCGGCCAACGCCCAATTGCTGGCCGACATTCAGGCGGCGACTCTGGTGCGGCAGAGCGACTTTTCCGCCGCCTGGCTCGCTGAGGTGCTGCAGGCGAAGCTCGACAATCTGGCGCAGCTGCGCTACGGCGCGGACGCCGCGAAGCGCTTCGGCATCCCCGACGCGGCGGAGCGGCTGGCCGACCTTGTGCTCAAGGTGGCCAATAGGACACATTCGGAGACTTGACCCATGAAGCTGCCGCGCGAGCTCGGCCCCATTCATTTCGTCGGCATCGGCGGCATCGGCATGTCCGGCATCGCGGAAGTGCTGGCCAATCTTGGCTATCACGTGCAAGGCTCGGATGCGGCGGACAATGCCAATGTGATGCGCCTGCGCGACAAGGGCGTCAAGGTCTTCGTCGGCCATAGAGCCGAGAATGTTGGCTCGGCCGCGGTGCTGGTCGTTTCCACCGCGATTCAGCGCGACAATCCGGAATTGGTCGCCGCGCGCGAACAGCGCATTCCCGTGGTGCGCCGGGCCGAAATGCTGGCCGAACTCATGCGGCTGAAGCAATGCGTGGCGATCGCTGGCACGCACGGCAAGACCACCACGACATCGCTGGTCGCGACCTTGCTCGACGCCGGCAATTTCGATCCGACCGTCATTAACGGCGGCATCATCAATGCGTATGGCACCAATGCCCGCCTCGGCGAAGGCGATTGGATGGTGGTCGAGGCGGACGAAAGCGACGGCACCTTCCTGAAGCTGCCGGCTGATGTCGCGATCGTCACCAATATCGATCCCGAGCATCTCGACCATTTCAAGACATTCGACGCGATCAAAGAGGCGTTCCGCGCGCTTGTCGAAAATCTGCCCTTCTACGGCTTTGCCGTGATGTGCACCGATCACCCGACCGTGCAGGAACTCGTCGGCAAGATCGAGGACCGCCGCGTCATCACCTATGGCGAAAATCCGCAGGCCGATGTTCGGTTGCTCGATGTCGATTTGTCGGGTGGGGTGTCGCGCTTCAACGTGCTGATCCGCAACCGCAAGACCGGCGGCGCGGTCTATATCGAAAATGTCGTGCTGCCGATGCCTGGGCACCACAATGCACTCAACGCAACGGCGGCCATCGCGGTGGCCTACGAGCTTGGCATGACGCCGGACGCCATTCGCGAGGCTCTGTCGCATTTCGGCGGCGTCAAGCGGCGGTTCACCAAGACCGGCGAGTGGAAGGGCGTGATGATCTTCGACGATTACGGCCACCACCCGGTCGAAATCGCTGCGGTGCTGCGCGCGGCGCGCGCTTCGACCAAACAGCAGGTCATTGCCGTGATGCAGCCGCATCGTTACACGCGGCTGCAGTCCTTGTTCGATCAATTCGCCACCTGTTTCAACGATGCTGATGCGGTGATCATCGCCGATGTCTATGCGGCGGGCGAAAAGCCGATTCCTGATGTCGACCGCGATCATTTCGTCGCCGCGATCAAGGCGCACGGGCACCGCAACGTGCAGGGTCTCGACTACCCGGAGAAGCTCGCCGGCATGGTCGCCAAATTGGCGAAGCCCGGCGATTATGTCGTGTGCCTCGGCGCCGGCAACATCACGCAATGGGCCTATGCCTTGCCGGAGGAACTTGCGGAGTTGCAGCCGTGAGCTTTCCCGATCTGACGCCGACCCTCCAGGCCGCGATGCCGGATTTGCGCGGGCGCCTGTCGGCCAATCAGCCGCTCGCGCCCTATACATGGTTCCGCGCCGGCGGCGCGGCGCAAATGTTGTTTTCTCCGGCGGACGAAGCGGACCTCGCCTATTTCCTGGGGCGCTTGCCGCAGGATATCCCGGTCACGGTGATCGGACTTGGCTCCAACATGATCATCCGCGACGGCGGCGTGCCTGGCGTCGTGATCCGCCTGGGCGGCAAGGCCTTCGGCGACATCGCGATCGAGGACGGGCACCGTGTCCGCACCGGTACGGCCGTGCCGGATGTGAAAGTGGCGCGCGCGGCGGCGGACGCCGGCATCGATGGCCTTGCGTTTTATCGCGGCATTCCCGGTTCGATCGGCGGCGCGTTGCGCATGAACGCCGGCGCGCATGGCGGCGAGACGACCGATGTGCTGATCGAGGCGCGCGGTGTCGACCGCGCCGGCAAGATCGTGACCTTCACGCACCAGGACATGGGCTTTACCTATCGCCATTCGGCGGCGCCCGAGAACGTGATTTTCACCTCGGCGCTCTATCAGGGCCGCGCCGGCGATCCGGTGGCCATCCTCGCCGAAATGGACCGCATCACCGCGGCGCGCGAAGCCTCGCAGCCGATCAAGGAGAAAACCGGCGGCTCCACCTTCAAGAATCCGCCGGGCGGCAAATCGTGGCAATTGATCGATGCCGCCGGCTGTCGCGGGCTCGTGATCGGCGACGCGCAGGTGAGCGAAATGCACTGCAACTTCTTGATCAATCGCGGCGCGGCGACGGCCGCGGATATTGAAAATCTTGGCGAGGAAGTGCGGCGTCGGGTGAAGGAGAGCTCTGGTATTACGCTGGAGTGGGAGATCAAGCGCATCGGGGTTCGATAGTTGGAGGCCCATGGTGCGGAGAATTGAATCATCAGTCTCCCAGGCCTGCAGGAATATTGCACGAATGGAGCACAATGGCTTCGCATTGGCGTTCTACTTTTGAGTGTGGATTCGAGTCCGCATCTTCCGGTTTTCGGCAAAGGAAATTGATTCATGAGCAAGCATGTCGCGGTTCTGATGGGCGGCTGGTCGGCGGAGCGCGAGGTGTCGTTGCGCAGCGGTGCCGGTTGCGCGCGCGAATTGGAGAATGCCGGCTTCAAAGTCACGCAGATCGACGTGAAGCGCGATATCGCCGACGTGCTGGCGAAGCTGAAGCCCGATGTCGCCTTCAATGCTTTGCACGGCCGCGTCGGCGAGGACGGCACGATTCAGGGCATTCTCGAGGTGCTGCGCATTCCCTACACCCATTCGGGGGTGCTCGCATCTGCCCTTGCCATGCAGAAGGATCTCGCCAAAGTCATCATGGCGAGCGCCGGCGTGCCAGTGGCGCAGGGCGTCACGGTCAGCCGCTTCGAGGCGGCCAAGCGTCACGTTCTGCCGCCGCCTTACGTGGTGAAACCGGTGAACGAAGGCTCTTCCGTCGGCGTCATCATCGTGAAGGAAGGCCGCTCGCATCCCCCGCAGGAATTGAGCAGCCCCGATTGGCATTACGGCGAGATCGTTCTGGCGGAAAAATTCGTTGCCGGCCGCGAACTCACCTGTGCGGTGATGGGCGACAAGGCGCTCGGCGTCACGGAAATCGTACCGCTGTCGGAGGCCTTTTACGGCTATGATGCCAAATATGCCAAGGGCGGCTCGAAGCACGTTCTGCCGGCGCAGATCACACCGGAGACTTACGCGCGTATCCAGGATTATTCGTTGAAAGCGCATCGGGCTCTAGGCTGCCGCGGCGTGAGCCGCTCCGATTTCCGCTACGACGACGAGACGCTCGGCGGCACGGGCGAATTGATCTGCCTGGAGGTCAACACCCAGCCCGGCATGACGGAAACGTCGCTGGTGCCGGAACTTGCGGTGCACGCTGGCTTTTCGTTCGGCGAGTTTCTGACCTGGATGGTGGAAGACGCATCCTGCGACAGGTGAAAAACGAGTAGCAATGATGCCGCGCGTCCTTCTCCCGCGCGTAAACGCGGGAGAAGGACGCGCATCACCGCTGCAGCGCTCACCACAATCTGTTTCCGTATCGTTCGCGGTGTATCGCGCAAATCGCCGCAAAGATGAACGAAATCACGTGGCTAGTGCCCAATGTAAACCAAATATTTACCAAAGGATTCAAGAGTCGGTTTTCAAGACGCATGTGGCGCTGAAGCGCCGGGGCGTGAACCGTGCGGATTTCTGTGATTGCGCGTTGAATCCTTCATGTGAGGCATCAGCGGGCCAACAGGGCCGCATGGCGACGTTCCGAAACGCTTAAGAGGTCGCATGCCATGTTTTCGGCAGTTGCCTTCAATTGTTTTGGTGAGATTGTCCAATGGACGGTGGAAGACGCCTCCTGCGATCTTTGAGTGAACCGGCCCCGGCTTTCTCCGCGGGGCAAATCTTTGCGTCTCCGATCGGGGCGTTGCCGGTCCCGGCATCGCGGCCGTTGCCGGCGCCGATCATGGCGAAGGAGCGGCGCCGCCGCTCCGCGCGGAGAAACCCATTTGGCCGGCTGATCGGCGCGTTGCGCGTGCCGGGCCGCGGCTTTGGCGTCGCGCTTACGTTGACGCTGCTGGCTGGGGTCTCGCTGTACGGCGCGGTGCGCGGCGGCGAATATGAAGCCTTCGTGGCGCAAGAAGGCTCGCCCGCCGATTTCCTTGCGCGCCAGTTCGGTTTCGGCATCGACGCCATCACCATCTCGGGTCAGATGGAATTGACCGAGAAGGAGATCCTGCAGGGCGCCGGCGTCAGCGAGCGCACGTCGCTGCTGTTGCTCAATCCGGCGCAGGTGCGTGAGCATCTGCTGGCGATTCCGCTGGTCAAGGAAGCCACCGTCACCAAGCTCTATCCCAACCGGCTGTCGATCGCGGTGGTCGAGCGCAACGCCTATGCCCTGTGGCAGAAGGACGGCGTCATTTCGGTCATCGCTGCGGATGGCGCCGCGATTGATACGCGCAAGGACAGCCGGTTCGACAATCTGCCCCTCGTCGTCGGCGACGAGGCGAACGAGCACATCCAGGAATTTGTGAGTCTGCTCGATGCGGCCGGCGATCTGCGTGCGAAGATCCGCGCCGGCACGTTCATCACCGACCGGCGCTGGAATCTCACCATGACGTCGGGCGTGATCGTGAAACTGCCGGAGGATGATCCGGCCAGCGCGATCACGCAGCTCGCGAAACTAGAGCGCGAGCAGCACGTGCTCGATCGCGACATCATCACGCTCGATATGCGCGTGCCCGGCCGCATGATCGCGCGGCTGTCGGAAGAAGCTTTTGCCGCCCGGGCGGACATGTTGGACCACAATAAGGCGAAGTCGCGCGGGAGGCCGGTATTATGAGTCAGGGGCTTTACATTCCGCGCATGCGTCCTTTGTCGGCCCGCAAGGGCGCGATTTTGTCCGTGCTCGACATCGGCACGTCGAAAGTCGTGTGCCTCATCGCGCGCCTTGCACCGGTCGATGCCTCAGAGGCGTTGCCGGGCCGCACCCATCGCTGTCGCATCCTCGGCATCGGCCATCAGCGCTCGCGTGGCATGAAGGCCGGCATGATCGTCGACATGGAGCAGGCGGAAAATGCCATTCGCCTCGCGGTCGACGCTGCCGAGCGCATGGCCGGCGTGCTGGTCGAAAGCGTCATCGTCAACGTGACGGGCGGGCGGATCGCCTCGCGGCATTTCGATGCCAAGATCGGCGTCGGCGGCAAGGCGGTGACCGAGCAGGACATTCACCGGGTGTTGCATGCGGCGACTGCCGCGACCAACAGCCACTCGCGCGCCATCCTGCATTCGATCCCGACGAGCTATTCGCTCGACAGCACTCGCGGCGTGCGCGACCCGCGCGGCATGATCGGCGACCAGCTCGGCACGGATCTGCATCTTGTCGCGTGCGAGGGTCCGTCCTTACGCAATCTGATGCTGGCGGTGGAACGCTGCCATCTCGGCGTCGAGGCCGTCGTCGCAACCCCTTATGCGGCAGGCCTTTCCGGCCTTGTCGATGACGAAGCGGAAATGGGCGTCGCCATCGTCGACATGGGCGGCGGCACGACCTCGGTCGGCGTGTTCGCCGAGGGGCGCCTTGTCCATGCCGATGCCATTGCGGTGGGCGGTCATCATGTCACGATGGATATCGCACGTGGCCTCACCACCCGCGTCGCCGATGCCGAGCGGCTGAAAACGCTCTATGGCTCGTGCATTTCCTCGGTCGCCGACGAGCGCGACACGATCGCTGTCGTGCATGCGGGCGAGGATGCCGATCACCCGTCCTATGTCTCAAAATCCCAGCTCACGCGGATCATCCGTCCGCGCGTCGAAGAGATTCTCGAACTGGTCCGCGACCGTTTGAAAGCCGCGGGCTTTGCGGCGCAAGCGGGTCGTCGCCTCGTGCTCACCGGCGGCGCAAGTCAATTAACCGGCGTGCCGGAGCTCGCGCGTTCCATCCTTTCGCCGCAAGCGCGAATCGGTCGGCCGCTTGGCATTCAAGGCTTGCCAGAATCGGCGAAGAGTCCGGCTTTTGCAACTGCTGTCGGCCTTCTCGTCTATCCGCAAGTGGCTGCTATCGAGCACTTTGAACAGCGGCGGCAAAATTTTTCGCGTTCAGAGCAAAAGAATGGCTACATCGCGCGTGTTGGCAGGTGGCTCAAAGAGAGTTTTTAGGTAAATATACTGATTCGGGGGCGCTGCGGACGTCTCTGATTCGGGCGTTGAGTTTCAATTTGCTGCGGGTGGCGCTTGGCGCCGAGCGCAGGTGAGTGAACCCGGAATGACGTCAGGCTTTCGACCTGACTTACGTTCAAATGTCGAGAGGCCAGACTATGACAATCAATCTTAAAGCACCTGAGCTGCGGGAGTTGAAGCCGCGCATTATGGTTTGCGGTGTAGGCGGGGCAGGCGGCAACGCAGTCAATAACATGATTGTGTCCGGATTGTCCGGCGTCGATTTCATTGTTGCCAACACGGACGCGCAGGCGCTGACGTCTTCGCGCTGCGAGCGCATCATTCAAATGGGTCTGCAGGTCACTGAAGGCCTTGGCGCAGGGTCTCATCCCGAAGTCGGCCGTGCGGCGGCCGAAGAGGCGATCGAGGAAATTCGCGACCATCTCGCCGGTGCACATATGTGCTTCGTGACGGCAGGCATGGGCGGCGGCACCGGGACGGGCGCGGCGCCCGTCGTGGCGCGCGCGGCCCGCGACATGGGTATACTGACCGTCGGCGTCGTGACGAAGCCCTTCCAGTTCGAAGGCCCGCGCCGCATGCGCGTCGCCGATGCCGGCATCGCCGAGCTGCAGAAGTCGGTCGACACGCTCATCGTCATTCCGAATCAGAATCTGTTCCGTGTCGCCAATGAGCGCACGACCTTTGCCGACGCCTTCTCGATGGCGGACCAGGTGCTCTATTCGGGCGTCGCCTGCATCACCGATCTGATGGTGAAGGAGGGCCTGATCAATCTCGACTTCGCCGACGTGCGCGCGATCATGCGCGAAATGGGCAAGGCGATGATGGGCACCGGCGAAGCCTCCGGCGAGAAGCGTGCGATCGCTGCTGCGGAAGCGGCCATCGCCAATCCGCTGCTCGACGAAACCTCGATGCGCGGTGCACGCGGCCTGCTCATCTCGATCACCGGCGGCAACGATCTCACCCTGTACGAAGTCGATGAAGCCGCGAGCCGCATCCGCCAGGAAGTGGACGAGAACGCCAACATCATCCTCGGTGCGACCTTCGACGAATCGCTTGAAGGCATCGTGCGCGTGTCGGTCGTCGCGACCGGGATCGATCAGCCGGAAGGCAGCATCGGCACCAATGGCGCCGAGCAGCGGATCGCCGAACTTGCCGAGCGTCTGCGCATCCAATCGGCCGCCGGCCGCGTCAATGAACCGGCTCCGGTCCGTGCCGCAGCGCCGCAGCCGGTGGAAGTGATCACCGCGCCGGCACCGGTCGCCCATGTGGTGCCCGCGCCCGTGCAGCAGATGGCACCCGCGCCGGTCGCGCCGCAGCCGGCTCCGGTTCAGCAGGTGGCGCCCGCCCAGGCCTATGCCGCGCATGACGTCGAACTGCGTCAGGTGCAGCCGAAAGCCGCCAATTTCCATGAGCCGGTCGCCGAACAGCCGCGTCAGGCCCCTGTGCAACAGGTCCCGCAGCAGCATTTCGTGCCCCCGGCCGCCGAGCAGCCGATGCGTCCGGCCCGCATGCCGCGAATCGAAGATCTGCCGATGCCCGCGCAGAATCAGCTCCGTGCCCAGCAGCAGCCGGCCGCCGAGGTCCACCAGGCAGCGGAGGCTAAGCGCCGCTCGCTGCTCGAGCGTCTTGCCTCGTTCGGCATGAGCCGTAGCGAGGAGCCGCAGGAGGCCCAGCGCCCAGTGGCTTTGCGCGCGCCGGTGCAGCCGCCGCAGCCGGTTCAGATGCAGCCTGAATATGCGCCGGCGCCAGCTCCGGCCCCGGTTCAGCAGCCCGCGCCGGCGCCTGTGCATGCCGAATATGCCAAGCGGCCGCAGGTCGCGCCGCAGCGCGCCGCGATGGAGCCGCAGGCTCGGCCGCTGCCGCCGCATCGCTCGATGGAAGACGAGCAACTCGACATTCCGGCTTTTCTGCGTCGCCAGTCGAGCTGAGTCTCGATTGTTACAAAGCCTGTAACAATTGCTCCCCGCGCCCAAAGCGCGGGGATTTTTATTTATCGATTTCAATGATTTGTCTAAAGGTTAACGGCCCGCTTAGCATGTAACAGACGGTAAGAAAGCGTGATTTGGCCAAAAGGCTTAGGCCGCGTATTTTAGCGCCAATAAAGACATAATCAGTGTGGTGTTTGCCTCGTTTCGGACAAATGCAATGGCGGATGAAGAGCCGCGCGTTGTCCTGAGATCGAGGCGCAAGGGGGCGATCGGAGCAGCCTTGTTCGCCTTGGCGCAATGATCGGACGGATAGGACAATTGATGAAATCCAGCAAGCAAACGACTCTTGGCGGCAAAGTCACTTTGTCCGGAATCGGGGTCCATTCCAACCGTCCCGCGCGCATCATCCTCCATCCTGCGCACTCCAATTCGGGCATTGTGTTCCTGCGGACCGGCCTTGAAGACGGCGGCGACCGCAAGATCCAGGCGCTGTGGTCGAAGGTTTCGATGACCGACCTGTGCACGGTGATCGGCGACCCGTCGCGTGCGGCGGTCTCGACCATCGAGCATCTGATGGCGGCCTTCTCGGGCATGGGCGTCGACAATGTGATCGTCGAGATCGACGGTCCGGAAATGCCGATCATGGACGGCTCGGCCCGTCCCTTCGTCGAGGCGATCGATCAGGTCGGCCTCGTGACCTTGGCGGCGCCGCGCCGCCACCTCAAGATTTTGAAGACGGTGCGCGTCGAGCGCGGCCGCGCCTTTTCCGAGTTGCGTCCGTCGGCCCAGGGTTTCCGTCTCGATGTGGAGATCGATTTTGATGCGGAAGTGATCGGCCGTCAGCGCAAGGTCGTTGACCTCGAGCCGGGCAAGTTCCGTAAGGACATTGCCGCGGCCCGCACCTTCGGTTTCGTGCATCAGGTCGAACAATTGTGGAAGGCCGGCTTTGCCCTCGGCTCGTCGCTGGAAAATTCGGTGGCCCTCGACGGCAACCGGATCTTGAACCCGGAAGGCTTGCGCTTTGCCGATGAGTTCGTGCGCCACAAGATGCTCGACGCGGTGGGCGACCTCGCGCTCGCCGGCGCGCCGATCATCGGCACCTACCAGTCCTATTGCGGCGGCCACAAGATGAATGTTTCGGTCCTGGAAGCGCTCTTTGCCGATACGACCGCTTATACGTTCGTCGAAGCAAATGCGCCGCAGCCGGTCGTTCGCCAGGGCCTGCATGCCGATATCGGCATGGTCGCGGCAGCCCCAGACCTGACCTGATCCGCAGTAAACGACACGGCAACTTGTCGTTTACTTGCTCTTGCTTCCTTAGGCGGTCTTAGGACGTGCGGATCTCCCATCATTGCGAACCGTGCTTGTGCAGGTTCGCAACATTACATTGCCTCCGTTAGCTCCGGTCGAGCCGTTTCAGAACGGCTGCCACTATAGCTTCGGGTCGATCTTCCTGAACCAGGTGCCCTGAATCAGCTATTGGGATGCAATCGGCATCAGAGATCAAGGAAGCCAGGGCCATCCCTTTCTCATATGGAATCCATTCGTCGTTCTGTCCCCAAAGGACGGTCACGGAACATTCCATTCGATCGTATTGCCCCTCGACCTCATCTGTAAATTTCTGGTCCATCTGCGCGATCTGCCGGTAGAATGCAGGCTGGCCGACAGGGCCGAGCCACGGCGTGCAGTAAATGTCCAGCGCCTGCTCGGACAAGGGATTGAGGGCCGCCGTCTGCAAGTAGGCCCGCAACAGCGCTCGGTGCATGTAATCAGGCACCCCGGAAAAGGCTGCTTCGTGCTTGCGCACATGCTGGACGAAAGGGGATCCCCAAGGGGCGAGTGCAACGGCGTCGAAGATTGTCAGGGAGCCATAGCGCAAGCCGTTCAGGTAGTAAGCACGTAACGCCGTGGCCCCGCCGAAGTCGTGCGCCAGAACGTCTGGGCGCTCGAGGCCCCATTCCACGAACAAGGAGGCAAGAACCCTGTTTTGCACCGCCAACGATACGTCCTGGCCCTCACGCATCTCGGATAACCCGTAGCCGACCAGATCGAAGTAATAGACGGTTCTGCGGTCGGTGAGGTGTGGCACGATCCTGCGCCACACCTGCGAGGAAAAGGGCGTTCCATGGATCGCGACAAGCGGCGGCCCTTCCCCGGCCTTGCCCCAGCGGACAGAATTTCCTTCGATGGTCGTGGCATTTGGTAATTCTAGCATTGGAGCGACTCACATTGTCACTTAGCTATATAACGATATGATGGTGAGCATGGATAGATCAACACAAATCAAGGCGATGGCCAGCGAGCAGCGTCTGACGATTCTTCGGCTCTTAGCGGCACCGCAAAAGCACTTTGGCGGTCAGTGGTCGGCTGATCCGGTCGAGTTCGGCGTTTGCATGACATTGATTGCCGAGGCTCTGCCCGTCGCACAGCCCACAGCCAGCAGACATCTGGAAATTCTCAGACAGGCAGGCTTCATCACGGTGCGGAAGCACCTGAAATGGTCGTATTGCAAACGGGATGAAGTTGCGATCAGGGATTACTTGAACTGGCTGGGCATGGAGCTTTCCTCAAAGGTATAGGTTCGCTTTGGGCCCTTTGTGGCAGTCGCGAAAATTCTGAATTATGATGAAATTATCCGGAGCATTGCCCGCGCTGGCCATTCGTCGTCGCGGAAATCGGCCGCAAAAGTCGCATTTCGCGAGGAATTTTTTGCGATGGTTTGAGCCGCGGATCTGGGCTGGCCGGTTTCTGACAATGAGCCGGCAAACCGGCACCTCTATGCGCAAACCAACACCGAAGACACGGTCCGTTATTTTCTTGATTTTTCCACGCTGACACACTAGAACAAAATGAGAACATTTCTGCGGAAAAATGGCAGCTTTTTGCACAGACAAGAGGGCGTTTCGCTATGCTAATTTTGCATGACTGGACGGGAAAGAGATCGGCGGAAAAAGAAAAAGTCAAAAAAAACTATTGACTGACATGAGAACGCATTTCAGCGCTCGATTTGGCAGCTCGCGCGCCCCATTCATCTCTGCGAAAAACGCATAATACAAGCCAGAGCGCACCAAGCCTCCACCGCCAGCGCGGCGGCCGTCGGCCTTAATTTCCCCATCATCTGCTGGCGTTTGGCTGAAGGGTAGCGTTGCGCACCAAGTTGCGATAAACACAACAGCCAATTTTCCCTTATGTCCCTCACTTCAAGGCGCCGGGTCCACATATGATCTCCGTTTCTTCCGCTCAAAACGTCCCCGCAGGCCGTGCAGCTTTTCCTGTGCGAAGCCTCTTGCTGCGCGCGTCCTTGCTTTGTGCGGTGGCCTTGCCGATGGCCGGGTGCTCGACCCTTGAAAATCTCAATCCGTTCGGGCCGGAAAAATACAAGATGGAAGTGGCGGCCGACGTTCCGGCCGAGACCATGTACAATCAGGGCCTGGGCCGTATTGAGAAGGGCGACCCGAAGGGCGCCGCCAAGAAGTTTTCCGATCTCGAAAAGCAATATGCCCATTCGGAATGGGCGCGCAAAGCGCTGCTGATGGAGGCCTATGCCAATTACCAGGCCCAGGAATATGACGATGCGGTCTCGGCCGCCCAGCGCTACTATCAGACCTATCCGCAGAGCCAGGACGCGGCTTACTCCCTCTATATTGCCGGCATGTCCTATTACGACCGCGTGCCGGACATTTCGCGCGACCAGGAAAATGCCGAAAAGGCCCTGCAGATTTTCACGTTGCTGGTGCAGAAATTCCCGCAGTCGGAATATGTGAACGACTCGAAATACAAGATTCAGGTCGTGACCGACCAATTGGCCGGTAAGGAAATGTCGGTCGGACGTTTCTACCTGCAGCGTCGGAACTATACCGCCGCGATCAACCGCTTCCACATCGTGATCGCCAAATTCCAGACGACCCGCCACACCGAAGAGGCGTTGGAGCGCTTGACCGAAGCCTATCTCGGCCTCGGCATCGTCAATGAGGCGCAGACGGCGGCCGCGATCCTGGGCCACAATTTCCCCGACAGCCAATGGTACAAGGACGCCTATGCGCTTCTGCAGTCCAAGGGCCTCGAGCCGCGGGAAAGCCAGGATTCCTGGATCTCCAAGGCGTTCCACACGGTTGCCGGCATTTAGCTAGCCCCCTTCCCATGCTCGCGCAGCTTGCCATCCGTGACATCGTCCTGATCGACAAGCTCGATTTGGAGATCGGCGCGGGCCTGACGGTGCTGACGGGCGAGACCGGCGCCGGCAAATCGATCCTGCTTGATGCGTTCGCCCTGGCACTCGGCGGGCGGGGCGATGGGTCTCTGGTCCGGCATGGCCAGGCGCAGGGCCAGGTCACGGCCGTGTTCGATCTTGCCATGGATCATCCGGCGCGGCAGCTCGCCATGGCGCAAAATCTCGATGTCGACGGCGATCTGATCCTGCGCCGGATGCAGATGGCGGACGGTCGCACCCGCGCCTTCGTCAACGATCAGCCGCTCTCGGCGCAGAGCCTGCGCCAGATCGGCCGGGCGCTCGTCGAAATTCATGGCCAGCACGACGACCGGGCGCTGATCGATCCCGCGACTCACCGCGAACTCGTCGATACATTTGGCGGCCTGATCCCCCAGGTCGAGGCCTTGCGCGCCGCTTATGATGACTGGCGCGCGGCGGAAGCGGAGCGCGATGCCGAGCAAGCGCGGGTCGATGCGGCCCGCGCGGAGGCGGATTTCCTGCGCCACGCCCATGCGGAGCTGACCAAACTTGCGCCGCAGCCGGGCGAGGAGGAGCAGCTTGCCGTCCGCCGCACGGCGATGATGCAGGCCGAGAAGGTCGCGGGCGAATTGAACGAAGCGTTCGAGAGCATCGCCGGCGATCATGGTCCGCTCGCCAATCTTGCTTCGGTCTTGCGCCGGCTGGAGCGCCGCGCCACGCAGGCACCGCACTTGATCGAGCCGTCCGCCAAGGCGCTCTCGGCCGCGCTCGATGCGCTGAACGATGCGCAGGCGACCCTCGAACAGGCCTTGCGCGATGCCGATTTCGACCCGCGCGAATTGGAGCGCACCGAAGAGCGCCTTTTCGCTCTGCGCGGCGCGGCGCGCAAATATCAGGTCACGATCGAAGCGCTGCCGGCGCTGGCCGAGAAATTCGCCGGCGACCTCGCGGCGCTCGATGCGGGCGAGGCCCGGCTCGTCAAACTGGCGCAGAAAGTTGCCGAGTCGCAGGCCGCTTATGACAAGGCCGCGCGCACCCTCTCGGCCGGGCGCGCGAAGGCCGCGAAACAGATCGACAAGGCGGTGAATGCCGAATTGCCGCCGCTGAAACTGGAGCGCGCGCAATTCCTGACGCAGGTCGCTTCCGACGGTGCGCCGACGCGCGAGGGCATCGACCGGGTCGAGTTCTGGGTCCAGACGAATCCGGGCACGAAGCCGGGGCCCTTGATGAAGGTCGCCTCGGGCGGCGAATTGGCCCGCTTCATGCTGGCGCTGAAAGTGGTTCTGGCCGATCGCGGCTCGGCGCCGACTTTGGTGTTCGACGAAATAGACACAGGCGTCGGCGGCGCGGTCGCGGATGCGATCGGGCAGCGCTTGGCTCGGCTCGCCGGACGCGTGCAAGTGCTCGCCGTCACCCATGCGCCGCAGGTGGCGGCCAAGGCGCATGCCCATATGCGGATCGCCAAAGCCGATATCGGCAAGAAGGGCGAGCGGGTCGCGACCAGCGTCGCCACCCTGCACGACGAGGCGCGGCGCGAAGAGATCGCGCGGATGCTCGCCGGCGCCACGATCACCAACGAAGCGCGCGCTGCTGCGGCGCGATTGATCGAAGGCGCGGCATAATCGTCAAAAGGTGAGGAGGGGGCACGGTGCCGGTTCTGTCTCTTGATGCAATCGAAACCATGGCGCGCGATGCTCTGGTGAAGTCCGGTGCATCCACAGCGATTGCGGCGTCGGTCGCCCGGTCGATCCGCGCCGCGGAAGCGGATGGGTTTTCCGGCATCGGCCTTGGCTTCTTGCCGGTGTTTCTCAGCCATCTCAAAAGCGGTCGCGTGAACGGCACTGCCGTGCCGCAGCTCGAGCGGCGCGCCGCCGCAATTGTGCATGTGGATGCCGCGCAAGGCTTCGCGCAGCCGGCGATGGATGTGGGCTTTCCCGCCTTGATCGAGGCCGCCAAGGCCTGCGGCACAGCCTCTTTGACGATCACGCGGTCCTATTCCGCCGGCGTGCTCGGCCATGCCGTCGAGGAATTGGCGACGCACGGCCTCGTCGCGCTCGCTTTTACTAATGGACCACCGAATATCGCGCCCTGGGGCGGGCGCGTGCCCTTGTTCGGCACCAATCCGATGGCCTTCGCGGTCCCGCGCAGCGAGGCGTTGCCGTTGGTGATCGACCAGTCGGCGAGCGTCGTGACGAAAGTGGCGTTGCTGCAGAAGGCGCGCGCCAACGAACCCTTGCCGCCCGGCTGGGCGCTCGATGCTGATGGCGCCGAGACGCAAGATCCGCAGGCCGCGCTGCAGGGGTCGATGGCGCCCTTCGGTGGCGCCAAAGGCGCGGCGATCGCACTGATGGGGGAGATTTTCGCCGCCGTCCTCACCGGCGCGCAATTTTCCTTCGACGCCAAACCCTATGGCGTGACTGACGCTCCGCCGCTCGACATCGGCCAGTTTTTTGTGGTCTTGGATCCAGCGGCGCATGCCCCAGATTTCGCGGTGCGGCTGGAAAAGCTGTTGCAGGCGATGCTGGCGCAAGACGGCGTGCGCCTGCCAGGCGACCGGCGCTATCGCCTGCGGCGGCAAGCCGAGGAGAAGGGCGTCGAGGTTGACGCGGCGCTGATCGAGACGCTGCGCGCCTGAAAAAGAAAACCCTCCGGCAGGACCGAAGGGCTTGGCTTCAAGGACGGGGGAGAGGCAGCCTGGCGTTGAAGCCGGGCTGAACTCAGTCGCAGACCCGCACGGCGCGGTAGCCGAGGAAGTCGCCGTCTTCGTTATAAACCGCGCGGCGGGCGAGGTAGCAATCGTCGGCGCGGGACGCCGCGATCGCGCCGAGGGCCAGACCGCCGATCACGCCGACAGCCAAGGGGCCACCCCAGCCGCGATGATGGTGCATCATCGGGAAGGCCGATGCGGGCGCCGTGCTGGCGGCCAAGCCGGTGGCCAGGGAAGCGGCGGCAAGGCCGACGAGCAGGGTCTTTTTGAAGATGTTGGTCATGGTACTCTCCTATGTTCGGATCGCTTGAAATCCGTTGAAGCGATGGAGAGAAGGTAGATGCGGGCGCCGCAAAGGGCTGTGCCGAAGCGCACGCGGTGAATTGCTGGGCTGCAATGCGTGACGTAGGATGGCGCGAACGTGGTGACGAGCCCGTGACGCGAGTCCGGTTCGTTTGAATCTGTTTGCAGTGAGACCCATCATGCCGAAGCGCTCATCCGAAACCGACATGTCGCCCGAGGCCGCGGCCGAGGAACATGCAAGGCTCGCGCAGGAGATTGCCGAGCACGACGTGCGCTACCACCAGCAGGATGCGCCGACGATTTCGGACGCCGATTATGATGCGCTGCGCCGCCGTCTCGATCATTTGGAATCTCTGTTTCCGACGCTGAAGAGCACGTCGTCGCCAAGCGCAAAAGTCGGTGCGGCGCCATCGGAGAAATTCGCCAAGGTGCGCCACGTCGTGCCGATGCTCTCGCTCGGCAACGTCTTTGCTGACGAAGAGGTCGAGGATTTCGTCGGCCGCATTCGCCGCTTTCTCGGCCTTGGCGCGGACGCATCGGTCAGCCTGACGGCGGAGCCGAAGATCGATGGCCTCTCCTGTTCGCTGCGCTACGAGAAGGGTGTGCTCGTGACCGCGGCGACGCGTGGCGACGGATTCGAGGGCGAGGACGTCACGGCGAATGTGCGCACGATTGGCAGCATCCCGAATGTGCTGAAAGGTGACGTGCCGGAGATCTGCGAGGTGCGCGGCGAAGTCTATATGAGCCACACCGATTTTGCCGCCCTCAATGTCAATCAGGAAGCGACGGGCGGCAAATTGTTTGCCAATCCGCGCAACGCGGCGGCCGGCTCGTTGCGTCAGCTCGATCCGACGATCACGGCGGCGCGGCCGTTGCAGTTCTTCGCCTACGCCTGGGGCGAGATGAGCGCGGTGCCGGCAAAGACGCAGAGCGGCGTGGTTGCGGCTTTTGCCGCCATGGGCCTGCCGACCAATCCGTTGATGCGCCTGTGCTATTCGGTCAAGGACATGCTCGACGTCTATCGCGCGATCGAGGCGCGGCGCGCGACGCTCGGCTATGATATCGATGGTGTCGTCTACAAGGTCGATGACCTTGCGCTGCAGGCGCGACTCGGCTTCGTCTCGCGTTCGCCGCGTTGGGCGGTGGCGCATAAATTCCCCGCCGAAAAGGCGACCACCATTCTGGAGGGCATCGAAATCCAGGTCGGCCGCACGGGTGCGTTGACGCCGGTCGCGCGGCTGAAGCCGGTGACGGTCGGCGGCGTTGTCGTGTCGAATGCGACATTGCACAATGAGGATGAGATCGCGCGCAAGGATGTGCGGATCGGCGATACGGTCATCGTGCAGCGGGCGGGCGACGTCATTCCGCAAATTCTCGGCGCCGTTCTCGAGAAGCGCCCTGCGGATACGAAACCTTACGTGTTCCCCGATGTCTGTCCGGTATGCGGCTCCGCCGCTTTGCGGGAGATCGATGCGAAGGGTGAGACAGACGCGGTGCGGCGCTGCACGGGCGGGCTCATCTGCGCGGCGCAAGCGGTGGAGCGTCTGAAACATTTTGCCTCGCGCAACGCCTTCGATATCGAGGGGCTCGGCGACAAGCAGATCGAATTTTTCCATGAGAAGGGATTGATCCGCGCGCCGGCCGATATTTTCACCCTCGCGCGGCGCGATGCGGAGAGTTTGACAAAAATCCGCAATTTCGAGGGCTTTGGCGAAACCTCGGTGCGCAACCTCTTCGCTGCGATCGAAGCGCGGCGCCATATCGCGATCAACCGTTTCATCTATGCGCTCGGCATCCGCCATGTCGGCGAGACGAACGCGAAACGCCTGGCGCGGCATTTCGGCAATTTTGCCGCGCTGCGCGAAGTCGGCATCAAGGCGGCGGATCCTGAGTCTGAAGCACGCGCCGAATTGACGGGGATCGAAGGCATCGGCGCGGTCGTCGCCGAAGCGCTCGCCGACTTTTTCGCCGAGGCGCATAATGAGGAAGCGCTGAACGCCTTGCTCGCCGAAGTGACGACCGAGCCGATGGAAGAAGTTGCGGCAAGCTCGCCGGTCGCGGGCAAAACGGTCGTGTTTACCGGCGCGTTGGAGCGCATGACGCGCGATGAGGCCAAAGCCATGGCCGAGCGCCTGGGCGCGAAGGTCTCCGGCTCGGTCTCGAAGAAGACGGACCTGCTGGTTGCGGGCGCGGATGCGGGATCGAAGCTCGCCAAGGCGCGCGAACTTGGTGTCGAGGTCATCAGCGAGGATGAGTGGCTCGCGCGGGTGAATGGATAGCCCAGCAATTTTTTACAAGACCCAGCCTACGCCCCGCGGTAATCTGCCTCATGCACAATGTCACGCAATCGGAGATCGACGCGCTCAGCGAGCATGATCAGCGCGACCGCACGCGGTTTTGGCGCGTGGCGCGCTATGGCAATCTGGAATGTTTGAGCGCGACCTTCTTCACCCAGCGTTTTCCGCGTCATACCCACGAGACCTATGTCATCGGCGTCCTGCTGGCGGGCTGCAATTCCTATGTGCTGTGCGGCGGAACGGTGCATGCGGTGGCCGGCGATGTGGCGATCATTCCGCCCGGCGAAGTGCATGACGGCGGCGCGGCGGACATCGGCTTCATCTATCGCATGACCTATCCGTCGGTGGACGTGATGCGCGAAATCGCGGTGGATGTGACCGGCAAGCCGCAGCTTTTCGGCCCGAGCTTCGATCAGCCGCTTTACCGCGATCCGGACATTTTCGCTTTGTTGCGCGCCGCGCACGAGCGTATGGAAACCGGTGGCGATGGGCTCGCGGCGGACGAATTGCTGATTGCCGCCTATGGCCTTCTGATCCTGCGCCACGCCAAGCTGGGTTCACCGCCGCGTGCCGGCCAGGAGCGCACGATTCTCGAGCGGGTGCGCGAGTATATGGACGTGCATTTTCGCGACGAGATCGATTTGGCCCAGCTTTCCCAACTCGCCGGCCTCTCGCGCTTCCATCTCATCCGCACCTTCCGCGCCAATCTCGGCATGACGCCGCATGAATGGCTGCTTGACCGCCGCATTCGCCATGCCCGCGGCCTGCTCGCCAAGGGCGAGCCATTGGCCGAGGTTGCGGTCGATTGCGGTTTCTTTGACCAAAGCCATTTCACCCGCGCCTTCAAGCAGCGCATGGGCGTGACGCCCGGCGTGTTTCGGGCGGGATAGCAACAATTTACAAGACCGTCCGCGCGCGCCGTCCTATGTGCTCGCGCATGACGACGCAAGATTCCACTCTTTCGCAAATGACGGCCGGCGTGCGCGATATTGCGCCGGCGCTGGTGGCGGCTGTACCGATCGGTTTTCTCTACGGTGCCCTCGCCACGTTGAAGGGCCTATCGCCGGTCGAGGTGATGCTCACGAGCAGTTTGGTTTATGCCGGCGGCGCGCAATTTTCGGCGCTGGAACTATGGAAGCAGCCGGCGCCGGTGCTGCTGCTCACTTTCTCGGTACTGCTCATCAACCTGCGTCACGTGCTGATGGGCATGTCGCTGGTGCGCAAGATGCAGTTGTTCCCGCAGCGTCTGCGCGCGCTCGGTTTCTTTTTCATGGTCGACGAGACCTGGGCCTTTTCCGAGCGCCGCGCGGCCGGTGCCGTGCTGCGTCCGAGTTATTATTTCGGCATGGGCCTCGTCTTCTGGCTCAACTGGGTGCTGTGCTCGACGTTGGGTGCGCTCGGCGGCTCGCTGCTCGGCGATCCGAAGCGGATCGGCGCCGATTTCGCCTTCACGGCCTTGTTCATCGGCCTGATCGCCGGCTTCTGGAAGGGACGAGCGACCGCGATTCCGGTGGTCGGTGCGGCCGTCGCCTCGGCAGCGCTCTATGTGCTGTGCGGACCGCCGTGGCACATCGCCGGCGGGGCATGCGTCGGCATCGTGGCCGCCTATCTCACGGCGCCGGAGGAAAGCGCATGACCCTCGATTGGACGACCTTTGTCGCGATCCTGTGTATGGGCCTCGTGACCTATCTCACCCGCGTCACCGGCGGGTTGCTGGCGGGCCGGTTGCAGCTGTCGCCGCGCCTCGCCACCGCGCTCGATGCCATTCCGCCCGTGGTGCTGGTCGCAGTGGTCGCGCCCTCTATGCTGGCGACCGGCAAGGCCGAGACCTTGGCAAGCGCCATCACCATCTTGGCCGCGACGCGCCTGCCGCTGCTCGGCGTCGTGGCCAGCGGCGTCGCGTCGATCGTGCTGCTGCGGCTCGTGTTGTGAATGGAGCACGCTCCGTTCAAAGCGGCTTGGTTGCCGCCGTCAGCCACTTGCGCGTGGCCGGATCGACGAGCGGGGCGACGCGCTTCTTGACTTCGGCGTGATAGGCGTTCAGCCAGGCGCGCTCTTCAGCCGTGAGCAGTTTGACGTCGACGAGCGCGCGCTCGATCGGCGAGAAGCTGATCGTCTCGAAGCCATACATCTCACGCTCGGCCCCCTTGATCTCGCGCTTTTCCACGACGATCAGGTTCTCGATACGGATGCCCCAGGCGCCGGCTTTGTAATAGCCGGGCTCGTTGGACAGAATCATGCCCGGTTCGAGCGGCGTCGTCCCCGTCTTGGCGATGCGCTGCGGCCCTTCATGCACCGAGAGATAGGAGCCGACGCCATGGCCGGTGCCGTGATCGAAATCGAGTCCTGCCTGCCACAGGGCCTGACGAGCGAAGGCGTCGATCTGCGCGCCGGATGTGCCCTTCGGGAAGACGCTGGTCGCGATGGCGATATGGCCCTTCAGCACGCGGGTGAAGCGGTCGCGCATTTCCGCCGTCGGCTTGCCGACGACGAGAGTGCGGGTGATGTCGGTGGTGCCATCCTCATATTGTGCGCCGGAATCGATGAGGAAAATGCCCTTGCCGATCTTGCGGTTCGATGTGCGCGACACCCGATAATGCGGAATGGCGGCATTCGGGCCGGCGCCGGAGATGGAGGGGAAGGACACGTCCTTCAACTTGCCGCCGTCGCGCCGGAAGGTTTCGAGCGCTTCGGCCGCGGAGATTTCCGTCTGCTTGCCCTTGGGCGCTTCCTCCGCGAACCAGGCAAGGAAGCGGGCATAGGCTGCCGCATCGCGTAAATGTGCGGCGCGCGTGCCGGCAAGCTCGTGCCTGTTCTTGCGCGCCTTCATGAGGGCGGATGGATCGGCGCCGATCTCGGCCTTGCCGCCGGCCTCTTCCAAGGTTTGCGAGAGCAGGGCAGGGGCGGTGGCGGCGTCGAACTGCACGGTTTTTTTCGCTTTGCCGAGCGCGGCGAGATCCTTGAGCAGCAAGGAGGGATCGGCGACATCGGCGCTGTCCGCGAGATGGGCGCGCACGCTGTTCGAAAGCTTGCGGCCGTCGAGATAGAGCGAGGGCCTGCCCTCCTTGCGGATCAGCGCGAAGGACAGCGGCAGCGGCGTGTGGCCGACATCGCCGCCGCGCATGTTGAAGGCCCAGGCGACGCTGTGCGGGTCGCTGACCACCAGCGCATCGGCTTTGCCCAACGCCTTTTGCAGGGCGGCAATCTTCTTGTCCGCGGTCTCGCCGGCATGGCGCTTGGCGTGCAGATGCACGGCGGCGATCGGCGGCGCCGGCCGGTCCTGCCAGATCGCGTCGATCGGGTTGTGGCTCACCGCGACGAGTTCGGCGCCGGCCGCTTTCGCCGCCTGTTCGAAGCGCTTAACCATTCCAGCGGTGTGCAGCCACGGATCGAAGCCGAGCCGCGCGCCCTTTTTCAGATTCGCCTCGACCCAGGCTTCCGGCGGCTCGTTGATCAGGTGCTGCGGCGTGAAGCTTTTGACATCCACCTGCTCGCGTACCTGCAGGGTATAGCGGCCGTCGACAAAGATCGCCGCCCGGTCAGAGAGCACGACGCACAGACCGGCCGAACCGGTAAAGCCGGTCAGCCACGCGAGGCGCTCGGAGGATTTCGCCACATATTCATTCTGATGCTCGTCCGAGCGCGGCACGAGAAAGCCGTCGAGCCCCATCTCATTCAGTTTGGCGCGCAGGGCGGCAAGCCGCGCCGGGCCTTGGGCGGGATTGGAGGTCTCGTCGAAGGACTGGTAGATCGCTTTGAACATGCATTGCCTTTCGAAGGGCTGCCTTGCTTTCGGCAGTGGATTGCTTACGCCAGATCGGCAGGCACGGGGCGGGGCGAGGCGCCTTTGCGTGTCAGCAGCAGCGTCGCCCAGCCGTCGAGATCGGTACGGTGGGCGAGACGTAAGCCTTGCGCCGCGTAGGCGGTGAGGACGCCCGCGACATCCGGCCCAAGCAAGCCGGAGAGGATCAATTCGCCGTCCTCGCTCGCCAGCGCGGCGATGGAGGGCGCGAGCAGCCGCAAGGGCTTGGCGAGAATATTGGCGAAGATCAGGTCGTAAGGCGCGCCCGCCTGCAGCAGCGGATGCTGCACACCGCGTGCAACCACCGGCTTCACCCAGGGGCCGACGCCATTCATGCGCGCATTACCGGTCGTGGCCTCGACCGAGATCGGGTCGATATCGCCTGAGGCGATGAAACAATGCAGGGCCTTGGCCGCCGCCATTGCCAGGACGCCGGTTCCGGTGCCGACATCGAGTACCCGGCGCGGGCGGCGCCGTTTCAGCACGCGATCGAGCATGAGCAAGCAGCCGCGTGTCGTGCCGTGGTGACCGGTGCCGAAGGCGAGCGCCGCTTCGATTTCGAGGGCGAGGTCGTTGGGGCGGGCGCGGCCGCGATCGTGGCTGCCGTGGACGAGAAAGCGTCCGGCGCGCACCGGCTCGAGTCCGTCGAGCGAAGCCTTGACCCAGTCGCGCTCGGCGACGCGCGAGAAGACGATTTGCTTCGCCGCCTCTTCGCCAGCATAGGCCGCGACGAGGTCATGGATCATCGCCTCGTCGGGCTCGTTGCCGAAATAGACTTCGACCAGCCAATCGCGCGAGGTCCAACGTTCCTTGTCGGGCTCGATTTCGAAGGCCGCGGCGGCGGTTTCCGCCGGGTCGAAGGTTTCGACGATCGCATCGGCAACAGCCCGTGCCGTCGCTTCGTCGCAGGTGAGCGTCATCACATAGGCGGCATTGTTGGGGGGCAGACCTTCGAGCATGGCTGTCGAATTAGCATGCGGTCCTTGGCCTGTCATCTAGGTCCTGGACGCATTGAATCACATCTCAAACGAATTCAATAGCTTCGGAGCCTAGGTGGGTCGGAGGGGAACGGGCTTCCGCCCGCGCCTTGCCCGTGGCGCCGGAGCATCTGCCTAGCAGTCTCGCGCGAGACGGCCTTCGAAAACACCAAACCTTGTCCAAGATTGCATTTCATCTGGCGCAGCGCATCGATCTGATCGAGGGTTTCGATGCCCTCTGCGACAACTTTAATGTCGAGATCGCGCGCGATCTGATTAATGCCTCTGACGATCGCGGCGCTGGGACTGCGTGGGCCAAGCCCGCGGATAAACGATTGGTCTATCTTTATCGTGTCGACGGGAACTGCGAGAAGGTGGGTCAAGGACGCGAAGCCGGTGCCAAAGTCGTCAAGTGCGACACGCACACCCTTCGCCCTAAGATCCGCAATCGCCTCGATGGCGACACGGTCGCGACGACCAATATAGGCGTTCTCCGTCACTTCAATAATGAGATGCGAGAGGGGTACGCGGTGCCGATCAAACGCTGCGCGCAGTTTGTCAGGCAGGTTCCCAGTGTATAAGTCTGCAGAGGTGATGTTGACGCCAACATATTGGACTGGAAGCCCCTCATCGAGCCACGCGCGAATGTCCTTCGCGACAATCGCCAGCATGCGGTCGGTAACTTGGCAGGCCACATTGGCGTCCGTAAACGCCTCCTGAAAGAGCGCGGCAGGAATGATTCGCCCCGCGACATTCGTCATCCGACTCAAGGCTTCAAAGCCGACAATTTCTTTGGTGTCGAGCCGAATAACGGGCTGATAATATGCATCGATCCGGAAATCGCGAAGGGCCTCCGCCACCTCGCGTATGGAATCGCGCCGGTTCGACATGCGCGTCCCGATCCCCGGCCAGTACTGAACGAAACCGCCGGGCACGGCTTCCTTGGCATGATAAAGCGCAAAGCCCGCATTGCGGAGCACGGTCTCCGGTTGCGCGTCTTGCGGTGCCAGGACAGCGCCTCCAATCGTCGCCTTGGGAACAATAGTATGCCCGCCGCAATGCGCCGGTACCGAAAGTGCCACAAGGATCGCCGCGGCGGTTTGGTCGAGATCCCGAAGCGACTGCTCGTTCTGCAGGATCGCACAGAACTGGTCGTCGCCCGTTCGAAACACCGTGTCGGGGGCCAGAATGTCCGAGATGCGCTGGGCAACCGTGCGGATGAAGATATCGCCGATCTCGTGGCCAAGCGTATCGTTGGTCGCCTTCAGATTATCGACGTCGATCACGAACAAGCCCCAACTGCCCGGAAGCTCACAACGCATTTGCGAAAGTGAGTCGTCGAACGCCGCCTGATTTGGCAGATCGGTTAAGGAGTCGATCATCGACCGCCGTTCACGATCAGCGGCCTCCTGGTCACGCCGCATTGCAAGTTCGCAAAGTTCCGTGCAAACGGCGATAACCTCCCGCTCGCTGTCCAAAGGTCCGCGCTTTTCCTGAAAATACAGGGCAATCGCTCCGACAGCTTTTCCGGCTTCGTCCCTGATCGGGGTCGAGTAGCAAGCCTTCCATCCCAGCGGAAGTGCCAATGTCTTGAATGCCGCCCATTTGGGATCGTGCTCGATATCCTCGGTGATCACGGCCATATTGCGATATATGGCAGTGCCGCACGATCCCGCTTCAGGCCCGATAAGATTGCCCTCAAGCGACAAAGCGTAGATTTCGGGGAAACGAGGCATGGCCAACGGGTGAATTCGGCCAGCGGCGTCCACGGCGAGAACCGTGCAGCCAGTCCCCGGAAGGAGTTGTTCGACCTCACTACACAATTGCTCGAGCGTTGCCTTCAGGGGAACGCCCCGTTCGATCATCTCGAGAATATGATTTTGGATGCTAAGCAACACGCGAAGTCTTCCAGATGACGCTGCCGAGTGTCTCTCTGCCCGCGCAAATGTCAAGCTGTACAATTGATTGTGAACGTCTGTGTTGGATCTCAGTTGTCGATAGAGGTTGTCGTTCCGTTCGCGCTTTGCTGCGCTCCGGGCGCCGGTTTGGGCCTAGGTCCCGACCCAGGACTTGTTGTGCTTCGCCGTGTCGGGATATGCTAGCCAGCATGAAACAAATGTCTTTTCACGCGTCATTGCGCCCGGCCGGCCTCATGGCCGTGCTCCTGATGCTCGCCGCGCCGCTGCAAGCGCAGAATGTGCCGGCGCCGCCGAGCCCCGCGCAGCAAACGGTGCAGATCTACGGCACGAATAATCCGGATTGCGTGGAATGGACCGATGCCTGCGCCGTTTGCAAACGCGGTGACGACGGCGCCGCCGCCTGTTCGACCCCCGGGATTGCCTGCACGCCGCAGCCGGTCATGTGCAAAACCCAAAAGCCGGCGCCGAAACAGCCGTAAGCAGCGTGTGTGACGCTATGCACCCTTCTCCCGGAGCGAAGCTGCGGAAGAAGGTGGCGCACGGTATCGCTCTATCTTCTGCTATGCCGCGTTTGCGGCGCTCAGCACGGCTTTCACCGATGCCGTCGCAATATCCGTGTCGATCCCGACCCCGAACAGGCGCCGGTCATCACCCAAACGGCATTCGACGAATGCGATGGCTTGGGAATCGGTGCCGTGCCGCAGGGCGTGCTCCTGATAATCGACCACTTCGATATTGAGCCCGCTCGCCGCGTTGAAAGCCGCAAGCGCGCTCGAAATCAGGCCGTTGCCGCGGCCGGAGACCGAAACGTCCCGGCCATCGACGCGGATCTTGCCGACGAAGACGTGATTGTGGCCGGCGCGGCGCGGGCCGGGCTCTTCGTATTCGACGAGTTCGTAGCGCTGCGGCCCGGTGAGGTGATAGGCCTCTTCGAAAGCGGCCCAAATCGTCTGTGCCGTCAGTTCTTTAGCTGTCCGGTCGGCGATCTCCTGCACCTTGCGGGAAAAATCGATCTGGAACCGGCGCGGCAGCTTGATGCCCTTGTCCTGTTCGAGCACCCAGGCGACGCCGCCCTTGCCGGACTGGCTATTGACGCGGATCACCGCCTCATAGGTCTCGCCGAGGTCCGCCGGATCGATCGGCAGATAGGGCATTTCCCACATCCCGTCGTTGCGCGCCTCATGGGCGGCAAAGCCTTTCTTCACCGCGTCCTGATGCGAGCCGGAAAAGGCCGTGAAGACCAACTCGCCGGAATAGGGGTGGCGCGGATGCACCGGCAGGCCGTTGCAATATTCCGCGGTCCGGATGACCGAGCGCATGTCGCTGAAATCGAGGCCCGGATCGACCCCTTGCGTGTAGAGATTCAAGGCCAAGGTGACGAGATCGACATTGCCGGTGCGCTCGCCATTGCCGAACAGGCAGCCCTCGATCCGGTCGGCGCCGGCCAGCACCGCGAGTTCGGCGGCGGCGACGCCGGTGCCTCGGTCATTGTGCGGATGAATGCTGATGACGACCGAGTCGCGGCGCGAAATCCGGCGGCAGAAATATTCGATCTGGTCGGCATAGACATTCGGCATTGCCACTTCGACCGTGGCGGGCAAGTTGAGAATGACCTTGTGCTCTGGCGTCGGCTGCCAGACGTCGAGCACCTTCTCGCACACGTCCAGCGCGAAATCGGGTTCGGTGAAGCTGAAGGTTTCGGGCGAATATTCGAACGTCCAGTGCGTCTCGGGATACTTGCGGCTCTCGGCGAGCATCGTGCGTGCGCCCGCGACCGACAGGGCGGCGATCTCGTCCTTACTCATGTTGAACACGACGCGGCGGAACAGCGGCGCCGTTGCCACATAGACGTGAACGATGGCGCGTTTGACGCCTTTGAGCGCCTCGAAGGTGCGCTTGATCAGATCTTCACGCGACTGGGTCAGGACCTGCACCGTCACGTCGTCGGGAATATGCCCGCCCTCGATCAGGCTGCGGACGAAATCGAATTCGGTCTGCGAGGCGGAGGGAAAGCCGATCTCGATCTGTTTGAAGCCGATGTTCAGCAGCGTCTTGTAGAAACGCATTTTCTTCTCGACATCCATCGGATCGGCGAGCGACTGGTTGCCGTCGCGCAGGTCGGACGACAGCCATTGCGGCGCTTTGGTAATCGTTCGCGACGGCCATTGCCGGTCGGTCAGATTGATCATGGAGTCGAAGGTGCGGTATTTGCTTTGCGGATTGTGCAGCATGGGGAACTCTTCAGCTTAAATTGTTCGGAAAATGGGTGCGAAGCGGCGTCTACGATCACCGGGCGGCCGTCAGTCCCGATGATCGCCGATAAGTCGCGCGCCAAGCCGAATGTGCTGAAGAGTGAAGGAAGAGAATGCGGATGGTCGATCCGTTGACATGACAACACCTAGCGAAAACCCAAAAACGACGAAAATCCCGCCTTCCTTAGAAGGTCGGGTCAAGAAGTCGAAGGGTTGCGCGCGCGATGAATGTCATGGGCCGGATATGTGTCACATTGCGGCAGGCCGGTCAACTGGAGGGATTTGGCCTTTAGCGGCTGTTGAAGGGACCTATCCCCGCTGCACAAAACTCTCCAGCACCATCTTGCGGCCGGCCTTGTCGAAATCCACCGTCAGCTTGTTGCCGTCGGTGTCGACCACCGTGCCAGGGCCGAATTTCATGTGGAAGACGCGGTCGTTCTTTTGGTAGCCGGAGGTAGCGGACGATTTCGCAAGGATTGTGCCTTCGATCTGCATGGGGCCGCGGCGTGTGGTGGGGTTGATGCCGCCGCGCGGCGCCTGGCGATGCATATCGCTTGTCGCGTTGCGCGCCTGCGCCCGTTGCCAGCCCGGGGTCGTATAGGGTGTCGCAAAGCTTGCCGCGCGGTCGAAGCGCGATTGCGCATAGCCGCCGTAATGCTGGCCGCTGGCCTGCTCGACCACGTCCACATGCCGCTCGGGCAATTCGTCGAGAAAGCGCGAGGGAATGGTGCTCTGCCACAGGCCGTGAATGCGGCGGTTGGTGGCAAAGCTGATCTTGGCGCGGCGGCGGGCGCGGGTGATGCCGACATAGGCGAGGCGGCGCTCTTCCTCCAGCCCTGCGCGGCCGTTCTCATCCAGCGAGCGCTGGTGCGGAAACAGGCCCTCCTCCCAGCCGGGCAGGAACACGTTATCGAATTCGAGCCCCTTGGCGCCGTGGAGCGTCATGATCGAGACACGTTCGGCCCTGTCGTTCGAAGCGTCCGCGTCGAGGACTAGGGAAATATGTTCGAGGAAGGCCGCGAGGTCGGGAAATTCCTCCATCGAGCGCACGAGTTCTTTCAGGTTTTCGAGCCGGCCCGCGGCTTCCGCCGTCTTGTCTTTCTGCCACATTTCCGTGTAGCCGGATTCCTCCAGCACAATTTCCGCAAGTTCGTTATGCGGCGTGTTTTCGGTGAGGCTCGACCAGCGCGCGAAAGAGGCGAGCAGATCGCGCAAGGTCTGGCGCGGCTTTGGCTTCAGCTCCTCGCTCTCGATCATATTGCTCGCTGCCTGCATCAAGGGAATGCTCAAGGCGCGCGCGTGATCGTGCAGAAGCTGCAGCGTGGCATCGCCAAGCCCACGTTTCGGCACGTTGATGATGCGCTCAAACGCGAGATCATCGGCCGGCTGCGCGACGCAGCGCAGATAGGCGAGGGCGTCGCGAATTTCCGCCCGCTCATAAAAGCGCGGACCGCCGATCACCCGATAGGGCAGGCCGAGCGTGATGAAACGCTCTTCGAATTCGCGCATCTGGAATGAGGCACGCACGAGGATCGCGATTTCGTCGAGCGATTCCTGTTTGCGCTGCAGCTGTTCGATTTCCTCGCCGATGATCCGCGCTTCCTCTTCCGAGTCCCACACGCCGGTGACTGTCGGCTTTATCCCTTCGTGATCGTCGGTGAACAACGTCTTGCCGAGCCGGCTCTCGTTATGCGCGATCAGATGCGAGGCCGCTGCGAGGATGTGGCCGGTGGAGCGGTAATTCTGTTCCAGGCGAATGACACGTGCGCCTGGAAACTCCTGTTCGAAGCGCAAAATATTGTCCACTTCGGCGCCACGCCAGCCATACACCGATTGGTCGTCATCACCCACGCAGCACAAATTGCGATTGGCCTGCGCCAGCAGCTTCAGCCACAAATATTGCACGACGTTGGTGTCCTGATACTCGTCCACCAGAATATATTTGAAGCGCTGCTGATAATGGGCGAGCACATCCGGATATTCGCGCAGCAGCCGCAGCCCTTCGAGCAACAAGTCGCCGAAATCGGCGGCGTTGAGGACTTTCAGCCGCGCCTGATAGTCGGCGTAAAGTTTGGCGCCCATGCCGTTGGCGAAAGCGCTGGCTTCGCCATTCGGCACTTGCGGCGGCGTGAGGCCGCGGTTCTTCCATGAGTCGATGAGATAGGCGAGCTGGCGCGCCGGCCAGCGTTTGTCGTCGACATTGGCGGCCTGGATGATCTGCTTGAGCAGCCGGATCTGATCGTCGGTATCGAGAATGGTGAACGACGACTTGAGCCCGACAAGCTCGGCATGCCGGCGCAAGATCTTCGTGCCGATCGAGTGGAACGTGCCAAGCCACGGCATGCCTTCGCCGGCCGGACCGATGAGCTGGGCGACCCGCTCCTTCATCTCACGCGCCGCCTTGTTGGTGAAGGTCACGGCAAGGATCTCGTAGTCCCGTGCCCGGCCGGTGGCGATGATATGGGCGATGCGGGTGGTGAGCACCCGCGTCTTACCGGTTCCCGCGCCGGCCAGCACCAGGACCGGCCCATCGAGCGTCTCGACACCGGCCCGTTGTTCCGGGTTCAGCTTGTCGAGATAGGACGGCGCCGCGGCGGCCCGGGCCCGCGCGGCAATGCCGCCCGCGCGCGGCGCGGGCGGTTCTTGCGCATTGGAAAGGTCGAACGGATCGGACAAAGTCTCGCCTTAAAAACGAATCACCTGCCGCGGAATGTGGGGATTTTAACCCCGAAAGTCGATAAGCGGCAGGGCCGCCATGCACAGGCACTTGACCAAAACTTTGCGTCTTTTCCGTGAGATGGCCCGGAATTTGCGAAACCGCATGCAGGGCGTGCGCGGCCCGCGATATGGTCCTAGCCATTGTTTTGTCGCGGTTTATTCATTCCGAGATTGAGCAACTTTTCGGGAAATTGCTCTAGGCAGGTCGCATCCGGAGTGTAAATTGTCGGTTCTCGCACAAAGGCGCGCATCTGCTGCGCCATGCTCATCTTCGCTAAATTCTGGAGCGATTCATGTCGGCGACATTGCTGCTTTTGACCGCCGTGGCGGGTTTTCTCTATGTGGTTTCGCCAGGCCCGGCCTTTCTGGCGGTGTTTTCGCTGACCGCTGTCGAGGGGCGCGGCGCGGCGGCACGTTTCGTGACCGGGCATCTCTTGGGCGATACGGTCTGGGGCACATTGGCGCTGGCCGCGATCATCGGCGCCAGCCAGATCGGCGCGGTGGTGTTCGAGGCCTTGGGGCTTGCCTGCGGCCTCTTCCTGATCTGGCTGGGCTTCAAGGCGATCTTTCACAAAGCCGAGACCAAGGCGGCGCCGGTCGGCCAGAAGCGGCCGCTGATGACCGGCGTGCTGTTCGGCCTCACCAATCCCAAGGCCTATCCCGTTTCGGTCGCGATGTTCGGCGCGCTGGTCAGCGGCTTTGCCAATGAGCTGCATTGGTTCGATGCGCCCTACCTGATGACGAGCGCCTTCTGCGGCTTCATTATTGCCGATGTGGTGCTGGTTTTCTGCGCCGGTCTGCCGATGGTGCGGCGATTCTTTGCCACCCATGGCAGCGTCATCACCCGTGCGGTGGGGGTCATCTTCGTGCTGTTCGGCGCGAAATCGATCGCGGACGCCGCCTTCAGTTTCGCGCGGCGGGCGTAAGCCGCGTCCGTTCGTCATTGGTCAATTGAAAGACACATATGCCTCGGAGCAAACCGAATATCCTGCTCATTGTCGCCGATCAGCTTGCGGCACAATATCTTCCTGCCTACGGCCACGGTATCGTCAAAAGCCCCGCGATCGATGTTTTGGCGCGCAAGGGCGTGGTGTTCGAGAACGCCTACACCAATGCGCCCCTCTGCGCGCCGGGCCGCGCGTGCCTCATGTCGGGCGCGCTGTCGTCGCGCACCGGCGTCTATGACAATGCGGCGGAGTTCAAATCCTCGATCCCGACCTTCGCGCATTACTTGCGACTCAAGGGCTATCGCACCTGCCTGTCGGGCAAGATGCATTTCGTCGGCCCCGACCAATTGCATGGATTCGAGGAACGGCTGACCACCGACATTTATCCGGCGGATTTCGGGTGGACGCCGGATTGGCGCGAGCCGAATGCGCGCATCGATTGGTGGTATCACAATATGACCTCGGTGAAGCAGGCGGGCATCGCCGAAATCACCAATCAGCTCGAATATGACGATGAAGTGGGCTTTCTCGCGCAGCGCCGGCTGTATGATTTCGCGCGTCACCGCGACACGTTGCCATTCTGCCTCACGGTCTCCTTCACCCATCCGCACGATCCCTACGCGCAGCGGCCGGAATTCTGGAATCTCTACCGCGACGAGGATATCGATTTGCCGCGCGTCGGCGCGTTGCCCTATGCCGACCTCGACCCGCACAGCCGCCGTCTCTACGACGCGGCAGCGATGCAGGAATACGATATTACGAAAGCGGATATCCGCAGCGCGCGGCATGGCTATTACGCTTCGATTTCCTATGTCGACGCGCAGATCGCCAAACTTGTGGCCACGCTAGCGGCGACCGACCTTGCCGACGATACGGTGATCGTTCTCACCTCCGATCACGGCGATTTTCTCGGCGAACGCGGCCTGTGGTACAAGATGAGCTATCGCGATCCGGCAGCGCGTGTGCCGCTGATCGTGCATGCGCCGCAGCGCTTTATGCCGCGCCGGGTGGCGACGCCCGCGTCGCTTGCCGATCTTCTGCCGACCTTTCTCGACATTGCGGAAGAGAAGGGTGCCGACGCGGTTGCCTCGACCATCGATGGGCGCTCGCTCATGCCGTTCCTGCAGGGGGCGCCCGACGATGACGGCGTGGTCTTCGGCGAATATCTTGCGGAAGGGGTCGGCGCGCCGATGTATATGGTGCGGCAGAACCATTTCAAATTCATCGCCTGCGGCGATGATCCCGAGCAATTGTTCGACCTCGCCGCGGACCCGGCCGAGACGACCAATCTCGCTACGGCGGCTGAACACACCGCGCGCGTCGAGCAGTACCGCGCGTTGCTCGCCGCGCGCTTCGATCCGGTCGAAACGAGACGGCAGGTGATCGAAAGCCAGAACGCCCGCCGCGCGGTGTTCCAGGCGCTGACTAAGGGCAAGCTGTTCCCCTGGGATTATCAGCCTCTCCGCCTCGCGTCTGAGCAATATACGCGCAACCACCGTGACGTGACCGATACCGACGTGCTGTCGCGCTATCCACTGGCGCCGGAGGCGGTGCCGAAGGCGACTTAACGTTGTTTGTTAGTCACATCGGCTTGGAAAATGCGCCGGCGGAAGCTTAAGATCGTTTCGTGACGATGCGAATTTTCTCGACATTTTCGGCGCCGCCATAGGACATTGACGTTAGACGGCGGTGCGATGGGAGATCGAGGCGCATGCACGATCGGTCCGCAAATCTCAGAGCTTTCTTTGCGAGCTATGTGACGAAGATGGGCGAAGCGCGGGATCCGCGCATCGAGCGCGCCTTTGCCAGCGTCCCGCGCGAGCCGTTTGCCGGCAAGGGGCCGTGGTGGATCAGCGTCCGGGGCAGAGGCTATCTTCGCACGCCCGACGATGACATCGCCTTCCTCTATCAAGACGCGCTTATAGCGCTGGACCCGGTTCGCGGGATCAATATTGGTGAGCCGAGCTCGCACGCGAAATGGCTCGATGCGCTTGAACTCACGGAAGGCGAGACGGTGCTGCATGTCGGCGCCGGCGCGGGTTATTACACCGCCCTACTCGCGACTTTGGTTGGCGCGAAAGGAAAGGTTTATGCGTATGAGATCGAGCCCGATCTCGCGGCACGCGCCCAGGCGAATTTGCGAGAGTTCCGTCAGGTCGAGGTTCATGCGCGCAGCGGCATAGCCGACGATCTGCCCAAGGCGGATGCCGTCTACGTCAATGCCGCGATCACCCAACCAAGCCGGACCTGGCTCGACGCGTTGAGGCCCCGCGGCCGGCTCCTGTTCCCGCTGCACGGGCCTCATAATTTTGGCGGCATGCTCCGCATCGAGAGACCCTTGTCCGGGGCGATATGGCCGGCCAGATTCGTCTCCAATGCGGCTTTCATCTCCTGCGTCGGCCCGCAGGACCCGCACGCGGCGGAGCGTCTCACCGTGGCCTTTGTGGGCGGCGGCGCACATAAGGTGCGCTCCTTTCGCACCGACAGACCGATCGATGAGACATGCTGGTTCAAGGGCGATGACTGGTGGCTCTCGACGGCCGAAGCTCACGGCGCCAATGCAAGCTAGTTCAACCGCGATTTCTGCTTCGCGATCCCTGGCGTCTGTGTCAGGTCGGATGGTTTCGGCAGGCGGGCATGGGCGGCGCGCATCACCATCAGATTGTCCTGGATGGCTTGCGGAAACGGCACCGCTTCGCGCGTTTGGAGATCGGCGTGCACGAACAGGCTTTCCGCCGAGGCGGCGAGCCAGCCCTCGCTCGCCTGGCGCAATTCGAGATAGACATGCAGGCGCGTCGCGTCGAAATCGATCAATTGCGCCGTGGCGCGGACGGGATCGCCGAATTTCAGGTCGCGATGGTAAACGATGTGGTTTTCGGCGGCGAAAGTGGTCGCGCCGCGGGTCGCGTGCAGATCCTCCTGCAGGCCGATGAGATCGAACGCCTCATTCATCGCGCGGTCGAGCAGCACGTGGTAATAAGCCATGTTGAGATGGCCACGAAAATCGATCCAGCCCGCTTCGATCGTCATGATCGAAGAGACGAAGGGCGCGAAAAACAGAGACGGAACCTTAGCCATTTGCGTCCGCGGACTGGTTTGAAGACGTGCGGACTATGCGGCAGAAGAGCTGGGACCGCAACTCGTTCGCCATAGGCTGCCGACGCTCGGCTTTTGGGTCTGGAAGGCTGCGGATCCAAGGGCACGGCGTGCAGGCCCGATCTCTTCGCTCTAGCTGGACAGGGGCACACAAATTTGCCAGCTTCGACGCCAATTCAAAAGCATTACGAGGATCGGGCGATGGGCGAGGCGCAAGCAGCATGTCAGGGCAGACCGGCCAGCGAGGCGCTGGCAGCGGTCATTGCTGCGCTGAGCGCGCAATTCGGCAATCGTCTGGTGACGTCGCAGGCGGTGCGCGAACAACATGGCCACACGCTCACCTGGGTCCCGAATCAGCCGCCGGACGCGGTGGTTTTTCCGCAAAGCACGGAAGAGGTCGCGAGCATCGTCCGCCTGTGCGCCGCCCATGTGGTGCCGGTCATTCCCTTCGGCACGGGCACGTCGCTGGAGGGCCATGTGAATGCGCCGTTCGGCGGCATCTGCGTCGACACGTCGCTGATGAAGGCGGTCGTGGAGGTTCACCCCGAGGATTTGAGCGTGACGGTCGAGCCGGGGCTGACGCGCAAGGCCTTGAACGAATATTTGCGCGACATGGGCCTGTTCTTTCCGATCGACCCGGGGGCGGACGCTTCGATCGGCGGCATGGTGTCGACCCGCGCCTCCGGCACCAATGCGGTGCGCTACGGCACGATGAAGGACAATGTGCTCTCCCTCAGCGTGGTGACGCCGCAGGGGGAAGTCATCAAGACGGCGCGGCGGGCCAAGAAATCCTCGACCGGCTATGATCTCACCCGGCTTTACACCGGCGCGGAAGGGACGCTCGGCATCATTACCGGCATCACGCTGAAACTCTCGGGCATTCCGGAAGCCGTCTCTGCCGGCATTTGCCCCTTTCCCTCGGTCCGCGCCGCCTGCGACGCCGTGATCATGACAATTCAATCCGGCTTGCCGGTGGCGCGGATCGAGTTGCTCGATGCGCTGACGGTGCGCGCCTGCAACAATCACGCGAAACTCGGCCTGCCCGAGACGCCGCTGCTGCTCGTCGAGTTCCATGGCACCGATGCGGGTGTAAAGGAACAGGCCGAGCGCTTCGGCGAGATCGCCGCGGAATTCGCCGGCGGTCCATTCGAATGGGCCACTAAGCTCGAAGATCGCACCAAGCTCTGGCAGGCGCGGCACGATGTCTATTGGGCACAGCTCACCCTGCGTCCAGGCTCAACGCCGATTTCGACCGATGTCTGCGTGCCGATCTCACGCCTCGCCGACTGCGTCGAAGAAACCGCACGCGATGCCGAGGAACATCATATTCTCGCGCCGATCGTCGGCCATGTCGGGGACGGCAATTTCCATTGCGGCGTGCTGCTCGACATGAACGATCCGGACGAGGTCGCGGCCGCACGCGAGTTCTGCGAGCGGATGGTGCTGCGTGCACTCGATATGGACGGCACGTGTTCGGGCGAACACGGGGTCGGCCAGGGCAAGATGAAATATCTCCTGCAGGAGCATGGCGCAGCGACTTTGCACATTATGGCCCAGATCAAGAAAGCGCTCGATCCGCTGAACATCATGAACCCTGGCAAGGTGGTCGCATGGGAGACGTGAGGCAATCGTGCGCGAAACGCTGACGATTCTAGCGGTCATTCTCATTGTCATTCTGACGGCTGCAATCGTCGGACCCTATTTCGTCGACTGGAATTCGCAGCGTGCGCTGATCGAAGCGCAATTGTCCAATGCCCTCGGTGCGCGCGTCGCCACCTCCGGCGACATCACGCTGCGGCTGCTGCCGACTCCCTATCTCGTGCTCGGCGAGGTGCGGGCGGCTGGTGCAGAACGTGGCGCGCCGCATCTTGCCGCCGAGACCGCGCGTGTCGAGCTCTCCGCCATGCCGTTGCTGCAAGGCCAGTTGCAGGTGACGGAAGCGACATTCGACCGGCCGAATGTGCGCCTCACCATGGGTGAAGACGGCCAAATCCTTCTGCCGCAAGCCTCCGCTGCGGTCTCGAATGCATTGCGCTTCGAGCGCATCGTCATCAAGGGCGGCACGCTAATCGTCGATCAAGTCGGGTCCGGGCGCGAATGGTCGCTCGAGGACGTGAACGGCACTGCCGAAGCGCATACTTTGAAGGGGCCTTTCCTGTTCGAGGGAACGGTGCAGGGTGCCAACGGCACGACATTGGCGCAACCGCTCGCATTACGCTTCACGACCGGCGCCGAGGAGAACGGGCAGTTGCAGATTCATGCGAGCAGCGACGAGACGGGCATGCTGCCGCAGGCCGCGATCGACGGCGCCTTTATCTTTGATACGCCGGGCAATAGCGTCACCTTCGACGGCATGGCGCAGCTCAACGGATCGGCACCTCAGCCTTGGCGGCTCATGGGTGCGCTGCATGCCGACACGAAGGCGCTGACCTTGGACAAGGCCGAACTCCACATCGGTCCCGATCCGGCAAGCGTGACCTTGCGCGGCAAGGCGAATGTGGCGTTCGCAGACGCACCGCGTGCCGATATTGCGTTCGAGTCCGGCCCGCTCGATCTCGACCACCTGCTCGCGGCGCCTGACGGCAACGGACTTGCGCCGCAGGAGGCTGCGCAACGCGTCGCCGACAGGTTTGCCAATCTGCAGGCGGCGGCTCTGCCCTTGCCCGTCGCGGTGAACGCAAAATTCGCCTTGATCACGTTGAGTGGCGGCGAGTTCAGCGACGTGACGGCACAAGCGGTGCTCGATGGCGACCACCCCGCTGCCATTGCCCTCTCGTTCGATGGCCCCGGTCGCGCCCATGTCGCCTTGACCGGCGCGGTTACGAGCGGCACGGCGCCCGGTTTCTCGGGTCATGCGACCATCGACGTGCGCGATGCGGCGCGCCTGCGCGATTGGCTGCAAGTCGCTGTGCCAGTGCCGTTTCGCGCGGCCGATTTCGAAGGCGATGTCAAACTCGGCTCAACCGGTCTTGCCGCCACCAATGCGCGCCTCGCGTTTGACGCTTCGCAGCTTGCCGGTGCGTTTTCCTATGATTTTGCCACCGCGCAGCAACCGCCGCGGCTCACGGCGAGCGTGATGTCGCCGCTGCTCGACATCGAAGGCCTGCCGGACCTTGCCACGGCGTCTGCCGCCACGCACGGGGTCGATCTCGACATCAAGCTCGATGCGCGGGCGGCGAAGATCGCGCGTTTCGGCCAAAGCACGATCGACGCCGGGCAGATTGCGTGCCGGCTGCGCCAGGATCAGACGATGATCAGTCTCGATCGATGCGACATTGCCGGGCTTGGCGGCGCCAATGTCAGCGCCAAGGGCCGGCGGGATGCGAGCGGCGGCTTTCTCACTGTCACGATCGATGCGCAAAGGCTCAATGATTTTGCGACTTTGCTGCAACATGTCGCGCCAGGCACGTGGAGCGATGCCCTCGCGACGCGCGCGGCCAGCTTGTCGCCTGCGCATGTCGATATCAGCCTGAATGGCGGTGCGGCGGGCGCGGCGGTGGCGCTGCAGGATATGAGCGTGGCCGGCGTCGCCGGCGGGACACGGCTCATCGGCCAGGCGCATTTTGCGAAGAGCGTGGCGGCGGATATTGCCCTCGATGCGCCGGAGGGCGCGGCCCTGCTGCAGCAGTTGGGCTTTCCGGTGCTGAATTTGAAAGGTCTCGGCCCGGGACATCTCGCCCTGCATGGCGAGGGCGCGGACCCCAATTCCGTGACCGTGAAAATCTCCGGACGGGTCGCCGGCGTTGACGTCGCGAGCGAGGGCGGCGTCAATGGCGCCACCTATGTCGGCCGCTCCACTCTGGCAGCAAAAAACGCCGCGGGCCTCGCGGAAATCTTCGCCATTCTCCTACCCGATCAATCATCTGTCTTGCCGCTCAATCTGCAAGCCCAGACCATCTGGAAGGATGGCGCGCTCGCGCTGAACAATCTTGCCGGCGACATCAATGGCAATCGGCTGCTCGGCACTCTCACTCTGCAAGTCGCCGGCAACAAAAGCATGCTGAGCGGCGGATTGTCGTTCGACACGCTTCCGCTCAGCGCTTTGACGGCGCTGGCACTCGGTCCGCAGCCTCTCGCATCGCCCAACGCGATCTGGCCCAATGACGACTTTGGCGCCGCGCTGCTGAGCCCGCCGGAGAGCGACCTGTCGCTCGTCATCAAGACCTTCGATTTGGGCGGCGGCCTTGTCGGGAAGGACGCAAAATTGCGGCTAGGCCTGGCGCCGGGACGGGTCGATTTCAACGATCTTGCCTTCACCCTCGGCCAGGGCGCGGTGCAGGGCCATGCAACTTTGCGGCGCGATGGCAAGGCGGCGGCGTTGTCCGGCCATTTTGACGCGCAGACCATGCCGCTCGCCAATCCCGCCTTGCAGACGCGCGCCTCCGCCAGCCTCGATTTTGCTAGCACGGGCGCGAGCGTCGCGGCGCTCGTCTCCGGCCTTGCCGGCAGCGGAACCATGCAGTTCGACGATTTGCGTCTCTCGCAATTTTCGCCCAATGCCTTGAGCGACGTGCTGGTGCAATCGGAAAAGGGCGGCCTCAATATCGACGAGACCAATGTGGCCTATGCGCTCGCCAAAGCACTCGATCACGGCGCGCTCGATATGGGGCCGCAGCAATCGGCAGTGTCGCTGGCAGCCGGGGTTTTGCAATTTGCCTCGATGCGCAACGCACAAGGGCCACTGCAAACCGATACATCGGCGAGCTTCGATCTGAAGTCCTGGACGCTGGCGATGCGCAGCAGCCAGACGCTTGATCAGGCGTTGAAATTCTGGACCGGCGCGCCGCCCGGTTTCGCCATGGTCTGGCGCGGGCCCTGGACGAGCCCAAAGCGCGGACTGGAGCTGGGCGCATTCGTGAATGGTATTGCCGCGCAGGCGATCGCGCGCGACACCGAGCGGATCCAGGAACTCGAAGCCGACATCCGCGAGCGCGCCATGTTCAACCGCCGGTTGAAAGCCTTTGAGTTCATGGATCGGCGCGACAGGGAAATCGCGCAATGGCGCGAGAATGAGGCGCGGCGGCAGGCCGAAGAAGCGCGGCGGCAAGCCGAGGAAGCCGCCCGCAAAGCCGCGCTGGAAAAACAGCAGCAGGAGCAGCAACTCAAACCCGAGGATGCACCTCTGCCATTGCAGCCAAGTGTGCAGCCGCCGCCCGCGGCGACACCGCTTGCGCCGGTGCTCGAGCCGCAGCCTGCGCCGCAATGAGTGCGTGACTGTCAGCGCTCCGGCACGTCCTGCTGCCGCAGAGCGCAGCCATACACATAGACCCGGATCGCGGAAGATAAATTGACCCTTGGCCGCGCCACGTCGATCTCCGCCACGAGCGCCGGCACGGTCATCTTGCGTTCGGCGGCGATCCGTTTCAGGCCATCCCAGAACACGTCTTCGAGGGAAATGCTGGTGCGGTGACCGGCAATCATCAGCGAGCGTTTGACGATGCCCGGCTGGCTCAAGGTTCGTCCCGTTTCGCACCGTCGAGTTGGCGGTCCGCCAGCGCGGCTTGGGCTTTGCTCAGGGTGATTTCAGCCTTGCTGCGGCCGAAGGTTGCGCGGTTCTGCGCCGCCTTTTCGTCTTTCGCCTGACGCGCCTTTTCTTTGCGGGCGCGGCGAAGATTGACGATCTCGGCCATTCATTTCTTCCGGAAAGCGTCGATGGAAACCACTTTCGCGTCCGCCGGTGCTTCGTCTCGCGGCGCCGGTTCGCGCGGCGCACGGTTCGGTTTGGCAGGCGCGGCCTTGGCCGGCAGCAGGGTCGGCTCGGACGCGGCGCCGCGCGGTGCGGGCGGCGGCGTCTCGGCGAGCTTCACAGGTGCGGGCGCGGGACTCATTTCATCATCGCCCGTTTCGGTTTCCTCCGCAGCCAGCATCTCTTCCTCGTCATCTTCATCGGAGGGGAAGCTGAGCTGGAAGCCGACCGAAGGGTCGCCATATTGCATGATGGCGTCGAAGGGAATGTGGAGCCGCTCCGGAATGCCGCCGAAATGCAGGCCGACATCGAAGGCGGTGTCACCGACTTTCAGGCCGAAGAATTGGTGCTGCAGGATGATCGACATTTCGCGCGGGAAACGCTGGCGCAGCGCCGGCGACATTTGCACGCCCGGCGCGTCGGTGCGGAATGAGATGAAGCAATGGTGTTCGCCGGGCAGGCCATTGCGCTCGACGGTCTCCAGCACGCGTTTGACGACGCTGCGCAACGCCTCTTGCACAAGAAGATCGTAGCGGATGTGATCGGTCACCATATCGTCGCGTGCCCTTGAGAAACCAAGATAAGAAACCAGAAATAAGTGGAGGCTTCTGTTGCCAGGCGCCTCCGGGCCCCGCCTAAGAGTGCTACCCCTTAGGACTTTGATTTCGGTACCGGCACCGCATTAAGCGGCGACAGCAACCGGAGCATAGTTGTCGTTTGCAACTACAAGTTTGACCCGATAACGGCGGTATCATGCCGAGCAAAAGCACACCCTTTACACCCCCCGTCGATCCTATTTCGCCCCCGCCGAAGCGCGCTTTTCTTGGCAACGCGCTTGGGTGGAGGCGCCGGGTACCGCCCCCGGGTCCGAAAGGCTTATTCCGATGACCATTTATCGCCATAGTCCGGCGGGCAAGCCCGCACGGCAAAGCGAATATAGGCGATGGTTATGGCGATTAAAAGGTTGATTGTGCGATTGGCTGGGGAAAGCGAAATTCGTCAAATGCTTGCAAAAAAGCCGGGGCAAGCCCCGGCTTTCAGAATGGAATGTGAGGAGCGGCTTACTTCACCGCGGCTTCATACAGCTCGGCGACATATTCCCAGTTCACCAGATTCTCGACGAAGGCCTTCAGATAGTCGGGACGGCGGTTGCGGTAGTCGATGTAGTAGGAATGCTCCCACACGTCGACGCCCAGAATCGGCGTCGCGCCATGCACCAGCGGGCTTTCGCCGTTCGGGGTCTTCGCGACGATCACCTTGCCGTCCTTGACCGCGAGCCACGACCAGCCCGAGCCGAATTGCGTCACGCCGGCCTGGATGAACTCTTCCTTCGCCTTCTCGACCGAGCCGAGGCCGTCGACGATTGCCTTTTCCAGGTTGCCCGGGATCGCGCCGCCGCCATTCGGCTTCATCCATTTCCAGAAATGCAGGTGGTTGTAATGCTGGCCGGCATTGTTGAAGAGGCCGGCGTTCTTGCCGTAGGAGCCCTTGACGATCTCCTCGAGCGACTTGCCTTCCCACTCGGTGCCTTTCAGCAGATTGTTGCCATTGTTGACGTAAGCAAGGTGGTGCTTGTCATGGTGGTATTCCAAGGTCTCCTTGGACATATACGGCTGCAAGGCGTCGTGCGAATAGGGCAGATCGGGCAGAGTAAAGGACATGACGGGCTCCTCGATGGGCTTTGGTGGGCTTTTCGTAATGACTGGACAGCCGTATTATTAGGGCTGCCAAAGGAGGGTACGCCCACGTATTTAGAGACATGTGGGGCGCCTAGCAACCGGGCGCCGACACGATTAAGCCATTCTTATTTATTTGTGCCTATGGTTAATCGGCCCGTTTTGTGTGGGTCTGCCGACGATTATGGAACCTGCCGTCCATGATCGGATGCCGTCCCGAAAGCCCGACCAGGGAAAAACTATATGAACTATCTCGTTTTGATTTTCGGCTTGGCTTTAATGGCGTTCGGGGCCGCTCTCGCCGCGCTGGGTGTGTGGACGTGGCAGGATTGGCAATACACGCTTGCCGGAACAAATCTGTTTGCAGCCGGCGCCGTCGTCTCCGCGCTTGCCGCCGTGGTCGCGCGCCTCAATATGCTCATCGCCGCCGTTAATCGGCAGCGATCGATCGTCACCGCACCCGCACCGCCGCCCCCGCAAGTTGCGGTCCGTGCGCCGGTACCGCCACAGGTCGCGGTCCCTGCGCCGGCGCCGTCCGGTCTTACTTCGCCCGAACCCTTCAGCCTTGCCGCGGCTCTCGGCGTTTCGGCCGTGAGCGGGACCTTGGCCAATCAATTCATGGACGCGCACGAACCGGTTGAGCCGGCGGCTCATGCCGAACCTGCGCCGCATCTCGAAAAGGAGCCCGAAGACCAGGCGGAATTGCCGATGTTCGATGCGCCGCCCCATACGGAAGAGGCGCCTGACAGCCCGTCCGACGTCCACGTTGAAGCCGAGGCCCACGCCGAGGAACGTCCGCCCGCGATGGAGGAGCCGGCGGCCGCCACGGAACACGTGCATCACGAGGAGCCTATCGAAAGCCACGCCGAAGCGCCGGCGGAAGAGGTGGAGCAGCACGCCGAGGAGATCGTGCCGGCACACGAGGAGCACGAAGCCCCTGTAGAAGAGCCGCTGGAAACCCCTTCCTTCGCCGTATCTGAGCGTCACGCGCCTCCTGTCGACGAGCCCGCACAGCAGCATGATGAGCCGCACAGCCACGGCGAACCGCAGATGCCACCGGTTCCGCCGCCGCCGCGCCACGAGCCGATCACACAGGCGCCGGTCGCTTTCGCGGACGATGCCGACAAGATGGATTGGCTCGACCGCGCCCTGTTAGGCGGGGACGAAACGCCGCCGGCACCGGCTCCCGTGCCAAAGGCCGAAGTGGAAAAGGACGAAGAGGAAAAGGCTGCAGAGCCTGTGGTGCCGACCCAGGAAAGCGAGACGCCGCCCGAGCCCGCCGCTGCGCCGGAGCCGCCGCACCCCGTAGAACCGGAGCACCCCGCAGAGCCGCCGCGGCCCGCACCGCCGCAAGAGCCGTTCGTCGTGCGCCGTGCACCGGAGCCGCCGGTGATCGGTCGCTACGATGCACATGGCAATACGTACGTGCTCTATGCCGACGGGTCGATCGATGCGGAGACGCCGAACGGTACGTTCCGCTTCAAGTCGATGGCGGAATTGAAGAGCTTCATCGAAGATACGATGAATTAGAGCATTTTCCAGAAAAGTTGTTCGACTTTTCGGTTAAGAACCGAAGGTCCGCGCAGCGAAAATGCGACAAAACAAAAAGTTAGAGCATTTTCCGATTCTGAAAGAACGGAAAATGCTCTGGGGAACGACCCTCCCTTCTCCCGCACATTCGCGCGGGGGAGCGACAGCGTCGTTCAGCGCTCCTTGTCCCACGCTTCCTGCGCGCAAGCCAACGCGAAGGCATAGATCAGCGCCACTTCCTCCAATTGCTTGAACCGGCCCGAAGCGCCGGCATGGCCTGCGTCCATATTGGTCTGCAGCAGCACCGGGCCACCGCTGGTCATCGTCGCGCGCAGGCGGGCAACCCATTTCGCCGGCTCCCAATAGGTGACGCGCGGATCGGTGAGACCGGCGAGCGCCAGAATTGGCGGATAGACTTGCGCCGTCACATTGTCGTAGGGCGAATAGGATTTGAGCCGTTCGAAAGCTGCCTTGTCGGCGATCGGATTGCCCCACTCGAGCCATTCCGGCGGCGTGAGCGGCAAAGTGTCATCGAGCATCGTATTCAGCACGTCGACGAAGGGCACGTCGGCGACGATGCCTGCGAACAATGCCGGCGCCATATTGGCGATCGCGCCCATCAGCATGCCGCCGGCGCTGCCGCCATGGGCGATGATGCGCCCGCGCGCCGTGAAACGCTGCTCGGCGAGCGCCCCGGCGACATCGATGAAGTCGCGAAACGTATTGGCCTTGTGCTCCATCTTGCCGTCGAGATACCAGTTCCAGCCCTTGTCGGTACCGCCGCGAACATGCGCGATGGCATAGATGAACCCGCGGTCCACGAGCGAGAAGCGGTTGCTGTTGAAAGCGGCCGGCATCGAAGAGCCATAGGCGCCGTAGCCATAGAGTAATAGCGGCGCGCTGCCGTCGATCTTGGTGTTGCGGCGATAGAGTAGCGAGACGGGCACCAGCGCACCGTCGCGCGCGGTCACATGCAGCCGGCGTGTGACATAGTCGGCGGGATTGTGACCGGATGGAATGACATCGCGCTTGCGCAAAGTCCGTGCGTGTGTCGAAACATCGTAATCCCAGATCTCTTCTGGCGTCGTCATCGACGAATAGGAAAAGCGGATGATGCCTGCGTCATATTCCAGCATCGTCTCCAACCCAAGAGAATAGGCCTCTTCGTCGAAGGCGATGGCCGTATCGACGCCATCCGCGAACGGCGTGATTACGATGCGCGGCAGGCTGTTCTCGCGCTCGAGCCGGATCATGAAGGTGCGGAACACCAGCCCGGTGACGATGAGGCGGCCCGGCCGGTGCGGGACGAGATCCTGCCAATGGGCGCGGCCCGGCGTCGCGACCGGCGCGGTTACAATCTTGAAGTCCACCGCGTCATCCGCATTGGTGCGGATGATGAGACGGTCCTCGTGATGCTCGACATCGTACCGGACGCTTGCCTCGCGCGGCGCGACGCGGACGGGCTTTGCGGCAATATCGTCCAGATCGAGCAGAGAGCATTCCGACGAATCGTGATCGCGAACCGCGATGACCAGATAGGCGCGCGATTGGGTGCGGCGAATATGGACGAAAAAGGCTGCTCCCGGATCGTCGAGAATCAATTCGTCGTCGGCGCTGGGCGTGCCGAGGCGATGGCGGAACACGCGGGCCGGGCGATGATTCTCATCAACGCGGACGTAGTAGAACGCCGTGGCATCACTCGTCCAGACGACTGAGCCCTCGGTATCGTCGATCCGGTCGTCCAGGTCCTCGCCGGTCGCAAGGTCGCGAATGCGCAGGGCATAGAGCTCCGAGCCCTTGTCGTCGGCGCTCCAGGCCAGCAGCCGATGGTCGGGCGAATGTTCGGCGTCGCCGAGATCGAAGAATTTCTTGCCCTTGGCCACGGCGTCGCCGTCGAGCAGGATCTCTTCTCGATCGGTGCCCTTGGCCCGGCGGCAAACGAGCTCGTGCTCGCCGCCTTCGCGATGGCGGCCGTAATATTCGTAGCTGCCGTCCGGCGCGGGAACTTCGGAATCGTCTTCCTGGATGCGGCCGCGCAGTTCCTTGAGGAACGTTTTGCGCAGATCGCGATAGGGCGTGAGCATCGTATTGGCATAGGCGTTTTCGGCGTCGAGCAGCGCGCGGATATCGGCCGGCAGGCGGGCGCGATCGCGCAGGACTTCCTGCCAGTTCGGCGCCTTGATCCAGGCGTAATCGTCCGCGATCTCGATGCCGTGGCGCACGAAGGGGGCAGGGCGGCGGGCGGTCTGCGGGGTTTTGGGAAGTTGCTTTGTCATGGCACCGGTTGATGGCTGCGGGATGGATTGCGCCGTATAGCAGGGCGCTCGGTCGGTACATATAGGGGGCCTGAAGCGGCCTCGCCTATCCGCTCGCGTTACTTTGTGGCCGGATTAAAAATAATTTAGAATTTCCGTTGGTGCGGCTTTCTTGAGTTTTCGCGGAACGCATTTCCTCCACATTCAGTCGCGATGGTGCGGACTTTATTAGGTATTGAATTGAGCATTATACTTAAGTGCAATCATATTTTAATTGATTACAAACAAGGTCAGGTTTAAACAGATCGTGCTTGATCACGATCACCCGAGATGGAAACGGATTACTTTAGCGGTTCAGTTGCCGGGGGGCACCGGCGAGCAAAGCGCATGTATTTCGCTGGTTGATTGTTCCAATTCTTACAGAGTCACGGGGAATGGGCATATGGCAGGAACAACGCATTCTGAAGATTTCATCGAACTGGCTGCGGATATCGTTTCCGCCTATGTCAGCAACAATCCGGTGCCGATGACGGAACTGGCGAATCTGATTGGGGATGTGCACGCGGCGCTGTTGCGCGTCACCCAAGGCACGGCGCCGCCGCTGCCGGTGGAGCCGCCCAAGCCAGCGGTATCGACGAAAAAGTCGATCACCAACGAATATATCATCTGTCTGGAAGACGGGAAAAAGTTCAAATCGCTGAAGCGGCATTTGCGCACGCAATACAACATGTCGCCCGAACAATATCGCGAGAAATGGGGCCTGCCGCCGGACTATCCGATGGTCGCACCCGCTTATGCGACCGCCCGCTCCAACCTGGCCAAGCAAATGGGCCTCGGGCAGAAGCGCCGCCGCCGGGGCAAGTGATCCGCATCGGTTTGTCTTGAACTAAGTGGGCCGGATGCAAACGAGGTTTTGCATCCGGATACTCAGTTTATACCGGCGGTCGTAAGCTTTCATCTATCAGAGGGCCACACTGTCATCCCGGGCTTACCCGGGATGACAGTCGCCGATGTTATACGGGTCCGAGGCAGGGGCTGATATATATTATCATATTGATTTATTGGGGGATTATTTTCTTTTCCTAAGAGGTAATAAATATAAACGTCTCTCTTAAGCGGACCAACAACGCAGAACTTCGAGCCTTATCCGAATCCGAGGTATTTTATATTATTACTGTAAATCAATAGGTTGTCTTCTCCTGTCGCTCACGCCGGTCCTTCCGCCATCGCAAGCGCCTTGGCCGCATCTGCCTTGATCCGCTCCACCATTGCGCGCACGCCATTGGAGCGTTGCGGCGTCAGGTGCTGGTCGAGACCGATACGCTGGAAGATGGCGCCTGCGTCGGTGCGCAAAATCTCGCGGGCGCTGCGATTGCCATAGATGGCCAGAATGATGCGAATCAGCCCCTTGACGATATGGGCGTCGCTGTCGGCGCGAAAATGCAGCACCGGCTCGTCGTCTTTGCCGCCGACGGAGGTATCGAGCCAGACCTGGGAGGCGCAGCCGCGTACCTTATGCGCGTCGGTGCGCGCCGCTTCGGGCAAGGGCTCAAGACCTTTACCAAGGTCGATGATATGCCGGTAGCGGTCTTCCCAATCATCAAGAAATTCAAGGTCTTCGATAATCTGGTCGATGGTCATGGAGGTTTCGTCTTTGAGGTCCTGGCTGCTCTCTCCTACGCGAGCCCGCGTCCCATGGAAACCAATTTTAAACCATAACGGGCATTTTGCCTGCGGTTTGGTTGTGGGGGCCACAAAAGCGGACAGCCTTTAGGGTTCATTTAAGCGATTGGGTGCCAACGTCCAGGCCATGATGGGCCAGTATCGGTCCTTCTGGTTCTTCGTCGAGGTCTCGTTGCGTCGTATTTCGCACATCAAGCACATGGCCGCATCCTTCGCGCAGAAGCTCGCACCCGCCGCCGCGCGCGCGCCGCGGGCTATTGGCGAGGCCGATACGGCCGGGCTCATGGGCGATGTGGTGCTGTGGCACGATGCGTCCGGTGCGGTGGTTGCGGCCAATGACCGATGCGGGCCGGTGTTGGGCCTCGATGTTGCGACGCTTCTCGGCCGCGGCCTGTTCCATCGCGTCCACGTGGCCGACCGGCCGAAATTCCTGACCCTTTTCGCTGCCGGCGAAGCGGCCGACGGCGTCGCATGCGGCACGTTCCGGCTGCGCACGCTGGAGCGGCCCAATGCATCGGCCGGCTATGTCGAGCCGGTTTTCATCGTCGCCGAGATGCGGGTGCGGCATTTGCCGCAGTCGAACGTTGCGGGCGCGATCATGGTTTCGGTGCTGCGCGACGTCACCGACGCGGCGCGGCGGCGGGAGGAGATGGAGAGCGCCCATCAACTGGCACTGCGGGCGCATCAATGGAAGGATCATTTCCTCGCCAACGTCAGCCACGAATTGCGCACGCCCCTCAATGCGATCATCGGTTTTGCCGAATTGCTGTCGCACGAGGAGTTGATGCCCTGTTCGCCGGAGAAGCAGCGCGAATATGCCCGCATCATCCACGCGTCGGGCGAGCATCTCCTCTCGGTCGTCAACACCATTCTCGACATGTCGAAACTCGAGTCCGGCAGTTTGGAACTGGTGCCGGAGGCCATCGCGATCGCGCCGCTCGTCGATTCGTGCTGCGACATGGTGAGCCTGCGTGCGGCGCAAGGCGGCCTGGCGCTGGTCAAGCACCTGGCGGACGACTTGCAGGACATGATCGCCGACCGTCGCGCGGTGAAGCAGATCCTGCTCAATCTGCTTTCGAACGCGGTCAAATTCACGCCGCAGGGCGGCACCGTGACGGTCGCGACGCGGCGCGAGGGCGCCTCCTTGCGGCTCGAAGTGCGCGACACCGGCATCGGCATGGATGCGCGGGACAAGGATCGGGCGGGCAGCCCGTTCTTCCAGGCGCGCGCCTCCTATTCGCGGCACAATGAAGGCACGGGCCTTGGCCTGTCGGTGGTGCGCGGGCTCGTGGATTTACATGGCGGTTCGATCGCGATCGAGAGCGCGCAAGGTATCGGCACGAGCGTCGTCATTCTCCTGCCGCTTGATTGCCGCATTGCCGTGCCGACGAAGGTCGATACTTTGTCGGCGCACAAGCCCCCCTTTTCCAAAATGGCTTTGGCCGACAAACCGACGGTGAAGAAAATTGCGTGAAGCTCTTGCCCGCGCCGACCACGATTACGTGCTTGCGGCCGACCCCAAACCGAAATCCAAGCCGAAGCCGAAGCCGAAGGCGGCCAAGAGCCGCAAGACGAGCGGCGGTGATGCGGCATCCTGGTTCGCGCGGTGGCGCAATAACCCCGGCCAAGCGATCGGGATCGTCGCCTTTGCCGGCTTTTTCGGCGCCGTCGCGGTGAATGCACTGGTGTTCCAAAACGGCCGCTCCGCCGCGCCCCCGCTGCCGCCCGTAGCGCCGCAAACGCAAGCAGCTGCGCAATCGCCGACGGCCAACATGCCGCCGCTCAGCACACTCGCGACTGTGCCTGTGCCGCAAGGCTTTGTGCATGCTGCCGCTGCCACCGTCGCCGCTGACGAACCGCAAGCGCCCGTTGCAGCGCCGACGGCGCAGCCGGCGCGCCGGCCAGTTGCTGTGCCCCAGCCTGCTGAGACGCATCAGCACGACGCCATTGCCGATCTCTTGAACGGCGGAGCGCCGTCGGCGCGCCGGCCAGTCGCTGTGCCACAGCCTGCCGAGACGCATCAGCGCGATGCCGTTGCCGATCTGTTGAACGGCGGAGCGTCGCCGTCGCAACCGGCGAGCAGCGCCGCAAGCCCCAATAAGAATGTGCTTGCAGCACAGCGCGCATTGACGAAATTGGGCTTCGCCGTCCCCGCCACGGGCACGGCGGGAGCTGCGACCCGTCAAGCGGTCGAGAAATTCGAAAAGTCGCGTGGCCTGCCGCCGAAGGGCGAACTGACGCCCAAGATCATGCGCGAATTGGCCGCTGCGTCAGGGATCGCCATCAACTAGGCGTTAGCGATGAGGCTGCGATCGGACTTTTGGGTATCCGCCTATATCCGCCGCTGCGAAACCGCCGGCGCATCCGCCTATCTGCGCCGGCGCGGCGCGGCGGAGGCGGGTGCGATTTTCATTCGCGTCGACCGTCTCGACGGCACCTCGTGCTTGTTCGGCCCTGCGCCGCAGACGGAATTTGCCGAAGAGTCCGTCGAGCGGCGCTGGGTCCGCATGCACGACGCGCCCTGGCTCGACAATCCAGAGATCGAGCAGAGACTGCAGCGCGAAGTGCGTTTTGACACAGATTTATGGATCGTCGATGTGGAAGATCGCGAAGGTCGATCATTCCTCGACTGATCGGTTCGCGCTCACATTGGACCGTTGTCATAACACTTTTGGTCGGGAAATCGCGCTAGACACGCATTTTCTATCGACATTTCCATTTTTTAAATCGATGTTAACCAGCGCGCTCTGTAATCACGCCGACTGATAGGGGCCGCCGCCGGATTTGCTGTACCAAACCTCGTCGCGATTTTGCGATCTGCCGCGAGCAGGATGACGGGAGCATAGCATGGGCGAACTGTTGCTGTTCAGACCAAGGCCGCGCCGCCCAGGCGCAGCGCCGCTTGGCCAGATGGTGGAGGCGGAAATCCTGTTCTTCACGGGCGTGCGCTATGTCCGCGACGACGAGGCACGCGTCACGATCGATGCGCCGCCGCCGGGGCCGCAAAAAGGCCCGGGCAAGGATGCACGCCGCAAGAAACGTCCCGCTTAAGTTTTTAGTTCGTTGGCTCGTCATGGCTGGTTTCGCAGCCAAACGCATCCAATTCAGCTTCCGCTTCGGCATATTGGCTCACGCTTGAGCTAAGCGCCCGCACCACCACGAAGCCGCGCCGGGTCGGCGAAACGATCCGCAACTCCTGCACCGGTTCATCGTCGGATTCCTGCGCCTTGATCGCATCAAGCTGATCCTGCGTGACCACGAGTGCGCTCAAACGGCCGCGCGTCGCGGCTTGATCGGTGACCGCATAGAAGACGATGCCGCGCCGGTTGTGAAATGAGGCCGAAACGAACCCGTCGCGCGAGACCGTGCCGCTCAACCGCAGCGGACCTTGATCGAGATCATAGGGGCAGACTGCTTCTGCGAGGGCGGGATCGCGGAATACGGTGAGCGTCTCTCCCGGCCGCGCGGCCGGCAGATGTTTCAGCGTATTGACCGGCGCGAGCGCCGCCATGCGCGCAAACGAATCCGCGGGCGCGACGCGCGGCAGGAGCAGGACCGAGGCAAGATGCACGCCACCGGCAAGAATGACCGTCGCGAGAATCCATTGCAGGAGCGAGAAGAAATCGGGCCGCTTCATGATGCGCATTCCGTCATGATGCGCACTCCTGGCGCTCAATCTGCGGCAGCGCGATCTCAGGGCCGGCTGCGGTCGTCGCACTCATCGCCGTGTCATAGAGGCGCAGCATCAGAACGAAATCCGCGTTGCGTTGCACCGGCAACCAATTGCCCGGCTGCACTGCAGGCGCGACGGCGATCTCGATCGGCGCATTGACCTGACGCAAAATCTCTTGCGAGGTGAAGTTGAGCCGATGCGCTGCATTGTCGACGAGTTGTCCCGAAGGCGTGAGCGCGGTCAATGTCCAGTAGCGGGCCGCGGGCAATGCGCCGACTACATGATACGTGCAGTGCCCCGATAAAAGCGCGCCATGCGAGTCCGTGCGTGCGAGAAACGACAAACCTTCCGCGCTGCCGAGCGTGAGTTCGCCGGAGCGCGCGAGAGCAGCGGTCGCATAAGGATCGACATCATCGGTGCCGACTTTCGGCCAGGCCGTCCACGGACCCGATTTCAACGCGCTGAATCCGTAATCCTGTCTGATCGAAAAGAACGTCAGCGCCAGGCCCAGGCATGCCGCGATAATAAGACTGGAGAAGATGCGCAGGAGACCCGACACGTGCGTGTTCTTCCTCGTGGTTCAGCGCACGGCCGGCGCCGTTGGCGCGGGCCGTGCCGTCTCGATCGTGCTCTTGCCGCTCATCAGCCGGCCGATGGCATCAATGGCGTCGATGCTGCCGCGCGACAAGGTCGCGACATGCGCGTCGCCGTTCGGATTGGGGGAGCTGCTCGCAGCAGACGCGTTTGCCGCCATGAGCGGATTGACCGGGATCGGCGGCTTGCCGGGCAGGGGTTTCAGATCGAGCGTCTGATGCGCGAAGGTCATAATTTCGTGCCACGACTGCGCGGGCAATGTCCCGCCGGTCATGTTGGCCATCGGCGTATTGTCGTCGTTGCCGAACCACACCGAGCAAACGAGATTGCCGGTGAAGCCGTTGAACCAGGCATTGGTCGAATTGTTCGTCGTGCCGGTCTTGCCGGCGGCCGGAATACCGTCGATCTGCGCGGCGCGGCCGGTGCCTTCGGTCACCACATGGGTCATGATGTCGACCATCTCCGTCGCTTTGTCGGCCGGAACGACCTGATCGGGTTTCGGCCCATCATTCGCGTAAGTGTAGACGACCGTTCCGCTCGAATTGCGGATCTCGACCGCCGCATGCGGCACCTCGTGCTTGCCGCCGCTCGCGAGTACGGAATTGGCAGCGATCATGTCGATCATCTTCACCTCATCCGCGCCGACGGGAAGCGAAACGGTGTCGTTGAGCGGCGTCGTGACGCCCAACAGCCGCGCGGTCTCCACGATCTTGTTGCGCCCGAGCGTCGCGATCTTGCTTTCGTTGTAGGTGCGGTCCTTCGGCCAATAGACTTCGCCGATCTTGACCGACATGCGGATCGCGGCGGTGTTCAAGGATTCCGCCAGCGCTTTGTAAAGTGGCAGGCGACCAGCGCTCTCGCCATGATAGTTATTGACGCAATAATCGCCGATGCAGATGCCGGAGGCGTCGACGATCGTGTCCTTGTGATATTTGTCAGTCAGCAGCGCGGTGAGATAGACGAAAATCTTGAACGAGGAGCCGGGCTGACGCTGCGCGTCGGTGGCGCGGTTGAACTGGCTTTCGCCGTAATCGCGCCCGCCGATCATGGCGCGCACCAACCCATCCGGTTCGGCGACGACGGTTGCCGCTTCATGCGCGTGATAGGCCGGCGCTTTCATGCGCAGCATGTCTTCGAGCACCGATTCCGCTTTGTCCTGCAACGCCATGTCGAGGCCGGTGCGCACAGTGAGCACTTTGGAACCGCCAAGCTTGCCCTGCAGGGCGAGCTGCTTCACTTCGTTGAAGGCGAAATCAAGATACCAGTCCGGCGTGTTCTCGACCTTGCGGTCGACCGGCGTCGCGGGGTTCTTGCGCGCCGCATAGACTTGGCCGGCGGTGAGGAAGCCGGCATCGACCATGAAATCGAGCACGTCGCTGGCACGGGCGCGCGCGGCCGGCAGATTGGCGTGCGGCGCATATTTCGTCGGCGCCTTGAACAGACCGGCGAGCATGGCGGCTTCCGCCAGGCTGACGTCCTTGATCGATTTGCCGAAGTAGAATTCGGCCGCCGCCTCCGCGCCAAAGGCGCCGCCGCCCATATAGGCGCGGTCGAGATAGAGTTTCAGGATTTCGCGCTTGGAGAAATGCCATTCGAGCCAGAGCGCGATGAAGGCCTCGTTGATCTTGCGCGTCAGCGAGCGCTCGTTGCTCAGGAAGAGATTCTTGGCCAATTGCTGGGTGATGGAAGAGCCGCCCTGCACGACGGTGTTGGACGAGGCGTTGACCGTCAGCGCGCGGAAGGTACCAATCACGTCGATGCCGAAATGATCGTAGAAGCGCCGGTCCTCGGTCGCGATCACCGCTTTGAGGAAATAATCGGGGAATTGGTCCAGGGGCACGGAATCGTCGTGCCGGATGCCGCGCTTGCCGACCTCATTGCCGTAGCGATCGAGAAACGTGACGGCGAGATCCTGTTTGTTGAGCCAATTGGGGTCGCTGGTCAGTTCGAAGGCTGGCAAGGCCAAGGCGAGGAGGGTGAGGAGGCCCACGGTGCCGAGATTGACGCTTTCGCTGGTCAATTCGAGGAGCCACCGTTTCCATCCGGCGGCATGGAAGCGGTCCATGAAGGTCGCAAAACGATTGTAGGTCTCGCGCGAGCGCACGCCGCCGTGGTAGAAGGCGGCGGTCAGCCACGCGTCGATCGCGAGCAATCGGCGGGCGATCCGCTCGCGCAGATTGGAGTGGCGAAAGGCGTCAAACACCGCGATCAGATCCTCTCAACGCCGGATATCTTATTCTGATCATTTGTCTTTCCCCACGCAAGCCGCTTTGGCGGCAAGGGACGGACTGCGATTCCACTTTTGCGTCGAAATGCGCTAGGCATGCGTGAAAGCTTCGGAATCAGCCCATGACCATTCGCCACCATCTCGACGATCTACCACCGCTTGCCGCCTATAATGTGACCTCCATCGCGATCGATACCGAAACTTTGGGGCTGAATCCCTTACGCGACCGTTTATGCGTCGTGCAATTGTCCCCGGGGAACGGCGATGCGGATGTCGTGCAGGTGCGCCGGGATGGGCCGGTTCCGCGCAACCTCTTGGCGTTGTTGGAAAATCCTAAGATTACCAAGATTTTCCACTATGCCCGTTTCGATCTCGGCATCCTCTACAAAACCTATGGCGTCATGCCCGGGCCGGTCTATTGCACCAAGATCGCCTCCAGACTCGTGCGAACCTATACCGATCGGCACGGATTGAAGGATCTGGTGCGCGAATTGCTGGGCGTCGAGCTGTCGAAGCAGCAGCAATCGTCGGATTGGGGCGCGGACGTACTGTCCGAAGCGCAATTGGCCTATGCCGCTTCCGATGTCCTGCATCTGCACGCGCTCAAGACCAAATTGGACATGATGCTCGCGCGCGAGGAGCGAACGGATCTAGCGCAGGCCTGTTTCTCCTTTTTGCCCGCGCGGGCGAAGCTCGACCTGATGGGTTGGCCGGAAATCGATATTTTTGCCCATCAGTGACACGCCAAAGTCGACCCTGGGCTTCTCGCAATTTGCCGCGAGATGCCTATGTCAAAAACACAAATGGCCGTGTATATTACCCGCCTGCACTTAAAATCCGGCGCATTGCCGACCGGGCCAAGAGGCGTGCGGTGCCTTAACTTCGCCACCTCTATCTGGCTGAAGAGAGTGGCGGGCGATCGGGCCCGATATAAACTTAGGGACATTCGATATTCATGAGTGAGGTTGCCGGCCATCGCGGATCCCCAGAGCTTGCCCCCGAGGGCGGGTTCCTGTCGGCTGGCGACCGGGCGGGCGCCTTCGCCGCGGCCGCGCGCCACACCGCGCGCGTGAAATTTTTGCGCCGGGTGATTCTCGTCGCCTCGGTCGCCGGAATTTTGGGGCTGCTTTGCATCGCGATTTTCGATCCATTTGGCCCGGTGGCCACCGATCAGCCGACGACCGATCACAAAAACCAGACTCCCGATAAGATCACGATGGAACTGCCTGAGCTCAAGGGCGTGCGCAAGGACGGCCGACCCTACAATGTGACGATGAAATCGGCGGTGCAGGATACCCATAAGCCGAATGTCTTCGAATTGAACGTGGTTGACGCGAAGCTTGGCATGGCTAATGGCAGCACCGCCCATGTGACCGCTCCAACCGGGGAATACGACCAGCCGCACGACATCATGCGGCTCTATCAGGACGTACACGTCATCAGCGACGATTATCAGGTGACGATGAAGAGCGCGACGGTTCAGCTCAAGGCCAATGAGGTGAGTTCGGACGAACCGGTGCAGGTCATCATGCGCAGCGGCACGATCAATGCCGATCGGATGCACACGATGGACGGCGGCAAGGCCATCACTTTCGAAGGCAATGTTCACTCGGTTTTCACGTCCGCAAGTGATACTGCCGATGCCAAGCAAAATCTGAATGGAACTGTTCAATGATGGGTCGTATTTCGTGGGTGTCCGGTATTTTGTTGGCATCTGTTTGTTGGAATTTTCCTCTCGCGGCACAAACATCTGACGGAACTGCGGCCAAGCAGCGCCAAGTGATCGCGCAGGAGACCGGCGCCAAACCGCCGGCAAAGCCTGCGAAGAGTAAGGGCGGGTCCGGCATCATTCCGGGGGGCAATTCGAAAGACCCAACGAATATCACAGCCGAAAAGCTCGACTATTTCGATAAGGAATCGAAGCTCATCTATTCGGGCAATGTCGTCGCGATACAGGGCGAGTCCACGCTGAAAGCGCAGCAGCTCATCATTTACCTGGAACGCCAGGACCAGCCGGCCGGCACCAATGGCGCCCCGTCGCCGCAGCCAGCCAATGCGAATGCGCAGGGGTCTGGCGATTCCCCGCCGGCATCGGGCCAGCAGGTCAAGCACATGGATGCGAGCGGCGGCGTGACCGTCATTCAGAAAGACCAGGTCGGCACCGGCGAGACCGGCACTTATGACAAGCCGAGCAACACGGTCACGTTGCATAACCACGTGGTGCTGACGCAAGGCCCCAACGTGACGACGGGCTGCAATCTCGAATACAATCTGGATTCTGGCCAAGCCAAGGTAACGCCGTGCGACGGGCAGCCGGTCCATAGTCTGATGGTGCCGGGGTCGCAAAACGACACAGCGAACGGGGCCGGGGCCAAAGGCGGATCAGGGGCGAAGCCGGCCGCAGGCGCGGCAAAACCGCCGGTGATCAAGCCGAAACCTGCCGTGGCGAATTAACAGTGATTTGAGGCGCATAAACGTGACGGACACAATGGAAAGCCCTCCGGGCCAGGCCAAGGGACAAGCCGCGCAGCAGCCGAATGCCGACGAGTTGCAGGCGGAGCAAGGCTATTGGCCTTCCGAACCCGCCTTGACGCCCGAGGCCGTGGCCGAATATGCGCACGCCCAGCACCGCGAATTTCAGCAGCAGCCGGATCTTGCGCCTGAGGAAATGGGCCAGGGCACGCTGGCGGCGTTCAATCTGGGCAAGACCTACAAGGGGCGCCAGGCCGTCAAGAACGTCAGCATGTATGTCCGGCGCGGCGAAGCGGTTGGGCTGCTCGGTCCGAACGGCGCCGGCAAAACCACTTGCTTTTACATGATTACCGGGCTGGTGCGGCCTGATAGGGGCGCGATCACGCTGGACGGCAATGTCGTGACCTATCTGCCGATGTACCGCCGCGCGCGCCTCGGCATCGGCTATCTGCCGCAGGAAGCCTCGATCTTCCGGGGCTTGAACGTCGAGGACAATATCCTCGCGGTGCTGGAACTCACCGTGCGCGACAAGGACCAGCGCCGGCAGGAGCTTGAAGACCTGCTTGACGAATTCGACATCAAGGGCCGCCGCAAGGCGCCCTCGATCGCCTTGTCGGGCGGCGAGCGCCGGCGTCTCGAAATCGCCCGGGCGCTTGCGGCGCATCCGTCGTTCATCCTGCTCGACGAGCCTTTCGCCGGCATCGACCCGATCGCGGTCGGCGGCATTCAGGACCTGGTGGCGCAGCTCAAGCAGCGCGGCATCGGCGTGCTGATCACCGACCACAACGTGCGCGAGACGCTCGGCCTCATCGACCGGGGCTATATCATGCACGAAGGCGCGGTTTTGACCCAGGGCTCGGCGGACGACATCATCGGGAATGCCGACGTGCGACGCTTCTATCTTGGCGAAGATTTCCGTTTATAATACCAAAGGTCGCGAGAAGCGACCTTTGGACCACTCTTCGTGACCGTTGGTATAAGGTCTCGAACCCCTGTCATCCTCCACTTTTCGGGTATGGACTCGGCCGCTTTTGTCGCTGGCCGCCGGCGATTTCTTGCTGTAAGCAAGAACCGGGCCGTTCGGCTCGGCATCCGCTTCGGCGGCAAGACAATATGTTCAAGAGTAAGGGTGGATGGCGCTTACGACACGCTTGATGCTGCGCCAGGGGCAGTCCCTGGTCATGACCCCGCAATTGCTGCAGGCGATCAAGCTGTTGCAACTGTCCAACATCGAACTCGCCACATTCGTCGAGGCGGAACTGGAGCGCAATCCCCTGCTTGAACGCGCCGAGGAAGAGGGTGGCCGCGAGACGGAAGCGGCCGAGCCGGATTGGAGCGAGCAGGCGGGCGAGGGCGCGCCGGACGGGCCCAGCGAAGCCTGGAATGTTGAAGCTTTTTCCGCCGATCACTCGGCGCTGGCGCGGGACCTTGGCGCGGAAACCGGCAATGCCTTTGATGCCGACCGGACGCAGGCGACAGTGGAACGGGCGGAATTGCCCGACGGCCTCGGCCTGTCGGCGCAGGCCTGGACCGGTACGCCGGGCGGCGACAGCGAAACCGCCAATGTCGAAGCCTATGTCGCCGCCGATCTGACCCTCGCGGAACATTTGGCCGCGCAGCTTTCCGTCGCGGTCGACGATGCGGTCGCGCGGATGATCGGCCGCAGCTTGATAGATCACATCGACGAAAGCGGCTATCTGACCGCCGATGTCACCGAAATCGCCGACCGGCTCGGAGTTGCCTCGGAGCGCGTCGAAGCCGTGCTCAAAGTGGTTCAGGCCTTCGATCCCGTCGGCGTCGGCGCGCGGCATCTGGCCGAATGTCTGGAGATTCAGCTGCGCGAGAAGGACCGGTTCGATCCGGCCATGGCGGCGCTGATCGGTCATCTCGATCTCTTGGCCAAGCGCGATTACGCCGCACTACGGCGTCTTTGCGGGGTCGATGACGAAGACCTTGCCGATATGGTCAAGGAAGTGCGCCGCCTCAATCCGAAACCTGGCAACGCATTCGGCGCCGCGCCGATCCAGCCGGTCGTGCCGGATATCTACGTGCGCCCGGGGTCCGATAGATCATGGCATGTCGAGTTGAATTCGGACGTGCTGCCGCGCCTGCTCGTCAATCAGAGCTATTACGCCAAGATTTCCGTCAAGAAGACTGCCGACGAGGACAAGAGCTTTATCAGCAATTGCTTGCAGACGGCGAATTGGCTGACGAAAAGTCTGGAGCAGCGGGCGCGCACCATTCTGAAGGTCGCGACCGAAATCGTGCGGCATCAAGATGCGTTTCTGGCGCAAGGGGTTGCGCATCTGCGGCCCTTGACCTTGAAGACGGTGGCCGATGCCATCGGCATGCATGAATCCACCGTCTCGCGCGTGACCAGCAACAAATATATGGCGACCCCGCGCGGCCTGTTCGAATTGAAATATTTCTTCACCGTCTCGATCGCCGCATCCGAGGGCGGCGAGGCGCATTCGGCCGAAGCGGTACGGTTCCAGATCAAGCAGATGATCGATCAGGAAAGTCCCAACGCCATTCTGTCGGACGACGCCATCGTGCTGAAGCTGAAAGCGGTGAACATCGACATCGCGCGCCGCACCGTCGCGAAATATCGCGAAAGCTTGCGCATTCCCTCATCGGTCGAGCGCCGCCGCGAGAAACAGGTGATGACGCGAGGGTGAACGGAGCGGGGCCTTCCAGGCCGCGCCCCTTTCAAATCAGCCCCTCAACACCTGCTTATCCGCCACGGTCGAATCCGCGTTCAGCCGGTAAACCAGCGGTACGCCGGTATCGAGTTCCATGGATGGAATCGTCTCCGGCGTCAGGCGGTCGAGCACCATGACGAGCGCGCGCAGCGAATTGCCGTGTGCCGCCACGATCACGCGCTCGCCGCGCAACACGCGCGGCAGAATTTCCTGCGCGTAATAAGGCAGAACCCGCGCCACCGTATCTTTCAGGCTTTCGCCGCCGGGCGGCGAGACGTCGTAGGAGCGGCGCCAGACATGAACCTGCTCCTCGCCCCAGCGCTTGCGCGCGTCATCCTTGTTGAGGCCTGAGAGATCGCCGTAATCGCGCTCGTTCAACGCCTGGTCCTTGAGCGTCGTAAGGCCGGACTGACCGAGCTCGCCGAGCACCAGTTTGGCGGTGTGCTGCGCACGGATCAGCGCCGAGGTGAAGCACACGTCGAACGAAAGGCCCAGCGCCTTCAGTTTCTTACCGGCACTGATCGCCTCGTCAACGCCTTGCGGCGACAGGTCCGGATCCTTCCAGCCGGTGAAAAGATTCTTGAGGTTCCAGTCGCTTTGACCATGCCGCACGAGCACAAGAAGACGATCCATGTCTCACCTTTGGTTGGAAAAGATCAATTATCACTGCGTATCATTGAGGCCGAGCACGTCGGCCATGGAATAGATGCCGGGCTTCTTGCCAAGTCCCCACAATGCCGCACGCACGGCGCCATTCGCGAACAGGCCGCGGTCCTGCGCTTTGTGGGACAGCTCGATCCGCTCGGACGGTCCCGCGAATGTCACGCTGTGATCGCCGATCACTGTGCCGCCGCGCAACGTGGCAAAACCGATATCGCCCGAAATGCGCGCGCCGGTATGGCCGTCGCGGCTGCGCACCGAATGCTCCTCCAGCGCGATGCCGCGCCCTTCCGCCGCCGCTTCTCCGAGCAGCAATGCGGTGCCGGAGGGCGCATCGATTTTCATGCGATGGTGCATTTCGACGATTTCGATATCGAAGTCTTCGCCTAAGGTCCTGGCGGCACGCTTGACCAGAGCCGCGAGCAGATTGACGCCGAGGCTCATGTTGCCGGAGCGGATGATGGTCGCGTGCCGCGCGGCCGCTTCGATCTTGGCCGAGTCCTCGGTGCCGAGACCGGTGGTGCCGATCACATGCACAATCCGCGCTTGTGCCGCGAGCGCGGCAAATTCGACCGTTGCAGCCGGGCGGGTAAAGTCGACGACCCCTTGCGCATCGACAAAGGCGGCCAGTGCATCGCTCGTCACTTTCACGCCGATATCGGGAATGCCCGCGAGCGGCCCGGCGTCCTGGCCGAGAAAGGGCGATTGGGGCTGCTCAACGGCCGCATGCAGCATGACGCCGGGCGTCTCGTGGATAGTTTTAATCAGCATGCGCCCCATGCGCCCTGCCGCACCCACAACCACCAAACGCATATCGGACATCGTCAGCTTCCCGTTTCTGTTGCGGGCAGTCTATAGCACGTCCACGAGGCGAGGGAAGACGGTGCGGCATCGCGGCCAAAGTGACGACGTGCCGGGGGCGCAAAATCTGTTAGGCTGGTGCGTGAGATCGGGGGGCGGAAAATGAAAATGCCGGTGTATCTCGTTCGATGCATGGCGATCATCGCAGTTGTGGCGATTCCCGTTATGGCCATGAGCGCGGAAAAATGTCCGAAAGGCGATGCGCCCATCGACTCGGAAGATGTGCGAGCCGCACATGGCTGTCTCGCTGCCCACAAGCTTCATGCAGCTTGCGCTTGGGGTTCGAGCGGCGATGCCTTTCTGTCCGAACCGGTCCTCGACAAATGCGAGGCGGGGTTTCTGCCGCACCTGACTGCGGCCCAAAAGCGCATTTACGAAGCGCGACGCGCGCGATGCAGCGATCGATATCCGACCGATCAGAATCTCGGGACCATCCAAATCTACAAATTCAGCATGTGCGCGGAGGATCTGGCTGCGACCTATTTCAAGGCTGCGGCCAAAGGGCGCTTGCGGCAGACGCCACGCTGGCGGGTGCCGCATATTTCGGATTAACCCTTAAAATCCCGGTGGCAGAAAGCCGAATTTGCTGCGGCCGACCGAAACGCCGACGCCCATGCGCAATTTGTCGGTGACGTCGAAATCGACGCCGGCGCCGACGGTCTGCGCCACCGCGACATCCTTGCCGTTGATCAGGGCATTGACCGAATCCGTCGTGTTCAGATAGCCGCCGCGCGTCTCCGGATGGGCCAATACGACGCCGGTCGTCACATAGGGCTGGACCCGGCCGAGATCGTAGCCCACCTTCACATTGGCCGTGCCATATTCGAAGCCCCTATAGGGGCCGTTCTTGAACACGCTAGGCGAATAACCCGCCGATGCGCTGACGCCGACGATGATGTTGTTCGCGAATTCGTGATCGTAGCCCGCATAGCCTCCGCCGCCGAAGCCGCCCTTCACGCCCTTGCCGCCGGAAAAGCCGAAGACTTCGGTGCCGACATAGAGGCCCTGCCAAGGCGATTTCTTGGCCGAATCTGCAGGCGGCTGCAATTGCGCGAATGTAGGGAGCGGCTCGTATGGGGTCGCCGTCTGGGCCTGGGTGGGACTGGCGAGCATCGCCAAAGCGAGAAAGAGCGTGGTGCGAACCGTCATATGCGCCAAGTCCCTGAAAGCAGGCCCAAAACGTGAGAAGCCATTATCAAGTCGATGAAAGTGGCGTCAAAATGACATGGGTTCGCGGATCGGGCAAGGCGATGGCAAAACTCACCACACGCCCGGCACCAGGCGGTACGGTGTCGTCTTCATATAATCGGCATAACCGGGCAAATCCCGCATCAGGAGCTTCTCCTCGTCAAACAGCCGCCAGATAATGGCAAAAACCATGGGAATCATGCCGATGAGGCCCCACCACGAGCCGAGCGCGAGCGGCATGCTGAGCAGCAGGGCGAGGCCGCCGGAATACATCGGGTGGCGCACCAGGGCATAGGGGCCGGTGGCGATGACCGTCTGGCCGGGGACAATACCGACCGTGGCCGACGCGAAGCTGTTTTCGCGATACACCAAAAAGACGACGATGAGTCCCTGCGCGACCAACACCTCGCCCAGAACCACGACGGTTACGGGCATGGCCGACCAGTGCCAGCGCTGATCGAGTGCCGGTACGACGAGGAGCGAGACGAAACCGACGGCGGTGATGGATTGAATGATCTTCTGGCTCGCGCGCTGTTCAGCAAACGGTCCGGCGCGCAGACGGCGTGCGAGAAGCGCCGGGTCATGCCGCATCAAATAAAGGGTCAGCGCCAGACTGCCGCCGCCGAACAGAAGAAGGAAGATCCAGGCTTGCCAATAGGCTAACGTGCCTGCGGGAAAGAAGAGCAGGGCCGCGATCACAAGAAGAACGATGGCAAGGCCGTTCAGCGCGCGTCTGTTCTCAGGCAACATGCGTGCAATATAGCATATAAGAAGAGCATCCGCGCAAAAAACTCTCCAAGATTTGACACGATTACGATTTAGACGTTTCGTCCCATAATGCGAATCAGTTGCGTACTCATTTGACGCGACCAGCCCACTAGGTGAAGGCGGCGTCCGCATGAAATGGGCCGGCGCCCCCGAGGAGAGTGATGGCTGGGTTGAAGAGGTTTATGTTTACCGGACAAGTGGCTGCTTGTGCGGTGATCGCATCGCTAGCCGCGGCTGCGGCACAGACCGGAAATCGGTTTCAGATCGAAGGATTGGCGCCGGGCGACAAGGTTCTCGTCAATTCGAGCGTCTATGCCGATTATAAATGCGGGCCGAGCAAATTCGAGCCGGACGTCTATTGTACGCGGGTGAAGCGTGACGCCAATTCGGCGCGCGGCACGACGACGACGGCGATTCTGCACCGGCCATCGGGCGAGGTTCTGTTCATCAGCAACACGACGACGCCCCTCACGCTGAGCGGCGAAGAGATCGATTCCGAAATCAACCGGCTGAACCGCATTTTCGGATCGCAGCCGCATGTGGTCATGCCGCCCGACAACGTAAGATCCGACAACGATGCCGCGCTCGTGACCTGGGGCAATATCCGTTTGCGGCCGATCGATGCAGCCCTGCGCCAGACGATTCTCGCCGGCGGCACGATCAATCAGGGCTTTCTCGTCGACCATCTGAACGACCTGAAGAAATCGATTTCCGAAGGCTTGCCGGTCTATCAGATCGAAGGCGGGCGCGGGTTCATTTTTGCCGCCAATTGGGACCGCGACGGCCGCGGCACAATCGCGACGCGCTCGATCGACCAGGCGGCGCTGCAGCCGGACGTCGACAGGCTCGCGCTCAGCATTTCGCAATTGCAGGCCGATATCCGCGGCGATCTCACAAAGCTGAAAGGCACGCCGCAGGCGGGCGCGACGCAAGCGCAAATTGCCGGATTGAGCGAAGAATTCGCCAAGCCGGAGGTCAGTTCCGATCGCGCCAAATTGCAGGGCCTGAAGCAGCGCCTGGACGCTCTGGCCGCTGAGCCGCCGGCCGCCGCGGTGCCTGCGCCTGCGCCGGTGCCCACGCCGCCGTCACCCCCGCCGGCTGCAGCCGTGCCGATTCCGCCACCGGCGCCGCCCGCGCCAGTCGTGGTGACGCCGCCTCAACCGCCAGCGCCGCGTAGCGAGGAGATTAATGCCCAGGCCGAGGCTGCGACGAAGGCCCGGGACGACGCGGTCCGCGTCCAAGGCGAACTGCGCACGAAAGCCGAAACGGAAACCAAGGCGCGCTCGGAAGCCGAGACCCGGCTGAAAGCCGAGCAGGCGGCCCGCCAGAAGGCGGAAGGGGCACGTCAGAAAGCGGAAAGTGAAGTGCTTGCCGCGCGCGATGATTTCCAAAGAGCGATGACGCAAGTGCAGACCGCTGAAGAGGACCGGCAGCATTTCGAGAATTACTTCTATGCCGCGCTGCTTGCATTGGCTGCCGTTCTGGTTGGCGGCGGCGGCGCCTTCTGGTCGCTGCTGCGCCGGAAGCCCGCGCCGGTCACGGTTGTGGCGCAGCGCCGGGCGCCGAGCTTTGCCCTGTCGCCGCCGCTGATGGCCCCGGTGCCGCCGCCGCCCGTCCCGCCCGCGCCGAAGGTCGAGCCGCCGCCGGTCGCACAAGCGGCCGCTGCCGATGAGGATAAGGACAGCGCGAACGAGGCTACCGCTCCGAGCGACGAGAGCAAACCTGAGGCCGCGCCTGCGCATAAGGAAGTTGCTGCGCCGGAACCCGCTGCGCCGCCGGAAGAGACGTCCGTAGCGCCGCCGAAAGCCCTGCCGCCGAAACGCGGGTCGGGCCGCAAGGGCGGGCGGAATGCGAAGGCTGCGGAAGGCGGCGACACGGGCAAGACGCCCGATGAGACGGTCGTGCCGAACGGCGAAGGCAAGTGACAAGACACGCTTCGCCGTTCGCAGTGCCATGAGGTTTCGGATACCGGCGGCAGCACATTCGCTGCGGCCGCCGGAGCCGGTCTATCCCGGCTGTGGGCCGTCGTAGCCTTCGACAATCATCACGTCAGCGGTCGAGTGCGGCAGGCGCTTGGCCATGGCCGCCGCATATTCGGGCGATTCGTAACAGGCAAGCGCGGTCGCGTAATCCTTGAATTCAAGCACGACCGTGCGTGCCCGGCTCGCACCCTCTTTCACCACATGCGTGCCGTTACGCACGAGAAAACGCGCGCCATATTTGGCGTAAACCTCAGCGTTGGCGGCAAGGTAGGATTTGTACCCGTCGGGATCGTGAACGTCGACATGGGCAATCCAATAGGCCTTGGCCATCTCACGCCCCTTCGACCAGCATCATGTCGGCCACCGCGATGCCGATGCGATGCTTGATGGCGGCTTGATATTCGGGTGAATAATAATAGGTGCGCGCCTGGTCGTAGGAGTCGAATTCCAGCACCACATTGCGCATCCGGCCTTCACCCTCCAGGATCTCGCAACGGCCGCCGCGGGCGAGGGCCTTACCGCCATATTGCGCGATCGCAGCGGTCGCGGCAGCGGCATAAACTTTATAGGCCTCCGGATCCAACACGCTGACACGGACGACAATATAACCCTTCGCCATTGATTTTCCTCCATTTTTGCGCTTCTCCGACCGGGCGGCAGGAAAAGTTTGGCCTAGCGCCATGAAATCGTCATGGGCCATCCCTATATAGTCCATCAAGTCTTTCCCGGGTCCCCACTCGGCAAAGAAAATGAAGCACCGGGCCGGATGTACGCCCGGTGTTTTCTTTTTTGGGTCATGTGCCGGACGGCGAGATGTCCGATCATAACCCTATTAAGTTATTTACTGCGAAGCGGCCTCTCCCCACCATCGACCTTCTTCAATAGCCTGCTGAGATGTGTTGAGGGGAATGATTGCATTTGTGACCGACAACGCCCGTCAGCGCTCAAAAGGCTCGTCGCAAGCGCGTTCAGCGCGATGGCGGTTTATTCAAGCGTGATCGTCGATATCCGTGGTTTCACCTCGGCGCGGCCATTGGTAGAAAGACCAATGGCGCGGTTCGCTCATCACCCAAAATGTATGAGAGATTGAAATAATGGTGCCTTTCGCCGTCGCTGGCGTACAGATGTCCGTCCCTTCGGGCCAGGATAATACGGCCGCCGTAGTCGAAACCCTTGCTGGCGTGACCGCCCATTTTCCGTGGGTGCAAATGGTCGTGTTCAGTGAGTTGGCGTGCTGCGGTCCCCTTCCCACCAATCCCGTTTCCCTGCCCGGTCCCGAGGAGGACCGACTTTGTGAAGCCGCGCGCCGCGCCGGCGTGTGGCTCGTTCCAGGCTCGATCTTCGAGCGCGGCGCCGATGGCGCGCTGTACAATACCTGTCCTGTGATCGATCCGAACGGCTTCGTCGTGGCGCGCTATCGCAAGATGTTTCCGTTCCGCCCTTACGAGCGCGACGTCGTCGGCGGCACGGATTTCTGCGTGTTCGACGTTCCCAAGATCGGCCGGTTCGGCTTGTCGATCTGCTACGACATTTGGTTCCCGGAGACGACGCGGCAGCTTGCCGCCATGGGCGCGGAAGTGCTGCTGCATCCGGTCCTGACGCCGACCATCGACCGCGACGTCGAACTGGCGATCGCCCGCGCGACCGCCGTCCAGAACCAGCTCTATGTGATCGACATCAACGGCCTCGGCGCGGGCGGCATCGGCCGTTCGGCGATTTTCGATCCGGCGGGCGCGGTCGTCTACCAGGCAGGCGGCCAGCGCGAGATTCTTGCGACCGAGCTCAATCTGGAATTGGTGCGCCGGCAGCGCGAATTCGGCCTGCACGGCCTTGGCCAACCGCTGAAGAGTTTTCGCGACCGGCCGACCGATTTTCCGGTGTACAATCGCCAATCCGGCGCGGACGCCTATCTGCACACGCTGGGTCTGCTCGAGATGCCGCAACGCGGGTCGATGGCGGGCTTGAATGTCCCGCTTTACAATCAGAATATCGCGGAACAGCAGAGCGATACGTTGCAATTTCAGTGGCGTGTACCGCCGCTGGCGATCGAATGATCAGGTATATGATGCGTCGTTAAGGCGCTTTGAGATCGGGGGAGACAAATGGGTAGGCATCAGGCGGTCAAGCAGGTCTCCAGCACGGCCTTAGCGGACTATTACAGCGCGTCGCAATTGCGCAACGATCGTTGGACGGCGTTGAAATATGCGGCACACGATTTGGTGAGTTCGGCCGACCGGCCGAAGACGTCGGCGATCGAGAAGGCGCGCGACCTTCTCGATACGCTCGAGCCGATCGAAACCTATTGGTCCTTCCCCGGCCGGCGCGGCGTCGCCGGTCTTATCGAACTGCTGGTGCGGCGCGATTACGGCGCCTTTTCCGACGAAGTCGACCGGATCGCCGACTCGCTCGCGACCGGGAGCTACCGCCGCCCCGACGGCGATCTGGACGATGACGACGATCATACCAAGGCTGTGCGTAAGCCGTTCTTCGAAGTGCTGGTCGTCGAAAACAGCTCGTCCGAGGGGGAAGAGGCCGAGCGCGATGCGCTGCGGGCCATGCGCCGGCCTGACGATGCCTTCGTCTACGAAACGGTTTTCGTCAACACGTTCGAGGATGCCCTCATCGCCATCCTTTTCAACCACAACATCCAATCGGTGGTGGTGCGCTACGACTTCGCCTATCGGTCGAAGAATTCGCTGAAAGTGCTGCAGCGCATCCTCTCGCGCGTCAACAAGGATTACACCAATATCTCGCGCGAAGAGCACGGGCCCGAGTTGTGCCGGGCGATCAGGCGGGTGCGGCCGGAGCTCGATGTCTATCTCGTCACCGACCGCTCGGTCGAAGAGATCGCGGGGCAGGATTTGGGCGGCTGTTCGCGCGTCTTCTACAATCGCGAAGACTATCTCGAATTGCATTTGAACGTGCTGCGCGGCATCGCCTCGCGTTTCAACACACCCTTCTTTACGGCACTAAAGGAATATTCCAAACAGCCCACGGGCGTTTTCCACGCCATGCCGATTTCGCGCGGCAAATCGATCACGCGGTCCAACTGGATCCGCGACATGGTCGAATTCTACGGCATGAATATTTTCCTCGCCGAAACATCGGCGACATCGGGCGGTCTCGATTCGCTGCTCGATCCGCATGGCCCGATCAAAAAGGCACAGGAGCTTGCGTCGCGCGCATTCGGCTCCAAGCATACGTTCTTTGCCACCAACGGCACGTCGACCTGCAACAAGATCGTCGTGCAGGCCGTCGTGCGGCCGGGCGACATCGTGCTCGTCGATCGCGACTGCCACAAGTCGCACCATTACGGCATGGTGCTGGCCGGCGCGCATGTCGTCTATCTCGACAGCTATCCGCTGTCCGAATATTCGATGTATGGGGCGGTGCCGCTGCGCGAGATCAAGCACAAGCTTTTGGAACTGAAGAAGGCCGGCAAATTGCATCGCGTGCGCATGTTGTTGCTGACCAATTGCACCTTCGACGGGCTCATCTACAACGTCGAGCGGGTGATGGAAGAATGCCTTGCGATCAAGCCCGATCTCGTCTTCCTGTGGGACGAGGCTTGGTTTGCTTTCGCGCGCTTCGGGCCGACCTATCGCCAACGGACCGCGATGCATGCGGCAGCCACTCTGGCAGAGCGCTTTGCCGAGCCGAAGTACCGCGAGGCCTATGCCAAGCAGAAGGTCGACTACAGCAAAATGTCGGACGAAGAGGTGTTGAACACGCGCCTCATGCCCGATCCGGCCAAGGCGCGGGTGCGCGTCTATGCGACCCAGTCGACCCACAAGACGCTGACGTCGCTGCGTCAGGGTTCGATGATCCATGTCTATGATCAGGATTTCAAAGGCGAGATCGAGGCGAGCTTCCACGAAGCCTACATGACCCACACCTCGACGTCGCCGAATTACCAGATCATCGCGTCGCTCGATGTCGGCCGCCGGCAGGTCGAACTCGAAGGTTTCGAACTCGTGCAGAAGCAGGTGGAAGCGGCGATGGCGGTGCGCAAATCCATCGCGCAGCATCCCATCCTGTCGAAATATTTCCATGTGCTGACGGTCAAGGACATGATTCCGGCGGAGTATCGCGAATCCGGTGTCGAGACCTATTGGGATCCCGAGCACGGCTGGAACGACGCCTGGGATGCGTGGGAGAAGGACGAATTCGCGCTCGACGCGACGCGCATCACACTCGCGATCGGCGGCACGGGCGTCGACGGCGACACGTTCAAGAACTCGGTGCTGATGGACAAGTTCGGCATCCAGATCAACAAGACGTCACGCAACACCGTCCTGTTCATGACCAATATCGGCACGACCCGCTCGTCGATCGCTTATCTGATCGAAGTGCTGGTGCAGATCGCCCGCGATCTCGACGCCGAGCAGGATTACGCCAACCCGACCGAGCGCAAGGTCTTCCACAAGAAGGTGCATGCGCTCACCAAGGAATTGCCGCCGCTGCCGGATTTCTCGCGTTTCCATGCGACCTTCTCGCCGCAGGACGGCACCACCACCACGGAAGGCGATATTCGCTCGGCATTCTTCCTGTCTTACGACGAGGCGAAGTGCGAATATGTGCCGCTGAATGGTCGCTCGATGGACAAGGCGATGGACGAGGGCCGGGAGTTCGTCTCGACCTCCTTCGTCATTCCTTACCCGCCCGGCTTCCCGATCCTGGTGCCGGGGCAGGTGATCTCGCATGAGATCCTGGCGTTCATGCGGGCGCTCGACGTGAAGGAAATCCACGGCTACCGTGCCGATCTCGGCTTGCGCGTCTTCACGCAAGCCGCGCTTGACCAGCGTACCGCGGACCAGGCCAAGACAAAAAAATAGGGCGAGGGCGGCCCGGCGGGACGGATGGAAGGGCAGCGCCAGGTTTGGGAGAGCGGCGCTGTTTCGGGGGCGGAACGGATGACAATTCGAGCGCCCTTCATCCGTCCCGCTTCGCCATCCGTTTTCGCTCCGACTGGGCTTGGGATAGTTCCGAGTTCAACAGCAAAGATGTTCAAGCTGGGCAGCCCAGTTTGAATCCCTGACAAAGGAAATTCATTCACGTCATCGATCGATCAATCCTAGGGGAGGCTTGAGCTTATGGTTAAGAAGACGACGAAAGCGCCAGCTAAGAAAGCAGCGGCGAAAAAAGCTTCAGCAAAGAAAGCGCTTGAGAAAAAGGCAAAAGTAAAGGCTGCCGCGAAGGCCAAGGCGCCAGCGGCCAAGGCGGGCCGAAAGGGCAAGCCGAAGCTGAAGAATATTTCGGAGATCCGCCGTTTCTTCCATCGCAACGAGACGCCGATCTACTTTATCTCGGCGACCAATTTCAATCTGCTCGGCGTCGACGAATGGGTGCGGAATTTCAAATATATCGCCTACATCGATTGCTTCGATGGCCGCCATCCGAGCCTGTTCAGCCCCAAGGAAGTGCCGCACGACGAGTTCACCTCGATCGAGGACATCAACAATTATCTGCTGCAGCACAAGGATGTCATCGACTATGTGGAAGGCCGCGGCGGCAAGCCGAAAGTCGTCTTCCTGATGTTCGACGACAAGACCGAGAAGCTCGCCAAGGAACTCGGCTGGGACGTGTGGTTCCCCAAGGCAAAGCTGCGCACACGCGTCGATAACAAGATCGAGACCGTGCGCATCGGCAACAAGGCCGGCGTGCCGAGCGTGCCGAACACGCTCTCCGTGGTCAAGGATTGGGATCATCTGCAGAAGGTCGCCGCCAAGGCGAAGATCGGCTCGGATCTCGTGCTGCAATCGGCGTTCGGCGATTCCGGCCACACGACGTTCTTCATCAAGAATGAGGACGATTTCAACAAGCACAAGGACGAGATCGTCGGCCAGGGCGAAATCAAGATCATGAAGCGCATCAATTGCCGCGGTTCGGCGATCGAGGCATGCGCGACCAAGGCCGGCACGATTGTCGGCCCGTTGATGACGGAGCTCGTCGGCTTCAAGGAATTGACGCCCTATCGCGGCGGGTGGTGCGGCAACGAAATCTTCCCCAAGGCCTTCCCGCAGGAAGTCATGGATAAGACGCGCGACTACACGTTCCGCTTCGGCGAGCAGTTGCGCAAAGAAGGTTATCGCGGCTATTTCGAGCTCGACTTCCTGATCGACCAGGACACGAACGAGGTTTATCTCGGCGAGCTCAATCCGCGCATCACGGGCGCGAGTTCCATGACCAATCATGCGGCCTTCGCCCATGCCGATGCGCCGTTGTTCCTGTTCCATCTCCTGGAATTTTCCGGTGCCGATTTCGATTTCGACATCGCGGAACTGAACGAGCGCTGGGCCGAGCCGGAAAACATCGATTCCTGGTGTCAGATGGTGGTCAAGCACACCGAGGATTCGATCGGCCTCATCGCCGAAGCGCCGGAAACCGGCATTTGGCGGATGAACAAGGACGGCTCGGTCGAGTTCGACCGATTCGATCATCATCGCCGTGCGGTGGAAAGCGAAGCGGAGGCCTTCTTCCTCCGTATCCTGAAGCCGGGCGATTACCATTACGAGGGCGCCGATCTTGGCATCATTGTCACGCGCGGCCGCGCCATGGACAAAAACTTCAACCTGACTGAGCGCTCGAAAGCTTGGATCGACGGGATCCGCAAGCACTTCAAGGCAAAGCCGCTGGCTCCGGCCGCAGCGCCGCAAGAAGTGCTCGATCATCGATTCAAGATTTTCTGAGAGCGGTTCTTGTACTTGAGCCCCGGCACCGCCGGGGTTCATATGCGTGCGAGCGTTCCGCGATGCGATTTACCTACCGCGCCTTTGCCGACGATTCCGAGAGCGTAACCTGGGGCGAATGTTTCCAGGAATTCTGGCCAGCCTACCGCCGTTGGTATGTCTCGCGCGGGATCAGCCAATTGCCGACTTTCCTCGAATGTCGGACGGCGCTGCGCAAGCATCTGCCCGAATTTGTTCCCACCTGGGAACACCTGTGCCGCGTCGTCGGCGGGGGTGACCTTGAATCGCGCTTTTTGAGCCTCTATCGCCCGCCTCCCTTCATCATGGGTTGCTCGCAAGCCGTGTGGCCGGGCGACGAGCCTTTGTTGGTGCGCAATTACGATTACGATCCGCGCCTCATCGACGGCACGCTGATTCTGACCCATTGGGGCGAGCGCCGCGTCATCGGCACATCCGACTGCCTGATCGGCCTCGTCGACGGCATGAACGATGCGGGCTTGGCCGTCTCGCTGACCTTCGGCGGCCGGCGCGCAACAGGCAACGGCTTCGCCATGCCGATCGTCCTGCGCTATGTGCTCGAGACCTGCAGCACGGTTGGCGAAGCGGTCAAGACCATGAAGCGCATGCCCTATCATATGAGCCACAACGTCACGTTGCTCGATGCGTCGGGGGGCAAGGCGACGGTCTATGCGGCGCCGGACCGGCGCTTGCGCGTGTCGAGCGTCGCGGTTGCGACCAATCATCAGAAGTCGGTCGAATGGAAGCAGCATGCGCTCGCCACCGCTTCGGTCGAGCGCGAGCAATATATGCTGAACGATCTTTTGCCGCGCGAAACGACCGAGGCGGCCTTTGCCAAGGCGTTTTTGCAGCCGCCGCTCTATTCCAGAGCCTTTGATCGCGGCTTCGGCACATTGTTCACTGCGGCCTATTGGCCGCGAAAAGGCGAGATGGCCTATTTGTGGCCGCGCGCGACCTGGAAGTTCAGTTTCAAATCGTTCAAAGAGGGCGAGAAGACCACGACCTACAACGGCCGGAAAGCCAAATCATAATTTGCCCGAATAGACCGCCTTGAGGGCGAGCGAAAACAGTTCGGCGAGCGAGGTGATGCCGAGCTTGGCGTAAATGTTGCGTCGGTGGACGCGCACGGTTTCGACCGAGACATTCAGCTTCAGGGCGACCGATGCGGCGGAATGGCCGCGCAAGATTTCGTGCACGACCTCATATTCGCGACGGGTGAGCTGGTCGCGGCCGAAATTGTCCAAAATCGCCGTGAGCCGCAAGTGCTCGGCATCCGGCTCGCGCTTCGGCACCGGAGCAAGCAGGGCCGCGTGTTTCCGGCAGGCCGCGGCAACGAAGGCGAGGGCGGCGCGCAATTGCGCCAGCTCGGCGTCCGAAAAAGATTCGAGCGCGTCGGAGCGCTCCAGGCAGAGTGCGAAGACGCCGCCATGACCGTCCGGCACGAGATGGTTGATCTCGTCCGCCACGTGGGAATGCTTGTAATAGCTGACGTAATATTCGGAGGAAATGAAGTCGGTGGGAGCGATGTCCCGCATGCGCAGAAACGCCGGCTCGCGCAGGGAGCCGGCGCGAATGTAAAAAGGGTCGAGCAGATAGGCGCCGCCGATATAGTGCTTCGCGGTATTGGCGCGGTTTTCATGTGCGAGCATGTCGAGCATGATTTCCGGGCGCTGCTCCGGCCGGTAGACGAGGACGAGCGCGCAATCGAAGGGGACCTGCTGGCGTAAGATCTCGACCAAATTCGCGGCAAAATCGGAGAGGCCAATTTCCTCAATCAATTTGGCGATCGACTTAATATCCGCGCAAATACTGTACATCCGGTCCTGTGCTCGCGATGAAGAAACGACGGCCGTTTCTTGTAATTTTTTGGTCATTTTGCCCCTCCTAACCCCGAAGCGTTATTTACTCCCTTTTTCAACTGTCGGCACCATTAAGCACGCAAGTAAACATTTGGGGCAAGAGGGCTTGCAAGTTCACGGCTTTTTTGTGACTAACTTTAACCATGTGGGGCGCCGTCCAAAATCTTTGATCGGGGTTGTGGTCCGAGTCCGGTGATGCGACAAAAACATGGTGGAGGCCATGCGGGACCAGCGTCGGCGAGGAATAAGTCGTCCGCAAAGGCAACTGCGGCGTGGGAGCCGCTTAAGATCACAAAAGCTTCGTTGAAAATCAGGTCGAGAGGGAGAGGCGAAATTGAATAGAGCGTCATTGTACATCGCAATCGCGATGATCCTCGGTATTGTCGTGGGACATGTCATCCACACGCAATTTGACCACCCGGGCGACATAGGCCATTACTTCGGCCTGCTGGCGACCATCTTCCTCACCATGATCAAGATGATCATTTCGCCTTTGGTGATTTCGACGCTCATTGCCGGGATCGCCCATATGGGAACCGGCGGAGCCGTTGGCCGGGTCGGTGGCAAATCTCTTCTGTGGTTTGTGTGCGCGTCCTTCGTCTCGCTGTCGCTCGGCTGGCTGATGGTCACGATTTTCCAGCCCGGTATCGGCGAAGTGATCGAGCGCATGGGCGCCGATGCCTTGAAGTCTGACGCGGCGGCAAGCGCCCTCGACACCGGCATCAAAACGATGTCCATCGACACATTCGTCAGCCACGTGATTCCGACGTCGATCGTTGACGTGCTGGCCAAGAACGAGATCTTGCCGGTCGTGTTCTTCTCGGTCTTTTTCGGCGTCGGTCTCGCCGCGATTGGCGATAAGGGCCTCCCGTTGCTGCACGGCATCGAAATCATTTCGCAAGTCATGCTCAAGGTCACGGGCTATGTGATGGTGATGGCGGCTCCCGGCGTGTTCGGCGCGATGGTTGCGATCATCGCCAAGAACGGCATCGAAGCGGTGATCCCGCTGGCGCGGTTCATGGGCGAGTTCTACTTCACCATGGCTGCTCTCTGGGTGCTGATGATCCTGGTCGGCTTCCTGATCCTCGGGCCGCGCATCACCAAGCTGATCTCGCTCATGCTGACGCCGGTGAGCACGGCTTTTGCAACGGCGAGCTCGGAAGCGGCATTCCCGAAGGTGCTCGAAGGTTTGGAGCGGTTTGGGGTGAGCAAGCGTATCGCGAGCTTCGTGCTGCCGCTCGGCTATTCGTTCAACCTCGACGGATCGATGCTGTACTGCACCTTCGCGGCGCTGTTCATTGCTCAGGCGACCCATACGGTTCCGCCGGTGAGCCAGCAGTTCATCATGCTGCTCGTCTTCATGATCACGTCCAAGGGCATTGCCGGCGTGCCGCGCGCGTCGCTGGTCGTCATCGCGGCCAGCATGGCCGGCTTCGGCATCCCGGTCGCCGGGATGGCGATGATCCTCGGTGTCGACGCGTTCCTCGACATGGGCCGCAGCGCGACCAATGTGGTGGGCAATTCGCTGGCCGCGTCCGTCGTCGCCAAATGGGAGAGCGAACTCGGCGAGTCGTTGCCCGAGGGCGCCGATCTCGATGCCGTTCCGGCCGAATAGGCGAATGTCATTGGCAATTCGAAAACGGGGCGGTTTTCCGCCCCGTTTTTTTGACTGCCATTCACTGCCAGATGCGCTAGATACACGGCATCATGTCGCTTTCCTCCGAAGAACTCGAACGTTACGCCCGTCATATCGTCTTGCGCGGTCTGGGCGGTCCGGGACAGCAGAAGCTCAAGAAGGCCCGGGTTCTCGTGATCGGGGCGGGCGGGCTCGGCGCGCCGCTGATCCAATATCTCGCGGCCGCCGGCGTCGGCACCATCGGCATTGCCGATGACGATGAGGTTTCGCTCTCCAACCTGCAGAGGCAGGTCCTGCACGGGACCCCGGACATCGGTCGCTCTAAGGTCGAGAGCGCGCGCGATGCGGTGGCGCGGCTCAATCCGCATGTCAGCGTGGCGCTCCACGCCCTGCGCGTGACGCCGGAGAATGCCCGCGAACTCGTCCGCGCCTATGATTTCATCGCCGACGGCTCGGATAATTTCGCGACGCGCTACGCGGTTTCCGATGCGTGCTTTTTTGAGCGCAAAACGCTCGTGACCGCCGCGGTCGGCGAGTTCGATGCCTCGCTGACGACGCTGAAACCCTATCTCACCGGCGCGAATGGCAAGCCCAACCCGACCTATCGCTGCCTCTTTCCCGATCCGCCGCCGCCCGGCGCCATTCCCGCTTGTGCCGAGGCCGGCATTATTGGCGCGCTCACCGGCATCGTCGGCGCGATGATGGCGCTCGAAGTGATCCGCGAATGCGCGGGCGGCTTTGATGCTCACGACGAAGGACTTGTTGGCAAATTGCTCATGATCGATACGCGCGCCATGCGTTTCGAGACCATTCGCTATAGTTGGGATCCAGACAATGTCCTCAATGGCGTGGCGGACGCCTGATCTGTCCAATCTCGACCTCGGCCGGCGCGCGCGCCGTCTTCGGGTCGATACGTTGGTGCGCTTGCGCTGGATGGCGATCGCCGGACAGGCCGGCGCAATTTTCGTGACCAGCGAGTTCCTCGGCTTTTCCCTGCCGATTGGCCTTTGCGCCCTCGTCATCGCTATGTCGGCGGCGCTCAACATGGTTTTGCGCTTGCGCACCTCGATGAGCCAGCGGCTCAACGACCGGCCGGCTGCCGCGCTTCTGGCGTATGATCTCGTGCAATTGTCCGCCTTGCTCTATCTCACCGGCGGCCTCGAAAACCCTTTCGCCTTGCTGTTTCTCGCGCCGATCATGATTTCCGGTGCGTCGCTCGCGCCGCGCTGGACCTTTCCGCTTGGGATGCTCACCATCGGCGCGGCGACTTTACTTGTCTTCTTTCACCGGCCGCTGCCATGGTTCGAGGGCGAGGCGCTGACCTTGCCGGTCACCTATCTTGCCGGCATCTGGGTGTCCGTGGTGCTCGGCGCGACCTTTGCCGGTATCTATGCGTCGCGCGTCGCCGAGGAGGCGCGCAAATTATCGGACGCGCTTGCGGCCACAGAATTGATCCTGGCGCGCGAGCAGCATTTGTCGCAACTCGATGGGCTTGCCGCAGCGGCGGCGCATGAGCTTGGGACCCCGCTCGCGACGATCACCTTGGCGGTGCGCGAACTCGTTCGGCAAGTGCCGCAAGAGGGGCCCATCGGTGAGGATGTCGCCTTAATCTCCCAGGAGGTCACGCGCTGCCGAGACATTCTGCGCAAGCTGAAATCGCTCGGCGATGATGAGGCCTGGCCGATGGGCTCGATGAGCATTGCGCAAATCGTCGAAGAAGTGACCGAACCGCATCAGGATTTCGGCGTGAAAATTGTCGCCTCGTGCAGTGGCATCGGCGAGGAGCCGATCGGCCGGCGCAATCCGGGCGTGCTCTATGGGATCGGCAATCTTGTCGAAAACGCCGTCGATTTTGCGCGATCGAAAGTCGAGATCGCGGCCTATTGGACGGCCGAGCGCGTGACCTTGCAGATCACCGACGATGGGCCTGGCTTTGCGCCGCATTTGCTTGACCGGATCGGCGAGCCCTATGTCACCACTCGCAATCCGGATCGGCGCGCGAAATCGGAAGAAGGCGCCGGACTGGGGCTCGGCCTCTTCATCGCCAAGACGCTCGTTGAGCGGTCGGGCGCAACGATGCAGATTCGCAATATCAGTTCTTCGGTCCGTGACAACGGGCATGGCGGCGCGGCGGTGACGCTTGTATGGCAGCGCCAGCAATTCGAACAGGGCTTCGAGTCCGAACACCATATTTCGTAAAATCAGAAAGATCCGGACATGGAGGCGCTTGGCTTTCCGGGCTAAAAACCTTGTACTGCAGCTTGGATCGATTATAAAAGTCTTTTAACGACAACAATAAAAGTCGCAAAATGAATTCTGCATCAAACTTTGAGACCGCTGGTCCGCCCGACCATGACAAGAGCCTTTTGCTGGTCGATGACGATAAATCTTTTGTGACCCGTCTTGCGCGCGCCATGGAGGCCCGCGGTTATGTGGTTTCGACCGCTGAATCCGTTGCAGACGGTCTTGCCAGCATTCGCAACGCCCCGCCCGCTTATGCGGTGATCGATATGCGCCTGGGCGACGGCAACGGGCTCGATGTCATCTCGGAACTCAAGGCGCTGCGTCCCGATGCACGCGGTATCATTTTGACCGGCTACGGCAATATCGCGACGGCGGTGACGGCGGTGAAAATGGGCGCGTTCGATTATCTCGCCAAGCCGGCGGACGCCGACGAAATTCATGCCGCGCTGTTGGCGATCAAGAACGATCGCAGCGAATTGCCGGAACATCCGATGTCGGCCGACCGGGTGCGTTGGGAACATATCCAGCGCATCTATGAATTGTGTGGGCGCAATGTGTCGGAAACGGCGCGCCGCTTGAGCATGCATCGCCGAACCCTGCAGCGCATTTTGGCGAAACGCGCGCCGCGCTAGAGCATTTTCAAGTGAAGTGGTGGCCGGTCCGCGTTAAGAACCGCAGGTCCGCGTGAGCGAAAATGCGACAATCGAAAAGCTAACTTTTACGACAAAAGTCCGCTCTCCGGATCTTCCTGCAAGTGCAGCCGATCGGCTGCCGCATGGGCGAACCGCAAAAGTACGGCGCGCCGCGTCGCACCGCTCATGCGATGGCTCGGCGCATCGCGCAAAACCGCTGCGCCATAAGCGTCGGCGACGATCAGCCCCGCGTCTTGCGGCATGATGTCGAGCGGCATGTCCTGGGTGACGGCAAAGGACAGATGATCGCAATGGACGCGATAGTCCGGCCATTTCGTATCGCTGCGGAAATCCGCGACCGACGATTTGATCTCGACGATATGGATCGTGCCGTCGCCGGCGAGCGCGACGATATCGGCGCGGCGGCCGTCGGGGAGGATCAGTTCGGTAATCGTGGCAAAGCCAAGCTGGCGTAAATGGCGCCGCGCGCCCCGGGCGATGAGGAGCGCGGTCTCCGATTGGCGGCCGTCAGGCATCGCGCAAGCCGGGCAGACGGTGCCGCAGGTCGGCGAGGAACTGCTCGGCGGCAGGCGCCGCATAGGCTTCGGCGGTCCCGCTGCCCCAGACCGGCCCAGGCCAGGCCGCATCGCCTTCGGACCGGGCTACGACGTGAATGTGCAATTGCGGCACCATATTCCCCAGCGCACCGACATTCAGCTTGTGGCACGCCGTTGCCGCCTTGAGGGCCGTGGCGGCGCTTGCGATTTCTTCCATCAGAATGGACCGTTCCGGCGCTGTGAGATCGATGATTTCACGGATTTCGGCGTGCCGCGGGACGAGGATAAGCCACGGAAATCGCTGATCATTCATCAGGAGGACGCGGCAGAGGGGCAAATCGCCAACAAGAAACGTGTCGGCGGCGAGGCGCGGGTGCAGGGCAAAGGTCATGGTTGATACACGAGAATCTGACATCCAACTCTTGCACAAGCGGCCCTCATAGTCCAAATAGAGCCCCGGGAGGTTGGCAGTGGACGTTTCACTCGCCAACCGGGTCAGGACCGGAAGGTAGCAGCCCTAACGAGACCGAGCGGGTCTCTGTCCAGCCTCCTACCTCCTTGAAATTTATGGGCAGGTGATGAGCGACACGCCAGTTTTGGACCAAACGCCGTCTGGTGATGCCGAACCGGGTTTCGATCTTGGCCCCGAGCCAGCCGCCAAAACCGCCGCCACGCCCTATCGCGTTCTTGCCCGCAAATACCGTCCGGCCAATTTCGATGACCTGATTGGCCAGGAGGCGATGGTCCGCACCTTGTCGAACGCCTTCGATCTGGGGCGCATCCATCAGGCCTATATTCTGACCGGCGTGCGCGGGGTGGGCAAAACCACCACCGCCCGCATTCTCGCCCGCGCGTTCAATTACGAAGTGGCGGATGCGCCGGGCAAGCCGGGCGTGCATCGGCCGACCATTCACATGCCGGTGCTGGGCGAACATTGCCAGGCGATCATCGAATCGCGCCATGTCGATGTGATCGAGATGGATGCCGCCTCCCACACCGGTATCGACGACATCCGCGAGATCATCGAGAGTGCGCGCTATCTGCCCGTTTCCGCGCGCACCAAAGTCTATATCATCGACGAAGTGCACATGCTCTCGAAGGCCGCCTTCAACGGGCTGTTGAAGACGCTCGAAGAGCCGCCCGAGCATGTGAAATTTCTGTTCGCGACGACCGAAATCGAGAAAGTGCCGGTGACGGTGCGCTCGCGCTGCCAGCGGTTCGATTTGAAGCGTGTCGAGTCCGACGTGCTGATCAAGCATCTTGCCAATATCTGCGGCAAGGAAAAGGTCGAGATCGAACCGGAGGCCTTGAGCCTCATCGCCCGCGCGGCGGAAGGTTCGGTGCGCGACTCGCTGTCGCTCACGGATCAGGCGATCGCGCATGGCGCGATGATGGGCGGCAAAATCGACGCGGAAAGCGTGCGCCATATGCTGGGCCTCGCCGATCGCGGCCGCGTCATCGACCTGTTCGAGGCCTTGATGAAAGGCGATATGGCGGTGGCGCTGGGCGGCTTGAAGGCGCAATACGATCTTGGCGCCGACCCGGGCCAGGTGCTCGCCGATCTGGCCGAATTCGTGCATTTCGTCACGCGCCTGAAGTTAGTACCGGATGCGGCGCAGGATCCTGCCGTCACGCCGGAGGAGCGCGACCGCGGCGGTGCGTTTGCAAAGACCTTGAGCATGGCAGTGCTGACGCGCGCGTGGCAAATGCTGCTCAAGGGCCTCAGCGACGTGAAGGAAAGCCCACGCCCGCTTGCGGCCGCCGACATGGTGTTGGTGCGGATCGCCTATGCCGCCGATCTGCCGCCACCGGACGAGGTGTTGCGCAAATTGCAGGCGGGCGGGTCGATCGCTGCGCCGCAAGCTGCAATGCCGGCTGCACCCCCGCGCGGCACTTCCGCCTCTGCCGCAATGGCTACCGCTTACAACCTGCGCCCCCAGCAGATGGCTGTCGCCGAGCCCGTTCCTGCGGGACCGCGGCTCAATACGCTGCGTGATGTCATCGCTTTGTGTGACAAGCATCGCGACATTCAGCTGAAGATCGCGATCGAGCGTGACATCCGGCTCATCCATTTCGAGCACGGCCGGATCGATTTTGAATTGAGCCCCGGCGGTTCGCCGCAGCTTGCGCAGACATTGATGCGCAAGTTGCAGGAGTGGACCGACACGCGCTGGATGATCTCGATCTCAAAGGGCAATGCCGCGCCCTCGCTGCGCGAAGTAGCGGAGGAGACTGAGCGCCAGAAGTTGGCCGGTGTTCGTGCAGATCCACTGGTGCGCAGCGTGCTCGAACAATTCCCCGGCGCGGAAATCGTCGCGGTGCGCTCGATCGTGCCCGAGGCGCCGCCTGCGCTGGAACCGCTCGATCCGCCACAGCAAGGCGACGATGAAGTCAGCTACGGCGACTCGTTTTACACCGAGGACGACCTCTAACCGAGACCGTCATTTCAAGGATAACCGAAGGAGATCGCGATGCGCGACGTGATGGGGCTGATGAAGAAAGCCCAGGAAATGCAGGCCAAAATGCAAGACATGCAGGCCGAGATGGAGCAGACCTTGGTCGAGGGCCAATCGGGCGGCGGCCTCGTGCGCGTCACCCTGACCGCGAAGGGCCAGATGAAAGGTATCGCGATCGATCCGTCCCTGCTCAAGGCCGACGAGGTGGAGATCCTCGAAGACCTTATCGTGACCGCGCATGACGATGCGCGCAAGAAAGGCGAACGCCTCATCGAAGAAAAGATGAAGGCGATGACCGCGGGCCTGCCGCTGCCGCCCGGCATGAAACTGCCGTTCTAACGCTGAGCCTTTCTTCTCCCGCCTTGCGGGAGAAGGGATTCCAACACATCGGAATTTCTGCATGGCGGAACGTATCGTTGGTCCTGAAATCGAGCGTCTCATTCAACTGCTCGCTCGCTTGCCCGGCCTTGGACCACGTTCGGCGCGGCGCGCCGCTTTGCATCTGATCCGCAAGCGCGAGGAACTTCTTGCACCACTTGCGGATGCTATGCAGACGGCGCGCGAACGCATTGTCACCTGCAGCACGTGCGGCAATGTCGATACGTCCGATCCGTGTAATTTGTGCCGCGACGAACGGCGCGACGGACAGGTGCTGGTGGTGGTCGAAACTGTCGCCGATCTTTGGGCGCTGGAGCGCGCCGGCGTGATGCGCGCGCGCTACCACGTTCTCGGCGGCACCTTGTCGCCGCTCGATGGCGTCGGCCCCGACGATCTCAATTTGAACAGCCTCGTCGCGCGCGTGGCCGAAGGCGGTGTGCACGAAGTCATTCTCGCGGTGAACGCGACCGTCGACGGGCAAACGACAGCGCATTACATCACCGATCTGCTCGCGCATACGGGCGCGAAAGTCACCAAGCTCGCGCATGGCGTGCCGGTCGGCGGCGAACTCGATTATTTGGACGAAGGCACCTTGGCGGCGGCGATCCGCAGCCGGTCAGAATTTTGACCCGAGACCTCCGGAACTACGTTTCTCGCGCTCCGCTCAGATGCCGTTTGAGTTCCGCGACGGCGATATGCGCCAGCCCCCTCAAATCCTCTTCCGTCGCACCGTCGCGTGCTTGCACCGACATGCCCTGGATGATCGCGGCCAAATAACGTGCAAGTCCGGTGGCGTCCGTATCGGCGCGCAATTGACCTTCCTTAACCGCCCGTTCCAAGCGCCGCTGAAGCTTGGTTCGTCCTTGCAGGCGAAGGTCGGCGAGATAGGCTCCCACTGCCCGATTCTCGCTGGCACAATTGAGCACAGCGCTGGCGATCATGCAGCCGAGGGGCTGGTCGCCACCTCTGGCGTAGTGACGGGCTGTGTTGAACAGGATGCGCGAGAAACAGGCGATCACATCAGGCTCTTCTTCGAGCGCCTCGGCGCGAACCCCGCCAAAGGTCGAGCGGTACCATTGCAGGGTCTCGTGGTAGAGGTCGGCCTTCGAATGAAACGCCGCATAGAGGCTTTGCGGCGTGATGCGCATGGCCTCGGTCAGGTCGGCGATCGAGGTCCCCTCGAAACCGTGTTCCCAGAATGTCCTCGCCGCTGTCGCCAATGCCACGTCGCGGTCGAAGGCGCGCGGGCGTCCCCTTGGGCGTTTATTTATCATAACGGTCACTCTTGAATTCTATTCGATTTGTGATATTACGGAGCGATCATTCCTTATATAGTGGAGTTCGGTCCGATGTATAGCGATTTGTCCTATGCGCCAGGGTTGGCGACGGGTCTTGATGCCGTTATCGATCGCGCGATCGCCGAGGAGAGGATTGTCGGCACGGTCGTTTTGGTCGCACGGGCAGGCGCGATCGTCTTCCGGCGCGCCGCCGGCTTCGCGGACCGTGAAGCCGCGCGGCCGATGCGGGAAGATGATATTTTCCTGCTGGCCTCCATCACCAAACCGATCGTGACGGCGGCGGCGATGCGCCTCGTGGAGGAAAATGTCATTGGCCTCGACGATCCGGTGACCCGCTGGCTGCCGGATTTCCGGCCTCGGCTCCCGGATGGCACGGCGCCGACGATCACGCTGCGCCAGCTTCTGACCCATACCGCCGGGCTCAGCTACAGTTTCACCGCGCCTTCCGGCGAGGATTTCGCGCGTCTTGGCGTTTCGGACGGGCTCGCCGAACCTGGCTTGCCGCTCTCTGAAAATCTGGCCAGGCTCTCTCAGGTGCCGCTCGCCAGTGCGCCGGGTGCTGAATGGCGCTATTCGCTTGCCATGGACGTGCTGGGCGGCGTGCTTGAAGCCGCGACGGGCATGTCCTTGCCGGCGGTCGTCGCGCGGCAGGTGGCGGACCCGCTACATCTGAAGGACACGGGCTTTCAAGTGACGGACGTTCGCCGCCTGGTGACGCATTATGCCGATGGCAATCCGACGCCGGTCCTGCTCGACGAAACCATCCGCCTGGATTTTGCGCCCAGCCTCACCTTCGCTCCGAAGCGCATCTTCGATCCCAATTCCTATCCGTCCGGCGGGGCGGGAATGGCCGGCACGGCCGGCGATATCTTGCGTTTCTTGGAGACCATTCGCCAGGGCGGCGCACCGATCCTGCAGCCCAAGACGGTCAAAGCCATGGTCACGAATCAGCTCGATCCGCGGGCCGAAACCCGGGGGCCGGGCTGGGGCTTCAGCTATGGTTGGGCGGTGCTGGAAGATCCGGCCGGCACGGCAACGCCGCAATCCAAGGGCACGCTGCAATGGGGCGGTGCCTACGGCCATTCCTGGTTCGTCGATCCGGTGCGCCAGCTTTCCGTCGTTGCACTGACGAATACCGCTTTCGCCGGGATGCAGGGCGCCTTTCCCGATGCGATCCGCGATGCGGTTTACGCTTAAGCAGCTTATCTATTCCGCTGCCCGCGGAAACTTCACTGTCGTCGCGGGCGCGGTTCTTTCCGGCGCGTCCTCGAACTCCACCGCTTGAATCTTCTCGCCGCGCGCCAGCACCTTGTTCGAGGAAATCACGATATCCGACACGTCCTTCTGCGCCTGGCGGAAATGGTCGTCGAGCTTACCGACCCTGTCGCCCAGCCGCCGCACGTCGTCGAGCAATTTGCCCACCTCGTCCTGAATGCGGTGCGCTTCCTCGCGCATGCGCGCATCGCGCATGATCGAGCGGATCACCTGCACCGCCATCATCAGCAGGGACGGGGACACGATGGTGATGCGGGCGCGGTGGGCGCGCTGCACCACGTCGTCGAAATATTCGTGCAGGTCGGCGAAGATCGATTCCGAAGGCACGAACATGACTGCAATGTCTTGGGTCACGCCGGGCACCAGATAGCGCTCGGCAATGTCCTTCACATGTTTGCCGACATCGCCGCGCACCCGCGCGATGGCCCCGCGTCGCTCCTCTTCGGTTTCCGCCTCGCGCAGAGCGGTAAAGCCTTCGAGCGGGAATTTCGCGTCGATCGCCATGCCGCGCTCGTCATTCGGCAGCCGGATTAGGCAATCGGGCCGCACGCCGGTTTTCAGCGTCGCCTGAAATTCGAAGGCGTTGGGCGGCAGGCCGTCGCGGATGATCGCTTCCATGCGGCTTTGCCCGAAGGCACCGCGTGTCTGCTTGTTGGCGAGAATATCTTTCAGCGTCACCACCTCTTCGGTCAGGCCGGTGAGGCGGTTCTGCGCCGCGTCGATCACGGCGAGGCGCTCGTTGAGCTTGGTGAGATTCTCCGCCGTCGTTTTGGAGGATTGCTCCAGCCCCTGGCCGACCTTGGTGCCGACCGCGTCGAGCCGCTCGGCCATGTAGCGGGCGAGGTCCGATTGGCGGGTGGTGAGCACCTCGGCCATGGTTGCGAGCCGGCCGGCAAGCTCGGCATTGGCCTTGTTGATCTCGCCCAGCCGCTCGTCGAGTTCCTGGCTGCGCTCGGCTTCGGCCCCGGCGGCAAAATCGCGCTCCCGATTGGCGCGCAGGGTCGCTGTGGCGAGTACGAGCAATAGCCCAAGCATGGCCAGGACGGCGAGCACCAGAAGGTGCAGTACCGTGACCGGCGTCGATCCGAGGGTCAGGACGGGGGAGGAGAGAGTCATACCTTGCATGAGCCCATCATATATGATTCGCGCGTAAGAACAAAATAGGAACTTTTCCAATCTAAGGGCCGTAAATCCGGAGCTATTAAATTGACCGATTACCCCAGCGCGCTTATGTGATGCGCAAGAGCCCGATCAACCGAGACCCATCGATGACCATCCGCCCCATAGTCCTGCTGCCCGATCCCCGTTTGCGCCTCGTTTCCGAGCCGGTGACAACGATCGACGCCGAGATTCGGACGCTCGTGGATGACATGCTCGAGACCATGTACGACGCCCCCGGCATCGGCCTTGCCGCCATTCAGATCGGCGTGCCGAAGCGGGTGGTCGTCATCGACCTCGCCAAAAAGGAGGAAGAGGAGCCGGCGCCCATGGTTTTCCTCAATCCGGAAGTGGTCTGGAAATCGGACGAGCTCGCCACCTACGAAGAAGGCTGCCTGTCGATTCCCGATTATTTCAACGAGGTCGAGCGCCCCGCGAAAGTGCGCGTGCGTTATATAGACCGGGACGGCAAGGAGCAGGAGATCGACGCCGACGGGCTTCTCGCGACCTGCCTGCAGCATGAGATCGACCATCTCAACGGTGCTTTGTTCATCGATCATATTTCGAAGCTGAAGCGTGACCGGGTGATGAAGAAATTCACCAAGGCGGCGCGGCTCGCGGTCTAGGCCGGAAGCCAGGACGCAAGGATTTCGAGTATCAAATGACTCTGCGCATCATCTTCATGGGGACGCCGGATTTTGCGTGTCCGGTTCTGTCCGAGATCGTCGGCCAGGGCCATGAAGTCGTGGCGTGTTATACGCGCGCGCCCAAACCCGCCGGGCGGCGCGGATTGGAACTGACGCCATCGCCGGTGCAGGTGGTGGCAGAGCGGTTTCACATTCCTGTGCTGACGCCGAAAAGCTTGCGCAGTGAGGAAGCCGCCGAACATTTCCGCGCGCACGACGCCGATGTGGCGGTCGTCGTCGCCTACGGGCTGATTTTGCCGAAAGCCATTCTCGATGCGCCGCGTCTAGGCTGTTTGAATTTGCACGGCTCGCTGCTGCCGCGTTGGCGCGGTGCGGCGCCGATTCAGCGCGCGATCATGGCGGGCGACACGGTGACCGGCGTCATGGTGATGCGTATGGACGAAGGGCTCGACACCGGACCGATCGGGATGGCGGAGAAAATCGCCATCACGCCCGAGATGAATGCGCGCGACTTGCACGACCGCATGGCGACGATCGGTGCCGACCTGATGGCGCGCGCGCTTGGCGCGTTGTCGCGTGGCTCGCTGCACTTTCAGCCGCAAGCGGAAGATGGCGTGACTTACGCCGCGAAAATCGACAAGGGCGAAACACGGATCGATTGGGCGAAGCCTGCGCCGGACGTGCATAATCACATTCGCGGCCTCACGCCCTTTCCGGGCGCTTGGTTCGAGATGGATTCCGGCAAGGGGCCGGAGCGCATCAAAGTTTTGCGCGCACATTTAGGAGCGCGGGCGTCCGGCGCCGGTGCGGGCGGGACGCCCGCGGTCCCAGGGACTACGCTTGATGGCAATCTCATGATTGCCTGCGGCACAGGCGCGATTCAACTCGCCGAAATCCAGCGCGCCGGCAAGGCACCGATGCAGGTCGCGGATTTCCTGCGCGGCACGCCGGTGGCGGCCGGAGCGAAGCTTAACTGACATGCCGCGCTACAAGCTCACCATCGAATATGACGGTACGCCCTTCGCCGGCTGGCAGCGGCAGGAGGTGCATCTCTCGGTGCAGCAGGTGCTGGAAGACGCGCTGTTCGGCGTCACCGGCGAGAGGCTGATCGTGCGCGGCGCGGGCCGCACCGATTCCGGCGTGCATGCGACCGGGCAGGTGGCGCATATCGAGACGAGCCGTGTCTGGCGCTCCGATACGATCCGCGATGCCGTGAATGCGCATATGCGGCCGCATCCGGTGGCGATCGTGCGCGCCGAGGAGGTCGGGGACGATTTCGACGCGCGCCACTCCGCGGTCAAGCGCCATTATCTCTACCGGATCATCAATCGCCGCGCGCCGTTGACCCTTGAGGCCGGGCGCGCCTGGCTGGTGAAGCGGCGCCTCGATGCACAAGCGATGGACACGGCTGCAAAACGCTTGCTCGGCAAGCACGATTTCTCGACCTTCCGCGACAGCGAATGCCAGGCGGAGAGCGCGCTTCGCACGCTCGATCAATTGGATGTGACGCGTGTCGGCGACGAGATTCATATCCGTTGCAGCGCAAGATCTTTCTTGCACCGGCAAGTGCGTTCGATGGTCGGCTCGCTCGAATATGTCGGCGCGGGCAAATGGACGGCGGATGATCTGCAGGCGGCGCTGGAGGCAAAGGACCGCCGCCGCTGCGGCATGGTCGCGCCGGCGGACGGGCTGTACTTGGTGCAGGTGGATTATTGAGGGTGCCGCGCGGCCTTCTGAAGGTGGCATGCGAAGCATGACGGATGAGGGGACACCCTTGCGAGATTAGCCGTTACGAATATCGAGAAAACTCACGATTCCGAGTCCCCTCATCCGACCGCCTTCGTCGGCCACCTTCTCCCTTTGGGAGAAGGGAGCGCGCGGCATCATTGCTGCAAGAAATACGCCTCCAAAACCTTCTCATAAATCACCGCCAATTGCTCGACATCCGCCACCGCCACATGCTCATCCACCTGATGCATCGTCTGGCCGACAAGGCCGAATTCGACGACGGGGCAATAATGCTGGATGAAGCGCGCATCCGACGTGCCGCCGGTCGTTGACAATTGCGGCGTGCGGCCCGTCACCGTATGCACGGCCGTGGCGACGAGCGTGGTGAAATCGCCGGGCTCGGTGAGGAACGCGACCGCATTGGTGGGGTCGAAGGTGAGCGTATAGGCCGCGCCTGCCGCCACCGCCGCGCAGCGCGCGCGCAATTCTGCCTCAAGGCTTTCCGGTGTCCATACATCGTTGAAGCGGATGTTGAACACCGCGCGGACCTCGGCCGGAATCACATTGGTTGCCGCATTGCCCGTATCGACCGTCGTCACTTCGAGATTGCTCGCATCGAAATGCGGCGTGCCCTCATCCAAAGGCTTTGCCTTAAGCGCGGTTAAAAGGCGCAGCATCGCTGGGATCGGATTGTCGGCAAGATGGGGATAGCCGACATGGCCCTGCTTGCCATGCACGACAAGGCGCCCGGTAAGCGAGCCGCGGCGGCCGATCTTGATCATGTCGCCAAGCGCATTCGGATTCGTTGGCTCGCCAACGATGCAATGATCGAAGATCTCGCCGCGGGCTTTCGCCCATTCGAGCAGCTTGACCGTGCCGTTGACCGCAGGGCCTTCTTCGTCGCCCGTGATCAGAAGCGAGATCGTGCCCTTGGGCGCGGCGTGCTTTTTGAGAAATCCCAGTGCCGCAGCGGCAAAAGCGGCGACACCGCCTTTCATGTCGGCCGTACCGCGTCCCCACACCTTGCCGTCGGCGATCGTGCCGGAGAACGGGTCGAAATGCCATTTTGCCGTATCGCCGGGCGGCACCACATCGGTATGGCCGGCAAAGGTGAAATGCGGTGCGCCGCTGCCGATCTTGGCGAAGAGATTGTCGACATCCGGCGTGCCCGGCGCGCTGAAGCGTGCGATCTCGACATCAAATCCCGCCGCAACGAGCACCTTGCGCAAGAGTTGCAGCGCGCCGCCTTCCTGCGGTGTGACGGATGGACAGCGGATGAGATCCTGCAAGAGAGCGACGGCAGGATGGGGCGCGCTCAATTCAATTCTCCCTTGGTGAAGCCGAGAACCACCACATTCCAGAAGGCGACCAGGCTCAAGCACACGCCCGCGAGCCACGATCCATAGGGCGGAAAAAAGGCGTTGAGGACCGGGCCGAAGGATGCGGCGAGATAGATGGCGGCCGGCAGGATCAAGCCGAGATAGGGCGAACGGCCAAGATCGCGGAAGCGCTTGGCGCTCACGAAATAATAGCACACATAGACCAAGATCATGACGATGTTGAAAATGCCGGAGAAGGTCATTTTCTGCATCAGTTCGAGCATATTCGTACTGTTGTCGAGGCGCATCACAGCGCTCACGATGGCATAGCGCAGCGCGGTTGCGATGAGCGCCGCGATGATCCACACGGCCCCCAGCAACGTGACCGCCAGCCACCAGGTGCGACGGTCGATCACGCCCTGGTCCTCGCGAAACAGGAAGCGAAGATTCTGCCGGGTGAATAGGCCGGGCATCAATCCCTCAGCAATTCGTTGATGCCGGTCTTCGAACGGGTCTGGGCATCGACGGTTTTCACGATCACCGCGCAATAGAGCGAGGGCCCCCAATTTTCGCCCGGCAGCGGCTTGCCGGGCAGGTTGCCCGAGACCACGACGGAATAAGGCGGCACATAACCGACATGGATCTTGCCGGTCGCGCGGTCGACAATCTTGGTGGAGGCCGAGATGAACACGCCCATGGCGAGCACCGAACCTTCGCCGACGATGACACCCTCGACCACTTCGGAACGCGCGCCGATGAAGCAATTGTCCTCGATGATGGTCGGGCCGGCCTGCAGCGGCTCCAGCACGCCGCCGATCCCGACGCCGCCGGACAGATGCACGTTCTTGCCGATCTGGGCGCAGGAGCCGACCGTCACCCAGGTGTCGACCATCGTGCCGGAATCGACATAGGCGCCGAGATTGACGAAGGAGGGCATCAGTACCGCGCTGGGCGCGATATAGGCCGAGCGGCGAACGATACAATTGGGCACCGAGCGGAACCCGGCCGCCGCGTGCTCGGCCGCGCCCCAGCCTTGGAATTTGGACGGGACCTTGTCCCACCAGGTGCTGTTGCCGGGGCCGCCGGCGATTTCGGCCATATCGTTCAGGCGGAAGGACAGGAGCACCGCCTTTTTCAGCCATTGATTGACCTTCCAGGAGTCGCGGCCTGTCGCGCCCGGCACTTTTTCGGCGACGCGCGCCTCGCCGGAGTCCAAAAGCGCAAGCGCCTTCTCCACCGCATCGCGCACGTCGCCGGTGGTTTGCGCATTGATCTGCGCACGGTCCTCGAAGGCGGCGTCGATGATGGTCTCAAGGGCGGCATGGGTCATGGGCAGTCTCCTATTCTTTCCGGCGGCGAGGTTTCAGGGCTAGAGCGGCGCTTGTCAATGGGGGATCGGGGCGGCGCCTGCGCGGCATGGCTGGCGTACCATTCCGCTCGCCAAATTGCCGCATTGGCTCCATATTAGCGGACATACGATTTGGGCCGCGCCGCGCGGCTGACCCCTAACAAGAGCCTTCATGACACAATCTTCGTTTCTCGACCGGTCCGGTCTCACCGGTTTTGCTGCCAGTTCCCTCAATCGCCTGTCGGAAAAGCGTGACGACGCGGCCTATCTCGCGGCGCTCCGGCGGGAGCCCGGGGCGCGGTCCGTCGTTCTCGCCGGCGATATTCCGGTGCTGAAGGATTTGAATGCCTTGTTCTCGCTTGCAGAGGCCGAAAGCTTGGGGCCGGTGCAGCACAGTGCGCTGCTCGGTCACGACGGCATTCATCCGGTCTTTGCCACATTGCTCGACGCCAGCGCCATCGAGACCAAGGAAACCGCCGATGATGGCGCGATGCTGGAGACGCGCGTCATCAGTCTGCGCGGGCGGCCCGACCTGAATTTGCAGGATCTGCGGTCCCTGGCGATACAGGGGCTGTTGCCGGCCAACGTGCTCGGCATTCTGGGTCACGCGAAGAGCCTGATGCACTGGCATATGCGGCATGGCTTTTGCCCGAACTGCGGGGCGCCGACGCGGATAGCGGCAGCCGGCTGGCGGCGCGAATGCGACGCGTGCAACGCCCATCATTTTCCCCGCGTCGATCCGGTCGCGATCATGCTGGCGGTCGATGGGGATCGCTGCCTCATGGGCCGGCAGGCGCGGTTTGCCCCCAAAATGTACTCCTGCCTCGCCGGTTTCATCGAACCGGGCGAGACGATGGAGGATGCGGTTCGGCGCGAATTGCACGAAGAGGCGGGGATCGAAACCGGCCGGGTGCACTACCTTGCGGCACAGCCTTGGCCGTTTCCTTCCTCCTTGATGATCGGCTGCATTGCCGAGGCCAAGACGACGGAACTCACCGTCGATACGACCGAACTCGAACATGCGCGCTGGTTCGACCGCGAGGAATGCCGATCGATTTTGCGGCGGGATCATCCGGACGGCTTGATTTGTCCGCCGAAAATGGCCATTGCCCATCATCTGCTGCGCGCCTGGGTCGAAGGCGATACGGGCGCACAATTTTGATGCGGTCAGGGGATGTGACGATGGGCGATACGGCGCTGGTTCTCTTCTCGGGCGGACAGGATTCCGCCACCTGCCTCGCCTGGGCGCTCGCGCGCTTTTCCCATGTCGAGACGGTCGGTTTCGACTATGGCCAGCGTCATCGCGTTGAGCTCGATCAGCGCGCGGTTCTACGTGAGCGCATGCTGCGCGACATGCCGCAATGGGCGGGCCGGCTCGGGCCGGATCATACGCTGTCGCTCGCGGCGCTCGGCGAGATTTCGGATACCGCTTTGACCAGCACCGCCGAAATCGCGTTCAACGCGCAGGGGCTCCCGAATACGTTCGTGCCGGGCCGCAACCTCATTTTCCTCACCTTCGCGGCGGCGCTCGCCTATCGGCGCGGCATCAAGCATATCGTCGGCGGCATGTGCGAGACGGATTTCTCCGGCTATCCGGATTGCCGTGACGATACGGTGAAGGCGATGCAGGTCGCGCTCAACCTGGGCATGGACCAGCGTTTCGTGCTGCACACGCCGCTGATGTGGATCGACAAGGCCGCGACCTGGCGTCTTGCCGAGGAGCTTGGCGGCGAGAGCTTGGTGCGCCTCATCGTCGAGGACACGCACACCTGCTATCTTGGGACACGCGGCGCGTTGCACGAATGGGGCCATGGCTGCGGCGAATGCCCGGCGTGCAAATTGCGCGCGGAAGGTTGGCGCAAATATCGGCAGATGAAGACAGCAGCATGAAAGAGCCGTTCTGGAAACGCAAAACGCTGGAAGAGCTAAACGCCAAGGAATGGGAAAGCCTTTGCGACGGCTGCGGCCGCTGCTGCCTCGTCAAGCTCGAGGACGAGGACACCGGCGAGGTGCATTTCACCAACGTCGCCTGCCGCCTGTTCGATACGGAGACCTGCCGCTGCGCGGATTACAAGAACCGCGCGAAGAAGGTCGCCGATTGCATCCGCTTGACGCCGCAGCAGGTACGCACGCTCTCGTGGTTGCCGCCGACCTGCGGCTATCGTCTGGTTGCCGAGGGACGGGATTTGCCGTGGTGGCACCCGCTCGTCTCGGGCGATCCTGCGACGGTGGCCGAGGCAGGCATTTCGGCGCATGGACGGGTGAAGGCGATGGAGGACGACGTGCCGTTCGAGAAGCTGCCGAAACATATCGTGCAATGGCCGAGGAAGGTGCCGGCGAAGGCGAAGTGAACGTAGGTTTTGTCGATTAGTTCCGGCGCTAATTCAATCTGTCGCGCAGTTCGTCGTAAGACACGATGACGTGTTCCTGGAAAGCTGGTCTCGATGCGAGACTTGCATAATACGCCTGTAGATGCGGGCGATTTTTGCGCGCAATCTCGATGTCGAAATAGCGATAGAGACAATGCCCGAATTGAATGTCGGCGAGCGTGAAATCGGGGCCGGCGAGATGGGCATTTTGCGCAAGCTGTTGCTCGGCGACATCCAGAAAGCGGTCCAGCGTTTCAAGGGCGGCGCCGATCGCCGCTGGATTGCGCTGCGCCGCAGGCATGCGCACGACGCGCCAGAAAACCGGCCCGGTGAAATTGCCGGCAATGTTGATCTTCGACCATTCCGCCCATTTGTCGACGGTGGCGCGCGCCTTATCGTTCTTGGGCCAGAAGCTCTCGGAGCCGTATCGTCCGGCCAAATAGCGCAGGATCGCACCGGTTTCCCATAAGGGTGGATCGTCGCCGTCGCGCAAGACGGGGATCGTGCCGTTCGGATTCAGGGCGCGAAATTCGGGTGTGTCGATGACGCCGTAGGTAAAGCCCGCATCGATACGCTCGAAGGCGAGCTGCAACTCGCCAACGCACCACATCAGGGCCTGGACGTTTGAAGAGGACTTTCTGCCCCAGATCGTCAGCATCGGACTTGGTGTTCCGTGTCTTATGCGCGCCGCTCGTTCTGGCTGCTCTTGCCGAGCGTCGCCATGACCTTCGCCACAATCCCCTTGGCATCGAGGCCCGCCTTGGCATACATCGCCTCGGGCTTGTCGTGGTCGAGATAGACGTCGGGCAGCACCATCGAGCGGACTTTCAGGCCGGAATCCAACAGGGCCGCGTCGGCGAGCAGGTGCAGCACGTGGCTGCCAAAGCCACCCATCGAGCCTTCCTCGATCGTGATCAGCACGTCATGGCCGCGGGCGAGCCTCAGCACCAGATCCTCGTCGATCGGTTTGGCGAATCTGGCATCGGCCACGGTGGTCGAAAGTCCATGCGCAGCCAGGTCTTCCGCCGCCTGCAGCGCCTCCGTGAGGCGCGTGCCGAGCGACAGCAGCGCGATGTGCGTGCCTTCGCGGATGATGCGGCCCTTGCCGATGGGCAGGACCTCGCCGCGCTCCGGCAGGTCGACGCCAACGCCCTCGCCGCGCGGGTAGCGGAACGCGATCGGGCCGGCGTTGTAGGCGGCGGCGGTCGCAACCATATGGACGAGTTCGGCCTCGTCGGCCGCTGCCATCACCACTATGCCGGGCAGGCAGGTCAGATAAGCGATGTCGAACGCGCCGGCATGGGTCGCGCCGTCCGCGCCCACGAAGCCGGCGCGGTCGATGGCAAAGCGCACGGGCAGCTGCTGCAGCGCGACGTCATGGATCACCTGGTCATAGGCGCGCTGCAGGAAGGTCGAGTAAATGGCGCAGAACGGCTTATAGCCTTCCGTGGCGAGGCCCGCCGCGAAGGTCACCGCATGCTGTTCGGCGATGCCGACATCGAAGGTGCGGGCCGGATGCACCTTGCTGAAGAGATCGACGCCCGTGCCGGACGGCATGGCGGCGGTGATCGCGACGATCTTGTCGTCGCGCGCCGCTTCCTTGATCAGGCTTTCGCCGAAGACTTTGGTGTAAGCTGGCGCGTTGGCCTTGGGCTTGACCTGCGTGCCGGTCACCACGTCGAACGTGTTGACGCCATGATATTTGTCGGCAGCGGCTTCGGCCGGCGCATAGCCCTTGCCCTTCTGCGTCACCACATGCACCAGCACCGGCCCGTGCGGCATGTCGCGCACGTTTTTCAACACCGGCAGCAGGTGGTCGAGATTGTGGCCGTCGATCGGGCCGACATAATAGAAGCCGAGTTCCTCGAACAAGGTGCCGCCGGTCCAGAAGCCGCGGCCGTATTCTTCGGTCCGCTTGGCTTTGTCGTAGAAGAATTTCGGCAGGCGTTTGGCGAGCTGCTTCACCGTTTCGCGCAACGACCGATACGTCTCCCCTGACACAAGCCGGGCGAGATAGGCCGACATGGCGCCGGTCGGCGGCGCGATCGACATGTCGTTGTCGTTCAAGATCACGATGAGGCGCGACTGCATGGCACCGGCATTGTTCATCGCCTCATAGGCCATGCCAGCGGACATGGCGCCATCGCCGATCACCGCCACCACATTGTTGTGTCCGGCGCGCAAATCGCGCGCCACCGCCATGCCGAGGCCGGCGGAAATCGATGTCGAGGAATGCGCCGCGCCGAACGGGTCGTAGGCGCTTTCCGACCGTTTGGTGAAGCCGGAGAGACCGCCGGTCTGGCGCAGGGTGCGAATCCGGTTCCGCCGGCCGGTCAGGATCTTGTGCGGATAGGCCTGATGGCCGACATCCCAGATGATCCGGTCGCGCGGCGTGTCGAAGACGTAATGCAACGCCACGGTCAATTCGACGACGCCGAGACCCGCGCCGAGATGGCCGCCGGTGACCGAAACCGCGTCGATGGTCTCGGCGCGCAATTCCGCCGCCACCTGACGCAGGGCGCTTTCCGGCAGTTCGCGAAGCTTGTCGGGCGTGGGGACCGTATCGAGCAGGGGCGTTTGCAGGCGTTTCGTCAAGGCAATCTCTTAAAGGTTCACGTCGGCATGGCACCGAGCCACACAAGTTTCCTACACCAAATTGGATATATACGGCAATTCGGGGCTGGTGCGGTGCAAAATAAGAGCAAAAGGACCAGCGACAAAGTGACCAACGCACATATCGGGCGCGGCCTGGATGGCCAATCTGCAAATTTAGATTTGCATTTGCGCGCGATAGCTCGGCGGACGCAATCGCTTTTCCGCCGGGCTAAAGGTCAATTCAGGCGGCGCGATCCTGGATAACCGGTTGCGTCATCGTATCCATGCTGCGTTTGGCGACATCGGACAGATGTTGCGCCTCGCGGGTATAATCCTGCGACGCCCGTTCCCAGAACTGGCGCTGCGCCTCGGTGGCCTGGCCAAGATCCGAGCACCCGCTCAAGCCGCGCCAGAAATCAGCCTGGGCTTGCAGCCGCTGGCCGAAAAAGCCGAGTATTTCCGACATGGCCTCGAGTTGGAAGTCGGTAAACCGCTTTTGCATCTGAAAGGCCGCATTCAAGTGTTGTTGCGGGTCGTAAGCCTGACCGGGCCCTTTGCCATTCTTCACATTTGCCATTGACGTCCTCCTCGATCTTGCGGAATGCGACGCGCTGCGGGGAGTGGATCGATCAGCGCCACGTCACGTGACGCGCATATGATATGCGGTGTTTGGCGGTTATGCCCGGCAGCGCAGAAGCGAAGCCGCATCAGCGGCTCTCATTGTGGTGAAAATAAGAAAAAAGCTGCCAGTTTTGTAGCGTATCGCGCATAAGCAACGACACGCCTATACCCTCACCACATGACATGCGGCGCAATTGCAAAGCCGCCGTCATGCAGCCGCTGAAATCGCGCGTCAGCAGTGCATTTTTGCAGATATTATGCCGATTGCTGGTGCAACTCGGTTTTGCGCGGCTGGGATTCCAGCAGCATGGAAACGGCGAAGACGGCAAAGCCGGATAGGCCCAGGAGCGCGCCGACCCAGCCCGTCGACGACCAGCCGAAACCCGCGGCGATGACCAGGCCGCCGAGCCACGCGCCAAGCGCATTGGCGATGTTGAAGGCCGAATGGTTGAGCGCCGCAGCCAAAGTCTGGGCGTCCGCCGCCACATCCATCAGGCGAGTCTGCAACGCGGGCACAATGGCAAAGCAGGTGCCGATCAGAAACACGTTCGGTACGGCCAGCCAAGCATTATGCGAGGTAAAGAAGAACAGTGCGAGCATGCACGTGTTCCACAGGATCGCCCCGCCGATGGTCGGCAGCAGGGCGCGGTCCGCGAGACGCGCCCCCACCAGGTTGCCGACGATCATGCCAGCGCCGAAAATGCACAGCACGACGGGCACGAAGGATTCGGCGAGGCCTGCGACCTCGACGAGAGTCGGCGTGATGTAGCTGTAAATGGCGAAGGTACCGCCGCAGCCGAAGGCGGCAATGCCGAGGGTGAGCCACACTTGCCGTTTGCCGAGCGCGGACAGTTCGCGCAGCGGCCCCGCGGCGGCATCGGGCCGGTCTTGCGGCGCAAACAGCCAGACGAGCGCGACCGTCAGCAGGCCGATCGCGCCGACCGCGGCGAAGGCGGCGCGCCAGCCGAGGCCCTGGCCGAGCCAGGTCGCGAGCGGCGTGCCGATCAGGGTCGCGATGGTGAGTCCGAGCATGACGCGGCCCACCGCTTGCGCGCGTTTTTCCGGCCCCGCCATGCCGGCGGCGACCAGAGAGGCGACGCCGAAGTAGGCGCCATGCGGCAGGCCGCTGAAGAAACGCAAGGCGGTGAGGACAGTGAAGTCCGGGGCGAAGGCGCTGGCGAGATTGCCGGCGCCGAAAATGGCCATCAGCAGGAGCAGGAGCGCGCGGCGCGACAATTTTGCCGCCATCACCGCGATCAGCGGCGCACCGACCACGACGCCGAGCGCATAGGCGGAAATGATATGGCCCGCCGTCGGGATGGACACGTTCAAATCCTGCGCGACGTCGGGCAGCAGCCCCATCGTCGCAAATTCACCGGTTCCAATAGCAAAACCGCCGATGGCAAGAGCAAATTCGGCCCAAAAGGCATGGGACCGCGAGGCTGAAGCAGCTGCGTAAGACAAAGTCGAAATCCCGGGAGAGGCGCGCTTCTGCGGCGCGCAGGAATAGTGTGGCGACTATAGGCCATTCTGTGCGATTTGTGCGGTGCAAGATCGCATGGCTGCCATCGCCTTATGTCAAAAGCGACACGCTGGCCGGAAGATTTCAGAACCGCGGCACCAGAGCATCCGCCATTTGCGCGACCTTCTCACGGGGCAGGGGCGCAATCAGGATATAGCCGCGCCCGTCATGCGCCCAGGCAACCGAGGAAAACGCCCCGCGATTCTCGCTGTGCGGACCGGTATCGGCTTCGCCATTGGCGATCATGCAGAAGAGGATCGGGTGGCCGGCGGCGTCCGTATAGACAATCTGTCCGAGCGCCGCCTTGCCATAAGCCAAGATCTGGGCGCCGCGATATTGCGCATCGCTGAGCGCGATGCGATCGGGTCTCAGAGTAAGTCCGACCTTTTCGCCCAGCCGGGCCAACTCGTCGGCTTGCGCGGATGCGTCAGGCGGCGAGCCGGCAAATGTCTCCGTGGTGTAGAGGGCGGCGTATTCCGCAACCGCCATACGCCAATCTTCTTTTTGCTCATTGGCGGCAATGAAGCTTTGCGGCGCGGCCACCCAAGAGGGTGCGAAACGGCCGAGCACGATGCCGCAGGCCAGGAGCGCGAGCGCCGCGGCGACACGCCAGCCGCGCGCGCGCGGCGCGGCTTGCACCGGATGGGAGGCTAGGAGTTGGCTCAAGGAAGCTTCCAGCCGCGTCGTTGGCGCTTGGGCCAGCAGCGCCTCGAAGGCGGGGGCAAAGGCGACATCGCCGGCGCGGATCTGGGTCAGCCGCAAGAGCAAATCGGGCTCGTTGGCCAGCCGCGCTTGCAATGCAATAGTCGCGGCATCGTCCAATTTGCCATCGACAAAGGCAACGAGCACGGCATCGTCATCCATTTCGCTCACGTCGTTCAGGCCTGTCATTTCATCGCGCTCATCGCCCGCCGGGCGCTGGCAAGACGGCTCATCACGGTTCCGATCGGCACACCCATTATGTCTGCGGCTTCATCATACGTGTATCCTTCGGCGTAGACCAGCAGAACGGCTTCCCGCTGCGCCTCGGGAAGACGTCCCACGGCAGTTAACACTTGAGCGGCAGTTATATTCGTTTCGATTTCCCGTGCGCCGTCGAAAACCAGCGCCTCGCTCGCGTCAATGAAGCCGCCGCCCTCGCGGATATGCCTGGCGCGCAACTCGTTCAGCCAGATCGACCGCAGGATGGAAAACAACCAGCTATCGAGCCGCGAGCCTGGAATGAATTGATCGGCCCGTTCGATCGCGCGCAAACACGTGGCCTGGACCAGATCGTCCGCCACATGGCGCGCGCCCGAAAGCACTGTGGCGTAACGCCAAAGCCGCACCAGATGCGCCGCCAATCCGGCCCGCACCTCGGAGGCGCCGGCCGCGCTCACACGCAAGTCTCCCGACGCGTCACCATTTCGCTCCACCACAAAAACTCTGCGTCGCGACGAATAAATCCCGCCGCCGAGGTGTTTTCGATGCATCCGGCATTTTGGAGGCGATCATCATGACCAAGAATGTAGCACAGCATCGCACACCCCTTGCAACGACTTTGCACCGCATCGCCTGGGTGATGGCGGTGGTGGGAATGGTTTCGAGCGCCTCGCTGGCCTTCGCACATGGCGGTGGCGGAGGAAGCGGCGGTGGCGGTGGAGGCGGCGGATCAAGTGGTGGTGGTTCAGGTGGCGGCGGAACGGGTGGCGGCGCCAGCGGGGGAGGGGGCTCGGCGTCTGGCGGAGGCGCGAGCAGTGGGAGCGGCGGTTCGTCCGGTCACCAGGATCTGACCACGTGCGCGCAGGGCATGGTGTGGGATGCCAAGAACCACGTATGTCTCATGCGGCACAGCGGCGTTCTGCCGGACTACGATCTGACCGAATATGCGTTCGCCCTCGCCAAGGCGAAGCGCTACCAAGAAGCCCTTGATACGCTCGACACGCTGCAAAATCCCGACACGCCGCGGGCGCTGAACTATCGCGGCTACGCGACGCGCAAACTCGGCCGCACCGAAGAGGGCATCGCCTATTACCAGCGCTCGGTCGAACTCGATCCGAACTATACGCAAGTTCGCGAATATTTGGGTGAAGCCTATGTGACGCTCGGAAAGTTCGATGATGCGCGCGAGCAATTGGCGACGATCGAAAAGCTTTGCGGCTCGAAGGCCTGCGAGGAATACGAGGAACTGTCTGACGCGATTGCGAAGGGAAATGATGTTGAGTGATCTGCGCTGGCTCTAAGGCTGAACAGCAGCCTCAACAAAAGGAGATGCCTATGGCAGCGCGGCTCGGCGCATCGCGACATGCGGAGAGAGAAACCTCTCTCCTCCAGCATGTTTCAGCACCGCTCACCTTTATCGCACGCGCGCTGATGGCGGGCATGTTCATTCACGAAGGCTACGGCAAGATCACAGACTACAGCGATACGATCGATTATATGCAGAGCTTCGGCGTGAATGGACATCTTCTGCCGCTGGTGATCGTGACCGAACTCGGCGGCGGTCTGATGATCCTGCTTGGCTTTGGCACGCGCCTGGCGGCGATCGCCCTCGCGGGGTTCTCGCTGCTGGCCGCAGCCTTCTTCCACACCAATTTCGCCGACGCGATGGAAGCCATCCATTTTCAGAAAGACGTGACCATCGCCGGCGGCTTTTTGATCCTGGCGCTGGCCGGGCCGGGTGCGTGGTCGATCGACGCGTGGCGCTGGCATCGCGCGTGAGGGAGCGATTCTTGGTGCAGAAAAAATAATGAAAAATCGGATTGGCCGGGGGTGCGCCGCGCCGTGTTTATCGGCGGGATTTGACGGATGCCCCGTTCTCGCGCCAGATTGTAGCCGTTTCAAAAATAAGCGTTAATCTGGGATACGCTGGTTGGGGGGACGGCCGTGAACACACAATCGGTGTGGGATCAAGTGCAGGCTTTTGTCGAACACTTGCAGCCATGGCTAGTGCAAGATGTTTTCACACTCATCAATCTTGTCCAAATCCCCGCGGTGCTCCTGACTGGAGCGGTGACTTGGCTGATCACGCGGCCTTTGCACAAATATGCCGTCGATTGGGTGGGCAATGTTTCAGCCGGTCAGCGTCTCGACTGGATCGCGCTGCACCAAGAGTGGCTTGTCCACCGGCTTGTGCCTCTGCTCGCTCCCGTGGCTTGGATTGCCGGCCTCGCCGTTTCGCTGGCCCTGGCGGAAGCTTTCGACTGGCCGAGTGGGATCATTCGGATTTGCATCAATTTGCTGGCGGCCTGGCTCATCATCCGCCTCGCCGCCGATTTCGTCCGCTACGAGGCGCTGGCCCAGTTGATCAGCGTTTTTGCCTGGATCGTCGCGGCGCTCAATATCCTTCATCTTCTGGGGCCGACAGTTGATCTGCTTGATTCCGGCGCCGTCGTGCTGGGCGGCATCCGGGTGTCGCTACTGACCGTGGTAAAGGGGATTTTCTCGTTCAGCATTCTGCTCTGGCTCGCCACCAGCGTATCGCGCTTTTTGGAGCGGCGTATTACCAGAATCCCGGAAGTGACGCCGCGCGCTCAAGTGCTGCTCGGCAAGTTGATCCAAATTACCCTGGTCGCGTTGGCGGTCGTCATCGCGCTGTCGAGCATCGGGATAGATCTATCGCAATTCGCCTTCTTCACCGGCGCCCTCGGCATCGGTCTCGGCCTCGGCCTGCAGAAAACCGTGTCCAATCTGTTCAGCGGTATCGTGCTGTTGCTCGACAAATCGATCAAGCCGGGCGACGTCATCGAGGTGGGCGGTACGTTTGGCTGGGTGACGTCGCTCGGCGCCCGCTATGTGTCGGTCGAAACCCGCGACGGGGTGGAATATCTCATTCCCAACGAGGACATCATCACCCGCCAGGTGGTCAACTGGTCGCACCGCAACACCATTGTGCGCCTGAAAGTGCCGATCCGCGTGCCGCTGAGTGCCGATCTCGACGAGGTCTGCAAGCTCATTCTTCTCGCTGCGCTAGAGCCGCCACGCATCCTGGCACGTCCCGCGCCGGTTGCATTCGTCATGGCCTTTGGCGAAAGCGCCATCGAACTGGAACTGCGCTTCTGGATCAGCGACGCCCACAACGGCGTCGCCAACGTCAAAAGCCAGGCGCTGCTCGCGGTGTGGCGACAATTCAAGGCGCACGGCATCACCCTTCCCTATCCGAAGCACGATGTGATTGTCGGGCGGTCGAAGCTCGGGGAGAGGGGATGACGGCGATCGGCTCACTGCTCGTCAATGCGTTGCCCGATATAAGCGATGGCCTGTTCGTAGACGGTAGCGGCATTCCAGGCCTGGATGGCGGCATAATTCGGCTCGCCGGGTTGATAGCCTTCTCCGGCGACCCAGCCGTGGGCCTTAAGATAGTTTGCAGTCGATTCCAGCGCGCCCTGCGGCGTTTCGAGATCGCCGACGCCGTATTCGAGCACCGTTTTGGGCATGAACTGCGTCTGCCCGACTTCCCCGTGCATGGAGCCGCGCGTCTGCGCTGAAAACTTGCCGCGATCCACGAGTTTGAGCGCCGCATAGAGCTGGTCGGTAAAGTAGTCCGTCCGGCGGCAATCATAGGCGAGCGATGCGATTGAGGAGAGCATGTTCTGGTCGCCATGCACGGCGCCGAAGCCGGTTTCCATGCCCCAAATCGCCAGCAGCGGCCCTGGTGGCACGCCGTAATGATGTTCGATCGACGCGAAAAGATCGGCCCGGGATTTTATCAGCGTCTTCCCGCGCGCGATGATGACATTGCCGCCGCGCTTGGCCAGGAATTGCTGCAACGACTGGTTAAAGCCGTGCTGGCCCCGGTCGGCGGAGATCGTGGCCGAAGCATAATGCGTCGCCATCAAGGCGTCGATGCCCTCAGCGCCAATGCCCTGCGCCCGCGCCTCGTCGGCAAAATCCTGCTTCCAGGCCTCAAAGCCAGCAGCCGTATGCCCGCACGAAGCGGCGGAGGCGCCGGACAGCCACGCCAAATTCAATGCTAGAGCGGCAAACACACTGATGTTGGTCCTCAAGCGCATCCGAAAGTCCTCTCTAGCACGGATTGAGCAGGCGTATCCGTGCCAGTATCTAGACTTCTGTGTCCCGATCAAGGCAGTTCAGTCGGGTGCTCCGCCGCCGCAATTCGGAGCCACCGCTCCAATGCTGCCCGCGCATAAGACATAAGCATTTGAAGAAAATCAGAAAATCGCTCTATCAGTTCGTTCCCAAAAACCGTTCATGTGCTTACCAATTGTCCGCATTCCATTCGGGCGGCTCGCACCGCCATTTGTTCCTTCACGCGATTCGCTTCAGGAGCGCGACCGTCTCGGTCGCAGCGGCAGCGCAACTCGGGTCTACCCGCGTTGCGCAAATAAATGCAGCAAACCAAGTTTATCCGAGTTGCTGTCGCGCCGCCTAAAAACGATGTTCATGATATGTTCTTATTGCTGCATTTGTCAAGGATTTTGCGGCTTCTTCGCGAGTCATTGCCCCGAATGTATGCAAGGTTCGATCCGAGCGAGGCTTGTCCGCCCCCGATAAGCGGCACTCTGAATCGCATGGCCGCACTCGTGCCGGGTCCCATGCACCGGCCAGATCGTCGGCGTTCAATCGATGGTGCACGCGATCTTGAAAGGTGTTGCAAAAATCGGTTGCTGAACTCTACTTTTGCGACCGATTTTCGCAACGAGAAGAGGCGCGAGATTTCAGCGGGCGAGCGGCGTGTCGCAAGAGTCAAAAATCATCGAAATCGGGTGCGCCTGATGGAATAAGAGCTGGGGAATATTCTATGTTGGATCAATGGAATAACTTTTTTGTCATGGTGGGCGGCGGCGCGGCGGCGCTTGCAGGGTTGATCTTTGTCGCAATGTCGATCAATCCCGAAGGCATTGTCCGAAACACGACGCATAAGAACCGGGCAATCAATATGCTCTCGGGCTTCAGCGCGATTTTCATGGCATGCGGCTTTGCGCTTTTGGGAAAGCAATATCTTATCGCACTTGGCTTGGAATGGTTTTTCCTTTGGCTTGTCGCAACGATCATATTTGTCAGAGGTTATGTTGTCGCGCTCAGAGCGGGGATGAGTTCCATTGGGTTGACCACGCCGCGGCTTGCGGGCGGCACAATATGTTACCTCGTTGAAGTTGTGGGCGCAGTTTTACTTATTCTCGGACATACCGAAGGACTTTACATCGCCGCTGTTGCAACCATTGTTTTGTTCGCCTTCCTCATTTCGGGTGCATGGCTCCTGATCATCGGCATCTACGAAGAGCCAACCAACTAAGTGATGGAATTACGGTGACAGTGCATTTACTTTAAAGCGGACAGGCAGGTGCGGCAACGAAGTGCACTGTCACCGTAATTTGTAGTTTCGGTGGCGGAATCCCTTTCACACGATGAAAGGAGACAGGAGCGGCATGCTCACGCTCTATAGGGAGGAGCTTCGGGCCGTGATGCGCGGTCGTTTCGCCTGGGCGGGTGCGGCTATCGTGCTTTTTGGCCTCGGCGGCCTCTCGGCCGTGGCCACGCAGGACAGCTGGCTCGATGGCTATGGCGTCATCGGCTATTTCCTGGCACCGATCTGCTTCCTGCCGCTGGCAGCCGGCGTCATCGCCAGCCCGCGCGCCAACCGCTTCGTTGAAAGCGTTTTTACCGCACCGGTCGACCGACGGGACTGGTTCGTTGCAAAGATTCTCGTCATCCTGACGCTCGCCTGCGCCTATTATATCGCCGTTGCGCCACTTGCGGCCGTCTATGTGGCCAATGTCGGCATGCCCTTCCTGCTCGGCAGGCTCTTGATCTGGACGCCGGGAATTCTGCTGGTCTGCATTGCCGTCGGCACCCTTATCGGCGTGCTATTCATCGGGCGCAGCGTCGCGCCGCCCGTTGCCACAGGCGTTGGCGTCATGCTGGTGTATGCCGTGTTGGTGCCCCTGCAGGAACTGCTGGTCACTCGCGGCTATGGTGCAACCGCTACGGGCCACGTGGCGCTGATCAGCCCGCTGGTCCTCCTGAAGAATGGGCTGGGTTTCACGCTCGCCACCAATGCCGTTGCCGCAACCACGACCATGACCTGGGTTTGCCTGTTCCTGATCGTGGCGGGGGCCTTCGCCCTGGCGGCATGGATATTCCTCCGCGCGCAGGGCGTCGAATCCTGGGAAGCCTCACCTGGCCAACGCATCGCGATCGCGCTGTCACTGGCAGCCTTCGTACTGATCCCGCCTCTGCTGGGCGACACGAATTACGACAAGGATGCGCCACCGAGCAACGACGCCCCCGCCATACCCGGTCTTTTCCTGCGCGGCGGCGGACAGCTCGCCTTGGTTGATCCGCATGCGCCTGCTCCCACGACCTGCTGCGATACCCTTCTCAACCGGGACATATGGCCTTCGCTCCCGACCGACCGGGTCACCAGTCAGGATCTCCTGCTGTTCCTTCCAGTCGACAGCAAGCAGCATCTGACGCAGCTCGATGTCCATGTCACCGGCCAGAACGGCCTTGATGTCCAAGTTGTGCCGGTGGCCTCGGCCGACATCCTGTATCATCTGGAAACGAGGACCTATCCTCCGGGCATCGGACCCGCGGATGCGGATGGGCATCATGTCGAAACAGGCTGGGTCGCACGCTTACCTGTCCAATTAACGCCCAAGAGCCCATGGGACATTGGCGGCGTGCGCTACCCGATCGATGTCAGCGCCACCTATGCGGTGGAGGGCAACTCGCAGGCCACGACACTGAATGCGAGAGCCGCCGTGGAGGCACATGTGCCGAACGCCCTTGCCGAAATGGCGGTGGCCGGCGCCGTCTTCCCGCTTCTGTGCCTGTTTGCGATCCTTACCCGCTGGAGGCGGACCCGATGAGCGAACTCGCCGTTGAGACCATGGGCCTCACACGCCGCTTCGGCTCCCTGGTGGCGGTCGACGAGATCAGTCTCAAGGTTGCCAAGGGGCAACTTTACGGCTTCCTTGGCCTCAACGGCGCAGGTAAGACCACCACAATCCGGATGCTGACCACTCTGTTGCCGCCGACGAAGGGCAGCGCGAAACTGTTGGGTCACGACATCACTGAAGAGCCGCTTGCCGTGCGCAAACTCATCGGCCTCGTCAGCGACGAGACGAGTGAAAGCCAGTCGGACTGGACGGCCCGCGAATATCTCACCTATTTCGCCCGCATTCGCGGCCTTGCCAATGTCCGGGACACGGTCGAGCAATGCCTGAGCAATGTGGGGCTGGCGGAGCACTTTCGCGGCAAGTTGATCGGAACCTACAGCACCGGCATGAAGCGCCGCGTCGAGATCGCCCGCGCCCTCCTGGGCAATCCCAAGGTGCTGTTCCTGGATGAGCCGACGCGCGGGCTCGACCTGCCGGCCAAACGAGAGACCTGGCGGCTGCTGCGGGATCTTGCCTCCCGCGAGGGGGTGACGACTTTCCTCAGCAGCCACGACGCGCAGGAGATTCGAACTTTGTGCACGCAAATCAGCGTGATCGCCACCGGCAAGCTGGTCTTCTCCGGTCCCGCGCAGGACCTCGGCGCCGATCTCGACACCTTTGAGGGCAAGTTGATCGAATTGCTGACTTCTCACTTAGAATTGCGGTGACAGTGCATTTTACTCAAAGCGAACAAGCAGGTGCGGCAATGAAGTGCATTGTTACCGCAATTTCGGGAGGCTCGTGAGCGCCTGAGCCGACGAGAGACCGGAAACGAGAGGCATGCCAAGCACAGGTGCCGGGGTGGATCGACCTACAGGCCCCTGTCAACTTGCAAGGGCGCGTGCTAGATCACTTGCAATGGATGCGCCGGCGTGATGCGGCGTGCCCGCAATCTTCCTCAGGCAAAGGCGATCACGATGAGACAGCTCAGTGAAGAGGGCCGACGGACCCTGGGCGCGATTGCAGAGCGATATGGGGTCAGCCTCGGCGCGGTGGAACACCTTCTGATGGCGATGATCGCCGGGCAGGCGACACAGGCGCAGTTCAACCATCCCGATCTCGGTGGGATGGGGCAATGGTCGCAGGGCGGCATGATCATGATCGGCGACATGTTCAACAATGCGCTGAAGGCGAACGTGGCCGGGATGTGTTCCGAGCTTGCGGCCTTGGTGCGCGGGATGGATTTGCCGGGCCCGCAGACGTCGCACCAGTCCCAGTCCCAATATCAAGGTCAGGGTGGCGGCGTCAGCCTGTTCGTGCCTGGCGCACTATCGGCTGGCAACTGGTGGCCCGAAGAACTCGGGAATCCGGCCTCGACCGGGGCGCAGAATAACCTGCGCTATGCCTTTTTCCCGGACGCCCGGCGGCTGGCGATCGATCTCGGTGGCCGGGTGACGGTCTATGACACGAAGGACCACAGAATTGGTGGGTTCTCACAGCAGCAAAGCGGCGACCAGTCGCTGAGCTTTACCTCGCAATATGGGCTGGTGAAAATTTCGGAACTGAATGTGGTCCGGCCGGGCGGCGAGGAACCGGCGGAGACGCCGGCACCCGCACCTGCCGCCGCCCCGGCGGCGCCGTCGATCTTCGCATCGCCCGCTCCGGAACCCGTTGCGCCGCAACAAGCGGCACGTCCGACACCTGCGGCAATTCGGTCGGACGAGGACATCTTCGACAAGATCGAACGCCTCGCGGCCCTGCACGCCAAAGGCATTCTCACGGATCAGGAATTCGAGGCCAAAAAGGCGGAATTGCTCAGCCGACTGTAGGTCCGATGACCAGGGCTTGCCGCACGAAGGTTGTTGATCTGCCTGTCGAATTGGCCCAGTGTGGAATAAAACATGACATTGCGTGAATGTCGTGATAGTTTAATTCATGTCGATCTTAAATTTTTCCGCTCCCGCAGAGATATTTTCAAAATCAAAAACGGTTGGGTGGATAAGAACTCCTATAAAATATCGTCGATTTGAGAGCCTTTCTCTTGCTGTGCAATTTGCAATGGAAGAATACGGAGCCAAGCTGAACAGCATATCCATCCATGTAGAAAATTTTGAATATACGGGCGATGCCATCCGTTCTCTCTACGAGAGTGAAGGCTATCCCCTGCCCAGAACATCCGCTCATAGCAATGATGCCGGCCGCGGCTCGTTTTCGGCCTCCCGCGAACCTCTTTCGAGGTCGCACAAATTCAAGTTGGGCGATACGGTCGTTTTCCAACATCCTGGGCTGAAACGCCCAAGTGGGGTGTATGAAGTCGTCAAGATCCTCCCCACGGAGAAGGCGGAACCGGCCTATCGCATCAAGAGCACGAGCGAGCGGCACGAGCGGGCCGTCGAGGAACATGAGATATCCATGGCGTGATGGGACGATCTCTTCGCGGATCGGGCCCGGATCACCTTAAGCGACGCTTCGAACACATATGCTTTGCCCGTTGAAGCAGGGCGCATGAACAAGCCTGCGTCGATTTTCCATTCAACTTCACTTTCCATTCAACTTCACAAGGAGACTGTTCTTTGCAAGTGCTGGTACGAGATAACAACGTCGAACAAGCCTTACGGGTGCTGAAGAAAAAACTGCAGCGGGAGGGCGTTTTTCGCGAGATGAAGCGCCGTAGAGCTTACGAGAAGCCCTCGGAGAAGAAAACTCGTGAGAAGGCCGAAGCGGTGCGCCGTGCGCGCAAGCTCGCGCGCAAACAGGCCCAACGTGAAGGCCTCCTCCCGGCCCCGAAGCCGCGCGATGCCGCCACGAAGCGCGGCGGCCCCAACACACGGCCTGTCGCGAAGGCACCTGTATAGAACGAGAATCTTGATCTTTCCTGCTTTTGTTGCCGGCGATTTTTTGCGAGCGAGGCCATGTGCCGCGCAAATCAGGATATGCGTTGCGGCGCGCAAACGAAAACTGCTAAGGGATCGAGTAGGGTTGCGTGGTCGCATCGTCGCGGATCGTTTTCGCGTCGCGTCGGGACGCCCAATCGTGCCAGCGGCATTGTCGCCGCTATGGCGAACTAGTTGGGCGGACCACACGTGAGCAAGTCAGGGACCGGACGCGGTTGGCGTAAGACGAAACACGCCGCCGAATATCTTCTGCTCCGTAGCCTCGTCGGCTTGTTGCATGTCTTGCCGCTTGATTTTGGCTCCTGGGCCATGGGCTCGTTGTGGTGGCTGATCGCACCGCAACTGCATCGTCACGAACGCGCATCGCGGCATCTGGCCGCGGCATACCCCGCGAAAAGCGCTGTCGAAATCGACGCGCTGACCCGTCTCATGTGGATGCATTTGGGGCGAACATTCGCAGAAAGCCTGATGGTGAACCGTATCGTCAAGGCTGGACGGATCGAAGATGCGAGCGGCCCGTTGATCGAGACGATGAAGGCAAGCGACAAAGGCATCGTTTTTGTCTCACTCCATACTGGCAATTGGGAACTCGTCGTCGTTCCGACCGTTACGCACGGTATAACGGTTGCCGGCGTCTACCAACGCATGAAGAATCCGCAGGTTGACAATTATATCGCGCTCACACGCCGAGACCGCTATCCGCGTGGCCTTTTCGCCAAGGGGGCGGACATAGGCGGAAAACTGATGCGTATCGTGCGCAGCGGCGGCGCCATTGCAATGCTCGCGGATTTGCGCGATCGCAATGGGCTTCTTGTCCCATTTTTCGACCGACTGGCACCGTCCACGACCTTTCCAGCATTGCTTGCCAGAAGTAATGACGCGTTCCTGGTCGCGGCTCGCGTTATCCGAACACGAGGCGTACGTTTTCGGATCGAAGCTGAAATCCTTGATGTGCCCCACACCGAAGATCGAAATGCCGACATCGATGAGGCAACGCAACAGACTCAGCGGCTCTTTGAAGAGTGGGTGCGCGAATATCCCGAGCAGTGGATGTGGGCGCACCGCCGGTGGGAATAGATTTTGTGGCGTCTGCGATATTTCGAAATAACGGACCGCGATGCCGAGCCGATCGCCTCCGCAACCGATCGGTCAATTTGCCTTGTCCAGAAAAGCCCGAATGGTGGCGATGGACCCGTGGCTATGATGATGCCGGCACCTCGTAGGTCCAGACTCGAAACGACTTCAGGACATGCGGGCCGAACGAGTTGATGAGAGGGACATCGGCCGCGTCGCGGCCATGCGCAACCACGACCCGACCAATGCGCGGGACGTTGTTGCGCGGATCGAACGTGTGCCATGCTCCGTCGAGGAAGACCTCTATCCAGGCGCTGAAGTCCATCGGGTCGACGACAGGCACGCCAATATCGCCAAGATGGCCGTTGACATAGCGCGCGGGAATGTTGAGGCAGCGACAAAGCGCCACCGCGAGATGCGCGAAGTCGCGGCAGACGCCGATGCGCTCATGGAACACCTCGAGAGCCGTTCGCGTCGAGCGGGCTTGCATATAATCAAAATGAATGTGGCCGTGTACGAAGTCGCAGATTGCCTGCACCCGACCCCAGCCAGGCGGAACCTTACCGAACATATCCCATGCAATCTGGCTGAGACGGTCCGTCTCGCAATAGCGGCTACCCATAAGATAGGTGAGGCACGCATCCGGCAGCGCCGGCACAGGGACTTCCCGAGCCTCTGGAAGTAGCCGGTCCGGCATGCCGTCATCCTCGATCGTGGCATCACCCCAAATCATCAGGTCGCCCCGCGGCGCGACAAGCCGTCGGCAGCGATTGCCGAACAGGTCGCGATAGGTCGACACGGGCACGTGCGGTGCGGTGAAGGTCGTCTCTGGGACCCTGATATGGGCCGCATAATCCTCGTGGGCCGACAATAAGCATACCAGTGCCGTCGGCTGTTCGCAGGTCAAGGTGATTTCATAGCCGTAGCGGATCAGCATCGGCCGCCTACCGAAAATCGGAGGCGGTGAGAGTGTAGCAACTATGGCGGCCGTGCGAATAGGCCACGCGCGCGACGTCATGAATGGTTGGGCACAATGTATCGAAAGCGGAAAGACATTTCGATTCCGACATCCGGACTCCTCGTGATCCTCGGTCGGCGAGTGCCGCAGCCTCGACGAAGAACCGTATTTCGAACACGCCGTCATGACCGAAGAAACAAACCGCGTTCCGCGCCTTATCGAAATTGCGGCTCGGATTAGGGAAGGCCAGCGTCATGGTTGGCTCACCGTTTCGGTGCGAGCCGCGGAGGATGGCAGTCGGTTGACAAGCTCTTCTCTGCGCCGGAGGTTGCGATGGTTGAGCGACAACATGCTATGGGTTGCTTCCGACCGGTTCAGGCCGATCATTATTGCAAGTCATGACAAAGCGTGCGGCTGCCCCTCCCGCGTCATTCCCATTCGACTCGGAAGGATCCCCAAGCTGCCAGTACATCCGTGGCCAGCGTCGGAGTTCATTCCAAGCTTCGAATGGCGCGACATGCTACGCCAGAACGGCGCCACGCAGTCGCTATCGAAAATTCGAGAGAATATGGCGGGTCTCTGACACCGCGAAGCCAGTTCGGCCAAATCAACGAATTCCATACATATGCTTTGATTGAGTTCAAAACAAGGTGCGCCGCCAATTTATTTTCAGCGCCGGAATTGCGGTGACAGTGCTTTTACTTTGCCTTACCTCCTATGCCCCGGTCACGCGCGGCCTTTTCGCGAAAGGCCTGTGCTGCGTGCGAAAAATATTTCGCGGCGATGATGGAATAATCCCCTTTCGCCGACGTCTACTCCGATAGCCGTCCTTTGGACATCTGGAGCTGGACCGCATGTCTCCTTCATTTCTGCTGCGAATGCCTTCTCTTGCGCTCGCCGCTTCGCTCGGTTTCGCAATCAGTCCGCTTTGCGGTTGGGCGCAAGATCAGCCGCAGAACCCTCAGACGCCGCAGGCGGCAAAGCCGACGCATGCCGCGATCGCTGCCGAGGCACCCTTTCTCGCCGAGAACAACACGGCGATGGACAAGATGATGGCCGGAATGGAGGTCAAGCCGACCGGCGACGTCGATGTCGATTTCGCGGCGATGATGATCCCCCACCATCAAGGCGCCATCGATATGGCTCTCGCCGAGCTACGCTACGGCCGGAACGAGCGGCTTAGGCGCATCGCGCAGGAAATCGTCGTCGAACAGCAGCAGGAGATTGTCGCGATGCATTTGGCTCTGGGCCAACCCCTGCCCACAGAAACGGCATCGCCGACGCAGGTCGCACCGGTGCCCGTTACCAGCACGCACGATCACGCCTCCATGTCGAACGGCGACATGACGATGCCTGATCCCAACCCGACAAAGTAGGAGCGTACAAGATATGACACGCAGCTTGTTTTCCGCGAGCTTGCTCGCCAGCACGATTTTGCTTTGCGCATCGGCGTCGGCCGGACAGGCGCCGGGCACAGCGGCCGACGCCGATATCGCCGTGAGCCATCGCGACCGCGTCTATGCCGCCGAGCAATTCTCCAACACGGTGTCGGTGACGGATCCGGTCGACAACAAGCTTCTCGGTGTCATCCGCCTCGGCGACCCGCAGCCGGGCAATTTCAGCCCGCTCTACAAGGGACAGGTGCTGGTCCACGGCATGGGCTTCTCCCCCGACCACAAAACGCTTGCCGTCGTCTCGATCGGATCCAATTCCGTAACCTTCATCGACACGGCGACGAATGCGGTCAAACATACGACTTATGTCGGCCGTTCGCCGCACGAAGCCTTCTTTACACCCGACGGCAGGGAAGTCTGGGTGACGGTTCGCGGCGAGGACTACGTCGCTGTCCTCGACGCCAATACATTCGAGGAAAAGACCCGCATCAAGACGCCGAATGGGCCCGGCATGCAGATCTTCTCCCCGGATGGAAAGTACGGTTATGTCTGTTCGTCCTTCAATCCCGAGACCGACGTCATCACCGTCGCCGACCACCAGATCGTGGCGCGCGTCAAGCAGGAAAGCCCCTTCTGCCCGAATATCGCCGCGACCGCGGATGGAAAGCAGGTCTGGTTCACGCTCAAGGACGTCGGCAAGACGCAGGTCTTCAACGCCCAGCCGCCGTTCGACCTGATCAAGACGCTTGATACTGGGCCGATCACAAACCACGTCAATTTCGCCGTGAACAAGAACGGTTCGTTCGCCTATGTCACGGTCGGCGGCCCGAACCAGGTGAAGGTTTTCCGCACCGATACGTTTGCGCAAGTTGCGACGATTCCGGTCGGCAATCTCCCGCATGGCGTTTGGCCGTCCGGCGATGGCACGCGTATCTATGTTGGCCTCGAGAATGCCGATGCGCTGGCTGCAATCGACACGCTGACCAACAAAGTCATCGCGACGATTCCGATTGGCCAAGCGCCACAAGCGATCGCCTATGTTCCCAACGCGGTTTCGGACGGCGCTGGCGCGGATAACTTGCAACCGCTCGGCCTTGCCGGACAGACGACCCATCTGACCCTTGCAGCGGTCGGAAAATCCGGCGGCGAGCCGCCCACAAGCATATCTCTGTTCGATCAGGGCCTGATCCAGGTTCTCCAGGCTTCCGTCACGGGTCTCGAGTCAAAGAAGCCGTATATTCTGGCCCTGTCCACCGCACTTGACGGCAATGGCGAATTGCAGCCGCTCGCCAACTTCATGACCAACCCCGCCGGATCGGCTATCGTCAATGCGACGGGTCCGATCCGGCAGATCGTGCAGAGCGACGTCAAGGGTGAAAAACGCTATCTTGTCATCGCTGAAAACGCGGCAGGCAAGCCCCGCAACGTCATCCAAGTGCAGGGCCATTGATCCGTATGATCCCCGCCCGGCCGGATTGCCCGCCGGGCGATCAATATTTCGAAGGTCTCTGACCATGAACGACATGGTGCACCTGATCGAGCCATTGATCCCGGCCCTTCGTCGCTATGCCCGCGTTCTCGTCAAGGATCGCTTCGCCGCGGACGATCTGGTGCAGGATTGTCTGGAACGCGCTGTGAGCCGATGGCATCAGCGCCGTCCCGACGCTGATCCGCGGACCTGGATGTTCACGATCCTGCATCATCTGGCGGTCAACCGGTTTCGCCAGCAGAGGCGAAGTCCGGTCGAAGTCGCGATCGAGGACGCGCCCGAGCGCGACGTCTCACACATGGCGAACCAGGAGAAAACGATAGAGGTTCAGCATATGCTGCGCTGCGTTGATCTTTTGCCCGACGAGCAGCGCACAGTGCTGTTTCTGGTCGCCCTCGAAGATCTGTCCTACGCGCAAACGGCCGATGTTCTCGGCATTCCTGTCGGCACGGTCATGTCGCGTCTGTCGCGATCGCGCGACCGCTTGATCGAATTGATGGACGGCGTTCGTAAAGAGCAGCCGCCAAAGCCTTTCCTGCGGAGGGTGAAATGACCATTCGGCCGATCACGGAAGAGGAATTGCACCGCTTCGCCGATCAGACGCTCGACGTTCGGCGCAGAGAAGAAGTCGCCGCTTATCTCAATAGTCATCCGGACATTGCGAAGCGGGTGGCAGCCTACGGCCGTCAGCGTGACTTGCTGAAGGCAGGATATGCGCAGATCGCCGAAGAGCCCATCCCGCCGCAATTGAATCTCGCGCAGATCATCGCGCGCCGGAGACGGCCGGCTGCCCTGTCGCGGTGGATGGGCGCGGCCGCAGCGGTGCTCCTGCTGTGTCTGGGCGGCATAGGCGGTTGGTCGCTCCGGGGCACAACGCAATCGCCGGAAGGCATCGCCGCGCTCGCCGAGGAGGCAACCGCAACTTACGAGGTCTACGCGCCCGACCATCTGAGACCCGTCGAGCTCAAAGGATCCGATCGCGCAGAACTCGTCGGTTGGACGACCCAGCGATTGGGCCGCGCCATCGCGATCCCCGATCTCTCGGCCTCCGGTTTCCGGCTCATGGGCGGACGCATTGTGGCAACGGCGCATGGTCCGGCCGCCATGTTCATGTATGACGACGACCATGGCACGCGCCTCGTGATGCTCACGCGTGTGATGGTCGTCGATCAGAATATGCCGATGGCGCCGCAGACCAGCGGCAACCTCCATGGCTACACCTGGGCCGAAAAGGGCCTCGGATACAGTCTCGTTGGGCCAGCTCCGCCGGAGCGATTGCATCCTCTGGCGGATGAAGTGCGCAAACAGGTCTCGCGCGAGATCTGACCCAAGAGCAGATCACCTCTGTCGGCTGAAGACCAAAGCGGCATTGACACCGCCGAAACCGAAGGCGTTGGAGAGCACATGCTCGACGTCCGAGGCGCGGGCTCCGCTGGAAAGAAGATCGAATCCCTCTGCCTCCGGCATTGCGTTCTCGATATTCAGGCTCGGGGGGAGCAATTGGTTTTGGATGGCCAAGACGGAGAATACGGCTTCGATCGCGCCAGCAGCGCCGAGCATGTGTCCGGTTGCCGATTTGGTCGAACCCACCGGGACGCGACCGCCAGCCGTGCCGAAGAATTTTTCCAGCGCGGCCAGCTCGGCCGCGTCGCCGACTGGCGTAGAGGTAGCATGCGCGTTGACATAGCCGACTTGATGCGGATCGATTCCGGCCATCGACAAGGCGATTTCCATGGCGCGCGCAGCTTCTCGTCCATCAGGCCAGCCCGCCGTGACGTGATGCGCGTCGGTCGTCGTGCCATAGCCGGAGAGCACCGCAAGCGGTCGCGCGCCGCGCCGCTCGGCATGAGACAAGCGTTCGATCACCAGCATCGCCGCGCCTTCCGACAGAACAAACCCATCATGATCGCGGTCAAAAGGCCGTGACGCGCGCTGTGGATCGTCGTTGAAATTGAAGCTCAACGCCTTTGCCGCCGTGAAACCGCCGATGGCGACGGGATCAACGCAGGCTTCCGCTCCCCCGCACAAGGCAATGTCAGCCTCTCCCGCGCGTATCAAGCGCATGGCGTCCCCGATCGCCTGCGCCGATGCCGCGCAGGCTGTCGTCGGCGAGCCAGCCGGACCGTTAAAATGAAAACGAATGGCGATTTGCCCGGCCGCGAGATTCGGCAGGAAGGAGGGCACCACGAAAGGCGACAAGCGGCGTATGCCGGACGTGCGGATGGTCTCGCTCGCGGCCGTGATGGCCGGAACACCGCCGACGCCCGTTCCAATGAGGGTCGCCGTCCGTGCCCGCTCCTCAGAGCGTTCCGGATGCCACCCCGCCTGTTGCAAGGCTTCGGATGCGGCGGCCATGGCATATTGAATGAACAAATCGTTCCGGCGCAGGTCCCGCGGCTCCATGACTGTCTCAGGATCAAACCCCTCGGAATCGTCCTTGATCGAGGGGACGAGGCCGGCCACAGAGCATTTCCACCCCGCGACATCGAAACGTGTGTTCGTTCGGATGCCGCTTTGACCGGCGACGAGCCTCCGCCAATTGGTTGCGACGCCAGCGCCGAGGGGAGACACTGCGCCAAGGCCGGTGACTACGATAGGGTCGTGCATGTTCACTCCGATGTGTATCAGCACTGTGCATATACACAATTAAGAACGCGAACACTACCGATTTCCGCAACGTTCATCCATTCGCAAAATGCTTGGCTATGCGCAGATATGTTTCCGCTTCTTCTTGGGAAAGGTCTTGCGAAAAATCGGTTTGCGCCTGTTGCCACGCCACCAGAAGTTGGTCGAGGAGGCGGTTTCCGCTTTTCGTGAGTTCGCAAACACGCACATTCCCGACAGTTTCCGAAGCACGCCGGACCAAGCCCTTTTGCTCAAGAAGATCAAGATTTCGGGTGAGGCTTGTCCGATCGAGCAAAACGCGTTGCGCTAAGCTCATGACTGGCTGGCCCGGATGAAACCGGATCGCCGCAAGAAGCGAGAACTGCTGGACCGTCGCCCCGAATGGTTTGAACCTTGCATCGCCTTGCCGCAGCAGCGTCCGCGCCGCCGCGACTGTATTGAGGACAAGGCATTTTGAGAGCGCTTCAGGCATCGACATGAAGGAAACCGTGCACGTTCTTCTTGGGCTAAGTCAATACGAAGGTTAAGGCGCGTCGTAGTCGGATTGTGCCTGCCTGACCTGCTCCCAATTGGCCTTGGCCCAATCGACGAGACCAAGCGTGGGGCGCAGCAGGCTCTTGCCGAGGGCCGTCATTTCATACTCGACGCGTGGCGGCACTTCGGCGAACACCTCGCGGATCACGAGCCCGTCACGTTCGAGGTTCTTCAGGGTGGACGACAACATCCGCTGAGAAATTCCGGGAACGGAACGTTCAAGTTCGGAGAACCGGGCGCGTCCACCGAGGAGATCGAGCGAGAGGATGACAAAGATCGTCCACGTGTCGCCAATCTTCGAGAGCAGTTCCCGTACCGCCATCGGATCGGAACTTCGGCAGATCGCTGCAGGGTCGAGTCCCCCCGCCTTGCGGGCCTTTCCCATCGCTTACCTCGGTGTTAGTGACTGATTTCAAAGTGCCTTCTTCTTTGCAAGCCGCTTCCGATTTATAGGTAGCTCGCATGTCGTAAGCAAGATCACGGAAGCGCATGGAGAGCCCACATATGCCGAGCGAGAAATATGCCGCCTACAGGCCTGCCGCGCCATATTTCGACGCGGTGCGCCAAGCGTTGGGCGGTCTGGTCGATGGCGATCATTTTTTCGACGTTGTCACCGACAAGACCGTCTACGAAGTCCTGTATGACCTCGGTGGCTGGCCGCGCGTGATCCGGGGTCGGAGTGACCTGATGGCCGCATTCAGGGGTTATGTTGATCACATCGCGCTGCAATCCGTCGACAAATTGATCGCCCATAAGACGGACGACGGGCGCGGCCTCGTCATCGAATATGAGGTCCACGGAACGATCCTTGCAAGCGGCGCGACATACGACAATCGGTTCTGCTCGATCATCAGGATCGAGGATCGCAAGATCGCGCATTGGCGAGATTACATGGATTCTCTCGCGGCTTGGAATGCGCTGACGGCGCAAGCGCGGAAGTAAGGCCATGAAACAGATTTTGATGATTGAAGTGAGCCCCAGAGGCAATGACTCGGCCAGCCGCGCCGTTGCCGCGACCCTCGCCGCATGGTGCAAGAAAGTGTATCCATCCACAAAACTTGTGCGCCGCGATCTCGCTGACGCGCATCTGCCGCATCTCGACGATCTCACGCTGCGCGCCATCTCGACGAAGGATGCAGCGGAGTCGGAACGGCTCAAAGAGGCCGCGCGTCAATCGGATGAATTGACCAATGAGCTTTTGCAATCCGATCTTCTGGTGATTGCGACGCCGATGTGGAATTTCGGCATTCCATCCGTGCTCAAAGCCTGGATCGACCTTGTCGTGCGGCCCGGCAGAACCTTTCAATACACCGGCGATGGCGTTCTCGGTCTGGCGCAGGACAAGAAGGCGATCCTGGTCCTCGCTTCGGGCGGCGTCTACACCGAAGGGCCGTGGCGCTCGTGGGATTTCGTGGAGCCTTATCTGCGGCAGATCCTGGGTTTTATCGGTGTGCGGGACGTGCAGACCATTCGCGCTCAGGGCACGAATGTCCCGGCGCTGGCGATCGATGCCGTCCAGAACGGCAACAGAGCCATCGAACAGCTTGCTCTGTAGGATGCGGCCACAGTCGAAGGATTGGCGCTCGGTGGTCGCATGAATCCCGGTTAAGGCGACACTTTTGCATCCGACTTTTGAAACGCAATTGCGGCGATGGTGCATTTGATTCAAAATAAACAAAGAGACGCGGCAATGAGGGTCACTGTCACCATAACTCACTGGATCGCTGCGCGACGCCTGGTCGATCGACTTTTGACACTCCTCTTGAGAAGCGAAGGCGACGAACTCTTGCAGGTGTAATTGCGCCTATATTCGACCGAACGAACACATTTCGGCCATTGTTCAAATGCCATCATATTGCGACTCTTGTTCAGGTCGTTCCAGTCGGACAATATGGTGAACACCCTGCGTTCCGAGATTTTGGAGAGGTTCGGTAACGCAGACGTCTTGGCCATACGCATGACCCGCAAGTGGCGGAGAGATCCCGTATGTTTAGCCGTTGCAATTCAAGTCCCAACAGCAATTTGGATGCGCGGGTTCAGTCGAGAAAAATCACCGCTTACATGTATTCTGTCGATATTGCCGCCGCGCGAGCTGTCACGCTCACCGCGTCCGGCTACGCTGGCCAACGAATGGCGGTCGCTGTGAGCAAGCTCGGCAACGGACCCCTTTACGTTTTTATGCCCATCGTCGTCTTCATTTATCTCGGCCACAAAGCGCCTGCAGTCATCATCACATCCACAATAAGCGCGTTGATGCTGCATCTTGTTTATCCGATGTTGAAGCGATACGTCGCTCGCCCACGCCCCTTCGAAGCGGACCAGTCGATCACGTCACTGCTCGATGTCCGGGACAAATATTCCTTTCCAAGCGGGCATACGATGACGGCCGCGGCCTCGGTCGTGCCAATTATATGTGCAGATTGGAAATTCTTCCCGATTGGCGCCGGCATCATCTTGACCATGTCATGGGCCCGGATGGCGACGGGCCATCACTACCTAAGCGATGTTCTGGCGGGGATCGCGCTTGGAGGATTCGTCGGTTTCCTTTGCGCTCATATCTAATCGAAGGGGTCTGCCAACAGGCGGGTGAGGCGGGCGATCGGTCGCGCGCGCGAAACCCGTTATCCGTCTGGTCCGAACTGGACGGATAGGGCGGCGGAGGTTAGCTTCGTCTGCCTTCGTAACGCCACGCGATGTTATCAATTGGGGGAAATCATGACTGCCATCAGATCGAGTCGCCGTGCCCTGCTCACGGCGGCTCTTGCAGGTATTGGTACAGGCCTCTCCGGCAGCCCCGTTTCCGCCCAGACGGAAACCGTCCCGCCCGATATGTCGGCCCGCATTCAGGCCCTTATCCCCGATCTGGAAGCCGAAATCGCCCGTGGCATGAAGGCATTCAATATGCCGGGGCTCGCCATCGGCATCGTCCACCAGGATCAACTCGCCTATGCAAAGGGCTTTGGCGTAGGGGACCGCGCGACGAATGCGCCGGTCACCACCCGCACAGTCTTTCAGATCGGCTCCACCACCAAAGCCTTTCTGGCTGCAACGCTCGCCATGATGGTCGATCGCGGCCACTTCCGCTGGGACGACCGTGTGGCCGATCTCTATCCCGACTTTGTGTTGCATGATCCGTGGGTGACGCGGGAATTCCGCGTCTTCGATCTGATCGCGCAGCGCTCCGGCCTGCCGCCCTATGTCAACGACGCGCTCGCGGGGTTCGGTTTCGATCAGACGGCGCTCATCCGGTCGCTGCGTTTTGTCGAACCGGTGTCGAGTTTCCGCTCTACTTTCGGTTATATCAATATTGCCCATATGGTGGCCGGGCGGATCGTGGCCAAAGCCGCCGGTGCCGCGGACTGGAATGCGGTGCTGCAATCGGAATTGCTCACGCCGTTGGGCATGAAGGACTCCTCCTTCACGGCGGACGCGATCATAGCCGCGCCCGATCATGCGACGGGGCATGTCTGGTCGCCCCAGACCATCGCGCCGGTGCCCTTCACCCAGCTCTTTCCTTACGATTACGACGGTGCGGGCGATATCAATTCCACCATCGAAGATATGGCGCAGTGGCTGCGCCTGCAGATCTTCAACGGTACGCTGAAGGAGCGTTCCTATGTCTCGCCGGCCGGCATGGCGGCCACCCGCACGCCGAAGGTGGGCATGACGGAAACGCTCTCCTATGCGCTCGGCTGGGTCGTGCAGAATACGCCGAACGGCACGGTGATCTGGCACAATGGCGGCACGAGCAGTTTCGGCGCCTTCGTCGGCTTCCTGCCGGATCATGGCGTGGGCGCGGTCGTGCTCACCAATACCAATAATGTCGGCCTGCCGGACGCGCTCGGCGCATGGGTCATGGATCGGCTCCTGTCCAATCCGCCCAAGGACCATATCGGCACGAAACTGAAGAACGCCCAGGAAGAGGCCGCGCAAGCGGCCCAGCATTTCGCACGGCCCGCCGATCCGCAGGCCCCGCCTCCTTTCGCGCCGCTCGCTGGCCATTTTGAAAACCCGGCCGCCGGGCGGGCTTCCGTGGAAGTCGATGGCGAGCGCTTGCTCATGACGCTGGAGGCCACCGGAGCGCGCTTCTCCATCGATCCATGGAACGGCGATGTCTTTACGGCCAAGCTTCTGCCGGAAGGCCGCCTCAAGGACCTTGTCCTCAGCTCCGGGCCACTGCCCACCGCCTTCGCGCAATATCAGATGAGCACGGATGGAAAGCCCGATCGCCTCAAGCTCTCCATGCCTGATGGGCAGGCTTATCTATTCGAGCGCGTTGCCGCGTCCGGGTAAATTGCCACGCAGCGTGACGTGGTCGGGAATATCGGAAACGACGATGCGCGAGGGGGCCATCGGTTGAAGATTGGATAGAATTGAACCGATGGTCAATTAAGTGCGTTGTCGCCCCAACCGGCAGGCGTGGGCGAACGATCGCAATCACGGCCCGCCGTCGCGTCCATATTGTTGAAAGCCGGCGCGCGCGCATAGTCGTTCGTAATAGCGCTCTATATGCGTCAGATGCGGTTTGGCTATCGGCATCGACCGCCAGCGGTGGACCGACAAGCCAATAGGAATGTCGGCGAGTGAGAAATCAGGTCCGCAGATATAGGCGCCCGTCTCGCGCAACTGTCCGTCGATGAGCGCCACCATCGCGGAAAACCCGGTCATTGCGCGTTCGATGATCCGCTGATCCTGATAGTCGGGATGTCCGCGCACCAAACCTTGAAAAGCGATCCGCCAGCTGTTGTTGAAATCCGACCCCTGCCAATCCATCCATTTCTCGACATGCGCCCGCTGCAGCGGCGCGAGAGGGAGAAGATCGCAGCGGCCGCTCTTTGCGGCCAAATAGCGAATGATCGTATTGGACTCCCAGATCAGAGAGCCTTCGTCATCCAGAACCGGCACCATGCCAACCGGATTGAGCGCGCGAAATTCGGGTTCCGCCGTGGACCGGAAAGGGCCCGCCCAATCTTCCCGTTCGAAGGAAAGATCGAGTTCCGCGCATGTCCAAAGGACTTTGCGGACATTGATGGAACCGGCATAACCATAGATGCGAAGTGTCATAGGTCGACATGCCCTTCCATGTAGAAGGCGCAGCGCCCTTCGAGTTCCACCCGGTCGCCGACAAGGCGACAAAGGATTTCCCCGCCGCGCCGGGAGGCCTGATAGGCGCGAAAGGAAGACTTGTTCAGGCGTTTCGCCCAATACGGCGCAAGCGCGCAATGCGCGCTACCGGTGACCGGATCCTCTGGAATACCCTTTGCCGGCGCGAAATAACGGCTGACGAAATCATATTCGCCGTCACCGGCGGCGGTCACAATGACGCCGCCGCGCGCAAGCGCGGCGATTTTGCCGATATCGGGAGCGAGGGCGCGAACATCGTCGGCGTGCGGCAACAATGCGAGATAATTGAACTCGTTGGCCACGACCTCGACCGGCTCGACACCGAGCGCCTCGGCAAGGCCGACGGGCGTTGCAACAGCTTGCGAAAGTCGGGCGGGAAAATTCATCACATAGCCCTCCGCCGTCCGTTTGACCGGCAGCGGGCCGCTCGCCGAATGAAAGACAACCTCTTTCCGCGCCGGCGCAAGACGCTCCATGACAACTGCGGCGCTCGCCAATGTCGCATGCCCACATAAAGGGACCTCGACCTCGGGCGTGAACCAGCGGATGTGAAAATCGCCCCTCTCTGGCACCAAGAACGCGGTTTCCGCGAGGTTGTTCTCGGCGGCAATCGCCCGCAATCGCTCGTCATCGGCATAGTGATCGAGCAGCATAACGGCGGCCGGGTTCCCGGTGAATACGTCCCGCGCAAAGGCGTCGACCTGAAAGATGGGTATTCTCATGACATGGCTCCGTGATATGACACAGAGAACAATATTGAATTGATTTACGAGTCAATATGTATATTGTATCTGATACAATCGGGCGATCCTTTAGATTTGGCAAGATCATGTGGCAGCCCAAACTCGACCCCTCCGACCCCGCGCAGCTTTATCGTCGCCTCCTGCAAGCGATCGAGGCAGGCATCGCGGCTGGCGAATTGCAGGTCGGGGACCGGCTGCCGCCACAGCGCGACCTGGCGCATCGGCTTGCCATCAGCGTTGGCGCCGTCACCCATGCCTATGACGAGGCTGCGCGGCTTGGCCTTGTCGCGGCGCATGTCGGGAGAGGAACATTCATTGCGGGCGCTGGACGGGGCGACGCGGTGGCCGATGGCCTCATCGATTTGAGCGTCAATGTCGCCCCCTTTGTACCCACCGAGCTTTTGGCCGAGACAGCCGCAACCTTTCGCCGGACGGCGTCATGGGCCAACCGTCTGACCTATCAACCGCCACATGGGCTGGACGGCGACAGGCAAGCCGGAGCCGCGTGGTTGGCGGCAACCGCATGCTTCGCCGATCTGGATTGGCGCAGACTCATCTGCTGTGCGGGGGCGCAAGGCGGCATGGCCATCGCCCTGGCCGCTTTGTGCAAGCCAGGGGACGTCCTCTTGTGCGAGGCGGCTACCTTCCCCGGCGTCAAAACGCTGGCTGCGCAGCAGGGCTGCCGCCTGCACGGCATCGAAATGGATGACGAAGGTCTCATGCCGCAAGCGCTCGACAGGGCGGCCGCGAAGACCGGTGCCCGCGCGCTCTATGTTCTACCGACCCTTCAGAACCCAACGGCGCGAACGATGGGGAAGGCGCGCCGAGAGGACATTGTCCGAATTGCGCGCCGGCGCGATCTCTGGATCATTGAAGACGATGTCTATGCCTTGTATGCGCGCCATTTGGATTTGCCGCCGCTGGCGAGCCTCGCGCCCGAGCGGACGATCTATGTCAGCTCGTTGTCGAAAACCTTGGCTCCGGGGCTCCGCGCCGGATTTTTGGTGGCGCCGGCCGGAGATGTCCTCGACCGATGCTCCCGCGCGGCGCGCGCGCTCATGCATTCGCCGAATGGAATAACGACCGCCATCGCGACCCATTGGATCGAAAGCGGACGTGCACAAGATCTCGCGCGCAACGTGTTGGATGAAATTCGCGCGCGTGTGACAATTGCCGGCAACGTTCTCAAGGATTTCATCGCACAACCGCAACCTGCGGTGAGCCTGCATTTGTGGCTGCCGATGCCGCAGATACAAGCCGAAAGGACCATCGCCCGAGCTTCGATGAAGGGCTTGCGCCTTGCCGCCCCAATGGCCTTTGCAGCGTCCGAGAATGCCGAGAGCGGCTTGCGCCTGTGCGTCGGCGGCGTTCCGAACCGCGCGACGCTCGAGCGAGCGCTCTCGCTCCTTTCCAGTTCGCTCTCGGGGCATGACGACTATCTCGACGCGATCTGAGATCATCGGGGCGAGGACAGGTCAGATGCTGGTGATGGCACCGTCCCAACATCACGATGGTTTTCAATTGGCGCGGCAATTCTATGATTTGACAATCCGTCGCAATATGCTCGATTGGGTGCTCTTGAAGAAGCGAGTCAGGAGCTCATGATGCGGCGGGGCGCGCAAGCATTATTCTTTATGTCTCTCTTGGCTTTGGCCGGTTGCCAATCGACCGCGCCACCCGAAAGTGCAGTTTCGACGGTTGGGCCGGCGCAAGATATGCTCAGGTTGCTGGCCGGGCGGAAAATTCATCTTAGCTGGACCTATGAATATAGGGGCAGCATGCCGCGAACGTATCATGTCGACTGGGTGATCAGCATTGAGAGCGGAACGCGATTCAGCACTGCATACAAAACCAACGAAGGCGAATCTGGGGTGACGCCGGGGGTCTTCGATGAGGTTGCGCATTACGGCAACAACTCAACCGGAGTTGTCAGTGTCAGCGGCAATACATTCACCAACACCGGATATTATCTGAACCACACTGCCGTGACGATTATCCGCGTTTCCAAGAACGGCTGCCAAGTCATCGCCAATCGCAATGATCCGCCCGCAAACAAGGAATATGACCGAACCTTTCTGTTCCGAGATTACGATTCCAAATGCGAGTTGGTAGGACCTTAGAATTGCGCATGCAAATCAGGTGCACTGTCACCGGAATTCCAAGCCAATCGCGATAAAGGCGATAATCTTCATGACGAAAAACACCTTGGCTCGCCCAATGCCATGCTGCGTGACGTGATGCGGAATATCAGGAACGACGATGCCGGCGAGACGGGCTGTCGGTTGAGGATTGGGTGAAATTGATGCAGACGTCAATTATGTGCGTCGTCACCGTAACCAATTCTAATATTAAATTTATTTCGTCTTCGAGGTCTGTTGTTTCGTCGAGTTTGTAGCTGCTTCTTTACGCTCGTCTCCGGAAGCAACTTTAGAAAATAGCGCGGTCTCGCTGATTTGGCGCGCAACAAATCTGCGAAGATGTTTTTTGTCTTCGGCGCTAACCTTATAGTTCAAATCTTTCATTATTTTGAGCAAAGCGCTATTTGAAGGAGCCGTCTCAGAAAAATACCGAATAAGATGATCGTAATCCATCTCCATGAGTTCGTCGATTGATTTTATTTTCACAGCATGAACGCTCTGTATAAGTAGCTCAACAAGTTCATGATGAGAGATATCAGTCCATATTTTAATTTTGGATTTTTCCGCGAGCTCAATCAAAGAGTCGTATTGAACAACGTCGCTCTCTCGAAGACCGGCCGCAGCCCCCGTAGCACCAAGTAGCGCTATAAGACGTTTAAGGTCTGTAGGTGTCATGGGCATTTTGTAAGAAACTCGGCTGTTACAGCATTTATTTGCGACGTTTGCTTACTCGCATTCTGACCATTTATGTAGCGGACAGATGTTCGATATTGAGCTGCCTGCCTTAAGCCATCTCCTTCAGTTACGTAGCGGGCAAAAATTTTGCCGGTACGCGCTATACGATTGTACTCGGCACTTTCAGAAGCTTTTAAATCACTCGCGTATTCCCGCGCCATCATACCAATTGCACCAGAAAAGGTCGTAGGCGTATACGTTGCAGGCTCTCCCAATGTTGTCATAATAGCGGCGACATCATCATTCACACCATCGATTTCTGCAATCACAGTCGGGACGCCAATTGACGATTGCAGATCTAATTTAACAGGAGATACTGCATAGTCACTGGCGTAAATTGCCGCTCGCAAAAGCGAGGATACTTCTGGATGGCAATCGATTAAAATATAATCATACTGCAACTTTAAAGGCTCAAGCACCGCGCCAACAGTCATGAGGTGACTTAACATCAATTTATTGTTTTGTTTGATTGTTTTGCCGCTCGGTAGCTTATCTTCAGAAACGGAAGAGAGTCTCGGATCTGCAGGAACAAAATCGATATTAAACTGGCTTTTGCGAATATCTAAATTCAGAGTCAGAGGCATGGCACTATATATCTGTTGAAATTTATGAAACAGCGATGTTCCGGGCATTTCGCCTTTAGTAAAATGTGGGATAAGTCCAGGTTCAAGCCGGCCTGTTATGCCCCCGCGCTGATAATCAGCATCGATAACGAGCACCTTCAATTTGTGTACGTGAGTGAGCGCTATGGCAATCTCGAAACAGGCTGTAGTTTTTCCCACTCCACCTTTTTCACTGATGAAACAAACGATTTTGCCCATAAGCGAACCCGCTTCAAATCATTAAGATGACACCCGGAAGATACGTTACCATCATTTTGTCTGATCGCCAGATGTTCCACGTAAAAAAACGCCACTATTCGTGCTAACGCTTAAAAAGCGCATTCTGCGTCTTTTTGCACGATGTATGTAAGGCTTGAGCTGGTTCACCCCCTAAACGGCTTTGCCTTCCCACCTCTCGTCCCACCTCGCCCAGCCGTGCTCCGCGCCGCCGGACGTGCCTCTCCTCCGCCCCAATTGTGCGGGCCCATATCCTCGTCCGTCGGTTTGCGCACGCGGGTTTGCGGCAGGTTGGCGGCGGTGCCGTATTTGCGGTTGCCGCGGTAGCCGCCGGTCGCATCGTCCACCGCTTCCTGCCGCGCCAGCGGGTCGTCGGCAATGGCGAGTTCCGTTGCCTGCAGGCGCTTGATTTCGTCGCGCAATCTTGCGGCGCGTTCGAAGTCGAGATCGCCCGCTGCCGCGCGCATTTCCTTTTCCATGTCGGCGATGGCGGCCTTGAGATTGTGGCCGACGAGGGCGCCCTTGGCGAGGCCGGCATCGACCGTCACGTGATCCTGCTCGTAGACCGAGCCGAGAATGTCCTGGATGCCGCGCTTGATCGATTCCGGCGTGATGTTGTTTGCCGCATTATAGGCCTGCTGCTTCTCGCGGCGGCGCTCGGTTTCGGCCATGGCGCGTTCCATCGAGCCGGTCACATGATCGGCATAGAGAATGACGCGGCCGTCGACATTGCGCGCGGCGCGGCCGATGGTCTGAATGAGCGAGGTTTCCGAGCGCAAAAAACCTTCCTTGTCGGCATCGAGAATGGCGACGAGCGCGCATTCGGGAATGTCGAGGCCTTCGCGCAACAGGTTGATGCCGACGAGCACGTCGAACGCTCCGAGACGCAGGTCGCGGATGATTTCGATGCGCTCGATCGTATCGATGTCCGAATGCATGTAGCGCACGCGGACGCCGTTATCGTGCAGATATTCGGTCAGGTCCTCGGCCATGCGCTTGGTCAGCACGGTCACGAGCGTGCGATAGCCTTGCGCCGCCATTTCCTTGACTTCGCCGAGCAGATCGTCGACCTGGCTGCGCGCCGGGCGCACGTCGATGACGGGATCGATCAGGCCGGTCGGGCGGATGATCTGCTCCGCGAACACGCCGCCGGTCTGGTCCATCTCCCAGGAGCCGGGCGTCGCCGAGACATGGATCGTCTGCGGCCGCATCGCTTCCCATTCCTCGAAACGCAACGGCCGATTGTCGAGACAGGAGGGCAGGCGGAAGCCATATTCGGCGAGCGTCGCCTTGCGGCGGAAGTCGCCCTTATACATGGCGCCGATCTGCGGCACGGTGACATGGCTTTCGTCGGTGAACACCAAAGCATTGTCGGGCAGATATTCGAACAAAGTCGGCGGCGGCTCGCCCGGCCGGCGGCCGGTGAGATAGCGCGAATAATTCTCGATGCCGGCGCAGGAGCCGGTGGCCTCCAGCATTTCGATGTCGAACACCGCGCGCTGCTCGAGCCGTTGCGCCTCGAGCAGGCGGCCCATGCGCGTCAACTCGTTGAGCCGCCCCTTCAATTCGTCCTTGATGCCTTTGATGCTCTGCAACAGGGTTGGGCGCGGCGTGACATAATGCGAATTGGCATAGACTTTGACGAATTCGAGGTCCTGCGTCTTCTTGCCCGTCAGCGGATCGAATTCGGCGATGCTCTCGATCTCGTCGCCGAAGAAATTGATGCGCCAGGCGCGATCCTCATAGTGGGCAGGAAAAACTTCAATCGTGTCGCCGCGCACGCGGAACGCGCCGCGCGAAAAATCCGGCGTGCGCTTGTATTGCAAAGCCACGAGATCGGTAATGACCTGCCGCTGATCCACCCGCTCGCCGACCTTCATGGAGAAGGTCATGGCCGTATAGGTCTCGACCGAGCCGATACCATAGATGCAGGACACGGAGGCGACGATGATCACATCGTCGCGCTCCAGCAGCGCGCGCGTGGCGGCGTGGCGCATGCGGTCGATCTGCTCGTTGATCGAGCTTTCCTTCTCGATATAGGTGTCGGTGCGCGGCACATAGGCTTCGGGCTGGTAATAATCGTAATAGGAAACGAAATATTCCACCGCATTGTTGGGGAAGAAGCTCTTGAACTCGCCGTAGAGCTGCGCCGCCAGCGTCTTGTTCGGCGCCAGGATCAGTGCCGGGCGCTGGGTCTTCTCGATCACCTGCGCCATGGTGAAGGTCTTGCCGGAGCCGGTCACGCCGAGCAGCACCTGGTCGCGCTCCTGGGCATCGATCCCGTTGACCAGTTCGGCGATGGCGCTCGGCTGGTCGCCCTTCGGCTGATAATCCGAGACGATCTCGAATTTGATGCCGCCTTCCGATTTCTCCGGCCGGGCCGGCCGATGTGGCACCCAGGGCTTGCCCTGCTGGAACAGGGGATTGCCGCTCTCCAGCAGCGCCTTGAGCGTCTCGACCGTGGCCGCCGCGCCAGACATGCCGCGCGGATGCTGGACATCCGCATCGAATGCCGCCGCCGCCTCGTGAAACCCGTCCCGCGGCTCGCTCAGCGCCGGATTGAGCAATTCGGCGAGATGGGCGTCGAGGGGCTTCACATCGGGACGCGACGCCTTGGAGCGCGGCGTGCGGGGGGATCTTGGAGTCTTCGGCATGCCGCTAATATGGGGCGAGTCTGCTGACAGGGGAAGTCAGCAGCCCGATCATTTCAACGTGCTCATGCGGGCAAGCAGGTCCCGCGCGACCGGATCGCCATTGGTCGAGGCCTGTTGAAGCCAGGATTTGGCCTGGTTCAAATCTGCCGGCGTCCCGCGACCCGCGAAATACATCAGGCCCAGATCGCGCTGGGCAACGGATTCTTTCGGCGAATTCGCGGCGAATTTGAGCCATTTGAACGCCTGCGCATTGTCGGCAGTGTAGGGCGGCTTGCCCTCAAAATATCCGATCCCCAATTGGGCCGCTGCCCGCACATCCCCGAGTTCGGCCGCCTGGCGGAACCAGTTCATGGCTTGGGTCTGATCGATCTGGACGCCGGTTCCATCGTGATAGGCAACCCCCAACCACCATCGCGCCTCGACCTGCTTCGGGTCGGCGGCCGCTTTCAAGAACCATTCCACCGCTTTGGCTGGATCTTTCGGATAGGGCGGGGCGCCGAACCAGAAGGCATCGCCGATTTCGGCTTGAGCGAGGTGATCACCCGCGTCCGCTGCCTTCTGTGTCCATTCCAGCGATATTTGCGGGTTGGCGGCAACGCCTGTTCCGCTGCGATAGATCGTTGCCAACGTTCGCATCGCTGGGATGTAGTTCCCGTTTGCTGACTTGACGATCCAAGGGATGCCCTGGCCGGGGTCTGCCGGCACGCCCTTTCCATAAACCAAATTGAAGCCGTAACGGTACTCGGACGTCATATCGCCGCGCTGTGCAAGGGCGTAATAGTAATGCATGGCCGTGGGCATATCGCCGCCAAAGTTCTTGCTTAAATTCAGGCCCGTATCGTAGAGCGACGCGAGATCAAATTGTGCGACGGGATCCCCGACGTCGGCGCGCCCCCTGAGCGTATTTAAGGCAACAGGATCGAACGCAGCTCTGTCGCGCAAGGCGTGCGCCTCTTCAAGCACCTGAGCGGGCGTTTGAGGTTTTATCCAGTCTGCTTGGGATTGCCCCGGCACGTCCCAGTTATTGCTCCACGACAAAACGCATGTCGCGCCCAATGTCGCGAGGAGAGCCGGCGCCACATATCCGCACAGGCGGTACCATTTGTCGTCGTACCACAGAATGCGATGGGCGAGGATCAGCGCCTTACTCATACCAAAGAGCTCTTTTCCATCAGGGTTATGGCGGCCTCCACATCTTCAAGCGCAATATTGTCGATGTGGCCGGAAGCGGGGTTGTCCATGAGGCGCACCGCCTGCGCTTCGCGCATTTTTTCGAAAGCGTTGCGAACGGACCGCGCATTGCCCCAGCGCTCGCCGCTTCTGTGCGTTTCGATCCAGGGAATGATTTTTTCCTCATAGCCGCTTGGCAAATGAAACCCTTGGCCGTTCGCCATGCTCGCCATGATCTTGCACAATTCTTCGCTCGAATAGGGCGGGAAATCGATGCTTTTCGAGAAGCGGCTGGCCAAGCCGTCATTGGCTTGCAGAAAGCTGATCATTTTGGCCTTGTATCCGGCAACGATAACGATCAACCTTTCGCGATTGTCCTCCATGAACTTCAGAAGCGTGTCGATGGCCTCGCGGCCAAAGTCATTTGCCGCTTCTTGAACATAGAGGCTGTACGCTTCGTCGATGAAGAGAATTCCGTCGAGGGACCGTTGGCACAGGTCCAGGGTTTTTTGCGCCGTGTGTCCGATATATTGACCAACCAAATCGGATCTCTGCGCCTCGACCAGATGGCCCTTTCTGAGGACGCCCAGACCACGGAAAATATCGCCGAGCGCCCGCGCAACTTCTGTTTTGCCGACGCCGGGCGGCCCATAGAAAATCATATGTTGCGTCACCGCCGTGACTCTCATGCCTTCCTGGCGCCTCCGCTGTTCGAGTTGCAGGCGCGCGATGAGCGTGTTGATTTCCGCCTTGACCGGCATCAGGCCGATCATCCGATCCAGATCGTCCAGGGCTTCCTGCGTCGAGCGGCCCTGCTGGATGTCGGGAGGAAGGAATTCAATTTTCAAAAGGCGTAATTGTTCGGGCTCGATTTGCGCCCCTTTGCTGGTCGGCGTGACATGAGCCGAGACTCTTGCCAGCCGTTGCAAGGAATAGGTGATGAGCGCTCCAATGAGGATAATCGCGAGCGCCGCCATGAGGCGAGGGAGGTTGTCGCTGGTGATCAAATGCGCGAGTGCGCCGACACCGCCAGTCACGAGGGCCATAATTGCAGCGGTCAAGAGCGAAGCGCCCGTCATCACGATCAGAAGCGAGAGGGTCGGATGGCGGTCGAGCACGCTGTTCATGGCCAATCCTTTAGATGTCGCAAGACTTGTCGACGTGCCAACGCAAGTGAATGACGAGCTTGCCGTTTATGGCTGTTGGGCCCAAGGTCGGAGAGAGATAGAGGCGTGTGCCTGCGACCCAGCCCTCGATCGAAATATCCCCTGTGCCTGTTTCGTAGGGGGTGGGAAACGGATAGGCAATTCGCTGCGGCTCCTCAGTGACCGTGTAGAAAGGTGAAAGATACGCGCCGGACCGGATGCGGAAAATGCCGCCGGGCGTAGCGGGCATTTTGTCGACCGTAATGACCGCGAGGCGCTGACGACACGACTTGACGTCGGCGCCAATGAGCGATTGCGTATTCGGGTCCAATGTCTCGAGTGCGCTGTCGGTCTCATCGCGGGCAACGGTGGCGGCCTCGTAGCCCATGTCGCCGACCGATGTCGCGCCGTTTTCCGGTGCTTTTGCACCCCAAGTTAAAATCGTTGCCGCAAGCAGCACTGTCACAACGCTACCCGCTACAACCGTCGTAGACGGTGTCTGCGAGGCAGCTTTCGCGCCGTTTCCGGCTGAGGCTGCAAATTTTGCGCCGCGACCGTCGATCATGGACTAGCCCGCCCAACTTTCCACAAAAATAGGCATGGAATAGCTGGAGCGGCAACTTGACATATCGGATTATCGAGGCCCGGCCCTTGACCATGACTTTTGAGTCATTGCGTAGCCTACAAGGCCGCCGCGGCCTTCTGGAAGGCCTTGGCAAATCCCGCCAATTCCTCCGGCGCGATGTCGGAGACCGCCCAATAGGTGAAGCCCTGGCCCTGCCAGGTCAGCACATTGTAGCCATTGAGCGCGCGCGGCGGCAGCGGCGGGATTTCGCTGCCAATTTGGGGGATGGCCGTGACGCTGATGAGATGCTCACGGCGGCGGTAGACCATGGTCGGAACCGCGCGGCCCTTGACGATGTCGGCGCGGCCGCCGGCGAGCTCGAAACCGTCTTCGGTCAGGAGTACGACCGGCGGCGAGATCGCGAGCTTGGTGTCGAACCACGGCTTCACCGTATGCCGGTCGCTGGAGGCGACATCGAAGGGCTGCGCGGCGAGCAGGCTGCGCTGGTGGTCGGTCACCAGGTTCTGTGCCAGCAGATCGTCGGCATTCGGCACGGTCAGCCAATAGGTGAGGCCGCCGCCGAGAAAGGCCGCGATCAGGAAGGTCGCCGCGAGCCGCTGCCATTCTCCACCCGTCCAGAAAGTCTTGCGCGGCAAGGCGAAGTTGAGATGCGCCACATTGTCCGCCGGCTTGGGCGCGCCGATCGCGGCGATTTTCGCGCGGAAGTCGTCACGCGCGCGCTCCGGTGTTACTTGCCGCAGGGCGCCGCGCAACGCGACAAGGCGGTCGTGTTCGGCTTTGAGGCCGGCGTCCTGGCGCAGCAGGTCTTCCATGGCGAGAACGTTGCCCGCATCCAATTCGCCATCGAGATACGCATTGAGCCGCAAGATTTTGTCGCGCGGGGAGAGGTCGCTCATGCGTTGCCCTCCTTCAATCGCGTCAGCAAAAGATTGCGCGCGCGGGTGAGGCGCGACATCACCGTTCCGATCGGCACGCCGCAGGTTTCAGCAATGTCCTTGTATGACAGGCCCTGCAGATCGCGCAGCACCAGAGCCTCGCGGAATTGTTCCGGCAAGTCGGCAATGGCGCGGTTCAATGCAAGGGCATCGGTTTTGGCAATCAATGCGGCCTCGGGTGTGGCGTCGGGATCGATCTGGTCGAGATGCGTTTCGTCGTCGGTGAAGACCAGGGTTTTGCGGCGGTTCTTGGCGAGCCAGGTGAAGGCCGTATTGCGCACGATGGCGAGAAGCCAGGCTCTGGCGGACCCACCAGCGTACGTGTCGAGCGCGCCATGGGCGCGCAGGCACGCATCCTGCACCACATCCTCCGCATCGTCCCGGTTGCCGGTGAGCCAGCGGGCCAAAGACAGCGCGTCATCGAGATGGGGCATGACGATCTCTTGAAAACGTGTCGCAATCCTCTCGTCGGTCAAATTCTAGTCCGTCGCTTTGGCGCGCCGCGGCAGGGGCGGGAGCCTTATAAAGCCTTTGGGTAGCATGCGCGACAAGATTTCGTCGCCCAAGACAAATTGGTGCAGCAGGGCGGCGCCGATATGTGCGCCAATCGCCGCGATAAAGCCGTAAGCGAGCCAGCCGTGCACTTGCAGCATGGTGCTGGCGAGATGCGGGTTGCGTGCGAGCAGCGGCGGGATTTGGAACAGGCCTAAATCCATAGCCTTGCCGCGTGCAAAATAGGAAAGCGCGCCGCTCATGGGTACCACCACCATCAGCCCGTACAGCACCAGATGCGTGCCATGGGCCAAATGGCGCAGAAGGGCTGCGATCGTGGCGGGCAGGGGCGGCACCGCATGGGTCGCGCGCCAAGCAAGGCGCAGGATGCTCAAGGCGATCACGCAGAGGCCGATGGCATAATGCACGTTGAGCCAGAACAACATGGCGCCAGTCGACATATACGCATGGCTGAGGCCGATGGCGGCGCCGGTGAAGATGAGGCCGGCCATCAGCCAGTGCAGAGCTTTCGCGGTTGCCGTATAGGATAAGGCTTGCATGGAAATGCTCCATTCTGCATCAGCGTTCCCCGATCCGCGGCGCGCATTGATAGCCGACAAAGCAGTGCGGATCGTTCGAGGTTTGAACCCAGGCCGGAACCGTATATTCATCGCGGGAACACATGCTTGTTTGCCGCACATAGCGATCAAAGGTGTTAGGTCCGGTGTCCAGAACGACCGCGCCTTGGGTTTTCACCAAACCGGCAACGGCAGCGCAAGACGTCGCGGGCGTATAAGTCCGGTTCATCGCGAAGGCGCTCGTGGTCAGGATCAGAACAATGAAGGGGGCGGACAGCGGTTTCATGGCGTGCCTCTCAACCAAGTTGGCGGCCCGGGCTGCGTAGAGATCACGACCGAGCCTGTTTCATCATATCGCTACTTCACCACGACCGTGCCGGTCATATGCGGGTGCAGACCGCAGAAGTAGTTGTAGGTGCCTGGTGTCGTGAAGGTGAAGCTGTAGCTGTCGTCGGTGTCGAGCGCCTTCGACCTGAAGCTTTTGTCGTTCGCGACCACCAGGTGCGGAATGTCGTCATTGTTTTTCCAGACGACGGTCGTTCCCGCTGCAACCGTGAGGGTTTGGGGCGAGAAGGTGAAATTGTCGATCGTTACCGAAGCGCCATCGTCCGCACGCGCCGCTGCAAGGAGCAGTGTCGCAGCCAGAAGCTGCGTTGCGCCGAGGACAAGAAAGAGACGGCGCGACCTCTCGATCCGGCACGCGCAGGCGCGGCCGATGCCTAGTCGTTTCCACATGATTCGCTCCTGATTGCGATGGGCGCCGGCGTTTGCCGCGATGCCGATCAATTGCCGCTGAGCGTCGTGTCGATGATGGCGAGATCGTGCTTGCCGACCGTGTAGGTAACGCTGGTCAGGCCGAGCATGTCGCGCAATTTATCGGCGGGCACGACCATCGGGCCAGGAGACGCCGCCTTGCCGGGTTCCGGCTGCGGGAAGGCGACCGAACGCGCGGTATGAAAGGTCATATTGCCTTCGACCTTCTGTACGATCTGATGAATATGGCCGTTCAGCACCGTGACCGAACCATAGTCTTTCAGCATGTCGAGCACGCGGCCGCCGTCGTCGGTGCCCCAACCCCATTGGGGATAGATGGTCCAGAGCGGAATATGCGCGAAGACCACAATCGGCGTCGACTTGGATATGTTGCGCAAGTCGTCGGCGAGCCAGGCGAGTTGTTCCTCTCCCAGAAGGCCAAGACCACCGGCTTTCAAATTGACGACATTGACGAGGCCGATGAAATGCACGCCGTTTTGATCGAAGGAATACCAGCCCGAACCCTTGGTGTTCTTGCCGTAGCGGTCGAGATAGGCCTTGCCCTGATCGGGGTCGATCATGTCGTGTTCGCCGGGCACATAGAAGGTCTGGAGCTTGGTGCTGCCGATGATCTGCGCGGCATTGTCGAATTCGCTGTCCTTCGACAGATGGGTGATGTCGCCGGTGTGAATCATGAACGCGGGTTTCGCCGGCATGGCGTTGATCTTGTCGATCGCCTCTTTCAGCGTATCGAGCGCATGCGGATTGGCCGCTTTGTCAAAGCCGATATGGCTGTCGCTGATCTGCAGGAAGCTGAAACCCGTCGGCGTTGCCGCCTTGGCCTCTGTCAGCAACATGGACTTCGGCACACCGCCGGCAACGGTCCAGAGCAGGCCGGTGCCGGCCCAAATCATACATTCCAGAGCATGGCGGCGGCTGACGCCGTTGCTGTCCGATTCATCGTGGGGGTGCGACATGAATGTCTCCTCGAGCGATCCGAAGGTGCGGATGCTGGAGAGACTGCGCGCGGCGACGATTTATTCCCGAGGAGGTGAAATTTTTTGGGTCAACATGAACAATTTGTAAGGCGTCCGTTCATCAAACAGCCAGTTTCGCCGTGTTTATATGCGCTTGGCAGATCCACAAAAAAGGAATGGAACGGATGGCTGCGGACCCGCAGGCGGCGCTCGTTGCGCTGAACCGGTTTGGCCTTGGCGCTCGGCCCGGCGATTTGGCGGCGGCGGCAGCCGATCCGCGCGGCTTTCTCGCGCAGGAGATGGCGAAGCCGGACGTGGCGCTCATCGCCCTGACGCCAGATCTCGCGCCGACCAAGACGAATTTGCAAGCGATGTTTGCCGACCAGGAGCAGAAGCGGCTGCAGCGTTTGGCTGCGGCGCAAACGCAACCTCCGCAAGACAATAAGATGGCATCTGCATCTCCGGCGCCGGGCGCGATGCAGCCCCCATCGAATGCGGCGCCCGCCAATTCTGCATCGGCGCAACCCAAGCCGGACACCCCGCCGGCCAATCCCACCACGATGCAGATGCAAGCGGGCGCGGCAGCCATGACGCCGCCCTCGGCGGGCGCCGCGCCCATGATGGCGCCTTCGTCCGATGCCAAGCCGAAGCCGCCCGAACCGCCGATCGAGCAAAAGATCTTCCGGGCCGAGGCGCTGGCGCGGTTCGCGCAACAGATCGCTGCGGACGCCGGTTTTGCCGAGCGGATGGTGGCGTTCTGGTCGAACCATTTTGCGGTGTCGGTGGCTAAGGGCCAGTTCGTGCGCGTTGCGGCCGGCTCGTTCGAGCGCGAGGCGATCCGTCCCTACGTGTTCGGCCGCTTCGCCGATATGCTGAAAGCGGTCGAACAGCATCCCACCATGCTGTTTTATCTCGACAACCAGCAATCGATCGGCCCCAATTCCAAGGCCGGGCAAAGTCAACACAAGGGCCTGAACGAAAATCTCGCCCGCGAGACGATGGAACTGCACACGCTCGGCGTCGGCGGCGGCTATAGTCAGGCCGATGTCACCTCGCTCGCCGCCATGATCACCGGCTGGACATTCGCCGGCCGCGAAGGGCGGATCGGCGAGCCGGGAACCTTCGCCTTCATTCCGAACTGGCACGAGCCGGGACCGAAGATTCTGCTCGGTAAAAGCTACGACCAGGACGGCCTCGCGCAGGGCGAGGCGGCGCTGAGCGATCTTGCGCGCCATCCCTCGACCGCGACCCATATCGCGACCAAGCTCGCGCGCCATTTCGTCGCCGACAATCCGCCGCCCGCTCTGGTCGCGAAGCTCGCCAAGGCGTTTCACGATTCGGATGGCGATCTGAAAATCGTGTCGGCGGCGCTGATCGAGGACGACGGCGCGTGGAAGGCGCCGCTCACCAAGATCCGCAATCCCAGCGATTTCCTGATCGCCGCCGCTCGCGCGCTCGATTACAAGGCGAGCGATCCCAATCCCATCCTTGGCGGCCTCAATGCGCTTGGCATGGGCCTGTGGCAGCCGCCGGGGCCGAACGGCTATCCCGATGTCAGCGAAGCATGGGCCTCGCCCGAGGCGATGAAGGTGCGCCTCGACATTTCCTGGCAAATTGCCCAGCGGGTCAGGGACATGGGCAACCCGCTCTCCGTGCTCGACACGGCCGCCGGCCTCGCAACCTCGCGCGAGACGCGCGAAGCGATCTCCCGCGCCGAGACGCGCCAGCAGGCGCTCGCCATTCTGTTCATGTCACCCGAATTCCAGCGGAGATAGAGATGGCCTTTTTGTGCGAAACCCCTTCGCCGTCGCGCCGTGCCTTGCTGCTCACCGGCGGCGCCATGGTCGCCTGGGCTTACCTGCCGAAATTCGCCCGCGCGGCGGACGGGCGCGATCCGCGCCTTATCGTCATCATCCTGCGCGGCGCGCTCGACGGGCTTTCCGCGCTCGCGCCGGTGGGGGACCCCGATTATGCCCGCCTGCACGGCGACATCGCTCTGTCGCTGACGGGCACCAATGCGGCCTTGCCGCTCGACTCGTTCTTCGCACTCAATCCGTCCATGCCGACCTTCGCCCGGCTCTACAAGGACGGCCAGGCGCTTGCCGTGCATGCGGTGGCAACGAGCTATCGCGAACGCTCGCATTTCGACGGGCAGGATGTGCTGGAGAGCGGCTATCCGGGGCCGGGCCGCGTGGACTCCGGCTGGCTCAACCGGGCGATCGCCAATCTGCCCGCCGGCGACAAGGTGCGGCCGGTGCGCGGCCTCGGCGTCGGCGCCGTCGCGCCGCTGGTGATGCGCGGCCATGCGCCCGTGCTCGGCTGGGCGCCGCAGAACCTGCCGACCGCCGGCGACGATCTCGCCGCGCGCGTGCTCGATCTTTACAAACACCGCGATCCGATGCTGGAACAGGCTCTGCGCGAGGGCCTCGACACCGACAAGATGGCGACCGCCGGCGGCCTCAGCGGCGACATGGCGCGGTCGCGCGGCGCGATGGACCAGCCCGCCGGCATGCGCCAGGCGGCGATGGGCGCGGCGAAATTGATCGTCGAGGACGACGGCCCGCGGGTCGCCGCGCTCGAATTCGACGGTTGGGACACCCATGCCAATGAAGGCGGCGCGACCGGCCAATTGGCCAACCGGCTCTCGGGTCTCGATGGCGCGTTCGACGAGTTTCAAAAGGGTCTTGGCGACAAGTGGAAGGACACGGCCATTGTCGCGATCACCGAATTCGGCCGCACGGCGAGGATCAACGGCACGGTCGGCACCGATCACGGCACCGGGACGGTGGCCTTCCTCGCCGGCGGCGCGGTCAAGGGCGGCCGCATGATCGCCGATTGGCCGGGGCTGAAGGACAACCAACTCTACCAGAACCGCGACCTCGCGCCGACGACGGATTTGCGCGGCGTGCTGAAGGGGCTGCTCGCCGATCAGTTCGGCCTGTCGGCCGCGGTGCTGGGCGACAAGGTGTTTCCGGAGTCGGGCGCGGTGAAACCGATGCAGGGTTTGATCGCGTAGGGCGTCTTCCTTTCACCTTCTGCATGCGCGTGATCGGCTACCATGGCCGCCATAGCGTCATCACCAATCCGCCTGTGAAGATCAACGCGCCGCCGACGAGAATGGACAGATCCGGCTTGACGCCGAACATCGCGAAATTGAGCACTTGGGCGACGACAAAGAACAGCGTTACGTAAACGCCGAGAAGGCGCCCGAAATCCCACGGCGGTGCGTTCACGCAGAGGCCGTAGAGGAACAGCACGGCAGCTCCGGCGAGGAACAGCCCGATCCGCGCCGCGCCCTGATGGCTGTGCAGACCGAGCCTGACAAGCGCGTCGCCGCCCGCCTCGAGGCAGGCGGCAATGAGAAGAAGACCATAGGCAAGGGGTGTTCCCATGTTCGTCCGTTTCATGGCGAAAGAGATAAGTTCAACGAATTGATGCCGTAGGTCATGGAGGCCGGCAATTCGCCGTCCGTCATTACGAACCGCGCTTGCGCGGGTTCGCAACATCTTAAAATGCTCAACTTGGGCAAGCCCAAGTTGAGTGCGAGCGGAGCGAAGCAATCCATCCCCAAATCCGTGTATTTGACATGAGTGATGCGGTTCCGTCGGCGAATTTACCAAGCACATAGGTTGGGAGATGGATTGCTTCGCTTCGCTCGCAATGACGGCAAAGTGATTGTGTCTCAACTCAAAACCGCAACCGCGCCATCATCAGCGTGTCGACATATTCGCCGTTGCGGAACCCGGCCTTCAGGCAGCGGCCTTCGACTTCGAAACCGTGTTTCTTGTAGAGGCGGATCGCCGGTTCGTTGTCGGCGAACACGTCGAGCTCCAACCGCTTTAGCCCGCGCCAATTGTCGGCCACGTCGATCAGCGCGGCAAGCAGCGCGTTGCCGACGCCTCGGCCCACATGCGTGTCTGCAACACCAAGAAAGATCTCGCCGATGTGAGCTGTGCGCGCGGGCGTATAGGCGCGCAGATTTCCCGTGCCGATGAGCTGCTCGTTGATTTCCGCAACGATCCAGGTGAGTTCGGGCCCCGTGTTGTCGAGACGCCTTTTCCAGGACTCGACGCTCTCGAAGGGAATGCGCAACGTTCCGCTGCGGAACCCCGGCAGATTGGCCATCCGCGCAAGTTCCTCCGCGTCGCCGGCGCGAACCGCGCGCAAGGTGAATGACGTCATCACGAAAGCCCCTAATCCAATGTCTCGCGATAGAACCAGATCGCGATGCCGATGACAATCAGGGCGAACAGGCCGATCGGCCATACGTCGGGCCAGATTTCGCTCCAGCCGTTGCCTTTCAGCAGCATGCCGCGCACCATCCGCATGGCGTGCGTGGTCGGCAGAATCTCGCCGATCACCTGCGCCCATTTCGGCATGCCGAGGAAGGGGAACATGAAGCCCGAGAGCAGGAAGCTCGGCATCAGCGTGAATTGCGCGAGTTGTGTCGCCTGCATCTGGTTGTTCGAGATCGTCGAGAAGAATACGCCCAGCGCAAGATTGCCGGCGATGAAGAGGCCGAGCGCGAACAGCAGTAAGGGGATAGAGCCACGGATCGGCAGGTGGAAGAAGACGGTGGAGCAGATGAGGATCATCGCCACTTGCAGATAACCAATCACCATATAGGGCGCGATCTTCGCAATCATGACTTCGAGCGGCCGCACCGGCATGGCGAGCAGATTTTCCATCGTGCCGCGCTCGCGCTCCTTGGTGATCGACAGCGTCGTCACGAAAAGCGTGGAAAAGGTCAGCACGATGCAGATCAGGCCGGGCACGATATTGAGCACCGTGAGCTGCTCTGGATTGTAGCGGGCGTGGACGGTGAATTGAAACGGCGGCTGGGCGGCAACGGTCTGCAGGTTCGGCGGCAGGTCGCGCTGCAAGGCATCGGTCAGATGACCGAGCGCCGCCGTCGCATTGCCGATGGCGGACGGGTCAGTCGCGTCCGCATCGACGAGGATGCTTGGCGATTCACCCCGGTCGACCGCGCGATCGAATCCCGGCGGCATTTGGATCACGAAGAGCAGGGTGCCTTGCGCCAGGGCCTGATTCGCTTCCTCTTCGCTGCGCAGTGGGCGGATGTCGTAATAGCCGGAGTTCTTCATCGCGGCGATGATCGAGCGCTCGTAGGCAGAGTGTTCTGCGACCAGCAGGCCGGCGGGTAGGTGTTTGGGATCGGCGTTGATCGCATAGCCGAACAGAAAGAGCTGCATGATCGGAATGAGGATGATCATGCGCAAAGTCATGGCGTCGCGGCGGACCTGAATCCATTCCTTGCGCAATAGCGCGTTCAGGCGGCGCAGCGAGAAGCCGGTCATGTGCCGTCCCCTTTCACGCTCAGCATGTGGATGAAAACGTCTTCGAGCCGCGGCGGCACCTCTTGCCAGTCGAGTGCCGGTTCGAGCGATTGCAATGCTTTCGTCAATGCGGCCCGGTCGGTGCCGGCGACATGCAGCGCGGGGCCGAACACGGCGGCGGCCTCGACACCAGGCGTGCGGCGCAAAATGCGTGCGGCGGCGTCGACATCGGCGCCGGTTGCCTCGAAGGTGATGAGGCCCGAGTGCTCCGTCACCTCATCGGCCGTGCCTTGCACGACGATGCGGCCGCCGGCAAGATAGACGACGCGTTTGCAGCGCTCGGCTTCGTCCATGTAATGGGTGGAGACGAGCACGGTGAGGCCTTCGCCCGCCATGTCGTGGATGAGATCCCAAAATTCGCGCCGTGCCTTGGCGTCGACGCCGGCGGTGGGCTCGTCGAGCAGCAACAGTTTCGGCTGGTGCAGCACACAGGCGGCAAGCGCGAGGCGCTGTTTCCAGCCGCCCGAGAGGTGTTCCGCCAGTTGATCGCGCCGGTCGGCGAGGCCCATGCGCTCCATGATCTCCGTGACCGCTCGCCGGCTGTTCTTCATCTCGTAGACGCTGGCGACGAAATGGAGATTTTCAGCGACGGTCAGGTCCTCGTAGAAGCTGAATTTCTGCGTCATATAGCCGACATGGCGGCGGATGCTTTGCGCCTCGCGGATGATGTCGAAGCCGATGCAGGTGCCCGAGCCCGCATCCGGCACGAGCAGGCCGCACAACATGCGGATCGTCGTGGTTTTGCCGCTGCCGTTCGCGCCGAGAAAGCCGCAGATCTCGCCTTGCTCGACCTGCAGCGACAGGTCTTCGACCACTTTGCGCGGGCCGAAATCCTTGCGTAGGTTGCGCACGTCGATGACCGGCTCGCCGTTCATGGCTGCGCGCCTGAGCCGAGAGGGCGGACAGTGACGGGCTGGCCGGGATTGAGGCGCAGCGCCGCGCCTTTCTGGGCCCGTGCTTCTAGAAGGACGACGTATTTGGCGTTCTGCGCCTCGGAATAGATCACGGGCGGGGTGTATTCGACCTGCGGCGCAATGAAGGAGATTTGCGCGGTCAGGTCGCGCACGCAATTGTCGCAAACGATCCCGACTTTGTCGCCGAGGTGGAGCTTGGCGAGGTCGGGTTCGGGAACGAAGAAGCGCACGAAGACGTTCTCGGGCGGCAGCAGCGAGACGACGGGGGCGCCGGCACTCACCATTTCTCCGGGCCGCACCATGACATCGGCGATTGTGCCGGCGGCGGGCGCGATGACATGGCGCTGGTCGAGCTTCCAGCGCGCCTGGGCGATCACCGCTTGGGCCGCCTCCACCGCCGCGCCTTGCGCCTTGATATCGCCTTCGCGGCCGTAGGACGAACGCATTTGCGCCAGCGAGGCTTCAAGCCCCTGCACTTTGGCTTCGGCCGAGCGCAGATCGGCTTTTTGATCCTCGACCAATTGGGTCGAAGCGGCGCCGGTTTTCAGGAGATCCTGGTTGCGGGCGAGATTGATGCGCACCTTGTCGCGGGCGGCCTGCGCATCGAGCAGATTGGCCTCGGCGGTCTGGATTTCGGTGTCGCGGGCGGGGGTCTGCAAATTGTGCAACTGATTTTGCGCCTGGCCGTAGAGCCGTGCGGCCTGATCGAGCGCCGCCTTGTCGTTCACGTCATCCTGGTCGAACAGCGGCGCATCCTTAGCCACCACATCGCCGCGCGCCACATGCACCGTCGTCACGAGGCCGGCGAGGGTCGGCCCGACCTTCACATAGTCGCCTTCCGCATAACCCTGCCATTCGGTGCCCAGCGGGCCGCGCTGCGCGGTGTAGACCCACGCCGCGACCACGATCGCCAAAAACACAAGGGGGAGAAAGATGCGCCGCATCAGGGAATTGCTCTGCTAGGGTCAAAACTCGATTATGGATGATGTTCGGCCGCGCCACAGTTTAAATTGACCTTGCTCAAGTCGAACCGGTTAAAAGATACGCAAGCCTGCAAGAGTTTCACAGACCATGGTTAAAATTTAGGCGCGTATCGGTAAAATTAACCAATGGCGGCCTAAACCCGGGTTCCATGTTGAAGTGGGGTGATTGGGTCGATGTCGTATTTTTCTCGTCGTTCTTTTATTGTTCTTGGGCTGGCGGCCTTTTTGGCGGGATGCGGGGACGATTCGGAGCAGCGCAAGGCGTTGATCGATGCGCTCCAGAGCGGGACTTTGGACAAGGCGGGCGCCAATCTGCCCGATCTGAATGCCGACCAGATCAAGGCGCTGGGGCCCTATGCCGAAGATCTCGCGGTGCTGGTCGCGTTCAAGCAGGGGTTCGATGGGCTGCAGGCGAAGGCGATGGACCAATTCCGCGTCTCCGCGCCGTATTTTCGCTCCATCGCGACGCTCGTCCAGCATAAGGACGATTTGACCGCCGCGAGCGCCGCGCTGACCGGCCTCAATCAGGATCTGACCGGGCTCGTGCATGCGACCGACGTCAAACACGCCAGTCTGAAAATGCCGGATGATGTGCGGGAGGTTTTCGATAAAGCCTATGCGCGCGTCGTGACCGCGCCGGGCGATGCCCTATCGGATGTGATCGCGCAAATGTCGGCGCGCACCGCCTCGTCGCTGCAAATGATCGCCTTTATCGAGCAAAACAAGGGGTCGTTCGAAATTGCCGGCGATGCGCCGGTGACGACCGATCCGGCGCTGGAGCCGGATGTGAATGGCCTCATTCAAAAGGTGAACGAGACGAATGCCAAGCTGCTGCCGCTGGTGCAGAAATTCCAAACTGTCGTCCGCGGTTAAAGTCTACTTCCACGGTTCAAAGTCTACTGAAGACGAGCGGGAACGCCACCAGGATGAAGCCGATCAGCAAGGCGGCAGACACATGGAGTTGCCGCTTCGCCAGATAGGCGACATCGAGCGCCGGTTCGCTCGCCGAAAGATCCTTCCCAAAAAAGTCCTTGATCGACATGTTCATCCCCGTCCGTAAAAGACAGGATGACCATGGGATAAAGCCCGCGCGCCCGCTGTGCGCTAGCGCACGCGGCGTGCGGCGGACCGCTTAAACCAGCGCCCCCTGCCTCGGCCTCATGTGACATCAACGATTGTCATCCCGGGTCACGCCCGGGATGACAGTGCGGCCTTCTTGTAGGTCAGAGCTTACGACTGCTGGGATTATTTCCCATGTTGATCGTTTTGATCAGAGCTTTTTGATTGCCCTTCGGGCCTCCGGCCAATATGGTCCCGTCCGCCTTTTGACAGGCGAAATGACCTTTTGGAGCAAATCATGGCCTTTCTTGCCGACGCCCTTTCCCGTGTGAAGCCTTCTGCGACCATTGCCGTCACCCAGAAAGCCCGCGACCTGAAAGCGCAAGGGCGCGAAGTGATCTCGCTCTCGGTCGGCGAGCCGGATTTCGACACGCCGGACAATGTCAAGAAGGCGGCGATCGACGCGATCATGCGCGGCGAGACGAAATATACGCCGGTCTCCGGCATCGCGCCGCTGCGCGAGGCAATCGCCAAGAAGTTCAAGCGCGAGAACGGCCTCGACTACAAGCCGTCCCAGACGATCGTCGGGACCGGCGGCAAGCAGATCCTGTTCAACGCCTTCATGGCGACGGTCAACCCCGGCGACGAGGTGATCATTCCGGCGCCCTATTGGGTGAGCTATCCGGAGATGGTGGCGCTGTGCGGCGGCACGCCGGTCTTTGTCAATTGCACGATCGCGCATAATTTCAAGCTGCAGGCGGCGGATCTCGACCGCGCGATCACGCCGAAGACCAAGTGGCTCGTGCTCAATTCGCCGTCGAACCCGACCGGCGCGGCCTATACCCACGCCGAGCTGAAGGCCATTACCGACGTGCTGGTGAAGCATCCGCATGTCTGGGTGCTGACCGACGACATGTACGAGCACCTGACCTACGGCGATTTCGTCTTCGCTACCCCGGCCCAGGTCGAACCGTCGCTCTACGAGCGCACGCTCACCATGAACGGCGTGTCGAAAGCCTATGCCATGACCGGCTGGCGCATCGGCTATGCCGCGGGTCCCGAAAAGCTGATCAAGGCCATGGACATGATCCAGGGCCAGCAGACCTCGGGCGCCTGCTCGATCGCGCAATGGGCGGCGGTCGAGGCGCTGAATGGGCCGCAGGATTACGTCCACACCAGCAAGAAGGCCTTCGAGGAGCGTCGCGACCTCGTCGTCTCGATGCTCAACCAGGCGAAATACCTCAAGTGCCCGAAGCCGGAAGGCGCGTTCTACGTCTATCCCGACTGCTCGGAAGCCATCGGCAAGACGGCGCCGAATGGCACGGTGATCAAAACCGACGAGGATTTCGTCTCAGCGCTGCTCGATGTCGAGGGTGTTGCAGCGGTGCACGGCTCGGCCTTCGGCCTCGGCCCGAACTTCCGTATTTCCTACGCGACGTCGAACAAGCTGCTCGAAGAGGCGTGCAAGAAGATCCAGAAATTCTGCGCCGAATTGCGGTGAGACGCGCGCGACCGTTGTCGACATAGCGCAAATGAATCGGCGCACCCCTTCTCCCAGAGGGAGAAGGTGGCCGACGAAGTCGGTCGGATGAGGGGACACCCTCGCGAGATTGGCTACGGCAAGAGTTGCGCCAGCGATGATTCCGAGTCCCCTCATCCGTTTTGCTTCGCAAGCCACCTTCTCCCGATGGGAGAAGGGGTGAGCTCAGTCGTTGCGCGAACCTTCGCGGTAGCGGCGCGGATTCTCCGGATCGCTTACATAGATACGCTCGGTCTCGGAGAGGAGGGCTGACAAGGCCTCCGCGTCGAGATCCACGAACGCGACAAAGCTGAAATTATTGCGGCCGGATCGCGTTTCTCCGAGCCTCCCCGCATAGGCACCGACGATCGGCGAACCGTCGATCGTGATGGAAAAATAAGCGCTGATGTAGTTCTTCTGCAAAGCGATGCCGATCACAGGCCAGTCGGTCGATTTGCCGGATTTGATCGCATAGCGAAACCGGCCGTAGCCGATCATGTTCATGCGCATGCCGGCTTCGCCGGCCGGCGTGCCTTGGTGAAAGTAGCGCTTGAGTTGCGGCGCCGCCTTCTTGATGAGCGCGTCGAACTGCAGCAGGTCGGATTTCCGCGCGGGATCGAAGTCGAGATAGGTTTCCAGACTGTCGGCCGTCACGCGGAACATCGCATCCGCCTCCCGCTACGCAGCCGCGCGCGCCTCGGCGATCCGTTGCGGTGCATTGGGCCGTGCGTACATGCGTTCCAGATAGGCGCGCAGTTGCGGAAAGTTGTCGATCAGGCGGAACTCGTTGGCCCAATCGATGAGCCAGGCCGTCACGCAATCGGCTACCGTGATCTTGTCGCCGACGATGAATTGGCGCCCTTCCAGATGCTTGTCCAGGATCGCCGCCATGTCGGCAAATTCCTCGCGTGCCAAAGCCATGTCGGCTGGGAGCCGCTTGTCTTCCGGGTAGAGGAAGCTGTGCCTGGTTATCCGCCAGAGTGGCTGTTCCAATTCAGTGACCGCAAACATGATCCAGCGATAGGCTTGCCCGCGTTCCTCGAGGTCGGTGGGCAATAGGCCTTTGTCCGGATATTTGTCAGCCAGATAGAGAACGATTGCCGCCGATTCGGGAATGATGCGATCGCCGTCAATCAGAACGGGGACCTTTCCGGCCGGATTGATACTCAAGAAATCGGGCAGTTTGTGCTCGCCCTTCAGCAGGTTGACGGGGATAAATTCGAAATCCAGATCGAGTTCCTTGAGGCCCCAAAGCGCGCGTAGCGTACGGGTCGCGGCGAATCCGTAAAGTTTCATCGTTGATCTCCCAAGATCGAGAAAATGTTCCGCGAACGGGCGGCGGTTGCGGCAAGTGCCGTGCCGCCCGCATTCTGATGCGGACTAAGCGCCGGGGATCGGCAACACCGGCATCACCTCAATCGTTTCGCCGGGGAAAATCGTGTAGTGCGGGTGGCCGTCGAATAATTGTGCCGCCTCTTCATGCGACGCGGCGCGCACGACGGTGAAGGCCGTCATCGCATTGGCGATGTCCTGAATGCCATGGTCGCCGATGGCTTTGGTCTTGCCGAGCGGCCCACCCATTTCGACGATCCGCGATTGGTGCTTCTCGACCCAGGCTTTCCACGCCGCCATGCCTGCCTGCATTTTCGCCTGCTGCTCTTGTTCGGGAAGCGCGTCCCACGCCCGTCTGCGTGCGCCAGTTTTGTCGCCGAGGAAAACGGCCAGGAACAAGTTCTGCGTGCTCATGAATCCTCCTGTCATAAGCGAGGCAAAGGGGATTTGCCTCCTTGACAATTTAGGTTGATATCAACATAATTACGTCATGTCAACCGCTGAGTCGCTTCCTTTTGAAACAACCTTGATGGTGCGCGATTGCTGCTTGTGTCTGCACATGCAGCGGGCGGCGCGGAGTCTCGCACGCATCTTCGATGAAGTTTTGCGCCCGCTGGATCTGACGAATGGGCAATTTTCGCTGCTCATGTCGCTCAATCGGCCGCAGCCGGCGGCGATGAAGGATGTGTCGTCGCTGCTCGCCATGGATCGCACCACGCTGACGGCAGCGCTCAAACCGCTGGAGCGGCGCGGTCTCGTCAAAATCGCCCAGGATCTGAGTGACAAGCGCAGCCGCCGGCTCAGCCTGACGCCCGCCGGGCATCGCCTGCTCGCCAAGGCCTTCCCCATATGGCAGCGCACGCATGAGGAGATCGAGAAGCCGTTTGCGCCAGGCGATGTAGATAAGCTGCGCGCACAATTGCGGGCGCTGTCTTGATGCGCGCCGATTGGGCAAAGCAGGGAGGCGTCTCAAACAATTTTTCGTGTGTATAAGCGGCGTGATCGTGTGTGCATCGGCGCGCGGGGCCTATTGCCGAAAATCCGAGCTTTCCGCCACTCGATGCCCGCCCGCATCTTTCCCTTGCGCTTTTCCTCCGAGGCTGAGACGATTATGACCAAAATATAACTGGGCGCTCCGGCGGGGCCGGTCCCATTGGTGCCCCGGTACAACCTTGGGAGAGCGCCATGAACGAAACGGCTAAAACACCCCTAGGCAGAGCGGCGGGGCCGCGATTGATCGCGATCGTCGGCCCCTATCAGAGCGGTAAGACCACCCTGCTCGAAAGCTTGCTGGCGCGGGGCGGTGCCCTGCAGCGGCAGGGAAAAGTTTCGGACGGCACGAGCCTGGGCGATGCGACGCCCGAAGCGCGCGCCCATCAGATGAGTGTCGAGCCCAATATCGCTTGCGTCGATTACATGGGCGACCGCTATACATTCGTCGATTGTCCCGGCTCGATCGAATTCCTGAACGACATGCGCGCGACTCTCGCAGCGTGCGATCTGGCGATCGTCGTGTGCGAACTCGACGAGAAGAAAGTGCCTCTGCTGCAGGTGATCTTGCGCGAGTTGGAAGAGCAGAACATTCCGCGCCTCCTGTTCCTCAACAAAATCGATCTGGCAACGTCGAGCATTCGCGAGTCGCTGAAACTTCTGCAGCCGGCCTCGCGCGCGCCTCTGCTGCTGCGGCAAATTCCGATCTGGCAGAACGGCATTTCGACCGGCTTCATCGATCTCGCTTTGGAGCGTGCCTTCATCTATCGCGAGCATGCGCCCTCGACCGTCGTCGACTTACCGGAAGGCGAATTGCCGCGCGAGAAGGAAGCGCGCTATTCGATGTTGGAGCGTCTCGCCGATTATGATGACACGCTGATGGAGGAATTGATTTCCGACATCGAGCCGCCGCGTGATCAGGTCTTCGACGATCTCACCAAGGATGTGCGCGGCGGACAGATCGTGCCGATCCTGATGGGTGCCGCGGAGCGCGGCAATGGCGTCACGCGGCTCTTGAAAGCGCTGCGGCATGAAAGCCCGGGCGTCGCCGAGACGCGCGAGCGTTTGAACCTTGCGGCAGAAGGTCCGCCGCTCGCTCATGTGTTGCGCACGATGCATACGGCACATGGCGGCAAGTTGTCGTTTGCGCGCGTGCTGCGCGGTTCCTTTGCCGATGGTGCCAGCGTTCTGAACTCGCACGGCGAGGAGGACCGCATTTCGGGCCTGTCGCGGCTCACCGGCGGTTCGCTCGCGAAAGTCGGCAGCGCCGAAGAGGGCGATACGCTTGCCTTCGGCCGGCTCGAACACGCGTTGACGGGACAGACCTTCACGGAGGCGAAGACCAACGCGGAGGCCCCCGAGCCGCTTGCCATGCAGCCCACGCCCGAACCCATCCACGGCTTCGCGCTGGTGGTCAAGGATCGCAAGGACGAGGTGCGCGTCGCCGCCGCCCTTGGCAAATTGATCGAGGAGGATCCTGCGCTGGTCTTCCAGCAGGATGCTGAGGCGAGCGAGTTGCGCCTGCTCGGTCAAGGCGAAATGCATTTGCGCGTGGCGCTGGAGCGGTTGAGCGCGCGCTACAATGTCAATGTCGGCGCGAGGAAGCGCTCGATGTCCTACCGGGAGACGATCCGCGATGCGGTCTCGACCCGCGGCCGGCACAAGAAGCAATCCGGCGGCCACGGCCAATATGGCGATGTGCTGATCGACGTGCGGCCGCAGGCACGCGGCGAAGGCTTTGCCTTTTCCGAGACGGTGCACGGCGGTACGGTGCCGAAACAATATTTTGCGTCCGTCGAGATTGGCTGCCGCGACGGCATGGCACGCGGGCCTTTGGGTTTTCCGGTGGTGGATGTGGCCGTGACGCTCACGGACGGCTCGTATCACACGGTCGATTCCTCCGACATGGCATTCCGCGCCGCGGCAAAGCTCGCCGTGACGGAAGCGCTGGCGAAAGCGCGGCCCGTGCTGCTCGAGCCGATTCTGTCGGTCGACGTGCACGTGCCCACGGACGCGCTGTCGCGGGCGACGGGCATGGTGTCGGCGCGGCGCGGCCAGATTCTGGGCTATGATCCGCGTGAGGGCTGGCCGGGATGGGACACGTTGAAGGCGCTGATCCCCGAAGCGGAAATCGGCGACCTGATCCTAGAACTGCGCTCCGCGACCGCGGGCGTCGGCACCTATGCCGCGAAGTTCAACCATATGGCCGAGCTTTCCGGCAAACCGGCCGAGCATGTGGTGGCGCAGCGCGCGCACGAGCGAGCAGGGTAGGGGAGCCGATCTGCGAGGTTGCCGTGATCCTTATTGATCGCGCGTGCCTCGCAGCCTCGTGATTTGGCTTGAGCGGCGTTTCTCAACTACATTCGCGCTTATAGATTTGAGGAGAATGTCATGTTGATCAAGCGCCGGAAGGGCTGGGAAATCCCTGAGCATCTTGCAACGCCGGAGGCGCTCTTTCTCAACCGCCGCGCCGTGCTTTCGGGTGCCGCGGCGCTGGCGGGCGCGGCGGTCTGGCCGCAATGGGCTGCGGCCGATGCCGATCCGACTGCCTCGCTCTATCCGGCCAAACGCAACGAGACCTACAAGCTCGACCGCGACATCACGCCCGAGGACGTGAACGGCAAATACAACAATTTCTATGAATTCGGCTTCACCAAGGACATCTATCGCACCGTCGACAGTCTGAAGACGCGGCCTTGGACGGTCGCCGTCGACGGGATGGTCGAGGACAAGAAGACCTATGGCATCGACGATCTCATCAAGGCTATGCCGCTCGAGGAGCGTCTGTACCGCCACCGCTGCGTCGAGGCCTGGGGCATGGCGGTGCCATGGACGGGCTTTCCGCTGAGCGCGCTCATCGCCAAGGCCAAACCGCTCTCCTCGGCGAAATATGTCCGCTTCGAAACTTTCCTAGATGCGAAAATGGCGCCGACCCAGCGCCAGACCTGGTATCCCTGGCCCTATGTCGAAGGCCTCACCATGGCCGAGGCGATGAACGATCTCACCTTCATGGTGACCGGCGCCTATGGCAAGCCGTTGCCGAAGCCGCATGGCGCGCCGTTGCGGCTCGCGACCCCGTGGAAATACGGGTTCAAGTCAATCAAGTCGATCGTCAAGATCACTTTTACCGACGAGCGGCCAGTGAGTTATTGGGAGACGCTGCAATCGTCCGAATATGGCTTCTGGGCCAATGTGAACCCGAAAGTGCCGCATCCGCGCTGGAGCCAGGCGACCGAAGAGGTTTTGGGGACTGGCCAGCGCGTGCCGACGCTTCTGTTCAACGGCTACGGGGATTACGTGGCCGACCTCTACAAGGGCTTGGAAGGCCAGCCTCTGTATATGTGAGGTAAGGGGCGAAAGGACCGAAGCCTTCCATGTCGCAGTCCGCTCAAAGCGCTTTGTTTTCAAAAAAGAGGCCGGACACAAGGTCCGGCCAAACCCTTCTAGGGTTCTGAGGGGAACGGTGAGAAACGTGGCGGCCTTGGGGGGCAAGGACGCCAACTCCTTCATCAACCAGGGCCTACTTTGACGGCAAAGTGCCCATGCGACAACCCAAGACTTCGCATGGGAGCCATGCTTGGGGTGATGCGTAAAGGACGAACGTTTCCAGCATCTTAGTCCAAGACTAATAGTGCCAACGCTGCGCATTGGTGACCAAAAAGTCCCGGAAAACCTGGACACGCGCGACATTCTTCATCTCTTCCGGATAGACGAGATAACAGTCGAGCTCAGGCATTTCGGCCTGGGGCAACACGCGCACCAAACCGGTTTCAATTTCGGCGAGATAGTCCGGCAGAACGGCGACGCCGACGCCGCTTTTCACCGAATTGAGGATCGCGTTGATATTGTTGACCGTCACGCTGGTGGGACGCGGATTCTTCGCATCTCGGCCGGCGATGGGGAGCGAGTTGATATTGTTGAGATAGCTCGACCCGCTCGATCCAAACGCGATGATCCGGTGGTGATCGAGGTCTTCGAGGGTGCGCGGATGCCCGTGCCGCTTCAAATATTCGGGCGAGGCGAAGGCATGGAAATGCATGGTGAACAGGCGGCGCTGGATGAGATCAGGCTGCACCGGCTGGCGCAGCCGCAAGGCGACATCCGCCTCGCGCATGCCAAGATCGAGCTCGTCATCGGTCAGAATGACTTGCAGCTTGATTTCCGGATAGAGCTCCAGGAACTCGCCGAGGCGCGGCGTGAGCCAATTGGCGCCGATGCCGGTCGTCGTCGTCACCCGCAATTCGCCATGCGGCTTCTCGCGCGAGTCGCTGAGACGCGTGCGCGCCGCCTCGAGCTTCAGCATGACGTCCTTGACCGTGCGGAACAGCAATTCGCCCTGTTCCGTCAAAATCAGGCCGCGGGCGTGGCGGTGAAACAGCGGTACGTCGAGATCGTGCTCCAGAGCGCCGACCTGGCGGCTGACTGCTGACTGGCTCAGGCCAAGCGCCTCACCGGCGTGCGTAAACGAGCCCGCATCGGCCGCGGCCTGAAAAACCCGCAATTTGTCCCAGTCCACCTCAGACCTCCTTTACCGGATCGTCCGTGTTGCCGTGATCAGGCGCGGGCGCAATAGCTCCCCGCTTGACGATCCGCTCACGTTCCCCTTCGCTCTACTCCGCTGCAGCCGCTTGACTCAAAAGCTGGGTGGAGAGCCAGCGCTCGGCTTCGAGCGCGGCCATACAGCCCATGCCGGCAGCAGTCACTGCTTGGCGGTAGATATCGTCCGTCACATCGCCGGCCGCAAAAACTCCAGGCACATTGGTGGCCGTGGAATCGGGGGCGGTACGAATATAGCCGTTCGGCTTCATCTCGATTTGTCCGGCGAACAGGTCCGCCGCCGGCTGGTGGCCGATGGCGACGAACACGCCGTCGGTCTTCACCTCGGAGACCTGGCCGGTCTTCACATTCTTCAAGCGCACATGGGTTACGCCGGCCGGCGTGCCGCCGCCGCAGATTTCCTCGACGGCGCTATCCCAGATGACGTTGACATTCGGCGTCTTGAACAGCCGCTCCTGCAGGATCCGCTCGGCCCGGAAACCGTCGCGGCGATGCACGACCGTCACCTTGCGGGCGAGATGCGACAGATACAAAGCTTCTTCGACGGCCGAATTGCCGCCGCCGACGACGACCACATCCTTGCCGCGATAGAAGAAGCCGTCGCAGGTGGCGCAGGCCGACACGCCGTAGCCCTTGAACGTCTCTTCGCTCGGCAGTCCCAGCCATTTGGCCTTGGCGCCGGTGGCGATCACGAGCGTGTCGCACGTATAGGTCTTGCCGCTGTCGCCGACGAGATGGAACGGCCGGCGCGACAGGTCGACGGCGGTGATATGGTCCGAGACCATTTTGGTGCCGACATGCTCGGCCTGGGCCTTCATCTGCTCCATCAGCCAGGGGCCCTGGATGGCGCTCGCAAAGCCCGGATAATTCTCCACATCCGTGGTGATCATCAATTGGCCGCCCGGCTCGAAGCCGGCGATCATGACCGGCTCCAGCATGGCGCGCGCCGCGTAGATCGCCGCTGTATAGCCGGCCGGGCCAGAGCCGATGATGATCATCCTAGCATGTAAGCTCATGTCAGTTTGTGCGATGGACACAAAAAGCTCCAAATTTGTCGGGTACATAAAAAGGCCGTTGGGATTGAATCAGAATGGGCCAACGGCAAAGCTATGCAAATTTATAATAACTGTAACGCGGTTCGACAAGGTTTGTGTAGAAAAATGACTGATTCGCTTGTGGATCGCCGCCCAGCTCAGACTCCTTCTAAACGGGACAAAATGATTGTGCCGGACGGGTGGCTCGTGTCATATGCAACCAATTCCTGAGAAATCCGCTGAAAAACAGTGCAATGAGGTGCGACCCTAGATGACTGCTTCTGCTCAAGATGTCGTGAAGACGTTCCGCCAATCCCTCGACGCGCGCGCGGCTTTCGAGGTGCCTTACCGCCATTATACGATCTCCAGGGCGCTGCCGGCCGATGTCATCACGGAACTGAACACGCTGCCGTTCAAGGCGCCGGGGCTCGAAGGTGTTTCCGGCCGGCGCGAATTGCACAACAACACGCGCTCCTATTTCGACGTCGCCAACATGGCGAAATATCCGGTGATGCGCGCGGTCGCCGACGCGTTCCAGGACCAGAGCATCGTGAATTACATCGCCGAGCGGTTCGAGGCGCCGATCGACGACACGTTCCTGCGGCTCGAATATGCGATGGACATCGACGGCTTCTGGCTCGAGCCGCACACGGATCTCGGCGTCAAGAAATTCACCTGCCTGCTCTATCTGTCGGACGAAGCGGGGCACGAGGACCTTGGCACCGACATGTATGTGAGCAAGGAACAGCATTTCGGCCGCGCGCCCTTCGTGCCCGGCAACGCCATGATCTTCGTGCCGTCGGACAACACGTGGCACGGCTTCGAAAAGCGCGCGATCAACGGCGTGCGCAAATCGGTGATCCTGAATTACGTTACCCATGAATGGAAGGCGCGCGAACAGCTGTCGTTCCCGGAAGCTCCTGTGCGCGTGGGATAAGTTTGAATGGACCGTGGCCTCATGCGACCGGGACGGTCGCGGTCCTTTAACGCCTGGCCCGACCTGGGACCGCGACCGTTCCGGTCGCTATTCCCGTGTTCCTCCTACTTCCCGCTCTTCCACGCCGCATAGCGCTTCGCGATCGCGTCGGCGATTTCCTGCGTCGTATCGACGGAGCGGCGCGCATAGGGCTCCATCACGTTCCCTTCAAGCCGGCGGATCAAGCCTTCATCCGTCAGGCGGCGCAGATAATAATTGATCTTTTTGTAGCCGCCGCTCGGTTCGTAGACATAGAGGCTGGCCGTGGTGGTTGCCGCTTCGCCGATCATGTTGACGCTATCGGCGGTGACGAGGATGTAATCGGCATTGGCCATGATCGCGAGATAGGGGTTTTCGCCTTCTCCGGTCCATACGAAACTGAATGCGCCCTCGGGATCGGCCGCCTGCAAATTGGCGGCGATGGCCTTGACCGCGGATTTTGGCGTGCGGCGCGAGGGCGTGACCATCACGCCTTGTCCGTTTTCGATCGCGGCCAAGGCGACCGCGCAGATCCGGGCGACGTCTTGCTCTTGCAGCGAATGATGCCGGCTCATGCCGCCGATGACGAGACCGACGCGCGGTGTGGGCAGATGCGCAATGCGCTTGTCCTGAACGGCGCGGGCTGCAGCAAGGCGCTCCGGCGTCAGGCGGTGCGGCGAGGTGAGGGTCACCAGCACGTTTTCGCCGCGCACCTTGTCGTGTTCCGGCGCCCAGATGAAATCGGCGGTCTCCGGCCCGGTGCGCGGATCTTTCAGGAAAATCGTGAAGGTCTTGCCTTCCGACTTTTCGCGCACATAGCGCAAATAAGGCACCGTGCGGCGGCCCGAGGCGATGGCAATGTCGGGGAAGGGCGGGGCGAGCAGGCCATTGACCTTAGCCGTGCGGTGGCGCGGGTCGATCGGCCCCCAGGGGGCCAGCGGCGAGAAAATCGAGCGGTGGATCAATTTGCGGACCGGTTCGAGCCCGAGCGTTTCGGCAATGCCGAAACAATGCACTTCGTCGCCGATCTTACCATCAGTCAAAATCCAGGCTGTGGTTCCTTGCGGGACGAGGGAAGCGGCGGGCTTAAGCGGTTGTGACAATTGATCCATGGCCTTAAAGAAAGAGTCGCCCCGTTGAATGCGAGAGTTAGCCCCTTTAAACCTTTCGACGGTTTGCGCCAACCCTTGAGCGATACTTTGCCCGACGCCACTTTTCCTTCGCCCGCCAGCAGCCCAAAATTGGACTCCGTCGACCTGATGATCCTCGACGCGCTGCAATCGGACGGGCGCATGACCAATGTGGATCTGGCGCGCCGGGTCGGCATTTCGCCGCCGCCCTGCCTGCGCCGGGTGAGGGCGCTCGAAGAGGCTGGGGTCATCCAGGGCTACCGCGCCCTAGTCGACGCAAAATCGGTTGGCTACGGCATCGTTTCCTTTGCCTTCGTGCATCTGGAGATCCAATCGGAGCCGGAACTCGCCGCTTTCGCCGCCAGGATCAAATCCTGGAAGAATGTGCGCGAATCCTGGACCCTGTCGGGCGATATCGATTTTATCCTGAAATGTATCAGCCCGGATATGGCGGCCTTCCAGGCCTTCGTCGGTGAACTCACTGCCGTGCCGAACGTGCGCAATGTGCGCACATCGCTGGCGCTGACCAAGATCAAGGACGAGCCTTTGGCAGCGATCGATACCGCGGGGCGAGGGGATTTGCCCTGAAACGATAGGGCGTTAGCGAGGATTTCATGGTTTTTTGCGCCGGCATCTGAGTGCCGCGCCCCGCTCTCGTGCGCCGTGCGCACAAAGTGCCGTCACACCGACGTCACCGCCGCAGCCACATATTGTCCACGCAATTGCCCGTATTGATGGAGGATCGAGATGGTTGCGATCAACGATATCAGAACATTTACGACGCCGACGGGTGTCAGCGCACCGGATTCGGTGACGACGGCGGACGGCTCCTACTTTGTAGAATATGGCAACGGCGCCGACTCGACGGGCGCGGGCGGATCGAGCACGATCGTCCAATATGATAAGACCGGACAAGTCGAATATTCCTATTCGATCGCCGGCTCCGTGGATGGCCTGAAATATAATCCCTACACGGGCGAGATCTGGGCGCTGCAGAACCAGGACGGCAATTCGACGATCACGTTGATCAATCCTAAGACCCATAAGGTCTCGGCGCCGCTGAGCTTCGCCAATCCGTCCGCGTCCCGCGGCTATGACGATGTCGTCTTCGCGGGCAATCAGGTTTTCTTGAGCTACACCAACCCGGTCAATCCCGGCGATCCGACGCTGGTCGAACTTCTCAACGGCGACAATCCGAGCGGTACGCTCCTCACCACGTCGATTCTCACCGATGGCGCCACCGGTCTCGATACCGTCACCGGCAAGATCGAAACGGTGCCGCAAAGCGATCCGGACTCGTTGAAGCAGGCGCCCAATGGCGATCTCATCATGTCGAGCGGCGCCGACGGCACGATCATCGACATCCAAAATCCCGGCACAGCCAATCAGGCTGTTTCGTTCACCCCGATTCAGGGCGTGACCGCCGGCAATGCTGGTCTCGACGATGTCATCAAGCCGAGCGCAACCGCCGGGACATTCGTCTTGACCGACACCGCCACCGGCAAGGTCTATTCGTTCCACGCCACGGGCCTCAATCCCAACGATTATTATGCTTCGGTCGGGAGCCTGAAGGCGTTCGGCCAAGTCGATCCGACGACCGGCGCTTTCACGCCGCTCCTGTCAGCTACCAATGCGCCGGGCATGGACTTCAGCTCGCCGCATGGCGTCACGTTCATTCCCGACAAACATGCGGCGTCTGCGCCGCAAGTCGATTCGATCAAGACGTTCGGTGACGCGCCGAGCGGCGTGAGCGGCCTCGATTCCATCACCCAGGCCGGCAAATATATGTTCGTGGAATATGGCAACGGGGTCGATTCAACCGGGGTCATTCCGGGCGACAGCACTATCGTTCAATATGACGACAAGGGAAATTTCGTTCACGCCTACTCGATCAGCGGCTCGGTCGATGGCCTGAAATACAATCCCGAAACCGGGCTCGTCTGGGCCCTGCAAAACCAGGACGGCGACTCGTCGCTCTCCTTGATCGATCCCAAGACGCAGACCGTCACCGCGCATTTCAACTATGCCGACACGTCGGCGACGCGCGGCTATGACGACGTGGTGTTCAAGGGCGATCAAGTGTTCCTGAGCTATACGAACCCGACGGGCAATGGCGACGCGACGATCGTCAAGCTGCTCAACGGCCCGAATCCGACGCCCGGCTCTTTGCTCCAGACCACGCCCGTTTTGCTCGACGGCGCGACGGGCTATGACACCGTCACCGACCAAACCGAGGTTATTCCGCAGAGCGATCCGGATTCGCTGAAGCTTGCGAGCAATGGCGACCTGATCTTCTCGAGCAATGCCGATGGCACGATCATCGACGTGAAAAACCCTGGCACCGCAAAACAGACCGTGGACTTCACGCCGATCCAGGGCATTCCCGCCGCGTCCGTCGGCAATGCCGGGCTTGACGATGTCATCGTGCCGACGGCGACGTCCGGCACGTTCTACATTTCAGATAGCAAAGACGGTCGCGTTTTGGCCGTTCACGCGACGGGCCTCAACCCGAACGATTATTATGCTTCGGTCGGCAGCCTGAACGCTTTCGGTCAAGTCGACAAGACGACAGGGGCGTTCACGCCGCTCGTCTCGCAGGACAATGCGCCGGGCTTCACCTTCGGCTCGCCGCATGGCGTCACTTTCGTTGCGGACAAAAAATCGCAGGGCGACGATGTGTCGAGCCTCGACAGCTGGGCGTCGTTTGCCGCGACACAGCAGGGGGGAACGTTTGGGACGAACGGCGATGGTTCCTCGGTCGGCCGTTATCTTGGCGCGCAAAACGGCGATAGCCCGCTCAGTTCAATCAATGCGACGGATGCTGAGCAACTCCCGCAAATGTCGCAATGGTATCATTACAAGGGCTAGTAACAGCGGCCCGTGGCTGTCCGGGAAAATGTCCGCGATGATTGCGCGCGACCCCTTCTCCCATCGGGAGAAGGGGTTGCTCGGAATCTTGCAGACTTTCAGCGGACAGCCCTCGTCCGAGCCTGCGACGGCTTTTGGCCTTCTTATAGGTTAAAGCTTACGACCAGTCGTACACGCTTCACTCCGTTGACGACCTAGAGCTGCATCTGCCGCTTGATCCACTGGACAAAAATGTCGCACAGCGACGCGGTGCGGCGGTCTTCGTTGTCGGGCAAAAACCAGGCGCCGCCGCTGCCGGGATCCTGGCTCGCGAACAAAGGCTCGTCCGCCAGCACCTTGCCGTTTGCCGCAACGATGAGGCCGGCCCCGTCGATCCAGTCGAGTTCACCGCCGCCACCGCTATGGTCGCTGAAGGTGATCGAGTGGCCGCCGCCGGCGTAGGAGGCGAGTTGGATACTGTCGACGCGGATCACCAGAGTGGGCGCCTGTTTGTCCTGCGGGGCGAGCCGGGGTCCGAAGGCGGCGAGCGCCGACTGCTGCACCATCGGCTTTAGCCGTTCGGCATAATCGGGCAGGCCGCGCTCCGCGATCCGGGACGTATCGACGCGAATGGCGCGGAAGCGCACGCTCGCTGCTTCGGAAGGGTTGAGACGGACGGTCGCTTCGACCGGCCCCGTCGGGTTACAGGCCGAGAGCAAGGCCATCGCGCCGCCCGCCAGAAGCAAGCGCCGCGTGACAAGCAATGATTGCACCATGTTGCCTCCTGCGCCCCGGACGTTCAGATGCGGTGAAAATACGTCGTAAATGGGAAGATTTAAGGGCGCTTAGCGCGCCCCAAACTGTCATCACACGAACGTGACGTTCAGGATCTCGTAGCTCTTCCCGCCGCCCGGCGTCGTCACTTCGATCTGGTCGCCCACTCTCTTGCCGATCAGCGCTCGGGCCGTGGGCGAGGTGATCGAGACGCGGCCGGACTTCACGTCGGCCTCGCTTTCGCCGACGATCTGATAGACCTTTTCTTCCTCGGTATCCTCGTCGACCAGGGTCACGGTCGCACCGAATTTCACCGTGTCGCCGGAGAGTTTCGAGACGTCGATCACTTCGGCGCGCGACAATTTATCCTCGAGCTCGGCGATGCGGCCTTCATTCAGGCCTTGGGCTTCCTTGGCGGAATGGTATTCGGCATTTTCGGACAAATCGCCGTGCGAGCGCGCTTCGGCGATGGCTTGAATAATGCGCGGACGCTCCTCCTGCTGGCGGATCTGCAACTCCTTTATCAGCGCCGCATGTCCGTTTGCCGTCATGGGGATCTTGTCCATGAAAGTCCTCTTACAACTGCCACAAGGCGGCGAGGCATAGGCCTGCCGCCCTCTCTTAAAGAAACAAAACCCCCGCACAACACGCCAAAGTCCGGCGCATCACGGAGGGCTTTACGCGAAATAAGCCCCGTGGCGCGAGGATCGAGCGGTGTCGCTGCAGCATCCTCTACCCTTAAGGCATCCGTATAGAGTGGTATAGGTCCGCGCCCGATGCAAGCAAAAGATGGAGCGCCTCGGCCCGGCGCTCAGGCCCTTGAAAATCGGCACCGCGAGACTACATCCAAGTCTAGAAAAAGCCAGTCCGTTAAGGGACTTGGCACCTCGGGCCTTCTAGTGGAGGAGGTCGTCATGAAAGGAACTGGTTGGACCAGGGAAACGCTCTTCGACATCGTGATGCTGGCGCTTGGAATATTCTTGTTCCTGTCGCCTTCGATCTTCGGCTACGCCGCCCTGGCGGCCGCCGCGTGGAGCGCCTGGATCAGTGGCTTGGTCATCATCGTTCTCGCTTTTGCCGCCCTTGCAGCCTTCGCCGAATGGGAAGAATGGCTCGCATTCGTGGTGGGCATATGGGTCGCGGTGTCGCCTTGGCTCCTCGGCTTTACCACTTATCCGGCAGCCATGAATCTGCATCTGCTCGTCGGCGTCGCGGTGATGGTGGTTTCGGCCGCCTATATCTGGATGGTGCATCACGAACCGCCGCGGATAGCAGCGTAAATATGCGGAGGGCCCGGATGAAGGTTCGGGCTCTGCGCATGATTTGATCTGAAGATTTTTGGCCCCGAAAGTTGCGTGCCTTTGCGGGGGGATTAGTTTTGTGCGCGCTTACGGCAGTTTCAACAGCGGCCGCAGCTTCAAGCCGATGAAGCTGCCGACGAAGGCCGCCGCGACCCAGAGCCAGGCCGAGAGGCTGCCCGAGGCGAGGGCCGAGAAATAGGCGCCGATGTTGCAGCCGTTGGACAGGCGCGCGCCATAGCCCATCAGTAGACCGCCGGCGGCGGCGCCGATCCAGGCGCGGCTCGAGGCTTGGTTGATTCCGCGCCATTCGAACCGCATGGACAGGCCAGCGGCCAAGGCGGCGCCGAGGATGATGCCGAAATCCATCACGCTCGTGATGTCGGTAAAGATGCTGTTGGTCAGCGCCTGGGGATGGGCCTTCCAATAGACCCATTGGGCCGGATCGAGGCCGATCGCGGCAGCCATTTTCGAGCCCCACAGCGCGAAGCCGGACGTTTCGCCCCACGGCCGGCCGGCAAGGACCAGCGTGGTCGCGTTCAGCACGGCGAGGGCGAGCGCGCCCCAGAACAGGGTCCAGGGCCGGCGCAGGGCCGCCAAGACGCCGCCGGACGGAGCCGCCGGTCGGGCAGATGCGTCGGTGCGCGGCGCCGGGATGAGATAGATCAGCGCGCCGAAAATCAGGAGATGGACGGCGAGCGCCACGGGCCAGCCGAGGAAGTCCTGGGTGCTCGCCGCGGGAAGCCCCGGCAAAGAGCGCCAGAAGCCGATATGGGCGGCGCCAAAGGCTGAGCCAACGACGAAAAACGCCAGGGTCAGGAGCAAACGCAGATTGCCGCCGCCGAGGGCGAACAGAGTGCCGGAGGCGCAGCCGCCGCCGATCTGCATGCCGATCCCGAACATCACGGCGCCGACGACGAAGGACACGCCGATGGGATCGATATTACCGCGCAGCGGAAAGCCGAAAATCTCTCCCTGGGCGATGAGCGGGAAGAAAATGATGCTCGAGACCGCCAGCGCATAGGCCTGGGCGCGGAAACCGCCGAAATCCCGCCGCTCCAAAGCCGCCCGGAAGCTGCCGGCAAAGCCGAAGGTCGATTGGAACAGGACATAGCCGATGCCGGCGCCGGTCAGAGCGAGCGTCGTCACCCGCCAGGAATTGCTGTAATAGGCGGTCGCCGCCAGCAGCAGTACGAGCAGGGCGAACGCGGCCCAACTCACTCGGTTCTGGCTGTTCTGGACATTGAGCTCGCGTTGCGAGCCGAAGGCGGCAAGATCGGAAACGGACATCGGGATGCTCGGGGGAAAGAGATTGCCTACTATTTAGCTCTAAATACCATATTTTTCCAGAAAATTATATGATTATACACGTATAAAACGTGTAATATCTGGTCTGCGCCTTGTGATGAGCGTGATCCCTCGTAACGCCCGCTTGCCCATGATAGAGCCGAATTCCGGCTTCACCTTAGAGGGAATCGCTATGCCGGATTTTTCCACACTTATGCTTTTTGCCGCAGCGGCGCTGGTTCTGACCGCGACGCCTGGCCCCGATATGCTCCTCATTGCCTCACGCAGCGTCAGCCAAGGGCGGGCGGCGGGCTTCCTCACCTATGCCGGGATCGCACTCGGCACTTATTGCCATTCGATTGTCGCTGCGCTCGGTTTGTTACGGCTTTTCCTGACCGTGCCGATCGCCTACGAGGTCGTCAGGTTGGCCGGTTGTTTCTATCTTCTGTACTTGGCCTATAAGACGATCCGCGCGCAGAGTTCGGCTTTCGCACCTTCGTCTGGGCTCAAGCACCTATCCGGGAGGCGCATTCTCCTCGAAGGGCTTGCGACCAACCTTCTCAATCCCAAAATGGCCTTGTTCGTCCTGGCGCTCTTCCCGCAATTCGTCAATCCGAACGAGGGCTCGATGGTTCTGCAAATGGTCCTTCTGGCCAGTATCCTGAACGGCATCGGCTTCGTCGTGAATGCATTGGTCATTCTTCTTGCAAGCCATGTGCGTCACCGTCTGTCGACGCTGCGCCGCTTTCCAAACTTGCCGAAATACCTTTTGGCCTCGGTCTTCGCTGGGCTGGCTTGCCGCCTCGCGATCGGAGCGCGAAACTGACCGCACCCAAAACAATCCTGCAGCGCAGCGCGCTGCGGGATCGTTGCCGAGATAGGCTTTGATCCCTTGCGCCGCCACGACTGCACTCGGCAAAGTCGTGGAATTGCGCTTAAGATTTCAGCCGGTATCCCGTCCGGAAGATCAGCCAAAGCAGCGCGAGGCACAGCGCGATGAACACGGCGGTAAAAGCCAGACTGGCGCCAACGCCCACGTCGCCGATACCGTAGAAGCTCCAACGGAAACCGCTCACGAGGTAAACGACGGGATTGAACAGGCTGATGGTGCGCCAGGGCTGCGGCAGCATGTCGATCGAGTAGAAGGCGCCGCCGAGGAAGGTCAGGGGAGTGATGACCAGGGCTGGAATGATGGCGATCTGCTCGAAGCCCTCGGCCCAAATGCCGACGATAAAGCCGAAGAGGCTGAAGGCGATCGACGTCAGCACCATGAACGCCAGCATCCAAAACGGATGCAGGATGGTCACGGGCACGAAGAAGGTCGCGGTCAACAAAATGATCAGCGCCAACATGACGGATTTGGTTGCCGCCGCGCCGACATAGGCAAGGACCGCCTCGACAAAAGAGAGTGGCGCCGACAGAAGCTCGAAAATGGTTTTCGTGAATTTGGGGAAGTAGATCCCGATCGAGGCATTGGAAATGCTTTGGGTCAGGATCGTGAGCATGATGAGGCCGGGCACGATGAAAGCACCGTAGCCGATCCCGCCAACCTGCTGCATGCGGGAGCCGATCGCGCCGCCAAAGACGATGAAGTAGAGCGCCGTGGTGATGACGGGCGTTGCGACGCTTTGCCAGATGGTGCGCCGCATGCGTTTCATTTCGGTGCGGTAGATCGCCCAGACACCGGCGATGTTGATGAGCGGCGGAGTCATGGGGTGCCCTCCAGCAGACCGACGAAAATATCTTCGAGCGAGCTTCTGGACGTGTCGAGATCCTTGAAATCGATACGCAGCTCGCGCAGTGCCCCGAGCAGTTTGGGGATGCCGGTCTCCTCGGCATTGGCATCGAAACTGTAGATGAGCTTGTGGCCATTGTCGTTGAGTTCGAGCCGCCAGGGTTTCAGTTCGGCGGGGAGGGTCTGCATCGGGTGTTGCAGCGTGAAAGTCAGCCGCCGTTTGCCGAGTTTTTGCATCAGCTTTTCGGTCTGTTCGGCCAGGATGAGGCGCCCACGGTCGATGACGCCGACGCGGTCGGACATTTCCTCGGCCTCCTCGATATAATGGGTCGTGAGGATGATGGTGACGCCTTGTTCGCGCAGGCGTCGGACGAGCGCCCACATGTCGCGGCGCAATGCGACATCGACGCCGGCGGTCGGTTCATCGAGAAACACGATCTCCGGCTCGTGGCTCAACGCCTTCGCGATCATCACCCGCCGTTTCATGCCGCCGGAGAGTTCGATGATGCGGCTGTCGCGCTTATCCCAAAGCGAGAGATCGCGCAGCAGGCGCTCGATATAAGTTGGGTTCGGTCCGAGGCCGAACAATCCGCGGCTGAAGCAGGTCGTGTCCCATACGGTGGCGAAAATATCGAGGGCGATTTCCTGCGGCACCAGACCGATCATCGTGCGTGCCGCCCGATAGCTGCGGATGTTGTCGTGGCCGTTGACGAGCACTTGGCCCGAGGTCATGGAAACGGTGCCGCAGATGATACTGATGAGGGTCGTCTTGCCAGCGCCGTTGGGGCCAAGCAGCGCGAATATCTCACCCTTCTCGATGTCGAGATTGATGGTTTCCAGAGCGGTGACGCCGGTTTTGTAGCGCTTGGTCACCGCGGAAACCGATATAACGGGCGGCATGCATGCTCCTCCTGGCGTCAGGACCTAAATCATAGGGCGGTATGGGCCTCTTATCGATCAAATCATCCAAAATAGTCGCGCATCCCTGCTCCCCGCACAGAACTCGGGCTTGCCCGAGTTCAGCATCAAACATGCACAAACCGGATATACCCGGTTTGTGAACGGGGAGAAGGGTAAGCGCCGCGACGTCACCTCACCCAAAATAATCCTGCAGGGCGCGCACTTCGAGATCGCCGCCGAGATAGGCCTTGATCCCTTGCGCCGCCGCCACCGCGCCCGACAAGGTGGTGTAATAGGGCACTTTGTGCAGCAGCGCCGCACGGCGCAGCGCACGGCTGTCGGCGAGGGCTTGCGCGCCTTCGGTCGTGTTGAACACGAGCTGGATCGAGCCGTTCTTGATCGCGTCGACAATATGCGGGCGGCCTTCCGAGACCTTGTTGATCTTGGTCGCGGCGACGCCTTGCGCTTTCAGGAAGCGCGCCGTGCCGGAGGTGGCGATGATCTTGAAGCCCAGCGTCTCAAGCAGTTTCGCGGTCGGCATGATGCGTTCCTTGTCGGCATCCTTGACCGAGACGAACACCGTGCCGGCTTTCGGCACCGACGTGCCGCCGCCGAGCTGGCTCTTGGCGAAGGCGATCGCGAAGGAACGGTCGAGGCCGATTACCTCGCCGGTCGAGCGCATCTCGGGCCCAAGCACCGTATCGACGCCGGGGAAGCGCGCGAAGGGGAAGACGGCTTCCTTCACGCCGACATGATCGAAGTTCTTCGGCTTCAGGTTGAAGCTCGCAAGAGATTCGCCCGCCATGATGCGCGACGCGATTTTCGCGACCGGCTCGCCGATCACCTTGGCGACGAAGGGCACGGTGCGCGACGCACGCGGATTGACCTCTAACACATAGATCTCGCCGTCTTTCAGTGCATATTGCACATTCATCAGGCCGCCGACATGCAGCGCCAGCGCGAGTTTCTTCGTCTGTTCTTCGAGCTTGGCAAGCGTTGCGGCATCGAGCGAATGCGGCGGCAAGGAACAGGCGGAATCGCCCGAGTGAATACCGGCTTCCTCGATATGCTCCATGATGCCGGCAACATAGACATCCTTGCCGTCGCACAAAGCATCGACATCGACTTCTGTCGCATCCGACAGATAGCGGTCGAACAGCAGCGGATTCTTGCCGAGCACCGTGTTGATCTGGCCGGTCTTGTCGTTGGGATAGCGCGCCTTGACATCCGAAGGGATGAGGCTCGGCAACGTGCCGAGCAGGTAATCCTCGAACGCGCTTTCGTCGCGGATGATCGCCATGGCGCGGCCGCCGAGCACATAGGATGGGCGCACCACCAGCGGAAGACCGAGATCCGCGGCGATCAGGCGCGATTGCTCGACCGAATAGGCGATGCCATTCTTCGGCTGCTTGAGGCTGAGCTTGTCGAGCAGGCGCTTGAAGCGGTCGCGGTCTTCGGCAAGATCGATCATATCGGGCGAGGTACCGAGGATCGGAATGCCGGCGCGTTCCAGCGCATGGGCGAGTTTCAGCGGCGTCTGGCCACCGAACTGCACGATCACGCCCTTGAGCGTGCCTGCCTGTTGCTCGGTGGTGAGAATTTCGAGCACGTCCTCAACGGTCAGCGGTTCGAAATAGAGCCGGTCGGACGTGTCGTAATCGGTCGAGACGGTCTCGGGATTGCAATTGACCATGATCGTCTCATAGCCCGCTTCCGACAGCGCGAAACACGCATGGCAGCAGCAATAGTCGAACTCGATGCCCTGGCCGATGCGGTTCGGCCCGCCGCCCAGGATCACGACCTTCTCGCGTGTCGAAGGGCGCGCTTCATCAGCGGGAACGCCGGCAAACGGCGTCTCGTAAGTCGAGTACATATAGGCAGTGGGCGAGGCGAATTCCGCCGCGCAGGTGTCGATGCGCTTGAAGACCGGGCGCACGTCGAGCGCATGGCGGACGCTACGCACATCCGCCTCCGATTGGCCGCTCAGCACCGCGAGGCGGGCGTCCGAAAAGCCGTTGGCTTTCAGCAGCCGCAGGTTTTTCGCGTCCTTTGGCAGGCCGTGCGCGCGGACGCGGTTTTCGAGATCGATGATCTCCTGAATCCGCTCGATGAACCACAGATCGATCTTGCACACCTCATGTGCTTCCGCATGGCTCATGCCGAGGCGCAGGGCCTGGCCGAGCTTCAACAGGCGGTCCGGCGTCGGCGTGCCGAGTGCGGCGCGGATGACGTTGCGGTCGTCGCCCTGGCCAAGACCCTCAATCTCGATCTCGTCGAGCCCATCGAGTCCGGTCTCCAGCGAGCGCAAGGCCTTCTGCAGGCTTTCGTTGAAGGTGCGGCCGATCGCCATGGCCTCGCCGACCGATTTCATCGCGGTGGTGAGGGTCGGCTCGGCGCCGGGGAATTTTTCGAAGGCGAAGCGCGGGATCTTGGTGACGATATAATCGATGGTCGGCTCGAACGAGGCCGGCGTCGCACCGCCGGTGATGTCGTTCTTGATCTCGTCGAGCGTGTAGCCGACGGCGAGTTTCGCCGCGACCTTGGCGATCGGGAAGCCGGTGGCTTTGGAGGCCAGCGCCGAGGAGCGCGACACGCGCGGGTTCATCTCGATCACGATCATCCGCCCGTTTTCCGGGTTGATCGCGAATTGCACATTCGAGCCGCCTGTCTCGACGCCGATCTCGCGCAGCACGGCGAGCGAGGCGTTGCGCATGATCTGGTATTCTTTGTCGGTCAGGGTCAGCGCCGGAGCGATAGTGATCGAATCGCCGGTGTGCACGCCCATCGGATCGATGTTTTCGATCGAGCAGACGATGATGCAATTGTCGGCTTTATCGCGCACCACCTCCATCTCGAATTCTTTCCAGCCGAGCACGCTTTCCTCGATCAAAACTTCCGAGGTCGGCGAGGCGTCGATGCCACGCTCCACGATGTCGATGAATTCGCCCTTGTTGTAGGCGATGCCGCCGCCCGTGCCACCCATGGTGAAGGAGGGGCGGATGATCGCCGGCAGACCGATGTCCTCGAGCGCCTCGAGCGCCTGACTGAGCGTCTTCACATGGTGCGAGCGTGGCGTGTCGAGGCCGATCTTGGTCATGGCCTCGCGAAACAACTCGCGGTCTTCCGCCTTGTCGATGGCCTCTGCCGTCGCGCCGATCAGTTCGACATCGAATTTTTCCAGCGTGCCCATCTTTTTGAGCGACAAGGCGCAGTTCAGCGCCGTCTGGCCGCCCATGGTCGGCAGCAGAGCGAAACCGCCCGGATGCGCGTAGCGCTCCTTTTCGATGATCTTGGTCACGACTTCCGGCGTGATCGGCTCGACATAGGTGCGGTGCGCCATGTCCGGATCGGTCATGATGGTCGCCGGATTCGAATTGACGAGGACGATACGGTAGCCTTCCTCCTTCAGCGCCTTGACCGCCTGGGTGCCGGAATAATCAAATTCACAGGCTTGGCCGATAACGATCGGGCCGGCGCCAATGATCATGATCGTTGAAATATCTGTCCTTTTCGGCATCATATCCTCGCCGCCCACATGCTGCAGGCACAAAAAAAGGCCGCGCTGGCCCAAAGGGCCGGGCGCGTCCGTGGCGATACCCGAGAAAAGCAGGAGCTGGAGACGCCCAGCCAGAAAGTCGCGGGTTAGTAGCGCAGAATCGGAGCGGGGGGAACCCCTCGTGATGCTTACGCAACAGGAAAGACATGGGGGCGACGGGCCGGCACCCAAATCGAACTGGCCCGTCGTCCGCGGATTTCCTGCTTCCATCTGATTGCAGTGCAATCATTGCAATCATTGCAATCGTCGATTAAGGTGTAGCCCGGACTATCGTGGAGGACGATGTGGCAAGTCTGACGATCCGAAATCTCGACGAAACGCTCAAGGTCCGCCTTCGCGTGACCGCCGCTCAACACGGGCGCTCGATGGAAGACGAAGCGCGGGTGATCCTGCGCGCGGCCCTGATGCCGCAGGACGAACCGCAGGAGCATGTCGCAACGACCATTCACCGGCGCTTCGCTGCTCTCGGCGGTCTGGATCTGATCGTGCCGCTGCGGACCGTGCCGCGCGATCCGCCGGACTTTTCGTCATGATGATTCTGGATACGAATGTTCTATCCGAACTCATGCGTTTGGAACCGGAGCCGCGCGTGATGCAATGGATCACTAGCCAGGCGTCGCGCATGTTGCACACGACAAGCGTCACGAAGGCAGAAATTTTGCACGGGATTGCGTTGATGCCGGACGGACGCAGAAAATACGGCTTTCTCGAATCCGCCCGGCAAATGTTCGACATGGACTTTGCCGGCCGCGTTCTGCCCTTCGACGAGGCGGCCGCCGAAGACTATGCCGAGTTCCTCAGCCGCCGGCGCAAGATCGGTCGCCTGATGAGCGCCTTCGACGCACAAATCGCGGCCATTGCCCGCAGGCATCAGGCATCCGTGGCGACACGCAATGTCGAAGATTTTGAGGGCTGCGGCTTGGCGCTCTTCAATCCTTGGGACGCTTAACAATTCAAAGGCGATCGCGTCGAATGAAAGTTTCCACAGTGCAAGTTGAGCAGCTCGCCCGCCAATTCGTTACCTATTTCGGCGCGATGCTGATCGCGCTCGCTGTTGACTACGGCTCCTACATCAGTTTGGTCAACGCCTTTACCGTGCCGCCGGTTCCGGCCTCGCTCGTGGGGGCCGTGGCGGGCGGGATCGTCGCTTATCTCGTCAACCGGGCGCATGTGTTCGACACGGAGCGCTCGCATGCCGAAGCCGGCTGGCGCTTTGCGCTCGTCGCACTCGTCGGCCTTGGCCTCACCGGCTTCTTCATGAATATCTTCATCAATCATTTGATGCTGAATTATCTCGTCGCGCGCGTGATCACGAGCGGCATCACCGTGATCTGGTCGTTTTTCGCGCACAAGCTGTGGTCATTTGGCGAGCGTTAGGGCCATTTCACGCTTGGTGGCATCGAGGACAGAATCGACTCTACATTGCCGCCGGTCTTCAGGCCGAAAATCGTGCCGCGGTCATAGAGCAGGTTGAACTCGACATAACGGCCGCGCCGCACGCATTGTTCGTCGCGCTCGGCCTCGCTCCAGGCTTTGTGCATATTGCCCTGCATGATCTCCGGATAGATCGCGAGGAAGGTTTCGCCGACATCCTTGGTGAAGGCGAAATCCTTGTCCCAGGCGCTGTTGTCCGCATCGTTCGCCGAATTGAGATAATCGTAGAAAATGCCGCCGATGCCACGCGGCTCGTTGCGATGCTTGAGGAAGAAATACTCGTCGCACCAATTCTTGAATTTCTCATACGGCGCGACATCGGCATGCCGCGCGCAAAGGGCCTGCATCGCCGCATGAAACGCCTTGGCATCCGGATCCTCCTGCACGCGGCGCGCGTTCAGCACCGGCGTTAGGTCGGCGCCGCCGCCGAACCAGGCTTTGCTGGTGACGACGAAGCGCGTGTTCATGTGCACGGTCGGGGCATGCGGATTCCAGGGATGGGCGATGAGCGAGAGGCCCGAGGCCCAGAAGCGCGGGTCCTCCTCCGCGCCGGGGATCTGCTTCGCGAATTCCGGCGCGAATGTCCCGAACACGGTCGAGGTATGGACGCCCGCCTTTTCGAACACCCGGCCCTTGAGCATGGCCATCGTGCCGCCGCCGCCCGGCGCGCCGGAATGGTCGGTCCGCTGCCAGGGGGTGCGCACGAACCGGCCGGGCGCCGTGGCGGAGGGATCGTAGGGGCCAGCGCACGCGTCTTCCAGCGCCTCGAACGCGCCGCAGATACGGACCTGCAGGGCTTCGAACCAGGCTTGGGCTTGCGATTTGCGGGTGTCGAGCAGGGTTTGGTCGGTCATGGCGCCTTTCATAAGGGATTTGCGGCGGTATGGGAGCCTTCTTTTCCCGTAAAATTGCCTTGACCCGCTTTGATGAAGATCAATCGGCGGCGATCAGGCCAGCGCGCGGACATAGAACCGGGTGTCGACCGCCATGCGCGGGAAATTGGCGGGCAGGGCCTCCGCCGTGACCTCCCGGAACCCCTGCTTCTCATAAAACCGGTGCGCGGCGTGAAATTTGTCCGTCGTGCCGAGGAAAATCTCGCGAAAGCCGCGGTCGCGCGCTTGCGCCAGCAGGTGGTCGAGCAAACGCGCGGCGATGCGGTGCGGCTGGCCGCGATAGGGCGCGGCGACGAACATTTTGCGCAGCGCGCCCTGACCCTGGCCGATATCCTTCAGCGAAATCGTCCCGACGATCCGGTCCGCGACTTTCGCCACCCAGAAATCGCCCTGGCCCGATTGGTAGAAGGTGGGGATGGCGAGCAGGTCCGGCTGGTCGGCGGCGCTGATGGCAATACCGAATTCGTCCCGCTGAATCGGCACGATCAGGTCGATGACCGCCTGTTCCTCACCGGGTTGGAAGGGCGTGATAAGGGCGGATTGGTCGGTCACGTCGGTCTCCGGCGGCAAAGGAAGCGAGACCGCTATATATGTCGGCCGGCCGGCGGCTTTTAGTCCCCCGGTGGCCGCGCCCGCATTTGCCGCACCGCCTCGCCGAGCACGATGGCGGCCGAGACGGCGACATTGAGGGAGCGCATGCCCGGCTGCATCGGAATGGTGATGCGGGCCTCGGCTGCGGCGTGCACCTCCTCGGGCACACCGGCGGATTCGCGGCCGACCAGCAGAATATCGCCCGGTTCGAAGGCGAAATCCCAGCACGGCTGCGCCGCCTTGGTGGTCAACAGTACCAGGCGCCGGCCCGCGCCGGCCCGCCAATCGGCGAAGGCGGACCAGGAGACATGCCGGTCGATTCGCACGTGGTCGAGATAATCCATGCCGGAGCGGCGAAAATGCCGGTCCGAGGTCGGAAAGCCGGCAGGCTCGATGATCGCGGCCGAGACGCCAAGACAGGCGCAAAGCCGCAGCATCGTGCCGGTGTTCTGAGCGATATCCGGCTGATACAGGGCAAGACAAAGCGGATCGGATCGGGAATCGGGTGACATCGGCCCATTCTAGCCGCACGCCGCACCCCTGTCGCCGGGCAGAAACCTAGCTGGACAAGCGCCGCGAACGATGCGATGTAGCGAAACGAAAGACGTGAGGCCGGGGGGCTTTAACGCGGTAAATTGGCATGTGCGAGAGTGGCGAAGGGTCGCATTGCCTGGCTTTCAGCCCCTCCTGTATGTCAGATTCAATGGGATTTCCCTGAGGTTTCGCATCTCAGGTCATCAAAAGAGGACTGGGAGCAAAACGTGTCCAGCGCATCCACCACCGCATCGTCGACGACACTCGAACCGACCCGTCGGGACTTTCTCTACATAGCGACCGGCGCGGTGGCTGCGGTGGGGGCGGCATCCGTCGCTTGGCCATTGATCAGTCAGATGAATCCCGATGCCGCGGTGCTCGAGGCCGGCGCGCCGACCACCATCGATATTTCCTCGGTTGCCGAAGGCGGTATCCTGACCGTGCTGTGGCGCGGCAGCCCCTGGTTCATCCGCCACCGCAGCAAGAAGGAAATCGATGAGGCGGTGAATGCGCCGTTCAACGAACTCAAGGATCCCCAGCTCGATTCCGATCGCGTGAAGCCGGGCAAGGCGCAATGGCTCGTCATCAGCGGCGTGTGCACCCATCTCGGCTGCACCCCCATCGGCCATAAGGGCCCCTATGACGGCTGGTACTGCCCGTGCCACGGGTCGATCTACGACACGTCCGGCCGCATCCGGTCCGGCCCTGCACCGAAGAACCTGCCCGTGCCGACCTATGCCTTCCTATCGGACACCAAGATCCAGCTCGGCTGAGCTTGACCGCTTTTCCTTAACCTTCGACGCATCGCACCAGAGATTGCACCTATGAGCGGACCTTCCACTTACGTTCCCAAAAGCGCCATCGGCCGCTGGTTTGAGAGCCGCCTGCCTCTGATGGGGCTCATCCACTCCTCTTTCATCGCCTATCCCACCCCGCGCAACCTCAATTATTTCTGGACCTTTGGCGGCATCCTCTCATTGATGCTGGCCTCGCAGATCATCACCGGCATCGTGCTCGTGATGCACTATACGCCGGACGGCGCGTTGGCTTATGCCAGCATCGACAATCTCGACCGCAACGTGAATTACGGCTGGTTGCTGCACAATTGGCATTCGGTCGGCGCGACCATGTTCTTCTTGGCCGTCTACATCCACATGTTCCGCGGCATGTATTACGGCTCCTACAAGGCACCGCGCGAAGTCTTGTGGATCCTCGGCGTCATCATCTATCTCTTGATGATGGGCGCGGGCTTCATCGGCTACGTGCTGGTGTGGGGCGGCATGTCGGCCGGCGGCGCGAAGGTGATCACCACCATCCCGACGGCCTTCCCGCTGGTCGGCCAATATATCTCGACCTGGCTGTGGGGCGATTTCGCGCCGGGCCCGGTGCTGCTCAACCGCTTCATGTCGTTGCACTATCTTCTGCCCTTCATGATCGCGGGCGTTGTCGTGCTGCATATCTGGGCGCTGCATGTCGTCGGCCAGAACAATCCCGATGGCGTTGAAGTCAGCAATGTCGGCAAGGACACAGTTGCGTTCACGCCTTATGCGACCATCAAGGATGGCTTCGGCATGGTGGTGTTCCTGCTGGTGTTCGCCTATGTGATCTTCTACATCCCCGGCATCGTGCAGGACCCGGACAATTACTACCAGGCCGTGCCCGGCAAGACCCCGCCGGAAATCGTGCCGGAATGGTACTTCCTGCCCTTCTACGCCATGCTGCGCTCGATCGATTTCGACCTGCATCTCCTGATCGTGACGATCCCCGGTAAATTGCTCGGCGTCATCACCATGATCTCGTCGATCGCCATCCTGGCCTTCCTGCCGTGGCTCGACACGTCGCGGGTCAAATCGGCAAAATACCGCCCGACCTATCGGATCTTCTTCTGGATTTTCGTCGTTGTCTGCATCGGGCTTGCCTATCTCGGCTCGCAGCAGCCGACCGAAGGCTTGAAGCTGATCGCGCGGCTGTTCACGGCCTGGTACTTCCTGCACTTCCTGGTGTTCCTGCCGTTGCTCGGCATTTTCGAAAAGACCAAGCCGGTGCCGGCATCGATCGCGGATGCGATTCTGGCCAAGAACGGCAAAACGGCTGCGGCGTGAGGGGATGAAGATGAAGATGACGTCCCTGTTCAAAACGCTCAGCCTCACCGGGCTCCTGGCGCTCGGCCTCGCAGGTTCTGCGATGGCGCAAGAATCGGATGAGCCGGCCCAGCCGGTGCGCCAGAGCTGGACCTTCGCCGGTCCGTTCGGCAAGTTCGATACGGCGCAATTGCAGCGCGGCTTCATGGTGTTCCAGAAGGTCTGCGCCAACTGCCATTCGATGAAATATGTGTCGTTCGGTTCCTTGAGCTGGCCGGGCGGTCCGGAATTTTCCGACGGGCAGGTGAAGGCCTTGGCCGCGACCTACCAGATCCCGGACATCGACATGGACAGCGGTAGTTCCATCCAGCGTCCTGGCGTTCTGTCCGACCATTTCCCCTGGAACTTCCCGAATGATCAGGCGGCGCGCGCAGCTTTGCACGGCGCCTTGCCGCCGGACATGTCGCGGCTTGAGAAGGCGCGCGGCTATTCGCGCGGCTTCCCGCAATTCGTGTTCGATATGCTGCCCTATCCGATGTATCAGGAGCACGGCGCCGATTACATCTATGGCGTGCTCACCCATTACGAGAAAGCGCCGCAGGGCGTGGAAATCGGCGACGGGCAATATTACAACCCCAACGTGGCGAACCATAAGTTCGCGATGCCGCCGCCTCTGAGCGACGGGCTCATATCTTACACCGACGGCACGCCGCAGACGGTCGATCAATATTCGCGCGACGTTACGGCTTTCCTGGCTTGGACCGCCGATCCGCACCTCGTCGAACGCAAGGAAATGGGCCTCAAGGTCATCATCTTCCTCTTCGTCTTCGCGATCCTGATGTATTTCACCAAGAAAAAGGTGTGGTCGGACGTGGAGCATTGAGTGCTGCGCATAGATCTGAAATGAGAAGGGCTCCTGCGGGAGCCCTTTTTTGTGGCTGTCGTTGCGTGAATGGACAGGGCGATTTGCACACTTCGGCATTTCCGCTATCCTCGCTGTTGAGGAGTGTGACATGGGTGCGCTGCCAAAGCCGATGACCATCGACGAATTCCTGGCTTGGGAAGAGCGCCAGGAATTGCGACATGAATATGACGGCATCCAGACCTATGCGATGACCGGCGGCACCCTTGCTCACGCCGCGATTCAGATCAATCTGACCTCAGCTTTGTCGCGCCACCTTGAAGGCAAGCCATTTCGTCCATTTGGCAGCGAGCTGAAAATTAGAACCCAGGCAGGAATCCGCTATCCCGACGCTTTCGTGACATGCACGGAGGGCGATCTTAACGCGACGATCGCACCTGATCCCGTGGTCATTTTTGAAATTCTCAGCAAGAGTACCGCGTGGCAGGATCTTGGTGTGAAGACGATTGAATATCGCGATATGCCTTCGGTCAGGCGTTATGTCGTCCTGCAACAAACCCACCGGGCGGCGGAGGTTTTCTATCGCACGGAAGAGGGCGAGTGGGTTGGCGAATTTGCTGGTGCCGACAGCGTGCTCGCCATGCCCGAAATCGGTATCGCTCTACCGCTAAGCGAATTCTATCGCGGATTGGCGCTGCCCTAAATCTCCGTGTCGCCTTGCAAAGCGCAGCCGGCACGTTAACTTTGCGGCACTGAGCACTGGCGCGGGAAGACATATGACCAAAGCGATTGTCGGAATTATCGGTGGGTCAGGCATCTATGATTTGCCGGGCCTGAGCGACGTGCGCGAAGAGCATGTCACAACGCCCTGGGGCGAGCCATCGGATGCGTTGCGCTTCGGCAGGCTCGGCAATACCGAGGCGGTCTTTCTGCCGCGCCATGGCCGCGGCCACCGGCTCTCGCCGTCGGGCATCAATTATCGCGCCAATATCGATGTGCTCAAACGCGTCGGCGTGACCGATATCATTTCGCTCTCGGCCTGCGGCTCCTATCGCGCCGAACTCTATCCCGGCATGTTCGTTCTCATCGATCAATTCGTCGACCGGACCCATTTGCGAGCCTCCAGCTTCTTCGGCAATGGCTGCGTCGCCCATGTCTCGCTCGCCCACCCCGTCGCGCCGCGCCTTGCCGCGCGCTTGGCTGATGCTGCGGAGGAGGCAGGTGTCGCCTATCAAAAGGGCGGCACGTACATTTGCATGGAAGGGCCGCAATTCTCCTCGCGCGCGGAATCTCTGACCTACAAGTCACTCGGCTACGACGTCGTCGGCATGACGGCGATGCCGGAAGTGAAACTCGCGCGTGAAGCCGAGATTTCCTATGCGACCGTTGCCATGGTGACCGATTACGATTGCTGGCACGAGGAGCACGATGTGGTCGATGTCGCCTCGGTCATCAAGGTGATGCACGCGAACAGCGCCAATGCGCAAAAGATCGTGGCGTCGCTGCTGCAGAATTTTCCGGCCGAGCACGAGCCTTGCCCGATCGGCTCCGACCGCGCGCTCGATCACGCGATCATGACCGCGCCTGCGGTGCGCGATCCCGAATTGGTGAAAAAACTCGGTGCGGTCGCCGGCCGTGTGCTGGGTGCGGGTGGGTGAGGTTGTTTGTGCTGAATGATGCCGCGCGAGTCCTTCTCCCACAGGGAGAAGGTGGCCGCCGGAGGCGGACGGATGAGGGGACGCCCTCGCGAGATTGGCCACTGCGAGAGCTCAGCCAATGATGATTCCGAGTCCCCTCATCCGTCATGCATATGAACTTGGGCTTGCCCAAGTTCATCATTCTTGATGATCAAATCGGGTATACCCGATTTGATTGCATGCCACCTTCTCCCTTTGGGAGAAGGAGCGCGCGGAACGAATGTTGCCTTTTTTCGATGGTTCATTCGTCGCGTATGAAGACAAGCAGCATAAGGTAATTCAGTCTGTATGAAGAGTTTTGCGTTTCAAAATGCGTGGCGACGCGGCTGCGGCATGTTGTGTGCGATCGCCCGCCGCCACCAAGCGCTGCCGCGCACGACAAAGAAGCGTCTCGCCGGCGCGCTGTTTCTCGCGCTTCTCTGTCTCGCTTTCATCCAGTCGGGCCATCTGACGACCGAAGAGAAGATCGATGCGTTGATCGCGCAGATGACGATCGAGGAGAAAGTCGGGCAATTGAATCTCGTCGGCCGCGAGCAAAGCGTGTCGCCGGACAATGCGCGCGCGGGGCGGCTCGGCGGCATCATGAATTATGTCGATCCGAAAGAGGTGCGCGCGTTTCAGGAAGCCGCCGCACAATCGCGCCTGAAAATTCCGCTCCTTGTCGCGCTCGACGCGGTGCATGGTTTCAGCACCGACTTTCCCTTCCCGCTGTCGCAGGCCTCGTCCTGGAACCCGTCTTTGATCGAGCAATCATCGCATTGGACGGCGCGCGAAGCGGCGGCGGTTGGTATCAACTGGACCTTCGCGCCGATGGTCGATTTGAGCCGCGATCCGCGCTGGGGCCGCGTGCTCGAGGGGGCGGGTGAAGATCCCTATCTGGGCTCGGTCATCGCGGCGGCGCGCACGCGCGGCTATCAGGCGGGCGGCGTTGCCGCGACGGTGAAACATTTCGTCGGCTATGGCGCGGTGGAAGCCGGCCGCGAATATAATGCCGTCTGGATTCCGCCGGCCGAATTGCATGACATGTATCTGCCGCCCTTCAAGGCGGCGATCGATGCGGGCAGCATGACGCTGATGCCGGCGTTCATCACGCTCGACGGCGTTCCGGCGACGGCGCATCGCGGTTTGCTCACCGATCTGCTGCGCGGCAAATGGGGGTTCGACGGCGTCGTCGTCTCCGACTTCCTGTCGATCCACGAATTGCAGCAGCACGGCATTGCGAAGGACGATGCGGATGCGGCGCGCGAGGCCCTTCTCGCCGGCGTCGACATGGACATGATGGCGCGCGTCTATATCGACCATCTTCCCGACGAAGTGCGCGCCGGCCGCGTGCCTATGCCTGTGCTCGATGAAGCGGTGCGGCATGTGCTGCGACTGAAGTTCCGCCTGGGGCTGTTCGACAAACCGATGGTCGACCCGACGGCCGTCGCTGCGCAATTGCAGACCGACGGCGCGCTGCAGGCGAGCCATGCGATGGCACGCGAATCTTTGATCCTGCTCAAGAACGACGGCGTGCTGCCCTTAAGCAAAGCCGTGAAACATGTCGCCGTGATCGGCGCGCTCAACGGCATGGACGAAGGGGTCTATTGGACCGATCCCGCAGGCTTCCCGCGTCGCCCCATCGAGGCGCTGGACCAGGCCCTCAAACGCCTTGCGCCGCAGCTCGATGTGACGTTCGCACCCGGCGTCAAGAATACATGCGGCACCGAATGGGGCGACCGCGATGCGGCCTTGCGTGCGGCGCGTGAGGCCGATGTCATCGTCGCCTATCTTGGCGAGGATTGTAAGTTTCTCGACGAGGCGGCATCGCGCACGAACCTGAATCTGCCTGGCGTGCAAGGGGATCTGCTGCGCGCGTTGAAGGCGACCGGCAAGCCCGTGGTACTGGTGCTCGCCACCGGCCGCCCGTTGGTGCTCACCGATGCGGTCGAGGAGAGCGACGCGCTCATCCAGACTTTCTACACCGGAACGGAAGGGCGCATCGCCATCGCCGAGACTCTGCTCGGCCTCGTCAATCCGAGCGGCAAGCTCACCATGAGCATGCCGCGCTCGGAAGGGCAGATCCCGGTCTATTACAATCATCTGCCGACCGGCCGGCCGGAACTCGTCGGCAAGCGCTACCAATCGGTCTATATCGACGCGCCGAACGATCCGTTGTTTCCGTTCGGCTTCGGCCTGAGCTACAACCATTTCGTGATGTCGGATGTGCGGGTCATGGATGCGCAAGTGCCGCGCGACGGAACGCTCGATGCGCGCGTGACAATCCGCAACGACAGCGATGTCGCGGGGCAGGATGTCGTGCAGCTCTACACCCATCAACTCGTCGCCAGCCGCTCGCGCCCCGTGCGCGAACTGAAAGCCTTCACCAAAGTGTTGCTGCAACCGCATGAAAGCCGCGAGGTGACATTGCAGGTGAAGGCGACAAGTCTCGGCTTTCATGACGACAAGGGCTGTTACAGGGTCGAACCGGGACCGTTCAAACTCTATGTCGGCGATAGTTCGTTAGCCGATCTCGCCGCGGATTTCGAACTCGTCGACGATGGCAAGGAGCAAAGCGCCGAGTGCACGGGGTTCTAGGCAGGGGTCACGGCTTCGTCGGCCAGAACACCACGCCTTGAAACTCGAACACCTGTTCCCCGTGCTGGTTCACCCCGGCGCTCTGCTGCGCGACGAGCCCCCAGCCGGGGTGCGAGGTGACACGCTTGCCGGTGATGCGGCTGCTATAGGTCACGACATCGCCAGCAAAGACCGGTTTCAGCCATTTCAAATCCTTGAAGCCGGGCGAGGGCGCGGTGGGCGCGACATCGATGCCGGCGGCTTTGCGCTCCGCCACGATCTTGCGATGGTTGGCGAGGTGCGTGCGCATCCATGCGGCGGCCGTGTGCCAGCCGGAAGCGGCAAGTTGGCCGAATGGGCTTTTCTTGGCCGCTTCCTCGCTCAAGTGAAACGGCTGCGGATCGAAACTCGTGGCAAAGCGGATCATATTCTCCGTATCGAATGTGTAAGTTCCCAGCGTCGTCCCGCCCTTATCGGGCATATCCTCGAACCACAGCGGTGTCATCGGCCATTGCACTTCCGTGAACGGCTCGAATTTGATGGGTTTGACGATGCGTGGCGGTGGCGGCTCCATGCCTCTGCGGCCGACCATGATGAAACAATCCTGATTCATCACGATCTCGCCGCTCTGATTCAGGACCTCGAAGAAGAAGCGCACGAGGCCGGTTTCGGGCCGCGACTGCGACACGCGCCTTTCGCGGATCGTGCTGCGGCCGGACAGAATATCGCCGGGCCGCACGGGCTTCAGCCAATTGAGCTCGATCACGCCAGGGCTGCCGAGCGAGGCCATATCGGCGACGAAGTGGTCGCAATTCATCCGCATCAGCATGGCGGCCGTATGCCAGCCCGACGCGGCGAGGCCTTTTAGCAGCGAATGTTTCGCCAGTTCCTCGTCGAGATGGAATGGTTGCGGATCGAATTCCTTGGCGAAGGCGATAATTGCCTCCTTGGTCACCGGATAGGCGCCATAGGTCGCGACGTCACCGGGCTCGAAATCTTCAAAGAAAAGCTTGGGCATGGAGTCCTCGCGCAAAGCATGCGCGAGATTCCACGGTTTTGCGCGGAAAGGCAAATGCGGGCTTGAGCGGACGGAAATTCGGGAAAGCTGGCCGCGCGCAACCCCTTCTTCCGCGCGTAAGCGCGGGAGAAGGAAAAACGCACCCTTATGTCGCGAATCTGAAATGCATCACGTCGCCATCGGCAACCACATATTCCTTGCCTTCCAGGCGGAACTTGCCGGCGTCGCGCGCGCCCGCTTCGCCCTTGCCGGAAACATAATCGTCGAAGGCAATGGTCTCGGCGCGGATATAGCCTTTTTCGAAATCGGAATGGATGACGCCGGCGGCCTGCGGACCTTTGGTGCCCTTCTCGATCGTCCAGGCGCGCGCTTCCTTCGGGCCGACGGTGAAATAGGTGATGAGATGCAGCAGGTCGTAGCCGGCGCGGATCACGCGGTTGAGGCCGGGTTCCTCGAGGCCAACCGCTTCGAGATAATCCTTCTGCTCAGCGCTCGGCAGAATCGCAATCTCGCTTTCGATCTTGGCCGAAACCACCACGGCGACAGCGCCTTCCTCGGCGGCGCGCTTCTTCACTTGGGCAGAGAATTCATTGCCCTTGTCGGCGGCGGCTTCCTCGACGTTGCACACGTAGAGCACCGGCTTCGACGAGAGCAGGCCCAGCGCCGCAAAGGCTTTGCGTTCCTCCACATTGTCCATGGCGACGCGCGCGGGGCGGCCTTCGCGCAAGGGCACGAGGCAACGGTTGACGAGGTCGAGCGTCTCCTTCGCTTCCTTGTCGTTGCCCTTGGCCTTCTTTTCCAAATTCGGCTGGCGCTTTTCCAGGCTCTCCAGATCGGCGAGCATCAATTCGGTCTCGATCGTCTCGATGTCGCGGATCGGGTCGACGCCGCCTTCCACATGGGTGACGTCGCCGTCCTCGAAGCAGCGCACCACATGGGCGATCGCGTCGCATTCGCGGATATTGGCGAGGAACTGATTGCCGAGGCCTTCGCCCTTCGACGCGCCGCGCACCAGCCCGGCGATGTCGACGAAGGTGAGGCGCGTCGGGATGATCTCCTTCGACCCGGCGATCTCAGCCAGCGTGTCGAGCCGCGGATCGGGCACGGCGACGTCGCCGACATTCGGCTCAATCGTGCAGAACGGATAATTCGCCGCCTGCGCCGCCGCCGTCTGGGTCAGCGCGTTGAAAAGGGTCGATTTGCCGACATTCGGCAGGCCGACGATGCCACATTTGAAGCCCATGGGTGCAGTCTCGTTCAAACTTGAAAATCGTTGCCCGCCGTATGCGGTGTGGCCGCGAAAAAGGCAAGGCTTGAATGGAGCGCGACCGGGACGGTCGCGGTCCTTTGACCCCAATCACTTCTCGGTGTGGAAGCCGTTGGCGTTCATCGCGACATGCACTTTGCTCTGGAAGGTCGCGTCCTTGCCTTCGACCAGCAACGGCAAATGTTCGTTGATCGCGTCGCAGAGTGCATTGACCCACGGGTGCTCGCTTTTCGCGAAATCGCTCAGCACGTAGTGGTGCACCAGATCCTTGTTGCCCGGATGGCCAATGCCGAGGCGCACGCGCTTATACTCGTTGCCCATGTGCGCGGTGATCGAGCGCAGGCCATTGTGGCCGCCATTGCCGCCGCCCACCTTTACCCGCAACTTTGATGCCGGCAGGTCGAGCTCGTCCTGGAACACGACGATATTTTCGAGCGGAATTTTCAGGAAGCGCGCCGCGGCGCCGACACTCTGCCCGCTCTCGTTCATATAGGTTTCGGGCTTGAGCAGGATGATCTTTTCGCCCGCGATGGTGCCTTCGGCGGTCACGCCTTGAAAGCGGCTCTTGAACGGGGCGAAGCCATAGGCCCGCGCGATCTGCTCCACGGCCATGAAGCCGATATTGTGCCGGTTGAACTTGTACCGGGAACCGGGATTGCCGAGGCCGACAAAAAGAAGCACGGGAAAAAGAACTTAAGCGGTTTGATCCCTATCCCCGCAGCTTCGCCGCGGGGATAGGTGATGATTTTGACGATTACTTCTTCGCCGGAGCAGCCTTGGCGGCAGCAGCCGGGGCAGCAGCGGCAGGTGCCGCGGCGGCGGTCGCGCCGGCTTCGTCCTTGTACACGGTCGGCGGCGCGATGGTCAGCACCGTGAAGTCACGGTTGGTGATCGTCGGCGTGCAGCCTTCCGGCAGTTTGAAGGCCGAAATGTGCATCGAATCGTTGATGTCGAGCGTCGCCAGGTCGGCAGTGAGGCCTTCCGGAATACTGTCGGCCGGAACCCACATTTCCACCGCGTGGCGCACGATGTTGAGCGTGCCGCCCCGCTTGATGCCGGGCGAGATTTCCTGGTTGATCACATGCACCGGGACGTCGACGCGCAGACGCGAGCCGGCCTTCAGGCGCAGGAAATCGACGTGCAAGGGCGTGTCCTTGACGACGTCGAGCTGGTAGTCGCGCGGAATGACGCGCTCTTTCTTGCCGTCGACATCGAGTTCAATGATCGTGGTCAGGAAGTGACCGGCGTAGATCGCCTGGTTGGTTTCCTTGTAGTTCAGCGAGATCGGCTGGGGCGCTTCGCCTCCGCCATAGATCACTGCTGGTACCTTACCTTCACGGCGAACGCTGCGGGCGGCCCCCTTGCCTGTCCCGCTGCGGACCGTGGCCTTCAATTCTTTGATCGCGGCCATGCGATTGGTCCTTCTTAAAACGCTAAATGGCCGCGACATGCGGCCACTCCAACCGGCGCCTCCAAGGGTGTCGAAACCGGTTACGGCGCGGCTTATAGCGGGGAAGGGCGCGGAAAACAAGGGGATTGGCGCGGGAAGTCAGGGGAGGAGGGTTGCGCAAGCGGCGGTTCTCCTGCGGTTGGGGCACGCCCGGATCCTCTTGGTTCGCTCGGCTCAAGTCCCGGTTTTCCGGCAGGAGTTCACTTCGCCGGGGCTTTCTCGCATTCCTCCACCGGCGCTCGGGCGAGGCGGAACAGGTGGTCGTCGGCATGTTCGCTCGGCTTTCCTCCCTGCCCATCCTCCTGCGGATCGTAATTCGGATTGGCGAGATCCCCGTGGGCGAGGCCGAAGAGCGCCGACTTGCCGTCGGGGCGTACCCGCAGCGTATCGCCGGCATCGCATTCGATGTTGCATTCGAGCGTATAGTCGGCGTGTCCATTCTGCGGGTCAGGGTGGTCGAACCGGCAATTGGCGTCGCTCACGTTGTGGCGGAGCTTCCCGTCGCGCTGGCGCGCCTGGACGGCATAGGTCCATTTCCACTTCGTGCTGACACGGGTCGTCGGGTCGTCGCTCGCCTGCCAAGGCTCCGAGGTCACGAGAATGCTGATGCTCGTCACTTTCTGATAGGGATGGGCTTTGAGATGGGCCGCATCATAGTGCCGCACGAAACAGGCCGCATTGTGCGACGGCTGGGCGTCCGGAAACAAAATCTCGCCGAACTTTTGTTCGTCCGCCAAAAGCTGGCGCTTCCAGCTTTCGTCGATCGGGTTGGCATCCTGGGCCCGGCTCAACGTGCCGATTGTGATCAAAAATACGGTGCCGAACGCGAATAGGCTGAAAACATTGAGCCTTCCTTGCATGGAAGCCTCCTTACAAAGGGCCGGCAAGGGTATAATATCACTCTTCGAACGCCATGGCGATCAGCCGGCACTCCATGTGCCACCGGTCGGAAGAGGAAATGTCATGGTTCATGTGCGGCGGCGCCAGGCCCTTCTCGTGGCCCTCGGTTTTGGATTGGCGGGTAAAAGTGCGCTTGCGCAGACCGCTTCTGTTCCCAAAGTCGTCTATCACCTGTCCGATTTCGGCAAGGTCGGGTTCGTCCTGGGCAATATCCGCCACCATTTTGAGGGCATGGGCGGGCCGGAGAAGGTGCGTATCGCCCTGGTCGTCCACGGGCCGCCGCTCGCGCAATTCCGCAACCTGCCGGAAAATGCGCAAGTCGCGACGGAATTGCAGGCGTTGACCGCGCAGGGCCTGACCCCCTATGCCTGCAGTCACACGATGGCGGCCATGAAACTGACGCTCGCCGATCTCATGCCGTCCTTCGCGGTGGCCGAAAAGGGCGGGGTTGTCATGCTGGCCGAGCTGCAGCAACAGGGCTATGCCTATTTGCGGCCTTAAGTTTCGACCCGCGTCTCGCGCCCCACTTTCTCCCACGCCGCCATGTCCTTCAGCAATTGTTCGGCATGGCCGCGCACGGCGTCGATGGAATCGGCGCCGAGCTGCAGGCGCAGCGGTGTCGTTTCCGCCTTGAGCGCCAGATCGATGGCGCGGGCGGCCTTGGCCGGATCGCCGTCCTGGGTGCCGTGCATGGTGCGGGCAAACTCGCGCGTGCCGCCGACGATATCGCTGTAGGCGTCGATCTCCGGCATCTGCTTCAGGCTCTCGCCCGCGAGATTGGTGCGGAATTGGCCGGGCTCCACGATCAGCACCTTAAGGCCAAAGGGGGCGACCTCTTGCGCCAGCGCCTCCGAGAGGCCTTCGAGCGCGAATTTCGAGGCCGAATAGGCGCTAAAACCGCTGAACGAGAGCTGGCCGCCGAGGCTCGAGATGTTGACGATGGCGCCATGCCCCTGGGCGCGCAGGACGGGCATGGCGGCGCGGGTGACAGCGACTGCGCCGAAGAAATTGGTCTCCATCTGGGCGCGCAATTCGTGTTCCGGCGTTTCCTCGACCGCGCCGACGATGGCATAACCAGCATTGTTGATCAGCACGTCGATGCCACCGAAGCGTGCGACCGCCGCCGCGATGGCGGCTTCGGCCTCGCCTGCGGCCGTCACGTCGAGCTTGTGCACGAGGACCCGGTCCGGCGCGCTGGCCGCGAGGTGTTCGAGCTTGCCGGTCGAGCGGGCGGTCGCGACGACATTGTAGCCTTGGCCTAAGGCATATTCGGCGAAGGCGAGACCGAAGCCGGACGAGGCGCCGGTGATGAACCAGGTGGGTTGAACGGGGCGGGGCATGGTCGTCTCCAGAGTTGCGGGTTGTTGGAGGCGACTATGGGCCGAACCGGATCGAATGATAATATGGTTCAAATGGCATGATTTATGCGATATTATGCATGAATGGATCGCGATCTCTTGAGCCATCTGCCCATCGTGCTGCAGGTCGCCCGGCATCAGGGCTTCGCCAGCGCCGCGGCGGCGTTGGACATGAGCCCATCGGCGGTGAGCCATGCGGTGCGCACGGTCGAGGATCGGTTGGGCGAGCCGCTGTTCGCCCGCACCACCCGCAGCGTCGCCCTGACGGAGGCCGGCCAGCGTTTCCTCGCCCGGATCGGCCCGGCACTGGACGAGATCGGCGCGGCCTTCGAGGCGCTGGCGGCCGAGCGCGGCGACGTGACCGGCGTGTTGCGCCTCAATGCGCCGCGGGTCGCGGTGCACATGGCCTTGACGCCGATTCTGGCGGCGCTCGCGGCAAAACATCCGCGTCTCACGGTGGAACTGCACACCAATGACGCCTTCGTCGATATTGTCGCGGAGGGTTTCGATGCGGGCGTGCGGCTCGGCGTCGCCGTGCAGCAGGACATGGTGGCGCTGCGGCTGGCGCCGCCGTTCCAGGCGATTCTCGTCGCGTCGCCCGCCTATCTCACGGCGCATGGTGCGCCGCAGACGCTGCGCGACCTTGAGCGGCACAATTGCATCGGCTTCCGGTTCGTCGGCTCGGGCGGGGTCTATGATTGGGAGTTGGAAGAAAACGGCCGCACGATCGCCGTGAAGACATCCGGCACCTTGCGCGTGACCGATGGGACATACGTGCGCGATCTGGCGCTCGCCGGCGTCGGCATCGGCTATATTTTCGAACCGCTGGTGCGCCAAGAGCTCAAGCACGGCCAGCTCGTGCAACTGCTGCCGCACAGCGCCATCGAAGAGGACGGGCTTTTCCTCTATTATCCGCGCCGCGCGTCGCTCGCGCCGAAATTGCGCGCCTTCGTCGAGGCGGCAAAGGCGGTGGCGCACGCGAAATGATTTTGCAAGATATGGAATTTGTCCAACGGAGAGACATGCGCCATGATCGATCACATCGGCTTTGCGGTTTCTGATTTCGAACGGTCCAAGCACTTTTATGCCGCGGCCTTGCAGCCGCTCGGCATCGCGCCGCTGATGGAGGTGACGGCAGAGCAAACCGGCGCCGAAGCGCATGCCGGCTTCGGCGCGGCGGGCAAGCCGTTCTTCTGGATCGGTACCGGCACGTCGCCTGCAACCAGCGTGCATGTCGCGTTCGCGGCCGCTTCGCGTACCGACGTGGATGCATTCTATCACGCGGCCCTTAAGGCCGGCGGGCGCGACAACGGTCCGCCCGGTTTGCGGCCGCATTATCACGCCAATTACTACGGCGCGTTCGTGCTCGATCCGGACGGCAACAATATCGAGGCCGTATGTCACCGGGAGGCATGACGGCGGAGATATCGTTGGCGTTATGATGCGGGTCAAATTAACGCTGACACTCGGGGTTTTCCCTCAGCTCAGCCAAAACCACTTGCATAATAGGTATAAATGGTAAAGATCGTCTCCATGTGGGAATGATGTGTTTCCGGGGGCGAAATGAAAATGGCTCTGTTTTCGCGATCGCGGCAACGCGGCGATAACGGTTTTGTTTCGTGTTTCGTGCGGCTTATCTCGAGCGGATCGACGTGGTCGATGACCGCTGCGCGCGTGACTATTCAGGCTTCGTCAGACGGCTAAACCCACGAGGAGGTGAGGACTATTCGGGAGGGGGCGTTTATACCGATGGATCGAACGTATACGAGCCAATCGCGAGGGCTCAATTTTCTCGTCGATTTCTTGATCGTTATTTTTGTCAGCTTGCTCATCGCCAATAAATTGGCGCCGTACATGAATGCGGATGTCATGATGAATTCCATCATGTCGCTGCAGAAGGTGACGCTGTTCTATTGGGGCCAGGATCGGCTCCTCAATGTCCTTCCCCTTGCTCTGTCCGTGGTCCGCAATGCGCGGCTGAATGTTTATTTGAACAGCATCTTGTCGTGTCTGTGCTTTTGCTCGCTGGCCTGGGCCTGGGCGCGCGGGATAGCGCGATCGTTCGAGCCCGTGCAGGACCGGTTTGCCTTTCGCCGCCTTGTCTTCCTCGTCACTGTGCTTCTCTTCATTCTCGTGCTGCATGAATGGCAGTTCGTTGACACTTCCATTTCCCATATCGAATACACGCTGTCCTACACCCTGTTCGCTTGGATTGTGTTCGATCTGATTCTCAAACCGGAATTCAAGCCGATCGATTACGTCAGGGTGGTCATTCTTGTCGTCATCGGCACGGGCTTGAACAATAGTTTAGTCATTCCTGAATGCAGCGCTTTCTCCGTAATCGCATGGATGCAGCGTAAAGTTTCGGCGCCGCTGATCGTCTTCGCGATCGTTTCGCTGTTATCCTTCAAAGCCTGGTTGCTGATTAGCAGCTTCTATCCACATTCGGGAATCTCCTATTCCGATTTCGATATTCAGAACGTAGAAGAATATTCGCACGCGACCGCCAGAAATCTGGTGCGCGGCCTGGATTTGCCGCGGCTTTGCGCCGTCGTCGCTTTCGCGCTCGCCTTGCGCTTGCTGCGGTTCAATTTTCCCGCTTACGTCAAAATGGGCCGGATTGCGCACTGGGGCGAAATCTGCGGGGCGCTGGCGCTTTTCTGTTTAGCCTGGTTCTTGCTGTTCTCGGTCAATTCCTGGATCAAGGCCAGTCACTTTCACACTCGTTATTTCGTGCCGATCATCTTCGTCGCGGTTGGCATTCTTGCGGTCAAGTTTGCTGAATATTTTCTTTTTCTCAAACCGATGCTGCAAAATATCCTATGCTTGTTGGTAGCCGCGTTCCTCGGCTATTTCTTGGCAGCCAAATTTACGCCGTTAGAAAAATACCCTGTCTTTGCGCAGGTTGCGCCAAGCGCGGCGGTCGATGCCGACGGTTATGCCGGAGATTATTGGCGGGTATGGCCGGCCGTGCTGCGCGATCTCGTCCATCACAAACCGGCCGTCGGCTTCGCCGATCGGGCAGATGCCAATCGGAATGCGGTCATCAGGCAATTTTCCGCGGCGCGGCACCCGAACGGCGATCTCAAAGTCGTATGTTACGTGGAGGCAACGGATGTCTGCGTGAAGCAGATTCAGTTGTTGTTGCCAGATTACAACCTGGCTAGCGCCGAGCCTCTGGACGCGGAATCTTCGGTTTTGCGATTGATGCGCATGCCGCCGTAAGAACGAGTGTGTCGCTTCCGCGGGGCCGGCAGTTATCGGATTGTCAAACGGTCTGGCCTCGACGTGCTCGTCTTGAAAGGCGCTGTGCCGCAGGAATTTGTTCGATGATCAGTCCACCTTGATCGGTATCGGCCAAACCGCGAGCGCCATGCCCTCGCGATGAAACCAGAAGCCACCTTCTTCGACCATGGAGACTTCGAGACGGTAAAGTCCCGCTTTTTTGGGCAAAGGGGTCGCAATCGTTTCAGTTCGCATTCCGCTGGGCGCGATGTCGTCCAGAAGGTCCTGCCTATCCCAAATGTCCGGATGGATTTTTTCCGCGACGATTGGGCTCTGTTCTGATGATCCATCGAGTGGCACGAAGCGCCAGACCAGTCGCAGCGGCTTTTGCAAGTTCTGCCGTATCCAGTCCTGACTGCCGTTCTTGACATCCACTTTGAACACAATAGCCGCCTCGCGCCGTTCGACCGACGCGACGGACAGGCTCACGAGTGGTGCGATCGCGGCGTCGGGGGGCGTTGCCAAGGCCGGAGAGATATCCATCGCGGACGGCTGCCAATGGCGCCAATCACGGTCACAATCATCCAAGCCGACATAGATCGTTCGCCGCATCAGATCGCTCAAATCGATCTCTTCGCTGTGTTTGCGGTCCCACGTCCGATAGGCACGATATTGCCGCAGGGCCATGCCGCAATCGAGGGTGCCTTGCCCGGGAACCATACTGCCCGAATAGCCATTGACCGTTGGCCATCCGAGGCGTTGCGCCGCAAGGCTGGCATCGATCTCCGTAAAAATATATTGGATATCCGTATCGGCCAGGGTCACGGCCAGAATGGGGCGCTCAACCGCCGCCCCCCGCATCCGCGCCGCGGCGACGATCGGCTTGATCCTGGCTTCAGATTGACTGACGAGATAGGTATTTTTGTCCGCCATCCCAATTTCGAAGCCGCAAACGAAAAGCAGAACAGTGCAAACCGCGTAGCGGACGGGCGCCGCCACGCCGTCGCGCCATAATGTTTCTATTCCCTTCACGGCCACCACGGAGATGGGAAACACCAGAATCAACATGACGCGTGCCACGGCGCGTATGGCATGCAGCCCGGGCAACGTCCCGATCATCCGGTAGAGCGTGAAATGGGCAAATTGCGTGACGCAAAACGCCACGAGGAGGGCGGCGATCAGCGCATATTGCGCGAACGTCACGTCGCATCGTGTGCCCGGCTGCGATCTTAAACCGAAAAGCCCCGCAACGAACAGCCCGAGCGTGCCTACACCCACGAACAGATTATGTTCTTGCGGCAGCGGAATGCCCGCGCCCAGGGACTGGGTCAGGTCACGATAATAAGGCAAAATGCTCGATATGAGATAGCTCGCCGGCCGGGGCAGCATCATGCGGACGTCTTCAAACGGGCGCTTCAGTCCGTAAATTCGGCTGACCTCCTGATATTTGTGCAGGATAAAAATTGTCAGCGCTGCGACGGCGATCCAAATTGCCGCGGCAAGATAGTCGCGCCAGGCGATATTTGGCAGAACATTGCGGACATCGGGAATGGCGCGCAGCGCCAGCCAGCGGCTTGGCGACAAGATGATGAAAGTCACATAGAACAGCACCATCAGCATGGCGAGGAAAACGCCGAGATAGACGCTGATCAGCATCTGAACATTGAGCCAGAAGATGCTGCGCAACAGCAGCTTTATGCGCCCCGTCTGACACCATTGCCAAAATGCCAGCATGGCCAAGGGCACGCAGCAGCGATAAACGAGCTGCGCATGTCCGATTTGTGCGACACTCGGCAAACTGAATGTGAAGAGTGCCGCGCCGACGGCGGCGATCCATGGCCGCGTGCCGAGCCGAAGGAAGACGTAATAGCTGGCGGCGTAAGTCAAAACATAGCCGGTAAAGAACCACGCTTTGAACGCCATATAATCGTCGAGGCCGAGGGCTCGGAAAATGCTGTAGATCCAGGCCGTGCCGATATGCGTGTCGCTGAAGAACAATGTGCCGGGATAGGGATAGAACATATGCGGCGAGGCAAAGGAGACCGCGCTGCCGCTGAGCCGCCGGAAAAAATGCTCCAGCACATACATATTGAACCGGGCATCGCCCAGATCGCCCGGCATGGCCTCGCCCCAGCCGATCGGCCATCCGAACAGGGCAAGGAAAATCAAAAGGATCAGCGTCGCGCCCGCAATCTGCAGGATCATGTCACTTCGGCCGCGCTGTTGCCCGGAGGAGTTCAGCGGGCCGGCAAATGACATGGGGCGCTCAAGCATGACGTGTCGTTTCTAAAAGGATTTATGGGTGGCAAAAGCGATTGCGCGCCAGATGCCGAGCCGTGCGAGCGAATGCATCGCACGATGAAACCGTCCAGACCATATCCCATGTTGGTCCTTACCCCGGATAGGCTGACCCTGCCGTGGTCTCACCCAAACACGCTCGCGCCCGCATCCGCGCCGCCGGCGATCGCGCGGAAGGCGCCGAACAATTCGCGGCCGGTGCCATGCTGATGGTCGCGCAAATCGCAGGTGGCAAGCTGGCGTTTCGCCCATTCATCGGGGTCGACTTCCGCCACCAGGATGCCGATTTCCGCATCGAGCGTGATCATGTCGCCGTCGCGCAGCAGTGCGATCGGGCCGCCGTTGACCGCTTCCGGCGTCACGTGAATGGCGGCGGGCACTTTGCCCGAGGCGCCGGACATGCGGCCGTCGGTGACGAGCGCGGTCTGGAAGCCTTTGCCCATGACCGAGGACAGGAACGGCGTCATCTTGTGCAGCTCCGGCATGCCGATCGCGCGCGGGCCCTGGAAGCGCACGACCGCCACGAAATCGCGGTAGAGTTCGCCGTGCTTGAAGGCTTCGGCGAGTTCCTCCTGCGAGTGGAAGATGCGCGCGGGCGCGCGCACCTTGCGGTGCTCGGGCTTCACGGCGCTGATCTTGATCACCGCGCGGCCGAGATTGCCGGTCAGCATCTTCAGGCCGCCGTCTTCCGAGAACGGCTCCGCCGCAGGGCGCAGCACGCTCTCGTCCAGGCTCTTCGCCACTGTCGGGCGCCATTTCAACGTGCCGTTGTCGAGCCACGGATCGCGGCGGTAATCGCCGAGCGGCGTGCCGGAAATGGTCGCCGCATCCTCGTGTACGAGGCCGGCATCGAGCAATTGGCTGATGAGGAAGCTCGTGCCGCCGGCGGCGGTGAAATGATTCACGTCGGCGCTGCCGTTGGGATAGATGCGGGTGAGCAGCGGCACCGCCTCCGACAGGATGGCGAAATCCTCGAGCGTGACGATGATGCCGGCGGCCTTTGCCATGGCGACGAGATGCATGACATGGTTGGTCGAACCGCCCGTCGCATGCAGCGCGACGACGCCGTTCACGAAGGCGCGCTCGTCGAGCATCTTGCCCACCGGCGTATATTCGTTGCCGAGCGCCGTGATCGCGAGCGCGCGCTTCGCCGCTTCGCGCGTCAGTTCGTCGCGCAGCGGCGTGTTCGGGTTGACGAAGGACGAACCGGGCAGGTGCAGGCCCATCGCTTCCATCAGCATCTGATTGGAATTGGCGGTGCCGTAGAAAGTGCAGGTGCCGGCCGAATGATAGGCGGCGGATTCCGCCGCGAGCAGATCGGCGCGGCTCGCCTTGCCTTCGGCGAAGAGCTGGCGGATTTTCGATTTCTCGTCATTGCCGAGGCCCGATGGCATCGGCCCGGCTGGCACGAAGACCGCCGGAATATGACCGAAGGTCAGCGCGCCGATCACGAGGCCCGGCACGATCTTGTCGCACACGCCGAGGTAAACCGCTGCGTCGAACATATCATGCGAGAGTGCGATGGCGGTCGCCATGGCGATCACTTCGCGCGAGAACAGCGAGAGTTCCATGCCGGCGCGGCCTTGCGTCACGCCGTCGCACATGGCCGGCACGCCGCCCGCCACTTGCGCGACCGCGCCGACTTCGCGCGCCGCTTCCTTGATGATGTCGGGGAAGCGCTCGTAGGGCTGGTGCGCCGAGAGCATGTCGTTGTAGGCGGTGACGATCGCGAGATTGGGCACCACTGCATCGCTCAGCAGGCCCTTGTCATGGGCGTTGCAGGCGGCAAAGCCATGGGCGAGATTGGCGCAGCCCATGACGCCGCGGCGCGGCCCCTTCTCCGCCGCTTTTTCGATGCGCGCCAGATAGGCCTCGCGGCCGCCGCGGCTGCGCTCTCTGATCCGTGCCGTCACATCGGCAATGCGCTTCTGCACCATGGGAGAACTCCTTAAACCTTTGCCGCGCATCCCCCTCCCGCTTGCAAGGCGTGATGCCCCACGAAGCGGGGTGGATGAAGGCGGCCCTGATCGTGATCGGTAGAGTAGGGAAGAGGCGACACTCCCGCAAGTTTTCCGGAAGCCCGCGAATGTTGCGACATTGAAGAACGCAAGTATTGCCTTCTCCCTGTTTCACAGGGAGAAGAAGGGTTTTATGACGTCAATTCCTCGTTCCACGTCCGCCCGTCGCGCTCGATCAGTGCAACCGAGGCGTTCGGCCCCCACGTGCCGGCGAAATAGGGCTTCGGCGCCTCGCTCGAATTGGCCCAGGCGTTGCGGATCGGGTCGATCCAGCGCCAGGCGGCCTCCACTTCGTCGCGGCGCATGAACAGAGTGGCGTTGCCGCGGATCACATCCATGATCAGCCGCTCATAGGCCTCTGGCGTGCGCACTTCGAAGGCCTTGGCGAAGCTCATGTCGAGCGGCACGTGCTGCAGGCGCATGCCGCCCGGGCCGGGCTCCTTGATCATCAGCCACAATTTGATGCCTTCGTCCGGCTGCAAGCGGATCACCAGGCGATTTTCCGCGACATCGTCCGGATTGGCGCCGAAGATCGAATGCGGCACGTGACGGAAGGTCACGACGATTTCCGAAACGCGCTGCGGCAGGCGTTTGCCGGTGCGCAAATAAAACGGCACGCCGGCCCAGCGCCAGTTCTGCACCGACGCCTTGATCGCAACGAAGGTCTCGGTCGTGCTGTCCGGCTTGCCGACCTCCTCGAGGTAACCGGGCACGGCCGCGCCGCTCGAGGCGCCGGGGCGATATTGGCCACGCACGGTGAGCGTGCTGGCGTTGCTCTCGTCGATCGGCGCGAGGGTCTTCAGCACTTTGAGCTTTTCGTCGCGCACCGCGTCCGCATCGAGCGACGCGGGCGGCTCCATCGCGACGAGACAGAGCAATTGCAGCAGGTGATTCTGCACCATGTCGCGGATCGCGCCGGAATTATCGTAATAGGCGCCGCGCCCTTCGACACCGATGGATTCGGCCGCGGTGATCTGCACGTGATCGATATGCGCGGCATCCCAGATCGGTTCGAACAGGATATTGGCGAAGCGCAGCGCCATCAGGTTCTGCACCGTCTCCTTGCCGAGATAATGGTCGATGCGGAAGATCTGGTTTTCCTGGAACACCGCGCCGATCTGATCGTTGATCGCATTGGCAGAGGCGCCGTCCTTGCCGATCGGCTTCTCGACGATGATGCGCGAGGCCGGCGTGACGAGGCCGTTATGCGCCAGGCCTTCGGCAATGGCACCGAACAGGTCGGGACTGGTGGCAAGATAATAGGCGCGGATGCGATCCGGCGCGCCGCTCAGCCAATGCTGCAAATCGCTCCAGCCGGAGGCGCCCGTCGCGTCCACGGCGACATAGGCCAGCGTGGTGAGAAACGTCTCGACGGTTTCGGCCGGCACCTTGCCGGAATCACCGAATTTTTTCAGGGCATCGCGCACGGTGTCGCGAAATTCCTCGTCCGTATTGGCGCGGCGCGAGATGCCGACGATTCGGAAGGGCTCTGTGAACTGGCCGTCGACATAACGATGGAACATCGCCGGATAGATCTTGCGATAGGCAAGATCGCCCGTGCCGCCGAAGACGATGAGGTCGAACGGATCAACTTTGATGATGCGGGCAACCATGGAACCTCAGATTTTTGAGTTGGACGCGCGAGATTAGCGCGCCGCGATTAAGCAAATGCGACAGAGCCGGATTGGGTGTCAACCGGCATGCGCCGGTCAACCTGTATCAGAACGTATCCGGCAATTCGCGGCGGAACGGCAGGTCGGCGCCGCGGCGCGAGCAGGTGATTGCCGCCGCGCGGCTGGCGAAGCTCAAATAATGTTCGAGCGCAGTCTTTTCCAGCGTTTCGATGCCGTTCGGCGAAAGCTTGCCGGCCTCCGACAAAGCGGTGAAGATCGCCGCCTGGAAGGTATCGCCCGCGCCGACCGTATCGACCAGCTTGATCTTTTCTGCCGGCACATCGGCGCGGTGCGCCTTCGTCCAGGCCGTGACACCGTCGCTGCCGCGCGTCAGAATGACGAGGCGGACGCCTTGTGCGAGCCAGGTTTTCGCACGGGCTTCGGGATCCTCCTTGCCGTAGATCAATTCGAAATCCTCCGAACTGATCTTGAGCAGATGCGTGAAGGGCACGAGCTCTTCGATCTTGCGGTGCCAGACCTTCAGGTCGGGCTCGACATTGAGGCGGATGTTCGGATCGAACGAAATCACCTTCGCGCCCGAGTGGCGCTTGACCAGCGCGGCGAGCGCCGAGCCGATCGGCTCGACGACGGTCGAGAACGAGCTCAAATGGATCGCGCTGACCTCCGGTCCAAGGTCCGGCAGATCCGCCTCTTGCACCGCGCGGTCGGCCGCGCTGTCGCCGTAGAAGGCATAGGCTGGCAGGCCTTGCGCGTCGACGCCGACCACGCTCAGGGTCGAGCGGTTGTCGAAGCGCTTGATGAAGCCGGTGTGCACGTTCTCGCGCTTCAGCACCTGCATCAGCAATTCGCCGAGAAAGTCGGTGGAGAGGCCGGTGAAGAAGCTCGAAGCCTGGCCGAGCCGCGAAAGGCCGAAGGCCACGTTGTACGGCGAGCCGCCGGGGCGGCCGTCGAATTTCAACTGCGCATTCGTTTCGGAATCGAGGAAGAGATCGTAAAGCGCTTCGCCGCAAACAAGGATCATGGATCTGGCCCCCCTAAACGCGTTCTCGTGGTCGTGGTTCTGGTCGATCGTCGTTTCGTCACGCCGCGCCGAGCTGCTTTTTCTGCCTGCGGCGCTTGTGCAAAATGAATTCGGTGTAGCCGTTCGGCTGCGTGCGGCCCTCGAAGATGAGATCGCAGGCCGCCTGGAACGCGGGGCTGTCGAAATTGCCGGCGAGCGGCTCGTAGACCGGATCGCCTGCGTTCTGCTTGTCGACGACACCCGCCATGCGATGCAGCGTCTCGAGCACCTGGTCCTTGGTGACGATGCCGTGATGCAGCCAATTGGCGATGTGCTGGCTCGAAATGCGTAAAGTGGCGCGGTCTTCCATCAGGCCGACATCGTGAATGTCCGGCACTTTCGAGCAGCCGACGCCCTGGTCGATCCAGCGCACCACATAGCCCAGAATGCCCTGCACATTGTTGTCGAGTTCTTCCTGCACCGCTTGCGGCGCGAAATTCGATTGCGCCAGTGGCAGGGTGAGAATGTCGCTGACCTTCGCCTTCGGCCGCGTGCTCAGTTCGTGCTGCCGCTCAGCCACATTCACGCGGTGATAGTGTAGCGCGTGCAAGGTGGCAGCGGTCGGCGAGGGCACCCAGGCGGTATTGGCGCCCGCCTGCGGATGGGCGATCTTCTGTTCCAGCATGGCTGCCATCTGGTCGGGTGCGGCCCACATGCCCTTGCCGATCTGCGCGTGGCCGGGAAGGCCGCAGGCGAGGCCGGTATCGACATTCGAATCTTCATACGCCTTGATCCAGGCGCAGGATTTCATGTCGTTCTTGCGCACGACGGGGCCCGCTTCCATCGACGTATGAATCTCGTCGCCGGTGCGGTCGAGGAAGCCGGTGTTGATGAACACCACGCGATGCTTCGCCGCTGCGATACAGGCGGCGAGATTGATCGTGGTGCGGCGCTCCTCGTCCATGATGCCGATCTTGACCGTATGCGGTGCGAGGCCGAGGAAGTCTTCGACGCGCGTGAACAATTCGTTCGTGAGCGCGACTTCCTCCGGCCCATGCATCTTCGGCTTCACGACATAGATCGAGCCGCAGCGGCTGTTGCACTGGCCGGTGAGATCGCGCGCCGCGATCAGCACGCTGATGAGTGCATCGAGCATGCCTTCGGGCACCTCGTGTCCGTCTTCGTCCAGCACCGCGTCCGTATACATGTGATGACCGACATTGCGGATCAGCATCAGGCTGCGGCCGTGCAGCACCAGTTCCTCGCCATTCGGCTTCGTGTAGATGCGGTCGCGGTTGAGCTTGCGCTCGATCGTGCTGTTGCCTTTGGCAATCGTCGCGGTGAGCGAGCCTTCGGTGAGGCCGAGCCAATTGTTGTAGATGAGCACCTTGTCCTCGGCGTCCACCGCCGCGACCGAATCTTCCATATCCATGATGGTGGTGATCGCGGATTCGAGCACCAGGTCGGCGACGCCCGCTGCGTCGGTGCGGCCGACCGGCGTGGCGCGGTCGATGCGGATGTCGATATGCAGGCCATTGTTGACGAGCAGGATGCTGTGCGGCGCGCTCGCCTCACCTTGATAGCCGGCGAATTGCGCCGGCTTTGCGAGCGGGCTCGCGCCGTTCGGCAGCCGCGCGATCAGCGCGCCGTTCTCGATTGCATAGGCGGTGACGTCGGCGTGGTGGCCATGGGCGAGCGGCGCCGCATGGTCGAGGAAATCCTTGGCGAAAGCCACGACCTTCGCGCCGCGCACCGGATTGTAGCCCTTGCCCCGCGCCGCGCCATCGGCGTCGGAAATCGCATCCGTGCCGTAGAGCGCGTCATAGAGCGAGCCCCAGCGGGCATTGGCGGCGTTCAGCGCATAGCGGGCGTTGGACACCGGCACCACGAGCTGCGGCCCGGCGATCCGGGCGATTTCGCCATCGACCCGCGCGGTCGCGATCTTCGCGTCGGCGGGCGGCGGCAGCAGATAGCCGATCTCGCGCAAAAAGGCCTCGTAGGCGGCCTGGTCGAAGGGCTCGGCCTTGTGCTTCCGGTGCCAGGCGTCGATCTGCGCCTGCAATTCGTCGCGCTTTTGCAGCAGCCTCCGGTTCTTCGGCGCCAGGTCCTTGAGGATCGCGGCAAACCCGGCCCAGATCTCCGCCGACGAAAGGGTCGTCCCGGCCAGGGCCTGGGTCTCGACGAAATCGGCGAGCACCTGCGCGACCTGCAAACCGGCCACCGCGACCCGGGGCTCCTCCTGAGATGGTTGCGGCGGGGAAAGGCTATTCATACGTGGGCTCCGGAAGCACGCGCGGACGGCGGTGTGAAGGGCGTCTATCCCTGTTTCATACAGATGTCGCGAAAAATTCGCTAGGGCTTCCGCCGCCTTAAAATTCATCAATCATACCAAGGCATTGTTTATATTCTTCCAGCGTTGGCGGCGATGCGCGTGGCAGGGTGCGGCGCTTTGTCCGGGGCTGCGCCCACGGATCGCGCGCCCGTCCGACCGGCGCGACGACGAGTCCTGTGCGAATCCGCACAGAGTCAATAGGACTTTATGTTTAACATCGTTTTGCTGTTGATTGTGGTGCGGCGGTGGAGGTTTGCGCTATTGGTTTGGCTCCAGCCGGGGCGATTGCACCAATTTCGGCGCCATGACCGATGCGCTTGCCGCGGCGAACGAAGGATGTGGGGGCCTATAAACATGTCCGTTACGCTTGCCCAGGATTTTGTGGGCGCCACGATTCGATCCTCCGTCGCGCCGACGCTGGACCGGGACGGCTATGCCGTGCTGCGCGGCGTCGCCAAGCGCAGCGAGATTGCTGAGATGCGCGAGGCCATCGCCCCGCTCCTGGAGCGCGCCGACGTGCGCAAGCGCGAGCTTGGCGAGCGCGGCGGCGCGCCGCAGATCGTCGAGGTGCAGCGCATCATCGAACTCGCCCCCCGCCTCGCGACGAACGGTTTTGTCCAGCGCGCCCAGGCGATTTCGGCCGAGCTTCTCGGCGCGCCGGTGGAGCGCAATTTCGACCACATCATCTTCAAGCCCGCGCGCAACATGAAGGAAACCGCCTGGCACCAGGACGCGGCCTATAGCAAGCGCCTCACCTTCACCGCCAAGCGCCTGCATTGGTGGCTGCCGCTGCACGATGTGAGCGAGGACCAGAGCTGCATGCGCTACGTGCCGGGCACCCACCGTGCCCAAGTCGCGCGGCACGTGCCGGTCGCCGCGACCTCGGACGCTCTGCGCACCGACCTGCCGGAGGGCGCGAAAGTCGTGTCCTGCCCGCTGAATGAGGGCGATGCCACGATCCACCTGCCCAACACGTTGCACGCGACCGGCCCGAACCTCACAGACCGCTCCCGCACCGCCTTCATCGTGCAATTCAGCGCCCGCACGTTCTTCCCACGCTTCGCGCGGTGAGGCGGGCGTGGACGCCGCCCTGCAGGTTTTGCTTGGTGCCGCGTTGGTCATCGTCATCGTCGGCATCTGTTTCGTGGTGCCTATCGTACTGCGGGGGCGCGAAGAGCGGCTGCACGCCGTTCGGGCCTATGCCTTTCCCGCCAGCGTCCAGCAGGCGCTCGCCAAGGAGCGGCCAGACCTGACCGGCCCGGAGCGCGAGCTCGCGTGGCAGGCCCTGCGCGAATATTTCCTGCTGCATGCGCTGTGGCGCCGCAATCTCGCGATGCCGAGCGTCACGGCGGACGCGGCCTGGCATTGCTTCATCCTCTCGACTCAAGACTATGCGCAGTTTTGCCGGAAGGCGTTCGGCCGCTACCTGCATCACGTACCCAACGCCGAGGCGAAGCCTGCGATGCTCGACGGGGCGACCGAGTTTTCCCAGAGCGTGGTGGACACGTGGCATGCGCTGAAAGATTTGCGCAAGCGCCATCCCGATCTTCATGTGAGCGATCCGCCGCTGCTCTTCGACCTCGATCGACTGGTCGGCAGCGGCTGGATCTATACGGGCGCCGCGCTGGAAAAGCTGGAGAGCGCCGCGCCCTCGGCGCGCGCAGACGGCGGCGGCTCCTGCGTCAACGCCGGCATATCGGACTCTGGCACGGGGCATCACGGCGCCGGCCATGCGTGCAGCAGCGGCGGCGGCCATGGCTGCAGCGGCCATTCCTGCGGCTCGAGCTGCAGCGGCAGCAGTTGCAGCGGCGGCGGGCATTAAGGTCGCGACCCGATTAGGACCGCCATTCGCGGACTTAATGCGCCACGGTGTAATAATTGTAAGCGGCGCCATAGCCCGTGTAGCCACCGGTCCCATAGGCAGCTGCATAGCCGCTGTAGGCGCCCGAGGCAGGGGTGTAGCCGGCATAGCTCGGGTAAGCGGCGGAGGTCGAGGTATATCCGGCATAGGTCGCGTAACCGCCGGACGTCGAGGAATATCCGGTATAGCTCGAATAGAAGCTGACTGAGTAAGTGTTTCCGCCATAGTTGGCGTAAGCGCCGTTGCCGCCGACGCCGTAGGTTGCCACATATGTTCCGCTATCTGTCGTGAGGCTCACGGATCCCCCGCCGATCGAGGCGGAATATGCGCCAATTTTCACCGAATATGTGCCGGAAAAAATCGAACTGTAATGCGAAGCCATGATTATCTCCTCGAACCCAAGTCGATATCTTGGCTCATATAGGGCGACATTGATGGCTAGGGTAAGGCAGACCGGTATGCCGTCGGCATTCGCGCAAATCGGCGGAAGCGTTTTCGCATTTATTTTATGCGGTTAAGCGATGAGCGCGGGGGGCTGTCGCAAGCGTGCGGCCGGCTCTACTGCGCGATCTCCAATTCGCCATAGCCCCGCGCCATCGCCGCCGCCAGCAGCGGCAGCAGCGCGAAGAGCGCCAGCTCGGCCCACACCAGCCGGCGCACGGCGGCGACCTCGCCGGCACTGGGCAGCGCCGCCCCGCCGCGCTGCCAGGCGATGAAACGCAAGGTCGGCCGGATCGAGAGGAGGCCGATGACGAGAAACACCGCGAGCTTCGCCCAGAACGCCAGATTGTGCGAATAATAGAGCCAGCCCTTCTCGGCAAACACAGCCCGCGAAAACCCGACCACCAGGATCAAGCCGGCGGCGATGCCGAACGCCATGTCGATGCGGCCGAGCAGCGCCAGTTTCGCGGCATCGAGCGCTGCGCTCAGCAACATGAGTTCGGCGACGAGGAGGGCGAGGAGGCCGAAGGCGAGGAGGTGGTGCGCGAAGGCGAGGGTGAGGTCGAGCATGGGTGGGTGCCTCCTTTGGTTTGCCGGCGGTCATGGCGAGGAGCGTCAGCTACGAAGCAATCCACCTGCATGAGGGCTATCTTCGGACCGACGGCAATGTGATTACGACTACGAACATCGTCATTTTCGTGGTCGCCGCGATCTATCGTGTTTGACTCCAGGATGCAGCCGCTTTTTTCATCCGCGACCAAGATCTGATGTGCGACGTTCTTAGGAGTCGACGCTCAGGCGACAAAACGATACTTAAGTCTGTCGTTCCATATGTAGGTCGGTTAATATCGCAAAATAAATGCGAATCGCTGACGGGGCAGCAGCGTCAATGCAATTAGAGTTTCAACGCGCTCACCTTTCGATAACCAGCTTTCCCACCTGCATCATTCCCGATTTCACTATAATAACAGGCCTAAACGGGGCGGGGAAATCTCATTTACTGCAGGCGCTGGCGCGAGGGGACATTGCGACCGACGTAGCTCCAGGGGGTGTCGCAGGACAGGAGATCCGGCTTTATGATTGGTCGACATTGGTTCCTAACGACAGCGGGCCGTTCTCAAGCGACACGCTCGCCCAGGAGAAGCGGAACATCCTAAACCAGTTTAATACTTTGCTCCTAGATTCCATGTTACTTCGGACTCTAGGCAACGTGGCCAGGGTGCTTGGTTTGCCAACCGAATATGCGCAAAATGTCCGTCGTCTTATCGAATTGGATCAATCGGGACTGATTGAAATCGTCGGTGCTGACCGCGCGAGAGAAAGCCGCGACCTCATAGAGAAGGCTGTTGAAGAGGCGAGCAGCACAGCAATTTCAAGAGTAGATCAAAATGCGAAGCAAGTTATTTTGGCTCTTAGCCGAATTAAGAAGTGCCCGGCATTGAGACTGTCGCTGAGTGATTTTGAGTCAACTGACATAATCAACTGGGGTCATGTTGATTTGTTTCAGCAATCGTTGGGTCGACTATTTATTGGTTACAGAGACGCGCGACTAAAGAATGAACTAGCTGAATTCCGAAGCTTCAAGGGGAGAGCTCACGACCAATTTATCTTCCCGGACGATTTTGTTGAAAAATTCGGACCTCAGCCTTGGGATTTGGTCAACGAAATAATGAAACAGTCAGGACTGGATTTCGCTGTAAATGGTCCGGCGCTTGACTGCTATGACTCATACACGCCTCAACTGACAAAAATCAGTTCCGGGCTCACTGTGCCTTTTTCAAGTCTGTCTTCGGGCGAAAAAATTTTGATATCATTTGCTTTCTGTGTCTACCATGCCGACGATAGGTACTCTCTTTCGGGTTACCCCAAACTTTTGTTGTTCGATGAAATTGATGCTCTATTGCATCCGTCTATGACGAAAAGTCTGCTTCGGACGATTACCGATACGTTGGTCAAGAAATTGGGGATAAAGGTGATTGCTGTGACGCATTCTCCTTCGACTGTGGCACTGGCTCCCGACGATTCCATTTACGTAATGACACCGTATCAGCCTGGCCTTCGGAGTGTTTCAAAGTCAGAAGCTTTGAATCTTTTGACTGCGGGAGTGCCGACGGTTGCCATTTCATATGATGGTAGGCGTCAGGTGTTTGTCGAAAGCCCGACCGATGCGAAGGTGCTATACGGCTTGTATGGATTGTTGAAATCCCAAATTCTCTCAGAGAGATCGCTTGAGTTCATTTCAACGGGTATGCGGTCCAAAGAGGGGGATGTCAATACTGGGTGTGAGGTGGTGAAACGCTTTGTTCACAGTATGGCCGAAGCAGGAAACCAATCGATTTTTGGATTAATTGACTCGGATGGGAAACATACCTCCTCTGAGCGTATTATGGTGCTTGGACAGGGCGCTCGAGATGGGGTCGAGAATTTTGTTTTGGATCCCCTAATACTGGTGGCAGTCGTTTGTCGGGATTGCCCTCATGATAAAGAAACTATCGGAATTGAAGCGAAGTTACCTTGGCCCGAATTTATGAAAATGGGCCCGGAAACACTGCAGGGCTATGTCGACAAATTGACCGCAAAAATATTTGATTCAACAGCGTCTAACGTCCAGAAAGTTTCTTACTGTGGCGGATTCGATTTAAATCTAGATGAGCGTTGGCTTAAGACGGACGATCATCGGTTGGAGGATAAGGTCATTTCGAAGCTACCATTCTTGGGATCAATTTCGAAGGGGCGACCAGACCAGCTAAAGCTGCACATTATCGATACTGTTTTAAATGATCAGCCTGGATTCATTCCAACCGAAATTAAGGACACTTTCGTCAAATTGCTCGAACAACCGTCTCACTAGGATCTCGTTGAGCATTCCCAACTGCTCGTCCAAATTCGGCGGAGTGAATTTCATGATGGCGTGAATGGACTGGGGTAATATTGCTTAGATCATCAACTGACGTTTCGGTTTAATTAAGGTGAGTCGCTTCGCGCCGTAAGCCTCCCCCAAAACAAAAGGCGGCCTCTCGGCCGCCTCTCCCATCACGGATGTCTCCGCGCTCACTCCTTCTCCTTGATCCCCTTCAACCCACCGAACACCGAATCGACGTCGATGTCGTCCTCTTCCTCCACGCGCTTCGGCGCGCTGGTGCCGAACACGTCTTCGTGGCTCATCGGCTCGGCCTTGGGGGCGGTCGTCACTTCGGCCGGCATCAGGGTTTGGGTGTGTTCGGCCAGCGCGGCGGGGCGGTCCTTGGAGGCGCGGTTCACTTCGAAGTCGAGGTCGATCTGCGAGCAGATGCCGAGCGTCACCGGGTCCATCGGCTGCAGGTTGGCCGAGTTCCAATGGGTGCGCTCGCGCACCGCCTGCAGCGTCGTCTTGGTGGTGCCAACGAGGCGCATGATCTGCGCGTCCTTGAGCTCGGGGTGGTTGCGCAGCAGCCACAGCACCGCGTTCGGCCGGTCCTGGCGGCGCGACAGCGGCGTGTAGCGCGGGCCGCGGTGGCGCTTCATCTCGGGCAGCACGACCTTGGATTTGGCGAGGTGGAGCTGGTAGGACGAATTGCCTTCCGCCTTGGCGATCTCTTCGCGGGTGAGCTGGCCCGAGGTGATCGGGTCGTGGCCCTTGATGCCGCTCGCCACTTCGCCGTCGGCGATGCCTTTGACCTCGAGCGGGTGCAGTTTGCAGAATTCGGCGATCTGGTCGAAGGTCAGCGAGGTGTTTTCCACGAGCCAGACAGCGGTCGCCTTGGGCATCAGGGGCGCGTTGCTCATTGCTTTACTCCTTCACGCGCTCAGGCTGGCCGGCGCGACAAAACGGTTGCGTCGTGGACGTGTTTCATCGGGCTCCGGCCCGGCCGAGGCGAACCTCAAACAAATCCATTTTATGACGGGAATGGGGGGCTTTATAGGGGGATTGGTGCAGGAAGGCAAATGTTGATTGCGGGGGAGGGGCGGGGAGCGGCTACGATTTTGGCGGGTGCGCCGCCTCAGCGGCATCTGGACAACTTGCTCGGGATTTGATAAGAACATATAGGGAACATTGTGGCGCGCCTGTGCACCGGCATGTTCCCGGAGTGAACAGGGCCGTGCGGGGAAGTTGAGGTAGGACGGTGCCGCGCGGCCCTTCTCCCAGAGGGAGAAGGTGGCGCGAAGCGACGGATGAGGGGACACGGAATCGTCATTGGCTGGAGTCTTGCGGTGGCCAATCTCGCGAGGTTGTCCCCTCATCCGACCGACTTCGTCGGCCACCTTCTCCCGATGGGAGAAGGGGTGCGCGTCATCGTTCTATAAAATTTCCCCGGACACCCATGCCGAGCCAGGGAGGGCGTCTCAAATTTTTTTGAAAACAAACTAATAGGGCGAATACGATATATAAATCAATATGTTGTACGCCCATCTCCGTCACTCCTGCCTAAACTTTAAGCACAATCTTGCCGATATGCGCCCCCGATTCCATCCGTTCATGCGCCTTGGCAGCCTCATGCAGCGGGAAGGTCGAGTCGATCGGCGGGCGGCAGCGGCCGGTGGCCAGCAGCGGCCAGACATGCGCCTGCAACTGGCTGGCGATTTCGGCCTTTTCGGCAATGGTGCGCGGGCGCAGGGTCGAGCCGGTGTGGGTGAGGCGCTTCTGCATCATCGGGCGCAGGTCGATCGTGACCTTGTGGCCGTTGAGATGGGCGATTTGCGCGATGCGGCCAAGCTCGGCGGCGATCGTGTAATTCTTGGCGACATAATCGCCGCCGACCATGTCGAGGATGACGTTGATGCCCAAAGGGGCCTCGGCCTTCACGGCGGCGACCCAATCCTCGCGGTAGTTCAGCGCCACGTCGGCGCCGAACCGCCGGCAGGCGGCGCATTTCTCGTCCGTGCCTGCGGTCGCGAAGACGCGTGCGCCGAAGGCCTTGGCGAGCTGGATGGCGGTGACGCCGATGCCGGACGTGCCGCCATGCACCAGAAAGCTCTCGCCGGGCCTGAGCCCCGCACGCATGAAGACATTGACCCAGACGGTGAAGAACGTCTCGGGCGTCGCGCCCGCCTGCTCAAGGTCGAGACCGGCGGGCACGGGCAGCGCGTGGCTTTCGTGCACCAGGCAATATTCGGCATAGCCGCCGCCGGCGACCAGCGCACAGACCGTATCGCCGACGCTCCAGCGCGTGACGCCTTCGCCCAGCGCCGCGACCGTGCCGGAGATCTCGAGCCCCGGCAGGTCCGAGGCGCCGGGCGGCGGGGCATAGACGCCCAGGCGCTGCAGCACGTCCGGCCGGTTGACGCCGGCATAGGCCACCTTGACCAGGATCTCGCCCGGCCCCGGCGCCGGCACGGGGCGCGTCTCGGGCTTGAGCACGTCCGGCGCGCCGGGCTGGCTGATGGCAATGGCGGTCATGGTCGGGGGCAAGGTCATGGGCTCGGTTCCGGCGGGTTGCTTTGGCCCGCCATCATATAGGACAATGCGCGCGATCCGCCTATCCGTGGGGAGAGGTTCATGTCCCGCTTCGATGACGACAATCCGTTCGATCCCGCGCCGCGCAAGAAACCGGCGAGCCACGAGATCGGCCAGCCGCTGGACACGCTTTCGGTCGACGAATTGGAAGAACGCATCGCGCTGTTGCGCGAAGAGATCGCCCGCCTCGAGGCGGCGAAAACCGCCAAGGAGGCCTCGAAGCACGCGGCGGCGTCGTTCTTCAAGAGCTAGGCGCGCCGCTGCGCCTCAATGCTTGACGATGAATTCCATGCGCATGCGGCCATGGGGCTCGCGGCGGCTTACGATCTGGCTGTGCACGCGCATGGCATGGGCGCCGCCGGGATGGTTGTCCTCATACTCATAGGCCTGCGGCATCGCGCTATAGCGCTGCTGATGCGGCTTCGGCCCGAAGCTGGCGAGGCAGCGATTATAGGCATCCGACCCTTGGATCTGCTCGCAATCGGAGATCGAACGCGGCGACGCGACAGCCGCCGCCGACAGGGCGATCAGGGACAAAGCAATGAGAATTCGCAAGGACCGTACGCTCCGAACACACTTCGAATCCGCAACATCATGCAACGCGCGCGCGGCAAGACAAGGGCGAAACCGTTCTTCTGGCTAAAGATTTGTTCATTTTCGCACATACGAAAAATCAAAGCGCTTCGGACCGCCGCATTGTTGCAGTGCGGGGATCCGTTCAGCACTGTTATCGCAGCACCGCGCCGGTCTTTTTCGCCACATCGGCGACGATCTTGGCGCTCACCGCTTCGATTTCCGTGTCGGTCAGCGTCTTGTCGCGCGGCTGCAGCGTGACGGAGACGGCGACGGACTTCTTGCCCTCCGGCACGCCAGCGCCTTCATAAATGTCGAACACCGAGGCGTCGACGATCAGATTGCGCTCGGCCGCTTGCACTGCGCGCAAAATGTCGGCGGCTTTGACGGCGCGATCAACCACGAAAGCGAAATCGCGCTCGAGCGGCATCAGGTCCGGCAGATCCAATTTGCTCTTGGCCTTGGTCGGCTTGGCCTTGGGCGCGGGAATGGCGTCGAGGGTCAGTTCGAAGCCGCACAAAGGTCCTTCTGCCCCAAGCAGTTCCAGCACTTTGGGGTGGAACTCGCCGAACGTGCCGATCACGTTCTGCGGGCCGAATTGCAACGTGCCGGAGCGGCCGGGATGGAACCAGCTTGGACCACCGGGCACGACCTGCAAGCCGCCGAGCGGCACGCCGAGCGAAGCGAGCATCGCCAGCGCATCGGCCTTCGCATCGAACGTATCGACGTTGGCCGTTGCGCCGGACCAATGTTTGCCCGCGCCGGCGGGCTTCGCCGTGCCGCGGCGGATCGCGGCGGCGTTCATGCGTTGATCGTTCTCGCCGTCGCCCTTGAACACCTGGCCGACTTCGAACAGTGCGACATCGCCATAGCCGCGGTCGGCGTTGCGTTGCGCCGTGGCGATCAGGCCCGGCAGCAGCGAGGGGCGCATGTCGGACAGGTCGGACGCAATCGGATTGGCCAATGCCAAGGCCGGCTGGCCGCCGCCGAAGGCGATGGCGCGATCCTTGGCGATGAAGGACCAGGTCACGGCCTCCACGAGCCCGCGCGCGGCCAACGCGCGTTTCGCGCCGCGCGTGCGCTTTTGCAGCAAGGTCAGGACAGGCTTCGGCACGCTCGCTTCGACACGCGGCAAGGGCGTCGCGGCGACGCGGTCGAGACCGGCGATGCGCACGATCTCCTCGACAAGATCGGCCTTGCCTTCCACATCCGGCCGCCAGGTCGGCGCCGTGACCGTCACGCGTTCCGCGTTTGCCTGTTCCGCCACGGCGAAGCCGAGATGTTGCAGGATAGCAAGCATTTCCGTGCGTTCGAGCTTCAGGCCGGTGAGGCGCTCGACCTCGCTCAACGGGAAGTCGATGATCGTTTTGGGCGCCGGCACCGTGCCGCGGACGATGAGCTCAGACGGCTCGCCGCCGCACAGTTCCATGACGAGATGGGTCGCGAGTTCTGCGCCCGGCACGCAGAAGGCGGGATCGACGCCGCGCTCGAAGCGGTAGCGTGCATCGGTGTTGATGCCAAGCTTGCGGCCGGTCGCGGCGATGTTGGCCGCATCCCACAACGCGCTTTCGATCAGCACGTCGGTGGTTGAATCATCGCAGCCCGAATGCTCGCCGCCCATGATGCCACCGATCGACTCGATGCCGTTGGCGTCGGCGATGACGACATTGCTCTCGTCGAACGCGTAGGTCTTGCCGTCGAGCGCCAGCACCTCTTCGCCTTGTTTGGCTCGGCGCACGGTGAGATTGCCGGCGACCTTGCCGGCATCGAACACGTGCAAGGGGCGGCCATGATCAAAGGTGACGTAATTGGTGATATCGACCAGCGCGCTGATCGGGCGCAAGCCGATGGCGCGCAGGCGCTTCTGCATCCATTGCGGCGAGGGGCCGTTTTTCACGCCGCGCACGAAACGCAGCGCGAAGGCGGGCGCGAGATGCGCGTCTGCGGCGGCAAAGTCCAGTGTCACGTCAACGGGGCAGGGGAACGTGCCGTTTGTCGGTGTGATCGCATGGCTTTTCAGCGTGCCGAGGCCGGCGGCGGCGAGATCGCGCGCGATGCCGAAAACGCCTGTGGCATCGGGCCGGTTGGGCGTGAGGTTGATTTCGATGACGGGATCGCTCAGGTCCGCCCAATCGACATAGCGCACGCCGACCGGCGCGTCGGCGGGCAGGTCGATGATGCCGTCATGATCGTCCGACAATTCGAGCTCGGCCTCCGAACACAGCATGCCGTTCGACTCGACGCCGCGAATGACCCCCTTGCCGAGTGTGATGCCCTTGCCGGGGATGTAAGTGCCGGCCGGCGAGAATACGCCTTTCATGCCGGTGCGTGCATTCGGCGCACCGCACACGACCTGCACCGGTGTGCCCGCGCCGATATCGACCATGCACACGCGCAGGCGATCGGCATTCGGATGCTGCTTCGCCTCGGTGACGTAGCCGATGATGAAATCTTTCAGCTTCGCCGCCGGATCATCGACATGTTCGACCTCGAGGCCGATGCGCGTCAGGGTTTCGACGATCTCGTCGAGTGAGGCTTTGGTCTCAAGGTGATCTTTGAGCCAGGAGAGGGTGAGTTTCATAATGTAACAGTCCAGCGGCCTGCCGGAAGACAGGCGGAATTGAAATGGTTTAAGACGACAAGCCGCCCGCCAGCGTCGGCACGTCGAGCGGCTTGAAGCCGTAGTGCGACAGCCAGCGCACGTCGCCTTCGAACATCGCGCGCAAATCCGAGATGCCGTATTTCAGCATGGCGATGCGATCGATGCCCATGCCCCAGGCAAAGCCCTGGTACTCGTCCGGGTCGAAGCCGCAGTTGCGCAGCACATTGGGATGCACCATGCCGCAGCCGAGGATTTCGAGCCAATCGGTGCCTTCGCCGAAGCGGATTTCCCCGCCCTTGCGCGAGCACTGAATGTCGACTTCCATCGACGGTTCGGTGAAGGGGAAGAAGCTCGGGCGGAAGCGCATCTTCACATTGTCGATCTCGAAGAAGGCTTTGCAGAATTCCTCGAGAATCCATTTCAGATGGCCAAGATGGGCCGAGCGGTCGACGATCAGCCCTTCGACCTGATGGAACATCGGCGTGTGGGTCTGGTCGGAATCGCAGCGATAGGTGCGGCCCGGGCAGATCACGCGGATCGGGCCTTCCTCCTTGTTGCGCTGATGCGCCAGCATGGTGCGCACCTGCACGGGGCTCGTATGGGTGCGCAAGAGCTTGCGCTCGCCCGCCGCATCGGGGGCGAAGAAGAACGTGTCGTGCATCTCCCGCGCCGGGTGGCCGGGCGGGAAGTTCAGCTTGGTGAAATTGTAATCGTCGGATTCGATATCCGGCCCTTCGGCGATCGAAAAGCCCATGTCGGCGAAAATGGCGGTGAGCTCATCTACGACCTGGCTGATCGGGTGCAGGCGGCCGGTCTCGGTGCCGTTTTCGCGCACGGGCAGGGTGACGTCGAGCGTCTCGGAAGCGAGGCGGGCGTTGAGCGCCGCTTCCTTCAGCACTGCCTTGCGGGCGCTCAGCGCCTCGCCCACCTTGTCCTTCAGGACATTGATGGCCGCGCCCTGGGTGCGCCGCTCGTCGGGCGACATTTTGCCGAGCGTTGCCAGCAGCGCGGAAATCGTGCCCTTTTTGCCCAAGGCGGCCACGCGCACCGCCTCCAGCGCCGCCTCGTCGCCGGCACGAGCGATGGCGTCCAGGGTTTCAGTTTCGAGTTTCAACAGGTCCGACATTTAGAAATCTCACCAATTCGCGGCGGTTATTGCCACGGGCGCGGGGGAATGTCGAGGATTTGGGTGATGAATGGAGCGCGGGCTTCCAGCCCGCTCCGTTCATACGGCTTCGTCGCGGGCCGGTTTTTCCCACAGATTGACGCCGCCTTCGACCGCAAATGTGTCGATTTCGGCCAGTTCTTCTTTGCTGAAGCTCAGATTGTCGAGCGCTTTCACGTTCTCGACCACCTGCTCGGGCGAGCTGGCGCCGATCAGGGTCGAGGAGACGCGCGGGTCGCGCAGCACCCAGGCGAGGGCCATCTGCGCCAGGCTCTGCCCGCGTCTTTGCGCGATTTTGTTGAGGCCGCGCACCCGGGCAAGGTTCTCCTCGGCCAGGAATTCGGGCTTGAATGAGCCGCCGCCCGGCTGGTTGATCCGCGCGCCGGCCGGCACGCCGTTGAGATATTTGTCGCTCAACAGCCCTTGCGCCAGGGCGGTGAAGGCAATGACGCCGGCCCCGACCTCGTCCGTCGCCGGAAGCAGATCGGCCTCGATCCAGCGGTTGAACAGGTTGTAGCTGGGCTGATGGATCAGCAGCGGCACGCCCTGGGCCTCCAGCAATTTCGCGATTTCCCGCGTCTTTTTGCCGGAATAGGAGGAGATGCCGACATAGAGCGCCTTGCCCTGTTTCACCGCGCTCGCCAGGGCGCCCGCCGTCTCTTCCAGCGGCGTCGCCGCGTCGAAGCGGTGCGAATAGAAAATATCGACATAATCGAGCCCCATACGGGCGAGGCTCTGATCGAGGCTGGCAAGCAGCGCCTTGCGCGAGCCGCCGCCATGGCCGTAGGGCCCCGGCCACATTTCCCAGCCGGCCTTGGTGGAAATGATCAATTCGTCGCGGTGGGATTGCAGATCCTCGCGCAGGATGCGGCCGAAATTGCTTTCGGCGCTGCCGGGCGGCGGGCCGTAATTGTTGGCGAGATCGAAATGGGTGATGCCGAGATCGAAGGCCTTGAACAGGATGCCGCGCTGCTTGTCGAGCATGACGCTGTCGCCAAAATTGTGCCACAGGCCCAAGGACAGGGCGGGCAGCACCAGCCCCGACCGGCCGACGCGGCGGAAATGGGCATTGTCATAGCGTTGGGGCGCGGCTTGATAGGCCATGGTTGGTCCTTATGGGTGCGATCGGGATTTCAGGATGTACTGAAATGCTAGTTGCCGGAGCCGGCGCCGACAAGGGTGGGGCGGGCAGAAAAGGGGCGGCCGCGACGCAGCTATGAGGGTGGCGAATGGCTAAAGCTTACCGCCGCTTCAGCGCAATCCCGCGCCCGGCCTCCTCGGGATGGGCCAGACCGCCTTGCGCCTTGGCCAGAGCATCGAGCGCCGCGGCCGTTTCGGGCAGCCAGGGTGCGACGCGCACGCCGTCCGACTGATCGACTGAAAGCAGCAATTGCTCGGACATGGCGAGTTTGGCGCCACCCAGGCCTTCGGTCATTTCGAGCCAGATGCGGATGCGTTTGGCGTCATGTTCCAAGAGATGCGCGCGGACGGTGAGCGGCGCATCGTGCTTCGCTTCCTTCACGTAATGGAGCATCGCCTGCATCGTATAGATCGTGTAGCCCGTCGCCTTGCGCGCCGCGGCGTCGAGGTGAATGCGGTCCATCAGCGTATCGATGCTGCGGCTGAAGACGATCGCATAAGCTGCGTCGTTCATATGGCCATTGTAGTCGAGCCATTCGGCGGCGACTTTGGTGTCGAGAAGGTGCAGCAATTGTCCGTGGTGCATGGCTGCCTCAATATTGTCGTTTCGGGTCGACCACATTCTGCAAGGGCTCGCCATCCTCGAACGCTTCGATCTGGTTGGCGATATAGGTCGCGACGGCCTCAGGATCGGAGATAGCCGCATTGTGCGGCGTGATCGTGACGCGCGCATGGTGCCAGAGCGGCGAGTCCTGCGGCAGCGGTTCGGTTTCGAACACGTCGAGCGTCACGGCAAGCAATGTGGCGTCGTCGAGGCAGGCGACGATGTCGGCCTCGTTCTGCAATCCGCCCCGTCCAGCATTCAGCAGGATCGGCGCGCCGAAATAGCCGTCGTGGCTGAGCTTGGTGAAGAGATCGCGGTTGAGAATGCCTTTTGTCTCGGGCGTCAGCGGCATCAGCGCCACGAGAATGTCGGTGCGGGCGAGAAAGGCGTCGAATTCCTCGTTGCCGGCAAAGCTCTGGATTCCATCGAGGTGCTTGCGCGTGCGGCTCCATCCCGCGACATCGTAACCGATCACTTTGAGCTTCTTGGCCGCATCCTCGCCGAGCACGCCAAGCCCCATCACGCCGACGCGAATGTCGCGTGCCGCCGGCTGGAACCGGTCCTCGTCCCACAGTCTTTCGTGCTGCTGCCAATCATACATGCGCTGTTGGCGGTGATGCATCAGCACGTGCAGCACCACCCATTCGCTCATGCGGGTGGTGAGGTCGTTGTCGACGACGCGCACCACCGGCACGGGCGGCAGATCCTTGTCGAGGAACACATGATCGACGCCCGCGCCGAGCGAGAAGATCACTTTCAGATTGGGATAGGCTTTGAGACTGCCGGGCGCATGTTTCCACGTCGCGGCATAATGCACCTGTGCCGGATCGATTTTGTCCTGCGTCGTGACGATCCGGTGATCGGGCAAAAGTTCGGCAAAGCTTTCCGCCCAGGGCGTTTCGTCCCAGCCGGCCATGGTCACGAGCAGGGCGGGTTTCGTTGTCATGCGATGCGCTCCAGGACAGGCGATTGCGGGCGATCGGCGTGATCGCCAATCCGATAGGCGGCACGCAAGGCGCCTGCCGCGGCTTCGGCCTCTTCAGCGGTGCGTGCGTGTACCGTCGCCAAGGGCGTCTTGGCATCGACTGCCGTGCCGAGGCCGGCGAGATCCGTGAAGCCGACCGAATGATCGATTGCTTGATCCGCCCGCGTGCGGCCGCCGCCGAGCGCCACGACTGCGAGGCCGACGCCGCGCGTGTCGATCGCCGTCACCTGGCCCGCGGCCTCGGAGAGAATGGGTTTGACCACGGCGGCTTTGGGCAGATAGGCGTCCATGCGCGTCATGAAATCTGCCGGCCCGCCGAGCGCTGCGACCATGCGGCCGAAAACCTCTGCGGCGCGGCCGCTTTCGATCGCATCGGCGATCTTCGCGCGGCCCTCTTCGGGAGTGGCCGCGAGGCGGCCGAGGAATAGCATTTCTCCGCCCAGCGCGACCGTCACCTCGTGCAGACGCGCGTCGCGATGTTTGCCGGTGAGATAATCGACCGCATTGACGACTTCCACCGCATTGCCGGCGGCGGTCGCGAGCGGTTCGTTCATGTCGGTGATCAGGGCGGTCGTCGGCAGTCCCGCGGCATTGGCGACATGGGCGATGCTGGACGCGAGGTCGCGTGAGCCTTCATGGGTCGGCATGAAGGCGCCGGTGCCGGTCTTGACGTCCATCACGAGGCCTTGCAGGCCGGCCGCGAGTTTCTTCGACAGGATCGAGGCGGTGATCAGCGGAATCGATTCCACCGTCGCCGTCACGTCGCGGATCGCATAGAGGCGCTTGTCGGCAGGGGCGAGATCGGCGGTCTGGCCGATGATCGCACAGCCGACTCGGCCCACCACGTCGCGAAAGCGCGCATTGTCCGGCACCGTCACATAGCCCGGAATGGAGTCGAGTTTGTCCAGGGTGCCGCCAGTATGGCCGAGCCCGCGCCCCGAAATCATCGGCACGAAACCGCCGCAGGCGGCGACGGCGGGCGCGAGCATTAGGCTGACATTGTCGCCGACGCCGCCGGTCGAATGTTTGTCGAGCAGCGGGCCCGGCATGTCCTGCCAATCGAGCACCGTGCCCGAGCGCATCATCGCCTGGGTGAGGGCGACGCGCTCATTGAGCGTCATGCCTTGAAAGAAGATGGCCATGGCAAGCGCGGCCGCCTGGCCCTCGCTCACGCGATTGTGCGTCAGGCCTTCGATGAAGAAGGCGATCTCGTCCTTGCTCAGGACTTTGCCGTCGCGCTTCGCGCGGATGATCTCTTGCGGCAGCATCAATAGGTACTCGTGTTGTTATGATCGCGGCCATCGAGGGTCGCGAGGAGAGAGGCGAGCAATCCGCTCGCCCCGAACCGGAAGGTTTCGGGCGTCGTCCAGCCTGCTCCCATGATGTCGTCGGCGAGTTCAAGATATTTGCGCGCATCATGCACCGACCGCACGCCGCCCGATGGCTTGAGGCCGACGGGTTTGCCGCTTGCCTTGATCGCCTGCAGCATGATGCGCGCGGCCTCCGGCGTTGCGGAGACGGGGATCTTGCCGGTCGAGGTCTTGATGAAGTCGGCGCCCGCGGCGATCGCGAGATCGCTCGCCTGCGCGATCAGCTGGGGCGTCTGCAAGGCGCCGGTTTCCAGGATGACCTTCAGCCGCGCATTGCCTCTGGTGACGTCGGCGACGGCACCGATCATGTCGGTGACAGGCGCGATGCGGTCCTCGATCAAGGCGCGATAGGGCATGACGAGATCGATTTCGTCGGCGCCGTCCCGCAACGTACCGCGCGCGTCGCCGATCGCCCGTTCGATATCCTCGCTGCCGTGGGGAAAGTTGATGACGGTCGCGATGCGCACGCCGGATTGCGCGACGAGCGGTTTTGCCTGCGCCACGAAGCGCGGCCAGATGCAGATCGCCGCGACAGAACCGTGCGGCGTCACCGCACGGGCGCAAAGGTCGTCGATCACACTCTCCTTGCAATCGTCATCGAGATTGGTGAGATCGAGAAGGCGAAGCGCGCGGCGTGCGATATCGTGGTCAGAGGTCATGTCTCATCCAACTTTGCAATGGCGCGCCTGCGGCCGCCCTTCACGAGAGAGCGGCCTGCGCCTCGTGCCTCTCTCTAGCGTCATTGCCGCAAAAATGCGCGCACCAATTTTTGCAGGGCGGCCGCGCCTTGCAGCGCGACGTCTTTCGTTTCGTGATGGGAAGGATTGCCGCCGGCAAAACCTGCCGCGAAGTTCGTGACCATCGAAACGGCCGCAACCCTCAGCCCCAGAAAGCGCGCCAGGATCGTCTCCGGCACGGTCGACATGCCGACGAGATCGGCGCCAAGCAATTTCGCCATGCGCACTTCAGCGGGCGTCTCGAAGCTCGGCCCGGCGAACCACATATAGACGCCCTCGGGTAGCGCGATGTGCTCCCGGAGCGCTGCGCTGCGCAGCTTGTCCCGCAAGTCGGGCGCATAGGCGTCGTTCATCGGCACGAAGCGCTTGTCGGAGGCGACGCCGATCAGCGGATTGAGGCCGGAATAATTGATGTGGTCGGCGATCAGCGCCAGGGACCCGGGCGGCCAATCGGGTTGCAGCGAACCCGCCGAATTGGTGAGCAGCAATGTTTCGACACCAAGCAATTGCAAGGTTTCGAGCGCGGTCGCCATGACGCGCGGGTCGCCATGCTCGTAATAATGCGCACGGCCCTGCAGCAGCGCGACATCGGCCCCTTCGAGCTTGCCGATGACCAGACGCCCCGCATGGCCCGACACGTTGCCGTGCGGAAAGCCGGGCAGGTCGGCGAAAGGGATGACGAGCGCGTTTTCCACCGCGTCGGCCAGCGCGCCGAGGCCGGTGCCGAGCACGATTGCCGTGCCGATCTTGGTGTGCAGGCCGCGCTCGACGATGATGCGCGCGGCGGTGGGGGCCTGGCTGGTCGTCATTCGCGCGGCTCCTGGGCGAGATGGTCGGGGCCGAAGGAGAACGGCAGCAATTCTTCGAGGGTGAAGCTGCGGCGCATGCCCGCGGGGCCAGCGATATGGATCGGCAGGTCGGGCGCGGCGAATTCGCGGATGCGCTGGCGGCAACCGCCACAGGGCGTCACCAAAGCGTCGCCGTCGCCGATCACCACGATTTCGGCAATGCGTGTGCCGCCCGCCAGCACCATGGCCGCGATGGCGGCGGTCTCGGCGCAAATGCCGTTGGGATAGGCGGCGTTCTCGACATTGCAGCCGGCGTGGAGCGTGCCGTCCGCGCTGCGCAGCGCCGCACCCACCTTGAAGCGCGAATAGGGCGCATGCGCGCGGGCTTGCGCCTCTCGCGCCGCGTTGAAAAGCTCGTCGAGCGCGGCCATTACCGCTCCTTCACATAGGGAACGCCGGAGGCTTTCGGCGGGATCGCGCGGCCGATGAAGCCGGCGAGCAGGATGACGGTCAGCACATAGGGCATCGCCTGCGTCATCGCCTGCACCTGGTCCTGCGTGAGGCCGGGCACTTGCGCGTTCTGCAAGGGGATCGAGGCGGCTTCCAGGAGGCCGAACAGCATGCAGGTTGCCAGTGCCGGATAGGGCCGCCATTTGGCGAAGACCAGCGCCGCCAGCGCCATATAGCCGCGATTGGCCGACATCATCGGTTCGAAGCTCGACGACAGGGCCATGGCGAGATTGGTGCCGCCGATGCCGCAGAGCAGGCCGCAAATCAGCGTCGCGCCGTAGCGCAGGCGCGTCACCGAAATGCCGGCGGTGTCGACCGCGGCGGGGTTCTCGCCGACCGCGCGCAGGCGCAGGCCGAACCGGCTGTGGTAGAGCACGAAGGCGGTGACCGGCACGGCCAGCAAAGCGATATAGGTCGTGGGATCGTGGCCGGAAATCACGTTCTTATAGAGATCGCCGAGCACCGGCACGTTCTGCAGCGCATCGGCGCCCGGCCAGGTCAGCGGCACGAAGCGCGCGGCCGCGTCGAGTTCGGGCGTGCGTCCGCCTTGCGAAAATTCGGCATTGCCGACGAGCGCGGTGAGGCCGGCGGCGACGAAATTGATCGCGACACCGGCGATGATCTGATTGCCGCGCTGGCTGATCGTGGCAAAGCCATGCACCAGTGAGAAGAACATCGCGACGAAAATGCCAGAGAAGAGCCCGACCCAGGCGTTGCCGCTCATGTAGGCGCCGAGCACGGAGGCGAAGGCGGCGGCCAGGAGCTTGCCTTCGAGCCCGATGTCGACGACGCCGGCCCGTTCCGACCACAGGCCGCCGAGACAGGCGCACAGAAGCGGAATGCTGAAGGTGACCGCGTTGCCGAGAATGAAGGCTAAAAAGTGGAAGGACATTAGGCCCTCCGCAACTTGAAGGCGCGCGACGCGAACATGCGCGCCAGCGGCCAGCGGAACAGGCCTTCGAGCGCCGCGAACAACACGATTAGGCCCTGGATGACCGTCACCATGTCGCTGCTGATGTTGGGCATCTCGAAGCGCAAAGCCTCGCCGCCCTGATAGAGCATGCCGAACAGGATCGAGGCGAGGACGATGCCGACCGGATGGGCGCGGCCCATCAGCGCCACTGCAATGCCGACGAAGCCGGCGCCGGCCGGAAATTCCAGAAACAGGAAGTTGCTGCGGCCCAGGATCTCGTTGATCGCGACACCGCCGCACAGGGCCCCGGAGAGGAGCATGACGATCAAAATGATGCGCGGCGGCGAAATGCCGGCATAAACCGCAGCGGTCGGATTGGCGCCAATCGTGCGGATGGCATAGCCGAGCCGGGTGCGCCAGATCAAAACCCACATGCCGAAGGCCGCCAGCAGCGCAATGGGAAAGGCGAGATTGAGCTTGTCGGTCGTAACGCCAAACAAATCGCTGATGAAGGGCAATTGCGCATTCGGCCCGAACGGTGCCGTCGCCGATTGCTGCGAAGTCGGATCGCGCAGCGTATGCGACAGGAGATAGGTCATCAGCACGGCCGAGATCTGATTGAACATGATCGTGGTGATGACGATATGGCTGTCGCGCTTGGCTTGCAGATAGGCGGGGATGAAGGCCCAGAGCGCGCCGAACGCGGCCGCGCCGATCATCGCCAGCGGCAGGAGCAGGTAGGGCGGCAAATTGCCAAAATGCATGCAGACCAGCGCGACGCCGAGCCCGGCGAGATAGGCCTGACCCTCGCCGCCGATGTTGAACAGGCCGGCGCGGAAGGCGAGCGCGACGCCAAGGCCGGTGAAGATGAAATTCGTCGCGAAATAGAGCGTCATGCCGAGGCCCTCGGCATCGCCGAGACTGCCGGTGATCAGAATCTTGGTGGCCTCCAGCGGATTCTCGCCGATCGCCAGAACGACGAGGCCGGAAATGACGAAAGCGGCCGTGACATTGAGCACCGGCACGAGCACCAGATCGGCCCATTTGGGAAGGACGATGGGAGCGCTCATGCCGCATGCTCCGTCACGCCGGCCATCAGCAGGCCGAGGTCGTCGGCATTGGTCGCATTCGCGTCGCGCTCGCCGGTGATGCGGCCGCCGCACATCACCAATACTCGATCGGCCAGCGACATGATTTCATCGAGCTCGACCGAGACGACGAGAATGGCCTTGCCTTCGTCGCGCAGGGCGATGAGCCTTTTGTGGATGAATTCGATGGCGCCGATATCGACGCCGCGCGTCGGCTGGCCAACGATCAGAACCGTCGGATCGCGCTCGATTTCGCGTGCCAGCACGATCTTCTGCTGATTGCCGCCGGAGAAATTGGCCGTCTTCAGGCGATGATTGGGCGGCTGGATATTGTAGTGCTCGATTTTCTCTTTGGCGTCCTGGCGGATGCGGGCAAGGTCGAGGAACGGCCCGCGCGCATATTCCGGCGCATCGTGATAGCCGAGAATGGAATTTTCATATTCCTCGAAGGCGAGCACCAAGCCCATGGCGTGCCGGTCCTCGGGCACATGCATCAGCCCGAGGCGCCGCATGTCGTCCGGTTTGAAGCCGGTGACTTCGTGCATGCCGACGACGCGGGTCGGGTCGTTTTTCTTCGAGCGGGCCGAGGTGAGGAAAATCGCGCCCGAACTCAGCGGCGCGATGCCGGCCAGCGCCTGCAGCAATTCGCTTTGGCCGTTGCCGGAGACGCCGGCAACTCCGACAATCTCACCAGCGCGCAGCGTGAAGGACACGTCGTCGAGCCGCGGCACGCCGAGCGCGTCGCGCACCACCAAATTTTTGGCTTCCAGCAGGACGACGCCGGGTTCGGCGGGCCGCTTTTCGACCTTGAGCAGCACCGGCCGGCCAACCATGGCGCTCGCGAGTTCCGCCTTGTTCGTCTGCGCCGTCTCAAAATGCGCGATCATCTCGCCGCGCCGCATCACCGAGACGCGGTCGGTGATCGCCATGATCTCGCGCAACTTGTGGGTGATGAGAATGACCGTCTTGCCCTCCTTGCGCAGCACCGCGAGCATGGCAAAGAGCTGGTCGGCCTCGGCGGGGGTCAGCACCGCCGTCGGCTCGTCGAGAATGAGGATTTGCGCACCGCGCACCAGGGCCTTGATGATCTCGACCCGCTGGCGCAGGCCGACCGACAGGTCGGCGATCTTCGCGTCGGGATCGACCGCGAGGCCGTAGACTTTGGCAAGTTCCGCGAGTTTCTTGCGCAGGGCCGTTTTGCCGCCGGCAAGGAACGCGCCGCCCTCGGCGCCGAGCATCACGTTTTCCAAGACGGTCATCGGTTCGACCAGCATGAAATGCTGATGCACCATGCCGATGCCGAGCGCGATCGCCTCGCGCGAGGAGCGGATGCGCACGCTCTTGTCGCTCACCAGAATGTCGCCGGCGTCGGCCTCGTAAAACCCGTAGATGATCGACATGAGCGTCGATTTGCCCGCGCCGTTTTCGCCGATGATGCCGTGAATGGATCCGGCCGACACCTTCAGGTTCACCTGCTTGTTGGCGTGAACCGGGCCGAAGGATTTGTCGATATTGACGAGTTCGAGAGCTGTGGACATCGGGGAAAAGCGCGGCAAAGGGCGGCAGGAACTAGCTTGGACGGTGGATGGTGGGCGGCGGATTTAAAGGCCGTCCACCATCTTAGATCGCCTACCGTCAGTTCGGGCAGGCGGAATCCGTCGTGTAATCGTGCACCTGGATCTTGCCCGAGATAATATCGGCCTCAGCCTTGTCGGCTGCCGCCTTCATCTCTGGCGTGATCAGCGCCTTGTTGTTGTCGTCCTGCGCCCAATCGACGCCATGCTCCTTCAGGCCGAGAACCTTCACGCCCGGTTTCCAGCTGCCGTCCTTGGCCTCCTGGAACGTGGTGTAGGTCGCGACATCGACGCGCTTGAGCATGGAGGTCAGGACATGGCCGGGATGCAGGCCATTCTGGTTGGAATCGACGCCGATGCCGAGCTTACCGGCATCCGCCGCAGCGCGCAGCACGCCGACGCCGGTGCCGCCCGCCGCATGATAGATCACGTCCGCGCCCTGTTCGATCTGCGCGTTGGCCAATTGGCCGCCCTTGACGGGATCGGCGAAGGCGGCGCCGGTGGTGCCGGTCATGTTCTGTAGCACTTCATCCTTGGGCGCCGCATATTTCACGCCCTGGACGTAGCCGCAGGCGAATTTGCGGATGAGCGGAATGTCCATGCCGCCGACGAAGCCGACCTTGCCGCTCTTCGAGGCCATGGCGGCAAGAACGCCAACCACGAAGGAGCCTTCCTGCTCCTTGAACACGATCGATTCCACATTCGGCTTGTCGACCACGCTGTCGATGATGGCGAATTGCGTCTTGGGAAATTCGTCGGCGACTTTCGCCACCGCCGCGGCCTGGCTGAAGCCCACGGCGATGATCGGGCTGTAGCCGCCCTTGGCGAACTGGCGCAGCGCGGTTTCGCGGTCGGCGTCGTTCTTGATTTCGAAGTCGCGGAAGTCGGTCTTGGTCTCGGTCTTGAACTTGGTCGCGCCGTTGAACACACCTTCGTTGAAGGATTTGTCGAACTTACCGCCGACGTCGTAAACAACGGCGGGCTTGATATCCGCCGCATAGAGGCTGCTGGCACCGAGCAACGACGTGGCCAAAGCGGCCGCAACGGCCGGCATTTTGAACCCAGAACGCACAGACATGACTTTCTCCCGAGAAAACTAACCGGCGCCCCCATTTCGAGCCTCAACGCCGGTTCCAACCTCGAACATGGCACAGCCTGACCAAGTGGCCAAGTCCGATATGGCCCTATAAACAGCTATCAGGCGTGGTTTCTTGACAGGCTTGAGCGGGCAGGTTCATCTCACGCGGATTCTCACAAACATTAGATGCTCGATGACTCGTCCCAGCCTCGCCTTGATCGCCCACGATGAAAAGAAAGCGGTGATGACCGCCTGGGCCACCCGGTACCGCGACCGGCTTGCCCAATACAATCTCTATGCGACCGGCACGACCGGCGGCCGCATTCGCGAGGCCTGCCCCGAATTGCAAGTGACTTTGCTGAAGAGCGGTCCGCTCGGGGGCGACCAGCAGGTCGGCGCGCTGATCTGCGAGAGCAAAATCGACTGCCTCATCTTCTTCGTCGATCCGCTCTCGCCGCATCCGCACGACGTGGACGTGAAGGCGCTGACCCGCCTCGCGCTCGTGTACGATATTCCGATGGCGCTCAATCCGACGACTGCTGATTACATCATGCGGGGGCTTGCCACGGCCTAGCGGCTCGTCTTCATCCGCCGTAGCGGTGCAGGCTGGCGCCATGCGCCTTGAGCCACGCTTCCGCCCGCTCCGTTTGCGGCGCCAGCTTATGGGTCAGCGCCCAGAAGCGCTTGCCGTGATTCATATGGATCAGATGCGCCACCTCGTGCGCGGCGAGGTAATCGAGCACGTAGGCCGGCGCGAGAATGATCCGCCAGGAGAAGTTGAGCGCGCCGGCCGCGGTGCACGAGCCCCAACGGCTGGTGGTGTCGCGCAAGGTGATGCTGCGCGCCGGCCTGCCAATCGTCTTGGTGTGTTGCGTGACGGCGGCCTCGATATCGAGCTTCGCCTGTTTCTTCAAATAATCGCTCACTCGGCGCGCCACATGCGGCGCTTCGCCTGCAACGCAGAGCGCAAGCATCGCGCAAGCGTCGCGGCCCATATAGGGTTCGACCCAAACCGTGCCGCGCATGTCGGGGCGATGGACGATCACATGATTGATGCCGCGCAAGGGGATGATGCTGCCGGGTGCGAAGGGCACTGGTTGCGGCAGGCGTTTCAGCCGCGCCCCGATCCAGGCAGCGTGTCGTTCGGCAAAATCGCGCGCGGTGTGCACCGAGCCGCGCGCGGGCATGGTGAGCACGACGTCACGCGTCGCGTTGCGCACGCGCAATGTGAAGCGCTGCGCACTCGCGACGCGTTTCAACTCGACCTTGAACGTCTCACCCGCATGCGACAGCATGAGGTGTTCCGGATCGATCGAAGCGTTTGGAGTCTGGCGGAAAAGGCGCAGCATACGAGGCTGCATTATAAGGCGCGGCGCGATTCGCCGCCAGTGCCCCGTGGGCGCGCCTTATGCCAATGGTCGCGGACGCGACCTTTGGACCGCTCTTCATTTTTCGCAATCGCCTTGAAAAGGCGAAAAATGAAGAAAGGAACCAACGGTCACTCTTTGTAACCGTTGGTATTATGCCTGAAGTGTCGAATGAGTCTCGAGCGCCGCACTCCGCGAACGCTCGCATAAAATCAGCTCTTGCTCGCGACCACTTTCAAATTGGTTCTTTTCCCCGCGCTCTGTTTTTTCGCGGCCTGTTCGATATTCGCGATGAAATCGCAAATGCGCGGCGCAATTTCCGCGCGAAAGCGCGAGCCGTTGAACACGCCGTAATGGCCGACATTCTTCTGCAGGTAATGGACCTTCATATGGTCCGGAATATTCACACAGAGTTTCTGCGCGGCATAGGTCTGGCCGACACCGGAAATGTCGTCCTTCTCACCCTCGACCGTCATCAGGGCGGTCTTGCGGATCGCGGTGAGATCGACGGGCTTATCCCGATGCATCATCTCACCCTTCGGCAAGGAATGGTGCACGAAAACCGTATCGACCGTCTGCAGGTAGAACTCTGCAGTCAAATCCATTACCGCCATATATTCGTCGTAGAACTCGCGGTGCTTTTCCGCCGAATCGCCGTCACCCTGGACGAGGTGATTGAACATGTCGCGATGGGCATTGACGTGGCGGTCGAGATTCATCGCCATGAAGCCGGCGAGCTGCAAAAAGCCCGGATAGACGAAACGGCCGACCCCTGGATAGGGGAAAGGCACCATATGAATGCAATTGTCGCGGAACCAGCGCGGACCGCGCTGCTGCGCGAGCTGGTTGACGCCGGTGGGGCTTTCGCGCGTGTCGATCGGTCCGCCCATCAAGGTCATGGAGGCGGGCACGAACGGATCGTCTTCCGCCGACATCCGCGCCACGGCGGCGAGCAGCGGCACCGAGGGCTGACAGACGCCGAGTGTATGCACGCCGCGGCCAAGCGAATGCACCATGTTGATGATGTAATCGATATACGAATCGAGGGTGAATTCGCCGGATGCGAGCGGCACCATGCGCGCGTCCGACCAATCGGTGATATAGACTTCGTGGGTTGGCAGGAAGGCTTCGACCGTGCCGCGCAGCAATGTGGCGTAGTGGCCCGACATCGGCGCGACGATCAGCAATTTCGGCTGCGGATAATGCCGATGATGGGCTTGGCGCTCAAAATGAATCAAGCGGCAGAAGGGCTGCTCCCATACAACCTGTTCGACGACCTCGGTGCGCTCGCCGTCGAAAAGGGTGGAGCCGAGGCCGAAGCTCGGCTTGCCATAGCGGCGGGTGATCCGCTCGAACAATTCGGCCGACGCCGCAACATTGCGGCCGAACGGCGTGTGCGCCAACGGATTCATCGGGTTTTTGAAGAACAATCGCGTAAAGTCCGACAATGCGCGGGACGGGGCCAGCGCCGCGTGGGACATTTCATAGATTTGATACGACAATCGGTTCATAGCTCTGACAACCCACTTAGAAATCTAGCATGCCAACGATAACGTCACATGTTCACCCGCATGCCGTTTAAAAGGCGCCCGGGGTCCCGCATCGCAGCAGATTGGTGCAGTGCAAAGCGTACTCGCAATTTTGCCTCAAGCAATGTCACAATAAGTGTAAGTTGTGCATATAGACTTGAGTTTGATCTCAAGTTCTGCGTATGTTCGCGTTTTTCGCTTATTTGCAAGCAACGCTTGCGTGAGCGCCTTCTTCGAAACCGGTCCCATCCGGCGATTTCGGCCTAGTCCGTACCAAGTCTGGCCGCATGCAGCACGATTTGTGTGCGATTCCGGGCACTGAGCTTGCGCATCAGATTCTGCAGGTGAACTTTGACGGTGCTTTGCGAAATCTGCAGATCATAGGCGATCACCTTGTTCGGCTTGCCTTGCTGCAACAGTTTCAGTACGTCGCGCTCGCGTTCGGTCAGAACCGGTTGAATCTGGGGCGCCAGCACGCGCCGCGATACGTGGGCGGGCGCTGACGGATCGAGGGGCAGGAACCGCGCGCCCATCAGAATCATGTGCAGCGCCGCCGCCACGACCTGAAAGCCGAGCGAGGCGTCGATCCAGCCCTGTAAGGCGTAACGCTTCAGAATATCCGCGATCTCGGGGTCGCTGCTGTCCGTGAGAATGGCAAGAGGCCGGGAGCGGGTGCGCCGGCGGATGTCGCGCACGGTCGCTTCGAACTCGGCCAGCGAAAGATCGCGTTCGACAAAATTATAGACGACGAGGTGGTTCGTTCCGGGGGCAGGCTGTTCGATGTCGCGCGCGGCCCGGACCGGAAAGGGCGCCAGGATTCTTTGGAGAGCGAGTGCCAGCGCATCGCCGATCAGCGGACGCTCCTCGACGAGCAGCAGGGCGTCGGCGCGGGAGAATGCGGGAGCAATTTCATGAGTTTCCTCATGGGCCGGGGCTTGGGCGTTGTATCCCGTCGAATAGTTCATCGCGGGCTCCTAGTCGTGGTCCGATACGGCACCGTCGATTTCGCCGACGCGCCTATGGCCGCCCAATCGAAGGGCACCGGCTGCTGGTGAAGCGCGTTGCATGGTGTGATAGCGCCAAACGCGCGTTGCGCATGTGCGAAATGTTACAGATCGGAAGATTGGACAGATTTAGAAAATAAACCGACTGTCCCTAGACTTTGCGCATGTTCGAATGCGTGAAGTGCGTCACGCTTGCGCTGCTTGTCATCCGCCCGCTCACGCAAAAGGGCCCCGGCCATAGACAGACCCGGTGCGGAATGCTCGTGGCTGCCAATGTCTCGCCGCTGTGGGGTTCAGCGGTTCTTAGCCTTCGCTTTTGGCGCGCCACGCGCGCTCGAAGGGCAGGCGCCAAGCATTGGGCGCGATGAGCTGATGGATCGATTTCGGCCCCCAGGAGCCCGGTTCGTAGAGGCGTACGGGCGGCGGCGTTTCCAGCAGCGGAATCGAGATTTCCCACAGCCGTTCGATGCCTTCCGCCGTGGTGAAGAGAGTGTGATCGCCGCGCATCGCATCGAGAATCAGCCGCTCATAGGCTTCGAGCACGTCGCCGATCAGCCCTGTGTCGTTCATCGCGAATTGCAGGCTGAGCTTGTCGAGCCGCATGCCGGGGCCGGGGCGCTTGCCATAGAAGGACAGCGACATTTTCGACGCGTCGGCAAGGTCGAAGGTCAGATGATCGGGGCCTTGCGCGCCGACGCCCGATCCGGCCGGAAACATGCTTTTCGGCGGTTCGCGGAAGGCAATCGAAATGATGCGCTGCCCCTCGGCCAGTTTCTTGCCGGTGCGCAGGTAGAACGGCACGCCGGCCCAGCGCCAATTGTCGATCTGGCATTTAAGGGCGATGAAGGTTTCAGTATCGGATTCCGGGTTCACGCCCTCTTCGCTGCGATAGCCAGTATATTGGCCGCGCACCACATTATGCGAATCGAGCGGCACCATGGAGCGGAAGACTTTGTTCTTCTCCTCGCTGATCGGCTGCGGTTCGAGGGCGGTCGGCGGCTCCATCGCCATGAAGGCGAGGATCTGGAAGAGGTGGGTCACCACCATGTCACGGTAGGCGCCGGTCTGCTCGTAAAAGCCCGAGCGTTTGCCAAGGCCCAAGGTCTCGGGCACGTCGATCTGCACGTGATCGATGAAATTGCGGTTCCAGATGGGCTCCATGAACCCGTTGGCGAAGCGGAACGCCAGGATGTTCTGCGCCGGTTCCTTGCCGAGGAAATGATCGATGCGGAAGATCTGATCTTCCGAGAACACGTCGTGCAATTTGGCGTTCAGCGAGCGGGCGGTCGTCAGATCGGTGCCGAACGGCTTTTCCATGATGATGCGCGAGCGTTCGACGAGATCGGCTTCGCGCAGGAGGCGGACCGCCGACAGCGCGGCATTGGGCGGCACGCTGAGATAGTGGATGCGGCGGCTTTCGCCACCGAGCGCCTGTTCGGCATTTTTCACCGCCGCCTTGAGCACGGACGCGCCGGCCGACAACGAGACATAATCGAGGATCTCCGAAAATGCCGACCAATCCTTTTCCGACACTTTGCGGGTGGAAAATTCCTCGAGCGCACCGCGGGCGATCTTGCGGAATTCATCGACGCTGATGTCATCCAGGGAAACGCCGATGATTCGGCAGGCCGGAATGAAGCCGGCGCTGGTGAGGCGAAACAGTCCGGGCAGCAATTTGCGCCGTGACAGATCGCCCGTCGCGCCGACCAGCACCAGAACCTGCGGACTTTTCGGCCCAACGCTTTGGTTATATTTCGACCCTGTCGCCACTATCGCCACCCCAGCAAAACGCGCAGCACAATGTGCCGCAAGCTTAACCCATAATTTCCCGCAGGCTACCGGGCATGGCGAAAATAGTGAATGCGGCAAGATCGTCCGCAGGGACCGGTTGCGCCGCGGCGACCGCGTTGCACATATTCTAAACCGATTGCGGCCCGTTGATTAGCGGTTCCCAAACCGTTGGAAATCATGTATGCAGCGCAGCAAATCGGGCCCAACTGCCCCGAATTCCTAACGTTTGCGCCTGTCATGCCGCCTTCATGAATGCAAGGCATGACGGCGTATTGCCATTTGCGGCCAGTAAAGATCGAGCCTATGAAACTCCGTAACATCGCCATCATCGCCCACGTCGACCACGGCAAGACCACCCTGGTCGACAAGCTCCTGCAGCAATCCGGCGCCTTCCGAGAAAATCAGCGCGTCGCCGAGCGGGTGATGGATTCGAACGATCTCGAAAAGGAGCGCGGCATCACGATCCTGGCCAAGGCGACGTCAATCGTTTGGAAAGACACGCGAATCAACATCGTCGACACGCCTGGCCACGCCGATTTCGGCGGCGAGGTGGAGCGCATCCTCTCCATGGTGGACGGCGCCATCGTGTTGGTGGACGCGGCCGAAGGCCCGATGCCGCAGACCAAATTCGTGGTCGGCAAGGCACTGAAGATCGGCCTGAAGCCGATCGTCGCGATCAATAAGGTCGACCGTCCCGACGCCCGCATCAACGAGGTGGTGAACGAAGTGTTCGACCTGTTCGCGGCGCTCGACGCGACCGACGAACAGCTTGATTTTCCGATCCTTTACGGCTCCTCCAAGCAGGGCTGGATGGCCGATAGCCCCGACGGGCCGCAGGACGGGATGGCGCCGCTGTTCGATCTCGTGATGAAACACGTGCCCGAGCCCAAGATCGAAGAGGGCGGGTTCCGCATGCTCGGAACCTTGCTCGAGGCCAATCCCTATCTCGGCCGCATCATCACGGGCCGGGTCTTCTCCGGCAGCGTCAAGCCGAACCAGGCCGTCAAGGTGCTGGATGCCAAGGGCAATGTGGTCGAGCAGGGCCGCGTTTCGAAGATCCTGGCGTTCCGCGGCATTGAGCGCGCCCCGATCGACGAGGCGGAGGCGGGCGATATCGTCGCCATCGCCGGCCTGACCAAATTCAACGTCGCCGACACGCTGGCAGCGCCGGAGGTGAACGAGCCTCTGCAGGCGCAACCGATTGATCCGCCGACCCTTTCCATGACGTTCCTCGTCAACGATTCGCCGCTCGCCGGCACCGAGGGCGACAAGGTCACGAGCCGCGTCATCCGCGACCGCCTGTTCAAGGAGGCCGAGGGCAATGTCGCGCTCCGGATCGAGGATTCGCCGGGCGCAGACAGCTTCATCGTCTCGGGCCGCGGCGAGTTGCAGCTCGCGATCCTGATCGAGACGATGCGTCGCGAGGGCTTCGAACTCGGCGTGTCGCGTCCGAAAGTCGTCTACCAGAAGGGCGAGAACGGCGAACTGCTCGAGCCGATCGAAGAGGTCGTCGTCGACGTGGACGAGGAGCATTCCGGCGTCGTGGTGCAGAAAATGTCGGAGCGCAAGGCCGAGATGATCGAGATGCGCCCCTCCGGCGGCAATCGCCTGCGCCTCGTGTTCCATGCCCCGACCCGCGGCCTCATCGGCTATCAAAGCGAATTGATGACCGATACGCGCGGCACCGCGATCATGAACCGGCTGTTCCACGCCTATGCTGAATTCAAGGGGGAGATCCCCGGCCGCCGCAATGGTGTGCTGATTTCGAACGACAACGGCGAATCGGTCGCCTATGCGATGTGGAAGCTGGAAGACCGCGGGCCGATGATGATCGAGCCGGGCTGGAAGGTCTATCGCGGCATGATCGTCGGCGAACATACCCGCGACAACGACCTTGAAATCAATGTGTTGAAGGGCAAGCAGCTCACCAATATCCGCGCTGCCGGCAAGGACGAGGCCGTCCGGCTGACCCCACCGATCCGCATGACTCTGGAAAAGGCGCTCTCCTACATCCAGGACGACGAATTGGTGGAAGTTACCCCGAAATCCATCCGTTTGCGCAAAGTTTGGCTCGATCCGAACGACCGCAAGCGCATGACGCGTTCGAAGGAAAGCGCGGCCTGATGTCCCTGCGCGCCCTTTCGGCGGCGTGGACAGGGGGGTATGATGGGCATTCATCGCGATTGACAAATTTTTTCGCGGTGGAAAAATAAGGTATGTCCCATCACGAGTCCTTCATGGCTACACGGCCGCGGCGCGATATCCAAGATGTTGGAACCCTGCGCGCCCAAAGCCGGCTGCGGGTGATGGAAGTGTTTTTGCGCCATGGCGAAATGGCGCGGACCGATATCTGCACCCTGGCCGAACTAAGCCAGGCCACCGTTTCCGAAGTGACCGGCGAGCTCCTGAACGAAGGCCTGCTCGTCGAAAAGCCGACGGTGCCGCCGCCGGGCCGGCTCGCGAGCCGTGGCCGGCCGCGGCTGCTGCTCGATATCAACGGCGCCGCCGGCCTGGTGGTCGGCGTGAAGATGGCGACCCACCAGGCAACGATTTCGGTCACCGATTTCAAAGGCGGCCCGATCAGCTCCTGCAACGTGCCGCTCGTCGCGGAAAGCGAGACGCTGGAGGGCGCGGCGGATATGGTCGCCAACGGCATTACCCGGCTGTTGACCGATGCGGGCCGTGGCATGGACGAGGTCATCGGTGTCGGCGTCGGAATGCCGGGCTTCGTGCAGAGCCTGACCGGCCGCACGACCTGGAGCCCGATTTTCGGCGAACGCGGTTCCGCCTTTCCTGCAACCTTGGCGCGGCGGTTGAACAAGCCGGTGGCGGCCGAAAACGACGTCAATCTCGTGGCTTTGGCCGAGCGCTGGTTCGGCCATGGCGGCGATGTGGAGAATTTCATGCTGGTGACCGTCGAGCACGGTATCGGCATGGGGCTTTACATCAACGGCGCGCTGTATCGCGGCCAGCAGGGGATCGCGACCGAGTTCGGCCACATGATTCACGAGCAGAACGGTCGGACCTGTCGCTGCGGCCGGCACGGTTGCGTCGAAGCCTATTCTGCCGACTATGCCATCGTGGCGCTCGCCGCCGAGGCCGATCATCGTGCGCCGCCGCATGGCAGCGTGGCCGTGCATGAGGCCATTCTCGACATCACCAAACAAGCCCATAGCGGCAATCTCGCCTACGCCCGGATCTTCGCCAATGCTGGTGATATTCTTGGCCGCGCGGCGGCCAATGTCGCCTGCGTGCTGACGCCGGAGCGCATCATTGTCACCGGCGAGGGCATGCGTGCCGGCGAGTTGATGATGGGTCCTTTCGTCAAAGCCTTCCGCGAGAATGCACTGAACTTCTTCCGCGATACGACGTCGATCGTATGGCACGAATGGGGTGATGAAGTGTGGGCGCGCGGCGCCGCGGTTTTGATCCTGCTGGAGCGCTTTGCCGGCCACCGGCTGGCAGCCGCCGAAGAACTCTCCGCCTCAATATAAAATTCCATATGGTTTTCTGGAGGAAACATGACGAATAGCCCGCGCGCGATTGCGACCTATCCCGACTTGAAAGATAAATGCGTCGTGATCACCGGCGGCGGTACCGGCATCGGAGCGGCGATCACGACGCGCTTCGCCGAGCAGGGTGCGAAAGTCGGTTTCATCGATATCAAGCAAGATGAGTCGAAGGAGCTTGAAAGCTCGCTCGCTGCTTCCGGCCATCAGGTGCATTTCGAACATGCGGATTTGACCAGTATCGATGCGCTGCGCAAGGCGATCGCCAATGTTCGCGCGGCATTCGGTCCGGTCGCGGTGCTCATCAACAATGCGGCGCATGATCAGCGGCACAAGACCGAGGACGTGACGCCGGAATATTGGGACGAGCGTTTCGCGGTCAATCTGCGGCACCAGTTCTTTGCGGCGCAGGCAGTGCTGCCGGACATGGTCGCGGCCAATAGCGGCTCGATCATCAATTTTGGCTCGACCTCGTGGATGGTCGGCCAAGGCGGCATGGCCGCCTATACCGCGGCGAAATCCGGTGTGCTCGGCCTCACCCGGTCGCTTGCCCGCGACTATGGCCAGTACAATATCCGCGTGAATGCGATCGCGCCCGGCTGGATCATGACCGAGCGGCAGAAGACCCTGTGGTTGACGCCGGAAGGCGACAAGGAACTGATGTCGCGCCAATGCTTGAAGCGCCATCTCCTGCCGGACGAAATCGCGCGGGCCACGCTGTTCTTCGCCTCCGACGAGGCGAGCGCCTGCACCAATCAGCAATATGTGGTCGACGGGGGATGGATCTGATGTCTTCCGCCGCCGGCGATCTTGAGGCGCGCTATCGCGCCTCTTTCGCGCAACTGCCGATCGTCGCGATCCTGCGCGGCCTGCGGCCGGAGGAATCCGTCGCGATCGGCGAGGCGTTGGTCGAGGCCGGCATCAATCTTTTGGAAGTGCCGCTCAACTCGCCCGATCCCTTCACCTCCATCGGTCTCCTGGCCAAAGCCCTGGACGGCCGCGCGCTCGTCGGTGCGGGCACAGTCTATACGATGGACGAAGTGGAAAAAGTCGCGGCGAGCGGCGGCAAGCTCATTGTGTCGCCCAATACCAATCCCGACGTGATCAAATGTTCGCGCGAACAGGGGCTGATCTCTCTGCCGGGATTCTTCACGCCGACCGAGGCCGCCGCAGCGCTGGCGGCCGGCGCGCACGCCTTGAAGCTGTTCCCCGGCGAAGGCGCGAGCAAAGCCTATGTGAAGGCGCTGCAGGCCATTTTGCCCAAAGGCACGCAGATGCTGCTTGTTGGCGGCGTGTCGGTCGATAATATTGCCGACTGGCGCGACCATGTGGACGGTTTCGGCATCGGCTCGGCCATTTACAAGCCAGGCATCACGCCGGCTGAAATTGGGGGGAAGGCGCGCGCGTTGATCGCCGCCTATCGCGGAACGAGGTGAGCCGATGATCGTTGTCTTTGGTTCGATCAATATCGACCTCGTCACGCGCGCCACAAAGATTCCGGGGCCCGGCGAAACCGTGGCCGGCCCGATTTACGAAAAAATCCCCGGTGGCAAGGGCGCCAACCAGGCACTCGCCGCGCGGCGGGCGGGGGCCGACGTTGTGCTGGTCGGCGCGGTCGGCGCGGACGATTTTGCGACACATGCGTTGTCGTTGTTGAAAGCCGACGGCGTCGATTTGCACCATGTCGCGACGGTGGATCAAGCGACCGGTGCGGCCTTCATCACGGTCGATCCGCAGGGCGAAAATGCGATCGTCGTGGCTGCAGGGGCGAATGATTACGCGCAAGCCCGGCAACTCGCCGATGTGGCGATCGACGACAAGACGGTTTTGCTCCTGCAGCGCGAAGTGCCCGACGCCGAAGGCGAAGCCGCGGCACGTCTCGCCAAGAGTAAGGGCGCGCGCGTCATCCTCAATCTCGCGCCGGCCGGCGCGATTTCGGAAAGCTATTTGCGCCTGCTCGACGTATTGATCATGAACGAGCATGAAGCCGTATCGCTTGCGGCAGCACTCGGCTTGCCGGCGGATGTGCGCAGCGATCCCGAAAGCGTCGCGCGGACGATCGATCAGACCTATGGCGTTCCGTGCGTGGTGACGCTGGGCGCGAATGGTGCCGTCGGCTGGACCGGCGGCGTGTGCCGGGCCGCCGATGCGATCAAGGTGAAGGTGGTCGACACCACCGCGGCGGGCGATACGTTCGCCGGCGCCTTCGCCGCAGCGCTGGAGCGCGGCGCGCATTTCAGCCTCGCCCTGCAATACGGGATCGTCGCGGGCGGGCTCGCGTGCACCAAGCAGGGCGCGCAGACGAGCGTGCCTTACGCGCGCGACATCGAAAGCGTCGTGCAGGAGAGGCTGAAAGAGGATTTCATCCCGGGCACCGCGACCCCTTCTCCCTGAGGGAGAAGGTGGCTTGCGAAGCAAGCCGGATGAGGGGACAGGCGTCGTGATCGCGGACAACCGCTGACGTCACATGAGGTGGCAATCCTTGTAAGGATCGGCTAAGCAAACCTCACCCATTTCTCTTCGCGGACTTCTCATGCGCCTCTCCCCCGGAACCTTCGCCATGACGGCGACGCTGGCGATGATGACGGCGCTCGGTCCGCTTTCGACCGATATGTATCTGCCCTCGCTGCCCGAGATTTCGGAGAGGCTGCACGCGTCGCCCGCGCATGTGCAATTGACGCTGTCGGCTTTCCTGGGCGGGTTTGCGGTCGGCCAGATCGTGTACGGGCCCTTGTCCGACAAATTCGGGCGCAAGCCCATCGTGCTGACGGGCTTCGTCCTCTATGTCGTGGCCAGTGCCATCTGCTCGCTCGCGCCCTCCGTCGATTGGCTGATTGCCGCGCGCATCCTGCAGGCGATGGGCGCGGCTGGTCCGATCATTCTGGCCCGTGCCATCGTGCGCGATCTATATGCCGGTCCCGATGCCGCGCGCGAATTGTCACGCATGGGCGCGATCATGGGGATTGCACCGGCGATCGCGCCGGCTTTCGGCGGAATCATGCAGGACGCCTTCGGCTGGCGTTCCACTTTCGTCGTCTCCGCCGTCTGTATCGCCGCCTTCACGATCTATATCCGCGCCGCCCTGCCGGAGACGATCAAGGTGAAACAGACGGGACCGATCTCGCTCGACAATGTGTTTCGCAATTTTGCATTTCTGCTGCGGCACATTCCGTTTCGCGCCTATATCGCCATCAATGCCTGCACCTATTCCGGCCTCTTCGCGTTCATCTCCGGTTCGTCACATATTCTGCAGGTGAACTACGGATTGGGGCCAGTCACTTACGGTCTGACATTCGGCATTTGCGCGATTTCTTTTGCCGGCGGCGCAACGCTCGCGTCGCGATTGGTGAAGAGGCTCGGCATCGATCGTGTCCTGCAGCTTGGAGTCATGTGCCTCGCGGCGGGCGGCGTCGCGCAATTGCTCGGTGTGTGGTCCTTGCCCCATGTCACCCCCGCGCTCGTCATGCCGATGATGGTTTACATGATCGGTGTCGGCCTCACCATGCCGCAGAGCATGGCGGCGGCGCTTACGCCGTTTCCGCATCATGCCGGTGCGGCGTCGTCCTTGGTCGGCTTCGTCCAGATGACATCGGCGGCGCTGGTCGGTGCCGTGGTCGGGTCTATGCTCGGCACCAGTCCGATGCCGTTGCCGATTGCTGTTGCGACCATGGGTCTCTTGGCTCTCGCCATCTTCACAGCTCTGCGCCTCACGACAAAATAGTCACGCGATCCCGTCGATCGCGCTCAGCAACGCGCGGATGTCTTCATCGCGCGACAGGCGGTGGTCGCCGTCCTTGACCATCGTGATCGTCACCGGATCGCTCGGCATGTGCTCGATGAGCAGCATCGCATGCCGCCACGGGACGTCGGGGTCCTGCATGCCTTGCAGAATATGCACCGGACAATGGGAGCGGATGAGCGATCCCAGCAATTGCTGCTTGCGGCCGTCCTCGATCAGCGCGCGCGTGATCGGGTAGGGATCGGGCGCATATTCGGTCGGGCGCAGCCACTGCCCTGTTTGCGTGATTTCGTCGCGTACGTCCTGCGGAAATTGTGCCCACATCAGCGCTTCCGTGAAATCGACAGCCGGCGCGATGAGCACGAGGCCGGCGAGCCGTTCCGCCTCGTTCGCTTCCGCGAGGGCACGCGCGACCAAAAGCGCGATCCAGCCGCCCATCGACGAGCCGACGAGAACTTGTGGCCCTTGCGTTTCTTCGCGGATCATCGCGAGCGCTTCCGCCGCCCAGCCGCCGATAGTGCCGTCCTCGAACTTGCCGCCGGATTCGCCGTGGCCGGAATAGTCGAACCGCAGATAGGCGCGCTTGGTGTCGTGCGCATAGGCATCGATGGCCGAGGCTTTGGTCGCGAGCATGTCGGACTTGAATCCGCCGAGCCACACCAGCCCCGGACGCTCCGACGTGCCGGCGCGTTTGCGGAACGCGATGCGATTGGTACCGAAGGGCGTGGCGATCTCGCGAAAATTGGGAGCCGGGGGAGAGGTCATAGGCTGCTCAAGCTTTCGTCACGCGGCGAAGGGTCAAATTGATTCTGCCGCCATTGGGGAGAAGCGTGGAAGTCCCGCCCATGATGCGGTCTACGCCGTGAAAAGCAAGACGCGCGTCGCCGGATAGGATCATGCCGTCGCCGGATTTCAGCCGGAACGATTTCGTCGGATCGTTGCGCGCCGTGCCGCCGACGCGGAACAGACACGTATCGCCGAGCGAGAGGGAGACGACCGGCGCGTCGAAATCTGCTTCGTCACGGTCCTGGTGCAGCCCCATGCGCGCCTCCGCCCTGTAAAAATTGATGAGACAGGCCTGCGGCGGATGCGGATATGTGCCAAGCGCGTTCCACGCTTGCAGCAGGACGGCAGGAATCGCCGGCCACGGCTTGCCGGTTTCCGGATGCAGCGGCTGATAGCGGTAGCCCGTGACGTCGGAGACCCAGCCGAGATCGCCGCAATTGGTCATGCGCACCGAGAAGGGCTTGTTGGTTTTCGGCATGCGCGGCGTGTAGAGCGGCGCGGTCGCAACGATCTCGCGTAACTCCATGACCAGCGCCTCCTGCGCGGCGCGGTCGAGATAATCCGGCGTATGGATGAGTCCGGGAACGACGACCGGCATGGCGTTTCACATGCTCCTCATGAAGATCGCGTCAAATCCATCCCATCAGCTCGCGGCGCACGATGTCTTGAATGACACTCATGCCGTCATCACCGTCGTTCAAGCACGGCAGAAGCGCGAATTTCTCGCCGCCGCCGGACATGAAGATGTGGCGATTTTCGACGCCCAGTTCCTCGACCGTCTCCAGGCAATCTGCCGAAAAGCCGGGCGCGACGATGGCGAGGCGCTTCACGCCCCGTGCGGCGAGGGCTTTCACGGTTGCATCGGTGTAGGGTTGCAGCCATTCGGCCGGTCCGAAGCGCGACTGAAAGGTGACGCGGAAAGTCTCCTCCGTCAGGCCGAGCGTATCGCGCAGGAGCCGCGCGGTTTTCATGCAATGGCAATAATACGGGTCGCCCTTGTCGAAATATTCGCGCGGAATGCCGTGGAAGGAGCACAAGATCACTTCGGGCTGGAAATCGAGCTGCGCGAGCGATGCGCGCATCGATGCGGCAAGTGCATCGATATAGGCGGGTTGATCGTGATAGGGCGGTGAGAAGCGCGCTGTCGGCTGCCAGCGCATTTTGGCGAGCGCTTCGAACACTTTGTCGCAGGCGGTCGCGCTGGTTGCGGCCGCATATTGCGGATAGAGCGGGACGAACAGAATGCGCTCGCACCCCTGCTGCTGCAGCGCGTCGACGCGGCTCGCGACATCGGGCAGGCCGTAGCGCATGGCCCAGTCGACGACGACCGTGCCGCCGGGCACTGCTAGGCCGCCGGCGTCGATCCAGCTTTGCAATTTAGTTGCCTGGTTGCGCGTGATCGTTTTCAGCGGCCCTTCGTTGAGCTCGTTGTTCCAGATGCTTGCGTAATCCTTGCCCTTCTTTTGCGGCCGGCGCTGCAGAATGATGAGATTGAGCAAAGGCCACCATTGCAGACGCGGCGTTTCGATCACGCGGCGGTCGGAGAGGAACTCCTTCAAATACCGCCGCATCGACCAATAATCGGTCCCTTCCGGCGTGCCCAAATTCATCAGAAGCACGCCGATCTTGGCCGCGGCAAGGGGAGGATGACCGGCCGGCCGCCGGCTTTGCGCGGGCGTTCCTGAAGCCGGCATTGTTTGTGAAGAGTTCATCAAAAGTTCCGCTTATCGATGGCGCAGAAATAAGGCTTTCGTGGCGGACTGTCGATGGGGCGGGCCACATGTGGCACAAATAACCGCTGGTGCGATGCGAAGGCGATTTGCTAGACTGCAACAAAGCGCACATCCTTGGAGATTGTCATGACCGACCTTTCCCGTCGTGGCCTGTTGGGCGGCGCGTTAGCCGCCGGCGCCACCGTGATCATGTCGCGGTCCGCTGCTTTGGCCGCCGATTCCGTCAAGATTTCGTTCGTTCTGACCAACGATGTCTACAATATGGACGGGGTGAAGGGCCGCGGCGGCCTGCCGCGCTTGGCGGCGGCGATCAAGGCCGAGCGCGACAAGGGTGGCAACGTGTTGTTCTCCCATGCGGGCGACACGTTCAGCCCCAGCGTCATGTCGTCCTTCGACATGGGCGCGCATATGGTGGCGTTGTTCAACGCGTTGCAATTGGATTTGTTCGTGCCAGGCAATCACGAATTCGATTTCGGCAAGGACGTGTATTTCAAGCGGATCGGCGAGGCGAAATTCCCGATCCTTGCGGCCAATCTGCGGGCGGCGGACGGTTCCATGTTGCCGCAGCATCAGGATTCGATGCTGATCGAGAAGGGCGGCATCAAGCTCGGGCTCGTCGGCACCGCCCTCGAGCAGACGCCCGATCACTCTTCGCCCGGCGATCTCGTGTTCTCGCCGACGGTCGACGCCATTCGCCGCGAGGCCCAGACCCTGCGCGCGCAAGGCGCCGACCTCATCGTTGCGATCTGCCATTGCGAACGCGATCTGCGCGAGCGGCTGATGGATCTGCGCGTCGCGGATCTCATCATCACCGGGCACACGCATGATGTGCATATCGATTACAATGGCCGCGCCTTGACGGCCGAGTCAGGCGAAGATGCAATCTATGTCGTCATTCTCGACCTGTCGGTCGACGTGAAGGACGAGGGCGGCAAACGGACGATTGCCTGGTGGCCGAATTATCGCATCATCGACAGTACGACCTTGACGCCGGATGCCGATGTCCAGGTGCTGGTGAAACATCTCGAGGCCGATCTGTCCAAGGAACTCGACGTGGTGATCGGCGCGTTGGGCGCGCCGCTCGACAGCCGCTCGGCGACGGTGCGCGGCGGCGAAGCCGCGATCGGCAATCTCGTCGCCGACGCCTTGCGCACCAAGACGAATGCCGATTGCGCCATCACCAACGGCGGCGGCATTCGCGCCAACAAGCAATATCCAGCCGGCACGCAACTGACGCGGCGCGACATTCTCGCCGAATTACCCTTCGGCAACAAAACCACGGTGACGAGAATTTCCGGCAAGGCGATCCGGGCCGCGCTCGAAAACGGTCTGTCGCAATTCGAAAATCGCGCCGGCCGCTTCCCGCAAGTCTCCGGTCTCAAGATTATTGCCAGCGCGGCGGCGCCGGCGGGCGCGCGAGTGCAATCGGTCGAGATCGATGGCCAGATGCTGGACGACGCGAAAACCTATACGGTCGCCACCAACGATTTCATGTTGCGCGGCGGCGATGGTTACACGGCCTTGCAGGATAAGAACGCGACGGCTGATACGGGCGACAGCCTGATGGCGAACGATGTAATGGATTACATCAAGAAGCTCGGCACGGTGAACGAGACGGTCGAGGGGCGGGTGGTGGTGCAGTAATACCAATGGTCATAAGCTTGGACCTATAAGAAGGCCACAATGCTATCCCGGCCCGACCCACGGTTGTCGGGAAAAATGTCCGCTATGATTGCGAGACAAGCTCGGGATGACAGTCGCGGATATCGCATGCGTTCGCGGCAGCTCGGCATCAAACCGAATAGGCGGAGTCCAGCGTCGCATCGCCCTCCGTCTTGGCCAATCCGCGTGCGACGAGATCTTCCAAATGCGCGAAGACCGAAAGCGCAGCCGCGCCGCGCAACGCCGGATCGAGGCCGATGTAAAGTTGCAAAACGATCTCCGGGATCAAACGGTCGCCGGCTTTGAGCCGCGCCAGGATCGCGGCTTCGCGCTGGCGGCGATGGCCGAGCAGCATGGGCACGAAGGATTTTGGCTCGCGCACCGGCCCGCCGTGGCCTGGCCAATAGAGGCGTTCCTCGCGCTGCCGCAGTTTTTCGAGCGAGGCCATATAAGGGCCCATCGCGCCGTCCGGCGGCGCGACAATGCTGGTCGACCAGGCCATGACATGATCGCCGGAAAACAGAGCGTTCTCGGCTGCAAAGGCGAAGGTCAAATGGTTCATCGTGTGGCCGGGTGTTGCGATCGCTTCGAGCGTCAACCCGCCCCAGTCGAAGTGCTCGCCGTCCGCCAAAATCCGATCGGGACGATAGGCGAGATCGTTGGCCGCATCGAGGAGATTGGGCTCGCCCTGCGCCAGGGCGCGGGCCGCATGGTGGGGGGCGCAGCCCACGATTGGCGCGCCCGTGGCGTCGTGCAAGGCGCGCGCGGCCGGCGAATGATCGCGATGGGTGTGGGTGCAGAGAATGGCATGCAGCCGTTCGCCCGCGATCGCACTTTGCAAGCGCCCGATATGTGCCGGATCGTCCGGGCCCGGATCGATGATCACGACATCGCGCTGCCCCACGATATAGCTGCAAGTGCCGGTAAAGGTGAACGGTCCAGCATTGCCCGCAACCACACGGCGCACGAGCGGTGAGATTTGCGCGACCTCGCCGGGCGATTGCGGGATCGAGCGGTCGAAGGGAATATCGGTCATGGAGCATGCGCCGTCAGGTCAAGGAAGTGTCCGACCAAGGTTTTAAAGCCCCAGGCCCGGGTTGCAAGCGCCGGGCGCCCGTCCTATAGGGCTCTCAAGGGCGCGGTTTAACGATTTGGAACCGACATGGCGTCGCAGAACAATCGACATGATGATGATGACAACCGGCCGAGTTCGCGGGCCAATCTGGCCGGCATAGCCGTTGCCATCGTGGTGGCGCTCGTCGCCGTCTGGCTCGTGTTTTATTTGCAAAAGCAGCGCGCAATCGAAGATTGCATCAATTCCGGCCGGCGCGATTGCGTGCCGCTCGACACGTCGAACTAGAAGGGTCACGCGCGATGGAAAATCCGGTTCTGGTGGAAGTCACGCGTGGCGATCGGGTCGAGAGCCGGCATCGCGGGGCCATCGCGGTGAGCGATGCGTCGGGGCGTCTGCTGCTGGCGCTCGGCGATGTCGAAGCCGCGATTTTTCCGCGCTCGGCGGTCAAAGCCCTTCAGGCCTTGCCGCTGCTCGAGAGCGGCGCCGCTGATCAATACGGCCTCAGCGCAGCGGAAATTGCGCTTGCGGTCGCCTCGCATTCCGGCGAGCCGGTCCATGCGGAGACGTCCGCGGCGATGTTGGCAAAAGCCGGCCGTGATCCCGCCTGTCTCGAATGCGGCGTACAATGGCCGATGAACGAGGCGGTGGCGCGCGCGATGGCGGCGCGCGGCGAAAAGCCGACCGCGCTCAACAACAATTGCTCGGGCAAACACGCAGGCTTCGTCTGCCTGTCCTGTTATATGCAGGAAGATCCGGAAGGCTATGTGAGCCCCAATCACAAGGTGATGCGCGAAGTCAAAGGCGCATTGGAATCGGTCACCGGCATCGTGCTTGACGATGCGCAAGCCGGCACCGACGGGTGCTCCATCCCAACCTATGCTTTTCCGCTTAAAGTGCTGGCGCAGAGTTTTGCAAAATTCGGGACGGGCACGGGGTTCGCGCCCGAGCGCGCGCAAGCGGCGGCACGGATTCGCGCGGCTGTCGCCGAGCATCCTTACATGGTGGCCGGCCGCAATCGGTTCGATACCGACGTGATGAGCGTCCTGCGGGCGAAAGCGTTCACCAAGACCGGTGCCGAAGGCGTGTTCTGTGCGGCCTTGCCCAGCCAGGGGCTCGGCATTGCGATCAAGTGCGATGACGGTACGACGCGCGCGGCGGAAATGATGATGGCGGCTGCGTTGCAGCGGTTTTTGCCGCTCTCCGACGAGGAGCGCTTGCTGCTTGCACCGCGTCTCGCGCCGCGTCTCGTCAATTGGAACGGCATCGAGGTCGGGGCGATCCGCGCGACCGAACCGCTCACCGGCGGCTCGTGATCATCGCGCCGAAGATGATGAGCGCCGCGCCGGCCACGGTCATGAGCGACGGCACTTCGTGGAACACCAGGAAGCCGAGTGTCGAGGCCCAGAGCAACGATGTATATTCGAGCGAGGCAAGCCGCGCGGCTTCGGCGCGCGCATAGGCCAGGCCGAGCATGGTGTTGCCGGACAAGCCGAGGACGCCAAGGATCAGGAACAAGCCGAAGGCTGGCCAGGTGATCGGCGTCCACGTGTAAAGCGCCGGTATGGCCAACATAATTGCCGGCCCGGTGTTCTGAAAAAAAAGGATGGTTTCGATGGCGTCCTTCGTCGCCCGGTCGCGCAAAGCCACCATGCTGGCGGCATAGGAGAAGGCCGAGACCAGCGCCGCAAGCGCGCCGAACAGCGCGGGACCTTCGTAGCTTTTGCCGCCGAGACTGCCGCCGACGATCACCAGCATGCCCAAAAAGCCAATGACGAGGGCGATGAGAATCCGGTGGTCGAGCCGCTCGCCGAGAAAGAAATTGCTCAGCAGCGCGATGAACAGCGGCGCGAGGAAGGAGAGCGTCACGGTCTCGGCCAGCGGCAGCGCGCTCAAGGCGTAGAAGAATGTCGTCGCCGTGACCACCACGATGATCGAGCGCAGCGCGTTCGAGCGCATGGCCTGGCGCGAGGGCCAGGGCGGGCGGCGCCAGGCCAAGAGACCAACCGTGCCGATCGACCCGAAGACATAGCGCATGAACGCGATTTGCATCGTGCCATATTGCGCCGACATCAGCTTGATCAGCATGTCCATGATGCACAGGCACCCGATTCCGAGCACGGCAAGAAGGAAAGGGCGTTGGCTGGCGAGCTTCATGGAAGGTTAATTTTCGGTTGCTTAGAGCATTTTCCGTTCTTTCAGAATCGGAAAATGCTCTAATTTTTTGTCTAGTCGCATTTTCTTAATCGAAAAGTCGAACAACTTTTCTGGAAAATGCTCTGGAGACTCTGCCCCTTGAATTACCCGACACCATGGCGGCAGACGACGGAATTTGTGGTTTTTCGCCAAGTTCTCGACAATTTTGTCCGGCATGAAGCGCGACCCTTCGGGGCGTAATCCGTAGGGTTTTGAGATGGTGGCGACGATGGTGGCGGTGGGGGTGCGCGGCAGAGCGCTTGGTGTGATGTTGGCCGTGGCAGGCACGGCGCTTGGTTTGAGCGGCTGCGATTCATCGCAGCTTGGCAGCTTCACCGGGTCCACGGCGCTGTTTGCGTCCGGGCCGCGCGCGCAATCCGACGAGGTGCCATTGTTCGTCGCCTCGACCCGCAAGGGCGAGAAGGGCGCTGCCGCCAATCAAAATCTCGCCGAAGGCGACATGAATTTTTCGCTGGCGATGATCTCTGTGCCGCCCAACCACCATGCCGGCGTGATCGAGCGCGCGACGTTTGGCGCCGACAATCCGGCGTCGGATTTCGCGATGGTCCGGCGCCATACGTTGGACACTGAGGAATTCCAGAACGAATTGGCCACCAACATCTCGGGCCGCGTCGGCACGAACCGCGACGTGCTGGTGTTCGTCCATGGCTTCAACACCGGGCTCGACGAAGCGCGCTATCGCGCGGTGCAGCTTGTGACCGATGGCCGCTTCGGCGGCGTGCCCGTGCTGTTCACGTGGCCGTCTGGCTCGGGGCTGCTCGCTTATGGATCGGACAAGGAGCGGGCGACCGCCTCGCGCGATGCGCTGGAAAAACTGCTCTGGACGATCGCGCAGACCCCTGGTGTTGGCCGCGTGCATGTGTTGGCCCATTCGATGGGAACCTGGCTCGCGATGGAAGCGCTGCGCCAGAATGCCATTGCTGGGCATGGCGATCTGGGCGGCCATTTGGGCGAGGTGATGCTGGCAGCGCCCGATATCGACCTCGAAGTGTTCAAGGGACAAATGGTGCGGATTGGGCAGAATGCGCATGTCTCGGTGTTCACGGCTAGCAACGACCGCGCACTCTCGCTGTCTTCGGCCCTGGCCGGCTCGCGTGCGCGGGTCGGCGCGCTCGACCTTAACAATCCGGGTGTGCGCGACGAAATGTCCAAGATGGGCGTGCGCGTCTACGACCTCACCGACGCGGCGGATGGGTTTATCCATCACGGCGCTTACGCCGATACGCCCGCCGTGCTGAGGCAGATCGGCGCGCAGCTCGCCACACCGGGCGCGCAGAGCCAACAATCCATGGCGGTGCTCGACGGCGACGGCAAGGAGTCGGGACCGATCGACCAACAACCGGTGCCCGCCGCGCAACCGGCCGCCGCGCAACCGGCGCAGACGCCTGCCGCGCAGCCGACCGCCGCACAACCGGCGCAGCAGCAATCGGATGTGCCGACGTTGTGAGGGCGGCATGATTTATTCGCGCAACTGAATCGTCTACTACGCCGTCATTGCGAGCGAAGCGAAGCAATCCATCCCCCAATCTGAATTGTTTTGCCCTCGCCGGAACGGCCTGGCGGCGGAAACACCTGCATCGTAGGGGGATGGATTGCTTCGTCGCTACGCTCCTCGCAATGACGGGGAGGTGCGCGTGCAGCAACCGACTTCGCTGCGAGAGAAGGGATCGCCTCCTACCGTGCCGCCTTCTGCTGATAACCCAGGCGCTCGTTCAAATCTTCCAGCAGCCGCGTCGCTGCGTCAGCGACCACCGTGCCGGGTGGGAAAATCTCGGCAGCGCCTGCGGCATAAAGGGAATCGAAATCCTGCGGCGGGATGACGCCGCCGACCACGATCATGATATCGGACCGCCCGCCCGCTTCGAGCGCCTTTTTCAACTCCGGCACCAGGGTCAAATGGCCCGCCGCAAGGGAGGAGACGCCGACGACATGGACGTCGCGTTCGATGGCTTGCTGCGCGGCCTCCTGGGGCGTTGCGAACAACGGTCCGATATCGACATCGAAACCGAAATCGGCGAAGGCGGAGGCGATCACCTTCTGGCCGCGATCGTGCCCGTCCTGGCCGACCTTCGCCACCAGGATATGCGGGCGGCGGCCCTCGTTTTCGCGGAACGCGGCGGTCATCTGCATCACACGTGCGACATCGTCCGCCTCGCCACCGGCCTCTGCCTTGTACACGCCGGAAATGGCGCGAATATCGGCGCGATGGCGGCCGAAAACCTTCTCCAGCGCGGCCGAAATCTCGCCGACCGTCGCCTTGGCGCGCGCCGCTTGAATGGACAGATCGAGCAGGTTGCCGCCGGATGTCGCGCCGGTCGTCAGCGCATCGAGCGCCTGTTGCGTCGCGTTTTCATCGCGCTCTTGGCGCAGGCGCTGCAGCTTCTCGATTTGCCGCGCCCGCACGGCGGAATTGTCGACGGTGCGCACCTCGATCGGCGTTTCCGCTTGCGGCTTGAACATATTGACGCCGACCACGACCTGCCGGCCGGAATCGATACGCGCCTGGGTCTTGGCCGCCGCTTCTTCGATCCGCAATTTCGGAATGCCTGCGTCGATCGCTTTGGCCATGCCGTCGAGCGCCTCGATCTCGTCCATATGCGCGCGCGCCTTGGCCGCAAGCTCCGCCGTCAGCCGCTCGACATAATAGGACCCGCCCCATGGATCGATGATCTGGCACGTGCCGCTCTCCTGCTGCAGGAAGAGCTGGGTGTTGCGCGCGATACGGGCAGAAAAATCGGTCGGCAGCGCCAGCGCCTCGTCGAGCGCGTTGGTGTGCAGGCTTTGCGTATGTCCCTGTGTCGCAGCCATGGCCTCGATTTGCGTGCGCATGACATTGTTGAAGACGTCCTGGGCCGTGAGCGACCAGCCTGAGGTCTGCGAATGGGTGCGCAGCGGCAGGCTCTTTTCCGATTTCGGCAGGAAGGCGCTGACGATATCGGTCCACAGCAGCCGCGCTGCACGCAACTTGGCGACCTCCATGAAGAAATTCATGCCGATCGCCCAGAAGAACGACAGGCGCGGCGCGAATTGATCGATGCTGAGGCCGGCGGCAAGGCCGGCGCGGATATATTCCTTGCCGTCCGCCAAAGTATAGGCGAGTTCCAGATCCTGTGTCGCGCCGGCCTCCTGCATGTGATAGCCAGAGATGGAAATGGAATTGAATTTCGGCATATGCGCCGACGTATAGGCGAAAATATCGCCGATGATGCGCATCGAATCCTGCGGCGGATAGATATAGGTGTTGCGCACCATGAATTCTTTGAGAATGTCGTTCTGGATCGTGCCCGACAATTGCGCCTGTTGGACGCCTTGCTCCTCGGCCGCAACGATATAGAGCGCGAGCACGGGCAGGACCGCGCCGTTCATGGTCATCGACACGCTCATCTGATCGAGCGGAATGCCGGAGAACAGCGTGCGCATATCGAGGATGGAATCGATCGCGACGCCCGCCATGCCGACATCGCCGGCGACGCGCGGATGATCGGAATCATAGCCGCGGTGGGTCGCCAGATCGAAGGCGATGGAGAGACCCTTCTGGCCGGCGGCGAGATTGCGGCGATAGAAGGCGTTGGAATCTTCCGCCGTCGAGAAGCCGGCATATTGCCGGATCGTCCAAGGCTGGTTGACATACATCGTCGGATAGGGGCCGCGCACATAAGGCGCGACGCCCGGATAGCCGTCGACGAAGCTCAAATTCGCAAGATCCGCTTCTGTGTAGATCGGTTTGACCGCAATGCCCTCGGGCGTCATCCATGGCGCTGTCGCGGCGGTCGCATCGCCGGCTGCTGCGGGGCGGAAGTCAATCTCGGAGAAGTTGGGAATACGGCTCACAGTCGCTCCACCGTCAACACGATATTCCGCACTATAAACGGAAGTGCAGGGCCGCGCATCCTGGATTTTTGCCGCGTTTTTGCACATGCGCGCAACATTCATGCCACGCCGCGCGCCTTTTCGCTCGACACTCTGCTGCCGCAAGCGGAAAGGGCGCGTGATGACGAATGTGGCACTGGGGCAATTGCGCGAGCCGGCGGCAGATGGACGGAGAGTTCAGTCTGCCGGTTTTATCGCGGCGCTTGAGGCGCGGGCCGAACGTAGTGCGGCGGCTTCGGCGTTTTACGAATTTATGCGCTTCAGCATTTTGCAGGCTTGGGCGTGCCTGTTCGGCGGCGCCATGGTTGCGCTTCTGATTGCAACAGCCTGGTTCTATCCGAAAGGCGCATGTCTGGCGCGGTATGATTTTCTCACCCTTGCGGCCATTGCGCTTCAGGTAGCCATGCTGCGCTGGAAGCTGGAAACATGGGACGAAGCGAAGGTGATTGCTTTGTTCCATATCGTCGGCACGGCGATGGAAATCTACAAAACCGCGGTCGGTTCATGGATCTATCCCGAACCGAGTCTCTTGCATATCGGCGGCGTGCCGCTGTTCAGCGGTTTCATGTATGCGTCGGTGGGCAGTTATATTACGCGGGTCTGGCGCGTCTGCGACTTTCGCTTCACAGGGCACCCGCCGCTCTGGCAAGTCTACCTTCTTGCCGCGGGCATTTATCTGAATTTCTTCACGCTTCGTTCCATTGGCGACATGCGTGTCGTCCTCTTCATCGCCGCCGCGCTGATTTTCCGCCGCTCGTGGATTCATTTCCGGGTCTGGCGCGCGCATCGCAAAATGCCGCTTGTGACAGCGTGTTTTTGCAATGCGTTCTTTCTTTGGCTGGCCGAGAACATCGGCACATTGACCAGGACTTGGACTTATCCGAGCCAATCTGTGGCGTGGTCAATGGTCGGCTTCGGCAAGCTCGGATCGTGGTATCTGTTGCTCATCATCAGCTATGCGATGGTGACGCTGGTGAACAGGCCGATACCCTATGCGCCGGCGAGCAGGCGTTGCAAAACCTCGATGGCATTGCAGCCCGCAAAAATATAGTCGGTCACACCGGCTTGTGCCAAGCCGTCGGCGAGAGCACCGGGCTTGCCGGCGAGATAAAGCGACTCGGCTCCGGCCGCGATGAGTGCCTTGGCGGCCGCGAGCGCCTGCTCGGCATAGACAGAATCGGAAGAGCACAAGCAGGCGATTGTGCAGCCGGACTCGCGAAATGCCTGGGCCAGAGCCTCCTGCGTCGTAAAGCCATCATTGCCGAAAGCCTCGATTCCGCCAGCCGCAAAGAAGTTTTTGGCGAAGGTGGCGCGAGCGGTGAAAGCCGCAAGCGGGCCGAGATTGGCGAGAAACACGCGCGGCCGTTGACCGCTCTGAGCGAGGATCGCGTCGGCGCGCGCGCGCACCTGTTCGAACGCTTCCGCATCGCGATGCGGTGCGAGGCCGGGCAAGCCTTCGCGCACCGCTTCGCCCGGTTGCAGCACGGTCACAGGCGTTTCCTCGAGATCGGCGAATTCGCTCGAACCGGTGATCGGAATGAGCCGTCTGGCGATGCGCTTGTCGCGTTCGGCCGCAACGGTGCGGATGGCCTTTTGCGGGCCTTGGGCGGCCAGCGCCGCGAAAAGCCCGCCTTGCTGTTCGGTCGCCTGAAAGATCGCCCACGCTTTTTCGGTCAGGTTCGCCGTCAGGGATTCAAACCCGCCGGCGCCAGCGGCCGGATCGTTTACCCATCCGAGGTTGGATTCGCAGAGCAGGATTGTCTGCGTGTTCCGCGCGATCCGGCGGGCGAAGGGATCGGCAAGACCCAGCGCCGTGGTGAAGGGCAGGACGGTCATCGTATCGGCGCCTCCGAGCCCGGCGGAGAAGGACGCGATCGTGCCGCGCAGGATATTCACCCAAGGATCGCGTTTGGTGAGCATGCGCCAGGCGGTCTCCGCATGCAGCCGGAGCGGCGCCGGCGTCAGTCCGCAGGCCTCTTCGACTCGCGCCCACAGGTGGCGCAGCGCCCGGCATTTCGCCAGGGTGAGGAATTCGCTGGCGTCGGCCGCGAGCACGAAAGAAATCTGCGCCGCAGCCGCTTCGAGCGGCCAGCCGGCCTTCTCAAGCTGACGCAGCGTCGCGAGGGCGGCGCTCAAGGTCAGTGCGAGCTCCTGCGCTTCGCTCGCGCCGGCTTCATGCCAATGGCGGCCGTCGGCGATGAAAAAGGGTCCGCCGAAGCCTTGTGCCTGCAATTTGGTGGCGGCTGCGATCAGCGCATCGGCATCGCCGAGCAGCGGATCCAGCGCAAAATCGATCGACAGGCGCGAGGCATCGAGTTCGTGCGTCTTGGCGTATTCGGCGAAGAGGCGGGCGAGGGATGCGGCGTTCTTGCCGGCATCGAAACGGACCGCGATGAGATCGAGGAGGACGTTGCGCAAAAGGGTGGCAAAGTCGGCGGCGCTGGCGACATCCAACCCGAAGGCGCCGGCGGCCGGCGCGCCGCGAAAGGCCAGGACCAGCCCGTTGGCGCCGTTTTCCAGATCTTCCAGAATTTGCGTGTTGGCCTGCGCGAGATCGGGATGGTCGATCTTTTGCGCGACCACCCACGCCCCCGCCTTGGCCTTGAGCGCGCGTGGGCCGGCGGCCTGATGCGGATAAAGCGGCGCGATCTTCAGCCCGTCCAGCGTCACGGATGTCAGCCGCTCCAGCCCAGCGCCTTTCAGGGCGGCTTCGGCGCGTTTCATCCATTCTGCGTGGGCGGCGGTGGGAAAAGTCTCGGTCATCGAACGGTTTTGGCACGGCCTGCGCCAGGTGAAAAGAGGTCCGCAGCCCCGACATGCATCGCCTCGACGATCAGCCCCATGTCATGCGCCGAAACCTGCAGCAGGCCGAAGCGGAAGGCATATCCCCAGGATTTTTGTCCACGCGTGAACTCAAGCCGGTCGAGCAGGGGGCGGATGGCCGCCGGCTGGCTCGCCAGCCACATCACGCCGCGCCGCCAGGGCAGGAAGCCGCCGCCCATGTCGGTCTGGTAAACGAGATCATCGGCGGCATTACCAATGGCGACAAAGGATTGGCCGCAATCGTGGCCACCGAAGCGCTGCACCGGCGCATAATAAACGATGCCGTCACCCGCTCGGATGCGCCGCAAGGGCGCGGCCTTGCCGTGACAGACCTGCATGAAGCCTTGCTCCCGGCCGCGCGCGACGTGGTCGGCGCTGGCCACCGCGATCCAATGCTGTTGCGGAGTGGGGCAGGAGCCAAAAAGATCGCGGGTCATGGATCAATCCTTTCGACCGCGATCTTAAGCGCCCCAATTGTCAGGAGTTGTCAGGATCAGACGAATTGGCTCAGACCGGGAATCGCCCCGACGATAGCGCCGACTTCGTCTTCGCCCACCTTCTCGCGCACGAAGGCAAAAATCTCCTTGCCGACCGTGGTCATGTCGCCCATGCCGATTCCGGCTTCGGTGAGCTGGCCGGCCAGGCCCATCAGGCCCATGCCGCCGTCGTCGCCGCCGCCCGCCTTGGCGATCAGGTCCTGGGCGCCCGGCAGCTTGCCGAAGACCGCATTGACCTCGTCGGCGGGGCCTTCCTTCTGCAGGAAACCGAATACCAGGCCTGCGGCTTTTGCAGCCGTTTCCTGGTCGATCCCGGCCGCTGCGCTCAGGCGCTGAACGAGTTCCTCCATCATGCACTCCCAATAGTTTACAAATAAACTAATAGCCAATCTGACCCGACGGTCGCATAAATGCAAGACAGTTCCAGCAGAATTTTGTACCCAGGACCGAACCTCAGAACCTGAATCGCCGGGCAGCAGAAGGAAGACCGATGACCACGCTCAACGAAGTTCTTGCAAAAGTCGACACCAATCTGGATTCCGCCCTCGACCGCCTTTTTGATCTGATCCGCATTCCCTCCATTTCCACTGATCCAGCTTACAAGGATGACTGCCAAAAGGCCGCGGACTGGCTGGTGCGAGAGCTCACCGGGCTCGGTTTTGAGGCATCCGTCCGTCCGACCCCGGGGCATCCCATGGTTGTCGCCCATGCCAAGTCCAAGCGCCGCGACGTGCCGCATGTGCTGTTTTACGGCCATTACGACGTGCAGCCGGTCGATCCGTTGAACCTGTGGCAAACCCCGCCGTTCGAGCCGCAACTCGTCGATGCGCCAACCGGCAAGCAAATCACCGCGCGCGGCGCCTCGGACGACAAGGGCCAGCTCATGACCTTCGTCGAAGCATGCCGCGCGTATGCCGAGACGAAAGGCTCGCTTCCGTGCGACGTCTCCATTCTGTTCGAGGGGGAAGAGGAATCCGGTTCGCCCTCGCTGGAGGCGTTTCTGGAGGAGAATAAGGCCGAGCTCAAAGCCGACCTGATGATGGTGTGCGACACCGGCATGCCAGGGCCCGACAATCCGGCGATCACCACCATGCTGCGCGGTCTCGTCGGGCAGGAAGTGATCATTCGCGGCGCCGATCGCGATTTGCACTCGGGCATGTTCGGCGGCGCCGCCATCAATCCCGCACGCGTGCTGGCGAAAATCATCGCCGCGCTGCATGACGAGAACGGCCGCATCACGCTGCCCGGCTTCTACGACGGCGTCGAGGACTTGCCGGACGAGATGAAGTCGCAATGGGCGAGCCTGCCGTTCAGCGAGCAGGAGTTCCTCGGCAAGGTCGGCCTGTCGGTCCCGGCCGGCGAGAAGGACCGCTCCGTGCTCGAGCAGATCTGGGCCCGCCCGACCTGCGAGGTCAACGGCATTACGGGCGGCTATACGGGTGAGGGGTTCAAGACCGTGCTGCCGGCGGAGGCCAGCGCCAAGATCTCCTTCCGTTTGGTCGGCCGGCAGAATCCGGACAAGATCGTTGCGGCATTTCAAAACTTCGTTCGCGCGCAGCTGCCCGCCGATTGCAAGGTCGAATTCATACCGCATGGCGCAAGCCCCGCGCTGCAATTGCCCTTCAACTCCGAGCCCATCCGCATCGCGCGCGTCGCACTGAATGCCGAATGGGGCAAGGAACCGATCCTGATGGCGATGGGCGGTTCGATCCCGATCGTCGGCAGCTTCAAGCGCGAGTTGAACATGGATGCGCTGATGGTCGGTTTCGGCCTGGCGGACGACCGCATTCATTCGCCGAACGAGAAATACGAGCTGAAGTCGTTCCACAAAGGCACGCGGAGCTGGGTACGGATTTTGGATGGCATTGCCGGCTAGTTGAAAACGAAACGGGCGGTCGCCGATCCGTTCGGCGATCGCTTTGCTAAAAAGACTTCATCTTGAAGGATCACACCATGAAAACGCCGGGCGTCGGCTGCGGCGCGTTCATCGAACGCGACGGGCATGTCCTGTTGATCAAGCGCGTCAAGGCGCCGGAGGCGGGGACGTGGAACCTGATCGGCGGCAAGGTGGATTTCGGCGAACGCGCCGAGGATGCGGTGGTGCGCGAGACCGCAGAGGAAATCGGTGTTTCGATTTTGCTGCAGGGCTTTTTGTGCCTCGTGCAGATGATCGGCATCGACGGCCAACATTGGGTCTCGCCTGTCTATCGCGCGCGGATCGTCGCCGGCGAACCGAGCATCTGCGAACCGGATAAGATCGCTGACCTCGGCTGGTATCCGTTCGATGATCTGCCGCAGCCGCTGGGATTGCCCGTCCGCGAGGCAATTGCTGCGCTGCGGCGCTAGCTTCGGCACCTCGCATTCATCACAGAATTTGTCATTGCTGATCAGCTCTTTTGATGGAGCTGCGTGTTGACGCGGCGGATGCGGAAGCGTTCCATATGCCTATACTTCTTAGGAGAGAATAATGGCAAATTGGTCGCAGACTTGGACCTGGTATCGTGGCGCATGGTCCGAGGGAAATACGCCCATTCTTGGTCCGCGCTCGCATTCGTTCTGGCTCGGCTCGTCGGTGTTCGACGGCGCGCGTGCCTTCGAGGGCGTCGCGCCCGATCTCGATTTGCATTGCGCGCGCGTGAATCAATCAGCGAAAGCTCTCGGCCTCAAGCCGACCATGCCGGCGAGCGAGATCGTGCAACTCGCCAAAGAAGGAATTGCGAAATTTCCGGACAAGGCGGAACTCTATATTCGGCCGATGTACTGGGCGGAGGAGGGCGGTCCGACGGCCGTCGCGGTCGATCCCGATTCGACTGAATTTCTCCTGACACTCTACGAAGTGCCGATGCCGAAGCCGACGGGCTTTTCCATCACGAAATCGCCCTTCCGCCGGCCGACCATCGAATGCATGCCGGTCAATGCCAAGGCGGGCTGCCTTTATCCGAACAACGGCCGCGCGCTGGTCGAGGCGCGGGCGCGCGGGTTCGACAATTGTCTGCTGCTCGATTTTCTCGGCAATGTGGCGGAGCTGGCGACGGCGAACATCTTTCTTGCCAAGAACGGCGTCGTGAAGACGCCAATCGCCAACGGCACGTTCTTAAGCGGCATCACCCGCCAGCGGGTGATCAAGCTCTTGCGCGATGCCGGCGTCGAGGTGCAAGAGACCGTTCTCGATTACGCCGCGTTCGAGGATGCGGACGAGATCTTCTCGACCGGCAATGCCTCGAAAGTGATCCCGGCCACGCGGATCGACGCGCGCGAATTGCAGCCCGGCCCCTTCTTCCGCCGTGCACGCGAACTCTATTGGCAGTTCGCCCATGCCGCGTGAGAGTTCATCGTGACCGTCGCGCGCTTCTCGCGTCATGACCTGATGATCGCCATTGCCGGCGGCGCGGCGTTTTTCGTCGGCAATGGTTTGGGCCGGTTCGGCTATCCGCCGCTCATTCCGATCATCGTCGCGGAGGGGCAGGTGTCGAGCGAGAGCGCGCATCTCGCCGGCGCCGCGAATTTCTTCGGCTATCTGCTGGGCGCGATCATTGCGGTCTGGCTCGCGCAGAGGCTGAGTGTGTGGCGCGTCATGATGGCCGCGCTCGCAATCGCGACGGTGAGCTTTTTTGCCTGCGCCGTTCCTGGTGCCGGCGCCTGGACGCTGGAATTCTGGCGCTTCGTTTCGGGTGTCACCGGCGCTCTTCTGATGATCGTCGCGCCCGGCGTCATCATGACGGATATGGCTCCGGGTTTGCGCGGCCGCGCGGTCGGTATTCTCTTTGCTGGCATCGGCCTCGCCATGGCCCTGACGGGGATCGCGCTGCCCTGGGTCGGCAAAAGCGGGTCGGCGGTCGCATGGATCGTGCTCGGGCTCCTCTCGGCCCTCGCGAGCCTCGTCGCCTGGCGGTACATGCCGCCTGCCGGGCCGCTGCCGTCGCGCCAGGTGCAGGGCGAGGGGTCGCAATGGCGCGGCGCTTTGCTGGGCTTGGCGATCGCCTATGCCGGTTTTGGCTTTGCCCTTGCCGTGCCGACGATTTTTCTGGTCGATTACGTGGTGCGCGGCCTGAACATGAGCATTGCGTTCGGCAGCGGCATGTGGATTGCGTTCGGGTGCAGCGCTGCGATCGGCCCTCTGATTTGGGGACAGATCGCCGACCGCGTCGGCTTCGGCCTTGCAAATCGGTTGTGTCAGGGTGTCATGGCGATGGGGCTGGCGCTCACGGCGGCGACCAATATGCCGACGCTACTCCTCGGCGCCGCGATCCTGATCGGCGCCACGGCGTTGCCGCTTGGTGCGCTCGCGTCCGGCCGGGCAGGGGAACTTGTCGGGTTAACGCTCCATGCGCGGGCTTGGAGCGTCTTGACGGTGCTCTTTTCGCTCTTCCAAGCGGCGGCCGGATATGTCTGCGCGCTGCTGTTCAGCCATTTCGCATCCTATCCGCTGATTTTCGCACTTGCCGCGGCCGTGCTGGCGGGCACGATTTTGATCGAAATCGGGCTCAGCGGCGGGCGAGCCGCACCCCGCCGAGCTTGAGCGCCAGGAGCAGTGCGACCGCATAGACGACCGCGCCGGCGCCGCCGAGCAGGACCAGATGGGCGAGCGGGCCGAAATGGCCGAAATGCCGTGCGATCCCCGCGGCGATCGGGCTCCCGAAAGTCGCGACCAAGGTGAGCGGCAGGCAGGCGATGCAGACGGCCGCGAAGGTGCGGGCCAGGGTCTCGTCCGGCTGCATGAAGCCGCGCCGCATCGCCAGGATGACCAACAGCAGGAAATTGACCCAGGCGCCGACCGCTGTGGCACTGGCAAGGCCCGGCGCGCCAAGATCGCGGCCGAGGATCAGTTTCAAGACGATGTTGATGCCGAGCCCAATCAACGCGATCACCATGGGCGTGACCGTATCTCGCCGCGACTGGAAGCTCGCACGGGCCGAATTGATCAGCACGATGGCCAAGAGGCCAAGGCCATAGGCCGAAAGCACAGCGGCCGAGGCCAAGGCTGCCTGTTCGTCGAATTTGCCGCGCATGAAGGCGCCGCGCATGATCACGTCCGGGATGAACATGAAGGCGATGAGGAACGGCGCAGAGAGCGCGAGGGTCAGCGCCATGGTGCGGTTCTGGGCGTGGTGCGCCGCGCCCGGATCGCCGGCGGCGAGGCGCCGGCTCATCTCGGGCAGCAGCACCGTGCCGGCCGCCATGCTGATCACGCCGATCGGCAATTGGTAGAGCCGCTCGGCATAGGAGAGGGAAGCAAGCGTGCCGGGGCCGATGTAGGAGGCGATTTGCGAATCGACCAGGACCGCGATCTGCACGCCGGCCGAGCCGATCGTCGCGGGGCCGAGCGTCTTGAAGAACTGCTTCACATCCGCCGTGAAGCGCGGCCGGGTGAGGCTGACGAGCAGCCCGCTGCGCCGGGCATCCCACAAGACGATTCCGAGCTGCAACAGGCCGGAAATGGTGATGCCCCAACTCGCAGCATCGAGCGCGCTCGGAAACAGGAAGGCGCAGAGCAGGCAGCCGACGATCGCGACATTCAACATCACCGGCGCGAAGGAGGCGGATGCGAAGCGCTTATGAGCGTTCAACGTTGCGGAGAAGAACACCGTCAGCGTGATCAGCAGCAAATAGGGAAAGGTAACACGCGACAGGCTGACGGCTTTGTCGAACTTTTCGGGATCGCTCGAATAGCCGCTTGCGAGCAGATCAACGAATTGCGGCGTGAAGAGAAGCGCAAGCGCGAGCAGCACGAGCTGCGAGATGAGGAGGAACATGAAGATTTGGTTGGCGAACGCGCGCGCCGCCGGCCGGCCGTCATGCTCCAAAGCATGAGAATAGGCTGGGATATAAGCGGCATTGAACGCGCCTTCGCCGAAAATCGCGCGAAAGGAATTTGGTAGCCGCAGCACCACGTTGAAAATATCGCCGGCATTCGTCGCGCCGAAATAGCTTGCCAGCATCATGTCGCGGAAAAAGCCGGTGATGCGAGAGAGCAGGGTGAAGGCGGCGATCGAGAAGAGGCTTTTATACATGACTATTCATGACGGGCACTTGATGCGGCACTTCCGGCGCCGGATTGGGTGCGCCGATGCGGTCGGCCACGATATAGAGCGGGCGACGCTTCACCTCGGCGAAGATGCGGCCGACATATTCGCCGATGATTCCGAGCGACAGGAGCTGAATGCCCGCGAAGAACAGGATGGAGACGATCAGCGACGCGTAACCAGGGACGTCGACGCCATAGAGCACGGTGCGCGACAGGAAGTAGACTGCCGTCACCAGGGCGAGGACCGACACGAAGGTGCCGATGAAGGTCCAAACCATCAGCGGCAAGGTCGAAAAGGACGTGAGCCCGTCGAAGGCGAAGCGGGTGAGCTTGCCGTAGCTGAATTTCGATTGGCCGGCGGCGCGGGCGGCGACTTCGAACGGCACGCCGATCGACTTGAATCCGACCCAGGCATAGAGACCCTTGGAAAAGCGTGCCCGCTCGCCCATGTGCCGCAGCGCGTCGATCGCCTGGCGGTCGAGCAGGCGAAAATCGCCGGCGCCGGGCGGCAGCCGCGTCTCGCCGAAGGAATCGAAAATCAGATAGAATTGCTGGGTCAGCCACCGCCGCAGCGGCGTGTCGGCGGCACGGTCGACCCGCTGGCCGTAGACGTTCTTGTAGCCTTGCCGCCAGAGCGCGACGAAAGACGGAATCATCTCCGGCGGGTGCTGCAAGTCGGCGTCCATGATGATCGCCGCGGCGCCGCGCGCTTCGTCGAGACCGGCGGCGATGGCGATTTCCTTGCCGAAATTGCGGCTGAACGAAATGGCGCGGATCGTCGCATCGGTCTCAGCGAGGCGGCGAATGGTCGCGAATGTCGCGTCGCTTGACCCGTCGTCGACAAAGACGATCTCGTAAGAAGCGACGCAGCCGCGCAAAACCGGGTGAAGCCGCTCCAGCAACAAGTGTAGATTTTCCGCCTCGTTGTGGACGGGAACAATCATCGAGAGTTCCGGATTCGGGTTCATGTCTTGCGGGGCACCTGCGGGACCAATATTGGCGGAATGGCCGCTATCCTCTAAGGGAATGGCAGCATTGATGCAAATCTATGGCACGTTTTGGGTTAAATGGGGTTAAACGCCGCTATGCCGCAGTCAGAATTTGATTTTGCGCTCTGCGCCGACGATTTCGCGCTGTCGCCGGCGGTCTCTCGCGGCATTCTGGAGGCGCTGGCGGCGGGCCGGGTAACCGCGACCAGCGTCATGACCACGCGGCCCTCCTGGCCGCACGTGGCTGCCGACGTGAAGGCCTATGCGGACAGGGTCGATATCGGCCTGCATCTCAACCTGACCATGGGGCGGCCTTGCGAAGCGATGCCGACTTTCGCCCCCAATGGCAACTTGCCGTTGATGAGCGCTTTGTTGCCGCGCGCCAGGCGGGGCGAACTTCCCGAGGCCGAGATTCGCGCCGAGATCGCCCGGCAGTGCGATGCCTTCGAGGCGGCGATGGGCTGCGCGCCCGATTTCGTCGACGGGCACCAGCATGTGCAGATCCTGCCCGGCATTCGCGATTGGCTGCTCGAGGACATGGCGCGCCGCGGCTGGCAGGGGCGCGCGTGGATCCGTGACAGTTCGGATGCGCTCGCACGCATTCTGCTGCGGCGGAACTCCTATAAAAAAGCGCTGATGCTGAAATTTCTCGCGCGCGGATTTGCCGACCTCGCACGCGGGCGCGGCTTCGCGGTGAACGACGGCTTTGCCGGCTTCTCGCATTTCGATGCGGCGCGCGATTATAGCGCCGATTTCAAGCATTATCTGCAGTACCCCGGACGCACGCATCTGGTGATGTGCCATCCCGGCTATGTCGACGACGAACTCGCGTCGCTCGACCAGGTGACGGCGACGCGCGAGCATGAGCTGCGGTTCTTGCTCTCGGAGAGGTTTGTCGAGGCGCTGAAGCAAAACGGCGCGAGATTGCGACGCATGTCGGAGATGGTATAAAGCGCGGCAAGCAGCGGCTTATAATACTTTTGGTCGTACGCACTAACCTATGTGACGTCATTGCGAGTGTGAGCAAAGCGATCCATCTCTCAACCGATGGGTTGGACAAGTTTTCCAGGACGCCTCATTCTCGCAGCTCTTCACTCTTAGCTGCAACGGAACCAGTTGGTGTTAAGTTTCGATGTGCGTGGATGGATCGCTTCGTCGCTTACGCTCCTCGCAATGACGGCACACAGGTTAACGCTCACAGCCACTGGTGCAACACCCGCCGCTATGCGTCCCCTTCCGCCAGTAGCTTCGCCTGATGCTCGGTGATCAGCGGATCGATGATCTCGTCGAGCGCTTCGCCGGTGATCACCTTGTCGAGCTTGTACAGCGTCAGATTGATCCGGTGGTCGGTCACGCGGCCTTGCGGGAAATTGTAGGTGCGGATGCGTTCCGAGCGATCGCCCGAGCCGACTTGCGCCTTGCGGTCGGCAGCGCGCTCGCTGTCGAGCTTGCTGCGTTCCATATCGTAGATGCGCGCGCGCAGCAGCGCCATGGCGCGGGCGCGGTTCTTGTGTTGCGAGCGCTCTTCCTGCACGAAGATGACGATGCCGGTCGGAATATGCGTGATGCGGATGGCGGATTCGGTCTTGTTCACGTGCTGGCCGCCGGCGCCTTGGGCGCGCATCGTGTCGATCTTCAAATCGCTTTCGTTGATCTCGACATCGACGTCTTTCGCCTCGGGCAGAACGGCAACGGTCGCCGCGGACGTGTGAATACGCCCTTGTGTCTCCGTGTCCGGCACGCGTTGCACCCGGTGCGCGCCGCTCTCGAATTTAAGGCGCGCGAACACGCCGCGGCCGGAGACGCCGGCAAAAATTTCCTTATAGCCGCCCATCGTCCCTTCGGATTCGGAGAGCACTTCCACTTTCCAGCCTTTGTCCTCGGCATAGCGCTGGTACATGCGGAACAGGTCGCCGGCAAAGAGGGCGGCCTCGTCGCCGCCGGTCCCGGCGCGGATTTCCAGAATCGCGCTCTTTTCGTCGGCCGCATCCTTGGGCAGGAGGGCGATGCGCAGGCGATGTTCCAGCGCCGCCACATGCTCTTCGGCCTCGCGCTTCTCCTCTTCCGCCAGTTCGCGCATTTCAGCATCGCTCGCCGGATCGTCGATGAGTTCGCTCGCGCCTTGCAAAGCGGCTAGGGCCTTGCGCCAATCCCTGATCGCCGCGACGACGTCGTCGAGTTCGGCCAATTCACGCGACAAAGCGACAAATTCCGCACCGGGAATATCTTGCGACAGGCGTGCCGAAATTTCTTGATGACGGCGTTCGATGAGATCGAGTTTGGCTTCAGGTAACATGATGATTTCGTCGAGAGAAAGAAGAGCGCGCGGAAGCGCTTTTTGAGCGAGCGTTTAAAGAAGCGTCGCTACAACGGAATGCCGCGCTCTTCGGCAAAGCAGCGCAATTCGGTGCGCAGGCTCTCGGTGCCGTTGTGGCGCGCCAGCAGGTCATCGAGGAAGTTTTGTGCACGGCCCGTATCCATGCCGAGCACCATCGCCTTCACCGGCCCCAGCGCTGACGGCGTCATCGACAGCGAGCGGAACCCAAGGCCGATCAACGCCAGAGCTTCGAGCGGCTTGCCGCCCATTTCGCCGCACAAAGTCACGGTCTTCTGATATTTGTGTCCGGCATCCGCGATGGTCTTGAGCGCGCGCAGCATCGGCGGCGAAAGCGAATCGAACCGCCCCGAAACGCGCTTGTTGTCGCGATCGACAGCGAAGAGATATTGCATCAAATCGTTCGAGCCGACTGAGACGAAATCGACATGCGGCATGATGTCGTCGAGTTGCCACAGGAGCGAGGGCACTTCCAGCATCACGCCAAGCTTCAGGTCGCGCGGGCGCGGGTAGCCGAGCCGGTCGAGATAGGCGAGTTCGCGCTCCACGATCGCCTTGGCCGCCGCGAATTCATGGGTGACCGCGATCATCGGGAACATGATGCGCAAGTCGCGCTCCGCGCCGGCCCGCAGCATGGCGCGGATCTGCGAGCGCAAGAGGCCCGGGCGGTCGAGGCCGATGCGGATGGCGCGCCAGCCCAGCGCCGGATTGTCCTCTTCGAGCTTGGCCATATAAGGCAGCACTTTGTCGCCGCCGATGTCGAGCGTGCGGAAGGTGACGGGCCGGTTCTGCACCGCATCCATCGCAGATTTGTAGAACGCATATTGCTGGCTGGTCTTGGGGAATTTTGCCGCCACCATGAATTGCAATTCGGTGCGGAACAGGCCGACCGAATCGGCGTTCATTTCGACCACATGCGGCAGATCGACGATGAGGCCGGCATTCATATGCAGGCCGATCCGCACCCCGTCCTTGGTCACGGGCTCGACATCGCGCAAGGCGCGGTATTGTTCGAGGCGGCGCGCCCTGAGGCGTGCCTTCTCGCCATAGGCCGCCTGCACGTCCGCGGTCGGCCGCACATGCACTTCGCCGGTCGTGCCGTCGACGATCACCGCATCGCCGGTCTCGACGAGATTGGTGATGTTCGGCACGTCACTGGAGGCCGGAATGCCAAGCGCCCGTGCGACGATCGCGACATGGCTCGTGCCGCCGCCTTCTTCGAGGACGAGGCCGCGCAGGCGCGAACGGTCGTAATCGAGCAACGCCGCGGGACCCATGGTGCGGGCGACCAGAATGGCATTGTCGGGTAATTCGTCCTTGTCCAGAACCAGCGATTTGCCGGTGAGCTGATGCAGCAGGCGATTGGCGAGATCGTCGAGATCGTGCAGCCGCTCGCGCAGATACGGATCGGTCTGGCGCTGCAATTTGGCGCGCGCATCGTTCTGGACGCGCTCGACCGCCGCCTCCGCCGTCAGGCCGGTCATCACCGCCTCCTGCAGGCGGCGGATCCAGCCGCGGTCATGGGCAAACATCCGGAAGGTTTCCAGGATTTCGGTATGTTCGCCGGGGCCGGCCTTGTCGCCGCGGGCAATGAGTTCGTCGAGCGAATCGCGCAAGGCGCGTACCGCTTCGTCGAGGCGCCTTGCCTCGGCCTGCGTATCCTCGGCGACGAGCTTGGTCACGGTGACGCGCGGCTGGTGCAAGACCACATGGCCGAGCCCGACGCCTTCGGAAATCGCGGTGCCGGTCATGTGCACCGTATGTTTGACGGCAATGCTGATGCCTGGCCGGGCGATGGCTTGCAACTGGCCCGAGGCGACCATCTCCGCGAGCAGCATCGCCGTGGTCTGGAGGACCTCGATTTCCTCCTCGAGGTAATTGCGCCGCACCTTGTTCTGCACGACCAGGACGCCAAGCGTCGCGCCGCCGCGTAAGATCGGCACGCCAAGGAAGCTTTGATAGATTTCTTCGCCCGTCTCCGGCTTGTAGGAGAAGGAAGGGTGATGCGGCGCGTCGGCGACCGCGAGCGCTTCGGCGCTCTCCGCGATCAAGCCGACCAGGCCTTCGCCGGAGCGCATGGTGGTCAAGTGCACGGCTTCGCGGTTCAAGCCCTCGGTGGCGAAGAGTTCGAGCACGCCGTCAGCCCGCAACACGTAGACCGAGCAGACTTCGGCGACCATGTTGGCGGCGATCTGCACCACGATGCGGTCGAGGCGCGTCTGCGCGCTGACCGGCTCCGCCATGATCTCGCGAAGCCGGCGCAGAAGCATACGGGGCCCGCCAGGTGCGCCGCGCATCATCGCCGTTGATCCCTCCACTCATTCCACCGGACCAGCCGCCCAGTGCTCCCTACCACCAAAGTAGCATCTTTCAGCGTATACGGATGCGCGACCTTAGCCGCAAGGCCGGGACGCTTTTGTGCAAATGTAAATTTGTCCGTCTGACGGCCGATCGGGCGAATTGCCTTGCATAGGGCGATATTTGCCCACCCGATAGGCCGCAAAAGGCCGATTCTGATCCCTATATCTAGGGCGCGCGTATCGAGGCCCTACGTGCAGGCATTCACACGTCCTATGATACCAAAGGTCGCGGAGGCGACCTTTGGACCGCTCTTCATTTTTCGCTCCCGCCTTGAAAAGGCGAAAAATGAAGAAAGGAACCAACGGTCACTCTTCGCGACCGTTGGTATGACAAGGATTCGATGAACTTGAGGCAGGCGGTGATCTGATTCGGCGCGCCGGGGTCGTAATTGTACAGCAGTTCCATATGGCCCTGGCGGCTGATCGTGATGCGGCCGAAGCCGAGGGCCTTCATCTGCCGGTTCCGCAGCGCTTCGACCGATTCGTCGCCAGAGAAGGTCGTGGCGCCGCTCACGATGAAATTATAGGTGCCCTCGTGGGGAAAATTCATCGCCCGCACCACCGTCGGCTGGTCCTTCGAGATGGTGAAGCTGACCTCCGGGCCGCCGGAAAAGCTCAGTTTGAGCTCTTCGTGCACCTGGCCGGCCGAGAGGTTGTCGGTCACTGAAACCGGCACCGAGCCGCTCGCTCCCGACAGCGGCTGGGCCGGCAAATCGGGGCAATGGGCCGTCCAGGTCTGCGTTCCGCCGGAGTCCTGCGCCCGGACCACCGTGCCGGTCAGGGCAAGAAAGCAGGCAAATAGGCATCGCAACATTGCATGGCTCCTTGGCGGGGAGGGCACGCGCTTAAGCTTTGTCCAACCCGTAGAGCGCGTGCAAGGTGCGGACCGCCAGTTCGGTGTATTCGGCGTCGATCAGCACCGAGAACTTGATTTCCGACGTGGTGATGGCGCGGATGTTGATACCCTTTTCCGCCAAGGCCTTGAAGGCTTTGGCGGCCACGCCGGCGTGGCTGCGCATGCCGATACCGATGGCCGAGACCTTCACGACGTCGGTCGCGCCTTGTAGCGATTGGTAGTGAATCTTGTCGCGGGCGCTCTCGATCAGCGTCTTCGCCCGATTGTAGTCGGCTTCCGGCACGGTGAAGGTGATATCGGTCGTTTTCGCGTCGTCCGAGATGACCTGAATGATCATGTCGACATTGATATTCGCATCCGCGAGGGGCACGAAAATGGCCGCGGCGACGCCGGGCTTGTCGGCCACACCCCGCAAGGTGAGCTGCGCTTCGTCGCGCGCGAAGGCGATGCCGGTGACAACTTGCTGTTCCACAATATCCTCCTCATCGCAGATGAGCGTGCCTTCGTTGGGGTGGGCGGGGTCGTCGAAGGACGAGCGCACATACGTCTTGACTTTGTGCACCATGGCCATTTCGACCGAGCGGACCTGCAGGACCTTGGCGCCGAGCGAGGCCATTTCGAGCATTTCCTCGAAGGCGACGCGGTCAAGGCGCCGGGCCTTGGGCACGACGCGCGGATCGGTGGTGTAGACGCCGTCCACATCCGTATAGATGTCGCAGCGGTCGGCATGGATCGCGGCCGCAATGGCAACCGCCGACGTATCGGACCCGCCGCGCCCCAATGTGCTGATGCGGCCGGTTTCCTTGTGCATGCCCTGGAAGCCGGCGATGACAGCGACTTCCTGGCGCTCCTTGAACCGCCGGACGATCTCACTTCCGTCGATGCCCTCGATCCGGGCCGAGCCATGGGCGTCGGAGGTCAGGATGGGGATCTGCCAGCCCTGCCAGGAACGTGCCTGGATGCCCATGTCCTGGAGGGCGATCGCCAGAAGGCCGGACGTCACCTGCTCGCCCGAGGCGACCACGGCGTCATATTCGCGCGCGTCGTGCAGGGCGGAGGCGTCGCGGCACCAGGCGACGAGTTCGTTGGTTTTGCCGGACATGGCCGAAACCACGACGGCGACTTCATTGCCGGCATCCACTTCGCGCTTCACATGGCGCGCCACGTTGCGGATGCGCTCGATATTGGCGACGGACGTGCCGCCGAATTTCATGACCAGACGGGCCATTTTGGGGTCCGTATTATAGAATGGGTGCGAAAAATCGCAGGAAACGCCCCAACCATGCGGCGGGCCGCGCGGCGTTTAGGGTCAGACCTAAAAGGGCGCACATACATGACGGCGCCTCGCCGGTCTGTCAATCTTGTCGAGGGGAGTTTCGGATTGTCGGGGGCGAACGGCGGAGTTATGCGTTTTTCGCATATATCTTCCGGCGGCCGGACCACCCCGGGGCGCGGCTCTGATGGCCCAGCAATTGCGGGCGAGTCGAGGTGGTCGTTTCTTCGTCCCCGCGCCCTCCCGCTTTTGCGGCCGGCCTGGTCATTGCGGCGAGAGCAGCGCGACCTGGGTTCGGTTGTGCACGTGGAGTTTTCGCATCATGTTGCGCAAATGGACCTTGGCGGTACTTTGTGAAATGTGCAGCTCTTCCGCGATTACTTTGTTCGGCTTGCCTTCGCGCAGCAAGCTCAGGATGTCGCGTTCGCGTTCGGTAAACGTTTGGCACGCGGGCTCGGTCGGTTCCGCACCGTGTGCGTCCGCTGCGGGCGTCGTCAGATGTTTATGGGGCGCGCGGCGCAGGAGGAATGTTTCGCCCAGCAATAGCATATGGACGGCAGCGATCAGGACCTGGAAGCCGAGCGATACATCGATCCAACCGCGCAAATGGTGGCGTTCGATGATCTCGAGAAAGTCGTCATTCGCCTCGTCGGCAAGCACGACGAGTGGCATCCTTCCGACGCAGCGGCGTATTTTACGAAGGGTATAATCGACATATGCGGGCGATTTTTCTCGCAGCATGAAATTGAACAGAATGAGCTGCGAGTCGTCCGCGTAGACTTTGCCGAGATCATAGGCCACGTGAACGGTGATGTCGTGAAGAGAGTCGTGCAGCGCATGTTTCAGCAGATCGCCGAGCAGCGGTCGTTCGTCGATGATCACGATCTTTCTTTCATAGGCCGTCGCCATAGCGCCCGACGACGCGAGCGGCGGATGATTGCCATTCGTTGCTTGTTTCGTTGCAGGATTCATGAGAGCCCCCGCCCCATGCCGCACAGGTCACTGCGGCGAACAGTCTCTTTCGCAAACGAGTCCTTTGTTCCGCCTCTTTGAGGATCACGTCCTCAAAGTGGAGGAACGCGCTGTCATTGCGCATGGACTCGGCCGGAGCTCGATCCTCGCGCAGAAACATCAGTGCAATTTTCGGAGATGATCGTGACAGTATGTCGGCAGATGATCCTTTCTGGATCCGTTCGATCCCGAGCCTATTTCCTGTCCGCGTGCGAAGGCGTTGCAGTCGCAAGCCTCCGTGCGCGGCATATCGATATGTGGCCGCGACACGACACGAAGTGTCTAACAAATGGGATGGAATGAATGTTGCGCCGGACTTTCGCCGAATGGCGTATTCTGTTTAGCCAAAAATACTCTTGGATCTATTTAATACACAAATATGACACAGCCTTTTGGTGAAAGCATCTCGGCTTAAAGGATGAGGCTGGTATCCCATCGCGTAGTTGCGACGATCTCCGGCACGCGGCGGTCTTTCGAAGTGGCTCGACACGCAGGCGCGAGGTGTGAGGGCAAGGATTGACTTCTGATAAATTAGAAATATTTTCCAGTATTATGGAAGATTCGATTTCCGACATGGAACAAAGGCTGGCGCATCGCCTCAAGGCGCTGCGTCTCGAGCGTGGCCTGACACTGGAGGCCCTGGCGCAGCGCTCCGGCGTCAGCCGGTCGATGATTTCCTTGATCGAACGCGGCGAGAGCAGCCCCACTGCCCAGGTGTTGGACCGGCTCGCCACCAGCTTCGGCATCGCGCTTGCCACGCTTTTCATCGAGGAGCCGCGGGCCGGCGCGTCGCCGTTGGCGCGGCGCGCGGACCAGCCCGAATGGCGCGACCCGGCAACGGGTTATGTCCGCCGCGTTCTCTCGCCGCCGGACGTTGCCGTGCCCTTCACGCTGGTCGAGATCACGTTGCCGGCCGGCGCCCGCGTCACTTACGACAATGATCCGGGCAACGTCATCGCCGAGGAGCAGATCTGGCTTCTGGACGGCCAGCTTGAACTCACGGCAGGCACCAAGACGCATCGCTTGCAGAGCGGCGATTGCCTGGTGCTGCGAGTCGATGGGCCCAATGCCTTTCACAATCCGGGCCGCGAGGCGGCCCGTTATCTACTGGCCGTGACCGCGCGCGGCCGCAATGCGAATGGGAGAGACATGGCATGAAGGACGACGATATCGTCATCGCGCGGCTGTCCGCCGATGAGGCGCGGGCCCATTGCGCGGCGCTCGCGGACATTCTGGTCGATTGCGTCGAGGGCGGTGCGTCGGTCAGTTTCATGCAGCCCTTGTCGCGCGAGAAGGCCGAAGCCTTTTGGCGTTCCGTCGCGGAAGGTGTCGCCACCGGGGGGCGCATTCTACTCGTGGCAGCCGACGGGCAGGGGCGGCCGGTGGGCACGGTTCAGGTGATCCTCGACCTGCCGGAAAACCAGCCGCACCGCGCCGAGATCGCCAAGATGCTGGTGCATCGCAGCGCCCGCAAACGGGGTGCCGGCCGCCTGCTGATGCAAGCGGCGGAAGAGGCGGCGCGCGCGGCCGGCCGGACGCTGCTCGTGCTCGACACCGGCAGCAAGGACGCGGCCCGGCTCTATGAGCGGCAGAATTGGATCAAGGCCGGGACGATCCCCGGTTATGCGCTGCACCCGGAGGGCGGCGAGTGCGATACCCACTATTATTACAAGCACCTGCCGTGACGCTGTCGCGCGGCAGTATTCAGCGCCGCAGGAGCCTGCTAAGAGGGAGGTAAGACAAACCAGGAGCAGGCAATGACGGCGCGCGCAACCCATTCGCGGCATAATGTCGATGAAGCGGATGTGGCCCGTTTCGACCGGCTCGGCGAGGAATGGTGGGACACGTCGGGCCCGATGAAGGCCTTGCATCGGTTCAATCCGGTGCGCATCGGCTATGCGCGCGACAGGCTCGTTGAGCACTTTCACCCCGAGGCCGCGCCGGGCCAGCCGCTCAAAGGCCTCAAGGTGCTTGATATCGGCTGCGGCGGCGGCATCCTGTCCGAACCGCTGGCGCGGCTCGGGGCTGCGATGACCGGCATCGATCCCGCCCCCGGCAATATCGAAATCGCCTCGCGCCACGCCGCTATGCAAGGGCTTGTTATCGATTATCGCGCTGTGACCGCCGAAGAGCTGAGCGCCGCGAACATGTCCTTCGATGCGGTGCTCGCGATGGAAGTGGTGGAACACGTCCCCGATATGGCGGCGTTCATCCGCACCGCCGCGTCGCTGGTGCGGCCGGGCGGTCTGCTCTTTGCCGCGACGCTTAATCGCACGCTCAAGAGCTTCGCGCTAGCGATTCTCGGCGCCGAATATGTGTTGAACTGGGTGCCGCGCGGCACGCACCAATGGGAAAAATTCGTCACGCCGCAGGAACTCGGTGAGGCGATCGAGGACTGTGGCCTCACGGTCGAAGATCAGACGGGGGTGACATACAATCCCTTGTCACAACAATGGCGTTTATCAAGCGATATGGATGTGAATTACATGATGTGGGCGGAGCGCTCTGTATGAGTCATTTAATCAAGGTTGCGACGCCGGAAGAAGCCGTCGAACAGCTCATCGTTTTGCACAAGGAGGCCGTCGGCGCATTGCGCATTGCGCTCGACCGGTATTTCGATTTCGGCGAGCCGCCGACCCGCGAAACCCGCGCCAAATTCTGCTATCCGGAATTGCGCGTCACCTATCACCCGAACGGCGTGTTGCCGTCGAGCCGGCGCGCCTTCGCGAAATTTGCCTATCCAGGCGTTTATGCGACAACGATCACTCATCCCGCTTCGTTCCGGCATTACCTGCTCGAGCAATTGCGCCCGCTCACCGCCGAATATGGCGCGACGCTGGAAGTCGGCGTCTCGCACCAGGAAATTCCCTATCCCTACTCCTTCGAGCGCGGCGACGAGTTGGGCCGCGGCGCGGTGACGGCGGCGGAACTCGCGCGCTTCTTCCCCGTGCCGCTGCTCTCGGCCGTCGGGGATGAAATTGCCGACGGCACCTGGGAGCGCAAGACGCCGGAAACGCCGTGGCCGCTTGCGCTTTTCGACGCGGTGCGGATGGATTATTCCTTGCGCCGGCTCGTCCATTACACCGGCAGCGATTGGCGGCATTGCCAACCCTGGATCATGCTGACGAACTATCACCGCTATGTCGATCAGTTCATCCGCTGGGGATTGGACGAGGTGCGCAACGGCACGCGTTACGACAAGCTGGTGTTGCCGGGCAACGTGATCATCACCGCCGAGACGAGCGAAGCGGAGGCGGAACAGCTCATCACCAACAATACATGGCACCGCTTTCAGATGCCGGGCTATCACGTCACGACCAGGGACGGGCAGGGGGCGACCTTGGTGAATATCGGCGTCGGCCCCTCGAACGCCAAGACGATTACCGATCACCTCGCCGTGCTGCGTCCGCATTGCTGGCTGATGATCGGGCATTGCGGCGGTTTGCGGCAGAGCCAGCAGATCGGCGATTACGTGCTCGCCCACGCCTATCTGCGGCAGGATCACATTCTCGATGCGCATGTACCGGTCGACATGCCGATTCCCGCACTGGCGGAGGTACAAGTCGCATTGCAGGAAGCGGCGCAGCAGGTCACCGGCGATTCGTGGGAGGAGTTGAAGCAGCGGCTGCGCACCGGCACGGTCGTGACCAATGACGACCGCAATTGGGAATTGCGCTGGACCATGGAGCGGCGACAGATCAACCTGTCGCGTGCAGTGGCAGTGGATATGGAATCGGCGACGATCGCGACGCAAGGGTTCCGCCTGCGCGTGCCCTATGGCACGCTGCTCTGCATTTCCGACAAGCCGCTGCACGGCGAAATCAAATTGCCTGGCGCCGCCAACGCCTTCTACGACCGCGCGGTGGGCGAACATCTGAAAATCGGCATCGCCGCGCTCGACATTCTGCGCAAGCAGCGCGTGGCGCTGCATTCGCGAAAGCTCCGCAGCTTCGACGAGCCGCCGTTTAGGTGATGTGACCGATACTTACTCCCTTCTCCCACAGCTTCGCTGCGGGAGAAGGGAAGATCCGGTCACATCGGCGGGTTGACGCCATCCTTGCCCACCGTTATGCGCTTGGCGTGATAGCTGCCATCTGCCTGCTTTTCCGCCATCGCCACGATGATGCCGACGCCCGGCTTCGCATCGCTCAGCGCACCCGGCGCCAATGTCACGATCGGCGCGTCCGGCGGGATGACGAGCGTCTTTTCGCCGCCCTTATAGGTCAGCGACACGGCATCGCCCGTTGTGCTGTTCACTTGGCCCGCAACGGTCGCATTGGTCATCGTGCTGCCCGGTGTTAGGTCCCACGGACGGAAGCCTTCGCCGGTGCCGCGCAGGTTCTCGGGAAAGATCACCACTTCCTGAGCATGCAGCACGCCGTCCTTGTCGGGCATGGCCGCGGTGCCGATGAAGCTGTCGGGCTTTATATCCGCGCGCGATGCGGCGCGGACGATCATCGTCGTCGCGCCATCGTCCAATGTGAGCGTTGCGGTGGCGCCTTGGCGCGTCTGGATGGTGAGCGTCGAACCGTCGACTTTTTCGATCGTGCCGCGTAGGCGATCAGGCGGCGGCGATTGCGCGAGCGCGGGAAGCGTCAAAGCGCTCAGTGCGAAGGCAAGGGAGAAACGAGACATAGACCACATAACATTCCTCGACTGGAGTTGCGTCATGGTCTTAATTTCGTTCGTCCGCGAGCCCCGGCAAGGGCAGAACGTCGATTCCGTCCTCGATCAGGGCGCGCGCCTCATCGAATGTCGTCTCGCCCCGAATTGAGCGCTGCGGCAATTCGCCTTCATGCATCTTGCGCGCTTCGTCGGCGAAGCTTTTGCCGACGTCATCCGTATTCTCGATGATCTTTTGCCGCAATTCTCGCATCGCGGCGCGCATCGCCACGGATTTTTCGTCGAGCAGCGCGACGGGCTTGGCGCCTTCCTGCGGCGCCTCCGGCGTGGCTTGGCGCGTTACATTGTCGGTGCGCGCGATGCGCGGCGCCATGATCGCCTTGGCGACTTTGGCCGAATTGCACTGCGGACAGGTGACGAGGCCACGCTTCACCTGTTTGTCGAACGCCTCGCTCGAGGCAAACCAGCTCTCGAACTCATGCGCCTTATCGCAGATCAGCGAATATTTGATCATCCCAACACTACACCTTACGCCGCCAGCAAGGCGTCCAGCTTGCCGGCATTCTCCAGCGCATAAAGATCGTCGCATCCGCCGACATGGAGGTCGCCGATGAAGACCTGCGGCACCGTCGAGCGGCCATTGGCGCGGGCCGCCATCTGGCGCTGGCTGTCCGGATCGCCATCGACGCTGATTTCGTCGAATGTTGCCTGTTTGGCGCGCAGCAAGTCCTTGGCGCGATGGCAGAACGGGCAAAAGCTCTTCGTATAGATGGTGACGGCTTTCATCAGGTCCTCATAAACTGTCGGCCCCTATATAGGGCCGTCACGAAGGCGTCACAACCCTGGCAAAAATGAGCACATCGACCCGTGCGGCGCCATGGCGCAGCAGGACGCGGGCGGCAGCATTCGCTGTGGCGCCGGAGGTCAGGACATCGTCGACGAGCACGATCTTGCGCTTTTCGAGCCGCAACTTGGCCTCGGGCGGCACGACGAAGCTGCCCTGGACGTTTTCGGCCCGCTGCGCCTTGGTCAGCCCGACTTGCGGCGGGCTCGATTTGGCCCTTTGGAGCACGTCAGCGGCGAGCGGCACGTTGGCAGCCTTGGCGACGACGGCGGCAAGGGCCGCCGCCTGATTGAACTGGCGGGCGAACAGCCGGCGCCAGTGCATCGGCACCGGCACAAGCAAATCGGCATCATCCAGGATATCGCGACCGGCGCGGGCCATCCACAGGCCCATGGGCCGGGCAAGATCGGTGCGGTCGCCGTATTTGAGCCGGTGCACGAGTTGCCGTGCCGGCCCGTCCTGGAACAGGGCGACCATGCGGGCGCGCGCATACATCGGCGGATCGGCGATGGCCTCAGGCGAGATGATGCCCGGCCCGAGGTCGCGCTGAAACGGCGTACCGAGCTGCTCGCAATAGGGCCGCTCGACGAACCGTATGCGCCCCCAGCATGCAGGGCACAACGTGCCGTGGGTTTGCGTCGCGGCCCGGCAGGCGATGCAGGTCGGCGGATAAATGATGTCGAGGCCGCGGTGCAGGGCTGCGGCAAAGGCCTTAGCCGCGCGGCGAGGCAGGGCCGCCGAGGCCGATAAAGGCGCGGAAATGTCGCGATTTGTCATGGCAGCCCATCCCGCCGCGCATATTGCCGCGAAATCGCGCGGTTGCAAAGCGGCGCGAAAGGACCGCGGGCGTCCCGCCCGCATAGGCCAGACCGGCACACCAGTGTTGCGCAAGAAGAATGCGCGCGGGACGCTCGCGGTCCTTTCAGGCCTTGCACAGCACAGTACCTTCGCGGCATAGGAGGGCATGTCCAGTGCCGCTCCCCAGGTTTTCGATCGCGCTTTGACGCGCCGGCATCTCGCCCGCGCGGCCGGCCTCGCGAAACCAGGCGCCGATTTTCTCCTGGCGCGGGCGGCCGAGGATTTGGCCGATCGGCTGCTGCCGGTGATGCGGGATTTTCCGCTTGCTTACGATCTTGCCACCCCCGGCGACCACGCGGCGCGGGTGCTAGCCGCGCAAGGCCGGATCGGCCAAGTCATCCGTATGGCGCCGGTTGCCGGCCTTACCGGCGATCTCGTGGGCGACCTCGAAGCCCTGCCCATAGCCGAGGGCCGCGCGTCGCTCATCGTGTCGCTCCTGGCGCTGCAGAGCGTCAACGACCTGCCGGGCGCCTTCATCCAGATCCGCCGGGCGCTCAAGCCCGACGGGCTGTTTCTGGGCTGCCTTTTGGCCGGCCAAAGCCTCAACGAGCTGCGCACGGCGCTTGCCGCCGCCGAAGAGGAGATTTTGGGCGGCGCCAGCCCTCGGGTCGCACCTTTCGCCGATTTGCGTGACCTCGGCGGCCTGTTACAGCGCGCCGGTTTCGCCCTACCGGTCACCGACATCGATCCCTTGACGGTCCGGTACAGCCACATGTTCGCGCTGCTGCAGGATTTGCGGGCGATGGGCGCCGCCAACGCGCTCGCCCATCGGCTGCGCAAGCCGACCCCGCGCGCGGTCTTCCTGCGCGCCGCCGAAATCTATGCCGAGCGGTTTGCCGATCCGGACGGGCGGATCCGCGCCACATTCGAGCTCGTCTGGCTCTCCGGCTGGGCGCCGCACGAAAGCCAGCAGCAGCCGCTCCGGCCGGGTTCCGCCAAGGCGCGCTTGGCGGATGCGCTGCGCCCGCCTGAACGACAATAGCGGCTGGCGCCGGACCGCGCAGCGAACGCGTTAAGACATAATTGGCCCGGCGGCGTTTTTCTGCTATGACCCCCGCCATGTCCACAATTGCACAACCTATCCCGGCGGCGGCGCAAGCGTCCCGCCCTTCGCTCGCTGGCCTCACCCGCGCCGGTCTGGCTGACGCCCTGCGCGGCGTCGGCGTGCCGGAGCGCGAGATCAAGATGCGCACCGGCCAGCTTTGGCATTGGATCTATTTCCACGGCGTCACCTCCTTCGACACCATGCTGAATGTCTCCAAGGTCCTGCGCGCCACGCTCGCCGACCATTTCACTTTGGCGCGCCCCGAAGTCACCTCGGCGCAGGTCTCGAAAGACGGCACCCGCAAGTGGCTGATCCGCATGCCTTCGACCGGCCCGTTCGACAAGGGCGCAGAGATCGAATGCGTCTATATCCCCGAGACCGACCGGGGCACACTCTGCGTCTCCAGCCAGGTCGGCTGCACTCTCAATTGCAGCTTCTGCCACACCGGCACCCAGCGCCTGGTGCGCAATCTGACGGCGCAGGAGATCGTGCAGCAATTGCTGGTCGCGCGCGACCAGCTCGGCGATTTTCCGGGCCTGACCCCGCCGACCGACGGGCTCATTCCCTCGGGCGAAGGCGTGCGCGCCGTGTCCAACATCGTGTTCATGGGCATGGGCGAGCCCCTGTACAATTTCGATCAGGTGCGCGACGCGATCGCGGTGCTGTCGGACGGCGAGGGCTTGTCGCTGTCGAAACGACGGATCACCGTCTCGACTTCCGGCGTGGTCCCGGAAATCGCGAACTTAGGCGATCAGGCCGGCACGATGCTGGCGATTTCACTGCACGCGGTGCGTGACGACCTGCGCGACGAATTGGTGCCGCTGAACAAGAAATATCCGATCAAGGAATTGCTCGACGCCTGCCGCAATTATCCCGGCGTGTCGAACGCCCGCCGCATCACCTTCGAATATGTGATGCTGAAGGGCGTGAACGATTCCCCGCGCGAGGCCAAGGAATTGGTCCGGCTGCTGAAGGGCATTCCGGCGAAGATCAACCTCATCCCGTTCAATCCCTGGCCGGGCACGAAATACGAATGTTCGGATTGGGAAACGATCGAAACCTTTTCCGACATCGTCTTCAATGCCGGCTACGCCTCGCCGGTGCGCACGCCGCGCGGCCGCGACATTCTGGCGGCCTGCGGCCAGTTGAAGAGCGAGACAGAGAAGATGCGCGCCCGCGCCCGGCTGATGCTGGAAGAGCAACTGGCGCTGAGTTCGGACTAACACTGGGACCGCGGGCGTCCCGCCCGCAGGTGCCAATTTTTCGTATCGTTTCAAATGCGGGCGAGACGCCCGCGGTCCTGCTCATGTCCGCGCTTCCTTCCGATCTCTCCGCCGCACTCGCGACGCTTCTGCATGGCGTGTCGCGCAACGACCTCGCGGCGCGCGCCGCGACGATGTCGCAGCATTACCGCGGGGCGGGGGGCTCGGCCTCGGTGGTGCGCGACCGCCAGGATGCACTCGCCTACGCTTTGACCCGCATGCCCGCGACCTATGCCGCGGTGCTGAGCGCGATGCGCGAGGCCGCGCTGCGATGCGAGGCCGCGCCGCAAAGCCTCCTCGACATTGGCTGCGGCCCCGGCTCGGCGAGTTTCGCGGCGGCCCAGGCGTGGCCGTCATTACAGAGCGCGACATTGCTCGACGCCAATGACGCCTTTCTCGATCTCGCCAGGGATCTGACGGCGCACAGCGGGTCGTCCGCATTGCAAGGCGCGACATTCGTGCGCGGGGCGATGGAGCGCGTGTTGGGCGAACTCGCGCCGGCCGATGGCGTCGTCGCCTCCTATGCTTTGGTCGAATTGCCGTTGCCGGGCGCGGTCGAGGTGGCGACGCGTCTGTGGGCGCTCACGCGGCAGGTTCTCGTTCTCGTCGAGCCCGGCTCGCGCCAGGGCTTTGCACGACTGAAAGAGGTGCGCAGCGCGTTGATCGCGCACGGCGCGCGGGTAGCGGCGCCGTGTCCGCATGATGGCGTCTGCCTGATGCAGGAGCCGGATTGGTGCCATTTCTCGGTCCGCCTGCCGCGGTCCAAGGATCATCGTTTCGTGAAAGATGCTGACGTGCCGTATGAGGACGAGAAGTTCGCCTATGCGGTGTTCTCGCGCGGCCCGGTTACCCGCGCCGCGGCGCGGTTGCTCAAGCCTGCGCTGGACACCAAAGCGGCGCGGCACGTGGAAGTGTGCGCAGCGGCCGGCATCGAGCAGAAGATTTACCCCAGGCGCGACAAGCTCGCGTTCAAAGCGGCGCGGCGGTTGGATTGGGGCGATGCGCTGGAAGGCGTTGTACCGCAGCGATAGGCGTAAACGTCGTAGCGTAGCGATCTATCGCGACAGCCGATGTTCGTCGTCGATCAGAATGAGACGGGCGGGAGGATTGTCCGCCCATTTCCACAGTACGAGGTTCTTATCCGCATGGGTCGCGCCCGCCGCGAAGCTTCGGACGAGGAGGCCGTTATAGCCGATGCTGATCAGGTGCCGGGCGAAACCCTGCGTTTTTGCTTCTCCGGTTGCTTTCATTTCGTCCCGCCATGTCGCACCCGCGAGGAGCGAAACGTCCATGCCTTTTGCTGCGAGCGCCGTCTCGTCGCTGCAGTCGAAAATGTTTTCGATTTCAGCCTCATAGGCGACCAGCGTCGTTGGCTGGAGGTTGCCGACTTGGTTGGCCTCCCGCAGGGCCGTCATGACCGACAGAGACGTGTAGAGCGCTGGCACACCCTTTGGATTGAAGCGGCCGCCATAGATTTCCGCGCCGAGACCGGAGAGCGGCTCGCGCGCGTGGATCGGGTTCAGTGCGCGGTAGAGCTTGCCGTCGTAGCGGAGCGGCACGGTCAGGCGTGCACGCCGGCGTCGACCGCGTCGATATAGTCGAGCACGTCGTCCGCGCGCCCGCTGCGCACGAGCTGCATCGCCGTCTGGCCGGAGAATCCTGGCAGTGGCTCGGAACGATACCAGGCATAAGCCATGAGCGCGGAGCCGAAGCGCGGCTCGACCTTGTTGATGACTTCGACCATCTCACGCAAGCGCCGCTGGGTCCTGTCCGACCGCACGCGATCCTTGCGCTGGATCGAGTCCTTGCCGAGGCCGGCCGTGCGAGCGACCTCCTCGCTGGTTGTCCGAAGGGCGTGGGCGATCTTGCGCGGCGCGAAAATCCCGTCATCTGCGTATTGGGCGAGGCCCATGGCTCAGACCTCCATGTCCGAATGCCAATCATTCTGACGCAATATAGCGTCAGAATTTGCGGATTTCAAGGAGGGGAGAAGCGAGGGGCGCGCTCCAGACTACGAGCATTTCAGGAGCGCGGGCGTCCCGCTCGCTTCACCACACCGGCTTTTGCATTTAGACCCGTCTTTGCAGCAATCTCTCGGCCACGATGCCGAACACGATGCCGTAAGTGGTCCACAGCACGACGTGAATGCCGAGCGAGGCCACACGGAAGCGCCAGAGCACGTCAGCCGAAAAATCGCTCGGCACTTCGTTGACGGCGGGCAGCACCAGCATCGCGACGAAGGCGATGGCGAGGTAGATCGCCGCCGCGATCAGCGTGCCGTTCCAGCGGCCGAAGCGCTGCGCCAGCCCTTGTGCGGTCATGAAGGCGACGATCATCGAGAGGACGGAGATCGCCAGCATGCCGAAATAGAGCGCCGTGCGCGGGCCGATCGTCTCCGGATTGCCGATCGCCGGCGGATTGGCCGGATATTTCAGTTGCGGAATGATCACCACCGCCGCAAAGCCGGCCATCGCGATCAGTGCCGCCGTGCCGCGCGGGGTCAACCGGCCCAAGCGGCCTTGGGCGAAGGCGAAGACCAGCGCGAACATGCCGCCCATGGCTATGCCGTAAGTGAGGACACCGGTGAGCAGGCCGAAGCTCGCCTGCATCGGGCGGCTGACCAGCTCGACATCACCCTGGTCCTGATCGGATTGTCCCATTTGCATGCCCGGCATGGCATTCGCCGGTGCCGCGTCCGAGGCTTTCTGCTCCGGCTGGTTCGGCATCGCCATACCGGGCATGGCCGCGGGCTTGTCGGCCTCGCGCGAATGCGCTTCCTCGAAGGCAATTGCTTTATCGACCTGCGGCTCGCCGAAGACTTTCGCGAAGCCAAACGCCAACAGTCCGGCGAGGATGCCAACCAGCATCCCCCGGATCAACAGAGATCCCATCATGATTTAAATCCGATCTTATCTCAGTGGCAGGGGAAGCCGAGCAGGTGGCGGCCGTCGTGCACCCATTCGTGGATGTACATGCCCTGGATGATCGAGGTTGCGCCCTCTTCAGCGCCAACGAAGTAAATGGCGAAGAGCGCGAGAACGGCAGTGAAGATCGCCCAGGGCAGAATTTCCTTGAGCGGTATGGCGATGGGTTGTTGCGCGGCGGGGGAAAGAACGGCGGTTGCCATCAAAAACTCCTTGGGATTTTCGCGTCCCGATTGAGAAAGGTGCGTTTCGACTGGGGTCTGACTTTCGAGGCTTCAAGCCTCGATCACAGTGGCGCGACCGTGCCGGATTTCCATCGGCTTCCCAGTGTCGACGACGAGAGTCATTAAGCGGCCTGTTGTCATAAAAGTCAAATGGCCCGGTGCGGGCTTGCCAAGGCGGCGGGGATCGGCGACATCAGCCCCCATGACGCCGCGCCTCACCTTGCTCTGCCATTCCGCCACCCCGCTGCTGCGGCAGGCCGGATTTCCACTGGATGAGGCGCTGGATGCGCGCGGCCTTGCCGCGGCGCAAAAGCTTGCCGGGCGGTTCGGAATGGAGCGGGTTTTGACCAGTCCGCTGCTCCGGGCGCTGCAGACGGCCGAGGCGCTTGGCCTCAGGGCTCAGCCGGACGAGGCGCTGCGCGAATGCGATTACGGCCGCTGGGGCGGGCAGACGTTGCAAGCCATCGCCACCGCCGAGCCCGAGGCCGTGGCCGCGTGGATGCGGGACATCGACGCCGCGCCCCATGGCGGCGAATCGCTCGGTCATCTGATCGCGCGGGTCGGTGCCTGGCTCGACGGGGCTTCGTTTGTCGGGCACACACTGGCGATCACCCATTCATCGGTGGTGCGGGCGGCGCTCATTCATGCCCTGCAGGCGCCGGCGGCCTGTTTCTGGCGGATCGACGCGGCGCCGCTGTCCGTCGCGGACCTAAGCCGCCGCGGCAACGGCTGGGCGCTGCGTCTGTCAGACGCCGAGTAGGTCGATCAGCGGCGGAATCAGCGGCTCGTCGGCGGGCGGCATGGGATAGTCGCGCAGCTTGCCTGCACGCACCCATTTCAGCGCCTGGCCTTCACGCGATTGCGCGAGCCCTTCCCAGCGGCGGCAGATGTACAGCGGCATCAACAGGTGAAACGTCTCATAGGCATGGCTCGCGAAGGTGAGCGGCGCGAGGCACTCGTGTTTGACGATGATGCCGAGTTCTTCATGCAATTCGCGGATGAGCGCCTGCTCCGGGCGCTCGCCCGCATCCAATTTTCCGCCGGGAAATTCCCAGAGGCCGGCAAGCTGCTTGCCTTCGGGGCGCTGCGCGATCAACACGCGATTGTCCGTATCGACGAGCGCAACGGCCACCACCAGCAAGAGCTTCATAATGTCGTTCAATCGCCGATGAGATTGAGCTGCACCGTGCCGCCGGGGCCGGCGGGAACGTTGACGACGTTATAGACCGAGCCGCCGGCACATTCTTTCGCGGCAGCGGGGCAGGAGACCTGCGCCGAGACGTAATATCTGCCGGGGCCGACATGATCGAACTTATAATTGCCCTGGAAGTCCGACTTCACCGTGCGGCTATATTGTGCATAGGCCGGATCGGCCGGCGGGACGCGCGATCCGGCGCTGAGCGGTGCGAAGCTCCGGCCGGCGTAAAGTGTGTTGAAACGGTCGCGCGCGTAGGCCGTGACCGGAATGAGGCGAACGACCGCATTGGCGCCCGACACTTCGACGCCGTTTTCCGCGGCCGCCGAGATATTACCAGCAATCGTCACATTGCCGGGCGCACGCACGAAGGCCGCTTCCTGTGGATCGAAATCGGCGCTGGCTCTCGTGCCGATGCCGCTGTTGCAGCCCGCCAAAAGAACAGAAACAGCCGTGGCAAAAAGGATCTTACGCATCAATGCCTCCATCATCTCAGATTATGAGCCATGCAATAGGTTGGAATTCACGATGTATGATTTGACAATTTCTACGACTTTATGACGCGCCCCGCCGCTATGACCGATAATCACCGTTAATTTCGACATAAGCCTTGGTGAGATCGCAGGTCCACACCGTCGCCGACGCCGCGCCGACGCCGACATGGACGCGGATGTCGATCTTCTCGCCTTTCATATACGCAGAGGTTTTGTCTTCGCTATAAGCCGGGTCGCGCAGGCCCTTGTGCGCGACGCGGATGTCGCCGAACCAGATCGCGAGCTTGTCGCGCTCCGCGCGCTCGCCCGCTTTGCCGACAGCCGCGACGATGCGGCCCCAATTCGCGTCCTCGCCCGCAACGGCGGTCTTCACCAACGGCGAATTGGCGATCGACAGCGCGATGCGTTTGGCCGCGCCGGCGCTCGCTGCACCGTCGACCGTGATCTCCACGAATTTGCGCGCGCCTTCGCCATCGCGCACCACTTGATGCGCCAGATTCATCACGACCTCTTCGAGCGCGGCGCGGAAGCCCGCGAGCCTGCGGTCATTGGCGGCGGCCACATGTGGCGCACCGCGCTTTGCGGCTGCGCCCGTTGCAAACAGCATCAACGTGTCGGAGGTCGACGTGTCGCTGTCGACGGTGATGCAATTGAACGATCCTTTCACCGCTTTCGACAGCATGGCCTGCAGCGCGGGCGCTGCGATCGGCGCATCGGTGAAGATGAAGGAGAGCATCGTTGCCATATCGGGCGCGATCATTCCGGCGCCTTTGGCGATGCCGCTAATCTTCACATCGACGCCGCCGAGCTTCGCGGTCGCGGTTGCAACTTTGGGATAGGTGTCGGTGGTCATGATCGCCTTGGCGGCAGCGAGAATTCCGTCACCGCTCGCGTCCTTCGCGAGTTTGTTCAAGACGCCTTCGAATTTGCTGGCGTCGAGCGGTTCGCCGATCACGCCCGTCGATGCCAGGAAGATCTCGCCCGCTTTGGCGCCGGTGGCTTTCGCGGCGATGTCGGCGGTCAGCTTGACGCTGGCGACGCCGGTCTTGCCGGTAAACGCATTGGCATTGCCCGAATTCACCACGAGCGCGCGGGCCTTGCCGTTCTTCAATTTGCTACGGCACCAGTCGACCGGCGCGGAAGGGCATTTCGACGTGGTGAACACCCCCGCAACCTCGGTGCCCTTGTCCATCAAGGCCAGCATGACATCGGTGCGGTCCTTGTAGCGGATGCCCGCCGCGGCGCTGGCAAAGCGCACGCCCTCGATCTCGGGCATGTCGGGATAGGTTTTGGGGGCGAGAGGCGAAAGCGGTGCGTCGTGGGCCATCAGAGACATCCTAGAGAGGGTGGCGAGTCGTAACCGGGCCAAGCGTTGCGCGCAAGGGCGAAGGCTGGTGTCACCGCGACCTAGGCCGACTCCTTGGGTTTGATCGCGTCCTGGACGCCCTGTCCGAGCGCCCGGCCGAATTGTTCGAGCCCGCGCACCGTGACATCGTTATACGGCATCGCAATGTCGGCGTCCTTCAGGCGCTTGAAGATGGCGAAGGACAAGTCGCTGCGAGTGCGGGCGCCTTTCTCGACGTCCTCGCAAAAGCAGATCAATTCGAACCGCAAGACCGTATCGGTGATGGCGGTGAAGAGGACGATGGGCGCCGGAATCGACAGGACGAGATCGTGCGCCTTGGCGCATTCGATGAGGATTTCCCGCACTTTGTCCGGATCGGCGCGATGGCTCACGCCGATCGGCAAGACGACGCGGCCGACACGATCCGAACGCAACAGATTTTTGACAACACCCGTCACAAGGCTCGAATTCGGTACGACGACGGTGGCGCGGTCGAAAGTCTCGATTTCGGTGGAGCGCACATTGATGCGGCGCACATAGCCTTGCTCGTCGCCAACGACGATCCAGTCGCCGACGCGGATGGCACGCTCCCACAATAGGATCAACCCGGAGACGAAATTGTTGACGACGGATTGCAGACCGAAACCGATACCGACCGACAGCGCGCTGAGCACGTAGGTCAGCTTCTCGAAGCTCAGGCCCATGTAGGACAGCCCGAGCGACAGCGCCATCATATAGCCGACATAGCCAATGCTGGTCTTGATGGAGTTGCGCAGGCCGAGATCGAGCTGCGTATGTGGCAGGAACCTGACTTCGAACCAGTTCTGGAAGCCGCGCGTCGCCACGGCGCCGACGGCAAAGAGCAGCACGCCGATGACGATCGCCGACAGCGAGATGGTGACGTCGCCGACCTTGAAACCGAAGAAGGCGTTGCGCATGTAGCCGAACATGTCGTCCGATTGAATCCCCCACGGCAGCAGCAGCAGCATGACCGCCATCACGATGAGAGCGAGGCGCAAGGCGCCGCTGGTCAGGGCGCTGATCTGCTCGAGGGTTTCGTGCTTGAGGCCGATGCTGGACAGAATGGCGCGGCCCATCATCCCGTGTGGCTTGAACGTCTGCGTGATGCCTTCTTCGGCCAGCACGGTGAACATATAGAGAAGACAGCCGATCAGCGTGATCCAGGCGACCTGGTCGGCGATGAACGAGGCAAAGGCGACATAGCCCGAGACGTCCGCCAGAATGACGATGGCGATGGCCGACCATGCGGCGAGGCGGATCGGCGCGAAGATATTGCGCTGCGATTCCGTGCGCGGATCGTAATTCGGATCGTCATGCGGGTCGGTGCCGAGAATGCCCTTCAGCGTGCCGGCCATGATCAGCGCAACGGCGAGCGCACCGATGCCGCGAATGGCAACCGGCACCGGCAGGCTGGCAAAGATGATGTCGGTGAACTTGTCGAGGATCTTGGTAATCGAAATCACGACGGCCAAGGTCAGCGCCAGGTGCCGCAATTTCTTGATCACCGGATCGGTCAGGTCGAGCAGGCGCCACGTCGGCAGTTTCGGCGACAACAGACCGCGGGCGATGCCGATCGCCAGGCTGACGCGCACCACCGCAATCGACATTTCACGTCCCAACGGCTCGAAGCGCGAGTTGAGCAGATGGAACGTGTCGAAAGTATAGCTGACGGCGATATACATCGAGATTGGAATGCTCGCGCTGACCGCTGCAACCCAGATCGCCGCCAAAACCTTTTGCAATTTGGTCGGCGCGGAGATTTTCGGATCCCGACGCATGACTCGGCGCGAAATCGTAATCACCGGCCAATAAAGCAACCCGATGAACAGCAGAGTTGTGACGAAGCGCAGCAGCCGCAACCCGCCCAATTTGCTGCGCGCGCCCGATAGCCAATCGCCAAGGACGACTTGGGAAGCCATGAGGTCGTTCGGCAATTCTCGTGCGACGGAGCGCCAGAGCGAGGGGCTGAAAATGCCGTCGCCCTGTTCGAAATGGGCGCGCGCGAAGAGGTCGTGCCGCCGAGTGCTGATTGCCTCGGCGAGTTGCTGAATTTGCGTCTGCATCGCCTGAGCCTGATTGGCCTGGGCGCTAAGGTCATCGAACAGCTTTTGCTGATCGTTCCGTTGCGCCACTTGGTCGGGCGTGTCGTCGGGCTTGGCGGGCGGGCTCAGCCGCACCTTCACGGTCGCGATCTGCTGATTCAATTCATCGAGAATCTTCTGAATCTTCGGGGCGAGCGGTTCGAGATCGGTGCGCAACCCGGTCAGGGTCGGGTCATCGAGATTCTGGCGCAGCAGAGTGCTCTGCACGGCGTCGAGCGCGATCTTCGGCCCGTCGAGCCGCTGCTTGAAGGCGTCCACCGGTGAGGGCGTCTGGGCCAGCGCGACCGATGCGCTGAGCAGCAGGAGCGCGGCGAGGAAGCGGGCGAGAAGCGTTCGGAACACAGGCGACCTCTGCGATTCGGGATGACGAGGGGCAATCATATGGTAGCGGTTTCTCGGCAGGGAGCGGAGAGCCTCCCTCGCCGCCAATTCCGGTTTTCTTGCGGCAGGGACTGGCCCGCCGTCCTTTGGCGCCCCAGATTAGCGCTATGCCACGCAATTAAGAGGACCGCATGATCGAATTGCATTATTGGCCCACCCCGAACGGTCACAAGATCACGATGTTTCTGGAGGAGACAGGGCTCGATTACGACATTCATCCGGTCAACATCGGTAAGGGCGACCAGTTCCGCCCCGAATTTCTCAGCTTTTCACCGAACAACCGCATGCCGGCGATCATCGACCGGGCGCCCAAGGATGGCGGCGCGCCGATCAGCGTCTTCGAATCCGGGGCGATTCTCGTCTATCTCGCTGAAAAGACCGGAAAATTCATGCCCGCCGACGTGCGCGGCAAGACCAATGTGCTGCAATGGCTGTTCTGGCAGATGGGGGGGCTCGGGCCGATGGCCGGGCAGAATCATCATTTCAGTGCCTATGCGCCGGAAAAACTCCCTTACGCGATCGACCGCTATGTGAATGAGACCAATCGGCTCTACGGCGTGCTCGACCGGCAGCTTGCAAAGTACGAATTCGTTGCCGGCGATTATTCGATTGCCGATATGGCGGCCTATCCCTGGATCGTGCCGTACGAGCGGCAAGGCCAGAAGCTTGAGGATTTTCCGCATCTCAAGCGTTGGTTCGAGGCGATTCGCGCGCGGCCTGCGACGGTGCGTGCCTATGAAAAGGGCGCCGCCATCAGCGCGCCCGCGCCGATGACCGAGGAAGCGAAGAAGATCCTCTTCGGCCAGACTGCGGCGAGCGTAGGTGCTGTTTAATGCCAAAGGTCGCGGACGCGACCTTTGGACCACTCTTCATTTTTCGCTATCGCCTTGAAAAGGCGAAAAATGAAGAAAAGAACCAACGGTCACTCTTCGTGACCGTTGCTATAAACTGGAGCGTGGTAGCGGAAGGTGACCGCGTGCCGCGCCACGTCCCCCGGCGCAAGAAGGCGCATTGACGGCTTCTCGCGAATGTCGCCGGTAAAGCCGACCGGATCGCCGTGACCCGTCCAGGCCTCCAGGCACAGATAGGGCGCGCCGGGCTTGGTCCAGAAGGCGAAATGCGGAAAATCCTCGCAAATCAACTCGATGGCTGCGCCATCCTTGTGTGCGAAGCTTAAGGACGGGCTGGCCGCGTGCAGCAGGCAAAGGGCCTCGCGGGCAAAAAGCTCCGGGCTGAGCGGCAATGTCCGATCTTTGAGCGGAATGGGCCGGGCTTCGCGTGAGAACAGTCCGTCGGGCGCGATGATCGGCACTTCGGCGCGTTCGTCGCGCGGGAAATGCAGGCTGTACTCGCTCTGCGCGCCGCCGGCGAAGGGCCAGCAAAAGCCGGGATGGACGCCGAGCGCGTAGGGCAGGGGCTCGGTTCCCGGGTTGCTGATGTCGAACATGCTGATGAGCGCGTCTTGGTCGAGCCGGTAGGTCACGTCGAGCATGAAGTGAAAGGGGAAGCCGGCGTGGGTCGCTGGGTCGTTGCGCAGGCGGAGGGTTGCCGCATTCGCCGAGCGCGCCACGACGTCGAAGGTCTTCGACGCGGCAAAGCCGTGCACGCCCATCGGGTAGGTGCGGCCATCGACCCGGATTTCCCCGTTCCGCGCCCAGCCGACGAGCGGGAAGAGGATCGGGCTGGTCGCCGACCAATAGGCGGGATCGGGCGTCCAGAGCAAATCGCGTTCCGCAACGCGCCAGACCAAGGGCTCCGCGCCGGTGAGAGCGATTCGCGCGAGGGAATCGCCGGATTGGAGCGTGAGGAACGTCGAAGCGACAGGAATCGGAGCTTGGTCGGCAGGCATTGAGTCGGGTTCCAGGGCGTGAGAGATGACCTCTGCACGAGGCGATTTCGAGGTGTTATGCGTAATTCTCGCGTCTCCAATGCTATTTGTGCATACAAAAGGTTGATGCCGGGCGCTCGAATGTCGCGCCGATTCCAGTGAACGTAACAATTTTTTGACGAAAATTTCGGGTTTTCGCCCCGAAAACGAATAAAAGCCCACGAAAATCGGGGCCGGATGCGCAAATTTGATTGCCGCTGATTGATTTCGAAAAACTTTGCGCAGCCTCTTGCTTTTTGTGCGCCGCACATGCATATTATTGCGGTGCGGCAACGATGTTGTCGCCAATGCCCTCCTTGGGCGTTTCCTCCCTAGACTTGGGCCGCCTGTTTCAGGCGGCTCTTTTTTTCGCGCCGCGTTTAATTTCCAGGCCGTCTCTATTCCGCGGCGAGGCGTTTCGGCGCGATCATGCCCGCGGCCGTGTCGGCGATCGCGGCGATGGTTCGGCGCAGGTCGGCGGCAAGCGTCGCGAACCGCTCGGACGGCTGCAGCAGCCGCTCGTCCATATAAAGATCGCGGCGGATCTCGATTTGCAGGGCATGGCTGTGGGCGGCCGGATTGCCGTAGCTCTCGGTGATGAACCCGCCGGCATAGGGCCGGTTGCGCTGGACCTGATAGCCGCATTGCCGCAGGGTCTCTTCGGCGGCGTCGACGAGCTGCGGTGCGGCGCTGGCGCCGTAGCGGTCGCCGAGCACGAAATCGGATTTGAACTTGTCGCCCTGCCGACCGGCAAAGGCCGAGGAGGGCATGGAATGGCAATCGATCAGGACGCTCATGCCGAAGGTTTTGAAGGCTTGGCTCGTGAGGCCGCGCAAGGTCCGGTGATAAGGCTTGTAGACCTCGTCGATGCGCTGGCTCGCCTCTTCAACCGGCAAGCGCCGGGCATAGATTTCCTGCGCCTCGCCGACGATGCGCGGAATCGTGCCGAGCCCGCCCGCCACCCGCAACGAGCGGGTATTGGCAAAGGCCGGCAGGCGCCCGTCGAACATGCGCGGATCGAGTTCGAACGGCTCGCGGTTCACGTCGAGCCAGGCGCGCGGGAAATGGGCGCGCATCAAGGGAACGCCGAGCGTGACGCAATCCTGGAACAGATTGTCGACAAAGGCATCTTCCGAGCGCCGCAAGGTCATCGGATCGAGTTTGGATTGGGCCAAAAATGCCTCCGGATAGACCCGGCCCGAATGCGGCGAGTTCAGAACAAGGGGGCTTGTCACCGCGTCCGGCAAGGCAATGTCAAAGGCCGGATTGAAAATTGTCGTCTGCAAGAGCTCGCTTCCAGCTGGGTCCTAACCGTAAATGAGCCACAATAGTTACCGCGCCTGGCGCGAATTTTCACTCGTTATTTACCAGCATGGCGCTTTATGGAAACACTTCCGACGCACGAGGACTGGCTAGGGCCTGTCGTCAATGATGGATAGGGTCTGGATGAGGTCAAAAATGGTCATATGCAAGGAGCATTGCGTAGCCGGTACGTCCGTACCGGCAAGCATTGCGACGTGGCAGATGACCATTTTTCACCTCACCCCGAAGGGGCGTGGCGAATTTGACCGAGTGGTGCGTCGCCAATCGTCGCAAGGCCGACGCATCTGGACTTGGGCTTGCCCAAGTCCAGCATCAAGGATGCGCAAATCGGGAACACCCGATTTGCGTTCTTCCTCATGGCTCCTGCCACTCGGCCAAATTCGCTCACGTCCAGACCCTATCCATCATTGACGACAGGCCCCAAATGCCGCACGACACCATGCTCAACACAAAAATCCTGCTCGCCGAAGACGACAATGACATGCGCCGCTTTCTGGTGAAGGCTTTGCAGAACGCGGGATACGACGTTGCGTCTTTCGACAATGGCCTTTCCGCTTACAACCGGCTGCGCGAAGAGCCATTCGAATTGCTGCTCACCGATATCGTCATGCCGGAAATGGACGGAATCGAACTGGCGCGCCGCGCCACCGATCTCGACCCCGATATCAAGGTGATGTTCATCACCGGCTTTGCCGCCGTCGCGCTCAATCCCGACAATAATGCGCCGCGCGAGGCCAAAATCCTGTCCAAGCCCTTCCATTTGAAGGATTTGGTCGGCGAAGTGAACCGGCTGCTCGCCGCCTGACGAGATCGAAAAATAACCGCTTGCATCCCGGAGGTGAGTTCGTTATATCCGCCCAACCTTGCAGCGGTGACGCTGACGGGCGCGTAGCTCAGCGGGAGAGCACTTCCTTGACATGGAAGGGGTCACAGGTTCGATCCCTGTCGCGCCCACCATCTAAAATTTCTTGATTATCAAGCACTTTGCACTTGATTGGCCGCGCGCCGATCCGGTGCGAATCTTGGCGATTCGGCAGCAATTCAGCAAGGATTCGGAGCTGTCGCCGACGGATCGGTGCGCCATCCTCTGCGTATGCGGATGGCGCGGTCCGGCATGGATTCAGCTTCACCCTGCAAGCTCAAGGCAGCTTGTCGAAGAACAGGTAGACGGCGGCAATCCGGCCGTCGTGGGCGACGATGAAATCGGTGCCGGCATATTCTGGCGCCTTGCCGGGGGTGCCCGATACCCAGCTGACGCGCCCGCCATCACCAGTCTCTTCCGGCGGGGCGATCGGCTGATAGCGGTAATCGGGATGGGTGGCCTTGATCACGCCCGCGATATGGTCGATCGCATCACGGCCGCGATGCGCGCCGTTGTTGGGGTCGTAGAACACCGCGTCTTCATGGAAGATCTCGTCGACGGTGGCACGGCGGCGCACAGGGTCGTTTTCGCCGAACACGTCGTGCAGATTGCGCAGCAACAGGGTCGATATGCTCTGGGACATTGGATGTCTCCGTTTGGCATAGAGGGGAAGGGGAGCACGCCGGCGGCGTTTCGCACGAGGCCCCCCTGCAGAGACGGGTCTGCAGGCTTTCAGGGGCGAGGAGCGAAGATGTCGCGGCGATGTTTTAGGCGGTCAAGACGGAGGGCGAACCCTGCTTGCCGCGATTGTCGAGGCTGAGCGAACCGGCGCCGTAGGCGGCGATTTGCAGAAGGCCACCGGCCATCATCACGTTCTTGAGGAAGTGGATCATCTGGTTCTGGTCGGCGAAATTGTTATGGAAGGCTGCGGCCGTCGCGAGCGAGAACAGGGCAAGGGCCACGGCGACATAGCGCGCCTGGTAGCCGGCAATGAGCAGCAGACCGCCGCCCAATTCGACCGCCACGGCCACGGCGTAGGCCAGCGGCGGGAAGGGCAAGCCAACCGCGCCGATAAAGCCGGTCGTGGCAGCATAGGCGCCGAGCTTGCTCAGGCCGCTCATGGCGAAGGGAACGCCAATCATCAACCGGCCGACAAGGGGAAGGTAACGGGTATCGAACATCGAAAGTCTCCTAGAAACGGTTCGCCGCATCTCGTTGCGGGATGAGGAAATGATGTTGCGAAAAGCGGATTTTCGAAATAGAAATGATTGAAAATCATCGTTGCAGGTTTGTCGATGTCGAAAATCCCGGACTTCGAGGGGCTGGCCATGTTCGCCAAAGTGGCCGAAGAGCGCTCCTTCGCCGCGGCGGCCCGCGCTATGGGCGTCTCGGTGGCCACCGTCTCGCGTGCCGTCACCCGCCTGGAAGAGCGCCTGGGCGGGCGTCTTTTCAATCGGACCTCGCGGCAACTCGCCTTGACGGACTACGGCCACACGCTCGCCGAGCGGGCCTCGAAAATCTACGCCGAAGCCGAGGAGGCCGAGAACGTCGCCCGCGAGGCCTCCAGCCGCCCGCGCGGCCTCGTGAAGCTGGCCGCCCCGCTTTCCTTCGGGACGCGTTGGGTCGCGCCGCTGCTGCCGGAATTCTTTCGCCGCTATCCCGACATTGCGGTCGATCTGCATCTTACCGATGCGCGAACCGACCTGATCGGCGACGGCTTCGATGCCGCCTTGCGCATTGCAGCGCTTGAGGATTCGTCGCTCGTCGCCCGCCTGATCGTGCCTGTACGCCGGTTCGTTGTCGCGTCGCCTTCCTATCTTGCGCGCTATGGCCGGCCGCAGCACCCGCACGATCTCGTCGCCCATCATTGCCTGAGCTACGCCAATCGCGCGAAGCGCGACGTCTGGCGCTTCACCCACCGGAAAACGGGCGAGGAATCCGCGGTGACGCCAACGGGGCCGCTTCGGGGGACGAGTGCCGAAGCCCTGTTGCCGACGGTGCTCGAGGGCCTGGCGATCACCGAATTTCCCGAGTTTCTCGCCACGCAATATTTTCCCGACAAGCAGCTTGAGCCGCTTCTCGCCGACTGGCGCATGCCGGAAGGCGGCCTGTACTTCGTTACTCCCACGGCCCGCGCGCGTCCCGCCAAGATCTCCGCTCTGGCCGATTTCCTGATCGCCGGGCTGAGCGACGCGCCGTGGCGCGCCGAAGCGGTAATGGGCTGGAAACCTCCGGAGCAACGGGGAAAGCAGCCATAGGTTTGACGATTTGATGTCATCATTTCTGCAACGATAGCTTTCAATCATTTCCGTTTCGAAAGGCGATCTTCCGCCGCAAATTGTCTCCTCAACCAGGAGACAGATCATGGCACGCAAACTCGAAGGAAAAATCGCCGTCGTGACCGGCGGCACCACCGGCATCGGCCTCGCCACCGCCAAGCGCTTCGCAACGGAGGGCGCAAAGGTCTTCGTGACCGGCCGCCGTCGGGCGGAACTCGACGCCGCGGTCGCGGCGATCGGGCCGAAGGCGACGGGCATCCAGGCGGATTCCGGCAATCTGAGCGATCTCAACTGCCTCTATGAAAGGGTCAAAGCGGACGCCGGCCGCATTGACGTGCTCGTCGTCAATGCCGGCGGCGGCTCCATGCTGCCGCTCGGCTCGATCACGGAAGAGCAATATGACGACACGTTCGGCCGGAATGTGAAGGGTGTGCTCTTCACGGTGCAGAAGGCGCTGCCGCTCCTGGTGGACGGCGCCTCGGTGATCCTCACGGCGTCCAATGTCAGCGTCAAGGGCACGCCGGCGTTCAGCGTCTACAGCGCCTCCAAGGCCGCGGTGCGCAATTTCGCGCGGAGTTGGACGCTCGATCTTAAGGCGCGCGGCATCCGCGTGAATGTCATCAGCCCCGGCCCGATCAAGACGCCCGGCCTCGTCGATCTTGCCGGCCCCGATGCGGCGCAGCAGCAGGGGCTGCTCGATTATATGGCCTCCACCATTCCGCTCGGGCGCGTCGGCGATCCCGATGAGGTTGCCGGCGTCGCCGCTTTCCTCGCATCCAATGATGCCAGTTTCATTGCCGGCGCTGAGCTTTTCGTCGACGGCGGACAGGCCCAGATCTGACCGGTGCCAGGTCGCCCGTTCTAGCGGTGGATTGTCAGTCGAACTGGCCGTAATCGGCGAAACGGCGATTGACGATGTCGAAATCGACCGGGTGGCCCGCGCAGACGCCTTCGCGCGTCTGCAGCATGTGCCATTGCTGGCTGCGGTAATAATCCGCATAGCCCGGCCAGGATTTGGCGTTCGACAGCCAGCATTTCTGCGCGAGATTCTTGCCCCGGATCGTGTCGCAGACGAGACCGCTGCCGTAGACGCCGACATGGTAGCCGCCGGCCGTCACCACGCGTTTCGCCACTTTGAAATAGCGGGTGACGGCATTCAGCGCATGGTCGCTGTCCCAATTATTGTCGACGCCGAAATAGATGGTGCTGCCGCGTGGCTGGCGCATGGCATGGGCCATGACGACCGCGCGCTTGGCGTCACGCAGGCCGGATCGGGGCGTGAAGCTGGCGATACGATTGCTGTGGTGCTGGAACACGACGCCGAGCTTGAAGCCGTGTTTCTTTATTAGCACCCGTTCGCGCGGGGTGATCGACTTGCCGTCGAAGGTCTCGTCTTCGAGGTCGTAATAGCGGATTACGGTCTTGATGCCGATGCGCTTCATATGTTTGAGGAAGCCATCGTCGACCTGGGACGAAAGATCGACCGCCGTCGCTTTCAGCCGGGCGCGGCAGAAATCGGCCGCCTGCTGCGCATAGGCCGCAGTGCCGATGAGAAGAGACGCGAGCACGAGAAAAAGCGGCAATCTGCGCAGGTTGAACACACTCGCCTCCGGAAACGCAACACAGGCAACGACAAAGCAGCAATGTGGAGACGATTCCGCGCGACGAACCTCCGCTCACAAACGGGGCGAACCCGGTCTGTGATGCGAAGGACGGCGGCACCGTTCCAGCGCCGCATCATCCAGCAAGATTTTTAATAATTTCTTCACGCGCCCCCGCGGCATAGCGGTTCTCTGAAGGCCGCTGCGACTCATTTATCCTCAGAACAAAAGCTTCCGCCTCTGTACCTTGTCATCGTCGAAGTTCGATGGATCGAGCCAAGCTTCGTAACCGGCTCTCAGGCGTGGCCAGTCGGGGTCGATCATCGCATACCAGGCCGTGTCGCGGTTGCGGCCTTTGGCGACCATATGCTGACGGAAAATGCCTTCGAAGGTAAAACCGAACCGTAAGGCGGCGCGCTTGGATGGCTCATTCAGGTTGTGACATTTCCACTCGAAGCGGCGATAGCCCAGCGTATCGAATAGATAATGGGCGAACAGGTAGAGGGCTTCGGTGGCCACCCGAGTCCGCGCGATCGACGGTCCCCACAATATGTTGCCGATTTCGGCGGCGCCGTGCGATGGGTCAATGCGCATCAGGGCCTGACGGCCTTCGGCTCGCCCAGTCGCCTTGTCAATCACGGCGAAGAAAAGCGGATCCGAGGAGGCCGCCTTTGCTTCAAGCCAGTCGGTCATTTCCTCCAAGGCCGCCGGGGGTTCGTCGAATAAATACCGGAACCGATCGTCGCCGCCGGGTTCGCGCGCCGAGGCGAACAAATCCTTGCTATGACGACGGGCATCGAGAGGCTCAAGCCTCGCGTAGCGGCCCTCGAGGGTGACGCGGTGCGGGGGCGGCACGCCCTTCCAACTGGACAAATCCATATTTTGGCCTTTCTTCAATCTACTGCGCCGGCGGGGGCGCTGGCGCGCGCAGCCTCGGATCTTTCGGATCAGGCAGACATTTTTGCCGGCTCCGCCGGTGCAAAAGGTCCGGGGCCATCGACGTTCACCACGGTCTCACCCTTACCTAGCCTGACGAAGACGTAGCGGACGTCATTGCCGCCCTCGATGATCTGGCAGCGGTGAATGGCCCGGCGCGGAAAATAGGCGTAATCGCCCTTGCCGATCTCGAAGGATTGCTCGCCATTCTCACCGAAATCGACTCGAATGCGACCCGACAGCATGTACATGACACTGTCGAACTCGGCGTGGTGATGCCATTGGCTGGGAGCCTCCAGCGCCGTGACATGGCACTCACCGACCCACAGGTCGCCGGCGGCGATGGCCTTGCGACGGTTCTGCCCTGGCGTGATCGGACCCTGAACCGTCTGATCGGACTTCACATAACCAATCTTCTCGAACAAGCCGTCGCTCATTGTTGCCTCCGTTGTCTATCTTTCGGGGATTTTTTCTTGTAGCAGTGATCAATGAAGACATCCGGCCAATTTTTGTCGCTATTCAGACAAAAACTCGTTGAGCCCTACGAGACAGCCCTGCGCCCTCTGGTCGGTTATGCCGAGGATTACACGTCTGGCTTGCGTACAGGTTTTCACAGCCACCCGCGCGCGCAACTCCTCTTTGCCATATCCGGCGTCATGCGGATCGAGACGTCATCGATGTCCTTTACGGTTCCTCCGACGGCGGCGTTGTTTCTGCGCGCGAACGAATCCCACTCGGTGACGATGGACGGCCCCGTCGCGCTCCGCGAACTTTTCCTGCGGGAAGACGCAGTCGCCCGGGCCGCACTCAAGAGCGCGGTTATCGCGGTGTCGCCCTTATTGCGGGAGCTGATCTTGGCCGCATGCGCCGAACCGGTGAACTGGGAGCTCGGCGGCCGCGGCCATCACCTGACCGAACTTGTGCTCGACGAAATCTCACGTGCCACGCCACTTCCCCTGAGTTTGCCGCTGCCCCGCGATCCTCGGTTGATGCGCGTTGTCGCTGCGCTGCGTCTGCACCCGAGCGATGGGCGCGGGCTCGATGAATTGGCGCACATGGCGGGTGCGTCGACGCGCACATTGGCGCGACTTTTCCGCTCGGAAACCGGCCTTGGCTTTCGACAATGGCGTCAGCAGATGCGGATGACCGAGGCCCTCAACGCCTTGATCAATGGCGCGCCGCCGACACGCGCTGCTGCATTGGCGGGTTTTGTCGGCCAGCCAGCCTTTGGTGCCGCCTTTCGCAAGATCTTTGGACTCACGCCCGGCCAAGCGCGCACGCTGGGAAAATCCCTTGCTAAGTCGATAAGCGCAGAAGAAACACTTCAGTTTGATAGCAAGGGGTGAGTGCGCGCACGCAAGCCGGATAGCTCACGCGCCGGGCGGTTCCGGCCACGGTCTTTGCTTGGGCCGCAATTGCTCGAATTGGTAGGCGAGGCGCAAGACGCCGAGATCGTCGAAACGCTGCCCGACGATCTGCAGGCCGATCGGCAGGCCGTCGGCGGTATAGCCGCAATTGATCGAGGCGGCGGGCTGTTCCGACATGTTGAAGGCGACCGTGAAGCCGATATGTTCGAAGGGCCGCGCCGGATCGTCGGTCGGGCAGGGCAGTTCGGCGGCAAAGGCGGGTAGCGGCGCCGTGGGCGACAGGACGAAGTCAAACGGCGCGCAGGCGTTGGTCGCGGCAATGCGCATCGCGGTGATCTGGCTGAAGCCCTTGAACACGCGCTGGCCGTCGTAAAGTGCGGCGGCGCAGGCCCAATCGACGATGAAGGGCAGCGCTTTCCTGCGCCGCTCTTCGGGGAGGGCGGCCAGATCGGCCCAGGCGCGGGCGCGCCAGAAATCGTCGAGGCCGTTCAGCATGACGGGGGTCAGGAACGGCGGCATCAGTTCGACATGGGCGCCGGCGTCGCTCAAGATTTTCGCTGCCTGTTCGACTGCCCGCAGCACTTCGGGCTCAGGCATCATGCCGCAACCGGCGTCGAGCAGGAGCCCGATGCGCAGGCCCTTGACCTCGCTGTCGAGCGCGAGCCAATCGATCGCTTGATGCGGCAGGCTCATATAATCGCGCGCGTCGGGCTGGCTCAGCACGGCCATGCTGAGCGCCGCGTCGCGCACGTTGCGGGTCATCGGTCCGGCAACGCGGCCGATATAGGGCGGGTCGATCGGGATGCGCCCGTTCGAGGGTTTCAGGCCGAAGATGCCGCACCAGCCGGCGGGCAGGCGCACCGAGCCGCCGATATCGGTGCCCAGATGCAGGGGGCCGTAGCCGGCGGCAACGCCCGCGCCCGCGCCCGCCGAGGAGCCGCCGGGATTGGTCGCCAGATTCCACGGATTGCGCGCGAGTTCGTGAAAGCTTGAGAGCCCCGAGGACAGCATACCGTAATCGGGCATGGTGGTCTTGCCGAGAAGGACCGCGCCGGATTCGCGCAGGCGCTGCGCTGGCGGCGCATCGACGGCGCTCGGAACCAAATCCGTCGCCGCCGTGCCGAGTGGGGTCGCGACGCCGCGGGTCGCGATATTCTCCTTGATCATCACTGGCACGCCGTCGAGGGGCCCAAGCGTCGCGCCTGCGCGCCAGCGCGCTTCCGACGCGTGCGCTTGCCTCAGCGCCTGCTCGCCGTTCAGCGCATAGGTGGCGTGAATATGCGGTTCCCATTGCGCGATGCGGCCCAGAATCGCCTGCGTCACGTCGACCGGCGACAGCGTGCGGCTTTTGAAGCCGGCGAGCATCTCCGCCGCAGAAAGATCGTAAAGGGCCATCTTTGCTCCTACTCCCAGGACACGGCGCTCATATCGTTGACGAAGATCGGCGAGTTCTTCCACAGGCCGTGCAAATTCTTGTTGGCGATGGTGACTTGCGGCAATTGGAACAGGAACGCGTTGACACAATCCGTGACAAGCATCCGCTGGGCGTCGCCGAGCAATTTCAAATGCTCTTGTGGGTCGGCGGTGGTGCTGATTTTGGCGTAGAGATCCTGGAAGGCCTTGCTGTCGTAATTGAAATAATAATTCGGATTGGCGTAGATGCCGATGTCCAACGGCTCGACATGGCTGATGACCGTCAGATCGTAGTTCTTGTTGGTATAGACGCCTGAGAGCCATTGCGCCCATTCGATATTCTCGATCTTCGTTTCGATGCCGACCTGAGCCAATTCGGCCGCGATGATTTCGCCGCCCTGCCGCGCATAAGGCGGCGGCGGCAATTGCAGCGTGAGCTGCAGCGGCAGTGCCACGCCCGTCGCCTTGAGCAGCGATTTCGATTTTTCCGGATCGTAAGGGTAGGCCGCGGTCAGATCGACATAGCCGGGATCGCCCGGCACCATGTGACTGCCGATCGGCGTGCCATAGCCGCTCTGCGCGCCGTCGATGACGGCCTTGCGGTCGATCGCATAGGCGATGGCCTGGCGCACGCGCACATCATCGAGCGGCTTCTTCTTGTTGTTCATCGCCAGGATGGTTTTGCCCTCGGTGCCGCCGACCGTCACGGTGAAGCGCGGATCGCTTTGGAACTGCGCCACACTTTCGAACGAGCCGAAGCGCGGAAAGGCATCGACATCGCCGGCGAGCAGCGCCGCGACCTGCGCTGCGGGATCGTTGATGATACGGAACGTGACCTTGTTGAGCGCAATGGTCTTCGCCGCGCGATAGCCGTCCCATTTCGTCAGCGTGACCGAAGAGCCTTTCACCCAGGAATCGAATTTGAACGGGCCGGTGCCGACGGGCTTGGTCGCGTTCGTGCCGGCGCTTTTCGGCTCGACAATGACCGACGGGCTCATGCCGAGGTCGAACAGCACGTCCGGATTGGGTTGTTTCAACGTGATCGCGATGCTTGAAGGATCGGGCGTCTCGATTTTGTCGATGGTTTGAAAGAAGGCCTTGATCTTGTTGGTGCTGTCTGCCGCTGCTGCGCGCTCGAAGGAGAATTTCACATCCGCCGCGGTGAAGGGCTCGCCGTTCTGGAACGTGATGCCGCTTTTCAGCTTGAACGTGTAGGTTTTCAGGTCGTCCGAGACGGTCCAGGAGTCAGCGAGTTGCGGCGTCACCGAATTGTCGGCGTTGATCTTGGTGAGGCATTCGAAAATATTATCATGGGCGATCTCGCCGATCGCCGCCGCGGCGCCCGCGGTCGGATCGAGGCCCGGCGGCTCCAGGATCATGCCGATCGTCACCGTGTCCTTGGGCGCTGCCTGGGCTTGCGCCGTCAACACGAGGAATGCAGCGGCCAAACCTGCACAAATGCGTCTCATTGCGGTCTCCCGATAGGATAAGCCCTATAGCAGACGGGCAGCGCGCGTTCGTCAAGTGGCCTTCGGCTCCAAGTTAGGAAGCTGAATCATTCCTGTTGACCAGCCAACGTCAATCAATTCGAAGATAAAGATTTCCGACCAAACCCGTCCATCTTCGGCACCGAATTCACCAGCTCGCGCGTGTAGGCATGGTGCGGGTTGGCGAAGAGATCCTGCGGGTTGCCGCGCTCGACGATTGTGCCGTGCTGAATCACCGCGACCTCGTCGCACAGATGCTCGACCACGGCGAGATCGTGGCTGATGAAGAGATAGGTGATGCCGAAATTCTGCTGCAAATCGCGCATCAAGTTGAGCACCTGCGCCTGCACCGAGACGTCGAGCGCGCTTAAAGGTTCGTCCGCGACGATCAGTTTCGGCTTTGTGACGAGCGCCCGCGCGATGGCGATGCGCTGGCGTTGGCCGCCGGAAAATTCATGCGGATATTTGACGAGGTCGCTGTCGCGTAAGCCGACCGAATTCAGCGCCGCGATCACCGCATCGCGCGGCGCAACTCCGTTTTTGTCCTTTCCCAGTGCAGCCAGCGGCTCGGCGACGATGCGCTCTACCGTCTGGCGGGGATCGAGCGAGCCGTAGGGGTCTTGGAACACCATCTGCATGTCGCGCCGCAACTTGCGCATCACCGCTTTTTCAGCTTTGTGGATATCGACGCCCTGGAAATGGACCGAACCGGAATCGGGGGCTTCCAAGCCTAGAATGAGCCGCGCGAGGGTCGACTTGCCCGAACCCGATTCCCCCACGAGGCCAAGACTCTTGCCCGGTGCGATGGCAAGATCGAGATCAGTGACCGCCTTGATGACCGCGCCGGCCTGCCACAGGCCCGCGCGCGGCAGACGGTAATGTTTGGTGAGATGTCTGGTCTCGAGCAGAAACGTCACGAGTCACGTCCTTGTCCGTCGGGGTGTGACGATGTGAAGAGCAAACAGCGCGCCACATGATCCTGTCCGACCTCAACGGGCGGCGGGGTAACGAAATAACAGCGATCGAAGGTTTGCGGGCAGCGGCCGGCGAACGGACAGCCGGCGCTAAAATCGGCAAAGTCGGGTACATTCCCCTTGATGACGGGCAGCGGATCGGCGCTGCGCCGGCCGAGCTTGGGGCGGGCATTGAACAGCCCTTGCGTGTAGGGATGCGCGCGCCGCGTGAAAAGCGCCTCTGTCGCAGAGCGTTCCACGATCGTGCCGCCATACATGACAGCGATGCGCGTCGCGTTTTCGGCGATCAGCGCAAGGTCGTGCGAGACGATGATGAGCCCCATGTTTTCCGATTCCACCAGCTCGGCGATGAGATTAAGCACCTGTTTCTGGATCGTCACGTCGAGCGCCGTCGTCGGCTCGTCGGCAATCAGCAGTTTCGGCTTGCAGGCGAGCGCCATGGCGATGGCGACGCGCTGGCGCTGGCCGCCGGACAATTGATGCGGATAGGCATCGAGCCGCTGCCGCGCATTCGGAATTCCAACGCGGTCGAGCAAGCGCAGCGCTTCATCGCGGGCATCGACGCGCGACAGGCTCTTGTGCAACAGCAAAGGTTCGGCGATCTGCGCGCCGATGCGGTGCAGCGGGTTGAGCGCCGTCATCGGCTCTTGAAAAATCATGGCGATGCGATTGCCGCGCAAAGCGCACATCGCCTTTTCATCTTGCACCGGCAATGGCCGGCCTTCGAAGCGGATGTTGCCGGACACTTCCGCGCCTTCCGGCAGCAGGCCCATGATCGCGAGCGCGGTCATCGATTTGCCGGATCCGGATTCGCCGACGATACCGAGCCGGTCGCCTTGCCGCAAAGTAAGATCGAGCCCGCGCAAAATCTCGGTCCTGCCGCGCGGTCCGGGCACGCGTACGCGTAAGTTCTCGATATCAAGCAGCACCGTCATGCGCGCGTCCGTGCGAGGCGCGGGTCGAGATAATCGCGCAAGCCGTCGCCCATCAGATTGAGGCCGAGCACCGCAAGCGCGATGGCCGCGCCGGGATAGATCGCCAGCATCGGCGCTTGCGCCGCGGTGCCAAAGAGCTGCGTCTGCGCATCGTTCAGCATGCGCCCCCACGAGGCCTGCGGCGGTTGCGTGCCGAGGCCAAGATAGGACAGCGCCGCTTCGGCCAGGATCGCATTGGCGAATTGCAATGTCGCCTGCACGATCAGCGGCGCCGAGATATTGGGCAGGACGTGATCGCGCAGGATGCCAATCTGCGTTCGGCCCGCGATGCGCGCGGCGCGCACATAATCCTTCGGCAGAACGCCGTTCGCGGCGGCGCGTGCGACCCGAGCGAATACGGGGATGTTGAAAATGCCGATGGCGATGATCGCGGTGATCGTGCTCGCGCCATAGGTCACCTGCAGCATGATTGCGCTGAGCAAAGCCGGAAAGGCAAAGGTGATGTCAGCGCAGCGCATCACCACATCGTCGATCCAGCCGCCGCGCGAGGCAGAGAGAAGGCCAAGGAGCGTGCCCAGGATCAATCCGATGCCGACCGCGACCACGCCGACAAGAATGGACGTGCGCGCACCGGCGAGAATGAGCGAAAGAATATCGCGGCCGAGTTGATCGGTGCCGAACCAATGGTGCCAGGACGGCGTTTGCAATTTGTGCGGAATGTTGAGAGCGTCAAAGCCGGTGGGCCAGGGCGTCCAGATCAGCGATAGAACGGCCATGCCGAACAGCAGCGCGACGAGCACGCTGCCGATCAGGAAATTGCCGCGCAGGTGCATGCGGCGCGAGGGAAAGGAAGCGGCGCTCATCGGGCTTGCGCTTTCAGGCGCGGATCGATCAGCGCGCTCGCGATATCGACGAGAAAATTGATCGCGACAACGCTTCCCACCAGCAGCATGACGCAATCCTGCACGACGACGAGATCGCGGTTGGCGATCGATTGAAACAGCAGCCGCCCCAGGCCTGGCAGTTGAAACACGTTTTCAGTCACGATCGCGCTCGCCAGCAGATTGGCAAATTGCAGCCCCATGACGGTGATGATCGGCACGAGCGCGTTGCGCAGGCCGTGCCGCCACAAAGCTGCATTGCGTGTGAGGCCTTTTGCCCGCGCGGTGCGGATGAAGTCCTCGCGCAACACGTCCAGCAAAGCCGAGCGGGTCACGCGCGTCAAAATTGCCGCCTGCGCGAGGCTGAGCGAAACGACCGGCAGGGCCAGCGCCTTCGCAGCTTGCCAGAGCCCGCCGTCCCAGCCGGGAAAGCCGCCGGCGGCAAGCCAGTGCAGATGCACGGCAAAGAGAAGAATGAGCAGGATCGCGGCCCAGAAGCTTGGCACCGACAGGCCGATCTGGCTGAGCGCGATCACACCGGCGTCAATGAGCGTGTTGTGCTTGGTGGCGGCGAACATGCCGAAGGCGAGCGCGAGCCCTGTCGCCAGCGTCATAGCGGCCAGCGCCAGCGGCAGGCTGACCCCGAGGCGCTGCGCGATGAGATCGAACGCCGGCGTGCCATAGGCGCTGCTCTCGCCAAAATCGCCGCGCAGCAGACCTGAGATCCAGGCGGCGTAACGAGTCGGTAGGGGCTCGTCGAGGTGCAGCTTATGGGCGAGCGCCGCGACCGCATCGGGGCTCGCATCCGGCCCCATGATCACCTGCGCGGCATTGCCGGGCAGCACCTGCAGCGCCAGGAAGACGAGAACCGACGCGATGAGAAGCGTCACGGCAAAGCTGATGAGCCGTCGCGCCAAAAAGCTGCTCATGCGGGTGGTCTCAGCGATGTGCCGATCATGGGGCCGCTGGAATGATGCACCTGTGACCGCAATAACGAGTCCAATGGTTGTCCCTAAACAGAAGCGCCGTTTGAATCAGATTTTGGTCACGCTTGCGCATCGTCAAGGCGATGTCCAGTGGTTCAGATCAGACGCTTGATACCCAGTCGAACGCCCGCTCCTGACCGATAGCCGACCTTCGCGGCATCAGGTCATCCGCTCAGGAAAATGGCGATCTCTTCGAAAAAGCGGCCGGAAGCGGGTTCGTTCTCCAGGAACAGATGGTTTTGGCCTGGGAGCCCGACGAACCGCGCCCCCGGAATGCCAGCTGCCATTTGGCGACCGGCCTCGATCGGGCATAAAGCATCCTCTCTGACGTGCATCACGAGTGTAGGTGCGGCGACCCGAGCGAGAAGATCTGTGACGTCAATATCGCCGGCTGCGTCAAAGAATCGGGCGGCGCATTCAGGGGATGTGGTCCTGCGCTGGAGTTCGTTGAAATAATCCGCCTGCTCCGGCGTCCCCCGAGGGATGAACAGTCCCGTGAACATTTGCCGAAACGCGGCATTGTCCGCACCCCAACCCAGTCGTATCAGGGTCATCATCGCATTGCGCTTGTCCCTCTCGGCTGTTGAACGCTTCTTGCCGCCTAGTGCAAAGCCTCCGTAAAGGATTAGGTGAGACACTTTCTGGGGGTGCCGCACGGCATATGCGATCGAAACGGCACAACCCTGCGAGATTCCGAGGAGTGGGAAACGCTCAAGTCCGGCCGCATCGACGACCGTCTCAAGATCGGTGACCCAGGCGTCCAGGGAAATCTTGTCCACGTCCCAGTCGGACAATCCGTTGCCGCGAGCGTCATAACGGATGAGGGTGTGATTGTTCGCAAGACCGCGGAAGACATGCCGCCAGACCGGGCTCTCCCAATCGTATTCGAGGTGGTTCATCCAGTTTGCAGCCTTGACGAGTGGCTGCCCGCTGCCGGCTATCGCATAGGCGAGACGCACCCCGTCGGGCGCCCGGCAATACCTAATTTCCTGAGGAATCCGTAGCGGGCCAACGCTTGGCGTTGTGTCGGATGCTCTGTCGGCCGCGAAGACATCGACTGGCTTTGAGATGTTCTTGAGATTTTTCAGGCCCAATTTTCGGAAGCCGAAAGCTACCTTTCCATCCACTTGATCGAAGGCCTGGCGGGAAATGAAGATGCCGCCGGGATCGGCGATGCTTTCCAACCTGGCCGCAATATTGATGCCGTCACCATAAATGCGTGATTCGTCGTAGATGACGTCGCCGACGTTGATGCCGATGCGAAACAGCATGCGTCGTTCAGGCTCTATTGTTGCGTTGCGCTCGAGCATCTTTTCTTGGATCGCAATCGCGCATTCTACGGCTGCCACGGCGCTGGCGAACTCGGCGAGTATGCCATCGCCGGCAGTGTCAATAATATGACCGCCATATTCACCAATCAAAGGCAGCAATACGGCCTGATGTCCCTTGAGATCACGCACCGTGCGCACCTCGTCTGAACCCATCAGGATGCTGTAACCCGCAATGTCTGCCGCCAGGACAGCCACAAGCTTACGTAACTGACCCTCCTTCATGAGAGTTCTCCAGAAGACTTCTCATGCGCTTCCTGCTGGTTCAGCCCGCTTGACTAACCTCGCACGCCCGGACGGCCTCAATCAATCGAAATCGCTGTCCAAATGCGCCCGGTGTTGAGCGACCGCTTTCCACCCTTCGCGGGCCTATGCTGTGGATCCCAAGCGACGGCCGACATTCTCGAAATCGCGCCGGGCCGCGTCGATGAGCGGCTCGCCCTTCTGCAAGCGTGAGAGATGAGCACGAGGAGCCCCGGTTCGACCCTAGAGGAACGACACGCGGGTCGCTTCCTGCTTGCCTTGGGCGAAACCGGCGCGGGCGGCGGGGATGCGGGTCGCCAGGTCCATCTGGTTCGTGCCCATGGCGGCGCGAGAATCGGCATCCGGTGTGATCACCTCGACGCGGCTGCCCTGCTTGCGCAGGGCCTCGACCTGGCCCTCCAGATCCATGCCCCATTCCTTTGGTCTGCGCAGCCCCTCGAACTGGCCTTCCGGGAGCGGCCCGCTCCGTCCGCTCAAGGGCGAGAGCACCAAGATATTCGCATAGCCCGAGGCAAGGTCGGCGTTGTCGGGGGAGCGTACGCCGCCGTTGATGTAGCGGGCGCCGTTGATGCTGTGGGTGGGGACCAAGCCGGGCAGGGCGGTCGCCGCAGTGACCGCGTCCACCAGATCGACACCGGAATCACGGTCGAACTTGGCCACTTCGCCGGTATGCGCGTCGACGGCCACCACGATCATCGGCCTGTCCGACCATTCACGGCGAGGCAGCCTGGCGGCGACCGTGGCCCGCCACCGTTCGCCCGCGGCGGGCCCAAGCATTGCGTCGCACTCCAACCCGAACGCACCCATCGCGCGTTGCAGATCGGCCGACGAGGTTGCGGCAGCGGAGACGGCCCGCATCCGCTCGAAGACCGTGGCCATCGGCAGGGACGGCGGAGGTTGACGGTTTTGTCCGACCGGTTGAACCGGCGGGGACAGCACCGAGGCCAACAGTTCTACCGGCGGTATGCCGCTGCGGACCTGCGCCGCCGCGGTGGCGCCGGCCGAGGTGCCGATCACCAGATCGGCGGCCTGCGTCATGTCGAGACCAGCCTCGGCTAGGCCTGCGATGATACCGATCAGCCACGCATTTCCGGCAGCCCCGCCGGCACCGAGAACCAGAGCAAGGTTTTTTCGAACCATCTGGCCACTATTTCAGCCCGTGGACACTCCTGTCCATCGAAATATCAAGACCATGCCTTGCGGCCGGGTTCGTGGCCGGGCCTTATCAACGACCATCATCACGAATGCGCCGTGCGTGTGCAGGTCGCCCGCGCTCCTGAAATGCCCACACTTTGAATCGCATCCGCGCAAGTGCCTCGGATTGACAATGTTCATGTTATGTTCTAAGCTTCGTAGTAGTTAAAGACTGCAATCCGCCGACTCGGACTTGATCGAAGCCCGAGGAGGTGGCGTGTTGCCTTGTGCGTTGCGGTCGGGATCGTGGGAGCGTCAAAATAAAAAAAATTGGGATCAAACTAATAGAGCGAATATGAAAATGATATCAATGGATTAGTGTGTATATCGCGGGATACATCAGAAATTGCCCGCGACCTATCGGAAGAAGGAGGGCCTTGGAGGGGAAGCCGAGGCTCGTCAAAGAACGGTCATTTCCGATAAAAACCGCAGCGATAATGGTTGATCTTACGGGCAAAATCGGGCATAGGACCGCCCACAAATGCTGCGGCTCGGCTCTCTGAGTCTCGGCATATCGTCATTTTCAGTTCAATTGGTGCGTGGCGGGTCATGTCTCCGCTCAACCTAAAGAGAAGGCCGGGGACATCCCATGAAAGTCCGTAACTCGTTGAAATCTTTGCGTACCCGTCATCGCGACAATCAGCTCGTGCGTCGCAAGGGCCGCGTTTACATCATCAACAAGACCCAGAAGCGCTACAAGGCTCGCCAGGGCTAAGCTTAAGCGTCGACAGGTCGCGTCACATTGACGAGCCCGGTATCCAGCCCTAATCTTTGGGGCATGCGTTCCGGGCTTTTTGCATTGCCAGTTCTTCTCGCGCTCGCGGCGATGCCGTCCGCGCAGGCCGACGATGGCGCCGTGAAGCCGCCGGCCGCCGTCTCCGATCAGGTGCAAAGTCCCGGCAAGGCGATGATGGACGAATTGTTCCAGCGGCTCGCCAGCACCAAGGATCCGGAAGAGGCGCAGGGCATCGCCACGGTCATTCAGCGGATGTGGCTGAAATCGGGCTCCGACACCGCCGATCTTCTGATGCAGCGCGCGGTTGCGGCCGGTAATGCCGGCGCCGACGATCTGGCGCTGACCCTGATGACCCGGGTCACCGATCTGCAGCCCGATTGGGCGGAAGCCTGGAATCAGCTCGCCAATCTGCAGTTCAAGATGGGCAACGAGGACGACGCGGTGCGCGACCTCGCCCACGTTCTGGCGCTCGAGCCGCGCCATTTCGAGGCGCTAGTCAGCCTCGGCGGGATTCTGCAGTCGGAGGGCGACGACAAGGGCGCGCTCGAGGCCTACCGCGCCGTGCTGAAGCTCTATCCGTCCGAACCGCAGGTCAAGAAATTGGTCGACAAGTTGGCGGTCGAGATCGACGGACGCTCGCTTTAAGTAGTAGCGCCACATTTTAGCCTTTTATTACAGTTTTATGTTAGAACTTCGTCCCGAGCGCTGCATTTTTGGGCGGGCTTTTTATGTCCGCAAGGGCGGCGTGTACGGTTTTCACGGATTCGGTTGGGTTGCAGGGCTAAATTGACCATTCTCCTCGTCGCGCTCGCGCTTCTGTCGCTTCTCGTTCTTTTCAACCTCTGGCAGACCCGCCGCATCGAGCGCCGGTTTCCGCCGACTGGGGCGTTTATCGACCTGCCCGGCGGCCGTCTGCACTATACGAAATTGAGCCCCGTGCAGGAGCCGCGCGCCAATGTGCTGCTGCTGCATGGCGCGAGCGGCAATCAGGCCGATATGATCGCCGCGCTTGGCCCGCAACTGGTTGCGGCCGGCTACCAGGTGATCGCGATCGACCGCCCCGGCCACGGCTGGAGCGACCGCTTTTCCGCCCTCGTCGCCGCTTCGCCGAGCGGACAGGCGGCGCTGATTCACGCGGCTTTGGCCAAGATCGGCATCACCCGCTCCATTGTCGCCGGCTTTTCCTGGTCCGGCGCGCTCGCCAATACGTTTGCCCTGCAGCACCGCGATTTCACGCAAGGCCTGGTGCTGCTCGCGCCCGCGACCCACCCGTGGCCGGGCGGCAAGGTCAATTGGTATTATGCGCCGGCGGCCAAACGCATTTTGGGCGAGATCTTTTGCCGCCTGCTGGTCATGCCGGTCGGCCTCATGACTTTCGCGCGCAATGTCGCGCATGTCTTCCTGCCGAACGAGATCCCGCAGGACTATATCGCGCGCGCCAATGCGTCGCTGATCTTGCGCACGCGCGAGTTCAAGGCGAATGCGCAGGATATGGTCGGTCTTTACGATTATGTCTGCGAGCAATCGCAGAAATTGCACGAAATCGCGGTGCCGACGGCCATTTTGACCGGCGACCGCGACCAGATCGTCTATGCCGACATTCATTCCTACAATTGCGCGCGCGCCATTCCGGGCGCGACGCTGAAGGTTCTGCCCGGCGTCGGCCATTCGGTGCACTACGCGGCGCCCGATGCGGTGCTCGAAGCGATCGCCGACGTGTTCGCGAAATCGCGCGGGGCGGGCGAGCTCGCGCTCGCCCTTTAATCATTCGCTACTTCTTCGCCCAATCGCGCGAGTCGATGAAGGCGATGCGCACCATATTGGTGGCGCCGGGGGTGCCGAACGGCACGCCGGCGACGACGATCACGCGCTCGCCGTCCTTGGCGAAATCCTCGCGATGCGCGAATTTGCAGGCGCGCAGGGCCATGTCGTCGATGTCATGCGCGTCTTTCGTCGTGATCGAATGCACACCCCATACGAGACAGAGCCGGCGTGCGGCATCGCGATTTGGGGTCAGTGCCAGAATGGGCGATTCCGGCCGCTCGCGCGCAATGCGGAATGCGGTCGAGCCCGACGACGTCCAAGCGACGATCGCTTTCAGGTCGAGGGTTTCCGCGACGTCGCGGGTGGCAACCGCAATCGCGTCCGCGCCCGTCTGCTCCGGCGTTGTGCGCTGTGTGGTGATGATCGAGCGGTAGATATCGTCGCATTCCACCTCTTCGGCGATGCGGTTCATCGTGCGCACGGCCTCGATCGGATATTGGCCCGAGGCGCTTTCGGCCGACAGCATGACCGCATCGGCGCCTTCGAACACCGCGGTCGCGACGTCGGACACTTCGGCGCGGGTCGGCACCGGCGAGGTGATCATCGATTCCAGCATCTGCGTCGCCACCACCACCGGCTTGCCGAGGCGGCGGGCGTTGCGGCAGATGCGCTTCTGCAGGCCCGGCACTTTTTCGAGCGGCATTTCGACGCCCAGATCGCCGCGCGCCACCATCAGCGCGTCGGAGATTTCGATGATCTCGTTGAGGCGGGCGATGGCCTGCGGCTTTTCGATCTTGGCCAGCACCAGCGCGCGGCCACGCGCGATCTTCTTCACTTCCGCCACGTCCTCGGGGCGCTGCACGAAGGAGACGGCGATCCAATCGACGCCCTCGTTCAGCGCCGCTTCGAGGTCGGAGCGGTCCTTTTCGGTCATGGCGGAGACGGGGATTTCGGTGTCGGGCAGGCTGACACCCTTCTTGTTCGAAATCTTGCCGGCGACGTCGACGACGGCAACGGCCTTTTTGCCGTCGGCTTCGACGATGTGCAGGCTCACCTTGCCGTCGTCGATCAGCACCGTGTGGCCGGGCCGCAGCGCCTCGAGAATCTCCGGATGGGGCAGGTGCACGCGGGTGGCGTCGCCCGGCGTCGGATCGGAATCGAGGACGAATTGTGCCCCCTTGGCCACCATTGCACTATCGTCCTTGAAGATGCCGACCCGTAATTTCGGCCCCTGCAGGTCGCACAGGATGCCGACCGGACGGCCGGTCTTTTCCTCGATCGAGCGGATCATGCGGATGCGCTCGCGCATGGCGTCATGGCTCGCATGGCTCATGTTGATGCGGAAAACGTCGGCTCCTGCCTCGAACAAGGCCATCAACGTTTCGGGGTCCTGCGAAGCCGGACCTAGCGTGGCAAGGATCTTTACTCGGCGGAGGCGTCTCATTGGGGTCGTTTTCCTTCGTTTTATGTTTATGGCTTAGCTGGGTCGGTGAGCTGAACGGTCCAGGTTTTCGCATCCTTGCCGGTATCGACTTCAAAGAAGCCGGTGCGGTCGAAACCGCGCGCGTAGCAATTCTCGATGCCCTCGATTTTGAATTCATGGTCGCGGGTGCACATGAAGGTCTTGCCCTTCCACTCGCCGCCGCGCTCGTCCATGCCGTAGACGTAATAATATTGGGCTGTCAGCGCGCCACGGACCAGCGTGTCGCAATTGTTGGCCTTGATGTTCCACCAGCCTTCGGTGGTCCACGTTTCGCCGCTCGTATAGGCCAGCGCGATGCTGATGCGATTGGCCGTATTGTTGCAGATGCGAAAGTCTGCCCGCGCCGCACCTGCGGTCAAACCGAGCGCGCAGACAATTGTTCCGATATAAACCTTTAAACTTGTTCCCAAATGCATCATTTGATCCTGTGCGCCCAGGCCCGAATGCACTCATGTCAATTTTCGTTTTTCTAGGCAATCCATTTGTTCATCTTTCATGGCGATCCGATGACAATCCGAGGCGGATCTTTTGCTTTCGCCGGCGGAATCGGCACGCGGCGAAGCGCAAAAATCCTTGCTGGGGCGAAAAGGACGCGCTTTTGGCATGAAACCCGCCGGGCTCGCCCAAGGATGGCGCGGGCGCTGAGGCGAAAGCGCGCACCCGCAGGCTTGCCGGTCAGATATTCGCCTCGATCTGCCCGTCCCCTTCGCGCGGCCGCGCGACCCAGATGCCGATCAGGATCAGGAGGCCGCCGCCAATCTGGATCCATGTGACCGGCTCATGCAGGAACAGCCAGCCGAAGAAGGCCGCGGCGAGGGCTTCGAGGAAGATTACCAGCGAGGAGAAGACAACCGGAAGGCGACCGAGGGCAATCGACAGCAGGCCTTGGCCGCCGGCATGGCTGAGCCAAGCTAGGGCGAGGAGGGCCAGGGCGCCCGAGAGCGTATCGGGCAGGAATTTGCGCTCCGTGATGAGGGCGATCACGAACAGCAGCGCAGCAGTGACCAGAGAGAGCTCGAATGTCACCCTGGCCGCCCCGGCGCGGCCACGCGCCGATTGCACGCACAGGAAATAGAGGCCGAAGAAAATCGCCGTCGCGACGCCGAACAGGTCGCCCATTACCCGGTCGGGGCGGACCGCCATGCTTTGCCACATCAGGGATGCGCCGCCGGCGAGACAAAGGACGAGGCCCGCAAGCACGCTCGGCGCAACCTTGTGCCGAAAGATCAGGAAGCCGGCGATCACCACCCAAACCGGCGCGGTTGTGGCAAAGAATGTGGCATTGGCGACCGTGGTGTGGACGATCGAGAGGTGCCAGAAGAACAAATCGCCGGTAAAAGCCGCGCCCGCAAGAATTGTGCCGAGCGGGAAGGATTGGCGCCGCACATGCGGGTCGCATTCTTCGACCTGCATCCACAGCCACAGGAGCGGCAAGGCGAGAAGCACGCGCCAAAAGGCGCTGGTATAGGGGCCGACGCCACCGGCGACCGCGAAGCGCACGAAAATCGGCGAAAGGCCCATGGCGAAAGCGCCGGCGATAAGGGCCAGCATCGCGTTGGCCTGCGTACCGGACGTGGGTTGAGGGCTGGCTTTCAGCATGGGGAGGGGCCTAAATACTCATTGTATCTTAAGAGCGACGAAATGGACCGAATCCGACGCCAGCGTTGTTCTGCACGAAAAGCATACGCTCATCGACGGTAAAAGGCGCTTCGTGCAAAGCATTATGGCAGACAATTTTTTCATATTAGCGATAAAGCAACATATTTTCGCTGATCATGGGAACGATTGTCGCACTGTGCGGAATCGCAGGTGCGTCGAGAGCTGTTTCGAGGTAGGCGATTCTTGAGTGAAATGTTTGCTCCTTCGTCGTTGGTCATGCTGCAATCGTGTTCGCCCTTCCAACCCGTTTTGAACATCGCCGGCAATCTGGACTGCGGCGTGTTGTTCCTGTGCGATCACGCCCGCAACGTCCTGCCGCCCGAATACGAGGATTTGGGCCTGCCGCCCGAACAATTTCAGCGGCACATCGCCTATGACATCGGCGCCGAGACGATGACGCGCGCGCTCGCCGCGCATTTTCATGCGCCGGCCGTGCTCACCACCTATTCGCGATTGCTGATCGACCCGAACCGCGGCGGGGATGATCCGACGCTCGTCATGCGCCTGTCCGATGGGGCGATCATTCCCGGCAACGGCTATGCGGATGCCGACGAGGTCGCCTATCGCCGGGCGCGGTTCTGGCAACCCTACCGTGACGAGGTGTGCGCGGTTTTGGACGCGATGCTGGCGACCGGGGTCGTCCCAGCCATCGTGTCGGTCCATTCTTTCACCAATGCCTGGAAGGGCGTACCCCGGCCCTGGCACATTACCGTTCTGTGGGATCGCGATTACCGCATGCCGAAACCGTTCCTGCAGGAAGTCGGTCGCGAGCAGGACATCATCGGCGGAGACAACGAGCCCTATGACGGCGCGCTTGTGGGCGACACGCTGCACGAACATTCGACCCGGCGCGGTCTCGCCAGCCTCTTGCTGGAGGTGCGGCAGGATCTGATCGGGACCGAGCAGGGGGCACTCACATGGGCGGCGCATATCGCCCGCTGGCTCACGCCGGTGTTGGCGCGCGAGGAAGTGCATCAAATCCGCTTCTTCGGCAGCCGCGGCGACGGCCTGCGCTATCAGCCGCCGATTCCCGTGCATGAGATCTGAACGCGGCGCTCCTAATCTTCGCTTCCCATCTGGATGACCGCCGCCTCAAGCGCTGAGGTCATTCGCTTTTTCAATTCCAGGTCATTGACGGAACGGGCCAGGGTCACGCCGCCGGCCAGCATGGCCAGCACGATCCAGGCTTTGTCCTCGCTCGCCTTGGCATCGCCGGGCAGGCCGGCGGCGACTGCTTCGGCAACCGTGCGCAATTGCGCCTCGAAGGCCGCGCGGGTTTCCTCGGGCGCGCGCGCTACCTCGGGCGCGAAACTTGGCAGCCCGCAGATGTCTTCCGGGCAATCCAGTTTCGGCGCGCTGTAATAAAAGTGCACGAAGTCGGCGAGCCAGCTTTCGCCCCGTTCCGCCCGGTAATGCTCGATTCCTTGGCGCAGTTCGGCGAGGCCTTGCGCCGCAACTTCCCGGAAGGCATCGGCCTTTGAGGCGAAATGGCCGTAGAAAGCGCCGTTGGTGACCCCGGCCGCCTTGGCAAGCCCATCGATGCCGAGGCCGTCATAGCCTTCGGCGCGGAAACGGCGTGCCGCGGCGTCCAGAATCTTCGTGCGCGTCTGTTCCTTATGTTCCGTCGAATAGCGCATGCACTGGCCTTTCTTACTCGTTCACACCGATCGCTCTCTTTTGTCTTGCATAAAGAGCATCCACTCTATATAGATAGAGAGCAAGCGTTATTTAAGCGCCTACGACGAGCCGAATGGCCGTATCATCGATCGGATTTGAAAGGAAACCTCATGCCTCTCACGCTTACCCTGACCGAAGGCGTCGTGCCCGCGGGCCAAGAAAAAATCGCCTTTGCCCGCCTGTCCGAAGCCATGCTCAAGTGGCATGGCCTCACCGGCAATGCCGTTATGACCCCGAATGTCGTCGGCTCGTTGCACGTCCTGTCGAAAAACGCGACCTTCACCGGCATGGAGGAGACGCCGGTGGCCTTCATCGAGTGGAAAGTGCCGTCCTTCGCCTTCACCGACCGCAAGGTGCAGGAGGGCTATTTCGCCGAAGCCACGGACATCATTTACGAAATGTCCGGCGGCAAGCAGCCGCGGGACAAGATCTTCATCAATGTGGTCCACGCGGTGGATGGCGCGTGGAACTTCAACGGCCGCGCCATGACGAACCAAGAAATCGGGGCCGCCGTCGCGGCGGCCTGACGCTGCACGCAGGACAGGTCGTTGCCGCCGCCCTGGCCACCGCACTGCCGGGGCGGCGGCATCCTTGCAAAATCTTATGACGCCCGATGATCGAAATGACGCGCCATATCAGTCTGATCGTGGTTTCCTTCTTCTCCCACTTGCGGTATCGCCCAGGCCGTGGCTTGGTGGAACGAGCATTTTCGGAGCCATGCCGCATGATCGATCCCCACACGCTGCTCACCTATATGGCGGTGGTCTTGGGCCTCTTTCTCATCCCGGGCCCGGCCGTTCTCCTGGTTATTGCACAGGCGACGACCGGCGGCCATCGTGTCGGCATGGCCTGCGGGTTGGGAATCGCGTGCGGCGATCTTCTCCATACCGTTCTCGCCACGATCGGCCTCTCGGCCGTTCTGATGACCTCGGCCCTGGCCTTCAGCATCGTGAAATATGCCGGGGTTCTCTATCTGCTGTATCTCGGGATCCGGGCGTTGAAAGAAGGCGGTGCCGATCTGCAATTTGCCGCTGCGCGGCGCGTCACGCCTTCGCTCGCCTTCCGGCAGGCGATTCTCGCCGAACTGCTCAATCCCAAGACAGCCCTTTTCTTCCTGGCGTTTCTGCCGCAATTCGTGCGGCCCGACCATGGCGCCGTCGCCGGCCAACTCGCGATGCTCGGCCTGGTCTTTGCCGGCATGAGCGTGGTCTATTCGGTGCTCTTGGCGTTGGCGGCGAGCCGCGTCGGGAGCTGGCTCAAGAGCCATCGCCGCATCGGCCGCTGGCAGGGCCGCGTGGTGGGCGCGATCTATCTTGCCCTGGGCGCGCGGTTGGCGCTGCAGCAGCAATAGGCGGCACGGTGCCGCGTTGGCTTATTCCGCGGCGTTTTTTGCGCCGAACCGCCGCTGGATGTAATCGTCGACGATGCCCTTGAATTCGGCTGCAATGCCGGCGCCGCGCAAGGTCATGGCCTTTTGCCCGTCGATGAACACCGGCGCGGCCGGGGTTTCGCCGGTGCCGGGTAGGGAGATGCCGATGTCGGCATGTTTCGACTCTCCTGGTCCGTTGACGATGCAGCCCATCACTGCGACGTTGAGATTTTCGACACCGGCATATTTCGTCTTCCACTCGGGCATGGAGGCGGAAATCCAGGTCTGAATGTCGCGCGCGAGTTCCTGGAATACGGTCGAGGTGGTGCGCCCGCACCCGGGGCAGGCGGCGACCAGCGGCACGAAGGTGCGGAACCCCATAGTCTGCAGCAGTTCTTGCGCGACTTTCACCTCAAGCGTGCGGTCGCCGTTGGGCTCGGGGGTGAGCGAGACGCGGATCGTGTCGCCGATGCCGTCCTGCAGCAGAATGCCCATGGCGGCGGAGGAGGCGACGATGCCTTTCGAACCCATGCCCGCCTCGGTCAGGCCGAGGTGGATCGCATAATCGGCGCGCTCGGCGAGCATGCGGTAGACGGCAATGAGATCCTGCACTGCCGAGACCTTGGCCGACAGAATGATCTTATTGCGGGCTAAGCCGATTTCCTCGGCGCGCTGGGCCGAGAACAGGGCCGAGCGCACCATGGCCTCGCGGGTTACGGCGCGTGCCTCGGCCGGTTGCGCGAGCTTGGCGTTCTGATCCATCAAGGCGGTGAGCAATTCCTGGTCGAGCGAGCCCCAATTGGCGCCGATGCGCACGGGCTTGTCGTGCTTGATCGCCATTTCGACGATGGCGGAGAATTGCCGGTCCTTCTTGTCCTTGAAGCCGACATTGCCGGGATTGATGCGGTACTTGTCCAAAGCTTCGGCGCAGGCGGGGTGATCGGCCAGCAATTTGTGGCCGATATAATGAAAGTCCCCGACGAGCGGGACATCGATGCGCATCTGGGCGAGCCGGTCCTTGATCTTCGGCACAGCAGCGGCGGCTTCGTCCCGGTCAACCGTGATGCGCACCAGTTCCGATCCGGCGCGGGCGAGCGCGGCGACCTGGCGCGCCGTCGATTCCACATCGGCCGTATCAGTATTGGTCATGCTTTGCACGACAATCGGCGCATCGCCGCCAACTTGCACGGCACCCTTGCCGTGGCCGACGAGGACGCCGACTGTTTTCTTGCGCGGGCGGGGAGCAGCGTCGGGAAGGCAGGACAAATCAGCTTCGATCATGGCGCAGTGTCATAAGTTTGAGTTGAGACGAAAATGTGAAGTCAAGTGCATTTGGCGCAACGCCCGCCGAGTTCGATGACTTCCGAGCGCAGGGTGAACCCTGCCTCGGCGGCGATCTTGCTCAAATCCTGCTTGACCGCATCGGAGGTCGCTTCGCGGACCGACCCGCACATGTCGCAGATGAGGAAGACCACCGGATCGTGCCGCCGGTGGTGGTGGTTGCAGGCCAGAAACGTGTTGCGTGACGCGAGACGGTGGACGAGCCCGTTTTCGGTCAGATAGTCGAGTGCCCGGTATATGGTCACGGGCGCGACGCGTTTGCCGGTTAGCGCGGACATCCGATCGATGAGTTCGTAGGCGCCGAGCGGGCCGTCGGCGGCTTCCAGGATGTCGAGCACCTGTTTGCGCCCCGGCGTGAGCTGCAAATCGCGCCCCGCGCACGAGCAATCCGCGCGGTCGTGATGTGTATGATCGTGGTCGTGAGGGGCGGCCATGGCACTAATATAAGGGAGCGCGGGACCTAAATCGAGCCTGAATTGCCGCCCTGGGACCGCTACTTCGTCCCGAACATCCTATCCCCGGCGTCGCCAAGGCCCGGCACGATATAGCCATGATCGTTGAGCTTTTCGTCGATGGCCGCCGTCCAGATGTGCACATCCGGATGCTCGGCGCGCATCTTGGCGATGCCCTCGGGCGCCGCGAGCAGGCAGACGAAGCGGATGTCCTTGGCGCCACGCTCTTTCAGGCGCTCCAAAGCCGCCGTGGCGGAATTGGCCGTCGCCAGCATCGGGTCCATGACGATGATCAGCCGGTCTTCGACGTCCTGCGGCGCCTTGAAATAATATTCCACCGCTTGCAGGGTCTGCGGGTCGCGGTAGAGGCCGATATGGGCGACGCGGGCAGAGGGGACGAGCGAGAGCATGCCGTCGAGAAAGCCGACGCCGGCGCGCAGGATCGGTGCGAACACCAGCTTTTTGCCGGAAATGGTCGGGGCCATCATCTTGGTGAGCGGCGTTTCGATCTCGATCATTTCGATCGGCAGGTCGCGGGTCACCTCGTAACAGAGCAACATGCCGATTTCGTTCAGCAATTGCCGGAAACCCTTGGTCGAGCGTTTCACATCGCGCATCAAGGTCAGCTTGTGCTGAACGAGCGGATGATCAACGAGTGTCACGCCTTCCATCATATTCCCCCAAATGGACATCATAAGAATCAGAATACTGTGCCGTCGCTCACGATGGAAAGGGGCGGGCCGCCGCCTTCGCGCTTTTCCCCGGCTATTCTGCGCCCCGCCGCCCAGGTGCCGCCCTCCAGCACCTTGGCGAGCGGCAGGCTTTGCGCATCTTGCCCGAGCTTGGCGCGGATCAGGATGGCGACTTCGTCCAGCAGCGCGACGGTGAGCGCCCGCCATTCGACGATGAGCGGTGAGGATGGCTCGTGTGCGCGTGTTGCCTCGGACGGGTCTTTCAGGGAAATGGCGCCAAGATCCATGAACAGGCCGCCGTTCCGGTATTCGGGTAGGCCCGTGAGGCCGTCGATTTCGGTCACCGCGATGCCGGCGCGCTGCAATGGCTCGATCAGCGAATAGGACAGCCATTGCGACAATTTGTGGAAGGGGATGAGGCCGTGGGTGGCATCGTTCCGCTTGATGAGCGGATGGTGCCAGGTATCGCCGAGCGGAACGTCGTCGAGGCTGAGCCGCGACGGCCAGATCGGCCCCAAATAGTCGAGCACGACGGCAAGGATTTCCGGCGCAGGAAGTGGCTGACCCTGGGCGCGGGCGTCGAGATGATCGTAAAGCCCGCCGGGCCGCGGGCCATCGTGCCGGCCAAAAAACTCCGGCTGCGCTGCGACGGCGCGGCCGAGCGCGCGCAGGAGATCGACGCGGCCCTCAAGGCCGGCGAGCGGGTTCGCGGCACTCGCCTGAAAGCCCTTTTGCAAATCCTCCACTCGAAGCGCGCGCAATTTCGATGCATCGGCGCGCAGCGGGTCCGCCGAGCACATGGAAAAACAGCCAACCTCAAACATGTCGAGGCTGGCGATGGCGAGACCTTCGGAGCGCGCATAGGAAGCGCCGTGAGAATCGCGATATGTCCAATCCGGTCCCGCGCCCGCATCGAGTAGAACGGAGACGATGGCGAGGTCGAATTCGGCCCGCGCGCGCGCCGCGCGGTCGCCGCCGAAACGCGCCAGGTCCGTGTCCCAAAGGTTTTTACCAGCGCGATCATGAAAGTGCCGCCAACGGGCGTGGAACGGAATATCGAGATCAGGATATTTCAGCTGGATCGTATCGAGCACGTAATCGGCGATGTACGCCAGATGTTCGCGATGCACACGCCAATGCTGCAGCGACCCACGCCCCGCATGGGCCAGCAATTCGTGCGCACGCTCGCGCACCGCGCGCGCCGACAAAAGCGAGCGCACAGCAGAAGAAGAGATCGCCATACTCAATATTTCTCCAACCCACGCCCCGCGGTGTTCTTCAAATCCTCCGCGGACGGCGCGCCTTGCGGCGCGAAATAGCCGGCCGCTTTCTTGGCTTCCATTTCGACCGACGCATCCGGCGGAATGAGTTCGTCGGGGATTGGCACACGCTCTGCGACGACGATGCCGGCGTCGATCAGCGCGTCGTATTTCATATTGCTCATCGACACGAAGCGATGGATCTTGCTGATTCCGAGCCAGTGCAGCGGGTCGGGCATCAATTGCTGGAAGCGGGCATCCTGCACACCGGCGACGCATTCCGTGCGTTCGAAATAGGTTGCTGCGGTGTCGCCGCCTTCCTGGCGCTTGCGCGCGTTGTAGACGAGGAATTTCGTGACTTCGCCGAGCGCGCGGCCTTCCTTGCGGTTGTACACGATAAGGCCGACACCGCCGCTTTGCGCCTCACGCACGCATTCCTCGATTCCGTGCGTGAGATAGGGACGGCAGGTGCAAATGTCCGAGCCGAACACGTCCGAGCCGTTGCATTCGTCATGGACGCGGCAGGTGATGCGCGAGCGCCCGTCGGCGAGCTTGGCGACATCGCCGAACACGTATGCGGTTGCTCCGCCGATCGGTGGCAGAAAGACTTCCAGGTCCGGCCGTGTGACGAGTTCCGGATACATGCCGCCCGTCTGCTCGAATAAGGTCCGGCGCAGCTCGTTTTCCGTCACTTTGAACCGCGCGGCGATACCGGGCAGATACCAGACCGGATCGATCGCGATTTTGGTCACGGCAATGTCGCCGTTGCTCTTCAAAATCTGCTCGTCGGCCGCGAGGCGTTTGTCACGCATGGCCGTCAGAATCTCCGGCATGTTGAGCCGCGCCCGCGTCACCGCGATCGTCGGACGGATGTCGAGGCCTTCGGCGATCCTGCGCGCGAAAATATCCTGCGGGATATGACCCCAAGGATCGATCGAGACAATTTTGGCCGGATCGAACCATTGCTCATAGGGGCCGATCTGCACCGCCGGACTCGTGTTGGTGAGATCCGGCCGCGCGAGCGGGTTGAGCGCACCGGAGGAGACCGCCAGCGCCCGGTAGAGGCCATAGGCGCCGCCATGGGCACCGATCACATTGCGCTCGCCCGCACGCGTCACCGTCCCGATGATCGGCCCGCGCTCCTGCGGTGTCGACGCGCCCCAGCGGATCGGGTGGCGCAAGACGGCCTGGCCAGGTTCGGGATGCGAGGTGAGGCGGATGTGAGAGGTGCGGTTCGGGGTGGTCATATCGATCTCTAACTGCCTGCCCCGCCTAATGAAATAGGGCCGGAGCAGGGAAATTCACAGGCCCCACTGTAGAGCGAGGGCACCCCACCGCGTCAAGAGCATTTTCCGTTCTTTCAGAATCGGAAAATCACTCTAACTCTTTGTTTTGTCGCATTTTCTTAATCGAAAAGTCGAACAGCTTTTCTGGAAAATGCTCTGGCGAGCTTTCATGCTACTTTGCCGCATGATTCGCTCCTCCCAGCGCGCTCGCGAGCTCCTCAAATCCGTCTTCGGCTATGACGATTTCCGTCCCGGTCAGGAAGAGGTGATCGCGGCCGTCTTGGCCGGCGAGCCGGTGCTGGCGATCATGCCGACAGGCAGCGGTAAATCCATGTGCTATCAGCTTCCGGCGCTGGTCGAGGAGAGCCTTACGCTGGTCGTCTCGCCGCTGATCGCGCTGATGCGCGACCAGGTGCAGCAGATGCGCACGCTCGGCATTGCGGCGGCGACGCTCAATTCGATGAACAGCGACGACGAGACGCGCGAGACCTGGAGCCTTTTGCGCAACGGCCTCTTGCGCATCCTCTTCGTCTCGCCCGAGCGGCTGATGGTCGACGGCCTCATCCCGCATTTGCAGCGTGCCGGCGTCACCCGCGTCGCCATCGACGAAGCCCATTGCATCAGCGAATGGGGTCATGATTTCAGGCCAGAATATCGGCAATTGCGCGCGGCTGTCGAAGCGCTCGGGGGCGTGCAGGTCGTCGCGCTCACCGCCACCGCCGACCGGGCGACGCAAGGCGATATCGTTGAGCGCCTGTTCAAGACGTTGCCGAAAGTTTTCGTCCATTCCTTCGACCGGCCGAATTTGCATTTGCGCTTCATGCCGAAGGAAAAGCCGCGCGTGCAGCTCGGAGATTTTCTTGATCGGCATCGTGGCCAGAGCGGCATTGTCTACTGCGCTTCGCGTAAGCGCACCGAGGACCTGGCGCTGTATTTTCAGGGCAAGGGATTTGAAGCCATTCCCTATCATGCCGGGCTCGATCAAGCCGTGCGCCACCGGCACCAGGATCGCTTTCTGCAGGAGGACGGCGTCGTCGCGGTGGCGACGGTGGCGTTCGGCATGGGCATCAACAAGCCCGACGTGCGCTTCGTCGCCCATGCCGATATGCCCGCAAGCGTCGAAGCCTATTATCAGGAAATCGGCCGCGCCGGTCGCGACGGCTTGCCCGCCGATACGCTGACGCTTTACGGCCTCGACGATATGGCGCTGCGGCGCAGGCAGATCGACGAAAAGCAGCTCGACGATGGGCGGCGACGAATCGAGCATCGCCGCCTCTCGAGCATGACCATGCTATGCGAGGCGACCGCCTGCCGGCGCCAGATGCTGCTGTCCCATTTCGGCGAAAATTCCGGACCCTGCGGCACCTGCGACATGTGCCAGGGCAAGGTGATGACCTACGACGGCACGCTCGACGCGCAAAAGGTGCTCTCCGCCATCTGGCGGACGGGGCAGCGGTTCGGCAGCGATTATCTCGTGCATCTCTTGATCGGTGCGCCAACCGAGCAGATGCAGCGCAACGGCCACGACCAATTGAAGACTTTCGGCGTTGGCCGCGACAAGACCAAGGCGCAATGGACGTCCATCATCCGCCAGCTTTTTGCGAACGGCGCGTTGGAAACGGCGAGCGAGGAATTCGGCGGCTTCCGCATCGGGCCGAAGGGCGACGCGATCCTGCGCGGCGGCGAGACGGTCGCGCTGCGCGACGTCAAGGAGACAGTGCGGCAAAAAGCCAAGGAAGCGGCAAAGCGCGCTGCGCCGGCCGCCGAGATCGACGCGGCGACGGCGGAGGTGCTGGCGGGGCTGAAAAAGCTGCGCCGCGAAATCGCACGGGAGGAGGGCGTCGCCGCTTTCATGATCTTCGCCGACCGCACGCTCATCGATATGGCGGAAAAGCGTCCGGCGACGCTGGACGACATGCGCCAGGTCTATGGGGTCGGCGAGCGCAAGCTGACCCAATATGGCGAGGCGTTTCTGCACGCCTTGGCGGAATTGTAGTGGGGCGATAAAGGACCGCGACCGTCCCGGTCGCGGTCCTTTATCGCCCTGGTCCTTTGTGGCTTGGTCACGGGCTCGTTGAGTTCGCGCGTCATTCGCCCTATATCTGGGGCTTCCACTACAGTCGCAGATCGCCATGTCGCTCCCCTCGCTCCTCCTTTTTGCCTCGATCTATTGCGCCGCCGTCGCCACGCCAGGGCCGGGAATTGCGGCGATTTTGGCGCGGGTGCTGGGGCACGGTCTGCGCAGCATCGCGCCGTTCATCGCCGGCATCGTCCTCGGCGACCTCATCTGGTTCACCATCGCCTCGCTCGGGCTTGCGGTGATCGCCCATACGTTTGCGATCCTGTTCACCGCCATCAAATTCGCCGGCGTCGCGTATCTTCTGTTCTTGGCCTGGAAAATGTGGCGCGCCCCCGCCGCATCCGCCGACGCGGCCGAGGCCCCGCGCTCCGAGCGGGGCTGGCGCCTGTTTTTGGGCAGTCTGTCGCTCACCCTCGGCAATCCCAAGGTGATCGTGTTTTTCCTCTCGATCATGCCGCTCGTGGTCGATCTCGACCATATGAGCCCGGCTGTTTTTGCCCAGATGGCGGGCGTGATGGTCTGCATCATCACCCCGGTTCTCGTCGGTTACGCCCTCGCCGCCGAGCGGGCCCGGCGCCTGTTCCGCTCGGCCAGAGCGATGAAAATGATCAATCGCGGCGCGGCCGGCGTCATGGCCGGCGTGGCTGTCGCCATCGCGACCCGTGGCTGAGTTTTTAAATTACTGATATATAACAGAAAAATGACACGTCGCGCGGTGCTCCGCGAGGTCGAAAATCCGTGCATTTCCGGGCCATTCGGGTTAAAAGGAACGAACTCGAATCAAACCTCTCGCGGGCGTCCGATTTCCCCGCCAAGCCCGGATCGATATGACTGACAATTACACCAACGACGACAACGGTTCCCCCGCTGCCTATGGCGCCGATTCCATCAAGGTGCTGAAAGGCCTCGACGCGGTGCGCAAGCGCCCCGGCATGTATATCGGCGACACCGATGACGGCTCCGGCCTGCACCACATGATCTACGAAGTCGTCGACAATGCCATCGATGAATCTTTGGCTGGCCATGCCACTCTGGTGACGGTGACGCTCAATCCCGACGGCTCGGTCTCCGTGACCGACAACGGCCGAGGCATTCCGACCGACATCCACAAGGAAGAGGGCGTGTCGGCCGCCGAAGTCATCATGACGCAGCTCCATGCGGGCGGTAAGTTCGACCAGAATTCCTACAAAGTGTCGGGCGGTCTGCATGGTGTCGGCGTGTCGGTGGTCAATGCGCTCTCCACCTGGCTGCGTCTGCGGATCTGGCGCGATGGGCAGGAGCATTTCGTCGAATTCGCCCATGGCGATGCGACCGCGCCACTGAAAACAGTGGGGCCGGCGCCGGAGGTCGATGGCAAGCCGAAACGGGGTACGGAAGTCACGTTCCTCGCCTCGCCCGAAACGTTCACGATGGTGGAGTATGATTACGCCACCATCGAACATCGCCTGCGCGAACTCGCCTTCCTCAATTCCGGCGTGCACATCGTTCTGACCGATGCACGCCACGCCGAAGTGAAGGTGGAGGACCTCTATTACGAGGGCGGCCTGGAAGCGTTCGTACGCTATCTCGACCGCGCCAAGGCGCCGCTGATCTCGAATCCCATCATGGTTTCGGGCGAGAAGGACAACATCTCGGTCGAGGTCGCCTTGTGGTGGAATGATTCCTACCACGAGAACGTGCTCGTCTTCACCAACAACATTCCGCAGCGCGACGGCGGCACCCATTTGGCCGGCTTCCGCGGCGCGCTGACGCGCCAGGTCACGGCTTACGCGGAATCGTCCGGCCTCGCCAAGAAGGAGAAGGTCGACCTAACGGGCGATGATTGCCGCGAGGGCCTCACCTGCGTCGTGTCGGTGAAAGTGCCGGATCCGAAATTCTCGTCGCAGACGAAAGACAAGCTCGTATCGTCCGAAGTGCGGCCCGTCGTCGAGAACATCGTCAATGAGACGTTGAACCAATGGTTCGAGGAGCACCCCAGCGACGCCAAGACCGTTGTCGGCAAGGTGGTGGAAGCCGCCGCGGCGCGCGAAGCGGCGCGCAAGGCGCGCGAACTGACGCGCCGCAAGGGCGCGCTCGACGTCGCCAATCTGCCCGGGAAACTCGCCGATTGTGAAGAGCGCGATCCGGCCAAATCCGAACTTTTCCTCGTCGAGGGTGACTCGGCAGGCGGTTCGGCGAAACAGGGGCGCGACCGCAAGTACCAAGCGATCCTGCCGCTGCGCGGCAAGATTCTGAATGTTGAGCGCGCGCGCTTCGACAAGATGCTGTCGAGCCAGGAAATCGGCACGCTGATCACGGCGCTTGGCGCCGGCATCGGCCGCGATGATTTCAATCTCGCCAAGTTGCGCTATCACAAGATCATCATCATGACGGACGCCGACGTCGACGGCTCGCATATCCGCACCTTGCTGCTCACCTTCTTCTTCCGCCAGATGCCGGAGCTGATCGAGAACGGCCACATTTTCATCGCCCAGCCGCCGCTCTACAAGGTGACGCGCGGCAAGTCCGAGCAATATCTGAAGGACGAGCGCGCGCTCGAGGATTTCCTGCTCACCGATGGCATCGAAGGCGCGGTTCTGAAGCTCCCGTCGGGCGAGGAACGCGCCGGCGCCGATCTGCGCGGCGTGGTCGAAGAGGCGCGCTTCATCCGGCAATTGCTGTCGTCGCTGCATCAGCGCTACGACCGCACGGTGGTGGAGCAGGCGGCGATTGCCGGCGCGCTGAAGCCCATCGCGCAGCGTGGCGAAGACGAGGCGGCGCGCCTTGCGAATGACCTTGCCGTGCGGCTCAACCGTTTGTCGGACGAGACCGAGCAGAATGGCGAATGCCGTGTCGAAAACGGCGGCTATATCTTCACGCGCGAAGTGCGCGGCGTGCGTCACGCCGCCGTTCTCGATGCGGGGCTGCTGGCCTCGGCGGAAGCGCGCAAGCTCGATGAGCACGCACGCTCGCTCGGCGACATTTACGCCCGTCCCGCAACGCTCCATCGCAAGAGTGTTGTCCATGCGGTCGCAGGGCCGAGCGCGCTTGTCGATGCCGTCATGGCGGCGGGACGTGAGGGCATCAAGACCCAGCGCTACAAAGGCCTTGGCGAAATGAATCCCGACCAGCTCTGGGAAACCACCCTCGACCGCAATGCCCGCTCGCTGCTGCAGGTTCGCGTGAAGGAAATGGACGAAGCCGATGATATTTTCGTCAAGCTGATGGGCGATGTGGTCGAGCCGCGTCGCGAATTCATCCAGACGAATGCGAGCGTCGCGAATTTGGACGTGTAGCTCCGCAAGGTGATGTCACCTAAAACTGACGGAGGGTTTGCGCGAAGCAAACCATCTCGTCGGTCGGGCCACGCAGGCCTGTAGGTATCGAGGTTCGCGCGACGCCGCCGGGCGCCTTTAATGCGCGCCCGGCCATAGCCTTGTCGATCGAGATCCAGAACGCCTCGAATGGTCAGGTGACCCGACCGAGGCGGTGATACAGATTCGAATATTTGACTGATTGCGGAGTGTCTTTCACTTCCTTCATGTAGTGCGTGATCGCCATTCTGATGAGTTCGAAATCCTCTTGCGAAAAGACTGCACGTGCCCGTTGGGGCTCCTGGGGTTTCGGTGCTTCAAGGGTCTTGGACATAATGCCTCCGCTGGTGCTGTGTCGTTAGTCGAATTGCTGTTGGCATTGGGCGGTGGTGGTCCACCGCGCATTTTTTCAATCACGCGGCGAACTGATTCATCGTGTTGTGTTCGCCGGCCGCCTTCAGCGCTGCCTCGCCGGAGAAATACTCCTTGTGGTCGTCGCCCAAGTCCGAACCCGACATGTTCTGATGCTTGACGCAGGCAATGCCTTGGCGGATTTCCTTGCGTTGGACATTAGCGACATAGCCGAGCATGGCTTGATCGCCGAAATATTCCTTGGCGAGGTTGTCGGTCGAGAGCGCCGCCGTGTGGTAGGTCGGCAACGTGATGAGGTGGTGGAAAATCCCGGCGCGTTGTGACGCATCGCGCTGAAACGTCCGGATCTTCTCATCCGCCTCGGCCGCTAGCGGCGTGCTGTCATAGTCTTCCGCCATGAGTTTCGCGCGGTCGTAGCCAGAGACGTCCACGCCCAGCTCCTTCCAAGCATCGAACACTTGCTGACGGAAATTGAGCGTCCAATTGAACGACGGCGAGTTGTTATAGACAAGTTTCGCATTCGGAATGACATCGCGAATCCTGTCAACCATGCCCGCGATCTGTTCGATATGCGGCTTCTCTGTTTCGATCCAGAGAAGATCAGCACCGTTCTGGAGCGCGTTGATGCAGTCCAAGACGCATCGATCGGCGCCCGTGCCTTCACGGAATCGGAACAGGTTCGAGCGTAGCCGCTTCGGGCGCAACACTTTCGCGCCGCGGGTGATGAGGACCTCGCCGTTCGTGTGCTCGCCTTGTGCAACTTCATCGCAATCAAGGAATGAGTTGTACTGATCGCCGATGTCGCCTTCGCTCGCACTGAATGCGATCTGCTTTGTCAGCCCCGCGCCAAGCGAGTCCGTGCGCGCGACAATGATACCGTCGTCGATGCCAAGTTCGAGAAAAGCATAGCGGCAGGCGCGGATCTTGGCGACGAAATCCTCGTGCGGCACCGTCACCTTGCCATCCTGGTGGCCGCACTGCTTCTCGTCGGAGACCTGGTTTTCGATCTGCAGCGCGCAAGCGCCGGCCTCGATCATTTTTTTGGCCAGCAAATACGTCGCTTCCGCGTTGCCGAAACCGGCGTCGATATCGGCAATGATCGGAACGACATGGGTTTGATGATTGTCGACCTGACGCTGCAATTGCGCTTCGCGCGCCCTGTCGCCAGCCGCGCGCGCCTTGTCGATGTCACGAAAGAGCATGGCGAGTTCGCGCGAGTCCGCTTGGCGCAGGAACGTATACAGCTCCTCAACCAGAGCGGGGACGCTCGTCTTTTCATGCATCGACTGGTCCGGCAGCGGTCCGAATTCCGAGCGCAGAGCCGCGACCATCCAGCCCGACAGGTAAAGGTACCGGCGCTCCGTCGAACCGAAATGTTTTTTAAGCGAAATGACTTTCTGCTGTCCGATAAATCCGTGCCAGCAGCCGAGCGACTGCGTGTACTTGCCCGGGTCTTGGTCATACGCCGCCATGTCCTTGCGCATGATTTTCGCCGTGTAGCGCGCGATGTCTAGGCCAGTCCGGAAGCGATTTTGCAGCCGCATTCTGGCAACGGCCTCGGGGGTGATTCCGGTCCAATTCTGGTTTTCCTCGATGAGCTTATCGGCCTCACCGACAAGGGTCTGATACGACATTGTTCCTCCAAACGTCTCATGTTGCGGTTGCGAGGGACTAAACGCCTGTTTGGTGCGATGCGGGAGGTCCTCTGATGTCACTCTGTCAAACTTTACAAATATTGGATGTAATGTTGTAATGATGTCATGGACAAGCACGGCGTCTATCTCGGACCCCGACTGCGGCGTCTTCGCCGCGATCTTGGGCTGACTCAGGCAAATATGGCGGCGGATCTTGACGTCTCGCCCTCCTACATCGCGCTCATGGAGCGGAACCAGCGGCCCGTGACGGCGGAGATCCTGCTGAGGCTTGCCAGGGCCTATAAGGCTGATTTCTCTGACTTTGCCGACGAAACAGGGCCCGATTTGATCGTTCGGCTCGAAGAGGTGATGCGCGACCCGATTTTCTCGGACATCGATGTCATGCCTTTGGAGATTGCCGACGCTGTGCACAGCTTCCCCGGCCTGGCGGAGGCCATGCTCCGGCTGCACACGGCTTACAAGGAAAATCAATTTGCCCTCGCGGATCGGCGACAGGAGACGCTCGCGGATGGTGTCGCTGTCCCAGGCGACCCAGTCGCCGCCGTGCGCGGCTTTCTTGCCGCGCGCCGCAATTGTTTTCCCATTCTCGATGCCGAAGCTGAGCGATTGGCCGCGAAAGTGGCGGATGCCGGGGGGCTGGTCAGCTATTTTAAACAACGGCATCAGTTGCGTGTGCGGCGGCTGCCCGTCGATGTTATGACCGGCTCGCTGCGGCGCTTGGACTGGCACCGAAAGGAGCTTTTGCTGGACGAGGCGCTCGATCCGGAAAGCCAACAATTTCAGCTTGCCCAGCAGCTCGCCTACCTTGAATTCGCGGAAAACATGCGGAGCGTCGCGCAGGAAGGTAATCTGGAGGGCGAAAGCGCCCGCCGCCTCGCCAATCGGGCGTTGGCCGCCTATTGCGCGGCGGCCATCATCATGCCCTATGCGGCATTCGCCAAAGCTGTCGAGGCGCGCCGCTACGATATCGAGGCTCTCTCCCGGCAGTTCGGAACGAGCTTCGAACAGACGGCCCATCGGTTGACCACACTCCAAAAACCGGGCCACGAACGCGTTCCATTCTTCTTCATCCGCGTGGACGGCGCTGGAAACGTTTCCAAGAGGCTCAACAGCGGCACCTTTCCCTTCGCGCGACACGGCGGCGGATGTCCACTTTGGACAGTCCATCAAGCCTTCAAGACGCCGGGCAAGATTCTGACGCAGTGGCTCGAATTGCCGGATGGCCAGCGCTTCTTTTCCGTTGCGCGGACCGTTGGTGCGGGAGGCGGCGCTTTTGAAGCGGTGCGCATGGAACGTGCCGTCGCGCTCGTGTGCGAAGCGAAGCATGCGGAACGCTTGATCTATAGCCGCGAGCATCCAGACCCGATAACTGCAACGCCGATCGGCATCACGTGCCGCCTGTGCCACCGCATCACGTGCATTGCGCGTTCCGAACCGCCGATCGGTCGCCAGATTCTCCCGGACGATTACCGTCGTACAGTCGCGCCCTTCGGGTTCTCCGATATGTGATACCAACGGTCACTCTTCGCGACCATTGTTATGAAATGAAATCTCGCGAAATTTTCTCTCGCGTAATCCGCGACTTCTGCCATTTTGTCATAAATCGCTGGTACGGCGAACGCGAATGATTTGCGAACAGCGTGGCAGGCACATGTCTTACGCGGGTTTAGGCCGCCTCGTTGCGGTTGTCGGCCCCTCCGGCACCGGCAAGGATTCCTTGATTTCCGCTGCGCGGGTGCGCTTGGCGGATGACCCGCGGTTTTGCTTTCCGCGCCGAGTCGTGACGCGCTCGATGCATGACGCGAGCGAGGACCATGACAGCTTGAGCGAAGCGGAATTCGCGCAAGCCGCGCGCGGCGGGCAGTTCGCGCTCGCCTGGCAGGCGCATGGCTATCACTATGGCATTCCCGTGCGGGTCTTGGACGAGGTGGCGGCGGGCCGCATTGTCACCGTGAATGTGTCACGCACGATGATTCCACAAATCGAAGATTTGTTCGCGCGCGTTCTCGTCGTGCATGTATCGTGTGATCCGGACATTCTGGCGCGCCGAATCGCCGCGCGGGGACGGGAGGATGCCGCCGAAATCAAGCGCCGTCTTGCGCGCGAGGCGCCGCTCAGCGTAACGAATGCCACGCTCGTCCCGTTGACCAACAATGGCACATTGGAGGAGGCTGCAGCCCGTTTCACCGCAATTTTGAGCAGCGCCTGATATCGAGTCGGAGCGGTTAGACAAGCGCCTCGACCGTTCCGATCTTAAGCGGCGCGCGGGCGATGATGCGAAACCGCTCCGTCGGCGAAGGCTGCTTGAAAAGCGCAAGGTCACGAAGCGTCACATAGGGGACGGAGACTTGCTCCGCATAGGCTTGCGTGAGCAGTTGCAAGGCTTCCGCGCGCTCTTCCGGATGCATCGGTCCGGTCAAGGTCATATGAAAGCGAAATTCCTCGAAGACGTAAGGATAGCCGTAGAGGTCGAGATATTTGATCTGCGTGGCAGTCAGCGGCGATTGCAATCGGCGATTTCGATCCGCAGCGGTAAGCGGTGCGCGGTAGGGTTCGAAATATCGGGTCACCGATGCGGCCAGATCCTGTACCGCTTGACTTGGCGCCGCGAAGGCAAGCGCGATGAATGGCCCCAGCGTCTTCACGCACAAGTCGGGCGTCTTCACGGCGATGGTTTGGGCGGCAAAGTCGCCGACAGCGGCCATCAGCTCCCTCTCGGATCTTCCCTCCCGCAAATGGAACGGCGCCTTCAGCGTGGCGTGAAAGCCATATTTGCGTGGGTCGGACGTCACCTCATGCCAAGGCTTGCCGCTAAGCTCCGGCAGGCGCCGCGGCAGGTCCGTACCGCTTTGCGCATCGTAGCCCAGCACGCCGGAGCCAAAATGCCAGAGTGGGTCGGTCGTTGCGGGCGCGTAATAGATGGCGTATCGCGGCTGGGTCATGTTCAGAACGCCAAAGTGCCATTGGACCAGACATTCGCGACGACGGGCGTGCTGCCGAGCGCGCGGAAGCGCAGGATATCGGCGCGCAGGCCCGGCTTGAGATGGCCGCGGTCGCGCAAGCCGACCATGTCGGCGACGTTCCGAGTGACCATGCCCATCGCCTTGGTGAACGGAAGGCCATAGGCATTGTGCAAGGTGAGTACGGCTTGCAGCAGGCTTGCGGGCACATAGTCGGACGAAAGGCCGTCGAGAACGCCGAGCGTCGCGAGCTCCGCGGCGGAGACGCCGCCGGAATGCGAGCCGCCGCGCACGACATTGGGCGCGCCTGCGATCGTGGCAAGGCCCGCCGCTTTCGCGGCTGTTGCTGCTTCCACGGTTGTCGGAAACTCCGAAATCACGGCGCCGCACGCGACGCCTTCCGCAACATCCTCTTCGGTCGTGTCGTCATGGGTGGCGATAGCAAGATCGCGTCCCTCGAACAAGGCCAGCAGAAGCGGCAGATTCTTGCGATGGTTTTCGGCGCCGACCGCCGTATGCAGTGCGACATTCTCCTCATATTCGGCAACGGTCTTTTCGCCGCCGCCGACATAGAAGCGCTTGAGATCATCGAGGTTGCGCCATTGCCTTTGCCCCGGCGTATGATCCATGAGCGACAGCAGCCGCACGAGGTCGTTGTTGACATAGGGTTCGACATCGCTGAGCAATTCGTCGCCGCTCAATTCGCAGCGCAGGTGAATTTTGTGATCGATGCGAAACGCCTGGACCGCAACGCCTTTTTCAACAGCATCGATCACATGCCGGAAAATGTCGCGCCGGTAATCCTTTTGACCGAAGACAGAGCCGATACAGATCGAGTCGTAGACGGTGGTCACGCCGGCCGCCGCCATTTGTGCATCATGGGCGAGCGCTGCCGCGAGGCCATCGGGCCAGAAGACGCCGGGGCGGGGCACGAAATGCTTCTCCATATTGTCGGTATGCATTTCGACGATGCCCGGCGTGACATAGTCTCCGCCGACATCCTGCGCCTGCGGCAGGGAACTCAGGCCCGTATCGACGGCCTGGATGCCGGCCTTGTCGAAGACGATGGTGCCGGTGCGGACTTCGTCTTCCAAAACGAGTTGGGCGTTGGTCAGAATCGTGGTCATGCGGCGGCCTTGTAATGGGTGAGATTGAGATAGCGCGTGGCGATACGTTCGCGCACCGCTTCGTCATGAAAGATGCCGACGATTGCCGCGCCCTGTCGCCGCGCGTCGCGAATGAGATCGACGACGACATCGCGGTTGGCGGCATCGAGCGACGCGGTCGGCTCGTCGAGCAGCATGATCGGCGCCGGGTCGGCGAAGCTGCGGGCAATGTTGACGCGCTGTTGTTCGCCGCCCGAGAAGGTCGCAGGCGCGAGCGGCCACAGACGTTCCGGCAGATTGAGACGGGTGAGCATGCCTTGCGCGCGTGCCGTCGCCGTTGCGTCGTCCCAGCCGCGGGCGAGCATCGGATCCTTGACGATGTCGAGCGTCGACACGCGCGGAATGACGCGCAGGAACTGACTGACGAAACTCATGGACGTGCGGCGGATGTCAAGCACACGCCGCGGCGTCGCCGTGACGATATCGATCATCTCATCGCCGTGTCGCACGAATACATGTCCTTGGCTCGGGCGATAATTGCCATAGAGAATGCGCAACAGGCTTGATTTGCCGACGCCGGACGGACCGCTCAGAATCACCGCTTCGCCGCGTTCGACAGTGAGATCAACCTCGGCAAAGACGGGCAATTGCACGTGATTCTGATGGTGCATCACAAAGCGTTTCGACAGGCCTGTGGCCTGCAGCATGATCGTCATGGCAATCTTCTCGCTCTTCTTCGTGACAGGCTGATTACGCCGCCAGAACGGCGGAGGTCAGCAATTGTGTGTAAGCGTGATGCGGATCGTCGAGCACTTGATCGGTGAGGCCTTCCTCGACGGCAATGCCATCCTTCATCACCATCAGCCGGTCGGTCAGCAGGCGTGCGACGGCAAGATCGTGGGTGACGATCACGGCCGCAATGCCGAGATCGCGCACCAGCACGCGCAGCAGATCGAGGAGCCGCGCTTGGACCGAGACATCGAGCCCGCCCGTCGGCTCGTCCATGAACACCAGGCGCGGCTGCGAGACGAGCACGCGGGCGATCTGCAATCGTTGCTGCATGCCGCCGGAGAATTGGCTCGGATGATCGTCGATGCGGCCCGCGCTGATTTCGACCCGTTGCAGCCAGTCGAGGGCCGCCGTGCGGATGGCACCGTAATGGCGTACGCCTTGGTCCATCAGGCGTTCGCCGATATTGCCGCCGGCACTGACATCCATGCGCAAGCCATCGCGCGGGTTTTGATGCACGATGCCCCATTGCGTGCGCATCATGTGCCGCCGCGCCGGTTCGGACAAAGCGAAAATATCGGTCAGCGTGTCATTCGCGCGGAAGCGAACGGCACCGGCACTCGGCATGTCGAGACCGGCGAGGCAGCGCAGCAAAGTCGATTTGCCGGACCCGGATTCGCCGACGATTCCGAGCACTTCGCCGGGCCAGAGCGTGAAGGAAATATTGTGGCAGCCGACGCGTGCACCGTAAAATTTGCTCAAGTGCTCGACCTGCAGCAAAGGCTCAGCGTCGGAGCCGATCCATGGCCGTCCGGTCATCGCTCGGTCTCCTCTTTGGCGAGATAGTGCAAGTCTTCGGCGTCGGCAAGTTGCGCACCTTTATGGCCCGCGGCGCGGCGGCCGGTGCAATAGTCGGTGTCTGAGCACACGAACATCCGCTTGCCGCGATCGTCGACGATGACTTCATCGAGATAGCTGTCGGCAGCATTGCACAAAGCGCAAGGTTCGTTCCATGTCTGCACCGTGAACGGATGATCCTCGAAATCGAGACTGCGCACCTCGGTGTGAGGCGGAATGGCATAGATGCGCTTTTCGCGGCCCGCCCCGTATAGTTGCAGTGCCGGCATGCGATGCAATTTCGGATTGTCGAATTTCGGAATCGGCGACGGTGACATGACGTAGCGGCCGTTCACGAGCACCGGATACGAATAGGTCGTCGCCACATGGCCGAAGCGGGCGATGTCCTCATAAAGCCGCACATGCATCGAGCCATATTCGCTCCAGGCGTGCATCTTGCGTGTTTCGGCTTCGGACGGTTCGAGCTTGCGCAAAGGTTCTGGCTGCGGCACTTGAAAGACGAGAATCTGCTGCTCGGTGAGCGGCTGTTCCGGCACGCGGTGGCGTGTCTGAATGATGGTCGCCTCGCCCGTTGCCTCCGTGGTCGCAACGCCGGTGACGCGCGCGAAGAAACGGCGGATCGAGACCGCATTGGTCGTGTCGTCGGCACCCTGATCGATGACTTTCAAATGATCGTTGGGGCCGATCAACGCCGCAGTGATCTGAATGCCACCGGTGCCCCAGCCGCGCGCCAGCGGCATTTCGCGGCTGCTGAACGGCACCTGATAGCCGGGAATGGCCACCGCTTTCAGCAAAGCGCGGCGGATCATGCGCTTGGTCTGCTCGTCGAGATAGCCGTAATTATAATCCGGATCATGTTTCTGCGCGGCTTGCGCGGCGGGCACGCTCGTGTTCATGCATCTGCCTCCAGCTTGGCCCCGACGCCGCGTTCCTGCTGCTCACGGCGGATCTTGCGCAGCAACTCGAGCTCGCCTTGGAAATCGACGTAGTGCGGCATCTTGAGATGTTCGACGAAACCGGCGGCTTCGACATTGTCGCAATGGTAGAGGACGAATTCCTCCTGCTGCGCAGGATACTCCGCGCTTTCGCCATAGGAGCCCGCTTTGAGCGCGCGGTCCATGATCGCCATCGACATGGCCTTGCGCTCGGCATGCCCAAACGCCAGCCCGTAGCCGCGCGTGAATTGCGGCGGCACGTCCTTGCCGCCTTGAAACTGATTGACCATCTGGCATTCGGTGATGGTGATGTCGCCGAGGTCGACGGCAAAGCCGAGTTCCTCGGGCACGAATTCGACCGCTACGTCGCCGAGACGAATTTCGCCGGCGAAAGGATGGTTGCCGCCAAAGCCGCGCTGGACCGAATAGGCGAGGCCGAGCAGGAATCCCTCGTCGCCGCGCGCCAGAGTCTGCAGGCGCACGTCGCGTTCGGCGGGAAATTCGACCGGATCGCGGGTCAGATCAAAGGGGCGCGGGTCGCCGTCCGGAGGGGTCTCGGGTTCCATCAGGCCCTCTTCGCCCAGAATGTCGGGCACGCGCGGCATTGCCTCTTTGATTGTGGCATCCGCGTCCACGCCTGCCGTGCCGAGCGATTGAACCGGCCATGCCGGTTGCTCCGCCAGAAGCGTAAAATCGAAGAGGCGGTGGGTGTAATCGTAGGTCGGGCCGAGCATCTGGCCGCCCGGGAGATCCTTGTAGATCGCCGAGATGCGGCGGTGAATGGTCATCTGCGCCGTGTCGAGCGGCGCGGACGAGCCGACGCGCGGCAACGTCGTGCGATAGGCGCGCAGCAGAAAGGCCGCCTCGATCGCATCGCCCTGCGCCTGCTTCAGCGCGAGCGCGCCGAGGTCCTGATCGTATAGCGAGCCTTCGTTCATGACGCGCGCAACCGCAAGGCTCATCTGCTCGCGGATTTGCGCGACGCCGAGCTCCGGTACGTCCGGATCGCCGCGCCGTTTCGTGGCGATCAAATCATGGGTCGCACGGATGGCGGCCTCGCCGCCTTTGACCGCAACATACATTATGCGGCTCCTTTCGGCATGGAGATCTGGGTCGAACGCGGCAGGCCGAAAAGCCCGTCGCCCGACGCGAAGAGAAAATCGACGCCCAGGGGAAAGCGCGCTTGATTGGCGGCCGTTTGTGCCCAGAAATCGGCAGGCAGGCCTTGCGGCGCGGCAATCGCGGACCCGTCAATGCCAGGCCCGCGCAGCACGACCGGTTCGCCGCCGTCGAGCGAAGAGCACAGAAGGATCAGCGTTGCCGCCCGGTCGGGATAGCGGTCCTCGCCGGAATCGAAAGCGCTGAGTGGCGGGTTGTCTGCCGCCCCGTCGAGAAGGGCGAAACGCGCCTCGGCGACGTTGCGCGCCACGCGTGCGCCGGTATGGAAGGTGAGCCAGCGCGGCGCGGCGCCGGCGCTGAGCGCGGCCGGCCACCAGACCGGTGTCTCGTGGTCGGCAAGGGTCAGCAGCATTGCCGCCGCCGCGAGGGGAAGCTCGTCCGGCGGCTGGAGCCGCAGGTCGTTGAGCGCGAAAATCCGGCCGGGCGTGGAGAGGGCGCCGAGAACCGCGCGGAAGACTTTCTGCGCGTCGAAGACGGGCGCGGCAAAGCCTTGCGTCAAATCCTTCTGCGTCTCCATCAGCCGTCGCCTCGTACCAGGGTGAAGAAATCGACTTTCGTCGCAGCGGCTTGACGCCGGTCCTCGGCGCGCGCCGCCTCCTGTCGCGCGGCCAAGGGGGCGACGGTCTCGTTGAGCAAAACCTCTTGCCGCTCCGGCGCCTGCAGCAGGGCATCGAGCAAGGCGGCGAGGCGCGCTTTGCGCTTGTCGCGGCCAAGCGCGTAGGAAAAGCCGACCTGACCCTCGTCGAGTCGGACCACACAGCGCGTCAATGTGGCCTCGCCGAGATTGAAGCGCTGGCCGCTCCCGCCGGTCCGCCCCTCGACCATCAGCGTGGCGCATTCTGGCGCCTTCAACATCTGATGGGGCGGCTCGCCGCCGAGCCGATGGAAAATGGCCTCCAGTTCCGCCTGGGTGGCGCGCGCCAACACCGCCATCCAGCGCTGGCGCGGGGTCCTGTCGGGTGGGGACACAGCGGTCATTGACAGCTCCAAGTCCGGATCTTAAAACGCCAAAAGGTCTAGACCTTTCGAGTAACGTCTTTATGACACAGGACGCCCCGGCAGAAAAGCCCGTTCCGAATGGAGGCGGCATTCCCCCATCCGGCGCAGGGCCGGCTTGGAAGACGATCGCCGATACGCTGCTCGCACGGATTCGCAGCGGCGAACTCGCTGAGGGCGATGCGCTGCCGACCGTGCTCGATCTTGCCGAGGCCCATGGCGTCAACCGCCATACGGTGCGCCGCGCCTTTCATCATTTGCAGGAGCAGGGCTTCATTTCGGTGGAGCAGGGGCGCGGCAGCTTCGTGCGCCAGCGCCCGCTCCTCTATCGGCTGGGGCGGCGCGTGTCGTTCAGCGCCAACTTGCGCGGCGCCGGCATTGCCGCATCAAACCGTCTCTTACTGAACGCGCGTTCGATCAGCGCGCAGGCCGATGTGGCGGCCGCGCTCAAGCTGCCGTCCGGTACATCCGTCTGGCGGTTTCAAACCCTGAGCGCTGCCGATGCAAAGCCCGTTTCCTTTTCAATCCACCACGTGTCGGCCGCGCGCTTTGCGGGCTTGCCGGAAGCCATCGTGCGCGCTGGCGCGTCGATCACCGCCATGCTGAAATCCTACGGCATCGAGGATTATGAGCGCCTGTCGACGCGCATTCTCGCGCGCGGCGCCGGCAAGTCCGAGGCGGCGCGGCTGGACATCGCCGTCGGTGCGCCGATTCTTGTGTCGATCAGTATCGACGGGCTCGGCGATGGCACGCCGCTGCATCTGGTGGAAAGCGCGTTCAATCCGGAGCGCATCGAGTTCTTGCTGGCGCGCGAGGGGTTTTGAGCACGGTCGTTCAGACGACCGGCTTGTCGCCGATGATGGCGAAGCGCAGCCGCGTGGAAATCACATCGACCATTGCGACGATCACGAGCAGCATCAGGATGAGAAACGCCACTTGCTGCCATTCGTCGGTCTTGATCAGTTCCGACATATAGGAGCCGATGCCGCCAGCACCGACGATGCCGATCACGGTCGCCGAGCGGATATTGGACTCGAAGAAATACAGCATCTGGCTCGCAATGACCGGCAGAACCTGCGGGATGAGGCCGAGCCGCACCGCCTGCAGATGCGAGCCGCCGGTCGACATCACGCCTTCGCTCGCCTTCCTGTCCGTCGCTTCCATCGCCTCGGAAAACAATTTGCCGAAGCCGCCGAGATCGGAGCACATGATCGCGAGAACACCGGCGAAGGGGCCAAGGCCGACGACTTTGATCCAGATCAGCGCCCAAACGAGCGTATCGATGCCGCGCAATGTATCGAGGCTGCGGCGCGTCAGAAAGCGTAAAATCCCGCTGGCCATGACGTTGCGCGCCGCCGCCAGGCTCAAGGGAAAAGCAAGCACCGCCGCAAGCAGCGTGCCGAGCAGCGAAATCGCCAGCGTTTCGCCGAGCGCGTAAGCGAAGAGGCCGAAGCGCTCCCACGTTCCGGGGTTCGGCGGCAGCATCAGGCGCGGGATCATGCCGAGACGACCGAGGCCCGAGACGATCCGCTCCGGCGAAAAATCGAGATGCGCCAGGCTGAACAGCAGAAGGGCGGCAAGACCGGCGGGAACGAGGACCGCACCGGCGCGGCGCCGCCAATTCGGCGCGAGCAGCGCGGCGTGCCGGGCGCGGACGGCGGCAAGATCGGGGAAGCGGTTTACGTTGGGCGCCATCATTTCACCCCAGCAGCCGATGCCGCAAAATCTCGGTCGCATAATCGATCACCATCACCGTCACGATGATGAGGATCAGGATTGCGCTGATGTCCGAGTAGTAGGATTTTTCGATCGCTTCGTAGAGCGTCATGCCGATGCCGCCGGCGCCGACGAAGCCCAAGACCGTCGCGCCGCGCACGTTCACCTCGAAGCGCAATAGCGCATAGCTCACGAAATTAGAAAGCACCTGCGGCAGAACGCCGAAGCGAATTTGGTGAAACCACGAGCCGCCGCTGGCGGCAATGCCATGCAGCGGTTTCATGTCGATGTTCTCGACCACTTCGGAAAACAGTTTGCCCAAGGCGCCGGTGGTGTGCACCATGATCGCGAGGACGCCGGGCAGGGGGCCAAGCTGAAAGGCCCAGACGAAAATCAGCGCGAAGACGATGTCGGGCACCGTGCGGAGAAATTCGAGCAGGCGCCGAATGCAGAAGCGCAAGGGCGCCGAGCGCACGAGATTTTTCGTCGCGAGGAAACACAGGCAAAACGCGCCGATCGCGCCGACGAGCGTGCCGGCATAGGCCATCAGCAATGTGTCTCCGAGCAGCAGCAGCCATTTTTTCAGGCCCCAAAACCATTCGCCCGGATCGCTGAACACCCATGGCCCGTCCTGCAGATGGGCCATCTGGTTGAAATAGTCGGTGAAATAGCCGATCCGCCGCACGAGCTTAAACGGATTGAGTTCCGCCATCCAGCCGGCTGCGGCCATGAGGCAGATGAGGACGAGGCCGCCGAGCAATGTCACGCGGCGCTTGGCGGCGACGGCCTGTTGATAGGCTTGCATGAGCGCCCGCGCTTGCGGCTCGGGCAGCGTGGCGATGGTCTGCGGCAATCTGTGCTGTCCTTTTAAAGCCCGCTGCCACCGGGCAGCGGGGCTTCTGGAGCATCGGAACGGACGTGCTTTAGCCGTTCTTCTTGCGCAGGCCGTCGATGAACTTCACCAGGTTCACGACGGGTTCATAGGCGCTGTGATCGACCGGCTGGAACGGGTCGTCCTTGCCGTCGGACAATTTGGCGTAGGCGTCTTTGTCCTTGGTGGCCGCTTCGAGGAAGGCTTGTTTGATTTTGGCCTTCAGATCTTCGGGGAGGCTGTCGAGATAGGCGATGGGCGAATTCACGATGATGTCCGACTTATAGATGATGCGGAAATCGTCCTTGTTCACCATGCCCTTCTTGGCCATGCGGGTCAGGTTGGAATCATCGTCGCTGTTCCACCAATTGGCGGCGACATCGACAGTGCCTTGCTGGACGGCCAGAACGGCATTTTCATGGCTGCCGGTGTAGACGACCTTGTTGAAATACTTGTCCGGATCGATGCCCATTTTATCGAGGACGAAGCGCGGCACGTTATTGCCCGAGGTCGAGTTCGGATCGACGAGGCCGAGGTTCTTGCCCTTGAGATCGGCGACGGATTGATAGGGCGAATCCTTCTTCACGTAGAAGACCGAATAATAGCCCTTGATGCCGCCGCTGGAGACTTCGATCACGAAGGGCGTGATCTTCGCGCCGGTGAGATAGGCGCGGGCGTAGGATGCGGGGCCATACCAGCCGACATGGATCTGTTCCGATTTCTGGCCTTCGATGAGGGCTGCATAATCCTGCACCACGCGCAAGGTGACCTTGGTGCCGATCTCGCGGCTGAGATAGGCGCAGAAGGGCGTGTAGCGCTCCACGGTTCCCGAGGCGTTTTCCTCCGGAATGATCGCGAAGATGAGCTCCGGATATTTCGCTTTCCACTCCTGCGCGAAAGCGGAACGGAAGGCCGGCGCGATGAGGCCCGCGGCCAAGCTTGTCATCATGATACGACGATTGATCATAACATCCTCTTTGATGTTCAGCCGAGTAAAGAACGTGCGGACCGCGCTCAGGCGACGGCCGGAATCGCTGCCCCGTCGGTTGCGGGTGCAGGAACGGGAGAGTCGAGGACTTCGTTTGCCTCAAGGCCGTAGAGGTCGCGCGCGATATCGGTGGTCAAGGCCGAGGGTGCACCGTCAAAGACCACGCGGCCGGCGGCCATGCCGATCAGGCGATCGCAATAGGCGCGCGCCAGATCGAGCGAATGCAGGTTGCATAGAACCGTGATGCCGAAATGCTTGTTGATACGCAACAGCGCATCCATCACGATCTTCGTGTTGCGCGGGTCGAGCGAGGCGATCGGCTCGTCGGCTAGAATGATGTCCGGCTCTTGCACGAGGGCGCGGCAAATGGCGACCCGTTGCTGCTGGCCGCCAGAGAGTTGGTCGGCGCGCCGCGCCGCCAAATTGGCGATGTCGAATTGTTCGAGCGCCGCAAGCGCGATGGCGCGGTCATCATCGCCCCACATGCGCAGCATCGAGCGCCAGGCCGGCGCGCTGGCGAGGCGGCCCATCAACACATTGGTGAGCACGTCCAGACGGCCGGTCAGGTTGAACTGCTGAAAGATCATGGCGCAGCGGCGGCGCCAATCCCGTAAGGCCGCGCCGCGCAGAGCGGTGACGTCGAGATCGCCGAAGAGGATCGTGCCGCTGGTTGGCTCGTCGAGCCGGTTGATCATGCGCAGCAGGGTCGACTTGCCAGCACCCGAACGGCCGATCACGCCAACGAAACTTCCCGGTGCAATCTCCACGGAAAGCTCGCTGACCGCCTTGTGGCCGCTGTAGCTTTTGCTGACACCCTTGATGGCAAGCATAATGACCTCGTTCGCTCAAAACGTAACGAGGAGGGGTGACGCGCATGTGACAGCATAAACGGCCTGCAGACCGCTGTTTTACCGCGCTGTGTGTTTGTGTGAACCGTCGCTTTGTGTGTCGAGACGGCGAGCGCGGTGGCGCTATCGCGCAAGCCTATCGCGCGCGATCACGGCAGGCGCGATAAGACTCTCTGTTCGTTACACGGCGCGGCATTGTCTGTAGGCCGCCTGCAAATCCTGAAAGGCGGCATAGCGCTGGGCGTGAACGGCAAGATATCGCGGATCGGGCTCCAGCAATTCGTGCGCCGAGGACATGGTCATCATCGCGTCGCTGATCTCGCGCACGTGACCCGCTGCAACCGCCGCCAGCATCGCCGACCCGAGTAGCACCGGCTCGTCGGTATCGACGCTTGCGATGGTGATATTCGCGGCATCGGCAAGGATGCGCCGGACCAGCGCGCTGCGCGCCGCACCGCCGCTGACCACCACGGTGGAAATTGTCGTTCCCTTCCCGGCCAAGGCGTCGAGAATCTGGCGCAGGCCATAACCGATCGATGCGGTCCCGGCGAGATAGAGCCGGACGAGACTGGTTTCGTCGTCGTCGAGACCGAGCCCGGCGATCACCGCCCGCGCGTCCGGATCGGCAAACGGCGCGCGATTGCCGATGAATTCCGGCACGATATGCAGCCCCTTCACGATGTCGGGGAACGCGCGCGCCTCCAGAAGCTCGCGGGCCTGCTGTTCCAGATATTGGATCGGACTTATGCCTGCGGCCCTGGCCTTTTCTTCGATTCGACCAGCATTGGGATGCAACCGAATGAGGTAATCCATCGCCGCGCCGGCGGCGGATTGCCCGCCCTCGTTCAGCCACAGGCCGGGAATAAGCGCCGAATAATAGGGACCCCATACGCCCGGTACGAAAACGGGATCTTTCGTGACATTCAGCGTGCAGGCCGATGTGCCGAAGACATAGGCGAGCCGGTCTTCGAGCGCGCCGGGAAGATTCTTTGCACCCAGCGTTCCGACCGCGCCTGCATGCGCGTCAATGATGCCGGTTGCGACCGGAGTTCCAACGCGCAGGCCGAGTTCGGCCGCCGCCTGTTCGGTCAATCCGGCGCCGAGCCTCGTGCTAGGATCGGCAATGTGGGCGCCGATGCGGGCAAAGTCCGCTGCGCTCAAAGAGCCAAGACCGATGCGATCGAAATAGGCACTGTCCCAGCGCTTTTCGTGCGCCAGATAGGTCCATTTGCAGGTGACCGTGCAGGTCGAACGGATCAGGCTGCCGCTCGATCGCCAGGTCAGGAAATCCGCAAGGTCGAGAAAGTGCCCTGCTTTCGCAAATGTGTCGGGCAGGTTTTCGGCAAGCCACAGCAGCTTCGGCGTTTCCATCTCGGGCGAGATGCGGCCGCCGACATAGTCGAGCACATGCGCGCCGGCTGTGTTAATCCGCTCGGCCTGTCCGCGCGCGCGGTGATCCATCCACAAGATGATGTCGCGCTCCGCCTCGCCCTCGGCATTCACCGCAAGGGAATTTCCGCTCCCATCGAGCACGACGAGCGAGCATGTCGCATCGAACCCGATGCCCGCGACGCTTCCGGGCTCAATCGCGGCGTCAGCGATCGCCTTGCGAACGGAGGCGCACACCGCCTGCCAGATGTCGGCGCTCGATTGTTCCGCATGCAGCGGATGCGGGCGCCAGATGCGGATCGGATGGCTCGCGGCGGCGAGCGATTTTCCCGCGCCGTCGAAAACGCCCGCGCGGGCGGAACCGGTGCCGACATCTACGCCGATAAAATGCGCGCCCATAAGACTCTCCCCCCAGATCGCGACCGAACGTTCTTTAGCTACTGTCTGGCACCAAAATGTTTTTTCACCTGGAGCGCGCGACGCAGATCTCGGTCATGTCGTTGTCCGTTCGCGTGAGAACTGCGCGCGCGAAATCCAGGATTTCGATTCCGTCGTTCCTGACTAAAGACGGCGAACTGCGCGCACGTCAATCGAGCCGGCGTTGGCGCTTTGTCACAGGTCCCAGGGAAGCGAGATAGGAGCGATCGAATTTCAATCCGGGTAAGACACTTCGAATTCGATCTGCTTATAGTCCTGGAAGGTCCAGCGCCGCTCCGGTTGGCCGGGCCACAGCAGGGTCATCGCGCCTTCTGCCGGGCGGTAGGCGGCGGTGTAGACGGTGCCGAAACCTTCCGCATAGCTGGTCGCCAGCAAGGGGGGCTGCAGAAAGGCTGCGGTCAGGCTGTCGCCATCGAGTTTCCGGTTGGCCAGGATCTTTTCCAGCGCATCCGCCCGCTCCACCGTGCGCGACAGGCGGCCGTGCCGCGGCCATTCCACGCCGACCTGATGGTTGGTGGTGAACGGCTTGCCGGTCACGATCGCCGGCCGGTCGGGCGAGAGGAACACTGTTTCGCCGCGGCCGTGCCGATCCATCACCGTCACATTGTAGGCCATGTGGCAGGGAATCGCGCGCAGCGCTTCCACTGCCTGCTGCGCATCGGAGCACACTTCGAGCAGGTAGCGCACGATCATCGGCGCGCCGAAGCCTTTGCCGACGACCGTGCGCCCGCCGAAGGTGAGCGATACGGCGAGGCCGGCGTCGTTCATCCCGTCGGCGAGGCCGGACAATGCATCCACCATGCCCATGACGTCGCGGCTGCGCCAGCGGGTGCGCAGCACCGTGCCTTCGTTGAGTTCCGGCGCGAGATCGTAATTGCGCACCAGGATCGGGCCGTCATCGTCGACTAGGACCGCCTGGCTGCATTGGATCAGATAGCGCGGCGGCGTCCAGAAGCTCAGGAAGCGAGCGGCGTCCTCGTCGGACGCCACCGCCTCGACCAGCCCGGACCACAAGCGTTCCATTTCCGGCATGAAGCGCCGCAGCGCCCGCGTCGCATCGTCGAGGCTCGGTGCCTGCGCGCCGCCGCGTTCCAGAAACCACCGGCGCCAGCCCGGCCAGCCCGCCTGGAACACGGCGCTCCAAGCCGGCCCCGGTCGCTGCTCCAATAGACTACGAAACCCTACTTTCATTCCATCCATTCGTGCCGGTCCAGCACGTTCCGTCAGATCCATTTCGATGAGGGCATGTCCGCGGGCGGCACCACGCCGGCCATGGGCGGCAGCGGAACCGACTCGAATTGCGCCTTGATGCCGGCATTCCACTTCTTGGCGCGCATAAGGAGTTCGCGGGCGTCCGACTGCATGCGGCCGCGCGCCAGCAGACAACCCATATCGGCCCCATGGTAGCAATATTCGCCGACGCCGTATACGCGCATGTAGAAAGCCTCGTTCTCGTCGCCGACGCTGGTCAGATCGAGGGCGGGCCGCTGGTAGGCGATCTCGCCGCGGTCGTTCATGCGCCAGATGCCGGATTGCGGCACCCGGGTCAGCAGTTCCACCTTGTCCTCGGTCTGCTTCAGAATGAGCTGGCTCCAATGGTCGTATTCCCGCCAGCGGCTCTGCACCGCCTCGATGTCGAGATCGTAATCGACGTCGAGGAACTCCAGCAGATGGAACAGGAAGAGCGGACAGCCGCCATAGGTTGTGGTGATCAGATTGGTCGGCGGCGAGGCGCCCGACACGCGCGGGTTGAGTTCGCCCAAATAGACGTCGTGCGTGTCGGTATCGAGCAGGAAGTCGGTGCAGAAGACGCCGCGATAGCCTTCCGCATAGAGCCGGTCGCCGAGCTTGCGGGCCATGTCGCGCACACGCTCGGGCGCGTCGCCGGGCAGGATGGTCGGCGAGACGTCATTGCCGCACCAGCCGCCTTTATAGGGCGTGATCTCGGCAAAGCCGGTGATGTCGGTCATCACCGGTCCGACGAGCGTACCGTGGCGTGTGCAGCAGCCTTCGATGGTGCCGGGCAGATGGTTGATCCGCCGCATCACCTTCAATTCCTGGCCGATGATCTTGGCGGCATATTTGTCCCAGTCGACCGCGCTCTTGATGAAGAAGGTTGTGCGGCCGCTGTCGCCATACGGGGTCTGCACGACGAGATCGGAGCCAAGTTGCGCCTGAGCGGCAAGCGCTTCGAGCTCCTGATAGGTCGCGGCAAAGCCCATCGTGTTGGGCGCGCTCGCCACGCCCGCCTCGTTGCCAAGGCGCGTCGTTTCGATCTTTGAATCGAGCCGCGTGCGCAGCGCCGCTTTCGGAAGCGCAACATCGACGCCGGCTGCCTCGCAAAGCTTTTCCGTTTCCTCGTCGAACATCACGAAGATCGCCTTGCCGCGCGGGCGTTTGCGGATACGCGCCTTGAACGCCGGATGCGCGACGAGACAATTGGCGACATCCTCCATTGACTTGAAGTCGACCGGGCCGATGCGCGGCGGCACGAATACGCGCGGATGCCTTCCGTCGAAAATGTCGAAATAATTCACGAATTCCAAACCGCCGACCCATTGGTCGAGGCCGAGCAAATTGAACGGCGTCGGCGTGACGATGTAGATCGGCGTCTCGTTCTTGCGCAGGAAACGGTAGATGTCGCTCAAGTTGCGCAGCTTCTCGTGTTGGCTCATGGCGCTGGTTCCATCCTCTGCAAGCGTTGATCTTGATCTGTTTTCTTAATTCTTGCATCTGCGGCAAAACGCGCCGGTACGAGGCTCGCGCGTCCTTGTTACTCGGGCAAAGCCAAGGGTTTGAGATCATCGAACCGGTCGCCCGGGCCCGGATTGTCCGTGGCAGTGACACCGCCCAGGTGATGCACGATGCCCCACACCGCATTGAGCGCAGTCGTGACCGCGCCTTCCACCCAGCCCGGCGTCCAGCCCACATCGTCGCCGGCGAGGAAAATGCCGCGCTCGGAGGGCGGGAGATCGTCTTGCATGAAATGGCAATACATGCGGTGGTTGTAACGGTAATGGCCGGGCAGGGCGCCCTTGAAGGCGCCGAGGAAATTGGGATCGGTCTCCCAGGACACGGTGATCGGGTCGCCGATAATGTGCTTCTCGATATCGAGATCGGGATAGATTTTGCGCAACGCGCCGAGGATGAGCTTGACGCGCTTGTCGACCGGCAGCGGCAACATTTTCAAAGCATCGCTCATCCACGAATAGCTCAGGCAAATCGTCGCCGGCTTGTCCGGGCCATTGTCGAAGAGATAGGTCCCGCGGCTCAAGCGGTCCGTTAGCGTCATGCTGAACGGATAGCGGCCGGTCTTGGGATCGCGCTCCTTCCAGAAGGGGCGGTCGACCATGACGAAAGTCTTGGAACTCTGCATGTAGCGGGTGCGGTCGAGCGCCATCCAGAGCTTGTGCGAGAACAGGCTTTCGTCGGTCTCCATATGGGTGGTGAGCAACCAGGATTGCCCGGTCACGAGCACGGCGGAATAATCGCGCACGTGACCCCAGCGGTCGGTGATGCTGAAGCGATCCGCGCCGAGACGCTTTAGGCGCGTAACGCCGGGCCGTGTTGCGCCCGAATGCAATTTCGCGAGCGATGTTCCCGCCGGCCAATGCACGAGCTTCTCCGGTTCATCGCGCCAGAGCCGGCGCGGCACCTGCTCGACGCCGCCCACCACATAGCGCTGATGTTCATCGCAATTGGTGATGACGACGCGCAGGATTTCGAGCATGGAATTGGGAAAGTCGGTATCCCAACCGCCGGTGCCGAATCCGACTTGCCCGAAAGCCTCCAGATGCCGGAACGATTTGTTGGCAAAGGAGGGCGCGGTCGCGAGAAAATCGTAGAATGTCCGATCATCCCACAGCGGCACGAGGCGGTTCCAGATCTCCTTGACCGCTTTCACGTCCCGGTTGCGGATGGCCTCCTGAATGGCGCCGAACTGGGCGTAATCTTCGAGCGCCTCCGACCAGGCCGCCGCCACTTCCTTGAAGAAGGGCGGCAGGTCGGCAGCCTTCTCGACATAGGTGGAGACGCCTTCAAGATCGATCACCGTGGAGGGCGTTGCCTCGTCGAGCGGGTTGGGGAAGGGGTTCGTGCTCAGCCCCATGCCGTTCACATAGTGATAGAAGGCTGTTGAGGAGACCGGAAAGCGCATGCCGCCGAGTTCGGCGATGACACCTTCGGCGCCTTCGAATGGCTGCGACCGCAGGCGGCCGCCGAAACGCCCGGATTCATAGACCACCGGCTTCAGTCCGAGCTTCATCAATTCATGGGCAGCGGTAATGCCGGCCATGCCGGCGCCGACAATCGCCACTTCCGTGCCGTGCCGCTCGGCCGGCACGTGGCCGAGCCCTGCCGGATGCTTCAGCCAATCGTCATAGGCGAACGGAAAATCCGGGCCGAAATAGGTGACGGGTTTGACGTTGCTGCCGGTGCCGGTGACGGATTCGTGCGGAGCGCTCATGCAGTGTTGCTTCCTTGAGGAAAAATTGACTCAGTGCGGGTGGGTCAGAGGCCGGTAGACCTCGGGGCGGCGGTCGTGCAGGTAGGTGTTGAGCGCGCGCGAACCGGCCATGCCGGCAAAATCGAGATTAGCCGCAATCACATCTTCGTTCGTCGTGGCCCGGGCGAGGTCGGAGCCGTCGGGGGCGACGATGCAGCTTTGACCAAGATAGGTCAGATCGCCTTCTGCCCCGCAGCGATTGGCGTAGGCGAGAAAGACCTGGTTCTCGTAGGCGCGGGTGCGCACCATTTCGCGTGCGATAAATGTGTAGGGTTGCATCAGTGCGGTCGGCACGGCGACGAATTCCGCGCCCGCGAGGGCAAGCAGCCGGACGTTCTCCGGAAACTCGACCTCATAACAGATCAGGAGACCGATTTTCACGCCGTCGAGTTCGGTCACGACCGCTTCACCGTCGCCCTCGGCGAAGGCGGAGCGATCGATCTCGCCGAACAGATGCGCCTTGCGATGGTTGGCAAGCCGGCGTCCGTCCCGGTCGATGAGCTGGGCGGAGTTGTAAACTTTGCCGTCGATGCCGCGCTCGGGATAGCCGTAGAGGATCGCGCTGCCGCTCTGCCGCGCGAGGGCCGCGATCGCAGCCGACCATTCACCATCCGCGGCTTGCGCCGCCGCAGCCGTTGCCGCAGGGCCGATATTGTAGCCCGTCATGAACATTTCGGGCGTGATCATGAGGCGCGGCTGCCCGGCGGTACTGATCGCCCGGCCAAGCCGTTCGAGATTGGCGGAAGGGCTGTCCGCCACCTCCGGCCCCTGCAAAATGCCGATCCGCATGACCCCCCTCTCACTCCCCAGCGGCCGTTCCGCTGCCGCCCCTTTCCGTCCCACGCGCCGAACCGGCCTAGCCGATTGCCATGAGGCTCGCATTGCCTCCGGCTGCGGCGGTGTTGATCGAGGTCGACACTTCTTCCAGCAGCCAGTTCAGGCAATAGGCGTCGGGATCGTGAGTCAACTCCCCTGTTGTCGCAGCTTGGACCAGGACCAGCGGTCCGGGCAGATTAGCGATTTTCTGGTTGAGCGCTTTGATCCGATCCGCATCGCCTTCGAGCAAGGCGCCGGCGAAGGGGCCGTCGGCCTCCCAGTTCGAGGTCCAGGACACGCGGGCCGCGACCTCCGCCGGCAGGCCGGCAAATGCTCCGTGCAGGTTGGAGCCCGCATCGATGACGGCATGGTTGCCGGTCGCGAGGGTGGCGGCAAGCTGACGATACAGCCCGGCCTCGGTCAGAGGCGCAAGCAGGATCCGGCCGCGCGGGTGCAGGGTATAGAGATTGCGCTCGCCGACCGGGCCTGCAAGCTCTTGATGCAGGCTGAGCGCCGAATGTCCGCCCAGCTCGCGCGCCTCCTCCGACTCGGTCCGCAGGCCCTTTTGATACAGCCATGCCGCATAGGCGAGCAGGGCAGGATCGGTATGGATCGAACTGTGCTGCGGCGGCACCGGCGCGCGCTGGACGAGGCGGCCGATGTAGAGCGGCCCGCCAGCCTTCGGGCCGGTGCCCGACAGTCCGCGGCCGCCGAACGGCTGCACGCCGACCACGGCGCCGATGATGTTGCGGTTGACGTAGAGATTGCCGGCTTTGACGCGGCTGGTCACATGGGCAATCGTCTCGTCGAGGCGCGTGTGCAGGCCGAAGGTGAGGCCATAGCCGGTGCCGTTGATCTCGTCGATCAGGCGGTCCGTATCCTCGCGCCGGTAGCGCATCACGTGCAGGACCGGCCCGAAGACTTCGCGCTTGAGATCCGAGAGCTTTTTGATCTCGATGATCGTCGGCGGCACGAAGGTCCCCTTGGCCGTGTCTGCCGGCAACTCCTGTTGCTCGACCTTGTAGCCGAGCGCGCGCATGCGCTCGATATGCTGCTCGATGCCGACCTTGGCTTCGTCGGTGATGACCGGACCGACATCGACATTGAGGCGGTCGGTGCGGCCGATGTCGAGTTCGGCCAAGGCGCCTTTCAGCATCTGCAATGTGCGGTCAGCGACATCCTCCTGCAGGCACAGGACGCGCAGCGCCGAGCAGCGCTGGCCGGCGCTGTCGAAGGCCGACGCGATCACATCGCCGACGACCTGCTCGGCGAGCGCGGAAGAATCCACGATCATGCCGTTCTGCCCGCCGGTCTCGGCGATCAGCGGAATGGGCTTGCCCGCCGCCGAGAGGCGTCCGGCCAGCTGCGCCTGGATGAGCCGCGCGACTTCGGTCGAGCCGGTGAACATGACGCCCGCCACTTCCGGCGCCGCGACGAGCGCCGCGCCTACGGCCCCGCCGCCGGGCGCGAATTGCAGCGCGTCGGCCGGAATGCCAGCTTCGTGCAGGATCTTCACGCTTTCGAAGGCGATGATCGGCGTCTCGTCCGCCGGCTTGGCGATGACCGTGTTGCCGGCGACGAGCGCCGCTGCGATCTGGCCGGTGAAGATAGCCAGTGGGAAGTTCCACGGGCTGATGCAGACGATGGGCCCCAGCGCCGCATGCGCCGGCCCGAGCGTGCGGCGTGCCTGGTTCGCGTAATAGCGCAGGAAATCTATGGCTTCGCGCACTTCGCCGACGGCGTTGGCGGCGGATTTGCCGGCCTCGCGCATGATGATGCCCATCAGATTTTCCATGCGCGCCTGCATCAGCTCGGCGGCCTTGTCGAGACAGGCTGCGCGATTGTTCGGCGGCACGGCCGACCAGGACGCAAAACGTTCCGCCGCGAGCCGCACGACTTTTGCGGCATCCGCGACATTCAACTCGGTGACCCGGCCGACGACATCATCGTGATCGGCCGGATTCAGGACCGGATGGGCGACGCCGTCCGTGGCGCCATCGGCGAGAAGCGGCGTTGCATGCCACGCTTCCGTCACTGTTGCGCGCAAGTTTTGCGACAGTTCTGCCAGTGCGGCCTCGTTCGACAGATCGATACCGGCGGAATTGCGCCGGCTCGCGCCGTAAATCGCGTGCGGCAGAGCGATCTGATCATGTGTCGCGCCGATCGCGGGCATGGCCGTGACGACATCGACCGGATCGGCGATCAGGTCGGCGATCGACACGTTCGGATCGGAAATGCGGTTGACGAAGGACGAGTTGGCGCCGTTCTCGAGCAGCCGCCGGACGAGATAGGCGAGCAATGTCTCATGGGTGCCGACCGGCGCATAGATGCGGCAGGGCCGGTCGAGTTTGTCCTTGCCGACGACCTCGTCGTAAAGCGGTTCGCCCATGCCGTGCAGGCATTGGAACTCGTATTTGCCGACCTGAAAATCGGGGCCGGCGAGATGATAGATCGTGGCGAGCGATTGCGCGTTATGGGTTGCGAATTGCGGAAAGACCGCGTCCGGCGCGCCAAGAAGTTTGCGGGCGCAGGCAATATAGGCGACGTCCGTATAGACCTTGCGCGTGTAGACGGGAAAATCCGCCAGCCCGTCGAGCTGGGCGCGCTTGATTTCGGCATCCCAATAGGCGCCCTTGACCAGGCGAACCATGATGCGGCGGTGCGAGCGCCGCGCGAGGTCGATGACGTAATCGAGCACGAAGGGGCAGCGCTTGCCATAGGCCTGCACGACGAAGCCGAGCCCGTTCCAGCCGCCAAGATCCTTGTCGAGGCTCAGCTCTTCCAAGAGGTCGAGCGACAGTTCCAGCCGGTCCGCCTCCTCGGCATCGATGTTGAGGCCGATGTCGTATTGTTTTGCCAGCAGCGCCAGCTCCTTGACGCGCGGCAGCAGTTCCTTCATCACCCGCTCGGATTGCGCGCGGCTGTAGCGCGGATGCAGGGCCGAGAGTTTGATCGAAATGCCTGGGCCCGCATAGACGCCGCGGCCCGCCGAAGCCTTGCCGATGGCGCGGATCGCGCTTTCGTAATCCCGATAATAACGTTTCGCATCGGCCGCTGTCGTCGCCGCTTCGCCGAGCATGTCGTAGGAATAACGGAACCCGCGCGCTTCCAGAGGTTGCGCCCGTTTCAACGCTTCCTCGATCGTCTCGCCGGTGACGAATTGCTCGCCCATCATGCGCATCGCCATGTCGACGCCGCGGCGGATGACAGGTTCGCCGCAGCGGGCGATCAGGCGTGTGAGCGCGGCCGAAAGATTGCGGTCGTTGACCGTCGATGTCAGCTTGCCAGTGATGACGAGCCCCCACGTCGCGGCATTCACGAACAGCGAGCGGCCGCCGCCGAGATGCGCCTTCCAGTCGCCGGATGAAATCTTGTCGCGGATGAGTGCATCGCGTGTCGCCATGTCGGGAATACGCAGCAGCGCTTCGGCGAGACACATCAGGGCGACGCCTTCCTGGCTCGACAGCGAATATTCGTGCACGAGGCCCTCGACGCCGCTGCCCTTATGCTTGGCCCGCAGCGCTTCGATCAATTTGCGCGCAGTCCGGGCCACCGTGTCCTTCTCCGCCGAGGTGAGCCTGGCGGCGACGACGAGGGGCGGCAGGCATTCCGGCTCTGGCCGCCGATAGGCGGCGGTAATGGCCCGCCGCAATTCGCTCTGCGGTCGGATCGGGGCCGCGAAATGCGAAAAGGGAAGCGGGGCCTTGGGCGCAGTATCGATTGCGATCTCGGTGACATGCTCTGACATTTGGCTATCTCTCGAATTGAACACATCTGATGCGGTGACCGTTCCGCATTTCCGCCGCCATAGCGGCGCCTTGGCCGTTCGGCAGTCTTGGCCTGTTTCTTCGGGCAATCAAGCGGGCGGAGCGATCGAGCGGAAATTCTGTGGGCATTGCCCGTCGTTCGCGGATCTCGGTCACCGCGCGTGCGCGGTTGCCGCGATCCCGGCGCGGTTGCGGAGCATCAAGCTCTGCCGTCGTTGGCCCCAATTCCGATACATGATATCCCCCTCTATTTGATCTATTCTTCACGTCTTGCAGCGTTTGCCGTCAATCGCGCGAATAATACTCGATTATGCTTGTTCGTCTGGTTGAGGACGAGCGTCGCGCGTGCTCCCTCGCGGTTTGTTCCACATTGCTTCAACCCCAGCCGAGAAGACCTGCTCTTTGGCCCGTAATATAGGAATTATCTCTAGGAATTGGCTCCAAACTTGTTCTTTTTTTAGGAAAAAATTTCATGAAATACATATTTTATAGGCATATATATCTGTGAAGCTTGCGCTGGATGGAACCGAGCGAGGTATCCTGGCTGGATGGCCTTGGTCCGGCCTCACGCGATGTCGAAAGCCAGGACGACAAACTCCCAGTCGTTATGGCGAAACGTGCCGATCGGGATCATGCCGAGCTGATGGACATGGGCGGCCAGCGATCGTTCGTTGGATTTGGCGATGAACGACGTGCCGATGTCGAACCGATTCCGCACCGCGGGAAGCATCGTTGCGAACAACCGCCGTAAAAGGCCTTGGCCGCGCGCGGCCGCCTCAATGCACACCGGTCCGTAGGCGAACGCGCGCCACTGCGACAAGGGTTTGCCGTGAAAGGACCAACGGTCGAAATTTTCGCGCATCGTATGAAAGGGTGTCGGTGTCAGCGAATGCGATCCGACGTCGGAGCAACAGAGGCAGCCGAGCATATTCGTCTCCGCAACGGCGACGAACATGCCGATGTCCTTGGTGAGCTCGCGCAATTCGTCCGGCGTGAAGCGCACGGAAATGAATCCGTCCCGCCGCTCCTCGGGACTGAGCCGGCTGAAATGATAGCGGTTCAGGAGATTGGCAGCGGGGGCGAAATCGGCATCGAGCGCCCTGCGGCAGATGATTTCCGATTGAGGCTTGTTCGCCATGCTCGCTCCACGCGATTGGTGCGGTGCTGATCCCGGCAACGGTATCGGGCATTTGCGCCGCCGTCACGCGTCGGCGCCGTATTTGAGACCTTGGTGAGGCCAATCGCACTTTGCCCGCTTGATCCTCCTTCACATTATTCAACCAATTGGTTGACTATTCTGCGCTTCATGACTATATTCAACCACATGGTTGAATTACTTGCGCCCGAACTCGACACCGTCTTTCATGCCCTTGGCGACGCCACCCGCCGGCACATGCTGCGCGAACTCGCGCGCGGTGAGCGCACGGTCGGCGAGCTTGCCAAGCCCTTCGCCATCTCGCTCGCGGCGACCTCCAAGCACATCAAGGTGCTGGAAGGGGCAGGGCTGATCCGCCGGGAGGTGCGCGGCCGCACCCATTTGTGCCGCCTCGAGCCCAAACCTCTCGCCAGCGCGCACGACTGGCTCAAATTTTACGAGCAATTCTGGACCACACGTTTCGACCGCCTCGATCAATTGTTGCGCGAAGAGGCGGCGCGCCGATCCACGTCACCTGACCAAGGAGAGGACCGATGAACGAACATGTAAGTGGCGACGGTTACGGCGTGCTGAGCGAGCCCGCGACCTTGACGATTCAGCGCCGGTTGCACGGCCCGATCGAGCGGGTCTGGGCCTATCTCACCGACAGCGATCTACGCCGTCAGTGGCTCGCGGCAGGGGATATGGAACTCGCTGCTGGCACCGCCTTCGAATTCGTCTGGCGCAATGACGAATTGACCCAACCGCCGGGTCAGCGGCCGGAAGGCTTTGAAGCAGAGCATCGGATGCAGGGCCGCATCGTCGAGGTCGATCCGCCGCATAAGCTGGTCATTGCCTGGCGCGACAGCGGCGATGTATCGTTCGAATTGCAGCCGCGCGGCGACCTTGTGCTGCTGACGCTGACTCATCGCCGTTTGCCGAACCGCGACACGATGCTGAGGGTCGGCCCAGGCTGGCACATCCATCTCGACATTCTGGTCGCCCGCATTGCCGGCACGACGCCGGAGCCGTTCTGGGACGGCTGGAGCCGCCTGAAGCGAGAGTATGAGCGCCGGTTGCCGGCCTGACGACAGACTGTTGAAAGGACATCTGCCATGACCAGTCCGCACTATCGCTGGGTGATCGTTCTTGCCGGAGGCCTCTTGGGCTGCATCGCCATCGGCGCGATGTTCGCGCTGCCGGTCTTCCTGGTGCCGATGACTGCGGCGACCGGCTGGTCGCGCGCCGGCATATCGAGCGCCATGACCATCGGCTTTCTGGCGATGGCGGTGGGCAGCCTGTTTTGGGGCGCGGTCACGGACCGGTTCGGGCCGCGCATGGTCGTGCTGACCGGCTCCTGCCTCATGGTGGTGAGCCTCGTGCTGGCGAGCTACAGCCAGTCGCTGCTGGAATTTCAATTGGTCTTCGGGCTGCTCGTCGGTCTAGCGGCTTCGGCGATCTTCGCCCCCATGATGGCGGCGGTAACGGGCTGGTTCGAGACGCAGCGCAGCCTGGCCGTCTCGCTGGTCTCGGCCGGCATGGGCATGGCGCCGATGACCATGTCGCCCATCGCGAGCTGGCTCGTGCAGCGCCACGATTGGCGCACGTCATATCTGATCATCGCCGCCATCGTCGCGACGATCATGATTCCGGTCTCGCTCCTCGTCCGCCGTGCACCAGCTTTGGAGCAAGCCGTTGGCGCGAGCGCTGCACAAGCGCAAGGCGAGCCCGATATGCCGCTGAGCGAAGCGCTCAGGTCGCCGCCCTTCCTCATCCTGCTGCTGACGAATTTCAGTTGCTGCGCCACCCATTCGGGTCCGATCTTCCACACCGTCAGCTATGCGATGGCGTGCGGCATCCCGGCCATGACGGCGGTTTCGATCTACAGTGTCGAGGGGCTCGCCGGGCTTGGCGGCAGGATCGGCTTCGGATTGGTGGGGGATAGATTCGGCGCGAAAAGGACGCTGGTCATCGGGCTGCTGATCCAGGCCATCGGGGCGTTGGGCTATTATTTCGCTCATAATATCGCGGCGTTTTATTCTGCCGCGACCCTGTTCGGATTCACCTATGCCGGGGTGATGCCGCTGTACGCGGTGCTCGCGCGCGAGAATTTCCCGTTGCGCATGATGGGGACGATCATTGGCGGATCGGCGATGGCCGGCAGCCTCGGCATGTCGACCGGCCCGCTGCTTGGCGGCTGGATCTTCGACGCGACGGGCAATTACGGCTGGCTCTATATCGCGAGTTTCGGCGTGGGCGTGGGTGCCTTCCTGATTGCGATGACCTTCAAGCCGTTCCCCAAGGACCAGATGGGCGCGCTGTCGCCCGCCGCCCGGCTGCCGAGCTGATCGACGAGCGCGCCTTCTTGCCGGCCATGGGCGCGGTCAAGCGCCCGCGTCGCGCCTGAATTGCATCGCCGCCGCGACGAGCGCTGCGCCGCCGAGCAGGAAATCAATGCCGACGATCGTGCCGACCACCCATTCCGCCGAGCCCGGAAAGCCCGAAATGATCAGCGCGGCGAGAATGATGTCCACGAGCGCGCTCAGCAATAGCCAGGCCCAGGCGCCGGACTGAACGCGGCGGTGATCGAACGCCATCATGGCCGACGCGGCGCCGTCCATCACGAGGAAGGCGGCGATGATGAGGGTGAGCGACAAGATGCCGTTGATCGGGAAGGCCAGCAGGATGACGCCCGCGAGCAAAGTCAGGATAGCCGAGGCGATCGCCCAGTTAAAGCCCGGCGTGTGCCGTCCGGCCCAGCTTGCCGCCAGTCCGACCGCGCCGCCGATCAGGAACAGCCAGCCAAGAACGATCGTCGCGGTCAGTCCCGCGATCGCGGGCATGGCGATTGCCGCCGCGCCGAGCAGCAGCAGCACGATGCCTTCGAACAGAAACAATTTCCAATGTGCGTGAATGGCGGCGCCAAAATCGGGCATGCCGTTTTGCGGCATATTGCTGCCGAATTGTGGATTCGTCATTTCCGTCTCCATGAGTGGGATCCTTGTTCCCATGATGCCGTACTTTTGCGCTTTATGTCCATCGCGTGCAGAATAAAGCATTTCCCAGAAAAATTTTTCGACTTTTCGATTAAGGAAATGCGACAGAACAAAGATTTAGAGCCATTTTCCGATTCTGAGAGAACGGAAAATGCTCTAGTGTCATAGTGGGCTGAGGTGCGGTCCGATTTGATCTGCCGCAAACCAGGGCGAGGAGGATGGACAAGCACGCGTCTTTTGAAGTTGTACCGAGCGCGAAGGACCCTCGATCCGCGCCGCTGCTCACGCGGCATATGGAGCCTTGCGAGGCGTTTCGTGCGCTCGTTCACGAATGCGTCAATCAATTGCTCGCCAACGGCAAATCGCTGCGAACCTCTGCCGAGGCGGAGCCGTTGCATAAGATGCGTGTCGCGATCCGCAAGATTCTGTCGTTGTTCTTCTGCTTCAGAGCCATCCTCCCCCAACCCGAAGCGGCTGAAGTTCGTGAGCGGCTGAAGTACATTTTCAAGACGCTGGGTGCGGTCAGGAGCTTGGATGTCCTTCTGGTTATGCTGCAGAACGTCGGTGCGTCCGTCGCCTTTCAAGACGAGATCGGCGCACTCGAGCGCGCGCAGCGGATGGCGCTGCGCAAAGCGCTCCGCATGTTGCAGTCGCAGCGTTTCGAAACAGATATCGCGCGTCTTCTCGCCTTCGTCGACGCCGAAGATTGGACGCCGCGAGAAGAAGCGCTTGATGCGTTCGTAACGCATATGTTCGAACGGCAATGGCGGCGCTTCCGCAAATGCGGTGGGCTTCTCGATCTCGATATGTACGAGCGGCATCAAGTGCGGCTGCGCGTGAAAAAGCTGCGCTATACCTGCGAATTCTTCGGCGATCTCATCTGCCGCAAGAATGGCCGGCGGCGCCTGGCGCAATTCCGCAAATGTCTCAACCGCCTGCAAGTCCTGCTGGGCGATCTCAACGATCGCGCGGCCGCGCAGGACCACGTCAGCATCGGCCTTTGGCACGAGGTCGCGGCGCGGCAAAAGCGCTCGGATGCAAAGCTTCTCAAGATGGCTGATGCCGCGCAGGCGAAGCTGGTGGCGCAGAAAAAATTCTGGTGAGGCGGCGTCACATCGACTCAGTGTCGGCCATTTCCCGGCGCAGCCAGTCGAGCATTTTGCTGAACAATTTTGCGGCCGTGTTGCCATCGCTCATCAGCACATAATCGGTGCCGTCAGCGACGAGGCCGCGCGGCGCGGCCAATGTACCGGTGCGCAAATCGTCCTGCACCAGCGCGACCGGGCCGATGGCAAACCCAAGACCAGCAACAGCGGCCTGCAGGCTGAGATAGAAATGTTCGAAGGTGAGTTCGCGCGCCGGCCGGACCGCTGTGCCGCTTTGGCGTGACCAAGTGTTCCAGGCATCGGCGCGAGTGCGCGTGTGCAGCGTCACGATCTCGTCCATCGCTCCGCGCGGCACGGTTTGGGCAGCAATATCCGGGCGGCACACTGGGCCGATCCGCTCGGTGAGGAACGGCTCGGCGATGATCGTTTTGGGCATGGCGAAGTCGCGCCGGCGCAGGGCGAGATCGATGCCGTCGCGGGCGAAGGGCACCGGGCCACCGGCCGACACGAAGCGGATGTCGTGCCGTCCGAGCCAATCCTGAAGCGACGGCAGGCGGGGGATCAGCCAGCGGATCAGCAGCGAAGGCTCGCACGAGATCACCACCGGCAGCTGATGCGCGGCGCTGCGGGCGCGCGCCAAGGCGCCCTCCATCCGCGTGAACAGGATCCGCACGTCCTCGGCCAGACGCTCGGCCGCCGCGGTCGGCTGCAAGGCCCGGGGCTGCCGCTCGAACAGGGTGACGCCCGCCGCTGCCTCGAAGTCCTGCAGGGCGCGGCTGATCGCGCCCGGCGTCAGGCGCAATTCCTGAGCGGCGCCCGAGACGCTGCGCAGCCGCACCGCGGCTTCGAAGGCCCGCAGCGCGCTCATGCTCGGCAGATGGGAGGTCATTGAGAAATACTCAATTGAAGCTTGAGGATATATTCATTTTCTTGCGGCTTCAGCAGGATAAGGTTGATTATATCTCAAATCAATGGTGCCCATGAGCCAAATCCTTCCCCACGCCATCTCTTCCGGCGATCCGACCGGGATCGGTCCGGAGATCGTCGCCAAATGTTTCGCTGAAGCGGAGCCGCCGCAGGCCTTCGTCATCGGCGATCCGGCCCGTCTGCAGCGGGCGGCCGCGCTGACCGGCGCCGATGTACGCATCGTGCCGCTCGCACAGCCGCAGGATTTCCGTTACGTGCCAGGAACCATGCCGGTGCTGGCGTGCGGCGCGCCGGTCGACGGCCTGCCATTCGGCATCCTCGATGCCCGCGCCGGTCGGGCCGCCTATGATTACGTGCAAAAAGGCATCGATTTCACGCTGGCGGGCGCAGTCCGGGGGCTCGTCACGGCGCCGATCAACAAGGAAGCCATGTCGCTCGCCGGGCTGAAATATCCCGGACACACCGAAATTCTCGCCGAGCGCAGCGGGGTCGAGCATTTCGCCATGATGCTGGCGAATGAAGAGATTCGCGTCGTCCTCGCCACCATCCATGTTTCCGTGCGCCAGGCTTGCGATCTCATCACCTACGCGCGCGAACTCGATACGATCCGCCTGGCCCATCGCGCCGCGCGCGATCTTGGCTTGCCGGCCGCGCGGGTCGCTGTCGCCGGGCTCAATCCGCATGCGGGTGAGGGCGGTTTGTTCGGGCGCGAGGATGTCGATATCATTGCCCCGGCGATTGCGGCGGCGCGGGCGGAAGGGATCGACGCGTCCGGCCCCTGGCCGGGCGACACCGTGTTCTTCCGCGCGCGGCGCGGCGAATTCGATGTGGTGGTGGCGCAATATCACGACCAGGGCCTGATCCCAGTGAAATATATGGGCATTGCCGATGGTGTGAATGTCACGATCGGGTTGCCTTTCGTGCGGACGAGTCCGGATCACGGCACCGCGTTCGACATTGCCGGCAAGGGCGTTGCCGACCATCGCTCGATGCTGGTGGCGCTCCGCTATGCAGACCAATTAAGCGCCGCGCGCGCTGAAAGGGAGGCGCGATGACCCAATCGATCGGCTTCATCTTCATGGCGACGCGGCACGATCGCACCGTGCCGGACGCCCGCGCGCGGATCGAGGACGCGCTTGCCGCGGGCGTGCGCAACATCGGCTTCAAGGACATTGGTCTGCCAGCAGCCGATCTGAAAGAATTGACCCGCGCCATTCAGGCGGGCGGGGCGGAAGCGTTCCTCGAAGTCGTGTCGCTGCAGGCCGAGGACGAATTGGGGTCGGCGCGGGCGGCGGTGGATTTGGGTGTCGATTGGCTGCTTGGCGGGGTGAGGGCCGACGATGTCGCACCGATCATCGCGGGAAGCGGCATCCGCTATGCGCCGTTCCCAGGGCGGATCGTGGGCCATCCGAGCGTGCTCGAAGGCTCGATCGCGGAGATCGCGGAGAGCGCGCGGCGGCTCACCGATCTTGAAGCCGTCGCGGGGCTCGACCTTCTGGCCTACCGGCACGCGGGCGATGTGCCGGCCCTGATGCGCGCGGTGATTGCCGCCGCGCCCAAGCCGGTGATCGTCGCCGGCTCGATCGACAGCCCGGAGCGCATCCACACGGTTTTCGATTGCGGCGCAGCGGGATTCACCATCGGCACTTGCGCGCTCGACGAAGCTTTTCCCGCGCCAAGCCCCGGCTTTCCGGCGCAGCTCAAGGCCATTCAGGAGGCCGTGCTGGCGGCGTGACGGATGGCGAACCCTTCTCCCCGCGTGCGGGGAGAAGGGATTGCATTGCCTCCCATCACTCGGGCCTTGACATTTGTTCCATTTCATCTGATATTTCTGTCATGACAGAAATTTCGGAACATGCCGACAAATTGTCGCCCATTCTGGAGCGCTTCGTGCTGCAATGGGGCGATATGGGCGGGCAGTGGGGCGTCAACCGCTCGGTCAGCCAGATTCATGCGCTTCTCTACCTGGCCGAGCGGCCGCTCACCGCCGAGGATATTGCCGAGCAGCTCGGCATGGCGCGCTCGAACGTGTCCAATTCGCTGAAAGAACTGCTCGCCTGGAATTTGATCCGCCGGATGCCGGTGCGCGGCGACCGGCGCGACCATTACGAGGCGGAAACCGATGTGTGGGAGATCGTCGCGCGCATCGCACACGGGCGCAAGGAGCGCGAAATCGACCCCGCTCTTGCGGCGCTGCGCGCTTGCGTCAGCGCGGCGGAAGACGATGAAACGATTCATCCCGTCGCCAAGCAGCGGTTGAAGAAAATGCTCGAATTCACTGTGGCGGTGGATCGCTGGTACGGCCAGATGATCCATGTGCCGCGCACCAAATTGAATCTCCTGCTGCGGGCGGGCGCGAAGATCGCGGCACTGCTGCCGGGAGGCAAGGGCTGACGGAGGGCGAAATGCTGTCGCTCGAAAACAGGACTGAAAAACTGCATGTGTCGCCGGAGCTCGGTGATCTCCGCTTTCGCAAATTGCTGCGCGCGGAGGATTGGGCGAGCTTGCCGCTCAGTGTGCGCCGGCGCTTTTCCAAGCGTTTGGCGGGCGGCATGACGAATGTCTATGCCGGCGAAATCACGCAGGTACGTTTCAGCTCTCTCGGCTGGTGTCTGGCGCAGGCGTTGCGCCTGATCGGTGCGCCGCTGCCGCTCTCGCGCGATACGGGTGTTGCGAGCGTCGTCTCGGTGACCGAAGACACGCGCACGGGCGGGCAGAATTGGACGCGGCTTTACGCGCGCCGCAACGGCTTTCCGCAGATCATCCACTCGGCCAAGCGCTTTGCCGGCAAGACGGGGCTCGAAGAATATATCGGCTATGGCATCGGCATGAATCTCACCGTGCATGTCGAGGCGCAATCGCTTGTCTTTCGCAGCGCCGGTTATTTTCTGCAACTCGGCGGCCGCTGCTTGCCGTGGCCGCGCTGGTTGGCGCCCGGCAACGTGACCATCGTGCACCAGCCGCTCGATGATTGCAGATTCGTGTTTTCGCTTGTGCTGCAGCACCCCAAATTCGGCGAGCTGATCCGGCAGAGCGGCGTTTTCCGGGATGAACGGCAATGACCGGCGTGCCGCTTTTCATTTTCGACGACACATGCGTTTTGTGCTCCGCCGTCACGCGTTTCGTCTTGCGGCATGAGCGCGACCACGTCATCCGCTTCATCGGGTTGCGGTCGCATGAAGGGCGGGTGCTTGCGGCGCGCTATCATATCGATGTGGATGATCCCACAACATTCTTGTTCGTCGAAGGGAACATGGCCTTCTCGAGGTCTGATGGCGTGCTCGCGCTGGCGCTTCACTTGCGCTGGCCGGCGCGTGCCGTCGGCTTGGTCCGCTTCGTGCCGCGCGTCGCGCGCGATTGGCTTTATGATTGGGTGGCGCGGCATCGCTATCGTCTCTTCGGTCAAGTCGCGCAATGCGTTGCGCCGGATGCGGCATCGCGCCACCGTTTTTCCTTGCCGGACATGCCATGACCGCAAGACGCATTCTGCTTGTCGGCGCGACCGGCGTCTTCGGCGCACGGCTTGCCGCGAAGCTGGCCCGACTGCCCGACATCGTTCTGATCGTGACATCGCGCTCGCGCGCCAAGGCGGAGGCTTTGGCCGGCCGCTTGCGGCGTGTACAACCGGGTGCACGCATCGAATCCGAGGCTTTCGATCGCACCGGCGACGTGGGGCGGGCGCTGGCGCACTGCAGGCCGTGGCTGGTGATCGACGCCTCGGGGCCGTTCCAGACTGCGGATTACGCGTTCGCGAGAGCGGCCGTTGAAGCCGGCGCCCATTGGCTCGATCTGGCCGATGCGCGCTCCTACATCTTGCGCTTTGCGGCGGCGCTTGCGCCTCTGGCCCAGGCGAAAGATGTCGTCGCGCTGACCGGCGCGAGTTCGACGCCGGCGCTGTCCGGCGCGGTCGTGGCGGCGCTGACGAAAGGCTGGGCGCGGGTCGATACGATCGATCTCGCGATCGTCCCCGGTGGCAAGAGCCCCGTGGGAGAGGCGGTTGTCGCGGCCGTTCTCAGCTACGCGGGCAAGGCTGTGCCGCAATGGCGCGACGGTAGGCTGCAATCGGCGACCGGGTGGGCGCAGCAAGTGCGCATGCACTTTCCGCAGCTCGGCGCGCGAAGCGTGGCCCCTGTCGAGACGGCGGATGCCGAGCTCTTGTCGGCGCGATTTCCGGGCGTTCGGCGCATCGCGTTTTTTGCCGGGCTGGAATCGCCGATCGAGCATTACAGTCTCGCCGTTCTGGCATTCTTGCGCAAGGCGGGCCTCGCGCGCGACTGGGCGTTTCTCGCACCCTGGCTGCAAAAGGCACGGCGCTTCACCCGCCTTGGGATGTCGGATCGCGGCGGGATGGTGGTTCGCGTCAGCGGGTTGAACGCAGAAAGCGTGCCGGTCGAAGCGTCCTGGTCCTTGCTGGCCGAGCAGGGCGACGGGCCGCATGTGCCGACTTTGGCCTGTGTCGCGGCGGTCCGGCAGCTTCTCGCCGGCCGCCTCGCTCCAGGCGCGCGGGTGTGTGCCGGCGAGGTCGATCTTACGGCGATCGAGGCCGAGATGGCGCCGCTCGCGATCCGCACGCAGGTGGGCTTGGAACCCGGCGCCCATTGCCTCTTTGCCGACATGCTGGGCCGCGAGCGCTATAGGCAGTTGCCTGACGCGGTCCAGCGCTTTCACGGTGCCGACACGCCGCCGCACTGGCGTGGCCGGGCGGATGTCGAGGTCGGCGCTTCCTGGATACAGCGCGTGTGCCATCGGCTGCTCGGCTTTGCCGGGCCGGGGCGAGACGTCGACATTCGCGTGCACGTGCGGCGCGGCCCGGACGGGGAAGTGTGGACGCGGTCTTTTGCCGGCCAGATGGTCCGCTCGAGCCTTGCGCGGGGAGCCGCCAATGCGCTCGTCGAGCGGTTCGGCATCGCCGCCTGCACGATCGCGACCGATGTGTCGCCGGATGCGCTGACCTTCTCGGCCCTGGACGCGCGCCTCGGACCACTGCCCTTGCCGCGGTGGCTTGCGCCGCGCGCCATCGCGCGCGAATACGAGGATGCGGCCGGCCTGTTTCGTTTCGATGTCCGCATCGAGCTCCCCGGCGTCGGGTTGCTTGTTCATTATCGCGGCTGGCTTGCGCCCGAGGAGCCGGATGGGACATAAGGCGGCCTATGTCCGATTTTTCCGAATCCCTGTCGCGCGGTGAGGCACTGCGCCGCTTGCGGCTCACGCTCCGCGCGGCAGACTTCGCCATGCCGGATCTCGAGGCGCGGCTGCTGCTGGCACACGCGCTCGGCGTCGATCGGCACGCGATCCAGCGTGACTCGCATCTGACGCTTGGCGCGGCCGCAAGCCGGTTGCAGGCTTTGGTGGAGCGGCGGCTGAGGCAGGAGCCCCTGGCCCGCATTCTGGGCGAGGCGGAATTTTGGGGCCTACCCTTCCGCCTCAATGCGGCGACGCTCGACCCGCGCGCCGATACGGAGACTTTGGTGGAGGTCGTGCTGCAGGATGTGCGGCAAAGTGCCGCTCGAAGTCCAGGAGGTGGGCCGTTGCGGATCCTGGACTTGGGCACCGGCTCCGGTGCGATCCTGATCGCCTTGCTGCATGAGTTGCGGCACGCCTTCGGCGTCGGCGTCGACCGCGATCCGGCGGCCGCCCGCATGGCCCGGGCGAATGCCGAGCGCAATGGGGTCGGCGCACGCGCCGCCTTCCTGTGCGGGTCGTGGGCGCAGGCGCTGCACGGGCGCTTCGATATCATCGTCTCGAACCCGCCCTATATTGAGACGCCTGAAATCCTTCATCTTTCTCGGGAGGTACGGGACTTCGACCCGGCCCTCGCGCTCGACGGCGGCGGGGATGGCCTCGACGCCTACCGGGCCATTGCCGCCGATCTGCCGCGCCTGCTCGCGCCCGGCGGGCTCGTGGCGCTCGAAATTGGCTATCTGCAGGCGCCGGCGGTCAAGACATTGCTGGAGGCTGCCGGGTTTCGCGCGCCGGCGGTGCACCAGGATCTTGGCGGCCATAATCGGGTGATTTGGGCCAAGGGTTGAAAATGGCTTGGCGAATGCCCATAAAGCGGTTATGGTCCCTGTATGAATCGTCGCTTAGGAAGCTGACGCTTACGGGGAAGGGGCTCCGTTGTAGCCGTTTCGACGGCCGTTGACCGGCTTGTCGCGATGCTCCGGAAACCTCGCCTCAATCTTGAGCCTTGGTGGATCTGCAGACGTTAAATCTCGGAATTCGTTGATATGAGCTGGCGAGCTGGTATCGCGATGCCGTGGGTTAAGCCACGGGTAATGTTGGACATTGGGCCGGAGAGCCGATCATCCATTCGTAATCATTAAGTCACTCGAAACGACCGGGACGGTACGGGGCCCGGCATGGGCTGATACGCCCGTTAGTTACTAGGGAAAGTCGATGAGACCAGGACAAAATAACAAGCGTATGCGCGGACGTAACAATAACAATCGCAAGGGCCCGAATCCGCTGACGCGCAGCTATGAGTCCAACGGGCCTGACGTGAAGATTCGTGGTACCGCTCAACATATTGCCGAGAAATATTTGCAATTGGCGCGTGACGCGCAATCGTCCGGCGATACCGTGGCGGCGGAAAGCTATCTGCAACACGCCGAGCATTATTTCCGCCTGATCGCCGCGGCCCAGCAGGCGCAGGCCCAGGCGCAATTCGGCTATCAGCGGCAGCCCGGCGAGCCGGAGGCGGATGACGCCGAGGACGACGACGATTTTGCCGCCATTCCGGACCGTTTTGCCTCGCCTTTGGAGCGGAGCCCGCCGCAGGCGGCCACCGCGCCGATGCCGCAGCCGCCGATGCCGCAGAATTTCGGCGGCGATGCGCAACCCTATGGCAATGGCCAGCCGGGCGAGCGGCCACAGCATCAGGAGCGCCAGCCGCACCAGAATCGCCAGCCCTACGGCGAGCGCCAGCCCTATCAGGATCGCGCGCCACGTCAGGACCGGCCCTATCAGGAGCGTCAACCGTTCCAGGAGCGGCAGCAGGATCGCCCCTATCAGGATCGGCAAGGCCGCAACAACTTCCGTGACGGACGTCCCCAGCGCGAGCCGCGTCCGTTCCGCGAGCGGAACGATCAGAGCCAGCCGCGCTTTGCCGCGCAGCAGCCGGAGCTCGAAGAAAGCCCGGGCGGCTTACCCGCGTTCATCACCGCGCCGACCCGCGTCAATCTGACGCCCGAGCCGGAAGTCCACGAAGCCGAGCCGCCGGTGCGCGAAGAAATCGCTGAGGCGAGCCCGCCGCCTCCGGCTGAGACGCCCGCCGCCGAGCCGCCGCAGGCGAGCGAGGAGTCGGTCGAATTTCCGGTCAAAGTGCGCCGCCGTCGCGGCCGTCCGCCGCGTGGCGGCTGGCCGGAAGAGCAGACGAACGAGCCGGCCAATGCCGGCGACGTGCCGGTCGAGTAATCGAGGGGGCCTTTCAGGCCCCCTTTTTTGCGCCGTGCGGCGCGATGCGCAGGATCAGCAAGCCGGCCAAGGCGGCGAGGCACGAACCCGCCAGCACGCCGATTTTCACCTCGTCCTGCAAGGCAATGGAAGTCGGAAAGGCGAGGTCGCCGATGAACAGGCTCATAGTGAAGCCGATGCCGCAGAGGACGGCAATGCCATAGATCTGCAGCCAGGAGGCATTTTCCGGCTTTCTGGCGAGGCCGGTCCGGACCGCCGCCAAGGTGCTCAGAAACACGCCGATCTGCTTGCCGGTAAACAGGCCGAGAATGACGCCGAAGGTGAGGGGCGCCGTCAGCATGCGCGGACTCACCGCCGCGAGCGAAACACCGGCATTGGCGAAGCCGAACAGCGGCACGATCAGGAAGCCGACCCGGGGCGAGAGCCAATGTTCCAGCCGCAGCAGCGGCGCGTGCTCGTCTTCGAGTCCGTTCGATCCGAGGGGAATCGTGAAAGCGAGCACGACGCCCGCCAGAGTCGCGTGGATTCCGGAGGCGCGGAAGGCGACCCAGAGGCCGAGCCCCAGCAGCAGATAGGGCCAGAGTTGCCGTACGCCGCGCAGGTTGAGCGCGACGAGGCCAAGCCCGATGAGCAGCGCGACGAGCAGCATCGGCAGCGACAAATCGTGCGTGTAGAACAGGGCGATGATCAGCACCGCGCCGAGGTCGTCGAGAATGGCCAGCGCCGCCAGGAAGATCTTCAGTGACACCGGCACCCGCGATCCAAGCAGCGTCATCACGCCGAGGGCGAAGGCAATGTCGGTCGCGGCCGGAATCGCCCAGCCGCGCAATGTGTGCGGCTGATCCAGATTGACAAGGCTGAAGATCAGCGCCGGTACGCCCATGCCGCCCAAGGCGGCGATGCCCGGCAGCAGGCGGGCCGGCCAATCCGCCAACGCGCCGACGCGCAATTCGCGCTTCATTTCCAACCCGACCAGCAGGAAGAACACGGCCATCAGGCCGTCGTTGATCCAATGCAGCACGCTGAGCGGGCCGAGCGGCCATTCGAGCACATGAAAATAGGTGTCGGCGAGCGGCGAATTGGCGACGATCAGTGCCAGCGCCGCGGCCGACATCAGGACGATACCGCCGGCCGCTTCCGAGCGCAGAAATTCGCGCAAGACAGAGCGATGAAGGCGCGACTGCGGGTGGTGCTGCATCGGGGTCGAGGATCGGCAGGATCAGAGGGATCAAGCGGCGATCTTAATCGTATCCCCCGGCCGAATGCATCCGCCATTCAGCACGCGTGCGTAGATTCCGCAGTCGGTGTGGTCGAACCCGCGCATCAAGGCGTTCGGAATATTGAGATCGCGCTCGGCCGTGACCGGATTGACGTTGGTGGCGGCGCAACGGCTGATGCGCTTCAGCACTTCGAGACGCGCGTCGCCGATCGCGAGTTTCTTGCCGATGAGATCGAATTCGTGCCACGGCTTGAGCCCGTCGAAATAGACATTGCCGCGAAAGCGCAACGGCTCGACCGCGCGGCCGACGACGCGGGTGAGATCGCTGACGCTGGCGAGATTGATCAGCGAGACGAAGCCCTTCGCCGAGTCGGTGAAGCGAAAACCATCCGGCGCCTCCAGGAGCTTCGGCGCGCCGCGCAGATGGTGCTGCATGAACGCGGCGAAGAATTGCTCGACCAAGGTGCGGCCGATCGGCTGCGACAGATCGGCCCGACACACCTGCTTGCCGTCCCGCGCGATCGTCAGAACGCCTGTCGCATCGTCATAGCGGGTGGACAATTTGGCGAGTTGCTCGTCGCGCATCAGCATCAGGAATTTGATTTTCGGCTGATGTTCGGGATCGTCCGGATCGAACCCCGACGGGCCATTCTCGATCGCAAAAATCCGGTCGCCCGGAAAGTAGCCGCCGGCGGTCAGTTCAGCCTCGTCGAGTGCTTCGGCGGAGAGGCCTTTGACGGGGTAGCGATAGAGCGCAGAAATCTTCATGAACGACCCATTTCACTCGCATGCGGTGTGAATATTCGCTTAATATATTGATATAATTTGGTTAAATCGTCTATTAGTTTGTTCTCAAAAATTTTTTATTCCGCTCGGCCCATCGTTCCCGCCGAGTTCGGTACCTCTTTTCGAACTGTCAAACGCCGCACAGGCGCGAGCCTGCTCATCCGCTGCTGGAAACTAGAACAAATAAGGAACGATGTCAATGCGGGCAGGGGCGAAATGCAAGTCGTTTATCGCTTTTGCCATGCCTGCGCCTATAATCCGGGACGTTCACGAGCGAGAGTTTTGCCATGTCTGCGATCCGTACCGAAACCGATTCCTTTGGCCCGATCGAAGTTCCCGCCGATCATTATTGGGGCGCGCAATCGCAGCGCTCGCTCGGCAATTTCAAGATCGGCTGGGAGAAGCAGCCGCAGCCGATCGTCCGGGCGCTCGGCATCGTCAAGCGCGGGGCGGCCGAGGCGAATATGGCGCTCGGCAAGCTGGACCCCACCATCGGCGACACGATCGTGCGCGCGGCGCAAGAGGTCATCGACGGCAAGCTCGACGCGCATTTTCCGTTGAGCGTCTGGCAGACGGGTTCGGGCACCCAATCCAACATGAACGCCAACGAGGTGATTTCCAACCGCGCGATCGAAATGCTCGGTGGCACGATGGGATCGAAGACGCCGGTGCATCCCAACGATCACGTCAATATGTCGCAATCCTCGAACGACACCTATCCGACCGCGATGCATATTGCCGCGGCGGAAGAAATCGTGCGGCATCTGCTGCCTGCGCTCAAGCATCTCGCCGCTGCGCTCGACGCGAAGGTGCTGAGCTGGTCGCATATCATCAAGATCGGCCGCACCCATACGCAGGACGCGACGCCGCTCACGCTGGGTCAGGAATTTTCCGGCTATGCGCAGCAGGTGCACAATGGCATCGCGCGCATCGAGATGACGCTGCCGATGCTGATGCAGCTCGCGCAAGGCGGCACGGCGGTCGGCACCGGACTCAATGCGCCGAAAGGCTTTGCGACAAAGGTCGCAGCGCAGATCGCCGAAATCACCGGCCTGCCGTTCACCTCGGCGCCGAACAAATTCGAGGCGCTCGCGGCGCATGATGCGATGGTGTTTTCGCATGGCGCGCTCAACACGCTCGCGGCATCCTTGTTCAAAATCGCCAACGACATCCGCTTCCTCGGTTCCGGCCCGCGCTCTGGCCTTGGCGAACTGGCGCTGCCGGAAAACGAGCCGGGCTCGTCGATCATGCCGGGCAAGGTCAATCCGACGCAATGCGAAGCGCTCACCATGGTCTGCGCGCAAGTGTTCGGCAATCATGCGACGTTGACCTTCGCCGATGCCCAAGGCCATTTCGAGCTCAACGTGTTCAATCCGGTGATGGCCTATAATTTCCTGCAGTCGGTGCGCCTGCTGGGCGATGCGGCGCGCTCCTTCACCGATCATTGCATCGTCGGCATCGAGCCGCGCGAGGACAATATCAAGGCGGGACTGGAGCGCTCGCTCATGCTCGTCACCGCGCTCGCGCCGAAGATCGGCTACGACGCGGCGGCGAAGATCGCCAAGACCGCCCATCACAACGGCACGACCTTGCGCGAAGAGGCGCTGAAATCGGGGCTGGTCACGGCGGAGGAATATGATGTGCTGGTCGATCCGACGAAGATGATCGGGTGAATGTGAATGGCCCTTGCCTCAATTTGGTGAGACACCAGATATTGTCATCCCGGGCTTGACCCGGGATCCAGAGTCGCACGTGCGCGTTTAGCCTGCGGCACAGCGCTAATGATGATTCAACCGTTGTGTGGCCCTGGATCCCGGGTCAAGCCCGGGATGACATTGTGGCTTTCCTATAGCCCGCGGCCTGCGACCTTACCTTCGCAAATCCTCCGCCAGAAACTTCGCCAGTTCCCGCGCCGGGACGTGCGGCTCTGCGGCGGCGAAGAGGCCGAATTCGGCGGCTTTGAGCGGCGGGAGTTCGTCGCGTTCGAGAATCCGCATCGTCTCCAGGCGAATCGTGTTGCCAAGCAGCACCGCGACGCCAAGGCCCGCTTCGACCGCCGAGAGAACGGCGAGCAGGCTGGAACTCGTGCAGACGTCGTGCCAGGGCATGCCGGCGCGATCCAGCGCCGCGCGGGCGGAGCGCTCCCAGGAGCAGGGCCCGTTGAACGCGACGAGCGGCACCGGGGGCGCGGCAAGCGAAAAATCCTTGGCGCCGACCCAGTAGAGCGGCTGCGACCAGGTCATCAAAGGCGTGAGGTCGAACGGGTCGCGGTTCGAGATGACGAGATCGAATTCCGCGCCGTCGAAGCGGTGCGACAGCGCCTCGCTGGTATCGACATGAATATCCAGATCGATCCCCGGATAGGCGAGGGAAAAGCGGCGCAGAACGCGCGGCAAATGACCCACCGCGACATCCTCGATCAGCCCGAGTCGTACCCGGCCGCGCACCGCCCGTCCGGCCAGCTCGCGCCGCGCCTCGTCGGCGGCGCCGAGGATTTTGCGGGCATGCGGCAACAGCACGTTGCCCGCCGGCGTGAGGCTGACCCCGCGCGGCGAGCGCTCCAGCACAGCTTGTGCCACATCCTCTTCGAGGCGGCGCAGCGCCAGGCTGACGGCCGCTTGCGTGCGGCCGAGCCGCTGCGCCGCTTGCGAGAAACTACCCGCTTCGACGATGGTGACGAAGGTGCGCAGGAGGTCGGTGTTGAGGTCTCGCATCATAAGAAACGCTTATTCAAACATAAACACTATTAGCATATCTTATGATTGCGCTTCGCGCTAGAACGATTGCCGATCTTTTCGCGCCGTGGGCAGGCGATAAGCCGCTTTTCCATCCGGCGCATCGGTATTTCAGGACGCGCGCCATGCAAAACAGCACGATTTCGGGAACCCTCAGCCGCAGCCAGATGCTTGGCGAGCGAACCCTCTCCGGCGTCGGCCTGGCGGTGGCCTCCATCTGCACGATTCAGGTTGGCGCGGCGCTTTCGGCGCCCTTGATCCGCGAACTCGGGGCGGCGCAGGTCACCTGGTTCCGCATGGGCTTTTCGGCCTTGATCCTGCTCGTCTGGATCCGCCCGCGCATCTTCGCCTATTCGGCTGCGCAATGGCGGGCGGTGGTTCTGCTCGGCCTCGCCAATGCAGCCATGACCTTTCTGTTTGCCATGGCGCTGCAGCGGATCCCGCTTGCCCTGACCGTGGCCACCGAATTTCTCGGGCCGTTGTTCATCGCCGCCGTCGGCCTGCGCGGCTGGCGCGCGGTGCTGCTGCCGTTGCTGGCGCTGGCCGGCGTCGTGCTTCTGGTCGGATTTGGCGACATGTCGGCCACCGATGTCGCCGGCATTCTGTGCGCGCTGGGCGCCGGTGTCGGCTGGGGCAGCTACATCATTCTCACCAAGCGCATCGGTACGGCTTTTGCCGGCTTGGAAGGCCTCGTGATGCCGTTCACCATTGCCGCGCTGGTCCTGACGCCCTTCGGCGTGGCGACGCTCGGCACGCCTGTCTCGCTGGGGACTCTGGCGATGTGCTTCGGCCTTGCAGTGCTCTCGCCGCTGATCCCCTATGCGTTCGAACTCAACGCGTTGCGCCGCCTATCCCAGGGGACCTTCGGCATTCTGATGAGTCTTGAACCAGCGGTCGGCGCGATCGCGGGCTATTTCATTCTCGCGCAGGCCATGGGCGCCGCACAGATGGCCGGCATCGGAATGGTGGTTATCGCCAGCGTCGCGGCCGCGCTCGGCGAGGCGAAGGGCAGGGCCTGACGCCCATTCACCGAGGACGGGACACGAGGGCGGCGCGTAACGTCGAACATTGCGCCTTACAGAACCTTACGGTCGACGGGCGATCCGTCGCCCTTGAACTCAAGCTGGATATCCTCGGCGCCACCCTTGGCCGAACATGAGAGTGTGTAAAAATATTCGCCATCGGCCGAGAGGCTTGCCGTGCAAGTGCCTTCTACGCGATAGTTTTGGCCAGAGCCGTCGCCTCGACCGAAACGGAGCATGTCGATCTGCAAGATATATTTGGTGGGATCGGGCTGGCTATCGCGTCCACCGGAGAGCATCAGGGCACCATTTGGAATTGGGATCTGCCAGCCGGTGCGGCCGTTCCTGAAATGCGAATAAATGATCGCACTGCAGGAATAGCTCTGACCCGACACGGTGAAGCGCGTACAGCTCCCCTTGGCGATGACGATGACCGCGCCGCTCAAGCTGTCCTGCGCTTCGGCAAGGCCGCCGGTCAGCATGACCAAGCCGGCGACCGCTAGTGCGACGATCTTTGCGCTCATGGCCATGTCCAAGGGAGATTAAGCTAAGGGTGAAGAATACCACGAACTCAAGTTCAGACCGAGTCCGCATAAAGTGGCATCGGCACGATGGCGAGCGAGGTCCTGCGAGCGGCTCATCTCCCTTTCCGGGGCCAAAAGGTGTTAAAAGCGGGTCACACGATTCCTGATTCCCGCTCCGAAAGCGCCCTGTGACCGACGTTTCAAAACCCCGCCTTGTCTCCAGCGAAAAGCGCGAGGATGATACCGACGCTTCCCTGCGTCCGCTCAGCTTAGCTGATTTCACCGGCCAGGAGGCGGCGCGCAAGAACCTGAAAGTGTTCATCGAGGCGGCCAAAGCACGCAAGGACGCGCTCGATCACGTGCTGTTCGTCGGGCCGCCGGGCCTCGGCAAGACGACGCTGGCGCAGATCGTCGCGCGCGAGATGGGAGTGAATTTCCGCTCGACCTCCGGGCCGGTGATCGCCAAGGCCGGGGACCTCGCCGCGCAGCTCACCAATCTGGAAGAGCACGACGTTCTGTTCATCGACGAAATTCACCGGCTCAATCCGGCGGTGGAGGAAATTCTTTATCCCGCGATGGAGGATTTCCAGCTCGATCTCATCATCGGCGAGGGGCCGGCGGCGCGTTCAGTGAAGATCGATCTCGCCAAATTCACCCTGGTTGGCGCCACCACCCGCGCCGGTCTACTCACGACTCCCTTGCGCGACCGGTTCGGCATTCCGATCCGCTTGAATTTCTACACGGTGCCAGAGTTGGAGAGCATCGTGCGGCGCGGCGCGCGCGTGCTCGGCGTGCCGATGGCCGAGGACGGCGCCAATGAGATCGCCCGCCGCGCGCGCGGCACGCCGCGCATCGCGGGGCGGCTTCTGCGGCGGGTGCGCGATTTCGCCATCGTCGACAACGATCCCGTCGTGACGCGGGCCGTGGCCGACCGCGCGCTGCGCCTGCTCGATGTCGATGAAATCGGCCTCGACCAGATGGACCGGCGCTATCTCGACATGATCGCGGTGAATTTCGGCGGCGGGCCGGTCGGCATCGAGACGATCGCAGCGGCTTTGTCCGAACCGCGCGACGCGATCGAAGACATCATCGAGCCCTACTTGCTGCAACAAGGCTTCCTACAACGCACGCCGCGCGGCCGGTTGCTTACCGCGCAGGCGTTCAGGCATCTGGGCCTGAAGGAGCCGGCGCGCGACGTTTCGCAATTCGGGCTATTTAGCGAGGAAGAGTGATCGGAATATTCCTTCTCCCCGCGTGCGGGGAGAAGGAACCCGTTACCCCGCCTGAAACCGGCATTCCGTCACTTGCGCATAGGTTTCATCGGGCCGCAGCAGGCTGGCGCCGAAGTGGCGGCGGTTCGGCGCGTCGGGGTAGCGCTGCGGCTCCAGGCAAATGCCGCAGTGGGCGCCATATTGGGCGCCGTCCAGTCCGGCGACCGGCGCATGGAAGTGAGCGGCGTCGTAGAATTGTAAGTGCGGCTCGGTGGTGAAGACATCCATGCGCATGCCGGTCGCGGGGCCGTGCAGCGTCGCGGCATAGGGCAGGTGACCGGCATAGGGCGTGTCGCGCACCACGAAGCCCATATCGTATTTCGTGCCGCTCTCGTGCCGGATCGGGCGGCGCGTGCGGAAATCATAGACCGTATCGGCGACGTTCAGGATTTCGCCCGTTGGAATGTTGTAACGGTCGAGCGGTGCATAGAAATCGCTGGCCACTTCGAATTCGTGGTCGATCGACGGCGGCACGGCGCGATTGGCAAATCCGCTCGGTAAATCGAGGTGGAAATAGCTGTGGCTCGCCAGATTCAAGGCGGTCGTCGCTTGCGTCCGCGCGGTCAGCTCGATCCGCAGCGTGGCGGGCTCGGTGAGGCGGTAGGTGCACGACACATCGAGCGCGCCGGGAAAGCCCGCGTCGCCATCGGGCGAATGCAAGGTCAAGGTGACGCTGGTCGCGTCGAACGCGGCGATTTGCCAGGGGCGCTCGCCGAATGCCTGTCCGCGCCCGCCGCCATGCAAGGTCTGCCGCTCGAACTCGTTCTTCGGCAGCGTGTATTGCTTGCCGTCGATGGAGAAGCTGGCTCCGTCGATCCGGTTGGCGTAACGGCCGGCGATCGCGCCGGCATGGGCGGCATAAGCGAGGTAATGGTCGAGCTGATCGAAGCCGATCACCACGCGCTGCGGTCCGCGCGGCGTCGCGATGACAAGATCACGCACGCTTGCACCCCACGTAATGATCTTGGCGCTGATGCCGGGCCCAGTGAGGCTGATTTCCTCGATCGGCGTCCCTTCGTAAGTTCCAAAAACCCGCCGCATCCCGTGCTCTCCCTACATGTGTGTCATCTTGCCGATTGAATTCCCTTCTCCCTAAACTGCGAGAAAGGATTTCACGACTGTTGAGGCGCATACAGCCAATCGTATCGTTTGAGCAGCCGCTTTTGTCCCATCATCCGCATGCCGATGTCGCGGACAACAGCGGCCGGGCCCGAGAGGTGGCTGATGCGCGCCTGTTTCTTGGCCTCCTTCTGCACGCGCTGGGTCCGCTGCAGGCGCATCGCGTTGTAGGATTTTAGCGCGGCAGGAATGTCCGACGTCGCGCGCAAGGCGCGTCCCAGGCTTGCCGCGTCCTCGATCGCCATGGCGGCGCCCTGCGCGAGAAACGGCATCATCGGATGGGCGGCATCGCCGAGCAACGCGATGCGGTCCTCGACATAAGAGGGTATGAGCGGGCGCTCGTACAGCGGCCATTTGCGCCAGGCCGGCACGGTGGCGATGAGGGCGCGGGCGTCCTGATGCCAGCGGGCGAATCGCGCTGTCACGGTGCCGGCATCGGCGGCTGTGTCCCAGTCTTGCGCATTTGGCGCCGCGGTCCACGTGTCGTCGATGATCGCGACCACATTGACGCATTGCCCGGCGCGGATCGGATAATGGACGAGATGCTGTTTGGCGCCGAACCAGATGTTCGATTCAGGCAGGCGCAGGCTGGCGGGCGCCGCCCTTGCATCGATCAAGCCGCGCCATGCCGTGAGCCCGCTGAAGGTCAGCGGATCCTGCGCGTAGAGCCGGGCGCGCACCGCCGAATGCAGGCCGTCCGCTCCGATCAGGAGATCCGCCGTTTCGCTGAGACGCAACGGGCCGCGCCGGATGCCGACCTGCACCTCTTGCCCGCGAATCTGGCAGCCGGCCACGGCCCGGTCGAGATAGAGGCTGATCGCGGGTTCAAGCGCGACGCGATCGAGAAGGGCGCGGTGCAAATCGGCGCGGTGGGCGGCAAGATAAGGTGCGCCCCAGCGCGTCTCCGCGTCGTCGAGCGCGAGGCGCGACAGATCGGCGCCGTCCTTGCCTCGCCGGATGCGGATGTTTTGCGGTTGCAGCGCCTGGCGCTGGAGCGGTTCGAGCACGCCCAGATCGTCGAGAATACGGCTGGCATTGGGTGGGACCTGCAGGCCGGCACCCACTTCCTCCAACACCGGCGCGCGCTCCAGAATGGAGACGCGAAAGCCCGCGCGCGCGAGATAAAGGGCCGCAGTCAGGCCGCCGATGCCGCCGCCCGCGACAATCGCATGCCGGCCGGCGTGAATGGTCATGGAATCAGGCGGCCGTGCTCGTCAGCTCGCAGTCGGCCGGATCGGAATGGCCGTGGAGCGTCGCGTCATAGACGTAATGCGTCGAGCAATAGGGGCAGATCGCTTCGTTGTCCGCGCCCATATCGATGAAAACATGCGGATGATCGAAGGGCGGCAAAGCGCCGATGCACATGAATTCCTTCGCGCCGACCCGGATTTGCGCCAAACCTGAGGTATTATGAAAATGTGGCGTGACGTGGTCGGCCATGCTGGAACTCCCGAAATTCTCGTGGCGAATCTTTAACGCGTCCGCGGCGCGTTCGCCAGTTGAGATTTGTCCCGTTGCGTCCTGCGCCTCGGCCCCAGGGCCGGCGCAAGGGCTCTGGTTTGGCTCAGGGCACGCGCGTCATCATGCGGCGCGGCGCCTTGCGCTCGACCACGACCGTGCGGGTTGCGCCGGACCGGCTCGAAACCGACACGGTCGGTGCAGCGCGGCGCTTGGCCGCGAGCATTTTCTTCATCTCGCCTCGCACCTCTTCGACCGCGACGCCTAGCAGGTCGGCGGCAAGCGCGATCTGATGCTCGGGATCGTCGGCGAAGCATTGCGCAGCCGACAGCGCTTCCGCAATGGTCGGCTGATCTTGGCGCAGACGGCGGCGGCCGTATTTGGTGTTCCACGAGGTCGTCAAGGCTGTTGCCCTAGCACAGTGTTTCATATGTGAACGACTATACTTGTTTTGTGCGTTGCAGCAATTCGTCGTGCGATGCAAAAATGCAAGGCTGCTCCGACAATTTGTGCTTGCACGACAGGAAGCGAAACGATGGCGTGTTGACACATTCCTGCAAGCAATTGAATAATGAGGGAAAATTACAATCGGATGACAAATGCAGTTTTTCTCCTCTCAAGGTGTCGAGATCGCCTATATCGACGTGCCGCCGACGTCGGGTGACCGGGGCGAGCCGATTTTGCTCATTCACGGGTTTGCGTCGACTCACGCGATCAATTGGGTCAACCCGATGTGGGTGCAGGTGCTGACGCGGGCGGGACGGCGGGTGATTGCGCTCGACAATCGCGGGCATGGTCAAAGCGAAAAACTCTACGACCCGGCCGCCTATGCGTCGGACGTGATGGCGCAGGATGCCAGCAATCTGCTCGACCACCTCGGCCTCGCGCGCGTCGATGTGATGGGCTATTCGATGGGCGCGCGCATCAGCGCCTTTCTCGCACGCGCCTATCCGCGCAAGGTCCGTTCCGTGGTTTTCGGCGGCCTTGGGAATCACCTGGTTGACGGGGTTGGGCTGCCGCTCGGCATTGCCGATGCGATGGAGGCGCCCTCGCTCGACGGCCTGACGGACCCGATGCAGCGCATGTTTCGGGCCTTTGCCGAGCAGACGAAAAGCGATTTGCGGGCGCTTGCCGCCTGCATTCGCGGCTCGCGGCAGACCTTGACACGCGGCGAGGTGCGCGAAATCGATTGTGCGACGCTGGTCGCCATCGGCACCAAGGATGACGTCGCCGGCGACGCGCACGAGCTCGCCGCGATGCTGCCGCGCGGCGAGGCGCTCGACATTCCGGGGCGCGATCACAATCTCGCCGTCGGCGACAAGGTCTATAAACAAGGTGTACTAGCGTTTTTGGAGACTCGCGCGTAGGGTTTCTTTAGACATTGAGGGAGACGGCCTTGACCCTCTACGACCTGAAACCGCGTTTTCAAAACCTCCTGCGGCCCTATGCGCAACGTCTGGCCGAGCAAGGTTACACGGCCAATCAGGTGACGCTGACGGCGGCCCTTCTCTCCATTCTTCTTGGCGCTTTTCTCTGCACCTTCGCCGCGTGGCACATTTTGTTTCTGCTGTTGCCGATATGGCTGTTCCTGCGTATGGCGCTGAATGCCATCGACGGCATGTTGGCGCGCGAGCACGGCCAGAAAAGCACGCTTGGCGGCTATCTCAATGAATTGTGCGACATCGTGTCCGATGCGGCGCTGGTTCTGCCCTTCGCGTTGCTCGCGCCGTTTTCGCCGTTCTGGATTTTCGGAGTGATTTTCGCCGCCGTCTGCAGCGAATATGCCGGCGTGATGGGGCCGCTCATCGGCGCGTCGCGGCGCTATGACGGCCCGCTCGGCAAGAGCGACCGGGCGCTGGTCTTCGGCGCGCTCGGCCTGTGGACCGGGCTCGGCCTGCCACTCTTCGGCCGGCTCTTCTGGCTGCAGCCGGTCCTGATCGTCTTGAGCATTTGGACAGCGGCAAATCGCGTCCGCCGTGGTGTGCGCGAGCACACATCGAGCACAGGGTAGGGGGCATATTTCAGGAAAACAGATGCGCGACGGTGGTCGACACCCTTGACTTGTCAGATAGTTGTGTTAGTAATCATTAACTAACAATTTTAATTGTCAAGAAACGGCTGGAGGGCTGTGCAATGAGCCGCGACTGCCTGGAGAAGACGTTCGCGACCCATGATGGGGTCGAGCTGTTCTATCGTCGTTGGCCGGCCGTTTCGGCATCGCCGCGCGGTGCCATCGTGCTGTTCCATCGCGGCCACGAGCATGGCGGCCGGATGGCGCATCTCGTCGACGAACTCGATCTGCCCGACTTTGCCTTTTACGCCTGGGACGCGCGCGGCCATGGCCGGTCGCCGGGCGAGCGTGGCTATTCGCCGAGCTTTGCGGCGAGCGTGCGCGACGTGCAGACGCTCATTGATCATATTGCCGCGCAGGACGGGATCGCGGTCGAGGACATGGCGGTCATCGCCCAATCGGTGGGAGCAGTCACGGTCGCGACCTGGGTGCATGATTATGCGCCGAACCTGCGCGCGTTGGTGCTCGCCTCCCCGGCGTTTCAGGTGAAGCTCTACGTGCCCTTCGCGCGGACCGGCTTGCGGCTGCAGCAAAAGTTGCGCGGCAATTTCTTCGTCAATTCCTATGTGAAAGCCAAGTTCCTTACCCACGATCCCGTGCGCCGTGCGTCCTACGATGCCGATCCGCTGATCAGCCGGCCGATCTCGGTGAATATTCTGCTCGAGCTGAACGACGCCGCGAAGCGTGTGGTCACTGACGCCCGCGCCATCCAGGTGCCGACGCAAATGCTGATCTCCGGTGCCGATTTCGTCGTCCGCCACGAGCCGCAACATGCCTTCTTCTGCAATCTCGGCGCGCGGATCAAAGAGCGCCATATTCTGTCAGGCTTTTTTCACGACACGCTGGGAGAACTCGGCCGCGCCGCGGCGCTCGCCCAAGTGCGGCGTTTCGTCCTTGAACGTTTCGACGCGCCGCTCGAAAAGCAAGATCTGACCCAAGCACACCAGCTCGGCTACACGCGCGACGAAGCGGATAGGCTCGCCTCGCCGCTCGCCGCCCTGTCGCCGCGCGGCCTCTACTGGCAGGGCTATCGTGCGCAACTGCGCCTGTCGGGCCTCCTTTCGGACGGCATCGAGCTTGGCCATCAGGCCGGGTTCGATTCCGGCGCCACGCTCGATTACGTCTATCGCAATGAGCCGGCGGGACGCGGTTTTGTGGGGCGCGCGATCGACCGCACCTATCTCGACGCGGTCGGGTGGAAGGGCATTCGCCAGCGCAAAGCGCATGTGGAGGAACTGATCCGCCTCGCGCTCGGCAATCTGCGCACGGCTGGCCTGCCACTGCATGTGCTCGACATTGCCGCCGGGCACGGCCGTTATGTGCTCGAAGCCCTGACCGCGGAGGCTGCACGGCCGGAGTCCATTCTCCTGCGCGATTATTCGCCTTCCAATGTGCGCGCCGGGCAGGAGCTGATCGCGGAAAAAGGTCTGCAGACCGTCGCCCATTTCGTGCAGGCGGATGCGTTCGATGGGCAAAGCATTGCCGAAATCGCGCCGCAGCCGACGCTTGGCATCGTCTCGGGCCTTTACGAATTGTTTTCGGACAATGACATGATCCGCCGCTCGCTCGACGGGCTGTCGCGTGCGATTCCGCATGGCGGCTACCTCGTCTACACCGGCCAGCCTTGGCATCCGCAACTGGAGATGATCGCGCGGGCGTTGACATCGCATCGGCAGGGCCAGGCTTGGGTGATGCGCCGCCGCACGCAAGGAGAAATGGATCAACTCGTTGCCGCAGCGGGCTTTCGCAAAATCACCCAGCGCATCGATCAATGGGGCATTTTCACCGTCTCGCTCGCGATCCGGCAGGAGCCGTAAATGCCGCGCATCTTCGGCGAGCGGCCACTGGGCCGCGCCATCCTGTATCTGGCTGTGCTCGGCACCTTTTTCTACGCGAGCTACGGCTTTGCCAACGAATGGACCGCCGCGAAATCCGACGTGCCGTCGATTGTCTTCGACTGGGAGCGCCGCGTCCCGTTTCTGGCTTGGACCATCATTCCTTATTGGACGACCAACGCGTTTTATGCCGCATCGCTGCTCTTGTGCCGCACAAGGCAGGAACTCGACTGCCATGCGAAACGCTTGTTGGTGGTGCAGATCATCGCCATCGCCTGCTTTCTGGCCTTTCCGCTTAAATTTTCCTGGGACAGGCCGGAAACCACTGGCCTGGAGGGATATCTCTTCGACGCGCTCGGGCAGGTCGACAAGCCTTTCAACGAAGCGCCGTCGCTGCATGTGGCGCTGACCGTCATTCTGTGGGACTTCTACCATAAAATTCTGCCGCGCGCCGGGCTGCCGGTTTTTGCGGCCCTGTCGGTCCTGGTGATCGTCTCGGTCATGACCACATTCCAGCATCATTTCATCGACATCCCGACCGGCCTGCTCCTCGGATTTTTCTGCATCTGGCTATTTCCCGACAGCGGCCGCAGTCCGTTCGCGGCGGCGCGTCTCACGCACGAACCGGGCCGGTTGAAGCTTGCGGGTTGTTATCTTCTCGCGGCGGGCGTTTGCGTTTCGCTCGCCAGCGCCTTCGGTGGAACCGCGCTGTGGCTTTGGTGGCCCGCCTTCGCCTTTGCCAGCGTCGCGCTGGCCTATGTATGGCTGGGGCCGGCGCTGTTTCAAAAAAGCGAGGACGGAATCATCCATTATTCGGTGCGCTGGATGCTGGCGCCATACCTTGCCGGCGCCCGGCTCAATTCGCGCCTGTGGACACGGCGGGATCACGCTTGTGTCGAAGTGACGCCGGCGGTCTTTCTCGGCCGCTTTCCCTCGCGTGCCGATGCGGCGCGTTTTGCCCGCGTCATCGACCTGACCGCCGAATTGTCGCGGCCTCCTTATGCCGGCCTCTGGCGCAGCACGCCGCTGCTCGATCTCGTTGCGCCCGATATTGCCGCTTTGCGGGGCGCTGCGGATTCGATCGCGCAGGCCGCTCCAAGCGATACGGTTTTGGTCTGTTGTGCGCTAGGCTATGGCCGGAGCGCTGCCGCCGTGGCGGTGTGGCTGGTGCGCAGCGGCTATGCGGCCAATGTCGAAGCCGCCTTGCAAAGCCTTGCACAAGTGCGGCCGCGTATCGCAGTGAAGGCGCCACAGCGGGCGCGCATCGAGGAGGCTGTCCGTGGCTGAAACTGATGTCGTTCTGGCGCGCGTCACCGCCTATGCCTTGCGTAATGGCCCCCGGCTGCAGGCGGCGTCCTGTGTGCTCCTCATCGCGCATGCGCTGCTCGTTCCGATGGTCGGCCCGCTGTCGTTCGCACTCGGGCTCTGCGCCTTTGCCGGCGGCATGTGGTTCGCGGCGCGGGGCAGCTTCGATGCCGACCTGTTCACGCTTCTCGCGTCGCAGGAACACACGCTTGCTTCGTTCGACGAAGCGATGCGGCGCCTCGGGCTGATCCGCACGATCGGCCCGACGCGGTCGATGGAGGATCGCTCGCGCGGCGCCATTCGCCTGCTCCAGAACCTGATCGTGTGCGTTGTCGCGCAGACGTCGATCTTGCTGTTCGCAACCATTTGGGCCGTTTTTTTGCACTGGCGCATCCGATAGCAGGAGTGCATCGGAAAGCTGATCTGCGCGTCGTTCGGGGGCATCCATGGGCAAACAGATTCTCGCCCGCGTCTTGGGCTTTGGCATCATCGCTCTGGCCCGGCTGGTTACCGGCGTACGGCCGGATTGGCGCGGCTGCCTTCCGAGCGAAAAGCAGCGGCTTTATTTCGCCAATCATGCCAGCCACGGCGATTTCCTCCTCATCTGGACGGCGTTGCCGTGGTCCTTGCGCGGCTCGACCCGGCCGGTTGCGGCGCAGGATTATTGGGGCGGCAACGATCTGATGGGCTTCATCGGCAGATCGGTGTTCAATGCGGTGCTGATCGACCGGCAGCATCAGCCTGGCCAGCCCGCGCCGCTCGATGTGATGATGGCCGCCGTCAACGAGCGCGTATCGCTGATCTTCTTCCCCGAGGGCACACGCAATACGAGCGACGAGCCGTTGCTGCCGTTCAAAAGCGGCCTTTATCATTTGAGCAAAGCCAATCCCGAACTCGAACTCGTGCCGGTGTGGATCGAGAACATCGGCCGCGTCATGCCGAAGGGCGAATTTCTGCCCGTGCCATTGCTGTGCAGCGTGATTTTCGGTGCGCCGATCGCCGTTGCGCCCGATGAGGAGCGCGACGATTTTATCGCGCGCGCCCGCAATGCCCTTCTCGCCCTCAAGCCTGCGGATTTCCACCGATGAAAGCGCCCCACGAAATTTTCCTGCTGTTCGGCGGTACATTGGGCGTTCTCGCGGTTGCGACCCTGGTCGGCCAATTGCTCGCGTGGCGCGCCCGGCCGCATAAAAATCCGGTGATCGAGAATCTCAATCAGCGCATCAATGCCTGGTGGGTGATGGTGATCATCATCGGCCTCGCCTTCCTGCTCGGCAAGGGTGCGGTCATTCTGCTGTTCGGCCTCGCGTCCTTCGCCGCCTTGCGCGAGTTTCTGACCCTCACGCCCACCCGCCGCGGCGATCATTGGGCGCTGCTGGCGATCTTCCTGCTTGGCCTGCCGGTGCAATATTACCTCGTCTGGATCGACTGGTACGGGCTCTATTCGATTTTCATCCCGGTCTATTGCTTTCTGATCCTGCCGATCATTGCGGCTTTGCGCGGCGACACGCTGCACTTCCTCGAGCGCATCGCATTCGTGCAATGGGGACTGATGATCTGCGTGTTTTGCGTCAGCCACGTGCCGGCGCTGCTCACCCTGCCGATCCCCGGCTTCGAAGCGAAGCGCCTACTGCTGATCTGCTTCCTCGTTATCGTCGTGCAGGGGTCGGATGTGCTGCAATATGTGTTCGGCAAATTGTTCGGCCGCAACAAGGTCGCCCCCAATCTGTCGCCCTCCAAAACCTGGGAGGGGCTGATCGGCGGCGGTTTGAGCGCGACCTTGCTCGGCGCCGGCCTGTGGTGGATCACCCCGTTTTCGGTCCTGCAAGCGGCGGGCATGGCCTTCGTCATCTGCCTGATGGGTTTTCTGGGCGGGCTTGTCATGTCGGCGATCAAGCGAGACCGGGGCGTCAAGGACTGGGGCCGGGTGATCGAGGGCCATGGCGGCATTCTCGACCGACTGGATTCGGTGATTTTCGCCGCACCGATCTTTTTTCACATGACGCGGTACTGGTTTACCGTATAAGGCTGGGCATGGTGGCGCTTGCGACCTATGTCGTGTGGCACGGATGTATTTTGCGCGTGCAACGCAGCAAATTATGTTATGGTGTCGGCCGGTTTTTTGGGAGGGGCGGATGGCCCAAGTTCAGAGTGCTAAGGTCGTTGGTTTGCATGCTGATCCGCTTTTCACCCGTATCCGGCAGGAAGCCGAGGATATGGTGCGGCGCGAGCCCGAATTATCCGGCTTCGTGTTTTCGACCATTTTGAACCACGACACCCTGGAAAGCGCCGTCATCCAGCGCGTCTCCTCGCGGCTGGATCATCGCGAGGTCTCCGGCGATCTGATCGCCCAGGCCTTTACTGATTTCGCCGCCCGCGACCCCGCGATCGGCGAAGCTTTTCGCGCCGACATTCTCGCCGTCGCCGACCGCGACCCGGCGAGCAACCGGCTGATAGAGCCGCTGCTCTATTTCAAGGGTTTCCACGCGCTGCAAACCTATCGCCTCGCCCATGCGCTGCTGAAAGCGGGCCGAAAGGATTTTGCGCTCTACCTGCAGAGCCGCGCCTCGGAAGTCTTCCAGGCTGACATCAATCCGGCGGCGAAGATCGGCAAGGGCATTTTCCTTGACCACGCCACCGGTCTCGTCGTCGGCGAGACGACCGTGATCGAGGATGATGTGTCGATCCTTCAGGGCGTGACCCTGGGCGGCACGGGCAAGGAAACCGGCGACCGGCATCCGAAGATCCGCCATGGCGTGCTGATCGGCGCGGGCGCCAAGATCCTGGGCAATATCGAAGTCGGCCATTGCGCCCGCGTCGCCGCGGGCTCGGTCGTGCTGGCCCCGGTGCCGCACAATACGACCGTCGCCGGCGTCCCGGCCAAGGTGGTCGGTGTCGCAGGCTGCGCCGAGCCGTCGCGGACGATGGACCAATTGATCGCCGATAAATTGGGCTACGAGATTTAATCCGTCATCTTTGGACGCGGGCGGCCAGCCCGCGCTTCCGTCATTCCCTCTTGCCCGCCTCGTCCATTCGTGGCAAATCCACGCGGCGTTTTACGCGCCGATTGGACGCGTCCGAATATCCTTGGCGGAGACAGAATGCTGGAAAAAACCGAATTGCGAAAGCTGCAGGCGTTTTTGCGTCAGACTTTCGGCAATGACGCGATTCGCGTCAGTCTGAATCCGAAAAACGCCGAAATGGCAGATGTGCATTTGGGTGAGCGCCGGATTGGCGGCATTATCGTCGACGATGAGGACGGCGATCGGTCCTTTGCTTTCGACATGAAAATCCCGGTCGAGCGGCCGGCACTGGAATCCTATCTCCGATTGCTGTTCGAGAACGACAAGCTGAAGATTGTGGCGCGTGCCAAGAAGGTCGATTCCGTCGAACTCAATTGCGGCGAAGATCATATCGGCGTCATCTCCGCCGACGATCCGAAGGCGAAAAGCTACACGTTGCAAATGGCGATCCTGGATTTCGATCTGGACGATTTTTAACAGCGGATCCCGGCCATGCCCGTCTACTCTCTCGACGATGTTTCCCCCAAGCTTCCCGCGGACGGCCGCTATTGGATTGCGCCGAGCGCCGAAGTGATCGGGCGGGTCGATCTTGCCGAGGATGTCGGCATCTGGTTCGGGGCGGTGCTGCGTGGCGACAACGAGTGGATCAGCGTAGGTGCGCGCAGCAATATCCAGGAGCATTGCGTGCTCCATACTGACATGGGCCTTCCCCTGCAGATCGGTGTCGATTGCACTATCGGCCACCGCGCGATTCTGCACGGCTGCACGATTGGCGACGGCACGCTGATCGGCATGGGCGCAACTGTGTTGAATGGCGCGAAGATCGGTGCGGGCTGCCTTGTCGGCGCCAATGCGCTTGTGACCGAAGGCAAGGAATTCGCCGATGGCTCGCTCATCGTCGGCGCGCCGGCGAAAGCGGTTCGCGTCCTGTCGCGGGACGACCTGCAGCGCCTGCGCCTATCGGCCGCCAATTACGTGCGCAATTGGCAGCGCTTTGCGAAGGGCCTGAAGCGGCTCGACGGACAGAGTTAGTCGATGAGATTTCTCGTCACCGGCACCGCGGGCTTCATCGGATTTCATTTGGCGAAGCGGCTTCTGGATGACGGCCATGAGGTGATCGGGGTCGACGGATTCACCTCCTATTACGATATCAACCTGAAAGAGCAGCGCCACGCCCAACTTGCGGTGCGCAATGGCTATCAAGGGCATCGCGCGATGCTCGAGGATGCCGCCGGACTGGAAGATGCCTGGGGCGATCGGCCGATCGACATCGTCATTCATCTCGCGGCGCAAGCCGGCGTTCGCTACAGCCTGGAAAATCCGCGCGCCTATATCGATGCCAATCTGACCGGCACGTTCAACGTGATGGATTTGTGCCGGCGCCACGGCGTGAAACATCTTTTGATCGCCTCGACGAGTTCCGTCTACGGCAATCGTGGCGACGGCGAGTTCTTCGAGACGGACGCGACCGACCGGCCGTTGACCCTTTACGCCGCGACGAAAAAATCCACCGAATTGATGGCGCATTGCTACAGCCATTTGTGGACAATTCCGACGACGGCGTTTCGCTTCTTCACCGTCTACGGCCCCTGGGGCCGGCCGGATATGGCGCCCTATAAATTCGTGCACAATATCAGCACCGGCGAGCCGATCGATATTTACAATCACGGCCATATGGAACGCGATTTCACTTACGTCACCGACCTCGTCGAAGCGGTCGTGCGCCTCGCCGATTGCATTCCGGGCACCCATGCGGTGCGCGACGACAGCCTATCGCCCGATGCGCCGTTCCGGGTGGTGAATATCGGCAACGGCGAGCCGATCAATCTTCTCTATTTCATCGAGACGATCGAAAAAGCCCTGGGCCGCAAGGCGATCCGCAATTATCTGCCGATGCAACAAGGCGACGTGCCGCGCACTTTCGCCAATACCGACCTTCTCCATACGTTGACCGGCTTCCGGCCCAAGACGAGCATCGAGCAGGGTGTCGCTGCCTTGGTGCAATGGTATCGGGCGTATCAGGGCGAACACCGGTGATCGTGAGCTGCGGCCTTTTTCAACTCTCTCGCAACTCTTCTTGAAACAACGCCAACATCCGGCGCCACGCATCGTCGCGCGCGGTCTCGTCGAATGTATCACGGTCGTCGCAGAAGAAGCCGTGTTTCACGTTCGGATAGATCACCATATCATGGCGCACGCCTGCCGCCTGCAGGGCGTGTTCGATCGCATCGGTCTGCTCCTTGGTAATCGCATGATCCAACGCGCCGACCATGTAGAGCAATTTGCCATTCCGCGCTGCAATGCCGGAGGTCAAAGACACGGTCGCTTCCGGCTGGCTCAACGGAATATCGGTGTTGGTGATCCAGCCGCCGTAGAGAATGGCGATTGCCGCGAGATCGAGCTGTGTCGCGGCGAGATAGGCGATGTGACCGCCGAAACTGAAGCCAGCGATGCCGATCTTCGGGCCTGTATCGTGCCGCCGGCGCAAATGATCGAGTGCGGCGCGCACGTCGGCGATGGCGTCCGCGCGGCGCAATTGCCGCAGCAAGGTGAATCCCTTCTGGCGTCCCGCCTCGGTATAAGGAAGATGCGCCAACTTTTCGCTGCGATGATAAAAATCCGGAGCGAGCGCCACATAGCCGGCGCGCGCAAATCGCTGCGCGATGTCGCGGATATGGCCGTTCAAGCCATAAAGTTCGCCGCAGATGATGACCGCCGGGTGCGGGCCGGCCGCGGCCGGCCGGGCGAGAAACGCAGCCATCGCCTGGGCGCTGCCCGGGACGTCGATTTCGAGCTCTTCGGTAACGATGTCTTGGGACATGACGGCTCCGTCGGTTGCTTTGTGTGACGCCATCCTCGCACCATAGTTCTGGCGGATGGGATGCGGCGGCTGTCAAGGACGTGGTGATGATAGGGACCCAATCCCAACTAGGATTCCAAACCGCAATGTCGAGCGATATAGTGCGCCGCACCGACCTCTCGCCTTTTGAGATTTTCACGCCTTGTTGACTGGCCTCAAAATCGAACCTGCGACGCTTCAAGACCTCGATGCCCTGCACGCGCTCGAGGAATTGGTGTTCGACGGCGACCGGCTCTCGCGGCGTAGCCTGCGCGATTTCATCCGTTCGCCGCGCGTGGCGCTGCTCGTGGCGTCGTTGGGGAGCGAGTTTGCCGGCTATGCGCTCGTGGCGTTCCGCAAGGGCTCGGTCAAGGCGCGGCTCTATTCGATCGCCACGAATCCGAATATCGGCCGGCGGGGCGTCGGCCGCGCTCTGCTGATCGCGTGCGAGAACGTGGCGCGGGCGCGACATATGCAGCGCCTGCGGCTCGAGGTGCGCGAGGACAATGCCGCGGCGATCCGCCTCTACGAGAAGCAAGGCTACCGGCGCTTCGGCGATTACGAGGATTATTACGAAGACGGCGCTTCGGCGATCCGCTACGACAAGGCTCTATGACAGGGCCCATTGGCGCAGGACGCCGAGCACGGCCATGACAAGGACCACCCGCACGACATTCCAATGCCAGCCGATCGTCAGGACGAAGGCGATCGCCGAGAGCAGCAAGGCGTGCACATTGAGCGTCGCGGGGTCGATCAGCGGCAGGCGCAGGCCGTGCCATGGCAGCCATTGCGGCTCGGCGAACAACAGATGCAGGGCGAACCAGGTCGCGAGATAGGCCATGACGCCGACGATGACCGCCGTGACGGCGGCGAGCGCCGACGAGAGCCGCCGGTTGGCGCGCAAGCTTTCGACATAGGGCGCGCCGGTGAAGATCCATAAGTACGACGGCATGAAGGTGAGCCAGCTTGTGATGAGCGCGGCGAGAATGCCGGACGTCAGCGGCGTGAACGGCGCCGGATTGCGGAAGCCGGCGAGGAAGCCGACATGCTGCGTGACGAGGATCGTTGGGCCCGGCGTCGTTTCCGCCAGCCCAAGACCGTCGGCCATTTCCGAAGCGTTCAGCCAGTGATGGGTCGCGACCGCTTCCTGGGCTGTCCAGGCGAGCAGCGCATAGGCGCCGCCGAACGACAAGGACGCCATCTTGCCGAAGAAGATGCCGACGCTCGTCAGAATGTGATGCGGCCCGAGGAGCACGGCGCACAGAACGACCGGCGCCCACCAGATGGAGATCCAGATCGCGGCCGTGCGTAGCACATAGGCCCAGCCGCCCTGACCCGCCGGCGCGGCGAGCGCGCCATCATCGGCTGCCGCGGGCTGCTGGTTTCGGGGCTGCACGACGTAGCCGAGCAGGGCCGCTGTAAGAATGAGGACAGGGAAGGGCACGTTGGCGAAAAGCAGCGCCAGGAATGCCACGATCGCGATGGCCACGTAGAGCGGGCCCTTGAACGCCCGTTTCGCGATCCGCTGCAGCGCATGCGCCACGATCGCGAGCACCGCCGTCTTGATGCCGAAGAAAATCGCCGCGATCATCGGCACGTCCTGGCCGAGCACGTAGGTCACGCTCAGGCCGAGCATGACGAGCGCGCCGGGAATGACGAACATCGCGCCGGCATAAAGGCCGCCGCGCACGCCGTGCAGCAGCCAGCCGATATAGGTCGCGAGCTGCTGCGCTTCGGGGCCCGGCAGCAGCGTGCAATAGTTCAGAGCGTGGAGGAAGCGCGCTTCGTCGATCCATTGGCGCTCTTCCACCAGCATCTTGTGCATCATGGCGATCTGCCCCGCCGCGCCGCCGAACGACGTGAAGCCGATCTGCGTCCAGACTTTGGCGGCCTCGCCAAAGCGAACGTCCGGCAAGCCCGTGTCGTGGCGGCGTGTGATCAGGGATGAATCCATGTGTTTACAGGCTCTAAGGTTTGTTGGTCGGCCAATTGTGCGTTTCGTCTGTCGCGTCGCGACACCAGCGGTAGAAGGCGTCGTAGAGTTGGCAGCCGGCGTCCAATTGTTCGAGATCGGCGCCATACATGCGCGACAATCCAAGGGATGCGGCGAGCAACCCCGCAGCCTCCGGCGCAAGATCAAGTCTCGCCGTATCGGCACCGCGCACGATTGCTGCGAGCCGTAACAATGGTTCCGTCTCCAAGCCAAACTCTTCGATCATCGTGTCGAATGTGCATGTGTCGGCGCGATGGCTCCAGAACACGCCTTCGATATCGAAGGGCGTTGCGGAAAAAGCTTGTCCGACGGCTTCCACTTCCGGCGGCGCCACATAGAGGAATTGCGCATTCGGATCGACAAACCGGCGGATGAGCCATGGACAGGCAATGCGGTCGATTTTGGGCCGGGCGCGCGTGACCCAAACCGTGCACCCCTGGGGGCCGCGCGGAGGGATCTTCGCGGCCGGCACGAGCGGGAGATTGAGCTTCTGCCAGGCCTCGAAACCGCCCTCCAAAACTTCTGCATGCACACCGGCGACGCGAAGCTGCGCAGCCGCGCCTTGCGAGAGTGTCTTGCCGCGTTGGCCGATGGTCACGATGGCAGAGGGTCGGAACGTTGCCGCCCATTGCAGAACATTTTCATGGGAGCAGGGATAAGCGCCGGGAACAAGGCTCGGATTTGACGCGGAATCGTCCGGCGCGCGCACGTCGAGCAGGGCCGGGCATTTGGGCGTGCCGATCAGGCGCGCGAGTTTTTCGGGTGCAATGAAGGTGAACGACGACATGGTGCGTCCTTTGCTGAGAGGGCCTCATGCCCATGAGCGGGACGCGATGCTTCAGCTTGTCGCCTCGTGGGGAGATCGCTGTTCCCCATATCTTAAAAATAGAGGCAGACGCGCGGGTTCGTCAATGCTTGGGCTGCGAAATCGCGACCGCCAGAGGCGGCGGCTCGTTCGGCACGCATCGGGATAGGAAAGCCGCGCCGTGACGCGGCTCTAGCAGTCTTTCGAACCCAAAGGTTCGCGGTGCGGCGCGGGCCGTCAGCTCGCCTTCAGGTTTGCCGCTTCGCGCGCCAATTTCTCGATGCCTTCCCAATCGCCCGCATCGATCAGCGATTTCGGCACCATCCAGGAGCCGCCAACGCAAGCGACGTTCTTGAGCGCGAGATAGGTCGGCGCCTTGGCCAGATCGATCCCGCCCGTCGGGCAGAAGGTGAGCTGGCTTAGGGGGCCGGCGATCGAGGAAAGATATTTTGCGCCGCCGGCCGCCTCGGCCGGGAAGAATTTGAGCGCGCGGAAGCCGTAATCCATGAGCGCCATGGCTTCGGAGGCCGTGGCGATGCCGGGCAGGAAGGGGATGGGCGAGTCGGCGGCGGCCTCGCGCAATTTCGGCGACACGCCGGGGCTCACCAGAAATGTCGCGCCAGCATCGATCGACGCCTGAATATGCGCCGGCTCCGTCACTGTGCCGGCGCCGACGATGGCACCGGGCACCGATTTCGCGATGGCGGCGATGGCTTCGAGCGCGCCCGCGGTCCGCAAGGTGACTTCCAAGACTCGCAGGCCGCCCGCCACCAGCGCCTTGGCCTGGGCGATCCCGTCCGCCGCGTCCTTCATGGTCAGCACCGGAATGACAGGCGAGACACGCATCAGATCGAGCGTTGCGGATGTGTGCTGATATTGCCCCACAATGGAACTCCATTTTTTCGCGACCGGTTTGGCGACGCGCCGGGCAAATTACAGATTGTTGCGCCGCCACTCAAGCGCGGACGCCCTGCGGCAAATTTACTGTCGTATATTTGTGTACAAATAAATCCGATGAGGGTTATGCTAGCCTGATTGTTGCGTGCGGCGGCAGGCGGCGCGCATTTTGCCGAGGAGGGGTGAGAGATGGCGCACGAAGAGGTAAAGGCACCGAAAGGCCCGCAAAAACTGGTGATCCGCAACATCGGCCTCATGCTCAGCGGCGACCTCGCAAACCCGATTCTCGATGCCGATACGATCGTGGCCGTGGACGGCAAAATCGCCGCCATCGGCCGCGCCAAGGATGTCGACACGTCCGGCGCGACCAGCATTGTCGATGCGCATGGCACTTGCGTCAGCCCCGGCCTGATCGACAGCCATGTGCATCCGGTCGCCGGCGACTGGACGCCGCGCCAGAACCAGCTCGGCTGGATCGACAGTTTCCTGCATGGCGGGGTCACCACCATGATTTCGGCCGGCGAAGTGCACACGCCCGGCCGGCCGCGCGACATCGTCGGCCTCAAGGCCATGGCGATCACCGCACAACGCACCTTCAGCGCCTTTCGCCCCGGCGGCGTCAAGGTGCATGCCGGCGCGCCCTGCATCGAACCGGGGATGGTCGAGCAGGACTTCAAGGATCTCGCCGATGCGGGCGTGACGCTTCTAGGCGAGGTCGGCCTCGGTGGCGTCAAGGACGGCCCGACTGCGCGGCAAATGGTCGCGTGGGCGCGCAAATACGGCATTCAATCGACGATCCACACCGGCGGGCCGTCCATTCCCGGCTCCGGGCTGATCGACAAGGATGTGGTGCTGGAGGCGGATACGGATGTGGTTGGCCACATCAACGGCGGCCATACCGCTCTGCCGACCGATCAGATCCGCTGCATTTGCGAGGGCTGCAAGCGCGGGCTCGAATTGGTGCACAACGGCAACGAACGCGCCGCGCTGTACACGTTGCGGGTCGCCAGGGAGATGAACGACTTGCAGCGCGTTATTCTCGGCACCGATGCGCCGGCGGGCTCTGGTGTGCAGCCTCTTGGCATTTTGCGCATGGTGTCGCTCCTCTCCAGCCTGGGCGACGTGCCGGCCGAGATTGCCTTCTGCTTTGCCACGGGCAATACGGCGCGCATGCGCAAATTGGATTGCGGTCTGATCGAGGTCGGACGCTCGGCCGATTTCGTGCTGATGGATAAGGCCCAGCATTCGGCCGGCAAGAATTTGTTGGACAGCGTGCAACTCGGCGATTTGCCCGGCGTCGGCATGACGATCATCGACGGCATCGTGCGCACTGGCCGCAGCCGCAATACGCCGCCGGCGACGAACGTGCCGGAAGTGGTGGTGTCATAGCCGCTTTGCGCACCATCGGGATCCTCACTGGGTCCCGACAGGCCACAAGCGGGGCGTATCAGGTCATCTTCTGCAGCAGCGCCATCAATTGGCCGCGCTCTTTTTGCGTCAGCGGCTCCAACGTGGCTTCGGTGATCGCGAGCGCGCGCGGCGAGAGTTCCTTGGCCAGCTTCTCCCCGTCCTCGGTCAGCACAACCAGCAAACGGCGGCCGTCGGTCGGATCGGGGCCTGTCGTGGTCAGGCCGCGTTTGGTCAGCCGGTCGACGACGCCCTTGATGGTGGCGACATCCATCGCGGTGAGCCGGCCCAACAGATTTTGCGAGCAGGGGCCTTTTTCGGCGAGCTTGCTGACGGCGGCCCATTGCGTGGGGGTGATGTCGTCGCCAATGCTGTCCGCAAAAATCGCCGTATGACGCTGGTTGACCTGCCGCAAGAGAAAGCCCACTTGCTCGTCCAGAATATAGTCGCGTTTTGCGGGTTCGGAGGCGTCTGCATGCGAAGACGGCGGATCGTACTGGGCCATGGCGCTCCTTAACCTTGTTATTCGTGTTGCGAGAACGGCTTCAGACTGACAAATAGGCGTCGCGGATTTCGGGCCGCGCCTCGATCTCCGCGATCATCCCACCAAATACTATATGTCCCTTCTCGAGGATATAGGCGCGATCGGAAATGAGGCGGGCAAAGTGCAGGTTTTGCTCAGAGATCACGACGCTAAGCCCCTCGTTCTTCATGACTAGTATGGCACGGGCCATTTGCTCGACGATTTTCGGCGCGAGGCCTTCGGACGGCTCGTCGAGCAGCACGAGCGAGGGATTGCCCATGAGCGTGCGGGCAATGGTGAGCATCTGCTGTTCGCCGCCGCTCATCCGGCCGCCCGCGCGGCTGCGCATTTCGGCGAGATTGGGAAACAGCTCATAAAGCTTGTCGGGTGTCCAATTCGCGCCCTGTGTGCGCGTCTTTTGCCGGCCGATGGCAAGATTTTCCTCGACCGTAAGCTCGGTGAAAATTCGCCGGTCTTCGGGCACATAGCCGAGCCCAGCGCGGGCGATCTCATAGGTGGGGCGGCTTGAGATATCTTTATCTTCAAAGATGATCTTGCCGTTGCGCTGCGGCACCAAACCGACGAGCGCCTTGAACGTCGTCGATTTTCCGGCACCGTTGCGGCCGAGCATGGCGACGACTTCGCCGGCGCCGACCTCGAAGCTGACATCGCGCAAAATGTGCGCGGGGCCGTAGAAGGCGTTGAGGCCGCTGACCATGAGCTTCATGCCGCCCCCTTGCCTTCGGGGTGATAAAGCAGGCCATCGCCGAGATAGATGGCGCGCACATTCGCGTCGTTGCGAATCTCCTGCGGCGTGCCTTGCGCAATGAGTTCGCCGCGCGAGAGAACGAGCACGCGGGTTGCATGTTCGAACACGACATCCATGTCATGTTCGGTGAACAACAGGCCCATGTTCCGCTCCTTGGCGATGCGCGCCACAAGCCGCATCAGCGTCGCACGCTCTTTCGGCGCCATGCCGGCGGTCGGCTCGTCCATCAGCAGCAGTTTTGGTTCGTTGGCAAGAGCGATCGCCAATTCCAAGCGTTTCAAATCGCCATAGGCGAGTTCGCCGCAGGGCCTTGCCGCGTGCTCGGCCATGCCGGTCAAGCTCAGGAGAGCCGCGGCCTCGGCGCGAAAGGCCTGCGTCGCATCGCGCAAGACATGTGTCGATTGCCCCGCATGTGACATCAGCGCCGTCTGGATATTTTCGATCACCGTCATCGATGCGAATGTCGCCGTGATCTGAAACGTGCGGCCGACGCCGAGGCGGCACACCTGATGCGGCTTCAATCCCGTGATATTGCGGTCGTCCAGCAGGATCGTGCCGCTGTTCGGCGCGATCTGGCCGTTGAGCATGTTGAAACACGTGCTCTTGCCGGCGCCGTTGGGGCCGATGAGCGCGAGACTTTCGCCGGCCCGCAGCGTGAAGGACACGTCCTTGACCGCTTTGACGCCGCCATAGGATTTCGCGAGATGGTTGACCTGCAGCAACGGCGTCATGCGGCGTCAACCTTTGCTCTCGCGAGGCGGCGCGCGATCGCTTCCTGCAATGTGCCGACAAGGCCTTTCGGGAACGCGACGACGAGCAGCACGATGATGGCGCCCAGCACCACTTTCGCGTGGTCGGTCAGGTTCATCAGCCAGATCGCGAGGATCTTGTAGAGAACAGCGCCTGCGATGGCCCCGGAGACCGTCTCGATGCCGCCGAGGAGCACCATCACCAGACCATCGACCGAGACCGGAATCTCGAGCGTGTTGGGAAAAACATTGCCCTTGAAGAAGGCGAACAGAGCGCCGGCGAGACCGGCAGTCGTGCCGGCGATCACGAAGGCGATCCATTGCATTTTCGGCCGCGCCATGCCGATCGCCTCGGCGCGCAAATCGGAATCGCGGATGGCGCGTAAGCCGTAGCCGAAGGGCGAGAAAGTGATGCGCCGCAGCGCGATCACGCCGAGCACGGTGATCGCGAGAGTGAACCAATAGAAGATGCGTGAATTCGACGCCCAGGCGGAGGGCCACACGCCGAGAATGCCGTTGTCGCCGCCGGTCACTTCCACCCATTGGAAGGCGACCGACCAGGTGATCTGCGCGAAGGCGAGCGTGAGCATGGCGAAATAGACGCCGCTCAAACGCACGTTGAACCAGCCGTAAAGAGTCGCGCCGCACAGGCCGAACAGCGGGCCCGCCAGAAGAGCGGCCTCCATCGGCAGGCCGAAATATTTTGTGGCGAAGGCGGCGCCATAGGCACCCAGGCCGAAATAGCACGCGTGGCCGAACGAGGCGAGACCGGCAACCGACATCAGGAATTGCAGGCTCGCGGCAAACAGCACGAAGATGCAGATTTCCGTGCCGACGGTCTGAAAATAATCCGGCTTGGCGACAAGGCCGATCAGTAACGGCAGCAGCGCGGCAAAGGCGATACCGAACAATGCGCCGTTGCGCTCGCGGGCATTGAAAGGTTGCCAGGGCCGCACCGCGAGAGCAAAGCCGTGGCGCCGCACCGGTTCCGGTTTGCCGAACAAGCCCCACGGACGCCAGACCAGCACGACGGCCATGACCGCAAACACGAGGATCAGCGAGATTTTTGGAAAGATCAGGATGCCAAACGCATTGAGTTCGGAGACCATGACCGCCGCGACGAAAGCGCCGAAGACGCTGCCCAATCCGCCGATGACCACGACAACGAAGACCTCCACAACGATCGGGAGGTCCATCACGTGATTGGCGGAATCGCGCGGAATTTGTAGCGCGCCGCCGAGCCCCGCGAGAAAGGCGCCGAGCGCGAAGACGCTGGTAAACAGCCATTTTTGATTGACGCCAAGTGCGGCGACCATGTCGCGATCCTGCGTTGCCGCGCGCACGAGAATGCCCCAGCGGGTGCGGCGGAACAACAGCCAGAGCGCAAGAAGGACCAGCGGCCCGAGCACGATGAGGAAGAGATCGTAGCTCGGGAGTTTGTGGCCGAGAATGTCGACAGCGCCGCGAAAGCCCGGCGCGCGTGGCCCCGATAGATCGTCCGGTCCCCAGATGATGACGACGAGGTCCTCCACCATCAAGGTCACGCCGAAGGTCGCGAGCAATTGAAACAGCTCCGGCGCGTGATAGATGCGGCGCAGGAGCGACATTTCGAGCAGGGTACCGAACAGCGCGACGCCGAGCGCGGCGATGAGAATGCCGCCCCAAAAGCCGAAAGCGCCGGTCAGCGTTTCGGTCATCGTATAGGCGAGATAGGCGCCCAGCATGTAGAACGCGCCGTGGGCGAAATTAACGATGCGTGTGACGCCGAAAATGATCGAGAGGCCCGAGGCAACGAGAAAGAGCGATGACGCGCTCGCAAGGCCGGTCAGGAATTGAATGATCAGAAAGGGAAAGTTCACTCAATGGTCCTTAGAAGGCTTGCGCGTCACGCAAAGGTAGGGCGCCACAAGGGAGTGCCATAATCGTAAGCGATGACTTCAGAAGAAGGCCTCGATGTCATCCCGAGCTTGGCCCGGGATCCGGGGCCAAGCAACGGCAGAGTCATCATTACCCTTGTGCCGCAACCACTCTCAAACATGAGTGGCCGTCATCGGCGCTGGATCCCGCGCCAAGCCCGGGATGACATTCGTTGCCGTCACGCGACTCCGCGGCCTGCGCCACCGCCGTCACTCCTGCGGCCGCATTTTCTTCACTTCGTCATCGCTCGGCAGATATTTCGCGCCCTCATGATAGATCGCATTCGCCATCACGCCCTTGCCATCCTTCAGCGTGGTCGTGCCGACGAAGGCGCCGAGCGTCGATTGGTGATCGATGGCGCGGAAGGCCACTTTGCCGAACGGCGTGGTGAATTCCAAACCTTCCGCGGCGGCGATCAGTTTTTCCGTATCAGTCGAGCCAGCCTTTTGAATGATCGCGGCAATCGCCTTCACGGTCGAATAGCCGACGACAGAACCGAGGCGCGGGTAATCATTGTATTTGGCCTGATAGGCTTTCAGGAATGCGGCATGGTCCGGCGTGTCGATGCTGTACCAAGGATAGCCCGTGACAATCCAGCCTGCCGGCGTCTCGTCCTTGAGCGGATCGAGATATTCCGGTTCGCCGGTGAGGAAGCTGACGACGGTGCGATCCTTGAACAGGCCGCGCGTATTGCCCTCGCGCACCAATTTTACGAGATCGGGGCCGAAGGTCACGTTGAGAATTGCATCGGGATTGGCGGCGGCGATCGCTTCGGCCACCGGGCCGGCGTCGATCTTGCCCTGCGGCGGCCATTGCTCGGCGACCCATTGAATGTCCGGACGCTCGGCCGACAGCAATTTCTTGAACACGGCGACGGCCGATTGGCCATATTCGTAATTGGGCGCGATCGTCGCCCAGCGCTTGGCCGGGCTCTTTGCGGCTTCTTCCGCGAGCATCGCGGCTTGCATGTAGTTCGAGGGGCGCAGGCGGAAGGTGTAATGGTTGCCTTGCGACCAGGTAACCGCGTCGGTCAAAGGCTCGGCCGCAACGAACATCACCTTCTTCTGCTTGGCGAAGTCCGACACCGCGAGACCGATATTGGAGAAGAACGTGCCGGCAATCAGGCTGACGCCTTCGTTGGAAACAAGCTCGTTGGCGGCCGTCACCGCATCGGCCGGCTTGCCGCCGTCATCCTTCGAGATAATCGTTAATTTCTTGCCGAGCACGCCGCCACTGGCGTTGATCTCGTCGAGCGCGAGTTGCCAGCCTTTGCGATAGGGCTCGGTGAAGGAGGGGAGGGCGGAATAGGAATTGATTTCGCCGATCTTAATTTCATCTTGTTGCGCCTGCGCCGGGGCGCTCGCCACCATCCAGCCTGTGAGAACCAATGCAGAAAACTTCAACAACGTTTTCATCAAGCCTCTCCCCTCGCGCCCAGAGCATTTTCCAGAAAAGTTGTTCGACTTTTCGGTTAAGAAAATGCGACAAAACAAAAGTCAGCGCAAACCATCCTCGCCTTTTATCTGATCTTTGGTCAAGCCGCCGACGCGCGGCAACGGGCGCCCGCTGTCGGTGACGGCGACAGCCAGCATGATCTCGTTGGGGCGCGGCGCATCGGCAATGCGCACCTCCATGCCGTCGAAATGGCTGCGCACATAGGCCGCATCCTTGTGCCCGAGCGGAATGTCCAGCACGACGCCAGGGCCGCCGCGCTTTTTCGAGGAAGGGATGAGCGCGGCGCCCTTGCCAAGCGCCTTGCGGATCGGTGTGCCGAGTTTGGGGTGCAGCAGAGCAGCGGCATGTTCGAGCTCGCCATTTTCGCCGACCGCGGCCGCCTTGCCATAGCTTTCGGCCTTCGCGCCTTCGATCCCGAGTGCTGCGACAGCGCGGGCGGCGAGCAGCGCGCCGAGTTCCTCGCTCATGTCGATGAGCGGCGAGAGATCAGCTTCATACCGTCCGGCGAATGGGTTCTCGATCACGGCGACGGCGGCGGCGCGGCGGGTCGGCGGCACGATGGCCTGTCCCATCTCGCTGTGAGTTTCCTCGACGAAGGTGACAATTTTGCGAATTTTGGCGCTCATCTCAAACCGTCCAGACCTTTGATCTCCGAAGCCTTGAGGCCGCCGACGCGGGCGTGAATGCGCGGGCCCGTCGTCATCACCAACACGAGCGCCATCTCGTCGGCACGCGGCCCGTCCGGTACGCCCACTTCCATCGCATCGAAATGGCTGCGGACGTAAGAGGCGTTGATATGCGTCACCGGCACGTCGAGCCGCGTGCCCGGCCCACCGACCTTCTTGGCGGAGGGGACAATCGCCTTGGCGTCTCCGAGAGCCGCGCGCATGGCGTAGCCGCCCGGCACATGCCACAGTGCGCCATGTTCGAGTTCGCCCGCCACGCCGACGATCGCGCCTTTGCCATAGCCTTCGATGGCGCTCGCTGCGACGCCCAGCGCCGCGACCAATCTGTTCGCCATGTCGATCCCGAGCGGCTCGAGCTCCTTCATGTAATCGGCGATTTCCTCTACGTAGCGGCCCGCGAACGGATTGCGGATGACGCTCAAGATGGCGCCGCGCTTGAGCGGCACGCGCGCCACGGGACCGCCCTCGTGATAGATCTCCTCGACGGTGACAATCTGTTTGCGCACTTCTACATCGGGCATGAGGCGGATCTTCCACTGGTTTGATGGCGGGAATAGCCGACGCGCGCGGGCGCAACGTCGCGATCTTCAACACTTCTTGTCTCGCCCTGCAGATGCAGGGCCGCGGCGACAATAAGGCCCCGTGCGAGAAGATCGCGTGCGCAGCGCGCACCGGCTTCGAGTGCGCGCGCAATATCGCTGTCGCTCAACGCACCGACATGCCGCGTCACGAGGCGCGTGCCGAGATCGGAATCCGGCTGCAGCTCGCAAGCCGGGACGCGCGCGATCGCTGGGTGACCAGGCAAGTCGATGGCATTGGCGATGATTGTCGCCGCCGCATCCGCCTCAGCTGCGGTGTGCGCCAGCACCGTCACCGCATCGGCAATGCCGAGCGAGAAACTGCGGCCATGGGCGCCGCTGGTCGCGATGCCACGCGCGGGGTCATGCGCATGCAATGTCGCCTTGCCGAACAGGCTCGGCCGGCCAGGCCTATCGACGAGGCCGATGTCGAAAGTCTCGCCGCCCGTCAGATGCAGAGCAATGTCGCCGCCGTTATTTACATAGGCTTTGCGCAAGGGCGCGGCTTGCAGCATCGCGTGCAAGATCTCCTGCGCGACTGCGCCGGCGACCGCCGCCATGGGCGTAATGAAAGTCTCAGCGGCAAAAGGCAGGACCGCCGCGAGCATGCGTTTGGCAACCGGGTGCTCCAGCGGGGCCGCCGTGCGGGCGTCCGAACGCAGGCGCGGCAATTCGAGGCACAGCGCATCGAGAAGACCCTCGAAGCGAGCCGCCGCTGCGCGATAGGCCGCTGTCACCGCTTGCGCATCGCCATAGGCCTCGACGATCAGGTCGATCGGCCCATCCTGCAGGTGCAGGCGCCGCCCGTCGGGCAGAAGGGCGATATGCGCACGGCGCGCAGTCATTTGGGCGTGCTCTCCGCATTTTGCGTCGTCACCCGCACGTTGCCGCGCTGGTGGGCCAGCTTGTTCCCGTCCGCCAGCGACGAGAGCGGCCGGACATGGTCCATATGGCCGCCGAGCGCTGCATAATCTGCGAGCGGCAGGGTAAATTCGATTGGCGCGACCAGGGCCGGGGTCGGGACATAGCCGAAGGCATTTTCCGGCACGCGCGTCACATCGACCATGAAGGTGATGCCGCCGCCGGGCCAGACATAGACCGGCGCGCCGCCGCAGGTGACATGGGTGAGCGCCTTCTTGACCGATTGTGTCAGACCCACCGGATTTTCGGTCACGCCAGCGCGCAGCGATCCACCGGCGCCGCCCATGAACAGCACGGTGCAGAGCGCGGGCTCGCAATTCTCCTGAATCCGCTCGACCGATTGACGCAGATTGGGCGGCAGGTCTTTTTCCACCGGCCGCAGTGCTTCGTCGAGCTCGTAATAGCCGTAATGCTCGCCGGTCGTCGACACCATCAGCAGCCGCAAACCGGGCTTCGCCACTTTGGCATCGAACGGCGCCAGAATCGTGAGCGGATCGGAAATATTAGTACCGCCCCAGCCCGTACCCGGTTCGGCCACCTGGAAATAGCGGCCCGGTGTGGAGCGCCGGCCCTTCATCTTGATGCCGGTTTCCGGGATGCCGAGCATCTTGCCGGCCTGATGTTCCGACAGCACACCGGTGATATGGTCGTCGACCACCACCACCTCATCGACCTTGCCGTGCCATTGCTTGGCGAACATGCCGATCGTCGCCGAGCCGCAGCCGACGCGCATCAGGTGCTCCTGCACGTCATTGACGATCGGCGCCTTGCCGGCCTGCACCACGACTTTCGCACCGTCATCAATCTGCAGTTCCACCGCCTTGCCATTGGCTAGGTCGAGCAGAGTTTCACAGGTGACGCGCCCCTCTTTTTTGCTGCCGCCGGTCAGATGATGCACACCGCCGAGGGTAAGCATCTGCGAGCCATATTCGCCCGTCGTCACATGGCCGACCGGTTCGCCGTCGGCACGGACGAGATTGCGTTCCGGACCGAGAAAGCGGTCGGTGTCGATCTTTATCTTCACGCCGCAATAGCTGAAAATGCCTTCGGTGACGACCGTCACCATATCGACGCCGTCGACCGTCGACGAGACGATGAAGGGGGCGGGCTTGTAGTCGGGATAGGTGGTGCCGGCGCCGATGGCGGTCACAAATGTCTCGGATCCGTGCACCAATTTGCCGTCCCAATCGCTGCTGGCGTGAAACGGCACCAATTTGCCGCCCTGTTCGACCGTGCGGTCGAGAATGACATGCGGATCGAGCCGCACCAATTCGCCGTCATGATTGGCATAGCGGTCGCACGCGCCCATCATGCCAGGTTTGATGTAGCACATGACCGGGCATGCATCGCAGCGGATCTTGTCGTCTTTTGCCGGAGGCGTCACCATGTTCATGGCCGACCTTCTTTCTTTTGAATTGCAGCGCGGACGCGGTCCGGGGTTGCCGGAACCTTGCGGATGCGAACGCCCGCGGCGTCGTAAATGCCGTTGAGAATCGCCGGCGCTGTCGGGATCAGCGCCTGCTCGCCAATGCCTTTCGCGCCGAACGGACCGACGGGCGAAGCATCCTCGATCAGGATCGTTTCGACCGGCGGCATGTCGCCCACGGTGGGGATGAGATAATCGTGCAAACTCTCGCCGCGGCCCGGATGGAATTCTTCCATCAGCGCCAGCCCCAGCCCTTGCGCCGCGCCGCCCTCCACCTGGCCCTCGATGAGGGTCGGGTTAATGGCGCGGCCGACATCATGGGCGGCGGTGATTTTCAGCACGCGCACGCGGCCGAGTTCCATATCGACTTCGACCTCGGCCATATGCGCGCCAAAGCCATACAGCGCATAAGGATCGCCCTGGCCGTCCGCATCGAGCGGGCTCGTCGGCGGATCGAACGTCGCTTCGCCGATTAGGACATAGCCACGTTCGTCGCGCGGCAATTGATCGAGCTGCAGTGTGCTCACATGGTCATGGTCGCGCACCTCGATCGCGTCGCCTTGGAACGACAGGTGCGCGTCCTCGCGCGCATTGGCGAGGCGCGCGATGGTCTGGCGCAAATCGAGGCCGGCGAGTTGCGCCGCCTTGCCGGTGACAAAGGTCTGGCGCGACGCCGAGGTCTTGCCCGCATCGGGGGTGATATCGGTGTCAGGGCCGATGAGATCGAAGAGAGCGAGCGGGGCCCCCAGCGCATCGGCGCAGATTTGCGGGATCACCGTATTCGAACCCTGGCCGATATCGACCGCGCCCTGATGCAGCGCGATGCGCCCATCGGCTTTCAGCGCCACGCGGATTGTCGAAGGATTGGCGAGCGAGGTGTTGCCGCAGCCGTACCACATGCCGGCGACGCCGACGCCGCGCCGGCGCGTGCCGTCCGTTTTCGTGTTGAAGGCCTTCGCGTGATCATGCGCGCGGCGCCAATGCGGACGCAGCGCCTCGAAACAGGCGCGGATGCCGACGCCGGCGCCAAGAACCTGCCCGGTCACAGTCGGCTGGTCAGCGCGCAGGGCATTGGTAATGCGAAATTCGAGGCGATCGAGCCCAAGCTTTTCGGCAAGCTCGTCGTAAAGCTGCTCCTGCGCGATCGAGGCTTGCGGCACGCCGAACCCACGAAAGGCGCCAGCCGGCACGAGATGGGTGTGCACGGCCCGGCTCAACGCGCGGTAATGCGGGACGTAATAGGGGCCGGAGGCATGCACGGGAACGCGGTTGGCGACTGTCGGCCCCCAGGAGGCATAGGCGCCGGTGTTGAAATCCGCATGGAAGTCGAGGCCGATAAGCTTGCCGGTCTTGTCCGCACCGGCCCGTGCGCGCATCATCGAGGGGTGGCGCTTGGTCGTCGTCATAATCGATTCCTGGCGGGAGTAGATCATGTAGACCGGGTAGGGAAGATGCCATGCCGCCACGGCGATGAAGGGCTGCACCGACAGATCGAGCTTCGAGCCGAAACCGCCACCCACCGCCGTCGGCAAGATCCGCACAGCGTCGGGAGATAGGCTGAGAATCCGGGCGATGTCGTCGCGGTCCATATAGGGCGATTGGGTGCAGGCCTGCACTTCGATGCGGTCGCCGACGCGGCGGGCAAAACCCGCCTCCGGTTCGATATAGGCGTGTTCGACGAAGCCCGTCTCGAACTCGCCCTCGGCGATCGCATCGGCCTCCGCCAAGGCCTCGTCGACATGGCCGCGCACCACGCGGCCGCGTACCAGAATGTTTTCCGCGCGATGCGCGTGCACCAGCGCGGCGTCCGGCGCGACCGCATCGGCGGTGGCGATATGGGCTGGCAGCTCCTCCCACGCGATCGGGAAGTCGGCGAGATCGAGCGCCTCGATACTCTCGCGCTGGCCGACGACGGCGGCGACCGCTTCGCCGCGAAAGCGCGTTTCGTGCACGGCAAAGACCGGCTGGTCGGCCAGCGGCGGGATCACGCCATAGCAATTTTCGCCCGGCACGTCGGTAGCGGTGAAAATACGGACGATGCCGGGATGACGCGCGGCATAGCGCTCAAGGTCGCCGAAGCGGAAGCGGGCGCGATGGTGCGGGCTGCGGATCGCGCGCAGCAGCAAGGCATCACCGGGAATGTCGTCGGCGCCGAAAAGATCCGTGCCGCCAACCTTTCGCTGTCCGTCAAGGCGCGGAACGCGCGCGCCGACGGCGGCGCCCGATGCAACCGGCTGCGGCGCGGCGCTGCGGCCCGCATCGAGTATCGCGTCGATGATTTTGCGATAGCCGGTGCAGCGGCAGAGCACGCCGGCGATCGCTTCCTGCACTTGCGCTTCATCGGGCTCGGCCACGCGGGCGAGCAGAGCGCTCGCGGCCATCAACATGGCGGGGGTACAAATTCCGCACTGCGCGGCGCCGTGGCGCAGAAACGAGTCCGCGAGGCCGGCGGCGGCCGGCACATTGTTCTTCAGGCCTTCGACGGTGACGATTGTGCGGCCTTCAGCCTGGCCAGCGGCGGTGAGACAAGCGCAGATGGCTTCGCCGTTGATCAGGACGGTGCAGGCGCCGCAATCGCCCGCGTCGCATCCGACCTTGGTGCCGGTCAATCCGCACTCTTCGCGCAGCACTTTGCTGAGGCGCTTCGCGGGGGCCGTGTCGAGCGTGATCGCGTCGCCGTTCAGCGTGAAGCTCAGGGTCGGATGCACGGCGCGTTCAAGCATCATGCCGCTCCGCGAGGCAGGCTTCGAGGGTGCGGCGCACGAGGATCAGCGCCGCCTCTTGTCGATAGGTAGAGGTGGCGCGCAGATCGTCGATCGGCGTCAGCTCCGCCAGATGATCCGCAAGCACGGCGCGGCTGAAGCCCGGCGCGAAGGATTGGCCGCGCAATGCCGCTTCGGCGGCGAACAGCCGTTGCGCCACGGCCGAGCAGGCGCCGACCGCGATGCGCGCTTGCGTGATCGTGTTCTGTGCATCCGTCTCGACGATCGCCGCGACCATCGCGATGGAAATCACGAGAGAGGTGCGCGCGCCGAGTTTGAGGAAGCTCGACGGCCCGGCAATATCACGCGGAATGACGACGGCCGTCACGAGTGCGCCGGGCGGCAAACAGGTCTTGCGGTAGCCGACGATGAAATCGCTGAGCGGGATGCGCGAGATGCCCTCCGGGGCGGTCATTTCGACTTCCGCATTCAGCGCCAGCAGCGGCGGCACGCCGTCGGCGGCGGGCGACGCATTGCACAGATTGCCGGCGACGGTGCCGGCATTCTGGATCTGACGTGCGCCGACCTCGCGCGCCGCCAATTGTAGGGCACGGCAGGCCTCGGGCAGATCGCTCGCGACAATCTCGCTCCAGGTGACGCAAGCGCCGACGCGAATATGCGTCTCGCTGACCGTGACGCCGCGCAAATCGGCAATGCCGGTGATGTCGATCACCGGAAACGTGACCGGCCGGTCGCCCAATTGCGGATAAAAATCGGTGCCGCCGGCAAGAACGCGCCCCTTCGTGTCGGCGAGCAGGTCGAGCGCCTCGGCAAGCGTGCGGGGGCGAAAATAGGGTGCGTTTGGTCCACTGCGTTGCGACGCGATCTGCATGCTCACGGACACCGGAAAAACGTTCGTGTACGAATGTTGAGCCGATCGCCGGATTTGTCAAGCAAGGATCGCGGCGGCGCCTAGAGCAATTTGTGTTCTTTTAGAAACGCAAAATTGCTCCAACTCTTTGCCGTGGCGCATCCCTGTCGCGACCTTTACTGGCAAGGCTAAGTCACTAACGATTTACGCCAAGAATAGCATTAACTCGATCGGTCTCCGCCTCCAAAAGACAAAGTAACTGTTTGGCTTGTGCTCGTAACGGAATCCAACGAGGACAGCGCATTGCACGCAGATGAGCCTCTTTTGAATTTTCTACATTTACACTAGAATCTGGTATGTCAGCTACGCTCTCAAGAAGTCGCGTCAGATGATCCATTTGTTGCGCCGATAATATTGGATCAATTGTATCTAAAATGGCATAGCCGTTGCTGATGACGTCATTTTTAAGTTCCCAAGCTACATTAAAATAGCCCATTTTTTGACACTGAACTTCAGCGTTTTCGGCAAGAATTACCAAAGCATTGTGAAAATAGTAGTAAGCATTTACATATGCCTCGTCGTTCGCAGAACCTTTATTTTCGGCGCCGTTCATTCAAGCCCTCATTTCGAATGGATATCAACCATAATATGGCTACGGCATTTCGATAATCTGAGGTTCAATAGGTAGCGGTTTTGCTGCGCGGACCTTCGGTTCTTAACCGAAAAGTCGCACAACTTTTCTGGAAAATGCTCTACTTGCGCAAATTCAGAAGGCGCAAGACGAACCAGACGGGCACGACGATGATGGCACCGGCGACAATATAGTGCAAAATCTCGCGCAAGGCGCCAAATCCCATGCCCCACAGGCTCACGAGCATATGCTCGACCTTGGACAGCAATTGGCCCGGCGAAATATCGAGCCAGGTCAGAATGGCGCCGGCCAGCAGCGACAGCAGAAGCAGCCGGATCAATACGGAGAGCAGCGAGCCGCCGAGGAAGTTTTGAATCGCATTCGACACGTGTCTTGAACTCGATTAGAGGGAGCCGAAGAAATATGGCGTCTTGCTACATCAAACGCGCCATAGATGACAACTTCATGGGCAAACATGTGGACGGATAGCAAATCGTCAGGCGGTTTCTGTGCGGATGAGCGCGTGCCGGCGGACATGTCGTCTTCGGGCAATCTGACCGCCGACCGCAGGTATCTTTGGGCGCAAGCCGCGCTGGCCGAGGACGATTTTGCCGCGGCGGAAGAGATTTTGCGGCAAATTCTCGAACTCGTCCCGGATTGGCCCGCCGCATGGGTCACACTTGGCGCGGCACTGCGCGGGCGGGGGGACACGGAGGCGGCGCGCGTGGCGCTGCTGCATGCGCAAGTCCTTGATCCGCAGGACCGGCTCGGCGCGGCCCTGCATCTCGCCCGTCTCGGCCGGCCGCTGGACGCGATGCCGGAAGCCTTCGTCCGTGGCCTGTTCGACCAATATGCGCCGCGGTTCGAGACCCATCTTGTCGAGGCTTTGGGCTATTGCGGGCCGCAGCGATTGCGCGCGGCGCTTGAACAGGCCTGCGTGGCGCTTGGCCGGCCAGAAGTCTTCGCCGAAGTGTTGGATATTGGTTGCGGGACCGGCCTGATGGCGCGCGGCTTCGAGGGAATGTTCGGGCGGATCGATGGGGTCGATCTGTCGCCGAATATGATCGATGCGGCGCGCAAGACCGGGCTTTACCGGAGTCTGACCGCCGCTGACCTCCTCGCGTTCTTGCGTGAGTCGCCGCGTTCCTATGACCTCATCTGTGCCGCCGACGTGTTCATTTACATCGGCGATCTTGCCTCGGTCTTTCAGGCGGCAAAACGGGCCTTGCGTACGGAGAAGGGCGCGCCCGCCCTTTTCGCCTTCACCGTCCAGACGCAGGCACAGACGGATTACCTGCTTGGCGAGGACATGCGCTTTGCTCATTCGGAAGCCTATGTGCGGCGCGTCACCGGCGAGGCTGGCCTGAAGGTTTGCGTGTTCGAGCCGGGCGCGATCCGCAACGACCGCGGCGTGCCAAGTCCCGGCCACGTGGCGGTGCTCACATCTGATTGAGTGCCGTGCCGACCCGCTCTTCGGGCGGGGTGACTTGATTGGCGGCGGGATCGCCGTCGAGCGGGTGAAAACCGGCCACCACGGCTTTCGCTGTCGCGAGCTGGTCGGGGGCGAGCCTGGCCGCAACGCGGTCACGCATTTGCGCCGCCTTGTCGTCGCCTTGTGCGGCGGCGAGGGCGAACCAGATGTAGCTTTGCGAAAAGTCGAGCGGGACACCGACACCGCGGCCATAGAGCACACCGAGATTGAATTGGCTGTCGCGCACGCCGTGATCGGCGGCCTTGCGGAACCATTCGGCGGCCGCGGCGACATTGCTCTTGCTGCCAAGCCCCTTGGCCAGCATCACGCCAAGATTGTGCATGGCGCGGATATGGCCTTGCGCGGCGGATTTGGCGTACCAGGCCTGGGCGAGCGCCAAGTCCTGCTCGACGCCTTCGCCGCGCTCGTATTGGCTCGCCAGGAAGAATTGCGCCGGCGCCAGGCCTTGCGCGGCAGCCTTGCCGAACCACGCGGCCGAGGTTTTGAAGTCCTGCGCCCCGTCGCGGCCATCGAAGGCGCGCAGGCCCATTTCATACTCCGTCGCGGCGTTGCCCGCTGCGGCCAATTGTTCCAGCGAAGAGCGTGGCGCTGCGGTGGTTTTAGCCGTCGCGTCATCGCCCGCGCTGTTGCTGTAGGTGCCAACTTGAATCGTTGTTTGCGCGGTCGATTGGCTGTCGGCCTGCACCTGCTCGGCGCTGGTCGTCGGCCCGGCCTGAGCCCCGCTCGGGGTTTGATGGGCGAGGAGGGCGGTCGCGCCGACGAGCGCACTGCCGAGGCCCAATAGAAGCGGACTGCGCCGGCGCAGATGCGCCGAGTCGCTGGTTCCCGCCCGGTGTGCGACTTCGGCCAAAACATCGATCATGGCGTCGTCCTCCCGATCCTGCCGATTTTGGCTCGCCCGCCGCGCGGCGGCGATGAAGCTCGCCTGAATGGTGCGGTTGGAGGCCGCGTCGCTGCGTGCGGCGTCAAGGACGGAATGATCCGGCGCGTTGCGCTGCAAATGCAGTGGCAGACCGGCGCCGGGTTCGATCAGCAGGTCGTCGGGAATCTGCGGCATCGGCACCGCCTTGAACGGCTTTGCCGGCAGTTCGGGCGCGGCGGGCAGGCTTGGTGGATCGGTGCGTGCGGGCGTCAGCGTTTCGTCGATCTTGCGGGCGAGGGCGCTGAGACGCTGTTCCAGCGCTTCGACGCTTTCTTTCGGGGCCAGGGACTTGAGCTGCGTCTGGATGTCGTCGACCGACCGGACCAGGCCATCGAGATTGGCGCGCGCGACCTTGTTGTCCTGCAGGGCGGTCATTTGCGTGCCCAGCGTCTGCACATTCTGTTCGACTTTTTCGACCGCGGCCGTACGTGTGATTGATGACAGAACGAGGGTCTGCAGATCCTTGATGCGCTGCTGCATCTGGCCGAGCTGCCCTGGCGTGACCGGCTGACGCTTGGGGTCCTGCAATTGCTCTTGCATCGCCTGCAGGTTGCGGTCGAGCGCGTCGACGCTGGCGCGCGGCGCGAGGGTCGCGACGGTGTGCGCCAAATTCGCGACGTCCTGCCGCAAATGGTCGACCTCGGGTGCGGGCGCGCGCAGATCCTCAAGCGGTTTGCGCAGCGCGTCGAGATCCTGCGCCAGCCGATCGACCTTCTCGTTTAAGATGCGGATGTCGTCTTTGGGTTCGGGCGCGGTCTCGGCGAAGCCGGCGGGGGGTGCGTCGGGAAGAGGTTCGAGCGGCGAGGTCTCCAGCCGCTTCGCGAGTTCCTGCTGCAAATTGTGAAAGGCGGCCTGGATATCGCCGTCCTGGTCCGAGGCGGGGTTGGGCGTCGCGCCGACCTTCTCTTCGATCGCCGAGAGGCGGCCGGAGACCTCGTACAGGGCGCGGATCGCCTTTTTGCCGGTCTTGCGGGTGCTTTTTTCGAGCCGGTCGAGGGCGGCGGCGAGCGGCGCATCCGATGGGCTGGAGGGCGCGGAATGGTGGGGGACGCGGGTGCGGAACGTGGGCGCTCCGCCCGCCAATTCCGCGAGCTGCGCGGCCAGCGCCTCGACTTGCGCCCCGCGGGCAAGGTCATGCGGCGCCACGCCGAGCGCTTCCGCCTCATCGGCGATCACGCCGCTCAGCCATTCGCCCAGGGTCATCCCATTGCGCCGTGCCGCCTCTTTGGCGGCTTCGCGGATGTCGAAATCAACACCTATGACGCTCCAGGGGATGCCCTTATTCATGTCACGCTCGAGAGACGCCGCCGATTCTTGCTGCAGGGGTGGGCGCGACGCGCCGAATCAAGCCGCGCAATCTCCCTGTGCCGGGTCTGACTCTCGGGCCTTTATGGTAAACGATGTGTTAAGGAGAGCCGGTTTTCGGTCACCGCTTCGGACGGTTGCCGCCGATCGGCCATCGCAATAGTCGGACAGCCTGCATGTGTTGCGCGGCAAAAGCCTATTTCGGGACCAGTGAAATGCGCTTTCCCATGCCGGTGGCATAGCTTTCTCCCCAATTGGCCATGGCCTGAATGATGGGAGCGAGCGAATCGCCAAACGGCGTCAGGGAATATTCAACCTTGGGCGGCACTTGTGGATAGACCTTTCTGTGCACGACCCCATCGGCTTCCAGTTCGCGCAATTGCGCCGTCAACATTTGCGCCGTCACGTTAGGCAGGAGCCGACGCAGTTCGCCAAAGCGGATCACACGGTCCTTGATCAAATGATACAGCAGCACGGATTTCCATTTTCCGCCGATAACGCCGATCGTTACCTCCACGGAGCAACCGTAGACTTTGCTCTTTGCCATATTGAGCCTCACTGGAGCATTTTCTAGAAAAGTTGTTCGACTTTTCGTTTAAGAAAATACGATAAAACAAAGATTTATAGTGATTTTCCGATTCTGAAAGAATGGAAAATACTATAGTATGATTTTGCATAGTATATCATAAAAACAATCGTACTTATGTAAAAAAGACTTTTAACCTAGGTTCCGGCTCACCCATAGACCAATCAGCGGGAGAGCGAGATGTCGCCGAACCACAAGCCTCTTATCACCGTCGTCGGGGCATTGAGTAAGCAGGGTCGCAGCGTCACGCGCGCGTTGCTGCAAGGCGGGGGCCATCGGGTCCGCGCGCTTACGCGCCGCGTCGACTCGGTAGAAGCGCAAAACCTGGCGCGCGAAGGCGCGGAACTGATGAACGTGCCACTGGAGTTGGGGCACAAGCAGGCGCTGGTAAAGGCCTTCGGCGGTTCGCATGGCGTGTTCCTGATGACACCTCCGATCGCGCCGCCAGCGACGCATGAAGCGGACCTCGGCAGGGAGTTGGCGGATGCCGCTGTTGAAGCAGGGGTCCAGCACCTCGTTTTCAGCAGCTTGGAAAACGTCGATGAAATTACAAATGGCCGGAAATTCGCGCCGCACTTCACCGACAAGGCCAAGATTGAGAACTATATTCGCTCGCTGCCCATTCGCAGCTCGTTCATCTATCTCGCCTTCTTTTATACCAATCTATTTGAGTACTACACGCCGCGCATGGAGGGGGACACGTTGGTCTTCCCGATCTACTTGCCGCGGGATTTTCGCGCGCCTTTTGTCGATCCGCTGAGTGCAACCGGGCCTGCGATCTTGGAGATATTCTCCCATCCGCAGGAATATGCGGGCAAGTCCCTGCCGGTGATTGGCGACATCCTGTCGCCTGATGAAATGGTCGCGACGTTCACGCGCGTCACAGGCAGGAAAGCTACGTACCGTTCAGCCTATACCCGCGAGGAATTGCTTCATCATTTTCCCGATTTTGCCGCCAACGAACTCTTGGTGCGCGAGATTCTTGGGATGGCGGAATATGCGACAGAGTACGGGTACTATCGCAAGGAGCGTGATCTTTCGTGGAGCAGGACAATAAACCAGAATAGCGTAACCTGGGAACAGTTCCTGCGCGTGACCGAGTGGCAGGGGCATGCCCAATCCTTTGGTGTTTGAGCGTCTAACGCGATGTGACCACACGACTAAGCCAGCACCATGGCTGTTGGCCGAGAAAGGCAGGAAGAGCGGCAACTCTGTAAAACGCTCTCACGCATGAAACGCTTGGAACGCAGTCCGTCGGATTGAAAAAGCTTCAGTTACAAAATTCACGAAGGCACGCACCTTCGGCGAAAGCTGGCGGTTGGACGGCCAGACGAGGGAGAGGGAGCCGAACGGCAACATGAATGAGGTCAGTACAGGGATCAGCGTGCCGGCGCTGATATGCGTGTCGGCGACATAGACGGGCAGATGGGCGAGCCCCAACCCATCCAAGCAGGCGCGTAGCCCTGCATCCGTATTGTTGAACGTCAGACTTTTCGGCAAAAGCTGCCGATCGAAAGGCGCGCCGAACGCCCATGGCGCGATACGGCCGCTGGATGGATATTTGAAATGGATGCAGGTGTGAGCAGCCAAGTCGGCAGGCGTCTCCAGTTGCTCGCGCCATTCGAAGTAGCGTGGACTGCCACATACGACGAAGTGTTGCTGACCTAACGGGCGGGCAATCAGGCCCGTATCGGCCAGATCGCCACTCCGAATGGCGACGTCCAGCCCTCGCGCCACGAGGTCGGCGACGCGATCCTCAAAATCGACATCGAGTTCGATGTCCGGGAATTGTTCGGTGAACGCCGGCAGAATCGGCATGAGAAGGTGATGGCCGACAATATGCGGCACGCTGACGCGCAAGCGCCCTTTCGGGCGGTCCTGGCTGCGCGTGATTGTTGCTTCCGCATCGCCGAGGTCGTCGATGATGCGCTTGCACCGTTCGTAGAAAACCGTCCCAGCCTCGGTCAAACTGACGCTGCGCGTTGTTCGGTTGAACAGCCGAACACCCAGGCGGCTTTCAAGGCGAGCGATTGCCTTGCTGATGGCTGATGGCGAGACTCCGGCTACGCGCGCGGCTGCCACATAGCCGCGCTGCTCTGCAGCATAAACGAAGGCGACGATGCCCGCGAAGTTTTCCATGATACGGACCAATTGAGGAATTTATTTCATTTATATAGTTCCATTTTGACCAATTGATCAATATTCAGGAAAAAATATCATCTGTGTTCAGGGCCGAAGATAGGCTTTCGCCCTGCTGGAAAGCTCGAGGCTTTGGAAACGCAGATGTCGTCGGCGTCACTTGAAACAGAAAAATCGGGAGAGTGGTCATCGCTTGCGGTGCTGCTGGCCGGAAATTTTATCACTATCCTCGACCTGTTTATCGTCAATGTAGCGCTCCCCGACATTCAGCGCGATCTGCACGCTTCGAATGCGCATTTGCAGCTTGTCATGGTTGCCTACAGCGTTGCTTATGGCGCGATATTGCTGAACGGCGCGCGGCTTGGCGATTTCTACGGCCGGCGGCGGCTCTTTCTTATTGGGATGGCAATTTTCGGTCTTGGATCCTTGCTGTGTGCTTTAGCTCTGTCGCCCTGTGCACTCATTGCAGCGCGGGCGATCCAGGGAGGCGGGGCGGCGCTCCTGATGCCACAGGTCTACACCTCATTGCGGATCCTGTTCGACGACGATGAACGTCGTCGGGCCTTTGCCGTGATGGGTGCGGTGCAGGGCGTTGCCGGTGCTTCGTCGCAGGTGATCGGCGGATGCCTCATAACGCTTAATCTTGGCGATCTCGGCTGGCGGCTTGTCTTCCTGGTCAACCTCCCTATCGTATTCTACGCGCTTATTGCCGGGAAATATTTGATCATGGAAACGAGGGGCACGGCGCCCCCAAAACTAGATATCGGTGGAGCGGTTCTCGCGACCGCCGCGCTCGTCTTGATGCTGTTGCCGGTGATGGTCGGCCGCGAGCAGCATTGGCCCTGGTGGGCGATCATCGCGCCGCTATTGTCGCTTCCATTATTTGTCGTCTTCGTTTCTTACGAAACACTGTTGGTAAGGCAAGGCGGTACGCCAATTATCGACCCAGCTCTCTTCAAGAATACACGTTTCACTCTAGGTGTTCTGGTAACATTTCTGTTTTTCTCGGCGATCAGTTCATTCTCCCTGTCGTTGACAATTCTGCTTCAGATCGGCCTCGGGCAAACGGCTTTGGAAGCAGCGACGTTGTTTCTGCCGTCCACCATTGCATTCTTCGCCGGTTCTGTTGTGTCCGCGCCGCTCAAGAAGAAGATGGGCGAGCAGGCTCTGTTTCTTGGCATGTGTGCCTTTGCCGGGGGATTGTTGATCTCGGTTTTTGATGGTTTTTCCGGCGGTCAGAATCTCCGGGCTTTGACCGTCTCAGTTATTCTTCAAGGTTTTGGGCAGGGCATCGTCATTCCGCTCCTGCTCAATATGGTTCTGAGCACTGTTGCCAATGCTGAAGCCGGGATGGCGTCCGGTGTCTTCAGCACAATGCAGATCGTCGGGTCTGCCTTCGGCGTTGCGGTTGTCGGCATTATTCTATTCAGCGCAATCGACCATAGCGATGGGAAGTCGATATCCGCCCTTGAAATAACTGGGTCTTACGGCAATGGGTTTGCAACCGCGACGATCTACAATTTGGTTGCAGTTGTCTTAGCAGTCTTTTTATTCGCTCGACTGAGGAGGACATAGTCGTCGCCTTCATGAATGGCGAAAGAAGAGTTCGATGCTTCGGAGTCGATAATATGCGAGGCTTCGCGAGCCGCTGCTGTAATAAGGTGTTCTTTCACCAAGGCACAGTCTTGCCGAGATAATCGAGATATTCCAGGCCGGGCTTGCCTTGCTTCGCAAGAAGCACGTTCACGAGGTTCGGCACGCTCTCCTCGATCGACAGCCGCCCGTCGGGGCCGCCCATGTCGGTGCGGACCCAGCCTGGCGCCATCAGCACCATGGCGCGGCGCTCGGCGGCATGGCGGGCCGCGTAGCTGCGCATGAACATGTTCAGGGCTGCCTTGCTGCCGCGATACACTTCGCGCATGCCGGTCTCGTTGTTGCTGACGCTGCCTTGTCCGGACGACATCACGCCGATCAAACCGGTCGGGGAAACGAGATCCTGCAGGCTTTCGATGACGCGCAAGGGGCTCAGCGCATTCGTGACCATGACGCGCATGAATTCATCCGTCGTGACCTCCGCGATGGTTTCCGCCGGGTTGTTGGTAACGCCGGCATTCACGAACGAGATGTCGAACTCCCGGCCCGAGAGGCGGGCACGGAGGGCCGCGATCTGATCCGGTTCGCAGATGTCGAGGCTCTCGATTTCGACCCGGCCTTCATGCGCGTCCGCGAGGTCGTGGAGCAGGGTTCGATTTCCGCCGCGGACGGTGCCGACGACGTTCCAGCCCTTTTTCAAGAACTCGGCCGCCATGGCATGGCCAAGACCGCGCGAGGCGCCGATGAGGAGGATTGTCGGGGCGGGAGCGTGCAAAACGGCTTGGGGCATGCGGCAATGTCCTTCGTTGATCGGGTTCATTCCACATAGGAGCAACCGAACGGCGAGCGCCAGACGCAGCAAGATCAAAATATAGTTGCGCCAAACGCTATGTCCGGCAAAGCGGGTGCGATAGGCTCATGCTATGAACGATGTGGACCTGAACCTTCTCGTGGCGTTGGACGTCTTGCTCGCGGAGGGGAGCGTGACGGGGGCGGCCCGCCGCCTCGGTCTGAGTTCCTCGGCCATGAGCCGGACGCTGACCCGGCTTCGGACCGCTACGGGTGACCCGCTGCTTGTCCGCGCCGGGCGAGGACTAGTGCCGACGCCGCGCGCGGCCGAACTGCGCGAGCGCGTCCATGACCTGACGCGGGAGGTACAAGCGGTGCTGCGGCCGCACATCACGCTCCTGGACGTCGCTTCGCTTGAAAGAACCTTCACCATACGTGTGAGCGAAGCATTCCTGGAATTTCTTTTCGGCGCCGTCGTGGCGGCTGTCACGCAAGCGGCGCCACGCATCTGCCTCCGCTTCGCGCCCAAACCTGACAAAGATGCGCGGCCGCTCAGGGAGGGGCCCATCGATTTGGAGATCGGGGTGCTCGGGACCGCCGCGCCGGAGATACGGACCCAATTTTTGTTCCATGACAAGTATGTCGGTGTCGCCCGGGTCGGACATCCCCTTCTGGGAGGCGCAGTGGTGACGCCCGAAGGCTATGCGGCCTGCAACCACGTCGTCGCGTCCAAGGAAGGGGGGACGGTCGAGCCGATCGATACCGTCTTGGAAGCTGTGGGGCTTAAGCGGGCCATCAGAGTTGTGGTGCCCGGATACCCGGATGCGATGCGGATCGCACGCCAATCGGATCTGGTCGCACTCGTGCCGGGCTCATGCGTTGGCAATGGCATGGCGGGCGGCTCCGCTGCTATGTCCGGCCTTGCAAGCTTCGAACTTCCGATTTCCCTGCCAGAATTCAAGATATCGGCCATGTGGCATCCGCGCTTGGATGCGGACCCGGCCCATCGCTGGCTGCGCGACACCGTGATGTCCGTGTGCCGGGCTGCCTATCCGCGGCGCTGAAGGCCCGTCGCAGCCGCGAACCGGCCCGCACGTTCAGCAGGGCCAATTTGCCGGTTGACCGCGCGCCCCGGCAGGGCGAGGCTCGTGGGCCTGCTCCGTTGCAAAAGCACTTGCCTTTTTCGCGCTAATTGTTTACATGTAAACTATGCGCCAAGGCATCCGCGAGGTGCCGTCAAAAATTCAAGGAGGCCCCATGCCGAGCTATAAGGCACCCGTCGAGGATACGCTCTTTCTTCTCAATGATGTTTTCCGGATGGAGCGCTACAACAATCTGCCGGGCTTTGCCGATGCGGCACCAGATGTCGTCGAGGCAATCCTGAACGAAGGCGCCAAATTGTGCGAGGAAGTGCTGCAGCCGCTCAACGCCTCGGGCGACCGCGAAGGCTGCAAGCGCGACGCCGACGGCAATGTCACCGTGCCGAAAGGATTCCAGGAGGCCTGGAATGCATTCACCGAGGGCGGCTGGCTCGGCCTTGCGGCTCCCGCCGAATATGGCGGCCAAGGGCTGCCCTTCACGCTCGGCGCGGTGATGAATGAATATTCCTCCGCCGCCAACATGGCCTTCTCCATGTATCCGGGGCTGACCGCGGGCGCACTGGCAGCCTTGCTGCAGCATGGTTCCGAGGAGCAGAAGGCGCTTTACGCCCCCAAGATGATCGCCGGCGAATGGTCGGGTACCATGAACCTGACCGAGCCGCATTGCGGCACCGATCTTGGGCTCCTGAAGACCAAGGCCGTACCGAATGGCGACGGGTCCTATGCGATCACCGGCCAGAAGATCTTCATTTCCGCCGGCGAACATGGCCTGACCAAGAATATCGTCCATCTGGTGCTCGCCCGCATCGAGGGCGCGCCGGCTGGCGTGAAGGGCATCTCGCTGTTCATCGTGCCGAAGTTCCTGCCCGATAATTCCGGCAATCCCGGTGCGCGCAACAGCCTGGTGTGCGGCTCGATCGAGCACAAGATGGGTATTCACGGCAACTCGACCTGCGTGATGAATTACGACGGCGCGAAAGGCTTCCTGCTCGGCCAGGAAAATCGCGGCCTCAATGCCATGTTCGTGATGATGAACGAGGCACGTTTGGGCGTTGCCATTCAAGGGCTGTCGCAATCGGAAGTCGCATATCAGAACGCCGTCGCCTATGCCAAGGAGCGCCTGCAGGGCCGCTCCCTGACGGGTCCGAAATCGCCCGACAAGCCGGCGGATTCGATCATGGTTCATCCCGACGTGCGCCGGACCTTGCTCGAGATCAAGAGCTTCAACGAGGCGGCGCGCGCCTTCGTTCTGTGGACGGCGCTGAAAAGCGACGTCGCCCATCGCACTGGCGACGAGAAGGAAAAGCAGGCGGCGGAGGATCATCTTGGCCTGATGACTCCGGTGCTGAAGGGCTTCCTGACCGATCGCGGCTTCGACAACGCGGTGAAGGCGCAGCAGATGTTCGGCGGTCACGGCTATATCGCCGAATGGGGCATGGAACAATTCGTGCGCGATGCGCGCATCGCCATGATCTACGAAGGCGCAAACGGCGTGCAGGCGATGGATCTCGTCGGCCGCAAATTGCCGGCGAATGGTGGCCGTGCGGTGATGGGCTTCTTTGCCGAAGTCGGCGCGTTCATCAAGGAGAACGAAGGCAACGAGGCGCTGAAGCCCTATCTGGCGTCCCTGAAACAAAACCTCGGCGTGCTGCAGCAAGCGACCATGTGGTTCATGCAGAATGCGATGACCAAGCCCGACAATGCGGGTGCCGGCGCGAGCGACTACATGCACCTCTTCGGCCTTGTGGCGCTCGGCTTCATGTGGGTGCAGATCGCCAGGACGGCGGTCGCGAAGAAGGCCGACAATGCGGATGTCGCGAAGATGGACGCTAAACTTCTCACCGCCAAATTCTATATGGAGCGTGTGTTGCCGGAGACTGCCACGCGTCTCGCCCGCATCACGAGCGGCGCCGATACGGTGATGGCGCTGCCGGTCGAAGCCTTCTGACGGAACAAACCCGCGGGCATTTTGCCCGCGCACATAATGACGCGGGCAAGCGGCCCGCCACTCGTTCAGGGAGTATCAAATGCCCGAAGCTTTTATTTATGACGCCGTTCGCACCCCGCGCGGGCGTGGCAAGGCGGATGGTTCGTTGCACGAAGTCTCGACCCTGGGGCTCGCCGCGACGGCTTTGAGCGCCATCAAGGATCGCAATCATCTCGACACGAAGCTTGTCGATGACGTGGTGCTCGGCTGTGTCGATCCGGTCGGCGAAGCGGGCGGCGACATCGGCCGCGCCTCGGCGCTGACCGCGGGTTACGGCAATCACGTGCCCGGCATCCAGATCAACCGTTTCTGCGCCTCTGGCCTCGACGCGATCAATTTCGCCTCGGCGCAAGTCATGGCCGGCCAGCATGACCTGGTGGTCGGCGGCGGCGTCGAATCGATGAGCCGCGTCGGCATCGGCGCGTCTGGCGGCGCGTGGCCGGTCGATCCGGCCATCGCCATTCCGGCCTATTTCATGCCGCAAGGCGTGTCGGCGGATTTGATTGCGACCAAATACGGCTTCAGCCGCGACGATGTCGATGCCTATGCGGTCGAATCGCAGCGCCGCTCCGCGCAATCCTGGAGCGATGGGCGTTTCGCCAAATCGGTCGTGCCGGTGAAGGACGTGAACGGTTTGACCATTCTCGACCGCGACGAGCATCTGCGGCCCGGCACCGATATGCAATCGCTGGCGAGCCTGAAGCCGTCGTTCGTGATGATGGGGCAGCAGGGCGGCTTCGATGCCGTCGGCATCCAGGCCCATCCGGACGTCGAGGAAATCAACCATGTGCATCACGCCGGCAATTCCTCCGGCATCGTCGATGGCGCCGCTGCCGTGCTCATCGGCAATGCCGAAGCCGGCCAGAAGACCGGCCTGAAGCCGCGCGGGCGCATCAAGGCGTTCGCCAATATCGGTTCCGATCCGGCTTTGATGCTCACCGGCCCCGTCGATGTCACCAAGAAGGTGCTGGCGCGCGCCGGCATGAGCCTGTCCGATATCGATCTGTTCGAAGTGAACGAGGCCTTTGCCGCCGTCGTGTTGCGCTTCATGCAGGCCTTCGATGTCGATCCCGGCAAGGTCAATGTCTGCGGCGGCGCGATTGCGCTCGGCCATCCGCTCGGCGCGACCGGCGCGATGATTTTAGGGACCGCGCTCGACGAATTGGAGCGCACGGGCAAATCGACGGCGTTGGTCACTCTCTGCATCGGCGCCGGCATGGGCACCGCCACCATCATCGAGCGCGTCTGAGGAGAGCGATTCATGAATCTCACCAATTTCAAATTCTCCACCGACGCCGATGGCATTGCTACGCTCGTTTGGGACATGGCCGACCGGTCGATGAATGTCATCACCCCGAGCGTGATGGATGAGCTCGATCAGGTGATCGATAAGGTTGTCGCCGACGAGGCGATCAAGGGCTGCGTGATAACGTCGGGCAAGGAGACCTTCTCCGGCGGCGCCGATCTCACCATGCTGCAAGGCAGTGCGGCGCTGTACGCGAAAACCCTGAAGGAAAAAGGCGAAGCCGCTGCGATGCAGGCCTTTTTCGATGGCACGCGCCGCCTCACGCTGCTCTATCGCAAGCTTGAGACCTGCGGCAAGCCGTTCGCGGCCGCCATCAATGGCGTGTGTCTCGGTGGCGCGTTCGAACTCGCGCTCTCCTGCCATTACCGCGTGATGTCGGACAGCGACAAGGCGCGGGTCGGGCTGCCGGAAATCAAGATCGGCCTATTCCCCGGCGCCGGCGGCACGCAGCGCGTGGCGCGGCTGATGCAGACCGGCGATGCGTTGCAGATGCTGTTCAAGGGCGAGCAGATCCGCCCCAAGGCGGCGCTCGGCATGGGCCTTGTCAATGCGGTCGCCCCCGCTGATCAAATCGTCCAGAAAGCGAAAGACTGGGTCAAGGCCGGCGAATGGCCGAAGGTCGAGGGCAAGATCGCCGCGCCTTGGGACGTGAAGGGCTACAAACAGCCGTCCGGCAAGGTCTTCTCGCCCGCCGGCATGATGATCTGGCCGCCGGCCAATGCGATCTACCGCCGCGAAACTCAGGACAATTATCCGGCCGCCAAGGCGATCCTGCATGCTGTCTACGAAGGCCTGCAATTGCCGATGGATTTGGCGCTGAAGGTCGAGAGCCGCTGGTTCGCCAAGATCCTGCGCTCGAAGGAAGCGGCGGCGATGATCCGCACGCTCTTCGTCTCGATGGGCGAACTCAACAAGGGCGCCCGCCGTCCCGCCAATATACCTCCGACCAAATTGAAGACGATCGGCGTCGTTGGCGCGGGCTTCATGGGCGCCGGCATCGCCTATGTGACGGCCAATGCGGGCTTGAACGTCGTGCTGATCGACCGCGATGTCGAGACGGCGGAGAAGGGCAAGGCCTATTCGCACAAATTGATGAGCGACCAGATCATGAAGGGCCGCACGAAATCGGCGGACCGCGACGCGCTGCTCGCGCGCATCACGGCGAGCGCCGATTATGCCGACCTCAAGGACTGCGAACTCGTCATCGAAGCGGTGTTCGAGGACCCGCAGATCAAGGCGGATGTGATTGCCAAGGTAGAGGCTGCGATCTCGCCCGATTGCACCTTCGCTTCGAACACGTCGAGCCTCGCGATCACCAATCTGGCAGGCCATTCCAGGCGTCCCGATCGGTTCATCGGCGTGCATTTCTTCTCGCCGGTCGAGAAGATGCTGCTGGTCGAGGTGATCACGACCAAGTCGGTGGGCGACAATGCTTTGGCGGTCGCCATGGATTATGTGCGCGCCATCAAGAAGACGCCGATCGTCGTGAACGATGCGCGCGGATTCTATGCCAACCGCTGCGTGACGAACTATTTGCGCGAAGGCCACATCATGCTCGCCGAGGGCGTGCCGGCGGCGATGATCGAGAACACTGCGAAAATGGCCGGCATGCCGGTCGGCCCCTTGTCGCTCAACGACGAAGTGGCGCTCGATCTCGGGCTGCGCATCCTCAACGCGGCGCGCAAGGAGCTTGGCGACAAGGCGGACATCGACCCGCGGCAGGAGCATCTGCTCGTCGAGATGGTCACGAAGGGCGAGCGCCTCGGCCGCAAGAATCGCAAGGGCTTCTACGACTATCCGGAAAGCGGCGCCAAGAAATTGTGGCCGGGCCTGAAGGAGCTGCAGCAAGTCCATCTCGATCCGGATACGCTCGATGTCGAGGAGCTGAAGCAGCGCTTCTTGGTGGTTCAGGCCAATGAGGCGGCCAAGACCTTCGAGGAAGGCATCGTCACCGATCCGCGTGAAGCGGATGTCGGTTCGATCATCGGCTTCGGCTTCGCGCCCTTCACCGGCGGCACCTTGTCCTACATCGACGGTATGGGGGCGAAGGCGTTTGTTGCACTGTGCGAGAAACTGGCCGCGAAATACGGCGAGCGCTTCAAACCCGCGCAGATCCTTCGCGACATGGCCGCGAGCGGAGAGACGTTCTACAGCCGCGCCGCCAAGAAAAAGGCTGCAGCGTAAGGTGGTGGCGCTCCCTTCTCTCGCGCTTTGGCGCGGAAGAAGGATTCGCGCCGCATCACCCCTGCACGAGTTCGGCGAAGCGTTGCAGGTCGATGTTACCGCCTGAAATGATGATGCCGACGCGCTTGCCCTTCACCGGCACGTGGCCGCCCAGGGCCGCGGCGAGCGTGAGGCATCCGGTTGGCTCGACGATCATCTTCATGCGCGAGGCGTAGAATTTCATCGTCTCGACCAGTTCCGGATCGCTCACCGTCACGATGTCCTGCACCAGTTTCTGGATGATCGGGAAAGTCAGCTTTCCGAGCGCTGGGGTCTGCGCGCCGTCGGCAACGGTGCGCGGCGTTTCGATCTGCACGATTTTGCCGCTGCGGAAGCTTTGCTGGCCGTCGTTGCCGGCCTCGGGCTCAACGCCGAACACCTCGCAGGCCGGGGCCAGATGCTTGGCCGCGGTGGCGCAGCCGGAAATAAGGCCGCCGCCGCCGAGCTGCACCAGCAGAATGTCGAGCGGGCCGGTCTCCTCGAGCAATTCCAGCGCTGCCGTGCCTTGCCCCGCCATGATATGCGGGTGATCGTACGGCGGGATGAGGGTGAGGCCTTGCTCGGCGGAGATGCGCTTGCCGATCGCTTCGCGATCTTCGCTGTAGCGGTCGTACAGAATGACCTCGCCGCCATAGGCCTTGGTCGCCAGCATCTTGGTCTGGGGCGCGTCGGTCGGCATAATGATGACGGCGCGCATGCCGAGCACTTTCGCCGCAAGCGCGATGCCTTGCGCATGATTGCCGCTGGAGAAAGCGATCACGCCTTTGGCGCGTTGTTCGGGCGTGAATTGCGACAGCGCATTATAGGCGCCGCGGAATTTGAACGCGCCCATGCGCTGGAAATTCTCGCATTTGAAAAACAATTGCGCCCCAGTCATTTCGTCGGCCGTGGCCGAGGTGAGGACCGGCGTGCGATGCGCCACATTCTCGATGCGGTGGCTAGCCGCGACGACATCGTCGAAAGAAATTGCAAGATCGGTCATGGATTGGCCTTCGTGTCGGGAAGATAGGTGTAGACGGTGGAGCGCGCGACGCCAAAAATATCGGCGATGAGCGAGGGCGCGTTTTTCCGATCGAGCAGGCCTTGCTTGGCGAGCATCTGCATGGCCTGCTGCCGCTGGGTGCGGGTGAGGGCGCGCGGGATCGTGTTCTGCGCGGCGGCGAATTTCTCCAACAGGCTGCGGATGTCGTTGCCGCGCGGCGCGAGCGATTCCTGGTGTGGCGTCGCGTTTTCCTGCGTGCGCACCAATTCGCAGAGGTTGGCGACGACGCCGTTCAGCATCGAAATGTCCATGTTGAGGCAAAGCGCCGCCACGAACTCGCCGCGCGAATCCCGCAAGCCGATCGAGGTGCTCTTGGCTGGCCGCCCGTCGGGGAAATGGTTGGGGTAGTTTTGCAGCACGTCGGGAAAATCCGGATCCTGCGCACGCGCCATGCCGATCTCGGTGGCCGGATCGCCGATCTGGCGGCCCGACAGGTTGTTTGCAATGGCGACGATGGCGTGATCTGCCTGCGTCAAATCGTGCAGCACCACTTCGACCAGCGGCGCCAAAGCCTTGCCGAGCGCCGCGGTGATCTTGCGGCCCTCGCGAAGGAGGAGTTGGTGTTCGGTGAGTGTCATTCTTGACAAAATATCATTAAATGACATTTTGTCAACGTTGGGCGTTCCGGTTAACTATATGATTCATATTCGTAATTTGCTCTATTAGTTTGATCCCAATTTTTTTTGTGGCTGCGCAGCCCCGCCTGTCCGGGCGGATTTGCATGATCACGGAGCGCGCCCTTCTCCCATCGGGAGAAGGTGGCCGACAATCAAATCGGGTACACCCGATTTGATCATTAAGAATGATGAACTTGGGCAAGCCCAAGTTCATGTGTCGGTCGGATGAGGGGGCTTTCTTACGAGATTAGCCGCTTCGAGAGTTTAGCCAATGATGATTCCGTGTCCCCTCATCCGTCTTGCTTCGCAAGCCACCTTCTCCCGATGGGAGAAGGGCGCGCTCCATCATCGCGAAAAATGACAATCTATTTATGAAATTTGTTCTTATTATGTTCCTATCTCAAATCGATCGTCCCAAATTGGATTTTCGGCTCCTACACGGTTGAGTGATGGGCATCGGCAGATTGCGCGCAACCCCCGCCGCACTCACCGCGTCGCGGCGGTGCTCGGCACGTCGTTGCCCTTCAGGCTCACCCAATCGTTTGGGTCTTCCTGCGATTGGCGCTTCACGTAGCGATAGCCGGTCGCCGACCACAATTTGATCTCGTTGATCTTGTTGTCGAGCACATAGTCGCCATTGCTGGTCCGCAGGGTGAGGATTGCGTGGCCCTCGTCGTTTTCGTCGCGCACCACAGTCATCAGCAAGGCCTGGCGCGGCACGCCGGCGTCCATCAGCATCCTGCGCTTCAAAAGCGCGTAATCCTCGCAGTCGCCTTTGCCATCGATCGGGTAATCCCATTGGTCCTCGAGGCCCCAATGTTCCCAGTCGCTGATCGGGGTGACACTATCGTTCACCCAGCGGTTCACCTGCTGGACGGCGCCCCAGACGGCCGGCGTCATCACCACATCGACCGCCGGCAGCGGCTTGGTGTCGCATTCCGCACGGTAGCGTTGGCAAAAGTCGACCCAGCCATAGGGCGCGGACGATTCCGGCCCGACCGACGCCCGGAGCGGCAGGTTGCCGGTGTGCTCGCCGGCATAGGGTCTCAGCACGGAAAGCGCGGCGGTCTGCTTCGGCAAAACGGGTTTTTCGCGCGCGTCGACTTGGCCGACGAACAGTGCTGTCGCCAGCACCATCAACGCTTTCACCGAGTTCGTCACCATTACGCCGTCTCACGCTCACAATACTTAACGAGAAGTAAACGGAAACGTGGGAGGGCCGCAAGTTAAGCCTTAACGGAAGGTTAACGGGCCGCGGAATGTTAAAATCGCGTAACGAATGATCTTGCAGGCCCGGTCGAACGAGGGCATCCTTGGGTAAATGCGCTTCCATTAAGAGAGGCGGGATAGCAGACGAGGAGGTTACGCGATGACAGTCGCTCGGATTCTTGCACTCAAGGGTCGTAACGTGATTACGACCGCCCCGCACCGAACGCTCGACGAAGTGGCGAAAATCCTGGCGGAAAAGGGAATTGGTGCGGTCGTCGTCACGGGCGCCGATGGCGAGGTGCTCGGCATTCTCTCGGAGCGCGATATCGTGCGCGCGGTCGCCCGCGGCGGCATGACGCTGCTCGAAGACCCGGTCTCGAAGCATATGACGGCGAAAGTCGTGACCGCGACCGAGGAGATGAGCGTCGTCGGCGTCATGGAGGAGATGACGCGCCACCGCTTCCGCCACATGCCGATCGTGAAGAACGGCCGGCTCGCCGGGCTCATTTCGATCGGCGACGTGGTGAAGCATCGTCTCGAAGAGATCGAAAACGAGCATCAGGCGTTGCGCGAATATATCGCGACGGCTTGAGAGCCACGCCTTCGGCCTGCGTCAGGGAAGATGCGGGCCGGTCAATTCCAGGAGATCGGGCAGCGCGCGTTTCACCGCTTCCCGGCCGGCGGAGATGAGTTCGTCCGCGCGGTGAAAGTCGAACAGCCCGATCCGTCCCACCTTGCAACTGATCAGCTTATCCGGCGGGTCGCCCGCGAGGCGCGAGCGCGTGATCCGGTCCTGCATGATGTTGAAGGAATCGAACATCACCGTGGCAATGCCCGGCGCGCCGTCGTCGCGGCGGAAGAAATGCCGGGACAAGGTCTTGCGGCGGATGTAATTGGTGGTGCTGCGGATGCCGCCCATGATACCGCCGCCCTTGTCTGCGGCCGGTTCGTCGTCCTCAAGGTCGAGTTCGGGCTCAATCGGCGCGCTCTCGTTCGAGGGGATCAAGGCGCCGTGCAGCGCGATGTCGCCGTTCAGATTGACCGCGATCACAGCCGTCGCGCCAAGGGCGCGGCAGACGGTGACGGGCACCGGATTGACCAGCGCGCCGTCCACCAGCCACCGCCCGTTCAATTGAACGGGATCGAAAATGCCGGGAAGGGCGTAGGACGCGCTGACCGCATCGGCAAGATGGCCGTGCCGGAGCCATATTTCGTGGCCGGAGGCGACTTCCGTCGCGACGGCTGCATATTTGATCGGTAAGTCCTCGATGCGTAGACCGCTGAACTCTTGGCTGAGGCGGGCTCTGAGCTTCATGCCGCTGATCAGGCCGCTCCCGCCCATCGAAAAGTCCATCATGCCGAAGATCCGGCGTTTGGTCATGGAGCGAGCGAAATCATCGAGCACATCGAGCCGGCCGGCGGCATAGCTGCCGCCCGCCACCGCGCCGATCGAGGTGCCGGCGATGACCGAGGGGCGAAAGCCCTGTTCTTCCAGTTCCTGCAGGACGCCGATATGTGCCCAGCCGCGCGCCATGCCGCCGCCGAGCGCGATGCCAAGCACCTGACCGCCGCGTGGCACGCGCGGCGCGGCGAGCGGCGCGTAGGCTTTCACCGGACCGCTGCCGATATCGTCCTGACTCGTCCGTAAAAATTGGAACAACGGGAAGACTCCTCGCCAGCGCTCATTTTAAGATCATGCAGGCCCTGAAGCCCAGATGAACGAAATGGTTATTTTGGGGGATGCGGTCAGCGATCGAACGTGAGAACTGGGCCTTGGTCGGTCAATTGGACCGAGCGGTAAAAACACGACCGGCGCCCCGTGTGGCAGGCGCCGCCGTCGCCGCCCACCTCGACCTTCAAGAGGATGGCATCCTGATCGCAATCGGTCCGCATCTCGACGATCTTTTGGATCTGCCCCGATGTATCGCCCTTGCGCCACAGGCTTTGCCGCGAGCGCGACCAATAATGGGCGATGCCGGTTTGCAGCGTCTCTGCCAGCGCTTCGGCATTCATCCAGGCCAGCATCAGCACGTCGCCACTCGCGTGATCGACGGTGACGCAGGCGACGAGGCCGTGCGCATCAAAGCGCGGGGTGAAGGCCTCGCCCTCTTCCAGGGCGGCTTTGGTTCCGGGCGGGGCGAAAGGGGTGCTAGGCGTCCACATGTGAAATCCGATAGAGGTAGGAATGCTTTATTCGCGGCTTTGTCGTCCGCTTCTCCTTGCCTATATAGGCATCAGTGTCCTGTGAGCAGTCCAGTCATGTTGAACGACATCTACAATAAACGCATATTGGAACTGGCCGCCGATATTCCGCGCCTGGGCCGCTTGAGCGCGCCTGATGCCAGCGCCACGGCCCATTCCAAGCTGTGCGGTTCGACCGTGACCGTCGATGTAAGGATGGCGGACGGCCTGGTGAGCGATTTTGCGCATGATGTCCGTGCTTGCGCGCTCGGCCAGGCCTCGAGCTCGATCATGGCGCGGCATATTATCGGCTCGAGGCCGGACGAGTTGCGCGATCTGCGCGAAACGGTGCGCCGGATGCTCAAGGAAAACGGCGCGCCGCCGCAGGGCAAGTGGGAGGAGATCGCGGTGCTGGAACCGGTCCGCGATTTTCGCGCCCGCCATGCCTCGACCTTGCTGACTTTCGACGCGGTGGTGGATGCGGTGGGGCAGATCGAGGCCAGGCAGGGCTTGACCTCGGCTTGAAAGGTCAGGGCAACGAGACGTGCCCGACCGCATAGAGCTGCGTCTGTTCCCGGCGCACCTCCGGCACCCGGTCCCAGAGTCCGAAATGTACGAGCGTCCAGTCCGTGGGGTTGAACGCAGTCACGGACGCCAAGGCGCCGTCGCGCGCGGCTGCTTGAGCGTCGGCAATCGCGTCGCTGCGATATTGCCCCAAGTCGGAATAGGGCGCGATCGTCTCCACGGTCCGGCTTGCGAACCGCGCACTGCCGATGCTCGGGGCAAGTTCGGCGTGCCAAACCATCCAGGTACGCACGCTTGGCCAGCCGAAATCCCGGCTCACAGTGGCGAAGCCGGGCCCGGTGAGGAAATTGTTGAGCCCTTCGGGCGCGTCCCATAGATAGAACGGTGCGTAGAGGTTCTCGGCGCTGCGCAAACCATCGTCGTGCTTGCGCGCGGCGAGATAGGCCTTGAAGCGTAGATGCGGAAATCCGTCGAGCAAGGGCCCCTTGTCGCGGATGCGCCGGTCGATGATGGCCATGTCGTAATCGGCGGGCAGGGTGAAGCTATATTGCATCGCGATCACGGGGGTTCTCCTGTCCGGGCAACCGGCTCCATCCAATGAACCGCCGTTCCGTCCTCGACGCATTGGACACTGATATAGCTGAAGGGGCTCGCGGGTGTCGCCCCGTGCCAGTGCCGCTCATGCGGGGCAAACCAGACGCTGTCGCCCGCGCGAATTTCGATCACGTCGCCGCCGTCGCGTTGGGCCAGGCCGACGCCGTCGAGGACGAACAGCAATTGGCCGCGCGGATGGCTATGCCAATGGGTCACGACGCCGGGATCGACGAAGGCGCGCATGGCCGTCATCTCGCCATCGGTCCGGCTCGACAGCAGCATTTGCACGAGAAAGGGGCCGGTCGCGACGCCGTCGGGCGCACGGGTGATGCCTTCACCGGCGCGGCGAATGGTCATCTCCAGCGGGCAGGCGGAGGCCGTTTCGAACGACTTGCTCATGCGGCATCTTCCGGCACGGGCGCGGCGGCGGAGACGCCGTAGGCGAACGACCAATCCTGGAAGGCCGAGTTGGAGATGAAGACCATGACGTCCTCGGGCCGAATGCCGGGCTCCTTGGCGAGGCGTTCGACCAGACGGCTGTAGAAACGCTGTTTGGTGGCCGCCGAGCGCTGTTTGCCCGTCGTGATGTGAAAGACAACATAATCGTCCGAGCGCGGGCCGCCGCGATAGGTGCGGTCGAAGATCAGTTCGCCGGGTTGAAGCTGGTCAAACGACGCGAAACGATCATTTTCGGGAACCTCAAAACATTCGACCAGGGCGCGGTCGAGATTGTCCGCGATGGCGGCGAGATACTCCGGCGACTTTCCGGCCAAAAGCGAAATGCGGGTGAAGGGCATGGATTGCTCCGTGAATGGCATTGACAAGCGCACTATGGAGCAGTGAAAATGTCCTGAAAATTGGATTATTTTGAACAAATAATCCTGAAAATCAGGATGATTGCGATGCGCTTCACCAACCTCGATATGGATTCCCTGCGCAGCTTCATGACGGGCGTGGATGCCGGGTCATTCGCCCGCGCCGCCGACCGTCTCGGGCGGTCCACGTCGGCGGTGAGCGCGCAGCTCAAGAAGCTCGAAGAGCAGGCGGGCGTGCCGCTGATGCGCAAATCCGGCCGTGGCCTGACGCTGACCGACGGCGGCGAGGCGCTTCTGTCTTACGCCCGGCGCATTCTCGAGCTCAACGACGAGGCGGTGAGTGCCGTGCGCGGTGTCGAGCTCGAGGGCTGGATCCGCCTCGGCCTGCAGCAGGATTTCGGCGAAACCTTGCTGCCGCAGGTGCTTGGCCGCTTCGCCCGCGCGCATCCCAAAGTGCGGATCGAGGGGCGGATTGCCCGCAACAACGAGCTCGTCGACAAGATCGCCTCCGGCAGTCTCGATCTCGCCCTGGCTTGGGACGATGGCAGCCGCTTCGCCACGACCGAGCGGATCGCGGCATTGCCGCTGTGCTGGCTGGCGGCGGCCGAGGGGGAGCCGGTCTCGCATGCGGGGAGCGGCGATCCGTTGCCGCTCGTGGCGCTGGAAGCGCCCTGCGTCCTGCGCGCCGTCGCGGTCGAGCATCTCGATCGGCAAGGCTTGTCGTGGCGCTTGTCCTTTGTCAGCCCGAGCCTTGGCGGCCTATGGGCGGCGACGGCGGCCGGGCTCGGCATCGCGTTGCGCACCCCGGTGGGGCATCCGCAAACGATCCGCGTGCTTGACCCTGTAGCTCACGGCTTGCCGCAATTGCCATCGCTCGGACTGGTGCTGCATCGGGCCGAGAAGGAACCGAGCGCAACCGCGGCCCATCTCGCCGCAATCATGGTTCAAGCTTTGCGCGAGACCTTGCCGCGCGATTGGCTGGTGTGACGGGATGATGCGTGAGTAGATTGCAAAATAATATCAGTATAATATGTAATTTTCTTCACCTTACATATAACTTCACCAGAACTGCTTCATATCGAACGAATAAGCGACCGTCGCGCCAAAGGTGAACTGGTTGCGCGAGCCGGTGACATTGGTGATCGGGCTGCGGGCGGCGCTTTGGGTCAGGCGATTGTAGCCGGCAAAAGCGGTGGTGCTCCATTGCTTCGACCAATCATAGGTGACCGAACCGGCGACACCCAGGTAATTGAGGCCGCCTTTGGCGTGATAGGCTGGCAAGAAGTTGGCGTTTCCAAGCGTCGCCAGCGATTCCTGCTGGGTCACGGAAAAATAGGTGCTGGTGTAATGATCGTTGCCGAATTGGAGTCGGGGGCCGATCATATAGGTCCAGGGGCCGTTGAAGGTGACCCAGTCCTCACCGAGCTTGGCGATGAAGCCTTGCTGCTCGTGCATGGTGCGCATCAGTTCGACGCGGCTGCGGAAATTGGGTGTTTCCCACACATCGACGAAGCCGCCCGCCGCAAGTGCCCAATTGATGGTCTTCAAGCCGGTCAGTTCGGAATAATCATGGTGGCTGCGGGGGGCAATGTAGCGGACGACCGGGCCGGCCTTGATCCAACCCATATCGAGTATGGCCAGGCTGACGCCGTCGTCCGGCGCGCTGAAGCTGGCGGGTGTTCCAGCACGGCGAAACGAAATGCCGGGCGTGCCATAGGGGAGAAAATCGCTGGAGCCGATATAGGCCGGCGTCAGGCCGACGGTGCCTTTCACCGTCACGGTCCAATAGGGCGCGGACGAATCGAGATCGGCCTGCTGCGCCAAACTTGCCGACGTGGTCAGTGCGCCGGCAGCTAAAATCATGAAAAATAAGGAACGAGACACAATAAAAACTCCTTAACGGGCGCCGCGAGGGTGACCGGACAATGTTTAATATCGTGCGACCAAATGCGGTGAATTTCCGGTAAACATGTGGCGCGCCGCATTTTTGCCACCCGCTTGCCGACAAGCGAGCCGATTTTGCCACACGTCGGAGGATCATTGTTTTGGGGCTTGGATGCGGCGTTGGAGCTGCCTATTTTAGGGCGATGTTGGACTTACCCCGCCTGCCGCGCCTGTTGGGTCATGGCGTGATCCGGACCTATCAGGTCACCTTGTCATCCTTCCTGGGACGGCACTGCCGCTATCTGCCGACGTGCTCCGCTTACACGGACGAGGCCATTCAGCGGCACGGATTGTGGATCGGGAGCTGGATCGGCTTGGCGCGCATCTGCCGCTGCCATCCGTGGGGCGCATCGGGCTTCGATCCGTTGCCGCGCGATCTGCCGGCCGATGCCCGATGGGACAGGCCCTGGCGCTACGGCGCGTGGCGGCAAATCCCGGTTTGCGAGGCGGTGCCGCCGGAGGGCCGTGGGGCGGATGAGCACGCCTGATTCATCGCATCGTCTGAGGAATTCCAGACGACGTTCTATCCGCCTGACATCAAATTGATCATGGCCGATAAAATATTCGATCGGGCCGGCTCGGAGAGCTGCTGCAGCACATCCATGTGAATCTTGCCGATGGCGCAGAGACGGTCGTCGGGAATCGGCTCCGCCGGCATCGTATTGTCGACCAGGTGATCGATTTCCGCTTTGCTGAGGCCTCGGGCGGTCAAGGAATTTTCCAGAACGCTGATGTCCTGCTCGGTCGGGCGGCTGCGCTCGACATTGCTCGCTTTGCCGTCGACCATCGCATCGAGATTGGCTTGGGCCATTTTGGTGATGAGATCGCGGTGGTGGGCGGCAAAGGCCAGGAATGCCGGCGACGTGGTGCCGTAGAGAAAATCGCCGCACAGGCGCGGGTCGGCCTTGCCGAGCTCGCCCAGGATCGTGCCTTGGACGGCGAAAATCGCCAGCATCTTGTCGGTCTGTGCCTTCGCTTCCAGGATGCTGCGTTCGGCGCGCAGGTTCTGGATCAGGTTCAGCATGGCGGCGTCCGTGTCGGTCGCGCCCTCGGGCAGGGGCGTGGCCGGATGGAAGGCCGCGTTGATCCGCTCACGCTCGCCGGGGAAGGCGGCGTCGAGTTTTTGGTAGAACGTATCGTAGACTTCAAGGCCGGGACCAGCGCTCGCAGGTTCGGTCGAGTGCTGCGAAGCATCGGTTGGGCTCAAGGACGGCCAGAGCGGCGTTTGCGGCGCGACGGTATAATGCCACCCCACATAGCCGCCGACGGCGGCGGCCAGGACCAAGATCAGGAGACGAAAGTATTTCATGTCTTACCCGGCCGGAGAGAATTTCGAGCGTATCACTCTTGCCCCATGCGTCGGCTCCAGGGCAAGGGCCGCTCGCCCAAGGACATGCTTTCTTTTCGCCCTTTAAGGCAATTTTGCGATGGCCCGCCTTGTGCTGATTGCCAGCATTTTTGACCTCGTCCAACGCCTCTCTATAAGTGTCAACCGGCCCTGGCGGGCCGGAGCGATTCGAACCGGAGCGGGCTTTCATGCGCTGTAACCTTTGTGGCGGCACGGAATTTAGCGACATGCCGAAGCGGCCGAAGGTGCGTTGCACCGCGTGCGGTTCGCTCGAGCGCACGCGGGTCGCAGGGTTGCATATCCAGCACAAGCTGGCGCTTCAGCCGGGCGCGCGGATTCTGCATTTCGCGCCCGAGCGTGGCTTGTCGAAACTGCTGCGCGGGATCGGGGGCGAGAATTACCGCTGCTGCGACATCAATCCCGAGCTCTACCCCGGCCTCGGTGTCGAGCGCTTCGACCTCACCCGCGACCTGTTCGACCTGCCGCGCGGCTATTTCGATCTGATCTTGCACAATCACGTACTGGAACATATCGAGGGCAATTACAGCGCGGTGCTGCTGCGCCTGGCCGCCGCGCTGAAGCCGGACGGGACGATGCTGTTCAGCATGCCGATACTGCCGGGCCATTTCTCGGACGAATTGATCCACGGCACGCACGAGGAAAAACTCGCGAAATTCGGCGACACGCTGCATGTGCGCCGCTTCGGCCGCGACTTTCTGCAAGAGACGATCGGCATGCTGTTCAGCATTCCGGCGGAGTACGATCTGACCCGGAGTTTCCCGGAAGCCGTGCTGGAAGAAGCCAATATTCCGGCGCATCATTGGCGCACCTATACGGGCACTAGCATCTTCCGGGTGAGCCCCGCGGACATACGGGTCTAGCCCTGCATCGCCGCCGCGACGAGCCGCGGCATGATTTTGCCGGCGGTGCCGCGGATGTTGAAATCCGCGAGCGCGTCGAGATCGGTGGCTTCCGGATTGATCTGCGCGATCGGCGCGCCAGCCTGCGCCGCCACTTGCGGCAGACCGGCGGCGGGATAGACGAGGCCCGACGTGCCGATGCACAGCAAGAGATCCGCCGTCCGGCATAATTCTTCCGCTTTGGCCCATTCGCGCTGCGGGAGATTTTCGTTGAACCAGACGACGCCGGGGCGGATCAGGCCGTTGCACGCGGCGCAGCGCGGCGGGTCCATTGCTTCGCCCGTGCCGGCGGCGTCGACACTTGGTGGAGGCAGCTTGTACGCGGCGCCGCAGTCGAAGCAGCGGGCGGCGAAAATGCTGCCGTGCAGATGGATCACCCTGGAGCTTCCGGCCCGTTCGTGCAAATCGTCGACATTCTGGGTGATCACGGTGACGTCGCGCGTTTGCGCCCATGCGGCAATGGCGCGATGGCCGGCATTTGGCTCGGCGGCGGCGACTTTCGCGCGCCGCCATTCGTACCAGCCGTAGACAAGCGCGGGATCGCGCAAGAAGCCTTCCGGCGTCGCAAGGTCTTGCGGGCGGAAGCGGTGCCACAGACCGACTTGCGCGTCGCGAAAGGTCGGAATGCCGCTTTCGGCCGATGCGCCGGCGCCTGTGAAAACAACGATACGCCGCGCCTTGCGAAGAATCGCATGAAAGGCGGGAACGAGGTCGGGGTGCAGGTCGAACGTGTCCATTGCCGGCCTTCTAGATCACCTGCCGCATCGCCGATTGGGATTGGTCGAGCAATCGCCGTACGATCTTCAACCCGAGCGTCAGCTCGTCGCGTGTCGGCCCACCTAAACACAGGCGCAAGCCGCTGTCGCGCGCGCTCGCATCCGTCGTGAATGCGGCGGCCGGCGTGAGAATGACGCCTGCGGCGGCGGCCTCGTGAACGATGCGATCCGCCTGCGCCGCCGCCATCGGCAGCCATATGTGAAAGCCGGGGTTGGGTTGGTGCAGCCAAGCGCGGCCCAAAAGATCCTGTGCCAGATCCATGCGCGCAAGGGCCTCGGCGCGAATGGCCGCCTCGATCGATGTGGCCGTGCCGTCGGTGAGCCATTGTTCCAGGATGGCGCAGGAGATCGGCGAGGCCATGGTGCTGGTCGCTTGCAGCGCCGCGATCGCAGACGTGCTCATGACCGGCGGAGTGGTCACGAGGCCGACGCGCAAGCCCGGGCTCATCGTCTTGGAAAAGCCGGTGACGTGCAAGGTGCGCTCCGGCGCGAGCTGCGCCAGGGGTGGCACACCGTCGGGCGCGAAAATCGCATAGACGTCATCTTCGATAATGGTGACGCCATGGCGCCGCGCGAGCCGGACGATGTCGCGCCGGCGTTTCTCACCCATCGTCACCGCCGTCGGGTTCTGCAGGGTCGGAATGGTGTAAAGCGCGACGGGACGATCCGCGGCTTCGCGGGCGCGCAAAGCCTGCTCGAAGGCGTGCGGTGTGATGCCTTCATTGTCCATCGCCAATGTCTGCACCGTCAGGTTCATGCTGCGGGCCAGCGCGATCGCGCCGGGAAAGGTGAACGCCTCGGTCAGCAGCAGGCCGTCCGGCGGACAGGCCACTTTGAAGGCGACGGCGAGGGCGTGCTGCGCACCATGGCACAGAAGTAAGGTTTCGGGCGCGACCTCGAGGCCGCGTGTCGCCAGATAGCGCGCGAGCAGTATCTGATGGGTGGGCAGGCCGATCGCCGGCCGGTAGCGGCCGAAGTCGTCAGCATGGAGTTTTTTGGCGAGCAGCGAAAAGGTTGCTGTCAGCAGGCGGTTGCTCAAAGCTTGCGGCGGAATATTGATGGCAAGATCGATGCTCGGCCTTGCGTCGCCGTGATGAAGGCCGCCAATCCAGGCGCGCCCTTGCTCCCGCACCCAGCCGCTCGCCACGAACATGCCGCGGCCATGCATGCTCTGCACCAAGCCCCGCCGCTCCAACATACCATAGGCTTTGGTGACGGTGCCGAGGCCGATCTTGAGCTGGAAGGCGAGCTCCCGGTGGGCCGGGAGCCGCGCGCCCGCGGGGATAAGGCCTGCGGTAATATCCTCGACCAGTGCGGCGATCAGACGCTCATAGGCCGGTGCGGCGCCGGCGGCGATGCGTGGGGTCCAGGGGGAGGCGAGGCGCATGGTTTGGATCTTGAGGAATAGTGTAACGGTACACTATTCGATATTTTCAGAAGTGTCACGATTTCTATAATGGGTCAACCGCCACGGACTGGCGGCCGGATACATCCATCATGACTGTCGATCTTGCTCTCGCCCTCATCGCCTATGCTTTCGTGACCTCGATCACGCCGGGCCCAAACAACACGATGCTGCTCGCCTCCGGGGTCAATTTCGGCTTCCGGCGCACCATCCCACACACGCTCGGCGTGGCGGTCGGGTTTGACGTGGTGGTGATCGTGGTCGGCTTGGGCGTCGGCACGCTGTTCATCACCTACCCGCCGATCCATCTCGCGCTGCGCTATGCCGGCATCGCCTATACCCTTTATCTCGCCTGGAAGATTGCGCGCTCGGGCGCGATGCACGGGGAGGCGCAAGCGGGCCAGCCCATGACCTTCCTCCAGGCTGCGGCCTTTCAATGGGTCAATCCGAAGGTCTGGGTCATGGTGATGGGTGTGCTCACCGCCTATACGCCGCAGCAGGATTTCTATTGGAATGTGCTGATCGTGGCTTTGCTGTTCGGCCTCGTGAATTGGCCTTGCGTCGTTAGCTGGGCGGCCTTCGGCACGGTGCTGCGCCGCTACTTCACCAATCCGAATTATGTCCGCGTGTTCAATGTCGGTATGGCGCTGCTGCTGGTCGCATCGCTCGTGCCGTTGTTGTTCGAGGGCGCGGTTTGATTTGCGAGGAGAATGGCGATGAGTATGGGCTCCTATATAGCGATTGCCTTCGCGACCTATGTGATCGGCACGGCCAGTCCGGGTCCCGCGAATATGACGATCATGATGACGTCGATGCAGTCGGGGCGCCGGGCCGGGCTCGCGCTGGCCTGCGGTGTGATCGGCGGATCGCTCACCTGGGGACTTGTCGCGGGTTTAGGCTTCGGTGCGCTGATGCTCACCTATGCGCATGCGCTGATCTGGCTCAAGATCGCCGGCGGCCTTTATATGTTCTGGCTCGCGTGGCGTGCTTTGCGCGCGTGCCGGCGCAATGACGCTTCGTTCGCCCCGATGCCGTCGGGCGAAAAGCCGCGGGCGCAGAGCGTCCGTTCGCATTTCCTGCGCGGCCTTGGACTGCATCTCACCAATCCCAAGGCGATTCTCGTCTGGATGTCGGTAATCACATTGGGCCTGCCGCCGGATGCCGATCAGCGGTTCGGTCTGTGGATCATTGCCGCATGTTCCTGCCTCGGCATGGTGATCTTCACCGCCTATGCCATCGCCTTTTCCACGTCTGCCGCAGTCACCTTTTACGCGCGGCAGCGACGCAAGATCAGCGGTGCGATGGCGTTTTTCTATGCCGCGATCGGTGCACGGCTGGTAGCCTCGTGAGATTTTGCCCCTGTTTGAGCCGCAGAGAACTGTCGATTGTAGACGGACGTCTGCGAGCGGGGAACGCGCGGCCTTTTAATTTTTGCTCAGAATATGCGTATTATTATCTCGCAATACTGTGTATTCGCAGTAGAAGCAGAGAGATGCCATGTTTAAGAGCGCGCTAGACTTAAATAGGCCCGACCCGTATTTTTCGGGAACAGCAGGTTTTGTTGCGAACACACTTGAGGACCTGCACGAGGATATGCGCAGATTCGAGCTTCCGGAGGTCGTGCCTGACAAAGTGCGGCACGCACATGATGCGATTCGACACGCCTATATTTATGCCTATTTCTCGTATGACCTCCTGTCTCTAGCAGCTAGCCAAACATTTCCTTGTCTTGAATTGGCTCTGCGCGAACGCATCGGACATCAGTTCGCCGGAAGAGTGAATAAGAGGGGCAAGCCGCATCCAGCAATGCTCAATGAGTTGCTAAAGGTGGCCAAGAAACAGAACTTGATTGTTACGCCGATCGATCATCTGCACAAAATACGCAACATGTTTGCCCATGGCAGTGACACTGTCTTGAATCCGCCGATGTTTCTGACTCAGTTCGGGATTGTCACCAACATTATCCGAGAACTCTACTCGTCTCGATAGCCCCGAGAGAACCCAGCCCCCTTTTCCTGCAGCTTTCCGCCTGCTATAGGCACCTCCGCTACGCTTACGCCGATTGGTTTCGGCGAGTGAGCCGAATGGAGTCATTATGATTAACGTCACCTTTCCCGATGGCGCCTCGCGCGCCTATGAAGTCGGCATGTCCGGCGCCGATATCGCCAAAAGCATTTCCCCCTCTCTCGCCAAGCGCACGGTCGCGATGGTTCTCGACGGGGTTTTGAGCGACCTTGCCGACCCGATCCAGAAAGATGCGAAGGTCGAGTTCATCTCGCGCGAGGATCCGCGCGCACTCGAACTCATCCGCCACGATTGCGCCCACGTGCTGGCGGAAGCCGTGCAGACGCTTCACCCGGGCACGCAAGTCACGATCGGCCCGGTGATCGACAACGGTTTCTATTACGATTTCTATCGTGCGACCCCGTTCACGCCCGACGACTTCGCCGCCATCGAGAAGAAGATGCGCGAGATTATCGCGCATGACGCGCCGTTCACCAAGGAAGTGTGGACGCGCGATCAGGCGATTGCGCATTTCGAGAAGACCGGCGAAGCGTTCAAGGTCGAGCTGGTCGAGACCATTCCCGCCGATCAGGATTTGAAGATCTACCGCCAGGGCGCGTGGATGGACCTGTGCCGCGGCCCGCATATGACGAGCGTTGGCAAGATCGGCAGCGCGTTCAAACTGATGAAAGTGGCGGGCGCCTATTGGCGCGGCGATTCCACCAAGCCGATGCTGACACGCATCTACGCGACGGCCTTCGCGAAACAGGAAGATCTCGACGCCCATCTCAAGCAGATCGAGGAGGCGGAGAAGCGCGACCATCGCAAGCTCGGCCGTGAAATGGATCTCTTCCATTTCCAGGAAGAGGGACCGGGCGTCGTATTCTGGCACGCCAAGGGTTGGCGCATGTTCCAGACGCTCATCGCCTATATGCGCCGGCGCCTGGACGGTACGTATGACGAGGTGAATGCGCCGCAATTGCTCGACAAGTCCTTGTGGGAAACATCCGGCCATTGGGGCTGGTATTCCGACAATATGTTCGCGGCCAAATCCGCGTCCGCGATGATCCGGCCGCAGGACCCGGATGCGGACCAACGCGTCTTCGCGCTGAAGCCGATGAACTGCCCGGGGCACGTGCAGATTTTCAAGCATGGGCTGAAGAGTTATCGCGACCTGCCGATCCGGCTTGCCGAATTCGGCGCGGTGCATCGCTACGAACCTTCGGGCGCGTTGCACGGGCTGATGCGCGTGCGCGGCTTCACGCAGGACGATGCGCATATCTTCTGCACCGAGGACCAGCTCGAAGCGGAGATTCTCAAGATCAACGATCTGATGATGTCGGTCTATGCCGATTTCGGCTTCGAACATGTCGAGGTCAAGCTCGCGACGCGGCCCGAAAAGCGTGTCGGCACCGATGCGATGTGGGACCATGCCGAGACGATCCTGAAGCAGGCGCTGGATCGCATGGTACGCGAGTCGGGTGGGCGCATCCGCGCTGGCATCAACGAGGGCGAAGGCACGTTCTACGGGCCGAAGTTCGAGTACACGCTCAAGGACGCGATCGGCCGCGACTGGCAATGCGGCACGACGCAGGTCGACTTCAATTTGCCGGAGCGGTTCGGCGCTTTCTATATCGATGCCGACAGCGAGAAGAAGCAGCCGGTGATGGTGCATCGCGCGATTGTCGGCTCGCTGGAACGTTTCTTAGGCATTCTGATCGAAAGCCATGCTGGCCATTTCCCGCTGTGGCTGGCGCCCGAACAGCTCGTGGTCTGCCCGATCACATCGGAAGCCGATGAGTACGCCGAGCGCGTCACCGAGGCTGCGCTCGCCGCGGGCTTACGTGGCCGCGCCGACCTGCGCAACGAGAAGATCAGCTACAAGGTGCGCGAACATTCGCTCGCCAAAGTGCCGGTGATCTTCGCGGTGGGCAAGCGCGAGGCCGAGCAGAAGACCGTGACGATCCGCCGTCTCGGCTCGCAAGCGCAAGTGACCCTGACGATGGATGAGGCGATCGCGTTGCTGCGCAAGGAAGCCGTACCGCCGGATGTGAAAAGAGCGTGAAATCCCTTCTCCCCGCAAGCGGGGAGAAGGGATTCACGCGGCCTTGACGGCATCCTCGAAATCCGCGGCCCTCGTCTCGTCCTGCGCCGTATTGGGTAGCACGAGCGCCAGCACGGTTGCGACGAGTATATTGATCGTCACGGACATCAGGCCGTTATAGGCGTTGAACGGCAGCAGCCCGAAGAAGTTGCTCACCGGCAACCAGGCGGTCGGGCCCCATGACAGCGCCGTGCCGACGAGAAAGCCCGCAGCCCAGCCGCCGAGCAGCGCCCAGCCGCTGTAAAAGCGTGTGTAAAGACCGAAGATGATCGCCGGGAAGATTTGAATCATCCACACGCCGCCGAGCAATTGCAGATCGAGCGCGAATTTGGTCGGCATGAAGAAGATCACCAGCAGCGCGCCGACCTTGACGATCAGCGAGAGCAGTTTCGCCATGTTGCTTTCCTGCTGCGCGCTCATGTGCTGATTGATGAAGGGCTTCCAGATGTTGCGAGTGAATGTGTTCGCCGCGCCGATCGACATCACTGCCGCCGGCACAAGCGCGCCGATGGCGATGGCGGCAAAAACGAAGCCGTTAAACCAATCGGGAAACATCTTCAGGAAGAGCTGCGGCACGACGTCTTGCGGGTTCTTCACCTGGATGCCGGCGGCATGGGCCATCAGCCCGAGCAGCGCGATCAGGCCCAGCACCAGCGAATAAGCCGGCAGGCCGATCGCATTGCGGCGGATCGCATCGGCGCTGGACGCCGAGAGCGTTCCCGTCAGCGAGTGTGGATACATGAACAGAGCCATGCCGGAGCCGATCGCGAGGGTGATGTAAGGCGAGATCTGTCCGGGCTGTAGCAAGATGCCCGCGGCCGGCACGGCTTTGGCGGCAACCTTTGCATCATAGACTTTGCTCGCCGCGTCGAAGATCACGCCATAGCCGCCGAGCTTATACGGGATGACGATGATCGCGGCGATCACGAAGACATAGATCATGATGTCTTTCACGAAAGCGATCATCGCCGGCGCGCGCAAGCCGCTCTTGTAGGTGTAAAGCGCAAGAATGACGAACGCGATGGTGAGGGGCAGGTGGCCGAGCCATGGCGCCTCGTCGCTGCTCGGAAAGCCGAGCGCCTGAATGACTTTTTCCATCCCGACGAGTTGCAGGGCAATGTAGGGCATGGTCGCGAGAATGCCGGTGGAGGCAACGGCGAGGGCAAGATATTTGTTGCCGTAGCGGCCTTCGACGAAATCGCTTCCCGTGATGTAGCCGTGCTTGTGGGTGACGTTCCACAGCCGTGGCATGGTGAGGAAGATGAACGGATAGACGATGATCGTATACGGCACGGCGAAGAAGCCATAAGCGCCGATCGCATAGACGAGTGCCGGCACCGCGATCACCGTATAGGCGGTGTAAAGGTCGCCGCCGAGCAGGAACCAGGTGATCCAGGCGCCGAAGCGCCGGCCCCCGAGGCCCCATTCATGGATATGGTCGAGGTCCGCCGATTTCCACCTCGAGGCCATGAAGCCGATGATCGTGACGAGGACAAAGAAGAAAACGAAAACGGAGGTTGCAACCCAATTGATCTTATCCATTGGCGCCATCTCCCCGATAGGCGAGATAGATGAAGCCAGCCGATATCGGGATCATCACCATCTGAAACCAGTAAAACAGCGGAAAGCCGAAGAATTGCGGTTCGGTCGCATTATAAAGCGGTACCCAGAGCGCCAGCACGCAGGGTATCAATAAGAGCAAATATTTCACTGTTCCCCCCTTAAACGAGTCGGACCCGACTTATGAGTCGGGCCACGTTAAGTCCATCGTGGCGGGATTTGCTGTCAAGATCAAGAATGAAAGGAGCGCGGCCTTCCAGGGCGCATGATGGGCGGCTGCCTGCGCTGGCATCGGGGCAAACCTGCGGTTTTTGCCCGGATGTACGTGGCCTGGAAGGCCGCGGTCAGTTCAGAAGGCCTTGAAGGTGATGATGGTCCGCGTATCGGCAATGCCGGGAATGATCTGCACGTGCTCGCCGACGAAATGGCCGATATCGATGTCCTTTTCCACATAGAACTTGGCCAGGATGTCGTAGTCCCCTGCGGTCGAATAGATTTCCGAGGCGATCTCCGCCTCTGCAAGGGCGCTGGCGACCGCATAGGTCTTGCCCAGCATGCATTTGATTTGCACGAAAAATGTCTGCATGGCGTCTATCATCCGTACGGGCGGGGGATTTTGCAAGCTATTCCATCGCCGATTTGGTCAGGACTTCCACATCCTGGTCCTGCGCAGACTGCACCTTGAATACGGTCTGATAGGTCCGGTCGTTGTTGCGGGCGATGGCCACATACTCGCCTTCGGCGAGAATGAGCGACGGGAAGGCGCCGATGAGATCGCGGATCACGTCGCCGCCCGGCGTCAAAACCGTGAAGCTCGTATTGGCGAGCGCGTCGCCGCCGGGGCCGTCGACGAGTTTCAACGTGATCAAGGCGGCGCGATGCTTGAGTGTCGCCTCGACCATCTGGCCGGCCGGCACGCGAATATCCGCCTCGACCACCGAATTGGTCGCACTGTTGCCGGCATTGAGCGCGCCGACGCCGACCTTGTCGAGATAGGTGGAGACGATGTGATAATTGCCCTCCGGCAGCCCGATGATGTCGCCCGGATGGGCATTCGACATGACGAGCTTGGCCTCCGAGTTGCCGCGCTCCGGCACATAGAGCGAAATCGACAGCAGGTTGGCCGGAATCGGCTTGTCGCCGAGCACGCCGATGAGTTTGAGCGTGCCGGCATTCAGCGCGATCCGCTGGCTTGCTGGCTGCGCCCCGACCGTCACGCTGCGCGTCGCGCTGGCGAGGCCATAGGCGACATGGACGACATAATCGCCGTAAGGCAGGGTCAGCGAGGGCAGGGCGTCGTCGGTCTGGGCGACCAGCGGATGGCTGCCGTCGGCTTCCGGATGCCGGTTGAAGATGCGCCATACGACACCGGCCCGGATCGGCTCCGCCTCGTCCGCGTAGGTCGCACTCAAAATCAAGAGACCCTTGCCCGCTGCCGGTGGCGTGGTGGCTGCGACCGGTGCAGTGGCGACGGGGCCCTCGGCGCGGGCCAGCCCGGCGCCAGCGAGCAGCAGCGCCGTTAGGGCTAAAATGCGGAAAAATAAGCGTGTCATATTGCGTTCTGCATCATCCGAATTGCCGCGCGCGTCAATCTCAAATCATCAAGGCCGCCGGCTATTCCGGTTGAACCCGCTTGACCTTATGCGAGCCGGGCGCCAAGTGATGGCTTTTCCGTCGCGATTGTGGAGTGATTATGTCCGGCGACCAGACCATCCTTCAACTCTTGCAGACCCGCCGCTCGGTGGCGCCGCTCGCCATGCGCGGACCTGGCCCGACGCCGGAGGAGCTCAACACGCTGCTCACCATCGCCGCCCGGGTTCCCGACCACGGCAAGCTCGCCCCTTGGCGCTTCATCGTGTTCGAAGGGGCGGCGCGCGAGCGGGCAGGGGCGCTGATCGCCAGTGTGTTCCAGGCCGACAATCCGCACGCGACGCCCGAGGCGCTGGAGATTGAGCGGACCCGCCTCGCACGGGCGCCTCTGGTGGTGGGGGTCGTATCCCGCGCCGCGCCGCATGTGAAAATTCCGGTGTGGGAGCAGCAGATGTCGGCCGGCGCGGTCTGCATGAACCTGACGATCGCCGCCAACGCCATGGGCTTCGTCTCTGCCTGGCTGACCGAATGGTATGCCTATGATCGCCGCGTGCTCGAAACCTTGGGCGTCAACGAGCACGAGCAAATGGCCGGGTTCGTGCATATCGGCCGCTTCGATCAGAAGCCCGAGGATCGGGTGCGGCCCGATCTCGCCGAGATCACCACGCGTTTCGCGCCCTGAGGCCAGGATCTGAGGCAGCCCTATGTTCTATGAACCCGAAGCCCGCGATAAGAGCCTTCTGCCGCACGACCCGTTCAAAGCGATGATCACGCCGCGCCCGGTCGGGTGGGTCTCGTCGCGCTCATTGAAGGGCGACGTCAATCTCGCTCCCTACAGCTTCTTCAACGCCTTTGCCTCGCGGCCCGGGATCCTGGGCTTCTCCAGCGAGGGGCGGAAGGACAGCCTCGCCTTCATCGCCGAGTCCGGAGAGTTCGTGTGGAACATGGCGACCTTCGCCCTGCGCGATGCGATGAACCGGACCTCGGCGCCCTTGCCGCGCGGCGAGAACGAATTCGCCCATGCCGGCCTCGTCATGGCCGAATCGGAAATCGTGAATGTGCCGCGTGTTGCGGCAAGCCCCTGCGCGTTGGAATGCAAATTGTTGCAGATCATCGACCTGAAAGATCTGCGGGGAGCGAGCGTGGGCGCCTATCTCGTTCTGGGCCAGGTTGTCGGCGTTCACATCGACGATGCCTATCTCAAGGACGGCCGTTTCGACACGGCTGCGGCGCAGCCCATCGCCCGCTGCGGTTATGCCGATTATGCCGTGGTCGATACGGTTTTCGAGCTTTCGCGGCCAACGAAAGCATAGCCCGCGACGAAAACGCAGCGACCACCGCGCAAATTCACACGGGGCGCCGTTCAGGTTTACGGTGCGCCTTGCTTGCCAGGACCAGGGCAATGCCGCCGAGGATCGCCGCCGACGACACGAGCAGGCGCGGCGTGATGGCTTCCGACAAAAGGGCGACGCCGCCGAAGGCGGCAATCAGCGGCACGGACAATTGCACGGTTGCGGCGCGGGTGGCGGAAAGCCTGCGCAGCGCGGCATACCAGATGGCATAGCCGACGCCGGATGTCAGCGCGCCCGAGGTCAGGGCCAGGATGAATCCGGTTGCGTCGGTGTGGGCGCGTGCGATCAAAATCACGCTCGAAGCCAGGGCGAGCGGTGCCGCGCGCAGGAAATTGCCGGCTGTCGCCGCCAGCGGGTCGGCGACACCGCGGCCACGCAGCGAATACACGCCCCATGACACGCCGGCAATCGCCATCATTGCGGCGCCGAGCGGCGCCGGCGCGGCGACGCCCGGCGAGACGAGATAGACAAGCCCCGAGACGGCCAAGGCTAGGCCGAGCCAGGCGATGGCCCCGAATTTTTCACCCATGTACAGACCCGCGCTGAACATGGTGAGGTGCACGCCGCCAAATAAAATCAATGCCCCCGTGCCGGCGGGCAGAGTGAGATAGGCGAAGGAAAAAAACACGACATAGGTGAACAGCATTGTCGCTGCGAGCCACTCGCCGCCACCGGCGTATGGCGGGCTCGCCCTGGCCCGCACGATCAGCAGAAGGGTGATCGCCCCGGCGACCAGCCTGACGCTGGCAAAGCTCGCCGCGTCGATAATCTCCTGCCGCAACGCGATCCGGCACAGCAGCGAATTGGCGGCAAACGCCATCATCGTCAGCGCGACAAGGGCCATCGTCTGCCAGTTCAACGGATTTGCGTGCGCGTCTTGCATGGCCACCTCAGATCCGGCGCTGTCGGGTGGTCGTGTCATGGCTGGGTCGCCACCAGAAACGTAGCCCAAGACAGAAGCGCAATGCCAAGCGGCGCGCCGAGATGAACACCCCAGGGCACGTTCTTTTCGATGGCCATGACCACGGCGAGCGCCAGCATCCAACCAAGACTGCCGGCGCCGACCACAAACATCAGGAGCATCAGCGCCCAGCAACAGCCGACGCAAAACAAACCGTGGTGCGCGCCAAGCCGATACGCATGCCACGAAGTCGATCGACCGCGCCAATGTTCGATGACGAAGCTGAGCGGGATGCGGCACTTTTCGAGACATCGGCGCTTGAGGCCGCTGAATTGAAAGGCGCCGGCCATGGCTATGGTCGCGGCGCCAATCAGCCAACCATTCCACGCGAGCCCGGGCCAGCTTCCGACTAGGAACAGGAGCAGGCCATGCAGCAGATGCGCGAGGAGGCCGAATGCGCCCCATATGGTCAGATAGCCAAACCCGAGCAACAGCATGAGGCGCCCATGGTCCCGGCGCAGCGCGGTCAAGCGATCGAAGATGCCGAACAGAGGCAATGTGGTCGGCAGCATCATCGCCACGGTCATCAATACCCACGCGGCGGCATAGAGTGTGGCGGGCACGATGACATTGCCGCCCGGAACCATGCGGCACAAAAACGCCGCTGGACCCGACGCCACGATGTCGCTGTGGTCGAGATAGCCGGCGTAAGGACTGCGTCCCCATGCCCAGAGCGCGGCCCACGCCGACAGCGCCAGTGCGACGATCACCGGGAGGAACACGCGACGATGCCGAAGGGCGCTGGACGGGCGGGCGCGTGACGCGTCAGCGCCGCTAAGGGCGCTCATCCGTCAAAAACGAACGTGCTTTGCAGCGCATTGTGATTTTTGATGTCGAGATCGATACCGAGCGCCGCATTCTTAGAGCGGTAGGTCGGGGCCTTGCCGACGAAGACCGGCGCACCTGGTACAGTCGAGAACACGGTGTCGGACAGTGTGGTCTGGCGGCTGCCGGTTGCGTCGAGATAAGGCTGGAGTTCGGCATAATAATCTTTGCCGATCTCGATGACGCCCCTGCCGTTGGCCACGTTAAACTGGATTGGCGCACGCTCGACCGAGACGATCGAGCCGATGAGTTTGACAAGTTCGGCGACAGGCCCGCCCGCCTTGCCGCTATAGACGCTGAGCAGCGCCTCCTCCTGCTCTTTCGAAGCTTTGTCGTCGACAAAGATCGCAGCAGACCAGTTGCCTTGCAGAATATTGCCGGGAACATGGGCGACGCAAGCAACGGTATTGCCGCCGACTTCGACGCCGTCGATCGTGCCTTTGTCGACGTGCCAAGCGACGATGGTGTCGCAGGTGCCGCGGTCCGGATCTTCGCCAATCCAGCAGGGGCACAAAACGTTGCAATTGCATACTTCGAGCAGACGACCTTCCAGATGATAGCTCATACTATCCTCCCTTGAAGACCTGTACCGGCGCACGCCGCCGTGGCTGAAGCGTCAAGAAGGGCAAAGGATACGCTTGCCGAAAGGCGTCGTCGAGCAAAATGCACGGAAATGCCTCGCAGCGAAGCTGAATAGGCGCACAATGATGCCAGGCGGACGCCGATCCGTGAAATCACTCACGCATGGCAAAATAAGAGCACCTATTTCTACCTCAAAACCGTCTCGCTTTTCCCCCTTCCCCGCCGCCTTCCCCGATGCCGGCGGGGCCTCACCGCTGGCCCGAACTACGTTGAGGGTGCATTTAATTCAGCCCGCGCCAATATGCGTTCGGCGCGGCGCAAATGCGGCAGGTCGAACATTTCGTCGTCCAGGGCGACCACACCCGCATCGGGTTGAGCGCGAAAGGCGGCGACAATTTTTTCTGCCTGCGCCACGGCGGCGGGTGACGGCGTGAAGATTTCGTTGATCGTGGCGACCTGCGCCGGATGGATCGCCATTTTGCCGGTGAAGCCGTCGCGCCGCGCCGCTTCGCATTCGATGCGCAGGGCCGCCGCGTCGCGAAAATCGGCGCGGATCGAGTCGATCGCCGAAACGCCGGCATTTGTCGCGGCGAGTAGCGTCAGCGTGCGCGCGAGCTGATAGGGTGCCGCGAGCGAACCGTCGCTCAGACGGCTGGTTTCCGCACCGATATCGGCGGAGAGATCTTCGGCGCCCCATGTCAATGCAATGAGCCTGCGGCTCGCCCCGGCATAGGTGCCCATATGGAACAAAGAGGACGCCGTTTCGGTGGCGATCGCAATGATTCCCGTCGAGCCGTCGGGCAAATTGTTTTCTGCCTCGCGCACGGCAAGCTTGGCGGCAAGATGCTGGACCGATTGGCCGGACAGGCTTTTCGGCAGCATGATGCCGTCCGGCGCATGCACCATCACCGCGTCGAGATCGGCATCGGTCAGGCCGGTGTCGAGCGCGTTGACGCGCACGAATAAAATCGGATGGGGCTTAAGTTTTTTGGCCTCAGCCAGAAAGGCTGCCGCAATCACCCGCGCCTGAGATTTGTTGCTCGCGGCCACCGAGTCTTCGAGATCGATGAGCAACGCGTCCGCGCCGGAAGACAGCGCCTTTTGCAACTTCTTTTCGCTGTCGCCGGGTACGAAAAGCAATGAGCGCATCAAAAAACCCTAAACCGGATTGACGATTTGGCCCGTCGCCACAGGACGCTTCAGCATGAAAGCCTGCCGGCGGCATTCGGCGACGAGCGTGTTGTGCTGATTGAAGGCGCGATGATGAAATTCCACGAGCCCCGCGTTGAGCCGCGATTTCGACTCGCGCTTGCCCAGCACTTCCGTCGTGCAATGCACGGTATCGCCTTCAAAAACCGGGGCCGGGAATTTGACGTCGTTCATGCCGAGATTGGCGATCGTCGTGCCGACCGTGGTGTCGTTCACCGAAATGCCGATCATGAGTCCGAGCGTGAACAGCGAATTCATCAGCGGCTTGCCCCATTCGGTTTCGGTCGCGCAGAAATGCGCGTCGATATGCAAGGGCTGCGGATTCAGTGTCATGTTGGAAAACAGCATATTGTCCATCTGCGTCACGGTGCGCGTCAGGCGATGGATGAAAATATGACCGACCTCGAAATCTTCATAATATAAACCGCCGCGGGGATGGGGCGTCGACATGGACCGATTCCTTCTGGCCGCGTTTTTTCCGTCTCCGCGAGAGAGCCGGATACTGCCTGATTCTTAGAGCATTTTGCGTTCTTTCAGAATCGCAAAATGCTCTACTTCTTAGTGTTGTCGCATTTTCGCTGCGCGGACCGCTGGTTCTTAATCGAAAAGTCGCGCAACTTTTCTGGAAAATTCTCTAGCATCAAACGCCGAATTGCTCACGCAAAATGCGTTCGTCCAACGAGTGGCCGGGGTCGTGCAGAAGCGTGAGGCGGGTGGAATGGTCCATCTCCACATCGACCTGCACGACGGCCTTGATCTCGAAATGATCGGCGACGGCGGCGATGGGGCGCTTGTCCGCTTCCAGCACGTCGACGGTGACTTTGGCGCGGTCGGGCACCAGGGCGCCGCGCCAGCGCCGCGGCCTGAAGGCGGATAGCGGCGTCAGCGCCATCAGGGGCGCGTTCAGCGGCAGAATCGGTCCGTTGGCGGAAAGGTTATAGGCGGTCGAACCGGCTGGCGTGGCGACCAGCACCCCGTCCGCGATCAATTCCGCCAGCCGCTCCTTGCCGTCGACGGAAATACGCAATTTCGCCGCCTGATACGATTGCCGCAGCAGCGACACTTCATTGATGGCCCGACTGACCTGCGTCTCACCGCTCAGACTGAGCGCGCGCATCACGAGCGGATGGATGACCGAGGGCTTCGCCGCCTGTAGGCGCTCAAGCAGGCTGTCCTCGCGAAATTCGTTCATCAGAAAGCCGACCGAGCCGCGATTCATGCCGTAGATCGGCGTTCCCTTATCCATGAACCGGTGCAGGGTCTGCAGCATCAGACCGTCGCCGCCGAGCGCCACGATCACGTCCGCGTCGGTGGTGGGCATATTGCCGTAGCGATGCACCAGATGGCGCAGCGCCGTGTCAGCCTCGTCGGTGCCGCTCGACAAAAATGCGATTTTTTGCACGCGAGAGGAAGGTCCGGGGTCACCGGGCATGGGAAGGTCCGTTGCTGCCTTGGGCCCTACTCAATAGCCGGAAGCGGGCCGGAACGCAAAATTGCTGCCCTTCGGCCTCGCGATGCGTCTTCAGCGATGCCCCAGAACGCCATGCCCCATCTCGGCCTGGGAAGGCGGCGGCGCGAGCCGGCCTTCTTCGGCCTTGTTGATATATTGGCTCGCGATCAGCAGACCCTTGAAGGGCCGCAAAATCGGAATGCAGGCCAAGAGAAGAAAGGGAAATGTCGTCACGAGATGCACCCAGAACGGGGGCGAATAGGTGAGTTCGATCCACATGCCAAGGCCCGTCACCGGAAAGGCCATGATCATCATGACGAAGAAGGCCGGCCCGTCGGCCGGATCGGCGAAGGAATAATCGAGGCCGCAGACCTCGCATTTCGGCGCGATCTTCAGAAAGCCTTGAAACAATCTGCCTTCGCCGCAGCGCGGGCAGCGGCAGCGCAATCCGGTGCGGATAATTGATCGTGTGGTGGCAGGAAGCTGGTCCATGATGATCACCATTTTGTTTTGGCTTATTGTATGGATTGTAAATCCATACAATCTAGTTTATGATTCAATCTGGGGATTCGCTACAGGGGTGAATTTGCGCTGAGAATCGGTCAAAGATGACCAGGTTTTGGCGAGAATTCGCTCGATGAAGCGCTTCATGATCGCTTTATGGTATTGTATGAAGATAAATGCAAGACAAAAATAAGAATCGCGAATGGACGCCGCCGCCCGTTGTTGACGGCATGCCGAAATATCTGGCGATCGCCCAGGCGCTGATCGCCGACATTCACGCCGGCCGGCTCGCGCCGGGCGCCCGTCTGCCGGCCCAGCGTGATTTGGCCAAGGCGTTCCAGGTCGATCTCACGACCATCACCCGGGCGTTCAACGAAGTGCGCCGCCAGGGGCTCGTGGAAGGACATACCAAGCGCGGCAGCTTTGTCCGCGCGCCGGTTAAGGAGCGTTATGCGGCATCGGCCGATCCGGCTGGAATCGTCGATCTCAGCATGAACATGCCGCCACAGCCGGCGGGCGCCTTGTTGCGCGAGCGTATTCGCGACGGCCTCGATGCGCTGCTCGCCTCGCCCTTCGGACTCCTGCAATTGCAATATCACAGCAGCATGGGGGTGGCCGCCGACCGGCTCGCGGGTGCGCAGTTCCTGCAAGGACGGGTCGGCACCCTCGAACTCGATCGGCTACTCGTGACGTCGGGGGCGCAGGCTGCTTTGTCCGGTATTTTGTCTGCAGCCCTGCCGCGCGTCGGACCAATCGCCTGCGCGGCCGTGACCTATCCGGGCCTGCTCGCGCTCGCCCAGCGGCAAGGCCGCACGCTGATCGGCCTTGCCTATGATGCGCAAGGCATCGTTCCAGCCGCGTTCGAGGAGTCCTGCGCCGCGCACCGGCCGGAAGCGCTGTATCTCATCCCGCATATCGACAATCCGACCACCGCGACTTTGCCGGCGGCGCGGCGCGACGATATCGTCCGTATCGCCCGCCGTTTTGACGTCACACTGATCGAGGACGACGCCTATGGCGCCCTGCCGCTCGATCCGGTGACGCCCTTCGCGGCGCTCGCGCCGGACATCACATGGCATATTGCGACTTTGGCGAAATGCGCGACGCCCGCCTTGCGGGTGGCCTATGTCGTGGCGCCCCAAGTGGAGGGCGCTCTGCAGCTTGCCGGCGACATTCGCGCCACGCACCTGATGGCGCCGCCTTTGATGACGGGACTTGCGACCCGCTGGATCCAGGACGGCACGTTGACCGCCTTGACCGAAGCCGTGCGCGCGGAAAGTGCTTCGCGTCAACAGCTTGCGGCCCGCGTGCTCAGTGGCTTCGACTTTTGGGCCCATCCGCAAGGACATCACCTCTGGCTGCATTTGTCGCCTGACTGGCAGACCAAGGATTTTGGACAGGCCGCGCGGCAGGCCGGCCTGTCGGTGGTCACCAGCGGCGCCTTTGCCGTGGGGGCTCCGCCCAACGCCTTGCGCATTTCGCTTGGCGCGTCGGCGAGTCAGCCGGCGCTTGAACAGGGCTTGAAACTTTTGGCGCATGTGCTCGCCGGTGCCATGCAGCTGCCGCCGGCAATTGTCTGATCGGCTACTTTGACGCCATCCGGCCACAGGTTAAATGGTCACCACGCTCAGTCGGGCGGCAGGCAGATCGCGACGTTCTTGAGCGCACATTGCTCGGCAAAGGACGCGGGCGGCGGCTGGTCGGTGATGATCGCCGTGACATCGTCGAGAGAGCCCAATCTGACCGGGGCATTGCGGCCGAATTTGCTGTGGTCGGCAATGACCCAGGTTTCGTCCGCTTGCTCGATCGCCGCTTGGGCGAACTCGGCTTCCCATAAGTGGAAATGCGCAAAATCGCCGCGATCGCTGATACCGGCGACCGTCAACAACGTGTAGCGGACCCGGAACTGCCGCAAGAAAGTGATGGCCGTCGCGCTGAAGGCGGCAAGGCCCTCCGGTGAGATTTCGCCGCCCGCGAGAAAGACGCGATTGTCATTGCGCGATGCGAGCCGGCAGGCGACATCCGCCGAGTTTGTGACAATGACGAGGCCGGTGTGGTTGGCGAGGGCATCGGCGACGTAAGAGGTCGTCGTCCCGCTGTCCAGGATCAGCGAATCGCCGTCGCGGATGAGCGCGACCGCCGCCGCCGCGACCCGTTGCTTCTGTTCTCGATTCAATTGCATGCGGCGCTGAAACGGAGGTTCGTCCTCGGCCGTCGGCAACGTAACGCCACCGTGAAATTTTGCGACCAGCCCTTTATCTGCAAGCGATTTCAGATTTCGCCGAATGGTCTCGGTGGAAACCGAGAACCGTTCGGCGAGGTCGGTAATTTTATACGTGCCACGTTCTTTAACAACCTGCAGAATTTCTTTCTGCCGCTGGTTGGAAAGCATCAGCCGTCCCTCTTTTGCTGTCATGTTATTGAATATGATTTCATATGTAATAATTTTAAGAGTCTGAGCGGCGTGCCCGCACAATGTCCTCCTGGACGGGACTGCCGGTAAGAGGTTCGACACAATAAAACTGTTTAGATGAAAACAACCAGCCTCTTTACAGTAAGCACATTACACCTTGTCCGAGAGGGTTCGGCAAGTGTGGCAATATAGGCCAATAGCGTTGCAAAGTGCCAAGCCGATTGTAGCATCTCCGCGATATCTTTTGGCTTTTCGGTCAAGATATTTGGGCTTGCCCGCCCATGCGCGGTCGATCGCGCAACTGCGGCATTGGAAAAAGTGACAAGTGGCAGTTTCGACCCTAAAGCGCTGGGCGAGCGCCAGTGTCAGCGGCAGCTTGGTAAAAATTGCAAAAAACTCTCTCGGCTAAGCGATCAGTTTGACGCGATGCGGCCGGTTCGCCCCATGTTTGGGAAGCTTTTCCGCGATGCCGTAGATGCGCTCGCGCCGCTCGATTTCGTCATCCACATCCTCGGGCGTAATGCCGCACTCGGCCCAGATCACGGCGAGATGGTAGAGCAGATCGGCGCTTTCCAGGATCACCCCGTCGCGCTTCATCCGCAAGGCGTCGAGGCCGACCTCGAAGGCCTCTTCGGCCAGTTTCTTCGCCATTTTCGTTATGCCGGCACGGAACAATTTCGACGTCCGCGACACGTTGGGATCACGGTCGCGCGCCGCGAGGACGGTTGCGTAAAGGTGATTGATAGCGTCGGCCATGGGTCTGCCACCCGTCTGAGAGCCACGATTCGGCGCATCGCTACGCCAGCCCCTGACAAGCATGGTAGCGGTATAGTAGTTGACGAAATGTGATGTTCGCCACAAAGCCTTTGTTAAGTTAAATCAAATTGGGAAACGGGCGGGCAGACGACCTCAGTGACGAGACTCTTCTTTTTTCTGCTATCCGAATGCGCCGCCGGACGTGCCTCAAATGACCGCCTCTTCGAGGAAGGGTTCGTTGCGCGGGATGCGCTCATACCGGAACGGCGACAGGTCGAGCGTTTGGAATGCGCCGTGAATGATCAGTTCCGAAACAGCCCGGCCAACGGCCGGTGATTGCTGCAAGCCATGTCCCGAGAAGCCGTTGGCGAACATGAAGTTGCTTACCGCCGGATGGAAGCCGACGATGCCGTTGTGATCCAGCGTGTTGTATTCGTAATGGCCGGTCCAGCTTTGCTGCACCTTGAGCGCGTCGAAACAGGGGATGCGATGCCATAGCGCCGGCCAGATGCGCTCGTCGAACTCCGAGTGATCCATCTCGAAATCGTCGTAATCCGCCGCCCGATCGTCGAGCGGCGTGTTGCCGGTCAGGAAGAGTTCGCCTTCCGGCCGCACGAAGGTGCCGGAAAGGTCGATGACATTGGGCATCCGACCTGGGATCGGCGTCGAGCTGGCAAAGACGAAGCTGTAGCGTTTGCGCGGCTCCACCGGGATCGACAAGCCCGCCATGGCGGCAACCCGCTGCGCCCGCGGGCCGGCGGCATTGACCAAGGTTCCGCAAGCAATCGTTTGGCCCGTGGCAAGGCTGGCTGTAATGACACGTCCCTTGTCCATCTCCAATCCAGCCACGGCATTGTCGATATATTCGACGCCGCTGGCGCGGGCGCCGCGGCGGAAGCCGTTCATCAGGCCCATGGAATCGAACCAGCCTTCGTCGCGCGATCCCCAGGCGCCGCCGCCGAGATCGTCGACGTTGAGCCACGGGAATCGGTCCTTCAGCGGGCCGGGCTCGAGAAAGATTGTGTGAGCGCCGTGGCGGCGCTGCAAGTCGACGCGGGCCCTGGCGGCCTCCACGCCCTCGGGCGAGCAGCAATAGAGATAGCCGTGCTCGCGAAATCCAAGATCGGGTGCGATCTCGTCCTTATAAAACGGGGCCATCCGCTCCTGAAAGCCACGGATGATCTGGATGCCGAACTGGCTGATCTTCACGTTGATCGGGTTCGAATATTGTTGCCGGATCGCGCTGGTCGACAAGGCGGTCGAGGAGAATGTGTAGGTGCTATCGCGCTCCACCACCAAGATCGACGCGCGCGTACCCAAGGCCTGACTGAGCCAATAGGCTATTGACGAACCAACCGCTGCACCGCCCACGATGACGATATCGTAAGCCGTGCGGGTGGGAGCTCGGTAAGGGGGGACAGGCATACAGCAACACCAAAGTCAGCGGTTGAACGAGGCGATGAGGGCGTCGGAGCCACGCGCGAGCAGCCCAAGATCCGAGCCGACCGCAACCATCGTGAAGCCATTCGCAAGGTAGCGATCGGCATCCGCCTTGACTGGAGCCAGAATGCCGCTCCACTTGCCTTTCGCTGCCGCGGCATTCTGTACCGAAGCGATGGCCGTTTGAACCTTCGCCGCGCCGGGATTACCCATCTCGCCCATATTGGTGGAAAGATCGCCAGGGCCGACGAAGATCGCGTCGACGCCGTCCACGGCGGCTATTTCGCTCGCATTCGCAACGCCGGTCCCGCATTCGACCTGAACCGCCAGAAGCTGCTGCGTGCGGGCGTTTGCGTGATAATTGGCAATGCGGCCAAAGGCGTTCGCGCGATGGCCGACGGAAAAGCCGCGCACACCGGCGGGGGCATAGCGCATAGCGGCAACGATCGCGCGGGCCTGATCGGCGGTCCGCACATTCGGGATCATCAGGCTGCGCGCGCCGATATCCATGGCCTGTTTGATGAGATTGGAGTCGTCGGAGGGCAGCCGCACGACGCCTTCGCAGGCAAAGCCGCCCAGCACCTGAAGTTGCGCCATGATGCTGCGCAGGTGATTGGGGCTGTGCTCGCCGTCGATCAACACCCAATCCGTCCCGGACCCCGCCACGATTTCGGTGGTCAGTGCGGACGCCAGCGAGCACCAAATCCCGATCTGTCTGCGGCCGGCGGCCAAGCCGGCCTTGAGGGTGTTTATGCGCTCTTCCATTTTCGGCCTCCGCGGCGGGAAAGGTTATTGCAATTTGTATGATGTCCTATATCATATGTCATATTCAAGTCGCAAGAGATCTTGCGCACAGCGATCGGGGCGGGAGCGCAGATGCGGATCGGTTTCATCGGACTCGGAGTGATGGGAGCGCCGATGGCGAGGCACCTCGCCGCCGCCGGGCACGATATTGTGACGGTGCTCAACCGATCGGCCCTGCCAGACAACCTGAAAGCAACCGTCGTCGGCTCGGCCGCCGATGTGGCGCGTGCCTCTGAAATCGTCATCACGATGCTGCCCGACACACCGGACGTGGAGCGTGTTTTGCTCGGCGACGGCGGGGTGTTGGAAGGCATATCCGCCGGGGCGCTCGTGATCGATATGAGTTCGATCAGCCCGATTGCGACGGCGCGATTTGCTGCGAGATTCACCAGCGCGGGAGTTGGCTATCTCGACGCCCCCGTCTCGGGCGGGGAGGTCGGCGCCAAGGCGGCGAACCTGACCATCATGGTGGGCGGCCCGAAAGCCGAGTTCCAGCGCGCTTTGCCGATCTTCGAGAAGCTGGGCAAGAACATCACGCTGATCGGCGAACGTCCCGGCGCCGGCCAGACCTGCAAGATCGCCAACCAAATCATCGTCGCGCTGAACATTGAGGCTGTCGCCGAGGCGCTGGTGTTTGCCAGCAAGGCCGGCTGCGACCCCGCCGTCGTGCGGAGCGCGCTCATGGGCGGGTTTGCGTCCTCCCGCGTGCTTGAAGTCCATGGCGAGCGCATGATCAAGCGCTCGTTCGCGCCGGGATTTCGCATTCGCCTGCACCAGAAGGATTTGAGCCTGGCGCTCGAAAGCGCGCGGGCGCTTGGAATCGCATTGCCCAACACCGCAACCGCGCAGGAACTGATGAACGCATGCGCCGCCCGCAAGGGCGGGGCGGAGGCTGATCATTCCTCGCTCGTGCGGGCACTGGAAATGCTGGGCGGTCACACATTAGCGGACGACAAGGAGTGAATGGATGCGCGGAACGGGCAAGGCGGACATCTTCGTGATGCTGGCTCACCCTGTGGGTCATGCGAAGAGCCCCGGGATCTTAAACGAGATTTTCGAGCAAAAAGGCCTCGACAGTCTGATGGTGCCGCTGACCTGTCGCCCGGAAGATTTCGAGACATTTTGGGCGGGGCTCACGGCCGCGGAAAATATCCGCGGCGTCATCATCTCGGTGCCGTACAAAGTCGCGGTCTATCATAAATGCGCCGCGGCGCACGACCGCGCGGCGCGGGTGCAAAGCGCCAATTCGGTCCGTCGCCAGGCGGACGGAAGCTGGTACGCCGACAATTTCGACGGCGTCGGCTTCATCGATGCGCTAAAGGCTGCCGGTCATCAGCTTGAAGGGCGCCGGGTTCTGCAAGTCGGTGCCGGCGGTGCAGGGGCTTCGATCGCTTATTGTCTGGCCGAGGCCGGCGCCGAAGAGATTCGTCTTGCCGACATCGATAAAGACCGCGCAGAGACGCTGGCCGGCCTTGTCGGCAAAGCATTCCCGAAGTGCCGCGTGCAGGCTGGGGAGGCCGATCCCACCGGCATGGATATGGCGGTCAATGCGACGCCGGTCGGCATGCACGCGAGCGATCCGTTGCCGCTGGACGTCGCCCGGCTCACCCCCGACATGACCGTCGTCGATATCATCATGGAGCCTGCCGAAACGGCGTTGCTGAAGGCCGCGCGGGAACGCGGCTGCCGCGTGCAGCCCGGCCGTCCGATGATGGATTATCAGGTGCGGGGAATGTCCGAGTTTTTCGATATTGACCGCAAGGACCGTAACCATGGCTGAAGCGCGCACAATTGTCGTCGTGGGCGGCACATCGGGAATCGGTCGGGCCATCGCCCTGCGGTTTGCCGAAGAGGGGGACAATGTGGTGGTCGCCGGTCGCGATGGGGTGCGCGGCAATGACGTTGCGGCCGCCTGCATCGCGGTGGGCGCGCCTGAAGCGCAGTTCTTCGAGACGGATGTCGGCAACCCGCGCTCGGTCGAGGCGCTCGGTCAGGCTGTCGTTGATCGGTTTGGTGCCCCCGACGTTGCCGTGAATTGCGCCGGTATCTTGCAGAGCGGCAAGCGCGTCCTCGATCAGGATCTCGATGAAGATGAGAGGCTGTGGCGGGTGAATTATCGCGGCACTTTGTTGGGGTGTCAGGTCTTCGGGCGATTGATGTCCGCTGCCGGACGTGGCGCCATCCTGAATGTCGGCTCCCTCGCGTCCTTCGCGCCGCTCTCGCTTCCCGCCTATACGCCGGGGAAACACGCGGTGCTGGCGCTGACCCAGATGCTCGCGGCCGAACTTGGACCGAAGGGCATCCGGGTCAATGCGGTTGCGCCCGGTTACACGCTCTCTGAGGGATTGAAGGATAAAATCGCCAAGGGCGAGCGCAATCCCGATGCGATACAGGTCACGACGGCGTTGCGCCGCTTCGTCGAGCCGCGTGACGTCGCGGAGGCTGCCTTGTTCCTCTGCTCGGACCGGGCGGCCTCAATTACCGGCGTGACTTTGCCGGTCGACGCGGGCTGGCTCGTGCAAGCGCCTTACGCACACTATTTGCAAGGCAACCCCATCCGCCCGAGCACTTAGAGAGTCCCTTCATGAGCGATATCAAACGGCTAGATTTCGACACGCGGATCCATCACGGGGTCATCCACAATGGAACGCTGTATTTGACCGGGCAGGTGGCGCGGCCCGGCCAATCTGCTGCCGACCAGATGCGCGAAGTCCTTGCCAAAATTGATGCACTTCTGATCAAAGCTGGTACTGATAAGACACGTATCCTGCATGTGCAGATTTGGCTGGACGACATCCGGGACTTCGACGAAGTCAATATTGTCTGGGATGCCTGGATGCCGAAGGAGCACGCGCCGGCCCGCTCGACCGGAGAGGGACGGATGGCGAAACCCGGGATGCTCGTCGAATTGATCGTCACTGCAGCGGTGTGAAAACCGTCGCAGGCGGCGCATCGACCTCGACGGGGCGCGGGAGGTTGGAAAAGGCGATAGATGACGAAACGCAAACCACTTTCCACGCTTGTCGCCGAGAGCCTGGCCGACAAAATACAGTCGGGCCTGTTGCCGCCTGGCACGCAATTGCCGACCGAAGCGGAGCTCTGCAAGGAATACGAGGTGAGTCGCACCGTGGTGCGCGAAGCGATCGCCCGGCTCAGATCGGAAGGGATCGTGATTCCGCATCAGGGGCGCGGCATGTTCGTGAGCGAAGCGCCCGCGGCCCGCAATTTCTCGATTCCCGAGGAAGCGCTCAAGACCTTACCCGAGACGATCGCGCTGCTCGAATTGCGCTTGAGCGTGGAAGTTGAGGCTGCAGGCCTCTGCGCCGAACGGCGAACGGAAACCGAAGCGGTCGAACTTCGCGCGCTGATGGAGCAGTTCGATGCGCAGCACGGAGATCCAGCGGCGGTCCAGATCCATTACGATTACGATTTTCACCTGGCCATCGCCAAGGCGGCGGGCAACGAATTCATGCACGCCTTCCTCAGCTACTTGCGCCCCATCCTCGTGCCGCGTTTCCAGCTTGAGTATGTCGTCGCGCGCGAACTCAAGGATGCTTATTACGAGCGGATCCATAAAGAGCACAGTGCCATCATGGATGCGATCGAGAAGCGCAATGGCCGCGCGGCGCGCCAAGCCATGCGCCGGCATCTGTCCAACAGTCTCGAACGCGTCCGGCATCTGGTGCTGTCCTCGGGAGTGTCCAGCTCGGATACGGAGCAGAAGGCGGCGGCCGAGACCTTTTTCGGTGACCTGAAACGGCCGATCCCCTTGGACGGATGATCGGTTGGCCAGATGGGGCGGTACCCAGTTGGCGTGAGGCGGACTCATGATCCGGTTCGGCGGAGAAGGGCAGGCTTTGGCGCGGACCGCCTGCCGCGCTGAAATCCGTTGACGTCGCGCCGGACGACCATTCCGGAAGCAAGTTGGGCTAGAAAGTGCATGCCCGCGGAGAGCTGCCGCGCCGCTCTTGGGACTCGCAGGGAAATAGAAAATTTATCTTTCCTATTCCCCGGTTTTCTTGGTTTTCCCGCCCGCACCGATGCGCAACACTCAATACAGGACAACTCGGATGACTCACGTGACAACAGCACTCATCACCGGCGCAACGAGCGGAATCGGTCGAGCGATGGCCGTAGCGCTGAGCGACGCAGGTTATGATGTCTACGCTTTGGGTCGTAGCAAATCCGCCTTGGAAGACTTACGGGCCGGCCGGCCCAAGATCACGCCGATCGCCGTCGATGTGACCGATCGGGACGGGATCGAAGCCGTGGTGTCGGACCTGCACGTCGATGTTCTGATCAACAATGCCGGCATCATGCCGCCGCTCGGCAATTTCGCCGACATGAAGATCGCCGACATCGATGCGACGCTCGAGGTCAATCTCAGCGCAGCGATCTTGCTGACCCGTCTCATCGTGCCGCAGATGCGCGACCGTGGCGCGGGGCATATCTTGTTCACCGGCTCCTCGGCGGCCCACACAGCCTTTCCGAACATAGCCGTGTATTCGGCCGCCAAAGCCGCGATCTCAGGCTTCGCCGCGTCATTGCGCACGGATCTTTCGCAGTACGGCATTCGCGTCACCGAGATCGTGCCCGGCCGCGTCGAGACCCAGCTCTACAAGGACATTCTCGGCGCGGAAGCACGCGCCGCCATGTACGCCGGAAATATCGCCGTTCAGCCGGAGGATGTGGCCAAGATGGTTGTCGCGCTGCTCGACCTGCCGGCTTGGAGCGATGTGACCCGTTTCGACATCATGCCGACCAGGCCCACCACGCCGAGCGGCAGCAAGTAAAAGTAAGCAAGGACGTTATCATGAAGGATCTTTCTGTAGTCATCGTCGGTGGCGGCTCCGGTCTCGGCGCATTGCTTGCCCGTATGGCCGTCGACGAAGGCGCATCCGCGATGGGCATCATCGACATCAACCTCGATGCCGCGGAGGCCGCCTTGGAGCCGGCGCGTGCCAAAAGATTGCCGACAGCAAGCGCCACATGCGACATCCAGGTTGGCCCGCAGTGTCATGCGGCTTTCGAAGAAATGGTCGCGAAACTTGGGCGTATCGACACACTGATCAATTGCGCCGCCATCTATCCGCGCCGCCCGCTCCTGGAAATCAGCGACGCCGAGTGGGACGCGTCGAACGGCGTCAATATCAAGGGCACGTACCACATGATGGTGGCGGCAGTCCGCCACATGCAATCGCAAGAGTCCAAAAGCCACGTGAGGGGACGCATCGTCAACCTCACATCCGTCGATGCGTTCAAGGCGCATCCGCAAAACGCCCATTATGCGGCAACCAAAGCGGCGGTCGTGAGCTTGACCCGCTCTTTCGCGCACCATGTCGCGAAGGATGGCATCCTGGTGAATTCGGTGGCGCCGGCCGGCATGGCGACCGAGCGTGCGAAAGCCCTTGGGTTTCTGGAAGAACTCGCAAAGGCGAGTCCGCTGGGCCGAGGTGCGCTCCCCACCGAAATCGCCGAATGGGTGCTCATGGCCGGTAGCCCGAAGAACACTTACATGACGGGCGAAAATATCATTGTGTCGGGCGGCTATATCTACGCATGACCGATGTGAAGCCGCTACGGAGAGGACCTGTTTTGTTGGCACGAGTTGATCGACCGAGTTCGACGACGGTGGAGTGAATCCGACGATGAGTGAAAAGCCGCGCCTGCCACCTTTGAATGCCCTGCGGGTTTTCCACGTGGTGGCGCGGCACAAGAGCTTTCGTCAGGCGGCGGACGAGTTGCTGGTGACGCCGCAAGCCGTCGGGCTGCAAATCAAGCTGCTTGAAGATGCGTTGCAGGTCACGCTGTTCGAGCGCAAGGGGCGCGCGATCGAGCTGACGGAATCCGCGATCCTTCTGTCTCACTTCGTCAACGCCGGTTTCGAGGAATTTGCCGAAGGCATTCGCCGGGTGACCAAGTCTGCCTATCGCGATCGCATCAATCTGAACGCGAGCCCCTATTTCGCGACACGCTATCTCTTGCCGCGTCTGTCGTTGTTCCGGGAGATCCTCCCGCGTGCCGACCTTCGGCTGACAACCATCGTCGATTTGCCTGATTTCGGGCGCGACGACATCGATATGGCAGTGCAATGGGGCTATGGCAATTGGCCCGAGTTCGACACGAAGCTGCTTGTGCGCGATCCGAAGATTATCTGTTGTTCGCCAACCATCGGCGAACAGATCAAGTCGCCGCAGGATCTGACGCGTTTCACGCTCCTGGACCCGGTCAAATCGAACCGCCTTTGGCCGGATATCCTGCGGCATCTGTCGGTCGAGCAGACCCATAGCGACCGCAGCATTGGCTTCGACGACGCAGCCACGATGCGGCGCGCGGCGCGGCAAGGCATCGGCATCGGCCTCGTCTCGGTGATCGACGCCGAAGAAGATTTGCGCTCCGGCGCTCTCGTCGCGCCGGTCGGGCGCGATGCCTTGGCCGATATGAAGCCGGAGGAAGTTCCCGGCTTCTATCTTGTCGTGCCGAAAGGACATCTGCGCGTGACGGCGGTCGCGACCTTCCATCGCTGGCTGTGCCAGCAAGAATGGCAAAGCGATTTGAAGATTCCCGATCTTCCGAAACCGGCCCCGCTTTCAGGTTGACCAGGGCTGGGTGTGCAGACCCAGGCCATGTCCGTGGGACCAGATAACAAGCAACCTGAATCACCTTAACGATGGAGAGAGAACATGAAACTGTCCAAATGGAGCGCCGTTGCCTGCGCTCTCGCGCTGGTGCCGTTTTCGATACCCGCGCAAGCGGGAGGTAAGACGCTGGATGAGGTCAAAGCGCGCGGCGTGCTGCAATGTACGGGCCACGATGGTTCCTATCTCGGCTTTGCCGAGGTGGACGATAAGGGCAACTGGAAGGGACTGGACATCGATCTCTGCCGCGCAATGGCAACGGCGGTCCTCGGTGATCCGTCGAAACTGAAGATCGTTCCCGTCAGTTGGGCGCAACGCTGGCCCGCCTTGCAATCCGACCAGGTCGACATCGTCATCAAGGCCTCGGGCGCAACGTTGAGCCGCAACGCGGACCTTGGCCTGCAGTTCTCGAATTCCTATTACCTTGGCACGACCAAGGTGATGGCGCACAAAGAACTCGGACTCAAATCGCTTAAAGATGCGCAAGGCGGCACGATCTGCATTCCGGCAGGCACGACGCAGGAGCAACAAGTCGCTGCCTACACGCAAAAGATCGGCATCAAACTCGAGCCGGTTCTGATCGAAAAGACGGAGGAGCTCGAGCAGGCATACTTCTCCGGCCGTTGCGATCTCTACGCACAATGGGGCCCGGTGCTCGCGATCGCGCGTGCCGCAAAGGGCAAGGTGGAAGATCATGTGATCCTTCCCGATGAGCTTGCCGTCGAGCCCGAAGTGATGATCATGCGCCAGGGCGACGACAATTGGGTCGACATTGCAAACTGGATGCTGACCGCGCTGACCTTTGCCGAGCAAGAAGGCGTCAACTCGAAGAACGTGGACGAGATGCGGGCCAAGCCGCCGTCGCCGCAGATCGCCAAATTCCTCGGCGTTACGCCGGGCATGGGCAAGGGTCTCGGGCTCTCGGATGACTGGGCCTACAATGTCATCAAGAAGGTCGGGAACTACGGCGAGATCTTCGATCGCGACCTTGGCAAAGACTCGCCCTACAAGATGGATCGCGGCCTGACCAACTTGTGGAACAACGGCGGCGTTCTCTTCCCGATGGTAGTTGACTGATCGTGTCTTGGCTTCGCCTGGCGAAGGCCAGGCGGAGCCAGCGCCATAATCCGTGAAAGGTCGGCAATGGGCAGCCTCCTGCGAAATCAAAAGGTGCGGAACGTCCTGCTGCAGGCTGCTTTTGTCGGCACGCTCGCAGCCCTGATTCTGTCCGCCGTCCTGACCGCACGACAGAATCTGATCGCGCAAGGCATCGCATCGGGCTTCGATTTCCTGTTCAAGTCGACCGGCTGGAATATGGACTTTTCCCTGCTGCCGGTCACAGCCAACGATCCCTATTGGTGGTTTTTCCTCACCGGAATCTTGAACACCTTGTTTCTGGGAAGCTGCGGGCTGGCACTGGCGACGCTCGTCGGCGGCATTGTCGGATTTGCACGGACCTCATCCAATGAACTCGCGCAATTGCTCGGGCGGACCTATGTCGATATCTTCCGGAATATTCCGCTCATTCTGCAGGTGTTTTTCTGGTACGCGATCATCACGCATTTTCCGCCACCACGGAATGCCTATCAAGGCTTTGGCGCCTTTCTCACGAACCGCGGCATTTACATTCCGATTCCCAATGTGTCAGGCCCGATGTTTGCCTTGATGCTGGCGGCGGTCTTCGCTGCGATCGCCGTTCCGATTTGGCTCGGCAGGACATCACGTCTCAATCGCCCGCTGGGCGCGCGCTTAGGGCCTCAATGGCTGGCGGCCGCAGCCGCGCTCGCTTGCGCAGCCACCTTCGTGCTCATTGGCCATCATCCAGGTGAGCCGCTCATCGATGTTCCAGCGGTGCAGGGCCTCAACCTGCGCGGGGGCTTGCGCATTTCGTCGGAATTTGCGGCGCTCGCTGTCGCGATTGCGATCTATGGCGGCTCCTACATCGCCGAGATCGTCCGCGGCGGGTTCAAAGCCGTCGGCAAAGGACAGGTCGAGGCGGCCCAATCGCTTGGGCTGAGTGCGTGGCAAGTTTTTTCCCGTGTGCGTTTACCCCTCGCGTTGCGCGCCATGCTCCCGATCCTCGCCAATCAATATGTGTGGCTCATCAAGGCAACGACGATGGGCATTGCGATCGGTTTTACCGACTTCTTCATGATCGTCGCCTTGGCCATCAATCATTCGGGCCAGACGTTCGAATCGATCGCCATTTTGATGGCCGGCTTTCTCACGATCAACCTCAGCCTCGCCGCGATCTTCAATCGCATCAACAAAGCAATAGCCCTCAAAGGCAGTCAACTCAGGGGATAAGGAATGACCGCTCTCGCTCAGCCCGTCCCACGCGGATCTTCGGATTTGAGACGCCGCTTCCTGGCGACGCCATTTCAGGCGAGCGTGTCGCTGCTGTGTCTTGTGTTGATTGTGCTGCTAGGCTGGAAGATTCTGAATTGGGCGATCTTTTCTGCGGTCTTTGACGCCAGCCACGGGCCCGACGCATGTCACGCCGCTTCCGGTGCCTGCTGGTCGGTCATCGCGGCACGTTGGCGGATCATTCTGTTTGGCCTGTACCCATTCGAGGAGCAGTGGCGCTCGGCATTGGCCTGCGTAACCGTCGTGGTGATGACTGTGCTCAGCTGCATGCCGATGTTATGGACGGGCGCGCGTATTGCCGTCATATGGGTTTTGGGCGCAGCGACCTACTATGTATTGATGAAAGGCGGCGTATTGGGACTTCACTACGAAGGTGAGGAGGTCTGGGGTGGGCTCGCCCTCACGCTCTTCATCTTTGTCTCGACCTGTCTCATCGGCTTTCCGTTGGCGATTTGCCTTGCCCTGCTGCGACGCTCGCACCTGCCCTGGATATCCTACACGACAGGCGGCATCATCGATACGGTGCGTTCTCTGCCTCTGATATCGATCCTTTTCACATTTGCCATCGTTCTGCCATTCGCTCTGCCACAGTGGCTGCAAGGGGATAAACTGTATCGCGTGATCCTTGGCTCCGCGCTGTTTTTCGCCGCCTATCAGGCCGAGATCGTCCGCGGCGGCATGCAAGGTGTCCCCAAAGGGCAGGAAGAGGCGGCGATGGCGCTCGGGCTGAACTATTGGGAGCGCATCTCGCGCATCGTTCTGCCGCAGGCCATGCGCAATGCGCTGCCGGCGACAATCAACCAGTTCGTGATTTCGTTCAAGGAAACCTCGCTGGTGGTCATCGTCGGATTTTTCGAGATCCTGGCGTCCGGCAATGCGGCATACGGAACCGGCGATTGGCGCTTCGCCTATGTCGAAGTCTATGTCTTCATCGCGTTCATCTATTTCGTTTTCGTTTTCAGCCTATCCCGTTACGGCGCTTATCTCGAGCGTCGGATGGCGGTCGGCGCGCGCTAGGGAGCTTACATATGACTCGTCCAGATAGCTCTCACCACGAAACGTCAGCTGTGCGCATTGAGGGCATGAACAAGTTCTATGGCGACTTTCATGCCTTGCGTAACATCAATCTGAGCGTGCGGAGCGGGGAGAAGATCGTGGTCTGCGGGCCCTCCGGCTCCGGAAAATCCACGATGATCCGGTGCATCAACCGTCTTGAAGAGCACAACTCGGGAAAAATCGTCGTCCTCGGCACGGAGTTGAACGACGACGTCGGCAATATCGACGAGATCCGGCGCGAAGTGGGGATGGTGTTCCAGCACTTCAATTTGTTCCCGCATATGACCGTCCTGGAGAATTGCGTTCTCGCGCCCATGCTGGTGCGGAAGAAGTTGCGCGACGAGGCGGAAGCCATGGCGTTAAAGTATCTCGAAAAGGTGCGCATTCCGGAGAAAGCCACTAAATTTCCGGGCCAACTTTCCGGCGGCCAACAGCAACGCGTCGCGATCGCGCGCGCCCTTTGCATGCAGCCGAAGATCATGCTTTTCGACGAGCCGACATCGGCGCTGGATCCGGAGATGATTTCGGAGGTGCTCGATGTGATGGTCACGCTCGCGTCGGAAGGCATGACGATGATGTGTGTCACGCACGAAATGGGTTTTGCCCGCCGCGTCGCCGATCGCGTCATTTTCATGGATGCGGGCGAAATCGTCGAAGAGGCACCGCCTGAGATTTTCTTCACGTCGGCGAAGAACGAGCGGACTCAGAAATTCCTGTCTCAAGTTATTGGCCATTGAGGGCATCATGCACAGGCGTTGGCCAAGGACTTGCGCGCACTCAAATCGGCCTTCGATCCGGCCGGAGTGATGAACCCGGGCCTCGTCTTGCGGAACCCGTCGCAAAGAAAAACTTTCCAATAAACCGCATTTCTTGATTTCGGATCGGCGGGTCAATGTGCACACTCATGAAGAGTGGCAAGCGATAAGATCAAGGAGATGACTGCCTTGGCCGTTGCTGGCACTCTCGTATTGCAAGGGATCTCTTCAAGAGGGAAAGCGGGCAGATGATGCGAAATGGCGGGAGACTTCTTGCTGAATGCCTCGTGGCGCTGGGCGCCACCAAAAGTTTCGGCATTCCCGGCGAGAGCTATCTCGCGGTCCTCGATGCCTTGCATGACCTTGCTGGCAAGCTTGATTACGTTGTGTGCCGCAACGAGGGCGGCGCCGCCTTCATGGCTTCTGCCTATGGCAAATTGACCGGCTCGCCTGGCATCTGCTTCGTGACGCGCGGCCCCGGGGCCACCAATGCCAGTATCGGCGTGCATACGGCGATGCAGGACAGTTCGCCGATGATCCTGTTCGTCGGCCAGGTGGGAACCGACATGAAGGGGCGCGAGGCGTTCCAGGAGGTCGATTACCGCGCCGTCTTTGGTACGCTGGCGAAGTGGGCAGTCGAAATTGACGACGTGTCGCGCATTCCGGAAATCGTCTCACGCGCCTGGACAACGGCCATGACCGGCCGTCCCGGGCCGGTCGTGGTGGCATTGCCCGAAGACATGTTGACGGATTTGACCGACCAGCCGGTGCTCGATGGGCCTCCCCGCGTCTTTGAGCCCGCAGTCGAAGCCTCGGCAATGGCTGCGGCGCGCGCGCTGATCGCGACGGCGAAGCATCCAGTTATCCTCCTCGGCGGCACCAATTGGACGGACGAGGGCCGCACCGCCCTGCAATCCTTTGCCGAAGCCTCCGACATTCCCGTCGTCGCGGCGTTCCGCTATCAGGACCAGTTCGACAACGGATCCGCCGTTTTCGTCGGCGAAGCCGGCGTCGGCATGGCGCCGCATGTCAAGGAGCTTATTCGCGACGCCGATGTCATTCTTGCCGTCAACGTACGGTTCGGCGAGATGACGACGGATGGCTATACGTTGCTGTCAGTGCCGACGCCGGCGCAGAAGCTCATTCACGTGCACCCGTCGGACCGCGAGATCGGAAAGGTCTATGTGCCGGTCCTGGGTGTGCAGGCCGGTCCGAACGCGTTCGCTAAAGTATTGGCTCCTGTCAAAGGTCAATGGAGCGACTGGCGTGCGCGGGCACGTGAAAAGTACGAAGCGGCGTTTTCCGCGCCTGTGCAGCCCGGTCCCGTGGATATGGTCGAGGTCAGCGCCTGGCTGCGCGATCGTCTGCCCGACGATGTGATCCTGACCAACGGCGCGGGCAACTTCACCGTCTGGCCGAACAAGTTTTTCAAATTCGGGCCGAAGGCGCGCCTGTTGGCGCCGCAGTCGGGCGCCATGGGTTACGGCCTTCCCGCGAGCATTGCCGCCAAAGTGGCGTTTCCGAACCGCACGGTGGTTTGTTTTGCCGGCGACGGCGATTTCCAGATGAACTGCCAGGAACTCGGGACGGCCATGCAGGCCGGTGCGCAGCCGATCGTTCTGATTGTGAACAACGGTATCTATGGCACGATACGGGCACATCAGGAGCGCAACTATCCCGCGCGCGTTTCCGGCACTACGCTCGAGAATCCCGATTTCGTTCAACTCGCACAATCATACGGCTTCCACGCCGAACGCGTCAGCGCGACGGGTGAATTTCCGGCAGCCTTCGATCGTGCGCTGAAGTCGGCGACGGGTGCTGTCCTCGACATCACGGTTTCGGCGGAAGCGCTGACGCCCCGTCAAACTCTCTCGCAAATGCGCGATGCCGCGCTGAAATCGCAAAAGGCTAAGACATGAATACGGCAAAGGACGATATCCGCCTTGGCGCAGACATCGGCGGCACCTTCACGGACATTGCGCTCGATGTGCGGGGAACAATCTTCTCGACCAAAGTGCTGACCAATTATGCGGCGCCCGAGCAAGCCATTCTCGACGGTATCGCCATCGTGCTGCGCGGTGCCGGCCTTGCGCCAAGCGACATCGGTATCGTCATCCACGGCACGACCCTCGCCACCAATGCCTTGATCGAGCGCCGGGGCGCCAAGACGGCGCTGGTCACGACGGAAGGGTTCCGTGACGTGATCGAGATGCGCACCGAAAATAGGTTCGAGCAATATGATTTGAATCTTCGCTTGCCGACACCTTTGATTCCGCGCGAGCATAGGTTCGTTGTCAAAGGGCGCATCGGGGCAGGGGGGCAGGAACTGCAGCCGCTGGACGACGCGGCTTTGGAAGAGATTGCCGATGCGATCGCCGCAGCCGGATTTGGCGCGGTCGCGATCGGTTTCATCCATTCCTACGTTAACCCGGTCCACGAGCGGCGGGCGCGCGAGATCCTCGCCAAGAAGCTGCGGGTTCCGATCTCCATCAGTGCGGAGGTTTCGCCGCAGATGCGCGAGTTCGAGCGCTTCAACACGGTCTGCGCGAATGCCTATGTGCGGCCGCAGATGGCCGATTATCTCGCCCGCCTGCAGACGCGCCTGAAGGACATGGGCGCAAACTGCCCGGTCTTTATGATCCATTCCGGCGGCGGGTTGATTTCGGTGGAGACCGCATCGGAATTTCCCGTGCGGCTGGTGGAGTCGGGTCCAGCGGGCGGCGCTATTTTCGCGGCCGATATCGCCGAGCGCTTCGGCTTGGAAAAGGTGGTCTCCTACGACATGGGCGGCACCACGGCCAAGATCTGTTTGATCGAGGATTGTGCGCCGCGCACAGCGCGGACTTTCGAGGTTGCCCGAACCTACCGGTTCTGCAAAGGGTCCGGCATGCCGATCTCCATTCCGGTGATCGAGATGATCGAAATCGGCGCCGGCGGCGGATCGATCGCCTGGGTCGATGCCATGGGCCGCATTCAGACCGGACCTGAAAGTGCCGGATCGGAGCCGGGGCCGGCGTGCTATGGACGCGGCGGCATGCATCCGGCGATCACCGATGCCGACCTGGTCCTCGGCAAGCTCGATCCGAACAATTTCGCCGGCGGCGCCATCAAGCTCGATAGCAGCGCATCCAAACAAGCGATCATGCGCGATGTCGGCGATCGCCTGTCGCTTGATACGATGTCGACGGCCTTCGGCATTTGCGAGGTCGTGGACGAGAACATGGCCAATGCTGCGCGGGTCCACGCCGTCGAAAACGGCAAGAACATTTCCGATAATATCATGATCGCCTTTGGCGGCGCGGCGCCGCTGCATGCGGCGCGGCTGTGCGAGAAGCTCGGCATCGACAGATGCCTTGTGCCCAAGGGGGCGGGCGTCGGGTCGGCGATCGGCTTTCTGAAAGCGCCCTTCGGCTTCGAAGCGCTGGCGTCGCGGGTCACGCGTCTTTCGCAATTCAACGCCGATGCAGCGAATAAATTGTTGCGCGGCCTGAAGGCCTCCGCCGAGAGCTTCGTGCGCGCCGGCACGAGCGGCCGGATCGATTGCGAGATCACGGCTTTCATGCGCTATGCCGGTCAAGGGTGGGAAATTCCGGTGAACGTGCCGAACGACATGTTCGGGGACGATGCGGCGGCGCAACTCAAGGAATGGTTCCAGGCCAGCTACCAGCGTTTCTTCGGCCGCGCCATCGACGGCCTTGGCAAGCTGGAGATCGAAATCGTGACCTGGTCGGTCAAGGCCTCCAACCAACGGCCGCACGCCGTCCGGAATCAGATCGCTGCGGGGGAGACTGCGGTCGCAGCAAAGGTGAAGCGTCCGGTATTCGATCCGGCCAGCGGCTCGGTTCAAACCTACGCGATCATCGAACGGGAGACTCTGTCGTCGCACGATCGCGTGGTCGGACCCGCCGTGATCGTGGAGCGCGAGACGTCGACCGTCGTCACCACCCTGTTCGATGCCGTCATCCAGACCGACGGCACCATTCTCCTCATTCGTAAAGGCATCCAGGCATGAGCGACATTGGCGAAATCCGCATGCAGGTGATGTGGAACCGCTTGGTTTCGGTTGTCGAAGAACAAGCATTGACCCTGCTGCGCACGGCTTTTTCATCGTCCGTTCGCGAAGCCGGCGATCTTTCGGCCGGCGTTTTCGATCCGCGCGGCCAGATGCTCGCGCAGGCCGTCACCGGAACCCCCGGCCATGTCAACACGATGGCGGAAGCCGTTCTGCAATTCATGAATGAGATCCCGCGCGAGGACATGTTCGAGGGGGACACCTATGTCACGAACGATCCGTGGCAAGGGACGGGCCACTTGCATGACATCACCATGGTGTCGCCGTCTTTCCTCAACGGGGAACTCGTGGCGTTCTTCGCCTGTACCGCGCATGTCGTGGATGTGGGCGGACGCGGTTTCGGCGCGGACGGCAAATCGGTCTATGAGGAAGGGATCCAGATCCCGATCATGAAATTCGCGGAGAAGGGCAAGGTCAATCTCGATCTCGTCAAGATCCTGCGCGTGAATGTCCGCGAGCCGAACCAGGTGGTCGGCGATTTCTACTCGCTCGCCGCCTGTAACGAGGTCGGCCATCGCCGCCTCATCGCGATGATGGGCGAGATCGGGCTGACGTCGCTCGAAAATCTTGGCGACTTCATTTTCTCGCGCACGCGCGACGCCATGATCGAACGCATCAAGGCCTTGCCGAAAGGCGCCTGGGCGAACGAGCTGGTCACGGACGGATATGATGCGCCGGTCAAGTTGGCGGCAACGGTCTCGGTCCGTGATGATCATATCGACGTCGATTTCGCCGGTTCCGACCCGATGAGCCGTTGGGGCATCAATTGCCCGATCAACTACAGCAAGGCCTACGCCAGCTATGCGTTGAAATGCGTGGTGGCGCCGGATATTCCCAACAATGGCGCCTCTCTTGCCTTTTTCACGGTCACATCTCCGGTGAACATCCTGAATGCCGTTCGCCCGGCGCCCGTCGCGCTGCGCCACATCTTCGGCCACATGGTGCCGGACCTGGTGCTCGGCGCGATGGCCAAAGCATTGCCCGGCAAAATTCTCGCCGAAGGTGCCGGCGCCCTTTGGAACATTCACATTTCGGTGCGGCCGGTTGGAAGTGGCGAAGGGCGACGGGCAGAGGTGCTGATGTTCAATTCGGGCGGAATGGGGGCACGGCCGGGGCTCGATGGATTGTCGGCCACCGCCTTTCCGTCCGGCGTCCATACGATGCCGATCGAGGCGACCGAACATACCGGTCCCATTGTGATCTGGCGCAAGGAACTGCGTCCTGATTCCGGCGGGGCGGGAGAGTTTCGCGGCGGGCTCGGACAGGTCATGGAGATCGCGGCGCTGGAAGGACACGAATTCGATTTTTCCGCCATGTTCGACCGGGTGAATCATTCGGCGAGGGGCCGCAACGGCGGCCACAACGGCGCACCCGGCAGTGTCAAACTCGACGATAGCACCCAGATGCGCCCCAAAGGCTGGCAACATGTTCCTGCCGGCCGCACGCTGCTGCTCGAATTGCCCGGTGGTGGCGGTTACGGCGATCCCGCCAAGCGCGACACGAGCGCAAAGGCGGAAGACCGGTCCAAGGGATATGTTTCGGAGAATGCCGGATGAACTATATTTCCTCGCGTCTCGCGGCGGTGAAACCGTCGGCATCGATGGCGGCCTCGCAGGCCGCCAAAAGCCTCAGGGCCAAGGGTGTCGATGTCATCGACCTTGGTCTGGGAGAGCCGGACTTTCCGACGCCGAGCCACATCATCGAAGCGGCCCATGCGGCGGCCAAGGGCGGACAGACGCTTTATACCGGCGCCGCCGGAACCCCGGAGGTGCGTGCGGCGATCGCCGGGAAATTCAAGCGCGAGAACGGGCTCGACTACACGCCCGACGACATTGTCGTCGCGAACGGCGCCAAGCAGATCATCTTCAACGCCCTGATGGCGACGCTGGAGACCGGCGACGAGGCAATCCTTCCAGCGCCCTATTTCGTGTCCTATCCGGAAATGGTGAAGCTTCTGGGCGGGACGCCCGTTATCGTTGAGTGCCCTGAATCCGTTGGGTTCAGGCTGACCCCGGAATTGCTCGAGAAGGCCATTACGCCCAAGACCAAATGGCTCTTCCTCAACATGCCGGGCAATCCGTCGGGCGCCACCTATTCGGAGGCCGACTTAAGGGACCTGGGCCAAGTTCTGGCGCGGCATCCGCAGGTGCTCGTGCTCTCGGACGAGATTTACGAGCATATTCTTTTCGGCGGCCGGCAATTCGTCTCGTTCGCCAAGGCGTGTCCGGACTTGCGCGACCGTGCGCTCATCGTGAACGGCGTGTCCAAGGCCTATGCGATGACCGGTTGGCGCGTCGGCTATGCGGCAGGTCCCGCGCCGCTGGTGAAGGCGATGACGACGATTCAGAGCCAGTCCGTCACCTCGGTTTGCTCGATCGCGCAGGCCGCGACGGTCGCGGCATTGAACGGCCCGCAAGACCATGTGTCCCAATTCTGCAAGGCCTTCGAGGCGCGCCGCGATCTGGTGGTGGAGGGTATCCGGCGGATCAATGGCCTGACGCTCGCGCCGCCGGAAGGTGCTTTCTATGCCTATATCGGATGTGGCAGCCTGATCGGCCGCAAGACTCCCAAAGGCGAACGCTTGAGTGACGATGCCGCCGTGGCAACCTATCTGTTGCACGAAGGGCGAGTCGCATCGGTGCCGGGCGCCGCCTATGGTCTTTCACCTTATTTTCGGATCTCGACCGCCACGAGCGAGGAGATCCTGACGGATGCGGTCGCGCGGATCAATGCCGCCGTCGCGCAAGTGGAGTAACTTATGCCGCAGTATGAACGTATCCTAATCACCGGTGCCGCGGGCCGCCTCGGTTCGGTGTTGCGCCAGGGGCTTGCGCCGCTTGCAACGAAAATCCGCCTTGCCGACCGGCAGCCATTCGAAGACTTGGCGCCGCACGAAGAACAGGCCGTCTTCGATTTGGCCGATATGGATGCGACGATCGCGGCGACCAAAGACTGCGACGCCATCGTTCATTTTGGCGGTGCGCCGCTGGAAAGCCCTTGGCAGACGATCCTGGATTCCAGCATTCGCGGCTCCTATCACATTTATGAAGGCGCGCGGAAACATGGGGCAAAGCGCGTCGTCTATGCTTCCTCCGTCCATGCCATCGGCTATCACGAAATCGACGCGCATATCGGCGTCGACGCGCCAGTGCGGCCAGACAGTCTCTACGGCGTTTCGAAAAATTTCGTCGAAAGCTTGAGCCGTCTGTACTGGGACAAGTTCGGCATCGAATCCGTGTGCTTGCGGATCTTTTCCTCGTTTCCTGAGCCGGCGGATCGGCGCATGTTGTGGTCGTATTTGTCTTTCGCCGATTGCGTGCGTCTCGTCGAGGCGTCGCTGACCGCGCCGCGCGTGGGGCATACGATTTCGTTCGGCCTCTCGAACAACAAGGTCAAAATGGTCGACAATACGGGCGCGGAGCACCTCGGATATATTCCGCAAGATAGTGCCGAGCCGTTCCGTGCTGCGGTCGAAGCGAAAACATCGGCTCTGGATCCAAAAGCGCCGTCGGTGAAATATCTCGGCGGCTGGTTCTGCGAACTCGGTCATCCGGACGACAAAGACGCATGAAACAGCGTTATGACGTCGTGATTGTCGGCGGCGCCGTGATCGGCTCCGCCGTCGCCTATTTCCTCGTGGCCAATGCCGATTTCAACGGATCGGTCCTGGTTGTTGAGAAAGATCCGACCTATGCGAAGGCGTCAACATCGCTGTCGTCGTCGTCCATCCGCAATCAGTTCTCGAATCCGATCAACGTCCGCATCAGCCAGTTCGGCACCGAATTCATCCGCAACTTCGGCGAGACGATGCAGGTCGGAGCTGACAGGCCGGATCTGAGCTTTCATGAAGGCGGCTATCTCTTTCTTGCCGGGAACGCGGAACAGGCGCAAACCCTGCGCGAAAACCATGCGGTCCAGCGAGCCTGCGGCGCGGATGTCGTGCTTTGGCAGCGCGACGAACTCGCGCAAGCCTTTCCCCATCTGAATGTCGATGACATCGTTCTGGCTTCCTATGGCCGTTCCGGCGAAGGCTGGTTCAACAACACTGGACTCATGTATGGGTTCAAGAACAAGGCCAGATCGCTGGGCGTGGACTATCTCACCGACGAGGTAATCGCCATCGGCCGCGAGGGCAACAGCGTTACGGGCGTCACCTTGAAATCGGGCGGAACGATTGAGGCCGGCATCGTGGTGAACGCCTCCGGCCCGCGCGCGGCCCTCACCGCGCGGATGGCGGGGCTCGATGTTCCGGTCGAGCCGCGCAAGCGTACCCTCTTTGTCGTGGACTGTGCGAAGAGTCCGGAAGGAACGGCGAGTGTCAATAAAGGTCGGCTCCCGCTGATGATCGATCCGTCCGGCGTATTCTGCCGCCCGGAAGGCCGCTTCTTCCTTTGCGGCTGCCCGCCGGCGGAAGATCCTTGCGTCGACTGGGACGATTTCGAGCCGCGCTACGCAGAGTTCGAGGACATCATCTGGCCCGCATTGGCCGAGCGTTCCCAAGCCTTTGAGGCGGTCAAGGTCATGAATCAATGGGCCGGCCATTACGATTTCAACGTCCTCGATCACAATCTGATCGTTGGGCGGCATCCGGATGTGCGCAATTTCGTCTTTGCGAACGGCTTTTCCGGCCACGGCCTTCAGCAAGGGCCGGCCGCCGGCCGCGGCGTTTCCGAACTGATCGTCTACGGCGGCTTCCGCACCCTTGACCTGTCCGAGGTCGGCTACGAACGCATCCTCGAGAACCGGCCGTTTCTTGAGAAGGCCGTCATTTAGGTAGGGGCGAACACTTCCGGATCATATTCCCGCGCGCCGTCATCCCTGGAGAACAGCACACACGGGCCCTGAGAGCCGCGCGGATCATAGGCAAAGCCTTTGGCCGAAAGCGCTTCGGTAATCTCGCGCACCCCCAAAAGCCCGTACAAATGGTCGTGTAGTTCGAGAAAGATGCGCTCCACGCCATCAAGCCGCGCGCGCCGCAACAGGTCGCGCTCGGCGCCTTCGATATCCATCACCAGCACATTGATGCCGTTTTGCTTCACGACCGTGTCGATATCCATGGAGGTGAGGGCGATTTCCGCCTCATAGGGCCCTTGATCTCGGTCGGTCGATGACATCCAGAGGTCGCGCCGCACATAAAAGGTGAAGGTCTGCGGGGTGCCGACCGACAAGATTCCTTCCGACAGCGTCACATTCTCGAGATTGTTTGCCGCAATGACGCGCCTTGCCAAAAGAACGGTCGCTGGATTGGCCTCAAATGCCCAGACCGTGACGTTGGGGATTTTCGCGATGAGCGAGGTAATGATGCCGATGCCGGAGCCGAGTTCAAGGACGCGGTCGCCGGGCTTGATGGCCCGCTGAATGGAGCGGGCTTCCTTCGCTTCATAAGCGCCACTCGTCAAGGCTTGCCAGATGACGGGCGAAACCTCCTCAGGTGCCAGCGGCACGGTGACTCCATGAACGCTCAGCGATTCCACTCCCAGACTCCTTTGACGGTGGGCTGACCAAAGTCAGCTCCAGGTAACCTCAAGTTTTATGATGCTAAGCCGCGGGCGGACTGAATATAACTCTTCTTGCCATACAGATAGGCTAGGCTGGAAGTCGGCGCCGGCCTTCCGATCAGATAGCCCTGTATCTGATCGCATCCTAGGCGCTTCAGACATTCGAACTGCTCTTCGGTTTCGATACCTTCGGCGATGGTTGTCATCCGCAAGCTCCGCCCCACGCCGACCGCCAGTTCCACGATAGCCAAAGAGTTGGGCCGGGTCGTGACATCGCGGATGAAGGATCGGTCGATCTTGATCTTGTCGAAGGGAAACCCGCTGAGGCTGCCGAGGGACGAATAGCCGGTGCCGAAATCGTCCATGGCGATCTGAACGCCAATCGTCTTGAGACGACGCAGCGTGTCGAGAGTCTGTTCGTTCTTGTCGAGCAGCACAGATTCCGTGATTTCGAGTTCGAGCCTGCTCGGGGATAGGCCGCTTTCCTCAAGCGCCTGAAAAACACTCTGGAACAGATTTTGGCTGCGGAACTGGATCGGCGAGAGATTGACTGCGATCTTGAGGGGGAGGTTCCATCGGGCGGCTTCACGGCAGGCCATTTTCAGCACCCAGTCGCCGAGAACATGAATCATGCCGGTTTTTTCTGCGACCGGAATGAAGTCGCTCGGAGGAACCATGCCGCGAACGGGGTGGGTCCAGCGCAAGAGCGCTTCATAGCCGCAAATCTCTCGCGTGATTGTGGTGGCCTGCGGTTGATAGTGGACCTCAATTTCACCGTTCTGCAGCGCTTTTTGCAGATCGGTTTCAATCGATTTCCTCTCCTTCAGGCGGGTCTGCATTTGCGACTGGAAGAAGCTGATATGCCCCGGCCCCAGGGCCTTCGCTTCATAAAGCGCCAGATCGGCATGCTTGAACAATTCTTCCGTATCGGACTGTCGATCGGCAAGGGCGACGCCGACGCAACTGCCGATCTTGATGGCCAAATCATTGACGGAATAGGGCTGGCTGATCTCCTTCACCAGGCGTCTCGCGAAATCGAGCGCAGCTTCCTGCGTCAAGCCGGTGGACACGACAGCGAACTCGTCGCCGCCGAGGCGGCAGACAAGATCGCCCGGCCGCGTCAAATCCAGCAGGCGCTTGGCGATCGCCTGGAGCAGCGAGTCGCCAACGTCATGGCCAAGCGTGTCGTTCACCTCCTTGAAGCCATCGAGATCGAACAGCAGGATCGCCGCGGGCTGGCCCGCACGGGCATGCAAAAGGCGCGCCGTGAGATCCTGACGAAAGAGAATGCGGTTCGGCAGCCCGGTCAGCGCATCGTGATGGGCATCATGCTCCAGACGATTGTTCTGGGTTTGCAATTCCTGCGACGCTTCGCGCAATTCATCCGTGAGGCGCCGCGTATGGCCATAGGCGCGATCGAGCAGATTATTGTGGCGCAGGAGCAGGAAAACCAGCACCACGCCCGCTAGAATGAGGCCGGCCGCAAGGCCGGTGTAGATGAAGTGCAGGCGCCGCAATACGTTTTGCGCTTTGGCGAGCTCTGCAATGTCGAATTGGACGATAGACGCCGACAGGCGGGTCATCGGGCCATCGAAGGGGCTCATCTTTTGCAGCACCTGCTTGATGCCGTCCGCGTCGAGCGTTTCAAAGTTGTTGTCTAGCTCGGTCACCACATCATTCAGGTTAGCGATGAGCTGACGGCGTTCGGGATCGCTCTGGATGAAATTGCGCAGCGTTCCCTGTTGCAGCACGCCAAGCTGGTTGATCATGACATCAATGCGAAGCCGCATATCGTCACTGTTAGCGTCCGGACCTTCGGCGCTATAGGTGGCAAGCTGATGCTCGAGCCGCAGGTAGGATGTAAAAGCCTGACTGACGTCCCAAGCATCATCATATCGGGCGAACTTTTGGAGCGCCGACTGCCGTTCCGCGATGACATAAGCAAAATATGCCGTTGCCACCACGAAGCAGCAGATAATGACCCCAAGAATTCGTCTCACGCGCGGCCTCTATTCGATGATCATCTTTGCGACCTGCCACGCGGAGCGCGAGTAATAGGTTTCGGACTGGAGTTGGGAGTCACTATCATAGGGATAGATGACAAATAAGGGGCCCTTATCGCGAACCGGCATATAATTGCCGTCGCGCTTCAATGCCAGAATGACATTGAATTTTTTGAAATCGTCCAACGGAATCGTCGTCTCATAGTCGTTGAGGGCAAGGACCCGCACTTTGGTTCCCGATGCGCCGACCAATTGCATGAGTTTGTCGAGTGACACGCCCTCGAAATGGCTGTGGCCAGGGTACCAGGGCGTCGAGGTTTCGACCGTCTGCATTCCGAGGGCCTCGATCATGGCGCGATCGAAAACGGCCACTTTTCCGTCATTGGTGTTCGCGATGCTGCCGGAAATGGTCAGGATCGGTTTTGCAGTCGGTTTTGACAACGGGTCGGCATGGGCCCCGGTCAGAGCTATCAGGAATAAGGCGAAACCAAAAAAAAGGCGACCAAGTTTCATTGCGTTTCTCCACGGTTAAAGAGGCTAATACAATAAACCCCTTAAATTAACCTGAAAACCGCATAATACATGATCAGCGACCTAAATAGACGCCAAGAATGATACCTCATAACCCAACTGGAGCTGCCGTACAAATCGCTTCGGCACCTTCGGTTAAGAGAACGTCCCATCAGATGACTTGGCGGCGAATCAGACGCTCAATGACGAAATACTGACCGAACTCATTAAAGAAAGATATGACAGCTGAATGGCGATGCAAAGCGTTCGCTCGGATGGGAAGAGGCAACAGGTCAAAACGCGGAGAGAAGCAGCAATCGATCGATGCAAATGACCCGGCAAATCTATGACCGGACGCCGCGTGTTGCCGTGAAAGAGATTTATCTATTTGATTTATTTGAGAAATAGCGCAATTAGCCGTAAGCGTTGGTCTATCAGAAGGCCACATTGTCATCCCGGGCTTGACCCCCGGGGATCCAGTGCAGCGCACCGACTGATTCATCATTGGCGTTGCGCCGCAAGCCCATCTCGCAAGCGCTCACGTGTGACCTGGATCACGAATCATCAAGCCGGCATGACAATCGCTGATGCCACATGAACCCGAGGCAAGGGCTTTTGGTATTATATTAAGTGGATGTGCTCTTTGCCCGAACGCGCCACGTCGCGATCATCCCAGGGCGCAAGAAGCTGTCGGCTCCAAGTGCCCGGTCGCGATCGGACGGCACGGATTTCCGGTCGCTGAGTGGGGCGGATACCCCGCGATCACCGCAGCCAAGCGAGCCAATCAGGCGGCGGGTTGAAGGTGATCTTGGTCTCGACCGACATGCCCGGAGACACCCAGCGCAAGGCTTCGCCCGGATCGTCGAAGACGATCTTGACCGGCACGCGCTGCACGATCTTCACGAAGTTCCCCGTCGCGTTCTCCGGCGGCAGCAGGGCAAATTGCGCCCCCGTGCCGCGTTGAATGCTGTCGACGTGCCCTTTGAGGCGCAAATTGGGAAAGGCGTCGACGCGAATGTTCACCGGCTGGCTGGGGCGCACATTCGTCAGGTCGGTCTCCTTGTAATTCGCGGTGATATAGAGCGTGTCGGGCACCGCCGAGAACAGAACCTGTCCCGGCTGCACGAAATTGCCCTCCTCGACACTCTTATTGGCAACGGTGCCATCCGCCGCCGCATAGATCTTCGTATAGGACAAATTGAGTTTGGCTTGCGCCAGAGCGGCCTCGGCGCGGCTCACCATGGCTTCGGCCTGCTGCCGCTGGGTCTCGAGCACGGCAACATGGGTTTTCGACGCCTCCAGCGTCGCCAGGTCATGCTGCAGGACCGCCTGCTTCTGACCGATATCCGATTGCGCCTGCTGATAGCGCTCGTTGCTGCCGATCCCTTCATGCGCCAGCGACGCATAGCGTTCCAGTTCCTGCTGCAAGAAAGTGAGATTGGCGCGGTCGCCGTCAGCCGTCGCCGCGTTCTGCGCGATCACCGCCTGCTGCTCCTTGAGCTGCGTTTCGACATTGCCGACATTGGCTTTGGAGCTGGCAAGGTCCGCCGCCGCACTGTCGACGGCGACTTGATAGTCGCGCGGATCGAGTTCGACGAGCAGGTCCCCGGCGGTAATCTTCGCATTGTCGTTCACGTGCAGATCAGTGACGTAAGCGGCGATCTTGGGCACGACCGAGACGATATGCGCATCGACATAGGCGTCGTTGGTCGTGGCGACATAGAGGCCGGGCACATAAAGATAGAATCCGGCCGCGGCAAAGGCCATGAGCCCCAGCGTCAGAACCAGGAATGAATGGCGGCGGTGCGACGATTGCGGCTGCGCGGCCACGGCCGCCGCCGGGGCCGGTGCGATTTTTTCGGGGGCGATCTGGTCCGTCATCGGGTCAATGTCCTCGGCTGTTGTGCGTCATTTCTTTGTCGCCGGTGTGGGAGGAATGATCGGCACGATGCATAAAGCCAGCGCGCCGACCACCGCCATGAAGAGGAACGCATCGGCATAGGCGAGGGTTGCGGCCTGGCGCGCGCCCGCCTCCTTCAAAAGGTGATTGGCCGCATCCTGCCCCATCAGATGCGAATACCCGTCGCGTGATGAGATGATAGAGGCCGTCGCCCGCAGCCAATCCTGGGTGATCGCGCTGGTCTGACGCAAATGGTCGAACAGGCGGGAAGAATGCAGGGTCTCGCGCCGCTCGAGAAAGATCGTGACCAGGGCGACGCCGATCGCCGCGCCGAACTGGCGGAAGGTCATATAGAGCGACACGCCGTCGAGCAGTTTGTTCTGCTCGATGCGCGCCACCGTGCCGCTGCCCACCGACGGCAGCAGCGGCGACAGGCAGAACGCATAGAGAATCAAGGGAGCGGCATAGAAGATGTCCGGCGTTCCGGTGGTCAGCAGGCGCGACAACAGCAGCATCGAGGCAATGAGCATCGTCAGCGCAAAGATGATCGTCTTGCGCTGGCCGAAGCGGGCGACCATTTCCGGCACGGCAGGCCGGATCAGAAAGGCCGTGAGCGCATAGATGCACATGATCTGACCCGTCCGTGTGGCGCCGTGCGGCTCCGGGTCGACGTTGCGCAAATATTCCGGTAGCGCATAGAGGCTTCCCGACAGGATCACCCCGGTGCAGACGCCGATGAGGGCCGAAGACACGACATTCCGGTCGCGCAGCAGATCGATATGCAGCAAAGGCGCGGGGTTGCTCGGGCTGGCCTGCCAGAGCACGAACAGGAAAAACGCGACCGAACCGATCCAGGCGAGGAACTGGATGAGGGACGAGCCGAACCAATCGTCGATCGGGCCGCGGCTCAGGATGATTTGCAGGGAGATCAAGGCCGCGGCGAGGAGACCGATGCCGAGATAGTCGGTCTTCGCATAATGCTCCGGTCCGCGCCCGACGTTCGGAAAAAACCGCGAGAGAAGCCAGATGGCGCCTGCCGCCAAGACGAGATTGGGCAAGAAAATCAGCCGCCAGTTCAGATTGTCGGTGATATAGCCGCTCGCCAAGAGCCCGATGGCGCTCGACAGATAAAGGATCATGGAGACACGCATCAAAGAGGGGCTTCGCTGCGGCTTGGACAGCAGGAGATAGATGCTGGCGCGCCACCAGACATAGAGGCTGCCGCCGGCAAAACCCTGGATCGCGCGCCAGAACAGCAGGGTTGGAAGATCGGGCGCCAGGGCACAACCGATCGAGGCCGCCGCGAACACGACAATGCTGGCGAGCAGGAAGCGCTTGTAGCCGAAATGCCCCGCCATCCAGATCGACACGGGCACGCCGAGGAAGAGCGCGCCGCTGTAGACGGTCAGGATCCAGCTTGCCTCGTCTGTGGACAGTCCCAGCGTTCCGGCAATATCCGGCAAAATCAGGTTCATGCTGTCGCTGGTGTAGAACTCCATGCCGGTCGCGAGGCCAAGGCCGAACAGCAGCGCGGGCGCCGGCGCTGCGCTTTTCGTTGCGGGTGCCAATGCGACGTCGCTCACGCGGAATCCTTTCCGGGCACGCCATGATGTTTCGCGAGTGCGAGAAAATGATGCAACGTCTCGCGCGTCAGCGGACGATCCTCCACACTCAAGGGTCCGGCGCCGAAAATCAAGACCATCAGGAAGCCGCCGATCAGGCCGAGATTGGAGAGGAAGTGGTTGAGTTCCTCGACGAAATTCGTGCCGGAGAATTGCCAGAACGGATGGTAGAGCACCGTGACCGGAACGAGCAGCGCGCAGAGCATCAGGGCGCCAAGCCGCGCCTGGATGCCAAGCAGGACAGAAAGCCCCGCGCCAAGCTGAATCGCCACTGTCACGATATGCAGGACCGTGACCATCGGCAGGCCGCTCGCAGCAATCTCCTGCTGCCCCGCCGACCAATGCACGAGCTTGTCGACACCGCTGTAAAGAAAGGCCGGCGCAAGAAGGATGCGCGCCAGCAGCATCAGAACAGAGTGAAGCGAGACGATTGAGGTCGAGGTCCGCTGGTCCAACATTTCTTTTTCTCTTTCCTTTTTCGCTCAAGCATCTTCAACCGCCTGGAAATCTCCTGATCGTGTTCGTTAGGTCAGGAGGTGAAGAGCCGCGCGAATGGCATAGGCTATGGTTGCCACGCTCATGACCGAGGCAACATAGAGCCCCACGAACCAAAGCAGCTTGCTGTTCATGTTTCCCACCCTTTTTCAGGGATCTTGCCGCGGAACACGCGATAGGCGAAAGCCGAATAGCCGAGCACGACAGGTGTCACGACGACGGCGCCGACCAGCAAGAAGACATGGCTCAGCGTCGCGGACGCAGCGGCCCACAAGCTCAGCCTGAAAGGCACGATATCAGGAAAGATCGCGCAGCCGAGGCCGATCACTCCCAGCGCAAACAGACAAATTCCCGACGCGAAAGGCCCGGCGTCCGAGTCGCCGATCAAACTGATGAGTCCGCCCGCCACACCGAAAAACAACACGGCGATCAAAGTTAGCAGCAGATAATGATCCATCCATGTTGCGCGGATGCCGGGTTGAACGAATGCGGCGGCGACGCAGACAGCGATGGCAAGTGCAACGAAAACTGGCGTCGCCAAGCGTAGCGCGCGTTCCGCAAACTTTCGCAACTGGAACGTCGCCTTCAAATGCAGCCAGCCCGCGCCAAGCACCACATAACCGGCGAGCATGGCCAGCGCGGTGAGGAGGGCGAAGGGTTGGAAGACATCGAAGACGCTCCCCGTGAAACGTTCGTTATCGACGGAAACGCCGGCGATCAAGCCGCCGACGATGAGGCCCTGCATCATCGCCGCGAGGATCGAGCCAAGGCCGAAGGCCACGTCCCATACACGACGCCATTGAACGGTCTGAACCCGAAACTCGAACGAGACGCCGCGCAAGCCAAGCGCCAACAGCATGATGATCAAGGGCAAATAAAAGGCAGGCAGCAGAATGCCATAGGCGATTGGGAAACCCGCGAGCAAAGCGACGCCCGCCATGATCAGCCAGGTTTCGTTGCCATCCCATGTCGGGGTGATCGAATCGACCATCCGGTCACGGAGCTCTTCATCGGGTTGGACGAGCAATATCGCTCCGACACCAAGATCGAAGCCGTCGAGCAGGACATAGAGGGAGAGAGCAAACGCGGTGAAAAGAGCGGAGAGCAGCGGTAGATCCATCTTGGTTACTCCGCTGGTGATGAGGAACGAGTAACGGGACTGTTCATCACGGCAGGCTTCAAGGCGTGCTTGAGCGAGCCGGACGCCTCCGCTTGCGCCGGCGCGGCCTGCGGGCCGCGCCGGATCATCCGAAACGTGAAGATTAGGAACGCCGTCATGAACAACGCGTAGACGCATATGAAGGCGATCAGCGTCGAGAGCAGCACATTGGCCGGAACCGGCGACACGGCGTCCACGGTTCGCAGGAGTCCATAGATTACCCATGGCTGGCGGCCGGTTTCGGCAAGATACCAGCCGCCGAGCGTGGCGACGACTCCCGATGGTGTCATGATCACGAGCGCGCGCAAGAACCAGCGTGCCGTGAAGAGGCGGCCGCGCCAGCGCAGCCAGAGCGACGCGACGGCGAGGCTGAACATGATGATCGCGATGCCGTACATCACGCGAAAGCCGTAGAACACCCAACCCATTTGCGGCTGCCGATCAACCGGCGTGTTCTTCAATCCCGCGACACGGCCATACAAACTATGTGTGAGCCAGATGCTGCCGAGATAGGGAGTGCCGAGCGTGAAGACATTGCGCTGGTTCTGCTGATCGGGAACGATGAACCAATAGTAGGGCGCGGGCGATTGCGACTGTTCTTCCCAAAAGCCTTCTGCCGCCTGCATTTTAGAGGGTTGGACCTCCAGCATCTTGCCATAGAGAATATCGCCGAGGAAGACTTGGACCGCGATGAGAATGGTTGCAAAGGCCGTTCCCAGCGAAACGGTGCGACGGCCGAAGGCCACATGCTCGCCGCGTAGCAGATACCAGGCGCCGACGCCGGCAACGAGAAAGGAACCGGTGATATAGGCCGCGGCCAACATGTGGGGCAGGCGATAGAGCCAAGTTGGATTCACGACGACCTTCAGCCAATCGGTCACGATCACATGGCCGTTCTCGATGGTGATGCCGTCGGGCGTCTGCATCCAGCTGTTGGCCGAGAGGATCCAAGATGCCGACATCAAGGTTCCAAGCGCGACCATGCAGGTTGCGAGAAAATGCAGCTTGGGCCCGACCCGATGCAGACCGAAGAGCATGATTCCAAGGAAGCCGGCCTCCAGGAAAAACGATGTCAGGACTTCTAGGGCGATCATCGGGCCGATTGCCGGGCCGGCCATCTGCCCAAAATGCGCAAAGCCAAGTCCGAATTCGAACGACAACACAATGCCGGTGACGACACCGACGCCGAAGGCCATGGCGAAAATGCCAAGCCAGAAGCGATAGATTTGAAGATAGAGAGGGTCTTTCGTGCGGAGCCACAATCCCTCGATGATCGCCAGGAACATGGCGAGCCCGATCGAGATCGTCGGGAAGATGATGTGGAAACTCACTGTGAACCCGAATTGGATGCGGGCGAGGATGGTTGGGTCAAGAGTCATGATGCGGCATCCTCCGTCTGCGCGCGGCGGAAGATCATGACCGCGAGCACCACGAATAACAGGAGCGCGACGACTGACGTTGTCAGACCGAAAACGCCGACGATCGTGAAGAAAAAAGCGATCCCGATAAGTGTTGCAAGGATGCCGCCAAAGACATGATTCATTGCGTTTCCTTTAAGTCTGCGCGGGGCTCGTGTGCAGGTTGGGGACGTTGCTCCGACCTGCACGGAAAATACCGAAGGCGAGCATCGATCACACTGCCCAGCATGCACAACCGAGGGCGCCCCAGAAGGATTTTAGGTCGCTAACTGGGAGGGTGCTGGACCAGGCGGTGGCATGCTCATGGCCGTGAACGGTGCAACTGCGCGCGCAGCCGCATTGGCTCGCCATTTGCCGCCGCAGAGCCGATGTCTCGGACTTTTGGGCCTCGCCCCAAGCAGCATAGCCGCCGAACCGGCGGACCGGCGACCAGTCGGGCATCGCGGGCGGCGGCACCGGTTGATCGAGATCGGCAAATGGGCCAGCCGCATAGACGACCTTGCCGCCGACAATCGTCAGGTTCGACGTCGTGTCGGCGATGTCGCTCTCGGCACAGGCGAAAAAATCGCGATCGGGCACGATCACATCGGCGAACTGGCCGATCTCGATGCGACCCTTCTTACCTTCCTCGTTGGAGAACCATGTGACATTTTCCGTCCACATGCGCAGCGCCGTCTCGCGGTCGAGGCAATTGCGTTGCGGATAGAGGCGCAAGCCTCCCACCGTCCGCCCCGTGACGAGCCAGGCGAGCGACACCCATGGATTGTAGGATGCGACCCGCGTCGCATCGGTGCCGGCCGAGACCTTGACGCCCTTGTCGAGCATGCGAGCCACGGGCGGCGTCGCTTCCGCCGCGCCGATCCCATAGCGTTCGACGAAATATTCGCCCTGATAGGCCATGCGATGCTGCACGGCGATGCCGCCGCCGAGCGCCGCGATCCGGTCGATCGATTGATCGGAAATCGTTTCGGCATGGTCGAAGAACCAATTCAAACCCTGCAGCGGAATGTCCTGATTGACCTTTTCAAAAACATCCAGCGCGCGCGAGATGGTTTCGTCATAGGTCGAATGCAGACGCCACGGCCAGCGGTTCTCGGCCAGGATGCGCACCACCGCCTCGAGTTCGCCTTCCATTTCCGGCGGCATGTCGGGGCGCGCGACACGGAAATCCTCGAAATCGGCGGCGGAGAACACCAGCATTTCGCCGGCGCCATTGTGCCGGAAGTAATCGGTCCCCTGCTTGTATTTCGACGTCTTGGTCCAGTTGAGAAAATCTTCCTTCTCGCTCTTCGGTTTCTGGGTGAAAAGATTGTAGGCGAGGCGAATGGTCAGTTGGTCTTCGTCCGCGAGCTTTTGAATGACGGCATAATCATCCGGATAATTCTGGAATCCGCCGCCGGCATCGATCGCGCCGGTCACGCCAAGCCGGTTCAATTCGCGCATGAAATGCCGGGTCGAATTGACCTGGTAGTCGAACGGCAATTTGGGCCCTTTGGCGAGCGTCGCATAAAGAATGCCAGCATTGGGGTTGGCGAGCAGCAGCCCCGTCGGCTCGCCGTTCGCGTCGCGTACGATTTGGCCGCCGGGCGGCTCGGGCGTCGCCTTCGTGTAGCCCACGGCCCGCAAGGCCGCGCCGTTGAGGATGGCGCGGTCGTAGAGATGCAGCAGGAACACTGGCGTCTCCGGCGCCACCGCATTCAGCTCTTCGATCGTCGGCAAGCGCTTTTCGTCAAATTGGTGTTCGGTGAAGCCGCCGACGACGCGCACCCATTGCGGCGGGGGCGTGATCGCCACCTGTTGCTTCAGCATCGCCATGGCATCGGCCAGGGAGCGCACGCCATCCCAGCGCAATTCCATATTGAAATTGAGGCCGCCGCGGATGATGTGGAGATGATTGTCGATCAGCCCCGGCAACACGCGCCGGCCCTTGAGGTCGATGATTTTCGTCGTCTCGGCGGCGAGCGGCATGATCTCCCGCTCATGCCCGACGGCGACGAATTTGCCGTCTTTGATCGCGACTGCATTGGCGGTCGGATTGGCGCGGTCGAGCGTGGTGAAGAGGCCGTGATGCAGAATGAGGTCGGGGGCAGAAGCAGCGGTGCTCATGTGGACGTCTCCGAGGTTTTCGTCGATGCGGCCGCGTCGGTGTCCGCATGGCGGCCGGGCAACGGGCCGAAGATATGGGAGGCGGATTTCGCGTGCTGCCAGGCGAGCGTGAAGGCGGAACCCGCCAGCATCTGTTTCCCGACCGGGATGATCTGCTCGCCGACGAGAATGCCAAGCAGCCCTATCAGCGCGACGAGCGGCGGCGCGGGCGAGCGCACGTTGAGAAGGGAATAGATCACACCGACCAGCAGGCCGGCGCCGAGCGAAAACAAATACATCTTCATGGCGTTCGATCCCGGAAGTTCAGCGGTTCGACGCGGCGCGGCCTCCCGCAAGAAAAGGCCGCGCCGCGACGGATAAGCGATCAATGTCCTTCGGACGCACCGAACATGGTCTTGGCATAGGTGATGCCGAGGCCATAGGCACCGCCGTAGCGCCGGGCGATTCCGGTCGTCATGTCGTAAGTTGCCGTGCGCGCCCAATCGCGCTGGAGTTCGAGCAGATATTGCACCGACGTCATGGGCCGTGCGCCCGCCTGCACCATGCGGTCCATGGCGCGGTCATGCGCCTCGGTGGAGACGTCGCCGCATCCGTCCGCGATGACATAGACTTCGAAGCCCTGGTCGAGTGCCGACAAGGCGGGGCCGACGATGCAGACGCTCGTCCACAATCCGGCCAAGACGATGCGTTCCTTGCCGATTGAGTTCACCTTCGCGATGACGTTGGCATCTTCCCAGGTGTTCATCGACGTGCGATCGAGCATCTTCTGGTCGGGAAATGCTTCGGTGATTTCGCTGAACATCGGTCCGGAGAAGCTTTTTTCCGCGACCGTGGTCAGAATCGTGGAAACGCCGAAGCCGGCCGCGCCATGGGCGATCAGGCCCGCATTGTTGCGCAGCAGGACGGCATCGATCGATTTGGTCGCAAAGGCCATTTGCGATTGAAAGTCGATCATGATCAGCGTGTGATCGGTCGGAGAGAGTAAGAGTTTGCCTGGGGCGGCAGTTGCATGCGGCATGATGGTCACTCCTTTGACGTTGCATTCTCACAGCGCGTTGTTTCGCCCTGCGTACTTGGGATCGTGTGCTCTGCTCGTCGGAATAGAGTCGTGATGGCAGCAGGCTTTCATGCCACCTCCTTCGTCGGTCTATTGAGATAGCTATGGATCTGAGCGATGGCTGCGGCACCGTCGCCAACTGCGGCCGCGACTCGTTTGGTCGAGCCGGCGCGGACGTCGCCGATTGCAAAGACGCCCGGCATGCTGGTCTCGAGTGGCGAGGCCGAGCCGCCCGTCAGGATGAAGCCTTTGTCGTCAGTTGCAATTGAGCCGCAGAGCCAACGGGTGTGAGGCGTTGCGCCGATGAACAGGAACAGGTGATTGATCGCGTGCCGCGTGGTTACGCCGCTCGCGCGATCGCGCGCGACGGCACCGGCGAGTGTGTCGCCATCGCCGTCGAGATCCACAACATCCGTGCCGACATGAATCTCCACATTGGGCAGTGCCGCGATGCGGTCGATAAGGTAGTGCGACATCGTTTCCGATAGGGCCCGCCGGACGAACACGTGCAGCCGCTTCACATGCGGTGCCAGAAACACGATCGCTTGGCCCGCCGAATTGCCGCCGCCGACAAGAGCGACGTCCTTGCCGGTGCACAAGCGGGCTTCGATCGGGGATGCCCAATAGGAAATCCCGGCTCCCTCGAAATGCGCCAGACCGGGAATGGCGGGTCTTTGATAGGTGGCGCCCGAGGCGATCACGGCGGTGCGGGCGGCAATGGCCGAGCCGCCCGAAAGCGCGAGCGTCAGGCGGTCGTCGATCCGTTCGAGCCGCTCCACGCCGATCGGGATGGCGACTTCGGCCCCGAATTTAAGCGCCTGACTGAAGGCGCGGCCGGCGAGCGCCTGTCCGGATATGCCCGTGGGAAAGCCCAGATAATTTTCAATGCGCGCCGACGCGCCGGCTTGCCCGCCCATGGCGCGCTCGTCGAGAACGATCACCGAGAGGCCTTCCGAAGCGCCATAAACGGCCGCGGCCAACCCGGCCGGACCGGCGCCGACGATGGCGATGTCGTAAAGCTTCTGCGGATCGATCTTGGGGATGATGCCAAGACAAGCGGCCAATTCCCGCTCATGGGGGCGTTTCAGCAGCTTGCCGCTGGGGCAGACGACGAGCGGGAGGTCGACCGGCAGAAGCGCCAAGCGCTCAACGAGGCTGCGACCCTCATCATCGACTTTCGGGTCCATGACGAGATTGGGATAGCCGCTCCGGGTCAGGAAGCCTTGGAGGCGCAGAAGATGGGCGTCGTCCGGCGCGCCAATCAGAATCGTGCCCGAGCCGCCGTGTTCGATCAGTCTGACCCGGCGCAAAATAAGGGCGCGCATCACAATCTCGCCGACTTCCGCCGATCCGATCATCAGGGCGCGCAAATGCGGTGGATCGAAAGGAAGCAGAGTGGCGCCATCCGGGCCGGCTCGCGCCGAAGCGAGCGACGCGCGGCCATCGATCTGGCTGACTTCTCCGGTAAATTGTCCTGTCCGCTGGGTGGTGATCGGCGCTTCGGCGTCAAGCCCGTCCCGCCGCAGAACATCGAGCGAGCCCTCAAGCACAAGCCAAACCGGGACGCCCCGATCACCAGGAGCAAAGACCATTTCGCCCGCGGCAAAATGTTGCGGCGCGCCACTGGCGAAGGGACGTGCCGTTTCGACCTGACGTGGGGTGAGGGCAGGGAACATCTGATGCGCGCGCGCTTCGATACTGCGTGTCGCCCGATCGATCATGCGAAGAGCCTCCGCATCATCCGGAGTGTCGCACTAACTGCCTTGGCGCTCCTGCCGGCGGCCATTGCGAGACTTGCGCCAACGGGCCGGCTACGCTTTGAGCGTTGCAAGAGGACATCGAAATGGCTCAAGAGGCTTGTCACGCTATACCTACTGACGCGGTTGAGGCCTAATCTGACGATATGGGCTGCGTTCGGCTTGTAGATCTTCATCGCGACTTGGACAGAACCGCCATGAACGACATGGCGGACGCTGGCGTGCGATACGGCAAGTCAGAAAGGTACTCCGTCGCTCTGTGAATTTTAACCATTGAACGGGAGTCGCAATCGGGCGAAAATCCAAGACAATCCGGCCGATGTGGGCCTCAATGTGAGATCGAATGGCAGGAGCAGAGAGGACATTTGGCATGCTTGCGAGAACCGAGCCGCAACGCCGGGAAAGGCATAGGCGTTATGGCACGCCTCTGTCCCCTGTTCGGCACGGCAGCAGCGAGTGCGTCCCGTGGCTGAACTAAATGAAACACGCCCGCCGTCACGCGGGCTTCACCATATCACCACGATCATCGGCAACGTGCAGCGCACCGCAGATTTCTATGCCGATGTTCTGGGGCTGAAGCGGGTCAAGAAAACGGTCTGCTATGACGACCCAGGCAGTTACCATCTTTACTATGGAGATAACGTCGGGAAGCCGGGCACCATCATAAGTGCGCTGGCGTGGCAATGCGTCGCGAAGGGATTGGTCGGGGTCGGCGAAGTCGTGCAGACCGCCTTCCGTGTGCCGACAGGATCCTTCGATTGGTGGTCCGAGCAACTCGGGGCCGCGAACGTCGCCTGCAAGTTGGATCATTCTCCATTTGGGGAGCCAATGCTTTGCTTTGCCGATCCCGATGGGACGACGCTTGCCCTCATGGAGGCAAAGCAAGTTCGTGCAGAGGATACATGTGATGCCGTTCACACGGTGCTCGGCCTTAACGAGGTCGTTTTAAACGTCCGACGCGAGGACGCGACAATCGATATTCTTCAAGATGTATTGGGATTCAAACGCGTTGCGCATACCAAGGATTCGATCCGGTTTGCCGCCCACGACGGGCCTGGAGGCACCCTTACCCTGCGAACGATCGGGGCGTCATCGCGCGGCCGCCTTGGCGGGGGCACGATCAGACACGTGGCTTTCCGTGCCGCAGACATCGAAGATCAGTTGGCGATGGTACAGAAGCTCCAGCGGTTTTACGGAGTCGTCGCAACCGAGCCGATTGAGCGAACCTATCTGACCGCCGTAGGTTTTCGTGCTCCGTGCGGCGTTCTTTTTGAGATCGCGACTGACGGACCAGGATTCCTGATCGACGAGGCCCACAATTGCCTTGGCGACGACCTCAAGTTACCGGGGTTCCTCGAAGAACGCCGGCATGAATTGCAGAGCATCTTGCCTCCGCTCAACTAGCCGTTGCTATAAGGTTACTTTGTCGCAATGCCGGTCGGCGACTAAATTTGTTATGTCCCCATAAGCCACGATAAAAGTCTCTCCTCCCCGACTTGAATGAAGGTGGAAATTTTCGCTATTTTGTCTATGGTGCGAAACAGAGCTGCGAAGAGCATCCGACAATCAGTATGGAGGGGGTCCGATGATCGAAAACGGCGATGTCTCCTCCGAAGGCTTTTTTGGCCGTCGCCTCAGCAAACATCTTGGAATGGAAGGCGATTGTATCCTCAAGATCAATCGCAAGGGCAAGCTTGCGCTTGCGGTGACACGGCTGACCTGCTCGCGCTTCATTCGTGAACGAACCGCCGCGATTCCCTCGGAGCCTGCGTTCAGCATCCTCCATCAACTGGGAGATTTGGATCGGCATTCATGCTGGCTTGCAGGCAATAAAAGATATTCCGGATCATTCAGTGCCGGAACGGTGAGCGTCATCGACCTGCGTGACAATCCGCAATGCGAATTCAAAGGCCCGTTTGACGCCGTCCAGTATTACGTCCCGCGCCGCGCACTTGACGATTTCGCCTATGAGAATGATTCAAAGCCGATCTCCACGCTCAAGTGGCCTCGTGATCGTCGCGATCCTTATTTGTCAACGCTTTCAAGCATTCTCTTGAGCGCTCTGGAGGAGGAGAGGGCAAACAATCAGCTCTTCGTCGATCAGCTCGGGCTGAGCTTGCTTGCGCATTTTGCGCACACCTACGGGGATCTTCGTTCACGCGAGGGCGTTCAAGAGGGCGGACTGGCGCCATGGCAGGAGCGCCGCGCGAAGGAGATCATGCGTGTGCGCCTAGCCAGCAGCTTGACGATCGCCGATGTCGCCGCCGAATGCAAGCTGACGCCGAGTCATTTCGCTCGCTCCTTCCGGCGCAGTACGGGTGTCGCCCCACACGAATATCTGTCTCGGCTCCGGATCGAGGAAGCCAAGCGTCTGATGACGACCACTGAGCTGCCGCTGGCGGATATCGCGCTGATCTGTGGGTTCGGCGACCAGAGCTACTTCACGCGGGTTTTCTCCCGCAGCATGGGAACGAGCCCTGGCGCATGGCGCCGGGCTCGTTCTGAAGGGTGAGCGGCTGTATCGAAATCGTCAGGTCGGATGGATCATGTCGCGCGCGTAGGCCAAGCCGATGCCGTATCCGCCGGCATGAGCCTCCACGATTGCCCGCGCGCGGTCATAGGTCTCGTGGCGCGTCCAGTCTCGCTGCAATTCCAACAGGATCTGGATCCAGGATGTCGGCCGTGCTCCGGCCGCCTCCATGCGGCGGAGCGCGAGGTCATGGCCGACGGCGGTGAGACCACCGCAAGCGTCGCCGACCACATAGACCTCGAGTCCCTCTGCCAAGGCGGAGAGAACGGCGAAGCTGACGCACGCCTCGGTCAATAGCCCCGAGACGATGAGGCGGCGGCGCCCGGTCGCGAGGATCGCTTCGCGCGACTTGTCATCCTCCCAGACGTTCATGCTGCGACGGTCGATCGGCACGACGCCGGGCAGGGCTGCGCTAATCGCCGGCATGAGCGGTCCGCTGTAGACTTTCGTCGCGGACGTCGAGGCAATGACCGGGAGGCCGAAGGTCATGGCCGTCTTGGCCAGCGCGACCACATTGTTCAGTAGGACCTGCCGGCCAATCGATTCCACGCCGAAGGCAAGTCCGGCCTGCTGGTCGGCGAACAGGAGTACGCAGTCCTTTGGTTCAAGAAGATGCAAAGCGCCATCTGTCATTTTTGTCGCTCCGGTTGATACCAAAGGTCGCAAAGCGCGACCTTTAGACTGCTCTTCATTTTTCGCTATCGCCTCGAAAGCGAAAAATGAAGAAAGGAACCAACGCTCACTCTTCGTGACCGTTGGTATGAGCTTAAGAATTTACGAATTCGAGCAGATCCGCGTTGAGCTGGTCCGCATGGGTGGCGGCGGTCGCATGCGGAGCGCCTGGATAGACTTTGAGTTTGGCGGATTTGATCATCTCGGCCGCGAGCTTACCGGTGTATTGTAGCGGAACCACCTGATCGTCGTCGCCATGAATCACGAGGGTGGGGACGTCGATCTTGGCCATATCGGGACGGAAATCCGTTTCGGAGAATGCCGTCACGCAGTCGATCGTCGCCTTGATCGAGGCTTGCAAGCCGATTTGCAGTGTCTGCTTGAATATTCCTTGCGAAACGTTCGTGCCATGGTTCGTCCCGTAGAAGAGGGGGCTGAAATCGTCCAGGAATTGCGGACGATCCTTGGCGAGCCCGGCCTTGATTCCATCGAAGACCGATTTGTCGACCCCGTCGTGGTCCGCCGTCTTGACGAACAGCGGCGTGACCGCGCTCACCAATGCCAGTTTCGACACGCGCGAGGCGCCGTGACGCGCGATATAGCGCACGATATCGCCGCCACCCATCGAGAAGCCGACCAGGGTAATTTCTTCAAGTTTCAGATGGTTGATGAGCTCGGCGATATCATCCGCGAACGTATCGTAGTCGTAGCCTGCCCAGGGCTGGCTCGATCGGCCGAAGCCGCGGCGATCGAAAGCAAGCGTACGAAATCCGCGGCTGGCGAAAAACAGCATCTGGGCGTCCCACATGTCCGCGCTGAGCGGCCAGCCGTGGCTGAAGAGGATCGGTTTTCCGCTGCCCCAGTCCTTGAAGTAGAGTTCGGTACCGTCCCGCAGTTTCAACAGCGCCATCGATTACTCCTTTGGTGTGGAGGCGGACAGCGCTTGACGTCACATACGCTATCGGCCCAACAGTGCCGCGCCAAACTCAGGGATGAAATGTTCTTTGGCTTGGACGATTTCGTCGCTCTTTGTACGCCTCACGTTTCTCGGCAGGGGCCGTATGCAAGTCCAGGGCAAGGCGCAATTTTCATTGGAGATATTGTGGCAGCCGCATCGTCGCAGGGTCGCGTTCATCGCGGCTTCGTCCAAGCCGCGATGTACTTGTCCAAGCGCGTACGTTAGCGGGGATCATACACTCCCGTTGCACGGACCTGGGATGTCATTTGCGTCGGCCGGCGATCATCAATTCAAGGGGGTACTCAATGTCCAAACTCGATATGTTGACACCCGATAACAGCGCCATTGCGCTCATCGATTATCAGCCAGCTATGTATCAGGGCGTCCAGTCGCATGATCGGCTCGTGGTGTTCAACAACGTCCAGATTCTGGCAAAGGCCGCCAGGCTGTTCAAGATTCCGACTGTGCTGTCTACGGTTGCGAAAGATTCCTTCTCGGGACCATTCATGCCGGAAGTCGCAGGGCTGTATCCTGATCACGATATCATAGACCGTACCTCGATGAACTCGTGGCTCAATGCCGATTTCCGAAAGGCGGTTGCCGCCACCGGCCGCAAGAAGTTCGTACTTGGAGGTCTCTGGACGGAGGCCTGCGTGCTGTTTCCGGCGCTGGACATGCTCAAGGAAGGTTACGAAATCTATGTGGCAGCGGATGCCTGCGGCGATCTTTCGATGGAGGCGCACAATCGCGCCATGGACCGCTTGGTGCAGGCTGGTGCGGTTCCAATCACGTCGTGCCAATACGTGTTTGAGCTCCAGCAGGACTGGGCGCGTCAGGAAACTTACGAAGGCGTGATGGATCTCCTACGCGCTCACTCCCCGTATGGCATTCAAATCCGCTTCTCGAAGTGGGCTCTCGGCGAACACGCTTCTGAGGCCGGCATCAAAGCAGTGTGATTTGCCCGCACCAGCGTCTTTGAGATAAGCGCAATGAAAATCACTATTCTGTCCCTTGGTGCCGGTTTGACGATCGGGACTTCTCGCCGGCGAGCAGATCATTCCGCCCGCCGCGCATGTCGCAATCTTCTCGGATTCTGCCGAATCCATTTCGCAAAACCTCGGATGACGCCGCCGCGATGAGCCCAGCCAAGGCGTTCCAAACCATCCTGCTACTCATGATGATCGCCGTGGTGCTCGACGCGGTGGCGCGTCGTTTGCGCTTGCCCTCGGCATCGGTGCTGGTCCTTGCCGGCATCGTTCTGGCTTTCGTTCCAGGACTCCCCGATGTAGAATTCGATCCCGATTTCGTCATGGTCCTCTTTCTGCCACCGCTGCTGCTTTCGGGCGCGTACTTCACTGTGTGGCCGGATTTCCGGGCCAATCTCAGGATCATCCTGCAATTGGCCGTCGGCGCCGTCGTGGTGACAACGCTGCTCGTCGGTGTTGTCACCCACTTTTTCTTTCCGGCATTGCCCTGGGCCGCGTGTTTTGCACTTGGTGCGATCATTTCGCCGCCGGATGCTGTCGCCGCGCGGGCTGTGTTGGATCATCTGAATGTGCCGCCGCGCATCGCCGTTCTGCTGGAGGGCGAAAGCTTGATCAACGATGCCTCCGGCCTCGTTCTTTTTCGCTTTGCGGTCGCTGCAGCGCTGACCGGGACCTTTAGCGCCGGTGCGGCCGCGGGCAGTTTCGTCTATGTCTCGGTTGTAGGCGTCGGCATCGGCCTTGCGCTCGGTTGGATATGCGCTTCGGTCGCCGGACGGTTGACGGACGCACGGCTTACTGTGGTCTGGACGTTTTTATCCGCCTGGGCCGCTTACCTGCTCGCGGACAGTCTTCATCTGTCAGGCGTCCTTGCGACGGTTGCATGTGGGCTGGTCCTCGGACGTCTCCAACACCAGGCCATGAATGCCGCGGCTCGTGTCCAGGCCCGGGCGGTCTGGTCCGTCGTCACCTTTGTGATGGAAGCCTTGGTCTTTGTTCTCGTGGGGCTAGCGCTTCGTGGCGTTTTGCATCGGTTCGCGGCGGATTGGGGAACGCTGCTTTCGCTCCTCCCGATGGCGGCGGCCATCTTTGCCGTGCTCGTGCTTGCTCGCTTCGCATGGATTTTCCCGACAGCCTACATTCCAAGAGCACTGATCCCATCGCTCCGCGCGCGCGATCCGTATCCACCGGCTGCCGTTCCACTGGTGATGAGTTGGGCCGGGATGCGCGGGGTCGTCAGCCTCGCCGCCGCTCTGTCTTTGCCGGACCAATTTCCTGGCCGGGATATCATCCTGTTCGTGACCTTCTGCGTCGTTGCCGCCACCATCGTCGCGCTCGGGCTGACACTTGGTCCGGTGGCAAGGACGCTGGCAGGGAAGGAATTCTTGCTGCGCGGAGTGGAGACGCTGTCCGAAGAGGCCGTCCGCGTGGAAATCGCGCGCGCTGAGTTCGATGCCATCCGCATGCACTCGCTCGGAGCCAATGGGGAGCACGCTCATCCGCGGCTGGTCGAGCAGTATGGGCATCGTCTCTCGGCGGCCGAGGAGCATGCCCTCGCCAAGGAATCTCATGGGGAGCGAAGACTTCAGCACTACCGTGCCGTCTTGATCGCGGTGGAGGCCGGCCGCAGGAAGCTCTTGGAGCTCTTCAATTCCGGGCGCATCCACGACAGCGTCATGCATAGGCTCGAAGCTGAATTGGACCGGGAGGAACTTTTTGCCGCTCGGGTGGTCGAGGTGACGGAAAGTGCTTGACGATCTCCCACGGCAAGCACGTCCGTCATGCCACGGCAGCTTCGAGGTCCGGCAGAATGTCTTCGATCTCGGCGCGATGCGGTTCGAGGAAGCTCGGCAGCTTCAGGGCGCGCCCCAGAGTCGCCGCCGGCTCGTCGACCGTAAAGCCCGGGATGTCGGTCGCGATCTCGAATAGGATGCCGCCGGGTTCGCGAAAGTAGACCGACCGGAAATAGTTGCGGTCCATCTGTTCCGTCGGATGCAGCCCGTGATTGTGGATGAGCTTTTGCGCCATCTGGCTTTGTTCGGCGTCATCGGCCGCGCGGAACGCGATGTGGTGCACCGAACCGCTGCCTTGATATCCGCGCGGGAAGCTCCTCGACTCGTAGATGTCGACCACGCCTCCGTTGGCGTCGCCCGCCGCCTTGTAGCGGATCACCGAGCCTTCGCGTGTCGTCTCCGTGAAGCCGAAGACGTCTGTGAGGATGCCAGCGGTTTGATTGGCGTCGTCAAGCAGCAGCGTCACGCCGTGGAAGCCGCGGATCGCGTGTTCGACCGGCACCTCGCCGTTGCTCCAGGCAGGCTCGTTTTCCGCCTCTCGCACGCCGACGAGCGCCAGCGCCGTGCCATCCGGATCCGTGAAGGGCAGAACCGATTCCCCGAAACGCGTTTCGAGCGCGCCGTGACGAATGCCCTTTTCAGCAAAGCGCCGTGTCCAATATGCGAGCGAGTGCAAAGGCACGCGGAAGGCGGTTTGGTGGGTTTCGCCGATACCCTGATGGCCAGGGGAGACGCCCTCGCAAGGAAAGAAGGTCAGGATCGTGCCCGGCCGGCCGGTCTCGTCGCCGTAATAGAAATGATAGGTCGCCGGATCGTCGAAATTGACGGTCTTTTTGACGAGGCGCAGGCCAAGGTCGCGCGTATAGAAGCTGAAATTCGGGATGGGATCGGCCGCGATGGCAGTGATGTGATGAATTCCCGGCATCTCTTCCTCCATATCGAACGAGCGTTTTCGCTCGATGGATGAGATATTGATCGGATTTGTTCTAAGAACAATCACCTGTTTTATGTCAGGTCTGTCCGCGAATTGGAAACAATAGAAGCCTGCATGGACGCCGTGAAACCGTGGTCGCTATGCCAGCGATCATCCCGTTCGTGTCTGGCGTGCCGCGTCGGCAGTCTCCGGAAGCCGTATTACGCGCCTTGATCTCCGATCGGGCGATCATTCAAAAGTCGCACAAAACTGAAAAGACCACGTCTGCAGCCGCCTGATATGCCGCTTCGACTCTCGAAGGGAAGGCGATGAAGCTCAAGTCGATTCTGCTCGCACTGCTTGCCATCAGCGCGATGGGCGGAGCGGCGGCATTCCTTTATGCGTGGGAATCGCCCATTCCGCCGATCGACCCTCGGTCGGCCAGCGCTCCTGATCCGGCCATGGCCCGTCGTGGCGCCAGTCTTGCACTGCTCGGAGACTGCGCCACGTGCCATACCGCGCCAGGCGGTCAGCCCTATGCCGGCGGACTCGCGATGCCGACGCCCTTCGGAACGATCTATTCCACGAACATCACGCCCGATCCGGAGACGGGCATCGGGCAATGGTCGGCGCAGGCATTCATTCGCGCCCTTCGATCGGGCGTGGATCGCGAAGGCCGTCACCTTTATCCGGCATTCCCGTACGATCATTTTACGCGCGTTTCGGATGAAGATGCAAAGGCCCTGTATGCCTTCTTCATGTCGCTCGAACCCGTCAAGGCTTCGGCGCCGCGCAACGAATTTATGTTTCCCCTCAATATTCGTCTGACGCTCGCCGGATGGAAGCTGCTCTTTCTGCGCCAGGAGCGCTTCGTGCCCGATCCTGCGAAAGACGAGAAGTGGAACAGAGGAAAATATTTGGTCGACGGGCTCGGGCATTGCGGCGCCTGTCATTCGCCTCGCAATCTGCTGGGCGCGGAAAAGGCGTCGGCCAGCTTCCAAGGCGGCGAGGCCGAAGGTTGGCGCGCCTATGCGCTCGGTGGAAACTCGCAATCGCCGGTTCCCTGGGACGAGGGCACGTTGGCGGACTATCTCGCCCATGGCTTTCATCCTCTGCATGGAGTGGCAGGCGGTCCGATGGCGCCGGTCGTCGACAATCTCTCTTCGGTCGATCCGGCGGATGTGAGCGCAATGGCCCACTATCTTGCCTCGCTTGGCCAGAGCGCGGGGCGGAAGCATGTGCAGGTGCAGAGCGCATCTGGTCCCCGAAGTAGCCCGCAACTCGCGGGCGCTCAGGCCGCGACGCCGCAGCTCCCGTCCAATCCCGGCGGCGCAATCTATGCTGCCGTGTGCGCATCGTGTCACGCAGCGGGCAGGCCTCTGCCCCTAGGGGGCGTCAGGCTCGATCTTTCGACCGCGGTCGCGGGTGAGACGCCCACCAACTTGATCAGGATCGTGATGCAAGGGGTGCCTGCGCCCGGCGGCGGGTCTGCAGGTCCGATCATGCCGGGTTTTGGCGACGTTCTCAGCGATCAGCAGATCGTGGATCTCGCCGATTATCTGCGTACGCGGGTGGCAGGAAGGCCGCAGTGGGATGGGATCGCTTCAGCAATTGCGAAGGCAAGGGCCAAAAGCGACATGGCACTGGGAACTCAAGCACACAAGGTGCGGTGAAGTATCATGACAACGCTGAGCGTCAATGGCGAGAGCCGATCCATCAAGGCAAGTCCCGACACGCCGCTGCTTTACGTTCTTCGCGACGAATTCGGGCTGAATGCGGCAAAGTATGGTTGCGGACTCGGTCAGTGCGGGGCCTGCACCGTCATCGTCGATGGCAAGGCTGTCCTTTCGTGCGTCACGCCGGTACTGCTGCTGGAGGGGCGGACGATCACCACGCTCGAGGGCCTCGGAAGCCAGGATGCGCCCGGCCCGATGCAGCGTGCATTCATTGCCGAGCAAGCGGCGCAATGCGGCTATTGTATTCCCGGCATGATGATGCGCGCTCAAGCCTTGTTGGATCGCGATCCGCATGCCAGCGATGAGGCGATCAGGGCCGAACTCCAACCCCATCTGTGCCGGTGCGGAACGCATATGCGGATTTTGCGTGCGATCCGGCGTGCCGCGGAAGAGCTGAAGACCACGGCCGAAGCGAGGACAGGACAATGACCTTTGCCATTTCTCGCCGCAGCGCATTGATGGGCGCCGGCGCGCTCGTCGTTGCCTTCCGGTTGTCCCACGTAGATGCGCAGACCGAAACGGGGACCGGAGAAGGTGGCTCCAAGCATGGTCTTCCCGGCAGCCTCGACGATACGCCAAGGCTCGACGCCTGGATTCGTGTCGACGCCTCGGGGGCCGTCACGATTTTGACCGGCAAGGCCGAACTTGGCCAGGGTCTCAAGACGGCGCTTCTTCAAGTCGCGGCAGAGGAGCTCAAGGTGCCATTCGATCGGCTCTCGCTGGTCACGGCGGATACCGCGCGCACGCCCAATGAGGGCTACACCGCCGCAAGCCATTCGATGCAGGATTCCGGCACGGCGATCCGGCACGCGGCAGCGCAGGCGCGAGAAATCCTCCGCGACGAGGCGGCTCGAAGGCTCGGGGTCGATGCCAGGTTGCTGCAGGTCCGCAACGGACGGATCTTTGCGCCGAACGGCGTGCATCTCGGGTACGGAGAGTTGATTGGTGATCAACTGTTGTCCGTCGATGCCAGCCGGACGTCGCGTTTGACCGCGCCCGCGGATTTCACGGTGATGAACCGTCCCGTGCCGCGGATCGACATTCCGGCCAAGGTGACGGGGGCGAGCGCCTACGTGCAGGATCTTCGCCTTGAGGGCATGCTGCACGGCCGCGTGGTCCGCCCACCGAGTTATACCGCCACGTTACGCGACTGTGACACCGGATTGGCCGAGCGGATCAGCGGGATCGTCAAGATCGTGCGCGACGGCAACTTTCTCGGTGTGCTTGCGGACGGGGAGTGGGCCGCCGTTCAGGGCATGCGAACCCTTGCTGCTGCCACGACCTGGAACGAGCAGCAAGCCCTGCCGGACAGCGCGAACTTGCCCGCCGCGTTGATGAATCTGCCTTCGCGCGATACGACGATTCGTGACACCGGCAGGCCGGGCCAGCGCGGGATCGAGGTCGAGGGAACCTTCTCCAGACCGTATCTCACCCATGGTTCGATCGGACCGTCCTGCGCCATTGCGCAGTTCAAGGACGGGACACTCACGATATGGACCCATACACAAGGGGTCTTCTTTCTGCGCAATGCGATCGCCGGCATGTTGCGGATGCCGGTCGAAAGCGTCCGCTGCATCCATGCGGAAGGCGCCGGCTGCTACGGCCACAACGGCGCCGACGACGCGGCGGCCGATGCGGCATTGCTGGCGCTTGCGATACCTGGTCGGCCGGTCAGGGTCCAGGCGATGCGCGAGCAGGAGCACGCGTGGGATCCGTTCGGGCCGGGTATGGTGGTTAAGCTCAGGGCGACGGTTGGAGCGGATGGCGTAGTCGCGGATTGGCACCATGAGGTCTGGAGCCAGTCGCATATGATGCGCCCCGGTCCTCCGGGCACGTTAATCGCCGCGCGCTTGAAATCCGACGCCTCTCCGCCCGCACCACCTGTTGCGTTGGCCCAGCCGGAGGGCGGCGGCGACCGGAACGCGGTGCCGCTCTATGCACTCCCGAATTGCAAGGTGATCAGCCACTTCCTGCCCGACATGCCCTTGCGCGGCTCCTCCATGCGCTCCCTGGGCGGGTACCTCAATGTCCTCTCGATCGAGAGCGTTCTCGATGAATTGGCAATTCGCTCGGATCAAGATCCTGTGTCGTTTCGACTGCGGCACATGACAGATCCGCGTGCGCGTGACGTGATTGAAACGGCGGCATCGCGGTTCGGCTGGGCGGCGCGGGCCAAGTATTCGAAGAGTACGGGATTTGGGTTTGGTTTTGCCCGCTACAAGAATCTTGAGGCCTGGTGTGCCGTAGCGGTTGAGATCGATCTTGCGCGCCCAAGCGGCGTTGTTCGCGTCCGCCGTGTTGTGGCGGCCGTCGACACAGGGCAAGTCGTCAATCCGGATGGCATCCGCAATCAGGTGGAAGGGGGCATTCTACAGTCGATGAGCTGGACGCTTTTCGAGCGCGTGACGTTCGATCGGACTCGCGTGACTTCGGTGGATTGGTCGGCCTATCCGATCTTGCGATTCGATAGCGTTCCCGAGTCGATCGAAGTCCACATCATCGACCGGCCTGGAGATGCCTTCTACGGCGTCGCGGAGGCCGCACAAGGACCAGCGGGGGCAGCGATTGCAAATGCGATCAGGGATGCGGCCGGGGTTCGGATGCAAGATCTTCCATTCACGTCGGCCCGTATCAGGAAAGCGATCGGGGCATGATCCGAATCGGCTATCCGGCCGACGCGGTCTTTGCAGGTCATCTCGTGTCGCCTTAATTCTGCTGGCGAAGGGTCGCGACGTCGGCCGGCGTGACCCGTGCAGGTGCGCTGCCAAAGCGTGCGGTCACGTAGTTGGCGACCGCGGCGATCTCGGCGTCGGAATAGGAATGGCCAAAGCTTGGCATGTAAGGATGTGATGTTCCCCGCCTGCCGCCGCCGAGGATCATCTGAACTACGTTGGCGGCGCTCGGATCATTGACCGCCCGCACCCCGGTGAGTTGCGCTTCTCCGATGACGGCCCCAGCACCGGTCCAGGCGTGGCAGCTCAGGCAATTGCCCTCGAATATGCGCTTGCCAACTGGATTGTCGATTCCCGCAAGATCTGGCGTCGCTGCGGCCGGTCCTGCAAGTTTTGGCAGATCGCTCGCGACCGCCGGCACACTGCGCAGATAGGTCACGATTGCGGTAATGTCGGATTTCGTCAGACTCGACAGGCTGAGCTCAACCGCCTCTCCCATCGGACCGGACGCAACACCGCGTCCCTTGGCATGCGCCGTCGAGAGATAGGCGGCGAGTTCCTCCGCCGACCAATCGCCGATGCCGCTGACCTTATCTGTGCTGATGTTATACGCGTTCCAACCTTCGGCGACGCCGCCGGCGAATTTGCGGCGCTCGTCGAGCGCCTGCATCAGGTTGCGCGGCGTATGGCACTCGCCGCAATGACCGGCCGCCTCGACGAGATAGGCGCCGCGGTTCCATTCAGCGCTTTGCCCGTCCACCGGCCGGAACCGATGGTCGGGATTGAACAGGCCCGCCCAGATCGTCATCAGCCACCGCTGATTATAGGGAAACGCGAAGGTGTTGGCCTTGTTCGCTTGTTTCACCGGTTTCAATGAGAACAGATAGGCTTTGATCGCCAGCACATCTTCGTCGGTCAGCAGCGTGTAGGAGGGGTAAGGAAAGGCGGGATAGTAGCGCGAACCGTCCGGCGCGACACCGCGATGCACCGCGTTGAGGAAGTCGGCGTCGGCCCATTTGCCGATTCCGGTTTCCGGATCGGGCGTGAGGTTCGGCGTGTAGATGGTGCCGAACGGCAGCACGAAGGCACGCCCGCCGGCGAAGGGCGCTCCACCTTTGGCGGTGTGGCAGGCCTCGCAGTCCGCCATGCGGGCGATGTAGGCTCCCTTCGCCGCAGCATCAGCGCTGGCGAGTTCAGCTGGCGCGCCGGTCGGCGAGGTACCTTTGTAGGCGGCAAGTTCAATGGGCGTCCCCGCGGCGAAGGCATAGGGGCCCGGTTGGAATACCATCCAACCGACTACGCCGGCGACCGCCGCGCCCACGACAACCACGATCCCGAGAAGCGTGAGCAATATCGGTTTGATGCGCATGAGTCAGACCGCCTTCGCAATCAGTGTTGCATCGATCGGCATGCGCGTCAGTTGCACGCCCGTCGCCGCGAAGACGGCATTGGCGACCGCGGGTTGCACGATGACAGTACCAGGCTCGCCGATGCCGCCCGAGTTCTCGGTACTCGGCACAATATGCACCTCGATCTGCGGCATCTCGTCGATGCGCAGGATGCGGTAATCATTGAAGTTGCTTTGTTCGACACGTCCGCCGGCGAAGGTGATCTTGCCATGCAGCACCGCAGAGAGACCGAAGACGACCCCACCCTGGATCTGCGCGACGAGGATATCCGGGTTGATGACGTTGCCGACATCCGCCGCGACCACAACCCGGGTGACGCGCACATCGCCCTCGTCGTTCACCGCAACGTCGGCAATTGCGGCGAGATAGCTGCCAAAGGCGTTCATCAGCGCGAAGCCACGACCGCGCCGCGCGCCAAAGGGCGAGGCCGGCCCGGATGTCCCCCAACTCGCCTTTTCGGCAACAAGGTTCAGCACACCAAGGGCGCGAGGGCTCTTGTCCAATAGGCCGCGCCGGAACGCGAGGGGATCGGTGCCGGTTTTGCGCGCAATCAGATCCATGAAGGATTCGATGGAGAAGATGCTGCCGTTCGGACCGACGCCGCGCCAGAAGGCGACAGGCACGGCGCTCTCGTGGCGGATATATTCGACCAGCATATCGCCGACCGTGTAGGGAACTTCCGCCGCCCCGTCGACGGCATCAACGTCGACGCCATCCTGGAAGGCAGGCGGTAGCCAGCGCGCCATGATCGACCCGCCGGTCACGCGATGGTGCCAGGCAGTGATCTTGCCGTTCTCCACACGCGCCTTGAGGCGGTCGTGATAGATCGGGCGATAGAGCTGCTGGCGGATGTCCTCTTCGCGCGACCACACGACCTTCACGGGTCCTTCGACACGGGCGGCGATGCGAACGGCTTTGATCACGCCGTCGACTTCGAGCCGGCGGCCGAAACCGCCACCGATCATGTGGTTGTTGATCGTTACCTTCGCAGGATCGATGCCAAGCACCTTGGCAGCGCCCGCCTGCGCGAAGCCGGGCACCTGCGTGCCCGTCCAGACCTCGCAGGCGCCGTCATGCACATGCACGGTGCAATTCGTCATTTCCATCGGTGCATGCGCCAGGAAGGGAAATTCATAGGTCGCCTCGAACAGCGTTCCGTCCTTCAATCTGGCCGCGGCGTCGCCCTCCTTCTTGGCGATGGCGCCGGCGCCCTCGGACGCCTTCTCGATGTTTGCCCAGAGCTGCGCCTGATTGAGATCGTCATTCGCGCCGGGAGCCCATTCGATCGCGAGCGCGTCGAGCCCTCGCATCGCCGCCCAGGTGTTATCGGCGATGACGGCGACGAGATCGTCGAGCACCACCACTTGTCGCACGCCGGCGACGGTGAGGGCTTTCGACTGATCAACGGAGCCAACCTTGCCGGCGAGCACGGGGGAGGACATCAGCGTGGCAAACTTCATGCCCGGCCGCATCACGTCGATGCCGTAGACCGTCTTGCCGATCGCCTTGTCCGGCGTATCGATGCGATGCACCGGCTTGCCAATCAGGCGGAATTGCGAAGGATCCTTGAGCTTGACGGAACTGGGCGGCCGGAGCTCGGCGGCAGCATCCGCCAGTTCGCCGTAGCGGACTGATAGCCCGCTCGCCGGATCGGTGATGACGCCGTCTCGCGTTGTGAGACCGGCCGCATCGGTAAGCCATCCGACGGCCGCGGCTTGGAGTAGCATCGCGCGGGCGCCCGCAGCCGCCTTTCTCAGCGGGCCACTCCAGGCCATCGTCGTCGTCGATCCTCCCGTCGCCTGCACGACGAAAACCGGGCTGCCGTAATTGGCCTGATCGGGCGGCGCGTGCGCCACGATCACCTTGTCGAGACTGACATCGAGTTCCTCGGCGAGGCACTGCGTTTGCGACGTATAGACACCTTGGCCCATCTCGACTGCGGGCAGCGTGAAAGTCACCGTGTCATCGGGTGCGATGTGGATGAAGGCATTGAAACGAGCCCGTGTCGGCACCGGCTCGTCCGCGTGGGCTGACGCCAAAGGGAATTCGATTCCGATCAGCAGGCCGCCGGCGAGTGCGGCGCTGCCACGCAACAGATCGCGACGCGATGGTCCGATGGCGGGGAAGGTCGGATCAGGATTGCGCAGCATGTTTGATCCCTTCGCGGATGCGCACGTAAGTGCCGCAGCGGCAGAGATTGCCGGCCATCGCGGCGTCGATCGCGGCATCGTCCGGCTGCGGATTGGCGGCGAGCAGGGCGGAGGCGGACATGATCTGACCCGGCTGGCAATAGCCGCACTGGATCACCTCGAGCTCAAGCCAGGCCTTCTGGATTTTCGCGCCGGCGGGGGTTTGCCCGACACCCTCGATGGTCGTGATCGCGCGAGCGCCGACCGCACCGACTGGCAATTGGCACGAGCGCACCGCGGTGCCATCAACATGTACCGTGCATGCCCCGCACTGCGCGATGCCGCAGCCGAATTTGGTGCCGGTCATGCCGAGCACGTCGCGCAACACCCACAGCAGCGGCATCCCGTCGGGGACATCAACACTGCGGCTGACGCCGTTGATTGTAAGGTCCATCGCCGTTCCTTCCTCGCCGCCGGCCGCTGCGGCGTTCGTAAAACCGTTCGGACGATCAAGGCAGCACACAAACGGTAACATGCACGGCGTTGGTTCGTCTACAATCGGTCCGTTGATAAATTGTGTGGGACTCTAAACAGGCGAATATCTGACAAGAAGGTCAAAAAGACTGCTAGTTCGCGACATGGCTCACTTCGTCATACTGATAAGAGAGCTGACGATGAGCCCCCTTCAGAGAACCTCAAACACGTTATAGATTGGACCTTGCGGAAAACGGTGGCCCGTTCCGATCGCGAGGATGCCGTTAAGCCAGGCGAGATCCGCGTCGGCGGCCTCGAAGGTCGGTGCGATGCGGAAATAGTAGCTGGCCGGATCGACGATCTCGCCCCGCTTGAGGCGGTCGATCACATCGGCAGGGCCGTGGCGCACGCCGCGATAGGTCATCGTCACTAGCATTCCCCGATCCGTTTCGATGACGAGACGGACATCGAGCGTTAAGCTCCCGTCGGGTCGTTTCACCTGCCAATCATTGGCCTCATTGAGAACCTTGCCGCGGATCCGCTCACCGACGATCTCCCCGCCGGTGACGAAGCCGACCCGCCGGAAGCCGTTGGGCGTCGATCCGACAGTAACCACGGGCCGCACATCGAGCTGTATGGTGAAGAGATGACGTGTGCGGATCGTCGAAAGAGGCCCTTCATCGACCAGAGCTTTGGTGTCGCGGTCCATTGAGATCGTTCCTTCGGCTTGTGACCCTCTTCGGTACGTGATTGAACCGTGGCTTCCGGGTGGGACACAAGCACGGAGTTTGCATTTCCTAACCAGTCGGCCTTTGCTGGGAGGAAATGGACGGGCACCGAACCTGCGTCCCGTTCTCGCACACATCGGCATTGCAATTATTTTAAACATAAAGTATTTACGTTTGTGCATATGCCAATTGCCGCCGATGGCGCATAAGAAAAGTTCAGCAGGGAGTGCTTCGTGGTGAATAGGCCGTTGACAGTCAAGAAGTTGGTCTGTGCCGCAGCGACGGCTGCGACGCTTTTGGTCAGTGCGGGGGCTGCGTTTCCCACCTTGAAATTCGGTCGCAGGACTGCACCGGTGCGTGAGGAATTCCGCGAATAGAGGCCTACCATGTTTGATTTCAAAGCTTCCAAGGCTTGTTTCCATCTGCCCGAAGGCGTGATCTATCTCGACGGCAATTCCCTCGGCCCGCCGGTGCGCGCAACGGCAGAACGATTGTCCGCCGTGGTCAAGGAGGAGTGGGGTGAACAACTCATTCGCGCCTGGAACACCGCGGGCTGGATGCAGCGTCCCCGCGCCACGGGGGACAGGATTGCCCGGCTGGTCGGCGCACCGCAGGGAAGCGTCGTGATGGGCGATACGCTTTCGATCAAAGTTTTTCAGGCGCTCGCCGCTGGCCTTGCCCTCAATCCCGGGCGCAAAATCATTCTGTCCGACAACGGCAATTTTCCTTCGGACCTTTACATGGCCGAGGGGCTCGTCAGCCTGAAGGAGAACGGGTTTCAGTTAAAGGTGGTCGATCCAGAACAGGTCGAGGAGGCGATCGACGAGACGATTGCCGTGCTCATGCTGACGGAGGTCGACTATCGAACTGGACGTCTGCACGACATGGCCAAATTGACCGCCAAGGCGCATCGGCTCGGCGTGATCACCGTTTGGGATTTGGCGCATTCGGCCGGCGCGATCCCTGTCCATCTCGAGGCGAGCGGGGCCGATTTCGCGGTGGGCTGCACCTATAAATATTTGAACGGCGGGCCTGGCGCGCCAGCTTTCATCTATATCCGCCCCGATCTTGCCGACACGGCGCAGCCTGCGCTGGCCGGCTGGCTTGGCCATGCGAAACCGTTTGCCTTCGATTTGCACTATCGGCCCGGCACCGGCATCGAGCGGATGCGCGTCGGCACACCGCCGATCTTGGGTCTCGCGGCGCTGGATGCGTCGCTGGATATTTGGGACCAGGTCGACATGGGCGAGATCCGACAACGTTCGATCGTGTTGACCGAGCTCTTCATCAGAGAGTGCCTGACATACGTTCCCGGGCTCGAGCTGATGAGTCCGCGCGACCCGATGCAGCGAGGGTCGCAGGTTTCGCTCAGGCATCCCCAGGGCTACGAGATCATGCAGGCTTTGATCGACAACGGCGTGATCGGCGATTTCCGCGCGCCCGATGTTCTGCGGTTTGGGTTTGCGCCGCTCTATCTCGATGAGGACGACATTCGCAAAGCCGTTGCCATTCTTCGGAAAATTATTTCTCAGAAGATTTGGCAGGATCCAAAATACCAGGTGCGGAACGCCGTCACTTGAGCGGGCGCCGTCGGCGCCCGTACCGAAGCCGGAGTTCCCTTATGCAAGGAATGACTGAGGCATGGGCATTTCTGCCGCTTCGCCTGCGCCAGATTCGCCTCGTTCAAACGGTTTATTCTGATATATTTTAGGTATAAAATATCTTGTCCTCAGGGAGAGTTGGAATCGTGAGCAACGAAACGGATCACACGGCCTGGACCGGCGCGGAAATGTCGTTTGAACGGCGCATGTCCTACAGCGACTATTTGCGGCTGGAGCAGGTGCTGACGGCGCAGCAGCCTCTGTCTGACGCGCATGACGAGTTGCTGTTTATCATTCAGCATCAGACATCCGAATTGTGGATGAAGCTCGCGATCCATGAACTCGGCTCGGCGATCGAGGCGATCCGCAAGGATGATTTGCAGCCGGCGTTCAAGATGCTGACACGCGTGGCTAGGATTTTCGAGCAGCTCAACAATGCTTGGGATGTGCTGCGGACCATGACGCCGAGCGAATACACGCAATTTCGCGGGGCGCTCGGTCAATCGTCCGGGTTTCAATCATGGCAATACCGTGCGATCGAATTTATGGCGGGCAATCGCAATCTGGCGATGCTGGGGCCGCATGCGCACCAGCCGGACCTCATGGCAAAGCTCGACGCCATCCTGGCGGAGCCAAGTCTCTACGACGAATCCATAAAATTACTGGCTCGCAACGGTTTTGATGTCGGCGAAGAGGCGCATCGGCAGGATTGGCGGCAATCACGCCAGGAGAGCTCCAAGGTGCGAGCCGCCTGGAAAGCGGTCTATACCGCGCCCGCGACCCATTGGATGCTGTACGAGCTCGCCGAGAAGCTGGTTGATTTCGAGGATTATTTTCGTCGCTGGCGCTTCAATCACGTCACCACGGTGGAGCGCATCATCGGGTTGAAGCGTGGCACGGGCGGTACGGCAGGCGTTTCTTATTTGCGCAAAATGCTGGAGGTTGAACTCTTCCCGGAACTCTGGAATCTGAGAACGGAGCTATAGCTTCTGATCCGAAGTCACATGGAATAAAGGCCAAATGCGATGAGGTTGCCAGCCATCCGATAGGGAGCAGACCATTCACCGGAAAATGACGCACCTTCAAAATTTGGCATCGAACACTTTTTGGGCGATCAGCTCAAAAGCACGCGTGTCAAGGGATGCTCCGCATGCGCGAGGCCGTCGACGACGTTGAAATGATGGCGGTCAGGCTCGACAACCGCCATCGTTTGCGCGCCGAGACCTGTCCACACATTGGCGAGCAACGCATTCTGGCGCAGAAACTCGCTCCGTTCACTCCCGCCAACCCAAGCGATGAGACGGGTTCCAGTAACGGGATAGAGCAGCGCCGGGCTTTCCGCCAGCGCCTCCGGCTCGTCAATCTTGAGCGTGTTGTTCATGCTTGTCTTCATCAACGGTCTGAGATCGTGGAGACCCGAGATCGAGACGACAGTGCGAATGCGGCGCTGCAAAGCGGAGTCGAGCGGTGTCGTGGCCGATACCATCCGACTCGCCAAATGTCCGCCAGCGGAATGGCCGGTCAGCATGATCGGGCCGTTCACGAGTGCTGCCGCCTTCGAGATCGATGCTCCGATCTCGCGCACGATGTCAGAAATTCTGACGTCCGGGCAAAGCGTATAAGAAGGCATCGCGACCGCGTAGCCGCTATCGATGGGGCCGCGCGCTAGATGCGACCAGAAGCTCTTGTCCAGCGCCAGCCAATAGCCGCCATGGATGAAGATCACCAGGCCCTTCGGGGTTCCTTGCGGAAGGAACAGGTCAAGCCGATTCCGAGGCTTCTCGGCGTAGGCAATATCGAGCCTCCCGCGGTCAGCCGTGACGAGATTTTCGCGGTAGGTTTGGGCAGGTTCGACCCAGGCTGCCGGCCAGCGCTCGCCACCTGGAATGTTGATACCGTTAGCGTAGGCGTCGTCCCAGTCAGTGATATGACGTTCGAGCACGAAATACTCCGTTGAAGCCATGATTTATCGGCAAGCAATGGCTGTCGCGACCGCTCGCGTCAATGCCCCATTGTACTCCCATCTCGAAAGCCCGCGAGCTCCGCCTGGGCAAAATATGCGCTTGCCTTACGCAGGATCTCGTCAGCCTGCCGAAGCTCACGGTTTTCCCGCTCAAGAGCCTTCAGCTTCGCGGCCATGTCGGTTGGCATCCCGGCACGCTTGCCGGCATCAATCTCGACCTTCTTCACCCACTCGTTCAGCATCTGCGCCGTGCAGCCGATCTTCGCCGAGATCGAAATGATCGCCGCCCAACGTGAGGGATGCTCATGCTCGTGATCCAGAACCATCCGCACCGCGCGTTCGCGGACTTCAGGCGAGAATTTGTTCGTCGTCTTGCTCATGCAGGCTCCACCTTCTCGGGAGTTGGAGCCTCCAGCAATTCCGGGGCGGTTCAAACCCGGATTCGATCGTCTTTCCCTTGAACGTGTGACTCTTCAGGTCCCGGTTTGTGATGACGAGCTTGCCGTCAACCATCTCCCAATCAGTGGTGAAGCCATAGAGGTAGGCCCAGATCGCTGACTGGGTATAGGTCATCGACCCGAGTTCGCCCTCCGACGCCGGCTTGTGAAAAACGGCCCCAACCGTCATATGTGGGCCATTCCAAAGATCGCAGGCAAGTTAGTCCGCACTCGAGAATCCATAATGTGCGAACTGCCTGTCGCTATAGTACTTGCCCCAATAGCTATCATAGCGCGCCATCGCCTTGATGTCGGTTTTATTGAGAACGGCCCCGATCAAAGAGGCATGCACATTCGGTGCTGAATGTAGGGCATATTGCACAACATCGATCCTGGTGCTCCCCCATTCCACAACCAGGATGAAAGAATCGATGAGTGACGCGGCGGCACGAACGTCGACAAGAGGCGTGAGGGGAGGAAGATCGACGATGATGTAGTCATATGTTTCCCGTAGACGGCCGAACAATTTGCGCATCCCATCAGAGGAAAGGATTTCGCTGGTATGGTATGGCAGTTGTCCCTTGGCAGCTGGAAGGAAGTCCAGCTTTGTCTTCGGATCATGCCAGATGATCTCCTCAACGGAACGCGTGTCGTGAACGACATCAATGATACTCTGGCGGGCGTTCGGGACCAGGCCGGTGGAGAGCGACGGATTTCTCATGTCACAATCGACGATGACAACTCTTTTACCGCTGCCATGGCCGATAAGTTGTGCAAGCGACACTGCGATCGTCGTTTTACCTTCGTTTGGTAATGCCGAAGTGATTCCAATCACCTGACACATGGTGCCGGTTTGACGCATATCGATCGAAAGTTTGATTGCGCGAATAGCTTCGGCAAAGCGAGACCAAGGCATCGCAATAACGGTTCGTTGTCGACCAGGAAAGCGCAAGATGGTTCTTTGCGGAATGCGCCCGTCAACCTGATCGGGCTCACCCTCAGCCTTTGACTTGCGAAGTGCGGGCACCAGTGACAGGCATGGTGTGCCGAGCACTGCCGATATTTGCAGGGGGGTGCGAAAGACGCAATCCATGAGGTCTCTTAGGAGGGCGAGTCCGAGTCCAATACCAATTCCGCCGACCAGGCCAAGTATTGCGACGATGGCTGTTTTCGGCTTACTTTTGCTGAGCGGTGGGGATGCCGGCGAGATCACCCGCGTCTCTGAAACTGGAAACGATTCTTGCTGAACCGAACTCATGTAGCGCTGCAGGAAGGTGTTGTACACGGTGCGCAGTCCTTTCGCACGACTCTCCAGCCCGTGTATGGTGAGCTCGGCCGTATCTGTGGTGTGGCTTCGTGACACGGCATCCGTAAGCTGGTTTTCAATTTCCTGCTGTTTCTGCTTGGCGGCTTCAAATTCGTTTTTGCTCGTCGCCGCGAGCCTTTTCACCTCATCAATAATAGATGCTCGAGTGCTTCGAATTTTGGTCTCAAGCTCGATGACAGCTGAGTGGCTGGGCCCGAGCCGCGTTGACCATTCGCTTTCACGCCTCGTCAGTTCGAGATATTGCTGGCGAAGGGACGTGACGATCGGGCTGTTGAGGACGTCGGTATTGATAGAATCCAGAGCGTTAAGGGAGGGCGAATCCCCAGAATTGGCGCGCAGAACTGCTTCGTAGCGGTCCAGTTTCGCCGCAGCATCGGCGGTTTGTGCGCGGGCCGCGACCAACCGGTTATTGAGTTCCGTCATCTGTTGCTCTTCCATTGGCGTTCCGCTGGAGGAGACAATATTGTTCTGGTATTTGAAGGCGGTTACGGCGCGTTCAGCTTTTAACGCTTCGTCATCAAGATCCCACAGTCGCTGCTGCAGCCATCGCGCGGCGTCTCGATCGGCTTGTACTTTTGCATCTTGCTGATCGGCCATATAGGCGCTGGCAATTGCGTTGGCGATGTCTGCCGCTCTCGTTGGACTGCTGGAACTATAGCTGATCTCGATAACGTTGCTGAAACTGAGCCGTTTGGTCGTCAAGCGGCTTTGAAATGCTGCGACAACATCTTCGGGCGGTTGGTTCGCGGCATCCGAGAGCTCCTTGGTCGAAGGGGAGAAAATCCGCGCGCGAAGCTGTCCCCATAGCGAGGCGATGGATGGTCCGGATCCATTCAAATCTGGGTCGCTGGCGAGTTTGAGCTGGTCGATGACTGTAGCCGCAAGGGCTTTGGAGTTGATTATCTGAAGCTGGGTCTCAATTTGGCTGAGATCCAGCGCGGGTTCCGCGATGAGGGATTGCTGCTGGACGAACTCCGCTCGTTGGTTCGCAAGGAGGACTTGCACTTGAGCCGTATAGGTCGGCGGGACGATGCGCAGATAGGCGAAACATAGTGCCATCACCATTGCGAAGGAAATTAGAATGACGCCGAGTCGCCGGCGCATCACGCCGCGAGCGAAATTGAATAGGTCGCTGAAGCTTCTGCCCGCGGCTTGCATCTTCCCGGCGAAGCCACTCAGCGACTCAGGGAGGTTCTCCAGATTTTGCGCGTCGTTCTTGAACATAGATTTTCTACCTGAACATTTTTGATCCTGTCAGATCGCCGACCCTGCCCCGTACGTCGCATTTCAAGCGGCAGCTCGAGCTCCGGCCAGGAATTGGTAGATTTGAGAATTATATCTCAATATAAAAAATGCTCAAATTAAATAATGGTGGTATTTAAAATTGCAGAAAGAATTTGACGATTGATCGTCACGGCGCGAACTTATTACCATATTTTCCCTGCCGTCTTCCTCCTCTCCCGTGATGGGAACATTTGGTGTTCCAGTTTCTGGCCATCGAGATAAAGTCGCTCCATCGCAAATTAAAGCATTCGCAATTGAAAGTTAAATAAATTCATTGAAGCTGGCACGTTGCATGTCTACCACTTTGGGATTAAATTATTTTATTCTTATTTATGGCGCTGCACATGAATTAAATTCTTATTTTGGTAAGGAGATGGTTGGCGTGGCCGATCAAGCGAGACCGGAGCGACGACATCAGGATTTCCATACGTCCCGGGATGACGAGTCGTTGAGCGTTCGAGAACACGAGCTCCCGTATTCGTAGTGGCTCTTTGGGGCGGGGCGGCGGCGGAACTGGTTGTCAATCTTTAGAGGGCGATTTGGGACTTTTGTTCCGGATTCGCACGGGCGAACCAAAGGCCTTCGCACCGGCGGGAATGTCTCGATTGACCAACGAATTTGCGCCGATGATGGCTCTGTCCCCCACCGTCACGCCCATCTGAATGATCGTGTTGGGTCCAATATAAACACCGTCGGCAATGGTGGTGGGGGCATAGTCGACCGGTTTTTCTCCAAGAGAAATGGAGCGATTGACCGTGTGATGGGTATAGATTTGCGTGCCCGCGGAGATCGAACACCAATCGCCAACGCGCAGCCCTCCGCCAGAACCATCCAGGATGCAACCCGGGCCAATCCAGGTATTTCGACCGACCTTGACGTCGCCGAGCACGAGCACATTGTCATACATCGTCGTGCCCTCGCCAAAACCGTAGGCCGCGGCATTGTCGATCCGTTCGGTGAGAAGATCACCAATGGCCACCCGCCGATTGAACTGCTGTCTCTTGCGCATCGCGAGCAGCCGCAAAAACTCACGGGCGAGTCCCAGCCATTCGTCGACCTGTTCTGGAGATATATGGGGATGAGTATCTGATCGTGTCGAGGGCACGCTTGTTCTCCTTCAAGGCTGGCCATTTTATCTTAATATGCTCGTCATCAGCCATTGGATTTTAGAGGCAACTTGCGGGGACTCTCGAAGGAAACAACGCTCGGCCCCTCCTGCGTTGCGCCGCCGGTCGACCAGATATCCTCGCCCGCGCCGGCGAGCCCCCAACGCGACACATTAATCGGGGATGGGCGGGGAACTGCCCTTTTTCGACTTTTCCGTGTTATGGGGTGGAACTTTGGAAAAATAGGATGGGGCGGGTGCATCGGCGGCGTGGGAAGATCGTGAGCGTTTGCGGTGACTTGTGTCGAAGTTTCGTGAGTGTGGCAAAAATGCCATTGCCTAATCCCGCCCCGAATGGCTATCTGCTTCGCTAAACGAACGTTTGCGACGATTCTGTCGGTGCGGCTGGTTTTCCGGGGTTGGAGTTGATGCGAAGATTGACCGGCTTAGCGTGCGTGTTTTTTGCTGCCGCGTGTTTGGCAGGCTGCAGCACCCTCCCAAAAGCCGGCCCGAATGCCAAGACGATTATCGAACGCGGTGATAGCTCGACGTATGAGCATGGTGAACTGCCCCCCTACACTCTGATTGATATTTCCGGGGACGTTGTCGCAGCCCTTGCCCGACACCGGCCCAGCGGTTTCCGGGGCAGCTTCGGTATGAGCGGCCCCGCACCAGGAGGGCTGCTGGGGATCGGAGACACGGTACAGGTTTCGGTCTACGAATCCGCTCCTGGCGGATTGTTCAGCACCGGGGACGTCGGAACCGGGCTGGGGACGAAAAACGTGCAGCTGCCGCAGCAACAGATTGCGCGTGATGGAACCATAACCGTTCCTTTCGCAGGGCAAATTCAGGCAGCTGGCCGGGCACCAGCCGACGTCTCGAGCGCCATTGTCGCCGCGCTGTCCCGTAAAGCGATCGAACCTCAGGTTCTGGTGTCGCTCATAAAAAATAGCTCGAATACCGTGAGCGTATCGGGCGAAGTGCCGCTGAGCGGTGAGTTCCCCTTGTCGCTCAAAGGGGATCGCGTCGGGGATGTCATCGCGCAGGCGGGCGTGCCGAAAGTCCCCGCGCGGGGCGTCTTTGTGAGGCTGACCCGTGGCCGGCGATCGGCGACGATGCGGTTGTCGGACCTGCTTGAGCAGCCCTCCCAAGATATCTTCGTGCGACCTGGGGATCAGATCTTCCTGTACACCAATCCTGAGAGCTTCACCGTTCTCGGCGCCACAGGCAAAAATGCCGACGTGGAATTCGAAGGCAATCGGCTGACCCTGGCGCAAGCCGTCGGCAAAGCAGGAGGCCTTGACGATCAACGTTCGGATGCCGCCGGTGTATTCCTCTTCCGTTATGAAGATGCCTGCGCCTATGCCGACATTGAAAACCATCACGGCTGCGGAGCATCGGGCGCCCCGGTCCCCGTGGTTTATCGTCTTGATTTGAAAGATCCAAACAATCTCCTGGTTGCGCAGCGGTTCTATCTACGCGACAAAGACGTTCTTTATATTGCCGACGCCCAATCGATGGATGTGTTTAAATTCGCGCAGCTGCTCGGAACTGGCCTCGGGGTTGTGGGAGCCGGGGCGACCATCTCAGGAAGGTAGAATACGCCAAAGCCGTCTTCCAAATTGCATGGCCATTCAAACGGTCACGGCAAGAGAGCGTCTCTGGTTGGGAGAATGGTGCAGAACGGCGCCCCGCGATGCCAGAGAAACGATTTCGCAAAGTATTTAAATGCGCGCCAATTCGAGCTGAAGACGCTACACCTTCCAACCGAAGGTTTGGCAAGGATTTTATCCGCAATTTCAAGATTTATCGCGCGATTCGCGCTGCGCGGCCTCGGCTGTCCGGTTGTCCGCGGCCTCTTAATCGCGGAGGTGAATTAAATTTAATGCGAGATATGGGCTGATATCGCTTAAAACACTTTTGTTGTGCATGGAATGCCACCTCCCTCTTGATTATTCGGCGCAAAACGGCGATATTTTGTGAATTAAAAAAGATAGACATGAGGGCAGAGAGATTTGTAAGGACGGCATGTGGGCTAGGGCATTTGGGTATGGAGAATTAGGGATGTCCACGAAGAAGACTCAATTTGAATCCATGTCGCTCGACGAATTATGGGCATTGTACGAAGACATTTGTCTTGTGCTGTCGACGCGGATTAAGGCGGAGAGGCAGGAACTCGAGAAACGGCTCGCGGTTCTTGGCGGTGGTAGGATTGACATCAGCGAACCGAGTGATGCGCGGGCGCCCGAAAGTTCCAAGGCGAAGCGCAAATATCCTCAAGTGGTCCCTAAATACAGTAATCCACAGACATCTGAGACGTGGTCGGGCCGTGGCAAAGTCCCCCGCTGGATGGCGGACGCCATGAAAGCCGGCCGGAATATGGAGGAATTCCGCATTCGCGAGGCGGGGCCAAAGAGCGCAAAAAGATCCTGATTTCTCGTTGTCGGACTTTGTTGGGCGCGTGGTTTCTGTTTCGCGGTTGGGGGCGAAGATGTCTCCATATTAGGAGCGGACTACAAGAATAGCATATAGATATATTTAATTCGTGAATTTATCGGTAGCGTTGTTATGGAAGCACCCTTCCGTAAGGGGATCTATCAACGGACACTTGCCAATTCTGCCTCACTATTCAGAAGAAGCATCGCTTTTTTTAAATAAGGCGGAGCAATTGATGCTCATCTGCTGAAATGCGAGTGGCCTGGTCATGACCCGCAAGCGATTGGAGGAGCATGCGTTACCTCGCCAGAGATCAAGGACTGGTATTTCGGAAATATCCTGGATACCAATTCCGTTAAATCGTGGACAACGCTGTTAGGCTTCGCGAAATGCGCGGTCACCCGGAAAAAGCCAATATTTTGCCGAAAAAAACTCGCAAACAGGGGCGCCTCATGCGCGTCAACGCGGATGGTCGGCCGCCCGCACCTTCGTTATCGGCAGGCGGCGAACAGTCAAGTGGTCGGATCATGATGATATAAAATAGCCGCAGGAGGGTTAATTGCCGGTGGGGAAATCGGTCGGTCCATCGAATTGTACCGACAAGGCGACGCTGACGGGTGCGACGCCAGCATCCACGGCACCTCGCCTCCCGCTCAGGGCAGCGATTCAAATCCATTATAGGTCCAGGATCGGGGGAGCTGACAATCTCAAGATGCACGTCATAACGCACGAGAGACCCGCGCTTCTGGCGGCCCGTGAGAAGATCCCCGTGACTATACCCAACAGATATTTTGGTGATGCAGTGTCGGCAGCAGCGCACGGTGTCGCAAATTCGCCCGATTTCGCCGCACTCGGAGGGGGCGATTTTCTCACGTCGATCTTGCGACGGCGTGCACCGCAATTAAGCGCAGAGGCGACCAAAGCGGTCGACAGGATCCGTCTTGGAAAAGTCGGGCAAGATGACGTCGTAGCGATTGGAAATGCTCTGCCATCGTCGGCGATTTCGGAGTTGCTCGCATTGCAGCTCAGGGAATTTCCATTTTCTCAAGGCGAATGGCGCGAAAACGCATAGTGAAATTCTAATCCGATGAGGATCATCTTGAAAATGGCAAGATTCAACGGGGGGCGGCGACCATGATTAATTTAGGACGACACGAGCATGTGCCCTACGCTGATGACGGCGACGAATACCAAACAACAGATTTGAGACAATCCTCGCGATGGGGCTCGAAGCTTTGGAGTTTGTTTCGACATAAAACTCCTGCAACCAAATTGACCGAACAATGGTCATCTCTTCGCCAGCCCTCGGCGCAGGGCACAATTGGCGAACCTGGATCCGAAATATCGGCTTTCTTCACATCCTGCCGCAAGATTTTTTTGTGCCTCGCAGTCTTCAGCTGTCTGAGCAATATTTTGATGCTGACGGGCTCGTTTTTCATGCTCCAGGTTTACGACCGAGTACTGCCGGCACGGAGCGTCCCAACGCTCATGGCGCTCTTAATTCTGGCAATCGTACTTTATCTGTTTCAAGGCGGCTTGGACATCGTAAGAAGTCGGATGAGCGTTCGGATTGGTCGCTATTTTGACGAACAGCTTGGGTTGCGCGTGTTCGATGCGCTCGTTCGTCTACCGCTCAAAACGCGCGGTGACGGTGACGGCTTACAGCCGTTACGAGATTTAGATCAGATTCGCAGCTTTCTATCGGGCGGCGGCCCCTTGGCGTTTTTCGATTTGCCTTGGATGCCCATCTATCTGGGAATTTGCTTTCTTTTCCATTTTTGGATCGGGGTTACGGCGTCGATCGGCGCTTTGATTTTGGTTTCAATCGCTCTGGCAACGGAAATGAGAACGCGCAGGCCGACAAAGGCTTTTTCTCGCTTGGCGGTCTCTCGCAGTGCGCTCGCCCTTGAGGGGCGGCGCAATGCCGAAATTCTTCACGCAATGGGAATGCGTCAGCGTGCCGCGCAGCGTTGGCAGGACGTCAATTCGCGATATTTAGCGACATATGAGACGGTCAGCGATATCACGAGCGGATTGGGTGGTCTTTCAAAAACCTCTCGATCCTTTTTACAATCACTCGTCCTGGCTGTCGGCGCGATCCTAGTCATAAACCAAGAAGCGACCCCTGGCATCATCATTGCTGGATCAATTTTAACGGCCCGAGCCCTTGCTCCTGTGGAGGTGGCCATCGCGAACTGGAAAGGATTTGTTGCTCTGCGTCAGTCCATCGGGCGACTCGATCAATTGTTGAAGCTTCTCCCCCAGGACAAAGATCCCTTGCCACTCCCGGCTCCAACCCAAGCGCTTGTCGTGGAGCATCTAGGTGTTGTTGCTCCTAGCTCGGAAATATTGATCCTTAAAGATATCTCGTTTCGATTGCGCACCGGGGAGGCCGTCGGCGTCATCGGGCCGAGCGGCTCTGGCAAATCGACCCTCATGCGCGCGTTGGTTGGAGCTTGGCCAGCGTTTCACGGCAAAGTCAGGCTCGATAGCGCAGCGCTTGACCAATGGACGCCAAAAATGCTCGGCGCGCATATCGGCTATCTCCCCCAGCACGTAGAACTCGCTGAAGGCAGCATCGCCGCGAACATTGCCCGATTTGAACCGGGGGCGCCAACGGGCGCGGTGATCGAGGCCGCACGGGCTGCCGGAGTGCACGATCTCATTCTTTCGCTTTCCGACGGCTATAACACGCAGGTGGGAGAGTCGGGAGCTGTCCTTTCAGCCGGCCAACGCCAGCGCATTGGCTTGGCCAGGGCTTTCTACAAAAGGCCCTTCCTTGTGGTGCTCGATGAACCAACATCGAGCCTTGACGCTGAAGGTGAGGAGGCCGTCTCGAATGCGATCTTAAATGTGCGCCGATATGGCGGTATTGCGGTCGTGGCTTCGCATCGTCCCAAAGCTCTTGAAAGCGTCGATCACGTTCTGGCCCTCAGCGAGGGGCGGGTGCAGGCGTTCGGGCTTAAAAGCAAGGTCCTTGGCGAAGTGCTCAGGGCGCCGGCCGGACTCAACGTGGTAGCCGCAGACAGTACGGGAGGCTGGCGATGGAGCGCAAGATAACTCCGGCGCTGCGGTCCATTCGGCGACACATTTTTGTGGGCATGATGATGGTCGCTTTTGTGACGTTGGGCGTCGGCGGCTGGGCGGCGACGGCGCGCCTGTCGGGCGCCGTGATCGCGCAAGGTGTCGTCGTCGTCGATTCAAATGTGAAAAAAATTCAACATGTGACGGGCGGGATTGTCGGCGAATTGCACGTACGGGATGGAGACCGGGTCAACGCCGGAGATGTTCTAATACGCTTGGACGCAACTCAGACTTTAGCGACCGCAACAGTGGTCACGCAGAATCTAGACGAATTGCTTGCCCGCCAAGCGCGGCTGGAAGCCGAGCGTGATGACGCCGAGGAGATCGTATTCCCCGGTGCGCTCTTGGAACAGGCAACAGACAACAAGTCTGGGGCGGCTCATGCAATGGCTGCAGAACGTACGCTGTTTAACCTTCGTCGGCAGGCTATGGGCGGACAAAAGGCGCAACTCAAGGAACGCAGCGTCCAGTTGCAGGACGAAATAAATGGTTATCTTGGACAAGTGGATGCCAAGCAAAAGGAAGTCGGCCTGATTCATCAAGAGTTGGATGGTGTGCGCGTGCTCTGGCAGAAAAACCTCGCGCCGATCACCCGGTTGAACTCGCTTGAACGCGATGCGGCGCGGTTAGATGGCGAGCGAAGCCAATTGAACGGAGTGATCGCGCAAACCAAAGGCAAGATTTCGGAAATAGAGTTACAAATCATCCAGCTTGATCAGGATAGGAGGACCGAAGTTGGAAAGGACCTCATTGAGACACGATCGAATATCACGGAAATGACCGAGCGTAAGATCGCGGCGTTGGATCAACTCAATCACATTGACATCCGCGCGCCCCAATCTGGGCGTGTTCATGAACTTACCGTTCATACGGTGGGAGGCGTCATCACTCCGGGTGAACAGATCATGTTGATCGTGCCTGATACCGACACTTTGGCGGTCGAGACCAAAATTGCTCCTCCGGATATCGGCCATGTACATGTCGGACAGACCGCAACGATGCGGATCCTTGCGTTCAACCGGAAGACGACCCCCGAGGTCGACGGTGAGATCTCCATGGTTTCGGCAGATCTCAGCAATGATCAGAGAACTGGTGCAAGCTATTTCACCGTACGTATCCCAATAACGTCAGAGCAGATCGAGAAGGTGGGCTTGGGTAAGATCGTGCCTGGTATGCCGGTCGACGTTTATATCAAGACACCGGCCCGAACCGTGCTATCCTATCTCATGCGACCTTTGAAAGATCAGGCTCGGCGCGCCTTCAAGGATCCCTAAGCCTTCTGGGACGCTTAATCGATGTGCCCCTGGTGCTGCGCGGCACCTGGTCGCGCATACGGCGGATGTTCGAGAGGAGACTGACGCTCGATCTCATTAATCACTAACCAGCGGCTGGCTGCCGAAGCGAGATCGCTCAACTTGTGGACATGATTCACTTTACATTGTCGACTCATTGTTGAGTCGATCTCGTCAGACGGGTACGCCAACTCGTCGCACGCGCCGCTCGTCAGAACGACAGCAATTTGCTCGAGTCCACGAAATGCCAGATCAGTCAGCATATTTGTCCAAAGGGCACGATCATCGCCTTCCCCGGACCAAAGCCCTAGCAACACACTTGATCCATCATTCAGCAATCCCAATGCAAAATATGTCGGCCGAGCCCGCTGCCATTTCCACTCACGCGATGTGATCGGGAGACTTGCGAAGAGGGCAACTGGATAGGAAGGGCTCAGCGGCTTTTCATGCCATTCGTGCAACACACGAAATGCCGCATCAATGACATACGGTGTTAGGTCGCGGGTCAATCTCGACTCATACAGCTTGACGAGTATCTTTTTGATCTGTTGCGCTTTTGGCCAACCCACATACATGGCCAGGATGCGGTCGGTAAAACCATAAAAATGTCGCCGGTGATGAGGCAATAATAAAGACTCAAATCGGTTTGCTCGATCCCTCGGTACGCGGATGACGATCTTCGCGTCGTGGCGAGTCGGCATCGTACGCTTCCAATAGCCGTTTCGCATCTCACGTTGACCGGCCAGCGCGTTTAATTCGATATGATGACTGAGTTCAGCCTTTAACAACTCCTCGATCATTGTGATCTCGAGCTGCGCGCATGGCTTGGTCACGGCGAAAAGGGTTCGCCATTCATTTGACAGAAGCTGATCTGTCAACGTTGGAGCTACACTCGTCATCATCGCCATCCTTCGAGATGAGTTTATTAGCTGGGCGAGTTCCAGGCATAACGCGGGGTTGACTCTCTTTCTTTACGAAGCGTTTGCGTGGGAGGAGGGATGCCATCCCGGCGCGTGAGAATGACATGAGGACCGCCGAATGGGTGGACCAGAGACCAAGAGACGAGCGTCCCGATATGGGGCAGGCGCTTATCGGCGACGACGTGCTGCGTGACGTATCGAGCGTGATTGGCTACGTTGCGCAGGATAAACTGCGGCATCGATTGACGGCGCTCGCTCACAATGATTTGCCCGGCATCGAAGTTAAAAGGCATTTCGTCCCCTTAATATCTCCTGCGGAGTCTGCAACAGGATTGCGATATCGCGCCGAAGGCTCCAATTGTCGATGTACCAAAGATCGTATTCCACACGCCGTTCAATCGACGCGGATGTCGGCGTCGGCCCTCGGCATCCATGTATCTGTGCCCATCCGGTCAGTCCTGGTTTTACGCGCTGACGCGACGCATAATTGCGAACGATTTTGTCGAACTCGTTATCGTGTGCAATCGCATGGGGGCGTGGTCCAACGAGAGACATGCTTCCCTCAAGGACGTTGAAGAGTTGGGGTAGTTCATCAATACTCATTCTGCGCAGCCATTTCCCGACGCGGGTGACCCGACTGTCGGTGGGTTGCGCTTGGATGATCGACGATCCGTCCTCGAGGACGGTCATAGTGCGGAATTTGCAAATTGAAAAGTTTCGGCCATTAAAGCCGCAGCGCCGCTGCCTGAAGATGATCGGACCGGAAGAATCGAGTTTGATCGCTGCGGCGGTCAACAAGAGCAACGGCGACAACAGAAATAAAATAACGGCAGCGCCCACGATATCTACAATACGCTTGGCCATGCGCTCCAGTAGGCCGAGAGGACCGCGTTGAATCTCGATGCTGAACGCGCCGCAAAGATCACGCGTCGGGCGCCGTAACATACGGGAAATAGTGCCGACTGGGACAAGAACCACAGGAAACGGCACGATCCTCAATTCTGTGGCAAACGCCTGCATTTCAGGCCATCGACCCGCATCGGCTTCGACGACAATTGCCTCAATATTATCGCACCCCCGAACATTCTCCACGACGCGCGCGCAAAGCCGTTTGCGAAGACCATGCGGGGCGCCAGAAGGGGGCAAGCGAAAAACAGCCTGCACATGGAAGCCGCGGGCTCTCAGCGCCTGTAAGAGCCCCGCCTGCTCGGAGTGGGATTGGTCCGTAATCACGACAATATTGCCGCCGGCAAAGCGTCTACCTTTCAATGCCTTCTGGATAAACTTCTTGATGAAAATCCGCTGCGCAATGAGAGAGCCAAGGCCGGTCACGGCAAAGATCAGTGCTGCGCCGGAAAATTCGTGCGCGATGTTAAGTTCGGCAACGACGACAACAAGGAAACCGAATACCACGATCCATGTCGTACAAACCCACCGTATCTGGTTTCTCAGCACAGTGAGTTCGGTCGGCTGATACATGCCGCGCATTCTCAGCCAGGATACAATAAGCGCCGATACGACGGTCGCAGATCCCAATGCCTTGCCAAAATCGATATCGATCCCACCATAATAAATAAGCGTGGAAAATATGCTTATGGCGTGAATAATAATCACGTCGACACAGATCGCCAACGACCCGACGGACCGATATCGTACCGGCCACGGTCGTCGCGAGCGACCATGTGGCGCAAGGTCATAGATAGTGACCTGCTCCGAGGCCTTTGATGCTAGGCGCGGGTTGACCGAATGCATGGTTGACGAGCCACCGCCTCCGCTGATCATATTTAATTTTATAATAAATTAATTAAATATGGCAAGCTGAAAAATGGATTATTAAATAGGAGGCGTTGTGGCTGGAATCCGCCTTTTTTGTGTAAGAATAAGGACGGGGCGGGTCAGATAACGGTCCGCCCGATACGGTTTTGATGATCAGGGATTGGCGCCTCAATCGCTCACCGCGCTCGCCGCTGCTTTGGGCTCTATTAATGGTATTAGTTGAGGAACAATATAACTATATATGGACAAATTGGATGATTGTCCGCCCGCAGTTGAAAACTTGCACGTCCGCATAGTCGTCGACACGGAGAGGCTTGTTACACTCGGCTCCTGTTCGCATTTTAACGTTTGCTGGCTGAGATGTCGCGTGAGAATAAAAGGCGATGATAGCGCAATTTTATCAGCCATCGCAGCCGTGATGGGGCGTAAAGATAATACTTTGGGATGCGTGCACGACCTAAGCGCGGCTCAGGCCCAATCTCGGTCATGAGGCTGTGGATGGGCTGTGTGGAGCCGACGAATGCAACCTTCGTCGTATGCCGCGGCGTTCAAAAGATCAATTATCAATTAAATCAAAGGGATGACATAGAGTGGCCCGGAAAGCAGAATGCAAGGGTTAATTTAAATGTGGCAATTGACTTCCGTAATTTAATATAGGATTATTTTAATAATTTGAATTTGCGACCTGGTTCGAGGAGATCCCGCCGTGTTGCATCAAAACGTTCTTAATTTCGCCGTTTCCGATAACTCTCTGATCGCGGATACCATCGTCCAGCGCCTTCTTGGGCCGGAACCAGATCCGCAAGAACTCCGCTTGACCATCGGGGCGTTGCCCTCGAACGGCGATATATGGATGCCGGATGGCAGGGCTCGGCTCCGTGTTGGCCAAACCATTCGGGCCGCCCAATTGCGCGAACTGAAATTCAGACCCGCCCCTTCAGGGGCAGGTATTTGGTGTTCGCGGCTGACATTCTCGATCTCTGATTCTTCCGGAGCAATTCTATGTGCTGTCGCGAGCATCGCGATTGCGTTTGCCTGCCTGCGGCCTGCATCGAAGACGGGGGGGGCATCGATCGTTCCGCCATCCGCAGAGCCCATGTCCGATCATAGCGAAGCACCGGTTCGTTTCAGACTTCCCGCATCAGCTCTGAGCCGGCCAAACATCAAATCGTCGGCGACGCCCTCTGTCCTGGTGTTTCAAGAAGAGGCGGTACTGGGGCAAGGGCGGGCGCTCCCTGTTGACCGGTTGGCGTCACTGGTATTCGAGCCAGCCGCGGATTTGGCAAGTCAAGACGCAAATGGCGACGGTCGCATCGCAAGTGCCGCCGACAAATTAGCTTCCCCCGCCGGAACCAGTGCGCCGAACCATCTTAAGACATCCCATGGATCGTCCGAGTTGGTCACATCCGCGGTGAGCAGCGTGACATCGTCGGGTCAAGGTGACACGAGTTCGAGCTTGATTGCCTCGTCGGGGACAACCGTTGGCAGCGGACTCGCTCCAGTCTCGCAACTCGCCGGTATCAGCAATGCTTCCCTTGATTTGTCGGCGATCTCACAAACGACGGCTGCGAGCGGTAACACAACTCTCATCGCCCTCACGCCATCAAGCAGTGCCTCCCCGCAAACGATCAATTCGCCAACGACCGGCACCACGACGACCGGCACTGGGCAAACGCAGCCAGCAATAAATACGGCTAGCCTTGCGACAACGTCAGCACCACTAATCTCCAGGGTCACCTCCGCCGCGAGCGCGAGCAGTTCGGCAACGACGTCGAGCACGACCCCGAATGCGATCGTGTTGGAGAACGAGAAACCCGGAACGCCGCAAAGCGTCTGGCAGATCAATCCCGGTGACGATTCAACGCAAATTCAGGGATTTACCACGCAGATCAGCACCGATGTCGGTGGCACCGTTCAATTCAAGATCGATAACCTTACGGGCAATGCGAACTATCATATCGATATCTACCGGTTGGGGTATTACGGCGGTGATGGCGCTCGCTTAATTACAACTCTGCAGCATCAGGCTTCATCATCCGTCGTGCAACCCGCACCTTTGAAGAATGCCGCGACCGGAGAGGTCGATGCCGGCAACTGGAGCGTGACCGATTCGTGGAGCGTGCCGACCAACGCGGTGTCAGGCGTGTACTTCGCCAACGTCATTGATGGCACTCAGGTCTTTCAGATTCCGTTTGTGATCCGAAACGATGCCTCCCACAGTGCGATCGTATTTCAAACATCTGACGAGACGTGGCAGGCATATAATCCATGGGGCGGGGCCAATCTCTACGCAGGCAACGGACCAGGCATAAACGGCTCGGCCTATGCCGTCAGCTATAATCGTCCCATCACGACGCGCGACGGGGGCCTGTCGGGCACCTCGAACGACATGGTGTTCTCCGCAGAATACCCAGCCATATATTGGCTCGAGGAGAACGGGTACGACGTCTCATACATTTCCGGCATCGATGCGGCGACAAACGGCTCGCTCCTTCTGAATCATCAAGTCTATATGGACGTCGGTCACGACGAATACTGGACCGACAGCCAATTCAACAATGTTCAAGCCGCCGGACAGGCGGGCGTCAATCTGATGTTCCTGAGCGGTAACGAGGCATATTGGCAGACGAGGCTTGCGCCCAGCCTCGATTCCAGCGCCACAGCCAATCGGACCCTCGTTTCCTATAAAGATACACATGCCAACACGCTGATCGACCCGACTGGAACAGCAACGGGTACATTTATGGATGCTCGTTTTACCTCGACCGGAGGACTGTCGGGCACGCCGTCCAACGCCTTGACCGGGACGGTGTTTCAAGTCGACTCGGATCGTACCGATATCATCACGATTCCATACGATATGACTCAGTTGCGGTTTTGGCGGAACACGCCGATTGCCTCGACACAACCGGGACAAACCGCGTCGCTCGTACAAAATCTTCTTGGCTATGAATGGGATTCATCTCCCGACAACGGCTTCATGCCCGGGGGCTTGGTTGATCTGTCTTCGACGACATTGCAGGTCAGCACGGATCTTCTCGACTACGGCAATACGACCGGCAACGGTACTGCGACACACAATCTTGTCGAATTCCGTGATCCGGTGAGTGGTGCGCTTGTTTTCGGGGCAGGGACCGTCTTCTGGTCCTGGGGGCTTGCTTCCGACCACGATCAGAACACGGGGGCGCCGACCCCGACCGATCCGAATGTACAACAGGCCACGGTCAATGTCCTGGCGGACATGGGTGTCCAGCCGCAGACCTTGCAGGCGACCCTTGTCATTGCCTCTCAGACCACAAATCATACGCCACCCGTCTCGAAGATCACCAATGTTTCGGCCGCGAGTGTCGTTGAGGGGCAATCGATCACCGTAACTGGAACCTCCAGTGACGCCCTAGGTGTGATCGGGGGTGTTGAGGTATCCAGCGACAGCGGTAAAACATGGCATCCGGCGACGAGCGGTGTCGGCACTGCGACGGTTACTTGGACTTATACGTTCGATACTGCCGGGCCGGGGACTTTCAACATCGAGGCCCGCGCGGTCGACGATAGTTTAAACTTGGAAACGCCAAGCGCGGGTGTTTCTTATAAAGTGACGCCATCTACAAATCTGACGATCTTCAGCCCCTCAGATACGCCTGCTGTCGTCACCAACAGTGATCCGAACGCCGTGGAACTGGGGGTTAAGTTCGTCTCCTCCGCGTCGGGCTACATCACAGGCATAAGATTTTATAAAGGTCCTCAGAATACCGGAACGCATACAGGCGATCTCTGGAGCTCAACCGGGACGCTGCTCGCAAGCGCGACATTTACCAATGAGAGCGCGAGTGGCTGGCAGCAAGTGAACTTTACGACACCCGTGCATATCCAGGCGGGTGTTACATACATCGCGTCGTATCACACCAATACCGGCGAGTATTCCACGACGGACTACTATTTTGACAATGCGGGGCATAGCAATGGAGCTCTGACGGCAACCGGAAGTGGCCTCAACGGGGTCTATGCATACGGTGCCAATCCGATCTTCCCGAGCAACGTCTCGATTGTCAAAGGAGACAATTATTGGGTTGACGTTGTCTTCAACGATACGAGCCTTCAGCCGCAAGCCAACAATGTCGGCGGCTTTACCGTGACCGAAAACAATGTTCTGACGATTCAGGCGTCCGCCTTACTTTCTCACGACAGCGATCCGTCGGGATTGCCCTTCTCTATCACCAGCGTCAGCAATCCTGTGAATGGCACGGTAAGCTACAATTCGCAGAATCAAACGGTCACGTTCACGCCGAACCAGGGCTATGCAGGCGCCGCAAATTTCACCTACACGATTACCGATTCCAGTGGCGCCAGCGGCTCCGGCCAAGTGTCGCTCAACGTCGCTTATCCAGTCACGGCGCAGAGCTTGTTCGGGACGAACGACACGCCAAGTGTCATCAATTCGGGCGATTCCGGGCCGATCGAGCTTGGCGTCAAATTCACATCGTCTGCGAACGGAGTGGTGACGGGTATCCGTTTCTACAAGGGGGCCTCCAACACCGGCACGCATGTCGCTGACCTTTGGAGTTCGACCGGGACTTTACTCGCCACTGCAACCTTCACCGGCGAAAGCGCAAGCGGTTGGGAACAGGTCAATTTCTCGCAGCCTGTTGCGATAACTGCCGGTACGACCTACGTAGCCGCCTACCGGACAAGTGGAAACTACTCTGATAGTCCAAACTATTTCACCAGTGCGCTGACCAACGGCGAGTTGACAGCGACAGCGAGCACTAACGGTGTCTACGCTTATGGCAGTGGCGCAAACTTCCCGAGTAATTCATACAAGTCGACAAACTACTGGGTAGACGTTGTTTTCGACGGATCGGGCCGGCCGATCGCCAATGCCGACAGCGGCTTTGTGGTCAATCAGAACGGATCGATTTCGATCGCCGCCTCGACGCTGCTTTCGAACGACAGTGATACCTTTGGTCTCCCTATCTCGATCTCAAGCGTTAGCAACCCTATCAACGGAAGCGTGTCCTATTCATCCAGCAACCAGACGGTGACCTTCGTGCCGACTGCCGGCTATAACGGGACGGCCAGCTTTACCTATACAATCGCCGACACAAATGGTGCGACCGCTTCGGCCAATGTCTCGCTATTTGTCAATAATCCGGCCGAGGAGACACTGTTCAGCCTTAGCTCAACGCCAAGCACGTTGACGGTGAACGACCCCAATTCTGTTGAACTCGGGGTGAAGTTCACGGCGGACGCCAACGGAACGATCACGGGTCTGCGATTCTACAAGGGACCCGGAAACACGGGCCCCCATATCGCCGACCTCTGGAGTTCGAACGGGACATTGTTGGCGAGCGCGAGCTTCACCAGTGAAACGGCGAGCGGATGGCAGCAGGTCAATTTCTCGAGCCCAGTCGCGATTACCGCAGGCACGACTTATATCGCTTCCTACCATACGAGCGGCAATTACTCCGTCACATCCAATTACTTTGCTAACCCTGTTGTGAGCGGAGATCTGACCGCGCCGGCGAGCGGGAATGGCGTGTACGCCTACGGTACCGGCAGCGTATTTCCGAACGCCTCGTACAACGCAGGAAACTATTGGGTGGATGTGGTGTACGCGAAGGCTCCGCCGCTTCCAGTCGCCAATAACGACAGCGGTTTCGCAACCAACATGAATACCGCAACGACGATTTCCGCCTCGGCCCTGCTTGCCAACGACACCGATCCAAGCGGTCTGGCACTGTCTGTTACCGGTGTGAGCAACGCGAACAACGGAACAGTCAGCTACAACTCAACAAATCAGACCGTCACGTTTACGCCGAGTGCCAACTATACCGGTTCGGCAAGCTTCACCTATACGATCACCGATACCTCAGGACTTTCCGCCTCAGCAACGGCATCGTTAATGGTTTCGGATCCGACAACCGCGAGCCTTTTCAATCCCACCACGGCCCCCTCGGTGACGAGCGTCAACGATCCAAGCGCCGCAGAGCTTGGTGTGAAATTCCAGGCATCGTCAAATGGGCAGATCACCGGGCTCCGTTTCTATAAAGGGCCTCAGAATACTGGAACCCATGTTGCCGACGTGTGGAGTTCGAGTGGCACGTTATTGGCGAGTGCGACCTTTACAAACGAAACCCCGACTGGATGGCAGCAGGTCAATTTCACCACGCCCGTCTCTGTCACGGCGGGAACTACCTATGTCGCATCGTATCATACAAACAGCGGCGACTATTCTGCGAGCCCGAATTTGTTCGCGACGGCGCTCACGAGCGGCCCGCTGACTGCCCCATCGAACTCGAGCAGCGGTGGCAATGGCGTCTATGCTTATGGGAGTTCAAGTCTGTTTCCAACGAACAGCTACAACTCAACGAGTTATGGCGTGGACGTGGTTTTCAAGCCGCAGCTGGCAGCATAGGAGCAGAGAATGCACGCCGAACTCTATACCGATGGGGTCGAGGAAATCACGGTCGGAGGATCGATCGTACGTATCGATCTTGTCAGTCTTTCTCCGACAGAGCGCGACGCCAGCAACGCCCCGGTGCGCGTCTTTCGTCAACGCCTCATCTTTTCGGTTGAGGCATTCGCCAATTCCGTAGAGGTCATGCAGAATGCGCTGCAAAGCCTGGTGGATGCGGGCGTGGTACGACGCAACGCGCCGTCGGTGACCAATATCTCTGCGAGTGCTAAATCGGACGAGCTTCGCACAGCAATTCCCAACACCTCGCCACGGTCACCAAATGTCTCAAGCAATTTCCGTTGAAGCAGACCGCGTCGAAGACGCCGTGCCGCCGTCCGAGACCTCGGAGGGCCCGTCGGCGGCGGTCTCGGGTACGGCGCTGGATTGTCTATCGAAAGTGGCGGCCCATCATGGCGTCGATATGCCAGTCGAGCGCCTTCGGCACGCTTACGCGCTCGATGGCAGTGCTATTTCGGCAAAGCTTCTGTCACGCATGGCAAGAGACGCCGGCCTGCGCGCGCAAAAGACGCGTATCGATTGGAAAGCGCTGATTCGGCTTGACGAGGCCTATCCGGTGCTTGCCCAGCTGACCAACGGCAATTGGGTTGTCGTGCTAGGATCGGATGGCGTCGACGCCGTCAGCATCTTCGATCCGCTTGCCGTACGTCGTGATGAACCACTGATCGTTGACAGAAGCGCGTTTTGCACGCGATGGGGCGGCGAGGTCATATTGATCAAATGCGCGCAGCCCGCATTGAGCGATCGCAGACCTTTCGGACTCCGTTGGTTTGTGCCCGAACTGCTTCGGCAATGGCGCCTCTTCGCCGATGTTGCAGTTGCTGCCATCCTGCTCTACGCCCTTGGGCTCGGACTGCCGATTTTCTTCCAGCTCGTCATAGACAAGGTCTTGGTGCACGAGAGTTTTACCACGCTTTACGTGTTGACGGGTGGAGCTTCGGTCGTGCTCGCCTTCGACGCGATCTTCGGTTTCCTGCGTCGATATTTGCTTCTGTACGCGACCAATAAGGTGGATATCCGCGTCGCAACCAAGACATTCGGCCACTTGCTTGGCTTGCCGGTCACCTTCTTTGAGCACATATCTGCAGGCGTTCTGGTCAAGCATATGCAGCAGTCCGCTCGAATTCGAGAATTCCTGACCGGACGCTTGTTTCTCACGACGCTTGATACTTTATCGCTTGTCGTCTTCGTGCCGATCCTGGCCCTTTATAGCGTGAAGCTGACGTGTGTCGTGTTGGCTTTTACCGCCGCGAGTGGAGCAGTGGTCACTCTGCTAATGGGGCCATTTCGCCGCCGCCTATACGATCTCTACCAGGCAGAGGGCGCGCGACAGGCGCTCTTGGTCGAGAGCGTACACGGTATGCGCACCGTGAAATCGCTGGCGATGGAGCCGCGGCAGTGCAAAGTTTGGGACGATCGTTGCGCGCAGTCGGTTGCCATGCGTTTCGGGGTGGAGAAGATCTCCGCAGGCGCGCAAGCGATCACCGGATTTCTCGAAAAGATGATGACGCTTGGGATCATCGCCCTTGGTGCGCACTACGTATTCAGCGGGGACATGACGATAGGCGCTCTGGTTGCGTTCAACATGTTGGCCGCACGCGTCTCCGGCCCGCTTGTCCAACTCGTGACCATGGTGCACGAATATCAAGAAGTGGCGCTCTCGGTGAAAATGCTCGGCGAGGTGATGAACCAAAAGCCCGAGCGGGATGGGAATCGAGACGGGCTAATGCCCGCAATCGCGGGTAAGATCGAGTTCGAAAATGTCTCGTTCCGGTATGGACCTGAAGGTGCCCCGGCCCTGGATGATATATCCTTTTCGATCGCGCCGGGATCGATCGTCGGAATTGTGGGGCGAAGCGGCTCGGGTAAGACGACACTGACGCGGCTCATCTCAGGAATGTATCCGGTCCAGCAGGGCTTACTACGCATCGACGGCGTTGATTCTCGCGAACTCGATCTTGTCCATTTGCGGCGAAACCTCGGTTTGGTTCTACAGGACAATTTTCTGTTCCGCGGAACGGTTCGCGAAAATATTGCATGTGTGAAGCGTGATGCAACCTTTGCCGAGGTCGTGCGAGCAGCTCAACTCGCAGGAGCGGACGAGTTCATTGAACGCTTGCCGCGCGGGTTCGACACTCTGCTTGAGGAAAACGCATCAAATTTGTCCGGAGGACAGAGGCAGCGCCTGGCGATCGCCCGGGCGCTGATCGTGAACCCCAGAATCCTCATCTTGGACGAAGCCACGAGCGCCCTTGACTCCGAGAGCGAAATGATCATTCGGCGCAATCTGCGTCGGATGTCAGAAGGTCGAACAGTCATCATTGTCTCGCATCGCTTGTCAATGTTGGCCGACGCAAAGGAAATCCTGGTTATCGACCAGGGCAGGATTGTTGATGTGGATCGGCACGATCGGCTCTTGTCGAAGTGCACCATCTATCGGCATCTATGGACCCAGCAAACGAAGCAGATCGCATGACAAAGGCAGAGCGACCAAGCCCCCACGCGAAGGTTGACGATGGACCCCGCGGTCCGAAGATGGAAAGACGGCCGCGCGCATTGCGTGGACCCAGTGGACGGGCACGGCAGGCTCTTAGAGAGTTCCAATCGGATGCAAGCGAAATCGAGCAGCAAGCACCTCCGCTTTTGGCTCGTGCCACGCTCTATTGTGTTCTCGCCTTGATCGTCGTTGCGGTGACTTGGGCGACATGGGCACAGATTGACACGGTTGTGACAGCACCGGGGAAGTTGGTCACAACCAGGCCAAATCTTGTCGTCCAACCGCTCGAGACATCGGTCATTCGCGAAATCCACGTCAAAGTCGGAGACAGAGTGAATAAAGGGGACCTTCTTGCGACCCTCGACCCTACCTTTTCCCAGGCTGATTTGGATCAGCTGGAAAATCAGGTTGCCGCTTTCGATGCCGCAATTAGTCGTCTTAGGGCCGAACTTGGTGATCGCGAGTATGTCGTTGGTGAAAATGCCAAGCCTGACGAATTACTTCAGCGCAAGGTTTTTTTGCAACGTAAGTCAGCTTACGACGCTCAAGTGCAAAATTTCGATACCCAAATCGCGTCGGCGCAGGCCAACCTCAAAACCGCGCAGGATGAGCAGACAGTGTTGGCCCAGAGATTGGAGACTGTGAAAGCGATCGAGGAGATGCGCAGTACACTCATGGATCGGCAGGAGGGCTCGCGACTCAACTTATTGCTTTCGCGCGATGCCCGTCTTGACGTCGAAAACAATCTGGCTCGCGTTCGCGGGAGTATCGCCGACGACGAGCATCGCGTTGACAAGGCGCGCGCGGATCAAAAAGTGTTCGTAGAGGAGTTTCGGCGCACCGCATACCAGGAGTTGGTCGAAACCCTGGCCAAGCGAGATAGCGCAGCAGAAGATCTCAAAAAAGTTGAACTCCGTCGCCAACTTATCGTGTTGAAGGCTCCAGCCGATGCGGTCGTGCTGGAGATTGCTGATCGTACTGTCGGCTCGGTGGTGCGGGAAGCCGAAACGCTTTTCGTGCTGGTGCCGCGCGATGTGCCGCTGCAGGCCGAAGTCAATGTCGAGGGCAAGGACATTGGCCAACTCGCGGTCGACGAACCGGTGCGGATTAAATTCGAAGCCTTTCCATTCCAGAAGTATGGGACGGGCAAGGGGGTTGTGCGTGTGATCAGCCAGGATTCCTTTTCTCCGGATCCCAAGGTTGATCCGATGCATCGCACCACGGCTCCCTATTATCGTGTCGTGGTCGACTTAACCGACACAAAGCTCCGGCTGCCGCAGGATCGTGTTCAGCTGATTGCAGGCATGGCAGTCACCGCCGAAGTGAAAGTCGGTCGGCGCAGCGTGATGTCATATTTTCTCTACCCGCTACTTCGCGGGTTCGATGAGAGCATTCGCGAATATTAGTCGAGAAGCGGGAAATGGCGGTGGCCCCATGAAGATCCATTACAGCTTTGCCGCACGGCGTGCGATGGCGGCCAATGAGAATGCGCCCATGATGAATTCGCATCTCGTGAACTATGCCCTTAGGGGATTGGGGCAATGCTGGTTGCCAAACCGCGGCTGTTGGTCACATATCTACCACCTCGACGGCCGTGCGGCGCCGAATGAGTCGCAGCCCCCGAGCGATGTCTTCTACACACTTAATGTTTTGCTCGGGATGTCACGTGTTCCAGAACGCCCATCCGAAATCGACTTGTCCGAGGTGTTTTATCGTAACGTAGCTCGCTTATCGGAGCTCCCCGTGCCGAAATATGCGTTCGGCATGGCTCTTTGGGCCGGCGCTGAGCTCGGGCTGGATTTGCCTGCGCATGTCACAGGCGAAATAAGAAAGCTTCTATCGGATCCACTGCAATGGAACACACTCCGCGCGCAGGACCTTGGTATGCTGCTCACCGGTGTAGTCGCGCAGGATCGATGTGGGAACTGCGGGTGGATCGGATTTTCCTGGCCATTATTCCGATTTTTAAAAGAAAGTTTCCACAGCCCGTCAGGGTTGTTCTATGATGCGGCACTCGGTTCACGTCGGCGGTTTGCGTCTTTTGCGACCCAAGTCTACCTATCGATCGCGTGCTATCACTACGGCGCATCGATCGGCGACACAAGAGCCCTCCACATGGCGAATACGTGTGTGCGCAGGCTGCTGAAGCTGCAGGGCCCGCACGGCGAATGGCCATGGTTTTTCGATGCGGCAAGCGGCCGCGTGCTGGACTTTTACGAAATCTATTCCGTTCATCAATACGGCATGGCTCCGGCGCTGCTGGAGTGGGCGGAACGTTATGGGGTTCCAGGCGCCCATGACGCTCTCGTTCGCGGATTCCAATGGGTGCTGGGTGACAATCAACTCGGACGATCGATGCTCGTTCCAGAGCTCTCCTTGAGCATCCGTTCCCAAATTCGTCGGCACGAACTTACGACGAAAATTCCAAGGGTCATGCGCGCCCTGAAGAATGCTGCACTGAGGCGCTCATCTGGCCTGATCGACAGTTCCGGCATTGGACTTCGACTGGAATGTCGGAGCTATGAACTTGGCTGGATCTTATGGTCGTTCGGACGTCGCAGCGATCTGCCCGAACTTACCGCGCATCCGGCTTTCGCCGAGGCGCCGGGATGCAAAGAGAAGTTGCCTCACGCCGTTGCATCGGCCGCTATGAGCGTGCCTGAGCGGGTGGCTGCTTTACGTGAAGCGCGGCTAACCTGAGGATCGTGGCTGGGCAACCGACAGGGCGCTGGGCGCCGTGACGCGCAAACCGCGCCAGATTGCGCCGATTGCCTCCTCTTCGATCGGAATCGCCGGAAATGTTCTGAGAAACGCGCCGTAGTGTATCGGGCCCCAGGCAAATGTGCGCCCTGGCGCTACCGATTCCAGCTAACGGTCCGTCCTTTGCGTATCACGGATAGCATCGTCGTCGCGCGATGCATCCGGACGGCGCAGAGTACTGCGATTGCCTTGAGTCGGTTGGCGACGCCCTTGATCCGATCGCTGGTTAAAACAGTAATGGCGCCGGGTGCGGGAGAAACGAAGACGACGAGTGCTTGAGCGATCCACCGCAGGCGCCATCGGGGTTTGCCATCCGCCATATTTCTGTAATGGACGATTTGCCGGTCCCATTTTTGGTAAAGCTCTTGCAGTGATCGACGAGCCGGGTGAAAGACGATCATATCTTCAACATAGCGAAACGTGAATCCTGCGGCACGGGCGGCGCGGCCCCAATCCATGTCTTCTGCGACCTCAATCCCCGCAAAAGGTCCAACGGCTTCGAAATCGCGACGAAACATCGCCATATTTCCTGTCCCGGCATAGCCGTGTTGCTCAATATAAAGCTTGAAGCGATAGGCGAAGACACTTTCATAGGCCGCTATGGCGTTGAGCGGCCGCTGATCCGAGCCCCAGATCCGGACGTCGCCTCCAAGGATCGTACCCCGCGGATACGCTTCAAGCGCTTGGTGTATCGAGCGCAACCAATCGGGATGGGCCCGGCAATCGGCATCAATGAAGGCGAGGATTTCGCTCCTGACCGCTGCGGCGCCGGTGTTTCGAGCCGGACCAGGTCCGGGCCTAGGTTCGTGCAGCAACCGGACACCCTCGTGACGGGCGATGACGTCGACCGGTGGCGCCGTGGAGCCATTGTCGACCACGACGATATTGAATAGCTGGCGCGGCAGACTCTGCGCGTCCAAGCTACACAAACATGCCTCAAGCTGATCGGCTTGATTCAGATGCGGAATTATTACCGAAATCATGTTCTCATTTAATCCATAGATATTCTAACTGGCTGTTATTACGTGATAAATTTTTCATGTTTACCTCCTTCGGACGAGTTGATGAAAGAGTTTTTGCGGGTATAATTTAAATCATAATAATCTTGAAATTAAATATGCGCCCCGTATTATCGGATTATAAAATCAAATAACAAGTCCCCCAAATGCATGGGGTGCCGCAACATGAAACGTAGAGGTTGAAAAAATGCGTACGTCGTTTCTTGGGTGCCCCATCGACATTCTGACGATGAAGGAGACCGTCGAGCTTGCGCGCGAGGCGATGCGGAGCCGGCGACGCCTCCAGCACGTCGCCTTGAACGTTGCGAAACTGGTCAACATGCGGTCCGACCCGGTGTTGGCCAACGATGTTGTAAACAGCGATGTCATCGGCATCGATGGAATGGGCATTGTTTGGGGTGCGCAGGCGCTTGGGATGCCGGTGTCGAAGCGTGTAACGGGGGTTGATTTACTGACGGAGCTTCTCGCACTTTGCGCGCGCGATGGCTTCAAGCCGTATTTTCTGGGCGCGACGCCGGCAGCTTTGCGGCAAGCAGCGCAACAGGTTTCGAAAAAGTATCCGAATCTCGTTTTTGCAGGCCTCCGGGACGGGTATTTCACCCGGGAGGAGGAGGCGTTGGTTGTCCAAGACATACGCGCGAGCGAGGCAGATTGTCTTTTTATCGGCATGCCGACTCCCCGAAAGGAGCGCTTTCTGGCGGCCTACCGCGATGAGTTGGGTGTTCCTTTTGTGATGGGGGTCGGTGGCTCGTTCGATATTCTGAGCGGCAATGTGCGGCGTGCACCTTGGGTTTTGCAGCAGTGCGGGCTCGAATGGCTGTATCGAATCTACCAAGAGCCTCGACGCATGTGGTGGCGGTACGCCAAGACCAACACGATTTTTGTCGGCCTTATGACGCGAGCACTCCTCAGCCGACTCGCGGGGCCCAAGTTTCGCCCTGGTGGAGTTACGCCGCCTGACGCACACCGTATCGGAGGATGAGACATGCGTAAGCGCTTTCTCATCCTGTTGGGTACCCGTCCGGAGGCAATCAAATTGTTTCCGGTGATTCACCAACTTAAAGCAGAGCAGAAGGTTGATGTCACGGTCTGCGCGACTGCGCAGCACCGCGAGCTTCTGGATCAGGTGCTCAAGCTCGCAAAAGTGGTGCCGGACTTCGACCTTAATGTCATGACGGCAAACCAAACTTTGGATCATCTCACTGCGCGGCTTCTGGGTAGGATCGGCGAGGTCCTTGAGGAAGTGCAGCCGACGCGGGTGATCGTTCAAGGCGACACGGCGACGGCCGTGGCAGGTGCACTCGCGTCATACTACCACCGCGTCCCTGTCTCTCACGTAGAGGCGGGACTTCGAAGCGGCGATATTTACGCACCATGGCCGGAAGAAGTGAACCGCAAGATCGTTACTTCAATTGCGGATCAGCACTTTGCGCCGACCGAGCGCGCGGCACAGGCGCTGCGATCGGAAAATGTGTCAAACGAGCGAATCCATGTGACGGGAAATACTGTTGTCGACGCCTTGATCCTGACGAAAGCCATGGTCGAAGCGGATCCTCTCCTGTCGTCCCGCTGGGATGGCATAAAGAAACATTACGGGAACCGCAAGATCATCCTCGTGACATGTCATCGCCGTGAAAATTTCGGCAGCGGCGTCACCAATATTGTCAGCGCCTTGCGGACGATCCTTAACCGCGAAGATGTCGTTATCGTCTTGCCCACCCATCCAAATCCCAATGTTCGCGATGTCTTCGCCGCGCATTTGGCGAATCATCCACGTGCATTCCTCATTTCGCCGCAGGAATACACGGACTTTGTCAGCCTTCTTTCACTCTCCTACTTGGTCCTGACGGATTCAGGAGGTGTGCAGGAGGAGGCGCCGACATTTGGAAAACCCGTCCTCGTCATGCGTGAGACAACCGAACGCCCCGAAGGTGTGGAGGCAGGGACAGCTCGCCTGGTCGGAGCGGACTACGACAAGATCGTCGGTGAAACATGCCGTTTGCTTGATGACAATGAAACATACGCTGCGATGTCGCGCTCCCACAATCCCTTTGGTGACGGCCGCGCCAGCGAGCGGATAGTGAAAGTTCTACTCGATGCCTGACATCCAAAACATTACGATACTCGGGCTTGGCTACATTGGATTACCCACTGCAGCCTTGATTGCGAGCCGCGGACTGAAGGTGCTTGGCGTCGACACCAAGGAGGATGTCGTGAAGACGGTTGCCTCCGGGGCAATTCATATTTCTGAGCCCGATCTTGATGGTCTGGTCGCCAAGGTTGTGTCAAGCGGCGCACTGACCACCTCAACCGCGCCGCGACCCGCGGATGTGTTCATTATTGCTGTGCCAACGCCCATTGATGAGGACAACCGGCCCGACTTGTCGAGCGTGAATGCCGCCGTTGACAGTATCGTTGAGCTTTTGTCACCCGGGAATCTTGTTATTCTCGAATCGACATCACCGATAGGGACAACCGAGGCGATAGCAAAGAAGATCAGCGATCGGCGGCCCGAGCTGCAGGTTGGCATGAATGGCAAGGACAATAGCGCGGTGCACGTTGCCTATTGCCCGGAGCGCGTTTTGCCGGGGCAAATTCTGACCGAACTTATCAACAACGATCGTTGTATCGGCGGGATCACGCCCAGCTGCACGCGGATGGCTCAACGCTTTTATAAAATGTTCGTGCGCGGGGCATGTGTCGCGACCACGGCTCGCGCAGCAGAGCTAGTAAAACTGACGGAAAACGCATTTCGGGATACCAATATTGCGTTTGCCAACGAGCTGTCCCTGATCTGCGACAGATTCGACATCAACGTGTGGGAAGTCATCGATATCGCCAATCGCCACCCACGTGTGAACGTGCTTCGACCCGGACCAGGTGTGGGCGGTCACTGCATCGCGGTCGATCCGTGGTTCATTATTGATTCGGCGCCAGATCTCGCGCGTGTCATGCGGACGAGCCGCGAGGTCAATACGAATAAGACGGTGAGGATCATTGAGCGTGCCGAAGCGCTGATTGATGATCACCCTTACGCCAATATCGCCTGTTGTGGGTTGACGTTCAAAGCCAATATCGACGATCTGCGTGAAAGTCCTGCTATGGAGGTGGCATTACATCTTGCGACCAAATATGGAGAGCGTATCAAGGTCGTCGAGCCGAACTTGAAACGACTGCCCGACAAATTGGCGAAGCACGGGGTTGGCTTCATGACCATAGATGAGGCGCTCCACGCTTGCGAGATTGCGATCCTCCTCGTCGACCATGACGAGTTTAGGATGATTCCACTGGCGAGCCGCCGCCACCTAGATGTGATCGATACACGCGGAATTTGGCAGGACATGCCAGCGCGAACATAACGAACAAAAAGGTTGAGCGCCGCGCTACCTCGGGTCGCCCCATAGAAGAGACGAAGCCGAATGGTCGCGAAAGAAGAGAGGTAGGCACATGCAAAATGGGCTGATAGGCGTCGGCGTTGTCGGATATGGCTATTGGGGGCCAAACCTCGTCCGCAATTTCGTCAGCAATTCGTCGGCACGCGTTGTTCGTGTCAGTGATCTTGATACGGCAAAGTTGGCGGCGTGTCAGCGTCTTTACCCCGGAGTCGAGACGACACATCATTATGAAGATCTGCTCAAGGATTCCAAAATCGACGCAGTTGCCATCGCCACTCCAGTGCATACCCACTACGGACTCGCTCTTGCCGCGCTCAAAGCGGGAAAACATGTATTGGTTGAAAAGCCGTTGGCACAGGGCACGAATCTGGTGCGCCGTCTGATCGACGAAGCCGACCGACGCGGCTTAACCTTGATGGTCGACCATACCTTCTTGTATACACCCGCCGTTCAAAAGATCCAGAATCTCTTGTCCCGCGATGAACTTGGGGAGATCTACTATTACGACAGTACGCGCTCGAGTCTCGGCTTGTTCCAGAGCGACGTGAACGTGATTTGGGATCTCGCGGTCCACGATGTCGCTATTATCCAATACATCCTGGATGAACTTCCTGTGGCTGTTTCAGCGACAGGATCATCGCATGTGGCAGGTTCTCCTGAAAACATGGCACACATCACTCTGTTCTTTGAAAGTCGATGTGTGGCCCATGTGAATGTCAATTGGCTCTCTCCCATCAAGGTGCGGCAAACATTTATCGGGGGGAGCAAAAAGATGATTGTCTATAACGATCTCGAACCGACGGAAAAAATCAAGGTCTACGACAAAGGGATTACGCTAAACGCACCAGAAGAAAACGCGCATCAAATGCGTATCGGATACCGGGCGGGGGACATGTGGGCACCCCACATTTCAGCGACAGAGGCGCTTCAGATCGAAATTGAGCATTTCCTTGAATGTGTGAACACTGGGGCGACACCTATTTCAAGTGGCCTATCGGGGTTGTGGGTAACAGACGTGCTCGAGGCGGCCTGTCGTTCGATCGCCGATCATGGGCGGCCAGTGCAATTGAAGTTGAGGAAGCAGACGTTGAAGCGGGTGGCGGCCGTTGCCTAAATCGCTCGACGAGGGTTTCCGCAAAAACCCGTCTCTAGCTGTAGCGAAGTCGCAATGAAACCGGTGCCACGTTCCATCCTGTTCTCTGCCATCGAGCGCTACGTAAGCCTCGTCCTCTTTTTTGTGGGAACCGCCGTACTGGCCCGCTTGTTGACACCGGCCGAATTTGGCGTCTACGCAGTGATAAACGCTCTTACCTCCATCATCGCAGCATCGGCGCAGGAACTCGGCGGAGCGAATTACCTTATTCAGAAACAAGACTTGTCGCGCGCGAATATTCATACCACCTTTACCATTACCGTTGCTATTTCGGCATTTATCAGCGTGCTCCTACTTGCCGCGGCTCAGCCCTTGTCCCGGTTCTTCGGCCAAGAAGGATTGGCTTTCGGTGTCGTTGTGTCGGCGCTGAGCTTTTTGCTCCTGCCCGTTTCCAATACTATATCGGCCTTGTTTCGCCGAAATATGGAATTCCGCGAGCTCGCCGTCTGCAATCTCGTGGCGAACGCCTCTGGCATCGTTGTGTCGTGTGTGCTTGCGGCGTGCCACTTTAGTTACATGGCGCCGGTGTGGGGCGCCGTTACGAATACCGCGGCACTCGCAATCATGCTGCTCAGCAGATATGCATCATTTGACATCTTCCGGATATCGCTGGTGGACAGCCGCGAAATCATCAGCTTCGGACTCTACTCAAGCGCGATCAGTATCATCAATATGTTCTACAATCTTTCACCACAATTGTTTTTGGCGAGAGTGCTCGATTTCGCTTCGGTGGGGCTCTACAGTCGAGCCGTGAACCTGACGCAAGTGTTCGACAAGTTAATCACGCAAGTCGTAAATCCCGTACTTATGCCAGCGGTCGTCGCCCAGCGAAAAGTGGGCGCAGATCTTAAAGCGGTCTATCTCGAAACGATGCAGCTGCTTGCGGCGGTGCAATGGCCGTTCCTACTCTTTATTGCCGTGATGGCGCAACCGATTATATTCCTTTGGCTGGGGAGTGGGTGGTTGGAAATTGTGCCGATCGTCCGTCTCCTCTGTATCGCGAATACCGCTTTGTTCGCGGCCTGTTTAAGTTATCCAATGTTCGTCGCGACTGGAAACGTGCGCAGTGCTTTGGTGACCTCGTTGATTTCGCTGCCGCCTTCTCTTCTGGTCATTCTACTTGCGTCGTTTTTTGGCGTCCAGATGGTGGCGGCTTCGGCACTGGTGACGCTGCCGTTCCAGGCAGCCGTTGCAATCTACTATCTTGCGCGGCTTCTGAATATCAAGGTGAGTCAACTGGTCCATTCGCTCACCAAAAGTGTTGTTGTTACGATTTTGACCTCGGTCGGACCGGTCGTATGTGCCACGCTCGTGGATAACGGCACAATGACAGCCCTCCTGGGCTTGATATCGGCAAGCGTGAGTGCGGCCCTGTGTTGGGTCCTTGGGCTGATGCTCGCGGCGCATCCGCTCCTGCGCCGGCTAGGGGAGGCGGCCGAGAGTTTGGCGTTCGTGGTTCCTGGCGTGACTGCCGAACGCTGGGCTGCGTGGTTCCACTATGTGCAAAAGGATAGGTGGTAATATGCCAATAACGAAGGATGTTCGTCTTGGGAGCAACGTTAGGATCTTCCACCCGGATCTCGTCAATCTCTACGGCTGCGATATCGGAGACGAGACGAAAATTGGAACTTTCGTCGAAATTCAGAGCGGGGCGACAATTGGGGCACGCTGTAAAATATCGTCGCATAGTTTCATCTGCGAGGGGGTGATGATCGAGGACGAGGTTTTCATCGGTCACGGTGTCATGTTCACCAACGATCGATATCCAAGAGCGACAACGGTTGACGGGCGTCCGCAAAGTGCCGCCGATTGGACGCTTGAACGGACCCGTGTCGGTTGTAAGGCGTCAATTGGGTCCAACGCCACGATATTGTGCGGTATCACAATCGGTGCGGGAGCAACGGTCGGCGCCGGCGCCGTCGTAACGCGAGACGTGCCGCCGGGTGCTGTGGTCGCCGGCGTACCTGCACGCGTGTTGTCGCCTGGCCAGCAGCCAGGCCCTGCGCGCGCGAGGGAAGATTGCGACGATTTATCGTGATTGATACCGTAGAAAATATTTAATTCGCTGTTCTTAAAGCTTTTCAATAATTAATGTTTGTGATTAAATGTGGGTGTAAAAATTAAATAGATGCGCCGGCATTACGAGAAGGGCGAACGTCTTGATACCTCTCACGGATTTGAAGGCTCAATATCAGCAGATCAAGCCGAGGGTCGACGAGGCGATCTTGCGCGCCGTTGCCAGCACCCAATTTGTCCTGGGACCGGAGGTCGCGAGTTTTGAGGAGCGTTTTGCCGCCTATTGCAATGTCAGCCATTGCCGGGCGGTCAACAGCGGAACCTCAGCACTCCATCTGGCGTTGCTCGCCGCCGGAGTTGGCCCTGGTGATGAAGTCATTACGGTATCAATGACGTTCGTCGCAACGACCGCAGCGATACTCTATAGCGGTGCGAAGCCGGTTTTTGTCGACATTGATCCAGTGACCTGGACGATCAACCCGGCCAATATCGAGGCTGCGATCACGCTGCGGACGAGAGCCATCATGCCTGTGCACTTGCACGGGCTGATGGCAGACATGGATCCGATCATGGCGATCGCGGAGCGCCACGGACTGGTGGTGATCGAGGACGCGGCCCAGGCCCATGGGGCCGCATACAAAGGACGCGCGGCCGGATCGATCGGCGATCTGGGCTGCTTCAGCTTTTATCCAGGCAAAAACCTCGGAGCCTATGGGGAGGGCGGGGCTGTCGTCACCAATCGAGCGGACTTCGCGCGGAAAGTGTCGTTGCTGCGCGACTGGGGCCAAGAGACCAAATATAACCACGTCGTTCCGGGGTACAATTACCGAATGGACGGGATCCAGGGCGCCGTGCTCAACATAAAAATGGATTATATTGAGGAATGGACCGAAGCGCGTCGTGCCGTGGCAGCACGCTATGATGATTTGCTCGCAAAGCTGCCCTTTGTGCGGCCACAGCCGCCAGCCCATTGCCGCCATGTCTACCATGTCTACGCCATTGCTTTGTCGCATCGCAACGAGACATTGAGGCGATTGCAAGAGGCAGGGATAGGAGCGGCGATTCACTATCCCGTTCCGGTTCACCTCCAAAAGGCCTATGCGACCCTTGGCTATCGAGTGGGCGATCTGCCATTGACCGAGGCGCTGGCCCACCAATTCCTGTCTTTGCCGGTTTATGCCGAGCTTGCACCGGAGGACGTCGTCGAGGTCGTTACACAACTCGAAAAGATTGCGTTCGCTGATGCGGCTTAGATCTGGCCGCGATCACGGACAGTCTGGCAGCACGTGATTTCGGCAAAACCGAACGAGAGGAGAGCGTCTTGGCTGATCTTAAAGGAAAACGCATTCTCGTGACCGGAGGAGCCGGTTTTATAGGCTCACATATTGCTGATCTGTTGTGTGACGAGGGCTGCTCAGAAATCATCTGCCTCGACAATATGATCAGAGGCCGTGCGGAGAATCTTCAGCGCACCCTCGAGCGGGGACCCGTGCGGCTGGTGCAGGGCGATATTCGTGACAGGAAACTGATGGCGCAGCTTATCCGAACAGCCGATATCGTCTTTCACCAAGCGGCTTTGCGCATTACCCACTGCGCTGCCGAGCCGCGGGAGGCGATGGGGGTCATGGTCGATGCAACATTCGAGCTTCTAGAATTGTGCATCAAGTATGATATCGAGAAAGTCGTCGCAGCATCATCGGCTTCGGTATATGGGTTGGCGGAGGAGTTCCCGACGACGGAGCGACAAAACCCCTATGGCAACCGAACGCTGTATGGGGCAGCAAAGGCGTTTAATGAAGGTCTGTTGCGCTCCTTCAACGACATGTATGGCCTCGACTACGTAACCTTCCGATATTTTAACGTCTATGGCGACCGGATGGATATTCATGGCCGCTATACCGAAGTCCTCATCCGCTGGATGGAGCGTCTGGAAGCCGGGTTGCCGCCGATCATTTTCGGAGATGGTCAGCAAACAATGGATTTCGTTCACGTGCGCGATGTCGCGCGCGCCAATATTCTGGGGGCAAAATCCAAGGTAACGGACGAAGCGTTCAATATTGCCAGCGGGAAAGAGACGAGTTTGGCACAGCTCGCGACATTGCTCGCTTCGGCGATGGGTCATCGTGGGATGACGCCGGAATTTGCACCCGAACGGTCGGTCAATCCGGTGCCGCGCCGGTTGGCATCAACCGGAAAGGCGGAGCGCCTGTTAGGCTTTCGGGCGACGGTGCCACTCGAACAGGGACTCAAAGATCTCGTGAAATGGTGGCGCGCAAAACGCGGGTCGCTCCCTGCAACTTCCGAGAGGGAGGCGATCGCGCCGTGATTCCTATTGCTTTGCCATTGCTTGCGGCTGACGAAGCCGATGCTGCCCGCGAGGCGGTTTTGTCCGGTTGGGTGTCCCAAGGTCCCCAAGTGGCAGCATTCGAGCGGGATTTCGCCTCGTACATGGGCGCACATTACGCCTGCGCTGTTTCGAATTGCACCACGGCGCTGCATGTTGCCTTGGCTGCTCTCGGCATCGGCCCTGGCGATGAGGTCATCACGGTCAGTCACTCCTTTATCGCCACCGTCAACTGTATTCGCTATTGTGGAGCGATCCCGGTTCTCGTGGACATCGATCCCGCAACCTACAATATCGATCCGCAGCGGGTGGCGGAGGCGATCACGCCCCGCACGCGCGCAATTCTCGCAGTCCATCAAATGGGAATGCCGTGCGATCTTGCGGCTTTGGTTGCTCTTGCCGATCGGCACGCGATTGACTTGATCGAAGACGCCGCCTGCGCGGTCGGTAGTCAGATTTGCATAAACGGAACTTGGAAATTGGTCGGTAAGCCGCACGGACGGATCGCGTGCTTTTCCTTCCATCCACGCAAGGTGATTACGACCGGCGAGGGGGGAATGTTGACCACCGCCGACGCTGATCTGGATCACAAATTTCGACTTCTGCGCCAACACGGCATGAGCGTTCCAGATACCGTACGACATGGTTCATCGCAGGTGATCTTCGAAGACTATCTGATGGTGGGATATAATTATCGAATGACAGATATCCAGGCGGCGATCGGGCGGAAGCAACTCGAACGACTCTCTGATATTGTTTTGCGGCGCCGAGCGATTGCAGCACGCTACGCCGAACTTCTGGGCAACATAGAGGGTCTGCGCCTGCCGGAGGAACCGGAGTGGGCGCGATCGAATTGGCAAAGCTTTTGCGTACGACTCTCAGATCGCCTGGACCAAGGTCGCGTCATGCAAAATCTGCTGGATAAGGGGATTGCGACGCGGCGTGGCATCATGTGTGCACATCGCGAGCCAGCTTACGCGGGAAACAGACCGCGCCATGGCCTTCAACGCTCGGAACACGCGCAGGATCATTCGATCCTGTTGCCGATCTATGCGCAAATGAAGGAGGAGGATATTGAACGGGTTGCACAAGCGTTGCGGGACGAAATCTAAGTCATTCGCGGTGCGCGAAATGGGACGATGGTCGTGCGATGCCTGTGTTCCTGCACTCACAAAGCGTAGATCGACTTCAGATATAAATCCACCCGTCTGCAAAGGGCTGACAATGGCCAGATACCATGGCAGCTTTTTCTTTGCTGACGATCAGCTATTACGTGTCGTTCCACCAATTTGACCAGAAGCAAGAATGGTCGAGATTCGGCCGCGGGCGTTGCTATCATCACGGCTGGCGGTCCCAATCCATCTCTGAAACCTTCGGTGCAGCTTGTAGCCGGTCAGGAGGTGGACCGACCGTGCGCCGTCGATCAGCCGTTGACCGACGGAAGGTTTGTTGCGCATGGCCAACAGGTATGTCTCCTCCATCTTCTGAGCCGCATTGATGAGGCTGAAGCGCTCCTCGACCAACGTCCGGCCAAACAATCCCAGTGATCGGCGGTAGGCCGAAGAAGGAACGGTCGCTTCGAGAGCCGCGTGCAACGCCGCGACGCCGGCACCGCGCGAACCCGATCCGAGCCCGTACCAGCCCTGGCGAAGGAAGGTTGGCGCACTCTCCGGCGTCAGGAGTTCACTGAAACCCTCCTCGCCGATGACAATGAGTGGTTTGCCGAAAGCCATGCCGCGCAATGCCGAGCCGCCCTGGCCGATGACAATGTCGGCGGCAGCATAGCCGGGGCGGGGATCCGGCATCTCGCCCGCAAGTTCAATGATTTTACGCCCTGCAGCGACATTGACCTCGTTTGCGCGGGCCACGACTTGCCCTTTTGCTGGCCCATCACCGATAATCATCAGGCGAAAGGGGGCTCCGTTGAATGCCATTTGGCCAGCTGCGCTGCATGCACTCAGCAGCCCTTCGAGTTTGAGATCAGGGACCAGCCGGCACACCATGACGCCCAAGATGTCGTTCGGAGCAATCCCGTGTCCAATGCGAAACGCATACCCATCAACCGATGGATTATCCGCAAGCGTATCGACCGGCGGCTCAAGCAACGTGACCGATTGATATCCCGCCCTGGTCGCGGCGCTGCGGATCATCTCGGTGCCAACGGTCAACGGACTGCTGCGTGGCAGGAAAGAGACGACCGACATCGACATAACGGTTCCAACCAGAGCGGCATTGCCAAGAAGCCCCGCACCAAGAAACCCTTCAACGATGGGCGGCCATTCGTGCCCGTGCACTACGTCCACGGCTCGTCGTTTGACCACGTCGCGAAGCAGTCGAATGACATGCGGCGACGGGCGTGCCCGGTCGCGTGGAATTTCAATATGTTCGAGCCCGAGCGCCGCCACGCGCGCCACCAGGGGGCCGCGCTCCGAAACGACGATAACCTGGTGACCTCGGTCGCGCACAGCGCCGGCGATCTGCACGGCGTTGAGTTGCGAACCGCCGATTTCCATGGAATGCGGGTAAACGAGAACGTTCATGCGGGCACCGTTGCCAAAGATGCTTCTTGCTGCTTCGAGCGCTTGGCCTGCCAGTGCTCCAAGGGGACCCTTCGCTCGACACAGACCAGACAAAGTCTGGAAAACCCAACTATTTAAATAATAGTCAATTTTCAATGATAACGATTTAAAATGCAAATAAATTATTTTATATTGTTCCATTCAATAAGGAGCCCTTGGGCCAAGGGAAAAGCGCTATGCAGCTGGGTTTGAAAGCCAAAGACGTTCGGGCGGAATCGCTCCGTGTCTTGGTGGCGATCGCAAGCTACGGGACGTCGAACGATCGCTTTCTCGAGCGAATCATTCGCGAGTATCGCTCGATGTCGTTTGATATTGATATTGTGGTTCTGTCTAACATCTACAAATCCGCACCGGGTGTGGAATGTCTTGTTGGGCTGCCCGCCAAGAATCCGTGGTCGTTACCCTTCGGCCACAAGAAACTTTTTGTCGATCGGCGGGATGACTATGATCTGTTCATTTATTCGGAAGACGACATTCTGATCGCTGAGCCGAGTCTTCGGGCTTGGTTGGAGGTGACCACGAGCCTGGAAGAGGACGAAATAGCAGGCTTTCTACGCGTTGAGTTTGGAGGTGACGGCGCGCGAAGCTATCCCGATGTGCACGGGCATTTTCACTGGACCCCATTATCGGTCAGACGACGGGGCGACTATACACTTGCCCATTTCACCAACGAGCATGCCGCTTGCTACGTCTTGAGCCGAACGCAACTTAAGAAAGTACTGGAGTCTGGCGGATTCGATGTCGCTCCGCACGAGGGAAGATACGATCTGCTATGCACGGCCGCGACCGATCCTTATACCCAGTGCGGCTTAACAAAATTGATCCCCGTTTCGCACTTGGACCTATTCACGGTCCATCACATGTCCAACCGTTATGTGGGAAAGATGGGCGTGACAGCGGAGGAATTCAGCCACCAAACGAACGCCTTGTTGCATATCGCCGGGAACGGTTCTCAGGCCAAGCCGCTGCTTCCTACCGAGACACGGCTTTGGCGCGGTGCGTATTCAAAGGACTACTACGAGCCCGTGGACGAGCAGGTGACCGCGCGCATTCCCAAGACGGCACGGAACATCCTTTCCATTGGCTGCGCCGCCGGGGCGACCGAACGATGGATCGCGAAAGACAGGGGTCTGCATGTTGTCGCGATTCCCCTGGACCCGATCATTGCGGGTGGGGCAGAGGCCGACGGTGTCGAGATGATTTACGACGAGATCGCGTGCGTCGTGTCACGTTGCAATGAGCGCTTTGACTGCGTTCTTTGCCTGAACGTTTTGCATCTTGCGCCGAGGCCGCAACAGCTTCTCTCCTTATCGCATGCGCTGATGGATCCAAACGCGACGCTCATCGTCCAAACACCCAATATGATGTCGCTTCGGGCGCTTTGGCGCCGATTCAGAAACGGTTCGCGGCTGCCGCTGCTGAATGATTACAAATCCACTGGAATGCACTTCAGCTCGGCCAGAACCATTCGAAACTGGTGTGCCGAAGTGGGGTTCAGGGTTGACAAGGCGTTCGGAATTGCGACAGACCCTAAAGAGGGGAGAGACCTGATGACGTCAGGAATCGGCGGCTATCTACCTGCATCACTGTCACTTCCGCTCGCCGCTTCGATCATTGTTGAGGCGACACGCGTGGAGCAGGGGGCATGTCACGCCGCTTGAGACGACGGCAGATCCCGATGAGCCCATTCATGCGCGCCGCTCTCGCGATCATTGCAATCGCTGTTTGGGTCAGCACCGTTCCAGGCCCCGCCCCTTGGGCTGGCGACGCTGGTGAAGGTTCGCAACGCGCATTTCACAGTGCTCCGCAACATCCGGCACTTTTGGCAGGCTTTGTGGCGCGTCCCCCATGGCAGGTGGCAGGCGTTGACTATCCGGTCGGGGTTCCTCCGCAAGTCTTGCTCAAGGCCCCAAATGCGGAAAATCTTCCCAAGGGCACAGCATTGCGTCCCGAGGCAATTCACATCATCGGTCCGGATGTCACGCTCGATGGCTATGATCTCACCGATCTTACAGTCATGATCGACGACTCAGCATCCGGGACCGTAACCATTAAGAATTGTGGAGCGTCCAAAGGTGTTGTCATTAGAAGCACCGTCGATGCGACAGCTCAGGTCATTGTCAGCCACTGCACGCTGGACGGAGGAGGAATGGCGAGCGATCCCAATTTCCAGATCATCAAGGTGTGGTGTCCGCTAACCGTCACATATTCCTGGATCAAGAACGGGCCAGGGGGGATCCAGAGCAGTGCTTCCTTGATCGCGCGCTACAATCTCCTGGAAGGCTTCGCCTGGTCGCCTGGGGCACACGCCAACGCCATTTATATCCGGGGGACGCATAACAAGGCCGATCGCGCTATCATTGAATACAATACGATCTACTCACAATCAGCCCGAAACGAGGAGAACCTTCCCGTTGGGATCGGCGCCGCTATCGCTTTCTTTGGTGATGGCGGAAATTTCTACAACAGCACGGTCTCCCGCAACGTTGTCATCGCGGCACTGCCGGGCGCTGCCTCTTATCTCATTGGATTTTATGTGCCAACTCATGCGAGTGCAACGGGCGGCAAGATCACTTACAATTACTTGGCGTCGGTCAACGGGTTTAACCGCACGGACAGCGGCGCGTTTGGTGCATTCTATCCAAGGTCGCCAGGGTTGGAACAAGCAGACTACAGCGCCAACGTTGATATGAATACTGGGCGGACGATTGCGGGGCTGCAAAGTCACAAACGGACGACATCACCGTCCCGGTGATGTGCGGACTGATGAAAGTTGCAGTGCGCGATTTACCCCTTGTTCCCGGCAAGATTTTGCCTGAGTGACGTTTTTATCCCGAGACATAAGGCCCAATAAACCCACATATAATTCCAAAAATGGACAGTCAGGCCGATGAACATGAACATGAGCAGCATAACTGCGAAGCCAGTGTTCATTCGTTTGAGGAAGGCTGCATCATCAAGATCAGGCCGTATCTTACGTGTTGGCCAAATCGCAGCAAGATTGGTCAGAAATAGCCACACAATCATTGGGACCCCAAACCTGAGCGCAGAAGCCAACCACACGCTGTCGATGGTCGTGTCGAGGATGTCGTCGTTCAGGGGGCTGAACGCAAAACCGATGTATGGCGATTCGTGAATTCGCTCCAAAGCGGCATTCCAAATTAAATAACGAAAATAGCCGCTTTCGGGATCCCACGTCATATGTGTAATGATCCACCCGAGGGGCGCGTTCGTGGTCGCAACGATCAAACAGATGAACATGAATGTCGCGCCCCAGAACAAGGTCCAACGGCGAGAGACGGCGCTCAAGAACTGATCATAGAGGTACACGCCCAAAATCATGCACCACACCATCAGCGAAACTGAGGATAGTGACAGATAACTTCCAAATAAGCAGACGAGGAGAAAGAATGCCCGGCTGAGCGTACTCATGTTCGAATAGATGAATAGCGCCGAAGCCAAGGCGAAGAACGCACCAAGCAGGATCGGATGGTCGAGTGTCGCAGTCGCTCGTACGACACCCTCTCTATAATTTGCACCGGCGGGCACAATATTGACGAAGGATGCGAGCGAATTTTCGATGATCCACTGTCCCGAAATCCGATCGGCCAGTGCGCAGAAGAACAGAACAATGATAACGAACTTCAATACGTTAAGGAAATTTCGAAGAGCTGCTGGATGCCAAAGAAAAGCTCGGCCCACCATATAGGCTCCCAGAAACTCAAGACTTTCGCCCCCTGCGGCCGTGAAAAGTGCGTCGGTGCCCTTCGAGAACATAGCCGCCACCGGTATCCACACCGCGGTCGCGAGAGCAAAGAAATCGGCCCAGGAGGTGCGCTGACCGCTGAACAATAAATTGACAAGGGCCGGAATTAACAAAACGATCACGCATATGCGACCGGGAGTAAAATTGACTCCGGCGTCTATATGCAATTCTCGTGGCGGCAAAAGCACGGGGACTAGGGCGAGCCAGGCTACGATGGAATAGCGTGGGCCGAGTAGTGGGCTGTCAGTCGTTAATCCGGCTGTGGGCGGTAAAGTTAGCCCAGAACGATTTGTACTATTGATCACGACGGCGCCTCGCAGGCCGAAATCGGGCGTGAAAATATCGGGAGCGATTTAAAATATCACTATTGAATTTAAATTAATATACTCCAATCTCGTCGAGATACATATATTTCGGCGGATGCCTGCATATCCAAAAGTGGAAGTTGAGGCGCGGATTGGTCAGGGGGAAGCTCTGGCGGGTGACGCCTATTGAGTTCGCGCGGCGTATCGCCAATGAGGAGTAATGTCACGAATAGCGCCCCTGAGGCCGCCGTCACCGATCAAACCCAAATCGCGCCGAAGATATTCCCTTGTTCCTAGGCGCTGCCATTGTCGGTGCCGGACCACGTTCATAATCCGACCCGCATCGGCACGAACGCTTGTGCAGCGCCGTCTGGCCCGCGGTTGCCACTTTCCGGCGCGCACGTGAGCCCGTAGGAGGAAATTAATCCTTTCAAATAAATGGTCAAATAAAGAATTGCAATTATATATTGAGTTCCAGGGGATTTATTATTAGATTAAATGCGCCGCAAATGCCACGACGGTCGCCGCTTTGCGACCCTTTGAACGGCGGGAGAGGCCTCGATGTGAAGACGGTTCGGGAGGTCGGTCTGTGCGGAAATTGCTACTGATTGCACCAACGTGCGACGGCCAGGATGTGGGGGAGGCCTGGGTTGCATATCAGTGGGTCAAGCGGCTTGCTGTTCGTAACGATGTTACTCTCCTGACATACAATAAACGCAGCAAGCTCCCGGCATCAGTCCAGCTTCCGGGGCTGCGCGTTGTGGAGTGGACAGAACCGTCACTATTCAGCAGGGTAGAGCGATTCAATAGCCTGCTCAAGCCGGGTTATATTCCATTCTATATCAAAGCGCGCGGCTGGATTCGGCGCGCATTGGCCCAAGGTGAGAAATTTGATCTGGCCCATCAGATCCTTCCCGTTGCCATGCGTTACCCTTCCCCCCTCGCGGGATTGGGTCTTCGATATCTTATAGGGCCAGTGGGCGGAAGTCTTGATTCCCCAGAAGGGTTCAAAGGTGACCGCGACACGGCTCCCTGGTACGTCGGACTGCGTCGGCTTGATAGGCTGAGAATGCGGTTCGACCCATGGCTGCGGCAAACCTATACGGATGCGTCTTGCGTCGTTGGCATAGCGCCATATGTTCGGTCATTCCTATCAGGTCTACCCGTCCGCAGGTTTGAAATTCTAAGCGAAACGGGTCTCGAGGCGCTTCCTGACGCCGTCGATCGCTCAGGTCGCGTTGGCCCGCTCCGACTTCTTTATGTGGGCCGAGTTATCCGCACCAAGGGGATCCGTGACGCGATCAGGGCCATGGCGCTATTGAAAGATTTGCCTTTGGTGCTCGACGTTGTCGGGGACGGATTTGACCGGGCCATATGCGAAGATCTCGTGGCAAAACTGGGGCTCGCAGAACGCGTGATCTTTCATGGGCGCCTGGCACGCGCAGATGTCGATCGCTTCTATCAATCGGCCGACATTTTTGTCTTTCCAAGCTATCGCGAGCCTGGGGGGAATGCCGTCTTCGAGGCGATGGGCTGGGGCTTACCGATCGTGACCTGCGATCGCGGCGGGCCGGGGGCTGCTGTGGACGAGACAAGTGGGATACTTATAACGCCGGTAGACCCAAATCAGTTCGCGCATGCAATCTCAGACGCCATCCGGCATCTTGCCATGAATCGGGCACTCCGGCTGATGCTCGGTGATGGTGCGCGCCTTCGTGCCGCTACCGTTGCGCTTTGGACTCAAAAGGTCCGCCGCATGGAGGAACTCTACCTCAAGCTTTCGGACGAAGCGACATTGAGCGACGTCGAAGCCCAATCAAACAACTGCGATCTTGGGCTCAATGAACGTCAGAGGTTGCAATGATGAATGCATCGCAGATCGATGTCTCTGTCGTTATCGTCAATTGGAATACAATTGACCTGCTACGCGATTGCATCGACTCAGTTTATTCCACCATCAGCGATGTAAAATTTGAGATCGTCGTCATCGACAATGGCTCTACTGATGGCTCTGTCGCGATGGTGCGTCGTGAATTTCCTGACGTGATCCTCATCGCAAACACTCGGAATGTCGGATTTGCAGCAGCGAACAATCAGGGCTTCGCGATCGCATTGGGGCGTCATATCCTGCTGCTCAACAGCGACACGATTGTATTGGATGGGGCAATTCAAAAAACCGTGGCATATTCCGACGCTCATCCGGATACCGCGGCCCTTGGGTGCCGCGTCTTGAATCCCGATTTAAGTCTGCAGTGCAGCTGTTTTATGTTTCCATCGTTGCTGAACGCGTTTCTGTTCTCGACATACTTATACAAGCTGTTTCCAAAGAGCCGTTTCTTTGGGCGTGAACAAATGACGTGGTGGCCAAGAGACGATGCACGAGAGGTCGATGTCGTCACAGGGTGCTATATGCTGGTTCGACGGGAGGCGATTGACGAAGCCGGTGTGTTAGACGACGGATTCTTTATGTATGCAGAGGAGACAGATTGGTGCTATCGATTTCGGGCGAAGGGTTGGAAGAATCGATTCATGCCCGATGCGCAGATCATCCACTTTGGCGGAGCTAGCGCCGTTAAGCTCGGCGCCCGCCGCGCTCAAATCGCGAATGCATCGTTTGTGCGATATATGCGAAAGCATTGGTCGAAGCCCAAGGCGCTGGTTGGGATCTACATGCTTCTATTATTTTATGTCATCCGGCTGGCTGCACTGTTGCCCAAGCGCGTTGTAAGCGCAGATGAAGTCGATAAAAGAAAGATCGCAAATCATTGGGCCGGTCTCAAAGACATTTGCGCGCGCAGCATTCATGGCTAGTCCCATTGCTCTGTCCTGCCGTTTGGCCCGAAACACGCGGACAACAAAGCTCTGTTGGTGCGTGAGCCATCGCTGCGCCTCTGGTCGACACACGGAGCCATTGCCAGACACGTCCTGCCTACGTGGAAGTATACGTCGGCCGCTTTTGCGAAATTGCAAAATGCCCACTGGGAGAATGAAAAGTTTAGGCCGTCCACGATCGGCGTCGAGTGATTCGGGCAACCGGCAGATTGAACATACGTCGAACATTCTGGCTGATCGGTACAATCGCGCTCCAAATATTTGCTCAGTCGCGCTAATCGGGCGATGTGTCATCGGCCGCACGTAGCCTATTGATAAAGTGGTACTATAGTCGTGGAGCGGAGGGGAAATCTCGCTCTCTCATCCATCGTCCCGGATGGCGAAGCGAGGGCTCGCCTTGAAGAAACCAAAAAATCGCCCTAAAAACGCCGCCGCAAATGTCGCTATTGCCAACTTGACGGGTATTGTAGCGATCAGATTCCGCGCGGGTGCACTTTCGATAAAATTGATGAGTGTCGCTTGCGAAACACGCAACGAGCGGGGCCCGAATTGACTCAGGCAACCAATAGGTCGCCAAGGCGGTGGCACAAGCTGTTTGGAATGGGCGGTTTTTTCGGCATCACGTCGAGAAGCGGGACGGTCGCCGTGAAGAGTTCAAAATTCAGTATAGCATCCGTTGTCACATCGAGCGCGGACGAACCAAAAGCATTTATATCCCTTCAACGACTCGACAGTTGTGCCGATATAAGGGTCGCGCGCAGAGTGGAATATTTTCTGAGGCGTGTTGTGATGGGCGTTGGCGGTTGGCAAATTTTCACGGATCTTGCAGATTGCTACCTATGCGCGTCCAATGGGCGGAACGATACTTACCGCGTCGAAACATCAGCTTATTTCTTAAGTGACGCCTTCTCAGGCTGCGCGCGCTCTGCACGAAATGACGGCGGTACGATCCCACAAAAATGGAATATCCTTGGCTCGAAAGCCACAAGAAGCGAAGCGCGTGCTTCGCCAGCGTTTTCACACGTTGCTGGCAATCGTGCGCACGGAAGAAAACAAAAAGATATGATGAGCGCTTGCAGTTTTGCCCCAACCCAAGATCTCACTTAACGCAACGGAGGCGCCAATGTCGGTAAACACTGCTTACACTGATCCGCTCGGTTTGCCGAATGGTGATGGATCTATAGGAGCAGCCGGAGGTGTCCTGCAGGAGCCTGGTCTTCTGAACAATTATGCGAGCCGCCCGGCGTGGCAAGTTGCGGGCGTAGACTACGCTGTCGGCGTGACTCCCAACACAGTCCTCCAAACACCAACGGTGAATGACCTGCCGGCAGGAGTGACGTTAGGACAAGGTGTGATCTATGTCGACGGCAATAACGTTACACTGAACGGTTACGACCTGACGAACTACACGGTCATGGTCAACAGTGACGCAACTGGCACGGTCACGATCAGTAATTGTGCCGCGACCACCGGCGTGAATATCCGAAGCACGGTGGACGCGACCGCCAATTTGGTTGTCCAAAATTGCACGTTTGACGGCGGCGGGATGGCGTCAGATCCTAATTTTCAATTGATTAAGGTTTGGACACCACTCACTGTCGAATACAGCGTGATCAAGAATGCACCCGCCGCCATCTATGCGGGTGGCGGAGCCCCTTTGACTGTGCTTTACAACGAAATGGAAGGGTTCGCTTGGTCCCCTGGCGCGCATGCGAATGCGATCTACGTAACGGGCGGTAATAACCCGTCCGCCACGACCCTGATCGCTTACAACACCATATACAGTGGCGCGACGCAAAATGCCCAAGGATTTCCGATTGGGTTGGGCGCTGCGATCGCCTTTTTTGATGACGGCGGGAATTTCTATCACAGTACGGTGGCCAACAATACGGTGATCTCCGCTTTGCCGGGAGGTTCATCATATTTGATAGGCTTTTATGTCGGTTCAGGACATAGCGCGACAGGCGGTGTCGTTGAGAATAATTTCGTTGCATCCGTAAACGGCTTCAACAATGCAAATAGCGGTGCATACGGCGCATTTTATACCGGCTCGTCGGGTGTCGTTCAGGCAACCTATACTCATAATGTCGATATGAGTGACGGCTATCTCATTGCGGGAGACAATACCGAAACCCCGCTTGGCGCCGGTTCTCCCCCGATTGTTGGCGGTTCACCGTTGAGTCCGCCCGTGATCGGCGGATTTTCGCCAGATACGGGAATCGTTGGTGATCACATCACCAATGCCAATCAGCTGACTCTTACCGGGACGGCTGCAGCGAACAGCACGCTCGCAGTTTTTGATGGGACGACGCAGGTTGGCACAACAACGGCGGATGCAAACGGCCAGTGGACGTTCACCACCCAAACACTGAGCGATGGTAATCACCATCTGACCGCAACGGATACGACGGCGTCGGGAACCAGTGCGCCATCCGCAGACTTTGCAGTCACGATAGACACGCATGTCCCCGGCGCACCAACGATGATGGCCCAATCGCAGGACGGGTATGCCGTTGGCAGCACGACCACTCTTAAGGATATTGTCCTTCAGGGCACTGCCGAGGTGAACAGCACCGTTAATGTTTTCGATTCCGGCAAGCCCCTTGGCAGCGCGGTCGTGGATGGCACTGGTAAATGGAGTTTCGACACCGGCCAGCTCGCAAATGGACTTCACAACTTCACGGCGGCGGCGACCGATATCGCGGGCACGACCAGCGCGCCCAGTGCGACGCTCAGCGAAACCATCGGCGCGCCGAGTCATGATCCTCATAAGCTCATCATCAAAGGGATGGCTACCGCGGACAGTCATATTCAGATGTATGACGGCCAAACCTATATCGGTACAGTAACTGCGAGCGCTGATGGTCATTGGACGTTTGTCACGCCCTCTGTTCTGTCCGATGATATGCATACCTTCAGGGCTGATGATATCGGCGCCGGGGCACCAAGCTCGGCAAACGTGATTGTTGGCTCGACAGGCGGCAGTGTTCTGGCGGGTGTGTCGGGTAATGATTATTTCTTTGGGAGAGGCCATCCGGATACGTTCGTGTTTGCGCAAAACTTCGGACATGAATCGATCAAGGATTTCGTTCCGGCAGGCGCAACGCATGATGTTATCCAGTTTAGCGCCAGCGAGTTCGACAGCTTTGCTAGCGTGCTCTCGCATGCCGCGCAGGTTGGTCAGGACGTCACTATCGCAACAGCGAACGATGTACTTACCCTGAAGAATACTCAGCTCGGGGCGCTCAACAGCCATGACTTCCATTTTGCGTAAGATGAGACACGCCGGAAATATTGGGCACTGATATGGATGCATCGGACGAGATGCGTCGAAGAGCGATAGAGAACTCTCAGCATGCCCCGATACATTGGACGCGGGAAGTTGAGGATTGAGGTCGCAAGAGGACCTCTGACGCGCAATGTTGGGCAATTTTGCGCATTAAGTGCGCGATTCGAGCCACGCTGCGCATTCTTTCGCCTTACACCCATTGGAGGAATTGACCTCGCGTCACAATTTAGTCAACTTTTCTTACATTGAGTACCTCGTATGATCGGATGACAAGTCATGGCATCCTGCGAACCCATCGATCTGGCTGGCAAAATGAACGTGACATTCCTCCCGCGTGCAGATGGGGGATTGCGGGCCTTCTGTTTGGGGTTTCCAGATTTCGTCCTGTCCGACAGCGACCCAAATGAGGTCTTGGCTAATGTGAAGCCGCGACTCGCCGCATTGTTGACGGAGATATACGGCTGCCCGGTGGTCGTTCGCAGTAACCGGCGGAACCGTACGATACGGATTAGTGAGAAGTTCGTTTATCGAATCTGCGCCGCGAAGTCCGCCAGCTCCCGACAGGTATCTGCCAGACCCGAACAAGTTTCGGAAACTTTACCCGTACGCTCACGGGCGGAGCGGCATTCTATATTATCCTCGGGCCCAAAGAAGGCACTTCCGAGGTAGGGGGTCGAGGGGAAGAGCCCCCCGCCGCTTCTCGACTCCCGCCGATTTTCTCTGCGGCCTATCGCCAGATTTGGCCCGGGACCCCACATATTATCTGGTACTGAGATCCGCCTGCTGATTGGAACGAGCCACGGAAGTCGGTAAAGAGATCCACAAGGTTGAGTAGGGAAGGCGAAACTAGTTCGACCGAACAGGAAGTGTATGCGACAAGGCGCAGGTGTATAAACCCTCAAAATTACTGAGAGGTCGTGCCGATGGTCGGTATTTATCGACGCTTCGCTCTTAGACAATTAAGGCCTTCTCCATCAGCTTTGTCGGTTAAATTGCGCAGGGCGCTTATTTTAAACAATCCGCGCGGGTTGATTCTGAATATTTAAGCGGGCGGGGCCATCCCGCTTCATCCGGAAATCTATGACGTTTGATGAAGGTGCCGGGGTGGTCGGGTTAATCATTAATATTCGAGCTGGCGTCGAGTATTAAACAAAAAGTATATTTTACGGATATCGTTTTTCGTTTTAATATGAGGCATCATGTTATTTAATGCGCCGTGACAGGCGGAATATTGACGAGGAGGTGGAGGTGTTGGACGCCATCGACGTCATTATTGTAGGTGCGGGCCCCTACGGCTTGTCTTTGGCCAGCCATCTCCACGCCAAGGGCGTGCGCTTTCGCATCTTTGGCCGGCTCATGGAGTCCTGGAAAAGCCGCATGCCTCCTGGCATGTATTTGAAATCTCACGTGTGGTCCTCGAGCCTCAGCGACCCGGCCGAGAAGTATACGCTGGGCGCGTTTTGTAAGGAGATAAACTTCCCCCTCGCAGACTCGGATACGCCGCCGCTTGAACAATTTGTTGCCTACGCCGAGGCCTTCCAGCAGCGCGTCGTACCTAACGTTGAGGGTAAATTGCTGACGCATCTGAGAAGCGATCCAAAAGGATTTATTGCAGAATTCGATGACGGCGAACTGGTCTTGGCTAAGCAGGTCATTGTTGCGGTCGGCGTGCACCCGTTCAAACATGTTCCTCGCGCTCTCGGCGGGTTGCCGAAAGAAGTGGTGTCCCATAGTGGCGATTATGGCGCTTTGGGAGGGCTCGAAGGCCGGACTGTTGCGGTTATCGGCGCGGGAGCGTCCGCGACAGATTTAGCAGGCCTGTTGGTCGAAAAGGGTGCGTCCGTTTCACTCATCGCTCGGACCCAAGAACTCAAATTCGCGGAAAAGTCGCGACAGCGAAAATCGACTTTTCACCACGTGGCTTCCGTGATCAAGCCGATCATTCGGCCTGGCTCTGGGATAGGGTCGGGCTGGCTACTGAAATTTTGTGCCGACGCTCCAGGGCTATTTCATCTGCTTCCTCAGCGCTTGCGGACATATGTTGTCGGCTCGCAGCTCGGGCCGCTCGGTCACAGCGGTATGAAAGATCGCGTTATCGGGAAGTCGCAGCTTTTCCTGGGGCGCGAGTTGGAGCGTGCAGAATATCTCGACGGCAACGTGACACTGCATTTGAAATGCGCCGGCCGCCGAGAAATCGTCACAGCAAGTCACGTTATCGCCGCCACCGGTTACAAGATTGATTTACGTCGGCTTGAATTTCTTGACAAAAACCTGTTGTCGCGCGTCGCGACGGTAGAGGGCGCGCCTATTCTGTCGTCAAACTATGAGTCAACCACGCCGGGGCTTTATTTCATAGGACCTGTGGCCGCTAACGCGTTTGGTCCTGTGATGCGTTTCGTGTTCGGCGCCTCTCATCCGTCGCGCCGGCTCGCGGCGTATTTGGCGGAAAGTAAAGTTGCTTGGGCGGCATCGTCCACGGAAACGAAGCCGGCCATCACATCGCGAACCAAAACGGTTGAGCCTAAGGGCCTCACGATGGATCATGAGACGAGCAATGAAACAGCTATTGCCGGAACTTCTGGAGTCGACGCGACACAATCCTGATACGCACACGAGAGGCGAAGTTCTGCGCGTCTTGATTATATCGACCCGGTTCAAATTGCCCTATCGCGTCATGCGATGCGCTCAAGCCACTGGCGCCAAGGTTTTCGTGCTTGGCCGGCAAAACTCGCGTAAGTTAAAATATTCCAAATTTTGCGCGGAGTTTATCACGACCGATCGAGAGATAGATGGCCGGATGGATTTAGATCTGGCCCACGAGATTAACTTTCACTGTGCAAGGTTGAATATTGACCTGGTTTTGGCGGGAGACGCACCAAGCACGCGAAGCCTCATCCAGTTGCGAAGCGCGGTCAATACTCCATGTTTCCCCATGCCCACTCTGTCCGTGTTCGACGAATTGAATGATAAATGGCGCTTCGGCTTGCTGTGCAAGGATCTCGATATCGACTATCCAAAAAGTCAACTGTTTGCAAACGTCGGGGAGTTGCGTCAGGAGCTTAGTGGGCGCGAGGTTAATACGTCCTGGATGGCTAAGCCTCTCTCGATGGACGGAGGAATGGGATGTATCAAGCTCACGCCCGAAGAGTTCGAAGCGCAGTTCGCGCAGATTACCTACGAGCCGATCCTGCTTCAGGAATTTGTCGAAGGGGAGGACATCGGTGCAAGTGTTTTCTGTAAGGAAGGCGAAATTCTAGCATTTATCGCTCACAAATTTGAGCATGACACCTATTTTACATTTTATGATCACGACATATACCGCAGTCTCGCAGCGCTTATGACACGCACTAAGGCCAACGGCGTCTTTAATTTCGATATGCGTCGCACGTCCAAGGGGCGGGTGGTCTTTCTTGAATGCAACCCCAGATTTTATTTTAAAATGGCAATGTCCATGGTCGTGGGAGTCAATTTCGTGGCTTTTGGTTTGACAGACGGACAGAACGCCCGCTTGTCGCCGGGTTGGGGCGCCAAGATTGCACGATTTCCAAAAGCCTTCTTACTGCAAGCTGCATCGTTTCGGAAAATGGAGCGGGAGAGCTGGAATGCGCTGAAGTTTGTTCTCGCGGACCCGATTCCTTATGCGTTGGAGCTGCTGAAGCTCCAAGAATAGAGGAGATGTAGGTCTCGAGGGCGTGGGGCTTCAGGCCCAAATCCTTCTTCGACAAAGGCTCGCCCCGCAGTGCTCCGACCAACATTGCGTTCGGACTATGCCGCCGGTTCGATGCGCCAACTATGCATATTCTTCGAGCTTGGCCTCAGGCGAGCGTATCGCATTGGAGCCGTAACGCGGGTTCATCCTCGACCTGCCCATACTTGCGCGTTCCCGATATCCTGAGCCGCGGGTCGCTCAAGCCCAGGGCACTTGATCGAAAGGGGAGACGACCACCGGCTCCCTCATGCCGAATAGCGCCTACATCAAGACGCTCGACAGGTCGTTCCGCGATAAATGCCTGTACTTGCCGTGGTTCTCCCCGGTCCCCGAAGCAAGGCGGATCGAGGCCTGGAGACCGGAATACAATCATGGCCTTCCGAACACTGCTCTTGGTAATCTGACGCCGGCGGAATACCGTGCCGAATCAGAAACTTGCCCTGTCCCAATCGGGGTAGGCCGAGCCGAAAACGCCCCCTGTGGCTGCATCTGCATGATGCGAAAGAAAATCAACGTCTCAACCGTGCTCGCCGGTCAGAGGCTCGGTATCAAGGAAGTCGACGACGGCATTTGGCTCGTCAGCTTCATGCATTATGATCTGGGATATATCGATCTGGAACAGAAGACCTTGCAAACCATCGACAACCCGTTCGGCTCGAGGTTGTCACCCATGTCTTAGGTACAAACTGTGACCTATGTCTCAAGGTCGGACATTTGGGGTGATGGTAGCGGAGGAGGGACTCGAACCCCCGACACAAGGATTATGATTCCTCTGCTCTAGCCGGCTGAGCTACTCCGCCACACGCCACGACGCGGTGCGCGATGGGCAGCGGGGATATAGGCGGGCCGTCATATCGCTGTCAAGCGTTTCCACACGCCTTGATGATTCCTTCTTCCACAGCCTTGCCGGGGGAGAAGGGTTCAACCTTTCGGCCTAGTTTAGAAATCTTATAAACTATTGATTTTAAATATTTTTTTATTTGACGACACGCGCTTGCGGCGTGTACAGGCTTGGCCGCATGTGAGCCGCTAACCCGGCTCGGTAACTTGTAGTCGGCGCCCTTTCGGCGATCCGGCGGATCTTAAAAAAACCAAGGCGGGGCTTTGACCCCCGATTCTGGAGATTAGAATGGTCGACAAGATTTTTGACGTCACCGCGAAGCTGGCGATGAGCCGCCGCGAGATCCTGCAGCGGACGCTGCTGCTCGGCGGCGCGGCCGCCGCGTCCGCCCTGCCGATGGCCCATGCGCAGGCGGCGGACGAGACGCTCGTGCTCTACAGCGGCGAGCATCGCGAAACGACCGAACAGCTCGTGGCGGCCTTCACCAAGGCGAGCGGCGTCAAGGTCACGGTCCGCAACGGCTCAAGCTCGGAACTTGCGAGCCAGCTTGCCGAAGAGGGCGCCAATTCGCCGGCCGATCTGTTCTGGTCCGAGCAGAGCCCGAACATCGCCGCGCTCGCCGACAAGGGCCTGCTGGCGCCGGTCGATGCCGACACGCTGAACGCCGTCTATCCGAGCTTCAAGGCCGCCGACGGCACCTGGGTCGCTGGCAGCGCGCGCTACCGCGCCGTGCTTTACAACAAGAAGATGATTTCGGACGCCGATCTGCCGGTCCATATCCTGGATTACGCGGACGCGAAGTGGAAGGATAAGATCGCCTTCTGCGTCAAGGACGGCTTCATGGAGCAGGTGACGGCGCTGATGATCCTGGAAGGCAAGGACAAGGCGCTCGCCTGGCTCAAGGCGCTCAAGGACAACGGCCGTCAATATCCCGGCAACGGCGCGCTGGTGAAGGCAGTCGAAGCGGGCGAAATGGCGTTCGGCCTCACGAATAATTATTACTGGGACACGATGGCAAAGGAGCAGGGCGCCGACACACTCAACACGGCGCTGCATCTCGTCGCCAAGGGCGACTCGGGCGCGCTGGTTAATGTGACCGCCGCCGGCGTGTTGAAGAGCACGAAGAAGATGGAACTCGCGCAGAAATTCCTCGCCTATCTGGTGAGCGAAGAAGGGCAGAGCGCGGTCGTCGCCTCGATCGCGGAATATCCCGTGCGGCCCGGCGTGACCTCGCCGTTCAAGCTGCTGTCCTTGAGCGATTACGGCCAGTCCAAGGTGACGCCCGGCGATATCGGCGCCGCGACGGAAGCCTTCGCTTTGTCGCGCGAAGCCGGATTGGTGTGAGCGAGGCGGCTCCTCCTCGCAGGGGGAGGGGCCGTACGCTGGAGTTGCTTTCCTTCATTGCACGATGAATAAGGGATTAGGCCGTGTCATCGAGGTAAGGAAATGCCGGAAGCGATTATTCCCATGCCCCCGACTTGGAGAATAATCGCCGCATTTGTTGTGACACCATTCATCGCGACGCTTCCGTTGGCATGCCTTGCGCCTATGTATTTCGGTCTCCCAATGGGTGAGCGCGTCATACGAACAAACCTTTTGTACGCCGCGATTGGCGGCTATCCGCCTGCCATCATCCTTGGCGTTCCAATATTCCTTTGTTTAATGGGACGTGTAAGAGCGTCCGCGTTGAACTGTGCGGCTGCTGGAGCGGTTGTTGCTGGCATCCCGTGGCTCATCCTCATTCTCGGTTTGGGGGCCAATACGATCGAAAGTTCCACCGGGGACTACGTAACAGTCGAACACGGAGTCCGGACATTCTGGGGTTGGATCGAGCTTTTTGAAGTGAGCGGTGCTATCGCATCGGCCGGAGCCCTAGCGGGCGTCGTGTTCTGGATCATTGCAGCGGCGGGGGGGCGGACCGATGCGCAAGGCGCTTGATGACACGCGCAACTAGTTCACGTCCGCCAATCTGGCTCGCGTTCTGGGGCCTGATCCCAGCCGCGCTTGTGCTGCTGCCGGTCGGCTATGTCGCCGACCGGTCGTGGCAGGCCGGCTGGCACGAAATTGTCGACGAAGTGTTCCGGGCGCGCACGTTCGATCTTCTGGTCAACACGCTGACGCTGGCCTTCTCGGTCACGTTGGGCTGCGTCGTCCTCGGACTCGGCGCGGCCTGGTGCACCGAGCGGTGCGATCTGCCGTGGCGGCACGGCTGGCGGCGGGTCGCGGGCCTGCCGCTCGCTGTTCCCGCCTTTGTCGCGAGCTACGCCTGGTCGTCGCTGGGGCAGGTCTTCGAAGGTATGTTCGGCGCGATTCTCGTGCTGACCGTTGCTTGTCTGCCCCTCATCTATCTGCCGGCCGCCGCCGCCCTGCGTGGCATGGACCCGAGCTTCGAGGATGTCGCCCGCACCCTCGGCATCGGGCCGTGGCGCAGCTTTTGGCGCATCACCTTGCCGCAAGCCTTGCCGGCGCTCGGCGGCGGCGCGCTGCTCGTGATGTCGCACATGTTCGCCGAATTCGGCGCGCTCGCCTTCCTCCGCGTCAACACATTCACGACGGCGATCTTCGATCAATACGAATTGCAATTCGACAATGCGTCGGCGGCCATGCTGTCGGGCATTCTCATTCTGCTCTGCCTGCCCATCGTCTGGGCCGAGATGCTGTTGCGTGACAATTTGCGGCTCGCGCGCACCGGGCCCGGCAGCGCGCGGCGCCTGCCGGTCCGGCGGCTCGGGTGGGCGCGCTGGCCCATCTTCTTGCTCTTCGTCGCGGTGAGCATCGTCGCCTTCGGGGTGCCGCTCGTCACTTTGCTCAGCTGGCTGTTGCGCGGCGCCTCGGCCGGCATGGGCGTCGATACCCTGCTTCCGGCGGCGCTCGGCTCGCTCTCATTGGCCGTCCCGGGCGCGCTGCTGACGACGGTCCTGGCCGTGCCCCTGGTGCTGATGAGTACGCGCTATCGCGGCTGGCTGCCAGCGTTCGCCGACCGTCTGCCCTATGTCGTGCATGGCCTGCCGGGCATCGTCGTCGCGCTGGCGCTCGTTTATCTTGCGATCCATTATTGCGGCTTCATCTACCAGACGACGCCGCTGGTGCTGATCGCCTATGTCATCCTCTTCCTGCCGCAGGCGCAATCGGCGGTGAAAGCCTCGGTGGCGCTCGTGCCGCGGGAGCTCGAATATGTGGCGCGCAGCCTGGGCCGTAAGCCCGTGGCGGCTTTTTTTGCCGTGACCTTGCCGAATATCATGCCGGGCATCGGCTCGGCGCTGTCGCTCGTCGTGCTGCAATTGATGCGCGAATTGACCGCGACGCTGCTGCTCGCGCCCACCGGCGTCGTCACCCTCGCGACGGAATTCTGGTCCTATACGAACGACCGCGCCTATGCCGCCGCGGCACCTTTCGCCGTCGTGCTGGTGCTGGTGTCCGGCCTGCCGGTCTATTTCTTCACGCTCAAGTTTTCGCAGGTGCGCGATCGTTAGGTTGCCGTGGGAGCGATCACCAGAAACGGAACGCGTGCAGGCCGTGGATGACATATTGCGGCGGGATGCCGAGCGCACTGAGGGTGCGGATGACGCCGATCAGGAAATAGCCGCTGAGCACCGGCGATACAAAGAAAACCATGAAGACCAGGATCATCGCGCCTGATGCGAACGGCCGCAGGGCGGCGTCGACCCGGCGCGGCAAGAACGGTTCGATGATGCCATAGCCGTCAAAGCCCGGAATGGGCAGAAGGTTGAAAAAGATCGCCATGATCTGCAGATAGGCGAGATAAGCGAGCGCGCCCCAGAAGGCCGATGCGCCGAAAGATTGGGGCAGGCCGAGCCAGAAGGGCATGGCGAGGATGAGCGCGACCAGGAGATTGGCGAAGGGGCCTGCCGCCGAGACGGCGCTGTCCCACCATTTGCTGCGCAGATAACGGGTCTCGATGAAGACGCTGGCGCCCGGGAAAGCAAAGCCGCCGACGAGGAGAAACAGCAGCGGAAACAAGAGGCTGCGCAGCGGATCCATATAGTGGAGCGGATCGAGCTCGAGATAGCCTTTGGCAACGACGGTCTTGTCGCCGCCGATCAAGCCGATGAGGGCGTGGCCGAATTCATGCAGGCAGATCGAGACGATCCAGCCGACGATGACGAAGACGAAGACGAGCGGCGCGTTCGAAAACACGTCCATGTACAAAGCCGCGCCCACGACGATCAGCACCGTGAGCAGAAAGACGAAATTCAGGCTGACATGGGGTGTCGTTTGAACGGGGGGCTTGCGTAACGGAATGACATTCATCTTGGGCAGGCGCTCTCATTCAATTCGGCGCGGACTCGTTACCGCTTCTTCGCCACTCTCTTATCACTCTTTGGTTCGGGTGCAGAAGAGCGCCGGCGGGTAACGACCTTCTTTTTCTTGGGGGGCTTTTTCGCCGCGACTTTGGCCGCGCGCGCGGTGGGCGCTTCGCTTTGGGCCTGATTGGCCGCGTGATGGTCCGAGACCTTGAAGCGCTCGACGATCTCATGGACGGCGGCGTCGGTCAGAGTGGCGGGTTTTCCGACGCTCAGCGCGTGATGATAGATGCGCGCCAAGGTCTCGAGTTCCGCCGCGCGCCACATGGCTTGGCCCAGCGTGGCGCCGGTCGCCACCATGCCGTGATTGGCCAGCAGCACGCCCTGCCGGTCCTTGAGGCCGGCAAGGACGAGATCGGCCAATTGCTTGGTGCCGAAGGGCGCATAATTGGTGCACCGGACATCCGGTCCGCCGAACAGCGCGATCATGTAGTGGATCGCCGGGATGGGTTTGCGCAGGCAGGCGAGAATGGTCGCGTAAAGCGCGTCTGTGTGAACTATGGCACTGATATCGCTGCGGGCGCGGGCGATGTCGAGATGCATGCGCCATTCGCTCGTCGGCTTCATCGTGCCGTGCCAGGCGCCGTACTCCCCGGCGAGCGGCATGACGGCGATCATTTTGGGCTCGACCTTTTCGAGCGGGACGTCGGCCGGCGTGATGAGCAAATCGTCGAGCAGGCGGAGCGAAAGGCTGCCAACCGCACCCTGACTAAGGCCCAAACGTGCTATTGCCCGGCATTGCGTGACGATCTCGAGCCGGGCGTTTTGTTCTTTCATTCCGTTCATCCCCCGAAAAAAATCAAATGTCTTTATGGATTGGATGACAGTTTTATGACAATGGGATAAATGACCGCAGTACGCCCCGTGCGAATTTCGGTTTTGTCCGGTCGGACCCTGGGCTAGTCTCTCTTCCACCCACGTCTAAATATCCGTATCGGCGGGCGGATGTCGCCGCCGGCGGTGCGGGACCGCGCGACGGAGGCATGATTGGAAACGACCTTCTTTTTGAGCGGGTTGCTGCAAACCGTGGCCGACCGTGGCCGGGCGCTGGTGGGGCTGGCGCGCGAATCGGTCGCCTCGCCAGAGGTGATTCTGCGCCGCGCTGAACAGCTTGTGTCGGGGCGGGGCGAGGCGACGGGCGTTGCGCTCGCCGCCGATGTGCTGGCCGCTTATGGCAATCTCGATGCCGCCGGCAAGATGCGGGTTCTCACCGAATTCAACAGCCGCTTCGGGCCCGATCTCGCCCGGCTCACCATGGCGGCGACCGATTATCTGGCGGAGCCGGACCTCACGCGCGCCGGCGCGCTCAGCGCGGCGGCGGAGCCGCGGCGGCAGGAGCTGATCCGCCGGCTCAATCTCGCGCCCGGCGGGACGCCGGCCCTGGTGCGCATGCGCGAGGATGTGCAGGCGCAACTTGGCGAGCGGCCCGACCTCAAGGCCTTGGACGCGGATTTCGTGCATCTCTTTTCTTCCTGGTTCAATCGCGGCTTTCTTGTGCTGCGGCGTATTGACTGGTCGACCCCCGCCAATATCCTGGAAAAAATCATCCGCTATGAAGCCGTGCACGCGATCGAGAGCTGGGACGACCTGCGCCGCCGCCTGGAGCCGCCGGACCGGCGTCTCTATGGCTTCTTTCACCCGGCGCTGATCGACGAGCCGCTGATCTTCGTCGAAGTCGCACTCACTGACGAAATTCCAGCCGCGATCGCGCCGCTCCTGGCGCCGAAACGCGCGGAATTGCCGATGAACGAAGCGACCACCGCGGTCTTTTACTCGATCTCAAACGCGCAGCGCGGCCTGGCCGGCGTGTCCTTCGGCAATTTCCTGATCAAGCAGGTGGTCGAGGAGTTGAAGCGCGAATTGCCGAAGCTCGACACATTCGTCACCCTCTCGCCCGTGCCGGGTTTCGCGAAATGGCTCGAGACAGTGCGGAAGGGCGAAACGGACCTGCCGAAAGCCGACCGTCGCGCCCTGGCCCTAATGGACAAATCTGGCTGGCAGCAAAAATCCGGCGCGGTCGAGGCGGTCTCGCGCGTTCTGTTGCCGCTCGCCGCCCATTACTTCACCAAGGCGCGGGATGCCCGGGACCGGGTGATCGATCCCGTCGCGCGGTTCCACCTCGGCAACGGTGCGCGGCTGGAGCGGCTGAACATGCTTGGGGATATGTCCAAGAAAGGCCTGCAGCAGTCGCACGGCTTGATGGTCAATTATCTCTATGCGCTGGGCGATATCGAAAAGAATCACGAAGCCTATGCCAACAAGAATGAAGTCGTGACCGCGCCGGCCGTCCGCAAGCTGGCGCGCACGGCGTTCAAGAATAACTGACCAGGATCTTCATGTCGGACAATCTCTTCAATCTGATCGCATCGCGCACGGCTGACCCGCAGAAAATCTTCCTGACGACCCCCGAGGGCCGCGATCTCACTTATGGCGCGCTCTTCGCCCAGTCCGGTCGCTTCGCTAATGTGCTGAGCGCGCTCGGCGTGAAGACGGGGGATCGGGTTGCGGTGCAACTGGAAAAATCGCCCGAAGTGATCGCGCTTTACCTTGCCTGCCTGCGCACCGGCGCGGTGTTTCTGCCGCTCAACACCGCCTATACGCCGCATGAGGTCGATTATTTCGTCGGCGACGCCGAGCCCGCGCTGATCGTGTGTGATCCGACGAAGCGCGAGGCGATCGCGCCGCTGGCGGAAAAGTATCGTGTGCCCGCGCTCGAGACATTGGGAATCGCGCAGGACGGTTCGCTGGTCGAGACGGCGCACGACGCGAGTGCGGATTTCGCCACCGCGCCGCGGTCAAAGGACGATCTTGCCGCGATCCTCTACACGTCTGGCACCACGGGGCGGTCGAAGGGCGCGATGCTGAGCCACGCCAATCTCGCCTCCAACGCGCTGACGCTTATCGACGTCTGGCGCTTCACGAACAGCGACGTGCTGCTGCATGCGCTGCCGATCTACCACACCCATGGGCTGTTCGTGGCGACCAACATCGTGCTGCTCGCGCAGGCATCGATGTTTTTCTTCGGCAGGTTCGACGCCAAAGCGCTGCTGCAGGCGATGCCGCGAGCGACGAGCATGATGGGCGTGCCGACCTTCTACACGCGGCTCCTCGGCGAGCCGAGCCTGACGCAGGACGCGACGCGGCACATGCGCCTGTTCATCTCCGGTTCGGCGCCCTTGCTCGCCGAAACCCACCGCGAATGGGCGGCGCGCACCGGTCACGCCATTCTGGAGCGCTATGGCATGACCGAGACCAATATGAACACCTCGAACCCCTATGACGGCGACCGCATCGCCGGCACGGTGGGCTTGCCACTGCCGGACGTGGCGCTGCGGGTCGTCGAGCCGGAGACCGGAAAGCTGCTTCGCGCCAACGACATCGGCATGATCGAGGTGAAGGGCCCGAACGTGTTTCGCGGCTATTGGCGCATGCCGGAAAAGACGGCCGAGGAATTCCGCGCGGATGGATTTTTCATCACCGGCGATCTCGGCCTGATCGACGCGCGCGGCTATGTCCATATCGTCGGGCGCGGCAAGGATCTGATCATCTCGGGCGGTTTCAATGTCTATCCGAAGGAAATCGAAACCGAGATCGATGCCTTGCCGGGCGTGGTCGAGAGCGCCGTGATCGGCGTGCCGCACAAGGATTTCGGTGAGGGCGTGACGGCGGTCGTCGTGACGCGGCCGGACACCGCGCTCGACGAGGCCACGGTGATTGGCGCGCTGCAGGACCGTCTCGCCAAGTTCAAGCTGCCGAAACGCGTCATTTTCGTCGCCGACCTGCCGCGCAATGCCATGGGCAAGGTGCAGAAGAAGGTTCTGCGCGACGAATATCGGGAGATTTACGCGCAAGGCTGACGTCCCGGCGCTTCCTTCTCCCATGCTTTCCCGCGAGCGAAGGGCGGGCGCCGCGGCGTCGGCGCTTTTGGGCACGCGCCCACCCTGGTTATTTCACCCGCAATACTATATATGGGCCGTTGGTTTTTGCGTTTTTGCGCCCTAAATCCGGGGCCTTGCGTTTTGTTGAATGAGTGCATGATGACCGACCGCCCGCTGTTGAACTCTCTGGATATTGCCAGGCCGCCCGCCGAGACGCGGGTGGTCGTGGCTATGTCGGGCGGCGTGGATTCGTCGGTCGTGGCCGCGCTTCTCAAGCGCGAGGGCTATGACGTCGTCGGCGTCACCCTGCAGCTTTACGACCATGGCGCCGCCATCCACCGCAAGGGCGCGTGCTGCGCCGGCCAGGACATTCACGACGCCCGCGATGTCGCGGCGCGGCTCGGCATTCCGCATTACGTGCTCGATTACGAGAGCCGGTTCCGCGAGAAAGTGATCGACCGCTTCGCCGAGAGTTATGTCGCCGGCGAGACGCCGATCCCCTGCGTCGCGTGCAATCAACACATCAAGTTCCACGACCTGTTCGAGACGGCCAAGGATCTGGGCGCCGACGCCCTCGCCACGGGCCATTACATCGCCTCGCGGCCCGATGCGGACGGCCGGGCCCTGTATCGGGCGCTCGATGCCGGCCGCGACCAGAGCTATTTCCTGTTCGCGACCACGCGCGAGCAGCTCGACCTGTTGCGCTTCCCGCTCGGCGACATGCCGAAGGCCGAGGTGCGCGAGCTTGCGCGCGAGTTCGGCCTGACCGTCGCCGAGAAGGCCGACAGTCAGGACATCTGCTTCGTGCCCGCCGGCAAATATACCGACATCATCGAGCGCCTGCGCCCCGGCGCGGCCGAGGCGGGCGAGATCGTGCATGTCGACGGCCGGGTGCTCGGCACCCATGCCGGCATCATTCATTACACGATCGGCCAGCGGAAAGGCCTCGGCATCGCGACCGGCGAGCCCTTGTTCGTCATCCGTCTCGACGCGGTGCAGAAGCGCGTGATCGTCGGACCGCGCGAGGCACTCGAAACGCGGCGGATCGACTTGCGCGAAATCAATTGGATTGGCCCCGGCGAGATCGAGGCTATTGCGGCGCAAGGCCTCGACATTGCCGTGCGCGTGCGCTCGACTCGAGCGCCGGTGCCGGCGACCCTGCACCGCGACGGATCGGCGCTCTATGTCGAACTCGCTCAGGGCGAGGAGGGCGTGTCGCCGGGCCAGGCCTGCGTATTCTACGAGTCGGCCGAGCCGCGCGCCCGCGTCCTCGGCGGCGGCTTTATCCGCGCCACGCAGCCGGTTCTGACGGGCGCGGCGCCCGGCTTGCGCGTCAGCGCCTGATCTGATGACGTCCAGCGGCGCGCCGGCGCCCACTATCTTCGAGCGCATGAAGACATTCGTCATCAATGTGGAGACGAGTGTCGCGCGGCGCGAGTTCATGATGCGCCAATGCGCGGCGGCCGGGCTCGACGCGACCATCGTCAAGGCCGTCACGCCTGCGACATTGCCGGCGCACCCCTACCGTTACGCCGCGCGCCGTGCCGAGATCTATGCCGGGCGGCCGCTGATGCCGACCGAGATCGCCTGCGCCGCGAGCCACATGCGCCTGTGGCAGCAATTGCTCGACGACCCAGACGTCGACCGCTATTTCATTCTGGAAGACGACGTCCGCATCGAGCCCGGCATCCGCGATATCGTCGCGCGGCTCGATCCCCATGCGCCCTCGCGCATCGTCAAATTGAGCGGCATGAACGAGCGGCCGATGAAGCGCGTGGAGGCGGTTGACGACGCGCATGGGCTCTACCGCATGGCCTATGGTCCGCTCGACGCGGGCGCCTATGTGATCGACAAGCCGGCCGCCAAAAGGCTGCTCGCCTATTGCGCCAAATTGGCGATGCCGATCGATGTGCTGATGGATCGCTGCTACATTCACGGCGTGCCGATCTATTCGGTCATTCCCTATCCGGCGAAGGGGATGGGCGTGTTCGATGCCAACCGGCCCGATTACGATCCGACCGATCCGCTGACCACCAGCATCGGCGTACGACCGGTGAAATACAGCCAGAGCACATCGCGCGTGTGGCGCCTCATGCGCAGTGCGGTTAAGATTCCGGCTTCGCTGCTGAAACGCTGGGCCGCATTGACGTTGCGGTTCCGGCACTGATCAGACCGTCTCAAGCCTTGACGAAATCCGGATAAAACCGCGTCATCACCCGGTTGCCATATGCGGCGAGATTGGCGTGGGCCACGGCCGCGCGCTGGGCACCGGCATCGAAGGTCTTGCATTGCGTGCTGAGTACGAAGGCGCCGACCGTCGCGTCGGCGCCGCAAGGCTCCGTGCCGCCGATCCAATCCTTGTCACCCAGGATCGTTGCGAGCGCATCGATATCCCGGCAGGCGAGTTCTGAAATTTCCGCGTCGGAATGGCGTCCCATGCCCTGGTTATAGAGCGCCGTGCGCACCCGCTTGCGGATCATCGCCATGACCGGCGGGCGTACCAAGGCGGGAATCGTCTTGAAGAATTGCGCCGGGCCATTGGCAAAATTCTGCTCCTTCATCCAGCGGTCGTAGACGATCGCGAAGTAAAGGTGCTCTTCGCACATTTTCTCGACCGCCCAGGCGAGTGCCTTCTGCTCCGTGCTCAAGGTCTTGTCGAAGTCGATGCCATAGGTCTTTTCCAGATAGAAGCGGATGAAGGTAGAATCCGGGATCAGCCTGCCGTTGTCCGAAATGTAGGGCATTTTGCCCTTGGGCCCCATTTTGTTCGGCTTGGTCGGTTTGCGCTCATAGGCGAGGCCACTCAGCTGCAGCAGAAGGTCCGCCTTCATGACGAAGGGGCTTGGGTCGGGCAGGCCAAAAGCCGGGCCAAATGTGTGAAGCGTGATCATGCCGTCGATCCCTCCGAAACGCCGCCCTCGGGCATATCTTGCCACTGCCACGATCCTGACAGATGCTGTCAGCACAATGAGCTTATACCAAAGGTCGCGAGAAGCGACCTTTGGACCGCTCTTCATTTTTCGCTATCGCCTTGAAAAGGCGAAAAATGAAGAAAGGAACCAACGGTCACTCTTCGTGACCGTTGGTATTAATTCAAGCGATCGTTGTGGCCAAGGAACTTAGAAACGTGCGGCGCGCGGAACGGCTTTTCAATCTCGTGGAATATTTGCGGCGGCACCGCCGGCCGGTGACGGCCGAGGCGATGGCCGAGGACATGCAGGTGTCGCTGCGTACGGTCTACCGCGACATGCAGGCGCTCAGCGTCAATGGCGTGCCGGTGCGCGGTGAGGCGGGCATCGGCTATGTGCTCGATCCCGGCTTCGATCTGCCGCCGCTGATGTTCTCGGTCGACGAAATCGAGGCGATTATTCTGGGCATGCAATTCGTCGCGGAACGCGGCGATCCGCGCCTTGCGACGTCGGCCGACAGCGTCATCGCCAAGCTGACCGCGGTGGTGCCGGAAAAATTGAAGCCGCTCATCGCCGACGGCGCCTTCTTCGCGCCGGATTTCGGCAAAAGGCAGGCGGCGCTGATCGATGAAAGCCTTGTGCGCCAAGCGATTCGCGAAGAGCGCAAAGTGCAGATCCGCTACACCGACCAGGCGGGCGAGGAAACCACCCGCGCGATTTGGCCCTTCGCGCTCGCCTATCTCGACCGCGTGCGCATGGTTGCGGCGTGGTGCGAGTTGCGCAACGATATTCGGCATTTCCGCACCGATCGGATTTTGGAAATGAGCGAATTGCGCGAACGTTATCCGCGCCGCCGCACAGCCTTGCTGCGCGATTGGAAACGGATCATGTCCGACAGCGGGGGGTGAATTCGCGCACCGTATCGTGCGGCCGCAATATTTGGAGGTCGCGACAAATTTGAAGCAATCTATACTATTCTATAGTTAAAAAATCGTTCATTTTTGTGTCAAAACTATTGTCGCAGAATTAAGAAAACTTCATTTGTATTAAGGCGTTTCGGCGCGCATATCTGAGGCATCTCAAGGACCGATTAGATGCTTCAAGCCATGTCTTCCGCTCAAGCTTTCGATGCGAGCGCTCCATGCCGTGTTTCTGCCGAGCGGCGCAACAGCCTTGAAGCGATCTTCCTGCATTCGAGCTTTCGCGCCTCCAGCACCTGGGTGTGGTCGCGGTTTCGCCGCATGGACGATGTGCTTGCCTACCATGAAATCTTCCACGAGATTCTCGCCACTCTGACACGGGCCAATTGCGCCGAACTGACGGCGCGCACGTGGCATTCGAAACATCCCGATGGCGCGCCGTATTTTGAGGAGTTCGAACCGCTCATTCAGAGCGAAGGCGGTGTCGCCCATTTTACGCCCGCCATGGCATTCGAGAACTTCGTGCCGCAGGGCGGCTTTACCGGGTCTTTGACGTCGGACGAGAGGACTTACGTGCGCATGCTGATCGATCACGCGCAGAATCTTGCTAGAACGCCGGTGCTAGCTGATACGCGCAGCCTGGGCCGCGTGATCGCGATCAAGGCTGATTTTCCCGGGTTGCATATCGTGCTGTACCGCAACCTCTTCCAGCAATGGTGCTCATACAGCGAGCAATTGGCCCATCACAATCCATACTTCATGGAGACGATCAAGCGCACGATCGAGAGCAGTCCGGAGGACCGCTTTTTCAAGCTGCTGCGCCAGATATTTCCGCTTGGCAGGCCGTCGCTCACCGACGCCAATTATTTCTATTGTTTCGTTCTCCTGCATCTCTACCTCTATGCCCAGGTGGCCGAAGCCGCCGACATGGTGATCGATGTGAATGCGCTGGAGTGCGACCGCTCCTATCGCCGTGCGGTCGAGGGGCAGATCGTCGACAAATCCGGCGTGAACATCGATTTTGCCGATGTGAAGAAATCCATCGCCTTCTCGTTCACGCCGCTCGGTTCAGTGGAATCGGTTTCGACGCGTCTGAGCGCAATGGTCGACGACATCCTTGCGCACGCACCGTCTGCGGCGGGGCGCGCTTTCGTGCAGAAGGCGCTTGGCGAACTGCTCGACGAATATGAGCGCTACATGTTCTACGCCGGCGCGCTCGCGAACTATGCCGCGCCCGACGGCATGTTGGCGCAGGAATTCGACAACGAGTGGCAGCAGTTGAATCGCGAGATGCAGTCGGTGTTGCAATCGACATCCTGGCGCGTGACCGCGCCGCTACGCGGCGTGAAAAACTGGCTCCGCGCATGAAGGGCTTGGGCCGCAGGCGTAAGTATCGCACTGCATGAAGGCCCCGATGTCATCCCGGGCTTGAGCCATGGCTGTCAGAGAACATTTGCGCGATGATCGCGGACAATAGGGCTTTTACGACACGATCAGCGGTGCCACACTCGCCCCGCTCCCTGACTTCACCCGGTTGCCGTCAATTGTGAGCCGCCCTTGCGCGACAAGCTGCAGCGCCAGCGGATAGATCTTGTGCTCTTGCTCAAGGACGCGCTTGCCGAGACTGTCCGGCGTATCCTCGTCGAGCACCGGCACCGCGGCCTGGGCGATGATCGGGCCTTCGTCCATCGCTGGCACGACGAAATGCACGGTGCAGCCGTGAATCTTCACGCCGTCCTGCAGCGCGCGCTCATGCGTGTGCAGACCTCTGTAAGCCGGCAGCAGGGCAGGGTGGATGTTGATCATGCGGTTCTGCCAGCGCGCGACGAAACCGGCGGTGAGCAGGCGCATGAAACCGGCGAGGCAGATGAGCTCGATCCGATGCACGTCGAGCAGCGCTTGCACGGAAGCCTCGAAAGCTTCGCGCCCAGCGTAGATCTTGTGATCGACGGCGGCGGTCGCGATGCCATGGTCGGCCGCGAAGCGCAAGCCCGCCGCATCCGGCCGGTTCGACAGAACGAGCGCGATCTCGGCCGGAAAGTCCGGCGCGCGCGCCGCCAGAATCAGCGATTGCATATTCGAGCCGCGGCCCGAGATGAAGACGGCGGTGCGCAGGCGTTGGGTCATCGAATGCCGCGAATGGTTGGAATGATCGGAGTTGCCTTAGGTCGTTTTAAAGCGCAAGCGCACCCTCGTAAGTCACTTGCGCGCCGTCAGTCACGGTGACGCGGCCGAGCCGCGCCGGCGCTTCGCCGGCCTGCCGCAGGGCAGCCTCCACCTCATTGGCCTTGCCCGCTTCGGCGACGACGATCATGCCGATGCCGCAATTGAACGTGCGCAGCATTTCATGCATGGCGACGCCGCCGGTTTGTGCCAGCCAGCAGAAGACGGGCGGAACGGTTATGGCGTTGAGATCGAGCGCGACGCCGCGTCCCTCGGGCAACACGCGCGGGATATTGTCGGGGAAGCCGCCGCCGGTGATATGGGCGAGCGCGACGATGCCATCGGTCGCTTTGAGGGCCTGTAGCAGAGACTTTACATAGATCCGCGTCGGCTCCAGCAGCGCCTCGGCCAGGGTCTTGCCGGGCGCGAAGGGGGCTGGGTCACGCCAGCCGAGGCCGGAGAGCGCGACGATCTTACGCACCAGCGAGAAGCCATTGGAATGCACGCCCGACGAGGGCAGGCCGAACACCACGTCGCCCGCGGCAACCTCACCCTTCGGCAGCAGCTTGCCGCGCTCTGCCGCGCCGACCGAAAAGCCGGCAAGATCGTAATCTTTTTCGGCGTAAAGGCCGGGCATTTCCGCGGTCTCGCCGCCGATCAGGGCACAGCCCGCCTGCCGGCAGCCCTCGGCAATGCCGCGGACGATATCGACGCCGGCCTTGGGCTCCAATTTGCCGGTGGCGTAATAATCCAGAAAGAACAGCGGTTCTGCACCCTGAACGACGAGGTCGTTCACGCACATGGCGACGAGATCGATGCCGACCGTGTGGTGAATGCCGCTGTCGATCGCGATCTTGACCTTGGTGCCGACCCCGTCATTGGCGGCGACCAGGATCGGATCGGTAAAGCCGGCGGCCTTGAGATCGAACAGGCCGCCGAATCCGCCGATTTCCGCATCCGCACCGGGCCGGCGCGTCGCGCGCACCAGCGGTTTGATCTGATCGACCATGGTATTGCCCGCGTCGATGTCGACGCCGGCGTCGGCATAGGTCAGGCGGTTTTTCTTGGGTTCGGAGGCAGACATGGGGGAACCTTTCTGGCCTTGCGATGTGCAATAAACGTAACGCTCTGGCAAGTGAATCCGGGGAAAACCGTTATGCCGCGCTTTCGCACAGGAGAAAGGGAGCACGATGTGCAGGGCAAAAAGCCGCAATTTTGCATACTATTTAACCGAATCGGCTCCATATAGAGCCGGTTAACTCTCAATTTATGCGTCCGCATGACCCTTTACGCCCTGTTTTCGGCTCTCCCCAATCTCATCACGCTCGGGCGCCTCGTCCTGGTGCCGCTGATCGTCGACATGATCGTCGCGCAGCGCTGGGTCGAAGCCTTCGCCATTTTCCTGATCGCAGGCATCTCGGATGGGGTCGACGGGTTCCTGGCCAAGCGCTTCGATCTGCGCACCGAACTCGGCGCCTATCTCGATCCGGTGGCCGACAAAGCGCTGCTTGTCTCCATCTATGTGACCCTGGCGGTGATCGGCGTGCTGCCGCCGTGGATCGCGATTCTGGCTGTGTCGCGCGATGTCATGATCGTCGGGGCTGTGGTCATCTCCTGGCTGCTTGACCAGCCGGTGCAGATCCGCCCGCTCATCGTCTCCAAGCTGAACACCACGGCACAAATCGTCTTTGCGGCGTCGGTCCTGGCGGCCAAGGCCTTCGGTATTGATCTTGGGGCCTGGTTCGATTGGTCGATCTATACGGTCGCGGCTTTGACAGTGGCTTCCGCCGGTGTCTATTTTGCGCAATGGCTTAAACACATGGGGGTGATGTGACGGCGGCGGTACATCCCGAGACGATCTGGTCGGTCCGCGCGGCGTCCAGCGCCGATTTCCCGGCGATGCGGGAGGTTCTGTCGGCCGCCTGGTGGGCGACTTACGAGCCGGTGTTCGGCGAGCGGGTCGTCGGCGACATGGTCGACGCGCTCGGCTCGCACGATCTTGCCGGCCTGCTGCCGCACAAATCTGACATCGCGCTCGTCATTGAAGGCGAACCGGGGATCGTCGGCACGGTCATCTATCGCGAACGGCCGCCGCTCGCCTATCTCTGGGGCATGTATGTTCATCCGTCTTTTCAACGGCTTGGCCTCGGATCGCAGCTGATCGAACGGGTGTGCGCCGACGTCGTCGGCTGCCGCCGGCTGGAATTGCACGTGCTGAAGACCAGCACCCATGCCTATCGCTTCTACCGCAAACTGGGCTTCCGGGATTTGCGCTTTTCCTTCGTCGACATGATCCCGGCCTGCCGCGCCGAAACGATCGTGATGAGCCGCGATCTGAAGGGAGACGTGGCTTGATGCGGGCGATACCGCGCCTCAGCGTCCGCGGGCGCTTCGTTTAATCTATTGATTTTACATCCGATATTTGCCGCTCTTGCGCCTGTCATGAGACATTGGGATAGGAAGCGGATATTTCAATAAGGATTGCGCCGCATGATTAGCCAGCGTCAGATCATCTTCTGGCTCACCGCACTCGGGATCGCGGTGTTGCTGGTCTATATTCTGCACGGAGTGCTGACCCCCTTTGCCGCGGGCCTCGTGCTCGGCTATCTGCTCGATCCGATCGTGACGCGGCTGCAGAGGCTCGGCCTGAACCGTCTCGGCGCGACCCTGGTGATGCTGCTGCTGTTCACCATCGTCGTCGTCCTGGCGTTCATTCTCGTGCTGCCGATCCTCGCCCATCAGCTGTCCGCTTTCATCGACCGCATGCCGGATTATGCCGTGCGCCTGCAAGCGCTCGCCTCCAACGAGGGCGGCAAACTGACCGATCTCCTGGGCGGCGAGTTTCTGAAGAAGTTCGGTTTCGCCAATGCGATTTCGCCGGATGAGATACAGCGCTACATCGGCGATTTCACCAGCCAGGCGGCCAAATGGCTCGGCGCCTTCGCGACCTCGCTCGTCACCGGCGGCGCGGCGGTGGTCGGGTTGATCTCGCTGTTCATCGTGACCCCGGTCGTCGCCTTCTACATCCTGCTCGACTGGGATCACATGATCAAGACCATCGACGATTGCCTGCCGCGCGACCACCGCGCGACGATTCATCAATTGTGCAACGATATCAACACCGCCCTGTCTGGCTTCATCCGCGGGCAATCGCTGGTCTGCTTGTTCTTAGGCCTGTGGTACGGCATCGGCTTCTCGGTCATCGGCTTGAATTTCGGTTTCCTGATCGGCGTATCCGCCGGCGTTCTGAGTTTCGTGCCCTATGTCGGCTCGCTGACGGCCCTGCTGCTCGGCTCCGCCGTCGCCATCGTCCAGGGCTGGCCGGATTGGACCTTGTTGCTCTTGGCGTTGGCCGTCGTCGGCAGTGGCCAATTTCTCGAAGGCAATGTGCTGTCGCCGAAATTCGTCGGCGATGCCGTCGGCCTGCATCCGGTCTGGCTGATGTTCGCGCTTTTCGCCTTCGGGTCGCTGCTCGGCTTTACCGGCCTCCTGATCGCGGTACCGCTCGCGGCGACCATTGGCGTGTTGATCCGTTTCGCCGTCTCGCGCTATCTTGAAAGCCCCGTCTATCGCGGGCATTCCGGCAGCCATGACCCAGCTCACCTTTGATTTGCCGATTGAACCGCGCTTCGGCCTCGAGGATTTTCTGCGCTCCCAATCGAATGAGGCCGCGCTCGATATGATCTTGCGCTGGCCCGATTGGGCGGCGCGCGTCCTGTTGCTGGTGGGGCCGGGCGGATCGGGCAAGACCCATCTTGCCCATATCTGGGCGTTGCGCGCCCACGCTGAACGGACGGCTGCCGCCACGCTGGCCGAAGCGGATCTGCCGCGCCTGATCGCGCCCGGCGCCGTGCTGATCGAGGATGCCGACAGGATCGGCGCGGCCGAGGCGGAACTGTTCCATCTGCTCAACCTGGCCAAGGAGCACGACACATTCGTGCTGGTGACCGCCCGTTCGCGGCCCGACCATTGGGGCTTGCGTACCGCCGATCTTCTCTCCCGCCTGCGGCAGGCGCCTGCGGTGGAATTGCATGAGCCCGACGAGGCCTTGATGCGAGCCGTGCTGGTCAAACTGTTCGACGACAGACAATTGAGTGTCGATACGCCGGTGGTCGATTATGTCGCGCTTCGCATCGCGCGCTCGCTCGATGCCGCCCGCGCCGTCATCGATGCCCTCGACAAGGAAGCGCTCACGCGCGGCCGCGCGATCACCCGGCCGATGGCGGCAGAGGTGCTGCGTCGGCTCGATGCGGCGGAAGCGATGCACGAATCCTAACAGTCGGAGGCCGATGCCGCCGAATAAAAGTTGGTCACAATTCCGATCTAAGTTTGCGTCGCAGTTGCATAGAGCTGTATGCTGTCAGTCCGCTGTCACAATGTTATACTAGTGTCATATAGGTACATGACTACAGCGTCTTTCCAAGGAGATGGCAGTGAACGAGTTGGTGAAACACGACACCCTTGATCTCGATGCCGATAAGCAGATGGCGCCGGATCCGTTTGCATCGCCGCAACGCTTCATCAACCGCGAATTGTCGTGGCTGGAATTCAACCGGCGCGTGCTTGAGGAGGCCTCCAACCGCAGCCATCCGTTGCTGGAACAGCTCCGCTTCCTGTCGATTTCGGCCAACAATCTCGACGAATTTTTCATGGTGCGCGTCGCGGGCTTGCGCGCGCAGGTGCGCGACAATGTGCAGACGCCATCCGAAGACGGCCTGTCGCCGGCGGAGCAGCTCGTGCGCATCGGCGAGCGTGTGCAGATTCTCGCGAACGACCAGCAGCAGCGTTGGGGCGAATTGCGCCAGGTCCTGCACAGCAACGGCATCGTCCTCGTCGAGCCGCGCGACTTGAGCAAGGCCGAACAGGAATGGTTGAAGGACCATTTCCTGCTCAATATTTTCCCGATCCTGACGCCGCTCGCCGTCGATCCGGCGCATCCGTTCCCGTTCATCCCGAATCTCGGTTTCAGTCTGGCGCTTGAACTCGTCCATTCGAGCGATGGACGGCGGATGAATGCACTCGTGCGCTTGCCGACCAAGATCGACCGTTTCGTGAAACTGCCGGATGCGTTCGGCACGGGCGGCGGGCGCTTCGTCGCGCTCGAAACGCTGATCCTGATGTTCGTCAACAAGCTCTTCCCGGGCTATGACATGCGCGGCTCCGGCGCGTTCCGCATCATTCGCGACAGCGATATCGAGGTGGAGGAAGAGGCGGAAGATCTCGTGCTGCAGTTCGAGACGGCCTTGAAGCGCCGCCGCCGCGGCACGGTGATCCGCCTCGAAGTGGATGCGAATATGCCGGAAGCCTTGCGTGGATTCGTCGCCGAAGAACTCGAAGTTTTGGCCGACGAAATCTTCCTTGTCGAAGGCATGCTGGCGTTGAACGAATTATCCTATCTCGTCGGCCTCGACCGGCCGGAGCTGAAATTCAAGCCCTACAATCCGCGTTTCCCCGAACGTGTGCGCGACAACGGCGGCTCGTGTTTTGCCGCGATCCGGCAAAAGGATCTCGTCGTGCACCATCCGTATGAATCGTTCGACGTGGTGGTGCAGTTTTTGGCGCAGGCCGCGCGCGATCCCAATGTGGTCGCGATCAAGCAGACGCTTTACCGCACGTCGAGCGACAGTCCGATCATCCGCGCCCTGATCGAGGCGGCGGAGGCGGGCAAGTCCGTGACGGCGCTGGTCGAACTCAAGGCACGCTTCGACGAAGAGGCCAATATCCGCTGGGCGCGCGATTTGGAGCGCGCCGGCGCGCAGGTGGTCTTCGGCTTCATCGAGCTGAAGACGCATGGCAAATTGTCGATGGCGGTGCGGCGCGAGGGTGCGGGGCTCGTCACCTATTGCCATGTCGGCACCGGCAATTATCATCCGCAGACCGCGCGCATTTACACCGATATTTCGTTCTTCACCGCCGATCCCTCGATCGGACGCGATGTCGCGCGCATCTTCAATTTCATCACCGGCTATGCCGAGCCGCAGGAATTGGAGAATATGGCGGTGTCGCCGATCTCGCTGAAGCAGCGCCTGCTCGACCATATTGCCGAAGAGACCAAATTCGCCAAGGCGAACAAGCCGGCGGCGATCTGGCTGAAATGCAATTCGCTGGTCGATCCGGAAATCATCGATGCGCTTTATGTCGCCAGCAATGCTGGCGTCAAAATCGAGCTCGTCGTGCGCGGCATCTGCTGTTTGCGCCCGGGCGTGCCGGGTCTCTCGGAAAACATCCGCGCCAAATCGATCATCGGCCGGTTCCTGGAGCATTCGCGCATCTATTGTTTCGGCGCGGGTTATGGCCTGCCGCATGCCAAGTCGCGCGTGTACATTTCCTCGGCCGATCTGATGCCACGCAATTTGGACCGCCGTGTCGAAACGCTGCTGCCGATCCTGAATCCGACTGTGCACGAGCAGGTTCTCGAGCAGATCATGGTCGCCAATATGATCGATAATCAGCAAAGCTACCGCGTGCTACCGGATGGCGGGTCGGAGCGCATTACGCCGGCCGATGGCGAAGAGCCGTTCAACGCGCATTCCTATTTCATGACCAACCCGAGCCTGTCGGGGCGCGGCAAATCGCTGAAGGAATCGAGCCCGAAGAGCCTGTCGAAGCGCTCGGTGGCGAAGGGGTGAGCTTGGCGGAAAGCCGTAGCCTATAACAAGGCCACACTTTCATCCCAGGCTTGAACCGGGATCGAGAGTCGCGCGACGGATGAATCATCTTGGGTGCTGTGAGACAGCCCCTTCTCGCAAGGATGGCGCGGTGGTCTTGGATCCCGGGTCAAGCCCGGGATGACAATCGCGGGTGTCACAAAGAGTCCGAGGTAAGGGCGATTGGTATCAGAAGATTTTCTCGATCAGCCGGCGAATCCGGATGATATCCGCGAAGCGCATCTTTGGCTTACGGGACGTGAGCCGAAAGCGTCCTTGGCCCGTGAAATTTCGCGCGACGCGAAGCCTACCCGTCGCGATCTGCGCGCAAAACTCCTGCGCACGAAAGCCGCTGTCCATGCGGCGCTCGCCGCGCGCTTCGGGGAGGCAAAATGGGTTGCCGCCGAAGTGCTCGATGGCAAGATCCTGTGGCTCAATCTGTGCGACCGCCATGTGTCGATGGGTGCCTTGAGTGGCATGTGGGAAGAGACGGAGACGCAATTCCTGCGCCGCATGCTGCGGCTGGGACATGTGTTCGTCGATGTCGGCGCCAATATCGGTTGGTTCTCGCTCGTCGCAGCCGAATGCGTCGGACGGCAAGGCCGCGTCCATGCCTTCGAACCGCAGCAACGTATCTCCGCCTATCTCGCGCGCACCGTTGCGGCCAATGACCTCAATGACATCATCACGACATACGATTGTGCGCTCTCCGATCGCGCCGGCACGCAGCGAATCGTGTGGGACCGGCACGGCGCCAATATGGGCCGCGCCTGGCTCGCAAGCGCCGGCGACGAGGCGCGCACCACGCTGAACGAGGTCACGCTCGCGACACTCGATGCGCTTCTGCCCGACGCGCATGTGGATGTGATGAAAATCGATACCGAGGGCGCCGAATTGCTGGTGCTGCGCGGCGCGGCAACGACAATTGCCCGCTGCCGGCCGCTGATCATGCTCGAAATCGTCGCGCCATTGTTGCAAAAAGTCTCGAATGCAACGCCCGACGCGCTGCATTCGTTCTTTTCCAAGCAAAATTATCGCGCTTTTGTCTTTGATGACGCAGGAACGCTTGTTCCCTTGCAGGATTCCGCCGTGCCGACGCGTTCGGATGCGAATGCGGTCTTCGTTCCGGCCGAGCGCGCGGATTTGCTACAGACATAATGCGCCATTCCATCGTTTATCCATAATGAAATGCGCAGCGGCCCTTGCTCGTGACTGATTCGATGCGGTAAATAGCCGCGTTTTTATCAACATGAGCCTCACGTGGCAGCACGCACAAAAAAAAGCAGTTCCGTAAAACCGCAGATCCACAAGCCCTCGCGGCTGACCCATCACGAGGCGCCGGGCCGGCTCAATGTGGGTAAGCCGGTGGCGATCATTGATGTGGGCTCCAACTCGGTCCGTCTCGTCGCCTATGAAGGCCTCACGCGCTCGCCGACGCCGATCTTCAACGAGAAGGTACTGTGCGGCCTCGGCAAGGGGCTCGCGACATCCGGCAAATTGCCGAAAGACAGTATGGAGAAGGCGTTGAACGCGCTGCGGCGGTTCCGCGTCCTGTGCGAGACGCTCGGCTGCGACGACGTGCATATGCTCGCGACCGCCGCCGCGCGCGACGCCAAGAACGGCAAGGAATTTTTGCAAGCGGCGGAAGCCGCCGCCGGCGTGAAAGCGGAATTGCTTTCGGGCGCGCGGGAAGCGCATTTGTCGGCGCTTGGCGTCGTCTCCTCGATCTGGCGCGCGGACGGGGTCGTCGGCGATTTGGGCGGCGGCTCGCTGGAGCTGATCGACGTGAAGGGGCACAAGCTCGGGCGCGGCGTCACTTTGCCGCTCGGTGGCCTCGCACTCGCCGACGCTTCGGGCGGGTCGGTGGAAAAGGCCCAGCGCATCGCCCGTTCCGCCTTCGCCAAAGCCATCCCGCTGGAAAGATTGCGCGGCCGCACGTTCTACGCGGTCGGCGGCACGTGGCGCGCGCTTGGCCGGCTGCACATGATGCAGCGCAATTATCCGCTGCATGTGATGCAAAATTACGTGATTCCGGCCGAGGATGCGGCCGATTTCGCCTCGCTGGTGGAGCGCGTCAGCGCCGATCAGCTCATTGCGATCGAATCGGTTAACTCCGCCCGCCGGCCGCTGCTTGCTTATGGTGCGGTCGTGCTCGAGGAGCTGATTCGCAAGGCCAAGCCGAAGGAAGTGGTGATTTCGGCCAATGGCGTGCGCGAAGGCTTGCTGTACGAGCGTCTGAAGGAGCCGGAGCGCCATCAGGATCCGCTGATTTCCGGCGCACGGGAGCTCAACATCCTGCGCTCGCGCTCGCCGCAACATGGCGAGGATCTGTGCCATTGGACCGATTCGTTCATGCGCTCCTTGCCGTTCTCGGAGACGCCGGACGAAAAGCGCCTGCGCCACGCCGCCTGCCTGCTCGCCGATATCGGCTGGCGCGCCCATCCCGATTATCGCGGCGAACAATCGATCAACATCATCGCCAACGCGGACTTCACCGGGGTCGATCATCCGGGCCGCGCCTTTCTCGCGCTCACCACGGCCTATCGGCATATGGGGTTGGAGAACGATATCAATCCACGCTTCCGCAGCCTGCTCTCGGCGCGGCAATTGGATCGCTCGCGCATCATCGGCGCGGCGATGCGCGTCGCCTATATCATCTCTGCCGCCATGCCCCATATCCTGCCGCGCACGCCGATGAAATCACTGCACGGCCGCAGGCTCGTCCTCACCTTGCCGCAGGAGTTGCGCGATCTCGCCAACGAGCGCCTGAACAATCGCCTGAAGCAATTGGCGCGGGTGATCGGCGACGAGTCTGAGGTCAAGATCGTGTGAGAGGTTGGCAAGGCCGGTTAAAGCAACGATAGTACGGCCGACAGCGACGGTTGCGCGCCCTCGCATCCTCATTCTCCAACCTGCGGCGGGACGTGACCGGCGAAGCGATCATCTATTGGCTGCTCAACCTGTTCTTTGACACGGTCGGGCAATTGTCGTTCAAGGCTGCCTCGAGCTCGGCGGATCATCTCGATGGTTGGGCGCATTGGAAGCTGCTGCTCCGCAGCCCGTGGCTGTGGCTCGGCATCGCCTCCTTCGTGCTGGAGTTCGTGTTCTGGCTGTCGTTTCTCTCGCTCGTGCCGTTGGCGATGGGCCTGTTCGTCGGCTGCGCCAATATGATCGGCGTGATGATCGGCGGGCGGCTTTTGTTCGGTGAGACGATCACGCCGCAGCGCGCGGGCGCCATCGGCCTCATCGCCGTCGGCGTCATGCTCGTCGGGTGGGGAGGGCAGGCATGAGAAAGTTCTTTCTCATCGGCTTCTTCGCACTCGTCGTCTTCGATACGATGGGGCAGGTCGGCTTCAAATTGACCGGCGAGGCGAGTGGGCCCATCCGCTTCAGCCTGGATTGGTTTGGCCTCGTGCTGAGGCAGCCCACGTTCTGGATGATTGTCGCGGCCTATCTCCTCGCCTTCTTCACCTATATGAGCCTGCTCAAGGAGGCGCCGATCGGGCCGTTGTTCGCCGCGTCGCATCTCGAATTGGTGACGGTCAGTTTCATTTCGATCTATCTGTTTCACGAAACGCTCGGGACCATGCAGTTTCTGGGCTGCGGCTTGATCGTCGCCGGGGTCGTCATCCTTGGGCTGACTGAAAAGCCGGACAATTCATGAAGCGCGAACTGCCGCCCACGGCCGGCGTGCCGCCGCATTTGCGCGACTTGTTCGCGCGGCCGCGGCAGGCCTTCACCGCCTGGGTGGCGCAGCGGCTGCGCACGCCGGAGGTCATCCTGACCACATCCGGTTCGGCCGCCCTGGTCATCGCCTTCGAATATCTGAAAACCCTGTCCGCCCGCCGCACGGTGATTTTGCCGGCCTATACCTGCCCGCTGGTCGCCTTCGCCGTCGCGAGGGCGGGATTGAAGGTCGCGGTCTGCGACACATTGGCGGACCGATTCGATCTCGACCTCGATCAACTTCGCCACGTCGCGAATGATGACACGCTCGCGCTCATCCCGACCCATTTCGGCGGCCATGTCACGCAGGTTTCGGAGCTATGCGCCTGGCGCGACACCCATGCGGCGGAAACCTTCGTCATCGAGGATGCGGCCCAGGCCTTTGGCGCGAGCGCACAAGGCGCGCCGGTCGGCTTTGCCGGCGATATCGGCTTGTTCAGCTTCGCCGCCGGCAAGGGGCTGACTCTGTATGAAGGCGGCTGCCTCGTCAGCCCGTCGGCGCGGCATCGGCAGGCATTGGCGGCGCTGGCGGCACGCCTGCAGCCTGTCGACAAGCGCATGGAGGCGCGGCGGATCGCCGAGCTGATCGGCTATTACCTGTTCTACACTCCGGCCACCTTGCCTTACGTCTACGGCTGGCCGCGCCGGCGCAAATTGGCGCGCGGTGATGTCATCGGCGCGCTCGGCGACGATTTGTCCGACATTCCGATGCACCAGGTCGGTGCCTGGCGCCAGCGCGTCGCGGCCTGCGCCTCGGAACGCTACGAAGCCAGCCGTGCCATGGCGCGCGGCGCGGCGCAGCGGCTTAAGCAAGCGCTGCAAGCGGTTTCAGCCATCAAGGTCCACACGCCGGAGGAGGGGGATGAGACGGCCGCAACCTTCCTCTTCGTCACCTGCGCCGACAAGGCGATGGCGGAGCGGATTTTCTTTCATGAGGACGCGCAGGCGCTCGGCGTTTCCAAACTCTTCGCGCTGACCTTGACGGATTATCCGGCGCTGAAGGGTATCGTGCCAGACATGCCCGTCCCGCAGGCGGCAGCCCTGGTTGAACGCACGCTAACGATCACCACCACGCCCTTTCTGACCGACGAGCATGTTGAGCGGATCGTGCGGTTGTTTCAGAGCGGATAAAGGGGGTCCGCTGCCGTGGGATCTGACGGCTCCGGGTAAGGATCTGGACCGCGAGCTTTTAGCTCGCAAGCGCCGGTACGGCGCTATCGCGCCATTGCGAACCGCGCTCGCGCGGGTTCGCAACATCTTGAATGTTCAACTCGTGCAAGCCCGAGTTGAATGCGAGCCAAGAGCCCGTAGTCCAGCGATGCTGCTGTCCTTTCGGCTCAAGCCGCGTCCTCGCCCTGGTGCTCCTGCCATTGCAACGTCACGACCTTGCCGCGTTCCACCGTGAGCGCCAGGCGTCCGTGCTTGAGTTCCAGCGCCGCCTGGCCGAACAGCTCGCGGCGCCAGCCCTTGAGCGCCGGCACGTCGGCGTCGTCGCTTTGCGCGATGTCTTCGAGATCGTCGGTCGTTGCGATCATCTTGGCGGCGACGCCATGCTTATCGGCGACCTGCCGCAGCAGCACCTTCAGCAATTCAACGGTCGCGCCCGTCGCATTGTTGCGCCGCTCCCGCTCGATCTTCGGCAAGCTCTTCGGATCGATCGCCAGCGCCCGGTGGATTGCCTCCAGAATATCGGTGCCCGTCTTGGAGCGCTCCATACCGCGCGGAAAGGCGCGCAGCGCGCCCAAAGCCTCTTCCGTTTGCGGCGCGGCCAGCGCGATTTCCACCAGAATGTCGTCCTTCAAAATGCGGGAGCGCGGCACGTCGCGGCTCTGCGCCTCGGACTCGCGCCAGGCGGCGAGTTCCATGAACATCGCCAGATCGCGCGGGCGGCGGATGCGGTTGCGGAACCGTTCCCAGGCTTTTTCCGGATGCTGTTCGTAGGTTGCCGGCGAGGTCAGGGTCCGCATCTCGTCGACCAGCCAGCCCATGCGGCCAGTCTTCTGCAATTGCCCGAGCAGCGCCACATAGATGTCGCGCAAATGGGTGACGTCCTTGATGGCGTAGCTGATCTGCGCCTCGGACAACGGCCTCCGCGACCAGTCGGTAAAGCGCGAGCTCTTGTCCAGGCTGACGTGACAGATCGTCTGAGCGAGTTCGCCATAGGACACTTGTTCGCCAAATCCGCAGACCGAGGCGGCGACCTGCGTGTCGAACAGCGGCGCCGGAATGATCTTCGCCAAATTCCAGATGATCTCCAGATCCTGCCGCGCCGCATGGAACACTTTCACCACGTTGCGGTTGGCCATCAGCGCGAAAAACGGGGCGAGATCGAGGCCTTCGGCCAATGTGTCGACCGCGACGGCCTCCGCATCGGAGGCAAGCTGGATGACGCAGACCTTCGGCCAAAAGGTCGTTTCGCGCAAAAATTCCGTATCGACGGTGACGAAGGCGTGGCCCGCCAGCCGGTCGCAAACCGCGGCGAGGTCTTGGGTGGTGGTGATCATGGTCATAGGGGAGGGCCTATAACGCAACGAAACGCGGCTGGCGAGCCTGAAAAATCCACCGGATTTGCTGATAAATCGGGCAATTTCGGCCACAGTGCCGTTCGCTTGGGTCTGTTGCCCCATAACCGGTCTGTCCGGCGGGCGCGCTTCGCCACGTGGACAAACGCGTTTATTCCTTTGATAACATTTGGAAAAAGGCGGACACCGCCGGTCGTGCCGGGACAAACCAGGAGGTCGGTTGATGCTGTCTATTGATTGGCCGAAAGGGCGACCTCGACCCGGCGGCGCGTCTTTGTCGAGGCAATGTGGAAATTGTTTGCCTGGTCTGTGTCGCGGGATCGCTGCCGAAACTTGGGCTTAGAACCATAGAACGCGAACGCCGCGGCCGTCGCAGGGCAAGTCGGCGATCGCACCAATTTTTCCGTCGAGAGCAATCAACTCAACACGATTGCGTTGTAAATCATGTGAAGGATGACTGCCGGAGCAAGAGAACCGGTTCGTTTGAAAATAATAGCGTTGGCAATGCCGACTGCGCCCACAGGTATCCATGATAGCGCCGGATGATAGATCGCGAAAAAAGCGGCACTACCGAGAATCGCGCGCCACCCGCCCCATTCCTTGTCGAGCGCACGAAACAGCAGTCCTCGGAAGAGATACTCCTCCGCAAAAGGCGCGAAGAATACGCCCACGAATACATAGGCCATGCGAAGATGCGGAATTTCGGCGGCGCGCTTTTGTGCTTCGGCCAATATGTCGGCGGTAAAGGGGATGTGTTGCAGCACATCCAAATAACCAAGCGCCGCGAGGCCCAAAACCGATCCTAGTAGAGCGCCGATCATGATTCCCAGAGCAGATTGCGCCGTCAGGATTGTCCACCGAATATGCGCCGGGGCGCGGTTATCTTTCGGCCAGAACCAGATGTCACGTTGCGCTATACCGCGCTTACTCAAAAACCGACCCATCGCAAGCGCGACACTTACAGACGAAACGCCATAACCGAAGGCCAAAGCCACGCCTGAGCCGTCATGACCAAGAAACACGACGAACATCGCCGCAATCATGGCGCCTATTTCCACCAGCGCGCTGATCGCAATCATCGCATGCATCAGCGTCGGTGGCTGAGGCAGTTTCTCCGACCAGGGATCGTAGAGAAATGGCAAGCGTGCGCGGAAGTTTTGCCACATCGCCGCCGCCGTCAGATAGGAATAGACGATTCCAGCTACCGCTATCACCCATTGCTGCGTGAAGACGCCAACGGCAAAGCTGAATGTTCCTAGCATCGTCGCCATCTGGCGCCCCGTCGGGGTCTTGGTTATCTCGCCGGATTCGGGAGTCACCTTTGCGAGCGTCACAGCTTTTTGGGCTTGGCTGCGGGCGAAGAAAAACCATCCTAAACCTGCTAGGCCAACCTGCCAGCTATTGGCTGGATAGAGCCAAGCGGCATAGAAAAGGAAAGGGAGGACAACGCACGAGGCAATCATGCTCCAGAGGCGCGCTTTGGCCTGCAGGAGGCTCTCGAGCCCACGTGGCCAAGTGAGAGCGACCCAGAGCGCAGTACCGTCGGAAGCCAACGACTTCGGTCCCAGAACCATCAGAAAATACGCGCCAAAGATAGCGGCTCCCCCGCACAACATGTTCCAGGAATTCGCCGCAGAACTGATGAGCCCACGCATATTGAAGAGCTGCACGGCAGCCATGCTCAAGGGAATCAAAAAAGCTTGGATGATCGCGCCGCGGTCGCGCATCAGCCACATCAACTCTTTGCTGTAGGCAGGGTCCTTGCCAAAAAAGGCGAACTTGGCCGCATTTGACCGAGACGGAATACCGGCGGCGTCAAAATTCCCAGCCAAGCCCTTACGCGCGCCCCAAACGCCAAAGCCGACCGCGGCGCCGATGGTGATGATCGCCGCGATCCAACACGCGATGATGCCAGCAATGAAAGACAGACTTCCGTCTGATCGGACCCCAAGGAAAAGACCGAGCCATGGCCACGAAACGGTGGCAAGCGGCGACAAGAATTGCGCCACGGGTATCGCATTGTGCGTCACAGCGCTCAGCGCCGGGAAGGCTAAAAGGGCCCAAGAGCCAAACCAGCTCATAAGGCCGATGATCCCGCCACGCGTGCGCGGTGCAAAGTGCAACATGACCGCTATTTCCAAAGCCTTGCCGAGGCAGGCCGTCGCAATGGTCAAAGGAACGCCGATCAACGGCACTGCCGCAATTCCGACCGACCATCCGTAGGCCATTCCAAACAGAATTCCTGGAACCACCGGGGCACTGTAATAAGCAGGATTGGACGCCATTGCGGCGAGCATCTCTGCCAAGAAAACCGCCCCTGGTGGCACAGGGTGGCTCAGCAACCATTCCCAAGCCGGATGCCGACGACGCTGCGTGTCAAGCTCCATGCCCTCGCCTTGAAAAACGAGCATCGTTGCCCAGAAAATGAGCGCGAGCGAACCGAGCATGGCGGCTATTCGACCGGATGCGCCAAGCGACACGATTCCTTGCGCCGCGTTTCGCTCGTCGATTAAGTCTGCGCTGCCGTGCGCGCGCACAGTGGCGCTGAGTTTGGCCACTGTCACAGTTTCGTTCACGCCAAAATCCCGCGCGAGGCTGGCAGCCTCGGTTCGATAATCCTGCGCCAAGGATTTATCGATATCGTTCAATTTTGAGGACGCGTCTGGCGTGCGCTTTTCGGCATTGCGCACTTCGGCAAGGAACCAGCTCTCGACAACAACTTTGCCCTTTTGCTCAGCTTCAAGGCGCTGCCCGATCGATACGCCACCTAACACAACATATGCCGCGCTGATGTTTATTCCCGCAAAGATAATCACGGGCACGAGATAAAGAATTCCGGACCAATCATCGGATTGCTTCTTTGTTCGCTGCCGAAAAAGCTGCTGCTGGCGGCTCCGTCTGCCCAAGGATCGGACATAAGATATACGCAAGAGCAGGATTAGAGTTGCCCAAAAGCCAGGCTTTCTGGAGACGATGTCGTTCATGACCGTGCCTGGTGCTGCGTCAGCTTGAGAAAAACGTCTTCAAGGCTCGCGCCGCGATAACGGTGTTGCAAATCCTCTAGTAGCCCGCTGGCAACAACGGAGCCCGCATTGATAATCACGACGTGAGAGCATAAGCGTGCGACATGATCCATCAAATGGGTGGAAAACAGCACAGTCGTACCAGCACGCACCTGTTCATCGATGATTTCATAAAAAAGATTTGTCGATTCAACATCAAGGCCGTTGGTCGGCTCGTCCAAGACCAATAGTTTTGGGCCGTGTAGTAATGCCAATAGCAAGCCGAGCTTCTTCTTCATGCCACGCGAATAGTCTTCGGCGAAATTATCGAGATCATCGGCAAGGCGTAGTCGGGCAATGTCGGGAGCGATGCGCGCCATTGCCGCTTTCACATTCAGGCCATGCATCGCCGCGCTCAAATGAAGCGTTTCCCGACCCGAAAGATAGGAATAGAAAATCGGCTCGTCGGGCAAAAAACCGATGAGCCGTTTGACTTCGACGCGATCTTCGAACGAATCCAGGCCATCAATGGTGATCTTGCCCGAGGTGGGCTTCAGGATTCCCATCAGCAGCCGAAACAAAGTCGTTTTGCCTGCGCCGTTAGGACCCAGCAATCCGCAAATTTGACCGGCGGGAACAGTGAAGGAGATCTCTTTCAAGGCAATTTTCTGCCCGAAAGCTTTCGACGCTCCATCTATCCGGACAAGGTCACGTGACATTGTTCTGAGGTGGCCCGATAAATCTTCGTCGTTTCGCAAAAGCTGCATCCTTTGAGGATAAGGTTTCTACGGCAAACTAAACGACGGCAGGCCGATCATCGTCCCAGTGTAAAATGCAATTTCAAACTGACCCGATCGTCGACTCCATATAGCAAATGGCTCTGGAACATATAAAGAACACGCTGAAATATTTTCATTTCCAATACGATCGGAGGTAGGGGCAAAAGGGCAGAGCATCTGTGATGCGCGGAAGTGGATTGGGCGGGACGGGCGAGAGCTCAAAGCCGAGCGGTCCGCCGCAATACTAAAAATCGGGAGCAAACTGACAGAGAAATTTTGCAATATATATCAATATATTATGTCTTATTTGCTAATTGTATACAAACGAATTGAAAGCGCGCGTCGTGCAGGGCGGTGCAAAATCTTGACAATGCGCGGGGCCCATGCGCTTGTCCGGGGCCAAACTCAGGAAAATTTTGAAAGAGTCGAGACTATCCATGCACCGTTACCGTTCGCATACTTGTGGCGCTTTGCGCGAGGCCGATGCCGGCCAGGACGTTCGTCTGTCCGGCTGGTGCCATCGTATCCGGGACCATGGCGGTGTGCTGTTCATCGATTTGCGCGACCATTACGGCATGACGCAATGCGTGGTCGATCCGGATTCGCCCGCCTTCAAGATGGCCGAGACCCTGCGCGCCGAATGGGTGGTGAAATTCGACGGCAAGGCCCGCTTCCGCCCGGCCGGGACTGAGAACAAGGACATGCCGACCGGCATGATCGAAGTCTATGTGCGCGAGATCGAGGTGCTCGGCCCGGCGGCAGAATTGCCGCTGCCGGTTTTTGGCGATCAGGATTATCCGGAAGAGACGCGCCTCAAATACCGTTTCATCGACCTGCGCCGCGAGCGTATCCACAACAACATCATGCTGCGTGGCAAGGTCGTCAACTCCCTGCGCCAGCGCATGATGGCGGCGGGCTTCAATGAGTTCCAGACCCCGATTCTGACCGCATCGTCGCCCGAAGGCGCGCGCGACTTCCTGGTGCCCTCGCGCATCCATCCCGGCACGTTCTACGCCCTGCCGCAGGCGCCGCAGCAATATAAGCAATTGCTGATGATGGCCGGCTTCGACCGCTATTTCCAGATCGCGCCGTGCTTTCGCGATGAGGATCCGCGCGCCGACCGCTTGCCGGGCGAATTCTACCAGCTTGATGTCGAAATGAGCTTCGTCGAGCAGGATGACGTGTTCGCGGCAATGGAACCGGTGATCACCGGCGTGTTCGAGGAATTCGCCCAGGGCAAACCGGTCACCAAGAACTGGCCGCGCATTCCCTATGCCGAAGCCATGCGCAAATACGGTTCCGACAAGCCGGATCTACGCAACCCGCTTATCATGCAGGACGTGTCGGAACATTTCCGCGGCTCGAATTTCAAGGTCTTCGCGCGGATGCTCGAGGTCGAGAAGAACGAGATCTGGGCGCTTCCCGCACCGACCGGCGGCAGCCGCACTTTCTGCGACCGTATGAATTCCTGGGCGCAGAGCGAGGGCCAACCGGGCCTGGGCTATATCATGTGGCGCGATGAAAACGGGGCGACCGTGGGCGCGGGGCCGATCGCCAACAATATCGGGCCGGAGCGCACCGAGGCGATCCGCGCCGCGTTGGGCCTGAAGGCCGGTGACGCGGCCTTCTTCTGCGCGGGTGATCCGGAAAAGTTCGTGAAATTTGCCGGCATGGCGCGCCTCAAAGTCGGCGACGAATTGAAGCTCACCGACAAGGACCGGTTCGAGTTCGCCTGGATCGTCGATTTCCCGATGTTCGAGTGGAACGAGGACGACAAGAAGGTCGATTTCTCGCACAACCCGTTCTCGATGCCGCAGGGCGGGCTCGAGGCGCTGCAGAAGCAGGATCCGCTGACCATCAAGGCGTTCCAGTACGATATTGCCTGCAACGGTTTCGAGATCGCGTCGGGCGGTATCCGCAACCATAAGCCCGAGGCGATGGTCAAAGCCTTCGAAATCGCCGGTTATGGCGAAGAGACTGTAGTCGAGCGCTTCGGCGGGATGTACCGGGCGTTCCAATACGGCGCACCGCCGCACGGCGGCATGGCGGCCGGTGTCGACCGCATCATCATGTTGCTCGCCGGCGAGCAGAACTTGCGCGAAGTGGCGCTGTTCCCCATGAACCAGCGTGCCGAGGACATTCTGATGGGCGCCCCCAGCGCGGCGACGCCCAAGCAGTTGCGCGAATTGCACATTCGCCTCAACCTGCAGGAGAAGTAATCAGGAGCGCGGGCGTCTCGTCCGCATTCTTGAACCTGTAAAATGTCTGGTTTTTTAGAGGGCGAGACGCCCGCGCTCCCAGGGTTCCATGCAAACAGTCGCCTGCATCAAATGGGGCACCGCATTCCCCGCCGAGTATGTGAACCGCCTGTATCGCGGCGTGATGCGGCACGTGATGCGCCCCACCGAGTTCGTGAGTTTCACCGATGACGCGACGGGCCTCGATCCCGGCATCAAGGTCCTCCCAATCCCGCCGATCGATCTGCCGGCGACCGGCCTGCGCGAAGGCCCTTGGCGCAAGCTCGCCCTCTGGTCGCGCGATATCGGTGTCGAAGGCGATATACTTTTCCTCGATCTCGATGTGGTGGTCACCGGCCCGCTCGACGATTTCTTCGATTACGAGCGGGGTAAATTGTGCATCATCCGGAACTGGACCCAGCTCAATGACGGCATGGGCAATTCCTCGGTCATGCGCTATCCGGCGGGCGGTGCACCGCATCTCGTCGACGATTTCGAAAAGGACGCCGTGCGCATGTCCTTTCGCTACGTCAACGAGCAGATGTATCTGACGAAGGAATCGCGGCTGCCCATCGCCTTTTGGCCGGCGCATTGGTGTCAGAGCTTCAAGCACGATCTCCTGCCGCGCTTTCCCCTCAACTGGTTCCGCGACGTGCGCCTGCCGCCGGAGGCCCGTATTGTCGTGTTCACCGGCCCGCCCCGCCCGCACGAGGCGCAGGACGGCAAATGGCCTACAAAATGGTATAAAAGGCATTATAAGAGAGTGCGTCCCGTAACCTGGATGAAAGATCACTGGGTGTGAGTATCGGTTTTGGCATCTTATCCTGGCGCGGCTACGCGAGCCTGAATGCTGCGCTGGAGACCTACCGGGATGCCCAGCTCTTCGACCTCTTCGATCGCACTTTGTTGTTCCTGCCGCAGATGGAAGAGGCCGGCATCGACATCGCCGACCGGTTCAATCTCGATTATGCGGGCGCGCCCAACAATCTCGGCATCCTGGGCGGCTTCAAGGCTCTGGCGCAGACGTTGGAGACCGACGTGCTGGTGCTCGCCGAGAACGATTACATGCTGATCGAGCCGCGCGAAGAGGTGACGAAGCAATTGAGCGTCGCGCGCCGCCATATCGAGGCGGGCACCGCCCATGTCTGGCGCCTGCGCCACCGTTGGTTGCCCGGCCAGACCTGGAACATCGAGAGGGCGCAGAAATATTGGCCTAAGCCCGATGCGTCCGCCGCGCAGCAGCGCACGGCGCAGTGGCGGCGGCTGTTGCGGCCGATGAAGGCCCGGCGCCTCATCGGCTGGAACGTCTTTCTCGACGAGGCGGCCGACGAGCGCTTTCCCGAATATATCCGCCGCACCCAGGAGGGCGATCTCCTAGTCTCGTCGCATTGCCTGCCCTGGGCAAACAATATTTTCATGATCCGGCGGGATTTCTTCCTGAACACGATCATCCCCGCCGCCGAAGCGGCGCAAGGCGGCCGCCTGATCAACGGCCACCCGACCATCGAGACCGAGCTCAACCGCGGCTGGTGGCGCAGGCAGGATTTCTGGATCGGCGTCGGGAAGGGGCTGTTCACCCACGGACGGTTGGGCGACCGGGGGTATTGAGACGCAGGGGCATCTGCCGCCGGTTACGCGCCAGGCCTGAAGCACCCCGTTTCTTTGGCAGAATCGCGCCTCTTAAAAACCGTTGTAACCCCGCAGGGTTATGCACCGTTCTTCCAGTATGTGAAAAATATTATTTGAGATTGTTGCGTACGGCCGCTCGCTCGTGAGAGATGAAGAACCTGGCGCCGGCGAATGGGGAGGAACCGAATGGCTTCGAATATGTCGGAAGATCTACGTAAGGGCGCGCTCGTTTATCATCGCCTGCCCAAGCCCGGCAAATTGGAGATCCAGGCAACCAAACCCCTCGGCAACCAGCGCGACCTGGCGCTTGCCTATTCGCCCGGCGTCGCGGCCGCCTGCGAAGCCATTGTGGAGGATGCCGACCAGGCCGGCGAGTTCACCATCCGGCAAAATCTCGTCGCCGTGCTCTCGAATGGAACGGCGGTTCTGGGCTTAGGCAATATTGGGCCGCTCGCCTCGAAGCCGGTCATGGAAGGCAAGGCGGTTCTGTTCAAGAAATTCGCCGGCATCGACGTATTCGATATCGAAGTCGCGCAGAACGATGTCGACAAGCTCGTTGACGTGATCTGCGCGCTCGAACCCACGTTCGGCGGCATCAATCTCGAGGACATCAAGGCGCCGGAATGTTTCGAGGTGGAAAAGCGCTGCCGCGAGCGCATGAAGATTCCGGTGTTTCATGACGATCAGCACGGCACCGCCATTATCGTCGGCGCAGCGGTCACCAACGGCCTCGAATTCACCGGCAAGAAAATCGACGAGATCAAGGTCGTCGCGTCGGGCGCGGGGGCGGCCGCGCTCGCCTGTCTGAACCTGCTCGTCTCGCTCGGCGTGAAACGCGAGAACGTGTGGGTGAGCGATCTCGAAGGCGTCGTCTACAAGGGCCGCGAGAAGCTGATGGACCCGTACAAGTCCATCTATGCGCAGGAGACCAGCGCCCGCACTTTGGCCGAAGTGATCGAAGGCGCCGACGTGTTCCTCGGCCTTTCGGCGGCCGGCGTGCTGAAGCCCGAGATGGTCAAGACAATGGCCAAATCGCCGCTCATTCTGGCGCTCGCCAATCCAACGCCGGAAATCATGCCGGAGGAGGCGCTGGCCGTGCGGCCCGACGCCATGATCTGCACCGGGCGCTCCGATTATCCGAACCAGGTCAACAACGTTCTGTGCTTCCCCTATATTTTCCGCGGCGCGCTCGACGTGCATGCGACCGCGATCAACGAGGAAATGAAACATGCGGCGGTGCGTGCGATCGCGCAGCTGTCGCATGAGACGCCGTCCGACGTCGTCGCCAAGGCCTATGGCGGCGAAGTACGGACGTTCGGCCCTGAATCCCTGATCCCGTCGCCATTCGATCCGCGCCTCATCCTGCGCGTCGCGCCGGCCGTGGCGAAAGCGGCGATGGACTCGGGCGTCGCGAAAAAGCCGATCGAGGATTTCAGGGCTTACGAGGACTCGCTGTCGCGCTTCGTCTTCCGCTCCGGCTTCATCATGAAGCCGCTGTTCGCGGCGGCCAAGGACGACCCCAAACGCGTCATCTACGCGGACGGCGAGGAAGAGCGCGTGCTGCGCGCCACCCAGGTGGTCCTCGAAGAGGGGCTCGCCAAGCCCATTCTCATCGGCCGCCCGAGCGTGGTCGAGACGCGGATCAAACGCTTCGGCCTTTCGATCCAGCCGGGCCGCGATTTTGAACTCGTCAATCCCGATGACGATCCGCGCTTTCGCGATTACGTGCAGGAATATACGGAAGCCGCCGGCCGGGCCGGCATCACGCCGCAAGCCGCGCGCCAGCTGGTGCGCACCAATCCGACAGTGATTGCCGCGCTTGCCGTGCGCCGCGGCGATGCGGATGCGATGATCTGCGGTCTCGAAGGGCGCTTCCGCTCGCGGTTGCGCTATATCAAGGACATTATCGGCGTCGCGCCCGGTGCGCATGATTTCTCGGCGATGAGCCTGCTGATCACCGCCCGAGGTGCGTTTTTCATCACCGACACCCACATCAACGAAAATCCGACTGCGGAAGAAGTTGCCGAGACTACCGTGCTCTGTGCCGAACATGTCGCGCGTTTCGGCATGAAGCCGAAAATCGCGCTCGTGTCGCATTCCGATTTCGGCGAAATGGATTCACCCTCGGCGCGGAAAATGCGCGAGGCTCTCAGGCTCATCCGCGAGGCAGCGCCGGATCTCGAGGTCGACGGCGAAATGCAGGCCGACACGGCCATGTCGCAGGCGCTGCGCGATCAGCTCATGCCGCATTCGACATTGAAGGGCGAAGCCAACGTCCTGGTGATGTCGGATCTCGACGCCGCGAACACGGCGTTCCACCTCACCAAGGTGGTTGCGGACGCATTGCCGGTCGGCCCGATCCTGATCGGCGTCGCCAAGCCAGCGCATGTGCTCACCCCGTCGGTCACGGCGCGCGGCATCGTCAATATGACAGCGATCGCGGTCGCCGAGGCGCAGGCCGCCCGTTGACAAAAGTCCCGTCATGCCGGCGCAGGGCCGGCATGACGATCATGCCGCTTATTCGTTGGCGGTCAGGTGCAACTCGAGCTTGTCCAGAATGTCGCTCGGATCTTGGGCGTTGTAGAAATCGCTTATGCCGAGCCCGACATCCGATGTCGCAGAGAGATGCAGCGACTTTGGATGGGCGATGAAACTCTCCACGGCCTGGAGGATTTCCGGCAAGTTCTTGTGGCCGCTTAAGACCGATGAGATCGCCATATCGACCGCGCTCGTCCATTCCTTGCGGACCGCAGCCTCGGTCTGATGGCTGTCCTCCACGGTCTTGGCGAGAAGCCGCTCGAATATGCCGTCATTCACGACTTTCACGTCGGCGGCTTTGATCGTCGCGCCCAATCCGGCGACCATGAAATCGGTGACGCCACCCTGGAAGAGATCGCGCCCGACATTCTCGATTGTCAGTGTTGCGTTATAGGAGCCAACGTCGGCGCTGTTGGCGGAGAGTTCTTTGATTTTGAGAATCTGCGTGGCTTCGTCCCAGGCGGCGTCGAGTTTCGCCGACCAATCCAGCCGCTCGTAGCCAAGGTCGATCAGCGGTTGAAAGCCAGGCTGCGAGCTATCGCTCGGCAAAGGCATCGCGAAATGGTCCAGGATCGCAGTCAGTTGCGTGGGGGCGCCGAGGATGTAATGCGAACCATCGAGTTCGAGACGCCCCAGCGACATTTTGATGCGGTCGCCGTGATCGAGATTGCCCTTGTGATCGGTGGAGACCATATCCACATCGACACCGGCGATCACGAATTGGTCGAGCGTCGGCAAGAAGCTGCGGACATCCAGATCCTTCAAATCGTCGGGTACGGCCGCAGCGAATTTCTTGAATGCATCCAGCGTGGATTTCGCGTCGAGGCCGCGAATACCGAAAGAGCCGATCTTGAAATATCCGTCGTCGCCATGCCGCAGTTCCAAGTTCTCATACACATATTCGTCGATGCGTCCGGCAACGAGGCCGCCGAACGCGAAATGGCCAAGTTTCACGGCGATCGCCTTGCCGTTGTCGGTGCCGTCAAAGCTGAGATCATGCAGATCGACGCGCCCGTATTCGACGCTCTCGATGAGATCGGCGATGTTCTTGAAGGTTGCCGCGAGTTGGGCTGGCTCCGGATTGGAGACTTTCAGTTGTCGCGACAGAGTTCTCATCAGCTCGGCGTAGGGAAGGAGAAACGGCCGCGCCTTGATGGGGCCGCTTTCGATGGAGCCGAGCGAAAACGCGCCTTCGCCACCCATCTCGATCTTGAGTCCCGCATCGGAAAAATTTTCGATCAATGTCGTCAGGGGTTCGTCGGGATCTTTGCGCGCTTCTGTTAGAAAGCGTAAGTAAGCGCCGGCATTCACGCCTTTGGCGGTCATGGTGCCGAACGTGCCGCTGATCGGCTTGTTCGCTCTGGTCTGGCCGTTCACATTTGCGCCGGACGCGGAGACGGTTGCGATGCGTCCTTGCTCGATATCGGCCAAGGAGACGTCCTTGACCGTGATCTTCACAGTTTCCGACGCCTCGCCCGAGACGGGCGGCACGTCGATCTCCTCAATGTCGACTTCGGGGATGACGAGCGTTCCATGATCGAGCTTGGCGAGCCGGTCCTGCAGCGGGGTCGTATTGTCCGCCGCGACGAGCGCCGCCAAATCCGCGTCGGTCAGTGCCGTGCCTGTGAGCGTCGCGCTTGGAATCGTGATCTTTGCGCCTTGGACCTGATAGGCGAGATTCTTGACGCTGACGCTGCTTTGGGCGGCGGCGCCGCTTGTGAAGTTTGCGCAGCATGCCAAGAGCATGGCCGCAAAAGTCGCTTCACCGAACGCCTTGCGGCAAGACCCAATGCTCATCGATTCGCTCCTTCACCGCCCGCGGCGCAACGTGCTACTGCCAATCGTTCGAGCCAAGCAGGAAAATATGACAAATGAACCGCCATATGCGTGCCGGCGGCGGTTCATGATAGCCCGCGCCGAAGCTTTGAGGAACGATCTTGCCGTCGGAGCAACTATGCAATCGCGTTTATCGCGCCCAGAAGTTCGGGCTCTTGTTCGTTACAGCGAGAAGCTGGTGCCGCAGCCGCAGGATGCGGTGGCGTTGGGATTGTGAATCTTGAACGATTGGCCGATGAGATCGTCGACGAAATCGATTTCCGACCCCTTCATATATTCGATCGAGACGGGATCGATGATCACGACCGCGCCGTCGCGCTCCAGCGTCAAATCCTCGTCATCCTTGCTCTGCACGATATCGAAGGCGTATTGAAACCCGGAACAGCCGCCGCCGTTGACTGCCACGCGTAGCATCGTGCCGGCTTGCTCCTTGCTCAGGATTTTCGCGATGCGCTGGGCCGCGCGCGCGCTGAGCGTGACCGGGGGGAGAAGGGCGGCGTCATTCATATTTTGTCCTGGCGTATTTTGTCTTGGCGGCGTTGATCAAAGGCGGCAAAAATTGCTACCTGGGCACAAGATAGGTCGAATGGTGTCAGGCTTCAATCCGGCGGGGTGGGAAAGGGACAATATGGCGGTATTTCCCAATGAGCTTGCACCTTATGCCGCTGACGCGTCGGCGGCGCGCGGCCGCCTCATTGCCGAGCCAGCCTCGCCGACCCGGACCGAATTTCAGCGCGACCGTGACCGCATCATCCACACGACGGCCTTTCGCCGCCTCGCCCACAAGACCCAGGTGTTCGTGGCGGAAGAGGGGGACCATTTCCGCACAAGGCTGACCCATACGATCGAAGTGGCGCAGATCTCGCGCGCCTTGGCCCGCTCGCTCCAGCTCGACGGTGATCTCGCCGAGGCGCTGGCCCTTGCCCACGACCTTGGCCACACCTGTTTCGGCCACACCGGCGAAGACGCATTGCAAGAGTGCATGGCGGATTACGGCGGCTTCGACCACAATGCGCAGGCCCTGCGCATTGTGATCGATCTGGAGCGGCGCTATGCCGCCTTCGACGGGCTCAATCTGACCTGGGAGACCCTGGAGGGGCTCGTCAAGCATAATGGGCCTCTGCTCACGGCCGGCGGCACGCCGACGGAGCGCTACCGCACACGCGGCGTGCCCGAGCCGATCCTGGCCTATGACCGTGTCCGCCAGCTCGATCTTGCGACCTATGCCAGCGCCGAGGCCCAGGCCGCCGCGATCGCCGACGATATTGCCTACAATACCCATGACCTCGACGACGGGTTGCGGGCCGGATTGTTCCGCCTCGCGGATTTGAAAGAGGTGCCTTATCTCGCGGCGCTCCTGGCCGAAATCGAGGCGTTGCATCCAGGCTTGCTCGAGTTGCGCGTCGTGAACGAGTTGCAGCGCCGGCTGATCACGCGCTTCGTCGAGGATGTGATTAGGACGACGCAGGAAAAGCTCGCCAAGCTGGCGCCCGAAAGCGTCGAAGCCATCCGCCACGCGGGCGAGACCATGGTAACCTTTTCGCCGGCCATGGCGGCGACGGAACGATCGATCAAAACCTTCCTGTTCGCGCGGATGTATCGTAATCCGGAAGTCATGCGGGTGCGCGCCAAAGCTGATCAGATCGTGCGGGATCTGTTCCGCCTCTTTCAAAAGCATCCCGAGAAGATGCCGGGCGAATGGCGGCGGCAAGCCTTGAACCAAAGCGAGGAGCGGCGCCGCGCCCGAACGATCGCCGACTATATTGCCGGAATGACCGACCGCTACGCGCTCGCCGAGCACAAGAAACTGATCGGCGACATCGAGGATTTGCGGTAGCGACATACCTCGCCGCCCGGCAATTTGGGTGCTTTCGCTGGCGGTAAAGCTTGCGCCCGCACCGATTTTCCCTATACGTCCACGCCTCAAACTCGTTCATAGGCGCTTTCATGTCCCCACGTCTTCGCATCGCTCCCTCGCCCACGGGCGAACCCCATGTCGGCACGGCCTATACGGCCCTGTTCAACATTCTGCTGGCGCGCAAGCTTGGCGGCGAGATGATCCTGCGGATCGAGGACACCGACCAGAGCCGCAGCACGCCGGATTCCGAGCGCAAGGTGATGGAGGCGCTGAACTGGCTCGGCCTCAACTGGACGGAAGGGCCGGACAAGGGCGGCGCCTATGGGCCCTACCGGCAGAGCGAGCGGCGCGACATTTACGCGCCTTACGTCGAAGAGCTTCTCGATAACGGCCACGCCTTCAAATGCTTCTGCTCGCGCGAGCGGCTGGAGACGATGCGCAAGGCGCAGCAGGCCAAGGGCCAGCAGCCGAAATACGACGGCCATTGCCTGTCGCTGACGGCCGAAGAGGTCCGCGCGAAGGAAGCCGAAGGCGAAGTGCCGGTGGTGCGGATGAAGATCCCGACGAATGGCGCCTGCGCCTTCGAGGACGGGATCTATGGCGCTGTGAGCATCCCCTGGGATACGATCGACATGCAGGTGATCCTGAAGGCCGACGGCATGCCGACCTATCACCTCGCCAATGTGGTCGACGATCATTTGATGAAGATCACCCACGTCGCGCGCGGTGAGGAATGGCTGTCCTCGGTGCCGAAACATATTCTACTCTACCAATATTTCGGCTGGCAGGCGCCGCAATTCATTCACCTGCCGCTGCTGCGCAATCTCGATCGCAGCAAATTGTCGAAGCGCCGCAATCCGACCTCGATCTCCTATTTCAGCACCGCAGGGTATCTGCCCGAAGCGCTGGTGAATTTCCTCGGCCTCGGCTTCGTCTCGATTGCCGAAGGCGAGGAGCTGATGACGCTCGACGAGCTTAGCAACCGGTTCGAACTCAGCGCGCTCTCGAAGGCCGGCGCGGTGTTCGATCTGCAGAAGCTCGATTGGCTGAACGGCCGGTGGATTCGCGAAAAGCTTGGGGCGCAGGACTTTGCCGCGCGGATGCACGAATGGTCCGACATCAACAATCGCCTGCTGGGCGGGCTCGCTTTGGCGCAGGCGCGCTGCGTGAAGCTGAGCGATGTGCCGATGCTGATCGCGTTTCTGCTCAGCGACAAGCTCGATCTGACGCGCGAGCATTTCGCGGCTACCAAGACCGGCGTCGAGGAGAGCCTGGCCATTCTCGAAGCCGTCGCACCGACCGTCGAGACTTTGGGCGAATGGGACAAGACGGCGATCGAGGCCGAGATCCGCCGCATCAGCGACGAGACGGGCCGCAAGATTCGTATCATGGTGGCGCCGCTCTATCTCGCCATCACCGGCAGCACGAAATCCCTGCCGCTGTTCGACTCGATGGAGCTGCTCGGCCGCTCGATGGTGCGCCAGCGCCTGCGCCACAGTATTGCCTTGCTCAAGGGGTGAGTGGCCGGGGCGGTGCCGCGTATGAGTCTCCGCCCGAGTCTGCAGAACTCACACGAAACGAACTGCCTTGCCCGTCCTAGCACGGGCTCAAGGCGATCCAGTTTTTCTCCGCCGTCTTGCGCGACAAGAAATAAAAATACGGTTCGATCGAATATCCAAGCCGGCGGAAGACGTTCCTATGGTGCAGATAAATTCGCAACGCATCCTGCGGCAGGATCAATTCGCGCCATAGACCCGGGCGCCCTTGCCAGCCATGGTGGTTCGGCAACGCCTGCATTTTGGGCAGGCTCGCATGGTCGAGCCAAGCGCGGGACGCTCCGATATCCTCGCCCAAATAGCGCGCGACTTGCAGCACGGTGCGTTCGATGTCCGCCACGCCGTCTTCATAGCGGAGTTTGAGGGCGCTCGGCTCATGCCACCATTGATAGCTTACGGCCAGCAGATTTTCGGCCTCGAAACTGAGGGCATAATGGAGAAAATCGGGCGAGCAGGGTGCTTTCCCGCGCAAGGCACCGGGAAGGCCCGCGTTTCCCTCGAGCCAGCGCTCCGTCATCGGCTCATATCTGACGAAACTCGTAACCGACACGAGAATGTCGAGCGGGTGTCGCGCCAGCGTGATCACCTTGAACTCGTGCGAGTGAAGCCATTTCTGGTAATTTGGCTCGCGGTACCAATGAACCTGTAGAATACACCTGTCCGGAAGTGGTTGCGCGATATCAAGATAATTGTGCGCCGAAAGCTCGACCAGATTCATGGCCGCGCTTAGAGTCGATCGAATCCACGTGTTGCCGCACCGCGGCGAACTGACGATGGCGATGCGCAGCTTATTATTGCCCACCACTCGTTCCCCACAAGGCCGAACGTACGAATGCATTAATGGAATATATTCCTGCGCAATCCGACAGCATGGCTGTCGGTGAAAGTCGTCGCTTGGTTCTTCATGCGTGGGCTCTTTCGCTATCCGGCCCCGTGATTTCGTCGTTCCCCATAAGCAGGGCGTCTTTCTTGTATGTTTCTTGGCGTGTTGTCAGTCATGACCTGTATGTGTGAGGTTTGCCGCCTGGGAAAGTTACAGTTTTGTAACGGGGGCGATTTTCCCGCCGGCGATGCGCGGATGCAACAGCAGGGCGCGGCAAATGGTGCGGCCCTTTGACGCCACCGCCGATATGGTTTACGCGGCGTGGCGAAAGCTTGAGGTCTAACTTTATGAACATATTCGCCGATTTCCAAGCCCGCGTCGCCGCCATCCTGCAGACCATCGTTGCCGCCGGCAATTTGCCCCAGGAGCTCGATCTCGCGCGCTTCGTGGTCGAGCCGCCGCGTGATGCAAGTCATGGCGATCTCGCCTGCAATGCCGCCATGGTCTATGCCAAGGAAGCAAAGGCGCATTACGCCAACCCGCGGCAGTTGGCCGTGGAGATCTGCGCCCATCTCGCTGAAGATCCGGACGTGCAGGAGGCGGAGGTTGCGGGCCCGGGCTTCATCAATATCAGGCTGAAGCCGGCGGTCTGGTTCAAGGTGCTGCAGGACGTGCTGCGGGACCCGGCAAACTTTGGCCGCGGCGCGCCGGTCGCCGGGAGTTGGCCGGTCAATGTGGAATATGTCTCGGCCAATCCGACCGGCCCGATGCATGTCGGCCACGGCCGCGGCGCGGTGTTCGGCGACGCTTTGGCCAATCTTCTCGCCTTCGCCGGCTATGAGGTGACGCGGGAATATTACATCAACGATGCGGGGGCCCAGGTCGATGTGCTCGCGCGCTCGGCGTTCCTGCGCTACCGCGAGGCTCTGGGCGAGGATATCGGCGAAATTCCGGAAGGGCTCTATCCCGGTGACTATCTGAAGCCGGTCGGGGCGGCGCTGGCGCAAAAATACGGCGCGGGCCTGAAGGCGAAGCCCGAGAGGGAGTGGCTGCAGGTCGTCCGCGACGCGGCCATCGCTGGCATGATGGAGATGATCCGCACCGATCTTGCGACCCTCGCGATCACCCATGAGGTGTTTTTCTCCGAACGTTCGCTGACCGTGAAAGACGGCGATACGGATGCCGTGATGAAGGCGATCGAGGATTTGCGCGCGAGGGGGCTAATCTACGAAGGCCGCCTGCCGCCGCCAAAAGGGGCGCTGCCGGACGATTGGGAGGACCGCGAACAGACCTTGTTCCGCTCGACGCAGTTCGGCGACGACGTGGATCGGCCGCTCATGAAGTCGGACGGCTCCTATACCTATTTCGCCTCCGACATCGCCTATCACAAATCAAAGTTCGACCGCGGCTTCCGAACGCTCATCGACGTCTGGGGCGCCGACCATGGCGGCTATGTCAAGCGCATGAGCGCTGCGGTGAAAGCCATTTCCGGCGGCGCCGCGGAGCTCGACGTGAAGCTTTGCCAGCTCGTCAAGCTGATGCGGGCGGGCGAACCGGTGAAAATGTCGAAGCGCTCCGGCGACTTCGTCACCTTGCGCGAAGTGGTCGACGAGGTCGGCCGCGATGCAGTGCGGTTCATGATGCTGTTCCGCAAGAATGATGCGCCGCTCGAGTTCGATCTAGCCAAGGTGATCGAGCAGTCCAAGGACAATCCGGTCTTCTATGTGCAATATGCCCATGCGAGGACGAAAAGCGTGATACGCAAGGCACTTAGCGACTTTCCGGGCGCGGATTTCTCAGCCGCTGCGCTGGCCCATGCGGACCTGTCGCTTTTGGACGACGAGGGGGAAATCGGCCTCGTCAAACTGCTCGCGCAATACCCGCGTCTGGTCGCCGCGGCGGCCGCGGCGCACGAGCCGCACCGGGTCGCATTCTACCTCTACGACCTCGCAAGCGCGTTCCATTCCCATTACAATCGCAGTAAAGATCTGCCGCAATTACGCTTTATTAAGGAAAACAATAGAGATTTATCGAGCGCTAGGTTGGCATTGGTTTTATCGTTAACATCCGTCCTGGCGTCGGGGCTGACAATTCTCGGTGTTAGCGCTCCGGACGAGATGCGATAATCCCTCGCGTCGCGTCTGGAGGCTTCGCTCGAAGCGAAGTGACCCGTAAGCTCTTGGACGCGAGGTTTATACGATGAGTGAGGCATTCAACCGGCAACGCCACGAGATCAATCTGGATGCGTTCGAGCGCAGCCTGCGCGAGGAGCCGGTCCAGGCCAAGCCGGCCGAAGATCCGCTCGCGGAACTCGCCCGTCTCGTCGGTCGCGACGATCCGTTTAAAGCCGTCTTCGACACTGGCACACTGAGCCGGCAGGAACCGGCGATGGAGGGGTTGTTTCCGGCTTCGTCGTCAGAAAGCGAAACCGAATACACTCCAACCCCGTACGCTTTGCGCGGCCAGGCGGCGAGATCGTGGACCTCTTACGAGGAGGACCAGCCGCAGCGGCAGGAGCCGCAGATGTCGGCGCGGCCCGTCAGCGACCCGTGGGACGATGAGGCGCCCGAGGCCGCTCCGGTCATGCCCCCTCGTGCGGCCGCGAACTCGCGCAAAGGCCTTTATGCGCTGATGGGCGGCGCGGCGATTGCCGTTCTTGCCGTCGGCGGGCTTTTCGCCATGAAGAGCGGCGGCGTGACCAGCGTCGGCGGCGTGCCCTTCATCAAGGCCTCGGACGAACCGACCAAGATCCAGCCACAAGTGGCGGTAGCGTCCGCGGATGGCGATGGCCAGAACATCTCGATTCTCGACCATTCGAGCGATCACGCCAACGTGCCGACCAAGGTCGTCAACAATGAAGAGCAGCCGATCGATTTGAGCCATGCGGCGCAGCCCGCTACGCCGCATCCGATCCCGTCCGAACCGAAGAAGGTGCGCACCGTTTCTGTCCGTCCGGATGGCTCGATCATTGGCGCGCCTCCGCCGGTGCCGGCTGCACCGCGGACGACGGCACAGGTTCAGCCGGCCGCCGTTCCCGCTGCGACGGAGACGTCGGCTCCCCAGGCGCCTGCTGCTCCGCGTCAATTCATGCCGATCGGTCCTGGCGTCATAGCCATCCCGCAGCAGGCGTCTGCGACGCCGGCGGCGGCGGCCCCCGAGGTCCAGCCGCACCCGCAAAATGTGCAGCCGGCGCAATCGACCGCGACGCCGAAGGCGGCCGCGCGACCGACACCCATCGTCAAGCTGGCTTCGGCCGCAGCGACGCCCACGACCGGTGGACCTTTGGATCTGGCGCCGAAGGCCAAGCCCGCGGTGCAAACCCGGACCGCGGTGGCTAGCGCTGAGACGCCCGAACCGGCCACCACCGGCGCAACCGGCAATTATGCCGTGCAATTGGCGGCCGAAGGCAGCGAACAGGATGCGAAAGTCAAATCCGCACGGCTCGCCGCGCAATTCGGCAGCGCGCTCGGCGGGCGTCACCTCAGCATCCGCCAGGCAGCCGCGGGCGGCAAGACGGTTTACCGTGTCCGCGTCGCCGGCATGAGCAAGGAAGAGGCCGTCTCCACCTGCGAGAAGCTGAAAGCCAGCGGCGGCGCCTGCTTCATCGCCAAGGACTGAACGCCACCAGCGCGTGGATACGATGGCGCGGTCGCTCCCGCGCCATTTTTTTGCGACAGGATATTGTAAATGGCATCCAGGGCTTTCATTTGCGGCGTGACCGGACATGAGATGACGTCTGACGAGAAGGCGTTCATCCGCGAGAGCCAGCCTTGGGGCCTCATTCTCTTCAAGCGCAATGTCGACACGCCCGATCAGGTAAAACGTCTGACCGATACGTTTCGCGAGATTGTCGGGCGGGACGCGCCCGTGCTGATCGATCAGGAAGGCGGCCGGGTGCAGCGGATGGGTCCGCCCCATTGGCCCACCTATCCTGCGGCCGCCCGTTTCTTCGCCCTCAAAGGCGACATCTGGGGCAAGCGCGAGGCGGTGCGGCTGGCCGCGCGGCTCATGGCGCACGATCTTTTGCAATGCGGTATCAATGTCGATTGCATGCCGGTGCTCGACGTCCAGACGGCCGGCACCCATAGTGCGATCGGTGACCGCACCTATGCGCCGGACGGCGAAACGGTGGGGATCTTGGGCCGGGCCGCAGCGGAAGGGCTGCTGGCCGGTAACGTGCTGCCGGTCATGAAACATATTCCCGGCCATGGCCGCGCAACCGTCGATTCGCACATGGAATTGCCCGTCGTCATCGCCAAGGTGGCCGAACTGGCGGGGAGCGATTTTCTCCCCTTCCGGATGCTGAATGATTTGCCCGCGGCGATGACCGCCCATGTGGTCTATACGGCCATCGACAAGACAAATCCGGCGACCACATCGCGCAAGGTGCTCCGCACCATCGTGCGCGGCGAGATTGGGTTCGGCGGGCTGATCCTGTCGGACGATATGTCGATGCACGCCCTGACCGGCCCGTTCCGCGCGCGGGGCGAGGCCGCGTTGAAGGCGGGCTGTGATATTGCGTTGCATTGCAACGGGAATTTGGCGGAAGCAAGCGGAGTGGCCGAGGCTGCGCCGCTGCTCAAAGGTGAGAGTTTGCGTCGGGCCGAGGCCGCTTTGGCACGGATTCGCCACGCGGCGGAGCCGATAGATCCTGTGGACGGCCATGCCCGGCTCAAATCTCTCCTTGCCAACCAGAATTAGAGGGATCACATTCCGCTCCCTCTAGGGATAGTATGTCCCAATCAGATGGAGAGTGATTCGGTGGCGCGTGAACTGCCGTTTGAAAGCAGTGCCGAAGTCGATCGCGGGGACAGCGAACCGGCGTTCCTGGTCGATGTTGACGGATTCGAAGGTCCGCTCGACCTGCTGCTGGAACTTGCCCGCCGCCAGAAGGTCGATCTGCAGAAGATCTCCATCCTCTCCCTTGCCGAGCAATATTTGAATTTCGTCGAAGCTGCGCGCCGCGTGCGCCTCGAATTGGCCGCCGACTATCTCGTGATGGCCGCCTGGCTGGCCTATCTGAAGTCCAGGCTGCTGATCCCTTCGCAGACGAAGGGCGAGGAGCCGGAGGCGGCCGATCTTGCCGCCGCTCTTGCCTTCCGCCTGCGCCGCCTCGAGGCGATGCGCGAGGCTGCCAACAAGCTCGTCAATCTGCCGCGCCTCGGACGCGATGTCTTCGGTCGCGGCGCGCCGGAGCAGATGTCGGTCAACCTGACCAACAATTGGCAGGCGACCTTGTTCGATCTTCTGTCAGCCTATGCCCGGCAGCGGCAGAAGGCGGCTCTGTCCCACGTGACCTTGAAGAAACGGGCGGTCTGGTCGCTCGCCGAAGCGCGCGAGACCCTGGAGCGCCTCGCCGGCATGGCGATCGAATGGACGACCATGGACGATTATCTGCTGGAATATTGCGTCACGGCGGAAATGCGCCGCACCGTGCGGGCCTCGGCGTTTTCGGCGTCGCTCGAATTGGTGCGCGAAGGCCATATCGAGATTCGCCAGGACAAGGTGTTCGCGCCGATCTGGGTGCGCAGGAAGCCGATCGATACGACCGCGCCGCAGGCCGCCGCGGCCGAATAGGTGAGAATTATTAAATGGTTGAGCCGATTAATCTTTTTGACCCGGGCGCAGCCGAGCCGGTTGGCGTGCCGGACGAGCATGGGCCGGAAGCCGAAGCCTTCCGCGAGGCGATACGCATTGCCGAGGCGCTTCTGTTCGCCGCCTCCGAGCCGCTGGCCGAGGAGGTGATTGCGAGCCGCATCCAGGATGGCCTCAATGTGGAGGCCGTGTGCCGCGCGCTGCAGAAGGAATATGCGCCACGCGGCGTCAATCTCATCCGCATCATGCGCAAATGGACATTCCGCACCGCGGTCGATCTCGCCTACCTGCTGTCGCGCGACGTGGAGGAGCCAAAGAAGCTGTCCCGCGCGGCGCTCGAGACCTTGGCGATCATCGCCTACCACCAGCCTGTGACCCGCGCGGAAATCGAAGACGTGCGCGGCGTCGCTATCTCCAAAGGCACGCTCGACCATCTCCTGGAAACCGGCTGGGTCCGCCTGCGCGGGCGCCGCAAGAACGCGGTCGGGCGGCCGATCACCTATGGCACGACCGAGGAATTCCTGGCCCACTTCGGGCTGGAGCAGATCGGCGATCTGCCGGGGCTCGAAGAGCTCAAGGGCGCCGGCCTGCTCGACGGCCGCCTGCCGCCCGGCTTCGGCGTCCCGGCGCCGCGCGACGATTCGGCGCTGACGGAAGACGAGGAACCGCTCGAGGGCGCGCTGTTCGACGAATTTGCCGAGCCGGAGGCAGAGGGGGAACAGCCGGCGGCGGAAGTGTCCGTGCCGACGGGCGATGCGCCTGCGGCAGAGTTGCCGCAGGACGAGTCGATCCGATCTGAGCCGGCGAAAGATCATATTGACGAAGAGCCGGATCATCCGCAGGACTGATCAGGCCTTGCCCCTCCCGAAGGGCAGAGAACTTTTAAAGAGCCGCGCTTGTCCCAAGCCCAGACCATCCAGCCTCATAATCCTTGGGGACAGCGCGGTACGGCTGGCGCCGTCATCGCGTCCGAACTCGCCTTCAAGAATGTGGTGCAGATTTTCGGCCAGGTGCGCGCCCTTGACGGCGTGACGCTCAATATCTGGCCGGGCGAAATCGTCTGCCTGCTCGGCCATTCCGGCTGCGGCAAGACCACGCTGCTGCGCCTGGCCGCCGGGATCGAGCGGCCGACGGCGGGTTCAATCTTTCTCGACACGGTCGAAGTGTCAGGCCCTGGCCGCCATGTGCCGCCGGAAGAGCGCGGCATCGGCCTGATGTTTCAGGATTACGCGCTCTTTCCCCATCTCACGATCCTGCAAAATGCCAAGTTCGGCCTGGTGCGGATGGCGAAATCCGAGGCCGAAGCGACCGCCAGGCGGGCTTTGACCCGCGTCGGCCTCGCCAAACACATGGAGGCCTATCCGCATATGCTGTCGGGCGGCGAGCAGCAGCGGGCCGCGCTGGCCAGGGCCCTGGCACCGCGCCCTGGCATCCTGTTAATGGACGAGCCTTTTTCCAATCTCGACGGCCGCATGCGCGACGAGGTGCGGGACGGCACGATCACGCTGCTCAAGGAAATTCGTGGCACGGCGGTGATCGTGACCCACGATCCGGAGGAAGCGCTGCGGGTGGCTGACCGGATCATTCTCATGCGGGCCGGGCGGATCATTCAGGAGGGCACGGGCGAGGAGCTCTACCGGCGGCCGGCGAATATCTTCGCCGCTCGTTTCTTTTGCGAACTCAACGAGGTACCCGGAATCGGACGCGGCAAGGTGGTCGAGACCGCGCTAGGGCATTTTGCGGCCCCGCCGGCCTTGGGGTTTGGCGAGCCGGCCATTGTCGGCATTCGCCCACAGGCCTTGCGCCTAAGCGCGCCCGCCGAAGGCCTGGAGGCCCGGGTGCTCAGTCATCGCTTCCTCGGCGAGACGATAGGGCTTGACTTGGCGATGCCAGGTCTTGAAAACCCCTTGCGCGTCCGCTTGCCTTTGCGCGACGCGGCCAGCCTCGGTCACATTCACGTGGGTCAGACGCTTTCGGTGCAGTTTGACCAGGCGGATGTCCTTGTTTTTGCCGCCAACGGGGCATAGGGTCAATTGAAACAGGCATTCTAAAGGAATGCGCGTTGAGAGTTGGAGAGGATAGTTTCGATGGGTGGTTTGTCACTTTGGCACTGGTTGCTTTTGGGCGGCGTGGTGCTGATCCTATTCGGCGGCAAAGGTAAGATCTCCGACGTGATGGGCGACTTTGCGAAGGGAATCAAAAGCTTCAAGAAAGGCCTTGCCGATGATCCGGCGGATGACCAGCCGAAGACCATTCAAAAGGCTGGTGATCCAGCTATGAACAAGAATCCGGATAACAGCCAGGTCTAAAGGTGCTGTGCCGTCCGCTTGGACCTCCGGGGCGCCGGCTTTAGGCATTTGGGTTCATGTTCGACATTGATTTCACGAAACTCCTGATTTTCGGGATCGTCGCTTTAGTGGCTATTCCGCCGAAGGATTTGCCGCGCGTGATGCGCCAGGCCGGCCAGTTCATCGGCCGGATGCGCCGGATGGCGAGCGAATTTCAAACCCAGTTCATGGACGCCATGAACGAGGCGGAAGTGGCCGACCTCAAGAAGGAACTGGCTGAGATCAACGACGCGTCCACCGCCGAGATCAAGCGCTTGACCGAGACCGTCAAGGACCAGTCCGGCGTCCAGGACGTGACAAGCGCCGTCAGCGAGGCCAAAACGGCGGTCGGAGAAATCGAGCGTCAGGATCTGACGGTCAATCCGCCCGCAGCGCCGCATGAGCTGGCCCCCGCGCAACACACTCCTGGGCAAAGCTGATGACCGACGCCGATATCGACGCCTCAAAAGCCCCGCTGATGGACCATTTGATCGAGCTGCGCGGGCGGCTGATCAAATCGCTGATCGCCTTCTTCGTGGCGTTCATCGTCTGCTATTATTTTTCGAGTAACATTTACGGCATCCTGACCCGTCCCTTCGCCAACGAGGTCGGGCCGCAGAATGCCGAAATGATCGCCACCGGTCTGTGGGAGCAATTCCTCACCAATGTGCGGCTGTCCGCTTTCTGCGGCATTCTGATCGCCTTTCCGATCGTCGCCACGCAAATCTACATGTTCGTCGCGCCGGGCCTGTACAAGCACGAGAAGAACGCGTTTCTGCCCTATCTGATTGCGACGCCGATCTTTTTCATTCTCGGTGTGCTGCTGGTCTATTTCGTCGTCCTGCCCTTCGTGATCCATTTCGGCTCGATGCTGTCGAAGTCGGCGTCGCAGGACGGGGTGCAGATCAAATTGACCCCCAAGGTCAGCGATTATCTGTCCGATTTCATGAAGTTGATTTTCGGCTTCGGCATCGCGTTCCAGCTTCCGGTGGCGCTGACCCTGCTCGGCCAAGTGGGCATCGTCTCGTCCGAGTTCCTGGCAAAGCAACGGCGCTATGCTTATGTGGCCATCACGGGCGCCGCCGCTTTCCTGACCCCGCCCGATCCGCTGTCGATGTGCGTGCTGATGGCGCCGCTGTTCGCGCTCTATGAAGGGTCGATTCTGTCGGTGCGGTGGGTGGAAAACAAACGGCAGAAGGCCGAGTCCTCCCAGTAATTGCGATTCATCCGCTTTCTCGCTAGGAAAGCCGACGTTTCCGCCTGCATCGAATGTGAAAGATTCGCCCTCATGTATGACATCAAATGGATTCGCGATAACGCGGAGGCTTTCGATCAGGGCTTGGCGCGTCGCGGCCTCGAGCCCCTTTCTTCCGAGTTGATTAAACTCGACGAGAGACGCAAATCGGCTATCGCCGAATCGCAGGGGCATAGGAGTTTCGCAAACAACGCGTCCCAACAAATCGGTCTGGCCATTGCGCAGAAGGATACGGCGAAAGCTGGGGAGCTGAAGGCCGAAGTCAGCCAACGGAAAGCCCTTATGGGCGAACTCGAGGTGAAAGAGAAGGAGGCTATCAAGGAGCTGAACGAGGCGTTGAGTGCCATTCCCAACCTGCCGTTCCCCGACGTGCCAGAGGGGAAAGACGAGAACGACAATGTCGAGGTGCGCCGCTTTGGCGAGGCGCCGAAATTTCAGGATTCCTTCACGCCGAAAGAGCATTTCGACATCGGCGAGGCGTTCGGCCTGATGGATTTCGAGGCCGCGGTGCGGCTGTCGGGCGCGCGCTTCGTCGTGATGAAGGGCGCGCTCGCACGGATGGAGCGCGCGCTCACCCAGTTCATGCTCGACCTGCACACCGGCGAACACGGCTATATGGAGGTCAATCCGCCGCTGCTCGTCAAGGACGCAGCAATGTTCGGCACCGCGCAATTGCCGAAATTCCGCGACGACCAATTCCGGGTCGAGCCGGATTTCTGGCTCATCCCGACGGCGGAAGTCTCGCTCACCAACCTGGTGCGCGAACAGATTGTGGCGGAAGACGAATTGCCGCTGCGGCTCACCGCCGGAACGGCCTGTTTCCGTGCAGAGGCAGGGTCCGCGGGGCGCGATACCCGCGGCATCATTCGCCAGCATCAGTTCACCAAGGTGGAACTCGTCTCGATCACTGCGCCTGAACAATCGCGCGCGGAGCATGAGCGGATGACGCAATGCGCGGAGGCCGTGTTGCAGAAGCTCGGCCTGCATTTCCGCACCGTCGCGCTCTGCGCGGGCGACATGGGCTTCAGTTCGCACAAGACCTACGACATCGAAGTGTGGCTGCCGGGGCAGGGTAAGTTCCGCGAGATTTCGTCTTGTTCTGTCTGCGGTGATTTCCAGGCCCGGCGGATGAACGCCCGCGTGCGCGGCGCTGACGGCAAGTTGCGCTTCGTCCATACGCTCAACGGCTCGGGCGTCGCTGTCGGCCGCGCCTTGGTCGCGGTGCTGGAGAATTATCAGAATCCAGATGGATCGGTGACGATCCCCGAGGTGTTGCTGCCGTATATGGGCGGCCTCACAAAGATCGAAATGGCGAAGGCCTAAAGTACCGCCGGCCCTCGACGCGGGTGGCGCCGAGGGCCGGACATTCGTCCGTTGCGTCAGTGTCAAATATTTGCGTTCCTGTATCGCAGCGACGCCGCGCGATTCCAAAAAGTTTAGTCGAGAGACATAATGCGTATTCTGCTCACCAACGACGACGGCATCCATGCCCCCGGCCTCAAGGTTCTGGAGCGCATCGCCGCGGCGCTTTCGGACGATGTCTATGTGGTTGCGCCCGAGACCGATCAGTCGGGGGTCGCGCATTCGCTGTCGCTGAACGATCCGCTTCGCCTGCGCCAGATTTCCGCCCGGCATTACGCCGTCAAAGGCACGCCGACCGATTGCGTCCTGATGGGGGTGCGCCACGTTCTGAAGGGGGCTAAGCCCGACCTCATTCTGTCCGGCGTCAATCGCGGCCATAATGTCGCGGAGGATGTGACCTATTCCGGCACCATCGCCGGCGCCATGGAAGGAACGCTCCTGGGCATCCCATCCATCGCCCTGTCGCAGTCGGGCCACAAGGCGAAGGAGATGCATTGGACCTGCGCCGAACAGCATGGGCCGGCGGTCATCCGCAAGGTGCTGGCGACGGGCGTGCCCGACAATGTGCTGGTCAACGTGAATTTTCCGGCCTGTCCGCCGCAGGATGTGAAAGGGGTCGCGATCACGCTGCAAGGGCGGCGCGACGCGAATATCCTGGGCATCGAGGAACGGATCGACGGGCGTGGCAACCCGTATTTCTGGTTGGTCTACCAACCAAGTACCGTCGCGCCGGCCATGGGCACAGATATCGAAGCGCTGGCCGCGCATAAAATCTCCGTCACGCCCTTGCGGCTCGATTTGACCGACGAGCCGAGCGTCACGAGCTTCGCACGGGCTTTCGCATGATCCAAGCGCAGGCGACCGCAGAGTTTCTCATGCATCTGCGGTCGCACGGTGTGCGCGATCTTACCGTTCTGCGGGCGATGGAGACGGTTCCGCGCCAGCTTTTCGCGCCGCACCGCTATGCCGATCTGGCCTGGCGTGACGTCGCCCTCCCGATCGCCTGCGGACAGACCATGTCGGAGCCGCTGCTCGTCGCCCGGATGATGGAAGCCTTGCAGGTCGAGCCGCATCATCGTGTGCTCGAAATTGGTGCCGGCACCGGCTACGCCACCGCGATTCTGGCTCGCCTCGCCGCGGAGGTCGTGTCGCTCGAACGGTTCCAGAGCCTGGCGGTCGAGGCTACTGCCCGGCTCGAGAAATTGGGCCTGCGCAATGCCGGCGTCGCCTGGGCCGACGGCTGCGCCTTGCCCCGGGCGATCGGCAATTTCGACCGCATCGTCATCCACGCGGCCATGGTGGACGTGCCCAAACATTTCTCGTCGCTGCTGATGCTCGGGGGTGCCATCGTCCTGCCCCTCGACGATCCGGCGTCGGCCACGGGAAGCGCCAAAGGCGTGCAGTATCTCGTGCGTCTAGCACGTCAGGACGAGGCCTGGAGCCAGACGCGCATCTGCCGCTCGCGCTTCGCCCCGATCATGGCCGGGGTGTCGCGCACGCTCTAGATTGTATCGACCACTTTAGGCCTTCATGAGCTGTGGCAAGTCTGTGGTCGCAATGGGGGAATTGCCGCCACAATCTTAATTTCAAACACGCTTTCGTCATCATCGATAAGACTCCCTTAACCCAAATGCGTTTTTAATCGGCCTATCGATTTTGGGTTCACTGGGTAGGTCGCGTGATGACTGATTCGTTCCTTCGAAATGGGCCGCGTTTGGCCGCCCGCTTTGCCTGCGCCGGGCTTATGGGCGTGTTACTCGCGGGCTGCTCTTCCGACGCGACCCGTTTCTCTGATGCCTTCAGCAATCCGTTCGCATCGCGCAGCGACGATCAGCAGCCGCAGCGCACGGCGCAGGCCGCGCCCGTTCACAAGGTGCAGGCCCAGCCGCTCCCCGCGCCGGTGCAGACGAGCGCCCTTCCAGCGAGCGCCGAGACGACGAGTGCGATCGGCCCGCAAGGCGGATCGGCGGCCGGATGGACAGCCGCCGGCGGCAGCCCGATCGTTGTCGGCCAGGGTGAGAGCGTGAATGTTCTGTCGCAGCGTTACGGCGTGCCGACAGCCGCATTGCTGCAGGTCAATGGCTTCTCGAGTGCCACGCAGGTCAAGCCCGGTACCCGTCTCGTCATCCCGGTCTACAATGCTGGCGCCAGCGCGCCGGCGCCGCGTGTTGCCGCGACCGTGGCTGCACCCAAGGTGGCCGTGACTGAGCCGCGAGTGGCCGTGGCGGCGCCGAAGGTTGCTGTGGCCGAGCCGCGGGTCGCGGTGGCCGCGCCGAAAGTCGCCATCAAGGTCGCGGCCCCTGCTGCGCAGGTGCGACCGGGCGTAGCCGTGGCCAAGGCACATGTGGTTGCTCCAGCCCCTGCCGTGAACACGCGGATCGCCGTCGCAGCTCCGAAAGTCGCGGTCAAAACGCCCGCCGTCGCGGTTCCGGTGGTCGCCGTGCGGACCCAGGCGCCTGCCGCCGTCGTCAAAACGCCGAGGGTTGCCGTCGCCCAACCACAGGTTGGGGTGCGGGTCGCCGCTCCGGCAGCCGTCGCCGCGGCGCAACCACAGCCGGCAGCGCCCAGCGCCGACACAACCGCGGCGATCAAGCCTGTTCCAGCGGCAAGCGCGCAAGGGACGGATGAATCCAAGCCAGAATTCCGCATGCCCGCGCCGGGCCGCGTGATCGAGGGCTTCAAGGCCGGTTCCAACGACGGCATCAACATTGCTGTTCCCGAGGGCACGCCCGTCAAGGCGGCGGAAGCCGGCACGGTCATCTATGCCGGCAGCGAACTCAAGGGCTACGGCAATCTCGTGCTGATCCGCCATCCCAACGGCTACACAACCGCTTACGCCAACAACGGCGAACTCGACGTGAAGCGCGGCGATACGGTCAAGCGCGGCCAGATGATCGCGAAATCCGGCCAGACCGGTAACGTCGCGTCGCCGCAATTGCACTTCGAATTGCGCAAGGGCTCACAGCCGGTCGATCCGTCCGGCTATATCGCGGGCATGTAAGGCGGGTTCAAAAAGAACAATCGCCCGGCTTCCGCGAGACACGTAAACCGGGAGATCGAAGAGGCGGCGGGTCCAAGGAAGGGCCTGCCGCTTTCTTTATGGGTGCATCAAATGCGGCGGCGTTCGGTCGGGTTGGCGTTATAGCACGAAGGGGATCAGAGCCCGCACCTTGCGTCGATAGTCAGTATAAGTTGCACCGAACGTTTCGGTCATCCACCGTTCTTCGAGGGTCAGTTTCCGCCAGAAGGCCAACCCGATCATCAGCACGGCGAGGATGCCGCGCCACTCGCCAACGGCCAGAGCCGAGCCGGCGAAAGCTACGAGAAGGCCGGTGTAAATCGGATGGCGGACGAACTGATAAGGACCGGACGTTACGAGCTCATGCTCCTGCTTCACGGTGACGGTGCCGCTCCAATTGCGCCCAAGACTGCGGCGCGCCCACACCGTAAAGACGAGACCGGTGACAACAAGCAGCGGTGCAAGCCAATGGAGAAACGGTGCGTTTGGAACGAAACGCATATCCAGGCCCAGAATGGACATATGGGGCGCGCTCAGAAGAATCACCGCGACCAGGATCGGAATGCCATGGCTGAGGCGCGCCGCGCGCGATTCGACGCGCGCGTTGGCCTTTACATCCTGGGCCGACCACCACCAATAAATGAGCCAGGCGCTCCAGAGAAATGGTATCGCTCGCAGCCACAAAGTCACCGAAAGGCCTCCTAGCTGCTTATGGCGCCGCCGCCAGGTTAAATGGTCATTTCAACCTAGCGGATCATCCCGTGGTTGGGAACGCCGTGCCTTGAAGCGCGGGCAGGATGCCCGCGCTCGTTAGGACGCCGCCACGATGGTCAAGGCCGCGACGAGGCGGTCGACTTCGGCTTCAGTGGTATATACGGCCGGGGCGACGCGGATGCACTGGCCAGCGGCGACGCCGGCGCGGCGGACCGTGAGCACCTTGAACTCGTCCCGGAGCCGCGCGACGAGGGCGTTATTGTCGTCCTTGCTGGTCTTGCCCTTGATCCGGAAAGAGGTGATGCCGGCGTGCATGGTCGGATCATTTGGTGTCAGCACCTCGATGGCGCTGATGCCGGCGACGCGCTCGACCCAATAATTGCGCAGATAGGTGACGCGGGCGTTTTTGGCGGCGACGCCGATCGACTCGTGCAGCTCGATCGCAGCCGGCAGGGTGAGCGCGGCACCGAAGTTGAGCGTGCCCGTGTGGATGCGCGAACGGATATCGTCGAGCGGCCAGTCCTTGTTGCCCATATGGATATCGATGTCAGCGAGGCGCCCCTTGCCGATATAGAAGCAGCCGAGGCCGACCGGCGCACCGATCCATTTGTGCAGGTTGAAACCGATGAAATCGACACCGAGGTCGGTCACGTCGAACGGCAGCTGGCCCCAGCTATGTGCGGCGTCGAGGATGATATCGACGCCCTTGGCGCGGGCCATCGCTGCGATGTCCCGCACCGGCATGACCAGCCCGGTGCGATGCGACACATGGGTGACGAGCAGGAGCTTGGCGTTGGGTGTTTCTTCCAGCACCTTGCGATAGGTCTCCAGCACCGCCTCGCGCGTGGCCGGCTCGGGGATGGCGAAGGTCTTAACAGTGACGCCGCGGCGGGTCGCGAGCGCGTCCATGGCATATTGCATGGAATCGTAGTCGAGGTCGGCATAGAGCACGGCGTCACCGGGCTTGAGCTTGTTGTAGCCGGCGATCAGCGTCTGCAGTGCTTCGGTGGCGCCGCGGGTGAGGGCGATGTCCTCGTGCGCGACACCGAGGGCGGTGGCGACACGGGCGCGAGCGGCGTCGAAATCATCATCGAAGGACTTGCGGGCATAGACTGTGTTCTGCCGATTCACGCGCTGGATGTTCTCGACATAGGTCTCCAGCACCGGGCGGGCCATGATGCCCCAATAGCCGTTTTCGAGATTTGCGATGGAGCGGTCGACGTCATAGAGGTCGCGCACCGCAGACCAGAAACCGGCATCGGTGGCGAGCTTGCCCTGGTCCGGCGCGGGCAGGGCGACGCTCTCGACCGCCTCCGCCGACCGTGCGGCCATTGCCATTGCGGTAGTCAGCAGCCCACTGATGAGGAAGTTGCGACGCTGAATCATGATAGTCCCCCCGGAAATGATGCGAGCAAAAGCTCACCGGCGTGGCTAACGTCGCGGTGTGACGGGAAAATGAAGGGAGAGGAAGTTGAAGGGTTGTCTCGCTCTCACATCGCACTATCGTGGCACGGTCTCCACAACCTAGCTGCGCAACGTCTTGCCCTGCCGCCCGGCGAGGTCCTGGATGAATTGCCAGGCGGTGCGGCCGGAGCGGCTGCCGCGCGTGGTCGACCATTCGAGCGCTTCGGCATCGATCTGCGCTTGCTCGCCGGTCAATCCGAAATGGTCGGCATAGCCATGCACCATGGCGAGATATTCGTCCTGGCTGCATTTGTGAAAGCCGAGCCACAGGCCGAAACGGTCCGACAGCGAGACTTTTTCCTCCACCGCTTCGCCGGGATTGATGGCGGTCGAGCGCTCGTTCTCCATCATGTCGCGCGGCAGCAGGTGGCGGCGGTTGGACGTGGCATAGAACAGGACATTATCCGGCCGCCCCTCGATGCCGCCTTCGAGCACGGCTTTGAGCGACTTATAGGAGGTGTCGTCCGAGTCGAACGAGAGATCGTCGCAAAAAACGATGAAAGCGTAGGGCGCCGGGCGCAAAAGCCCCATCAACACGGGCAGGCTCTCGATATCCTCGCGGTGAATTTCGACGAGCTTGAGCCGCTGGGCCCCGTCGACATGGGCGTTGATCTCGGCATGCACCGCCTTGACGAGCGAGGATTTGCCCATGCCGCGCGCGCCCCACAGCAGGGCATTGTTCGCCGGCAAGCCGCGGGCGAAACGGGCGGTATTATCCGCAAGCTGGTCGCGCACCCGATCGATGCCGCGCAAAAGCCCCATCTCGACCCGGTTGACCTTGGCGACCGGCTGCAGCGCGGACGGATTGGCGTGCCAGACGAAGGCGTCGGCGCTTTCGAAATCCGGTTGAAGGTTGTGAGCGGGCGCGAGGCGCTCGAGGGCGTCGGCGATACGGACGAGGACGGCGGTTCGATCGATGTCAGTCATGGTCGCAAGAGTCGAGAAAGGAAGGTCTTTTCCATAGCGAACCGCCGCCGCAGCGTCCATGCGGCCAGAGGGCAGAGCAGCAATCACCTTTTGCTGGGGCCGTCGCGACCACGGACTGGCCAAATTCCGACCTCATTGCGCCATGATTTCCAGGGAAAGCTCTGCGCCGCTGAATGTTGATGTGAGGGGTGCCCGTGCTGCGCAAATTATTGGTTTTCGGCTTAGCCGCCGTCCTGGTCTGCCTCGGCCTTATCGTTGGCGCCTGGGCCTATATTGCCGGTACGACCGACAGCCGCATTACCGCGTCGGTGGATGCGGTCGAACCGGCCGAGGCCGGCCTTGTGTTGGGGACCGCACGCCTCATTCACGGCCGCTTCCTCAATCCGTTTTTCTCCAGCCGCATCGCAGCGGCCACGGATCTCTATGCCAGCGGCAAGGTCAAATATCTGATCGTCAGCGGGAATCGGGAGGACAGCGGCCCTTACGCCGGCATCTATGACGAGGCCGCCGATATGAAGGACGCGCTCGTCATGGCCGGCGTGCCGGCCGAGAAGATCTACCGTGACGACGCCGGTTTTCGTACCTTGGATTCGGTTTTGCGGGCCAAATCGGTTTTCGGGCAGGATAAGGTCGTGGTCGTTTCGCAGCGCTTCCATCTCGAGCGCGCCTTGTTTCTCGCCGAGGCGCATGGTCTGAATTTTCAAGGCTTTGCCGCCAAGGATCCGACGCAGATGCCGCTGCAACACGTGACGCTGCGCGAGGCTTTCGCGCGCCCGTGGGCGGTTCTCGACGTGCTGATCGGCCGCGCGCCGCGGATCGCGGGCAAGGCGGTCGCGCTCGGGATCGACCCTGCGCGGTGAGGGGCGCGCATCCATCCGCCATATTTCGTTGCTTTCGCCTTCGCGCTCGCTATAGTCCGCGCGATTTTCGCGGCCTTTCGGCCGAGTTCGAGGAGTTTGGTTGATGGACGGGGGAATTGGTTTTCTGGTGCCGATGGCCGCGATGCTGGTCATCATGTATTTCCTGATCTTGCGGCCGCAGCAGAAGCGCGCCAAGGAGCAGCAGGAAATGCTGAAGGCCATCCGTCGCGGCGATACGGTCGTTTCCACTGGCGGCCTGATCGGCAAAGTAACGAAAGCGACCGACGACAATGAAATCGAGGTCGAGATCGCGCCGAACGTGCGGGTGCGGCTGGTGCGGCAGCAGGTGGCCGAGGTTCGCGCCAAGGGCGAGCCGGTGAAAGACAAGGACCAATAGTTTTCGCGCGCCGCGCCTTCACACAAATTTATTCGAGTAGAAACCGACAATCATGCAGCGTTACGCTCCCTGGAAAATCATTTCGATCTTCGCACTGATCCTGGCCGCCTTTTTGCTGATCATTCCCAGCCTGGTGGGCAAGGACAGCGTCACCAGGCTGCAGAGCCATCTGCCCTCATGGGTGCCGGCGCGGCAGATCGTGCTGGGGCTCGATTTGCAGGGCGGCGCGCATCTGCTGTTGGAGATCGACCGGACCGACGTGCTTAAAAGCATGGTGCTCAATCTGCGAGACCAGGTCCGCGGCGTCTTGACCGAGGAGAAGGTGCGGCCCCCGGCCGTTACCCAGATTACACGCGGTTGGCAGGCGCGTGTTCCTGACCCCGATCAGCGGGCGCGCGTTTTGTCGAAATTGAATGCGTTGGCCGCTCCGACGGGGGGCCTTGCGGCGGGCGGGGGCAGCCCGACCTATGACGTCAAGGATGTCGGCGATGGTTCGATTCAGGTCACCGTAACCGATGCGGGGGTGAATGATCGCGTGCGTCATGCCATCGCGCCGTCGATCGAAGTCCTGAAACGCCGTGTCGATGCGCTCGGCACGACGGAGCCGAACGTGCAGCAGCAGGGTGACGACCGCATTCTGGTCGAAGTGCCCGGCCTGCAGGACACGACGCAGCTCAAGGAATTGCTGCAAGGCACGGCGAAAATGGTGTTCCGCCTCGTCGCGCAACCGGGCGCGGATCCGAGCGAATATGACGTTCTGCCCTCGACGGAAGGCGGCACCGTCAATGTCGAGAAAAGCGTGATGGTGGACGGCGAAGATCTGATCGATGCGCAACCGAGCATCGGCCAGGACGGCAATCCGGTCATCAATTTCAAGTTCAACATTCGCGGCGGCCAGAAATTCGCTGCCGTGACGGCGGACAATGTCGGCCGGCAATTCGCCGTCGTGCTTGATAATAAAGTGATCACCTATCCGGTGATCCGCACGCCCATTCTCGGCGGTTCCGGCGAAATCTCCGGTCACTTCACCTCCGAATCCGCCAACAATCTCGCGATTCAGCTCCGCGCCGGTGCGCTTCCGGCCAAATTGTCGATCGTCGAAGAGCGCACGGTCGGGCCGGGCCTCGGCGAAGATTCGATCAATGCGGGCAAGAAGGCCGCCTATGTCGGCGCCGCGCTGGTGGTGATCTATATGCTCATCACCTACGGCATTTTCGGCGTGTTCGCGAATATCGCGCTGGCGATCCATATCTCCTTCATCTTCGCATCCTTTGTTCTGCTCGGCTCCACGCTGACGCTGCCCGGCATCGCCGGCATCGTGATGACGATCGGCATGGCGGTCGACGCGAACGTGCTGATCTACGAGCGTATCCGCGAAGAAAATCATGCCGGCCGCTCGATCATCGCGTCCCTCGATGCCGGCTTCACCCGTGCCTTCGCGACCATCGTCGACTCCAACGCGACCATGATGGTGGTGGCGCTCATCTTGCTGTTCCTCGGCTCTGGCCCGGTCAAGGGCTTCGCCTGGTCGCTGATCTTCGGCATCATGACCTCCATCATCACCGCCGTGACCATGACGCGCATGATGATCGCGCTCTGGTATGCCTATGCGCGGCCGAAGAAGCTGCCGATCTGACGGGACAAGGATTTTACATATGAAACTTCTTCGTCTCGCTCCCGAGAATCTGAAATTCGGCTTCATGCGTTTCCGGCGCTTGAGCTATCCGATGTCGGCGCTGCTTTCGATCATCTCCGTCGTGCTGTTTTTGACGGTGGGCATGAATTACGGCATCGATTTTTCCGGCGGCACGCTTCTTGAGATGCGCGCCAAATCGGGCGACGCAGATATTGCCGCGATCCGCAATACTGTCGATCATCTTGGCCTTGGCACAATGGAAGTGCAGGGCTTCGGCACGCCGTCCGACGTCTCCATCAGATTCGGGACGCCGCCCGCGGGAATCAGCGCCGATCAGGCTGGTGCCAAAGTGAAGGAAGCCCTCGGCGCGCAGTATGATGTGCGCCGCGAGGAATCGGTCGGCCCGCGCGTCTCCGGAGAACTCGTGCAGCAGGGCACGCTTGGTGTCGTCGTGTCCATTCTCGCCGTGCTCGCCTATCTGTGGTTCCGCTTCGAATGGCAGTTCGCGGTTGGTGCGATCATCGCCACTATGCACGATCTGCTGCTCACTGTCGGATTCTTCTGCGTCACCAAGCTCGAATTCAACTCGACATCGATTGCGGCCATTCTCACCATCGTCGGCTATTCGCTGAACGAGACGGTCGTGGTGCTCGACCGCATTCGCGAAATGATGCGCAAATATAAGAAAATGCCGACCGACGACTTGATCGACACATCGGTCAACGCGGTGGTGCCGCGCACGATCATGACGGCGACGACAGTGTTCCTCGCGCTGCTCGCACTCGTGATCTTCGGTGGCGAGGTGATCCGTTCCTTCTCGCTGGCGATGATGTGGGGTATTTTCGTCGCGACCTATTCGTCGATCTTCATCTGCTCGCCGATGCTGATCTATCTCGGCCTGCGCAACGACGGCAGCGGCCCAGGCGAAGCGCCGAAACGGCCGGGACAAACTTAAGCTGGGAGGCTCTTATGCTTACTCCCAAATACGACGGTTTCGTTCCCGGCAAACATCCCATCGACGCCTATGGCGCGATGGGGTTTCGTTTCGCCAATATGTCGCATCAAGGGTCGATTCTGTGCCTGCCGTCCGGTATCTATCGCTGGGACGCTCAGACGGCCGCGGATATCAAGACCAGCACATTGGCGGCGGTGTTCGCTGAGACCGCGCCAATCGATCTTCTCTTGGTCGGCACGGGGCTCGAATTGGTGCCATTGCCCGAGGCCTTGCGCTGGCGTTTGCGCGACAAAGGCATTTCCGGCGATCCCATGCCTACCGGTGCGGCGGCTCGGACCTATAATATCCTCTTGAACGAAAATCGCCGTGTGGCCGCGGCTTTGATTGCCGTGCCTTAAAGAGGAACGGATGGGGAAACATGACGCTGACCACCTGAAAGCGGCCTATGCGGCTTGCGACGCCAGCTTGCGCGAGCAGGACCGCGACCGTTGGCTCTCCTGCCTGTTCGCGCCGGAAGATCTGCGCCCCTATCTGCACGCGCTCTACGCGTTCAATCTGGAAATCGCGCGCGTGCGCGAAGTGGTGAGCGACCCGTTCCCCGGTGAGGTGCGCCTGCAATGGTGGCGCGATGTGATCGAGGGCGCGGGGCGCGGCGACGTGCAGGCTTCGCCACTTGCCTATGCCTTCACCGATACGATGGCCACATGCCGCCTGCCGCAACAGCCTCTGCTCAACCTGATCGAGGCGCGGACCTTCGATCTTTATGACGACATCATGCCGACCTTGCATGATCTGGAAGGCTATTGCGGCGAAACCTCGTCGGCCCTCATTCAGCTTGCGACGCTGATCCTCGCGCGCGGCGCCGATCCGAAATGCGCCGATTGCGCCGGCCACGCGGGCGTCGCCTATGCGCTCACCGGTCTGCTGCGCGCCTTTCCGTGGCATTGCACGCGCGGTCAGATCTTCATGCCGGGCGATATCCTCGCGCGCCACGGCGTCACGCGCGATAGGCTGCTCGCCGGGCCGGCCGGCGCCGCCATTCGCGCGGTCTTTGCCGAGATGCGCGGGCAAGCGCGCCGGCATCTGGCGGAAACGCGGGCGCGGGTGAAATCCGTTGCGCCGCAGGTCGCGTCGGCCTTCTTTCCGATCGCGCTGGTCGAGCCCTTGCTTTTGCGCATGGAGCGCGCAGGCTATGATCCCTACAAGAGCGTGATCGACCTGCCGCAATGGCAACGCCAATGGATCATGTGGAAGACATCGCGCAAGGCGGCGAGGGAATAGGGTTAATGTGCCAACTCTCCCTTCGTCCGCAGCTCTGCTGCGGACGAAGGGATCATTGCATCACCCGAATCTATATTCCGTCACTTGTTCGTAAGTCTCGCCCGGGCGCAGCTCCGTGTTGGTGAAATGCCGGTGGTTGGGGCTGTCGGGAAAGTGCTGCGGCTCAAGGCAAATGCCGCAATTGGCGCCATACAGCGCGCCGTCGAGGCCGGGCACGGGGGCCTTGAATTTGACAGCGTCATAGAATTGCAGATGCGGTTCGGTGGTGAAGACTTGCATCGTCATGCCGGTCGCGGGGCCGTGCAGGGTCGCACCATGGACGGGTACATTGGCGGGATGGGGCACTTCGCGCAGCACGAAGCCGATGTCGTATTTCACGCCGTCCGCATGGCGGACGCGGCGCGGCTGGCGGAAGTCGAACACGGTGTCGGCGACGCCGCGGATTTCCCCGGTGGGAATGCAATCTGCATCGAGCGGCGTGTAGAAATCGCCGGCGATGACGAGTTCGTGGTCGAGCGAACTTGGCACCGGGCCATTGCCGAAGCCAGGCGGCAGGTCGAGATGAAAATAGCTGTGGCTGGCAAAATTGATCACCGTCGGTGCGTCGCTCGATGCGGTGATTTCGATCCGCAGCGTTGCTGGTTCCACCATGCGATAGGTCACACTCACGTCGAGCGCGCCGGGAAAGCCCGCATCACCGTCGCGTGAGTGCAGTTCGAGCGTGACGGAAGATTCGTCGTGATCGGCCAGCGTCCACGGGCGCTTGCCGAACGCTTCGCCCTTGCCGCCGCCATGCGACGTGTGCTTGCCATCCTGGTTGCGGGTCAGCGTGTAGGTCTTGCCGTCCAGCGTGAACGTGCCGTTGGCGATGCGGTTGGCATACCGCCCGGCGATGGCGCCCGCATGCGCCGAATAGCCGATATAATCTTCGATCGTATTGAAGCCGACGACGACGCGCTGCGGCCCCTTGGCTGTCGGTACGAGAAGATCGCGCACGACGGCACCCCAGGTGAGGATTTTCGCTTCGGCGCCCGCCTCGCAGCGGATCGCGATCTCCTGAATGTCGACGCCGTCAACTTGGCCGAAAACCCGCACGCTCATCGCAACACCTCACGCCCATTCTGACCAATGGCCGTTATCATAGATGCGCCAGGCCTTCATCCCGGCCTTGGCGATCACCAGGCGGCCCGATTTCGCCATGGCGACGAGATGCTTGAACATCAGCGGATGGCGCCAGGCGAGCGGTTTGGACGGATCGCAGACGGCGCGGTACTCGTCCGAATCCGGATCCTCGATCAGGATGGTGCCGACCCGGTCGGGCCGCAATGTCACTGGAAGCGAGCGCTCGCGCTGCCATTCGCAGACAAAATCGCGGCACACTTGCGGCCGGTCCTGATAGATCTTGCAGCCGCCGGTATGGATGCAGTTCACGCACCATTCGCCCATGGGCTTGTTGAAATATTCGATCTCGAGCGATTTGCAGCACATGGTGCATGTACCGCAATCTTTGCCGGGAATGGAGGCCATGAAGAAGATACCGAATGAGAATCAAGAGCTGCGTAAGCATCGTTTATAGCACGGTCGGCCGATCAGGCCCATTGCTCCGCTGGATCGGGAGGGTGTCTGGTTGGATTTTCCGATGTGGGGAGAGCCGCGTGCCTGTCTGCCATCGACCCTAGTCCGGCGCGGCACCTATCGGCGGCCCGCCGGGCGGTCGGTGTAGAAACGTAATCGACGCATAAGCGCCGAACCACGAACCGAGCGCTGCAAAGGCGACATAGACCCAGTTCTCAGTGTAGCTAATGACGGCATAAGACGACAGCAGATACCAAACGCTGCTCCAAGTGGCGGCAGGCACGCGCTTGCGCGCTACCACCGCCGAGGTGAACATGACATAGACCGCATCGGTGGCGGCGGTCGCCAGCAGGACTGCGCCGGCGGTAATGGGATCTATGGCGGCCATCGCAATTCCTCCGAAATCGGGCACCTGTTGGAGAATCAAGGCATAATCGCTGGCCGACAGCGGCGCCATATCAAGGGGCGCTGCTCGCTCCACTATTCTTCGACCAGCGCCATCCCCTCTCCACCGCTTCCATGCGGCAGAAGAGCCCCCCGTCACACGGCTGTCATGCTATGCTCATATTCGGCCCGGCCATCGAATAAATCGAGGGGCTCGCTCATGGCAGGAATTGGCCGTTTCATTCAGCGCACGACCGAGGAGGGGTTGAAGACAGCCGTTCACCGGCACAAGCCTTTGTCGCGGCGCGGTCTCCAAGAACGGTTGTTCACGCTCGCCTTTCGCCAGCTCGTCTATCCTCAGATCTGGGAAGACCCGAATGTCGACCGGGAGGCGCTGCAATTGAAGTCCGGCGAGCGGCTGATCGCCATTGCTTCGGGCGGCTGCAATGCTTTGTCCTATCTGATCGACGATCCGAAAGAGGTCCTTGCAGTCGATCTCAACGGGGCGCATATCGCGCTCAACCGCCTCAAGATCGCGGGACTGGAGTGGCTCGATCAGGGCGAGTTTTTCCGTTTCTTCGGCCGGGCCGAGAGCCGCGCCAATATTGCTGTCTACGACGAGAAACTGCGGCCGCGTCTCGATCCCGCCTCACGCGCTTATTGGGACGGACGCGACCTTTCCGGCCGCCGCCGTATCGACGCCTTCGCCCGCAATTTCTATCGGCATGGATTGCTGGGCCGCTTCATCGGCGCCGGCCACGCGGTCGCGAAACTTTACGGCGCGCGGCTCGACACGGTCCTGCAAGCCGATTCGCTCGCCGAACAGCGCCAGGCGTTCGAGAACGAGATTGCACCCTTGTTCGAAAAGCGTTTCGTGCGCTGGCTGGCGCGGCGCCCGTCCGCGCTCTATGGGCTCGGCATTCCACCCGCCCAATATACCGCACTGGCTTCTGACGGTCCCGACGGCATTGCCAGCGTGCTCAAGCGTCGCGTCGAGCGGCTCGCCTGCGACTTTCCTGTCAGAGAGAATTATTTCGCCTGGCAGGCCTTCGGGCGGCGCTACGCGGGGGCGGCTGCGCCGAGCGTGCCGCCCTATCTCGAGGCGGCGCATTTCCCCGCGCTGCGCGAGCGTGCGAGCCGGATCACCCTGCGCCATATCTCCTTCACCGAACGGCTGCAGCGCGAGCAGGCGCGGAGCCTCGACGCCTATGTGCTGCTCGATGCGCAGGATTGGATGAACGACGCGACGCTGACGGCGTTGTGGAGTGAAATCGCGCGCACCGCCAAGCCGGGTGCGCGCGTCATTTTCCGCACCGCAGCGGACGAGCGTTTGCTGCCGGGACGCGTTCCGGACGAAATCCTCTCGTTGTTCCGCTACGACGCCGGGCGCTCGCAGGAATTGGGTGCGAAGGATCGTTCGTCGATCTACGGCGCCTTCCATCTGTATCAGCGCCATGACGCCTGACGCTGCCGGAACCGCCGACGCGGCGAGGCTGATGGATCGGATGTACCGCCATCAGCGGCACATCTACGATTTCACGCGCAAGTTCTACCTGCTGGGGCGCGATGAATTGATCCGCGACCTCGCACCGCCCACCGGGGCGCGCGTGCTGGAAATCGGCTGCGGGACAGGCCGCAACCTTATCCGCGCGGGCCGCCATTATGGCGCGGTGCAGTTCTATGGGCTCGACGTCTCCGCCGAAATGCTCGCGACGGCGCGCGCGGAAATCGCGCGCGCTGGATTGGGAGCGCGCGTCACCGTTGTGCAAGCCGACGCGACTGCCTTCGACGCCGAAGCTCTGTTCGGCGTTGCGCATTTCGAGCGGGTGTTCATCTCCTATGCGCTGTCGATGATCCCGCCGTGGCGCGAGGTGCTGCCGCGCGCCGCAGCGGCGCTGGCTCCTGGCGGTTCCTTGCAGATCGTTGACTTCGGCGATTGCGGCGAATTGCCGGGCGCCTTTCGCGGCGCGCTCAAGGCTTGGCTCGCCGCTTTCGGCGTTCATCCTCGCGAGAATTTGCAGACCGACCTCGACACATTTGCGAAGGAATATGGGCTTTCGGCCGAGTTTCGCCCGCTGTTCCGCCGTTATGCTTTCCTTGCGCGTCTGAGCGCTTAAGCGGCGCGTAGCTCGATCAAGTCCCATTTATTGCCATAGAGATCGGCAAAGACCGCGACAATGCCATAGGGCTCATGCCGCGGCTCTTCGAGGAACCTGACGCCGCGCGCCTTGTATAGCGCATGGTCACGTTCAAAGTCGTCCGTCTGCAGGAACAGCAACACGCGCCCGCCGGCCTGATTGCCGATGGCGGCGATCTGCGCGTCGCCCTGTGCTTTGGCGAGAAGCAAGCCGGTTTCGCTCGCGCCCGCGGGGCACACGACGACCCATCTTTTGTCGTCGCCGAGTTGCGCGTCCTCGCGCAGGAGAAAGCCAAGCTTTTGCGTGTAATAGGCGATCGCCTCGTCATAGTCGCGCACGACAAGGGTCATCAGGACGATCTTTTGCGTCATGTCATTCCAAACATTTTCAGAGTTGAAACATAGACCGTCATTGCGAGCGCAGCGAAGCAATCCATCCACCCATCAACGATTTCGCCACCATGGTGACAAGAGTGACATCTAGTAGCGAGAGAGATCATCACCGACCTCGGTTCGAGGATGGATTGCTTCGCTACGCTCGCAATGACGGCTTCGAGTGAAAGTAGTGCCCTTAGTATCAGCCATATCAAATACTCAACCAATCTTCGTCGTCCAATAGACATTCGTTCTGTAGCGGACGTCCACCACGTCGTGGCCCGCAAGGTCCGGTTCGCTCGCGATGATCGCTGCGATCTGCGCCTGCACGTGGGCTTTCTCATCGGCCGGCAGCGCCGCAATGAAGCTGACCGACATGAAACGATTGAGGATCACATCCTCCGGCGCGCCCGTATGGCTGTGCAGGAATTGCTCTTCGTGCAACTGTCCGAAACCGTCGTGGGGAAAGGCCTCTTTCCACGCGCCGGTATGATAGCGCGGCGCATCGCCTTCATGCGCGTTGACGATTTCGGTGAGCTTCGCCATCCAGGGCACCCGCTCGTCGCGCGCGTTCCAAACCAGGCCGAGCTTGCCTCCGGGCTTGAGTACACGGTGGATTTCGTCAAGCGCTGCCTTGGTCGCGAACCAGTGAAAGGCTTGGGCGCAGGCGATCGCATCGGCGGAATTGTCGGCAAGCGGAATGGATGTCGCCGTTCCCTGCCGCGCCTCCACATCGGCAAAATCCGTGACGAGCCGCGCGCGCATTTCCGGCACCGGCTCGATGGCAATGACATGCGCGCCGGTCTCACGCTGCCGCGCCGTGAACTTACCGGTGCCTGCGCCGAGGTCGACGACAATCTTGCCAGGCCCGAGGCCGAGCCGATCGCGCAGCCAGTTCCCGACCCCGGTTGGATAATCCGGCCGGCCGCGCGCATATTGCTCGGCCGTTTGCGCAAAGCCATGGGCTGCGGCCTGATGAATGGCAAAGGCGGTCTTTTCCATCGAATGCTCCTTCGGTCGGCGAGAGACTCCGGACCGCGCCGTCATACCCTGCCTGGGGCGGTCATATTGCGAAAATGTGACCGTGCCCTTGACAGTTCCTCGCCTCAATGCCAGTCCGACCGCCAATTTTTGCATTGGGAGGATCCCGTGAGCGTCGCATTCGTATTTCCGGGGCAGGGCAGTCAGGCAGTCGGCATGGGCAAGGCTTTGGGCGAGGCTTTTGCGCCTGCGCGGGCGGTTTATGCCGAAGTGGATGCGGCGCTGGACCAGAATCTGTCCCATCTGATGTTCGAGGGGCCTGAGGCCGAACTGACCCTCACCGCGAATGCCCAGCCGGCGCTGATGGCGGTCAGCCTTGCCGTCGTGCGGGTGCTCGAGGCCGAAGCCGGGCTCGACCTCGCCCGGGACGCCAAATTCGTGGCCGGCCATTCGCTCGGCGAATATTCCGCCCTTGCGGCGGCCGGCGCGCTGTCGATCGCCGATACCGCGCGCCTCCTGCGCATCCGCGGCGATGCGATGCAGCAGGCCGTGCCGGTGGGCGTCGGCGCCATGGCGGCTTTGCTCGGGCTCGATTTCGATGCCGCCGCCGCGGTGGCGCAAGAGGCCGCGCAGGGCGAGGTGTGCCAGGCCGCCAACGACAATGGCGGCGGGCAGGTCGTGATCTCCGGCGCGAAGGCGGCGGTCGAGCGGGCCATGGAGCTTGCCAAAGCGAAGGGCGCCAAGCGCGCGCTTTTGCTGCCCGTGTCCGCGCCCTTCCATTGCGCCCTCATGCAGCCCGCCGCCGACGCCATGGCGGAGGCGCTGGCGAAGGTGGAGATCCAGGTGCCGCGCGTGCCGGTCGTAGCCAATGTACTTGCCGCCCCGGTGACCGATCCCGCGCAGATCCGCAACCGCCTCGTCGAGCAGGTCACGGGCACCGTGCGCTGGCGCGAGAGCGTCGCCTATATGGCTGGGCAGGGCGTGACCCAGTTCGTCGAGCTTGGCGCCGGCAAGGTCCTGTCGGGGCTGGTGAAGCGGATCGCCGACGGCGCAACCGGCCAAGCGATCGGCACGCCGGCGGATGTCGTCGCCTGGCAGGCGGACCATGGCTGAGAGTACATCAGCGGCCGGGCAGGGCGATACGCCGCTCGGCTTCGCATTCGCCGCGGCCGCCTATATTTTCTGGGGGTTCCTGCCCTTCTATATGAAATGGGTGGCCCATATTCCGGCTACCGAAGTCGTCGCGCATCGGATCGTGTGGTCCTTGCCGATCGCGGCGGCCGTTCTGCTGGCGACCGGCCGCTTTGCCGATCTGCGGCACGTTTTTCGCTCTCCGCGCACCCTCGGCATGGCCATGGTCACGGCCGCCTTGCTGTCGGTCAATTGGGGGCTCTATGTCTGGGCCGTCGGGGTTGGGCGCGTGCTCGATGCGGCGCTCGGCTATTACATCAATCCGTTGATCACGGTCGCCCTCGGCGCCTTTCTCTTGGGCGAGCGGTTGAACCGGTTTCAGCTCGCGGCGATGGCCCTGGCGGGGATCGGCGTCGCCATTATGACATTGGCGGCCGGCGGACTGCCCTTGGTTTCCATCGGCCTTGCCTTGTCCTGGGCGCTCTATTCCCTCTCGCGCAAGACCTTGCCGATCGATTCGTCGCAAGGCTTTTTCCTCGAAGCTTTGCTGTTGACGCTGCCGTCGCTCGTCTGGATCGCGTGGGTCGAACATAGCGGCGCGGGCCATTTCGGCGACACCGGCACGGGCGATATCGCGCTTCTCCTCGGTCTTGGCTTCGTGACCGCGGTGCCGCTGCTGGTGTTCGCGAAAGGCGCCAAGCTGCTTCGGCTTTCGACCATCGGCATCATGCAATATATCGCGCCCGGCCTCGTGTTCCTGATCGCCGTGTTTTGGTTCCACGAACCTTTTGGTCTTTATAAAGCCGTGGCGTTCGGTTTTATTTGGCTGAGCGTTTTCTTGTTTTCCTACGGCATCTTCGCCAAATCGCGGCGCGGACAACGACCTATGGCTCTCGCCAATCAAAAGGAAGGATAATTGCGGCATGTTCGATCTTAGCGGTAAGACTGCGCTGGTCACCGGCGCGACGGGCGGACTGGGCGGGGCCATCGCCCGCGCCCTGCACGCTCAAGGCGCGACGGTGACGATCTCGGGAACGCGCAAAGAGGCGCTCGATCAATTGGCGAGCGAACTCGGCGAACGGGTCCACAGCGTCCCCTGCAACCTTGCCGACAAGACCGAGGTCGAGGCCCTGTTGCCGGCGGCCGAAGCGGCAATGGGATCGCTCGATATCCTGGTGAACAATGCCGGCATCACGCGCGACGGCTTGTTCATGCGCATGAAGGACGAGGATTGGGAGACGGTGCTGAACGTCAACCTGACCTCCGCGTTCCGGCTGTCACGCGCCGCCCTGAAAGGCATGATGAAACGCCGCTACGGCCGCATCATCGGCATCACCTCGGTCGTCGGCGTCATGGGCAATCCGGGCCAGGGCAACTACGCTGCGTCGAAGGCCGGCATGATCGGCATGACCAAGTCGCTCGCCGCCGAAGTCGCCGTGCGCGGCATTACGGTGAACTGCATCGCGCCGGGATTCATTGCGAGCCCGATGACCGACGCACTCAACGACAAGCAGAAGGAAGCGATCCTGACAAAAGTGCCCGCCGGACGGCTGGGGCACGGGGATGAGATCGGCGCCGCGGTCGTTTATCTCGCCAGCAGCGAGGCCGGCTACGTGACTGGCCAGACCTTGCATGTCAACGGCGGCATGGCAATGATTTGAGGCAATTGGACGCGGGGGAAGCCGTCCCCCCGTCCTCTCGCTTTCGCTTATCAACTATGTTACCAACTCAAACAAGCCAGTTGCCTTGCGGCGGACTTTCTGCCATCAGGGCGCAAGCTGGCACGGAATTCGAGAGGACCAACCTCTTCGCGAGCCGACTTTGGTATTAAATGGGGATTTTGACGATGAGTGATATCGCCGATCGCGTGAAGAAGATCGTTGTGGAACACCTGGGCGTGGATGCCGACAAAGTTGTCGACAACGCCAATTTCATCGATGATCTGGGCGCGGATTCGCTCGATATCGTTGAGCTTGTGATGGCTTTCGAAGAGGAATTCGGCGTCGAGATTCCGGATGACCAGGCTGAGACCATCACGACGGTGGGCGATGCGATCAAGTTCCTCGAAAAGAACGCCAAGGCCTAAGCTCGCCTTCGAGTTTCCTTTTTTATGATGGAATTTCTCAGGGCTGGTGCAAACCGGCCCTGATCGCGTTTGAATTTGGAAGCCGGCCTGCGCCCCGATTTGGGGTAGGGTCCGTAGAAGAACCGAAGGCGGAGTCGGGATGAGAAGAGTCGTCGTCACAGGTATGGGAATGGTGACGCCGCTGGGCGGCAACTTGGAGACGACCTGGCGTCGCTTGTTGGCCGGCGAAAGCGGAACCCAGCGAATCGACCGCTTCGAGGTCTCCGATTTGCCATGCCAGATCGCGTGCCAGGTGCCACGCGGCGACGGGACGGACGGCACGTTCAATCCCGATCTTGCCATGGAGCCGAAAGAGCAGCGCAAGGTCGACGAGTTCATCACCTTCGCCATGTCAGCCGCCAAGGAAGCGCTCGAAGACGCTGGCTGGCAGCCCAAGACCTATGAAGATCAGATCGTGTCGGGCGTGCTGATCGGCTCGGGCATCGGCGGCCTCGGTGGTATCGCTGATGCGGCGCTCTTGATGCAGGCTAAAGGCCCGCGCCGCATTTCGCCGTTCTTTATTCCCGGCCGCCTGATCAATCTCGCCAGCGGCTACGTGTCGATCGCGCACGGGTTGAAAGGTCCTAACCATTCGGTGGTGACGGCCTGTTCCACCGGTGCGCACGCGATTGGCGATGCGGCGCGACTCATCGCCCTGGGTGATGCAGACGTGATGGTCGCCGGCGGCGCGGAATCGCCGATCCAGCGGCTTGGCGTCGCCGGTTTTTCCGCCTGCCGCGCTCTGTCGACCAATTTCAACGATTCGCCGAAAAAGGCGTCGCGGCCCTATGACAAGGATCGCGACGGGTTCGTGATGGGCGAAGGCGCCGGCTGCGTCGTGCTGGAGGAATACGAGCATGCCAAGGCGCGCGGCGCCAAGATTTATGGCGAATGGGTGGGCTATGGCCTCTCGGGCGATGCCTATCACATCACCGCCCCGTCCGAGGACGGCGACGGCGCATTCCGGTGCATGAGCATGGCCCTGAAGCGGGCCGGGCTGGCGCCGTCCGATATCGATTATATCAATTCGCACGGCACTTCGACGCCGCTCGGCGACGAGATCGAACTGGGCGCCGTGCAACGGCTGGTCGGCGATCATGCCGGCAAGCTGAAGATGTCGTCGACGAAATCCGCGATCGGCCATCTTTTGGGTGCGGCTGGCGCTGTCGAAGCGATTTTCTCGCTGCTCGCAATGCGCGACCAAATTGTGCCACCGACGCTCAATCTGGACAATCCGTCGGTCTCGACCGAGATCGACCTCGTTCCGCACAAGGCCAAGAAATGCCATATTGATGTGGCTCTTTCCAATTCCTTCGGCTTCGGCGGCACGAATGCGTCCTTGATCTTCCGTCGCCTCTAAACGGGGTGGTTTAGAGTCAAGGTTAATTTCAGCTCCGGTGCTAAGAAAGCCTCTTAATGGGCTGTTGTTGCTAGACTTTTACTCTCGATGCCAGCGCAGCGAAAATAAGTGGGAGCGATGCAGTACCGCGTGCTGTTTCGCTCGAGACGTAGCGCCAGCGCCCGAGATGGAATAAGTGTTCCGCAGCGGGTAAGGATGGGTTAACGTCAACTTTCTGGTTTCTGGCTGTTTTGCCACGGTGGACGGTGTTTTCCATGGTCGATCCGACCCCTAACGAATCGCAAGAGTCCGGCGAGCCATCGGCGGCAAAATCGGGTCCGCGTTTCTTCGGTCGCCGCGAGGCGCCGAAGAGTCCGAGTGAAGCGCTGCAGCCGCAGTCGGCGCCGCCGCCGCCGGGCCCGCCGTTACGGGCGCGGCGCTGGCCGATGCTGTCGGCCCTTAGCGGCGGTCTGACCTTCGTCTTGATCGCTATCGTCGCCCTGGTGCTAGGCTACGGATTCGCCAATAAAATTGCCCGCGAGCCGGGCCCCTTGCCGGCGGACAAGATCGTTTTCATTCCGCCACACACCGATTTCCCTGACATTCTGGACCAGCTCGAAACTGAGGGCGTGACTGACAATACGCTCATGCTGAATGCCCTGCTGACGATGGAGGGCAATCGTAGTAAAGTCCGGGCCGGTGAGTATTTGTTCAAAGCCAATGTCAGCATGCGCGAGGTCATGGACATTCTGGTGGCCGGCAAGCAGGTCGCGCATAAGATCACCATTCCGGAAGGCCTGACCAGCGAGCAGATCGTCCAGCGCCTGAAGGACGATACGGAACTCGAGGGCGACGTCAAGGATGTGCCGAAGGAAGGCAGCCTGTTGCCGGAAACCTATAGTTTCGTGCGCGGCACCCAGCGCGGCGAAATTTTGCGTCAGATGCAGGAGGCGGAGAAGAAGGCCACGGTGCAGATCTGGGCGAAACACGATCCCAATCTGCCGATCCTGAAAACGCCATATGAGATGGTGACTTTGGCCTCGATCGTCGAAAAGGAGACGGGCAAGGCGGACGAGCGCCCGCATGTGGCGAGCGTCTTCCTCAACCGCCTCGACAAGCGCATGCGCCTGCAATCCGACCCAACGATCGTGTACGGCATCGTCGGCGGCAAGGGATCGCTCGGCCGCGGTATCACGCGGGCCGAAATCGACCAGCCGACCGCTTACAACACCTATGCGATCGACGGTTTGCCGCCAGGCCCCATTTGCAACCCCGGCAAGGCGGCGATGGAGGCGGTCGCGAATCCGTCCAGGAGCAAGGACCTCTATTTTGTCGCGGACGGAACCGGCGGACATGTCTTTGCCGAGACGCTCGACCAGCACGTGAAGAACGTGCAGCACTGGCGACAGATCGAGAAGGACGTGAAGGACCGCGCGCTGCCCGATGCCGACAAGTTTATGACACCGCCGGTGCCGGGGCAGCGCACCGAGCTTGAGCACGACCTGACCGCGCCGAATGGCAATGTTACCGCCTATGCCGCGCAGCGCGCCGATCCGGTCGCGCAGAACGATGCCCAGGCAGCGATCGCCCATGCAGCGCCGGTCGCGGCGCTGCCCATGACGGCGCAGGCAACTGTGCCGCCGTCCGCGCAGAAAGGGAAAAGCACCAAGTCGGCTGCGCCGCCGCAGAATTTTTCCATCGGCCCCCGGATCGAAGATTTGAATTTGAACATTCGAGGCGCGACCGACCAGGACGAAGACGCGGATGCCGCCAAACCGCAGCCGGCGCTGGCTGCGCAGACCGCCGATCCGCCGCCGCCTTTCCCGATATCGCCGGAACGGCTTGCCGAGATTCGCGCGCGCGCCGCGCAATATGGTCTCACAACTCCGCCGCCGCAAAATGTGCTGCAGCTCAATCCGCAGCGGTCAGCGCAGCCGGCCGGTACGGCGCAAGCGGCTCAATTCGGTAGCAGCAAATACAAGGTCACAGATGTTTCCGAAGGAACGCCCCTCGATCCGCTGCTGAACAAGGGCTACGATCTCACCACCGCGAAAACCGTGCCGCCGCTGCACTGATCTTGCGGCGCACCGGGTCCAATCCGAACTCTTTTCCGACGAATGCTGATGGCGTCCATATCGAATCCTGAAGGGCTTGTGGCGAGTATGACCGGATTCGCGCGAATCTCAGGCCATGTCGGCAATTGGACTTGGGCTTGGGAGCTCAAGACCGTGAATGCCAAGGGCCTCGATCTACGCCTGCGGATGCCAACCGGTTTCGATGCGATCGACGGCGACGTGCGGGCGCGGCTGGCCAAAAGCGTCGCGCGCGGTTCCTGTTACGCGACGCTAAGCGCGCAACGCGAAGCGCCGAGTCCGACGGTCCGGGTAAACACCGATGTTCTCGCCAAGCTCATTGAGATTCTGCACCCGATCGCGCTCCAGCGCGGCCTTGAAGGACCCTCGCTCGATGGGCTTCTCGCGATCCGCGGCGTGGTCGAGATGAATGAGGATGCGCCGGCGGAAGCCGAGACTGAGGTTAGCCAAGCGATTCTGGCCGGCCTCGACCGCGCCGCCGGCGATCTTGCGCAGATGCGTCGCCGCGAAGGCGAGGCGCTCAGCCAGATTTTGCAGCATCGCCTCGACCGGATCGCGCTGCTCACCAACAAGGCCGAACATGCGCCGGCCCGCGCGCCCGAGGCCGTCAAGGCGCGTCTTGTGGCCTCAGTCGCGGCCCTGATCGACACCAATTCCGCTCTCGACGTCAACCGGCTGCACCAGGAAGCCATGCTGCTTGCGGCGAAGGCGGATATTCGCGAGGAATTGGACCGCCTGAAGACCCACGTTCAGGCATCACGCGATTTGCTGATCGCGGGCGGCCCGATCGGCCGCCGCCTCGATTTTCTAGCGCAAGAATTCGGCCGCGAGGCCAATACGCTTTGTTCTAAGGCGAATGATGTCAGTCTGACCGCGATAGGGCTTGACCTGAAGGCCGAGATCGAACAATTCCGCGAGCAGATCCAGAATATCGAGTGATTTCATGCCATTTTCCAGCAACGCCAATCACATTCGCCGCCGCGGTCTGATGCTGATCCTGTCCTCGCCCTCCGGCGCCGGCAAGACGACGCTGACGCGGATGCTGTTGCAGGACAAGTTGATCGATCTGACCTTGTCGGTTTCCGTCACGACGCGGGCGCGCCGGTCGTCGGAAATCGACGGCATCCATTATCATTTCATTTCGCGTCCCGAGTTCGACCGACGCCGCGATGCCGGCGATTTGCTGGAATGGGCCGAGGTGCACGGCAATTGCTACGGCTCGCCGCGCGGCCCCGTGGAGGCCGTGCTGCAAGAGGGCCGGGATGTTCTGTTCGATATCGATTATCAAGGCACGCAGCAGGTGCGCGAGAAGGCGCCAGACGATGTGGTGACCGTGTTCATCCTGCCGCCGTCGATGCGCGAGCTGAAGGCCCGTCTCATTCGCCGGGCGGAGGATGCGCCCGAGACGATCGCGAAGCGGCTCACCAACGCCCGCAACGAAATCCAGCGCTGGACCTCCTACGATTATGTGCTCGTCAACGACGACCTGCAGCGCACCTTGGGCGACGTGCTGACCATTTTGAAAGCTGAGCGCTTGAGGCGGAATCGGCAGGAAAACGGCGTGAAACAATTCGTGCAAGGTCTGTTGAGCGAAGAGTAGCTCACCGGCTTCGCAGAATGACCAACTGCTGCGCGAGGCGCACGAAGCCTGCGACATCCACTTCTTCCGCGCGTTTCGTTCCGTCGATCCCTGCGGCGTTGAGAAGTTCGAGCGCCTCAACGCCCAATCCTTTCAGGGATTGGCGCAACATCTTGCGGCGCTGATGGAAGGCGGCTTGCGTGACGGCCGAGAGAATCTCGATTCTGCACGGCAAAGGATCGGTGCGGGGCAGGAGTTCGACGACTGATGACACGACCTTCGGCGGCGGCGTGAACGCGCTCGGCGGAACGTCGAAAAGAATCCGCGCCTTGGTGAGACAGCCGCACAGCACGCCGAGGCGCCCGTAATCGACGCGCTGTTCGGGCGTCGCGACGATACGTTCCGCAACCTCGCGCTGAAACATCAGGGTCAGCTTGTCGTACCAAGGCGGCCAAACCGGACTTTCCAGCCACTGGACCAGCAGAGCGGTGCCGATATTGTAGGGGAGGTTGGCGCAGATTTGTTTGCGGCCCGCAACGCCGGCGACCAGTTGCGCGAGATCCGTTGCGAGCGCGTCGCCGGCGACAATCTCCAACCGATCGGGATAGTGAGCCGCAATTTCGCTAAGCGCCGCAAGGCAGCGCTCGTCGCGCTCGACTGCGATGACTTCACGCGCGCCCGCCGCCAGCAAGGCGCGCGTGAGGCCTCCCGGTCCTGGGCCGATTTCGACCACCGTCACATCGTCGAGCGGCCCCGCGGCGCGCGCGATGCGGGACGTCAAGTTGAGATCGAACAGGAAGTTTTGCCCCAGCGACTTTTTCGGCTCCAGCCCATGCGCCCGCACGACCTCGCGAAGCGGCGGCAGCGTGTCGATCATCGCGCAACGGCGAGGTAGGAGGAACGTCGGCACAAAGAGGCACTCGCGACTTTTTGCGCCTCGCTTCGACCGGAGAAAGCCGGTGAACCGCTCCCCGAACTCGCTCGGCCAATCATGGGATTAATGGGCCGACGCAATGCCATCCAATGTCTCGTTCGTATCCGACCCGATGGATTGCTTGAACTTGACGTCGCCCAAGGTCCGCAATTCCAGATTCACCAAGAAGACCTGATTGTGCGTCTTGGTGCCCGAGCCCGGATCGGAGAGAGCGTTGATGTATTGGAGGCTGAACGTCGTGCAATCATCCTGATAGCCGACCATGGCATTGAAATCGCCGACTGTGAAAAGCGGGTAATTCGGATAGAGCAGATTGGTCGAAGGATTGACCGTGTTGTTGTAAAGGTGGCGACCAAGGTCGAACATCACGCCGCCCGACACGTAATAATGATCGGTGAGATTGTAGCGGCTGTTGAGCGCCCAGCCCTCGCGTCGGAACGGGTAACCGAGATCCGGCTGCGCGCCATAGCGGGCATATTGCGTCGAGAAGCTCAGCGCCTTGTAATTGATGGACCAAGACGCATCGAGCGCATTGGGGGCGAACGTATCCTTGTCCCAACGGACGCGGCCGATGAAGGATGTCGAAATATTGTAGAAGGTCGGCGGCGAAAATGCCAGGCGCGACACGTAGTCGGACCGGGAGCCGTTCAGGCCGGAATCGAGGCCGGTATTGTAGACATCGGCTTGATCGTAGGAATTCTTGCCGGCCACCTGATAGGACTGACCGAACAAGGCGTTCAGATAGCCGCCTTTGCCGAAGGTCGCGGTGTATTGCGCACCAACATTGGCGCGTATGCCGCCTTCGATCCGGTCATAGCCGGAGAATTTATTGTAATCGAATAGGTTCGTGTCGTCGAAGGTGAGGCTTTGCGCGTCCTCGTTCGGAATGTTGCGCAACGACGGCGAGTTCGGGCGCACGATGATCTGGCCGATCGGTTCGATCGTCTGTGTGCCCCAATCGCTCTTGGAAATCCACGGATAGCGATATTCCAGCCCGACGCCGCCCATGGCGCGCGCTTCCGACGTATTCGCCGCCGAGAAATAATTGCCCGAAAGCTGATAGGAGTTTGAGATCGGCTGGCCGGAGCTGTTGAAGGCTTGGAAGCTGCTGTTCGTATTCAGCTCCGTCGAAATGCCGTCAACGCGGCCAAACACGAAGGGCGTCCAGACCTCGCCGAGCGAGTCGGTATATTTTTCCTTCCACTCCAGCGAACCGGACACGCGCGAATAATTGCCGCCGACCCCATTCAGCAAACAGGATCCGACCTTGTATTGCTGGCAGACCGAATAGCTCTGATAGGGCGTGAGCGTCGTTTGATAGGATGCGAGCGTGCGGTTGATATTGACCGCGTTCATGTCGGCGGTGATTTGGCCGCCGATCGCACCAAGCGTGTCGCCAAATCGTTCTTTCGTCACATCGATCGACTTGTTGTAGTCGAGCAGGGGGCCGACGGTCGGTTGTTGTTTTTGAATGTCGCTGGAGGTCAGGCCGATGATGGAATAGGCACGCAGGTCGAGATAACCGCGATCGCCCTGGCCCGTGAGATAGGCGGTCGACACCGATTCCTTGAAGTAATCGTGTGCGATGCTCTCGCTGTTAAGCTTGTAGTCTTGGATATAGTACCGGTCGGAGAGTAGGGTCGCGTCCCAACCATACTTCCACTTGTCCGATATGTAGAAGAGGCCGGTCGTCTCGAGCGAGCCGCGATAGTCGCGGTTTGTCACTGGCGCGCCGTTCGCGGGCGCATCGGCGGAGGCAAAAGCGCTTGGCTCGGCTTGCTTGATGCCCGAAACGCGCACCGTGTAGGAGCCATTCGACAGGCGGTGCCGCCACTCGACTTCGCCCAGGAAGCCCTGTTTCGAGAGCACGGAACCCGTGAGGGTCAGATCGTAATTCGGCGCGAGGTTCCAGAAGTAAGGAATGCCGACGCCGACGCCGAGCGGGGTCGAATAGTAATAGTGCGGCGCCAGAAAGCCGGATTTCTTGGAGACGGTCGAGTCGGGGGCCGATAGAAAAGGCATCCATACGACCGGTACGCCGAGCAGATCGACGGTCGCGTTCTCGTAATAGACCATCTGCTCTTCGTTTTTGTGCGTGATGCGAACCGCGCGCACCTGCCACAGCGGCGGCCGTTCGGGATGCTCGGCGCAGGGCTCGCAAGCCGTGTAGGTCGCGTGATCGAACACCGTCGTCTCGCCGTCGGTGCGCTCGGCATGCGGCGCGGACATACGGGTTTTGTCCGAGGTGATCGAGCGCAGCGACTCAATGAACCCGTCCCTGAAATTGTCCGTGAGATCGAAGTGATCGCCGTAAGAGACGGTGCCGTCGGCTTCCGTCATCTTGGCATTGCCTTCGGCGTAGACGCGCTTGGTGTTGCGGTCGTAAATCACCTTATCGGCTTCGAGCGTGCGGCCTTGATAATACAGGCGGACATTGCCGATAGCGGTGACTTTGCCAGTATCCTTGTCGTAGTCGAGTTCGTTCGCTTCGAGCGCAAGACGGTCCTGTTTACCGTCTTTCTGCGGGGTGGCCCTTTGCGATACTTCGTCGGATAGAGTCTGAGCGTTCGCCGGCGTCAGTGCCGGCGCGAGCAACATTGCCGCGGCAGTGAAACCGGCAAGCAACAGCCTCCGCTGGACCGTGGGCGCCAGCAGATTCCGCAAAGCCGGGGCATTCTTACGCAACCCCATTCACCCGTCCTCCAGGTGCAACAAATACAGAGACCCCAGCATCACGCCCACAATTGCGGGCGACCATGCCGCCGCGATGGGAGACATGAAGCCCGCCGTGCCGAGATCACCTACCAGTTTCGTAGCGACATAAAGCACAAACCCAGCGCCAACGCCACTCGCCACGCTTCTTGCTACACCACCCATTCTAAAAAATCTTAAAGAAAAGGATGCAGCGATAAGAACCATTGCAGCAAAAAGTAAAGGCGTCGCAAGAAGCACTTGATAACGCATAAGATACCCTGTCGCGTCCAATCCTGCAATTTCCATTCGGCGGGCAAGCTCGGGCAAGTCCCAAAATGACACAGTGTCGGGCGCGACAAAGGATTGCGTGACCTGTTCCGGGGTCAGATCGGACGCAAGATCGTAGGCGTCGACGGCTCGCGGTTCCTCGCCGGGCGCGAGGATCCGGGCCTTGTCCAAGGTCCAGAAGCCGGACTGCAAGGTCGCGCGGTCGGCGTCGACGCGTTCCTGAAAGGAGTTGTGGTCGTCGTAGACGAAGACGCTGACGGGTGCGAGAACAGAGCCGCCGTCGCTCGCCCGCTCGGCACGAATGATCGCCTGGCCGTCCACACTTTTTTGGCGCACCCAGAGCGCCGTATCGTGGTCGGCGAGGCCGGTGTTGCCGAAAATCCGCGTTTCGATTCGGTCGGCGCGCTGCTTCAGCGTCGCGGCCAACGGATTGTAGAGGGTGACCGAAACGATCCCGAGAATCAGCGCGATCAAGAGCGGCGGCATCAGAAATTGCCAAACCGACACGCCGGACGCGCGCGCGACGATCAGCTCCAACTTGCGGGTCAGCGCGATGAAGGCCCAAATCGCGCCGAACAAAAAGGCGAAGGGCAAAATTTGTTCGGCCACCGACGGGACGCGCAGCAGTGAGAGAAACGCCATGAACGGCGCGGTGGCTTGCGGCGTGTCGCCGGCGCGACGCAGCAGCTCGACGAAGTCCAAAAGATAGATGAGGCTGAAAATTCCGCCGAAAACCGACAGAATCGTGCGCAGAAAACGGTCGCCGATATAGACCCCGAGACGCCGTCCGATCATCACGCCAGCTCCTCCTGCAACCGCAGAGGCCTGGGCCTATGAAAATAGGAGCGCAGGGCCGGCATGAAGGAATAGGCGAGCGCGACGATGACTGCGGTCACCGGGATGCCGACGACCAAAATCGACATGCCCGCGAGTTTAACCAGGAGCGTGGAGGCGGCAAGGCCGGAGACGCGAATCACCGCGACCAGACCGATGGCCGAGGCGATCGCGACGCCGCGGCCTTGCCGGGTGGTCTTGGCGTGTCCCAAGGCGGCAAAGCCGACGAGGCCGAAAACGAAGGCGTAAAGCGGATTGACGAAGCGCTCGTAAAGCTCGGCGCGGTACCGCCCCTTGAGCTTGCGGACGTTGGGGCTCGCCATATTCAGGTGAAAAAGCCCGTAGGTGGTCATTTCCGCCGGTTTGACGGCCGAGGGGTCCGAGTCCTTATCGTCCTTGGGGCCGAATTGGGCGAGGTCGATGGCGTAGGATTTGAACTGAACGATGGCTGCGTCCGGATCGCCCTGTTTTTGCCGCTGGATGCTGCCCCGTTCAAGATCGAGCAAATTGACCCCATCGCCAGTGACCGCCTCGCCCCGCTCGGCGAGATAGGTATTGACTTGCGTCGCGTCGCGCCGGTCTTGCATGAAAACGCCGAGCAGGGCGCCATCCGGTGCGCGCTCGCGGAAATGAAAGACGAAACCGTCCTCGAGAGCCGTGAACACGCCGGGGCGCACGACGCGCGTCAGGAAGTCCGACCGCACGATCGCGAGCAGCGTGCGGGTCTCGCGCAAGCTCCAGGGAAGAATGTCGAGCGACAGGCTGGCGACGAGGGCCGAAACCAGCAGCATGACGGCGAGAAAGGGCCTGATCAGCCGGGACGGCGACTGGCCCGCGGCGCTCATCACGATCAGCTCGCTGTCCGTGTTCGAGCGATCCAACGTCACGATCACGGCTACGAACAGGGCGAAGGGTGCGATGTAAAGCACCAACTGTGGGATGGTCAAACCGGTGATGGAGAAGAACATCACGATCGACTGGCCTTGCGTCGTCAGAAGATTAAAAAATCGCAATGAAACCGCGATCCAGATGACGGCCGTGAGCGCGAAGAGACAGGCCAGAAAAGCCGTCAGTAGGGATTTGAAGAGATAACGCTCGACGAGACTCATACGATTCCATTCGTTGCTAGGGAATTCCTAGGCAATTTCCAATAGTTACCTCTTCTCGCCCCGGTCACGGCATTTAGCGCCGGACCGTGCGGAATACAAGTCGGCACCGAATGTTGCGGTGCAGAATCTGGTCAGACGCCCCTCTCATAATCCAATATCACCATCTAGGCCAAGTTTGGGCAAAGTTGAAAATGCTCTGTTCATACATTCCTGCGTAAATGCCGCCCTCCCATCTCGTTCTTGCGTTGGGCGTGTGCATTTTTCGTGATAGTGCAGGCCCTGGAGTCGATTGGGTGTTTTGCGCGGAGTCTTGAATGACAAAATTTGTGAAGACCACGTTCGCGGCGGTGTCATCGCCGGGTCAGGAGCGGAAAGAACGTGGCACGCTTGTCGTTTTTGCCGATCCGGACCTGCGTCTTGGTGGCGCCACCGCGGAGTTGATGGGGCCGGCGGCGGAGCTTATCGCCAAATCGGCGGCGGTCGCGAAATTCAAGGGCAAGAACGGCACGGCGGTCACGGTTCTCGCCCCCGCCGATTTGGATTTCGACCGGTTGATCGTCATCGGCACGGGCCCGGCGAAAGATTTTGCGGGACTTGATTTTGTCACCCTCGGCGGCGCAGTGATGGGAAAATTGCCGCAGGGCGCCACCGCGACGGTTCTGTTCGATTTCGCCGAGACCCTCGAGAATCCGGCCGCTGCCGCGGCCGATTTCGCCCTCGGCCTGCATCTTCGCGGCTACCGCTTCGACCTTTATAAAACGACAAAGAAGGACGACGGCGAAAGCAAGGGGCCTGCCCATGTGACGATCGGCGTTGCCGATCCGGCAGCGGCGCGCCGCGCGTATAAATCGCGCCAGGCCATCGCCGAGGGCGTGGATCTTGCCCGCGATCTCGTGAACGAACCGCCGAATGTGTTGAATCCGGAAGAATTCGCCCGCCGGGCGGAGAAGCTCCAGGAGATCGGCGTCGAGGTCGATATTCTCGATGAAAAGGCCATGCGCAAGCTCGGCATGCGGGCTTTGCTCGGCGTGGGGCAAGGCTCCCATTATGAGAGCCGCGTGGCGATCATGCGCTGGCATGGCGGCGGCGCGAAGGACAAGCCCATCGCCTTTATCGGCAAGGGCGTCTGTTTCGATACGGGCGGTATCTCGATCAAGCCGGCCGCCGGCATGGAGGACATGAAGGGCGATATGGCCGGCGCAGCCTGCGTCACGGGCCTGATGCATACGCTCGCCATGCGTAAAGCAAAGGTCAATGCGATCGGCGCCATCGGCATCGTCGAAAATATGCCGGACGGCAAGGCGCAGCGGCCTGGCGACATCGTGACGTCAATGTCCGGCCAAACGATCGAGATCATCAACACGGATGCCGAGGGCCGCCTGGTTCTCGCCGACGTGCTTTGGTACGTTCAGGACAAGTTCAAACCCGAATTCATGATCGATCTTGCCACCCTGACCGGCGCAATCCTGGTGGCGCTCGGGCAGGAGCATGCGGGCCTGTTCTCCAACAATGACTTGCTGGCGGAGCGGCTCGCCGCGGCCGGCAAGGCGACGGGCGAGGCGGTCTGGCGCATGCCGCTTGGCGCAGCTTACGACAAGCTGATCGATTCCAAATTCGCCGATATGAAAAACACCGGCGGCCGGTTCGGCGGTTCGATCACCGCCGCGCAATTCTTGCAGCGTTTCGTGAACGATACGCCTTGGGCGCATCTCGATATCGCCGGCAGCGGCATGAACTCGCTTGCCAATGATGTCAATCAATCCTGGGGCTCGGGCTGGGGCGTGCGCCTTCTGAATCGTTTGGTGGCGGATCATTATGAAAAGTAAAATCATCTCTCTTCTGGCGGCGGCGGTCGCCTGCGCGGTGTCGGCTGCGCCGGTGCATGCCAAGGGCATTGCGTGCGACGGTTTCATCCAAACCTTCACCACGTCGCTCGGCGACTTGAGTGTCTCCTTCAGCCGTGCGCTCGTCGTGCATAGCGGGCAGGGCGGCAACAAGGGCGTCGAATCCTATGTCGTCGTTGGCAGTCAGGAAGTCGATGCGACGCTCGATTGCAAGGGCAACGAGATGGTGCGGTTCGAGGCGCGCGTCGCGACGCCTGCGAAAGCGCGGCTGCTCGACCAATATCAGCGCTACCTGACGGCGTCGCTGCAAAGCGCCTTCAATTGGGATCCGACGAAGGCCCAATCGGTGCTCAAACCGTTGGAGCAGGACGTCGCTGAATATCTGCGCGCCTCGATCGAGCGCGGCGACGTGTACAATGCCGGCCGTGACGAAGTTCACCCCGGCGGCGGCATGATCGTCGGCATGTTTTGGACGCCGACCGACCGCAGTTTTGTGATCTCGGCTCCGGGCGCTGATTAAGGACGAGCGATGGAGATTTGGTTCTATCACCTCCAGCGGCATCCGCTGGAGCGCGTGTTACCGAATCTTCTCGAAAAATCTCTTGAGCGCGGCTGGCGCGCCGTCGTGCAGGCGACGAGCGAGGAGCGCCTGAACGCGCTCGACCATCTGTTGTGGACCTATGCGGACGAGAGCTTTCTCGCCCACGGGCTTGCGCGCGACGGCGATGCCACGATGCAGCCGGTCTATCTGACCCTCGGTGCCGAAAATCCTAATGGGGCGAAGATCCGCATTTTCGTCGAGGCAGCCAATGTGCAGGATGTCGTTGCAGCGGATGCCTCGGCCTACGAACGTGCGATTCTGATGTTCGATGGCAACGATCCCGATCAGCTCGGCAATGCCCGGGCACAATGGAAGGCGCTCAAAGACGCCGGATTCGCTGTCGCCTATTGGCAGCAAGGCGAAAACGGCCGCTGGGAGAAAAAGGCATGAGCAACGCGACGCTCGAACCGCAGATGGTTGAGTTCATCCGCGAGACCGAGAGCTTTTATCCGGCCGACAGTGCCGGCCGGCCGATCGCCGAGCAGCGCCGCCTCTACGATGCCTATGCGGCGCATATGACGCCGCCGCGCCCGCCTGGGGTAACGTCGCAGGATCGACATCTCGCCCTGCCGGGCCGCTCGATCGACGTGCGCCTAACGCGCGATGCGGCCAGTGGTGCAAAAGGTGTGATCGTCTATCTGCACGGCGGCGGCTTTGTCCTTGGCGGCCTCGACAGCCATGAGATCGTGACCGCGCATTTGGCCGCGCGCACCGGCGCGACCGTCGTCACCGTCGATTATCGTCTGGCGCCCGAGCATACTTTCCCCGCGGCCTTCGAAGATGCGCGCGATGCGGTGCAATGGGTGCGGGCCGAATGGCCGCAGCGCAAGATCGTCGCAATCGGCGACAGCGCGGGCGGCAATCTTTGCACTGCCGTGGCGACCCATTTGCGCGACACGGGCGCAAAGCAGCTTGACGGCATGGTCTTGTTTTATCCAACCCTTGCCCCCGACCCGATGCCGCCCGCGTGCGACGACCATGCCCAGGCGCCGATGCTCACGCTGGCCGATGTGCTGTGGTACAAGGAAGCGTATCTCTCAGGCGCGGCGCCAACGCCTTATTCCTCGCCTTTGCTCGCCACGCGCTACGACGGCTTGCCGCCGACGCTCCTGCTCCCGGTCGAAATCGACCCTCTGCGCGATGACGCGACGACGTTGCACGCGCGCATAAAGGCCGCGGGGGGAACGTCCGAATTGGTCGTCGGCAAGGGCTTGCTGCACGGCGCGCTGCGCGCTTTGGGGCGTAGCCCCGGAATAGATGCGCTGATGCAGCGGGCGGTCGATTTTGCGCTGGCGCATTTGATTTAAACACAAAACTCAAATCCCGCGGCGCCGCATGCGGCGCCGCGGGAAAACTAACTTAGCTCTTGAGCCAGGCCTTTTCGGCGAGGCGGCCGTTGTCGAGGTCGAAGCCGAAGTGCGGTGTGTGTCCGCCGACCTTGTTGTTGTGCGCGTCGAGCCAATCGCGGAAAGCCGGGATCAGTGAGCCGCCTTCGTTGTGCACCATTTCCTGCATCGCCCAGATGTACTTTTTGCGCTTGGCCTCGTCGAGTTCGCTGCGCGCGTCTGCGAGCAATTTGTCGAAGGCCGGCCGGTTCCAGTGGGTCTCGTTCCAGGGCGCATCGGACTTGTACGCGACGCCGAACATCTGCGTGGCGGCGGGCCGCCCACCCCAGTAGCTCGTCACGAACGCGCCCTTGAGCCAGACATTTTCCCAGAAGCCGTCGGCGGATTCTTTCTTCACATCGATCTTGATGTCGGCCTTGGACGCCGATGCCTGGAACAAAGTCGCCATATCGACCGCGCCGCTGAACGCGGCATCGGACGCTTGCAGCACAATGCTCGGATCGGTGAGGCCTGCCTTCTTGAAGTAGAACTTCGCTTTTTCCGGATCGTATTTGGTCTGCGGCAATTCGGTGTTGAAATAGGGATCGCTCTTCGGAATCGGATGATCGTTGCCGACCGAACCGTAGCCGCTGAACATGGCCTTGAGAATCTGCTCGCGGTCGATCGCGTGTTTCAACGCCTGCCGAATGTCGGCATTGTCGAACGGCGGCCGGTCGATCATCATCGTGATGATGCTGTGATACCCGCCGGCGGCCTGGACGATCTGCAGGTTGGGCGATTTCTTGAGCAGGGCGATGGCTTTCGGATCGACGCGGTTGATCACATCGACCTGGCCGGAAACGAGCGCGTTGATGCGGGCACTCGAGTCGTTGATAACCGTTGCCTCGAGCCCGTCGAGATAGCCGCGGTCCTTCTTCCAGAAGTTCGGATTTTTGAGCAGCGAAACGCGCACGCCGGGATCGTATTTGTTGAGCTTGAACGCGCCCGTGCCCACGGGATTGGCCCAATCGGTGAAGCCGTTCGGCACCATGAGCATATGATAGTCGCTCAGGACGTATGCAAAGTCCGCGTCCGGCGAAGAAAGCGAAACCTGGATCTGATTGGGGCCGAGCTTTTTGACGTCGGAGACGGCCTTCATCGGTCCGGCCGCGCCGGATTTGGTGTCGCCGCGATGCAGGTTCAGAGAATAGATCGCGTCGTCCGCGTCGAAGGTCTTGCCGTTGGTGAAGGTGACACCTTTGCGCAGGTTGAAAACCCAGTCGGTCGCGCCGGGCTTGGCTTCGAAAGTTTCGGCGAGTTCCGGAATCAATTTGTTGTCGGGGCCGTTTTCGACCAAGCCGTTGTAGAGCGCGAAGCCCGCAAAAAGCGCGACCGAGTCCGTGTACGAAGCTGGGTTCAAACTGTCGGTCGTGCTGCCGCCGCCGATACCGGCCTTCAGCGTGCCGCCCTTCTTGGGCGTCTCGTCGGCATGGGCTTCGACGCTGGCGACCATCGCGGCAATCGCCGCCGTGCTGGCGCCCAGAGCTGCGGAGCGGCCGACGAATTCGCGCCGCGAAATCTTGCCGGCCATATGTTGCAGCTTCCAATATTCCATTTCTGACATGTCTCGATCCCCTCCGTCATGATCCGCCGAAAACGCCGGCGGCCACACACACTTCGCTCACTCCACGAAGCGCGTACGAAAGACTAGATCGCGCTCGGTGACTTAGCTAGTGGTGAACAGTTTTTTTGCGCAGCTGAAAATTGGATTGGATAGCTCATCGCATAGCTGATCGTCCGCGCCGGCCCGTTGCCAACGGAGCAATTGCCGATGCAGTATCGCGCGCTTTTTCATTCGTGTTTGGATTGAGGGTGGGAGATGAGCGGACGGCCTTTCAAGGTCCTTGAGAACGAGTGGATCGTCTTGCGCGACGGCACAAGGCTGGCGGCGCGGATGTGGATGCCCGACGGCGCGGATGCCGATCCGGTGCCGGCGGTTCTCGAATTCTTGCCCTACCGCAAGCGCGATGGGACATCGGTGCGCGACGAATCGACCTATCCGTCTTTTGCGGCGGCGGGCATCGCCGGCGTGCGCGTGGACATCCGCGGCTCGGGTGAATCGGATGGTGTCATCGATGGCGAATATACCCCGCTCGAACTTGCCAACGCCTGCGAAGTGATTGCGTGGATTGCCGCGCAGAGCTGGTCGAATGGCGCGGTCGGGATGATGGGCATCTCCTGGGGCGGGTTCAATTGCCTGCAAGTCGCGGCGTTGCGGCCGCCGGCGCTCAAGGCGGTGATTTCGATCGCTTCGACGGTCGACCGCTACAACGACGACATTCATTACAAGAACGGCTGCCACCTGTCGGCGCAATTGTCCTGGGCCGCGACCATGCTGGCGTATCAGTCGCGCGCGCCCGATCCGGTGCTGGTCGGCGATCGTTGGCGCGACATGTGGATGGAGCGACTCGCCAACGAGCCGTTCTTCATGGAGGAATGGCTTGCCCATCAGCGGCGCGACGATTTCTGGCGGCATGGCTCGATCTGCGACGATTTTTCCGCCGTCGAAGTTCCGGCGCTCGTCATCGCCGGTTGGGCGGACGGCTATCGCAACACGCCGCTGCGCGCGGTCGAAGGGCTGGGCGAGAAGGCGAAAGCGATCATCGGGCCCTGGATTCACAAGTACCCGCATTTTGCTTGGCCGAAGCCGCGCGCCGACTTCTTGAACGAAGCGATCCGGTGGTGGAACCGCTGGCTGCGTGGCGAGGAGAACGGCGCGGACGAGCTGCCGCAAGTTCGTGCCTACGTGCTTGACGCGGTGAAGCCCGCGGCCTGGCGCGATTTCGATCCTGGATTTTGGGTGGCCAAGCAACATTGGCAAAAGCCGCAGTTTCAGGCGTTTCATGCGGACGAATCTGGGGGACTGCGTGCAGGCGCGCGCGCCGGGAACACCGCCGCGCGCGACGTCTATCTCAAATCGCCGCTCGATACCGGCACCGCGTCGGGCGAGTATTTCACGTTGAAGCCGGATGCGGAAATGGCGGGCGATCAGCGCATCGACGATGCGGGGTCGCTGGTCTTCCAGTCGCCGCGGCTCGACGAGGCGCTCGATTGCCTCGGCCAGGCGGTGTTGGAGATCACCGTTTCCTGCGACGCGCCATGGGCGAATTTGGCGGCCCGTCTCGTCGACATTCACCAAGACGGGACCGCGACACGGGTTGCCTTCGGCGTCCTTAACCTCGCACATCGCAACGGCAATGCCGCGCCGGAGCGCCTGGACGGCAAGGCCAAGGTGACCCTGGTGCTCGATGCATGCGGCTACCGCTTCGCCAAGGGACATCGGATTCGCCTGGCTCTTTCCACCGCCTATTGGCCGATGATCCTGCCGCCGCCATTCGATCCAGGCCTCACGCTCGACCAGGCGAGCCTGGAGCTTCGGCTGCCATTACTTGGGGCGTTTGAGGCGCTCGACATGCCGCAGCCGGCCAATCCCAATCCGCTGCCGATCTACAAGAACCTCAAGCAGAGCGAGACGCGGCGCAAGGTCATCCGTGATCTGAACGCGCACCGGACGGATTATTGTATCTACGAAGATACCGGGCTCAATGAACATCCCGAGACGGGCCTCGCGGCGCGGCAGGTTCGTGACGAAGTTTGGTCGATTTCGCCGGACGACCCGTTGTCCATGACGGGGCGGTCGAGCTGGATCTGCGAGATGCAAAGACCGGGTTGGTCGGTGCGGAGCGAGAGTACGGCGAGCATCTCCTGTACCGAGACCCATTGGCGCATCAGCGCCACGGTCCGCGCCTATGAGGGCGAGGCGGAAGTCTTCTGCAAGGACTTCAGCAGCGAAGTGCCGCGCGACTTCATGTGACGTAAGTTCAGGCGGACGAAAAAGTCCGCCTGAACTTTTCGGCTCAAACGCCCTGGCGTTGCAGCCAATATTCGAGCAGACCGACTTGCCAGAGTTTCGAGGCGCCGGCCGGCGTCAGTTGGGTGAGCGGGTTGTCGAGAAGGTTCTGTACCGCCGACGCGTTGAAAATGCCGCGCTTGCGAATGTTGTCGATCGACAGCACACCGCGCAACATCGACAGCGTTCTGCCCTGCACCTGGTTCAAGGCCGGAACCGGGAAATAGCCCTTGGGGCGATCGACGACAGCCTTCGGTAGAAGCTTGCGGCCGAGGCGCTTCAGGATCGCCTTGCCGCCATCCGCCATTTTGTACCCGAGCGGCATGCTCGCGGCGAGGTCGACCACCTTGTCGTCGAGGAACGGCACGCGCGCCTCGAGCCCGGCGGCCATCGTCATATTGTCGACGCGGCTGAGCGGCCCGTTCGCCATCGCGAAGGTGCTCTCGTAGGCCAGGAGATTGTCGATCGGATGGGGCGAGCCGTTCGCCGTCGCAAGGCTTTCGAGGAACGTGCCGGAATGTTCGTTGCTGTGGAAATGCGGCGAGACGAGACGCTTGTATTCCCCATAGCTGCGATCGGCGACCGTGTCGGCGATCGTTTGCGCCGACCGCTGGGCCGGTCCAGGCGGTTCCTGCTCCAGCTTCTCGAACCAATGGTAGCCGGCGAAGATCTCGTCGGCGCCCTGGCCCGAGAGCGCGACTTTCACGTGTTTTGCAACCTCGTGCGACAGGAGATAAAAGCCGATATTGTCGTGGCTCACCATCGGCTCCGACATCGCGCTCACGCAATCGGCAAGCGCTTCGTTCAAATCCGTATTGGGTACGAAAATCTGCGTGTGATCCGTGCCGAAATGCTCGGCCACCAGATCGGAATAAACGAATTCGTCGCCCGACTGGCCGTTCACCTCCTCGAAACCGATGGCGAAGGTCTTCAGGTCCGCGCTGTTGCGCTGCGCCGCGAGCGCAACGAGCAAGGACGAGTCGAGGCCGCCCGAGAGCAGGATGCCGGTCGGCACGTCTGCCGCGAGCTGGCGCTGCGTTGCCTTGGACAAGGTTTCCTCGGTGGCGGCGAGCCAATCCTTGACGGTGAGCGTGTGATCGGCCCGTTCCTCGTTGATCTGCAGGCGCCAATAGGTTTCTTCGTGCCGCGTGCCGTCGGGATCGATGGTCAAAATCGTCGCCGGCGGCAGTTTGCGGATGCCGGCGAGCAGGGTCAGCGGTTCAGGCACTGCGTGAAAGGTCAAATAATAATACAGGGCGTCGCGGTCGATCGACGTGTCGATCCCCTTGAATTGCAGCAACGCCGGCAGCGACGACGCAAATTCGAACGTGTCGGCTTTCTTGGTGTAGTACAGTGGCTTGATGCCCATGCGGTCGCGCGCCAAGACGAGCTTTTCGGTTTCCCAATCCCAGATGGCGAAGGCGAACATGCCGTTGAAACGTCGGATGCAGGCCTTGCCCCAGGCGTGAAAGGCTTTCAACACGACTTCGGTATCGCTGTCGGAAACGAAAACGTAACCGAGCCCTTCGAGTTCGCGCCGCAATTCGAGGAAGTTGTAAATTTCGCCGTTGAAGGTGAGGGCGAGGCCCAAGCCATGATCGACCATGGGCTGCGCCGCCCGCTCGCTGAGATCGAAAATCTTAAGCCGCCGGTGGGCGAGCGCCATATTGTTGATGCTGAAGATGCCGCGGGCATCGGGGCCGCGCGAGCGTTGATGCAGGCTCACACGTTCTAAATCTGCTGGCGACGCGTCTTGCGCGCCAAATTGATACTGGCCGGCAATTCCGCACACAGTAACCTCCAATTTTGGCTGGGAGAAATGAACCTACGGCCGCAAGACCTCTCTGCGTATGGACTATCGAACATCGTATTCTTGCTTCGAAGCGTCGATCGTAGGGTTAGCGGATCGGGGCTGCAGGCAGCCTCATCACAAGCACCCGCCAAGGCGGCAGTGCAAACATTCGCATAGCATTCCCACCGATGCCGTGCGTCGCGAGGGATATGGATCAGGCCTCAAGAAGGAAATACCCCCGTTTTTAGGCCATTTCTTGCCAATTCGCGACGAGTGGGAACCGCGAATACAATCCATGTGCCCTTTTTGTAGACAGCAAATTGGGCGTCAATCGGGCAAGGCGCGCGATTTTTGGAAAATTATATTATTGCAATACGATTCAATAAGGCGGTTGCATGTATCGAAATCTTTAGAAAGCGTTAGGAAACGCCCTCTAGTTCAGCGCTGACCAGCAGCCATTCCTCTTCCGCGGCCGCCAGCGCCTTGTCGAGTTCGGCGCGCTGACGCGAGAGTTCCGCTGCTTTTGCCGGCTCTTTGACGAAGGTTTCCGGCTCCGCCAGCGCCGCGTCGATCTTGCCCCGCAGCGTCTCGAATTTCGCGATCCGCTCTTCCAGCGCGGCGAGCTTGCGGCGGAGCGCACCTAATTCCCTATTCGACAAGACATTGTCCCGGCGCGCCGTCTCGTCCGGCTCTGCGTTGCGCCCGGCCTCCGGTTTCGTCTTTCTGCCATTGCCGGCGGGTTCGGACTTGCTCAGGACGATCTTTTTGTAATCGTCCATGTCGCCGTCGAAGGGCTTGCAGGTGCCGCCCGCCACCAGCCACAGGCGGTCGGCGCAGGCATCAAGCAGATAGCGGTCGTGCGAAACGAGGATGATCGCACCCTGATAGGCGTTGATCGCCTCGATTAGGGCAGAGCGGCTATCGATGTCGAGGTGGTTGGTCGGTTCGTCCATGATCAGCAATTGCGGCCCGTGGAAGGTCGCGAGGCCCATCAGCAGCCGGGCTTTTTCGCCGCCCGAAAGCTGGGTGATCGGCGTGTCTGCCTTCTGGCCCTGAAATCCCATCTGCGCCGCCCGGGTGCGGATGCGCGCCTCGCTCTGATCCTTCATCAGTGGCGCGATATGGCTGTAGGGCGTGCCGGAGGTGTCGAGATCGTCGATCTGGTGCTGGGCGAAAAAGCCGACATCGAGCTTCGTCGCGCGGACGATCTTGCCGCCCATCGCCTCAAGGCGGCCGGCGATCAATTTGGCGAGCGTTGATTTGCCGTTGCCGTTGGAGCCCAGAAGGCCGATCCGGTCGTCATCCGAAATGAACAGATTGAGATGGGACAGGACCTTGCGCTCGCCATAGCCGGCGCTTGCGCCGTCCATCGTGACGATGGGCGGCGAGAGCGGCTTGGCCGGCGAGGGGAAGTGGAACGGCAGCACGTCCTGATCGACGATGAGATCGATATTCTCCATCTTGGCGAGCATCTTGACGCGCGATTGCGCCTGCCGGGCCTTGGAGGCTTTCGCCTTGAAACGGTCGACGAAATCCTGCAGGTGCTTGCGGTGATCGTCCTGCTTCTTTTTCGCCTTGACCAGGAGCGCCTGCTGTTCGGCGCGCAGTTGGGCGAACTGGGTATAATTGCCGCGCCACAGGGTGAGGCGGCCCTGATCGAGATGCAGGATGTGGTCGCACACCGCGTCGAGCAGGTCGCGATCATGCGAGATCACCAGAACGGTCGCCGGATAATGGGCCAGATAATCGATGAGCCAGAGCGTGCCTTCGAGATCGAGGTAATTGGTCGGTTCGTCGAGCAGCAGCAGGTCGGGCGCCGAGAACAGCACCGCGGCGAGGGCGACACGCATACGCCAGCCGCCCGAAAATTCCGACAGGCTGCGCTGCTGCGCGTCATGATCGAAGCCGAGACCGTCCAGGATGGCGGCCGCGCGGGCCGGCGCGGAATGGGCATCGATATCGACGAGGCGCAATTGGATCTCGGAAATCCGGTGCGGATCCTTGGCCGTCTCGGCTTCCGCCAGCAGCGCCTTGCGCTCCTTGTCGGCATCGAGGACGAAGGAGATCAGGGTCTGCGGGCCGCCGGGCGCTTCCTGCTCGACCCGGCCGAGACGCAGGCCCTTGGGCGGTGTCGCTTCGCCACTCTCGGGCGACAGGTCACCGGAAATCATGTTGAACAACGTGGTCTTGCCGGCACCGTTCCGGCCGACAAACCCCACGCGGGCTCGGGCGGGAATGGCGGCGGAGGCCTTGTCGAACAACAGGCGCGGCCCGAGTCGGTAGGTGATGTCGGAGAGGATCAGCATGAGCGAGCTTTTGACGCGCCGGGCCGCGGAAGGCAAGGCCTTGGTGCAGGCGGGGAGGCGCGACGGGATAGGTGGTCGGGTTTCTTCTCCTCAGGTCTCGCGCGAAATGCGTAATTCGGCCGGTGAAGTGTTGAATTTTTACATTAATAAGTTTGTTTAAGATATTAATTCTGTGTATTTTTGTATGCTATTCTAGTACTGTTGTTCAATGGGCGGGGAGGGACAACGCCCGCTGAGGATTTGGCCATCGGCCCAGCCGTCGCGATCGTTCCTCTGGCGCTGACCAAGCTCATCGGCGCCGCCGTCCGTCACGCCGAAGGGACGGACGCCCTGGAACTTCACCAAAACGATGGCGCTCGCGGCTTTCGGCCGCCCCTTTGCTTGCGATCTTGCCGATGCGCAGCTATATAGCCGCACCCTTTCCGGTCCGAACGTTCGTTCGGCCTTTTGCTCCAACCAATGGATCCTGCATGACCACTCAGCGCACGTTCTCGATCATCAAGCCCGACGCCACCCGCCGCAATCTGACCGGCGCGATCAATGCCAAGATCGAGGCGGCAGGCCTGCGCGTCGTGGCGCAGAAGCGGGTTCACATGACCCGCACCCAGGCCGAAACCTTCTACGCCGTGCACAAAGAGCGCCCGTTCTTCGGTGAGCTGGTGGAGCAGATGAGCGCTGCGCCGGTCGTGGTCCAGGTTCTCGAAGGCGAGAACGCTATTGCCCGCTATCGCGAGGTGATGGGCGCGACCAATCCGGAGAAGGCCGACGCCGGGACGATCCGCAAGGAATTCGCGCTCAACATGGGCGAAAACTCCGTCCATGGTTCGGACGCGCCCGAGACCGCCGCGGTCGAAATCGCGCAGTGGTTCGCTGGCAACGAGATCGTCGGCTAAGGCTGATACCGTTTCGTGGTATAGAACCGCCGTCCGCATTGCGGGCGGCGTTTTTTATGGAAGGCGCAGTGCGTTTTCCATAGATTGCGAGCGTGTGGGTGGAGGGGCGCTTGAGCTGAGATGCTGAGGGCATCGGTTGGCTATATTTTTGTCCGCGCCGCATAAGCCGGTTTAGCTCAGCGGCCATATGCATCACGGCCGCATTCCGGAATACAACAATAACATAGCGAGTTAGAACTCATCAGAAACTTCAATTGGTCTTCTCAGACGAAAACTGATCAGGATAATATATCAGGAAGAGTTGAGGCTCGCATGAACGTCCAAGCCAAGATCACCCGCCGCCCGTCGGTCTGCCCGCACGATTGCCCTTCGGCCTGTTCGCTCGAGGTCGAGGTCATCGACGGCCAGCGGATCGGGCGGGTGCATGGCGCCGAGGATCAGACTTATACGGCGGGTGTGATCTGCGCCAAAGTGGCTCGCTATGCGGAGCGTATCCACCATCCGGACCGCCTATTGTACCCGATGAAGCGCATTGGGCCGAAAGGCTCGGGCCAATTCGAGCGGATCGGTTGGGACGAGGCGATGGCTACCATTGCCGAGCGGTTCCATGCGGCCGAGCGCGACTTCGGGGCGGAATCTGTCTGGCCTTATTATTATGCCGGCACGATGGGCCGAGTGATGCGCGATGGCATCAACCGCCTGACCCACGTGAAGAAATATTCGCGGTTCTTCGGCACGATCTGCGTTAATGGCGCGTGGCCCGGCTATATCGCCGGAACGGGCTTTTTGCGCGGGCCGGATCCGCGCGAAATGGCGAAGTCCGATTGCGTGGTCATCTGGGGCACCAATGCGGTGGCAACCCAGGTCAATGTGATGACCCACGCCACAAGGGCCCGCAAGGAGCGGGGCGCCAGGATCGTCGTGATCGACGTCTATGAGACGCCGACCATGAAGCAGGCCGACCTGAAGTTGATTCTGCGGCCCGGCACCGATGGCGCGCTCGCCTGCGCGGTCATGCACGTGCTGTTTCGCGACGGGCTCGCGGATTGGGATTATCTTGAGAAATTCACCGACGCACCGCGCGAACTGCAGCAGCACCTCACCACGCGAGACCCACAATGGGCATCGGCGATCACCGGCCTGAGCGTTGACGAGATCGAGGCGTTCGCCACGCTGGTCGGGACGACCAAGAAGACGTTCTTCCGCCTCGGCTACGGATTTTCGCGGCAGCGCAATGGCGTCGTGAACATGCATGCGGCAAGCTGCGTCGCCGCGGTGACGGGCGCCTGGCAGCATGAGGGCGGCGGCGCCTTTCACAGCAACAGTGGCATCTTCCATTGGCGGACGAGCCTGAACGAGGGGCTCGATCGATTGGACCGTTCGGTCCGCATGCTCGACCAGTCGCGCATCGGCGCGATCCTGACCGGGGATCCGGGGGCGCTGAAAGGCGGGCCGCCGGTCAAGGCCATGCTGATCCAGAACACCAATCCGGTCTCGGTCGCGCCCGATCAGACGCTGGTGAAACAGGGCTTCGCCCGCGAGGATCTCTTCGTCGCCGTGCATGAGCAATTCATGACCGACACGGCGAAAATGGCGGATATCGTCTTGCCGGCGACCATGTTCCTCGAGCATGACGACATTTATTCCGGCGGCGGTCACCAGCACATTGCCTTCGGCGGCAAGCTAATCGACGCACCGGCCGAATGCCGCAGCAACCACGAGGTCATTTGCGATCTGGCCCAACGGGTCGGCGCGAGCCATCCGGGCTTTGACATGAGCCCGCGCGAGATTGTCGATGAGACGCTGCAGAAGTCTGGTTGGGGCACGCTTGCCAACCTCGAAGCCTCCAAATGGATCGATTGTCAGCCGAAATTCGAGCAGGCCCATTATCTGACCGGGTTCGGCTGGCCGGACGGCAAATTCCGTTTCAAGCCGGTCTGGGCCAAGGTTCCCTTCAGCAACGACGGCCTGATGGGGCCATGGCAAGAGATGCCGACGCTGCCCGACCATTGGGCGGTGAACGAAGCGGCGACCGAAGCCTATCCGTTCAAACTGACGACATCGCCGGCGCGCAATTTCCTCAACAGCACGTTCACCGAAACGCCCACGTCGTTGCGGCAAGAGCGGCGCCCGGATGTGATGGTTCATCCGGACGATGCAGCGGCGCTCGGCATCGGCGACGGCGATCGCGTCATTCTCGCCAACCGGCGCGGCGAAGTGCGCCTGCACGCCAAATTCTTCGCCGGACTGCCGCGCGGCGTGCTGGTTGCGGAAGGAATATGGCCGAACGCGGCCTATGAAGATGGCCGCGGCATCAATACCTTGACGGGGAGCGACCCGATCGCGCCCTTCGGCGGCGCGGCGTTCCATGACATCCATGTCGCCCTTCGCAGGGAGTCAAACTGAAGACATATTCGATTGACATTACAATATTACAAGACTTCACGGGGCGTCGGCTGGAGTGATTGGCGTGGATGTTGATGTGTGCACGACAAAGATTCGAGCGTGCGGAACTGCGCACTTTGTCAGGCGGCTGGAAAAAGATTTGTAGAGACGAGTTTCAATGGCAATGATCTCATACGCGCAAAATCACGAAGACATCCTTTTGTGGCGCGCGCTCAAACATATCGACGCGGGCTTTTATGTCGATGTGGGGGCCAACGATCCGCAAGAAGATTCGGTCACGAAGCTATTTTATGACCGCGGCTGGCGCGGCATCAACATCGAGCCCGTGTCCGAGTATTTCACCCGCCTTCAATCGGAGCGGCCGCGCGACATCAATCTGCAGGTTGCGGTGGGGGCGGAGGACGGTTCAGGTTCATTTTATGAGACGAAGACACGCGGCTGGGCGACGTCGGATCGCACGATCGGCGAAGAGTATGTGCAAAAGGGCGAAGCCCTGAAAGTCGAGGTCGAAAGGCGGAGCCTCGATTCCATCTTTGGACAATGTAATCCGCCGGCGATTCACTTTCTGAAAATCGATGTCGAAGGGGCCGAAAAGGAGGTTCTTGCCGGGCTCGATTTTCAGCGCTTTCGCCCGTGGATCATCGTGGTCGAAGCGCTCGATCCCATCGACCACCGGGACCGGTCGCAAGAATGGGAGGCCGCCATTCTCGCAGGCGGCTACGACAAGGTCTATTTCGATGGGCTCAACCGGTATTATTTGGCCGCCGAGCATTCTGATTTGCGTCCCGCCTTTGCCGCGCAGCCAAATGTCCTGGACGGGTTCCGCCGGGCATCGGAGGTTTGGCAAGAAGAGGCCTTGATCAAGCATCACGCGGTCATCCAGGCGCAAGCGGATGCGCTGGCGCAAGCCGAACGCCAGCTTGCGGAAGCGGAAGCGAAACATGCCCGCGAGAGCGAGCAACAGGCCAAGAGCCGCGATGACGCTCTGCGTCGCGCGACGCGTTATGCGGAGCAGGTCAGAGAGTTGCGCCGCACGATTCTGGCGCGGGATGTGGCATTGGCGCAGATGCAGCAGCGGGCGAACGAGGCCGAGGCGAATTACCAAGGCGTCTTGTCGTCAAATTTTTGGCGCGCGACTGCGCCGTTGCGCCGCCTCGTCGAAACATCTCCGCCGGGCACGCGTCTTTATGCGCGGCGCGGCGTGAAAGCGGCCTGGTGGGCCGTGACGCCGTGGCGGATTCCCGCGCGCCTCCGCTTCATCCAGGAGCGTAACGCTGCCGAAACGAAGCTGCGCGCGGATCAGGAAAAATCGCGCCCGATCGCGGCGCGTCCCGATACGGTCGACGTCGAGATTCTGCCGGCGGAGCCCTATGCTACGCCGCGGCCCAAGGGCAAGCGAACGCTCTACGTTTTTGTCGATCACACGGTGCGCTGCGACGTCAATACCGGCATTCAACGGGTGGCGCGCGGGCTCGCTGCCGGGCTGATGCAAATCGGGGAGCGGGTCCGCTTCGTGAAGTGGGATTGGGCGTTGCAGCGTTGCGTTTTTCTTGACCAGGACGAGCGCGATGACTTTGCCCGCTGGAACGGCCCCGAAGTCACCGGCGATGAGGACGATATTTACCCGCCCGCCGGAGCGCCAGCCGTTCCCGTGCCGCGAACGAGCTATGGCGCCAACAATTGGTTGATCGTGCCGGAAGTGACGCACATGACGCCGCATCCGCAACCCTTAACCGACAGGCTCATTCAGTGGGCGCGCACGTTTGGATTGCGCTCGAGCTTTGTCTTTCACGACGCCATTCCGCTGCGCCGGCTCGAACTTGAACACGTGGCAGGCATCCATCGCAAATACATGCAGGATTTGCGGAAGGCGGATGTGATCTGGCCCAACTCCGATTGGTCGAAGGCCGATCTGCTGAGCTTTTGGGCGACGCGCGGCGATGAGGCCGATCAGGTCATTCCCGAAGTGACGACATTTCCTTTGCCGGGCGGCTCGTCGCGCCGTGCCCGCATCACCGAGATCGCGCCGAGCGATCCGCTTATTTTGAGCGTCGGATCGATCGAGCCACGCAAGAATCAGCTGGCGCTGGTTCGCGCCTTCCAAACCTATCGGCGCGCGCATCCTGAGAGCCCCTGGCGTTTGCAACTCGTCGGCAATCTGCATCCGGATGTGCATGCAGAAATCATGCGGGCGCAGGCCGAGGATGCGGCGATCAGCTATCTGGGGCATATTTCGGATGAAGAACTGGACCATCTTTACCGGACTTGCGCCTTCACCGCCTTTCCGTCGCTGGAAGAGGGCTTCGGTCTGCCGATTCTCGAAAGCCTCTGGTATGCGAAACCTTGTGTCTGCGCGGATTTCGGTGCCATGGCGGAAGTCGCCCGCGAGGGCGGCTGCCTGATGGTCGATGTGCGTGACGAGGCGCGGCTGCACGATGCGCTCGTTTCCTTGATCGACACGCCGGAACTGCGCCACAAGCTGGAGGTCGCCGCGATCACCCGTCCCATTTCATCTTGGGCCGACTATGCGCGATTGGCGAGTGCGCGGCTCGATCGCGAGGAGCATCCGCTCGCGGCGCTCGGCCCCATCTATTTTTGGATGGACGGCACCGTCGATTTCCCGAAGAACACGGGCATTCAGCGTGTTGCACGACAATTGGCGCGCAATCTCATGGATTTGGGCGCCAAGGTCATCGCGGTCAAATGGGACAAAAAAGCGGGCCAATTGCAGCCGGTTTCCGACGAAGAATATGAATTTTTGGCGCACTGGAACGGACCGGCGCCAGAGCAATGGCATGAATGGATCGAGCCGGAACCGCGCGACAGCCGAGGCTGGTTCATCATGCCGGAGTTGCCGTTGCATCTCAGTACGATGGAGCAGGAGCACGTTCTCACCTATGTGCATGATCACGGATTGAAGGCGATGGCGGTGTTCTATGACGCCATTCCCTGGAAGATGCGAGAGATTTACCCCGAGCATTTCTCGCGGGCCCATTACGAATATATGGGTGTCCTCAGCGGTTATGATCTGCTTCTGTCGATTTCGGATTTCAGCCGGCGCGATTTCATCCATGATCTGGCGACGATGTCCGGACGGTCGCAGAAGGCGCGCGAGACCATCAAAGTAGCGGTTCTTCCCGGCGAGTTTGCCGAAAGCGAACGCGTGACGACGATTCATGCGAAACCCGCCGGCGCGCCTTTGACGATCCTGAGTGTCGGGACGGTCGAGCATCGCAAAAATCATCTTGCGATGATTGAAGCCTTTCTTGCGGCAAAGAGTAGCAGCAATGTGCCGATGACCCTCGTCATTGCCGGCCGTGACTGCGTTCCCGAACTCACCGAAAAGATCACGCATATCGTCGCGCGCGAACCGTCGATCGTCTGGGAGATGCATGCGGACGATGTGCGCTTGCGCGAGCTTTACGATGAGTGCGACTACACAATCTATCCATCGGTGGAAGAAGGGTTTGGCTTACCCATTCTCGAGAGTCTATGGTTTGGCAAACCATGTGTCTGCGCCGATTTCGGCGCCATGGTCGAGGTCGCGCGCTCCGGCGGATGCCTGACCGTCGATGTGCGCAATCCGCATGCGATTGCCGATGCCATCCACAAGATGAGTGACGACGTTTATCGCAAGCGGCTTGCCGAAGAGGCCGTCACCCTGCATTTTAAGTCGTGGCGCGAATATAGCGAAGAGGTCATCGTGCGGCTCGCCCAATTCACGCCGAGAGGGTTCTTGGACGAAATCCCGCTCGATGGCGCTGAGATCGAGCGCCGCGCGAGGGAAATGCGCGTTTAAAGCAAATTGTTTTCTGGCGGAATCGTACTGGACCGTGAGCTACAAGTACGTGGTCCGGCTCCCAACATTGCCGATATGCTTCCCTTTAAAGTCACCACGACCTAATAGTCCACGACATAGACTTTTATGATCGTGCCGGCCTCGTCGAAGGTGACGATTTCCTCGCCGCGGCGCTGGATAGGCTCTCCGGTGCTTGTATCGGTGGCGGTGAGCGTCCAGATCGCGCGAGCGGCGCGTGGATCCATCTGTTCGATCTTCTCGTCAGTCGCGGTCTGATCCGCAAACCGTTCGAAATAAGATTTAAAGGACGACATGACGGAGGCTCGTCCATATAGCGAGCCGATCCCATCCGAATGATAGACGACATTGGCGGCGAAGAAGCCGTCGACCATCTCGAAATCGAGCGCATTGATCGCCGCGTGATACGCGGCAGTCAAAGCGACGGGATCGATGGTCATCTCGCGCTCCGACACGAAATCGCGCGGAATGCGCGCTTTGTTCAGTTCCGTGATGCTCACCCATTCCCGCGCCCAGGCAGACGGCGTGAAACGGCTCCGGCTTAGCTGCCGGAGCATTTGTAATCGACGTTGGCGGTGCTGTCCTTGAACGGATCAGTCAGGACGTCTGAATATTGTCCCATCAGCAGCCGCTGCTTGGGCAGGAGATTCTGCCGAAACGCCCGGCTCAAGGTCGCTATGAAGCGTCCGCGCGGCGTCAATAGTACGCAGCCGTTCTTGATTTCGATCGTGCCGGATTCCAATTGTTCGGTCAGCCGCACGTCGACCAACCGGTCCTCCACCATATATTCCTTGGTGAAAACATCGGCGAAGCGGTTTTCCAGAATCCCGCCGCCGCGCTGCTGCAGCTTTTCGAGAATGTAGAAGGAGAGTGAGCGGTCGATGACGGTCGGTACGGAAATGGCAAAGCAATAGCCGAGCAGGAGCCAGATGGCGACGAACAGCGTCTTTTCAAACCCGTTGTAGGTTTTGAAATGTGGGAGCAGCGCGGTGAGGGCGCATGTGATGAAGGCGGCGATGAATCCGTCGAGAATGGCGCTATAGAAGACGACATTCACTTTGAAGAAGAGGACGTGAATGACGTAGGTCGCCAGGAGAATGAGTGTGAAGAGCACCAGGAGGAGGAGCGCTTTCAGAAGCTTCATGTACTGAACACCAATTTCTTATTGCCAATGTAGCTGCAAGCCACCTGCAGCGCCGTCTGGAGAACAAAGCCGATTTCGACACTGTAATGTGCGCGATCGACCACAAGGAAATAAACGAGCGAGCACAGGCAGGCGATCACACCGTACAAAGTCAGGAAACGCATCGCTTGCTCGCCCCAAGGCGCGTGCGCGCCCTCGAAGACGAAATAGCGCGAGCCGATGAAGGAGACCGCGATGCCGAACACGTTGGCGATGAAGCCGGCGACCCAAACGGATTGAACGCCAAGAACGAGCAAATTGAATTTCAACACGCCGTAATTGACCCCCGCCGCGAACAGGCCGTTGATGATGTACCTGCCTATCCGTGCGATTTCGGCACGCTTTGCATCATCGGACATCGGTTTGTCTCTGCATCATGGTGTCAACGTTACCGATGCGACGAAATCCTGATAGGCTCCCTCTTTAACGATCAAGTCGTTCCGGTTCGCTCCCGTCTGCATCAGCGTCATGAGCGCCAAAGTGCCGGTCTGCAAGAACACCAGCACCAGAAGACCGACGGAGAGCGATGCCCAGCCCGGTGTCGCGTATCCCAGCAGCTTGAGGAGCAGCGTGAGCGCGCCGCCGAAGATCGACAATCCGCCGATGAAGGCGCAAGCGATGCCGACGCGCACCAGCACGTCTTCGGCGAAAACCATCAGCCCGCGCAGACCGTGCAGGACGAGGCCGACAAAGTTCATTTTGCTGCGGCCGGCATAGCGGGCCCCACGATCGAGCGGGCAAAAGCTCACCCGCAATTTCGAGGCGAGGACCGCGCCGGCCACGTGGATCCAAGTTTCGCTCATCGCCGCAAGCCGCTGGACGCTGCGCGCGCGCAGGGCCATGAAATTGCCGAAGCTGATTTCGCGTCCGGAGAGGAGATGGAAAATGCGTTTATAGATTGCGTAGAAGGCTTTGAACCGCAGCGATTCGACGCGGCTCTTGCGGCGCGCGACGACCACGTCTACGTGATCCGCGTCGATAGCCCGAAGCAGCGCCTCGATCGAGGCGGGAACGTCTTCGCCATCGGAATCCATGACGACGGCAAATTGATCGTCGCGCATATGCTTGGCCGCATAGCTCAGGCCGATGGCGATTGCCTTTTGATGACCGACATTGCGCCGCAGCGAGATCAGCGAGCCGGCGAACCCGTTCTTGGCCAGGTGGTCGATCGTCAACGGCTGGCGCACCGAGCCATCGTCGATGGCAACCACATAGACCGTATCGCCGAACAATCGGTGGAGCTCCGCGAAGAGCTTTCCCGAGGCTTCGAAATCCTCGTAAACCGGCGTGATGATGACCAGCTTATGAGCGTCCGCATTGATCACGCGACGATGCTCCGGAAATAGTCGATGGTCCGCTTCAGACCGTTCTCCAGCTCGACCGTCGGTTGCCACTGCAGGAGTTTCTGCGCCTGCGTAATGTCGGGCTGGCGCTGTTTCGGATCGTCCTGGGGCAGGGGCAGGCGAATGATTTTTGACTTGCTGCCGATGAGACGGATGACATGTTCGGCAAGCGCGAGAATGGTGAACTCGCCGGGATTGCCGATGTTGATCGGGCCGGTGGTCTCCTCCGGGCTTTCCATCAGCCGGATCATGCCCTCGATCAGGTCGTCGACGTAGCAGAAACTGCGCGTCTGCGAACCGTCGCCGTAGATCGTGATGTCTTCGCCACGCAGCGCCTGCACGATGAAATTGCTCACCACGCGGCCGTCGTTCGGATGCATGCGCGGACCGTAGGTGTTGAAGATGCGCATGACCTTGATCTGCAGCCGATGCTGCCGCCAATAGTCGAAAAACAGCGTTTCGGCGCAGCGCTTGCCTTCGTCGTAGCAGGAGCGGATGCCGATCGGGTTGACCTTGCCCCAATAGCTTTCGTGCTGGGGATGCACTTCCGGGTCGCCATAGACCTCAGAGGTCGAGGCTTGCAAAATGCGCGCCTTCACCCTTTTAGCGAGGCCGAGCATGTTGATCGCGCCGTGCACGCTGGTTTTCGTCGTCTGCACGGGATCGTATTGATAGTGCACCGGCGAGGCGGGGCAGGCGAGATTGTAGATCTGATCGACCTCCACGTAGAGCGGGAAGGTCACATCGTGCCGCATGAGTTCGAAATGCGGGTGGCTCAACAAATGTGCGATATTATTCTTGCTGCCGGTGAAATAATTGTCGACGCACAACACGTCGTGTCCGGCCGCGATCAGGCGTTCGCACAGGTGCGAGCCGAGAAAGCCGGCGCCTCCCGTCACCAATATGCGTTTCATTGCACCCCCCGACCAATGGCAAAATATTCGATCCCGGCCTCTTGAACCACTTTAGGCTCGTAGAGATTGCGGCCGTCAAAGATCATCGGAGTTTTGAGGCTGCTTTTGATGGCGTCGAAATCCGGACTGCGGAATTCTTTCCATTCCGTCGCGATAATCAGCGCATCGGCGTCATTCAGCGCGCCCATGGGGGTATCGGCATAGCGCAGACGCGCCTCATCGCGATAAATGCGCTGCGTTTCGTGCATTGCCACCGGATCGTAAGCGGTGACCGTGGCGCCCATGGCAAATAGATCTTCGATCAATGCGCGGCTCGGCGCTTCGCGCATGTCGTCGGTATTGGGCTTGAAGGCGAGCCCCCACAGCGCGAAATGCTTGCCGCGCAAATCGCCGAATTTGCGCTTGAGTTTCCGCGCCAGCACATGCTTTTGCAGGTCGTTGGCCTCTTCCACCGCCGCCAGCACCTTGAGATCGATGCCGCCGTCGTCCTTGGCCGTCTTGATCAAGGCTTTGACGTCCTTGGGAAAGCACGATCCGCCATAGCCGCAGCCGGGATAAAGGAAGTGGTAGCCGATGCGTGGATCCGAACCGATGCCCTGGCGCACGAGTTCGATGTCGGCACCCAGCACTTCGGCGAGATTGGCAAGCTCGTTCATGAAGCTGATGCGGGTCGCCAGCATCGCATTGGCGGCATATTTGATGAGCTCAGCGCTCCTGACATCCGTCACGATGATGCGTTCGTGGTTGCGCTGGAACGGCGCATAAAGCGCGCGCATGAGCTGGCTCGAACGCTCGTCCTCGGCACCGATGACGATCCGGTTGGGACGCATGAAATCTTCGACCGCCGCGCCTTCCTTGAGGAATTCGGGGTTCGAGACGACGCTGAACGGCACGCTCGCGCCGCGCTTCTGCAATTCGTCCGCCACCGCGGCACGGACTTTGTCGCCGGTGCCGACCGGAACGGTGCTCTTGTCGACGATGACTTTATAATCGGTCATCAGGCGCCCGATATTCCGGGCGGCGCCGAGCACATATTGCAGGTCGGCCGAACCGTCCTCGTCGGGCGGGGTTCCTACCGCGACGAACTGAATGGTGCCGTGCCGCACGGCCTCCGCCACATCGGTCGTAAACTTCAGGCGGCCGGCTACCACGTTACGCTTGACCATTTCCTGCAGCCCGGGCTCGTAAATCGGAATGCCGCCCGCTTGCAGAATGCCGATTTTCTCCGGATTGACGTCGAGACACAACACGTCGTTGCCGACGTCAGCTAGGCAGGTGCCGCTCACCAGGCCGACATAGCCCGTACCAATGATCGTGATCCGCACAGACCCTCCAGAAGAAATTACAGACCAGTAAGATTGTGAGCTGGCATACACGCTGGCGCCGGACTTGAAAAGCGCTGCCGGGAAAGATCAGATATTCAGTCGGCGAATTGGCGTGGTGGCTTTAAAGCTACCGGGGCTGCGACGGCAGCGCCCGGTCCGATGGTCGGAATTTCTCGTCCTGCCCGCTGCCGGATGCGGGCACCTTTCCGTATCAGCCGGCGAGCGCCGCTTTCACTAGGCCGCTCACTTTGGCGAAATCCATCCGGCCGGTATATTTCGCGCGCAAAGCCGCGATCACCTTGCCCATGTCCTTCATGCTGGCGGCGCCGGTTTCCGCGATCGCGGCCTTGATCGCGGCTTCCGTCTCCGCCGGGCCCAGTTCCTCGGGGAGGAATGCCTTGATGATGGCGATTTCCGCCTTTTCCTTATCCGCGAGATCCTGGCGGCCGGCCTTTTCGTACATGTCGAGCGATTCGCCGCGGCTTTTCACCAGCTTTTGCAACAGGGCGAGTTCTTCCTCCGCCGACACCGTCTTGCCTTCGGCCCGCAGTTCGATGTCGCGGTTTTTCAGGGCCGAAGTCACCATCCGCAGGGTCTCGACCTTGAGCTTGTCACCAGCCTTCATCGCGTCCTTCAGGGAGGCCATTATTTGTTCACGCATATCAATTCCTCAATCTTTCGGCTTGCCCGATCGGTTTTGCCACCATATTTTGCGGCCCAAATGACCCGGCGCCGAGCCGGAAACAGGATGTAAAGCCACCATGACTGCCATTCAAGCTAAACCCGCGCCCGCGTGGGAAGAAACCACCGCGACCGCGGTTCTCGTTCTGTCCGATGGGACGGTTCTGGAAGGACGCGGGATCGGCGCGACCGGGCAGGCCGTGGGCGAAGTCTGTTTCAATACCGCTATGACGGGTTATGAGGAAATACTGACCGATCCGTCCTATGCGGGGCAGATCATCACCTTCACCTTCCCGCATATCGGCAACGTCGGCACCAATGAGGAAGACATCGAAACGGTGAATATGGCCGCGGCGTCCGGAGTGCGCGGTTGCATCCTGCAGGCGGACATCACCAATCCGTCGAACTTCCGCGCGACGCGGCACCTCGATCAATGGCTCAAGGCGCGCGGCATCATCGGTCTGGCCGGTCTCGATACCAGGGCATTGACCGCGCGGATCCGCGAAAAGGGCATGCCCAATGCGGTGATCGCCCACGCGCCGGACGGCCAATTCCACATGGCGGCGCTCAAGCAGGAAGCGGCGGCTTGGCCCGGCATCGACGGCATGGATCTCGTGCCCGACGTCACGACGGCCCAGCGTTATGGTTGGGATGAGGCGACCTGGCATCTGGGGCAGGGGTATGGCGGAGCCGGCGAGGCGAAGCATCATGTGGTCGCCATCGATTACGGTGTGAAGCGGAATATTTTGCGGCTTCTGACCGCTGCCGGCTGCAAGGTCACGGTCGTTCCGGCAACGGCCAGCGCGGGCGAGATTCTGGCGCTGCAGCCGGATGGCGTGTTTCTGTCGAACGGGCCAGGCGATCCGGCGGAGACCGGCAAATATGCTGTACCGGTCATTCAAACCCTGCTGGAGCGCAAGGTGCCGACCTTCGGCATCTGTCTCGGCCACCAGATGATGGCTCTCGCCGTCGGCGCGAAGACCCTGAAAATGCACCAGGGACACCACGGCGCCAATCATCCGGTTAAGGATTTCACCACCGACAAGGTCGAGATTGTGTCGATGAACCACGGCTTCGCGGTGAACCGCGAGACCTTGCCGGCCAATGCGACCGAAACCCATGTGTCGCTCTTCGACGGCTCCAATTGCGGCATCGCCCTGACCGACCGCCCGGCCTTTTCGGTGCAGCATCACCCGGAGGCGAGTCCCGGCCCGCAGGACAGCCATTATTTGTTCTTGCGCTTCGTCAAGATGATGGAAGCGGCCAAGGCGGGTTAAGCCTCTTCCGGGCCTAGCCAAGGCGTTCGCAGTCGCTATCATCCGCGCGCCCCTCAACGTCCGGAGTTTCGCATGTCCGCTGCTGCCTTCACGCTCGCGCTCGATGCCAAAGCCGCCCTGGGCGAAAGCCCTGTCTGGTCGGTGCGCGAAGAGGCGCTCTATTTCCTCGATATCAAGGGCAAGGCGTTGCACCGGTTCGATCCGGCGACGCGCGATCATCGTATCGTGCCGTTGGATGAGGAGACGGGCTGCGTCGGCCTCGTGAAAGGCGGCGGCTTCGTCGCCGGCATGCGCTCCGGCATTTACCTGCTCAATGCGCAAGGCGCGGTGACCGTGCGGCTCGCCGACAATCCGGAAAACCATGAGACGAACCGGTTCAACGACGGCCGCGTCGATCCGGCTGGGCGGCTCATTCTCGGCACGCTGGACGAAATCAAGGCCGGCGGGACGGCACATCTCTATCGCTACGACCGCCACGGCTTGAAGCCCGTGGTCGACGGGCTGCTCACCTCGAACGGCGTTGCCTTCTCGCCCGACGGGCGCTTCATGTACCATTCCGATACGCCGCGTTTCACCATCTGGCGCTATGCTTACGATCCGGCTTCGGGCAATCTCTCGGATCGCCAGGTCTTCGCGCAATGGCAGGCGACGGGCACTGATCGCGGGCGCCCGGACGGCGCCGCCGTCGACAGCGAAGGCTGTTATTGGTCGGCGCTGTACGAGGGCGCGCGCGTGCGGCGCTTTGCGTCCGACGGCACGATTCTCGCCGAATATCCGTTGCCGGCTCAATGCCCGACCATGGTGGCCTTCGGCGGATCGGATCTACGCACGCTGTTCGTCACGACCGCCAGCGCCGGGCGCCCGGCCGAAGAATTGACGGCTCTGCCCTATTCGGGGGGCCTCTTCGCGATGCAAGTGGATGTCCCGGGCCGGCCGGAACCCTTGTTCGATCCGGAGATCTAACGCTCGCTCTACGGCGTCGCCGGAATGAGCTTTCCGGTGAACAGGACAGGGCCGGTGACTTGGCCGGTCTTGGACCCTCCCTCCGGTTCAAGGCTCACGGCGAGTGTCGCGCTCTCGACCGTCGCATCGTCGTAGGACGCAAGCGCCTTGCCCGATTTGATGCCGGCAGTCTCGATCACGCCAAGGGATCGCGGCGCGCCGATCTTGTCCGAAACGAGCCAGAGTTCGTAGCTCTTGCCAGGCTGCGGCGGTGCGGCCACCGGCCGCACCGACAAAGTGCGATGCGTGAGATCGACGCTCACGAGAAAGGCGGGCGAGAGCGAATCCTTTTGCAGCACAGCGACGAAATTGCCCGGCGCGGGCGCTTGCCAGAGGCGCTGTACTCCGACCGCCACGAGCAACATCGCCGCGACTGCAGCCGTCGCGATAGCAGCGGCACGCCAGCGTTGCAGGCGGCGGGTGAGGTTTACGATCGCCTCGTCACGGGACGGCAGGCCGTCGATGCGGCGCAGGATCTTGGCGAAGAGCGCGTCCGAGGGCGTTTGCGGCGCAATGGTTTCATTCAACGGGTGCAAACGATTCTCCCAGTAAAGAATGGCGCGATCGAGTTCGGGATCGTGCAGGCGTTGTGCGGCGATCCGGCTCCGCTCGGCGGCGTTCAGCGTCCCGAGAACATATTCGGCGGCGAGGCCGTCTTTATCGTCGAGGTCACTCATGCGGCGAGGCACCCTTTCAATTGGGCGAGGCTGCGATGGAGCCAGGTTTTGATCGTGGCCGTCGGCCGGTTGAACCGTGCCGCCAATGCCTCGCGCGTCATGCCGCGATAATAGGCGAGAAGCACCATCTCCCGCTTGTCGTCTTCAAGACCATTGAGGCACGAGAGAAGCCGTTTCAGTTCGTCGCTCTGTTCCATCGTCTCGAGTGGATGCGGTAGGTTCGCCGCGATCTCTTCCATTTCGGAGCCGTTTTCGACGATGCCGATTTGCCGCCTCCGCGCGTCGTCGAGCGCGCGGTTGCGGGCGATCGCGGCCATCCAAGCGATCGGCGAGGCCTTGGCCGCGTCGTAATCGCCGGCACGCTCCCATATCTTCACATAGACTTCCTGCAGGCATTCTTCGGCGAGGTCGCGGCGCGCCAGAATGTGCCAGCAAATGCCCATGAGTTTCGCCGAGGTTGCTTTGTACAGGACAGCGAATGCCGCGCGATCCTGCCGCGCCGTGCGCGCGAGAAGATCGATCAGGTGATCGGAACTGCGAAGTGTCAGGTCCACGTCAAGCGTATCCGAGATGCTGCATGATCAAGAACGCATGATCCGCGTTCTGGCAATATGGCCGGCGGAGCGCGTCTCGCGCTGCGCCGGCCGGATGTGAAGGAGTCTTACGGCATCAGCACTTTGTCGATCACGTGGATCACGCCGTTCGACTGAATAACATTGGCGATGGTGATATGCGCAACATCGCCCTTGGCATCGGTGACGGCAAGATGCGATTTGCCCATGCGCGTAATCGTCAGCTCTTCGCCTTCGACGGTCTTGAGCATCGCCTTGCCGCCACCTTCATCGACGCGCTGCGCCAGATCTTGCGCCGTATAGGCGCCGGGGACGACGTGATAGGTCAGGACCTGCGTCAATGTCGCCTTGTTCTCGGGCTGCAGCAGCATCGACACGGTCCCCTTGGGCAGGGCGTCGAACGCGTGATTGACCGGCGCGAAAACCGTAAACGGTCCGGGGCTCGCCAGCGTATCGACCAGGCCGGCCGCTTTCACCGCCGCAACTAATGTCGTGTGATCCTTGGAATTGACCGCATTTTCGACGATGTTCCGGGACGGATACATCGGCGCGCCGCCGACCATCACCGTGGCGGCGTGAGCGGCCGGGGCAAGGCCGAGCATGGCGCCGCTCAGGAAGGCGTTCAGGGCGAGGACGGCGATTTTGCGTTTGAAACTCATGACATCTCTCCGTGTACATTGTGTCGGGCGTCGAGCCCGGCTCGAAGAACCGGGATGCCAACAGCTACGGAGCGACAGGCGGGGAGTTTCAAAAGGGTCGATCACGAACGCGTGATCATCCGGGCGCTGCGCCAGTGGAGATCGTCGAGACTCGTGTTGCCGTCAGGGGACGAGATTGGATTCCGCATCTAGCATTTCGCCAATTCAGCTGGCGAAATGTACAATTTATTGCGCCAAATTGTCACAAATCTAGCTTTCTGTCGAATATCGTACGGGCTAAACTAGTTTCGTTCCAGACGGGGGTGCAGGATGAGTTCGTTTGCCGCTGCCGATTTTGTGCGTGTCGAAGACGAGTTGGGCGCGCATAATTATCATCCGCTCGATGTGGTTCTGACCAAAGGCGAGGGCGTCTGGGTTACGGATGTCGACGGCAATCGCTATCTTGATTGTCTTGCCGCCTATTCGGCCGTCAACCAGGGGCACAGTCATCCGAAGATTCGCGCCGCGATGATCGAGCAGGCGCAGAAGATCACGCTGACGTCGCGCGCCTTCCGCAACGATCAGCTCGCGCATTTTTACAGCGAACTCGCGGCCCTGACCGGCTCGCATAAGATTCTGCCGATGAATTCCGGCGCCGAAGCGGTCGAAACTGCGATCAAGGCGGTGCGCAAATGGGGCTACGAGGTCAAGGGCGTGCCCGAGGGCCAAGCGGAAATCATCGTCTGCGCCGATAATTTCCACGGCCGCACCTTGGGGATCGTCGGCTTTTCCTCGGATCCGGACTCGCGCGGCGGCTTCGGCCCTTTCGCGCCGGGTTTCGTCATGGTGCCGTTCGGCGATCTCAAAGCGTTCGAGGCGGCGATCACACCGCAGACGGTCGCCATGCTCGTCGAGCCGATCCAGGGCGAGGCGGGCGTCATTCTGCCGCCACCTGGCTATTTCGCCGCCGTGCGCCGGATCTGCACCGAGCGGAACATCGTGCTGATCCTCGACGAAATTCAGACCGGCCTCGGCCGCACCGGCAAGCTGTTGGCCGAAGCGCATGAAGGGATCGAGGCCGATGTCACGCTGATCGGCAAGGCATTGTCGGGCGGCTTCTATCCGGTCTCGGCGGTTCTTTCGAACACCGAAGTGCTCGGGGTACTGCAGCCGGGCCAGCACGGCTCGACCTTTGGCGGCAACCCGCTGGCCTGCGCCATCGCCCGCGCGGCGCTGCGCGTGCTCGTCGAGGAGGGCATGGTCGAGAATGCCGCCAAGATGGGCGCGTATTTCCTCGAAGGATTGCGCAACTTGCGGTCCAACATCGTCCGCGAGGCGCGCGGGCGCGGCCTGATGCTGGCGGTCGAATTGCATGCCGAGGCCGGCGGCGCCCGGGGCTTCGTCGAGACATTGGCGGGCCGGGGCATTCTGGCTAAAGACACGCATGGCCACACGATTCGCTTTTCGCCGCCCCTTGTCATCACCCGAGATGAAGTGGATTGGGCATTGGAGCGGATCGGCGCGGTCGTGAAATAGAACTGTCATCTCTTAAGCGCATTTTGCGTTCTTTCAGAACCGGAAAATGCTCTAACTTTTTGTTTTGTCGCATTTTCTTAGTCGAAAAGTCGAACAACTTTTCTGGAAAATGCTCTAGCCATACGAAGAGCCAACCAGGGCGGACCACATGAGCGAACCTTCTCCGATCGACAATGCCTTCACTGGCCCGATGCTGGGCGGAGCGGAGGAGCCGACCTATGCGGGCGCTCTGTCCTTCATGCGCCGCCGCTTTACCAAGTCGCTCGACGGTGTCGATGTCGCGATCTGGGGTGTCCCGTTCGACGGTGCGACCTCGAATCGTCCGGGCACCCGCTTCGGGCCGGCGGCGATTCGGCGCGCGTCGCCGATTTTCGATGGCGATCCGCAATATCCGTCGTTCAAGGATCCTTTCGCCCACATGGCGGTGATCGATTATGGCGATTGCGTTTTGCCGCGCGGCGTCTCGCAGGAAGTGCCGAAAGCCATTCAGCGGCAGGCAAGCGACATTCTGAGCCGCGATGTCCATCTCATCTCGCTTGGCGGCGATCATTTCATCACCCTGCCGCTGCTGCGCGCGCATGTCGCCAAGCACGGGCCTCTGGCTGTGGTGCAGATTGATGCGCATCAGGACACGTGGGACGATGGCCCGGACGCAATTACCCACGGCAGTTTCATGAATATCGCGGCTAATGAAGGGTTGATCGATGCCAAGCGATCCATTCAGGTCGGCATCCGCACCGTGGCGCCGCGCGATTGCGGCTTCAAAGTCGTCCATGCCATGGAGTGCGCCGAACTCGGGCCGCAAGCGATTGCCGGTCTGATCCGCGAGCGGGTCGGGTCAGGCCCCTGCTACTTGACGTTCGATATCGATGGCCTTGATCCGGCTTTCGCGCCGGGCACAGGCACGCCCGTCGCGGGCGGTCTCTCCTCAGCGCAAGCACTCGGCGCGCTGTGGCAATTGCGGGATCTCGATTGGCGGGGGATGGATGTGGTGGAAGTCTCGCCGCCCTATGACCATGCCGACATGACGGCGATCGCCGCCGCCAGCGTGGTCCAGCGCTATTTGCAGATCTTGGCCGAGAAACGCGCGCACTGACGCGCGCGTGGCTCAGCTTCCAACGCCCTTATTGGCAAATGCGAACCTGGCGCCAAACGCCGTTCACGCGTTCTTGCGCGACGTGGCATTGCGGTTGCGGCTGCACGACCACAGGCTGTTCAGCTTGCTGTTCCGGCACCACATAATTGACCGTGGTCGGCTGGTTGGCGTGCGTGACGACGGCCCCGGTCATCAGCCCGCCCACGCCGGCAGTCACGATCCAGGCCGCGATAATCGCCGGATTGGCGGAAGCGGGGGCCGGAATCGACAATGTTCCCAAGCTCAAGGCTGCGGCGGATACGGCCGCAATAATGTGACGTCGCATGGCGTCCTCCTTTCAAAGCTGCCTCGGAGCATTCGGCACGCTCAAATATTCGCGTCTAAAAATCTGAGATTTGCCGACGCTTTCCGGGAGTGTGAGAAGCTATAATTTACATACGTGATCATAAGATGTGGGAATTATGGTCATATCTGGGTATTTTTGCTTCGCGCTTTGCCAAGGATTTAGGGATCATTACGCTCGTCTTTATGAAACATTACGAAATATATTTTGATGTTAACCAATCTATACGACTTCTAATGGGAAGTGGCGCAGATTTGTCGGCGGACATCATCGTATGACCTTGCGAGAGCGTTTGCGCCGATGTGCGCGCCCTATTGCTGCTCGGGAAGTTTCCACCCGTCGGCAAAATCCTGTGCCTTGAGCCAGTCGAGGAGCCTTGCTCGGAACTGCCGCCAATTCACATCGTCCTCCGACGGCAGCGCCGGAAGATCGGGGGTCGCCGGCCATGCGCCGATGTCAGCGAAAAAGTCACGATAGATCGCGGGAATATCGTCGCGCCCGTTCCAGGGGGCGATTTCCCATGGTTTGGGACGGGTCACAAAATGCCGGACGATCGGGTCCAGCAGCGTCTCAAGATCAAGGGCAAAGAAGTCGCCCATGAAATTGTAACGGGGCGACAGAAGCGCAAATCTGCCTTTCACAACGGCGTTGAGGCCGTCCTGCTCCAGGAAGCTGCACGCCGCCGGATGGTCGAGAACGTAGCGCAATGCCGCGTCGCCGATCCCTTGCGCGACCCATGCGCGGCGGTCGATCACCGTGACGCCATTGTTGAAGTACGGCGTTTGCGGAGCAAGGCCGAGTTTCGCCCGATGCAGGGCAAAATTGCGTGCGAGGGCGCCGCCACCGAATTGCTTGAGGAAGATCATGTCGCAGGCGGCCGCGAGCGGAAAACCGCGTAGATCCAGATCGCGCAAGGCGGCCAGGCCGCCGGCGCCGACGAGAATATCGGCATCAAGCGACACGATCCGCGTGATCGCTGCGGGCAACACGCGATCGAGAAACAGCCGGCGATACACCGCCGGGGAAAACCCGTCGGTCGGCGCGCCGCGACTCATGTCGTCGAGATCGACCGAAATGAGATTGATGCCGTCGCGCAAATGCATGCCGGGCGGCGCCTCGCCCGCGCGGCAGATCACAAAGATGTCAAGGCCATCGCCATCCGGCTGCCGCCGGATCGAGTGTGCGGCGCATAAAGCCGGCAGAAAATAGGCGGCATCCGTGGTAATGCAAAACGCCGAAGTCATAACGCTGGGCGAGAATCAGAATTTCGCTGCATTTGGCCCTCATCTCTTCTCGATCTGGCCGTTTCGGTGTAGACGAACAGACCCATTCATCTGAGGCAAGGAAAATCGCATGTCACGCTTTCGTGTTGCCGCCCTTTCGGGCGTGGCTTTAGCCGTCGTCCTGATGGCGGGCGTTGATCATCACGGCACGGTGTTCGTCAGTGCCGCCCAGGCTCAGACGGCCAATGTCGCGCTGGATAATGTGACCATCAAGGGTAAGGACAACGATACGACTGTCACGTATAAACATATCGAATTCCAGAACACCAATTTGAGCCAAGACGACGTGACGAAATTGTTCTCGAGCGATACCAAGCCCGAGGATAGGGCGCCGCTTCTGGCAAAATTGCAGGCGTCGAAAATCCTTATTCCCGAGACGACGATCGACGGCAAGGATGGCAAGACCATCGTCCATGATTTCATCGCCAGCAATGTCGACAAGGGCGTCATCGCAAATCTGACGATCGCGGGCGCTGACGGCTCGGGTTCCGACGGCTTCGCGTTGAAGGCACAGCCGCTGACGGCCGAAGGCGTCGACCTTGCCAGCATCCTTGCGGCCACGACCCATCAGGCCAAGGCCGGCAGCGGTCTGGCGATCCGCAAGTTGTCCTGGGGCGGGGCGGACATCACGGCCGCGCAGAAGGATGTTACCGCCAAGACGCCGGGCGGCAACATGCTCAATGTCAAGATCGGCCAAGTCGACATGGCCAACACGGTCGACGGCGCAGTGTTCCGCTCCGGCCAATTGACGGTAGCGAGCGTCGTTCTGACGCCGCCGAAAGACGATCCGGGCGCGCAGCAGATGAGCAAGTTCGGCTATGACAAGATTGAGTTCTCGCTGAAGACCGCCGAATCCTACGATCCTGCGACCAAAAAGCTCTCAATCGACGAGTTGACTGTCAGCGGCCCGAACGCCGGCACGCTCAGCCTGAAGGCCAATCTCGGCAATATCGATCATTTCCTGTTCGACGGTGACGAAGACACCCGCAAGCTGGCGCTGGCCTCGGGCGATTTCTCGGACCTGACGCTGAACTTCGTCAACAACGGCCTCTTTGACAAAGCGATCGTTTTTGCCGCGCAGCAGCAGGGTAAATCGCCGGACGATTTGAAGAAGCAATTGGGCACCATGGCGCAGAAAATGCTGCCGATGATGATGGGCGGCTCGCCCGACGCCGTGAAACTGGGCCAGGCGCTCAGCACGTTTATCGCGCAACCGAAATCGCTCAACGTCTCGATCAAGGCAAAGGAAGGTGCATTGCCTTTCGCCGAGATCGCCCAGAGCGGCAATCCGATGGATGTGCTCAATCGGGTCGATTTGAACGCAGCCGCCAACCAGTAAGAGGCGGGCGGAACGGACATTGAGTGGATGCCGCGCGTTTCTTTTTTCAGGAATGCGCGGCATCTTGACAGGGGGCGCTGCACGCGCCATGTAGCGCGGATGATGACGTCCAGCACGAATTCTTTGCCGACCCGACGCCGCACCTCGCAGAAGCGCGCGCGACGATAGCCGTTGAGTCTTTTCAACGCATGTCATCACCGCGCCATGGAGCGCGGTTTTTTTATGTCCCAGCATAGGATTCGACCATGACCAAGAAAATCTTCATTGACGGCGAAGCGGGCACCACGGGCCTGGGCATTCGCGACCGGCTTGCCGACATGCCCGGCGTCGAAGTGCGGAGCATCGCACCGGAATTGCGCAAGGACGCCGCCGCCAAGGCCGCGCTGATGGCCGAGGTGGATCTCGTCATTCTCTGTTTGCCCGATGCTGCGGCCAAGGAGACTGTCGCCGCCGTGACGGCCATGGGCGACAAGGCCCCCAAAGTGCTTGACGCTTCGACCGCGCACCGGGTTGCGCCGGGCTGGGTGTTCGGTTTCCCGGAACTCACGGCCGGCCAGGACCAGGCGATCGCCGCGGCGCAATTTGTCGCCAATCCTGGCTGCTACGCCACCGGCGCCATCGCCTTGCTGCGGCCGCTGGTCGATACGGGATTGGTTCCGGCCGACCAGCCCCTGACGATCAATGCGGTTTCCGGTTATTCCGGCGGCGGCAAGACGATGATCGAGGCCTATGAGGCTCGGACCGCGCCGGATTTCGAACTCTACGCGCTTGGCCTTGAGCACAAGCACATTCCCGAGATCATCGCCTATTCCAAGCTGGTCAGGCGGCCGATCTTCGTTCCTTCGGTCGGCGATTTCCGGCAAGGCATGCTGGTGAGCATTCCCCTGCATTTGAGCGCGCTGCCGAGTAACGTGTCAGCCGCCGATCTCGAAGCGGCTCTGGCCGCCCATTACAAGGGCAGCGAATACGTGCATGTCGTGCCGACGAACGGCGAGACCAAGCTTGAGCCGCAATCGCTCAACGACACCAACAACATGGAATTGCGGGTCTTCGGCCAGCCGGCGCATGGCCAGGCGGTTCTCATCGCCAAGCTCGACAATCTCGGCAAGGGCGCGTCCGGCGCAGCAGTGCAAAACTTGCGGTTGATGCTCGGGCTGTAAAATCAACCGCATAAACTTAACCCCAAACCGGGGCGATCCGGTTTGGGGCCGCGTTTCGTACACCTCAACCCTTTTTAAAGGCCACGACCCTCTGGGCCTGGCTGCCGAGGCCCTGGATGCCGAGTGACACCGTGTCGCCCGCCTTGAGATAGCGCGGCGGCTTCATGCCGAGGCCGACGCCCGGCGGCGTACCGGTGGTGATGACATCGCCCGGTTGCAGAATCATGAAATGCGAAATGTAGGAGACCAGCTGCTTGACGTTGAAGATCATCGTCTTCGTCGAGCCGGTCTGCATGCGCTCGCCGTTGACGTCGAGCCACATGTCCAGGTTCTGGGCGTTCTTGATTTCATCGAGCGTCACCAGCCAGGGGCCGAGTGGGCCGAAGGTCGGGCAGCCCTTGCCCTTCATCCATTGGCCGCCACGCTCGATCTGAAATTCGCGTTCGGACACGTCGTGGCAAACACACAGGCCGGCGACATATTTCAGGGCGTCGCGTTCGGCGACATAGGAAGCCTGCGAGCCGATGACGATCGCGAGTTCCACCTCCCAATCGGTCTTTTTCGATCCCTTAGGCAGCATCACGTCGTCATTCGGGCCTTGAATACAGCTCGGGGCCTTGTTGAACAGAATCGGTTCCTTTGGAATCGGCGCGCCGGTTTCGGCGGCATGGTCGGCGAAATTCAGGCCGACGGCGATGAAATTGCCGACATCGCCGACGCAGGCGCCGATCCGCGGGTTGCCGCGCACGAGCGGCAGCTTCGCCGGCTTGGCCTTGGCGATCTTGGCGAGACTCTTGGGGCTTAAGGCCGGTCCGGCAATATCGTCCACCAGATGGCTGATGTCGCGAATCTTACCCTCGGCGTCGATCAGGCCAGGCTTTTCCTTGCCAAGTTTTCCATAGCGCACGAGTTTCATGATGGCCTCCCAAGCCTGTGCTTTCGATTTTCCTCTAATGCTAGCATTTCGTCGCGGGCGCAAGGGTGGGGGACGAAATTGAGTCGGATCGGCGCTGATGGGGTGCGGCACAGCTGTTGCCAGACCGTTTGAGGGCAAATGGAGTGTGTTGCAAAAGTCACGGACGGGCGAAATGTGATGAAATTCGTCCGAAATCGCCACAATCAAGCCGCAAGTTTTTTCGCCTCTCGATGAGATAGTTTTGATGTAAACAATATGTTTGTCGGCCAGTTCTGAGCAAATTTTGAAAAATATCGATCATATATGCGCATTTTGAGTAAATTTCCGCTCATTCCAGCGTCAGTATCGCGAGCGCGCCGCGGTTTGGACGGGTTGCGCTGCCCTCCCGCTCAGGTTTACAACTTTGTCATCAATGCGGCGAAGCGTCGCCTGGGTGAGGAAATGGCCATCTGAATTTGGGCCAATAAGAACGAGGGTACTATGGCCGGATCTTTTAAGTCCTTTCTTTTGGTGGGTGCCGGGACGATTGCTCTGGCAGTGGCCGCAAGCTCGGCGCAGGCGGGCAGTTTTGGGCTGCATGAACAGGGCGCGGCCGGCACGGGCGTTAGCTATGCTGGTGTGGCGGCCGGCAGTGCCGGTCTTTCGTCGATGTTCTGGAACCCTGCGACGATTACCGACAATCCCGGGCTGCAAAGCTCGATATCCCTGAGCGGCATTTTTCCCTACGCCAGCGTGACACCCTCGGCGAAAACCGTGAGCGGACTTGGCCCGGGCGCATCGACGGCAGGCTCGAATGTTGCCAGAGACGGCTACCTCCCCGCGTCCTATTCCAGCTATCAGTTCAATGATTCGTTCTGGTTTGGCCTGGCGACGAATACGCCCTTCGGCCTCACCACCAAGGGAGGGCCGAATTGGGCGGGTCAATTGTATGGCCGCACTTCGAAGGTCCGCTCCGAGGATTTTTCGCCGACCATTGGTTGGAAGATCAACGATATGATCTCGGTGGCCGTGGGCCTGCAGATCGAGCGTTTTTCAGTCCGTCTGACCCAGGCCCTTGGCACCACCTACGGTGCGCCGAGCGTCGATTTGAACGGTCATAGCTGGGGGGTAGGAGCCACCGCCGGCGTGACCCTCAAGCCGTTTGACGGCACCGAAATCGGTATCGGTTATCGCAGTCAGGTGAAGCAGGATCTCAAGGGCTCGATCAAGGGCTTTCCGTTTTTCCTGATCGGCGCCCCGGTCGGAATCGCCGACGCCAGCGTCAAGAGCAACGTGACTTTGCCGGATGAGGTAACGCTCGGCCTGCGGCAACGGATCACCAACGATTTCACCGCACTGGCCGGTTTCGATTGGACGCACTGGAAGCTGTTCAATTCGTTCCCGGTGACCATCGCCAACTCGCAGTTTGCCAGCGTGCCCAATGGCACCACGCTGACCACGCTCGGCTTCAGATATAACAATAGCTGGCTTGCTTCGATCGGCGGCGAATACCGGTGGAACGACCAGCTCAAGCTGCGGGCCGGCCTGGGCTATGAAAAATCGCCGATCGACGATGCAGTGCGCAGCGTACGCCTGCCCGACGTCGATCGCCTTTGGACATCGATCGGCGCTTCCTATGCCGTCAACAACAAGCTGTCGCTGGACGTGTCCTATGCCCACGCGTTCAAGGCGGGGGGCGCAAAGATCAATATCGGCCCAGGCAACCCGGCCTATTTGATCACCTTCTTGCCGACGTTCCAGGGCGAGACGAAGGCCCATCTCGATATCGTCGCGGTTGGCTTGACCTATCGCTGGGATGATCCGAAGGTCGTCACCGGCGTGGCGCCCAAGACGGCGAAATATTGAGGTGACGCATCGATCGGCGCGTCCGACTTAACTCGGATGCGCATGAAAAACCCGGGCTTGGCCCGGGTTTTGTTTTGATAAAATGCGTGAAGGATCGGTTCTAAGCCCTGACTCGGACATATGTTCCGGGTGCATCGGCCAAAGGCTTGAGCTTGCCTTCCCCCGGCGTCCGCGGCGCGACTTTCTCCGGCGCTTGGCCGGTCACCCACTCGATCCAATCGACCCACCACGTGCCGGGATGTTCGCTCGCCTGTTTCATCCACTCGCCGAATTCGCCGGCGGGCTGCGGTCCGATCCAATATTGATATTTCGGTTTTCCGACCGGGTTCACGACGCCGGCGATGTGGCCTGATCCCGCCAGCACGTAACGCACCGGACCGCCGAAATATTGCGCGCCGATGAACACGGACTTCGCCGGAGCGATGTGATCTTCCTTGGTGGCGAGATCGTAGATCGGAATCGTGACCTTGCCCAAATCCAGCGTGTGTCCGCCCATCACCATGCGGCCGCGCGTGAGATTGTTCTCAAGATAGCAATTGCGCAAATAGAAGGAATGGTTGGCCTCGGTCATCCGCGTCGAATCGGAGTTCCAGGTCAGGAGATCGAAGGCGCCCGGCACGCGGCCCTTCAGGTAATTGTTCACGAAATAGGACCAGATCAACTCGTTCGGCCGGAGCATGTTAAAGGCATTCGCCATCTTCGAGCCGTCGAGATAGCCCTTTTCGGCCATCCGCCCTTCGATCGCCCGGATCTGGTCTTCATCCACGAAGACTTTCAGCTCGCCCGGATCGCGAAAATCCACCTGGGTCGTAAACAATGTCGCACTGGAAATGCGCTTGTCGCCGACATCGGCCATATAGGCGAGGGTCGCTGCGAGCAGGGTGCCGCCGACGCAATAGCCGATAGCTGTGATGTCGGTTTCGCCGGTCGCGTCCTCGATCGCATCGACGGCCGCGAAAATCCCTTCCTGCATATAGGAATCGAAACTCTTGCGCCGATGCCGCTCGTCGGGATTGACCCAGGAGACCACGAAGACCGTCAACCCTTGCGCGACCGCCCAGCGGATAAAGCTCTTTTCCGGATTGAGATCGAGAATATAGAACTTGTTGATCCACGGCGGCACGATCAGCAGTGGCCGCTTGTAGACGCTTTCGGTCGTCGGGGCATATTGAATGAGCTCGATGAGATCATTGCGGAAGACCACCTTGCCGGGCGTGACCGCCATATTGACGCCGAGCTCGAATTTCGAACCGTCGCTCTGGGTGATCTTCAGGCTGCCGCGGCCTGCGTCGATATCCTGCGCCATCTGCTGCAGGCCGCGCACCAGATTCTCGCCATTCTCGCGCAGGGTCTCGCGCAGCAATTCCGGATTGGTGAGTGGGAAGTTCGATGGCGAGAGGGCGCTGGCGAATTGCCGCACCCAGAAATGCGCCTTGTTCTTGGTGTGCGGGTCGAGGTCGGACGCGCTCTGGACCATTCGGTCCGCCCAGGAACTGGTGACTTGATAGGCCTGGCGCAGGAAGTCGAAATAGAGATTTTGCGTCCATTCCGGATCGGCGAAGCGTTTGTCGGCGGGCTTGGCCTCGGGCGCAGGCGCCAGCAATTCGCCGGTCATGCGTCGCAGGGCGTAGCTCCACAGATCGATGAAGGAATTTTGCAAGTCGGCCTGGGCCTGCAACGAGCGCTGCGGGTCCGAATGCCAATATTCGAAGACCTGGCCGATGCTCTTCGCCGCTTCGGCAAAATCCTCGGTGAGCTGCGAATTGGACGTTTCGCCGCTCTGGTGCGGTTTGACGGCCGCCGCCAGGACCCGGCCGCCTTCCTCGAAAAAGCGCGCGACATTGCGGCCGAGCGCCTCGTAATCCGGCAGCGGCGTGCCTTGTTCGGCCGTCTTCGGGGCTTCTTTTTCAGGCTTTGGCGCGGTCGCCTCCGGCTTTTTCTCCGCTACAGCGATGGGCGGCGGGGATGCCGGCTCGGGCGGTGGTGCGGGCTGCGGGGCAGGGGCGGCAGGTTGGGGCTGCGGGGCAGCGGTGACAGCAGGCTCGGTCTTGACGGTCTTCGCCCGGCGCACCCGAGGCTTTGCCGGTGTGGCCTCAACTTTCACGTCTCGTCCGGTGGTTGCCGCTTTGGGGACGGCGGCTTTGCCGGCCTTTGTTGCTTTTGCGCTGGTTGTTTCGCGTGCCATACTGCGTTCCCTACAGCGTTTCCCGCGGCTTCCGTGACCGCTTTCTATCTATCTTAGACTAGGCTAAAGGTCATGCAAGCCTTCGGGCGGCATAATCGGCCCGGCATGATTTATTCCGCTGTTCGTTCATGATTGAACGGAATTGAGGCCACAACGGCGGCGAGTGGGACGGATAAGGGACAATTGGATGCGGCGGAACGGGTGCGGATGGACGATGCGGAATCTGGCGCGGCTGAGCTTGTTTTGTGTGCTCGCCGGACTGGCCGGGTGCTCGCACCCGCCGGAGAAATACGAGCCCGATGCGCCGGCCAACGTGCTGAACGGTCCCGCGCGGGCCGTCGGCTGGCTGCCGGACCCGGTGCAGCCCAAGGACTTCGTTGTCGCCGGCCGGCCGAGCGAAGTGCAATATATGCCCGTCGGCATCAAGCCGCCGGATCATCCGGTCAAGCCGCTGAAAGGCGACCAGGTCAAGCAGCTCGAACAGAGCCTCGATGCGGCGCGCGCCGCGCAGGAAAAGGCGCAAGGCATCGACCCCAACCCGCCACCCGCGAAGAAGGGGCCGAAAAAGCCGCAGCCGGACGTCCCGCCGCAAACGCCGGCGACCGGGCAATAATCGAGCGCAGCCGCGCTGTTTTCGCCCACTGTGCAAGACCCCGTGGGGGCCGCGCGGTCAGCCCGCGATAATTTCTGTTCCCACGACGCGGCTGCGAATGATACATCAGCATCAGGCGTTTGCGGCACTTCCGCCGTCCGCCGGTTTCGAGGAAAAAGGATCATGTCGGATTTTCACAGCGTGAAGCGGTTGCCCCCTTATGTGTTTGAGCAGGTGAACCGGCTCAAGGCGGCAGCGCGCAACGCCGGCGCCGACATCATCGACCTTGGCATGGGCAATCCGGATCTCGCGACGCCCAAGCATATTACCGACAAGCTGATCGAAACGGTCGGCAAGCCGCGCACGGACCGCTATTCGGCCTCCAAAGGCATTCCCGGCCTGCGCCGTGCGCAAGCCAGTTATTATGCCCGCCGCTTCGGCGTGAAGCTGAACCCGGACACCCAGGTCGTCGCGACGCTCGGCTCGAAGGAAGGCTTCGCCAATATGGCGCAGGCGATCACGGCGCCGGGCGACGTGGTGCTGGTGCCGAATCCGTCCTACCCGATTCATGCGTTCGGCTTCCTCATGGCCGGGGGGGTGATCCGCTCGGTGCCGTGTGATCCGACGCCGTCGTTCTTCACGGCGCTCGAGCGGGCGGTTGTCCATTCGATTCCAAAGCCCATCGCCGTCGTCGTCTGCTATCCGTCGAATCCGACGGCGATGGTCGCTTCGCTCGACTTCTACAAGGACCTCGTCGCTTTCGCGAAGAAACACGAACTCTTCGTGCTGTCCGATCTCGCCTATGCTGAACTTTATTTCAACGACGAGCCGCCGCCATCCGTGCTGCAGGTGAACGGCGCCTTCGATGTGACCGTGGAATTCACCTCCATGTCGAAGACGTTTTCCATGGCCGGCTGGCGCATGGGCTTTGCGGTCGGCAACGAGCGCCTGCTCGCCGCTTTGGCACGGGTGAAATCCTATCTCGATTACGGCGCTTACACGCCGATCCAGGTGGCGGCGGCCGCGGCGCTGAACGGCCCGGACGATTGCATCAAGGAAATGCGTGCGACCTACAAGCGACGGCGCGACGTGATGGTGGAGAGCTTCGCGCAAGCCGGCTGGGAAATCCCCGCGCCGCAGGCCTCGATGTTCGCATGGGTGCCGGTGCCGGAAAAATTCCGCCATCTCGGCAGCCTCGAATTTTCGAAACTGCTCATCGAGAAGGCCGACGTGGCGGTTGCGCCGGGCATCGGCTTTGGCGAGCACGGTGACGATTATGTGCGCCTCGCGTTGGTCGAAAACGAACAGCGCATTCGCCAGGCAGCGCGCGGCATCCGCCGTTTCTTCGATACGGCCGACGATCGGCTGCACAATATCGTGCAGATGAAGAAGGGCGCGTGAGAATCCTTGTCTGCTGAGGACATTTGTACAACGATCCAGCGCGCCCTTCTCCCAGAGGGAGAAGGTGGCACGCGTAGCGTGACGGATGAGGGGCCTTGGGTTCATCATTGGCCACTCATTTGTAGCGGCTAATCTCGCAAGGAAGCCCGCTCGTCCGACCGGCTTCGCCGGCCACCTTCTCTCTCTGGGAGAAGGGCACGCTGGATCGTCTGATCTGTATTGGAATCTTATAAGCTGTTGGATCGATAAGCCATGCGCGCTCGTCTACGAACAATTTTCCGCGCCGCCGCGCGTGCAGACTGTCGCTGACCCCGCACCGGCGCCGGACGGCGTCGTGATCGAGGTCAAGGCGACGGGACTGTGCCGCAGCGATTGGCACGGCTGGGTCGGGCATGATGCCGACATCGTCGTGCCGCATGTGCCGGGGCACGAATTTGCCGGCGTGATTGCTGCGGTTGGCAAGCAGGTGCGTTTGTGGCGGCCGGGCGACCGCGTCACCATGCCCTTCGTCGCGGGATGCGGGGCGTGCGCGGAATGTCATGCCGGGCACCAGCAGGTGTGCGATCATCAGTTCCAGCCAGGCTTCACCCATTGGGGCTCGTTCGCGCAATATGTGGCGGTCGAGCGGGCCGATTTGAATCTGGTGCGGCTTGCCGACGAGATGGATTTTGCGACGGCCGCAAGCCTCGGCTGCCGTTTCGCGACCGGTTTCCGCGCGGTGATCGATCAAGGCAAAGTGTCGGCGGGACAATGGGTCGCAGTGCACGGCTGCGGCGGTGTCGGCCTGTCGGCGATCATGATCGCCGCGGCGGCGGGCGCGAATGTCATCGCCATCGACATCGATGACGATAAGCTCGCGTTTGCGCGCACGATCGGCGCCTGCGCGAGCGTGAATGCCAAACAAACGCTGGATGTCGTTGCTGCCGTGATGGATCTTTCGCGCGGCGGTGCGCATGTCTCGATCGATGCGCTCGGTTCGCCGGTGACGTGCTTCAATTCCGTCAGCAATTTGCGCAAGCGCGGCAAGCATGTGCAGATCGGCCTGATGCTCGGCGATCACGCCAATTCCGCCGTGCCGATGGCAAAAGTTATTGGGCGCGAACTCGAGATTCTCGGCAGCCATGGCATGCAGGCCTATCGCTATGATGCCATGCTGAGCATGATCGCCGCGCGCAAATTGGCCCCTGAAAAATTGGTCGGCCGCAAAATTGCCCTCGATGAGTCCGGTGCGGCCCTGATGGCGATGGACGCGTTCCAGGGCACCGGCGTCACGGTCATCAGCGCGTTCTAGCCGCGGCCGCTCCGCCGATGCGAAACATAAAATGGCCATAGCGCGCCATCACACTTGGCTTTCGTCGCAGCTGTTTTGAACGCTGAATCGCCCATGTCGCTTCGCTTCGTCCTCGCCATTCTGCTTATGCTACCAGCCTCCGCCGGTTGGGCCGCTTCGCGCTGCAAGGCCCATCACCGGCCGTGTGCGCCGCAACAGCAGACGACCGCGTTCCCCGTAACGGCAAAAGCCAGCAAACCCGACGCGCCGACCAATTGGGGCGGCGGCTATGGCGGACTGAGCGGCGGCGTTCTGAACAGCCAGACCACGACGAAGCCATGATAAGCGCCCGATGGCGGTCGCTCGGTGACGGCGGCAGGCAAAAGGTCGTGCTCACGCGCGTTGCGGCCGGTTGGCATGCGGTTGGTGAAGTGGGCGGCGTGCACCCTTTGGCATTCGATTTGGCCTGCGATTCCGATTGGTGCGTCCGCACCCTGATCGTGACGTTGGATGGCGGCGCCGCGGTGCGCTTGACCGCCGATGGCAAGGGCCTCTGGCGGTCGGAAGGCAAGCCTCTATCGCATCTCGATGGCTGTATCGATGCGGACCTCGTCGTGACGCCCGTCACCAACACGCTGCCGATCCGCCGTTTGCAACTCGCAAAGGGAATGCGCCGCGAGATTCGCGTTGCTTATATCACCATCCCCGACATCACGATTTACGCTGCGCCCCAGGCCTATACATGTCTCGAGCCGGACAAGCGCTATCGCTACGAAAGCCTCGATCATCCATTCGCGGCCGAGTTCGATGTCGATGCGCATGGATTGGTGCGCGATTATCCTGGCCTGTTCGAGCGGCTGGACGACGATTAATCAACGCGCGACGACGATTACGAAAGACATTGTGCCGCAGTCGAAAATTCCATTCATCATACTGGCGCCGGAACAGCGCGCGCGTTCCGGTTCGATCCTGCGAATCGCTCGCGATAGGCCGCCGGCGTCACATTGAGCAGGCGCAAGAATGCGCGGCGCATGGTCTCTTCCGAGCCGAAGCCGCAGCGGGCCGCGACCCGCTTGACGGCGAGGTCTTGCTCCAGCATGAACCGCGCCGATTCCACGCGAATCCGTTCGACGCCGCGGGCAGGCGTCTCCCCGGTCATTTGCCGGTAGTGCCGCATGAAGCTGCGCTCGCTCATCTTCGCGGCGCAGGCGAGTGCGCCGATCGACAGATCGTCATCGAGATGGTCGGCGATCCAGGCGTGCAGCGCCGCGAAAGGCGCGGCCTCCTGCTGCAACGCGAGCGCCGCGCTAAATTGCGCCTGGCCGCCCGGACGCTTCAGAAACACCACCAATTGGCGCGCGACGGCCAGCGCACGCGCGTGGCCGAGATCGGCCTCGACCAGGGCAAGCGCGAGATCGATGCCCGCCGTGACGCCGGCGGATGTCCAGATATTCTCTGCGCGCACGAAAATCGGATCGGGATCAAGCCGCACGTCCGGAAAGCGCGCGGCGAATTCGGCACAGTGGCGCCAATGGGTCACCGCCGGTTTGCCGTCCAGCAATCCCGCCGCGCCGAGCAGGAAGGCGCCCGTGCAGACGGACGCCGTGCGCCGTGCGGTCTTTGCCCGCGTGCGGAGCCAGCGCAGCATTTCGTCCTGCGCGCAGAGGCGGTGAACACCAAAGCCACCGGCGACAATGAACGTATCGACTGGGGCATCCGGCACGGGAAGCGGGTGCGCGACGAGGGGCAGCTGCGCCGAACTGGTGACGACCGGCTCCGGCGCCACGACCACCGGATCGTACGGCTGCGCCTCGCCGCGCTCCTTAGCGAGCATATTGGCAGAGGCGAACACCTGCAGCGGTCCCGCAACGTCCAGGAGCTGAACGTCGGGGAAGGCCAGGATCTCCACCCGGCGAGGATTTGGCGGAAAACGAGGGATCTTTAGCATAATCGCCAAAACTAGCGACGCTATAGTGCCAAAGTCAATGGATGCTAGCCGATGGAGAAATGGCGCATGACGGTCCATGTGGGTTTTCTGATCTTTCCGAATGTGCAGCAGCTCGATCTCACCGGGCCCTATGAAGTATTTGCCTCGACGCCCGGGGTGAGCGTGCATCTTGTCTGGAAGGATTCGGTGCCGGTCACGGCATCGACGGGGCTTGTTTTCATGCCCACCGCCACATTCGCCGATTGCCCGCAACTCGATGTGATCTGCGTTCCGGGCGGCGCCGGCGTGAATGCGTTGCTGCAGGACGAAGAGGCGCTCGCTTTCGTGCGCCGGCAGGCGGCGGGAGCGCGCTATGTCACGTCGGTCTGCACCGGATCGCTCGTGCTCGGCGCGGCCGGACTGCTCAGCGGCAAGCGCGCTTCAAGCCATTGGAATGCGCGCGACTTGCTCGCGCATTTTGGCGCGACTCCGGTCAATGCGCGCGTCGTACGCGACGGCGCGACGATCACGGCCGGCGGCGTGACCGCGGGAATCGATTTCGGCCTCACGGTCATCGCCGAATTGTTTGGCGACGCGGCGGCGCAAGCGGTGCAATTGCATCTGGAATATGCGCCGCAGCCGCCCTTCGAGTCAGGCACGCCCGAGACCGCGCCGACCGAGGTGCTGGCCGCCGTAAAGGCAAAACTCGCGCCGGGCCGCAAGGCGCGAGAAAACATTATTGCGACGCTCGCCGCCAAATGAGGATGCATGTTGGAGCTACATCCCAATTGCGGGTGTTGTGACAATGATCTGCCGCCGCAGGCGGCAGAAGAGCACGCGCGCGAGGGGGCGAGATTTTTGCAATTGCATTGACTCTATTCCACCTGATGTGCGGTCAAAGTCCGTGCAGCTAAGCCGGGCCGTCATTCATATTAGGGGAACAGGTGAAGATAGCGGAACAAGTGAAGATAGCGCGCAAAAGCGAACAGGATCACCACGGCAGAAATTGCCGCGCAGATTTGCGATAGCTCCAGCAAACGTTGGTTGAGCGGTGGCAGTCTCGATGCGGCGACCTCGGCGTTATAGGCCTGCATGATTGCCGCATCGTTAGCTTGCGCTTGCGCGGCATTGGCCGGGGGAGGCAATGCCGCCACGCGTGTCAGAAGAAAATTGTAAAGCTCCTTGGCAAATACAAAACCGGAATAATTTTTGGCCGCGTCGGCGACGAAGGCGATGGCGCCGAGAACAGCGGCGATGAGCAGAGCGTGCTTATTGTGATCGTAAAAATCCTTAAGTGGCGGCTTATCCGCCATCAAGGCTGTGTAGAACAAGCCAAAACTGCCAACCCAAATATATTTGGCGGTATCGGACATGCGCCCGGCGAAGGTACGCGCATCGGCGAAATTGCTATCGACGGCTTTTTGAACGACTGAATCTGTCATGTCAGCGTCCCGCTTGATCGTTTCCGCGCTTCACAGGGGCGAGAACGATGAACTCCGCATCGCTAAGCGCAGTATGTATTTGCGAGTCTCCACTCGTAACCCGGAGTTCGCGGCGCGGTACGACAAAAAACGTGCCTGGCGGCACGGTCACCACGGGCTGCGATCCGCTCGTGCCTGCGCCTGCTCCGGCAAGCTGCTTCTGAATGTCTTCCAGCAATTTCTCGATTTTGGATAAGCGATCCTTGACCTCGTCCATGTCGCTCATGGCCAGCCTCCTCAAAGGTCGTAAGCCTCTGTCCATAGTGTGCGACAGAGCCGTCGATGTGGTTGTGGCGAAAATCACTTGCCGCACACTTTCTTTGTAGATGCGGCGTCGCGCAAAAGCTCAGGCCAGAATCTCCCGATGTCTTACTTCCCATCCGAAAAACGGCTCTATACGCCGAACTTTAGCCGTGTAGCTTAGGCGGGAACGACTTACCGGCATGAAAGGCTTTTCATGAAGCTCCAATTCGGCGGCATCGGTGAAGCATTTTCGGATCAGAATTTCCGGCTCTATTCGATTGGCGCGATCGTCTCGTGGCTGTGCTTTCTGGTGCAGATCGTGGCCGTCTCCTGGACGACGTGGGAGCTGACCCATTCCACGTGGTGGCTGGCGATCATCGCCGTGCTGGACGTGCTGCCCAATCTCCTGTGCCTGCCGTTCGGCGGCGTGCTGGCGGACCGAATGGATCGTGTCAGGATTTTGCAGGTCACGTATTTTCTTGCGCTGCTGCAGGCGCTTGCGCTGGCCGTGCTCGCGGCTTCAGGCCTGCTGACAATTGCCGCCCTTGCCGTTCTGTCGTTCCTCCATGGCCTGATCCATAGTTTTTCAATGCCCGGCCTCTACGGTCTGCTGCCGCGTTTCATCGCACGCGAGCGCCTCTCCTCCGCGATTGCGGTCGCGGCGGCCTATTCGCAAGTCGCGATTTTCGCCGGGCCGGCCTTGGCCGGTTGGATCATGGCGCATTTCGGCGCCGCGACGGCATTCGCCACCAATGTGGCGGGCTATGCGTTTTATTTATGCACCTTGTCGATGATGCGCACGCCGGCAGACTATCAGGCGCCTAAGCCCTCTGGCCGCTCGGTGTGGGGCGATATGGTGGATGGTTTTGCTTATATCGTCAGCCATCGCGGCATTCTCGCCTTCATGGTGGTTATCCTGCTCGGCAATGCGCTGAATGCCGCGATGCGCCAGATGCTGCCGGCCTATGCGGCGCAAGAGCTTGGCATGGGTGTCGAGGGCATGACCGATCTGCTCGCCGCCGCGGGCTTCGGCGCGACGCTTTCCGCGCTGTGGCTCGCCTATGGTGGCGCGCGGAGCGCAACGCCCACGCGGGTTCTTTGGGCCTTCCTCGCCTACAGCACGATGATCGCCGGGCTCGCGCTGGTGCATGGCCTGATCCTCGCGCTCGTCATGATGTTGCTGTCCGGGCTGGCGGGGGAGATCCGGCAGACAGGCACCGTGTCGCTGTTGCAGCTCGCGGTGGACAACGATCAGCGCGGCCGGGTGATGAGCTTGCAATATATGCTGCAGCGCCTGGCGGCCGGCATTGGCGCCTATCTCGTCGGCACGAGCGCCGAAGGCGCCAGCGTCAGGCTGCCGTTGCTGGCTCTTGCCGGGTTGGCGGCGCTCGTCGGCTTGGCCTTGCTCTTCGGCCGCAGGGGCATAGCGGGTGCTTTCGCCGCAGTTCCGCATTGATTTTTTACAGAGTTGAACATATAGCGAGCATCTGCGCGGCTCAGTGTTTTCACTGGTGCGCGGCAGATCGGTCGCCTGTGAAATTTTTTGAAAACAAACTAATAGGCGAATTTATTTAAATAAATCAAATATTTATAAATGTTCTCCGCAGGGCAGGGGAGCGCGGTGCCGCAATTTTGGTCATCGCCGCACGAGCCCAAATGCCTTTTCTTGATCCGCCCAACCAAATAAGGCTACAAGCGCGCTTCGCGGGCGGGCCGTCTTGGCCTCCGGGGCGGTCGGTTGGTTCTCTTCAACGTCAGGCGTTTTTCATGGTTCAGCCACTTCGTGTCGGCATCGCTGGTCTCGGGACAGTCGGTGCGTCGGTTATCCGTCTTTTGCAGCGTCAGTCGAATGCCCTGACCATTCGCACCGGGCGGCAGATCGTCGTGACAGGGGTCTCGGCCCGCAATCGTGCAGCGGACCGTGGCGTGGATTTGAACGGCATAAGCTGGTTCGACGATCCGGTCGCGCTGGCGGGCTCGCCCGACATCGACCTCTTCGTCGAGCTGGTCGGCGGCGACGAGGGCTCCGCGCGCCTGTCGGTGGAGGCGGCGCTCGCCGCCGGCAAGCCGGTGGTGACGGCCAACAAGGCGCTGCTCGCGAAGCACGGTTTGTCGCTCGCCAAAATGGCCGAGAACAAGCACGTCGCGCTTGCCTATGAAGCCTCTGTCGCCGGCGGCATTCCGATCGTCAAGACTTTGCGCGAGGGCCTTGCCGGCAATTCGATCGAGCGCGTCTACGGCATTTTGAACGGCACCTGCAATTACATCCTCTCGCGCATGGAGGCGGAAGGCCTGTCGTTCGAGGATTGCCTCAGGGAGGCGCAGCGCCTCGGCTATGCCGAGGCCGACCCGACTTTCGACATCGGCGGCTTCGACACCGCGCACAAGCTGGCCATCCTTACCTCGCTGGCCTTCGGGACGATCATCGATGCCGATGCCATTCATGTCGAAGGCATCGAGTCGATCACGCTCGCCGATCTGAAGGCGGCGGAAGAGCTCGGCTATCGCATCAAATTGCTCGGCGTGGCGCAGCGCACGAAAAAAGGCATCGAGCAGCGTGTGCATCCGACCATGGTGCCTCTGTCCTCCGCCATCGCCCAAGTGATGGGCGTGACCAATGCCGTGACGATCGATGCCGACGCGGTGAAAGAATTGACCCTCGTCGGCCCCGGCGCCGGCGGCGAGGCGACCGCCTCGGCGGTCGTCGCCGATATCGCCGATATTGCCAAGGGCATCCGCTCGGCGCCGCTTGGCCTGCCGGTCTTCGAACTGGAGCAGGCAGCGCGCATTCCGATGCAGCGGCACGAGGGCGGCTATTATATCCGCCTGAGCGTGCAGGACAGGCCCGGCGCCATGGCGGCCATTGCCACGCGCATGGCACAGCGGCAGATCTCGCTCGAAAGCATCATGCAGAAGCATGCGCCGGGCGTGAAGCAGACGGCGAACGGCGAAGTGCCGGTGGTGCTGATCACCCATGCGACCACCGAGACATTGATTCGCGAAGCGCTCGACGAGGTCGTCACGGACGGCTATATCGCCGAGAAACCGCAGGTCATTCGGATCGAGCGGGAGTAAGGCGCTCTTAAGACGCGCCCGGAGGAAACCGGTCGATGGCTGATCTCGTCATCCAGGAAGAAAAAATCATCGAGCGCATTTTGACCATGGAACTCGTGCGCGTCACCGAACGGGCGGCGGTTTCATCCGCCCGTTGGCGCGGCCGCGGCGATGAAAAGGCCGCGGACCAAGCGGCGGTCGATGCAATGCGCCGCGAATTGAACCGCCTGCCGATCGACGGCACGATCGTGATCGGCGAGGGGGAGCGCGACGAGACGCCGATGCTGTTCATCGGCGAGAAGGTCGGCACCCGCACCGGGCCGCGCGTCGATATTGCGGTCGATCCGCTCGAAGGCACGACGCTCTGCGCCAAGGACATGCCCGGTTCCATCGCCGTGATGGCGATGGCGGAGGCGGGCAGTTTGCTGAATGCGCCGGATGTCTACATGCAGAAAATCGCAATCGGACCCGGCTATCCGGCCGGCGTCGTCGATCTTGATGCCTCGCCGGAAGACAATATTAACGCGCTGGCGCGCGCCAAGGGCGTGAAGGTGCGCGACATTGGCGTCCTGATCATGGATCGGCCGCGCCACCAGGACCTTATCGCCGCGTGCCGGCGTGCCGGTGCCTCGATCAGGCTTATCTCCGACGGCGATGTTGCCGGCGTCATCTTCACCACCCAGCCGGAAAAGACCGGCGTCGATCTCTATCTTGGTTCGGGCGGCGCGGCGGAAGGCGTGCTGGCGGCGGGCGCGGTGCGCTGCGTCGGCGGCCAGATGCAGGGCCGGCTGATCCTGGACACCCCATCCAAGGTCGAGCGCGCCCGCAAGATGGGCGTGACCGATCCGCGCAAGAAATACGATATGAACGAACTCGCGTCGGGCGACGTGATCGTCTGCGCCACCGGCGTGACCGACGGCCCGCTGCTGTCCGGCGTGCGCTTCAACAGCAACAATGTGATTGAAACCGAGACGGTGATTTACCGTTCGGTCACGGGCACGGTGCGCAAGATTCACGCCGAGCACCGCGAGATGGCGAAATTCCGCTTGGATTGAGAAGGCTGACCCCGATGATCATACGTGCCGTAACGCCCGCCGACCGCGCCCAATGGGAGCCTCTGTGGCAAGGCTATCTGACGTTCTACAAGACGTCTGTACGCCCCGAAGTCACGGAGACGACCTGGGCGCGTTTCTTCAACGGCCTCGAGCCGATGCACGCCTTTGTCGCCGAGGACAAGGGCGAACTCGTCGGCCTGGTGCATTACCTCTATCATCGCAACACCTGGATGATCGAGCCGGTGTGCTATCTGCAGGATCTGTTCACCCGCGACGATCAGCGCGGCACGGGCGTCGGCCGCGCCTTGATCGAAGCCGTCTACGGGGCGGCCAAGGCGGCGGGTGCGGGCCGGGTCTATTGGATGACGCACGAGACCAATCTTCCGGCGCAGGCGCTTTACGATACGCTGGCTGACAAACCCGGCTTCATTCAATATCGCAAGGCGCTTGGATGAGGTCTTGATTTCATGTCCGAGCGCAAGCCCCTTCTCGGTGTCGATCAATCGGTGTCGCAGCGCGCATGGCGGGACCGGCTCGATATCGAAGGCGCGGCGCAGGCCATGGCACTCGCGCAAGGTCATGGTCTCTCCGACATCTTGGCGCGTGTGCTCGTCGGGCGCGGCGTGACGATGGAGACGGTTGAGGATTGGCTCGATCCGTCGCTGCGCAATCTCATGCCAGATCCGGACGTGCTGACGGATATGCAACCGGCCGTCGCGCGGCTGGCGCAGGCGGCGCAAAAGGGCGAGACGGTCGCCGTATTCGGCGACTATGATGTCGATGGCGCCACGGCGACCGCATTGCTTGCCAATTTCCTCAACGCCTGCGGCTGCAATACCATCATCCACATCCCCGACCGGATCTTCGAAGGCTATGGTCCCAACAGCGACGCCATAGCGTCGTTGCACGCGCGCGGCGCCACGCTACTCGTCACGGTCGATTGCGGTACCACCAGCTTCGAACCCTTGGCGGCGGCGCGGCTGCTCGGTCTCGACGCGATCGTGCTCGATCATCATCAGGCGCCGGAAGTGCTTCCCGAGGCGGTCGCGATCGTCAATCCGAACCGGCAGGACGATCTGTCGCAGCTCGGCTATCTGTGCGCGGCGGGCGTCGTCTTCATGACGTTGGTGGGGTTGAATCGCGCCCTGCGCGACAGCGGCTTTTGGACCGCGCAATATCCGGCTCCGGCCTTGCTCTCCGATCTCGATCTCGTCGCGCTCGGCACCGTCGCCGATGTCGTGCCGCTGATCGGTCTCAACCGCGCCTTCGTGACACGCGGCCTGCAGGTCATGAAGGCGCGCGGGCGTATCGGGCTCACGGCGCTCATGGATGCCGCGGGTGCGCATGGCCCGGCGCGGCCGTATCATCTCGGCTTTTTGGTCGGGCCGCGTATCAATGCTGGCGGCCGGATCGGCGACGCGGCGCTCGGCGCCAGACTACTGATGACTGACGATCCGGTGGAGGCGGGCCGGGTTGCCGCCGAGCTCGACCGGCTCAATCGTGAACGGCAAGCGATCGAAGTGGCGACTTTGGAAGAGGCCGATGCGATGGCCAGCCAATGTGGCGATGAGGCCGTATTGATGGTCGGGTCGGACGCCTGGCATCCGGGCGTTGTCGGCCTTGTCGCCAGCCGGCTCAAGGACCGTTACCGCCGCCCGGCCTTTGCCATCTCCTTTACCGGCGACATCGGCACGGGCTCCGGCCGCTCGATTGCCGGCGTCGATCTTGGCCGCGCCGTGCGCGCGGCGGTCGAGACCGGATTGCTCGTGAAGGGCGGCGGCCATGCCATGGCCGCCGGCCTGACGGTGGAACGTGGCAAACTCGAGTCCCTTCGTGCCTATCTGAGCGAGGCGCTCGGCGCCGATGTGACACGGGCCCGGGCGGAGGAGGCGCTGCGCATCGACGGCATGCTGACCGCAACCGCCGCGCAGGCTGCCCTGGTAAAGGATGTGGAGCGCGCCGGCCCATTCGGCACAGGCAATTCGGAGCCGATTTTCGCCTTTGCCGATCAACGTATGATCGACGTTGGCGAGGTGGGGCAGGGCCATATTCGGGTGCGCACCATAGGCCTGGACGGCGGTCGGCTGCAGGCCATTGCCTTTCGCGCGGCCGCAAGTCCGCTCGGGCAGGCGCTGCTCGCCGGGCGCGGGACCGCGATGCACCTCGCCGGGACGTTGTCGATCGACCATTGGGGCGGGCAGGAACGGGTGCAATTGCGGATTCTCGATGCGGCGCCGGCCGGTCGGCGCCAAGCCTGACGTGGCAGCGAGTCGGCAAAGGGGTACAATCGTTTCTGGGGAATTTTGTTTCCTTGTGGCCTTTTTGGCCTTGCCATGACCGGGAAGCGCCATTATAGGTCCGCCTTGTGCTTCGCAGCGCCGTGTCGGCGCGAAGTATCCGCGCCCATCGTCTAGCGGTCTAGGACGTCGCCCTTTCACGGCGAAAACAGGGGTTCGAGTCCCCTTGGGCGCGCCAATGAAATCAAGCGCTTAGCTCGAAATCTTCCCGAACTTGTAAAATAGATGTGAAATACAACACTGCGCGTTGCTGTGGAGCCTTGCGGATTTTCACGGACAATTTGCGTCGCTGCATCATCACGAATCGGCAATTGATTTAAGCCGGGCAGCGCATCAGCCAGAGCCCGGCTTGATCAGCCCGGCCGGCGCTTGAGCATTCTTCTGTAACTGCACAGACCCGATCCCTGTTGGATTGCGCAAACTGGATCATGCAGATGACAAACCGCGAGTCAGCGGCCATCGGGAAGTGGTAGTTCCCCGAGTTCGGAAGGAGCAGGACGCGAATTAAGAATGGTGCCGATAAAAACTACTACTGTGAGAAGCGCCAATATCGAACGGGCGTGCCGTTGTCGGGCACAGGTCGCTCTTCAGCCAATCGCGGCGGCCGAAGACCTTGCGAAAGTATCAAACTCATATCGTCAATTAGCGGACGGGCCTCCGCAAAAGTACCGTGGTTAAGACCGAACATCTCCTCCCCGAGCGAACTAACGTCCAATGTATCAAGACCTTGAATGACGATTGGTCCGTCGGGCGGTACATCCCCAGCCCTGGGAATATTGCCAGCAAGCTTCATCGAAGCTTCCAATGCACGGTCATTTGATGACGCGTAGAGCGTAAGGCCACTAAATGTTTTGCCAAGCAACGGGATCTCCGCCTTAAATTGATCACGATCAACATCCGGTGCCGCGAGAATAAGCTGTCCCATGGCGCCCGGGAGTTGACGCGCGTTAGCAAGGGCATCGAGCACCAGAAACGAGCCCATACTGTGCGCAATTATATGAACCTTTGTGATCCCGTGCTTCTCTCTGAGGTTGTCTAGCAATTGCATAAAAGCTTCCCGTGCGACCAGTGCGCTGTTGCGATCATATTCATAGTCAGCAATCTCGCCTCGCGACGCCCAAGAGAACAGCACCGGCAAGCCTTTATATTGTAGATCCCAAGTGATTTGCGCAATTCGCAACACGCCATCTTCAAACGAATTATTAAATCCATGGACGAATATCACCGCATCCTTCGGACCTACAGAATCGATTAAATCGTCCCATTGTTCTGACGTAAGCGGCTGCACGCTGCGTATAAGAAAATGCTTATTTGGATCGGGCGCCTGTCGAATGAGGTCAAATCCGAATACAGAAAGGCCCCCTGGAAGTTCGAGCCGGCCAATCTTGTGGTCCTCAGGAATCCGAATTCGAGCTCGACCAAACTCCAATTGTGAATTTCGTTCGCCCGTATAAGCGGCGTGGCCAGGTACAGAATCTGACTTGTTCGGCGCCCGAACTGTTGCGTAGAGAATATCGACAATTCTCGGATCCGAAGAATGGTCAATTTCGGAAATTTCCTTCGTCGCCTCCACTACGTCCGAAGCATTGACAGGTGTAAATGGATCTAGATTTGAGGCCGTAGTTGGATTAAAATTAGTTGCTTTATTTGGCCAATTATTCGATATATCTACAAGTCGACACAAAACGTCTTTCGGTAACTTCTTGCCTAATTCTTCGCATCCTGTGTCGCTCTCCGTGCTACGTATCGACAAAGAACCACCAACTAAATCAAACCTGTTATCGTAAACCCAGGCAAATCCCTTAGACAGTATTTTCATTTGGGATAAAAGCGTTGTTTCTACGCCAAGATAGTATTTTGGTGAGTTTAGCCTAACACGCGTCTGATCGATAATTCTAGGTTCTGTGGAGACAATTTGTGCCGAAAGATCCAGCATGGTGCGAGCGTCTTCACTTATTACATCCCCGCCCATTGTAACACCGGAATCGCCCGACGCATTTGGCAAACCTGTGACTATAGCCCAATGAAATGGCGCTTGTTCCGGCGAGTCGATTCGCAAGCTTTCAACATGGATTGTAGTTGGAATTCTTTGTAAGATTTGTTCTTTTAGCACGCCGACCTTGGTCGCTCTGGCAACGCCTTCAACAGAAAATTGTGATGCATTTATTTCGACGCGCCCCAACTGCATGTCCGAAAGAACCGATATAGCTAGTACCATTAGAGAACTGGGACGGCCCTCGGCCTTATTAATATCGTCGGCATTGATGATCGTGGTTCCGGCTCGCGCGGCCAAGCTTTGTAACTCGTTGATGCCGCTGAACGATCCTTTAAGATAAATTCCTGTTGGAAGACGCCAAGCAATTAGGGTCTGTGACCCCTCAGTTTGGGCCACAGCAGGGCAAGGCAGCAGACTCAGAAAACACACCGCTGCGATCGATCTTACGGAGCGCCAGGTGATCAATTTGGATAGCCAAGCCCAAATCATGCAGCCCTCCTCAATAGGTTCAGAAGGGAGTGCGACCTTCCTCGGCGCATGCTACCATGAGCAACATAGCTTCAAGTGTGGATATTATCACTTGTGGCCTGACGCCTTACGGGTGACATAAGCACTGTGTTAGCATGTCCGTCTCTTCGAACATGCTTGGGTTTGAACATATCTCAACAGGTCACCTCATATTGGATGTAACCCGTTTGGGACGCCGCTCACACCCGAACATCGTTGGCGCCGATCCGAAGTAAGACCGATGACGGTTTTGTCAGATAGGGCCGTAGCAGGTCGGCGGGGTCCGGCTCGATGTTGGCAAGCCAACGATGCGCCGCGACGGATGCGAAGCCATCTGCGGCGTCACACATTAGGGCGCCTTACGTGACCAAGAATTTTGTTAGGCGCGCAATTAGCCCCGCCATCAAGAAATACCCTAACAGAGTTTCGGTCGCTGCAATTATTCGGCTGGCATGCGAGCTTGGAATGATATCGCCGTGCCTTTCCATCGCCAAGCCTTTGCCGGCCGCGTACGCGAGGCGAACACCTCGCCATGCTTGAAAGCTGTCCTCGGCTGTCGCCCGCGGGTGAAGACGATGGGGGCAGAGGGACGACTAATAGCCCTCGTCGTCTGCGTCGAAATCAAAGGGTGCTTTGAGATCGCGGAGGCGGCGCTGTGCCGACTCATACTCATCCGGCCGGAACCGCCCATCCTTGCAGGCAGTCTCCAATTGCTCAATTTCGGCAACCCGGGCGTTGAACTGCTCAGTGGTCTCGCCAAGGCGAACGCCGTCAGTTTGCGTGAAGAAGAAGAATCTTTCTAGGCCCACTTGCGCCTCCTGTGCTTGCATCTCATTTGAGTAGCTTAACAGGCTGATCCGGCTGCGATTGTGAGTGAGTGAACACTGGCACTCCTCCTAAAGTATGAGCCCAGGAATCGCTTCCGAGGCCCAAAGTTGTCTTGAGGTTTCTTTGCATCGTGCCGTGGAGCGTTGCTGAGCTTCACCGACAATTCGCGCCGCCGGAAAATCGGCGTTTCTGTAGATCGGAAGCAGGCCGATCGCATTTGGACGTATTGACGTCTCAGGCACACAACCGAAAGGCAAAATGGACGAAATCGGGAAATTGGAGGCGCTTTCGATACTGCTCCGTTCTCGCTCTCGTTTCCTCTGAGAAATCATTATTTTTACGGTTTTCCGCCCGCGACCGAAGCGGCGAAAATTTGACAAATATGGATGCAGAACATATAATGAACATTCGTTTTGGCTAGGAATTACAAATGCATGAGTCAGCGGGCGGATGCGCGCGCGACGCCTGCCAGCCGGAGGCGGCACAGGCCGAGTCGGAGACGTTCGAGGACGGGATCGATCGCGCGAGGGATCAACAACCACCTGCCCACTTCGATTGCAAAACCATCAAATATCGGCTGGCGGCGGGACCTGCGCGAGAACGATTGGTAAGCATACGAAATTTTTTTGGGATCAAACTAATAGGGCTAATATATATTATTATTCAATATGTTACATGGATGCTTAGGTTGAGACGGAGCAATTCAAAGTGGTTTAGAGCGGTCGGCGGCCTGTCTTTGTCCATGAAAATTCTCAAGGATCTCTTCGAACCCGAAGTGCTTGCCGCCTGCCGCTCAGCCTTTCGGGACCCCGCCGCGCAGCGTGCCATCTGCGAAGATTACAGAGCCGCGGCATTCGAAGACCGTGAACTCGATGCTGCCGATCCGAAGGCGGGGAGAATATTGTCGTGTCCTGTTTCAGTCCTATGGCCGATACGAGAGAATGCTGGAGGCCCGACGCCGCTCGACGTCTTGCGCCGCTGGGCTGACGATGTCAGCGGCTGCGCGGTCGAGAGCGGCCACCTTCTGCCCGAGTTTTCGTCTGCTGCCCGTCATCGAGCATCTTCTGCCGTTTCTGCCCCGCACGACCGCCTGAGAGGCCACAACCGCGTGGCGTGGCATGCGGCACCTCAAATTTTCGCGCTCGCCCAACGCCTTGTGCCTGGCGGGCCCTTTACGATCCGCCTGGCCTCCCTTAAACTACGCCTAGGTTTTGCCAATGGGCTTGCCTACGGGGGTTCTTTAGTTAATTGAAAACATGCTAAAAAAGAATGCAGCCTCGCCCCTTAACGGCAGAAGCAGGGGGCGGGCCCCTTGAGGTTGGCCAAATTGCAAGCTTGGGCGGGATGCCGCTCGAAATGTTCGCGGCAAAGCGAGTGAGTTTACACGGTCTGGAAGTAAGATGACCTCTGAGCGTTTGGCACAAACCGCATCCGGCAAAGAAGATGGCGAGTCGGGGGAGGGCCACGCGAAGGGTGGCGATCGAACAACGGCACGGGCCAATTTGCTCGTCCTGCTGGTCGAAGACGATCCGCGCGACGCAAAGCTCATGGCCGAGTATCTGGGCCGGTCGCGCTATTTCGCCGCGCAGATCGAACATGTGACGGATATTCGCACGGCTTTGCAACACCTCGCCGCGACCCATTACGATCTGATGATTCTCGACTATTGGGTCGGAACGGATTCGTCGCTGACGCTGCTGCGTCGCGGCTCGTCCGACACGTGGCATATTCCCGCGCTGGTGGTTTCCTCGGTCGAGGCTGCGGATGTCCAGGGCATGGGCCTGTCCGCGGGCGCGCTGGGCTTCCTGCACAAGAACGATCTGTCGCCGTCGACGCTTGATGCCGTCATCCGCACGGTGTTCCACATGCGCGACGCGGCGCTGGAATTGCGCCGCTCGCTGGCCGAGCAAGCGCGCGGCAAGACGCAGCTTGCCGAGGCGATGAGCGAGATGACCCATGAAGTGTTGACGACCTTGAGCGCGGTGCACGGCTTCGGTGAATTGCTCTCCGCCGGCACCTCGGACCAGCCGATCGCGTTGAACGATCCGACGCAATTCGTCGCGCAGATCAAGGAACGTTCGCAAAAGCTCGATACGTTGTTGCGACGTTTCATCGAGATCGAGGCCAAGGCCCATGTGGCGCCGGATTTATATTTCGAACGGGCCAATCTCGTCGACATCGTGAAATCGGTGGTGATGACGATGGCGGAGAAATGCCGCCAGCGGTCGCAAGGCATTTCGGTCCGCGTTGCGCCGGGTGATTTCGAAGCGGAAATCGATAAGGTCGCGGTCTTTCAGATGCTGCTCAACACGGTGAACAATGCGCACCGTTATGCCGATGCCGGAACCACGATCGAGATCGTGGTGCGCGACATGGGATCGAGCGTGCGAGTCAATGTCGCCGATCAGGGCGCGGGCATGACCGATGAGGAAATTGCGCAAGCCTCGCATCATGATGCGCAAAAGAAATTGCCGGCCGATCTTTTGGCGACCGGACATGGGCTCGGCCTCTTGGTCGCGACATCGATCGCGCAACTGCATGGCGGTGAACTGGCGATCGTCAGTCAGAAGGATTGGGGCACGACGATTACGATCGAATTGCCCAAGGTGCGGCCTACGATCAATTAGCTCGCGCAAGAGGCAGAGTGAAGCGCACTCGCAGGCCTTCACGCCAGTCGGTGTCGATCCAGATTCTGCCGGCGTGCATTTCGATGATGCGCTGACACACGGGTAAGCCAGCGCCGACGCCGGAAATCGTCGGATCGCTGTTCAGGCGCTGAAAGAGCGCAAAGGCTTTCGGCGCGCTCGCCGGATCGATGCCGCGGCCGTTATCGGTCACGGCAATATCCGCCACGCCGTCAAGCACCGTTGCCTGAATATGGATGCGTGGCGGCGCAGCACTGCGGTATTTTAGGGAATTTTGCATCAGATTTTGAAAGACGAGCGCCAGAAGCGCCTCGTCGCCATGCACGGCCGGCAGCGCGCCGACGGCGATTTCCGCCTGCGCGGCAGCGATATCCGAGCGCAAGTTGGATTTGGCGATCTCGAACGCGTCTTCAAGCCGGATGTCCGAGAAGCTCGCCTCTTGCTGGGCGATGCGCATGTAGCGCAGCAATGTCACGATCATCGCCTGCATACGCGCTGCGCCGGCCGCGATCTCGTGCAGAAAATCGAGCCGCCGCTCGTCGAGGCCGTGGCCGTCTTCCGCGATTAAATCGGCGAACCGCCTGATTTGCCTCACCGGTGCTTGAAGGTCATGCGACATGGCGAGAGAGAAGCGCTTGAGATCGGTATTCGCGATGCTCAAGGATTGCGCCTGCTCGGCAAGTTGGCGTTGTTGCAGGGCGATCTGATCTTGGGCGATGCGTTGTTCACGCCGGGTCTGATTGAGCGAGACCAGCAAATCATGCCGCTCGCCGACATCATACGAGACGACCATGAGATGGTCGTGGTCTTGCCAAACGAAGCGCAAGTCGAGCCGCCGGACAGTGCCTTCGATGACAAGGCCAAGATCTGGCAGGGTGATCGTCGTGCCGGGCGTCTGCGCCGCCTCGCGAATGCTCGCTTCAAAGCCCATCATGAGAGGCGCTTCAAACAGATTGCTGCCTTCCTCCGGCGCCCAAAGGCTGAGCGTGCCGACGCGGTGGATGACAATACCGTTGCCGTCGACGTCGCAAAATCCAAACACGTTAGCAGCGATCAGCCGGCTCGCGGCATTCGAGATCTGCAGCGCCTCTTCCAAGGGGAGATCAGGGGTCATGCGCGCCGCCGGATCGTTCGGCCGAGCGTGCGAAAGAGCTGCATCACGTTCTGGCCGGTTTTCGCGCTGGTGAGGGCGAGATCGTCCGCGCTCAGGCCATCGACGGTAAAGCGCGGCGCGGGATCGTCGAGGAGATCGATCTTGTTGACGATGACTTTCGCCGGGCGGCCAGGAAACCGGCTGGCAAAGGTTTCCGCGAGCCCGCCGGCTTTGGTTAAGGAGTCCGGGCGTGTCGCATCGGAAACGATCAGGGCGGCCGCTGCGCCAACCACATAGACGCTGGAAAAAATCTGCTGACCGAAATCGCCGTCCGTATCCCACAAGACAAAGCGGAATGGTGCCTCGCCATCTTCCAGATCGAGATCGTGAGTCATGATATCGACGCCGATCGTCGTTTTATAATTCGCGTCGAAATGGTCGAAGATAAAACGGCGCGCGAGCGAGCTTTTGCCGACGCCAATATCCCCCAGCAGCAGAACCTTGGCGCTCGCGATCATTGGGTCGGCTCGCCCACATAGGTCGGCTCGAAGGTCGCGCGCCGGTTGGCCGCCGCGGCTCCGTCGCGGATGGGCTCGAGCGTCGATCGCGTGACGGTGGCGATATGGCTTTGATCGACACCGCGCTTGGTGAGTTCTGCCGCCACGACGGTGGCACGCTGGACGCCGAGACTCCGATTGAGGACGGCCGAGCCGGTTTCGTCGGCGTGGCTGATGATGCGGATGCTCAAGCCGGTCGATTTGAGAAAATCGGCCAGCTGATCGAGTTTGGTGCTCAAACCCGGCCGGTCGATAATGGTCGCTTCACCCTTCGGGAAGAAGATCGCGAAGCCCTGGACGAGACGCCCCAATTTCGCCTCGGGTGTATCGAGCAGGGCATTCGCCTCTTCGGTCGCTTGCTCGACCGCCGCGAGCTTGTCGTTGATGGCGCCGATCTGTGTGAGGCGGACACTATGCTGGTCGAGTTCGCTCTGCAGCGCTTTCGTGTCGCTCGCGATCTGTGCACGCACATCGGTGAGGGCCTGGGTGATGGTGCCGCCGAGTTTGTTGTCGGAGGCTTGGATATCGGCGCTCAGATCGGTTCGCAACTGGGCGTTCAATGTGCCGAGAGAGGTCCGCGCGGCCGCAATCTCGTCCTGCAAATCCTTGACTGATTTGCCCAGCGTTGCAACTTCCTGCGCTGTCGCAATCGTTTCGACATTCGTGTCGAGCGTATAGGGGGCGGCGGCGCTGCTGAGCGCCTGCGTGATCTCGTCGGCGCCTTGCACGTTCGGCAAGATCCCGCGCACATGTACGACCGCGCGCTTGTGATCGAAACGGACCTGTAGCGGGAAAGCGGCGAGGCGCGGATCGTGGGCCAAAGTTGCATCGTAGGCAGCGTTCACCTGACGTTCGGTCCGCCAATGCTGAACGACGTGCCAAAGACGCCATGCGCCAAAGCCAAGCAAAGCGATGAGGAGGCCGGCCAACGCGTAGGAGGCGATTCCATTCGACTTCTGCGCACCGCGCTTGGGTAAGATTGTGTCTGCCAGAAGTCCGAGCTTGTCGGTGGTAATCAGCTCGTCCCGGTCATGCCGTTCGAGCAAGTCGACAAGCGCCGTATCGATAGCCCGTTCGTCCTCGCCGCGCGTGGGGCCGATCACCTGGGCGGCGGCGATCATGCGTGCCGAGGGACGCAAGAAAATCCGGCTGCCACCGACATCGAGATTGCGCAGTTCGCCGCTGTTGGCGGCAAAGACATTGCCGGCGAAGTCGGTGATCGCCGCGATGAGGCCGCTGACCAGCTCGGGATTTTCACTCGCCTTGCCGTCCCGGTGCCAATCGGCGATCAGATGCCCCGAGCCACGCTCCAAAAGGATGATGCGGTCGATCGAGGCAAGGCTCGCCTCGGCGAGGGCGAGCGCGCTCATCGGCTGCCCGGTCAGGATCGACTTGACGCGCAACTGCCATGATTGCACCGACAGCAGTGCATCGACCTTTTCGTTCAAGGTCGTGATGAGTTCGCGAAAGGCATTGGCGACGGCAGCGGAAACGAGGCGTCCGGTGATCGGATAGAGCGCTTCGACCATCATGTCCTTGGAATTCTTGATTTCGCTGCGGATGGCGGCGACGACAAGCGGCGCGATGGCTGTCGCAAGTTCCTTGTGCCGATCGACTTCGGCCCGCCTGAGGGCCCCGGCCAGGACTTCCGCCGTGGCATTCTCCAAACGGTCAGGCGAACCGACTCGTCGGTCGATCGCTTCTAAACGCTCCTCAACAGTTTGCAGCTTTTCTTCGCCGTCGCCGAGGAGGAGCCTCCTGAGCCGGTCAATGTCGGTTTTTTCGGCGGGGCGTATATCCGTATCCGCCATGTTTCATTACGAGCCAGAATGCCCGTTACCCATTTTCTGGACGGTCGCGCCAAGTTGCGAAATCGCCGCGCCAATGTCGGAAATTGCGGAAAGACGGCGGTTCTCCGTATCGCGCGCAAGCTCGGCGAGCATGTTCTCGACACTGTTGAAGCGCGCCGTCATTTCCTTGTGCAGCGCCTCGAGACGGGCTTCCATCTTACTATCGAGATCGCGCAAACGCGTGTCGGTCGTACGCTTTTCATGACCGAACAAAAGTTCGCGAACCTGGTCGATGGTCTGATCCATGGCGACCGACGGTTCATGGTCTTGGGGGACGGTTTTGACGGACTCGCTGCTACGCGCCATGACTTTGCCCTTAACGTTCATAACCAAGGCTCCCAAAGCCTTTTGGAGAGGCTTTTCTTGGAGTATCTCTTTTGAACCGTTTTTTAATATTTGTCACGGGGCTAAGGGCCTAATTTACTTTGTGAACTTGCTTCCGATCTGGAGTTATCGTTAACGATTGTGGTTAATCTTGCCGCCTGCGCCGCTCCGGCTGACCTCAAGCAAGGCGCGCGAGGAATTGGCCGAGGAGCAGGAGCCCTTGCGGCCAGAAGCCAAGATCGATGTCGTTGCCCATGTGGCCGAGCGCGCCGGCATCGGCAAAATCCGAGCCCCAGGCGACCGCGAAGGCCTGGGCGCGGCCGAAATCGACGAAAGGATCGTTGCGGCTGGCGACGACCAGCGAGGGGAAGGGGAGGGGTGTCAGCAGCATGGGCGCAAAGCCTTTGACTGGCGCATCGGGAAGCGAGTCTCGCGCATCGCGGTCGCCCGGCCCGACCAGAAAAGCACCCTTGATGTTGCGCGTATCGGCATCGTGGGACCAGCGCATGACGAGGGCGGTGCTCAGGCTGTGGGCAATGAAAATGACCGGTTTGGTCGTCTTGGTGAGATAATCGTCGAGCTTGGCCGCCCAGGCCGTATAGACCGGGCGCTCCCATTCGTCCTGCACCACCCGGATGCTGCTCGGAAAGGCGTTGTGCCAATGGCTCTGCCAATGCGCCGGACCGGAATCGCCGCGGCCGGGCAGGATCAGAAAATCGTACAGCTGGAGCGCATCTTGCATAGAGAAAGTCCATTATGAAGAGCGTTGCGTTTCTTTTTGGGGCGAGCGCGGCTCGCGGCACTCAGCTAGCCGATCAGCCGCGAATACTCGATCTTGGGGCAGCGGTTCATGATGACTTTCACGCCCTTGGCTTCAGCCTTGGCGGCCGCAGCGTCATGCCGCACGCCGAGCTGCATCCAGATCACCTTCGGCAGCGGCGCGAGCAGCAAGGCTTCGTCGACGACGCTGGCGGCGGCCTCCGAATTGCGGAAAACATCCACCATGTCGATGGGCTCTCGAATATCGGCAAGTTTGCCGTAGACGGTAAGGCCGTGGATTTCCTGTCCCGTCAGGCCCGGATTGACGGGGAACATCCGGTAGCCCTTGTGCTTGAGATAGGCGAGAACCCCATTCGAATCGCGTGCCGGATTGTTGGATGCGCCGACAAGGGCGATGGTTTTCACCTGGGTCAGAATGGAGCGAATGAGGTCATTGGGATAGGCGTCATACGGCATCGCAGGTCCTTTGGCGCGGCGGCGCCTTCATGCCATTGTAGCGCGTGAACGAGGGATGAGAAGCAACATGGACGCAAGGAGCATCCCGCCGGGACGAATGACGGCGGACGAGATCACGGCACTGTTGGACCGTGAGTTTCCGCAATTGCTGGTCGACGGACGGAGCTATGTGATCGAAGCGGCCGATCACGGTTTTGCCCGGATGCGGTTGTGCTACCATGCCCGGCACCTGCGGCCCGGGGGCACGATCTCCGGCCCCTCCATGTTCGCGCTCGCCGACCTTTGTCTTTATGTCGCGATTCTTGCGAGCATCGGCCCTGTCGTTCTGACCGTGACCACCAATCTCAACATCAATTTCATGCGCAAACCGGCTCCGGCGGATTTGGTCGGCACCTGCCGCCTGCTCAAGCTCGGCAAACGTCAGGCGGTGGGCGAAGTTGCGATTTGTCCGGAGGGGTCGGAGGACCTCGTCGCCCACGCCACCGGCACCTATGCGCTGCCGGAGTGACCATGACCAATCGACTAGACGCCAATTGAGATGCGGTAAAATAATACCTCTAGTCATAACATATTGAATAATATTAGAAAAATAAAATATCGTGCGAATTTAATTGTTTGACGCAATCCGCCGCTTCCCCTATATACGCGCATCCTCATTCCTGCGGGTGTGCCTGTGTCGCGCGCCTTCACGGCAAAAACGGAATTAAGTCTATGTTCGGCAAAACACATTCGACCAAGGTCGCCGAGGTCGAGAAGAAATGGGTGCTGATCGACGCGAAGGGCCTGGTTGTCGGCCGTCTCGCGACGATCGTCGCCATGCGTCTGCGCGGCAAGCATAAGGCAAGCTTCACCCCCCACGTCGATGACGGCGACAACATCATCGTCATCAACGCGGACAAGGTAGTGCTGACCGGCAAGAAGCTCAGCGACAAGATGTATTACCACCACACTGGTTATATCGGTGGCATCAAAGAGCGTTCCGCCAAGTTCATCCTGGAAGGGCGTTTCCCCGAGCGCATCGTCGAGAAGGCAGTGGAGCGCATGCTCCCGCGCGGCCCGCTCGGCCGCAAGCAACTCGGCAATTTGCGTGTCTATAAGGGCGCGGAACACCCCCATGCGGCGCAGAACCCGACGGTTCTCGATGTCGCCAGCTTGAATCCTAAGAACGCTCGGAGCGCCTGATCATGGCAGAGACAATCAATTCGCTCGCGGATCTGAAGGGCGCGACGGCTGGCGTCCAGCCGGAAGCCCCGAAGCACGTGCAGAAGCTCGATAAGTTTGGCCGCGCCTATGCCACGGGCAAGCGCAAGAACGCGGTTGCTCGCGTTTGGATCAAGCCGGGCACCGGCAAGATCACGGTCAATGGCCGCACTCAGGAGGTGTATTTCGCCCGTCCGGTGCTGCGCATGATGCTGCAGCAGCCGCTCGGCGTCGCGAAGCGCGTCGACCAGTACGACATCACCATCACCTGCGCCGGTGGCGGCCTGTCGGGTCAGGCGGGCGCTGCTCGTCACGGCATTTCGAAGGCGCTGACCTATTTCGAGCCGGAGCTGCGCTCGGCCCTGAAGAAGGAAGGCTTCCTGACCCGCGACTCGCGCGTCGTCGAGCGTAAGAAGTACGGCAAGCGCAAGGCCCGCCGCAGCTTCCAGTTCTCGAAGCGCTAAGCGTTTCAGTCATATTTGCGAAGAGGGCGGCCTTGAAGCCGCCCTTTTCTTTGCCGATTGTGGCAAATATGGCCACCTCGGGTTCCGGTGCACCCAAACGCTTCACCCGGCGCGCCGTGCTGCTCGGGAGCTTGTTCCTCGGCGGCGCGGCCGGCGGATCGACACTGCATCAATCTTGGCTCAGTCAACAGGACGAGGACAGAGCGGAGCGGGCGCATATCATGGACAGGCATCGACCGTTGCCAATTATTCCCGTCTATGATGCGCGCGCGACAGGTCTTGTCGGCCACGCCAGGGCGCGGTTGCCGCAAATGTTGCAATTGCGCCAAGCTTGTATCGGTTCGCTGACGCCGATCTTCAGAGTTGGATTGCGCGCAGCCGACAGCCTGGCCTTGAGTTGGTTGCGCCGAACACGCTCGCCCTATGTGGCGGAACTCGAATCGATCGCGGCTTTGGCCGATGAGCCAGGCATTTTTCTCCTCAATACGTCGTATGAATGGGGATGTACCGCTCTGGCGGCGCCTTCGGCGGCGCGGAATAGCGCGCGGCTGTTGCGCACCTTGGACTGGCCTTATGACGGTTTAGGCCGCTTGGTGGAAGTCGTACGGCAGATGGGACCTGCCGGAGAGTTCCTGAACGTGACTTGGCCGGGTGCCGTCGGCGTTTTGACGGGCATGGCGCCGGGGCGCTTTGCCGCCTCAATTAATCAAGCGCCCGCACGCGGCAAAGAGGAAGATAAATGGACCGCCGCTCATAATACGTTGCAGACGTTCGAGCACAGCGATGCTTGGCCGGCAATGCATTTGTTGCGGCACGTCTTCGAGGCGGCAGCAACCTTCGAGCAGGCGAAGCAGATTCTGGAGCGGACGCCGCTGATGGCGCCGACCATTTTCACGCTGATCGGCGTCTCGCCACGCGAAACATGCGTGATCGAGCGCACGGAAACGGAGCACGCCAGCCATACGGGCGTCAGCAGCGCTGCAAATGGTTGGAAATATGGGCACTTTCCGGGAGATTGGGCCGGGCTGCACGATGCCGATGCGCGCGGCGACAATGAGGGCCGCCGAAGGGCGATCGAGCGCTACGCCGCGCGCGGCTCAGCCCCCTTCGCCTGGGTCGCCGAGCCGATCCTAAACAGTTTCACCAGGCTGGCGATTGAAGCCGATCCGCACAAAGGTTCACTTATCGTGCGGGGCTATGAAGCCACGCCCGCGGACGACGAGCCCAACGAGGCGGGGCCGGCGACGGCCGATCTGCACCTGCAGTGGCCTTTGGCCTAACCACTTCAGAAATTGACCAAATCAAAAAAAACGCCCGCCGGAGGGAGGAGGCCGGCGGGCGCTTGCAACGCGAGGTGGATGGGAGGGAGGGAGGAAACCCACCCCGCGGAATTGCAAAACTTAATTACGCTTCGAAGCGAGCGCGTGCTGCCTGACGGGCAACCGTCTGGATGTCGCTGCGGCCGAGGCCGAGGTCGGACAGTTCGCGGTCCGAAAGGCGGGACAGTTCGCGTACCGAGACGCGATAGCGGCGCCACTGGGAAATCTTCGAGGTGAGGTTCTTCAGAGTCATTGTTTTCATCCTTCAGGTTGGTTCGGGTTTCATCTTTGGCCGCGAACCGTTTCTGTTCGTTGGGTGAGCTCTATATAGATTGCTGCGGTGCGGCATACCAGTGTTTAGTTGTGAGTCGTGATATGCATAATTTTCATAGCATAAGCCTAGCGAGTTAAGGATTTGCTCATAAATTCGCGTATCTTGCTCGATTATGACGCAAATATGAAAAAATAGATCAGAACTTGAGCCGGTGGTATCATTTTTGGCGATTAATTTGCATGGCTTGACGGAAGGGCCTGTATTTTTTCGATTGCCGATTAAATTTTGAATAGGCCATTCTACGACATGAGTTTGGGTAATTTTGTGCGTCGCACCATTATCTGTTGCTGGGGTCTACTGAGATGGGGCCGCGGTTGTGGGGATCTGGCCTCTGTCGCCGGGCCGTGATTTAGGCGCCCAAAAATAGAATGGAGAACGGGCGCGAGAGTGCCTCGAGGCGCGCCGGGGCCAGGAAGTCGGCGAGCGCCTCTCCCGAGGCCGTTGCTATTGCTGAGTCGTCATCCAGGTACCCAGTTCATGACAGGCGTCGTAGCCGGTAAGTGCGACGCGGCTTTGCGTTTCACATGGGCCGGCGCGGCTGGCGTCGAATTTTGCGACGGAACTGGTGTTGGCGGTCATGGCATCGCGACTCGTTGGTGAGAGGGCGACCTTGGTTGCCGGAGGGAGTCGACCTGAAATCCGCTTCGAACGTGTCTGCCATAAAAAAGCGCCTGCTGGGGGAGGACCAGCAGGCGCTCATATCATGGGGTGGCAGGGAGGGAGGGGAGAAGCCAGCCCCATGTAAACTTGTTAGCCGGCGAAGCGGGTACGGACCGCTTTGCGGGACACGAACTCGATGTCGCTGCGGACGATGCCGAGGTCGGCAAGTTCGCGATCGGTCAGGTTCGACAGGGCGCGAACCGAAACACGATACCGGCGCCACTGGTTGATCTTGGAGGCGATGGTCTTGAAGGTCATGGGTCTAATCTTTCTGGCTTTTTCGGCTTCAGCGTCGCTGCGAAGCCGATGAATTCGTTTGATGTGCAGGATATAGTTTGTTGCAGTGCGGCATACCAGTGTTAAGACGTGATGCTAGATATGTGAAATTCGCATATCATATCCAGTCAAAGGTAAGGGTTTTGAAAGTTTTTTACCCGCTTCGGCCAATTATGGTGCAAGTTTGGCAAAGAAGTGATCATTTCCGCGCCGTGTCCTGTCAAAAAAATATTAAAAACGCATAGCTAAAGCGGCTGTGTGTGAGTCTTGCAACACCGGGTCAACCCCATCCGAAGCGATTTCAAGCGGCTAGGGCGTCACAATTATTTTGCGTCGCACAATAGTTTAGTGCCGTACAATTCCTGGCTTCCGCCGATCCGCAGCAGGACGTGACCGCTGCGGCGTGCGGATGGGCGGGAAATATGCGACCGTGCTTGCAGGAATGGTTTTATCTTACGAACGAAGCTTGTCTTTTGACGTGCATTCGGCTTGTTTGGTCCGTAATTGGCAGGTGGCGTCCCGATTGTCCGGACGCCATTGTCCGATCAGTTGCTCTTTATCATCGTCAAAGGTCCGGATTTCATGCGTCTTTCCAGGTACTTCCTGCCCATCTTGCGCGAAACGCCCAAGGAGGCGGAGATTGTTTCGCATCGCTTGATGCTGCGCGCCGGCATGATCAAACAAGAATCGGCCGGCATCTATGCCTGGTTGCCGATGGGTCTGCGCGTCCTGCAGAAGATTGCCCAAGTGGTGCGTGAGGAACAGAATCGCTCCGGCGCGATCGAAGTGTTGATGCCGACGATCCAGTCCGCCGACCTGTGGCGCGAGTCGGGCCGCTACGACGATTACGGCAAGGAAATGCTGCGCATCAAAGACCGGCATGAGCGCGAAATGCTCTATGGGCCGACCAATGAGGAGATGATCACCGATATTTTCCGCTCGGCGATCCGCTCCTATAAGGATCTGCCGCTCAATCTCTATCATATCCAGTGGAAATTCCGCGACGAAGTGCGGCCGCGCTTCGGCGTGATGCGCTCGCGCGAATTCCTGATGAAGGACGCCTATTCCTTCGATCTCGATTATGCCGGCGCCAAGCACTCTTATAATAAGATGTTCGTGGCTTATTTGCGCACTTTCGCACGGCTCGGCCTCATCGCCATCCCGATGGTGGCCGATACCGGCCCGATCGGCGGCGATCTGAGCCACGAATTCATCATTCTCGCCTCGACCGGCGAGAGCGAGGTGTTTTGCCACAAGGATTATCTGACCTTCGCCCCGCCGCCGGCCGACGTGAATTTCGATTCGAAAGAGGAATGCCAGGCCGTCGTCGACAAATGGACTTCACTCTATGCCGCGACCTCGGAAAAGCATGATGAAGCGGCCTTCAATGCCCTGCCTGAGGACGCCAAGGTTTCAGCGCGCGGCATCGAGGTCGGCCATATCTTCTATTTCGGCACCAAATATTCCGCGCCGATGGGCGCCGTAGTGAATGGGCCGGACGGCAAGGAAGTGCCCGTGCAGATGGGCTCTTACGGTATCGGCCCGTCGCGTCTGGTCGCGGCGATCATCGAGGCGAGCCATGACGAGAACGGCATCATCTGGCCCGACGCGATCGCACCTTTCAATGTTGGCATCGCCAATCTGAAGCCGGGAGACGCCGCGACCGACAAGGTCTGTGCCGATCTTTATGACCGCCTCACAAAAGCCGGGAAAGACGTGCTTCTCGACGACCGCGACGAGCGGCCGGGGGCGAAATTCGCGACCCTCGATTTGATCGGCGTGCCGGCGCAAATCGTGATCGGGCCGAAAGGCCTGGCCGAGGGCAAGGTCGAGCTGAAGAACCGCCGCACCGGGGCGCGCGAATTGCTGAGCCCCGATGAGGTGGTGGCACGCCTGACGGCGTGAGTTGACAAAAAGGAGGAATGGACCGCGGCCTTCCGGGCCGCATGATGTAGCGCTGCGTTCGGCGGCCCGGAAGGCCGCGGTCCATTCTTATCCCTTCGTTTCCGAGGCGCCCAAGATTCATGGCCAATGTCAAAATCAGTCCGACACCCTATGAAGGCGCCAAATGGTCCGTATTGGCGGGCGTCTCGATTGCCAGTGTTGCCGCTGGCGCGATGATTCTCAGTGCTGGGCCGGCGGCTGCCGTGGGCACCTTCCAGATTGGTAAGATTTATGACGACATGATCACGCGTGTTGATACTTCCGACGCGCGATTTACAGAAGATCCCGCCGGTATCAGCTCGCCCTCCGGCGCGCAGGCGGGCGCACTGGTGCGTGGCATCCGCGAAGAGGATATCAAGCGCCTGCCCGAGATCGAAGGCCATGTCGTTGCCGGCAGCCTGGACGGATTTGATCAGGATGATTCCATTTTGCTGGGCAAGAACATGGCCACAAAACTGGGCATCGGAATTGGCGGAACTGTATCCCTACTCATCGCCAATGGCGCGCAAACCCCCTTCGGCATAGTGCCGCACCTCAAATTCTTTAAAGTGAAGGCGATCTTTGCAGCTAGCGCGGACGATCGAGACAATTTCATCGTCTATATTCCGCTGCAACGGGCGCAAGCCTTCTTCAATAAGGGTAACCCACACTAAACTTGAACATCTGAGATTAACGCGCTTCCACCCCGCGTCACACCTACTCCAGAGCATCCAAGATTCATGGCCAAGGTCAAAATCAGTCCGACCCCTTTCGAAGGCGCCAAGCCGTTCTCGCTCATGGAATGGATGGTCGCCTTGCGCTACATGCGCTCGCGCCGTCACCCGTGGCTGCCTTCTGCACTGGCGGGTTTTTCGATTCTGGGCATCGCCATCGGCGTGATGGCGCTCATCGCCGTGATGGCGGCGATGAACGGTTTCCAGCAGGAGCTCTTGCATAAGCTCATTGGCGTGAACGGCCACTTCTTCGTGCAGGCCGCGGAGCCGCCGTTCAAGAATTATGACGAGGTGGTCAAGCGCATCGCGGCCGTTCCCGGCGTCCGCCAGGCGCTCCCGCTCATCGAGGAGCCGTCCGGCATTAGCTCTTCTTACGGCGCCCAATCGGGTGCCCTGGTGCGCGGCATCCGCGAAGAAGGTATCAAGCGCCTGCCGGGGATCGAAGGCAACGTCATCGCCGGCAGTTTGGACGATTTCGACAAGGACGATTCGATCGCGCTCGGCAAGGGCATGGCGGACAAGATGGGAGTGGGCATTGACGACACGGTCTCGCTCCTTGTTGCCAAGGGCGCCCAAACGCCGTTCGGCGTCACGCCGCGCCTGAAGCCGTTCAAGGTGAAAGCGATCTTCGAGATCGGCATGCAGGATCTCGACGGCTTGATCGTATATGTCCCGCTCGCTCAGGCGCAAGCCTTCTTCAACAAGGACAATGACATCACGCTCATCGAAGCCTTCGTGGACGATCCTAGTCAAGTCGATCAGATCCGGCCGCAGATCGAACAGGCGGTGGGCGTTCCGGCTTTCATCACCGATTGGCGCCAGCGCTTCAAAAGCTTGACCGACTCGCTCGGCATGATCCGCGCCGTCGCGTTTTTCGTCGTCTCCATGGTGAGCGTCGTCGCGGCGCTGCTGATCGTGATGGGCCTCATCATGCTGGTCAAGGACAAGACTCATGACATCGCGATCATGCGCACCATGGGCTCGACGCGCGGCGCGATGATGCGCATTTTCCTGCTGATCGGCATCGCCAACGGAGTTTTGGGATCGGTGCTCGGCGTGATTTTGGGCCTCGGCCTCACGCACAATTTTGAATCGATCCGCGCCTTCGTCGTTCATATCACCGGCATCGACATTTTCCCGAGCAACTTATTCCTCATCAATCAATTGCCGCTCGTCGTCGATCCCAGGGAAGTGATGCTCACCGTCGTGATGACCCTGTGCCTGTCGCTGCTCGCGACGCTCTATCCCTCCCGTCGCGCCGCCGGCCTCGATCCGGTCGAAGCGCTGAGGTACGAGTGATGAATGAGGCCAAGGCCGCGCCGGCATTATTTCTGCACCAGGTTGTTCGCACCTTTCACCAGGGTGAGACGAAGCTGGAAATCTTGCGCGGGACCGATTTCGCGCTCTGGCCGGGCGAGGCGGTTGCGCTCGTCGCGCCGTCGGGCGCCGGCAAATCGACCTTGCTGCAAATCTCCGGATTATTGGAGAAGGCCGACGGCGGCGAGATCTATGTCGGCGGCCAACCAACGGCGCATATGGATGATGCGGGGCGCACGGCGCTGCGCCGTCTCGAAATTGGCTTCGTCTATCAATTCCATCATCTCTTGCCGGAATTCACGGCGATCGAGAATATCATGCTGCCGCAACTGATCCGCGGTCTTGCGCGGCACGACGCGAAGCAGCGCTCGCAGCAATTGCTCAATTATCTCGGGCTCGGCGAACGGGCCAAACACCGCCCCTCCGAATTGTCTGGCGGCGAGCAGCAACGTGTTGCGATCGCCCGCGCCGTGGCGAACGCGCCGCGCCTGCTGCTGGCGGACGAGCCGACCGGCAATCTCGATCCGAATACCGCTGATCATGTGTTCTCGGCGTTGATGCAATTGGTGAAGGCCTCGGGCCTCGCCGCGCTGATCGTCACGCACAACATGGACTTGGCTGCGCGCATGGATCGGCGTGTGACGTTGCAGGATGGGCACGTGGTCGAGTTGAAGTGAGGGGTGAGAACGTGCTTCCCTTCTCCCGCTTGGGGGAGAAGGTGGCATGCGAAGCATGACGGATGAGGGACTTTACGACTAGGTGAGTGTTTGTTAATCCAGTTGCTGCACTGTCCTAAGGCCTTTTACCGCTCACGCGGTCGTTCCACCCTCATCCGACCCGCTTCGCGGGCCACCTTCTCCCACTGCTTCGCGGCGGGAGAAGGAGCGCGCTCACTCACCCCGCTCGCAGCAGCCGGACCGCTTCATCTCGTTCAAACAGATAGAGCAACACCCGCAGCGCCTCACCACGCGGTGATTGCAAATCCGGGTCCTGTGCCAGAATCAACTTCGCATCGTCGCGCGCGATGGCCAGCAGCGGCGCGTGCACATCCAAATTTGCGAGCTTGAATCCCGGGGTTCCGGATTGCCGTGTGCCGAGCACTTCGCCTTCGCCGCGTAGGCGCAAATCTTCCTCTGCGATGCGAAAGCCATCTTCCGTTTCGCGCATGATCTCAAGGCGCGCGCGGGCGACCTCGCCCAGCGGGCCTTTGTAAAGCAGGAGACAGGTGGATTTGCCGGAGCCGCGGCCGACGCGGCCGCGCAATTGGTGCAATTGCGCGAGGCCGAACCGCTCGGCATGTTCAATCACCATGATCGTGGCGTTGGGCACGTCGACGCCGACTTCGACGATCGTTGTGGCGATGAGCACGCGCGTTTCGCCGCGTTGGAATTTTTCCATCGCTTCGTCCTTGTCGCGACCTTTCATCTGGCCGTGCACTAGGCCGACGGACTCGCCGAAAATACTGCGCAAGCTGCCGTACCGTTCTTCCGCCGCTGCGAGATCGAGCTCTTCGCTTTCGGTGACGAGCGGACAGATCCAATAGGCCTGCGCGCCGCCTTGCAACGCGCGGCCGATCGCCGAGATCACATCGTCGAGGCGCTCGACCGGAACGGCGCGCGTGTCGATCGGCTGGCGCCCGGCTGGCTTGTCGCGCAAGGTCGAGACATCCATGTCGCCGAAATAGGTGAGCACCAAAGTGCGCGGGATCGGCGTCGCGGTCATCACGAGAATGTCGACTGCCGCGCCCTTGCTGCCGAGGGCGAGGCGCTGGTGCACGCCGAAGCGATGTTGCTCATCGACCACGGCAAGCGCGAGATCCTTGAAAATCACGGCTTCCTGAAACAAGGCATGGGTGCCGATGGCGATATGCACATGGCCGGATTCGAGCCCCGCCAATTTGTCGGCGCGCTCCGACGCGCGGTCGCGTCCGGTGAGCAGCACGACTTCGATGCCGGCCGCGGCGGCCAGCGGCGTGATGCGCTCAAAATGTTGCCGCGCCAGCACTTCGGTTGGCGCCATCATGGCCGCCTGCCGGCCGCTTTCGACGACGCCGGCCATCGCGAGCAGGCCGACGACGGTTTTGCCCGAACCGACATCGCCTTGCAGCAAGCGCAGCATGCGTTTGGGCGCGGAAAGATCGGCGCGAATCTCGTCAAGGGCTTGGCGTTGGGATGGCGTGAGCGAAAAGGGCAGGGCAGTTTCGATCTTGCGTGCGAGATGTCCGTCGCCGAGATGCGCGCGGCCTGCAGTCTCGCGCATTTTGGCGCGTACCATGACCAGCGCGAGCTGGCTCGCCAGCAATTCGTCATAGGCGAGACGCACACCATTGGAGCTGGTCGGTTCGATGTTCTGAGGCGTTTGCGGCATGTGCATGGCGCCGAGCGCTTCGGCAAAGCTTGGCAAGTGGCGCTGCTGCAGAAACGCGGCGTCGAGCCATTCCGGCATCGCCGGCAGACGCTGCGTTGCCGCAACGGCAGCCTTTGCCAGCACGCGCGGCGAGAGCCCTTCGGTCAGGCCATAGACCGGCTCGACGGCAGGCATTTTGGCCAATCCCGCTTCGTCGAGCACGCGGTCGGGATGCACCATCTGCAAATGGCCGTCCCAGAGCTCCAGCTTGCCGGAGACCCAGCGCCTTGCGCCGACGGGCAGGGATCGCTCGATCCATTGGTGGTTCGCCAGGAAGAAGACGAGTTGCACGTCGCCGGTCTCATCCTCGACCAGCACACGGTAGGGGCCTTTGGCGCTGCGCGAGGGCCGATGCTCGACAACCACGCCTTCCAACGTCACGACGCTGTCCAGGGGCGCGTCGCGGATTTTTGGCCGCGTGCGCCGGTCGATGGTGGCGTGAGGCAGATGGAACAAGACATCGATCACCCGCGCGGCGCGTCCAGGTTCGCTGAGCAATCGGTCGACCAGGCTCGCGATTTTCGGGCCGATGCCGGGGAGCGCCGTGGCGGCGGCAAAGAGTGGAGTAAGCAGAGTAGGGCGCATCCCGTTGCATTCTTACTGACAAACAAATCGAGAACCCCTATATAACGGGCCACGCATCGTCCGCCAAATTCTTGCCGGGCGTTATTTTTGTTTGGAGACGCCGATGGGCACGCAGATTTCCAGCGCCGATCTCGATCCGCGCCGCCGCAAGGCGCTTTATCGCGCGTGGCACCGGGGTATGCGCGAGATGGATTTGATCATGGGCGCTTTTGCCGATGCGGAGATTGGCGGCATGGCCGATGCGGATCTCGATGATTTCGAAGCGCTGATCGAGGCGCAGGACCAGGACATGCTGAACTGGATGACGGACAAAACGCCCGTGCCGGCCGCGTTCGACACGCCGGTGTTCTGGCGCATGAAAGCGTTCCACACCCGTTTGAAGCCTGTGCATCTTTGAGGTTTTCGTGACTGCGCTGCAACGTGCCAAAGATCTGATCGCCAAAGGCGGGAGCCTGACGCTCGGCTCGCTGCCCGATGGCTTCGACGCGTTCGTTCTCGCCGATCTGACTCGTGCGCTCAGCGCGCGGGCGGAGGATCGCGCCGTCGTGCTCACCCATGTGGCGCGCGATGGCGCGCGGGCGCAGAGCTTCATGGACGTGCTCGCCTTTGCCGGGCCCGAGATCGAGGTGCTGCATTTGCCGGCATGGGATTGCCAGCCCTATGACCGCGTGTCGCCGAACAGCGAGATTGCTGCCAAGCGCATGACTGTGCTGGCACGTCTGGCCGGTTCGCGCTCGTCGGCTGAGCGGCCGCGCATTCTCTCGACCACTGTCAACGCCCTGGTGCAGCGCGTGCCGCCGCGCGAATGGCTCGCGCATGTGAGCTTTTCCGCGGCGCCGGGCAATTCGGTCAATATGGAGGATTTGACGCGCTGGCTCGAAGTCAACGGCTTTCAGCGCGCCTCGACCGTGCGTGACACCGGCGATTATGCGGTGCGCGGTGGCATTCTCGATCTTTTCGCGCCGACCATGCCGCTGCCGGTGCGACTCGATTTCTTTGGCGAGACGCTGGAATCAATCCGCAGCTTCGACCCCGAATCGCAGCGCACGCAAATGCAATTGCGCTCGCTCGATCTGGTGCCGATGAGCGAATTGCAATTGACCTCAGAGACGATGCGCCGCTTCCGCCAAGCCTATGTGACGGAATTCGGCGCGCAGACGCGCAGCGATTCCCTCTACGAAGCGGTCTCGGAAGGCCGCCGTTATCCCGGCATGGAACATTGGCTGCCGCTGTTCCACCCGACGATGGACTGCGTTTTTCATTATGTGGCGGGGAGCCCGATCGTCTTCGACCATCATGGCGAAGATGCCGCGGCCGAGCGGCTTGCGCAGATCGCCGATTATTATGATGCGCGCAAGACCGCGCATGACGAGGATCCGGCAAAATCGGTCTACAAACCGCTGCCGCCCGACCGGCTCTATCTCGCACCGGAGGAATGGCGCGCGACGCTCGACGCAGCAAGCGTGGTGCGCGTGTCGCCGTTCGCCTTGCCGGGCGACGAGGCGGTCGATTGCGGCGGCCGCTTGGGCCGCAATTTTGCGGCCGAGCGCGCGCAGGAAGGCGCGAATGTGTTTGACGCTGCGGTGGCGCATATCCGCGCGCTGCGGACGCAAGGCCGCCGCGTCATTCTTGCCGGCTGGTCGGACGGGTCGCGCGAGCGCCTCGCCTCGGTGATCCATGAGCACGGCCTGGCGAAGACGGAGAATGTCTCGTCGCTGCCGCAGGCGCTCAGGCTGCCGCAGGAGACGTTGCCGGTCGCGGTGCTCGGCCTCGAACAGGGGTTCGAGGCGGGCGATATCGTGCTGCTCGGCGAGCAGGATATTTTGGGCGACCGTCTGGTGCGGTCGCGCAAGAAGGCGCGCCGTGCACAGGATTTCCTGAGCGACGTGGCAACCTTGTCGGCGGGTGACCTCGTCGTGCACGTGGATCACGGTATCGGGCGTTTCATCGGCCTCAAGAATATCGAAGCGGCCGGCGCGCCCCGCGATTGCCTGGAGCTGCATTACGCTGGCGGCGATAAATTGTTTCTGCCGGTCGAAAATCTCGAACTTCTGTCACGTTACGGTTCCGAAGATACGGAAGCCCAGCTCGACCGTCTCGGCGGCGCCGGATGGCAGACGCGCAAGGCGCGGATGAAGAATCGCATCCGCGAGATGGCGCATGCGCTCATCCAGATCGCGGCCCAGCGGATGTTGCGGCAGGCGCCGGTTCTGACTGCGCCCGAAGGGCTTTACGATGAGTTCTGCGCGCGCTTCCCCTATGACGAGACGGAGGATCAGCTTGGCGCGATCGATGCGACGCTGGACGATCTGAAAGCCGGTCGTCCGATGGATCGCCTCATTTGCGGCGACGTTGGTTTCGGCAAGACCGAGGTGGCCTTGCGCGCGGCCTTCGCTGCCGCCGCGAACGGCAAGCAGGTCGCCGTTGTTGTCCCGACGACGCTGCTGGCGCGCCAGCATTATCGCGGTTTCGTCGAACGCTTCGCAGGCTTACCGATCAAGATCGGCCAGCTTTCGCGCATGGTTGGTTCGGCAGATCTCAAAGCGGTGAAGCAGGGAGTCGCCGACGGCAGCATCGACATTGTCGTCGGCACTCACGCCGTGCTCGGCAAGACCGTTTCGTTCAAGGACCTCGGCCTCGTCATCATCGACGAGGAGCAGCATTTCGGCGTTGGGCACAAGGAGCGGTTGAAGGAACTGCGGGCGGAAGTGCATGTGCTGACGCTGTCCGCGACGCCCATCCCGCGCACGCTACAATTGGCGCTCACCGGCGTGCGCGAATTGTCGATCATCGCCTCGCCGCCGGTCGATCGCCTTGCCGTGCGCAGTTTCGTCACGCCCTTCGACGAACTCATTGTGCGCGAGGCGCTTTTGCGCGAGCGCTATCGCGGCGGCCAAAGCTTCTATGTGTGTCCGCGCATCGAAGATCTCGACGATGCGGCGGCATTCCTGCGCACCCATGTGCCTGAGGCGAAATTCGTCGTGGCGCATGGCCAGATGGCGGCGAGCGAATTGGAAGACAAGATGTCGGCCTTCTACGATGGCAAGTACGACATTCTGCTGTCGACCTCTATCGTCGAATCCGGCCTCGACATTCCGCGCGCCAATACGCTCATCGTCCATCGCGCCGACATGTTCGGGTTGGCGCAGCTCTATCAATTGCGCGGCCGCGTCGGGCGCTCGAAATTGCGTGCATTCGCCCTGTTCACCGTTCATGCCAAGAAGGCGATGACGGTGCAGGCCGAGCGGCGCCTCAAAGTGCTGCAGAGCCTCGATACGCTTGGTGCGGGCTTCCAGCTCGCCTCGCATGATCTCGACATTCGCGGCTCGGGCAATCTGCTCGGCGATGAGCAATCGGGCCACATCAAGGAAGTCGGCTACGAACTCTATCAGCAGATGTTGCAGGATGCGATCGAGCAACTGAAATCGGGCGTGGAGGCGCCGACCGAGGAAGTCTGGTCGCCGAGCATCAGCATCGGCACCCCGGTCACGATTCCCGAAACCTATATCGAAGATCTGCAATTGCGGCTCAATCTCTACCGCCGCTTGTCGCATCTCGAAACCGACGAGGAGATCGAGAGTTTCGGCGCCGAGATGATTGACCGTTTCGGGCCCTATCCTGACGAAGTGAAACAATTGCTGAAGCTCATGGCGATCAAGGCGCTCTGCCGCCGCGCCCATGTGGAAAAAGTCGAAGCGGGCCCGAAGGGCGTCGTCATCGCCTTCCGCGACAATTCCTTCGCCAATCCGCAAGGCCTGGTGCGCTATGTCGCGCAGCAAGGCTCGCTGGCCAAAGTGCGCCCGGACATGAGCATCTTCTTCATGGACGATTTCGCGACAGCTGATGCCCGGCTTGCCGGTGTGCAGGTGATTTTGCGCGCGCTGGTTGGGTTGGCCGAGGTGAAGAAGGCGGCGTGAGAGGTTTATCTCGGCGCATTTGTTTGCCCCCGTCATTGCGAACCGTGCAAGCGCGGGTCGCAATGACGGCGACCTGATCACTTATGCCACCACGTCCCAAACGACGCGCCGATATCATAGGTGATGCCGAACATCGGCGTTTTATCGGGATGGGCAATGGTCGTCCAATGGGCGATCCATTGCTGTGGCGAATAAAACCACGGCACGATGTAAAAGCCGGAAAGCAAGACGCGGTCGTAGGCGCGGACGGCGGTGATGAAGTCCTGCGAGCCGCGCGCGGCGAGAATTGCATCGATCATCGCATCGACCGCGCGGTTGCCGACGCCACAGATATTATACGAGCCCTGCTCATTGGTGCTTTGCGAGCCCCAGCGCGAGCGTTGTTCGAGACCGGGCGATGGTGAGGTGGGCCAGGAGCCGGGCATCATGTCGAAATCGAAGGTTTGCCGGCGGCGCTGATATTGCACTTCGTCGACGAGCCGCACCGTGGCGCGAATGCCGATGCGCTGCAATGCACGAGCAAAGGTGAGCGCGAGCCGTTCCTGATTCTTCGCCGTCACCATGATTTCGAAATCGAAAGGTGCACCCGTCTTATCGTTCACCATCCTGTCGCCGTGCAGCGACCAACCCGCCTGCTTCAAAAGATCAAGCGCTTCACGCGCATCCTGGCGGTCGCGGCCAGAGCCATCGGTCACCGACGGCGTCCAAGTGCCGTCCATGATGGCGGGGAGCACCGCGTCGGGGAAAGGGGCGAGCAGGGCGCGCTCTTGCGGCGAGGCGGGACGACCGTTGGATGAAAGATCGGAATCGTCGAAGAAGCTCTTCGAGCGGCGGTAGAGATTGCCGAAGAAATTGTCGTTGATCCATTCGAAATCGAACATTAGGCTGAGCGCTTGACGTGCGCGAATGTCTTGGAACATTGGCCGCCGCAGGTTGAAGGCGAAGCCATCGATGCCTTTCGGGACGCCGAGCGGGATCGTCTCCTTCACGATCCTGCCGTCGCGCGCAGCAGGAATGTCATAGGCCGTGCGCCAGTGGCCGGAATCGCTGTCGAGATAATAATCGAACAAGCCTGCTTTGAACGCCTCGAACATCGTGTTGGCATCGCGGTAATAGTCGATATGAATCTCATCGAAATTGAACATGCCGCGCACGATGGGCAGGTCTTTCGCCCAATAATCGGGGTTCTTCTTCAGGACCAATTCCTGGCCTGGCTTGACCGCTGCAATGATATAGGGCCCGGTCCCAACCGGCTTGGCAAGCGACGGATTGCTGAAGGTCGCGACATCGACCAGGTGTTTTGGCAGCACCGTCATCGAAGCGAGGGTGAGCGGCAATTCGCGATCGTCGGAACCGCTCAAATCATAGTGCACGGTCTCGGGATCCAGCGCCTCGATTTGCGCGACATGGCTGTACGCGTCGCGCTGCTGCGGCCGGCCTTTGGTCTTGAAGAGATTGAAGGTGAAGACGACGTCATCGGCGGTGACGGGGTGGCCGTCCGAGAATTTGGCGGCGGGATTGAGATGCAGCGTCATGCTGGTGCGCGCCTCATCGATGTCGATGCTTTGGGCGATCAGCCCGTAGAGCGTGTAAGGCTCGTCCATCGAGCGCATCATCAGCGGTTGAAAAATATTGGTGATCAGCCCCTGAGAGGTCGATCCGGCACTTAAATTGAACGGATTGAGACTGTCGAACGTGCCTTGCAGGCCGATATTCAAGCGGCCACCTTTTGGAGCATCCGGATTGGCATAGGGCAGGTGATCGAAATTTTCCGGCAGGGCGGGCACCCCGTGCCGCGAAATCCCATAATGAATCGGGCTCATCGCGTCTTGCGCCCATCCGGAGACGGAGACAGAGGCAAGCAGCGCAGCGAGCAGAGCGGAGCGAATCGGTTGCAAGATCATGTGGGCATCATAGCGCCAGGGTCTTAACGGAGCTGGCGGGCTGCCTCGGCGATTGGCCTATTTCGCCGATGGGTCGGAATGGCAGGATTTGGGCGAGCTCGACCATAACCAGTCGCCGCATTTGTCGCATCCGGTCAAAAACAGGCTCACCAACACGATCGATGCAACGCGAACCATGAGTTTTGGCATTTTTCTCTCCAAGTTGCCGAAAGCTTAGCATGCGAGCCGGACGAGCGACAATCTGTCGCCCAAAGCCGGAGTAATCCGCCTTTCTCGCCCGAAGGGCTGGAAAAGCGGTGCGAGAATCGCTATGAGCGTCCGCAGTCAACTTGTCGCCGTATTCTTCAGGGAAGAGCGGGTTCAAGTTCCCTGCGCGGCGCCTGTTCGCCCCGCTGCCTGGAAGAGTGGAGAGATTTCGATGTTTTTGTCCGCTAAGCGCCTTGTCGCTATGAGCGCCACGGCGAGTGTGATCCTCGCCGGTACCCTGATCCTATCGACCGGCGCATTCGCACAGCAGGCGGGCAAGCCGGCGGCCCAGGCCCCGGCCGCACCTGCTCAGGGCGGCGCGCAGCAGCAGCAACCCGATCAGAACACCGGACCGCAATCCGTGAGCCTCCAGCCGGTGGGCCAGGAATGGATCAAGCTGTGCGGCGCCGAACCCGCTCCGCCGCCTGCTCCGGCCGGCACGCAGAAAAAGATCTGCTACACGACCCGCGATTTCGGCCAGGACCCGGCTGACGGCCCGATTTTGGCCATGGCGGTCTATGACACCCAGGGCGATGACACGAAAATCGTCCGCTTCCTGACCCCCGTGGGGCTGATGCTGCAGCGTGGCATCCGTGTGACGGTCGACAAGATCGCGCAATTGCAGCAGCTGGAAGGCAAATATACGATCTGCATTCCGAACGGCTGCTTCGCTGAATTGCAGATGAAGTCCGCTCAGTTCGAAAGCCTCAAGAAGGGCAACGCGCTGACCGTTTCGGTCAAGAACGCCTACGACGCCCAGGTCGACTTCACCATCCCGCTGCAGGGCTTTGGCGCCGCTTTCGACGGCGCGCCGATGGATCCCAAGAAGCTCGAGGAACAGCAAAAGGCGATGCAGGATGCGATGGAGGCGCAGGCGCGCCAGAAGCAGCAGGAACTCGAACAGCAGCAGAAGCAGTTGCAGGGTAATGCCCCGGCATCGGGCGCACCCGCGCCTGGCGTGACCCTGCCGCAGCCGAAATAAACCGATTCCCGATCGGGAAACAAAAACGCGGCCTTGTGGCCGCGTTTTTGTTTGTCGGGGCAGAAGTTTAGTGCCGCGACTGCGATTTCATCTTGTAGGACCCGTTCCGTGTGCGGGTAAAAATCTCGCTCACTTGCGGATGGCGGACGGGAGCGCCCGAGGTGTCGGCAACCAGATTCTGCTCCGACACGTAAGCAAGATATTCGGTCTCGGCATTTTCGGCGAGCAGATGATAAAACGGCTGGTCCTTCGAGGGCCGCGTACCCTCAGGGATCGACAGCCACCATTCTTCCGTATTGGCGAAGACCGGATCGATGTCGTAAATCACGCCTCTGAATGGATATTTGCGATGTTTCACAACATCGCCAATGCCATATTTGGCCGATCGTTCTTTCATGGCGGGACTCACAGACCTGAACTGGTTTTATTGCTAACTATAGTGCATTCAGGCGACCAATTCCATGCTGTCCCGTCGGAATGGGTCCGCTTCCCTTGCTAAGGGAATGAAAATCACATTTATATAGTGTGTAATTCTTAAATCCCGGCCTCGACCGGCTGCCAGGCCTCTAGAGCCCGTACAATTCGGCGAAATCCTTATCCTTTGCCGCGACTTGCTTGGCGAGATCGACAATGACCTTCGCCTGTTTCCACGTGGCATCGTCCTGCATTTTGCCGTCAATCATCACCGCGCCGGTGCCGTCGGGCATGGCGTCCAGGATTTTCCTGGCGAATTTCACTTCTCCGGCATCGGGCGAAAACACCGCCTTGGCGATCGCGATTTGCGAGGGGTGCAGCGACCAGGCGCCGGCGCAACCCATCAGAAACGCGTTGCGGAATTGCGTTTCGCAGGCCTGCGCATCCGAAAAATCGCCGAACGGGCCATAGAAGGGCTTGATGCTGTTCGCCGCGCAGGCATCGACCATTTTGGCAACCGTATAGTGCCACAAATCCTGCTGGGCGATCGTGCGCAACCCGTCGCCGGAGGCATCGCCGAGCACTTTGTAATCGGGATGGCCGCCGCCGACACGGGTCGTCTTCATGGCGCGCGAGGCGGCAAGATCGGCCGGCCCCAGGCTCATGCCATGCATGCGCGGCGAGGCGCTGGCGATCTCCTCGACATTTTTCACGCCTTCGGCGGTTTCGAGAATCGCATGGATGAGAATCGGTTTCTTGACCGCGAACCGCGCCTCGAGCTGCGCCAGGAACTGATCGATGTAATGGATGTCCCACGCGCCTTCGACCTTCGGTACCATCACGACATCAAGCTTGTTGCCGATCGCGCCGACGATCTCCAGGAGATCGTCGAGGATCCAGGGCGAGTTTAATGCATTGATGCGGGTCCAGACGCCGGTGGTGCCGAAATCATTGGCTTGCACCATTTCGATGAAGCCTTTGCGCGCCGCCTCCTTGGCGTCGAGCGGGATGGCATCCTCCAGATTTCCGAGGATCACATCGACTTGACCGACCAGTTCCGGGACTTTGGCGCGCACCTTTTCGAGGTGCGGTGGCACGAAATGGATCATGCGTTCGAGCCGCACCGGCAGCGCGCGAAAGGGGGCGGGAGCGCCGATGGCAAGCGATTCGTAAAATTTACGCGGCAGTTTCATCGGCAAGCCCCTCTCCATGCATGCTGCATTGCGAGATAAGGCTTTCACGCGCCGAACGCAACGAGGGATTCACGATCCCTGGGTCGTGGTGAACCGCGCCATGGTCATGGCGCGGTTCAGGTCTTTAGGACAAAGCCGACACTTTTGTCGTAACACGTTCCTCAGCCGCATGTTCCAGCAGATGGGTGACATAAGCGCCGATGCCCGGGCGTAGTGCTTGCAGCGACACGAATTGGCCGCTCGGCAGCCGCAGGCCGTCCCGATACAGGCCGGATTCCGCTTGGGCGAACACCACTTGCGCTTCGGGCCCAAGGCTGTGCGCCTTCTGCAGATCTTCCGGAATTTCCGTCAGCATGAGCCGCGTGTCGCACTGCATGCAAACGGCGGTTTTGGGATCACCCGCGGAAGCAAATCCAATGGATCCGCTCGGGAACCGGGTGGTCACATAGGTCTCGCCCTCACGGGCAGGACGCGAACCATACATTTCGAGGGAATAGTCGCACATTGCTGGCTCCTAGACTCTACGTCCCTCAGCCCTTTGATTTGTTATAATCCGACATTGCGGCATTGTTGCGTCGGATTCGGGTCATTTGGTCGTGGCGCCAGTTGCGACGGGCAGATCCGGCCGTGCGCCCCATTCGGACCAGGAGCCGTCATAGAGCGCCGCGATCGGATGACCGGCGCTCGCGGCGGCGAGCGCCAGCACGGCCGCCGTCACGCCGGAACCGCACGACGTGATCACCGGTTTGGCGAGGTCGACGCCGGCTGCGCGGAACGCCGCGATAATCTCGTCCGGCGACTTCAACTGGCCGTCGCGCAGGACCTCACCAAAGGGCAGGTTGAAACTGCCGGGCATGTGACCGGAACGCACGCCGGGCCGTGGCTCAGGCGCTTCGCCGCGAAAGCGCTCCGCCGCGCGCGCATCCACCACTTGCGCGTTGCCGTCCGCAAGGGCACGCACAACGTCGGCTGCAGCCGCTACCGCGCCGCCGTCGAAATGCGGCGTGAAGGTCGTCGGGACGCGATGCGTCACGCCAGTTTCCAGGGCGCGTCCCTCGGCTTTCCATTGCGGCAAGCCGCCGCGCAGGATTTTGACGTCCTTGACGCCGAATGTTCGCAGCGTCCACCAGACGCGCGGCGCCGCGAACAAGCCCGCGCCATCGTAAATCACGTAGCGCATGGTATCGCTCAGGCCGAGCGCGCCCATGGTGGTGGCGAAAGCATCCGGCGTCGGCAACATATGGGGCAGGCCAATGGATTTATCGGCGATTTCGTCGATGTCGAAAAACACCGCGCCGGGAATATGTCCGGTCTGGAAACCCGCTTCGCCGGTATATTCGGCGCGGGCGTTGCGGTTTTGCGCCGGCAGATACCAGGACGCATCGATAATAGCGAGGTCGGGCTCGGCAAGATGCGCCGCCAGCCATTCGGTCGAAACAAAATACGCATCCCTCATGATTTTCAAACCTCTCCAAGCGTGCGCCGGCGCACCGCAACGTTTTGTTAACCCTGTCATATCTGGCCCATCGCAGCAACACTTCCAGGCAGGAGGGTCAGATGGAAGAGCGCCGCAATCAACTTCTCGCACCATGCGCCATGTTCATCGTCTGGCTCATCGGCTTCGGCTGGATGTATTTTCATTTGATGAACAGCACGTGGTCATAAGGATCCCCCCGCGGGTTCGCGTCCGCGCCGATGTCTTGGCCGGCGGCTCTAGCAGCGAAGAGCTGACGCGCTGGCCGTGATCCTAGTTAACGTCCTTGAGGAACTGCACGTACCAGCTCGGCGCGAGCCGGCGCTCGATATTGTCGGGGATCTTCATCCGTTCACTCTGCATCACCACATCATATTCTTGCTCACGATGATAGATCGCGCTCCCCAAGTGATCCGCATCGTCTGAATTCTTTTTGAACTGCTCCCTATCCTGTTCGGACACAGCATAATTGTCGTCCATGAGCGATCGCATGGTTTTGATCTGGTCGAACCAACGATTGAAGCACACGACCATGGCGAGGTGCCATCCGCGCGGCCCGTCGATATGACGGCGTCTTGTGAATTCCTTGAACGTCTCTCCAAAATTTTCAGCGGTGCAATCGACTCGGTCTCCTCCAAGATCATCCTCATCTCTTATCTCGTCCATCAGCGCGGTGATTGAAAAGGTGGCTTTCCCACTATCGAACATCAATGTGAGCAACGACTTGGAAAGCTTATCGCTCTTGTTCCACTCGGCTTCCTCATCGCGCGCTTCCCGCTCGTAGAGACGCAGATCTTCTATCTCGCTTTGCAGCAGCGGCGCATTTTTCTTGGCGGCCCGATCGAGATAGAACCAGTAGCGCCATTTGAGATAGCGCGTCGCATTGACCGCCTTCACCTCCTCATCAAAGATGGCTTTCGTTTCGGCGGTATATTCTTGGATCGCCTGAAGATTTCGCTCGCTTGCGGTCGTTGCCCAATTATGCGCGAAGGTGATCAGAAGGGCAGCGGTGCCGAATAGAAATGCCTTCGCAACGTCCGCCTTGATTGTCTCGAAAAACTGAAGGCTGAAGATGGGCATGGCTGCTTCCTCCGGAAGAGACGCCGACATTAGTCTAGCGCGAGGTAAGCAAGACATGTGATAATGACGTCACACGTGCTGATCGCCATGTTGAATTTGGCGTTGTTATTGGCGCAAGGCTTAGGACTTTTTGACTACACGGAGAGTTTCACGCTGCGCTTTTGCAAAGCTTTCCTTTCTTAGCGAAGCGCGATCCGCACCCGGCGGTTTTGCTTGCCCTTCTTTTCGATTGATGTCACTTCGATCGCGCCGATCTCGCCCAATGTGCCGACATGGGTACCGCCGCACGGCTGCAAATCGAGTCCCACGATCTCGATCAGCCGGACGCGCCCCGTGCCCATCGGCGGCTTCACCGACATGGTTTTGACAAGACCTGGATTGGCGAGCAATTCGTCGTCGGTAATCCAACTCTGTCGCACTTCGGCATTGCTCGCGACCATTGCTTTCAGCTTGGCTTCGATCTCCGCCTTGTCGAGCCCGGCTTCGGGAATGTCGAAATCGAGACGTCCGTCGCCGTCGCCGATCGCGCCGCCGGTGACGGGATAGGGCAGGGCGACCGAAAGCAAATGCAGCGCAGTATGCGCCCGCATGCGCGAATAGCGCACCGGCCAATCCAAGAGCAGGGCAACCGCTTCGCCGGGCGCCGGGAGATCCTGCCCCTCGGCGGGCACGTGCACGACGGTCGTCTTGTCGGCGTCATAGACGGTGGTCGCTATGGCGATCTCGCGGCCGTCGCTGCGCCGCAGCATACCCTTGTCACCGGGCTGGCCGCCGCCTTGCGCATAGAAAATCGTGCGGTTGAGGACGATGCCGCCGCGCTCGTTGACGGCTAAGACCTGCGCCTCAGCCTGTTTGAGATAAGCGTCGGCGCGAAACAGCAACTCGGTCATATGGTCATATCCGCGACGGGCGCAGGCCTGTCCATCCACGCGGGGACGGGCAGGTTCTTGCTGCGCAGGAAATCCGGGTTGAACAATTTGCTCTGATAGCGCACGCCCGAATCGGCAAGGATCGTCACGATCGTATGGCCGGGGCCGAGGCGTTTGGCGAGGCGGATGGCGCCGGCGATATTAATGCCCGAAGAGCCGCCGAGCAGCAGCCCCTCGTTCTCGGCAAGATCGAAGACGATCGGCAGCGCCTCTTCATCGGGAATTTGAAACGCAACATCGATCGGCGCATCGACGAGATTGGCGGTGACGCGGCCCTGCCCGATCCCTTCCGTGATCGACGAGCCTTCCGATTTCAAAACATGGTCCGTGTACCAGGAATAGAGCGCGGCCCCCATCGGGTCGGACAGCGCGATCTTGATATTGGGGTTGCGTGCCTTCAACGCCATGCCGACTCCCGCGATCGTGCCGCCCGAGCCGACCGCGCAGGTGAAACCGTCGATCTTGCCTGCAAGCTGCTCGTAGATTTCCGGTCCCGTCGTCTCATAATGGCCGTGGCGATTGGCGACATTGTCGAATTGATTGGCCCAGATCGCGCCGTTCGGTTCGCTCTGCTTGTATTTCTCGGCCAGCCGCCCGGAATATTTCACATAATTGTTAGGGTTGGCGTAGGGGACGGCCGGCACCTCGATCAACTCGGCGCCCTGCAGGCGCAGCATGTCCTTCTTTTCCTGGCTTTGCGTGTCGGGGATGACGATCACCGTGCGAAAGCCGAGCGCATTGGCCACCATGGCAAGGCCGATGCCGGTATTGCCGGCCGTTCCTTCCACGATCACGCCGCCCGGCCGCAACGCGCCGGACTTCACCGCGTCCTGGATGATCGCCAGCGCCGCGCGATCCTTGACCGAGCCGCCCGGATTCATGAATTCGGCCTTGCCCAGGATGGTGCAGCCGGTCTCCTCGGAGGCACGGCGGAGCTTGATCAGTGGGGTATGGCCGATGGCGGCGATGACGTCGGATTTGAAAGACATGAGGGCCCAAGACGGAAGTTGCGGTTTTGCAGGGAGACTAGCGAATAGTTTCGCTGGGTAGAACGTGATTTTTTGGCTGCGTCTGGCTGGATTGTGGATTTTGCTGCCTATATGGGTCTGAGAGTGTTCTTTTCCACAGATCTGTTACAGGATCTACGGTCACGCAAGGAATGGAGCCTGCTAGTTTGGTTTAACGGATGTGAGTGTGTGCGATGTACCATCAAAATGAGCCGGGAGGGGTTATCGGCCAGGAAAAATGGCTGCATGGTTTGCTGGCAGCCTATGCCGCTGGGACCTTGCCCCCCGCTTTACATGCGATGATGGGAGCGCATCTTTGCCTCAATCCGAGCAACCGGCAATATGTCGCGGCGCTGGAGACTTTGGCGACCAATGAGCTCGATTGCTGCCGCCCGCAGCCGGTGCCGGGGCGCGACGCCAAGCTTGCCGCGATCTATGGCTGCGGCCAGCTTTCCTCCCCCGAAAAGGCGATGACCGGGGAAACGGTGCCGCGGGCCTTGCGTGCCTATGCCGGCTCCTGTTTCGATTCCGTGGCCTGGTCGCCGTTCGAGAACGGCTTGCGTATGTGCAAGCTTGGCGCCTGCGGCGAGGGCAAAGGCCGCCTGGTCGAAATGCAGCCGGGGGTGGCCTTTCCGACGTGTGCGCTCGGCGAGGATGTCGAATTCATCCTGGTGCTGACGGGCGTGCTCAGCGATGGCGCCAACGACCATCGGACCGGCGATATCGTGGTACGGCAGGATCCGGCCTGGCAGGCGCATGTGATGGGCACGGCCACGTGCCTGTGCTTTGCGGTCCGCGCGCCTCGGCTGGCGCTGAAATGTCCGATGAGCAAGGCTTTGCAGGCCGCCTTTCCCACGGAAGCTCGCGCTTGATGTATCGCGCGCGGCCTCCGGACGGATGTGCGTGGGTGACGGGCGCGAGTTCGGGAATTGGTTATGTCGTAGCGTTGGAACTGGCGCGGCGCGGCTATCGGGTCGCTGCGAGCGCGCGCCGTGCCGATGCCCTGCAGGATCTTGTGGCCACGGCGGCCGGCATGGCTGGCACCGTCCGCGCCTATCCGCTTGACGTGCTGGACGCGGCGGCGACGGCGGCGGCGATCCCGCAGATCCGTGCCGATCTCGGGCCGATCGTGCTGGCGTTTTTGAATGCCGGGAGCAACGTGCCGGACAAGGGCCTCGGCTTTGGCGGCGAAGGGTCCCGGCGGACCTTTGATCTCAATCTGACCGGCACGCTAAATTGTCTGCAACCGCTCCTGCCGGCGATGACGGAACAGGGCAAGGGTCAGATTATCATCAACGCCTCGATTGCCGGCTACGGACCGTTGCCGACCGCCATCGCCTATGGCGCCAGCAAGGCGGCGTTGATCCATGTTGCCGCCGGCCTGCGCTTGAAACATGCGCGCGACAATCTGCTGTTTCAGGTGCTCAATCCGGGTTTTATCCGCACGCCTCTCACAGCCAAGAACAAATTCCCCATGCCGTTTTTGATGGAGGCGGATGTCGCGGCGCGGCGCATTTGCGACGGCTTCCAGCGTAGCGGCTTCGAAATCACCTTTCCGCGCCGTCTTGCCTGGCCTCTGAAGGCGCTGAATCTCTTGCCCTGGCCGGCCTATTTGTGGTTGCTCGGGAAAGCGAATCTGAAAGATTAGAAGAAGGGGTTCCGCAGGGCGCGATGCCGCGGCAAGCCCCCGCGACTCATGTCGGCCTCTCGGCTGATGATTTTCGCAACGCAGTTTTACCAGCCTTAAAATCTTTAATTCCTGTTTTGTGTCGGGCGCCTTAGAAAAGAAGAAAACCGACTTGGCGCGGCTAAAGATGTGTTGGAAGACAAGGGGTGGGAACCATGTTGGAAATCAGAAGCGTCGAGCGGATTCATTCGGCCACCAAGGCAGGAGCGATTGTCGATGATCTGATCGCGCAAGGCGTTTCGCCGTCAGAGGCTTTGAAGGGAACGCATATTCCTTTTTCCGAGCTTCATTCCCACGAAATCCGCATCTCGCAAGAACAATTGTTGACGGTCTGCGCCAATGCCATGCGGCTCTCGTCGGATCCGCATCTACCCTACCGGATCGGGACATCGATCCACCTCTCGGTCTACGGCATGTACGGATTTGCGATTCTGAGCTGTCCGAATTTCCGGTGGGCGATGGAGTTCGCGACCAGGTATCATCTGCTCGCGGCCCCGCTCGCGACGATTGCGTTTTCCGAGCACGATGCGGTGTCGACGTGGACGATCGAGACGCTTCCCAATCCGAAGATGGATGACCGCCTCTCGCGATTCATCGTCGAATTGCAGGTCGGCATCCACACGTCCCTTCACCGCGACATTATGGGGCCGTCTTTCGTGCCGCGCGAAATCTCGCTGCGCCACGAGCGGGGAAGCGATTTCAATTTGAGCGAGGAATTGGTCGGATGCCCCGTGCGCTGGGGACAAAAAGCCAATCAGATCAGCTTTGACTCCGCCGCGCTCGATGAGATGCCGAAGCTCGGCAACCGTGCGACCCATTCGGCCGTGGTCGAGGCATGCGACGCTTTGCTGGCGGGTATGGAATCCTATCGCGGCGTTGCGGCCCAAGTGCGACGGGCGATCGTGCAGATAGGCCCGCGGAAGGCGACACTCGAGAATGTGGCCGCGCAACTGGGCATGACGGGCCGCACCATCCGGAGGCGTCTGCTTGGCGAGCAAACCTCGTTTCGGGCGCTCCTGGACGAAGTTCGCAGCGAACTCGCCATCAAATATCTCAAGGAAACCACGATGGCCAATGAGGATGTGGCGGCCGCGCTGGGCTTTGCCGATCCGGCGAATTTTCGCCGGGCGTTCCGCCGTTGGACGGGACACACACCTAAGCATTTCCGCCGCTGAGCGATCGAGCGATTCGGGTGAGAGCAGCCCAGAGCAGGAAAGCGCCGTGAAGGTGATAGGAAACATGAAGGATGACGTTGAGAAGCTTAGGGGCGCGCTATTCTCAGACTCCGAACGGGGTCGAAAATCGTTCGACACCCTCATCAGGTTATACAGGGGTATATCCCTGTCCTCAGCAGCCCTTCCAGATGAGTGTTTTGAGATAATCATAGATATATTGTCTAGTGACAAACTATTTTCAAAGAATGGAATTGATTCATTCGTGATGGAACTTTCTACCGATATGGGGAGATTAACTGAGCAACAAAAATTCGCTCTTATGGAGGGTATGCGCGGAAATACGCGAGGTATAATAATTTGAATTTTTGCTGGGCGGTCGGCGATTTGATTGCAAGATCGTATGACCTCGAAGCGGCGATCCGCATATTTGCCGAACTGTTCCCCAGTTCCACTAAGAATGGAAAGGAGGGAATTGCGCTCGGGTTGGACGTACTTCGAAGAAAATCTCGCTCCGACGAGCGGCTCCTGCAAGCGATTAGGGCCATATTGAATCCGAACTGAATCTGACTCGTTGATGGGGGCCGCGTGACAGGGGCGTTTTTGGGAGCGCGATGCATATAGTCTGGGTTCGCGCCGCCCGGCTGACGAGCTTGCAAGACAGCGTCGGTGGCGTCATCACCCGCGCCTATAACGGCCTCGACCGGATCACCGGAGTTGACCGCAAAACCCAAACGCGTAGAAATCGGTGCACGCATCATGACCGACATCCTCGCCGATCCTTTCGTTCAAACAGGGCTGCTTGCCGTCATCGGGGCATTGGTGACGCGCATTCTATTGCGCAATCATCCGACCCGCCGCTTGATTGGGCAGTCGCTGTTTTTTGTTGCCCTGACGGCCTTGCTGCTCGCGCATGGGATCGTGCCCTACGAGCCTGCGCCCCCGGAGCCAAATCTTCAGCGTGTCTTCATCGGGCTTGCCAAAATCATTTGGTGGACGAATGCCGCGTGGTTTCTGATCAGTATCGTGCGGGTGTTCCTGATTTTCGAACGGACCCCGCGCGAAGGGCGGCTGCTGCAGGATCTGGTCGTCGGCATCATCTATGTTGGGGCTATCCTCTCGGTGATGTCCTATGTCTTTGACGCGCCGATCGGCACTTTGATGGCGACGTCGGGCGTCGTCGCCGTCATTCTCGGCCTTGCCATGCAGAGCTCGCTCAGCGACGTCTTTTCCGGCATCGCGCTGAACTTGAGCCGACCCTACGGTGTTGGCGATTGGCTTGTCCTGGCGAATGGGATCGAAGGCAAGGTCGTCGAAACCAATTGGCGCGCCACCCACCTGCTCAACGGCGTGAACGATCTGGTCATCGTGCCGAACAACGATCTGGCCAAGGCGCGGCTCACCAATATGAGCAGCCCGGATCGGACCCACGGAATGACCATCGCCGTCCGGTTCCGGCCGACGGTTCAGCCGGCGATCGCGGCCGACGTCATGCGTTCGGTTCTCTTGAGCAGCGATATCATTCTGACGCGGCCCGAACCAAGCGTCCAAATCACTGATCTCGACGCGGCGGCCGTTCGGCTCGAATTGTTCTTTCACGTGGCCGACATCTCGCTCATTGCATCGGCGCGAAGCGAGGTTCTCGACTTGGTTTATCGTCATTCCAAAGCCGCCGGTCTGATCCTCGCAGCGCCGCTTGAAGGCAGCCTTGCGCTGATGGATTCGAAGGCGGAGGAAGCGCCGGCGCAGCATCGGACAACGCAATTGCGCCTGCTCGATGCGATCCCGATTTTCGCGTCGTTGACTGAAGACGAGAAGGAAGCGCTCGCCGCGACGATGACCCGCCGGACGTTCCGCAAGGACGAGATTCTGGTCAAGCAGGGCGACGTGCTGACCTCATTGATGGTGTTGCGCACCGGTGTCGCCGCGGTCACGCAGAGCGATCACATGCGAGAAACAGAACTGGGCCGCCTGGCGCCCGGCAATTTCTTTGGCGAAGTCGGTCTGTTGACAGGCGCCGGCGAGCTGACAACCGTTCGTGCTCTGACCTTCGTGGTGGTGTATGAAATCAGCCAGGCGAGCTTGGCGGGGCTGATGCATGATCGTCCGGCGATTGCCGAGGAACTCGGGACGATTCTCGCCAAACGCACCGCGCATGCCAAGCATGTGCTGGAGCAGGGGAGCGGGCACAGGCATCTCGAAACGGTGCCGAGCGTAGTCGCGCGGATCCGCGATTTGTTCAATCTTCGAACCTGAATCTCGCGATACAGACAGTTTTGTGTCTCGCCGACCTGAATGTGCCGCTATCGGGTCTGATTGCGGCCTTTCCGCGCAATTGCGCCAGGCTTTCGGTGCGGGCATGTCTACCGTGCGCACGTCACTTGTGCAGGAAAACGGTCATTCCAGGGGAAAGCCCACCGCTGTCGCCAGTCGGATCCACGCGGATAAAGAAGCTATTGAGATCGTGGTCGCCCACCGCCCTTGCTGCGCGCCACGTCGCGAATTCGCCAAGGGGACGAAATTCGGTGACCGTTCCTTGCTCCTGTTTGCCGTCATCAAGATCGAGTGTGACCTTGCTGCCGATGGCCAAGCCATCCAGATTATCCTCGCGCACGGTGAAGGCAAACCATGTCCCGCCGTCGGGAATGAACGTCAGCACCGGCTTGCCGGGCGTGAGGACTTCGCCAAGCTCGGAGACCGTGGTGCCGATCGTGCCATTGCCTGGCGCGATGATCCGCGTCTTGTCCAGCTTCGCGCGCGATGAGGTCACTGCGGCAGAGGATTGCGTTACCTTCGCAGCGGCCAATGCCCTCTCTTCCGAAATGGGACCCGCCAACGCTTCCGCGTAGATGGCCTTTTTCTGGTCGAGATCGGCAGCGGCCTTGGCGAGGGTCGCCTGGGTGAGTTCCGCTTGGGAGCGGCTGTCGATGTTTTGCTGCGCCAGCGATGTCGTGCGGGTATTGACCTGCTGCGCGAGCGTCAAATTCGCCTCGGCCGTGTGCACGGCTTCCGCGTCGATTTGTACTTCCTCTTTGCGGACGCCGGCATCGACATTGGCGCGATCCGCGCGGGCATTCACCAGCGCGGCTTCGCCTTCACCCACTGCGGCCACCAGATCGGGGTTGTCGATGAGCGCGAGCAAATCGCCTTTCGCAACATGTTGGCCCGGTGAGACGGCGACGTTCTGCAGACGTCCGTTGACTTCCGGCGCAAGGCGAATTTCGGTTTGCCGCACCATGCCGATAATAGGCGCGGATGGCGGTTCGCTCTGCATCTGATAATAATAATAGCCGCCTCCGGCCACGAGGACGACCGTCAAAATCACAAGCAGTTTTTTGCGCCCGCTGCTCATGGAGGAGCCTCCGCGAAGGAAAACCGGCGCGTGGCGATGAACGCCAGCGTTCCGTAAACCAGCGCCATGACCCAAAGCCTGATGCAATCATGCGATACGTCACCGATCGATGCACCCATCTGATTGACGCGCACGATGCCGTCGATGCCGAAGGTGGAGGGAATCGCGCTGGCAATGACGCGCGCGATTTGCGGCATCGCGTCCACCGGCCACGACACGCCGACCATGAAGAACAGCGGCAGGCCGAGGCCCATCATCACGATCACGGCCGTTTCACGGCGTTTGACGATGGCGCCGACAAATTGGCCGAGCAAACTAACGGCGAAGATGAAGGGCACGACGATCGCCAGGAGGTCAACATAATGGTCAGTCGACGCATAGCCGTAGATGCGCGGCAACACGAAAAGGTAGAGGAGGTAAAACGGCAGAACGAGGGCAAAATGCGCCAGGCTCTGGCCGATGATTGCAGCCGGCTCTCCCCGCTGCAGCCGAGCTTCCTGGCCGCGCTGCGATGTGTTCACGCCGCCCAATGTTGCGACACCCATGAGCAGCGTTTGTTGCAAGATAAGGATGAGGGCGGCGGGAACCACATAGGAGAGATAACCGCCGGTCGGATTGAACAGCGGCGTACTGACGAATTCGACCGGCGCGGCCCTTGAGACGGCCGCATGATAAAGGCTGCCGTCCGAACGCGCCGGCCCCGCTTGATAATCGGTCCCGACCGCCGCGATGGCTTCGCTGATTCCCCCTGCGGTACGATTGTACAAGAGGAAATAGGCGGAATCGGCGTAGACCGGGATGCGCGCGCTGTTGCCTTTGAGATAATCGCGTTCCGTTCCCGCGGGAATGCTCACGACGCCGAAAACTTCGCGCCTTGCGATTTCCGCTTGTGCGTCAGACAGATTGAGGGGACGTCGCGCGACGCGAAGGGCTTCATCCGCATTCAGGTTTTGGATGATGGCGCGGCTCAACTCGGTATTGTCGTCGTCGACCACCGCGATTGGGACGTTGCGCACGAGTTGCCCGACATAGGGTTGCGGATAATAGGCGGCATACAGCGTCGGCGCGATGACGAAGAGGCCGAACGCGCCGACATCGCGTAGCACACGGCCGTATTCCTCCTTAAAGGCGCGAAAAATCGTCAGTCGCCCAATGATCGGCTCGGGCGCAGGCGTGGATGTGTGTTGCGGCGGATTGCGCAGAACCGCTGCTGCCCTGAGCCAGGACAGGACGAACAGCGCGCTGGCGAGCGTAAATAAGATGCTCAAGGGCACGAGCGAATCCCGCATCGGCACGTCACGCGCCGCCTGATCGAAGAGGATCTGGATATACCAGCGCAAGGGCAGGAGCGATCCCCACACATGGGCAAAGCCTTCCATGCCGATCGTGGGAAACCCGACGCCGGCAAAGCCGAAAGCGGGGGAACAAACCATGCCGGTGAGCGAGAGCCCTAGCGGCAATTGCTTGGTCAGAAGCGTGAAGAATGCGCCCATCAGCAAATAGGCGATCGTCATCAAAATGGCTCCTGCCGCGACAATATAAGGAACTCCGCGGAATTGAATGCGGAAGAAGCCATGAACGACGAACAGATCCACCACCAGCATGAGGATGAAGATGCCAAGATAGGGCAGAAGCTTGCCCACGAGGGCCTTCAACGGGCTGCCGCCCGCCGTTTGCAGCCATTCCCGAATGTTGCGCTTCGGGCCGAATTCCGAACCGACTGAAAAGGCGCCCGTAATGCCGATGAGAACGTGCAACACGGTTGGTATGACGGCGCGCAAGAGGAACTGCGCATAATTGAGTTCGGGATTGTTCAAAGCATATTGCTGCGGCACAAGCGTGCCGGGCGCATAGGAATGCGAGCCGCTCGACGCCTTGGGCAGCGCCGCGGCAAAGGCCGATACCGCACTTTGAATCGCGCTGTTGGCTACATTTCCGGGCGTGAAGAATTGTTTGTTGTAAAATCCGATGACCTGCGGGCGCCGGCCGGCGAGAAGGTCACGCTGAAAATTTTCCAGAATGAAGACGGAGGCAATCGCCTCGCCCGAGCGGATCGCGTGCATCGCGCTTGTCAGATCGGTCGCGCGCGAGGTGATCCGAATATTGGGGGACGCATCTACCGTCTGGACCAGACCGTCGGAAATCGCGGTCCGATCCGCGTCGACGACGTCTATATGCAGGTTCCGAATGACGCCATTGCTGAAGATGATCGTCAGAGCGCCGATGACGATCAAGGGAAGATAGAGAACAAGGAGCCGTGCGACGAAATCGCGCCGCAGCCATGCGACCTCGCGCGCAGCGACGGCTGCCACGCCCGCCATTTTATTTCGCCTCCTGAACGTCGAGATAGGCGCTCATGCCAGGCCGCAATTCCGGAATTTTCTCGGTCGGGTAAGCGCGCACCTCAAACGTGCGCAAGTCGAAATCGCCGGTCGCGCGGGTGGCGCGCCAGCTCGTATACTCGCCTCTTGCAGCGATCCAACGGATTTCGGCGGTGATCTCGCGGTTGCCGAGCGCGGGGATATGCACTTTGTGCTTGTCGCCGACCTTGATCCGTTTGACGAGGTCTTCACGCAAATCGAACCGGAGCCAAACGTCATTGAGATCGACAAGCGAGAGGAGCGGCACGCCGGGCGCGACATATTCGCCGATTTCGACGCCGACCTGATAGACTTGGCTGTCAGAGGGCGCCTTGATCGTCAACTCGTCGACCTGCGCCTGGAGGCTGGCGATCGCGGCATCAGCCTGCGTGACGCTCGCGGCTGCGACGCCTTTTTCCTCGGGCGTATAGCCTGCGATGGCTTCTGCCAACGATGCCTTTGCCTGATCGAGCGCCCGGTTCGCCACTTCCAGCGATGCTGTCGATTCTTCCAAGCTTTGGATCGACGCAATGCTGCTCTCGGACAGCTTGCGGGTGCGGTCATAGGTCTGCTGCTGCAGCTTCACATTCGCTTCGGCCGAGGCGATCGCCGCTTTCCGGGCATCGATGATTTCTTGCCGCGTTCCGACCAGGATGCGGGCCAGGTTCGCAGCGGCCACCCCGCGCGCGGCCTTGGCCTCGTTGAGCTTGTCGACAAGCTCTGGATTGTCGATGGCTACGAGCAGGTCGCCAGCCTTGACATTCTGCCCCCGATCAACCGGTCGTTCGCTGACCCGGCCATCGACGCGGGCGGCAATGTCGATCCGGCGCGCATCGGCTTCGCCTTGCACCAGAAGCGGTTGCGGTTGTGCAGCATACCAAAGCGCCAGCGCGACGATGCACGCGACGACAACGGAGAAGAGGATGACCCTCGGCAGTGCCGACGCTTCCGCCGGCCGCTCCTTGGCACCTGACGAGACAGGGCCCGGAGTTTCCACCTTTGCCGTATCGCTCATTGGCTTGTCCCCGCACGCAGCGCACCGGGTGGTGCCGTGAAAAAAGGGCGCTCGATAGGCCCGCATAATGGAGAGGAGATTTTCTTGCTGTCAAGCCGCATCGAGATAAAGCTCTTTGGTTGAGCGATCGCTCGCACATACCACAACACAGCCGATCAGGCCGAGGCATGAAGTGGCCAAATATGGCGCCGAGGCGGCCATCTGCTTCATGATGCAGCGGAACGAGCGCGATTGTGCGGAACCGCGCTCGGTCCTCTTTCGCTTCACTTCAGCGTTTCGACCAGCATCGCCTTGAAACGCGCAGCATCTAAAGTCCAGCAGATGTCGGCCTTTATGCCGGTGCCGAGCGCATGCTTCCATGCGACGGCGTTGTCGGCGTTCCGGGCGACATTGAGCCGGTCGACGATCGTCATGCCACGGGTCGATTCGCTGGCGCATTCGATCTCGACGAAATGACGGCTCCACGTCGTTCCGATCGTGCGGTCGAGCGCGACGGCCATCGCCGTTGGATCGGCAAGCGAAAGGCCGCGCTCGCCCGTCTGGACGAAATAAGCCTCCTTCGCACGGCCGTTGCAGTCGATGGCAAAACGGGCTTTTGCGGTGCCGAGTGCCAGGATCGCGGCGATCTCGTCTTCCGTCACGACACTGTCACCGCGCGACACGTGCCAGCCCACCATTTCGATCGGCAAGCCACCGCGAAAGACCATGCGCGCAGCTTCGGGATCAACCCAGATATTGTATTCGGCTGCGGGCGTGACATTGCCTTCGCAGCAGGGCGCGCCGCCCATCACGACGCAGCGCGCGATCTTACCGACAATCGACGGGTCTTTCGCCACGGCCAATGCGACATTCGTGAGCGGGCCAAGCGTCACGAGCGTCAAGCCCGGCTCGGCATGGCACAAGCGGATGATGGCGTCGACCGCATGTTCGGCTTCCGCGCTGCGCGCGGGCGCCGGATAGTTGCGGTCACCCAATCCATCGTGGCCATGGAACCAATGCGCATGTTCATGGGCGCGGGTGAGCGGCGCGGCGGCGCCTTTGAAGACGGGCACATCCGCGCCGCAGATCTCGGCCGTATAGAGGGCGTTGCGCGTCGCTTGTTCCAACCCGACATTGCCGGCGACGGTGGTCAGCCCCAGGACGCGGACGTCTGGCGTCGACAACGCCATGATGATCGCGACGGCGTCGTCGGAAGCCGTATCTGTATCGATGAGAAACGCGCGCATGCCTGCTCCAAAAGAATCTTGCCGCAAGGTGGCCGAGGGGAGATGAAAGATGAAAAAGGCGCGGCGCCGCTCTTAGGCACTGCGCTGATCGCTATGGGCCCTGATCGTCAGCTCCGCTCGGGAAACATCGCCTTGAGACCGGCGGCTGAGGCCTCCGCGATGCCGCGTTCCGTGATGAGGCCGGTGACGAGCCGCGCTGGTGTCACGTCGAAGGCGGGATTGGCGGAGGGGCTTGCTTCCGGCGAAATGCGGACCAGCGAAATATCGCCCTTCTCGTTGCGGCCCTGCACAAAACTGACTTCATCGCCATTGCGCTCTTCGATCGGAATTTCGCGGATCCCGTCGCGCACCGTCCAGTCGATGGTCGGCGAAGGCAGCGCGACATAGAAGGGGACGCGATTGTCGTGGGCGGCAAGCGCTTTCAAATATGTGCCGATCTTGTTGCAGACATCGCCGTCGGCCGTGGTGCGATCGGTGCCGACAATGACCATATCGACCGCGCCGTGCTGCATGAGATGGCCGCCCGCGTTGTCCACGATCAGCGTGTGCGGCACGCCATGCTCGTTGAGCTCCCATGCGGTGAGCTGTGCGCCCTGATTGCGCGGCCTGGTTTCGTCCACATAGACATGGACTTTGATGCCGGCCTCCATCGCCATATAGATCGGTGCCGTCGCAGTTCCGTAATCGACCGTTGCGAGCCACCCGGCGTTGCAATGGGTCAGGATATTCACCGGCTCGCCAGGCTTCTTGCGCGCGGCAATCTCGCGCACGACCGCGAGCCCGTTGCGGCCGATGCTGCTGTTCAACGCGACATCCTCGTCGGCAATTTGCGCCGCCTTTTCATAAGCAGCTTTCGCGCGGTTTTCTGGCGCGAGCGGGTGCAAATGGTCGCGCATGACATCCAGCGCCCAGCGCAGATTGACCGCGGTCGGGCGGGTCGCGTTCAAAAGGGTCCGGGCCTTGTCGAGCGACGCCTCGCTCGGATCGGCGTGCATCGCGATGGCGATGCCATAGGCCGCCGTGACCCCGATCAGCGGCGCGCCGCGCACCCACATGTCGCGAATGGCGGTCGCGACATCTTCCACGGTTTTGAGCGTGACGACGCGGAATTCGTGCGGCAGCCAGCGCTGGTCGATGATCTCGACCGAATGCCCATCCTCATGGGGCCAGATGGTGCGGTAATGACGGCCGGCAACTTTCATCGAGCTTCTCCTTAGCGCAGGCGTTCGATGACGACATGGATTCTCATCTTATTGTGGAGGGCCGAGCGATCGACCGCAATAGGGCCGACGTATCCGCGCAACGTCTCGATCTGGTTTCTACATATGCGATGTGTAAAAAATATTTCAAAGACACCTCGCCGCGGTTCGGGAGAGTCGACAAGCCTGTCGTAAGCGGCCAAATTGCCGGGCAACACTTGCTTCTTTCGACGTCCATGATTTCTTTGACCGCAAACCGGATCGCCAAGCTCAAGGCCGTGGGTATTCCGCTGCTCTACGGCCTGCGCCTTTGGCTGTCGATTGTGCTTGCGCTCTATGTTGCATTCCGGCTCGAGCTCGATGAGCCGGGATGGGCGGCCACGACCGCTGCGGTCGTGTGCCTGCCGCAGGTCGGTTCATCCTTGCGGAAAGCCTGGTTTCGCATTCTCGGCACGCTGGTTGGGGCTGTGGTCAGCCTGTTGCTGGCGGCGTGGTTTCCGCAAAGCAGGTTTTTGTTTCTCACGAGCATCGCCGTATGGGCCGGCGCTTCGGCTTTCGCGGCGACGCTCTTGCGGAATTTTGCCGCTTATGGCGCAGCCCTTTCCGGCTACACCGTGGCGATCGTTGCGGGCGGGGCGCTCGGGGCCGTTGGCGGCCTCAATGCCGACGCCGTCTTCGATTTGGCGATCGGGCGCGCGAGCGAAATTGGCATCGGTATCGCATGCGCCGGATCGATCCGCGCAGTGACCGATATCGGCGATGCGCCTCGGAAGCTTGCGGCCGCTTCGGCGCGGCTCTATGCCGACATCATGCGCGGATTTGCCGACACGTTGGCGCATGCGGGTGAAGATCCAATCGACACGCGGCCCGTGCGGCGCGAGCTCTTGAAACGTGTGATTGCCCTTGATCCGCTGATCGATCAGACGATCGGCGAGTCGTCGCAGATTCGGGCCCATTCGCCGGTAATGCAAAGGGCGGTCGACGGCCTCTTCGCCGCCTTGGTCGGTTGGACCGCGGTTGGAAATCATTTGGGGCGGCTGTTGCGGGGAGAGGACCGGCAACAAGTGGAGATCGTCCTGCAGTGTATTCCGTCGGAACTGCGCGCGGTCGTGGAGCGGTCGGACGGGACGTCGTGGGCTGCCAATCCGCGCGATCTGCGGCACCTGTGCGAGGCCGGCGTGCAGCGGTTGAACGGCCTTACGGCAGATACACCTTCGCTGCGGTTGCTTGCGGACAAGACGGCGGTCGCGCTGGCGGGGATGGTCCATGCGCTCGAAGGATTGGCGCTCGTGGCTCACGGGCAACGCCCGCGCTCTTTGCGCGGCACCATGTATCTGCGTGTCCCCGATCTTCTGCCGGCGCTTGTCAATGCCGCCCGCGCTTTTGTGACCATCGCCGCGCTCGCCTTGTTCTGGGTCATCACGGGATGGCCGGGCGGTGTCGGCGCGATTGTTCTGGCGATGGTTCTGGTCATTCTCCTCGCGCCGCGGGCCGATCAAGCCTATGCCACCGCGCGCGCTTTCGCGACCGGCGTCGTCATGGACGTGCCGCTGACCGCATTCATCCACTTCGTCGTGCTGCCGAGCGTGCCGGCTAATTTCATCGCCTTTAGTCTCGTTCTAGGCGCCTGCCTGGTTCCGCTTGGTGCGCTGACATTGTGGGCGGGGAAACCGTGGCAGACGGGCATGTTCAACGCCATGACCATGCTCTTCGTCTCGATGCTTGGGCCGACGAATTTGATGAGCTACAATGATCTGGGATTCTACAACAGCAGCTTGGCCACGGTGACGGGTTGCCTCGCCGCCTGTGCGTCCTTCCGCCTGATCCCGCCGCTTTTGCCCAGCTTTCGCGCGCGCCGTCTTCTCCGTCTCACCTTGAAAGACCTGCGCCGCTTGGCCAAGGGGCGCATACATCGGGATTGGAACGGTCATGTCTTCGGGCGGCTCGCTGTGCTGCCGGCGGAAGCATCGCCATTGCAGCGGGCGCAAATGCTGGCGGCTTTTTCCGTTGGCCGCGAAATCATTCAGCTCCGCTGCCTTGCCATTTGGCTCGGTCTCGACGCCGACCTTGAGCGCGCGCTTACACCTGTCTCGCAAGGCCATAGTGTGCGCGCCATTTCGGAGCTCGCGCGTTTCGACTCCGTCTTGACGGCGAAGGGGGAGGCCGGCATGGCGACACAAACCGTGTTACGGGCGCGCGGCAGCATTATCGTGCTGTCCGAGGCGCTCGCTTTGCATGGTGCCTATTTCGATACCGGAGCGCGCGCATGAAATTCGTCGAAGTCGATGTCCTGGGTGTCTATGTCGCGCCGATTGCGGTGATGCTGCTCGTCGCCTGGATCATCACGATTATCCTGTGCCGGATCGCCGATCGTTTCAGCCTGCTCCGTTACGTTTGGCATCCACCCCTCTTCGTGGGGGCGGTTTATCTGATCGTCCTCTCCTCCATCGTCCTCTTCGCCGCACGTTGAGCGTTCCGCCATGTCCCAAACCGAAACCAATCCGAAAGTTCAACCCACCGAACGCAAGCAAGAAGCGCCCTGGTCGCCCGATCTCGTGGTCGGTACGGCGCCGCGCAATCCGATGCGGCGGACTTTTTCGGTGCTGCTCACGCTTGCCGTCGTTGCGCTTGCCGCAGTCCTCGTGCGGGCCATGTGGTCCGCCTACATGGATGCGCCCTGGACGCGGGACGGAACGGTCCGCGCCTATATCGTGACCGTTGCGCCGGAGGTAGGGGGGAACGTCGTCACTTTGCCGGTGGCCGACAACCAATTTGTGCACAAGGGCGATTTGCTGCTGCAGATCGATCCGACCAATTACAAGATCACGTCCGAACAGGCGGAAGCCGCATTGCGCCAGGCGCAGGCGAATGCGCAGAATGTCGACGCGGAGATGGAAATCCAACGGGCGCAAATCGCGGCGAGCCAGGCGCAAGTCGACCAGGCGCAGGCGGCATTGACCTTCGCGAAGCAGCAGGCGACGCGTTCGCAGGATTTGATGCAAAGCAACGCCGGAACGATTCAGAGCGTGCAACAGACGGAGTCCCAATTGCGGCAACAGGAGGCTGCGCTTGCGAGCGCTGATGCGGCGCTGAAACAGGCGCAACGCCGCATCGACTCGCTCAATGCACAGCGCAGCGGCGCGGAAGCGAGCGTCGGCCAGGCGCAGGCACAGCTCGATCGTGCCAAGGTCAATCTGGAGCGCACGGAAATTCGCTCACCGGCGAATGGCTGGGTGACCAATCTCATCGTGCGGTCGGGCGCCTATGCCTCCGCGGAGAAGAGCATCATTTCGATCGTCGACGCCGATTCCTTCTGGGTCGATGCGTATTTCGAGGAAACCAATCTCACGGATATTCGCGTGGGCGACCCGGCCGAGGTGAAATTGATGGGGTACAGCGACATCGTCCATGGTCACGTCGACAGTATCGCGCGCGCGATCAGTGTCGCGAACGCGCAACCGAATGGGCAAGGCGTCGCGACGGTCAATCCGATTTTCACTTGGGTGCGGCTGGCACAGCGCATTCCGGTTCGCATCCATATCGATCAGGTGCCACAAGACGTGATTCTCGCCGCCGGCATGACGGCGACGGTGCAAATCGATGCGCCGACGCACACCAAAGGGCCGTAGGCGGCCGGGCAGAAAAGAGGATCCCTTCGTGACGAAGCGACGTCGCGCTGCTGGATTCATTCTGATTTTTCTGAAGCGGACTCTCGAGAGTGCTCGATGCCGGCGAGGAGCGCGCCGGAGCGAAGGGCGTTCTCGATGGCAGCTTCGCTCACGGCCCAATCCTTCAGCGCTTCGTGTGTATGTTCGCCGCGCCTTGGTGCGGACCGCTGAATCTTGCCGGGTGTGCGCGAGAAACGGGGTACTGGCCGCGAGTGGCTGAGGCTGTCAACGGTCTCGAACATGGATCTTGCGCGATTGTGCGGATGCTGTGTCGCTTCATCGAGCGACAGGACAGGAGAAAGGCAGGCGTCGCGCCCCTCGAACAGCGCCGTCCATTCTCCGCGCGTTCGCGTTTCGAATATTTCCGCAAAACGCCGCCGAAGGTCCGGCCAATTGCGGTGGTCGTTGCGGTCGGGAAGATCGACCTTATCGAGGCCGACGAGGCGGAGCAATTCGAGATAGAATCGATCCTCGATCGCGCCGATGGCGACATAGCGGTCGTCTTTGGTTCGATAACACGTATAGAACGGAGCGCCGCCATCGAGAAGATTTGCGCCACGCTGCGGCGCGAGAGCGCCCGCCTGGCGGAACGCATGAAAGACGGTGAGGAGGCTGGTGACGCCATCGATCATAGCCGCATCGATCACCTGGCCGCGGCCAGATTGCCGCGCTTCAAAGACCGCGCACATCAGGCCGAACGCCAGATACAATGCGCCACCGCCATAGTCACCAAGCAGATTAAGCGGCGGAATTGGCGGCCCGTCGCTCGATCCAATGAGATCAAGCGCTCCCGTCAACGCAATGTAGTTGATGTCGTGCCCAACCGATTGGGCAAGAGGGCCATCCTGGCCCCAGCCCGTCGCGCGGCCATAGATCAGGAGCGGGTTTCGTTCCAGGCATGTTTCGGGCCCAAATCCGAGCCGCTCCGCGACGCCCGGCCGAAAGCCCTCGATGAGGATGTCGGCTCGGTCGATCAGTTCCATGACGAGGGCAAGGCCGGCCGGCGTTTTGATATCGACGGCAACGGACCGCTTGCTGCGGTTGTGCAAGTCGAACTTGGTCGGAATTTCGACGTTGCGGTCGCCGGCTTCCGGCTTGTCGATACGAAGGACGTCGGCGCCGAGATCGCCAAGGAGCATGCCGCAGAACGGCACCGGGCCAAGGCCGGCAAACTCGACCACCTTCAGTCCCGCAAGCGGCCCCAAGTCCCAACTCCTTCAAGCAATCATTCTGATTGGGCGCGATGATTGTAAGTCTCATTTCACCTGACAATGAGACTGAAACAAAGCCAAACTACGCCTAGCCAAACAGGCTTGGCTCAAAGGCTTTTGGCGTCCGACACGCGGCGGTGCACGGTGTACGCCCGATTGAGGTCGGGATGCAACGACAACCCCAGACCCGGGCCGGGCGGGACCGTGATCATGCCGTCCTTGACCTCCGGCAATGCGGTCACAAGGTCGCGGTACCAGGTGCGGTAGAAGGCGCGCACGCTTTCCTGCACGACTGCGTTGGGCGCATTGAGCGAGAGATGGGTCGATGCGGCGAGAACCACCGGTCCCGTGCAATCGTGCGGCGCGACGGGCAATTTCCATGCTTCGGCCATGGCGGCGATCTTGCGGGCCTCCGAGAGACCGCCGCACCAGGATATGTCTAGCATGACGATTCCGGCCGCACCGGTCTCCAAAAGCTCGCGAAACGCCGCGCGGCTCGCCAGGGTCTCGGAGGCGGAAATGGGGGCGGGGCTCGCGGCTTGATAGCGCTTCAGATCGGCAAGGCTGTCCATGCGAATCGGATCTTCATGCCAATACGTCGCATAGGGCGTGAGCGCTTTGGCGATCTTGATTGCGGGCAGCAATTGCCACATCGAGTGAAACTCGACCATGATGTCCATCTTGTCGCCAACCGCCTTGCGGATCTTTTCGAAAGGTGACAGCGCCGCTTTGAGGTCCGCCGCCGAAATATCGAGGCCGCGCGTTTTTTCGGCCGCATGGTCGAAGGGCCAGATCTTCATCGCCGTAATGCCTTCGGCCAAAAGCTCCTGCGCCAATTCGTCGGCGCGGTGGAGGAAGCCGTTGAGGTCGTCGAAATTGCTTTTCGTTCCCAGCCCATAGTTCGACGTCGTTTGTCCCGTGTCATCCTTGATATATTCGGTGCCGGCGCAGGTGTTGTAGGTGCGGATCGATTTACGCGAAAAGCCGCCGAGCAATTGCGCGATCGGCAGTCCCGTCGCCTTGCCGAAAATGTCCCACAACGCGATATCGAACGCGGAATTGCCGCGCGTTTCGGCCCCGCTAGAGCGGAAGCCCAAATAGCCGATAAGATCGGCGGACAGCAGGTCGATCTCCAGGGGATCGCGCCCGATCACACGAGGTGCGACATATTCGTGCAGATATTCTTCGACCGTGCGCGATAGATAAAAAGTCTCACCCAGTCCGGTAATGCCTTCGTCGGTGTGAACTTCGACCCAAAGCAGGTTGGGCCGTTCTTCGACGCGGACGGTTTCAATGGCGCGAATCTTCATGATCGGGCGATTCCTCAAAGGAGAAGCATGTTCGATGTGTGCGGCGAAGCGGGTGCATCGCACCCGCTTCGTTTCGCGACGTTGCGTTTCTTGTTTGCTTAGGTCACGTCCTCGGTGTCGACATAGCCATAGACTTCCGGCAGGATGAATTTGGCCGCGAGGAAACCTGTCAGCGACAAGAGCGACACGGCTAATGTGGCTCCGACATTGCCGAGATTTTGGCTGAGGATCGGAAAGACGAACGCACCGAAGAAAGCCGCGCCCTTGACGAACAGATAGCCGAATCCGGAAGCCGTTCCGCGGAAGCGGGCAGGGGCCACCATCGAGGTGATGGTCATGCCGTTCGAGGCATCCCAGTAATGGCCCCACATGAGGACGCAGGCACCGATGACGATGACGAATTTCCAGTCATAATACATGCCGATGGCGCCCATGATAAGGCCGGCGAAGGCGAGGCCGTAGCCCCACATGGAAACGCCGCGATGTCCGATCTTCGAGAGCATCAGCGGTGCGACATAGCCGGAAACCGTCGCCAGGCAGAAGACGAGGGCGGTCACGAGATTGGTGCCGGTGATGTTGCCGTTGTTCGATACGCCGACGCCGCTCAACACCAGGACGACGGGAAGGTAGAAGCCCCAGGCCGCGAATTCAGCACCCTGACAGGCATTGGAGATCCAGGAAAATATCGTTGCCCGGCGTTTGATCGGGTCCGCCCAAATCACGCTGAGGAAGTCACTCAGCTTGGCTTTTGGCAACCGCACATTCTGGTTCGGCAGCATGTCGAGCGAGTCGTTGAACAATTGCTTGGACACTTGTTTTGCCTTCACGAACTGGCCGCGTTGCAGCAGGGACAGCGGCGTTTCAGGCAAATTGAGCCGGCCGACCAAAAGGATGACGGCAGGCAGGGCGCCGAGCGCCAGGGCGACGCGCCACAGCAGTGAATGGTCCATGCCGGCGACATACATGATGGTGATAACGATAATGGAGAGGACTTCGCCAACGCCGAACATGAATTGCCAGCGGCTGCCCATTTCCTCGCGCTTGCCCTTCGACATCGACTCCATGATGTAGGCGTAGCCGTTGGAGATGTCGCTGCCGAGCGGAATGCCGATCAAAAACCGCAAAATGATCAGGTCCCAGATGTCGCGGGCAAAGGCCTGTGCGAGTGCAAGGATGATGAACAGGATCATGGTGGTGACGAATATGGCTTTGCGACCGAACCGGTCCGCGAGTATGCCGCCGAGTTGCGCGCCGACGAGCGCGCCGCCTTGGACCGCGGCGGTTGCGAGGCCAAGCTCAAACGCCGTGGGATTGAAGTCCGTCTTGACGAAGATGAGGACGAACGCGATCGCGTAAAGATCCCAGGCTTCGATCAGGATCGTCGCGATCATCATCCAGCCACCTTGCGTGCTGGATGCCGTATTGGGCTTGTTCAACAGGACTTTAGTGGCCTGGTCCGACAATCGGCGGATTGCGTCCGGACTCATTGTGCTGATCTGATCCATAATTCCTCCCTGATATCTGCTTGTTTCGTATTGCGGATTTATTGGAACAGGATGCGCCCTTATACCAAAGGTTGCGGAAGCGACCTTTGGACTGCTCTTCATTTTTCGCACTCGCCTTGAAAAGGCGAAAAATGAAGAAAGGTACCAACGGCCACTGGTCGTGACCGTTGGTACTAAGGCGCGAAACTTAATTGCACCTTCATTTGTGACGATCGGTCGCGGACGAGATCGAAAGCCTCGCGGATGCGTTCCATCGGCAGCGTGGCCGTGATGATGGGACGCGCATCGAGACGCCTTTGCGCGATCATCCGGGCAGCGATCGGATATTCTTCGTGGAAACGATGGGTGCCGACGAGCTTGATTTCTTTGCCGACGAGCGCGTTGAAGGGGATATGGGCGCCGCTGCTGACCCCGACGGCGACGATGGTGCCGCGCGGACGGATCAACGGAAACATGTCGCCAAGCGCGACGCCGGAGCCGGAACATTCGAAGCCGACGTCAAAATATCCTTTGTCGGTGCTATAGCTGGTCTTGAGTCGGTCGGGCTCACGCTGGGCGTTCACGCTCGAGGTCGCCCCCATTTTGAGTGCTGCAGTGAGGGCTGCGTCGGCAAGATCGACCGCGACGATTTCCTGAGCGCCCGCGAGCTTTGCCGCGCCGATCAGCAGCGCGCCGATTGGGCCTGCGCCCGTGACGAGGACGCGTTTGCCAAGCAGATTGCCGGCGTTGTTGATCGCATGCAGGCCGACCGCGAGGGGTTCCGCGCAAGCCGCTTCATCCAGTCCGACATCGCCAACGGGTTCGCATTGCATCTCGCCAACGATGATAAGATCGCGAAAACCGCCATCGCAATGCGGCTTGCGCATCGCGCTGCCAAGGAACTGCATGTTGAGACAGTGCTGCTGCTGGCCGCTTTGACAAAACTGGCACTGGCCGCACGGATGGCTCGGGCACAGAGCAACTTTGTCGCCGCGCTTCACCTTGGTGACCTTCGCGCCGGTCGTCTCGACCGTCCCCGCGACCTCATGGCCAAGGATGATCGGCTCGCTGACACGAATGGCGCCGATGCCGCCGTCCCAAAAATAATGGATGTCCGACCCGCAAATTCCGCCTGCACCAACACGGACGAGCACTTGGTCGGGGCCGACCGCGCCCAATTCGCGCTCTTCGATCCGCACATCGCCCATTGCATGAAGGACACAGGCCCGGGTCTTCATCATCTCTCCCTTGTTTTGCGTTTGATTACGGTTGTCCCAGATCGTCGGCGGTTCAGCCCGGCGAAGTGAAGTAGCTCGGATATTGCGCCGCGATTGGCGGCAGGTCATCCAAAATCGCCCGCAGATGCCGACGCATGGCCGCTTCCGCCTCCTGAGGCGACGCGCGTTCGACCGCATCGACGATGGCCGTATGCTGCTGCACGAGCTTGTCCTGCGGAAAGGTTCGCAACGACAGGTGGCGGACACGGTCCATATGAATCTTGACGTCCTCGATGACCTTCCAGCCATAAAGCCGGCCTGCCGCATCCGCCAATGTCCGGTGAAACTCCTCGTCGAGCCGCATGAAATCGTCGGGACGATCGTTCGGCGTCGCGGCCTGTTCGGCAAGCTGCCGCCGCAATCGCACGATCAAATCCTTATTGCTCTTGCCTGCAAGCTCGCGCACGATTTCTGCCTCGATCGCCTCGCGCACGAAGCGGGCGTCGAGCACGGCAGCCTTGTTGATTTTGCGGACGAACGTGCCGCGCTGCGGCCTGACCTCGAGCAGGCCTTCTTCCGCCAATTTGATGAAGGCTTCGCGCACGGGCTGCCGACTGGTGCTGCAGCGCCGGGCGATTTCCGCTTCAGAGAGCGCCGTGCCGGGCAACAATTCGCTGCGGATGATCTGCTGGCGCAAGAGCGCATGAATTTGTGGGCCGACCGGCGCGATAGGATCCAGCGGCCAAAGGGGGGCGGGCTCAGCCTCTTGGCGTTCCATCGGTTCCAGGTTCAGGATGGCAGACATGGTCAAACCCTCTCGGCTTGGCCGATTATCACGCACAAGCATGCTAGTCAACTACCATACTTGTCAGGCCACAAAGCTGGTGCTAGTTCTGGCACGGAATGCGCCGTGTGGCGCCGCGGTGATGGGAGGATAGGCATCATGAAGCAAACTTGGCGTTGGTTTGGCCCGCGAGATCTCGTGAGTGTCGACGACATGCTGCAAGCAGGCGTTGAAGGGGTCGTGAGCGCCTTGCATCACGTGGCGACGGGGGCGGTTTGGTCGCCCGAAGAGATCGCCAAGCGCCAGGACGAAATCGGCCGCATGAGCGACGGCAAGCCATCCGGCTTGCGTTGGGACGTGGTCGAGAGCTTGCCCGTTTCGGAAGACATCAAGAAACAACGCGGCGACTGGAAGCAGCATATTGCGAATTACAAAGTCAGCCTCAAGCATCTCGCCGACGCCGGGATCGAGGTCATCTGCTACAATTTCATGCCGGTGCTCGACTGGACGCGGACGCATTTGAACTGGCGCTTGCGCAATGGGGCGACCTGCATGCGGTTCGATTTTCCGGATTTCGCGGCCTTCGACCTGTTCGTCCTGGAGCGTAAGGAAGCCGCGAGGGATTATCCCGACTGGGTCGTCGAAACCGCTCGGCAACGCCATGCGGCGATGAGCGAGGACCAGCGCCGGACGCTGGCGCGCAATGTCGTGTTCGGGTTGCCCGGCGCGGCCGAAAGCTTCACCTTGGCCGATGTGCGCGCGCATCTCGAAGACTATCGCGACCTGCCCGCCGAGCGGCTGCGGGCGCATCTCATCGATTTCCTGAGTGAGGTCGCGCCCGTTGCAGAGCGCCTTGGGCTGCGGCTGTGCTGCCATCCCGACGACCCGCCGTTCGCGCTGCTCGGATTGCCGCGGATCATGTCGACCGAAGTCGATTATCGCGCGGTGATGGAGGCGGTCGATTCTCCGGCGAACGGCATTACCTTGTGCACCGGATCGCTGGGCGCTCGGCCCGACAATGATTTGCCCGGCATGATGGAACGGCTCGGAGACCGTGTGCATTTCCTTCACTTGCGCAACGTGAAACGCGAGTCCGCCGACATGCGCGGTTCGTTCCATGAAGCCGAGCATCTTGGCGGCGATACGGATATGGTCGCTGTCATCGCGGCTGTTTTGCGGGAAGAGCGGCGGCGCAAGCATGCGGGCCGCAAGGATTGGTCGATCCCGATGCGTCCGGACCATGGTCAGGATATTCTGGACGATCTCAAGCGCAGCGGCCAGCCGGGTTATCCTGCGATCGGCCGGTTGAAGGGCCTCGCCGAATTGCGCGGCATCATGACGGCGCTTGCACATCCGAGCCTTGAAGCGTTCACATAAACGCGACAGCCGCTACGCGAAAAAGGGATGCGGTGGTCCGCGAGTTCCGCGGTGCTCGATGATTTCCAAGGCTGATGCGAGATCTTTCTCTGGCAGAGAGATCTTGAACGTTTCGGACAGGACATCGCGATACTCGTCTATGCCATCGAGGATGCGTCGTTCGACTTCTCCGGTCGTATGTCGAACGTTCAATCTCGCGTTGAACAGTGTTATTCGGGTACCATCGGGGCCTGGCCGCGCCGCGATCAGGTTGTTGCGATAGGGGCTATCCGGATGACTGGCGGTGAACCAATTGCAGATCTCATATTCGCCGTCGACGCGCGGGAGTGATACGACGCGGTAGATGTGTTCCCACTTCTCTCCAAGCTTGGACTGCAACGTCAGTTCTTCACCCATTTGAATGAAGCGCATGGGTTCATGCGGTGTCTCCTGTTCGACATCTGCGCAAAGCGCCAAGGGAGCTGTCGGCGCCAAATTGCCGAAACCGACATCCGCAAGGAAGGGGCCTTCAGGCAGGTCAACTCGAAGCACCATGTGCAATGCCGGGCGAGGCGCATCGATAGGCAGGCCGCGCACAACGCGGGCCTGGAGGCTCGTGACATTGAACCCAAGAGCTCTCAAGCCTCCGCGGAATAGGAAGTTCTGTTCGAAGCAATAGCCGCCGCGACCGCCTAGGATCAGCTTCTGCTGCAGCGGCCCCAATGCGAGCTTGGGCGGTCTATCCAGCAGCACATCGATGCTCTCGTATGAAATTGCCGTCGCGTGCTTCGCGACGAGTGCCCGCAATGTCTCCAGGGTTGGCGCGCGTGATCCCGCGTACCCGATGCGGTGCAGCCACGCATTCGTGTCAAAGGTGTCTTCGGGCATGAAGAACGCGCCTTCTCCGATGGCTCGAGGTCGGCCTGCCGGAACCAGATTCATTCTAGAATAGAAGCGCAGCGTGAGGAAACGGCTTTGCCGGCATTGAGGCTTCGTTCGCCGAGCCATGATGATCGCCGCGGAGGCAGCCCGACGGATTGGCGGCGCGAATTGCCAGCCAAAGAAATGCCTAATTGATCCTTAAACTCGCGCAGCAATAGGGACCTGACGGAAAAAAGCGGGCGATTGTAATCGTAGCACCGGGCGGCCCTGGGCCGCGCTTCGCGCGTTGGATGGCTTCGAATGGGGCTCCGACTGAGGCCTTATCGTATCTAAAAAATAATCATTACAACAGGTTAATGGAAACTCTCAAGATTTGGGGTTGAATTCATGTTGCGGCGCACAATATCGGACCGTGTGCTCAAATCGATTGGAAAACGCATGTTGAAATTCATTGGAAAAGATGCCGCACCCATGCCGTTTTGGCGAAGCTCCACACAGTCGGGGCAGGGTGCCTCGAAAAAGCCTTTTCGTGTGTCCCTCGCCCTGCAAGGTGGTGGGTCATTCGGCGCCTTCACCTGGGGCGTGCTCGACCGACTGCTGGAAGAGGACGACGTGGTGTTCGACGCCATTTCCTGTGCTAGCGCGGGGACGGTGAATGCCGTCGCACTGGCTTCCGGCTTGGCCCTTGGCGGCCGCGAAGGCGCGCGCGCCAAGCTCGCCGAGGTCTGGCGCAAGATCAGCGCCTCGGGTGCGCCCGGCATGGCCACGCTGCCGATCGCGTCCTACGGTTTGTTGTCCGCCAGCCAGTGGAACATGTTCGACATCAATCCGCTGCGGACGATTCTGAACGACGAGATCGATTTTGCGGCCATTCGCGAGAGCGACGGCCCGCAATTGCTCATTGCGGCGACCCGCCTGTCCGACAGCCGCGCGCGGATTTTTTCGCGCGACGAGGTAAGCGCCGAGGTGGTCTTGGCCTCAGCCTGTCTGCCGCGTCTCAATCATACGGTGGTGATCGACGACGAGGCCTATTGGGACGGCGGCTATGCGGCCAATCCGCCCCTGATTCCGCTCGTCACGCAGTCGAAGGCGCGCGATTTCCTGGTGGTGCAAATCGTGCCGACGCGCGGCGCCAAGGTTCCCGTGAGCGCCGAGGAGATTGGAGCGCGATTGCTGCGGCTGCAATTCGGCAGCGGCTTGCTCGAGGATCTTGACGCGCTGCAGAGCTTGCAGGCGAAGCGCCGTAAAACCCGTTGGTTGGCGCAAGGCAAGGATGGCGAGCTGAGCGACATCAAGCTGCATCTGCTTGCGGCTGAGGAGTGTCATGAGGGTCTTGCGGAAGCCAGTCCGCTGTCGACCGATTGGAACTTTATTACGGCGCTGAAGGAAAGCGGCCGTGCGGCCGCGGAACAATGGCTGCAAAGTCAGAAAGCGCCTCAGACCGTCAGCGCTTAATCGATTGCGAAAGATGTTTGGGTTCGGTGCGATGATGACGCCACCGAACCCCTTTTTCAAAGCTCAACCGACAAGCTTTCGTGGTCGATGCCTCACTGGCGTTGGATGAGGATGGCGCGGAAGTCGTTGACGTTGGTGAGGGTCGGGCCTGTGATGACGAGATCGCCGAGGGTAGCGAAGGCCGAATAGGCGTCGTTGTTGGCGAGCACCTGCTTGAGATCGAGGCCGGCTTGTGCCGCCCGCGCGATCGTGTCTGGGGCGATGATCGCGCCGGCGTTATCCTCGCTGCCGTCGATGCCGTCGGTGTCGCCCGCGATCGCCGCGATGCCCGCATGGCCGTTGAGCGCGACTGCGAGCGCTAGCAGGAATTCGGCATTGCGGCCGCCGCGGCCTTTGCCGCGCACGGTGACCGTGGTCTCGCCGCCCGAGATCAGCACGCAGGGCGCCGCTGCCGGCTGGTCATGCTCAAAACATTGGCGCGCGATGCCGGCATGTACGATCGCGACCTCGCGCGCCTCGCCCTCGATCGCATTGCCGAGAATGAGCGGCGTTACGCCGTGCTTGCGCGCGACATCGGCGGCGGCTTCCAAAGCCATTTGCGGCGTCGCAATGAGCTTGTTGACGACATGCGCGAGGCGCGGGTCGCCGGGTTTGGGCGTTTCCGAGCGTGGATCATTGAGATGCGCCAGAACCGCGTCGGACACAGGAATATTGTATTTTTCCAGAATGGCGCGCGCTTCGGCCGAGGTCGTCATATCGTCGACGGTCGGGCCGGAGGCGATGATTGAGAGATCGTCGCCCGGGACGTCGGAGATAATCAGCGCCACGACCTGAGCCGGCGCCGCCTCCACGGCTAGGCGGCCGCCTTTGATCCGTGAGAGATGTTTGCGCACGCAATTCATCTCGGCGATGCTGGCGCCGCTGCGCAGCAGGGCCTTGTTGATCGCCTGCTTGTCGGCGAGCGTGAGCCCAGGGGCTGGCAGAGAGAGCAGCGCGGAGCCGCCGCCGGAGATCAGGCACAGGACGAGATCGTCGGCGGTGAGGCCCTGAACTTTGTCCAGAATCTTCTGCGCGGCGGCTTCACCGGCCGCGTCGGGAACGGGATGGGAGGCTTCGATCACTTCGATGCGCGTCGTCGGCACGTGATGGCCGTAGCGCGTCACCACCACGCCTTCGAGCGGCCCCGGCCAATGGGCTTCCACCGCCGCAGCCATGGAGGCCGCCGCCTTGCCGGCGCCGACGACGATCAGCCGGCCTTTGGGCGCGGCGGGCAGGTTCTGCGGCACGCAGAGCTCTGGCCGCGCCGCATCGACCGCCGACTTAAACAAATCGAGAAGAAATTGCCGCTGGTCTTGAATCACATTTCCTCTCCCAGTCCCATTAATGCGCAGAATCCGGTCTCCCAAGCGATCGCGCGGGGAGACCGGATTCTGCAATTTTGCCTCAAGCCTTTGCTACTTCGTGTTGGGCCAGCAGTTCAAGGGCCTTCACCATGCCAGAATGGTCCCATTTCGCGCCGCCATTGGCCGCGCAGGCATTGAACAATTCCTGCGCCGTCGCGGTGTTCGGCAGTGATACGCCGATCGCGCGGGCGCTAGCGAGCGCCAGATTGAGGTCCTTCTGGTGCAGTTCGATGCGGAAACCCGGATCGAAAGTGCGTTTAATCATGCGCTCGCCATGCACTTCAAGGATGCGCGAGGAGGCGAAGCCGCCCATCAGCGCCTGGCGCACCTGCGCCGGATCTGCGCCGGCTTTGGAGGCGAACACCAGCGCTTCGGCCACCGCTTCGATGGTCAGGGCCACGATGATCTGGTTGGCGACCTTGGTCGTCTGGCCATCGCCATTGCCGCCGACCAGCGTCACGTTCTTGCCCATCAGATCGAACAAAGGCTTGACCTTGTCGAAGGCGGCTTGCGGTCCGCCGACCATGATGGTGAGCGAGCCGGCCTTGGCGCCGACCTCGCCGCCCGATACCGGCGCATCGAGATAATCGCAGCCAAGATCATTGATCTTCTTAGCGATCTCCTTGGTCGCGACCGGCGAAATCGAGCTCATATCAACGACGATCTTGCCTGGGATCAGGCCGGCGGCGACGCCATTCTCGCCGAACAGCACCGCCTCCACATCGGCCGTGTCCGGCACCATGAGGAAGATGATATCGGCGCTTTCGGCAACTTGCCTGTTCGAGTCGACCCATTGCGCGCCCTTGGCCAGAAGCTCCTCGGGCTTGGCGCCGCGCGAGAAGGTCACCAACTTGTTGCCGGCGGCGAGCAAATGCCCCGCCATGGGGCGGCCCATGATGCCAAGGCCAATGAAACCGATCGTGCTCATGTCTTAATCTCCGCTGATGGTGGTTAGCTGAGGCCCTTCATCCAGCCGAGGCCCGCGTTGGTCCCGCCCTTTGGCTTGTATTCGCAGCCGATCCAGCCTGCGTAGCCGATGCGCGCGAGATGCGCGAAGAGGAAGGGATAATTGATCTCGCCGGTGCCCGGCTCGTTCCGGCCCGGATTGTCGGCGAGCTGAATATGGGCGATGCGCGGCAGAAGCTTTTGCGCGGTGTTGGCCAGTTCGCCCTCCATGCGCTGCATGTGGTAGATGTCGTATTGCAGCTTCAGGTTCGCTGAGCCGACCTCGTCCATGATCGAGATGCCCTGCGCCGATTTGGTGACGCAGAAGCCGGGGATGTCGTAGTGATTGATCGGCTCAAGCAGCAGGAGAATGCCGGCTGCCTGCAGCCTTTCGGCGGCAAAGCGCAAGTTGCTGACCAGTGTTGCGCGGGCGTCCGCGGCGCTGACGTCGGTCGGCACGATGCCGGCGAGGCAATTGACCTGGGGGCATTGAAGCGCCTTGGCATAAGTGATCGCCTTGTCGACCCCGGCGCGGAATTCCTCCACCCGGTCAGGATGGCAGGCGATGCCGCGCTCGCCCTTGCCCCAATCGCCGGCGGGCAGGTTGAACAGAACCTGTTCGAGCTGATGCTCGCTCAGCAGCTTGGCAATCTCTTCCGCGCCGAACTCGTACGGCGAGACATATTCGACACCGTGGAAGCCGGCCTTTTTCGCCGCGCCGAACCGCTCGAGGAACGGGACTTCGAGAAACAGCATGCTCAGGTTGGCACTGAATTTGGTCATGGTCGGGTCCTTAAGCGTTAATCGAGCAGGGCGATGGCGGTCGGGGCATCCGCTGCCGATTGCGCCAGATCCTCGAACTCGGTGATGTTGTCGAGCTCGGTGCCCATGGCGATGTTGGTCTCGCGCTCCAGGATGATCTCGACCACCACCGGCACGCGGAATTCCTCCATCAGCTTCTTCGCTTTTAGGATGGCGCCATGGATCTCGTTCGGATCGGTGACGCGCAACGCTTTGCAGCCGAGGCCCTGGACCACCGCGACGTGATCGACGCCATAGCCCCGCAATTCGGGCGCGTTCACATTGTCGAAGGACAATTGCACGCAATAGTCCATCTGGAACCCGCGCTGCGACTGGCGGATCAGGCCGAGATAGGAATTGTTCACCAGGATGTGGATGTAGGGCAGGTTGAACTGCGCCCCGACCGCAAGCTCCTCCATCATGAACTGGAAGTCGTAATCGCCCGAGATCGCGACGATCTCGCGCTCCGGATCGGCGACGCGCACGCCGAGTGCGGCCGGCATGGTCCAGCCCAACGGGCCAGCCTGGCCGCAATTGATCCAATGGCGCGGCTTGTACACGTGCAGGAATTGCGCGGCGGCGATCTGCGACAGGCCGATGGTCGAGACGTAGCAGGTGTCCTTGCCGAACGCCTTGTTCATTTCCTCATAGGCGCGCTGCGGCTTGATCGGCATATTGTCGAAATGGGTGCGGCGGAGCAGCGTGCGCTTGCGTTCGCGGCATTCCTCGACCCAGGCGCCTCGATCCTTGAGTTTTCCGTCCGCCTTCCATTCCTTGGCCACTTCGACGAACAGCTTCAGGGCTGCGCCGGCGTCCGACGCAATGCCGAGGTCGGGATTGAACACGCGGCCGATCTGGGTCGGCTCGATATCGACATGCACAAAGGTGCGGCCCTTAGTGTAGGTCTCGACTGACCCGGTGTGGCGATTGGCCCAGCGGTTGCCGATGCCGAGCGCGAAGTCAGAGGCGAGGAAGGTCGCATTGCCGTAGCGGTGGCTGGTCTGCAGGCCGACCATGCCGACCATCAGCGGATGATCGTCCGGGATCGTGCCCCAGCCCATCAGGGTCGGGATGACTGGCACGCCGGTGACTTCGGCGAACTCCACGAGCAGCTTTGACGCATCGGCATTGATGATGCCACCGCCGGCGATGATCAGTGGCCGATCAGCACCGTTCAGCATTTCGAGGGCTTTTTCGATCTGGCCACGGGTGGCGGCGGGCTTGTGCACCGGCAGCGGCTCATACGTGTCGGGATCGAACTCGATCTCGCCCATCTGCACGTCGAACGGCAGGTCGACCAGCACTGGGCCGGGCCGGCCGGAGCGCATGATGTGGAAGGCCTGCTGGAACACGCGCGGCACAAGGCCGGGCTCGCGCACGGTGACCGACCATTTGGTCACGGGCTTCGAAATCGATTCGATATCGACGGCCTGGAAATCTTCCTTGTAGAGCCGGGCGCGCGGCGCTTGGCCGGTGATGCACAGGATGGGAATGGAATCGGCCAAGGCCGAGTAGAGGCCAGTGATCATATCGGTGCCGGCCGGGCCGGAGGTGCCGATGCACACGCCGATATTGCCCGCCTTGGCGCGGGTATAGCCCTCTGCCATATGGCTCGCGCCCTCGACATGCCGCGCGAGGACATGGCGGATGGAATTGCGCGGCCGCATCGCCGAATAAAGCGGATTGATCGCCGCTCCCGGCACGCCGAACGCACAGGTCACTCCCTCTTTTTCCATCACAATGACCGCGGCATCGATCGCCCGCATCCTTGCCATCTCTTCCTCCTGTGCTTGAACTTTCTGCAAGTTTAGGCTTTTGCGTTGCTGCCGCCCACGCTCCAATCGCGCAAAGCATCTTCAAAAAAATCCAAAGAGTGTGCGGCCGGCCGCGTGCGAGATTCACAGCCGGCCGCGTCATTCCCCGACAGGGAGAGGTCGAGGAACGTTCCGGGAAATGTACAAACTCTGCCGTGGCAAAGGCCGCACGATCAAAAAGAGATCGTGTCCTCTCATACTTGTGGCGCCTGACGCGGCCTCACGTGAGGCCAACGATTGTCATCTTGGGCTCGACCCATCGCCGTCCGAGAAAATGTCTGTATGATTGTGCGCGGCCCTTCTCCCATCGGGAGAAGGGCCGCGCACAATCATACAGACAAAGCATACTCACAGAGCGCGCTGCGTGTGTTGACGTTCGTCGGCCGCCTGCTGCTGTTTGCTCAGCACTTCGATGATCTCGGCCGCGGTCATGGCGGCGATGATTTCGGGCCGCTTATCGTGCACCTGCGCGCCGCCGATGGGGCAGGTCAGGCGCGCAAGCTGCGCGCGCGTGTAACCGGATTCGCGTAAGGCGTGTTCGAAGGTCTTGCGCTTGCTCTTCGAGCCAATGAGACCGAGATAGGCAAAATCGCCTCGGTCCAGCACCGCCGAGACGATCAGCGCGTCGAGACTATGGCTGTGGGTCAGGACGACGAAGGCGCTGCCGGGCGGCGCGCGGCGGACCTCCGCGAGGGCTTGCTCAGCGACGACCACTTCGACGTGATTGGCCGGCTTGCCGATCTTGAATTCGTCCTCGCGCTCGTCGACCCAGCGGACCTGGAACGGCAGAAGGCCGAGCGCCGCGACGAGCGCGCGGCCGACATGCCCTGCACCGAAGACGATCACATAGGGTTGCGCCTTGCGCGCTTCGGCCTCGGCGGCCTCGATCTGTGCCGTAACCGCCGCATCGACGGGCGTCAGCGACAGCGTGACATGGCCGCCGCAGCATTGGCCGATCGAGGGTCCGAGCGGAATGGCGATATTGTCCATCGCTGCATGTCGCGCGAGTGCTTCGCGGGCCATGCGGATCGCTTCCCATTCTAGCCGCCCGCCACCGATCGTTCCGGCGCAATCCTGCGCACTTACCAGCATGAAGACACCGGTTTCGCGCGGCGTCGAGCCCTTCGCGATTTCGACACGCACCCGCATGACGGGCGCGGCCGCGCTTCGTTTCGCCTGCAGAAAATCCAACAGGCCGCTCATGGTCATGTGCCTTTGCGTATCGGGTCGGCGGCGCGGACCCGTTCGACCGCAGCCAACACGCGCTCGGGCGTTGCTGGGCAATCGAGCCGCGGATTGACACGGTGTTCGGCGACGCTGGCCACCGCATCAGAGATCGCCTGCCACACCGACAGGCCGAGCATGAACGGCGGTTCGCCGACGGCCTTCGAGCGGAAGATCGCCTCTTCGCGGTTGCCCGAGGATTGGAACAGCTCGACGTTGAAGATGCGCGGACGATCACCGCAAGCCGGGATCTTGTAGGTGCTCGGCGCATGGGTGCGCAGGCGGCCCTTATCGTCCCACACCAATTCTTCGGTGGTCAGCCAACCCGCGCCCTGAACGAACCCGCCCTCGATCTGGCCGATGTCCACGGACGGATTCAGGGAATTGCCTGCATCGTGCAGAATGTCGACGCGCTCGATGCGATATTCGCCGGTCAACGTATCGATGGCCACGAGCGAACAGGCTGCGCCGTAGGCATAATAATAGAACGGCCGGCCGCGGCCGCTGGCGCGGTCCCAATGGATCTTGGGGGTCTTGTAGAAGCCCGTCGCCGACAGCGACACGCGTGCCATATAGGCGTGCTTGACGAAATCGGGGAAGGGGATTTCCTGATTGCCGACGCGCACGCGGTTCGGCAAGAACACGACCTGATCCTGATCGACCGCCCATTTCTCCGCGGCAAATTCAACGAGGCGTTTTTTGAGCGTATGCGTCGCAGCCTGCGCCGCCTTGCCGTTGAGATCCGCGCCGGACGAGGCGGCGGTGGCCGACGTATTCGGCACTTTCGCCGTCGTCGTCGCCGTGATCTTCACGTGATCGATATCGATCTGCAATTCCTGCGCGACCACCTGCGCGACCTTGGTGTAGAGGCCTTGCCCCATTTCCGTGCCGCCGTGGTTGAGATGCACGCTGCCATCGGAATAGATGTGGACCAGCGCGCCGGCCTGATTGTAATGCGTCGCGGTGAAGGAAATGCCGAATTTGACGGGCGTCAGCGCGATGCCGCGCTTGATGACCGGACTCTTGGCGTTGAGCTCGGCGAGTGCGCGTCGGCGGCCCGCATAGTCGCAACGTTTTTCGAGCTCCGCCACCACATCCGCGATGATGTTGTCGGTGACCGTCTGATGGTACGGCGTGACGTTGCGCTCGTCGGTGCCATAGAAATTGACCTTGCGGATGTCGAGCGGGTCCTTGCCGAGCGCAAAGGCGATCTCCTCGATCATTCGCTCGGCGCCCATCATGCCTTGCGGGCCGCCGAAGCCGCGAAACGCAGTGTTCGAAACGGTGTTCGTCTTCAGCGGCTGCGAGGTCAAATGCGCGGACGGATAATAATAGGCATTGTCGGCATGAAACAGCGCGCGGTCGGTCACCGGGCCGGAAAGGTCGGCTGCGAAACCGCAGCGCGCTGCAAAGACCACGTCGACGCCATGGATGCGGCCCGTGTCGTCGAAGCCGACATCGTAATTCACCACGAAATCGTGGCGCTTGCCGGTCATCACCATATCGTCGTCGCGGTCGGGGCGGATCTTGACCGCGCGGCCCGTGCGCTTGGCGATGATCGCCGCGATACAGGCGAATTGATTGCCTTGTGTTTCCTTGCCGCCGAAGCCGCCGCCCATGCGGCGCGTCTCGACCGTCACAGCGTTCGAGGAAATGCCAAGTATATGCGCCACCATATGTTGCACTTCGCTCGGATGCTGGGTCGAGGAGTAGACTTTCACATCCTCGTCTTCGCCCGGTTCCGCGACGGCGATATGGCCTTCGAGATAGAAGTGATCCTGCCCACCGAATTCGAGCCGTCCCGACAGGCGCCGCGGCGCCGCAGCGAGGGCGGCCTTGGTATCGCCGATGTTTAGGGTCAGCGGCTCGGTCACATAGGGCATGTTCATGGCGCGCGCCGCATCGACATCGAGCGCGGCGGGCAGATCTTCATAGGTTACGATCGCCTGCGCTGCGGCATAGCGCGCGGCTTGGCGCGTCGTTGCGGCAACGGCGAAAATCGGCTGGCCATGAAACTCGATTGTGTCGGCGGCAAGCAGCGGTTCGTCGTGCTTGTTGACCGGGCTCACATCGTTGACGCCCGGCAGATCGGCGGCGGTGAGCACCATGACGACGCCGAGCGACTTGCGCACGGGCTCGAGGTCCACCGACACGATGCGCGCATGGGCGCGGTCGCTCAGGCCGAAATAGGCGTGCAGCATCCCTGCGGGCTCAGGCATGTCGTCGATATAGACGGCTTCGCCGGCAACATGCTTGTGGGCGCTGTCGTGCCGCAGCGAAACATGGACCGCGCCGCGCACGGAAGCATTGTTGGAGCCGATCTGGGGCGAGGGCTTATGCATGGACCAGAATCTCCTGACCTGCGAGGCGGGTTTCCGCGCCGGACCCATTGGTTTCGACATAGAGGCGGCGCAGCAAATTCTGCGCGACCTTGAGCCGGTAAGCGGCGCTGGCGCGCATGTCGCTGATCGGCGTGAAGTCCTCGGCGATCGCCGCTATCGCCGCGGTGACCGCTTCTTCATCCCATACGCGGCCACGCAGGACGGCCTCGGTCCGGCTCGCGCGTTTCGGCGTCGCCGCCATGCCGCCAAAGGCGATCCGCGCCTCGTTGATCTTGCCGTCGTCGAGGGTCAGGGCAAAGGCGCCGAGCACGGCGGAAATATCCTGGTCGAAACGCTTGGAGATCTTGTACACGCGGTAGTGCAGATTGCTCTGCGGCTTCGGGATGCTGATGCGCTCCACGAATTCGCTCTGCTGCCGATCCTGCTTGCCATAGGCGATGAAATAATCTTCGATCGGCATCGCGCGGCGCTGATCGCCGCGGCGCAGGTGCAAGGTCGCGCCCATGGCGATGATCGCCGGCGTCGCATCGCCGATCGGCGAGCCGTTGGCAATGTTGCCGCCGATCGTGCCGGCGTTGCGGATCTGGGTCGACCCGAGCCGGCGCAGCATGTCGCCGAAATCCGGATAGAACGCGGCAATGCGTGCGGTGCCATCGCTATAGGTGACGCCGGCCCCGATCTCCAAAGTCGTCGCCGTCTCGTGAATCGTCTTCAAGCTCTGGACGCGGCCGATCGACACGACTGGGTCGAGCCGGCGCATTTGCTTCGTCACCCACAAGCCCACATCCGTATTGCCGGCGACGATCGTGGCTTGCGGCTGATCGAGCAGCACCCGCGCGAGATCGTCTTCGGTCGCGGGCGCATAGAAGGTGCGCTCGCCATCGCCGATTTTGAGCGTCGTCTCGTCCTGCCAGGCGGCGAGCTGTTCGCGCACCCTATCCGCCGCCGGGTCGGCCGGCAGTCCGGCTGCGTAGATCTGGTGGACGGCGCGGACGATCGGCGCGTAGCCGGTGCAGCGGCACAGATTGCCGGCGAGAATTTCGTCGATTTGGACTTCTGTCGGCTGCGTCGGATATTGCTTCGTCATCGCGTAGAGCGACATGACGAAACCCGGCGTGCAGAACCCGCATTGCGAGCCGTGGCAATCGACCATCGCCTGCTGCACGAGGTGCAGGCGGCCGTCCTGCTTCAAGTCTTCGACCGTGAGCAATTGGCAGCCGTCCAACGTGCCGACGAACTGAATGCACGAATTGGCGGCGCGATAGCTGAGCTGGCCGTCCTTCAGGCTGGCGATGACGATGGTGCAGGCACCGCAATCGCCTTCGTTGCAGCCTTCCTTGGTGCCGGTACGACGCTTATGCAGCCGCAGCCAGTCCAAGACCGTCTGGGTCGGATCGAGCTGGTCGATCTCGCAGATTTCGTGGTTGCCGAGTAAAAATCGGACTTTGGAGCGCATCAAGAAAGTCTCCGTCGAGGCGAGCGGGCGAGCCGCTCAGCTCCCGCGATATGTGGCATAGGAATAGGGCGAAATGAGCAACGGCACATGATAATGCCGATTCGCGTCCGCGATGCCAAAGCGTATCGGGATCTCGTCGAGGAAGGCCGGATCCGGCAGCTTGACGCCGGTGGCGCGCAAATAGTCGCCGGCATGGAAGAGGAGTTCGTAGCGTCCAGGTTCGAGTGCAGCGCCCGCCAACAAAGGCCCGTCGCTGCGTCCGTCGTCATTGGTGGCGATGGTGGTCAGAAGTTCGCGCCCGTCGCCGTTCAAGCGGAACAGGTCGATTCGCAGTTTGGCGGCCGGATTGCCCGTCGCCGTGTCAAGCACGTGGGTCGTCAGCCGTCCGCCCGTGCCGGAGTGACCTTTTGTCATTCTTTCCCTCCGAATGACATGCTCCAGCCACCTCTGGCCGGAGCATGTACCAGTTTTCAATCTGGCGCATTCCGCTTCGCAGATCTATGGGTTCGTCAGCCGAACCTGGCATAATCGGGCGGCACTTCTGGCTTCTTCCCCTGGCGCCTGTCCACTTCCTTCGAAAGGCCTCCAAAATGTGGCGGGTTGCAAATTTCTTGCGCTCCTGCGAAGAGCCGTTCGCTTGCCCTGGCCACGACGACAAGACATCACAATCAAGATGGGGTGATAAGTTGCGTCTTGGGAGAAGTAGTTTCAAAAAAAACGAGACAATATCTGCGGCAAAAACAGGCTAGGCTCGCTCTTGCATTGGACTGGATCTGAACTGTCATGACGGCTGACTCGCTCCCCTATCCCCGCGATCTGATCGGCTACGGCCCGACGCCGCCTGCGGCGCAATGGCCCGGCGGCGCCAAAATCTGCCTGCAATTCGTGATCAATTACGAGGAGGGCGGCGAAAACTGCATCCTGCACGGCGACGTGGCTTCCGAGGCTTTCCTGTCCGAGATCGTTGGCGCCCAGGCCTGGCCGGGGCAGCGGCACATGAACATGGAATCGATCTACGAATACGGCTCGCGGGCCGGATTCTGGCGGTTGTACCGGATGTTCACCGCCCGCAAATTGCCGGTCACGGTGTTCGGCGTCGCCACCGCGATGGAGCGCAATCCCGAAGCCGTCAAGGCGATGCTGGCGGCGGATTGGGAAATCGCCACGCACGGCTACAAATGGATCGAGTACAAGGATTTCACCGCCGACGAGGAGCGCCGGCACATTGACGAGGCGATCCGCATCCAGCGCGAACTCACCGGCGGGCGGCCGCTCGGTTTTTATCAGGGGCGGGCCTCGGTGCACACGTTGCCGCTGACCTTGGAGGATCAGGGTTTCCTCTATTCGGCCGACGCTTATGCCGACGAATTCCCCTATTGGATCGAGGGGCCGCATGGGCCGCATCTGATTGTACCCTACACACTCGACGCCAACGACATGCGCTTTGCGACCCCGCAAGGCTTCAACACCGGCGAACAGTTTTTCACCTATCTCAAGGATTCCTTCGACCTGCTTTATGCCGAGGGCGCGGTTGCGCCGAAGATGCTGTCGATCGGCCTACATTGCCGCCTGGTCGGCCGTCCCGGCCGGGCCTTGGCGCTCGCCCGGTTCCTCGATTATGTGACGTCGCACGACGGCGTCTGGGTCGCGCGCCGGATCGATATCGCCAGGCACTGGATCAAGCGGCATCCGCCGCGAGGCGGCTATCGGCCGAGCCATATGCCGCGCGCGCTGTTTACGGAAGTCTTCGGCGACGTCTACGAACATACGCCGCAGATCGCCGAGGCTGCACACCGGGCGGGATTAACGGCAAACGAGGACACGGCCACGGGCCTGCACGCCAAGATGAGCGCCGCCATGCGCGCGATGTCCGACGAGGCGAAGCTGGCGCTGATCAAAGCGCACCCGGATCTCGCCGGCAAATTGGCGCAGGCGAAAATGCTCACGCCTGATTCGGCGCGCGAACAGGCTTCCGCCGGACTCGACCAATTGACGCTCGAGCAAAAGGTGCGATTCACCGAATTGAACGACGCCTATGTTGCCCGGTTCGGCTTCCCCTTCATCATCGCGGTCAAGGGGCGCAGCACGCAGGAGATTCTCGACGCCTTCATGCAGCGGCTTGCGTCCGACAAAGCGACGGAATTCGAAACTTCGCTGCAGCAGATCGATCGGATCGCGCTTCTGCGCCTGCAGGACCGTCTTCCGTGACGGATCTGAATTTTGCATGGTCGCTTAGATAAAAAGGCTCGTTAGCGGGCTCTGGGAGAGGATTTGATGAAAGAGGCATCCTATTACGCGCCCACCGGCGGCCTGCCGCCGCAGACCCAATTGCTCACCGGCCGGGCCGTGTTCACCGAGGCCTATGCCGTCATCCCGAAGGGCGTCTACAGCGATATCGTCACCAGCTTCCTGCCGTTCTGGGACCAGACGCGGCTCTGGGTGATCGCCCGCCCGCTGTCCGGTTTCGCCGAGACCTTCTCGCAATATATCGTCGAGGTGGCGCCTGGCGGCGGCAGCGACAAGCCGGAACTCGATCCGGAGGCGCAAGGGGTTCTGTTCGTCGTCGAAGGCGAACTTGCGGTCACGCTCGACGGCCAGACCCATGTCCTCGTCCCCGGCGGTTATGCCTATCTGCCGCCGGGAAGCCAATGGCGCGTGCGCAACCCAACCGGCACGATGACCCGCTTCCACTGGGTCCGCAAGGCCTACGAGCGCGTCGAGGGTCTTCCGCTGCCCGACCCGATCTTCGCCAACGAGCGCGAGATTGCGCCGAGCCCGATGCCGGAGACCGACGGCAAATGGGCGACCACCCGCTTTGTCGATCCGGCCGATCTGCGGCACGACATGCATGTCACCATCGTCACGCTGCAACCCGGCGCGGTGATCCCCTTTGCCGAAACCCATGTCATGGAGCACGGGCTCTATGTGCTGGAGGGCAAGGCGGTCTACCGCCTCAACCAGGATTGGGTCGAGGTCGAGGCCGGCGATTTCATGTGGCTGCGCGCCTTCTGCCCGCAAGCGTGCTACGCCGGCGGCCCGAGCAACTTCCGCTATCTCCTGTACAAGGATGTCAACCGGCACATGAAGCTGCGCAGGGCGATCTGAGCATGCGCGAATTGATCGTTCGCCCTCTGACGCGCGCGGCCTTTGCCGCCTTCGGAGAAGTCATCGAAACCGATGGCGCGCGGCACTATCCGATCAACAACGGCCGCACCGAGCGCTATCACGCGCTCGCGCGGTCGGAGGCGGTGGGGCCTGGCGGCCATGTCATCATCAACATCTTCAAGGGCACGCCCTATGCGCTGCCGCTCAAGCTCGAAATGGTGGAGCGGCATCCGCTCGGCAGCCAGGCGTTTTTTCCGCTGTCGGCACAGCCGTTTCTGGTCGTCGTCGCGCCGGACGCGGGCGGGCGGCCGGGCGAGCCGCAGGTGTTCCTCACTCAACCGTGGCAAGGCGTGAACTATCCGCGCAATCTCTGGCACGGCGTGCTCACGCCGCTCAGCGCGCCGCAGGATTTCCTCGTCGTCGACCGCGCCGGCGAGGGCAACAATCTCGAAGAGTTCTTCTTCCCCGAGCCTTACCTCATCCGCCTGCCTTAGGCGGCCTGTTTGAGGACATGGTCCAGCCCTTCATGCGCCTTCTGAATAAGAGGCGAGATTTCCTGTACAAGGAAATCGGCGAAGAGTTTGACGCGCGCCGGCATCAGACGCTTGTGCGGGTAGACGACAGACAGTGTCGCGGGCAGGGGCGGGAATTGCGGCAGCACTGGCACCAGCCGCCCGTCGCGCAATGCATCGGCGATTTCGAACGCCGACTTCAGCGCGATGCCTTGCCCCGCGAGCGCCCATTGCGTGAGAACGTCGCCATCGTCCGCATCGGCACGGCCCTGGACCGACAAAGTGAGCGGGCCGTCGCCGGATTGTATCGTCCAGCGGAATTGTTGCGAGCCGGGAAAGCGCAGCAGCAGGCAATTGTGGCCGAACAGATCTTCCGGCGTTTCCGGCGTGCCACGGGCTGCAAGATATTCCGGCGATGCGCAGAGCACGCGCGGGCAATCGGCGATCTTGCGGGCGATCAGACTCGAATCGGGCATGATCGCGAGGCGGACGGCCATGTCGACGCCTTCGCTGAGCAGATCCAACAGATGGTCCGAGAGCCGCAAGCGAATGCTGACATGCGGATATTTTTCCAAGAAGCTTGGCACGAGCGGCGCGAGCATGCACCGGCCGAAGACCAACGGCGCCGTGACCTTGAGGTTGCCGCGCGGCGTGGCGCCGACATCGGACACGACCGATTCCGCGCGCTCCAACGTCTCCAGCACGACGCGCGCGTTTTCGAAGAACACCAATCCCTGCTCGGTCAATTGCAAGCGGCGCGTGGTGCGATTGACGAGACGGACGCCCAGATGCGCTTCGAGTTGCTGCAGACGATGGCTCATGACCGCAGGAGACTGGCGCAATTGCCGCCCGGCGGCGGAGAGCGAGCCCAGTTCGATCGTGCGGACAAAGGCCTGAATATTTTCTAACAGCGACATCGATCGGCTCCCGATTTTCTTATTTTTTTTGAAATTTCTTCTTTTTTTCCAGGGAGTGCAAGGGGATAGTTGCGGTGCTACACAATCAAGGTTTTGCCTGCAGCGGTTTCCAGGAGTTTTCACCATGGCGGTCGGACGAGTAAAGGCCCTGCGCGGCCGGGTGCTCACATTCACAGCGGACCCTGACGATGTCGGGCTTGCCGCCTGCTACCGCTATCTTGAGGACGGGCTGGTTGTTGTGAACGACGGCCGCATCAGCGATGTCGGCGATGCCGCTACGCTGCTGCCGTCGCTGCCGGCCGGTGCGCCGGTCGATCATTATCCGCACGAGCTGATCCTGCCCGGATTCATCGACACGCATATCCATTTCCCGCAGACTCGCGTGATTGGTTCCTACGGCACGCAATTGCTCGAATGGCTGCAGAAATACACATTCATCGAGGAGCAGAAATACCGCGACCCGGTGCATGCGGCGGCGGGCGCGAAGTTCTTTCTCGACGAATTGCTGCGCAACGGCACGACGACGGCGGTCGTCTATTGTTCCGCGCATCCCGAATCCGTCGAGGCCTTTTTCGCCGAGAGCGAGCGGCGCGGCACGCGCATGGTCGCGGGCAAGGTGATGATGGACCGCAACGCGCCGGAAGCTTTGCGCGACACGCCGCAAAGCGGCTACGATCAATCAAAGGCGCTGTTGCAGAAGTGGGATAAGCGCGGCCGGCAGCATTATGTGATTTCGCCGCGCTTTGCGATCACGTCGACCGAAGCGCAAATGGAAATGGCGCAGGCGCTCGTGCGCGAACACCCTGACGTCTATGTGCAGACCCATTTGTGCGAGAACGTGAACGAGATCGCCTATGTGAAAACCCTGTTTCCGAAGCTGACGAGCTATACGGGGATTTACGAGCACTACGGCCTTCTCGGGCCGAAATCGATCTTCGGCCATTGCGTGCATCTGGAGGATGAGGAAGTTGCGGCGCTGAGCGGCTCGAACTCGATCGCGGCCTTCTGCCCGACGTCGAATCTGTTCCTGGGGTCGGGCCTGTTCAACATGGCGCGGTTGAAGAATGGTCCGCGTCCGGTCAAGGTGAGCATCGCCACCGATGTCGGCGGCGGCACGTCCTATTCGATGCTGCGCACCGCGGCGGAAGCCTACAAGATTCTGCAATTGCAGCAGCAGAGCTGGCCGGCGCTGGCGGCCTTCCACATGATGACGCGCGGCAATGCACTGACGCTGGGGCTCGGCGACAAGATCGGGACGCTGGAGCCGGGCCGCGAGGCCGATATCGTCGTGCTCGATGCCCGCGCGACGCCGGCGATGCAGCACCGCATGGAAAGCGTTCACGGCGACATAGCCGAAGAACTGTTCATCCTGATGATGATGGGCGACGATCGGAATGTGAAGGCGACTTATGTCGCGGGGAACAAGGTCTGAGAGCGCGCCCTTCTCCCACGCAATAGCGCGGGAGAAGGGATCAGAGACTAATCCCTAAACTTCTCCGCTGCCTTCGTGTGCGCTTCGCGCAGCGCGACGAGATCGATCCCGACCGGCATGCCGTCCACCACGCGCCAGTCGCCGCCGACCATCACGCGGTCGGCCCGGTGCGCACCGCACAGGACGAGGGCGGCGAGCGGGTCGTGACTGCCCGAGAAGCGCAACTCATCCAGCGTGAAGAGCGCGAGATCCGCCTGTTTGCCGGGTGCAATTTGGCCGATGTCGCTGCGCCCCAGGCAGCGCGCGGAGCCTTCCGTCGCCCAGCGCAGCACGTCGAAATGGGTGATCGCCGACGCGGATTTGTAGTGCAGGCGGTTGAGCATCAGCGCATGGCGCAGCGCCTCCAGCATGTTGGAGGAATCGTTCGACGCGGATCCGTCAACGCCGAGGCCGAGCGGAGCGCCCGCCTGTTCCAATTCGCGCGTGCGGCAGAAGCCCGACGCAAGCACCGCATTCGAGGTCGGACAGTGGCACACGCCGACGCCGTGGCGGCCGAGTTTCGTGCAATCGTCGGCGGTGAAATGAATGCCATGGGCGAGCCAGGTGCGCGGGCGCAGCCAGCCGGTTTCCTCGAGCAGTTCGATCGGCCGGCAGCCATAGACGCTTTCGCAGAAGCGGTCTTCGTCTTCGGTCTCGGCGAGATGGGTGTGCAGCGGCGCATCGAAACGCGCTGCGAGGGCCGCACTGTCCTGCATCAGCTTCTTGTCGACCGAGAAGGGGGAGCACGGCGCGAGGGCGATTTGCGTGTAAGCGCCTTCCGAGCGGTCGTGGAAGAGGTTGAGGACGCGCTCGCTGTCGGAGAGAATCGTGTCGGCATCCTGCACGACGGAATCGGGCGGCAGGCCGCCATCCTTTTGCGACAGGTTCATCGAGCCGCGCGAGATCGTCATGCGCAGGCCGAGGCGCTTGGCCTCATCCGCCTCGATGTCGATCGCATCCTTGAGGCTGGCCGGGAAAAGATAATGATGGTCCGCCGCCGTCGTGCAGCCGGAGAGCAGCAATTCCACGAGCGCAAGGCGCACGGCGATGCGGAACGTATCCGGATCGAGCCGCGACCAGATCGGATAGAGCGCCTGCAGCCAGGGAAACAATTCCTTGTTGATCGCACTCGGGTGGGCGCGGGTGAGCGTTTGATAGAAGTGGTGATGGGTGTTGACGAGACCCGGCAGCACCACGTGGCGCGACGCATCGAAGGTCGCATCGACCGGCTGTGTCGGTCCTTGGTTGGTCCCCAGCACTTCGACAATTCGGCTGCCTTCGATCACCAGGCCATTGCCGGCATCTTGGGCAAGAATGGCGAGCGGTTGCTTGAGCCAGAGACGTTTCGGCATATCATTGCGCCCCTGCGCCGTTGCTCATCTCGTGCACATGCAGCCAGAGCGCCACTTTCTGGCGCTCCTCCTGAGTCATTTCGGTGAGGTTGTTCGGCGGCATCGCATGGGTGGCCACCGCCTCGACACGGATCGCGCGGGCCTGTTTCCAGATCTGCGCGTCATTATCGAGGCGAACGCCCTTCGGCGCGATGCCGATGCCTTGCTGCACCGGCTCGGCCGCATGGCACATGGCACAGCGGGCGTTGATGATCTGCGCGGCTTGAGTGAACAGCGGTTTTTCGTCCGCGCTCATCGTGGGGGCTTGGGCCGCCTGCTGGGGAGCAGGCGCCAGGCCGAGCATTTCGCGGCCTCCGGGGGAAGAGGTCATGCTGATCCAGATTGCGGTCCAGATGGCGAGGGCGGCCACCAGCCAGGTCCACCACGGATAGCCCTTGCCCGCATGGCTCACGTTGTAATAGTGGCGGATCAGAGCGCCGGCGATCAGCACCAGACCAACGACGATATAGGCGTAGGGCGTCGACCAGGTCAGCGGATAATGGTTCGACAGCATCAGGAACAGGACGGGCAGGGTGAGGTAATTGTTGTGCGTCGAGCGCTGCTTGGCCTGCTTGCCGAGAGCCGGATCCGGCGTGCGGCCGGCAACGAGATCGGCGACCACTTTGCGCTGGTTCGGGATGATGACGAAGAACACGTTGCCGGTCATCATCGTCGCCATCAACGCGCCGGTGTGGTTGAAGGCGCCGCGCCCGGAGAACACGTGCTGGAAACACCACGCCATGAAAATGATGTAGGCGAAGCCGACGGCGGCGAGCGCCACCTCATTCTTGCCGAGCGCTGATTTGCACAATTGGTCGTAGATGACCCAGCCGGCGGCCAGACCGCCGATGCCGATCGCCGCAGCTTCCAACGGCGATAGCGGCTGGATCGATGGGTCGATCAGATAAAGCTGCGATTGGCCGTAATAGACCCAGCAGAGCAGGAAGAAGCCCGAAATCCAGGTCGAATAGGATTGCCATTTGTGCCAGATCAGCTCCTTGGGCAATTGGTCCGGCGCGACCAGATATTTGCGCACCTCATAGAAACCGCCGCCGTGCACCTCCCAGGCGACGCCGCCCTTGCCGGCCGGAAATTCCGACGTCGGCCGAAGGCTCGCGTCCAGATGCATGAAATAAAAGGATGAGCCGATCCACGCGATGCCAGCGACCACATGCGTCCACCGCAACAGCAGACTACCCCATTCCAGAACTACGGTATCCATTCTCCCGTCTCCATTCGTCTCGCGGGAGTCAGACTAACGCAACCCGCGTGCAATCTCCTGCAGCATTTTGCGCTAGTACCTTCAAAGGAAACCGAAAAATGGAGTCCGGCGTTGCCGGCGGGGTGCGGTATCGATCGGGCCTACTCTATTATAAGTATTTGAAAAATAAAGAGAATACGCTCTATTAGTTTGATTTCAAAAATTTTTATTTTATGTTGCGCTTTCCTCATCGCGGGCCACACAACCCCCTGCCCGCCGCGCCGCTACGCACGCGGGCGTTTCTTCTAGACTGGTATATATTCATGTTTTGTTCTTATCGTAAACAGCCGCCTTTGTCCATGTCCTGTGTGCCTCTCGATTCGCGGGCGCCGACACGCCCGCGCCGTTATGGCGCGTCTAGGAATGGCTCGACGATCCGGCGGGTTTCGGCGCTTTCCACGACAGGCACGATCTCGAAATGGGCGCCCGTACCGCGCCAGTGCAAGACCCATTGCTGCAGCAGGCGCGCGTCGTTGCAGTCCATGAGCTGAAAACAGCGCCTGAAACTGGGTTCGATCCAGCTGTTGATATAGGTTACGCCCTCGGGGAGGCCGCGGCCATGGTCACGCGCGCGCCGGTAAACCGGGAGCATGTCGTCATTGTCGAATGTCTCGATGATCATGAAAAGCACGGGGCCAGCCTCGAAGTGGGGGATGCGAAACCGCGGAATGGGCGACGCCCATGTTGCCCAAGGGGCCGAGGGCTGTGAAGCGCAAGCGGCGAGGGGCCGATATGCGGTCCGGATGGCAATTCCCCGGCCGGAGGCGGCGACGCTGACTTTTTTCAACACGGGGCTTGCAACGTCGCGCGAGATACGGCATTACCGGCACGCTCTAGGGGTGTAGTTCAATGGTTAGAGCACCGGTCTCCAAAACCGGTAATGGGGGTTCGAGTCCCTCCACCCCTGCCAAACTTCGCAACCTATTGATTTATAGAGTTTTCTGGTCGCCGTGCGGGAACCTCTGGCGAGACCTAGCCAGGCGTGGCAAGATGCGGTAAGCGGCTTTTGAAATGGTTGCCAGCCCGCTGCCGCCTTTTCCGCATGCCGGATGGGCGTCGCGTGAATCGTGAAAGGAACGCATGTCCGGTCTGCTCGCCAAGTTGCCGCAATTCGGCGCCGAGGTCGTCCGCTCGCCGGGAACTGCCCTCAAGCGGGCAATTCGATCCCTGGTGGCACGGGCCCGCAACCAGGCCTTGATCCGGCAGGCCACCAATAAACTTTACGACGCTTTGCCGCAGTCGGTGCAGGACAAGATCCGGCGGCTGATCTTACGCCCCATCGAACAGCGCGCCACGCTCATCCTGACGGTCGACGATCTGACCGCCCGCGGCCGGTCGATCTATGCCGAGCTGCGGCAGAAACCGTCCGGATCCTGATTGGGATGCGTATTGTCGTCGATCTGCAAGGCGCGCAGAACGAGAGCCGGTTCCGCGGCATCGGCCGCTATACCAAGGACTTCACCAAGGCCCTGATCGCCGAGGCCAAAAGGCGCGGGATAGAGATCGTGCTTGCCTTGAACGGCGCCTTGCCGGAGAGCCTCCTGCCGCTGCGCGCCGAGTTCGGCGCCGATCTGCCGCAAAGCGCGATTCGTGTCTGGGACGGGCTCGTCAACACGTCGCAATTCGATCATGCGGGCGGGGGACGCCGGCACGCATCCGAACTGATCCGCGAAGCGTTTTTGGCCTCGCTCCGGCCCGATCTCGTTCTGGTCACTGATCTATTTTCGGGCCTGGCGGACGATTCGACCGGGAGCATCGGCGCCTTGCTGCCGAACATTCCGACCGCGGTCATTCTCTACGACCTCATTCCGCTGCGCTATCGCGAGGAATATCTCGAGAGCCGGATGCATCGGGATTGGTACCACGGCAAAATCGAGCACCTGAAGCGCGCCCAATTGCTGCTCGCAATTTCCGACTATACCCGTCGCGAAGCGCTCGATCTCCTGGCGGTCGCACCGCAGGCGGTCGTGAATATCTCCGGCGCGGTGAGCGAGATGACGGTTGCCGATCTCGAGGCGGCCAGCGACTGCTGCGCGGAGTTTGGCATCCGGCAGCCCTTCCTGCTCTATTGCGGCGGATCGGATACACGCAAAAACCTGCCGCGCCTCATCGACGCCTATGCGATGATGCCGGCGGAGGTCCGCAACGCCTGCCAACTGGTCCTCGCCGGCAAAATGCCGGATGTCCATATCGCCGAGCTGCACCAGCGGGCGGCCGGTCTCGGCCTTGCCGAGGGGCGCGTCGTTTTCACCGGCTATGTCGAGGATGCGGTTCTGTTCGGATTGTTCAGCGCGGCGCTCGGCTTCGTTTTTCCCTCCTATAGCGAGGGCTTCGGCCTTCCGGCGCTCGAGGCGATGACCTTCGATCTGCCGGTCATTGGCGCCAATCTCTCGAGTATTCCCGAAGTTATTGCCAATCCCGAAGCGATGTTCGATCCGTTCTCGACGGAGGCGATCAGCGCGACGATGGCGCGGCTCGTGATCGACGGCGATTACCGCTGGCGGTTGGTTGAATTCGGCAAGGTGCAGCGCCAGAAATTTTCCTGGGCGCAGAGCGCGACGCGCGCCCTCGACGCCATCACGTCCTATGTCAGCGCGCATGCCGCTCCGCCTCCGCCCGATGAGGCGGCTCTGAAGCCCCTCCTGCTTCAGCGGACGCGCGAGGTGATCGCAGCAGACGCCACGCTCAACGATCGCGATCTCTTGAGTATCGCTGCCGGGATTGATACGGCGCTGCCACGCGCGGATCGGCGGCGGCACATTTATGTCGACATTTCCGAACTGCATACACGCGATTCCAAATCCGGGGTTCAGCGCGTGGTGCGCAGCGTGATGAAGAATCTGCTTCTGCTCGCGTCGGACGATGTCGCAATCGTTCCGGTCTATGCGACAGGCGACCATGGCTACCGCCGCGCCAACCGGTGGCTGGCAAAGGGCAGGGGCGATCGTGAGGGCCGTGACGACGCCATCGATGTGCGTGCCGGCGATGTTTTTCTCGGTCTCGATCTGCAACATCATGTGGTCGAGGCCAACGAGAGCGCTTTGATCCGGATGCGCGAGCGCGGCGTGACGGTCTATTTCGTCGTTTACGACCTGCTGCCGCTTCTCCTACCGAAGATGTTCTCGCGCGTCGTGCGCGAGGCGCATGGGCCGTGGTTGAGCACCGTGGCGAAATTCGACGGCATCATCGCCATTTCCCGCGCGGTGGCCTATGAGGCGCATGATTGGATCGAGGCCAATGTGCCGGAGCGCAATCCGGCGCTGCGCATCACATGGTTCCATCTCGGCGCCGACATCGGCGATTCGCAGCCGACGATGGGGATGCCGCCGGACTCCGCGTCGATCCTTCCGGCCTTGGCCGAGCGCCCCACGTTCCTGATGGTCGGCACGCTCGAACCGCGCAAAGGCTATGCGCAGACGATCGCCGCCTTCGAGCGGCTCTGGGCCAGCGGCGTCGATGCCAATCTGGTGCTGGTCGGCAAGAAGGGATGGCAAGTCGATGAGCTCGCCAACCATTTGGAGAGCCATGGCGAACGCAACAAACGCTTGTTCTGGCTCAATGCCGCCAGCGACGAATATCTCGACAAGATCTACGCCGCGTCGACTTGCCTGATCGCCGCGTCCCTGGGCGAGGGTTTTGGCTTGCCGCTGATCGAGGCGGCACAGCACGGCTTGCCGATCATCGCCCGCGACATTCCCGTGTTCCGCGAGGTCGCATCGGATTTTGCCTTCTATTTTCAGGGAGAAGACCCTTCCGCCTTGGCGGGCGCGATCACAAATTGGCTTCGCCTACGCCCGATGGGCCGTGTGCCGCAGTCCAAAGACATGCCATGGTTCACCTGGAAGCAGAGCGCCCAGCAATTGCTCGCGGTCATCCTGCCGGCCGGGTCTTGATCGCAGCGCACAATGTATTGCCGCGGCGCAATCGTCGCCTATATGCGGACTAGGGTCGAAACTCAGTCATGAATGGTGTCTGGATGAGGTCAAAAATGGTCAAATGCAAGGAGCATTGCGCCGCCGTTACGTCCGTACCGGCAAGCATTGCGACGCTGCAGATGACCATTTTTCACCTCACCGCGAAGCGGCGCGGCGAAATTGACCGACTGCGGCGTCAATGGTCCTAGCGGGACGGACGTCCCGCGTCGGCCCATCTCCTGGCATTCGGTCAATTTCGCCGCGTCCAGACACCATTCATGACTGAGTTTCGACCCTAAGCTTTTGCCGGTCGCCCTTCCAGCCGGCGAAGGCTCCCATTCCTGGCCATCCGAAGGCTTGTCGACCCGGCCTGATCCGGTTTGCCTTGACGTTTTCGTTCGGCTTTTTTCTAGGAGCATTGAATGCCCAGTCTTTTCGATCCGGTCCAGTTTGGTGCGCTTAAGCTGCGCAATCGCGTCATCATGGCGCCGTTGACCCGTTGCCGCGCCAGCGAGGGGCGCGTTCCCAACGATCTGATGCGCGAATATTATGTGCAGCGCGCCTCGGCCGGCCTGATCATCACGGAAGCCACTGCCGTGACGCCGAAGGGCGTCGGCTATCGCGATACGCCCGGCCTGTGGTCGGATGCGCAGGTCGAAGGGTGGAAAAAGGTCACGCAAGGCGTCCATGAGGCGGGCGGCACGATCGTCACGCAGCTCTGGCATGTCGGCCGCGTCTCGCATCCTCTGTTCCTCGACGGCGACCTGCCGGTGGCGCCGTCCGCCATCGCGCCGGAAGGCCGCGTGAGCCTAGTGCGGCCGGAGACGTCCTATGTCACGCCGCGCGCACTCGAAACGAGCGAAATTCCCGGTATCATCGAGGCTTATCGTAAGGGCGCGGAAAATGCGCGCCGGGCCGGATTCGACGGCGTCGAAATCCATGGCGCCAACGGCTATCTGCTCGACCAATTCCTGCATGACGGCAGCAACAAGCGGACCGATCAATATGGCGGTTCGATCGAGAACCGGGCGCGGTTGATGCTGGAGGTGACCGATGCGGTCATCAGCGTTTGGGGCGCCGACCGGGTCGGCATGCATCTCAATTTGATGTCGAACAGCCATTCGATGTCGGATTCAAACCCCGAGGCGCTGTTCACCTATGTGGCGAGCGAACTCGGCAAGCGCAAAATCGCCTTCCTGTTCGCGCGCGACGATATTTCCCAGACCAAGATTGGACCGCAGGTGCGCAAGGCCTTCGGCGGTAATTATGTCGTCAACGAAGCCATGACCTTCGAGGCCGCGACGGGCGCCTTGGCGCGCGGCGACGCCGAGGCGGCATCGTTCGGCAAGCCGTTCATCGCCAATCCAGATCTCGTCGAGCGGCTGCAGCGCGGCGCGCCGTTGAACGCGCTCAATGGCGCGACGATCTATGCGGAAGGCGCGACGGGCTATACCGACTATCCGGCGCTCGAAGACGCGATGGCGTAAGCTTCCGCTGATCTAGTGGCTGCCACGCGCGGCGCCGAGACTGAGGAAGTTGCGGGCAAGCGCGTGGTAGATGCCCTGGGGGCAGATGAGCTTTGAGGTCCAATGGGCGATGAAGGCGGCGGCCATGATCGGCATGATCATGGCGTGATTGCCGGTCATTTCCGTCACGATCACGAAAGCGGTGATCGGCGCCTGCACGACGCCGGTAAAATACGACACCATGCCAAGCACGATGACGGCTTCCAGCGTCGCGCCGGGCAAAAAGGCCGCGACATTGGCGCCGAGCCCCGCGCCGACCGCCAGGGATGGGGAAAAAATGCCGCCGGGAATGCCCGAGATGGCGCTGAGGGCTGTGGCAATGAATTTGAAGACGCCGAAGCCTTGGCCCGGTCCCCCATGCTGGTGCAACAGGGCTGTGACTTCCTGGTAGCCGGTGCCGTAGGTGACGCCGTTTGAGGCCACGCCGCAGAGCCCGACGAGAAAGCCGCAGGCCGCCGCGAACGCGATCGGGTTGGCCTTGATCAACGCGCCCAACTGTCCCGGCAGACCGCGCGCCATGGCGATGAGAAGGCGGCTGAACAACCCGCCGGCAAGGCCGCCCAGAATGCCGCACATCGGCACGCAGGCCCAATCGCGCCAGCCATGCAGCACCGCACCGGTGGTGCCGAAATAGGTGTAATCGCCGAGCAGTGCTTGCGAGGTGACACCGGCGGCGATCACCGTGCCGAGAATGAGGCCGGAGGTGCGCAGTTCGAAGGATTGGCTCATCTCCTCGATGCCGAACACGATGCCGGCGAGCGGCGTGTTGAATGCCGCGGCGACGCCCGCCGACGCGCCCGCCAGAATCCATCCGCGCTGGCGGCGCGGCGAGAGCCGTCCAGCTTCGAACATCACGCTCGCGCCGACCTGCACGGTCGGCCCTTCGCGCCCGACCGAACCGCCACACAGGAGACCAAGCAAGGTGAGCAGAATCTTGCCGAAGGCGATTTTGAGCGACACGAGCTTTTGCCGGTCGGCCTGGTCGTCAAATTCCCGCGCGGCAATCACCTGCGGAATGCCGCTGCCTTGCGAATTGGGGAAAAAGCGGCGGGTGAGATAGACGGAGAGGGCAAAACCGAGCGGGGTGAGGACGAGCGGCAGATAGGGCGAAAGCTGCAGCGTCTTGCGAAATTCGCTCTGCGCCGCGTCGGCCAGGAGCGCCATCGCTGCCGCGCCTCCGCCCACCACGACGCCGCCGATCAGGAAGACGGCCCGCCGCTGAAAACGGGCGGAGTGGATCCGCAGCAAACGGGGCAGGGCCTTGAGCGGCATGGTCGAATTCCTGAGGTCGAAAAGAGGCCGCGACGAGACCTGACCGATTGATGCCTGATACGGCACTTTTATCAATATGTCGTCAATGCGACAGAACGACTTTGGCGACACCTGCGGCGTGATGATTGAGCCACGCTTTAGCCTTTGTGTTTCCCGATTGCCTCGTCACCATGATCTTGCCCAATTTTCCCCGCAACTAGGGCACGGGCGTGGCATCGCCCTTTGAACCTCTCGTTAAACTTTTGCCGCGAGAGTGCCGTGTTTCTTAAAAATAGGGTTAATAACAATGCTCATGAGTCGACGGGGGTTTTGCGCCGGTAGCGTGGTGGCGATGACGTCGGCGCTCGCCGGTTGCGCGAGCGATATGCAAAGCCCGCTTTTGGAAAACATTTTTCAATCGGGTCCGCATCCCAAATGGGCGGGCCGCACCGTAGATCGCCCCAATTACGACGCGATCTACGCCGGTTACACCGACGAGAAATACCCCATTGAGGCCTTCGACTATCATCAGGTCGATTCGCAATTCTTGCGTCAGGTCGTGGAGTTCAAGGGGATTGCGGCGCCCGGCACGATCATCGTCGATCCGCGTTCCTGCCATCTCTATTTCGTGGACTCGAAAGATCGCGCGACGCGCTACGGCGTCGGTGTCGGCCGCGAAGGCTTTGCCTGGAAGGGCGAGGCCAAGATCAACATGAAACACGATTGGCCGGATTGGGTGCCGCCGCCCGAAATGGTCGAGCGCGAGCCGGACATCGTTTCGCAATTGGAGAAGACGCACCGCGGCCTTGGCGTGAAGGGCGGTCCGCGCAGCCCGCTGGGTGCGCGCGCGATGTATCTCTATGGCGATGGGCGCGATCTTGGTTATCGCATTCACGGCACGACCGAGCCGGAGACGATCGGCACTTACGTGTCCTCCGGCTGTATCCGGATGTGCAATCAGGACATCGTCAATCTTTATCCGCGCGTCGCGCTCGGCACGCGCGTCGTCGTGCTAGGATAAACAAAAGCCCGCCGAACGGCGGGCTTTTGCATCTGGCTTATTGTTCATCCTGCCAGTGATGATGATGGTGATGCCGGTCGTGATCGTGCCAGTCATGATCGCGCCCGTGGGGCGGCGGCTCGCGCCAGCCGGGGCGGACGACAACCTCCGGGCCGCGGTGGAAGGGTACGCAGTGTCCCCAAGGATTGGGATGCCAGCCCGGGCCGCAGCCTCCGGCCGTCTTTTCGATCATCGCTTGGCCCGCGACCGTGTGATCGGTTGCAACCGGCATCGCCGAGGAGGCGCTGACAGCAGCGGCAAGACCGCTGCCTGCAAGGATTGCAACGGCGGCAAATTTATAAACTGCTTTCATGGGTCCATCCTTTCTTGAAATGCGATGGTGAGACGCTATCGGGTTCCGGCTGAACTCGATCTGAACGGCGCGTTCAGCGAATATTCATCGAGTTACGATGTGATCTGAATGTATAATATGAGCTTTGGCCGGCGCTGGCGGCGGCTATTGCGCGTTCGATTCTCCTAGTATTGATCGTCTGTGTCGGGCATGCGGCGATAACGGGGCAGATTGTCGGGCTCCTCGCGGTCATAGCCCTCATCGCCTGCATCCTCGCGCCGATAGCGCGGTGCGTCGTAACGCCCGCTCTCTCGCGCATCGCGCCAGCGTCCGTCCGGTGTGATCACGATGACATCGTGCAGGTGCCGGGACGGCACGCAGCGGCCCCAGGGATCAGGATGCCAGCCCCGCTCGCAGTTGTACTGAACGTTCCCGATGTCAGGGCGATCGGGCTGACCGGGAAATAACGATTGCGCCGATGCCGAGGCCGTGAAGATCGCGGAGGATGCGGCAAGCCCCAAGGTCAGGGCGGGGAATGTAGAAAAGCGACTCATGTTCCATCCATGCGCTGAACAGCGATGGACGAAATTTAATGATCGCCGGCTGAATTCTTGCTGAAGCGTAAATTTATCTCCCGTTCATCGACATGGTTAACAGACGGCTGTTGCCCCGGCGGCCGAATTGCGTAAAAATACCCCTCCATTGGTACTGCGTAATGTTTGTCTGGAGCGTCCCCGTTCATGGCATTGGAGATCGAGCGCAAATTTCTGGTCGTTGCAGAGGGATGGCGCGGGTATCGCGGAGTCGATTTTCGGCAGAATTATCTGAGCACGGATCCCTGGCGTACGGTTCGGGTGCGGATCGCCGGTCCGAAAGCGTTTCTGACGGTCAAAGGCAAGACCGAAGGCCTGACCAAGCTCGAGTTCGAATACGAGATTCCGGTCGACGATGCCGAGCAATTGATGCTCTTGTGCCAACCCGCGCCGATCGAAAAGATCCGCTATCGCGTGCCGTATGAAGGGTTTATCTGGGAAGTGGATGTCTTTCACGGCATCAACAAGGGGCTGATCATCGCAGAAATCGAGCTCGATTACGAGACGCAGCCTTTCGCCAAACCCGATTGGATCGGCAAGGAAGTCACCTTCGACAGGCGATATTCCAATTCCAATCTGATCCTCAATCCCTATTCGCGCTGGAGCGAGTTTGCGCCTTCGATTGGGTGATCAACAGTATTTTGAAAGCAAGGATCGGAGTTCGGGGCCGGTTGCGACTCTCTAAAACCCTGGGGAGATGCAATCGATAAGGAACGATCCTATGTCTTCCCTCATGGCCCGAAAAATCGAAACCTTAATTTCCATCGAACAGGACCCGCGCTGGCAGGCCGTTCTGCGCCGGGATGCCGCTGCCGACGGCCGGTTCGTCTTCGGCGTGCGTACCACGGGCGTCTATTGCCGCCCGTCCTGCCCCTCCCGGCGTGCCAAGCCGGAAAATGTGACCTTCCACGAGACATGCGCAGAGGCCGACGCGGCCGGGTATCGCGCCTGCCTGCGCTGCCGGCCGAATGCCTCTTCCTTGAACGAGCGCAATGCCGCCTTGATCGCCAAGGCCTGCCGGATGATCGAGACAGCGGAAGAATTGCCCCCTCTGTCGGATCTGGCCGCACGGGCCGGGATGAGCCCGTTCCATTTCCATCGCCAATTCAAGGCAGCGACCGGACTGACACCCAAAGCCTATGGCGCTGCCCATCGTGCACAGCGGGTGCGGGCCAGCCTGCGGGACGCTCAGGCCAGCGTGACCGCGGCGATTTACGACGCCGGCTTCAATTCGAGCAGCCGGTTTTACGAAAACGTGGGCCAAGTGCTGGGCATGACACCGACCGCCTTCAAGAAGGGCGGCGAGAATGTGGCAATCCACTTCGCCATCGGCCAATGTTCGCTCGGCGCTATTCTGGTAGCCTGCAGCGAGAAGGGCGTGTGTGCGATCCTGCTCGGCGACGACCCGGAAGAATTGGCGCGCGACCTGCAAAACCGCTTTCCCAAGGCCGACATCATCGGCGGCGACCCCGGTTTCGAAGCGCTGGTCGCCAAAGTGGTGGGCTTCGTCGAAGCGCCGCGCCTGGGGCTCGATTTGCCGCTCGACATGCGCGGTACGGCGTTCCAGCAGCGGGTCTGGCAGGCTCTGTGCGACATTCCGGCCGGCAAGACCGTGTCCTATGCCGACATCGCCCAGCGGATCGGCGCGCCGTCCGCCGTCCGTGCCGTGGCGCAGGCCTGCGGCGCCAATAAGCTCGCCGTGGCGATCCCGTGCCATCGCGTGGTGCGGCAGGACGGCGGCCTTTCCGGCTATCGCTGGGGCGTCGAGCGCAAACGCGCCTTGCTCGCCAAAGAGGCGCAACCATGAGCGCCGCCGCACAGATCCGCGAGGACGCCGGCGCGGCGGCCCGACTCGCGCGCTACGATTGGCCGGCGCTCTCGGCGGAGCTCGATGGCTTCGGCTGCGCGGTCCTGGAAAAGCTGCTGACCCCGCCGGAATGCGCGCAAATTGCCGCGCTCTATGCGGAGCCACAACATTTCCGCAGCCACATCCATATGGCACGGCACGGCTTCGGCAAGGGTGAATATAGATACTTCCAGTATCCGCTGCCCGAGATGATCGCGAGCCTGCGCGAGGGGCTGTACGCGCCGTTGGCACAGCTTGCAAATCGCTGGAATGAGCGGATGGGCCTTGCCGAACGCTACCCCGCGCAGCATGCCGATTTTCTTAGAGCTTGCCAAGAAGCCGGGCAGACACGCGCCACGCCCCTGCTGCTGCAATATGGACCGGGCGATTTCAACTGCCTGCACCAGGATCTTTACGGGGATCTCGCCTTCCCGATCCAGGTTGCCATTCTGCTCTCGGAACCCGGCCGCGATTTTTCCGGCGGCGAATTCGTGCTGACGGAACAGCGTCCGCGCATGCAAAGCCGGGTCGAAGTCGTGCCGCTGCGGCAGGGCGACGCGGTCGCCTTCGCCGTGCACAACCGGCCGGTTGCCGGCGCACGGGGCAGCTATCGGGTCAATCTGCGCCACGGCGTCAGCCGCTTGCGCAGCGGCCGCCGGCACACGCTGGGGCTGATCTTTCACGATGCGCGATAGGTCGCACGCAAAAATCGCGGGCCGTTCACGTCTTATTCACCGGTTGTTTCGGAAATTCATCGTTGGAAAGGATCCTTTCGATGCAAATTACCGAAATGAAACTGACGAGACTGATGCGCAGCACCGCTATCATCCCGCCCTGTATGGCCATGGCTCTCCTTCTCTCCGGCTGTGCGCCGCCGCCGGGCCGTGTGGTCTATGAGGAACCGCCGCCGCCAGCGCCGGTTTATGTGGAACCCGGTTATCGGCCGCCGCCGGTTTATGTCGAACCGGGTCCCGGGCCTGGCCCGGTCTACGGCCGGCCGGTCTATGAGGAGCCGGGCGGCGTGAACGTGGGGGTCTATGGCGTCGACCGCGAGAAGCCCGACTATCGGCGTCGTCCCATTTATCCGGGACAGCCGGGCTATAACGGCCCGCGGCCAGGCGTGCCGCAGGGTGGACAGCCACGCGTCGGCGAGCAGGGACAGCCGCGGCCAGGCCAGGGCGGCCAGCAAAGGCCCCGCGGCCTCCAGTGCGGCGGTCCGGGCCAAATAAGCTGCCCACACTAAGAATAAACGCCGGCCTTTATGGCCGGCGTTTTTCTGTCGATTATAAGTATAAGTATACTATAGGTCTATTTGCCACAGTTCCAGATCCGTGATAGGCCTGAGACGTAAGGCTATAGTGCCGCGACTCCAACATGGGCAGTCGATTTGATGAAGGGGATTCTTCTCGCGGGTGGTTCCGGTACCAGACTTTATCCGCTGACCCTTGCCGTCTCCAAACAGCTTCTGCCGGTCTATAACAAACCGATGATCTATTACCCGCTATCGGTGCTGATGATGGCGGGCCTACGTGAGATTTTGATCATCTCGACACCCGATCACGTGCCGCTGTTCCAGCAAGTGCTGGGAGATGGCGCGCAATGGGGGATTCGCCTTCACTATGCGCCGCAGCCGCGCCCCGAGGGGATCGCCCAGGCCTTTCACATCGCGGAGGACTTTCTTGCCGGCGCGCCAAGTTGTCTGGTGCTCGGCGACAATATTTTTTATGGCGCCGATTTGCCGCGGATCGTGCGGCGCGCCGCGCAACGGCACAAGGGTGCGACCGTGTTCGGCTATCAGGTGAATGATCCTGAGCGCTACGGTGTCGTCGATTTCGACGGTGACGGCCGCGCCTTGAGCATTGAGGAAAAGCCGGCAAAGCCTAAATCGAATTACGCGGTGACGGGGCTTTATTTCTACGATGGCGATGCGCCGGCGCTGGCGCGCAGCTTGAAGCCGTCCGCGCGCGGCGAACTCGAAATCACCGATCTCAACCGTCTCTATCTCGAACGCGGCGACCTGATTGTTGAACGGCTTGGACGGGGCTTTGCATGGCTCGATACCGGCACCCATGAATCGCTGCTGGACGCGGCGCAATTCGTGAAGACGATCGAATATCGGCAGGGCTTGAAAGTCGCCTGTCTCGAGGAGATCGCCTTCGAACTCGGCCTTATCGATGCGGCGCAGGTGCGTGCGGCGGCGGTGCCGCTGGCCAAAACCGAATATGGGCAATATTTGTTGCGTCTCGTCGAACGGACTGAATGACATGGAAATCATTCGTGATCCGCGCATTCCCGCCATCCGCTTGATCCGGCCGAAGCGGCACGGCGATGCGCGCGGCTATTTCGCCGAAGTGTACCGCGTCGACAAGGCCGCCGCCGCAGGTTTGCCCGCCTTCGTCCAGGACAATCATGCGCTGTCGCAGTCCGCGGGCACTTTGCGCGGCCTGCATTTTCAAATTGGCGCTGCGGCGCAAGCCAAATTGGTGCGCTGCCTGCGCGGCCGCATTCTCGACGTGGCGGTCGACCTGCGCCATGGCTCACCGACATTCGGCGCCCATGTCGCTTACGAATTGTCGGCGGAGAATGGCGACCAGCTCTATATTCCCGCCGGGTTTGCCCATGGCTATTGCACTTTGGAGCCCGACACGGAAATCACCTACAAAGTCAGCGCCTATTATGATGCGAGCGCCGACAAAGGACTGACCTTCGACGATCCGGCCTTGAAGATCGCATGGCCCGTCGCGGCCGACTTGGCCGTGCTGTCGGCCAAGGACCGCGCGCTGCCAAAGCTCGCCGAGCTGCCCGCCTATTTTTCCTACGCGCAACATCGGGATTGAGGCGATGTCTCGAGTGGTTTTCGTGACGGGCGGGGCGGGCTTCATCGGATCCGCGCTGGTGCGGCATCTCATCGCCGCGACCGACGTGCATATCGTGAATATCGACAAGCTCACCTATGCGGCCAATCTTGCCAATGTCGCCTCGGTTGCAGGTTCAGAGCGCTATCATTTCGAGCGCGCCGACATTTGCGACGCCGCGGTGATGCGGGCGCTCTTCGCGAAGTACCGGCCGAACGCCGTGATGCATTTGGCGGCGGAGAGTCATGTCGACCGGTCGATCGAAGGCCCGATGGATTTCGTTCAAACCAATCTCGTCGGCACGGCGGTGCTGCTCGATGCGGCGCTTCGGCATTGGCGGCAGTTGAACGCGGCGGAGCAGGGAGCGTTCCGCTTCCATCACGTCTCGACGGACGAAGTGTTCGGCGCGCTGGGACCAACGGGTTTGTTCGATGAAGACACGCCGTATCGGCCGAACTCGCCTTATTCCGCGAGCAAGGCGGGAGCGGATCATCTCGCCCGCGCATGGTTTCACACCTACCGCCTGCCGGTGATCATCAGCAATTGCTCGAACAATTACGGTCCCTATCACTTTCCGGAAAAGCTCATTCCGCTGATGATCCTGAACGGTTTGCACGGCCGGCCGTTGCCCATTTACGGCGCGGGCGATCAGGTCCGCGACTGGCTTTATGTCGAAGATCATGCACGCGCGCTCTGGACGATTTTGACCCGTGGCACGCCGGGCGAATGCTACAATGTCGGCGGCTGCAATGAGCGGCGCAACATCGATGTGGTACAGACGATCTGCGCGCTGCTGGACGAACATGCGCCGCCGCTGCCGAATGGCGCGACGCGGGCGTCGCTGATCCGCTTCGTCACCGATCGGCCCGGCCACGACGCGCGTTATGCGATCGATGCGAGCAAGATCATGCGCGATTTGGGCTGGCGGCCGCAGGAGACGTTCGAGACCGGCCTGCGCCGCACAATCGAATGGTATCTCGCGAATGAAAGCTGGTGGCGCCCGTTGCAACAAATTGCGTCAGAGCGGCGCGGGCTGGCGCACGATGGAGGGGCGTTGTGACAAGGCTGCCGCTCGTCGTTCTCGGTGCGCACGGCCAGGTCGGCCGCGAGGTGATGGACCTGTGCTTGCGGCAGGATCGTGCGGCCCGCTTTTATGATCGCGCCACCTGCGACGTGGCCAATGTTGCCGCTCTTCATGCCGCCATCGCCGAAAGCTCCTGCGTCATCAATTGCGCCGCTTATACGGCGGTCGACAAGGCGGAGAGCGAAACCGCCGAAGCGCATCGCATCAACGGCGAGGCGCCCGGCCTGATCGCGCAGGTCTGCTGCATCCATGCCGTGCCGCTGCTGCATCTTTCGACGGATTATGTTTTCGACGGCAGCGGATCACGGCCATGGCGCGAGGAGGATCCGATCGCGCCGCAGAACGTTTACGGCCGGTCCAAGGCCGAGGGCGAGGCGCGCATCCGCGCGGTGCTGCCGCAACATATTATTTTGCGCACGTCCTGGGTCTTTGGTGCGCATGGCCAGAATTTCGTCAAGACAATGCGGCGCCTCGCCGCGACCCGGCCGGAAATTTCGGTCGTCAGCGATCAGCGTGGCGGCCCGACGCCGGCTGCTGCGATCGCCGCCGCGCTGGCGACGATTGCCGATACAGTGGCGGCGCGCGACGACCTGTATGGCACCTATCATTTCGCCGGCGCGCCGGCCGTGTCGTGGTACGAATTCGCCAAAGTCATTCTTGCGAGCCTGCAAGGCGTCCGCATCGTGCCAATCGATAGTGCGCATTATCCGACACCGGCCAAACGGCCGCTGAATGCGGTGTTGGACTGCCACAAAGTCCATGCGGCATTCGGGATCGAGCAGCCCGACTGGCGCACGGCTCTCGCCGCTTTTCCTGATGCTTCGCCGGTCTAAGACAGACGAGGTCATGGTGACGACTTGAAGTAGTGGTTAAGTAACGGTTCAATCTCCTATCTCTGTGTGTGGATCATATGTGTGCGTGTAGGTTACGTATTTTTAATTCTTGATCGTCGCGCAAGTGGTTAAGACATGCTCCAACTATGTTAGTTTTGCCGGGGGCGACGCGGAGCGCAGGTGTGTGTTTGAACGGTTGAGGACAATAATTCTGGCAATGGCAGCCCTGTGGCTCGTGGCGCAACCCGCTGCTGCGGGCGACGCCAAGATCGATTGGCCGACGCATGGTTGGGCGACATCGATGCCGGAAGAGCAGGGGATGGATTCCCATCGGCTTGCCGCGCTCGTGAGTCTGGGCAAGCAGGAAGGCATGGACAGCCTGCTGGTCGTGCGCCACGGCAAGCTGGTGGTCGATGCCTATTTCGCTCCGTTCCGCGCCGGCGTGAGGCACCGGATGTTTACGGCGACCAAGACGGTCACCGGTTCGCTGATCGGTGTCGCCTTGCAGGACGGGATTTTGGATTCCATCGATCATCCTGTGCTGGATTTCTTTGCCGGCCGGCAGGTCGAGAATCTCGACGACGACAAGAAGGCCATGACGGTTCGGCATCTGCTCGACATGACGTCGGGCCTGCAATGGGTGCAGGAGAAAGGCAGGCCCGAATCCGACAGGGAAATGCTGGCCAGTCCCGACTGGCTGCAATTTTTGTTGAACCGGCCTATGGCCTTTCCACCCGGCCAGCATTTCTCGTTCAATGACGGCGGCCCGCATCTTTTATCCGCGATTTTGACCAAGTTGACCGATCAGAGCGCCGCCGATTATGCGCGCACGCATTTGTTCGCGCCGCTCGGCATTACCGACTTCTATTGGACCGCCGACCCGCAGGGCCTTTCAATCGGTGGCTTCGGGCTCTTCATGCAGCCGCACGATATGGCCAAGCTTGGCTATTTGTATCTGCATCAGGGCCGCTGGGAGGACCAACAAATCCTTCCCGTCGACTGGATCAAGCGCATTCAAGAAGCGACGATCGTGGCGGATCAGGGCCAGAAATCGGGCTGGCGCTTCGGCAACCTGTTCTTATGCATTCCGGAAAAGAACGTGTTTGTTGGGTGGGGACATCACGGCCAATACATTATCGTCATGCCGGCGCAGGATATGGTTGCGGTGATCACGGGCACCCAATCCTATTCGCCGCAGAAATGGATCGATTATCTGAGTGGCGCGGTGGTGTCGGACACTGCCCTAGCCCCAAATGCGGCGGCCTACGGCGAACTCACCAACCAGATCAAAATCGCCGCGAGCGAAACCCCGTCGCCAGTGAATCCTGCCCCGCCGATCGCGCAGGCGATTTCGGGTAAAGTCTATCATTTTGCCGATAATCCGATGCACTTGAGCGAATTGTCGCTCGACCTTGCCGGCGCGACGCCATCCTATTCTTATGTGATCAATGGCGGCACTGAGACCACGCGCCCTGAGCGCGTGACGGGGCCGATCGGCCTTGACGGCACCTATCGTCTGGGCACCGAAACCAAGGGTGGGATCCGCGCGGCGAAGGGCAATTGGCTCGACAACAAGACGTTCCTGTTCCAGTTCCAAACGCTGGGCCACGACGACGAACGCAAGGCCATGGTGACGTTCGAGGACAAATCGATCGAGATCCGCATAGAGGGCGGCCTCGGCGGTCCGATGCCGATCATCCGCGGCGAGGCCGACAACTAACGAACTGCTCGGGCGCGGGCCCAGTCAAGTCATCATTACGCCGTGTTCGGTCTGGAAGGTCATCGCATCCCTTGGGGCATTTTCCGTTCTTTCAGAATCGAAAAATTGCTCTAACTTTTTGTTTTGTCGCATTTTCTCATTCGAAAAGTCGAACAGCTTTTCTGAAAAATGCTCCACTGAAGAGATGTTCATGACCCGTTTTCCCCTGCTTCCCATGATGTTGGCGGCGACGCTTTTGACCGCGGGCGTCGTGCGCGCGGACGAAGCCAAACCTGAGATTTCCGTTTCCGGCGAAGGCGCCGTTTTCGTGCAGCCCGATATTGCCGAGCTCGACTTGGGTGTCCTGTCCATCGCCAAAACCGCGCAAGAGGCGCTGGCCGCGAATGCCAAGGCGACTCAGTCGGTCGTCGCCGCCCTGAAAGGGGCGGGGATCGCCGATAAGGACATGCAGACGTCGAGCCTGGCGCTGCAACCCGAATTCCCGCCGCTTTCACCCTCTTCTCAAAGCACAGGCATACCCGCGATTGTCGGCTATCGCGCGGAAAACTCCATCACGATCACGGTTCGGGACGTTGCCCAAACCGGTGATCTGCTTGACAAGGCCACGGCGAACGGGGCCAATAGCAATGTGGGTATCGGTTTCAGGGTCAGCAACCCGGCGTATCCATTGGACGAGGCGCGGCAGGCGGCCGTCGCCGACGCGAAACATAAAGCGGAAATCTATGCGGCGGCGGCCGGACTCAAGCTGGGGCCGCTCATCAGTCTCAGCGACAACCTAGGGGCACCGCAGCCAGGCGTGGTGAACTACGCCTTCAAGGGGGCGGCGCAGATGCGGCTGCCCGTCATGCAAGGGCAGGCGGAGATCAGCGCCCATGTCACCGCCCGTTTCGCGCTCGTAGCCCCCTGATCGGGCCGATTTTCCTCTTGGCAGAGGCGCGCTGCATGTTTATATGCAGCCAATCGAGTGGCGCGGACCCCATGGTTCCGCGCCGCGAATGTTTGCGGCTGCGCGTTGGACGGGCCGCGAGAGGAACATATGACCAATCCGTTCGAATTCATCCAGCAGGTCCGGGCCGAGGCCACCAAAGTCACGTGGCCGACACGCAAGGAAACCTTCACAACGACCCTGATGGTCTTGGCGATGATCGTGCTGGCAAGCCTATTCTTCACGGTGGTGGACTATCTTCTCAACCACGCCGTGATCTGGCTGCTGAACGGCCCGTTGACCTCTAACTAATTGACTTTTCAAGGAATATCATGAGCAAGCGCTGGTACATCGTGCATGCCTATTCGAACTTCGAGAAGAAGGTTGCCGAATCGATCCGCGAATATGCGCAGCAGCGCGGCCTGAGCGATAAATTCGACGAGATTCTGGTGCCCACCGAGAACGTGGTCGAGGTGCGCCGTGGCCGGCGGGTGAACGCCGAGCGCAAGTTCTTCCCCGGCTATGTGCTGGTGAAATGCGATTTGAGCGACGACGTCTACCATCTGATCAAGAACACGCCGAAAGTGACCGGCTTCTTGGGCGCCGACAACAAGCCGATGCCGATTTCGGACGCGGAAGCCGACCGCATCAAGGGCCAGGTGGCGGATGGCGTCGACCATCCCAAGCCCTCCGTCCATTTCGAAGTGGGCGAGCAGGTGCGCGTGTCGGACGGTCCGTTCGCGTCGTTCAACGGCATTATCGAGGAAGTGGACGAGAGCCGTTCCCGCCTCAAAGTGGCTGTTTCTATCTTCGGCCGCGCGACTCCGGTCGATTTGGAATATGGACAGGTCGAGAAAATTTAAGTATAGGCCCGTCCTTTCCTTCGCTCCTGATGGAGGGAAGGATCAACCCGTGGGAGGCCCGCCAGGCCAGACCACGAACCCTGAACCGTCCGGCAACGGACATATCTGGAGTGTAACATGGCAAAGAAAATTGCCGGCTACGTGAAGCTGCAAGTGCCTGCGGGCGCAGCCAATCCGTCGCCGCCCATCGGCCCGGCGCTCGGTCAGCGCGGCCTCAACATCATGGAATTCTGCAAGGCGTTCAACGCCAAGACCGCGCAGATCGAAAAGGGCACCCCGATTCCGGTGATCATCACCGCCTATCAGGACCGCTCCTTCACCTTCGAAATGAAGCAGCCGCCGGTCACCTTCTTCCTCAAGAAGGCAGCCGGCCTCAAGATCGGCAAGAAGCCCGCTTCGGGCCACAAGACCCCAGGCCGCGGTTTCGTCGGCAAGGTCACCAAGGCTCAGGTGAAGGAAATCGCCGAGAAGAAGATCGTTGATCTCAATTGCTCGACGATTGAATCGGCTATGGCAATGATCGAAGGCTCGGCCCGTGCCATGGGCCTGCAGGTGGTGGAGTAAGACCATGGCGCATGTCGGAAAGCGTATTTCAAAGGCCCGTGAGGGCATCGAGCGCACCAAGCTCTACGCCGTCAATGACGCCGTGAAGCTGGTGAAGGAGCGTGCGTCGGCCAAGTTCGACGAGACGGTCGAAATCGCCATGAACCTCGGCGTTGACCCCAAGCATGCCGACCAGATGGTCCGCGGCGTCGTCAACCTGCCGAACGGCACTGGCCGCACCCTGCGCGTTGCCGTGTTCGCCCGTGGCGCCAAGGCTGACGAAGCCAAGGCCGCCGGCGCCGACATCGTCGGTGCTGAGGACCTTGTCGCCACCGTCCAGGCCGGCACGATCGAGTTCGATCGCTGCATCGCCACCCCGGATATGATGGGTCTCGTCGGTCGTCTCGGTAAGGTGCTCGGCCCGCGCGGCCTGATGCCGAACCCGCGCGTCGGCACCGTGACCATGGATGTCGCCGCTGCCGTGAAGGCTTCGAAGGGCGGCGCCGTGGAGTTCCGCGTCGAGAAGGCCGGTATCATCCAGGGCACGGTTGGCAAGTCGTCGTTCGGCGAGGACAAGCTGGTCGAGAACATCAAGGCGTTTGTTGACGCGGTCGCCAAGGCCAAGCCCGCTGGCGCCAAGGGCACCTACATCCAGCGCGTCGCCATCTCCTCGACGATGGGCCCCGGCGTGAAGGTGGACGTGGCCAGCGTCGCGACGACCGCAGCGGTTGGCGCGTAAGAGCAAAGCGAAACAGGATTTCAAAATGAAGCCTCGCCCGTAAGTCGGGCGGGGCTTTTTTCGCTGCGGAGCGCAGAAGATTGCGAGCGCTTGAATTTGCCGTGCTTGTCTGTGCGGACCTTTGATTTTAGCCTGTTCCCAACGATTTTGACGCGGGGCACTAGATGACACTCTGGATGGTTCGGTCCGGTAAGTACGGGGAAACCGAAAAGCTGGCTATTGAAGAGAAGGTCGCGATCATCGGCTGGGACGACGTGCCTGATCTCCAAAACTTCAAGACGAGGCAAGAGTTGAGATTGGCGCTTGATAACATTTATCCTGATGCCAAAGGTGCGACTCGTAGCACATGGGAAAGTCAGCTCTGGCCCTTCGCACAGGTCATGACCAAAGGCGACACTATTGCGATGCCTTTGAAGGGGCGCTCTGCCATTTTACTGGGGCGTATAGCTGGACCCTATGCTTATCGCAAAATCAACGGCGTCGATTATCACACGCGCCCTGTGGATTGGGGCAGGGAGGCACCACGCAGCGTTTTTGCGCAGGACCTTTTGTTTTCGCTGGGATCGATTTTAACGGTTTGCCGCGTTCAGCGAAATGAGGCGGAGCGCCGTGTCGCCGAAATCGTTGCTGGCAAGGAGGATCCCTTACTCAGAGGCAAATCGCCGACCAACAATGGATTGGCGAAATCATACGGCTCGGCGCTAAAGGATGACGTTGCTCTGGCTGGGGATGAAACATCCGTCGTCGATCTTGCCCAAATTGCCGCCGATGCAATTCGGTTGAAAATCGGCAGCGTCTTCAAAGGGCACAGGCTTTCAAGTCTGATCGGCGCGATTCTAGAAACGCAGGGATATCAAGTGGATGTTTCGCCGCCGGGCGCGGATGGCGGTGTGGACATAGTCGCGGGTAAAGGACCTTTGGGGTTTGATCGGCCCCGCATTGCGGTGCAGGTGAAGTCGCAGGAAAGCGCCGTTGACGTGAGCGTGCTGCGTGAGCTTCAGGGCGTCATGTCGCAGTTCTCGGCGGATCAAGGGTTGTTGGTCGCGTGGGGTGGCGTGACGAAAGCGCTTGAGCGAGAAGCAAAACGCCTCTTTTTCGGGATTCGCATCTGGAATGACAACGATATTATTAAGGCCGTGCAGCAAGCTTATGATCTTTTGCCCGAGGAAATTCAGGCCGATTTGCCGATGAAGCGCATTTGGATTCTTGCTGACCAGGAATGAACGGCACGACGGCAAAGAAAAGCCGCTTGCAAATATTGCGAAAATCGTCGCCTCAAGCGAATTGGTCGAGCACAAGCGCTAAGGGAAAGCTCACGCTCCCTTTTTTACACGCAGCAGCGTGAACAGCCGCAACGGCGCAACGGCGCGGCTCTCCAGCAATGTCGCGTCCGGCTGCGCCTTGAGCCAGTCGCCGACGGCGGCGTAGGGGAAATTGGGGTGCCAGCCCAGCCAGGACCCGGCGCCATCCAGGGTCCGTTCCAGCCGTGCGCGCAAGCCTCGTTCGGCGGCGAAGTGATTGAGAATCACGAGATGGCCGCCTGGGCGGGTCACGCGCCACATGTCGGTGAGGACGCGTGCGGGATCCGCCACCACGCTCATCAGATAAGGCGCGAGCACCGTGTCGAGGCTGTCATCCTCGAATTCGAGGGCACCGGCGTCCATGACACGCAGCGCCACCACATGGCTGAGGCGCTTGTGCGCGACACGCCTGCGGGCAACGTCGAGCATGGGCCGGGCGAGGTCGATTCCCGTCACCTGCAGATTGCGGGGCAGAAGGTCGAGTTCGAGGCCGGTGCCGACGCCGGCAACCAGGAGCTTGCCGTTCGGCGGCGTGACTTGCGCCGCAGCGTTGGCGGCGGCAAGGCGCCCGGGGTGGAAGGGCCAGTCGAAGACGAGGTCATAGAAAGGGGCCCAACGGTGGTAGGTATCCGCGCCGGCCGGATCGGCGGTCACGCCCCGCCCGTGTTGCGCCCATTCCTTGTTCAACCGGCTCTCCTTCCGTCTTTGTCCCCGCCGCCTCTGTCGGGCGGCCGTGTTGTCTCCTCTACAGCGGTAGGTAGAGGGTTTAGAACGCGAGGCGACCGCCGACCAAAATCAGCGTGCCGGCCAGAATCGGTCGCAATATCGTATCCGGCACCCGGGCGGCCAGCAGGCTGCCGAGCGCGATGCCGGGCAGGGAGCCGATGAGCAGCGAGACGAGCAGGCCCCAATCGATCGTGCCGATCAGCCAATGGCCGGCGCCGGCGATCAGGGTGAGCGGCACCGCATGGGCGATGTCGGAACCGACGATTCGGACGGTCGGCAGTCTGGGATAGAGGATCAGCAGCGCCGTCACGCCGATCGCGCCTGCGCCGACCGATGAAATCGACACGAGCACGCCGAGGAATGCCCCAAGCAGAATTGTGAGCGTGCGGATCCGGCTGTCGGAGAGATACGCCATCCGCTCTGCCAGCGCCGCGAGCAGCCAGCGGCGGAAAACGAGGGTGATGGCGGTGATGATGAGCGCGAAGCCCAGCGTCGTGCTGATGAGATCGTTGGTGGCCTTGTTGTCATGGCCGAAATAGGCGAGCGCCGCCAGGGTGAGCGCCGCCGCAGGCGCGCTGCCCGTGGCCAGGCGCCGGGTGATGCGCCAGTCGACCGTGTCGTTCTTGCCGTGGACGAGGGTGCCGCTGATCTTGGTGAGACCGGCGTAGAGCAGGTCGGTGCCGACCGCGGTCGAGGGATGAATGCCAAAAAGCAGCACTAGCAGCGGCGTCATCAGCGACCCGCCGCCAACGCCGGTAAATCCGACCAATGCGCCGACGAAAAGACCCGAAAGCGAATAAAGCGGGTTAATTGCGTGGAGAAAGTTCATGGGATGATCCTTATACCGGACGCACCTTAACACCTATTGGAGCTAATGCTATAGTTTTTATATAATTATCTCACCCTTGCGAAAGGGCGACGCTGGCCTTTGGGGCAAAGCCCTCTTTGCGGACCAGCATAACGCTGGCGATCATAACAAGATTAGCTGCAATCACATAATAAGTCGATGCCAAAGGATCGCCGGTGGCCGCAGTCAGCCACGATGTGATGTAGGGCGCCGTGCCGCCGAAGATAGCGACGCTGAACGCATAGGTAAACGCAAGCGCCGTCGCCCGAATGATCGGCGGGAAAATCAAGGGGATATAGAGAATGCCTAACCCGCCGCCGATGGCGTGGAAGAGCATGATGGTCGTCACCGTGAAGACATAGCTTGCCGGGGTCGGCATGCCGACGACGAATTGCATGATCGGGACGGCGATGATCAACAGGAGCAGGCGCGAAATGATCGTCACGCTCCTGAGGCCATAGCGGTCGGCCAGCAGGCCGCCGATCAACGCGCCGCCGACGCCGGCAAGGCCGTGGATGAAGCTGCCGAGCATGATCGTCGACTGCGGCAGGTGCAGCACGGTTTTCGCAAAGCCAGGCATGCTGAGGATGAAATATTGCGTGATGGTCAGGCCGCTGATCAGGCCCATGCCGAGAAGAATGCGCGGCCAGTTTTCGACGAACAGCATATGCATGACCTGGTCGAACGGCGGCGGCGCCTTCTGCACCTCCTGATCCAGGGTTTCGCGCAAGTGTGAGCGGATATACATGCCGACCGGGGCGATCAAAATGCCGATCGCGAAGGGAATGCGCCACGCCCATGTGTTGATCGTGCCTTCCGCGAAAATGCCGGCGAGCGCTAGGCCGATCAGGCCGACCAGGACGCTCGAGAGATTCTGGCTCGCGAATTGCCACGAGCCATAATAATTGCGCTTAGCCGGCGGCGCGGATTCGAGCATGAACATGGTGGCTGGCCCCATTTCGCCGCCAGCGGCGATCCCTTGCAGGATGCGGGCAACGATCAGCAAAGCCGGGGCGAGGAGGCCGATGACACCATAGCCGGGGACGAAGGCGATCATGGCGCTCGCCACCGCCATGATGCCGATGGTGAGGGTCATCGCCTTCTTGCGGCCGACTCGGTCGCCATAGGCCCCGAGGAAAATGCCGCCGAGCGGCCGGCCGATGAAGCCGATGCCGAAGATCGCCGTGGAGGCGAGATAGCTGAGCATCGGCCGTTCGCTGGGATAGAAGGCCGCGCCGATGGCCGTGGCATAGGCGAGATAGACGGTGAAATCGAAGAATTCGAAGCCATTGCCGATCACCGCAGCAAGGATGCCCCCGATCCCAAAGCGCTCTTCTTGTCGGCCTGCTGGCACCATCCCCTGCCTCCGCTCTCATTGTTACGAATTTGTTGCATAGGGAGAGGGCGGGGGTAAAGCCGCATTGAGATGCTATCCCCGCCTGCTGGCGGCGCGATCGGGGGATTTTGATCGCATTTTTTTGACTTTCCGCGACGTCTCGGGCGGATTTCGGCGCCAGCGACGGATCTTGACTTCGCTCGCTCCGCGATTATTTGCGCAACAAAACCATATAGTTACGTTTCGTATCTTAAGGCGCCGGTTGCGAAGGTTTTTCGCATCTGCGAAATTCCTTGCATTTTCCTCTTGGCAAGAGACTTGCAAGGCTTTATGTAGAGGCCGCTGCCGAATCTTTGCTGGCAGCAAAAGTTTCATCAGCTTCCGCCACCAGATCCGGTTTATCGTCCGATAAATCAATCTGATAGGCGGTGGATAGGCCGGCAGACCGGGACCTTGTCTCGCGTCTTTGCTGGCTTTGTCCTGTCCGAGACTGCAGGCGCTTTTGGTAACGCGGGTTCGCCCGCAAGACCAGAAGCTTAATCGGAGTGCCGGGATCTCCCGGAGCGACATTCCAGCCCGCATAGACGGGGAAAACCGGGTTTTTTTAGGTGTGGCTTTCTCACATCTTTGTTCGGTTCGAACCATCTCGCCGTGCCGCCCTTTGGGCCGGTTACGGGGACAGGCACTCAGGTGCCGCTCCAATCGCGCCTTGGCGTACCGGAGCGGTCAGTGCAACCAGCGGGTTCATCCCCGCTAATCTGAAGAGAGTAACTCGTGGATAGAGCGGAAAAGAAAGAGGCCGTCTCGCATCTCAACGGCGTGTTTTCCAAAACAGGCGTTGTGGTCGTGGCGCAGTACTCTGGTCTGACCGTCGCCCAGATGCAGCGTCTGCGCAAGCAGATGCGCGAAGCTGGCGCATCGGTTGAGGTCGCCAAGAACCGTCTCGCCAAGATCGCTCTCGAAGGCACGGATGTTGTGAGCATCGGCTCCCTCCTGAAGGGACCGACCCTGATCGCCTATTCGGACGATCCGGTCGCAGCGCCGAAGGTCGCCGCAGCTTTCGCCAAGGATCACGACAAGTTCGTGCTCCTGGGCGGCGCTATGGGTAAGACCGCCCTTAATGTCGATGGTGTGAAGGCGCTCGCCACCATGCCGTCGCTCGACGAACTGCGCGGCAAGCTCGTGGGCCTCATTCAGGCTCCGGCGACGAAGCTCGCACAGCTCACCACCGCGCCGGCTGCAAAGCTCGCTCGTGTGTTTGGGGCCTATGCCAACCGAGATGCGGCCTGATCGAGGCCGTCCCTAAAACGAAGTTGCGCGTGATGCCTGCATCATTCGCAAAGGTCATAAAGTTCGAACCGAACAATCTTATAGGAAGTAACCATGTCCAACATTGAAAAGATCGTCGAAGAGCTGTCGGCCCTGACCGTTCTCGAAGCTGCCGAGCTCGCCAAGGCTCTGGAAGCAAAGTGGGGTGTTTCGGCTGCCGCTGCCGTGGCTGTTGCTGCCGCTCCTGCGGGCGCTGCCGCCGCTCCGGTTGAAGAGCAGACCGAATTCACGGTCGTTCTGGCTGCCGCCGGCGACAAGAAGATCGAAGTGATCAAGGAAGTCCGTGCGATCACGGGCCTGGGCCTCAAGGAAGCCAAGGACCTCGTCGAAGGCGCTCCGAAGCCGGTCAAGGAAGGCGTCGGCAAGGACGAAGCCAAGAAGATCAAGGAAGCCCTCGAGAAGGTCGGCGCCAAGGTCGAGCTCAAGTAATTTCCTTGGAAGCGCAGTTCGCGTTTCCAACTTAAATCTGGACGGTCCCGGGCCTTTGCCCTGGGGCCGTTTGGCCGTTCCGCGGTCTTAGGCAGTCGGCAGTCGGGCTTTGAGCCCCTGCATCAGAGCGTTGAGCCGACTGCCTAAGACCGATAACCGACTGCCTTTCGGGCAGCGGCAGATATTTTCCGGGACTTGAGGTCCCAAGTTGCAAGTTGCGAGGAGCTACATGGCGCAGACGTTCACCGGTCGTAAACGTGTCCGTAAGTTCTTCGGTCATATCCGCGAAATCGCTGAGATGCCGAATCTGATTGAAGTTCAGAAGGCTTCCTATGACCAGTTCCTGATGGTCAAGGAGCCGACGGGCGGACGCCCCGACGAAGGGCTGAATGCGGTTTTCAAGTCGGTATTTCCGATTTCCGATTTTTCGGGCGCATCGCTCATGGAATTCGTACGGTACGAATTCGAACAGCCGAAATATGACGTGGATGAATGCCGCCAGCGCGGCATGACCTTCGCTGCGCCCCTGAAAGTGACGCTGCGCCTCATCGTGTTCGATATCGATCCCGATACCGGCGCGAAGTCGGTCAAGGACATCAAGGAACAAGACGTTTACATGGGCGATATGCCGTTCATGACCTCGAACGGCACGTTCGTTGTCAACGGTACCGAGCGCGTTATCGTCTCCCAGATGCACCGCAGCCCGGGGGTGTTCTTCGACCACGACAAGGGCAAGACCCATTCGTCCGGCAAGCTGCTGTTCGCGGCCCGCATCATTCCCTATCGCGGCTCCTGGCTCGATATCGAATTCGATGCGAAGGACATCGTCTATGCCCGTATCGACCGTCGCCGCAAGATTCCGGTGACGTCGCTGCTCTTTGCGCTCGGCATGGATGGCGAAGAGATTCTTTCGACCTTCTACAAGACGGTCACCTACAGCCACTACATCGACACGAACACCAAGGAATCCGCTTGGCGCGTGCCGTTCGACGCGGAGCGCATGAAGGGCGTGAAGGCCTCGGTCGACCTGATCGACGCGGACACGGGCGAAATCGTCGTGGAAGCGGGCAAGAAGCTCACCGTGCGCTCGGCCCGCCTGCTCGCCGAGAAGGGTGTCAAGGCCCTGCGCGCGGTTGATGAAGATCTGTATGGCCAATATCTCGCCGAGGATCTTTACGATCCGTCCACCGGCGAAATCTTTGCCGAAGCGGGTGACGAAATCACCGACAAGACCCTGAAGTCCCTGCTCGAGCATGGCTTCGAGGAATTGCCGCTGCTCGATATCGATCACATCAATGTCGGTCCCTACATCCGCAACACCCTCAACGTCGACAAGAACTCGACGCGCGAAGAGGCTCTGTTCGACATCTACCGCGTCATGCGTCCTGGCGAGCCGCCGACCGTGGAAACGGCGGAAGCCATGTTCCAGTCGCTGTTCTTCGATGCAGAGCGCTACGACCTCTCAGCGGTCGGCCGCGTGAAGATGAACATGCGTCTCGACCTCGACGCGGAAGACACCGTGCGCGTGCTGCGCAAGGCCGACATTCTGGCCGTGGTGCAGGCGCTCGTGGGTCTCCGCGACGGCAAGGGCGAAATCGACGACATCGACCATCTCGGCAATCGCCGCGTGCGCTCGGTCGGCGAACTGATGGAGAATCAGTATCGCCTCGGTTTGCTGCGTATGGAGCGCGCGATCAAGGAGCGGATGTCGTCGGTCGATATCGACACGGTGATGCCGCAGGATCTGATCAACGCAAAGCCCGCGGCCGCCGCGGTGCGCGAGTTCTTCGGCTCCTCGCAGCTCTCGCAGTTCATGGACCAGACCAATCCGCTGTCGGAAATCACCCACAAGCGCCGTCTCTCGGCCCTTGGCCCGGGTGGTCTGACGCGCGAGCGCGCCGGCTTCGAGGTGCGCGACGTGCACCCGACGCACTATGGCCGTATCTGCCCGATCGAGACGCCGGAAGGTCCGAATATCGGTTTGATCAACTCGCTCGCGACCTTTGCCCGCGTCAACAAATACGGCTTCATCGAAGCGCCGTACCGCCGCGTGAAGGAAGGCCTCGTCACCGACGAGGTGATCTATCTCTCGGCGATGGAAGAATCGAAATATCATGTCGCGCAGGCCAATGTGGCTCTGACCGCCGGCAATAGGCTCGCCGACGATCTGGTGGTCTGCCGCCATGCCGGCGACGTCGTGATGGTGACCCCCGACCGCGTCGACTTCATGGACGTGTCGCCGAAGCAGCTCGTTTCGGTCGCGGCCGCGCTCATCCCGTTCCTTGAGAACGATGACGCGAACCGCGCGCTGATGGGCTCGAACATGCAGCGCCAGGCCGTGCCGCTGGTGAAAGCCGATGCGCCGCTCGTCGGCACCGGCATGGAATCGGTGGTGGCGCGCGATTCGGGCGCCGCGATTGCGGCGCGCCGCACCGGCATCATCGACCAGATCGACGCGACCCGTATCGTCATCCGCGCGACGGAAGAGCTCGATCCCGGCAAGCCGGGCGTCGATATCTACCGCCTGATGAAGTTCCAGCGTTCGAACCAGTCGACCTGCATCAACCAGAAGCCGCTGGTCCGCGTAGGCGATTCTGTGCAGAAGGGCGACATCATTGCTGACGGTCCCTCGACCGATCTTGGCGATCTGGCGCTCGGCCGTAACGTGCTCGTCGCGTTCATGCCGTGGAACGGTTACAACTTCGAAGACTCGATCCTCCTCAACGAAAAGATCGTGAAGGAAGACGTCTTCACCTCGATCCATATCGAGGAATTCGAAGTGATGGCCCGCGACACGAAGCTCGGTCCGGAAGAAATCACCCGCGACATTCCGAATGTTTCGGAAGAGGCGCTGAAGAACCTCGACGAAGCCGGCATCGTTTACATCGGCGCCGAAGTGCAGGCGGGCGACATTCTCGTTGGCAAGATCACGCCGAAGGGCGAAAGCCCGATGACGCCGGAAGAAAAGCTGCTGCGCGCCATCTTCGGCGAGAAGGCCTCGGATGTCCGCGACACGTCGATGCGCGTGCCGCCGGGCGTGCAAGGCACGATCGTGGAGGTGCGCGTGTTCAACCGCCACGGCGTCGACAAGGACGAGCGTGCGCAGGCGATCGAGCGTGAAGAGATCGAGCGTCTGGCAAAAGACCGCGACGACGAACTCGCGATCCTCGACCGCAACGTCTATGCGCGTCTCGCGACCTTGCTGGAAGGCAAGACGGCGATCGCCGGGCCGAAGGGCTTCAAGAAGGAAACGGTGCTGGAGCGTTCGGTGATCACCGAATATCCGCGCTCGCAATGGTGGGCTTTCGCGGTCGAAGACGACAAGTTGATGTCCGAGATCGAAGCCATGCGCAAGCAATACGACGAAGCGAAGAAGGGGCTGGAAAGCCGCTTCCTCGACAAGGTCGAAAAGCTCCAGCGCGGCGACGAATTGCCGCCCGGCGTGATGAAGATGGTCAAGGTCTTCATCGCGGTGAAGCGCAAGATCCAGCCCGGCGACAAGATGGCTGGCCGCCACGGCAACAAGGGTGTCGTCTCGCGCATCGTGCCGCAGGAAGACATGCCGTTCCTCGCCGACGGTACGCCGGTCGATATCGTGCTCAACCCGCTCGGCGTGCCGAGCCGCATGAATGTGGGCCAGATTCTGGAGACGCATTTGGGCTGGGCCTGCGCCGGTTTGGGCCGTCAGGTGTCGGAAGCCGTGAACGCCTATATGCGCTCGCAGGATACGGCCCCGCTGCGCGCCAAGCTGACCGAGATCTATGGCGATAACGAGTCGCTGAAGAACTTGAGCGACGAGGATGTCGTCGAGGTCGGCAAGGACCTGCGCCGCGGCGTTCCGATCGCGACGCCCGTCTTCGACGGCGCGCGCGAGAAGGATATCGTCGAGATGCTGAGCGCGGCGGGTCTGGATGCGTCGGGGCAGGTGACGCTGCACGATGGCCGCACCGGCGATCCCTTCGACCGTAAGGTGACTGTGGGCTACATCTACATGCTGAAGCTGCATCACCTGGTCGACGACAAGATCCATGCACGCTCGATCGGCCCGTACTCGCTCGTCACCCAGCAGCCGTTGGGCGGCAAGGCGCAGTTCGGTGGTCAGCGTTTCGGCGAAATGGAGGTCTGGGCGCTCGAAGCTTACGGCGCGGCCTACACGCTGCAGGAAATGCTCACGGTCAAGTCGGACGACGTCGCGGGCCGCACCAAGGTCTACGAATCGATCGTGCGCGGCGACGACACGTTCGAATCGGGCATTCCGGAGAGCTTCAACGTTCTCGTGAAGGAAATGCGGTCTCTGGGTCTCAATGTCGAGTTGACCTCGACGAAGAAGCAGCCCGGCGAGCAGCAACCTTTGCCACCGGCCGAAGCGGCTGAATAAGATTTGATGAAGGGGGAGCGGACATAGCCCGCTCCTCGCATTTACGAAGATTTTTCCGGCGGAAACGCGCGTGTTGGCGGTTTCTGCGATTCAGGAGATGGTGATGAATCAAGAGGTCATGAATCTCTTCAACCCGGTCGCTGCGCCCCAGGCTTTCGATCAGATCCAGATCGCGATTGCGAGCCCGGAAAAGATTCTGTCCTGGTCGTTCGGCGAAATCAAAAAGCCCGAGACGATCAATTACCGCACGTTCAAGCCCGAGCGTGACGGCCTGTTCTGCGCGCGCATCTTCGGCCCGATCAAGGATTACGAATGCTTGTGCGGCAAGTACAAGCGCATGAAGTACAAGGGTGTCATCTGCGAGAAGTGCGGCGTCGAAGTCACGCTGTCGCGCGTGCGCCGCGAGCGCATGGGCCACATTTCACTGGCCGCTCCCGTCGCGCATATCTGGTTCCTGAAGTCGCTGCCCTCGCGCATCGGCCTGCTGCTCGATATGACGCTGAAGGATCTCGAGCGCATTCTCTATTTCGAAAGCTACATCGTTCTCGATCCGGGCCTCACCCCGCTCAAGAACCGTCAGCTTCTGTCGGAAGAAGAATATCTGCGGGCGCAGGACGAATACGGCCAGGATTCGTTCACGGCCCAGATCGGTGCCGAAGCGATCCGCGAAATCTTGAAAGGCATGGACCTTGAAAAGATTGCCGCGCAACTGCGTCAGGAAATCGCCGAAGCGACCACCGAGCTGAAGCCGAAGAAACTGGCGAAGCGCCTCAAGATCATCGAGGCGTTCCAGCGTTCGGGCAACAAGCCGGAATGGATGATCCTGACCGAAGTGCCGGTGATTCCGCCGGATCTGCGTCCGCTGGTGCCGCTCGACGGCGGCCGCTTCGCGACCTCGGATCTCAATGATCTCTATCGCCGCGTCATCAACCGCAACAACCGGTTGAAGCGCCTCATCGAACTGCGCGCGCCGGACATCATCATCCGCAACGAAAAGCGCATGCTGCAGGAAGCGGTTGACGCGCTGTTCGACAACGGCCGCCGCGGCCGCGTCATCACGGGCGCCAACAAGCGTCCGCTGAAGTCGCTCGCCGACATGCTGAAGGGCAAGCAGGGCCGCTTCCGTCAGAACCTGCTCGGCAAGCGCGTCGACTATTCCGGCCGCTCCGTCATCGTGGTCGGTCCGGAACTGAAGCTGCATCAATGCGGCCTGCCGAAGAAGATGGCGCTCGAACTGTTCAAGCCGTTCATCTATTCGCGTCTTGACGCGAAGGGCTTCTCGGCCACCGTGAAGCAGGCGAAGAAGCTCGTCGAAAAGGAAAAGCCGGAAGTCTGGGACATCCTCGACGAGGTCATCCGCGAACACCCCGTTATGCTGAACCGCGCGCCGACCCTGCACCGCTTGGGCATTCAGGCGTTCGAGCCCGTGCTGATCGAAGGCAAGGCGATCCAATTGCATCCGCTCGTCTGCTCGGCCTTCAACGCCGACTTCGACGGCGACCAGATGGCCGTGCACGTGCCGCTCTCGCTCGAGGCGCAGCTCGAAGCGCGCGTGCTCATGATGTCGACCAACAACATCCTGCACCCCGCGAATGGTCAGCCGATCATCGTGCCGTCGCAGGACATCGTTCTCGGCCTCTATTACGCGACGCTGATGCGCGACAACGAGCCGGGCGAAGGCATGATGCTCGGCAATATGGGCGAGATCGAGCATGCACTCCATGCCAAGGCGATCACGCTGCACACCAAGATCAAGGGCCGCGCCTGGACCTACGATGCAGAAGGCAACCGCATCTCGAAGATCTACGAGACGACGCCAGGCCGCATGATCCTCGGGCAGCTTTTGCCGAACCACAACAAGGTGCCGTTCGACGTCGCCAACAAGCTGATGACGAAGAAAGAAATTTCTTCGATGATCGATACGGTCTACCGTCAGTGCGGGCAAAAGGAGACGGTGATCTTCTGCGATCGCATCATGGCGCTGGGCTTTCGCGAAGCGTTCAAGGCCGGCATTTCGTTCGGCAAGGACGACGTGGTGGTGCCGGAGACGAAGCCGAGCATCATCGCCGAGACCAGCGCGCTGGCGAAGGACTACGAGCAGCAATACAACGACGGCCTGATCACCCAGGGTGAGAAGTACAACAAGGTGGTCGACGCCTGGTCGAAGTGCAACGATCGTCTCGCCAAGGAGATGATGGCGCGCATTTCGGCGGTGGTGAAGGACGAGACCGGCCGCACGAAGCCGATCAATTCGATCTACATGATGTCGGATTCCGGCGCCCGCGGCTCCTACACGCAGATGCGCCAGCTCGGCGCGATGCGCGGCCTGATGACCAAGCCTTCGGGCGAAATCATCGAGAGCCCGATCATCTCGAACTTCAAGGAAGGCCTGACCGTTCTTGAATACTTCAACTCGACCCACGGCGCCCGTAAGGGCCTTGCCGACACCGCGTTGAAGACCGCGAACTCGGGTTACCTCACCCGCCGTCTCGTCGACGTCGCGCAGGATTCGATCATCACGATGGTGGATTGCGGTTCGCAAGGCGGCATCAAGATGCGCGCGATCTTGGACGCCGGCCAGGTGGTGGCATCGCTCGCCGTGCGTATCCTTGGCCGTACCACTTCCGAAGATCTCAAGGATCTTGAAGGCAACACCATCGTGGCGGCCGGCGAGATGATCCAGGAATGGCACATGGACCGCATCAATGCGGCCGGCATCCAGGAAGTCAAAATCCGTTCGGTGCTGACCTGCGAAGCCAAGAGCGGCGTGTGCGCGACCTGCTACGGCCGCGACCTTGCGCGCGGTACGCCGGTGAACATGGGCGAAGCGGTCGGCGTGATCGCGGCGCAGTCGATCGGCGAGCCTGGCACCCAGCTCACCATGCGTACCTTCCACATCGGTGGCGTGGCGCAGGTGGTCGACCAGTCGTTCATCGAGTCGAACTTCGACGGCACGATCAAGATCCGCAACCGCGCGGTCGCGCGCAATTCGGACGGCAACCTCAAGGTGCTGACCCGTAACGTCGCGATCGTCATCGTCGGCGCCAATGGCGTCGAACGTGCGGTGCACCGCGTGCAATATGGTGCGAACTTGAACGTCGACGACGGCGATCACGTGAAGCGCGGCCAGAAGATCGCGGAATGGAGCTCGCACAGCCGTCCGATCATGACCGAAGTCGATGGCATCATCGGCTTCGAGGATCTCGCCGAAGGCCTCTCCATGTCGGAAGCGATCGACGAGACGACGGGTATCGCAACCCGCGTCGTGACCGATTGGCGGATGAGCCAGCGCTCTTCTTCGCTGCGTCCGGCGATCGTGATCAAGGGCGAGGATGGCAAGGTCCTGAAGCTGCCGCGCGGCGGTGACGCCCGTTACATGCTCCCGGTCGAGGCCATTCTCTCGGTCGAGCCCGGCGCGCATGTGAAGGCGGGTGACGAGCTTGCCCGTGTCTCGATGGAAAGCGCGAAGACCCGCGACATCACCGGCGGTCTGCCGCGGGTGGCCGAGCTCTTCGAAGCGCGCCGTCCGAAGGATCACGCGATCATCGCGGAAATCTCCGGTACGGTGCAGTTCGGGCGCGATTACAAGAACAAGCAGCGCATCAGCATCGTCCCGCAAGAGGACGGTGCCGAGCCGGTCGAGTATCTGATCCCGAAGGGCAAGCACATCCATCTGCAGGACGGCGACGTCGTGGAGAAGGGCGATTACATCGTCGACGGCAACCCGGCGCCGCACGACATTCTGGCGGTCAAGGGTGTCGAAGAGCTCGCGGCCTTCCTGGTCAACGAAATCCAGGGCGTGTACCGCACGCAGGGCGTGAGCATCAACGACAAGCACATCGAAGTGATCGTGCGCCAGATGCTGCAGAAGGTCGATATCACCGATCCAGGCGATACCGAATTCCTGAACGGCGAACAGGTCGATCTGATGGAACTCGATGCGGCCAACGAAGCGGCTGTGGAGAACGGCGGCAAGCCGGCCAGCGGTACGCCGGTTCTGCTCGGTATCACCAAGGCGAGCTTGCAGACGCATTCGTTCATCTCCGCAGCGTCCTTCCAGGAGACCACCCGCGTCCTCACCGAGGCGGCGGTCAACGGCAAGGTCGACACGCTGCAGGGCCTGAAGGAAAACGTCATCGTCGGCCGCCTGATCCCGGCCGGTACGGGCGCGGCCATGACCAAGCTGCGTCAGATCGCGACCAACCGCGACGAAATGATCCTGGCGCAGAAAGCCGAAAGCTCGAAAGCGCCGCTGACCCCCCTGCCACCGGCTGCGGAATAATCCAGCGAAATAAGAGGCCGCCCGTTCGGGCGGCCTTTTTTATTGGACGATTCGCGGGTAGATTTGCGCAAAGCTTTCAAAGCGCTTTGAATCCGATAAGCTGCAATTGCCGGGGAGGGAACCGATGCCCATCAGAACCATCGTCTGGAACGAAAATATCCACGAGCAGACCAACGAAACGGTCTCGCAAAACTATCCCAAGGGTATTCACGGCACGATTGCCGCAGCACTGAGCGCCGAGGGCGACATCGAGGCTGGGACGGCCACTTTGCCGGAGTTGGATCACGGCCTGACGGCGGAGCGGCTCAAGGATTGCGATGTTCTGGTATGGTGGGGCCACAGGGACCACGACGCTGTCCATGATGTGATCGTCGAGCGCGTGGCCAAGCGGGTCTGGGAGGGGATGGGGCTCATCGTGCTCCATTCCGGCCATTTCTCGAAAATCTTCAAACGCCTCATGGGCTCGCCCTGCGCTCTGTCCTGGCGCGAGGCGGGCGAGCGCGAGCGGCTGTGGGTCGTCAATCCCGGCCATCCGATCGCCGCCGGTTTGGGGCCTTATTTCGAGCTCGAGCATGAGGAAATGTATGGCGAACCGTTTTCGGTGCCGGAACCGCAAGAGACGGTGTTCGTCTCCTGGTTTCAGGGCGGCGAAGTGTTTCGTTCGGGGCTGACGTACCGGCGCGGCGCGGGCAATATTTTTTACTTCCGTCCCGGCCATGAAACTTATCCGACCTATCACGATGCCAATGTCGCCAAGGTGCTGCGCAACGCGGTCCGCTGGGCGCATAACCCGACGGGTCACTGGACCACAGTGCATGACGCACCCAACGTTCCCGTCGATCGGGCGCCCGAGAAGATCGAGGAGCGCGGGCCGCGCCTGCACAAGGCCGGCGAAGCCGGATACCGCTGACGGAGTTTTTCAAGATGCGTCTGCTGATTTTGGGAACCGGCGGCATGGCCGACCAGCATGCCAAACATTTTGCCGCGATCGATGGCGTCTCGCTCGTGGGGGGCGTCGATACAAATGCGGCGCGCCTAAAAGAATTCTGCGCTACGCACAAGATCGCCAAGACCTTTGCGTCGCTTGACGCGGCGCTGCAGTGGGGCGCGTTCGATGCCGTCGCCAACGTGACGCCGGATAGCGTGCATTACGCGACGACACTGCAAGCGCTGCGGGCGAACAAGCACGTGTTTTGCGAGAAGCCGCTGTCGACCGAGTACGCACGTGCGCTGGAGATGACGGAGACGGCCGAAAAACTCGGCCTCGTCGGCATGGTCAATCTGACCTACCGCAATGTCGCGCAATTGCAGCGCGCGCGCGAATTGGTTCTGTCCGGCGCGATCGGCCAGGTGCGCCACGTGGAAGCTTCCTATTTGCAAAGCTGGCTCGTTTCGAAAGCGTGGGGCGATTGGCGCACCGAGAGCAAATGGCTGTGGCGCCTGTCGCAAAAGCACGGATCGAACGGCGTGCTGGGTGATGTCGGCATCCACATTCTCGATTTTGCCTCCTATGGCGCGGGCGTCGATATTGCGCGCATCTTCTGCCGCCTGCGCGCCTTCGACAAAGCGCCGGGCAACCGGATCGGCGAATATGAACTCGATGCGAACGACAGTTTTTCGATGACCGTCGATTTCGCCAATGGCGCGCTCGGCGTCGTGCATGCGAGCCGCTGGGCGACCGGGCACCTCAACGATCTGAGCCTGCGGATCTTCGGCGACAAAGGTAGCCTCGAAGTGCTGCATCAGACCAACGGATCGAAACTGCGCGTATGTTTGGACGCCGATGTCGAGGAGGGTATGTGGCGCGAGGAAGAGGTCGACCCGGTGCCGACCAATTACGAGCGCTTCGTCGAGGCGGTGCGCGCCGGTAAAACGCTGGAGCCGTCCTTCCGCCAGGCGACGCGGCTGCAGAAGGTTCTGGACGAAGCGCTGGTGACGGAGATCGACCGGCAGGAGCACGCGGTTTAGCGTGATTACACTGGACCGCGAGCTTGTAGCTCGCATTCAACTCGGGCTTGCCCCGAGTTGAACATTCAAGATGTTGCGAACCCGCGCTGGCGCGGTTCGCAACGGCGTGATAGCCCCGTACCGGCGCTTGCGAGCTAAAAGCTCGCGGTCCAACTTGCCGCAATTGTCGCGAAGGCTATTGCAGCATCGCGTTGTCGATCAATCGCGTTGGGCCGATGAAGGCGGCGATACACATCGCGGCCGGCCCATCGAGCGTTTCGCCCACCGCGACAAGCGTCACCGAATCGACGAGTTCGAGATATTGCAGGCTGTCGACGTCGAGATGCGCGCGCGCCGCGTCAAGCAATCGCGCGCTGCTGCGCTCGCCCTGGCGGTGGAGCGCCTGCGCCGCAAGCAATCCCTGGCTGATGCTGAGCGCCCGCGCGCGGTCAGGAACTGAGAGATAGGCGTTGCGGCTGCTCATCGCGAGGCCGTCGGATTCACGGACGGTTTGCAGCGCGTGAAATTCGATGGGCAAGTTCAGATCGACAATCATCTGCCGCACGACGGCGCATTGCTGAAAATCCTTCGCGCCGAAATAGGTGGCGTGCGGCTGCACCATGTTGAAGAGCTTCGCCACCACCGTCGCGACGCCGCGAAAATGGCCCGGACGGAAAGCGCCGCACAGTGGCGCTGCCAGTGAACCCGGTTCAACATAGGTTTGAAAGCCCGGAGGATAGATCTCCTCGACGCTCGGCAAAAAGATAATATCGGCCCCCGCATTGCGGCATGCGGCCTCGTCGCGCGCGACATCGCGCGGATATTTGCTCAAATCCTCCTTGGGGCCGAACTGCGTCGGATTGACGAAGATGCTCACCACTGTCACGTCGCACGCGCGCACCGACGCTTCGATCAGGCTGACGTGTCCCGCATGCAAAAAGCCCATGGTCGGCACGAAACCGATCCGGCGGCCTGCCAATCGATGCGGCGCGAGAGCCGAACGCAGTTCGGCGACGGTCGAGATGATCTGCATCGGCTCTTTCTTCAATTTTTGGTTGGCGGACGCCAGTCGTGCACGGCGGCGCGCGCGTCCTCGGGCAGGGCATAGGTTTCGGCTTCGCCGGGGAACTTTCCGGTCCGCACGTCGTCGGCCCATTGGCCGAGCGCCGCGCGCGCGAGGCCGAGGCCGTCCATATAAGCACGCACGAATTTCGGCCGGCGCTGATCGAGCAGGCCAAGCACATCGTGCAGCACCAGCACTTGTCCCGAGCAGTGTGCGCCCGCGCCGATGCCGATGGTCGGGATGTCGAGCGCATCGGTGATCCGTGCCGCAACCTCGCCCGGCACGCCTTCAAGCACGATGGCGAAGCACCCGGCTTCCTGCAGCCGGCAGGCGTCATCCATGATCGCGAGCGCCGAGCCTGCGCTTTTGCCCTGCACCTTGAAGCCGCCCATCATGTGCTGGCTTTGCGGCGTCAGGCCGAGATGGCCCATGACAGGAATTTCGGCATCGATGAGACGCGCGATGGTCCGCGCTCGCTTGGCGCCGCCCTCGAGCTTGATGGCCGCCGCGCCGCGCTGAATGAAATTGCCGGCATTGCGCACGGCCTCGTCATCGTTGATGTGGTAGCTGAGATAAGGCATGTCGGCGACGACTAGCGCATCGGTCTTGACGCGCACCACGGCGTCGAGATGATGGTTCATCATCGCCATGCTCACCGCATTGGTGCCATCCATGCCAAGACAAACATTGCCGACACTGTCGCCGACCAGCAGCACGTCGACGAGCGGCGCAGCGAGCTGCGCAGTGCAGGAATCATAGGCGGTGGTCGCGACGATGCGCTGGCCGCGGGCCTTATAAACCTGCAGATCGGGCACGGTGAATGGGCGTCGCGTTTCTCCCGTCACGGCATCTCCCTCGCGCCGGTCTCCGAATGGGACGGGCGGCGCTGTTTACAAGGAATTGGCGCGGGAGGCTAGGGCGACTGTGTTCGGAGCTGGTTTCCGCGTCATCAGCGTCGCCGCGAGCAGTATGACGGCGAGAACGATCCAATCGGCCGTGTAGCTGCCGAAGAGGTCATGGAGGAGGCCGAGCAGGGCAGGGGAAAGACAGATGGTGATCTGATTGGCGGCCAGCGCCAATCCGAGTGCGAAGCCGACCCGGTCGGGCGGTGCGGCCTCGGCAAGATAAGCCACCCACGGCCCGTACCAGCCGATGCCGAAAAAGCCGACCCAAGCGGCGACCGGCACGAGATACAAAAGCGAGCCTGCGACCGGCACCAGCAGGGCGAGAAGACCCGCGGTGGTCGCGGCGAGGCAGCAGAACACCGGAAAGAATCGTCCCGATTTGGCGCGATCGCTCCAGGCCGCCAATACAATCCGGCCAATGACGCCGGCGACTTGCGTGACGAGTAGGACCAGGGCACCGTCGGGCAGGGCCATATGGTAGCGCTCGGTCAGATAGAGCGGCAGGAACAAGGTGATCGCAAATTGCGCCGACACCATCGTGATGCCGGCCCAGGCGATATTGCGGGTGCTGGGATGGCGCAGAAGCTCCATGCGCGGTGGCCGCGGCCCCCCGGGCGCCGCGGCCACCGCGCGGAAGTTCTCCGCATGATCCGGCGCCCGATAGAAGACCAGGAACAGCACGCCGCCGAACAAGGCGACGCAGGTGCTGGCGAAAAAGGCGCTGTGCCAGCCCCAGCGGGCTGCAATCACCGGCAGGCTCGCGACCGAGAGGGCGCCTCCGAGCGGCAGCCCGGCTTGGCGGATCCCCATGGCAAAGCCGCGTTGGGCCCGCTCGAACCAGACCGCAATCGATTTCGCGCCGCCGGGCTGGGCGGTGCTGTAGCCGGCCCCCAGCAGGATGAGGCAGAAAAGCAGGCCGACATAGCCGCCGGCGAGCGAGGCCAATCCCGAGGCAAGTGCGATCACCAGCGATCCTACCCCGACGATCCAGCGCTCGTTGAATCGGTCGAGCAGCTCGCCGACCACCAACAGGCCAAAAATGGGCGCCACCGAGGCTGACGACATCAGAAGCCCGATCTCGAAGCCGCTGAGGCCGAGGTCGGCTTTAATATAGCCGGCCAGCGCGCCAAACCCCTGGACGAGGAAGCTGGCGCTCGCCTGGGTGAGGGTGGCGACGGCCAGGATGGTCCAGCGATAGGAAGAGGTCGGATTTCGCATCGGCATCTTTAAAAGGGCTGCTCTTTCTCCTGTAGCACCAAAATCCCGTCCGCCGAACGCCAACGCGGAATGACAGTCTTGCATTTCGCTCGCGGGCGCCTGCTTACGAAAATAGAATCGCATTGCGACTCGATCTTGCGTGACACCGGGGCTTTGACCCGCTATTCCATCGCATCGCTGCAAGCCAAAAGCCGGATCGCCACCTTTTTGGGCAGATTTTGAGTCATTTCAGGCCTTTTTGCGCTGCAAAAGGACTTGACGAATGGGCGGCGCCCGACTAGTTTCCGCCCACTTTCGATAGGCAGTAGGTTTCACTTTTCCCGAGTGACTCGCTTGGGACGCAAGAAACCTAAACGCTGTCGGCCTCAATCTGCGACGTAAAAAGTCACTAAAGAACCCTATCGGGTTCGCTATGAGGCAAGATCTTGAGATGAAAATCTTCAAGGTCCTCTGCGGTTTTCGCGCTGGAAGTCCAGAAATGGGCTGATGGCGCAATTCGCTTTGCGTGCGGGCCTTGCCGGCATGGAAGGCGGTGAGGGTCCGACCCTCGAATGTTTGTTTTGAATTTCGTGTGACGAAGGGCGAACGATGCCGACAATTAGCCAGTTGATCCGCAAGCCGCGGCAACAGAAGACCTACCGGGAAAAGTCCCGCCATCTGGGCGCCTGCCCGCAGAAGCGTGGCGTGTGCACGCGCGTTTATACCACGACCCCGAAGAAGCCGAACTCGGCACTTCGTAAGGTTGCGAAGGTGCGCCTCACCAACGGGTTCGAGGTGATCGGCTATATCCCGGGTGAGGGCCACAACCTTCAGGAGCACTCCGTGGTCATGATCCGCGGCGGCCGCGTGAAGGATCTTCCCGGCGTTCGTTATCACATCCTGCGTGGCGTGCTCGATACGCAGGGCGTCAAGGACCGTAAGCAGCGCCGTTCGAAGTACGGCGCGAAGCGTCCGAAGTAAGATTTGTAGGAGCGAAGAATGTCGCGTCGTCATAGCGCTGAAAAGCGCGAGATTATCCCGGATCCGAAATTTCATGACATCATCGTCACGAAGTTCATGAATTCGATCATGTACGATGGCAAGAAGTCGGTCGCCGAATCGATCGTCTATGGCGCCTTCGATGTGATCGAAGCCAAAGTGAAGCAAGATCCGATCGTGGTGTTCCGCACGGCCCTTGAGAATGTCGCGCCGGCGATCGAAGTGCGTTCGCGCCGCGTCGGCGGTGCGACCTATCAGGTCCCGGTGGAAGTTCGCCAGGAGCGCCGTCAGGCTCTCGCGATCCGCTGGATCATCACCGCTGCTCGCGGCCGGAATGACAAGACCATGGTGGACCGTCTCTCGGCTGAGCTGATGGACGCAGCCAACAATCGTGGCAATGCCGTGAAGAAGCGTGAAGACACGCATCGCATGGCCGAAGCCAACCGCGCCTTCGCCCATTACCGCTGGTAATCAGCAGCTTTTTCGCCAAGGAACTTTCATATGGCCCGCCAATATCCTCTGAAGGACTACCGAAATTTCGGTATCATGGCGCATATCGACGCTGGCAAGACCACGACGACCGAGCGCATCCTTTACTATACCGGCAAGAGCCACAAGATCGGCGAAGTGCACGACGGCGCTGCGACCATGGACTTCATGGAGCAGGAGCAGGAGCGTGGCATCACCATCACCTCGGCTGCGACGACCGCCTTCTGGGAAGGTCGCGACGGCAAGAAGCACCGCTTGAACATCATCGACACCCCCGGCCACGTCGACTTCACCATCGAAGTCGAGCGCTCCTTGCGCGTGCTCGACGGTGCGGTGTGCGTGCTCGATTCCAACCAGGGTGTCGAGCCCCAGACCGAAACCGTTTGGCGCCAGGGCGACAAGTACAAAGTTCCGCGTATTGTCTTCTGTAACAAGATGGACAAGATCGGCGCCGACTTCTACCGCTGCATCGACGACATCAAGGTGCGTCTCGGCGCGCGTCCCATCGCGATCCAGCTCCCGATCGGCGCGGAAAACAATTACAAGGGCATCGTCGACCTCGTTCGTATGAAGGGCGTCGTCTGGGCTGAAGAATCGCTCGGCGCGAAGTTCGAGGACATCGAAATTCCGGCTGACCTGAAAGAGAAGGCCGTGGAATATCGCACGGCTCTCATCGAGGCCGCCGTCGAACTCGACGACGATGCGATGACGGCCTACCTCGATGGCCAGGAGCCGGACGAGGACACGCTGCGCAGGCTGATCCGCAAGGCCGTTCTGGTCGGCGCGTTCTACCCCGTTCTGTGCGGTTCGGCCTTCAAGAACAAGGGCGTGCAGCCGCTGCTCGACGCCGTTGTCGATTACCTGCCGTCGCCGATCGATCGCGGCGCGATCAAGGGCCTCGACTACAAGACCGGCGAAGAAACCGAGCGCAAGCCGTCGGATGACGAGCCGCTGTCGCTGCTGGCGTTCAAGATCATGGACGACAAATACGGCGTCCTGACCTTCGCACGTATCTATTCGGGCCGGCTTGAGAAGGGCATGCAGCTCCTCAACTCGACCCGCGAGAAGACCGATCGCGTCGGCCGCATGGTTCTCATGCACGCCAACGACCGTGAGGAAATCGCGGAAGCCTATGCGGGCGACATCGTGGCGCTGGTCGGCATGAAGGAAGCGCGCACCGGCGATACGCTGTGCGATCCGAACAAGGCCGTCGTCCTCGAGAAGATGGAATTCCCCGAGCCCGTGATCGAAATGGCCGTCGAGCCGAAGACCAAGGGCGACCAGGAAAAGATGGCCGAAGCGCTTATCAAGCTGGCTGCCGAAGATCCGTCGTTCCGCGTCTCGACCGATCAAGAATCGGGCCAGACGATCATCAAGGGCATGGGCGAACTGCATCTCGACATCAAGGTCGACATTCTGAAGCGTACCCATCGCGTGGAAGTGAATGTCGGCGCGCCGCAGGTTGCCTATCGCGAGAAGATCACGAAGCGCGTTGAAAAAGACTACACCCACAAGAAGCAGACCGGTGGTACCGGCCAGTTCGCGCGGGTCAAGTTCATTGTCGAGCCGAACGAGACCGCTAAGGGCTTCGAGTTCGAGTCGAAGATCGTCGGTGGTGCTGTTCCGAAGGAATACATCCCTGGCGTGGTCAAGGGTCTCGAGTCGGTTCTCGGCGCGGGCGTTCTTGCTGGCTTCCCGGTCGTCGACGTGAAGGTCTCGCTGATCGACGGTGCATATCACGAAGTGGACTCGTCGGCGCTCGCCTTCGAAATCGCTTCGCGTGCTGCTCTGCGCGAAGCGCTGCGTGAAGGCAATTCGGTTCTGCTCGAGCCGATCATGAAGGTCGAGGTGGTGACACCGGAAGACTATACGGGTTCAGTCATCGGCGACTTGAACTCGCGGCGTGGCCAGATCCAGGGCCAGGACATGCGCGGCAATGCCGTCATCGTCAACGCGATGGTGCCGCTTGCCAACATGTTCGGTTACGTCAACACATTGCGGTCGTTCTCGCAGGGTCGCGCAAGCTACTCGATGGTGTTCGATCACTACGCTGAAGTGCCGCGCAACGAGGCTGAAAAGATTCAGGCGAAATACGCTTAAAACTTAAGCGTATTTCGTCAAAAACCAACAAACGTTCCTTTTAAAGGAAAGATTGTAAGAGGAGCCCTTCCATGGCTAAGGAAAAGTTCGAACGCAACAAACCGCATTGCAACATCGGCACCATCGGTCACGTCGACCATGGCAAGACCTCGCTGACGGCTGCAATCACCAAGGTTCTCGCTGAGACCGGCGGTGCGACGTTCAAGGCATACGATCAGATCGACGCTGCGCCGGAAGAAAAGGCCCGCGGCATCACGATCTCGACCGCGCACGTCGAGTACGAGACCAAGGCGCGCCACTATGCGCACGTCGATTGCCCCGGCCACGCCGACTATGTGAAGAACATGATCACCGGCGCTGCCCAGATGGACGGCGCGATCCTCGTCGTGTCGGCTGCTGACGGCCCGATGCCGCAGACTCGCGAGCACATCCTGCTCGCCCGCCAGGTCGGCGTGCCGGCGCTCGTCGTGTTCATGAACAAGGTCGACATGGTCGACGATCCGGAGCTGCTCGAGCTCGTTGAACTCGAAGTTCGCGAACTTCTCTCGAAGTACGACTTCCCCGGCGACGACATTCCGATCACCAAGGGTTCGGCTCTGTGCGCGCTGGAAGACAAGCAGCCGGAAATCGGCCATGACGCCATCCTGAAGCTGATGCAGACGGTTGACGACTACATCCCGCAGCCGGAGCGTCCGATCGACCAGCCCTTCCTGATGCCGGTCGAAGACGTGTTCTCGATCTCGGGCCGTGGTACCGTTGTGACCGGCCGTGTCGAACGTGGCGTGATCAAGGTCGGTGAAGAAATCGAGATCGTCGGCCTGCGTCCGACCCAGAAGACCACCTGCACCGGCGTTGAAATGTTCCGCAAGCTGCTCGACCAGGGCCAGGCTGGCGACAACATCGGCGCGCTGCTCCGCGGCACGAAGCGCGAGGACGTCGAGCGCGGCCAAGTGCTCTGCAAGCCCGGCTCCGTCAAGCCGCACACGAAGTTCAAGGCAGAAGCTTACATTCTGACCAAGGAAGAGGGCGGTCGCCACACCCCGTTCTTCACGAACTATCGTCCGCAATTCTACTTCCGCACCACCGACGTGACCGGCATCGTGACGCTGCCGGCTGGCGTTGAAATGGTGATGCCGGGCGACAACATCGCCATGGACGTTTCGCTGATCGTTCCGATCGCGATGGAAGAGAAGCTCCGCTTCGCAATCCGTGAAGGTGGCCGCACCGTCGGCGCCGGCGTCGTTGCAAGCATCATCGAGTAATTTAGGCGAGATAGGTTGGCGGGCGTATGACCGCCCGCCAGCAGATCAGAGGATGAACCCATGAACGGTCAAAACATCCGGATTCGCCTGAAGGCGTTCGATCACCGGATCCTGGACACTTCGACGAAGGAAATCGTTTCCACGGCGAAGCGCACCGGGGCACAGGTACGCGGTCCCATTCCGCTGCCGACGAAGATCGAAAAATTCACGGTGAACCGTTCGCCGCACGTCGATAAGAAGTCGCGCGAACAGTTCGAGATCCGTACGCACAAGCGGGTTCTCGATATCGTTGATCCCACTCCGCAAACCGTCGACGCTTTGATGAAGCTCGACCTTGCGGCCGGTGTCGACGTCGAGATCAAGCTTTAAAGAGAGCGGCGCGTACCTTCTTTCGAAGGTGCTGCCGGAGTTTAGTTTGGGCGCCTCTTCCATCGTCGAATGCGCCTTGAAGGAATTGAACCCATGCGGTCAGGTGTTATCGCACAAAAGGTCGGTATGACCCGCATCTTCACGGATGCCGGGGAACATGTGCCGGTCACGGTTCTGAAGCTCGACGGCTGTCAAGTCGTTGCGCATCGGACCAAGGAACAGAACGGCTATACAGCCCTGCAGCTCGGCATCGGCCGCGCGAAGGTGAAGAACGTCTCCAAAGCGGAGCGCACTCGTTTCGCCGTCGCCAAGGTCGAGCCGAAGATGAAGCTCGCCGAATTTCGCGTGCCGGAAGACAATCTCATTCCGGTCGGCGCCGAGATCACGGCTGACCATTTCGTTGTCGGTCAATATGTCGATGTGACCGGCACGACGATCGGTAAGGGCTTCGCCGGCGGTATGAAGCGCTGGAACTTCGGTGGTCTGCGTGCGACGCACGGCGTGTCGGTGTCGCACCGTTCGATCGGTTCGACCGGTGGCCGTCAGGACCCAGGCAAGACCTTCAAGAACAAGAAGATGCCTGGCCACTTGGGTGTCGAGCGCGTCACCACCATGAACCTGCGCGTCGTCCAGACGGACGTCGAGCGCGGCCTCGTGCTGGTCGAAGGCTCCGTTCCGGGCCACGCGGGCAATTACATCTTCATCCGCGACGCGGTGAAGAAGGCATTGCCGAAGGATGTGCCGGTTCCCGGCAAGTTCCGCCTTGCTGCGAGCGAAGCCGCTCCGGCCGAAGAACCCGCCAAGACGGAGGCCTAAGCGATGAAGATCGATATCACCTCCCTGAACGGCACCGCTGCCGGTTCGCTCGATCTCAGCGATGAGATTTTCGGCCTCGAACCGCGCCAGGATCTGATTGCCCGCATGGTGCGCTACCAGCTCGCCAAGCGCCGCGCTGGCACCCACGCAGTGCAGAACCGCGCCGACGTGGCCCGCACGGGCAAGAAAATGTACAAGCAGAAGGGCACCGGCGGTGCTCGTCACGGTTCGGCCCGCGTGCCGCAATTCCGTGGCGGTGGCCGCGCCTTCGGTCCCGTCGTGCGCGATCACGCCCACGATATGCCGAAGAAGGTGCGTGCTCTCGCCCTCCGCCATGCGCTTTCGGCCAAGGTGAAGGACGGCGGCTTGATCGTGATTGCCGACGGCAATGCGATGGAAGCAAAGACCAAGGCGCTCGCAGCGCAGTTCGACAAGCTCGGCCTGCACAGCGCGCTGATCATCGATGGTGTGGAACCGGCGCAGAACCTGCAGCTGGCCGCCCGCAACATCCCCCACATCGACGTTCTCCCGGTTCAGGGCATCAACGTCTATGACATTCTGCGCCGCGAGAAGCTCGTGCTGACCAAGGCTGCTGTTGATGCGTTGGAGGCGCGTTTCAAATGAGCCACGATACGCGCCATTATGACGTGATCGTTTCGCCGGTCATCACGGAAAAGGCAACGATCGCTGCCGAATCCAATAAGGTTGTGTTCAAGGTTGCCAAGAACGCAACGAAGGTCGAGATCAAGGCCGCTGTTGAGAAGCTGTTCAACGTCAAGGTTGAATCGGTCAACACGCTGGTCCGCAAGGGCAAGAACAAGGTGTTCCGCGGTGTGCGCGGGCAGCAGTCGGATGTGAAGAAGGCCGTTGTGACCCTCGCCGAGGGCCACTCGATCGACATCACGACCGGTCTGTGAGCAGGTTAGGAGCAGATTGAAATGGCACTGAAGACATTCAAGCCGATCACTCCGGGCCTGCGTCAGCTCGTGATCGTCGACCGCAGCGAACTCTACAAGGGCAAGCCGGTCAAGACGCTGACCGAGGGTAAGACCTCGAGCGGTGGACGCAACAATAACGGCCGTATCACCGTTCGTTTTCGCGGTGGTGGACACAAGCAAACGTACCGCATCATCGACTTCAAGCGCCGCAAGCTTGATGTGGTGGCTAAGGTTGAGCGTTTGGAATATGATCCAAACCGCACTTCCTTCATCGCGCTGATCAAATACGCGGATGGCGAGCAGGCTTACATCATCGCGCCGCAGCGTCTGTCCGTCGGCGACGAAGTGGTCGCAGGCAACCAGGTCGACGTGAAGCCGGGCAATGCGATGCCGCTTGCCAGCATGCCGGTCGGCACGATCGTGCATAACGTCGAGATGAAGATCGGTAAGGGCGGCGCCATGGCCCGCTCGGCCGGGACTTATGCGCAGGTTGTGGGTCGCGACCAGGGCTACGTCATCGTCCGCCTCAACTCGGGCGAGCAGCGTCTCATCCATGGCCAGTGCTTCGGCACGGTCGGTGCGGTTTCAAATCCGGACCACATGAACGCGTCGCTCGGCAAGGCTGGCCGTAAGCGCTGGCTCGGTCGTAAACCGCACAACCGCGGTGTCACGATGAACCCTGTCGACCATCCGCACGGCGGTGGTGAAGGCCGCACCTCGGGTGGCCGTCATCCGGTCTCGCCGTGGGGCAAGCCGACCAAGGGCAAGAAGACCCGCAGCAACAAGTCAACCACCAAATTCATTGTGACCTCGCGTCACAAGAGCAAGAAGAAGGGCTGATCTCTATGGCACGCTCGATCTGGAAAGGTCCGTTTGTTGACGGATACCTTCTCAAGAAGGCGGACGCCGCTCGCGGCTCCGGCCGCGCGGAAGTCATCAAGATCTGGAGCCGTCGCTCCACGATCCTGCCGCAGTTTGTCGGCCTGACTTTTGGCGTCTACAACGGTCAAAAACACGTTCCGGTCACCGTGACCGAGGACATGATTGGCCACAAGTTCGGTGAATTCTCTCCGACGCGGACCTATTATGGCCACGCGGCGGACAAGAAAGCGAAGAAGGGCTAAGACATGTCGAAGTCGAAGACTCCTCGCGCTTTGAAGGACAACGAAGCCAAGGCGGTGGCGCGCATGCTGCGCGTCAGCCCGCAGAAGCTCAACCTGCTCGCGCAGCTCATCCGCGGCAAGAAGGTGGCGACGGCCCTGGCCGACCTCGAATTCTCGCAGAAGCGCATTTCGGGCGACGTGCGTAAGACGCTGGAAAGCGCCATTGCGAACGCCGAAAACAATCACAGCCTCGATGTCGACGACCTGATCGTCGCCGAGGCGCATGTCGGCAAGGCGCTTGTCATGAAGCGCTTCCATGCACGGGCACGCGGCCGCGCTGGCCGGGTCGAGAAGCCATTCTCGAACCTGACCATCGTCGTTCGCGAAGTCCAGGCGAAGTCGGCATAAGGAGAGAGACATGGGTCAGAAGGTCAATCCGATCGGTCTTCGTCTTGGCATCAACCGCACGTGGGATTCGCGCTGGTTCGCCAACAAGGGCGAGTACGGCAAGCTCCTGCATGAGGACATGAAGATCCGCGAGGTTCTGATGAAGAACCTGAAGCAGGCGGCCGTGTCCAAGATCATCATCGAGCGTCCGCACAAGAAGTGCCGCGTGACAATTCACTCGGCGCGTCCGGGCGTGGTGATCGGCAAGAAGGGCGCCGACATCGACAAGATCCGCAAGACGGTCGCGAAGCTGACGCAGTCGGAAGTCGTGATCAACATCGTCGAAGTGCGCAAGCCGGAAATCGATGCGACGCTGGTTGCCGATTCGATCGCGCAGCAGCTCGAGCGCCGCGTGGCGTTCCGCCGTGCCATGAAGCGCGCCGTGCAATCGGCGATGCGTCTGGGCGCGGAAGGCATCCGCATCAACTGCTCGGGCCGTCTGGGCGGCGCGGAAATCGCGCGTCTCGAATGGTACCGCGAAGGCCGCGTGCCGCTGCACACCCTGCGCGCCGATGTCGATTACGGCGTTGGCACCGCGCATACGGCTTACGGCACCTGCGGCATCAAGGTTTGGATCTTCAAGGGCGAAATCCTCGAGCACGATCCGATGGCTCAGGACAAGCGCCAGGCTCAGGCCGATAACACCGGCGGTGGCGGCGAGCGCCGTCGCGAGCGCCGTGATCGCGACGCGGCTTAATCGCCGCGGATCGCTTAAGCTATTTTGAGAGTATGAACCATGTTGCAACCTAAGCGCACCAAGTTCAGAAAGGCCTTCAAAGGCCGCATTCGCGGCAATGCGAAGGGCGGTTTTGAGCTGAACTTCGGTCAATTCGGCCTGAAAGCGCTGGAGCCGGATCGTATCACGGCCCGCCAGATCGAGGCTGCCCGCCGCGCCCTCACGCGTCACATGAAGCGTGCCGGCCGCGTGTGGATCCGGGTGTTCCCGGATGTGCCCGTTTCGAAGAAGCCGACCGAAGTCCGTATGGGTAAGGGTAAGGGCGCTCCGGAATTGTGGGCGGCACGCGTCGCTCCGGGCCGTATCATGTTCGAGCTCGACGGCGTGCCGGTCGAACTCGCGCGTGAGGCTCTGACCCTTGCTGCGGCAAAATTGCCGATCAAGACGCGCTTTGTTCAGCGCATCGCCGAGTAAGGAGCGAATGATATGAAAGCGAAGCAACGCCTCGGCGAACTCAAGACGATGTCGGAGGACCAGCTCTCCGACGAAGTCTTGAAGCTGAAGAAAGAACAATTCAACCTGCGCTTCCGCAAGGCCACCGGTCAGCTCGAGAATCCCTCGCGCATGAAGGAAGCGCGCCGCGAGATCGCTCGCGCCAAGACCATTGCGACGGCCAAGGCCGCTGCGAAGAAAGCCTAAGGGTCGTTTATTATGCCGAAGCGTATTCTCCAGGGTGTCGTCGTCAGCGACAAGCAGGACAAGACGGTTGTCGTGAAGGTCGAGCGCCGTTTCACGCATCCGCTGCTCAAGAAGACGGTGCGCCGTTCGAAGAACTATCATGCTCACGACGAGCATAAGAAATTCAAGGTTGGCGACGTCGTCGAAATCGAAGAGACGCGTCCAATCTCGAAGCTCAAGAGCTGGGTTGTCGTCGATCCGACGGCCTAAGCTTAATTGGGATTTGGGAAAAGTTTGATGGGCCGCGCCTGTCGCGGTCCCCTATCGCTGATCCCGCCAAGAGATATGCATTTTCATTGGGAAGGTTTTTGCCTTTTCCGATGGAAATGTTCTTGTTTTCATTCAAGGGAACCTCTATAGAGGCGCCCTTCGGACGAAGTCCGGCATGGGAAGGGCCCTGTCGGAAACCGATCTGAGACGAAAGGCTAAAAGCCATGATTCAGATGCAGACGAACCTCGACGTCGCGGATAATTCCGGCGCGCGTCGCGTGATGTGCATCAAGGTTTTGGGCGGCTCCAAGCGTAAATACGCTGGCGTCGGCGACATTATCGTAGTGTCCATCAAGGAAGCCATTCCACGCGGTCGCGTGAAGAAGGGCGACGTCATGAAGGCGGTTGTCGTACGCACCGCCAAGGATATCAAGCGCGCCGATGGTTCGGTGATCCGCTTCGACAACAACGCAGCCGTGCTGATCAACAATCAGTCCGAGCCCGTCGGCACCCGTATCTTCGGACCGGTTCCGCGCGAATTGCGCGCCAAGAACCACATGAAGATCATCTCGCTTGCGCCGGAGGTGTTGTAATGGCCGCGAAGATTAAAAAGGGCGACAAGGTCGTCGTTCTCGCCGGTCGCGACAAGGGTCGCTCCGGTGAGGTTCTGCGCGTCATTCCGGCGGAAGACCGTGCGGTCGTGTCCGGGGTCAATGTGGTGAAGCGCCATACGCGCCCGAGCCAGACCCAGGAAGGTGGCATCATCTCCAAGGAAGCCGCGATTCATTTGTCCAACCTCGCGCTGGCCGATCCCAAGACCGGCAAGCCGACCCGCGTTGGTTTCAAGACGCTCGAAGACGGCCGCAAGGTTCGTTTCGCCAAGACTTCAGGAGATCTGATCGATGGCTGAGGAAAAGAAAGCAAAGCCGGCGGCTAAGCCGGAAGCCGCAGCCAAGCCCTCGAAGAAGACGCTCTCGGTTGCTGGCGAGCAGGGCGCTGTCCCCGCCGATTACGTGCCGCGCCTCAAGAAGCACTATCTCGAGGTCGTGCGTCCGGCGCTGATCAAGCAGTTCGGTTACAAGAACGAGCTCGAAGTGCCGGTGATCGAGAAGATCGTGCTCAACATGGGCGTTGGCGAAGCCGTGAACGACACCAAGAAGGTGACGACGGCCGCGGCCGACCTGGCGCTCATCGCTGGTCAGAAGCCGGTGATCACCCGGGCCCGCAAGGCAATCTCGACCTTCAAGGTGCGCGAGAACATGCCGATCGGCGCGAAGGTGACGCTGCGCAAGCAGCGCATGTTCGAATTTTTGGACCGTCTGGTCACGATCGCGCTGCCGCGCGTGCGCGACTTCCGCGGTCTGAACCCCAAGTCGTTTGACGGCCGTGGCAACTACGCCCTCGGCATCAAGGAGCACATCGTGTTCCCGGAAATCGACTACGACAAGGCTGAATCGATGCTGGGCATGGACATCGTGGTTTGCACGACGGCCAAGACCGACGACGAAGCCCGTGCGCTCCTGCGCGCGTTCAACTTCCCGTTCCGGCAGTGAGCGCCTGACGGCTCTCAAACGCGGACACCAGAGGTGACTCATGGCAAAAAAGAGTTCAATTGAAAAGAATCAACATCGCGCAAAGCTGGCGAAGAAGTTCGCCGCACGCCGCGCGAAGCTGAAGGCGATTGCCAACGACAAATCGCTCAGCATGGAAGAGCAGTTCAACGCGCGCCTCAAGCTCGCCGAACTGCCGCGCAACTCGGCGATCAATCGCGTGCGGAACCGCTGCGAAGTGACCGGCCGTCCGCGCGCCTACAACCGCAAGCTCAAGATGTCGCGTATCGCGCTGCGTGAATTGGGCAACAAGGGCCTGATTCCTGGCCTCGTCAAGTCGAGCTGGTAAGGAGCAGATGCGATGAACGATCCTTTGGGCGATATGCTCACCCGCATCCGCAATGCACAGATGCGCGGCAAGGGCAAGGTGGTAACCCCGGGCTCGCGCCTGCGTCAGAACGTTCTCGACGTTCTGCAGAGCGAGGGCTATATCCGTGGCTATTCCACGACTGAATACGGCAATGGCCGCACCGAGTTCGAAATCGAGCTAAAGTATCACGAGGGCGAACCCGTGATCCGCGAGATTTCGCGCGTCTCGAAGCCGGGCCGCCGCGTTTACGCGGCTGTCAGCGCAATGCCTCGCGTTGCCAACGGCCTCGGCATCACCATTGTCTCGACGCCGAAAGGCGTCATGGCCGATCACAACGCTCGCGAACAGAATGTTGGCGGCGAAGTGCTCTGCAAAGTGTTCTGAGCGAGAAAGGGGAAACAACCATGTCTCGTGTCGGTAAGAAGCCTGTTGCCATCCCGTCCGGCGTCACCGCAAAGGTCGACGGCCAGACGATTGCCCTCAAGGGCGGCAAGGGCGAACTCAAATTCGTCGTGCCGGACGACGTGTCGGTCTCGATGGAAGACGGTGCCGTTGCTGTGGCGCCGCGTTCCGAGACCAAGCGCGCCCGCGCCATGTGGGGCATGTCCCGCGCCCAGATCAACAATCTGGTGCGGGGTGTGACCACGGGTTTCGAAAAGAAGCTCGAAATCACCGGCGTCGGCTATAAGGCAGCGGTTGCAGGCAAGAACCTGCAGCTCTCGCTGGGCTATAGCCACGACATCAACTATCCGATCCCTGCTGGCGTCACGATCGTGACCCCGAAGCCGACTGAAATCACCATTTCCGGCATCGACAAGCAGCAGGTCGGGCAAGTTGCCGCCGAAATCCGCAGCTATCGCGGCCCCGAACCCTATAAGGGCAAGGGCGTCAAGTATGCAGGCGAATTCATCTTCCGCAAGGAAGGTAAGAAGAAGTAAGGAGCGGCCGCAATGGCTAAGGACAATCAAGCTACCGAGCGCCGCAAGGCGCGCGTGCGTCGCTCGATCCGGGCCCGTGCTTATGGCAAGCCACGGCTCTCGGTTTATCGGTCGGCAAATCAAATCTATGCGCAGATCATCGACGACGAGAAAGGCGCGACCATCGTTGCCGCTTCTTCGCTCGAGAAGGATCAGCGCACGAGCCTGAAGACGGGCGGCAATGTGGAAGCTGCCAAGGTCGTCGGCAAGCTCCTCGCGGAGCGCGCCGTCCAGGCCGGCATCAAGGACGTCGTGTTCGATCGCGGCGCCTATGTCTACCATGGGCGCGTCAAGGCGCTCGCCGAAGGCGCCCGCGAAGGCGGGTTGAACTTCTAAAAAAAACTAGGATTGCGGGCGGGACGTCCGCGGTCCTTTTATCGAAGCGAGCGGGCAGGGGTTTCCCACCCGCGTAAGTGACGGAAACAGTTAAATGGCACGTGAAGAACAAGGCGGCCGCGGCCGCTCTCGCGAGCGGGATCGCGAGGAAGTCGCGAGCGAGTTCGTGGACCGTCTGGTCCACATCAACCGCGTCGCAAAAGTTGTGAAGGGTGGTCGCCGTTTCGGCTTTGCCGCTCTGGTCGTGGTCGGTGATCAGAAAGGCCGCGTCGGCTTTGGTCACGGCAAGGCACGCGAAGTGCCGGAAGCCATCCGCAAGGCGACAGAAGCCGCCAAGCGCGCGCTCATCCGCGTGCCGCTGCGCGAAGGCCGCACCCTGCATCATGATGTCGCCGGCCGCCATGGCGCCGGCCGCGTGATCCTGCGCGCCGCTCCGGCCGGTACCGGCATCATCGCCGGCGGTCCGATGCGTGCCGTGTTCGAGACGCTCGGGATGCACGACGTCGTGGCGAAGAGCCAGGGCTCGTCCAACCCCTATAACATGGTGCGTGCGACCTTCGACGCTCTCAAGCAGGAAGATTCGCCCCGTACCGTTGCGGCTCGCCGCAATTTGAAGGTTTCCACGCTCCAGTCGCGCCGCCAGGGCGTCGATGCGGACGCGGTGGATGCGTGAGGGGAGGATTGATCCATGTCCAACACGCAAAAGACCATCACGCTGGAGCAATATGCGAGCCCGATCGGCCGTCCTGCTGACCAGCGCCAGACCCTGATCGGCCTCAAGCTCAACAAGCTGAACCGCCGTTCGACCCTGATCGACACCCCCGCCGTGCGCGGCATGGTCGCGAAAGTCGCGCACCTTGTCCGTGTCGTCGAAGGCCAGTGAGGAGATCATCGATGAAACTCAATGGCATTTCCGACAATCCCGGCTCGTCCAAGAAGCGCATGCGCATTGGCCGCGGTATCGGGTCCGGCAAGGGCAAGACCGGCGGCCGAGGTGTGAAGGGTCAGAAGGCCCGCACCGGCGTGCGCGTCAAGGGCTTCGAAGGCGGTCAGATGCCGCTGCATCGTCGTCTGCCGAAGCGTGGCTTCCACAACCTGTTCGCGCTCGACTACAATGAGGTCAATCTCGGCCGCATTCAGAGCGCGATCGAAGCTGGGAAGCTCGACGCTGCCTTGACCGTGACGCAGGAATCGCTGGTGGCTGCTGGCGTCTGCGCCAAGGCCCGCGACGGGGTGAAGATCCTCGGCCAGGGCGAGCTGAAGGCGAAGCTGGCGTTCGAAGTGGCTGCCGCTTCCAAGTCGGCTGTTGCAGCGATCGAGAAGGTTGGCGGCTCTGTCAAGCTTCTCGCGGAAGTTGCAGCACCCGCAGCGCAATAATGTCGTTGCGAGGGTGAAAATTTTCGCAGCATAACTTATATGAGCGGGGCGAGGGCTTGAGTGCCTCAGCCCCGTTTGCATGTAAAGACCTGGATTAGATGGCGGGAACCGCCAGGGAGCCTCATATGGCGTCGGCAGCCGAGCAGCTTGCAGCGAGCATCAACTGGAATTCTTTCTCGAAGGCTGAAGAGCTCAAAAAGCGAATTTGGTTCACGCTTGCCGCTCTGGTTATATACCGTCTCGGCTGTTACATTCCGCTTCCCGGCATCGATACCGCGAAATTCGCGTCGAGCTTTGCCAATCAGAGTGGCGGCATCCTTGGCATGTTCAACTTGCTGTCGGGCGGTGCGGTTCAGCGCATGGCGATTTTCGCGCTGAACATCATGCCTTACATTTCGTCGTCGATTATCATCCAATTGCTCACGACCGTGATCCCGACCCTCGAAAACCTCAAGAAGGAGGGGGAGCAGGGCCGCAAGGTGATGAACCAATACACCCGCTATCTGACCGTGGCCCTGGCGACCTTCCAGGCGGCGGGTATCGGCTATGGCCTGCAGCGCAACGGCATGGCGACGGATCCCGGCGTGTTCTTCATGATCTCGACGGTGCTCACCTTGGTCGGCGGCACGATGTTCATCGTCTGGCTCGGCGAGCAGATCACCTCGCGCGGCATCGGCAACGGCTCGTCCCTGATCATTTTTGCGGGCATCGCCGCGCAATTGCTGACGGCGGTGACGACGGCGCTGGACACCGGCGCCACCACCGGCAATTATTTCATCAGCTTCGTCGTCGTTGTGATGATGGTGGGCGTGATCTCCTTCATCGTGTACATGGAGCGGGCGCAGCGCCGCTTGCTGATTACCTATCCGAAGCGGCAGGAAGGCAACCGCGTCTATGAGGGACGCTCGTCGTTCCTGCCCTTGAAGCTGAACACCTCGGGCGTCATTCCGCCGATTTTCGCGTCCTCGCTCTTGCTGCTGCCAACGACAATTTCCGGTTTTGCCGGGAACAGCACCGGTTTTCTGGCGAATGTCCTCGTCTATATGGCGCCGGGGCGGCCGCTCTACGTGTTGCTGTACACGGCGATGATCGTCTTCTTCGCCTTCTTCTATACCGCGATCGTGTTCAACCCGGTCGAAACCGCCGACAATCTGAAAAAACAAGGTGGATTCGTGCCCGGGATTCGGCCGGGCGAGAGAACTGCTCAGTTTATCGACACGATTCTCACGCGTATTACCGTCTTGGGCGCGCTTTATCTGGCGCTCATCTGCATCATCCCTGACTTTGTGCTGAATTATTATAGCCTTCCGCGACTTTTCGGTGGAACATCGCTGCTGATTGTGGTCAGTGTCACGATGGATACGGTGGCCCAGGTACATGGCCACTTGCAGGCGCAGCAATATGCTGGTCTGTTGAAGCGGGCGAAGTTGCGGGGGAGGAAGAGATGAGATTGATCATACTGGGGCCGCCAGGCGCCGGTAAGGGCACACAATCGGTGCGCCTGGTTGAAAAATACCAGATTCCGCAACTCTCCACCGGCGATATGCTGCGCGCCGCCGTAAAGCACGAGACGCCGATCGGGCTGAAAGCCAAGGAAGTGATGGCTGCGGGCCACCTCGTATCGGACGAAATCGTGGTCGGCATTGTGGCCGACCGAATCGAAGAGCCGGATGCGCACAACGGATTCATCCTCGACGGCTTTCCGCGCACCGTCCCGCAGGCCGAGGCGCTGGACAAGATGCTCGCCTCGAAGAATGTGCAGTTGGATGCCGTGCTCGAATTGGTGATCGATCACGAGAAGCTGATGGCGCGTATTAAAAAGCGCGCCGCCGATATGGAAGCGGCGGGTCAGACGGTCCGCGCCGACGACAGGCCGGAGGCCTTGTTCAAGCGCCTCGAGGCCTATAACGCCTACACGGCCGCGGTCGGCCCTTATTACGAAAAGAAGGGACTTCTGCGCAAAGTGGACGGCATGCAGCCAATCGAGGCCGTCGCGGCCGCGATCGATAAGATTCTGGGTGAAGATAAGTCTTGACCTTGCCGCGGCGCCTCGCTAGAAGCGCCGCATTCCATTCGAGCATTGCTCCTTGCGGTTTCCCATTGAGGGCAACCCCAGGGAGTTTTCGTTCGTTTACGCCTGCAAGGGCCGGTCTCCACCGGACGCAGGTCAACTTGAGCGGTCCTCAGGACCCATATGGAGAGTAGAATGGCTCGTATAGCCGGTGTAAATATTCCGACCAACAAGCGCGTGGTCATCGCGCTGCAATACATCCACGGCATCGGCGCGAAGAAGGCCGAGGAAATCTGCGAAAAGGTGAAGATCCCGGCGGAGCGCCGTGTCAACCAGCTCTCGGACGCCGAAGTGCTGCAGATCCGCGAAACCATCGACCGCGATTACATCGTCGAAGGCGATCTGCGCCGCGAAGTGTCGATGAACATCAAGCGCCTGATGGACCTGGGCTGCTATCGTGGCCTCCGCCACCGCCGCGGCCTGCCGGTGCGTGGTCAGCGGACCCACACCAACGCGCGTACCCGTAAGGGCAAGCCGAAGGCGATCGCCGGTAAGAAGAAGTAAGAACCGGGCTGGGGGCGACCCCAGCCTCAAAAACCTCCCTAGCGCCTGGCAATACGGGCGCGTCTGAAGGACTGAAAGAGAACGATGGCAAAAGAAGCAACCCGCGTCCGCCGCCGCGAACGCAAGAATATCGCATCGGGCGTCGCCCATGTGAACTCGACCTTCAACAACACGATGATCACCATCACCGACGCCCAGGGCAACACGATTTCGTGGTCTTCGGCCGGTACGATGGGCTTCAAGGGTTCGCGTAAATCGACCCCTTATGCCGCCCAGATGGCTGCCGAAGACGCAGCGCGCAAGGCCTCCGAGCATGGCGTCCGCACGCTCGAAGTCGAGGTTTGCGGTCCGGGTTCCGGCCGTGAATCGGCGCTCCGCGCCCTGCAGGCTGCCGGCTTCAACGTGACCTCGATCCGTGATGTCACCGCGATCCCGCACAACGGCTGCCGCCCGCGCAAGCGCCGCCGCGTCTAAGATAGAAGATAAAAGCTCCAACCTGCGTCGCCGACGGGCGCCGCAGGTTTTAACTGTTTTCGACACCTTGAGGCCATGGTCGACGGACCGATATGCCTCTTGGCTTCGTCTGAAAGGAAGAAAACGTGATTCAGAAGAACTGGCAAGAACTGAAAAAGCCGAGCAAGCTGCAAGTCACCGCCGGTGACGACGCCAAGCGGTTTGCCACCCTGGTCGCCGAACCGCTGGAACGCGGCTTCGGCATGACGCTCGGCAACTCGCTCCGCCGTATCCTTTTGTCGTCGCTGCAGGGCGCTGCCGTGACCGCTGTCCATATCGACGGTGTGCTGCACGAGTTCTCGTCGATCCCGGGCGTGCGTGAAGATGTCACCGACATCATCATCAACGTGAAGGACATCGCGATCAAGATGCAGGGCGAAGGCCCGAAGCGCATGACCCTCAAGAAGAGCGGCCCTGGCGTCGTGACCGCCGGCGATATCGCGGTCAGCGGCGATACACAGGTGCTCAACCCCGACCTCGTGCTGTGCACGCTGGACGAGGGCGCCGAGATCCGCATCGAATTCACGGTCAATACCGGCAAGGGCTATGTCCCGGCTGACCGCAACCGTTCGGAAGATGCGCCGATCGGCCTGATTCCGGTCGACAGCCTCTACTCGCCTGTGAAGAAGGTCAGCTATCGTATTGAAAATACGCGCGAAGGTCAGGACTTGACCCTCGACAAGCTAATCATGCAGGTCGAAACCAATGGCGCGATCACGCCGGAAGACGCGGTCGCTTATTCGGCCCGCATCCTGCAGGATCAGCTCAATGTCTTCGTGAACTTCGAAGAGCCCAAGCGCGAAGAAGCCGCTCCGGCCATTCCGGAACTCGCCTTCAACCCGGCGCTGCTCAAGAAGGTCGACGAACTGGAACTGTCAGTCCGCTCGGCAAACTGCCTCAAGAACGACAACATCGTCTACATCGGCGATCTCATCCAGAAGACCGAAGGCGAAATGCTCCGCACGCCGAACTTCGGCCGCAAGTCGCTCAACGAAATCAAGGAAGTGCTCGCTCAGATGGGCCTGCACCTCGGCATGGAAGTGAGCGGTTGGCCGCCGGAGAATATCGAAGACCTCGCGAAGCGCTTCGAAGAGCACTACTAAGATCGAACCCGCGGGCAATTGCGCCCGCATAACAGCAGCGGGGCATTTTGCCCCGCACCCCGGACGTACCGTGGCACGGCGGCCGGCAAACAAGGAGAGCCAAAATGTATCATGGTCGCGCAAAGCGCCGTTTCAACCGCACCGCCGAGCACCGCAAGGCTATGTTCTCGAACATGTGCCAGGCGCTCATCAAGCATGAGCAGATCATCACGACGCTGCCGAAGGCCAAGGACCTGCGTCCAGTCGTCGAGAAGCTCGTCACCCTCGGCAAGCGCGGCGACCTGCACGCCCGTCGTCAGGCCATCGCCCAGATCCGCGACGTGGCCCTGGTGCGCAAATTGTTCGACGTGCTCGGCGCTCGTTACAAGGACCGTCACGGCGGCTATACCCGCATCATGAAGGCCGGCTTCCGCCAGGGCGACAATGCGGCGATGGCCGTGATCGAATTCGTCGACCGTGACGTCACCGCGCGCGGCCAGGATTCGGGCCCGGTCGAAGTGCAGGAAGAAGGCGCCGAGGCAGCAGCCTAAGCGCATTTTACATTGCGAAAGAACATATCGGGCGGCCCTTGGGCCGCCCTTTTTCGTACTCAATTACGCTCTTATGTTGGGGCGGAGCGGCATGGCACTGGCCGAGGATCTTTGGCCCCTTGATATCGTGCGAAGACCTTATGTGATGGACGAATGAGGAACTATATGTCTTTGATTTCGGGACGAATTGCGCGGGCATTAGCGATTTGCGCGGCATTGACGCTGGCCCTTCCAAGCCTCGCGCAGCAAACCCTCAAACAGCCGCCCGAGTCGAAGCCGCAAATCACGCTGTCCTTCGCGCCGGTGGTCAAGAAGGTGCAGCCCGCCGTGGTCAATGTCTTTGCTCAGCGGGTCGAGCAACATCCGCAGCAGCGCAATCCTCTGTTCGACGACCCGATCTTCCAGCGCTTCTTCGGTGGCGGGCGGCCTGACGAACCGGCGGCCCGGTCGCTGGGCTCCGGCGTCATCGTCGATTCTTCCGGGCTGGTCGTGACCAACCATCATGTCATCGAAGGCATGACGGATGTGAAAGTGGCCTTGAGCGACAAGCGCGAGTTCGACGCCGACATCGTGCTGCGCGATCCGCGCACCGATTTGGCAGTGTTGCGCATCAAAGGGCATGGCCCGTTTCCGGTGATGGAGCTTGGGGATTCCGACGCGATCGAGGTGGGCGATCTCGTGCTGGCGCTCGGCAACCCCTTCGGCGTCGGACAGACAGTGACGCAAGGGATCATCTCGGCGCTCGCGCGCACGCAGGTCGGCATTTCGGATTACGGCTTCTTCATCCAGACCGACGCGGCGATCAACCCCGGCAATTCCGGCGGCGCGCTGGTCGATATGAGCGGGCGGCTCGTCGGCATCAATTCGGCGATCTATTCGCAAAGCGGCGGGTCGATCGGCATCGGCTTCGCGATCCCGGTCAACATGGTCAAGAGCGTCATCGCGGCGGCGGAGAATGGCGGCACCAAAGTGCAGCGGCCTTGGCTCGGCGCGAGCCTGCAGAGCGTCTCGCGCGAAATTGCCGATGGTCTTGGCCTCGAGCGGCCGTCCGGCGCATTGGTGGCCAATGTGTCCGCCAGCAGCCCAGCCGGCAATGCCGGCATCAAGAGCGGCGACGTGATCACGGCGGTCGACGGTCAGCCGGTCGACGATCCGGAAGGGTTCAGCTACCGCCTCGGCACCAAGCCGATCGGCGGCGAAGCCAAGATCTCGCTCCTGCGCGGGGGCAAACAGCAGGTGGTGGCGCTGAAGCTGGCGCCGGCGCCGGAGATGCCGGCCCGCGACAGCATCAAGCTCAACAATCCGTCGCCCTTCTCGGGCGCGACGATCGTCAATCTCTCGCCCGCGGTCGTCGACGAATATAATGTCGAAGGCGTGCAGCAGGGCGTCATGGTGACGGATGTGGAGGATGGCTCAACCGCCGCCGAGGTCGGCGTGCAGAAGGGCGATGTCATCCTCTCGATCAACGATCAGAAGATCGGCACGACGCGCGAGATGGCCGCGGCCACCGCGAGCAAGCATTATTACTGGAAACTGTCCCTTGCCCGAGGTGGGCAGGTCATCACCACGATGATCAGCGGATAAACGTGGAAGGGCGGCGCCGCGCCGCCGCACTGGCCGTTCGTCTACGCCGCTTTGCGCGCCTTCGCCGCTGGCTTGCCCTTGGCCAGGCGGCGCTTCAGCGATTTCCACAAGTGCCGCATTTCATCGGCGGCCTTGCCGGCCGGCGCATATTCGGTGACGCCCCAACCGTGTTTGGCGGCTTCCTGATAATCGACGCGCGCGGCGACGAGCGGGGTCAGAAGGCCGCCCAAGCTTTCGAGCGCCTTGGCTCCTTCCCGCATCCTTTCGCTGTCCTGCGCGGCCGGGCACTGATTGAGCAGGAAGACGTAATCGCGGCGCAGGCTCCGCAATGTCTTGCGCGTCGCCTCGGAGGCCCAAATGTCGAAGACCGCCGGCCGCACCGGGATGACGCACAGATTGGCGGCGCGCATCGCCGCTGTGGTCGCCGCCGATTCCGTGCCTGCCGTATCGATGATCACGAGCGACACGCCATTCTTGGCGAGCAGCGCCAGCGCCCGCTCCAGTTTGCCGTGCGGAATAGCTTCCACCGGAATGTCGTTTTCGCCGCGCGTCTTCGACCATTGGGTCAGCGAGCCCTGCGGATCCATGTCGATGATGAAGACATTTTCGCCCGCTTCATGCGCCGCCACGGCGAGACAGGCAGCCATGGTGCTTTTGCCCGATCCGCCTTTCTGAGTTACCAGGGAAACCACCTGCATGAAGCGCTCCAGACTTCGCGTTAACTTGCGGAAAAGACACGATGAACGAATCGTTCCGCATTCGAGGCATCGACCGTGGCGCAAGAAGGTCGGGGGAACAAGTTTTTGTTGCTCCGGTTGCAGGAGCGTGAGCAGCATGAAGACGAAAGGCGGGGGCCGTTATGAACTCCTCGCGCGCATATTGCGGCACCGTCATGGTCGGCGATAATTTTGCGCTACAATATGAGCACGGTAGACGGTTACACAGTTGGCCGCGTGGAGTAACGGAGTCGCATGACGAATCTTTTTACCGTCGCTGGGTTGGACAAGGACGCTCCGCGTCCGCTTGCCGACCGGTTGCGTCCTCGGACGTTGAGCGATGTCGCGGGCCAGGATCATCTCCTGGGCGAGATGGGCGCGTTGACGCGGCTGATCCGCTCCGGCTCGCTAGGGTCGCTGATTTTCTGGGGGCCGCCCGGCACCGGCAAGACGACGGTTGCGCGGCTGCTGGCGCAGGAGACTAAGCTCGCCTTCGTCCAGACCTCGGCGATTTTCGGCGGCGTCGCCGAGCTGAAGAAGATCTTCGACGAGGCGCGGGCTCGGCGGATCAGCGGGCAGGGCACTTTGCTGTTCGTCGACGAAATTCACCGCTTCAACCGGGCGCAGCAGGATTCGTTCTTGCCGGTGATGGAGGACGGCACGATCACGCTGATCGGCGCGACGACCGAAAACCCGTCGTTCGAACTCAACGCGGCGCTGCTCTCGCGGGCAAGGGTCCTCACCTTTCGTGCCCTCGACGACGAGGCGATCGCGAAACTGCTACAGCGGGCCGAGGCGCATGAGGATAAGCCCCTGCCGCTCGACGAGAATGCCCGCGCCACGTTGATTCGCATGGCGGATGGCGATGGCCGTGCCGCGCTAACCCTGGCCGAAGAGGTGTGGCGCGCTGCCAAGCCCGACGAAATGTTCGATACGGCCGGATTGTCGGACATCGTCCAGCGCCGCGCCCCGATTTACGACAAGGCGCAAGAGGGGCATTACAATCTCATCAGCGCCTTGCACAAAACCGTGCGCGGGTCCGACCCAGATGCGGCGCTCTATTATCTCGCGCGGATGTTCGACGCGGGCGAGGATCCGCTCTTCATCGCGCGGCGGGTCGTGCGCATGGCGGTGGAGGACATCGGTCTTGCCGACCCGCAAGCCCTCGTGATCGCCAATGCGGCCAAGGAGGCTTACGATTTTCTGGGCTCGCCGGAAGGTGAACTCGCCATCGCGCAAGCCGTGATCTATTGCGCGACGGCGCCGAAATCCAACGCCGCCTATCGCGCGTTTGGCGCCGCCTCGCGGCTCGCGCGCGAACACGGCTCGCTCATGCCGCCGAAAACCATTCTCAATGCACCGACCAAACTGATGCGCGAAGAGGGGTATGGCGAGGGTTATGCCTATGACCATGACCAGCCTGACGCGTTCTCGGGACAAAATTTTTGGCCGGACGCCTTGGGGCGCCAGAAGCTTTACAACCCGCCGGAGCGCGGTTTCGAGCGCGAGATCAAGAAACGATTGGACTGGTGGGAAAAGCTGCGGCGCGAGCGGCGCGACTCTTAGAACGTGCTGACTTGATAGGGAAGCGCGTCGGCGATGCTGCCAGAAAACAACAAGCTCTAAAGTAAAAAAGAATAAGGCCACGGAACGTCAGTTCCGTGGCCCGTCGGTTTGGATGCGCGTTTAAGTCTTAGAAATCGCGGCGCACTTGGAACAAGCCTTCATAGCTGTTCGTGACCTTTTTGAAGGGCAGACCAGGAACGCCAGTGAAGCCGAAGGGTGCCTTCTGGTCGAGACGGGTCCAGATGCCTTCCAGGCCCAGGTCCAGGCCCTTGATCGGGATCCAGTCGGCGCCCAGAGCAACGCGCCATTCGTTCCAGTTGGTGGCAATCGTCGGGGTCGTCGCATTGCCGGTGACCGAGGACGGATATTTGACGTTCAAATAGTCAGCCCGGATGTTCGATGCCCATTGTGCCGACCAATAGTGTTGATACGCGACGAGAGCATTCCAAGCGGTCGGCTCTTTCACGCTGTTGTTGAAGATGATCACGTCGTAATCGGGGAAGATCCAGCCCTTTTGGCCGTCCCAGCCGCGCGGCGATCCCTGGGTGATGGTCTTCAGGAAGCCCTTCGTCCAGTTGCCTTCGAGCCACAGCTCGTCGCCAGGCGCGACTTGCGGCAGCTTCAGATCGAGGCCGGCCTTGCCGCCCCAGCCGCTTGCGTCCTTGTGAGCCGCGCCGATGGACGAGCTCACTTCCGCGTCGTTGTTGTGATAAAGACCAGAGACTTGTACCGCACCCCAGGATTGATCGTAGCGCAAGGTGCCGACGACGTCAGGCTGACGGGTGCCGACATAGCCGCCCGCGGTGACTGAAGCGGTCGAGCCTGTGTAGAAGGGGATCGTGCTGTTTGTCTGGCGAGCCGTGCCATCTTCAACGGCCAGGGTTGCCGAGAACCCGTTGCCGAACGTTGCCGTGTAGGCCAATTGGCTCACGGTCTTATCCGGAATGCGCATATCGTTGATGCCGATCGCATCGGCAAAGAAGTCGAAATTCGATTCCGCAACACCGGCGGTCAAGCCAGCCCACTGAACGAAGCCATATTTAAGCTGAACGCCAGGATTCGGCGCCGTCCAATACAAAATGTTGGCGCCATCGTTCTGGTGCAAGCGCAGGGCCATGTACGAACGCAACGTGCCATACGCGGTTGCGGTGCGGGCGTCAAAAGTGAGCTGGACGCGCGTATTGAAGCCGGTGGCATTCAGGCTGCGGCCGGACACGACCGTTGCTGCCGTTGCCGCGCTCTTGGAAGCAATGCCTGCCTTATAGGGTGTCAAAGTTCCCTGATTACCGACGCTTACGCCTTCGAAAACCGCACGGAGATAGCCGCCGATCTTCAAGCAGGTGTCAGTGCCAGGAATGTAGAAATAGCCGGCGCCATAAGCCGAGCAGATTTTGACATATTCGGCCGGCGCGGCCTTCTTGGAAGGCAGATCGGCCGCATAGGCACCCGAGGCCCCAATCGCGACCAGAGCGGCTACGCCGCATTTCAGAAAACACCGCATCAGAAGACCCTTTTTTGTTAAATTCGTAGGCCGGTTCGGCCGCGTTTCCCGCGGTGCCGATGCCCCCGCACGAACGCTCACAACCCGTCTAGGTCGACTAGATGACAGTTTGGTAACAGCTGGCAAGGCATGGGCACGATTGGGCCAATTGTGACGGCATGTTCCAGCCGCCCGTTGCGCCGATGCAACAGTCGCCGGTTCGGCCCGACAATTTTTGGAGCCAAAATGGGTCTTAAGACCTTAAATGTGTCTTTGTGGTGTAGTTCACTTTATCCGGATTGGCCGCGTCCCGCTCTTTTCAATTCGAATCACAAATGTCCGCCGATCTCGCTTCCTGGTAGAAGTGCGAAAAGGGGATTCGGAGCGCGGCGACCGGCGTCGCGCTCCGAGCATAGATCAGATCAGAAGTTGCGCTGCACGCGCAGCAGGCCTTCGTAGCCGTTGTTGATCTTCTTGAAGCCGAGACCTGTACCTGCGCCCGTGAACGCAACACCGTTGTAGATCGGCGCCTTCTGGTCGAGGCGAGTGTAATAGAGATCGGCGCCGATGGTCAGGCCGGTGACCGGCATCCAGTACAAGCCGCCACCAACGCGCCATTCGTTCCAGTTGGACGTGAGCGCCTTGGTCTTGGCGCCGCCAGTGACAGCGGACGGATATCTCACGTTCAAATAGCTGGCTTCCAAGCTGCTGGCCCATTGTGCAGACCAATTGTGCTTGAACGCGAGGACGGCGCTGTAGGACGTCGGCATCTTCACGCTGTTGTTGACGACCAATGTCTCGTAGTCCGACACGATCCAGCCCTTTTGGCTGCCGTATCCGTTCGATTGGCTGCTGCCCGAATATTGCCAGCCGCGCGGGTTGCCCTGAGTCTGACGGGAGAGAATGCCGTGCATGTAAGCGCTCTGGAGCCACAGCACATCGCCAGGTGCGATCATCGGCAGCTTGATCTGGACGCCGCCGAGCACGCCCCAACCGGAGGCGCTCTTGTGGAAGGCGCCGAGATCCGACGAAGCCAACACGTTCTGATCATTGTAGATGCCGGACAGTTGCGCAGCGCCCCACGATTGGTCGACGCGCACGTTGGCAATGACGTCAGGTTGGCGTGTTCCCTCATAGGAATAGGCGGAAACAGTGTTGGTCGCAGTGGTCAGCGCCGGCACCGTGCCGGTGGACTGCGAATCTTCGATCGCCAAGGTTGCCGAGAAACCGTTGCCGAAGGTGGCCGTGTAGGCCAGCATGTTCACGGTTTTATCCGGGCCGCGGACGTCGTCCTGGCCAAGGTCGTCGGCATAGAAGTCAAACATCGACTGCGCGCGACCGGCCGTGATGCCTGCCCATTGAACGAAGCCGAACTTGACCGAGAAAGGCGAGGAGAGGCTGTATCCCAGCGGGTTGGCGCCGCTCGTGTTTGCCATGTAAAACTTCATGTAGGAGCGCAGCGTGCCGTAGGCGGTCGTGGTGCGCGCATCGAAGGTCGTCACGGCGCGGAGCGAAAAGCCCGTCGCATTCTGGGCGTGCGACGATTGCGGCGTAACGCCCGAGGGGCCCTTATAGGTCAAGGTTGCCGTGTTGCCGACATTCATGCCGATATAGGTGACGCGGACATAACCACCGATCTGCAAGCAGGTGTCGGTGCCGGGAATATAAAAGTAGCCGGTGCCATGCACCGAGCAGACTTTGACGTACTCGGCCGGCGCGGCCTTTTTGGAAGGCAGGTCGGCGGCATAAGCGCCCGACGCTCCAACGACTGCAAGAGCCGCCGCACCATATTTAAGAAAACCCCGCATCTGAAAACCCCGTATTGTTTTGTTGTTCCGGCCAGGTGGCCTGAATCCCCGAAGGAACACCCGTATTGGGTCTACTGACCCATTATGTGTCCAAAATTACAGTTTCGTAACATTGTGCGAGCGGCACAGCCCTTTCGGGTGAATCTGACATCGGGTTCTGAGAGGCTGTGGCATTTCGGCAACGATCGAGTGCCTATTCTGCAGGCAGCCACAAGCTGATAGGCTTAAGTATGTGTTTTCTATGTGTATTTTCTCGCCAAATAAACTCTCGCCAAACCGAATCGGGTGTCTGATGAGGGGCGTTGCCTTCGCGGCAGCGGGCCGAAATACGGAACCTAAGCCGCGCGATTGCGTTGATGTGATCAATTCTGATATGCGCGAAGGCGGCGCGCGTGGCGTTCCTTCGCAGGCTTAAAGATGCAAGCAATTCTTATCGTGTTTTTCGGCGGCGGTGTCGGCTCGGTTTTCCGGCATCTCGTCAATGTTTATGCCGCCAAATGGCTCGGGACCGGCTGGCCCTGGGGCACCTACACAGTCAATATCGTCGGCTCGCTGGTGATGGGCTTGCTGGCCGGTTATTTCGCCTTTCGCGCCGGCGTTGCCTGGACGCAGCAGGGCCGGCTTCTGCTCATGACGGGCATTCTTGGCGGGTTCACCACGTTTTCGGCTTTTTCGCTCGATAGCATTTTGCTATGGGAACGCGGGCAGATCGGCTATGCGGTGCTCTACGTGACTAGCTCGGTCTTCATCTCCCTGCTTGCGCTGGTCGCAGGCTTGAGTTTCGTGCGGGCGCTATCATGAAATCGATCCGGCCAGCGCGCGGCGCCGCGAAAGCGAAATCCGGTGCAAAGACGCCCGCCGCCAAGCAGACTGCCGAGCCGCTTGGTTCGACGAGCGCCGTGCAGATTCTCGAGGTGACCGAGGACGAGGATGGCATGCGGATCGACCGCTGGTTCAAACGCCGGCTGCCGGATCTCGCTTTGTCCCATCTCGCCAAGATTTGCCGCAAGGGCGAGGTGCGCCTCGACGGCAAGCGCGTCGAGACCTCGACTCGGGTCCATGCAGGCGCAAAATTGCGCGTCCCGCCGTTGAAGCTGGACGCTCCGGCCGCACCGGCGGTCAAACGCGCGCCGTCCACCTCGGATCTCAACGCCATCAAGGATATGGTTCTGTTCGAGGACAAATATCTGATGGTGCTCAACAAGCCCTACGGCCTCGCGGTGCAGGGCGGCTCGGGCATGACGCGCCATATCGACGGCATGCTGGAGGCGCTCGCCAATGCCGACGGCGAGCGGCCGCGCCTGGTGCATCGGCTCGACCGCGACACATCCGGGGTGCTCCTGATCGCGAAATCGCGCCGCATGGCGGCGGATCTTGGCGAAATTTTTCGCTCGCGACAGGCGCGCAAAATCTACTGGGCGTTGGTCGAGGGCGTGCCGCGCCCGATGCAGGGGCGCATTTCGCTGTTTCTGGCGAAAGGCGAGGGGATGGGCGATGCCCGTGGTCCGCGCAAACCGGGCGAGCGGGCCGAATTCGAGCGCATGCGCGTCGCCAAACACGGCGAAGAGGATGCGCAACATTCGATCACTTATTATACCGTGGTCGACAAGGTCGCCTCGCGCCTCGCTTGGCTGTCGATGAAGCCGATCACCGGCCGCACCCATCAATTGCGCGCCCATACCGAGGCGATCGGCCATCCGATTGTCGGCGACCCCAAATATGGCGTGCGCCGCGCGGCAACCGATCCGAAGCGCACCGACCCGTTGCAGGCCCTGCCGCCCGGAATCGAGCAAAAGCTCCACCTCCTGGCGCGCCGCCTGATTTTGCCGCATCCCAAGGGCGGCATTCTTGACGTGACAGCGCCGCTTCCCTCGCATATGCAAAAGAGCTGGGATATGTTCGGATTCGACGTCAAGCAGGACGATCCGATCATGGGGGCGCCCGAGGAATGAGTGGCGCGCCGGTCATGCGATCGGCGCAACGGGTATCCGGAGGTTGAGCGTGCATAAGATGTTCATAACGGCCTTGATTGCGTGCTGCGCGCTCGCCGAACCCGTGGCCGCGCAAACGCCGCCCGGCACGCCTGCGACGGCCGCTCTCGCACCCAAAGTTTCGCTGTCGAAATATCGCGCGCGACGGATCCGGCACAATTGCGAGAAGCTCGAGCGCAATAAGAATTTGGGTGGCAGCGAGTACCGCGCCTATATGAAGCAATGTTTCGAGCACGAGGCGGCCGAACGGGCCGAGCGCGTGACTTGCCGCGAGCAAGGCCGCGCCAAGGGAATCGCCAATTTGAATGCGCTGAACGACTATGTGCGCGAATGTGCAGCGCAGCGGAAGAAGCCATAGGCCGTGGCGATAGGGTTGCACCGTTGCGTCTGGTAATTTTCGATCTCGACGGCACGCTGATCAACAGCGCCGAGATGATTGTGGCTGCCAAGCGCGAGGCGTTTGCTGCCGTGGGGTGGCCGGCACCGCCGCGCGCCGAGTTGCTTGGCGCCGTCGGCCTTTCGGTACCGGAGAACTTTCGTATGTTGGCGGGCGCCGAGGCGCCTTATGAAGAGATGGGTGCGGCCTACAAGGCGGCGTGGACGCGACTCCTGGCGGCGGGTGCGGGCCACGAGCTTTTCGCCGGAGCGGCGGAACTCATCGACCGATTGTCCGCCGCGCCGGATGCCACGCTCGGCATTGCCACGGGCAATTCTCGCCGCGGCGTCGCGCGGATTTTGGCGCAATATGGTTGGGAGCGATGCTTTGCCACGATTCAGACGGCGGAGGATGCGCCGTCAAAGCCCGCGCCGGCGATGATCTTGCACGCATTGCAAGCGACCGGCATAGCGCCGAGCGGGACAGCGATGATCGGCGATACGTCCTATGATATGGCGATGGCCCGTGCCGCCGGAGTCCAGGCGATCGGCGTGGCCTGGGGCTATCATGAGCCCGATGCGTTGCGCGCCGCCGGCGCCCACGACATTGTCGAAACATTCGACGAATTGGCGGCGCTGCTCGCCGCATGAAAAGGTGCATGTGATGCGAGAGGATTTGAGCCGCGATTTGCTGCCCCTGCGCGATGAAGCCGTCGATCCGATCGCGCTGGCGCGCCGCGACCTGCGCAAGAACCTGCCAAAGCGCTTCTACAGCACCGCATCGACACGGGCCGAGGACGGGCTATTCGCGCTGCTGCTTGACGGCAAGCCGGCGTTGACGCCGCAGCGCAAGCGTCTCGACGTCGCGCGGCCGGACATTGCCGATCTCATCGCCGCCGAATGGAATCGGCAGGAGGAGTATATCGATCCTGCCACCATGCCCTTGACCCGGCTCGTCAATTCCGCGCTCGACGGCGTTGCCGCGACGATGGCGGATGTGCGCGCCGAAATCGTCAAATATGCAGGGTCCGATCTGCTGTGCTATCGAGCTGGCGAGCCCGACGCCCTGGCGCAGGCCCAGAGCGCGGCGTGGGACCCGATCTTGGCGATCGTCCGTCAGAAACTCGGCGTGCGTTTCAATCTCGCCGAGGGGGTGATGTTCGTGATGCAGGATCCGGCGGCTCTGGCAGCGGTCGAGGCCGAGGTTGCATCGATCACCGATCCCTTGCGTCTCGCCGCCCTTTCGGTCGCAACCACGCTCACCGGCTCGGCGCTGATCGCGCTGACCCTGCGACATGGCACGCGGAGCGCCGAGCAGGCTTGGGCCGCAGCCCATGTGGACGAGGATTTTCAGATCCGCGCCTGGGGCGAGGATGCCGAAGCCAAGGCGCGGCGCGAGCGCCGCTGGCAGGATTTCCACGCGGCGACGCTGTGCCTTTGATATAGATTAAAGCCTCCTCCCAGCCATCCGGAGAGAAGGCTCTTGTTGGTCGTTGCGCACGACAGTCCGTAGCCTAGCGGCGAATCCAAACGCCCGGATGCCAGATCCATTGGCCGCCTTCCCAGTCCCAATGACCCTTCACCCAGAAATGCGCCGGCGAAGGGGCGACCGGGCGCGTTTCGACCACTTCGACGGGCATCGGCGGCACCACGCCTTCGACATAATGGCCGCGCGCCCAGAACCAAGCGCCGCCGCGCCAGACCCAATGGCCCGGAACCCACGACACGCCGACGCGCGGTGGAGGCGGCACGACTTCCACCCTGACGGCTGGCATCGGCCGTTCCATGATGACGACGGGTTGGGCCTCAGCAAGGCCGAGCCCAAGGCTGAAAAGAACGGACGCAACGAGAACTTTCGACAGAATGCGGTTGGACTGCAATTTGGCCAGCATAATGGTCTCCACAGGCGAAGCGCGCCGCAGGTGCCGTCGGGGTGAAGGGCGGTGCGCTTTGATGATGGGACTATGCGAGAATCGATGTGAATGCCTGCTGAACCGTCTCGAGGTTCGATCAACACGCCTTCACCGAGACGCTTTGCTGCTCTCTATTCGCTGGCCCACCGCCATGTTACAGCTGCGATCTTGAGGATGAGGAAAAGCGCGCCGGGTAGGGGGCCGAGTTGCATGAAACATATTTTGGAGGCTTTGGAAGAGCGCCGCAGCCAGGCTCGTTTGGGCGGCGGCCAAAAGCGGATCGAGGCGCAACACGCGCGCGGCAAGCTGACAGCGCGGGAGCGCATCGAATTGCTGATGGATCACGGCTCGTTCGAAGAATTCGATATGTTCGTGCAGCACCGCTGCGTCGATTTCGGCATGGACAAGCAGGACAAGATCCCCGGTGACGGCGTCGTGACCGGGTGGGGCACGGTCAACGGCCGCAAGGTTTTCGTCTTCGCCAAGGATTTCACGGTGTTCGGCGGCTCGCTCTCCGAAACCCATGCGCAGAAAATCACCAAGGTTCAGGACATGGCGCTAAAGAATCGGGCGCCGATCATCGGCCTGTTCGATGCGGGCGGCGCGCGCATTCAAGAAGGCGTCGCGGCGCTTGGCGGCTATGGCGAAGTGTTTCAGCGCAACGTGCTCGCCTCGGGCGTGATCCCGCAAATCTCGCTCATCATGGGGCCCTGCGCGGGGGGCGACGTCTATTCGCCGGCGATGACCGATTTCATCTTCATGGTGCGCGACACGTCGTACATGTTCGTGACCGGTCCCGACGTGGTGAAAACCGTGACGAACGAAACCGTGACGTCGGAAGAACTCGGCGGCGCATCGGTGCATACGACGAAGAGCTCGGTGGCCGATCGCGCCTATGACAATGACGTCGAAGCGCTGCTGCAGATGCGCCGCCTGATCGATTTCCTCCCCGCCAGCAACACTGACGACGTGCCGGAATGGCCGAGCTTCGACGATTCGACGCGCATCGACATGTCGCTCGATACGATCGTGCCGGAAAATCCGAACAAGCCCTATGACGTCAAGGAGCTCGTGACGAAGATTCTGGACGAGGGCGATTTCTTCGAGATTCAGGAAGCGCATGCCAGGAATATCGTGACCGGCTTTGGCCGTCTCGAGGGGCGCACAGTCGGCATCGTCGCCAATCAGCCCATGGTGCTGGCGGGTGTGCTCGATTCGGATGCGTCGCGCAAGGCCGCGCGGTTCGTGCGCTTCTGCGATTGCTTCAACATTCCGATCGTGACCTTCGTCGACGTGCCCGGCTTCCTCCCCGGCACCGCGCAGGAATATGGCGGCTTGATCAAGCATGGTGCGAAATTGCTGTTCGCCTATGCCGAGGCGACAGTGCCGAAAGTCACGGTCATCACGCGCAAGGCCTTTGGCGGCGCATATGACGTGATGGCCTCGAAACATTTGCGCGGCGATGTCAACTACGCCTGGCCCACGGCGCAAATCGCCGTGATGGGCGCGAAGGGCGCGGTGGAAATCATCTTCCGCGCCGACATGGGCGACCCGGACAAGATTGCCGCGCAAACCAAGAATTACGAAGACCGGTTCCTGTCGCCTTTCGTGGCGGCGGAAAAGGGGTTCATCGACGAAGTGATCATGCCGCATTCAACGCGCAAGCGGGTTGCTCGCGCGCTGGCGTTGCTGCGCGACAAGGAACTCGAGAACCCCTGGAAGAAGCACGACAACATTCCGCTGTGAGAGCGGCGTCGCCGCGCGCCTCACGTAACGGCGGTGATCACCTCGCCGCGCCGCTCCGGCGTGAAGCGGATGAAGACCGCGACGACGATCGCAACGATACCGATGACGACGGCAAGGGCGTAGGAGAACGAAGTCTGCTCCGCGAGCTTGGCCTGGTAGGGACCGTTGTAGGACGCAAGGAAATTGCCGAGCTGATAGATGAAACCGGGCAGCGTCGCGCGCACCGCGCTCGGAAAAAGCTCGTTGAGATGCGCGGGAATGACGCCCCACGCGCCTTGCACGCTGATCTGCATCACAAAAGCACCGATTGCGAGTAAGACCGGCGTTGAGCCATAGGCCCACAAGGGAATGGCGGGCAGAGCGATGAGCGCGGCGAGGGTGATCGCGTTGGCGCGCCCGATGCGTTCGGACAGTGCACCGAATACCAACCCGCCGGTAATCGCGCCCAAATTGGCGACGATCGTCAAGATGCTGACCGTATGCTGATCAAAGTCGTGCTGCTTCTGCAGGAAGGTCGCGTAAAGATCCTGGCTGCCGTGGCTGAACATATTGAACGCCATCATCAGGATGGTGGCGTAAAGCACAAGTTGCCAATGGCTGGCCAATGTCGCGAGGAACGGCGGCTTTTCGGTCTTCTGAGCCTCGATGAAGGCTGGCGATTCCGGAACGTGCTGGCGGATGAACAGAACCAGGAGAGCCGGAATGATACTGAAGAGGAAGAGGCCGCGCCAATCGATCACGTAGCCGAAGAGACTCGTATTGTAAAAAAGTCCATAAACGATCGACGCGAGAAGAAAGCCAGCCGGATAGCCGCATTGCAAAATGCCGGAGACGAGGCCGCGCGACTGCGGCGAGATCGATTCCATCGCGAGCGAAGAGCCAAGGCCCCACTCGCCGCCCATCGCGACGCCGAACAAGGCCCGCAAGACAAGAAAGACGGTCAGGCTTGGGGCGAAGGCAGCCGCCGCACCCAGGATCGAATAGCATAATATATCCAGCATCAGAATGGGCTTGCGCCCGAATCTGTCGCCCAGCCGTCCGAAGATGAAGGCGCCGACAAAGCGCGTCGCGAGGGTCAGGAAAAGCGCATAGGCGACGTCATGAATTTCGACGCCGAATGTTGCCGCAACATCCTTGAGAACGAAGGTCAGAAGAAAGAAATCGAACGCATCGAGCGCCCAGCCCAGGAAGGAGGCGAAAACGATTTTCTTCTGCTCCGTATTGAGATTCCCCATTATCATGCCTCCCCATAGCGCAATATTTTATGCCGGCGACCGTAAGCTGCGGCCTACGAAAAGGCCACTATGTCATCTCGGGATTTATAGTCGTTATGCCCTAATCAGTCCGAGGCATAGGCTGCGAGTGTCTTTGCCAACACTCTGCATGTGTCCAAACGCTTTGGCAAGCGGGGAGGGCCGGCTGTGCGGTCATATGGGATCTCTCGCAGGCCGTCCTCAGCCGGCGCTACGCGCCTCCTCCACCGCCCGGAAGACGCGGAGGAAATTGCCGCTTGCCAGCTTCTTCAAATTCGCGTCGGACCAGCCGCGCCGGATGAGTTCGGCAAAGATGTGAGGGAAGCAGCTCGCGTCCTTGAGGCCTTCGCCCTGCGGCCCGCCGAAGAAGTCGGAGCCGATGCCGATATGGTCGAAGCCGATGCGCTCGCTCAAATAATCGAGGTGGTCGCAATATTCGCTTAAGTTGCCGCGCGGCCAGGCTCCGAGTTTTTGCTCCCGCTTGGCGAATGCGTCGGCTTCGAGATCGTGCCGAGCGGCGCCATATTCGTCGCGCAGCGGCTTGCTCCAGTCGAACGATCTTTGCGAGATGAAATCGGGCACGAATGTCGCCATGACGATGCCGCCGTTCGGCGCCACGCGGTCGAGCACGTCCTCGGGCACGTTGCGGCGATGGTTGCACAAGTGCCGCGCATTGGAATGCGACCACACCACGGGCGCCTTCGACAGGTCGAGCACCTGATGCATCACCGCATCCGACACATGGGCGAGATCGATGATCATGCCGAGCCGGTTCATTTCGCCGATGACACGCTTGCCGAAATCGCTCAGGCCGTTGTGGCGCGGCGCGTCGGTGGCGCTGTCGCACCAATCGGTCGTGTGGTTGTGGCACAGGGTTATCAGCCGCACACCGAGATCGTAAAAGGCCTGCAGCGTGTCGAGCCGCCCTTCGAGCGCAGCGCCGTTCTCGATCGTGACGAAGCTCGCGATTCTATTCTGCCGTTTCGCCCTGGCAATGTCCGACGCCTTGGTGGCCGCCAGGAACACATCGTCATGCAGAGCGTTCATGGCGCGCACGAGCGCGATCTGCTGCAGCGCATAGCTCGCGGGCATCCCCTCGTCGTAAGGCACGTAGGCGGCCCAGAATTGCGCGCCGACCTGGCCGGCCGTGAGACGCGGAATGTCGGTGTCCCGGCCCGCGCGTTTGCGGTCGAGCCGATAGGTGCGCACATCGCCCTTGGCGTCGGGATCGAGCCGGATGGAATAAGGCAGATCGTTGTGGCCGTCGACCAACGGCACCGTATCGAGAAGTTCCTTCGCATGCGCCAGCGCCTGCCGCGCCCCGATCTTCGCCATGTTTCTTAAGCTCCCTCAATGAAAAAACCTCTGGCCGATGGCCAGAGGTCGAGTGAATGCTTTGTGCAGCGTTTCGCCGCGGTCTTAACCCCACCACCTGCGGCAGCGCAGACCACCAAAAGGACCGACCCAACAGCGGCGGTGCCAGTGGCGACGATAGTAGTAGCGGCGCACCACCACATAATAGGCTTTCTGGGGTGTGGCCTGTTCGGCCGAGATCGGAGCTTTCGCCAGCGGCATGGCGCTTGCTGCTGTGGGCGTCAAGGTGAGGGCCGCACCGCCAATGGCCAAGCCGACGGCCGCGGCGAGAATAGCGCGTTTCTTCATCCAACGTCTCCTAGAAATACACTAAGGTTTAAAAGGGTATACTCGAACGCCAAAGCAGACAAGAGGCCGAGGCGGCTGGTTCGCACGTCCGCGCATCGGCAAAAAGGACAATAGGCGATATATTGCGCCGCAATAAACTTCTTGCTTGGGGCCTTGCCGCGGCATTTACAAAAGCAGGTGGATGGGCCAAAACTCGGGAAATACTCAGGATAAGAGTGTTCCTTAATTTAAATTCATATCTTGCCGTCGGCCAGATATGCGTAGGGGCCGGGGTCGCGCATGTTTCAAAAAATCCTTATCGCCAATCGCGGCGAAATCGCCTGCCGCGTCATCAAGACGGCACGGAAAATGGGGATCAAGACTGTCGCCGTCTATTCCGACGCCGACCGCGACGCGCTGCATGTCGATATGGCGGATGAGGCGGTGCATCTCGGGCCCGCGCCGGCGGCAGAATCTTATCTCGTCATCGATAAGATCATCGCCGCCTGCAAGCAGACCGGCGCCGAAGCCGTGCATCCGGGCTACGGCTTTCTCTCCGAGCGCGAGGCCTTCGCCGAAGCCTTGGCGCAAAACAATATCGTCTTCATCGGCCCCAATCCGCGCGCTATCGCCGCGATGGGCGACAAGATCGAATCGAAGAAATTCGCCAATGCCGCGAAGGTCTCCACCGTTCCCGGCTTTCTCGGCGTGATCGAGGATGCCGACCATGCGGTGCGCATTGCCGACGAGATCGGTTATCCGGTGATGATCAAGGCGTCGGCGGGCGGGGGCGGCAAGGGCATGCGCATCGCCCATAGCCGCGAGGAGGTGGCGGAAGGCTTCACCCGCGCGCGCTCCGAGGCGAAATCCTCCTTCGGCGACGACCGGGTATTCATCGAAAAATTCATCGTCAATCCGCGCCATATCGAAATTCAGTTGCTCGGCGACAAGCACGGCAATGTCATCTATCTCAACGAGCGCGAATGCTCGATCCAGCGCCGCAACCAGAAGGTGATCGAAGAAGCGCCGTCGCCTCTGCTCGACGAAGCGACCCGCCGCAAGATGGGCGAGCAGGCGGTGGCGCTCGCCAAGGCGGTGAATTACGATTCGGCCGGCACGGTCGAATTCGTCGCCGGCCAGGACCGCAGCTTTTATTTCCTCGAAATGAATACGCGCCTGCAGGTGGAGCATCCGGTGACGGAGCTGATCACCGGAATCGACTTGGTGGAGCAGATGATCCGCGTCGCTTCGGGCGAGAAGCTCGCCATCCGGCAAGGTGACGTGACGATCGATGGCTGGGCAGTGGAAAGCCGTATCTACGCCGAGGACCCGACGCGCAATTTCCTCCCGTCGACCGGGCGCCTCGTGAAATACCGTCCGCCGCAGGAAGGCGTCGCCGACGGCGTGACCTTGCGCAACGACACGGGCGTTTATGAAGGCGGCGAGATCTCGATCTATTACGATCCGATGATCGCCAAATTGGTGACCCATGCGCCGACGCGCCTAGCCGCCATCGACGCGCAAGCTCGCGCGCTCGATGCTTTCGTCATCGACGGCATCCGCCACAACATTCCCTTTCTCGCGTCGCTGATGCAGCAGGAGCGTTGGCGCACGGGCGCGCTGTCGACGGGCTTCATCGCCGAGGAATATCCCAACGGCTTTTCGCCTCTGGTGGCAAGCGGCGAGACCGCGCATGCTATGGCGGCCGTTGCCGCTTCGCTCGATCATACGCTCAACGAGCGGCGCCGCCATATCAGCAGCCAATTGCCGACGCAGCATGACTTTGCGTTTGAGCGCGAACGGGTGGTGATGCTGGGCACGCAACGCTTCGATGTGACCGTGACCCGCGCGACGCGCGAATTCGTAGTCCGCGTCGGCGAGCACACGCACAAACTTGTCTCGGATTGGGTTCCCGGCGCGCCGGTCTGGCAAGGCACGTTCGATGGCGAACCGATCGCCGTCCAGGTACGCGACGTTCTCAACGGCCATCGCATCAGCCATCGCGGCGTCGAAATCGTGGCCTATGTCTTCACGCAGCGCGAGGCGGAGTTGGTCGCGTTGATGCCCGAGAAGAAGGCGGCCGACACGTCGAAAGCCTTGCTGTGCCCGATGCCAGGCCTCGTCAAATCCATCGCCGTCGCCGTCGGCCAGGAGGTTAAGGCGGGTGAGCCGCTGTGCATGGTCGAGGCGATGAAAATGGAAAACGTCCTGCGCGCCGAGCGCGACGTGACGGTGAAGAAGATCAATGCGCGGGAAGGGGATTCGCTGGCGGTCGATGCGGTGATCATGGAGTTTGCTTAACGTCAGGACCTGAATGAGATGCCGCTTTATTTCGCCTATGGCTCCAACATGGATGTCGCTGCCATGCAGGCGCGCTGTCCGTCCTCGAAGGTCTTGAGGCCGGCACGGCTGGTTCGGCATCGGTTTTTCATCATGCGGCAAGGCTACGCCTCAGTGATGCGCCATCCGCGGGGCGAGGTGCATGGGCTGCTGTGGGACCTGGCGCTTGCCGATGTGCGTCCGCTCGACCGTTATGAAGATATTGCGGGTGGCCTTTACACTAAATCGGTGCAGCCGGTTCTGACGGGCGCCGGCGCCAAGCGCGCTCTGATCTATTACGGTGCATCGCTCGAGCCTGGGCGGCCGCTGCCGGGCTATCTCGAGGGTATCATCCGCGCGGCGGAGGCGGCGCAATTACCGGCGGCTTACCTGCGCGACCTGAAACGGTTTCTGCCGCACGGCGCCCACGAGGAGGGACCGACTGCTGAGCCGGCACTCGATCCGTGTGCGCAGACCGCACGGGTGCGGCCGCGCTTTGCAACGCCCTTTGACGCGCGGGATTGACGCTTAAGCGACGCGCACCTGCGACGGGTTACTGCGCCGGCCCGAACACGCCGGCAAAGGCCGCCTTAAGGGCGGCGTCCGCGTCCGCCATGGTCGCGGGCAGGCCGAGGTCGACGAGGCTGGTGACGCCGTAATGGGCGTCCTTGATGCCGCAGGGCACGATGCCGCGAAAATGCGACAGGTCCGGCTCGACATTGAGCGAAATGCCGTGAAACGCGACCCAGTGGCGGACGCGGATGCCGATCGCGGCGATCTTGTCTTCTGCCACCGTGCCGTCGAAGCCGGGCGGCTTATCGGGCCGCCGCACCCACACGCCGACCCGGTCCTCGCGCCGTTCGCCGTGCACGTTGAACGCCGCGAGCGTGGCGATGATCCATTCCTCGAGTGCGGCCACATAGGCGCGCAGGTCCTGCCGGCGCCGCTTAAGATCGACCAGCGCATAGGCCACCCGCTGGCCGGGGCCGTGGTAGGTGAATTGCCCGCCGCGTCCGCTGTTGTAGACCGGAAAGCGACTGTCGATGAGGTCCTCGCTGCGCGCGCTCGTGCCCGCGGTGTAGAGGGGCGGGTGCTCGACGAGCCAGATTCGCTCCGGCGCCTCGCCGGCGGCAATGGCGGCCGCACGTGATTCCATTTCTGCGACCGCCGCGTCGTAGTCCGTCAGGCCCGGGGCAACGACCCATTCGACTGGCGGCGAGCCGGGGCTGGCGAGAAAGGGGCGGAAAATGCTGTCGCGGAGCGAAAGATCTGGGGAATTCATGCCGTTTTTTTTAGGGTGCGGACCGCTTCGGTGCAAAAACATTTTTTGTAGGCTTGTCATGCCCATCGCGATTTGTTAGACGACGCGCCTGCCGGTCAACCCGGCACCAAATTTGCGGCCATGGCGGAATTGGTAGACGCGCTAGCTTGAGGTGCTAGTCCTTTAACCGGGGTGGAGGTTCGAGTCCTCTTGGCCGCACCAACAACAAGATGTTGGTATTATCGCATTTTCCCTTTTGCATGCGGTATCGTTGCTCGTGGTGTCGCCCAAGAGCAGACGACGCAACCAAAGTCTTGCAGTCGCATTATTAGGCTCAGCAATTAACGCACGCTGATGACAGCCGAGTCCAGCTCTTCGCCGCCGGACGGAAACTGAACGCGGATCGTCAAGCGATCCGAACCGACAAACCCCTGAGCGGACTGATACGTTACCAGCATGCCTGGGCTGCGCCGCATGTTACACGCTGCCAGCGGACTGGAAGGCGGAAAATGGCTGTTACCGGACCCGGCGCGAATATCCAGCGTGCCGTGCGCGGGCTGTTCGACCACTGTCACGAGGGGTGTTCCGAGCGATGCGCAACGCTCGCCCAACGACGCGAAGAAACCGAGCTGGGTCGAGTGACCGGATGCGACCGACACGTTACGCGTGTTGGGTGCTGGCGACTGCTGCGGCGAGTTGCATCCCGTCAATAAAGTTAAAGAACATACCGTCGCACCGCGAAACATCATCTTCATCATATGATCCCCCAATCTTTGCGGCTCAAATATATTCCTGCGTTTCGCGGAGCTGAAATTCGGAAAGCCCTGAACCAAAATGAACCTGTCTGCATGGCTTTTGCAAGCGCCCGCGTGTGACGTCGGTTCCGCAAAGTTAGTGGAGGCGGATTGCGGAAGTCTGATGACACGATTTCATCGCGAGGGAGCACAATCTTCGTCGACCGCGCGCCAAATGTTTCCTTTTGTCGCAGGTCGCTGCCATGGCTTCGGCAAAAGCCATTTCAGTCCGGGCCGATTGGCCTAAACGTTTGTTGTGAGACCATCGTGCGAGGAGCAGGCTCAAGGAAAGCGGAACATAGGGCAGGCCGCATGCGCGGCCATCGGGCTCGGGCCCTGGATGCAGCTGCACATTGGATCGCGGTTCTCCTTATGACACACGTCGCTCCCACATCATAGGTGCGTATAATCACATGAATTAAGGCGTAAAATTGGAATCTTGCCAAACTTTTGCCGAAATTGATTGACGTCGTGTGCTATTCGTGTAATGAATGTGTTCATAATTAAAGAAGTGTTCTGAGTAATTGGCGCAACCATTCATTTTGAGGAAATGCGATGATTACAAACGACATTGACCCATAGCGACCGCTAGGGCCGCTACCCTTCCCAATCTCATGAGAATTCGACGCATCGTTGGTCTGAGCTGACCGCCGAGGGATCGAACTGGCGCGAATGCTGGTTCGAAACGGCGTCTGTTTGAAAATTATTGCTCGGTTCGTGCGTGCTGCGGATCGCGAACGGCGATTTGTGCTCCAATTCTGGCGCGTTCACGTGCGTCGCGCGGTCGAGAGCGGGTGTGTCGCTCCGGACTCGTGAAGACGAACACATCGGAAGACGTTGTCAGATGTTCGTGCGGTGGGCCTGACCTGATCGTCCATCAGCGCTTTGGCCGAAGTATCATGGTCAAGAAGATCTTCAGAAACAAAAATAACTATGAATAAACAGGGACGCAAAGGCGAGTTCATGATCGAGAAAACAGCAAGACCATGTGACTAACTTCCAGTTTTCGAGGCTTTTCAGGCCGATCATCTTACTTGGTCGTCTGGAGAGCCTCTCAGCGTTGTTACTTTGTTACTGCCACAACCGATATCAGTAGGAGAGTTTCCATGTCCAAGATAACCCGTTCTTATTTCTTTCTTTCGACGGCAACCATTGCATTGATGACGACGATTTCGGCTCAGGCAGGCAACGGCGGCTCAGGGCTGGGCGGCGCGGTCGGCGGCGCAGCGAAGGGGCTCAGCGGAGCTCTAGGCGGCACGGTCGGAGGCCTCGGCGCGGCCGTCGGCGGCACAATCGGCAGCGTTAGCTCGTCTGTTGGTGGAACTGTGGGAGGTGTTGGTGCTTCTGTGGGTGGGACTGTGGGCGGCGCATTGAGCGGCGTCGGTTCGTCCGTCGGTAGTGTCGGCTCCTCCGTCGGCGGTGCGGTGGGCAGTGTAGGCTCGTCTGCGAGCAGCGCGGCGGGCAGCGTTGGGTCGTCTGCCGGTGGCGTCGGGGGAAGCGTTGGCTCATCTGCGAGCAGCGCGGCGGGCGGCGCCGGCTCGTCCGCCGGCAGCGTTGGCGGTAGCGCCGGCTCGTCTGTCGGGAGTGCAGGGGGGAGAGTCGGCTCGCATGTGGGCAGCATCGGCTCGTCCGTTGGGAGCGTCAGTTCGTCTGTGGGCGGAGATGTTGGCTGGGGGACCGTCGACAGAACCGTTGACGGCGTTGGTAAAGTGGTACGCAGGTCGGTGCACAAGTCGGTGGCCAGCGTTGACAAGACGGTGATAGGCACCGGCAAGACGGTGCACCACGTTGCCAAGTCGCTGGTCGGCAGCACCGCCGGGCCGGTGGCACATGCCGTGAGCGGAGCGATCGGCACTGTGGGCGGCGTTGGCGGCTCGTCTGGCGGTGTGGTCGGCGGCACGGTTGGCATGCTGGGGAATACGGTGAAGGGAGCGGTCGGCAGCACTGGCAGTACGGTCGGCGGCATTGGCGGCGTTGGTGGCACACTCAGCGGTACGGTAGGTTCGTTGGCGAATGCCTTGAACGGAGCGGCCGGCGGCGCGGGCGGCATCGGTGGATTGCTCGGCGGGACCGGCGGGTCGCTTGGTGGTACGGCGGGTTCGTTGGCTAACGCGGTGAACGGAGTGATCGGCGGCGCTGGCGGAACCGGCGGGACGATCGGCGGTGCGGTAGGCAGCACGGTCGCCGCTCTGGACAATGCCGTGAATGGCGCGATCGGAGGCGCCGGTGGGACTGTTGGCACGGTCGGCAGCACGGTTGGTGTCTTGGGCAACGCGGTGAACGGAACGATTGGTAGCGTTGGTGGGACCGGCGGCATGGGCAATCCGGTTGGCGGTCTCGGCGGGACGGTTGGTTCGTTGACCAATCCTGTGAGCGGCTTGCTGGGTGGCACCGGCGGGACCGGTGGTACGGGTAACCCGATTGGCGGCCTTAGCGGGGCGATCGGCAACACGGTCGGTGCTCTGGACAATGCCGGCGACGGCTTGCTGGACGGGACCGGCGGCACGGGCAACCCGGTCGGTGGTCTTGGCGGAACGGTCGGTTCGCTAACCAATCCTGTGAGTGGCCTGCTCGGTGGCGCCGGCGGGACCGGTGGCACGGGCAATCCGATTGGCGGCCTTGGCGGGACGGTCGGTGCCTTGGACAATGCCGGCGATGGCTTGCTGGGCGGGACTGGCGGCACGGGCAACCCGGTCGGTGGTCTTGGCGGGACAGTCGGCAACACGGTCGGTGCCCTGGACAATATCGGCGACGGCCTGCTCGGCGGCACTGGTGGGACCGGCGGCACGGGCAACCTGATCGGTGGTCTCGGCGGGACGGTCGGTTCGCTGGCCAATCCTGTGAGCGGCTTGCTCGGTGGCACAGGCGGGACCGGCGGTACGGGTAATCCGATTGGCGGCCTTAGCAGGGCGATCGGCAACACGGTCGGTGCTCTGGACAACGCCGGCGATGGCTTGCTGGGCGGGACTGGCGGCACGAGTAACCCGGTTGGTGGTCTTGGCGGGACGGTCAGCAACACGGTCGGTGTTCTGGACAATATCGGCGACGGCCTGCTCGGCGGCACTAGTGGGACCGGCGGCATGGGCAATCCGGTTGGCGGTCTCGGCGGGACGGTTGGTTCGTTGACCAATCCTGTGAGCGGCTTGCTGGGTGGCACCGGCGGGACCGGCGGCACGGGTAACCCGGTTGGTGATCTTGGCGGAACGGTCGGTTCGGTAACCAATCCTGTGAGGGGCTTGCTTGGGGGCGCCCGTGGGACCGGTGGCACGGGCAATCCGATTGGCGGCCTTGGCGGGGCGATCGGCAACACGGTCGGTGCCTTGGACAATGCCGGCGACGGCTTGCTGGGCGGGACTGGCGGTACGGGCAACCCGGTCGGAGGTCTTGACGGTACGGTTGGTTCGCTGACCAATCCCGTGAGCGGTTTGCTCGGCGGCACCGGTGGGACCGGCGGCACGGGCAACCTGGTCACTGGTCTTGGCAGCACGGTTGGTTCGTTGACCAATCCTGTGAGTGGCCTGCTCGGCGGTGCCGGCGGGACCAGCGGCACCGGTAACCCGATTGGCGGCCTTGGCGGAACGGTTGGTTCGTTGACCAATCCTGTCAGCGGCTTGCTGGGTGGCGCCGGAGGCACGGGCAATCCGGTTGGTGGTCTCGGCGGGACGGTCGTTTCGCTTAGCGATGCCCTGAGCGGTTTGCTCGGCGGGACCGGCAGCGCGGGCAATCCGATTGCCGGCCTTGGTGGCACGGTTGGTTCGCTGACCAATCCTGTGAGTGGCCTGCTCGGCGGCACCGGTGGGACTGGCGGCACGGGCAACCCGGTCGGTAGTCTTGGCAGCACGGTTGGTTCGTTGACCAATCCTGTGAATGGCTTGCTGGGCGGGACTGGCGGCACGGGCAATCCAGTTGGCGGCCTCGGCGGTACGGTCGGTTCGCTGACCAACCCCGTGAGTGGCCTGCTTGGGGGCACCGGCGACTCGCTTGGTGGCCTTGGGGGCACGCTCGGTTCGTTGACCAACCCCGTGAGCGGTTTGCTCGGCGGGATCGGTAGCACGGGCAATGCGCTGGGTGGCTTGCTCGGTGGCCTCGGCACCACGGTCGGTTCGTTGACCAATCCTTTGGGCGGCTTGCTCGGCGGCGGTACCGGTGGATCGGGTGGTGGTGGGACCGGTGGCAGTGGCGGCACCGGCGGATCGGGCGGTATTGGTGGAATTATCGGCGGCTCCGGCGGCGGCACTGGTGGTTCGGGTGGTAGCAGCACCGGCGGTATCGGTGGCACACTCGACGCTACGGTTGACGCTCTTGGCAACATTGTGGACGACGCAGCCGATGGCACGCGCAGCGTCGGCGGTTCGCTCGCCCTCACAAATGGCGGATACGGTGGTTCGGGCTCCGACAACGACGGCGCGTTCGACACTTGGTTCATCCTCGTGAACAGCACGACCGGCAAGCCAATTTCCGCAACGGGCAACTGGCTGGATCGTGCGGTCAACGGCACGGTCGGCCCGCTTGCCCCAGCGGCTGGTGGTGCCTCGACGGGTGCTTCCGGCAGTGTCGGCACCGGTTCGGGCGGCCCGCTTCCCAGTGCGGTGGGCGGTGCTCTCAACGGTGCGGCCGGTGGTGTGACTGGCCCGGTGGGTGCGCTTCTTGCGTATGCAACCGGCGATGCCCCTGCGGGGACTTCCGGTAATGCCGGTGCAGGCGGCATGCTGACGGGCATGGCTGGCGGTGCTCCAACTGGTGCGTCCGGTGGCGTCGGAACTGGCGCGGGCGGGACGCCGATCGGCACGGCCGGCGGCACTCCGATTGGTGTGTCCGGCGGCGTGGGTACCGGTGCGGGTGGAACACTGACCGGTATGGCTGTTGGTACCCTAACCGGTGCGTCCGGTGGTGTCGGCACGGGGCCGAATGGTGCGCTCGCCAATGCCGTAGCCAGTGTCGGCACCGACCCGAATGGCCTGATGGCCTATGTGGCCGGGGCTCCGACTGCTCCGTCCGGCGGCGTCGGGACTAGCACGGGCAGCGCACCGACCAACACGGCGAGCAACGCCCTGAACCGTGCGGTCGGCGGTGCGACCGGTCCGAATGGTGCGCTTGCCAACACAGCTGGCGGGACTCCAATTGCTGCTCCTGGGAGCGTTGGTGTCGGCACGCCGGTCGCGCTTGCCAATACCCCCAGCAACGTGGCTGGCAGCGCGCTCAACAGTGGAGCCGGCCATGCCGGCACAGACCCTAACAGCCTGATGGACTACGCGGCCGGCGATATGGGGGGCGCAGACTCGACGGATGCGGCCGGTGGTGCTGGCCCCGGCAAGGGCGTCACGATTGCCAATGCGGCAGGCGTTAAGGCGGCCGATGCTCCCTACTCCCCGCCTGGCAGCGCCAGTGCGGTCCAGGGTGGGCTGAGCAACGGAATCCTTCCGGTGATCCCGACCAAGGATTTCGCCAACATCAAGGTGACGCGTTCGGTCTATAAAGTTCCGGACTCCGAAGTCGACGAGCAGGTCAAGCGTGTTGCGGAAGCGACCCGTGCGTACCAGCTCAAGGACGGCAAGGCGGCTGACGGCGACCGCATCACCATCGACTATGTCGGCAAGGTCGCCAGCAACAGCGTCACCAACCAGCCGCTGGTCATCGGCTCCAAGAATTCCGTTCCGGGGTTCGGGGATCAGTTGGTCGGCGCCAAGGCGGGTGAAGTGCGGCAGGTCACGGTGACCTTCCCTCAGAACTACAAGGACGCGTATCTCGCGGGCAAGAAAGCGACCTTCGACGTTACCGTCAAGGAAGTGGACAAGCCCGGCAAGTTGGAGATCAACGACGAGATGGCCAAGAAACTGGGCCTGGACTCGCTCACCAGCCTGCGCACGGTGGTCCGTGGCCAGATCGAGAACCAGTTCGATGCGATGTCGCGCCAGACAATGAAGCGGCAACTCCTCGAACAGCTCGATGCGTCGTATCAATTCGAGCTTCCCTCGAAGCTGGTGACGGCCGAGTTCAACAATATCTGGGCGCAGGCCAACGTTGATCTTAAGGCAGAAGGCCGCACCTTCGCCGATGAGGGTATGACCGAGACGCAAGCGCGTGCCGACTATATGCGCCTTGCCGAGCGCCGTACGCGCATCGGACTGATCCTTGTCGAGATCGGCAAGGAGGAGGGCATTTCGGTTTCGGATCAGGACCTGCAAAGCGTCCTGCTGGACCAGATGCGCCCCCTCTCGCCCGCTCAGCGGCAACAGGTACTGGTGTTCTACCGGTCACATCCCGAAGCGCTGAACACGCTGCGCGCACAGGTGTTCGAAGCGAAGGTGGTTGACCATCTGCTCAGCCAAGTTTCCGTCACCGACAAGAAGGTGAGCAAGGAAGAACTGACGGCTGAGTATCAGCAGCCTGAAATCATCAATCAGGTGAAGCCGACCAAGGACGTGGCCGCGCAGGGGCACTGAATGATATGGTTGATTCAGAAGTTCACTTAAGGTGAACCACACGAAACGATAGGACTTTCGAAGAGGATGGGGTTCAAATCCCATCCTCTTCGCGTTTGTGGGGCCAGAAGCGATCGGCATCGTCCTAAAGCGCCTTCGCTTGCGAATAGCTGCCATGCAATCGATCGTTCAGGCTTCGGTAAGCCCGAAAAAGGCGAGCATTTTTAAGGGTTTCCAGACTGCTGTCAGAAACGCGAGAATCTTAAATTTTGCTAATGTGGTTTACATTTGCCGCGTGCCGACCATTTCAGTTCCAAGGGCGGGATTTCTGGTTGGTAAAGCGATACATTATGGATTTTTGGCCCTCGCCACTGCGGCCTTTGCAGTTGGAGCCGATCTTCAAGAGTTTCAACGTCCCCAGGAAGCTGCCGGCATTCGTCTGGAACGTCAGCGCCACGGATCAGATTTATCTCGTGCTGCTCTCCGTTCTTGTCGCAGCGATCGGCACGGTGCCGATCGACATGCAGCGGCGGATCGTCAATGCGGCGCTCAAGGATCACGATTTCGGCGCGATCGAAACGCTCGCCGGCGCCTATGTGATGCTGGTCTTGACGCAAGGCCTCGTCAAGCTCCTGACGAATTCCTACCGCGCCTGGGTCAGCACCAATGCGGTGCGGCTTTTGCGTACCTCGATCAGCGCGATTGCCTATCGCGAAGATCCGGATATTGCCGAGCGGCAGGGCGTGAAGATTTCGATGATCATCACGGAGGCCGATGCTGTCGGCAATTTCGTCGGCGATTCCATCGCCGAGCCGGTGCTGGCCGGCTCGATCCTGATTTTCACCTTTGGCTATCTGTTCTATCTGCAGCCGTTGATGGCGCTGATTTCCGCCCTCATCTTCATTGTCCAGATGATTTTCGTGCCGATGATCCAGCGGGAGATCAACCGGCGGGTGGAGAAGCGCATCGCCATTCTGCGCCGGGCGGGGACCGACGTGATCGAGGAGGACGGCTCGCCGACGACGCAATATATGCATCGGTTCACGAAAGTGTTCCGGCTCGACGTCCGCATTTTCAACCTGAAATATACGCTGAACTTCCTGATGAACCTCATCCAGCATCTCGGCACGATCGGCGTGATCGCCTTCGGTGCCTGGTTCGTCATGCATGGCAGCATTCAAGTTGGCACGGTCGTCGCCTTCCTGTCGGGCTTAGCGAGCATGATCGATCCATGGGGTGATTTCGTCACCTGGTATCAAAACTACATGGTGTCCCAGACCAAATACGACCTCATTCAAAAGGCCGCTGTCGCCCTCGGCGACGAGCCGCCGGCAGAGCCGGTCGGAGCCGAAGCGATGCGGGAATTGGCGCTTCCATAGGACGCCGGCGGCCCCGGATTATTGCGCGTCCGGTACTGCCTCGCCTGGCGCAGGTGCTGCCGGCTCTTTTTGCAGCGGGGCTTTTGGCCACATTTTTTGCAAGGTCCGCTCGGTCGCCGACGTCCAGTCGGCCGGCGCAGGAAGCGTCGCGATAGGGCCGGGGCCTGGCACGATCTGCACGACCTTATAGCCGCGCTGTTTCAACGCCCGTAAAAACGCCGGCAACATCGCCGCGGTCTGCGCCTTGGTGTCGTGGAACAGGATGACGCCTTTGCGGGCCTTGTCGAGACGGGCAAGCACGAGCTGCAATTCGGCCTCCGGGGTCATCGGCACCCAGTCGGACGCCCAGAAATCGGCGCTGAACACGTCGATGTTGCGGGTCTCCAGCCAGTGATTCAGGGCCGGCGTGTCGCCAAAACCGGGATAGCGGAAAAACGGCACGCGCGGTTCGGTTCCCGCCGTGCCGTAAGCAGCCAAGTCGACGGCGGCAATGCCGCGGTTGATGTCCTCGCGCGCTCTGGCGTCGGGCAGGCCCCGCAGGGTGAGGGAGGGATGGGTCATCGTGTGATGGCCGACCGTGTGGCCCTCGGTAATTTCCCGCTTGACGAGGGCTGGCGCGGCGGCGGCGTTCCGACCGATCAGGAAGAACGTCGCCTTCACGCATTCGGCGGCCAGCGCATCGAGCACCTTGGGCGTCGTGCCGGGCCAGGGGCCGTCATCGAATGTCAGAACGATCTCGTGGTCGGCGAGGGGCAGGCTACGCGGATAGGTCTTCAGCCCGGTCTCGCCACCGCCCTGCGTACCGATCGGCATGACTCGGCTCGGCCCGAGAACATTGGGGCCGCAGCCTGCGGCATGGGCGGCCGGCGCCACATTCGACAGCAGCAGCGCCAACAAAATCGGGCGTAAATGTGGTTGGCGGGAGAAAAAAATCGTCATATAGGTGGTTCTGCCGGGGTCTAGCCATATCGGTAGGGGATAGGGCTCTTTCTTAAAGAAGTGGTTGCCACGCTTTCGGAAAACGGACCAGCGTATCCGGACGTTCCAGGCTTTAACGAAACGTTACATAGTTTCAGGCACATATACGCCATCATTGTGTCAGCTCTTGGCCTTCTGAATATGTTTAAAGCTACGCATTATTTGGGTCTTGCTCTTCTTCTGGGGGTCGCTGGCTGTTCCACGCTGCCCGAATCGCGTTCGCATGCCTACAGGATGTCGGAAGCCATCTCCTATGCGCGCGAATATCCCGTGCAGGGGATCGACGTATCCAAATATCAGGGTGAGATCGATTGGCACCGGGTCCGCTCCAGCGGCATCCGCTTCGCGTGGATCAAGGCGACCGAGGGTGGCGACCATCTCGACGAGCGTTTCCAAGAGAACTGGGAGAATTCCAAGGCGGCCGGCGTGAAGCGCGGCGCCTATCATTTCGTGTTCTGGTGCCGGCCCTGGTACGAGGAAATCAACTGGTTCAAGCAGAACGTGCCGGTCGAGCCGGACGCGCTGCCGCCGGTGCTCGATGTCGAGGCGACGCCGGATTCGAAGAGCTGCCATCGCCATCTGAGCAAGGAAGAGGTCGTGCCGGAAATGCGCGCCATGCTTACCGAGATGGAGCGCTATTATGGCAAGAAGCCGATCATCTATTCCACCGTCGATTTCTATCAGGCCATCCTAAGCGACGGCGACCTCAGCGATTTCCCGATCTGGGTGCGCTCAACGAAATATGAGCCGACCCATCATTACGGCGACCGGAAATGGCATTTCTGGCAATATCAGGCCGACGGCAATGTGCCGGGCATCGAGGCCAAGGTCGACCGCAACGTGTTTTTCGGCAACGAGCGGCAATGGCACACCTGGCTGAATGTCGACGATCAGCAGCAGGTGGCCGTGGACGAGAATGTGACTGACGATCAATAGCGTCGCCTATTCGAGCGTCGGGATTGAAAACGTATCGACGCCGCGCCCGAGGGGTGCGGCGTCATAATTTGTGGAGAAAGCCGAGCCGCGGTGCCAGCACATAATTCAGCTGCACCAGCAGAATGAAGCCGATGCTGGCCCAGACGCTCACGAAGCACAGCAGCATGCCGGCAAAATACAGCCCTTGCGCGATGAGGATGCGCCGCTGGATTGCGCAATTGAGCTCGTGCGGCGTGTCGTCCGAGACGAGCGCATGGCGCTGCGCATAATTCCAGCTGAAATAGAGGATGATCCCGAGCAGCAGGATGTTGAACCAATAGACGATCAGCGCCGTCTGGAATTCGGTGAATTCCGCCAGGAGGCGGGTGGAGAACGGCAGGATCGAGACGATCGCCAGAAAGGCGATGTGGACCCATGACAGGTTGCGGTCGCCGCGTTTGAGGTGATTGAGCTGCGTCTGCTGGCCGATCCAGAAGATGCCGAGCGTGATCACGCTCATGAAGAAGATCAGGAAGCTCGGCAAGAGGCCGCGCAGGGCGCGAATGAGGTCCGCCTCGCCATGAATGTCGGCATGGTCGGGCGTCTTGATGTCGAGAATGAGCAGGGTCATGGCCACGGCGAAAATGCCGTCGCTCAGGGCGGCCAGACGCTCAAGACCCTGGCCGGCGATGCGATTGTAGGTGAGTGCCATGCCGCCGATGTAAACCGCCCGGCCTCGGCTTCGTCAAGACGGCAGACGACGGCGTTGCGCCGGGCTAAGATGGGGGCAACCCAAACGAGGAAACCCCGATGATCCCGAACCACGCTTCGAGCTTCAATTTCGACCTGGGCGAGACGGCCGACATGATCCGCGAGACGGCACACGCCTTCGCGCAGGACAAAATTGCGCCGCGCGCCGCCGAGATCGACAAGACCAATCTATTCCCGCGCGACCTGTGGCCGGAAATGGGGGCGCTCGGCCTGCATGGCATCACTGTCGAGGAGGAATATGGCGGCTCGGGCCTCGGCTATCTCGAACATTGCATCGCGATCGAAGAAGTGAGCCGCGCCTCGGCCTCAGTGGGCTTGTCCTACGGCGCCCATTCGAACCTGTGCGTCAACCAGTTGCGGCGCAACGGCAGCCCCGCACAAAAGCAAAAATATCTGCCCAAGCTCATTTCCGGCGAGCATGTAGGCGCGCTCGCCATGTCCGAGCCGGGAGCCGGATCCGATGTCGTGTCGATGAAGACGCGGGCGGAGAAGAAGGGCGACCGCTATGTGCTGAACGGTTCGAAAATGTGGATCACCAACGGTCCCATCGCCGAGACGCTGATCGTCTACGCTAAGACCGATCCCAATGCCGGCGCGCGCGGCATCAGCGCCTTCATCATCGAGAAGGGCATGAAGGGCTTTTCGACGGCGCAGAAGCTCGACAAGCTGGGCATGCGCGGCTCCGACACGGGCGAATTGGTGTTCGAAGACTGCGAAGTGCCGGGGGAGAATGTGATCGGCACGGTGGGGCGGGGCGTGAACGTGCTGATGTCCGGCCTTGATTACGAGCGCGTCGTCCTCGCCGCCGGGCCGCTCGGCATCATGCAGGGCTGCATGGACGTGGTGCTGCCCTATATTCACGAGCGCAAGCAATTCGGCGAGCCGATCGGCACGTTCCAGCTCGTGCAAGGCAAGGTCGCTGACATGTATGTCACGATGAATGCCTGCAAAGCCTATGTCTACAGCGTCGCCAAGGCCTGCGACAGAGGCGAAACCACGCGCGAGGATGCGGCCGGCGCGATTCTCTTGGCCGCCGAAAAGGCGACGCAATGCGCGCTCGATGCGATTCAATTGTTAGGGGGCAACGGCTATATCAACGATTACCCGACCGGGCGCCTCTTGCGCGACGCCAAGCTCTACGAGATCGGCGCCGGCACGAGCGAAATCCGCCGCATGCTGATCGGCCGGCAATTGTTCGAGAAGACAAAGTGAAAGAGGCCGCACATTTCGATATTCATCCACTCACCCCCGGGCGCTGGCCGGACCTGAGTGAGCTGTTTGGCCCGCAGCGCGGCGCGTCATCGGGGTGCTGGTGCATGTGGCCGCGTATTTCGCGCGCCGAGTGGCATGCGCTCGGCAAAACCGGGCGGCGCGACGCCTTTCACGGCCTCGTCGAGGCCGGGCCGCCGCCGGGTCTGCTTGCCTATGAGGGCGATAAGGCCGTTGCCTGGGTATCGGTCGGCCCGCGCCGGCACGCGGCGCGTTTTCACACGGCGAAAAACTCCGCACTCGATGATGATGTCGATGCCGGGCGCATTTTCGCCATCACCTGCTTTTATGTACGCTCTGGCTATCGCAAGCGGGGCTTGACCACGCTGATGGCTCGGGCGGCCATCGCTTTCGCCAAGCAATGCGGCGCGAAAGCCGTGGATGTTTGCGCCATCGAAGCGGACCGACCTTTGATCTGGGGCGATGGATTTGTCGGTATCGCCTCGGTATTTCGTAAATTGGGCTTTGCGGAGATCGCCCGCCGCGCGCCGCGCCGCCCCTTGATGCGCCTAGATCTGGCGCGCGCCGAGTTGAAACGACCGCGCACAAAACGAAATAATATGCCATCATCGTCACCGTGAATGCCAAGGCGGAGGCAACATGCTCACGATTTGGGGACGGCTCAATTCCATCAATGTGCAAAAAGTCCTGTTTTGCGCGGAAGAGCTTGGCCTGGCTTACAAGCGCATCGACGCCGGACGCGGCTTCGGCGTCAACGACACGGATGAATATCTCGCGATGAACCCGAACGGCCTCATCCCGGTCATCAATGACGGCGGCTTCGTTTTATGGGAATCGAATGCGATCGTGCGCTACCTGTGCGCCAAGCACAGCGACGGTATGCTGTGGCCGCACGATCTCAGGACACGGGCGGAGGCCGACCGCTGGATGGATTGGCAGACGACGACACTCGGGCCGGCGATGGATGCGGCCTTCAAAGGCTCGGTGCGCACGCCGCCGGGACAGCGTGATGCAGCGGCGATCGAGGCCTCTTGCGCCAGCACCGAAGCGTTGATCAGCATTCTCGATGCGCATCTGCAAAGACAGAAATGGCTGGTCGGCAATGCCTTCAGCATGGCGGAAATCGCCGTCGGCGCGGCGGTTCACCGTTGGCTGAACATGCCGGTGGAGCGCAAGAGACGACCCTATGTCGTCGAGTGGTATCACACGGTGATGCAGCATCTCGGCGCGCGCAAAATTCTCGCCTTGCCGGTCACCTGACCCTGGCAAGCGCGGCCGGCTGTGCCGATGGGGTCGCTTGCCTTCGATTCTGAAACTCTATCCGTACATCTCAAGGGAGGAGACATGTCCGATCATGTAGTGGCGCATGGCGTTGCGATCCCGAAGATCGGCCTCGGCACGTGGCGACTGCGCGACGAGGCCTGTGCCGTCGCGGTGCAGGAGGCGCTGCGCGCCGGCTACCGGCATATCGATACGGCGGCGGTCTACGAGAACGAAGCTGCGGTCGGCGAAGGCTTGCGCGCCGCGGGCGTTGCGCGCGAGGAGATTTTCGTCACCACCAAAGTGCCGCACACGCAGATCGGCGCAGGCGACTTGCAGCGCTCCGCCGAGGCGAGCTTGCAGCGGCTGGGCTTGCGCAATGTCGATCTGTTGCTGATCCATTGGCCCAATCCTGCGATCGCGTTGCAGGAATCTATTGCGGCGCTGAACGATGCGAAGCGCTTGGGGCTCGCGAAACACATCGGCGTTTCGAATTTTCCCGCCGGCTTGCTTGCCGAAGCGTGGCGCTATACGCGCGAGCCTTTGCTGGTCAACCAGTGCGAATATCATCCGCAGCTCGATCAAAGCACCATGCTGCGCGCCTGCCGCACGCATGGAACGGTTTTCACCTCCTATTGTCCGATCGGCCGCGCCGCCGCCTTCGACGAGCCGCGGCTTGTCGCTCTCGCGGAGAAATACCGTAAGACGCCGGCACAAATCGTGCTGCGCTGGCACGTGCAGCAGCCGCAGGTGATCGCGATTCCGAAATCGGCGAACGCGGGGCGGATTGCGGAGAATATCGCCATTTTCGACTTCAACCTGACAGATGCCGAAATGGCGGATATTTCAGCGCTGAAACGCGCCGCCGGCCGCATGATCAGCCCGGCCCACGCGCCGCGCTGGGACGCGTAGGGAGCGCAGCAAGCGGGGCCGATTGACGGCGCCGCCTCCGACCGTTTTAACCTCTCCTCACAGCCGGCCGTCAGCCCCTTCCTAACCTTTCCGGATCTCGATGTTTTTTTACATTTCGAAACTGCTTTGGTTCTTCACCGCGCCGTCGAACTTGCTCGTCATGCTGGTGATCCTCGGTGGCGTCCTGTTGCGGACACGGTTTGCGCGGCTGGCCCGATGGTTGGCCTTGGGCGGCGGGATTGTGCTGTTCGCCATCGGCATTCTACCGGTCTCCTCCCTGCTGCTGCCGCTGGAGAACCGGTTCCCGCCCCCCGCGGCGGACATGCCGCCGCCGGACGGCATTATCGTGCTCGGCGGCGGGATCGATTCCGTGGTCAGCACGGCGCGCGACCATGCGGCGATGACGGATGCAGGCGAGCGGCAGTTGGAAGGGGCGGCGCTGGCGCTGCGCTATCCCAACGCCAAGCTCGTGTTCACCGGCGGTCCCAATCCGTTTTGGGCGGGAGGGAAATCCGAGGCGCACTACGCCGTCGCGCAATGGGCGTCGCTCGGTATCGCGCCGGAGCGCGTGATTGCCGAAAGCGCATCGCTCAACACCTATGAGAACGCCATCCTGACGCACGGGCTTGTCGAGCCGAAGCCGGGCGAACGCTGGCTGCTCGTGACGTCGGCCTTCCACATGCCGCGCGCGATCGGCATTTTCCGCAAGGCGGGATTTCCCGTCGAAGCCTATCCGGTCGATTACCGGACCGAGGGCAGCCTGTCGCACCTGCGCCCGATGCGCGAAGTGAGCGACGGCCTGCGCCGTTTCGATCTTGCGATGCGGGAATGGGTCGGGCTCGCCGGTTATTATTTCACCGGCAAGACGGACGCCCTGTTTCCGGGACCGTAGCTGTCACTCGCTGCGCGGCAGGCCGATGCGGTAGACGCCGCGAAAATCGTCCGGGTCCGCCGGCTTGCCCTTGCGGTAGATCACCAATTTGCCTTGGCGCGCGAGACCGACAGCGGTCTGCCGCACCTCGGTCAAGAGGCTGCGCCAAGCGAGTTCGTCGCCGCCGCGCGCCTCTCCGGCCGCTTTAGCAGCCGCGATCGGATCGATGGTCTTTTCCGCACCCACGTCCGCGCACATTGCGATGAGAATGTCGTCCATGCGGCGTGGCGGCTTTTGCGCTTTTGATTCTGTGCTCATGATCCCATAAGGCCGCCGGTGCGGGCTGGGTCAAGAATTATCGCCATCGAATGTATCGAGTTCGAGCGTGACGGCGCGCAAGGCTTCGGACGTATATTGCCGCGCCCACATCACATAGAGCACGCCGACCGTGGCGACGATGAGCAGGTAGGGCGTGACGAACCAACCCAGATAGGCGAGCGCGAAGAAGAACGCGCGCTGGCCGCGATTGAAATGGCGGCTGGCGACGACGTTCATTTCCGCGGCGCGCAGGGCGGCTACCCGGCGGAGCGCTTCTGTCTCCTTGCCCGGCATGGGCGTGGCGCCGATCAGAATGGCGGAATAGTTGAACAGCCTGTAGCTCCAGGAGAATTTGAAGAAGGCATAGATGAAAATGATCATCAGGCCAATGGATTTGATTTCCCACAAGGAACGGCTCGGCGTTGCCGCAAAGGGCAGGTCCTCGAAGATCTTGAGGGCATCGTCGGCATAGCGGAGCAGGGCGGTCGCCGCACCGATGGCGAAGAGCGACGTCGAGGCGAAAAAGGCCGTGCCGCTTTGCAAGGCCGCCATGATGCTGGCGTCGACAATGCGCGCATCGCGGTCCGCCATCCGCTGCATCCAGATGACGCGCTGCTGATTCATCAGAGAATTCAGACCATGCCGGCCCGTATAGGACCGTTCGACGAAAAAATGATAGCCGAGCCAAGCCGCCAGAAAGACTAGAAGGCCCAGCAGGTCGGGGATCGTGATGCCGAGCATATAGCTTATCCGGTTGAGGTGTCCTGTCGGAATCTATGGCGAAGATGGAAGATGCCGCAGCATATCGTCAAGGGAAAGGGCCCCGCTATTTAACTGTGGCATTTTTACGACGTCACCGGGGATTCACGGCCTTCCGCTAAGATTCAATTTGCAAAGTAAGGTTTATATTTGAACATAGCGGCAACGGATTTCTGGGGGGAGTCTATGAGCTTAAATCGCTCGCTCGTGCGTTGTGTGTTGTTTGCTGGCGTGGCATGGGCTGCGCTCGCCGACGCGGCATCGGCGCAGACTTACAACCGTCTCGTCGTCTTCGGCGACAGCCTGTCGGACAACGGCAATCTGGCGCTGGCGACCAATAATGCTTTGCCTGGCTATCCGTCGCAGCGGTTCTCCAATGGGCCGGTCTGGGTCGAATATCTCAATTCGACCATTTTGAACCTGGGGCCGCTGCAAAATTACACGGGCAGTGCGACGAATGGCCAAAGCATCGATCTTGCGTTCGGCGGCGCCCGTACGGACACGTTGAACGGTTTAGCGCCTCCCGGCATTCCGACCCAGATCAGCCTTTATTCGGCGTTTGGCGGCACGTTCGGCCCGAACAATCTCGTCACTTTGTGGGGAGGGGCCAACGATCTTTTCCAGGGGCTTGACGCCCTGAGCACTCCCGTCGGCGCCCAGGCCACCATGGCCGGAATCGCGACGGCGGGTGCGGGGAACGTGGCAGCGAGCGCGGCGCAATTGTCGACGCTGGGCGCTAAAACGGTGCTCATTCCAAACGTGCCGAATCTTGGGCTGACGCCCAGCTACAATATAGACGCGGCGACGAGTGCGCTCGCGACCTATTCGGCGGCGACGCTCAATGCCAATCTGCTGGCCGACATGAGAGCAACGGCGGCCGCCCATCCCGGCACCAATTACATTTTGATGGACACCTATTCGATCCTGAATGCCGTGGTCGCCGATCCGTCAGCGTTCGGCTTCACCAATGTCACCCAGGCCTGTGTGTCGGTCCCGTCCTGCGTCAATGCGTCGACTGCGGCGCAGAATCGTTATCTTTTCTGGGATGACGTGCATCCGACCACTTACGCCCATTATTTGCTGGCGCAAGCGGCGGCCCAATATGTCTATGCGCCGACTTTGGCGCTTTACTCCGGGTCGCTCGGCGAAATGGGCGTCACGGACCGCAAGGCGGCCGCCGAGCGCGGTCTCGACCGGCTGCGCGACCACGCGGGCAGCACCGACAAAAACGATTATTTCGTCGATGCCATCGGCAATTTCGGCAGCTCTAAGGCGACCGACGAACGCTACAAATATGATTATGAGACCGGCGGCGTGAACTTCGGCTTGACCCGCAATATCGGCAACGGCTTCACCCTCGGCGCCGCCGGCAATATCGATACCGGCAAAGTCCATGCGGGCAATGGAAATGTGCTGTCATACGACCCGACGCAATTCTCGGCCGATATTTTGGCTGGCTATCGCAGCGGGCAGTTCTTCGTGAACGGCACGCTCGGTGCCGGCGTTTCTCTCTACAACAGTTGGAAGCGCAAGACCGTTGGCCCGCTTGCCAATACGGCCGACTCATCGGGCTCGGCCTTCAGCACGGTTGCCGAAGCCGGTTACGATTTCAAAACGGGCATGTTCACGCTGACCCCGATCGCGCGTCTCGGCTTCATCGCAGCGAATGTCGACAGCTTCACCGAAAACGGTATCGTCGCGCCCATTCATTACAATTCGCGCACGATCGATGCGGTGACCGGCGCGGCGGAACTTCGCGCCTCCGCCGCCGTGCTGCAGGACAAGGACCGGCAGGTTAATATCTTCGGCCTCGTCGGCTACGGCGACTTCCTGAGCTATCATGGCGATACGGTGAAAGGCATTCTGTCGAACAACATTTCGCAGCCCTTCGTCTCGCAACTGACGAAGATGGGTGGCGATGGCCTGTTGCTCGGGGCAGGGGTGAACGGCGCGTATGGCGCGATGCGCTTCAACGTCAGCTACCGCGCAGGCTTGGGCGCGGGCCACGGCAGCGGCGCGCAGCACCAAGTGACGGCGGGGCTGCGCTACGAGTTTTAAAGCGCCTCGGGCTTTTTGACCTCGATCTCGACGAAGGCGATCGGGTGTTGGGAGCCGTTCATCACATCGTGCTCGATGCCGGATGGCCGTCGGTAGGATTGCCCAGCGCTCAACGGGACATCATTGACCTCCGTGCCATTGTGCACGCGTAAAATCCCGTCCGTCAGCATGATCACGAAATAGGGCCAGTCATGCCGGTGCCAGCCCGTGGCCGCGCCGGGACGAAAATCCCAGCGCGTGATGCGGGCGGTGGCATCGTCGTGTTGCACGGTTGGCACGGCAGGAATGGTGCATTGGAAGGTCATCACGTTCTCCATGGCGTGTTTTCAATCTTGCTTTCGGCGCAGGATTTCGCAAGCTGGAAGAGAATGTTTCAGGAGATCATGATGCCGGTGAAACTCGTAATCTTGGGAAAGTCTTATTCGTCGTGGTCGATGCGTCCATGGCTCCTGTTGGCGCAGATGAATATTCCGTTCGAGGAGGTGCTGATCCACTACGGTGCGTCGGACCAGGCTAAGAAATTGCGCAAATATTCGCCAACGCAAAAGTGCCCGGTCTTGTATGACGGTGACATTCAAATTTGGGAGTCGCTGGCGATCATCGAATATCTCGCGGAGAAATTCCCGAAGAAGAATATCTGGCCAAAGACGCGCGCTGCCCGCGCCCACGCGCGGTCCATTTGCGCCGAAATGCACGCCGGCTTTCAAGCGATGCGCCAGCACCTGCCAACGCAGTTCCTGCGCCCGGTCAGAAAGCGCGAATTGACGCCGGAGGCGGCGGCGGATGTGAAGCGGATCGAGCAGATCTGGAAGGAGACGCGCAAGACCTATGGCAAAGGCGGGCCGTTCCTGTTCGGCAAGTTCTGCGCCGCGGACGCGATGTTCGCGCCCGTCGTCAATCGCTTGCATACATACGATGCCGAGGTCAGCAAGGCGACGCGGACCTATATGGACGCCATCATGGCTCTGCCCGCCTGGAACGCCTGGATCAAGGACGCCGAGGCCGAACCGAAGGTCGCGACGGCCTATGACGATTATTAGGTCTGACCCTTGCAATTCGGTCGATCCGCGGTGCTTTTTGTGGCAGGCCGAATTTTTTTTATCGAGAAGCGAAATAAAAAACGGGAAACGGGCTGTTTGACGATTGACAAGACTTCGAAACCTATTTTTATTCGCTGCCTAGCTTGATTGCGCGGCTACCTGCGAGGGGGTCTAATGCCCAGGCCAGCGAGGCGCATCAAGACGTCAAACCGGGAGAGAAACGTGAAACTTTTCACCTCAACGCTTTTGGCCGCCGTCGCTGTCGGCGCTTTGACTTTTGGGTCTGCCGCTTGGGCTGACGGCAAGCCGACGGTCGGCATTGCCATGCCGACGAAGACGTCCGAACGTTGGATCGACGACGGCAACAACATCGTCAAGCAGCTCCAGGCCAAGGGCTATCAGACCGACCTGCAATATGCTGACGACGATATCCCGACCCAGCGCGCCCAGGTCGAAAACATGGTCACCAAGGGCGACAAGGTCCTGGTCATTGCCGCCATCGACGGCACGACCCTGACCGAAGCGCTGCACGAAGCGGCTGCGAAGGGCGTCAAGATCATCTCGTACGACCGCCTGATCCGCAATTCGCCGGACGTCGACTATTATGCGACCTTCGACAATTTCAAGGTCGGTGTTCTGCAGGCGCAGTCGATCGAATCGGCTTTGGGCCTCAAGGACGGCAAGGGTCCGTTCAATATCGAACTCTTCGGCGGTTCGCCGGACGACAACAACGCCTTCTTCTTCTACAACGGCGCGATGTCGGAGCTGCAGCCCTATATCGACAGCGGCAAATTGGTCGTGCAGTCGAAGCAGATGGGCATGGACAAGGTCGGCACCCTGCGTTGGGACGGCTCGGTCGCCCAGTCCCGCATGGACAACCTCCTGAGTGCCTTCTACACCGGCAAGCATGTCGATGCGGTGCTCTCGCCATATGACGGCCTCTCGCGCGGCATCCTGTCGTCGCTCAAGAGCGCGGGCTATGGTTCGGGCGGCGTCAAGCTGCCGATCGTCACCGGCCAGGATTGCGAAGTGGCGTCGGTGAAGTCGATCATCGCCAGCGAGCAATATTCGTCGATCTATAAGGACACGCGCGACCTCGCCAAGGTCACGGTCGGCATGGTCGACGCGGTGCTCTCGGGCTCGAAGCCAGAAATCAACGACACCAAGACCTATGACAACGGCAAGAAGGTTGTGCCCTCTTATCTGTTGACCCCGGTGCTCGTATCTGCTGACAATTGGCAGAAGATTCTGGTCGACGGCGGCTACTACAAGCTCGACCAGTTGAAATAAGCGCGCAGCGCGCAGGCGAATAGACGAGAGGGTGCCGCTTTACAAGGCGGTGCCCTTTTGTTTTCTTGGATGAGGGAAACGGCGGGGCTTAAGATGGCTGCTATCCTTGAGATGCAGGGGATCTCGAAAAGCTTTCCGGGCGTCAAGGCGCTCGACAATGTCAATCTGACAGTCAACGAAGGCGAAATTCACGGCGTTGTCGGCGAGAACGGCGCCGGCAAATCGACACTCATGAAAGTGCTGAGCGGCGTGATCGCCCACGGCTCCTATGAAGGCACGATCCGCTTCCAGGGTCAGGAGTGCCAGTTCCGCGACATTCGCGAAAGCGAGGAGCGCGGCATCATCATCATTCACCAGGAACTGGCGCTGGTGCCGCTGCTCTCGATCGCCGAGAACATGTTCCTCGGGAATGAGAACGCCAAGACCGGCGTGATCGATTGGCCGGCGACGTTCGTGCGCACGCGCGAATTGCTGCGCAAAGTCGGCCTCAAAGAATCGCCCGACACGCTGATTACCAATATTGGCGTCGGCAAGCAGCAACTGGTGGAAATCGCCAAGGCGCTGTCGAAGAATGTGAAGCTTTTGATCCTGGACGAGCCGACCGCCAGCTTGAACGAGAGCGACAGCGACGCGCTGCTCGACCTTCTGCTCGAGTTCAAGGCGCACGGCATTTCCGCGATCCTGATCTCGCACAAGCTGAACGAGATTTCCAAGGTCTGCGATTCAATCACCGTCATTCGCGACGGGACCTCGGTCGAGACCTTGGATTGCAAGCGCGAAGCCATTTCCGAGGACCGGATCATCAAGGGCATGGTCGGGCGTGAAATGGCCGACCGCTATCCTAAGCGCGTGCCGAAAGTCGGTGAACCGATCCTCGAAATCCGCGACTGGGTGGTGCATCATCCGGAACACGGCGACCGCCAGGTGGTAAAGGGCGTCAACCTGACCGTGCGGCGCGGCGAGGTCGTCGGCATTTCCGGGCTGATGGGGGCCGGGCGCACCGAACTCGCGATGAGCATTTTTGGCCGCTCCTACGGTCAGCGCATCAGCGGCAAGGCCTACATGCACGGCAAAGAGGTCGATCTCTCGACCATTCAGAAGGCGCTCGACAACGGCCTCGCCTATGTGACGGAAGACCGCAAGCAGCTCGGCCTCATCCTTGAGGAAGACATCAAGAAGAATGTCACGCTCGCCAATCTCGACGGCATCTCGCGCAATTTCGTCATCAACGACATCGAGGAATTGCGCGTCGCCAACGAATACCGCCGCAAGCTGAACATCCGCTCGCCGAACGTGCTGCAAAAGACGGTCAATCTGTCCGGCGGCAATCAGCAGAAAGTGGTCATCAGCAAGTGGCTGTTCTCGAATCCCGACGTGCTGATGCTCGACGAGCCGAGCCGCGGCATCGATGTCGGCGCGAAATATGAAATCTATACGATCATCAATCAGATGGTGGCGGACGGCAAGGCGGTTCTCATGATCTCGTCGGAAATGCCCGAGCTCTTGGGCATGTGCGACAGGATCTATGTGATGAACGAAGGCAAGTTTGTCGGCGAATTCGGCGGCAAGGACGCAACCCAGGAAAAGATCATGCGCGCCATCATGCGAGCGGAGGAATTGCAGCAATGACCGACAAAACCGCGGGCGCTATGGTCGCCGCCGACACCAAGTCGATCAAAGACTACATCATGGGCAACATCCGCGACTACGGCATGCTGCTCTCGTTGCTGGTCATCATTGTGTTCTTCCAATACATGACCGGCGGCATCATGCTGGCGCCGCAGAACGTCAACAACATCGTGATGCAGAACGGCTACGTCATCGTCATGGCGCTCGGCATGCTGCTCGTGATCGTCGCCGGCTACATCGATTTGTCGGTCGGTTCGGTCTGCGCCTTGGCGGGCGCGATCGCCGGCGTCCTGATGCAGCGCTGGCAGTGGGATTGGGTCAGCGCGTCGCTCGTCACTCTGGCGCTCGGCGCGATCATCGGCGGTTCGCAAGGCTACTTCATCGCTTATCTGCGCATCCCGAGCTTCATCGTGACGCTCGGCGGCATGCTCATCTTCCGCGGCCTGACCTGGAAGGTTCTGGGTAGCACCAATGCAGGGCCGTTTGCAGACGCTTTCGACAAGATCAGCTCGGGGTGGATTCCTGACCCATGGGGCGGTGCAAACTTTTGGCCGTTGACGCTGGCGATCGGCCTCGGGCTCGCGGCCATCGGCGTGGTGCTGCAGATCAAGGGCAGAATGGAGCGGCAAAAGCACGGGGTGGAGGAAGAGCCGGCAGTGGTTTTCCTCGGCCGCTTGGTGCTGATGTTCGCTGCGGCGTCCTATGTCAGCTATCTGCTGGCCCATTGGCGCGGCATTCCAAACATGCTCGTCATCATGGCGATTCTCATTCTTGTCTACAGTTTCGTCACGACGCGGACTGTGGTCGGGCGCCGGATCTACGCCCTTGGTGGCAACGAAAAGGCAGCGAAATTGTCGGGCGTCAAAACCGAGCGCTTAGCCTTTTTTACCTTTGTCAACATGGGCGTTCTGGCGGCGCTGGCCGGCCTCATCGTGACGGCCCGTTTCGGCTATGCGACGCCGAAGGCTGGCGACGGCTATGAACTCGACGTGATCGCCGCCTGCTTCATCGGGGGTGCCTCGGCCTCCGGCGGCGTCGGCAAAGTGACGGGCGCGGTGATCGGCGCGTTGCTGATGGGCGTCATGAACATCGGCATGTCGATCCTTGGCCTTGGCATCGACGATCAGAAAATGATCAAGGGCATCGTGCTCCTCTTCGCCGTGTGCCTCGACGTCTATTACAAGAAGAAGGGCTAAGGCCTGGCGGCGGCAATACTCACAGGATCATTGCCGCCGGCCCCGCATTGCTCATCCTTTCTCGCTGAGCCGGTCCAGCGCGATCTTCATTGCCTTGGCGCCAAGCTTCCGTTCGAGGGCCGATGACAGCGGCTGCTGCATCGGCGAGAGCGCCGTGTTCATTCCGGCTCGGATTGGTGCCGCGGAGCAAAAGTGCAGGCCCGGGCCGTCATATACTCTCCGGCCAAGGCCGAAATAGCTAGACCAATAGCGCTCCGATCCCACCCCACTCGCTCGGCATCGGTAAATATGCCGCCCACTTCATCTTCAAGCACCTTTCGGCACTCAAGCACATAATTCGGGTGTGTCGCTCGAATGCTTGGACCTTTGATCAAGCTCGTCTCAGCATCATTTGTTATGGCCATTATTTTTGCCATTGTTGCCGGTGCCGGTTCCCGAGCCATTGAGATTGCCGCCGCCATTGCCGGAATTTGGCTGGTTGCCATTTCCGTTGCCCGGCCCGCCCGTCTTATGGCCACTGTTATTGCCCGTGGTGGAACCGGTGCAGCCGGTATTGCCAGTTTTGGAGCCGGTGCTGCCGGTGGTGGAATCAGTGCTGCCGGTCGTGGAACCGGTCTTGCCGGTGGTGGAACCGGTGCTACCGGTCGTGGAACCGGTGCTGCCCGTGGTGGAACCAGTGCTGCCAATGGTGGAGCCGGTGCTGCCAATGGTGGAGCCGGTGCTGCCGGTGGTGGAACCAGTGCTGCCGGTGGTGGAACCAGTGCTCCCGGTCGTGGAACCGGTGCTGCCCGTGGTGGAACCAGTGCTGCCGGTGGTGGAGCCGGTATTGCCAGTCTTGGAGCCGGTGCTGCCGGTGGTGGAACCAGTGCTGCCGGTGGTGGAACCGGTGCTGCCAGTCTTGGAGCCGGTGCTGCCGGTGGTGGAACCAGTGCTACCGGTCGTGGAACCGGTGCTGCCATTGGTGGAGCCGGTATTGCCAGTCTTGGAGCCGGTGCTGCCGGTGGTGGAACCAGTGCTACCGGTCGTGGAACCGGTGCTGCCAGTGGTGGAACCGGTGCTGCCGGTCTTGGGGCTGGTACCGCCAACCGTGGAGCCACCGGACTTGCTGCCGCTGCCGGATGTGCTGCCCGTACCTGAGCCGTTGTTGCCCACTCTTGCATCGCGAGAACTGCCGCCCCCATTCGTCTGGGGGGCATCGAAGCTGTCTTCGTAATCGATGAATCTGCCATCGCATTCATGCAGTTTCGCCAGTTGCCCGTGACCGATGCTTGGCAGCCATCCGCACTTCATCACGGGATTAGGAACCTGCTTAAGCTTTGAAGTCGTCGCCGAGGAGGCTGTTGTTCCGACCGTGTATACAAATACTAAAGAGACCGACGTAAAGAAAAATGTTTTCCAGCGCATAGCAGTATCCTTTATCTACAATAAATTCGTAAGAATTCGAGTTGCTTTTTGTTGTTTTGGACAAATGATCTCGTTCAAAGAGCGCTAATTTCCTCAGCACGCATTTAGAGCCGCCCAAACATCCTGCGCGCTATAAAAGGATTCAGCGCTTGCAGTCGTTAGCTCGCCGTTCTGTTTCTTGGCGCGCTGTACAATTTCGAGTGTATGACTCAAAACTAAGCGCGAGCGATGCGCTGAATTGCTCCCGTCCGCCTTTGTTCGGCGCTTTCGTCGCGTGATGGGCATGTCTCTCGGCGTTTACCGCCGAAGTGCGCGGGGTGCTGACCGCTCTCACCTAAATATCCGCGAAGTGCCAGTCGGTCGTTTCGATCACGAGATCGATGAAGGCGCGGACTTTTGGTGAGACGAGACGGCTCGTCGGCGTGACGAGCTGGATGGGGACAGGCGGCAGCTCGAAGGTGCGCAGGACGACCTTCAGCCGTCCGGCGCGCAACAGCTCCGCAGCCTGATACGAAAAGACCCGCGCGAGACCGCCGTCCTGGGCCGCGTGCCAAAGCGCGGTGTCCGCACTATTGGTGACGTAGCGCGGCTCGACCGCAATCCTTTTGTCGCGAAAGCGCCAGTCGGCGGAGCCGCCGAAGCCGACGAATTGAATCGTCTGATGCGCGGCGATCTCGTCCGGAGTTTGCGGCTCGCCGGCGCGGGCGAGATAGGCGGGAGAGGCGACGACGATCGGCCGCGTCTCGCCGACCTTCCGCACCGTCAGCGTAGAATCGGCGAGATGGCCGATACGCACGGCAAGGTCGATGCCTTCATCGATCAAGTTGACGATCCGGTCGGAGAGGGACAATTCGCCGATCACGTCGGGAAAGGCGGCGAGATAGGCGCTCATCAGCGGGCCGACATGCAGGCGTCCGAAGGTCAACGGCGCCGAGACGGTGAATCTGCCGCTGGGATGGACGCGCTCCGATTGCACCAGCGCATCGGCCTCCGCCAGATCGGCCAGAATCCGGCGGCCGAGCTCGAGATAGCGTAGGCCCGCATCGGTCAGCGTCACCGAGCGCGTGGTGCGCTGGAAAAGGCGCAGGCCGAGATGATCTTCGAGTGCCACGATAAGGCGGGTCACGGCAGAAGGGGCGAGCTTGAGCTTGCGCGCCGCCGCGGCAAAACCCTTGCAATCGGCGACGGCGACAAAGGCCGATATCGCGTCGAAACGGTCCATATTGTTGCTAAAAATAGAATAATAAAATGCGCTCTTCAACGATTATCGCGGCGCGGGGCCAGGACTAGATTGAGGCGGTGATCAGACCGTGGAGTGCCGCTCATGTCCCGCCCGCCCTTGCCACCCTTCGATGCCGAGACCGCCGCCCAGAAGGCGCGCCTCGCCGAGGATGCCTGGAACAGCCGCGATCCGGCGCGTGTCGCCCTGGCCTATACCGAAGACAGCCAATGGCGCAATCGCGCCGAGTTCTTCTCCGGCCGCGCGGCCATCGTCGCCTTTCTGACCCGCAAATGGCAGCGCGAGTTCGATTATCGGCTGATCAAGGAGGTCTGGGCCTATACCGACAACCGCATCGCCGTGCGCTTTGCCTACGAGTGGCATGACGACAGCGGCCATTGGTTTCGCTCCCATGGCAACGAGCAATGGGAATTCGATGCGGCGGGGCTGATGCGCCGCCGGGAGGCCAGCATCAACGACGTGCTCATCGCCGAGGTGGACCGCAAATTCCATTGGCCGCTCGGCCGGCGGCCCGATGACGATCCCGGCCTGAGCGAACACGGATTGTGAGGACCCATGTCCCATGCGATTGCCAGCGATATCGCTTTCACCCCGGCGGTGAAAGCGATTCAGAGCACGAAAGGATCGCGCGCCGCTTACGCCCAGATGGAGCAGGGCGGCGGTTGGCGGCGCGAGGTCACACCCGATTTCGCTGCTTTCATCGCCGCACAAAACAGCTTCTTTTTCGCGACGGCAAGCGCGGATAACCAGCCCTATATCCAGCATCGCGGCGGGCCGAAAGGCTTTCTGCACGTGCTCGACGCGAAGACGCTCGCCTTTGCCGATTATCGTGGCAACCGGCAATACATCACGCTCGGCAACTTAAGCGAGAATCCGAAGGCCTATATGTTCCTGATGGATTGGATGCTGCGCCAGCGCATCAAGATCTGGGGCCGTGCCCGCGTGATCGAGGACGATCCGGCCTTGCTCGAACGCGTGCGGCCGGAGGGGTACAAGGCCTTGCCAGAGCGTGTCATCGTGTTTGCCATCGAAGCCTGGGATGCCAATTGCCCGCAGCACATTCCGCAGAAATTCGATGCCGAAGATGTTGCGCGCGTGCTCACCGAGAAGGATGCGAAAATCGCTGCACTGGAGTTACAACTTGCGGATCTGCGCGGCGGGGTGAGGTAGTCGGCCGCATATGATGATGCCGCAATGTCATCCTGGGGCAAGCCTGGGATGACATTGCGGCCTTCATATGGGTTGCGGCTAGACCGCTCGCATCAATTCTGCGCGTCCTTGATCTTCTGCTGCAGGGCGTCGTAGCCAACTGCCCCGACGATCACGCTGTGGCCGACGACGTAGGACGGCGTGCCGGTCAGGCTCAGCGCGTCGCCCAATTGCAGCGTTTCGTTGAGGCCGGCATTGACGCTCGGCGCCTGCGAATCCTTTTCGATCCGATCCATGTCGGCGCCCATGTCCTTGGCGACGGCCATCGCCTGCGCCTTGCCGACCGGGCCGCGCGAGCCCAACAGCTTTTGGTGGAATTCCCAGAATTTCTCGCCGGTGAACTGGTTGCGCACCGCATAGGCGACGCGCGCCGCTTCGACCGAGCCCGGGCCGAGCACGGGGAAGTCTTTCAGAACCACGCGCACGTCGGGGTCCTGCTTCATCACTTGTGCGAGGTCGGCGAGCGCATGTTTGCAATAGCCGCAATTGTAATCGAAGAACTCGACCAGCGTGACCTTGCCGTTGGGATTGCCGAGCACCGCCTGGTTGGGCGAGTTGAACAGCGTCGCGGCGCTGTTGGAAATCACCTTCTGCTGGTTGGCCGCTTCATCGGCCTTCTGCCGCTTATCCAATTCGATCATCGCGTCGCGCAGCACTTCCGGATGGGCGATGAGATAATCGTGCACCACCTTGCCGATTTCATCCTTCTGCGCGTCGGTGAAAGACTGCGCCTTGGCGGTGAGCGGAGCGAAGGCAATGCCGGCGCTCAGGGCCGCAACGCTCATAAGAACTTTCCAGGGACGGGACTGCATCGACATCTTTCATCCTTCGGCTCGCGGCTTTGACCGCCAAATCATGCTGCATCTTGTACCCGAAACTTGTTAACGGGTCGAACGGGCAAGAGGAAGGGCCGGTCACATTTCTGCGAGGCGGGCGATATCCGCCTCTTGCCGTTCCGGCGATTTTCGGATGTACAGGCCTTAATATGGCGTCGATAGGGTAGATGGAAATGAACGAGAAGAAATCAACTCAGACCGATCTGCCCGCCTCGCTGCGCAGCGCCGTTTCCGCCTTCGTCGCCATGGACGTGATGAGCGCCGCGGCGGCGCAGGAGCGGGCAGGCGGAACGGTCATCCACATGGAAGTCGGCGAGCCCGGCGCGCCGGCGCCGCGGGTGGTGCGCGAGGCAGCGATTCGGGCGCTGGAAGCCGGGCGCGTCAGCTATACCGAGGCGCTCGGGCGCCCAACCTTGCGCGCCCGCATCGCCGCCCATTGCCGTGACGCCTATGGCGTCGATGTGTCGGCGGAGCGGGTCGTGGTGACGACGGGTTCGTCGGCGGGCTTCATCCTGGCGTTTCTCGCCTGCTTCGATCCCGGCGCGCGCATTGCGATTTCGGAACCTGGATATCCGGCCTATCGCAATATTCTCGAAGCGCTCGGCCTCGTGCCCGTGCCGCTGACATTGACCGCGGCAAGCCATTACGTCGTGACCGCCGATATGATCGCCGCGGCCGATGCGGCGCAAAAACTCGACGGGGCGCTCCTGATGAGTCCGGCCAATCCGAGCGGCACGATGATGGACGCGACGACCTTACGCGATGTGGCGCAGACCTGCGAAAGCCTGCGCATCCGCTTCATTTCGGACGAGATCTATCACGGCCTAACCTATGGCAGGCCAGCCCATACAGCGCTCGAATTTTCGGACCAGGCGCTCGTCGTCAATTCCTTTTCCAAATATTTCTGCATGACCGGCTGGCGCGTCGGCTGGCTGATCGTGCCGGACAATCTCGTGCGGCCGATCGAGCGGCTGCAGCAAAACCTTTCGATCTCCGTGCCTTATTTGAGCCAGGTCGCGGCGGAAGCGGCCTTCGACGCGCGCGACGAATTGGAGGCGATCAAGGCGGGCTATGCCCGAAACCGCGAGATCCTGCTGAACGAATTGCCGGGCTTAGGTCTTGGCCACATGCACCCAGTCGACGGCGCGTTCTACATCTACGCCGACATCGGCCACCTCACCAACGATTCCACCGCCTTCTGCGCGAAGATGCTCAAAGAAGCTGGTGTTGCCGCAACTCCAGGCCTCGACTTCGACCGCTCGCACGGTAACCGCACCCTACGTATGTCTTTTGCCGGCAGCGAGGCGGATGTGCTCGAGGCGGTGCGGCGGCTCAAGGGCTGGCGCGCGCTTCCGGGCGGAGCCTAGGCGCGGCAGCCGCATTGCTCGCCGCCGGCAGGAGGTCCCGCCCAACACCGAGCCCTTCCCAGATACAGTTTCATCGACAATTTTCGCAACATATGCGTCACTACACTTGACAGAGCTTAAGAAGTTAGCTAATGATAACTAACATAGTTCATCTGGGGAGACTGACGATGACGAGTGCTACGCAAAAACCTTCGACCGCTTTCGTTTCCGCTGCATGGCTTGCGCTGGCCGTCGGCGTTGTCGCCTATCTGATCGGCTTGTGGCACGCGGAGATGCAGCTCAACGAGAAGGGCTATTATTTCGCCGTTCTGATGTACGGATTGTTCGCCGCCGTGTCGGTGCAAAAGACGGTGCGTGATAAGGCCGAAGGCATTCCGGTCACGCCTGCCTATTACGGGCTCAGCCTGGCCTCGCTGGCGATCGCCGTGGTGCTGCTGGCTGTCGGCCTCTACAACGCAACCCTCGCCCTCAGCGAAAAGGGCTTTTATGCGATGTCCTTCGTGCTGAGCCTGTTTGCGGCCATTGCGGTGCAGAAGAACACTCGCGACGCGCGGTGACACAAGCCGGCGCGGCATCTCACGCGAAACCCGCGCCCAGAGTATCGTCCATTGCCGGCCAAAACGAAGGCGGCGGGATTTCTCCCGCCGCCTGATCTCATTTGCCCACCAAGGTCTGCTTGGCGCGCGCCCACCAGCCGGAGCGCTTCGGACGATTGGGATCGACCTCGGCTTCCGCCTCCAACATGGTTTCCCAGGCGCGCGGCGGATCGGGTTCGCGCGCCGGCTCTCCGACTTCCGGTGCTGCGGGCGGTTGCGGGGCAGGGGCCGGAACGTCGTTCGCGACGGCGGGCTGTGCCGGCGCCTCAACCGGTTCGGGCGTGTCCCATTCGAAACCGACCGGATGGATCGGCGTGGAGGCCGGCACGGTTTCCGCGGCTTGCGCAGAGGAATCTGCCTCCTGCGCCGATTCCTCGCGGTCGCCCTCGTTTTGGAAGCGGCGTCCGCGTCCGCGCCGGCGATTCCGGCGGTCGAAGCGGTTTTCGCCGTCACCGGTCTCCGGCGCGTCGGTGGTCTCGTCGTCGGTGCTCGTTTCATCCGCCACTGGCGCGAGCGTGCCGTCGATTTCCGCGACCGCGGCTAGGCCGGCATCGGTCGGCTGCGGGGCGTTGGCCTGAATGCCGGAGCTTTCGCGTTCGCTGCCACGGCCGCGGCGACGACGCCGGCGGCGCCGGCGACGCTCACTGTCTTCGCCATTGGTCCGTTCGGACGCACCCGCTTCGGTGGACTCGTCCTGCGCCTCGACGTCATTGTCCTCGTCGCCCTCATCCGCCTCGTCCTCGTCGACGGGTGGAATGGAATCAACCCGCACGAGCGACGCGCGCTGCGCCTGTTCGGGCGCGGGCACGGGATTGGCGAGCTCGCCGCGCTCCAGCGCATGATAGGCGGTGCCGGTCAGCGTATCGTCCGCCGCGACCGTGATTGCAACGCCGAACCGCTTCTCCAGCTCGCGCAAGTGGCTGCGCTTCTGGTTCAGAATGTAGAGAGCGACTGTGGTGCGGGTCCGGACGATCAGGTCGTAATCGGAATTGCGGATCAGCGCGTCTTCCAGCACGCGCAGGACATGCAAAGCGATCGACGAGGTCGAGCGCACCATGCCGACGCCCACGCAATGTGGGCACACCACCGTCGAGCCTTCCATCACACCGGTGCGGATACGCTGGCGCGACATTTCGAGAAGGCCGAAGTGCGAAATGCGACCCACCTGAATGCGGGCGCGATCGTTCTTGAGCGCATCCTTCAGGCGGCGCTCGACAGAGCGATTGTTGCGGCCTTCCTCCATGTCGATGAAGTCGACCACCACAAGGCCGGCGAGGTCACGCAGGCGCAGCTGGCGCGCCACTTCGTCGGCGGCCTCCAGATTGGTGCGCAGTGCCGTATCCTCGATATTGTGCTCGCGCGTCGAGCGGCCCGAGTTCACATCGATCGCCACCAGCGCTTCGGTCTGATTGATGACGAGATAGCCGCCGGACTTCAGCGTCACCTGATTCGAGAACATCGCGTCGAGCTGGGCTTCGGCGCCATATTTGGCGAACAGCGGCTGCGGATCGCGGAAGGGCTTCACATTCTTGGCATGGCTCGGCATGAGCATGCGCATGAAGTCTTTGGCCTCGCGATAGCCATCATCGCCCGAGACGATGACCTCGTCGATGTCCTTATTGTACAGGTCGCGGATGGCGCGCTTGATCAGCGAACCTTCCTCATAGACGAGGGCAGGGGCGGTCGATTCCAGGGTCAGTTCCCGCACCGTCTCCCACATGCGCAGCAAATATTCGAAATCGCGCTTCACTTCCGGCTTGGAGCGTGAGGCTCCCGCCGTGCGCAGGATGACGCCCATGCCTTCCGGCACTTCCAGTTCGCGGGCGATTTCCTTGAGGCGCTTGCGGTCGTTTCCGTCGGTAATCTTGCGCGAAATGCCGCCGCCACGCGCGGTGTTCGGCATCAGCACGGAATAGCGACCGGCGAGCGACAGATAAGTGGTGAGGGCGGCGCCCTTGTTGCCGCGCTCTTCCTTGACCACTTGGATCAGCAGCACCTGGCGCCGCTTGATGACCTCCTGGATCTTGTACTGCCGGCGCAGGCGCGGCACGCGATGCGGCGTCTCGTCGATGGCGTCGCCGCCGACCTGTTCAACCTGGGCCTCTTCCTCACCGTCTTCATCGGTCTTCTGGCGTTCGTCGCGATCGCGATCACGGTTGCGGTAGCGGCCGCGGCCCCGCCGGCGGTCGCGGCGCGGCGTAAGTTCGGTCTCTTCCGTCTCGGATCCGCCGCCGAGCGTCGTGATCTCTTCGACCGCGTCACCGTCTTCGCCCTCCTCGTCGTCGTCCTCGCCGTCCTCGTCGTCGCCCTCGTCCTCTTCGTCGCCGTCGCGTTCGGCTTCGACCTCTTCCGCGGTCTCCGATTCAGCGGCCATCACGGCTTCAGCCTGAGGGTTCATCGTCGGCGCTTCCGCCTCGACGGGCAAGGGAGCGGCCGCCACGTCCACAGCCTCAATGACCACTGCATGGGGCACGTCTTCATCGGCCGCCAGGGTTTCGACAGTCCGCTCGTGAATGTTTTCCAATCCGTCATGCGGCACATGGACGGGAGCCGGAGCTTCCGGATCCGCTTCAGATGCAAAATCTTCGGCGACGGGCCCGTTGAGCGTGGCAAGGTCCTGCAGGTCGCCGTCGTCGGCGATCAGCTCTTCAGTCTGCGGCGCGGCCTCGGAGACCGTCTCGTCTTCTGCTGCGCGCTTCTGCGCATTGCCGTTGCGGTCGCGAAAACGCCGGCTGCGACGCTGGCCGCGATTCTCGTCGTCCTCGGCTTCCGCATGGGCGCGCGCTTCTTCTTCGAGCAGCGCCTGACGGTCGGCCGTCGGGATCTGGTAATAATCGGGATGAATTTCGGAGAAGGCGAGGAAGCCGTGACGATTGCCGCCATATTCCACGAACGCCGCCTGCAGCGACGGCTCCACGCGCGTTACCTTGGCGAGATAGATGTTGCCACGAAGTTGTTTGCGCGATGCGGCTTCGAAATCAAATTCTTCAACGCGATTTCCACGCAGCACCACCACCCGGGTTTCTTCCGGATGGGATGCGTCGATGAGCATTTTGTTGGCCATGGATGTCTCTTTTGAGCATGGCGGGGCGCGTGAGCCACCGAGCCCGCAGCGCGCGCGTCAGCGCGTCAATGCGGCGGGCGGCCGGGCGGGCCGGCCATGCAGGGTCTGAAGGGAAAGATGGATCGGGCTCGGCAAAACGCGCCAAGCGCCGGTGAGATGTGCGATGCGAAACAAAAAATGGGTGCAAGGCGTGTCCGGCAAGCTCTAGTGTGAGCGTCCGTTTGGTCTGATTATGTGCCGCGAACGGGCCCACCATTGCCTAAAACACCTGTTATTCGTCTGGTCAGCCTCCCGAAGGGAAGCCGAGTTCTATTTCGTGTGCCGATCTCTGGCTTAGATAATGCCTTGTTATGCCATTGCAAACCCCGACGAGGCGGGAGGCAATGGGCGTACCCAAAAGGGTATTTGCCAAGGCGTCAGCGGCATGATCCCCAAACGAGGACCGGAGACCGGATCGAAACAATTCCTTCATAAGATGATCGCACACTCTTTGGCAAGTTTTTAAAGGTGTGTCTTTGAGGCCACATCCGCGACATGTTGTGCCAGGTGCGCTTACCGGCCGTTAACCATTCCGGCCCTATGGCTTAAGACATCCTTTGAGTTTGGCCGAACAGCGAGCAAAGTTCGGATGAGATTAATGGCTTCTATCCGTTCCAAGCACCTTTATTTCGCTGCGGCTCTGCTGATTCTTGGAACCGCCGGATCGGCGCTTGCTGGCAATTTGCCGAGCGGCCGCGTCAAATTGGCGCAAAATCTCCCCGCATCCACCGCGCCGGTCCCGTCGATGCCGGTCGCTGCCGATGCCAAAGTCAGCGCGATCGGCAATACCACCCATTTGACCTTTGCCATGTCGGAGAAAGTGGACGTCCAGGCCTTCGTGCTCGCCAATCCGGACAGGGTGATCGTCGATCTTCCTGAAATCAATTTCCAGACCGATCCCGCCAATGGCAAGGCCACCGCGCTGCCCAAAGGCACCCTTGTCCATGCCTTCCGCTTCGGCCTGTTCGCCCCTGGAAAGTCTCGTATTGTCATAGATTTGGGCGGCCCAGCTAAGATTCTTAAAGCAGCGGTTGAAGAGGGCGCCGGCGATGCGCCGCCGCGTCTTGCCATCGATCTCGCGCCGACCGACAAGGCCTCGTTCCGCCAGGCCGCCGCGGCCGCGCTCAAGGCCAGCCTGCCGCCGACAGAAGCCAATGCGCCGCCCAAACCCGTCGAATCGGAAAAGCCCGTCGTCGTGCTCGACCCGGGTCATGGCGGACCTGACGGAGGCGCCAATGGCGTCGACGGCGCGGTCGAAAAGACCATCGTTTTCGATTTTGCCGAGATGCTGAAGCATAAGCTCGAAGCGTCTGGGCGTTACAAGGTCGTCATGACGCGCGACCGCGATGTCTTTGTTCCGCTCAACGAACGGGTCAAAATCGCCCGCGATTCCGGGGCGAAATTGTTCGTGTCGATTCATGCCGACACGGTCTCGGATGCCGGCAACGTGACTGGCGCGACCGTCTACACGGTCTCCGATCGAGCCTCCGACCGCGAGGCGGAGCGGGTGGCCGAGCAGGAAAACGCGGCCGACGCCGCGGCCGGCGTGCAGACCACCGAGGATCAGGTCGGCGTCAATGATATTCTGTTCGATCTGACCCGCCGCGAGACGCGCACCTTCAGCCATGTTTTTTCACGCACTTTGGTGAATTACCTGGAGGCGACGGCGCGGATGAACAAGAATCCCGAGCGCTCGGCGGGCTTCGTCGTCCTCAAGGCGCCGGACGTGCCTTCGGTACTGCTCGAACTCGGCTATCTCTCCAACGACCGGGACGTCAAATGCCTGACCTCACCGGACTGGCGCGACAAGACGACTGACAAGGTAGCCGCGGCGATTGACACGTTCTTTGCGCCGAAAGCTGCCGCGCAACCTGAACGCAACGCCGTCGCCGCCGGGGTCGGGAGGGACTGACCGCGCGTGCCAGGCTTTTTGCTGCCTGTGTCGTCCTGGCCACAAGCTACCACAATAGGCTTGGATCCTAACCGAGTGTTAATATTCCTTGCCTTCGCGCCGTAGATTGAACACAAAGGCCGCCGATAGATAGTTCGAGGCAACCTGCGTCCCGCGACGCGGGGCCTTGATGTTTGACTTGTGAAGGCTTGACGTTTTCATGCGGATAATTGGCCGTTTTCTGGGTTTTCTGTTCTCGACGCTCGCCATTCTGTTCCTGATCGGCGCAGCGGTGGGTATCGCCCTGTATTTCTATTTTGAGCAGGATCTGCCCGATACAACCCAGTTGCAAAGTTACGAGCCGCCGGTTCTGACCCGCGTGCATGCGGCAGACGGTTCGCTCTTGGCAGAATATTCGCACGAACGCCGGCTCTATCTGCCGAGCGCCGATATTCCGCCGCTGGTCAAGCAAGCCTTCATTTCCGCCGAGGACAAGAATTTTTACATGCATAACGGTGTCGATCCCGAAGGCATCCTACGCGCCGCGATGATCTTGGTGGCCGGGGGCCATCACATGCAGGGTGCCTCGACCATTACCCAGCAGGTGGCGAAGAACTTCCTCGTCGGCGATGAGCGCTCCTTCGTGCGTAAAGCCAAGGAAGCGATTCTGGCCCTGCGCATCGAACATGCTTATTCCAAGGACCACATCCTCGAGCTTTATCTCAACAAAATCTTCTTCGGTCTCGGCAATTACGGCGTCGCCGCGGCCGCTCTGAATTATTTCGACAAATCCGTCAACGAATTGACGATCGCCGAGGCGGCCTATCTCGCCGCGCTGCCGAAAGGCCCGAATAATTACAATCCGTTCCGCAATCGTGACGCCGCGATCCAGCGCCGCAATTACGTTATCGACCGCATGGTCGAGAACGGCTACATCAGCCGCGCCGACGGCGACAAGGCGATGCGAGAGCCGCTCAACGTAAAATTGCGCGTGCTGACGCCGGATACTTATGTTGCCGGCTATTTCGCCGAAGAGGTGCGCCGCGAGCTGTTGGCGCGTTATGGCGAACAGAAAGTCTACGAGGGTGGCCTTTCGGTGCATACGACCCTTGATCCGGCGATGCAGCAGCTTGCCCGCAAATCTCTGGTCGACGGTTTGATCCGCTTTGACGAGGCGCATGGCTGGCGCGGTCCGGTGACCCATATCGATATCGGCAACGATTGGGGCCCGCCGCTGGCGGCGGTGCCGGGGCTCGGCGACGTGCCCGGCTGGCGTCTGGCGGTCGTGCTGGATTCGAGCAACGATCAGGCGATGCGTATCGGCATGCAGCCGAAATACGAGAAATCGGGCGATGTCGGCCCCGAGCGCGAGATCGGCCTCGTGCCGCCGGATGGCGCCAAATGGACCAATCAGAAATTCCGCACGCTCGCGGGGCCGGGCGACGTGGTCTATGTCGAGGCGCTGCCCGGCAAGCCGGGCCAATGGCGGTTGCGCCAGGTGCCGGAGATTTCCGGCGCCATCGTCGCCATGGATCCGCATACGGGCCGTGTGCTGGCGATGGTCGGCGGCTTCTCCTATGACCAATCCGAATTCAACCGCGCGACTCAGGCCTTGCGCCAGCCGGGCTCGTCCTTCAAACCCTTCGTTTATGCTGCGGCGCTTGACGGCAACGGTACGATGCCGAGTGGCACGCCGTTCAATCCGACCTCGCTGATCGAGAACGGCCCGATCACGATCGACCAGGGCAACGGCGAACTCTGGACCCCGAAAAACTTCGAAGAAGGCGAGGCGGCCGGCTCGCATCCGCTGCGCTGGGGTGTTGAGCATTCGATGAACCTGATGACCGTTCGCCTCGCGCAGGCGGTCGGCATGCCGGTCATCGTGGAATATGCCAAACGGTTCGGCGTCTATGACGATCTGATGCCGGTTCTGTCCATGTCGCTCGGCGCGGGCGAGACCACCGTCATGCGCATGGTGACGGCATACTCGATGTTCGATAACGGCGGCCAACGGATTCAGGCGACGTTGATCGACCGTATCCAGGACCGCACCGGCAAGACGATCTTCCGGCATGACGAGCGGATCTGCAAAGGCTGTGATGCCGATGCCTGGCATGACCAGCCCGAACCGCGCCTCGTCGTTAAGCCCGATCAGGTGATCGATCCCGCCACGGCCTATCAGATCACCTCGATTCTTGAAGGTGTGATTCAACGCGGCACGGGTGTGTCGATCTCCGTGCTTCACCGCCATCTCGCCGGCAAGACCGGCACGACGAACGACGCGAAGGATTTGTGGTTCGTCGGCTTTTCTACCGATCTTTGCGTCGGTCTCTATCTTGGCTATGATCGGCCGCGCTCCATGGGCGGGTCGGCCCAGGCCGCAACCTATGCCGCGCCGATCTTCCGCGATTTCATGGCTCAGGCTCTAAAGGACAAGCCGGACGTACCATTTCGCGTACCCCGTGGCATTCACCTGATGCCGATCGGCAACGGCATTATCGAAGCGTTCAAGGACGACGAGTATCCGGACAATGGCGAAGTGCTCGGCGGCGAATCGGCGGCTGCAGCCGGCGCTGGCGGCGCGACGCCCGATGCGGACCGGGCCGTGGGCCCGGGAACCGGCGGTCTCTATTAGCCGCCTTTCCCGTCGGTGGACGCGCATTGCTTCTGCAAATTTCGGTTAAACACGGCCAAAAGCCGGTCGGGCCAGCCGCGATTTGCGCTCGGCACGCTTACTTTGTTTCTTCCTCAAATCCGTTCGCCACGAATGCCGCCTTCATTTCGGGACTCCGCAGATAGGTCAGTAGTCGTTGAGCGGCCTGCCTGTCGCCGGAGTTGCTGCCGAGGCCGGCACTATAGATCGTCCGCAGTTGCGCCGCGTCCGGCAGAACTCCAATCAGATCCACGCCCGCGACAGGGGTGATTTCGCTTTTTTGTCCGAGGCCCAAGGCAACTTCGCCGCGCGCCAGTCCCTGCATGGCGGCAAGACCGTCGGGATACAGTTTGATCTTGGAAGAAAGTTGATCGGCAATTCCCATTCGCTTGAACAATTCCGCCAAATAGGTGCCTGTGGTCGCTCCGGTTGCCGGATTGGCGAGGCCAATCGAAGGGGCATTCAGTAAAGATTGCTTGAATGTTTGCATGTCGGTCAGATCGGGCTGCGTCGCCCCGCTTTGCACCGCCGCCGCCAGGCGCACCGTGCCAAGGTCTTGACGCGAGCCATCGACGACAAGCCCGCCCTTGATGAGCTCGGTGAGTGGGGCGGGCGGCAGGACGACAATAGCGAACGAATTATCCGCCATCGCCTTCTTGCGAATTTGACCGGCCGTTCCAAAGACGAATGTGACGTGATCGCCTGTCATCTTTTGAAAGCGATCAGGCACGTTTTCGACTGATTTCTTGACGGCCGCGGCAGCGAGAACGACGAGGTCGGCCGCGTGAGCTTGACCACCGAGCAAAGCCAAAACCCCGATCACTTTGAGCAATTTGGGCAACATCTCTGACTCTCCTTGACGTATCCTTGCGATGCGGACCGTCTGGGCAACATTTTCTCGATGCCGGATGCCGCGCGATTAACCGCATACGTGGAGCATTTTGAGGCGAAGTGGACCTCGGGCCGCCTCGAGACACCCGGTCATTCAGGTCGTGACCTGAGCCTTCTCACCATACAGATGATCGCCCGCGCGTTGATAGGGGCGGAGTCATGTTATAACGGCATATATGCTTTGGGGAATTAACGATTGGCAGGCTCGGGACGGCAATCTACACTCCCCACAATTCCGAAAAAAATCTCCAAGAACAGTCGCTGCTCATTTCAATGCATCTGACGATCAGATGATTGAAACGCTTCCAGCACATGAGACTTTCTTCGTAAAAATTAAACGACGATCGAATTGTGCCGCTCAATCGGGGAGGAGAAAATGAGGAAATTTGGACGCTTAGGCGTTGCGCTTCTTGTGACCGCTGCTTTGACCAGTGCGGCTGGAGGCGCGGATCTCAAACAGATCGGTTCGATCAAAATTCCCGGCGAGATTCTCGCCAATTTCGATATTAGTTTTGTCGATCAAGAGGCTGGACGCTATTATTTGGCGGATCGCAGCAACAAAGCGATCGATATTTTTGATGCACAAAACGACACATATCTGGGCCGCGCGGGTGCGTTCATCGGCACCATTATGAAAAACGGCAAAGTCAACAATGACGTGTCTGGTCCCAACGGCGTTGTTATTGTTGGCAAAGAAATCTGGGGTGGCGATGGTGACAGCACCCTTAAGATCATCGATATCGGGACACAGGCCACCACGGCGACCATCAGCACCGGCGGCACGACCCGGCTTGATGAAATGGCATATGATGCTAAGGATCAGGTGTTTATTGGCGTCAACAATGCGGAAGACCCGCCCTTCGTGACGCTCATTTCCACGCAGCCCGATCATAAAATTCTTGGCAAGATTACATTCGCTGACGCGACCGATGGCGCCGAACAGCCAGCCTACAATCCCGACGATGGCTTATTTTACGAATCCATCCCGCAACTCGGCAAGGATCCCAAACACGGCGGGATCGCCGTCATCGATCCTGTTGCAGCGAAGCTGATCAGAATCATTCCTCTTGAAAACTGTCATCCTGCGGGTCTCGCGTTCGGGCCGTCAGGCAACTTCGTCCTTGGCTGCGATGCCAATGGCAAGGACATGCCCGCGGCAACCACGATCATGAATGCCAAGAGCGGCGCGGTCGTTGCCGTCGTCGCAGGCATTGGTGGCGCCGATATGGCGGACTATAATGCGAAGAACCATCAATATTATACGGCTTCGCGCAGCAATCCTGGCGGTCCTGTGTTGGGCGTCATCGACGCCGACAAGAATACATTGGTGCAGACGATTCCGATCGCCGGTGGCACTCCGCATTCTGTCGCCTCAAGCGAGGCAAGCGGCCACGTCTTCGTTCCCGTGGGAGCGACGGCCGGTGGCGATGGAACGATCCATGTTTATGCGCCGGTCAACTGAACTGATGCAAATGTCGTGACGAGCGTGGGCGTCAGCAAAATGTGATCCCTCGCGAGACAATCATCTTCACAGGGAGGTCAAGGCCATGGAGCGATCGCGACGCGGTTTCATGATATCATTGGCAGGCGCGGCTTCGGCATCGCTCCTCGCCAATACGGAGAGTGCCAGGGCACAGACGGCCAACACCGTACAAGTCGCCGAAGGCGATGATAGGTTGCACCTTATGAGCTTCGCGCTGACGGGAACAGTTGCGCCGCGCATCGGTGTTGCTTTGCCGGATGGTTCGTTGATCGATCTCGCTGCGGAAGCTGCCCATCGTGGATCGCCTGTTTCCTTCGACCCGGGCGACATGATTTCGCTTGTCGCCGCAGAGGAAAAAGGGCTGGCCGATGTGCGAGAACTCGTGCGGAACGCGTCTGCCAATCGCCCCCAGCTGAGCGAAATCCGGCATCTCGCACCCATTCCAAACCCGCGGCGTAATGTCTATGCGGTCGGCTGGAATTACCTCGAGCATTTTGCCGAGGGACAGGCCGCGCGCCAAACGGACGTCAAATATCCCGAGCACCCGGTTTTCTTCACCAAGGGAACGCATTGCGTCAACGGACCATACGACCCCATTCCTTTCGACCCGAATGTCTCGACCATGATTGATTGGGAGGGAGAACTCGCCGTCATCATCGGCAAACGCGGTCGCAATATCCCCGAAGAGAACGCGCTGGATCATGTTTTTGGCTTTAGCGTGATCAATGACACGACGGCCCGCGACGTCCAGAACACACGCCACGGCGGCCAATGGTTCAAAGGCAAGAGCCTTGATGGACATGGCCCGATGGGACCTTGGATCGTCACGAAAGGAAGTCTCGATTTTAACAATCTGCATCTCGTGACGCGGGTGAATGGGGTCGTGAAGCAAGACGCCAATACCAGCCAAATGTATTTTAAAGTCCCAAGGATCATCGCGGAATTGTCGCTTGGGCTCACCCTGGAGGCGGGCGACATCATCGCGACCGGCACACCGCCGGGCGTTGGATTTGCCCGAAAGCCGCCGGAATTCATGAAGCCGGGGGATGTGATGGAAACCGAAATCACGGGGATCGGCCTGATCCGCAATGAAATCAGATCAGTGTAAGTTGCACTTTGGGAGCCGCGAGGCGCCGCTGACCTTGACGGGATGGGGTCCCTTTACAACCTAAGGGCTTGCGGTTTAGGACTGCCGCTCGATTTTCCCCCAATATGGATTAGGTGCAATAAACCATGCGTGCAGAAGCCCAGTCGCTCGTCGACGACATCAAGCAGTCGGTGGGACTGCTGAGGAGGCATCTTTGACGTCGACTCAGCGACCAGGCGTCTCGCCGAACTAACCGCCAAGGCCGAGGACCCCGCATTCTGGAACGATCCGGACGCTGCGCAAAAGCTGATGCGCGAGCGTAATGAGCTGGAATCGCGGCTCATGGGCTTGCAACAGCTCGAGCACAATCTCGAAGAGGGCATCGGGCTCGTTGAACTCGGGGAGGCCGAGGGCGATGCCGATTTCGAGGAGGAAGGGCTGACGACCCTGCGCCGGCTGCGCAAGGACAGCGAGGCTCTGCAGATCCAGGCCATGCTGTCGGGCGAGGCCGATGGTAACGATGCCTATCTCGAAGTGCATTCGGGCGCCGGCGGCACCGAGAGCTGCGACTGGGCGCGCATGCTGTACCGCATGTATTCGCGCTGGGGCGAGCGCCGCAAATTCAAGGTCGAAGTGGTCGAGGAGACCGATGGCGACGAGGCCGGCATCAAATCGGCGACCATTCTGCTCAAGGGCGAAAACGCCTATGGCTGGCTGAAGACCGAGAGCGGCGTGCATCGGCTGGTGCGGATTTCGCCCTTCGATTCCAACGCCCGGCGCCATACGAGTTTTGCCTCGGTCTGGGTCTATCCGGTCGTCGACGACAAGATCGACGTGGACATCAACGAATCCGATTGCCGTATCGACGTCTACCGCGCGTCGGGCGCCGGCGGCCAGCACGTGAATAAGACCGAATCGGCGGTGCGCATCACCCATATTCCGACCGGCATCGTCGTCGCGTGCCAGCAGGAGCGGTCCCAGCACAAGAACCGCGCCCAGGCCTGGGCGATGCTGCGCGCGCGCATCTACGAAATGGAGCTCAAGAAGCGCGAAGAGAAGGCCAATGCCGACGCGGCCTCCAAGACCGACATCGGCTGGGGCCATCAGATCCGCTCCTACGTGCTGCAGCCCTACCAGATGGTGAAGGACCTTCGCACAGGCGTCACCTCCGGCACGCCAGGCGACGTGCTGGACGGCGATCTCGACGCCTTCATGGAGGCCTCGCTGGCCCAGCGCCTCACCGGCCGCAAGGTCGAGGTTGAGGATGTGGAGTAGGACGGCGCGAGCTTTCCGGCACCCTCACCCATCCCTGCGCCGCCGGCGCAGGGCCTACCCCAGCGCCTCGGCTGCCTGCAACACCGCCTCGGCGTGACCCTTGATCCGGACCTTGTTCCAGACCTGCGCGATCTTACCCTGCGCGTCGATCAAGAAGGTGGTGCGCTCGACGCCCATATATCGGTTGCCGAACATCACCTTCTCTTTCCAGACGCCGTAAGCCTCCAGAACCGCGCGCTGTTCGTCCGAGAGCAGGGTGAGGTCGAGCGCGTGTTTGGTCTTGAATTTGCTATGTGATTTGAGCGGATCCGGCGAGATCCCGACGATCTCCGTTTCGGCCTTTTGGAAGGCGCCCTTCAGCCGGTTGAAATCTATCGCCTCCTGGGTGCAGGTCGGCGTGTTGTCCTGCGGATAGAAATACAAAACGAGCTTCTTGCCGGCAAAATCGGCGAGCGAACGGCTGCCGCCGGCCTCGTCGGGCAAAGAAAAAGCGGGGGCCGGATCGCCGGCCGTTAATGAATGCGGCATGTGCCTTCCTTTCGTCTTATTGTCGCGGCAGAGGTATCATGTTTCGCATGATAGAGCGCCGGTTGGGCGATGCGAAATCGCCACTCTTTATGAACATGTGTTGAATGGCTTGTTTGCGCATAAATCCTTATAGTCGGCACGACTCATAGGAGGACGGCTCCGCAGGGCGTGCGACTGCAAAGTAATTACAGGACGTTTCGGCTTTTGAGCGATCGTATCGGACAAACTTGTGAGGCGCCGGAAAGGCCGCAGCAGCAGGGTGGCGGGCGGCCGGGGCCCTTTTTTGCCAGATGCGGTTTCTTTGCCCGCTGCTGCATATGGAGCGGCAGCGGCGCCATTACGATCTTGCTGATCGCCACGCTTTTCGTCGGCTCCTTCTTCTGGCGTTTGTCGCAAGGGCCGATCAGGATCGATCTCATCGGCGAAAAATTGCAGCAATCGATCGCCGAGCGGTTGGGCAGCAACTATCAGGTCGCCATCGGCAGCACGCAGATCGAAGACAGCGAACACGGCCCCGAATTGACGATTGCCGGCTTGTCGCTGCGAGATGCCGCCGGCCATCACATCGTCTCCGCGCCGAAAGCGGCGTTCGCCGTCGATCCTCTGCCTTTGCTGATCGGCAAGGTGGTGCTGAAGCGGATCGACCTTGAAGGCGTGGATCTGCATCTCGTTCTTCTGCCCGATCACACGATGGCGGTGGCGGCGGGCGCCGATCCGGCCGATGCGGCGCCGCTCAACCAATTGCTCGGCCAGCAGCCGGCCTCGCTGGCAGATGGCTCGGTCCCGGCGCCGGCCGGCGCGACCAATCTTCTCTCGACGAAGCAGATCGCCAACCAATTGGCCGCGATATTCGCCGCTGCATCCGACCCGAACGGCCCGCTTGGCACGTTGAAGCGTCTGGGTGTGAGCGATTCGCGTCTCGTCATCGACGATCGCATCGCGAACCGCACCGCGACCTTCAATGCCGTCGATATCGCCTTCGACCGCGCGTATTCCGGCTCGACGGCCTTGTCGGTTGCCGCGGATGGCGCCAATGGCCGCTGGTCGTTTGATATCGACATGCAGACCAAGTCTGGCGATGAAAAAGCGCTCGATATCGCGACGCAAAATCTGTCGCTCGACGACATTAGGCTAGCGGCCGGCCTCGGCCAGATCGGCATCGATTTCGACATGCCTATCGCCGCCAAAATGCACCTGCGCCTGGCCAAGGACGGTTCGCTCGCCAGTGCCGATGGGGACTATTCTCTCGGCTCGGGCTATTTTCTTGTGAACGACCCGGATTTCGAACCGGTCCTTGTAGACCGATTTTCCGGACGGCTTCATTGGAATAAGGAGCAGGAACGGATCGATCTCGACCAGGCGCGGTTCCTTGCCAACGGCACCGATTTTATCCTGACCGGCTTCGTCCAGCCGCCCCAGAACGGCACCGCGCCTTGGAGCTTTGCGGTCGAGAGCCGAGATGCGACGATCTCGGCCGAGCGGCCGGGTGAAAAGCCGATCGCAGTCTCGAAGCTCGAGTTCACCGGCTCGTTCTTGCCGCAGGATTTGCGCTTGACCATCAACCGTTTCATCGCCAGCGGGCCGGAGGTCTCGGTGGCGGTCGCAGGCGACGTGCAGGTGACGAATCTTGGCGTCAAGATGCGGTTCGGCATGAATCTCGGCACCATGCCGGCAAAGGTGGTTGTGCGCCTTTGGCCAGCGATGGTCGTGCCGAAAGTCCGCGATTGGTTCCTGATCAACGTGCTCGACGGCAGGCTCGAGCATGGTTCCATGCAGCTCGATTATGACGAGAAAGCGGTCGCGCTGGTCCGGTCGGACCATCCGCCGCCGGACGATGCGTTCCACATGGATTTCACCTTGAGCGATGCGACGATCATCGCTGCCCGCGGCTTGCCGCCGCTCACCGGGCTCAACGGCGTCGGCAAGCTCACCGGCCATACCGCGACTTTCGACGCGTCCAAGGGCCTCATGGATCTGGGGCAGGGGCGCAAATTGTCGGTGCTTGACGGCACGTTCTTCGTGCCGGACGGCGGCGTGAAGCCGCACCCGCCGGCCACCGTGACCGCCCATGTGACGGGCAGCGCCGATTCGCTCGCCGACCTTCTGATGCGCGATACGGTGAAGAATTTCGCCAACCTGAATTTCGACCCGGCGGCGGTCAAGGGGCAAGTCGACGGCCACCTCGTGCTCGATTTCAAATTGGGCACGCCGCCTGGCGAAGAGCAGCTGACGCCGCGGGCCACGGCGACGTTGACGAATCTGTCGGTCGACAAGTTGCTCGGCGACGAAAAGCTCGAAGCGGCAACGCTTGCCGTCAGTCTCGACCAGAGCGGCATTGCGGCGGAAGGCGACGGCAAGCTCTTCGGCGTGCCGGCCGGCATCGATCTGCACCGGCCGCTGAATGGCGCCGGCGATGCCGTGTTTGCTTTCGTCTTGGACGACGCCGCGCGGGCAAAGCGCGGCTTCACGCTCGGTTCAGGCGTGAGCGGGCCGATTGGCGTCAAGATGTCGGCGCAGGTGGGCGGCAAGACCGCCGACCAAAAGGCGCAAGTCGATCTCGATTTGTCGCGCACCAATATCGACAATCCGATTCCAGGTCTGGTGAAGCCGGCCAATCGTGCCGCCAAGGCCAGCGCGGTTGTCTCGCAAAAGGGCGATCATGTGTTGCTCGACCAGATCGTCTTCGACGTCGGTACGGCCTCGTTCCGCGGTTCGGCGGAACTGACGAACGACGGCGGCCTGATCGGTGCGAAATTCACGCAGGCGCGACTGTCGCCGGGCGATGACATGAAGCTCGATATTGCCGGCGGTGATACGCTGAAGATCACCGCGCGCGGCAATGCCCTCGATGTGCGGCCGTTTCTGCAAAGCCTGACCAATTACGGCAATAAGCCGCGGTCGGACCAGACGGGCCGGCCCATCGATATCGATCTGAAGACGACCTTGCTGACCGGATATAATTCGCAAGTTCTGTCGAATGCCGAAATGAAGGCGTCGCTGCAGTCTGCCGTCATTCGCGATCTGCAACTGAAAGGCAAGTTCGGCCGCGACACTCTTTACGCGCGGATTGCGAAGGGTGAGGCCGTCCCCGTCCTCTCGATCACAAGCGAGGACGCCGGCTCGCTGCTCTCCTTCCTCGACTATTATCGCCATATGGAGGGCGGCCATCTCGATGTGGAATTGCGCATGAGCGATGCGCGGTTCGATGGGTCGGTCCTGATCAAGGATTTCAATCTGCGCGACGAACCGGCGATGCGCCGCTTGGTGAGCGAAGGCGTCACCGGCGCGGGGGACGAGCAAAACCTCAATCAAGCGCCGAAGATCAATGCCTCATTGGTGCCGTTTACGAAATTGAACGTGAATATTTCGCGCGCCAATGGGCGGATCGATTTGCGCGACGGCGTGATGTGGGGGCCGCAGATCGGTGCGACCGTGGACGGCTATGTCGATTTTGCCCAGAACAAGGTGAATCTAGGCGGCACGTTCGTGCCCGCCTATGCGGTCAACAACATGTTCGCGAAAGTGCCCGTGGTCGGTATGATTCTGGGCGGCAGCTCGCATGAAGGTCTGTTCGGCGTGAACTACACGGTCAGCGGTTCGGCGAACGCGCCGGTGCTGTCGTTCAATCCGCTCTCCGCCATCGCGCCGGGCTTCCTGCGCAAGATTTTCGGCGTGGTCGACGGCTCGGGCACCACGAGTTCGATCGCGCCGCCGGGGGAAATTCCGGAGCAATAATCAGCTCTTGCCTATCTGCCGCCGGTGACGTCGAGCACGGCTCCGGTCACATAGCTCGCGTCGTCGCTCAGCAGCCAAATTGCGGCCGCCGCGACTTCCTCCGCCTGGCCAGGCCGCCCGAGCGGCACCGTTGGGCCCAGCGCGAAAGCGCGGTCGGGCTGGCCGCCGCTCGCATGAATCTCGGTGTCGATCAGCCCCGGCCGGATCGCGTTCACACGCACGCCTTCGGGACCGAGTTCCTTGGCGAGACCGATGGTCATCGTGTCCATCGCCCCTTTTGTGGCGGCGTAATCGACATATTCGCCTGGTGAGCCGAGCCGCGCGGCCGCGGAAGACATGACGACGATCGCGCCGCCTTTGCCGTTGCGTTTGGTGGAGAGGGCACGCGCGGCCTCGCGTGCCGTCAGGAGCGCGCCAAGCACATTGATATTGATCATGGTCTGCAGCCGCTCGAAGCTCATGTCGGCGACCTGCGCGCCCGGTGCGACGATGCCGGCATTGATGATGACGCCATCGATGGCGCCGAAGGCTGCACGCGCGACGGCAAAAAGCGCCTGCGTCTCGGCCTCGTTCGAGACATCGCCCTGAATGCCGATTGCTTTCCCGCCGAGCGCCTCGATCTCCGCGACGAGCGCATCCGCCGCCGGCTTGTTGCTGCGGTAGTTGAAAGCCACGGACCAGCCGCGTTTCGCCGCCAGCACTGCGCAGGCGCGGCCGATGCCGCGGCCGCCGCCCGTGATAATGATGGTTTTGCTCATCCTTGCCTCGCCTGTTGCGCGACAAGTCTAACGATCAGGGCCGCGGTGTCATCGCGCGCGGATGAGCGTCTGCCATGCGTTACACCGGCCGCAGCAACACATGCTTCTTCTTACCGAGCGACAGTTTGACGAACCCGTCCGCCGAGAGGTCGGACGCGTGCAACTCCGCGCGCTCGTCCGTGACCGGTTGATCGTTGACGCGCAGGCCGCCGCTTTTGACTTGTCGGCGCGCTTCGCCGTTGGAGGCGACGAGGCCGGCCAGCACGAAGGCGCCGAGCACGCCGAGTCCGGGCTCGAATTCAGCGCGCGGCACATCGACGGTGGGCAGGCTGGCAGTCGTCACCCCTTCTTCAAACGTCTTGCGGGCGGTTTCCGCCGCTTGTTCCGCCGCCGCACGACCATGTACCAAAGCCGTCGCTTCGGTCGCGAGGATTTTCTTGGCGTCGTTGATTTCGGAGCCGCCGAGCGCGGCGAGACGGGCGATCTCGTCGAGCGGCAAGGTGGTGAAGAGTTTCAGGAAGCGGCCGACGTCGGCATCCTCCGCGTTGCGCCAATATTGCCAGTAATCATAGACCGGCAGCATATCGGCATTCAGCCAGACTGCGCCCGCCGCGGTCTTGCCCATTTTGGCACCTGAGGCGGTGGTCAAGAGGGGCGTGGTCAGCGCATAGAGCTGCGGCGTGCCCATGCGGCGGCCAAGATCGATGCCGTTGACGATATTGCCCCATTGATCGGAGCCGCCCATCTGCAGGGTGCAGCCGTAGCGACGGTTCAGCTCGACGAAATCATAGGCCTGCAGGATCATGTAGTTGAATTCGATGAAGCTCATTTCCTGGTCGCGCTCGAGCCGCAGCTTGACCGAATCCATGGCGAGCATGCGGTTGACCGAGAAATGGCGGCCGATATCGCGCAGCATTTCGATCCAGTTGAGCGCCGTGAGCCATTCGGCGTTGTCCGGCATCACGGCACCATGTTTGCCGGCGCCGAAGGTCAGGAATTTCGAGAAGACCTGGCGGATGCCCTCCTTGTTGCTCTCGATGTCCTCGATCGAGAGCAATTTGCGGGTCTCGTCCTTGCCGGAGGGGTCGCCGACACGGGTCGTGCCGCCGCCCATCAGCGGGATCGGCTTGCCGCCGGTTTTTTGCAGCCAGTAGAGCAGCATGATCTGCACGAGCGAACCGATGTGCAATGACTTCGCTGTGCAATCGAAGCCGATATAAGCAACGAGATCCCCCGAACGCGCCTTCTCATCCAGTCCCGCGAGGTCGGAACATTGATGGATGAAGCCGCGCGCGGACAGCGTCTGGAGGAAATCGGATTTCGGCGTAAACTCGGACATTTTTTCAAACCTCTGCAAGGCGCTGAGGTTTAGGAGGAAGTCCGCGAGAAGGCAAGTTTTCGAACGGATTCTTCTCCTCATCACATGCAGATAAGAGGATCAGACGTGACAACAGGCAAGTACGCTGCCGGGCCTAAGCAGGACCCCTGCTTGAAGGCCGGTCTTCCCATTCTGTCTTTTGCGACCGCCGCCGCGTGGGAAGCATGGCTCGCCGCGCAGCCGCGTGACTGCAACGGGCTTTGGCTGAAATTCGCGAAAAAAGGTGCGCCAATTCCGACCATCGCCAAACAGGAAGCGATCGACGGCGCCCTCTGTCATGGTTGGATCGACGGGCAGCTCGATAAATTCGACGCGCATTATTGGCTGGTCCGTTTCACGCCGCGCATAGCTAAGAGCAAATGGTCGGCGATCAACCGCGCGCGGGCGCTGGAGCTGATCGCGGCCGGCCGTATGCAGCCGGCGGGCCTGCGCGAGATCCAGGCTGCGCAGCAGGATGGACGTTGGGAGAACGCCTATGACTCATGGAGCACCGCCAGCGTGCCAGACGATTTACAAACAGCGCTCGATGTGAATACCGCTGCGCTGCAATTGTTTCGCGAACTCGACAGCCGCAACCGCTACGCCATTCTGTACCGCATTCACAATGCCAAGAAGCCGGAAACGCGCGTACGGAAGATCGCCGATTATGTCGCCATGCTCGCGCGCGGCGAGACGATCTATCCGCGCACGCGCAAGTCCGGTAAGGCTTGACTTTTAAGCTGCGCGCGCCTGCGGGTTGCGCACAATCGTCTTGCGGTTGACGCTGCGGCGGCCGTCGACACTCACCGGTATGTCGCCGGCCAAGGTGGTGCGGCGCACGACGCGTTTGGCTTGGCCGTAATCGTTGACGGCGTAATGTTGCGTCGCGCGATTGTCCCAGATCGCCACATCGCCCTCTTGCCAGTGCCAGCGCACGACATTTTCCGGCCGCGTTATATGCGATTGCAGCAGTTGGAACAAAAGCTCCGCATCGTTGCGCGAATGGCCGACGAAGCCTTGCGCGAAGGAGCCAAGCACAAGTGAGCGCTCGCCCGTTTCGGGGTGGACGCGAACAACCGGATGTTCGGTTTCATAGACGGTCGACGTGAACACCTCGTCGTGATGGCGTTTGTCTTCCTCGCTCGCATTGGGACGCCGGGCAGCATAGTCATGGGCGTTACTGTGGACCGCCCAAAGCTGTTCGGCGGCCGCCTTCAGAGCGGGGGACAATCCCTCGTAGGCGGCGACCGTGTTCGCCCAGATCGTGTCGCCGCCGAATTGGGGAATGACGACGCCGCGCAGGATCGAAATTTTTGGGTAGGCCTCGACGAAGGTCACGTCCGTGTGCCAGGCATCCGCCCGACCGCCCCCCTTGGAGGAATCGAGCTCCAGAATGCCGGCCGTGCCCGTCCGCGCATTCTGGGTCGGATGGGGGACCAACTCGCCGAAGCGGGCGCCAAACCGTTCCTGCTCGGCGTCGGTCAAATGCTGCTGGCCGCGGAAGAAAATCACCTTATGCCGCAGCAACGCGGCTTGGATCGCAGAGATGTGCGCGTCGGGCAGGTCGCCGGCCAGGCGAATGCCGCGGATTTCCGCGCCGACGCGGGCGGTCAAGCGGTGGATTTGAAAGCTGTGGGAGGAAGAATCGGTCATCGCGCCTGTCTCCATGTGTTCGCCGAGCGGATCGGCAGCCTGAGGAGCGTAGCAGGGGATTTTATAAAGTCTATTATTTTTATATAATTTATATAAATATAAAGCGAGCTAAAAGAGCATGCAGCGCCGCACCCTGGCCAAGGGGTTGCAACGCGACGGTTATGTGTTCAGCCCTCAGAATATAGGTAGACGATGCGGCGTGCCTTGCGTCGCCACCGTTTAGTTCCGCGCGATGCTGCGCTTGGTCGCCACCGCGATCTTGGCCGGTTGGCCGAGGCGCTTGTCGAGATAGGCGCCGACCTCGCCGATCAGCTCGTCGACGCTGTTCTCGAAGAAATGGTTGGCGCCGGGGATGACCGCGTGTTCGATCACGATGCCCTTCTGGGTCTTCAGCTTCTCGATCAGGCCCATCACTTCCTTGATCGGCGCGACGCGATCCTGATCGCCATGGACGAACAAGCCCGAGGACGGGCAGGGGGCGAGGAACGAGAAATCGAACCGATTGGCCGGCGGCGCAATCGAGATGAAGCCTTCGATCTCGGGGCGGCGCATCAGCAATTGCATGCCGATCCACGAGCCGAAAGACACGCCGGCGATCCAGCAGGCGCGCGCCTCGGGGTTGATTGCCTGGGCCCAGTCGAGGGCAGCCGCGGCATCCGACAATTCGCCGGCGCCATGGTCGAACGCACCCTGGCTGCGGCCGACGCCGCGGAAATTGAAGCGCAGCACCGAGAAGCCGCGCTCGGCGAAGGCGTAATACATATTGTAGACGATCTGGTTGTTCATCGTCCCGCCGAATTGCGGATGCGGGTGCAGAATGATCGCCAACGGAGCGCCGCGCTGCTTGGCAGGGTGGAAACGGCCCTCAAGGCGTCCCGCAGGGCCAGTAAAGATCACTTCAGGCATCGTCACTCCAATTCGATCGCAAATCACGGCGCGACCCTTGACGCGAGGTCGGCACCGGCCCAAAATACACTTAGAATAATTCTAACAGGTTAGAAGAATTCTAAACTGGAAAAATCTCCTCCGCACCGCGAGCGTAACGCCCGCCCAGTCTGCGGGCTGGAGAGGCTTCTAACACATTTCACCGCGTAAAAGGCAAGCATCTTGTGGGCCTGGACGCGAATTCGGGACGATTGACGCATGGCTGCGAGCCGGCTCTATCTGGATAATAATGCGACCACGCCGCTGCGCCTATCGGTGCGCGCGGCGATGCTGGCCGCATTCGATCTGGTCGGCAACGCGTCGTCCATTCATTCGGAAGGCCGTGCCGCCCGCGCCTTGATCGAAGAGGCGCGCCGGAATGTGGCTGCGCTCACCGGCGCCAAGGCGAAGAATGTCATCTTCACCTCGGGTGGAACCGAAGCTGCCAATCTGGCCCTGACGCCGCATGTTCATGTCGCCGACGAGCGCCGTCCGTTTGCGCGGTTGCTGGTTTCGGCCACGGAACACCCATGCGTGCTGAGCGGCTATCGTTTCGCCTCCGATCAAGTTACGCTGCTGCCGGTAACGTCGTCCGGCGTGATCGATCTGCATGCTTTGGACCATGCGCTCGCGGCTGGGGAGCGCTGCACCGTCGCCGTGCAGGCCGCCAATAATGAGACCGGCGTCCTGCAACCGATCCGCGCCATTGCCGATAAGGTGCATGCGCGCGGCAGCGTGCTGATCTGCGATGCGGTGCAGGCGGCGGGTAAGGTCAGATTGGACATGGACGAGCTTGGCGCTGACATGCTGTTGCTGTCGGCCCATAAATTTGGCGGCCCGAAAGGGGCCGGCGCCTTGGTCCTCGGTTCGGATCGTCTCCACATCGCCGATCCGCTACTCAAGGGCGGGGGACAGGAGCGGGGCTTTCGCGCCGGGACCGAGAATGTCGCGGCGATCGCGGGCTTTGGCCAGGCGGCGCAAGATGCGACCGGTTGGGCCGTGGAAGCCGCGTGTCTGAAGGATTTGCGCGACGGGCTCGAAGTGGCCGTGCGGCATGGCGCACCGGATATGGTGGTTTTTGGTCGCGATGCGGATCGTTTGCCCAACACGCTCAATTTCGCCGTTCCGGGCGTCCCTGCGGAAACGCTCCTGATGGCGCTCGATCTTGACGGCATTGCCGCATCCTCCGGGTCGGCGTGTTCGTCCGGCAAGTTGAAATCCTCGCATGTGCTCGCCGCCATGCAGGTTCCCGCCGAGCTGGCGAGCGGCGCGATAAGGCTCAGCCTCGGCTGGGCCTCAACGTGGCAGGATGTGGAAGAGTTCGAAAATCGGTTTGCCGGGGTTGCCGGCAAGCTCAGGAAGGTTAAATCAGCAGCTTGAATTCCCTGTCGGATTGAGCTGTTTGGCAATCAAACACCAGCGGCCCGTAAGACCGTATGGTTGAAGGAGAAGAATATGGCAGCCGTTCAAGAGACGGTCGAACAGGTTAAGGCCATCGACGTTAGTGAGTACAAGTACGGTTTCATCACCGAGATCGCTTCGGACAAAGCCCCGAAAGGCTTGAACGAGGATATCGTCCGCTTCATCTCGGCCAAGAAGAACGAGCCGGCTTGGCTGACCGAATGGCGCCTCGATGCCTATCGCCGTTGGCTCACGATGACCGAGCCGACGTGGGCGCGTGTCGAATATCCCAAGATCGATTTTGACGATCTCTACTATTATTCTGCGCCAAAGAGTGCGCCGGGTCCAAAGTCGTTGGATGACGTCGATCCGGAATTGCTGCGCACGTATGAGAAGCTCGGGATTCCTTTGCGCGAGCAGGAAATTCTCGCCGGTGTCCAAGACCGCCGCGTGGCCGTCGACGCTGTGTTTGACTCGGTGTCCGTCGTCACGACCTTCAAAGAAGAGCTGGCGAAGGCTGGCGTGATCTTCTGCCCCATTTCGGAAGCGGTGCACACCCATCCTGAACTCGTGAAGAAATACCTCGGCTCGGTCGTGCCGGTGACCGACAATTTCTATGCGACGTTGAACTCAGCGGTGTTCTCAGACGGCTCGTTCGTTTACGTGCCGCCAGGCGTTCGCTGCCCGATGGAATTGTCGACCTACTTCCGCATTAATGAGCAGAATACCGGCCAGTTCGAGCGCACGCTGATCATCGCCGACAAGGGCGCCTACGTCAGCTATCTCGAAGGCTGCACCGCGCCCAAGCGCGATGAAAACCAGTTGCATGCGGCGGTGGTGGAGCTGATCGCGCATGAGGATGCCGAGATCAAATATTCGACCGTGCAGAACTGGTATCCGGGCGATGCCGAGGGCAAGGGCGGCATCTACAATTTCGTGACCAAGCGCGGCGATTGCCGCGGCGACCGGGCGAAGATTTCCTGGACCCAGGTTGAGACGGGTTCGGCGATCACGTGGAAATATCCGTCCTGCATCCTGCGCGGCAATGAATCGCGCGGCGAATTCTATTCGATCGCGATTTCCAACGGCCGCCAGCAGGTCGACAGCGGCACCAAGATGATCCACTTGGGTAAGAACACCACGAGCCGCATCATCTCGAAAGGCATTTCGGCCGGCCATTCGCAAAACACCTATCGCGGCCAGGTCTCGGCGCATCGCAAGGCGACGGGCGCGCGCAATTTCACCAATTGCGACTCGTTGCTGATCGGCGAGCATTGCGGCGCGCATACGGTGCCCTACATGGAGGCCAAGAATTCCTCGGCGCAGTTCGAGCACGAAGCGACGACGAGCAAGATCTCGGAAGATCAATTGTTCTATTGCCTGCAGCGCGGCCTCGATCCGGAAGAGGCGGTGGCGCTCATCGTCAACGGCTTCGTGCGCGACGTGCTGCAGCAATTGCCGATGGAATTTGCTGTGGAAGCACAAAAGCTGATCGCGATCTCGCTGGAAGGCAGCGTGGGATAATCCGGTATGAGCGAGACGGAAAAGCCTATCGTCAACCTTGCGAATGTCCCGCTGCACGCGCTGAGCCATGGCGAGAAATTTGCCGTGCAACTTGGTCGCATCGGTCCGCTGATCGGTGCCAAGAAGCTCGGCTGCTCGCTGCATATCGTGCCACCTGGCAAGATAGCGTTTCCATTTCATGCGCATCACGTGAACGAGGAAATGTTTCTGGTGTTGCAGGGTAATGGCACTTACCGCTGCGGCACAGAGACTTTCGCCATCTGCGAGGGCGATGTGATCGCCGCGCCGCCGGGCGATGGCTCGTGCGCGCATCAGATCATCAACAGCGGTAGCGAAAACATGCGCTATCTTGCCTTTTCGACGCGGCTGGATCCGGAAGTCGTCGAATATCCCGACTCCAACAAATTCGCGGTGAGCTCCATGGTTCCGGAAAACGAAGGACCATGGGCGGCGCGCGTCCGCCATATCGGACGGCCCGGCACCTCGCTCGATTATTGGGACGGCGAATAGGCCCTCCCCACCATTTCATAAGGATTGAAAAATGCTTGAAGTTAAGAATCTGCATGTGGAAATTGAGGGCAAGAAGATCCTCGACGGATTGAACTTGACCGTTAAGACTGGCGAGGTCGCCGCGATCATGGGCCCGAACGGCTCGGGTAAATCGACTCTGTCCTATGTCATCGCCGGCCGCGATGATTACGAGGTCACGGATGGCGAGATCTGGCTGAACGGCGAGAATATCCTGGAGCTCGAGCCGCATGAGCGTGCCGCCAAGGGGCTGTTCCTGGCGTTCCAATATCCGCTCGAAATTCCCGGCGTCGCGACCATGACGTTTTTGAAGGCGGCAATCAACGCCCAGCGCAAGCAGCGTGGCGAGGAAGAGATTTCCGGTCCAGATTTCCTGCGTCAGGTGCGCGCGGCCGCCGCCAAGCTCGGCATCGACCAGGAGATGCTGAAGCGTGCGCTCAATGTCGGCTTTTCGGGCGGCGAGAAGAAGCGCATGGAAATCCTGCAGATGGAATTGCTGCGCCCGAGCTGCGCCATTCTGGACGAGACGGATTCAGGCCTCGACATCGATGCGCTGCGCATCGTGGCCGAAGGCGTGAATTCGCTGCGGGCGAAGGACCGCAGCTTCCTCGTCATCACCCATTATCAGCGCCTGCTCGACCATATCGTGCCCGATACGGTGCATGTGATGGCGAAGGGCCGGATCGTGCGGAGCGGCGGCGCCGAACTCGCGCTCGAGCTTGAGAAAAACGGCTATCGCGACTATGTCGGCGAGGCCGCCTGATGAGCGCGCAAATCCATGTGATGAAAACGCCGGCCGAGACGGCGCTGAGCGCGGAATACGCGCGGGTGAAGACCAGCCTGCCGGGCGACGAATCTGTCGCCAAGCTGCGCGATGCGGCTTTCGGCCAATTCGAAAAGGCTGGGTTGCCGCACCGCCGCGTAGAAGCCTGGCATTACACCGACCTGCGCAGCATGCTGCGCGACGTGATGCCGGTCTCGGCCGCGCCGTTGAACGCCTATGTCGCGAGCCTCGCGAAGCATCCGGCGTTCACGAAGAAGGCGCATGACGACATCCGATTGTTTCTGGTCGATGGTGTGTTCGCGCCGGAGATTTCGGATCTCGCGTCGTTGCCGAAAGGCGTTCTGGTGCGGGCACAACAGGGCTGGAAGCTCGCGGCGGGCGACCTTGGCGCAAACGATTCCGTCGTCGCGCTCAACACCGCCTTCATGCAGGGCGGCGTCGAAGTGGTGGTGGAAGACGGGGCGCAGATAGCGGCGCCGCTGCACATCATCACGATCCTGTCGGACGGGGCCCGGCAATCGACCTTTTCGCGCTCCAGCGTGAGCGTCGGCAAGGGCGCGCGCGTCACGATCATCGAGAACCATCATGCATCGCGCGCCTCCGCGCATCAATTGAACGCCGCGATGTCGTTCCAGATCGGCGACAATGCAGAGGTCGAGCACGTCTGCCGTCTGGCGCATGACAATGTCGATGCGGTCGATTTGACGAGCCTGTTCGTCGAAGTTGGCGCGCATGCCTCGTTCGACACATTCGGGTTCGTCGATGCCGGCGGCCTGATCCGGCGCCAATTCTTTCTGCGCTTTGCCGGCGAACATTCGAAAGCCGCGATTCGCGGCGTCGGATTGCTGAACGGCAAGCAGCATGTGGACACGACCTTGGTGGTCGATCACGTGGCACCCCATTGCGAAAGCCGCGAATTGTTCCGCCATATCGTCGATGAGGAAGCGACCGGCGTCTTCCAGGGCAAGATCATCGTGCGGCCCGGTGCGCAGAAGACCGATGGCGTCATGAAGAGCCAGGCCTTGCTGCTGTCGGAAGCCTCGATCATGAACAACAAGCCCGAGCTTGAGATCTTTGCCGACGACGTGATCTGCGGCCATGGCGCAACCGTCGGGCAATTGGATGAAGACCAGCTCTTCTATCTGATGGCGCGCGGATTGCCGAAGCCCGAAGCCGAGGCGCTTTTGCTGGAAGCTTTTGCCGACGAGGTGATCGAAATGATCGCGCATGAACCGTCGCAGGAAGATCTGAAGCGTCAGGTGAAATTGTGGCTCGGCGCGCGGGCGCGCGCGGAGTGAGGCACTAAGGCGCGCCTTGAACGCGCTGATCGTGAGAGCACCATGAACCAAATTGTCAAACCCTATGATGTTGCCGCCATCCGCCGGGATTTTCCGATCCTGGCGAAGGAAGTGTACGGCAAGCCGCTCGTCTATCTCGACAATGCCGCGTCGGCGCAGAAGCCGCGCGCCGTGATCGAGCGTCTGACCCACGCTTACGAGCATGAATATGCCAATGTGCATCGCGGGTTGCATTATCTCGCCAATGCGGCGACGGAAGCGTTCGAAGTCGCGCGCGAGTCGGTGCGCCGCTTCTTGAACGCGGCCTCGGTCAACGACATCGTGTTCACGCGCAATGCGACTGAGGCGATCAATCTCGTTGCGTCGTCCTTCGGGCTCGATCACATCAAGGAGGGCGACGAAATCGTTCTCTCGGTGATGGAGCATCATTCCAACATCGTGCCCTGGCATTTTCACCGCGAGCGCAAAGGCGCGGTGCTGAAATGGGTCGATGTGGACGATGACGGCAATTTTTCGCTCGAAGCCTTCGAGGCGGCGCTGAGCGAGAGGACGAAGATCGTTGCCATTACGCACATGTCGAACGTGCTCGGCACCGTGACGCCGATCAAGGACATTGTCCGCATCGCCCATGCGCGCGGCATTCCGGTGCTGGTCGACGGGTCGCAGGGCGCGGTGCATCTCAATGTCGACGTGCGCGATCTCGACGTCGATTTCTACGTCTTCACCGGCCACAAGGTTTATGGCCCGACCGGCATCGGCGTGCTGTATGGCAAGCAGGAATGGCTCGAGCGATTGCCGCCCTTCAACGGCGGCGGCGAGATGATCGAGACGGTGACGCGAGAGACGATCATCTACAACCAGCCGCCGCACCGGTTCGAAGCCGGCACGCCGCCGATCGTCCAGGCGATCGGCCTTGGCGCCGCCGTCGATTATATGGAGGCGATCGGCCGCGAGCGGATCCGGGCGCATGAGGAGGCTTTGGCGGCCTATGCGATGGAGCGGCTCGGTCGCATCAATTCCCTGCGGATTTTCGGCCGGGCCAAGGGCAAGGGCGCCATCATCGCCTTCGAAATGCGCGGCGCCCATGCCCATGATGTCGCGACCGTCATCGATCGCTATGGCGTCGCGGTGCGGGCCGGCACCCATTGCGCCCAGCCGCTGCTGAGCCGCTTCGGCGTCACCAGCACGTGCCGTGCCTCATTTGCGCTCTATAATACGATGGAAGAAGTCGATAAACTTGCCGAGGCCTTGGCCAAGGCCGAGAGCATGTTCAGTTAGGAGCGGTAGGTGACCACTACGACCGAAACGGAAAGTTTCCAGCCCAACAAGCCGGATCTGGCGCTTGGGCGGGCGCTTGCGCCTGAGGAGCTTGACCGCCTGACCGACGATCTGATCGCCGCGCTGAAGACCGTCTATGATCCGGAAATTCCGGCCGACATCTATGAGCTTGGGCTGATCTACAAAATCGACGTGTCCGATGAGCGTTTCGTCACTGTCGAGATGACGCTGACGGCGCCTGGCTGCCCGGTCGCCGGCGAAATGCCGGGCTGGGTCGAGACCGCGGTGCTGGCCGTGCCGGGCGTCTCCGGAGCCCAAGTCAACATGGTTTTCGATCCGCCGTGGGATCAGAGTCGGATGTCGGATGAGGCGCGGGTTGCGCTGGATATGTGGTGAGGCTTGGACCGCGGGCGTCTCGCCCGCATGGGACCGGGACGGTCGCGGTCCCAGCCTCTTCCAAATCAATTTTTCGTCGCTACATTAGGGGTAGACTCATCGCCAGGCCTTGAACCTGGATGATGCGGAGGTTTTTATGGGTTTGAAATCACGATTCAAGGTTATGTCACTGACCGACGCGGCTGCGGAGCGGGTCAAGGAGATCATGGCCGCCAAACAAGAACCGGTCGCGGGCCTGCGCATCGGGGTCAAGAACGGCGGCTGCGCCGGCATGTCCTATACGATGGAATTCGCGCAGCAAGCCGCGCCGCTCGATGAGGTGATCGAGGACAAGGGTGTCAAGGTGCTGATCGACCCAAAGGCCGTGCTGTTCCTGCTCGGCACCGAAATGGATTTTAAGACCGATAAATTGTCGTCAGGCTTCGTCTTCAACAATCCGAACCAGACCTCGGCCTGCGGTTGCGGTGAGTCGGTTGCGATCACGCCGGCGAAGGCGGAAGAGGTGGCTGGCGCGCCGCATTGATTTGACCTTCGGTTGCGGGGCGACGAAAGCTAGAACGAGGTTCCTCAAAATGCCTTTGAGCCAACTTAGCGAGCTCCGTAACGATCCAGGAGGCGCCGGTTAAGCGCCCTCACGATCTACGGTTGTATCGGTGGAAATGAAGGGCGCTGGCCCGCCACGGCCTCAGTTAAAGAGCACGCCGGACTGCAAGTCGCTTATGACCAGGTACGCAACGGGTCCGCCAATGGCAATGAGTGCGAGCACCTTGCCTCCCGAAGGTTTGCTCACGAAATATTCCAGGAGAATTGAAGCCGACAACATCAATCCCCCGACACACACGAGGGATGCGAACAATATGCGCGCGAACCAAGGATTAAACGGTTGGTGCGTGAGGATCGAAAGAGCGCCCGTGATGCAAACGGAAATGACGGCCATCAACGCGACAAGGAACACGGTCGTCCTGAGCATCTTGCCCCCGCTTCGGCTAAGGTCGCGGATAATTTGCCACTGCTCCCGGAAGCGTAAGCCGCTGAGGCGCAGCCAACACGCCCCCTGCCGGACCCATCGCCCCAGTAGCCGTATGACGATAACCATCCACCCAAGCGGCCCCCAGTAGGGTCAGCCAAAGGGCCAAGCCGAAGGCGATGATTGCCGCTCTACCTTGCCAAGGACTGGGCGAAAGCATGTGTCTGCTCGTGGCCATCTTATTGTCCCCCACAAAAGATGATCCCAAGCGAACTTTGTACGCCCTGGTCATGCTCGGAATCCATTTATCCGAAATGATTAGGCTGGAAAGCTTGCCCCCACGCGTTCACGCACCTCCTTCAGCGCTCTAACGTGACTTACGCCTTTCTTCCGCAAGGCGTTGTAAGGAGATCTTGGCGGACGGCCAGTCAATCTGGCGCAATCGGCCATGCGCTATATCGAGCGGTTGGAAGGTGCGCTGGACTGATCACATCCTTCGCTTCTCCCGCCGCGAGCGGTGGGAGAAGGGGAGACTAAACACCCAAATTCTGGTTCTTGATCGGCAGGCTGCGGATGCGTTTGCCTGTGGCGGCGAAGATCGCATTTGCCACGGCGGGCGCGATGGGCGGGGTGCCGGGTTCGCCGATACCGCCCCATTTGCTGCCACCCGACAGGACGAGATGGGTTTCGATGGCAGGCGAATCCGCCATGCGGACCATTTGGTAATCGTCGAAATTGCCTTGCTTGACCGCGCCATCGCCGATGGTGATTTCGCCATAGAGCGCGGCCGTCAGGCCATAGATGACCGCGCTTTCGATCTGCCTCTCCACGGTGGCCGGATTGACGACGTGGCCGCAATCGACCGCGGCGACCACGCGCTCGACCTTGATGTCGCCGCTCTTCGACACATTCACTTGCGCGACTTCGCCCACGATCGTGCCGAAGGATTCGTGAACGGCGATGCCGCGCGCCGAGCCTTGCGGCAGCTTTGTGCCCCAATCGGATTTCTGCGCGAGCGTGTCCAGCACCGCAAGAAAATCGGGCCGATGGCTGAGGAGGGCGCGGCGGTAAAGATAGGGGTCCTTGCCGGCCGCATAGGCGAGTTCGTCGATGAAGCTTTCCATCGCAAAGGCGTTCTGCGACGAGCCGACCGAGCGCCAGAACATCACCGGGACATGGGTATTCTTCAGCGCGCAATCGACCCGCAGCGCATCGCATTGGTAGGGCGTGTTGGCGAGCCCTTCGATAGCGGAGTTTTCGATGCCGTTCTCGACCTTACCCCAACCGAGCGAGCGCGTGATCGAGCCAACCGCGGTGCGCAGGTCCATTGCAACCGGCATACCGTCGGCGTTCAGGCCGGCACGGAAGCGCAGGGCCGCTTGCGGGCGATACCGGTCATGGCGGATATCGACCTCGCGCGTCCAGATCAGCTTGACTGGCTTGCGCATAGCTTTGGACACTTGCACGGCCTGGCGCAATTCATCGTTGACCGCGCGCCGGCCGAAGCCGCCGCCGAGATAACAGGTATGGACGAAGACGTTTTCCGCCGCGACGCCGCCGACGTCGGCGGCAAGTTGCAACGAGGCGTCAGGGTTCTGCGTGCCCATCCAGACGTCGATCCGGTCCGGTGTCCAATGCACGGTGGCATTGAGCGGCTCCATCGTCGCATGCGCGAGGTGCGGCACTTCGTAAACGGCTTCCACTTTCTTGAGCGCCGCATTCAATCCGGCTGCGACGTCGCCCGTGTTTTTCGCGGTCGCGGCGGGGCCGTCGAGTGCGGCGAGATAATCCTTGCGGAACTCTTCACTCGAGGTCTTGGCCGCCGCGCCTTCGTCCCATTCGACGGAGAGTGCGAGCGCCGCCTCCTTGGCGCGCCAGAAATTGTCGGCGACCACAGCGAGCCCGCCATCAACCGGCACGACGGCGAGAACGCCGCGCCGCTTTTTGACCGCCGCTTCATCGAAACTCTTCACCGTGCCGCCAAAGACCGGGCATGCGGTGACAGCGGCATAGACCATGTCGGGCAGGCGTGTATCGATACCGAACATCGCTTCGCCGGTTACTTTTACCGGCACGTCGAGCCGGTTCTGCGCCGTTCCGATCAGTTTGAATTGATCCGGCGTTTTGATTTTCGGCTCCCGCGGGAGCCGAATTTTCGCGGCGTCGCCGGAGAGTTCGGCATAGGGCAGGCTGCGATTGGACGCCTGATGGATCACCATGCCGTCCCGTGCGACGCACTCGCTTGGAGCTGCGCCGAACTTTTGTGCTGCCGCTGCAATCAGCCGTTCGCGCGCCGAGGCGCCGGCCTGTTGCAGGAACTCGCGCGACCGACGGACTGCACCGCTGCCGCCGGTGCCCATGCGATTGTAGGGCGTGCCGGTGAGGTTGCGGTTGGCGGAGGCAAATTCCGGTTTCACCTTGGTCCAGTCGCAGTGCAATTCTTCCGCGACGATCATCGGCAGCGCCGTGAAAATGCCTTCGCCCATTTCCGATTGCGCGACGCGAATGAGGATCGTGCCATCGGGCTCAATCACGACCCAGGCGTTGACCTCTTGCGCTTCCGGGCTTTCGGGGCTCCAGGGCTTGCCAGCGATCGGCAAAGCTTTGAGAGGCGAGACGCCGACTGCGAGACCGCCTGCAAATGACAAGCATGCGACGACAAAGGAACGGCGATTGAAAACGGGTGCGTTCATGGCTCGGCTCCTGTTCAGACCCTGGCCCTAGATTTTCATCAATTCGGCGGCGCGATGGATCGCCGTCCGGATCCGCGGATAGGTACCGCAGCGGCAAATGTTCGTGATCTCGTTGTCGATATCGGCATCGGTCGGATTGGGATTCGAACTGAGGAGCGCCGCGACCGCCATGATCTGCCCGGATTGGCAGTAGCCGCATTGCGGCACGTCGTGTTCGATCCAGGCCTGCTGCACCGCGTGCAACTTGTCTGTCTTCAAGCCTTCGATCGTCGTGATTTTATGACCGGCCACATCGCTGACCGCGACCGAGCAGGAGCGGGTCGCGACCCCATCGATATGCACCGTACAGGCGCCGCACTGGGCAATCCCGCAGCCGAATTTCGTGCCGGTCAGACCGATTTCGTCACGCAAAGCCCAGAGCAAGGGCATCTCAGGTTCGATGTCGAGCGCGTGATCCTGGCCATTGACGGAAAGAACAATCATCATTGTCTCCATCGTCTGGGAGCGCCGGGACGCATATCGTCTATGGACGCATAGCTATACTAGCCCGGAGCGTCGCCGCCTGGCCACCTAAAAGACATTAAATTCCAGCAATTTACAAAGAGGCGATGGGATAAGGCCGCATCACCTCTCTTGCATCGCAGCCATTCGTTTTTCAACTAGCTCACGCGCGCTTGTTTCAGATTCGGCAGGAACATGGCGAGCAGGCCGATCGCGGGCAGGAACGAACAGACCTGATAGACATATTCGATGCTGGTGCGGTCCGCCAGATCGCCAAGGATGGCGGCGCCGATGCCGCCGAGGCCGAAGGTGAGACCGAAGAACAGGCCGGCGATCAGCCCGACCTTGGTCGGCACCAATTCCTGGGCATAAACCACGATCGCCGAGAAGGCCGACGACAGGATCAATCCGATCAGTACGCTGAGCACGCCGGTCCAAAACAGGTTGGCATAGGGCAGGGCGAGCGTGAACGGGAGAACACCGAGGATCGAGAACCAGATCACGAACTTCCGGCCGACCCGGTCACCGAAGGGGCCGCCAAACAACGTGCCGGTCGCAACCGCCGCGAGGAAGATGAACAGCATGACCTGGGCATGCTGGGTCGGCACGCCGAAGCGATGGATGAGGTAGAAGGTGTAGTAGCTCGACATGCTGGCCATATAGAGCGCCTTGGAGAACACCAACACACCGAGCAGCACGAGCAGCCACGGAATATGGTGCTTCGGCACGATATGGGTTGCGAGTCGCGCGACTTTCTTGGCGGCGTGCACCGCGCGGTGCCTCGCGTACCAGGTGCTGATCCAGCTCAAGAGGCCGATAGCGGTCAGCGCCACTGCCGAGAACCAGATGATCGAATGTTGGCCGTGCGGCAGCACGATATAGGCGGCCAGCAACGGACCCAGCGCCGTCCCGCCATAGCCGCCGACCTGAAACAGGGACTGCGCCAGACCGTGCCGCCCGCCGGACGCCATGCGGGCGACGCGCGAGGCCTCGGGGTGGAAGATCGCCGATCCGAGGCCGATGAGCGACACGGACAGCAAAATACTCGCGAAGCTGCTCGAATAGGACAGAGTGACGAGCCCGATCAGCGTCGAGCACATACCGATCGGTAGCGAATAGGGCTTCGGGTATTTATCCGTATAGAGCCCCACGACCGGCTGCAGCAGTGACGCCGTGCCTTGGAAGGCGAGCGTGATCAGGCCGATCTGGCCGTAATCCAGCGCGTAGGAATCCTTGAGGATCGGATAGATGGCCGGGATGAGCGATTGGATGATGTCGTTGAGGCAGTGCGATACGCTGATGGCCACAAGCACTGCGAGCACTGTCTGCGTCGCCGCCCGCTGGGCATGGGCAATATTCGTCTCATTCACCGCGCTCATGGGAAATCATCCGTGTTTTCAGCGGGCGAACAATGCGAGCACAAAAGTGCTGCGACAAGTGACAAGCTTGCATGTCAGGCGTGCGGTGGCCGGACAAAGAGGGCGCCGCTTTCCTTCTCCGGTAGCTTCGCTGCGGGAGAAGGAATCCGCGGGGAAAGGCTTCGCGCTTTTATTCCTCAGCCACAGTCTTGGCTGATGCGAGGCGCACCGGGCGCAGCAGGAATGACGGGATGTGATCGGTAAACCCGACGGGCGGACCATCATCGCGATCGTGATCGCGGCGCGGGCGCCGCTCGTGCCGCGGCGTCGGCGGGGAAAGATCGCGGCGCTCGAAACTCTGCTCCGGTTGCATGTTGCGCGGCTGCTGCGCCGGACGGCGCGCCGCCTCGTCCGCCTCGCGGGCGGCGAAATGGTCGCGCCGGGTGCGCGATTCTTCCGTACGGTCGCGGTCATGACTGCGATTGCGGCCGGTGGTGCCGCGGCTTTCCTTGCGGTCACGCGCCGGGCGGTCACCGACCCGGCTCTTATGCTCCCCGGTCAGCGGGCCGCCGACCCAATCGACCTTCTTCTGGATCAGTTTTTCGATTTCGTCGACATATTTGGCATCGTCCGGCGTAACCAGCGTATAGGCGGTGCCGCTACGGCCCGCGCGTCCGGTGCGCCCGATACGATGGACGTAATCTTCCGCATGGGTCGGCACGTCGAAATTGTAGATGTGGGTGACATCGGGGATATCGAGGCCACGGGCCGCGACATCCGAACAAACCAGCACATTCACGTCGCCATTCTTGAAAGCATCGAGAGATGCCATGCGCGCCGTTTGATCCATGTCGCCGTGCAACGCGCCGGCGGAAAAGCCGTGCTTGACCAGCGACTGATGCAGCACCGCGACATCACGCTTGCGATTGCAGAAGACGATGCCGTTCTTGAAATCGACCGCGTCGCGGATGAGGCCGCGCAATGTGTCGCGCTTCAGATAGCCGCCGGAGGTTGCGACCAGCCCTTGTGTGATCGTGCTGGCGGTGGACGCGGGGCGGGCGACCTCGATCCGGATCGGGTTCGACAGGAACTGCTCGGTCAGCCGGGTGATTTCCGGCGGCATGGTCGCCGAAAAGAACAGGGTCTGGCGCGTGAACGGCACCAGCTTGCAGATCTTCTCGATGTCAGGGATGAAGCCCATGTCGAGCATCCGGTCCGCCTCGTCGATGACGAGAATGTCGATCCCGTTCAACAGCAACTTGCCGCGCTCGAAGAAATCGAGCAGGCGGCCCGGCGTCGCGATGAGCACATCGGCGCCGCGCATGATCTTGGCTTCCTGGTCGCCAAAGGAGACGCCGCCGATGAGCAAGGCCACGTTCAGTTTGTGCTGGGCGCCGTATTTGACGAAGCTTTCCTCGACCTGGGCCGCGAGTTCGCGGGTCGGCTCAAGGATCAAGGTGCGCGGCATCCGGGCCCGGGCGCGGCCTTGTTCGAGTTTCGAGAGCATGGGCAGGGTGAAAGCGGCGGTCTTGCCGGTGCCTGTCTGCGCAATGCCGAGCACGTCCCGGCCGTTCAATGCATGGGGGATAGCCTGGGCCTGGATCGGCGTGGGGTTCGTGTAGCCAGATGCTTCGACGGCCTGCAGAACCTTTTCGCTCAGACCTAATTCCTGAAATGTCATTCGATAATCCTGGTGGCGGCTGGCGCATAAGACTTAGGCGGCCACCGCTTTGGCGTGTCGTTGAACCGATCTTCTCGGCAATAAGGCGAAGGGCGCACGCAAGCCTCTTTCGCACCGCAACAGCCATAGTGCTTTTTCGTGCTGAGTCAATGAAAATGCGCAGAAATTCGGCCTTCACGAGCAATTTGCATGCCAGAACCCTGGAAACATCGAGGCATCGCGATAGGTTCTCAGAAGGAGGGGAACAGCTTAATCGGAGGATCGTTCCATGAACACTGGCCCTTTCTTTCGCGATCAGACTGAAAATGCGCCCGAATCCCAGGGCGAGAGCCATAGCCTTGGCGCCACGTTGAAGCGGATCATTCTCTGGCCGGTTCACGCCATCAACGCGCAACACCAGGCTGCCGAACTCGAAAAACTGTCCGAGCATGAGTTGCAGGATATTGGTTTGACCCATCAGGACGTCGCCGGCACGCATGGGGCAGGGCTGGGCGCGGAGTCCGCCGACGGCGTCTTTGACGAGCGCCATGACCGGCTACCAGGGCGGCGCGACATCGACAAATTGCAGTAGCTTGGCCCGTCACACAGAGCGGCCGTTGAAGATGATGCCCCGCCAACATCTCAAACGGCCGCTTCGGCCTGCCGAAGGGGGAAAATGGTGTTAAGCCGCGACGCTTCGCATTTTGATGTCGAGGCGAACGGTTGAGCGGATGACTTCGGCCAGGGCCTGTGCTTCGGGAGTTGGGGCCGGACCATGCAACAGGCCCGTGCGCGACCCAGCAAGGGCCGGCAAACCCTCGGCCTCGCCAAGAATATGCATGTCGTTCGGTACGAGACCGCGCGGCAGAACCGACAGCGCGTGGCCCGCACGCACCAGCGGCGCCACACCGGAATAGCTGTTGGACACCAACACGAAACGATAGGCGAGCCCATTTTGTTGCAGGGCCCGTTCGACCTGCCTGCGCCATGCGCATGTCACGGTGCCGAGCGCCAAAGGCAGGGGCGCCGTCAGATTCAGCGCCTTCGAGCCGGCAATCCAGACCAACGGTTCTTCGCGCAGGATTTCTGCGTCCGGAACATCGTCGCACGCGGTCAGAATGGAAAGGTCCAGCTCATGCGCCCGGGTGCGCTCGGCAATGAGCGTCGAGCCGCCGTCGCATTTCGCCGAAACCTCGACGAGCGGATAATGCTGACGGAAACGTGTCAGGATGTCGGCTATAAACGCCTCGGCATATTCTTCGACGATACCGAGGCGGACGCGGCCGACGAGGCCGCGCCGCGAAATGGAGGCGAGGGCGGAGGCCTCAATCTGCAGCATGTGCCGCGCGTAGTCGATCAGTTTCTCCCCGTCGGTCGACAGCCGAACACCGCGGCCCTGCTTGACGAAGAGCTCGCACTGTAACTGTTCCTCAAGCCGCCGGATGTGCATCGAGACAGCAGATTGGGTCTTGTTCACCCGTGCCGCCGCCTTGGTGAAACTGCCGGTATCGACAATCGCGAGAAAGGATTTGAGCTGGTCGGTGTCGAGCATCGGAGATCCAATCGATCTGAATATGCGATTAATCATCGCACAAACATTCGTTGGACGCATCAATTATTTTGCCTAATTATCTTTTCATCAACTCAACAAACCCCATTCCCCAGCACTGCGGACACCCGCCAGTGAGAGGAATTTTGTCTGATGGAGCCTATTATGAGTGCAACCACTTGCGATCGTTCCGTCGCTCATTTCTCGGGACAGAAGAAGCATAAGCGTCCTGGCCTGGATCTGTTTTGGTACATTGTTCTTTGGCCGTCGCGGGTCGCGGCGGCGCGCCGGACGATGCGGCACCTTGCCGCCATGTCCGACTATGAACTGCGCGATATTGGCCTTGGCCGCTACGACGTGCTGAATGCGGCCTCCGGCCGGCTCGACGAGGACCCGACGATCCGCCTTGCCGGCGAAATGCAGGAGCGGCGGAAGGCGCCGCGCGGCAATCTCGGCCGAGTTTAACGTCTCCGCCTTGGTGCCGGATCGGTCAGATTGACCGGCCCGGCACCATGCGGCCGAATATGCCGTCCCGCTTCACCAGACGGTGCCAGAGCGCCATTGCAACGTGCAGGCAAACGGCGCCAATCAGAATATAGGCGCCGATTTGATGAAGGCCGTGCATGCTGCGGCCAAACGCGCGGTCCGGCGTCATCAGTGGCGGAATCTGAAACAAGCTGAAATCCACAGGCTGGCCGCGCGGAAAGAAGGTCAGGGCGCCAAGGGCCGGAACGGCGAAAATCAACACATAGAGCACCAGATGCCCGGGGCCGGACAATTTGCGAATGATCGCATCAATGGTTGCAGGCAAATCCGGTGGCCGGTGGGTCAAGCGCCAGACAATGCGGCCGACCGCCAGGACCAGGACCGCCAGACCCAGGCAATTGTGGATGTTGACCCAGACGAGCTTGGTCTCGCGATCCATCAAATCGAACAGCAGGCCGATGACGGCAACTGCGGTAATCAAAGCCGCCATGAGCCAGTGAAGGGTCATGGCGACGGCATCGTATTTTGAACTCGGCGTTTCAGCCACGAGTGATCTCCAAGCAGGGGAAGCTACTTTATAGTCACTCTAAACTACCCAATATGGGTTTTGTGAGGCAAGTTAAAGTCTGGTCATGCGCGGGCGGCGTGTCATCAGATATCGACCAGGTCGCTGGCGAAGGCCGCGCGTTCCTGGATGAAGGCGAAACGCATTTCGGGCTTGTTGCCCATGAGCCGTTCGACGGAATCGGCTGCCGCATCGCGGTCCTCCTGCGCAATCACGACTTTCAGGAGCTGCCGCTTGCGCGGATCCATGGTCGTTTCCTTCAATTGCGGGGCAGTCATCTCGCCAAGGCCTTTAAAACGGCTCACCTCCACCTTGCCCTTGCCGGTCAGGACGGTGCGCATCAACTCCTCGCGGTGCCGCTCGTCGCGCGCATAGACCGATTTTGTGCCCTGCGTCAGTTTGAACAGCGGGGGCACGGCGAGATAAAGATGGCCGTGATCGATGAGCTTCGGCATCTGGCGGTAGAAGAAGGTGATCAGCAACGAGGCGATATGGGCGCCGTCCACGTCCGCGTCGGTCATGATGATGACGCGGCCGTAGCGCAGATCAGTTTCGCGGTAATGCGTGCCGGTACCGCAGCCCAAAGCCTGAATAAGATCAGCGAGTTGCTGGTTTTGGTTCAACTTGTCCCTGGTCGCGTTGGCAACGTTGAGGATCTTGCCGCGCAAAGGCAGGATCGCCTGGCTCATCCGGTCGCGCGCCTGCTTCGCCGAGCCGCCTGCAGAATCGCCCTCAACGATAAATATTTCAGAGTCGTGGGTTGAATTGTTCGAGCAGTCCGCGAGCTTTCCTGGCAGGCGCAGCTTGCGTGTCGCGGTCTTGCGGGCGACGTCCTTTTCGGCTCGCCGGCGCAACCGTTCCTCGGCTCGCTCCACAGCCCAATCGAGCAGCTTCGTGGCTTGCGACGGGGATGCCGCCAGCCAATGGTCGAAGGCGTCGCGCACCGTATTGCCGACAAGGCGCGAAGCTTCGACCGTCATCAGCCGGCTCTTGTTCTGGCCCTGGAATTCCGGCTCGCGGATGAAAATGGCGATCATGCCCGCCGCCGTCACCATGACGTCGTCGGTCGTGACCGCGCTCGCGCGCTTGGCTTGGCCGATGCGCTCGGCGTGATCCTTGAGCCCGCTCAGCAAAGCGGTGCGGAAGCCCGCTTCATGGGTGCCGCCGTCCGGCGTCGGAATGGTGTTGCAATAGGAATTGACGAAACCGTCGTCGCCGGCGAGCCAGGCGACCGCCCATTCGAGCGAACCGTGGCCGCCTTGTCTGCTCACCTTGCCGGTGAACATTTGATCGGCAACCAGGTCCTTGCCTTCGATTTCCTGGGTCAGATAATCCTTCAGGCCGCCGGGAAAATGAAATACCGCCTCAGCGGGAACATTCGTCCCTTCGACCAAGGCAGGCGCGCATTTCCAGCGGATCTCGACGCCGCCGAAAAGATAGGCCTTCGAGCGCGACATTTTGAAAATGCGGGCGGGCTTGAAGCGGCAGCCTTTGCCGAAGATTTCCTCGTCCGGCTTCATTCGCACCCGCGTGCCGCGCTTGTTGGCGACCCGGCCTACGGTCTGCAGCTTGGTGACCGCATGGCCGCGTTCGAACGCCTGGCGGTAATGGGTCTGGTCCTTCCAGACATCGACTTCCAGCCGCTCGCTCAGCGCGTTGCACACCGACACGCCAACGCCGTGCAGACCGCCGGAGGTCTGGTAGGCACCGGAATCGAACTTGCCGCCCGCGTGGAGCACCGTCATCGCCACTTCGAGGCCGGTCTTGTCGGGATATTTCGGATGCGGATCGACCGGGAAGCCGCGGCCATTGTCCGTGACTGACAGCCAGCCATCCTCTTCCATGATCACTTCGATCCAATTGGCGTGGCCGGCCACGGCTTCGTCCATGGAATTGTCGATCACTTCGGCAAAGAGGTGGTGCATCGCTGCTTCGTCGGTGCCGCCGATATACATGCCGGGACGGCGCCGCACCGGCTCGAGCCCCTCCAAAACCTCGATCGAGGCGGAGGTATAGCCGGCCTTTTCCTGCGCTGCGGGTTTCTTCGCCTCGGCTGCGGCTTTCGCCGGCGCAACCTTGCGTGCCGCACCCCCGAAAAGATCACTATTACTCGCCATATCGCATCCTGGTTCGTTTGATCGCAACGATTCGTGTCTCTTGCTTATATGGCATAAATCTGTCCGGGAGGTGAACGGACCGAAAACATTCTTCACAAGATAAAGGGGCGAGCTGCCCCAATCCAGGCTGCGCGCACGGGTGCCGACGGAGCCACGGAGCTGAACCGGCTTAGACGGTCACTTCGCGCGAGGCTTTGCCCTCATAACCGAAGACGTGCTGATAGCGCTCGATCTCCGCCTGGCTCCCCGTCGCCTTGGCCAGATTGTCGGAGAGCTTGATGGCCGGCCGGCCGTTCACCTCGGTGATCTTGCACACCAGCGAAATCGAGTCGAGCAGCGGCGCGGCATGGGAGGCACAGCCGCGGAAATCATTGGTCAGATTGGTGCCCCAGCCGTAGCTCACCCGCATGCGATGCGCGAAGGCGGCATGCGCCTCCTCGATCGTATCGATATCGAGACCGTCGGAGAAAATGACCAATTTCTCCTTTGGATTGCGGCCGCGCTGTTCGTACCACCGGTAGATTTCTTCGCCAGCCTCCATAGGTGGTTTGGAATCGGGGCGGAAGCCCGTCCAATCCGCGACCCAATCCGGCGCGTTGGCGAGGAAGGGGGCGGTGCCGAACGTGTCAGGCAGGACGATGAGCAGATTGCCGTTGTAATAGTCCCGCCACATCTCGAGCACTTTGTAAGGACTCGCACGCAGCGCGTCGTCATCGTCGCAGAGCGCGGCCTGCACCATCGGCAGCTCATGCGCATTGGTGCCGACCGATTCCAGATCGTTGTTCATCGCCAGTAGCACGTTGGACGTGCCGACGAAGGCGTCGCCGAGCCCTTCCTTCATCGCCTCGACGCACCATTGCTGCCACAGAAAGCTGTGCCGGCGCCGGGTGCCGAAATCGGAAATCTTCAAGCCCGGCAGATGCCGCAGCCGTTCGATCTTGTCCCACAGTTTCGCCTTGGCGCGCGCATAGAGAATGTCGAGCTCGAACCGGCCCATCTGTTTGGTCGCGGCGCGCGATTTCAATTCGTTGATGATCGAGAGCGCCGGAATTTCCCACATGGTCGCCTCGGCCCAGGTGGCGTCGAAGCGCAAGACATAATCGCCGTTCTCGAGACGCAGATCGTAATCGGGCAGCCGGAAATCCTCGAGCCAGGCGAGGAAATCCGGTTTGAAGATCTGCTTCTGGCCGTAAAACGTGTTGCCGGCGAGCCAGATCAGCTCCTTCTTGGTGAAGCGCAGGGTCCGGGCGTGGTCGAGCTGCTCCCGCAATTCCCGTTCGTCGATTACCTTGGCGAGCTTGATGCGCTTGGATCGGTTGATGACGGTAAACGTTGTCTGGACCGACGCATGCCGGTCGTGAATCGGCTGCAGCATGAGGATCTTGTAAAAATCCGTGTCGAATAGGCTGCGGACGATCGGATCGAGCTTCCAAGTGCGGTCATAGACCCGTTTGGCGATGTCGATGTTCATTCGGGTCCAGTCGCTTCCTTGTTACTGCTTGACTTCGCAGTTGATCATCCAGCCGACGCCGAATTTGTCGGTGAACATGCCGAAATGTGCGCCCCAAAAGGTCTTGGCCATGGGCATCCGAACGGTGCCGCCGTTGGAGAGAGAGGCGAAGAGCTTTTCGGCTTGCGCAAGGTCGGTCATGCCAAGCGAAATGGAAAATCCCCTATGGCCTTCGTCTGCTTCCGGCGTGTCGGCTGCCATGAAGGCGATGCCGTCTCCTTCGAAACGCGCATGCATGATCTTGTCGCCCCAGTTCGGCGGCATCTGCATGTCGGCCGGCCCTTGCGACCAAGTCATCGTCATCCCGGCTTTGCCGAGGCCGGCTGCTTCGTAGAAGGCAAGGGCTTCGGCACAATTGCCATGATAAAAAACGTAAGGATTGAGTTCCATGCTCTCCTCCCGCGTAGCTATCAGGTGTAACCCCTCAGCTCCCAGACGTTTAGATACAAAGCATGGGCGATCAATAAAATCTAGGCGGTCTGTGTGCGGGGCAGACCCTCACGAAGCGGCGGTGGCCGCGACGTTCAGGGCCTGCAGACCGTTCATCAATTGGCGGCGCTGGAGGAGGCCGCTGGCGCCGACCGCGCTGACGCCGATGAGGCCAGCGATGAAGAGTTCATGCCATTCGCTGAGCGCAGCGGTCCGGACAACGAGTTCGAACAGGAGGATTGCGACGGCAGTGATCGCCAGCGGGGAGACGAGGCTTTGCGCGTATTGCCGCGGCGAGCATTCGATCTGCGGCAGCATGAGATGCATCGCCCGCGGTATATAGAGCATAACCACGACGTCATAGGCGATCGCGATCCACCAGATGCCGAACCAGACAGATGCCAGCAGCGCCGTCATCCACAACACACCGAATTCGAAGGTCGTCCGCATCGCAATGTCGGATCTCCCCACCACCCACATGGTGGTGCCGCCGAGCGCGGTGACCGCCTGCAATGCGCCGGCCGGCGCCACAAGCATGAAGAGTTCGGCCGAGGCTTCCCATTTAGCGGACAGCATCAGGTCGAACACCGGCTTGTAGGCTGCGGCGACCATGCCCATGATCGGGAAGATCAGCAGTGCCACCGAACGGGTGAGAAGGAGAAACGTCTCACGGATCGCGTCGGTCCGATCTTTGATCTTGCTCAAATGCGCGTACATCACATATTGCAGCGGCCCGGTGATGATCATCGATGGCAGGCGAACGAATTGGAAGGCCATGGAATAGAGGCCGACGGGGGTCGATCCCAAAGCCTTGCCGATCACCAAATTGTCCATCTGACGGCTGAAGAAGCCGAGGAAATTGACGCCGAGGACATCGCGCCCGAACAGCACATGTTCCTTGGCATGGGGCCAGGAAAACACCCAGCGCGGGTAAAAGGACGAAAAACTGAACACCAGGATGAGGCGCGCGGCAAAAAAGGCAAGCTGTTGGCCGACCAAGGCCCAGGCGCCCGCGCCATGCAGCGCCATGACCACCGCCGTGCCGATGCCGGTCAAAGTGGCGGCGACTTCGGTGCCGGCGATGAGTTGAAATCTCTGGCTTAGCTGCAGCGCCGCGCTCGGAATGCTCGTCATGCCCTGCGCGCAGACGACAAGGGCAAGGGCCATGACGATCGGGCCGAGGCGCGGTTCATTCAGGAATATGGCCGCAACGAAAGCGAGTCCCGCCATGGCGATGCCGGCGCAAAAACCCATGCCCGAGGAGATCCAGAAGCAAGTGGACCAGGCCTTGTGGTCATCCGCCGAATGCCGCACGAGCGACGTGCCGACCCCTGCGTCGGCCAGCATCATGGCGAAAAACATAAACGGCGAGGCCAATCCAATGAGGCCGTAATCCGCCGGCGACAAGAGCCGCGACAGAATCGGAACAGCGAAGAATTGCGCAAACAAGCGCAGTACGTTCACCGCTGATATAGCCCCTGTATTCAAGACAAAACGGCGCATTGACACACGGACACCTATCAGCCAAAGAGATTATAGATCAGGAACATAAATTACTATTCCATATAGACTTAACGGCGCTGTGGTCAGGATATTCGCCAACTCGCGACAGCGATGTGATCCAGCGCACTTAAATAGCCTCGAAGACACCGATAAATCGGTCACCGGAGTTCTAATTGTTTTGCAGCAAATCGAAATAATCCTTTCGGTTGATTGGAGTTCCGGTGAGCGCAACTTCTTTTGATTATGGATTTATGAGTCTCATGCGTGCACCAGGAAATCCAGGCCGACACCTCAGCTTAGTGCGCTCCGCGAGCCGAATTGAGGGGGCTCCGTCGCCAGCCGCGGAAGTGACGGTGATCATCGCCGCCTACAATTCGGCCGGAACGATTGCGCGGGCCATCGAATCAGCGCTGGCCGAGCCCGAAACGGCGGAACTCGTGGTCGTGGACGACGGCTCGAGCGACGACACGATCGGGCAGGCGCAAAGGGCCGACGATGGCAGCGGGCGGATGAAGATATTGGCCCAGCCGGTCAACCGCGGCCCTTCGGTCGCGCGCAACAGGGCTTTGCAGAATTCCACCGCGCCATGGATCGCGATTCTCGACGCAGACGACTTTTTTCTGCCGGGACGGCTGAAAAGCCTGCTGCACTATGCCGACAAAGCCGATTTCATCGCCGATAACCTCTTGCAGGTGGATGAGCAGGCGCGCGATGGCGAAGGCAGTCCGTTGCTCCATACGATCGAACCGCCCCGCTTCGTGGATTTCCAGCAATTCGTTCTCGCCAATATTTCCGGCGGCAAACGCGAGCGGGCCGAATACGGCATTCTGAAACCGCTGATCCGGCGCAGCTTTCTGATGGATCACGCGCTTGCCTATCGCGAAAACATGCGGCTCGGCGAGGATTACGAACTTTACGCCCGCGCGCTGGCGCTTGGCGGTGCGTTTCTTCTGGTTTCGGACCAACAAAAATATGTGTCGGTCATTCGCACGGCGTCGCTCTCCGGCCGCCATACCGAACACGATTTGGAGCAATTGCGGGACTGCGACGATGCCTTGGCTGAGATCCCCGGCTTGAGCGCGAGGGACAAGGCCATTTTGCGCAAGCATCAGTTGAGCATTCAGTGCCGCCTTCAGTGGCGGCTGTTTCTGCAGGCCGCCAAGGTCCGGGATTTGAAGGGCATGGTCCTGCCCTTCATCCATCCGTTTCCGGTGCCGATGTATCTTGCGGGCCTGGCGGGCAAACAGATTCTGCGAGAGCCCTGGCGCCTGTTCAAACATGTGGTCTTGGGGCGTCCGACACCCCAGCGCGCGGCCGCCAAAGCCCGCTGACGTCAGCCAACGGCGGCGATCGGCACGCCGTTCGATTGCATCCACTGTGCAAGATCGGCTTTCGCCCGGTCAGTTAGGGCTTTCTTTTTCGCGATTGCCTTTTCCAGCCCTTTAAGCCGCTTGCCGTCAGGGCCTTTCGGCGAAATTTCGAGCGGCGGAAACAGGCCGAAATTCACGTTCATGGGCTGGAAGGAGGGAGGACCTTGATCGATCGCCTCGATATGGCCGCCGGTGATATGGTTGATCAGTGCGCCCATAGCGGTCGTTGCCGGCGGCAGGGCGAAGACTTCGCCTCTGTGTTCTGCCGCCGCCATCCGGCCTGCGACGAGGCCGATCGCCGCGCTTTCCACATAGCCCTCGCAACCGGTGATCTGCCCGGCAAAGCGCAGTCGCGATTGCGCCTTGAGGCGCAGACGCTCATCCAATACTTTGGGTGAGTTGAGGAACGTGTTGCGGTGCAATCCGCCCAAACGGGCAAATTCGGCATGTTCGAGACCGGGGATCATGCGGAACAGGGCGACCTGCTCGCCATATTTCAACTTCGTTTGGAACCCGACCATATTGTAGAGCGTGCCGAGCGCATTGTCCTGGCGGAGCTGAACGATGCCATACGGCTTGACGGTCGGGTCGTGCTTGTTGGTGAGGCCGACCGGCTTCATCGGCCCGTGCCGCAGGGTCTCGCGGCCGCGTTCGGCCATGACCTCGATCGGCAGGCAGCCGTTGAAATAGGGCGTGCCTTCCCATTCCTTAAAACCGGATTTGTCGCTGGCAATCAGCGCTTCGACAAACGCGTGGTATTGCTCGCGTGACAAGGGGCAATTGATGTAGTCGGCGCCGTTGCCGCCGGGGCCGACCTTGTCGTACCGCGACTGGAACCAGGCCTTGTCCATGTCGATCGAGTCGCGATGGACGATGGGCGCGATGGCGTCGAAGAAAGCGAGTTCCTTCTCGCCGGTCAGGCCCTGGATGGCGGTGGCGAGGGCCGGGGAGGTCAGGGGACCTGTCGAGATAATGACATTATCCCAATCGTTTGGCGGAAGTCCCGCAAGTTCTTCGCGAACGATCTGGACCAGCGGATGGGCGGCGAGTTGAGCGCTGACGCGCTGGGAGAAGCCCTCGCGGTCGACCGCCAAAGCGCCGCCGGCGGGAACCTGATGGGCGTCCGCCGATGCCATGATCAGCGAGCCGAGCGCGCGCATTTCGTAGTGGATGAGGCCGACCGCATTCTGCTCGGAATCGTCGGACCGGAACGAATTGGAGCAGACGAGTTCGGCAAGACCGTCGGTTTTGTGCGCGGGTGTCGATTGCACGCCGCGCATTTCATGTAGCACGACGGGCACGCCAGCCGATGCGATCTGCCATGCCGCCTCTGATCCGGCGAGGCCGCCGCCGACCACGTGAACGGGGGCGGGGGACGGCGATGTCTGCTTGGCCACGGGAACGCTCCACTCTATCTTTGTTATTTTGACTATTTTGAAATTTAGGTCTCTCTAAAGCGTTTTGGGACGTAAAGGAACGTCAAACCAGCCCCTTCAAACAGCTTAACAAAAATGGTAAAGGGTTTTTTCACCATGTTGCGGAAAGATGAAATCATATCGCAGCCGCAATTCTGGTGATTCTCCAGAGGGGGCTTGGAGATGTTGATGCGTTGTTCCTTGAGCTGGGGTGTTCGTGCTGCCTCTATCGCCTTCACCGGTCTCGCCATTGCTGGATATCTGCATTTAGACGCCGCTCACCTGCAAAAGTCGCGGCAGGCCGTCGCGTTGCCCGAGCGGCCGCATATCGCCCCCGTGCAGCTCGCCGCAGACAATACACCATCCGTCATTGCAGTGCCCGCGCGGGAGCCCAATCTGCCGCCACTGCCGCTAAGCAAGTTCGAACTCGACACGCCGGAGCAAATTGCCGCTGCTCCTTCCGTTCCGCCGGCGCGTCCCGTCGATCTGACGCCGTCGAACTTGCTGGCCAATGCCCAGCCTACACATGAGGAAGCCGTACCGCTGCCGCCCGCGAGGCCGGTCCTCGCCAGTCTCGAATTGCCGCCGCTGCCCGTGCCCAACCCCTTTCGCACTTTGGAGCGGCGGGCGAGTGTGACACCGCCGGCGCCGGCTGCTCCCGTTGCCGCGCAACCGGCTCCCTCGGCGACCGTCATGGCTTATGCCCCGCAGCCGCCCGTTGCCGCGGCGCCATCGATTTTTCAGAGCCTGACCTCGTCGCTGCGCGTTGCCGAACCGCCGACGCTGGGGGCACCGGTGGCCATCCGCATCTTCAAGGAAGAGAAGCAGTTGGAGCTGTGGACCGAGCGGGACGGCCGCTATTCGCTCTATAAATCCTTCCCGATCTGCCAAATGTCGGGCGGCCTTGGACCGAAGCAGAAGGAAGCAGATTATCAATCGCCGGAAGGCTTCTATGCTGTCTCGGCGAGCCAGCTCCAGCCGAATTCCAATTATTTCAAGGCTTTCAATATCGGCTATCCTAATGCCGTCGACCGGCAGAACGGGCGCTCCGGCGGCTTGATCATGGTGCATGGCAATTGCGTGTCGATCGGCTGCTTTGCCATGACCGACAAGGGGATTGCGGAAATCTATTCCTTCGTCGAAGCCGCCATCCGGCACGGCCAGAAAGATGTGCCAGTCGAGATCTATCCGTTCCGCATGACGTCCTACAATATCTCAATGCATTCCTTCAGCAGCCCATGGGGCGGCTTCTGGCGCGAGTTGCAGGTGGGATACGACATGTTTAATCAAACTGGGCGCCCGGCGCGGGCCATGGCTTGCAACGGCCATTATCGCTTCGGCTCCGAGGCGAGCGCGGGCTGCACGCCGGTCGCGGGCTGGAACGTGCGCGTCGCCGCGCAATATTAGCCAAAGCCTTTTGACCATAAAAAATCCGGGGTAGACAGCTACCCCGGACTTCGCGCATCTCAATAGAGGCTGCGAGCTTACTGCTGCTCGCCGTGGCAACCCTTGTGATTTTCCAAGCGGGTCTTCGCGTCCAGGCACTTCTTGGCCGGCGGCGCGGGAGCGGGTTCCGGCGCCGGCTGTGCGCAGGCGGTGACGCTCAGCACCAAGGCGATGGCGGCGACAGAGAGAATAACACGTTTCATTGAATAAGCCCCAGATTAGGAGTTGCAAGGTTGCGCTGCATGTGAAACGACGCGCGCACCCGAATGTCAAGGCGGTCTTGGCGCTTTCGTGTTTTAATTATGGCGATTTTCGGATGACCCCTTCCGCCCGTGTTTCCGCTGCTATTGAAATTCTCGGTGTGACCTTCGGGCAACGCCGTCCCCTGGCGGAAGCCCTGAAAGATTGGGGCATCGCGCACCGGTTCGCCGGTTCGAAGGACCGGGCGGCGATTGCGAATCTCGCCTTTGATGCGCTGCGGGTCCGTGCCTCCTCCGCCTATGCGATGGGCAGCGACGAGCCGCGGGCTCTGCTGATCGGCGCCTTGCACGATCTACGCGGCCTGGACGTCGCCGGGATGGAGGCGCTGTTCTCCGGCGAGCGCTTCGCACCGGAGCCTTTGAACGACGCGGAACGGGCGCGGATCGGCGCATGGTTGCTCGAAGGCGCACCCGATCATATCGCCGGCAATTATCCCGACTGGCTCGCGCCGTCGCTGGGGGCTGCCTTTGGCGCGGATGCTGTGGAGGAGGGGCGGGCGCTCGCCACACGGGCGCCGGTCGATCTGCGGGTCAATGTGCTGAAGGGCGCCCGCGATAAGGCGCGCAAATTGCTGGAGCATTTGGAGCCTGAGCCGACGCCTTTGTCGCCCTATGGCTTGCGCATTGCCGTCGGCAGCGACGGGCGCGGGCCGTCGATGCTGGCGGAAACCGCCTATGTGAAAGGCCTCGTGGAAGTACAGGACGAAGGCTCACAGATCGCGGCGCTGCTGGCGGCGGCAAAATCTGGCGAACAGGTGCTCGACCTGTGCGCCGGCGGCGGCGGCAAGACCTTGGCGCTGGCTGCGCAAATGGACAATCGCGGCCAGATCTACGCCCATGATTCCGACGGCCGCCGGCTGACGCCGATTTTCGACCGGCTGGAGCGTTCCGGCGCGCGCAATGTGCAGACCCGCCCGCCGCGCGGCCAGGTCGACGTGCTGGCCGATCTCGCCGGGCGGTGCGACCTCGTCTTCGTCGATGCGCCGTGCACCGGCACCGGCGTCTGGCGCCGCCATCCGGACGCCAAATGGCGGATGCGGCCGGGCGCCCTGGAGACGCGGCGGCGCGAGCAGGAGGAGGTGCTCGCCAATGCGGTGCGCTTCGTAAAACCCGGCGGCCGCATCGTCTATGTGACCTGTTCGATCCTGATTGAGGAGAACGAGGCGCAGGCGAAAAGCTTTCTGGAGCAGCACCCGAACTTTACCGCCGTGCCGGCCGAGCAAATGGCGAAAGCCGCCGGACTGCCCGACCTCGCCCGCTTCGCTTCCGCGCATGGCCCCGGCCTCCGCCTCTCGCCGCGGACCGCCGGGACCGACGGGTTCTATGTCGCCGTGCTGATGGCCAAGGAATGAGGCAAATGCCGCATGGCTGTCGCGCGTCAAAATCGGCCTGACTGCCCATATTTTTCGTTCCAGTTCCGCGTGATTTCCTCTATGCGGTCGCTTTGGCACGGAAGGACGAGATATGGCCGCTACGACCGCTCACGATAAAATCCTCATCATCGATTTCGGCTCGCAGGTTACCCAGCTCATCGCGCGGCGGATCCGCGAAAGCGGCGTTTATTGCGAAATCCATCCGTTTCAGAGCGCGCAAGCGGCATTCGACAAATTGCAGCCCAAGGGCGTGATTTTCTCCGGCGGTCCGGGCTCGGTGCCGGCCGAAGGCAGCCCGCGCGCGCCGCAGGTGGTGATCGAGTCAGGCCTGCCGATTCTCGGCATCTGCTATGGCCAGCAGGTGCTGTGCCATCAGCTCGGCGGCACGGTGGAAGGCGGCCATGCGGCGGAATTCGGCCGCGCCGACGTGCAGGTTCTCGCCGATTCGCCCCTGTTCGAGGGCATCTGGCAGAAGGGCGGCGCCTACCCGGTCTGGATGAGCCATGGCGACCGCGTCACCCAATTGCCGGACGGCTTCGAGGTGAAGGCGACCTCCGAAAACGCGCCCTTCGCGGTCGCGGCGGACGAGAAGCGCCGCTTCTACACAACCATGTTCCACCCCGAAGTGGTGCATACGCGCGACGGCGCGAAACTGCTCTCCAACTTCGTGCACAATATCTGCGGTTGCAAATCCGATTGGACCATGGCCGCCTACCGCCAAGAGATGATCGCCAAGATCTGCGATCAGGTCGGTGCGGGCAAGGTCATCTGCGGCCTCTCGGGCGGCGTCGACTCGGCGGTGGCCGCCGTGCTGATCCACGAGGCGATCGGCGACCAGCTCACCTGCGTCTTCGTCGACCATGGCCTGATGCGCCTCGGCGAAGCAGAGGAGGTGGTGCGGCTTTTCCGCGACCATTACAACATCCCGCTTGTCCATGTGAACGCGGAGGACATGTTCCTCGCTGAACTGGAGCGCTGCGGCTCCGATCCGGAAGCCAAGCGCAAGGCCATCGGTCGGCTGTTCATCGAAGTGTTCGAGGCCGAAGCGAAGAAGATCGGCGGCGCCGAATTCCTCGCGCAAGGCACGCTCTATCCGGACGTGATCGAAAGCGTCAGCTTCACCGGCGGCCCGTCGGTGACGATCAAGAGCCACCACAATGTCGGCGGCCTGCCCGAGCGCATGAAGATGAAGCTCGTCGAGCCCTTGCGCGAACTTTTTAAGGACGAAGTGCGCGTGCTCGGCCGCGAACTCGGGCTACCGGAAGCTTTCGTGGGCCGCCACCCGTTCCCGGGTCCGGGCCTTGCCATCCGCTGTCCTGGCGAGATCTCGAAGGAAAAACTCGACATCCTGCGCAAGGCCGACGCGATCTATCTCGACGAGATCCGCAAGGCCGGGCTCTACGACAAGATCTGGCAGGCATTCGCCGTGCTCCTGCCGGTGCGCACGGTGGGCGTGATGGGCGACTATCGCACTTACGACCACGTCTGCGCGCTGCGCGCGGTGACCTCGATCGACGGCATGACAGCCGACTTCTACCCCTTCGACATGAACTTCCTGGGCCGCGCAGCGACGCGGATCATCAACGAGGTGAAGGGGATCAACCGGGTGGTGTATGACGTGACGTCGAAGCCGCCGGGGACGATCGAGTGGGAGTGACGGTGCGTACTGTGGAGTAAAGTAGAGTAGGGTAGCGGGTTATATGCGATCTTATCCCAGCGATAGTTGTCGATAGTTCTCGCATCGATCTGTCATATGCAAACAATTTGACTCGCGCTAAGGTCCAGTGCGTTAAGGACTCACCTATTACCAGATGAATGAGCTGTCGCCGATTTGGTGGCCACCATCCTAAGCTAACGACGCCAGCTTTTCGAACTCCATCGGGCTGAGATAGCCGATGGTCGAATGACGCCGTCGCGGATTGTAGAAGCGCTCGATGTAGTCGAACACGTCGGCCTTGGCCTGGTCTCGCGTCCGGTAGGTCTTGCGCGCTGTTCGTTCTGTCTTGAGCGAGGAGAAGAAGCTCTCCATCGCAGCGTTGTCCCAGACGTTGCCGGCGCGGCTCATCGAGCAGACGATGCTGTATCCGCCATCAATCACTGGAACTGGTCGCTCGCGTATTTGGCGGATTCAACCGGTCGTCGCAATACCGGAACCAAGGAGGTTGCGATGGACATTCGAAAGCGACGATCAATTCGCCAGCCGCTCGATCACTAGATCGACCAGCGCTCTGAGACGCCGCATGCGCCGCATGTCCCGATGATAGCCGATCCACGTATCGCGTGTCGGCGGCGGTTCTCCAAGATCGACACGTTCGATACCGGCCGTCGGATCCCCAAGCGGGCGTGGCAGCACGGCAATCCCAGCGCCTAAGGCGCAGAGCCGAGCCTGGACTTCGCGATTGTTGCTCCGCAGGACTACATGTGCCTTCGGCAACATTCGCTCTATCCAAGCCACGTCGGGCATGCCGCCGAACGCCGTATCCATCAGTACCATAGCACAGCCCGCACCGTTGCCCGGCACAGGGTGCGGCTGGCCGGCGCGGATATAGACGCCGTATTCCATGCGCAACAGCCGTCGAGAGATCACCTCGGCCTCGTCGAATGGCCGGATCCGGAAGACGAGGTCCGCTTCCCTTCGCGGCAGACTGTAAAAACGTTGGTCGGTGAGCAGTTCGACAACGACGCGCGGATGGCGACTAGCGAACTCGGCGAGGACCGGTGCCAGCACCGTCACGCCGAACCAATCCGAGCAGGATAGTCGGAGCATCCCTTCCAATTCCGAATCCGTACCGGCCAGCTGCCGCTGTACCGCCAGCGCTTCCTCCTCCATGCGTTCCGCGTGGCCCATTATGGCCTGACCCTCATTCGTGAGAACAAACCCGTCGGCGGTGCGCTGAAACAATGTGTGCCCCACGGCATGTTCGAGCGCACGCAGTCGCCTGCCCATAGTCGGCTGGGTCTGGCCGATTTTCCGCGCCGCTGCACCCAGCGTCCCCTCTCGGGCGATTGCGAGGAAGATGCGGAGATCGCTCCATTCCATGGCTTTGTCCATCCATAATTGAATGATAATCGTTCAATATCTTTGATTTCAATACAAGACGGCATGCACCAAATATCGTGTTGATGAAATGACGCGAGAAAGGACTTTTGCCATGTCGACCTCAACAACAATGATCGCAGCCGTTCTCAAGACCTACGACGCCCCGTTCGAAATCGGGCCCGTTGCCCGTCCCGAGCCGGATGCCGGCCAGGTGCTCGTGCGGATAAAGGCGAGCGGCGTCAATCCGCTCGATGCCAAGATCCACGCCGGTGAGGCTACTCATGCCCGCCACCCGCTGCCGGCAATCCTCGGCATTGATCTCGCCGGTCGTGTCGAGACGGTCGGCCCGGGCGTAACGACCTTTCGCCCTGGCGACGAGGTCTACGGCATGACCGGCGGCGTTGGGGGGTTACAGGGCTCGCTGGCCGAATATGCGGCCGTCGATGCTGACCTACTCGCGTTGAAGCCCGCCAATATCAGCATGCGGGAAGCCGCAGCCCTGCCGCTGATCTTCATCACCGCATGGGAGGGGCTGGTCGATCGGGCATCCGTGCATGCAGGCCAGAAGGTGCTGATTCAGGGCGCCGGAGGTGTCGGACATATTGCGATCCAGATCGCTGTTGCCCTGGGCGCCGAGGTCTTCGCGGTGGATTCGTCCGCGAAGGCGGAATTCATCTCGGGGCTGGGTGCTACACCGATCGACTACAAGACGCGGACTGTTGAGGACTATGTCGCGGAGCATACCGGGGGAGCCGGCTTCGACGTCGTCTACGACACGGTCGGTGGGGCCACGCTCGACACGTCCTTCAAGGCGGTTCGCCGCTTCGGGCATGTCGTGAGCTGCCTCGGCTGGGGCACGCATGCGCTGGCGCCGCTATCCTTCCGCGCCGCCACTTATTCCGGCGTCTTTACGCTTCTGCCGATACTGTCCGGCGAGGGACGCGCGCACCATGGCGAGATACTGCGCGAGGCGACGAGGCTGGTAGAAGCCGGACAAGTGATCCCTCAGCTGGATCCCCGCCGCTTCAGCCTTGACCAGGCCCTTCTTGCGCACCAGGCAATCAAGGACCGCAGCGCAAGAGGCAAGCTCGTGATCGAGATTGGCTGACCCCAATTGGACGGACTTGGTTGGAAGCGCCGACGTGGCAGGGCACTTCCATCAAAATGCTGAGGATCTCGACGGGTCAACCGCGACTGTTTTGCGCGCTGTCGATGCTTGGGGGCTCCTGAATGTCCGCTTCGCACATTCCAGGCCTCGAAGCCGCAAGTCCGCTTCCGGGCCCATGGCAGTCGTTCCCTGATCCGTGTCAGGAGCGCTCCCGGCTTGATGTCATAGGGAAGCTCACGAACGATTTCACATTCGACATCATGAGTCGTCAGCGCCTTTGTGAACTCCGCGAGCTTCCGATCGGTGCGACATGAGAATCCTCCTGTTAGTGGCAATACCCAACGCAGCGAGGAACGTCGGGTTGCCTCTCGATCCTTCCTTCAGGTGAAATGGGCGATCACTTGGCTTTGAAGGAACGGAGGCGGTTCGAGCTAAGTGGCTTGTCGTCGTGATGAGTGGGCCATCGCGCCCGTGCTGACGCGATGGTCCTCCGTTTTAGATCGATCCGCCGTCGGTCCGTTTAACCGGACGGCTCTTGCGCCGATGGACGTCGGGCCCCGGCGCGATCTTCGCGCGACCCTCAATATAAGCCTGGCGGCGCTGCTCCAGCCATGCTCCGACCTCTTCAAGGTCCCGCACGACACATCGCAGCGTGAGATTGAAGCGGTGAGGGAATTCGCCGCGCTTCTCCATCTCGTAAATGGTGCTTTCGGCGAGCGGCACGATGAGCTGCAACTCGTGCCGCCTTATCGTTCGCGGCAGGCCTGTTAGGACGGTTGCGGGACCCGAATATCCAACGGGATCTTTGTCTCCGTCATCATGATAGGGCATCATCAGGACGCGTACGCGGCTGGGCTTATTGGTCATGTCTATCCTCCTGTGGTTGGAGGATGTTTGATGAACCTCGAATTCGCCTGTTCGCGAGGGTTTGGAGATGCTCATGAAGGGGCGCTGACGGTACTTTTGGAAGCATTCGCGCTCCCTCTGTCAGATATGCACGTGCACCTCGACGGCCGATAGTAGTCGATAGATGGGCTGCAGGGGCTAATGGAAACTCTTCAACGAAATCAAGAGCGTAGCTATTTGACGGCCCGCAGGTCGGTAGTATTTGGGCTCAAAAATATTTTCCTTAGTAAATTCAATGTGTTAGCATGTCTATGAACAATCGAGTGGGAAAGAACCCCTTTTTTAGCAGGCTCGCGGCCGTTCGGTGCGCCTTCAGATGGGTGGAACCGATCATGATGCGCTCTGGCTTCGGCCCTTCCGCCGCAAGGCTGGCGAAAATCCGATCGAACACGCCACGTCGGCGCCAACGGATGAAACGGTTGTAGAGCGTCTTGTGCGGACCGTAGCCCTTCGGTGCGTCCTTCCACTGCAAGCCGTTGCGGATGACATAGACGATCCCGCTCACAACGCAAAGATCGCCAACCCGCGGCACGCCATGCGCCAACGGAAAACACGGCGATATGCGCGCCATCTGGCGCTCACTCAGCAGAAACAAATCACCATCACAGTCTCCCAATCCGGACGCTGTGAATCGCATCTCATCCTAATTTAATAGGTCCGCAGCCTAGTATAAGGCTTAAAGGTCTAGCGATATGCGCTGGCCATCGGCACCTCACGACAGCCGGAAGCGGGATGTCAGGCGATCAGCGGCGAGCTGTCTGCAGGCCCAGCTTCGAGCAAGGAGATCGTGCAGCGCAAGGACGTCTCGAGATGCGTCTCTAGCGCTTTCATAGCGCCTGCCTGATCGCGTTTTGCGAGCGCGTCGAGGATTGCGCGATGCTGGACGATCGTTTCCTCACCGGCGCCAGGAGAGGGCAGGGCCAACAGCCTGTACCGGTCCATCTGCGCTTTTGAGACGTCGACAGCCTTCCACAACATGGTGAAGCCGTTCACCTCGGCAATGTAGCGGTGAAAGTCATCGTCTCGCGTGATCGCTTCATCGAAACGCGAGCGTTTCACTGCGGTCTCGTGCGCATTGATGATGTCTTCCAGATCTTGGATATGATGCGCCTCGATGACGAGGGCCGCCCGCTTAATGCTCTCAAGCTCAAGGGCGATGCGGATAATGTAGGCTTCCTCGACTTGCTTGCGGCTGATATCGGCGACAAAGGTACCGTTCTGCGCGAAAACTTCGATCAGACCTTCATCGCTGACCTTCTTGACGGCTTCGCGAACCGGAGTGCGGGAAATGCCGAGCTTCAATGCAATCTCGATTTCGTTGACGGGTGAACCTGGCGCGAGTTTACCGGTAACGATCGCCTTGCGGACGAGCGCATAGACCTGGTCCCGCAATGGGATAGCCCTGTTGAGCGACACGCCTTGCAGGAATTCGGTCAACCTGTCGTTGGCCTCCTGCGCTGCGTGTGGCTTGCCTGGTGTGTCCGATGTTCTCGAAGCCATGGCCTTTGTCCCATCGCTTGCTGCCACGTGTTCCGCGTCGAAATCGCACAACACTGGGCTCTAGGCGCGTACAAATCAATCGGCTCAGTTTCAACACCAATTTAAGGCCGGCATTATACTAATGTAATATCCAAAAGCAATCCCTCTGCGACTACCCGATCGAAAGCGAGAGGCGTTGTCGCGCAAGAGGGAATGGTAGGAGACGGGCCCAAATCATTCTTCAAGGGAAGGCTCAGCAATGAAGCCAGGGCCAGTGGATCAAGGGCAAGAGCTGTGACACGTTTGGACCGACCGGTCCCTTGCTGGTCACCAGGGACGAGATCGCCGATCCGCAGAACCTTTCCATGTGGCTGACGGTCAACGGCGAGACCATGCAGAATGGCTCGACCAAGACCATGGTCTACGGCGTGGCCCACCTCGTCTCCTATCTCTCGCAGTTCATGTCGCTTCATCCCGGTGACATCATTTCTACCCGCATACCGCCCGGCGCGGGCATGGGTATGAAGCCGCAGCGCTGGCTCAAGCCCGACGATATCGTTGAACTCGGCATTGCTGGGCTCGGTTCGCGGAAACAGCACGTCTACGATGACCGCTGAGTCGGCGGGCGAAAACCATGGCCGCCCCTCTTGTCGACGCGCACCATCACTTCCGGCGGGTTGCCCGCGGCGACTATCATTGGATGTCGCCCGCCACGGGGGGAGCCGCTCTGCCGGGATTGCCTGCAGCAGGATCCGGCGCTGCTTGTGTTCGGCGCCGACCGCCTGATGTTTCGCAGCGACCGGCCGGTGTGCCTTCAGGCAGGCAGCTATGCTGAAGCGCTCAATGCCCTCCGCGGGGTTCTCGATCCGGCTCTTTCGGCCGATCAACGGGCTGCCGTTTACGGTCTAAACGCGATCCGATTCTACCGAGTAACGGTATGACGCAAAAACTGCTCGACATACACACAGCCCACACTTGCGCGTCATATTATATTAGTATAACGCGAAGGAATTGATGTCGGCGACGACGGACACTCTTCGCATACAACGGATCAATTAAGACGTTTCCGGCGATTAGACCGCATTTTTTGTAGTTCATTCGAACTTTGGGGGAAGAATAATGATTTCAAGTAAGCCATTTAGAATTGCAAATCTTTGCCATGTAAAATCCGACGCAAAGAAACTCCGTCTTTTGACAGGCCGATTACTCGGCTCCACTGCTTCATTCGCTCTGCTTGCTGCAGCGGGATTCGGCGCGGCTACTTTCCTCGCCGCGTCTCCGGCGCATGCCAATTGTGTCACCAGCAGTAACACAACGACGTGCGATACCACGTCCCCTAACCCCTACACGACGATCATCGGCACAGGACCGAGCAACGCGTCCGGCGCCACGGTGAATATTGGGCCGAACGCTCAGCTTGTAGTCGGCGATTCAAGTGCGATCAGCGTGAGCGACAATGCCACGATCACGATCGCGAGCGGCGGATTGGTCAAAAACACGGCGGTCAGCAATAATGGCCTTTACAGCACTGGCGCCAACACCATCGACTTTCGCAATAACAGCAGGTTGACGATACAAGCCGGCGGCCTGCTGTACGCGGCTGGTACGCAGGGTTCAGCCGAGGCTGTGAATCCAGAAGGCAGTGGCAACGTCATCGACAACTACGGAACGATTCGTGCCGATAGCGCAGCGGCGATCTGGTTTCAGAACACGAGCGGCACCAATACCGTCATCAACGAAGTCGGCGGCGTGATCCAAGGACCCAGCCTCACGGCGAACGTGATGGGCGCCTCCGGCAATGGTGCCGTGAACTTTACGAATATGGGCGCTGTAAAAGGCAGCCTGCTTTTTGCGGGCGGCAATGACACGCTCAACCTCGTTACCGGCTCCACAGTCAGCGGCAGTATCAATGGCGGCGGTGGAAGCAACGCCCTGATACTGAGTGGCACAGGAACCGATACGCTGCCCACGATCACCAATTTTCAGACTTTGACGAAGCAGGACTCCGGCATTTGGACGATAACGAACCCGCTCAATAGTATCAGCGGCAGCAGTCCCCTCACGGCCGAGGTGCAAGCTGGCACGCTCGTGCTTTCGGGTGCTGCTGGCAACAACACGAGCTTCACGGGCACGATGTTGGTGGACCAGGGAGGTATTCTGCAGGCCTCGTCGCAAAACCTTCCTCCCGTCATCACTGATAACGGGCAGGTCCAGTTCACGCAGACCACGAACGGCACCTATAGCGGCCTCATCAGTGGCGCGGGCTCCGTCATGAAACTCGATTCCGGCACGCTCGTGCTAGCGCCCAGTGCGGCCGGCGGAAACACCTATTCTGGTGGAACCTACATCAACCAGGGTGCCGTCGCCGTTGGCAGCGATGCGGCACTCGGCGCGGCGACCGGGCCAATTACGTTCAATGGCGGCACGCTGCAATTCTTGAGTAGCTTCAACCTTTCCTCTTCCCGTGCCATCACATTGAACGCCGCCAACAATGGCTTTGCCGGCGGCGGCACGATCGACACCAACGGCGTCCAGACGACGGTCGCGCAAGGCATGGCCGGCGCTGGTGGGCTGACGGTCGCCGACAGCAGCGGCACCGGCACGGGTAAGTTGACCCTCACCGGCGCGAACACCTATGCTGGCGGAACGACCATAGCGGCGGGCACGCTGCAGTTGGGCAATGGCGGCACGAGTGGCAGCATTGTCGGCAACGTGACGAACAATGGCATTCTTACTTTCAATCGTTCCGACACCGTGACCTTCCCTGGCACCATCTCCGGCGCCGGCGCAGTCAATCAAATTGGGGCCGGCACAACGGTCTTGACAGGAGCCAACACCTACACCGGCGGCACGACCATTGCAGCGGGCACGCTGCAGTTGGGCAATGGCGGCACGAGTGGCAGCATTGTCGGCGGCGTGACAAACAATAGTGCTCTTACCTTCGATCGTTCCGATACGCTGACCTTCCCTGGCACCATCTCGGGCACCGGTGCTGTCAATCAGATTGGGACCGGCACAATGGTCTTGGCTGGCGCGAACACCTATACGGGTGCGACAACGGTCTCTGCAGGCACATTGCAAGCCGGCACGTCTGGCGCTTTCAGTCCTGGCTCCAACTTTACTGTCGACAGTGGCGGCACGCTGGATGCCAACGGCATCAACCAAACCGCGGCGGGGCTCACCAACGCCGGCCTGGTGGCAACCAACCTACGGGGTAATTCCGTTGGCACGACATTGACCGTTGCCGGCAATTATGTCGGTCAGGGCGGCACACTACGGCTCAACACCTATCTTGGCACCGACGGATCGCCCTCGGACAAACTCGTTTTGAAAGGCGGCGCTGCAAGCGGCACGACCTATCTCGATGTGAGGAACGTCAATGGGCCCGGGGCCCTCACGTTCGCCAATGGCATTCAAGTCGTGCAGGCGCTAAACGGCGCAACCACGACAGCGACCGCTTTCGCCCTCGCCCGTCCCGCGCTTTCGGGCGCCTATCAATATAAACTGTTCTTTGGTGGCGTGGGCGCGGATGCGAATAACCAAAGCTGGTATTTGCGCGATCAGATGCCTGTGACGCCGCCAGGGACATCACCAACCGCTTCGTCCACACCGGAACCGACCGTTCCCATGTATCGATCTGAAGTGCCAGTTTATCTGGCGGACCCAGAAGTTGCGAACCAGCTCGGTTTTGCGATGGTCAACAATCTGGACGTTCGCACCCTTGTCGATTATCGGGCAGTGGCGGCCGTTCCTGCCGCGCCGGTACAGACGACTTGGTGCGAGGACCCGAAAAAAAGAGTCCGTTACCGCTGCGTTGTTCCCGGCGATAAGGTCGCGCATTACACGGACGCTCGTAATAAGGAGATCGCCGATTATCAGACCCATGGCATGTGGGGTCGCATTTTTGGCGAATACGGCACCCAGAAACCGAGCGGCAATTATGGTTTGAGTACCAACAATGCCTTCCTTAACGGCAAGGGACCGCAGTACGACTACGGCATGGGTGGCATTCAAGTCGGCTTCGATGTCCTGCACAAAGACAATAGCGACGGCTCGCGCGATCGTGCCGGTGTCTATCTAGGTTATGGCCTCGCCCATGCCGATGTGAAAAATATTTATGACAGCGGCGACGCCGGCAAAATCGATCTGTCGGGCGAGTCACTTGGAGCTTATTCGACTCATTACGGCCAAGCTGGCTGGTATGTCGATAATATACTGCAAGGAACCTATTTCGATCGCATTCATGCGAGTGGCTCCAATAGCGGCATGACGACGGACGGTTGGAGCGGCATCGCTTCGATCGAAACAGGCTATCCGATCAAGGTTGGCTCGAACGACTGGACGATCGAGCCGCAGGTCCAGGCAATCTATCAGCATGTGGATTTGGGTAGTGGCACCGACGCCTACGGCCACACGTCCTTTGGTCGTACCGATGACGTACGTGGCCGGATCGGTGCGCGCCTCACTCATCCGCTGGCCTTCGCCGACGGGCGACTGGCGACGATCTGGATGCGTGTGAACGTGTGGCACGATTTCATGATCAACAAGCCGCAGGCGACATTCAGTAGCCTTAATGGCTTAAATCCAGTCTTGCTCAATGGCACGCTTGGCGGCACTTGGGGCGAGGTGGAGGCGGGAGCGTCGACACAACTGACCAAGACCGTCGCGTTCTTCGGTTCGGCCTTCTACGATCATTCGATCGACAACGGCCGCAGCTATGCGATCGGTGGTCGCGCCGGCCTCAAGTGGACCTGGTAATAATCCTCGGTGGCATTGTCATGTCTGGATGTCCATATACGTTCCACATATGAAAAAGCCCCTATTGGGCCGTGAACCCATAAAGATCGAGATTGGGTGGATAACGGCCTGTCCATTTCTTGCGATAGGAAGGGACAGGCCGCCGTCAGAGGGTGCTATTTCAGCGGCAAAAACAGTTCCGCGACCGTCTCATGCTCCGGCACCTCCGGGAGGAAGCTCAGCCGCTGACAATAGGTCGGGAAGTCGTGTGCTTCCTCGCCGCTGGCCGGAAGCCAGTCGCGATAAAGCTAGAGCGCGGCGGGCTCCAGATTGTCGGTGTTGCCGACGACACGCAGCACCGCGCAGCGTCCGCCAGGGATCTTGCCGGCTTTGATCTGCTTGCCGTTCGCCTCGATCGGTTGGTCCGTCCCGACACAAAGCTCCACGCTATAATCGGTAGGCGACGCAGGACGCCGCCCGGAACGCCGTTGGGCTTGTCTTGGGGTGCAGGCCAGCGGCCTTGCCCCACGCGACGAACCGATGGATGGTGGCGCCGAGCGTCGCCGGGTCGCCCCGATGCTCCATGATCGCCACCGACGTGGAGGGCACTTCGCGAATCGTCACGTCGGCAGTAGTAAAAGTCTTCTGCATGAGCTTGCTCCTCGCGTTGTCGAGAGGTCCGAGGGACCCGCGCTCGACCAGCCTTTCGGTAGAGGCGGAAGCGGTCATCGTCGCGTTCCGGCGGCACACGTTGCTGCCGCTCGACGATTGCCTCTGTTGTTGTGGCGCACCCGTAAAGAACCTGGCCCATAGCGCATCCCTCCAATCGACAGACAGGATCGCACCATCAAACCCCGGGATCAAACATCTAGGGCGGGCGCATGCAGCCGAGTTCCTAGGCCCGGCACCAATTCTCACCCCAGATCATCCGGCACGCCGTGGGGCTCTATAGGCGACATTTCAACACAGTGTAAAAGACGAACAAAGGAGTGGTTCTAGGAGCCGTTAGCTCCCAAATGATACCGCATGAATTCGATAAGGCTTTGGATATGCGAATGCACGGATGCGCGTATGTCTTGTGGATCACCGCTTTCGAGCGCTTCGACGATCACCAGATGCTCCGTCGAGTCGGGCAATAGCCGCTCCTTTAGGCGGTCGATCTCGAAAAGCCGCGTCGTGGCCCTCAGTTCGCGGAGCACCTTGGCCATGACGCCATTACCGCAATAGTCGATAATCATGTTGTGCAGATTGTCGTCGGAAAACCAGTGCGCATCCGTGTGATACGTCGTGGCGCCCATCAGTTCCTGAATTTCCCGGCGAACCAGGATGAGTGTCCGGCGAGGGATGCTGCCTGATGCGAGCACGGCTGCTTCGGGCTCAATCAACTGGCGAAGCTTCAGGCTTTGCAGATACTCGCCGACATCCACGCGGCGAACGACGTAATTTCTCCCGTCGCCTTTGCGCACGAGGCCTTCGCCTTCCAGGCGCTGCAACGCTTCCCGCAGGGGCGTGCGGGAAATGCCCAGCGATTCGGCTAGTCTCGCCTCAACGACAATGTCACCGCCGCGGAGTTGACGGTGCCGGATCATATCGGACACGGCCTTGTAGGTCAGCGTTGCCAAGCTGTGCGGGCTGCCATCCTGAACCCCGTCCCGTACGCCGCGCTCTTGCATCATTGAAATTTCGCCGTCCTCCGACATGCAATCTTGGTATACCGTCTATATACTATATCGAATCCAATAAGGGTACATGCTCGTGAATGACGCCAGCGATGAGGTAACACCAAGCGGAACGAGCCTCGCGGAGGACGTCTACCGCCGTTTGCATCACGATATTCTGAACGGGTATTTGCCTGGCGGAACGATTGTTCAGGAACGCCGGCTTGCGGCCAAACTGGGCGTTTCGCGAACGCCCCTGCGCGATGCGATCGGTCGCATTGAAGGGCAGGGGCTCATTGTGCGCAATGCTCGCGGTGTTCTCGCTGTTCGGGTGATTTCACTGGAAGACTACCTCAATTGTATCGCATTGCGACTTTTGACGGAGCCAAGCGCAGCAGCGCTCACAAGCACGCGCATTTCATTGGAAGAAATCTCGCGGCTGGATGGCATTTTGGCGCGGATCGAAGCGGAGACCGATCCGCCCGCGGATGTCGTGTCCGATTTCGACGACGAACTGCACGGCGCCATCGGTCTCAACAGCGGCAATCCGTTTCTGGCCCAGACGATCGCGGATATGCGGCGATATACGATGATTTTCGAGCGGCAGCTCATTCCAAGGCGCGGAGCACCGGGGCAAACAGACCACCGGGCGATTGTCGCGGCGCTGCAGGCACGTGACCCGGATCGCGCGCAAGCGGCCATGGCGCAGCATCTGCAACGGGTGCGGGAACGCGTCTTGGCCCATTACTGAAAGCCGGATTTACGCAGAACATCCTTTTTTGCACGAGGTCTTGCCTGGGACGGAAAAATATGTATTAATCTGGTATACCAATATGATTTGATTGGTATGACGCGCGAAACCAACGATGTTCAGAGGGTTCCATGAAACGTTCCATGCTTCCGGTTGCCCTTGCGGCGATCGTCTTGACCAGCGGCTCGGCCGCTTTTGCTGCCTCATGCAGCCCGAAGGTGCCGGATACGGAGTTGATCAAGCCTGGCACGTTGACCATGTCGACCAATCCGACTTTGCCGCCGCTGCAATTCGTCGATTCGAGCGGTGACTTGAAGGGGATGCGTATCGAAATGGGGACGGAGATCGCCAAGCGCCTATGCCTCGATCCGGAATATATCCGCATCGAGTTTTCTGCGATGATCCCCGGCCTTCAGGGCAGGCGCTGGGATATGATCAATACCGGCATCTTCTTCACCGAGGAGCGTGCCAAGATCATGCAGATGGTCCCGTACGAGGAGCAAGCGATCAGCATTTCCGTCGCTCCGGATTCCAGCGTGAAAATCGCAAGCAAAGACGACCTTGCCGGGAAAACCTTGGGCGTGGAAATCGGCGGGTTCGAGGAAAACAAGGCGCGTCAGCTTGACAAGGAATTGCAGGGCGCCGGCAAGGCGGGGGTGACGGTCCGCACCTTCGACAATTTCACGCTTGCGTTTCAGGCCCTGCGGGCGGGGCAAGTCGATGGGGTTGTTACCATCGACGCTGTGGCCAAAGAATACGACACCCGCGGCGATTTTAAGCGGGTGCTGAGTGGCCTTTATCCGGCGTCCGTCGCGGTTGCATTTCAGAGCCCAAAATTGGCCGATGCGGTCGCGAGCGTGATGAATGATATGAAAGCCGACGGATCGATGAAAGCGCTGTTCGACAAATACGGCTTGAACGTTCCGGCGGCTGCCTATGCCGTTAAAGGGCCAGGCCGATAAGACTCTGTCGCAGGACTCACACTGAGTGCGCTGACCTTTGGACAGCGCCTCTTCGTACGCCAAGAGGCCGCGCGAATGCTGAAATGGAACTGGGCCGGTTTTTTCGATTACCTCGTCAACCCGTTCATTCTCGGCGGTGTCGCGACGACTCTATGGCTCACGGTGGTGTCGCTGATGGGCGGCCTCGTCATGGGATTTGGTCTTGCGCTGATGCGCCGGTCGGAGCGAAGAGCAATTTCCCTGATCGCCCAAGGTTACATATGGCTCTTCCGCGGCACGCCGCTTTTGGTGCAGTTAATCATCATCTATACCGCGCTTCCAGTGCTCGGCATTCGCTTTTCCGTTGTCGAAGCCGCATTGCTGGGCCTTGCGCTGAATGAGGCGGCTTATCTTGCCGAGATCGTGCGGGCCGGGATCGACGCCGTTCCCATCGGGCAGATCCGGGCGGGCCGGGCCCTTGGCATGACTGAGCCCAAAATCATGCGCCATATCGTGATGCCTCAAGCTTTCAAAGTCATTATCCCACCGCTTGGCAATTCGGTGAACGGCCTTCTGAAGACGACGTCGGTGACCTCCGTCATCTCGATGGAAGAATTGCTTCGCCGCACCCAGGTCCTGATCCAAGAGCGTTTCATGGTGCTGGAACTCTTCGCGGTCGCGGCGCTGTACTATCTGCTGATGACCACGGTCTGGGATGTGGCGCAACGCCATATCGAGAAACGCTTCGGTCACGCCGCGTCGAAAATGTCCATCAGCGATCAGCGCTGACGTGTTTCATAATACCGCAGGTACTTTACAATGACTCAGAAATTCCGAGGCGTCTTTACGGTGATGATCACGCCGCTGACCAATGATGGTCAGATCGACCTGAAGGCGCTCGCTGACTTCACGAACTGGCAGATTCAAGAAGGCATACATGGATTGATTCCTTTGGGGTCGACCGGCGAGTTTCTTTCGCTTTCGCAGGAGGAGAGGGATGCCGTCGCCAGAACGGTGATCGAGACGACGAACGGCCGCGTTCCGGTCCTGATCGGCACCGGCGCGGAGGATACGCGCGAGAGCGTGCGCCTCAGTCAGCAGGCCCAGCAAATGGGTGCCGACGGCGTCATGATCATTCCCCCGTTCTACTCGACGCCGACCGACGATGAACTCGTTCAGCATTACCGCACGATCGCCAGCGCGCTCGATATTCCGATCATGGTTTATAACAACCCGGCAACCGCCAACGTGGATATGAGACCAGAGCTGCTCGCACGCCTGGCCGAAATTCCGGGCTGTAGCTACGTGAAGGAATCGACATTGGAGATCACACGTGTTCGCGATATTATTCGGCTCGCCGGTCCCAACATGACCGTATTTGGCGGCATCCTTGGATTTGAGTCCTTTGTGATGGGCGCGCAAGGGTGGGTCGCCGTGGCGTCCAATGTCGCGCCTGCAGCCATGGCGCGAATTTTCGAGCTCGTCGCAGACGAGGGACGGATCGATGAGGCGCGCAACCTCTATCTCAAGTGGTTACCGATCATTCAGGCGGTTGGCGGCCAGGCCTATGTCGCCGGCTCCAAATCGCTGTTGAACCACATGGGATTCCAAGCGGGACCGCCACGCCCGCCGCGCCTGCCGTTGCCGGCTGCCGACGACGTTGCGATGAAGCAACTCGTCGCGCAATTTCAGTTGCGATTTGCCGCCTGAGGATAGGTTGTCATGGGTGTCGCCGACCAACAGCCCGGAGATGAGCGCCAAAGGCGATCGGTCGCTTTCACCTTTAACGGTGACACTTTTCGGGCCGAGCCGGGCCAGACGGTAGCGGCGGCGCTGGTCGCAGGCCAACAGCAGAGTTTCTCCAGCTCGACAACCGGCGAGTCGCGTGGGCTCTTGTGCGGCATGGGCGTTTGCAACGAGTGCATCGTCACGATCGACGGCGTTCCCGGTCAAAGAGCTTGCATGCAGAGCGTCCGCGACGGCTTGCGGGTCGAATCCCAAGCCGGGCGTCTCGACCTAGCCGCGAACACATGCGCGGATCTTTGTGCGCCGCCCGGAAGGCTCAACGTGGTGACCGTGGACGTTGCTGTGGTCGGCGCAGGTCCCGCCGGCCTGGCCGCGGCAAAGGCAGCAGCCGAGGCGGGGGCAAATGTTCGCGTGATCGATGAGCGCAACAAAGCCGGCGGACAATATTTTAAACAGCCTGGAACCCCGAGCGCCTCAGCCCTGCTGCGAAAAGATCGTCAGGCTTCCGATGGTTTGGGACTGATCCAACAATGCCAAAGTGCCGGCGTGACATTCGCACCCGGAACGCTCGTGTGGGGCGCGGAGCAGGATCAACACGGTTTACGCCTCGGCCTCTATGGTCCCGATGGTGCGTCATATGTCAGACCGAAGATCTTGATCATCGCAACCGGCGCGTATGAACGGCCGCACCCGGTTCCTGGCTGGACCTTGCCTGGCGTCATGACGACCGGGGCCGCTCAGACCCTGTTGAGAAGCAATGCCGTCACGCCACCCGGCCGCATCTTGATTGCCGGCAATGGTCCGCTCAACATTCAAGTTGCCGCGGAACTCTGTCGCGCTGGCGCGAATGTGGTCGGGCTGGTGGAGGCTGCGCAGTCGCCCTGGCATCAGCCTTTCCAGGGCCTCATGCTCGCGCGGCAAAATCCGATGCTCGCATGGCTCGGACTTCGCAATCTGCGCGCGCTCCGTCAACGCGACGTTCCGGTTCTATGGAATAGTTGCATCGAGGCGATCACAGGCGACGGACGGGTGGAGCATGTTCGCGCTCGCGTGCCGGGAGGCGTCCGCGCATTTGCCGCGGATACGGTGCTGCTCGGCGGGTACTTTGCGCCGTCGAATGAATTGGCACGCCTCGTGGGCTGTTTACACGAGGTCATCGATGGGGAGTTGCAGACCCGACGCGACGAAAATGGCCGAACGTCTCGCCCTGGCATCTATGTCGTTGGTGAGGCCGCGCGCTTTGCCGGCGCCCACGTGGCTCTGGCCGAGGGGCGGTTGGCAGGGCTTGCTGCCGCCCGCGAACTCGGTTTGGCGGGACCGGACGATGCGCGCACCAAGACATTGCTCGCGCGGCACAAGCAATTCCAAAAGACGCTATGGTCCATCTTTCGGCCTGCCGCGGATTGCAAAAATACTGCGGCGGAAGATACGATGGTATGCCGCTGCGAAAACGTGACATTGCAGGCGCTCGAGAACGGAGTGGCTGCAGCAGAAGGAGATGTCGCGACCCTCAAGCGCCTTTTCCGGGCCGGAATGGGCCGATGCCAGGGGCGTTATTGCGCGTCGCGATTGCGTGCGATTGCAAAGCGGCCGCATGTCGATGAAACTGACGGCCATCTTGCGCCGCAGATGCCGCTGCGGCCCATTCCATTGGCAGCCATTGCCGTGGAGAAGGGTGAATGGGGTGGGCACAAGCGGGCGCTTTTGCCCGACAAGCCAACTCTCGCCGCCGATGACCCGCTTCCGATCAATTCGGTGGAGACGTTGATTATTGGGGCGGGGATCGCCGGCCTTTCGACGGCGCTCTTTCTGAGCCGCGAGGGGCAGGAAGTCGCTGTCATCGACCGGGCCTATCCCAATTCGCTTGCTTCGGGCGGCAATGCGGGAAGTTTGCACGCCCAACTCCTGTCGTTCGATCATGGCTTGCGGGCCGAGGCGGGTGGGCAGCCGGCTCTTCAGACGCTGCCGCTCCAACGGGAGTCGATCGCACTCTGGGCGCAACTGCAACGGGAGATCGGCACAGACCTGGAGATGAAGATCACAGGCGGCATCATGGTCGCAGAAAACGATGCGCAGATGCGGTTTCTCGAAGGCAAATCGGCTGCCGAGCGCCAATGGGGCATCGATTGCCATGTGATCGGGAGCAAAGAACTGCGGGAGCTTGAACCGTCGATCGCTCCGCATTTCGTGGGCGCGGCCTATTGCCAGCAAGAGGGCAAGATCAATCCGCTGATTGCCACGCAACGCATTCGCGAGGCCGCACAGCGCGGAGGCGCCCTGGTTCTCACGCGCACCGAAGTTTTGAACATCGAGGCCCAAGCCGGTTCTTTCCGTGTCACGACATCGCGCGGCCAAATCATCGCTCGGAAGGTCGTCAATGCCGCCGGCGCCTTTGCCTCGCGCATCGGCCGCATGGTCGGCGTGGATGTGCCGGTTTTTGGCGCGCCGTTGCAGATGATCGTGACCGAACCGGTTCAGCCGCTAGTTTCGCGGCTCGTCGCACATGCCGACCGTCACTTGACGCTGAAGCAGGCCGCCAACGGCAATTTCATTGTTGGTGGCGGCTGGACCGCCGGGTTGGACCCGGTCCATCAACATCCGCGGCCGCTCTTCGAAAGTCTCGAAGGCAATCTGTGGGTTGCCCAGCATGTCGTGCCGGCGCTGCGCAAAGTCCATGTCATTCGGAGCTGGGCCGCGATGAATATCAACATTGATGGCGCGCCGATCCTTGGCGAGCATCCCGATTGCCCGGGTTTCTTCAACACAGTGACGTCGAATGGCTATACTTTGGGCCCTTTGATGGGGGCCTTGACCGCTTCGCTCGTCGCGAGCCGCAAGCCCGATCTCGATCTTGCGCCATTTTCGATTCTTCGCTTTTCGAGGAGCCGCTGATGATTGAAATAAACGGGGTCAGTAAGTGGTACGGCGACTATCAGGTCCTTAAAAAATGTACGACCCGTGTCGACAAGGGCGAGGTCGTTGTCGTGTGCGGCCCATCCGGCTCGGGAAAGTCGACTCTCATAAAATGTGTGAACGCGCTTGAGCCATTTGAGGAAGGTTCCATTCGTGTTCACGGCATAGAGGTCAGGGATCATCGCACGAATCTGCCGGAGCTGCGCGCGCGGATTGGTATGGTTTTTCAGAATTTCGAGCTGTTTCCCCATATGACGATTTTGCGCAATGTCATGTTGGCGCAACTCGTCGTGCTCGGCCGCAACGCCGGACTGGCGGAGCGGAAGGCGTTGGACCTGTTGGACCGTGTCGGCTTGGTCGATCACGCTGCCAAATTCCCCGCCCAATTGTCGGGCGGCCAGCAACAGCGCGTTGCCATCGCGCGTGCCCTGGCGATGGATCCACTCGCGATGCTTTTTGATGAGCCGACTTCGGCGCTCGATCCCGAGATGATTGCAGAAGTGCTCGATGTCATGACCGAGTTGGCCCGCGAGGGCGTCACGATGATGATCGTGACGCATGAAATGGGCTTTGCGCGGCGCGTCGCTTCGAGAATGGTCTTCGTGGACGCCGGCGAGATCGTCGAGGATAAGCCGACGGAAGCGTTCTTCTCGCAAGTCCACAATCCGCGCACCGAGGCTTTCCTCGGCAAGATCTTGAAGCACTGAATAGTTGCAGAACCGGGTAGGGGAAAATGGATCGGTTTGACCTCATCATTCGCAACGGCACGGTGGCGACCGCGGCTGACGTGTTTGTCGCGGATATTGCGATAAAGGACGGAAAAATCGTGCAGCTCGGCACGGCGTTGGAAGGCGCCGCCCGCGAGATAGATGCTGCCGGGAAATATGTTCTGCCGGGCGGCATTGACAGCCATGTTCACATCTCCCAACCTTCGGGGGAAGGAATCGTGATGGCGGACGATTTTGCAAGCGGAACGTTATCCGCCTTGTACGGCGGCAACACCACCGTCATGCCCTTTTGCCTCCAGCGTAAGGGGCATCCTCTGCGAGAGGCGCTTAAGGAATATCATGCGCTCGCCGAAGGGGAGTGCTACACGGACGTCAGTTTTCACCTCATCGTCAACGACGCGAACGAGACCCTGCTCGGCCAAGAATTACCTGCGCTGGTGAGGGATGGCTACACGTCGCTCAAAGTGTTCATGACCTATGACGATCTTCGCCTCGACGACGCCTCGATTCTTAAGGTGCTCGACGTGGCGCGCCAGACCAAGGCGACAGTGATGGTTCACTGCGAAAATGAGGATGCCATTCGCTATTTGGTCGAGAAACACGAGCGGTCAGGGAATGTGGAACCTTACGCCCATGCGACGACGCGGCCCGTTGCCGTCGAACGCGAGGCAACCCACCGTGCGCTCACGCTCGCGGAGATCGTCGACGTGCCGATTGTGATCGTTCATGTGTCGAATGGCGCGGCGATGGAGGAGATCGCACGGGCACGCATGCGCGGCGGCAAAGTTGTGGGCGAGACCTGTCCACAATATCTTTTGCTGACAGCGGACGATCTGAAGGGCATGGATTGGGAGGGAGCCAAGCTCGTTTGCTCCCCGCCTCCACGCGACAAGGCCGCTCAAGCGGATTGCTGGCGCGGCATCGAGGCGGGCGTGTTCGATTTGTTTTCCTCCGATCATTGCCCATTTCGTTATGAGGATGTTCGCGGCAAGCGCAATACGAAGGGGCTGAAGAGCTTTCGGCACATCCCCAACGGCATTCCCGGCGTTGAGACGCGCCAGCCGATCCTCTTTTCCGAAGGGGTCATGACCGGCCGGATCAGCCTGCCGCGTTTCGTCGCACTCACGTCGACGAACCATGCCAAAACCTATGGCCTATACCCGCAGAAAGGCACGATCGCCGTGGGGGCGGATGCCGATATTGCGATCTGGGATCCGACGATCAAACGGACAATACGTCATTCCGACCTTCACGATGGGGCCGACTATACGCCGTATGAAGGCGTGACCTTAACCGGGTGGCCGACGACGGTGCTTCTGAACGGCAAAATCATGATCGAGGACGGCACGTTGGTCGGTCGAAAAGGCGACGGTCAATACTGCGCCGCTTCCCTCGCCAATTCGATTCAATAAACGCAAGAACAGGACTATCTCATGAAAATCAAAATTACCGCTGGCAAATTTACATTTGACGCTGTGCTCGAGACGCAAAAAGCGCCGAATACAGTTCAGGCATTTCTCAAGCGCACGCCGTTTTCCAGTAAGATCGTGCATGTTCGCTGGTCCGGTGAAGGTGTTTGGGTGCCGCTCGGCTCGCTCGATTTTGGTGTGGGCTACGAAAATCACACAAGCTATCCCGCGCCCGGGCAGATCGTTCTCTATCCGGGCGGGATCAGCGAAACAGAAATTCTTCTTGCCTACGGCGGCGTCCATTTCGCATCAAAGATGGGGCAGCTCGCCGGAAACCATTTCATAACGATCACCAGCAATCTCGATGTGTTGCCGGAGCTTGGCAAAACCGTCCTTTGGGAAGGGGCACAGGATATTACATTCGAATGCGTGTAAGTGTGGGATTGAGCTGCGCGGGGATTGCGGGAAGCCGTTTCGCGCGATTCCGGTGCCGGAACGGCCGCGATCAACAGGCCCTGGCGCTCGATCGAATCGTCCTGATGATCTCGCGGCGCCGGGTCATGTCGGGCTGGATTCGGGCCGCCCTCAAAACCTTCGCCCACCAAACGATCAAAGCCCGATGCGTTCTACGACGACCCCTAGCTCGGGTGCAATTCGGCATGAGCGGCGGGGGCCTCCTTGCCCAGACACCCGATCCCGGCCAGCGTGGCCTTGACGGCGGTGTCCAGTGGCGTGTGCGGCTCGCGGCCGAGCGTGGCGATGAGACGCGTGTTGTCGAGCCGGATCGGTTCGCGCCAGAGGTAGCGCATCTCGAGCATTTCGCGCAGCGTCGTGACGAACGGCGCCGCGGCATAGACGAGCGCCCACGGAAAGCGGCGCTGGCGCGGCCGCGCGCCGTGGAGCGTGGCGACGCGACAAATGGCTTCGGCCATTCGCGTGCCGTCGGCGTCCCAATGGCCGCCGAAGTGGAAAGTTGCGAACTCCGGTAGCGTCGCTCGCCGAGCGATCAGCTCGATCATGGTGCGCGCCACGTCGGGAACGTAGGCCCACTGATGACCCACGCCCGGGCGGCCAGGCAGGCGAACGGTACTCACGGGGTGCCCCGCCTTCACGAAGCCTTGCGCGAACCAGCTGTTGCCGATGAGGTGCGGGCCGAAGAAGTCGCCGGCCCGCACGACGATCGTGCGCACACCTTGCGCGGCCGCCGCCTGCAACTGCCGCTCCAACTCGACGCGAATCGCGCCCTTGCGTGTGCGCGGCCGCTGCGGCTGGTCTTCGGTGAGCGTCGGGAATGCATCGGGCCCGTAATTGTAGACGGTGCCCGGCAGGACGACTGTCGCGCCCGCGACCTGCGCCGCCGCGATTGTGTTGCCGATCATCGGCAGCACGAGCTTCGGCCAGTTGCGATAGCCGGGCGGGTTGACCGCGTGAACGATCACGCTGCAGCCGCGCGCGGCCCGCACGACGGCTTCGCGTTCCATAGCGTCGCCCTGCCGCCAGTCGATGCCGTCACCGGAGCTGGCGACTTGAGCGCCCCGCCGGTGCAGCGCGCGCACCTGCCAGCCGGCTTCGCGCAACTGACGCGCGACTTCGCCGCCGATGCCGCCTGTCGCGCCCAGCACAAGCGCGCACTTGTCCTCTTGTCCCTGCCGTTCGGACATTGGGGTCGCCATAATGATCCTCCGCTTCGCGTCGATTGCTTCGATGGAGCCAACGTACGGTTGCGGCGGCACATAATAAATTGGCGAACATGGTTGATCTGCTATATATTTATGTATGGCTTCGAATCTGAACTGGGAACTCTACCGGACCTTTCTAGCCGTGCTGACCGAAGGCTCGCTTTCGGGGGCCGCACGCGCGCTCGGCATCACGCAGCCCACGGCGGGGCGGCACATCGAAACGTTGGAGGCGGCGTTTGGCCAGCCGCTCTTCACGCGCTCGCAAACGGGCTTGCTACCGACGCAAGCGGCCACCGCGCTGCGCGGCTACGCCGAGGCGATGCGCAACACCGCGGCGGCGCTGGAACGCGCGGCGTCCGGCCGAGGCGAGGAAATGCATGGCGTCGTGCGGATTTCTGCGAGCGAAGTGGTCGGCGTGGAGGTGTTGCCGCCGGTGATCGCGCAGTTGCGGCGGGTGCATCCTAGACTGGTGGTCGAGCTGGTGACGACCAATCGCATTCAGGATCTGCTGCAGCGCGAAGTGGATATCGCAGTCCGCATGACGCGACCGATGCAGGAGATACTGATTGCGCGGCGCATCGGCGCAATCGAAGTGGGGCTGCACGCGCGCGACGATTACCTCGCCGCGCACGGCACGCCGGATGGGCTCGACGATCTCGCGAGCCACACACTGATCGGCTTCGACGAAACGACACCGTTCCTGCGCGCAGCCACGAAGGCGTTTCCAGCGTGGCGGCGCGAGGCGTTCTCGATTCGCGCCGGCAGCGACCTTGCGCAGCTTGCGATGATCCGCGCGGGCTGCGGCATCGGCTTCTGCCAGACGGGCCTCGCGCAGCGCGACCCCCGGCTCGTACGCGTGCTGGGCCAGGCCTGCGCGTTTGCGCTCGACACTTGGATCACGATGCATGAGGATCTGCGTGGCAACCCGCGTTGTAAGGCGGCGTTCGATGCGCTGGCTACGGGCTTGAGCGCGTATGTGGCCGGAAACGCAAGTACCAGGAACCTGACCGGCGAGATTCTCTTTTCCGACGGTGGATTAAATCCCACGTAGCTGAACGGCCAAAGCGTGTGCCTGCCGTACCAAGCTTGCAGCGTCCGCGTGAAAGACGTCAACAACACGGCTCGAATTGCCTCAGAGTGATTATGTGCTTGTCAAACAGCAGTATTAGGAAGAGAAAAGAAAGCCAATCTGTATGGGAGAATGGTGCGCCACTCAGAATAAAACTGCGAAGTTTATATAATTGATACTTTTGTTTAAGTTTATGTGTCGTTCAAAATTGTAGTTTGGCCGAAATCTCTTGATCCGCCAGTGACTATCTTTCAACTTGAGTCGAAATGCCCCCTCTGGGACTTGATCGCGGACCTCAACGACTATCTTACAAATTTCAGATATCGGGGTGGCCATTATCTCGCAGGTTCAAATCCTGCCCCACAGCCAACCTACAGCCCGCTTCAGTCGCCTGGCCTACGATCCTTAACGCTAGGCTGCGCCGAGTTCGAATTAGGTTCAAATCCTGCTTGGCAAACCGCGCTCTATCATTCGAGGGTGGGGGCTGGCGACTGAAAATCGCCCATTTAGGTCCCTCGGGCGAGCGAAATGCATTTCGGGAAGCGAACATTGCGGCTCTCCACCCTGGCGACTTCAGATAGGAGGATTCCGGACAGCCCGATTTAAAATCAGGACACATCGCAATCAGACCGCTGACTCAAGAGTCACTTCTCCGAGAATCCGGGCCGAGGAGGGCCCGGAGGAGCGTGACACCGATGTCGGATTCCATAACCCTGCGTGGCGCCACCAAATAATAGCCACGTTCTGAACGCAGGGGCTCCGAATCTAGAGCTACGAGCAGCCCGTTGGCGAGAAGGTCGTCGATGACGCCATGCCAACCGAGCGCAATGCCCACGCCTATCAGTGTTTGATGGATGGCGATACCGTGATTGGTGACGTGAATGCCAGCATCGATCATCTCGGCGTCTGGCGCCCGCCGGTCGCGCCAGTCCTGCCAGGTAAACCAGCGATGAGTTTTATCCTCCAGGTGAATTAACGGGCCTTGCTCGAGCAGACTTGCGCGGGAGAGGTGCCCCACGCGCGCAGCCAGCGCCGGCGCGGCGACCGGTACTACTTCCTGTTTAACAAGTAGCCGGCTTTCGAAACCCGGCCAATTTCCTTCACCGAACAGGATGGCGAAATCGGCGTCCTCGATCCGCATGTCGATATCCCGCTCAGCCGTGGTGACGCGGAAGCTGAACTGCGGCTCGGACTGACGCAGCGCTGCTAGCTTAGGCATAAGCCAGTACATCGCGATACCGGGATAGGTCGCCAGAGCCAGTCCCGGACGCCTGGCATGCCGCCGCATTTCCACCGTGGCACGCGCCATGTCGGCCAGGGCGCTGGCGATGGTGCGGTGGAAGGCCAGAGCCTCGGCCGTCGGCGTGGTCTGCGCCCCGCGCCGCTCGAACAGGGCCATGCCGATATCCTGCTCAAGCGCCTGGATCTGGTGACTGATCGCCGGCTGCCCGACGTTCAACTCCTTGGCCGCGCGCGTGAAGCTGCCAAGGCGAATGCAGGCGTCGAACACGCGAAGGGCTTTAAGTGGCGGCAGATCGTGCATTGCAGTCGCCTAGGCGGAGCGTCCAAAGTATCAAAAAATGTAATACTGACATGAAACTTTTCCGCCTGTTCAGGCAAGCCTTATCCGTGCCAAACGAGGGGTGAAGCATTATTAAATTCGATGAAGGCGTTTGGCTCCACGCCGGCCCTTATTATACGGAGAGACGGCGTCAGTGGCCTATCGTGACACCTTCGATTACATCGTCATCGGCGCCGGCACGGCGGGATGCCTGTTGGCCAACCGACTGAGCAGCGATCCCTCGAAGCGGGTGCTACTGCTGGAGGCCGGACGGAAGGACAACTACCCGTGGATCCATATCCCGGTCGGCTATCTCTACTGCATCGGCAATCCCCGCACGGACTGGCTGTTCAGGACGGAGCCCGATCCCGGTCTCAATGGCCGCTCGCTGCGCTATCCACGCGGCAAGACGCTGGGGGGATGCTCCTCAATAAACGGCATGATCTACATGCGGGGCCAAGCCCGCGATTATGACGGATGGGCTCGGCTCGTCAGTGACGAAGAATGGTCCTGGGCCAAATGTCTCCCCGACTTCATGACGCATGAAGACCACTACCGTTTAGACAACGGCGTAGACCCGAAGATGGGGGACAATAGCCGCTTTTCCGACCTGCACGGCCATGGCGGCGAATGGCGCATTGAGAAGCAGCGTTTGCACTGGGATATCCTCCAAGCGTTCGCCGAAGCAGCGGTTCAGGCAGGCGTGCCACGGACCGAGGATTTCAACAGCGGCGACAATGAAGGCGTCGGCTATTTCGAGGTGAACCAGAAGGCGGGCTGGCGCTGGAACACCGCCAAGGCCTTTCTGCGTCCCGCAAAAGGGCGGCGCAATCTTGCCGTGTGGACGCAGGCGCAGGTCGCGAGATTGATGCTCGAGACCGGAGCCGGAGGTCGTTCATGCTGCGCAGGCGTGGTGCTGCAACGCGGTGGTGAAGAGTTCGCCGTCGCGGCGCGCGGCGAGGTCATTTTGTCGGCTGGCGCCATCGGTTCGCCGCAGATTCTGCAACTCTCTGGCATCGGCCCGGCCTCTCTCCTCAAGCTGCATGACATCAACGTCATTTCCGACCTGCCAGGTGTCGGCGAGAATCTCCAGGATCACCTGCAGATCCGCGCCGTCTACAAGGTCTCCGGTGTAAGGACGCTCAACACGCTTGCGAACAGCTTGATGGGAAAGGCGAGCATCGGCCTCGAATATGCACTTAGGCGCAGTGGGCCGATGAGCATGTCCCCCTCTCAGCTTGGTGCCTTCACCCGTTCCGACGAAGGGCAGGCCCATGCCAATCTCGAATATCACGTCCAGCCGCTCAGCCTCGAGGGCTTTGGCGACCCGCTCCATGCATTCCCGGCCTTCACAGCCAGCGTCTGCAATCTCAATCCCACAAGCCGCGGCCATGTGCGCATCCGATCTGCGCGCGCGACCGACGCTCCGGCCATCGCGCCGAATTATCTGAGTACCGCGGAGGATCGCCGCATCGCGGCCACCAGCCTGCGCCAGGTGCGCCGGATCGTGTCACAGCCCGCACTGGCGCCCTACAACCCTGTGGAATGGAAGCCGGGCACCGAATTCCAGACGGACGAGGAGCTGGCAAAGCTCGCGGGCGACATTGCCAACACCATCTTCCATCCGGTCGGCACCGCCAAGATGGGTCAAAACGACGATCCGATGGCGGTGCTCGACAGCCGCCTGCGTGTGCGTGGCGTCGATCGCTTGCGCGTGGTCGATGCCAGTGTGATGCCGACGATCACCAGCGGCAACACCAACTCGCCCACCCTGATGATCTCCGAGAAGGCTGCACGGCTGATCCAGCAGGATGCCCGTGCCTGAGGCCCTCATTCGAATCTGCGAAGAAATTACAATGCAACGCTCATCCCTTCCGCTCTCCGGCATTACGGTTGTCGACTTCGGGCAGTACATCGCCGGCCCGGCGGTTGCGATGATCCTGGGCGATCTCGGCGCCAGTGTCGTCCATATCGATCCGCCGGCTGGCCCGCTCTGGGATAGCCCGGCCAATGCAACATTGAACCGCAACAAGCTCTCCCTCTGCGTGGACCTGAAGACGCCGCAGGGCGTGGCGCAGGCGCGCGAGTTGGTCGAGCAGGCCGATATCGTGGTCGAGAACTTTCGTCCAGGCGTGATGGCCCGGCTCGGCCTCGATTTCGCGGCGCTGCACGAGGGCCACCCTGAGCTGATCACTGTTTCGATCCCGGGCTTTGCCTCCAATGACGAACTGCGCCGCGATTGGCGCGCCTTTGAGTCAGTGATCGCTGCAACTTCCGGCGTTTTCACCGATATGGGCTTGAACCGGGTGCTGATGGGTGTCAATCCCTGCTTCTCGCCACTGCCGCTCGCCTCGGCCTATGGAACCATGCTTGCCGCCTCCGCTGCTGTGCTGGCTTTGCAGGCGCGCGAGACCACCGGCATCGGGGATCAGATCGAGGTGCCGCTTGCCAGCGCCGTGATGGAGGGCCTGAGCTACAATTCGATCAAAATCGAGGACTATCCGCTGCGCTACCAAACCCAGCGCGAGCGCGAGATCGAAAGGCGACGGAAGGAAGGTCTGCCGATGAGTGTCTCCTACGAGGCGTTGCAGGATTTCCTCGACCCCTTCTATCGTAGCTATATGTGCAAGGACGGCCGCATGTTTTATGTGGTCTGCCCAAGCCACAGGCATCACGCCAAGCGCTGCCTGCAGACCCTCGGCCTTTATGACGAACTCATCGCCGAAGGCCTGGCCGAAGAACCGGACACCTATCTGCCTGCCGCAGAATGGTCCTCGGACGTTTCTCTCGGCGTCTATCCGCTGCCCAAGCATTGGGCCGACAAGATCGCCGACCGCATGAAGGACGTGTTCCTCACGCGAACCGCAAAGGAGTGGGAGCGCATCTTCGGCAAGGGGCAGTTCCCCGGCGCGCCGCAACGCTGGCTGCAGGAGTGGATCAGCGACGACCATGCCGAGACCGCCGGCCTGATGGTGGAAGTCGACGACCCCGTCTACGGTCGCATGATCCAGCCGGGGCCGATGGCCTGGCTGCAGGAGAGCGGCGAGGCGATGCTCACGCCGGCCCCGCGCAAAACCGTGAGTTTCGAAGAGGCGCTCGACAGCCTTTCCGCACAGCGCACTCGCCGGCTTCCCCGTGCCTCGGCGCAGACTGAGCAGAAAGGCTGGCTGGAAGGCGTTCGCGTTCTCGACCTTTGCAATGTCATCGCCGGCCCGCATTCGGTGGCTTACCTGGCGCGCTTCGGCGCCGAGGTCATCAAGCTCGACCCAGCCACACCCCTCTACGACTGCTGGAACACGGTGATTTTCGGCATGACCCACATGCGCGGCAAGCGCTCCGTGCTTGCGAACATCGCCTCGCCCGAGGGGCGTGCGCTGTTCGAAGAGCTCGTCCGTTCGGTCGACGTCATCGTCTGGAATGCCACCGACCGTCAGGTGAAGAGCATGGGCCTTGATTCTAAGGGTCTCGAGGCGCTCAACCCGAACGCGATCTTCTGTCAGCTTGATTGTTTCGGCGGTGTGCGCCGCGGCCCGCGAACCGAATATCTCGGTTATGACGACCTCGTGCAGGCCGCCACCGGCATCATGCTGCGTTTCGGCGGGGCGATGGAGACGCCCGAGGAGCACGCCCATGTCGGCACCATCGATGTGATGTGCGGCTTTGGCGCTGCCCTCGGCATCGGGGCGGCCCTCTTCCAGAAGCGGCGGACCGGCCGAATTGGCCGCCCACGGACCTCACTCTCGGCCCTCAGCGGGCTCGCGCAGATCCCATTCTGCTACGACTTCATCGGACGTGGTCCCTTCGACGAACCGACTGGCAGGGCTGCCATGGGTACGAACGCTCTCAACCATCTCTACAAGGCGGCGGACCGCTGGATGGTGCTGGGCGCTTCGGAGGCCGACCTGCCGCGCTTCCTCATCGTGGAGGGGCTGGAGGGGCTCGCCACGCTGGCGCCTGAAGAGAGAGACGCCTTCCTGACGAAAGCCTTCGGTAAGGAGGACGCCGCGACCTGGATTGGGCGCCTGCGGGCGGCGGATATCGGGGCAGCGATCTGCAGCAGCATCGAGGCCATCCGCGCCAGCAATTGCCGCCCGGCCGACGGCTCAGCGGGCACCGATCGCGGCAGCTTTGCCTTCTCACGCTACGCCGACCATCCCAGTGGCCATACCGTTACGCTGCTCGATCCGCTGGCCGTCCGCCCGAGAAGCGGCAAGGTTCGTCATCTGCCCTCAGCGGAAAAATACGGCTCCTCCACGCGACAGGTGCTGAAGTCGCTTGGCTACGGCGATGCGGCAATCGACCAGCTCAAAGCGACAAGTGTCGTCAGCGATAGCTGGAGCCGGGAGTATCTGCCGAGTTGAGGGATGCAAACGCGATCTTGTCAGCACGATCGCACGCCAAGCATTATCAAATCGACCAGCCCAGAAGTTGACGGCTTGGCGAGGGGCACCCTAAGCAGGGCGGCTCAGTCTCGGGGCATCCTGGGGAGGCAGAGGGGCTTGGCTTTAGTCTTTCAGCGGGCTTTGCAGGCAGGTTGTCACAGGCGATTTGAGTAATTTCTCGATCTCACTATGCGAACCGTACCAAGGCGGGCTGGTCTCCAAATTATTAAGCTGAACTTAAAAACGCATCCGGATATCGGCATCTAATCAAGGAATTTGATTGGCTCTATCTTTTTCTCACTGATCAGAAGGTTGAAGAGGATGGGTGCTTTGAGTTCACGTAATCGGTTCGTCGCATCGTTGCTCGCTGCTGTGGTGATGCTTGCCCCTGCCGCCGCAATGGCTGAGCAAAAGGGAAAATCGGAACCTCTGATGATCCGGGAACAGGGTAGCTTCGCGGTCGGCGGGACAGTGGTGAGCACCCCTGGCACCTACAATAACGACAAGCCTACCTCAGAAGGGCAGACATTCCACGGCGATCATCTCTACGCCTTCTATCAGATCCCCCAGAACCCCAAAGCGCTGCCCGTCATCATGCTGCATGGCGCCTACCAGTCGGGCCGTAGTTGGGAAACGACGCCAGATGGTCGCGAGGGTTTCGAGACCATCTTCCTGCGTCGGCATTTCTCGGTCTACATCGTAGATCAACCGCGTCGCGGCCGCGCCGGCAATAGCACTGTGGCAATAACGATCGAACCGACACCCTACGATCAACTCTTCTTCGATCAATTCCGGATCGGCAAGTGGCCGAACTATTTCGACAACGTACAGTTTGATCGCAAGCCCGAGACGCTGGATCAATTCTTCCGTTCGGTCACGCCCAACACTGGCCCTTACGACGCCGGCGTGATCTCGGACGCTATGTCGGCGCTGTTCGATAAGATCGGCCCAGGCATCCTCTTCACGCATTCGCAAGCTGGTGGACCGGGTTGGCTGACGGCCATCAAGAACCAGAATGTCAAGGGCATCGTCGCTCTCGAGCCGGGCAGCGGCTTCATCTTCCCAGAAGGGGAACTTCCCCCGGCGATGCCGAGCGCCGCCGGCACCTTGTCGCCCGAGGCGGTACCACTCTCGGCTTTCGAGAAGCTTACCCGCATCCCGATCGTCATCTACTACGGCGACAACTTTCCTGCCGAACCGACCACGGAGCGCGGCCAGGACAACTGGCGGGTGCGCCTCGCCATGGCCCGGCTCTGGGTCGACGCGATCAACAAACATGGTGGTGACGCCCGGCTGCTTCATCTTCCCGACATCGGCATTCGCGGCAACACGCACTTCCTGATGTCGGACCTGAACAACGTCCAGATCGCCGATCTGGTCTCGCAGTTCCTCGCCGAGAAGAAACTGGATTGACCCACCTGCGCAGACGCTCGGCGCTGCCCGAGCATCGCGCTCACCCGCCGACCACAGATTGGAGTTCAAAATGACCAACGAAGTCATCGACAAGAAAAGGCGCGAGTTCCTTGGAGCCTTGGCTCTTGTTCTCTCAGGTGCAATATCAGGAGTTACAGCCATGAAAGATACCACCGCTGCCGCGGCCGACTACAAGCAGAATCCCTTTACCCTGGTCTACGGCGGCGCAATCACGACGAATGAGCCGGGCAAGGTCAATATTCACCCGGTCCAGTACAAGCTCAATGGCCTGGATATCGTCGCCAACGTCTACACCCCGACAGACTACGATCCGAGCCAAAAATATCCTGCGATCGTCGTGGCGCACCCGAACGGCGGGGTGAAGGAACAGGTCGCGGGCTTGTATGCCCAGCATCTTGCGGAACAAGGCTACATCACGATTACGGCGGATGCGGCCTATCAAGGCGGCAGCGGCGGCACGCCGCGTAACGTGGACAAGCCGGCAAACCGCATCGAGGACATCCACGGTATGGCGGACTTCGTCACCCGCTATCCGGGCGTCGATGCCGCGCGTCTGGGCCTGCTCGGCATCTGCGGCGGCGGCGGATACTCGTTGTCGGCGGCGAAAACCGACAAGCGCTTCAAGTCGATCGCGACGCTCAGCATGTTCAACTCGGGACGGGTCCGTCGCAACGGATACGTGGATTCGCAACTCACGACCATTCAAGATCGCCTGCGACAGGCGTCGGACGCCCGCGCGCAGGAAGCGACCGGCGGTGCAGTTCTCTATGTCGGCGACGGAAAACTGACCGACGAACAGATTGCGGCATTGCCGTTCGATCTCTACCGTCAGGGGTTCGAATACTACGGAAAAACCCACGCCCATCCGAACTCAAGCGGCAGGTATACGATGAGCAGCTTGCTGGACCTGATGCGTTGGGATGCCACCGACCAGATCGAGCTGATCAACAAACCGCTGCTTATGATCGCCGGCAGCAAGGCCGACAGCCTGTACATGAGCGAGGACGCCTTCACCAAGGCCATTGGCACAACGGACAAGGAACTGTTCAAGATCGACGGCGCAAAACACATCGAAACCTACTGGGTTCCCAAATATGTGGAAGCCGCGATGGGCAAGCTGACGCCGTTTTTCGCCCGAACCATTTAGTTTCGGGCTGCGATCAAACACCGTCAGCCTTACATGATTTCCGACGGGACATGAAACAAAAGGCTTCAGCAACATCGCGCTCAGGTTCGATCCCGGTCGCTATGTTCTCCCCCGCCCTCGAGGAGTCTTACATTGAAGAAGCGCACTCGAAATCTGTTCGTCTTAGTCAGCCTTGTTCTATCCGAAGGAATTTCCACCATGGCTATCGCCCAAAGCCAGCCGCCGGCCACGCCCGACGCGGTGCCTGCTAAGCAGCAGTCGCGCGCGCAGCAATTGATGGGAGCAACCGCGCCAAAGCTCGCCGAGCTGACCGACAGCGTGCTTTACGACGATATCTGGAAGCGGCCAGAACTTTCAAAGCGAGATCGGAGCCTTGTCACGATTTCCGCTTTGATCGCCCTCAACCGTCCGGATCAGCTCCGATCGCATATCAAGCTTGGCCTCCAAAACGGCCTAACCAAGGATGAGATTGTCGAGACAATCACGCACATGGCTTTCTATTCCGGCTGGCCGAGCGCGGTGTCCGCCGTCGCGATCGCCAAGGACGTTTTCCAAGAGAACGGCGAGAAATGAAGCAACTCGCCGCAATGATACTCACCGTTGTCCTTTACGCCTCCGCGACCTGGGCTCAGCCGAAACAAATGATCACTGTCACTCATCTCGGATCACAACCGTCAACCATGGGATCTGCCGAAAATTTTACCGGCAGGGTGCGTGTCGACTCGCCCTTCAAGGGAAGCGATCCAGCTCGGATAAGCGGTGCGGTCGTCACTTTCGAACCGGGCGCGCGCACCGCCTGGCACACGCATCCACTCGGTCAGACACTGATCGTCACGGCAGGCGTCGGGCTTGTGCAGGAGTGGGGTGGTCTCGTTCAGGAAATCCGGCCCGGCGACATCGTCTGGATTCCGCCCGGCGTGAAACACTGGCACGGCGCGAGCGCCACGGTCGGCATGAGCCATATCGCGATCACCGAGGCGCTCGACGGAAAGACGGTCGAGTGGATGGAGAAGGTTTCAGACGAGCAGTATCGCCGCTGACCGCCCATCCAGCAGAGCCATCACAGATCGCCCGCATCGCAATCTGTCCAACTCCCAATCGCCTAATCGCGGTCGCCCTTGCGCTTTATGGCGTATGAAGTTCGCTCGAGCTGGCATTGGTACAATGCTCTCCATGCAGATGACCCGCGATTGGCGGAGCTTCGAGGAATCCGTCGCGGGCTTTTTCATCCACCGTATCGCGATACGGACCTCTATATGTGTTTGACCATGGGTGATGAAATGGCTCCAGAAGCGCAAGTCCAGGTCAGTCGCCGCGATACCGAAGAATATCCACCAGTAAGGCAAGCGCCGGCGATTGTTGTCGTCGACTCGGATAGTAGAGGTGATAGCCGGGAAAATAGGGGCACCAATCCTCCAGAACCCGCGTCAGCCGCCCCTCGGCAACGTATGGGAGCACTTGATCTTCGGGCATGTAGGCCACGCCGAGGCCGTCCAAAGCCGAAGAGAGCCGCATTGCGAGGCTGTTGAAGACGAGTTGTCCTTCTCCCCGCACCTTCACCTCGCGGCCTTTCTTTTCAAGATCCCACGGAAACAACCCGCCATAGGTTGGGAGGCGAATATTGATGCACTTGTGAGCGGTCAGATCCTGCGGGTTTTTTGGACGCGGATTCCGTTCGAAATAGCTTGGCGATGCGACGACAGCCATGCGCATATCCGGGCCGATGCGCACCGCGATCATGTCTTTCGCCACCTGTTCGCCCATGCGAACGCCTGCGTCATATCCCTCAGCGACGATGTCGGTCAGGCCATAGTCGATAATGATCTCGACTTGAATGTCCGGATAATCCGGCAGGAAGCGTTTAAGTGCGGGTTGCAGGATTGAGATCGCAGAATGCTCGCCGGCAGTGATCCGGACAGTTCCGGCCGGTTTGTCTCGCAATTCGCTCAAAGCCGCCAGTTCGGTCTCAATCTCGTCGAAGCGGGGGGCTATCATGCGCAGCAGGCGCTCGCCGGCTTCCGTAGAGCCGACGCTGCGTGTGGTCCGGGTCAGGAGCCGCAACCCCAGTCGCTCTTCGAGATTACGAATAGTCTGGCTGAGTGCCGATGGCGAGACGCCGAGTTTGGCGGCAGCACGAGTGAAGCTCCGTTCCTTGGCGACGACGGCGAATGCAGCAAGATCGTTGAAGTTTTCCATCTGGATTTGTTAGCTCAACTAAAAGGCTCATGCGCATTATGGCATCTTATCGCACGGTTGGGCACGCGCTAAATTTGCCCCCAAGATCATCGATAGCGCACTCGACACCCAGCGGCACGAACCCGGAGCCTGGAAAGACGTCAGCACCGGTACCGACCTTCTTGCCAACGAGTAGCATCGCAACACACCGAATTTCGCAGCACAAATTGCGAACCATGAATGGAGAAAAACAATGAAGACGCGCAAGCTTGGCAAAGACCTGGAGGTATCAGCCCTCGGTCTGGGGTGCATGGGCATGACGGGCGTCTATGGTCCGAGTGTCGCGAAGGCCGATATGGTCAAGCTCATCCACGAGGCGCATGAGCGCGGCGTCACGCTCTTCGACACTGCAGAGGCCTATGGGCCGTTCGCCAATGAGGTGCTGGTCGGAGAAGCATTACAACCGATCCGCGACAAGGTCGTCATCGCCACCAAGTTCGGCTTCGACATCGACCTTGAGATCGGTGAGCGCCGCGGCGGCACCAACAGCCGGCCCCAGCATGTCAAGGCGGTGGCGGAGGCCGCGCTCAAGCGTCTGAAGACGGATCGCATCGACCTATTCTACCAGCACCGCGTCGACCTCAACGTGCCGATCGAGGACGTCGCCGGCGCTGTCAAGGATCTTATCGCAGAGGGCAAGGTCAAACACTTCGGCCTGTCGGAAGCCGGCGTCCAGACCATTCGCCGGGCACATGCTGTCCAGCCCGTGGCCGCGGTCCAGAGCGAATATTCGCTGTTCTGGCGGGGACCGGAAGCGGAGCTTCTACCTGTGCTGGAGGAACTCGGCATAGGGTTCGTGCCGTTCAGCCCCCTCGGCGCGGGCTTCCTGACCGGGAAGATCGACGAGAACACAAAGTTCGAGCAGGGCGATTTCCGCAACCTAGTGCCGCGCTTCTCCCCCGAAGCCCGCAAGGCCAACATGGCGCTGGTCGGCGTGGTCAAGGGCGTTGCGGATCGCAAGGGCGCGACGCCAGCTCAAGTCGCACTCGCCTGGTTGCTGGCCCAGAAGCCATGGATCGTGCCGATCCCCGGCACCACCAAGCTGCACCGTCTGGAAGAAAATCTCGGCGGGGTCGATCTGGACCTGACGGCCAGCGATCTCGCCGAGATCGATGCCGAGGCCTCCAGGATCAAAGTCCAGGGTAAGCGCCTGCCTGAAGCCGTGTTGAAGATGACTGGCCATTGATGGCGATGCCGGGCGGCCTAAACCGATGAAAGCTCTATTGATGACCCTCCAGCGCTCTGCGCGGTTGGCTGACCCCAACACCATTCTTGGCGTCGTCCTTACCGCATATCTGATGATCCTGCTGGATCTCTCCATCGTTTACACGGGCATGCCGGAAATCGGCAAAACGATGGGCATGAGCCCGGTGATGCAGACCTGGGTCCAGAACGCCTACCTGCTCTGTTTCGGTGGCTTTCTCCTTCTTTCGGCCCGGCTGGGCGACACTTTCGGTCGTCGGCGAATCCTGCGAGGCGGCGTCATTCTGTTCACGCTTGCGTCTCTGGTAATCGGTATTGCCCAATCGCCTTACGAGCTGATCGCGGCGCGGGCCGTCCAGGGGCTCGGCGCGTCGATCCTCGCTCCGAGTGTGCTCGCCATCATCGCGATCACTTTTCCCGAAGGCAGCGAGCGCACCCGTGCGCTGGCTTGGTATTCGGTCGTCGCCGGTGCCGGCGCGAGCCTTGGCATGGTGCTGGGCGGAATTTTCGCGGGCCTGTTGTCATGGCGGATCGGCTTTCTGGCGAACATCCCGATTGGTATCGCGCTGCTGTTCTCCGTCGCGCGCTACATACCCGAAAACGCGCCCACGGTGGGCAGGTTCGATGCAATGGGCGCCATTACGTCAACCTTGGGAGTGGGGCTCTTGGTCTATGGTCTGGTCAATGCCGCCGAAGCTGGGTGGCTTGACCCGGCCACGCTGGGGACTTTGGCACCCTCGGTTTTGGTCCTCGGCTTTTTCCTCTGGCATGAGGGCCGTGTCGACGTTCCGTTGCTGCCTTTGCGCCTTCTGCGCAGTCGCGAACGTTCTGCCGCGTATTTGGTGCGTATGCTTTACGTCGGCTCGATCGTTTCCTTCTTCTTTTTTGGCTCGCAGTATATGCAGCGTGTGCTGAGCTACTCGGCGCTGCAGGCCGGTTTGGGCTTCCTGCCCATGACGTTGGTTCAATTCGCCGCCGCGATGGCCATCCCAAGAGTCACGCGCATGGTGGGCGGGGTTCCGATGCTCATGGGGGCTTTGCTGCTCATCAGCGTCGGGCTGTTTTGGTTGGCAGGCGCGGGCACCGACGCTTCCTATTGGCAGCTCGCACTGCCAATGGTCGTGATCGGGATTGGCAACGGTGGAGCGATGGCACCGCTGACCACCTCCGGCGTGCGCGGTGTGGAAAGCCGTGATCAGGGAGCAGCATCAGGGCTGGTCAATGTTGCTCGCCAACTGGGGGGCTCCATCGGCCTCAGCGTGCTTATCGTGGTTTTCACCGCCAACGCCGATCCTCAACTGATTGGCGTGGCGAAAATGAGTCATCAGGTGAGCGCGGTCCTTATTGGAGCGGCCATCATGAACATATTGGCCCTGATTTTAACTGCCATGTTCATTCTGCCAGCAAACCGGAGGAATGAAGATCCGCAGGGTGCAGTCGTGTTCGCTGCCTCGATAGAATGATGATGGGGCTTTCGCTACATGGGGTTCATTCGTGACCATATGGCTCCACACCTCGCCGGACACGTTCCTGCGCCGACAATCCCACGTTTCGAGGTGGAGCGAGAGGGCTTCGAACTCGTCTTACACAGAACGGCTATGCCGCTAGCTATGGTATGGCTCTTTCGACAAATCGCAATAATCGAGTGTTGCGCCCCCCCCCCCAGCAACCACTCCACAGCACGCTGTTTTACGCTAGCCTACGGGTGGTGCGGATGCTGGCCAAGAACAATAGAAAATGATGACTGCGATTATGCCATTGCGACCTAAAGCGCACGCGGTTTGTCTCCTTCGGCATCCGGTACACGATATTGACTAGGCCGGCTGCAAAGCCAAGTCGGTGAAACGGACCGAAGTTGAACTCCGCGACGGGCGTCGTGCGCACCTGCCCGCTCTGTGCCCACCCTCAGATCGCCCGTTAGAAGGGGGCCGGGGACATCAATCACGGGTGAGCTTTGTTTGCATCTGCGAATGGTCGGCATGCCCATCAGCGCATGATGAAGCCGCCATCTACAGAGATAGACTGGCCGGTTACGTAGCTCGCGGCATCGCTGCAGAGCCAAAGGACTGCATTCGCAATCTCCTCCGGACGACCAACCCGCCCCATCGGAATGCTCTTTTCCATCGCCTCGAGTGCATCGCCCTGACCGCCGGCCACCATCTCATCGGCCAGTGGCGTCCAGATCAAGCCAGGACAGATCGCGTTGATGCGGATTCCCCTTGCTCCGTATTCGAGCGCAGCGCTCTTGGTGAATCCGAGCACGCCATGCTTGGCGGCGTGATAGATGCCGCGCTCGGCTCCGCCGACAAGTCCGCCGAGTGAAGAGCAATTGACGATCGCACCGCTTCCCTGCTTGCGCATCTGCCGCAGCTCGAACTTCATGCAGCTCCATTCACCGCGCAGATTGATGCCCATAACGCGATCGTAATCCTCGCGCGTGGTGTCGGCCGTCTCGGCAAGCACATTCTGAACGCCCGCATTGTTATACGCGGCATCGAGCCGGCCGAACGCCTCGACGGTTCGCGCGACCATGGCGTCGACCTGCGCGTCATCGGCAACATCGCAACGTATGGCGATGGCTTTATGGCCCTTGGCGGCCAACTTTTCGGCCACAGCGTTTACCGCGTCCTCGTTCCAATCCGCCAGCGCCACGGACGCCCCGGATTCTGCGAAAGCCCGCGCCGTGGCGAGGCCAAGTCCGGATGCGGCCCCCGTTACCAAAGCGACTTTACTCTCAAACGAGATAATCAATGGTTCTCCCCGAACTTGGGATTAAGCGGATTGCTGACCGCGACTCTTGAACACTTCGCCAACGACGGGCGCGGCAGAGAAGGCATCGGGCCAGCCAGCATAGAACGCCACCTGCGCGATCACTTCGCCGGCCTGTTCCTTGGTCAGGCCGTTGTCCATTGCTTTGTTGAGATGGAAGGTGATCTGAGCGATGTGCCCTGCCGCCATCAGGCTGCTGACCGTTACGAGGCTCCTGTCGCGCGGCGCGAGATCAGGACGAAGCCAGAGTTTTAGAAAAAGGACATCGGCGGTGAACTGCACGAGACCGGGCGAGATCGTCCCGGCATTCTCTTCGACATTCGCCGCGCGTGTCGCCTCGGCGGCGGCATCGAGCGGCAGGAGTTTCGGATCGACCGGGGGAAGATCGTTCGGGGCGATGCCGCGCTCGCCAAAGACATCCTTCACGATTGCAATTGTGGAGGCCGCATTGCCGAGCCCGGCATAAAACGCAAGATGCGTGACAATCTCGGAAATTTCCACTGGCTTCAGCCCGCTGTCGAGCGCGAGCCGGAGATAAAACGGAATATCGAGCGTCTGGTTGCGGGTGATAAGCACGGCGAGCGTGACGATGCTGCGATCGCGCGGCGACAATTGCGGTCGCCTCCACAGACCGTCGATAACATTGTCTTGCATATAAGCCCGGAGCGCTGGGGCAACGGACAGGACATCGTCGGATATAAGCGTAGGTTCATCGCTGGGCATGATCTGCTCCTTCATGGTCTTCGGCCGCGCCACCTCATTCCAACCCTGGGAAATGGTGGGGCCGGCGTGAGATAGGTTGACGCGGAACCGACTTTCCGACTCCGCTATGTTTTTTCAGTAGACCTGCACGGTCGGCCGATAGAGGACCTCGTTGATGTCGACATCGTCCGGTTGGCTCATGGCGAAGGCGACAACGCTGGCGAAGGAGTCGGCGGAAATCGCGACCTGATCGTAGAGTTCACGCACACGCCCGGCGACGGCAGGATCGGTAATCGTGTTGGGAAGCTCGGTCGCGACCGCTCCAGGCGAGATGATGGTCGTACGGATATTGTACGGTTTCACCTCTTGGCGCAGCCCTTCCGAGATCGCCCGCACCGCATGCTTGGTGGCGGAATAGACCGCACCGCCGGGCCCGATCTTGTGACCGGCGACCGAGGAGACGTTGATGATGTGCCCGCTCTTCTGGGCTTTCATGTCTGGCAGCGCGGCGGCGATGCCATAGAGCACGCCTTTGATGTTGACGTCGATCATGCGATCCCACTCATCGACCTTGAGGCTTTCGAGCAAGGACTGCGGCATCAGGCCGGCATTGTTGATGAGGACGTCGATGCGACCATGCTTCTCGACGGCGCGCTCGACGAGTTGCTTGACCTGTTCGCGGTCGCTGACGTCAGTTTTCAGTACGGCCCCGTCGCCGAGAGCCAGTTCCTTGGCCAGGGCTTCGAGACGATCGATGCGGCGCGCACCCAACACCAGCTTCGCGCCGTCCTCTGCAAGGCGGCGGGCGGCGGCTTCGCCCAATCCGCTGCTGGCGCCGGTGATGACGACGACCTTGCCTTTGATGTTCTCGGTCATGATGAGACCCTTTCCGGTTCTGGTTGCTGGTGAAAACGCAGTCGCAGCGCGATCGGCACGGCGCAGAGCGCGAGCAGTGCGTTGATGAGAAAGATCGATCCGAGCCCGGCGGCATTGGCGACGAGACCAAGCAGGGGAGCGAGGATGCCGAGCGAGAGATCGATGAAGGCGGTATAGACGCCCATTGCAAGCCCGCGCGATTCCGCCGGCGCCCGGGCGATCGCCTCCATGCCGAACCCCGGATAGACGAGTGCGTAGCCGAAGCCGGCAAGCGCTGCGCCGACGAAGCCAAGCCAGGCGAACGGCGAGGACCAGATCAGCGCCATGCCGACGCTATGGATGACAACGAAGATCATCGCGGTGCGCGCACCGCCAAGACGATCGGGAAGCGGCCCGAAGAACACGCGCGCAACCATCAGTGCGACGGCGAAAGCCGTGAAGGACAGCCAGGCGGGTTGCCAGCCGCGCTGCACGAAAAGCAGCACCGCGAAAGCGGTCATCGTGCCATAGCCGATGCCGGCAAAGGCCATACCCAGTCCCGGAAGCCAGACTGCCTTCAGAACTCGCGCGATGGCTTTCTCGCCTTGGGGGGCAGGCTTCACCGCTGGAATGGGCGCGACCAGCGCTAGCGTTGCCACCGCGCCGATAGACGTCGCCAGTCCGATCGAGGCAAATCCCCAGGTCGCGTAGAGATAGCTGCCTAGCGGTGCGCCCGCTGCCAGCGCCAGGAACATCGCCGTGCCAATCCAGGCGATTATCTTCCCGGCATTGCCGGGACCGGCGAGCGCAAGGCACCAACTTTGCGCGCCGGTCATGATGAAGCTCTCGGCGCCACCGAGAAGCGCACGGCCAGCCAACAGGATCTCGACCGACAGGGCGGGATTGCCGACGGCGAGCAGGGAAAGTAGACAGAAGAGTCCGGCGAGCGCCGCCATGACCAAGCCCGCCGTGACCGCTCGTTTCGGACCGTGCCGATCAGCGACCGTGCCGGACCACAGGCGCGAAATCAGGGAGGCGGCGAATTGCGCGCCGGAAACGAGGCCGATCATGAAAGGGCCGAAGCCAAGATGATCGTGAATGTGCAGCGGCAGGGCCGGCAGCGCGGCGCCCGTGATCAGGAACACCGTGAAGACTGAGGCCATGAAAGACAGCAGGGACTTGTCGGTCGGGGCGACCGACCGTTGGGGCATCGTCATGAACATTTGTTCTTCCTCGAGCGCTTGGCCCGTCAGAGTCCGGCGCGGCCTTCGGTTTTGATCGCCACCGCTCCGGTTTCGATATCTCAATTCTTCGGCGTGATCCTGACGGTTGCCGCGCGGGCGCGCCCGGCGATCATGGGCGCAAGATATTGGCTCTTGGCGTATTTGCGGCGATAGGCTTCATCAATGGGATCGTTGAGGGGGCCATCGACCGGCTCAAAGGAAACATCCTTGGTCATGCCTGCGGCGGTGATGCGGCCCGCCTTCTGACGGATCGCCGCCTGATACCAGCGCGAGTTTTGGCCGTTGTAGCCGCGAACAAAAAGCTCGCCGCCCACGACCACCGACCAGATCCAGGTCGGCGTGCCGTAGGTCTGGCCGTCATCGCGGTAGGGCGAAATGTGCAGGTCGTCGCTATCGGCGATCTTCTCCAATTCCTGTTGCTGCCAGGACATGGGCAGCCTCCTTTCAGCCGTACCGTTCGTACGTGACCGCGGATCGCGTCAACCGCCGTATTGCTTGTCGGAGACCTGTTCGAGCCAGTCGACGACCTTGCCGTTCTGCACCTCGTTGACGGCAATATGGGTCATGGCCGTTTCAGGCGATGCGCCATGCCAGTGCTTCTCGCCCGGCGGGAACCACACCACGTCGCCGGGCAGGACTTCCTCGATCGGACCACCCCAACGCTGCACGCGGCCAAAGCCTGAGGTGATGATGAGGGTCTGGCCGAGCGGATGCGTGTGCCAGGCGGTGCGTGCGCCCGGCTCGAAGGTGACGTGCGCACCCTGAGCGCGCTCCGGCGCATAGGGATTGAGCAACGGGTCGACGCGGACCGTGCCGGTGAACCAGTCGGTCGGGCCTTTTGCCGACGGACGCGAGCCTGCGCGCATGATTTCCATAGGAGTTCTCCAATTCCTTTGCCGCGATGTGCTGTCGCGCGATTTCGAAACAGGAATCTAATCGAAGTGGGATCATCGAATTAGTAGGTGTAATATACATGTCATTTTGAGCAGGATTCACAAATGCCGAGAGATCGCATCAACGATATGATCGCCTTCCTGGCCGTCGCGCGGGAGCGGAGCTTCACCAGGGCGGGTTCCCAGCTCGGCGTATCGGCGTCAGCTCTCAGTCATACGATCAAAGCGCTTGAAGCGCAGTTGGGTGTCAGGCTCCTGGCGCGCACCACCCGTAATGTCGCGCCGACGGAGGCGGGAGAGCGCCTGATGAAGGCGATCGGTCCGCATTTCGACCAGATCGAAGCCGAGATCGAAGCGCTCGGCGAATTGCGCGATAAACCGGCTGGTACGGTGCGCATTACCTGCAACGACTATGTCATCGACACCATCTTCCGGCCAAAGCTTGCGACCTTCCTGCGCACCTATCCGGACATCCATGTCGAACTGAATATTGACTACGGCTTCACCGACATCATCGAGCAGCGATTCGACGCGGGCGTGCGAATTGGCGAAGCGATCAGCAAGGATATGATCGCCGTGCGCATAGGGCCGGATTGGCGCTTTGCGGTTGTCGGCTCACCATCCTATTTCGAGCGACGCTCACCGCCGCAAACGCCTCAGGACCTCACCAACCACAATTGCATCAATCAGCGCCTTCCCAGCGCCGGCGGCCTCTATGCGTGGGAATTCGAAAAAGACGGTCGAGAATTGCGCGTGCGGGTCGAGGGGCAACAGACCTTCAACAGCGCCATACCCATTCTCAATACGGCTTTGGACGGCTTGGGCCTTGGTTTCGTGCCGGAAGACCTCGCCAGGCCCTACATTGCTGACGGAGGCCTTATTGAAGTGCTCGCGGACTGGTGTCCCCTGTTTCAGGGCTACCATCTTTACTACCCAAACCGCCGCCAAGCCTCGCCAGCGTTCGCGTTGCTGGTCGAAATGCTGCGCTATCGTCAGTCGGCGTAAACTGCTGATGCCCGTGGCATGACATCCTCGGACAGGAGGAGATCGTCCCTGCCCGCAACAGGTTGAGCAAACGTCAGCTAGGTATGGCTGGCCCGGCCGGGTCAGGCTCGCTGTCGAAGAACATATAGAGAGCCGAGATCCTGCCATCGGTTGCGACGACAAAATCGGTGCCAGCACAGGCTGGCAGCTCACCCCGGGGGCACCCGCGACCCATTTCAGGCGGCCTGCCCGCCCGCGGAGTCCTTCCGGGAGCGCGATGGATACGTATCCTAACGTCGGACTCATGCCGGGGGTGGTCGAAGGCTCGTGCCGCCGAACTGCGCCCAGAGCCGTTCGCGAGCCGCGCCGCGGTGAAGGAAGCCTGCTACGGACGGGAAAAACCAAGCTACATCAATAATCTAGCTTGGTTCTTAACAATCGAGTGGGAGTGAGGGTATAAGCGGCGACCATAGCGTTGATTCGACGGCGATTTTCGCCATTTCACAATGTCGTTCCAGCCAATATCTCACTCCGCTGAGCTTGCGTTCTCCATCTCTACCTAGAAGGTCCGATCTGCGTCCAGTTTCAGGATGATGTAAAGTCGCTTTAAAGAGTTGGAGTGTTCAAGCGTAGAATATCGCGCACAAAGGCGGGCCTGCTTCGCGCCTCACTGTTGTCATTCGGCGCGCAATCGCAAATCCCGAAACCGGACATTCGTTCGCCCTCATCGATCGCTAGCGGCGACGATTTGATTAGAAATATGTTCGCAAGAGCCTCCCGCTCGGGGCGGTTAAGGACACCGACGAGGCGATAACCTGGGTGAAGCGCTGCCCCAATCCCTTGCTGCGACCGAGCCAGATCGAAATCCGGCCTCTGTTGGACGCAGCTGATTTGCGATGAGAGTCTGGCGCCGGAGGGCACGGCAATCCATGGCCGGATGCGCGAGGCAAAGTCATTGTCACTTGCTGAACTGCCGCGGCCAATATTCTCGGCGGCGCGATTCGGTTGGTCTACCTAACCTTCGGGCGCCTCCAGATCAGCTGTGGATCTCGTGCTGCAGGGCACTGAGTCCTCTGCCGCCGGCCATGTGGAACATGAGATTCTCTAGCGTAAGTTCCGAGCGCGGTTTGTCGAGATCGACTTCTCCGCGCGCCAGCACCATGAAATGGTCGCCGACCAGGAAAGCGTGGTGCGGGTTGTGCGTGATGAAGATGACGCCGATACCTTGGTCGCGGGCCGCCTGCACGATGTAGCGTAGGACCAAGCCGGATTGCGCCACGCCGAGCGCTGCGGTCGGCTCGTCGAGGATCAGGACCCTTGCGCCAAAATGCACGGCGCGCGCGATCGCCACAACTTGGCGTTGTCCGCCGGAAAGCGTGCCGACGGGCTGCTCGAGGTTTTCAAGATCGATGCCCATGCGGTGCAATTCGTCGTTGGTCACCGCAAACATGGCATCGGTATCGAGCCGGCGGAATATGCCGTGGCCTTTTTGCAATTCCGATCCGAGAAAGAAGTTCCGCCACACCGGCAGCATCGGGACCAAGGCAAGCGTCTGATAGACGGCGGCGATGCCGAGATCGAGTGCCTCTCTTGGCGAGGCGAAGCGTCGCGGTTGTCCGTCGACCAGATACTCGCCGACGTCATGGGCGAAGAGACCTGAGATGATCGAAATCAAGGTCGATTTACCCGCACCGTTATCGCCCAGAATACACGTGACCTCGCCTTGCCGAACCGTGAGATTGACCCCACGCAAGGCGCTGATGTTGCCGTAACTCTTGCCGATGTCTTTCAATTGAATGATCGCGCTTTCGGTCTGTGTCATCTTACTTTCCTCTCATCGCGCGCATACGAATCCAGTTGTTGACGACAGTCGCGAGAACAAGCATCGCGCCGACGAAAAATTGGAACCAATCCGGATCCCAATCCGCATAGATCACGCCTTCGGTGGTCATGCCGAAAATGAAAGCGCCGAGCGCCGAACCCACGGCCGATCCATAACCGCCGGTCAGAAGGCATCCGCCAACCACCGATGCGGCGATGTAGAGAAGTTCCTGTCCGATGCCGGCGCCGGATTGAACCGTGTCATAGGCAAACAGCAGATGCATCGCGAGGAACCAGCAGCCGAAACCCACCAGCATGAAGAGGCCGATCTTGACGGCGGTGACCGGAACACCGACGGCGCGAGCGCTGTCGCCCTGGCCGCCCACGGCAAAGATCCAGTTGCCAATTTTCGTTCGGAGCAAGACCCAGGTCGCAAGCGCCACGAACACCGCCCAATAAACGATTGCGATGCTGATTTGGGCTTGGCCAATGGTGAAGTTCGACGAAAAGATCGCTTGGAGCGTGCTGAACCCCGGCATGCCGCTGATGTCTTGGGTCGCGACGTTGCCGGTGATGAGTTTAGTGACTGCAATGTTCAAGCCCTGCAGCATGAGGAAGCTGCCGAGAGTCACAAGAAAGCTGTGAAGCTTTGTGCGTATCAGAAGCCAGCCGTTGAGTGCACCGATCCCCAGCGAAAAGAGCAGCGCAAAGACGACGCCGACCCAAAGGTTCCCCGCCACTTCAGTGGCGAATATCGACGCGGCCAAAGAGGAGGTCGTCACTGCGACGCCGGCGGACAAATCGAATTCGCCACCGATCATCAGGATCGCAATGGCAACCGCCGGAATGCCGATCGAAGCTGATTGGTAGAGTACGGTTGTCAAAGCCGCAAATTGTCGAAACGGCGGGGCCATCACCCAAAAGAAAATGAAGACGAGGATCGCGCCGCAAAGCGCGCCCGCTTCAGGCCGTTTCAGTATGCGCTTCCAGACAGCTTGCCTCTGATATTGTCGCCGCGGATGCGCCGGGTCGACTCGTTCGGTGGTGATCGTCATGCTCGCCTCTCGACCAGATCCGCCGCCGGAGGGGTCCCCGGTCGGCAGTTGGCAGTTGTTTTATGGTCGAACGAAACCTTAGCGCGTGCCCGCCTTGGCAAATTTCTCAACCTCGTCGACATTGCTCTTGTTGACGAACGCCGGGCCGGTCAGCACGGGACCGCCGCCGCCGACTGTGTCGCCATTGATCTTGTTCAGCCACAACAGGTCGACGGCCAAATAGCCCTCGACGAAGGGCTGCTGGTCGATCGCCCACTGCAACTTGCCGCTCTTGATCAGGCCGACGGCTTGCGGCGTAAGGTCAAACGTGCCGAGCTTGACACTGTTGCCGGACGCGGTGATCGCGTCGAGCACAGTCGGCGCAAAGGGTGCGCCGAGGGTCACGATATAATCGATCGCCGTGTCCTGTTGCAGCTTCGCTTGGACGCGCGACTTCACCGTCGGCATGTCGTAGCCGGTCACATACAGAATTTCGAATTTGCCTTTGAATGTGGCCTTGATGCCATCGCACCGTTCTTCGAGCTGCACGGCACCTTGCTGCTGGTCGACGCAAACGACGCTCTTGGCGCCTTCTTTGTTGAGCTGTTCGCCCACTGCCTGGCCAGCGATGTTCTCATCCTGGCCGACATACATGAGGAGGCCGGCCTTCTTCCAATCGTCGCCGCCGGCATTGAAGCCTACGATAGGAATTCCTGCGTCCTGCGCTTCTTTGACGTTCTTGGCCATCGCATCGGGAAACGCCAGCGTCAGCGCGATCCCGTCGACATGTTGCTGGACCACGTTGGAAATGAGTTGTGCTTCTTTCGCTGCGGTCGGGTCGGCAAGATAGATCAGCTTCACATGATCTTTTTCAGCCGCTGCATTGGCTCCCTTGCGAATGATGTCCCAGAACGTATCTCCCGGTTGCGCGTGGGTGATCATCGCAATCGTCATCTGCTTGTCCTCGGCATGCGCCGGGCCTGCAAGAGTTGCTGCCAAGCAGGCGACGGCGCTCGCCGCCGTCGCGAGAGCAGTCTTAGCTTTCATATGTATCATCCGTTCCCTCCCTTACGAAACGCGCCGGACCGGCGCAGCTCAGTTCCACGCAGGAAGCGTGGCTGAATTTCTGAATTCGGATTTTGTGAATGCGCTCACGCGGCGCAACGCCGCTTTGGCAAGGACACGGATGTCACTGCGATCTGCGGCTGCATCGGTATGCGTCGGCTTAGGCGAGAGGAATGATCTCGCGACAATATCGAAGCGATGGCGCGATGTCGTCGCGTGTTCGCGAGACAATATCCACTGGAGCAGTTCGGTGAACGCACGCTTGCTGCTCCGGTCAAGATCGACAGGCGCCGTCTTGCGACATGCGGTGGAGATGTCTGCCCTCCACCAAGCGCAAGGTCTTGGTCCTGCCAAATCGTTTCTCCCAAATATCTTAATCTATTCATTAATTGCAATTTATTGATATTGTCAATATTTGTTGCAAATAAATTTTGACGGGGCGCTTTGCGAAAATGATCACAGGTTTTTCAACGCCGTTAGGAACTGGTCCGAAGCGTTGGAGATCTGCGCAAGGCTGCAGATCTGTAGTGTTCGTGTGCGCACGATCGCGTTGAGCCAACTTCTGCCTGCGAGGCCTCTTAAGCGTGGTGCTTAGGCTGTTCGTAGACTCGCTTGTGACCGCGCCCAAATGGGCCCGTGCGGTCCTGAGAGGGTGCTGCAGCATCGCTTGTCACGGCAGAGATAATGCAATATTTGTTGCCATACTTGGAATGGAGTGTTGGGAAAGCGAGTGTGAGGGGCCGCCGGCGATTGTTGTGAGGCCAAAACTACCGGCGCAGCGCAGAAACGCGGGCTGGGAGCGAGCGAGGCTCGGATATTCACTACGAGTTGCCGCACTGCTGAAATATGGCAGGAATTAACGAGTAAGACGATGCCCAATTCTTCGACACCCTCCGACTACGAGGAACTCATTCGCGTCATTCACGATCGATATGACGATATGAGCAAGTCATATCAAAGGATAGCGGTCTATCTGACCCAGAATCCCAATGACGTCGCAGTGTTGTCGGTGAACGCAATCGCGCAGCGGTGCGGCGTGCATGCATCCAATTTTGTCCGCTTTGCCCAAGCTCTCGGCTACGATGGATTCAAGGCGCTCCAAAGCCTGTTCCAGAAGCGATTGTCTACCGCCGCACCGGGCTTCGAAGCTCGGCTCAGGGCACTTGAAAGCGAACTCGGCGCTCGACAGGACAGCAGCGAGCGTGGTTTCCTGCACGACTTGGTTGTCCGCGACATTGCCTCCTTGCAAAACCTGCTTGTCGAGATCTCCGAAGCCGATCTCCAGAAGGCCGTGGTGATGCTCGAAAAGGCGGAAATCATATATCTCGTTGGCCAGCTCCGCTCGTCGCCGGTTGCCGATCTTTTGCGCTACGTCTTAACGATGCTCGGCAAACGTTGCGTGCTTCTCGATCCAAGCGGTGGTCTTGCAACGCATATGGCGAAGACAATCCGCAGCAGCGACCTACTGTTTGCAATTTCATTCCGGTTCTATGCGACGGAAGTGGTCAACATCGTTGACGACGTTGCGCAACGGAAGATCCCGATCATTGCCATTTCCGACAGCACGCTTTCGCCGCTTGCCAAGGCCGCGAATATCCTTTTGGCGGTTCCCGAGCACGAATACACGTTCTCCCGATCCCTGGCGGCACCGATGTGTTTGGCGCAAGCGCTCACGGTCGCTTTGGCTGCCCGTCTGCAGAGGAATTCGATAAATCCCCGGATACCAACAGTTACCGAGCAATAGCCCGCTCTAATTTCTTAGCCAACATCCTTCCAGGCGCCGGCGCGGCTTGAGGCTTGAATCGTTTCGACCAGCGTCTGAATGCGCAAGCCCGCTCGAAAATTGAATGGCTCAAATCGGCGGTCGGCAATGGCATCGAGAAATCCCGCAATCTCGATCGCCTTCAAGTCGTTGAAGCCGAGTTGGTGTCCGGCTGCGACACAGAACAAACCGTAGGGCGGATGGTCCGGACCGGCCTCGATGCGGCGAAAGCCCTGACGGCCACGGGGATCGTCAGTCGAAAAGAAATGCAATTCGTTGAAACGTTCCTGACTGAATGCGAGAGCGCCTTTCGTCCCGTAGACTTCGAAGTCGTGCTGCATTTTGCGCCCAGTCGAAATCCAGTTGCCTTCTATCGATCCGCTGGCGCCGCTAGCGAAGCGCAAGAACGCGCGGCCGATATCGTCGACTTCGACGTGCCGCTTGCCACCCTTTCCATCGGGACGCTCAGAGATCATCGTGACGCAATCGCCCATGACCCGTGTGATGGGTCCGGCTGTCGCACTTAACAAGAACTCTGCGGTCGCCAGCGCGTGACTGCCGATGTCGGCGAGCGCGCCGCCTCCGGCGGGATCGTGACGGAACGTGAAGGGGGAGGTGGGGTCCGCCATGTAATCTTCGGCGTGCACGCCGCGGTATCCCAGGATCTCGCCGAGTTCGCCGGCCGCGATCATGTCGCGCGCAAGACCGAACATTGGATTGCAAAGATAGTTGAGACCGACCTGCGTCTTCACTTTGGCTGACTCCGCGGCATCAGCCATATCACGCCCGTCGCTGGCGATCGGCGCCAGAGGCTTTTCGCAATGGACATGTTTGCCTGCCGCGATTGCAGCAAGCGCCATCTCTTTGTGCAGCGCGTTGGGCGCTGTGATGTTAATGACGTCGATGTCCCGGTCGGCGACCATTTTTCGCCAGTCCGTGGTCCAGTGGGCGAAGCCGAGCGCGGTAGCGGCTTTTGCGGCTGCCTCGTCGTTAACGTCTGCGAGCGTGTGCAGTTCCACCTCGAATGGGAGGTCAAAGACCCGGGCCGCCGTCGTATAGCCGAATACATGCGCCTTGCCCATAAAGCCGCTGCCGATAAGGCCAATGCGAATCTTCGGTTTGCTCATGTCAGAAGTTCCCGTTCACGATGAGATCGCGGTCAAGGCGTCCCGCGAAAAAGTCGAATACGTTCTGTATGGAGGATACCGCCATGCGCTCCGCCGCTTGCTGCGTGAGGCCGGCGATGTGCGGCGTGTGCGCGACTTGGTCGAACGCGAGAAGCGGATGGTCTTGCTTCGGCGGCTCGTCGTCGAAGACGTCAAGTCCTGCGGCGGCGATCCGCCCGTCGGCCAGAGCTGCGGTCAAGGCCCCCTCGTCCACGATCCCGCCACGCGCCGTATTGACGACGATTGCACCTTGCTTCAGACGCGTGAATTCCTTTGCGCCCAAGAGGGGTGCGCCGGCCTTTGGCATGTGCACCGAAACGATGTCTGCCCACGCGAGCCCTTCCGCCAGCGTCGCCGCGGGACGGACCGGACCTTCCGGCCATCCGCGTTCGGCAAGGAAGGGATCGAAAGCACGGATGTCCATTTTGAACCCCTCCGCCATTTGCGCGAGATGGTGTCCAATGCGGCCGTAGCCGATGATGAGCAGGCGTTTGCCGGAAATGTCGCCGGCCTCTAGCCGATTGCGCCATCCCCAAGCACCATTTCGCACCGCGTTATCGGCTCGAATCAATTGTTTGGCACAAGCAAGGATCAACATCATCGCGTGTTCTGCAACCGACTGCGAATTCACATCGCCAACGACGCAGAGCGGAATCCGGCGCGCATTCAGCGCTGCGACATCCACGGAATCATAGCCGACACCATGCCGCGAGACGATCTGCAGTCGTGCGGCCTCGGCGATCGTCGGGGCGGATAGCGGTTGCGTACGGATGACAAGGGCGTCCGCCTTGCCGATCAGAGGCGCATAGCTCGGCTCGGAGCTCTCCTCCACGTAATCATAGGTGAAGCCGTTGGCGCTCTTGAGCAGCGCAATCCCAGCGGGATGCAGCTTTCCCGCAATCAACAGGTGCGGCATCAATAGGCTCCTTTCTCGCTCTTCGCGCCGATTTGACCGACGAGCTGGCGGAAATTTGCTACACTTGCGCTTGCTGCCGCCGCGAGAAGCCGAGAATCGCCCGATACGGTTGCCATGTCGAAACCCCAGGCGATGGCGCGTCCGGCGTACTCGGGCGTTCCGCAATGCAGGGCGGCACGGATTCCGTTTGCCTTGCATGCAGCAGCAATCTCGTTGAGGGCCGCGATCATCTCGGGCTCCTCGCGATCGAAGCCCGGTGCGAGGCGGCCTTGAGTGAGGCCAAGCGTGAGATCGGCAGGCCCGACGTAAATTCCGTCGAGGCCAGGTGTTGCGGCGATCGACGACAGATTGGCGATTCCCTCTGCAGTCTCGATCATGGCGAAGGCCAACATTTCTTCGTTGGCGTGCGCGCCGTAATCGGAGCCGGCAGCGAAGGAAACGCGCGTCGGCCCGAAGCTTCGTTGTCCGAGCGGCGGATAGCGCATGTAGCCGACAAATTCCGCGGCTTGCGCAGCGGTATTCACCATCGGGCAGATCACGCCGTAGGCGCCGGCGTCGAGTGCCTTCATAATGATGCCCGGCTCAAGCCATGGCACGCGCGCCATGGGCACGACGCCGGAGGCGCGCATCGCCTGCAACATCGGCAGCAGGCTGGAATAGTCGAGCGCGCCGTGCTGCATGTCCACGGTGACGGAATCATAACCTTGGGCGGCCATGATCTCCGCCGTAAACGCGTTGCCGATGGAGCACCAGCCGTTGATGGTCGGTTTGCCCTCAGCCCAGAGTTGCTTGAGCTTGTTGGCGATCATCTTAGAACACCACCTGCGCCAGTTTCACGTCGAGATAGTCGCGAATGCCTTCGACGCCGCCTTCGCGCCCCATGCCCGAAAAGTTTGTGCCGCCGAAGGGGGCTTCCGATGCGGCGAGCGCGAAAGAATTGATTCCCACCATTCCGGCCTTCAGCTCCTTGATGCTGCGCCGCGCGCGTGTGGGCGAGCGCGTGAACGCATAGGCCGAAAGGCCCATGTCGCAGGCATTGGCGCGCGCGATCGCTTCTTCGTCGCTTCGGAATCGTGCAATCGCGGCGATCGGCCCGAAATTCTCCTCGGCCATGACCTTCATGTCGTCCGTCACCTCGGTGAGCACGGTTGGCTCGAAGAAATGGCCGGCATTGAACGCCGTGGCCCGGCCACCGCCGGCGACGAGTTTCGCGCCGGCGCGCAACGACTCGGCAACGATCCCCTCGATTTCCGCCAGACGCGAGGCATTGATCAGCGGACCCATGCCGACGGTCGGATCGAGGCCGTCGCCAAGCTTGATGGCTTTGGCGCGCGTGACAAACCCTCGAACGAAGGCGTCATGCAGGCTCTCGTGTACGTAGAAACGGTCCGGCGTGACGCAGACTTGGCCTGCGTTTGCATATTTCGTCGGCACTGCGACATTGAGCGCGGCTTCGAGATCTGCGTCCTCATAGACGATCAACGGCGCATTGCCGCCAAGCTCCATCGAAACCTTCTTCAAAGTGTTTGCCGCGTCGCGGATCATCTGCTGGCCGACGCGCGTGGAGCCTGTCAACGAGACTTTCCTGACCGCCTTGGACGCCATGATTGGCGCATATGTCGCGTTCGTCGAGCCGACGACAAGGTTGACGACGCCGCGCGGCAATTTTCCGGCACGGCAGCAATCGAACATCGCCATCGCGGTGCCCGGCGTCTGCGTCGATGGGCGAACGATGACAGAGCAGCCTGCGGCCAGTGCCGGCGCGACTTTGCGCGCGATTAGCGCGGCGGGGAAATTCCACGCCGTAAACGCGGCGACGACGCCCACGGGCTCATGGCTCACTTCGAAGCGGCCGCCCGGGACCCGGCTCTCGATCAGCCTGCCATAGATTCGCCGCGCCTCCTCGGCGTACCAACGGAACTGGTCGATACTCAGGCTCCATTCTCGCTGCGCCTGCGCGAGAGGCTTGCCCGTCTCGCAGGAGATCATGCGCGATGCTTCATCCGCGCGCCGAACCATTTCGTCGGCGATCGAATGCAGCGAGTCTGCTCGGGTAAAGGCGGGCGTTTCTCGCCATGCACGCAGGCCAGCTTGCGCGGCTGCGAGCGCTTCTTCCGTATCCGCGATGCTGGCGACCGGCGCCTCTCCCAACGAGGCTTCCGAAACGGGGCTCAGGACCGGCGCCGTCGCTCCGTCGAGAGCTGGCCGCCATTCGCCGCCGATGAAGAGTCCGAAGCGTTCATACATCTCAAGAAATCTCCGATACTTTGATGGCGCGCCCTTCGCTCATGGATCGGATCGCAGCTTCCGCGAGCACGAGAGCTTGCCGTCCGTCCTCGAAGCCGACGACCGCCGGCCGGTTGGCTTCCACCGCTTCGACGAAGGCGTCGATCTCGGCGCTGAACGCTTCTTGGTAACGCTCGATGAAGAAATGGAGCAGTGGCGCCGCGCGATCGCTGAAGCCTTTGCCAGACAATGACATGTGATTGGGCCGGCGATTTTTGGATATCGCCATGCCCTTCGAGCCGAAGGCCTCGACCCGCTGGTCGTAGCCGTAAGCAGCTTCGCGCGAGTTGGTAATGATGGCTTGTTTTCCGGAGGCCGTCGTCATGACAACGGTGATCGTATCGTGATCGCCGAGCGATTCCATGAGCATGGGAGCGACCAGGCGCGAGCCGACCGCCAACACACTTGTCGGTTCTTCGCCCAAGATGAAACGCGCCATGTCGAAATCGTGGATCGTCATATCACGCAGGATGCCGCCGGACACTTTGAGATAGGCCTGGGGCGCGAGCCCCGGATCGCGCGATGTGATGATCACCTGGTGCAACTCGCCGATCTCGCCGGCCCGCACCGCGTCGTACACAGCTTTGTGGCCAGGATCGAAACGACGCACGAAGCCGATCTGAATCGGGATTGACGTGCCGCGGATGACCTCCGCACAGCGGTTCACCCGCGCGAGGCTGAGATCGATGGGTTTCTCGCAAAGAACCGGTTTGCCGGCGGCAACGGCTTGTTCCAAGAGGTCTGCGTGCGTATCGGTCGCCGTGGCGATAAGCACCGCGTCAACATCGGCCGACGAAAAGATATCGGCAGCGCTGTGCATGATCCGCGCGCCAGTAGCGGCGGCGACGGCTTCGGCCGCGGCAATATTTATGTCTTGAACAGCCGCGAGCTGAGTCCGCCGATGACTGGCGATATTGGCAGCGTGCATGGCGCCGATGCGGCCACACCCGAGCACAGCAATCCTGAGCATCCGAGGTCCTCCCAAATCATTTAGCAATAAATGTTGCAAAAAATAATAATTGTCAATATATGATGAAAATGATTATCGTTGCCAGAATGTCGAGGGAGGAAGCCGCGTGACACATTCAACGATCCGCCTGACCATGGCCCAGGCTCTGGTCCGATGGCTGACGCATCAGTTTATTGAGATCGATGGGGTTCGCGTGCCGCTGTTCGCCGGTGTTTTCGGCATCTTCGGGCACGGGAACGTCACCTGTCTTTCGGAAGCGTTGGAGGCGGTACAGGACAGTTTGCCGACGTGGCGCGGCCAAAACGAGCAGTCGATGGCTCTTGCTGCGGTTGGATTTGCAAAAGCCAAGCGCCGCCGGCAAATCATGATCGCGACGTCTTCGATCGGTCCGGGCGCGCTGAACATGGTGACCGCAGCGGGCACGGCGCATGCGAACCGTCTTCCCGTCCTGCTGATCTCGGGCGACACGTTCGCCAGCCGTCTTCCCGATCCCGTTCTGCAGCAGGTGGAGCATTTCGGCGATCCAACCGTCACGGTGAACGACGCCTTCAAGGCGGTCACGCGGTTCTGGGATCGGATCACCCATCCGGCGCAGATCATTTCCTCGTTACCCCAGGCCACGGCGGCAATGCTCGATCCGGCCGATTGCGGCCCGGCCTTCCTCGCGTTGCCGCAAGACATCCAGGAAATTGCTTTCGACTATCCGGAAGTGTTTTTCGAAGAACGGATTTGGACGATTCCGCGGCCGCGCCCGGATCGCCGGAAACTCGCGGAAGCCGCAGCGCTTCTGAAGACCGCCAAAAAGCCTCTTCTCATTGCGGGCGGCGGGGTCCGTTACTCGCTTGCCGAGCAGGTGGTGGCCGATTTTGCGGTCAAACACGGCATTCCGATTGTCGAAACCATCGCGGGCAAGGGCGGTGTCACACATTATCATCCTGCCCATGCCGGACCGATCGGCATCATAGGCTCCACGTCGGCCAATGCGCTCGCGGCCGAAGCGGACGTCGTTCTTGCAATCGGCACGCGTCTGCAGGATTTCACGACTGGTTCGTGGACTGCGTTCAGCCCCGACGCGAAATTTATCTCGATCAACGCTGCGCGCTTCGACGCCTTAAAACATCGCGCCTTGGCGGTGGTCGGCGACGCGCTGGAGACCGTGAGCGAACTGGACATGGCACTCGAGTCCTGGCGCGCCGACCCCACACATATGACTCGTGCTAAGGCCTTGTTCAAGGAATGGGACGTTCTGCTCGATACGCATCAAAAGCCGTCCAACGCAGCCGTTCCCACCTACGCGCAGGTCGTGCATGTTGTGAATGCAGTGGCGGGCGAGCGAGACACTTTAATTTCGGCAGCCGGCGGACTTCCCGGCGAAGTCGCCAAGGGCTGGCGGGTGAAAGCGCCTAATACGTTTGATCTTGAGTTCGGCTTCTCCTGCATGGGTTATGAGATCGCGGCCGGGTGGGGACATGCGCTGGCCAATCCCGGACCCGGCGGTTTGGGCGGCACGCCGATCGTGATGATCGGCGACGGCACTTATATGATGATGAACTCCGACATCTATTCGACCGTTCTGAGCGGGCATAAGATGATCGTGATTGTTTGCGACAATGGTGGCTTTGCGGTCATCAACCGACTCCAACAGGCCAAGGGCATGCCCGGATTCAATAATCTCCTGACGGATTGCCGCGTGCGCAATCCCAAGGAGCCGCTGCATGTCGATTTCGCGAAACACGCCGAGTCCATGGGGGCGGCAGCACGGCATTGCGAAAGTCTTGCCGAGCTCGAATCCGCTCTCGAATGGGCCAAGGGCAACGACCGGACAACCGTGCTCTCCATCGCGTCGGACGCCTATGCATGGGTTCCCGGCGACGCGGATTGGGACGTCGGTGTTCCTGAAATCTCATCGCGCCCACTCGTCCAAAGCGCGCGCAAGCAGCAAGAATTCATTCGTACCAAGCAACGTATCGGAGTGTGAGTAGCCATGAAAGCGAAACTCGGAATCGCGCCAATCGCGTGGTGGAACGACGATCTCGCGGAACTTTCCGATGATGTCAGCCTGGAGGAATGCTTGCGCCAAGCGAGCGTGGCCGGCTTCACCGGCATGGAGACCGGTCGCCGGTTCCCCATGAAGATGGGCGAGCTCGGGCCAATTCTCGCGCGTTACGGGATTTCCGTTTGCGGCGGCTGGTTTTCCGGTCTTCTGCTCGAGGGTGATATCGAGCAGGAGAAAGATCGTGTTCGTGCCCAGCTGGATTTCTTCATCGCGGCCAAGGCGCCATGTATAGTTTACGGCGAGACCGCCCGTTCGATCCAAGGCGTGCGCGCAGCTCCGCTGGCGACCAAACCAAGGCTCTCGGAAGACGAGATCAAGGTCTATGGGCGCAAGATGACAAGTTTTGCGGAGTGGTGTGCCGATCAGGGCATGCCGCTTTCCTACCATCACCATATGGCCGCAGCGATCGAGACCGAACCTGAACTCGATTTGCTGATGGCAAATTCGGGGGAAGCGCTCCCGTTGCTGTTCGATGCTGGCCACATGGCCTTCGCCGGCGGCGATGTGCTGCGCGTTATCGACAAGCATCATAAGCGTATTAGCCATGTTCACACCAAAGATGTTCGTCTGAGCGTCATCGAAAAGCTCGATCGGACACGGGAAAGCTTCCTCGACGCCGTCGTGAAGGGCGCATTTACGGTGCCGGGCGACGGATCCCTCGACTTTGCGACCATCGTCCAACGTTTCGCCTCTTATGGATATGAGGGATGGTTCGTCGTGGAAGCCGAACAGGATCCCAAACGCAGCCCACCTCTCGAGATGGCCAAGAAGGGCCATGCGGAACTGATGCGCGTGATGGCACTTGCTGGATACGAGGTCGTGAAATGAATCGGATGGACGGAAAAATCTGCGTCGTCGCGGGCGCGACACAGGGGCTGGGTGCGGCCATCGCGCGAAGATTGGCCGTCGCAGGCGCGGCTGGGATCGTCGTCACGGGCCGCAACGAGATGCGCGGCACTGCCGTCGCGGCGGATGTCGGCAAAACGTCCAACATTCCTGCGCTCTTCGTGCGCGGCGATTTTGCATCCGTTGAAGATTGCCGACGCATGATCGCCGAAGCCGATAAGCATTTCGGGCGCGTCAATGTTCTGGTGAATGCCGGCGCTTTGACGGAACGCGGCACGATTCTGGATACGTCTCCAGACCTGTTCGATCGCATGTTTGCGACCAATGTGCGCGCGCCATTCTTCCTGATGCAGGAAGCTATCAAACTTATGATACGCGACCATATCGAAGGCGCGATATGCAATATCGGTTCGATTTCCGCGCTCGCAGGCCAACCGTTCATTAGCCCGTATTGCGCGTCCAAGGGCGCCTTGACGACGTTGACAGCGAATACCGCCTTTTCGGTGATGGCCAATCGGATTCGCGTCAACCAGCTCAATGTTGGCTGGATGTCGTCCGACAATGAGCGAGCGCTGCAGGAGGCGGAGCGTGGTGATCCGAATTGGTTGGACAAAGTCGCGAAAGGCCTTCCTTTCGGGCGGCTTGTCGATCCCGAAGAGGCGGCGCGTGCGGTGAATTTTCTCGTCTCAGACGATGCAGGCTTGATGACTGGCGCGATCGTGAATTTTGACCAGTCCGTCTGGGGCGCGGTGCCGGGTGGCATGCCTGTGCCCGATGCGCCGATGCGATTGCCGGTATAGTTGCGGCCGCATGGCTGGCGCAGAGTCCCGCGTTGCTCCTGGGCACGTCTGTCAATGTGATCGCGCCAGTCGTCGATGAAGAAAATGTCGAAGCCGCGTCGCCGAACTGCAAATCGCAACTTCGGCGATTGTGGCCTGATCGAAACAAGTGGGAAACGAGCATGAGTCTTGGGGTCGCCGTCATTGGAACTGGAGTCATGGGAGCCGAGCATGCGCGGGTGCTTCGCGAAGAGACGCCTGGCGCGCATCTGGTTGGTGTCTACGATGCCGACGCGGCTAGAGCGCGGGCTGCAGCAGCAGGAACCGTCGTCTTTCCAGATCCTCATTCGTTGATAGCTTCGGATCGCGTCGACGCGATCGTCGTATCGTCGCCGGATGCAACCCACGCGACGCTCAGCCGCACATGTATCGAGCTTGGCAAGCCGGTTCTGTGCGAAAAGCCGCTCGCATCTTCCGCCGCCGAGGCACTGACCGTTGTGGAGGCCGAGATCGCACACGGTCGCCGCTTGATTCAAGTCGGTTACATGCGTCGGTTCGACCGCGGATATCAGGAGATGAAGCGTGTCAGAGAGGCAGGCGGCATCGGTCAACCCGTGCTCCTGCACAACATCCACCGCAACGCGCGCGCGCCGGAATGGTTTACCGGACAAATGTCGATTACCAATTCGTTTGTCCACGAGATCGACATCAGCCGATGGCTCCTCGGGTCTGAGATGACATCCGTGCAAATTGCCGCGGGGCCGAATGAAGATCCGTTGATGATCACGATGCAGACCGAGAAGGGAGAAATCGTTTCGACCGAGATCTTCATGAACGCGACGTATGGTTATCATGTTCATGCGGAGCTGATCGGTCGCGAGGGCACGGTGGCGCTGGGGCCACCGTCGTTCACCATAACGAACCGAAACGGAGCCGGCGGCGTTTCCTATCCGGAGAACTGGGTTCCCCGGTTTCAAGATGCTTATCGCCGTCAGATGTCGCAGTGGGTCAAGGCAGCAAGCGGCGGCACTGCGACGGGTGCCAGCGCCTGGGACGGATATGTCGCGTCGGCGATCGCCGAGCAAGTCACAGAGGCATTGGTGTCGCGGCGCGCGACGACGCTGAACTATGGCAGGCGCCCCGCATTTTACGCGTGATCACATTGCGGCGAGCGGATACCCGATTTCGCGCGCAAACAGAAAATTGTCAGATGTCATGGGAGAGCAGAATGATCCGTTACGCGGTCGTCGGTGCGGGCTGGATTTCGCAGCAAGCGTTTCTACCCGGCGTGGGACAATCCGGAAATGCAAAGGTGACGGTCATCGTCACGGGAGACAGGCGCAAATCTGCAAAATTAGCGGAGTTTTATGGTATCGGATCGGTCGTCGATTACAGCAGCTATGATGCGGTGGTATGCGGCCAGGATATCGATGCGGTTTACATCGCGACCCCGAATCACTTGCATGCGGATTACGCCATTCGCGCCGCGCGCGCCGGAAAACATATCTTGGTCGAGAAGCCGATCGCGACCAGTGAGGAAGAAGCGCTTGCTATGATCGCGGCGGCGCGCGAAGCCGGGGTCTTTCTCATGACAGCCTATCGGCTCCACAACGAGCCCGGCACGGTTGCCGTGCTCGAAGCTATACGGAGCGGCGCGATCGGCCGTCCGTTGTTCTTTCAATCGATCTTCAGTTTTCAAACCGTCGTGGGCAATCACCGCTTGAAGGCGGAGAGTTGGGGCGGGCCGCTTCAGGATGTCGGCGTCTATTGCATCAACGCGGCTCGACATATCTTCGCCGAGGAGCCGATCGAGGCCGTCGCGATGGCGCACAGGCCGGGGGACGACCCGCGGTTCCAAGAAATAGAGGCGTCGGTCGGGGCTATGTTGCGTTTCCCCTCGGGCGGCCTCGCACAGTTTGTTGCGTCTTTCGGCGCCGCTCCGGTCGACAATTATCGCGTCATCGGCTCGTCAGGCGATCTCGAACTCGACCCGGGATTTAAGTTCGAAACGGCGACCAAGCTTCGATTGCGCCGGGATGGCGAGATCCACGAGACGCCATTTCCTCATATTGACCATTTCGGCGCGCAGGTCGCGTATTTTTCGGATTGCATTACCTCCGGGACGCCGCCCGAAGCGGACGGCGAGGAAGGGCTGGCGGACCTGCGCGTTCTACGCGCCGTAGAGAAGGGCTCTCTGACTGGGCAACCGCAGCCGATCACGTCGCCGCCACGCCGGTGTCACCCGTCTCCCGATCTCGTACGTATGACGCCGCCGACCGATCGCCGCCTCATTCTTTGAATGACGGTGTCGGAGTAGGGAAAACGGCTGCTCCAGCGCAAAATTTCGCCGAAAAGGCAATGTTCCGGTGGATTGCGTTCACTGCGGCCTGACTATCAACGAGCCGCGGTTTGCGCTGGTGCACTGATTTAATCAGGCTTTATTCCGCGTCCTTATTCATCGCTCACGCCAGCAAAAAAATTTGACGGTAGTTTTCTGATGGGCGCTTCCTGAATCGGAAGCGATACGAATGACGAATTTTACCTGCTCATGGCGATAGATGCTGAAACCACCGAAAGATTTTCCGTCCGAATTTCCAAGCAAATTCAGGGGCGTAGAATTTTGACGGTATCACCGTCGGCAATCTTTGCCGCAGAGGAAATATTTTGCGGCAAAATCGCATGTTTAGATGTTGTCGAAACAATCGAGTGGGAGTGACTTTTGCCGACCCTGGCGTATCCGAAAATGCGCCAGGGTTCGACATATCCATCTGGTTCCGTCGTTCAGGTGTCCACCCAGATTCGATTGGCATCAACTTTGGTTGATAATCGAGCGGGAGCGGGGGCAGGGCGCTCTGGCGGCGCGAACGTGCGTACAAAACCTCAGCGAGGAATGGTAAGGACGCGCTCGCATGAGGCCGCAATATTGACATGATCAATTCATTAGTATACGAATGAATTGAGTTAAGCCTTCCCCGCGGCCTCGGAGCATAGGAATGAGCAATTTTAACGAGGAAACGGTCTTGGGTGTGCACCACTGGACCGATACGCTATTCAGCTTCAAAACCACGCGCAATCCGACGTTCCGCTTCCGGAATGGTGAATTCACAATGATTGGCCTGAAGGCGGGCGAGAGGCCGCTGTTGCGCGCGTATAGCGTCGCAAGTGCGAACTACGAGGAGGAGCTGGAATTCTTCTCAATTAAGGTTCAGGATGGACCACTGACATCGCGGCTTCAACACCTGAAAAAGGGCGACAGCATTATCGTCAGCCGCAAGGCGACGGGGACCCTGGTGATCGACAATTTGCTCGGTGGACGAAATCTTTATCTCGTCGGCACCGGCACAGGCCTCGCGCCGTTCCTGAGCGTGATTAAAGATCCCGAGACATACGAGCGTTTCGAAAAGGTCGTTCTGGTTCACGGCTGCCGCCATGTGACTGAACTCGCTTATGGCGAGATGATCACCAAGCACCTTCCGAACGACGAACTGCTCGGCGAGATGGTGCGCAGCCAGCTTATCTATTATCCGACGGTGACGAGAGACCCGTTTCGAAACCGAGGCCGTATTACCGAACTGATGAAAAGCGGAAGGCTCTTCACAGATATTGGCCTACCGCAGCTCGAAGCCGAAAAAGATCGCGTCATGATCTGTGGCAGTCCGGGATTGCTCGTCGACACGAAGGAACTTTTGCTCAACCGCGATTTCGTTGAAGGGAATCACGGTACGCCGGGACATTTTGTCATTGAGAAAGCGTTCGCCGAACGCTGACTTCTTTCGCTGCTTATCCCGGATCGTCAATTTGCCGAAGAATCTGAGTCGGTGTGGGAGGAACGGGCGTGGCTTGGAACGCTATGATGCAATTCCTGTGGGTGTATTCGTCGAAATCCTCGGTGACGCGGCTTCATTGCATGCGATTGGCGATAGATGGCGAAACGTCGGACCGCAGTGGCGGTCGAAAAAGCTCAATGATTTCAAGATCAGACCTTTTTGACGGGGCGCTTGACGGTAAGCGGCCCTATACAAAAATTTTCTTTCTTTCCGCTTTTCAAACGGTTGCTTGGCTTGTTGATAATCGAGTGGGAGTAGGGGCCTTTCTGTCTTGGTGATGCGGCATGCGGTTTCTTATTCATTGAGGGACTTTGGACCGCTGACGAAGGGACTGCCCCTCATATAGAATCGCAGGCGGCGGTCAGCATCGTGCGAAATGCCGATCCTGACACTCTGCCCGATTTCGTCGGGTTCGTGGTTATCGCGTCCGAGCCATAGCGGCCCTTCTTGGCAGAGATCGAGCCCATCGAGCGAGCGATCAATGCGCAACGCTGCGGCGAGCCTTCCTGGCCCGCGCGTTAAGTCACGCAAGCGCTCGATGCCGCGATTTTGCTGCATGATCGGGATGCCTTCAACCGGCTCGAGTGCTCGGATGAGGACACCGGCTCCGATCCCGGACGCCTCGCTTGAGACATTCAGCATGTAGGAGACACCATAGGCGAGATAGACATAGGCGTGCCCAGGCTCGAGAAACAGCGAGTGATTGCGCCGGGTCATCCCCCGATAGGCGTGCCCGGCGGCGTCGCCGACGACATAGGCCTCAGTCTCGACAATGCGGCCGCAGGCGACGCCTTCCGGCAAGTCCCGCACCACGATTTTGCCAATGAGATAACGGGCCAGAGCGGCCGTATCGATCGGCAGGTCCATGCGGGCGAGCGGCGGATGGCCATCCTTACGGCTGTGAGGTTTCACGGCATCCGCCCGACCCATTGCGCGCGCGAAGGCCCAGGCTCGAACGGGTCGCCGAAATATTGAGTCTCGCGGGCCACCTTTCCATCGAGGAACTCCATGATGCTCACCGTATAGGACGGCCGCCCGTCATAGGTGAGGATATATTCGGTGACCCAGAGGCTGCCTGCGCCGATGATCCGCCGCACCGTGAAGCGCTTCTGGTTCGGCTGCGCGGCACGAGACGACTGAATATGCTGCCGCCCGTGGATGTGCTCGCCCGATTGAGGATATTCAAGCACCGCGTCCTCCCGATAAATCTGGTGCTCCGCCTCGAAGTCATTCGCATCGGAGGCGGCCCAGTGGTGATCCAGAGCTGCTCGAATCTCTTGGTCTTCCATGCCAAATCTCCCTGTCCATCGTCACCGATGTTGAGCCGTCGTACAATGCGCTTGCCTGCAAGAAGTCAATCCGATCGATGCCGATAGTCCTTGAAAGCGAGGAATTTCCCAGATGGCGAAATGACTCTTCAAAATCTAGGCCGTGTACCTATAAACCCGGCGGCGTCATGTGGCTGGTGACTGCGTCCGCTTTGCTCCTATAGCGATCAAGTTTGTGCGGCAGCGCAGTATGTCGCGATGGGCCAAATCCGGAAATTGCCACCCCGCCTCTACGTATCAGCTCATCTGCGGGCACGAGCAGACTGGTCAATTGGGGCAATGTTTGGATATGATCCCTGCGGGCCTCCGCACGGTGCATGACAATTTCAATTGCTCGAAGGGTAGGGAGGAATATCCATGTTTCGTAAACTCGTGATTGGCGCGGTAGGCGCCATGGCTGTCTTGTTCTCGACTACGGCATTCGCGCAAGGTACTGCGGCGGACGCTAAGGCCATGCTTGAAAAGACGGTTGCGGCCATCAAAGCCGATAAGGCCAAGACGCTCGACCAGATAAACAAGGACGAAAACGGCTTCCTTGTTGGCGACATCTATCCGTTCTGCTTCAATCTCAGCGACGGACTCCTCGTCGCGAATGCCAATCTCAACGTAAAGCAGTTGCTCGGCAAGGATGTGAGGACATTTAAGGACCCTACGGGCGACCTGTATGGCCCAAGGCTCTATGACGAGGCAAAAGAGGGCCAGATCAATGAGGTCAGCTACATGTCCCCCAAGCCCGGCGCTGACAAGACGTGGGTGCCGAAGGCGAGCTTAGTTACCGCGGTTGCCGGCCTGGGATGCGGCGTCGGTTACTACAAGTAGTCCGTGCCCACACAAGCGTGACCGGTCAGTTCCGATGCCCTTCACTCCGCATGTGCGGTTTGCCATCGAGGCTGGTCAGTTTTGATGTCCGCCTCGGATCATTTTCGACGGTTTCAGCGGAGATTGTCGGCTGGCTGATATCCGCTTCTACCCCGTAAGCGTCCAACCGGGACCTGCCCGGAAGCGTTGCGTCTGGCCAGACCCCGTGATTCAAGCCTCCAAACTGGGGGCTCGAATCATGCGCTACGAACTCGCCGATTATGAATGGATTGCAATCAAGCCCATGCTGCCGAACAAGCCGCGTGGCGTTCCTCGGCTTAACGACCGTCGTGTCCTCAATGGCATCTTCTGGGTCTTGCGCTCCGGAGCACCTTGGCGTGATCTGCCCGAGTTATTTGGTCCGTATACCACTTGCTACAACCGCTTCGTCCGTTGGCGGCGGGCTGGTGTCTGGGGCCGCATCGTAGACGCACTTGCTGCTGCCCACGATGCCGCTGTCCAAATGATCGACACCTTGATTGTCCGCGTGCATCAGCATGGAGCCTGCATCACTAGGAATCAGCGCCAATCGATGGGAAGGTCACGCGGCGGCTTGACTAGTAAAATCCACGCGGTGGTCGATAGCAACGGTTTGCCGGTACGGTTGGCGTTGAGCCCCGGCGAGGCCCACGACGTTCGACTTGCCGGAAAACTGCTCTCTCGTCTGAAGCCCGGGTCAATGCTGCTTGCCGACCGTGGCTATGACGCCGACTGGATAAGAGAGCTGGCCATGAAAAAGGGGGCGTGGGCCAACATCCCCCCGAAAAGCAATCGCAGCGACCCGATCTGCTTCAGCCCGTACCTTTATCGCGCTCGCAACCAAGTCGAACGGTTCTTCAACAGGATCAAACAATGTCGTCGTGTGGCGACGCGCTACGACAGGCTTGCGGGAAACTACCTTGCCTTCGTCCAACTCGCATCTATCCGGCTATGGTTGGCCGCGCGTTATAAGTCCACGCCCTAAAGCCATACATATTTGACAGTATCCGCTCAGTCTGCCGCAGCAAAATGCGCCATCTGGTCTGCGTGTGCCTTCACGTACGACGGGCGGGCCGTGGCGCGCGACATAGTCGCGATAGGCGGGATGTCCCGCCCGCCTCTCCAGCCTATCGACAAGGCGCGGTACAACCACCGCGAGTATGTCAGCGACGGAGAAGGTGCCGGCTAACCATGACCAAGGGATAAAATCTACAAGGTCGTGGGTGGTGACGGTGTGTACATTTCCGTCATCGTCTCTGGTCCGATCAGCCTTCGACATGACTACCACTTGAGCCACGGCAGGCGATCAAAGTCATGACCCTCAGCCGATATCTCTGCCCCGCAAGATCCCCACCAGGGCTGCAGGCCAGGCCTTCACGAGGCCGCCTATGCCAGCCGGTGCTTGAGGTCTTCATCTAGCCAGCGGCCGAAGAAATAGGGCAGTTGTTTCTGCCACCACGGCCAGTCATGCGAAACGTCGCCGCCCCAATAGTCCACCCAAGCCGGAATGCCCTTCTCGCGCAGGATTTTTTCCAGCACCCGCGTGTCGGCCAGCATCCGTTCTTCCCAGGCGCCTTGTCCGCAGCAGAAAATGAGCCGGAGGTCGCGCAGCCGCGCCAGGGTGCCTTCGTCGCTCAGGCCCGGCAGGTAGTTGAGCATGGAATTGAAATAGATGTCGCCGTCCAGCGCGTCGCCGAAAAAATCCTGTGTCGAATAGACGCCTGAAAGTGCAATCACGCCCGAAGCCAGATCGGGATGCCGGAAAACGAAATTCGAGGAGTGGAACCCGCCCATCGAGCAACCGGAGAAGACCGGCTTCAGCCAGCGTTGGCCGTTCGATGCGGCGGCTGTCCCAACGAGCTCCGGCAGCGCCTCCTCGCGGATATAACGAAAGTAAGCCTCGTGCCGCGCGATGCGGCCGGCGACGTCCGCGTGCTTATTGAAGAAGCTCTCGCTGTCGATGCCGTCGACCGTGAAAAGCTGGATGCGCCCGGTGTCGATGAATTCGGCCAGCGCGCCGACCCCGCCGGAGTCCTCGAACTGATAGAAGCGGCCCTGCGACGTCGGAAAGATCACGACCGGGCGCCCGGCATGGCCATAGCGCTTGTATTCCATGTCGCGGCCGAGGCTGTGGCTGTAGCCTTTGTGGTAGGCGATCTCCATGGCGCCTTACGCCTCCGTCGCCTGGATATATTCCACCGCGTGGCGCAAGGCCTTGCTGTCGGTGGAACGCAATTGGTAGGCGTAGTTTCCCATGGCTCGGCTGAAAATCTTCTCTATCGAATTGTGGCGGACGATCTTGTCACCATGCGCGGCTAGCACATCCCCATGGCTGTGCAAATAGCGGATGTGATCCTTCCGGCTGGCATAGGCGGTATAATATTTGCCCTTGAACGGGCCGCCGACCTGGTTCTTCACCACCATGTTGGCCCATTCGGCATAGATGTCGATGTCGAAGCTGTAGTTGATGGCGTCGGTCATGTAGCCGCCGGGCGGCCGTATATTGACCTCGAGCGCGATGATCTTGCCGGCCTTCGTCTCGAACAGCTCGATATGGAAGAAGCGCTCCTTGAGGTCGAACGCCTCGACGATCTTGCGCCCGGCTTCCTCCACCGCCAGCTCGATCTCCGGCAGGCAGGTGTAGCTCATGTGCTTGTTATTATTGACCACATCCATGATCGAGTCATCGTAGCGCGTGCTCGCGGCGAAAACGATCTCGCCGTCCCGGTTGACCAGCCCGTCGAAGGTCCCCACCAGCCCGTCGATGAACTCCTCCATGACGAAGCTCACCCCCTCCGGTTTGATCCGGAAGAACTCGTCCAGTTCCTCTGGGGTCGAGATCTTGTAGGTATGCGCGGCGCCGGCGCCGGAATCGGGCTTGACGACGATCGGGTAGCCGACGCGGCTGATGAAATCGAGGGCGCCTGTGCGCTCCGATGTCTTCTTCTGGGCGATCACATTGACGCCGGCCTTGCGGAAGGCGGCCCGCATGCGGCTCTTCTTCTTGATGTTCTGGACGTAGTCGAGGCGGATGCCCCATATGTTGAAGTCGGTGCGGATACCGGCCTCGAGGTCGAGCCAGTGCTCGTTGAGCGACTCGAAGCGGTCGATGCGGCCCCATTTGTGAATGAAATGGCCCATCGCCCGGTAGGTCTGGTCGTAATTGTCCATGTCGGGAATGCGGTAATATTCCGACAGAGCGGCCTTCAGACAGGGGTCGAGACTGTCATAGGGCGCGTCGCCGATGCCGAGCACCGTCGCGCCGGCCTTCTTCAACCGATCGCAGAATTCCGTGCCCGTCGACGGGAAATGCGGCGAAAAGAACACGAAGTTCATGCAGAATAGACCCCATGCGTTGGTCGGCTCGTTGCGAAGCCGCTACGGCAAGTTTGGCGCATTTTCGGGCGGCAGAAAAGAGAGCGCGTCTCTGACGGCGATAAACTGTCGCCAACGCATTGCGGGGTTGAATGTCCAACCGGCACGCTGCCGCCTCTTGCCCCGATTGGCTTTGTTTTTCCGCCCGAGAACGGGTATATGTGGCGGCAAGGCGGCCGCCGGAGCACACTCTTTTCAAATTGCGCTGAGGGATTGCATGTCTGAAATTGCCGGGTCTCCCCGAGCTGTTACCTTGCAGACCGCCACCGCGGGCAGCGTACCGGAACTCGCAAATATCTATGATTCCAGTCATCAGATCGATGTGGCGCATTTGGGCTCCGATGCGCTCGCCAAGTTGGATCAGATCGTTGCAACCGTGCCGAAGCTCGATTCCGCGGCGGTGAATGCGTTCGGCGTCGAGCCGCAGACCAGGGCCAATCAGTTCCTCGATCAGCTGCTGGAAGGCATCCAGACGGGGGATGCGGGCCCGAGTGGCGCGTTGCTGGCGGAACTCGCGACGGGAGTCAAAGCCATCAACATCACCGGCCTGCAGCGTGAAGCGGCGAACGGCCAGTCGATCATGGCCAATTTCCTGCAAAGATTGCCGTGGCTCGGCAAATATGTCTCGGCCTTTCAGGCCTTCAAGGCGAATTACCGCAAGATTATCGACCATTTCAGCGATATCGAAAAGCGCGGCCAGAGCGAAATGGCGAAACTGACCGCTATGGATTCGAAAATGGACCGGCTGGTCGCGGAAAATCTCAGCAATTTGCGCGAGCTCGAGGTTCATCTCGCCGCCGGCCAGCGCATCCTGACGCGCGAGCGCGAGCGTTTTGCTGCCCGGCGTACCGCCGCGATCACCAATAATGACCCAGTCGAGCTTGCCGCGGTGCGCGATTTCGGCGAACAGATCAACGGGTTCGAAACGCGGCTCTTGCGCCTTCACATGGCCTTGACCGATGCGATGCAGTCGATCCCGCAAACGCGCACGGCGCAGACCGCCGGCCGGATCGAATATCGCAACATTATGGACACGCTGCTGTTTGACCTCCCGCGCCTGAAAGCAGCAATCGTCCGCATTGCCGCGCTCAAACAAATCTCCGACGCGTCCAAGTCGAGCGACGCGCGGCGCAAGCTCGCAAACAGCATGGCCCAAGCCGGCGTGCAGGCGCTCGACGACGCCTATACGAAGGCCAAGCAAAGCGAGGGTGGGGCGCTCGCGGAAATTGCCATGATGGGCGATATTGCCGACCGTATCATCGGCATTGTCGACAAGGGCGCGCAAATCGACGTGAAAAACCGCGAGGAGCGCATCAAGGCGCAACAAGCGCTGACCCAGATCAAACAGAAATTTGCCGAAGGATTCATCAAGAGCACGGCCAATGCCGTTGCCTCATCGCGCTAGCTCGGGTTTTTCGCGGCAGCAGGCTGATCCATTTCCATCCAAGAGCCCTCTATGCAATTCAAGTTGGAAAGTTTCTTCAATCCGCATCTGCCACCGGGAAGCCGCCGCATGGATGCGGTGCTCACGGTCACGGCCAGCGGCGCGGCGCAATCTTCGGCGCGACGCGCGGTCGCCATCGTGCTCGACAATTCGACGTCGATGGAAATCGACCAGAAAATGGAAGCCGCCAAACATGCCGCCCGCCGCTGCATCGACCTGCTGCCGGCCGGCACCTTATTTTGTGTCGTCACCTTCGGCACGCAGGCGCATGTGATCATGCCCCTATGCGAGGCCAATGACGCCAACCGAGGCCAGGCGCATCATCTGGTGCAGCGCATCACCGCGAATGGCGCGACCTTCATGTCGTATGGGCTCGAGACGGTGCGGCGCGAGTTTGCCAAGGCGCCCGGCGCGATCTGCTACGCCTATTTTCTCACCGACGGGCAGAACAACGGCGACGATACGAAGCCGCTGGAACGGGCGATCAATGCCTGCAAAGGCGTCTATCAATGCGATTGCCGTGGCGTTGGGGTTGATTGGGCGCCGGCGCAATTGCGACAGATTTCGACCGCGCTGCTGGGCACGGCCGATGCCGTGCCGAAGCCCGAGGCGCTGGAGGCGGATTTCAAAGCCTGCCTGGCGCGGGCGCTGGCGAAAGGCACCGGCAAGGTGAAATTGCAGATATGGCGGCCGGCTTCCTCGCGCCTCGTCTCGCTGCATCAGATGAATCCGGAAGATATTGACATTCTTGGGCTCGGTCAGCAGGTCGATCCGCGCACCTGGGAAGTGTCGCTCGGTGCTTGGGGCACGGAAGCGCGCGACTATCATGCCGTGTTCGAGATCGAGGCAGGCGAGATCGCCGATGAGATGCTGGTGTGCCGCCCGTCAATCCGCTGGGACGGGGACGGCAGCGAAGAGAAGGCGGCCGGCCAGCCGGTCGTCGCCACCTGGAGCAATGATGCCGATCTGACGGCGCGGATCAATCCGGAAGTCGCACACTACACCGGCCAAGCCGAACTCGCGAGTTCGATCAAGGAAGGGCTTGAAGCGCGCGATCGCGGCAATTTCGACGAGGCGACCAAACTGCTGGGTAAGGCCGCAAAGATCGCCGCCGAATCCGGCAATGAGGAGGTCACCCGCCGCCTCTCTAAGGTCGTCGATTTGGTCGATGCGTCGGAGGGCACCGTGCGCCTGAAGCGCGATGCCGGCAAGGCGGAGGCGCTGGAGCTGGAAATGGGCGGCACGCGCACCGTCCGCCGCGCCAAGCAAAGCCCGTGAGCGTGTCGATGGCGATCTATACTTGCCCAAAAGGCCATCCGTCGTCCGATCCAGACTATTGCTCCGAATGCGGCTTGCGCTTGCAGCCCGGGCCTTCGACAGTTGCCTCTGCGCCGGGTGCGCCCGTGCCGCAAGCGGATCTTGGGTCGTGTCCCGATTGCGGCACGCCGCGCTTGGCTGGCGCGCGGTTTTGCGAAGTTTGCCGGCACGATTTTTCAGCGTCATCGGCTGCTGCGGCCGCAGCGCCGCTACCCCCGCCAGCCAGCGAGAGCGCCCCGGCCGTCGCCGCGCCCACCCCGCCGCAAATTGCATCTGTCCCCCTTGCGCCGAATACGGGCAAGGCGTGGAGCGAAAATCTTTGGGCGATCATCCGCTGCGACCGCAGCATGGTCACCGCGCCCGACGCGGCGGTCCCTTTTCCCGAAGGTGAGCCGGACCGCGCATTTCCGCTCGATCTTGACGAAATGCTGCTCGGCCGGCGCAATGCGCGCCGCGACGTCCACCCCGAGATAGCGATCGCCGATCCCTCCGTCTCGGGCCGTCATTTGAAAATCTGCCGCCAAACCGACGGCAGCCGCACGATCGTCGATGTCGGCTCCAGCAACGGCACCAAGCTCAATGGTGCCGCATTACAGGCGGGCGTCGAGACGCCGCTGAAGGCGGGGGATCAGATCGAACTTGGCATGTGGACACGTATCCTGATTGAAGCGCGCTAAGGGAGCGGAAAATGTCGCAAGTGCTGACGCGCCTCATGGCAACCGGACCGGCGCCCATCGATCCAGCTAAACGGCAAGTGGCGGCCTATGTCTCGCCGGTACCGTGGCGCCTGAAGACTGCGGCGGGGCTGATCGCGGTTCTGACGGTGGTCTTTTTCTGCTTCGTCACCTTTGCCCTGCAATCGCTGCAACATGTCGCGCGCACCGTTGGGAAGGACGCGACCGATTCGATCGTTCTTGCCAATGAAATTCGCACCGATCTGTCCCGAGCTCATACCGATTATGTCAACGCCGTGCTGATGCGGACCTATGGCCGCGGCAATGCGCCCGGCTATTGGACGCGCTTTCAGGTCGACATCAACGCGGCCGAGGCGCGGCTGACGGAGGCGGCGCAAAACATCACCTATGACGGAGAGAAGGACGCCGTCGTGGCGATGGGGCAGGGCGTCAGCCAGTACGCGCGATTGGTTGGGCGCTCTTATGCGTCGGGCAGCAGCGATACCGGGCCGGCCGATGCGGTGATGCGAACAATCATTCTGCCCGCGGCCGAACGATTGAACGATGTCAATGCGACGCAACTCAACCTCATCTACAACGATTTCCTGCAGCGGCCGTGGACATTCAGCCTAATGGCCTTGTCCGGCCTCGCGCTCCTGCTCGTGCTGATCGCCACGCAGGTCATTCTGCTCCAACTCACCCATCGCATCGTGAACGTGTTTCTCGCCCTCGCGACATTGGTTCTGGTCGGGCTCGGCATCTATCAGATTTCGGTCGTTGTCGGAACGTTGCATGCGCTGCATGTGGCGAAGGAGGACGCGTTCGATTCTGTCGACGCGCTCTGGAAGGCGCGCGCCTATGCCTATCAGGTCCGGTTCGATGCGCCTTTGCATCAGCTCGCGAGCGGCGATAATGCACGGCAAGCCCGCATCGCGGCCGATATGGCGGCGGCCAAGGCAAAGCTGCTTGACAAACCCGCAGACGCGGCCGTGCAAATGGCCAATATGCACAATGCTTTCGGTGGTTTTTTCGGCGCGGAGCTTGCGAATATCACCTTCGAAGGCGAGGGCGCAGCGGCGCTCAAAATGCTGCAGCGCTGGGCTGTCTATGATCGGGTTTTGGGGCAAGCGCTTGCATCGAACAATGCCTCAAGTCTTTCGCTGCTCGTCGCGTTCAGTTTCAATGACGCCGAGCAGGCCTTCCACGACTTTGACGATGCGCTCGGCGCGGTTATCGACATTAATCAGCGGGCGTTTGTCGGCGCGATGCAGGATGTCGATGCCTATATTCAAGCCGATGCGGCTCATGGCGACGATCATCAGTTCCAGACGTTCTGGTATGTCGCGCTTGCCGCCTGCATTGTGATTGTCGTGCTGTCGGGCCTAGGGCTCAAGCAGCGCCTCGACGATTATCGGTTCTAGAGCAACTTTCCGTTCTTTCAGAATCGGAAAATTGCTCTAAGTTTTTGTTTTGTCGCATTTTCTTAACCGAAAAGTCGAACAACTTTTCTGGAAAATGCTCTAGGGGTCGCGATGGGCGCGTTCAATGCACAAGACGCAGTGAAGATGTGGCAGGATCGCCTCGCGACGGTCGCCAAGAATCTCACTGACTTCGCGGAATCGGCACAGATGCGCGTCCTGCGTGCTCGGGTGAGCGATGGCCAATATACGGGGCGCACGCTGGAAGTGGCGAGCCAAGTCACACGCTGTGTCGAGAACCTGTGGCAGGATTATCTGTTATTGACGCGGAACGTCGACGAAGCGGCCGCCAAGGCACAAAAAAGCGGTTTGCTGCGCAATTACGACGAGGACGTGCGCCAGCTTCTGGCCGGCGCGTCCATTCAATTGCCCGCGCTCGCAGTGCCGATCCAACAACGTAATCTGCTCGACAGTTCCGAAGTGAAAGGCTTTGCCAAGCCCGAGGATGTGCTGACTTCCATGATGGGCGTGTTCGCGCAGGCGCGCGATCAGGCAAGCTTGGTCGCGAAGGCGGAAAGCGCCGGGCCGGCGGAATTGCAAAGCGTCAAGGCGGATGCGTTGAACGCGGAACTCGATCTGAGTGAGGCTGAAAAGCTGCTCGCGAGCGATCCGATTGCCGCGCTCGACCGGCTCGCCAAAGCACGGCACGATCTGACCGTGCTAGCGCAAAACCGCGCCGCCGAGGCGCAGCAAGCGCAGCAGCGCGTCCACATGCTCACCGCCGCCGACAGCGAGCTTGCGGCGCTTACCACGCTTGTTGCCGACGCGCGGAAGGACCTGGAAGCGGCGCGCCCACGATTTGCTTTCGCCTCTCCCGATTTCGATGCGATCGTGCCCGAACTCGACGTGTGGCTCGCTAAACTCAAGGATCTTGCCAAGGCCGGCAATTGGTCCGGGGCGACGGCGGGGCTCGAGCGCTGGCACAAATTGTGCGCCGAGCGCACCGCCCAGCTGCGCGTTGCGCGCACGCAAATCGTGGCACAACGCGATGCGTTCGAGAACTTGCGCGGGCGCTTCCGCGCCTTGCAGGTCAAGGCGAGCCGTATCGCGCCGGGCCAGGCCGGTCCTGAATTGCCGCATCTGCAGACGCGTTGCACCGAGGAATTGGCGCGCGTGCCGTTCAATGCCGGCGAGGCGCGCCGTCTGATCGAGGCCTATGAAAAGGTTTTGAGCGGCCGGCCCCCGGTGCCGTTTCTTCCAACCTTGAAGTGAGTTCGCGATGAGCGCTTTGACCTGCACCCATGTGAATGCCAAAGGCGTCGTTTGCAGCGGGATCATCGAGGACGGCGTTTGCGGAACGTGCGGTAGACCGGCCACTGCGGGTTCGCTGCTGGCGGGCGTCAGCGCTACAACCAGCACCGCGGCCAAGGCGACAGCGGCCTTCACCAGTTCCACCGCAACGCACGGCACGGGCAAGACCAGCCGCCGACAAACCAAGGGCACCACCAGCCGGCGGCAATCCTTGGGCGGCGGCCTTGTTTCGATGCCGATCATGCCGAGCCAGGATCCGATGAAACTGGTGATGGCGACGCCGGAGGTCTCGCTCGGCAAGCGCCGTTGCCCGCATTGCAACACGCGGGTCAACCGCATGAAGGGCTTCTGCCCGCAATGTTCGGAAGCCTACGATTTCACGCCCAAGCTGACGTCCGGGGATGTCATCGCGGGCAAATATGAGATCAAGGGTCCCATCGCCTTCGGCGGCATGGGCTGGGTCTATTTGGGCTGGGACAATGTGCTCTCGCGCTGGGTCGTGCTCAAGGGCCTCTTGAACACGCAAGACGCGGAAGCGGCCGCAGCCGCCGTGGCGGAGCGGCAATTTCTAGCCGCCGTCAAGCATGGCCGCATCGTCGGCATCTATGATTTCGTCACCCACGGGGCGGAAGGCTTCATGGTGCTCGAATATGTCGGCGGCCGCACGCTTGAGAGCATCCGCGACGAACGCGGACCGTTGCCGGTGGAAGAGGCGATTTCCTATATCCTCGGCATTCTGCCGGCCTTTGGCTATTTGCATACGCAGGGCCTGGTCTATTGCGATTTCAAGCCCGGCAATCTGATGGTCGAAAATGACGACGTGAAGCTCGTCGATATGGGCGCGGTGCGCCGCATCGACGATCCAGACGGCGCTGTCTTCGGCACCGACGGTTATTCGGCCAAGGACGCGGCGGACAATCCGACCGTCTCCTCCGATCTTTACACGATCGGCCGCACGCTTGCCGTTCTGTGTATGGATTTCCTTTATAAGATTGTGCAGGAGACCGATGCGACGACCGGCAAGGTGACGACGAGCCGCCGCATGCTCTCGGCCTATATGAATGCGCTTCCGGAACAGAGTTCGCAGCCGGTGCTGGCACAGAACAATTCCTTCTACCGCTTCTTGTTGCGCGCCATCCACGATGATCCCGATATGCGCTTTCAAAGCGCCGACGAGATGGAGGGTCAGTTGTTCGGCGTGCTGCGCGAGATCGTCGCGGTCAAGAGCGAGCCGAAGCCGGCCGACAGCAAGGTGTTCTTCGGCGACGGGCTGATCGATGGGGCGGATCGGGAGGGCGCGGCCAAGCCGCTGGCGCGCATTCTGCCGCAGCTCAAAATGGATGCTGCCGATCCCGCAGCCAGCGAACTCCTGAATCTCGCGGCGGTGATTGATCCGCAGCGGCGGCTCGATGCCTTGCGCAACCTACGGCGCAAAATGCCGGCTTCGGCGGAGGTCATGTTGCGCACAGCCGACACCCATATCTCGACCGGCGCCAATGAGGCGGCGTTGACCGTTCTTGCCGATCTGCTCAAGCAAAACGAATTTGAGTGGCGCGCCTATTGGTATCGCGGCAAGGCGCTGTTGCAGGCTGGCAAGGCGCCAGAGGCGAAGGCGGCGTTCGATCGGGTCTATTTCGAAATGCCTGGCGAACTTGCCCCCAAACTGGCACTCGGCTTTGCGGCGGAAGCAGCTGGCGATGTGGCGGAGGCGCAGCATTTCTATCAGCGCGTCGTTCAGGTCGACCCCGGTCTGGCAGCCGCATGTTTCGGTTTGGCGCGCATTCTTAAGGCGTCGAAAGAATCCGCCAGCGCTGCGCGGGCGCTCGAAGCGGTGCCTTCCTCACACAGCATGTATGTGGCCTCGCGCTTGGCGCTCGCCAACGTGCTGATCCACGCCGAGCAGACGCCGGCCCAGGGTTTCTTGGAGCGCGCCGGCGCCACGCTCGAAGCGCTGCCGAAAGAGGGCGCAATCGTACATCAGCTTTCCGCGCGCCTGATCAGCAAGGCGATCGACCAGATCCGCAGTGGCCAGGTGCCGGAACGTCGCGACGCGAAATTGCTCGGCTATCCAATCACGCTCAACGCGTTGCGCCAGGGCGCCGAGAAGGAATATTGGCACTCCGCGCGCCTTGCGACCAGTGCCGGCGAAAAGGCCATGTGGGTGGATCTAGCTCATAAGGTGCGGCCGATCACATTGTTCTGACGGGGTTCGTTTCGACCATGCAATGCGCGCACTGTGGTGAGATTTCCGCCGATCCCGATGCTCGATTTTGTGAAGCATGCGGGTTTTCGCTGCGCAGCCCAGCGGCCACGCCGGTGGCTTGCGCGCATCTCGAGATCGACGCCGGCGGATATTGTGAAGCCTGCGGCCTGAAAGTCGGCGCAGGTGGTGCCAAGCTGGATTTCGCACTGAATGCCGGGGCCGATCTCGCCATTGTTTCCGATCGGGGGCGCAGGCATACGAGCAATCAGGACGCCGGTGTTGTCGCGCGGCGCGAGGACGGTGCTGTGTTGCTGGTCGTCGCCGATGGCGTGTCGTCGTCACAAAATGCAGCGGGCGCCTCTGAGGCAGCGGTTGCAGCGTGCGTGCACACGTTCGTGAGCGCCATCGACATGCGGAAGCTGCCGCTGGCCGATCAAGCCCGGATGATTGTGGAGGCTGCCGCGCAAGCCGTGCTCGATGTGGCGCGCGGCGCTGGTGTCGAGGGCCTCGATCCGCCGGAAACGACGATTGTCCTCGTCCTTGCCCACGAGGGCCACGCCGGATTCGCCTGGGTCGGCGACAGCCGCGCCTATGTTCTGCAAGCAGGTGCCACGAAGCCCGTCACGGTGGACGATTCATGGGCCGAACAGATGATCTCGGTCGGCAAAATGGACCGCGATACGGCGATGCGCGATCCGCGCAGTCACGCCATTCTGCAATGCCTCGGCATGGGCTTCGACGAAATCGACTTTCATATTTGCGAGGCTGAGCTGCCGGCGGACTCCGGGCTGCTGCTGTGCTCTGATGGCTTCTGGAATTATTTCGAGACGCCAGAACTCGTTGCCGCGGCCTATGCTGAAGCGCAAGCGGAAGGCGAAGCGCAAGATATTTGCCGCAAGCTGGTCGCCCGCGCCAATTCCGCCGGCGGCCGCGACAATATTACGGTCGCGCTTCTACGGCCAGTTCGCTGATCTGGATCGTCCAGTGGTCGGTTGGCGGCCAAATGCAAGAATTTGGCCTTTTTTATCGCGACTGATCGCTTGATTAGAAACCGACAAGCGGTTGAACGCGAGGCCGCCTATCGCGTCGGGCGCCGACGCCGACCTCGTTCTGTGGGATCCGTCGAAAAAGATCATGCTGACCAATGCGGTCATGCAGCACGACATCGACAATATGCCGTATGAGAGCATGGAGGTGACGGGCTGGCTGGCGATGACGCTTTTGCGCGGGCAGGCAGGGAGCCGTTCTTTAGATCGGCTGCAATGTCCCAGCCGGACAGATGGGCGATGCCGAGCCCGCCGCGGAAGGCTTCATGAATTGCATCGATGGGGTTGGCCGTCGCGCATCCGCACGATCCGCGGAGCTACGGGATCGAACGCGTCAGTGCATGTGACCGCGAAATGCCAAGCGGGCAGGATGGCTGACGACGTCCTGATGGTGCGCAACAGGCCGTTCCAGCATGCGTTGAAGCGGGAAGCGCGGGGGCACAGCCCGACCGCTCAGGTTGAAAACGAAGCTCCGAGTGAGTATGGATGGCGCTCCGCTATGCCTTTCTCCCCAACCCTCCGGTCCGTTCCATGTCCGTTTCAACCGATCTGCTTTCGCTCGCCAAGGACAAGATTCGCGTCCTGCTGCTCGAAGGCGTGAATGACAGTGCCGCCGATGCCCTCGTCCAGGCGGGTTATTCCAACATGACGCGGCTGCCGAAGGCGCTCAACAAGGCCGATCTAATCGCTGCGCTGAAGGGCGTGCATGTGCTCGGTATCCGCTCGCGCACGCAGCTCACGGAAGAGGTGTTCGCCGCGGCCGACCGGCTGTTTGCCGTCGGCTGCTTCTCGGTCGGCGTGAACCAGGTCGATCTGCAGGCGGCGCGCGACCGCGGCATTCCGGTCTTCAACGCGCCTTTCTCAAACACGCGCAGCGTCGCCGAGCTCGTGATCGGTGAGATCGTGATGCTGCTGCGCCGCGTGCCCGACCGCTCCGTCGCGGCCCATGCCGGTGGCTGGGAGAAATCGGCGGTCGGCAGTTTCGAGGTGCGCGGCAAGACGCTCGGCATTGTCGGCTACGGCAATATCGGCAGCCAGCTCTCCAATCTGGCGGAAGCGATGGGCATGCGGGTGATCTACCACGATCAGACCGACAAGCTCCGCCACGGCAATACCGAGCCCGTCGACACGCTGGGCGACTTGCTGCAGCAGAGTGACGTCGTCTCGCTGCATGTGCCCGACACGCCGGCGACGCAGGGCATGATGGGCGCGCGCGAAATCGGGGCGATGCGCAAGGGCGCCTATCTCATCAACAATTCGCGCGGCACGGTCGTCGACCTCGACGCGCTGGCGGCGGCGCTGCGTGCAGGCGATCTCGCCGGCGCCGCGGTCGACGTGTTTCCGGTCGAGCCGACGGCGAACAACGAGCGCTTCGTCTCGCCTCTGCAGGGCCTGCCGAACGTGATTCTCACCCCCCATATCGGCGGCTCGACGGAAGAGGCGCAGGAGCGCATCGGCGCCGAGGTCGCGCGCAAGCTGATCGATTATTCCGACGTCGGCTCGACGGTCGGCGCGGTGAATTTCCCGCAGGTGCAGCTGCCGGCGCGCACGGTGGCGACGCGCTTCATTCATGTCCAACGCAATGTGCCCGGCATGCTGCGCCGGCTCAACGATGTGTTCAGCCAGCGCAATGTGAACATCCTGGCGCAGAGCTACCAATCGGACGGCGAGATCGGCTATGTCGTCGTCGAGGCCGACCAGGTCGGCGACGCGGCGCAGGACATCCTCGAAGAGATCCGCGCGCTCGAGGGCACGATCCGGGCGCGGTTGTTGTTGTCGCTAGGCGATTAAGCTGCGGCAGGAAAGAAGCTGGGGGCGCTGCTCATCCAAGCACCCCCGCATCAACCCACGGCGATAAGAACTGCGTCGGATTCGACTTTCGCAGGATACGTCTTGAGATTGACGCACGGCGGCAGCCGCTTGGCTTCGCCGGTCCGATAGTCGAACGCGCCCGCGTGTTTTGGACATTCGATCTCGTAATCCATCACCAAACCATCCGCGAGATGAACCGATTCATGGGTGCATAGTCCGTCCGTGCAGAACACTTCGTCATCGGGAGAGCGATAGACGGCGTAGGTTCGGCCGTCATGGTCGAAGCGAATGACGCCTTCCGGTTCGATATCGTCGAGTTTGCACGCAGCGATCCAATTGCTCATGGGACGTCCCTCAGAATTTGCGGATTAGTTAGCGCGGGCCTTGCGGCGTTCATAGCGGGCCTGCATGTGCGCATCGCCTTCAGCAGTTCCATCGTGCCACGTCCCGAAGAGCTTATCGAAGGGAACGAGGCCGTCGCCGTAGTTCACTTCGAAATATTTGTGGTGCAGGTAGTGAGTATAGGCGTGGCTGTCCAAGGCCGCTTCTCCGCCAAATTCGATCTTGTCGAAGCCGATATGGCCGACGACGGCGCCGAAACCCGCATAATGGAGTTGATACAGCGCGAGAATAGGATTCGAAGGGAACACGAGGTGCCAGAGCGCAACGCCGAAATAGAGCAGGTGTTCGACCGGGTGCATTGACAGAGATGACCAGGGCGACGGATTCACCGAATTGTGATGGACGGAATGAACCCATTTGTAGAGCCGTGGCGTGTGAATCAGCCGATGAATCGCGAAGAAATGCGCTTCGTGAATGACGGGGACCACCAAGGCAAGTGCGGCGAGATACCAAGGGTGCTCGGCGAAGCGTAGCCAAGGCGCATAACCGTTGGCATAAGCCCACAGCGTTCCCGCTTCGACCGCGGTCCAGATCGGCAGGCCGGTGCCGAACGTCCGAATCAAGTTGTCGATATTCTGGTTCTGGAACCAGAACGCCGCGTTGCGCTGCTCGCCTGGCCACTTGCTATTGTATTTGAACCGACTTCCCTGTGCGCGCAAAATGTAGAGCCGGATTTCGAACGCGCCGAAGAACAGCAGTAAGGCAATCGCGTTGACGACGAAGAGCCGAAGCACCCACCAGCTCAGCGTGCGCAGCACGTCGACCTCTGGCACGACGACGTACCAGTAGACGAGCGTGAACGCGGCAAAGAACAGGTTCCAGGGCAGAAAATAATGCGGCAGCCATTTCAGAACTGCGCCGAGCTTCGGCGGCAGCGCCCAGATGGGCGCGATTTCGATCTTTAGGTTCGGAGCCCAGTCGCCCCGTTTGTTGCGCTTGCCGTATTTCAGATCGTCCATGGCGGCCTCACACGCGTTTCGCGAGGGTTAAGAATCGGTCGAAGGTCGCGTCATCGAAGTCCACTTGATGGCTCGCATCGGGGTAGATGCCGTGGTCGACCTCTTCCGCGAAAGCCCGAAACGCCTCGAGACGTTTGGACTGCAGTTGCGCTTCCAGAGTCACGAAATCCGCATAGCGCTTCGAGTGCCTCGGATAGTGCCCGACATGGGTGCCGAGCACGTCGGAGGAAAAAAGATATTGCGTGTCGCAGGCCGTGCCGCAGCCCATGCCCATGGTGATCATATGGGTCGCGCACGTGATATGGTCGGCGAGTCGGACTGGGACTACCTCGACCTCTATGCAGGCGGCGCCGGCATTCTCCAGATCCTTGACGGCACGCAGCACCCTGACCGCCTCCTCGGCCGTCTTGCCGATCGCCCGGAAATTTGTCCAGGTCGCCCGGTTCGGCACCAGCCCGACATGGCCAGTGACCGGAATGCCTTCGGCGGCCATCGCCTCGATGAAGCGCGGCGAATGCGAGCAATAGACCGCATCTGCGCCGCGGCGCAGCATCTGAAATCCGAGCCGCACCGCTTCATCCGGCGTGGCTACGGCGCCATGCGGCATGCCGACCGACAGAAAGGCGCGCGGTGCGGCCTCGCGGATCCCTTCCAGATGATGGTCGGGTTCGCAGGACAGGATATTGATGCCGGACGCCACCGCGGCAGCCGCTTCTGCCGGCGTATCGACATGCAATTGCAGCCATTTGCGACGGCCCTTCTGGCTTTGCAGGTCATAAACGGTCAGCCGGCTGGTCACGCGTTCCTCCCCCGATCACGTACATTGGGTAGCATGGCGACGGAGCGAGTGCCGTTGCGTCCTTGATCAAATCAGATCAAACGTTCTCGGCGGTGAAGGTAACAAAGCGAATGGGCGGGTTCTCGATCTTCGTCTGGACGAGACCGAGGCGCGAGAGCATCAGGTCCATGGCCCGCCTGGCCTGGGCCTCGGGAGCCTGGTCGAGAATAACATCCATGGCACCGTCGCGCAGGGCGACGGCGCTCCGGTCGGTCAATTCATGCCCGACGAAAAAGACCTCCCGGCCGCGAGGATGGTGCTGCAGAACGGAACAAAGCGACGAATTCGCGCCGCCGGCATTGTAGAGGCCGGCAAGATCGGGCCAAAGCTCGAGTGCTTCGCGAAGAAGATCGCCACTGCGATACCCTTCATCGTGACCGAATAGAACCTGCATGAAGGTGAGATCGCCGCGGGAATGTTCGGCGAGGTAGTCCGAAAAGCCGCGCACGCGATCGCGATGGACCTGATAGATGCCGCTGTGGCAGATGGCTGCGACTTTGCCGCTGCGGTGTTGCATCAGGGAGAGAAGGAGCCCGGCCATCCGGCCGGCCGCGTAATTGTCTATGCCGACATAATCCGCCTGCGTATTCTCGATCCGCGTCACGATCTGAATCACCGGGATCTTTTGCGCCTCGATGGTCTTAAGTGCGGCCTGGATGAGCGGATGATCCGGGACGGCGAGGATCAGTCCGGCGCGGCGCATGCCCGGCTCGGCAATCCGGCGGGCGATGGCTGCAGGATCATTCTCGTCGAGGAAAGTTCGATGGACCGCCACCGTGCGGTCGAGTGTCGCCGCAATGCACGCGAAAGAACTGGACAGGCGCGCGAAGAAAGTCGTTTCCGGCCGCACCAGGATCAGTTCGATCCGCAGAATGCCGTGATGCGCTTCGGGTAAGCGCCGCGGATAGTCAAGGCCCCTGGCCGCGGCCAGCACCTTCTCGACGGTTTCCGGCCGCACGCCACCCCGCCCGTTCAGCACGCGCTCGACCGTCGCCGTTCCGACGCCGGCACGAAGGGCTATCTCTAAAAAAGTGGGTTTAATGACGGCAACCTCGCATCATCGATCGTGTTCGATAAAGTCTAGTGAAGGGCCGCTTGGGCGCCAAGTCTCGACCAAGCACCGTCCAAATCCGAACGACCTACAACAACACCCTCTTAGGCAACTCCGCCGATAGGTAATCAATGAAAACGCGCACCGAGGGTAGGAGGCCTTGGCGGTACGGGATGAGCGCCGTGAGCGTGGAATCGCCGGCGAGCCAGGCTGGCAGCACTTGGCGCAAGGCGCCGGACCGCACGTCGTCGCGGCATACATAGCCGGGCAGGGCGACGATGCCGAGGCCGGCGATGGCTGCCTGTTTCAGGGTGATCATGTCGTCGCACATAAGCCTTGGCGAGAGCGGCACGACGCGCTCTTCTTCCGCCGCGCGCGCAGGGCGAAGCCGCCAAACGGGAGCAACCCCCGCGCGCATCATGAACATCGAGGAGTGGTTCTTGAGGTCTTCAGGGGTTTGCGGCGCTTTTGTCGCATCGAGATAGGCGGCGCCTGCGAACAGGAGCCACGGCGCCGGCGCCAGCACCCGCTGCACCAGGGTCGAGTCGGGAAGTGGGTCCGAATGGGCCCGGATCGTGACGTCGTAATTCTCGCCGACGATATCGACATTGCGGTCGACGGCATGGGCGACGACATTGACCTTCGGATAGCGCTTCAGAAAGTCCGCCAGGATATCGCTGAGCGCGAATTGCATTGTGGCCATCGCCGCGGTGCAGCGGATTGTACCGATCGGTTCAGAGAGCCGGTGGCGAATAGCGCTTTCTGCGAGTTCCGCGTCCTGCAGCATCGCCACGGCATGGCGATAGAATTCCTGCCCCGCATCGGTCATCGCGAAGCGCCGCGAGCTACGATTGAGCAACCTGACCCCGAGTTCGGCCTCCAGCTTCTGGATGCGATGGCTCAACGTCGACTTCGGCATGCGCAGCATGCGCCCCGCTGCGGTGAAGCCGGCGCGATCCACCACCTGCACGAAATAGAAAAAATCGTTCAAGTCCAGCATGGCGTTATCGTCCACTGTATTGGACGCTGAGTTCGAAACATGGCGACTTTTCGGCCTTCTGTCCAGCGGCTACCTTTCTCACCATGCTGCGGCCGATACGCGCGATGGGCCGCAATCGATCTTCACTTTTGGAGGAGAAAGTCATGCCCGACGCGATCCGCCCCTACACGCCGCTGACATCCGAAAATGCTGCGCTGGTCCTCGTCGATCACCAGGTTGGTCTCATGACCGGCGTGCGCGACTATTCGACCGGCGAGTTGAAACACAATGTGGTTGCGCTGGCCAAAGCGGCCAAGGCCCTGCATTTGCCGATCATCGTCACGACGACCGCGCGCGACAGCATGTGGGGGCCGACGTTTCCGGAACTCGTCGAGGCGTTGCCCGACATGCCGATCATCGATCGTTCTTCGGTGAACGCCTTCGACGATCCCACGGTCGCGCAGGCGATTCTCGCGACCGGCCGCACGAAACTGATCTTCGCCAGCATCTCGCTCGAAGTCTGCGCGGCCTTTCCGGCCATGACGGCGATAGGCAAGGGGCTGGACGCCTATGTGGCCGTCGATGCCTCCGGCACGTTCAGCGAGACCAAACGGCAAGTCGGTCTTCTGCGCATGCAGCAGGCAGGGGTGATCCTTTCAGACTACGCGACGCTGATGGTGGAGATCCTCAAGGACAATGGGCGTGCCGAGGCCGCAGCCGTCTACGCCGCCATGGATATGCCTTGGGCCAAGCTTGTCGGCCAGATCGCCCAAGCTTACGCCAGGTAGGGCTTTAGGAACATCGGCTAAGGGAACATCAGCAAAATCGCGTGTTCGGCGAGTCTGGCGCATGGCTGTGACCGCTCTTGTCAAGGCCGCAATTTACCGGTGTTGGGGCCGGACCGGCGCTGGCCGGTCCGGCGGTCCGCTTACGAGCGGACGAAAGCGAGCACGTCGGCGTTGAACGTGTCTGGATCGACTTGGGCGAGGCCGTGGCTGCCGCCCTGGTAGACCTTCAACTGCGCACCCTTGACGATCCTCGCGGTCTTCTCGGCGGAGGCGGCAATCGGCACGATCTGGTCGTCGCTGCCATGGATGACGAGCGTCGGCTTGTCGATCTTCTTGAGATCGTCCGTGTAATCGACCTCCGAGAACTCGTGGATGCAGTCGTATTCGCCCTTGATGCCGCCCTGCATGCCCATCAGCCAGAACGACTCGCGCAAACCGTCATTGACCTTCGCGTTCGGCCGATTGAACCCATAGAACGGGATCGTCAGGTCCTTGAAGAATTGCGAGCGATTGGTTGCCGTGCCCTTGCGAATGCCATCGAATACTTCAAGCGGCGTGCCTTCCGGGTTGGCCGCGGTTTTCAGCATCAGCGGCGGGACGGCGCCGACGAGCACGACTTTGGCGACGCGCCTGGAGCCGTGGCGGCCAATATAATGTGCCACTTCGCCACCGCCGGTCGAATGGCCGATCAGGACGACATTGTGCAAGTCGAGCTTTTCGATCAGTTCGGCAAGGTCATCAGCGTACTGGTCCATATTATTGCCATTCCATGGCTGATCCGACTTGCCGTGGCCGCGGCGGTCGTGAGCGATGACGCGGTAGCCGTTCTGGCCGAAGAACAGCATCTGTGCGTCCCAGGCGTCGCCGGCGAGCGGCCAGCCATGGGAGAAGAGGATCGGCTGCCCTTTGCCCCAATCCTTATATGCGATCTTGGTTCCGTCTTTGGTCGTGATGAAAGACATCGTCTTGGCTCCTTGGTTGTTGGCGACATGCGGCGAGATGGTTTGGGCGGCAGCGTTCCCTAGGGAAAACAACGGCACCGCGAGCGTGGCGGCACCGGCGGCGAGAGCCGCGCGCCGGGAGATCGAACTCCCGTTGTTGGTGTCACTGGTGGGTCTCATGTGCCCTCCGAATTGATATATCATGCACGATTAAATCGTATGCGATCTATATAGATCGCTTCGGGCCGACCTGTCAAGCGCTTGCGATTATATCGTGCAAGATTTATATTGTTGTCGGGAGATGAGGTGAAGAATGAGCAGCGACGCGCGGAACGGATCGGATGGACCCGCCTTGAAGTTGGAGGAGTTCCTATGTTTTGCCGTGTATTCGGCCAGTCACGCGTTCAACCGCGTCTACAAGCCGCTGCTGGACGAACTCGAGATCACCTATCCGCAATATTTGGTCATGGTCCTGCTTTGGGAGCGGGACGATCAGACGGTCGGCGATCTAGGCGAAAAGCTCTTCCTCGAATCGAACACGCTCACGCCGCTGCTCAAGCGGCTCGAAGCGCTGGGATACGTTAACCGCCGTCGCGATCCGGTGGACGAGCGCCAAGTCCGCGTGGGTTTAACCGATAAGGGACGGGCACTGCGCGCAAAAGCACAGCGCATTCCCAGTTGTATCCTCACGGCGTCAGGTTTGGACGCCGACAAAGCCGAGCAGCTTCTAAACGGGATCGCCGCACTTCGAGACTCGCTCAAAAGCTACAGCCCCGAATGAGGCGCGCGCTTCCGGCAACATAATCAATTAGAATTGACTAATTCATTAGCTTTTGCTAATTTTTTGGCATGATCGAAATCGCTCCCGTTACCCATGTCATGCGCGCACTTGCCGATCCGACGCGGCGGGCCGTTTTCGAGCGCATTGCCAAATCCCGTGAGCTGACCGTGCTTGAATTGACACGTGGGAGCGGCGTGACCCAGGGCGCGATCTCGCAACATCTCAAGCAGCTCAAACAGGCCGGCCTCGTCGCCGAGCGGCCGGAGGGTCGCAACGTCTATTACCGCGCCGAGCCGCAGGGCCTTGCGCCGCTTTTCGATTGGATGAGCCATTACAGCGCCTTCTGGCGAGATCGCTTCGCCGATCTACGCGACCTTTTGCAGGAGATTGATCCATGAATGATGCAGCTTTGAAGCTCGAAACACAGAGTATCGTGGTGGAGGAGGTCTTTCCGCACACGCCCGAAGCGATCTGGAAGGTGTTAACGGACGGCGCGCTCATTGCCCGCTGGCTGATGCCGCCCACCGGCTTCGCGCCCGTGGAGGGGACCCGGTTCACCTTCCAGACGACGGCAGCCGGCGCCTGGGATGGTGCCATTCACTGTGAAGTGCTGGCAGTGGTGCCGTACGAGCGGTTCACTTATGCCTGGAAAAGCGGACACGAGAGCAATGTGGGCTATGGCTCGAAACTCGATACGGTCGTCACGTTCACGCTGGAGAAAGTGTCTGGCGGGACACGAGTGCGCCTCGTTCACTCTGGCTTCGTGCTGCCGCAGAACGAAACGGCATTCAAGAATATGGGTAACGGCTGGAAGACGGTGGTGCACCGGATCGATACGATTGTCGCCGAGGGTCAATGACCTCGGCCGTCCGACATGACGGCAACCCTCTTCATTCTTGCGCATGTTCTCTATATGTTCTATTCTCCAGGTACTGGGAAATAGGACAATGCAGGTGGCAGCGCAGCAGAGCTTCGATTTTGGCGAAACTTTTTCAGAGCGGCCAAAAAACGCCGAGCGGTTGTTCTTTGCGATATTGCTCGACGCGGTGACGGCGCACCAGGTCAATCGGGCAGGGCATCGATTTGTGACGGCGAAAGGCCTCGCGGGACGGCTGCATGAGCCTGAACGCCTTCACATTTCGCTGCATCATGTTGCCGATCTTCCACGACTGCGAAGCAAACCGATTTATGCCGCCGGCCTGGCCGCCGCAGCCGTTTCGCAGCGACCGTTCGAGGTCACGCTCAACGTGATCAAGAGTTTCGGCGGGATCCCGCGCCGCGGCCTGAGACGGCTTCAATATCCGCTGATTTTGCCTGCCGAAAGCGCCTCGCTCGCATCGTTTCAAGCGCGTTTGGGCACCGCAATGGTTGGGACGGGGTTGCGTGCGTCGGGGCATGTCGTGCCGCATATCACGCTGCTCTATGGCGACGCTCCGGTCGCCGCCGAGGCGATCGAACCGATCTCCTTCACGGTGCGGGATTTTGTTCTCGTGCACAGTCTGCGCGGCCTGTCGCGATACGAGCTGATCGGCCGGTGGCCGCTGCGGGCGTAAGGATTGTTGCCATGCGCTTTGGCGCCGTTTTGGCTGTCGGCTGAATCGGTTTAGAAGAAGCAACGAGCAAGAGAAGGCGACCCGAGACCGATGCCCGTGAGGATCTATGGAATCAAGAATTGCGACACGATGAAGAAGGCGCGCACCTGGCTGGATCAGCGCAAGGTCGCCTATACGTTTCACGACTACAAGACGCGAGGGCTGGAGCGCGTGGAGCTTGAGACGTGGGTGGCGCATTTTGGCTGGGAGCGTGTGCTCAATCGGGCCGGAACGACATTTCGTGGTTTGCCCGACGGGCAGAAGCAGGGGCTCGACGCCGAGAAAGCAGTCAGCTTGATGCTGGACCATTTGTCGCTGATCAAGCGGCCGGTGCTGGCGTTGGAAGACGGCCGTCTGCTGATCGGGTTCAAGCCCGAGGATTATGCTGCCGCTATCGGGTAAAGAGCGCCAATTTTTTTAGGCAATAGCGGAGCGTTTATATTACCTGCCACGTAATTGAGGCGACGCCTGCCTCTCTGCATTTTGGCTTCACCGGGCACAAACGGAAGCCCGAGATATGGAGACCATTATGACAGACGTAACGCAGATCGCCGACCGCTATATCGCCGTTTGGAACGAAACCGATGCGGACCGCCGCAAGGTGCTGCTGCAGGCCGGCTGGGCCGAGGGCGCAAGCTATATCGATCCGATGGCGGCGGTGGAGGGCCACGAGCAGATCGGCGAGTTGATCGGCGCCGTGCATGCGCGCTTTCCGGGCTTTCGCTTCGCACTCGACGGGCGGGTCGACGGCTATGGCGATCATGTGCGCTTTTCCTGGACGCTTGGTCCGCAGCACGAGGCGGATATGATCAAAGGCACCGATTTCGCGGTGATCGAAAACGGCAGGCTCAAGTCGGTCACGGGCTTCCTCGACAAGGTCCCCGCCGGCGCATGAATGCCCTAAGGAGCATAGGATGAAGAACGTGGCACATGCGGCGGCAGGCACCCATCTGCGCAATTGGCGCCTCCGTCGGCGCATGAGCCAGTTGGAATTCGCGCTTGAGGCGGAGATCTCCCAGCGCCACTTGAGCTTTCTCGAAAGCGGGCGTGCTATTCCGAGCCGCGAGATGGTGCTGCATCTCGCGGAACGGCTCGATGTGCCGCTGCGCGATCGCAATGCCCTGCTGCTCGCGGCCGGATATGCGCCGGTCTATGCCGAGCGGGCGCTGCAGGATCCGGCCATGGCGGGCGCGCGAGCTGCGATCGACCTCGTCTTGAAAGGCCACGAGCCCTATCCGGCCTTGGCGGTCGACCGGCATTGGACATTGCTTGCCGCCAACGCGGCGGTGGCGCCTCTGCTGGCGCAGGTCGGCAATCGTGCGCTGCTCGACGAGCCGGTCAATGTGCTGCGCCTTAGCCTGCATCCCGAAGGCCTGTCACCGCGCATCGGCAATCTTGCCGAGTGGCGCGGCCATCTTCTGGAGCGGTTGCGCCGGCAGATTGCGGTGACCAACGATGCGGTTTTGACGCGGCTGCTGCAGGAGCTCAGCGCCTATCCCGCAACCAATCAGCTCAACGCGATTCATATGGCTCAGACGGCCGATCAAGGCGAAGTTTGCGTGCCGCTGGTCCTTGCGACGGAGGCGGGGCTTTTGTCCTTCATCTCGACGACGACAATCTTCGGCACGCCGCGCGACATCACCTTGTCGGAACTGGCCCTCGAAGCCTTCTTCCCGGCCGACGGTGCGACAGCCGAGATTTTACGGCGGATGGCGGGGTGAGAGGCCGACATTCGCGTGGAACGCTTCAACTCGTTTCGCTACGTGCACCGATCAGGTCGAAATCGCCGCCGAGCACCATGTCCAATCGGCCTGTGCGCCAACCTTTGATACTATCGCGCACGATGGGCGAACCGCCTTCGCGATAGCGGCGGACAATTGTTGTTGTGCTTGGCGCAATTGCCAAGAGCCGTACGCTGGCATCAAACAAATCGCTTTCCGCCACCGGATCCTTGGGGCCAGGTGCAACGGCAACATGGGCAACCGTCCGGCGACCGTTCTCTTGTGTCGGGTCATCCAGCACATGCAGACCCGCCTCGGTCTCCAGTGCGCGATAGGCGCCAAAGCCGGTAATGTGCAGAATTGGCATCGCCTTGCCGTTGCGCTGTGCAATTTCCTTAATCTGCATCCGGCGTTTGCGTGCCCACTGCCGGTACATATCGGTCACTTTTTGACACCAGGCCACGGTGTTCGCTGCGTCGCCGCCAGAATCGAGTGTTGGCTCAACGCGCAGCAGGACATCAATAGGCGCACTTTGTTCCACGTCATCGAGGCCCTGCCGCAAATTGTACAGTTGCAGGGCAAAGCGAGCCGCCAACTCCCGAGCTGCCCGCGCGGACTGTCGACTGGTTGCTTGATAGCGTTCGAACAGGCGAGCGGCGGTGCGCGCGGCCTCGCCAAGGCGGTCAATCGTCTCGTAACTCTCGAAAATGCGGTGGCGATCCGGGCGCTGCCAAATATCAGGATCGGTCAGCGCTTGCTGCAGTTGGTCGGCGGCCTCGCGCCACGCATCGCTTGCAAAACGATCCTGAATCTCACGCCAAGTATTCGTAAGCGTTGCGCGCTCGCTGCCCGAGCCGGATTGTCGCAGGACGATCGCGGGCAATGACAAGTCGTTCTCGACCGCAAGTTCGACTTCCGGCTCCTTTACGGCTCCGGCCGCGGGATCGACGAATTCGACTTCGATCTTGGTGCCGTCGGAGCGCACGAACAAGAACTGATCGCCCTGCGGAAAGCGATGCTCAACAAGTGTTGCCGCAAGGGGAGCAAGAAGGAGTTGATCGATCGCGCGCTTAAGTGGTCGCGCGCCCATTTCTGGGGAAAAACCGCGGTCGAGCAGAAATTCGATGGCTGAGGCTTCCCACTCGACGGCCCAGGCGCGGGTGCGCAACCCGCGTCGTTCCTGCACAAGCGCGAGTTCTTTGCGCAAGATGCTACGCATCAAATCGCGCGATAGGGGTTGAAACACGATAATCTTATCGAGGCGGTTGACGAACTCCGGTCGGAACGTCTGCGCGATCGTGCGATGCACCTGCTCGCCGGCGTAAGTACTGGCGGCCGGGCGAAAACCAAACCCGCCGCCATGATGTGCCGTGGCACCGAGATTGGATGTAAGAATAATCAGGCAATGGCGAAAATCAGCCTCGCGCCCATTCGCATCGGTTAAACGGCCGTCATCGAAAATCTGAAGAAACAGATCCCAGCAATTGGAGTGCGCCTTTTCGAATTCGTCGAGCAAGATCACCGAGAATGGTTGCCGACGAGTCCGATCGATCAACGAGTCTGACATGTAGTCGCCACGCTGACCGAGAATCTTGCTGGTCGCCTCTGCCGTTTGAAATTCGCTCATATCGAGGCGCGTCATGCGATCAGAAGAGCCGAAGAGAAACTCGGCTGTGGTCTTGGCGAGCTCGGTCTTGCCGGTGCCGGTGGGACCCGCAAAGAGAAACACGCCGATAGGTCTGGCAGGGTCGGTCAGTCCCGCCTTTAGCATCGCAATTCTGTCTACGACGGCGTTCACCGCCTCGTCTTGGCCGATCACGCGTTGCAGGAAAAAGTCGCGGATTCGGCTGAGTTCGACTTTCTGTGACGTGTCGAGGATAACTCGAGGCAGGCCCGAGATTTGCGAGAGTGTAGCAATCACGCTTGCGGCGGTGAGCTCGGTTTCGCCCGAACTGACAACGCTGGCTGCCGAACGCTTCAGCAATTCCATCACGGCACCTGGCAATTGGCGCGAGCCCAGAAAATGCTGGACGAGTTCCATCGTGGCTTGGATGGCCCCTTCGGAAACCGCGACGCCCGTGTATTTGGAGATCCGCTGCCCGACGTCACCGGCCAGGGACCGTGTTTCGTCCTCACTCATGGGCTGCAGCGAGAGCACTTCCATGATCGAGCGGAGCGAGGGGCGAGCATGGAACAGTCGCGTCGCCGCTTTCTGGCCTGCCTCCCCAACGACGATGAGGTGGCCAGCTATAATATCTGGCAGAATTTGATCGAGGATGCTCGCAGACTGACCCTGATGTGTCCCGCTATCGGCCAGTTGGCCAAGATCGTTCACATACCATACGAGTTTTCGGCGGCTGTGAAGCGCATCGACGAGCTTGCGGATGCGCCCCTCAAGTTGGCCGATATACATTTGATCAGCCATCAATTCATTGGCACTTGCCGAAAAGACTGTCCAGCCGGATGCGGACAATTGTGCCGCAAGCAGTTTGAGCAGCGCGGTTTTACCTGTGCCCGGATCGCCGGTCACGAGAATTGAGCGCGGACGCGATTGATGAATCGCGATCTCCGCCGTCTTGAGTAGCTCGTCCCACGCGGGCGGAACAACGATCAGCGAGTCTACGCCATCGGGTTCCCAGAGAGCGCCGACAGTGCTCAAATATTGACTATCGATACGCGTGTCTTTCCAAGCACGCAATTGATCGAGAAGTTGTGTTGCGAACGGATGCTGGACTTTCTGCAGCAATCCGGTGAGTGGTTCGGCGGTGAAATCGGGCCGGCGCCCGAGAGCGTCACCGAAACTCGCAGTATCGCCAAGCGCAGCGCTGCGTGCAAAATAGTCCTGAACGAAGCCTGGAATGACGACGTTGTTTTGCCACCATGGGGGTGCGCCGATAATCGATGCGCCAACGGCTGGGCGATGTTCAAGTGAAGTGAGATAGCGCAATGCATAGGGCAGCGTGAAAGGGCGCGTGACCTCGATGTGCTGCAACACCCGCGCCGCAATTGACTGGCGACCGCTATGATCGCTCAAAACGATGAAGGCCGCACAGGCAAACATCCAGTTAGGACCCAGCGCGTGTTGGCACAGCAGATCAAACGTTGCGTCAGGCCGCCGGAACGCCGCAACCACCGCTTGAAATTCCGGCATATCCAGCAATTGCGAGGGGTGATGAATTTGGTCTTCGAGTGGCGCAAGCTGCTTATTCAGTATGGGCAGCAGTGCCGCGATAGCATCGGGCACAGCTTGAACCGGTTCACTCTTCGGTTGGGGAGCAGGCTGAGGAGGAGTGGGGGGCGGCGCGGCCTTTTGGCGGGGATCCGGCTTGCTGCTTGGTAAAAGACGAAAGCGGGCCATAGCGGCCGCGGCGACAAACCCACCCAAAGCACCTGAGAGTGCACTCGCTATAAAGTGGGGCATCTGAGACCTATGACTGAATAGACGGCATAAGCGGCACGCAATGGAAAAGAATTCCGGTAAATTTTTCAAGCGCAGGAACCGGCGCCGCCGCCCTCAAGGAGACGGCGCCAGACCATCGGCTTGTCTTATTCCGCAGGTTGCCGCTCGGGCATGACAGTGCGCAAGGCCTCCGCCAGGCGCGGGATATCCGCATGCTGCAGACCGGCGATATTGATGCGGCCGCTGCCCGCCATGTAGACCGCGTGCTCGATGCGCAGCGACGTGATCGCGACCGTATCGAGCGACAAGTTCGAAAACAGCCCGCGCTGCGATGCGATGAAGGCGAGGTCCGGGTCGGCTGCGGCAAGGGCGGTGCGCACGCCATTGATCCGTTCGTTCATTTGCGTCAGCTCGGCGCGCCAATCCTTGGTCAGTTCCTCCGAACTCAGGATAGTGCGCACGACCGCGGCACCGTGATCCGGGGGCATGGACCAGTTGACGCGGGCGAGCGCCATCGCGTTGGACTGTGCGGTCGTCGCTTCGGCCGGATTGCGCGTCAGCACATAGAGCGCGCCGACGCGGTCGCGATAGACGCCGAAATTCTTGTCGCAGGAATAGGCGACAATCGCCTCTTCGACATGGTCGAGCACGTAGCGCAGACCTTGCGCATCCTCATCCAGCCCCAGTCCGAGGCCCTGATAGGCAAAGTCGATCAGCGGCAGCAGCTTGCGCGCCGTCAATTGCTCGGTCACCTGTTGCCATTGCTCGAAGCTCAAATCGGCGCCCGTCGGGTTGTGGCAGGCGCCGTTCAGCAATACCGCATCGCCGGGAGCAGCCTGCTGGAGCATCTGCATCATGTCGTCGAACCGCAGGGTTTGCGTCTTGATGTCGAAATAATTGTACCTGCCGACATCCGCGCCCGCCGCCGTGAAAATCGGTGCGTGGTTGGGCCAACTCGGCAAGCCGAGCCAAATCTTGGCATTGGGCCGGGCCGCAACGATCAAATCGATGCCGACTCGCAGGGCGCCGGTGCCGCCGGGTGTTTGAATGCCGGTGAGGCGGCTGTTGTAATGATCGCCCCGGCCGAAAATGATCGGTTCGAGCAGATGCACGAACTCCATGTCGCCTTCGGGGCCTAGATAGGATTTGCTGGTCTGCGTTTCGAGCAGGATCTTCTCGGCGGTCTTGACCGAACGCATGACCGGGGTCACGCCGGTTTCGTCGCGATAGACGCCGACGCCAAGGTCGATTTTATGCTCGCGCGGATCGTCGCGATGCATCTTGATCAGGGAGAGAAGGGCGTCGGCGGGTTGGTCTTTGAGGTGCTCGAACATGATCGTCTCGTCTGGTGATGGCTTTTGCGTTTATATCGTCTTTGCCGGTTTTTCCAAAAGGTGATGGCCGCATGGATGGGCTGGGCTTTACGAGACCGGGGATTTTCGGGGCCGGCCCTGCCGCGAATCTTCGCCAGAGCGATCAAAAGCTCGCATTCGCCGCCATGTCGTGCTACGGCGGGAGCAATTCTGCGCCTATGAGAGTTCCATGTCCGATATTTTCCGCGAAGTTGACGAAGAAGTCCGCCGCGACGAAGCCCTCAAAATCTGGGAAAAATACCAGAATCTCGTGATCGCCTTGGCGATCGCCATCGTGGTGGCGACGGCCGGTTACAAGTTCTGGCAGGGCAACAAAATCAAGTCCGAGCAGGCCGCCGGCGCCCAATATCAGGCGGCGCTGACCCTGGCGCAGCAGGGCAAGGCCGAAGATGCCGCCAAGGCTTTCGCCGCCATGACCGATTCCTCGCAGGAGGGCTATAAGCTGCTGGCGCGGCTGCAGGTCGCGAACGAGACCGCCCAGAGCGATCCGGCAGCCGCTGTGAAGGCCTATGACGCGATTGCCGCGGATACGAGCGTCAATCCGGTGCTGCAGGAGGCAGCTCGGCTGCGCGCTGCGCTGCTCGTCGTCGATGCGGGCGATATGGCCGAGATCGCGCGGCGCTTGCAGCCGCTCACGGGCGATCGCCAGCCGTTCCGCAACACCGCGCGGGAGGCCTATGGCTATGCAGCGCTGAAGGCCAATGACTTCGATCTGGCCAGCAAATTGTTCGACGCCGTGGCGCAGGATCCGGAGGCTTCGGCTGCTGAGCGCGAGCGCATGGACGCGATGTTGAGCTACGTCAAAGCCAATCAGCCGGCGAAGGCGCCCTGACCAGATGTCCTTCACGATTGCAATCATCGGCCGGCCGAATGTCGGCAAATCGACCCTGTTCAACCGATTGGTCGGCAAGAAGCTTGCCCTGGTCGATGACCAGCCCGGCGTCACGCGCGACCGCCGCGAAGGCGATGCGAAATTAGTGGATTTGCGCTTCACGATCATCGACACGGCCGGGCTGGAGGAGGGGGACCAAGGCACGCTGCCTGCCCGCATGCGCGCCCAGACCGAGGCGGCGATCGCCGATGCCGATGCGATTTTCTTCGTCGTCGACGCCCGCGTCGGCCTGACGCCGACGGACAAATATTTTGCCGGCCTGGCGCGGCGCGCCGATAAGCCACTGATTTTGATCGCCAACAAGGCGGAGGGCAAAGTCGGAGAGGCCGGCTATCACGAGGCCTTCGAGCTTGGCCTTGGCGAGCCGGTACCGCTCTCCGCCGAGCATGGCGAGGGCATGACCGCGCTTTATGAGGCGATTCTGGAAGCCTTGCCGGAAGCGACCGCCATTACTGACGACACCGATGATGATGAAGAGGTTGTCGCGCAGGTTGACGAGGATGGCGAGGGAACCGAACTCGACATCACGAAGCCGTTACGCATTGCGGTGGTGGGCCGGCCCAACGCCGGTAAATCGACCTTGCTGAACCGGATTTTGGGCGAAGACCGTCTCCTCACCGGGCCAGAGGCGGGCATCACCCGCGACTCGATTGGCGTCGAGCACGTCTGGAACGGCCGCGAGATGAAGCTGTTTGATACGGCGGGGATCCGGCGCAAGGCCAAAGTCGAGGAAAAGCTCGAAAAGCTCGCGGTGGCGGACGCGCTGCGCGCGGTCAAGTTCGCCGAGGTCGTGGTGCTGTTGCTCGATGCGACAATCCCCTTCGAAAAGCAGGATCTGACGATCGCGGATCTGTGCGAGCGCGAAGGCCGGGCGATGGTGATCGGCCTCAACAAGTGGGATCTGATCGAGGACAAGGGTGCGAAGCTCGCCGAATTGCGCGAGGAGGCCGACCGGCTGCTGCCGCAGCTCAAGGGCATGCCTCTGGTGCCGGTCTCCGGCCTTACCGGCAACGGTATCGAGCGGCTGATGCAGGCGGTGATCAAGGTGCACGAGACCTGGAACCGCCGGATCTCGACCGGCCGCATCAATCGCTGGCTCGGGCAGGTGCTCGAGCAAACGCCGCCGCCTGCGGTCTCGGGCCGCCGTATCAAGATCCGCTACATGACCCAGCCGAAAGCGCGGCCGCCGTATTTCGTCATCTTCGGCAATCAGCTCGATTCATTGCCCGAGAGCTACCGCCGGTTCTTGCTAAATGGCTTGCGCCAGACCTTCGATCTTTACGGCGTGCCGCTGCGGCTCTCGATGCGGATGAACAAGAACCCCTTCGATCGGGGGCGGTAAGATCAGCCGAAGGTTGACCAGCCGGTCTTCTCGGCGATCATTTCGAGGGCCAGCGACCCGAACAGCGAATTGCCGTTCTTGTTGAGTCGCGGCGACCAGACAGCGATGGCCGCTTGACCTGGCACGATCGCCAAGATCCCGCCGCCGACGCCGCTTTTTCCAGGCAATCCGACACGAAAGGCAAAATCGCCGGAGGCGTCATAATGGCCGCAGGTCATCATCAGCGCATTGATCCGTCGCGCGCGCTCCCGCGTCACAACCCGGAAGCCGGTGGTCGGGTTGACGCCATTATTGGCGAGATACAATCCGGCTCGCGCCAGTTGGACGCAGGACATGGCGATGGCGCAATGATGAAAATAAACACCCAGCGTATGTTCCACCGGATGGGTGATGTTCTTGAACGATTGCATGTAATTGGCCAAGGCCCGGTTGCGAAAGCCGGTTTCCTGTTCGGAGCGTGCGACTGCCGGGTCGATCGCGATGCTGAAATCGCCCGTCAATTCGCGCAGGAAATGCAGGATTTCAGCGATACAGGCTTTGGGTTGATGGCCGGACAGCAAAACATCGGCGATCACGATTGCGCCCGCATTGATGAAGGGGTTGCGCGGAATACCGTGCTCGGCCTCCAATTGCACGATCGAATTGAACGGCGAGCCCGAAGGTTCGCGGCCGACCCGTTTCCATAAGTGATCGCCCACGCGTCCCAGCGCGAGGGTCAATGTGAAAACCTTGGATACACTTTGAATGGAGAACGGAATCTCCGCGTCGCCGGTGGTAAAAAGCCGGCCATCGACATCGGCCACGGCAATGCCGAAATGATCGGGATCGACTCGTGCCAATTGCGGAATGTAGTCGGCGACTTTGCCGTCATTCGGATATCGCGACAGCGCCTGCGCCACATCGTCAATAAGCTTTTGGATATCCATGAACGTCAACCCTAGCGTTACTGGCGAGCGGCAATCTACTCGGGGCCTCTAAAGCTCAACACGCGGTCGGTCGGAAAGTCATAGAGCTGGCCGGTCTCTTTCCATGAGGGAGCGCAGAGCATCATGATTTTCGGGGCGATCTCTTCGGGCAATTTCAAAGTCAACTTGTCTTCGCCCGGCATCGCCTGCGCGCGCATGTCGGTGCGCAAGGGGCCGGGGTTGACGAGCATCACTTTCAAATTGGAAACGGTCGCCGTCTCGGCCGCATAGGTGCGGGCGAGCATTTCGAGCGCCGATTTCGAAATCGCGTAGGGACCCCAGAAAGGCTTGACGATGGCCCGGTGTGCCACGCCGGAGGATATGAAGATGGCGCGGCCCGCGTTGGAGGCGCGCAACAGCATGTCGAGCGAGCGGATCAGGCGCCAATTGGCGGTGACGTTGACGTCAAGAATGTCCGCGAAGCTTTTCGGCGTCGCATGGGTTATCGGCGTGATCGGCCCCAGAATGCCCGCATTGGCGATGAGGATGTCGAGCCTGTGCCAGCGCTCATGGATGGCCGCGCCGAGCCGGTCGAGCGCGTCGAAGTCGCGTAAATCGCAGGGCACGAGGGTAGCTTCGCCGCCGGTCCTTCGGATCTCGTCGTCGAGCTCCTCCAATGCGCCTTGTGTGCGCGCGAGCGCGATGACATGGGCGCCTTGCGCTGCGAGCGCCAGCGCCAGGGCGCGGCCAATACCGCGGGAAGCGCCGGTGACGAGAGCGACGCGATTTTGCTGTGGGAGCGACATGAAGAACTCAGGCAGGGGTGGCTAATGTCCTCTTCCCGAGGGAAGAGGAGAAAATCTGTTTCATCCGGCTTCCGCCAGCAAGCCCAATTCCTGTTTCGCGCTTTCTCCGATCAGATCGGTCAGCGGCGTCGGATAGTCGCCGGTAAAGCAATGGTCGGTGAATTGCGGCTGCGCATTGTTGCGGCCGTCGTAGCCCATCGCGCGGTAAATGCCGTCGACCGTGAGGAAGGCGAGGGAATCGGCGCCGACATAGCGGCGCATCTCTTCCAGATTCATCGTGGCGGCGAGCAGTTTTTCGCGATTGGGCGTGTCGATGCCATAATAATCGGGATGGGTGATGGGCGGCGATGAAATACGGAAATGCACCTCGCGCGCGCCGGCGTCGCGCATCATGCGCACGATTTTCACCGATGTCGTGCCGCGCACGATGGAATCGTCGATCAGCACGATCCGCTTGCCCTGCACGACCGCGCGATTGGCGCTGTGTTTCATACGCACGCCGAGCTCGCGGATCGACTGGGTCGGCTCGATGAAGGTGCGGCCGACATAATGGTTGCGGATGATGCCGAGTTCGAACGGAATGCCGGATTCTTGCGCATAGCCGATCGCTGCCGGCACGCCGGAATCGGGCACCGGCACGATCACATCCGCCTCGACTGGGGCTTCACGCGCCAATTGCGCACCCATGTTCTTGCGCACCGTATAGACGGGCCGCCCATGGACGACCGAATCGGGCCGCGCGAAATAGACATATTCGAAAATACAGGGACGCATCGGCTGCGGCGGGAAGGGCTTCAAGCTTTCCAGGCCGCTCTCCGAGATGATCACGATCTCGCCGTTCTCGACATCGCGCACGAACCGCGCGCCGATAATGTCGAGCGCACAGGTCTCGGAGGCGAGGATGTAATGGCCGTTCAGTTCGCCGATCACCAGCGGACGGATGCCGAGCGGGTCGCGAGCACCCACGAGCTTCTTGTTGGTGAGGCAGACGAGGGCATAGGCGCCTTCCAATTGCCGGACCGCCTCGATGAACCGTTCTACAAACCGGGTCTTGCGGCTGCGCGCGACGAGCTGCAGCACGACCTCGGTATCGGAGGTCGACTGATAGATCGCGCCTTCACGGATCAGGTTGCGGCGCTGGGTCAAGCCGTTGGTCAGATTGCCGTTATGGGCGACGGCAAAGCCGCCGGCGTCGAGCTCGGCAAACAGCGGCTGTACGTTGCGCAAGATCGTCTCGCCCGTCGTCGAATAGCGCACGTGGCCGATCGCGATGTGACCGGGCAGGCGTTGAATGGTCGAGGCTGTTGCGAAATGATCGCCGACGAGGCCGAGCCGGCGTTCGGAATGAAAGCGTTTGCCGTCGAAGGCCACGATGCCCGCAGCTTCCTGGCCGCGGTGCTGCAACGCGTGCAGGCCGAGCGCCGTGATCGTCGCCGCTTCGGGATGACCGAAAATGCCGAAGACGCCACACTCCTCGCGCAGCCGATCCTCGTCAGGGTCGAAAACGCAAGGGGAATCCATCGCGGTCATGGAACTGTCACGATCTGCAGCAGCGGTCATGTGGTCTGCTCCTATCATCCTCGCCCGTCGTGGAAATCACCCACTAGATGGTTCGCTTTGGCCGAAAAAGCAAACCACGCTTTGCCTTAATGTGCTTGCGTCGGTGCAGCCAAGAGATTGTTCAACTGTTCTGCGTCGGATGGGGTGGCCGCCGCCGCACGCGTCGTGTTGCCGCCGCGCTGAATCGGCGACAATTGGGTGTGATTGTCCGCAGGCGGGGGGGCGTTGTTGTTGTTCGGCACATTGTCCTGCGGTGGCGCTTGCGGCGCGCCGCGGAACTTGTTGGCCAAATTGTTGAACTGTTCGGGCAGGTCGGCGGGCAACTGGGATTTCAACCACTCGGCGCTCGCCTCCAGGAACGGCCGCGACTTGGCGTTCGTCACCCATTCCGGAATCTTGCCTTGGGCGAAACCTTCGAACAGGCCGAAGGCAATGACTGCGATCAAGAGGCCGCGGAAGGCGCCGAACACGAAGCCGAGCGAGCGGTCGAGCGCACCGATCTTGGAATCCATGATGAGGTCGGAGATCTTGATCGTGACAATCGAAATCACGATGAGCGTCACGATAAACACCGCAACGATCGCGATGACCATCGCGATGAGATCTTTTTGAATATATTGTTTCACATAAGGCAGAAGGACGGGGAAGAAATAATAAGCGGTGATACCGGCGACAACCCACGATGCGATGGCGAGCACCTCACGTGTGAAGCCGCGGACCATGGCCAGAAGCGCGGAAACCAAAACGATACCGATCACACCAAGATCGAGATAAGAAGGCATGGACGCTAAGCCTCTGCTACTCGGGCTGCTCGGCAGCCCTCAAAAAGCTAGAAAGACAAATCCGGTGCATCGCACCCGGAGGGCCTTATAACGAAGCCGATCTACCCCGTCACCTTATTTCCTCGGAAATTCAGTGATAATTTGGCAACGGTTTAAGCCGCTTAGGCTCCATTTTCGCCAAGACGGAATTGCACCAATGGTTTGTCGGCGTACATGAGACGCAGCTCTTCACGATATCCGCATTTGAGTGCCACTTTGATCGAGGCGATATTGTCCGGGTGGATCGTGCAGAACTTGCGGACATCGGCGTAATGCTTTTGTCCCCACGACAAAATTGCCTGCGAGGCTTCAGTCGCATAGCCCTTGCCTTCCATGGCGGGATGAATGCTCCAGCCTTGCTCCATCCAGTTATCCTGACAAGGTTCTATGTCCCGGTGCATATTGGTGAACCCGGCCGAGCCGACCATCGTATTCGTCGGCTTTTCGCAGATGAGCCAGAAGCCGTAGCCAAGTTTTGCCCACATGCCGGCATAGCGCATCATCCGCGACCAAATCTCTTCGCGGCTTGGAATTTTGCCGGTCGTGTAGCGAGTCATGGAGGGCTCGGCCCAATAGGCAGCCATGGCGGCGAAATCATCGACCTCGTAGCCCCGCAGGATGAGGCGATCCGTTTCAAGACGTGGGGCGATTGTGAATTTCATCAACATAATCAATGCCATTGCGCGATTCGTCGCAAGCTAGCATATTGTGGCGGAACGACAATGGCCTCTAGCCTTTTGGCTTAGCCGCGACACCCGCGGCGGCAATGTCGGCCACCACCCCGGCAATATGGGTTGCCGGACGCAGCGGAATCGGAGAGGTTTCGCCGCCATCGCCAGGCAGGGGTGGGGCGACGGCCGATTTGAACCCGAGCTTCGCCGCTTCTTTCAAGCGCAGACCCGCATGGATCACCGGGCGGATCGCACCCGAGAGGCCGATTTCGCCGAAGAACGCCGCGTCGGACGGCAGTTGCGCGCCTGTGAGCGACGAGACGAGCGCCGCTGCCGCCGCGAGATCCGCGGCCGGCTCGCCCACCCGCAAGCCGCCGGCCACATTCAGATAGATATCATGCTGGCCGAGGCGCAGTCCGGCGTGGGCTTCCAGAACGGCGATCACCATGGCGAGCCGGTTGGAGTCCCAGCCAACCACCGCACGGCGTGGTGTGCCAAGTGAAGTCGGCGCGACAAGCGCTTGAACTTCCACGAGAACGGGGCGCGTTCCCTCCATCCCGGCAAAAACCGCCGCGCCCGGCGCCGTGACATCGCGGCCGGACAGAAATAGGGCGGACGGATTGGCGACTTCGGACAGGCCTTGTCCGGTCATTTCGAAGACGCCGATTTCGTCCGTCGCGCCGAAACGGTTTTTGACCGCCCGCAAAATGCGAAAATGATGGCCGCCGTCGCCTTCGAAAGAAATGACCGCATCCACCATGTGTTCGACGACCCGAGGACCGGCGATCTGACCGTCCTTGGTGACATGGCCCACCAGGATGACGGCTGCGCCGCTCGTCTTGGCGTAGCGGATCAGCGCCTGGGCCGATCCGCGCACCTGCGTGACCGTGCCCGGCGCCGAATCGACCGAATCAGTCCACATGGTCTGAATGGAATCAATGATCACCAGCCCCGGCGTCCTGCTTTGCCGCAACGTCGCGATAATGTCCTCGACCGAGGTTTCCGCGGCAAGCTCGACGGGCGCGCTGGCAAGCCCGAGGCGCTCGGCGCGCAGCCGCACCTGTGCCACGGCCTCTTCGCCGGAGATGTAGACGACCCGGTGCTTGCGATGGGCGAGGGCGGCGCAGGCCTGGATCAGCAGGGTCGATTTGCCGATACCCGGCTCGCCGCCGATGAGAATAACGGAGCCCGGCACGAAGCCGCCACCCGTGACCCGATCAAGCTCGCCGATCCCGGCGACGATGCGTGGCTCCGGTTTGTGCTGACCCGTGAGGCCTTCGAGGGGAAAGATTCGTCCCTTGCCGGCGCCCCGCGCCGCCTGGGCGCCGATACCGGACGAAAGGCTCTCTTCGACGATCGAATTCCATTCGCCGCACGCCTCGCACTTGCCCTGCCAGCGTTGGGAGACGGCGCCGCAATTCTGGCAGATGAAGGTGGAGCGGAGTTTGGCCATGCGATACTAGAGGAGTGAGTCGGGATAAGAACGTATATAGAACGTTCTTTCGATTCGAGTCCAGGCCTATCGCAGCGGAGTGGAATTGCAGCGTCGATCTCGGAGATTTATGGGCTGGCTGACCTTCGTCATCGTGATGGCGGGGGTCCTCGGTGGCGGGCTGTCCGCGGCGTTCTATTATGGCTGGCCGCTCGCGCTCGTTGGCCAGGTGGTCGGCGTGGACGTGTCGCATTATCAGGGCGATATCGATTGGCCGTCCCTTGCCAGCAGCCGCGTGCGTTTCGCCTATATCAAGGCGACCGAGGGCTCAAATCTGCAGGACGATCATTTTCAGCGCAATTGGGCCAGCGCGGCGCAAGCCGGGGTCGTGCGCGGCGCCTATCATTTTTTCACGCTGTGCAGCAAAGCCGAAGATCAGGCCAAGAATTTCATCGCCACGGTTCCGAGCGCGTCCGATGCGCTGCCGCCGATGATCGATCTTGAGACCCTCGGTCCGTGCGGCAACAAATATGTGATGAAGGATCCGGTGGCCGAAATCGCCAAATTGCAAAAGCTGCTCGCCGACAAATACGGCCGCCAGCCGGTGCTCTATGTGACGGACGAGTTCGAGCGCACCTACCTGCAAGGCCAGTTCGACGACAAGGATATTTGGGTGCGGAGCATCCAATGGCCGCCGAACTACCGCGTCCAGCAATGGGTCATCTGGCAATATCACGATCACGCCCGGCGCCCGGGCGTCGCGACGGATCTTGATCTGAATTTCTTCCGTGGTGGCGATTGGGCCTTCGACGCTTGGCGCAAAGGCGAGCGGTAGACTGTCGATCAATTGTCCAGGCGAGTTTGGCGAACATCGTCCAGCGTGACCTTCGGTTCCTGGCCTCCCCACGACGCGCGCAGCCAATTGGCAAGATCTGCGACCTGCTGATCGGTGAGCAGGGTCTTAAAGCCCGGCATCGGCTGCATCCGCTCCAGACCTGGAAAATGCTGTGCCGGAATACCGTCGAGGACGGCGCGGATCAGATTGCGTCCACTGGAAAGACGTAAAGATGTATTGGTCGTGAGCGGCACGACAACGTGCGGAATGCCTTGCCCGTCGGCGCCGTGGCAGCCGGAACAGACTGCGACATAGGTTGTCTTCGCCGACGCCGCGACATCGGATGCGATGGCGACAGGCTTTGGTGGCTCCGGCGGAATCGTACTGTCCGGCATCTTGTCGAGATCGAAAAGATAGGCAGACAGCGCGTTCAGGTCGTCGCGGCTCATATATTGCGTCGAGAAATGCACGACCTCGAACATCTGATTGGCCATCGCGCCCTGGTTCGAGATTCCCGATTTCATGAACGACGCCAAGACCGAGGGCTCGAACCCCATTTGCGTCAAACCGGCCTTGGTGATGTCCGGCGCGACAACGCCTTCCAGCAACGCGCCTTGGAGATAGGCGTCCTGCCGCATCCCCATCAAGAGATTGCGCGGCGTGTGGCATTCACCACAATGCGCAAGTGCATCGGTCAAGTATCTGCCGCGATTCCAAGTTTCCGAACGGGCGGCATCGGCACTCGCCGCGCTCCCAGGAAGATTGAAGAGGTTCCAGAATGTGAGACCTTGGCGGATATTGAATGGAAACGTCAGTTCCGCCGGCTTGTTCGGCACATTCATCGGCGCGCGCGTCATCAGATAGGCATAGACCGCATCGACATCCTCCGGTGTCATGTTGCGGTAAGAGGCATAGGGCATGGCGGGAAAAAGATGGCCGCGCCTGCCGATACCGTCACGGACCGCGCGATGGAATTCCGCACGGGTCCAACTGCCGATACCATTCTCTTTGTCCGGTGAAATATTCGTCGCGTAGAGCGTTCCGAACGGCGTTGCGAATGGCAAGCCGCCGGCCCAGGGCGCACCGTCCTTGGCGGTGTGACAGGCATAGCAATCGGCGGCCACGGCGACATAGGCGCCGCGCTCGGCGAGTGCCTTCATTTGATCGACGGACAATGGTTGCTCGATGTCTTTCGCAACCACGCTTTTCTCGAACAGCCCGATAAAGACGCACCCTGCGAACAGCCCAACGAGAATGACGAGCGCTGCCGCGACCAAGAGAAGTTTCTTCAGCATGCGCGCTAGGCCTTCACCAATCCGGGGGTCTGCAGAATGAGATCGCGCACCGCTTCGAGGTAGCGGACATAGCCGGAGCAGCGGCATATATGCCGGTCGAGCGCCTCGACGATGGTCGGCTCCAGCTCCTCGCGACGGATCGGATTACGCTTCAGTTGATCCATGAGCACCGTCGCGCCCGTCACGAAGCCTGGCGTGCAATAGCCGCACTGAAAGGAAAAATGCTCGATGAATGCCTGCTGCACCGGGGACAATGCAACAATCGCGCCCGTCGCGTCGCGCTTTGCGTGGCCCTCCACCGTGCGCACTTTCTTACCGGCAAACCAATGGGCGCCCATGATGCAGGTGCGCGTTTCCTCGAGCGCGCCATCATCTTTCTCGACGATGATGGTGCAAGCGTGGCAAATGCCCTGGCCGCACCCCATGCGCGATGCGGTGAGGTTGAGATATTCGTAGAGGAAATCCTGCATCATCATGGCTTCGGGCACATCGATGGGACCGACCGCCTGATCGTTGATGGTCAGGGAGAGCTTCTTCGTCGCAATGGTCACGCCAAGGCCTCCCGGATTTTTTCCGCAGTGATGGGCAGAGAATAAAACCGCTTGCCGATGGCATGGGCGACGGCGTTGGCAATGGCGGGAACGATCGCGATCATCACCACTTCCGCCATGCCTTTGGGAGGATCCGTATCCGATAGGGGCGGCAGCGATTCCGATGTCTGCGACCACACGGCAACGTCTTTGGCCGTTGGGAGCTCGTAGCGGTTCCAATTCCATGTCCCGTCTCCGGGACCGTCCTCGTAGAGGGGCAGATATTCTTTCAGGACGTGGCCGATACCCATGGCGAGGGCGCCTTGTACCTGACCAGAGACGAGTTCTGGCACGATCTGCGTCCCGCAGTCATAGATCGAGTGATGCGAAAGCACGGAGACGCTGCCGGTTGCCGTGTCGACGACGATTTCAGCGAGACTCGCCATGGGGGCGTAATAGGTGACACCGGCATTGTTGCGCTGGGTCGGCGGATAGAAGACCGCCGCGCGCTCGACGAATTGCCAGCCCTCCAAGGTCATCAGCGCCTTGCGCTCCGGCGCTGCACCGTCGCCATATTTGACGGCGAGTGCATCGATGGCAAAGCGATGATGGCCGGCTCCTTCGACATCAAATTCGGCCTCCGCCCATTGCCAGCGATTGAAGGTGTGAACGGTCACGCCCGTCACGAGGCCAAGGCGGTGGGCCTCTGCCGCGACGGCAGCAAAAGGCAGCGGCTGCATGCCGGCGGCATTGATAGCTCCCTGCGCGAGCCGCAATTCGTCGCGCCGTACCGATTCAGGCGCGATCTGGCCACCGCCAACGCCCTGCGACCACAGCGAACGGGCCGCCGGCCAGATTGCCAGATCGACCAGGGCGCGCGCGGCCTCGCGCGTCGCATGACCGAGATAGTACACGCTGTTGGATGCACTCATGGGCGAGGTGAAAGTGGGAGTCCACCGCGGATTCTTCTTGCGTTCATCCTCGTCGGCTTGCGCCATCGTATAAGGTTCGTCAGTGGTCTCGAGCGGCATTTGCGGCCACAGGATCTTGCCGAATTCCGTTTCATCCGGCGCCCGTCCAAGAATGTCACCCACCATGATGGCCTGGGACGTGGTTGCGCCGGTGCCGATCTCGTGCGCGACGTGGGAAAGCTTGAGGCGTCCCTGCGTGTCAAACTCGATCGCGACGAGTGCTGACTCGGCTCCGGTGCCGTAATCCTTCTGCACGTGGCCGTAACCGATGCCGTATTTCTTGCCGGGGTTTGCCGCTTCGTATGCCACTTTTTTCTGCTGACGATTGGCCCAAAGAGGATGTTGTTTCGCCTTGCGCAGGATTTCCTCATGGCGCATTGCGCCGGACGGGATCGCGCCCTGCGTATTCTTCATCCCAGTCCTAAAAGCATTCTTCAGCCGCAGGTCGATCGCGTCGATCTTCAGCAACTCGGCGGCTTCGTCGACCATCATTTCGGTCGCCGACATGCTTTGCAACGTGCCGTAGCCGCGAGTCGATCCGGCATCGACGGCGCGCGAGGCCAAGATCGCAACCGAGAAGTCGCTCTTGGGCAAATAATAGATTGACTGCGCTGCGGTCGCGCCGACTGTGCCGACCTCGACTGAAAAATTCTGGCGGCCGCCGCCGTCGTTCTTGAACCGTCCGGTCATGGCTTGGAATTGGCCGGTTTTCCGATCGACGACCAGCACATTGTCCATCCAGAAGGCGTGACGCTTCAGCGCCATCTGGAATTGTTCATACCGGTCGTTGGCGAGACGCACCGGTCGCCCATCGCCGTAGAGCCCGGCCAGCACGCAGTAGAACGGGAAAATCGAGTGATCTTTGGTGCCGTACCCAACCGTATAGCCAAGCCGCAAATCGATCTGCTTGAGCGGAAATTTCGATTTCGACACCATGTGAGCGGTGACACCGGCGACTTCGTACGGCGATTGCGTCGCCATCATCGCATGGAGAATCTGGGTTGCGGGATCGTACCAGACGTTGCCGTTGTCCGCTTCCATGGCCGAAGCATCGGTCGATTGTGAGAAGTAGGACCGGCGCAGAACCAGCTTGTCGTCGCCGGCTGCGGCAATGTCCTTTTCGATCTGCGCCGCAGCAAGCATGCCGCGAGCCATGGCGGTGTCGTCACCGGCCACAGGCCATTGCGGATCGTCCCCCTTGAAACCGGTAAAAATCGTTGTCTCTTTGAAAGGAGAATATTGATCGTTCGCAGAGGGATCGCCGCCATCAATTCTGACATAACGGGCGGCGCCATAATGGGCGGGCGTGCTGAGCGGTGCCTTGTCGCCGAACCGCACGATGCTGTCGTCGAAACGCAGCATGCGCTTGGCCGCGTCATAACGGGCGAAATCGTGATAGATCAGCATCGCGACCGGTTGCCCCAATAGGCGCGCCGTCTGCCCCTTGGGGACGAAGAAGACGTCGCCGTAAAATCCAGGCACCGGAATTTCGATGCCATCGGCGACAAGATCTTCGTGCAGCACGACGCGGTCCGGCCTGAGGTCGTCCTTTAAAACGCGAAGATCGATGCCTTCGAATGTACGGTCCACCTTGGTCGCATGCAGCATAAGCGCATGCGACTGCTGAGTGGGCCAGCCGGCAAGGTCACGCGCACGATAATCGCGCGTAAAAGTCTTTTGGCCGGTGACCTTGGCGATCGCATCGAGGCGGTATTTGGGTTTGCCGGTGGGCTTCAGCCAATCGGCGCCGGGACGCGGCGGCGTTTCAATCAGGTCGGCTTTTGCAGCCGTCGCAAGATAGGAGATTTTGACCGCGACGCCCGCAGCGGCCGCGCTCATGAGCAGTTTCCTGCGGGAAATGGGGGCTTTCATGATTGTTTCCTGCTTCGCGTCTAGCAGAATCGATCTTTGTTATTTTGGGCAGTCTCTCGCGACCATAAGGTTTGCTTAGGCCGTGCGCAACAAGCCAAGCAGGTCGCTATGGGATGATGAAGACATGTGAAGTGCTGAACGCTGCAGGCGGATTTGGTGTCCGGTTACGCGATGTAGCGCCGGGTAAAGCGGCGGCCGAGGCTGGTGAGAATTTCGTAGCCGATTGTGCCCGAGCGCTCGGCCAGATCGTTCACACTGATCTCGTCGCCGAGAATGCGCGCCATGGCGGCATGTTGCAGCGCCTCTTCCGGTACATCGGTGACATCGACGACCGTCAGATCCATGGATGTGCGGCCGACGAACGGGCAGGGGTAGCCGGCGATGATTGCCTGTGCGCCCGGCGTCGTGCGCCCGTCGATGTGGCCGGCGCCCATGGGGAACCCGTCGGCATAGCCAAGACTCAAGATCGCCAGACGCGACGGTCGCGGCGCCGTCCAGCGGGCATTGTAGCCGACGGTCTGGCCGGCGGCGATCTGCCGGATCTGCAGGATGCGCACGTCGAGCGCGACGACTGGCCGCATCGGATTGGCGCGGCCCGGAGTCGGATTGCCGCCGTAAAGCGCAAAGCCGGGGCGCACCAGGTCATGGAAGGGGCGTTGCTCCAGAAATATGCCGCTCGAATTGCATAGGCTCGCCGGGACCGACGCGTCGAAATAATTGCGCACATGCGCGAAATGATCGATCTGCCGTTGATTGCCGGCATTGTCCGGTTCCTCCGCAGCGATGAAGTGGCTCATCAGCAGGGCGGGCGGCGCCGGCAGGTTGGCCGCGAGAATCTGTTCCGTTCCCGGCTCGAAGCCAAGCCGGTTCATGCCGGATTCCACATGCAGCGCGAACGGCTGCCGCATATGGTTTTGCCACAGCACGAGATCCTGCGGGCTACCGATCACGGCGCGCAAATTATATTGACCGTAGAGCGCGACGCTGTCGGCGGGCAGGCCGTTGAGCACGTAGATCGTTGCGTCGCTCGCAACCGCACGTGCGCGGATCGCTTCGCTGACATGGGCGGTAAAGAATGTTTTGCAGCCGGCACGCAGCAATGCCGGCACTGCTTGCTCGATCCCGATGCCATAGGCATTGGCCTTGACCACCGCCGTGCATTCCGCCGGCGCGACTCGGGCTTTCAGCAGGCGCCAATTGTCCGCGAGGGCGCGCAAGTCGATGGTGAGAATGCCGTTGGATTGGGTCTCGAGAATATCAGGAATCATGCTCAATCCATCTGTACCGGCAGATTGTCCTCGCTCGCAAGATCCGAGAAGCGCGTCACTTCGGCTTCGAATTGCAGCTCGACCGTTCCCGTCGGGCCATGGCGCTGCTTACCGATGATCACTTCGGCGCGGCCATGCGCGCGCTCCATTTCGTTCATCCAGGTGATATGTTCCTCGGTGCCCGCCCGCGGCTCGCGATTTTTCAGATAATATTCTTCGCGATACACGAAGATCACCACGTCGGCGTCCTGTTCGATAGAGCCTGATTCACGCAAGTCCGACAATTGCGGGCGCTTGTCGTCGCGCTGTTCGACCTGACGCGAGAGCTGCGACAGCGCAATGATAGGGACGCTGAGTTCTTTGGCCAGGGCTTTGAGACCGGTGGTGATTTCCGTCAGCTCCTGCACGCGATTGTCGCCTTTCGATTTGGAGCCGGAGAGGAGCTGAATATAGTCGATGATCAACACGTCAAGGCCGCGCTGGCGCTTGAGGCGGCGGGCCCGGGCTGTCAGTTGCGCGATCGAGATGCCGCCGGTCTGGTCGATGTAGAATGGGATCGTTTGAATTTCGCGCGCCGCATCGGTGAGATGCTGAAAATCATGCTCCGTCATATCGCCGCGGCGAATTTTGTAGGAGGCGACGCCGGATTGTTCAGCGATGATACGGGCGGCCAATTGCTCCGCCGACATTTCGAGCGAAAAGAAGCCGACGATGCCGCCATTGACGGCCTCGTGCGACCCGTCGGCTTTCGTTTCGAACCGGTAGGCCTTGGCGATGTTGAAGCCGATATTGGTTGCAAGCGACGTCTTGCCCATGCCCGGTCGCCCGGCAAGGACGAGGAGGTCGGAGCGCTGCAAGCCGCCCATCACGCGGTCGAGTTCTCTCAAGCCGGTTGACACGCCCGATAAAGCCCCATCGCGCTGGAAGGCCTTGGCCGCCATATCCATGGCGATGGTGAGCGCATTGCCGAAAGATTGGAACCCGCCATCGGCACGGCCGCTTTCTGCGACCTGATACAGATTGCGCTCGGCCTCTTCGATCTGGGTGCGCGGCGTGAGATCGACCGGCGCGTCGTAGGCAGTGTTGACAATGTCTTCGCCGATACGAATGAGCTGGCGGCGGACGGCAAGGTCATAAATGGCGTGCGCATAGTCGCCGACATTGATGATCGACGTGGCCTCCGAGGCCAAACGACCAAGATATTTTGCCGGATTGACGTCGCCCCATTCCGCTTCGTTCAGGAAGGTTTTGACGGTTACGGTCGATGCGATCTTGCCGGAACGAATGAGCGAGGCGCAAATTTCGTAAATCTTGCCGTGCCGTGTCTCCTGAAAATGCTCCGCGCGCAAAAAATCGGAGACGCGGTCAAACGCGTCATTGTTGACCAGAATGGCGCCTAGCAAGGCCTGTTCCGCCTCGAGATTGTGCGGGGCAACGCGAAAGCTGGGTTGCTGCGCAACCGGAAGGCGTCCGGTCAATGGTTCGACATTCGCCATTTCTAATCGTTTCTAATCATTTTAAATAATCTCGTCTTAAACGCCGTTGCGGAGCGTTGATCCGACTCAAGTGCTTCAGTTTAACACAGAGATGGGCCGAAGAGGGGAGGCGTCTTCTGGCACGGGCGCTGGCTAAAGTGTTGAAGAATCGTTTTGCCGGCCTGACGTGCGAGTAGATATCAACATTATCCACTGCACCGCACGGGGCAAAAAAAGAGCTTGACGGGTTGGCGCCTTATTCGCATGGAGCGGGGCGCAGTGCTGATCGGAGTTTGTCGCTATGTCTTGGCGCGAGTTTTGGAACGGCGAACATTCCATTTATGTCAATGCCCGGCACAAGGCATTGCACTATGATCGCATCGCCAAGGACATGGCCGCGCTCGTTCCCCCCGGCGGCGCGCGCGTGCTCGATTACGGTTGTGGCGAGGCTCTCGGGGCCGCGATCGTCGCGGCGAAAGCGGCGCGGCTCTACCTTTATGATTCCGCGCCAAACGTGCAGGGTAAATTGCGTGGGCAATTTGCCGCGACTGCGAACGTCACGATTCTATCGGATAGCGATCTTGCGGCGTTGCCTGCTCAAAGCCTCGACATCGTAATTGCCAACTCGCTCTTGCAGTATTTGCGGCGTGACGAGTTTGGGCAATTGCTCGATTATTGGCACAATGCGCTCGGGCAGGGCGGACAGTTGATTTTGGCGGATGTTATTCCGCCCGATGCCAGCGCAATTTTGGATGTGCAGGCCTTGCTGGGCTTTGCCTGGCAGGGCGGGTTCTTCGCGGCCGCTTGCAAGGGGCTGGTCGCGACTTTCTTTTCCGATTATCGCAAGAAGCGCGGAGAAATTGGCCTGACACGGTATGGGATATCCGACATGCAGCAATTGCTCCGCGCGCACGGGTTTGAACCGCGGCGGGCCGCGCGGAATATCGGGCATAACCAGGACCGTCTGTGTTTTATTGCCGTGAAGACCTAAATTACATCTTGTCCGGCCCGCTTCGACCTCTCTAATAACAGCATGGCTCTGCATATCCTGAAATTATGTGTCGGCTGCGACTCGATCGCCGACCTCGAAGAATGGATCGAGTGGCGCCTTGCGGATAAAATCCGCCATGGCGAGACACCTGAGCACGCACATACGACGCGCATGGTGCCGAAACGGGTGGACGAGATCCTTGACGGGGGATCGCTCTATTGGGTGATCAAGGGCCAGGTGTCCAGCCGCCAACGCATTCTCGACATCCGACCTTTCACCGACGAGGAGGGGATCGGGCGGTGCCACATCGTTCTCGATCCCAAGGTCGTTCCGGTGATGCCGCGCTCGTGGCGGCCGTTCCAGGGTTGGCGTTATCTGGCCGACAAGGACGCGCCGAAGGACATCCGCGCGGGAGCGGGCCAACTGGCTGAAATGCCCGAAGATCTGCGCCGCGAGTTGCGCGAACTCGGGCTTCTGTAAAACCCACAAAGGGAGAGGTCATGAAAAGTCTTGCACGGATTTTGTCCAGCGCCGCCTTGGCCGTCGGATTGGCGGCGGCGAGCCTCGCTTCGGCCCCCGCGCGCGCCGATATGTCTACCGTCTACACGGCCGGCAAAATGAAGGTGAGCATGCCGTGGACGCGGGCGACACCTAAAGGCGTCGACGTCGCCGTGGGCTATGTCACCATCACCAATACGGGGACCGAGCCGGACCGGCTGACGGGCGGATCGACCTCCGTTGCCGCGCATTTCGAATTGCACGAAATGTCGACCTCCGGCGGCGTCATGAAAATGCGTGAGCTCGAGGGCATCGACATCAAGCCGGGCCAGACCGTGGAGCTGAAGCCGAACGGCTTTCACATCATGATGACCGACCTGAAGCAGCAGATCAAAAAGGGCGACCATATCAAGGCGACGTTGACCTTCGAAAAAGCGGGATCTGTCGATGTCGATTTCGAAGCCGGCGGCGTCGGCGGCGGGATGCCGGGCATGTCCGGCATGTAACAAGAGCCTTCACTACACATAAAAATGCCCCCAGCCGATCTTTCATCGGCGGGGGGCGAAGGTCATTCGTTTTCGGATCAATCGGTCTTTACCGGCGACTTGGGTTTGGTGCCGCGCTTCGGCCCGGATTTATCTTCACCGTCCTTGCGTGCCGCCGCCTTGCGTACTTCCGGCTCCGGCCGCAACCTCTTGCGGTTGGCTTCCATGATCTCCTTGTCCGGGCGCGGCAGCACCGGCCCTTCGGGATAGATGAAGCCAAGCTTCTTCTCGCCCGTCTCGGATGTCACCACCATCACCCGCACGGCGCCGCCGTGCTTCAGGCGGCCGAACAGCAATTCGTCGGCGAGCGGCGTCTTGATGGTCTGCTGGATGACACGGGCCATCGGCCGCGCACCCATTGCCTCATCATAGCCATTCTCGACCAGCCAATCGCGTGCCTCATCCGAGAGCTCGATCGTGACATTGCGGTCGGCAAGCTGCGCTTCGAGTTGCATGATGAATTTGTCGACCACTTTCGAGATCGTTTCTTTTGGCAGGCTGCCGAACGGCACGACCGCGTCGAGGCGGTTGCGGAACTCCGGCGAGAACATGCGGTTGACCGCTTCGACATCCTCGCCTTCGCGCTTGCTGCGGGTGAAGCCATAAGCCGCGCGCGCCATGTCGGCCGCGCCCGCATTGGTCGTCATGATCAAAATGACATTGCGGAAGTTGATCTGCTTGCCATTGTGATCGGTGAGTTTGCCGTGGTCCATCACCTGCAACAGGATGTTGAACAGTTCGGGATGCGCTTTCTCGATTTCGTCGAGCAGCAGCACGCAATGCGGATGCTGGTCGATGGCATCGGTGAGCAGACCGCCCTGGTCGAAGCCGACATAGCCGGGAGGTGCGCCGAGCAGACGGCTGACCGTATGGCGCTCCATATATTCCGACATGTCGAAGCGGATGAGCTCGACGCCCAGCGCTGTTGCCAATTGCCGCGCCACTTCGGTCTTGCCGACACCGGTCGGGCCGGAGAAGAGATAGGAGCCGATGGGCTTTTCGCTGTCGCGCAAGCCCGCCCGGGCGAGCTTGATCGCCGCGGTGAGCGAGGTGATGGCCGTGTCTTGACCGTAAACCACGCGCTTCAGCGTGTCTTCGAGATGCTGCAGAACTTCCGCATCATCCTTCGAAACGGTCTTCGGCGGAATGCGCGCCATCTGTGCAATCGTGGCTTCGATCTCCTTGATGCCGATCGTCTTCTTGCGCTTGGCTTCCGGCACCAGCATCTGCGATGCGCCGGTCTCGTCGATCACGTCGATCGCCTTGTCAGGCAATTTGCGATCGTGAATGTAGCGCGAGGACAGTTCCACCGCCGCCTTCACCGCTTCGCTGGTGTATTTGACGCGATGGAACTCTTCGAAATAGGGCTTCAGACCCTTCATGATTTCGATCGCGTCCGACACCGACGGCTCGTTGATGTCAATCTTCTGGAAGCGCCGCACGAGCGCGCGATCCTTCTCGAAATATTGCCGGAATTCCTTGTAGGTGGTCGAGCCGATGCAGCGCAGCGTGCCTTGCGCCAATGCAGGCTTCAGCAGGTTCGACGCATCCATCGCGCCGCCCGACGTCGCGCCGGCACCGATCACCGTGTGAATCTCGTCAATGAACAGAATGGCGTCCTTGTGCTGTTCGATTTCCTTCATCACCTGTTTCAGGCGCTCTTCGAAATCGCCGCGGTAGCGCGTGCCAGCGAGCAATGTGCCCATATCGAGGGCAAAGACGGTTGCGCCAGCGAGCACTTCCGGAACGTCGCCCTTCACGATCTTGCGGGCCAGGCCCTCGGCGATTGCGGTTTTACCAACGCCGGGATCACCGACGAGCAGCGGGTTGTTCTTCTGCCGGCGGCACAGGACCTGGATGGTCCGCTGCACTTCCGAGTCGCGACCGATCAGCGGATCGACCTTGCCGTCGCGCGCCTTCTTGTTGAGGTTGATGCAATACGCCTCGAGCGCGCCTTCCTTCTTCTTGTCGCCGGCAGGCTCTTTCGCGCTGGCGCTTTCGCGCTCGCTATGATCGTCTTCATTGGCGCCGCGCGGCGTTTTGTTCGGGTCGGACAGGCCGGGACGCTTGGCAATGCCATGGCTGATGTAATTCACCGCATCGTAGCGGGTCATGTCCTGCTCCTGCAGGAAGTAGGCGGCGTGGCTTTCCCGCTCGGCGAAGATCGCAACCAGCACGTTGGCGCCGGTTACCTCTTCGCGGCCCGAGGATTGGACATGGATCACGGCGCGTTGGATCACCCGGTGGAAGCCCGCCGTCGGTTTTGCCTCGTCGTGGCTGTCGCCGACGAGATTGGCAAGTTCCGTGTCGACATATTCGGTGAGGCTTTTCTTCAATTCGTCGAGATCGACCGAGCAGGCGCGCATCACGGCGGCGGCGTCCTGATCTTCGATCATGGCGAGGAGCAGGTGTTCCAGCGTCGCGTATTCGTGATGGCGCGCATTCGCCGATTCAAGTGCCCGGCGCAGCGTCAGTTCGAGATTTCTGGAGAAGGTCGGCATAGGATCTGCCTTTCTTGAACAATTTAGCGGGACAATTAGCTCGGATGCCGAACCTCTATTTCTTTTCCATAATGCACTGCAGCGGATGCTGGTGCTTACGGGAGAAATCCATGACTTGCGTCACTTTGGTTTCGGCGACTTCGTAGGTGAAAACCCCGCACTCGCCGACACCCTGATTGTGTACGTGAAGCATAATTCGTGCCGCTTCTTCGGCCTGCTTGTTAAAGAATTTTTGCAAGATGTGGATGACGAATTCCATTGGTGTGTAGTCGTCATTCAGCAGCAAAACCCTGTACATGCTGGGCTTTTTGGTCTGAGTCTTGGTTCGCGTGATGACCGCCGTGCCATGGCCGACGTCGCCCGGCCCGTCCTTGCGCGGCTCCTTGGCTGCGTACAATGGCACGGGGCCAGACAGCTCGCTCGAGGGATATTGTGGCGCAGCAGGCCAGATGCTCACGGTGGGTCTCCTGGAAAGAAGGCCACGAGTCGGATCGTGTCTTCAACATACATGATAATTTAGGAGCGATTTAGGCATTTCGCCAGAGGAAGGTGAAGTTAGCCCGCGTAGAGCCCTTAGCCTTTTGGGCAAAGGCCGAGCCGCAGCGCCGAGTGTTTGAGATACTTGGGAGCTCGCGCAGCAAAATCAATGTGCGATCGCGAAAATCGACTCCGCGTCGCGCCGTTGCACGATCGTCTATCAACCGGGTAAAGCAAAACGGCCCGGCAGAAGCCGGGCCGTTTGAAACGCAATTTACTCGTTACGCAACATTCCGGCGAAGCCGGAAACCTTAAAATTACTTGCCGCTGGCCTTGGCAACAGCCGCTTCGACCGGCTTGAATGCGTCCTTGACGAGGCCCTGATAGAGTTCGCCGATCTTGGTCGCCTGGGCGACGAAACCTTCGTAAGCGGTCTTGGCATAGTCCTGCTGGATCTGGATCGCGGACTCGAGCGTCTTGGCGCCGAGGAGCTTTTCGAAAGCGGCCGAACCGGCTTCGATCGACTTCTTGGAATATTCGGTCGTTTCAGCAGCGATCTGCTGGAAACCCTTGGCGAAGGTGGTCACAGCCGCCTGGGTGTTGGCGACGTTGTCTTTGCTGAATTTCTGGAAGTCTTCGATGGAGGTGAACATGGGCTTGATCCTCTCGAGTGCCGTGGTGGCGTGGGGCGCGGTCTCGTCGTTTGCCAGCCGCTGATGGCGACAATATGTGCGCTGCACAAAAATAAGTCAAGGCGAATTTTGCATTGCAGCAATTTGTTTCAATAATGGCTGAAACATGTCTGCAGTTAACGGCCTCGTAACCTCATTCCCATAGATTCTCCACCTGTGACGTTTTGGTGATGATGGTCGCCAATTCCGGTGTCTGGGCAAGAAGTTACGGGGAATCGAGTATGTCCGAGCGCGTCTCATATGGGCGGCAGTGCACGGGAACAAAAGGCAGAAAGAGGCTTGCGCAGGTGCTGGGCGCCACGCTGCTGACCCTCGCTTTACCGAATTTGGTTATGTCCAGCGCCGAGGCGCGCCGGTTCCGTCACCATCATCACAGCAGCGGCGGGGGCGGTGGCTATGAGCCGCCTTACGCCGATATGGTCATCGACGGCAATACGGGCCGCGTGCTGCACGCGACCAATGCCGACGAGCTTCGCCATCCGGCGTCGATCACGAAAGTCATGACGCTCTATCTTCTGTTCGAGCAGATCGAGAAAGGCCGCTTCCGCCTCGACACGTCCCTGCATATTTCGGCGCATGCGGCCGCGCAGGCGCCGTCGAAATTGGGGCTCCAGCCCGGCGATACGATCACGGTCGAAGACGCGATCAAGGCGGTCGTGACGAAATCCTGCAATGATATTGCCGTAGCCATTGCCGAGAACATTGCCGGCGATGAAAGCAGCTTTGCCGAAATGATGACCAAGAAGGCCCATGCGCTCGGCATGAGCCGGACGCATTACGCCAATGCCTCTGGCCTTCCAAATAACGAACAGATCACCACCGCGCGCGATCTGACCATTCTGGCACGCGCGCTGCAGGATCATTTCCCGCAATATTACCATTATTTCTCGACCCATTCCTTTGCCTATGACGGTCAGGTTCTGCGCAACCACAACCATCTGCTCGACCGGGTCGAGGGCATGGACGGGATCAAGACTGGCTATACCAATGCCTCTGGCTTCAACCTTCTGACCTCGGTCCACAGGGACGGTCACTTCCTGGTCGCAGCCGTGCTCGGCGGCCACACCGCGCGTGGGCGTGACGAGATCATGGATAATCTGATCGAGGCGAATATCGACAACACGGCCACGTCCCGCACCGTGCCGGTGGTAGCCGACAACAATGGCGACGATGGCGACGTCGTTCGCCCGGCCGCTCACCTCGTGCCGCCGGCCAAGATTGCTGCGAACGACGACACGGAGGAGCCGGACGACGAAATGCCGGCGCCGCTGCCGATGGTGAAGGCTGTGCCCGCGGCGCCTGCTGCGCGCCCGCGTCCAGCCGTCATTTCCGGAACGCCCCGCGTCGCGCAAGTCGATGACAAGAGCGAAACCACCGGCTCCATCCAGCCGCGCAAACGTCTCGTCGCCGATGGTTCGACGACGACGCGTCCGGTCGCCGCAAGCGTGACGGGCGCGACCACGACCAATATGCGCTGGGTTCAGGGACCGGCCGGCAAGCCGGTGACGACGAAAGCGGTGGAAGAAAAGGCTCCGGTCAAGACGGCCGCCGCCGAGCCGCCGGTAAAACCCGAGGTTCATCCGGCTGGCCACGCCGGCTGGTTGATCCAAGTCGGTGCAACGGATGACGTGAGCAAGGCGCAAGAATTGCTGACGCGCGCGAAGTCCTCCAGCCGCGGGGCGCTCGCGTCAGCGCAGGCTTACACAGAGAAAGTGCAGAAGGGTGGCGAAACCCTCTATCGCGCGCGCTTCGCGGTCTTAGACTCCGACGCAGCCGAATCAGCGTGCAGAGTTTTGAAGCGGTCGGGCATGGCTTGCATGCCGACCAAAAACTGATTGCGATAAGTGACGAGGCGAGGTTTAGCGATGACGATCCATCAGGACTTGTCGAGCTTGATTGAGACGAGCCGCCCAGTAGGTGGTGCCCCCTCGATCTGGATGAGCCTTCTTCATCAACGTCCGGTGCGCTCGGGCGATTTCTTCCGCACTCGCCCCCTTCGCAAGGCCAAGAAGCTGGTAGGCCTCCTCTTCGGTCATCGCACCGGGATCGAGATTTCGCCGCGGCGCACCTTCGCGCCGCGCGTCCGCTCGCGGATCGTTTGCCGCACCCCCGCCGGACAGCCAGCTGTTCACATTATCCTTTAAATTGTGCCACAGATCGCGGTCAGAAAAGCTAGCGAGAGCCAATAACCCGAGCACAATTCCTAGATCCACATGGCCGCGCACGGTGAGAAACGCAGCCAGGACGAGAGTCGCGAGACCCCATAGATTGCTGCGAATTTGCTGCGCCACCTCCGGATGGAGGCGCAGATACCCCTTGGCGGTCGTCCACGCGACCCATGCCAAAAAGGCGGCGACAAGATAGATCATCCTGTCACTATAGGCATGCGTGGGCGATTGGAACAGCGCATCTTCAGGTCAGGGTGATGCACAAGTGTGGATGACCAAATTCGCAAGCTGCCGAGCCAGCGTTACGCACCGGGCCGGTCACGGTTCGGGTTTGGCTGGCCGGTCCGGTCGGCAACGAGCATGGCCAGCATCATCTCGACCAGACTGCCGCTCGCGCCGCCCGAGCCGCCGCCCACCATAATGTTCGGGACGACGGGGAGCTTGCCGTTCTCGATCGCTTCGGCGAAGCGCAGCAGCACCTGGCTGTTGAGTTGGTACTGCGGCCCGCCATAGGCCTGCACCTGCTTGTCGGTGGCTTCGGCCTGCGCAAGGCCGATGGCGCGGATCTTCTCTGCATCCGCCAGACCGACGGCGCGAATCCGGTCGCCCTCGCCTTGGCCTTCGAGCCGCGCCCGCGCCGCATTGGCCTGGGCGGTCACCTGGATGCTTTCGGATTGCTGGCGGGTCTGCGCGAGCTGGGCCTTGCCTTCGTTTTCGCGCACTTGAATGGCGAGCGCCGAAGCGGTGATCTGTGCCTGCTGCTCGGCCATCGCCTGCTTTTCGCGCAAGGTGCGTTCCTGCGTCGCGGCGATTTCCTGCAGCCGGTACGTTTCCACTTTTTCGACCGCGACCTGGCGGTCGCGCAATTGGGTCAGGATCTGCTCGATGCCAGCCTGGCCCGTGTCGGCACGCGGCGTGCCGATCAGAACTTCTTGCATTTCGAGGCTATAGGCGGCGAATTTGGCGCGCATATCCTCGCCGGCGACCTTTTGGATCTCGTTGCGCTCCTGCAAGAGCTGAATCAGCGTTTTGGTTTGGCCGATGTTTTTGAAATAGGCCGACACCATCGGATCGAGTGTCTGTTCTACCAGTTTCTTGATGTCGCCGAACCGCTGAACGACCAGTGGCGCCTTGAGATAATCGATATGCACGACGACCGAGAGCGGCAGCAGTGGCTCGAACGCATCGCGGGTAATCAAACTGACCTCCGCCAAATTCTCGTCGAGACGATGGGCGCCGGCCTCGGCGCTTTGCCACTTCAGGACGAAATTGGTCGTCGGGACCGAGATGATTTTACCGGCATACGTATTGAACGCGTATTTGCCGGGCAGCAGCGGGCGATCCCAGACGCCGCGTTGACCTGGTTCCACAAGTTCGCCGTGCCGGTAATTGTCGCCCGACACATCGATCCCCACCTTGCCCGTATAGGAGACGACGACGCCGACCGTCCCCACCTCGATGACGGTCTTCGGCACGAGTTCCACGGTCGCGAACAGGCGATTGATATAATAGCTGCCTTCGACCAGCACTTGATGTTGCCTTCCGCGGAAGCCGCCCGCTTTAAAAAACGCTTCCGGGTCCTGGAAATTATTGTGAAAATTGGCGCTCCGCGCCTCGTTGCCGACGGCGGGCGCGATGATTTCGCCTTCCGGCAGCGCCGGCCCGTCATGGACGGTGACGATGCCGATCGTGTCCTCCGCATCCTTGATCACCACGGCTCGGAAACCGTTGCGGGCAGCAATCGTTTCCGACATTTTCGAAAACATTTCGGATTCACTGCGTGACAGGCTGATTGCGTGCGTGGTTTCCGCCGTGATGACGATGAATTGCGCGAGGTTGAGCGCATAGGTTCCTTCACGCAGAATTTTGCGTTGCGGTCCTTTCTGGCCGCCGGTCGACAGAAAGGCGCGTACATCCTGAAAGTTTTGCGCGGTTTCGTTCGAGGCTAGGGTTTGCGTGGGAGGCAGCGCGCCGCCGTCGCGGGCGAACACATAGGCGATCTGGCCTTGCGGGATCGTCACCAAAGCGGCGCGATGTATGCGGTATTGGAACGGGAAGAAGACGTGCAGACCGCCACGCACGATGTCGGGTTGGAAGCCTGCTTCGCCACGCAGCGCGATGAAGCCGGAGCGCAGCGAGCCGCGAAAGCTCCAGAGCTTTTCCAAAATGCCGATCCGGTCGTTCGAGATGTAGCGGACCATGCCGCTGAAGCGAAAGAAAATCAGAATGGCGACGATGACGACGGCAAACTTGATCAGCCATGCGTTATTATCGGCAAAGTAAGAGGTAAAGAAGTCGGTCATGGATATAGGATCCTCAAATCCCGGAAGACCTGCCCGGAGAGACCGAGTAGGGCTGCCAGCCCGCTTTGGGCGGTGCCAGCAGGCAGCAAGTGTGATCTTGCCATAAGAATCGGCAAGGACGCGCTATGCCGCAGCAGCGGCGCACAGATTTTTCTGGACAGCGCGCAAGGCGAGACATCGGTGCAAGTCCGCGATCGCTCATATGCGGCCGCCGGCTCATACGAAAAGGGCTTGCCAAAACCGCGTTACCTGTCATATGAAGCGCCTCCACATCGCTGTACGTCACCGATGCGGACGCCACCGTTCAAGGCATGGCCTGCGGTCTGGTGGGAAATAGTTCAATGGTAGAACAGCGGACTCTGACTCCGTTAATCTTGGTTCGAATCCAGGTTTCCCAGCCATCGTTTTCGCGCCGAAAAATATTCAATAAAATCAATAGCCTGGGTTTTTCGGCTACACCTTGATACATCACGCCGTGCACCAAAGCAGCGGTGCGGCAATGTGTGGAAGGATAGGCGAGGGCGCCTCGGCGATTCGCTTTGGTGCGGATTGATGAAATGCCGAACCATCTCATGCCAAAGACGATGTTATCAAAATGACGGGGCCGGCTCTCCGGTCGCAGAACCGGCCTTTGCGCAAGCCTGCTGGCCCAATTCGCGGTCGAGAGTCTGCATGGCCTTAGCTTGATCGAGGAGGGACCGGGGGACCGCGCACTTTCTCCGATTTGCCGTAGTAAAACGGGCCAGCTCACCGTCAATCGCCGCCAACTGGCGGATAAGAACGCAGGCCGCCCCTGCTTCGATATCGTCTGTGCCCGGCTGCCGCAGCGCAGAAAGCGCGTTGACCATGTCTAGCCGGCGCTGCACGAGGGGCTGAAACTCTGCAGAACATTCCGGTGGCGCGGAACCGGCTGCGATCTGAACAGCGCTTTGGGCACGTGTGGGAGAACAACTTCCAAGCCCGATCTCGACGATGAGGTCCGCCGCCACGAGCATCAAAGACAGAATATGGGCTGGCCTTTTCCCCATCTGATCCCCCCGTCAAACCGCAAGCGCCATAATACGAGAGTCACCATAGGGATGAAGGCCTCATCCACGTCGAGATTGTTGCCATTGCCCGATTATTTTCAAGAGTAATGACGGGGAACGGAGCTCAATCCAAGGGGTTGGCAAAAGCTCGTACTGGCTAGGGTTAGGGCTGCGCCTTGTGCAGCTAACGCTTGCGGTGAGACAGCTCAGAAAAAAAGGGGTCATCGGTGCAAGCCCGATGACCCCTCCTGGCAGCCCCGAGCGAGGCTCAGCCATGAATGGAATGCTCCGCGGTTTTAGGGGGACCTTTAGGCATTCCGTGAGCATCTTCACACCGCTGAGTATAATACGTTTGTGAAGTATATCACACTTCAGGGATGCTGCATGCCTGGGTTGCATAACCTTCGGCGAGCGGATGCGGCAGGGAGATCGTCTCCGCCTGGGCGTTGTCGTTTGGCTGGTGCTGGGCTGTGTCGCTGTTATCGACTTGCTTTGGTGCCTGTCACGGATGCTGATTGAGGAATTGGTTGACAGCGCCTCGGTTTGGGCCGCCTTAGCTATTGCCGCCCGCTGCGGGATCATCTCGATTGCCTGACCGAGGGCCGGACATTCTGCCTTGAGTTGCTCAAGGGTGATCTCGCGGATGCAATCTTCGGGGTCTCGCCGCCGAGGTCCAGTTCTTGGCGCTCAAGAGTTTCTGATAGGGGTCATAGGCCGTCTGCATCCGTTTCCCAAGGCAGTCGCATTTGGACGTGTTGACGATTCCGGCACAACCGGAAGGCAGAATGGACGAAATCGGCAAATTGGGGGCACTTTCGATTCTGCTCGAGATCTCCCTCCAAATGAGAAATCGGTCTCTTTATGGCCTCGCCACCCGAGCTCGCACTGGATTTTCAAATCCGGTCGCCCAGAGTCGAAGAGGCGAAGAATTTGACAAATTTGGAAAAGGAACATATTGTGAACACACCTTTTGCCCGGAAATGACAAATGCCTGAGTCAGAGGACGGGTGCGGGCTCGATGAGTGTCAAGCGGTGGGCACACTGTCCGGTTGGAGACGTCAAGGACAGGTCATTGGCGCAAGGGAGCAAATCTGGGCGGCGCACGAGTCTTTTCCAAGGCTGGCGGTGGGACCCGTGCGAGACCGATTGGTAAGCACATGAACCATTTTTGGGAGCGAACTGATAGAGAGAATATATGTTACTATTCAAGATCTTACACGGAAGTCTGGGCTGACATTGGAGCGGTTCGACGTGGCCCGGGTGGTCGGCAATCGGGTTTCGCCAACCAGAATTCTCAAGGATCACCTCGTTTCAACCTAGCTTCGACGGGCTAGCGCGGGTTGCCAACTTTGGATCGCACCATTTTCAAATGCGACTGCCTTGATCCGGTTCCCATCGCGCGACTGTGCGGACCAGCGCGAGGCATCCTCAGGCGGGCGGTGGGGGCGCGGTAGGCGGCGGAAGGCGCGGGTCGCGCCAAAAGAAAATGGGTCATCAGCGAGCTTAAGCTGACGACTCTCCCAAAAGAAAAGGAAGTGAAGTGTTCTGTTGACTGGGGAACATAGTGCTTTGGGGAAGCCATACATTCCAAGCCGGCCTCACCACGCTATTGCTGATGTTGTGTGTCAATATAGTGTGTAAGTGGGTGCTTAAGTCTGCGTTAAAAAGAAAAAGGGGTCACCAGTCGGCTGAAACTGGCGACCCCCGGGGTTCGTCAGGAAAAGGGTTACAAGAAATGCCTCGCAGTTCGGAATGACGCACGGAGAATAGTCTTGTATTCCAAGACGCACACAATATGGCACGGTCGCCTAATTGTGTCAACAATGTGGTTTGAATGCGTCTTTGCGGTGTTGAAAGCGGGGCAAAAAAAGGCCATCGGCGAAGCTCAAATGCCGACAGCGTCTAAAGAAAATGAGGAGGAAAATTTGTCGTCCAAGGTAAGATGAAGCGGGACGTGGTAGGCGGAAGCGGGAGAAGCCCAGCCGACTCATGGTTGGCTAGCCGCATTTCGCAGCGCTGATCACAGCGCATCGACGAGCATTCTGCCGACTTCGAACATGTCCCCTTCATTACCCGAGGCCACAGAAGCCCGAATGGCATCGCCAAGGGTGTGAGGCGTTCCTCGATAGCGCCGCAGCGTGACGGCGTAGGCGCGCGTCGTGAGATGCCCGCCCAGGATCACTGCACCACCCTCATTGCGTGGTCCCTGGAGTTTTCCGGAAATCAAACCGTGCTGATAAAGACAGGTGAGTGTCGCCGAGGATTTTTTGAAGGCGTCATCGAAGTTCGGGTCAACGCGGCTCGGCTTGATCCTATGGGTTTGCTCGACGCCCAAGTCGACCGTTCGCGGCTGCGCGTGTAACAGCGCCGCGAAGACCCGTAAAACCTGAATATCCAAATTGCTCAGAATATCCAAATCGTTCATAGGTGCCCCCATTTTTCAGGGAGTTAACTCCAAACAGATTAAATTAGCGTTCTTCGCGGTTCAGACTGCTTCCGCATTTTTGAAGAAGGCGGCTTCGACAGTAGACACAAACTGACCACAATGTTAACACTATCACAGATGCGCGGGGTGTCAAACTTTTCTGCGTGCTCAGGCGCTCAATGCTGACATCAAACCCATTGGTGGCATCGTCGCCGAGCGAAAAAAGGGTTATGAGGGACGCTGATGCCTCCCTAAAGAAAAGGGCTTAAGTAATGGCCCCGGAACATAGGCGGACAGGGAGGGGGCTTGCGCATTCCGAAGCAATGGCATTGTCTTATTGATTGTATTTTGTGTCAACCTGGTGTGGATTTTGGTCGCATGAGGTCTCGACGCTCTTTATCATCAATGATGCCGCCTAGGGCGAATGTCCGCCACAACTCCGCGGGGGGGAGGCGCGATACTTCGAAACGCAACTTTTTGGTTGCGTATATCATATGTCCAGCCTATAGAGACGCGCAACCAGGAGGTTGCTTATGTCCAATTCGATCGAAACGCAAATCGACCTTGCCGCGCCTCAATCCCGGGTCTGGCGCGCCTTGACCGATTATAGAGAATTCGGTGCCTGGTTCCGGGTGCGGCTCGACGGTCCCTTCGTCGCCGGGCAGGCGACGTCCGGAAACATCACCTATCCCGGCTACGAGCACCTGCGCTTTGAGGTGAAGGTGCGCGCCATCGAGCCGGAGGCCCATTTCTCGTTTCATTGGCATCCTTACGCGGTCGACCCGGCCAAGGATTATTCCGCCGAAGTGCCGACGTTGGTCGAGTTCACCCTTGAAAAGTCGGCCAGGGGCACATTGCTGCGCGTGGTTGAATCGGGTTTCGACAAATTGCCCCCCGACCGGCGCGCCGAGGCGTTCCGCATGAACGAGGGCGGTTGGGCCATCCAGATGGAGAACATCGCCAAATACCTTGAGGCCTGACATGGGCGCGCTCAACCATGCCGATGTGTTTGCCGCGCTGGGCGATCCCGTCCGCCTGTCGGTGATCAATAGGCTGAGTCGGAGCGAGCCACTCTCGATCACCCGGCTGACCGAAGGCACCGACCGGACCCGGCAGGCGATGACCAAACACCTGCGCGTGCTGGAGAATGCCGGCCTCGTGCGCTCGATCCGCGAGGGGCGGGAGAGCCGGTTCGCGTTGCAAACTGAGACTATTGCCGACGCGCGCCAATATCTCGACGAGGTATCGCGGCAATGGGAGGAGGCGCTGATGCGGCTGCAAGCCTTCGTCGAAGACGGGCGGGAGATGTGAAGCCTAGTCCCGCCCCAGCGTTTGACCGTCAGTCAGGTCTTCGAAGGCGCGGATGACGGCGGCCATGTCCTCCTCGCCAAACCCGAGCGATTGCGTTCTCCCATAGAGCCTGTAGCACGCATCGATCAGCGGCGAGGCGATCCCGGCGCGGTGCGCCGCTTCGACAACAAAGCGATTATTCTTCAACACGTCGTCGATCGAGGCCTGCCGGGCGAAATCCCGCGTGACGAGCTTGGCGAGCTTGACGCGCGAGACATCGCTCGCCATCGGTCCAGCGTTCAGAACCGACATGAAGAGGTCGAGGTTAAGCCCCTGTTGCTGCGCAAAATGTGCCGCCTCGGCGAGCCCGGTGACCATGGTGATAAGAAACAGATTGACCGCCAGTTTCATCATCAGCGCGCCCGGCACCGCGCCGCAGACAAAGGTTTCCCGGCACATCGGCGCGAGCAGCGGCCGGATCGCTGCGATCTCATCGGCCTCGCCGGCGAGCATCGCCACGAGTTGGCCCGCCTCCGCCGGTTTGCGCGAGCCGGAGACCGGCGCCTCCACATAGGCGCCGCCGGCAGCGCGGATGTCGCCGCCGAGGGCCTTCGCATAGTCGGGTGGCACCGTCGCCATGTTGACCAAAGTGCGCCCCGCGACCAGTTGCGCGAATTTCGGCGTGCCACGGCAAAGGACCGTGTCGATCACCGCTTCGGTGGCCAGCATGAGGATGACGATCTCGCATTGCGCGAAGACATCATTGCTCGTTGCCGCGATCTGCGTGCCTGCCTCGGCCAAGATCCGGCTCTTCGCCGGCGTCCGATTCCAGACCAGCAGGTGCGTTCCCGCTTTTGCAAGGTTGAGGGCCATCGGTTCGCCCATCGAGCCGAGGCCGACAAAACCAATGGGAGCCGGAAGGGCCATTGCTGCGTTTCTTTCCATTTTCGAATTGCGTCACGAACCATTTTTTCTGGGGCCAGCCCCATGAAAAACAATGCCTTTGACGATCGCGCCATCGCCGAATTTTTCGCGCAATTTGTTGACGGCGCTTTCCGTCGCCTTTTCGCGCGCAACATTGGTATCGACCAGATCGCCTTGGTCGGCCAAGGCCGGATCGCCGAGATCCGACAGACCGATCCCGATCAGCCGAAAGCGCGTCGCGCCGGTCTCCAAAGCGAGCAGCGCGTCGCCGGCTTCGAAAATCCGCCCCGCAAGTTGGGTCGGGTGGGGCAGGGTGCGTGCGCGGGTGCGGAGCTTGAAATCGGCAGTCTTCAGTTTCAGCGTCACGGTGCGCCCGGAGAAGCCTTGCGCGCGCAGGCGCTTGGCGACGCGTTCGCTGAGCTGGAACAGGATGCGGCGCAGTTCCTGCCCATCCGAAATGTCTTCGAAGAAGGTCGTCTCGGCGGAGACGCTTTTCGTCTCGCGTTCGGGCGAAACGCGGCGCTTGTCGATGCCGCGCGCGAGCCGGTAGAGGCGGCCGCCTTCGCTGCCGTAGCGGCGGAACAAGTCGGTTTCATTGAAGGGAAGTAGGTCAGCGATCGTGCGAATGCCGTCCTTGCCCAGGCGCTCCTGCATGGCACGCCCCACACCCCAAATGAGGCCGACCGGCTGCGCCGCGAGAAAGCCGGGGGCCTCCGCGCGGCCGATCACGGCAAAGCCGCGTGGCTTATCGATGTCGCTGGCGATCTTGGCGAGGAACTTGCAGTCGCTCAAGCCGATCGAAATCGAAATCCCGATATTCGCCTCGACGTGCTTGGCAAACCGGGCCAGGGTCACGGCGGGACTGCCATGGTGCAGCTTTTCCGTCCCAGACAGGTCGAGGAAAGCCTCGTCGATGGAGAGCGGCTCCACGAGCGGCGTCAGGTCCAGCATCAGGCGCCGCACCTCGCGGCCGACGCGGGCGTATTTCGCCATGTCGGGCGGAATGACGATGGCCTGCGGGCAGGCCTGCAGCGCCTTGAACATCGGCATGGCCGAGCGCACGCCATAGGTACGGGCGATGTAGCAGCAGGTCGACACGACCCCGCGTTTGCCGCCGCCGACGATCACGGGCTTGTCGCGTAAGCCCGGGTTGTCCCGCTTCTCGATCGTCGCGTAAAAGGCGTCGCAATCGATATGGGCGATGGTGAGCTGGTCGCGTTCGGGGTGGGAGAGCAGGCGCGGCGAACCGCAATTGGGGCAGCGCGTCAGGCTCGCCGCGCGCGAATCCGTGAGGCAATCCCGGCATAGAAATAAATGTGAGGGATCAGCCGCGCCCATTCATGTCGAATCCCAGTGGGCCGGTCCGGCCAGAACCTGCCGCGCCCGGTCCAGCGCCGCGAGGCTGGTGTGCAATGCGGCGGCGCAGGCTTCGCCCAAGGCCTGGTCGGCGGTGACATGGTCGAGAACGGCGGCCAGGAAACCGGGCTGCCGCGCGACCTGCCGCAGGTTTGCCAGGTCGAGCCCGGCGAGCGTGGCAAAGCGCCCAAGCTGCTCGGGATCGCCCGCCAGAAAGCTCAGCGCCGCGATGGCTAGGTTCTCGGCTGCCTCGCGGCGGGCGCTCTCACTGCTGGCCTGTTTGCTTTTCATCATTGAGCCTCATCGCGCCCCCAAGCTATCCTGGCCGCTTGCCAAAATTGGCAGGATCTTAATACCTCTCGGGCAGGGTGCAATCTGCCGAGTGGCGGCGGTGCGCAAGCGCGGATGGATGAGATGGCGAAAAAGGTGCTGATCGTCGAGGACAATGAGCTGAACATGAAGCTGTTCAACGATCTTCTCGAAGCGCACAAATACGAGACGATCCAGACCCGCGACGGCCGCGAAGTGCTCGATATCGTGCGCAGCAACCGGCCGGACCTCATTCTCATGGACATTCAGCTTCCCGAAGTTTCCGGCCTCGAGGTCACGCGCTGGCTGAAGGCCGATGCCAATTTGCGCAGCATTCCAGTCGTCGCGATTACCGCTTTCGCGATGAAGGGGGACGAGGAGAAGATTCGCGAGGGCGGGTGCGAGGCCTATCTGTCGAAGCCGATCTCCGTGGTGAAGTTCCTAGAAACCGTCCGCAACTATATCGGCGAGGCGTAAAGAGCTGCGCTCCGGCAGGGGTGAACCGCTCCGGAAGCGCGCAGGCGCGCGGTAAAACATTGATATATAATACGAATACGCTCTATTAGTTTGATTTCAATTTTTTTTTGCCCAGAGGGCTTCTCGACCGTGCAGGCTCGCGCAAGACCGCTCCGGCTCGCGCCGCAAGAGACGCCTTTTTCATCTTTTCAAACATCGTTTATGTTTTGTTCTATCTCAAGGAGACGCGCTTGTCTACGAGATTTTCGGGAGGATTTTCCCGGCGGTGATTCTCCGCGCAAGCGGCGGCCCGATGCAGCCGCGGCTTAACCGCCAGGCGCATAGCGCAGCAACGTGACGCCTTGCGTCAGACTCTCTGTTCCAAGCGGCTTCAAAGTCAGTGCCAGTCCGGATTGGAAATAGGGCGTGCCGCCGCCGAGGAGGACCGGGTGCACGTAGAGCCGGTATTCGTCGATGAGGCCGGATCGCGCGAGATGCGCGGCCAGGTTGGCGCCGGCGACGGTGATCTCGCCGGAGATGTCCGCTTTGAGATCCGCCACCATTTTCACCACATCGCCGGTCACCAGCCGGGCATTTGGTCCTACCTCCCGCAGCGTCGTGGAGAATACGATCTTCGGCGTCTCGCGCCAGGCATGGGCGAAATCCCTTTCCACCGCTGTCACGCCTGTCTCGCGCTCGGGGCTATCCCAGAAGCGCATTGTCTCGTACATCCTGCGGCCGCAGAGCGCGATGGCTGTGCGTTTCATCATGTCGTTGAATTGCCAGTGCAACGCTTCCTCCGGCACGGGGAGGGCGATTGCACCGTCCGGCCCGGCGATATAGCCGTCCAGAGACGTCAGCATGGAATAGATGATCCTGGCCATTGCAGCCTCCGTTCGGTCTGACAAAAACAAACAACAGATCGCGTCATGCAATCAGATGATTGCGGGGCAAATGGGGTTCAACGGAGGGACAGACCGCATAGAGAAGGGTGAGTCTGGCCGCTTGAGGTGAGGCGAATCACACATGAGATCCGATTTCGCACGGCGCGTTAACAAAGTTCGCAATACGTTCTAGAAACCTGCAAAAAGCCGTTGCAATTCGCTGCGCACAATGCGAGCGTCCGGTTCCGTTTCGAACACCCTGCGGAGAAGCTCAGGTCCGCCGCATCTCCTGGGTCCGTAGGGTTGGCTGGCGGCAAATGGATGGAGTGGCCTCCTCGAAACACCATTTGCCGCCGGCCACCATTTTGCCTTTTGGCATTCTTAGATGTCCGGCGTCGCGCGAAACAAGGCGACTTGGGCCCTCGGGTCAAGACGGATCGGTTTCTCGAAAGCTCGTGCTCCGGCTGAGATCCTCCCACCTGTCGAAGTCGCGCTGCAGGTCGGCAATTTTCTGCCGAATAAGATCGACGGCATCGCCTCCCAGCGCCAAATGCAGCGGCGGTTGATCGGCTTCAAGCGCGGTGACGATCGCTTTGGCGGCAAGTTCGGGATTACCCTGTTGTTTGCCGTGCCCGGCGATCAGGTTGTCGCGGACTTTGCCGGTCGTGTCGGCGTAGGCTGGCAAGCGAATGCCTGACTGTTTCATCGAGCGGCCCCGGAACTCGGTCCGAAATGCACCAGGTTCCACCACCGTGACGCCGATGCCAAACGGCGCGACCTCCTTGGCCAGCGTCTCGGAGAGCGCTTCGACCGCAAATTTCGACATGTGGTAGAAGCCGACACCAGGGAAAGTCGTGAGCCCGCCGACCGAACTGAGATTGACGATATGACCGTGTCCGCGCTCGCGCATGCCGGGCAGTGCGGCCCTGATCATGTTCCAAGTGCCGAAAATATTGGTTTCGAACATGGCGCGGACGTCGGCGTCTTCGCCTTCCTCGATCGCGCCGATATATCCGTAGCCTGCATTGTTGACGAGCACATCGATGCCACCAAAACGCGCCTCCGCAGCAGCGACAGCTGTCTTGACTTGATCCGGCTTGGTGACGTCGAGTTCCACTGCGTGAGCGGTATCGCCAAATTCGCTCACGATGTCGTCGAGCGTGGCAGGGTCTCGCGCGCTCAGCACGACGCGATACCCCGATTTCAAGACTTGGCGTGCCAGCGCCCGGCCTAAGCCCGTCGAACATCCGGTGATGAGCCAGACGGCATTTTGCTTGATCATTGTTCCATCTTCCATTTTTCGAGTCCGATGCTGGTGGGCGCGATCCCAAGCCGGCGGCTGCACGGTCCTCTGACGACCGGCATTCGCGCCAAGCAGCACCTTGACCGGTAGATGGAGCGGAGTACTCTTTCTATCATGTTGAATAATTGAGATGTATCATGCAATCTTATCGAACAATGACTCATGGCGGCCTCGATGACCTTTCGGTCTTCGCCACGGTCGCCCGCACCCGGAGTTTCACACGGGCCGCGGCCGAGCTTCGCATCTCCAATTCGATGTTGAGCTACACGATCAAGCGTCTGGAGAAGCGTCTCGGCATGACGCTGCTGCAACGGACCAGCCGCAGCGTTGCGCCCACCGAGGCGGGCCAAACCTTGCTGCTGACATTGGAGCCGGCGCTGAGGGCCATTGACGAGACGCTCGACATGCTGGACCGGCAGCGCGACCGGGTTTCGGGCACGCTGCGCATTACCGCGACCCGGCAAGGCTACGAGGCTGTCATCCGTCCCATCCTCGGTGACTTTTGTGCTGCCCATCCCGAGGCGGCGCTCGAAGTCGTCATCGATTACGGGCTGCGGGACATCGTCGCCGACGGGTTCGACGCCGGCGTTCGATTGGGCGAGAAAATAGAAAAAGATATGGTCGCGTTCCGGGTCGGGCCGCAACTGCGCATGGCCGTCGTCGCCTCACCGGATTATTTTGCCGCGCACGCTATGCCGGCCGTGCCTCAGGACCTACAGACGCACCGCTGCCTCAACTACCGTATGATGACGGCAAATAGCATCTATGCGTGGGAATTTGAAAAAGATGGGCGGCAATTGGAGATCAGGCTTTCAGGGCTGCTGACGTTCAATGAGCCCGATCTCATGCTCCAGGCAGCAAGTGCCGGACTTGGGGTCGCCTATGTGCTCGAGCACGAGGCCGAATCGCACATTCGTGCCGGACGTCTGGTGCGGGCGCTTGAGGATTGGACGCCGCCATTCCCCGGCTTTTTCCTCTACTATCCCTCTCAGCGCCGCGTTTCGGCAGTCTTCGCAGCCTTTCTGGCGCTGCTTCGGGCGCGGCGCGATCACATGCGGGGGCGGCCGGTCGAGAGGGCCAATAGCCTGGCATAGCCCGTGCCAAAGAAAAAGGCGCCGAAGGGCGCCTTGTCTCGCTAAAACCAATGATCGATCAATTACTTGATCTTGGTTTCCTTGAATTCCACATGCTTGCGGGCAACCGGATCGTACTTCTTGAACGTGTACTTCTCGGTCTTGGTGCGTGCGTTCTTCTTCGCAACGTAAAAAAAGCCGGTGTCCGCGGTGGACAGGAGCTTGATCTTGATGGTGGCGGCCTTTGCCATGGTTCTAATTTCCGTCCATAGGAGTTCATGGCCGCAAGCGGCCCACAGAAAGCTGGAGGCGCATACATACGGATTGTTGCCGGGAAGTCAAGGAAAAGGGTGGACCACTCGCAAACTTCTCGGCCAGCCCTCACAATTCCTCCCGCACCCAAGTCCTGTTGCGTTCATAATAAAACGGCACCGGGAGAAAATGGCCAAATCCCGCCACAAGTCTCGCTTCCAGTTCCTGCAGCACCACAGACGTAATCGTCGGCAGTTCGAGCTTTTGCGCCTCGTCGATCGGCACCCAGACAAGCTCGGTCAGTTCCGCGTCCTCGTGCACGATCCCCTCAACGCGGCCGACAATCTCCCCCATGTCGACGGCGAAGAACGCGGCATCGAAGCGTTTCGGGCGGCGTGGTGGGGTGATGGCGCGGGCGATGAAATGCAGGCGGTCCAGGGCCGGATAGACGCCATGCGCAGCGAAGGCGGCCCAGGCGCCCTCAGGCGGATTTTCGGGCGTGCCCATGTCGTCGACGCCGATCAGAATGCCGGTTTCCTCGAACGTCTCGCGGATCGCGGCGAGGCCAAGCGCGCGGGCGCGGGCGGCGGTGCCGCGCGCATTGCGTGCCATCAATTTGGCTTCGACCACCTCGGCGAGCGGGCCGGCGACATTCATGCGCCGGTCGCCGGGCTCGATACCGCCGCCGGGAAAGACGAACTTGCGGGGCATGAATTTGTGGCCCATGTGCCGCTTGCCCATCAGGACTTTCGGGACTGTGCCGGTGCGGTCGAGAATGATCAGGGTCGCGGCATCGCGTGGCTTGACGTTCGGCCAGCGCCGCTCGCGTTCCGTTTCCGTCAGCTTCTGGGCGAAGTCAGTCATGGGATTTGGTCAGCCTTGTCGAAGCCATGCATGCGCAGCGCCCATTGATAGGCGATCAGCGCGCCTTTCACACGTGGGAGGATCGCTAAGGACAAGATCACGCTGAGCAGCGGCCAGACGAGGACGTTCAGCCAGATCGGCGAATCGTCGTAGACCTGTTCGGCCGCTAGCATCAACCCAACCACGATATGGCCGACGATGAAAATGGTGATGTAGGGCGGCGCGTCGTCGGCGCGATGATGGTGCAACTCCTCACCGCAATGGGGGCAGGTGGGGTTCACTTTCAGATAGGAAGAGAAGATCCGCCCTTCGCCGCAATGCGGGCAATGGCCGAGGAACCCGCGCTTCATGGCGAGCCACACGTCACGCTTTTCGGCCTCCAGAATCGTCATGGTCATGATCTGCCCTTCTTGCGCGGCCTGGCTTTCGTCGTCCTGGTTTTAGCGGTCCTCGCCGTCTTGGTCTCCTTGCCAAGCCGTCGCAGCTTGCGTTTCTTGCCGAGGCCGCTGCTAACGCCAAGTCCGGTCTGGCCGTGGGACAGCATTTCGAAGCGTAGCGCGCCGGCGAAGGGCGCCGCCTCGACGAGCTTCACGTCGACCATGTCGCCGAGTTGATAGGCTTCGCCGGTGGAGGTCGAGACGAGCGCATGCGCCGATTCTTCATAGCGGTAATAGTCGCGGCCCAGGGTCGCGGCAGGCACGAAACCATCGGCGCCGGTTTCGCTCAATTTCACGAACAGTCCGGCGCGCGTGACGCCGCTGATGCGGCCTTCGAATGTTGCGCCGATCTTTTCCGACAGGAAGGCGGCGATCAGCCGGTCGGTGGTCTCGCGTTCCGCAATCATGGCGCGCCGTTCGGCGGCGGAAATTTTCTCGGCGATTTCGTCGAGTTCCTGGGGCGTCATATCGCGCAGCCCGTCGTCGCCGAGATGCAGCGCACGGATCAGCGCACGATGCACGATCAGATCGGCGTAGCGGCGGATCGGCGAGGTGAAATGCGCATAGCGGCGCAGGTTCAAGCCGAAATGGCCGTAGTTTTGCGACGTATATTCGGCTTGCGCCTGCGAGCGCAGCACCACTTCGTTGACGAGATTCTCGTTCTCGGTGTCCTTCACCTGGGCGAGAATGCCGTTGAATTGCGCGGGCCGCAGCACCTGGCCTTTCGCCAGCCGGATGTCGAGCGACTTCAGGAACTCGCTGAGCGCGTTGAGCTTTTCGAGCGTTGGCTCGTCGTGGGCGCGGTAGATCAGCGGCTGGCGCTTCTCCTCCAAGGTCTCGGCCGCGGCGACATTGGCGAGGATCATGCATTCCTCGATCAGTCGATGCGCGTCGAGACGTTCCGGCGTAAGCACGCGCTCGACCGTGCCGTCGGCGCGCAATTGCAGCTTGCGCTCGGGCAGATCGAGCTCCAGCGGACCGCGATGGTCGCGCGCTTTCTTTACGCAGGCATAGGCGGCCCAGAGGGGTTTGAGCACGCTGTCGAACAAAAGACGCGCCTCGTCGGCGGCGTCATTTTTGACGCCGTCGATCGCGTCCTGCGCCTGCTGATAGGACAATTTCGCGGCCGAGCGCATCATGATGCGATGGAACGTGTGGCTTTTCTTGCGACCATCGGGCGCGATCACCATGCGCACGGCGAGGGCGGGGCGATCGACGTTCGGGCGCAGCGAGCACAAATCATTTGAAATGCGCTCGGGCAGCATCGGTACCACCCGGTCGGGGAAATAGACCGAATTGCCGCGCTCCAAGGCCTCGCGATCGAGCGCAGAGTGCGGCGTTACATAGGCTGCGACATCGGCGATCGCCACGGTGATGATGAAACCGCCCTGATTATTCGGATCGGTATCCGGCTCCGCGTGCACCGCATCGTCATGGTCTTTCGCGTCGGGCGGATCGATGGTGACGAGGGGCAGTTTGCGCCAATCCTCGCGTCCCTTCAGCGTCGCTTGCCTCGCTTTCTCGGCTTCCGCGAGCGCGCCGGGGCTGAAGACATTGGGAATGCGGTGAATGTGAATGGCGATGAGGCTGATCGCCTTTTCGGAGGAGATCGAACCGAGCCGTTCCTTCACCGCGGCGCCGGGCGGGCCGAACTTGCCGCGGCCGAGCAGGTCGACGGCGACGAGATCGCCGTCTTGCGCCTCTTGGACCGCGCCTTCCGGCACGATCAACTCGCGGCCGACCGCCTTTTTGTCGATCGGCAGAATGCGGCCGCCGCCGCCCGGCGCGCTGCGGAAGATGCCGATGATCTGCGTCTTGGCCTTCGGCAGGATCTTGATGACGCGGCCCGTATAGGCCGGTCCGCGTTTGCCCGGATCGCGGTTCGGCTCGGTGCGGATCAGCGCACGTTCGCCGATGCCGGGAATGGGGGTACCGGGCTTCGGTCTGCGCGGCACGTGGACCGCGATGCGCGGCGGCGGTCCATCGGACTTGTCCCATTCGAAGGGCTCGGCGATCAATTCGCCGTCCGCATCGCGCGTGACGATTTCCACCGCGACCACGGGCGGCAGATGGCCCGGCTTCACGAGTGAGCGGCGGCCGCGCGACTCGATGTCGCCCGCGCCCTCCAGGTCTTTCAGCATGGCTTTGAGCCAGATCCGGTCGGAGCCTTTGATATCGAAGGCGCGCGCGATTTCGCGTTTGCCGATCTTGGTCGGCGCATGCCCCGCCTTCGCCGCCTCGTCCGAGGTGCGCGCTATGAAGGCGAGAATTTGATCGCGGGTGGGGAGATTTGTCTTAGTTTTATCCATTGAGGGGAATGTGTCAGGTTTGCAATGGCTTGCCTATCCGAAAAATCGCATGGCGCTGTCGCGGCACGCGGGCACGGTGCAAGCTCTTGAGTGGATGATGTAAAGCGCAATTTGAGCGCGGCAGAAATGACAGAGACGCACATGCGTTAGAAATCTGCAAAACAAAAATTGTTCACGGGCATGCATATAGGAAGCCATTGTGGCAGGACAAGGGCGCCTGACGGCAGGGGCGAGCGAGGAGAGGTTGATGGAACGGCGTGAGGCTTTGGCAATTTTGGTTTGCTTGGGATTTTCCGCCACCGCCTACGCCGGCCCCGATACGGCGGCAGGACAGGATCGCCAGTTCACGGGGGAGTATTATGGCCAAGTCCACAATGGCCCCGGATTGGCGAGGCTCGTCACGCGCTTGCATTTGACTGGCGATGGGCGTTTGGAAGGCGATTACGCATTTCAGGATTTGGACGGTTCGACGGCGCGGGGCACATTGGCGCGTTGTCGGAGAGCGAGATTCCACCTGACTTGCGAATGGCATGACAAATATGGATTCGGCCCGGTGCAAATGGAATTCGATCCCTCGCTCACGTCGTTTCAAGGCCAGTGGACCGATGGACGAGCGCCGGTGCGATGGTGGGAATTCAACGGCAGCAGGGGAATGAGTTAGAGCAAGCTGGTTCCTGGCGGAATCGTACCGGACCGCGAGCTTTTTCCCCGCGATCCGGAACCAGCTGTGCCGCAGCCACTTCTGCGCCTATTTTTTTGCCGCCGCTTTTTTTGCGGGCGCCTTTTTCCCCGCCGCTTTTTTCGGCGCAGCTTTCTTGGTCGTGGCTTTTTTCGCCGGCGCTTTTTTCACGGCAGCTTTGGTCGAACTTGCTTTCGCGGGCGCACCGCCCTTTTCCTCGATGAGCTCCAGCGCTTCCATCAGGCTCACCGCATCCGCGGCGGTGCCTTTCGGCAAGGTCGCGTTGATCTTGCCCCAGTTCACGTAAGCGCCGTAACGCCCGTCGCGCACGGTGACGGGGCCGCCATTGGGGTGTTCGCCGAGCAGGCGGCCCGTGACCGCGCTGTCCGCGCTCTTGCCCGAGGCCTTGGCATCGAGCAGAGCGAGCGCAGCCGGCAAATCGATGGTCGCAGCATCCACGTCCTTGGGGAGGGTGGCGTTCACCTTGCCCCAATTGACATAGGCGCCATAGCGGCCGTCCTTCACGCTCACCGCGCCGCCCTTCGGATGGTCGCCGAGCGCGCGGCCCGGCTGGGCGCCGCGGCCGAAGCGTCCGCCGCCGGCGCCGCTTTCCTTCGCCACGATCAGGTCGATGGCGCGATTAGCGCCGATCTCCAGCACATTGTCGTCCTTGCCAAGCGAGGCGTAGGTCTTGCCGTGCTGTACGTAAGGGCCGAACCGGCCGATGCTCGCCTTGATCGGCTCGCCGGTTTCCGGATGGTTGGCAACCACCCGCGGCAAGGACAGAAGGCCGACGGCCTGTTCCAAGGTGAGGGTCGCCGGCGTCATGCCGCGCGGCAGCGAAGAGCGCTTTGGCTTTTCGCCGTCGCCAAGCTGCACGTAAGGACCAAAGCGTCCGTCCCGCAGCGAAACGTCTTCGCCGGTCTCGGGATCCTGTCCGAGCACTTTGACGCCGGGCTGATCGCCGCCTTCCACGGCCTGCGCGTCTTCGCCGTTCATCGCCAATTGCCGCGTGAATTTGCATTCGGGATAGTTCGAGCAGCCGATGAAGGCGCCGAATTTGCCAAGCTTCAACGAGAGCTGGCCATTGCCGCACGACGGGCAGCCGCGCGGGTCTGAACCATCTTCCTTCGCGGGGAAAATATGTGGCCCGAGAAGCTCGTTGAGATTGTCCAGGATCTGCGTCGTGCGCAGCTCCTTCGTGCCGTCGACCGCAGCCGAGAATTCCTTCCAGAAATCGCTGAGCAGCTTCTTGTAATCAAGCTCGTTGTTGGAGACGAGGTCGAGCTTTTCTTCCAGATCCGCCGTGAAATTATATTCGACATAGCGCGTGAAGAAGCTTTCCAGAAAGGCCGTCAGCAAGCGGCCCTTGTCCTCCGGAATGAGCTGCTTCTTTTCGAGCCGCACATAATCGCGCTCGCGCAGCACGGCAAGGATCGCGGCATAGGTCGAGGGCCGGCCGATGCCGAGTTCTTCCAGCCGCTTGACGAGGCTCGCTTCGGTGTAGCGCGGCGGCGGCTGGGTGAAATGCTGCGTCGTCTCGATGCGCTCCTTGCGCAACGCATCGCGCGGCTGCATCGGCGGCAGGCGGGCGGATTCTTCATCCTCCGCATCGTCCTTGCCCTCGTCGTAAAGGACGAGGAAGCCGTCGAAGCGCACGACCTGGCCGGTGGCGCGCAGCTCCAATTGCCGCTTGCCCGCATCGGCGATGATATCGACCGTGGTGCGCTCAAGCTCCGCCGATTCCATCTGGCTGGCGACGGTGCGCTTCCAAACGAGCTCGTAGAGCCGCAGCAAGTCGGTATCGAGATATTTCGAAACCATGCGCGGCAAACGGCCAAGATCCGTCGGCCGGATCGCCTCGTGCGCTTCCTGCGCGTTCTTCGCCTTCACCGAATATTTGCGCGGCACGCCAGGCACATATTCGTCGCCATATTCTTTGGCGATCACCTTGCGCGCGGCGGTGATCGCTTCGGGGGCGACGTCGACACCATCCGTACGCATATAGGTGATGAGGCCGACCGTTTCGCCGCCGATCTCGATGCCTTCATAAAGGCGCTGCGCCAATTGCATCGTGCGGGCAGGCGACAGGCCGAGCTTGCGCGCGGCCTCCTGCTGCAAGGTCGAAGTGCGGAACGGCGGGTAAGGGTGACGCTTGACCGGCTTCGCCTCTACGGACGCCACGGTGAATTTCGCCTGATCGAGCGCCGACTTGAAGGCCTCCGCCTCCGCACCGGTGCCGATGTCGAGGCGGGTGAGCTTCTTGCCGTCGGCGCCCGAGAGGCGAGCGGTGAAAATGCCGCCTTCCAGCGTTTTGAGATGCGCGGTGATCGACCAATATTCGCGTTTGACGAATTTCTCGATTTCGAGCTCGCGGTCGCTGACGAGCCGCAGCGCCACCGATTGCACGCGGCCCGCTGAGCGTGCGCCCGGCAATTTGCGCCATAGGACCGGGGACAGGTTGAAGCCGACGAGATAGTCGAGCGCCCGGCGGGCGAGATAGGCATCCACCAGCGGCACGTCGATGTCGCGCGGATGCTTCATGGCATCGAGAACCGCATCCTTGGTGATGGCGTTGAACACGACGCGCTGGATCTTCTTGTCCTTCAGCACGCGCTTGGCTTTCAACACTTCGAGCACGTGCCAGGAGATGGCTTCGCCTTCGCGGTCCGGGTCGGTCGCCAGAATGACGGTATCCGAGTCCTTCACCAGTTTGGCGATGTCGGCGAGGCGCTTGGAGGATTTGGCGTCGACTTCCCACAGCATCTTGAAGTCGTGATCGGGATCGACGGAACCGTCCTTCGCCGGCAAATCGCGGACATGGCCAAAGGAGGCGAGAACCTCATAGTTCTTGCCCAGATATTTATTAATGGTCTTTGCTTTGGCCGGCGATTCGACGATGACGACGTTCATGCAACAATCCTGTGCCGCGTCCGGCAGCCGCCAGACACGCCTATATATAATGTGTGGGAAAACCCGTTTGGGGCGGGAAAGTGGTGAGGACGCGGGCGTTTGTCAATCAGGGAGATGGTCTAGACCCTCGGGTAAGTTTCGAAGAAAGCTGGAATATTATTATATCTCAATAAATTAAGAGTGCCAGTTATTGTTCTGGGCGCACACCCGGCGGCTGCGACAATCTTTCCCGGTCCTCGATCGAGACGCTTCACCCCCGGTCGAGCGATTTAACAGGATCGTCACAAATCGCTTCGCCCTTGCCCACCTCGCCGACTCTCCCTATAGAGGCGCTTTAATGTCCAGCGCCTTTTCCCCCCATCCGTTCCCGCACCGGCATCTGCTCGGCATCGAAGGGTTGTCTCGTCTCGATATCGAGGCGCTGCTCGCCATGGCGGAGGAGGCGGTCGAAGTCTCCCGCCAGGTCGAGAAGAAAAAGACGACCCTGCGCGGACGCACCCAGATTAACCTGTTTTTCGAGGCCTCTACCCGGACGCAAAGCTCGTTCGAACTGGCCGGCAAACGTCTCGGCGCCGACGTGATGAACATGTCGGTCGCCAATTCTTCGGTGAAGAAGGGCGAGACCCTGATCGACACGGCGGCGACGCTCAATGCCATGCGGCCGGATCTCATCGTCGTGCGGCACAATCAGGCCGGCGCCGTGCATCTTCTTGCCCGCAAGGTCGATTGTTCGGTCATCAATGCGGGCGACGGCCAGCATGAGCATCCGACCCAGGCGCTGCTCGATGCCCTCACCATCCGCCGCAACAAGGGGCGAATCGAAGGTCTGAACGTGGCGATTTGCGGCGACATTCTCCATTCGCGGGTGGCGCGCTCCAATATCCTCTTGCTGTCCGCGCTCGGCGCGCGGGTGCGCGTCGTCGGGCCATCCACCTTGCTGCCGACGGGCATCGAGGACATGGGCGTCGAGGTATACCGTGATATGCGCAAGGGGTTGAAGGACGTTGATATTGTCATGATGCTGCGTCTGCAATTGGAGCGCATGAACGGCGCTTTCATTCCGTCGCGCGCCGAATATTTCCGCTATTGGGGATTGGATGAGGACAAGCTGCGCTTCGCCCGTCCGGACGCGCTCGTCATGCATCCCGGTCCGATGAATCGCGGCGTCGAAATCGACTCGCTGGTCGCCGACGGCGCGCAATCTCTGATCCGCGAACAGGTGGAAATGGGCGTCGCGGTGCGCATGGCCGTGCTCGAGGCATTGGCACAACATTTACCGAACGGCGCGCCCCATGCTTGATGCGACACATGCCCCCCTTGCATTGGTGAACGCACGCCTGATCGACCCTGCCGCCTTGCGCGAAACAACGGGCGGCGTCTTCGTGCGCGATGGCAAGATTGCCGATGTCGGTGCCCAGGTCACCGCAGCGTCGGTCGGTACCGAGGCGCGCGTCATAGATTGTCAAGGCGATGTCGTTGCGCCCGGCCTCATCGATATGCGCGCCTTTGTTGGCGAGCCTGGGGCCGAGCATCGCGAAACGATTGCGACGGCATCGACCGCCGCGGCGTTCGGCGGCGTCACCACGATTGTCGCCATGCCCGATACCGACCCGCCGGTCGACGATCCGGCCGTCGTCGATTTTCTCATCCGGCGCGCCCGCGATATGGGGCGTGTGCGCGTGTTGCCGGCCGCCGCCCTGACCAAGGGATTGGAGGGTAAGGAAATCGCCGAGATCGGCCTGCTGCAAGAGGCAGGCGCCATCGCCTTCACTGACGGGTCGCATTCGTTGCGCAACGCCCAAGTGATGCGCCGGGCGCTGACCTATGCACGGGATTTCGGCGCGCTGATCATCCACTATGCCGAAGACCGCGACCTGGCCGGCGGCGGTGTGATGAATGAGGGCGAGCGGGCGAGCCGCCTCGGCCTCGCCGGCATCCCGCGCGAAGCAGAAACCATTGTGCTGGAGCGCGATATGCGCCTCGTGGCGCTGACGCGCGGCCGCTATCACGCGGCGCTCGTCACCAACCATTTGTCGCTCGACGTGATCGCGCATGCCAAGGCGCAAGGGTTGAACGTGACCTGCGCGACGTCGATCAATCATCTCACTTTGAACGAAATCGATATCGGCGATTACCGCACCTTCCTGAAACTTGCGCCGCCCCTGCGCAGCGAGGAGGAGCGGCTTGCCTTGGTGGAGGCGGTCGCGAACGGACTGATCGACGTGATCGTCTCCGACCACAATCCGCAGGACGTGGAGACCAAGCGCTTGCCGTTCGGCGAGGCGGCGAACGGCGCGATCGGCTTAGAGACCATGCTGGCGGCCGCGCTGCGGCTCTATCATGCCGAGCACGTGTCCCTGCCGCGCTTGATCGCGGCGATGACATTGCGTCCGGCGGAAATCTTGGGACTGCCACAGGGACGTCTCGCGAAAGGCGCTCCCGCCGATCTGATCCGTTTTGATCCGGATGAGCCTTTCATCGTGGATCCAGCGAAGCTGCATTCGCGCTGCCGCAATACGCCGTTCGATGAAGCGCGGCTCCAGGGTGTCGTAAAACTGACGATGGTTGCGGGAAAAATCGTTCACGAATAGGCTCAAAGCGGCGGGAGATACCCGCGGTTTCATTTCGACGGAGCGCGCGTGCATCTTCTTTCACTCATTGCTTCGACGCCGGTCGCCAGCCTGCTCGCCGCTCTGGTCATCGGCTATTTGTGCGGCTCGATTCCGTTCGGCCTGATCATCACTCGCCTAGCCGGAACGCAGGACATCCGGACCATCGGTTCGGGCAATATCGGCGCCACCAACGTGCTGCGCACCGGCCGCAAGGAGCTTGCCGCCGCCACCCTATTGCTCGACATGCTGAAAGGCACCGTCGCCGTGCTCATCACCGGGGCGCTGTTTGGCACGCCCGTTGGGCTTTTCGCCGCCATCGGTGCCTTTCTCGGCCATCTCTTTCCAGTGTGGCTGTCCTTCAAGGGCGGGAAGGGCGTTGCGACCTATCTCGGCTGCCTGCTCGGCGTCTATTGGCCGGTGGCTCTATGCTTTGCCGCGATCTGGGTCGGCGTCGCCTATCTGTCGCGCTATTCGTCGCTGTCGGCGCTGACCGCAACTTTGTGCTCGCCCATCCTCCTGTGGCTTTTCGGCCCGCCCGCATCGGCGAGCCTGTTCGCCCTGCTTTCCATCCTGCTGTGGTGGAAGCACCATGAAAATATCGCGCGCCTGCGGGCCGGCACCGAAGGCAGGATCGGGCAGAAGGGATGAGCTCCGCGCTCTCCGAGGCGGAACGGTTTCATCGGCTGTGGTTGATCCGCAGCGAAAATATTGGACCTCGCACCTTTCGTCTCCTGCTCAGGCGCTTCGGGTCGGCGCAGGCTGCGCTCGAAGCGCTGCCCTCACTCACCGAAAACACCAAACCGATCCGCCTGGCGCCGCGCGATGACATCGCCCGCGAAATGGAGGCGCTGCAACGCCGCGGCATACGGCTTCTCGCGATGGACGAGCCAGGCTATCCGCCCTTGCTCGCGGTGTGCGACGACGCGCCGCCGCTCTTGAGCGTGCAGGGCCGTCTGGAGGCGCTACAGCGGCCCATGGTGTCGATTGTCGGGTCGCGCAATGCGTCGGCAGCGGGCCTTGCCTTTACCGATCAGTTGACGCGCGGGCTGGGGCGTGCGGGCTACGTGATCGTCTCGGGCCTTGCCCGCGGCATCGATGCGCGGGCGCATCGGGCGAGCCTGCAATCGGGCACTGTCGCGGTGCTCCCGGGCGGCCATGCGGCAATCTATCCGTCGGAGCACGAAGAACTGGCGGAGCAAATCGCCGAGAACGGTGCGATTATCTCCGAAATGCCGCTCGGCTGGGAGCCGCGCGGGCGCGACTTTCCCCGCCGCAACCGGATCGTCGCATCGCTCTCGCTCGGGACGATCGTCGTCGAGGCCGCCCGCCGGTCGGGTTCCCTGATCACCGCCAAATTCGCCGGCGAGCGGGGCAGGGAAGTGTTCGCCGTGCCGGGGTCGCCGCTCGACCCGCGCGCTGAGGGGCCGAACGATCTCCTACGGCATGGGGCGGCGCTTTGCGCCTCGGTGGAGGACGTGACCCAGGTGTTGGATACGCTGCGCGACAGGGCGCCAGGCGGCGATCTCTTCACCCGGCCGACGCTGACCTTCGACTTGGAAACCGAAGAGCCGAGGCGCGACGTCTCGGCTGGCGCGGCCATGCCAGCGGCACCGGATTTGCCGAGCGAGACCGTGTCGCCGGTGCGTGACGATGGGGCCGATCCCGTTCAGTCCATCCGGGCGCTGCTCGGTCCCGCGCCGATTTCGGTCGACGAATTGGTGCGTTCGGCGCGTTTGCCGGCGCGCGACGTCCAGACGCTTCTGTTCGAACTGGAACTCGCCGGCGAGGTCGAGCGGCACGGCGGCAATCTGGTCTCAATAATCACAAAGAAGCCATAGATATTTCAGCAAAAATTCAAATTGGATCATTACATAGTGATCCTAGAGGCAAGGTGTGGAACGAAATTCTTCGTTGTTCGTTTTGCCTCTACCCCCAGAAGACCCAACTAGCGCCGGTGCTTTGCATCGGCGTTTTTTTATCCGCGCGCCAAGGATGCGAGACGGTCGAGCAAGCCTTGCAGAATATAGGCGGCTGCCATGCGGTCGACCACGGCGGCGCGTTTGGCGCGGCTCGCGTCCTGCTCGATCAGGGTGCGCGTGACAGCGGCCGTCGACAGGCGCTCGTCCCAATAGGTGACGGGGATCGCGGTGAGCGGCAGAAGGTTGCGCACGAACGCCTTGGTCGCCTGCACGCGCCGGCCCTCCGAGCCATCCATGTTCAGCGGCAGGCCCATGACAAAGCCGGCGATTTCGTGCTTTTGCGCGAGCTGCAGCAGCCGCGCCACGTCTTTGGTGAATTTGCTGCGCTCGATCGTCTCCAGCGGACTGGCGATGCGCCGCTCCACATCGGATATGGCGAGGCCGATGGTCTTCGTGCCAAGATCGAGCCCCATCAAACGCGCGCGCGGCGGAAGTTGTGCGAACAGGTCTTGGTGCGTGAGAACGAGTGCGGCCATGGCGCTGGTTATCACGTTACGCTAGATTAGGGTCAAGACCTAGATCCTATGGGGTCTGGATGAGATCAAAAAGGTCAAATGCAAGGAGCGCTGCGCAGAGCAATATGTAGATATTGCCAAGCAGCGCGACACGGCAGTTGACCTTTTTCATCTCACCACACAAATCGCGCTTGCGCGATTTGTGCGTCAAAAAGTACCCAACTTCGGCAAGCCGAAGTTGGGTGGCGCGGCCAAAATGGCCGATTGCGTCGTTGATGCTCCTAGCGGGACGAATGTCCCGCGTCGTCGCATCGCCTAGCACTCGACCATTTTGGCCGCGTCCAGACCCCATAGGATCTAGGTCTTGACCCTAAACGCCAGCAATATCTGACGGAGAACGAATATGAAATTGACGTGGCTCGGCCATTCTGCCGTTCGGCTCGACATCGGCAAGTCAGTCATCCTGATAGATCCGTTTCTAACCGGCAATCCGAGCTTCAAGGGCGATGCGCAAGCGATGACGCAGGATGCGACTCATATCATCCTGACGCACGGCCATGACGATCATCTCGGCGATGCGTCGGAAATCGCACAGCGCACTGGAGCGCAGGTGATTTCGAACTTCGAAATCTGCATGTTCCTGAACAGCGAGGGCGTCCAGAACATCAATCCCGGCAACACGGGCGGCACCATTCCGTGCGGCGATTTCAGCGTGAGCTTCACGCAGGCGCTGCATTCCTCCGGCATTACGCGCGACGGCAAGAGCATTTACCTTGGCAATCCCAACGGCATGGTGATCAAACATCCCGACGCGCCGGTGATCTATCACATGGGCGACACGGATATTTTCGGCGACATGGCGCTGATCCAGGAAATCCATCAGCCGAAGCTTGCCTTCGTGCCGATCGGCGACCGCTTCACCATGAACGCGAAAACTGCCGCCCTGGCGTGCAAGCGGTTTTTCTCGTTCGACCACGTCGTGCCGGTCCATTATGCGACATTCCCCGGGTTCCTGGCGCCGAATGCGGACGAGTTCGTCGCGGCCATGTCCGGCAGCAATACGAAAGTTCTCGTTGCGCGGGTGGGAGAAGGTCTCTCGCTATAAAACAGACCGTCGAACTACAGGCGGCCGCCGCGTCACGAGCGCGGCAAGGGTCTTGACTGAGGGGTGTTCGATTTTCACGCGCCGCGAGGCACGCTCGCGGCACAACCACGGGAATGATCGATGCTCAACCGGATGTTCTTGACCGCCGCCGCAGTGCTCGTGAGCGCTGCAGCTCTCGCAGACGATTTCTGGCCCAAGACGGCCAAAGTCTATTTCATCGAACCGAAGGACGGGGCGACCGTCACGAGCCCCGTCAAAGTGGTGATGGGGCTTTCGGGCTTGGGCATTGCACCGGCTGGCGTGGACAAACCCAATACCGGCCATCACCACATTCTGATCGACACCGGCCTGCCGGATTTGAGCTACGCCATGCCGATGACGGACAACATCAAGCATTTCGGCGGCGGGCAGACCGAAGGCAGCCTGACGCTGTCCCCCGGCACCCACACGCTGCAACTGATCTTCGGCGACGGCAACCACATGCCGCACGATCCGCCGCTCGTCTCCGACAAGATCACGATTACGGTGAAATAAGCGTGGGCGGCCGGAATCCTGGGCGCCGACACAGGCGCATTGCGCCGCGGAAGCCGCCAATGCTATAGGGCTGGCTCAGCTTAGCTAACCAGGATTTCCCATGTCACTCGATCAGGCGGCGGTCCGCCGCATCGCCAAACTTGCACGCATTGCCGTGACCGACGAAGCGGAATTGACGCATCTTCAAGGCGAAATGAACGCCATTCTGTCCTTCGTCGAGCAATTGAACGAAGTGGACGTGACCGGCGTCGAACCGATGACGTCGGTCATGCCGATGCGGATGAAGAAGCGCCAGGACGTCGTGACCGACGGCGATATCGCCGATCAGATCGTCGCGAATGCTCCCGCGACCGAAAATCATTTCTTCCTCGTGCCGAAAGTGATCGAGTAATTCCGCTCGTCCTTTTGCCGCACATCGTGCCGTCCTTCGCCGATCATTCCATCGTTTCGAAAGTACCCAATGACTGACCTTACCAGCTTGACCCTCGCCGAAGCGCGCGACGCGCTGAAAGCCAAGGCGATCAGCTCTGCCGATCTCACGAAATCCTATTTGGAGGCGATGGAAAAGGCGCGCGCGCTCAACGCCTATGTGACCGAGACGCCGGACATCGCAATGCAGCAAGCGGCGCAATCGGATGCGCGCCTGGCCAAAGGCGAGGGCGGTGCGCTCGAGGGCATTCCGCTCGGCATCAAGGACCTTTATGCGACGAAGGACGTGCACACGCAGGCCTGCAGCCACATTCTCGATCACTTCAAGCCGCATTATGAATCGACCGTCACCGCGCAGCTTTGGCGCGACGGCGCGGTGATGCTCGGCAAGCTCAACATGGATGAGTTCGCCATGGGCGGCTCGAACGAGACGTCCTACTACGGACCGGTCGCGTCGCCATGGTTGCCGCCTAACTGGAGCGCGGAACAGGGCCGCGCGGCGCTCGGCAACGATCGCAAGGGCTTGCTGGTTCCCGGCGGCTCGTCCGGCGGCTCATCCGCTGCAGTCGCTGCGGGCCTCTGCGTGGCGGCGACGGCGACCGACACCGGCGGCTCGATCCGTCAGCCGGCGGCCTTCACTGGCACGGTCGGCATCAAGCCCACCTACGGGCGCTGCTCGCGCTGGGGCATCGTCGCTTTTGCGTCGTCGCTCGATCAGGCTGGTCCGATCGCCAAGACTGTGAAGGACGCGGCCATTATGCTGCGCTCGATGGCCGGTCACGATCCCAAGGACACGACATCGGTCGATGTGGCGGTGCCCGATTACGAAGCGGCGGTCGGTGCTTCGGTGCGCGGTAAGACCATCGGCATCCCGAAGGAATATCGTCTCGACGGCATGTCGCCCGAGATCGAGGCTCTGTGGCACACGGGCGTCGAATGGTTGCGGGCGGCGGGGGCGAAGATCGTCGACATCTCGCTGCCGCACACGAAATATGCTTTGCCGGCCTATTACATTGTTGCGCCGGCGGAAGCGTCCTCCAATCTCGCGCGCTACGACGGCGTGCGCTACGGCCTGCGCGAGCAGGGCAAGGACATCGTGCATATGTACGAGAATTCGCGGCGCTCGGGCTTTGGTGCAGAGGTGCGCCGCCGGATCATGATCGGCACGTACGTGCTCTCCGCCGGTTACTATGATGCTTATTATGTGAAGGCGCAAAAGCTGCGCACCCTGATCAAGAAGGATTTCGAGGACGCCTATCACGCGGGCGTCGACGCGATCCTGACGCCGGCGACGCCGTCGGCTGCCTTCGGCATCGGCGAGAAGAGCTCCGGCAATCCGGTGGAAATGTATCTCAACGATATTTTCACCGTCACCGTGAACATGGCCGGCCTGCCGGGCATTTCGGTTCCCGCCGGTCTCTCCGCGAACGGTCTGCCGCTGGGGCTGCAATTGATCGGCCGCCCCTTCGAGGAAGAAACTTTGTTCTCGGTGGCGCAAGCTATCGAAGATGCGGCGCCGAAGATTCAGCGCCCCGCAGCCTGGTGGTGAGGTTCAGCGATGCGCGCGCCGAACGAATGTGACACGATGCAAGACGTGCGGGCGGGCATCGATGCGCTCGACGACCAACTGGTCGATCTCCTGGTGCAGCGCGTGCGCTATATCGAGCGTGCAGCCGAGCTCAAGCCGCGCTTCGGCATTCCGGCCGATGTGCCGGCGCGGGTGACCGAAGTGCTGGACCGTGTGAGCGCGCGGGCACAAGGCACGGTGCTGCCGCCGGAACTCGCTGCGTCACTGTGGCGCGATCTCATCGCCTGGTCGATCGCTCATGAGATCAAGCTCATGGGCGAGGCGCCGGCCGGCCATCGACCGGGGACCGCGTGATACCCAAGTTTTCGTCCAACGCAATCAGCCGAGGCTTTCAAGCCGTTTCTATTCAGGTGCTTTCATGACAGCGCATGCCAACCCCAAGAAGCTCATCAAAGGCGCAACCGGCGATTGGGAGGTCATCATCGGCCTCGAAATTCACGCCCAAGTGACTTCGAATTCGAAATTGTTTTCCGGTTCCTCCGCGGCTTATGGCGGCGCGCCGAACACCCATGTCTCGCTGGTGGACGCAGCAATGCCCGGCATGCTGCCGGTGATCAACGAGGAATGCGTGCGCCAGGCGATCCGCACCGGGCTCGGCCTGAAGGCCAAGATCAATCAGCGCTCGGTGTTCGACCGGAAGAACTACTTCTATCCCGATCTCCCGCAAGGCTATCAGATCAGCCAGTACAAGAGCCCGATCGTCGGCGAAGGCGAGGTGATCGTCGATCTTTCGCCGACCGATCAGATCGTGGTCGGCATCGAGCGGCTGCATCTCGAACAGGATGCTGGCAAGTCGCTGCACGATCAGCACCCGACCATGAGCTTCGTCGACCTCAACCGTTCGGGCGTCGCGCTGATGGAGATCGTCTCGAAGCCCGACATGCGTTCCGCCGATGAAGCCAAAGCCTATGTGACGAAACTGCGCACCATCATGCGCTACCTTGGCACGTGCGACGGCAACATGGAGGAAGGCTCGTTGCGCGCTGACGTGAACGTGTCCGTGCGCCGGCCAGGCGAGCCGTTCGGCACGCGCTGCGAGATCAAGAACGTCAATTCCATCCGCTTCATCGGCCAGGCGATCGAAGCGGAAGCGCGCCGGCAGATCGGCGAACTGGAAGATGGCCGCGCCATCGTGCAGGAAACCCGCCTGTTCGATCCCGGCAAAGGTGAGACGCGCTCGATGCGCTCCAAGGAAGAAGCGCACGACTATCGCTACTTCCCTGATCCGGATCTGTTGCCGCTCGAGTTCGATCAAGCCTATGTCGACGACCTCGCCGCGCATCTTCCTGAATTGCCGGACGGCAAGAAGGCGCGCTTCGTGAACGACTATGGGCTGCCCGCCTATGATGCCGGAGTGCTTGTGGCAGAACGCGAAACAGCAGATTATTTCGAGGCGGCGGCGCAGCACGGCGGCACGAAGCGTGATGCCAAGGCGGTCGCCAATTGGATAAACGGCGACATCGCCGCCTACGCCAATTCCGTGTCGCTCTCCGTTCCGCAAACGCACATCACGCCGGCACAAGTTGCGGGCATCGTCGATCTGATCGGCGATGGCACGATCTCCGGCAAGATCGCGAAAGACGTGCTTGCGCTCATCATCGCAGAGGAAAAGGATGCCGATCCGCGCGCGCTCGTCGAAGCGCGCGGCTTGAAGCAAGTGACCGACACGGGTGCGATCGAGACGGCGGTCGATACGATCATTGCCGCCAATCCGGACAAGGTTGCGCAGGCGCAGGCCAAGCCCACATTGCTTGGCTGGTTCGTCGGTCAGGTGCTGAAGGCGACCGGCGGCAAGGCCAATCCGCAAGCGGTGAACGACATCTTGAAGGCCAAACTCGGTCTTTGAATTTGGGTGTGCGCGAGGGCGAAAAGCCCTTGCGCACACACCTGCTTTTGCGAATCAAAATTCGATTCGTGCGCGATTTTTTCAAATCGCCGGTTCAGCCGTCACATAAAATGTATTTTTTTGACACGTTACGTAAATTTTTTTTCGGCGTTTTTTCGCGCGATCTATGGCTCGCCTCCTAACTCTCTGTTGCCGCTTGGATAAGCCGCGCGGATGCGGTTTTCGCCTTAAGTGTCGCTGCCCGGACGATAGGCGCGCGGCTTTCGTCGAGGCACCGCACGTCGCGCTCTGCCAACGGGGTTCGTGCTTTCCCGCCGTCGAGGAGGAATGCAAGAAACACGTGTGAAATATGATTTTCTTGCAATGCGCATAAGGCGCTTGGCGTTGCCGTGCGCTCATCCGCCGCCGGCTTCCATGGTCTTCGAGAGCGCCCGCCCGAGTGGCAAAATGCATCCTCGAGGTGTGCGGCGACGGGCGCTCGGCGCGAAGATGTTCAAAGTTGCGGTTCCCCTAAAAACCCACTGCCGCAAGCATCGGCGCGCATGCTGGAAAGCTCTGACTTCGCGTCATCTTACCGGAGGCCCTCTTGAACGAGGCGTTAACCAAGCTACGCTAGTCAAGACTAAGTCGACATAAGATTTTTCGTCGGCATAGTCGTTATACAAGGGGACCCGAAAATGGCGAAGGCAACCGCAAAGAAAGCAGCCGCGAAGAAGTCGGCTAAGAAAGCTACGAAGAAGACCGTCAAGAAAGCCGTGAAGAAGGCTGCGAAGAAGACGGCCAAGAAGGCAGTGAAGAAGACCGTCAAGAAGGCGACCCGCAAGACCGCTGTCAAGAAGAGCACGAAGAAGGCCGTCAAGAAGGCCGTCAAGAAATCCACTGCCAAGAAGGCAACCCGCAAGCCGGCCGCAAAGCGCGCTCCGCGCAAGGCAGCAGCAGCTCCGGTCACGGCTTAAGACCACCTATAGGTTGCGGCAAGCTTTCCGGCTCCGCCATCGAAAGCGGACGTCAATTGTCCCCCGAGTCGAGACATCGCGCGGGGGACAATTTTTTTAGGCGATGTCATGTCGTCGCACGGTGGCGCGCGCCTGCATCGTTGCAGTTTTCGGCAATGTGATGGCTCATCGGGCCCGCACTATTTGCGTCGAAGCGCGCGTCGACTCTTGCAATATTTCCCTACTTGCGCGCGTAGCATTCGGCGGCAAATTCGCGCCACGTATTGCCGGCGGCGGCTCCGGTCTTTTTCTTCTCCTGCCATTCCACCGCACATTGGTGGACACGTGCGTGCGACGGCGGTGCAGGTTGTGGCGACGGCTGCGGCGTTTGGGACGGCGCGGCCGATTGCGCACGGACATGGGCGGCGCACAAGACGAGCGCAGCAACGATCGACAAGCGCGCTGACAGGGTGACGCGACGGCGGCCGAGGCGGGAGCGATACGAAGATGGGGGCAAAGACTCTCCTCCGGAAACAGGATCTTCGACTTAGCACAGAACAGGTTGACCGGCGCATGCCCGCGCACAGGGCACTGCGATTGTCACGAAATCATGTCACGGACATCGCCGCATTTCGGTGAATGCACAGGGAGTTCGCTGAAGGGGCAGGGGCGCTTGTTGAAAAAATTGGACCGCGCCCTTGCAAACAGCGCTCCAGGCTGGCATATGCAGCCGACGCGGCGTTGAAACATGCCGCCTGGAGACGTGGCCGAGAGGCTGAAGGCACTCGTTTGCTAAATGAGCATACCCCCAAAAGGGTATCCAGGGTTCGAATCCCTGCGTCTCCGCCATTTACTCCTCATAATGTGCTGATATTGCTGCGATAAATTAGAAGGCCGACATGTCGGCCCGAGTCATGGCCCTAGTTCTCCGCAAGCTTTCGCGCTGCGAAACGAGCGCCTTCAGGATGCCGCCGCGCCTCGCGTTGCCCCGCCGCTCCATCGATTGTCGGGCTTTCGGTCACGGCGCGCGGGTAATCCGGGTTTTCAGTCTCCACTTCCCGAAGTTATGATTATCGCTCGCTGCAGGAGTCTCAACTTGGTCACGCGCGAACATATTCTGAGCGAAATAAGGCGACTGGCATCCAAAAATGGCGGTCAAGCTCCTGGAAACGATTTGTTTTTCTCTGCGACCGGAATCAGGGTTCACGAATGGCGGGGCGTGTACTGGGTAAAATGGAGCGATGCTCTCCGGGAGGCTGGATTAACGCCTAACGAAAGACAACACCGATATACGGCAGATTTCCTTTTTGCGAAGCTCGCGGAGGCTGCCAGGCATTTCAATGCGGTTCCTGGCGACATGCAGATGAAAATGTATAAGCAGGTAGACCAAGCGTTCCCCGCTCGGCAGACGTTTGGGCTGCACTTCCGCTCGCGTCAGGATCTCTTGTCTCGGTTTCGCGAGTGGCTCGCGACGCGCGCAGAATATGAGGGTGTGCTAGCCATGTTGCCGGCGGAGGACGCGCCCACTAGTGATCGCGGTGGCGCGCGGTGCTGAGGGCTACGTCTACCTCATTCGTTCTGGTGCGCACTACAAGATTGGTCGTAGCGATGAGATTGAGCGGCGTGTAAAGGAAATCCGCGTGGCACTCCCTGAATCGGCTACTCTGGTCCATTCAATCCGGACCGACGATCCTGCCGGTATCGAGGCCTATTGGCACCGCCGTTTTGCGGAAAAGCGCGCGAACGGAGAGCGGTTCAAATTGACGCCAGCAGACTTGTCCGCTTTCAAGCGACGCAAATTTCAGTGGGGTAATTCGACCGCAGCGCGGTGACGGGGCCACGGGCTGCAGTGTTGCGGCGCGGCCGGCGGAAATTATTCGAAATGTCGTCGGGCTATGGTCGAGGAGGATCCGTGGTCTATGGCTCGCGCGCGAGACTCGGAACGCGGCCGGCGACAGGGTTGCGTGGCTGACGGTCGCGCGCCTACGCGCGCAACGTCACGCGAAGTAATGCAGAATGTTAGAGATGATTATTCCAGTGCACACACCCGCCAAAAAGGCCGCCCGAATCAGAGTGCGGCGCGAGAAAGCAGGGGTGATAGCGCTCGGCTGTTCCGTCAGTTCTTCTAGACGCTCGTCGATCTGGCGCAACTTGCGAACTATGTCGCCCGACCGCCTGTCGAAACGGGGCGAGGAAGGGGTCGGGCCGGTGGATCGTTCGGGCGTCACAGGCAGTACCATTGTCTTCGGAAAAAGGGGATTCGAATTTCCTGATTCAGGGTCGGACTGACGGTCTCACTTGTCAATATGGATGGCGGAAAACAATCCTCTTAAAACCATGGTCGCGGAACCATGACGCGCGGTGACCCTGTGCGCCGTCAATCGCCAGATCTGGCGACGGCGCGAGCCGACGACTTGGCGTCAGGCGACAATGCGACGGTGCGTCCTAGGCGGTCGATGGCGCGACGGGTCGACGGGTCGACGGGTCGACGGGTCGACGGGTCGACGGTGCCACCTATCTCTCAGGTTGATCACCCTTTATATTATTGATATATATAGGAAATTTTAAGCCAGATCCGGCCGATTCGTGCCTCTGCCGAGGTCTAAGGCGGATGGGATTGAAACTGCGGGAGGAGCATCAGGACCGCCGGGGGGACGACCGCGCTCCTGAATACCCGCACTTTGGATCGCACCCCAATATGAGGCTGTCGTTGATTTTGCCGAAGATAAGAGTCAATCTTACCGGCATTGCCGATACTTTTTTGATTATTGCCGACGAAAATCTCGATTTTTGCAGCATTGATTGCGATCGTTGCCGCGTTGATCTGGGGGCTGACCGTGTTCCCGCATCTGCCGATGCTTGCGTTTAAATCCCAGCTCGTGGCGCACCTTCGCTGCGTGTGGGAGGCGAAGGAGAGTGAGTTCGACCGGCGTGTCAGAGCCGCTTTCCCAATGGGTTCCTCAGCCCAGCGGATGGTTGCCGAATTGCGACAGCAAGGTTTCTCGGAACATTCGGAATCCCTGATGAACGACGATTATGTCATGATGCGCGGTGAAATCGGTTCCGGCTGCGAGATCGGAGCTCAGGTGTTCTGGCGGTCCGCCGAACGCGGGCAGTCGTCGGAAGTTGAAGGGTGGTACGGCCTTGGCAATTGCTCATAGGGCCGCGCCAAACCGTTCCGCTCTCGCAAGAAATGGCAGACGCGTCATCCGGCGGACGCGGAACGAGAGGCCGGTGTTTTCGCCCAACGGGGCTTGCACGCATGGGGAATGACGCGAACCAATGCCGGGAGGCGGTCGAACGGACGGGGCGCCGGCTTAGGCCACGGAAGAGGCCGCCAAGGGCTTGCGCGGCGAGCGCCGGTGTTTTGTTTCGTCTGGTATTGCCATGTCTGACATTTTCATGCGGGCACGTTGACGCGGCGGAGTTTTCGGAGCCGAACCACGGGATTACAGTTGCCTACGACGAGGCCCTTTGGTCTGCCAGTCTCGACGATCAGGACATTGAACTCACATGTAAAACAGCTACCTGCGGCGGCGACTCGGTCGAGTGCGGCACCGTCGTCTTCGAAACCAAGCCCGGTCTCGCAAACCAGGATTTCGTCGACACGTTCAGGCGGGACTATGCGACCATGCTCACATCGCAACTCAAGGACGCGGGGTGGGAGCCGGTGCTGGTCGATCCGCCGGCGCTGGCCACGGAAGGCGACAAAAATCTCGTCCTGTTCTCATTTCGTCTTGATAAGTTTGGCACATCGACTCGGATTTGGTCGGCGGAGATGGGGGCGCCTTTTGGGGTGCTCGTCCTGCAATGCTATACCGACGAAGCGGCGTTTGCAGCCGCGAGGCCGCAATTGCTTGCGCTGGTAAAGGGGATCGCCATCCGCAACAATCCGGCGCGATAATTGAGCGTGCGCTCGATGATACCGGTCAAGCCGCCGAATGGGCCGACTGAGCGTTCTGCGGCCGCTGCAATGCATTTTATCGACGCCAGCAATGCAATACTTCACTTTTCCCGCGCAAAATGAGGTCTATAACAGGCCCGTATAGCGGTGGCGTCAGCCAGCTCTTCCCACGCTATGAAAGCCGAACCTTATTTTACGAATTGCCGCTCCCATGTCGCAGACTCTTGTCGACGCGGCGCCGCGAAGCGTCGGGTCAAATTTCAGAATTACCGCCCTCATTATAGCCACGGCTATGTTCATGGAGCAGCTCGATTCCACCGTCCTAGCGACGGCGCTGCCGACCATGGCGAGTTCCTTCGGCGTTTCGGCGGCCCATATGAGTATTGCCTTGACCTCTTATCTGCTCAGCCTGGCGGTGCTGATTCCGGCCAGCGGCAGGGCGGCCGACCGGTACGGCTCCCGCACCGTGTTCTCGATCTCGATCGTGATCTTCATGCTCGGTTCGTTGTTCTGTGCGCAGGCGGGCAGCCTCTCGGCTCTCGTCGCAGCAAGGCTGCTGCAGGGCGCCGGCGGGGCGATGATGGTGCCCGTCGGGCGGCTCGTGCTGCTGCGCACGGTCGAGAAGAAGGACCTTGTGTCCGCCATGGGCTGGTTGCTGGTGCCCGCGCTCATCGGCCCGATCGTTGGCCCGCCGGTTGGCGGCTTCATTGTCAGCAATTTTAACTGGCGCTGGATTTTCTACATCAATCTGCCGATCAGCCTGCTCGGCCTCGCATTGACGCAAGTGTTCATCCCCAATCTTTCGGAAGACTCGAAAGAGCGCTTCGACATGGCCGGCTTCGTTCTGTCGGGCATATCGCTTGCAGCCCTCCTCTTCGGCTTCGAGATGACCAGCCGCGGCACGGCGGAAGAGGCGCCGATCGCGATTGTCTGCATCGTGGCCGGCCTCGTCAGCGGCGCGGCCTATATTGTTCATGCCCGGCGCAGCCGCGAGATCGAACCGATCCTCGATCTGTCGCTCATGCGGATCAAGAGCTTCCGCATTTCCGTGATCGCCGGGTCGCTCTCGCGGATCACCCAGGGCGCCCAACCGTTTCTGCTGCCGCTGATGATGCAGATCGGGTTCGGCATGTCGGCGGCGCAAAGCGGCCTGCTGACCTTTGCCACGGCCTGCGGCTCGATCCTGATGAAAGTGGCCGCCAAGCCGATTCTGCACCGCTACGGTTTCCGCAATACGTTGCTCTGGAACTCGGTTTTTTCGAGCCTGCTCTACGCGGCCTGCGCGACCTTCCGGCCGAATTGGCCGCACTGGGCGATTTTCGCGGTTCTGCTGGTGTGCGGCTTCTCCATGTCGTTGCAATTCACCGCCTATAATACGGTGGCCTACGACGACGTGCCTGCCGACCGCACCTCGTCGGCCAACAGTTTCTACACGACGTTCCAGCAGCTCATGCTGTCGTTCGGCATTTGCGCGGGCAGCCTCATGTTGATGCTGGCGCGCACCGTCAATCACGACGTGCATTCGACGCCGGCCGATTTTTCGGCGGCCTTCATCGGTGTGACGGGCATTTCCATTCTCGCCGCGCCGGTGTGCGCCCTCCTGTCACCGGCGACGGGGGTGGCGATGAGCGGCTATAAGGCGAACCGCGAGGCCGAAGCGGCGACCTGACGCCGCCGCCCGATGTTTAGGGTTTACGCGCGAGGATGATCTGGTGCTTTGGCAGAAACCGGTCGAGGATGCGCTTCGTCCGCAGGCCATTTTTTGAGTCGAGCAGCGCCTTCCAGGTTTGGGCCCAATTGTCGAGGACCGGATGATAAGGCGCATCGACCGGAACGTCGCACTGCCAAAACAGCAGCCACCAAATCGACCAGTAGAAGCCGTAATAATACCGGTTCTCGATCACGAGGCCGGCGTCTGTCACGAGTTTCGCGAATTCTTCTCGTTCGAAAATGCGCAGGTGATTGGGTTTTTGCCAGTAGTAGGGCGCTGCCAGGGGCTTTTGCAGATTCTCGGCGACCGGGTCGGGGACGGTGAGCAGGTAGAGGGCGCCTTTCTGACCGACACGCACCAACTCCGCCATGATCTGCGCCGGATCGTCGACATGTTCCAGGGTTTCCATGCACACGACGCGCGAGGCCGTGCCGTCGCGTAGGGGCAGCGGGTCGGAATCCGTGACATAGGCTTCGAGCTTGCGCGCGTTGCTCTTGCTCAGCCGTTCCTTTCCGATGGCGATTTCGTTGGCATCGATGTCGGCGAGGATGACATGGGCGCCGATGTCGGCGCAAAGATTCATGTTGCCGCCGTCGCCGCAGCCGACGTCGAGCACGACGTCTTCGGGACTGATCGGAAAGCCTAGGAAAAGCTCCTTTTGCTCGGCACGATACCAGCCGCTCAACGTACTGTCGTAAAGGCCGATGAGAAACGGGTCGATGGTCGGTTGAAAGGCGGCCGGCGGCGCTTTGCCGGCGTCTCCAACCAAAGTTTCGACATGCCCGAGAATATCCTGAGCGGCCTTTGACATGTCTAACTCCTGACCTTTTTGCCGTCGCGGAACCTTTGCGCGAGGCGCGCGCCATAGCGGCGCATCGGCGTCTCCACATAACGCCAATTCAACTCGACGAAAACCAAGAGGGCGATCATGCCAACCGGCACGACGAAGCTGTCGAAGACATCGCCCGTCAGGCGATAGCACAATTCCTTCGCGCCCAGAAACGCTGCCGCATGGATCAGATATAGCCCGTAAGAACGCGATCCGATCCAAAGCGCCACGGTCTTGGCGACGCCAGGCGGGATCAGATAGCCGCGGTTTTGCGCAGCTATGATGACCAGCAGCGCACTGACGATTGCTATGTACGGGATGCGGTGCGTGTAGGGTCCGAGCGTTCCGATGAATCCGAGCAAAAACAAGAGACAGAGAATCAAAGCTGTCCGGAGCTGCGGCGGCAGCTTTTGGCAAAGCCGATCCGCGATCGCCCAGCTTGGACTCATCTCCCATAACGCGATGAGCACGCCAAGGCAGATTGCCTCCGGCCGCAACACCATGGTCAGGGGGGTCGCGTGTTCAATGTAGATGGCCAAGGCTATGATCGTGAATAAGGCGATCCATAAACGCTTCCGTAGCCAAAACGCAACGACGGGCAAAAGCAAATAGAATTGCTCTTCGAGCGATAGGCTCCACCAAGCGAAAGACGCCGCAAATTTGTGATGCTCGAAGGCGGATGCCTCGAAGAAATTATAATAGAACCCGACCGCAGCTACGGTGGCGTGGAGGTTGTTCCACGGCCCGCCGAAGACCGGGTGGTCGAAAATCCACAGGCTATTGAAGGTGAAAGAAGCCAATAGAAGAACAGCGAGCCACAGCCAAGATGACGGCAGCAGGCGGAACGCGCGGCGAATCCAGAAAGCACCGGCTTCGCGCCAAAAGCCCGACCAATCTTTGTGCGCCGAAAGCGCCGGTACGAGGCTCCTCGCGATGACGTAGCCGGAGATCGCAAAGAACAGGTCCACACCGGTCCAATACTGGACCTGCCGATCGATCCACTGCAGTGACGCATGCTCCCGCGCCAGGAGAGATCCGAATCCCGTGAAATGGTGCAGAATCACGCCCACGATTGCAACGGCGCGTAACACCTCGATGTCGAGATTTCGCTCTCGGGGGACCGCTGTAGCCCTCGCCGAAGTCGCTACGGGCCACGGTTCTAGCCGCGCTTCAGACCACATCGGCCGCCTCGTGCGTCCGGGAGCGGACGGAGCGTTTGCCGCTTGCCGGTTTGGGCTGCTTCGCCATGCCGGCCGTGTGGTTCAGGACTTCGGCAAACCGCGCCATGACCACGTCGTCGCCGCAATAAAGTCTTTGCGCTTCGGTCGCCGCGGCCGACATGCGGGCGTAGGTGGCGCCGTTCGACGCGACTTCATAGCTTTTGCGATAGGCCTCGAGAAGGGTCGGAAAATCGAGCCGGTTGCGCCGGCAGCGCAGGGCGCGGCGCGGGTCGTGCGGCCACCAGGTGGGCTCTTCGGTCGTCCGCAGGACAAAGGCATTCTCGTCGGTGATGTAGTCGAGCATGGCCGTATGTCGTGGCGAAATGGCGGGCCTGCCGGCGGACATATATTCCATCAGCGGCAGACATTGCCCTTCGCCGTTCGACGTATTGACCCCATAGCTTGTTGCCGCCATCAGCGCATCGTACTCGTCCTGCGGCAACATGCCGTGGATCAGCAGGATCCGGCAGCGGAACGGCCCCACTTTGGCAACGTCGCTGAGCAAACGCATCAGGGCGTCGGCGCCGTCGACATGGGTGAGCTTCAGAATGAGCGTGGCGTCGGGCGTGTTGCGGAACGCGCGGATGAAACCCATCAGCATATCGTTCCAGTTCTTCCGGCCGTCGAGCGGATTGAAGACCGAACTGTAGACGACACCGTGGATCGAAATGCGTGTCGGCATCTTCAGTTTGGCGATCTCCGACTGCAGCGCTGCAGGGCCGTCGCGATCCTTTCGCTGATAAATATAAGGGCCAAGATCAATCGTATTCACGTCGATGACAGTCGCGCTGAATTTGAGTTCTGTCGGCGGCTGATAGCCGCGCGCTGAACTCAAATGCCGCACCGCGCCCGCATAGACCGGCGCTGGAATGCTCCAGATCGGAAAATCGTCGCCGAGGGCGCGTCGAACCACCCCAACCGTGAATGAACTGTGGGTGATGGCGCAGCCGGCCTTTGCCAGGACCATCGTCCAATCATGGCGCGGTTCGTCATCCCACACCTCGTGTGGAATCGTGTCGAACTCCCAGGCAAAAACCGGCACTGTCGGGCACGTCTTGGGAAACACCGTCTTGTAGACCGAGTCGAACGACAGGTAGATGCCGCGATCGCCCTGTGCCGCAGCGTTTTGCGCGACGGCCTCGACGTCACGCTCGGCATCGCCGATGGGAATGACGACGCCAAAGCGTTCCAATATCCGCGAGAAGGCTTTGCGCACGAACCAATAGCTATATTCCGGGCGGCCGTAATTGGTATCGATCGTTCCGGCATTGTAGGAAGAATAGGCGAGGATCAGCATTCGCCGACACCCTCCTTCCCCGGCGCAAAGCCGGCGGCACGGACCGCGTCGTCACCAAGGCCAAGGAAGCCGGCGAGTTGCGGTGCGATGACATCGTCCGAACAAAATGCGCGCATGGTTTTTCGGGCCTCGCGCGCCATCGATTCGTAACGGGCCTGATCCTCGGTCAGCAAACGGTACGCTTCCTCGAGCGCCGCGCAAACGGAGGGCCATTCGATCCGATGGCGGCTCGAGTCGAGCACGTTGCGCGGGTCGTGCGGCCAACTGCAATATTCTTCGGACGACTGCACGATGATCGCGTTTTCGGGGGCAATATAATCCGCCATTGCCGTGTGGCGCGGCGAGATCGCCGGCCGCCCTGCCGACATGAACTCGACCAGCGGCAGGCAGAGGCCTTCGGCAAGCGACGTATTGGCGATGAAATGGCTGGCTTCGATCAGCTTATGATAATCGGCCTTTTCGAGATAGCCGTGCAACACTACGACGCGGCATGAAAACGCCGGCAGCCGGCTGACGATATCATGCAATGCGCCCCACCAGTATCCCGTCTCGCGGCCGATCATTTTAAGGACGAGAGTCGCATCCGGCCGATCGCTGAATACGGTGCAAAAGGCGGTCAGCAAATCCTGCCAGTTCTTGCGGCCGTCCTTGGGCGAGAAGACGGACGTGAAAACCAGTCCGTCGAGTTGCACCAAGGCCCGTTGCTCCTCTTGCCGCAGTTCGGGCAGATCATTGGGATAGATTGAGGCCGGCGCCAGGTCCGGCACCGCGAATGCCTCGTGCGCCATCGGCTCGTCCTCGGTCCGATGCAGGGACGGTGGCACGATCGGCGCCATGGGCCTAGAGGCCTCTGCCGCGGCTGGCTGCTGCGTCGTGCGGTCCAGCCATTCGACAACACGCGAGAGCTTCCGAGCCGATTGCGGCGGCAACCCGTCTGCCACGGCTTCACGATACCAGCGCAGCGCATAATGTTTGGAGATCTGCAATCTGCGCCGCAGGCTCGGCCGGTCCGCCATACCGACGCCGCGCCACCAGTCGAGCGTATGGCGTGCCATGCCGCCCAGATGGCCGATCAGCCGCGTGATCGGGGGTGGCAGAAGATCGCGTACGGCTTCGCGGTACCATGACAAGGCAAAACGCAATGTCAGTCCGATCCGCCTGCGCAAGGTCTTGCGCGAGGTGTCTGCAGCGGGTGTGACCGCATGGGTGCCGGGCGTGTGGTGGCCCTGCGAGACAAGCCCTTCCTTCTCCCGTGGCCTCGGTGGTGACGGGATCGGGGCGCCCAACGCGAACGGGTCGATACGGCTGTCCCAGACGAAACCGTCAATGGCGACCGATGCCGTTTCATTCAGCTTGCGGGCAGGGCCAGCTTTGCCTATCCGGTCGAACACAGGCGGCGGCAGCGCAACGGCGGGGAAGGTCGCGCCCATGGCATCGCGAACCGCCTTGGCGGCAAAATGCGACAGCAAAATGATCTTGCCTGCGGCGCGCAACCCGTAACGCCAATCGTTCAGCGGTTCGTCATCCCAGATCTGATCGGGGATGGTGCCAAATTCCCATGCAACGACCGGTACAGTCGGACAGCGCAACCCGAGTGTCATCAGATGCGGAGGGCCAAAGGAAAGGAAGAGACAGGTCTCGCCGCGCGCCCGGCATTCGAGATAGATTTCATCCACTTCCCGGGACGGGTCGGTCACAATGCGCACCATGCCGAAGTGGCGCAAAACCGAGCGGAACGAGGTCATCACCATGTGATAGCTGTACTGGGCCAATCCGAGATTGGCCGCCGTGCCCGCGTCATTATCGCCCGCATAAAGCAGGAACGTGCAAGGGGAGAGGCTCGGCGCGGGTGCGCCCAGAGTCCGCACGATGTCGACGGACAGCAACTGCTGCAACGCGGAGGAACTCAGCGACGTCGCAGTTGCAAGATCAAATCCGTTGCCGGTCAATGTGTTCGGATCTTGTGACAATTGTCCCCCCATCATGGCATGCAGCGCGTTCCGCCTTATCTTGCTGCCATCTTGCCGATTTGGACTAAATAGTCCATGTGTAAACTAAATAGCTCGGAAGCTATCCGCAAGGGATTTGGCAAAACGGTGCTTCCTGACCGATTCGGACCCTTGATCGTTACCGCAGTTGCCTGGTGGACACATTAGTTACACCAGATTTTGCCGCAATGTTTCCTTTTTCATGACACGGGAATGACGGCAAGGGAAGCGGAATTCCGCTCAAAATTAACACATAAAAATGAGAGCCATCGACACTTTTCAGGTGACGGCCTTCTCGGGCAGGCGCCAAAAATAGACTATGGCGCATTATCAATGGTTTACATGTAACCCATTTCGATGCGGCATGTGGCGGCCAAGCCGTCGTAGCGCTCAGTCGGCTTCTGGCTCGGTCAGGCGATAGCCGACACCGGGCTCGGTCATGATGATTTTCGGGGCCGTTGGGTCATCTTCGATCTTGGCCCGCAATTGGCCGATGAAGACCCGCAAATATTGCGTGTCGTCCTTATGTGCGGGACCCCAAACCTGGCTCAAGATCTGCCCGTGCGTGATCACGCGGCCCGAGTGGCGCACAAGCACGACCAGCAAATCATATTCTTTTGGCGTGAGCTTGACCGGGATGCCGCGTTTGGTGACGGTGCGCTTCAACGTGTCGACGACAAGACCTTCAATCTCGACCCGGGTTTTCTCGGCCGCACTGTGTGAGACATGCCGCAAGGCCGTGCGCACGCGCGCCATCAATTCGCCGATGCTGAACGGCTTTTCGACATAATCGTCGGCGCCCAGATCGAGCGCCGCGATTTTTTCGGCTTCGCGATCCCGTGCCGAGAGAATGATTACAGGAATCTGCGAAAATTGCCGGATCCCGCGCAGCACCTCCTTGCCATCCATGTCCGGCAGTCCAAGGTCGAGCATGACAATGTCTGGCGCTTGTGTCGCAGCGAGCCGCAGCGCCTCATGGCCCGTTTCGGCGCTGAGTACCTCGTAGTTGGAGGCGGTGAGCGCCGGTTTGAGAAAGCGCTGGATTTGCGCTTCGTCGTCGACGACCAGAACGCGAATCTCTTTCATACGGCGACCTCGGGATCAGGCGGTGTTTCGGCGGCGGGAAAACGCATCAGGACGCGCGTACCGCGGCGGCGCACTGCAGGGCTCTGCGCCGCGATTGTCCCGCCCATGGCCTCGGTCAAGCCGCGGGCGATCGACAGGCCCAAGCCGGTGCCGGCCTTCCGCCCGTCGGCGCGTCCGCCGCGATAGAATTTCTCAAAGATCCGTTCCAAATCGCCGGGTTTCACGCCTACACCTTCGTCCGTCACGCTGACGACCACTTCCCTGTCCTCGGCGCGGGCATGCACGCTGGCACCCGTATCGCCGCCATATTTACGCGCGTTGTCCAGCAGGTTGAACAGAACTTGCGCGAGCAGACTGGCGTCGCCCCGAATGAAGGGAAGATTGGGGGCGATGCTGACCGATACGGACCAATTGGGGAAGATCTTCTGCGCGCGCTCGACGGCCGCGCGCACGACATCGGCGACATCGACCCAATCGCGTTTCACCTTGATCGCGCCGGACTCGATGCGCGACATGTCGAGCAAATTGCCGACGAACCGGGTGAGCCGTCCCGATTCTTCCTCGATCGACGCGAGCAGGTCTTGGCGATCGTTTGGCGGCATTTTATCGCCAAGCTGGCGCAGCGAGGTGACGGCACCGGTGATCGAGGCCAGCGGCGTGCGCAAATCGTGCGACAGCGACGAAAGAAGCGTGCTGCGCAGCGCCTCGTTCTGCTCGAGCGCCGCGGCCTTGACCGCTTCGCCAACCAGCAGCGAACGGTCGATGGCGATCGCCGTCTGTTCGAGCAATGAGGTCAGCGTGCGTTCGTCCTCCGCCGAAAGCGGATGGGTGTGGTCCTCCGGATCGACGCCGCATACGGCAAGGGCGCCACGTGACGTCGCGAGGGGGCGAAACTGAAAGCGGACATTCGGCAGCGTACCGGTGAGCCAGCCGGCGGCTTCGCCCTTGTCGAAAGCCCATCGCGCGGCCACCGCCTCGCCGGCGCTCAATTCATCGGTCGGCGGCCAGGCCGCGCTCACCTGCAACTCGCCATCCTTGGGGATTAGCAAGACGATGCGGCCGCCAAGTGTTTTGTGCATGTGCGCCGCGGCGGCCCAAAGCACGTCGTCGAGGTTTCCGGTGCCGGACAGTTTGCGCGAAAATTCGTACAGCGATTGGGTTGCCTGCGCGCGTTTGTAGACCGTTTCCGATTGATCGCGGACGCGGCCGGCAAGCGAACCGGTGAAAATAGCCACGACCAAAAAAATGATGAGCGCGAACAATTCATTCGGTTCGGCGATGGTGAACGTATAAATGGGCGGGATGAAGAAGAAGTTGTAGGCGAGGAACGACAGAAGCGACGAGGCGACGGCCGACCACAGACCAAAACGCACCGCACAGAACAGCACCGCGGTGAGAAAAATCATCTCCAGATTCGGCAATTTAAACCAGTGACTGATGATCTCGCCGACGCCGACCGCCAGCGCGACCGACACCACAGGGGCGACCACGCCGCTCAGCAAATCGCTCCGCATCGGCCAGCGCAATAGGCGATGGCGCAGCGGGATTTTGACGTTCTCGCCGCACACGATATGGATGCCGACATCGGTTGCGCTGCGCACGATTTCGTCTGTGAGCGAGCGGTGCATCAGACGTTTGAACGTGCCGGCGCCCGAGCGGCCGAGAACGATCTGCGTGATGTTTTCGCGCCGCGCGAAGCGCAGCACTTCATTCGCAAGGTCGCGCCCCGTCAGCCGTTGCGTTTCGCCGCCGAGGCGCTCCGCGAGGCGCAGCGTGTCGTCGATGCGTTTGATCCGATCGGAATCGCCTTCTTCCTCGCCCGGCCGCGTCGCATGAATGACGAGCCAGCTTGCATTCAGGCTGGTGGCGAGACGGCTGGTGGTGCGCACCACGAGTTCGGACAAAGGATCGGGGCCGATGCAGGCGAGCAAGCGCTCCGACGTGCGCCACGGTCCTTCGATCGCGCTTTGCCGCAAATAGTCGACCATTTGGTCGTCGACGCGATCGGCGGTGCGGCGCAGAGCGAGTTCGCGCAACGCGGTGAGATTGCGCGGCGTGAAGAAGTTTTGTGAGGCGCGGCGCGCTGTCTCCGGCAGATAGACTTTGCCTTCCTTGAGACGCTCGATGAGTTCCGCCGGCGTGATATCGACCAGCACCACATCTTCGGCTTCCTGCAGCACTTTGTCCGGCACCGTCTCGCGCACCGCGACCGACGTGACGGAAGAGACGACGTCGGCGAGGCTTTCGAGATGCTGGATGTTGAGCGCGGTCCAGACGTCGATGCCCGCGTCGAGTAATTCCTCGACATCCTGCCAGCGTTTGGGATGGCGGCTTTCGGGAGCGTTGGTATGGGCAAGTTCGTCGACGACGATGAGTTTCGGGCGACGGGCCAGAGCGCCGTCGATATCGAATTCCTCGATGATCCGGTCTTTATAGGAGACGCGCCGCCGGGGCAGGATCTCCAAGCCTTCGATCAACGCCGCCGTCTCAGTGCGGCCATGGGTTTCGACAAGGCCGATGACGACATCGATGCCGTCCTGTTTGAGCCGCTTGGCGTTTTGCAGCATCGCATAGGTTTTGCCGACGCCGGGCGCCGCGCCCAGAAACACTTTCAGCTTGCCGCGCTTCTCCTTGCCGGCGAGTGCCAGCAGCGCATCGGGATCGGGGCGGCGTTCGTTCTGGCGCTCGGGCTTCGACATGTCGTCTTTGTATCACCGATCAGGTCAATAAAACACAGGATCGCGGGCGAGCGGCCCGCGATCCTGTTCGCATGCATGTCTGTCTGCTTATTTTACGTCATCAAGGGCCATATTGAGTGCGAGGACATTGACCTTCGGTTCGCCGAAGATGCCGAGTGCACGTCCCTCGATATGGGCGTCGACGAGTTCCTTCACTTTATCCTCGGGCAGATTGCGTGCCTTGGCGACGACGGGAACCTGCGCAAGCGCATATTCCGGCGAAATGTCCGGATCGAGCCCAGATGCCGAGGTCGTCACGGAATCCGCCGGCATGGCGCCGGCGATGCCGGCCTGATGCTTGGCATCGATATCGGCCTTCACGCGGTCGACCAGCTTTTGCGAGGTCGGGCCTAGGTTCGAGCCGGTCGAATTGTCGGCATTGTAAGGCGCATCCACGGTCTTGGACGGATCGTCGGGATGCGCCGGATCCTGCGCCTGCGTCGCCGACGGACGGCTATGGAAATAGCTGTCCTTGGTGAAGTTCTGGCCGATCAGCGAAGAGCCGACGACAGTCCCGTTCACGATGATCTGACTGCCATTAGCCGCATTGCTCATCGCGGCTTGCGATATGCCGGTGATCACCAGCGGGTAGATAAGCCCCGTCAGCACCGTGAACAACACGGTGATGACGATCGCGGGGCGGAGTTGTTTTAACATGGTTCCGAAACTCCTTAGGCGAGGTGCAAGGTCGAGACGATCATGTCGATCGCCTTGATGCCGATGAACGGCACGATGATGCCGCCGACGCCGTAGATCAGCAGGTTGCGCCGCAAGAGCGCCGCCGCGCCGACCGGCCGATAGGCGACGCCCTTCAGAGCCAACGGGATCAGGGCAATGATGATCAGAGCATTGAAAATCACGGCCGAGAGGATCGCCGAATTTGCCGACGCGAGATGCATGACGTTGAGCGCGCCGAGCGCGGGGTAGGTCACGACGAACAGCGCCGGGATGATGGCAAAATACTTTGCCACGTCGTTGGCGATCGAGAACGTCGTGAGCGAGCCGCGCGTCATCAGCAATTGCTTGCCGATTTCGACGATCTCGATCAGCTTGGTCGGATCGGAATCAAGATCGACCATGTTGCCCGCTTCACGCGCTGCCTGCGTGCCGGTCTGCATCGCGACACCGACGTCGGCTTGCGCCAGGGCAGGGGCGTCGTTGGTGCCGTCGCCGCACATGGCGATCAGACGGCCACCTTGCTGTTCCTGGCGGATGTAGGCGAGCTTGTCTTCCGGCGTGGCCTGGGCGATGAAATCGTCGACGCCCGCTTCCGACGCGATTGCCGCCGCGGTGATCGGATTGTCGCCGGTCACCATCACCGTTTTGATGCCCATGGCGCGCAGAGCGGCGAAACGATCCTTGATGTCGGGCTTCACAATGTCTTTCAAGTGAATGACGCCCAGCAGCCGATTGTTTTCCGACACCGCGAGCGGCGTGCCGCCGGCACGGGAAATCCGGTCTACGGCCTGGCGGAACTGCGCCGGTGCATTCTCCTGGCTATAACCTGCAAGCTTGAGCACCGAGTCCACCGCGCCTTTGCGAACCTGACGGCCTTCGATGTCGATGCCCGAAACGCGGGTTTGCGCGGTGAAGGGGATATTGGTGACCGCACTCTTGCTGAGGTCAGGCTCGGCCAAGCCGTATTTGCTTTTGGCTAGCGCAACGATGGAGCGGCCTTCCGGCGTCTCGTCCGAAAGCGAGGCCAAGAGGCTGACCTTGGCGAGTTCGTCTTCGGCGACGCCAGTGACGGGCAGGAATTCGTCCGCCATGCGGTTGCCGAAGGTGATCGTGCCGGTCTTGTCGAGCAGCAGCGTGTCGACGTCGCCCGCGGCTTCGACCGCGCGGCCCGAGGTCGCGATGACGTTGAAGCGGATGAGACGATCCATGCCGGCAATACCGATGGCCGAGAGGAGGCCGCCGATGGTCGTCGGGATGAGACACACGAGGAGCGCAATCAGCACGGTCACATCCAGGATCGAACCCGAATAGGACGCGAGCGGCCACAGCGTGACGCAGACGATCAGGAAGATAATGGTCAGGCCCGACAGCAGGATCGACAGCGCCAATTCGTTCGGCGTCTTCTGGCGTTCCGCACCTTCGACCAGGGCGATCATCCGGTCGATGAAGGTCGAACCGGCCGCGGCCGTGATCCGCACCTTGATCTGGTCCGACAGAACCGTCGTGCCGCCGGTCACGGCCGAGCGGTCGCCACCGGATTCGCGGATGACCGGTGCGGATTCGCCCGTGATGGCCGATTCGTTCACCGAGGCAATGCCTTCGATGATTTCGCCGTCGCCGGGGATCAGATCGCCGGCTTCGACCAGGACGACGTCGCCGACTTTCAAGTCGAGCGCCGACACCTTTTGAATGACCGGCGCCATGCCGTTCTTGTTGTCGGGGTCGATCAGCCTCTTTGCCACCGTGTCGGTGCGCGTTTTGCGCAGCGCGTCGGCTTGCGCCTTGCCGCGGCCTTCGGCCACCGCTTCGGCGAAATTGGCGAAAAGCACCGTGAACCACAGCCAAGCGGCGATTTGTCCCGTGAACAGGGGCGAGCCCGTACCCGTGACAAGATCGCGGACGAAGAAGAAGGCCACGACCGCCGACACGACTTCGGTGACGAAAATCACCGGATTGCGGGCGAGGTGTTTCGGGTTGAGTTTGATGACGGCATCGATCGAGGCACGTTTGATAATGCCCATATCGAAGAGGCCGGGAGCTTTAGGGTGTGACATTTGAACGAATGCTCCGATCAGAAAGCCTTGCCACCGAGCATCAGGTAATGCTCGACGATCGGTCCAAGGGCGAGAGCGGGGAAATATTGCAGCATGTACAGGATCACGATGACGCCGAGCAGCAAGCCGACGAACAAGGGACCATGCGTGGGGAAGGTGCCTGCCGAAGCCGGAGCCCTCTTTTTCGCTGCCAGCGAACCGGCCAAAGCCATGACCGGGATAAGGTAGCAGAAGCGGCCGAAGAACATCACGATGCCGAGCGTCGTGTTGAACCACGGCGTGTTGCCGTTGAGCCCGGCGAAGGCCGAACCGTTGTTGGCATTGGTCGAGGCGAAGGCATAGAGCACTTCGCTCAGGCCATGCGGGCCACTGTTACCAAGGCTGTCGAGACCAGTCTGCAGCATCAAGGACGCAGCGGTGAAGCCAAGCACCAGAGCCGGATAGATCAGCACGGCGAACATCGCGAGCTTCATTTCGCGCGCTTCGATCTTCTTGCCCAGGTATTCCGGGGTGCGGCCCACCATCAGGCCGGCAACGAAGACGGCAATGACGACCACGACAAGGAAGCCGTAAAGACCGGCGCCGACGCCGCCAGGCGAAATACAGCCGAGCAGCATGTTGAACATCGGGACGAGGCCACCGATCGGCGTGAACGAATCGTGCATCGCGACGACCGCACCCGTGCTGGTGCCGGTCGTGCCCGCGGCGAATAGCGCGGTCATGGCCTGGCCGATACGGACTTCCTTGCCTTCCATATTGCCCTGCGCCGGGTCGACGCCGAGCGCGGTCAGCAACGGGTTGCCCGAGGTTTCCGCCCAGTAGATGGTGAAGACGCCGACCAGCAGGATGATGAACATCGTCGCCAGAATGGCACGGCCCTGCCGTTGATCCCTCAGCGCACGGCCAAAGGCGAAGACGGTAGCGACCGGAATGACCAGAAGCGACCAGATCTCCAGCATGGTCGTGAGGGCATTCGGATTTTCGAACGGATGAGCCGAATTGGCATTGAAGAATCCGCCACCGTTGGTGCCGAGTTCCTTGATTGCCTCCTGGCTCGCGACCGGACCGAGCGCGATGGTCTGCGTCGCGCCTTCCAGCGTCTTGGCATCGACGGAGCCGAGCAAGGTCTGCGGCGTACCGCCGAAAACCAGCAGCAGGGCGACGACAATCGAAAGCGGCAGCATCACATACAAGGTGACCCGGGTCAGATCGACCCAAAAGTTACCGACTGTCGTCGCTTCGGAACGTGCGAAGGCGCGCACCAGCGTGAAGGCAAGCGCCAGACCTGCCGAGGCGGACAGGAAGTTGTGCACGGTGAGGCCGAGCATCTGGACGACATGGGCCATCGTCTGTTCGCCGGCATAGTTTTGCCAGTTCGTATTGGTGATGAAGCTGATCGATGTGTTGAAGGCGAGGCCGGGTTCGACGCCGGTAAAGCCCTGCGGATTGAGCGGCAGATAATACTGCAGGCGCTGCAGGGCGTAGAACGTCAGATAGCTGACGACGCTGAAGGCCAGCATGGCCATCGTATAGGTCAACCAGCTCTGCTCGCGCGACGAATCGACGCCGGCGACTTTGTAAAAGCCGCGTTCGACAGGCGAGAAGACGGGAGAAAGCCATGTGCGCTCGCCGGCGAGCACTTTGACGATATAGGCGCCGAGCGGCACAGCCGCACCGAGCACCAGGAGGAGGGTGATGGCGATTTGCAGCCAACCATTGAGGGTCACGGCAGCACCTTAAAATTTTTCGGGACGGATCAGGGTGTAGACGAGGTAGAGGCCAAGGCCTGCCGCCACGACGAGTCCGAGAATGGGATCGAACATGGCTTTTTCCTCAGAGCCGGTCGCAAGCGACGGCGTAAAGGCCCATCAGCGCGAAAAGCGCGACGGGCAAGAGAATGTAAATGAGATCTGACATGGAAGTCTCCTGGGGATGATCCAGGCGCACTCATGCCCCGAAAGCCCGTAAGGCTTCGATAGGGGAGTGTAAGGATGGGTATAAGGAAAGTATAAAGATCGGCCGCGCCGGCGCGGCAAGGATGCCTCACGACGATACCCACGCGGCGCGGCGTTCCGGCGCAGCCACCCGACGGGAACGGGCGGCGCCATCCGTGCCGACGAGTCCTTATTAATAGTTGTATTGTGTATCGGCGGCGAGAAACGGCCTTCTCGGCTCAGGAATGATTGCTTCTTCCGCAAGGTCGTCGCCGCAAACCGACACGTCACCTATCTCGCCCCGATCCGCGACACAGGGCCCCTCCATATAAATACATTGTGTCTCTGTGCCTTTGGCGCGGAGCAGAGGCGCGCCCTGGATGTCTCGCCCCGAGTATGGAGAATCGCGCGGGCAAAGGCTCCGCTCGGCGACTGGGGCGATGAGACAAGGCAAGCGGCCCGCGGGGCGTCACAAAACAGCGTTTGTGACAGCTCTCCAAGTGGAGAAAGGTTAATAAAGGGTAAAATTTTTCCCTTTGAAAACAACATGTAAGCTGCCGCGATGCGGTGCGGTGGTGCGACTAGTTGCTTTTGTGCAACATGGCCCGGAAAAGGACATAAATTGGAATTTGAGGTCCAAAACTCATTTTGGTTTTTCTGCCCGAAAGGTTATGGTGAATGAAGCGAACGGGGCAACCCATCGCGCAACCACTTCAGATTTCGCCCGCTCTTCCAGGTGGGGGGGCGCGGAAGGGGAAGCGGATCAACCGGGACTTTAGGTCACGCTCGTTGCTTCAAACGTTGAAAGGCTCTGATGAGCCTAAGGCGAGTGAGGCCAAAGCAAACCGGGTTCCATAGGGTCATATAACTGGAGGTTATCACATGAAGCTCGTCAAGAGCCTTCTTCTCGCTTCCGCAGCCGGCCTGGCCGCCGCTGCAAGCGCGCAGGCAGCCGATCTTCCCTCGAAGAAAGCTGCTCCTGCTGAATATGTTAAAGTCTGCTCGGCTCACGGCGAGGGCTTCTTCTACATCCCCGGCACCGACACCTGCTTGAAGATCAGCGGTCACGTCCGTCTCGACTATCAGTTCGAGAGCACCGGCAACGTTGCCAACTATCAGCAGTTCCGTGCGTTCCAGGCCGCCAATGCTGTCACGCCCGGCTCCGGCAAGCAGTTCAACTATTCGGGTCGTGCGCAGAACCAGACCGGTTTCACGGTCCGTGCTCGTACGCAGTTCGACGCCCGCACGACGACTGCTTATGGCACGCTGCGTTCGTTCGCCAGCCTTGACTGGAAGAGCGTTACCGGCGCCAATCCGCTCGAGTACGGCAACGGCACGTCGATCGACAAGGCCTTCATCCAGTGGGCTGGCATCACCGCAGGTCGCGCGCAGTCGATGTTCGACTACTACGCTGACTCGCTCGGCTACGACGACGTTCGTGGCCCTGACCACACCGTGAACCTGTTGGCCTACACCGCGACCTTCGGTGGTGGCTTCGCAGCGACCCTCTCGCTGGAAGACACCAACCAGACCGGCACGATCGGCAGCTACACCCGCGCTACGACCGCTGGTGGTACTCCGACCGTCAACAGCTGGGGCCTCCAGGGCACCCGTCAGCCTGACGTGGTTGCAGCGATCGGTGTCGAGCAGGGTTGGGGCGGCGCGCAATTGTCGGGCCTCTACCACAGCATCAACGTCGAATCGGGCACCGCTATCTCGGCTCGTCATAAGGAAGAAGCTGGTTGGGGTGCAAACGCTGGCGTGCACATCAAGCTGCCGATGATCGCTCCGGGCGACGAACTGTGGCTGCAGGCTACCTACACCAAGGGTGACCTCGCTCTCCAGACCCAGGGCTATCCGCGTGGCTGGAACCTCTCGAACGTGTCGGGCGGCATCACCAAGGGTTGGGTCCTGCCTGACTACGACGCCGTTATCGTCAATGGCAGCGACAAACTGCCGACGGCTTGGTCCGCGATTGCAGCCTTCCAGCACAACTGGAATGCCCAGTGGGCGACCCACGTCGAGGCAAGCTATCTCAACGTGAAGTATCCGTCCGCTGTGACCCGTGCGGCTGTCAGCTCGCAGCTCGGCGCGACCAACTGGAACGAATGGCGCGTTGGCCTCGGCACCGATTGGAAGCCGGTTAAGAACCTGCTGATCGGTCTCGAACTGTACTACACCCGCCTCGACCAGAAGGCTCCGCTCAACGCAAATGGCCGGGCTTTCACGGGCGCAGGCACGGGCGTTCCGTTCAAGAAGAACATCAACACCTACGAAGGTGTGTTCCGTATCCAACGCGACTTCTAATCTGACCTGAACGGTCAAAAAGAGACCCCGGAACGAAAGTTCCGGGGTTTTTCTATTGCGTGACGCACGTTGCGGGGACGGCTTTTGAAGATCGGCTTTCTAACTAGAATTCATCAATCTTTTATGCGTCGACCCTGACAACAAATTCGAGAATGCTGCCAATGCTTGTGGTGTCGAGCAGAAGAGGCGCATGAGCCTCGCCGTCGACAAGATGAACCGCACAATTGGGGTGCCGTTTTTGCATCTCCTCGAGCGTGTTTTGCGCCAGCAAATCGGAATTGGCGCCGCGAAGCGCGAGGAGGGGGACGCCTTTCAGTGCTTCAAACTGCGGCCAGAGATCCGGCAGCGGTTTTTCGATGTCGAAATCCTTGAGTGTGTCAGCCAGCCGCGGGTCGTAACGCGCGCTCAGCCGGCCATCCTTTTCTTCGAACGTTTGACGCAAAAAGATCCGCCAGGCGTCGTCGCCGATCGCGGGAAACATCTGGGCGTTCATGCGCTTGACCAAATCAAGCGCATCGGCCCAGTCGCGCGGCGGTGGCAGCTTGCCGACATAGGTCTTGATGCGGGCCAGCCCTTGCGCTTCGATCACGGGGCCGACATCGTTCAACACCACGGCATGCAATACGGTAGGACGCGTCACGGCGAGCACCATCGCATGCAATCCGCCACGCGACGTGCCGACAAAGACTGCCCGGCCGACCTCGCAGGCGTCGAGCACCGACAGGATGTCGGCGTTCTCGGTCGTCATGTCGTAACGCGCCCCTGCATCCCAGTCGGAAAGGCCACGGCCGCGATAGTCGAGTGCGAGAACGCGGCGCGGGTTACCCATTTTGCCCTGCGACAGAGCGAGCGCCAGCGCGTCGAAATCCGCCGAATTGCGGGTCAGTCCCGCCAGGCAAACGACGGGAATCGCGTCGCTGTCACGCGGCCCATAATCTCGCACATGAAGACGCAGTCCGTCTGAGGCAAGAACGAAGCGGCTCGTGAAGGCGGGATCGGAATTTGGCATCGCACCTCGTCTTTCGTGGCTCGCCCGTTGCGGCGTCGGATCCCATGCGAAATCTGTCCGACGCCATCGCATGTTGTTGTCGCATCGTTTTCACCGAAAACCGGCGTCCACGTATCGCCATGCAGCGCTATGATGGGCGGAGGCTTTGCCGCGGGTCAAGATGGCAAAGCTTCAAGAACCACGAAGGCCTGGGCATAGGGATATTCGTCGCTGAGCCCCAAATGCGCATGTGCCCGATGTCCCGGCGGCGTGATCGCCTGTAAACGCGCCAGCGCGCCGCCGGTCAGATCGAGCGCCGGTTGGCCGGACGGCAGGGTCACCACGCCGATGTCGCGCAGAAAGATGCCGTGGTCGATCCCTAAGCCCAGCGCCTTGGCGCAGGCTTCCTTGGCTGCGAAACGCTTGGCATAGGTTGCGGCCGCATCGCCGTTCTGCGTGGCCCGGTCGCGTTCGACGGCTGTAAAACAACGCTTGGTGAAGCGTTCGCCGTGACGCTCGAGCGTCGCGGCGATGCGGCGGATGTCGCAAATGTCGTTACCAATGCCGATGATCATCTCACCCTTCCGGCAGACGATTTCACACCGCCTGCGCGCGGCCCTCGTTCATCGCTTGTCGCATCGTCCGGATGGCATTGTCCAAACCGACGAAAATCGCCTCGCCGACCAGGAAGTGGCCGATATTGAGTTCGACGATCTGCGGCAGGGCCGAGATCGTTCTGGCGGTCTCGAAATCGAGCCCGTGGCCCGCATGGCATTCGATGCCGCACGCCGCCGCATGGGCCGCTGCCGCGCGCAGACGCTCGAACTCCTGCTTAGCGCGGTCGGTTTCACCATGGGCGATGGCGTCACACCAGGCGCCGGTATGCAGTTCCACCACCGGCGCGCCGATCTCCTTGGCCGCGTCGATGGCTTCGAGCGCCGGTTCGATGAAGAGCGAAACGCGGACATTCGCGCGGCCGAACTCGTCGGCGAAGGGCCGCAGATACGCCAATTGCCCGACAACGTCCAAGCCGCCTTCGGTCGTGCGTTCGGTGCGCTTCTCCGGCACCAGACAGACCGCGTGTGGCTTGATCTTAAGGGCAATGTCGAGCATCTGCTCGGTCGCCGCCATCTCAAAATTCAGCGGCTTGGAAATCGCGGCCTTGATCCGCGCCATGTCGTCGTCGCGAACGTGCCGGCGGTCTTCGCGCAGATGCGCCGTGATGCCGTCGGCGCCCGCTTCGATGGCGAGAAGCGCCGCGCGGACGGGATCCGGAACCGCGCCGCCGCGGGCATTCCGAACCGTCGCGACGTGGTCGATATTGACACCAAGGCGTAAGGGCAGGGGCATGCGACACGTCTCCGGAAAATTTCAACGCGGCAATCTGCGCGCCGCCGCCGCGTTTGTCGAATGGAGAGATTTGATTTGCATTATTTGCCGCGTGAATAGGATCAGGCGCCCAAGCCGCGGCTGCCGGGCTTGACCGGCGGGATCGCGCTCAGCTCCGGCGGCAGTTGGTCGGGCGAGTAGGACGGAATGTCGAGCGTCGCGAGGCTCACGCGCGGCACGCCGATATCGGCCTTGCCGCCGGAGCGGTCGATCAGGCAGGCGGCACCGACGAGATGACCCGGGTGCGCCTTGATCGCCGCGATACATTCGCGTGAGGAGAGGCCCGTCGTGATGATGTCTTCCACCATCAGCACCCGGTCCTCGGCACGAATTTCGAAGCCGCGGCGAAGCTGAAACTCGCCGTTTTCCCGTTCGACAAAAATCGCCCGCGCCCCGAGGTGCCGGGCCGTTTCGTATCCGGGCACGATACCGCCGACCGCCGGCGAAACCACCACATCGATCCGGCCAAAGGCAGCGATCACCTTGTTGGCGAGGGCTTTGCACAGCTTCGCAGTGCGTTGCGGATCCTGAAATATGAACATTTTTTGCAGGAAAATCGGGCTGCGCAGGCCCGAAGACAGAATGAAATGTCCTTCGAGCAGCGCGCCGGCGGCGCGGAACTCGTTGATTACGTCGTCTTGTGTCATGGCTGCCTCCGCGCGCCATTAAAGGCATCTAACTTCGATTTTCAAGCGGCACGGGACAAGGTTTCGACTGGTCGGCTCTGCTATCCGTTAACCCGCTCGATCTTGCTGACCACGCTCTTGGCGCGCAATTGCGAGATGATCGCATTGAGATGCTTCACGTCGAGCACTTCGATGTCGATCACCATTTCGCGAAAGTCCGGCGAGCGGGCGGTGACATTGATATTGTCGATGTTGCCGCCATTCTCGCCGATCGTCGCGGCGATCTGCGCCAAAGTGCCCGGCTCGTTGATCACATTCACCTTGATTTGCGCCGGGAAGAGATCCTTGCGGTCTTCGTCGATGTCCCAACGTACGTCCAGCCAGCGCTCGGACTGGTCGTCGAAATGCATGAGCGCCGGCGATTGAATCGGATAGATAGTGATGCCCTCGCCGGGAGTCAGAATCCCGACGATCCGATCGCCGGGAACGGCGCCGCCGTTGGGGGCAAAGCGGACGGGCAAATCGCCGCTGAGGCCGCGGATCGGGATGGCGTTGGGGCTACCGCTCTCCGTTGCGCCGGGCACTTTGAAGACGAGACTCGATGCCTTATCAAGACCGAACCAGCCGGGCTCGGTCTTGTCCGGCGCGGGCGCCTTGACGCGCTCGTCCTTGGCATCGGGATGAACGGCCTTGACGACGTCGCCCGAAAACATTTCGCCGCGTCCGACCGCCGCCAGCACGTCGTCGATGCTGGTCCGGGCGAGACGGGGCAGAGCCGCCTTCAGCTTATCGGCGGCATATTTCTGTCCGGCACGCTCGAACGCCCGCACCACGATCTGCTTGCCAAGGCCGGCATATTGCGCCCGCACCGCATCGCGGGTGGCGCGGCGGATCGCGGCGCGTGCTTTGCCGGTGACGGCGACAGTCTCCCAAGCGGAGGGCGGCGTCTGCGGCCCCTCGGCGCGGATGATTTCGACTTCATCGCCGTTGTTCAGTTGCGAGATCAGCGGCATCACATTGCCGTTGATTTTCGCGCCCACCGCGCTGTTGCCGACGCTCGTATGCACGGCATAGGCGAAATCGATCGGCGTTGCGCCACGGGGCAGGGCGATGAGGCGACCCTTCGGCGTAAAACAAAACACCTGGTCCTGGAACAACTCGAGCTTGGTATGTTCGAGAAACTCTTCGGGACTGTCGCCTTCCGAGAGAAGATCGAGGGTGCGCCGCAGCCAGCGATAGGCGGCACTGTCCGTCGACAGCGCCGTTCCATCGGTGGCCCGCGCATCCTTGTAAAGTGCATGGGCGGCGATGCCATATTCGGCGATGGCGTGCATTTCGTGGGTGCGAATCTGCAATTCGGCGCGCTGGCGGCCAGGACCGACGACGGTCGTATGGATGGAGCGATAATCGTTCTGCTTCGGCGTCGAAATATAATCCTTGAACCGGCCCGGCACCGTCGGCCACGTGGTGTGAACGACACCCAGTGCGCGATAACAATCCTCGACCGTATCGACCAGAATGCGGAACCCATAAATGTCCGGCAATTGCTCGAAGGCGATGCTCTTGCGCTCCATCTTGCGCCAGATCGAATAGGGCGCCTTCTGGCGGCCGTTGATTTCCGCCATGATCCCGCGGGCTTTGAACTGCTCGTCGAGCTCGTGTTCGATGCGCAGGATGATCGCGCCGTTTTTCTCGCGCATTTCGGCGAGGCGGGTCATGATCATATTGCGGGCATCTGGCATGAGGTGGCGGAAGGCGAGCTCTTCCAATTCCTCGCGCATTTCGTGCATGCCCATCCGGCCCGCGAGCGGCGCATAGATGTCAAGGGTTTCCTCGGCGATGCGGGTCCGTTTGCTCGGCGGCACAAAGTGCAAAGTACGCATATTGTGGAGCCGGTCGGCGAGCTTGACCAGCAGCACGCGCACGTCGTCGGCAATCGCGAGCAGAAGCTTGCGCAAATTTTCGGCCTGCGCCGCCCGCTTCGATACGAGGTCCAGTTTCTTGATCTTGGTGAGGCCCTCGACCAGGGCGCCGATCTCTTTGCCGAACAGACGGTCGATTTCCTCCCGCGTCGCCTCAGTGTCTTCGATCGTATCGTGCAGAACCGCCGCGACGATGGTCGCGTCGTCGAGCTTCAGATCGGTGAGAATGGCGGCAACTTCGAGCGGATGGCTGAAATAGGGGTCGCCCGACGCGCGGGTCTGCGATCCATGGGCGCGCATCGCATAGACATAGGCGCGATTCAGCAGCTCCTCGTCCGCTTGAGGGTTGTAACGCAGAACGCGGCCAACCAGTTCGTGTTGGCGCATCATGGGGAGGGAACCAGCCTGAGCAAGCGGAGCGGGATTCGACGGTCGTTCATACCGTCAATATCAGAACTTGCGTGATGCCGCGCAAGAAGGAGTTGAAGCCGCAATAAAAAAAGCGCGACCTTGCGGGCCGCGCCGGAATTTTCAGCAAGCGGGAAAGTGCGGCTTACTCGCCTTCGTCGTCCGTCTCGGCTGGCGGAACGAGGCCCTCGAGGCCGCGCAGCAAATCCTCTTCGGTCATGCGGTCGAACTGAACGTCGCCGGCAAGGTCGGAGGCGCTTTCGGTCGCAGCCGCCGTCAAGGCGGGCACCGTCTCGGCCTCGGGCTCGTCCACCTCGACGTGCTTTTGCAGCGAGTGAATCAGGTCCTCTTTCAGGTCGTCGGGCGTCAGCGTCTCGTCGGCGATCTCGCGCAAGGCAACGACGGGATTCTTGTCGTTGTCGCGATCGACAGTGATTTGCGATCCGGACGAAATCATCCGCGCCCGGTGGCTGGCCATCAGCACGAGCTCAAAACGGTTTTCGACCTTATCAATGCAATCTTCTACTGTAACGCGCGCCATGGATGGCAGCTCCCGTGGGTTAAGCGATGATTCTGGGGCTCAGAACAAGAGGCTGGGCTCTATAGGAAAGCCAGACAAAACAATAAATTAGCTCTGTCGGCAGAAATTTCATCAGCGACCACATATATAAAGTGGTGGGATCTGTCAATGTTTCCTTGGTGCGGAAACGACAAGCGCGCTACCATAAAACCGCCATTATGCAAGTCACACTATCTAATAGATTTAAAATTTATTGGCGTAGCAATATCAGTAGTGCGGCGATGCAATCCATTCTCAGTGTCCGGGACTCGTAATTTTATGTCTGTATGTTATTTGAGTGTGGGGCTGCGTCGGCTGTCGATTGCGACGACGTATGCTCACGTACTCATAACGGACTTTGACGCAAGAATTGGGCTATGAGATAGTTTTCGATCCACCGATTCCCCGGGGTTCTCGCGCGCAGATTGTGTTTTGAGATGTGCCTTTAGAACGATAGAGAAATAACATGGCAGACCAAGATCGTATCGCCCTCTTCATTGACGGTGCAAATCTTTACGCGACGGCGAAGTCCTTAGGGTTCGACATCGATTATAAGCGGTTGCTGAAAGAATTTCAGGGTCGAGGCCGTCTTGTCCGGGCGTTTTACTATACTGCATTGGTCGAGGATCAGGAATATTCTTCGATTCGCCCGCTGATCGATTGGCTCGATTACAACGGTTATTCCGTGGTCACGAAGCCTGCCAAGGAGTTCGTCGACTCGCTCGGCCGCCGCAAGGTGAAGGGCAATATGGATATCGAACTCGCGGTGAACGCCATGGAAATGGCCGACCACCTCGATCATGTCGTGCTGTTCTCCGGCGACGGCGATTTTCGGTCGCTCGTCGAGGCGCTGCAGCGCAAGGGCGTTCGGGTCTCGGTCGTCTCGACCATTACGACCCAGCCGCCCATGGTGGCGGACGAGCTGCGCCGTCAGGCCGACGAATTCGTCGATCTCGTGCATCTGTCGCAGCGTGTCGGGCGCGATCCCGGCGAGCGTATGGAGCGGCCGCAACAGCAGCGCTACCAGGATCGCCGGCCGAGCCTGAGCATTCCTATGCCGCCCGCGCATGACGACATGCTCGAACCTTGATCGAGCGTAAATGAACCTCGTTGTAGGGCCTGGGCGTGATTGTCCCTTGTGCCCGCGCCTCCAAGCATTTCGTGAAGCCGCCCGTCAACGCGAGCCGTTGTGGCACAATGCGCCGGTACCCTCGTTCGGGGACGCGGACGCGCGACTCTTAATTGTCGGCTTGGCTCCGGGCTTGCAAGGCGCCAATCGCACCGGGCGGCCGTTCACCGGCGATTGGGCCGGCGATCTACTCTACGAGACGCTTCTTGATTTTGGTTTCGCCCGTGGCGTCTACGACGAGCGTCCCGACGACGACTTGTTGCTCGTCGATGCGCTTGTCACCAATGCCGTGCGCTGCGTGCCGCCTGAGAACAAGCCGACCAGTCAGGAAATCAATGGCTGCCGGCCCTTTCTTCAGGCGACGATAGAGGATTTGCCGCGATTGCGGGCCGTTGTCGCGTTGGGGCGCATTGCCCATGACAGCACCGTACGGGCACTCGGGTCGATTCCGGCTCGCGCGCCTTTTGGCCACGGAGCGCGGCACGGAATCGGATCGCGGACGCTTTTCGACTCTTACCATTGCTCACGCTACAATACGAATACGGGTGTTTTGACGCGCGAGATGTTCCGCAAGGTCTTTGCGGAGGTGTGCGCCTTCCTCGATTCGGATCGTCTTTAGGGAAATATATGTCCGAGACACGCTGTGGTTTTGTCGCGCTGATCGGCGCGCCCAACGCCGGAAAATCGACGCTTCTGAACGCCTTGGTCGGGACCAAGGTTTCGATCGTTTCGCGCAAGGTGCAGACGACCCGCAATCTGGTACGCGGCATTGCCGTTTCTGGATCGTCGCAGATCATCTTCGTCGATACGCCCGGCATCTTTGCGCCCAAACGCCGGCTTGACCGCGCCATGGTGACATCCGCCTGGGGCGGCGCTGGCGATGCGGACGTGATCGCGCTTCTGGTCGATGCACGGCGCGGGCTGGATGAGGAAGTCGAGACGATTTTGGCCAAGCTCACCGCGCTGAAGGCCCCGAAAGTTCTTATTCTTAACAAGATCGACACGATAGAGAGCGAGCGATTGCTGGTCCTTGCCGAGCAGATCAACGCCAAGCTCCCCTTCGCCGAGACATTCATGATTTCCGCGCTCAAGGGCTATGGCGTCGCCAAAGTGTTGGAGCGCTTAGGCCAACTAGTGAAGCCCGGTCCCTGGCTTTACCCCGAAGATCAGATTTCCGACGCGCCGCTCCGCGCTCTTGCCGCCGAGATCACTCGGGAAAAGATCTTCGAGCGGCTGCATGACGAATTGCCCTATCACGCCCATGTCGAAACGGAACTGTGGAAAGATCAGCCGGACGGGTCGGCGCGGGTCGAGCAGACGATCTACGTGACGCGCGACGCCCACAAGAAAATCGTCATCGGTGAGAAGGGGCAGATGATCAAGTCGATTGGCGCCAGCGCGCGCAAGGATATCGCCGAGGCCGCCGAACAGAACATCCATCTGTTTCTGTTCGTCAAAGTGCGCGAAAATTGGGTTGACGATCCCGAGCGCTACCGGGAAATGGGTCTGGAATTTCCCAAGGACTGATGGGGCTAGAAATGACTGATTCACCTTTGTCGCCGTCTAAGCCATTGACGATCTATCGCTTCCTGACCGGGCCCGACGATGCGAGCTTTTGTCATCGGGTGACGGAGGCTTTGTCGAAGGGCTGGTCTCTCTACGGTTCGCCGTCGCTCACGTTCGATGCGGCGCAGGGGCGGTCGATCTGCGGCCAGGCGATCACCAAGGATGTTTTTGGCGTAGCCTACGACAAGGATATGAAACTCGGCGAGCAATGAGACGATGGAATGGCGGGATGAGGGCATCATCATCGGCGTCAAGAAATTCGGCGAACGCAGCGTCATTCTCGAAATCATGACCCGTGCCCATGGGCGGCATCTGGGTGTCGTCCGGTCGGGCCGTTCAAAGACCATGCTGCCGATTTTGCAGACCGGCAACGGTGTCGAGGCGGTTTGGTGGGCCCGGCTCGAAGACCATCTCGGCACCTATTCGATCGAGGGGTCGAAATTGCGCGCTGGAACGTTTTTGGCCAGCCGGCAGGCGCTCAGCGGTATAACCCACCTTGCCTATTTGCTACGGCTCTTACCCGAGCGCGATCCGCACCCCGATCTGTACGACACATTGGTGCTGGTCGCCGATCATCTTGACGACAGGCAGATCGCCGCCCCCCTGATGGTGCTTTTCGAACTGGCCATGCTCAGCGAACTTGGCTTCGGGATCGATCTCAGCCGCTGCGCCGCCACGGGGGCGACGGAGGATCTGATTTACGTTTCACCGAAATCTGGCCGGGCGGTCAGCCGGGAGGCCGGTGAACCCTATAAGGCGCGGCTCTTGCCCTTGCCGAGCTTCCTGAAAGGTGCCGTGCTGGAGGCCCACCCGCCGGTCGAGGATATTGCGGCCGGCTTTGCCCTGACCGGCTATTTTCTGGAGCGCGATGTGTTCGGTCCGCGCGGTATCACCATGGCCGATGCCCGGCGCGCCTTCATGGCTGCCGCTATTGTGTCTTAGGGCGTGTCGTCGCAGACGTAGCGCATTTCCTCGCGGCCGGCGCCATAACCCGGGTCGAGATTGACGACTTTGATGCCGCAATACTGGCCTGCAGTCTGCTTGGGTGCGCTCAAGCCGATCGACGATTGCAGGCTGAAGGTGAGGCCGCCAAGCAACGCGAGACCGACGGCAAGACCAAGAAGGGGTTTGAGCTTAAGCATGGCAGATCTCGATTTCGGCTTAGGGCTCCGGCGGGAACCATTGGTCGAAACAGTCTCACGGATTCTGGGCAAGTTCGGTGCGTTGCAGCACACGACTCGTGGGCGATACTGGCGCCTGCTTTATCTTGCTGCAGGTGCGAAATCCAGCGCTTTTGCAGTGCCGCGAACGATTCTTATCTGGATGGCGCCGGGGGCCAAAAACTCGCATTGTGTCAGCGGCCCACACCGCGCCGGACTTTGTGATCAACTGGGGACACGAGACGCGGTGCGTCCTAATTTTTGCCTCAAATTCAGTTCCTTGTGCGGCTTTATTTATGAAGCAGGCTTGCCATGTCCGCACTTTCGAACGAATCCGCACCAGTTTCTACCGCATCGCATTACGACGCCGTGCAGCGCGCGCTGCACTGGCTGATGGCCGCAATCATTCTGGTCGCCATTGCCATTGGGTTCTACTGCTCTGCCTATCTGCAGCCTGGAACGCCTGTGCGGATGGCGCTGCTGGACATTCATAAATCGCTTGGCATGACGGCGTTGGTTCTCGTCGTCATCCGTATCCTGTATCGCTTGGCGGTCGGTGCCCCGCGTTACAGCCAGGCCCTCGGCAAGTTGAACCATTTAGCCGCCGGCGCGGCGCATTTCCTGCTCTATGGCCTGATGCTGGGGATGCCGCTTTCGGGCTATCTCTATTCCGCCGCCGGCGGCCATTCCGTCCCATGGTTCGGTCTTTTTGACTGGCCGGTCCTCGTGCCCCGCGATCAGCCGCTCTCCATGTGGGGCAGATTTTTCCACCATTGGGGCGCCGACATCATCTATGTCGTCCTGGGCGTCCATCTTCTCGCTGTTGCTTGGCATCAGTTCGTTAAGAAGGACGACGTTCTCGCCCGTATGCTGCCGCCCTCCAGGCGCTGATCCGGTTTTGGCACGGGCGCGGGGCTTTTCCCCAACGTGCACAAAACCGGAACTTGCAGCGACTCAGGCAATGCTTTAGGCGAGCGTCATGGCCAAGACCCCGACGAATCCACCATCGCCCCCGCGTGAGACCATCGATGACGTCAATCTGCGCGACGCCCTCGAAGAGCGCTATCTTGCCTATGCCTTGTCCACCATCATGGGGCGGGCCTTGCCTGACGCACGCGACGGCCTCAAGCCGGTTCACCGGCGCATCCTTTACGGGATGCAGATCCTGAAGCTCGATCCCGGCACGGCGTTCAAGAAATGCGCCAAGATCGTCGGTGACGTGATGGGTTCGTTCCATCCGCACGGCGACCAGGCGATCTATGACGCCCTGGTGCGGCTCGCGCAGGATTTCTCGTCGCGCTACCCGCTCGTCGACGGGCAGGGCAATTTCGGCAATATCGATGGCGATAATCCGGCCGCCTACCGCTACACTGAAGCGCGCATGACCGACGTGGCCCGGTTGCTGCTCGAGGGTATCGACGAAGACGCGATCGATTTTCGGCCCAATTACAGCGGCGAGACGCAGGAGCCGATCGTTCTGCCGGCGGCATTCCCGAACCTGCTCGCGAACGGCTCCCAAGGCATCGCGGTCGGCATGGCGACATCCATTCCGCCGCATAACGTCGCCGAATTGTGCGATGCGGCGCTCTATCTGATCCAGCATCCGCAAACCAATGCCGAAGGCCTGATGAATTTCGTGCCGGGACCGGATTTTCCCACCGGCGGCGTGATCGTCGACACGAAGACTGAGATTGCCGAGACCTACCGCACCGGGCGCGGCGCCTTCCGCCTGCGCGCCCGTTGGGACAAGGAAGACGGCGCCCGCGGCATGTGGAACATCGTCGTCACCGAAATTCCTTACATGGTGCAGAAGTCGCGGTTGATCGAGAAGATGGCCGAACTCGTCAACGAGCGGAAGCTGCCTCTGGTGGCGGACATCCGCGACGAGTCGGCCGAGGACGTGCGTGTCGTGATCGAGCCGCGCAACCGCTCCGTCGATCCGACCTTGTTGATGGAATCGGTGTTCAAGCTCACCGAGCTTGAGAGCCGCATCTCGATGAATATGAACGTGCTCGTCGACGGCGTCGTGCCGCGCGTCGTCGGGTTGCCGGAAGCATTGTGGCAGTGGCTCAACCATCGCCGCGAGGTGCTGCTGCGGCGCTCGCGCCATCGCCGCGCCGAGATCGAACACCGGCTCGAAGTGCTCGCCGGCATGCTCATCGTCTTCCTCAATCTCGACGAGGTGATCCGCATCATTCGCGAAGAAGACGATGCTAAGGACGCGCTGAAAGCGCGCTTCGCCTTGAGCGAGGTGCAGGCCGAATATATTCTGAACACCCGTCTGCGTTCGCTGCGCCGATTGGAAGAGATGGAGTTGCGCCGGGAGAACGACGCGCTCATCGCCGAACGCGACCAGATCGACAAGTTGCTGGCGAGCGACGCCATGCAATGGAAGGTTCTGTCGTCCGACATTCGTGAGGTGCGGAAAAAATACGGACCCGAAACCAAGATCGGCAAGCGCCGCACCAGTTTCGAAGATGCGCCGGCGGGCAGCGACATCGATCTGGCCGAGGCCATGATCGAGCGCGAGCCGATCACGGTCGTCGTGTCGGAGAAGGGCTGGATCCGCGCGCTCAAGGGGCATCAAGGCGATCTGTCGTCGCTGCAGTTCAAAGGCGACGATGCGCTCAAAGTCTCGTTCCTGTCTGAGACGACGGCGAAAATCCTGGTGTTTGCCACCAACGGCAAAGTCTACACGCTGGACGCCTCGAAACTGCCGGGCGGGCGTGGTTTCGGCGATCCGATCCGCCTGATGGCGGAGCTCGACGAGGGGGCTGATGTCGCCCTTGTCATGCCCTATCAGGCCGGCGTGAAAATGCTGATTTCCGGATCCGACGGGCGCGGCTTCATCGTCGGTCAGGACGACATGACCTCGGCGACGCGCAAGGGCCGCATGATGCTCAATGTCGATAAGGACGTGACGCTGCGCGTCTGTGTTCCCGCCGTGGGCGATCATGTCGCGATCATCGGCGAGAATCGAAAATTGCTGATCTTTCCGCTGGCGCAGATCCCCGAAATGGGGCGCGGCAAGGGCGTCCGGCTGCAAAAATACAAGGACGGTGGCGTGGCCGACGTCAAGGCTTTCGACCTTGGCGACGGCTTGTCATGGAAGGATTCCGCCGGCCGCACCTTCAACGTCGCCAAGGCGGATCTGGCCGACTGGCTGGGCAATCGCGGCGACGCTGGACGCCTGCCGCCCAAGGGCTTCCCGAAGAACAATAGTTTCGGATAGGTGAGGTGGGCATGGCGCGCAAATCTTCTCCGATCCGCCTGCCAGCCCCTTATTTGCGCCGCGTGACGCTCGATGTGGCACGCGTGGCCAATTGGAACTCCTACCCCTTCTGCTTGCCGCTGTTTCACGGCCGGACTTTCGATTTTGCCTTCGAAAAGCCCGTGACGATCATCGTCGGCGAAAACGGGTCGGGCAAATCGACCCTGCTGGAAGCCATTGCCGTCTTTGCCGGCTTCGACCCCGCGGGAGGTGGCAGCGGCTATCGGCTGGTGGATCATTCCAAGGCGCTAGAAGGTAGTGGCGGAGAACTTGCTTCAGCGCTGCGCGCACAATGGCTGCCAAAAATCACGTCTGGCTGGTTCTTCCGTGCCGAGAGTTTCTTTTCGATTGCGCGCTACCTCGACGAAGCGGCACTCGACGCGAGCAAGTGGCTTCCCACTGGACCGCCGCCGGATTTTCTCTCGCATTCGCATGGCGAGGGATTTTTGCGATTTTTCGCCGAGCGCGCGAACAAGCGAGGGCTCTATATTTTCGACGAACCCGAATCCGCCTTGTCGCCGACACGGCAGATCGAATTCTTGAAATTGTTGCGCGCGATGGAGCTTGAGCACGGCGGCCAGATCATCATCGCCACCCACGCGCCCATACTCATGGCCTATCCCGGCGCTCAGCTTGTTCATCTCACCAAATATGGTTTGGCGGAGATCGCCTTGCGGGAGACCGATCACTTTCGCCTGTTGCGAGAGTTCTTTGTGTCGCCCGAGGATTTTATCGCGACGATGCTTGAAATCTAAACGGTCGTGGTCTGCGGCTATCACGGTCCAATAAACTTAATTTCACATAAGTCACGGCGCGGCACATCACGCGCTGAAATTTAACGGGATGTCATCTTGGAAGGATAGCGATCGGTACCTGTCTAGGGTAGGTACGGGCGACCTGCCGCCGGACATTTCTTTTGAATCCGCGCTTTGTCTCAAGCGCATGAAAGGCCATCGATGATCTTCAAAGCACAAGACACGCGCCGCATCACCGAGATCATGCGGGAGGCCGCGGCCCGGGAAATCCTGCCGCGCTTCCGCAATCTCGCGTCGGGGGCGATTCGCGAGAAGACGTCGGCGCTCGATGTCGTGACCGATGCCGACGAGGCGGCCGAGCGGCATATCACCGATGCGCTGCACAAAGCCTTTCCCGGATGTTTCGTGCTGGGCGAGGAGGCCGCCGAAAAAGATCACAGCTTGTTCGACCGGCTCGGCGACGCGGATTTGGCTTTCGTCGTCGATCCGGTCGACGGCACCAAGAATTTTGCCTCGGGCCTGCCGCTCTTTGCCGTCATGATCGCCGCGATCGTCAAGGGCGAGGTGGCCGCCGGATTCATCCTCGATCCTATTGCCGACGATATTTCGATCGGCGTGCGCGGCGAGGGCGCCCGGAACGAAAACGCTGCCGGAAAGCACGAAGATTTGCGCGTCATGGCGCCTGAGCCGCTCGCATCGATGTCCGGCGGAGCGTCGTGGGCCTCGCTCAAGGAACCACTGCGTTCGACGCTTGCACGAAATCTCGTGAAGCCTGCGGCGGTCTTTAGCTATCGGTGCGGTGGCCACGAATATCGCCTCGCCGCGTCCGGTCAATGCCACTTCCTGGTATTTGTTAAATTGATGCCCTGGGATCATGCGCCCGGCTGGCTGATCCACCGCGAGGCTGGCGGCTATTCGGCGCGTTTCGACGGCCGTCCCTATCTGCCGACCGAGCGGTCGGGAGGCCTCATCTGCGCGCCCGATCAGGCGAGCTACGAGATGCTCCGGGCAGAGTTGCTCGATTCGCCGGCCGCCTTTTAACCGACAAGGACCCAGCCGTTGACTCCGAGACGCTCCTGCGGGAGGAAGCGGGCCTTATAGGCCATCTTGCGGGAGCCCTCGACCCAATAGCCGAGATAGACGTAGGGCAGGTCCATCGCGCGCGCTCGCTCGATCTGATCGAGAATCATGTAGGTGCCGAGCGAGCGGTGCTCCTCTTGCGGGCGGTAGAACGAATAGACCATCGACAGCCCGTCGGAGAGAACGTCTATGAGCGCGGTTGCGGCCAAGCCCTCATAGCCGGGGCGTGCCTCGCCCGTCACCGGGTCCTTGTCGCGATATTCGACGAGATGGGTCGAAACATGCGAGTCCTCGATCATCGTAGTGAAATCGGCGAGGCCCATGTCGGCCATGCCGCCGTCGCTGTGCCGGCTGTCGAGATAGCGGCGGAAGAGGGCGTAATGGTCGATGGAGGCCACATTCGGGACCAGGCAGCCGATGAGGTCCCTATTGGCGGCGATCACCTTCCGCATATTGCGCGAGAGCACAAACTCCTGAGCCCGGACCCGCACCGAAACGCAGGCGCTGCAATATTCGCAGGCGGGACGATAGGCGATAGTCTGTGAGCGGCGAAAGCCGTGATGGCTGAGTGTGTCGTTGAGCTCCGCTGCCCGCCGGCCGATCAGATGGGTGAAAACCTTGCGCTCCTTTCTGTCCGGCAGATAGGGGCAGGAAGAGGGTTCGGTCAAATAGAACTGCGGGGCGTTGCGCGGCTCCTGGGTCACGCTGATTTGCCTCTGTGACGTGTTGCGCCGCTACTATAGCAGCTTCGTTCACGCCGAAAACTCTCAAATATATTAAATCCTAATTATGACGGCGGACAACGATGACCCCTGTCAAAATGTCGTGCAAAAAGCGCTTGTCGCGCTCGATCAGCGTCACCAGGAAGACGGCCGGGAACATCCAGCTGTAGTAAAACAGAACACCATGCGCCGCCGCGTGCAGGAACGGCACGCGCGAGCCGTCCGTAATCATCCGAACCTCGAGCCCGGCCAGACGCTGGCCCCAGGTGCCGCAGCCCTGGCCCGACATGGTGAAGCCGTTGTAGAAAAAGCCGACGGTCGCAAAAATGGTCGGAATGACGAGAATCAGGAGAAAGCCCAATCCCGAGGTGCTAAGACCAGCGACCAATATGAGCGCTGTCACAATCGCGCTGACGAACAACATGTCGAAGCACACCGCCACCAGGCGGCGGGTGCGCACGCCGGTCAGATCGTAAGGCGGATTGGCCGCCGGAGAATAAAACTGGCTCATTTGGACCCCTTTTGTGGGCGTTCGGCGCTCATGTAAGCCCTGTTTCCAGGATTGCAAGGTCCGTCAAACGCCGCGCGGCGTCGAATCCGCGTAGCCCAAGAACCCGCCGGGACGCCAAATGAGAATGGCGATCAGCAGCACGTAGATGACCGTGTCGCGGTAGGCGATGGGGAAGGTCGCTTGCCAGAAGGTCTCGATTCCGCCGATCACGAGGCCGCCGAGGAAGGCGCCGGGGACCGAGCCGATGCCGCCGAGAATGGCGGCGATCAGGGCTTTGAGCCCCAAAGTCGTCGAAATGCTGAACCCGATACCACCATAAAACACGCTCATCAGCCCGCCCGCGAGGCCGGCCAGGGCGGAGGCCAGGGCGAAGGTCTTCATGAAGATTCCAGCCGGGCTGATCCCGAACATGGTGGCGGCCTTGGCGTCGTCGGCATAGGCGCGCCATTCCCGGCCGAAGCGGGTCGTTTTCATGGTGACGAGGACCAGGCAGGCGACGAGGCAGGCGGTTCCGGCGACCAGCATCGCCATGGGCGTGACGACCGTCACGAAACTCCCAGCGCGCACGACCGGGATCGGCATGTTGTAGACCGGACTGATCCAACGGTTTTGCGTATCCTGCGACAGCCGCAGATATTCCTGCAGGAAGAGTGCGAGACCGATCGTGGCGACGAGGGCGATCTGCCCGCGCGCGGCACTCAAGGGCACGAACACGAAGCGCCCGATGAAAAGCCCATGAAAGGTGGCTGCTGACGCGGCAATGGCCAAGGCCGCGACGATGAAAACCGCGGCGCCCTGCGGGGCAAAGAGCGTCGCGCCGTAAAAGGCGGCGCAGCCGCCGATGGTCGCGAACTCGCCGAACGCCAGATTGATGCGCCCCGCGAGGCCGTAGACCAGTGAATAGGCGGCTGCGAGCAGCGCATAGATGGCCATCAACGGCAGGCCGTTGATGGTCTGTTGCAGCCCGTAGGCGACGGCATTCGAGACCTCGTGCACGCTCGCAACATTGCCGACGGGCGCCGGATCCGACGCCGACCCTTCAGGCGTCTCGAGCCAATAGCGGCGAAGGAAGAAGACTTGCGCGTCGCTCATCGCGTCGCCGTCCTCAACGACTGACATCAAAGTCTTCCGGTCGGGCGATTCGCCCGCGCCGCCGAAGCCGCAGGCAAGGATGTGATTTTTTGCCGGCGCGTCGCCGGTCGCGACGCTGTAAACGAGATCGACCCCCGGCGGCTCGGATCGCGCCCTTTGGTGAAAGATGTGAAAGACCGGATGGTCCGGATGTATCGCTGGCAAAATGCTGCGGCAAATCCGTGCCTGGTCGCTGTCGACTGTCGCGGAACATCCCGTGAGCGCGAAGAGGATGATCAAAAGGGCCGCTTGGGCGAATTTTACCATAGGCTGACACTAAGCAGGATTCGCAAAACCGCGCATCGGTTTTGGAAGAAAATCCTGCGACAAGATCAAAAAACTATGGGAACTGCGTAGGCTCAGCCAAGTCGTCCAGGCAGGACCGCGAGCTGCGTCACCCATGCGCTCAAGACGATTGACATCTGGGGCCGTGCCACCGCGATATAGGGGCAACGTCCACCGCTCCTGAGTCCGCATGAGTGCCGCCCCTAACGTCCTGCGCGCCGAGATAAGCCACGCGCGCGTGATCCGCATCGCGTTACCGATGACCCTGGCCCATATGACGACGCCTCTCCTGGGGCTGGCGGATGCGGCCGTCATCGGCCGTTTGGGCGAGGCATCGCTGCTCGGCGCCATCGCCACCGGCGCGGTGATTTTCGACTTTTGCTTTTGGGCTTTCGGCTTCCTGCGCATGGGGACCGCCGGATTCGTCGCGCAGGCGCTTGGGGCGGGAGACGCTGCAGGACAGCGGCTCACCGTCTTGCGGGCGCTCGTTCTCGCCCTTGTCTTCGGCCTCGCGCTGATCCTGCTGCAGAAACCGATTGCCAATATCAGTTTCGCCTTGATCGATGCCAGCCCCGCCGTTAGCGCCGCGGCGCGCGCATATTTCGACATCCGCATCTGGTCCGCGCCGGTCGTGTTCGTGAATTACGTGGTGCTCGGGGCGCTGATCGGACGGGCGCGAACAGATATTGCGCTCGTCGTGCAAGTGGCGATCAACCTCGTCAACATCGTCTTGAATGTCTGGCTCGTCTACGGTCTGTCGCTCGGGATTCAAGGGTCGGCCTTCGGCACGCTGCTGGCCGAGAGCGCCGGCGCGCTGGCGGGCCTGACGATCCTCGCCAAGCTGGGCAACACCTTTGCCGCGATCCCTTGGGCGGATGTCCTGAATTGGCCGGCGATGCGCCGTATGCTCGCCGTGAACCGCGATATCATGCTCCGTACGGCGGCGTTGATTTTTTCTTTCGCATTTTTCACGCGCCAGGGCGCGCAGGGCGGCGACACGATCCTTGCCGCAAATGCGGTCCTGATGAATTTGTTCCTGATCACGGCGCATTTTCTCGACGGGTTCGCGACGGCGGCGGAACAAATGTGCGGCCAGTCGCTCGGCGCGCGTGATGAGAGCGGATTTCGCCGCGCCGTGCGCTTGACCAGCCTGTGGTGCCTCACGTTCTCCATGGGCGCATCGGTCTTGGCTTTTGTGCTCGGTGGTGCCTTCATCGATTTCGTCAGCACCAATCCGGAGGTCCGGCACGTCGCCCGGCAATATCTTTATCTCGCCGCGCTCACCCCGGTTGCCGGTGCGATGGCATTCGAGTTTGACGGCGTCTTCGTCGGCGCGACATGGACGCGGGACATGCGAAATCTGATGCTGCTGGCGCTCGGCCTTTATCTGTTCGTTTTCTGGGTCGCGCAGCCGTTCGGCAACACGGGGCTCTGGTTGGCGCTGCTGACCTTCCTGGCGGCGCGCGGCGTGTTGCAAGGCTGGCGATATCCTGCTTTGGTCGCGGCTCAGTTCCAACCGAGACCGGCGCTGGGGCCGGTGAACACCTACGGATAGGATATGGACAAAGCGGCAGCACTTGTGACCGGCGGCGCTTATCGGATCGGCCGCGCCATTGCGCAATCGCTCGCGCAAGCGGGGCATCCTGTTGCGATTCACTGCCATCGCTCGCACGCGGCCGCGCAGGATCTTGCCGATCAGATCATCGCGTCGGGTGGCAAAGCCTGCGTCGTTGTAGGTGATCTGCAACAGATCGACCGGCTCGAGCCGATTGTGGCGGATGCCCAGACGGCGTTGGGAGCCATCGGCATTCTCGTCAACAACGCCTCCTTATTCGAAGACGATTCGATTGCGGACCTGACTCCGAAGAGCCTCACCGCCCATCTGAACGTCAATCTTTCGGCGCCGTGTCTATTGGCGAGCGCCGTCGCGAAGCTTTTGCCGCAGGATCGGAGCGGACTCATCGTCAATCTGATCGATCAGCGCGTCTTGCGGCCAAACCCGCAATTCTTTTCCTATTCGATGGCAAAGGCCGGTTTGTGGTGGGCGACGAAGACCATGGCGCAGGCATTGGCGCCACGCATTCGCGTCGTCGCCATCGCGCCGGGACCGACTTTGCCGAGCGTGCGCCAGAGCAAGGATGATTTCATGCGCCAGCAACAAGCCGTGCTGCTGCACCGCGGGCCGGACCTGGGCGAGTTCGGCGCGACGATCGAGTGGATCTTAAGAACGCCGTCGCTCACCGGGCAATTGATCGCGCTCGACGGCGGCCAGCATCTGGCTTGGGAGACGCCCGATATTTCCGGCATTCACGAATAGCGCGTCACACGAAGGCAACCAACTAGGCCAATGGCCAAGGCGTTCGGCTCAAGCCGAAAACGTCGTCGACGCCGGCAGGCTCTTATAGTTCTCCGCCTCTTCCGCGAGCGCCGACTCTTCATGCCGTACGTGCTCGCGCAAATCGATCAACTCGACGATGCGCGCGTCATGCAAGTCGCCGATCTGTTCCATCGACGCCACTTCGGTCTCGAGTTCGCGCACGAGAAACCGGTCCATCAGATGGGCGAAATAGCGGGCAATGAAATCTTCCGGCGGCCGCGTGCGCAAGATCGGCATGCGTTGAAAGAGCCTGTGCCCGAGGATGGTACCCTCCGAGGCGCACCCATGCACATTGTCAAGCAGGGGCGAGAAACGCGGATCGATTTCCTCGTGCAGACGCGCAGCGTCGAGCGGTTCGATTTCGTGATGCAGACGGATCAGTTCGTGCAGGAATTCATCATGCGTCGAATCGTCGAGCGCGCCGTGCAGATGCAGGCGGCCGATCCGGTCCATGACCTGTGAGAAGAGATCGGGATATTCGACTGCGAGGCCGAGAAAGTCCCGTTCGTAGAGTGAAAGGCTGCCCGCTGCGGCGGGCGGAATCTGGATGCCCGCGCGGCCCATTGCCGGCGCGCCGGCGCCACGGCCGGGGCGGTCGAGACGCCAGAACAAATTGCGCAGCGACTGGTAGATCTGATCACGATAATATTTCTGCACCAGCGGATCGACGATCGTCTGCGCCGCGTCGCGCAGTGTCTTGTCGAGAACGGCGCGCTGTTCCGGTGTTTTGAGGGCAGCATTCTCGGTCTCGCGTGCCCAGAACACATCCCACAGGGGCTTTGCATCCGCGAGGACGGCGCGGAAAGCGTCGAGGCCGCTTTGCCGGATCAGATCGTCTGGATCCTGGCCGCCGGGCAGATAAGCGAAGTGGAACGAATAACCGGTCTTGAGGACCGGCAGGATGCGATCCACCGCCCGATTCGCTGCACTCAAGCCCGCCCGATCGCCATCGAAGCAGATGACTGGCTCCGGCGCGAATTGCCACAGAGCGGCGATTTGGTCCTCGGTAAACGCTGTGCCGAGCGAGGCGACGACCGGCTTGAAGCCGGCTTGCCATACGGCGATCGCGTCGAGATAGCCTTCCGTCACGACGATGGTGCCAAGGTCATGCGCTGGCCCGCGGGCGCGATGCGCGTTGAAAACCATGGAGCCCTTATGAAAGAGTTCCGTCTCCGGCGAATTGAGATATTTCGGCTTGGCGTCGGCACTCAGCACCCGGCCGCCGAAGGCGACCACGCGGCCCTTGCTGTCCTGAATCGGAATCATCACGCGGCCGCGAAAACGATCATAAGTATTGCGCCCATCGTCCGGCTGAATGATGAGGCCTGCGCGCAGGAGTTGATCTTCGCGAATCCCGTGCTGGAGCAGATAGGTCTTCAACGCGTCGCGGCTGTCGGGCGCATAGCCGATGCGAAACTCGGCCTGGGTCGCCTGCAACATGCCGCGCTTTTGCAGATAAGCGCGGGCGTCAGCGCCGAGCGTTGATTGCAGGCGCCCTTCGAAAAATTGGCATGCGAGCTCGCAGACATCATAAAGGTCCTTGCGCCGTTCTTCGCGCTGAACCATTTCCGGCGAGGCTTCCGGCAGCGCCACGCCGGCTTCCATGGCAAGGCGCTCTACCGTCTCGGGGAAGGAGAGGCCTTCGGTGTCCATAACGAAGCTGAAAATGTCGCCGTGCTTGCCGGATGAGAAATCGTGGTAGAATTGTTTCTGATCGTTCACGTAGAAGCTGGGCGTTTTTTCTGCCGTGAAAGGTGAGAGGCCAGCCCATTCGCGCCCTTTTTTGACGAGCTTCACCCGTCGCCCGATCACCTGCGATGCGGGCAACCGGGCCTTTATTTCTTCAAGGAGGGAAGGCGGGTAGCGCATGCCGCAATTTTAGGACATCTGCGCTGGAGCGCCAGCGCAGTCTTTTGCCGTGATCATGGACGCGGGCGTATGGACCGGACTTCGGCGTCGGCACTCGTGGCGGGCAGGCGGGCGAGGACGTCGATCAGAGCGCGGTCGTGTAAGACAACCATGCGCTCCTTGGGCTTCAGCCACGCCACGGCTTCGGTCAGGTCGCGCGCGTCGTTGAGCTTGGCCTCCGCGACCGCCCGCTCCGTCTCGATGTCGCCGCGCCGACGCGGCTTGGAAACCGGCAAGAAGGCGTCATGAATGTCGCGGAAGGTGGGATCGTCGTGAATCACCGCGAGCCCATCCGCGTCGTCGAGCCCCAATTGGGCAAGTTCTTCCGCAAGCGCATTGGCGCGCACCGCGATCGGTGGCGGCACAAGCTCTTCGGGCGTGGTCAAGAGCCCGAGCCGGCGCAGGAAGAGGCCGATCGATTTCTGCCCGCTCGCCCAGGAAATGAAGATGGCGAGGACGAGGCCGGCGATCGTCGGCGACATCCAGGCAACCAGAGACGGCGAGATCATGAGGCCGGCGATTAGCGTCACGATGCCCATGGCGACATGTGAGCGATGGCGCCGCACGATATCCGCGAAGGGAATCGATCCGTCGTCGCGGCGCTGCGGGTTCCATCCCGTGTCGCGGCCCGAGACGATCTGCATCACCGAGCCGGTCTGGATCAGCATCATGATCGGGGCGAGCAGCGCCGACATTACGACTTCCACGACGGCGGACAGGCACAGGGCTAGGACGCCGCCCGCGCCGCGCCGCGTTTCGCCGTCAAAAATGGCGACGATTAGGCCGAACAGTTTCGGCGCCAGCAGGATCCCCATAGTCGTGCCGAAGAGTTGCAACGCGCGTACTGCGTCGAACCGCGGCCAGGCCGGGAAGAGCGAGAAATCGCTGGTGAAATATTCGGGCCGGATATAACTCGCCTGAATCACGATGATGATACCGACTAGCAATTGCGCCATCCAGAAGGGCGAGGCGAGGTAGCCCATGATGCCGGTCGCGAAATGCTGGCGGGTTGCAAGATGCAGGCCCTTCGCTGGCAGGATGCGCAGATGCTGCATGTTGCCTTGCGCCCAGCGCCGGTCGCGCGCCGCGACATCGATCAAGGATGGCGGGCTTTCCTCATAGGAGCCGCCCAGCGCCGGCAGCATATAGACCGCATAGCCGGCGCGGCGGATGAGCGCCGCTTCGACGAAGTCGTGGCTTAGCACGTGGCCGCCGAACGGCGGCCGCCCGGAGAGATTCGGCAGGCCGCAATGGGCGGCAAAAGCCGCGGTGCGGATGATCGCATTGTGGCCCCAATAATTGCCGTCACGGCCCATCCAGCAGGAGAGGCCGGCCGCGATCACCGGCCCGTAGATTCGGGCGGCGAACTGCTGGACGCGGGCGAAAAGCGTATTACGGTTGATGACCAGCGGCAGCGTTTGGATGATGCCGCTGTCGGGATCGGCTTCCATCGCCGCCGCGAGGCAGACGATCGAATGCGCGGTCATCAGGCTGTCGGCGTCGAGGACCAGCATGTGATCGTAGGCGCCGCCCCAACGGCTAACGAAATCGCCGATATTGCCGGCCTTGCGCGCGGTATTCTTCGGGCGGTGACGGTAATAGATCCGCGCATCGGGGCCGAGCCGCTGCCGCATGGCGAGCAAGGCGCGCTCCTCGGCGATCCAAACATCGGGATTCGTCGTGTCGGATAGGAAAAAATAGTCGAAATGCTCGCCGAGGCCCGTAGCCTGGACATCCTCGTAAATCGCCTGCACGGCGCCGAAAACACGGCTCGGCGCTTCATTGTAGATCGGCATCACGATGGCGGTGCGGCCGTTCAAGGTTTTCGGCATGGGCGGCACTTTGCCGCGCCCTGACAGGAGCCAGAAGAAGCCGACGACGCCCGAGGTGAAGGCGAGGGCGATCCACGAGAAATTGATGACGAAGAGAATGAGCAGCACCCACTGCAGCAACGTCACGCCGCCGATGTCGACCACTTGGTACATTTGCCATGCGCCATAGGCAGTGAGGGCCAAACCACCGATAAAGACGACGAACCGTGAAAACCAAGGCGAGCGCGCAAGGTGCGGTGCCTGCCGCTTGCGACGGCTGGCGCGGGCGAATTGGGAGAAACTCTGGACCGGCATCTCAAGCGCGGACTCAGGCGGCATCGCCTGGGTCAAGGCGTGCGCGTCCTGCTGGTCCTGCGGTGTTTCGCGGAGCCGGTCCGATGCTGGGATGGGTGCGAGGCTCGTCAAGGCGTCCATCGATAAAGCCAAGTCTCACTCATTGGTTTGCCGCCGTTCTCCAGCACAAGGCGGAGTTCGGCAAGGGTTTCACTGCCCGGATCAAGATCGAAACTGACCCGGAAGGTCTTGGTCTCGCGTGAGGGAAAACTCCTGACGTTCGAGATCGTGCCGGCGCCCGCCCACAGATTGGCCTTGATATCACCACTCTGAGCCGGGTCACCTAAAATATCACCGGCGAAATCGACCATAAAGCGGCGACGTTTGCCGGCCTTGCCGCTGCGCGCGCCGGTCACATGCGCGAGCGGCGGTTGCGCGGGTGGATGCCAGCACCAGAACTGGCGATAGGCAAATTGCGTTTCGCTGTTGGCGGCGAGCACCTGTTTGGGCCGCCAATAGGCTATAATATTCTGGTTAACTTCGAAATCCGACGGAATTTCGATCAGAATGACCGAACCTTCGCCCCAATCGCCGATCGGCTCGATCCACAAGGAGGGGCGGCGCTCCCAATGCTGATCGTCGTCCTGGAACCGCTCGAAATTGCGGTCCCGCTGCAGAAGCCCGAATCCTTTGGGGTTTTGGTCGGCGAACACCGAAATCTGTAGGGTTTCGCGGTTCGAGACCGGCCGCCAAATCCACTCGCCATTGCCCTTTTCGATTTGCAGGCCGCTCACGTCATAGACATTCGGGCGGATATCTTCGGAATGGTGCCGGTCCAGGCTGCCGAAGAGATAGCTTGCCTGCATGAGGGCTAGGCCGAAATGGTCGATATCGACTCGAGGAATGAGCGTGCATTCCGTGTCGATGATTGTGGCGTCGCCGGGATGCAGGGTAAAGCGATAAGCCCCGGTAACACTTTCCGAATCCAACAGTGCATGGATGACGAGGGCGTTGGCGGCCAAGGTCGGTTTTTCGATCCATACGGCGCGGATGACTGGAAACTCCTCGCCTTTGACTCCATCCGCGGTGCGGATCGCGAGCGCCCGGGCCGAAACGCCATAGGCTTGGCCTTTAGCGAGGGCCCGGAAGAAGCTGGCCCCTTGAAAAATCGCCACGTCGATCGCCGGCGCATTGTCGCGCGGCTGCAGGACACGGAACCCGGAAAAACCGATGTCTGCAATATTCAGCGGGGGCTGCAAATGCCCGAAATCAAAGTCGCTGGCCTTGTAGGCGAGCCGCTGCACCGTTCCGTCCACGACGAGATTGATCTCCATCGGCGCCGAGAAAATATAGCCGCGGTGGAGGGGCTCGATCTCGAAGCCGACATTGTCCTTGACCCATTGTACCGCATCGGGCTTGGCGCGGAGGCCGACATATTGATCATAGGTGAGATCGGTAAACGGCTCGGGCAAATCGGTCGGGGGCGCGACAAATGGCTTTTTTGCAAGCTCGCGCGCCTGTTCCACCAAGTGGGTCGGATCAAATGCAATAGGTTGCGCCGGAGCAGGCGGGGTCTGCGCTGAGGCTGGGGAGAAGAGAGATTGCGTCATCCCGGCAGCAAATGTGGCAGCGGTCATTTTCAGGATAACACGACGTTCCATCATCAAATCAAGAAACCTGCTTTGGCTCGTTCCATCGGCTCTTCAGGTATCCTTTGGCTGGAACTTGCAAATTCGCAGTATATAAGGATAGCCACACACCGCCGTTTGTCTCTATAGCCTATCAACCAGATTGGCGAGCTTGTTTTTGACGCCTTCGGGGCAAAATGAGCGACGTAGTTCTATTTTCACCAATGACGTGAATGGAAGCTGAATGACCGATCACGACCAAGTGCCCCGCCGCTCCTGTTTGGCGATCATTCTGGCGGCGGGCGAGGGAACGCGTATGCGTTCGGCCAAGCCCAAGGTGCTCCATCAGGTCGCGGGCCTGTCCCTGCTTGGCCATGTGCTGAAGAGCGTCGCGGCCTTTGAGGCCGATGGGCTCGCCGTGGTCATCGGCCCGGATCATGACAATGTGGCCGCCGAAGCGCGGCGCTTTGCCCCGGATGCCGAGATTTTCGTGCAGGCGGAGCGCAAAGGCACGGCGCATGCGGTGCTCGCCGCCCGTGACACACTGGCGAAGGGCTATGACGACGTCATCATCGCCTTCGGCGACACGCCGCTCGTCTTGCCGGAAACCTATCGTCACATGCGCGCGCTGATCGCGGGCGGCGCCACGGTCGCGGTGCTGGGGTTCGAAGCCAAGGATCCGACGGGCTATGGACGGCTTCTGGTTCAGGACGGCGACCTGATTGCGATTCGCGAGCACAAGGACACGAGCGAGGCCGAGCGCCTCGTGAAGCTGTGCAATGGCGGCATCATGGCGCTTGACGGACACCGCGCACTGGAACTCCTGTCGCAGATCCGGCCGAATAATGCACAAAAAGAATATTACCTCACCGATTGTGTCGAAGTGGCTCGCGCCAAGGGCCTGCGATCCCGCGTGTTCGTCGTGCCAGAAAGCGAAGTCATGGGCATCAACGATCGTGTGCAGCTCGCCACATGCGAGGCTTTGTTTCAGGCGCGAAAACGCGAACGGGCGATGCGCGATGGCGTGACCTTGCAGGCGCCCGAGACGGTATTTTTTGCGCATGATACAGAGATCGGCCGCGACGTGACGATCGAGCCCAATGTGATGTTTGGCGCAGGCGTCAAAGTTGCCGATGGCGCGGTAATCCACGCCTTCTCGCATCTGGAGGGCGCGACCGTCGGCCAAGGTGCGACGGTCGGGCCCTTCGCCAGGTTGCGGCCCGGCACCGATCTCGGGCCGGAGGTCAAAATCGGCAATTTCGTCGAGACCAAAGCAGCCACGATCGGTGCGGGCGCCAAAGTCAGCCATCTTTCCTATATCGGCGACGCGCGGGTCGGGGCGGAGGCGAATATCGGTGCGGGAACCATCACCTGCAATTACGACGGCTATTTCAAATCGCTCACCGAGATCGGTGCGCAGGCCTTTATCGGCTCGAATTCTGCGCTGGTCGCGCCGGTCAAGATCGGTCGCGGCGCCTATGTCGGCTCAGGATCGGTCATCACCAAGGACGTGCCCGATGATGCGTTGGCGGTCGGGCGCGGCCGGCAGATCATGAAGGAGGGGTGGGCCGCGTCGTTTCATGCGCGGCAGGCCGCGGCCAAGGCGCAAAGCCACAAAAAGTGATGATCGCGCTTTTTTAAGGCTGTCACCGGATTTCACCATTCGTGATTTCACGCGCGGGCGGGATTTTCTTAAAGCTTGATCAAAGAGTTGAATTGAACGGAGCATCAGTCGCATGTGCGGAATTGTCGGAATTGTCGGAAAAGCGCCCGCGGCGCCTGAGATCATCGAGGCGCTGAAACGGCTTGAATATCGCGGCTATGATTCCGCCGGCATCGCTACGTTGGAAGATGGGCAACTGGCCCGTCGGCGAGCCGAGGGCAAGCTGAAGAATCTCGCGGCCAAACTCGTCGCCGAGCCGTTGAAGGGACATATCGGCATCGGCCACACCCGCTGGGCGACCCATGGCCGCCCGACCGAAAACAACGCCCATCCGCACGCCTCCGGCAAAGTCGCGATGGTTCACAACGGCATTATCGAAAATTTCCGCGAATTGCGCGAAGAACTGCAGGGCAAGGGGCATAAGTTTGCGACCGAAACGGATTCAGAGGTCGTCGCCCATCTCGTCACCGACGAAATGAATCAGGGCAAGGCGCCGGCCGACGCCGTTGCTGCTGCATTGCCGAGACTGCGCGGCGCCTTTGCCTTGGCCTTCCTGTTCAATGGGGAGGACAATCTTCTGATCGGCGCGCGGCAGGGCGCTCCCCTTGCCGTGGGCTACGGCGACGGTGAAATGTATCTTGGCTCGGATGCGCTGGCGTTGGCGCCGTTCACCGAAATGATCACCTATCTGGAGGATGGCGATTGGGTAGTTCTGACTCGCGACACGGCAGAGTTCCGTGACGCCAAGGGCCGTTTGGTCAACCGCAAGAAGATCAAGAGTCAGGCAAGCGCCTTTCTGATCGACAAAGGCAATTATCGTCACTTCATGGCGAAGGAGATCCACGAGCAGCCGGAAGTCGTCGGCCGCACGCTGGCGCATTATCTCGACATGGCGGCGGGCAGAGTGCGGCTGCCGTTCGACCTTCCGTTCGACGCGTCAAAGGTTTCACGCATCACGATTTCTGCCTGCGGCACAGCCTATATCGCCGGGCTCGTGGCAAAATATTGGTTCGAAAAATTCGCCCGGATCATCATCGACATCGATGTGGCGTCGGAGTTCCGGTATCGCGAAGCGCCGATGGAAGAAAGCGGCGTCATGATCGTCGTCTCGCAATCGGGCGAAACGGCCGATACGCTCGCGTCGCTGCGTTATGCGAAAGATCATGGCCAGCACATTATTGGCGTCATCAATGTGCCCACATCCACGATGGCGCGCGAAAGCGACATTGCCGCATTGACTCTTGCCGGGCCCGAAATCGGCGTTGCCTCGACCAAGGCTTTCACGTGCCAATTGGCGGTCCTCGCCTGTCTTGCGATCGCTTTCGGCCGCGCGCGCGGCGTGCTCAGCGAAGAAACGGAGCGGCGGCTCGTTGCGGAACTCATCAACACACCTGGTCTGATGGCCGAAGCCGCGAAGCGCGAAAGCATGATCGAAATGATCGCGCATCAGCTCACCCATACCAACGACGTGCTCTATCTCGGTCGGGGCACATCCTATCCGCTCGCGCTCGAAGGCGCGCTGAAGCTCAAAGAACTTTCCTATATTCACGCAGAAGGTTATGCGGCGGGCGAGCTCAAGCACGGGCCGATCGCACTGATCGATGAGACCATGCCCGTCATCGTCATGGCGCCCTACGATCCGTGGTTCGAAAAGACCGTGTCCAACATGCAGGAGGTGGCGGCGCGCGGCGGCAAGATTATTCTGATTTCCGACAGCCGCGCGGCGCTAGAGGCCTCGCTGGACGTCATGGCGACCATCACCATGCCTGAGATGCCACCGGATTTCGCCGCCATCCCTTATGCGGTGCCAATGCAGATGATCGCCTATCATACCGCCGTCCTGATGGGGAAGGATGCGGATCAGCCCCGCAACCTCGCCAAGAGCGTGACGGTCGAGTAGGGAAGAAAATCGCTTCTTTCTCCTGTGTGGAAATAATAAAGTTCTTTCCTGTCGCAATGATCCTGTCATGGCGCGATATTTCAATGGTATCCAGGTTGTTTGGATACCAATGAAACGTGCGAAGCCGGGTCAGCCATCGGATGGGAGCCACCGCAAGGTAGGGCTCGTTGCAGAGGGGTGCCGTGGCTTTGGACACGGCATCTCCCGGAAGGAAGGATGGCGGCATGACCTATCTGGGTAGGACGAGAATCCGCGAGGGCCATCCGCATCCGCGCGGGGCGATATGGGACGGATCGGGCACCAACTTCGCCCTGTTCTCGGCCAATGCCACCAAGGTCGAAGTCTGCCTCTTCGATGCGAGCGGCGAGCAGGAGGTCGAGCGCATCGAACTGCCGGAATTCACCGACGAGATCTGGCACGGCTATCTGCCCGATGTCAGTCCCGGCATGCTCTACGGCTATCGCGTCCATGGTCCTTATGAGCCGGAGGCGGGGCATCGCTTCAATCCCAATAAGCTCCTGCTCGATCCCTACGCCCGCTCGCATTTCGGTGCGCTGACCTGGAACCCGGCGGTGTTCGGCTACACGCTGGGCGAGGGCGACCTTTCCTTCGACGAGCGTGACAGCGCCCCCTTCATTCCCAAATGCATGGTGGTGGACACGCGCTTCGACTGGCCTGGCAATCGCTCGCTTGTCCCCTGGGACCAGACGATCATCTACGAGACCCATGCAAAGGGCTTCACCCAGCGCCATCCCAATATCGCTGAGCACCTGCGGGGCACGTATGCCGGCCTTGCCGCTACCCAATCGCTGCAGCACATCAGGGGGCTCGGCGTCACCACCGTGGAGCTTCTGCCCGTCCACACGTTCGTGGACGACGACCATCTGCTCAACCGTGGCCTCAGAAACTATTGGGGCTACAATTCTATCGGCTTCTTCGCGCCCGATCCGCGCTATGCCGCCGATCCGCAGAACGTGCTGGCCGAGTTCAAGCAGATGGTGGCGCGCTTCCACGATGCTGGGCTCGAGGTCATCCTCGACGTGGTTTACAATCATACCGCGGAGGGCAACGAGCTTGGACCGACCCTGTCCTTCAAAGGCATCGACAACGCTTCCTATTACCGGCTGATGCCCGATCAGAAACGTTATTACATCAATGACACCGGCACCGGGAACACGGTCAATGTCAGCCATCCGCGTGTCATTCAGATGGTGACGGACAGCCTGCGATACTGGGTGAACGAGATGCATGTCGACGGTTTTCGCTTCGACCTCGGCACTATCCTGGCGCGCGATGTGGACGGCTTTAATCCCGAGAGCGGCTTCCTCAAGGCGGTGGGGCAGGATCCGGTGCTGGAAAACGTCAAGCTGATCGCCGAACCCTGGGATGTCGGTCCGGGCGGCTACCAGGTGGGAGGCTTCACGCCGGGTTGGGCGGAGTGGAACGATATCTATCGCGACACCGCTCGCGATTTCTGGCGTGGCAAGGCGAGACCCGCCGCGCTAGCCCGGCGCCTGTGCGGCTCGCCTGACAAGTTCGACCATCGCGGCCGCAAGCCTTGGTCGTCGGTGAACTTCCTCACCGCCCATGACGGCTTCACCCTGCGCGATCTCGTCTCCTACAACGAGCGCCACAACGAGGCGAATGGGGAGGAAAACCGCGATGGCAGCGCCGACAACCGCTCGTGGAACTGCGGCGTCGAGGGGCAGACGGACGATCCTGGCGTCAATGCGCTGCGCGCGCGCCAGCAGCGCAATATGTTGGCGCTGCTGCTGCTGTCCCAGGGCACGCCGATGATCCTGGCCGGGGACGAATTCGGCCGCACCCAGCAGGGCAACAACAACGCTTATTGTCAGGACAGCGACATCAGTTGGGTGGATTGGGGGCTTGCCGAACGGAACCGCGACCTTGTCGATTTCGTGCGCCGCCTCATGCAATTGCGACGCAAATACCCGATCTTGCGCCGCTCGCGCTACCTGATCGGCGAGCGCACCAACGAAGCCATCGATGTCCGCGAAGTGACCTGGATTCACCACGGCGGCGAGGAGATGACCAGCGCCAACTGGGACGATCCGGCAGAGATTCCATGCTTCGGCATGATCCTGGATGGCCGTGCCCAAGCAAGCGGCATCCGCAAGCGCGGCTCGGACGCCACCTTGCTCGTCCTTATCAACGCCCATCATGAGCCCGTGCCGTTCCGGCTGCCACCTTGCTATGACGGCTCCGCCTGGAGGCGACTGCTCGCCACCGACGATCCGGACCTGCCGGAAGCCGATATTGGCGTCGGCCAGATCTGTGACGTGCAGGGCCGTTCGCTCGTCCTATTCGAGCGGGTGGATTAAAGGCGAAGCAGATTTTCTTTGCATGGCTTTGCACATCGCGCTATTTGGCCCGGGATATGCTTTCGAGGCGCGGATGCCTCTAGCTCGATGCGCGTCTTGCAGCGGTCACAATCTTAAGTTGCATTGCGGACGCCAAATCGCCATGGTGCCGCGAATTTGAGGTGGCCCCGTCGCGATATAGTGGAAGAGCGAATGTCTTTCAACGACCCCCTGCATGACGATGTCAAACCGGTCAGGACCGGTCTTGGCGCTCGGCTAAGAGCTTATTTTTTCACCGGAATCGTCATCGTCGGGCCTGTCGCCGCGACGGCCTATATCGCCTGGTGGTTCATCGATACGGTCGACCATTGGGTGACGCCGATTGTCCCGCGCGCCTTGCTGCCCGACACTTATTTGCCCTGGCATGTGCCCGGCATCGGCGTGATCATCGCGCTTGTCGGCCTCACACTGCTTGGATTCCTGACCGCCAATATCGCCGGGCGGACACTGGTGCGGCTGGGCGAGCGGATTTTGAGCCGCATGCCCGTGGTGCGCGGGCTCTACAAAAGCCTGAAGCAGGTGTTCGAGACGATTTTTTCGCAATCGGGAACAAGTTTCCGCAAAGTCGGGCTGGTGCAATATCCGATGCCGGGCTGGTGGACCCTGGTTTTCATCTCGTCGAAACCCGGCCCGTTGGTCTCGGGCTACTTGCCGGAAGGCGAAGATTTCACGTCGATCTTCTTGCCTTGTACGCCCAACCCGACCACCGGCTTTTACATCTATCTGCCGACCAAGGATGTGATCGAAGTGCCTATGTCGCCTGATACGGCGGCCAAGCTCATCATGTCCGCCGGCCTCATTCAGCCCGAAGGGCAGGCGATGCTGGCGGGGCTTGCCCAGAATGCACGCAAGCCCAGCAACGTTCCTGCTTAGGCCAGGGTGCGCCTCATCCGCGCCCGCGGTATGATGCCACACCCTGATCGGGCACCCAGGTGCCCTTCGGCACGGTCCCGGTCTGCCAGAACACGTCGATCGGAATGCCGCCGCGCGGATACCAATAGCCGCCGATGCGGAACCATTTCGGCCTCAGCAATTTGACGAGATCCTTGCCGATCCGCACCGTGCAATCCTCGTGAAAGGCGCCGTGGTTGCGGAAGCCGAGCAGATAGAGCTTGAGGCTTTTCGACTCGACCAGCCAAGCGCCCGGCACGTAATCAATGACAAGATGGGCAAAATCCGGCTGATTGGTCACCGGACAGACGGATGTGAATTCCGGCACCGTGAAACGCGCTACGTAATTGGTTCCGGCTTGCGGGTTCGGGACGCGCTCCAGGATCGCTTCATCGGGATGGTCGGGCATTGCGACGCTCTGGCCGAGCGCATGCAATTGCTTCGTGGATTTTGCCATATCGCACCTTAACAAGGTCAGGAAGAGTTCTGGGCAGAACCGATAAAGCGCCTGTGTCCAAACGGCAAGATTGTCATCAAAGAGTCACGCGATTCGAGGCTTTGACTCCGCGACGCCTTCGCGTACAAAAGCGCGTCGTAATCGCCGTTCAAGTGAGGATGTAATGACAGCAATCGTCGATATTGTGGCTCGCGAAATCATGGATTCCCGTGGCAATCCAACGGTTGAAGTGGATGTCATTCTCGAAGACGGTTCCATGGGCCGAGCCGCAGTGCCCTCGGGCGCTTCGACCGGTGCGCATGAGGCGGTGGAACTGCGCGACGGCGACAAGGCGCGTTTCATGGGCAAGGGCGTGCTCAAAGCGGTCGAAAGCGTCAATCGCGATATTTTTGAGGCGATCGGCGGCCTCGAGGCCGAGGATCAGGTCAAGATCGATGAAACCATGATCGCGCTCGACGGCACGCCGAATAAGGCGAAGCTCGGCGCCAACGCCATTCTCGGCGTATCGCTCGCCGTGGCCAAGGCCGCGGCCGAAGCGTCCGGTCTACCGCTCTATCGCTATATCGGCGGCACCCAGGCGCGCGTGCTCCCCGTGCCGATGATGAACATCGTCAATGGCGGCGTGCATGCGGACAATCCGATCGATTTCCAGGAATTCATGGTGCTGCCGACCGGTGCGCCGAGCCTGAAGGAGGCGGTGCGCTGGGGCTCGGAAATCTTCCACACGCTCAAGGGTGCGTTGAAGAAGGCTGGACATAATACCAATGTCGGCGACGAGGGCGGCTTTGCGCCCAACCTGCCTTCGGCGGAGGCCGCGCTCGATTTCTGCGTTAAAGCCATCGAGGCGGCGGGCTTCAAGCCCGGCCAAGACGTTCACCTCGGCCTCGACTGCGCTTCGACCGAATTCTTCAAAGATGGCGCTTATGTCTATGAAGGTGAAGGTAAAACGCGTTCGATCCAGGAGCAGGCCGAGTATCTCGCCAAACTGGCCGCGAGCTACCCGATCATCACGATCGAGGACGGCATGGCCGAGGACGATTGGAAGGGCTGGAAGATCCTGACTGACCTCATCGGCACAAAAACGCAGCTTGTCGGCGACGATCTGTTCGTCACCAATGTCACGCGTCTGGCCGACGGTATCAAGCAGGGCGTCGCCAATTCGATCCTGGTGAAGGTCAATCAAATCGGGTCGCTCACCGAGACGCTCGCCGCGGTCGATATGGCGCACCGCGCCGGCTACACCGCGGTCATGTCGCACCGCTCGGGCGAGACCGAGGATTCGACCATTGCCGACCTAGCGGTCGCGACCAATTGCGGCCAGATCAAAACCGGCTCGCTGGCCCGTTCTGACAGATTGGCCAAATACAATCAGCTCATCCGCATCGAAGAAGAGCTCGGGCCGCAGGCGGTTTATGCCGGGCGCGCCGCGCTCAAGGCGCTGCGGTAAGGATCGGCGCAGGGCGCGGGGATTGCTTCCCGCGCCCTCATCTTTTGTTTACCTTGTTCATTCACGCGATATTCAGCGGCGCGACGCGAAGATTTGGCTGATGCTGGAGGGTATTCGATGTCCAAGATCCGTATTGCTCTGATTTCGTCACTGCTTCTGAGCGCCATCGGTCTCTCCGCCTGCGCTCCCGCACCGTATTATTACTACGGCTATCATCGTCCCTACTATTATGGCCCGGTCGTCGTGGGGGGCTGGGGTCCTGGCTATCGCTATGGCTACGGCGATTATCGGCACTGGTAATGCGCGGGCCAAAAGTAACCAAGTCATGAATCCCCTGTAATTCAGCTTGGCAGATTCGTCATAGCATTGTTACACTCCCCGTGAAGTGCAGCCTGGGCGCGTCCGCGCGATGGGCTGGTTGCGCCAACCCGGTTGGCGCCGAGGGGAGTTTGGAGTGGTGGCGCAGCTTGCAGGCGGGGACGAGGTTCAAACCGCGCCTCAGCCTCATGGCGATTTCTATCCGCAACCGGGGCGCCGGAGCGACCCGCGGATAACTTACGCTGCGCTTGATCTGGGCACCAACAATTGCCGTCTGCTGATCGCGCGTCCATTTCACGAAGGCTTTCAAATTGTTGACGCTTTTTCGCGGATTGTGCGGCTTGGCGAGGGCCTGACGCAGACCAATAGGCTCGGCGAAGCCGCGATTTTACGCACCATCGCGGCATTGCATATTTGCCGGGACAAGATGGAAGCGCGCCATGTGATGCGCGCCAGACTCATCGCCACCGAGGCCTGCCGCGCGGCCGAAAACGGCGAGGATTTTATCGACCGCGTCTATGAAGAGACAGGCCTCGACCTTGAAATCGTCGATCGTGAGGCCGAGGCGCACTTGGCTGCGGCCGGTTGTGCGGCCCTCGCGGATGAGCGCGCCGAATCGATTCTCTTGTTCGACATCGGCGGCGGCTCGAGCGAGGTGGTTTGGCTGAACCGGGCCGAGGATGGCCACGACTGCGGCAATTTGCGTGGACGGGTCAAGGATTGGGTGTCGCTGCCTGTCGGCGTCGTGAGCTTGGCCGAGAAATTCGGCGGCGTGGAAGTTTCTCCCGGAGTGTTCGAGGCGATGATCGCGCATGTCGAGGAGGGGCTGGCCAATTTTGCCGCGCGCCTTTCACGCGAGCGCCGGTGCCAGAATTTCCACCTCCTGGGGACCTCCGGCACGGTCACGACCCTCGCCGGCGTGCATCTCGGGCTTGCCCGATATGACCGTCGCCGTGTCGACGGCCTGTGGATGTCCCGTCTGGAGGTCGATGCGGCGATGGCGTATTTGCGCGCCATGTCCTATTCCGACCGGGCGCAGCACGGCTGTATCGGACCCGACCGCGCCGACCTCGTGCTTGCCGGTTGCGCCATTTTCGAGGCGATCCGGCGGGCCTTTCCGGCGCGCCGCGTGAGGATCGCCGATCGCGGCTTGCGCGAGGGGCTCCTGACGCAGATGATGCACGCGGACCGGGCGCGGCAGAAGCGATAAAGCATTTTCCAGAAAAGTTGCTCGACTTTTCGGCGGCCTGTATGTCGTTGCCCAGACATATAATGTCGATGGCGGCAATTGGATGAGCTGACGAGATGACGGCAGGCAAGACAGGGGGCGGATCCGGCCGCGAAGGTGGCCGGTCGCTCAAGACGCGGGTGAAGACGGCGGGCAAGCGCTCTGTCAGCTCGACCCGCTGGCTACAACGGCAGTTGAACGACCCTTACGTCGCGCGCGCCAAGCGCGAAGGTTATCGCTCGCGCGCGGCGTTCAAGCTGATCGAAATCGACGAAAAATATAAGCTCCTGAAGGCGGGGCAAAATATCGTCGATCTCGGCGCCGCACCCGGCGGATGGTCGCAGATCGCGGCGCAAAAGGTCGGATCGGCGGAGGGCAGAGGCAAGGTCGTCGGCATTGATCTTCTGGACATCGAGCCGATCGCGGGGGTCGATTTCCAAGTCATGGACTTCCTCGATCCCACCGCGCCCGACCGGTTGAAGGAGATGCTCGGCGGATTGGCGGATGGCGTCATTTCCGACATGGCGGCGAATGCCACCGGCCATAAGAAAACCGACCATCTGAAAATCGTGGCGATTGCGGAACTGGCGGCGCATTTTGCCGTCGAGGTCCTGAAGCCGGGCGGGTATTTCCTCGCCAAAGTGCTGCAGGGCGGCACCGAGCACGAGCTACTGACGCTTCTGAAGCGCGATTTTGCGACCGTGCGGCACATGAAGCCGGCGGCGAGTCGGGCGGATTCGGCGGAACTTTATGTGCTAGCCACGGGATTTCGCGGTGCGCGGCCGCGTGCGGACGACGAGATGCAGCCATGAGCCGTTCGCAGGTTCGTTTCGCGTGAGTCTGCTTCCCTCTTCTGGCTCCCCGTGCTAAGAGCCCTCGCCAACTCATAAAGGCGCCCACGAATCGGGGCGTAAGGCATTCTTGCCATTGTTGTCACAAAGATCAGGCAGGCTTTCTAAAAGGCGTCTGCCAACGGAGTTGGTTATGGAATCGTTCGTCCGTCCGCGTTTTGTCGAAGCTCTTACTTTTGACGACGTGCTGCTCAAGCCCGGCCACTCCGAGGTGATGCCCAGCGGTGTCGATATCAGAGCGCGGCTCACCCGCGACATTATGCTCAATCTGCCGATTTTATCGTCCGCAATGGACACGGTCACCGAGGCGCGGCTCGCCATCGCCATGGCGCAGGCCGGCGGTATCGGCGTGATCCATCGCAATCTGGAGCCGGACGAGCAGGCCGAGGAAGTGCGTAAGGTCAAACGGTACGAGAGCGGCATGGTGGTCAATCCGATCACCATGTTCCCGGACGAAACCTTGGCGAATGCCTTGGCTCTTATGAGCCGCCACAATATTTCCGGCGTTCCCGTCGTTGAGCGCGACGGACAGGGCAAGCCGGGCAAATTGATCGGTATTGTCACCAATCGCGACGTGCGCTTTGCCGACAAGTCCGATCAGCCGATCTCCGAATTGATGACCAAGAAACTGGTGACAGTACGCGAAGGTGTCGGCCAGGACGAAGCGAAGCGGCTGTTGCACACCCATCGCATCGAGAAACTGTTGGTCGTCGACGACGACGGCCGCTGCGTCGGCCTCATGACAGTCAAAGACATCGAAAAGGCGACCTTGTATCCCAACGCCTGCAAGGACGAAGCAGGGCGTTTGCGGGTGGCCGCCGCGACGACGGTCGGCGACAAGGGTTTCGACCGTGCGCAGATGCTGCTCGATGCGGGCGTCGACTGCATCGTCATCGATACCGCGCACGGCCATTCGCAATCGGTGATCGACCAGGTCGGCCGGGTGAAGCGGATTTCCAACAAGGCCTCGGTGATCGCCGGCAATATCGCCACGGCGGAAGCCGCGAAGGCGCTGATCGACGCCGGCGCCGACGCACTGAAGATTGGCATCGGGCCTGGCTCGATCTGCACGACGCGCATTGTCGCTGGCGTCGGCGTGCCGCAATTGACCGCGATCATGGATGCAGCCGAAGCGGCGGCGAAAAGCGATACGCCGGTCATCGCCGACGGCGGCATCAAATTCTCGGGCGATCTCGCCAAGGCGATTGCCGCGGGCGCCGGCTGCGTGATGATCGGCAGCCTCCTGGCCGGCACGGACGAGAGCCCGGGCGACGTGTTCCTATACCAGGGCCGTTCGTTCAAGTCCTATCGCGGCATGGGCTCGGTCGGCGCGATGGCGCGCGGTTCGGCCGACCGCTATTTTCAGCAGGACATCAAGGATCAGATGAAGCTGGTGCCGGAAGGCATCGAAGGCCAGGTGCCTTATAAGGGGCCGGTGGGCGCTGTGCTGCATCAGCTTGCCGGCGGCCTGCGGGCGGCCATGGGTTATGTCGGCGCAAGTACCATCGCCGAATTTCAAGCGCGCGCACAATTCGTGCGTATCTCATCGGCGGGCTTGCGCGAGAGCCATGTCCACGACGTCGCCATCACGCGCGAAAGCCCGAATTATCCGACGCGCGTATAAGTTTACGCGCCTGTCTCCGGCGTAGTCTTGCCGTGGCTTCCTGGTTTCCGAACTGGGAAACCACGTAGGCGTTCAGGATCTCTCGCCATATCCGCTTCACGCGGTTTTTCGCTCGTCGAGCGCCAGTTCCTCGATCATTTTCTGCCGCATGACGAATTTCTGAATTTTGCCCGTGACAGTCATCGGGAACGCGTCGACGAAGCGGATGATTTTCGGAATTTTGTAATGCGCGATTTCGCCCGTGCAGAAGGCGACGACATCTTCCTGCGTCAGCGTCGCATCGGACGGTATGATCCAAGCGCATAATTGTTCGCCGAATTTGGCATCGGGAATGCCGAAGACCTGCACGTCGCGTATCTTGGAATGGCGATAGAGGAATTCCTCGACTTCGCGCGGATAGATATTCTCGCCGCCGCGGATGACCATGTCTTTGATCCGGCCGACGATGTTGCAATAGCCTTCCGCGTCCATCACGGCGAGATCGCCCGTATGCATCCAGCGGCCTGCGTCGATGGCCTCCGCCGTCATGGCTTCGTCGGCCCAATAGCCGCGCATCACGGAATAGCCGCGCGTCAGCAACTCGCCCTGGGCGCCGGTGGTGACGATATGGCCATCGGCATCGACGATCTTCACCTCGACATGCGGATGAATGCGTCCGACTGTCGAGACGCGGCGCTCGAGACTGTCGTCGACCGAACTCTGGAAGCTCACCGGACTCGTTTCCGTCATGCCGTAAGCGATCGTGACCTCGGGCATGTGGAGGCGGTCAATGACTTGCCGCATCACCTCGATGGGGCAGGGCGAGCCCGCCATAATGCCGGTGCGCAGCGAGCTGATGTCGTATCGGGCGAAATCGGGGTGGTTCAAAATGGCGATGAACATGGTCGGCACGCCGTAGAGGACGGTGCAACGTTCTGCCGCAATGGCCTTAAGCACCTGCTCGGGGTCGAAGCTCTCCGATGGGATCACGAGACACGCGCCATGACTGACCGCGCCGAGCGTGCCCATGACCATGCCGAAGCAATGATAAAACGGCACGGGGATGCACAAAACGTCGTCCGGCGTCAGCCTGATCGCCTCGCCGACGAAAAAGCCATTGTTGAGAATATTGTGATGGGTGAGCGTCGCACCTTTGGGTTGTCCGGTCGTTCCGCTGGTGAATTGGATGTTGATCGGATCGTCGAACTGCAGGCTTGCTTCGATCTCACGCAGTACCTGTCTCGCAGCCGCGTCGGCCATCGCGCCGACGGCATCGAAGTTGAACATGCCGGGGGTGTTTTCGTTGCCGAGCCGGATCACAAGCCGCAAATGCGGCAACCGATGCGCGCGCAATGCGCCGGGCGCGAAATGGGCAAGTTCCGAGGCGAGATCCTGCATCATGCCGATGTAATTGCTGGTCTTGAAGCTCGGTGCCAGGATCAGCGCGGTGCAACCGACCTTGTTCAGCGCATATTCGAGTTCGTGCAGGCGATAGGCGGGATTGATGGTCACCAGGATGAGCCCGGCCTTGGCCGCGGCAAATTGCGCGACGACCCATTCGGCGCAATTTGGGGACCAGATGCCGATCCGATCGCCTTTGCGTAAGCCCAGCGTCAACAAACCGGCGGCAAAGCGCTCGCTCTCCTGCTGCAGCTGTTCGTAGGTCCAGTGGATATTCTGCCGCGGTGAGATAAGCGCCGCGCGATTTGGCGTCGCCTGCGCGACCCGCTCCAAACACGCACCAATGCAGTCGCTCAGCAGCGGCACATTGCTGGCGCCATGAACGTAGCTGAGATTGCTCCTCCCCATGGCGATCTCCCTATCGAAGATCGATCCTAATCGAAGTCGCACGGGCAATCAAAGCGATCTAAGGCCATATTGCAAGGCGACAGGCCCTAGGCGGTTAGCTTTGGGCGAGAGCCGCCTTAATCTTCTCCGCGTGAGCGGCCAGAATCTCGGGCTTCGCCATAATGCCGGCGTGGGGCCGCAACTCGACGCCGCTCCAACGGGGCAAGATGTGAAAATGCAGATGGAAGATGGTCTGCCCGCTGACGCTTTCGTTGAATTGATCGACCAGCAGGCCTTCAGCCTGCATGCCCTCTTTGACAGCGCGTGCGACTTTCTGCACCGCAGGCATCATCGCCGATAAATCGGCAGGAGCAATATCGAGAAGATTGCGCGCCGGGGCTTTGGAGATGACCAGCGTATGGCCATCGGCCCGCGGCATGATGTCGAGGAACGCGAGGGCCGTATCGTCCTCGTAGATTTTGTGACAGGGCAGCTCGCCGCGCAGGATTTTGGCGAAAATATTATCGGGAGCATAGGCTATCGACATGGAAACCTCGGGAAAAATGCCTTCCCAAGGTGTCGCAAGCGCCCGGCAAAAGGTCAAGGCTGCGCCGGTTCGTCCTCGTCGTCGCCCTGTTGCTCATGATGGTGACCCCAGCGGCGCATCATGCCGGGCCCATGCATCTCGTTGAACGCGGCCTTCTGCTTGTCGTCCAGGGTATTGTAAAAGGCCTCGAGCTTCGGCTGCACGCTGTTGATCGCAGCCGCCATGACGGTCATGCGCTTAGCGGCAAAGGCTGCGCGGCCCGGCAGCGACGTCATGTCGGGTTTTTCCAGGCACAGGCTCTTCGTGTCTTCGATGGCCTTTGCGACCGAATCCTCGAGATCCTTGAGCGCCGGCTTCTGCGCGTCGGTCAGTTTCAGCATTTCGGTCAGCCGCGCCGCGACTTTGTCAGCGGGGAAGGGCGGGGTGGTGGGATTGCATAGACGGCCAAGCATCGCATTTCCGTGGCCAAAGCCCACGGGCGCCGGTCCCATCTGTGCGAAGGCAAATCCCGCGCAAATCGCGACGATGGGGACGGCTGCGAACAGCGCTCGAAACACTTTTGTCATTATTTCTCTCCTCAAGGCACGGCGCAGCGCCAGAATTTTGAAGAAAAATGACTGCGAACCCCATGAAATTCAAATTAAACTTTAGTCATTCCCGTCTTGCTGGGGTTCATTCTGCAAGATCTTGAACGGCGCATGTTCCGCGTAGATTTCAATGTTTTGCGCGACCTGCGTCCGCTCGTGCAGCAAATAATCCGCCACCGCGCGCTTGAGGCCCGGATGCGCGAAATCATGGACCGAATAGGTCGTGACGGGCATGTAGCCGCGCGCCAATTTATGTTCGCCCTGCGCACCCGCTTCGACCCGCTGCAATTTGCGTGAAATCGCAAAATCGATTGCCTGATAATAGCAGACCTCGAAATGCAAGAAGGGGTGATCCTCGATCGTGCCCCAGTTGCGGCCATAGAGAGCATCGTCGCCGATGAAATTGATGGCGCCGGCGATCCAGCGGCCATCGCGCTTGGCCATGACGAGCAGGATGCGGTCGGCCATGCGGGCACCGACATCGGTAAAAAAGGCGCGCGTCAGATATGGGCTGCCCCATTTGCGCGAGCCCGTATCCATGTAGAACGCGAAGAACGCATCCCAGTGCTCCTTGCGAATATCGGCCGCGGTCAGCCAATGGACCGTGATGCCGGCCTGCAGCGCCTCCTTGCGTTCCTTACGGATCATCTTGCGCTTACGCGAGGACAGGCGTGCAAGGAAATCGTCAAAACTCACGTAGCCGTCATTGTTGAAATGAAACTGTTGGCCCGTGCGCGGCAGGAAATCATGGGCTGTCAGCGCTTGCCATTCGCGCTGTTCGAGAAAGGTGACGTGGATGGACGAGGCCTTGGTTTTCGCCTGCAGTGCGTGTAGCCCGGAGATCAGCGCCGCTTCGATGCGAGCCGACTCAGGATGCGGGCGGACCAGCAGCCGCCGGCCGGTGACCGGTGTGAAGGGAACGGCGACCAGCAGCTTGGGATAATAGCTGCCACCCACCCGCTCATAGGCTTCGGCAAACCCGTGATCGAAAACATATTCACCATAGGAATGCGATTTGAGATAGGTCGGACAGGCGCCCACGAGCGCTCCGGTTCCGTCCTCTACGATGATATGCGCCGGCGTCCAGCCGGACCGGCCTCCAACCGATTTCGACGTTTCGAGCGAATAGAGGAAATCGTACGAAATAAAGGGATTGTAGCGCTCGCCCACCGAGGTCCCGGGGAGGGTGCATCTCTCCGTCTGGCACAGTGGATTGGCGCAAGCGTCCCAATCGGCGGCGGAAATTTCGCGTAAAGAGGTGACGATTTTCAGGGAAAGACCGGTAGGGCTCATGCGGCTAATTTAGGGTGCATTGTGCGGTGCGAATAGGTGGCCGCCCGCAAATATGCCGCAAAAATCCTTCACCTTCGCCGATCCTAACCCTAATCTGTTGCGCCAAGGAGATGATCATGGCCCTGCTCGAAGGCGCAAATCTGGAAACCCACGCCGCGGTCGGGCGCTTACGGTCGCTACTGTTCAATATTTGCTTTGCGTCGGTGACGGCTCTGTGGGCGGTGCCGATTCCATTTCTTGCCCTGTTCGGCAGCCCGTCGCGCGCAGTGCGTATGATGGCGCGGAACTGGGCGCGGATGGTGCTCGCGCTGCTGCATTGGATCGTTGATATTTCCTATGAGGTCGAGGGCCGTGAGAATATTCCGGCTGAGCCTTGCCTCATCGTTTGCAATCATCAATCGACTTGGGAAACGATCGCCTTCAACGTGCTGTTTCCGAATGTGACTTTGGTCGCCAAGGAAGAACTGGGCAAGATCCCGGTATTCGGCTGGTACCTCAAGCGCGCGCCGATGATTTTGATCGATCGCGATGCGGGCGCCGCGGCGATTCGCAAAATGGCCGAGGCGAGCCGGAAGGCTCTCGCGCAAGGCCGCTCAGTCGTAATTTTTCCTCAAGGCACTCGCGCAGATGCCGACGACAAAGTCGATTTCAAACGCGGCGTGCAATTGCTCTATCACGTGCTCGACGTGAAAGTCTTGCCGGTGGCGCTGAATTCGGGCCGCTTCTGGCCTTCGGGCAAGGGCGAGAAGCACGCCGGAAAGATTCGGGTTTCCTGCCTGCCCGTCATTTCACCAGGCTTGAATGCCGCTCATTTTCTCTCGCAGGTGCAAACCAGCGTCGAACTGGAGCGGCAACGATTGTCCTGATCCTAAGGAACAAATCCTTCGAAGACCATTTGATCGGCGTATCGGGCGACCTTTTCGCGTTGCTCGGGCGTTCGCACTGTCCAGCTCATCACCGGCAAACCGACCGCGTTGCGCAGAAGGTAGGGCACCGCCGTGTCGATATCCTGCACCCAAAATGAGAGAAAATCGGGTTTCGTCTCGTTCCAGTGAAGGAAATTTTCCATCACATGCTTCCGTTCCGCGCTCATCTCGTCCCATTCTTCGTCATCCCATCGCGCCTGCGAGACGATGCCGAGCGGGCGGGGCCTCGCTTGAAGAAGCTGCGGATTGCGCCGCAAATGCGCGATCACGTCGGAGTCGAAGCTCTTGATCGCGACGGGGCCGTCGTAGTCCGCGAGGATGGCGGCGACACGCTCGACGAGCCGCATGTCGTTGTCAAACCGGCTCTTGATCTCGCATGTGAGCGGAACACGCCCGGCCAACAGTTCAAGGAGTTGGGGCAGGGTAGGAATGCGGTCCTTCCCCATCTTGAGCGGAATGGCGGCCAGCTCCTGGACACTGTAGCGGTCGACACTGCCCCGACCTTCCGTCAGGCGATCGAGGGTGAAGTCGTGGAATACGACGGCCTCGCCGTCAGCGGTCAGCTGCACGTCGCATTCGATGCCAAAATCCAGGACGATTGCAGCTTCGGCGGCTGACTTGGTGTTTTCCAGGATGGCTCTGCTCTTGTCATGCAGACCGCGATGCGCGATCGGCCGCCGCATCAGCCAATCGGGACGAAGGAAACTCACGCTTCGATCTCGAACATCGCCTCGACCTCGACGGCGGCATCGAGCGGCAGTTCGGCGACGCCAATGGTGGAGCGAGCATGCCGGCCCTTGTCCCCAAGCGCCTCGACCATGAGGTCGGAGGCGCCGTTCATCACCCCGGCGAGCGCCGCGAAATCAGGGGTGGCGTTGATGAAGCCACCGAGGCGGACGCAGCGTGCGATACGGTCGAGGTTGCCGAGCGCAGCCTTTGCCTGGGCAAGCAGATTGATGGCGCAATTGCGCGCTGCGGCCTTGCCCTCTTCCGGTGAAACGGTTGCGCCGAGCTTGCCCTTGTGCTGATCGGCAAGCTTGCCGTCTGCGCCCAGACACAATTGACCGGAAATGATCAATAAGTTGCCGGTGATGGCGGCCGGCACATAATTGGCAAGTGGAGCCGCGGCAACGGGCAAGACAATACCAAGCTCTTTGAGGCGAGCGTCGATCTGGGACATCTTAAGAATCTCCGAAGGGCAAAACCGCGCGCGACATTGCCGATTGCATGGGCGGGGCGCAAGGGTGAAAGAATGTGGCAAGAATTTTATGATCTGCTTTATTACCCTATTTTCGCCTTATCGTCCTGCCATCACGGATTCGGGCGCGAATGCCGTAAAAGGAGCTGGTCTTGATCAAAACGCATCGTCTCGCAGCAGGGTTGTTGTTGCCGGGATTGTTGATCGCCGGACAGTCCGCACACGCCCAAAACATGCCGCTTCTGGCCCATCGCGCCACATATGATCTGACCTTGGTGAAAAGCGAGGGCAACCGCGCGCCCAGCGCCGCTACCGGGCGCATCGCCTATGATTTTACCGGATCGGCCTGCGAGGGCTACGCGACGAAATTTCGCCAAGTGGTCCAGCTGGAGCCGCAAGAGGGTCCGCAGCGCATCACCGACATGCGGTCGGCGACGTTCGAAGATGGCGACGCCAAGAGTTTCCAATACACGATCGATACGCAGGTCGATGAGCAGGAAGCCGACAACGTCGACGGGGCGCTCTCGCGCGGCAAGGATGGAACGATCTCGCTGAAGCTCAAGCGCCCGAAAGCCGACAAGGCGAGCCTTGCCGCGGCGGTGCTCTTTCCCACTGAACATATTTTGCACATTCTCGCGGCGGCCGGAGCCGGCGAGACGACGCTCTCGGCTCAGGTCTTCGACGGGTCCGACAACGGGGAAAGGGTTTACGACACTTTGACGGTGATCGGTCATAAGACGATGACTCCGGCGCCTGAAAAGGCTGGGCAGGTCGACGCCCTGAAAGACGTTCCACGCTGGCCGGTGACGATCAGTTATTTCGATCAGGAAAAGGGTGCCGATACGCCGGCCTATACGATGTCGTTCGATCTTTACGAGAACGGAGTGTCACGGGCGCTGCGCATCGATTATGGCAGTTTCACGCTTGCAGGCGAACTGACCCATTTGGAAGTGATCAATCAAAAGGCCTGCAAATAGCAGACTATGATCGGGTGCGGGCGGCACGCATGATTCTGGGGGCGCCGAACTGCGGTGTGACGCCCTCGCGCATGGTGAAATGCCGCAACGGCTTCAGGAGGCTCAAACCGACCAGTCCTGCGCCGCGCATGAAATCTACGGGCAGATAAGGGGCCAGTAAGGAGCGGTTGAGTAGATCGATCCCCCACGAACGCGTCGCAACATCGTTGCGGCGCCGCTCGTCATAGGCTTTGGTCGGAGTCGCGTCACCGATATCGGTGGAGATATTTTCTTCAATTATTTCGGAGAGATGTGCAATATCTCTCAATCCAAGGTTGAGCCCCTGGGCACCGATTGGGGGAAAGACATGCGCCGCCTCTCCCATCAATAGGATCCGGTGGTCGGCAAACCGATCGGGTGTCATGCCCTGCATAGGAAAGATGCCACGCCCCACGAGCAAGGTTATTTTGCCCAGCATGGATTGCGCCTGCCTTTCGATCTCATTGGCAAGATCGGCATCCGTCAGGGCCTTCCGGCGTTCGGCCTCTTCGGGCGTCATCATCCAGACGAGGCTCGAGCGGTTCTGTCCATCCTTCGGCGGCAGCGGCACGAGCGTAAAAGGCCCGTGCCGGGTGTGAAACTCGGTCGAGGTGTTTTGGTGGGGCCGCCGGTGTGCAAGCAGGGCGGTGAGGGCGATCTGCGGATAGGTCCATTCGCGAACATCGATCTGGGCGGCTTTCCGGCCAAGCGAGTGACGGCCGTCGGCGGCGACCAGCAATTGCGCCTCGAACGCATGTCCTTCCTCGCTGGTTGCCGCGACGTGATCGTCTGCGAAGGAAACGTCCGCCAAGAGTCCGTCGATCAAAGTCAGATTCGGATGGGCCTGAACCTCCCGCACCAATTCGCCGATCAGATCGGCATTTTCGAGATTCCAGCCGAACTGGTCGAGGCCGATTTCCGACGCCTCGAAAAAGGCCGGCCCGGTCCGAAACAACGATCCGGTGTCATCGATGATGCACATTCTTGCCAACGGCGCAGCGTGCGGAGCGAGCCTCGGCCATAGGTCCAGCGCCTGCAACAGGCGAATGGATCCGTCGAACAAGGCGACCGTGCGTGCGAGCCGCCGGGTTTCGATCCGCCCGACAATGATCGCACGACGCCCTAGCCGAGCCACGCTGAGGCCGGCCAGAAGGCCGACGGCACCCGCGCCCGCAATCAGTATTTCGGTCTTTGCCGCTGTGCCCATAGCCTGTTCTTTTCGTCTAAAATCCCGCCGTGACGATGTGTCGAGAGCCTAACCAAAACATCATATGGCGCATCAACCTCTTATAGCATGCAGCGTCAAGCGAAAGAGCCGGCTCGCCTATGCGTCCGAAATGGGAGTGGAGCAGCTAATTTTTGCGGGTCGTTTTTCCATCGTTTTTTGCCGCTTTGCCCTTGGCGATACTTGGCGCCAGTCGCTACAAGAGCGCATCCTTCCTGCCCAATTGCGCGGAGCGCTCATGACCGACACGACTGGCATTTTGAAACCCCTTTCCTCGGGCGCATTGATGATTGACGGCAAAGCGGCTTCCGCCGCCGTGCTCGAAGAGGTCAAACGTCACGCGGCCGAGCTCACCGCCAAGGGGATCCAGCCGGGGCTTGCGGTGGTCCTGGTCGGCGAGGATCCGGCAAGCCAGGTCTATGTGCGGGCGAAAGGGAAAGCGGCCAAGGAATGCGGGTTCCACTCGGTTCAGCACACGCTGCCGGCGTCGACCTCGGAAGCCGAGCTCCTTGCCCTCGTTGCGGATCTCAATGCCGATCCGGCAATCCACGGGATTTTGGTGCAACTGCCGCTCCCGAAAGCGATCAATGCCTCGCGCGTGCTCGAAGCGATCCTGCCGGCCAAGGATGTGGATGGCTTCCACCCTATCAATGTCGGCCTGATTGCCATCGGCGAGCCGGGCCGGGCGTTGGTGCCGTGTACGCCGGCCGGTTCGATGGTGTTGCTGCGCAAGGCCTGCGCCGCGCTGGGTGCCCGCCTTGCGGGATTGAATGCGGTCGTCGTCGGCAGGTCCAATATCGTCGGAAAGCCGATGGCGCAGTTGCTGCTGGCCGAGAATTGCACGGTCACGGTCGCCCATTCGCGGACGCAGGATCTGCCGCAGGTGGTCCGGCACGCGGATATCGTCGTGGCGGCGGTAGGCCGGGCCGAAATGATCAAGGGGGATTGGCTGAAACCCGGTGCGATCGTCATTGACGTCGGGATCAATCGGATCGCGGCGGAAGGCGGCAAGACCCGATTGGTTGGCGACGTCGCCTATGCCGAGGCCGTACCGCATGTGCGCGCGATCACGCCTGTCCCTGGCGGGGTCGGGCCTATGACGATCGCCATGCTGATGGCCAACACATGCGTTGCGGCGCATCGTATCGCGGGACTGCAAGCGCCGGAATTCTGATACGGGGCAAGATGGCGGTAAGACACAATCGGCGGGCCTTTGCCGCCGGGGTGGTCTTCGAGCGGGCTTGACCGACAAGGCAAAACCTTGTCCGATACAGGCTCAGACTCGCAAGAAGTTGGGTAGATCATGCAAAGTATCGCCCGTATTCCGTTTTTTCAGGATATCCAGGAACTGGATCTCGATAAATACGGGCATCGTTGTACCTGGCGGCGATACAATCAGAATGAAATCGTCGTTGATTTCGAGGATCAGTCGGATGACGTTTTCTTCATTCTGTCCGGCGAAGTGCGCGTGCAAATCCGCACCGCCGCCGGCAAGGAGATCATCCTGGCCGATCTGCGGGCGGGCCAGTTTTTCGGCGAATATGCGGCCATCGATCACATCAAGCGGTCGGCCAATGTGACGGCGCTGAGCCGGTCCGAGCTCTGTATCATGCCGGCTGCGGTTTTCATGGAGATTCTGTTCGCATCGCCGGCCGCCTGCGGCCGCATTTTGCGGCTGCTGACGGGCCGCGTACGCGAGTTGAATGCGCGCCTGACCGAGCATTCGGTTTTCGATCTCAAACACAGACTCTATGCGGAGCTCTTGCGGTTGTCCCAGCCTCGTCACGGCCACGCGGGCGAGCGCGTGATCACACCGCCGCCGTTTCATCATGTCTTGTCAGCGCGCATTGGCTGTCGGCGCGAACAGGTGACGCGGGAACTCACCCTTCTGTCGACGGAAAAGCTCATCGCAAAGACTCGCGGGGCCCTCGTCATCCTGCGGCCCGAGGTCCTTGAGGCGCGCCTGGCCCATGCGTTGAGCGAAGACGCTTAGGACTACTATTTGACCATATCCGGATGAATCTTAGGCCTGTTCCACGGACCCGTGATGTCGAGAGACAATTGCGGGTCGGCGGGTGCCGCGTGAAGCGGATGTGCTTGGGCGCTGATTCGACATTGCCCATCCACCAGATTGACGCTCCCAGCAAATGCTCCGGCGAAGGTCGGGCTGGTCAGTGTGCCGTTCTGAAAGCGAATATCTTCACCTGAAAGTTGAAATGCTGCAGCGAGACTTTCGAAGGATGTACGTCCGCCGTGACTCTCCAAGAGCTCTCCGAGCGATCTGTCCGCCAAATGTCGCAGCGCCAACTCCGTGTCAAAGCCGCCGATTTCGCCCTGGTTGATTGAGACTTGACCTGTTCCGGCAACGTTGTTCGCCCATTCGGCAAGGCTTGTTCCAGTCGTTTGCCAGGTCATTTGCCCCGACAGCAGTCCCGAGATCGACGGAGTATAGGCAAGATCTTGCGCTAGGTTTTGCGAATTCAAATCTGTCGCACTGGCGCTTCCCTCGACGCTCACGCGATCGCCATCGCTGCGAATGACCGACTTGAACTTGACGATACCGCCGTAGCCCTGCGTCTCGCCAAGCGAGATTTCCAGTTGATCGGAGTTTGAAAGGACGGAAATGGCAGCGTCTTGCAACTTGACCGGTCCGAAGAGGGCGGTCGTTGCAAAGAGCCGGACGTCGAGGTCGGCATGGCGCATGTCGCGGAACAAATTTGCGATGAAGGCTTTCGATTGCTCCGAAATGCTCTGGAGCGGGGCGGGAGATGCGGAGCTGCCGGTCGCAGGGCTGAACGCGAGCCAATCGGTACTCAACGTTGCGGAAAGATGCGGCTTGCCGCGCTCGCCGGTGAGGACCATGGACCCCGTATAGGCGACCTTGTCTAGTTGAAGCGACGCATTGACGAGCGAAACTTCGTGCCGAAGCCCGTGCAGATCTCCGGAAAAATCCAGGTTCTGCACCATGTCAGGCACGGGCAGCATTACGTGGAAATTTTCCAGCAAGCGCGGCAGGTCGGTGATTTTGCCGGATATTTTGCCCAAAATCTGCGCATTGACGGCGGTTGAAATCTCACCTTCGTAGGTCGTCCACGCGATGGGCGTGTGTACCCGCAGAATCGCATTGGACGCTGCGCCTTGCATCAGACCTTGCGGATTTTCGACCCACCCGGACAGATCGCCTGTAAGCTCATGCCAGCGGGCGTGGCCGCTAAAAGCAGCGGGCGCGCCGAGCTTGGGCCAATCCACGGCGGCGGTGATGTCGCGGACGACCGTATCGGGGATGGCCGAGTCCTTGAAGATTGAGACCGTGCCCGAGCGGATTAAGATCTTGCCGATGCGCTCCGCCGGATCAGTCAGTTGCCGGCTGGCGTTGGCAAGATCCGCCCGCGCAAGGATCAACCGCCTGGCATCGATATGTATATCTGGTTTGCGCAACATGAATGCATCGAATTCCAGCCTGCCGAAAAGCAGCGGGCCGAGGCGCAGCCGCGCCCGCATGGCTGGCGCGTCGACATGAATGGCATCGAACCTGTCATGCAGCGTCACGTCGGTCAGGCGCAGCCCCGGATGGGGCGCAAGTTCGAGCGCAACTTCCCCCTGCGCATCCATATTGAGCCCGCTGAGCTGGTATATTTGCGCGAAAAGATGCTTTTGCAGGTTCCGGGTAAAATTTTCCCACGGCGCGAAAAACCCGCCCGCAACGAGGATGAGTCCTGCAAGGATCAGCCATTTCAATTGCTTAAGAGCCATGTCCGACGCGTTCGTCCTCGATTGAACAGTCCTTACATAGACGACGGCTCGGTCAGATGCAAAATCGTCGCAGCACGATTGCGGGCCCTCGACGACACCTGTGCGAAATGGTACCTCCAGAAGGCGTTTCGGCGGGATGGGCAATGTCATGCAACGGCTGGCGCGCGCATTTTTCTCACGAGCCGTTCGGCTCCTCAACGAAAAAGACGCTATAAAACAATCAGTTGTAGCATTTTCTTGATTCTCTCGAATCGATAAAGTGCCCCGGGATGGAAGGACAGATCCGGATGGGAAAGGTTTACTCCGATGCGGTCGCGGCCCTGGCTGGGCTTTTGCGTGACGATATGACCATCATGGCGGGCGGCTTCGGCCTTTGCGGCATTCCCGACTCGCTGATCGAGGCCGTGCGGCTTTCCGGCGTCAAGGGGCTGACGGTGGTTTCAAACAATGCGGGCATCGACGGCGTCGGGCTCGGTGTTCTTCTCACCACGCGGCAAATTCGGAAAATGATTTCGTCCTATGTCGGGGAAAACAAGACGTTTGCCCAGCAATATTTGGCCGGCGAACTTGAGCTTGAGTTCAATCCGCAAGGTACGCTCGCGGAACGCATCCGCGCCGGCGGCGCCGGCATTCCGGCATTCTATACCAAGACCGGCGTTGGAACCTTGGTTGCGGAGGGCAAGGAACTCAAGGAGTTTGACGGCGAGACCTATGTGATGGAGCGCGGCATCGTCGCCGATCTCTCCATCGTCCATGCCTGGAAGGGGGATACCGAGGGCAACCTGATTTATCGGATGACCGCCCGCAACTTTAACCCGATGATGGCGACGGCGGGCAAAGTCACCGTGGCCGAGGTTGAGCATCTGGTCGAGCCGGGTGAGATCGACGCGAATACGATCGTGACGCCGGGCATCTTCGTCCAGCGCCTGGTCCATGTCCCGAATCCGGTCAAGCGGATCGAACAGCGTACCACCCGGAAAAGATCTTAAGAGAATCGGAGGCATTCGACATGGCTTGGAACCGCGATCAAATGGCGGAGCGCGCCGCACAAGAATTGCGTGACGGATTTTATGTCAATCTCGGCATCGGCATTCCGACTCTGGTCTCGAATTACATCCCGCAAGGCATGAGCGTGCAGTTGCAGAGCGAAAACGGCATGCTCGGCATGGGTCCCTTTCCCTTCGAAGGCGAGGAAGATGCCGACCTCATCAACGCCGGCAAGCAGACGATTACCGAACTGCCGACCACGAGCTATTTTTCGAGCGCCGATTCCTTTGCGATGATCCGCGGCGGCCATATCGATCTTTCGATTCTGGGCGCGATGCAGGTTGGGGAGAATGGCGATCTCGCGAACTGGATGATTCCGGGCAAAATGGTGAAGGGCATGGGCGGCGCCATGGACCTCGTCGCCGGCGTCAAGCGCGTCGTCGTCCTGATGGAACACGAGGCCAAGGGCGAGGCAAAAATCCTGCACCGCTGCTCTTTGCCGCTCACCGGCGCGAATGTTGTCGATTTGATCATCACCGATCTTGCGGTTTTTACCATCGACAAGAAAGGCGACGGCGGTCTCACCTTGGTCGAGACGGCGCCCGGCGTGTCGCTCGATGAGATCAAGCAGAAGACCGAGGCCGATTACAAAGTGTCGGCGGAACTGAAGACCCATTGAGGTTGAAAGCGAGAGCTGTGTCAGGAATCCTTTTCTCTGCGTGTCGGAGAACGGGCTTTGCAGTTTGAGCCCCGTGCCATGATCTCGCAGAGCATATCGCACGGCTCGGCCTTGGTCCGGCTCGTCATCGCGTGCCTGATCCTGTTTCTGGTCGGCTTTTTCACGTTGCCGCCCATGGATCGCGACGAGCCGCGTTTCGCCCAGGCCTCCAAGCAAATGATCGAGACGGGCGATCTCGTCACGATTCATTTCCAAGAGGAAGCGCGGCTCAAGAAGCCCGTCGGCATCTATTGGCTGCAGGCCGGCGTGGTGAAAAGTGCCGAAGCTTTGGGCGTGCCGGACGCGGCTCATAAGATCTGGCTCTACCGAATTCCGTCCTTGCTGGGCGCGCTCACGGCGGTCCTGCTGACCTACTGGGCGGCGTTGGCGATCATGACGCGCAATGGCGCCTATATCGCCGCGCTTTTGTTCGCATCGACGATTCTGATCGGGGTCGAAGCGAGGCTCGCCAAGACCGACGCGGTCATTACTGCGACCGTCGTTGCGGCGATGGGGGCGTTGCTGCGCGTCTATCTTGCGCGACGTGAGCCCCTGCTCAAAGTCACGGCGGGCGCCGGCAATGCATTCATCTTCTGGACGGCCTTGGCAATCGGCATCCTTGTGAAGGGGCCGGTCACGCCGATGATGCCGATCCTGGCCATGCTCGTTCTGTCGATCAAGGATGGGGATGTGAGCTGGCTGAAGGTGCTGCGTCCGGCACGCGGTCTTCTCTGGTGCCTGGCTCTCGTGCTGCCCTGGTTCATCTTGATCACGCTGAAAACCCACGGCGCGTTTTTCGCAGAATCCGTCGGCAAAGACCTCGGCAGCAAGGTGGCTGGCGGCCAGGAATCGCATGGTATGTGGCCGGGCTTCTATCTCGCTGCCTTTTGGGCGACGGCCTGGCCGATGGCGCCTTTCGCTGCGGTCGCGGCGCCGTTCGTGTGGGCCCAGCGGCGCGATCCCGCCGTTACCTTTCTTCTCGCATGGCTTGTTCCGGCCTGGCTGGTGTTCGAGGCCGTACCGACCAAATTGCCCCATTACGTGCTGCCGCTCTATCCGGCCATTGCGATCCTCATCGCGCTCGGCTTCGTGCGCGGCGCCTTCGCATCGTGGCGGATTTGGCAGAAAGCCGTTCTCGTGCTGCTGCCCATTGTTGCGCTGGTCGTGCCCGGCGCCGCTGTCTTTGGCATCGTCAAATACGATATGGCCATCAGCCCGCTCACGGTGGTTGCTGGCCTCGTCGCGGCCGCTGTCGCCGCCGGCGCCGCGGGATTGCTCTGGCGCGGGCAGGTGATGATGGGAATATTCGCTGCAGTCCTTGCTGCGATGGCCCTGAGCGCGACAGCCTATATCGGCATCCTTCGCCTTCCGGCCTTCGACTATTTTGCCTTGTCGCCGCGGCTGAGCGCGGCCGTTGCGGCTGCTTTCCCGGCTGGATCGTGCGATCCTGAGATTGCAGCGACAAGCTACCATGAGCCGAGCCTGATCTTCCTGACGCGCACGGATCTTGCGATCACCGACGGCGCCGGCGCGGCCACATTCTTGAAGCAGGGCGGGTGCCGGGCGGCCCTTGTCGAGGCCAAGGACGAGCCTGCATTTCAGGCCGCCCTCGGCCCTTCGGACGAGGTCGCGCTCGCGACCCGGATCGCGGGCATCAATCTCAACGGTGGGCACAAGCTCGACATTGGCGTCTATGTGCGGCATTAGAGCGAGCTTGAATTTCAGGACGGAAGGCCATCGATGAATCCCGAAATACCGGATCCGCTTGTGTCGGTCGTTGTGCCCGTGCGCAACGAAGCGGGCAATGTCGCGCCGTTGATAGGCGAAATCGAAACGGCTTTGCGGGACGCTGGTCCGTTTGAAATCATCTATGTCAACGATGGTTCGACCGATTCGACCGGCGACGAACTGCGCAAATTGATGCAAAGCCGTCCGCATCTGCGGCAAGTCAAGCACGCGCAATCGTGCGGCCAATCGGCGGCGGTGCGGACGGGGGTTCGGGCAGCGCGGGGACCGGTCATAGTGACGCTGGACGGCGACGGCCAGAACGATCCGGCTTTCATTCCGCAACTGCTCAAAAAGCTTTCGGCCTCGGGAGCGCTTTGCGGCCTCGTGCAGGGACAGCGGGTTGGCCGGAAGGATACGGGTTTCAAAAAACTCCAGTCCCGCATCGCCAATTCCGTGCGCGGATCCATTCTGCAGGACGGAACCCGCGATACCGGCTGCGGCCTTAAGTGCTTCCGGCGCGAGGTCTATTTGGCGCTGCCTTATTTCGATGCCCTGCACCGTTTCATGCCCGCGCTTGTGAAGCGCGAGGGGTATACGATCGCGCTGGTCGACGTGGTGGACCGGTCGCGCTTGACCGGCGTATCCAACTACGGGTTCTTTGACCGCCTATGGGTCGGGATCGTGGATTTGATGGGCGTACGCTGGCTTATCCGCCGCCGCAAGCGCGTGCCGCAGGCCGAAGAGGTACGTTGAATGACCGATCTATGGACCACATTATACGACTACCTCTACGTGGTCTTTGTCGACCACTTCGATGCGTGGGCCTATTTCGGCATTCTCGCGCAAGTGGTTTTCGGCCTGCGCTTCATCACGCAATGGATTGCCAGCGAACGGCAGGGGCGCAGCGTCATTCCCATGTCGTTCTGGATGCTGTCGATCGTCGGCAGCCTGATGCTGCTCGTCTACGCCCTGATACGCCGCGATCCCGTGTACATTCTGGGGCAGGGACCGAATGTGCTGATCTATGTCCGCAACGTGATGCTGGTCCGTCGCGAGCGGGCTCAGCAGGCGGCTAAGCCGTCGCCCTGAGCCGTGCGAAGCCGGCGTCTAGATCGGCCTGGAGATCGTCAAGATCCTCCAGCCCGACCTGAAACCGCAGTGCCGGACCGCCCGGGTTCCATGTCGTGGCCGTGCGATAGTCCGAACAGTCGAACGGCACCAGCAAGCTCTCATAGCCGCCCCAGGAATAACCCAGACCGAATAGCTCCAGGCCGTCCAGCATGGCGGCGACGGCTGCGTCGGAGGCCGGATGGAGGATGACGGAGAAGAGACCGGACGAGCCGGCGAAATCGCGCTTCCAAATATCGTGGCCGGGACAGGTCGGCAGGGCCGGGTGCAGAACCTCGCGCACTTCGGGACGTTGCTGCAGCCACAAGGCAAGGCGGAACGCCTGGCGTTCCGCTTCCTTCAAGCGCAGCTCCATCGTGCGCAACCCGCGTAGCGCCAAATACACATCCTCTGGCCCGGCGCACATCGCAAATGCGTCGAACGTGCTGCGCAGGCGGCGCGCCCATGTCGCACTGGCGGAAACGAGGCCAAGGAGCAGATCCGAATGTCCTGAGAGATATTTCGTCCCGGCTTCGATCGCCAAATCGACGCCGTGTGTGTGGGGCGAAAAGAACAGAGGGGTCGCCCAGGTGTTGTCCAAGATGACGCAGATGTCGCGGGCATGGGCGGCCGCGGAAATGGCCGGAATGTCCTGCATTTCGAAGCTTTGCGAGCCGGGGGCTTCGGTCAGGATCGCGCTCGTGTTGGGCTTGAACAGGGAGGCGATCTCGCCGCCGAGCAGCGGATCGTAATATTCCACTTCCACGCCCATGCGTTTCAGAATCGTATCGCAGAAGATGCGGGTCGGACGGTAGGCGCTATCGGTCACGAGCAGATGATCGCCGGCCTTGACGGCCGTCATCAGGGCGAGCGCCACAGCGGCAAGGCCGGAGGGGACAAGCGTCGTCGTCGCCGCGCCTGCAAGTTCGCTCCAGGCGATTTCCAATGCCTCGGTTGTCGGCGTCCCGCGCGTACCGTAGTTGAACCGCGCCTTGTAATCGCGCAGTTCCTCCACGGTATCGAACAGCACCGTAGAGCCGCGATAGATTGGGGTGTTAATAAAGCCGAACTGCTCGGCCGGATTACGGCCGGCATAGACGAGCTTGGTGCGGCTTTTGATCTTTTTCTTCGTTTCCGGGCTGAGCTTGCTCATATTGACTGACTATTTCCCTGCAGGACGATCGAATCTCGCCGAACTTTATGATCGAATTCGAGAATACTGTCTTGCCGGAAAAAGACATCACATGCGCACAAATGACATGCCTGCGGCGCTGCGATGAGCAACGCCGTCGGCTGCGTTGTGACCAATCGCCCGCGTGCGGGGCAAGGGCTAGCGGCGACCCGCGCGTCTCTGTTCAAGGATATTCTTGGCATCGCCGCCATAGCCACGCTGATAGGCGAGCAGCCGCAGATCGTGCGCTTGGCGCCACTGGTCCTCGGGTTGGCGGGCAGCCATCGCTTCGGGAATTTCGACTTCGTCGAAGCCGCACCCGAGCGTATGGAAATACTGATCGGCAATCAGCGGCCCAGTTGCGCGCAGGGTGCCCTTGAACCCGTGGTTGCGCAAGGTTTTCGCCAGCGAAAAGCCGCGCCCGTCCGAGAAGGCCGGGAAGTTGATGGCGATGAGCGTCAACCGGTCGAGATGCGGTTCAAGCTCTTCGAACGGCATGGTGTTTTTCACGTCGACGCCAATGTGCCCGCGGTTCGGCCAATTGGCCTCCAAATCCTCGAGCCAATCGAACGGCACGATCGCATCGCCCAAACCGTCCGAGTTGACTGGCAACTCCCAGTCGGCGTCGATGCGCTTATACGTATCCTTGCAGAAGCGGCCTTCGCGGACGATTGTCATATTCCGCCTCCCTGATCGAGCGGGCTCGCGGCAGGTGCGCGCGGCGTGCCGGTGACGAGGGCGCTCTTGAACGCATCGTGACCGATCCGCCGATATGTGTGGATGAAATCCTCGTCGAGATCGCGATGGGCGAGATAGACGCCAACGATGCGCTCGATCGCGTCCGGCACCTCTTCGGCGCGCAGACCTGGGCCGAGACGCTCGCCGATGGAGGCGGAGAGGGTCGGGTCGCCGCCCAGGGTGATCTGGTAGCTTTCCTCGCCGCTCTTTTCCAAGCCCAGAATGCCGATACCGGCAACATGGTGATGGCCGCAGGCGTTGATGCAGCCCGAAATCTTGATGCCGAGCTTGCCGATCAGGCGTTGCCGGTCCGGATCGGCAAAGCGCTCGGAGATGGCCTGCGCGATCGGAATCGAGCGCGCCGTTGCGAGCGAGCAATAGTCCAGGCCGGGGCAGGAGATGATGTCGGTGATCAGGCTGGCGTTGGCGGTCGCCAGATCTGCCGCTTTCAGTTCCTGCCACAGCGCGAAAAGGTCGTCCTTCTTCACGTAGGGCAAGACGATGTTCTGCTCGTGGCTGACACGCAGCTCGCTAAGCGAATATTTGTCCGACACCTCGGCAAGCACACGCATCTGCGCGGCTGTCGCATCGCCCGGCACGCCGCCGATCGGCTTCAGCGAGACTGTGACGATCGTATAGCCGGCCTGTTTGTGAGGCGCGGTGTTGATGTCCACAAAGCGGGCGAATTCGGAATTTGCCGCTTTCGCCTTTTTCATGACGTCTGAAACGTCCGGCAGTGCCTCGTAAGCCGGTGGCACGAACTGCGCCTCGATCCGCGCGATTTCCGCCGGATCGGCGGCAATCGCGGCCTTGTCGAGGCTCTCGAATTCCGCTTCGATCTGCTCGCGAATCTCGTCGAGACCGGTCTCGTGCACTAGGATCTTGATGCGCGCTTTGAATTTGTTGTCGCGGCGCCCGTGGCTGTTATAGACGCGCATCAGCGCTTCCATATACGGCAGCAGCTCCGCCTTCGGCAGGAATTCACGCACGATATGACCAACCATCGGCGTGCGGCCAAGACCGCCGCCGGCCAGCACTTCGTAACCGATCTCGCCGCCCTCGTTCTGCACGATCCGCAAGCCGACATCGTGAACACGCGTTGCTGCGCGATCGTGCACGGCGCCGCTGACCGCGACCTTGAATTTGCGCGGCAGGAACGAAAACTCCGGATGGTTGGAGGACCATTGCCGCAATAATTCCGCGGTCGGGCGGGGATCGGCGATCTCGTCGGCCGCAACGCCCGAGAAGTGATCAGCCGTCACATTGCGGATGCAATTGCCCGATGTCTGGATGGCATGCATGTTGACGTCGGCCAGCGCATCGAGAATGTCCGGCACATCGACAAGTTTGGGCCAATTGAACTGAATGTTCTGACGCGTCGTGAAATGGCCGTAGCCCTTGTCCCACTTCTCCGCGATGTGGGCGAACTGGCGCATTTGCGTCGACGACAGCGTGCCATAGGGCACGGCAATGCGCAGCATATAGGCGTGCAATTGCAGATAGAGGCCGTTCATCAGGCGAAGCGGGCGGAACTCTTCTTCCGTCAGCGCGCCGGACAGACGGCGCTGCACCTGCTCGCGAAATTCAGCGACGCGCGACCGCACGAATGCGGCATCGAATTCGTCGTAGCTGTAGAAATGTTGCGGCTTTACGGGAACATTCATGAGGCTGCCTGCTTGCCGAGGTCGCGACGCACGCTCGGCCCGAGCGTGCGCATTTTTTCGCGGTAGTGAATTGGTTCGGGTCTGCCGTCTTCGCGCAGAGCGACGTCGATGATCTGCACGTCGAGAATGCGATTGGCGGCCACGTCGGCTTTGGCCTGCGCTTCCAGGGCCGCGATTTCGCCATCAGTCTGCGCTGGTTTGGCGTCGAGATGATGCCGCGACCAGCCCGTACCGGTGAAAAAGATCACGTCGCCTTGCTTCAGGTCGCTCGCGGTCAAGATTTTCGGGTGTTTGATGCGAGCCATTTATTGCGAGCCTCCGTTCAGGCGGATGGCGTCCGCAAAGGGGATGACAACTTTATCGGTGCGTTCAGCCTTGGCGCTGCCGCGCACCAAACCGACCAAAATCACAGCCGGCCCTTCGATGCCGGAATCATGGATCAGGTCGGTGAGATCGGCCAGGATCCCGGATGCAACCAGTTCGTTCTGGCGGCTGGCGTTTTCGACGATCGTCACCGGCGTCGCCGGATCGGCGCCGTTCATCAGCAGCTTGGTGCGCAACGCCTTGGCCGCCTGCACGCCCATATAGACGGCAAAGGTCACCCCGGGCTCCGCCAAACGACGCCAATCGTGATTGGCGAAACCGTCGACATCGCGCGCGGTCAGAAAGGTGATGGACGAGTTGCGGCCGCGTCGGGTGAGCGACACGCCCATGCTCGCCGCGGCGGCAGCCGCGGCCGTGATGCCGGGCACGATCGTCACCGGCACGCCGGCGGCATCGCACGCGGCGATTTCCTCGTCCGCCCGGCCGAACACCAGCGGGTCGCCACTCTTGAGGCGCGCGACCAGGGCTCCGGATTTGGCGTGCTCGATCATCAGCGCGTCGATATCGCTCTGCTTCCAAGAGTTCTCGCCGCCGGAACGGCCGGACTTGCCGACCTCGATGAATGTCGCCTCGCGCCGGGCCAGCTCAAGAATGCGTGCGTCGACCAGACGGTCATACAGAACGACATCCGCCCGGTGCAGCACTTTGCGCGCCTTCAGGGTCAGAAGATCGGGATCGCCCGGTCCGGCGCCAATCAGCACGACGCGGCCACGGTTTTGCTTGTCGATTCCATCCGCGGCGATCAAGCGGTCGATGAGATCGCTGACGCCCTCCGCGCCATTCTCCGCGAAAGCCGCTTCGCCGGCGCCGTCGAAGAAATTCTCCCACAATAGGCGTTTGGCACGATGGTCGAGCGCCTCCGCCACGCGAGTGCGGTGCGGAGCCGCCGCGTTCACCAAATCGCCCAAGGTCACGCTCAAGCTCTCTTCGACGCCGGCTTTGATCTTCCGGGCTAAGACCGGGGCCGCGCCTTCGCTGCCAATTGCTACCACCACCGGATCGCGATCCACGATAGCCGGCGTGATGATGGTCGATTCGTCGGGCGTATCGACCACATTGACCAAAATTCCGGCTTCGCGCGCGCATGCGGCGATGCGCTGATCTTCCGCAGGATCTTCTGTCGCCACATAGGCGAGGAATATATTCGCGAGGTCGGAAGGACCGAAGGAGCGCTGATGCCAGACGATTTGGCCCGGGCCGGGCGTCCTTTCGGCATACTCGCTGATCTCAGTGACGACGGCTGGCGAAACGATCACGATCCGCGCTTCGGTCTTCAGCAGCAGGCGCAATTTCGCCAGTGCCAAAGCGCCGCCGCCGCACAGCAGAATCGTCTTGTCCCTCGTATCCGCGAGCAGCGGGAAATAGCGCATGCCTAAACCTCTTGCGGCAACGTCAGCGACAGGCCGTCGATCTCTTCCGACCAGATGATCTGGCAGGACAGGCGCGAGCCGGCTTCCAGCACCGGCAATTCATCGAGTTTATCGAGTTCCTCTGTGCGCGGTTCCGGCAAACGCGAGACCCAATCCTCGTCCACCACCACATGGCACGTCGCGCAATCGCAGGCGCCACCGCACAAACCATCCATGCCGACGCCATGGTCGCGCAAGATTTCCATCACACGCCACCCTTCAACAGCCTCAAGCGCATGCGCCGCGCCGCTGCGGTCTATGACATTGATGACGCCCATTCACACCAATCCTCTATTCTCTCAGTTTACTCATATGGCTGTCGCATCAAAAGTCAATTCACATTTTAAAAAATATAATTATTTATATAACAAAATTTTACAGTTAAATATGCTGTATCCTCGCAAAATTTGCCGTCGCCTATAGTATCTCGTGGCGTCAGGGATTAAACCGCAGGCAACTGAGTTTGCATTTTGGATACCCCATGACCGCCTCGGGCCTTCCCTTCGACGACATTCGCAATCTTGTTCGCCTGTTACCTGACGCCAACGAACACGCATGGGACGAAGTCAAAGCCACAATGGCGCGTCTCGATCCGGCCGGTGCACTGGGGCGGTTTCACGACCATGTCGCCTGGCTCGCCTCTTGGCAGGGCAAGACCAAGCCAGTGGTCTTGCGGCCTCTGCTGGCGATTTTTGCGTCCAGCCATGGCGTTTCCCCGGTTCCGCCGGCGCGGACCAAACAGGCTCTGACCCATCTGTCCGACGGCGGCGCGGCCGTCAACCAGATTTGCGCCAGTTTCGATGCGGGGCTGAAGGTCTTCGATCTCGCCATCGATCTGCCCACCAAGAACATCGCGCACGACGCCGCGATGGACGAAAAGACCTGTGCCGCCACGATGGCTTTCGGCATGGAAGCTATTGCCGGCGGTGCGGATCTGCTGTGTCTGAGCGCCCTCGGACGCGGAGCCGATCTGCCTGCCGCCGCCATCCTGTCGGCGCTGAGCGGCGGCGATTGGTTGCCGGCGGCCAGTGATTCGGAGCGGGAGACGGTCGCGGTGGCACTCGATATGCACCAGGCGCATCTCAGCGATCCGTTGGAGGTTCTGCGGCGGCTGGGCGGGCGCGACATCGCCGCACTTGCCGGCGCCATTCTCGCCGCGCGGATGGAACGTATCCCCGTCGTGCTCGACGGTTTGGCGGCCGTGGCGGCGGCTGTGATTCTGAACAGGCTCGAACCCGGAGCCGTCGCGCACTGTCTGCTTGGTCAAGCCCTTGCCGAATCGCTCCAGGGTCCTATTTGCGACGAACTCGGCTACAAGCCGGTCGCGGATTTCGGGGTGCACGAGTCGGACGGCGCCGGAGGAGTCTTGGCGATGGGGATCATTAAGACCGCGGTGGCTTGCTATATGGGCATGGTGCCGGCGGCCGAATTGGTTTTGAATTGAGGTCATGACCGTCTCAACGCCCTGCATCAAAATCTGCGTCATGGAGCCGAGCCTCGGGCTTTGCATCGGTTGCGGCCGTTCGATCGCAGAAATTTCTCAATGGGGGCTGATGAGCGAGGAAACGCGCCTCGCGATCATGGCCGAATTGCCGCCGCGGCTTGAGCGCCTCAAGACCCGTGGTGGCACGCCGGCGCGCGTACGGCCGAGCGAGCGCCGCCGGCAGCGCATGCAGACGGGCGATTGATCGCGTTGGTGCACTGGCCGTGCCACCCTGAATCGAATTGACGCTCTGTCCAAAGCTTGTATCAATCGCGCCAACAGTCATCGCTTCGCTCTGCATGCGTGAAGCGTATTCCGGCACGACGGTTCCGGTTCGGCTCTTTCATCTTTAGCCTAACCCAAGGATACGCCATGTCGCGCCTTAGCTCCGCTTTTGCCTTTTTTCTATTTATCTTGTGCGCGAGCACAAGCGCTTATGCGGCTGATACGATAAATGTTTTCGCGGCGGCGAGCCTCAAGGACGCGCTGGATGAAATCGCCCATGATTTTACCGTGGCGACGCAAATCGACGTCAAAACATCCTATGCCGGCTCATTGGCCTTGGCGCGTCAGATCGAGCAGGGGGCGCCGGCCGATCTATTCGCCTCGGCCGATCAGGATTCGATGGATTACGTGGCGACGCGCAATCTGATCAAACCCGAGATGCGCATCGATCTCCTGAGCAATCAACTGGTGGTCGTTGCCCCCACGTCAGCGCCCGATGCGCCGCTTGCGCTGACGGCGGACGGCTGGACCGCCGCGCTCGGCAATGGCCGAATTGCGGTCGGCGAAATCAAAACCGTGCCGGCGGGCAAATATACCAAGGAAGCGCTCGATAAGCTTGGTTTGTGGGTGACGCTCGAACCCCATCTTGCGATGGCGGACAATGTGCGCAACGCGCTCAATTTCGTCGCGCGCGGCGAAACGCCCTACGGCATCGTCTACGCGAGCGATGCGAAAGCCGAACCGCGCGTCAAAGTCGTGGCGACATTCCCGGAGACCTCGCACGCGCCGATCATTTATTCGTTCGCGTTGACGGCCGGCAACAAGGGCGAAGCCGCCGCCAAATTCTTGACCTATCTGCAGAGTGACGCAGCGAAAGCCGTCTTCGTCAAATGGGGCTTCACGCCGAAGTGACGTGCGGCGAAAGAGGCGAAGCGCCAGCCAGCGCTTCGTCCCCGTGAAGCTGCGCTGATTTATTTGTTGAGGCGCGCCAACAGGCTCGACGTGTCCCAACGGCCGCCACCCATCGTCTGGACTTCGGAATAGAATTGATCGACCAGAGCTGTCACCGGCAAGTGGGCGCCGTTGCGGCGCGACTCGGCAAGACAAATGCCGAGGTCCTTCCGCATCCAATCGACGGCGAAGCCGAAATCGAATTTGCCGGCGAGCATCGTCTTGTAGCGGTTCTCCATTTGCCAGCTCTGCGCCGCGCCTTTCGAGATCACCTCGATCACCGCTTCCGCGTCGAGCCCGGCTTGGGTGGCAAAGTGCAGGCCCTCGGACAGGCCCTGGACGAGACCGGCGATGCAGATCTGGTTGACCATCTTCGTCAGCTGACCGGCGCCCGCGTCGCCGAGCAGCCGGCATGAGCGGGCGTAGCTTTGAATGACAGGCTCGGCCTTGGCGTAATCGCTCGCATCGCCGCCGCACATGACGGTCAAAACCCCGTTTTGCGCGCCCGCCTGGCCGCCGGAAACGGGTGCATCGACAAAGCCGAGGCCGAGCTTTTTGGCGCTGGTATAGAGTTCTCTTGCCACATCAGCAGACGCAGTCGTGTGGTCGACAAAGATTGCGCCCGTCGCCATTGCGGCGAAGGCGCCGTCCGGACCGATGGTGACGGATCGCAAATCGTCGTCATTGCCGACGCAGGCGAAGATCAGGTCTTGCCCTTCGGCGGCGGCGCGCGGCGTCGGAGCGCTTTTCCCGCTATGTTCGGCGACCCAACTAGCCGCTTTGGCCGGCGTGCGATTGTAAACCGTCACGTCATGCCCATGCGCCTTGAGATGCCCAGCCATGGGATAGCCCATCACGCCCAAGCCGAGAAACGCAACCTTCGCCATATCCAATCCCTTATTGTGCAACGCGGTATGGTACGCTTCCCATATCTAATTGCGTGGAGCAAGCGCGTTCACAAAGGGCTCAAGCAAGGCTGCCCGCACCCTCATGCAGGACGCGGCGCTCGACGTCGGCCAATTCTTCCCGGGTGTTGAGATTGGCAAACGGTGCGAGGCCAGCTACTTTGGCGTCGAACAGCACGCTCGCATGCGGCAATTGCTCAAGCATGTGTTTGGGTCCACGAATGCCTTGCTCGAGTGCGATTTCCATTTGCGGCAAAGCGCTGACCCGCCAAAGCGCGAACGTCGGTTCCACTCCATCCGGGCTTCTTGCCACCACGGCCTGGCTTTCCGGGTTCAGCGCCGCGGTCAAGCGGTCGACGAGGTCGAGTGGCAGCAGCGGGCCATCGACCGGCACGGCGACAATGGCATCAGCATTGTGTTGCTGGGCATAGTTCAGTCCGCTCGCCACACCGCACAACGGGCCGTTGGCGCCGAGGCGGTCGGGGAGCACAGGATGTGGATAAGCGGCAAAGCGGGCGGCATCGCCGTTGGCGTTGATGACGACATCCGCGACTTGCGGTGCGAATCTTGCGAGCACATGCTCGACCAGCGGACGCCCATTGAACGTGACGAAGGCTTTGTCGGCCCCCATACGAGAGGATCGTCCGCCCGCGAGAATGACACCGATTATTTTCATGACGTTTCCACCATCCGGTTTTGGATCGCATGAACTCGCTGAGCGTGAATTCTTTGCCCGGCACGCACACGAGAACGATCGCAATTGTTTGCCGCCGCATGTTGCCGTGTTGTGGTCCTGCGATCAACAAGTCCGTTGACCCGCTTCAAGCGGGGCCTATAACGCGGACAAACAGCTTAAAATGCGGAGCCTTCTGTTGCCGACCGAAAAAGACGTTCTACGTGCCCTCACGCTTGTGCCCGGTCCTGACGGCAAGACGCCCTTGCCGGCCTCCGGCACGTTGAACGGCATTAGTATCCGCGACGGCAAGGTTTTTGCGGCAATCGCGATCGATCCGGCGAAATCCATGGAAATGGAGGAGATGCGGCTGAAGGCCGAGCGGGCGATCAAAGCGATCCCCGGTGTGACGGGCGCGCTCGTGACGCTGACGTCGGAGCGGCCGCAGGCGCCGGAACCTGCGCGTCATGGGCCGCGCGGTGGCAGTCCGGTTCCGGGGATCGCCAAGATCATTGCGGTGGCGTCCGGCAAGGGCGGTGTCGGCAAATCGACGACGGCTTGCAATTTGGCGCTTGCCTTAGCTGGGCAGGGGCTCCGTGTCGGCATTCTCGACGCCGACGTCTATGGCCCGTCGATGCCGCGTCTCTTTGGCCTCCACCAAAAACCACAAGTTGGCCCCGACAAAATGATGATTCCGCTCGAAGCGCATGGCGTGAAAATCATGTCGATCGGCTTCATGGTCGAGGAAGAGACCGCGATGATCTGGCGCGGCCCCATGATCAAATCGGCTCTCACCGAAATGCTTCGCCGGGTCAGTTGGGGCGAGATCGACGTCTTGGTCGTCGACATGCCGCCCGGTACGGGGGATGCGCAATTGTCGCTCGCGCAGGACGTTCCGTTGGCGGGTGCCGTCATTGTTTCGACGCCGCAGGACCTGGCGCTGATCGACGCGCGCCGCGCCGTCACGATGTTTCGCCGGGTCGAAGTGCCGATCCTTGGGGTCGTTGAAAATATGAGCTATTTTCTATGCCCGCATTGCGGCACGCGCTCTGACGTCTTCGCCCATGGCGGCGCACGGCATGAGGCGGAAAAATTGGACGTGCCCTTTTTGGGCGAGGTGCCGCTCGCGCTCGCGATTCGCGAACGATCCGATGCCGGCCAACCGGTCGTGGTGAGCGAGCCGAATGGCCCGCACGCCGCGGTGTATCGCGGCATCGCGCAGGCGGTCGCGGGCGCCCTGCAGGGATATCAGGGACGACCGGCACCGCGAATCGTCATAGAATGAGCGCAAGCGGGGCGGGGCCGGTCTTGCCCCCCGCTCGGCTGGAAAAATCCGCCAGTTAGGTCTCGCCCTAATTTTGTCGTTTAGCTGCATGAGTCTCCGCGCCATCGCTCCGGGAGATGTACATGGCTTTACTGCGTCGCCGCTTTCTGCAAACCGCCAGCATCGGGCTGGCGGCGTCCGCCCTTGCCGCGCCGGCGCTGGCGCAGAGTGCTCCGGAAATCAAATGGAAGCTCACATCGAGCTTCCCCAAAACGCTCGATTTGATGTTCGGCGGTGCGCAGGAATTCGCGCAGCGTGTGGCCGAGGCGACCGGCGATAAATTTCAGATCGAAGTCTCTGCGCCGGGCGAATTGGCCCCCGCCGTGCAGGCGCTTGACGTTGTAACGAACGGTACAGTCGATATGTGCCATACGTCCTTGGCCTATTTTTCCGGCAAGGACCCGACCTTCGCGCTCGCGACGGGCATTCCGTTCGGCATGAACGCCCGGCAGCAAGACGCTTGGGCGAGCTTTGGCGGCGGCAACGAATTGTTCAACGAATTTCTGGCCGACTACAACGCGATCGCGCTGCCGGGCGGCAACAGCGGCGCGCGCATGGGCGGCTGGTTCCGTAAAGAACTGAAAGCGCAAGAGGATCTGAATGGCCTGAAAATGCGTGTCGGCGGTTTTGCGGCCAAGATCCTGCAAGGTTTCGGTGTGCAGCCGCAACCAGTCGCGGGCGCGGACATTTACGATGCGTTGGAAAAAGGCACGATCGATGCCGCGTCCTGGGTCGGCCCTTACGATGACGAAAAGGCTGGGTTCAATAAGGTCGCGCCGTTCTATTATTATCCCGGCTGGGCCGAAGGCAGTGCGATGCTGCATTTTTGCATCGATGCCAAGAAATGGGCTGGCCTGCCAAAATCCTATCAGGCGATTTTGACCGCTGCCGCGGCCGAAACCAACTCGCGAATGCTCGCCCGCTACGATGCGGCCAATCCCGCAGCTTTGAAACGGATCATCGCCTCTGGCGCACAATTGCGTCCCCTCTCGCAGGATTTTTTGGAAGCATGCTGGAAGGCGGCACAGGATCTTTACGACCAAACCGCGCAAAGCAACGACAAGTTCAAGAAAGTGTATGAGTCCTACACGCAGTTCCGCGGCGATGAATATTTGTGGTGGCAAGTCGCCGAATATACGTTCGACAATTACATGATCCGGCAGCGCGCCAAGACCTGAAGGATTTGGGTCTCGACCCCAGGATCAGCCGCCGGTCACGCTCATATGACGACCGACCGCCGGCGCGCGGCCCGCGCGATCAATGATGAAATCATGCCCCTTCGGCTTGCGCGCGATGGCGCGGGTGATGGCCGCATCGAGCAGATCATCGCTCGTAGAGGCGCGGAGCGGCGCGCGAAGGTCGGCGGCATCTTCCTGGCCGAGGCACATATAGAGTGTCCCGGTGCAGGTGACGCGCACTCGGTTGCAACTTTCGCAAAAATTATGGGTGAGTGGCGTGATGAACCCGAGCCGCCCGCCGGTCTCCTTCACCGTGACGTAGCGTGCCGGGCCGCCGGTCCGATAGGTCGAGTCGATCAGCGTGTAGCGGTCCATGAAGCGCGCCCGCACCTGGGAAAGCGGCAAATATTGGTCCGCCCGCTCGCCCTCGATTTCACCGAGCGGCATGACCTCGATGAAGGTGATGTCCATGCCACGCCCGTGCGCCCAGACGAGAAGCCGCTCGAATTCGTTCTCGTTAAAATCTTTCAGGGCGACCGTATTGATCTTGATCGCCAGTCCTGCCCGCTGCGCGGCATCGATCCCGGCCATCACTTTGTCGAAATCGCCCCAGCGGGTGATTTGGCGGAATTTGGCCGGATCGAGCGTGTCGAGCGAGACGTTGATCCGCTTTACGCCATAATCGGCGAGTTCGGTGGCATAGCGCGAAAGCTGAGACCCGTTGGTCGTCACCGTGACTTCGTCGAGCGCCGCGGAGTGCAGATGCCTCGAAAGGCCGCGAAAGAGGCTCATGATATTGCGGCGAACCAGGGGTTCGCCGCCTGTGATCCGCAATTTGCGGGTGCCGCGGCGGATGAAAGCCGTGCACAGGCGATCAAGCTCTTCCAGCGTCAGCAGGTCGCGCTTGGGGAGGAAGTTCATGTCTTCCGACATGCAATAGGCGCAGCGGAAATCGCACCGGTCCGTCACCGAGACGCGGACATAGGTAATCGCCCGGCCGAACGGATCGATCAGTGGCGAGGTGGGAGCGGTGGGCACCTCAAGATGGGCGGCGGTGGCGCCATATTGGTCGATTTCTGTGATCCCATCCATGTTTCTGACCTGTGCCGGCCCCAACGGGCGGCATTTTCGCTACTTTTGACTGATAATCTATCTATATGTCTCACGCGACGAAACAAGACTAAAAAGGGATCTTCATGCAGCAGGGCGCCGATCATTGGCCGACGGAAATTCGGGTTCGCGAGCATGGGAGCGTTCTGAAGATCCAGTTCATCGGCGGCGAGGACTATGAGCTGAGTGCCGAATATTTACGGGTTTCGAGCCCCTCGGCGGAGGTGCGCGGCCACAGTCCGGCCGAAAAGAAAACGGTGGCGGGCAAGAGACAAGTCCGGATCACCCAAGTGACGCCGGTCGGGAACTATGCTGCGCGCCTCGTGTTCGACGACGGCCACGACAGCGGGCTCTACACCTGGGACTATCTGTTCGATCTTGGGCAGAATTTCGCCGCCCATTGGCAAATCTATCTCGACGAGCTCGAAGCCAAGCACCTCAATCGAGGCTAAGACAAAGCCGGGGCGAACCCCGGCTCAAATCGCGCGAACAGCCCGAAGATCGCTCAGTTACGCAGAACGATCACTTTCGTGCCGACATGAACACGTTCATAAAGATCCTCGACATCCTCGTTGGTCATGCGAATGCAGCCCGACGAGACCGCCTGACCGATCGTATCCGGCTCATTCGAGCCGTGGATGCGATAAAGCGAGGAGCCGAGATACATCGCCCGGGCGCCGAGCGGATTGTCGATGCCGCCGGCCATGTGCCGGGGCAGATCGGGCCGGCGCTTCAGCATTTGCGGAGGCGGGGTCCAATCGGGCCATTCGGCCTTGCGTGAAATGAGCTTCACGCCGCCCCACTCGAACCCCGGACGACCGACGCCGACGCCATATTTGATCGCCTGGTGTTCCTGCAGGACGAGGTACATCCGACGTTCTTTTGTCGAAATCAGAATGGTTCCCGGCGCGTAGGGGCCGTCATAGGTGACCGTTTCGCGCGGGATAGGATTCTCCTGCACATTCGCCTCGGGTTGGGGCGTCGTGGTGAAGACTTTGAGCATGTCGGAATCGATGGCCCAAGCAGGGGCCGCGGAATAAAGAATAATCCCGGCCACAGAGCTGGCCATGGAAATAAGGTAACGGCGCATTGGTGCCTCGTAATCTCGAAGGTGAAAACGAACGCAGAATCACGCGGCCTCAGCCAAGCCACATGTGAACAATGTTCTACCAATACGCCGTCGATGCAATTGGAGATCGCGGGAATCGTAAACGAACGGTTGCTTCTTGGCGGGAGTTGCATGGCTGCAACAATTCCGCCTTGCCGCGACACAATGCCGTTGCAGTGAGCCGCGGTTAAGCAGGCCGCAACGCCGCCATGCCGCGCTATCAAAATGTGGCGCGAAATTATTGAGATTTTGGATAAAAGCATGGTGGGCGCGACAGGGATTGAACCTGTGACCCCACCCGTGTGAAGGGTGTGCTCTCCCGCTGAGCTACGCGCCCTCAAGGCTGTTCGCCTCAAGCGCCCCCCGTTTACGGAGGGCGCAGGGCGAAGTCAAGCATACATTGGCGCTTTAACTCTAATATGTCCGCCGCCGGATTTTGAGCGGTGGAAAGCGTTGCCCGGCTTCGAAAGGTCAGACGTCTAATCCATACCGCCGTCGGCGAGGAATTTTTCCAGCCAGTGGATGTCGTATTGGCCGTTCTGAATATCGGCATTGCGCACAAGGGTGCGGAAGAGCGGGATCGTCGTATCGATGCCGTCGACGATGAACTCGTCGAGCGCCCGGCGCAGACGCATGAGCGCCTCGGTCCGCGTACGGCCATGGACGATCAGCTTGCCGACGAGCGAGTCATAGTGCGGCGGAATCGTATAGCCTTGGTAGACTGCCGAATCGACGCGCACGCCCAGGCCGCCGGGCGGATGATAATAGGAGATCTTGCCCGGTGAGGGGCGGAAGGTCGCCGGATGTTCGGCGTTGATCCGGCATTCAATCGCGTGCCCGGTGAACACCACGTCTTCTTGCGCGAAGGACAAGGGCGAGCCGGCTGCGATCTTGATCTGCTCGTTGACGAGGTCGATCCCGGTGATCATTTCGGTGACCGGATGTTCGACCTGAATGCGGGTGTTCATTTCGATGAAATAGAATCGGCCATCCTCATAAAGGAACTCGATCGTACCTGCGCCCACGTAGCCGAGTTCGCGCATCGCCTTGGCGACCGTTTCGCCGATCTCTGCCCGTTGCCGGTCGTTCAAAGCCGGTGAGGGGCTTTCTTCCCAGACCTTTTGGTGCCGGCGCTGCAAGGAGCAGTCGCGCTCGCCGAGGTGCACCGCGCCGCCCTGGCCATCGCCCAATACTTGAATCTCGATATGGCGCGGTTTTTCGAGGTATTTTTCCAGATAGACCGCATCGTCTCCGAACGCCGCTTTTGCTTCCGAGCGGGCCGTTGCCAAAGCGTCGGGGAGATCTTCGGCCGAACGCGCCACTTTCATCCCGCGCCCGCCGCCGCCGGCGGCGGCTTTGACGAGAACCGGATAGCCGATGTCCGCCGCGATTTTCAGCGCTTCGGCATCTTCCGTCACTCCGCCTTCGGAGCCCGGCACGCAAGGAATGCCGAGGCGCAAGGCCGTGCGTTTGGCCTCGATCTTGTCGCCCATGATCCGGATATGCTCGGCTTTCGGGCCGATGAAGGCGATATTGTGCTCGGCAAGAATGTCCGCAAAACGCGCATTTTCCGACAGGAAACCGTAACCGGGATGAATCGCGTCGGCGCCGGTGATTTCGCACGCAGCCAGCAACGCCGGGACATTGAGATAGGAATCCCTGGCGGCCGGTGGGCCGATGCAGACACTTTCATCGGCCAGCCGCACGTGCATCGCATCGGAATCCGCGGTCGAATGAACGGCGACTGTGGCAATACCGAGTTCCTTGGCTGCGCGCAGTACGCGCAACGCGATTTCGCCCCGGTTTGCGATGAGTATCTTATCGAACATGTGGAATCCAAATCCTCGTCAAACGACATCCCCTGGCCGAGCTTGCGCAGCGGCTACTCGATGACGAGCAGCGGCTGGCCATATTCCACAGGCTGTCCGTCTTCGACCATGATGGCGGTTATCGTGCCGGCACGCGGCGCGACAATTTCGTTGAACGTCTTCATGGCTTCGACGAGCAGGATTTTGTCGCCGGCTTTCACCACCGAACCGATTTCGACGAAGGGTTTCGCCTGCGGATTGGTGCGGCGATATGCGGTGCCGACCATAGGCGATTTGACCGTTCCCGGATTCTCGGCCGCGGGCACGGGCGGGGCGGCCGGCTGAGCCGGGGCAGGCGCGGCTTGCGGCGCCGGCGCAACGTGATGTTGAATGGCCATCGGTGCCGCAGTCGCAACGGCTGCCACCGCGCGGGAGACGCGAATGCGCAGATCGCCTTTTTCCACCTCGATCTCGGTAAGATCCGTGTCGGTGAGCAGATCCGCAATTTCCCGCACCAGGTTTGCGTCGATGCTCTTGTCGCTCACCGCCCTGGGTGCGGATGGTGTCTTGGCCGGTTTTTTCATATCGCCTCTTTAATAGGTCATGACGTCTTGCCGCGAAGTATTCGTTCTCGGGAAAGTGACAGCAGGTTTTTGTTAAAATACGACAAATTCCCCAGCCCGCGCGGCGTGATCTCTTAAGCTGCGCCTTCAAGCAGCGCCTCGAGCGCGAGCCTATAGCTCATCGGACCAAACCCGAGAATAACCCCTTTGGCAACAGCCGATATATAGGAATGGTGCCGGAAATGCTCGCGCGCGTGCACGTTGGATAGGTGTACTTCGATGACTTCGGCCTTGGCCCCCCGGATCGCGTCATGAATCGCGATCGACGTGTGGGTATAGGCGGCGGCGTTCAAAATGATCGGTTGGCCCGCGGAACCAGCCTCCTGAATCCAGGTGACAAGATCGCCTTCCTGGTTAGATTGCTTGAATACGAGATCGGCGCCGAGCGCCGCTGCCCGGGCCCGCAAATCGGCCTCAATCTGGGCGAGTGTCTGTGCGCCATAGGTCCCCGGTTCGCGGGTGCCGAGCAGATTGAGATTGGGTCCATTCAAGACGTGGACGGTTTTCATCGTTTTCCCTCAAATCGGAAAGGCTGCGGCCGAACCGGCCGCCCGCTGAACCGTCATAGCCCGCAATCGGACGAGAGGGAAGCTCCCTCGGAAAAAGGGGCCGCCTGCCACGCAGGTGGCCCTGCAACCTTAGTTCGACGTGATCGGCGTGCAGCCGTGCGCCACGAGTTGGCCGTTCACATCGGCCATTTGGCCCTGCAGATACGACAGGTCGTCGCGCGAGGCGCCGCCGGCGTCAGCAACCACAACACGATGGCCGTCCGAATTTGCCAGGCTCAATGCGGCGATACCGGCGGTGAACGCGGCGTTCGCGCCAACTTCGCCTTGTTTCTGGCGGATATGTTCCGACAGAACGATCCCGTCGCCGTGCAAGCGGCGGCAAACCGGCGTCTTGTCGCGCGGATTGGGACCCTGCGCCGTGATCGAGGCTTGCGCGGCGGCCGCGCCTTCGCCCGTCGAGCTGCAGCCAGCCGCGGAAATACCCAAAGCGATAACAGCCGCAACGGCTGCAAGTTTACCAATCAGACCCATAATTAGAGGACCTCTTTCAGAGTGATCGCAGCCCCAAGCTGTCGCGACGGCCTTATGTTTTCGGCTCGTTCGCGTGCGTATAAATGCAGCGATTTTTTAATGCAATAAGACAATTTATATATTGCGAAAAAGCATAATAGATGCCCATTTTTCGCGGCACAAATGAGCGTCTGGAAAAACCGGGAAATACGAAATTTTTGGTCGGATCAAGACAAAATTCCCTCGAAAAATCAAAGAGAATAACCTTGTCAATTGTTCCGTTCAATTGTCTAATTGCGCCCAAGACTGATGCCGGGATACTCGCGCGCTTCTCATCAAGCATCGGGTTTGTATCAGTTGAAGCGCAAAGTTTGGCCGAACGAAGAGCCGTGAATCTATGTTTCCCGTCCAGGGAGGGGCGGATCTGCGGCAGGACGTTTCGGCAGTCACAACGACGTGTGGTTCGTCATTTTCGGGGAGATTTAAATGACGCGTGGAGTGAAGATTTTTGTCGCCGCTGCTTTGGCGCTGGGTGCCACGTCGGGTACCGCGCTGGCCGGCGATCCCGAGGCCTGTAAGACTGTCAAGTTCTCGGATGTCGGCTGGACCGACATTACCGCGACGACGGCGATCGCCTCGCGGATTCTCGTGGGTCTCGGCTATACGCCGAAGACCACCGTTTTGAGCGTGCCGGTGACCTACGCCTCGATGAAATCCAAAGACATCGATGTGTTCCTTGGCAACTGGCAGCCGAGCATGGAAAACGACCGCAAGGCCTATATCGAAGACAAGTCGGTGATCGAGACCGGCGCCAATCTGCCGGAAGGGGCGAAATACACCCTCGCGGTGCCGCAGTACACTTACGACAAGGGCCTGCATGATTTCGGCGACATCACGAAGTTCAAGGATTCGCTGAAGGGCAAGATCTATGGCATCGAGCCGGGCAACGACGGTAACCGCCTGGTGCAGAGCCTGATCGACGGCAACAAGGACAATCTGAAGGACTTCAAACTGGTCGAGTCGAGCGAGCAGGGCATGCTCGCCGAAGTGCAGGGCGCTGTGGCGCGTAAAGAGGATATCGTCTTCCTCGGCTGGGCGCCGCACCCGATGAACGTCAATTTCAAGATCCAGTATCTGACCGGTGGCGACGATACGTTCGGCCCGAACTTCGGCAGCGCGATCGTGTATACCAACGAGCGCGCCGGCTGGGCGGGCGAATGCCCGAATGCCGGCAAGTTCGTCGGCAATCTCAAGTTCAACGTGGATCTCGAAAATACCGTGATGAACTATATTACGGGTGACGGGATGGAAGGTCCGGCCGCTGCCGAAAAATACTTGAAGGCGAATCCGGGCGTTCTAGATGCTTGGCTTGCCGGTGTGACCACCTTCGACGGTCAGCCCGGTCTTGCCGCGGTCAAGAAGAGCCTCGGCCTGTAAGAGCCGTGGCAAGGGGAGGGCGATGGCTCTCCCCTTTTATATTTGGGGAAGTTGGGGCGTTTCTGGTCGTGGCAGGTGTTCCTTGGGAGGGAGCCTCAGGGGCGGCAGGTGGCGCGTTGATCATTGCCAGAATGAGGGGGTGACATGTTCAACTGGGTAACGGATACGAAGCTGCCCTTTGGCCACATGATGCAAGTGGTCATCGAATTCTTTCAGAGCTATTGCACGACGTGGTTCTTCGATCCGTTGCGGCTCGTCATCGAGAGCGTGGTCAGCGCAACGTCCACGGTGCTGACCTTTCTACCGCCGCCCGTCATCATCCTGATCATCCTGGTCTTCGCCTATTGGCGCTTCCGCTCAATAGGCCTGATGATTTTCATCCTTTTGGGCTGCCTGTTCATATGGAACCAGGGTTATTGGGAAGACACGATGAAGACCGTGGCGCTCGTCGCCTGGTCGGCCGCAGTTGCCATGGTCATCGGCATTCCGGTCGGCGTGATGTCGGCGCATCGGCCCAAGTGGTACCGGGTGATCCACCCGATCCTCGACATGATGCAGACTTTGCCGACCCTGGTGTATCTGATCCCGATGGTCGCTTTGTTCCGCCTCGGCGCGGCACCCGGGCTGATCGCCACTTTGATTTTCGCGTTGCCGGCACCGATCCGGCTCACTTATCTGGGCATCAGTTCGACGCCTACCGCGCTGAAGGAAGCTGGTGAAGCTTTCGGTTCGACCAAGCGCCAATTGTTGTGGAAGGTGGAATTGCCGCATGCGATGCCGACGATCATGGCCGGCGTCACGCAATGTATCATGCTCAGCCTTTCCATGGTGGTGATCGCCGGACTTGTCGGCGCCGAAGGTCTCGGCGTCGATGTGGTACGCGCGATGGGCCAGTTCAACATTCCGCGCGGTTTCGAGGCGGGCGCCTGTATCGTGATTCTGGCGATCATTCTCGACCGCCTCTGCCGGGTGAAGGAGGCGCACTGATGAGCGACATTGCAGTTGACTTCAAGAATGTCGACATCGTGTTCGGCAGCAACATCAGCGAAGCGCTGAAAATGCTGGATGCCGGTGGCACGCGTGCCGATATTCTTTCCAAGACGGGCACCGTGCTCGGCTGCGCCAACGGCAACCTCACGGTGAAAGAGGGCGAGATCAGCGTGCTGATGGGATTGTCGGGCTCCGGCAAATCGACTTTGCTGCGCGCGGTCAACGGTCTGAACAAAGTGGCACGCGGGTCCGTGCTGGTGAAAGCCGGCAATGAGATGGTCGATGTCGTCACCTGCAGCGCAGACACGCTACGGCACGTGCGGCAAGGCAGCGTCGCGATGGTGTTCCAGCAATTCGGCCTGCTGCCGTGGCGCACGGTTGCCGAGAATGTGGGCTTCGGGCTCGAACTCGCCGGCATCCCGGAGGCCGAACGGAAAGAGCGCGTCGACAAGCAATTGAAATTGGTGGGCCTCAGCCAATGGGCCGGCAAATATGCGCATGAACTTTCCGGCGGCATGCAGCAACGCGTTGGCCTCGCCCGCGCCTTTGCCACCGAGGCACCGATCCTGCTGATGGACGAGCCATTCTCGGCGCTCGACCCGCTGATCCGCACCAAATTGCAGGACGAGTTGCTGCAACTGCAATCGGAACTGAAGAAGACCATCATCTTCGTTAGCCACGATTTGGAAGAGGCGCTCAAGATCGGCAATACGATCACCATTCTGGAGAGTGGCCGCATCGTCCAGTCCGGCCGACCGGAAGATATCGTTTTGCGGCCCGCGAACGATTATGTTCAGGAATTCATCGCCAATGTGAATCCCTTGAGCGTGCTGACGGCCTGGCATGTGATGCGAGACGTGCGGGACCTCGAGGGCGCCGGCGACGGTTGGGTTTGGCTCGATCGACGCAAGACCACCCGATTCAAACTGGATGCAAACCGCCAGGTCCTTGCGGCGGAGCGCGATGGCCTCCCCGGAACCTGGGTGCATTGTCTGAAGGCAGACGACCCGATCGCGTCGGGCGAGCGGCCCTGCTATTGGGCAAGCCCCGGCACATCGCTTAAGACGGTCATGTTGGCGATGCACAATGCGAATATCGCCCCCGTCGCCCTATTCGACGACGACAATCGTTTTGTCGGTTCGATCGGCGTGCGTGACGTGCTCAAGGCGGTGCTACGCAAGCAGGACGAGGAATAACGCATCGTACCGAAAAGTGGCTACCGGTTTTCGGCACAAGCGATGCGATCGCAATAAGCGACCGCATCGCTGTCACTCGGCAGGCTCCGGTTCCTGCGCCTCTTGGCGCGTGCGCCGCTTCGTCAGCTCCCGCCAAAAGCGCCGGAACGTCCGCCATTGTTGTCCGGCCCAGAAATAATCATTGTCGGCGTCAATCGTCGGGTCGTCGACTCCGCACTGGCGCGGTGTCAGATCGTAGCGTGCGGTCCGGAAAATGATATCCCAGATCGGTAGCACCAGCGCGAAGTTGCAATCGTGGATGTGCGGTTCCTCGGGCGTCGCCATCATGTGATGGACGCGGTGAAAGCGCGGATCGACGAAGACCTTGTCGAGAATCGGGCCGATGATTATGAGAACCGTATATTCCGATGCCGACACGCCCATGAACGAGCCGACGATACCGGTAATGTTCCCGTTCGATGCCACCGATCTACGCCGCGGCCAAATAGGAATAGCGACTGCCGACACCGAAGAAGAAATCGATCATCGTGACGGCCCTGCCCACTCTACTCGGCCGCTTCGCTTTGCTTGGCCTTCAGCGGCCGTCGGTCCAGCACCTCTTTCAAGAATCGTCCGGTATGCGACCGTGGGACCTTGATAATGTCTTCCGGCGTGCCTTCGGCCACGATTTCGCCGCCGCCGTCACCGCCCTCTGGCCCAAGGTCGATGATCCAATCGGCGGTCTTGATGACCTCGAGATTGTGCTCGATCACCACGACGGTATTGCCCTGATCCACCAGTTCATGCAGCACTTCGAGCAGCTTCTTCACATCGTGGAAATGCAGGCCCGTGGTCGGCTCGTCCAAAATATAGAGCGTGCGGCCGGTTGATCGGCGCGCCAATTCCTTGGAGAGCTTCACGCGCTGCGCCTCGCCGCCCGACAGGGTGGTCGCCTGTTGGCCGACATGCACATAGTCCAGACCGACGCGTTTCAGCGTCTCCATCTTATCACGGATGGTCGGCACGGCCTTGAACAGATCGGCGGCTTCTTCCACCGTCATATCAAGCACATCGGCGATGCTTTTCTCCTTGAACTTGACCTCCAATGTCTCGCGGTCGTAACGCTTGCCTTTGCACACGTCGCAAGTGACATAGACGTCCGGCAGGAAGTGCATTTCGATTTTGATAACGCCATCGCCCTGACAGGCCTCGCAACGGCCGCCCTTGACGTTGAACGAAAACCGTCCCGGCTGGTACCCGCGGGCTTTGGCTTCCGGCAGGCCGGCGAACCATTCGCGGATCGGCGTGAAGGCGCCGGTATAGGTTGCCGGATTGGAGCGCGGGGTACGGCCGATCGGCGACTGGTCGATGTCGATCACCTTGTCGAGATGTTCGAGACCTTCGACCGTATCGTGCGGAGCAGGGTGCTCAATCGCCCCGTTGAGCCGGCGCGCGACCGCCTTATAAAGCGTGTCGATGATCAGTGTGGATTTGCCGCCGCCCGAGACGCCGGTGATGCAGGTGAACAAACCGACCGGCACCGAGGTCGTAACATTTTTCAGATTGTTGCCACGCGCACCGACAATCTTGAGCGCGCGGCCGGGTGCCGGCTTGCGCCGTTTTTTCGGCGTCGCGACCATGCGACGGCCGGAAAGATAATCGCCGGTCAAGGATTTCGGATCGGCTATGATCTCGTCGGGCTTGCCTTCGCTGACGATGCTGCCGCCATGGATACCGGCGCCGGGGCCCACATCGACCACGTAATCGGCGGTCAGGATGGCGTCTTCGTCGTGCTCGACGACGATCACTGTATTGCCGAGATCGCGCAGCCGGCGCAACGTCTCCAACAACCTGGCATTATCGCGCTGGTGCAGGCCGATCGACGGCTCGTCCAAGACGTAAAGAACGCCGGTCAGTCCCGAGCCGATCTGCGAGGCGAGGCGAATGCGCTGGCTTTCGCCGCCCGACAGCGTGCCTGACGAACGTGACAGGGTGAGATATTCGAGGCCGACGTCGAGCAGGAAAGTCAACCGCTCGCGAATTTCCTTCAAGATCCGTCCGGCGATCTCATTGCGCTTGGCATCGAGCTTGCTCGGCAGCTCGTTGACCCACGTCACCGCCTGCTTGATGGACAGATCGGTGATCTCGCCAATATGGCGGTGATCGACTTTGACCGCCAAGGCCTCCGGCTTCAGCCGATATCCATTGCAGGCGCGGCAGGGCGTTGCGGCCATGTAACGGCTGATTTCCTCGCGCGCCCAATCGCTTTCGGTTTCGAGATAACGGCGTTCGAGATTGTTGATCACGCCCTCGAACGGTTTCTTGACGTCATAGGCGCGCAGGCCGTCGTCATAGGAGAATTTCACCTCGTCATCGCCCGAGCCATACAGAATGACGTCGCGCGCTTTCTTCGGCAGATCGTCCCACGGCGTGTCGAGCCGGAACTTGAAATGCTTGCCGAGGCCTTCGAGCGTCTGCGTATAATAAGGTGAGGTGCTCTTGGCCCACGGCGCGATGCCGCCCTTGCGCAAGGTCAATTTGCCGTCCGGTACCACGAGATCGGCGTCGACTTTCTGCTGCGCGCCAAGGCCGCTGCACACGGGGCAGGCGCCGAAGGGATTATTGAAGGAGAACAGGCGCGGCTCGATCTCCGGAATGGTGAAGCCGGAAACCGGGCAAGCGAATTTCGACGAGAACATGACCCGTTTGGCCTCGCCTTTCTCGTCCTTCTCATCGGCGAGTTCGAGCACGGCGATGCCGTCCGCAAGTTCGAGGGCCGTCTCCAAACTATCTGCCAAGCGCGAGGCGATGTCGGGCCGCACGACGATGCGATCGACGACGACATCGATATCGTGTTTCAGCTTCTTGTCGAGCGTCGGTGCCTCGGCGATTTCATAGAACGTGCCGTCGACCTTCAGCCGCTGAAAACCGCGCTTCATGAATTCGGCGATTTCCTTGCGATATTCGCCTTTGCGGCCACGAATGACCGGCGCGAGCAGATAGGCGCGGGTCTTCTCGGGCATTGCCAGAATGCGGTCGACCATCTGCTGGACGGTCTGGCTTTCGATCGGCAGGCCGGTCGCGGGCGAATAGGGAATGCCGGTCCGCGCCCAGAGCAGGCGCATATAATCGTAAATCTCGGTGACGGTGCCGACGGTGGAGCGCGGGTTTTTCGACGTGGTTTTCTGCTCGATCGAGATCGCCGGCGACAGGCCGTCGATCTGATCGACGTCCGGCTTCTGCATCATTTCGAGAAATTGCCGCGCATAGGCGGATAGGGATTCCACGTAGCGGCGCTGGCCCTCGGCATAGATCGTATCGAAGGCCAGCGAGGATTTCCCCGAGCCCGACAACCCGGTGAACACGACCAGCTTGTCCCGCGGGATGGTGAGATCGACATTCTTCAGATTGTGTTCCCGCGCGCCGCGGATGGAAATGACGCGCGGATCACTGGCCGGAAACGGCAATGCATCGGTCTCGGAACCGGCGGCGCGGCGGCCCGCGCCGGCTTTCGAAGGTTTGGCTTTCATGAATGTACGGATCTCGTAGCGGTCGGCCCTGGTCCGACGGATAGCACATGTAATCTAAGCGCAGCCGCGATCAAGGTCGAGACCGGGAGGGGAACAAAATGGCACCATTCCTGACAGTTTCTGTCAGGACGCGCAAACCCGCGATTTAGCGCCTCCCGCAACCATAAATAGGAGCCATCCCGGTTCGACCGGCCTTCAGCCGCTTGTTCTCTGGGTGCAAAGCCTTTATGGCTGATGACAAGAGGGCGGAACAGCCTGGATTCTCAGTGAAATTGAGAGAGGGTGCCGGGCCTGGGACGTTAAATATTGGGGAGGATACGCGTGGCATCGGTCGTGACGGCGGACGCACCAAAGGCTTCGAAGCCTTGGTACAAGGTGCTTTATATTCAGGTTTTGACTGCCATTGTCTTGGGTGGGCTCCTCGGTTGGCTGGACCCGGCGCTGGCGACGAACGATTGGTTGAAGGCCCTGGGCGACGGGTTCATCAGCCTCATCAAAATGGTGATTGCGCCGATCATTTTCTGCACCGTCGTGTCGGGAATTGCGCATGTGCAGGACGCCAAGAAAGTCGGGCGCATCGGCATTAAAGCGCTGGTCTATTTCGAGATCGTCTCGACCTTCGCGCTTGTTATCGGCCTGGTGATCGGCAATGTGCTCCGCCCGGGCGCTGGGTTCGGCGGAGCAGGCGCCAATGCGCAGGCGGTGGCCCAGTTCGTTGCTCCGGACAAGCAGATCAAATCCGTCGATTTCCTGCTCCATATCATCCCGGATTCGGTTGTCGGCGCCTTTGCCCGCGGGGACATTCTTCAGGTCCTGCTGTTCGCCATCATCTTCGGCTTTTCGCTGATGTTTATGGGCGAACGCAGCGCCTCGCTCCGCACCTTCATCGACGATATGTCCCATGCCGTTTTTGGCGTGATCGCCATCGTGATGAAGGCGGCGCCCATCGGCGCTTTTGGCGCCATGGCCTACACGATCGGCAAATATGGTACCGGCGCCATTTTGAACCTGCTGGGGTTGATCGGCACGTTCTATCTTACCTCGGGCCTATTCATCATTGTCGTTCTGGGCATTATCGCCCGGATCGCCGGGTTCTCGATCTTCAAGTTCCTCGCCTATATCAGGGACGAATTGCTGGTCGTCCTGGGAACCTCATCCTCGGAAAGCGCATTGCCGCAGCTCATGGCGAAACTGGAACGGCTTGGCTGCTCCAAATCCGTCGTGGGTCTGGTCGTGCCAACGGGATATTCCTTCAATCTCGACGGAACGAATATCTATATGACTTTGGCAACCCTGTTCATCGCGCAGGCGCTGAACGTCGACCTGACGCTCGGACAGCAACTCACTATTGTGCTCGTTGCCATGTTGACGTCGAAGGGTGCGTCCGGGGTCACCGGAGCGGGCTTCATTACGCTTGGCGCGACGCTTGCCGCGGTCGATCCGCGGCTGGTACCGGGGATGGCGATCGTGCTAGGCATCGACAAATTCATGAGCGAGTGCCGCGCCTTGACTAACATTGTTGGCAATGGCGTCGCATGCACGATCGTTGCGTGGTGGGAAGGCGAACTCGACCAGGACAAATTGCGCAGCGGCCTCAATCGCGAGGTTGATCCGGCCGACATCGAGACCGCGGTTTCGGCCGGCTGAAATCTTAGGACGGCGACGTTTCCCCGCTTGTTGCAGGGAAACACTTATGATAGGAACAAATAATGAACATACTCGCTGTGGAAAATTTAAATCTGACGGCGCAAAGGGCCGTGCGGCGGAGTAGGGTGCGCCACGTGCAAGAGAGGCAAAAAGGAGAGAGCCATGTCGGGCAGTGTCAATAAAGTTATCCTGGTCGGAAACGTCGGCCGCGACCCGGAAGTGCGGCGCATGTCCTCTGGCGATGCGGTGGTCAGCTTCAGCCTGGCAACGACGGAATCCTGGCGCGACAAGGCGACCGGCGAGCGCAAGGACAAGACCGAATGGCACAACATTGTGATTTTTAACGACAACCTCGGCAAGGTCGCGGAGCAATATGTCCGCAAGGGCTCGAAGATCTATCTCGAAGGGCAGCTCCAGACCCGCGAATATACCGATAAGGACGGCAATCAGCGCCGGGTAACCGAAGTGGTGCTACAACGGTTCCGTGGCGAGCTCACGCTGCTCGACAGCCGCAATTCCCGCGGTGAAGGCAGCGGAGGCGGCGAGGTGGAGCATGGTTCGTCCGGAGGCAGCTTCGGCCGGTCGTCGCCGATGGAAGGCCGCCGGGCCGCCGCCACGCCCGGGCGTAGCGCGCCGGCGCCTGTCCCGGCTGGCGGTCACGACCTGGATGACGACATTCCGTTCTAATCTTCGCTTCGCGCGACTGCCGGATGACCCGCTTTTTTGCCCTCGTGCTGGTCTTTATCGCGGGTCTCCTGCCCAATTTCGCGCGTGCCGATGACATGATTGTCGAAAAGCGAGTGTTCGAACTGCCGGAGATGACCACGGTCTCCGGCAAGGTGATCAAGAACGTCAAGATCGGCTGGGAGGCCTACGGCACGCTCAATGCCGACAAATCGAACGTGATCCTGGTCGCGCATTTCTTTTCGGGCACCAGTCATGCGGCCGGCAAATATGCCGCCAGCGATCGGTTGCCCGGCTATTGGGATGCGATTATCGGTCCCGGCAAGGCGATCGACACGAATAAATATTACGTCATTTCATCCGATACGCTTGTTAACCTGAATGTCGGCGATCCGCGGGTGACCACGACGGGTCCGGCAAGCATCGATCCCGATACGGGAAAGCCTTATGGCATGCGCTTTCCCCTCGTGACGATCGGGGATTTCGTCAAAGTGCAAAAGGCTTTGGTCGAAAGCCTCGGCGTCACCAAATTGCATGCGGTGATGGGGCCGTCCATGGGCGGCCTGCAGACCTACGAATGGGCGGCGTCCTATCCGGATATGGTCGAGCGGATCATGCCGGTGATTTCGGCGGCCGATCCAGGGCCGTGGCTGACGGCCTGGCTCAATGTCTGGGCGGCGCCGATTCTCGTCGATCCCAAATGGAACAACGGCGATTATTACGGCAAGGAGGCGCCGCTCGAAGGGTTGAAACAGGCGTTAAAAATCGTCTCGCTGCAGGCGAACGACGCGCCCTGGGCGGAGAAGAGCTTTGGCGATGCTTGGGCCGAAGAGGGCAAGGATCCGTTGCGGGCTTACGACAATCGCTTCAAGATCGAAGCGGCTCTCGACGCGGCGGCGGGCGCTCGGGCCGCCCTGGCGGATGCCAATCATTTTCTCTATCTCGTCAAAGCCAATCAAACTTTCGTGCCCGGCGCCGGAGCAGGCGCAAAGACGGCGGCAGAGGGGCTGCGGCGGATAAAGGCGAAGACCTTGATCATCTACTCCTCCGATGACCGGGTTTTTCTCGCGCCCTGGATCCAGGCGACGGCCGAAGCGATCCGCGCGAATGGCGCGCCTGTGGACGTCGCGGAAGTGAAGGGGCCGATGGGGCATCTCAACGGTGTTGCCCTGATGGCGCCGCTCACGCCCAAGATCTCCGAGTTCCTGGAGAAATAGATCGGGGTAAGGTTACTTGCCGATGTTCAAGACACCATCGATGACGAATTGCACGGCAAGGGCGGCTAGGATGACGCCAAGCAGGCGGGTCAAAACGATATTGCCGGTCGTGCCCAACAAACGCGAAATCTGCTCTGAAAGCCGGAAGCAAACGTAAGTAATCGCCATGATGCCGGCAATGACCAGCATCAGGCCGCTCAGCATCCACCAATCGCCGCTGGCGCGGCCTGCTAACAGAATCGTCGCCGTAATCGCGCCAGGCCCTGCCATGAGCGGGATGGCGAGCGGGAAAGCGGCGACATTGCGGATCTGGTCGATCGTGACGGCTTCCTCGGCGATGTTCGATTTGCGTCTGGCGCGCAGCTCGAACACCATTTCGAATGAAATCCAGAACAGCAACAAGCCGCCCGCGATGCGAAAGGCGGGCAAGGAAATGCCGAGCGCTTTCATCACGATATCGCCGGCAAAACCAAAAAGAGCCATGATGGCGAAGGCGATGATGACCGCCCGCATCGCCACTTCGCGCTTCTGCGACGGCGCCATGCCGAGCGTCAGGCCGATGAAAATGGGTGCCAGTCCCGGCGGGTCGATAGTCACGAGAAGTGTGACGAAGGCGCTTTTGAGGTAGTCGAGCAGCATGTCGTGGCACCAGAAACCCATATCTTTCAGCCATATCATGACTGGGCGCAACCGAAAGGCCAAGGCCTATTGCATGCCGTCGTGACGGCGCAGAATCTTGGCCGATTCTTGCGCTTTTCGCGATTTTGCCGAAGCCTTGATACCGGTAATATGGAGTTTGTGTAGAAAATTCACATAACTAATTGATATATATAATTAAATATCTTCTCTATTTCGCTCGTGGAAAGTAGCATTTCCGGCCAAAATCGGCTACATAGAAGCAATCGATTTTCTCAAGGATTCGTTGCACTTGGCTGACAAAGATCAAGACAGACCCGAGAGCTCGGACGGTTCCGAGATCCGGCCCGTTTCCATCACCGACGAGATGCGCCGCTCCTATCTCGATTATGCGATGAGCGTGATCGTCAGCCGCGCATTGCCGGATGTGCGCGACGGGTTGAAGCCGGTGCATCGCCGCATTCTTTACACGATGCACGAGAACGGCTTCACGCCGGACAAAGCCTATGTGAAATCCGCCCGCCCGGTCGGCGACGCGATGGGTAAATATCACCCGCATGGCGACCAATCGATCTACGACGCCCTGGTCCGCATGGCGCAACCGTTTTCCATGCGGCTGATGCTGGTTGACGGCCAAGGCAATTTCGGCTCCGTCGACGGCGATCCGCCGGCGGCCATGCGTTACACTGAATCCCGTCTCGCCAAACCGGCCATGGCCCTGCTCGAAGACATCGAGCTCGATACGGTCGATTTTCAGCCGAACTATGATGGCAAGGACCAGGAACCAACGGTTCTGCCGGCACGCTTTCCCAACCTTTTGGTCAACGGCGCCGGCGGCATTGCGGTCGGCATGGCGACCAATATCCCGCCGCACAATCTGGGCGAGGTGATCGACGCCGTCATTGCGATGATCGACAAGCCGGAGATTTCGGTCGACGAACTGATGGAGATCATTCCGGGGCCGGATTTTCCGACGGGCGGCATCATTCTCGGCCGTGCTGGCATCCGGGCCGCCTACCACACCGGGCGTGGCTCGATCGTGGTGCGGGCGAAAGTTCATGTCGAGGAGCTGCGCAAGGATCGCGAGGCCCTGATCGTCACGGAAATTCCCTATCAGGTGAACAAGAAGACCCTGGTGGAGAAGATCGCCGAACTCGTGCGGGAAAAGCGGATCGAGGGCATCGCGGAGCTGCGCGACGAATCCGACCGCGAAGGCATGCGCATCGTGATGGAAATCAAGCGCGATGCTCTGCCTGATGTGGTTCTGAACCAGCTCTACCGGTTCACGCAAATGCAATCGCCGTTCGGCGCGAATATGATCGCGCTCAATGGCGGGCGGCCGATGACGCTCAACTTGCGCGATTTCCTCACGGCTTTCGTCGAGTTCCGCGAAGAGGTCGTCACCCGCCGCACCAAGTTCTTGCTCGGCAAGGCGCGCGACCAGGCGCACATCCAGGTCGGCTTGGCGATCGCTGTCGCCAATATCGACGAGGTAATCCGGTTGATCCGCACGTCGCCGGACGCGGCGACCGCCCGTGCCGCTTTGATGGATCGGGATTGGCCTGCGCTCGACATGGAGCCTTTGATCACTCTGATTGCCGACCCGCGCCACACGTTGAACGCCGATGGCACCTATCGGCTGTCCGAGGCGCAGGCCCGCGCGATCCTGGATTTGCGCCTGCAACGCTTGACGGCCCTGGGCCGCGAGGAAATCGCCGAGGCGTTGAACAAGCTTGCGGCCGAAATTGCCGACTATCTCGATATCCTGCGCTCGCGCATCCGGATGATGACGATCATCAAGACCGAATTGCAGGAGGTGCGCGACGCCTATGCGACGCCGCGGCGCACCCAAATCGGCGATTCCGACGCCGATATGGAAGACGAGGATCTGATCCAGCGCGAGGATATGGTCGTAACCGTCAGCCACGCGGGTTACATCAAACGCGTGCCGCTCTCGACTTACCGCGCCCAGCGCCGCGGCGGCAAGGGCCGCGCCGGCATGCAGACGCGGGACGAGGATTTTGTCGCCCGCCTGTTCGTCGCCTCGACCCACCAGCCGGTTCTGTTCTTCTCGTCGCACGGGCAGGTCTACAAAGAGAAGGTCTGGCGTTTGCCGCTGGCGGCGCCGCAATCGCGCGGCAAGGCGCTCGTCAACATGCTGCCCTTGGAAGAGGGCGAGCGCATCACGACGATCATGCCGTTGCCCGAGGATGAGGCGGCCTGGGCCGCGCTCGACGTGATGTTCGCCACGACCCGCGGCTCGGTGCGTCGCAACAAGCTGTCCGATTTTGCCCAGGTGAACCGCGCCGGCAAGATCGCGATGAAGCTCGATGAGGGCGAGGGCATTGTCGACGTGCAGATCTGCACTGAATTGGACGATGTGCTGCTCACTACCGCCAAGGGCCAGTGCATCCGCTTTGCCGTGCCGGAAGTGCGCGTCTTTAAGGGGCGCGATTCCATGGGCGTGCGAGGTGTCACCCTCGCGGACGCCGATAAGGTCATTTCTCTTGCCATCCTGCGCCACGTGGATGTCAGCGGCGAGGAACGGACCGCCTATCTCAAGATGCGCCGCGCCATTGCCGGCGAGGTGAACGGCGAAGAGGTGGAGGCAAGCGAAGAGGGGGCCGAGACCGGTGCCGTTTCAATCTCGCAGGAACGCTACGGCGAATTGTCGGCCCGCGAGCAGATCATTCTGACCGTTTCGGTTAACGGCTACGGCAAACGCACCTCGTCTTACGAATACCGTGTCACCGGCCGCGGCGGTAAAGGCATCGTGGCCATGGCTGTGAACACGCGTAACGGCGACCTGATCGCCTCCTTCCCGGTCGAGCATGCGGACGAAATCATGCTCGTGACCAATGGCGGTCAGCTCATTCGCTGCCCGGTCGACGGGATCCGCGTCGCCGGACGCTCGACGCAAGGCGTGATCGTCTTCAACACGGCGGAGGACGAAGAGGTCGTGTCGGTCGAGCGGATCAGCGATACTGGCGACGATGAAGGTTTGGAAGGCGGCGAGGAGTGAGCGGGCTTGACCGTCTCGCCATCGTCACCGGTCCAAAAGAAGGCGCCGAGCCTGCGGCACAACTCCCAATCTGCAGAGCAGCGTGCAAACTCAGCGCGCGCCTTGATGCTGTGCCGCAAAGGCCGGATAATGCAATTCGGCTAAAATCATCGCCTAAGGGAGCTGACGGGGGCAATGACCAAACGAATCGCCTTCTACACGGGCTCATTTGACCCCGTCACCAACGGGCATCTGGATGTGCTGCAAAATGCGGCGTTCCTCTGCGACAAAGTGGTCGTGGGGATTGGCGTGCACCCCGGCAAATCGCCGATCTTTACTGTCGCCGAACGCCAAGCCTTGCTGCGGGCGGCGCTGGAACCGGTGGCCAAGGCTGCGGCCTGCGAACTCGACGTCGTGACCTTCGACGACCTCGCGATCGACGCCGCGAAACGTTTCGGCGCCGGCATTATCGTGCGGGGCCTGCGCGACAGCGCTGATTTCGATTATGAGATGAGCATGGCCGGCATGAATGCGGCGCTCGAGCCGCATGTGCATACGGTGTTTTTGCCAGCCTCCCCCGGTGTTCGTCACATTACGGCCACGCTGGTACGGCAAATCGCCCATCTTGGTGGCGACGTGTCGTCTTTCGTGCCGGCCAATGTTGCAGCCGCGCTCGCCGCCAAATTCCAAAAATGAGAGAGGATCCTTGATGACCATTTCCCGCCGCGAAGCCCTCAGCGGGGCGCTTGCCCTTGGTCTTGTCGCAACACGGGCATCCGCCGACGATTTGTCCAATACCGTCTATCTCGATACCAAGGATGGGCGCGTCATTATTCGTTTGCGTCCCGATCTCGCCCCCAAGCATGTGGCGCAAATCAAGACGCTCACCAGTCGCGGCTTCTATAATGGCCTGAAGTTCCACCGCGTCATTCCCGGTTTCATGGCCCAGACCGGCGACCCGAAAGGCGATGGCACGGGCGGTTCGGATCTGCCCGATATTCCGGCAGAGTTTTCCTCGACGCCGTTCAAACGCGGTACCGTTGGCATGGCTCGTGCCGAGAGTCCCGACTCGGCCAATTCGCAATTCTTCATCTGCTTTGCCGAGGCTCCCTTCCTCAACGGTAAATACACCGTGGTCGGTGAAGTCACGTCCGGTATGGATGTGGTCGACAAGATCAAGAAGGGCAGCGAGGACGACAATGGCGCCGTCACCAATCCGGATAAAATCGTGAAAATGCAGATGGCGGCCAAGTAATTCGGGAGGGCGCGCCCCGGCCGGGGCAAGGCAGGTAGCCTTGCCGGCCGAAAAATGCTCCGCCCGGTTTCATCCCGTACCCCTGGCCGCATTAACTGGCCGCCCATTTCCCATTTACCGCGCGCCCCGCATGGTCTATTGCGGGGCGCATCTTTTTTGGAAAAACGAGGACACTCGATGAGCGAAGCTGGCAATACTCTGACGCTGGAAACCACCAAGGGCCCAGTCGTCATCAAAATGCGCCCCGATTTGGCGCCGAACCACGTCGACCATATCAAGAAGCTCGTGTCGGAAGGCTTCTATGACGGGATTGTCTTTCACCGCGTGATCGAAGGCTTCATGGCCCAGACCGGCTGCCCGCACGGCACCGGCACTGGCGGCTCGAAATATCCGGACTTGAAGGCCGAGTTCAACGCCGAGCCGCACGTGCGTGGCACGGTCTCCATGGCCCGCGCCCAGAACCCCAATTCCGCGAACTCGCAGTTCTTCATCTGCTTCAAGGACGCGCGCTTCCTCGACCGGCAATATACGGTGTGGGGCGAAGTCGTCTCGGGCATGGAGAATGTCGACAAGATCAAGCGCGGCGAGCCGGTGCGAGATCCCGACAGCATCGTGAAAGCAACTCTGAGCTAATGGCAAATGGCCGCGGGCGTTGAGCCCGCGGCCTGCCACGTTCGATCCTGATGCGCGTCGATCTCTTTGATTTCGAACTGCCGGAAGATCGCATTGCGCTGCGCCCTATGGTGCCACGCGAAGCAGCGAAACTCCTTGTCGTCGCCCCCGATGGCGCTTTGAGCGATCACCATGTCGGCGATCTGCCCGATTTCCTGCGCCCAGGCGACGCACTGGTCGTCAACGACACGCGCGTCTTGCCGGCGCGTCTTTACGGTATCCGCCGGCGCGGCGACGCCGTCGCGAGAATCGAAGCTCTGCTGCACAAGCGCGAGGGCGCCCATCTCTGGCGGGCCTTCGTGCGGCCGGCAAAGAAGCTGAAGGTCGGCGAGCGCGTGCAGTTCGGCGAGGATAGCAATGCGTGCTTCCTCGGCCGGCTCGATGCGCAGGTGGTCGAGAAGACGGAAGGGGGCGAGGTCCTTTTCGCATTCGATCTTTCCGGCGGCGCATTGGACGATGCCATCGTGCAGGCGGGGCACATGCCCTTGCCGCCCTACATCGCCTCCAAGCGCCCGGACGATGCCGGGGATCTTGCCGATTATCAGACCATGTTCGCGCGCGAGACGGGCGCCGTCGCCGCGCCGACCGCGGGATTGCATTTCACGCCGGAATTGCTCGCCCGTGTCGAGGCCAAGGGCGTCGCCGTCCATCGCGTGACGCTGCATGTCGGGGCCGGGACGTTTCTGCCGGTGAAGGTGGACGATACCGACGCGCACCAAATGCATGCAGAATTCGGCGTCGTCACCCCCGAGGTCGCCACCGCGCTTAACGCAGCGCGCGCCAATGGCGCGCGAATTGTAACGATCGGTACAACGTCACTGCGCATTCTCGAAAGCGCCGCGAGCGCGGCGGGCGAAATCCGGCCCTTTGCTGGCGACACAAGCATTTTCATCACGCCCGGCTACCGCTTCCGGGCGGTGGATATCCTGATGACCAATTTCCATTTGCCGCGCTCGACCCTGTTCATGCTGGTGTCGGCATTTTCCGGGCTGGAGACGATGAAGGTGGCTTACGCGCACGCAGTGGCGAACGACTATCGATTTTACTCCTACGGAGACGCGTGTTTGCTGATGCGCGCCTAGACAAGATGAACTGCGCGCTGATATTGCGCGCATGGCTTTGGACTCCCATATCGCGCAACTCATCCGCACACATTTTCCCGTTGTGCCGGTGCCTTCGCTTCCCTCCATCCGTCTGCACCGGGCCGGGCCGAAAAGCGGGCTGTGGCGTCTTGCCGAGCAAGATGAGGAAGGGTTCGGCACGCCGTACTGGGCCTATGTATGGGGCGGGGGACTTGTGCTTGCGCATTATGTTCGCGACCATCCCGAGGTGGTCGCTGGCCGGAAAGTTCTCGATCTCGGCACCGGTTCCGGCCTCGTCGCCATTGCCGCGGCGAAGGCCGGTGCCGGCGAGGTGGTCGCTGCCGATATCGATAAATATGCGATGACGGCAGCTGCGCTCAATGCGGCGCTGAACGACGCGACCATGGCCATCATCCAGGGCGACATGCTGGATGGCCCCCCGCCGGCGGTCGATCTGATTCTGATCGGCGATCTCTTCTATGCGCCGGAGCTTGCCGAGCGCGTCCTGCCATTTCTCGACCGATGTCTCAACGCGCACGTCGACGTCTTGATCGGTGATCCGTGGCGCGCCGATTTGCCCCGCTCGAGGCTGCAACTCGTCGCCGAATATCCCATTGTCGATTTCGGCACCTCGGCGCGCGCCGAGCCGCAAATGGCCGGCGTGTTTGTCGTGGCATAGCCTACCTGACTTTTGCGATAACTTGGTCGTCGGCGGAAATCTCCAGTGCTTTCGTGTTGCGGAAATCTATTGCAAAAGTATTGTTTTGCGAGCGGCTTTTGCGACGGATCTGTTCAATGCCTATCACCCGTTCATATTGCGCCACGCATTTGGCGATCCTTGTCGGCATTGCCTTCGCCCAACCAGCGGCGGCGCAGACAGGCGCTGCGAACGACCTCGCCGCCTGCCGGGATATGGCCGGGCCTGACGTCGCGCTCCCAGCCTGCCGTCGCGTGAGCCAAAACTCCGCCGCGCCGGTCGCGGATCGTGTCGAGGCTTACACGACCGCCGGCACGATTCAGTTGGCGCAACCGGCCACAGCGACAGCAGATTTCACCGAGGCGCTGAAGCTCGATCCCAGCTTTTATCCCGCATATACTGGCCGTGCGATGGCGGAGCTTATGCAACACCAGCTGGACAAGGCGGACGCAGATCTCCAGAAAGCATCGGCGCTGAACCAGAAAGGCGATCCCGAAACATTCTACGTTATGGGCCTGGTCGCAGAAGCAAGGGGCGACCATGAAGCCAAGATCGCCTATATGAGCAAGATTCTCGCCGTCGTGCCGGATAGTTACGAGGCCTACAGCGGCCGCGGCAATGGCTATCTCGCGGAAGGGAAATATGATCAGGCGGTCGCGGACCTCAAAAAGGCGGTCGCGCTGAACCCAGATGCCGCCCCGGTGTTGAAACTCAACCTCTTCGCGGCTTATACCGGCCGTGGCACGGACCGAATGGCACATGGTCAGCCTCAGAGCGCTGTCGATGATTTCACCCAGGCCATCACGCTCGATCCCCAGTCCGCCACCGCGTTCAACAATCGCGGCGACGCCTACAACATGATGGAAGAGTATGGTCAGGCGATCCAGGATCTGACCAAGTCTATCGAATTGGATCGCAACTATGCTGTGGCCTATCTGAATCGTGGTGTGTCATATATAAAAATGCACCAGCCGGACCAAGCGATCAAGGACCTTACCCGGGCGATCGCGCTCGATGGCGAGCGACCGCTCGCCTACTTGATGCGCGGCGAGGCTTATATCGATATACCCAATAAAGCCGCCGCGCTGGACGACTTCCGGCGCGGCCTGGCGCTCACGCCAGAAACCGATCCGGACCGCGCTCTCATTCAGGCTGAGATCTATAATTTGTCGCGTTAGGCCGCACCTACTGAACTGATCTATTGGGCACATAATAAATAAAACACGCGCCGCGCGGCTCTGAGCGCGGGATAACATTGGGGCCTTCACGAGGTTGCCTTCCGCTGTCCAGTTGTCTTTCCCATCGGCTCCACGCTACAAGCGCGAAACAACATTCGAGCCCTATGACCGATCCTCTCTTTTCCTTTTCCGTCCACAAAACCGACGGTGCAGCCCGTACCGGCGCGATTTCGACGCCTCGCGGCACCATCCGCACGCCGGCGTTTATGCCTGTCGGCACCGCGGCCACCGTCAAGGCGATGCACCCCGAAGAGGTGCGGCAGCTTGGTGCAGATGTCGTTCTTGGCAATGTCTATCACCTCATGCTGCGCCCCGGCGCCGAGCGGGTGGCCGCGCTTGGCGGCCTGCACACATTCATGAACTGGCAACAGCCGATTCTGACCGATTCCGGCGGCTTTCAAGTGATGTCGCTCGCCAAATTGCGCAAGTTGGACGAGAACGGCGTTACCTTCCAGTCGCATATCGACGGCCGCAAATTCGAGCTGACGCCGGAGCGTTCCATCGAGATCCAGCGGCTGCTGGGGTCCGACATTCAGATGCAACTCGACGAATGCGTGAAATTGCCCTGTTCGGACGAGGAGGCGGCCCGTGCCATGCGTTTGTCGTTGCGCTGGGCGGAGCGCTCGCTCAAGGCCTTCGGCCACCAGCCGGGGCGGGCGATTCACGGGATCGTGCAAGGCGGCGCGGTCCGGACCTTACGTGTCGAAAGCGCGAAGGCCCTGAGCGACATGCCGTTCCACGGCTATTCAATCGGCGGCCTCGCCGTCGGGGAGCCGCAGGACGTGATGCTGGCGATGATCGAAGAGGTCATGCCCCACCTGCCGGAGGACAAGCAGCGTTATCTCATGGGGGTCGGGACGCCGGACGATCTCTTGGAAAGCGTCGCGCGGGGGGTCGACATGTTCGATTGCGTCATGCCGACGCGGGCCGGGCGGCACGGCCTCGCCTATAGCCGCTATGGCAAGATCAATCTTTTGAATGCCCGTCACGCCGACGATCCGCGGCCGATCGACGAAGAGTCCCGATGGGCGGCGACCCGCACCTATTCGCGCGCCTATCTGCATCACCTGATGAAGGCGGGCGAGATCTTGGGCATGATGCTCCTGACGTCGATCAACCTCGCCTATTACCAGGACCTGATGGCCGGCGCGCGCGCCGCCATCGCCGCCGGCACCTACAAGCAATATGTGGCGGACACCAAGGCTGGATGGGAGCGGGGCGATCTAACGCCGCTGCAACCGTGACGGCGTTCCGCGCGGGGGCGATCCGGTCTCGAGCAAGGGAAATTGTACCGCTCGGCCATAAGGTTCGGTCAATTCTTGCAATCGCAGCTTTAAGGGCGCGTCGCGCACCTGCCGAGCACGAAATCGGCAACAAAAAAGCAAGGCGGACGCTCGTCCGGCCTTGCCATAGGTCTCCATCAAACTCTTCCGCGGGTTTGCAGCGCGCATTCGACACGCGCCCAGCCTTGTTGGCCGCGCTGGAAGAGAGTCCCTCCCAAGACTTGGTTTGCAACAGCGCAGCTGCAATCTTTGTCGCTAGCAATGTGCTGTGTGCGGTTTTTAACCGAGATGCTGCATTCTGTCACCTGTTTAGTCAGTGATTGCTAAAAAAAAGAGCACTTTTGTCACATTTAGATCATGTTCCGGAGTCGCCGAAAAATGACGACTCTTTTTTGTCTATTCTTAAGCGATTTGATTTTCATTGTTTTGGGCCGATGCGTCCTATTGGCCGCGCCGTGCGCGCGTTGCAAAGCGCACCGCCTCTTCGGCCGCGCGAAACAAGGCTTGCGACTTGTTGATGCATTCGCGTTGTTCCGACATGGGAACGCTGTCGTAGACGATGCCGGCCCCGGCCTGCACGTGCATCTGCCCGTCCTTGACGACGGAGGTGCGCAGCACGATGCAGGTGTCCATATCGCCGTTCGCGCCGAAATAGCCGATGCAGCCGGCATAAATGCCGCGCTTGTCCTTCTCGAGTTCGTCGATGATCTCCATCGCCCGCACTTTCGGCGCGCCGGACACGGTTCCGGCGGGAAAGCCCGCGACAAGCGCGCTGAGCATGTCATGCTTGGGGTCCAGCACGCCCTGCACGTTCGAGACGATGTGCATGACGTGGCTGTACCGTTCGATAAAGAAGCGGTCCGTCACCTCGACCGAGCCGATTTTGGCCACCCGGCCGACATCGTTGCGGCCAAGATCCAGCAACATCAAATGCTCGGCCCGTTCCTTTGGGTCGGCGAGAAGATCCGTTGCGAGCGCCTCGTCCTCGGTATTCGTTTTGCCGCGCGGCCTTGTGCCGGCGATCGGCCGGATCGTGACCGCCCCGTCGCGTACCCGTACCAGAATCTCCGGGCTGGAGACGACGATCTGGAAGGTGTCGAAATCGAGATAGCAGAGGTAAGGGGAGGGATTGACGCGCCGCAACGCGCGATAAAGCGCGAAGGCCGACAATTCGAACGGAGAGGTGAAGCGCTGCGATAGGACCACCTGGAAAATATCTCCGGCGCGGATGTATTCCTTGGCGCGGTCGACCATAGCCATGAATTCGGCTTCGGTTGTGTTGGAGACCGGCGGCGCCGCCAGCAGATTGGGATCGGCCGGAGGCGTCGTATGGGCGAGGGGACCCTCCAGAACGTCGATCGCCGCTTCCAGCCGCTCCTGCGCCCGCTCGTAAGCCGCCCTCGCGGCAGTGCCGGCTTGCGGATAGACGGGCGAGACCAACAGAATTTCGTCGCGCACGGAATCGAAGATCACCATCAAGGTCGGGCGGATCATGATGGCATCCGGCACGCCGATCGGATCGGGCTTGGCCGGCGCTAGGCGCTCCATTTCGCGCACCATGTCATAACCGAGATAACCGAATACGCCGGCCGCCATCGGCGGCAGCCCGGGCTTGGTGTCGATATGTGATTCCTGCAGCAGGGCGCGCAGCGACACGAGCGGTGCCGCGTCGCAGGGCGTGAAAGCGTTTGGATCGACGAGGGCCTTGCGATTGATCTCGGCTCTGCCATTTCGGCTGCGCCAGATCAGGTCAGGGTCGAGACCAATCACCGAATACCGGCCGCGGATCGCGCCGCCTTCGACGGATTCGAGCAAGAACGCATGCCCGCGATGGGCCGCCTTCAATTTGAGGAACGCTGAGACCGGCGTTTCCAGATCGGCGATGAGCGTCGCCGTGATGAGGGTCGCGCGGCCCGCGTCATAGTCGCGGGTGAAGAGCTCAAAAGAAGGTTCCATGGTCATGGCAATTAATTCTGATCCAAACCGGTGACGGTGCGCAGCTCTTGCTGGTTGACGCTGACACCGAGGTCCTTTTGTAGGCGGGCGACATAGGCGATCGCGACGTCCTCAGGCAGCATGTCGGCAAACTTCGCCTTGATCTGCGCAACATCGTTCGATGCGGGGTCCAACGGCGGGGTGGAGGTGCCCGTCACTTTGAACAGCATGCGGCCATCCTGGACCGCAGCCGAGCCCGCGCCGCCGACCGGCAGATCGAAGACTTGAACCCTCGCCGCGGGGACAAGCTCCGGGGACCCGGACCGCTTGGCGTCGGCGACATGTTTGATCTCGACATTGCCGGCTTTGGCGGCGATATCGGCAAGCGACGTGCCGGCATTTAGCTGCTGCTCATCGTCCTTGGCCATCTTGGCGAGTTGCTGCATGATCTCGTCGGTGCGCCAGGCAGCCTCCACCTCGGTCTTCACCTCGGACAGCGGCCGGTCGTGGGCCGCGTCAATCTTGTCGACTTCAAACCAGACATAGCCCTGGTCCTTGGTGTTCAACGCCTCATTGTCCGCGCCGACGTCGCTGGCGAACACCGCTTTCAGCACCGACTGCTTGGCGACGAAATCGGGGATCGGCTTGCCGTCCCTGTCGAGGCCTGTCGCCGTGCTTGCGGCAATATCGGTCGTGGTCAGCCCGAGCTCCTTGGCGATATCGGCCAAGGGCTTGCCGGAAATGCGCATGTCTTCGATCTTGTCGTGCAGACCTTGTACCGAATCGATCGCCTTTTTCGTGGCGAGATCCCGTTTGATGTCTGGTGCGACATCGGCAAAGCTGCGTGTGACGGCGGGTTCGACCTTGCGCACTTGAAGAATCGCGGGACCAAGATTGGAGTTCACGACGTCGCTGATACCGCCTTCGTCCAGTGAGAAGGCGGCGTTGGCGATATTGGCGTCGATGATATCCGCCTTGGCGTGCGTGCCCAGATTGACGTCCTCGGGCTTCAATTGACGCTCAGTGACGATGTCATCGAAACTGCTGCCGGCTTTGATCTTCGCCGCGGCCGCTTGGGCGTCGGCGAGGGTCGGGAAAGTGATCTCCCGCAGGTCGCGCCTTTCGGCGACCTGATATTTGCCCGGATCTTTATCGAACTGTTTCTGGGCGTCCGCGTCGGAAATGGAATTCGGGTCGGCGATCGTGGCGGGCGTCACGGCGAGCGTCACGAATTGGCGGTATTCCGGAGCGGCGAAAGCGGATTTCCGCGAGTCGTAATATTTTTGCAGCGTCGCATCGTCAGGCGGAGCGATCGTGCCGACAAGGGACGGCGACAGGATGATGTAGTCGACGCTGCGGGTCTCCGCCGCATAGCGATAAAGAGCACTGACCGTGACATCGGGCAGCTTCATGCCGCCGACCAAGGCTTGCACCAACTGAGCGCGCAGATAGGCGGCCCGCTGGTCTTGCACGAACGCCTGTTCCGACATCCCGGCATTCTGCAGGATCTGCTGGAAGATGCCCTGGGTGAAGCGGCCATCGGGACCGGCATAGGCCGGATCGGCGGCTATCGCATGGGCCGTGTCTTCATCGGAAAGCGCCAGCTTCATAGTCTTAGCAGTCTGATCCAGTGCCGCATCCGTCAGGAGCTTGCTCAAGACTCGCGTGTCGACGCCCATTTCATGCGCCTTCGCCGAGGTGATCACCTGGCGCGCCTGGGTTTGCAACTGGTTCAAACTGCGTTGGTAAAGCCGCTGGTACTGTTCCGTGGAGATATCGGTGTCGCCCACTTTCGCAACATTGCTGCCGCCGATGTGCCGGACGAGTTCACCCACGCCGGAACCCCAGATACCGAAAGCGATAGAGATGAACCCCATGGCGACGGTCAAAAACAGTTTGCCGAGCCAATTGTTGCTAACCTTCCTAAGACCTTCGAGCATTGTGTTCCGATCCGGACCTGATCAAACGTGACGCGTCGCGGGCGCCCCTCATTCCACGCGGGTGAACGGCAGGCCATAAAGGCAAACGCACGTTTTGCATAGTGTGCATCAGTCTGCTAACCCGTCATCGGTCAAAATTGAAGGGAGCTTTCGATGAATCCGCGTCCGCTTGTCGCCGGCAATTGGAAAATGAACGGGCTGAAGGCCGCCTTCGCCGAATTGTCCGCCATACGTGACGCCGTCAGCCAGTTCCCAAAGGAAAATGTCGATTTTGCGATCTGCCCGCCGGCGACCCTCGTTTCTGCAGCCGCAGACATGACGCGCGGCACGCGACTCAAGATCGGAGGGCAGGACTGCCACACCAAGATTTCCGGTGCGCATACGGGCGATATTTCTGCAGCCATGCTGGCAGATGCCGGGGCGGCCTATGTGATCCTGGGCCATTCGGAGCGCCGGGCCGATCACCACGAAAGCGATGCTTTAGTGCGCGCCAAGGCGGAGGCGGCGATTCGCGCGGGTCTCGTGGCCGTTGTCTGTGTCGGCGAGACGAAGGATCAGCGGGTGGCCGGTGACACGCTCAAAGTCGTCGAAGCGCAGGTCGACGGTTCTCTTCCTCCCGGCGCCACCGCAGATAATCTGGTCATCGCCTATGAACCCGTCTGGGCCATCGGCACCGGACTGACGCCGACCGCGGCGGATGTCGCTGAAGTGCACGCCTTCATCCGCGCGCAGCTCAAGCGCTTGGTGCCGGATGCGGCGGATGGCGTGCGCATTCTCTACGGTGGATCGGTCAAGCCGGCCAATGCCGCAGAGCTGATGGCGGTTGCCAATGTCAATGGCGCTCTGATCGGCGGCGCGAGCCTGAAATGCGACGATTTCATTAGAATCGCAGCCGCTTACAAGTGAGGGCGCCTCATTTCGCGAGGAAAAGCGCGCTTTGCGGCGCGCCGGGGAAGAGCAACGTCTGAAGTTCCGCGGCGCGCTCGGCAAAGCCGTGGGCTTCTTTCGGATAGAGCTGCTCGGCCAAGGCAAGTGCGCCGACGAGGCGGTTGATGGACGGCGGCTTTTCGAGAATCGGGTAAGGTAACCCACGATCGATCAGGAACCTGGTGCCCTCTGGCAAGGCGCGGCGCAACGGACTATCGAATGTCGCCGCCGTCGAATCCGCCAGAATCACCACTTGCGGCGCAAACCGCACGACATCGTCGAGACTCACCGTCATAAAAGCGCCGTGACCGGCAGGGGTGACATTCTGCGCACCGGCGAGTTCGATCGCCTCGCTCAGGCTTGAACCGGCGCGGACGGCCTGTAGGCCGTCGACCCCGCGCGCATAATAGACTTTGATCCGCTCGGCCGGCGCCAGGGCCTGCAAACGGCCCAATGCCTGCTGGCTCGCGGCTGCAATGGTTTCCGCGCGCTCGGACTTGCCCAGGATAGCGCCAAGTTTGCGAACCATATCAGGCTGATGCGTCAAACTGCCGTCAAGCAGCAGATAGGGGACGTGCAATTTGTCCTGCACCATGTCCGCAAGATGCGCATAGTCGGCGTTCACGTCGCCGTAATCGACGATCAGGTCGGGATGGCGGTCGGAAAGCCGGACAAAATCGTCATCGGACAATTTGCCGGTAATCCGCGGCACTTGGCCGAGCCCCGGTAAGCTTCGGGAACGGCGCCGATCTGATCGGCGCGCCAGGGTTCGACCAATCCGGCGAGCAAATCGGGCGCGAGCGCATACAGCAGCACATCGGCCGGTGGTCCGGCCGGTACGATATGGGTCACATGATCCGGCACATGGACGGTTCGCCCGGCCGAATCCGTGACGTCGGCGCAAAAGGCCGGACCGGAAGCGAAAACCAGCAAGCCGGCGACAATCAGCGCACGCACGCGGAGGGCTGCAGCAAGTCTCATCACAGAGGATCTGCCTAATGCTGGTCCACGGCGACCATGACATCGGAAGCTTTCACGACCGCATAGGCCTGTTTGCCCTTCTCGAGTTTCAGCTCGTCGACGGACTGATTGGTGATCGAGGACGTCACGATCGTGCCGTTCACATCGATCCGGACGTGTGCCGTCGTCTGACCTTTGACGACATCGACAATCGTGCCTTTGAGCACATTACGAGCACTGATCTTCATGCGATTCTCCTAACATAAAACGTGAGTATATAATCATACATAACTGATTTATAAATAAATTCGGCTTGTCATCAAGGTCTTATACGCAAGGGCGCGCATCGGCAACTAGTCTTGCAGAATGCGGCTCAGAAAACCGATGGCGCGCAGGAAATTCCAAAGCGACCCCTCCGGTCGCGCGGAGATTAGCTCAGCCGCCGTTCACGGTCATCCAAAATGAAAGACGGCCATAGCCAAGCCCACTTGTATCGTGTAGAAGCCGCCCCAATATTTGGGGGCGCAGGCCGTTCCCGTGCCAAAACTCCATGGATTTTGAATGTTACAGTCCGTATTGATCGTTATCCACCTGATGGTGGTGGTCGCCTTGGTGGGCGTCGTGCTGTTGCAGCGCTCGGAAGGCGGTGCGCTCGGGCAGGGCGGAGGCGGCGGCTTCATGACGGGCCGCGGCCAGGCGAACGCCTTGACGCGCACAACCGGCATTTTGGCCGCGATTTTCTTCATTACCAGCCTGTCGCTCGGCATCTTGGCGAGCCGCAGCCGTGCGCCGTCGTCGCTGTTCAACAATCTACCGCAGACGTCGGCCCCGGCCTCGCCTGGCCAGCAAGACGACAAGTCGCTTTTCGACAAGCTCAACGAGCAGAACAAGACACCGGCGCCGCAAACACCTGCTGCTCCAGCGGCGCCGGAGGCGCCAAAATCCGAATAAGCTGAATGGCCGGTCACCCCGGCCATTTTCTTGAGACAATGAACGCGCGATCAGGGCTGGCCGCGCGTGTGGATTAATTGGGCCAAGTCGTTTTTTTGATCGACGAATCGGCGTGAAAGGAATAGGGGTTAAAGCCCATGGCGCGGTATATTTTCATCACTGGCGGCGTGGTATCTTCGCTCGGCAAAGGGCTTGCGTCGGCGGCCCTCGGAGCTCTTCTACAGGCACGCGGATATTCGGTCCGCTTGCGCAAACTCGACCCCTATCTGAACGTCGATCCGGGCACGATGAGCCCGTATCAGCACGGCGAATGTTTCGTCACGGACGACGGCGCCGAGACCGATCTCGATCTTGGCCATTATGAGCGCTTTACCGGGCGCCCGGCGACGCGGCAGGACAACATCACCACTGGACGCATTTATCAGGAGATCATCGCCAAGGAACGGCGCGGCGATTACCTCGGTGGCACCGTGCAGGTCATTCCCCATGTCACGAATCACATCAAGGATTTCGTGCTGGAAGGGAACGAGGACGTCGACTTTTGCCTCATCGAGATCGGCGGCACCGTGGGCGACATCGAGGCGCTCCCGTTCTTCGAGGCGATCCGGCAAATCGGCAACGAATTGCCGCGCCATCATGCGGTCTACATTCATTTGACGCTGCTGCCCTATATTCCGAGCGCCGGAGAATTGAAGACCAAGCCGACCCAACATTCGGTCAAGGAGCTTCGCTCGATCGGTATCGCGCCCGACATCCTTTTGTGCCGGTCGGACCGCGAGATCCCGAAGGAAGAGCGGCGCAAGCTCGCGCTCTTCTGCAACGTGCGGGAAAGCGCGGTGATCGAGGCGCGCGACGTCTCGACGATTTACGATGTGCCGCAAGCCTATCACGAAGCCGGCCTCGATCAGGAAGTCCTGGCTGCCTTCGGGATCGAGCCGGCGCCGAAGCCCGATATGACCCGCTGGAAAGCCGTGTCACGCAGCATTCATAACCCGGAAGGCGAAGTGACGATTGCGGTCGTCGGCAAATATACCGGCTTGAAGGACGCCTATAAGTCGCTGATCGAGGCGCTGGCGCATGGCGGTATGGCCAACGGGGTCAAGGTCAATCTGGATTGGATTGAGGCCGAGATTTTCGAAGGTGAGGACCCGACCAGCCATCTGCAGCACGTGCATGGTATTCTCGTGCCCGGCGGCTTCGGTCACCGCGGCGCCGAGGGCAAGATTCAGGCTGCCCGGTTCGCGCGCGAACATAAAGTGCCGTATTTCGGCATCTGCTTCGGCATGCAGATGGCGGTGATCGAGGCGGCCCGATCGCTCGCCGGTATCCCCGAGGCGAATTCCACCGAATTCGGGCCGTGTCCAGAGCCAGTCGTTGGACTGATGACCGAATGGATGCACGGCAACCAGTTGGAGATTCGCAAAGAAGGTGGAAATCTTGGCGGCACCATGCGGCTTGGCGCCTATAAATCGGATCTAGCGCCAGGCTCGCGTATTGCGCAGATTTATGGTGACACATTCATTTCCGAACGGCACCGCCACCGCTATGAGGTCAATATGAGCTATCGGGAACGGCTGGAGGGCAAGGGCATGATCTTCGCCGGCACCTCGCCCGATGGTCTGTTGCCCGAAACCGTGGAATTTCCGGATCATCCCTGGTTCATCGGCGTGCAATATCATCCCGAATTGAAGTCGCGGCCTTTCGAACCGCATCCGCTGTTCGCGAGCTTCATTCAAGCGGCGAAAGTGCAAAGCCGTCTCGTTTGATCTCGACGGGCTCCGGCGATTGGCATGGGGCTCGCGCTCGCACGCAGCATCTTGAATGTGCGTATTTTGGCGTTAGGGTTTGATGTCACCCGACGGACCCAGCCATGCCGCGCGCCCTCGACCATCTCGTGCTTGCCTCCCGCACTCTCACTGCGCAGGCGGATCTCTACCGCCGCATGGGTTTTACCGTGGGGGTGAAGAATCGGCATCCGTGGGGAACGGAGAACCAAATCGTGCAGCTGCACGGGGCGTTCCTAGAGCTGATTTCGACGGGTGACGGCTATCGTCCGCCACAGGACATCGACCTGCACACCTTTTCGTTTTCGGCCTTCATCGCTCATTTCATCGAGAATCGAGAAGGTTTCGCGATGTTGGTGTTGCAGTCGCAGGACGCCGAAACGGATCGGGCGAAGTTCAAACAGGCGGGAATTGGCGATTTCGAGACGTTTCATTTCGGTCGCAAGGCGAAGCGACCGGACGGTAGCGACACGGAAGTCGCCTTCACCTTGGCTTTCGCGCAGTCCAAGCACATCGACGAAGCAGGGTTCTTCGTCTGCCAACAGCATTTCCCGCAGAATTTCTGGAACCCGGCCTTCCAGACCCACGCCAATACAGCGCAGGCTATCGCGGGCGTGATTCTCGTCGCCGAACAGCCTGGCGCGCATCTTTCGTTCCTGAATGCGTTCGCCGGAACGTCGGCTGACGCAGCGCCCATCGACACGGGAGGCGGGCAGATTGCGGTGTTGTCTCCCGCCGAATTCGCTCAAAACTATGGCGCCAGCGAGAGTCAGCCGCGAACGTCGCCGTGGCTCGCAGCTTACCGGATCGCGGTGTCTGATCTCGCCCAATGCGCTTCATCATTGGCGGACGGCAAGGTCGTCTTCAGCGAGTCGAACGGCTGGCTGATCGTGCCCCCGCTGGTCGCATTTGGTGTCACGATTGTGTTTGAAACGGTTGTAGGTGCCGACAAAAAATGAAGCTGTGCGGGGCAAGAATTTAGTTTAAATCTATTTCGTAATAATAAGAAATTTATGATGAAAATAGCCTAATTTCTAGGCCAATCTAAATCGCCTTTTAGGGCGTAAGTCGGGAGCTGCCGCAAAAATGTCGCAATCGGAGTGCGTCTTGCGGCGACTGTCTTGTGCAAATTGGGCAGAACGGATGCGCGCAACACGGGTTGAGTGTGCATTTACGCAGCCTTGTTAAGGCTTTTGAAACATGAATGGCGCAAATGTTTTGACGTCGCAGGCTTTGCCTTACGTCTTCGCCAAATCGGGGTGGATTTATCGCCTTGAATTCGAGTTGAGGGGCTTTTGCCGATGCGGTCCAGTTGGATTTCGAGTATCGCGTACCGCTACATGACGATAAAGACTTTTGCTCGTCCAAGCGTGCATTTTGCCGTTTCTCCGCTTCCATCGGGAAAATCGGCCCTGCTGGTGACAGGTATCGTGATGGCATGCGCGCTTTCCGGCTGCGCCGACCAGCCCCGTTCGTCGCACTCCAGCCATAGCAAAGAATATTTTTCTTCCAGCGTTTATGGCCGGGCGTCCGAGCGCGTCATTGCTGACGGACAGCCGGTGCCGAAGGGCGGTGGTCAATATTTGGTTGGCCGGCCTTATTCTGTTGCCGGTCGCATGTATTACCCGAGTGAGAAGGACTCGTCCTACAGCGTCACGGGCCTTGCCTCCTGGTATGGCGACGCGTTCCATGGCCGCCGCACCGCCAACGGCGAGATCTATGATAAGGATGCGATCACGGCGGCCCATCCGACCATGCCGCTGCCGAGCTATGTCCGCGTCACCAATTTGCGCAACGGCCGCTCAATCATTGTACGCGTGAACGATCGCGGCCCGTATCATGGCGGCCGCGTGATGGACGTATCGTCGCGCGTGGCCGATTTGCTCGAATTCAAGAATATCGGCACGGCGACGATCAAAATGGATTATATCGGCCGCGCCGAGATGGACGGATCGGACGACAGGGTTCTGGCCGCCACCTTGCGGACCGACGGCACGCCGGCACATATGGACGGCATGCCCGAGGCACCGCGGACCATGGTCGCAGAGAATCAGGACGAGCAGCCGGCCGCACCGCCTCCGCCTCCCGTTTCCCATCTGCCCAAACCCATCCCAGCGCCGGCACCGATCGCTCCGCCACCGGTTCGCACCGTCTATGTCGCGCCGCCCGCGCAAACCGCATCGGCCGAGGACGAGCCCGTATCGGAAGCTAGGCCAGCACCGCCACCACTCCGCGCACCGCTTCCGCCGTCGCGCCCCTTCGATGTCGGGGCGATCAAGATGGTGGTGCAACCGCCGCCGCCCAAACCCACTCTGAAGGGCAAGCAAAACGGCATTTCCGAGCTACTGAACAAGCAGCAGGCGGGCAAGAAAAAGCTGCTGCCGGAAGCCAAGAAGCACAGCTCCGCCAGCCTGTAGCCGATCCCCAGCGGCGAGATGCGGCGACGCCATTGCGCAGATGCGAAGTCTGTGCATGATGGCGGCATGAAATTTGGATTTCGCTTCATTTTTCAGGCGCGAAGGGCGGGACTTTCCCGATTTCCGGCCGCCAGATTTCTTTTGCTTTCCTGGCTGATCGTTCTGTGCTGCATGACGTTTGCTGCGCGCGCGCAGCAAACCGTTCAGACCAGCGCGCCAAGCGCGATCCTGATGGATTACGATACGGGCTCGGTCCTTTTCGAGAAAAATGCCGATGACCTCTGGACACCCGCCTCGACCGTCAAGGTCATGACCGCGGAGATCGTCTTTCAGGCGCTGCAAGAAGGTCGGCTGCATCTCGATGACGAATTCTCGATTTCGGAAACCGCCTGGCGGGAAGGGGGCGCGCCGGCGCACGCGTCCGCCATGTTCGCCGCCCTCAACAGCCGCGTTCGGGTGGAGGATTTGATCCGTGGCCTTTTGATCGACTCCGGCAATGACGCGGCCATTGCCCTCGCCGAAGGTATCGCCGGATCCGAGGGCACATTCGCGACACTCATGAACCGGCGCGGGCGTGAGCTCGGTTTGACCCGGTCGGTCTTCACCAATCCTTGGGGTAAGGACGATCCGGACCAAAAAGTGACTGCACGGGAGATGGCGCAACTCGCCGCCCATGTCATCCGGACCTATCCCGACTATTATAAATATTTCGGCGAGAAGGAATTTACCTGGAACAAGATTCATCAGCTCAATCGCAATCCGCTGCTGACGATGGATCTTGGTGCCGATGGGCTCAAAACGGGCAATATCGATGAAAGTGGCTTCGGCCTCGTCGGTTCGGCGGTTCAGAGCGGGCAACGGCTCATTCTGGTGATGTATGGGTTGAAAAACGCGACGGATCGGCAGAACGAGGCCCGTAAGATTCTGCTCTGGGGTTTTCGCTCCTTTGAGGCGCGGACGCTTTTCGAGGCGGGGGACGAGGTGGGCAGCGCCCGGGTCTATGGTGGCGCGTCGAGCGATGTCAGGCTCGTGACCGATCAGCCGGTTAAAGTTCTGGTGCCGGTCGGCTCGACGGAAAAACTCACGGCCAATATCGTGTATGACGGCCCCTTGGTCCCGCCTGTCGAGGCCGGACAGGCGCTCGCGCACCTTCGCGTCTATCGTGGCAAAATCGAAATGGTGAATGTCCCGCTGAAGACGGCGGAACGAGTCGAAGTTGGTCCATTGCAGCGGCGGGCGCTCGACGCGGGCCTCGAACTGGGTCGGTCCCTCATTCAAAAATATCTGTATAAGCGGTAGTTTATGGCCGATCCGCATCATCAGGGCAAATTCATCACGCTGGAGGGCGGGGAGGGCGCGGGAAAATCGACCCAAGTCCGCGCCATCGCCGAGCGTCTGGCAGCCCGCGGGATCGAGACCCTGACGACGCGCGAGCCCGGCGGCTCGGCCAAGGCAGAAGAGCTGCGCGAAGTGATCCTCTCGGGCTTTGCCAAGCAATTTTCGCCGATCGGCGAAGCGATGCTGTTTTCGGCGGCGCGCATCGATCATCTCGACCAAACGATCCGGCCGGCATTGGCTCGCGGCGTCTGGGTGGTGTGCGACCGCTTTATGGATTCAACGCAGGCCTATCAGGGGGCGTTGGGCAATATCGATCCACGATTGATCAAGGCGTTGGAGCGCGTGGCGGTTGGACCGACCCGCCCCGACCTGACGCTCATTCTCGACCTGCCGGCGGAAATTGGTCTTGCCCGCGCCGCGGCGCGGCGCAAGAAAGGCGCGGCTGCCGATAGGTTCGAGGGTGAAGATCTCGAATTTCATCAAGCGCTCCGCAAAAGCTTCCTCGAGATTGCGGCAGCCGAACTCGAGCGCTGCGCCGTGATCGATGCCGCACAAGACGTCGATCAGGTCAGCGCGCAGATTTGGGACGAGATCAGACGCCGCTTGTTGAAGGAATCCGTTTGATGGCACCGCGTAAAGAAATCGAGGCGATGCCGGAAAGCGACCAGTTCGGCGAGGCGCCGCATCCGCGCGACACGCTCAGTCTTTCCGGCCACCAAGAGGCAGAAGTCCAGCTTTTGGACGCCTATCGGTCCGGCCGCTTGCCGCACGCCTGGATCCTTGGCGGCAAACAAGGCATCGGCAAGGCCACGCTGGCCTGGCGTTTCGCGCGCTTTCTGTTCGTCAACGCAGACCCGGCAGCGCCGCAGGTCGTATCGGCCATGGACCTTTCTGTGCCGCCCGACCATCCGATGGTCCGGCGGATGAACGCGCGCGCCTTGAGCGATATCAGCACGATCCGGCCGGAATGGGACGCGAAGGGCAAGAAGTTCTTCACCGGCATTCGTGTCGACGATGTGCGGCGGACGTTGCAAATGTTTCAGCAGGCGGCTTCCGCCGGCGGTTGGCGCGTCGCCATTCTCGATAGCGCCGAGGATCTGAACAGCGCCAGCGCCAATGCCCTGCTGAAGGTGATCGAGGAGCCGCCGCCGAAATCCCTGTTCCTGATCGTCGCGCACCGCCCGTCGCAGATCATCCCCACCATCCGTTCGCGCTGCCGCAAATTGCTGCTCAATCCTTTGAGCGTGGCGGAGGTGACCCGCGCGCTGCAAGGCGTCGACGAGGTCTGGTCCGCGCATGATGAGGGAGATCTGCGCGCCGCCGCCGAGCGGTCGGGCGGATCGGTGCAAGAGGCGCTGAAACTGCTGGACGGCGAGGCTCTCGCCTTGTTGCGCGAGGTTTCACGCCATCTCGAGCACTTGCCACGCGTCGAATGGCTCGCGATTCATCGCCTCGCGGAAAAACTCAGTTCGCGCGACGCGACCGCGGATTTCGAAACCGTCCTCGCCGCCGTCTTCGATTGGCTCGACCATCAGGTGCGGGCAGGGGGCCAGCAAAGGCCCGAAGCTTTGGCGCCCTATGCCGAAGCCTGGGAGAAAATCCGCGCCCAGGCGCGGGAAACGGAAGCGTTGAACCTCGACCGACGCCCGCTGATTCTGTCGATTTTCACTGATCTGGCCGCGGCAAAAGCGGCGTAGCTCCGTCGCCCCTGCCCGAATTTTTTCCTTTATACTGGTCGGCCGAAGCCCTATCTGTCTCCCCATCCCATTCGATGTTTGAAGGTTGCCAATGGCTTCGCGCCCGAAATTCTATCTGACCACTGCCATCCCCTATGCCAATGGCGCGCCGCATATCGGCCACGCCTATGAGCGGATTGCGGCCGATGCCATCCAGCGGTTCAAGCGGCTCGACGGGTTCGACGTGCTGTTCGTCACGGGCATGGACGAGCATGGCCAGAAGATGCAGCAGACGGCCGCGCGCGAAGGCGTTTCGCCGCAGGAGCTCGCCGACCGGACGGCTGCTTTGTTCGAGGCCATGGGCGAAACATTGAATGCCCGCGCCGACGATATCGTGCGCACCACGTCCGAGCGGCACAAGCTTGCGAGCCAGGACATCTGGCGGCGGATGGAAGCCAACGGCGATATTTATCTGTCGAAATATGCCGGCTGGTATTCGGTTCGCGACGAAGCCTATTACGATGAAGGCGAATTGACCGAAAACGCCGAGGGCAAGAAATTCGCCCCAACCGGCACGCCGGTGGAGTGGGTCGAAGAGGAATCGTATTTTTTCAAGCTCTCCGCCTATGCCGAGCCGCTGCTGAAATTCTACGAGAAAAATCCGAATTTCATCACGCCGGAAAAGTACCGCAACGAAATCGTTGCGTTCGTCAAGCGCGGCCTCCTGGATCTTTCGATCAGCCGGACAACCTTCGACTGGGGCATTCCCGTGCCGGGCAATCCGAAACACGTGATGTACGTTTGGGTCGATGCGCTGACGAATTACATCACCGCCACCGGCTATCCCGATCTCGCGACGCCGCGCGCCCATTATTGGCCGGCGGACGCCCATGTGATCGGCAAGGACATCACGCGCTTTCACGCCATCTATTGGCCGGCCTTTCTGATGTCGGCGAAATTGCCGGTGCCGAAGCAGATCGTCGTGCACGGCTTCCTCTTCAACAAGGGCGAGAAAATGTCGAAATCGGTCGGCAATGTCGTCTCGCCCGACACGTTGTCGGCCCATTACGGCGTCGATCAGCTGCGCTATTTCTTCCTGCGCGAAGTGCCTTTCGGCCAGGACGGCAATTATTCGCATGAGGCCATCGTGAACCGGATGAACGCGGACCTTGCCAATGACCTTGGCAATCTAGCGCAACGCTCGCTCTCGATGATCGCGAAAAATTGCGCCGCGCAAGTGCCGGCATTCGGCGCATTCACCGAGGCCGATCAGGCCATTCTCGCCGCCGTCGATGGACTGCTGCTGAAATGCCGCGCGGCAATGCAGGATTTCGCCCTGCACACGATGCTCGCCGATAGCTGGGCGGTGATTGCCGAGGCCAACCGGTATTTTGCCGGTGAAGAGCCTTGGAAACTGACGAAGACCGACCCGGCCCGGCGCGACACGGTGCTCTATGTCACGGCCGAAGTGTTGCGTCAGATCGCCATTCTCGTGCAACCGGTGATGCCGGCGGCGATGACCAAGCTTCTCGACCTCTTGGGCGTGGCGCCCGAAGCGCGCGATTTCACGCCGCTTGGGGCAGGGCACCGCCTGACGCCCGGAACAAGCCTGCCGGCGCCGAGCGGGATCTTCCCACGCTATGTCGAGCCGGTCGAGGCGTAAGATGACGTTCACGCTCGATATGCTGATTGACAGCCATTGCCATCTCGACTTTCCACAGTTCGAGCCCCAAATGCCGGACGTCATTGCGCGGGCCAAGGCCGCGAACGTCGGCCGCATGATCACCATCTCGACCCGCGTGGCCCATTTCGAACGCTATCGCGCCCTCGCCGAAGCGCATGAAGAAGTGTTTTTCACCACCGGAACACACCCGCATCAGGCGCACGAAGAGCCTGACACGGAGGTTGCGACCCTGGTCAACCTGAGCGCGCATCCGCGTTGCGTCGGGATCGGCGAAGCCGGGCTCGATTACCATTATGACCGCAGCCCGCGCGATGTTGCGGCAAAAGTATTTCGCACCCATATCGCCGCAGCGCGTGAGACGGGATTGCCGCTGGTGATCCATTCGCGCGACGCCGACGCCGATATGGCGGCGATCCTGACCGACGAAATGGGGAAGGGGCCTTTCAAGGCCCTGCTCCATTGCTTTACCTCGTCGCGCGAATTGGCGGAAACGGCGCTCGGCCTCGGCTTGACGATTTCCTTCTCCGGCGTTTTGACCTTCAAGGCCTCCGACGACTTGCGGGCGATCGCCCGCGATGTGCCGCTGGACCGGATGCTCGTCGAAACCGATGCACCCTATCTCGCCCCCGTTCCGTACCGCGGCAAAACCAACGAACCGAGCTATGTCGCGCATACGGCGAAGGTTTTGGCTGAGGTCAAAGGGGTAAGTATCGAGGAAATGACATCAATTACAACGCGTAATGTGCTGAATTTATTTAATAAGATGCCTATTTGAGATGAGCGTTACATTCACCATCCTCGGCTGTGGCTCATCAGGCGGCGTGCCGCGTGTCGGGCCGAGTGGCTGGGGCGCTTGCGATCCCGCCAATCCGAAAAACCGCCGCCGGCGCTGCTCGATGCTGGTCGAACGGGACGATCCAGTGACCGGCGGCAGAACCAGCGTGCTCATCGACCTGTCGCCGGATTTACGCGAGCAGCTGCTTGGCGTCGGCCTGATGCATCTCGATGCGGTTCTGCTCACCCATGCGCACGCCGACCATATCCATGGGATCGACGATGTGCGTCCATTGGTCCTCCAGCGCGGCAGCCAGATCGACGTGCATATGGATGAGCCCACGGCCAAGATCGTCCTGAACAATTTTTCCTATATTTTCCGGACGCCCGAAGGCAGCCTGTATTCGCCGCTGCTGGTTGATCGGCGCTTGACGCCCGGTCGCAAGTGCCGCGTGGAAGGAAGCGGCGGCGCGATCGAAGCCTTGCCGTTTCGCTTGTTCCACGGCGAAGTCGACGCACTGGGGTTTCGGTTTGGCAATATTGCCTATACGCCGGATCTGAACGGCATTCCGGACGAAAGCCTCGACGCGTTGACCGGGCTCGACTGCTGGATCATCGACGCGTTGCGTTACACGCCGCATCCCAGTCATTTGTCGCTCAGCGAATCCCTGGACTGGATCGATCGGCTCAAGCCCAAACAGGCGATCCTGACCAACATGCACATCGATCTCGATTATGCGACGTTGAAACGCGAGCTTCCAGCTTATGTCGATGTGGCTTATGACGGGATGAGAATTACGTCATAACATTTTGGAATTTAATCGGAATACGTCACGACACGAGGATTGTTTCATGCTAATTTTGGTTCCATAATATACATTATGCGAACATAGCCCATAGAACCGAGCTGCTTCAAGATCGGTTGAGTTATATACATAGTCCTGCCGCCCCCAGTGCCGCTTGGAGTTTCCGCGGTTGAGCCGCCGCACAAGGATCAAGTTTGCGGTAACGGCGGTGCTGGCGTGAGGCCGTGCCGGAGCATGATTTCCATCATCTTTGTGCGGTCCGGTGGATCGCCGGCGGCCGCGTTGAGCACGGCAAAGGCCTCGCGAAAATATTCCGGACCGATTGCCGCCGGCGTTACCACGCAGAGCACCTTGGCGGTGTTGGCGCCATTATTGTCGAAACGATGGACTGCCCCGCGCGGAATACACAGCGCCTGCCCTGGGCTGACATCGTGCTGGTGACCGTCGACGGTCCAGGTCAGCGTTCCCTCGACCCCGTAGATGGTTTCCTCAAAACGGTCGTGGCTGTGGGCCGGGGCAAGCAGACGCTTCGAACCGGGCACCGTCACCTCGAAGGCCGCGATGCTGCCATTGGACACTTTGCCGGTGAGCAGGAAGCGCACGACAACTCCCTCGTGGCTGAATGTTTCGTCCGCTGGATTGATGCGAACCAGGTCTGCGTTGTCTAGCATTGCATCCTCCCATGTGGTAAATTGAATTTACTATATTGAGTAAACTCAGTTTACCGAAATGTCAATGCTGCTATCCACGGAAAATCCGGTGCAAAAGCCCCCTCTGATCGGCGCGCTGCTGCGCGTACCCGCCATGGCGATCCACCGCAAACTGATCAGAGAACTCAGGGCATCTGGATTCGAGGATCTGAGCCCGCCGCATATGGCGGTGATCCAATATCCTGGCCCGGATGGCGTTCGGCCGAGCGCACTTGCCGAACGCGCCGCCATGAGCAAGCAGGCCATGAACCAGTTGCTGAAGACGCTGGAAGGGATGGGCTATATCACCCGCAGCGCCGCGCCCGATGATGGTGGCGGGACGGTTGTCCATTTCACCGACCGCGGCCGCGCGGTATACCAGAAGATGGTCGACGTCCTGATGGATATCGAGCGCGAATGGGCCGAGGAGCTTGGCGAGCAACGCTTTTCTGAGCTGAAGGTGCTGCTCGGCGACCTCTGGGATACACCACTCGTTCGCTGAGGCGCGTCAGATTGGTCAGGGGGGAAATTAGGAAAATTCTCGCGCGTAAGGATATAAAGTGGAGCAAGGTGAGTGGAGCGGACTCGTTCGAGCTAAGGCCCTCAGCCGGCGTGCAGGGAGCTTTGTGCGTGAAAAAAACGACAGCGAGCGCTACCACGGTGCCCTTCGCCGTGCCGGAGGAGCCAACGCAGGCGCAGCGTTTCCGGCAAGCCCGTACGGCGCGTTCCACCGCATTGATCGAAGATTATGTCGAACTGATCGCTGATCTGATCGCCGCAAGTGGAGAGGCGCGGGCAACTGAAATCGCCGGTCGCCTCGGCGTGACGCACCCAACCGCTCTTAAAAGCATCGCCCGTCTGAAGCGTGAGGGACTCATCACCTCCCGCCCCTACCGCGGTATTTTTCTCACCCAGGCCGGGCATGAACTCGCCGATCTGCAGGCGTTCCGCGCCTTTCTGGAGAACCGCAAAAGGTGTGAAATAAAAAACTGCGTTTCGAAATCGCCAATCGTAGATCCTGCCCGCCGCCAGGCCCAACCGCACGAGATTTCGGGCGAACATACGGCAAGCTGGAGACAAACGAGAAACAGCAGTCCATTTTCACCGAACATTTGCGACAATGCGCGTATTGCAGCCGTCTTGAGACCCGATAATTATATGTTTAAATTGCGTAATTCGAATTCTCTCAACTGAGCTTCCGCGGCTTCGGCGGATCGTCCGTCTTTGCGCCAATCTTAAGAATTGACCCACTTTGTGTTTTTTCTGTCCCAGCATCACCGAAAACCCATAGCCTTGTGGCGCGATATCCTGTAACAAGATGCGTTGCGGGATAAGTGTGATGGGCGCCGCTGGATGGCGTTTGCGCAAATGTCCGACGCATGGGAAGCAAACCGTTCCATTAGAACGGGCAGGAAAGCGTCTGGAAACAGGCGGAGACGAGCAGGCAGCAGATGAGCAAAGGTAAAGATTTCCGGGGTCCGAGAAAGCGTGGATTCGACGACGATATGCCGTCGCCGTTTGACATGCCTCGTCCAAGACCGCCCCGTCCGGCGTTTGGCGGCGGCGGATTTGGCGGTGGCCCGGATATGGGCGGTGCACCGGGTAAGACCGTTGATGCAACGGTCAAGTGGTTTAAGGGCGACAAGGGGTTTGGTTTCGTCGAACTGAGCGACGGAACCGGCGACGCGTTCTTGCATATCGGCGCGTTGCAGGCAGCGGGCTACGAGACGGTTCCTCCCGGATCGCAATTGCAGGTCATTGTCGGCCAAGGCCAAAAGGGCGCGCAGGTCACGCGCGTTCTCTCCGTCGACACGAGCACGGCGCAACCGGAGCGTCCGCCCCGTTCGGGCGGCGGTGGCGGTGGTGGCTTTGACGGGCCGCGTCCGCAGCGTCGCGCACCCGATCCGTCGACGGCAGTCGATGTGTCAGGCACGGTGAAGTGGTTCGATCAGACCAAAGGCTTCGGCTTCGTGGCGTCGAGCGACGGCGGCAAGGACGTGTTCGTGCATATTTCGGTGCTCGGCCAGTCCGGCATCCAGGGCCTGGCGGAAGGCCAGCCCGTGCATATGCGCGTCGTCGATACGCCGAAGGGCCGCGAAGCTCTGGCACTGCGCCTCGCCTGATCGAGCGCCAATTATTGCAGCAACGACGGCAAGGTTTGGACCTTGCCGTCGAGGCGGAGCTTATTTTTTGCCCGTTTCATCGCCATGCTGTGAGAGTTTCGCGGAGAGTCGGCCCGTGATCTCGCGCATGATATGCGGGGTGTTGCGATCAATTCCGTAGACAAATTGTGGAAAGTCGAGCGGTTTTTGCTTGGCCCAAATCTCGTCGTGCCGATCCGGCGAGAGAATTTCGGCCGGATCGCCAACTGCGACCCAGCCGATCGGAACCGTAGCACCTGCGGCAAGCCGGCTGCGCAAATGCACGATTCCATTGATCCTGATCTCGGCTCCCTCACCCACCGATGCGCCATGAAAGATCGAGGCGCCGGTCGCAACGAACACTTCATCGGCGATGTCGGCGCCGACCACATGGCTGTTCGGCCCGATCAGACAATGATCGCCAATCCGGCAAGGATGGCTTGATGTCGCCCTGATCACTGCGTTTTCAAGCACGATACAATTGCGGCCGATTGTGATCGAGCCGCCTGATTCCGCAATAATGCGGGCACCGTGCATGATCCGCGCGCCCGGCCCAATGGTGACGTCGCCGCTCACGCTCGCATCCGCGGCGACCCATGCATCGGGGCTGATCCGCGGTATTTGGTTGCCGTAGGTCAAAATCATTATCGCCTCGCGCGGTCGTTCGTCACAGGACAATGCAAGAATGGGTTGGGGTGGTCCAGCGCACGCTGCGCATAGGTCCGTCCCAACCGGCCGCGGGATCCACCGTAAAATGACGGCACGCAATTGCCCGGCACCGATCCACCCCCTACACTTTAAATCGGCCAGATTCTTAAGCTTTTCTCGTATCGATGCGCGGCATTATCGGAGCCTCACGTCATGTCTTCAGTTTGCAAATATTCGGAACCTGCGCGGACCGAGATGGAACCTTCTCGCGATATCCAGCGGCTGCTCGATATCATGCAGGCCTTGCGGACGCCCGGCACGGGCTGCCCCTGGGATTTGGAGCAGAATTTCGCGTCCATCGCGCCCTATACAATCGAGGAGGCTTACGAGGTCGCAGAAGCGATCGAACGCAACGATTTTGTCGATTTGCGCGACGAACTTGGCGATCTGCTGCTGCAAGTTGTGTTTCACGCGCAGATGGCGCGCGAACAGGATCTCTTCGACTTCGGCGGGGTCGTAGAGGCCATTACCACGAAATTGATCCGGCGCCACCCGCATGTTTTCGGCGACACCAAGGATCTCACGCCGGATGACGTCAAGGCACTCTGGGGCAAGATCAAGCAAGCGGAAAAAGCCGACAGGGCCACCGCCCGGAGCGCGTCCAATCTGCCGCCTGAGCCGGCCAAAGGGCACCTCGACGGCGTTCCGCACGCCCTGCCCGGCCTGACGCGTGCAGTCAAATTGCAGCAAAAGGCCTCCACGGTCGGATTCGATTGGAACGACGCGCGCCTGGTGCTCGACAAGATCCGCGAGGAGACTGGCGAGATCGAGCAGGCGCTGGATGGCGCCGATCAGGCGCATATCCAGGAAGAGATCGGCGACCTGCTCTTTGCCGTCGCCAATCTCGCCCGGCACGTCCAGGTCGATCCCGAGGCGGCTTTGCGCGGCACCAATGCCAAATTCGAACGCCGCTTCGCCTTTATCGAAATGGCCCTGCACGATCGAGGACGGACATTGGACGAGGCCAGCCTCGAAGAAATGGATGCGCTTTGGAACGCGGCTAAAGCGGCCGAGTGATCGCGCCAAAGACGGCGGCACATATCTTTCCTGTCAGTTGCAGCCATTATGCCTTGCGCTCGACACTTTGGCCCATCAGGTTGTGAGCACGACTCATAATCCGCCAAGGGATTCGTCATGGCACGGGTTTTTCATGAACGGCAGGATGTGATCCCTGCCCTGACGGAGCTTTTCCGCAACCTCGGCTACGAGGGTGTCAGCATTTCCGCCATTACGGAGGCGACAGGCCTCGGCAAAGGCAGCCTGTACCATTTCTTTCCGAACGGCAAAGCCGAGATGGCGGAGGTCGTGCTCGCCAATATCGATGTGTGGTTTGAGCAGAATATTTTTGCGCCCTTGCGCGACCCTGCCGATCCGGATACCGCCATCAACCGGGTTTTCGACGCCGTCATCGCCTATTTTCAATCCGGCCAGCGGGTCTGCCTTTTGGGCGCCTTCGCGCTCGATGCGACGCGCGACAAATTTGCCGCCGCCATCAAGGCCTATTTCAGCCGCTGGATCGAGGCGCTGAGCCAAACCTTGGCCCGCAAGGACATTCCCAACGGCGAGGCGCGGTTTGTCAGCGAGAATGTCATTGCCTCTATCCAAGGTAGCCTTGTGCTGGCGCGCAGCATGAATGACGCCGGCATTTTCGTCCGCAACGTCGAGCACCTACGGAACCTTTGCCTCATTTAAGGAAAGATTGCGGCATCAAGGCTGAATCGAAATCCCGTCAAGATGATACCCCTGATTGGGAGGTATCGGCCCGCCAAAGGACTCGACCGTAAAGCGGTATGCCTGCAATGCGCTCGACCAATGATCCGGCGCCTTTCCCATCTTCATTTTGAGATGGGCCAAAAAATCACGCGGTTCGGGAATCTGGCTCCAGACGCTTGGTAAAAACAAGGCGGCCGTATGCCCTTCCTGAATGAGCAGCCCGTCGCGGTCCGGTTGCAACTGGCGCAGCAAATCGCTCTCATGGGCAAATGTGAGAGGGGCGAGCGGCGAAAGGACCGAGATCTTGATAACAAGCCGTTCGAGTTCATCGGGGGGCAACCGTGCGAAACGGTGGTCGGCAAAGCCCGCCTTGACTGCGTTGGCGCCGATATCGTCGATCAAGGGCCGCTGCGGCCAGACCGATCCGACGCAGCCGCGTAATTGGCCCTCAAGCTCCAATGTCACAAAGGTCGCACGTTGCGCCGTCATCACCGGCGAAACGCATGGACCGGCCACAATATTCGGCACCTGGCCATTGCGTGCGACTGCGAAACGAAGGGCCGCGCCGGCCACCGACAGCATGGACTCCCGGGAGTCCTGGTCGAATTGTGCGACGCCCGGATATTCGAAGGCGAAGGCGCCATAGCCGACGACACGATCCGTTCCGCCGCCCGCCGCCGCCGAATTGGTAAAATGGGTGCCCGTCACGCGCATGCGCAGCGCCTGCGCACGCTTCAACGCGCCGCGCAAAGCCACATAGCCGCAGGCATTGTTGCCCTCGAGCGCCTGCCAGTGACCGGCCTCGATCAGGTTGCGGGTCTGCGCATCGAGGGCGCGGGCCGCATCGTCGCGCAGGAAATGCGAGAGATCGGATGAGAGGCAGATGGCCGTCTCTTCGTTGCCCCACACCCGGGCGAGGATCTCTTCGACCAATTCGGGAGCGGCCTGCCCGACCAGCACAGGAATGATTTCAAAATCTCCGAAAAGGCGTTGCGCCATGATCAGCACCATTTCCAGGGAATGCTCGCCCGCGAAAGGCGTGGCATCAACGCGCACGTCATCGAGCGCGCGCAACGATGCCATATCCCGCCAGGCGACCGGCACCTCCCCCAGAGGCGTCGCGAAGGCTTGCGCCGGATGCAGCGCGATGCCACGCAGCAGCACCCGGTGCGCGGGTCCCAAAATCACCAGACGTTTGATCCGCTCCGGCCGGTCGAATGCGCGCAATGCGCTTGCGGCAACGGCGCCCGAATAGACGATGCCGGCATGGGGCACGACGGCCATTTTTGCGTGCAATCCTACGCTGCGCGATGCCTGCCAAGCGCGGTCGATGTGCCGGGTCAGAGCGGCGGCGGTCGCCGGATAAAAACTGCCGGCGACCTGCGGCGGATGAACCGAAGAAATCGAGATCGTATCCATCGGCATCGATCATTACGTGGCGCGTTCGTCTCCCCTCCTCTATAATGCAAACAAGGTGAAAAGTCCGCCAAAAGTGACGAGCCGATGCGTTTGGTCGATCATTACACGCGGCCCCTGCCCGACGGCCGCATCGCCTGCGAGGTCTGTCCGCGCGACTGCAAGCTGGCGCCTGGACAGCGCGGCCTGTGCTATGTCCGGCAAAATATCGACGGCCATATGGTTTTGACGACCTATGGCCTGTCGTCCGGTTTCTGCGTCGATCCGATCGAAAAGAAGCCGCTGTTTCATTTTTTGCCGGGTTCGGCGGTTCTGTCGTTCGGCACGGCCGGGTGCAATCTGGCCTGCGCTTTCTGCCAGAACCATGAAATCTCAAAAAGCCGGGAGGTCGACACGTCGGCGCAGCGCGCCTCTCCGCAAGTGATTGCGCGCGCCGCGCGACACCTGGGCTGCCGCTCGGTGGCCTATACCTACAACGATCCGGTGATTTTCTTCGAATATGCCATGGATGTGGCGCAAGAGTGCCGCGCCCATGACATCAAATCGGTCTCAGTGACGGCCGGCTATATGCGGCCCAAGCCGCGGGCGGAATTCTATGCCCATATCGATGCGGCGAACGTCGACCTGAAGGGCTTTACCGAACAATTCTACTATCGGCGCACGGCCTCGCATCTTGCCGATGTGCAGGACACTTTGCTCTATCTGAGACACGAGACGCCGGTCTGGTTGGAGATCACGACCCTGCTGATCCCGGGCGAAAACGACAGCGCCGAGGAAGTGGATGCCATGACCAAGTGGCTCCGGCGCGAAATCGGCCCTGACGTGCCCTTGCATTTCACGGCCTTCCATCCCGATTATCGCATGATGGATCACCCGCCCACGCCCAAGGCGACCCTCGACCGGGCGCGGGCGCAGGCGCTGCACAATGGCCTGCGCCACGTCTATATCGGCAATTATACGGATGTGGCGCGCCAGAGCTCGATCTGCAGCGCATGCGGGACGGAACTGATCCGCCGGGCGTCCTATACGATCAAGGACTATCGCCTGACGCCGGAGGGCGCCTGCCCCGCCTGCGGTACGAAATTGCCCGGCGTCTACGCGCAGACGGCCGGCAATTGGGGCTCGCGGCGTCTGCCGGTGGACATCGAAACTTTTGCCTAGAGCTGAGCTGCGATGGCTGGCTGATCGATAATTGACCAGACATTTCTGATCGGTTCGTCCAGAAATTCGTAGAAGACGTTTCCGGTAAACTGAGCCCTCCTGCCGATGGCCGGGAGGCCAAACAACGCTCCTCTCGGCGAGCGGGGCGCGCTCTAACGCGGGGCGGCATGCCGCTTGAGAAGCGCTTCGAGATCGGAGGCCGGAATCGGCTTGCTGAACTGATAGCCCTGCATTTCGTCGCACTGATGCTCACGCAGGAAGGCGACCTGATCCGGCGTCTCGACGCCCTCGGCGATGACCCTAAGATTGAGCTTCTGACCGAGCGAGATTACGGCGGTCGTGACGGCCCGATCGTGTTCGTCGTTTGGCAGATCGCGGATGAACGACTTGTCGATCTTCAGCCTGACGACCGGAAACGACTTGAGCGCCGCGAGGCTCGAGTAGCCGGTGCCGAAATCATCGATGGCGAGCCCGACGCCCAAGGTCTGCAGCGCCTTCATCGTCGCGAGCGCCTCGTCGATGTCGCGCATCAACAGGCTTTCCGTCACCTCAAGCTCAAGATATCTCGCCTCGAGGCCGGATTCACGGAGAGCGTCCGCGACAACATTGACCAATTCCTTGTCCCGGAATTGCCGCGTGGAGACGTTCACGCATACGGTTATCGGCGCCGCGCCGCTGTCCTGCCATGCCTTGTTCTGACGACAGGCTTCGCGCAGAGCCAATTCGCCGATCGGCATGATCAGGCCGCTTTCCTCGGCAATCGGGATGAACGTCATCGGCGGAAGCAAACCGCGCGTCGGATGGTTCCAGCGAATGAGCGCCTCAACCGCAAAGACGCGGTCGGTGCGCAGATCTACCTGTGGCTGATAGAACAAAACGAACTCGCGCCGATCGAGGGCGTTGCGCAGGTCCTCCTGGAGCTGCAGCTTTTCCCGAACGCGCTTGTTAAGATCCGGGGTGTAAAAGGCGTAGGTGTTGCGGCCATCTGCTTTGGCGCGGTACATCGCGGCGTCGGCGTTGGCGAGCAGCGCGTCCGCGGCGTCGCCGTCCTCAGGATAGGATGCAACGCCGATGCTGCTGGTGACGCGCAGCTGGTGGCCGTCGAGTTCGATCGGCGCGGCAATCGCCAAATGAAGGCGTGTCAACGCCTCGGCGACTCCAGGCGAGTCTTTGGCTTGATCGAACAGCAGGACGACGAATTCGTCGCCGCCGAGCCGCGCCACGGTGTCCGAAACCCTGACGCAGTCGACCATCCGCTTGGCGACGATCTTCAGCAACTCGTCGCCTGCCCTGTGCCCGAGACTGTCGTTGATGGTCTTGAAATTGTCGACATCGACGAAAGCCACAGTTGCGCAGCGATCGTATCGCTTGGCGATTAGAATCGCTTGATCGAGCCGATCCTTGAGCAGCGCCCGATTGGGTAGCCCGGTGAGGGCGTCGTGATTGGCCATGAACTGGATGCGGTCATCGGCGAGCTTGCGCTCGATCGCGATGCCGGCGATCCGAGTCGTGACATCAGCCAACCGCAATTCGGACTCCGTGGGTTGGCGCACTGATGCCGAGTACAAGGCGAGTGCGCCGAGGCTCTGACCCTGATGCGACAAGATCGGCATCGACCAGGACGAGCGGATCTGATGTTCCTCGGCGTAATCGCGAACGGCATCCCATCCCCGATCCTGCCGGACGTCCGCCACGACGACGGTCTCGCGCCGATAGACGGCGATCCCCGACGAGGTGGTGCTCGGGCCAATCGCCTGCGCATCGGCCATGGCGCGATAGGTCGGCGGCATGCTCGGCGCGGCGCCGTGTCGCAAATGGAGGCCGTCCTCACCCAGCAGCAGGATCGATCCGCGGATACCCGTCAACTGCGATTCGACGAGCCGCACCAGACGATCGAGCACAGCCTCCAGCGGCGCGTTGGTCGCGATCATTTCGAGTATTTCCGCCTGGCCGTCGCGCAACGCGTCGGCGAGCTTGCGGGTTGTGATGTCATGCGCGATGCCGACCAAGCCGACGATTTCGTTGCGTTCGTTGCGCAGCGGTACCTTCGTTGACAGAATCCACTTCATCGTCCCCGACGCGTCGACGATCAATTCCTCTTCGTCGACCATCGGCTCGCCGGTGCGCAGGATCAGCTCCTCACGGGCGCGAAAAACTCTGGCATTCTCGGCGGTATGAATATCAAAGTCGGACAGGCCGATCATGTCGCTCGTCCGATCCCGCCCCCAATCCCTCGCGAGCGCCCGATTGGCGACGACGAAGCGGCTGTGCGTGTCCTTGACCCAGAGATAGTCCGGCACCAGGTTGATCAGCGCTTGCAGCGAAATCCGCTGATCGGCGACATCGCGATAGAGTTGCCGTTCGGTGATGTCCTCGTGCGTCGAGACCCAGCCGCCATCGGGCATGGGTTGGTGCTCGATCTCGATGGTCCGCCCGTCCTTCAGGGAACAGATCCAGGTCTTGGCATCCGAGCCGATGTTAACGGCCTCGCAATGGGCCAAATAGTCGTCGACCGCCATCGGGGACGTGCCGGCGGCGGCGCGACGTTCGGCGATCTCGCGCAGGCTAGCTCCGGGGCGAACCTGGTCGATGGTAAGCCGGTAGATTTCGGCGTAGCGCCGGTTGCACAGAATCAGCCGGGCCGAGGAGTCGAAAAAGCAGACGCCCTGCGGGATCCTGTCTACCGCCGTTTGATAGCGCAGCGCCTGCGCCCGCAATTGTATGTTCGTGGCGTCACGCTCACGGAGCGCCGTCTCATGTGCGTCCGTAACTGCGCGCAGCAGCTCGACCAGCCTAGCATTCTCTGAGCTTTCGGCGTGCCTCCCCTTCGGATGAACATTCATACAGCGCCCTCCGACCCAACGGCCCGGTGAACACATCGGACCGCCACTCCCACAGGCACGAGAACGCATTCTATCAAGGACAGAGAGATCCAACTGAGCGGGACAAAGGCCGCAATGAACCCGATGAGCGCCATCAGCAGGAGGAACCAGATCACCAGGAAACTCCAATCATGCTCAAAATATTGATGCCGATCAGACCCGAGTCTAGATCAGGCCAATTCCCCCCTCGCCTATCGGCCGTTTGCCGGCCGGGCGCCTACACATATAGCCCACAAATATACATACAACATCAGGCCAGATCAACCACCTACGATATAGCTTCGGTGGATATTCGAGAGATCTATTGTCGGCATGCGTTGAGTTTGGTCGATGAGCTGGAGCTGGTCATACTCGCCGTTTGATCAGGCTGGCAAAGTAGATGGTGCCGGACAGAGCGGTGATCCAGAAGCTTACCGGCCAGTCGGAGTAATAGGCCAGGGTCAAGCCACCCCAAGCCTCCAGCAGGGCAAGCGCCGCCGACAAGGCCACTGCGCCATAGAGCCGCGTCGTAAAGCCCATCGCCGCCGCGGCCGGCCCCACCATGAGCGTGAAGACGAGCAGGATGCCGACGATCTGCGCGCTTTCGGCGACCGCCACGGCGACGATCATCAGAAAGATCGTCGAGACGAGGCGCAGCGGCACGCCACGTGCCTCGGCCAGTTCGCTTTGCAGTGAGGCGAACATCAAGGGGCGGCTGATGCAGGCGAGCGCCAGCGCACAGACGATCGCGAGCAGCGTCAGTGAGATGAGAGCCTCCAAATCGACTCCGAGCACGTTGCCGAACAGCAGCGCCGTCGCCTGCGCGGCGAAGGACGTATAGAAATGCAGGAACAGCAGCCCGAAGCCCAAGGCGATGGACAAGATCATGCCGATCGCAACGTCTCGTTCCGCCAGCTTTTCTCCAAGTAATCCCATGCCGAAACCGGCCGCTATGGAGAAGGCCACGAGGCCGGCGAGCGGCGATACGCCGAAGAGAATCGCGCCGGTCGCGCCGGTGAAGCCCACATGCGACAGCGCGTGACCGGCGAAGGTCTGGCCGCGCAGGACGAGGAAGAAACCGACGGTGCCGGCGAGCAGCGCGACAATGCCGGAGGCGGCAAAGGCGGTCCGCATGAAATCATATTCAAGCATGGGCACCGTGATTATGGTGGTCGTGATGATGGCCGTGGCCCGCGTCTTCGTGCTCGTGCAGATGCGCGTCGCGCTCCACTTCGACATCGCCGGCCATGACGAAGACGCGGTTCTTGATCCGCACGACTTCGATTTCGGTCCCGTAAAGCTTCGAAAGCACGGGACCCGTGATGACTTCATCGACAGTGCCGAGTGCCGCGTTGCCGCCGCCCAGATAGAGCACCCGGTCGATCACATTGATCAGCGGATTGAGCTCGTGTGCGCTGAAGATAATTGCAAGGTGCAGCTCGTCGCGCAGCCGCTTCACGAGCTCGACGACACCATGCTGGTGCGATGGGTCGAGACTGATGAGCGGCTCATCGAGCAGCAGCAGCTTCGGCTTGCCCAGCAACGCTTGGGACAGAAGCAGCCTCTGGCGCTGGCCGCCGGACAGCTCATTCAGCGCGAGGCGGGCAAGATCGCGGGCATCGACGAGGTCGAGTGCCCAATCGATCTCCTTGCGAGTCGCCGCGTCAAGCCGCGGCAGCCCCCAACCGCCGCCGCCCGCGGCGCTCGCGATAATGTCGTAGCCCTTGAGATGCAGGTTGATGAAGTTGCCGCGATTTTGCGGCATGTAGCCAATCGCCGCATTGCCGTAGGACGTCCCTGCCTCGAGTATCGCAATTTTGCCGGCCGCGAGCGGAATGAGGCCCAAAGTCGCGCGCATGAGGGTCGTCTTGCCGGCGCCATTGGCGCCGAGCATGCCGATGAACTCCCCCTGCTCGATGGCAAAGGAAACGTCCTTGAGAATGTGCCGACCACCTAAAGCGATCGACACGTGATCGAATTGTAACGCGCTCATTGCGCCAATGCTTTATCCAACGCGTCGAGCTGACTCAACATCCATTCCTGGTAGGTCTTGCCGGCCGGCTCGGTTTCCGAGACGCCGACGATCGGAATTTGATTGTCCTTCGCCATTTCGACGAGACGCTGGACCGCAGGCTCGGAGGCTTGCGCGTTGAACAGCATGACCTTCACTTTGCGCTCTTTGAGATCGCGCTCGAAGCCGGCAACTTCGGACGCCGATGGCTCGGTGTTGTTCATCACCGCGAGGGCGAATTGCTCCTCGCCGATATGCAGTCCGATCCGCCCCGCCATATAGCCGAAAACGGGCTCCGAAGCGGCGACTTTCTGGCCGGCATATTTTTGGCGCAGCGCGGCGATCTTGTCTTCCAGCGGCTTCAGCGAAGCGTCGAACGCTTTGACGTTGCTCTCATATTCGGCCTTGTTCGCGGGATCGATTTCGGCCAGCTTCGCCGCGACCGAGGTAGCCGCCGCCTTCATATAGGCCGGATCGTACCATAAATGCGGATTGTCGCCGGTCTTGTGCCCGACGAGCGTCGCGACGAGGACCTCCTTGCGCTGCGGCGCCTTATTGGCCTTGAGCAGCTTTTCCATCCAGGGGTCGTAATCGACGCCATTGATGATGACCAATTGCGCATTCGCCAGATCCTTCGCCGTCGAGGCGCTCGCCTCGAATAGATGCGGGTCTTGATCCGGGTTGGAGAGGATGCTGGTCACAGCCACATGCGTGCCGCCGATCTGACTAGCCAAATCGCCATAAAAATTCTCAGCCGCCACCACTTTAACGGGGTCGGCCAAAGTCGGGCTCGCCAACAGGCAGAATCCAAGGGCAGCAGCGATATGGGTGTAGCGCATGAGTTAAACGTCTCCGAAACGGCCGTACAGTCGGCGCGGTGAAAGGGACGTTATGTTATATTATAACACGTGACAAGCGGCTATTTGTATCATCCGTTTTCATGCCCAAATAGATGTCGTCTTACCCCGTTGATGCCTGAGGAAGTTTAGGAATTGTATTCGACATTGCTATGGTGGCTTGAGTGAGTCGGGGTTCATATGAAGAAAATCGGTTTCCTTTCGTTCGGCCACTGGTCGCCGTCCGTTCAGTCGCAGACTCGTTCGGCCGCCGACGCACTGCTGCAATCCATTGATCTCGCCGTCGCCGCCGAGGAATTGGGGGCGGACGGTGCGTATTTTCGGGTCCATCATTTCGCGCGTCAGCTGGCGTCGCCCTTCCCCCTCCTCGCCGCGATCGGCGCGAAGACCAGCCGGATCGAGATCGGCACTGCGGTGATCGATATGCGGTACGAAAATCCGCTGTATATGGCGGAGGACGCGGGAGCGGCGGACCTGATCGCCGGTGGGCGCCTGCAACTGGGCCTCAGCCGCGGTTCGCCGGAGCAGGTGATCGATGGCTGGCGCTATTTCGGCTATGCCCCAGCCGAAGGCGAGACGGATGCCGACATGGCGCGACGCCATACCGAGGTATTGCTCGGCGTGCTCAAAGGGAATGGCTTCGCGCAGCCAAACCCGAGGCCGATGTTTCAGAACCCGCCGGGGCTGCTTCGCCCCGAGCCCTATTCGGAAGGTCTGCGTGATCGCATCTGGTGGGGTGCCGCCACCAACGCCACGGCTGAGTGGGCGGCGAAGCTCGGAATGAATCTGCAAAGCTCGACGCTGAAGTTCGATGAGAGCGGCAAGCCACTTCACATCCAGCAGGCAGACCAGATCAGAGCTTTCCGGAACGCTTGGAAGAAGGCCGGCCACCCGCGCGAGCCGCGCGTCTCGGTCAGCCGCTCGATCTTCGCCTTGATGGACGACCGCGATCGCGCCTATTTCGGCCACGGCGAGAGCGAGGACCAGTTCGGCGATATCGAGCCCGGTACCCGCGCCGTGTTTGGCCGCAGTTACGCCGCCGAGCCCGACCGATTGGTGGAGGAGCTAAAGCACGACGAGGCCATCGCCGAAGCCGACACGCTGCTGCTCACCGTCCCCAATCAGTTGGGCGTCGACTACAATGTTCATGTTATCGAAGCGATCCTGAAGTACGTGGCCCCGGCGCTTGGCTGGCGCTAGGCGGTTTTAACGTCATCACGTGAGATCGGCTGGTGCCGTGCCTAGGGCACTTGTCTGATGATTTATGCCAAGAAGAGACACATTGTCGGCACCGCTGCGGAGAGTCTGCTTTCCACCCGTTTCAGACAAGCATGCGGTGGAACGGCTTTGCGCCGTCAGCACCACAAGGCGACGGCGGAGGCGGATTGGCACTATGCTTGAAGGGCATGTCGGCGCTGAAATCGTTCTTGAGGTAGCGGATCGCCTAAACCAACATCACTGAAGGATCCATGCACCAACGCTCAGCGCGACGCTACGGTTTCCCTTGATGAAGCACGACACGATTTCGTCCCGATTCCTTGGCGCGATAAAGTGCCTTATCCGCTTGGCTCTGAATCTGCTCTGGCGTTGCCATTTGGATACTTTCTACGTGGCTCACCCCAATGCTAACCGTAACGCACGGCGATACTCCTGACGCGGGATTTGGAAGGGACGCAGTCTCCACGCTTTCCCGGATTTGCGTTGCGACTTCGATTGCTTCCTCTTCAGTGATGTCCGGAAGAACGACTAGGAACTCCTCTCCGCCGTATCGCGCCACATGATCATGGCTTCCTCGCAAGTTGCTCTGGATGATGCCGACGACTTTCACGAGGCAGCGATCGCCCTCACCGTGGCCGAGACTGTCATTCAGTGCCTTGAAATGATCGATGTCGCACATCAGCACGGCAACACCGGCCATCCCCGCCACATCTGCGTTCCAAAGGCGATTGAGCATTTCCATCATCCAGCGTCGATTGGCGATACCGGTGAGCGAGTCGGTCCTCGCCAGGAGCTCGAGGCGTGCATTTGCATCAGCTAATTCCGCTACTCGGCTTTTGTCCCGAAGCTCAAGCAGAAAGGCTTTTTGCGCGAGGATCGTTATGGTGCGCCGCGACACCATCGTTGCAACGATACCGGCGGTGAAAAACAGGGTGGCTGCCTCTGAGCTGCCCATAGCCATGGCTGGGTTGCGTATCTGGAAGAATAGATAGAGGCCCAATGCCATTGCTGCGATGATCCCCGTCGCTGCCATCGGGATGGCAAAGATGATGATGGCGGAGACCGCAACGAACAACATAATGTTCAAATGCCGTTCGTAAAATTCACCTCCCGCATTGACTCCGACCAGAGCGACGGAGAGAAGAATAAAGAACATGCCTGCAAGAAGAATGGTTATTTGAAGCTTGTCCGCGCCAGGCTTTCTCCAGAGAAAGGCTGTCGCTAAGGCCGCAGGCGGCAGGATGCAGGCTGGTGCAACCATTGAGAGTGCAGCCGCTTTTGGAAGTAAGATCGCGTTAAGCCCCAGTGTGATGACATCGATGAAAATCACCCAGATCATCCATGAGCGTATAATCTTGGCCGTCCTCGACCAGGATCGCTCTTGAAAGAGCCGAAGCAGTTCGCCTTCGAGACGTATGTCTCGGGTGCGGCCGTTAAGAAGCTGTTCCACCTCTGCCATTGGCAAAGGGTTTGATGCGCTCTGCCGAGTCTTAAAGCCAATATCCGGCCTGTTTTTTGGGACATCGTTCTTGTGCAATTCCATCTCCAGCCACCGAATGGCGCATCTTTCGTTCGCAACCCAGTTTACCGATTCTAGCCAGAAGTTTGTTAGCGCTTCATTGTCGTGGCTAGTGGAATTTTAACTTCCGATGCGCCTTTCGCGAAAGCCGGATAGTGTTTCCGCCAAATGGCGGACTGTTCGATAGGTCTGGTTTTCAGACGCTTTGTTTGGTCGCGTAAAGATTACTTTCACCGATTTGGCGGCGGTTATAGCCAAATTGTGCCGCCAAGAATACCAACGGCCTTTCTAGCTGCAAGTGGGCGCTTACGGACATCTCTGGACAAAGTTTTCTGAAATAACGCAGCAAAATCAATGTGTGAAGGCACGCTGGCGGACAGCTATGGACGTGAATGGAAAGGAGAAGTGGTGCCGAGGGCGGCAACTAATTGAAATCGTAAGGATTTATTTTATAAATAAATTTTGCAATGTGATTTTTGACGAGCCCCCCCAAAAAGACCCCCAACATATTTTCTTGGCGCCAAATCGGGAGCACATCTGTTACGTTATTACTCGTGAGTCCACGTCGACACGCGGGACCAGCGCGCTCAATCCAATCATAGTTTCTTTTCGTTTGGGACCGTTCAGCAGATGTGGAAATGCGCCCCAGTGTACCGCTTCAAAGACGAGCGCGTGCGCTATCTAACCGACCTGCAAAAGCCCTGACGACGCATTTGCAAAGCTGAGGGTCTGGAAGATGTCCGAATTCATGATCTTCGCCACACCCTTGCCTCTGGCGGTCTATTGGTGAATGCCTTCCGGTGATTGGCAAACTGCTTGGCCACACGAAGGTACAGACCAACCTACGTTATGTCTATCATGCATCCGATCCTGTGAAATCCGCCGCAATGCGCATTTCCGAACGGCTTGCCGACACTCTAACGTGATGCCGACATCCGAATTATGCCCGCTCGATTATTTCTTCTCGACCTAAACGTCTGTTTTAATTGCGTAAAATCTAATTTTGGCCCACATATACCGTGAGCGAAACCGTCAATAAGTTAGCCTTTTGAATTTGCTGGATTTTTAGGAACGGGGCGGCTTTAAAAATTCTGTGAACTATCGACATCTATCGGCCATTTCGCAGGCATCATGAACGACGAAGATCGAATCCAGCCCTCCGACAGAGGACCGTCATCACTGACTAAATCAATACGACCACCTCGATCCTAGATCTATGGACCAAGCGCCCCCAGCCTCTCCTCGAGACGCGCGATACCGCGGCTGACGCGCGATTTCTGAACGGCAAGCTTGCGGGCGGCCGCGGAGAAATTCTATTGCGAAGCGACGGTCGCAAAAAACTGGGGGTCGTTCAAATCCTGCATCGCCGCCCCATAATTCATGAGGAATTCGAGTTGTCGCGAAGTGGCCGAGGATCAAACTACCCTCGGTCGCCGGTCGGCTTAGCAAATCTTCAGGCTGTGGCTCTCGCACAGGCCTCCATCGCCGCCGCGCACGCAGGCTGGGCCGAGAAAAATTCGAGCACTTGTCCTCTCCGCGGTTTCTTGCGGAATAGAACATTGCCCGACGCATCCGCTCCGTGCGCTTGAACAACATTCTTCGCCAAATCCAATCCGATAGTGCTGGCCTATCACACGGGCGCCTCCTTCAAGTGGTGCTCAACACCTCCATTTTGGCACATCGATGACGTCGAAGGGCGTCCACTCCATCAGAGCCGTTCGATGAGCATCCTGGAGCCTGCACAGCAGATCTGGCCCTGACCGCCATCGAACATTTGCGTCGTCGACTCCCTGAGGGGGTACGCCCTATTTGTAGCGTCCATGGCGCTGCAGCACCTCGATCTGATAGCCGTCGGGGTCGGACACGAAAAAGAACCGCGCAAGCAGCGTGCCTTCGTGTTCGAACTCGACAATTTTTCGCGGATTGAAGCCTGCTGCCGCCAGACGCTTGTATTCTGCCTCGATATCGTCGACACAAAATGCCAAGTGGCCATAGCCGTCGCCAAGCGCGTAAGACTCTCCCCTGCCCTTGTTGATCGTCAGTTCCAGTTCGAAATCGGCTTCCGCATTACGCAGATAGACTAGTGTGAAGGTGTTGAAATCCAACCGGTCCGCGACATCGAGCCCAAATGCGCTTTTGTAAAAACTGACCGAAAGGTTTTCTTCCACCACTCGGATCATCGAATGAATTGCCTTGGCCAAAGGAGCCTCCAGTCTGCCGCGTAGCCTCGGATACCGCTGACCTTGGCCCATTGGTTGTAGAAAGGGGTGGCAGCCGGCTACCAACTCGAGAAATTAGCCCGCATTACTCAGCGCTTTAACCTACACGAGCGGAAGGTTCGGACTTTACGCAACCGTGTCAGCATTTGTCCCGATCGCGGCCACTTGTCGTCATAGAACTCCTTGAAGCGGTGCGCCTTCCCCACCTCAACGCCGCTTCGCAGCGTGTTTTCGCGCGGGCCTGGAGGTCGCTGACGTGGCAACGCGAAGTCGCGGCAGCCGTGCATCGCGCCGAACGATATCTTCAATATCGACCGTGATGCGTTTCGCGGCCAGCAATAAAATAACGCACTAAATCAGATGGTTAAGACACACCCGCCAGCATGCGCTGCATAATCCGGCTTAGCTTAAGGCGGGTTTACGCACCAAAATTCGATTGTAGGCACTACAAACGGTTCGGAAAATGCGCTTCGGATGGTATCATCGCGCCAATGGGCGCCAAAAGCCGTGCTTTCGCCCGAAAGCGATATCAAGCGGGAGGTCTGCGCATGTGTAAGGTCTTTGCTGGACAGGATCCGGGAGGATATCGGCTGGTCAATCGCTCGGTTCGTATTGGCAGCCATTCGACGAGCATCCAGCTCGAGGCCACCTTTTGGACCCTCCTGGATGAGATCGCCAGGGGACAGGAGATGACGACGCCGAAATTCCTCTCGACGCTGTACGACGAAGCGCTGGAGATCAATGGCCAGATCCCGAACTTTGCCTCGATGCTGCGTACGACATGCGCACTTTACCTGCGTGACAGCCGAAACTCGGAATTGAAGAGCAAGGCGGCCTAGGGCCTGTCGACCATTTATCAAACGTGTAGCAGCCGCCTACCACCGACGAATGGAATTTTAGCGCTATCTGATATCAGTGGCGAACTTCACCGAAGCGGTGTAGAAGTTCAGTCCAAACAGGAAATGCCGCGACAACGCAGGACGAATCTGGGAGGATTCATGGTCGAGATCATTTCCAAGCGGGATGGCCTGCGGCGCGAAGACGTTCAGGTCAAAAAATTGATCGAACAGAACCGCGCGACCATCGTTCGCCTTGCTGACCAGATCAGTGGCGGCGGCTATTCCGCTTCCAAGAAGCCGCGCCAGCAACCGAAGGCAGAAGGCCTGATCATCCATGTTGGCGGCAGCACGGCACCTGCGGTCGAAGCCAAGCCGTCCATCCAGGTCACTATGAACGGCCGCGTGATCTCTAAGGATCAGAACACAGGCCGCCAGCTTCATCACATCGGTGATATCCGCAGCAGGGGTGGTGAACAGATTTTCGTGCTGGCGACCAAGCAAAATGGCTTCTTTGCGCCGGTCGATGAAATCATCGCCACCGAGCTTGCCAAATTGGATGGGGCTCGCCTCACTTCCACCTACTCTGAAGACCAGCTTGCCGCCGACATCGGCGCGAAACTCGGCATCAACTGACCGGCAGGCAATTGGGCTGGCTTCAGCACATCCAATCCGCAACAGCATAAAGCAATCGCATGTCTCAAAGGTTCCGTGATGACTGAATGAAACGCGATCTGGGCCCCAATCAGATGAAGATCAATGCTCTTCCCGCGCGCGCGTCGTTGGCCAGCAAGCAAATGGTTCTGGGCAACATCGACTATGACGAGCGCGCCACCATGCGCGCATGGGAAGATTTTCTCGCGGACGAACCCAAATGTGCCCGCGATCCGGTCCGCCCAAGCCCCGTCCGGTCCCTCATTCACGATTCCTGGTATCGCAGCGCAACGGGGGGCATCAACGCGCAAGGACTTGAGGCGCCGCTGAACAGTGATCGCGATGAGATCGAATATCTGACGCGGGCCAATGCGGAACTGCTCTCGGCGGCTCGCCGGTCCTTCGCCTCCATCGGTCAGCTGCTGGAGGGAACAGGCGCAATGCTGGTTCTTGCCGACAGCGACGGCGTGCTGATCGACGCCATCGGCGACAAGAAGACCCTGCATAACGGCATGGATATCCACCTCGCCATTGGCGGCAAATGGAATGAGGGCGCCGTCGGAACCAATGGCATTGGCACCGCATTGTGGACCGGCGAGCCGACGTTCGTCCATGCGGCCGAGCATTTCTGCGCCGGCATCAAATCCTGGACGTGCGCCGGCGCGCCGATCCGAGATCCGCTGGACGGCAAGATCATCGGTGTCGTCGACCTATCGGGCTACTCGCCGATCTTTCGGCCGCATAACACAGCCCTTGTCGCCGCCACGGCTCGCCAGATCGAAAAGGCCCTGGCCGAACAGCAGCAGGAGCAGCGCACACGCCTGCTCGAAGCTTTCATTTCCTCAGCCCCCCGCTACCGTCGAACAGATGGTCTGGTGATCCTCGACCATCGCGGTCGCGCCATCTACCGGAACAATGTGCCCGGCGGCGAAGTCCCCGCCATGATAAATGACCCGACAGAGGCGAGCCATGGTCGCTGGCCGATAAACCTTCCATCGTCCGGTTCCGAGGCCGATATCGCCAGGGCACTGCCAGCTCATCTGCGTTCCTGCCATATCACGCCGCTCAAGCTCGACGGCGATCTGCGCGGTGCAGCACTTGTATTCCCGTCGGTACCGGCAGCCTCCAGCATAACGGTGGTCCACCGGGACGCGGGCAAGCATCTTCAAGATGCAGCCGCCATGATCGTCGGCAAAAGCGAGGCGCTGCTTGCCGCCGTCGACCTCGCTTGTCGCGTCGCCCGCTCGAACAGCGTCGCATCGCTATTGGTCGAAGGCGAAACGGGCGTCGGCAAAGAGCTGTTTGCGCGGCTTGTGCATGCCGGCGGCCGGAGAACGCCAAGCGATCCGTTCATCGCGATGAATTGCGGCGCAATCACCAAGGATCTGTTTGGCAGCGAGCTGTTCGGCCATGTTGGCGGCGCCTTCACCGGCGCCTCGCGCGACGGCAGGCCGGGCGTTTTTGAGCTTGCCAATGGCGGCGTGCTCAGCCTCGACGAGATCGGCGAAATGCCCCTTGATATCCAGCCATTTCTGCTGCGTGTTCTGGAGGAGCGCGTGGTCCATCGCATCGGTGACAGCCGGGGTCGGCCGGTGGATGTCCGGCTTGTCGCCTCGACCAATCGCGATCTTAAGCAGGAGGTTGCCGCGGGCCGCTTCCGCCGCGATCTCTATTATCGGATCGGCGCGGTCTCGATCATGGTGCCGCCGCTGCGCGAGCGCGGCGAGGACGTGCTGCTGCTGGCCGAACATTTCAACCGGAAGACCGCTGCTACATCAGGCGAGGAGCCGTTGGAATTCTCGCACGAGGCGCTGGACGCGCTGCTCGCCTATCGTTGGCCGGGCAATGTGCGCGAATTGAAGAACCTCATCGGGCGGCTGCATGTCCTGGCGCGTGACCGCGAGATCGAACTTCACGATCTTCCCGAGGACATCACGGCCGCCGGGTCTGCATCAGCCACGCAGTCGAGCAGCAGTCCGGCGACCTCGCCAGGGCCCGAGGGTACGCTCGCCGAGGCGGAACGCCAGGCGATGAAAAACGCGCTGGAAGTAGAGGGTGGCAATCTCAGCCGGGTCGCGCGGCGGCTCGGCATCTCGCGGCCAACGCTCTACCGCAAGCTCGATCAATACGGCATCCGACGCGGATTCGTCTGACGCGCGGCACAAAAAAACCATGGCATTCGCGCCATGGGTTTGGAGAATTTCAGCCGACAAAATGGGCAGCGGCCGAGGCCGATTACGCTGGTTGCGCCGCTGTCTCGGCCGCGCCGATCACTCCGGCGCGCAATGCCAGTCCGGCGGCGGCAGCACCCAGGCACGGCGCCACGATGTAGAGCCAGAGCTGCGATAGCGCGATTCCGCCTGCAAACAGCGCTGGGCCAAGCGAGCGTGCCGGATTGACCGAGGATCCCGACACAGCAATGCCGGCGAGGTGGATCATGACCAGCGTCAGTCCGATCGCCAGCCCGGCCAGGGCGCCGGCGCCGTCCTCAGCGGTCGCACGAAGGATGACAAGCAGAAACAGGAACGTGGCGACGGCTTCGAACAGAAACGCCGAAGTCATTGAATAGGTCGACCAACCGTTCTGAGCAAAACCATTGGCGGCAACATCATAGCCACCACCCTTGCCCTGCGCCATCACGTAGAGCACGGCCGACGCGACGATCGCCCCCAGACACTGCGCGACGACATAGCCGACGAGATCGTTCGATTTCATTCGTCCGGACACGAAGAAGCCAAAGCTCACCGCCGGATTGAGATGCGCGCCTGAAATCGGCCCAATCGAATAGGCCATTGCCACCACCGACAGGCCAAAGGCCATGGCAACGCCGAGCAGGCCGACCTCGGAGCGCATGAACAGAACCGTCGCGCAGCCGAAGAAGACCAGCGCGAAGGTGCCGACGAATTCACAGATGTACTTGTTCATTTATTCCTCTCCTTGCAGATGACGGGACCGGAGCAGATGCGATCGTTCAGTGCAGATTCGGTTTGGGCGTTTCAGGGAACGATGACGCCGCGGCCGGTGAATCGCCGATTCTTGAAGTCGTCGAGTGCGGTGTTGATGCTGGCGAGGTTGTACTCAGTGTAGTGCATCTTCACCTTGCCGTCGGCGTTGAGCTCCATCAGCTCGACAAGCTCGGTGAAATTGCCGACCAGGCTGCCGCCGATATTGATCTCCTCGATGACAAGATGCGCGGTCGGGACGTTGACCGCGCCGCCGTAGCCAACGACGAACAGCTGGCCGCCCTTGCGCACCATCTTCCAACAAATATTCTCGACGCCGAGTTCGCCGACGAAATCGATGACGACATGGGCGCCGCCGCCGGTGATCTGCTTGACTTCCTCGACAACATTCGACCCGCCGTCCAGGACGAAGTCGGCACCAAGATCCTTGGCCAGCGCGCGCGCAGCCGGCTCACGATCGACGGCGATGATCCGACAGCCTGAAATCGCGTGCAGCGACTGCAAGGCAATGTGACCAAGCCCGCCGATGCCGAGCAGCACGCAGTAGCTTCCGGGTCGCAAAAGCTTCGCGGCCCGTTTGGCGGCGCGGTAGGCGGTAATGCCGGCATCGGCCAGCGGCGCCACCTCAATCGGCGTGACATTGGCGTTGAGCTTGATCAGCGAGCGTTCGCTGGTGATAAAATATTCGGCGAAGCCTCCGTTCATACCAAGACCTGGGAACTGGCCATTGTCGCAGTACATATCCTCGCCGTGCCGGCAGTTGAGGCAGATGCCGCAGGACCGGAACGGATGGCAGATGACGGCGTCGCCGCGCTTGACCGATCTGACACCGCTGCCCACTTCCTCGACCCAGCCGGCATTCTCGTGGCCCATGATGTAAGGCAGAAGGGTGCCGTTGGGGTCCATAGTCGGTTTCCACACCCCTTCAATGATGTGGAGATCGGTGCGGCACAGTCCGGCGGCACCCACCCGCACGATCACCTCGTCCGGGGCAGTGATCGTCGGCGCGGCGACCTCCTCGATCTTCAGCTTAACGTTCATATGCGGGTCGTATTGGTGGAGTCTGGCGGCTTTCATCGTGGTGTCCTTTCAAAATCGTTCTGGTGGGTGCCGCGTCAGGCGCGGCCAAGCTTTTCCGAGCCGCCGCCGCGTGCCGGGCCGGCGGTCGGATCCTCGTCTTCAGCGAGATCGCCGATCAGCGTTTCAGTGGTCAGGATCAGCGTCGCCACGGAGGCGGCATTGGCAAGCGCGGTGTAGGTGACGCGGACCGGGTCGATGATCCCGGCCTCGAACATGTTCTGGTAGCTGCCGGCAGACGCGTTGTAGCCGTAGCCGCCATTGATGCGGGTGACCTCGGCCACGACCGTCTCCGGATCGGCGCCCGCATTGGTGGCGATGCGCCATAGTGGCCGCGACAACACCGAGCGCACCAGGCGCACGCCTTCGGCGATGTCGCCCTCTACGCCAGCCGCCACCTTGTCGAGCGAAGGCGCGATCTGGGCCAGTGCCGAGCCGCCTCCGGCAACCACGCCCTCCTCGGAAGCGGCGCGCACGGCATTCAGCGAATCCTCGATCAGCTGGATGGTCCGCTTCTGCTCGACCGGCGTGACGCCGCCGGCATAGAGGATCGCCGTGCCGCCGGAAAGCTTGGCCAGGCGCTCACGCAACTTGTCCTGCTCGATGTTCGGCGGAGCGGCCTCATACTGCCGCTGTACCTGGGCACGGCGCGACGCGATCGCGGCATGGTCGCCGCCACCACGAATGATCGATGTATACGACGAACTGGTCCTAACGCGGTCCGCCGTTCCAAGATCTTCGGCGGTGATATCCTCCAGCCGGCCGCCGAGATCGCGCGCGATCACCTTGCCGCCGGTGATGATCGCCAGATCCTCCATCATGGCCTTGCGCCAATGGCCGTATTCGGGCGGATGGACGACGAGGTATTTTCCTGGACCCTGCCTGCCGAGCAGCGTCACCACGACGTCCGGCGAAACCTCCTCTGACACGATCAGCAATGGTCGCCTGGCTTCGTCGGCGATGCGGCGCGCAGTATCGAGCGCGTTAGGCTCCTTGATCTTGAGATCAGTCATCAGGATGTAGGGCCGCTCGAGCACGGCCTCCATCTTCTCCTGATCGGTGACCATGTGATGCGAGAGGTAGCCGCGGTCGAAGGACATGCCCTCGACGACGTCCAGCGTGGTCTCGGTGGTCACGCTGAAATCGGTGGTGATGACGCCTTCAGCCCCGACGCGCTGATGGGCTTCCGCCACCAGCGCGCCAAGCTTGGTATCGGTCGCGGCAATGTTGGCGACCGCGGCAAGGATGCCGTTGCCCCCGGCGGGTTTCGCCGAAGCCTTGAGGGCGGCCACCACCGCCGCCACCGCAACGTCAATACCTTTGCAGAGATCGACTGATTTGGCGCCGCGCTCATTCGCTTCGATCCCGCCTTGGATCAACGCGTTGGCGAGCACGATCGCCGTGGTCGTGCCGTCTCCGGCGACCTCATTGGTCTGCATCGACACTTCGCGAACGACCAGCGCGCCCATGTTCTCGAAACGGTCATGCAGTTCGATTTCAGAGGCGATACTGACGCCGTCTCGGGTCACCATTGGCGTTCCGATCGGCCGGTCGATCATGGCATTCATGCCTTTGGGGCCGAGCGTCGGCTCCACGGCCGCCGCCAGCCTGAAGACGCCACGGGCAAGGGCTCGGCGGGCCTCGGAATTGTGAAGCATTATTTTGGGCATGATTCCTCCTTCCCGCCTTGCGGGCGGGTTGTTCCTTGGGAGCCTCGCGCGAGGGAGGCCGTTGCTTTCGGCTCTGCTCAGAGGGCCGGCGCGGGGGGCACCGGCACGCGGTCCATGATGAAATCGACCAGCGTCGGTTCGCCGTCGATCACACTGAGTTCCTTGTATCTTGTCTGTTTCAGCCCACGGCAAAGCGCGCCGTTGAACTCCATGTTGACGCGCACGCCGCGCAGCTCGGCGAGATAGGCACTGAGCGCGGCCGGTGGGATCTTCTGCCCTTCCCAGGTTACGAAGACGGGGGCATCCGCGCTGCGGTCAGGAAACCGCTCAAGCAGAGCCGCCCGGTATCGCGGCTTCTGCACGGCCGCTTCGCCCGGCTCGAACCTGACGATGTCGTATGCCGACAAATCCATCACGAGGATTTCCGCATCCGTGAGGCCGTGCTGCCGGAGTCCGCGCAATATGGCTTCCTGGCGTCGCTTGAATGCCTTCATGCTAAAGGTCTCGCGCAAAGCGCCAAGATCCGCGTCCCCAGCAAGCTCGGCAAATATGTCGCCGAATGTCTTGCCGGCTTCGATGCCGCGATTGACCTCTTCGGCAAACATATGGTCGTGCAGTTTCACACGATAGGCAGGCGACCAGGATAGCTGATCGAGCGCCTTGCGAACGCCGTCGAGCATAAGGAAGGCGAAGTTGGGCGAGCACCAATAGGTCGGCAGGCGGAAATCGACCTCCACGCTGCCATCGCCAGTCACCGCGGCCCTCTCGACGAAGCCCATCTCTGTGATCGGTTCGTCGAGTTCGGGGTCGTTGACCTCACCAAGGCGCCGCCAGAGTTCCTTCCCGCGGCTGTCAGAAACGTTGGCGGTTGCCATGGCTTCTACTCCGCCGCGATGCGGAAGGGCGAGCTTGCGATCGCCTTCTTCTTCGCTTCGATGTCGATGTTGTAGAGACGTGCAGCGTTCAGGCCGAGGATCTTCTCCTTGATCTCGGGCGTGAGATCGACGCCTCGCTCCTTCTTTATGTCTTCCGGCAGTTCGAAGGCCCACAAGCGTTCGACCAGCCAGCGCGGCGTCCAGATCGCATAGTCGGAGCCAAACAGGATCTTCTCTGGCCCGATCCAGAACAGCAGCTCGGCGATGACCTCGGCGAAATAGCGAGGGCGCGAATGGATGAAGGGAAGCGCCACCGCGAGGCCGCCATAGACGTTGGTTTCCTGCGTCGCGATCCAGCAGAAATCGTCGAGACGCGGCAGGCCGCAATGCTCGATGATCCAGTTGAGGCCCTGGAAATCCGTCGCTGCATAGTCGACGTCGTGCACGTCGAATGCGTCCTTGCTGAGCGGGATGATCGTAGGACCCTTGTGGACGTGAATGTTCCTGATGCCGAGCTTGTCGCAGAGTTCGAAGCACTTGTAGGCGTCGGGATCGGTGAGCTTCCAGCCCTTGGAGGCGCCGTTCCACTCGGCCGTGTACATCTTCACGCCTTTGATGTCGTAGGTCTCCTTCATGAAGTGGATGTACTCCAGCGCCTTCTCACCGTCGCGCGGATCGAAGGCACCGTTGACGATGAAGCGCTCCGGATAGCGCTTAGCTACGTCCGCATTGCGCTCGATCGTGTTGAAGCCGTTCTTGTAGAAATCCTTGAGGTAGGTGGACTGGACGATCGCGACATCGTCGGGCCCGTCGATGAACAGGTCGCGATAGAGATCATCGGCGCTGTATTTCTCGAATTTGCCCTTCTCCCACAGCTGCTCCTTCGGACTCAGTCCCGTGTGATAGGCGTAGAAGCAATCGATGAACTGCTTGCCGTGAATGTTTTTCTGATTCTCTGGGCTTCCGTCCCAGAAATGAGTGTGGCCGTCGACCACAAAAATTTCCTTGCCTTCTGGTGTGATGAACATTTTTTGCCTCCGCAATCGCAGTGTTGATGGGGGCGGCGCGCGGCGCCTCGACCGCACGCCGAATCCTTAAGCTTGCTCAGATGTATTCGAAGACCTCGTCCATGTTCCCGAACAGGATCACGGTGTTGTCGTCGATGCGCACCATGCGGCCGTAATGGGTGGAGGTGTTGACCTCGAATATTTCCGCGGTCATCTCGCGGCCGAGATATTCGCTGATCTCGTCCATCTTGAAGATCAGCTTGCCATTGCCATCGATGCGGATCATGGCCGGCTGGTAGGTAACGATGACCCCCGGCTTCTTGCCCATGAATTCGGCGATGGCGCGGGCCTCGACCGAGTCGTTCATGGTGACGCCGCATTGGTGCGAAATCGTCTGCTCGAAAGTGATGTCCTTCATCGACTTGAAGATATTGGACTGCGAGGCGTCGCGTGCTGCTACTGACATGATGTCTTCTCCTTAGTTCAGCGCTTGAGGCCGAGTTCGCCGAGGATCTGGCCGATCCGCTCCTCGGATTGCGCGCGAACATCGGTGAAGGAAATCGGCTTGGAATGCGGCATCGACCAAATTGGCTGAAGGCCGGCAGCTGCCTTGTCGGCCAGCGTCCCATGCTTGTTCACCCAGCCCTGGAAGAGCTTCCTGTTTGCAGCGCCGTGCTTCTCGTCGTTGGCGAGCAGGTACATCAGGTCGATGGTGTTGGCGAGATTGCGCTCGTAGTCGGCCTCAGCCGCCGAGATCACCGGCGGTGTGATGAAGTCATGGTTGGCCGCCGCTGCCTGCATGAGGAAGCCCGAGCGAAACAATTCGCCAACGAGCGGCTCGAACACGATGTTGATGGCAAAATACTGCTCGAGATAATCAGTCGTGCCCATGATGGTCTCGACCGCCTCGCGGGTGCCCTGCCACACGCCATCCTCGAGCCAGTGTTTCTTGCCAAGTTCGTCGTCCCATCCGGCGATGTCCATGCCGATTTCGGCGAGATACAGCGTGATGTCCTGGGCGAGCCGGAGCTTGTAGGAAGAGTTGGTCAGCGTCGCATTGTTGATCATCTGCGTGTAGCCGTAGCGCTGCGCCTGCATGAGCGAGGTGCCCAGGCCAAACTCGGCATGCTTCCACGCGCCCAGATGCGCCTGGAGAAGCTTGGACCAGACCTTGTCAAAAGTCTTCGGCGCGCCAGCACGGCGGGCATTGGTGATAACGCTCTGCACCATCGTCTCGATCTTCGACTGGCGCTGGTAATGCGTCCGCTCCCATTCCTGGTCAGGGGCCCGGAAGGCATGCCAGTTGGAGCTCTTGGCAGCCGTGTTGTCCTTGACGTAGGCGCCTTTACCGTTCGAGAAGGAAATGATCCAGTCCTGGATCAGGTAGCGTTCGGGGTCGGGCTGCACGTCGACCGTGACATCCTCGTAGTGGGTGGCGCGCTGGCCTTTCGGCTGGAAATAGCGGTATTTCCTGCTGTCGGAATCGGCAAAGATCGCGGCTCCCGCGGCTCCCGATCCGACTGAACTCGACGTTGCTACCATTGTCTTCACTCCCTTGTTGCAGTTGCTTTGATGTCGCTGGCTCCGGCCTGCCTCAATGAGCCGGGGTGGCGCTGGACGACGTGGTGAACCTGTCGAAGAAGATGCGCTCGGTCTCGAACCCGTTCATGAACAGAACCGGCTGCAGCGCATCGATCATTGGCGGCGGACCGCACGCGTAGACGTCGCCCTGCCCATCGACCGCGAGCTGCTTGAGCTTGGCATCGACACTCTGATGAACGAAGCCGCGCTCGCCGTCCCACGCCTCGCCATTGACGTGCGAGAGAACGGGGATGAAGTTCAACTCCGGATGGCGACCGGCGAGTTCGGCGATCCTGTCGAGATAGAACAGATCGCTGGGTGTCCGCGCGCCATAGAAGAAGTAGACGTCCCGCTTCTCGCCGCTCTTCAGGTGATCATTGAGGATCGACCATACCGGGGACATGCCGGAACCGGCGCCCACAAGGATCAGGGGGCCTTGCCGTTCTTCCCGCCGGAAGCAGGTTCCATAGGGCCCGGCGACGGTGACATCGGCTCCGACGCGGATTCCTCCGGAATCGAGCTCTCCGGAAAACTTTCCTTCGGGATATTTCTTGATGATGAAGGAGAGTTTTTGGGTTTGGTCCGGCGTATTTGCCATGGAGAACGAGCGCGTAATCGTCTCCCCTTTTTGCGTGGTGACCGTGATGTCGACATATTGCCCAGCCCAGAATTTTATCGGCGAGCCGAGGTCGATCTCGATGCCGCGGATGTCGTGGGTCAGATGCTCGAACTTCGAGATTCGGCCATTGAATGCCTTCACCGCGATGGCTTTCGCCAGAACCTCCTCGTCGTAATTGAGAAGCTCGACCTGCATGTCGGAATAGGCGATGGACCGGCACAACAGGATGTGGCCGCTCTCCTTTTCCATATCGTTAAGCGCGAAGGTCGAGTATTTCAGCATGTCGACCTCGCCTTCGAGCAGCACGCATTTGCAAGCCGAGCATTGCCCTTCCTTGCAGCCATGCGGCAGCGCAATGCCCTGGCGGAACGCCGCGTTCAGGACCGTTTCGCCGTTTTCGACCTCGAACTCGACGCCGACCGGCTCCAGGCGTACCGTGTGAGCACCAGTCATCGATAACCTCCCAATTCCTCTCCGACCCGTCCTCCGGACGGGAAATGGCGTTCTTCTGGAAGTCGCGGGGGTCGGAAGCCGGCCCCCGCGCGGTTGGTTAGTTAAAGGGCGTAATGGTGAAGCCAGCCCGGTACTCGGCGAGGTGCTTCTCCCGGTCGGCCGGCGACATGCTGCGCAGCGCCTTGAGCGGTGACCCGAGGATGTTTCCGCGCACGTCGTCGAGCGTCCACTGCTGATCGGCTTCGAAGCGCAGATGCGGCTGCGGAATCAGCGTCTTGCCGTCGGAGCGGACGAAGTTGAGGTCCTTGATCGCATCGGCAAGATCCCAGCCGTCATAGAGCGTCTCCCACTCGCGCTTGCCGCTGAAGCGGCCCATCGCAGGTGTCGGACGGCCCTGATATTCGTCGGCGAACGCTTCAACGGCGGTCCAGCGGTCGAGCTCGTGGGCGAAGGTGTGCAACTGCCCGTCGATCTCATCGACAACCATGTCCTCGCGGATAAGACAAGGGACCAGGCACGACCAGCAGCGGTGCGGATAGACATAGCCGACGTCGCTGTTGAACAGCAGCACCTTCTCGCCCTTGCGGCTGAGCTTGGCGTACCATTTCCAGAAGTCGCCGAACTCGGCGTACCAGCCCGGATATTTATGCTCGAACCACTCGAAGTCCTTGTCGGTCTGAGCTTCGATGCGCCAGAAGTTGACCGGCCAGCCAACCGCAAAGAACTGACCGACCTTGTGGACGTAGTTCTTCTTGGTGATGCGCTCCCAGGCTGCCTGCACATCGTCATGATGGATCTTGATGCCGTATTTCTCGAGCGGCAGCATGTAGGTGCGATAGTAGTCTTCGTAGATCCAGCGGTGCCACATCTCCGCATAGGATTCCTTGGACTTGTCGCGATTGGTGGTGCCGTATTCGATGAAGGTGCCGATCGCAGCGTCGACGATGGCGTGGTTCTGCCAGAAGGCATAGCGCATGTCGCGCTCGAGGAGCAGATGGTTCTCAGGCTCCTTCAACGCGGCCATCAACAGCGAGTGACCATTGCCGATGTGCCGGCTCTCGTCCGACTGAACCGACAGGAAAACGGTCGGCAGGGCGTAGTCGCCGTTGCGGGCGGCCTCGGACGGCATGGCGACGAAGAGCGTGTTGGTGAAGGCCGTCTCGGCCACGACGGTCAGGTACATGCAGGCGGCTGTCATCGTGTCTCCGGTGATGAAGCCTTCGCCGAATTGGCGGCCGATCGTGGTCGCATAGCATTTACCGAAGGCTTCTTCGGTGATGTCGAAGCCCGCCGGGTCTATGTAGTTCTCCATGTACCACTTCTTCAGATTCATCTGGATGGTGGAGTGGCGGAACTCGTCGACCATCTGCATGGTGAAGCCGGTTCTGAGGTCCTCACCGGGCGCCAGCCGCGCCACCATCGCCATCGAGCGGGCAGCGGAAATTTCCGGGAAGGGAATGATGGCGAGGAAGAGCTTCATCCATTCGACCCAGCGCGGCTCGACATTGCGGAACATGTCGCCACGAAGTGCGGCATCGAGGGCGCCGTAGACGCGATTGTCCTTCTCCTCTTGCATGGGGAAATAGGAGCGCAGCACTTGCTTCATCGGATCGCGCGGCGCTTTCGCGATCTTGTAGTCGGTCGGAAACGTCATCGCTTCCTGGACATAGGATGGGTTCCAACCGAGGTCGGAAATCTTCTTCGTCGCCTCGCCCACGGAAATGCCGCGTTGCGAGGTAATCTTGTTGAGCGTCAAAGACGACATCGTCATAAGCCTCCACCAGGTTTGAGCCGCGGATCCGTTGATCCGGGCGTGAGACGGCAAACAGCACCGCCATTGGGAGTGCGAACGGCACGACAAAGGGTTGCGCAGTCAGGCGCGACTCATGGTCGGACTGTCCAAGTGGAACGCGGCAAAGGTCTCCGAGGTGTCTGGCACGGCTCGCTGCATCAACCGCATTTGCGATGGTCGTCTCGACGCGAGCCTGACCTGCCTCCTCCGTTCCTTCGTTCTTTTGGCACCGTGTCAAAGCGCGGTGGGCTTCTTATGAAAATGAATAAAGCAAGCGCCGTGCCAGCCTGGAAATAGCGAGCGCCACCGGCCGTTCAAAACAAATTTGGCCGCCTTTCGGCGCATGCAGAGGTCGTCAATTGTAACGTTCTTTTACACTTGTAATTTACGCCTGTAATATTTGCATTCTATTCGCATCTGCAACATTATTATTTAGAAATTGCGGCATTGTCGAAAAATACATATCGTCTATTCAATCCTCCGCCTCCCTCTATTATTTGAAAGAGACAGCCCATACGGACCTAACGCTGGAGAGAGGTCATGCCGAACGACAAGGATAGCTGCGGTTCACCGCCGGCGATGTCTAGCTTGCCCGATGGCATCGCTGGCGATCTTGTCAGGCTGATGCCCCGCGACCTGGTCTTTATCATGCGCTTCATGGGCGAAAGCCAGTTCCGCCTGCAGAGCCACTTCCAAGACTTCATCCGAGCCGAGCTTGCCGCCGGTGGCGTCACCACGGAAACGCATCCGATGATCCATCTGTTCATTGAGAACCACGCAATCCTGCTGCGCGACTTCGTGTTTTCCGGCGTTTCGCTGTCGCGCCAGTTCCGCGTCGTCGAGATCGAACGCCTCATCGGCGACACGACGGCGATGATGCGGGTCGACATCTGGGATCAGCTCAAGAGCCACATCGAAACGGTCGAAAAACAGTTCCGATCACAGACCGGAACATTGCCCGAATTGCTGTCGGCTTTCGAAAAACCGCCCGGACCGATACCCCGGGAGAAAAAAATGACAGGAGGATCCGATGGGCCAAACCGCTGAGCGTGATGCGTTGCTTGCGCGCCGGCTCGATCTTGTCGCCACCATCTCCGCGCTCACCGCCGAGGCGCTGCGGCTCAACCAGAAACTCGCAGGCATCGAGATGGAAGTGCTGCGCCTGGAACTCGAAATCGGCAGGAACGGCGCCAGCGCGCAATTGGTGCGGGATTTGCATGAAGCTGAAGAGAGCGCCACGGCAATCAGAGAGGCAAGCGTCGCGTGCGAGGAACGCATCGCCGCCGCCGAAGGTGACATCGAGGATGTCGACCGCAGCCTTGCGGGTGGAAACGGACCAAGGGAATAGCCATGAACCAGCACGCGATCCAGAACCTGACCTTGTTCGACCTGTTGGCACGAAGCTGGCGTCGCCCATCGGCGACTGCCGATCTGCACTTCAGCGCCGATGGCTCGACCGTCGCATTCACGAGCATGGATGGCACGGTCGCCATAGCCGCAGTCGCAGACCAAGAGCCGCCGGAGTCGCGGATCAGGATAAGCGGAGATCTCGGCCGGACGACGATCCGCCCGAGGGAAAAGCCATCGGCACCATTGATCGCCACCGCGGCGTTGGGCAAGGGCAGCGTCCCGCTCACCACCTACCTTCGCTCCGGCTTCCTTGTCGGGACGGCGGCAGGCGAAGCCATGCATCTGACAGCGAGCGGCGACATTACGGAGACGCTGGTCAAGATCGATGGAGCGATCGTCGCCATCGACCACCACCCGCGAACGGCCACGACAGCCTTCAGCGACGGACACGAAGTCTTCCTGACGCGCGGCCAAGGTGATGCAATTCGACTGCGCCGCGGCGCTGCTTCGTCCACGGCCGCGATTGCCTTCTCACCTGACGGGACGCGTATCGCCTGCAGCGGGGAAAATGGACTGTCGATTTGGGCCACCGACGGCGATGCCGGCCGCACGCGCGAGGTCTCCTTTGCGGCGCGCCCGATATCGATCCGCTGGAGTGGCGACGGGACCTGGCTGGCCTGCGGGCTCGAAACAGGAGGCTTTGCCTTGGTCAGCATGGCCGATGGCCGCACCGGCATCGTCGCTGGATTTCCATCGCCGGTGCGATCGGTATGCTGGAGCTTGCCGGAGAATGCGCTGTTTGCATCGGGCGCCTTCCGGATCGCCGGCTGGTCGATGACCGCCCCGCCAGTTGAAGACGAAACCTCGGGGGCTCTGTTGACAGGCCGCACTGGACTGGTTCCGGTCGAGACGGTGGCAGCACATCCCGAGAAGAAACTCGTCGCGGCCGGTTATGCCGATGGCCGTATCACCATCGCCCAGATCGGTGCGCGGGACGAACTGGTCGTCAGAACCTTGGGCAATGCGATCACCGCGCTTGCCTGGTCGGGCGATGGAAGACATCTGGCAATGGGTTCCATCGACGGCACCGCGGCAATCGTCACCTTTCCCGCCCAGATCTTTAAACAATAGCACTAGGCAGCATGAACAAGGAGGAGAACATGCAGACCAAACCGACCCCCGAGGACACGAGCAAGGACGAATTTTTCGAACGGCTTGCCAAGCTGTCGGAAGAAATGGTGGCCAAGCATGGCAAGGATTTCAGCATGGGCGCGCTGCTGCTCGCCGCCCGGTGGATCGCCGAGAACCGTGCCGGTCACTTGAAGACCAACTAACCAAAGAGACCGCCGCTTCCTCGAGCGACCAGGCGATCCTGTGGCGCAGGGCCAATTTATGCCACCGGCGCTATGCCATGGTCGCCGTCGCAGCCACCACCACTCTGACCGCCGAGATCAGCGGAACCGGCATCGGCGGCCAAAGTTGACTGAGTAGGTGAAGCAGCCCCGCCTATATGTACTCTATTCTACGTTAGGGCCCTCTCACCCTCTGAACCCGCTTTACATCGTTAGAGGATTGGACACGGATCGGATGCGCAAGCTTGGAAAGTGAGACCAAGCGGCTCCAAGGGAAAGGGAAATTGACGAAATAGCAGCGGAACGGGAGTGAAAATCGCTACCGAAACGACGCTGTTGCTGGCGATTTGACGCTACGAATGCATTCCGCCGCGAACCACGTCTTGAACGCCGCCACTACGGAACGCTGCGTGCTCCGGCGCGGTATCGTGATGCAATACGGATTACCTAGTTCAAGTACATGATTGACGGCCACGACAAGCTCGCCGTCCTCGACCTGACGCGCGCAGAAAATTCCCTGCGCGAGCACTACGCCCAGCCCGGCTCGAGCGAGATCAAGTGCAGCCATCGAGGAATTTGCTGTCATACCGTGCTGGATATGACGACCTGGCGTTAAATTCGCGGCCTCGAACCAGTTGCGCCAAGATGGAAAGGAAGCGCTCGAAGGTCCCCAGTCGGTATGGATTAGGGGGACGGAATGCAAGTGTGCTGGAGACGCGATGGGACCATACCTGGTCAGGAAGTCTGGCGAACACACCGGATAGACGGCATCTGTGACGAGTTCCTCCGTCACGTGCTCCAAATAGTGGGAGCCCCCGTAGGACAGGCGTATGTCAATGAGGTCACGATCGAACGGAACCGGATCATCTTCTCCCCGAAGAGAGATATCGACCGGACCATGGCTATCGATGAACCCCGACAAGCGCGAGGAGAGCCACCCCATCGCCACGGATGGCGCCACGGACACGACCAGCGTGGACCGCTGCTCGCCGCCACTCAGTTCGCGGGAGACATTCCTCAGTTCATTGAATGCACCGGCAAGCCGCGGGAAAATTTCCACTCCGGCCTCAGTCAGCACGGCGCGTCGATTGATCCGGTGAAACAGCTTACGTCCCACCTGATCCTCGAGCGCGCGAATGAGTTGGCTAATCGCAGCAGCCGAAACCGCAAGCTCTTCAGACGCGGCGACAAAACTTCCCGACCGTGCGGCGGCTTCGAACGCCTGCAGGCCGCGTAGGGATGGGGCACTTGCCATCTGACCACCATAGATAAGCTGAGCTTATCTTTCTCGCAAAAATAATCTTTTTTGGGAAGGGCTGATCTTGCCTAAGGTGGTGTTCAGTAGGCGGTGGATGGTCCTTCAAGGCTGGCGCTGCCGACCAAATAGCCGATCACACAAGGACGTATTTTGCATGTCGCGTCGAAGCATGATTTTGGCCGCCTTCTTCTACAACCCACAAGGCGACCACCGTCTTTCCTGGCGACACCCGCGCGCGCCGCGCCATGAGATTTTCGGGCTCGATTACTATCGTCGTCTGGCGGAAGCGGCGGAACGCGCCAAGCTCGACACGATTTTCATCGCCGACCATCTGGGCGTTTGGAACACGTTCGGTAGCGGATTGGCGCATTACGCCAACCCCCGGCTCGAACCGCTGTCTCTGGTCTCCGCGCTTTCGGCCATCACCAAGAACATCGGCTTCATGGTGACGGCCTCGAGTTCCTACACCGAGCCATTCAACACGGCCCGCATGTTCGCCTCGATTGACCATATCAGCAATGGCCGTGTCGGTTGGAACGTGGTGACGACGGCCCTCGAGGAGGAGGCCGTCAATTTCGGGCGCGATTCCAACATCGACCATGCGCTGCGCTACGAGCGGGCGGCGGAATTCCTCCGTGTCACGAAGGCTCTGTGGGACAGTTGGGAAGACGATGCCCTGATCATCGACAAGACATCAGGGCTGTTCGCCAATGACGAATATATCCACTACCTCAACCACCATGAAAAGCACTTCAAGGTCAGGGGACCGCTCAATATTCCGCGACCGCCACAAGGATATCCGGTGATCGTTCAGGCGGGCTCGTCGGATGCGGGCAAGAACCTGGCTGCGGCGCATGCCGAGGTGCATTTCGCCATCCTTCGCAACGAGGCGCAGGGCCTTGCCTACCGTGCCGACATGAACGACCGGATGGCCAAGTTCGGCCGCACGTCGGACAGCTTGAAGCTGATCCCGGGGATCTTGCCGATCGTCGCAGGCTCGGCCTCCGAGGCGCAGGAGAAGCAGGAATATCTGGAGACGCTGATGCTCGATGCCGTCGCCATCGATCTGCTCTCGAGTTGGGCGGGTGTGGATCTTTCTGTCTATCCGCCCGACGGACCGATCCCGGAGCTGCCCGATGTCGGCACGTTCAACGGGTGGCGGACCTGGCTTGCGCTCGTGAAGGATGACGCAAACAAAGGTCTCTCCATACGACAGCTCGCACGCAAGATTGCCAATACGGGCTCGGTTCCGCTTGTGGCCGGGACACCTTCGCAAGTCGCCGATCAGCTCGAAGCCTGGTTCATCTCCGGTGCCGCCGATGGATACAATCTGATGTTCCCGCTTCTGCCCGACGACTGGATGAATTTCATGCAGACGGTCGTGCCGGAACTGCAAAGGCGCGGACTGTTCAGGACCGAGTATGAACCCGGAACTTTGCGCGACCGGCTGGGATTGGCGCGTCCGCGAAATTCATTCGCGACGGCACGCGAAACCGCCGAGGCGAGTGCCTGAGCGCTCGTCTCCCGTTTGAATTCGAAGAGGAATGCTACCCGGCAGCGTTTGGCTCTGTGGGCACAAGGTGGCAAAGGGTTCATGTCATGAGCGAGCGAAAAGTTCTGGCTATATCCGCAAGTCCGTCCGAGATATCCAAGACTGTGCGGCTTGTTGAAGCGGTTCTTGGAGATCTGCGGGCACGGGATATCGACACCGAACACGTGGCTTTGCGCGATCTCGACCCCGGCGCCCTGCTAGCCGCCGACGTCCGGGCGCCGTCGCTGGCGGCATTCCGTGATAAGGTCGTCGCGGCCCACGGCCTGATCATCGCGACGCCGATCTACAAAGCATCGTTTTCTGGACTTTTGAAAGCTGGCCTGGATGCATTGCCGCAATTTGCTCTTGCGGGAAAGGTGGTATTACCACTGGCAACCGGCGGAAGCCTGGCGCATGTTCTGGCGCTGGACTATGCGCTGCGGCCAGTCTTCCAGTCGATGGGCGCGAGGCATGTCGTACAGTCGCATTTTGCCGGCGAAAGCGATTTCCCTGGAGGCGGCGAGCATATCGCCCTGGGCGACCCTTCCTGGGCGGGGCTGCGCTTCGCATGTGACAACTTCGTTTATTCCCTTACCGATGATCACCGGGCGTCAATGCTCGGTCATCCCCGACCGCCAAACGAGGTCAAATAGGGCGGGTTGCGTGTTAGGCTGGCGCGAACGGTACCAGCATAGGAACGCGGCTGGCGCAGTCGTCATAGGCCGTTACGAGTCCGCCGCGCAGGAAGCGCCTTTCCAGCCTGGGTTTCATGACGATGCCGATGGTGAGAAAGATGGCGCCGGCAATACCCCGGACGGTGCCTTTTGCTACCATTGTGGCAAGGATGCCGACAAGCAATCCCGTACCGATCGGGTGTCGAACGAGGCCATGTGGTCCGGTGTCGACGACATGGTTTTCGGCCGTGGCCGTGGCCGTTCCCGACCAGAGCCAGCCGAGATGCAGGTGCGCCCGCCAGCTGAAGGCGAGGCGGACCGCTAAACCGACGCCAAAACATGCGGGCTTGTGGCCACAGATAAGTTTATCGCAAGTGGCCCAGCACGGCCTCAAGGGTGAGCTCCCCATTGGCCCGCAGGTCGATGCCTCGCAGGTCCCTGTGCAGCCTTGAGCCGTTGCAGCTTTGGCACACATTGCGGAAATAGTTTCCGCCGATTTTGCGCTGGAGCTTTCGTCCTGGCACTTCCAGGATGCTTCCACGGGAGGTTTTCGAATGGGATGTTCTGAGAATCAAAAAGCCCTTGAAATTTTTTAAGTTTCAAGGGCTTGAGATTTGGTTGCGGGGGCGGGATTTGAACCTGCTGCCTTCAGGTTATGAGCCACGGATCCACTGGTCCCGGTCCTGATGAAGTCCGAGAAACGGCTGGGCCCCCTTCAAGCCATTTCTCATTTTAGGGGAATGGCGAAAAGGCGTCTTACATCGGTGCGCCGAATAGAAGCGCCGCCAACGCCTCTGTAGATCGCGTCTTGCCCATCATGGCCGCCTCACCTGTACGCCCCTTTTTGAGTTACGCGACCAAGGGCGACGAGAGGGATTTGTGGAAGATCTTACACATTGGGTAAGCTGTGACAACGCTCAGCATTTTACGATTTGCCCGGCGTTGTGCTCCCCGCTTTAAGCGAATCCAAATGATCGGCCCACCACTGCGCCATTTCGACCCGCTCGGTCCAAAATTCAGCGCGATTATAGGCCCGCCGCACCTGATTGTCGTCGACGTGAGCCAGAGCGCGCTCGATCGCGTCGACAGAGAATCTACGGCTTTCATTGGCCATGGTGGAAAAGGTGGCGCGGAAGCCGTGCGCGGTCACTTCATCCTTTGAATACCCCATGCGGCGCATCGAAGCGTTCATCGTGTTGTCGCTGATCGGCCGCTCTTTCGACCGAAGACTGGGAAAGACCAGTCGTCCATGACCGGTTAGGGGCTTAAGTCCGTTCAATATCGCGGTGGCTTGCCGCGAAAGCGGCACCTGATGCTCGTGCCGCATTTTGGTCCGGGCGGCAGGAACCGTCCAGATCGCCCGTTCAAAATCAAACTCGGACCATTCCGCCATGCGGGGCTCGCCCGGCCGCGAGAAGACCAGCGGTAATAATTTCAGCGCTGAGATTACTTCGGGTTGCCCGTTATAAGTTTCGACCGAGCGAAGGAATCTTCCGAGTTCGACAGGATAGGTGATGGCAGCGCGATTCTTGACCTTGGGTGCGATCAAGGCGCCCTTGAGCGCCGCAGTGGGATCGTTTTCCGCGCGTGCCGTGGCGACTCCATAGCGGAAAACCGCGCCTATCGTAGATCTTAAACGGCGGGCGGTTTCGAGATTGCCGCGGGCCTCGACCTTTTTAAGGACCGCAAGAATATCGGCGGCTGTCAGCTCGCGGATGGGCTGATTGCCAACATCGGCCGGAACGAAGGATAGCAGCCAAGCGAGCTTGTCGAGGGTTGTCGGCGCCCTACCCTCGCGGGCGAGCTTGTACTGATAATCGTCGGCGACGGCTTTGAACGTGGCGCCGTTTGGTGTTGCCCCTGTCAGTTTTTCCAGTCGGCGCAACCGACCCGGATCTTTGCCGGCCCCTAACAAGGCCCTGGCTTCGTCGCGTCTCACGCGTGCCTCTTTTAACCCGACCTTGGGGGTATTTGCCGAGGGCTAGCGCTTTCTCCTGCCCATGGAAGCGGTACTTCAAGCGCCATAGCTTGGCGCCGGTCGGCTTGATCAACAGCAACAGTCCCTCGCCGTCATACATTTTGATCAGCCGTTCGCCCGGCTTCGCATTTCTGACATTAATGTCGCCGAGGGCCATCGACGGGGGTCTCGCAGCAAGGGGTCTTTTCTGAGCCCCCCTTGCACTACCCCCAAATCGACTGGATGCCGGTGGACGTGAGCGGACGTCAAGCTGGCTCATTTCAAGCAAAATGCCTGAAATTCATGAACTTTTCTAGGGGGTATGGACGCCATGGGACGGGCAAATGGTGCCCGAGGGCGGAATCGAACCACCGACACAGCGATTTTCAGTCGCTTGCTCTACCAACTGAGCTACTCGGGCTTGTCTCACCGGCAACGCCAAATCGCGTTTCGATGAAAGTGACGCGCTTATAGAAAGCGGCGCCCGGCTTGTCCAGTGTCGAATTGGAAAAAATGTATCTTCTTCAACGGCAAAATGACGGATCGGTGAAGGAAAAACGGCCCTGCCCTTTTGGGGCAGAGCCGTTGCGTTTTGGGACCTCGCGCCGAGATTAGCGGTCGCCGAGGCTGCCACCGGCGTCTGCCAGGGCCTGGCCGATTTCGAGGCCGAGATCGTCGAGCGAATTCTCTTCCTTGACGGTCAGCTCTTCGCCCTTGGCCTGGCGCTCGGCCTCTTCCGGCGAGCGGGCGACGTTGATGGACACATGCGATTCGACTTCCGCATGCAGATGCACTGGCACGTCGTGCAGGCCGATCGCCTTGATCGGCGTCGTCAGCGCGATCTGGTTGCGCGAAACGCTCACGCCGCCGGCCGAAATCGCCTCGGCGATGTCACGGGTCGACACCGAACCGTAGAGCTGGCCGGTTTCGCCGGCCTGGCGGATGATGGTGAAGCTCTTGCCGTCGAGCTGCTCGGCTACCTTGGCCGCTTCGCTCTTTGCCTCGAGGTTGCGGGCCTCTAGCTGCGCGCGCTGGCCTTCGAAGCGCTTCTTGTTCGCTTCCGTCGCGCGCAGAGCCTTGCCGCGCGGCAGCAGGAAATTGCGGGCAAAGCCTTCCTTCACACGCACCGTCTCGCCCATCTGGCCGAGCTTGGCGACGCGCTCCAACAAAATAACTTCCATGACACTTACTCCTGTTTTGACCTTAAAGATTTTTAGGTTTGCGCAAGTTTCGTCTTGCGCAGCGGATAAATCGCATCGGCAAAGCCGATCAGTGCGAAGAGGTAAATCGGCAGGCCGAATAGCCAGACGATGAGAAGGTAGACGACCGCGATGAGGAAAAACCGGAACGGCCCGCCTCCGCGCAGCCAATCGTGCATGACGGCAAGGCCGCACAGGCTCAGGCTTATGATGAGTGCGAAAAACAGTACGCCGGCATAAAGCACGGCGACGCTGCGGAACAGGCAGAGCGCGGCGAAGGCGAGAAGCGTCAATCCGAGCTGAATGCGGCTCGCCCGAAACTGGCTCGGCAAATCGGGCCAGGGCCGTGCAAGCAAGCCCGAAATCTGCGCGGCCCGGGCAGCCAGCCAGAAATTGACGGCCACGAGCACGGTCGCCGCAATCGCGAGTGCGCCCGGAAACGACAAGGCCATCAGCCGAGCCAATGTGTCGCCCGACAATTCCGGCGGCAGATCCACATGGGCGCGAGCCGCCATATCCTGAAATTCGGTGACGGCCGGCGCGAGGAGTGCCGACATGTCGGCGAACATGGCGTGATAGCTGCCGGCAAGATACGCCCATACCAAGACGAAGACGCTGACCGCGATACTCGACGCGAGGGGGATCGTCAGCGCGATCATACTCAAGGGCAGAAAATTAAACCCCGCCCCGTCCTTTTGGACACGGGCAAGCGCGACAAACCCAAGGCCCAGCGTCGCCGGCCCGAAGACGAGGAAAAACGGCAGCGAGATCTCTGCGCCGAACAGGGCCGTGAGCGCGACCGTTGCGATGGCGATGGCGATAAGCGCAGCTTCGAAACCCCAACCGAGCACGGCAATGAACAAGGGCAGCGGGGTGAGCAGCGAAAGCGGGATGGCAGCCGTCAGCCCCTTCGCCGCGAGGGCGAAAAGAACGGCGGCGGCAAGGCCGGCCGCAACAGCAGGGGCAAGTCGGTTAAACATCAGTCGCTGTCCCGCTCCTTGGGCGGTTAGAGCCGGATCATCCGCAAGGCAAACCGCCTTGTTTTAAGATCTCCGGCCCAACTCAGGACGGACCAAGCGCGAACGCCGTCCGTCCTTCGGTGACTTAAGTTCGCTTCTTAGCGAATCATATAGGGCAGCAGTCCGAGGAAGCGGGCGCGCTTGATGGCCTGGGCCAATTCGCGCTGCTTCTTGGCGCTGACCGCTGTGATGCGGGACGGCACGATCTTGCCGCGCTCGGAAATGTAGCGCGAGAGCAGACGCGTGTCCTTGTAATCGATCTTTGGAGCATTGGTGCCGGTGAAGGGGCAGCTCTTACGACGGCGGAAGAAGGGGCGGCGTGCGCCGCCGGCAGCGGTACCGGTCATTAGTTCTGCTCCTCAGCAAAGTCTTCACGGGGACGGCGCGGCGCGCGGTCGGAGCGATCAGGGCGGCCGAAACCGCCGGGACGGCGGTCAGAGCGCTCGGGACGGTCGCCGCGGTCGTCGCGGTCGGCATCGTCACGCTTGCGCATCATGGCCGACGGGCCCTCTTCCAGCGCCTCGACACGGATGGTCATGAAGCGCAGGACGTCTTCGTTGAGGCCCATCTGACGCTCCATTTCGGCGACGGCGGCTGCCGATGCGTCGATGTTGAAGAGCGAAAAATGCGCCTTGCGGTTCTTCTTGATGCGGAAAGCGAGCGACTTCACGCCCCAATACTCGACCTTGTCGATCTTGCCGCCTTTGGAGGTAATCACATTCTTGAACTGCTCGGTCAGCGCTTCCACCTGCTGGGAAGTCACATCCTGACGAGCAAGAAACACGTGCTCATAGAGCGCCATTGACTTGCCTTTCTCAATTGACGTTGCCTGACGCGGAGCCCTTCGAGCCTTCGGAAAAGGCGACAAAGAACAAAGGCGGAGACACGGGAGGTCGGGGACAATCCCCTACTCGCGGCATGCGCGAACCCTCCGTTCAGCCCCCGGCCAGGGCAACGAAGCGGTGCTTATAGCGCGATCGGCGCGCGATGCAAGGCTTTTTTGTTTTAAAAAGGAGTGCGGGCGGCTCGCCCGCACAAGGAAGGAGGCTTTGCTCTTCCACGCGCGGAACATGGCTCCGCGCCGTTTGCGACCGGGACGGTCGCGCCCCTGTTTTACTTTGCGAACCGTGCCGTGATCTCGGCGACGCGCGCGCCAAACAGCTTGGCGGTTTCGATATGGCCGGCGCCGGGGGCCTCTTCCGCCGAAGCGTCGGCCGGCGAGCGGGTCATGAGGCCGGAGAAGCTGCCGAGGTGGTTCACGTCCGCCTCGGTCGCTGCTTTCGTGCTCGCCGGCATCATGCCAGTGCCTACCCAGATGCCAGCATGCTGCTGGGCGAGATGGAAGAGATAATCGATCGTGCCGAGCTTATCGCCGCTCATGGAGGCGGAATTGGTGAAGCCTGCGAAGATCTTGTTTTTCCAGCCCTGCCCGAACCAAACCTTGGACGAGGCGTCGGCAAACTTCTTGAACTGCCACGACGGCCCGGCCATGTAGGTCGGGGACCCCAAAACGATCGCATTCGAGGTCGCGAGCGTTTCCCAGCCGCCCTCGGGCAGATTGCCTTCAGCATCGATGACGATCAACTGGACCTTGACCCCATCGACAGAGGCCGCTCCGGCCTCGACGGCGGCAGCAGCTTTTGCGGTGTGGCCATAACCGCTGTGGTAAACGATGCTCACGGATGTCATGCGATCCTCTTCAGTGTTTGCGCTAGTTTCCAAATGAAACCTGCTATACAATACATACTAGTGCCGCAGGACGACCAAGCTGTAAAGAGGGCACCACACGGTCTCTAAGTCACCAGGATGAAACCCGTATGAACGACGATTGGCCGCGGGACCCCAACCCCTTTTCCGCCGCATGTCCAAGCCGCATCATCTTCGACCACATCGCTGACAAATGGACGATGCTGACGCTTTGCACGCTCGCCATGAAGCCAATTCGATTCAATGAATTGAAGCGAGAGGTTGAAGGTATTTCTCAAAAGATGCTCAGCCAGACCCTCAAAAAATTGGAGCGGGACGGTCTGATCACCCGGCAAGCTTTCCCCACCGTTCCGGTCACGGTCGAATACGCGATTACTCCGCTCGGGCAAACGCTATCTTGCGTTGCTGCGAATATAGCAGCCTGGACGACCAACCACATTGCGGAGGTGCTTGCTGCGCAGGAGCGCTATGATCGGCAGAACCTTGACGGTCCTGCCTTTCAAGGCATAAAATAAATTTTATATCAGAATATTGCATCATATTTTTAACGTACTTTGTGAGCCTCACCGTACCCTATAGGTGCTCGACCGCGACAATTCCCGGCACGGCCTTGAGCGCTCCGGCGACCTGCGGCGAGACGACATATTTGCCCGGCAGCTTCACTTCGACCTCGTTCTTTTCCTTCTCCAGCATCAGAACCAGCGACACCTCCCCTTCGGCGCGGCCTTCGCGGGCTTTCAAACGCTCATGGATCGAAGCGATCGGGCCGCTGTCGCGGACGAAGATGCGCAAGCCTTTTTGGACGCGGCTTGCCGCCTGGTCGAGCGGTTCGGCGGCCGTGATGCGCGCCCGCACGTCCTCGCCTTCGACCCGCGCCTCGACCGTGATCAAAAGCGCCCGGCCTTTTTCAAGAAGGTCGCGATATTGGTTGAGCCCTTCCTGAAACAGGATCGCCTCATATTGTCCGGTCTGATCGGACAGATTGACGATTCCCATTTTCGAGCCTGATTTGGTGCGCCGCTCCTGCCGGTCGAGCACGGTGGCGGCGAGTTGCGCTACCCCTGCCCCGCGCGCCTTGACGTCCCGGGCAAAATTCGCCCAACGCGTCACGCGCAGGCGCGTCAGGACCGAGGCATAATCGTCCAGTGGATGGCCCGAGAGGAAGAAACCGATCGCGTCCAATTCGCGCGCCAATTTGTCCGCCGCTGGCCATGGGCTGACATGCGGCACAAGCAACGGCGCCTCCGCCTCCACCTCCCCGAACAGCGCCGACTGGCCGGCTTGCGCTTCCTCCTGGGTGAGATTGGCCAAGGACAGAATCGGTTCGACCGCCGCGAAGGCCCGAGCACGGTCCGATTCCAGGTCGTCGAAGGCGCCCGCCGCCGCAAGGCTCTCCAGAACCTTCTTGTTCACCTCGCGCGGGTTGATGCGGCGGGCGAAATCGCCCAGCGAGTCGAACGGCTGCGCGCCACGCGCACTCACCAGCGACCCCACCTGCCCTTCGCCGGCCCCTTTGACAGCTGACAGCGCATAGCGAATGTTCAAGGCGCCGTCGGCGCCTTGATGCACCTCGAAATCCACGCCCGATTTGTTGACGGACGGCGGCTCGACCTTGATGCCGAGCCGGCGCGCCTCGTTGCGGAATTCCGACAATTTGTCGGTGTTGGATTTATCGAGCGTCATCGACGCGGCCAGGAACTCGACCGGGTAATTGGCCTTGAACCATGCGGTTTGATAGGCAATCAGCGCATAGGCGGCCGCGTGGCTTTTGTTGAAGCCATAGTCGGCGAATTTCGCCAGGAGGTCGAAAATCTCGTCCGCCTTGGCCTTTTCCAAGCCACCCTTCATCGCGCCGTCGACGAAACGGGCGCGCTGGGCGTCCATTTCCGCCTTGATCTTCTTACCCATCGCGCGGCGCAGCATGTCCGCTTCGCCGAGCGAATAGCCGGACAGGATCTGCGCGATCTGCATCACCTGTTCCTGATAGATGATGACGCCGAACGTCTCCTTCAGCACCGGTTCGATTTTCGGGTGAATGTAATCCGGCGCCTGATCGCCGTGCTTAACCGCGCAATAGACCGGAATATTAGCCATCGGGCCTGGCCGGTAGAGCGCGACGAGCGCGATGAGGTCTTCCAGCCGGTCGGCCCGCATTTCGACAAGGGCCTTGCGCATGCCCGCCGATTCCACCTGGAACACACCGATCGTTTCGCCGCGCCCCAACATGTCGAAGGTTTTCTGGTCGTCGAGCGGCAGCGCCGTCAGATCGATATCGATGCCCCGCTTCTTCAAGAGTTGCACGGTGGTTGCGAGAGTCGTGAGCGTCTTGAGGCCGAGGAAGTCGAACTTCACCAGGCCTGCCGGCTCCACCCATTTCATATTGAACTGGGTCGCCGGCATGTCCGATTTCGGATCCTGATACAGCGGCACGATCTCATCGAGCGGCCGGTCGCCAATCACAATGCCCGCGGCATGGGTCGAGGCGTTGGAGTAAAGCCCTTCGAGCGTGCCGGCAATCGCCAGCATCTTGGCGACACGCGGCTCCTCGTCCGCCGCCTCGCGCAATTTGACTTCCGACTTGATCGCATCGGCCAGACTGATCGGATTCGCCGGATTCTGCGGCACGAGCTTGGCGAGTCGGTCGACTTGGCCCAGCGGCATCTCGAGCACGCGGCCGACGTTGCGCATGACGCCGCGCGCCAGGAACGAGCCGAAGGTGATGATCTGGGCGACGCGATCGCGACCATAGCGCTCGCGGACATAGGCGATCACCTCGTCGCGCCGATATTGGCAAAAATCGATGTCGAAGTCCGGCATCGAGATACGTTCGGGATTCAAGAAACGCTCGAACAGCAAGCCGAAGCGCATCGGATCGAGATCGGTGATCGTCAGCGCATAGGCGACGAGCGAGCCGGCGCCCGAACCGCGGCCCGGACCGACCGGGATGTCATGCGCCTTCGCCCATTTGATGAAGTCCGAGACGATAAGGAAATAACCCGGAAACTTCATGCGTATGATGACGTCGAGTTCGAAGGCCAGACGCTTTTCGTAATCCTCGACCGAAAAACCGGGCGCGGGCGGCGACGCGGCAAGGCGCTTCTTGAGACCCTTTTCCGCTTGGGCGCACAACTCGCCGACTTCATCGACCGGCGTTCCGTCCTCGCTGGTGAAGCGCGGCAGAATGGGCTTGCCGGTGCGCGGCCGGTAGGCGCAGCGCATGGCGATTTCAATCGTATTGGCGGTCGCTTCCGGGAGGTCGGCGAAAAGCTGGACCATCTCGGCGCGGCTCTTGAGCCGATGCTCCGGCGACAATTGCCGCCGGTTTGGATCGCCCACTACCGTGCCCTCGGCAATGCAGATCAGCGCGTCATGCGCTTCGTAGTCGGACGCCGCGGCGAAGAAGCTCTCGTTGGTCGCCACCAGCGGCAGGCCGTTGCCATAGGCAAAATCGAGGAGCTGGCCTTCGTTCAGCTTCTCGTTCTCAAGCCCGTGCCGCTGCAATTCGACGTAAAGTCGGTCGCCGAAAATCTCCTGCAGCTTTTGCAGCCGGGCGAGCGCCACTTCCGGCCGCTCGGCGGAAAGCGCCCGATCCAGCGGCCCGCCCGGCCCGCCGCTCAAGGCGATCAAGCCCGAAATGTCGTCGAGCCGGTCGAGCCGCACATGCGGCGTGTCGCCGGCGGACGGGTCGAGCCAGGCGCGCGACCCGATGCGCATGAGATTGGCATAGCCGGCAGCGGTCGCCGCCAGCAGCACCACCGATCCGCGCCCTGCATCGCCGCGCAGGAGGCGTGAGCCGAGCGCCTCCGCATCGCCGAATTCCAGCGTGAGCTGAATCCCCACGATCGGCTGAATGCCTTCCTTCGAGATCTTCTCGGAAAATTCCAGGCCGCCGAACAGATTGTTGGTGTCGGTAATCGCCAAGGCCGGCATCGCATCGGCTTTGGCGAATTTCGCCAGCTTGGCGATGGTCAACGCTCCCTCGCGCAGCGAGAAGGAGGAATGAACGTGCAAATGCACGAAACCGACGTCTTGCAAAATCCGACTCAAAGCGTGCGTTCCTTTATAGGGCTCCTTTGTGGCCCCCGGCGCGGCGCGCGTCGAGAGCGAGTTCACGCTAGACCAGGATAAGCCCCAGGATTCACATCGCCCCGAGGACCTTGGCCGCGCAGCCCACCATCGTGACGAAAGCGCCCAAAGCGCAGACTTCCGTGAGATCTTCCAGCAGTGAAAACAGCATCACGTCCTCCTGTATTTGGTACGATCTCAATATGTTCTATTTGTGTTCTTTTCTCAAGGAAGAACAAATCGGGGACGGTTTTCGTCGGTGATTTTGGTTGATGAATCCTAAACGGGAAGTCTGCCGTGCTCTTCCGCGCTTGCGGAAAATGTTCGCCGCCGTCACCGGTCACCAGTCTGCAAAGCAGCTTTGGCAGCGCTGAAAACTTTTGATCTGCATGCCGCATTTGCAGGCCAGTTCTATACCAATCGCAGAGCGTTCGCCGAATAAGTCCTTTTCACCGAGCCGCTCTGTGCTAGGCTCTTTGCACGGACGCAAGAAGGGGCGGGACAACCGCTTGCACATACGCTGACGGCGGCGGCCGCAAACCTGACTTCATAACGAGCAGGCGAAACCCTGACTGATCGAGGGGAGGAAATCCATGAAGAAGTTGATCAACGATCCCAATCAAGTTGTCGACGAAGCGTTGGATGGCATGGCTGCGGCCCATGCCGATTTGATCACCGTGCATCGCAACCCCAATTTCATCACGCGCAAGGCTGCGGTGAAATCCGGCAAGGTCGCGCTCATTTCCGGCGGCGGCTCGGGGCATGAGCCCATGCACGGCGGTTTCGTTGGGCTTGGCATGCTGGATGCGGCCTGCCCCGGCGCGGTATTCACGTCGCCGACTCCCGATCAAATGTATGAGGCCACCAAAGCGATCAATCACGGCGGCGGCGCGGTGCATATCGTGAAAAATTACACCGGCGACGTCCTGAATTTCGAAATGGCGGCCGATCTTGCGAAAGCCGATGGGATCGAGGTCGAAAGCGTCATCATCGACGACGACGTGGCGGTGAAGGATTCGACCTGGACGGCGGGGCGGCGCGGCGTCGGCACCACGGTTCTTGCCGAGAAGATTTGTGGCGGCGCGGCGGAGGCCGGCGCCTCGCTCGCGCAAGTCGCCGACCTGTGCCGCAAGGTCAATGCCAATGGCCGCTCCATGGGCATGGCGCTGAGCGCCTGCACGGTGCCGCATGCCGGCAAACCCTCGTTCACTTTGGCCGAAGACGAAATGGAAATCGGCATCGGCATTCACGGCGAGCCGGGCCGCCACCGGGTGAAGCTCGAGTCCGCCGATAAAATCGCTGAAATGCTGATGGAGCCGATTCTGAGCGATCTTCCCTTCAGCAGCGGCGACAATGTGTTGCTGTTCGTCAACGGCATGGGCGGCACGCCGGCAATCGAGCTCTATATCGTCTATCGCAAAGCGCAGGAGATCGCGGCCAAACACGGGTTGAAAGTGGTGCGCAATCTCGTTGGCTCCTACATCACCAGTTTGGAAATGGCCGGCACGTCGATCACGCTGCTGAAGCTGGACGACGATATGGTCCGCCATTGGGACGCGCCGGTGCATGCACCGTCGCTGCGCTGGGGCGTATGAGGATCGACGCATGAATGTTTTGTCTGCTGCAGCGCTCAAGGACTGGATCAACAAAGCCGCCGACGTGTTGGATGCGCAAAAAGCCTATCTGACGGAGCTCGATGCTCCGATCGGTGACAGCGATCACGGCGCCAATATGGCGCGTGGCTTTGCCGCGGCGAAAGCCAAGCTCGACCAGAACGCGACCGATGCGGGCGCCGTCCTGAAAAGCGTCGCGATGACGCTGATCTCGACGGTCGGCGGCGCGTCCGGACCGCTCTACGGCACGCTGTTTTTGCAAGCCGCCGGCAAAGCTGCAGGCAAGACGGAGCTGACGTTGAGCGACTGGACGAGCTGCCTTGAAGCTGGCCTCGCCGGCGTCGTGATGCGGGGCAAGGCGGAGCTTGGCGACAAGACCATGGTCGACGCGCTGACCCCTGCGATCGCGGCCCTGAAAGAGCATGCGAGCGCCCCGCTGCCCGAGGCGCTCGCCATCTCGGCGCAATCGGCGGAACTCGGCATGCAGGCGACCACTCCCCTGCTCGCACGTAAAGGCCGTGCGAGCTATTTGGGCGAGCGCAGCATCGGCCATCAGGACCCCGGCGCGACCTCGTCCTATTTCCTGCTGCAAGCGCTCGCTGAAGTCGCCGCGTCATGAGCGTGGCGGTTGTGCTGGTGTCGCACAGCAAGAAGCTCGCCGAGGCCGCGCGCGACCTGGCGCAGCAAATGACCGGCGACAAGGCGACTATCGCCCTTGCCGCCGGCACAGGCGATGATGGCGAGGAGCTTGGCACCGACGCGACCCGGATTCTCGACGCGTTGATGGCGGTCGACCGGCCCGACGGCACGCTTGTGCTGATGGATTTGGGCAGCGCCATCCTCTCCGCCGAAATGGCGCTCGATCTGGCCGAGCCGGATCTACGCGAGCGGGTGCGGCTGGTGCCGGCGCCGTTCGTCGAAGGCGCGGTGACCGCAGCTGTTGCAGCCGCCAGCGGCCTCGCACTTGAGGCCGTGGTGCAGGAGGCGCTGGGTGCATTGGCGCCAAAACTCGGCCACTTCGACATGCAGGCGCCCCCTGCCGCCACAGGGCCGCAAGCACAAGGGGACGAAGTCACGGCCACCGCGACGATTCCCGACCCGCACGGCCTGCACGCGCGTCCCGCCGCGGCGCTGGCTCGCACCGCCAACGACTATGTGTCGACCATCACGATTGCGGTCGAGAATGGCCGCGGCCCGGCCAACGCCAAGAGTCTCGTTGCCCTTTCCAGCCTCGGCGCCCGGCAAAACGATCGCCTGCTAGTCAGCGCGAAGGGCCCCGATGCGCGGGCGGGTGTCGATGCGCTTGCTCGCCTCATCGAAACCTTTACCGGGGCGGAAGGACCCGCCGCTACTCCCGTCGTCACAGACGCAACGCGCGCCGTTCCGGTTTCGCCCGGACTTGCCCTTGGGCCGGTCGTGGAGGCCGAGAGCGGGTTGCCCGACGTGTCGCACGCTCTAGTCGGTGGCGCTGGTGAAGAGCGCGCGAAATTGGAGGCGGCCTTCGCAACGGTTCGGGCCAAGCTCGCGGCTCATGGCGCTGGCCTTTCGAATGATATTGCGGGCGTCCAGGCCGGACTGCTGGATGATCCATCCTTCGGCAGACGGATTGTTGAATCCTTGGCCGGCGTCCATGCGGGAGCCGCACAGGCGGCGCTGGCCGTGACCCAGGAGACGATCGCCCTCTATCAAGCGCTGCCCGATCCGGTTCAGGCCGCGCGCGCCACCGATATTGCTGATCTTGGCCGCGCGCTTCTCGAGGCCATCGTCGGCGCGCGGCCCTGGCAGCCACCGACCGATCACGCTTATGTCCTGCTTGCCGACGACCTGCCCCCATCGGTCGCGATTCAGCTCGATCCGGCCTTCTGTCTCGGCGTCGTCGACCGGCGCGGCGGACCCACCTCTCACGCCGCCATTCTCCTGCGCAGCGCGGGCATCCCCGCGATTGCCGGGGCAGGAAAGTTTCTCGATGCGCAAGCGCCGGACACGATCGCTTTCGACGGTGGGACGGGCGACATTTGGCCGGACCCAGATGCGAGTAAGCAAGCGGACGTCCATACGCGCTTGGAAGCGGCCCTGCGCCAGCGCGCCGTTCAGCCGTCCGTCAAGCCGATTGCCTTGCCGGACGGCACGAAGGTGCAGCTTTACGCCAATGTCGCCGGCATCGCCGATGCCAAGGCGGCACGGGCGGCGGGCGCCGGTGGTGTTGGCCTGCTGCGCACGGAAATCATGTTTCTCGATCGGGCTGATGCGCCCTCCGTCGACGAGCAGATCGGCCGCCTGCAGCCGATCTTCGATGTCTTCGAAGGCTGCCCGGTCGTGGTGCGCACGCTCGATGCCGGCGCCGACAAGCCGGTCCCCTTCATTCCGGCCCAGCCTGAGACCAATCCTTATCTCGGGCTGCGCGGCTTACGCTTGTCCTTGGCATTTCCGGAGATCTTCGAGCAACAAATCGAGGCGATCCTGCGTGCCGGCATTGGCCATGACGTGTGCATCATGCTGCCGATGGTGACGAATGCAGACGAAGTCGTGGCGGCCCGCGCCCATGTCGCCGCCGTGCACGACCGGCTGGCACAGACGAACGTCCCGCATCTTTGGCCTGTATCAATTGGTACAATGATCGAAGTTCCGGGCGCGGCGCTGACTGCAGCGGAATTGGCGCAGGTTTGCGATTTTTTTTCGATCGGCACCAATGACCTGACGCAATACACGCTTGCGGCCGAGCGTGGTCATGCGAAACTCGAACGCTTCAGCCACGCCGATCACCCGGCCGTGTTGGCCTTGATCCGCGCCACCGTGCAGGGCGCCGCGCAAAGGGGCATTTCCGTCTCGGTCTGCGGCGAAGCAGCGGGGGAAATCGCCGTTGCGCCGAAGCTTGTCGAATGCGGCATTCGCGTTCTCTCCATGGGCGCGGCCCGGCTTGCCCCCCTCGCGCAGGCGCTGGAGCGGTGGAGCTTGGAAGCAACGAATTGATATATAATATGTTTTCTCTCTATTAGTTTGTTTTCAAAAAATTTCTAAACCTCGATCGCTGCCTCGCTTGCCGAACCAATGCAGACTTAATCGCGGCAAGTGCTTCCCGACGAATCCGTGACACCTCTCAAATGTTTCCGATTTGTTCTATCACAGCAATCGTGCATCGTCCATTTGTTTTACGATGAAAGGCTGATTATAAAATCCAGTAGGCTTCATCTAGGCTCGTTTCCATGTCCGCAATCGGCTCCTCGCCCCAACTTGACAAAATGGCGGTCGAAGAGCGCCGCGACGAAATTATCAACCTGGTGCGCCAAAACGGCTTCGTCAGTGTCGAAGCCCTGGCTCAGCATTTCGACGTCACGGTCCAGACCATTCGCCGCGACCTGAACGATTTGAGTCACGAGGGGCGGCTCGCCCGCTACCGTGGCGGCGGCGCCCTCCCCTCGAGCGTCGCCAACATCGATTATACGGCGCGGCAAATCATGAATCCGGAGGAGAAGGAGCAGATTGCTGCGATGGTCGCGCGGCATGTTCCCGATCACGCCTCGATTTTCATCAATATCGGCACCACGACCGAGGCGGTGGCCGCCGCGCTCATCCGGCATGAGGACTTGCGGGTCATCACCAACAACCTCAATGTGGCCATGCTGCTGTCACGCCACACGGATTTCGAGATCATCATCACCGGCGGCTCGGTCCGCAATCGCGACGGCGGCGTGCTCGGACAGCTTTCGCTCGACATGATCGAGCAATTTCGCGTCGATATCGGCATCATCGGCATCAGCGGTATCGACGCGGATGGCACTTTGCTCGATTTCGACTATGCCGAAATCCGCGCCGCGCAGTCCATCATGCGCTATGCGCGCAAGACGTTTCTGGTGACTGACCACACCAAGTTCCTGCGCCGGCCCTTGGTGCGGCTTGCGTCGATCAAGGACGTGAGCGCCGTTTTCACCGACCGGCAACCGCCGCCCGCCATCGCACAACTGCTCGCCGACAACGGGACCGAACTGCACATTGTCCGGAGGTGACGCGACCAGGGGGGATAAGCCGCCTGCACGCTGACTCTCGGTCTTCCGAGCGTATGCAAATAATGCATGGCAGCTATGCTTCCTATCTGAAAACTCAAAAATATTGATTTTCGTTATTTCGAATTTCGAAAATACATGGCGATCTCGGGTTTCTTGGCGCAATTGATGCGAATGCGTGTCACTTTTGTGAATTTGCTTATGAAACGCTTCAAAAGGCACGAATACGCGATATTTTGCGATGCAACAGAGCAAAAACGCGAAAATATGCTGCATGGCGCCAATTTCGGCGCAACCTCCAATCGGCTTATGTCTATGTGATATATTATGCGTTTTTTCGTTTTCGTTTATACGAAAGCATTTTCTTTCTCTTGCGAAAATCAAAAATTTTATAAAAGTTGTCACAACTGGCCGCCGGGACATGAAACGGTTGGTCGCTTGCGGGAGGGTAGAGAGCCGGTGCGGATGCCATAGCGGCAATCCGTCGGGCATGCCATCCCATCAACCAGTGATGTGAGATGACGCAAGACTCTTCCCCTACTGCAGCAGCGGATCAGCTTTTCGATCTCTTCGTGATTGGCGGCGGCGTGAACGGTTGCGGCATCGCCCGCGATGCGGTCGGCCGCGGTTATTCGGTGCATCTCGCAGAAATGAACGACCTGGCCAGCGGCACGTCATCCAAGGCCACCAAACTCATTCACGGCGGTCTCCGCTATCTCGAATATTATGAATTCCGCCTCGTGCGCGAAGCTTTGACCGAGCGCGAGATCGTGTGGGGAATCGCCCCGCATCTCGTGCGCCCGCTGCGCTTCGTTCTGCCCTATTTCAAGGGCCTGCGGCCGGCCTGGATGCTGCGGCTCGGATTGTTTCTCTACGATTATATCGGCGGGCGCAAAAAGCTGCCGCCGACCCGCACATTGAACTTGCGGACCGATGTCACCGGCAAGCCGTTGAAGCCGATCTTCGACAAAGGATTTGAATATTCCGATTGCTGGGTGAACGACGCGCGCTTCGTCGCTATGAATGCGCGCGACGCGGCCGATCGCGGTGCGACCATCCGCACCCGCTGCAAGGTTGTCTCCGCCCGTTCCGAGGACGGCATCTGGCACATCACCTTGCGCGATCAGCGCACCGGCCAGGAGAATGTCGTGCGCGCCCGCATGATGGTCAACGCGGCGGGACCATGGGTCGATCATGTGCTCGCCGATGTCGTCGCGCACAAGGAACCGAACCACGTTCGTCTGGTGCAGGGCAGCCATATCATCGTCCGCAAGATGTACGATCACGACCGGTGCTACATTTTCCAGAATCCGGACGGGCGCATCATCTTCGCCATTCCTTATGAAGATGATTTTACGCTGATCGGCACGACTGATCAGGATTACAAGGACGATCCGGCAAAGATCGCCATTACGCCGGAAGAGACCGCCTATCTGTGCAAAGCGGCGAGCGAGTATTTCGCGAAAGAAATCACGCCGAATGATGTGGTGTGGACCTATTCGGGCGTGCGCCCGCTCTATGACGATCACGCCAGCGCAGCGCAGGCGGCGACACGCGACTATGTGATCAAGGAAGAGCGGATCAACGGTGCGCCGCTCGCGAATATTTTCGGCGGCAAGATCACCACCTACCGGCGGTTGTCGGAATCCATTCTCGAACATGTCGAGAAAACCCTGGGCGCGAAGGGCAAGTCGTGGACTGGCACGGTGCCGCTCCCCGGCGGCGATCTTCCCGGCGGCGACATCGAGCAATTCATCAAGGACCTGCGCGCGCGGAAGCCCTTTGTTTCGGCAGAGCTCGCGCGACGTTTCGCAAGAGCCTACGGCACAAGGGTTTGGCGCTTTCTCGACAAGGCGCAGAACTATCAGGATCTCGGCCAGGATTTTGGCGGCGGACTGACGTCCGCGGAGATCGATTATCTTGTTCGCGAAGAATGGGCGGTCACCGCCGAGGACATTCTCTGGCGCCGCTCCAAACTTGGCCTTCACCTGCCCTCAACGGTAGCAGCGGACATCGGCAATTATCTTGCAGCACAGGAGGCGTTGCAGACGCGTTGAAAAACTGAACGGAAAAAAAGCTTCATCTGGAGGAAACTATGACTAGATATGTAGGTTCGATTGACCAAGGCACGACCAGCACACGTTTCATCGTGTTTGATCGCAAAGGCGATATCATTTCGGTCGATCAGAAAGAGCACGAACAGATTTATCCGAAGCCCGGCTGGGTCGAGCACGATCCCGCCGAAATCTGGCGCAACACCCAAAGTGTCATCGCCGGCGCGCTCAAGAAAAAGGGCCTGACCCGCGAGAATCTGACGGCGATCGGCATCACCAATCAGCGCGAAACCACTGTCGTGTGGAACCGCAAGACCGGTGCGGCGCTGCATAATGCCGTCGTCTGGATGGACACGCGCACCGATCAATTGGTGGCGCATTTCGCCAAGGACGGCGGCCAGGACCGCCTGCGCGCCAAGACTGGTCTGCCGCTCGCGACCTATTTCTCCGGCCTCAAATTGCGCTGGCTCCTCGATAATGTGCCTGGCGCACAGCAGCTTGCTGAATCCGGCGACCTGTTGTTCGGCAATATGGACACCTGGGTCGTCTGGAACCTGACCGGCAGCACCAAGGGCGGCATTCATGTCACCGACGTGACCAATGCGTCGCGCACCCAATTGATGAATCTGGAAACCCTGGATTGGGATCCGGAAATCCTCGGCCTCTTCAACATTCCGCGCGCCTGCCTGCCGCAGATCAAGTCGTCGAGCGAAGTCTACGGCCATGGCGTCGATGATCTCGCCGGCGTGCCGATCGCTGGCATCCTTGGCGACCAGCAAGCAGCTCTCTTCGGCCAGGCCTGCCTGGAGCCAGGCGAGGCGAAAAACACCTACGGCACCGGCTGCTTCATGCTGATGAACACCGGCGAAAAGCCATTCCAATCGAAGGCGGGCCTGCTGACGACGCTTGGATACAAACTCGGCAACAACAAGGCCATCTACGCTCTGGAAGGGTCGATCGCCATCACGGGCGCGCTGGTGCAATGGCTGCGCGACAATCTCAATCTCATCAAGGCGGCGCCAGAAATCGAAGCACTGGCGCAGACCGTGCCGGACAATGGCGACGTCTATTTCGTGCCGGCTTTCTCGGGCCTTTACGCTCCGCATTGGAAGGACAGCGCCCGCGGCGTCATCGCCGGCCTGACGCGTTTCGCCAATAAGGGACACATCGCCCGCGCGGCACTGGAGGCGACCGCCTATCAGACCCGTGAAGTGCTCGACGCCATGACGAAAGATTCCGGCGTGACAATCAAGGAGCTGCGTACCGACGGCGGCATGGTGCTGAACGAATTGCTGATGCAATTCCAATCGGACATCCTGAACGTGCCTGTGGTGCGGCCGAAGGTGATCGAAACCACTGCGTTGGGCGCTGCTTATGCGGCGGGCCTTGCGACGAACTATTGGAATTCGACGCAGGACATCACCGACAATTGGGGCGTCGATAAAAGGTGGCATCCGCAAATGGATGAGGCGCATCGCGCGAAGCTCTTTGCGTCTTGGAACAAAGCCGTCACCCGCTCGCTCGACTGGGCGGTGTGAGACACATCATCAACAAGGCGGGCGCACTCTTCGGGGCGCTCGCCGCACAAGGGGAATACGACCATGGGTGTTGGATTTTTATCGGAACTTCTGGGAACGATGACGCTGATCCTGTTCGGCGACGGCGTGGTGGCGCAGGTTCTGCTGAACAAATCGAAGGGGCAAAATTCGGGCTGGATCGTGATCACGGCGGGCTGGGCCTTCGCCGTGCTCTGCGGTGTTCTGGTGTCGGTCGCCGCTGGCGGCGCGGGCCATCTCAATCCGGCCGTGACGATCGCTTTCGCCGTCATCGGTGGCGACTGGAGCGAGGTTGTGCCACGCATCGCAGGTGAATTCGTCGGCGCCTTCCTCGGCGGCGTTCTCGTGTGGTTGGCGTATCTGCCGCATTGGGAGGAAACCCCAGATCAAGGCCTGAAACTCGCCGTTTTCTGCACGGGTCCGGCCATCCGCAACACGGGCGCCAATATCATCTGCGAGATCATCGGCACCTTTGCCCTGCTCTTCGTAGTGGCGGCGATCGGTTCGAAAGCCGTTGCGATGCCGGGCTATCTCGGCCCCTTCATCGTCGCCCTGCTGGTTTGGGGCATCGGCCTGTCGCTCGGCGGCCCGACCGGTTACGCCATCAATCCGGCCCGCGACCTCGGTCCGCGCATCGCCCATGCCGTGCTGCCGATTGCCGGCAAAGGCGGGTCCGACTGGGGTTATTCCTGGATTCCGGTGGTGGCTCCGGTCATCGGCGGCGTGATCGGCCTCTTCGTCGCCAAAGCGACCGGCATGATGTAGGCCTATTTGTAACGACGTGGATCATGAAATGGCCGGTTTTACCGGCCATTTTGTTGTTACGGATTCGTCATCAAAGCTTCGTATTGAACGCGCGCGATTTTCACGCGCGACTCACAAGGGGATTAGGCATTGGCCGCCCAGAAAATTTTGCTGCTCAGCGTGTCGGCCGGCGCCGGCCACATGCGCGCAGCCGAGGCCCTCAAAGCGACAGCCGCGCTGCACTATCCGCATGCCGACGTCCTGCATCTCGATGTCATGGCCTATGTCAACACGGCCTTTCGCAAGGTCTATGCGGACCTTTATCTGCAGATCGTGACGAAACATCCGACCCTGTGGGGCATGCTCTACCAGGTCAGCGACGAAGCGGCGCCCGACGGCCCATCGCAAAGGATGCGCCGGGCGATCGAGCGCTTGAGCACCCGCAAATTGCGCATCGCCATCGACGACTACGCGCCGGATTCGGTGATCTGCACCCATTTCCTGCCGGCCGAATTGCTGATGAGGGAGATTGCCAGGTCGCGCTTTTCCGTGCCGGTCTTCGTGCAAGTGACGGATTTCGACCTTCACCGCATGTGGGTCGTGTCGGAAATGGCCGGCTTCTTTGCGGGCAATGACGAGGTGGCGTTCCGTATGCGGGCGCAGCATATCCCGCCCGAGCGGATTCATGTCACCGGCATTCCGGTCATGCCGGCGTTCACGCAGCCGCACGTGCGGGCAGAATGCGCGCGCCAATTCGGCCTCGCGCCGGAGCGCAGAACCTATCTTCTGATGGGCGGCGGCGCCGGCCTCGGCGTCGCGCCGCTCGCCAAGCGCCTGCTGGAAACCGACCCCGATCTTCAGCTGGTGGTGCTGACGGGCAAGAACGCCCAAGCGCTCGCGGAACTCAAACAGCTCGCCGCCCGGCGTGCCGAACCCAACCTTTTCCCGCTCGGCTTCACTGACGAGGTCGCAAAGCTGATGGCCTGCGCCGATCTCGTGGTCAGCAAGCCGGGCGGTCTCACCACGTCGGAATGTCTTGCGATGGGGGTGCCGATGCTGGTGACCGCGCCGATTCCCGGCCAGGAGGAGCGCAACGCCGATTATTTGCTGGAACATGGCGCGGCTTTGAAAGCCGTCGACGATCTGGCGCTGGAATATCGCGTGCAATACTTGCGGCGGCGGCCGCAAATGCTCATGAATATGCGCGAGCGCGCAAAGGAGTTGGGGCGGCCGCAGGCGGCGCATGACGCGCTCAAATTGGTTTTTCAGCATCTGGCAGGCAAATAATATGACGGATTTGACGCGGGACAGATTGGCCGCTTTCGGCCTCATCGCTTACGTTCTCCTGCTCTCTTTCTTCTTTGCCAATGTGGAAATTCAGATCGAAGGGCCCAATGGCTGGGCGGCCGATCTGCCGACTTGGCGCATCGAACATCACTGGCTGCTCGATGTTTTCTGGGGCGGCCGCCCCATGACCGGCTATCACGCCTGGATTTTTCCATGCGTTGCCTTGTTCCTGCACTACCCCCTTGTCTTTGCATGGCAATGGAGCTGGCGGCTGGAAGCGCGCGTGATCGCCTGCATCATGTTTTTCTGGATCGGCGAAGACTATCTTTGGTTCATCCTGAACCCCGCCTACGGCGTTGCGAAATTCGCGCCGCATCTGGTGCCCTGGCACATCCATTGGTGGGGGCCGGCGCCGACCGATTACTGGACGATGAGTTTTGCCGGGATCGTCCTCTTCACCTATTCGCTCTGGCCGACGCGACAGGCCGTGCGCGCCGTTGCGAAATCGCGGTGATTTTTCTGGACAAGCGTCTCGTGCTAAGCACGCCGCAACTGAATGGAGTCGCTGATGTCCCCGTCCCTGCCCTTGCTGCAACGTCCCCGCCGCAATCGTAAGTCCGAATGGGCCCGCGCCATGGTGCGCGAGCATGTGCTCACCCCCGCCGATTTGATCTGGCCCGTGTTCGTCGTCGAGGGCGAAAAACATCGCGAACCGGTCAAGTCCATGCCGGGGGTCGACCGTATGTCGATCGACGAAATGGTGCGCGCGGTCGGAGAGGCTGCAGGCCTTGGCATTCCTGCCGTGGCACTGTTCCCCTATACCGATCCCGCCTTGAAGGACGCGGAAGGGAGCGAAGCGCTCAACCCCGGCAATCTCGTTTGCCGTGCTTGCCGCGCGCTCAAAAGCCACGTGCCGCAGATCGGCATCATGACCGATGTGGCGCTCGACCCTTACACCAGCCATGGCCATGACGGCCTGATGGAGGGCGAGCGCATCCTGAACGACGAGACCGTGGCGGTGCTGGTGAAGCAGGCGGTCAATCAGGCACGCGCGGGCGCGGACATCATCGGCCCAAGCGACATGATGGACGGGCGGGTCGCGGAGATCCGCAAGGGCCTCGACGCCGAGGGCTTCCAGGACGTCCAGATCATGGCCTATGCGGCGAAATATGCGTCCGCCTTCTATGGCCCCTTCCGCGATGCGGTCGGCTCTGGCGGCGTGCTGAAGGGCGACAAGCGCACCTATCAGATGGATCCGGCCAATAGCGACGAAGCCATCCGCGAAGTGGCGCTCGATCTCGATGAAGGCGCGGATATGGTTATGGTTAAACCCGGCATGCCCTATCTCGACATCGTACGCCGCGTGAAGGACACGTTCGCGGTGCCGACCTTCGCCTATCAGGTCAGCGGCGAATATGCGATGATCAAGGCAGCGGCGCTGAATGGCTGGCTAGACCACGACAAGGCGATGATGGAAAGCCTGCTCGCCTTCAAACGGGCCGGCGCTGACGGCGTGCTGAGTTACTTTGCCGTCGAGATCGCGCGCAAGTTGCGCGGCTAGGGGCTATTTTTGACCGTTCTGGCAACGTTGAACGGACTCAAATGGGGTCCACCAATTCTCCTCGACGGCATCTTGGAAAGGATTCCGTCGGAAAGGCTTATCAGGCATGTCCGGCGGTCGCCGCAGGACCTAAATCGGCCTCACTCCGATTGTCGCTTTCTTCTGCGGAACTCTGCTACCTTCGCTTTGTTGCCGCAGCCGGACATGGAACACCAGCGGCGGTCTCCCGACCGCGAGGTGTCGACAAAGAAAATCGAACAACTCGCTGACTGACATTGCCGGATGCGCGAAGAGTCGCGGCCGCCAAAGAGGCGCACCGCGTCCCTCGCCAACGAGGCCAATAGACCGGCAACCAATCCTCGCAGTTCCACCCGTCCGTCTGCGGTCAACGCCGGCGCCGCAGCCGGCTCAGCGGCGATCTGATTGAGAATTTGACAGGCGGCTGCGTCAAGAAGCGGATTCTGGAGGCTGCAGGCCAGCGCGAAGATCGCCTCGCGCAATATGCGAGCGGCGGCCAAATCATTTTCCGTCGCGCCGGGCAAGGATGCGGCGAGACCTGCCGAAACCAGCCAACGATCCAAATCCTCCGGATGAGCCAGGAGATCGCGCGGCGCAGCCGTTTGGCGCGCCTGTAGCGTCGCGGCGAGATCGAGAACCGTGCTGCCCCCCCGGAAACGGAAACCGTTCCGATCCTCTGGAAGATCGCGCATTGGGTCGTAAGCCTTCATGTAACTCTATTGACAGGTTTCACTTCGTCGGGCAAGGATCATGTAACCTACCAAATAGGTTACAATTTGCGCCGTGCCAGATCGGCAACGAGCCTCGTCGCTCGGCCCAGAATTCAACACTTAAGGAGAACATCCGATGGGTAATGCCCTTTCAAACCAGACCGTCGTCGTGATCGGCGGTAGCAATGGTATCGGCGCGGCGGTGGCGACACTGGCGCAAACCGAAGGCGCCCGCGCTATTGCGATCAGCCGATCTGGAGCGGCACCGGGCGGTGTCGTCCCGATCGTCGCGGATGTGTCCGATCTGCTGGCACTGGGCAAAGCGCTTGCCAGCATCGGTGTGATCGACCATCTCGTGCATACGGCGGCGGCGCGCGTAAGCACACCCGCTCTCCCCTCGCTCGATGAAAGTGCTTTGCAAAGCACCTTCGACATCAAGCTGTTCGGCGCAATTCACGCCGCTCGCCTAGCTTTGCCGCATCTCTCCGAGCGGGCATCGATCACGTTTACATCCGGCCAGGTGTCCCGCAAATATGGAACGGGCAGCGTCACAAAAGGCGCGGTCAATGCCGCCGTAGATGCCGCCGGTCGCCATCTGGCGAAGGAACTTGCCCCGCGCCGCGTCAACGTGGTCAGTCCTGGCGTCGTCGACACCTCGCTTTGGGGCGAGGCGGGATCGGAAACACGCTCGTCGACCATCGAACGCGTTTCCGCTGCATTGCCCGTCAAACGCGTCGCGCGACCCGAGGAACTGGCAGCAGCCTATCTCTTTGCGATGACCAATGGTTTTGTGACCGGCTCGGTGATCGATGTCGATGGAGGCGGCTTGCTGTAGATCACGGTTGGGCGCCGACGGCGTGCGGAAGTATTTTGCCGTCGAGATGGCGCGGAAATTGCGCGGATAGGGGCGCTTCCGGTTTCAACCTCCAAAGACCCGCGCGCAATCCCGTTCAGGCAGCCGACCGGCGTTCTAGGATATCGCTCAACCCTGCGCCTGGAACAACATCCCGCCTTGCTGTTTGTCGAGAGCCTCGGATTTGCGCAGGCGCGGGTTGACGAAATAGAAGTTGGACCGCCTGCGCGCCCTGTCCAGAATGGCCGCCTCGAAGGCCTTGAGACCACTAAGTGACACAAGTCTTCCGAGAGCGTCTTTCATTCGATAGTTTATCTACTGGAATTTGGGAGCAGAACTGCTTCGTCCTCGCGCGGCTCCGATGATATCGAACGGGAAAAAGCTGATCAATCGACATCCTGAACTCGCGAGAGGACAAAGCTTGCCAGCAGAAAACGGCGAGTCCCGGACACCTGATCTCGCGGACATCGATGCCTCGGCATGGACGGAGCTTGAAACGGCCGCAGCCAGCCCGCAGTCAGGTTTCCGATACTTGAACCTGTGCTCGGTAGATTCCGAGGCCAGACCTCAAGCGCGCATGGTGGTATTGCGGCATGCTGACAGATCAATGCGGGTTCTTGAATTTCACACCGACACGCGCAGCCCGAAATGGCTGGAACTCGCCGCAAACCCCCATGTCACGGTCCTGGGCTACTGCGCGCAGAGGCGCGTGCAGTTACGGCTTCAGGGAGTGATCGAACTCCACGGGCCAGGAAGTGATATCGCCACCTTGGCCTGGCAGAAATTGCCCACGTGGACGCGCGGCACCTATGCCGGCGGACCGCCTGGGGACGAGCGTGCCTTTGAAGCCATCGAGGCAACAGCGCCATCAGAATCCGCAGGTGAAACGGGTGGAAAGGAACATTTCGGCGTGGTGACCTTCCGGGCCGCCGCGCTGGACTGGTTTCAGCTCAGGCGTCAAGATAATTGCAGGGCAAAATTTACTTACGATGCGACAGGCACCCGTACAGCCTGTCTGTGGCTCAACCCCTGACACCTTTCCAGCGCTCGGTCCGCCCGGTCTGAACGGCCCTGTAACCCCGTGTCGCACGAGCCTTTAAAGCCGTTCTCGCAACGGCTCACGCGCTTCGCCTGCTCGCGTTCATAATTTGATGTCGCAGCGTTGGTCCGCAGAAAATCAACGCTACGCCCCCGTTTGGGCGGCGGCGTTCCTCGCGCGTCGATCTGCCTCGAACATTTTTGATCGGAAGCGCGAAAATCCGTTGATTTGGAATAATTGTTCTGATAGATCTCATATTGGAACATATATTACACAGACCAATCCGGTCTATGTGGGGGTGAAGCAGGCAAAGCCGCCGCCCCGAAAGAATAACCCCTAGTGGGGGATCCGGAGGAAACAGCGGCGCACCCGGGCGCCTGAGGAGGAGACGAATATGAAGCGCATCTTGATTGCTCTGGCTGCTGCCACGATTCTTTCGACAGCCGCCCATGCCGAGAAAATCGGCGTCTCGATGGCAAAATTCGACGATAATTTCCTGACCGTCCTGCGCAACGCGATGACCGACTACGCCAAGGGCAAGGCCGATCTGCAGATCGAGGACGCGCAGAACGACGTCGGCAAACAGCTCAGCCAGATTCAGAACTTCGCGGCGGCCAAGGTCGATGCGATCATCGTCAATCCGGTCGACACTGACGCAACGCCGAAAATGACCGAAATCGCTAAGCAAGCCGGCATTCCGCTCGTCTATGTCAACCGCATGCCGGCCGACAAAACCCTTCCCCCGAAAGTCTCCTTCGTGGGGTCGGATGAGCGCGATTCCGGCACACTGGAAGCCACGCAAGTCTGCAAACTGCTCGGTGGCAAAGGCAAGATCGTCATCATGATGGGCGAATTGTCGAATCAAGCTGCGCGCCAACGCACCCAGGACGTTCTCGACGTGATCGCCAAGCCCGAATGCAAGGGCATCGAGGTCCTGCAAAAGCAGACCGCGAACTGGGACCGTATTCAGGGCAACGACCTGATGAGCAACTGGATCAGCGCCGGCCTCAAGCCCGATGCGGTCGTCTCGAACAATGACGAAATGGCGATCGGCGCCATTCAGGCCTTGAAAGCGGCCGGTATCAAGAATGTGGTGGTCGGCGGTGTCGATGCGACGCAAGACGCGCTCGCCGCGATGAAGGCTGGTGATCTGAAAGTGACTGTGTTCCAGAACGCCGCCGGTCAGGGCAAGGGCGCCGTCGATACGGCGCTGAAACTCTCGAAAGGCGACAAAGTCGACAGCATGGTCTGGATCCCCTTCGAGCTGGTCACGCCCGACAATCTCGACAAATACATGACCAAGAACTGATCGCATCTGAGGCGGGCGTTCGCGCGCCCGCCCTTTCTTTTGTGACTTTGCTTTCCGTTGGAGGTTTGGCGCCATGCTGAGTCCATCGACCATGCAACTCGTCCGTGAAAGCGGCGCTGTTCCTGGATCCGAATATCTTCTGGAAGTGGAAGGCGTGCGTAAAGCTTTCCCCGGCGTCATCGCGCTTGACAATGTCGAGTTTAGATTGCGGCGCGGCACTGTGCATGCCCTGATGGGCGAGAACGGTGCGGGCAAGTCGACGCTGATGAAAATCATCGCCGGCGTCTATACGCCTGACCAGGGCGAGTTCCGCCTGCGCGGCCTGCCGATAAGATTGAACTCGCCGCTCGATGCGCTCGAGAACGGCATTGCTATGATCCATCAGGAGCTCAACCTGATGCCGTTCATGACGGTGGCAGAAAATATCTGGATTCGCCGCGAGCCGAAAAACGGCCTCGGCTTCGTCGATCACGCCGAGATGAACCGCCGCACCGCGACGCTGCTCAAGGATCTGGATATCGACATCCATCCTGAAACGGAAATTCAGAACTTGAGCACAGCCAACCGGCAGATGATCGAAATCGCCAAAGCGGTTTCTTACGAGTCGGACGTGCTCATCATGGACGAGCCGACCTCCTCGCTGACCGACAAGGAAGTGGCGCATCTCTTCACCATCATTCGCGATCTGCGCGCCAAGGGCAAAGGCATCGTCTACATCACCCATAAGATGAACGAGCTTGCCGAAATCGCCGACGAAGTCTCGATCTTCCGCGACGGCAAGTATATCGGCACGCAACTCGCCGCGAACATCACCCGCGATCAGATCATCAAAATGATGGTGGGCCGCGAAATCACCCAGATGTTTCCCAAGGAAACCGTGCCGATCGGAGATGTCGTTCTCTCAGTGAACAATCTGACCTTGAACGGCGTTTTTCACGACGTGTCGTTCGATCTGCGCAAGGGCGAGATCCTGGGCTTTGCCGGCCTTGTCGGCTCGGGCCGCAGCAACGTTGCCGAGACTTTGTTCGGCGTGACGCCGGCAAGCTCCGGTTCGATCAAGATCAATGGCGCGGAAATCCGCATCGATTCCGCCGGCAAGGCGATGAAGAACGGCATGGCGTTCTTGACCGAGGACCGCAAGGAAACGGGCTGTTTCCTCATTCTCGACATTCTCGAAAATATGGAAATGGCCCTTCTCAGCCAACGCCATGTGAAGCCCGGTGGTTTTGTCGAGCAACGCGCGGTGACGAGCCAATGCAGTGACATGAGCGCCAAGCTACGCGTGAAAACACCGCATTTGCAGGAGCGGATCGAGAATCTTTCCGGCGGCAACCAGCAGAAGGTCCTGATCGGCCGCTGGCTGCTGACGCATCCGAAAATTCTCATTCTCGACGAGCCGACGCGCGGCATCGATGTCGGCGCCAAGGCTGAAATTCACAAGCTGATTTCGCAGCTTGCCGGGCAAGGGGTCGCCGTCATCATGATCTCCTCGGAAATGCCGGAGGTCTTAGGGATGAGTGACCGTATCCTTGTCATGCACGAGGGCCGCGTCACCGGCATTCTCGACCGCGCCGAAGCCAATCAAGTGAAGATCATGGAACTCGCGTCGCACTAACAAGAGCGAAGAAACGCCTTTTCGGAAACGTCTGGAGATCTATCGATGTCAGTAGCAAATATAACCGCCTCTGCCCGGACCAGGCGCATACCGCCGGAACTGAATATCATCCTGGTCCTCGTTTGTATGGCAGCCGTTTTCGAAGCGCTCGGCTGGATCAGAAACGGCGACAGCTTCCTCTTCAATATCGACCGCCTCAAGATCATGATCCTGCAGGAATCGGTGATCGGTATCATTGCGGTCGGCATGACGCAGATCATCATCACCGGCGGCATCGATCTCTCGTCGGGCTCGGTGGTCGGCGCGACGGCGATGATCGCGGCGAGCTTTGCGCAATCGTCCGAATACATCTCGCGCGCCGTCTACCCGTCGCTGACCGATTTGCCCTTTATCGTGCCGGTTCTGGTCGGGCTCGCGGTCGGGCTGATTGCGGGTATCGTCAATGGCGGCCTCATAGCTTATACGGGCATCCCACCCTTCATCGCCACGCTGGGCATGTATATCAGTGCCCGCGGCCTCGCACGCTGGTACACCAATGGCCAGCCCGTGAGCTTCTTCACCCCAAGCTTCAATTTCATCGGCAGCGGGTTAATGCCGGTCTTCATCTTCCTCGTCACCGCCGCGATCTTCCATGTGGCGCTGCGCTACACGCGCTACGGCAAGTTCACCTATGCCATCGGCGCAAACCGCCAGGCCGCCAAAGTCTCCGGCATCAATGTCGGGCGCCATCTGGTGACGGTCTATGCGATCGCGGGCTTGTTGTCGGGCCTTGCCGGCATCGTGACCATTGCCCGCGCGGAAACCGGACAGGCCGGCGCCGGCGTGACGTATGAACTCCAAGCCATTGCCGCGACCGTGATCGGCGGCACCGCGCTCACCGGTGGCTCGGGCCGCATGACCGGCACGGTCTTCGGCACGATCATCCTCGGCATGATGCTTTCCGGCTTCACCTTCCTCGGGATCAGCGCCTTCTTCCAAGATATCATCATGGGCATCGTCGTCGTGGCGGCCGTCATCGTCCGTCAAGGCGTGAAGCCGGTGTGAGACAAGCAAACGCTTGCGGCGCGTCTCGCGCCGCAAGTTTCCTTATTGCTTCGCTAGACGTTGCCTGAACTCAGCGAATTCTTGATCGCGCCGTTCGTTCTGTTCATCGCAACGAATATCTGAGCAAGGCGCTTAACGGGCGTGGTCCAACATTTCCGCGGCATTCGCCAGACGAACGCCTGCATCGGCCGAAACGAACAAGGCTTCAGTGAGCGGGTGCGGCCGCCTCCGCACATCGTCGGCGATTTTTGCCGCGAAGCCACGCCGGGCGGAAAAATCAGGCGTCCAGGCGACGAGGAAATCGCGATTGGGAATCCCCGCAAAGACGGAAGGGACGTCGAGCGCCGCACGCAGCCGCGCCATGAAGCGTGGCAGGAGCAAGCGCACTGCGTCATAGCCATCGGACGTGTCGACGATGATGAACGCGCCGGCCTCGGCGCCCGGTGTCGGCTTTAGCGTCACTGAGGCCGAGAGCGTCTCGAGATTGGCGGTTGCCCGGGCTTCGATGTCCTGTTGTCCCACCGCCCAGGCACTCACGTCGGATTGGCGGAGCAATTGATAGCGCTCATTGTCGTCCAGCGCATAGGCGATGCTCAGCCCGGCAAAGAACGGGCGGCAAATCAAATCCGAAGCGGTTTTCCTATAGTCGTCCGGCATGATCTGCAGCCGCAGATATTCCTCCGCCGCAGTAAATAATGACGCGTCTTTCGCCGCGTCAGTGCGCATCCCGTGTTCGAAAAAGGCAATGATTTCGCGCTCGCGATCAGCGGCGGACATCGCCTGGACATGAAGGTAAAGGTTGGTCAGGGAAATGTCTTTGCTGGCGATGCGGAGCGTCGTCAGATCGTCACCCGGAAGAACCGTCCATTCGGGATGTCGGCGCGCCAACAGGGCGATCACGTCCTGCTTGAAGCTGCCGTTCTGCAGCGCATCCGCGGCCTGCATGGGCCGAACGGCCAGGAGCGACGCGGCCGCGCCGCAACAGACGGGCAACACATTGCGACGAGAGAACATGGCAATCCCTTGGTGATGCAAATGCGGCGATCTATCCGATTTCCAGCAGATCCCGCGCGAGCGGCGACATCAGTTCGAGACCGTTTTCGCGCACCAGGAACTGATCCTCGATGATGAACCCACCGATGCCGCGCACGTAATACGGCGCCTCGACCGCGATCACCATATTGGGTTCGAGCGGCACGTCGCAATCGGCGGCGATGAACGGCCATTCCTCGCTGAAAACGCTCGCGCCGAGACTGTGCCCGAAATGGCCGCGGCTGAAACTCGGGAAACCCGCATCGTGCATGGCCTTGGTCGCGGCGGCGTGGGCGTCTTTGAGCGGCCGCCCCGGCGCGAGCGAGGCAAGGGCCGCGTCGAGCGCCCCCAGAAGCGCGCCATGGATCTGCCGCTGCGCCGGCGAGGCTTTGCCGATCACCGCTGTGCGCGCGACATCGGCGCTGTAGCCGCCGACCACCGCGCCCACATCGATTTTCACCACGTCGCCGCGCTGGGCGGGGCCGCCGGGCGCGAATCCGTCGGCGCCGACGGCGATATAGGCCCAGTGCGAGACGGATTGCGTGAGCGCGAGGCGCCTGGCTTCCGCCTCGACCTCGCCGCGCCACAGCCCGCCGATGGTCTGCGCATCGATCCCTTCGCGCAAAGCCCCGAGCGCGTGCTGCAGGCCCGCCGTCGTGAGCTTCGCAGCCGCCCGCAGCGCCTCGATTTCGGCCGGCTGCTTGACCATGCGCAGGCGCGCGACCAGCGGCGAGGCGTCGCGCCAGCGCACGTGCGGCAGCGCGTCCTGAAACGCCTGCATGTCGGCGACCGCGACGAAGCCGAGTTCCAGCCCCAGCGGCGCCTTGTCGAGGCCGCGCTCGATCAGGATGTCGCGCAGCTCCGCCAGCATGCGCGCGGAATCGAACGTGGCCGGTCGTTGAAACCCCTGCGGCCGTTGCCGATCATGTGCCGCAATCCGTTCCGACACCGACTCTTCGCCCGCCGCTGCGTGGGTGGTCTCAACCCAGATCGGGTGGCTGCGGGTGTCGGCGATGCCCGACGCAACGCGAAAGCTCGCCGCCTGCAGATCCCCCACCACGGCGGCGAGCGGCGCCTCGGGATCGGCGGGGACGAGGACGGCGGCGGCTCCTGCCCGGCGCCACAAGGTCGCAACGCCGGCAAAAGCGCCCGTGGCATAGAGAATGCTCTCGGGTTGCACCAGAACGAGCCCGGCAACATCCAGTTCCCGCATCAGTTTCGCTGCGCGCTGCCTGTCGAGGTGACGATTGCCCATATTCCTTGGCTCCGTTCGGCCATGCGCAGCTGGGTCAGGCCGAGGCCGCGCCCGCTCCACGTAGCACGATCAAGCGAACTTTGCCGAGGGCGGAAGCAGTGGCCATCGATAGCGCGAGCGCTGGGTGATCGACGCGAAATAGGCGCTTGCCTCGATTGCGTTCAACGGACGTGGTGAACGCGCCTTTCCAGTTCAAGCGTGCGGGCAGAAAGGTCATTCAATTCGAAGGATTGAGCCGTCAGAAAGGCCGCGTTCGTTCCTGTGCCGGGGTCGGCCGCGCCGGCCGGTTTCGCACGTCGCTACCACGATTGCGATGCACTCAGGCGTCCATCTGCCGGATGAAATCCTGGAAGTCTTTCCGCTCCGCCAATTTCAAGAGTTGGCCTGCATCAAGCGTCGCCGGCTTCAATCCCGCGCCACGAAACGCGGTCGCACCCGGCAGCCGCTCGGCCGAAGCGTGCGACACTTCATAAACGACGGCCCGGAGCTGCCGGTCTTGACCGCCGAACGTTACGATCTCGTCGGGCTTGCAACTGGTCAAATCGGTCATGGCCGGTCCTTTCCATTCGCTCCGCATCATAACTGGTTTCGCGGCCCGCCGTATCGAAATCGTATCGGCCGCATCGTATGCGCCCTGCTTCCGAAGAGGTGCATACGATGCTGGCAACGGATGCGGCCAATCGTCTATGCGCCAAACCGCCCGTCGTTAGAAAACACGGCCGTCAACGCCAGATCAGTCGCCGGTCCGCACACAAATGTGCAGGTAGGATATCGCTCCTGTGCTTATTGCGTCAGCGGCGCGCTGACAGCTTTCTAGCGTAGAATACTGCCCCACAATGAGAAACCCGCTGCTCGTACTACCAAAAATCATCGCGTAATTTGGCGGTCGGACAATCACTCGATGTTTTATGCGCTTCGCTTCAGTGGAAGTAACGCTGGCGACCAGACAGAGCCCGGCGACGAAAATATTCACAAATTGCTTTACCATTGTCGTCCCCTTTCATCGCAACGATGCGGAAAAGCTCAAAAAGACGAATCAATGTGGATAAGTGCTGTGGCAAGCCAGCGGGCAACGAAATTCACCAATTGTTGCCCGATTCGTTGCCCCGACGGGCTCTTCGTTTAATGTGATTTCAAGGAAGCACCAACAATTTGTTGATTTTGTTGGTGAGCGCGATGGGACTCGAACCCATGACCCTCTGATTAAAAGTCAGATGCTCTACCGGCTGAGCTACGCGCTCCCTTGACGGCCCGAGCAACTAACGCCCTACGGCGCTTCGGTCAATAGAAACTAGGGCTTATTCCGGAAAATAGGTGATCCAGACATAAAAACAGCCCCAGATGAGGGCCGAGATGCCGGTGGTCACCAGCGCCTTGATCCACAGATGCGGCGCGACCGGCGCTCCCGGGTCGGTTCCTTGCACCATTTCGTCGGTTTCGTGTTGCGAACGCACGCCCCAGGGCAGAATCGCGAACAGAACGGTCCACCAGATGGTGAGATAAACGGCGATGCCGAACGGCAGCGACATGCAAACTCCTTCACGCGCCGGGCCGAGCCAGGCAATCGCAAATCCTAGACTTGCTCGAGTTCCACCAAGGTTCCGTTGAAATCCTTCGGATGGAGGAACAAGACTGGCTTGCCGTGGGCGCCGGTTTTCGGATTTCCATCCCCCAGCACCCGCGCGCCAGCGGCCTTCAACTGGTCGCGGGCGGCCAGAATGTCTTGGACCTCATAGCAGACGTGGTGCATGCCGCCATCCGGGTTCTTTTCCAGGAACTTGGCGATCGGCGAATTCTCGCCCAGGGGCTCCAGCAATTCGATCTTGGTGTTCGGCAGCTCGATGAACACTACAGTCACGCCATGCGCCGGTTCGGCCTGCGGCGCCGAGACCTTGGCGCCCAGCGTCTCGCGATAGCTGCGGGCCGCGGCGTCCAGATCCTTGACCGCGATCGCCACATGATTGAGCCGGCCGATCATGAACCCCTCCCCTTAGACTTCGACCACAAGCACGTGCACTTGCGGCTTCTTGCCCCAAGCATTGTTGATCGCGCTGCGCACGGCCTTTTCCACGGCGGTCGAAGCGGCGTCCGCATCGCGCCGTTTGGGCCGCGGCAAGCGGTCGAATGTCTCGAAGATCGCTGCGTCGACGATTTCGTCGAAGCCGCGGCCATCGCGCGCCTTTTCCGGAATGCCGGACAGCACCACGTCCGGGTCGCCGGCCAGATCACCCTTGGCGGTAATCGCGAAGGCGACCGTGACGATGCCGGCAAAAGCGAGGCGGCGGCGCTCCGCCAGCGCGGTGCCGCCGTCGCCCACCAGCACATTGCCATCCTTATAGGAGCGGCCGTGTGCGGCCTCGGCAACGACGCCCGGCTCGCCGGGGCCGATCAGAACGATGTCGCCGTCGCGCGCGGTCACCACATGCGGCACGCCCTGCGCCCGTGCGAAAGCCGCATGTTCGTAGAGATGCAGCGGCTCGCCATGCGCCGGAATCGCGACTTGCGGCTTTAGCCAGTCGTAGATGCGCGCGACTTCGGCCCGGCGCGGATGGCCGGAGACATGGACGAGCGCGTTTCGGTCGGTGATGATTTCCATGCCATGCACGGTCAGATCGTTGATGATCGAGCCGACGGCCTTTTCGTTGCCGGGGATAGTACGCGACGAAAAGATCACCCGGTCGCCGGGGGCGAGCTTCACGTCCGGATGCGAATTATCCGCGATGCGCGCGAGGGCGGCGCGCGGCTCGCCCTGACTGCCGGTCACCAGTGCCACGACCTTGTTGCGCGGCAGGTCGTCATAGGTTTCTGCCGACAAGAACGGCGGCAGGCCCTTAAGATAACCGCATTCCGCCGCCACCTCGATCGCCCGCGCCATGGCACGGCCCACGATGACCACTTTGCGCCCCGCCGCTTCCGCCGCCTCCGCCGCCGAGCGGATGCGTGCCACGTTGGAGGCGAAGGTTGTGACCGCCACCCGGTTTGGCGCATTGGCGATCAGTTCCTTCAGCGTCTTCGCCACATCTGCTTCCGACGGGCTCTCGCCGTCGCGCAGGATGTTGGTCGAATCGCAGACGAGCGCCAGAACGCCCTCCTCGCCAATCTGGCGCAGGCGCGCCTCGTCGGTCGGTGGGCAAACGACGGGCGTCGGATCGATCTTCCAGTCGCCGGTGTGCACGACCGTACCCGCCGGCGTGCGGATGGCGAGCGCGGTCGATTCGGGAATCGAATGGGCCATATTGATGAATTCGATGTTGAACGGCCCAAGGTCGATGCGGGCGCCGACGCCGACTTCGTTCACCTGGATCTGCGGCGCGCCCGGCTCCATCAAGCGCTTCAATTCAAGCAGGCCGCTCGCGAATTTCGTCGCATAGACCGGACACCCGAGGCGCGGCCAGAGATCGGCCACCGCGCCGATATGGTCCTCATGCGCATGGGTAATGACAAGGCCAACGAGGTCCTTGCGGATCCGCTCGATGAACGACAGGTCGGGCATGATCAGGTCGATGCCGGGCAGTTCGGGCCCGGCGAAAGCGACCCCCAAATCGACCATCACATATTTGCGCGAGGATTTCGGTCCGTAGCCGTAGAGCGCGCAATTCATACCAATCTCTCCGAGGCCGCCAAGGGCCACGAAGACGAGTTCCTGCTGAGAAGCGTTCATTCACCTGTCCTGAAAAGAGATCATTCTGTCGTTAGAAAATTTTAAACCAATAAAGCGCCGCTGGCGCCACCCGCGCAAAATGCGACCTGGCCTAAATCAGGAAGACATCGCCTGCTTCGACAATCGCCGGTCCGGCACTCGTGTCAAGCAAAAGACATCCCGTTTCGTCGATGGTGCGAAACGTTCCTGTGATCTCGCGCTCGCCGAGCTTCACGCGCAAGGGGCCACCCAGGCCCGATGCGCATTTGAGCCATTCGTTGCGAACCGCGGCAAAATTCGCGCCGCGCTGCCACAAATCGAGCGCCGCCGGGATTTCCTCCGACAACGCGGCAAAAACATCCTCGGCATTCACCCAAGTTTGCATGATCTGAGACAGATTGGCCGCCGCGTAAGGCAGGCCGTCGGGATGCGAGGCGCAATTGATGCCCATGCCGATCACGCAAGCCAGTCGCCCGCCCGGCAGGCTCGATGCCTCGAGCAGCATCCCGGAGAGTTTCGCGCCCTGCCACAGCGCGTCATTAGGCCATTTGAGCGCGATCGGCGGCTCGACGGGCGCCACCCGCCGCAAGGCGCGCACCAAAGCGATGCCGGTTACGAAGCCGAGTTGGGGCGCCTGTGCCGTCGGGGCCGGATCGATCAGCAACAGGCTGGCGTAAAGATTGCCCGGCGGCGACGACCAAGGGCGGCCATGCCGCCCCCTGCCGCCGCTTTGCTGGCGCGCGATGATCCAGAGTTTCCCCGGATCACCCTCTTTCGCCCGGCGCATCGCCTCGTCGTTGGTTGAGGCAAGGGTCTCAAACAGGTCCAGCCGATAACCGGCCTGCGCCGCACGTACCGAAAGTTGCAAGATCAGAACAGCGATTTGGCGGCGGCGGAGGCAGCGGCGTAGAACGGCCCGGGAAGGATGCCGAGCAGCAAATTGAGCAGCGCGGCAACCCACATCACGATCGTCACCGCTGGGGCCTTACGGTCAAAGGCGGGCGCCGCATCGTCGAACCACATGATCTTGATGACGCGCAGGTAGTAATAGGCCGCCACGACGCTCGCCAACATGCCGATCACGGCCATGGGATAAAGGCCAGCCTTCACCACCGCCGAGAAGACGTAGAACTTACCGATAAAGCCGGCAAACAGCGGCATGCCCATCAGCGAGAACATCAGCATGGTGAGACAAAGCGCCATCCCGCTGTCGTTCTTGGCGAGACCCGCGAGATCGGCAATCTTCTCGACTGCCTTGCCGTCGACGCGCATGCCGATGATGGCGGCAAAGGTCCCGAGGGTCATCAGAAGATACATCATCATATAGACGGTAATGCCCGTCGCGCCTTCGCTGGTGCCCGCGGCGAGGCCGACCAGGGCGAAGCCCATGTGACCGATCGACGAATAGGCCATCAGCCGTTTGAAATTGCTCTGGCCGATTGCCGCGAACGAGCCGAGAAGCATCGACGCGATCGAGATAAAGATGATGATCTGCTGCCATTGCACCACGGCATGCGGGAAGGCGCTGAACACCGTACGCACCGTGATCGCGACCGCAGCCATTTTGGGCGCCGAGGCGAAAAAGGCTGTTACGGGGGTCGGCGCGCCCTGATAGACGTCCGGCGTCCACATATGGAACGGCACGGCGGACATTTTGAACGCGAGGCCGGCGAGCAGGAAGGCAATGCCGAAAATCAGCGTGAGAGATACGTCATGCGCCGCCGTCTCGGCGATCTTGATGAAGAAGATGCTGCCGGCAAAACCATAGATCAACGAGGCGCCATACAGCAGCATGCCGGACGAGAGCGCACCGAGCACGAAATATTTGAGGCCGGCTTCGGTCGCCGCCAGATCGTCGCGATGGAACGCCGCGACGACATAGAGCGACAGGCTCATCAGTTCCAGGCCGAGGTAGAGCGAGATCAGATTGGTTGCCGAAATCATGATCATCATGCCGAGCGTCGAGAGCGTGATGAGAACGCTATATTCGAAGCCCTCGATCTTCTCACGCCGCATGTAGTCGTGCGACAGCAGCAGCGTGCCGATGGCGCCGATCAGCGACAGCGCCTTCATGAAGCGGGCAAATTCGTCATCGACGAACAAGCCGTTAAAGGCCGTGAACGTGTCACTGGTCTGGAACAGCTCCAGCACCAGCGCCGCGCCCAGGAACACGACCGCACCCTCAAAGATGAGTCCGCTCCATTGCTTTTCGCGGAATGCGCCGAGCAATGTCAGCAGCAGAGCGCCAACCGCTAAAATGACTTCCGGCAAGACGTGAGCGAAAGTAGACGACATTGGACCCTAGACCTTTAATGCGCCAAGAGCGCGGTTTTGGTCGCCTCAAAGGCGGCATTGTAATGATCGATGAGCGCGTGGACCGACGCCGCGGAGGCATCGATGACCGGGGCCGGATAGACACCATAGAGGACGGTCAGCGCGACCAACGGCACGAGGATAACGGCTTCGCGCAGATTGAGATCGAGAATGTCCTTCAGCGACGGCTTGTCGAGCACCCCGAAGATGATGCGGCGGTAGAGATAGAGCGCATAGGCGGCCGACAGGATCACGCCGGTCGTCGCGAACAGCGCGACCCACGTGTTGACCTGATAGGAGCCGACCAGAGTCAGGAATTCGCCGATGAAGCCGGAGGTGCCGGGCAGGCCGACATTGGCCATGGTGAAGACCATCATCGCCACCGCATATTTCGGCATGCGATTCACGAGGCCGCCGTAAGCGGCGATCTCGCGCGTATGCATGCGGTCGTACACGACGCCGACGCAAAGGAAGAGCGCGCCGGAGACGATACCGTGGCTGATCATCTGGAACATCGCGCCCTGCACGCCCTGCGGATTCATGGCGAACAGGCCCATGGTGACGAAGCCCATATGCGCGACAGACGAATAGGCGATCAGCTTCTTCATGTCCTCCTGCACCAGCGCAACCAGCGAGGTATAGACGATCGCGATGATCGAGAGCGCGAACACGAAGGGCGCGAAATAATGGCTCGCATACGGGAACATCGGCAGCGAGAAGCGGATGAACCCGTACCCGCCCATCTTCAAGAGAATGCCGGCCAGAATGACCGAGCCTGCGGTGGGCGCCTCGACGTGGGCGTCGGGCAACCAGGTATGCACCGGCCACATCGGCATCTTGACCGCGAACGAGGCAAAGAACGCCAGCCACAGCCAGATCTGCATCTGCGGCGAGAATTCGGTGCGCAACAGCACGGTGATGTCCGTCGTGCCCGCCGTCCAGTACATAGCCATGATGCCGAGCAGCATCAGCAGCGAGCCGAGCAGCGTGTAAAGGAAGAACTTGAACGCCGCATAGACGCGGCGCTTGCCGCCCCAGATGCCGATGATCAGGAACATCGGAATGAGGCCGCCTTCGAAGAACAGGTAGAACAGCACCAGATCGAGCGCGCAGAACACGCCGGTCATCAGCGTCTCGAGCACCAGGAAGGCGATCATATATTCGCTGACCCGGTTCTGGATCGAGTCCCACGACGCCAGAATGCAGAACGGCATCAGGAAGGTCGTGAGCAGCACGAACGGCATCGACAGGCCGTCCACACCCATTTTGTAAGTGATCTTATCGGTGATCCATTCGTGCTGTTCGAGCAGCTGGAAATCGGCCGTACCCGGATTGAACTCGCTCCAAGCGACGAGCGACAGCACAAAGGTCAGCAACGTCGTGACGAGCGCCACCATGCGCACGTTGTTCTTGATCGCCTCGTCCTCGCCGCCGAAGCCGCGCAGGACGAGAATGATCAGCGCACCCACCAAAGGCAGGAAGGTGACGCCGGAAAGAATGCCCAGCCCGAACATTAGTGGCCGCTCCTGAAGAGATACCAAGTGACGAAGGACGCGATGCCGATCAGCATGGCGAAGGCGTAGTGATAGATGTAGCCGGTCTGGAGACGAACGATCCAATTGGTGCCGTCGACCACGCGGGCGGAAATGCCGTCCGGCCCCAGGCCGTCGATGATCTTGCCGTCGCCGCCCTTCCAGAACAGCCGGCCAAGCCAGAAAGCGGGCCGCACGAACAGAAGATCATACAACTCGTCGAAGTACCATTTGTTGAGCAGGAACTGGTACAGGCCCGGATTCTGCTCGGCAAGTCGCTTCGGCACGGTGCGGTCCATCACGTACATGTAGTAGGCGACGAGGAAGCCGCCGACCATCATGATGAAGGGCGAGAGGTGGACCCAGGCGGGAACCTCCTCGACATCGTGCATGACGCCTTCCTTCACGTTGGCGACGAGCGAGCCCTTCCAGAACTCCTCGGCGGCCTCGCCGATGAAAACGCCCTTGTAGGCCATACCGGCGGCGATCGCGCCCAGCGCCAAGACGGCAAGCGGGATCAGCATCACGAGCGGCGATTCATGCGGCTGCAGCGGGCCGTGGCCGTGACCATGGTCGTCATGTGCGTCATCATCATGGGCATGATCGTCCGCATGGGCGTGCGCGTCATGCGCATCATGTCCGTGTGCGGCCCAGGTCTCCGGACCAAAGAAGGTCATGAACACGAGGCGCCAGGAATAGAAGGACGTGAAGCCCGCTGCGATCACGACCAGCAGAAAGGCATAGACCGCGCCCGCATTGTGCGACGCATAGGCGCCTTCGATGATCGCGTCCTTCGAGATGAACCCGGCAAAGCCGATCGAGGTGAATGGAATGCCGAAGCCGGTGAGCGCCAGCGTGCCGGCGGTCATCATCCAGAAGGTGAAGGGAATGTGCTTATAAAGCCCACCCATCTTCCGCATGTCCTGCTCATGGTGCATCGCATCGATGACCGCGCCCGCGCCCAAGAACAGCAGCGCCTTGAAGAAGGCGTGGGTAAAGAGATGGAAAATGCCGAAGGCAAAGGCGCCGGTGCCGAGACCAACGAACATGTAGCCAAGCTGCGAACAGGTCGAATAGGCGATGACGCGCTTGATGTCGTTCTGGACGAGGCCGACCGTCGCGGCAAAGAACGCCGTCGTCGCGCCGACCACCGTCACCACCGTCAACGCCGTCGGCGACAGCACGAAGATCGGCGACAGGCGGGCCACCATGAACACGCCGGCCGTCACCATGGTCGCGGCATGGATCAGCGCGGAAACCGGCGTCGGGCCCTCCATCGCGTCCGGCAACCAGGTGTGCAGCAGGAACTGCGCCGACTTGCCGCAGGCGCCCATGAACAGCAGCAGGCAGGCGATCGTCAGCGCATCGACATCCATGCCGAACACGTGAATGGGCTTGCCCACCAAAGCCGGCGCCTGCTGGAAGATCTCATTGAGGCTGACCGAATGGGTCAGTGCGAAAACCGTGAAGATGCCGAGGGAAAAGCCGAAGTCGCCGACGCGGTTGACAACGAACGCCTTGATCGCTGCGGCATTGGCGGAGGGCTTCTCGTACCAGAAGCCGATAAGCAGGTACGAGGCAAGGCCCACCCCTTCCCAGCCAAAGAACATCTGCACGAGATTGTCGGCAGTCACCAGCGTCAGCATGGCGAAGGTGAACAGCGACAGATAGGCGAAGAACCGCTGGCGGCAGGGGTCTTCGCGCATATAGCCGATGGAGTAGAGATGCACGAGGCTCGACACCGTATTGACCACCACCAGCATGACGGCAGTGAGCGTGTCGATGCGCAAGGCCCATTGCACCTGCATGTCGCCGGATGCGATCCAGGTGTACAACGGCACCGTCGTCGCGCCGTCGCCGTAAGCGACCTGGTAGAACGCGATCCAGGAGAGGAAGGCGGCCACGAGCAAAAGGCCGGTCGTGATCACTTCGGCCGCGCGCGGCGGCAGCACGCGCACGCCGAAGCCGGCGATCAGGAAGCCAATCAGTGGGAAAAAGACTATGGCGTGAAAGATGGTCATGGGGTCTCTCAGCCCTTCATCATGTTGATGTCTTCGACCGCGATCGAGCCACGGTTACGATAATAGACGACGAGAATGGCAAGGCCGATGGCCGCTTCCGCCGCCGCGACAGTCAGAATGAGCAGCGCGAACACTTGTCCGGTGATGTCGTTCGAATGGGTCGAGAAGGCGACGAGATTGATATTCACCGACAGCAGAATGAGTTCCACCGACATCAGGATGACGATGATGTTCTTGCGGTTGAGAATGATGCCCGCGACGCCGAGCGTGAACACGACGGCTGCGACCGTCAGATAATTGGTGAGGCCGATTTCCATCCTCAGATCCCCGCTTTGGAGGGCACTTTGCGCACCTCGATGGCTGTCTCGATGGTCCGCGCGTTCTGCGCCGCGATATTTTGCCGCTTCACGCCGGGTTTGTGCCGCAAGGTCAGCACGATCGCGCCGATCATGGCGGTCAGGAGCACCAGACCGGCGGCCTGAAAGAAGAACATATATTTGGTGTAGAGAACCTCTCCGAGCGCCTTGGTGTTTGTAAGCGCATCAGGCGACGCCGCAACGGCCACCGTTTCCGCATGTGACCAGCCGCCCACGACCACATAGATCAGTTCCGACACCAGAACGATACCGATCACCGCGCCGAGCGGCAGATATTGCAGGAAGCCCTGCCGCAATTCGGCAAAGTCGACGTCGAGCATCATCACGACGAACAGGAACAGCACCGCCACCGCGCCGACATAGACGACGATCAGGATCATCGCCAGGAACTCCGCCCCCATCAGGATGAAGAGCCCCGAGGCGTTCACGAAGGCGAGAATGAGAAACAGCACCGAATGCACGGGATTGCGCGAGGCGATCACCATGAAGGCCGAGACGATGAGGATCGTCGAGAAAAGATAGAAGAAGACCGTAGGCATATTCATCTTTTAAGGTCTCCTCAGCGATACGGCGCGTCGAGCGCGATGTTGCGAGCGAGTTCGCGCTCCCATCGCGCGCCATTGTCGAGCAGGCGCTGTTTGTCGTAATAAAGCTCCTCGCGCGTCTCGACGGCGAATTCGCCATTCGGCCCCTCGACGATCGCGTCGACCGGACAGGCTTCCTGGCAGAAGCCGCAATAGATGCACTTCACCATGTCGATATCGTAACGGGTGGTGCGGCGCGTGCCGTCGTTGCGGCGCGGGCCCGCCTCGATGGTGATGGCCTGGGCCGGGCAGATCGCCTCGCAGAGCTTGCACGCAATGCAGCGCTCCTCGCCGTTGGGATAGCGGCGCAGGGCATGTTCGCCGCGGAAGCGCGGGCTCTGCGGGTTTTTCTCGTGCGGATAGTTCAGCGTGGCCTTGGGTTTGAAGAAATAGCGCATGGACAGCGCGAAGGCGGCGACGAATTCACTCAGGAACAGCGCTTTGCCAGATTGTATCAGTTTCATGATCTTAACCTCCGGCCCAGCCGGTCAATTGCAGGAAGCCTGCAACCACCACCACGGACGCAAGCGAAATAGGTAAGAAGACTTTCCAGCCCAGGCGCATCAGCTGGTCATAGCGGTAGCGCGGCACGAAAGCCTTCACCATGGCGAACATGAAGAACACAAGGAGCACCTTGGCGAGGAACCAGAAAATTCCCGGGATCCAAGTGAAAGGCGCAAAACCGAGCGGCGAGGACCACCCGCCCATGAACAGAATGGTGGTCAGAGCGCACATGCTCATGATCGCCACATATTCGCCGAGCATGAAGAGCATGTAGGGCGAAGCCGAATATTCGACCATGAAACCGGCGACAAGCTCGGATTCCGCTTCGGCCAGATCGAACGGCGGACGGTTGGTTTCCGCCAGGGCCGAAATGAAGAAGACGACGAACATCGGGAACAGCGGCAGCCAGTACCAATTGAGGAAGGTCAGCCACGGCACGCCGAGCAAGGTGGCGAGCCCATGTTCCTGCTGCGCGCGTACGATATCGTTGAGATTGAGCGAGCCGGCACAGAGCAGCACGGTAATGATCACGAAGCCGATGGACACTTCGTAGGACACCATTTGCGCGGCCGAACGCAGCGCCGACAGGAACGGATATTTCGAGTTCGACGCCCAGCCGCCCATGATGATGCCATAGACGCCCAAAGACGAAATCGCGAAAACGTAGAGAATGCCGACATTCAGATTGGCGATGGCCCAACCGTCGGCGACGGGAATGACCGCCCAGGCCGCGAGCGACAAGGTGCAGGTGACCAGCGGCGCGAGCAGAAACACGCCCTTGTTCGAGCTCGCCGGAATGATCGGCTCCTTGAACACGAATTTGAGCATGTCGGCGAAGCTTTGCAGCAAGCCCCACGGGCCGACCACGTTCGGGCCGCGCCGCAATTGCACCGCCGCCCAGATCTTGCGGTCGGCGTAAATGATATACGCCACGATGATCAGCAGCGGCACCAGCAGCAGAAGGCTTTTGCCGAGGATGAGCAGAAGAGGAAGTAGCCAGCCGTTCATGTCCTGAAATCCTATTCCGCTGCCTGCTGGTGGTGTTCACGCTCTTGCGCCAATTTCGAACATTCAGCCAACACGCTCGAGGCCCGAGCGATCGGGTTGGTGAGGTAGAAATCGCGCACCGTCGACGCAAACGGCTGATTGAGCAGCGCCCCACCGAGGTCGGCGAGTTTGCCGATGTCGTGGCTGTCCGCCTGCGTCAACCCGCCGATATGGCCGTGAACCGGATGCTCCTGCACGACGAGCTTGCGCAAGGCTCCGAGCGTGTCGAACGGCAGACGCTTGCCGAGCGCGTCGGACAGCGCCCGCAAGATCGCCCAATCTTCGCGCGCCTCGCCGGGCGGGAAGCCCGCGCGGTCGGCAATCTGGGCGCGCCCTTCCGTGTTCACGTAGATGCCCGACTTCTCCGTATAGGCGGCGCCGGGCAGGATGACGTCGGCGCGATGCGCCCCACGGTCGCCATGGGTGCCCTGGTAGATCACGAACGCGCCCGGCGCGATGTCGATTTCGTCCGCCCCGAGATTGAACAGGACGTCGAGCGCACCGGCTTGCGCCATCGCCTGGGCGTTCAAGCCTTCCATCTGCGGCACGAAGCCAATGTCGAGCCCCCCGACCCGCGCAGCCGCTGTATGCAGCACGCTGAGGCCGTTCCAGCCCTCGCGCACCGGATTCAGCTTGGCGAGCGCGGAGAGGACCGCAAGGCCATCGTCACGGGTCAAGGCGCCCTGCCCGACCACGATCAGCGGCTTTTGCGCCTTCGCGAGAATCTCGCCAAAGCCCTGGCCCGCGACCACTTGATTGAGCGTCTCCGTGCCAGCGCCGAGATATTGGTAATGATAGGTCAGGTCGGCGTTCTCGCCGATCACCCCGATCGGGAAATTGCCCTTGAGCCAGCGCTTGCGGATGCGGGCGTTCAGCACCGGCGATTCCTTGCGCGGGTTCGAGCCGACGATGAGCAGAGCATCGGCGGATTCGATGCCGACCACGCTGGCATTGAAAAGATAGGACGCACGGCCATGCGCCGGATCGAGCTTGGTGCCGTCCTGGCGGCAATCGATATTGCCCGACCCGAGCGAGGTGATCAGCGCCTTGAGCGCATACATTTCCTCGACGCTCGCCAGATCGCCGGCGATCGCGCCGATCCTGGCCGGGGCGGCCGCCTTCACCTTGGCGGCAATGACGGCAAAAGCCTCCTGCCAGCTTGCGGGCTGCAGGCGGCCGTCTTTGCGCACATAGGGGCGGTCGAGACGCTGCGTCTTCAAGCCCGGCACCGCATGGCGGGTCTTGTCGGAAATCCATTCCTCGTTCACGTCGTCATTGGTCCGCGGAACGATGCGCATCACCTCGCGGCCGCGCGAATTGATGACGATGCTCGACCCGAGCGCGTCCATCACGTCGACGGATTCGGTGTTGACATATTCCCACGGACGGGCGCGGAAATTCTGCGGCTTCGGCAACAGCGCGCCGACGGGGCACAGATCGGCGACATTGCCCTGCAGTTCCGAGGTCATCGCCTGTTCGAGATAGGTGGTGATCTCCATATCCTCGCCGCGGCCGATGGCGCCCATGTCGCCCGTGCCGGCGACCTCCGCCGTGAAGCGGACACAGCGCGTGCAATGGATGCAGCGGGTCATCTCGGTCTTCACCAGCGGACCGATATATTTGTTTTCGACCGCGCGCTTGTTCTCGTGATAGCGCGAGGTGTCGACGCCAAAACCCATGGCCTGGTCTTGCAGATCGCATTCGCCGCCCTGATCGCAGATCGGGCAATCGAGCGGATGGTTGATGAGCAAGAACTCCATCACGCCTTCGCGCGCCTTCTTCACCATCGGCGAATTGGTCACGACGACCGGCGGTTCGCCGTTCGGGCCGGGGCGCAGATCGCGCACGGCCATGGCGCAAGACGCGGTCGGCTTCGGCGGGCCACCCTTCACTTCGACCAGGCACATGCGGCAATTGCCGGCGATCGACAACCGGTCATGGAAGCAGAAACGCGGAATTTCCGCGCCGGCCACTTCGCAGGCCTGGAGCAGCGTATATTCGGGTGGAACGTCGAGCTCCTGACCGTCAATGATGATTTTGCTCATTACTTATCACCTGTCAAAGAAGGAGCAGCTGCTAACTCCGCCCTACTTGATTGTGCCTCTACATTATTCAAGGAATACGTATTCTTCACGCGCTTCGATTTTGAAAAATACATCATCCATATGATACATTCAGCCCCTACGCCGATAAGCTGAAACATGATGGGAATAGTTCTTGTCTCGTAGACGAAAGAATCAAATCCTGCTTCAGCCGCAAGACTTCTGATTGTCGAATAAGATACGAGCGCAAAGAACGAGGTTACCCCAAGCAATATACCATAGTACGCAATTGTTACTTTTGGCGCATTCGGCTTTTCAGAAGCAAGTCTAATGGCACAATACCATCCAAAAACTGCAAAACCCATTGCAGCTATGGCCTTCGCGGCCATATACGGAAAAGGCAATGCAAGTGGGCTAGGATCGGAACTGTTAAGAGATACAAATGCTAGGTAAACATTGCCTAGCCCGGTCAAAAATAAATAAAGAACCGCGAACATCAGCCAGCCGCTGACGCCCCTCAGTTCATTCTTTATTTCGATCCGTCCTGTGCCCGACATTTGGATACCTATTACTCCGCTGCAACCGGAACCGGCACCGAGTCGCTATGCGGATTGCTCGCATATTGATCGATGCGCTTTTCGATCTCGCCACGGAAGTGGTTGATCAGACCTTGAATCGGCCAGGCCGCCGCGTCCCCGAGGGCGCAGATCGTATGGCCTTCGACGCGCGTCGTGACGTCGAGCAGCATGTCGATTTCCTTCTTCTGCGCCCGGCCTTCCGCCATACGGTTCATCACGCGCCACATCCAGCCGGTGCCCTCGCGGCACGGCGTGCACTGGCCACAGCTTTCGTGCTTGTAGAAATACGAGAGCCGCGCGATGGCACGGATGAGATCGGTCGACTTGTCCATCACGATCACCGCCGCCGTGCCGAGGCCTGAGCGGAGCTTGGAGAGCGAGTCGAATTCCATCGGGCAATCGATGATCTGCTCGGCCGGTACCATGCGCACCGACGATCCGCCCGGAATGACGGCGAGCAGATTGTCCCAGCCGCCGCGAATGCCGCCGCAATGGCGGTCGATCAGCTCGCGGAAGGGAATACTCATCGCCTCTTCGACATTGCACGGATTGTTGACGTGGCCGGACACGCAGAACACTTTGGTGCCGACATTGTTCTTGTTGCCGAAGCTCGAGAACCAAGCGGCGCCGCGGCGCAGGATGGTCGGCGCAACGGCGATCGATTCCACATTGTTCACCGTCGTCGGGCAGCCGTAGAGACCCATATTGGCCGGGAACGGCGGCTTCATGCGCGGCATTCCCTTCTTGCCCTCGAGGCTTTCGAGCAGCGCCGTCTCTTCGCCGCAGATATACGCGCCTGCGCCGTGATGCACATAAAGATCGAACGGCCAGCCGTGCACATTGTTGGGGCCGATCAGATTGGCGGCATAGGCCTCGTCCACCGCCTTCTGCAGAGCGACACGCTCGGCAATATATTCGCCGCGCACGTAGATATAGGCCGCATGCGCCCCCATCGCGAAGGAGGCGATTAGACAGCCCTCCACGAGCGTGTGCGGATCATTGCGCATGATCTCGCGGTCTTTGCAGGTGCCCGGCTCGGATTCGTCGGCATTGACCACGAGATAAGACGGGCGAGCTGGATCGGGCTTCGGCATGAACGACCATTTCAGGCCGGTCGGGAACCCCGCACCGCCGCGACCGCGCAGCCCCGACGCCTTCATCTCGTTGATGACCCAGTCGCGGCCCTTGTCGATCAGGAATTTCGTGCCGTCCCAATGGCCGCGCATCTGCGCGTCCTTGAGGCCCGGCGAATGAAAGCCGAGAAGATTGGTAAAGATGCGGTCCTTGTCAGCGAGCATCGGCCAAATCCTTAACTCTGCGGCGCGGCGGCCGGTGCCGCCGGAACTTCTTCAAAACGCTTGCGCCAGGTGCCGATCACCGAACCGTCATAGAGCGACGGATCCTTCAGCGTCGTGCTCTTGCCGGGTGCAAACTCCGAGCTGACGCGGCCCTGTTGCGAGCCGATGTGCACCGGATTGCCGGCGGCAAGATCGTCGAGCAGCTTGGTGAAGTTTTCCGGCGTCAGGTCTTCGTAATAGTCGTCATTGATCTGCACCATCGGCGCATTGCAGCACGCGCCCAAGCACTCGACCTCCAGCCACGAGAACTTGCCGTCGCTCGAGACCTTGCTTTGCGGGCCGATCTTCTGCTCGCACACCTTCTTGATGTCGTTGGCACCGCGCAACATGCAGGGCGTCGTGCCGCAGAGCTGGACATAATATTTGCCCACCGGCGACAGGTTGAACATCGTGTAGAACGTCGCGACTTCGAACACGCGGATATAGGGCATATCCAGAAGGCGAGCGACATATTCGATGGCCGCTTTGGGCAGCCAATATTCGTTCTGCGCCTGCGCCCGCCACAACAGCGAAATCACCGCGGAGGCCTGCCGGCCCTGCGGATATTTGGCGATCTGCGTCTTCGCCCACGCCTCGTTCTCGGGCGTGAAAGCAAAGCTTTCGGGTTGTTTGTCAGCTAGTCTGCGAACGCTCACGAGATTAGGTCCTTAACAATACAAACGGGCGCGGGCGGAGGGCATCACCGATCCACCTCGCCGAACACGATATCGATGGAGCCGAGGATCGCCGAAACGTCGGCCAGCATGTGCTTGCGGCACAGGAAGTCCATGGCCTGGAGATGGGCGAAGCCTGGGGCGCGGATGTGGGCGCGGTAGGGCTTGTTGCTGCCGTCCGAGACGAGATAGACGCCGAATTCGCCCTTGGGCGCTTCGACCGCCGCATAGACTTCGCCTTCCGGCACTTTGAAGCCTTCGGTGTAGAGCTTGAAATGATGGATCAGCGATTCCATCGATTTCTTCATGTCGGCGCGGCGCGGCGGCGTCATCTTGTGCTTCGGCGCCAGAATCTCGCCTTGTCCCTTGGACGAAGACAGCTTTTCAACGCACTGCTTCATAATGCGGACAGACTGGCGCATCTCTTCCATACGGATGCACTGGCGGTCGTAATTATCGCAGTTCTTGCCGACGGGGATGTCGAATTCCATCTCCTCGTAGCAGTCGTAGGGCTGGCTCTTGCGCAGGTCCCAGGCCGCGCCGGAGCCGCGCACCATGACTCCGGTGAAGCCCCATTTGAAGCAATCTTCCAAGGTGACGACGCCGATATCTACGTTGCGCTGCTTGAAGATGCGGTTCTCGATGAACAGATCGCTCAGATCGTCCAAGACCTTCAGGAACGGATCGCACCAGGCGCCGATATCGTCGATCAGCTTTTGCGGCAGGTCCTGATGCACGCCGCCCGGCCGGATATAATTCGCGTGCATACGCGCGCCGCAAGCCCGCTCATAGAACACCATCAGCTTTTCACGCTCCTCGAAGCCCCACAACGGCGGGGTAAGCGCGCCAACGTCCATGGCCTGCGTGGTGACGTTGAGAAGGTGGGAAAGAATGCGGCCAATTTCGTTGAACAGCACACGAATGAGTTGGCCACGGTAAGGCACTTCCAGACCCGCGAGCTTTTCGATCGCCAGGCAATAGGCATGCTCTTGGTTCATCGGCGCGACATAGTCGAGACGATCGAAATACGGCACGTTCTGCAAATAGGTGCGCGCTTCCATCAGCTTTTCGGTGCCGCGATGCAGGAGACCGATATGCGGATCGACGCGCTCGACCACTTCGCCGTCAAGTTCCAGCACCAGGCGCAACACGCCGTGCGCCGCCGGATGTTGCGGCCCGAAATTGATGGAAAAATTGCGAAGGTTCTGTTCGGTCATTTTATTGCCCCTTCGCCTTCTCGTCGCCCGGGATCACATATTCCGGATTGCCCTCCCACGGGGAGAGGAAATCGAATTGGCGGAACTCTTGCGGCAATTTCACGGGCTCGTAGACGACGCGCTTCTGCTCGTCGTCGTAACGCACTTCGACAAAGCCGGTCATCGGGAAGTCCTTGCGCAGCGGATGCCCCTCGAAGCCGTAATCTGTCAGAATGCGGCGCAGATCCGGATGCCCCGAGAAGAGAACACCGACGAGGTCATAAGCTTCGCGCTCGAACCAGTTCGCCGCCGGGAAAGCCGAAATCGCCGACGGCACGGGCGTGGTTTCATCCGTCTGCACTTTCACGCGGATGCGCAGATTCTTCCGCGGGCTCAACAGATGGTAAACCACGTCGAAGCGTTTCGCGCGAGCCGGATAATCCACGCCGCAGATGTCGATGAAGTTGACGAACTGGCAGTTCGGGTCGTCACGCAGATAGGTGAGCACCTCGACAATCTTCGCGGCCTCCGCCTCCAGCGTCAGCTCCCCAAAGGCGAGCTTCACGCCGGTCACGCTGCCCGGCAGCGCTGTGGCGATTTGATCACCAAGGGTTTTGAGTGTGTCGTCCATCAGGAAGCCTCAATTTCAACGTCGCTGCGCAAGGTTGATCATCGCGCGCAGAGCAAATTCGATCCGCTAGGAAGCGGATTATCGTTCGATCGTCCCGGTGCGGCGAATTTTGCGCTGCAGGAGCAGCACGCCATACAGCAGCGCTTCCGCCGTCGGCGGGCAGCCGGGCACATAGATGTCTACCGGCACGATCCGGTCGCAACCACGGACCACCGAATAGGAATAATGGTAATACCCGCCGCCGTTCGCGCAGGAGCCCATGGAGATGACATAGCGCGGCTCGGGCATCTGGTCATAAACTTTGCGCAGCGCCGGAGCCATTTTGTTGGTGAGCGTGCCGGCCACGATCATCACGTCCGACTGGCGCGGGGAGGCGCGCGGCGCAAAACCATAGCGCTCGACGTCATAACGGGGCATGGAGAGCTGCATCATTTCGACGGCGCAGCATGCGAGACCGAAGGTCATCCACATGAGCGAGCCCTGGCGCGCCCAGTTGATCAGATCGTCGGTCGTCGTGACGAGAAAGCCCTTATCGGCGAGTTCGTTGTTGATCTCGCCGAAATACTTGTCGGTGCTTCCCACCGGCTTGCCGGTCGATGGGTCGATCAGACCGGTCGCGCCTTGAGCCGTTGCAGCATTGCGGGTGTCGAGGATCAATCCCATTCGAGCGCTCCCTTGCGCCACTCATAAACGAAGCCGATGGTCAGCACCGTGAGGAAGACCATCATCGACCAAAAGCCGGCCACGCCAACTTCCTTGAACGCGACCGCCCAGGGGAAGAGGAATGCAACCTCGAGATCGAAAATGATGAACAGCAGCGACACCAGATAGAATCGGATGTCGAATTTCATGCGGGCATCGTCGAAAGCATTGAAACCGCACTCATATGCCGACAGCTTCTCGGTATCGGGCGCTTTGAAAGCAAGCAGGAAGGGGGCAACGAGCAGAGCGATGCCGATCACCGCGGAAATGCCGATGAACACGACAAGCGGAAGATACTGACTCAAAAGACCTGGCATGATGGCCAAAAGCTCCAGGATCGAGACGGTCGTCAGGTGCTCCGCGAGGAGAACCTTAGACATGCTCTAAGGCACTATCCCACTGGGCGAGCAGGCGCAAGATGCTACGTCGCCGCAACGCAATATATGGCAACAGAAAGGCTCCGTCAGTCTTGGCCCTGGCCGCCAAAGCCCCTTTTTGAGCCCGCTACATCCGCTCGACGAAGCGCGCGGCGCGGGGTTAGTATTCAGGCCGGCTATGCAGCCAGGGAGGCCAATATGACCAATAAGATCGACCTTGCGGGACGGATTGCCGCAGTGACGGGCGCGGCGCAGGGCATCGGCTATGCGATTGCGGCACGCCTGCTCGAATCAGGCGCCAAGGTTGCGCTGTGGGACCGCGATTCCGAGCTTTTGGGCCATACCGCCTCGCGCCTCATGGAATTGGGCGAGGTTTTGGCGGTTACGATGGACCAAACCGACTTCAAATCGGTGAAAACGGCCCTGAGCGTCACCCAGGACGATTTCGGTGGGATCGATATTCTGGTCAACAATGCCGGCATTTCCGGCCCCACGATGCCCGTCGTCGATTATCCGGTCGAGGATTGGCGGCGCATCCTCGACGTCGACCTCACCGGGCCGTTTCACTGCTGCAAGGCCGTCGTGCCGGGCATGATCGAGCGCGGCTATGGCCGCATCGTCAGTGTCTCGTCGATCGCCGGCAAGGAGGGCAATCCGAACGCCGCCGCCTATTCGGCCGCCAAAGCCGGCGTCATCGCGCTCACTAAGTCACTCGGGAAGGAATTGGCGACGCACAACATCGCGGTCAACTGCGTCACGCCCGCCGCGGCCAAGACCAGGATCTTCGACCAGATCAGCCAGGAACACATCGACTATATGCTCGCGCGCATCCCGCGCGGCAGATTTTTGAAAGTCGAGGAAGTGGCGGCCATGGTGGCATGGCTGGCGAGCGAGGAAAATTCCTTCACCACCGGCGCGGTGTTCGATCTGTCGGGGGGACGCGCGACGTATTGAATGAGATGTATTGAATGAATTGCAGATTTCGCGCTCATCTTCGCAGCCACGATCGGCTCGGCCCATTCACCCGATGGGTGAATGGCGAGAGAGACGGGGCTCGAACCCGCGACCTTCGGCGTGACAGGCCGACGCTCTAACCAACTGAGCTACTCCCCCGCAGAACGATGCGCCGCATCAGCGCCTCGCCTTCGGTGGTGTGGGAATATGGCAGCTCGCCTATGAAGTCAAGCGCCAATATCCGCATCTTTTTCATTTAGAATTGGGCGTAACCAGATGCCATTTCATCATTTCCGCATGGCTCAACACATGAATGGAATCAGGGGCATATTGCTCGGCGGTCGTGATCAGATCCGGGCTTACGCCCATCGACGCGGAATAGGCGCGCAATCCGTTCACCATGTCGTCAGAGGCAAAGTTACGCAGCGGTACCGCCCCCCTGCCCTCAGGATTCCTGCCGTATTGCGGGCGTGACATACGATGGATGCCGACGGCGCTCGGATCGGGCACCAGCCGTTTGACGCCACCCATGAAGGCGTAGACGCAGGCCGACATGCAGCGGCCGGGCAACATGTAGGTTTCCCCGCTGTCCGCCGAATCAACGCTTTCCGCCTTGGCGACGATCACCCCGATCTTGAGCTTGCGCAGCACCAGGCCGAATTCCATGGCGCCATAAACATTGCCGCCGGGCGAATGCAGGAGAATCACATTGCGCAGATTGCCGAATTTTTGCTCATGCAGGAACGCGACGAATGATTCGGCTGTGCCAACGGTGATGTCACCGGTTGCGGCGACGGCCTGCGGGCATTTGGCGCCGCACTTGGCCGGATCCCCCAAGGTCACGACCTTGAAGGTCATCTCCGCACGTGCCGAAAGGCTCGCGCAAAGCAACATGGCGCAGGCTGCCACCGATGAGAGCACGAGCTTTGATGCCGTCACACTACCTCAGCACGGACTGGTGGGCGGTGACGGGCTCGAACCGCCGACCCTCTCGGTGTAAACGAGATGCTCTACCAACTGAGCTAACCGCCCACGCGAATCTAGCCTCGCAGTCAGGCCAAATCCGGTTAAGCGCCAAAGCGCTAACGCCGTTCTAGAAGACTCTGCCCATCCATGGCAAGCCTTTGTTCCGCTAAAAAAGAAGGGGCGGCCCGAGAGCCGCCCCCGTCTCACAGATTGCCGTGGAAACTCAGCCGTTCAGCGCGTCCTTCAGCGCCGTGCCAGCCTTGAACTTGGCGTTGTTCGATGCAGCGATCGGGATTTCCTTGCCGGTGGCCGGGTTGCGGCCGGTGGAAGCCTCACGCTTCTTCACCGAGAACGTGCCGAAGCCGACGAGACGGACTTCGTCGCCATTCTTCAGCGCTTCCGTAATGCCGCCGAGCACGGCTTCGAGAGCGGCGGTGGCCTGAATCTTGGTCGTTTCAGTTTGGCTCGCGATGTGTTCGACGAGTTCCAACTTGTTCATGATCAAATCCTTGTGTTTGACTGTGCGCGGCCCAGGGGCTGCGTTCACTGGTGTGCCAAGCAGGGAATGCCCGTGCGGGTGATGCAAGTCCCCTGCTCTTTTCCAACCGGATGGATCCGGCTGGCCATGTGAGAGCCCGAGATTGCGTTCTCGAGCGAAGCGTCCTTCCTAAGCCAAAGCCCCGGTTTTGCAAGACTCTCCGGAGCGAAGAGGGCAAAAGCCTGTGATTTTCGGCGATATTAAGGACAACCAAACAAAAAGCCGTGTCTTGCGCGAAGCAAAACACGGCTTTTTGCGTTCTATACTTGCCTTAGTGAGCGATCAGGCCCGGATTTTCAGACGATTCCGCCGGTGCAGCCGGCAGAGGCAACGTCTCTTCCCACTTGATCGCGACCGGCTGGCGAATGAGCGCGTGTTTCAGCACGTCCTCCATGCGGGCGACAGGAACGATTTCAAGCCCCTTCTTCACCGAATCGGGCAGCTCGACCAGATCCTTGGCGTTTTCTTCCGGGATCAGCACCTTCTTCAGGCCGCCGCGCAGAGCCGCCAGCAGCTTCTCCTTGAGGCCGCCGATGGGCAGCACGCGTCCACGCAAGGTCACTTCGCCGGTCATGGCGATGTCGCGGTGCACCGGGATGCCGGTCATGACCGAGACGATGGCCGTTGCCATGGCGATACCAGCCGACGGTCCGTCCTTCGGGGTCGCCCCTTCCGGCACGTGGACGTGGATGTCGCGACGGTCGAAGAGCGGCGGTTCGATGCCAAAATCGATCGCCCGCGAGCGCACATAGGATGCGGCGGCGGAAATCGATTCCTTCATCACTTCCTTCAGGTTGCCGGTCACAGTCATGCGGCCCTTGCCGGGCATCATGACGCCTTCGATCGTGAGCAATTCGCCGCCGACCTCGGTCCATGCAAGACCCGTCACCACGCCGACCTGATCCTCGCTCTCTGCCTCGCCATACCGGAATTTCGGCACGCCGAGATAGTCGGAGAGATTCTTGGTCGTGACCTGCACCTTCTTCTTCTTGGCAAGCAGGATCTCCTTCACCGCCTTACGGGCGAGATTGGAGATTTCGCGTTCCAGGTTTCTGACGCCCGCCTCGCGCGTATAGCGGCGGATGAGCGTCAGCATGGCGTCGTCGTCGATCGACCATTCCTTGACGTTGAGGCCATGCTTCTGGATCGCTGCCGGAATCAGATGCTTCTTGGCGATCTCGAGCTTTTCCTCTTCCGTGTAACCGGCGAGGCGGATGATCTCCATGCGGTCCATCAAAGGCGCCGGAATGTTGAGCGTGTTCGCCGTCGTCACGAACATCACGTTCGACAAGTCGTAATCGACCTCGAGGTAATGGTCGTTGAAGGTCGAATTCTGCTCGGGGTCCAGCACCTCCAGCAGAGCCGAAGACGGATCGCCGCGGAAATCCATGCCCATCTTGTCGATTTCATCGAGCAGGAAGAGCGGATTGGCGGTTTTCGCCTTGCGCATCGACTGGATGACCTTGCCCGGCATCGAACCGATATAAGTGCGGCGGTGACCGCGGATCTCGGCCTCGTCGCGCACGCCGCCGAGCGACATGCGCACGAATTCGCGGCCCGTGGCCTTCGCGATCGACTTGCCGAGCGAGGTCTTACCGACGCCGGGCGGACCGACGAGGCACAGGATCGGGCCCGTCAACTTATTCGCGCGCTGCTGCACGGCCAGATATTCGACGATGCGCTCCTTGACCTTGTCGAGGCCATAATGATCCGCATCCAGAATGTCCTGCGCCGATTGCAGGTCTTTCTTGACCTTTGACTTCTTGCCCCACGGGATCGACAGGATCCAGTCGAGGTAGTTCCGCACCACCGTCGCCTCGGCCGACATCGGCGACATCTGCCGCAGCTTTTTCAGCTCAGCCATCGCCTTGTCATGGGCTTCCTTCGACAATTTGGTGCTGTTGATCCGCGCCTCGAGCTCGGACAGATCGTCCTTGCCGTCCTCGTCACCGAGCTCCTTCTGGATCGCCTTGATCTGCTCGTTCAGATAATATTCGCGCTGGGTCTTCTCCATCTGGCGCTTGACCCGCGTCCGAATCCGCTTTTCGACCTGCAGGACCGAGATCTCGCTCTCCATCAATGCCAAGCACTTTTCCAGGCGCTTGGTGACGGAGGCCATTTCCAGGATGTCCTGCTTGTCGGAAATCTTCACGGCAAGATTGGCGGCAACCGAGTCAGCGAGCTTCGCGTAATCATCGATTTGACCAATGCTTGAAACGACTTCCGGCGAAACCTTCTTGTTCAGCTTCACATAGCCTTCGAACTCGGACACGACTGAGCGGGCCAAGGCCTCGACCTCGATCTTGGAGACCGGCTCATCGGCGATCACGAGCGCTTCGGCTTCGTAATAATCATCGGTGCGCACATAGGAACGCACGCCCGCACGCGCCACGCCCTCGACCAGCACCTTGACCGTGCCATCGGGCAATTTCAGCAACTGCAGAACGGTCGCGAGCGTTCCGGTGGTGTAAATCGCATCGGCGGGCGGATCGTCGTCGCTGGCGTTCTGCTGGGTCGCGAGCAAAATATGGCGATCAGCCTTCATCACCTCTTCGAGCGCGCGGATCGACTTCTCGCGGCCGACAAACAGCGGCACGATCATATGGGGGAAGACCACAATGTCGCGCAGCGGCAAAACGGGATATGTTTCAACGCCTTCGGGCAGATTGGGCGCTTTCTTTTCCGTTGTCATTCGAATGTCCTGTTCTCAAACGCCTCGCGAACGCTCGATTGAGCCACCCGCTCAGCAAGGCGCAAATCCCGAGGACCCTCCATCGTCACGCCGCAATGGATCGCTCGAGGTTGCGCCTCCGCCGTAGGATCTCGGGAGAGCATCCCCGGCGAAGTCAAAAATAGCGAACGGTGATGACGTGCTTGCCCCGTTCGCCACGGTGAGAGAACCCTCTCACCTTTACACATCACATGGTCGCAGTGCCATGCGGTTTCAAGTCACGCCGACGCGCCGGACTTTTCGATCTGCCTGTCGGCATAAATATACAAAGGCCGTGCCTTGCCCTCGACCACCTCGGGGCCGATCACGACCTGCTCGACGCCTTCCAGCCCCGGCAGATCGTACATCGTATCGAGCAGCATGCTCTCCATTATCGAGCGCAGACCGCGGGCGCCGGTGCGCCGTTCGATCGCCTTCTTGGAAACGATGTTGAGCGCCTCGTCCTGGAAGGTCAAATCGACATTCTCCATCTCGAACAGGCGCTGGTATTGCTTGACGAGCGCGTTCTTGGGCTCGGTCAGGATCCGCTTCAATGCGTCGATGTCGAGGTCTTCCAGCGTCGCGATGACCGGCAAACGGCCAACGAATTCCGGAATGAGTCCGAATTTCAACAGGTCGTCCGGTTCGATCTCGCGGAAGATCTCACCCGTCCGCCGGTCGTCCGGTGCCGAGACTGACGCACCAAAGCCGATGGAGGTGCCCCGGCCGCGTGCCGAAATGATCTTGTCTAGCCCGGCAAACGCGCCACCGCAGATGAAGAGGATGTTGGTCGTATCCACCTGCAGGAATTCCTGCTGGGGGTGCTTGCGCCCGCCCTGGGGCGGAACCGATGCGACCGTACCTTCCATGATCTTCAGGAGCGCTTGCTGCACGCCTTCGCCCGACACGTCGCGGGTGATCGACGGATTGTCCGACTTGCGGCTGATCTTGTCTATTTCGTCGATATAGACGATACCGCGCTGGGCGCGCTCGACATTGTAGTCGGACGCCTGCAGCAGCTTCAGGATGATGTTTTCGACGTCCTCGCCGACATAACCGGCTTCGGTCAGCGTCGTCGCATCTGCCATAGTGAAGGGCACGTCGAGGATGCGCGCCAACGTCTGGGCCAGCAGCGTCTTACCCGTACCGGTCGGACCGATCAGCAGGATATTGGACTTCGCCAGTTCCACGTCATTGTGCTTGGTCGCATGCTGCAAGCGCTTGTAATGATTGTGTACGGCCACCGAGAGGACGCGTTTCGCCTGCGGCTGGCCGATCACGTAATCGTCCAGCACTTTGCAGATCTCCTTCGGCGTCGGAATGCCGTCACGGCTCTTCACGAGGGAAGATTTGCTTTCCTCGCGGATAATATCCATGCAGAGCTCAACGCATTCATCGCAAATGAACACCGTCGGGCCTGCGATCAGCTTGCGCACTTCATGCTGGCTCTTGCCGCAGAAGGAGCAGTAGAGCGTATTCTTCGAGTCGCTGCTGCCGGCCTTGTTGCTCATAATTTTCTCCATCCGGTCGGATATTGGCTCAAATCAACGAGCCACCCCCGGTCTTTTACGATTATATCTCGCACTTGCTTAAAAAACAGCACATGCGCGACCCGGCACCTGCCGGGGCTTTCCCCTCTTCTTGAAACCTTGTCACACGGCCCAAGCCACGAAACAGCCGCGGTTCTGTGCCGATGCAATCACGCATATCGGCGCGGATCAAGCGTTTGGCCTCGGCAGCGATCAGGCGCCACCAGATTGACTTCTTTCTGGCAGGCGCCGTCACATTACTGCAACACTTAGCGCCCATTCCAAACCAGTTGGCTTGAAAAAACGCCGCCGTTCCGTGTTCTAGCGCACGCCGCAGCCGAAAAACCAAGCGATTCTTCGGCAAAAAGTGTCGGGCCGCCAGTTAGCTCTTGGTCGCAGGTTCCGGGCGCTCGACCACGACCTGGTCGACGATCCCGAAGTCCTTCGCCTCTTCGGCGGACATGAAGTGATCACGGTCCAATGTGCGCTCAATCGTGTCATAATCACGACCGGTGTGCTTCACATAGATCTCATTCAAGCGTTTTTTTACCTTCATAATGTCTTCGGCGTGCCGAACGATGTCCGATGCCTGGCCCTGGAAGCCGCCGGACGGCTGATGCACCATCACTCGGGCATTCGGCAGCGCATAGCGCATGCCAGCGTCACCGGCGCACAACAGCAGCGAGCCCATGGACGCCGCCTGGCCGAGGCAGAGGGTCGAGATCTTCGGTCGGATGAACTGCATCGTGTCGTAGATCGACAGGCCGGCCGTCACCACCCCGCCCGGCGAGTTGATGTACATGGAAATCTCTTTCTTGGGGTTTTCCGCTTCCAGAAAGAGCAATTGTGCCACGATGACCGACGCCATGTTATCTTCCACGGGGCCGGTCAGGAAGATGATGCGCTCACGCAAAAGACGCGAGTAAATGTCGAACCCGCGCTCGCCGCGGCTGGTATTTTCGATCACCTGTGGGATCAGGTAATTGTTGTAAATCTCGATGGGATCGCGGTCGCGGATCATGGTCTGTCCTAGGCTCTCAAGAATCGACTAGCCCCATTAAGGCATTAGAGGTCGTATGTAGTCATCCCCCGCAGAATGTTAAGGGGCGATAAAGCGGCAAAAGACGGGGGAGCGCCGGGATGGGACAGGTAGACAGAACGCACCGCCGCCATCGGCCTTGCCGCCTCCGGTCATGTCATCAAAAAGGCCGGTCCCGCTGCCGGGATCGGCCTTCGAAAGCGCACCGGTGAGGCGGCGTTAAGCCGCCTCCTCCTCGTCGGAGAACTTGAACAACTCGTCCTTACTGACTGTTTTATCGGTCACTTTGGCGAGCGAGATGATGTGGTCGACCACCTTCTCCTCGAACAGCGGCGCACGCAGCTCGGCAAGGCGCTCCGGGTTCTTGCTGTAGAAGTCCCAGACCTGCTTTTCCTGGCCCGGATATTGGCGCGCGCGCTCGATCAGGGCGCGAGTCACGTCCTCGTCCGGCACTTTCACAGCGGCCTTTTCGCCGACTTCGGCGAGGACCAGGCCAAGGCGCACGCGGCGTTCGGCGATGCGGCGGTAGTCTTCGCGCGCCTTTTCCTCGGTGGTGTTCTCATCGGCGAAGGTCTTGCCCGAAGCCTTCTGCTCGGCCTCGACCTGCTGCCAGATGCCGGCGAATTCCTGATCGACCAGGCTCTGCGGCAATTCGAACGTGTAGCGCTTGTCCAGCGCGTCGAGGAGCGAGCGCTTCAGCTTGCTGCGCGACAGCTTGGCATATTCGTCGCCGATGTTCTTCTTCACGGCGTCCTTGAGCGCGTCGATCGTGTCGAAGCCGAAGCCCTTGGCGAATTCCTCGTCGAGCGTCACCGCGCCCGGGGTCTCGATGCCCTTGGCCGTCACGTCGAACTTGGCTTCCTTGCCGGCAAGATGCAGCGCCATGTAGTTTTCGGGGAAGGTCACGGTCACGAGGCGCTCGTCGCCGGCGCTGATGCCAAGCAACTGGTCTTCGAAGCCCGGAATGAAGGTCTCGGACCCGATCACAACATCGATGTCCTTGCCGTCACCCCCTTCGAAGGCTTCGTCGTTGATCTTGCCGACGAAATCGATCTTGACCTTGTCGCCCTTCTCGGCCGCGCCGTCCTTGGCGCTATAGGTGCGGTTGCGTTCGGCCATCCGGTCGACGGCCTTATTGACTTCCTCCTCGGTCACCTCGGCGACCGGGCGCTCCAATTCGACGTCGTCAAACTTGCCGGCATCGAATTGCGGCAGCACTTCGAGCGCGACCTGATAGGCAAGATCGCCCTTGGCTTCGAGCGCCCGCTCGACCTCGGCCTGATCCGTGGGGAATTCGATTTTCGGCTCCATGGCGAGGCGCAGACCATTGTCCTCGACGATCTTGCGGTTCGCCTCGTTCACCGCGTTCTGCACCACGTCGCCCATGACGCTGCGGCCATACACGCGCTTCAAATGTTCGGTCGGCACTTTGCCGGGACGGAAGCCCTTGAGCTGAACCTTGCCCTTGAGATCGGACAATTCGCGCTCGAAGCGCGCAGCGAGGTCGCTCGCCGGCAGCACGACTTTGAATTCGCGCTTCAAGCCTTGCGAGAGGGTTTCGGTCACTTGCATTGGTTTGCCTTTTCCATTGGTTGACGGCGCCCGATGAAGGCGGCCGAGGCCGGGCGATCCCGTGCCTTTTTGCAATCTGGTCCAGAGGATGGGCTGGTCGCGGTCAGTCTGGTGCGGGCGGAGGGACTCGAACCCCCACAGCTTTCGCCGCTGGAACCTAAACCCAGTGCGTCTACCAATTCCGCCACGCCCGCGTCCGCCTGACGCAAGAAGACGCGCCTCACCGTTCCGGGTGGCGCTCTATAGCAATGTGGCGAAGGAGATGCAGCAAAAAAATGGAGCTTGCGGCGGTAAATTTCGCGGCAAATTCAGGCTCGGGTCGCCCACGCCGTTGCTGACGCGAACGGCCGTTCCATCCATGCGGCTGACGCTTCCCACTCCTGCCTCGATTTCGCGATTTTGAATTTCAACTATTTGAATTTAATGATGAAATATCTCTGTCAGTTCGTTCCAAAAATTGGTTCACATGGTATCGTCTGATGCTGCCGGAGGTTTTTGCTATAGAACATCGTCTCGCGCCGCATCAGCTAAACCAAATGCCGCTACTAGCGATGGCATCATATTGTCTTCGCAAAGATCAAACTTGCCAGTAGAACATATTTATCTATTTGATGTAGCTTGGCTATTTACCCTATCAGTTCGTTCCCAAAAATGGTTGAGCAGTTATCTTTTTAAAGTTGGGGTCCGAGTTCGTCAGGCCTAATATTCACTTTTTGTTCTACTACGAAAGCCTTACCGAGTCCATTTGTTTTCGAGCCGTTCCGGCATCAGATTTACAAATCACGTGCGAGCCCCTAAGTCGCAAAACCATGAGCAAGCTCCCGTCTCTTGATCGCCGCGGCTTCATCCTCGGCGCCTCCATGAGCCTTTTCGCCGTGACCGGCCGGGCGCAGCAATCGGACGACGGTTTCACGCGCTTGACCGCAAGACCGCGGGATCTTTCCACGCCGGATCCGCAGATCCTGGCGAGACCGTTTGGTTATGCGGGGCATTTGCCCTACCCGATTTTACGGGTGCGGCAGGGCGACGATGTGAGGGTCCGCCTCACCAACGCACTCGACCGATCGACGAGCCTGCACTGGCGCGGCGTGCGGCTGCCCAATGCCATGGATGGTGCCGCTGGCCTGACGCAAAAGCCGGTCGCGCTGGGCGAGACCTTCGAGTATCGCTTCAGGGCCGCCGATAGCGGGACCTTCTGCTTTCATCCCCTGATCTCAGGTATGACATCAGACCAGATCGATAAGGGATTGAAAGGACTGCTGATCGTGGATGAGGCGATACCGCCGGACAGGGACGCGGAAGCCATTTTGATCTGCGATCAACGGCCGGGCGCAACGGCTGTGACAGTGAATGGCCGGACATCGCCGCACTTGGACACCGTCCGTCCGGGAACCAGGTTGCGGCTGCGGATCGCCAATGTGTCGAGCCAAAACATCATGCTCGCGAGTTTTTCGGGGGCCCAGCCGCTGCTCATCGCCATCGACGGTCGGCCTTCCGCCCTGTTCGAGCCATCGCGGCAAACCTTGCCGATGGGGCCGATGGCGCGTTTCGACATCATGCTCGACATGCCGCAAGAGGATGGCGCGAAAGTTCGCTTGACCCTCTATCATGACGAGGGGCCGAAGGGTCCGTCAGGCGACGGCGATCCCAATCAGGTGCTCGCGGAATGGACGGCGCAGGGCGCGCCTGTCGCCGCAAGGCCGCCCATCGCCAAACTGCCCGACAATCCGGCCTTGCCTGCGGCCATCCCGCTCGAGAACGCGCTGAAATTCGAATTTGCCGTCGCAAAGGATCGGATGTGGTCGCTGAATGGGGCGAGTTGGACCGGCACACCGGGCAAGCCGCTGTTCAGCGCGGCGCGCGGCCGCCCCATCAGCATCGGCTTCGCCAACCATTCCGATGAGGCGATCGACCTGGCGCTGCACGGCCACCATTGCCGCCTGCTGCATCCGATGGACGACGGCTGGGAGCCCTATTGGCGCGATTCCATCCTGATTCCGCCGCGGCAGACCCAGCATGTCGCGTTCGTGGCGGGCGAGCCGGGCAAATGGATGATCCACGACGCGATCCTCCCGCATTTCGACCAGGGACTGGCCGGCTGGTTCGAGGTCACATAAGGGCGCGCAAAACCTGCGGCAGCGCCTCGGGCAAATCCTCGGCGATGAGGCCTGGACCGAAGACATTGGCCGCTTCGCCATGCAGCCACACCGCACAGGACACCGCCTCGAAAGCCGGCATGCCCTGCGCCAAGAGGCCGCCGATCAACCCGGCGAGTGCGTCGCCGGCTCCGGCGGTGGCGAGCCAGGGCGGCGCATTGGCGGCAATGGAGGCCCGGCCATCAGGCAAGGCGACGACCGTGTCGGGGCCTTTGAGCAGGATCGCGGCGCCGGAGATGTGCGCTGCTTGGCGCGCGGCCTCAAGTTTTGCGTGAAGTTTAAGATCGATATTTTTCGAATTGAAAAGTCTTGAAAATTCCCCATCATGCGGCGTCAGAACGACTGGCTTCTGCGAGGCTCGAATAGCCCCCCAAAGCCGGTCCGCCTCGCCGGCGAAGCTGGTCAAGGCATCGGCATCGAGCACCACCGCCCTGGTGTCGGGTTCGGTTTTGAGGGCCGTCAGAACGAGGTTGCGGGCCGCCTTGTTCACCCCAAGGGCCGGCCCGAGCACGATCGCATTCTTGCGCGGATCGGCCAAGATGTCGGCGAGTTCGCGCACGTTGCTGCAGGATTTGAGCATGATCGCCGTCAGGTGCGCCGCATGGATGGGCAGCGCGTCCTTCGGCGCCAGCACGGTCACCAGCCCCGCCCCCACCCGCAAAGCCGCGCGCGCTGCAAGCCGCGGCGCGCCAGTTGACAACGGCCCGCCGGAGAGAACCGCCGCATGGCCGCGGCTGTATTTGTGGCCGATCACCTGCGGCCGTGGCCGCACAGCCTGCCAAAGATCCGGCTCATTGGCGCAGATCTGCGGCCGAATCGTTTCAAGCACCGCGTCAGAAATGCCGATATCCGCGACACGGACGATCCCGCACAGCACGCGCCCGGGCACTAGCAGATGGCCGGGCTTGCGGCGGAAGAACGTCACGGTCAGGTCGGCCTGGATGACTGGACCTGCCGCGCGGCCCGTATTGCCGTCGAGCCCGGACGGCACATCGACGGCGACGATCTTCGCGTCGCTTTGCCGCACCTTTTCGACCGCAGCGGCCGCCGCACCGTCGAGCGCGCGCGTCAAGCCGGCGCCGAACAGCGCATCGACGACCAGCGTGCAGCCGGCAAGATCGAGATCCGCCAAATCCGCGACCGGGCCGTCCCAGGTCTCGGCCGCTAAGGCAGCGTCGCCTTTCAGAGCCTCCTTCCGGCCAAGCAGAAACAACCGAACGTCGGAGCCGCGCCCCTGCAGCAGGCGCGCCACCACGAAGCCGTCGCCGCCATTGTTGCCGGGGCCGCACAGCACCGCGACCCAGCCCTGTTGCAAGCCATGCGTCTGTTCAAATTCGAAAATCTCCCCCGCAACCGCAGCCCCTGCCCGCTCCATCAGCGTAATGCCCGGCGTGCCGGCGGCGATCGTCAGCCGGTCGGCTTCGGCCATTTCGGCGGTGGTGAGGAGCGCGGCGGAAGATGGGGCGAGAAAAGTCATGCGCGAAACGTGGCGCAAGGCGCGTGCCGGAGCAAGGGCTCTGTCTGCGCGAGGAGCCGTTAGAGATCCAGCGACCAAGTCTGCCCGACGAGGTCGTGGCCGAATGAGTGGTGCGGTTCCTCATGCACCAGCCGGAACCCGGCACGCTGATAGAGACGCAGCGCAGAGGTCAGGATGCTGTTGGTCCACAGATCGATCCGTCTGTACCCGACCGCGCAGGCGCGCTCAACGCAGGCGTCGACAAGCATCTTACCGACGCCCATGCCGCGTGCCTCTGGCTCGACATAGAGCAGCCGGAGCTTGCCGACTTCCGGCTTGTCGCTGCGCACGAGGAAGATCGAGCCAACCATGCGGCCGTCGAGGTCCGCGATCCACGCCGCTTCGCGCGCCGGATCAAACGATTGGCGGAAGTCAGCAAGAATGCGGGCAACCAGCGCTTCATAATCATCGTTCCAGCCATATTCCTCGGTGTAAAGAACTGCCTGCCGGTGAACAACCAGGCCGAAATCGCCTGCTCTCGGGTCGCGCAAGGTGACACTCGGCGCCGACTCGGCCTCGAATATTTTTGTCATGGTATGGGCGGCCGCAAGCATACGGGTGCGCCGCACAGGCGGCAGCGCTTCGAGCATCGCGCCGACGGTCGCGCGCGTGTTTGCCTCCAGCGCGGCGAAAGCATCCAGGCCCGCTGGCGTCAACGACAACAGCCGGTGCCGGCCGTGCTGCGGATCTTCGCGGGTTCCGACCAATCCGCGATCGCCGAACCGCTTCAAGGTGCGGCTGATCTGCGCGCGATCCAGATTCAGTGCCCGCGAGAGTTCCGCCGCGGTCGGGTCGGTCCGGTGGGCCAGTTCATACAGCACGCGCGCCTCGCCCAGCGCGAAGGGGCTTTTGTCGAGATGGGAATTGAGCAGGCCGAGCCGGTTTGTGTAGACGCGGTTGAAGGTCCGCAGGGCTGCAACGTCTTGCTCATGGCTTGAGGTCGGCATGCGACACGCTCCACAATGTTGACTGAATCAACACTATGCAATGTTGACTGAGTCATCAATTAGGTTCTTTTGCCCGACCATTTTTCTTGACAATCCGGCCAAGGCCCCTTGATGAAGGGCCATGTCCGAGATCCACGTCGCCGCCTTCTACCAATTCGCCCGCCTGCCGCAGTACAGGGAGCTGCAACCGCGGCTGCAGGCCGCGTGCGACGAAAACGGCATCAAGGGCATCGTGCTGCTCGCACCCGAAGGCATCAACGGGACTATTGCCGGCGCGCCGGATGCACTGCACCGCGCCATTGACCAAATCCGCGAGATCACGGGTTTAAAGGACCTCGATACGAAATTGTCCCATGCCGAGACCATGCCGTTCTTGCGCATGAAAGTGCGGCTCAAGACCGAGATCGTGACCATCGGCGACACCGGCGTCGATCCGACCGCGCGGGTCGGCACCTATGTGGAGCCCGAAGACTGGAATGCGCTGATTTCGGATCCGGACGTCGTGGTGATCGATACGCGCAACGCTTATGAATATGCAATCGGCACGTTCCGCAACGCCATCGACCCGCAGACCAAGAGTTTCGGCGAATTTCCATCTTACGTGCGGCAGAACCTCGACCCCGCCAAACACAAGAAGATCGCGATGTTCTGCACCGGCGGCATCCGCTGCGAGAAGGCGTCGAGCTTCATGCTGAACGAGGGGTTCGAGGAGGTCTATCACCTCAATGGCGGGATTTTGAAATATCTGGAGCGCGTGCCGCAAGCGATGAGCCTGTGGGACGGCGCCTGTTTCGTGTTCGATCAGCGCGTCGCCGTCGGCCACGGCCTCGAACTCGCCGATGTCGCCACCTGTTTCGGCTGCCGCGCGCCGCTGACTGTCGAGGACCGGCAATCGGCCGACTACGAGCGCGGTGTCTCCTGCCCGCATTGCGCCGCAACGATGAGCGAAGAGCAAAAAGCCTCGGCGCGCGAGCGCCAGCGCCAGGTGGATTTGGCCGAGGCGCGCGGGAAGGTGCATTTGGGGCCGCCCGTCGCAGCGAACGGCCCGCAAGGATAGCGTTTGATCAGCTTGCCCGCCCCCCGTCATGAACACGCTTGCTGTCCGCCGGCGCCTCGCCGCGTTCCGACAGGCCGTAATCGCGTATGACCTGCGCGATCCGCAGACGATAGCCGGCGAAGATGCCGGCCCGTCCCATTGCCTGCGCGCGCCGATGCTCATCTCGATTGCGCCACTCGATAACAGCCGCTTCGCTTTCGAAGAACGACAGCGAGAGAATTTTCCTGGGATTAGACAGACTCTTGAACCGCTCGACCGAGATGAACCCTTCGATCTCGTCCAGAAGCGGACGAAGTTCGGCGGCGGTGTCGAGATAGGCGCTCTCTTGGCCCTCCGCCGGCTCGACCTCGAAAATGACGGCGATCATGATGCATCTCCATGCTGGGTGGACACAAGTTTGAGGAACGTGCGGTCTTCGCGCAGCAAAAACCGCTCGCGCATCGCAAAATCGTAGTTCTCCCGGCCGAGCGGGTCCGCCGCGAGACGGGCGCGATAGGCCTCGTATTCCGCGAGGCTGGCGATGTTGTAGATGCCATAGGCCAAAGTGCTCGATCCTTCATGGGGTGCGAAATAGCCGATCAAATCGGCGCCGCAGCGCGGGATCGCCTGTCCCCAATTGCGCGCATATTGCACAAATTGCTCCTTTTTCGTCGGATCGATGTGATATCGGATGACACAGGTCAGCATGGAAGCTCTCCGTTGCGAGATGGCTCGACCATAGCGACGGAGACGCGACGCATGTTTCGATGAGCGTCGAAGTTTTGAGGAATGATATTGAGAGAAGCGGGCAACACATGAAGGTCATCGGATTGATCGGCGGGATGAGCTGGGAAAGTTCCGCGCAATATTATCGGATCATCAACGAGGAGGTTCGCGCCCGCTTAGAGGGTGCGCATTCGGCGAAGAGCCTCATGTGGTCGATGGATTTCGGCGAGATCGAAGCGCTGCAGCACCAGGGCGACTGGGCATCCTTGACCGAGCGGATGATCGAGGCCGCGCGCAACTTGGAGCGCGGCGGCGCCGATTTCCTCGTCATCTGTACGAATACGATGCACCGGATGGCGGCCGACATCGAGAACAAGGTGAAGATCCCACTCCTGCATATCGCCGATCCGACGGCGGCGAAAATCAAACAGGCCGGCGTGTCGAAGGTCGGGCTGCTCGGCACCGCGTTCACCATGGAGCAGGATTTTTATAAGGGACGCCTGTCGGAAAAATTCGGCCTCGACGTGCTTGTGCCTCCCGCCGAAGATCGCGAGATCGTCCACGAGATCATTTACCACGAGCTGGTTTCCGGCGTCGTCCTTGAGGCGTCACGCGCGCGCTATCGCGAGGTCATTGCGCGCCTGGTGGAGCGCGGGGCGCAGGCCGTCATTCTTGGCTGCACGGAGATCATGCTGCTGATCTCCCAAAAGGACAGCCCCGTTCCGATCTTCGATACGACCGAATTGCATGCGCTCGCCGCCGTTGACTGGGCGCTTGGCCAGCAACCTCAGAGGTGAAGTCTGAAGAACGCCAGCGCATTCGCGATAAGCTCCTGATGAAAGGCAACGCGGTCGAAGCCCGCGGCATCGGCGCAGAGATCGGGCGCGCTCAGAGTGAGATCGGGCGGACAAGGTGCGAGAAAGGCAAAATGCGCAGCACCGTGGACGAGGTGAAAGTCCGGCTTGATCGGCAAGGCTTTGGCAAGGGCGAAAGGGGTTTCCGGCAACACGCCGTCGCCGCCGAATTGCGAGGCCCAGAGCTGAATGGGCGCCTTCACGTCCTTGACGCTCGCAGCGGTCGGAAACTCGTCGAGCGGGTCAGCAAGGACAAAAACTTTGATGCGCGGATCATGGGTCAACGGCGCGGTAGGAACCTCTTTGCGCTCAATTTCCCCGCAAATCGGAATCGTCGGATCGGGGCAAGGAACATTGGCGTGGAGAAAGTCGGGATTGCCGCCGGCAAGGACAAGGCCGGTATAGCCGCCCCGCGAAAAGCCGAAAAAGCCGATCCTGTTCGCATCGATCGCGGCGGCGTCGGGCGACGCGCTCAGCATGTAGTCGATCAGGCGTTTGATGTCGGTCGGACGCTCCACGAACTCGGAGATGTCGCCGGCATGGCTCATATCGGAAAACGTGTCGCCCGGATGGTTGATGGCCGCCACCACGAAGCCCGCGTCGGCCAAGGCTGCGGCAAGGTCATGGTGGCCAAGATACGAGCCGCCATGGCCGTGCGAGATCACGATCAGCGGCAAATCGTGGCCATCGGTCGGGCAGTTCCGGCGTCCGTTTAGAATATAAGGTCCGATCGTGACATCCTGCGCGTCCTCCGCGCAAGGCGTCCAGATCATCGCTCTGAGTGCCGGCCCGTTGTCGTCGGCGCGAATTTGAATCACCTTGAAGCCGGCCGCCTGCGCAAGCGACGCGCATAGGCAGAGCAGCGCGGTCAATATGATGGTTCTCATGGGAATCCGTTCGTCAGGTGAGACAGCCCGTGCATATTTGCCAAAACGCGAAACTTGCACAAACTCAGAATTGCGCAGCCACGTCTGTTAAAATGGAATTTGCCTCGCCAGACTATGTGACTTTAGGTTACCGCCTCTTCGGCGACAGGGCGCGGCATCGAGCGCGGACACAGGAGACCGACAGAATGAAGGCTCTCATTATAATCGACATGCAAATGGAGATGCAGCATCGGATCGAAGCCGGACGGGACCATATCAACACCGATGCTCCGACCAGGGTCGCGGAGCTTTCTAAGGCGTTCCGCCAGAAGGGCTGGCCAATCATCCATGTCCGGCATCGCGACGAGGATCCTGCTTCGCAGTTTCACCCCGACGCGCCGGGATATCAACCCATGCCTTGCGCGGAAGCACTTGAGAACGAGCCCGTTTTCGTCAAGCGCACCTCGTCTGGATTTGCTTCGACCGATCTGGACGCCTATCTACGAAGGGAGAGAATAACCGATCTTGTAGTGACGGGCGCGGTAGCGGGGTTCTGTGTCAACTCAACGGTGCGCGCAGGTGCCGACCTTGGCTTCAACATGACGGTTGTGCCCGACGCGGTGATAGGCTTCGACTTGCCTGCGGCAGGCCTCTCGGCCCGCACGATCTTTGATGTGACGATGGCCAATCTTGCAGCAGGTTTTGCGAAAGTTGTTGAGGCTTCGTCGGTATTGACCCAATAGGCTAACGTCCGGTTCGTCCCGAAGAGCTAGCGGCCGGTCGCGATTGTCACGGCCTTCGCCGCGCCTTATCGAACAGCCTCTACCGGTGACATATCGCCCCGCGCCGCCAGTTCGGCCAGAAGGAGCGAACTGACGCCGGCAAGAAAGAAGCCCGACGCTAGATTCAGGGGCGTGCTGTCGTAGAGGCGGCCCCTACCGATCGCGAACACGGTGGCGACGAGGCTCGATCCGGAGGCGTTCAAGGATGCACCCAGACCCGCGACTCGGCCGAGCGCGCGCATCTGATATCAACGATTGTCATCTCGCGCTTGACACACGGCTGTCCGGGGAACATTTGCGCGATCGTCGCGGACATTTTCCCCGAGAGTTGTGAATCAAGCCTGGGACGACAATGTTGCCGAACTCGCCTCTCAGCGAGCCCGGCAGTCATTCACTTTCACCAGCCAACCAACCCATCAATCATCGGCATCGTGATGCTGCTGGCTCTTGCCCGCGTCGCCGGCGCGCTTCGGATAGGGCTTGCCGCTCATCAGACCGGCCCACAGGATCTTGTTGTACCCCACCGCATCGATCTTATCCTCGACCGAGAAGTCCATGCCCTTGGTCGCGCGCGCCCAATAGCGCACATCGTGCGTGGGCTTCAGCGCCGCGGTTTGGAAGTCGCGCATCGGGATCGGCAATTGCGCGCTCTTCAACAGGCCCGATGCCTGCGCCTTGTAGGTCCATTTGGGCTGGTTGAGGTCGAACACGTCGGTCATCGGTCCCTGGGTCGCGTCGAAGAGGCCGAGATGATCGAGACCGAGCACTTCGGTCATCGTGCGGATCATATTGACCGTCGTGTAATGGGTGCTGACGACGGCGCCCTGTTTGACGTAAGGCCCGAAGATGAAGCCGGTGCTGCGATGCGCATCGACATGGTCGGGGCCGTCCTGCGCATCGTCTTCGACGACGAAGATCAGGGTGTCCGCCGCATAGGGGCTGTTCGCCACCGCCTCGGCAACGCGGCCCACCGCATAATCATTGTCGGCCAATTGCAGTTCCGGCGTGTTCACGCCGTCGATCGCGGCGGCATAGGCGCCGGTGTGGTCGTGCGGCAGACGCAGCAGCGTAAGCGACGGCAATTGGCCGTTGGTGGTGAACTCCTTGAACTCGCGCTCCCATTCCTGCTCGCGATAGAGGTCGGGATAGGCATTGTCATAGCCGCGGAAGTAGGGATCGGTGCGATCGATCAGCGCCGGACTGGTGGCATAGGACTGCACGACCTTGTTGGCAAAGGGCGTGCGATCGCGCGGGATCGCATGGTCGCCGCTATAGCGCGAGAGGTCGATGAAGAAGCCGTAATTGCGCACGGTCAGCCCGGCCCGGAGCGCCGCGTTCCAGATATAGCCCTGCTGCACCGCATCGGACGGGCCGTCGGGCGCGGAAATGTCGCCATTGCCCGGCAGCAGATCCGGATCGTTCGGCAGCGCGGGATTGGCGGCGAGGCGCGCGGGCCCGGTGAGGCCCATATTGACGTCGCGGTTCGTGCCTTCCCAATCGTAGGAGCCGCCGCGCGTTTTGGGATTGTTGGGGCTCGCGGCGTAATTGACGGGGAGCATTTTGGCGCCGGCATCCGATTCGCGCGCGCCGGTGCTCCAGGGCCAGCCGTCGCCGCTGACGTCGCCTGAATCGTAGAAATTATCGAGCGTGACGAAATCCTTCGCCAATTTATGGAAATTCGGCGTCGTCGCGTTGGGGAATTCGGCGAGCGACGGCGCGCTATTGCCCCGCCCCACATCGCCCAGGATCTCATCATAGGTGCGGTTTTCCTTGATGATGTAGATCACGTGCTTGATGTTCTGCCGCAACGCACGCATCGTCGCGATGTCGTTGTCGCTCAGGGCCGCGTTGAAGCTGTTGTTGCTGGCGACCTGTTGGGTCAAGGCATCCAGCGTCACCTTGTCGGGGGCCGGCATCCACATGAACCCGCCCTTGCTGAGCTGCTCGATATACTGGTTCTGCACCTGGGTGATGGGCGAGTTGGCGACCGGACAGGGCGTCTTGCCATAACCCAGGCAATTGCCGGCATTGGGGCCCGGCATGTTCTTCGTATAGACGACATAAAGAGCGCCGTTCGCGCCGGCGGCGACATCGGAGGGATACCAGCCGGTTGGAATGAGGCCGGTCACGGCCGGAGCCGCACCGTCGAGCGCGATCACTGCTACGTCATTGGTGCCGCGGTTGGTGACATAAAGGGTTTTCTCGTCCGGCGAGAGTGCGAGCCCGTTCGGCGATGCGCCGCGATATTGCATCTCGGTGATCAATCCGGCCGGCGCGACCGTCGAGATGCTCGACACGACCTTGTTGGTCGCCGTATCGATGACCGAAACGACATCGGCATTATCGGACGCGACATAAAGCAGCGTCTGAGCCTTGTTCAGGATCATCTTGTTTGGATTGCCCTTCACGGGGATTCGTGTGGTGACCTGCACGGTATTGCCGGAGAGATCGAGCACGACGATTTCGCGGTCCCGCTCGCTCGACACATAGGCGGTCTTGTTGCCGACGATGCGCACCGAATTGGGATATTCGCCGCCCGGCGTGCCCGCGGCACCCCCGTTCTTGCCGGGGCGCAGGTCCTGCTCGACCGCGACTTTGCCGGCCGCGAGATCAATGAGAGAAACCGAGTCATTATAGCGGTTGGCGACGAGCGCGAACTTGCCGTCTGCCGTCACATCCACGCCCATGGCGAGCGGCCCACCGCTCATGCCGTTGCCGGCTTTGTGATTGAGGGCGACGGGGCCCCCCGCCTCCACCCAGCCGTTCTGGGTCAAGCCAAAGACATGCAGGTTATCGTCGCCGCCGCCGCTGACGTAAAAATGCTGGCCGTCGGAGGCGAAGGCGATGCCGACATAAGTATCGGGCACTTGCAGCACCTGCTTCTTGACCGGCGTTCCCTCGGAGACATCGAAAACGAAGACGTATTCGTTGGCATCCTGCTTGATGACGCCGCCCTTCGCGTCGGTGATGTTGTTGTAGCCGCTGGTGAGGACCAGCAGCGTCTTGCGGTCCGGGCTAAGCGCGGTCGACACCGGCTGGCCCGCCAAATAATGCGGCGCATCGGCGAGGCCCGGATTGAGCGGAACAAAGGCGGTGCCCGGCGTCGCGGCCGGCGAAATCCGTTGCCCGGTCGACAGCAAGGTCGTGCTGCCCTCGCCGAGCATTGGCACCGTGTCGGCCAGCGCACCGGACCAGGTACCAAAGGTTGTTACGACAACGGTCGCAAGCAGGAGCTCTTTGAGCATGGTGCGCCTTTCTCTTCAGGACAGGGGAAAGATGGGTTTCGAAACGACAGAAACCGAGTGGCTGCGCCACGGATAGCCGATATTAGGTGGCTTAAATGAAGTGCCGGTGACAGTGCTCTAAAGCGCTTCGGCCTTTGGACGACGCGCCTATGCGAGGCCGGTACGGCCTGTTCATGCCCGCGCGGCGGGATGCCCACCCGGCAAGCAAGGCCGGCAGTACCAGGCCCAGTTCTGCACAAATAATCATCAGACAATGCCTATATCGGCACGATTGTCCACGCCCACGCCTTGCCCAGATCAATGCCGATTCGCGTGTTTTCACGCATTTTGCCGGTTATTGACGCGAGTTTTGCGAATTTGCCGCCCCACTTGGCCGCTGACGAGCGCTTTTCCGATCTGGCGAAGCACAAGCAGCGCAAAATGACCGAAATCGCCTGATGCCGACAATGCAGGCAATTCGCCGGTCATGAATTAGCCTTCGTGCTCAATTTTGCGCCATTGCGACAATTTTTCCCGTCCATTCCGCGATATCGGTTCAAAAGAACTGGACGGCTTTCCCCCGGCAATGGCAGTCTGGCATAGCGGGTGCTTAGGGAATTGCGCCGGTGAGTTTGGCTCGCGCCGCAACGGGGCGAAGCCGCCGGTTGAGTGGGAGGCGATTGCGCGCATGAAAAAGATCGAGGCCATCATCAAGCCGTTCAAGCTCGACGAGGTGAAGGAAGCGCTGCAAGACATTGGTTTGCAAGGCATTACCGTCACCGAGGCAAAGGGCTTCGGCCGGCAGAAGGGCCATACCGAACTCTATCGCGGCGCGGAATATGTCGTCGACTTCCTGCCAAAGGTGAAAATCGAAATTGTGCTCGCCGATGATGCGGTCGAGCGCGCCGTTGACGCGATCCGAACTGCCGCGCAAACCGGCCGGATCGGCGATGGCAAGATTTTTGTATCGAATATCGAAGGTGCCGTTCGCATCCGTACCGGCGAAACCGGGTTGGACGCGATCTAAAGCCTTCGTTTTTCCCAGCCCGTTCGGGCCAACATGTCGATCAATCAACGAAAGAGGCTACTCATGAAAACCGCCAAGGACGTCCTGAAGGCGATCAAGGATAATGACGTAAAATATGTCGATCTGCGTTTCACCGATCCGCGCGGCAAGTGGCAGCATGTGACCTTCGATCAGAGCCTCATCGACGAGGACGCGTTTGCCGACGGCCTGATGTTCGACGGCTCCTCGATCGCCGGCTGGAAGGCGATCAACGAATCCGACATGACGCTGATGCCCGATCCGACCTCCGCCTGCATGGATCCGTTCTTCGCGGCGTCCACGATGGTCATCACCTGCGACATTCTCGAGCCCTCGACCGGCGAGCCCTATGGCCGCGATCCGCGCGGCATCGCCAAGAAGGCCGAAGCTTATCTGAAGTCCACCGGCATCGGCGACTCGGTCTTCGTTGGCCCGGAAGCTGAGTTCTTCGTGTTCGACGACGTGCGTTTCGCCTCCGAGCCCTACAACACGGGCTTCATCCTCGACCATGCCGAACTGCCGACCAACAGCGACACCGCCTATGAAGGCGGCAACCTCGGCCACCGCGTGCGCACCAAGGGCGGCTATTTCCCGGTTCCGCCGGTCGATTCGGCGCAGGACATGCGCGGCGAAATGCTGGCCGCGATGGCGCAGATGGGCGCGGTCGTCGAAAAGCACCACCACGAAGTGGCATCCGCCCAGCACGAACTCGGCCTGAAGTTCGGCCCGCTCACCACCATGGCCGACCACCTGCAGGTCTATAAATACTGCATCCACCAGGTGGCGCAGAGCTATGGCAAGTCGGCAACCTTCATGCCGAAACCCGTTTTCGGCGACAACGGCTCGGGCATGCACGTGCACCAGTCGATCTGGAAAGGTGGCAAGCCCCTGTTCGCCGGCAACAAATATGCCGACCTCAGCCAGGAATGCCTGTGGTACATCGGCGGCATCATCAAGCACGCCAAGGCGCTGAACGCCTTCACCAACCCGTCGACCAATTCCTACAAGCGTCTGGTCCCTGGCTATGAAGCGCCGGTGCTGCTCGCCTATTCGGCGCGCAACCGTTCGGCCTCCTGCCGCATTCCGTTCACCTCGAACCCGAAGGCCAAGCGCGTCGAGGTTCGCTTCCCCGATCCGGCGGCGAACCCCTATCTCGCTTTCGCGGCGATGCTGATGGCCGGCCTCGACGGCATCCAGAACAAGCTCGATCCGGGCTCGGCGATGGACAAGGACCTCTACGACCTGCCGCCGAAGGAACTGAAGAAGATCCCGACGGTCTGCGGCAGCTTGCGCGAAGCGCTCGCCAGCCTCGACAAGGACCGCGCCTTCCTGAAGGCCGGCGGCGTGTTCAACGACGACTTCATCGACAGCTATATCGAGCTGAAAATGACCGAAGTGATGCGTTTCGAAATGACCCCTCACCCGGTCGAGTTCGACATGTATTATTCGGTCTGATTTCGAGCCATCGAACGATCGAGAGGGCGGCCACACGGCCGCCCTTTGCGTGTGTGCGGCGACCTCTCGCGCGCCGCGTCAGACTCTGCTTACAAGAGCTGACAATGGGATCGGAGAGAATGTTTCGGCCGTGATCGACGGCGTACCAAGGGGGAAGTTCATGGGATCGGTTCGACGCGCCACCGTGTGGCTCGTAGCGGCGCTATTGCCTCTTGACCTGATGATGCCTTTACGGGCCGGTCTCGCCGCGGATCTTCCGCCCTACATGGCGCCGATCGCGGGCACCACCACGACAACGCCCGCCGAAGTGGCCAATCAGAACGTGCTGGCGTTGAATAATGCAATGTTCGATCTTTATTCGAATTCGAGCACCATCTTCCAGCGCAATTTGCTCGCCCAACACCCGGTCATACTGGCTCTGTTTTCCGGCGCTGGCGGCCGATTCATCTTGTACCGTCCGGGCCAGCCGCCGCTTGAGGCGCCGCCGGTGCCATTGGTTTATCAGCTCCTGAAATCATCGGGCCACAGTACCATGGCACTCACCGAAGTGGTTTTGCCCTATCTGGAGAATCCTTCGAACAAATCGTGGCGCGCGCCGTTGCTGGCTTATAGAAGCCGCATGCAATCGGCTCTGGATACGCTCGATGCAGCGGACATGCCTGCCGAGTGGCGGCCGACGCTGCACACCATTCTGCAAAATAACGTCGCGTTCATGGACGAATGCCTGAAGAACGACGTGATCACCTTGGCCGCCATGCAGGCTTTTGCAGCAAAGCAGTCGCCAGAGTTGAAGAAAGTGATTAGCTGGGCGGCGCAGACCCAAGTGGCCCATTGGATGGATGTTGTCGGTGAGTGGAAGAAGATGCTCGGCGACGATTGGGACAAGACCTACGCCGCCAGCAATACGATTTATGTCACGAGACAGAACAATATTCTCTTTAGCGTCTTGGCCCAATATTTCGGACCCGAGGCGATCAACGACCGCTTGTTGCTTATCGAGACGACGTCGTTCACCACGACCCCAAATGATATGCTCGAATCCGTGATGCGCATCGTCTCGGACCGATCGGTCGGCGCGATCTTCTTCGGCAACGATCGCCTGATGGATTATGAGCTGATGGGCGGCGATGCGCGCAACGCGATTATCGCCGAGACAAACAGGCGCGGCATGAAGGCGTTTCTGCCGCCTGCGGTTCCGTTCGGCTCGCACCAGTGGCCGATGTTGATTACGCCGGGGTCCGGCGCGACCTCGCTCAATGATATGGAATGAGAGCAGCCGTTGAATGCCTCGTCCGCGTTGACGTCCGGACAGCGGATCGCCATGGGATCGTTTGGAGAAGAAGGGCGCAGAATTTTCACCCTGCTCCCTTCAACGCGCGCCGGCCCAGGTTTCTTTGCGTTTCCTATTTGGCTTCGGAGGCTGCCGTTTCGATGAGTTTCGCGACCGCTGCGGGTTGCGAAACATAGACGGCATGGCTGCCGGCCTGATCGACGGTCTTGGCGCCGGCGCGCTTGGCCATCATGCGCTGCGCATCGACGCGGGCCATGCGGCTCGATCCGCTTTTTACCCAGGGCTACCTGCACCACCTCGGCGTCGCACATATTGTTGCCGGCGAATATGAAACGGCGGTCGCGATCCTGCGGGAGCGCATTCTTCTTGTGCCCGCGACCGACATGAGCCGGGCCTATCTCGCTTCGGCCCTCGGGAATCTCGGTTATCTCGACGAAGCGCGCGGCGTTTGGGCGGAACTTCTCGCCATCAACCCGGCCTATACATTCGACGACCGCATCGCCCGCATGCCCTTCAGGAAACCGGAGGATCTTGCCCGGATCGCGAAGGGACTCCGCCGAGCCGGATTGCTCACATCTTCCTGTACACCAAGCTGAGCCCGCCTCCTCCGCGCACGCACGTCGCGACTTGCTATTCGCCACTCCTTAAGCCCTACTGCACCAGCCCTTTTTTCTCTTCGCCCTGCAGATCGATGACCGCCATCCGCTCCGAAATGCGCTGGATCGCCGCCCTCCTCATCGTCACCGTCGCGATGGGGATGCTCGACGCCGTCAGCCTCCTGCATTTTCACACATTCACCGGCTATATGACCGGCACGGTCATTCTCCTTGGCGTCGGTGTCGTGCGCGGCCAATTCGTGACACTGACGTCGCTGTCCGCGCTCGGCGCTTTTCTGATCGGCGGCCTTCTCGGCGGGCGCTGGGTCCGGCGCAAGCATCCGTCGCAGCGGCTGGTCGGCCAATTGCTCGGCGCGGCAGCGCTCCTCGTCTGCTTCGCGGCAGCTCTCAGCGGAACCGAGGCCAATCTGCTCGCCGTGGTCGCGCCCCTCGGTCTCGCCATGGGGTTGCAGACCTCCGGCACGCGATTCGCCGGCGTCGCCGACATGACCATGCCGGCCGCGACGATGATTCTACACGGACTGGCGCATGATAGTCCGCTCGCCGGAGGCGCCGGCCAGCGCATGCCCCGGCGCATCGGCGTGCTCCTAGGACTCATCGTCGGCGCGGCGGCAGGCGCCGGCTTCGCACAATGGCATGTCTGGTTCGCACTCGCCGTGGTCGGCCTGCTGCTTGCGGGCGCGGGTGTCGTCTTGCGGCCTTGGGAGAGCGGGTGAACATTGTTCAGCGCGGCCGGCCGGCCCGGTTCGCCATAGCCTTCGGAGATATGGGCTATCATTGGCCGCCGCGATTGCTGTACGAAGGACGAACGAAAGCTATCGACTTTGATCTTCGCGCGCGGCCGCCGAGTTTTGGCCGGCCGCATCGCCTGGAAAGGATAATTGCCCCGTGCGCATCGCCACCTGGAACGTCAATTCGATCCGCCAGCGCCTCGAACATGTGCTGCGCTATCTCAAGGACGAAGCGCCAGATGTGCTCTGCCTGCAGGAGATAAAATGCCTCGACGAGGCCTTTCCGCGCGGCGATATCGAATCGCTTGGCTACAACATCACGACGCATGGGCAGAAAACTTTCAACGGCGTGGCGATTCTCTCCAAAATGCCGATGGAGGTGATGCGCGGCCTGCCGGGCGACGACAGCGATACCCAATCGCGCTATCTGGAGGCCGAAATTTCGGTGCCGAAAGGCGTGGTGCGCGTCGCATCCATCTACCTGCCCAACGGCAATCCGGTGGAGAGCGAAAAATACCCCTATAAGCTCGCCTGGATGGACCGGCTGATCGCCCATACCAAACGGCTGCTGATGCTCGAGGAGCCCCTCGTTCTGGCCGGCGATTACAATATCATCCCCGAGCCGCGCGACGTGCATGATCCGGCCGCCTGGGCCAATGATGCTTTGTTCCTGCCGCAGAGCCGGGCCAAGTTCCGCACCCTCGTCAATCTCGGTCTGACCGACGCGTTCCGCGCCGTCAGCGACGCGCCAAAACAATATACGTTCTGGGATTTCCAGGCCGGCGCCTGGCCGAAGAACAACGGTATCCGGATCGACCATCTGCTGCTGTCGCCACAAGCCGCCGACCTCCTGCAGACCGCTGTGATCGACCGCAGCGAGCGCGGGCGCGACAAACCCTCCGATCACGTGCCGGTTCGGATAGATCTTGCGATCTGACCCGGTTTCGGGCTGAACTGACATCCATTCGCAACGGCAGAATCAGGTCGGACAGATGGGTGCAGGGGCCCGGTGGCGGCAAGCTCTTTCCGGCATTGCGCTGTGGGCCGTGCCCGGGCTGCTCGGCGCCCTGCTGGCCCGCACGCCCCTTCCGCAGGTCGCCAATCTGCAGAATTTCCTCTTCGACCATTATCAGGCTTTGTCACCACGGCCATGGAGCCCGGATCTGCCGGTGCGCATCGTCGATATCGACGACGCATCGCTCGCGAAATATGGCCAATGGCCCTGGCCGCGCACGCTGCTGGCGAAACTGAATGACAGGCTGACTAACCAAAAGCCGCTCGCGCTCGTCTATGACTTCGCCTTCGCCGAACCCGATCGGCTTTCGCTGCAAACCATCATCGCATCGCTGCCCAATGTGCCGGAACGGCAAAAACTCGCCGATGCCCTCGGAACTGAGTCGGGCGACAACGATGAGGCGTTTGCGCAAAGCCTCGGTCGGGGCCGCGATGTCCTTGGCTATGCCTTGACGAACAACCCATCCGATGCCGACCTGCCCGCAAAAGCCGGCATTTCGATCGCCGGCGACGACCCCACATCGTTGCTGGATCCGTACGGCGGCGCAGAAATGCCAATTCTGAAACTGGCCGACCAAGCCAAGGGACTTGGCGCGATCAATTACACGCCGGAACGCGATCTGATCGTGCGACGTATTCCGTTGGTTTTCCGTTTCGAGCACGCCGGGGCGGGCCGGTTGGTTCCGTCGCTCGATGCCGAGGCGTTGCGGGTCGCCCAATTGGAAGCCGATCCGCAGGATCCCTCCGCCCCCCTGGCCGGCCCCAGCCTGATAGTCAAAAGTGCGAACGCCTCGGGAGAGACCGGCTTTGGCGCCCACACCGGCATCGTCGCGATCCGTATCGGCCAAGAAACCATCCAGACCGAGAAGGACGGTGCCGTGCGGGTCCGCTTCGCCGGCAAGAAGCCCGGCCGCTTCATTCCGGCCTGGAAAGTGCTCGAAGGCAATTTCGACCAGCAGGACATCGAGGGCAGGATCATCCTCGTCGGCACCAGCGCCGCTGCCCTCGGGGATGTACGCTCCACGCCTTTGCAACCCGCCGTGCCCGGGGTCGAGATTCACGCCGAGCTGCTCGAACATATCCTGACCGGCGCCCAGCTCTTCCGGCCCGATTACGCCCCCGGTGGCGAGGCGACCCTCTCGTTTCTCGGCGCGGCCCTGATGGGCTTGCTAGCACAGCACCTCAGGGCTTTGACCTCAGCATTGGCCGGGGCTGCCTTCACCAGCGCTTTGTTCGGCCTGAGCTATTGGGCGTTTGCGAGCGGCAATATGCTGTTCGACCCCTTGATTCCCGCGGCAACCGCCTTCACCGCCTGGGGGTTCACCTCGGTCTCCCGCTATCGGCAGACGGAGCGGGCACGGCGCGCGGTTTACGAGCTGATGGGGCGGTACGTCTCGCCGGCGGTTGCGGCGCGCCTCGCCAGCGACCCATCGATGCTTAAGCTCGGCGGCGAAACCCGGTATGTCACGGTACTTTTTTGCGACATCCGCGATTTCACGGCGCGCTCGGAAATCCTGAGCGCGACCGAAATCATCGAATTTCTCAACGCATTGTACGGCCCTTTGAGCGACATCGTCACCGAAAGCGGCGGCACGATCGACAAGTTCATCGGCGACGCCGTGATGGCCTATTGGAACGCGCCCTTGCCTATGCCGGAACATGCGGACGTCGCCTGCCGCGCGGCCCTTGCCATGCTCGCCGCCATTCCGCGCATCGATGCCGCGGAAGCCGAAAAGGCGCAGCAGCGCGGCTACCGGCACATTCCGGTGCGCATCGGCATCGGCATCAATATGGGCGATGTGGTGATGGGCAATGTCGGCTCGGAAAGCCGCCGGAACTTTTCGATCATCGGCGACCCGGTCAATGTCGCAGCGCGGCTGGAGAGCGCGACCAAGCAGTTCGGAGTCAATATCCTGGTTTCGGAAGGCGTCGCGGCGGCGGCCAAGCACTACCGCTTCACGCCCTTGGGCGAAGCCGACCTAAAAGGCAAAAGCAGGGCCGTGCAGATTTTCACGCTCAGTGGGCCTGTCGAGGACCTACAGAATACTTAATCGCCACCCTTGGCGTGCGCGATGGCAAAGGTCTTGGCCATCTGACGATCGACGTCCTGGGCCGAATTGTTGATCTGGTTGTAGTCGTCACAGATCCACTTGTCGCGCGCGCAATCGGCTTTGTCGTTGGCGAGGCTCAGCCACATCAGGCCCCGGCCCCGCTGCCTCGGCACGCCGCCACCGCCATTGAACAGAAGGTTGCCGAGAACCGCCTGCGCCTGAATATGATTCTTCTCGGCGGCCAGATTGAGCCATTTTACAGCTTGCGGCACGTTCTTCTCGACGCCCGCACCATCGAGATACATGCGGGCAAGATTATATTGGGCGTCCGGATCACCGAAATTCGTGGCCGCATACTGGAACATATCGAAAGCGAGATCCACATTCGGCTTCAATTTGCCCGGGATACCGTTCAGGCTGTAATAACCGACCCCCACGAATGCCTTGGAAACGATCGAGCGGTCCAGCTGCGAAGCGTCGTCGCTGTCGTCGCTGTCGGCCTCCTTGATATAATTGTCCACGATCGTCTGGAAGTAATGATAGGCCTGTGCGTCATCGCGCGCGACGCCTTCGTCGCCGCGCTGGTACATGCTGCCGAGTTTCCACTGCGAATAAGGCCGGCCCTGCGACGCCGCATATTTGAGCGCCGGCACGGACGATTCCATATCGCCTTTCTGAAGACTGTCGATCCCCGCCTTTTCCGCCGTTTTCGCGTCCTTATAGGAGACGCTCGGCAACGCCGGCGGTTCGGAAGCCGGAGTCTCTGTCCCATCCAAAGCATGCGCAGGCAGGCTTGCCCAGCAGCTCAACGCGGCCAATACCGCAAGGGACATCACATGACTTGATCTACGCCTTAACATATCACTCGCCAGCTCTCTGCAATTGCAGGCATGGCCCCAAGACGGCAAGACGCGCGCAGAAAGGCAGGGCCGCAAATGCGCGGACTGGCTCCCCCTTCTCTGTCTTCGTGTTCACGTCCATATTTTGTCGCCTCGAACCACAACTTACCAATTTTTCATATACGAACTTTAGCTGCCGGTTTATGGCTGAATCTGGGCGTTTTATGGTTACCAGAGCCTTAGTCGGCAGATGTTCCGAACCTGTTGCGCGAATGTCACGTGTTTCACACATGGAGCCGCAGTAACGATTGGTGCGATGGGAGGGAGCACCGAACTCCCAGGAGACCTCCAAATTTTGACGGACATTTGCGTTGGGATTTTGATTATTTGAGGCTTTTTATAAGGTATCTTCCGCTGCACCGTTGGGCGAGCTTGGGCGTTACCGATAACCCGGCTCAGGCTTTGTCAGATTCGTGCCTTGCGATTGTGCTCTTTTGCGTGATCCCATTGCCACCCGCGAGGTTCTCATGCCGCTCTTGCCAACGCTTTTCCGACTTTCCGGCGCGATTTTGGCCGTTCTGATCGTCGTCGATTCGGCGCGAGCGCAAGACGCTCCCACGCCACCGGCCAAGCCGACGCGCGCCGAGGAGCGGATGCCGGCCACGCCGCCTCGCCGGTTGCCGGCAGACTCGACCACCAAGCAAAGCCTCGCCCTGCCCAACGGTCGGACATTGAACTTCACCGCCACGGCCGGCAGCATCAAACTGAGCGATGACAAGGGCCAGGAACTCGCCGAGATCGGTTATGTCGCCTATCAATTGGACGGCGCCGAAACCAAATCCCGTCCCGTTACCTTCGCCATCAACGGCGGTCCCGGCGCGGGGTCCGTCTGGCTCCAATTGGGCGCGCTTGGGCCGTGGCGACTGCCGACCAAGGACGGCGTGCTCTCACCCTCGTCGCCGACCGCCCTCGTCGACAATGACGACACCTGGCTCGATTTCACCGATCTCGTCTTCATCGACCCGCCGGGAACCGGCTACAGCCTGATTACCGCTCCGAATGCGGACGAAGTGCAGAAGAAGTTCTGGTCCGTGGACGGAGATATCGAGGCGCTGTCGGTCGTCATCCGCCGCTGGCTCGCCGAGCATCAGCGGCTGCAATCGCCGAAATTCATCGTCGGCGAAAGCTATGGCGGCTTTCGCGGTCCAAGGCTTGCCGAGGCGCTGGCGCTCAAACAAGGAGTCGGCATCAGCGGACTGGTGCTGATTTCCCCAGTGCTCAATTTTGCCGCGGACGAAGGGCCATGGTCTTTGCTGAACCGCTTACCCTCCTACGCCGCGGCGAAGCGGGAAAAGTCCGGCCCGGTGAACGAAACGCAACTGAGCGATGTCGAGCAATATGCCACGGGCGACTATCTGCACGACCTTCTACAGGGCCCGCGCGACCGGGATGCGGTCGCCCGCATGGTGCAGCGCGTAGCGGAGCTTACCGGCCTTGATCCAGACCTGGTCAAGCGGCTTGGCGGCCGGATCGACAAGAAAACCTTCCAGCGCGAGATCGACCGCGGTGAAGGCAAGGTCGTCGGCTTCTATGACGCGACGGTGAGCGGCTACGACCCGGAGCCCACGTCCAATTACAACCGCTGGCTCGACCCCACCCTCGATGCCTTGACAGCGCCGATGACGAGCGCCATCGCGGATCTCTACGGCGCGCGGTTGGGGTGGAAAATTGACGACCTGTACGAGACCTTAAGCGGCCGCGTGAACAATGCCTGGGAGTGGGATCACGGGATCACGCCGCCATCCTCCCTTGATGCATTGACGGCGATGCTGGCGCTCGATCCGAACTTCCGCGTTCTGGTGACCGGTGGCCTGACCGACATCCAGGTGCCCTATCTCGAGAACAAGCTGCTGCTCGCGCAAGTTCCGGATTATGGGGCACCGGGACGCCTGACGTTCAAAACCTACCCGGGCGGCCATATGCATTATCTGCGCGACGGGACCCGCAAGGCATTGCGCGACGATGCGCGCCGGTTGATCGAGGGCAAGTGACGCCGCTAACGAGCCCTGCCGCAGCTGGAAGAATGGCCAAGTTGACGAACGGACATAGAAAGCGATTTCTTTGAGTGGCGTCAGGTGCGGCATTGCTGGTCGCAAAAGTTAGGCGCAGAATTCTGACTTTAATCGGGCGTTTCGCGACTCCGTGGCGCACGAAGCTGGCGAGCACCGGGACAACTCCGACACTGGAGGGACCAAAGATGTTTGATGTCGAGCAATTCACCGCCGACTGCCGGGCTGCGCTTAACGCGGATTCGTCCCACAAGTCGGTGCGTGAGGTGGTCGCCCGTGCCGTCGCTGATCCTGCCAGCGTCCTCAAAGGACTGGGCGAGCCAAGGCGCTCCGAAATTCAAACGCTCTACCGTGGGCCAGATCTCACGATCCTCAATGTGATCTGGGCGCCAATGATGACGGTCATGCCGCACGATCATCACATGTGGGCGGTTATCGGAATCTACAGCGGGCGCGAGGATAATGTGTTCTGGCGGCGTATCCCCGGCCGCCGAGTCGAAGCGGCAGGCGCGAGAGCGTTGAGCGTGGGTGATGCAGAACCGCTCGGCCACAACATTATCCATTCGGTGACAAATCCGATCCCGCGACTGACGGGCGCAATTCATGTTTATGGCGGCGACTTCTTTGCGGCTCATCGCAGCGAATGGGATGCAGAAACTCTGATGGAGGGGCCGCTTGACGTCGACCGAGTGCTTCGCCGCTTTGAAGAGGCGAACAAAATGTACGAATATCTCAAGACGAAACAGCCGAGCTGAGCGCGCCGACAATACGAGTTAGATCAATCGGAGCCCTGAAGTAGAAATCAGCTTGAAGGCCTATATCGGTAGTGGATCTGGTCCGAGGTTCCATTTGAATGCGGCGCTTCTGTCGAGAAATTCCTGATCTTTTGTTCGAATCGGGCTGAATTGAAATCGTTCAGAAATTCGTGTCGCAAATATCAAGCGCAAAAGTCCACTTTCGAAAGCGGACTTTGCGACAGCGTTGCGCCGGGTTTCGCCCATTAGGGCACGCCAAAGTAACGATCAGATGTAGGCTGGTATTTAAATTTATCATGACAGCACTTTTTCAAGACGAGCCATGTTAAGGTTATAGTGCCCGTCGCACTGCCAAATTTAGTCGCCGCAGCGCTGAAAAGCTCACCTTGAAATGCCGATGCCCACGACCATAGCTGCACCGGAAATCGCTGCAGCAATGCCCATGCCATAGCCAAAGCGCACGCCGAGTGGGAGGATCTTTTCGACCACGACAAATAGCGCGAGCGCAGCAACCCAGCTCAAATTCATGACGCCGAAAGCGAAAAGGAGTGACATCAAAAGCGCGCAGCAGCCCAGACAATACATCCCGTGTGCCAGTCCGAGGCGGATGGCGCCCCGCCAGCCGGGCGCCCATAGGCGCATCAAAAAGGACAGTGGAGAGCGGCAGCTTTCCAAACAATAGCGCTTCAGCGGCGTCAATTGATAGAGACCCGCGGCCATCAGCAAGGTGCCGGCGATACGCTGGTCGCCAAGCGAGAGTGTCATTTGCGAAACCACGCCGGATCGCACCAGCAGCCACTGGGTGATGGCGGCGAGCCCGGAAAAGCCAGCCCATACTGCGAGGTAAAGACCCGCAAAAACAAAGGTTGGCGCGAACGTGGCTCCCTTGGCGCGCGCATTTCGCGCTAGACCACCGTAAAGCAGAATCATTGGTGCTGCTGCAGGCAGCATCATGGCGATCATCATCAGGAACCACATGATGAAAGCGCTTATGAGATAGGGGCCGGCGTCGGAGGTCGAGACCATCATCGCGCCACCCATGTCCATGTCGGGCATGCTCGACGCCGCCATTGAATTGCCAGTCATTTCGAGGCTTTGTCGCCACAGCCATGCCCAGGCGACGGCAGCCGCGAGGGCAACGCAACCGCCGACAATCCAGCGGTCGCGGGCGAGCGCGCGTTCGAGCATTGCATCAGACATTGGTTGCCGGCCTCTAGGCGACGCCGTTCGTCGTCAAATGCAACATGGCCAAATGCGAATGGGATTTGTCGAGCATAAGCGCGATGGGGCCTTTAGCGCGGGTATTGCCGCTGGCGAACTCCGCCATGCGATATTCGAAGCCGTGGGGCAGCACGACCTGCACCCGGTGTTCGTCGGCCGTCACAGGATTGCGAATGGGCTCTATCGCAGTGTCGATCACGTCCGCAACGCGCACGCTGCCGATGCGCTTGTCGAGATCAAGGTCGAACTCGATCTTGGCGAAGACGGGCTCGTGCATCTTGGCGAAAGTTGGCGCAAAAACGTTGAAGATCGTCGCGCCGGGGACGGTTTCCTGCCCGGTGAGAATCGTCAACAGGGCATTCCGCTGCGCCTCGTTGGCGTGATCGCTGATGACGACGAATGCCTCGCCGTTGCCCTCGTGAATCGCTTTCGGCCAGGCGAACATGCCGCAGAAGGCCAAGCCGCCGAGATCGACGTCTCCAAAATGACCTTCGTCGATTCTCACGGCCGTCATCGCTCGGCAATCGCCGTTGGTCGGCAAAGCGTTGAACTGACAGGGGCAGCCAAAACTGCAATTGCAGTTCGCAATTTCCGGTCCGCGGATGGACCAATCGACATACGTCATCGTCCCCCCCTTGATATGGATGGCCGACAGAGGCTTTGGGCCTGATGTCCGTTGAATTGTGAATGCGAATTTGACCCGACCAGCCATCATACGCCTTGGCAGCTATGCTGTCCATCGGATGCTGTCTGTGCTTGGGCCAGGGCAACGAGTTCAGATCAACAAACATGGAGATTGGGCTATAAAGAGTGCTGCCGGCATCCATAATCTTTGGCCCGCCGCTCTCACGGTGTAGCGGGAGACGAACGCTACCTGCTTGGCTGAAAGCAGTGTCAGTCCGTCCTGCGGCAATTCGTAAAACGGCCCACAAACCCGCGGTGCGAAGATGCGCGCCGGCTGATCGAGGGCAAGTGACGCCTCTACAAAGCCCTGCCGGCCCCAAGCTGCGAGAATGGTCAAGCTGGCGAACGAACATAGAATACTATTTTTCCGCGGCGGCGGGCGCGACATACCCTAGCCGCAAGAGTCAGGCACAGAATTCTGACATTAGTCGGGAATTTCGCGACAGGCGAAGTCGGCACAGTCGGAATCGATCCCCGACCGCCGAGGCCCAGAGTGCGGCGCTTGTAATGAGGTCCGCGCTGCAATGGTGATCAGCGAGTCCATCGGAATCCCGTCAGATTTGTCACTCCCGCCCGCGGTGGAGACGCGCCTAATGTAACGCACCACCAAAAGCAGCGAGGACATCGCCATGACTATGCACACCACCGGAACCCGGCAACAATGGCTCAAGGCTCGGATCGATCTGCTCGCCGCGGAAAAAGAACTGACCCGGCGCAGCGACGAACTCGCGCAGCAGCGGCAGCGGCTGCCCTGGGTTCGCCTCGACAAGGATTACCGTTTCGACACCGATACAGGCACGGCTACGCTCGCGCACCTGTTCCGCGGACGCTCGCAATTGCTGGTCTATCACTTCATGTTCGGGCCGGACTACAGCGCAGGCTGCCCGTCCTGCGCGGCCATCGCGGATGGCTTCAACGGGTTTGCGGTGCATCTGGAGAATCACGACGTGTCGCTTGCGGCCGTGTCGCGTGCACCGCTGGCGAAGTTGCAGGCCTTCAAACGTCGCATGGGCTGGACGTTCTCCTGGGCGTCGTCGTTCGGCAGTGATTTCAATACCGATTTCAGCGTCATGTTCACGCCGGAACAGCAAAGCGCGGGCATCGAATACAACTACCGCAAGGCGCCGGCTTCCGCGCAAGTGGTGGAGAGCAAGCAGGTGCAGGAGCGCACACGCAGCGACGGCGAAAATCCCGTCGCCCAGGTCTCCAAGCAGGCGGGCACCGATCCAGCGACGTTTTTGCGCGATCTCCCGGGCATGAGCGCCTTCGCGCTGGACGACGGCGTGGTCTATCACACCTACTCGACCTATGCGCGTGGCCTCGACGGCCTGTGGGGCGCCTACCAATGGCTCGACCGCGCACCGCTCGGGCGCAACGAACACGGCTTCTGGTGGCGTCATCACGACAAGTATGGGGCGGAAGCCGCGAAGGTGGCGTAGGACGACACATGCCCGCCTCGCAGCGAAGCTTCGTCGCCATATCCAGCCTGTTCGCCACTAGCGCAGTCCTGATCGAGGCCTGGTGCCTGAAGGGGTTTGATCTCACTTGAGCGCAATTGAAATCGAGAGGCGAAGCGATCATGGCAAAGGCAATTTTGAGGAATCGCGTGTCAGCTTTTGTGCTGCCCCGAGTTTGCGTCGCGCTGGCGTCGATCGCGATCGCGGCCAGCCCAGCTTTAAAAGCGATGGCTGCCGAGATTGACGCTGTGAAAAACATCGTTCTGGTACATGGCGCGAACACTGATGGTTCGGGATGGCGCGGCGTCTATGACATCCTGAAAAAAGACGGATACCGTGTGAGCGTCGTGCAGGAACCTCTTACGGGGCTATCCGACGACGTTGCGGCCACGAAGCGTGTCATCGACCAGCAAGACGGACCGATCATACTTGTCGGCCATAGTTACGGCGGCACCATCATCACGGTCGCCGGCGCTGATCCGAAAGTTCGGGCGCTGGTCTATGTCGCGGCATTGCAGCCTGACGTGGGCGAGACGACAAACCAACTCGCCGCGTCGATACCGGGGGACATACCGGCCAGCGACATAAAGCCGACCAAGGATGGCTTCCTCTTCGTCGACCCCTCCAAATTCGCGGCCGACGTCGCGACCGACCTGCCGCCGGCCCAAGCAGCCTACATGGCCAACGCGCAGATGCCGGTGGCAGCGGCCGCATTCGACGCGCCGGTTTCGGTTGCCGCTTGGCACGACAAGCCCAGCTACGGGATCGTTGCCACGGCAGACCGTGCGCTCAACCCCATGCTTGCACGCTGGATGTACAAACGCTCAGGCGCCAAGATAACCGAGATCAAAGGCAGCCACTTGGTCTACATCTCTCAGCCCGATCTCGTCGCCGGCGTCATCGAAACGGCGGCCCACGCTGTCGCAGAAAATACAACAAAGACTCAGTGACACGGCCGACGGGGCCTATAACAAGGCCCGCACCTCGCTGCGCAGCACCGGCAGAAGATCGCGCTCGAACCACGGATTTTTCTTGATCCAGGCATTGTTGCGCCAGGAAGGGTGCGGCAATGGAATAACCGGCACAGGTGCGTCCTGAAACGCGGCGAAAGCTGCGACCGTCTCGGTCAGCGATTTGGTCTTCCAATCGGCCCAGCCGAGGCGCGGCAAATGATAATCCTGCGCATAGAGGCCGATGGCCACGACAAGCCGCACCTGCGGCATCAGCGCAAAAGTCCGGTCATGCCAAGTCCGGCGGCATTCGCGCCGGGGTGGCAGATCCCCACCCTTCGCATCGAGGCCAGGAAAGCAGAATCCCATCGGTACAATGGCGATACGGGAAACATCGTAAAATTCTTCCGCGGACACGCCCATCCAGGCGCGCAGGCGGTCTCCCGACGGATCGGTATAGGGCATGCCGCTGGCATGAACCCGCGTTCCCGGCGCCTGCCCGGCCAAAACGATCCGCGCCGTCGCCGACAGGCGCACGACCGGACGAGGTTCGTGGGGCAAGGGGCGCCCGGCAGGATGCTCGACGCAGACTCGGCACCGGCCGATCTCAGCCTCGAGGGCGGTGAGTTCGGACGACTTGCGCATGGTTACACCGTGAGGACGAGGCCATCTTGGGCGACGGTGAAACCGGTCGCTTTCATCTCGGGCAACAACACTTCGGAGCCGCGCGTCAGATGGGTGACGATCTTATGCTTGGCGCGCAAATGCGGCGCCTTCTGGCGCAGCGTCGGCCAATCGATATGCGTGTCGACCGGCCGGCCGGGGGCCGAACCACATTCCACCAGGAAGAGATCGGCGCCGTCGGCGACTTGCAACAATTTATCGGTCCAGCCGGTGTCGCCGGAAAAGGCAAAAACGCGCTCGCCATCGGCGATCCGGATGGCCATCGCCGGTGCGCCGGAGCCGTGCCGGACTTCGGTGGTCACGATGTCGAGACCGCACAATTTAGTTTGAACACCAACCTCAAACTCATGGATTTTCAAAGGAAAATTCCAGTTCATGTTCATATGGCCGGCATACAGCGCATCCATCAGAAGCTTTAGCCGATCGCCAAATCCCGGCGGGCCGGCGAGAACCAGCGGCTTGGTGCGCTGCGAAGCAAAATGGCATTCAAGCAGAAGAAACGGCAGGCCGCCGAAATGGTCGCCGTGCAGGTGGCTGATGACCACTATGTCGATGTCATTCGTGGAAAGATTCAGTTTCTGCCAGCTCAGCATTGCCGAGCCGCCAAAATCGATAATGGCATTGGCACGGGGCGTTTCCAATTTGAAGCACGTGTGCCCACGCGCATTGGTGTTGAAAGCGTCGCCGCAGCCGACGATAGTCAGTTTCATACTCTATATCTCGTTATCAATTGGGGTCGAAGCGGTTTGGATCGAAAATGGGGCGATTCTTGGAATCCAACATTGTGAAATCATGTCAGTCCCTACCCCCAATGGCGTTCCCTGCGCTCGGCCAATGCGTGCGATGACGTCATCCGCCAGCACGCACCGTCGGCGCGTTCATCGATTTTCTTCATTTAAGCAATCCAACCACACAATCGGCTATACATAATCAATTCATGAACGCCGCACTGTGCGAAATCACACATTCCGGTGTAATTTGTGCGGCGCTTTGCCGCCGTATCGTCCCCGTTAACCCTTTCCTGCCATGGTCGCCCTGTCGCGTGCACAGAATGATCGGGTAGCGCATCATGAGTTCGGCTTTTGGCGAAATGACCGTCCCCTTCCCACGCGGTCAAAAGGGACGGCGTTTTGGCTCCTCCCTCTTGATCTTTTTCCTTATTGCCGTCCTGATCCTTGGCGTGGCGTTCGGCCTTTCCAACTGGATCGCCCTACCGGCCGTCTGGGGTTGGCTGGCGGTCGCGGGCGGCATCAGCATTTTGTGCGGCCTGTTCATCCTGCTTCACCGCAACCGCGCAGCCGAAGAGACACGTCTGGCCGATCAGGCGCGCCTGATCGCCGAGCTTGAACGGGCGAAAGCGCAATCCGACGAGGCGCGCTGGCGCGCCGAAGAAGCAAGCCTCGCCAAATCCCGCTTTCTCGCGGCGATGAGCCATGAATTGCGCACGCCGCTCAACGTGATCCTGGGCTTTTCCGAAGTCTTGCGGAGCGAGATTTTCGGCCCGCATCATGTTCCCGCCTATAAGGACTATGCCAACGACATCCATTCCAGCGGCACGCATCTCTTGGAACTGATCAACGAGATCGTCGACCTGTCGCGGATCGAAGCCGGGCGGCACGAATTGCGCGAGGAAGCCGTTTCTCTCGTGACGATCGCCGAGGATTGTCTCCGCCTTCTGACCTTGCGGGCCAAAAGCCGCAATCTGACGATCGAGGCGAAATTCGAACCGAGCCTGCCCAACCTCTGGGCGGACGAGCGCGCCATGCGGCAGGTCGTGCTCAATCTCTTGAACAACGCGGTCAAATTCACGCCGCCCGGCGGCTCGGTGCAGATCAAGATCGGTTGGACCGCGACGGGCGGTCAATATATCTCGGTCAAGGATACGGGGCCCGGCATTCCAGCCGAGGAAATCCCGCTCGTACTCTCCTCCTTCGGCCGCGGCTCGCTGGCCGAGAAAAGCGCCGTCGAAGGCTCGGGCCTCGGCCTGCCGATCGTGAAAGGCCTGACCGAGTTGCACGGCGGCAGCTTCAGCCTGAAATCGCAAGTGCAAGTGGGAACGGAAGCGATTGTGGTGCTGCCGGCGGCGCGGATTGTGACGGGCGAATAAGGGCTAGATGCGAGACGCACCAAGTGGCAGCGATAATTTATTCCTCGGCGGCTGCGGCGGCTGTCAACTAGCGATGAGCCATTCCGTCTTGCGCGCTAAAGGGCGCATTTGCGGCACACGGAGATCCCATACGCTAAGCCCATTGCAAAAGTCGGACGAAGAAGTGTCGCTTTAATCAGGAGATTTGCGAAATGTTTCATTAAAGCTTTTTTTCTCTTAGGTCGCGAACGGTTTTGCCTCATCGGTCCCTCTTTATCTTGTCACGATAGAGGGACATCACATGATATACCGTAAAAATCTTCCTGGTTGGGAGCGTGCCGTTCGGCTCATCGCTAGTCTTTTCATGGCATTTTGTGCTTGGCGGCTTGGTATGACGCCTGTCGGAATCTTTTTTGGCATCATGGCGGCCAGCGCCGTTCTTACAGCCTTCTTCGGATTTTGCCCGGCATGTGCCATGGCCGGTCGGCGCCTAGTGAAATCAGCCGGAAGACCAAGCTGATGGCCATTCACAGGGTTGATGACTGGCTGCTAGGGAAAGCTATCGAGGGGGATGTTTTAGCCCTTGAACGCCTTCTCGCTGTGGTTCGACCCGATCTTAGCCGCTATGCACGGCGACATTGCCAATCCCAGGATGTCGAGGATGCGGTGCAGGACGCGCTTTGGATCATCAATCAGCGGCTCGGGTCGCTGCGCAGCCTTTCGTCGTTCGCCGGGTGGGCGTTCCAGATCGTCAAGAGGCTTTGCCTTAATCTGAATAAAGTCTCGATGCGGCTGGCTCACGCCGAATTCGACGGACACCACGTCGACGCGACGCAAAACCCGGAGACGCGGATGATTGTGATCTCCGCCATTGCTTCGCTTCCGCCGCATTATCGAGAAGCTCTTCTGCTCTTCGACTTCCTTGGGCACAGCGCCGGAGAGGTATCTCACACGTTGGGGATCGGTGAGGCGGCCGCCAGGGCTCGCCTGCACCGAGCTCGAATGATGGTGCGTGAGGACTTTGCCGACGTGGGCCCTTTAGCGCAAGGGATTGCCAATGGCATTCGGTAGTAAAACGCTTATGGAGCACATCGGTAGAGGAATCATTGGCTTTGCTGCGCTGGGCCTCGCACTCAGCATTATGGCATCCCATCCGTGGGCATCTGTTGCGCTGCTGCCGCTGGCAATATGGATGCTAAGAGGTTGTCCAATCTGCTGGACGACAGGTCTGATCGAGACAATAGCCATGAAGATATTGGCGCGTCATGATGCTCTGCCTAAGGCGAATGAGGATCGATGAATTGAAGCGACGACAAGGAGCCGACCTTGGTTCCTCGAGCAATCAGTTTTCGCGAAAGTCCTATGTTTTCCGCGCCCGGCTGCGGGCTGAAATCTCAAGCCTTTTGCAATGGGCTCTGCACAGGTTTTCGCGCCATGCCGTAAATGCCGCTCAGGGGTTTCATATTCCGGCCTAAAACGCTATTTAGCTCGTGAATTTTCATGCACGAGCGCCAAATCCTGATGCTATCGCCCGAAGACCTGCGCCTTTCCGTAGCGCCCATGATGGATTGGACGGATGCACAGAAATAGCGAAGCGGTTTCAATTAATTAATGATCTGGTCGTCCGGCGTGTTGTAAAATGTTGTAAATCTTTACGTGTCCAAGCCGCGAAATTCCTCGAAGCGGAAACGATCTTTAAAGTGCATTTCCGTGGTATGTTGGGCGCGTCCGAAAGGGGGCGCGGATGTCTAACCCTATTCGTCTGCGCATCGTAGCGGTTGTCGAGACCCTTCCAGGCCTGACCGAAAGAGAAATAGCTGAACAGGTTTTTGCAAGGTTGAGAGCCAACAACGAGTCAATCAGCATTGCCGTTTGCTAGCTGGGCTAGGCAAGATTGCCAGGCGCGGATACGGCGGCCTGGGGATCCATTTCGCAACTATATGCGTTGAGTCCGTTCCAAGCTTAGATTCCTTAGCTTCAGCCAGCACCCACCTGCCTGTCGCCAGAGATTGGGGAGCTTTTTGTCGTAGACGTCCGCGGAGTGTCATCCGCCGCCGGCTGGCGCGACATCACGTTGAGACAGTTCCCACGTGTCTCCAAAAATCGTTTGGCCGCCCGCAGTCCAACCGCCAAATAGAACCACTACTTTGCGACCCGCGTCATAGGCCATTGCCATGGCCGCACGGCCTCCTGGGCCCATGTCCTGACGCTGCGTCCAGAACTTGCCGTTCCACGACCATGTCGCACCGTCGGTGTCACCGGACGTTATTCCGCCAAACAGCACGGCCTCTGCGCCATCGTATGCGAATCCAGACAAAAAGCGAGCCGCCGGTCCGGTGTCCGCCACATGAGTCCAGCGTGTCCCATCAAACTCCCATGTGTCGGCCAATGGAGTCGTGACCATCACTGTTGTGTAGTAGCCGCTGAAGGGGTGCAGCCAATCCGATGTGTCGACCCACTGTTTTGCGCTGGAGAACGAGCTGCCGCCGAACAGGACAATGCGATTGCGTATTGTGTCGTACACGATTCTATGGGCAGCGCGTGGTGGCAAACCCGCGTCCTCCTCCTGGGTCCATTCGCTGCCGTCCCATGACCAAGTATCGCCCAAGGCAGTGGAACCTCCATGCCCGCCCACCAAAATCACGCGCTTCCGAGCACTGTCGAAGGTCATAGCGTGCCCACTCCGAGCGCTGGGACCCGTATCTGCGACTTGGGTCCAGCTTTCGCCGTCCCATTCCCACGTGTCCGCGAAAGGGCCAGATGACGTAGCTCCGCCAAAAAGAACCGTTCGCCTTCGTGTGCTGTCGTATGCCATCCCATGACCGCTTCGGCGTGGCGGACCTATATCTTCTACCTGGGTCCAGTCCTCCCCGTCCCACTCCCAAGTATCGTTGAGTCCTTCTGAGGCGAGCCCCCGACCGCCAAACAGCACCATTCGCGCCGCTGCCGAGTCGTACGCCATGCCGGAGTCGCCCCGCGCCGAAGGGCCAATGTCTTGCTTCTGCGTCCAAAACAGCCGGGCCATCCTGGCCTCCCTCAGGTAGTCGGCGCTTTACCTTGCGCCAGATTTCATACCGTATCAGACTTGGGCGGCAGGTTCGATGTATTGTGGTGACTCACTTCGGCTCGGCGGCACGCTCGCGGCATGACGCTGTTGTGAAATCAGCGAGAGTGATCAAGCGCACCTGATCGTTCGTAGCGAGGCTACGGCTCAAGCGCTTTTAGACTATGTTGGTCTCGACTCTGGCCATATTCATCAATGGTTGTAATGGCGCTTTTATTGCCAGACACCTTTAGGCCATCTCACAGTGTCGTAAGGATGTTGTAAATTTTTCCTGAGCACGGGTGCGAGTCTTTCGAATTGATCAATTGAAGGTATTGAGGCAACAATGGTGTGGCCAATGAAGTGAGCCGTGTGGGCAACGGCAACCTCAGATTAGGTTGCGAGGGTGCGGTTCGCGGCGGCAAGGCTCATGGAGTTCCGGTGCGCAGCGCCATACTGTTTGCGGCCCTTATGGTATCGCTACCAGCGCTAGCGCAGGTACACATGAATCGCGCGCCGCCGAGCTGGATGGTAAGCGGCTTTGAAGCGGCAATCGCCGATCCGGCGTCGGTGGAGGCCACGCTACAAAGCCCCGAATTGACCGGTCTTGCGAGGTTTGTTCCATCCGAACATGTAGCGCCTCTGATCGACAAGATGTTAGCGCTCCTTAGCGACGAGAGACCGCTAATCCCAGAGCGCGCATCCGTGGTATTGACTGAGATTGCCACTGGGGAGCGGGCCGGCCCTGTAGTCGACAAGCTACTGCCGTTGCTCGCCGGACCGCACATCAATCAGAAAATTGCCGCAGCTGACGCGCTTGGTGGGCTCGCGATCGGGGACCGTGCCAACTCTGTAACCGACAAACTCATTCCCCTGCTCGCGAGCCCCCTTACTTTTACTAAGCTTCGGACTGCCGCCGTGCGTAACCTTAGTAGGCTTGCGAACGGACCGCGCGCTGGCGAGGTTGTTGAGCAGTTTCTGCGGATACTCGATACAAGTCACGATATCGAAGAAAAGGAGGCAGTGGTCCAGGGACTTGGCACTCTTGCGACCGGGGAACAGGCGGGACGAGTGATTGAGCGACTGCTTCCGTTACTTCTCGATTCAGACCCAGGAGTGCAGAATGCAGCTGGGCAAGCACTTGGAAGGCTTGCGACCGGAAAACAAGCAGAGCCGGTGCTAAACAACGTCCTCCCACTGCTCGACTTTTCTTCTACTAACGTGCAGGCGGCGGCAGCTGTGGCGGTCGGTCAGATTGCAACGCAACAGAATGCAGACCGAGTTATTGACAGGCTGTTGCCGCTCGCTGGTGCTTCAGAGCCGTGGGTGAGCCGGCAGGCAGAGAAAGCCATTATCGACATCGCGACGCGGAATCCAGATATTTCGGCGATCGACAAACTGCTAGAGGCCCTTCAGAGACCAGGTACGGCCGAGAGAGTCGGGGCGGAACGAATCCTCGGCCAGTTGGCAACAGGCGAGCGCGCGGATTCCGTTGTTGACAAGGTGCTGCCACTCCTAGATGCGTCAGACCCCTTGGTAAGAGCCACATCGATCCAAGTCCTCGGCCAGTTAGCAACAGGCGAGCGCGCGGACAAAGTGGTCGATAGGCTGATCCCCCTCCTTGACGGGCCAGAACTCTTTTTAAGAACCCCGGTAGTGCAGGCGCTCGGCCGATTGGCGACCGGGGAGCGTGCTCGCCGCGTGTTTGATAAGCTCGATAAGCTGATGCTGCGCAACGATTTATCGGACGCAAGACCCGAGATGGTGCGAGCAATGGGCGAGTTGGCGCCTACGGAGCGTGTTGGCCTCCTTGTCGATGGATTTCTGCCTTTGCTTGACGACATCGATACGTTCACTCGAGACGCAGCGGTCCAGGCGCTGGGCAAGCTTGCTACCGGCGAGCAGGAAGGCCCCGTGCTTGATAAGTTGATGCCGCTTCTTGGGTACTCCTTCGACGAAGCCTCGAATGTTAGGCTGGCAATCGCAAATCTTGGACCTGGAGGCATAGGTACGGCGGTCACCGCAGTCCGACTCATCGATGGTCGCGATGACGAAGCGGTCGGTCGGCTACGGGCCGCGGCGCACGTTGTCACAGGATCGGACGCCAAAAACGAGGGCAGCGAGTTGTTACTTGCTTGGGTGGGGCGTCCGGCCGCCCTGCCGGTGGGTTCAGTCGAAGACAATCCTTTACAGGCCCATAAGGTTCTTAAGTTGCTGACCGAGAATTGGGTAGCTTTGTCCAAGGAAACCGGCGCTCGCGTGGAGGTCGAAAACTCGGCGATGACCGTGATCCAGGCGGCGTGTCAGTCTCGACGCCAAATGCGCAACCCTGCAGATTTTTCCCGGGCTATGGTGGGCTGGTTCCGCGACCTGCCGACCAAGGGACCGTTTCGTCAGTGCTGGACGCCAGAGCAGCGAGCAACGGTCGAACAACTTCTAACCCATCTCAAGGAGGTCCATTCGCCTCACGCGACGGCCCTTGAAGAGGAGCTCAAAGGCGAAGACCAAGCTCCAATTGGACTCTGGGCAACGCGGTCGTTTGGACTTTGGACGCTGTTTTGGCTCGCATTCCTCATCGCCTATCCGTGGTCGCGAACCATACAGGCAATCTTCTTTTGGAACCCGCGGGTCCGGGCGATGATGAGTCTCTGGTTCATCCCGCTTCTTTTGTTGATCTTTCCGCCACTGAAGCGGCGCCTGCTCGCACCGTTTCGCGACGACCTTGTCGCTCAGGCTCGCCTCGGTGATCTATCCAAACTCGGCTATTTCGCTGACGGTCGCGGCCGCTTTGGCGGTGGAGAGCCTCTGGCCATTGCGCCTATGCTGACAAAGTTGCGAGGCGTTGTCGTACTTCAAGCGGATTCTGGGCTGGGTAAAACCAGTCTGTTAAGAACAATGGCTGCGCAAACGAGCCGGCCGGTCGCGTTTCTTCATGCGCGTGACTGCGCCGACGGCGTTGATGCGGCTATCTGCCATATTATTCAAAATGTGCAAGAAACAGGCTTCATCCGTGGTCTCGTTCACACGCGTTCGCTTTTTGTAATCGTGGACGGCCTGAACGAGGTCTCGGCAGACACACGCGAAAAAATCGGCGCCTTTGCGCGGGAGATGTCAAAGGGCGATGTCATCGTCGCCACGCAGCCGATCGAGTGGCGACCGCCGCCAAATGCGCGCACGCTTGAACTATTGCCCCTTAATCGGGCGGAGGCCACGGACTTCATAGAGTCTCGCCCGGTCGGATCTGATTCAAACCAGCCTTGTCACGGGCAAGACTTCAAAGTGGCAGCGCAAGCGTTTGTTTCGCGCGCGCTCGACAACGCGCCTTCCCAAATCGAGCGCGAAGCATCGATGTTGATATTGTCCAACCCGTTCGACCTTACCTTTGCCGCCGAACTGGTCGCGCGGGGTATTAAGCCTTCAGCTACTATGCTAATCGACGAGGCGTTCCGGCTCGCTACACAGAACTACCAAGAGGTTGCAAAAATCCCGTTTCCCCTTCGGGCCTTCGGTCGGCACGCTGTTAAAATGCGCAGCGAAGATCGCAACTGGTTGAATCCTGATGAATTCGTTGCAGAGGCGCCGTTTCTCCTAGCCCAGCGATTGCTGGTTTCCCGGGCATTGCAAAGCGCTCAGGGTATCGAAAACAGGCTGCTGTTCCGGCATGATCGAGTATGGGATTTCTTTATCGCAGCGGCTTTCGCCGATGATCCGGATTTCTGGACACAATATGCTGGTGATGCTCGCTTCCATGGCGCCTTTCTTCGGATCGCCGAGAGCTGGGATCCTGAGCACGCCAAGAAGGTCCGAGATCAATTGAACCTAGCTGCGGCGAATTCGGGGGACCATTCTACAAGCGATGAATTCATTAAGCGGCTCGAAAAGCGGCTCCGCGCGAAGAAACGTAACACTGCAAGGGATGACCTGTAGCGGACTTGATGATTCCTATAGGGTGCTCACAGGTGGGCGAGAATAACCAGCGCGAAGTCCCGAACAAAAGCAGTCCCAAAGGCACCCCTCAGGCGCGTAGCTGGTCGCACTCCTTCAGCGCCGCTGCGTGGCGGACGTCGAGCCACGCCGCGAGGTCCTGCAGGTGGATGCCCCGGGCACTTTTCTGGCTGGTCTCGATGCGCACGATCGGCAGGCTGATCTCGCCGGACATGACCTTGCGCAGGAACTTCTCGACCGTCAGGTGCCGGAAATAGTCGCGGCAAACGATCTCGACCGGGATGATCACCTGGCCGTTGTATTGGGCCATGAGCAGAAAGGCGGTGTTCATGCGACGGCTCTGCGTGGTAAATCGTTGTGCTCGTGGTCGTCGAGCAGGCGCCTGACATTACCGATGAGGATGACCTCGCTGACGCTGCCGCTCATTGTGTTGCCCTCGTCCAGATTCCCCCGATGCGGAATTCGCAAGCGGTGGTGGGGCCCCAGCGGGCCTCGTGGCCGAGGCGCTGGGCCGCTTCGAAACAAGCGCGCTCGCTGCGCAGGGCGGCCATCGCGACCAGGACGGTGAACGTGCAGATCATCGCGGCGAGCACCGTGACGAATTGCAACCGGGTCTGGCACCGGTGGATCTCCATGTGCAGGCCGGTGCAGAGGTCCGGCTGCTTGCGCACGGCGATGTCAGCGAAATCGTCGGGGAGCCTCATAGGTCGCGTCTTTCGAGATATTCGGCCTGGGCCCAGGCGGCGATGTCCTGCGCGGCCTTCGCCATGGCGCCGGTCAAGGCTACGGAGAGATCAGACATGGGCGTCTTTGCTGGTGCGGCGTGGTCTGGATGCCGGGTCAAGCCCGGCATGACATTGGCGGATGTGCAGGCCGGAACCCGGGGAGGATGCGAGCCCCGGCCTGCGAAAGCAGCGGCGGGCCTTACGCCGCTGCGATGGGCTGTTGCCGGTTGAGCGCCGGCAGATAGGTGTTGAAGAGCTGTTTCAGCTTGATCGCCGCGTCGGCGGGGCCGAGGTATTTGAGTTTGCGCTTGAGCGGCTGAATCGCTTCCAGCTCTGCGCCCCAGGGCTTTTTGCTCTTTCCCAGGTAGTCGCGGCGCTCGGTCATCAGGGCGATTGCATCGGCACGTTTCACGGCGCGGGCGAGCGCGCCAATCGGCAGCGGCACTCCGGCGGCCTGGTAGATGACGATGTCGTGCCGGCGTTTGAACTCGCCGATCAGGCGGCTCGCCATGTCGGGCAAGTCGTGCAGCTCGCCGGCGATGGCGTCGAGCGCCCAGAGCGCGGGTGACGGGATTTCGCCGAGGCGGGTTTCGTGCGCGTCATGCAGCAGGATCTGGGCGATGAGCAACGGCAGGTCGGAGTCCGGCACGCCGCATTCCTGCGCGGCGCGCGGTGCGCATTCGACCGCGATGATCGTGTGGAAGGCCACCGAGATATGCGGCATGGCCGAGCCGGCCCAGCGGTAGACGCCGGCCATTTCCTCGACGAGTTCCGAGAAATGCACCTGCTCGACGCGGGGCTGGTGGAGTTCGATGGCGTTGCCGCTGAAGGATTGTTTCCAGGTCATGCGGAGTCCTTGAGGTGAGCGCGCAGCCTTTCCGCGCGGCGGTGCAGAATCCCGGCGACATCCCGGCCGCGTGGGGTGAGACTGGCGGTGCGGCCCTGTCGTTTCATCAGGCCGCGAATGCACAACGTGTGGATCGTGTTGACGGCGATCTGGTCGCGCACATTGGCGGCGGTGGCGTAGTGGCCGCCCGCGAGAGCCAGCATGCCGCCGACCCGCGCCGCTTCCAGCGCCTTGCGCATGGGCGGCGTGAGGTCGGCGGCGGGGTCGGCGCGGCGGCTCAAGAGGCCGCCTCCGCGTCAAGTCGTTGGAATGGGGTAACGACGAAGTTGTCCGGCTGCGGCGCATCCGCCGCCACAACGGCTTTAGGCGCACGCACGTGTGTCGGTTCGATCGAGACGATCTGGCTCAAGGCCAGGGCCATCGGGCGGCGGACCATGTGGCCCTCGTTCCAATCGATGCGGGCGCCGAGGATGAAGGCGGGCCGCGTGCCCCCTCCCGCGAAGTCTACAATCGTGTCCGCTTCGTCCGTGTCGAACTTGAAACAGACCGGCATGCCGCGGTTGCGCTGGGTCGTGGTGATCCAGAAGCGGGCCATGTTAGGCCGCCTCCCCGAGCGCCTCGGCCACGGCCTGCATACCGGCCTCAGCTGCTCGCTGCTCGCGATAACGGCGGGTGGCGGCGCGGCCGAAGTGGAGGACTTGGGGCATGGTCCAGCCGAGGCCGGTCATGTCGTAGACGTGGACGCTCGCGTCCTCGCCCAGGGCCGCCACCGTGGCCGCGATATCCTCGGCCATGCGGGTCTCGATGGAATAGGCGTGTTCCATCGCCGCGCGGCCGACCGGCCAGCGCGTGAGGTCGCCCTCGACGATCTTGAATTCAGGATGTTCGGTGGTGGCCGGGCCGGCCAGAGGCTGCAACATGATCCGCTCCCATCTGGTGGATGAGAGGGAAAGTAGTTTGTAAAAATACAACCGTCAAGGCCAATAGTTGTATTTATACAACCCAGGGGCCGCCGGGTAATTTTCAGATGTGTGATCTGCGCCACACATCGAAGCTTTTTAGATGGCTAACCTCATGGAATGAATCGAGGGTTTGTAATGACCAGGTTCCAGCGACCTCTGTCGGAAAAATGGAGATATCTTTTCAAGTCGATTGTCCGACGGTAACAATAGAACAATACATGAAGAAGAGCTTCGCATGACTCCCAAGATAGTAACTGTCTTCAATAACAAAGGCGGAGTCGGAAAAACGACGCTCACATATCACTTAGCCCACGCGCTAGGTGAACTCGGAAAGAGGGTGTTGCTGATCGACTTGGACCCGCAATGTAACCTTACGATCGTTGCGCTGGAGATGGAAGCGATCCACGAGATTTGGACGGCCGAGGACAACTTCATCGAGGACTTCGCAAACGCTCGAGATGAAACAGGTGCAGTCGGCTTCTCTCAAATGTTGGAGAAACCGCGAAGCATACATTTCACGCTCAAGCCCGCCGAAGATGGCACGGCGGAGATTGAGACGCTCCCTCCCCCCGCCATTCTAAAGGACAACGTCCACATCATACCGGGACGCCTTACGCTCCACCTATTCGAGGCGAAGATCGGCGAGCGCTGGAGCGGAATCTATCAAGGTGATCCATTATCGATCCGCACCGCGACCCGCATTCGAACATTAGCGCACGAGTACGCCAAGACCCATGGCTACGAAATCGTGATCCTCGACACTTCACCCAGCCTCGGGGCGCTAAACCGCCACCTGCTTTCCCTTGCGGACGGCTTCATGATTCCTTGCTCGCCAGACCTTTTTTCGGTCTACGGTATCAAAAACATCGGAGATGCTCTTCGGACCTGGCGGAAGCAATTCGAGAGCATATTTCACTTTTTATCAGATCAGAAACGGTCGAACTTTCCCGAAAAGTTCGTTCGCTTCATGGGATACACAATATATAACGCCAAGCGCTACAGCAATTACGAGAACAATCTCAATCTAGCTAAAGCCCACCACAATTACGCCAAGCAAATTCCAGAAACTATCGCGAACTCCATAGACAAGCAGAACAGATTACCTTTGCAAGGGCTCCTTGAACACTCGATCGGCGACAACGCGATAATTCACAGCCACAATACCTTTCCTAGCATGTCTCAGAAATACCACATGCCCATGTGGGAATTGCCCGACTGCGGGATCCTCGACCCCGAAGACAGGAGCACGATCGCTGGCAACCAGCGCAGGTATCGCGACACAAAGGGGGACTACGAAAAATTCGCGACAGATTTCGTTGGAAGGCTTGCCCTGCTATGAATAAGGAGCACCGGGAGCACGAAGGACTGCTGCGTAAGTTCGATGGCATCCGCCATGAGCTTAAAACTTTTATGCACGGGGTCGCCCAATTCATAGGGGAGCACCCAGATCTCGTGAGACCTGGCGCGGAAATCGTTCACTCCTGCAAGAGCCGAATCAAAGATCGCGAGCACCTGCGGGAAAAGATCGCGCGGAAGATAAGCGGCGGAAGAGAGATTAATGCCGAAAATCTCTTTACTGAAGTGACTGACCTCGCTGGCGTTCGGATCATACATTTATTTCAGGAACATTTTGCCGATATCGATCGGGTCGTCCGAAACCGTATAGATGGAGGCGACTGGGTTCTCGCTGAGCAGGCCAAAGTCTACACGTGGGACCCGGAGGCAGCGGAATTCTTCCGTAAGTTTGACCTCGAAGTAAGCCAGAAACCCACGAGCTACACCAGCGTTCACTATTTAATCCGCCCCAGACCAGACTCCCTAATCTGCTGTGAGTTGCAGGTGAGAACCCTGTTCGAGGAGATCTGGGGTGAAGTAGACCACAAAATAAATTATCCGGTGCCGTCGGAAAATTTGGCGTGCAAGGAGCAAATCAAAGTGCTGTCTAAGATTGTCGGTGCTGGCAGCCGTCTTCTCGACTCATTAAACCGCGTTCATCAAGCTGGGGAAACGCAGCGGCCCGACAACGATTCAAACTTCGCCTAAAGAGCATTACCAACAAGATCAGCCCCGGATTACATGCTCGTAGCGGACGTTGTATTTGGGGAATGTGCAACCACTTGATCTCTATGGCCCTATTTCATTGCAGCATCCATTCCTTAATTCCTGTTGCCCGAGGACCGAACATCGATTTGGCAACGTCAAAAGCATGTTGCTGATCCATCGGATCAACGAACTTTCGCACAGCCGAGACTTTCGCCGTGAATAAATCATGGCTTTCTTGCCCCGGCAGGAAAGCGACTTCTCTAAAACCGGCCTTGTCCAAAAGCATGAGCGCCACGGTGCAATTGAGGTGCCATTGCTGGCATTTGTTCTCCAGAGCCATCGCTGAAACGTAATATCCCACAAGACTTTCGCGCGCCTGTTCAGACGCCGCAAGCGCGGGTGTCGGGCTTGCAAATGTCATCAGCCAGGAGAGCAGTTTCCGCTTAAGCGTCCCGCGGTCAGGAGTGTTTCACACGGCTGTGATACGTCGCTTCACGCGCCCGATGATCTTCGTATTGTCGCCCAATTCGAGGTCGAAAGGCTCATAGGTCTTATTGGACGAAATGCATCGAATCGTGGGCCGTTCTGCCCCGCGCACCAGTTGCACGTTCTTTACGATGACCGATTCGGAATGGCCGTCCCATATGGCGAAAATGCCGTCGCGACCTGGATTCGTGTCATCGAGGTCGATCAGGATTCTATCGTCTGGAGCAAGATCCGGCAACATGCTGGGCCCGTCGACCGCCAATATGTGCGTCCGCCGCGCGCGCATGCCGGTCGCTGCTAAATAATAGTCCGGAATCGACCATTCGGCGCGGATCGGCGGTTGCTCTATATGAGAGCCGTTGTCGTCGTAGCCGTTCTCGACTTCAGCAACAGCACCACCGCCGAACGATGCGCCGGCGCGGATGTCGTATTCCGGTATCAGCGTTGTCTCCCGCCGCGGGCGCTCGGACGCTTTCGGTCCAGCGTCCGATGACGCCATTCGCGCAACCGTGCTCACATCCGATTCGAGGGCCGTCGCTACTTTGCCGTAATATTTCGCGCCGAAGGATTCCTTGCGGTCGATGAGGATGTCGTTGAGAAACCCCTTCTTGAGGCCGCCGCGCCGCTCCGCTTCGAAGACGTTGGTATCGAGGGCCCTCAGCCGGGCGTTTATGAAGGTTTTCAGCACGTTGTTCATAGGTGTTTTTTTCCTACAGAATCGGCCGTAACGCGATTTGTATTTTTCCACTTGATGAGTTGTATTTTTCCGCCTATGTTGGCCACCCATGATGTCCAACCGGCTCACCTCCCACTTGCAAATCCTCGCAACGGCCTACGGCGAAAAAACCGGGCTAAAGATGACCACGCTCGGCAAGACCATCCGCAAGGATGCCCGGTTCTTTCAGCGGCTCGATGATGGAAAGGGCTTCACGGTCCAAACCTACGACCGCGTCGTCGTTTGGTTCTCGACCCATTGGCCCGGGGATCTGGACTGGCCGGACGGGATCGAGCGCCCTGCCCCCGATGGTTCCCTTGACGTGAATAGCGCAAGCGCCACGCGCGCGGCCGAGGCGGCGTGACGATGTTAGAGATACCCTTCCTTCGGACTCCAATCGCGATTCACGTCCTTGCCGCAATTGTCGCAGTGAAACATGTGAACCTTCCTACCCATGGCACCGAAGACCGGATGGTTGCGTTCGGCTGTCAACACCATAGTGGCGTCGCAATAGGGGCACGCATCGGGCGCCGGTCCGCTCGCTTCGGTTTGCCCCTTTTCCAGGGCGGCGAGCCTCGCTTCGAGTGCCGCAACGCGCTTTGGAAGGGTGACGAGGCTTTTCCAAATGTTCAATTGTTCAAGCGCTTTGACGATGTCGGATCCAGTAAACGAGGACAAGGATTACCCTCCTATGGACGTGATGATCCCGTCCGGCAATTCTGTGATGCGCTGGACCACTTTTATCGAGGGATTTCAGGTCGTCGAATTGCCGGATGGAGCACGATACGTCGTTGTATCGGGTGGGAGCAAGCGCGTGCTCGAGGCGACGCTCTCGGCCGAGACTGCCGCCGGTCTCGCCGCATTGCTCCGCGCGGCGTGAAGCTGCGCGAGCTTGTCGCGCAGCACCGCCCTCGCCCGTTCCAGTCTCTCTTCCTTCGTCCCCTTCATTCCAGCCTTTCCGCCGCTTCCATGCGCCAACACAGTCGCGGCTTCGTTGAGGAGTGCTTTCGGTGAGCGCTTTGGTTCCCGCCGCCGCGACCGCCCCGATGGATCAACCATCGGGGATCGCGATGCGCAAAGATACGTACAATCACCACCAAGTTTGGTGGTTTGACCCACCAAAGTTGGTGGACTGGCTGCGCCAGACCTTTCCGGCCAACACCGCGAAGCACGCGGCGCAGGCGCTCGACGTGCCGGTGCGCACCGTCGAGAACTGGCTGACCGGCGCGGCCAAGCCTTCGGCCGGCGCGATCTTCGCCATGATCGGCCTGTGGGGGCCGGATTTTCTCAAAGCCGTGATGCCGGAGCCGCCGGGCTGGATCGATGCGGCGTCGCTCGCGGTGGAACACCTTGCCTTGCAGCGGCGTCTGGTTGCGCTGAACCGGCAACAGGAAGCGTTGCGGGAGGGCGCATGGGCCTGATCGATGCTGCGGGCTGGCCCGGCTTCGCCGTGATCTGGCATCGCGCCTGCGCCAAGGGACTCGCCCTTTGGGCGCGGTTGCTGGTGGGGCCCAGCGAGCATCTCACCGCCCGCGCCGAGGCGGCACAGCGCGCGGGGCAGCGACACGCGTGGCTGGCAGCGCAAATCGAAGAGCGCATGCGGGCGGGACGCCCGCGGTCCCAGGGTGGGCCGTGGCCGAAACGCTGATCATCCGGCGCGCAAACCACACGCACATGCGGGTGATGGTGGTGCGGGTGCGGCGGCGCGGCTGGGTGCGTACCGCGCGGCGCATGCGGGCGAAGGGCCTGCCGCTGTGGCGGATCTGTCGGTTGCTCGCCTTGAGCGAGAGACGATTGCAGGCGGCGCTCGGCCGGACGGGCGCGGACGAATTTTGGGGCGCGGCTCTGGCGGCGCGGATCAAGGAGGAAATGCGGCAATGACCGTCGCGATCAATTGGCCCGGTTTTTGGGTGCTGACCTTGCTCGCCGCGTTCCACGTGCTGGTGATCTGCGCGTTCGGCTTCGTCCATTGGTGCCAGATTCTAACCGGCTGCAGCGCAGCCTTCGGGCTGCTGTGGCTTCGGCATGCGGAATGACCCGGTTCACGAGGCCTGGATCGAAACGGCCCGCGCGGTGACAACGATCGCGGCGGCGGAGCGGCTTGGGTTCAAGCCGCTCGGGCGGCCGGGCGTGGAGGTTTGCGGGCCCTGCCCTTGCCCAGGGTGTGGAGGCCGCGACCGGTTCTCGATCGTGCTCAAGGGCGGTAAGGCCGGCGTGTTTCATTGCCGTGGCTGCGGCATCAAAGGTGCCGATGCAATCGGGCTTGTGAGCGCCGTGCAGGGCGTCGACTTTCTCAAGGCCGTCGAATTTCTCGCCGGACAGAGCCCGCGCGGATCGACCTGGACCGAGAATGAGCGCAAAGCCCATGCGGCGGAGCAGGAAAGGCTGAAACTGGCGCGTGTGGCGCATGCAGCGCGGCGGGAAGAGCAACAGCAGCGGGCGGACGCGGCGCGTGTTCGGCTCGCGCGTCGTGTCTGGGCAGAAGGGTCCGACGAGAAGCCGCTCGTGCACGCCTATCTCGCCCATCGCAAGATCGTACTGCCGACGCCGGCCCCTTGGGGTATCGAAAACCTGCGGCAGATCGGCACGCTCGATTATCGCTTCAACGATCGGGTCGTTTGGCGGGGTCCCGTCATGCTGGCGCAGATCCAGGACGCGCGGGGGCGCTTCATCGGCGTGCATCGGACGTGGATTCATCCGGAGTTGGAGACGAAGAACGGCCGCCCTTACATCCGGCCCAGCGAATGTTGCGACGCGCTGCCGACAAAGAAAGTGCTTGGCGTGCAGCATGGCGGAGCTATTCGGCTTGTGCGCGGCGCGCGGTGCGGCGACTTTCCCGGCGATCGTGCCGGGCCGGAATTCCTGTTTCTCGGTGAAGGGATCGAAACCGTGCTTTCGGTCTATGCAGCCCTGATCGCTTCCGGGTCGGCCATCGTGGCCAATGCCGCGTTCTGGTCGGGCATCTCGCTCGGCAATCTTGCTCATGTCACCGCGCCGCCCTCGGTGCGCGATGTAGTCCTGCTCGGCGACGGCGATTCCGATCCGGTTAAGACCCGGGCGCATCTCGACAAGGCGCGCGAGAGTTTCGAGAGCCAGGGCAAGCGCGGGTACATCGCCATGGCGCCCGACGGCAAGGATTTCAGCGATCTTTTGATGGAGGCGATGGGATGACCACTGACGTACAAGTCAGCACGGCCGAGAGCGCGCGGGCGCAATTCATGGCTTATCTCGACGGCAATGTGAGCCAGGTGTGCTTTCACGTTGCGCTGCGGGCGAATGCGCTGAACATCCCGATCCTCGAAGCGATGGCGATCGCCGCCGATTATTTCGTGAGCGTCGCCGGAAATCTGCGCAGCAGTTTCGCGACGCCGCGCCAGGTGCGCGACGCCATTCTCGCGCGGGCCGATGACGAGATGCACACGCGGATGCTGATGACAGAGACCGGAGGGCGAGCGTGAGTGATGGGCCTTCTCCGTTCAAGCACCTGACGTCCGGGCCATACCGAATTATGTACGCCGATCCGCCGTGGCAGTTCCACTCGTGGTCGCATCGCGGCGAGGACCGAGGCGCTGTGCAGCACTACGGCTGCATGAGTCTCAACGACATTTGCAATCTGCCTGTGCGGGACATCGCGGCACCTGACGCGGCCCTGTTCATTTGGGTTGTTCAGCCCATGCTGCCGCAGGCGCTGCGCGTCATCGAAGCGTGGGGCTTCGAATTCAAGACCGTCGCCTATTGCTGGCTCAAAATTAAAGGCGGCCAAGACCGGTTGTTCTATGACGGCGCGGACGTGCGGAAGGGGCTCGGCTACCACACAAGATCGGGCATGGAGCAGTGCTGGCTAGCGACGCGCGGGAAGGGCTACGCGCGTGTCAGCCAAGGCGAGGCGCAGGTGGTGTTCTCGCCGCTGCGCGAGCATTCGCGCAAACCGGACGTGATCGCCGAAAGCATCGTCAATCTTACCGGCGACGTCCCACGGCTCGAACTGTTCGCGCGGACCCGTCGGCCCGGGTGGGACGTTTGGGGCAATCAGGTCGACAAATTCGGCGATGCCCATGAGGTGGTCGCCTGATGCCTTTCGTCGCCTCAACCCGACAGGCGCGCGCGCGCGGCGGCGGCAAGAAAGCCGCTGCGGGACTCGCCGATTTCCTTGGCGCGGAGGTCGATGCGCGCGAGCAGGCCCTCGTCGATCGTGACACTGATGCGTGCGGCCTTGGCGGGTGGCTCGACATCGACCAAAGCAAGGGCGATGGAATCGTGGAAATCTTCCTTAAAGGCTGGATCGGCCTGCAAGGCCTCGTAATCGCGCGGGATCGGCACTTTATCGCCGTCTTCGATCATTGCCGCCATATGCACCGCGAGGCCCTCCTGGCTGCGCGCCATAGCCTCTTCGATGGTGGCGCCGCCCGAGGCGAAGCCGGGAAAGTCGGGATAGGACACGCCATAGGCGCCCTTTTTGCCGTGAACCAATGCGTAAAACTTTGCCATGTCACTCTCCTCCTTGAGAAATTGACATCACCATTGCCAGCCGGCGCACCTGTAGATGTTGCGCAAGGTGCCGATCGGGATCTCCTTCACGCCGGTGTCGATGGTGACCAGCGGCATGCCCGGCTTCTTGAAATTGCGGTGGTCACCCTTGCCGAGGCGTTCCGTCCAGCAATCCGCCAAAAGCCGCTTGATGATGTCTTTCGGGCTTTCGACATTGCGCTTCGGGCTCATGAACGCGTCCTTTCAATGCGTATAAAGTATATACTCTTGATGATCGCGTCAAGCATAGAATGCACATTAAGTATGTATTCTTTTGCGGCATTGGGGGCGGCGTGACGGAGGATCCGAACCAGATCATTGCCGGGATTGTCGAGGCCGCCGTGGCTGCGAGCGCGGAGGATGACGCGTGCGCGATCGACGGCGCCGACGATCCGCCCCCACCGCCCGACGATCCGCCGGAGCCGCCGCAGCCCACCGGGGACGAGCCGGATTGGGAGCGCGTGCGGCTGTGCGCGGCGGAGCCCGAGACCGACATTGGCAATGCGCGACGCTTTCTGCACCGGCATGGCGACGCGGCCCTCTCGATCGAGGGGCTCGGCTGGGCAGTCTTCGAGGGCAAGCGTTGGGTGCAGGATTATTTCGGCGCCGTGGTGCGGCCGTTGGCGCATAGCACGGTCGAATTGATCAAGCTGGAAACGGCAATGATCGAACCGACCGTCGAGGAGCAAGCCCTGATCGATGCCGGCGCCGAAGCGCTGATGCCCTGGCTGGAGGCGAAGAAGAAATCGAAGCGCACGCCGGACGAGGAGCGCGAATTGATGCGCCTGGCGGCTGTGGTTGAGGCCGGCGAAAAGGCCAAGGGCCGTATCGCCGACCGGCGCGCCAAACGGGCGCGCTATGCCAAGACCTCGGCGTCGAGCGGCAAGATGGACAATATGCTGGGCGAGGCGAAAGTGTACCGCTCGCGCCCGGTCGCCGTGCTCGATGCCGACCCGTTCGCGGTCAATTGCGAGAATGGCACGCTGCGGCTGTTCGAGCATCGCTTTGCTGCGAATGGCGCAGGCGCCACACGCACTCATGGAGTTGGTGCGAATGGCGCAGGCGACACACGCACTGACGGCATATGGAACGTGCGGTTCGACCTGCATCGCAAGGCCGATTTTATTTCGAAGCTCGCGCCCGTCGCTTACGATCCGGACGCGGAATGCCCTCTGTTCGAAGGGTTTCTGGAAACGATCCTGCCCGATGACGCCGTGCGGCAATTCGTGCAACGGTATCTCGGCTATGCGCTGACCGCGCTCACGCGCGAGCAGGTGTTCGTGTTCTTCTACGGCTCCGGCCGCAACGGCAAATCGACGCTGGTCGATCTCATTTGCCGGCTGCTGGGCGATTACACCACGACCGTGCCATTCGAGACGCTCGCCGGTGACGATCGGCGCAAAGGCTCGGAAGCGACGCCGGACCTGGTGCGCGTGCCCGGCGCGCGAATCGTGCGGGCGAGCGAGCCGGAAACCGGCATGAAGTTCCGCGAGAGCATGGTGAAATCGCTCACGTCGGGCGAGCCGATTCTGATCCGCCGCATGCGCGAGGAGTTCATCGAGGTCTATCCGACCTTCAAACTGATCATCTCGGGCAACCATCGGCCCGACATTCGCGGAGGCGACGACGGGATTTGGCGTCGCGTGCTGCTCGTGCCCTTCGAGGTGCAGATCCCGAAAGACGAGGTCGACCGGGCGTTGCCGGACAAGCTGTGGGCCGAGCGCGCCGGGGTGTTGAACTGGCTGATCGCCGGCGCGCTTTCCTACCTGCAGGAAGGCTTGCGCGTGCCGGATGCGGTGCGTGGCGCCACCGACGAGTACCGGGAACAATCGGACAGCTACGGCGGCTTTTTGCGCGCCGCTTGCGAGGTCACGGGCTTCGACCATGACACCGAGACGCCGGGCGACCTGTACGCCGCCTATCGCGTCTATTGCGAGCGTCAGGGCTTTTTTGCCGTCGGCGTCTCGACCTTCAACAAGGCCATCCCCGAACGGACGGTGCAATTCGGCTTCCGCAAGGCGAAGACGATGGGGCTTTCGGTCTATCGCGGCCTGCGCATCCTCGACGAGTTCAAGCCGCACAGCCCCTCTCGCACCCCGGGTGCGGGCAGCAGCGAGGGGTAAAGGGCGCGTTTTAGGGAGGCTAGGGAGGCAGATTTTTGCTCCGGCTTTTTCCCTCCCTAAGGAAGTACGAAGGAAATCAATCGGTTATGAGCCATTAGGGAGCGTAGGGAGGATAGGGAGGCGTTTCCCGCGTACACGTAAGAACGTTTGGAAAATGCGATGGCATTGTTTTTGAAAGTTTCTCATGTGTACGCAAGAAAATGCCTCCCTATCCTCCCTACGCTCCCTAATGGACTTTAGCGCTTTGATATATTTGACGATTTTTTAGGGAGGCAAAACGAGAGGCGAAATCTCTGCCTCCCTACCCTCCCTAAAGGTGGCAAGGAGCGACGAATGAGCGGATCGGAGCAGAAATTGCGGCGGCAGGCGGTGATCGAGATGGCGCGGCGCTGGAACGGATGCACGCGCTACGTGCAGAAGGTGGCGTCCAAGCCGGTGAAGGATATCGAGACGTTGCTGACCTGGGCCTATCGGCAGGAATTGCCGAAAGTGCCGCGCAGCGACGGGCCGAGCGATATGCCGTGCGCGTGGGACAGGGTGGACGAATGGCTCGAAGAACTTTCGCTCGCCGGGCCCGACAACAACACGTATGGCGTCGTGCCGGATTTCACCGCCGCGAGCCTGCCGCACGACGATGCGCTGCTTGTGCATGAAGCCGTGCTGCGGCTCGACGAACTGGAATTGGCGCTGCCGGGGGAATGGGATCCGCTCGGCGACCTGCCCGATTTGGGCGACCATGCCCATGCACTGCGCAAGGATGCGCTCAACAAGATCAGCACGATCGACCGCGCCGGCGTGCGCAAGCTGCGGCAGACGCCGCGCCTTCTGGTGTTTCGCCAGGCAATCCTCGGCGGCGCGCCGGATTGGGAGATCGAGCCGCCGCAAGTGTGCTTTGTGCAGGAATATGGGCGGGACAAATGGTTCGTGCGGCAGACGATGACCATGGACGGGGCATTCGGGCCGGTGGAGCACGAGATCGAGGTCGATGGCTACGACAAGAAGCGCAAGCGGCCTCGGCTAGGTGCGTATCGCAAGACCTATCTGGAGCCGGACCCGTTCTTTCACGTCGTGGCACGCGCTGAATACGAGGTTTGGCGCGCGGCGCTCGACGTGCTGACAGAGGATTTGGCCGGGACGCTGGCGCATTGCGAGGTCCAAGCGTCGGGGCGTTCGATGCAGCCGTGGCTTGCGCGAGATCAGCCTTTGGCGGCTAGGCGAGTGTTGGAGGACGTGTCGATTGCACGTCCGCAGGCCGGCATATACGCTCGGGCGGGTAAAGCGAGGGGGCGGAAATGAAAGCGACGTGTGTAGGATTGGCGCTCGGAGCGGTGCTTGGGTCGCTTTGGTCCGGCGCTGCGCAGGCGGTGAATTTTAAAGTGACCGACGCGGCAGAAGTCCTGCAGATTGTCAATTCGAAGCTGCACGCCGACATGCGCTTCGCTATGGGCAATTGCGCATCTGACCCCGGCATCGTCATGTGCGACATTTGGGCGAACAAGCCGTCCAAGCCACCGCTCAGAATGGGAGCAGGCGCCGAATCGAACGCGAGCGCCGTTTCGATCCTCTCGGTCGATTTTGCCCCCGACAGCGATCATTATTTTGTCTTTCTGACCCTTCTTGCCGCTACGCGCGCCTTGAGCGAGGAGGAGTCCATCGATACCGATGCGTTCTTGAAGTTTACCTTGCAACAGATCGCTGATGTCACGGCGCTCGGCACGTCGGATGCGTCACGCTTTGGGCTCACGTATTCTGGGCGCGCGACCGGAAATCATTTCCGAATGATGGTGATGCGCACGAAATAGCGCTTGACCTGCGGCAGATATTTGGTGCATCACTTGTCACGGATAAAAAGTTTAGAAAACCCGCTTCGAGTCGAGGCGGGTTTTTTGTTGCCGTGACTTCGGAGGCGGTCATGTGACCGATGACGCATGCGCCTGATCATCAACCTCAACGATCAGGCGTTCAACGCGTTCCGCACCAAGCTCGCGGCGCTGGCCGAACAAGGCCCGCAGATCATGGCGTCGGCGTTGAATGCCGGCGGCGACGCACTCCGAAACGCCACGGTCGTGGCGGAAACCGCGCAGACTGGACTGACACGCGACACGATCGACCGCGCACAGCACGCGACACCGGCGAGCCCAGGCCGGCTGACCTATGTCATTCAGGCGCACGGCGGCAATGTGCGGCTCAAGTTCTTCGGCGCGCGTGAAGGCGGCGGAGGTGTGACGGCCCACCCCTGGAACAGGAGTACCTTCTACCAGGGCGCCTTCATCACGTCCGGTAGGCCCGGCGCGCGTGCCGTGTCGCCGAAGCTGAACGGACAGGTCTACGTGAACATCCAGGGCCGCAAGTGGGGCGGCAAGATCAAGCAGGAGCGCTCCGGCCTGTTCATTCCGACCGAGATGACGAAGGGCGCGACGGCGCAGGCCTTCGAGAGCCAGTCGCAGGTCGTGCTCAACGGCGTGATGACACGTCTCGCCGCGATGATGCCCTGACCGTGTGACCGGCACGTCACACCCGGTCGTGGTCGGCAGCCAGGCATGGGACGGTGTAGCCAAAAAGTCACGGGTCCTTCCCAGCCCTCAAAACCCAACGCGGCGCGGAGGCGCGTTTGGTCTTTCGTTCGATCGATTTTTTTTAGCGTTGACCCGGTTGACCTCGTTGACCGGCCTTGACCGTCAACGGGCTTGAGGGGTTGACCATGTCGGAAATGGTAGCCCCCGCGGCCTTTGCGCGGTCGATCGGGGTCAGCAAGCAGGCCATCAATCAGGCCATCAAGAAGGGGCGCATCCCGGTCTATGACATGACCGGCTCGATCGTCGACCATGCCTTCGTCGGCAAGAAATTCGTCCGGGTGGATGAGGCAAAAGCCGCTTTCGTTCTGTCCCGGGCCCGCATCGACGATCATTCCGTCACCGAAATCGCCTCGGAACTCGAGCGCGAGCTTTCGGGCGACGATCGCGCGGTCGTAACCACCGGCCGCAGCCTCGCCTCGGCGAAAACGGAAAGCGAGGAACTCAAAACCGAGCTTCTGCGCCTCCGCCTCGCGAAGGAACGCGGCGAACTCATCAGTCGCGACGTCCATCTCGACGCGATGGAAACCGCCGGCCGCACGATCGCGCGCGGCATTCAGGAAATCTGGACCTATGCCGAGGAAATCACCGGCCTGGCGCTGTCCGGCGGCGAGTCCGCGGTCAGAGCGTGGCTGAAATACAAGAGCCACCAGCTATGCGACGACATCGCCAAGGCCCTGGAGCAGGCCGCTGACGGCCAAACCGATGCTTCAGACGACGAGTCCGAGCCCGAGTGACGAGAAACGCGCTCTTCTCGCTGCCCTGGCGCGCGGGATAAAGCCAAGGCCGGTCGTTTCGCCGGTTTCATGGTGCGAAGAGAGCTTCGTCGTCCCAATCGGTCCCGGCAAGGGCAAGACGATCGACTTCTCGCTCACGCCGCAGTTGCGCGAGCCGCTCGAGATGCTCCGAGTGGACCAACCGCATCGGCGCATCGCAGTGAAGAAGTCCGGGCAGACCGGGTTCTCGACTATCGGCATTGGCTGGCTGCTGTATCTGATCGCTACATGCCCCGATCCGATGATGCTGGTGCAGCCGTCGCTCGCCGCGGCCAAGGATTTCAATTCCGAGCGCCTCAGCGACGCGCTCAAACTGTGCAAGGCCCTGCGGGGCAAGATCCGGAAGCAACGCTCCGGCGATTCTGAAGGGTCCAAAACCCTCGAGAAAAAGTTTCCAGGCGGCCGTCTCGTGCTCACCGGCGCGAATTCGTCGACGGATCTGTCCGGCAAGACCACGCGCTTCGCTCTCGCCGACGAAATCGACCGTTGGCCGTTCGACCTCGACAAGCAGGGCGACCCGATGGGGATGCTCGATGCGCGCATGACGGCCTATACCAGGCTCGGCACGGACAAGCGCCTCGAAATCTCGACGCCGACCAACAAGGGCTCGAGCAGAATCGACATAGCCTATGCCACGGGCGACCAACGCAAGTGGTTCATGCCGTGTCCTCATTGCGGCACAAAGATAACCTTCGATTGGGGGCAGGTGAAGGGCGCCGAGGAAGCGCCCTACAACACCCACTATGTCACCCAGTGCTGCGGCAAGGTCATTCACTCCTGGCAACAGCGCAACATGGTGCTCGCCGGCGAATGGATGGCGACACAACCGGGACCTGGGCGGCATCCGAGTTATTTTCTGAACGCCCTTTCGTCGCTGCTCACCGCATGGGACGTAATCTGGAAGAAATATCTCGATAGTCGCGGCAAGCCGACCGAGGAGAAATCGTTCACCAACCTGGTGCTCGGCGAATCCTACGATGCCCACGGCATCGAGATCGACACCGGCGAAATCGCCAAGCGCGCGGAAGACTACCCGCGCGGAATCGTCCCGCCCCAAGTCGGCCGCATCGTCTTCGTGGTCGACACCCAGGACGACCGCTTCGAATGGGCGGTCTGGGGCTTCGGACCCGATCAAACCGGCGGCGCAGTACAGCAATGGCTGATCGACGCCGGCGTGATCGAGGGCGACCTGCACACGGACGAGCCGTGGATCGCCCTCGACGACAAGAGCAAATCGGTTTGGCCGCATGGTAGAGGCGAGTATCCCGCCGATCTGTGCGGCATCGACTCGGGCGGCCACCATACGCAGCGGGTCTATCATTTCGTGCGGCGCAAACCGCGCTGGCGCGCCCTGAAAGGCTCGTCGAGCCGCGATGCGGTCGCCCTGTCGACGCCGCGCCGCATCGAGGTGCGCAACAGGATCAATCAGGTGCTGTTCCGCATCCCGCTGTATTTCGTGGGCACGTTCGACCTTAAGGTCTGGCTGGCCCACGCGCTGAAAGCGATCGAGACGGACAAGCCGCTACCCGGCGGCCTGCGCCTCACGCGCGAAGTCGCCGACGAGCCATACATCGAGCAGCTCACCGGCGAAGTGCTCGAGCTGCGCGAAAAGCGCGACGGCACGGCGGTGCAGGAATGGCACAAATTCCGCGCCAACGAGGCGCTCGACCTTGCGGTCTATGCCCGCGCCCTCGCCTTCGGCGCGTCGCCCAACGGCCTCGGCGTCGACCGCTTCGATGCGGCGCGCTGGGCCGAGATTCTGGCACAGCGGCACGGTTCGGCCGACGCGACGCCCGACTTATTCACGCCGCGTCCAATCGCGGCACCACCTGAGACGCCCCAGGAAGCCCCGCCCCCGCCGCAAGCGCAGCGACCGGCGCAAAACTTCCTCGGCGGCAGAAGGAAACGCTGGCTTTGACTGATTTCACGCAAGCGCAATTGGCCGCGCTCACAAAAGCGATCGCCACCGGCGTGCGCTTCGTCGAGCAGGGCGGCAAGCGCACGCAATTCGCGTCGATCACCGACATGCTCGCCTTGCGCGACCGCATGATCCGCGAACTGGAAGGCGCGACCGACGCACCGAAGCGCCCGCTCGCCAACGGCTCCGTGTTCCTGAAGCGATAGCGACGACATGGGCATTTTCGACTCCGTTGCCGCCGTTTTCTCGACCAACGCCGCCGCCAAGCGCGAACTCGCCAAGGTCGCGGGCCTCGTCGCGCGCGGCGTGAAGCGCGAATTGTCCCTGCGCGGATACGATGCAGCCCGCCCTGGCCGCGCGAACTGGGGCTGGTTCGCCGCCTCCACCTCGGCCAATGCCGAGATCTACGGCGGCCTCGTCGCCCTGCGCAATCATTCGCGCGAACTGGTGCGCAACAACGGCCATGCGGCGAAAGCGATCCGCGTGCTCACCAACAATGTGGTGGGCACCGGCATCATGGTGCAGGCGCGCACACCCAACAAGAAGCTCAACGCCCGGATCAATGGGCTCTTCGCGGATTGGATCAAGATCTGCGACTTCAACGGTCAGCTCGATTTCTACGGCCTGCAGCGCCTCGCGGTGCGCGGCATGCTGGAGGGCGGCGAAAGCGTGACGCGCCTGCGCACCGTGACCGGCGCGAAAATTCCGCTGAAGCTGCAATTGCTCGAAGGCGATTTCATCGATCATTTCAAGAATGATCAGCTCGCCGACGGCAGCATTAAGCAGGGCATCGAATTCGACCGCGACGGCCGCCGCCGCAAATTCTGGCTCTTTGGCGAGCATCCCGGCGAAATGCCGATCCGCCAACCGAAAAGCTATGTCAGCAATCCGGTTCCGGCCGACCAGATCCTGCATCTTTACGAGATTCTGCGCATCGGTCAGATCCGCGGCGTGCCGTGGCTGACGCCGGGCATGACCACGGCGCGCGATCTCGGCACCTATGGCGAGGCCGAGCGGGTCCGCAAAAGGATCGAGGCTTGCGTCGCCGCGATCGTGATGGGCGCCGACGATCCCGACCAGGAGGGTATCGCCCCCAAGGTCACGGATTCCGCAGGCAACATTGTCGAGCAGTTCGAACCGGGTCTCATCGCCATCGCGCGCGGCTCGAAGGACATCAAGTTCACCCAGCCGGCGAGCAATGGCTCGTTTCACGAGTACAAGCGCACCGAGCTGCAGGAACTCGCGGCAGCATGGGCCGTGACTTACGAGGCGCTCACTGGCGATCTGTCCCGTGTCAACTTCTCGTCGCTCAAGGGCGGCCAGAACCAGTTTCAGCGCGAGGTGGAGATCATCCAGTGGCTTTGCCTCGTGCCGATGTGGCTCGACGGCGTGTGGCGCGCCTTCATCGATGCCTGCAAGGTCGCCGGCGAGATCCCGCAGAACGCCTCCTACGATTACGAGGCGACGACGCCGAAGTTCGAATCCCTCGATCCCGAGCAGGATGCGAACGGCGATGTCGCCCTGGTCCGCGCGACCTTCATGCCGCCGCAAGAGGCCATCCGCCGCCGCGGCTACGACCCGGAGAAAGTGCTCGCCGACACCAAGGCGTGGCACGAGGCCCTCGTCGGCGCGGGCCTGAAATCCGATTCCGACCCGGCCCTTTCGCCGAAAACCGCCGCCGCCGCGCAAGCCCCGGTCGCCGGCAACAAGGACTGATCCAAAATGCCAAAAACCGTTGAAACGCAAGCGCCGGCCGCGTCGGCGGAAGGCGCGAACCCGGCCGCCGGCTCGCCCGCGTCGCACGAGCGTGCCATTTCGATCTTCGTGCGCCGATCCAACGATGCCGGCCTCATCCCCTCGAGCGTCAACGAGGCCGAGCGCACCACCGATCTCGTGATCTCCACCGGCGCGCCCGTGGCGCGTTCCGATTGGGACGACGATTACATCGAAACCCTGTCCATGGATCCGCAGAACATCCGCGTGGATCGGCTCAACCGCGGCGCGCCTCTGCTCGATGCGCACGACCGTTACAGCGGCACCCGCGCGGTGCTCGGCGCCATCGTGCCGGGCTCTGCCCGCGTCGAAGGCGGCCAATTGGTCGGCACCGCGAAATTCTCGCGCTCGGTCGATGGCGACCGCGCCTTCCAGGACGTGAAGGACGGCGTGCTGCGCCACGTTTCGGTGGGCTATCTCACCCACAAATTCGAGGTCGACAATTCGACCACGCCGCCGACGCACCGTGCGACCGATTGGGAACCGCATGAAGTGTCGATCGTTCCGATCCCAGCCGATCCTCAAGCCGGATTCCGCGCTGCCGATCACAACCGGGCCGCCCCGCCCTCATCCAAGGAAAGTACCATGCCTAACGTGACTCCGGGCGCGCAGCCCGGCCAAGAAAACCGCGGAACCGATGTCGTTGTCGACCAGCGCGATGTTGATGCCGCCGTCGCTGCCGCAACCCGCCGGGCTGATCAGGCCCTCGACGAGCGCGTGAATGCCGCTCTCGAAGCCGAGCAGACCCGCCGCGACGCGATCGAAAACACGGTGCGCTCCCTCGGCCTGCCGGCCGAATTCGCAACGACCCACATTCGAAACAAGACGTCGCTCAACGACTTCCGTGCCCTCGCCATCGAGGAAGCCGCCAAGTTCCAGCGCGCCGCCCCGACCGACGGCCACAATCCCCACGCCTCGCCCTTCGTTGCCCGCGGCGGTATCGCGCGCGATCCGGAACCGGGCGAGCGCGCGGCCCGCTTCGTTCGCACCATCGCGGCAGCCCCCCGCCTGAAAATGTCGCCGATGGACGTCGCGCGCCATTGGAAGGACGAAATGACCGCTCGCGCTTTGTCGGCCAGCATCGGCGCGTCCGGCGGCTTCATGATCCCGCAGGACATGGCCAATGAAGTGATCGACCTGTTGCGCCCGCGCAGCGTGGTCCGCTCCGCGGGCCCGCGCATCGTCGACATGCCCACCGGCAACATCACCTTCCCTCGCCTCAACAGCGGCGCTGTCGCGGGTTATGTCGGCGAGAATGCCCCGGCCCCGAACGGCGACGAGGCCTTCGGCCAGGTCCGCATGACGGCGCGCAAACTGATGGCGCGCGTGCCGATCTCCAACGACCTGTTGCGCTTCGCCTCGCCCAACGCCGATGCTTTGGTGCGCGACGACATGGTGAAGTCCCTCGCCATCGCCGAAGACCGGGCCTTCCTGCGCGGCGCCGGCACCGCCTTCACGCCCAAAGGCCTGCGCAACCTGGCGCTTCCGGGCAATATCTTCGCTTCCGTGGCCGTCTATAGCGACGCAACGTCATTGGCCGACATGACCAAACTCGTCACGGCGCTCGAATCCAACAACGTGCTGATGACCAAGCCGGTCTGGTTCTTCTCGGGCCGCACCAAGAATTATTTCTACGACCTGCGCGACCAGGTCGGCGGCTTCCTCTACCGCGCCGAGATGGATCGGGGCATGTTCCGCGGCTTCCCCTACAAGTGGACCCAAAGCATCCCGCAGAACCTCGTCGACGGGACCCAGAGCGAGGTGATGCTGGTCGACATGGACGAATTCATGATCGGCGAAGTGCCCGGCCTGATGATCGACGCCAGCACCGAGGCCACCTACACGCCCGATGGTACCACCCTGGTCAGCGCCTTCGACAACGACCAGACGGTGATCCGTATCATCGAAGAACACGATTGCGCCCTGCGCCACGACGCGGCGGCCGCCGTGCTCACCGGCGTGAAGTGGGGCACCTGACCTTTCAATAAACCGCGGGCCGGCCACCGCTGGCCCTTCGGCCCTTTCCCTGCGGGCGCGAATGGCTAACACGCCACGCGCGCTTTCCTTGCTGGCGTGAATGGCGAACACGCCACGCGCGCCCAAACCGGAGCCTCCCCATGCATCCCGCTTTCAACAACATCGGCGCCTATCTCAAGGTCGCTAACGTCATTTTCACGGCGGCGGCCGCCGCAGAGGTCGATTCCCAGTCCGTGACCCTGCATCAGCCGGGCGAGGATTATTTCAGCGGCGTCCTCAATGTGGCGGTCAATGCGGTCGCCGGCGCGCCCACTGCCTTCTCGGTCGCGTCCAAACTGCAGGGCAGCAACGACGGGGCGACTTGGACCGACCTGCCCGGCGCGGCGCTCGCGCCCATCACCGCCGTGGGTCAGGCCAGTCTCAACGTCGATCTGAGCGGCGCGCCGACCTATGTGCGCGCAGTTGTGGTGCCGACCTTCACGGCGGGCAACAATCCGAGCGCTGCCATCGCCGCGACGCTCGTGCTCGGCGGCGCGACCGAACTCCCCGCCGTCTAACCGGCTTCTCGCCGTCATTGCGAGGGAAGCGAAGCAATGCATCTACAGATCTGCGTCGTCTTGGTGCGGAGATGGCTTGCTTCGCTCTGCTCGCAATGACGGGTGTGATCACACTTCAAGCATCCGGAGCTCCCATGTCCGACCGCCTCGTGCGCTTCCTGCGCAACGAACTCCCGTATATGCACGGTGAAACCGCCGGGTTCCCCGCGAAGGCCGCCGGCAAGCTCGTGAAGCGTGGCTCCGCGGAATATGCGGACGGAAAGGATGCACCGGCCCAGGAGCATCCGGCCCATGAACCGGACACGCTGCCCTTGTCCGGCATCACGAAAGACAAGCTGAAGCGGGTCGATCCCATCACCGTCGCGAAGGATTAGCGCGCCTGGTGTGTTCGCCATTCGCGCCAGAAAGGAAATCCCATGATCTTCGCCTGGCCTGACGTCCAAAAGGCGCCGACCGACATCAAGATCGTGCATCTCGACTGGAGCACCCTGCTCGACCCGTCGCAGGCCACCGCCACGATCGTCGGGCACGACGCCTCCAGCGTCATCGCGGACGATGTCGGCGACCTCGCGCAGGGGCCGCCCGGCCTCGCCGGCGTCGTCGCGGCCGATGCCGGCGTCAGCGGCTTCATTCAGAGCGTCAACCTCTCCGGTGGCATGCCCGACGGGTTCACGGTCGTCTCGGCCCATATCGTGCTCGACGACGGCACGGACCTGACCCGCTCGCTCCGGGTTCTCGTCAGATGAGCCTGTTCGCCGCCATCGCCGAGGCGGCCTTCGCGCCGCTCGACGCGATCTATGGCGAGACGATCCTCGTGCAGCACGTGCTTGCCAGCGAATTCACCGCCGGCGCGCCGGACCCGGCCATTCCGGCCTTCTCTGTCGTCGCCCCGCTCGACCTGCCGCGCGAATTGATGCTCGCGGCCGGATCCTCCGACGGCGCCAAATCGGAACTGGTCAAGATTTCCGCCCGCGTCGAATTCGACGCCGCCCTGTTCAGCCCGCTGAAGCCTGCGCCGGTCGCGGGCACGATTCTCACTGCGACGGATCGTGCCGGCCACCCGCGCTTCCGCGTCCGCGATGTCGAGCCGGACGGGGTCACTCGCATCGTCTGCGAAATCGCACCACTCGATCTGGAGACTGCGTAGATGGCGGGTCTTACGGCCTATGCGGTCGCGCTCTGCGCCAGCCGCGCGATCAAACAGGCCACGACCTGGGCCGAGACCCGTGTATACACCGACCCGATCGATCCGGTCGACACGCCGGCGCCGGTGGTGAGCGTGCTCGTCGGCCACGGCCACAGCACGATTCAGGCGCACGATCTCAACGACGCGACCCGCGGCCTCAAATTGCGGATCGAGATGTTCGTTCCGGCCCTGACCACGATCAATGTGCCGTCGACCCTCACCCTCGACACGTCGAAATCGGTCAGCCTCGTCTTCGCCGGCCTGTGGCGGCAGGTCGTCTCCGCCCTGCAATCGCCGACCAATGTCTGGGCCGACCTGTTCCGCCGCTTCGTCCTGTCGTTCCATGCGCAGGACTTGGAATCGGTGCTGTTCGAGAACAAGGTCGGCGACAAGATCTCGCGCATCGCCGCGCGCGCCATCGAACTGACGATCTCGACCCTCGACGAGCCGCCGTTCGGCGCCCCGCCCTCCGACGCCTGGGCCGACCTGGTCGCCGCCATGCAGGCCGACGGCCCGGAACTGGCAAGTCTCGGCGCCGTCGTGGCCTATCTAATCGAGGGCCAGGGCCCGCTTGCCGACTGGGAGGCCGCCGCCGCGCAGATCGGCCTTGGGCCCAGCGAGGCCACCATGCTCGGCTTCGGCACGGTCGATGGTGTCGCCACCGAGCCGACCTTGCAGCAAGCGACCATCATCGGTCCCGACATGACTACGGTTGTGACGGAAACCACCCCGTGACCGGTCTCGAAACCCTGCTGCGGGAACTGTCCGACTCCCTCGTTGCGGCGCATGAGCGCATCGCCGATCTCGAAGGCCGCCTCGAGCGCATGTGGCGCCCGGGTACGGTCACCGATGTCGATGCGGCACAGCAGCTTTACCGCCACCAGATCGGCGTCGACGACCAGGGCCAGCCGGTGAAATCCGATTGGATTCCCTACGGCCAGCACGCCGGCGACCATAAGGAGCACATTGCCCCAAGCGTCGGCCAGCAGATGATGATGATCTCGCCCGACGGCGATCATTCCCAGGCCTTCGGCGTGCCCTTCACCTGGTCGAACGCCAATGCCTCGCCTTCGACGCGCAGCGACGAAAGCGTGCGCCTACGCGGTGACGTGAAGGTCACGCAGCGCGGCGACAAGCACATGACCGACACCAAGCCCACCGGCGGCGGCCATTTCATCCTCGCCACCGGGGCCGTCGTCACGAAGATTCCCGATCCGAGCAAGATCAAGTTCGTGGTCGGCGACCCCAACAACAACCCGCAATGGTTCGCCCTGGACCCCTCGGTCCTCCTGCCTTGCGACAAGGAAGATATCTCGTGATCACCGGCATCAACCGCGAAACCGGCAAGCCGCTCGATGGCTGGGCCCATGTGGTGCAGAGCCTGCAGGTCATCTTCTCGACCCGCATCGGCGCCCGCATCATGCGCCGCCTGTTCGGCTCCGCCGTTCCGGGCCTGCTCGGCAAGAATCTCGAACCGTCGACCCTGTCGGCCTTCTATTCGGCCATCATCATCGCTGTGGAATTGTGGGAGCCGCGCTTTTCCGTGCGCCGCATCACCTATCCTGCGACGCAGAACAGCACCGCCAATCTCGCACAAGGTATCTTCGGCTTCAAACTCGAAGGCGATTACCGCCCGCGCGCGCTGCAAGGCGATTTCACCGTCGACCAAGTCAAGACCGCGTATTTCTGATGACCCGCTTTCCCTTCGCCGCCCTCGACCTCTCGCTCCTGCCGGCGCCGCAAGTGCTGCCGGTCGATTACGAGCAGATCCGCGCCGACCGGCTCGCCGATTTCCAGGCGCGCTGGGCCACGGCGCGGCAAGGCACCGACCTGCCGACCTATGACGTCGCCTTGAGCGAAGCGGACCCCGCCGTCCTCCTGCAGGAGGAAGATTCCTACCGCGAGATGCTCGACACCCAGTCGATCAACGACGCGACCCTGGCGGTGATGTGGGCCTTCGCGCAAAAGTCCGATCTCGACCAGCTTGCCGTGCTGGTCGGCTTGCGCCGCCTCACGCTCGTTGCCGCCGATCCGACCACGACTCCGCCTACGGCCGCCGTGACGGAAAGCGACGCAGATTTCCGCGCCCGCGGCCGCTTGGCGCTCGATGCGACCGCGATCGGTCTTACCGGCGGCGGCTACATCACCATCGTCAAGCAGGTGGCACCGGAAGTCCGCGCCGTCGGCCTGATCAAGCGCGGCGGCGGCCAAATCGATGTCATTCTGCTTGGGCGGGGTCCCGACGGCTCGGTGACCGACGATGTCGTCGCCCGCGTCAGCGCCGCGCTGCTCGCCGACGAGGGCAGCCAGCTCACCGATATCGTCTCGGTGCGCTCCGCGACGCCCGTGCCCTACGACGTCGTGATCAATGCCACCATTCCGCCCGGCCCGTCCGCGGGGACGGTGCAGACGCAATCGACGACGAACCTGGCGGTTGTCGCGGCCGCGCTACAGGTGATCGGCGGCGTGGTGCCGACCGACGCACTCATTGCCGCCGGGCGCGTGCCGCCCATGACGAAATTGACGCTCGTGTCTCCACCGGTCGATATCGCGGTCGCCGCCGATGCCGCGCCCTATGCCCGCACGATCACCGTGAACGTGCAGCCGGTCGTCTCCTGATGCTCAATGCGAATCCGGTGTCCCTGCTGCCGCCGAACGGCAGCACATTCGAATCCGTCCTGTCGCTGGTCAGCGCCGCGCGACGGCCGCTCAACAGCGACATCATCCGGTCGGTGTGGAACCCGGCGACCTGCCCCCTCGATCTGCTGCCCTATCTCGCTTGGGGCCTCGGCCTTGAACTCTGGGACGATAGCTGGAGCGAGCAGAAAAAGCGCGACACGATCGCCAATATCTGGAAGCTGAAACGCGAGAAAACCACGCTCGCCGGCATCAGCGCCTATGTCGACCTGGTCGGCTCGGAAGTGGTCGCCGCGCGGCGGCCGCGCGACAAAGTATTCGCGATCCAGACTCTTTCGGATGCAGAGCGCGCCGCGCAGATGGCGCTCATGCCGCAAATCCATATCTATCCCGCCGCGCAGCCGGTTACGGGCGATATGGCCAAGGCCTTCTTTGCCGGCGACACATGGCATTGCTTCTACAATGCCGGCGAAGTGTCCGAGCCGAGCGACGCGGCCGCGCGTTACGAACAGCGCGCCGTCTATGTCGACGCTGGCGTCACCTCACCGGTCTATGTGCGCGGCCTCGATCAGGCGCTCGACAGCGGGGTCACGGTCGCGCTTGCCTCGCCCGCGAGCACTGCGAAAGCGTTTTTGAACACATGCTGGTCGGCGACGGTATTGATCGACACCGATGCGGACAACCGCACCGTGGCGATCACGCCGCAGGATCTGGGCGAGTCCTTCGCCGTTCCGGCCGGCCTGACGCCAACCGAAGTGCGCCCGATCCGGGTCGCGGAAAGCGTTGCGTTGCAGCCTGGAAAGGCCTTCTGCTCGTTCTCGTATTGGGGCGGGGATTCTCTTGTCGCGTCCGATGCCGAAACCCATGTTTACGATCAGGTCACTCTGTTCGACTCGTCGCGGCTCGTCAGCACCCATCGCGCCATCTCGTTCTGGGGCTGGTCGCATTTCGCGCTCGCGCCCTACAGCGCCGAACTCACCATCGACATCCCGTTGCAGCGTCCGACTTACGCCTTCGGTTCCTGGTGGGGCGTCGGCGTCTGGTATGAAACCGATATGACGCCGCTGTGGAACACGCTTGAGGCGGTTTCCGTCGCCCAGGCCCTGCGCGACGACATCGACGTCAACACGGTCCTATACACACCCATCAATTTTGAAACGGGCCTCATGTTCGGCTCGTTCAATTTCGGCGACTACCGAAAAGCAAACTGATTCAGAAACCACATCCGTCATTGCGAGGAGCGTAAGCGACGAAGCAATCCATCTCCCAGACCTGGAGATGGATTGCTTCGCTGTGCTCGCAATGACGCCTTGGAACCCGCGAGGCCATTCATGGAAAATACCGTTCTCTTCCAGCAATATATGGAAGTCGTCCCCGACGACATGAACAACCTGCAGCAATATGCGAGCGACTCGCTCGACCATGTCGTCGGCGACACGATCACCAGCGTCCCGGCCTATTCCGGCTTCGCCGCGGTCAAGAGCGGCCCGGCACAGCTCACCGTTGCCGCCGGCCGCATCTACAATGCCGGCAAGGTCTATGCGCTCGGCCAATCGACCTCTTACGATTTCACCAGCATTCTGCCGGTGGCGGCGAAGAAAATCGTGATCATTTCCGGCTGGGGCTCGGAATCCGACACCAATGTCACCCAGCGCAATTTCCTGATCCCGGCGACCTCGACGCCGCAGGCGCCGCAATACAAGCCGCAGCCCGTCGCGCTCACCCATGCGCGCATCGCCAATCTCGGCCAGTCCACCGGCACCGAAAGCCCCGATCCGCAGGCGCCGGTGATCGACCCGACCTTGCTGCCGATCGTGCAGGTGCTCCTCACCCCGACCGGCATTTCCTCGGTGACTATGCTCGCGGCCAATCAGGTGCCGAGCCTGCAGGATGTGGACAACCGCCTCGAAACCATCGAGGCCTGGGAGGCCGGCGCCGCGCCTCAGCTGGTGTCGCTCTCGTCCGACGTGCAGCGCCTGTCCAATGATGCACGGCAGAAAACCGGCTCCAATCTCACCGGTCGCATGCTCGCGCGCATCGCCGTGCTGGAATCCAAGAACGGCATTCCATCCAACGCGGCCGATTCGAGTGCCGACTTCTTTCTCGACACGACGTCATCCGACCTGACGAACCCGCTCATGAACGCGCTGACGCGCGAAGGTATCCGCTTCGCCGACAATGGCGCGGCGGATGCGGCGCTCGGCCTGTTCAATCCGTTGAACCCGCTTGCGACAGTTGCCGGCGGCGTGCTGCTGCCGGCTTATGATCCGTCCTTGCGTCTCTCGGTCGGCCCGCAGACCGGGCAGATCCAGCTCTCGAGCTATTCCTACGCGACCAGCACCCTGGTGCAGAAAACCATGTCGCGGGTGCGCGTCCGCTACGGCACCGAATTCACCGTCTGCACCAATAGCGCCTATTGGCAGTCGGGAAAATACGACCCGATCACCGGCATTTTCACCCTGCCGAACGGCGACGTGTTCAAGGCGGCCTTCGATCTCACCAATGGCGTCTATTCGGCCAATTCCGGCGGTCTCAGCCATGTCGCCGTGCGCCTGCAGCAGTTCTGGACCGACACGGTGTCCGACCCCTATTGGGACCGCATCACCGTCACCAATCAGATTTCCGGCACGCAGGTCGCCGAAACCTTCCCGGTCGGGCAGGACATGTGGCTGCAATCGATCGGGCTGTTCTTCACCAAGATCGATGCGCAGGGTTCGGTCAATGTGGTCATCTGCCAGGCCACCTCGACCGGCTTGCCGGATCTGACCCAGGTGATCGCGCAAGCCTCGCTCGACCAGCCCCATCTGCAGCTCGCTCCGGCCGAGACGAATTTCGCCTTTGCCACGCCGGTGTACCTGCAGGCCGGCAAGCGCTATGCGGTTGTCGTCATGACCGGCGCCAACCATTTCGTGGCGAGCGCCGACGGCACGGCCTTCCCCGGCGGCACATTCTTCACCGTGGTCGGCGGCGCCTATGCGCAGGGCGATCTCACGAAACACCTCGCCTTCAACCTGTACACCTGCAAATTCCGCCAGGCGATCTCGACCATCGATCTGAACCCGCTGCAGCTCGCCGGAGGGATCACCTCGCTCGACATCCTGGCCGGCGCCATCACGCCCGGCGCGACCAGCCTCACCTTCGAAGTGCAGGTCAACGGCCAATGGATCTCGCTCGCCGCAGCCAATGCCGGCGCGCTCAACGCCGGCGGCTCGCTCCCGCCGCTGTTGCCGCTGCATGCCGTCTTCGCCGGCACGCCGGACGTGCAGCCGGTGCTCAACCTGCTGCAAAGCAACGTGCATGTGTCGCGGCCGAACACGAGTTTCACCCATATGGCGCTGCCGCGCACGCCGCCGGCCGCGACCTCTTCGATCCGCATCATCGAGCGTTACGAGTCGTTCGATCCCAACTTCCACACCGGCAAGGTCACGATCATGACCGGCGCTGGCTACGCCACAGAGACGCAACCCTCGTCCTACAGCGACGTGATCGCCTCCGACGGCGCCACCGAGCGCACCTTCGTGTTCAACCTCGGCGCCGCCGTCACGTCCTGGGTGACCAAGAGCGCCGGCACGACGACCAGCGCCCTGAAAACCTTCCACGTCGCCTGGCGCAAGGATTGGGTGCTGTAAGACCCAGGCTGCGCCGCACCACGTCCGTCATTGCGAGGAGCATAGCGACGAAGCAATCCATCCCCCAGTCTCGGAGATGGATTGCTGCGCTTCGCTCGCAATGACGCTCCCCTTCTTCCCTGGAGCAACCCCATGGCCAACGAACCGCAAGACGCCACGCCGGCGCCGCTCACCTCCTACGAAGGCTATCACGAGGTCAAACTATCTCGCGCGGTGCCGATCGATGACATCGTCTATCGCGCCGGCGTCAAACACGTCGTCGACGACGCCGTCCTGAAGGCCCTCGGCGATGCGGTGATCGATGTCCAACCTGCCCGCTGAACTCGACTTCGTCACAAACAAGAGCGCGTCGCCCGAGCGCATGAATCTGGCGATGGCCGCGCTCGATCTACGGTTGCGCACGCTCGAAAGCTACAAGCCGAACTTCGACGCGCTCCTCGCCCAGATCCAGCAGGTCGGCCTCGACCGGCTCAACACCGCCTTGCTGCCGGTCTATAACGAGCTTGTCAGCATCGCCAATCTCGGCGCGATCTTCGTCGCCACCTCGGCGCCGTCGGTCACCGTCGCGACGGGCAATGTTCCCTTCGTCATCGACGCGAGCCTGGCGCAGCAATTCGCGCCGGCGCAATGGCTGGTGGCCATGTCGGCGGATGCCGGCGTGGTCATGGCCGGCCATGTCGTCTCCTATGTGCGAGCCACGGGCACACTGACCATCAATGTCAGCAACGCCTTCGGCGCCGGCGCGCATGGCAACTGGACGATTTTTCCGACGGTCCCGCCACTGCTGACAGCGCAGGCGATCGACGGCGGCACGCTCGACGGCCAGCCCGGCACGGTCATCCAACACAAGCGGACCTTGCTTGGCACCGCGCCCACGGCTCTGGCCGATGGCGAATTCGCGATCGACGAGCACGGCGCGCTGCTCTGGTGGAAGGATTACCAGGGCAATCTGCACAGCTTGCCACTGCTCGCCGGCCTCGCCAACACGCTGGCGACCCTCGATGCCACCGGCCTCGTGCCATTGAGCCAATTGCCGCATGGCGTCGCCAACACGCTCGCGACGCTCGACAGCGGCGGCCATCTGCCGCTCAACCAATTGCCCGCCGCGCTGCAGGGCGCGATGACCTATATCGGGACATGGGACGCGAGCGCGAACAATCCGGCCCTTGTCTCCGGCGCCGGCACCAAGGGCTATCTCTATCGCGTCAACAATGCCGGCACCACGCCGCTCGACGGCATCACCCAGTGGAACGTCGGCGACATGGCCGTGTTCAACGGCACGGTTTGGAACAAGTGGGACGGCATATCGAACGAAGTCCTGTCCGTTGCCGGCCGCACCGGCAACGTGACGCTGGCCTTGGCCGATCTGCTCGACTCCACCGCCGTCGGCCGCGCGCTGGGCTCCGCCGCGAGCGTCGCCGTACAGCGCGTCTTGCTGAACATCGACCAAGCGACGATGGTCAACGATGCCAACCAAGCGATCACCAATGCCATGGAAGCCGTCGTCTGGACTGCGATTACAGCGCCTCGCACCGGCACACTGCCGAGCGCCGCGAGCATGAATCAGGGCCAGACGGTTTATATTTTCGACGAAAGTGGCGCCTGTTCGCAGAATAACACGATCACACTCACGGCCAACGGCGCGGACACAATCAACGGCGCGTCGAGCTATGTGCTGAACTACGCCAATGCCAGCGTCGCGCTCATGCGTGTGTCGTCGACGAAATGGACCGTGAGTTCGGTTGGATCAGCGCCTACCGCTCCGATAGGGCGCAACCTCCTCATCAACGGCGGGTTTGATTCAGATCAGCGCTACGGAGGCACTCTTGTCTCCACGCCTGGCTACCTTTGTGACATGTGGAACAACTCCACATCTGGCGCTGGCGTCTACTCGGCCCAGGTTGTGGCCGACGCTCCTCCGGGGTTACGCAATTCGCTGAAGACAACGGTAACAACGGCCGTGGCCTCGCCTGGGGCGACTGAGGTATACCAACTCTTCACCGCGGTTGAGGGCGTCAATATCGCCAAGCTCAAGTGGGGATTGGCGTCAGGACGTACTGTCACCCTGTCCTTCTGGGTGAAGGCGTCGGTTGCCGGAACCTATGGCCTCTGCATCGGGAACGGCGGCGGCACGCAATGCTACACCGCCACTTATGTGGTGACGACCGCCAATGTTTGGCAATACGCCACCATCGTGATCCCAGGGGCGACGGCTGGGACATGGGCTAGCGACACGACTGCTGGGCTCCGTCTAATTTTCGACCTCGGTTCTGGATCAAATAGCAACGGGACAGCCGGGGCGTGGGCAACCACCACGACCTATGCGCGGAGAACAGCAGCATCTGTCCGCTTGATCTCCACGGCCGGAGCGACGCACCAGGTCACAGGCTGCCAGATTGAGCTTGGAAGCTATGCAACCGAGTTCGAGTACATCCCGGTTGATCGCCTGACCCTCGCGTGCATGCGCTACTACTGGAAAGGGCAGTGTAACATTCAGGGGTATGCCACGACGTCAGGTCGTGTGAAATCTTCGATTTCTCACCCCCCGATGCGCGCCACACCTGCGGGCAATTGGTCGATGAACTCCCAGGGAAACGTTAGCTCTGTCGGGCTAGAGCTAGCCGCCAATGGCTCAGCGCTCTGGCTGATCCCGTCAGCGACTGGGGACGCTTACTACAACGCTACAATCACACTCGACGCGAGCTTGTAATCGCCCATGTACACATTGATTAATGATTCCGATTGCGTCCTACGGGATGACGGCTGGACGATTCCGAACGACCCGGCGAACGCCATGCGGCAGGACTATGAGGCATGGCTCGCGGCCGGCAATACGCCGGCTCCCGCGCCGCAATCGCCGCTCGCCGCCCAGGCGCAGGCTGCCATCGCCGACTGCATCGCCTATCTCGACGCGATCACCGCCCGCGTCACCGCGAAATATCCGCGCAGCGAGGTTGATAGCTGGTCGGTACAATTGATCGAGGCGCGGATCGTGCAGGGAGGCGGCACGCCGCCGGCGCCGTCGCTGCTGCAGGCGATCGTCACAGCCGCTAACGATCCGTCTACGACACCGCAAAGTGTCGCTACCGCGGTGATAGCGAAAGCAACAGCCTACCAGCAAATCGTCGCCGGCTTGCAGCCGATCCGCTACGCGGCGGAAGATATCGCCAATGTGACCGCCGCCATCCAGATCCCGGGGAAGGTGTCGGCGGTCAAGGCCGCAGCCGACGCACTCGCGGCGCAGCTCGGGTTCTAGCCACAACCCTTCCCGTCATCACCCATTCCCATCCCGCAAGGGCCGCCTCATCAGCGGCCCTTTTTCTTTAGGAGACCCCGATGACCACACCCCGCTATGGCATGGTGTTCAACAACGTCAACAACGAGCCGCGTCCCGCCCAGCCGTCTGATCTGTCGATCATCGGCCTGGTGCTGCCGTCCGACGATGCGATCGCCGCCACCTATCCGCTCGACACGCCGATCGCCTTCGATTCCGGCGATGCGACCGCCCTCGCCGCCCTCGGCACCGGCCCGCTCTACAAGACGGTGGTGACGATCGACAACCAGCTTGCCGACCTGCAGACCTCGGCCCGCATCGTCGCCGTGCGCGTCGCCACCGGCGCAGACATCGACGCCACGATCGCCAACATTGCCGGCAATCCTGCCAACGGCAGCGGGCTTTATGCCCTGCTCAAGGCCAAAACGCTTCTCGGAGAAGTGCCGCGCCTCATCGGCGCGCCAGGCTATACCGGCACCAGCGACCTTGGCGTGCAATCCGTCACCATCACCGGCGGCGGCACCGGATTCACCAATGCGCCGGTCACGTTCAATCCGCCCGGCGCCACCGGCACGGCCATTATCGCCAATGGCGTGGTGACCGGCGTCAATCTGACCGCGCCCGGCCAATACGATGCCGGCACCGTGGTGACCTGCAGCATCGGCGGCGACGGCAAGGGCGCGACCGTGTCCGGCCCGACCTTGACCGGCGGCGCGGTGGGGGTCGCGGCGACCGGTGCGATCAATTTCGTCACCAACCCCGTGGTCGGCAACACGATCACCCTGGACGGCACCGTGGTGACCTTCGGCACCGCTGCCAACGATGTGGTGCCGGGCGCGACCCTGGCCGCCACGCTGGCCAATCTGGCGGCCTTCTGCAACGCCTCGGCGGACGCGAACATTTCGCTCTGCACCTACGCGGCGACCGCGACGGCGCTCACCATCACCGACAAGACGCTCGGCGTCGGCGGCAACGCCTTCACCCTGGCGGCCAACATCATCGGCGCGACAGCGACGGTCGCCATGCAGGCCCTCGCCAATCCGATCTGCGCCAACCTGCCGGCAATTTGCGCCGCGCTCTTCGGTTGCGCCGTGGTCGGCTCCGACGGCAGCGGCCAGCAAGGCGCCCTCAATTTCCGCCAGGTGCTCTCCGATCCGCGCCTCATCCCGACCGATGCATGGGAGATCATCCAATCGCCGATCCCGGCCGGTCAGACGGTCTCGCCGGGCACGGAATATCAGGACGGCGCGGCCGTTGCCCTCGGCCTCTTCGCTCGCGTCGACTTCCAGCACGAAGGCCTGCCGTTCTGGTCGATCTCCGGCCAGCCGGTGCAGGGCATTCTCGGCCTCAAGAACAGTTACCCGTTCAGCCTCGTCGATGGCGCCACCGCCGGCCAGGAATTGCTGGCGCAGAACATCTCAGTGATCGAACGCGGCGAGATCGGCGACGAAACGGCGATCAGCGCCTCCGGCTATGTCTGGGCCGGCGTGTGGAACGCCAGTTCCGATCCGCTGCAATGGTTCTACAACAAGCGGCGCGGCCGCGACTGGACCCACCTCGCCCTGATGAAAAGCATCCGCCTGCGCCTCGGCACCGAGAACGTGACGCCGCAGGGCGTGCAGGACGTGCTCAACGACATGAACGCGGTCGGCTCCTATCTGATCATGAAAAAGGCGGTGCTCGGCTTCAAGGTCAGTTTCAACGCCGCCGACAATTCGGTCGACGCGTTGCGGCAGGGCCAGTTCGCGATCGCCTACAACCAGGAAGAACCGGCGCCGATCACCCAGGTGACGGTCAATTCCGGCCCGTATCGTGAGGCGCTCACCTTCGAGCTTTCGACGCTGATCGCCCAGGCCGCGCAACTGCCGGCGCAGTTCCTCAACTAACCAACGCCGTCATCGCGAGCGCAGCAAAGCAATCCATCCTCGAGTCTGGGAGATGGATTGCTTCGTCGCTTTTGCTCCTCGCAACGACAGTGAGCCCCTTCCCCACCTTTAGGAGATCGCCATGACGATTTACGTCAAAGAGGCCATGAACATCTTCGCCGGCGACACCGGCACAGACCGCTCGAAGCATCTCACCCTCGATAGCCTGAAACTAGCATCGCTCGAGGAAAAAACCGCCGAGCACCACGCCGGCGGTTCGATCGGCGCGATCGAGATCGGCGGTCTCGGCATGAACGCCCTCAGCATCCAGTTCAAGCTCAAGGGCACCGACCCGCAGACCATGTCGCTGTTCGGCATCAACGGCCGCACGTCGATGCCCTACACGATCTACGGCGTCATCCGCGACAAATCGACCGGACGCGCGATCGAATTGAAGGCCGTGGCCTGGGGCCGCCTCACCAAACTCGACCCCAACGAATGGAAGCGCGGCGATCTCGACGAGCAGGACCACGAGATCAAGGAAATCACCCATTACGAACTCTATTTCGACAAGACCGAGAAGTATTTCTACGATTTCCTCGCCTCCACCTGGCGCGTCGACGGCACCGACATGAACAGCGCCGAGAAGACGATTCTTCGTATCGCCTGACTGCGCGCTCGGCGCCTGCGCCGTTCGCCGCAAATAAGACCCCGCGATGTCATCCCGGGCTTGACCCGGGATCCACCGACAACGCAAGCCGGACCGAGAAGCCGCTGCGGCACAGATCTTGCCACCATCCCGCAACTCCAAGGAACCAAGCATGACCGAAACGTATGCCGCCGCCGCTACACTCGGCGCACCGCCCAAGCGCACCATCCGCTTTGTCGGCGAGAAATCCCGACTCAAGACCGTCCCCCTGGAGTGGCCGGTGGAGGTCGACGGCGTCCCGCTCAACGTAGTGGTGATCAAGCGCATGACCGCCGGCGAGATCGACCAGTTCGTCGAATCTGCTCGCGGCGAAACGCTCGGCGCGCGCTACTTTCCGCTGTTCGCCGATGAGTCCGGTGCGCTCCTTCCGGGCGACGTGCTGGACAGCCTCGACGACGACGACATGCTGACCTTGCTAAAGGAGGCCGAGGATTTTTTGCCCCGGCGATTCCGTACCGACGAGGGCGCCAAGACCGCTTCGGACGCGAACGACCCGAACGCTTCAGCCCCTACGCCTGGCGACACTATCGCGCCTTCATAGGCCACGTGCTCGGCTGGTCCATGACCGAGATCATGGCTTTGTACTGGGACCAATTCTGCGCCGAGCTGATCGAAGCGATGCGGCTCGAGGATCAATTGTGAGCGTCGAGACACCATGGCCAATCTGACATCCACCCTCGCGGTCATGCTCAAGGAGGATGTGACCAAGCGTGCGCCGAGCATCGAGCGCGCGATGGATCAGATTCGCGCCCACGCCAAGAATGTCGACAAGCAATTCGGCAACGTCGCCGGCCCCGAAAAGCTGGTCAAATCGCTGCAGAAGCTGAAGCTCGAAGCGAAGGACATCGAGGCCGTCGGCAAGGCCTGGCAGAAATATGCCGCGAGCGAGAAGCTCGCCGCCAATGCCAGCGAATGGACCAAGACCCAGGCGTCGGCAGTGACGCAATGGGAAGACCAGACCATTCGCGCCCTGCGCCAAGTCGCGCGCGAGCGTGCCGCCTTCGACCGCCAGATGAACAAGCCGGTCAAGCTGCCGAAGCCGGACGAGCCCGCACAACATGGCGGTCACAACAAATGGCTGGCCGGCCACAAGGAACTCGCGGCGACGCTGGGCGCCGGCGCCGCCGGCCATGAGCTGCTCAAACTGACGAAGGAGTCGATCGACAACGCCGCCGAGCGTCAACACGAAGTCGTGCAGATGATGCAGGCCGGCATCAAGGCCGACGAAATCGCGCGGGTGAAAGCCGAGGCGCTCGACCTCAAGAAGACGGTGCCGAACCTCAGCGTCGCGCAATTGATGGAGTTGCACAAGGAAGCGCGCTCGGCGGTCATGCATCCGGAAGAGACGTTCGAGCTGATGCCGGAACTCGCGAAAGCGACGTCCGTGCTCAAGGCCATGGGCGCCGAGAACGCCAATGTTGCCGATCTTGTCAAGGGCGCCGAGTCGCTCGGCATGATGGCCAATCCCGAGCGCTTCCATAAGTTCCTGCAAAGCCAGATCGCCGCCATGTCGGTGATGGGCAAGACGATCTCGACCGAGCAGATCTACGAGGCGGCGAAATATTCGAAAAGCGCCGGCGCGACCCTATCCGACGAGTTCATCAACCTGACCCTGCCGAGCCTGATCCAGGAAATGCACGGCTCCTCGGCCGGCGACGCCCTGTCGATGATGACCAAGACCTTGCGCGGCGGTCTCGCAAACAAGATGACGGCCGTGAAGCAGCTCGACAAACTCGGTCTGCTCGAGGATCCGAAACAGATTGTGCGCACCAAGACCGGCGCCATTCATGGCTATCTCGGCAAGGTCAAGGGCGACGATCTCCTCGCCAGCGATCCGGGCAAATGGCTCACCGCGTATTTCAAGCCGGCCGCCGAGAAGATGGGCGCGAAGACCCTGTCCGATCAGATCCGGCTGCTCAACCAGGTCATGCCGAGCACGGCGGCCAACATGGCGCGAATCCTGTTGCAGCAGGAGGAGACGCTCAAGACGCACCGCGCCAATTACGAGGCGGCGGCCGGGCAGGACTGGATGAAGAACCAGGCCGAAGATCCGCTCGCAGGTATGGACTCGCTCAACACGTCACTGCAGGACTTTCTTGGCACGCTGTCGGGACCTGCAATGAAAGACGCGGCGACATACATGACGTCTTTCTCCAAAACTATCTCAGGCTGGTCGGAATCGCTTGCGCAATGGCAGAAGGACAATCCGGAACTTGCCAAATGGGCTGCCGGCGGCGCGATCGGCGCCGGCGCGGCGGGCGGTGGGGCGCTGCTCTATGGCGCGCTCAACGGTTTCATGACAGGCTTTGGGCTGAAGGGATCTGCCGTGGCTCTCGACGAGTCGGCGGCAGCGCTCACCAATGCGGCCGAGGTCCTCGCCGCTGGCGGCGGTGGCGTGACCAACGACATCGCCAAGGACGTGGGCGGCGGCGCCGGTGTATGGGGCACGCTGCGCGCCTGGGGTGGCAAGCTTAAAGGAATGGCCGGGCTCGGCGTGCTCGCAAATCTTCCAACCGTTTTCAGTGACGAAGACGACAAGACGCTGCAGCAGGATGCGGATCGCGAGAAACGGTTGCGGGGCATGTACGGCAACAAGACCGTCGACAAGGCCTTCGCCAAATACAAGCATTGGTACGACATCACCAATCCGTTCAACGACACGTTCGAGAACGATCCCATGTATCGCGCGGTGCAACGCTACAAGGCGGAGCAGCGCTCGAAGCATCAGGGCTACGGCGACACCGCCAACCAGGTCGGACGGCGCATCGATCTCAATCCGCTCGGCATGTCCACGCTCGAAATGGACGACATGCGCGCCGGTACCGACCGCGAGGCCAATCGCGGTCTGGGGTTCGGTGGCGACCACACCATTCCGACGCGGGCCCAGGCCGCCGGCGGCGCGCCGGCCACAGGAACGGCCGCGCCGCAGGTCGACACGGGCCAGATCGCAGGCGTCGCGCCTGCGGCGCAGCAGGCCGGCGACGCCCTTCTCGCTGCGCTCGGCATTACCGTCACGCCGCAGGTCAGCACCGCCGCGATCGACGCATTTCTCGCCAAGGTGGCGCAGGCCAAGGCCGAACTCGCCTCGCTGGGCGCCGGCGCCGGCGGTCTCAACGTGCCGTCGCATGCCGCCGCGATGCGGGGCAATTTCACCGCCGGTTATGGCGGTCGACGTAATGAATAGCGCGCGTGCGAGCTTTTTTGATTGGCTCAAACACGCGAACACGCGGTTTGAGCGCCACATTCGCGCCAACGAAAAGTAGGTGTTGAGATGCTCTTTTGCCTCGGCCCCCTCGCCTTCGAGGTCGCGCCGCTCAATGCCGACGAATTCACCCGCGACGCCGGCTACGATTACGCGGCCAAGGACATCATGGACCAGCAGCGGCCGCGCGAGGGCGTTGGCGAGGCGGATGAGAAGATCACGCTGAAAGGCAAGCTCTTCCCGCATCGCTTCGGCGGCCTCGACGAATTGACCCTGCTCGACAATCTGCGCACGTCCGGCGCGCCGCAGATCCTGGTGCGCGGGGACGGGCTCAACTTCGGTTGGTATTTCATCGAGAAGACGAACATCCGCCACACCTATCTCGACCCGCAAGGAATCGGCCGCCAGATCGAAGTCGCGATCGACCTCGTCAAATCGCCGAACGCGCCCGATGCCGGCAGCCTATTGGGGCAGCTCATGAGTTTGTTTGGATGACCACGGAAACATTGACATTCCTGAACGACGAAACGCCGCTCGACCTGCTGTTGTGGCGGCGCTACCTGCGCGAGGTGCCGGGTCTTGTGGAGCAGGTGCTCGCTGGCAACCCCGGCCTCGCCGCGCTGGGTCTCATGCCGCCGCGCGGCACCAAGATCGTAGTCACCGTACCGGCGCCGGTCACGCGCTCCGGCAAGCCCACCATCAGCCTGTACGACTAGCGCCACCGGAAATACTCATGCCCCGCTCCTACTGGCTGCTCAAGATCGACGGGAACGACGTCACCAATAATTTCGATCCCGTGATGATTTCACTCAAGATCAAGGATACGGAAGGCGGCAAGTCGGACTCGCTCGAAGCGGAACTCGATGACACCAGCGGCCAGATCGAACTGCCGCGCACCGGCGCCACGATCTATGCCGAGATCGGCTGGGTCGGCGGCGGCTGCATCACCTTTGATGGCAAGACCGACGAGCCGCATTCGCGCGGCTCGCGCGGGGGCGGTCAAACCTTGTCGCTCTCGGCGAAGAGCGCCGACCAGAATTCGACGGCGAAGCAGAAAGCCCAGCGGCACAAGGACAATGCGTCCTTCGGCGATGTCGCTCAGGAATGGGGGCAACAGGCCGGGCTCGACGTGAAAGTGGATGCGAGCCTCACCCAAATCCAGCGTCCCTACTGGGACATGTCGCACGAAAGTTTCTACGGTTGGGGCGCGCGCATCGCCTGCGAACTTGGCGCCACGTTCAAGGTCTCCGGCGGCACGGCGATCTTCGTCGCGCGCGGATCCGGCGAGTCCGCTGGCGGCGCGGCGCTCACGACCGTCAACGCCAGCCGCCCCGGCAATATCATCAATTGGGACATGACGCCGGTCTTCGACGCGAACAAATATGCGAGCCACAAAGCGCGCTGGTATGACCGCAAACAGGCCAAGTGGCAGGAAGAAGAGGTCACCACCGACGACAGCGACGGCGCCAACGCCAGTTTACGCGAGCACTACAAGCACGGCTCGCAGGACCGCGCCAAGACCAAGGCGCAATCGAACAAGAGCGAGACCGACCGCAAGAAAGGCGGCGGCACGATCCTGATCGACGGCGAGCCGGCGGCCCGTTCGCAGGCGCCCTGCGAAGTCTCCGGCCTGCGGCCGGGCATCGACGGCACCTACAAAATCACCGATGCCGAGCACACCCGCCACCGCAAGGACGGCTACACCACGCAAATGACGCTCGAGCAGCCGAGCGGCGATGCGGGCACCGACAAGCGCAAGAAAGCCAAGAGCGCCAGCGGTTTCACGAGTTCGTCGAATACCCAAGTGCCGGGCAATTCCGGCCCGAGCAACGGCGGCTAAGTCCGCCCAATCCATCTTCATCACCAGTCATTGCGAGGAGCAAGGCGACGAAGCAATCCATCTCCAAAGCTGGGGGATGGATCACTTCGCTTCGCTCGCAATGGCGGTTTGCCATTCCCAACCCGAAGGACTCATTGATGAGCGAAATCCTGCATATCGTCACCTGCATCGCCAATCCAATCGGCTGGAAGAGCCGGCTTGATCTGGCGCGCGCCGCCATCGCCGATTGGCTTCATGAGCCGAATGTCCATGTCACGCTGGTCGAGTGCGCCTATGGTTCGCGTGGCCACGATCTGACCGATCTCGCGGGACCACGTGTCACGCATGTGCCGGTACGCGCCACCACGCTGGTATGGAACAAGGAAAACCTGCTCAACATCGGCATTTCCCGGCTACCGGAAAGCGCGAAGAAAATCGCGACGCTCGATGCTGACATCCAGTTTCGCCGCGCCGGCTGGGCGACCGCAACGCTGCGGGCGCTCGATCTCTATCCGGTCGTGCAGCCGTGGGACAAGGCCTACGATCTCGGGCCGAACGACGAGCATATCCAGACGCATGTGTCCTTCGCATCGCTGTTCCACGCCGGCAAGCCGGTCGTGCCGGATGGGTCGAAATGGTGGAAGTTCGACGGCGGCCCTTACGACTACGCCCATAGCGGCTATGCCTGGGCCTATGTGCGCTCGGCGCTCGACAAGATCGGTGGCCTGTTCGAGGTCGGCGGCATGGGGTCGGGCGACCATCATATGGCGCTCGCCATCGCCGGATACGCCGACAAATCCATGCCAGCCGATACGAACGGCAATTACCGCTCCGCAGTCACGCGATGGGAGGCGCGGGCGCTCGCCCACATCAACCAGAAACTCGGTTTTGTGCATGGCACGATCGAGCATCTGTTCCACGGCAGCAAGGCGAAGCGCGGCTACCTCAGCCGATGGGGGATGTTCATCGATCACGCCTTCGACCCGCACGAGGACCTGAAACGCAACACCTATGGCGTGCTGGAATTTTCCGGCGCCAAACCCGCGCTCGAGCGGCAGTTCGACCAGTATCTGCGCAGCCGCTCGGAAGATTCCAATTCGCTCGATTAACAACTTTGCGCGAGGGTCCCATGGGCAATCTCGAATACAGCTTCCGCGCCTTCTGCGGGCTCTATCTGTTCGGCGTGCTGGCGATTGTCTTCACCCTCGCCGTCTTGCCGCATCCGCCGGCGCAGTGAACCGATTTCCGCGCGTATTCGCGCTGACGATGTGTCTCGGCTTGTGCGCGTGCGCCCATGCCAGCAATGCGCCGCCACGCACGGTTCGGGCATCCTGGTACGGCGGCGGTGAAAGGCTTAGCCGCCATACCGCCAACGGCGAGCGGTTCAACCCGCGCGCCATGACCGCCGCGCATCGATCTCTCCCCTTCGGCACGCGCCTGGCGCTCACCAACCCAGCCAACGGCCGCACCGTCGTCGTCCGCGTCACCGATCGCGGCCCCGCCGCTTCGACCGGCCGCGCGCTCGATCTGTCCCGCGGCGCGGCCGCCGCACTCGGCATGCTCGAGCGCGGAACCGGCTCTCTCACAATGCGAGTTCTCCCATGAAAATTGACCGCGTTATATTTTTCACTGGAACTCACGCCGCCTTCGGCGCGCTCAAGCAAAGCCAAGTCGACGGGTTCAATGCGTTGCTCGATGCCTGGGAGGTGATGGGGTCGAATGATCCGCGCGATCTCTCGTATCTGCTCGCGACCTCCTGGCATGAGACGGCGGCGACCATGCAGCCCATCGCGGAATACGGCCATGGTCAGGGGCATGCCTACGGGCGCGCGGATCCCGTAACGCATCAAACCTATTTCGGGCGCGGCGATGTGGAACTAACGTGGCTTCCGAATTACCGCAAGGCCGGCGAGAAGCTCGGGCTCGATCTCGTCAATCATCCCGAGCTCGCCTTGCGGCAGGATGTTGCCGCCAAGATCGCGATCGACGGCATGACCGAAGGATGGTTCACCGGCAAGAAGTTCAGCGATTATTTCAACGCCGACAAAACCGATTGGGCCGGCGCGCGGCGTATCATCAACGGCACTGACCGCGCCGCAATGATCGGCGGCTATGGCGAGAAGTTCTATAAAATCGTGACGAGTGCGATCGTGAAAGATGCGGCGCCGGTCTCTATTGGCGCGAACGGCGCGAGCGCCACACACGCGGCACCATCGAAACCTGCGCCTGCACCACAACCCGCACCCCTTCCTCAGCCAGCACCGTCGCCGATGCCTTCCGTGTCCGCGACGCCAGTTCAACCTGCGCCGCAGAGCTTTTGGGCGCGCCTCCTCTCGGCCCTTTTTCATGGAGTAACCCAATGAGCGCCCTCACCGATCTCGCCGCCACCATCGTCAAGCTCGGCGCACCTGTGCTCGGTGCCGCGCTCGGCGGCCCCGCCGGCGCGCTGGTGCCGATCGCGCTCAATGCGCTTGCGACGGCTCTGGGCACCTCGCCGACGGCCGACGCGATAAACGCCGCGATCAACGCCAATCCGACCGCTGCGGCTGATGCTGTGAAGCAGGCCGAGGCGGCGAGCGCCACGGCCGTGCAAGCCGAGCAGCAGCGCCTAGCCGATATCGAGAACGCCCGCGCCACCATGGCGCAACTGGCCGCCACCGGCTCGCGCATCTCCTGGGGCGCGCCGGTCATCTCAGTGCTTGTCGTCGCAGGATTCGTCGGCTTGTCGGTGGCGATGTTGTTCCGGGCCGTGCCGGATAGCGGCGTCGCCAACGTACTGTTTGGGGCGCTCGCCGGCGGCTTTGGGACGGTGCTGAATTTTTGGCTCGGCTCATCGAGCGGTTCGGCTCAAAAGTCGAGCGACATCTCGTCGGTCCTGGCGCAGGTCATCCGGGCAACGCATAAATGATCTGGCGCACGATCTGGAGGGAGTTCGAGCGGCTGCTGTTCGCGCGTGGGAAGCTGTTCGAATGGTTCGCTTCAAGCGCGATGTCGGGCATCGGCTGCGACCTGCTCGTCCATCCGCACATCCTCACCTTGCCGCATTACATGGGGCTCTATGACCTCGGCCTGCGAGGTTCGGACCTCGGCACGCTCATGGCGGCCTTCGGCCTCGTCTGGCTCGCCGCCTTGATCGTGAACGGGCGTCGCGAGCGCGGATCCAGCCTGCTACGCATGATATGTGCCGCTTTCGGCTGCATCATATTCGGGGCCTTTGCCGGGTCGTCCTGGGCGGCCGAGGTAGCGCCGCCGCAGATTCTCTACTCTTTGTTGACGGCCTTCACCGGCGTCGCTTGCTGGCGGAGCTCCCTGGATGTTTTCGATCGATAGCGCCCAACTGACTGCGATCTGCGGTGCGGGGGGCGGTTTGATCGCGGGGATCGCCGCCCTGTTCGGCGTCTTCGGCAAACGCAAATCCGACCTCGCCTCCTCGCTCAACGATCAGATTCGAACCTTGCAGGAGGGATACCTGGGCCGAATCCGAGAACTCACCGAATACATCGCCCGGCAAGACGAAAAGATCGAGCGTCTCGAGGCGCGAAACGCCGACCTGGAGGCCCGGCTCGCCAAGTTCCAGAGCAATCAGGGCTTCGGGCAATAGAGCTTCGCCGTAAATGCGGCAAAGGCGCGCCGGCGCTTCCGGCGATGAGCTGCAACGCTCTCAACCTCACGCAAACGCCAGACTTGCCCCGTGTCGTCGATGGGCGCGCGGGGCTTTTTCTTATCTTGCAAATAGGTGTGCGACGATTGCGCCCCCCTGCAGAAGGGCGGACGCACCAGCCCATATGGCGGCCCTGCCGCTGAGACGGCTCTGTTCGATCATCGCGTTGCCGAGACTCTCCAGTTCCCGGCTCGTGCCGTGCCCACCGACAAAGATATGCGAGCCATCGACGTTGTCCGAATTGTGAATCAGCTCCACTAGAACTTCCACCTTGAATTCCTGTGGCGTGTTTACTTGGGCAGATTTGAACCAAATTATTGCCGCCGCGATGGCGGCCACTGCGCTGAGACCGCCTAAAATTTGACTTATAATCTCCATGACGCAGGCATCCTTCCATGTCGGTCGCGTGTCGCTAATTGAGCCGTTCCGGCGGTCGACCGCTCTGCATCGTCTGAATGGCCGCGATCTTCGTCCGCACCACTTGCTTAAGTTCCGGCATGAAGTGGTCATCAATAAATTGGTCGACCTGCTCCGGCGTGTCCGCGGAGATGGCCAACGCCGTCGCAAGCGAATCCATCAAGAGGCTGATGCACGTGTGAATATCGTTTCCGGCAAGCACCGCTTGGAGTTTCGCACTCAGTTTCTGCAGCTTTTTAACGTCGTCTTCTTCGGTCATGACACGGCCCCTATGAGCGTCGGATCGTCGTCGGGAGCCCTCGAACTGTTCACCCGCTGCGAAACCACATGCTCGGTGAGATAGTGATCGGGCGCTGGCAGCATCAACTCTTTGCCTGCCTTTGCCGAAAGCCAGGCATCGAACTCCTCCGGCTGGAGGAACACCGGCATGCGGTCGTGAATGTGCGCCATCCACGCGCTTGCCGCGGTCGTCAGGATGGTCGCCGTAAGCAGACTCTCCTTGCTGTCCGGATCCGTCCATTCCGACCAGAGCCCCGCCATGGCCAAGAGGCCGCCGTCGCGCGCGGTGATGTAATGTGGGATCCGCGCCGTTTTCGGTCCGGTCCATTCGTAGAATCCGGAGGCCGGCACGATGCAGCGGGCAACTTTCCACGCGCTCCGAAACATCGGCTTCCCAGGCGCCTCTTCCGACCGGGCGTTGAAGGTGCTCAGTTTCGTCTCCTTGAGCGGCGTCTTCCACCACGCCGGTAGCAGGCCCCAGCGCGCGCGGGCGAGTTCGCGGCTGACGCTCGTTCTGCGCACGATATCGATCCTAGTCGTCGGCGAGATGTTGTAGCGCGCCCGCAAATTGGGCGCCGGGCCGGTGAGGTCCATCGCGTCGCGAACCTGCCGCCAGGAATATTCTTGGGTGAACCTGCCACACATGGATGACCTCCATTGCTATTGGCACTCTACCACGTCCCCCAGCGGCGCGGCTTGGGTTTGGTGGTGACGTCGATCTCGCGCTGGTTGTCGCCGGGCGGGAAATACATCACCCGCATGTCGCAAGCCTGGCACTCCGGGCACATGAGCCGGTCGCGCAGCCCGTCGATCGGGAAGTTGTACCCCTTCGCGATCATCAGAGTTTTCATGTCGAGATCGGTTGCGAAGGTGCACATGGGGTGCTTCTTCATGGCGTGGCCTTTGCCGGCGGCGCAGGCGATCCGCACCTGCCATCCTGCTTTCCAGGCCTCGCCGAGCCTCGTGATCATCGCCGGCACTCACGTCAATGCAACTGCCCGCGCTCGTACAGGCCGATCGGCTGCAGAAACGGAACGGTGGACTTACCCCCCTTGGCCCAGGCCTCCGCGGCCTCGCGCGTCGGGAACGGCACGAAATTACCGGCCTCGTCTTGGTTCGGGCCGACGACCAGGAATTCGCCCGCATCGATATACCAGCCCGCACCCGCGCGGCCTTCCTCGGCCGTCATATAGAGAATTCCACGTGCCATTGACCTCTCCTCGAAAAGAGGCGGGGCCTTGGGGCGCGCCAACGCCCCTCCGCCACAGATCCTGTCGAGCCAAACCTGTGCAGCCGCTTGAGACGACCACCCGCCGCCACGCTTGCGCGGCGAATGTTCGTAACATGTACTAAGAATGTTCTCAATATGGACCTGCAAAAATTCCGCAAAGTCACGCCTCTCAAACCCGCCGCCGCCTGGATCGGCGGCAAAAGCCAACTTGCCGAGCGGATCATTGCCCGGATCGAGCGCATTCCTCACCGCGCTTATGTCGAGCCCTTCGTCGGCATGGGCGGCATTTTCCTGCGGCGTCGGCTCGCCCCGGCCGCGGAGGTGATCAACGACCTGTCGGGCGATGTGGCGAATTTCTTCCGCATCCTGCAGCACCATTACGTGCCCTTCATGGACCTGCTGCGCTACCGCTTCACCAGCCGCGAGGAATTCGGCCGGCTGCTGGCGCAGGACCCGGAGACACTCACCGACCTGCACCGCGCCGTGCGATTTCTCTACCTGCAGCGCGCATCCTTCGGCGGCAAGGTTGCTGGCCGCACCTTCGGTGTCTCGCCGCAACTGCCCGGACGCTTCGACGTCACGAAGCTCGAGCCGCGCCTGGCGGAGATCGCCGAACGCCTGGCGGCCGTCGTCATCGAAAACCTGCCCTATGCCGACCTGATCCTCGCCTATGACCGGCCCGGCACGCTGTTCTACCTCGACCCGCCCTATTGGGGCGCCGAGGGCTACTACGGCAAAGGAATGTTCGGGCGAGGCGATTTCGCGGCGCTGGCGGAGCAACTTGCGGGGCTAAAGGGTGTGTTCGTGCTGTCGATCAACGACACAGCCGAAATTCGCAAGATTTTTGGATCTTTCGATTTGGAAGAGGTCGATCTGACCTATACGATCGATGGCAACGACAATGCCAAGGTAGCTCGCGAGTTGATCGTTACGCAAAAAGACCTCCCCATGCGGCCAGAACCCCAGCCACTCCTTTTCGATTGAGGCCAATTTGGCCGGATCGGACGCCGCTGACCGCAACAAGATTCCTGAGCGCTGGAATCGTCGCCAGCCCAAATTCTCACGGCAAAGTATGGCCAACTTCAGCCTAACGGCTTTCAGGAACGCGGAGAAACAGGGACACCTAGACCATCCTTTCGAAGGGACGTAGTGTGCCCCCTTCTAAGACGTAAACGTTCCCGGAGTGCTCGTGACCTCTACCGCAATCCTGATTGGCAATGCAGTCTACGACAAAGAGACTCCATTGCCATGCTGCCGCGAGGACGTTTCCGCCATGCGAGAGCTTCTCCAGGCGACCGACCGGTTTGACCACGTCCTAGAGCATGTCGATTTAACCGCCGATGCGATGCGGGATGTTGTGCGTGCCGCCTTGCCGCCAGGCGTCGATTACAGTGAAGTGCTCTTCTATTTCTCGGGGCACGGTATCCAGAGAGGTCAGGAGCTCTACCTCTGTGGAACCACGTTCGACGCAAACCGCCCCAATGAGACGGGTTTTCGGCACAGCGAGTTAATGGACCTGTTCCGAGCCGCCAGACCGGAACTTCTCGTTACGATCTTTGACGCTTGCTTCTCCGGTGCGCCCCTGGTGAAGGGCGAGCCCCCTCTGTTGCCAGTGGTGCAGGATGGGCTACGCAATGTGCTTCAATTCTCATCATCATTGGACGATCAGACGTCACTCGGCGGGGACCAACTTAGCGCTTTCACACGCGCCTTTCTCGATGCGAGTGTGCGCAAGACCGAAGGTGTAGTTTATTACTCCGACATCACGAACGCACTGCGCGACGAATTCATCGGAAACGACGAACAAACTCCCTATTTTGTAAACCAGGGAACGGGACGCGAGATATTTGTCGACGACGCAAGCAAGCTCGCCAGCTTCCGACAAGGATTCGCAAACCGCTGGCGCGCAAAGCCAAGTGAAGGCGAAGGCAATGAGGATCACAACGAGAGCAGAGATGCAATCATCGTCACGGAACCACGGACGCCCAAACAACTGCTGATCGCAGCGGAGCAACGGATGGGTGACGCAGATAGGGCAAAAAGACTTGTTGACGATCTTTTCGACGGCCTGATCGCGAAGTTCGATGAAAGCGAGTTCGCTGAGCTTTTCGAGACCACAACTTCCGAGCATTCGACGTTCCGCGAGCCTATTATAAGAGACTTTATCATCCGGACACTCTCCCGTGAGACACGCCCGGACCGGTTTGTGATTGCCGAAATCAAGAGCGACAAAAGATTGGGAAGATGGGCACTGGGCGCGGTGAATCTGTTATCCGCACTAAATCCGGACTCGACAGAGCACTTCGTCCTGGAACTGAATTGCTCTATGTCGCGGGCTGAGCTTAAAGTGACTTTAACTCCTAAATACTCGGCGTTACAGCAGCTTCAGCTCGTTCTAAGCTGCGCACCCAGCCTCAAGCATTGCTATATTTTCGAGATGGTAACCCAGCACCCCAGAACCGACTGGGGCGCCTTCGATCAGGAAGGACGCGAGCTTGTGCGCCGCTGGCACAAGTTGGAATGGAATGCTGAGGTAAGCGACCTGATCGGGAAAATCCGCGACGCATTGACTAACGCGGTTCGCAACTACATCGAAGAAACGGTCAAAAACCTGTAAGACTTTAGACTATAAGCAATGCGCCTTCGCCTACGCCGTTCAATTTGATGTCGCTCTATGCCGTACGCGGTCTAGGCAGGGGGAAATTATGACTAAGCTGTTGTTGACGCCGTCAGTTCGTCTCTGGAAATCACAATGACCAAATCGTCCCCCGGGCGAGCCGCGCGAAGGAATGCCCGCAAATCGGCCGGGGCGAAAGGCACAGATTCCGTTCGAGGTCGCCGAAGTCTCGGCAACACGCCTGGTCCCAGCATGGAGATACCAGTCGAGAAGCTAGGTTTCCCCGGCTCCCTAATCGAGCTTCACCTTGTCCCACAATTCCCAAATGTCACCCGCCGCGACCAGGACATACTGACCGACGATTCGGAACGAGAGTTCGAGGCGGCCGCCCTTCTGTCGAAGGCCCCGAGCCCGGTTAACGCGTTGGATTTTCAGTTTACCGAGGCTGACGGCGACTCCTATTTCGTCTTTGCGCTACCAGGCATGGCTGTGGATACCCAATGGGGTAGGGTCATAGTTGGCAGGAATGCGAATAGCGAAGCGTCTATCGTCAAAATGAGGTGTTGGGCCCGGTCGGCTAATGAAGCGCTGGACCGTCTGCAACTGGCGTGTGCTGCCTTCCTCGATCACTGGGCCTACGAGGCGACGGCCCCAGTTTACCTGACGCGGCTTCGCGCACGCGACCTTACGAGCAAGAGTGAAATGGTTCGATTTTCCCGGCCGTTTCAGCTTACCGCGATCAACCCGTCGGCAACTGAAATCCCCACGCCATTGAGACCGATCCTCGCCCTGTACAGAGAGGGCTTGGGGTCGGCTAGCCCGATCTACAAATTCCTTTGTTTCTACAAGATCTTGGAGGGATACTTGACGAGGCTGAAACCGGACTTGGCTAAGTTGTTCCGTGCGGCCGAGCTACCGTATCCAGTGCCACCAGACCGCGTTCCGGATCACCCGGACCTCGATGAGTCGTTTCGCGCCCACATCGGCCAGTCGATCACCAAGTTTCGCGACGAACTACTGACGCCGGGCTTTCGAAACGCCGTTGCCCATTTTGAGAAGGATGGGCTGAGCCCGCTGGTCATGAGCAATCCGAACGAGATTGTCCGGTTCAGCACCACAGCGGTGGCTGTCGAACTCTGCGCCCGCGCCGTGATAGAGGCCTATCGCCTGGCATTCCGTACAGCGATGGATGCCGGGCTGGATCTTTCGACGCTTGCAGAAACAGGCGGACAGCAATGATGACGGATGCCCACCTGCCCTTTTGGGCGACTTTGCCGGCGGCCCCGTAACACGCAATCGAGACACACAACGCTTGGACGAATGCGACCAACATGGACTGGTGAGTGCGTCGGCACCTGCCCTGTCGTCCCTCCGCGATATTCCCCCTGCCCGGACCGCAGAACCAAATTTCGCTACTTATATTTCCATTGACAGCCAAAAATTTTGGCCCTACATTCTCACAAATGATAAATTATTTGAGAATGAGAATGGTCGGTAGCGAATTCAAGGCATGGCGCGAAAGCCATAGCCTAACACAGAATCAACTCGCGGAGCGCATGAAGGTGACCCGAACGACAATTCAGAACTGGGAGGCCATGCCGGGCGCGGTGCCGACTGCTGTCAATATGGCCGCGAGCTTTTTGGACTCGCGCCTTAAACAGGAGAATTCCATGCAAGGCCCGGTCACGCTCATCTATAGTGATGGCCCGATGTTCGTTGAGCCCTATGGGCCGCGGCCTCGGCCAGCGACTATGCAGCAAGAGGCGTATCCGTCGAACGTCATGGCGCTTGCCCGGGTGCAGGCGTTGTGGGGCCGCGACAGCTTTTGCAACCCATTTATCATCGAGAAGGATGGGGCGCCGATATGGAACACAGTCGAGCTGGGCCGCGTGGCAAACGGGACGGATACCGATGCGCCAAGCCTCATCAATCTCCTGCGCAAGACCGCCCAATCGGTCCGCGAGAGCGCTCACCTCTTTGTTCGAAGCGGTGCTCGTTCGATGACGCCAGACGCAACGCAGCAGCGGCAAGCGGAGATCCAGGCGCAGGCTGACAGGCTCGATAAAATCGCCGATGCCGGTCTGAAAGCCGCGGTCGAAAGAGATGATGAAATCGAAGCGACCTTCAAATGTCTACGAGATCTCGGAACGCAGGCGCCCAACGAACTGGTTTTTTCGATTCATCATGCGCTTGAGATATTCAGCCAAAGCTGGGCCCCCCGGATCGAAGGCCCCAACTTCAGGCCATAGACAGAATCAGAACATCCGTGGGACTCTGGTGGGACTTTTCGCTCCCAAAGTCGCACTTTGGCGCCATTCCGTTCCACAAATCGACAATCATCACCGGTCGCGGAAATCCAAACAACGCAGCAATTTCAATGGAATAAATGGTCGGAGTGGCGGGATTCGAACCCACGACCCCTAGTCCCCCAGACGTCGGCGCGCCTTTCGGATTCTATATATTTGCCAACGACTTAGGTCATGTTGATTAATTCTCGTGGGATTTCTTGCGGGACTTTTTACAACCAATTTGATGCGCGGTTTGGGTGGTCGTCCCCGCGCTGAGAAGCAGCGTTGAAGCCGCAGACAAGGGACCACAATGTTTGATCATAAGCTGCGACCTCGTCCATTTTGCCGAATTGTTCGTTGCTGCGTTCGGCGCTATGCGAGATAAGGCTGTCACCTGACCTGGCGGCAATATCCGTGACTGGGGGGCTCTATGAAAATTCGCTCCATAGCGCAGTTGTTTGTAGCGGCGCTCCTTCTAAATGGTTGCGCCACTGCCCCGACATTCGCTCCGTTTACGGGAGCTCCCGAGGTGGTGTCGCTAAAAACTAGGTTCGGCATCGACAAGAATGGCAATTTTTCGGGAATCGTTTTGGATAAGCTAACCGATCCAAACATATGGGCAGGCCTAGTAGCCGCTGGATGCTCAGTGTTCTCGGATGACCCCGCAGATTGTACCACGGTTGGCCTTGCTGTTGGCAACGAAATACGTACGTTTACTGATCGTCGATCAAATAACGAATTTTATGGCAAGTATTTTGCACCTCCAGGGTATCAGATTTGTAAAGCGAAAATCGATTGGGATCATACAGGTATAGATAGTCAGTCCACGTTTTCGACAATTATACAGCAAGATGGGTTGGGATATTATGCTTCCATTCCGAGTTTGGCTGGCCGAGGCACCGGAATAAATTCCGATATTTACCTGCAGTTCGTCAAGACGGGGCTGAGCAGCAAATACATGTGCTGGCCGGTGGGTACGCACCCTTGGAATTGCAGGGGTCCCGGATGCACTGCCGGTCCTGGATACGGATTCTACCCTGGCGCTAGATACCCTTAGCTCCGCGAAACATCTAGAACGGCGGATGAAGGTGGTGAATCCAATCTCTCAATGTGTCCGCCGCCACCCCGAGCTTCGTCGCCAAGGCGTGAGGATCTTGAACGAGTTCCTTGCCGGCCTCACCGAGTGCTCCAGTGGCTAAAATCCCCACCCCCGCCGCCGCTGCCTTCGCGAGCCACCCCAGCACCTTGCGTGCCAAGGAGCGAAAACGGCCCTCAGCCTTCTCAAGTGTTGCAGCATCGGCATTGTTGACGGGATCCTGCTTTGCCAGTTCGCCCCTAATATCGCGAATACTCTCCTTGACCTCATCGAGTTCCTGGCGGTCGATCGCAATTACCATGGCTTCCGGCGGTCGATTGTGCCCCATCCGCGGATTCTGTGGGCGGAGGGTATCGACAAGCCGCTCAATTTCGTCAAGTTGGCCACCAAGCGCCGCAACTTGCTGTTCAATCGACGGCGCCCTTGGCCTGTCGTCATCGATATCGTCCGGCCGAATACGACTTTGATGGGGAGCCCAGTTAAAGATTCCACTCCCCTGAACGAAGTGCACGACGTAATCGATTTCCTCAATCGTGGCTTCAGGGAAGTTAGCTTCTAGCTGTTCGCGCGCATCAAAGGGCCCCCAAACATAATGGTAGTCGCCTTCTTCGCTGTCATAAGGATAATGATGGGCTGGGTCCTCGAAGTTCTCGTAAAACCAGTCGGTCATAAGTTCATGGCGGTCGTCAGAGTCTACACCTCGGAGCGGGATTGCCTCAGATGGGGGTTTCAATTCAAGACCGGACGACATGAGCCATTCCCTATCGCTACAGGTAAGCCGAACTATCGTGATAAGACGCGTAAAGGCAAGCTGGTGACCGTCAGTTCGCCCGACTTCGTAAGATGGCCCCGGTTGTGCGTTGTATTCATTGACGAACACGAAGGACGAACACCAGCTGGCCAGATTGGGGGCTTTGGATGTAGTGCTCCTCCGCTACTGGGGCCTTCTACGCCCCGCTAAATCGCTCCAACCACTTCCACCCCAGATATTTGTCCCCACTCTGCCGCAGGTGCGTATAGCGCTTGAGAGATTTCCAGTCGCGGTGACCCGATACCGCCGCCACGTGGGGAATGTTCCAGCCCATCTCGAACAGGCGGGAAATTCCCTCATGTCGCAGGTCGTGGAAGTGCAGATCCTCGATTCCGAGGATCGCGCAGGCATCCGTAAAACTCGCACTGATCGACTCGGCATTGTGGGGAAAGACCTCGTCGGCTGTGCGCGGTCTGCTCTCAATGATGCGCTGCGCCGGATCTGGAAGATCGCACCACACATCGTTGCCGACTTTCTCGCCGGGGTGTTTCATGTCCCGCACAAGCGTCCGGGCGCCCTCTCGGTCGTAGTCCTTCCACTTGATTCGGGTGATTTCCGCTTGGCGCCGCGTTGAAAAGAGCGCAAACAGAACGACTTCCACCATCGGGATCGCGTCGACCCGGGACGCCCTGCTGCTGGCGAAGTGGGTAAGGAGGATGTCCAGCTCATCGAGCGTCGGACGCCGGTCGCGACCTTTCGACTTGCTGATCAAGCCTAGCCGCTTCGCCACGCGCTTTGCGTCACTCATCGATTGCGGATCGAGCGCGACCTGCCAGGCAGGCCGAGCGATAGCAAAGACTGCGCCGAGATGGGCGAGATAATTTCCGACGGTCTGTGGCTGCATCCGCTCCATGAGCCAGCCGGCGTATTCGACCAGGTCGGCGCTCCCGATGTCAGCACACCGCGTCTCGGCAATATCGTGTGTCTTGATGGCCCGCAGGACTTGTCCCTTGGTCTTGCCGATATGAGCGGAGTCGTCGATATACCGCTGGATGACCTCCCCGAGGGTCGGATCTCGCTTGCGGGCGGCTAGAACGGCACCCGGCTTGGCGAGTTCCTTCTCCCGCTTCTTGAGCCACGCCGCCGCCGCGGGGCGACGATCGAAGGTTTGCGCCTCTCGAAAGACGATTTTCCCCTCGCGCGTGAGGGAAATTTGCGCCAAATATGCGGTTGAGCCGTCCTTGCGGCGGCGCTCGGTGATCGTGCCCATGCGATTATCGACGTGATTTACAACATGATGGTTTGAATTTACAACATCGGTTGTAAACGGATTCGGAAATGGGCGCAAACAGCCTAAAATGAGACGGGAATCATCGGCGAAAAATGGCGAGAAACTTAGAAAATCCAAGCAAAAAGCTGAATTCTGAGAATTTCCGCCTTTCCGTAGCGCCCATGATGGACTGGACCGACCGGCACTGCCGGTTTTTCCATCGCATCCTGTCGCGCCGCACGCGGCTCTACACGGAAATGGTGACAACGGGGGCCGTCATTCATGGGAACCGCGAACGGCTGCTTGGGTTCTCCGAGGCCGAACATGCGGTCGCGCTGCAGCTGGGTGGCTCCGAGCCGAAAGACCTCGCGCTCTCCGCGCGGATCGGGGCCGACTATGGTTATGACGAGATCAACATCAATTGCGGCTGCCCGTCCGACCGCGTCCAGAATGGCGCGTTCGGCGCCTGCCTGATGCGCGAACCGGCCAGGGTCGGCGATTGTGTAGCGGAGATGAAAGCGGCGGTCGCCGTGCCGGTGACGGTTAAGTGCCGGATCGGCGTCGACGACCAGGATCCGGAAGAGGCGCTTTTTGCCATGGCGCGCGACGTCATCGCGGCGGGCGCCGATGCACTCGTGGTGCATGCACGCAAAGCCTGGTTGCAGGGCCTGTCGCCCAAGGAAAACCGCGATATTCCGCCGCTCGATTACGACATCGTCTACCGGCTGAAACAGGCCTATCCCGGCGTGACGATCGCGATCAACGGCGGCATTGCCAATCTCGACGAGGCGGCGGCCCACCTGCGGCATGTCGACGGGGCTATGCTCGGGCGTGCGGCCTATCACGATCCGGGGCTGCTGTTGACTGCTGACTCTGTACTATTCGGTACAATCGATCCGATGCCCGACGCCTTTGCGGCCGTCGAGGCTTTCCTGCCCTATGTCGAAGCCCGCCTGGGGGAAGGTGTCCGGCTCGCGGACATGACTCGTCACATCCTCGGCCTCTTCGCCGGCATGCCCGGCGCGCGGCTCTGGCGGCGGCATCTGTCGACGGAAGCCCCGAAACGCGGCGCTGGCATCAATGTCATCAAGGATGCGCTCGGCTTGGTGGTGCGGCAAGTCGAACACGCGGCAAGCGCCGCCTGAACCCACGTTCCGCGGGCTGCAAACCCATGCCGGCAGCGAAACGCTGGGCTGAATGCTCGACTGATTGACTTCCTTCCCCTATTTGTACGACAGACATCCCTCACGTGACCTTCTGAACGAGACGACCCATGCCCGCTTACCGTTCCCGCACCACCACCCACGGCCGCAATATGGCAGGCGCACGCGGCCTTTGGCGCGCGACGGGCATGAAAGATGCGGATTTCGGTAAGCCGATCATCGCCATTGCCAATTCCTTCACCCAGTTCGTGCCAGGCCACGTGCATCTGAAGGATCTCGGCCAGCTCGTTGCCCGCGAGATCGAAAAGGCCGGCGGCGTCGCCAAGGAGTTCAACACGATCGCGGTCGATGACGGTATCGCCATGGGCCATGACGGCATGCTCTACTCCCTGCCCTCGCGCGAACTGATCGCCGATGCGGTGGAATACATGGTCAATGCCCATTGCGCCGACGCCCTCGTGTGCATTTCCAATTGCGACAAGATCACCCCCGGCATGCTGATGGCCGCCTTGCGGCTCAATATCCCGACCGTCTTCGTCTCCGGTGGCCCGATGGAGGCCGGCAAGGTTAAGCTGCAGGACAAAGTAGTGGCACTCGATCTCGTCGATGCCATGGTTGCGGCGGCGGACGACAACGTCTCGGACGAAGATGTCAAAATCATCGAGCGCTCCGCCTGCCCGACGTGCGGCTCCTGCTCCGGCATGTTCACCGCCAATTCGATGAACTGCCTGACCGAAGCGCTCGGCCTCGCGTTGCCAGGCAATGGCTCGGTGCTGGCAACGCACGCCGATCGCCAGAGCCTGTTCGAACAAGCCGGCCACCGCGTCGTCGACCTCGCCCGCCGCTATTACGAGCGCAACGACGACAGCGCATTGCCCCGCTCGATCGCAACCTTCGAGGCCTTCGAAAACGCCATGACGCTCGATATCGCCATGGGCGGCTCGACCAATACGGTCCTGCATCTTCTGGCTGCCGCGCACGAGGGCGAAGTGCATTTCACCATGGCCGATATCGATCGCCTGTCGCGCCGCGTGCCGGTTCTGTGCAAGGTCGCTCCAGCAAAGTCCGATGTGCACATGGAAGACGTTCACCGCGCCGGCGGCATCATGGCGATCCTGGGCGAACTCGATCGGGCTGGCCTGCTGCACACTCACGTCCCGACCGTGCATAGCGCGACGCTTGCGGACGCGCTCGATCAGTGGGATATCGTGCGCAACAAGAGCGCCGAGGTGGAACATTTCTACCGCGCCGCGCCGGGCGGCGTGCCGACCCAGGTTGCGTTCAGTCAGAACCGCCGCTGGGACGACGTAGACGCCGACCGTGCCACCGGCGTGATCCGCAACGCGGAGCACGCCTTTTCCAAGGACGGCGGCCTTGCAGTGCTCTACGGCAATCTCGCGATCGATGGCTGCATCGTGAAGACTGCAGGCGTCGATGCCAGCATCCTGACCTTCTCGGGACCGGCCCGCGTGTTCGAGAGCCAGGATTCGGCGGTCGATGGTATTCTGACGGGCAAGATCAAGCCCGGCGACATCGTGTTGATCCGTTACGAGGGTCCGCGAGGCGGTCCGGGCATGCAGGAAATGCTGTATCCGACCAGCTATCTGAAATCGAAAGGCCTCGGCAAAGCCTGTGCACTCGTCACCGACGGCCGCTTCTCGGGCGGCTCGTCCGGCCTGTCGATCGGCCATGTCTCGCCGGAAGCGGCGGAAGGCGGCCTGATCGGCCTTGTCGAGAACGGCGATACGATCGAAATCGACATCCCGATCCGCAAGATTCATCTCGCGGTGGAGGACGACGTCCTCGCCGCGCGCAAGGCCGCAATGGAAGAGAAAGGCAAAGATGCCTGGAAGCCTGCCGCGCGCAAGCGCAAGGTTTCCACCGCGCTCAAGGCCTATGCCGCCCTCACCACCAGCGCCGCCAAGGGCGCGGTGCGCGATGTGAGCCAGATTTCGTCGTAAAGGACCGACAAGACCGATGGCATTGGCCCCGGACTCGCGCGACGCCAGGACCTGTCGTCCCGGGCTTGTCCCGGGATGCCGATACGAGCCGAGGGCGATGTAGATCGATGGCCGCGGCGGAGCATCCCTTTGCGATCACCCCGGAGGTCTTGCTCAAGGCCTATTCGATCGGCCTGTTTCCGATGGCCGAAAGCGCCGATGATCCGACGCTGTTCTGGATGGATCCGGAACAGCGCGGCATCTTCCCGCTCGACGGCATCGTCATTTCGAAAAGCTTGCTAAAGTCAGTCCGCTCTCACAAATTTCTAATCACATGCGATAAGAGCTTCGACCGGGTGATCGCCGCTTGCGCGGCGCCGACGCCGGATCGCCCGAACACCTGGATCAACGCCCGCATCCGCGAACTGTATCAAACCTTGTTCGACCTTGGCCATGCGCATAGCGTCGAGGTCTGGCAGGACGGCGAATTGGCCGGTGGTCTCTATGGTGTGGTGCTCGGCGGCGCCTTCTTCGGCGAGAGCATGTTCCACCGCGTGCGCGACGCCTCGAAAATCGCGCTGGTCCATTTGGCGGCGCGGCTCGTGGCGGGCGGCTTTACCCTGCTCGACACACAATTCGTCACGCCGCATCTGGCGTCGCTTGGGGCCGTAGAGATTCCGCGCGCCACCTATCACCGCCGGCTTGCGGCGGCTTTGACGGTGCGCGCGGATTTCAATTTGTGGCCCAAAGACGGGACGGTCACCGGCCGGCATGCGGTCCAGGCTTTGACCGAGCGATCCCAGACGGCCGACGATCTGCCCGACTAGACTATTGTCCGCCGAAAAGCGCGTCGAACAGGCTTTTCGGTTTGGCGGGTTGCGGCGGCGGCGCGTATTCCGGCTGAGGCTGCGCCGTGCGGACCGGCGCCTGGCGCGGCGGTGCCTTGGCGACGGGCGCGGGCTTCATCAAGGGCGCCGGAGGCGGCTCGTCGTTGGGGTCCGGCGGCGTGACGATCACTTGCGTGCCGCCTTTGCAGCCAATCAGCCACACATCGTAAATGGGATGTTCAAGACCGTGCAGGCCCGGACTGTCAGCATACATCCAGCCGGTGAAAATCCGCTTCTGCTGACCGTCCGTCTGGATGTCGTTCACCTCGACGAAACTTGTCGTCAGCGGCGATTCGGTCTGCGGCCGCGTGTAGCAAACCCGCGGCGTCACCACGAGGGTGGTGCCGTCGATTCGCGCCGGCTTGTCGATCTCGAGCTCGATCGGCTTATCGCTGATGCGGCCGGTGATCTTGTCGAGCTTTTGGAAGATGGCGACCGGATTCTTGATTTTGTCCGCATAGGCGACATCGGCTGAGGCCGTAAATCCGGCCGCGACCGTTAGAATACCTATGGCCGCAGCCTTCGGCGTCATATGTTTCGTCATTTTAAAATCCAGGGCCCGCGTTCATCTCTAGCCGCTTGATCTCCTAAAAATCGGGCGGGATCACGGCAAAGGCCGCGTGGCTATCTTTCGGCTTTGTCGAATGTGTGGCTCAGCCGTTGGGCGACCAGGCCTCATAATCGCCGGTTGCAGCCGGACGCTGACCGGATTTCATGGTCGAGCCCTCGGGGCGCCACGCATGCGGCGTACCCGTCTGGTTGGGCAGATGGGGCATTTGCCATTCGCGCGGCGTGTAGGTTTCTTCGGGTGGCGGCACGTCCACCGTATGATGCAGCCAGCCGAACCAGCCGGGAGGCGTCGCGGAGGCTTCCGTCTCGCCGGCGTAGATCACCCAGCGGCGCTCGAATCCCAAAGCCGGATCCTTCTTGCCGCCCCGCGTACGGTAGTAGCAATTGCCGAACTCGTCCTTGCCGACCAATTCGCCGTGACGCGACGTGTAAAAACGCGTGTTCAGCGTCGCGCCATGCCACCAGGTGAAAAACCGCAAGAGGAATTGCTTCATCTTGAAAAATCCGCGCAAGACAAGGAGAGCAGAATCCACCCTTGGACCCGCTTTGGCCGGACTATGGCTTTAGTGCTTGTTCATGTCCAGCACGGATTTGGCTTTCGCGTGCGGACCACAAGGGAATCGAGGACGCGAAAAAAATCCCCAAGAAAAATATGGACAGTACGGCTGCCGCTTTTGCCGCGCAGAATGGCGCGGCAGCGATTCTGCCGGCAAAAACCAACGAAATCCGGCCGTTGGCCGCGAAGCCGCAACCAACGAGGCAGGCTGGGGATAACGGGAACAAATACGCGCTACCGTCATAATTCTTGTACGGCGATATGCGCTCGTCTCATGAGTCACTTATAGTGAATCGGCAATTAACTATTTGCCGGTGCGGTGCCGCTCGATAAAAGTTTGAGCCGCATCCGACACTTAACCAGCTACCCTCGCCCGAATCTGGAAAATTCCCGACCGGACACTACATTTTGTATGTGGTCGTCAAGCATCTCTCTAGTGCTTGACGGCGGAAGGAATCTCACACTAAGGTTCAATCAGTTGCGAGTGACGCGGCGGCAAGGCCAGACAGACGGATTGGACGTAACTCCAAACCCTGAAGACATGCCTGGCTCAGTTTCAAGACGGGTTATGAAGATCGAAGCGGCGAAAGGCCTTTGGCTTTTCGGCGTGAGGATATTTGTTCCCTTTTTGAGCGCGTGCGTCACCCTTCGAAGTTCTGATTAACGGGTACATGGCGCGCAGAATTACACTGCATAAAAGCCAGGGCGTTTTCTCACGGGGTTGAGAGCCGGAAAGCGGCTCGCAGGCTTCTAGCCTGCTTATACGGGGTATTGAAAAATGCGGATCGAACGGCGCTATACGACCAAGGGCAAATCTCCCTATGCGGAGATCGATTTTCGGAAGACGAAGAGTGAAATCCGGAACCCGGATGGATCGGTGGTCTTTTCCCTGGACGGGATCGAGGTTCCGGCCGCCTGGAGCCAGGTTGCGGCCGACGTGCTCGCCCAGAAATATTTCCGCAAGGCGGGCGTGCCCAAGCATCTGAAAAAGGTCGAGGAGACGTCCGTTCCCTCGTTCCTGTGGCGCTCGGTGCCCGACGAAGAGGCGCTCGAAGTGTTGCCCAAGGCCGAACGCTTCGGCTCGGAAACCTCGTCGCGCCAAGTTTTCGATCGCCTCGCCGGCACCTGGACCTATTGGGGCTGGAAGGGCAAATATTTCACCTCGGAAGAGGACGCCGCGGCCTTCTTCGACGAATTGCGCTACATGCTCGCGCGCCAGATGGTGGCGCCCAATTCGCCGCAATGGTTCAACACCGGCTTGCACTGGGCCTATGGCATCGATGGCCCCGGCCAAGGCCACTATTACGTCGATTTCGAGACCGACCGCCTGGTCAAGTCCAAATCGGCCTATGAGCATCCGCAGCCGCATGCCTGCTTCATCCAGTCGGTCGCGGATGATCTCGTCAATGACGGTGGCATCATGGACCTGTGGGTCCGCGAGGCCCGCCTGTTCAAATATGGCTCCGGCACCGGCTCCAATTTCTCGATGCTGCGCGGCGAGAACGAGAGGCTTTCGGGCGGCGGCAAATCGTCGGGCCTGATGAGCTTCCTCAAGATCGGCGACCGCGCCGCGGGCGCGATCAAATCCGGCGGCACCACCCGCCGCGCCGCCAAAATGGTGGTGGTCGATGCCGATCACCCGGATATCGAGGCCTATATCGACTGGAAAGTGAACGAGGAGCAGAAGGTTGCCGCTCTCGTCACCGGCTCGAAAATCGTCAAGAAGCATCTCAAGGCCATTCTGAAAGCCTGCATCAATTGCGAAGGCTCGAATGACGATTGCTTCAACCCGGAAAAAAACCCTGCCCTGAAGCGCGACATCAAGGCCGCGCGCCGCGACAACGTGCCGGACAATTATGTCCAGCGCATCATCCAGTTCGCCAAACAGGGCTATAAGGACATCGCCTTCCAGACCTACGATACGGACTGGGATTCGGAAGCCTATCTCACCGTCTCCGGCCAGAATTCCAACAATTCGGTATCGCTGAAGGACGATTTCCTGCGCGCTGTCGAAGCGGATGGCGAATGGAACCTGATCCGCCGCATCGACGGCAAGGTCCACAAGACCCTGAAGGCACGCGACCTGTGGGAGAAGATCGGCTATGCCGCCTGGGCCTCAGCCGATCCGGGCCTGCATTTCAACACCACAATGAACGACTGGCACACGAGCCCGGCCGGCGGCCCGATCCGTGCGTCGAACCCGTGCTCGGAATATATGTTCCTGGACGACACCGCCTGCAATCTCGCGTCGCTCAACCTCCTGCAGTTCAAGGACGATGCGACGAAGCAGATCGATGTTGCGTCTTACGAACACGCCGTGCGCCTGTGGACGGTCGTGCTCGAAATCTCGGTGCTGATGGCGCAATTCCCGTCGAAGGAAATCGCCCGTCTTTCCTACGACTACCGCACCCTCGGCCTCGGCTATGCCAATATCGGCGGCCTCTTGATGTCGTCCGGCATTCCCTATGATTCCGACGAAGGCCGCGCGCTTGGCGGCGCGTTGACCGCGCTGATGACCGGCGTGTGCTACGCGACCTCGGCCGAAATGGCAGGCGAGCTCGGGCCCTTCCCGGAATATCAGCCGAATGCCGCGGCCATGCTGCGCGTCATCCGCAACCACCGCCGCGCCGCTTACGGTGAGGCGGCCGGCTACGAGAAGCTCTCGGTCAATCCGGTGCCGCTCGACCATGCGTCGCTGACCCACACCGAACTCGGCGCCCATGCCAAGGCTGCCTGGGACCGCGCACTTCAGCTCGGCGAGAAGAACGGCTACCGCAACGCGCAGGTGAGCGTGATCGCGCCGACCGGTACGATCGGTCTGGTGATGGATTGCGACACCACCGGCATCGAGCCCGATTTCGCCCTGGTGAAGTTCAAGAAGCTCGCCGGCGGCGGCTATTTCAAGATCATCAACCGCGCCGTGCCGGAGGCGTTGCGTGCGCTCGGCTATCGCGAGGCAGAGATCGCCGAGATCGAGGCTTACGCCGTCGGCCATGCCTCGCTGCGCCAGGCGCCTGGGATCAACCACACGAGCCTGCGCGCCAAGGGCTTCGATGACGCGAAACTCGAGGCGCTGGAGAAATCCCTTGCCTCGGCCTTCGACATCAAGTTCGTGTTCAACAAATGGACGCTGGGCGCCGACTTCCTGACCCAGGTCCTGAAAGTGCCCGCCGACAAGCTCGATGATTCAAGCTTCGAGCTCCTGCCCTTCCTCGGCTTCTCCAAGTCCGAAATCGAGGCGGCCAATATCCATGTCTGCGGCGCGATGACCCTGGAAGGCGCGCCGCACTTGAAGCCGGAGCATTATCCGGTGTTCGACTGCGCCAATCCGTGCGGCCGCACGGGCAAGCGCTATCTCTCTGTCGAAAGCCACATCCGCATGATGGCGGCGGCGCAGCCCTTCATCTCGGGCGCGATCTCCAAGACCATCAACATGCCGAACGATGCGACGGTCGAGGATTGCAAGAGCGCCTATATGCTCTCGTGGAAACTCGCCCTGAAGGCCAATGCGCTTTATCGCGACGGCTCGAAACTCTCGCAGCCGCTGAATGCCCAGCTCATTCAGGACGAGGACGACGAGGAGGATGCGGTCGAGACCCTGGTCGCCGCCACCGCCCCTGCCCGCGCGACGCAAGTCGCCGAGAAGATCGTCGAGAAGATCGTCGAGCGCGTGGTGGAACGCGCCCATGATCGCGACAAACTGCCGGATCGCCGCAAGGGCTATACGCAGAAGGCCGTAGTCGGCGGCCACAAGGTTTACTTGCGTACCGGTGAGTACAATGACGGCCGTTTGGGCGAGATCTTCATCGACATGCATAAGGAAGGCGCGGCCTTCCGCTCGCTGATGAACAATTTCGCCATCGCGATCTCGCTCGGCCTGCAATATGGCGTGCCGCTGGAAGAATATGTCGACGCCTTCACCTTCACCCGCTTCGAGCCGGCAGGCTTCGTGCAGGGCAATGACGCGATCAAGAACGCGACATCGGTGCTCGACTACGTCTTCCGCGAATTGGCGATCTCCTACCTGCAGCGCTATGACCTCGCCCATGTCAGCCCCGAGGACATCGGCCATGATGTGATCGGCAAGGGCGAGGACCAAAGCAAGGCGCCGAGCACCCAGCCAGCGACCCGGATCGTCTCCAAGGGCTTGCTGCGCGGCCGCACGACCAACCTCCTGACCGTGCCCGCCGAAAGCGCCGCGCCTGGAACGGTCGTCGCTTTCGCGACCCATGGCGCGACGGCACTGAAGGCGGAGCCCGAGACCTATGCCGACGACGAAGCGGACCTGACCGCCCTCGACTGGTCGGCGCCGGCGGAGCGCTCAACCGCCAAGACCGGCTCCATCGACGAGCGCCGCAAGGAAGCGAAAATGAAAGGCTATGTCGGCGAAGCCTGCCCCGAATGCGGCAATTTCACGCTAGTGCGAAATGGGACCTGCTTGAAATGCGACACCTGCGGCGGCACGACGGGCTGTTCGTGAGGCATGCGAAAGGTTGTTGACATGAGAACCACAGTTCTTCCTCACTGAAGCAAAGTTCTTCCTCAAATACCTCCATAGTCGGTCCACAAAGCCGATTTCCGGGGCAAAATCAATCAAACGGCGCCTTCTGTGGCGCCGTTTCCCTTTGCTGCACTCGGAAGAGAAATACGGCCAGCCCCTCGTGCGATTGCAGCAGCTCAACGAAAGCTCAGGGGATCAACTCCCTATTGTGGCACACAGAAGCCTCTCAGGGGGAGCATACGGCGGCATCGAGTCTTGTCGCAAAAGCGGAATTTTGCGACGTTGCAAAAATCAGACGCAAAACTCGAATAAAAGTCGGGAGATTTGCGGCGTGCATTGCACGTGGGAAGAATCTTAAATCCGACGCAATCGCCATAGAAATCGCACGTTGCAGAAAATCACAGATCGTGGATCCATGAAGATTATCTCCGGTATAGTGCTGAGTGTTCTCCTCGCGATAATCCCGTATCAATTTGTTCTTGCAGATTGCAGCCCGCCGCCAATTACCGGATTTGTGCTTAAAGGTTCACTCGCAATCGATCCAAAAAATAAATTGGTCTGGAATCGCTGCCCTCTTGGTATGAGATGGAGCAAGGAAGATCGGTGTAGCGGCGAACCAAGTTACCTCAGCCATGATGAGGCTATCAAGCAGGCAAAGGTATATGGGCAAGGATGGCGACTTCCATCTGGCCCAGAGATGGAAAAACTTTGGTTTCATTCCTGTAAGGGGCCGAAAATCGACACGAGAGTATTTCCGGCCACCACAACGTCTGATCATGGTGAGGGGGCAAATTTCTGGACGGCCAGCCAAGCCATGCCCAATATGTTTTACTACTTCGACTTCAGTAATCGGGTGATCGACATGCACAGCCCAGGCTTTGGTTTATCGGTTCTCATCGTCAGGGATTTGTCCCACGGCGAAGGGGTCAAAAAATAGCGCGGTGTCGCAAATCTTCTGATTTTCCGACCCAACAAGCGCCAAGCTGAATTTGCTCGGCAATTCTAGTCGCAAAACTTGCTCGCAAAAATTCGAGTTTTGCGACAGACATTTGCGACACTCAGATTGCGGAAGCACTATGGGTGTGATTGAGGAAAATTTGTCGCACCGTGTCGAAAGATTATCCAGCAAAATCAATGTGGCGAACTTCGATTTGGGAACAACTTTGGCACTCGTGACAGTTGTGTCGCGGGAACCATAGTTTGTCCGCAGGGGCCCATAAAGTGTCCGCAAATACACCCATAATAGTTCCGCAGTCAGGATTTTGAGGCAAAATCAATCGAACGACGCCCCAAAGGCGCCGTTTACGTTCGTAGGGTGAATCCGGTTATTTTCTCGATTTCGGCAGAAATCAGCCAATCGGAGCTCTCGAGCACCACCCGGCGCGCTTGAGCAGTCATCCTGTCTTCAATTGGATGAACCATGGACCTCCATCCTCGGAGGTCGCACTGGCCTTTACGGCACGCGCCATCCGACTGCTCCACAATTCCTTATGCCCCAAGCGCTCGACGGGGTGCGATCGGCTTGTTAAGCCCTCCCCGCAAGTAACTTTTTGAGTCGAGACATGACCGTTGCGATCGAGATGGGACAGACGACGGCAGGCGCCCCAGCGGCTCTCGACCTCGAAGAACTGTTGGCGACCCGCCTGCTCGTGCAGGGCAATTCGGGCTCGGGCAAATCCCATCTGCTGCGCCGACTGTTGGAACAGAGCGCTCCTTGGGTGCAGCAGGCCATTCTCGACCCCGAAGGTGATTTCGTGACTCTGGCCGACCGCTTCGGCCACCTTGTGATCGACGCCGAGGACCATACGGAGCGGAGCCTCCAGGTCGCGGGCGAGCGCACCCGCATCCATCGCGTCTCTACGGTGCTTAACCTTGAAGGGCTCGACGCCGAGAATCAAATGCGCCGCGCCGCGGCCTTCCTCGGCGGGCTTTTCGACGCCCCTCGCGACCATTGGTACCCGATGCTGGTGGTGGTCGATGAGGCGCAGCTCTTTGCCCCAGCCGTCGCCGGCGAGGTTTCGGACGAGGCGCGCAAACTTTCTCTCGGGGCGATGACAAACCTGATGTGCCGTGGCCGCAAACGCGGACTTGCCGGGGTCATCGCAACCCAGCGCCTGGCGAAACTCGCCAAGAATGTCGCGGCGGAGGCGTCCAATTTCCTGATGGGACGAACCTTCCTTGATATCGACATGGCGCGCGCGGCCGATCTTCTCGGTATGGAGCGGCGCCAGGCCGACGCCTTCCGCGACCTGGAGCGGGGGCAATTCATGGCGCTCGGCCCTGCCCTTTCCCGCCGCCCGCTTGGGCTGCGCATCGGCCCGACCGATACAGGGCCGCGCAATGCGACGCCACGGCTTACGCCGCTGCCCGAATCGACCCTGGAGGACGCGCGCGCCGTTATTCTGGCGGCCCCACTACCGGAGACGCCCCGCACCCCGCGCCGGCCCTCGCCCGACCTTCTCAGCCAGCTCATGGCGGCCAAATCGGCAACGCAGGAAATCCGCCCGGAGCCGGCGGAGCAGCCGCCCAGCGAGCAGGAACTGGCGGCACGGCATGAGCGGCTGGACCGAATCCTGCGCAGCATCCTGGCAGAACCGGATGCAGGATTCCGGACCATCGGCGTGCTGTATCAGGAGTTCGTCGTCCGCTGTCGTATCGAAGGGCTCGGGTCGACCGTGCCGGACCTCAGCGAATTTCGCCGCATGCTGGCTCACGCCCGCGCCGGGCTCGACTCCGCCATGGCCTCGGATGACGCGTGGCAGGACGTCTCGCTCCGCGCCAGCATCCTGCCCGAGGATATGCAGGGTGTGTTCATGATGGTCGCACGCGCGGCCAAGGAGGGGTGGCCTTGCCCGAGCGACGCGGCAATTGCCCGCGCCTACGGCACGCATTCGCTACGCCGTGCGCGGCGCCTGCTCAGCTATATGGAAGAACAAGGCCTTCTCGTTTGCCAACTCGACGGCGCCGGCCGACGCATCGTGACGCTTGTCCAACTCGCCTGGGCAACGGCACCAGGCGACCCCAACGCGGACGATCAAATGGTCGAGGAAGCCTGTGGCGGCCCCTCTCTGTGACTTTGCGTCGACGCGCCCCTCCTCCGCCAACCACCGATCTTATTGAAATATAATATAAATTTTACAACCTCAGATCAAGCACATTTGCACTCCGCAGCACCCCAGACCTATCATGAGACCTGCATGCGGGCATGTAGATGTCGGGCAGATCGAAACCCGGTTCTGTGCGCCATCCTGCCGTGCCGGGTTGAGGAGCGCGGCATCGTTGAGCCGAAAAAGTTCTCCACGAAGCCGCACCGGTTAGACTGGCGTTTTCGATGAAGGTCGGCTGGTTAGGTCGCGGCTATGAACTCCATGCTCTGTCTGAGCGGCATGGCGGGGGCGGTAAGAGCATGCACGTCGGCGGAAAATGCTTCGTAGGAGAATGCCCCCTCGTAGCCCGCATCCAGCAAGGCGCGTATCTGTCCCAGATTGTCGAGCCGGTCGCGATCATCGACCAGAATACGGTGCCGGTCCTGCATGTCTTCGGGCGCCAGATCCGGGTCGATGACCCCGGAAACGTGGACGATGCCCGTGAACTCGGGAAAGAAGTCTCGGTCGCCGGCGATGTGATGATGGAAGGTGTCGTGCACAAGTTTGAAGTGCGCTTCGCCGCCCACAGCCTTGATGCTGGCGACAGCGTCAGCCTTGTGGCGCAGCGACGAGGTGACGAATCCCAGCGGCTCGATCAGGGCTATCAGTTTTGCCTTGTCGAGCATGGGGATGATATTCCTCAAAGCCCGACGCAACGCTTCTTCGCGCTCGTCCCCGGCATAGACCGGCGCGTCGTTGCGCGGAATGAGGCTAATCGACTCCGCACCCGCTTCCGCTGCCTGGTTGATGAGCAGTTGGACCTTGTCGCGCATGCTCTCCGACCACGCATTGAATCCATAGGCTTCTGACAGGCCCAGCAGGCGCAGCCCTTTCTCGCGCGCATACGCGCCGATCATCGCCGGCGCCTCGCCGTCGAAGAACGGCGCAGTGGTCAGATTCTTGTCCGCCAAATCATTGCGAAGCTCGACGCCGACACAATTCAGAGACGCCGCTAGGTCGAGGAACGCGCGGCAGTCAAGCCGCGGCGCAGTCATATGGTTCAGCGCGAATTTCAGTTGGGCGGTCATAGAGGCCTCGTTCATTGTAGAGTGATCAGGGAGTAGTCTTCGGTTCCAGTCGTACAGCCAACGCTTGGAACCGATCACAGGTTCGGCGCGCTGCGACCGCTTTTGCGATAGGCCGCGATCACCGTGTTGGCCATCAGCATGGCGATCGTCATGGGCCCTACACCGCCCGGCACAGGGGTGATGACACCGGCCACGCGCGCGCATTCGCCAAAGGCGACGTCACCGACGAGGCGCGATTTCCCCTCACCGCGTTCCGGCGCCGGAATGCGGTTGACGCCGACGTCGATGATTGTGGCGCCCGGTTTCACCCAGTCGGCTTTCACCATCTCCGGCCGGCCAACCGCGGCGACCAGAATATCCGCATTGCGGCAAATGGCGGGCAGGTCTTTCGTCCGCGAATGCGCGGTCGTGACGGTCGCATTGGCCGCGAGCAGCAGCGCCGACATCGGCTTGCCGAAAAGATTCGAGCGGCCCATCACGACAGCGTTCAACCCGGAGAGATCGTCGCCATGGGCGCGGCGCACGAAGACCATGGCGCCGGCGGGCGTACAGGAAATCAGGCCGCCGTCGAGATCGCCGGTCGCCACCTTACCGGCGTTGACGACGTGCAATCCGTCGACGTCCTTTTCGGGCCGGATCGATTGAATGATCGGATCCGCACGCAGATGTTTCGGCAGGGGCAGTTGCACGAGAATGCCGTGAATCTTCTCATCTTGATTCAGATCCTCGACGAGCCGCATCAACTCGTCCTGCGAGGTCGCCTCGGGCAGCGTGTGCTGCACAGACTCGAAACCGCACTCCTTCGCCATTCGACTTTTCGCGCCGACATAGGCGTGGCTCGCAGGATCGTTGCCGACGATAATGACGGCAAGACCGGGCTTGAAGCCGGCGTCCAGCTCCAGGGTACCGGCAGCAGACTTCACGGTATCGATCACCGTGCCGGCGACGAGGCGCCCGTCGATCGAGATAGCGGCCATTTACAGGATTCCTTCTGCTGCGGGCGCCGCAAGCGCATATTCATGTCTTGCGGCGTTCTTACCGTTCCGGTCGAGGTCTGATCAGCCCAGCCGCTCGGACTTGTAGGAGCCGGGACTGGCCGGAAAGACGATCGTTCGATTTCCGTTCATGAATGTGCGGTGGTGGATGTGGGCGTGGACGGCCCGCGCCAGGACCTGGCTTTCGACATCGCGCCCCACGGTCACGTAATCGTCCGCGCTCTGCGCATGGGTAATCCGCGCGACATCCTGCTCGATGATCGGCCCTTCGTCGAGATCCGCCGTCACGTAATGCGCGGTTGCGCCAATCAGCTTCACCCCGCGCTCGAACGCTTGCTTGTAGGGATTGGCGCCCTTGAACGAGGGGAGGAACGAATGGTGGATATTGATGATGCGGCCTGACATTTTTTTGCAGACGGCATCGGACAGGACCTGCATATAGCGGGCAAGGACGATCAAATCGGCGCCGCTGCCCTCAACCACCTCCAGTAGACGGGCCTCGGCCTGCGGCTTGTTGGCTTTGGTGACCGGAATATGATGGAAGGGAATGTCGTGGTTGACGACCACCTTCTGATAATCGAAGTGGTTGGAGACAACGCCGACGATGTTGATCGGCAATGCACCGATCTTCCAGCGATAGAGCAGATCGTTGAGGCAATGGCCGAAGCGCGACACCATGAGCAGCACCTTCATCCGATGCTCGCTGTCATGGAATCGGACGTTCATGTCGAAGCGCTTGGCGATCGGAGCAAAGCCCGATTCGAGTTCTTCAAGCCCGACGCCTTCCTCGCTGTTGAAACTGAGCCGCATGAAAAACAGCCCCGTCTCGAGATCGTCGAACTGGGAGCTGTCGGTGATGTTGCACCCTTTTTCAGCAAGATATCCGGTGATCGCCGCGACGATGCCGCGGGTCGATTTGCAGGTCACGGTCAATACAAAGCTTTTCATCGGAATTTCATCTTTCGCCCATCGAATAATCGGTCGCCTGACCGGTCATTGTTTCGCGACATGTTGCAGGAACTCTTTGAGCTGCGACGGCTCGATACCGACCATATGCGCCTGTTCTGGATAGGCGCCGGACCGCACGTCCTCGGCATATTCGCGGAAAGCGGCGATCCGTTCCTGCTGCAGCCGGTCGTATTCGGCGGCGAAGTTGCGATAAACCTTGGCATGGCGCGGATAATGGTTGCGGTTTTGGCCAAGCACATCCTCGGCGAAGAGATACTGCGCATCACAGCCCGTTCCAGCGCCCATCGACAGCATGACGAGCGAGGTCTTTGCACTGATTGCGGCAGCAACCTCGCCGGGCACTACCTCGATTTCTGCGGCAAAGGCGCCGGCCTCTTCCAGTGCCTTGACCTGACGCCAGATCTCCAAGGCGCTTTCCGCCGTCTTGCCGACGGCCTTGAAGCCACCCGTCCATGTTGCCTTGGAGGGGATGAGGCCGACATGGCCGCAGACTGGAATGCCCTCTTCGCGCAAGCGCCGCACGGTCGACAGGCCCGCGGCGCAATAGACCGCGTCGCCGCCCGCCCGCATCGCTTGAAAGGCGCCGCGCAGATAATCGTCCGCCGTGATGAAATCGCCGTATTCGAGGCCAGGAAAGGCGAAGACTGTCGGCGCCGCCTCTCGGAACGCGGCCCCAAGCAACGCTGGCGGCACAGAGACGAGGTCGATGCCGGCCTGTTCGGCGGCGGCCGCCTCCTCCAACGTGACAACACGCAACATCGTGAGCTGGCGCTTGCCCTTCATTGCCTGAAGGTCGGCGACCGTTGGTCTCTTGTTCGTCTTCACTGTCATCTCCCAGAATACGCCGTTCAGGCGGCGAGCAGTTTCTTGAGTTTTGTCTCGGGCGAGGCGAGGTCGGCGGGATTGGGATGGGCACGTGCGGCAATCAGCATTTCGGCCAGGCGAATGTCGCGGGCAATCGCATTACCCGGTCCGATACCGCTCGCCGCGATCAAGCGGCCTTCGGCATCGAGATGGAAGAGGATGAAGGCCCCCTCACCCGTATCGCGGCGCACGATCGTCGCGGCGCCGTCGGCAAGTCCCGCGATCTGCAGGGTGAGGTCGTACTGGTCCGACCAGAACCAGGGCACGGCGGCAGCCGGTTCCGATCCGCCAAGCATGTTCGTCGCCGCGAGAACGCCCTGCTCCTGCGCGTTGCGCCAGGATTCGAGACGAACCCTGCGCCCGCCATAAAGCGCGAGCGGAAAGGACGTGCAGTCGCCTGCCGCGAAAATATCCGGGTCCGACGTCCGCAACAGCGCATCGACAGCGATGCCGTTGTCTGTCGCCAGGCCGGCGGCCTGCGCCAATTCGGTGTTCGGCGTCGCGCCGATACCGACGACAAGCAGAGCGGTTGACACCACGCGGCCGTCGTCCAGCGTGATGCGGACCTCGTCGGGACGCTCCTCTATGCCGGCCACCTTCGCGCCGCACCGAATCTCGACGCCTTCCGCGGCGTGGCGCTCGGCGACGATGGCGGCGATTTCGGCCGGAACGCCGCGCGAGAGAATGCGCGGCAGGCCTTCGAGCAGGATCACCTTCGCACCGAGCTTTCTAGCGCTTGCCGCAAGCTCGAGACCGATGAAGCCCCCGCCGAGGATGGCGACATGCTCGCCTTCGATGAGCCGCGCGCGGATGGCGCAAGCATCGTCATGGCTGCGTAAGGTCACGATACGTTCGCCGTCCGTTGATGTGCCTGGCAACGGGCGCGCCCGCGCGCCGGTCGACAGCAACAGCTTGTCATAGGGAAGTGAAGTGCCGTCGGACAGGATGACGCGCCTTGCGGACCGGTCGATGGCCGTCACCGTCCGGCCAGAAAGAACGTCGATGCGCGCGTCTACATAGCGTTGCGGATCGGCCACGAATTTCGGTGCGGTGCCACCAACCAGCGCCTCCTTGGAAAGCGGCGGGCGCTCATAGGGGAGAACTGCCTCGCTTCCAATCAGCGTGATCGAACCGTCGAAGCCCTTGTCGCGCAACGCGAAGGCCGCACGCGCGCCGCACTCGCCCGCACCGACAATGACGAAATTCGCCATGATACGATCCTCACGTCAGAGCGATGAAAACCGTGCCGCCTTCAACCTTGACGGCATAGGTTTTGAGGTTCACGCAGACGGGCGCGCCCTTGGCCTCGCCGGTCTTGTAGTTAAAGCGGCCATTGTGCTTCGGGCATTCGATGATGTTGTCCATCACAAGCCCGTCGGCAAGATGGATCTGTTCGTGCGTGCAGAGCCCGTCCGTGGCATGAAACGTGTCTTCGGGACTGCGGTAAACCGCGAAGGTGCGCCCCGCATGGTCGAAGCGGATGACATCTTCCTCGTCGATTTCGTCCGCCGCACAGACCTCAATCCAATTTGCGCTCATGGGTGATTTCCTCCTGTGATTGTGCGAAAGACCGACCGTGTTTCTCGTGGCCCGCTTGCCCTTATTCGGCAGCCCGCACGGACGGCTCAGCGTGAAATTCTTCCTTGTAGGGCTTTGCCGTCGGGGGCAGTTCACGTCTCAGAAAATAATCCTCGTGCCGCAACTGCCGCAGAAAGGCCGGGATCATTTCGCGATAGCCGGCCAGGATGGACGTGGTCGGTGCCGGCAGGTCGTGCTTGATCATTTCGTGCAGCTTGGGCAGCGCGTGATAGGGCACCATCGGAAACATGTGGTGCTCAACATGATAGTTCATGTTCCAATAGATGAAGCGGCTCACCGGGTTCATCAGCACCGTGCGGCTGTTGAGCCGATGGTCGGTCACGTTATCTGCCAAGCCGCCGTGCTGCAGCAAGCCGGTCATGACATGGTGCCATGCGCCGTATAGCCGGGGAAGGCCGATCAGCATCAGCGGCAACAGGGAATGGAAATAGATCGCCAGCGCAATCGTCGCGGCATAGATGGCCGTCCAGATGCGCGCGATGCGCACCGCCCTCGCCTGCTCCATCTCCGGCACGAAGCTCTTCTCTTCGGCGCTCAGGCCGCCAAAGGCGTTGCGAATCATGTCCGTCATCGCATGCCACGCATCGACAATGCCAAAGAAATTGAGGATCACCCGAGCCAGGTTCGGCGGGCGCATCACCGCAATCTCAGGGTCGCGCCCGACGATGATCGTATCGGTGTGGTGGCGGGTATGGCTCCAGCGCCACGTCACAGGATTTCGCATGATCATGAAGCAAGCGACCTGATAGACAGCGTTGTTCATCCACTGCGTCTTGAACGCCGTGCCGTGTCCGCATTCGTGCCAACGCGAGTCCGTGGAAGAGCCATAGAGCACGCCGTACGCGAGGAAGAAAGGGACGCACCACCAGGTGCCCCAAAACCAGATGCCGCCGGCGGCACTGACGGCAAAGGCCGTCAGCCAAATCAGGGTGTCGCGGATCGCAGGCGCGTCCTCACGCTTCATCAGCTCCTTCATCTGCTTGCGCGGGATATCGGTGTGATACCATTCGGCCGCGGACAAACCGGTCTCGACGGCGAGTTTTGCGTCGTGGCCGAGCAGGCTGTAATCGCGGCGCGTGGGCCGGTAATCGCCCGCAGGAAGCGTAGCGCTCATCTTCAACTCCGTTGGCGGGCCATCAGCCCCGGTTCATCTTGTCGGATCTGATGGTCAAATATTGCTCAAACCGCCGTCACCCTCAATGGCAATGAAGTATAATCTATCAATTTCAATCATTTTGTGCTTTGCTAGTTTGATAGATTTTTATCAAAGGAGATCTTATGGCCAAGCGGCCAACCGTCACCGATCTGGCACAAGCCGCCGGCGTCAGTGTCGCAACTGTCGATCGTGTGCTCAACGGCCGATTGCCGGTCCGCGAAGCAACGGCGCATCGCGTGTTGGAGGCGGCCAAGCATATTGGCTTCCACGCCGCAGGGCTGATTGGCCAACGCATCTCGCATGACCGGCCAGAACATCGGCTGGGGTTCCTGCTTCTGCCGCATCAGACCTTCTATCGGGAGTTTGCCCGGGAGATCGAAACGGCAGCAGCCGAAACGACACAATTCCGGGCGCTGCCGCTCATCGACTACGTCCCGAATCTCTCCCCCGACGAGATCGTCGCCCGCCTCAACGCCCTCGCCAAGCGCGTGCGTGCCGTGGCGCTGGTCGCACCCGACCACCCTACCCTCACAGCTGCGGTGCAGGCGCTTCAGGACCGGCAGATTCCGGTGTTTTCATTGCTGTCCGACTTCGCGGCGGGTGTGCGCCAAGCCTACATCGGTCTCGACAATCGAAAAGTCGGGCGCACCGCTGCGTGGATGATCGCAAAAGGCGCGAAACGCCCTGGCAAGGTTGCACTTTTTGTCGGTAGCCATCGGTTTCATGGCCACGAGTTACGAGAAATCGGCTTTCGCGCCTTCTTCCGCGAGCAGGCGCCGGACTTCACGGTGCTCGACACGATGATCAACCTCGAGACGGGGCAAATCACCCACGAGGCGATTTTGGCTTTATTGGAGCGGCATCCGGATCTCATTGGATGTTACGTGGCTGGAGGCGGTATGGAGGGCGCCATCCGTGCGTTACGTGAGGCCAGTCCGGCCCGCGATCTCGTGACGATCTGCAACGAACTCCTGCCCGAATCGCGCGCGGCGCTCGCCGAAAACCTGATCACCATGGTTCTCTCCGTGCCGTTGCCGCGTCTTTGTCGTGAACTGATTGATCTTATGGCGCGCGCGGTTGAGGGCGACGTCACCGCCGTTCCGGGCCAGACTTTCCTGCCGTTCGATATATTCTTGCCGGAGAATATCTGAGACGCAAACCATAGGTGACCCAAAAGCAAAAAAGCCAGCCTTCTCTGAAAATCGAGTCAGTTTTCTCCGCCGTAGGGTCAAACTTCGGTATTGGACGACATATTTCCATGGCAGGCTATAACCGCCTAACATCGGCGGCCTTGGCTATGGGTTCTCGTTTGGCGCCTCCGAGACGCGCTTCCACGGCGTCGTGAGCCGCATCCGCCGTGCGTCGGACGTTTGCTGCAGGCCACGCGGGAGCGGCGATCGTGCGCAGCGCGCAGGCGATCGTGCCGACCAACCAGAATGGCGCGGTGCTGCCCCCTGCGGGCGATTCCGCTGGCGCGATCGTAGGCGCAGACCTCAACGGCTTTGCGCTTACGGTGAAGTAGCGCCAAGACTGAGAGGGGAATGTTGCCGTAAGAGGTTACGTCCCTCCTGCCCCTTAGGGATTTATAGAGTGCCCATCCGACCTGGCATCCTGTATGGGCGGGAGACATGGGTAACACCTGTTCGGAGACATAGGTAACACATTTTGCCCGATCTAAAGGGAGCGGGCGATGGGGTGGGGACCGATGTCGACGGGTGATTTGCGGGCGGAATTTGTATCCCTTGCGGGCCGGGAGGGAAGCAATGTCCGAGCCTTATGCCGGCGCTTCGGGATCAGTACGAAGACCGGCTACAAATGGCTGGCGCGGTTTCGCGAAGAGGGCGCGAGCGGCTTGAGTGCGCGCTCGCGCCGTTCGCATAAGATGCCGAGAAATTTCCCAAGAATATCAATGCCAACTTCTCGGTTAGAGACAAACTATGGGTCTCGGGACAAGATTTCGAGCAAGAGTCCGTCGAGCGGCCCCCGCAGTGGCGCCGCTTCTTTTTGCGGGTGCCGAAATGGGCAAGCGGCTCATGTCTTTATGCCGGCGACAACAGTCGGGCACGTCAAACAACGCGTCCGTGACCGCCCTCACCCCCCAGGCTGCTCTCGGCTCAATCCGGTCCTGTGGAGCCACGAAATGGTTAAGGATTTCAGTGGCTTGCCAGACGGCCGACGGCTTCCCTCGCGGCCCGCAGAATCAGCGTCAAGCCTCGCGTCCAGCAGGCCGGCCCGAACATTGACTCTTGGTAACATATCGGGTCTAGCTGGCACACACACACTCCACTTACTCCGCTGAGCAAGAGCCTGACTCCTGTCGTGGTCGTTTAAATCGAGCTGGATCGTAGACGTCCTATGATGTTCATCTCCTATGCCCAAAATTACGAAGATGTCCTGCTGGCGCGCGTTTTCGGTGGACAGGGCACGGGCTTTTACGTCGACGTCGGCGCTTATCATCCGGTCCACGGCTCGGTAACCAAGGCGCTCTATGACCGCGACTGGAGCGGGATCAATATTGAGCCCGGCCCCGTTTTTGAAGAACTCGCCGCACAGCGCCCGCGCGACATCAATCTGCGCATGGCGGTGATGGACTATAAGGGCGAGGTATCGTTTGTCGACGATACCGAGGATGGCGGCCTGTCGCATGTCGATCCGGAAGCCAGCGGCGGACGCCGCATTCCATGCGACACGCTCGAAAACATCGTCCGCGATCACGCCAAAGGCCGGCCCATCGATTTCATCAAAATCGATGTCGAGGGCGCGGAAGAGGTCATCGTGCGTTCGACCAATTGGCGCAACCTGCGGCCACGCGTGCTGATCTTCGAGGCGACCAAGACCTGGAGCAACATTCTCGCAAATGAGGCTTGGGAGCCGATACTCCTCGAGCAAGGCTATATGCGGGTCCACTTCGACGGGGTCAATTGCTATTATGTCCCGGAAGAGGAGCACGATCGTCTCAAGCAGCATTTTAGCGCGCCGGTCAACGTGCTTGACAACGCCATGCGCTATGACATGGCGCCAAGGGGCATGCTGGACGACATGCGCGCGCAGCGCGACGAGCTTGCAGCCCGCGTTGCAGACGAACAGCGGACAGCCCAATCCGCCAAAGAGGCGCTTGAGGGTGAATTGCACACGGCTCGGGCCGTCAAAGAGGCGCTAAGCCTCGAACGCGAGCAGTTTATTGCAGCGATCAAACATATGGAGCATCGGATTGCGCGAATGATGACTTCTCCAAACTCGGAACCGGCAGCCCAAACCGCACCTGCGCCGCCGCCGCGCCGGGGCTTGCTCCGCAGCCTCGCGCGGCTGGTTTACGCGCCCGTTCGCCCCGTGGTACGAGCGATCGCACGGCGCCTGCGCGGATTTTTGACGGCGGAGATCAACGCGCAATTGCACGATCTGCGCCTTCGTCAAGATGCTTTGCGCCGTGAAGCGGCAGCGCTCTATGGCGGAATATCGCCGGAAGCCGACGTCCGGCTCTTGCGCCTGCGCGACGAGATCGTGGCCGATGTGCAACAACGTCTCCTACACGAACGCCACGAGATTCTGACCGGCGTGCGCGGCAAAGTGAACGGGGATGACGAACTTCGACGCCTGGCGAAAGAGATGGAGGTCGCCCTCATGACCCTGGCGCTCGACGCCGGCCATTCGGGGAGCGTCAAAGCCGAAAATCACAATGCGAATAATAATGTAATATCTTCAGGATAGATACGATTGCACCGCGGAATTTGAAAGGACGAATTTAGATTTGAAAACCATTGTCGTGGACACGCGCAGTTTGCAGGATCCGAATTACGCGCGCCGCGGGGTCGGTCGGTTCGGATTGGAACTGCTGCGCCAGATGCCGCGCGAACGTGGCTTGCGTCTCGTTGGACTTGCTGCGCCCTCTCTGCCGCCCGTCATTCCCGAAGCGCGCGATCTCCTCGATGCAGTGATCTGGAATGGCTATGCTTTCGGACCGCGCGAAAACGGCAGCCCGGACGGATTTATCTCGCTTTCGCCGATGACTCACGATCCGCTCTTTGCCGCACGTTTCGTCGATGATGAGCAGGTGACGCGCTTAAGCGTCGTGCACGATTTCATTCCCTACCGCCGACCTGAACAATATTTGCGCGAAAGCAGCGAGCGGCTAAAATATGCTTCGGCCATGCGCTGGTTGCGACGCTACGATCTCTTTGCCAGCAATTCGAAGGCGACAGCAGTGGATCTGATGCAACTGCTTCGCGTCGATGCTGCGCAGATTCACGTGACGGGCTGCCCGTTACCTTCGCCGTTTGAGAATTTCGCAAGTGAAGCCGCGCCACCGCAGGTACAGAAGCATATCCTGGTGATGGGAGGCGGCGATCCGCGCAAGAATCCTGAGGTCGTGATCCGCGCCCATGCCACAAGCCGTGCCTTGCAAAGCGGCGACGGTGTACCCCTCGTCATCGGCGGCGGCTATGATCAACATTGGGCAGAGAAATTTCGCGCCCTTGCAGAGCACATGGGCGGACGCGCCGATCTCGTAGTTGTGCCAGGTCCGGTCGACGATACTGCACTCATATCGTTCTATCGCAATGCAAGCGTCATCATCTGCCCGTCGCATGATGAGGGTTTCTCGATCCCTGTCATCGAAGCGATGGCCGCGGGCGTTCCATGCCTTGTGTCCAACATTCCGGCGCATCTTGAACTTGTGGAAGATTCCGCGCTGCGCTTTCCCCCAGACGACGACCAGACGTTGCGAGCCAAGCTTGAACACCTGCGCGCCGATCAAGCGGCAAGCGAAGCGACAATCGCCGCACAAAATACCGTCTGGCCCAAATTCAGCGCTGCCGCCGTCGGCGAGCGCTTCTGGGCCCCGTTCATGGAACGGATCGAAGCACGCCAAGTGCCTGTTACGCCCGCCGTCGTGGGGCGGCGGAAGCCGCGCGTCGCCCTGCTATCGCCTGTGCAACCAGACCGTTCGGGGGTTGCCGATTATACCGCCAGCACCTGCGCCGAGTTCGGCAAATTCGTCGAACTTGACGTTTTTAGCGAGACCGCCAACCCTGTGCCGGTGCCCAACGCCACCCGCCTCCTTCCGCTCGGCCGCCTGCCGCATCTTCTGCCGAGCTATGATCGGGTGATCGGCGTCATCGGCAATTCTGATTTTCATGTACGAATCTTCGACTTCTTGCGCGACTATGGCGGCGCAGCGATTGCTCATGACGCACGCATGCTTGGTTTTTATGCGACGTTGAAGGGACGGAAGGCCGCGCTGCGATTGGCCAGCCACGAACTTGGACGTCCGGTGAGCGAAGAGGAACTGAACCTTTGGCTGACCGATGAAAGCCAACTGAAAGCTCTGTTTCTGAGTGAAATGGCTGAGAGCGCCTCGCCTCTGATTGTGCATTCGCCGGTCACTGTCCGTGAAATGCAACAGCGGTATAGCTTAGCGCCGGTCTGCCTGCCCTTCTGCGCTATGCGGCCGTTGGACGGCACACAATTGTGCGCCACGGAACGCCAAGCGGCGCGGAGACGGCTTGGTATCGCGGACGGTGACGTTCTGATCGCAACCTTTGGCTTCGTGCATGAGAACAAGGGGGCCGATGAATTGGTCCAGGCGCTCGCCTTGCTGCGAGCCTCGAACATCCCAGCTCGTCTGCATTTTGTCGGCGACACTGTTCATCTCGGTGATGACGGTAAAGGATTGCGCGCGCGCGTTGCCGAACTCGGACTAACGCCCGATGTGCAGTTCGAGACAGGTTATGTCCCAGAAAACGTCTATCGCGATTATCTTATCGGGGCCGACCTCGGTGTGCAGTTGCGCAAGCACGGATTCGGGAGCGTCTCGGCAGCGCTGCTAGATGCCGCGATAGCGGGCTTGCCTTCCGTTGCCAACGTCACGTTGGCGGAAGCCATCGACGTCAGATTGAGTTATGTGCGCACCATATCCGATACGCTAAGCCCCCAAATGATTGCCGACGCACTGGCAAGCCTTCATGCATGCGGCACTACGCGCGAAACGATCGAGCCCGAACGGGAGAACTTCATGCAAAGCCGCAGTTTCGCAACTTATGCACGCGAGCTGTGCGACGCCCTGCAACTCGATCGTACGCCAGAGACCGCCGCCAATTAAGGATTTCGAGACGTGCTGAGCCACCTTAAATTGAAACTCGCGAACTTCCTCCAATGGCAAACCGCCCTCGGCTCAAGAAGCACCGAAGTGCTTGACCGGATTGCCGAACTATCTCAGCAAAACGACACGTACCATCAAAGACTCCTTCAAAAGAACATGGAAGCGCTCGATCACGCAGCCAACATCTCCCAGCGCTTTGACTCCTATTCCAGACTACACGCGCAGAACCTGGACGTTTTGACGGAAACCGCATCCGCGTTACGCAAAGAGATTGCGCAACAGGCCGAGCGACACCAAATCCTCCTGGCACGTATCGAACAATGCGAAAAGTCGCTTCTTGAACGGATCGAGCAATCGGAGAGAACGATTTTCGGGCATTTGGAGCGGATGGGAAAAGTGGGCGAATAAAGCTGAAGAAGGCATTTCGTTTGGAAGTGAGCGAGAGCAGATATGGCTGCATATAAGTCTGACCCTAAAGCGTTTACGGGCAGTCGCGTCGCGATCGCAGGTTTGTTTCGAACGCGTTGCGGATTGCAGCGCGGCGCCGAACTGATGGTTCGCGACATGCGCGAGAAGGGGATCTTTGTCTATGTAGTCGATCTTTCCAACGCATTACAAATACCCATCAATCTTCCGCCCGGAAACCTACTCGAACCAACCGACCTTGATGCTGCAGGCGTTTCGGATCTGATTATCCATCTCAACCCGCCTTTGTTCACGCGGGCGCTGACGCTATTTGATGAATCGGTGCTTAGCAAAGTCACGGTCATCGGCAATTGGGTGTGGGAACTACAAAAGATCTCTGACGATTGGCGCGAGGGTGCCGGACACTGCGACGAGATTTGGGCTCCAAGTCCATTTGTTTTCGACACACTCGTCGCGGAACTGCCCGGATTTCGCGGTGCAATTAAGTGCTTTCCATATCCTGTCGATCGCGACCCCATGGCGCGATACGAAACGTCGAAGAAAAACGCTATCCGTGCGACTTACGGCATTGCGCCGGATGATTATGTCGCGGGATTTGGGTTTTCCTTTGCCTCGAATTATGCGCGCAAGAACCCAACCGCCGCGATCGACGCCTTTCGCGCCGCATTTCCGGCAGACGATACTCACGTGCGGTTGCTACTGCGATGCTTCGACGGCGAAGAACACCCGCGCCTGCTCGCCCATCTCAAAAGCTTCATTGGCGATGACAAGCGCGTCACGCTGATCGACGGCTCCACGCAGAGCTGGCCCTTGCGCGATTTCTACGCGTCCATCGATACCTATCTCTCGCTCCACCGCAGCGAAGGCTACGGTTTGCAACTCGCCGAAGCGGCACAGGCCGGCGCCTCGGTGATCGCGACGGGCTGGGGCTTAGCGCCCGACATTGCGTGCCGGCCGGAAGTTCGAACAGTTGACTACCGCCTGGTCGTTCCGCTCGATCCTCAGGACAATTATACACGGTATGAGGGCGCACTATGGGCCGAGCCTGACATTCCGCAAGCAGCAACGCTTCTCACCCAGATCCGGGCTCGCCGAGGCGCGGGCTGATCAGCCCGCGCATTTCCACTCGTAATACCAACGGTCACCAAGAGTGACCGTTGGTACCTTTCTTCATTTTTCACCTTTTTAAGGCGAGTGCGAAAAATGAAAAGTGGTCCAAAGGTCGCTTCTCGCGACCTTTGGTCTAACGCCTTTTTCTACACGATCTGATCGCCGCTTCCCTGGCTTTTGATCACGTAAGGACCGAAGGTCACAAGCGTGACATTGTTCCCAACAGCGACCGCAACAGCGCTGCCCGCATAGCTCCCCATGCCGATGCTCGAATTGTCGACGGCATTGAGTGCGCTATTCGCGCCGAAGAAGTAGGCATAGTCATAATTCGACGCCGACGTCGCATTCGCGCCATTTCCGCCGATCCAGATCGTATCGCTATTTCCGTTCACATAGGCTTTATCGGCGGTGCCGCGCATGCCGAGCGTGTCATTGCTGCCGACATTGACGATCAGACCATTGCCGGAAACGTCGATGTGCGAATTGTCGAATTCATTCGCCACGCCGCCCGAGCCACCAAAATTGATCGAGTCGTCGTCGGCAAAGCTGAACGTCGCGCCATTGCCGCCGGCCCACACCGTATCGTTGTTGCCATTGGCATTGGCTGTGATGGCGCTGCCATGCACGCCGAGCGTGTCGCTGCTCCCCGCATTCACCCACAATCCGTTGCCATAGGCATCGACATGCGAATTATCGGATTCATTCAGCGTGCCGCCGGTTCCGTGGAAATAAATCGAATCGTCGGTCACGAAGCCGAACGCCTGGCCGTTGCCGCTGGCCCAAACCGTATCGTTGTTGCCGTTGGCATTGACCGTGATGCCACTCCCCTGCACGCCGAGCGTGTCGTTCGTGCCCGCTGTCACCGACAGGCCGTTGCCATAGGCATCAACGTGCGAATTGTCGAATTCGTTCACGGTGCCGCCTAGAATGTTATAGAAATGCACGGAATCGTCAGTCGCAAAGCTGAACGCTTGGCCGTTGCCGCCAATCCAGACGGTATCTGTACCGCCCACGTTCGCGTTTACCGTCTCGCTGCTGCCGTGCACGCCGACCGTAACATTCCTGAAAGCGTTGACCCATAGGTTGTTGCCATAGGCGTCGATGTGCGAGTTATCGTAGATGTTCAAGCTTTCGCCGGTGCCGCTGAAATTGATCGTGTCGTCTGTCGAAAAGGCAAACGCCTGGCCATTACCGCCCGCCCAAACAGAATCATTGTTCCCCGTGACATTGGCGATATCGTTGCTGCCGACCACACCAAGCGTGATGTTGTTGCCGGCATTGACCGTGAAATTGTTACCGAAAACCGTCGCATGGGAATTGTCGGTCACATTCACGGTGCCGCCATTGGTATTCGTGAACTCGACTTGATCGTCGGTCGTGGAGTTATACGCTTGCCCGTTGCCACCGATCGAGATGACGTCGCCATCGCCTTCCGCAAAGACAACGTCGCCGTAACCCTGGACGCCGACCGTGTCGTTCGCATGCGCGTACACATAGACATTGGTGCCGGATATGTCGACATGCGAGCCATTGTACACGCCAACCCCGCCATTGGTGGTGCCGGCACTATAGGTAACGACGTCATCAGTCGCTGCGTTGGACGCTTGGCCATTGCCGCCGATCGCGACTCCCTGGTTATTCCCGATCACGGTTACCGAGTCCGACGAACCAACCACGCGGACGACACCGCCGGTAGTCCCAAGCGATCCCTCCGCCGTAATGACGTCGTTCGAACCCAAGATCGTCGCAGTCGCGCCGGCGTAGAGATAGAAGGTGCTGTTGCTCCCATAAAGTTGCGGCGCATCGGAAACTGTCGTGTCTGACTGCGGACTGCCTCCCAAAACGTAGAATGTGTTGGTGCCGTTCCCTGCCCGCATCACACCGTTACCAAAGGCAAGGAAGCTATTTTGACCGGAGCCGCCCGTGACATCGCCCCCATTGCCGCCGAGGATGATCTCGTCGGCAGAGGTGCCTTGATAGACCGTCGTCGTGCCGCTCGAATCGCTGTACAATATCGACGCGTTGCTCGTCGGCGAATAAGAATAGCCGGGGCCCGGATCGTCTGCGCGCACGACCGTAACGCTCGGCGAGCCACCGGTGAGATCGATCCGGGCCGTGTCGATGCTCTTATTCGAGTCGATGATCGTCATCAACTCGGAGGTTAGCCTGCCGGTTGAATCGTAGTTTTTCTGCAGGGTTTCTGGTGCGAGACTATAGCCGAGCGCATTCATCTCACGCAGGTCGGTAGACGATACCTGCATATCCACGCCCGCCTTGAGGTAGCCGAATGCGTCGTTCGCTGTGTTGTTCGGATCGGCCCAATCGGCGATGTCACCGCCGCCCGTTTCGCCAATCGCGGCGAGATTCGTCTTGCCCCCGTCGAGCGATAAATAAGCGCCGTTGCCTGATGTGCCCGTGTTAATCGTGCCTGTGCCGGTATAAATGTGCCATGCTTCGGGCGTGTCGAGGATCAATCCGGTGGCGGGTTGCGAGCTACTCGTATCGGTGAAGCCGGCGATGCGCCCCATGACTTCGGAAATCTCGTGCTCGATCGCCCCGACGGCATCGAATTGATTGGCGCCGACGCTGTTTTGGCTCCATGCCCAAGAATCGCCCGACGGCAGCCCCGCATCGTTGAGATCGACCGTTCCATCCGATCCGGTATAGCCATTCAGCGACAGGCCGAGCGCCTTCGCTTCGGCGGACGTCACCGCGGCTGTCGCACCGGAGCCGAACGGATCGCTCGTCGGCAAAGCGGCCGCAGCGGAGGTCTGGTCGGTCGTCTGATTGAGCCCCTTTAGCGCAGCCGTGATCGCGCTATAGCCATCGTTAATAAGCGTTGACGAACTCGACGAGAGGCCGCCGCCCGCTTGCGAGACTTCGTTGAAATTGATGTTCAAGGTGATGTTGTTGGTGAAGGCCTGGTCGAAAAAGGAAATGGCGGAATTTACGGCACTCTCGAAATTCGTCGTCGAGCCCGTGCCGAACGTAGCATTAATTTGCATTATAACCCCTTTTAAATTTAATGGATTTCACATAATCATGCAGCTATATGGATTTCACATAATCATGCAGCTATGCGGGGTCAATGGACCCCGGTCCTGCCCCTTCTACCTGACACGCACGCCATTCAGCCACACCACATCGCCGCTTCCCGACGCACTGAACCCATCACCTGAGCCAAAGAGATTGAGCGTGTCATTGTTGCCCAGGTTCGCCCACACATTGTTGCCGGTCGCATCGACGGTCGAATTGTCGGCAAGGTTGAGCACGCCGGCCGAGCCCGCGAAATAGACGGCATCATGCGCCGATGCGTTCTGGCCGTTGCCACCGAGCCAGACCGTGTCGCTATTGCCGTTCGCATGCACCACGTCGCTGCTGCCGTGCGCGCCAAACGTATCGTTGTTACCGACATTGGCGGTCAGACCGTTACCGGAAATGTCGACATGTGAATTGTCGAATTCGTTCACCACGCCGCCCGAGCCGCCCAAATTGATCGAATCGTCGGTGGTAAAACTAAACGCCTGGCCATTGCCGCCAGCCCAGACCGTGTCGTTGCTGCCGCTGGCATTAGCCGTGATGGCGCTGCCGTGCAAGCCGAGCGTGTCATTGCTCCCCGCATTCACCCACACACCATTGCCGGAAGCATCGACATGCGAACTGTCGGATTCATTCAGCGTGCCGCCGGTGCCGTGGAAATAAATCGAGTCGTCGGTGGCAAAACTGAACGCCTGGCCGTTGCCGCTGGCCCACACCGTGTCAGTATTGCCATTGGCATTGGCCGTAATGCCGCTCCCTTGCACCCCGAGCGTATCGTTCGTCCCAGCGTTCACCCAAAGATTGCTGCCGAAGCCGTCGATATGCGAGTTGTCGAACTCGTTCAGCGTAGAGCCGGTACCGTAGAAATGGATAGAATCATCAGTCGCGAAGCTGAAGGCCTGGCCGTTGCCGCCGGCCCAGACCGTGTCGTTGTTGCCACTGGCATTGACCGTGATACCGCCGCCATGCACGCCGACCGTGTCGCCGGTGCCCGCATTCACCCAAAAATTACTGCCGGTTGCGTCGACATGCGAATTGTCGGACTCGTTCAATGTGCCGCCCGTACCGGCAAACGTGACCGTGTCGTCATCCGCGAAGCTGAAGGTACTGCTATTGCCACCAGCCCACACCGTATCGTTGTTGCCAGAGGCATTGACCGTGATGCCGCCGCCATGCACGCCGAGCGTATCGCCCGTACCCGCGTTCGCCGCAAAATTATTGCCGTACGCATCGACATGAGAATTGTCGAGTTCGTTCACAGTGGTGCCTGTGCCGGCGACAGTCACCCCGTCGTTATTCGAGAAGTTGAACGTACCGCCGTTGCCACCGATCGACACGATATCGTTATTGCCATTGGCATGGACCGCATCGTTACTGCCCTGCACGCCGACGGTGTCGTTAGTGCCCGCCGTGACCAGGACGGAGCTTCCATACGCGTCAACATGGGAGTTGTCGCTGACGTTCAACGTGCCGCTTGCGTCGAATGTCACTGTGTCATCGGTGGCAACGCCGGCAGCACCGCCGTTGCCGCCTACAGAAATCGAGACATTGCTCGTATCCACGGTCACGTTATCGCCGCTGCCCTGCAAGGCTAGCGAATCGCTGCTGTTGTCAACATAGACGGTAAGGTGGTCTCCGTAGACGTTTGCCTGTGCGTTGTCGAGAAGCGCCAGCGTGCCGCCGCCCGCGTTGAAATGGACGACATTATTGGCGGAGGTGGTGCCGGCAGCGTCGCCGACCTCAATAAAGTCGTTCACATTTGTCGAGGTCACATTATTCGAGGAGCCGATCACGTCGGGACGCCCCCCGCCAAGACCGCCAAGTGTCGTGATCGTGTCTCCCGAGCCCTCGACAAAACCGTTCCATCCCCCGCCAAGCGAAATGGAACTGTTGCTCGCTAGAACCTCTCCGTTTCCGCTCAAAAGAGCGAACTGGGTTGTACCGGAGCCGGCTCTATAGATGCCGGAACCCAGGCTCAAAATAAGGCTCGCTCCCGAGCCACCGGTAACACTATCGCTTCCAGCGCTGATAATAACTTCGTTCGTAGTGGAGCCGGACGATATGTTTACCTCCGTGCCCCCGCTGCTCAGGAGCACCAGCGCGCCGGCACCTGCCGCATAGGTTTGCGGGCTATTCGGATAGGCAGGATCGGAAAACGTCACCGTCGTGGCCGTCGCACCGAACCCGATCTGCACGGTATCAACGTTTTGTTGACTATCCACCACCGTGACCGTCGCGCCGAGCAGTTTCCCGCTCGCATCATAATTCTGCTGCGAAATCTCGGACGCGAGATTGTAGCCGAGCGTGCTCATCTCGCGCAGGTCGGTCGTCGTCACCTGCATGACCGCACCGGCCTTGATCAGGCCGAACGCGTCATTCGTTGCATTGATCGGATCGGTCCAGTCGGCGAGGTCGCCGCCACCCGTTTCGCCAATCGCACCGAGGTTCGTCGTACCACCATTGAGCGACAGATAGGTGCCGCTGGCGGATGTGCCGGTGTTGATGCTGCCGGATGCGCCGTAAATATGCCACGCCTCGGGCGTGTCAAGCAGCGTACCGGCTTGCGCGCCATTATCGGTGGTACCGGCGATGCGCCCCATGACCTCGGAAATCTCGTGTTCGATCACGCCGACGGCATCGAATTGCGTGGCGCCGATGCTGTTTTGGCTCCACGCCCATGAATCCCCCGAAGGGAGCGCCGCATCGTTGAGATTGACCGTTCCATCCGCCCCGGTATAGCCGTTGAGCGATAGACCGAGCGCTTTTGCTTCGGCGGACGACACCGAGGCCGTGGAAGTCGAACCGAACGGGTCGCTCGCCGGCAGCGCAGCCGCGGCGGAGATCTGGTCGGCTGTCTGATTGAGCGTCTTCAACGCAGTCGAGATCGCGCTATAGCCGTCATTAATAAGCTCAGTCGAACTCGACGAGAGGCCGCCGCCCGCCTGCGAGATTTCGTTGAAATTGATGTTCAACGTGATGTTGTTGGTGAAGGCCTTGTCGAAGAAGGAAATGGCGGAATTGACGGCACTCTCGAAATTGGTCGTCGAGCCCGCACCGAAAGTCGCATTAATTTGCATCAAAACCCCCATAAATCTAATAGATTCAGACGATCACGGAGCTATACGGAAGTCAACGCTCGAGCCCTGGGCCCGAAAAATGCCGAACCTGCGTTCGCTGCCCGCGCGCCCATGCCGCAACGGCGCTTCTAGCCCCTTCTACCTGACACGCACGCCATTCAGCCACACCACATCGCCGCTTCCCGACGCACTGAACCCATCACCTGAGCCAAAAAGATTAAGCGTGTCGTTGTTGCCCAGGTTCGCCCACACATTGTTGCCGGTCGCATCGACGGTCGAATTGTCGGCAAGGTTGAGCACGCCGCCCGAGCCTGCAAAATAGACGGCATCATGCGCCGACGCGTTCTGGCCGTTGCCGCCGAGCCAGACCGTGTCGCCATTGCCGTTCGCATGCACCACGTCGCTGCTGCCGTGCGCGCCAAACGTATCGTTGTTACCGACATTGGCAGTCAGACCATTACCCGAGATGTCGACATGCGAATTGTCGAATTCATTCACGACGCCCCCCGAGCCGCCCAAATTGATCGCGTCATCGGTGGAAAAACTAAACGCCTGGCCGTTACCGCCAGCCCACACCGTGTCGTTGTTGCCGCTGGCATTGGCTGTGATCGCGCTACCGTGCAGGCCGAGCGTATCGTTACTCCCGGCATTCACCCGCACCCCATTGCCGGAAGCATCGACATGCGAATTGTCAGCCTCATTCAGCGTGCCGCCAGTACCGTGGAAATAAATGGAATCGTCGGTGGCAAAGCTGAACGCGCTGCCATTGCCGCTGGCCCACACCGTGTCATTGTTGCCGTTGGCATTGACCGTGATGCCACTCCCTTGCACTCCGAGCGTATCGTTTGTCCCCGCGTTCACCCAAAGATTGTTGCCGAAGCCGTCGATATGCGAATTGTCCAATTCGTTCAGCGTGGTGCCGGTGCCGTAGAAATGGATTGAATCGTCGTTCGCGAAGCTGAACGCCTGGCCGTTGCCGCCGGCCCAAATTGTGTCGTTGTTGCCGTTGGCATTGACCGTGATACCGCCGCCATGCACGCCGACCGTATCGCCGGTGCCCGCATTCACCCAAAAACTGTTGCCGGCTGCGTCGACATGGGAATTGTCGGCTTCGTTCAATGTGTCGCCCGTTCCGGCGAACGTGACGGTGTCGTCATCCGCGAAGCTGAACGTGCTACCATTGCCACCGGCCCACACCGTATCGTTGTTGCCGGCGGCATTGACTGTGACGCCACCGCCATGCACGCCCAGCGTATCGCCCGTGCCTACATTCGCGGCAAAATTGTTGCCGTCCGCATCGACATGGGAGTTGTCGAGTTCGTTCACAGTGGTGCCTGTACCGGCGACAGTCACCCTGTCGTCATTCGAAAAGCTGAACGTACTGCCATTGCCACCGATCGATACGACGTCGTTATTGCCATTCGCGTAGACCGCATCGTTACTGCCCTGCACGCCGACGGTGTCGTTGCCGCTCACTGTAACCGTATCGCCGCTGCCGCTCGCGCTCACTGTGTCGGAGCTTCCCGTGACGCCGATCGTGTCATTATTGCCGATCGAAACAGTCAGAGAACTGCCCTTAGCATCGGCATGGGCATTGTCCAGCATCTTGAGCGTCCCGCTCGATCCGGCAAATGTCACGGTGTCATCGGTCGCTGCATTGGCCGCAGTCCCATTGCCGCCGACCGTCACAATGTCGCTGGCATCGCTAACACTCACCACGTCACCGCCGCCGTTCACGGCCACCGTATCATTCGTGCCTGTCACACCGAGTGTATCGTTATTGCCTCCGGAAACAGAAAGCTGATTACCATTCACATCGACATGGGAATTGTCGAACACACTCAGTGTTCCACTCGCCGCGGCAAAATTGACCACATCATCGGTCGCCGCGCTGGCCGCCGCTCCGTTGCCGCCCACGCTCACTGTATCGCCGGTGCCACTCACGTTCACCGTGTCGGAACTCCCGGTCACGCCGACCGTGTCGCTACTGCCCACCGAAACACTCAATGAGTTGCCTTGGGCATCGGTGTGGGTATTATCCAATATATTGAGCGTCCCAGCAGATCCGGTGAATGTGACGATGTTGTCGGTCGCTGCGTTGGCTGCCGCCCCGTTGCCGCCCACGCTCACGGTATCACCAGTGCCACTCACGTTCACCGTGTCGGAACTCCCGGTCACACCGATCGTGTCGTTATTGCCTCCGATAACTTTGATATTGTTTCCGCTCACCTGGACGGCGAACTTGTCAGCAACGTTCAGCGTCCCGCCGGAATTGCTGAAAGCAACAGTATCGCTCGGATTGGACGGCGCCGGCTGGGCGTCGTCCCCCACGGTTACGGAGTTGCCAATTCCACTGATGTTGATCGTCTCGCCGGTACCATCCACGTTGATCGCATTGTTGTTGCCGCCTGTAACGAAAAGATTGTTACCGAGGACATGAGCACGGGCGTTGTTGCCGAAATTCAGCGTGCCACCGGAGCTGCCAAAGCTGATGATATCCATAGCGATGGAACTCGTTAGCAGTACGTTACTATTCACCGTTACGACGTCGCCGGCCCCGTTCGCGCTAATTGTCTCGCCATTACTCCCGGTCACGCCAATTGTATCGTTATTGCCCGTCATCACGGACAGGAAATCTCCGGTAACGTCAACGTGGGAATTGTCGGTTACATTCAATGTGCCGCCCGCGACAGAGAAATTGATGGTGTCATCGGTTGCAGCATTGGTCGCCTGGCCATTTCCGCCTATTGTAACGACGTCGCCGGTCCCGGTTACATTCACCACATCATTGCTGCCGCCCACATTAAGCGTATTGTTATTCACTGCAGAGATGGTGAGACCATTGCCCGTCACACGAAGAAAAGAGAAGCCATTCAATACATTTCCGTTAAGTACGTTTAACTTGCCCCCGGTCCCGCTAAAATTGACCGTCCCGGTTAAATTGCTGGACGACGGTGCGCCGGTTCCATCCACGGAAACTGCGTCGCTATTGCCATTGGCATTGATTGTGTTTCCGGAACCATGCACATCGATAGTGTCGTTGCTGCCAGTGGCCACGGACAGCGCACTGCCAGAGATATCGACGTACAAATTATCCCCGACATTCACCGTACCGCTGTTGAAATTTTGGAATTGGATGTGATCCTCGTTTGCAACGCTAGGCGTGTACCCGCTGGTATTGCTGACCCCTATGACGTCGCCACTCCCTTGCACGACGACAGTACCTGACGCTCCCTGGACACCGACCGTATCGTTCGTCTGAGCGAACACCTCGGTATTGAGGCCGGATATATCTACGTGCGAATTATTGGACACGTTAACCGTGCCATTCGTGACGACGCCATTGTTGCCTGATCCAAAGGTAACGACGTCATCCGTGCTTGCAGCGTACGCCTGGCCGTTGCCGCCAATCGTGACCTGCTCGCCATTCTCAAGAACGTTCACCGAGTCAAACGCGCCAGCCACCCGAACGACGCCGCCGGTATTCCCGATAGGTCCTTCCGCGTAGATCGCGTCGTTCGAGCCTGAGATCGTAGTGGTCGCACCTGCAAGGAGATAGAAGGTGCTATTGTTCCCGGTAAGCTGCGAAGCGTCGGCAACGGTCGTGTCGGACCGCGGATTGCCTCCCAAAACATAGAATGTGTTGGTGCCCGAACCGCCGGTCCCAGCCGTCAGCACGCTGTTGCCAAAGGCAAGGAAGTCATTCTGGCCAGAGCCGCCCGTGACATTGCCCCCGTTGCCGCCGAGGATGATTTCGTCGGCCGAGGTGCCTTGATAGAGCGTCGTCGTGCCGCTCTGATCGCTGTACAACACCGACGCATTGCTCGTGAGCTGAATAAAAGAGCTGGCGTTCGGATCGTCTGCGCGCCCGACCGTAACGGACGGCCAGCTACCGCTGAGATCAATCAAGACCGAGTCGATGCTGCCACTCGAGTCAATGATCGCCATCGTCTCGGAGGTTAGTTTACCGGTCGAGTCATAATTTTTCTGCAGGGTCTCCGGTGCGAGACTATAGCCGAGCGTATTCATCTCGCGCAGATCGGTGGGCGACACCTGCATGGTTACGCCTGGCTTGAAGTAGCCGAAAGCGTCGTTCGCGATAAAGACCTGACCGTTTGGGGCCTTCCAATCGGCCAAATCGCCGCCGTTCTGCTCGCCGATCGGGCCCAAAAACGACGTGCCGCCGTCGAGCGACAAATAGGTGCCGTTGCCCGACGTGCTCGTATTAATCGCACCTACGCCGGCAGAGTCGGTATAAATGTGCCATGCTTCGGGCGTGTCGAGAATTGATCCGGTCCCGGGTTGTGCGCTACTCGTATCGGTAACACCCGCGATGCGCCCCATGACCTCGGAAATCTCGTGTTCGATGGCACCGACGGCATCGTACTGACTGGCGCCGACACTGTTCTGGCTCCAAGCCCAGGAATCGCCAGACGGCAGCGCCGCGTCGTTGAGATCGACCGTTCCATCCGACCCGGTATAGCCGTTCAGCGACAGGCCGAGCGCCTTCGCTTCGGCGGACGACACTGCGGCCGCAGCACTCGTGCCAAACGGGTCGCTCGCAGGCAGCGCAGCCGCGGCAGAGGTCTGGTCGGTTGTCTGATTGAGAGCCTTCAGCGCAGTCGTAATCGCGCTATAGCCGTCGCTAATAAGCGTTGTCGAACTCGATGAGAGGCTGCCGCCCACCTGCGAGATTTCGTTGAAATTGATGTTCAACGTGATGTTGTTGGTGAAGGCCTTGTCGAAGAAGGAAATGGCGGAATTGACGGCACTTTCGAAATTGGTAGTCGAGCCCGACGCAAACGTGGCGTTAATCTGCATACACAAATCCCCCAAAGAATAGTGTTCACCCGACCACGCATCTCGGGGATGTGTCAATCACCCGTTTGGCCTAACTCGGGTGAAGCCAATGTGTCCGCAATCACAAATTGCCCGTATTTTTGATCGAAAGACCCAAATTGAGTTTTATGACCAAATTTGAGCATATCGAGATCGAAACAAGGAAGAGCCGCTCCGCGACCGCCACAACGCGCAATGGCACAGCAAAACGCTAAAGATATGACAAGAAACGATGTCTAGCGCGTCAACGCATCCCGGATCGCCTTGACCGCCGCAATCGCGGTGCGGCTGCGAACGGTGCTGACGAATTCCGGCCAGCTTGACAGAATCACCGCGGCAAAGTCGGCCTCAGGGTCGATATAGATCATCTGTCCGAAGACGCCGCGGGCGAGATAGGCGCGGCGCTCCGTGTCCTCGATCCAAAACTGATTGTGATAGGCGCCTTCGGGCAGCACCTCGTGATAGACGCCGCCGAACAAATCCGGACGGGCGCCGAACCGGACTTCGTCGAACCAGGCTGCGGGAGCAATGCGCCGCCCGTTGATCTCGCCCTTGCGCAGGTGCAGCAGCGCGAAGCGGGCGTAATCCCGCAATGTGGCGTTGAAGCCGCCGTCGCCCAAGCCATAGCCAGCCGGATCGACGGTGAAATAGGCGTCCTCCTCGGCCCCCATCGGCGCCCAGAGCTCGCGGCTCACCAATTCGGCCAGCGAGAGCCCGCTGGCCCGCTGCAGCACGAACGCCAGCACGTCCGTCTCGATCGAGCGGTAGCGGAACGACGCGCCATGCGCGCATTCCGCCTCGGTCAGGGTGAGGATCAGCTCCCAAACGGTGGCGGGCCAAGTCGGATTGAGCCGGTCTTTCCAGCCCGACGCGGCGTCCACCTTCGCCATATGGGAGTCGGGCGCCGTATAGGTCTCGTCGAAGATGACACCGCTCGTCATGTCGAGAATGTGTTGGACGGTGGCGCCGCGATAGGCCGTCGCCTGCAATTCCGGCAGATAGTCGGTCACTAGAGCCGCCGGATCGACCATCCCGCGCCCGCAAAGGATGCCGGCCACCGTCCCGACCACGGATTTCGCGACCGACTGCGAAAGATGCGCCGTCCGGGGCGTCATGCCGTTGAGGTAGCGCTCGGCCGCGATCTGGCCGCGGTGCAGGACGAGCATGCCGTCCATGAAACTCGTATCGATAAAGCCGGCGATCGTGCTGCCCACCCCATCGGTCTCGAAGCCGATCGCGTCGATATCGTGCAACGCCTCGGGCAACGGACTCGCCGGCCCCGGCCCGCGCCACACCTGCGCGGTTGGCACCATCTCGCGCACATGTTGAAAGGTCCAGCGGTTCCAAGGCGCCCGGTCCCACGCATCACGCGGAATGACCGAGGCGCCGGGGTGGACAGGATCGCGGAACATCGGTTGATCGGTCATGATTGCCTTCTTTTGGTCGGATCCGGGCGTTTTGGTCCTGCCGACGCAACAGGCGCCGGCGGCAATTCCCTGATTGTTTTGCATGTGTACGCGATTCGAGGCCAAAATGCGGAATCGCGGATCGATTAGCGTCAGGACCTAAGGAGCCATCATGAGCACGACCTTCGATGCCCTCATCATCGGCGCCGGACAAGCGGGGCCCTCGCTTGCCGCAAGGTTCAGCGCCGCCGGTCAGCGCGTTGCCGTCGTCGAGCGCAAGCATGTCGGCGGCACCTGCGTCAATACAGGCTGCATGCCGACCAAGACTCTGGTGGCCAGCGCGTACGCGGCCCATGTGGCGCGCCGCGCCGACGATTATGGCGTCACGCTGGGCGGAACGATCGGCGTCGACATGAAGAAGATCTGGTCGCGCAAACAGGCGGTGACGATGAATGCCCGCACCGGCCTCGAAAGCTGGCTCGGCGGCATGGCCGGCTGCACGCTCGTCCGCGGCCATGCCCGTTTCACTGCGCAGCACGAGATCGAGGTGGATGGCCGGCGCTTAAGCGCACCGAAGATCTTCCTGAATGTCGGCGGCCGCGCTTTCGTTCCCGACGTGCCCGGCCTCGCAGAGGTCGACTATCTCACCAACACCTCGATCGTCGAACTCGATCGGCTGCCGCGGCATTTGCTGATCGTCGGCGGTAGCTATATCGCGCTCGAATTCGCGCAGATGTATCGGCGTTTTGGTAGCGAGGTCACCGTGATCGAACGCGGTCCCCGCCTCGCGCCGCGCGAGGATGCGGACATCTCCGCCGCCATCGCGGACATTCTCATGCGCGAAGGCATTACGATCGAGTTCGCGGCGACAAATCTCTCGGTTGCCCGCGATGGAAACGGCGTTGCCGTCACCATCACGCGCGGCGGCGCGCCTGCCGCTCGTATATCGGGCTCGCATCTGCTCATGGCCGTTGGCCGCATCCCGAACACCGACGATCTTGGCCTCGATGCAGCCGGCGTGCAGACCGATCCGCGCGGCTACGTTATGGTTGACGATCAGTTGCGCACCAATGTCGAAGGTATCTGGGCGCTCGGGGATTGCAACGGCAAAGGCGCTTTCACCCACACGTCTTACAACGACTATGAAATCGTTGCCGCGAATATCTTTGATGGCGACAAGCGGCGAGTCAGCGACCGGATCTCGGCTTACGCGCTCTACATTGATCCGCCGCTCGGCCGGATCGGCATGACCGAAGATGAGGTCCGCCGCTCGGGACGCAAAGCACTGATCGGTAGGCGGCCGATGACGCGGGTCGGACGGGCGGTCGAGAAAGGCGAGACCCTGGGCTTCATGAAAGTGATCGTCGATGCCGACACCCGCGCCATTCTTGGAGCCGTCATCCTCGGCGTCGGCGGCGATGAGGTCATTCATGGCATGCTCGACAATATGTATGCCAAAGCGCCCTCCTCGATCGTGCAACGCGCGGTCCATATCCATCCGACCGTCTCGGAACTCGTGCCGACGATGCTCGGTGAGATGCAACCACTGGTGTAAGCTGTTCGCGCGATTCTTACGACGATGACGGACGATGTCTTGCCATTTGCCCGTCGTCGCGTTCGCGGCATCGACGAGCGCGACCGTCGTACCAGGTCACGAAGATTCTTGTCTGAACTTACGAATATGTTCTCGCTTGGGTTGCAGGCACGACGAGGCTAAGAAATATTCGCTTCAGTGCTGCGAAGACATTTCCGTCTTTAGAGAAGCAGCAGATTTCCAATCATAAAACAGCGCAAGGATGATTTTCGTGCAGCAGATTTCCACGCCTCCCGTACTGGAGACTCAACGCCTTGTGTTGCGCGGCCATGTGCCGCAAGACTTTGAGCCGCTCGCTTTGATGTGGAGCGATCCTATCGTGGTCAAGCACATAAGCGGCACGCCTTCGCCGCCCCGAGACTGCTGGATGCGCATGCTCTCATACCAAGGTTTGTGGCCTTTTCTCGGCTACGGCTATTGGGCTATCCGCGAGAAGGCTTCGAACAAGTATATCGGCGATCTCGGCTTTGCCGATTTTCATCGGCTGATCGAGCCATCGATCAAAGGCATCCCGGAAGCGGGATGGGTGCTCGCCCCGGAGGCACATGGCAAAGGCTTTGCCACCGAAGCTTTGGCCGCGGCCCTCACCTGGCTCGATGCGCAGGACAGGTTCGACCGCAGCGTCTGCCTGATTTCGCCCGATAACCTCGCATCGATCCGCGTCGCCGAGAAGGCAGGCTATTCCCATTCCAAAACGGTTCGTTCCAACGACAAGGACGCATTCCTATTTTCTCGCGCGCGCCCCTAGTTGGTTGACGATCGGCCGATCGCGGAAGCCCTTTGGCGCCATTGAGTTGGTCACAACGATAGTTGCCAGACGAGCTCTCCTTTATGCAATCCTTATACAGACGGTCCCAATTCCATCTCGAAATCGTACGCGGAATTCGCCTAAAGAGCATGCGCCAGATCGCGGTCGGCGTCAGTGCTGACCGCGTCATACTGATCGACCTCGTCGCAAAACCATGCCCAGACGCTCGTCACCTCTTCACATCCGTCCGCGCGAGGACACGATACCGACGGAATATTTCATCCTGGCCGATCTGCATGTGGCCGGCCCGATCGTGGGCCGCTTCAACGATAAGCCTATTCACGAAGAGGTTGTCGGCGACGACGGCCGGCACTATCGATTTGCAGGCGTCATGCCACGCCGGCGCAACGGCAAATATGCTGTCGAAACATTGCGACGGGATGAATGGATCGTGGATCCAGGATTGATCTACATGTTCGAAAAATAGAGACCACGATTGTTAAGGTGATCGCCGTATCAAGTCGCCTTGGCGCGGCTCGCCTCGTATCGGGCTTTGGTTTCCGCATTCGGCGGATAGAGACCCGGAAGCGCGGCGCCGCCAGCCACCTGATCCATGATCCATTGCTCGAGCGCCTCCTGCTCCTGCCCCTCTTGCGCCACGGCTTCGACAAACGCTTGCGGAACCACAACCGCACCATCCCGATCGGCGACGACGAGGTCATCGGGGAACACGGCCACTCCGCCGCAGCCGATCGGCTCCTGCCAGCCGACAAAGGTAAGCCCTGCAACCGAGGGCGGCGCAGCCACGCCTTGGCAGAAGACAGGAAGGCCCGTGTCAAGCACACCGGCAACGTCGCGCACGGCGCCATCCGTTACCAGCGCGGCGACACCGCGCTTCGCCATGCGCGCGCACAAGATGTCGCCGAAAATCCCGCAATCGGCGACACCCATCGCATCGACAACGGCAATGCACCCGTCCGGCATGTCTTCGATCGCCGCGCGCGTGGACCGGGGCGACGCCCAGGCGGCGGGCGTGGCGAGATCCTCGCGCACCGGAACGAAGCGCAGCGTGAACGCGCGGCCGACATAGCGCTGCTCTGTATCATGCAAGGCTTTCGGTCCACGCATCCAAACATTGCGCAGTCCCTTTTTCAGCAACACCGTCGTGATCGTGGCCGTGGAAAGGCCTTGAAAGACTTTAAACATGTCCTTGTTGGTCATCGTTATTGTTCCTTCGATAATCGCGGGTGCGATGCCAGCAACGCGTCGAGCTTCGCCAGCTCGCTCTCCCAGCCGGCAGCAGCCCGCCTCGTCCATTCGTCATCGTGCATTTTTTCGATGGTGACAACCATTCGGACCAGCCCATCGGGAGACGGATGCAACTCGACGACATGCGCGACGTCGTAAGGTTCAACCCCCGGAATGAAATCGGCAACGTGATAATAGGCGAGGCGCTTGCGCGGCACGATCTCGGTGAAGACCATACGCGCTTCGGTCGTGAGCGGCATGCCCGCCTTGCGCATGAACTCGATTTGCTGCGGATGAATGGCGGTCATCACGTAAAGCAATTCCCCACCAGGACGTAAATCGAGCTTGTGCACGGTCACGGCAAAGCCGCCTGGGCCCCACCACGATTCGATGCCGGATTTAGTCGTCCAGAGCTCCCAGATATCTTTCACGCTTGCGCGATAGGTTCGCTCGAAGGTGAGATGGCTGTCCGACGAATACGGCATCCCACCCATATACATCTCGGTCATCATCGCCTCCTGCGCTTTTGCGCGCGCTGTTGCTGTTTTCGTGCCAAAGCCTCACCAAACGCGTCGAGCCTGGCCGTCCACAAATCGCGATAGCCCGCGATCCATTCGTCCATTTCCTGGAAACGTTCGGGCCGCAGCGAATAGAGCCGACGCACGCCTTCGGCGCGCATTCGCACGAAGCCGGCCTCCTCCAGAATCCGCAGATGCCGCGAGACGCCCGATTGATGAATGGCCATCCGCTCGACCAAATCGTTGACCGCATGTTCGCCGCCATGCAGCAGTTCGACGATTTGCAGCCGGCTTGGATCGGACAAAGTCTGGAGCGTACTTATATGCATGCCAACATATATATGCAACTATGTATATATCGGTCAAGCACAACAGCGAATTTCATACGGCCCCTTGCGTCGTTGATGAACGGCGCGCTCACAAATACCTGAGCGGCCGTCCTTGCGTGAGTTCAGCGACGGCGGCGGCGATGCCGCGCGCATCGACGCCATAATGCCGATAGAGATCGCCCAGACTGCCCGTTTGGCCGAAATGCTCCACCCCCAACGACCGGGTGCGATGGCCGTGAACCGAGCCCAGCCACGCGAGCGTCGCGGGATGGCCGTCGATCACGGTGACGATCCCGCAATGGGAGGGAATATCGGCAAGCAGCCGCTCGACGTGGCTGCGCGCGTGGGGCAACCCATCCCGCCGCGCGCGTTGCGCCGCCGTCCATCCGGCATTGAGCCGGTCGGCCGAGGTGATCGCCAGCAGGCCAATATCGCGCCGGTCTTCGGCCATCAAACCGACGGCTTCGATGGCCTCCGGGGCGAGTGCGCCGGTGTAGACGACAATCGCTTCGGCGTTCGGGCCGGGCTTGCGCATCCAATAGCCGCCGTTGATCATGTCCTGCGCGAGATCCTGCGAAATCTCGCGCTGCGGTTGCTCGATGCTGCGGGTCGAAAGCCGGAAATACACCGAACCGCCGGTCGCATCACGCAGCCATGTCGCGCCGTCTGGCTCGGCATCGCCGGCGCGCTGGATATATTCGAAGGACCAGCGCAGCAGCACGGCCAATTCGTCGACGAAAGCCGGCTCAAAGCTCGCCAATCCATCCTGCGCCATACCGATCAGCGGTGTCGCGATCGACTGATGGGCGCCGCCTTCCGGTGCAAGCGTGATCCCGGACGGCGTCGCGACGAGAATGAAACGCGCGTCCTGATAACAAGCGTAATTGAGCGCATCGAGCCCGCGTTCGATGAAGGGATCGTAGAGCGTGCCGACGGGGAGCAGCCGCTCGCCGAAGATCGAATGCGACAGGCCGAGCGCCGACAGCATGATGAACAAATTCATCTCGGCGATGCCAAGCTCGAGATGTTGCCCCTGCGGCGAGAAGGTCCAGTTGTAGGTGGACGGAATGCGTTCCGCCTTGAACAGATCGGCGGTACTGTCCTTCGCAAAGAGCCCGCGCCGATTGACCCATGCGCCAAGATTGGTGGAAACCGTCACGTCGGGCGATGTCGTCACCACGCGTTGGGCAAAAGCCGTGTCCGCCTTGGCGATTTCATGCATCAGCAGACCGAAGCCCTGTTGCGTCGACATCTGCGGCTGGGAGCCGAAGGCAAGACTCTCGGGAACGGAAATGCTGGGCGACGTGTAGCGCCGACGCCCCGACTGCGCGAAGGGCACTTTGGCCAGGAAGTCGCGCAGCGTTGCCTCTTGCTCCGAAAGGCCGGAAAAGGCCTCCCACTCCTGCCCCGCGCTGATATTCATCGCGCGGCGCAGCGACTCGACCTGGGTCGGTGTCATCAGGCCGGCATGATTGTCCTTATGGCCTGCCAGAGGCAAGCCGAAGCCCTTGATCGTGTAGGCGATGAAGCAGGTCGGCCGCGTATGTCCGCGCGCTTCCTCGAAGGCCTCCAGAATGGACGGCAGATCATGGCCGCCCAAATTCGCCATCAGCTCCGCAAGCTCGCGGTCGCTGCGCCGCTCCAGCAACTGGGACACCGGCCCCTGATCGCCCAGATCGTCCGTCAACCTTTTGCGCCATGCCGCTCCGCCCTGAAACGTTAAGGCCGAGTAGAGCTGATTTGGGCAGGCATCGATCCAGGCGCGCAGCTTGTCGCCGCCGGGTTCGGCGAAGGCGGCCTTTTGCAGCGAGCCGTATTTGAGGATGACCACGTCCCAACCGAAATTCCGGAAGATCGCCTCGAACCGCGACCACAGGCCTTCGCGCACGACAGCATCGAGACTTTGACGATTGTAATCGACGACCCACCAGGTGTGTTGCACCCCGTGCTTCCATCCCTCGAGAAGCGCCTCGAAAATATTGCCTTCATCCATTTCGGCATCGCCGATGAGCGCCACCATGCGGCCCTGGGGCCGCGCCTCGCCCCAGCCCTTGGCGTGCACGTAATCCTGGACAAGCGAGGAAAAGAGCGTCTGCGCCACGCCCAGGCCCACCGAGCCTGTGGAAAAGTCCACGTCGTCCGTGTCTTTCGTGCGCGAGGGATAGGATTGCGCGCCCTTGTAGCCGCGGAAATTCTTCAATTTGTCCAGCGTCTGATTGCCGAGCAAATATTGGATCGCATGGAAGTTCGGGCTCGCATGCGGCTTGACCGCAACGCGGTCCTCGGGGCGGAGAACGGCAAAATAAAGCGCCGTCATCAAGGTCGACAGCGAAGCCGAGGACGCCTGGTGACCACCGACCTTTAACCCGTCAGCGTGCTCCCGCAGGTGATTGGCATTGTGGATCATCCAGGTCGCCAGCCACAGAACCTTGCGCTCCAATGCGGACAGATTCTTCAAACGCTCATCGGCCATTTCCAACTCCCTTATGGGAAATAGTCTTAGACGAAGGCCGGTCCCATTTTTGACTATTTTTAGATTTTCCTTATGCAATTATTGGTGATTTTCTTCAATTTTGTCCGACCAAAGGGTGCTTTATGCCAAAAGTCGAACTGGATGCCATCGACATCAGGATCCTTCGGGCTCTGCAGGCCAACGGCAAGATCACCGTCAACGAACTTGCCGATCAGGTCGGGTTGTCGGCATCGCCCTGCGCCCGCCGGATACGCCTGCTCGAAGAGGGGGGCATCATCAAGGGCTACAGCGCGATCGTGGACCAGAAGAAAGTGGGGCTACCGATCAGCGCCTTCGCCTCGATCAAGCTCGAACGCCAGCGCGAGGAAGATCTCGACCGCTTCGCGCAGGCGGTGGCGAAATGGCCGGAGGTTGTCGACTGCTATCTCATGACCGGCGAGCGCGACTATCTGATGCGCATTGTCGCCGCCGACCTTGAATCCTACGAGCAGTTTCTCAAACAAAAGCTCACACGCCTCAATGGCGTCGCCTCCATCGAAACGAGCTTCGCCCTCGGCCAGGTCAAACGCTCGGAAGTCCTGCCGATCGGCTAAACGTTCGCCGCCTTTTGGGCGCACAGGATAAAGCGGCGATAAACAAGAGTCCGCAGCCTGTCGCGCAAATTGGCATTCCGCCGCTGCGCGGCGGCGATCGGCGCGTGCGAAAGAATTGTGAAATTCGTGAAACCCGCCTGACGCAACAACGGCATCAACCGTTCTTGCGTCAGCCCGCTGCCAAAGGGCAGGTTCGCCATGATTTGCGCGTGCCGGCTGCCGAGCGCGCTATCGTAATGGGTGTCTGGCCCGTACCACCGATCGAGCAGCGCAATAAGCCGCGCCGCAAGCCCGCCGCGACGCGTCGGCGTCGCCCAATCGCCATCGAACACCAGAAGCTTGCCGCCCGGTTTGAGCAAAGCGTGCCATTCGGCAAACGCCTTTTCGGGCTCCGTCAACGTCCAAACGAGGTGGCGGCAGACAATGGCGTCATAGCTTCCGAGCGGCTCCATCGGCCTTTCCGCATCGGCCAGCAAAAATCGCAAGCGCGCCTTGCCGGTATGCTTGCGCCGTGCGACCGCGAGCATGTGCTCCGAAAAATCGAGCGCCGTCACGTGGTGACCAAGATCATGAATGAGGCGGGTCACTTCGCCCGTCCCGCAAGCAAGCTCGAGAAAACGTCGTGGCGTGCGGCCGAGGACATTGCGGATGGGCTTTTGCCAGGCGTCGAATTCCGGTCCGGGCGGAATACGATGCCCGAAGGCGAGATCGAAGGTCTCCGAACGTTTCGACCAATAATCGCGGATCTCTTCTTTGAGATGATGGTTTGCGGTCACGATCAGTCCAACAGATATTGAACGTGGCTGCGCCCGTGCAGGTTCGAGCGCTCCACATGCACCTTCACGCCGAACACGTCGGCGATGAGCTCCGGCGTGAGCACCGCTTCGGGTGTGCCCGCTGCCACGACTTTGCCGTGCTGCAAAACCGCGAGATTGTCGCAAAACATGGCAGCGAGGTTGAGATCGTGCAGGGCAACGATGCTCGTCACCGGCAGGCCGGCGATCAATTGGAGAAGGTCAAGCTGGTGACGGATGTCGAGATGATTGGTCGGCTCGTCGAGGAGCAATTCGGTCGGCGTTTGCGCGAGGGCTCGGGCAATTTGGACCCGCTGCCGCTCGCCGCCCGACAAAGTGTGCCAAAGCTGATGCGCCTTGTCGGCAAGACCGGTATATTTCAACGCCTCCTGAACCGACGTGTCATCGCGCATCGTCCAGGGCGCCAGCCGGCCGCGGTGGGGCGTGCGCCCCAAACGGATGACCTCCAGGACCGTCACATCGGCATCCGTCGCCGACTGTTGTTCGACGAACGCCAAGCGCCGCGCGAGGTCGTGACGCGTGATGGCGCGAATATCCGTGTCGCCCAGGGTAATAATTCCGCTCTTCACCTGCCGCAAACGGCAGATCAGACGCAACAGGCTCGATTTGCCCGATCCGTTCGGCCCGAGCAGCCCTAGCATTTTGCCGGGCGGAGCGTGCAACGTCACGCCATCGACGATCAAGGTCTTGCCGCTCGCCCAGGAGACGTCCTCGACGCCGATGCTCATGGCGCCCTCCGCACCCGGTAGAGAATGATGGCAAAAGCGGGCGCGCCGAACAGCGCCGTGACGACACCGATCGGCAGGATTTGTTGCGGAATGAGAATGCGTGAAAGAATGTCGGCAATGACCATGAAGATCGCCCCAACCAAAGCGGACACAGGCAGCAGCCGCATATGGCCTGGGCCGACCAAAAAGCGCGCGGCGTGCGGGATGACGAGGCCGATGAACCCGATACAGCCGACGATACTGACCATCGCCGCGGTCATGAGTGCCGTAAGGCCGAGCAGTACGATCCGCACGCGCTGCACGTGCACGCCGAGCGTCGCGGCGGCATCCGCGCCGAAGGTAAACGCGTCCAACGTGCGGGCATAAAGCATCACCACGATGAAGCTTGCGCAAGCGACCGGCGCGGCAAGAAAAACGTCGGGCCATCGCACGCCGCTCAGGCTGCCAAGCAGCCAGAACATCACGCCGCGCGCCTGTTCGGCATTGGCCGACGTCGTGACGATGTAAGAGGTCAAGGCGTTGAACAATTGCGAGCCGGCAACGCCCGAGAGAATAATGCGCTCGGCTCCGCCGCCCGCACCGGCCGCCAGCAACGACACCAGGAAAAACGCCAGCACGGCACCCAGAAAAGCGCCGGCGGGCAAAGTCAGGAGACCGGACCCAAATCCGAGGATCATGATGGCGACGGCGCCCGTCGAGGCACCAGCCGACACGCCGAGCACGTAGGGCTCGGCGAGCGGATTGCGCAGAAGCGCCTGCAATACAACGCCGGATAAAGCCAGCGCCGCCCCGGCGCTTGCCGCCACCAGTGCTCTGCTCAGCCGATAATCCCAAATCACGCCCTCGTGGATGCGGTTCAACGTGAAATGCGTGCCAAAGGCATGATTGGCGATCGATTGCGCGATCGTCGCCAAGGGAATGGTGATGTCGCCGATGGAAATGGCCAAGCCGATCACGAGGGCGAGCAGGAGAAGAGCGACAAGGACAAGCCCTGTGAGGCCAATTCTGCTGTTCGCCGTCACGCGCGGCATGGGCATGACGCTCATTTTGGCGGCTCAGCGGCTTTGAGCGCCTTGGCGAGAATCTCAATACCGTCGATGGTCCGAATGGTCGGATTCATGTCCTGCGCATCCATGAGAACGATATGGCTGTTCTTGACCGCGCTCAACTGGCTCACCACCGGATCTGTCTTCAGAAAGTCAAGCTTCACCGCCGGATTGTCAGCGGCGTAGCGGTGGCGGCTCATGGTCGCGATGACGATCACGGCCGGATCCGCCTGCGCGATCGTTTCCCAGCCGACAAGCGGCCATTCGTCTTCGGTCGTTACCACATTCTTGGCACCAACCGTTTTCAGAATGTAGGCGGGAGCGCTGTTCTTGCCGGCGATATAGGCGTCGCCCTGTACTTCCTTGCTGGAGAACCAAAATACAACCGGCAGGTTCTTCGGGACGTCGCCAACCGACGCGACCGCAGCGGCTTCGCGCTGCTTTAAGCTGGCAATGAGTTTGTCGCCGCGATCCTGCACGTCGAAGATTTGCGCGAGCTCGCCGATCTCCTGATAGACGAGATCCATCGTGAAAAGCTCTTTGCGAACGCCGTCGCCATTGCTGCCGTTCACCTTCGCGACGCAATCGGCGGGCGACACATAGGCATTGATGCCGAGCGCATTGAATTGTTCGCGCTTGCCGACCGCCCCTTGCGGCCCAACGTGCCATTCAAACTCGGCGGCGACCAGATCGGGAGTCTGTCCGACCACCGCCTCGAAACTCGGGTCGTTGTCGGCAAGGCGCGTGATCTTGGCGTTTGCGTCGGCATATTGCGGCAGAACCGGTCCCACCCATACGGCAGTGCCGACGATTTTATCGGCAAGGCCGAGCGAGAACAGCACTTCAGTCATGCCCTGGCCGATGGAGACGACCTTGTTGGGCGCCTTGTCGAAGGTGACGGATTGCCCGCAATTGGTGATTGTCAGCGGATATTTGGTCGACTGCGCAAAAGCCGTTTGTGTGAAAGAGGCGGCGAGGCACATGCCGACGACCCAGCCGGCAAAAGATTTGCTATGAGTTGTTGCTGTGGACATTTCGTTCCCCGAACAAGAGTAGACAGGCAGATGGGCGCATGGGATGCGCCCGCGATCAGTCGATCCGCTTGACGGGAAGAACGGCCTTGGGAGAACGATTTGCGCCCTCGGCGCAGAAAACCTGTTTCATATTATCTCCTGCCCCGGCATCCCCGCCGGCAAAAATGTGCGCTGTTTGCGGCGCAAAAGGATCGCGACGGCAGGTCTCCTGGCTCACGGACAAAAGCTTTTCATCTGCCTTCCCACGTGACGGTTTAAAGCCGGCTAGCAGTGGCATGGCGCCGCTTGAAGGCGCCCAGGCCGCAAGATGCGACCATGGATGTCGGGCAATCCGCTGACAGTTGCGGGGGCAGCCACGGAGTCTGCGCGAGGCATCACCGTGTTCCCTTTTGATCCCCGAAGGGAACCGTCAAATCCCGTGTAACAGTGGCCATATCGGCGGTCAATAGAGGCTTACACGCCGATCTCAAGCCGGATATGAGGCCGACGTCCGTTACGGTCATCCCGATCCGCCTCGGTAAAATGGTCAGGAGTCAGCGCAAAACGAAACGCGGCGCCGTCGAAATGACGGCGCCGCGGGGCGCGACTTCAAGTCATGCAGCCAGTTGGTCCGCCGTTCGGCGGCCTCAAAGGGCGTCGATCAGGTCGTCGATCTTGATCGGAAAATGGCGGACGCGTTTGCCCGTTGCATGCCAAACGGCATTCGCAATGGCGCCGGCCGAACCGGTGATGCCGATTTCGCCCACGCCCTTGATGCCGAGCGCGTTCACATAAGGATCATATTCCTCGATCATGAGCGCTTCCATGGCCGGCACGTCGGCATTGACCGGCACGTGGTATTCCGCGAGATCGGCATTCAGGATGCGGCCGGAGCGGCGGTCGATGATCGCGTGCTCGTGCAGCGCGAAGGACATGCCCCAGATCATCCCGCCCAAATACTGGCTCTGTACCATGCGCGGATTGATCACCCGGCCCGCCGCAAACGCGCCGACAAGCCGCGTCACCCGGATCTGACCCAAATCGGGGTCGACCTTCACTTCGGCGAACACCGCGCCGTGGGCGTGCATGGCATAATTCGCCTGGGCCGCAGGATCGCTCGCGCTTTTGCCGCGCGCCTCGATTTCCTTGAGGCCGGCGCGGGTCAGAATATCGACATAGCTCTCGCTGCGGCTCTCGTCGTCCCGGCGGAACAGGCGCCCGCTGCGCGCCACGACACCCGCATTGCCTGCACCGAACAGCGGCGAGCGCTTATCATCCGTTGCGAGCGCAGCCAGCTTGGCGATCACCGCCGCGCCGGCATTGTGAATCGCCATGCCTGCGGTCGCGGTATGGGCCGAGCCGCCGGCAATGCCGGCATCCGGCAGATCCGAGGTCCCCGCCCTGAGCTCGACACGATCGAGATCGAGGCCAAGCCCGTCGGCGCTGATTTGCGTGAACGCCGTCCAGGCCCCCTGCCCCATGTCTTCAGCACCGGTCTCCATCAGGCCGGTGCCGTCGTCCCGCAGAACGGCGCGTGCCTCGCCTTGGAACATCAGCGCAGGAAACACGGCGGTGCCCATGCCCCAGCCGACGCGGAATCCCGCCTCGTCGCGCATCTGGCCGGGCGCCAGCGGCCGCTTGGCCCAGCCGAAACGCTCGGAGGCTTGCGCATAGCATTCGCGCAGGGCTTTCGACGAAAACGGCTTGCCGGAAATCGGCTCGACCTCGGCGTAATTCTTCAGACGGAAGGCGAGCGGATCCATGCCGCAGGCATAAGCTGCTTCGTCGATGGCGCTTTCGAGCGCGATCGAGCCCGTCGCCTCGCCGGGCGCACGCATGAAGAGCGGCGTGCCGGTGTCCAAGCGTACCGCCTCGTGCGACGTCGCGATCGCCGGACTCGCGTAAAGCGTATGCGCCACATCGGCCGCCGGTTCGAAGAAATCGTCGAAAGTGCTGGATGCGACCTTCGCGTGATGGCTGAGCGCGGTTAGCACGCCCGTGCCATCGACGCCGATGCGGACGGTCTGGCGGCTGGGCGAGCGATGCCCGACCGGCCCATACATCTGCTCGCGCCGCAGTACGAGTTTGACCGGCTTGCCAACCAGCTTCGCCGCCATCATGCCAAGGATCTGCGGGCCCGAGATCATGCCCTTCGAGCCAAAGCCGCCGCCGAGATAGGGACTGCGGATATGGATATTTTCCGGCGAAATCCCGAACAGGCCGGCGATCCGCATCTGCGCAAAAACAAACCCCTGGCTCGGCGTGTCGATCGACAATTTGTCGCCGTCCCAGTTCGCGACGATGGCATGCGGCTCGATGGGATTGTGATATTGCGCCGGCGTTTCATACGTGGCCTCAATACGCTGCACGGCTTGCGCCAATCCGGCCTCGACGTCGCCATGATTGTGCACGGCAGGAGCGCCGACGCCGACCGCGGCGGGAACAAAACTTTCATTCGCGTCGAGATCGGCCCGGGCCGGCTCCGTCTCATAGCGCGGCGCGAGCAGCGCCGCCCCTTCTGTCGCGGCTTCGAGGGTTTGCGCGATCACGACCGCAATCGCCTGATTGGCATAGCGCACCTGATCGTCCTGGAGCAGATCGACCCGAAACATGAACGGATTGTTTTTCTCGTGCGGGTGCATGGCGAGCGCCGGCTTATGCGTCGGCGTCATGACGTCGACGACACCGGCATGGGCTTTCGCCGCCGCAACATCGAGAGAGGCCACGCGGCCGCGCGCGACGGTGCTGACCGCGATGACGGCATAAAGCATTCCGGCGGGATGATTGTCGGCCGCATAACGGGCCTTGCCGGTGACTTTCATGGCGCCTTCGTGACGGGTGTTCGGTTGACCGATGTTCGAGCCGTGCCGGGCATAGGCCGGATTGCGGGTAAGGCTGATCTCAGGCATCGTGGAGCGCTCCTGGAACGGAGGAGAAGGGCGAACCGGGCAGCGCGGGAACACGCGACGGCGTTCCGCTTGCGGCCTCGGCAAGGGCGCGCACAAGGATTTTCCGCGCGAGGTCGATCTTGAAGCGGTTGTCGCCTGAGGGCTTCGCCTCCGCGAGCGCAGCATGCGCCGCCTTTTGGAAGATCTCCGCACGCGGTTTGGCGCCGATGAGGATCGCTTCGGCGGCACGGGTACGCCACGGTTTTGCGGCGACGCCGCCGAGCGCCAAGCGCGCCTGACGGATCGCGCCATCTTCGAGACGTAGCGCCGCCGCAGCGGAGACGATCGCAAACGCATAAGACGTGCGCTCGCGCAGCTTCAGATAGCGCGCATGGGCGGCGAAAGACCGCGCTTCGGCCGGAAGCCGGACCGCCGTGATGAGATCGCCCGGCTCGAGTTCGTTCTCGCGATCGGGCGCTTCGCCCGGCAGGCGGTAAAACGCCTCAAGGGCGATCTCGCGCTTGCCGCTCCGGCCAGTGACTTCCACGACCGCATCGAGCGCGACCAATGGTACACAGAAATCGGAAGGATGGGTGGCAATGCATGCCTCGCTCCACCCCAAGACCGCATGCAGCCGGTTTTCGCCGGCGCGCGCATCACAGCCTGAACCCGGCATGCGCTTGTTGCAGGCGCTGGCCGGATCGTAAAAATAGGCGCAACGGGTGCGCTGCATCAGATTGCCGCCAACTGTCGCGGCATTGCGCAACTGCGCTGACGCGCCCGAAAGCAACGCCTCCGCAACAGCCGGATAGGCGCCGGCGAAATCCCGATCGTAAGCGAGCGTGGAATTGCGCACCAGGGCGCCGATTCGCACGCTGCCATCGGACAGATGCTCGATGCGATCGAGTTCGGGCAAATGGGTGATATCCACGAGCCGGTCCGGGCGCGCGGCCCCTGCCTTCATGAGATCGAGAAGATTGGTTCCAGCGGCCAGGTAGACCGAACCCGGTTCGGCCGCAGCGGCCACGGCCTGGTCGAGGCTGGCGGCACGCACGTAATCGAAGCTTTTCATGCTGCGTCCCTCGTCTTGGCGCCGGTTGAATGGGCTTGCGCCTCGAGCACGGCTTCGACAATGCCGTTGTAGGCGCCGCAGCGGCAAAGATTGCCGCTCAATCCTTCACGGATGCGCTCTGGATCGTCGCCCGCCTGCCCCTCCGCAATCAGGCCGATCGCACTCATGATTTGGCCGGGCGTGCAGAAACCGCACTGGAAGCCATCGTGGGCGATAAAGGCGGCTTGCACCGGGTGCAATGTGTCACCGTTCGCGACACCTTCGATCGTGACGAGATCGGCGCCGTCATAACTCAACGCCAGCGCAAGGCAGGAATTGATCCGCTTTCCGTCCGCAAGGATTGTACAAGCGCCGCATTGGCCGCGATCGCAGCCCTTTTTTGTGCCCGTGAGATCGAGACGCTCGCGCAGCAGGTCGAGCAGCGTCGTCCGCGGATCGTCGAGTTCAATCACGCGCTGCTGGCCGTTCACGGTGAGACTGATGGAAAGATTCATATAACGCTCCAATCAGTGATATGGTGGACCGGGCTCGCATGCGCCGACCCGGCCCATCGGCGAAGGTCGACAATCTTATGAATTATGAGCCCGTTTTGGATTTCGCGAGACCGGACAGGCGGTTCGCGCCGGCCGGGTCGATCGGCGGGCGATTTGCAGTTTGGCCCGCCGGGGTATTTATACGGAGGATGCCTCCGTTTTTCAAGAGCTAAAAGAACGGACCGAAAGGAAATGGACAAACAGGTGGTCAAAGCGGTGCGCAAGCCCCGGGCAGATTCGGTCCGCAATCGCGAACGCGTGCTGGAAGCGGCAAAGGCGGTCTTCAGCGCCGGCGGCGGCGATGCAAGCCTGGAAGCCGTGGCACGCCACGCCGGCGTCGGCATCGGCACGCTCTACCGTCATTTCCCGACCCGAGAAGCCCTGTACGAGGCCGTCTACCGGCGCGAGGTCGACCACCTCGCCGAGCTCGCGGACGAATTGGGCGAGATCGCCCCGGTTGAGGCGGTGCGGCAATGGCTCAAATCGAATGTCGAACTCGTCGCGACCAAAAAGGGCATGCTGGCGGCGCTGGCTCTGACCATCAGCAGCTCCTCGGAACTCTACACCTATTCCTATGACCGGCTGACGAAAGCCCTTGGTGCCCTCCTGGACCGCGCCGTTACGGCGGGCGATATCCGCCCGGACATCACGGCGCCGGACTTGCTGCGCGCGCTCATTGGCCTGTGCTACCTGCACGGCCAGCCAGACTGGCGGACGAGCGTCCATCGCCTGGTCGATATTCTGGTCGACGGCCTCCGCTTTCAGCCGCCCGCAAGTCCAACTGCCGCAGCACCGCAGAAGGGTCGTGGCGCCACGCCGAAAAAAAGACCTTCAACGACGAACCCCAGGAGCTCAAAGCCTCGGCCGGCTGCGCGAAAGCGTCCATAGGGCGACTTTTCGGATCTTGCCTCGCCGTCAGCGCGCCGACTGGCGTGCCCGCTGCCGCAAAGGTACTTCAAGCGCCAGCACGCCAGCTACAGCCCATGCTGCATAGGCCGCTACGAAAATCACACTGCGGAAACTCGTGGCGCTGGCGATGAACCCCATCGCCATGCTGCCGACCATATTGCCGGCCGCGTAGCTGTTCGCGTAAACCGCCGTCGCACGCCCCGGCCTGTCCGGCTCGAAGCTTTGACAGTAGGTGACGGCGACGCCGGCGAACAGGCCGTAATAGATCCCGTCCAGAGCCGAAACAGCGATCAGTTCGGCAAGGGACGAGATTTCGGCATAAAGCACCATGGTCGTCACCGCGATGAGAGCAGCGCCTATGAGCACGCGGCGGATACCGATACGGTCGACGAGCGCCGACGATGAGAAAATCGTAAACAATTCGAGAAAGCACTTGATCGACAAGTGCAGGCCAGGTGCGTAGGCGGGCAGATGCACGTCCTGAATGAAGTACATCGGCATGGCCGATTCGAACAAAGCCGTGACCAGCACGAACATTAGACAGATGAGTGCGGCAAGCATGAGGCCCCAGTTTATGTCGTTCGCCTGCGTGTTCGACTTGCGGTGCTGGTCGGCACGGAAGTCGGCGGGAACAAACCAAACCAGCAGCGCGAGCCACACAACGCCCAACACCGCCGACGCGGCGAAAGCCGGCCCGAATCCATAAGCACCGATCAGCGTGAACGACAAAGCCGGACCGATCATCCACGCCAAAGAGATCGCCGCCCTGAGCCAGGAATTCGCTCGAGCGACAGGGACGCGGGCGCGCTCCGCCGCGACCCGGCCAAAAGCAAAGGTCGTGCTCATGCCGGTGCTGGCAATACCCATCAAAGGTGCGACGACGACAAGCAGGATCGTGAGGCCATGGGCCACGATGAGCATGAGCGCTGCGGCGCAATAGGCTCCGCCAGCGGCAAGCAGCAGCCGGAGCACGATGGCCCCTTTGTCAAATTGGCCGCCGGTCCAACGGTTCAATGCGAATGTGATCGCCGTCACCAATCCGTTGTAGATGCCGACCGTCCAGGCCGATTCGCCAAGCTCGTCGATCATGAAATAGCCCATGACCGGGACGAGCGCCGACATGCACGTGCCGCTGATCAGCAAGAGCAGCGAGATTTGCAGAGTCTGCTTGGGAGGAAAGAGTTGGGAAATCATCGGCGAGCCTGAGAGAACGCGGACCGCCCCAGCGAATCGTGGGCCTCCATTTTAGAATGTCGCGGCGCCCCTGCGTAGACGACGACGCATCGTAACTGAATTGCAAAGAGTGCGGGCCAACTGATTTTTGGAACTTGTTGCCACCCTCGGCAGGCGTTTTACCGCGCTGCTTCAAGCGTTGCAGGGGCGAGTACCGCAGCGACTTCCTCCGCCGCACGCAGGCCGCTTGCGTAGGCGCCATGCGCGGTCGAAAAATCGTAAGTGTGGGTCGCCTCGCCGGCAAAGAAAATGCGCTGCTCGCAAGGCCGCGCGAGATCGCGCCGTGCAGCGGCTTGACCGGGAAGCGCATGGCTGTAGGCGCCGCCGATATAGGTCATCCGGCTCCAGCCCGACGCAATGAGCGGCCGCAAGCGGCGCCGAACATCCGCGCCGAGCAGCGCGGTCAACTGGTCGAGAGCGAAAGCGAAGGCGGCGGCGGGCCCCTCGTCCGCGACGATCCCGGCCCCGGCGGCCCCGAGAAAACATTCGACCACCGGCCGGTCCAGCGGGCGGATATAATAGGCGCCGGTGCGGCGATCATGCGGATTGCCGAAGAGATGCGTTTCCGCCGCCAGGAAATTGTCGCCGAGGATCTCGAAGAACAGCTTCTCGTCACGCCCGAGCGGCAGGCGCGTCGCGGCATGCCGCCACGGATCGAGCACTGAGGGCAGCCGCATCGCCGATCCGGCCAGGACGGCGGTGGAAGCGGTCAGAATCGCCGCCCGGGCGCGAAGCGTGCCGCCCGCCGTCGTCAAGGCCACGCCTCCTGCTTCCAGCGCCACCGCATCGACCGGCGTCGAGAGATAGAGGTTGATCGGGCTTGGCAAGCTCGCGGCGATCAACGTGCCGTAACCGGCCAGTACCCGCCAATTCTGATCGGTCGCATGGTCGTCGTAGGTCAAATAGTCGGTGATCGAAATCCGTTCCAGTTCGGCCCCGTTGATGAAGCCGCTGATCGCTTGAATGTAACCGTTCCACTTGCCGCCTGGTTCCAGGGCGTCTGCAGCGCAATCGCTCGGCGGCGGCGCCGTTTCGAGACGCTCATGCCAAGCGGCCATGGCTGCGCGGGCCGCCGCTTGTTCGCTTGGCGAGAATCCCAGATCCCGATATTGCGTGCCCCAGGCCGGCGTCCGGCGGTCGATCGCGAAGCCCGCCGCTTCCGCGATTGTCGTCCACGGATTGCGCTCGGCCGAATGCAGCCAGCCGCAGCCAAGATCGAGGGCCAAACCGGCAACGGAATGTGTCCAGCCTCGGCCACCGATCCGCGCGCTCGCCTCCAGCACCGCGACCGAGAATCCCAGGCCGGCGAGCCGGCGGGCCGCGGCAACGCCGGCAGCCCCCGCCCCAATAATCGCAACATCAAAATCCACAGGCATGGTTCTTCCGCCGATTCCTAAAAATCCAGCCTCGTTATAGGGGTGGCGGCCGCTCGGGGCGAGGCCGATCGCGTTGGAATGGCCGCCATGCACCGAATTTCACGCGGCGCGGCTTGGCGGATCGGTCGCAAAACGCAAAGATTGTCCGCGCCCAAGATGGAGACCAAGGAATGGACAGCGAAGAACTGGAGCTGCGTCGCGAGATCATCGCGCAATGCCGGTGGATGAATGCGAACGCGCTCAATCAGGGAACGTCAGGCAATATTTCCGCCCGCTGCCGCGACCGCATGCTGATCACACCCTCGGCCGTCCCTTACGACGATATGACGCCGGAGATGATTGCCGCCATGCCGCTCGACCGCGCGACGGATGAATGGCAAGGCCCGCTCAAACCATCGACAGAATGGCGGTTCCATCGCGATATTCTACGGGCGCGGCCCGATGGCGCCGCCGTGGTGCACACCCACGCCAATTACTGCACGATCCTGGCGATCGCGCGCAAATCGATCCCCGCGATCCATTATATGATCGCGGCTTTCGGCGGTCCCGAGATCCGCTGCGCGCCCTATGCCCGCTACGGCACGCAGGCCCTGTCAGACAATGTGCTGGTGGCACTGGAAAACCGCAACGGCTGCCTTCTTGCCAATCACGGCATGATCACCGTCGGCTCCAGCCTGCCGAAGGCCATGTGGCTCGCCAACGAGCTCGAATGCCTGGCGCGGCAATATTACCATAGCCTGCTGATCGGCACGCCCTTCATCCTGCCAGATCAGGAAATCGCCGAAGTCATGGAAAGCTTCAAAAGCTACGGCTTGCAGGACAAAAAGGATTAGCGCCGGACGCTCCGGCGGCTATGGCCGCAAGGGTCTCCGTCACGCTTCGTCCACACGGCGCAACCGGACGATCACATCGATTCCGGCAATGGCAAAACCTGCCGGCGCCGTCGGCATTTCCGTAAGGGCCAGAGCCATTTCCGGCACATCGATGATGCGCCCTTCTCCCTCCACCACGAAATGGTGGTGCTCCTGCACATTGGTGTCGAAATAGGCGCGGTCGGCCGCCATATGCACCTGGCGCAAAAGCCCCGCGTCGGTAAATTGCCGCAGGGTGTTGTAAACGGTCGCCTGCGACAGGCCAGCGCGCGCCTTGGTCGCCTCTTCGAACAGATCCTCGGCGCAGACATGACGATGCGCCCGGCCGAACAGCATCCAGCCCAACAGCACCCGCTGCCGCGTTGGCCGCAATCCGGCGCTGCGCAACTTGTCCCTCACTTCGCTTAAAGGACAGCCGCTGAGACTGGTTTGTGTGGGCAATGAACTAGATCGGATGTCACGCATGGAACGGACACGTTTTCATGTGGGAAATCGGCACGGGATCCTCAATCGTTTCGGGGTCAAGGCCCGGACAAAGAGTGCGTTTCCTCTTTCCTATCGATCGGGACAACGGCCTGTCAATTCATATGTTCCGTATTTAGTCTGATTCTAAACTATCGGGTTTTCATCACTGATCTGATCGATCGCTCTATTGACTTGCGTAAAGCAAAACGGCGCTCCGAAGAGCGCCGTCCGTGCCGTAGCGGATGCCTTTCGCCGTCCGATCAAAACTCAAGAACGCGCGCCGGAAGATGAAGTAGAGCGTGCCCGACAACACTATCGCACAAGAAAATATCAGAACCCAGGCGAGCAAGAGATTACGGATCGTCGCGAGGCCGGAGCCGCTGGCGACGATGGCACCCGCCACGTTTTACTATAAACACCGCAAGTGACCCGCAGATGACTCTTATGTGTCGTTCTCCGTCATCTGCCGGCGTATTCGTCCCAATCGGCTCTATGCCTTACGCCCGCCGCGTCCCCATCGGAAACGGCATATAGCCAATGAAGCCGGTGAGTTTCCAAACACCCGCGACTTTGCGCGCGAAATACAAGGTCTGCCAGTTCAAAACGTCTTTCGTGCCGTCAGCCTTGGCGATCGTCCCGTCGAATTTCTTATGCGCGACGGCGATCTCATCGGTTACTTCGATATGCAGAAGGTTCGTCGCGCGGAAAATGCCGGTGCGCAGGTCTTCCGCAAACGCAATCTTGGCCGTCTCGGCGGACTGGCGCAGCCACTCGTCGCGATAGACGTCGAGCGTCGGAAAGCTGACGCGCCAGGTGTCGGGATTGTCGGAGCCCTTGGCGTCGAGCCCCAGAAAGCCGTCGCGGATGAAATCCCCTTCGACCATCGCCCAATCGCTGGCGATAAACGCGTCAATATCGCGATGGACCAGCATATCCCAGATATACCGACGGTCGGGATCGTGCGGGAACGGATTGTCGAGAAAGGACATGCGAACTCCTTGAAAAGGGATGATGGGCAAGCGCCGGAAACGAAGACGGCGCTAATCGACGCGACCGCGCGCCGAGACGGGAACGGCTTCGACGAAATCGTCACCCGAGACGAGATTGACCTTGTCGAAGAGATTGGACACGACGCAGGCGTGATTGGGGATGATGCGCAGCCGATCGCCGATACTCGGGCTTGCGGCACAGGCGGAAAAGTCGATCACGCCATGCTCTTCGCTGAGCGATTTCACGACCGCCTCCGGATAGCCGACGACGTAACCATAGCCGTCCATGCCCAAAAGATCGCTCGTGAGTGCCTTCGACCCCGCATCCACGACGCAGCGCGTCGCGGTGGGACGGCTCACGACCGTGGTCAGCACCGAAAGCGCGCAATCCTCCAAGGTTCCGACACCTTTCGCTGCCTGGTAGCGATCGGAATAAATATAGGTGCCGGGGCGGTAGTCCGTGATCAGCCCCACCCCTTCGTGCGCATGATAAAGATCGGGCGTGCCGCCGGAGGAGACGATGCGCGGCGGCAGGCCGGCATCATTGAGTGCCATCACCGCGTCGCGCAGCCATTGCAGCGCCTCGTGATATTTGCCCGCCGCCGGATAGGTGAAGATTCCGGCGAATTGCAAACCCGGCTGCACCGCAATGAGCCTCGCCAATTCGACCGCTTGTTCGGACGTCGTGACGCCGCAGCGTCCCATGCCTGTGTCGCACTCGACCAGCACGGGCAAATGTTTGGCGGATTCGGCGAAATGCGCCGCATAGCCCTTGATGGTCGCGGCACTGTCCGCACCGACGATGAGGTCAGCTTTGTCCGCCAACGCGCGCAAACGGGCGAGTTTGGGTGCGCCGAGGATATTGTAGGGGATGAGAATGTCGTTGAGCCCTGCCGCCACCATCACCTCGGCCTCGCCGAGCTTTTGGCAGGTGATGCCGATGGAGCCGAGCGCCATCTGCTGCTTGGCGAAGCGCGGCAGCTTGTGGGTCTTGATATGCGGCCGCAACGGCAGATGGTGCGCGCGGGCATAATCGTGCGCGCGCCGCAGATTGGCGTCGACTTTGGCAAGGTCGATCAGCACACATGGGGTTTCCAGCTCTTGCAACGTCATTGCTCAATCCCCGATCGGCAAGCTTGGATCATTGATCTTGAATGTGTTCAGGCTCTGCTTGATCCGCCGCAGGCCCTCGAGCACCGGCGGGCCCATCACGCGGGCGGTTTCGGCCGCGAGAAAATCGACAAGGGTGAGCAACGCGTAACGCGAGGACGACGGCTTGAACAGATTGCCGTCTTCCGGAATCTTGAAGGTGATGGCGATATCGCCAAGCGCGGCGAGCGCCGAGCCGGGCGCGGTCAGAACGATCGTGAACGCGCCGTAGCTCTTGCCGATCTCGACCGCCTCCAACACCGCATGGGCATGGCCGGAAATCGAGAAAGCGATGATCACGGTCTGCTTCGTCGCGACCGAAGCGGTCATGCATTGCAACTCGCCATCGGTATAGGCCGTGACCGGCAAGCCGAGGCGGAACAAACGGTGCTGGGTTTCGAGCGCGGCGATCGAGGACGATCCGCCGGACCCGTAAGTCAGAACCGATGTGGCTTTCGACAGGCGGCGCGCCGCAAGCTCGAATTGTTTGCGGTCGATGCCGCTGCGAATCCGTTCGATCGCTCCGAGCGCGCCGTCGCAAATGAGGTCGAGAGTGGGACGCTCGTCATCGTTGTTCGCGCCGCCGGCAAGATAAGCGCCGCCGATCGCCAAAGCTTGCGCCAGATGGAATTTGAAATCGCGGATCCCGTCGCAGCGCAAGGTACGGCAGAAACGCGTCACGGTCGGTTCGCTGACCTCCGCCTGTTGGGCGAGCTCCATGATCGATGCGCGCGAGGCGAAACCCATGTCGGCCAACACGACTTGCGCGAGGCGCTGATCGGACTTGCTGCCGTTCTCAGCCAATTGCCGAAGCGCTTCGACGATGTCGATCACTCATGCCTCCCCGTTGATGATATTGCGCACAAAACGCAGATTGCCTGCCGTCAGGCCCGCGTCAACTGGTAGAGCGACGCCGGTGACGCCGGTGGCCAAGGGAGAAGCCAAAAAAGCGATCGCCTGCGCAACCTCGTTGGGGGCAACGAGGCGGCCGAGCGGATAATGATCGAGCACTTTGCGGCGCAGATCGGGGTCGCGTTCGAACCGGTGGTCCCAAGCGGGCGTCATGACCGAACCGGGGCAGACCGCATTGGCGCGAATATTCTTGCCGCCATATTCGACCGCGATGGCGCGGATATAGGCGAGGAGTCCGGCTTTTGCCGCCGAATAGGCCGGATTGCCATAATGCGCCAGCGCATTCACCGATGCGACGGCCACGATCGCGCCGCCGCCGCGATCGATCATCGCCGGCAGAAGCGCGTCGATGACCCGATAGGATCCGGTCAGATTGATCGCGAGCTCTTGTTCGAACGCCGCCTCGTCGAGTTGGTCGAAGCGATCGGCCCGCGACCAGCCGGCATTGGAAATGACAATCTCGGGGGCGCCGCGGCGAACCGTCAGGTCACGCAAGGCGCTGCGCACCCCCGCCGCATCGGTGACGTCGAGCACCAATTGGTCGCGCACGGCAGGCACGTCGAGCGGATCGGCGACGCGATCGATCGCCGTCAGGATCGCCCCGGCTTGCGCAAAGAGCGCGAGGAGCGCACGGCCGATACCGCCGCTCGCACCGGTCACGACCACATGCCTGCCCGAGAAATCAAACATCGCGCTCCCCATTTTGCAAAAGATTGGACCGTTTTATGAAAACTAGCAACATTAATTTTGCCACTTGACACTTTTTTTGAAAATTAATTACATCTCGACATCGACCTTTTCACCGCAGGGTTCGTCAATGGCCAAGATCGCATATGGTTCCGCGCATGTTCCGCTCTCCCCGGCCGTTCGCGCCGGCGACTTCATCTACATTTCGGGTCAAGTGCCCACCCTGGCCGACGGCTCGGTCGTCGTAGGTGGCATCGAGGCGCAGACCCGTCGCGTGATGGAGAACATCAGCGCGGCTCTGGCGCTGGCCGGCGCGACGCTGGCCGATGTGGTCAAGACCACGGTTATCCTCGCCGACGCGCGTGAATTCGGCGCGTTCAACAAAGTCTACGGCAGCTATTTCCCGGAGCAGCCTCCGGCCCGGACGACCCTCGAAGCGCGTTTGATGATCGACATCAAAGTCGAGATCGAAGCCATCGCCTATCTGCCGCAAAAATAAGGGACGACCTGGGCCGGTAGCGAGCCTTCGCGCCGGCGACACTTGAACTTGATCCCAGATGTTCTGAACGGAAGGTCCAGGGTCAAGTTACACCCAAAAATGTAAATTTCCGTCATACAATCGGTCTTTTCATGAAAATAGAAACGTACCGCAGGCTCGGCCGCTCTTTGCTGCAAACCACCACCAGCAACACAAAAACGCCTGCAAACAGGGAAATTCTCGCCATGCAGTGATAAAATTTTCACCGCCGCGCATGGTTAACAACCCTTGACAGGTTGGAAATGTAGCGGCATCATCATGAAAATAATTTACATACGCGCAACGGCACGCACCGTCCTTGCAAGGATGGTCTCGGGAACAGGTGAAGTGGAGGGGAAATGAAAGTCGGCGTTGTCGGCCTCGGGTACCGGCTGGAATATCTCGTTCGGGTTTTCAGCGTCCTCATTCCTGATTTTCAGCTTGTGGGGTATGTCGATCCCTCCCCCGCCGGCCTGCCGGGTCTGCGGCAGCACGGCATCGATCCCGGCCAATCCTACGAATCGATCGACGCCTTGGCGAAGGCCGCTCCCCTCGATCTTCTGATGATCGGCTCGCCCAATCACCTCCATCTCGGCCATATCAAGACGGCGCTGCAGCTCAATCTGAAGGTCTTCTGCGAAAAGCCCGTGGTCATTTCGGAGGCCGAGACCTACGAGCTGCTCCGCCTCCTGCACGCATGCGGCGACCCCGATCGGGTCATGGTCGGTCTCGTGCTGCGCTATGCGCCGCTTTATGTCGACCTTAAGAAAGTGATTGCCGAAGGCGCGCTCGGCGAGATCGTCAGCATCGAGGCGTCCGAACATATCGCGCCCTATCACGGCGCGTTTTTCATGCGCGACTGGCGGCGCTACCAGGGCTATTCCGGCAGCTTCATCTTGGAGAAATGCTGCCACGACCTCGACCTTTACCAAGGCGCGGTCGGCGCACGGCCGCAACGCGTCGCAAGCTTCGGCGGCCGCAAATCCTTCGTGCCGGAAAATGCCGTGCGGCACAATCTCGACGTCTATCATCGCAAGCCGAGCGGCTGGATGGGCACGGACAAAGTCTTCGACAGCGACGCGGACATCATCGACTATCAGACCGCGCTGATCGAATATGCGAATGGCGCCACTATGGCGTTTCACACCAATATGAATGTGCCGGACCAGTTCCGCCGCTTCTGCATCGTCGGCTCAAAAGGCATGGCGGAAGGCGACTTCATCCGCAACTTCTTCAAAGTGCACGATGCCCGCACGTCCGACGTGCTGCTCGATACGACCTATGAGACGACGGAACTTTCGCAGCATTACGGCGCCGACGAGCAAATGGTCAAGGACATCGCCGCTCACCTGACCACCGGTGCAGCCCTGCCCGTCTCGGTGATCGATGCGCTGGAGGCGGGCCTCACCGCGATCAAGATCGACGAAGCCCGCCAAAGCCGTTCCGTCATCGATCTGACCGAAACATGGAAGCGTTTCGATGCGGCGCGCAATGGCGAAACGCCGCCGGCCATGGCAAGGAGCGCGTGATGCTGCAGCAGAGGGGCGCCATTATCTTCGCCTGGTGCCTGCTGGCGCCGGCACTGCTTTATGTGCTCGTGATCGTCGCCTATCCGCTGGTCGAGACGATTTTTCTGTCTTTCACCGACGCCTCTTTGAGACGGACCTATGACTGGATCGGCTGGGACAATTACACCAAGATTTTCCGCAGCGGCTTCAGCACCATTATCATCCGCACCTTCATCTGGACCTTCTTCTCCGTCCTCCTCAAGATGATCATCGGCACCTGCGGCGCGTTGCTGCTGAACGTCGCGTTGCCGGGCCGCGCAATCGTCCGCACCCTGACGCTCCTGCCCTGGATCGTGCCGATGGCGATCGGCATTTTCATGTGGGGCTGGATGTATAACGGCGAGTTCGGCATGATTTCCGGGCTATTGCAACGCTCCGGCCTGACCAGCAGCCCGATCGCCTTTCTGGCGCATGGCGAAACGGCGTTCTGGGCCACCGTTTTCACCGATGTGTGGATCGGCGTGCCGATGGTGACGTTCTATTTCCTCGCGACCATCCAGTCGATTCCCAAAGACCTCTATGAAGCCGCGTGGACCGATGGTGCGAGCCGTTTCTACCGCTTTCGCCGCATCACCCTTCCGCTGATGGTACCGGCGATGCTCACCATGTCGATGATCTCGCTGATCTCGACCTTCAACTCCTTCGACATCATCTGGATCCTGACGCGCGGCGGGCCGAGCGGCGAAACCACGACGATGATCATCGACACTTACCGGACCGCGATCGGCTCGTACAAATATGGCGAAGGCGCCGCCCGCGCCGTGCTTGTAGCGCTGTGCCTCTCCGTCTTCTGCTTCTTCTACTTCCGCGTCGTTAACCGGCTTTCCGCCCAAGAGACGAAATAGGAACCGGCGCCATGATCGACAAATTCCGTTGGTACGAGAAGATCCTGGTCTACATTGGCATGTTGGTCTTTCTGACCTTCATTATCGCGCCGTTTGTGGAAGGCTTTCTTGTCTCCCTCAAGCCCTTGTCGCTATTGTTCTCGTCGCCCTACCGTTTCTGGCCGGAAAACGGATCCTTCGACGCCTATTTCAGGATGTGGACGACCGTGCCGCTGCTGGGGCGTTACATCATCAACAGCATCTTCATCGCGCTTGTCGGCTCCTCGATCGCTCTGGTCCTGATCATTCCGGCCTCGTATGCGCTGGCACGTATGGCGTTTAAGGGCCGCGGCGCGGTGCTCGGCGGCATGCTCACCATCAACATGTTTTCCGGCGCGGTGCTGATCATTCCGCTCTTCCAGCTTCTACGCAACCTCGGCTTGCTCAATACCTACTTCGCAATGATCGTGCCGGGCGTCGCCTTCACCATCGGCACGGGCGTCTGGCTGCTGCGCGCCTATCTCTTGCGGATTCCACGAGAGCTTGAGGAAGCCGCTTGGGTCGATGGCGCGAGCCGCTTCTACATTCTGCGCCGCGTCATTCTACCGATTGCCGCGCCGGGCATTCTCGTCGTCGCGATCTATTGCTTCCTGACGATCTACGCGCAGCAATTCATTTACGCCATCACGTTCAATTCGAAGTCCGAATACATGCCGCTGGCGGTGGGCCTCTTCGGCTTCTTCGGCCGGCAGGACGTGGTGTGGAACGAATTGATGGCGGCGAGCTTTGCCGGCATCGCGCCGGTGGTGATCGTTTTCATTTTCCTGCAACGCTATCTCGTCGCCGGCCTCACCGCCGGAGCCGTGAAGACTTGAGGCAGGAACAGCAATCGCAAAACCGGTCATGGGCCCCTGCGGCCGTCGTCCGGCTTTGCTTTCATCGGGCTCAAGGGAGAGCTCTACATCGGAGGGGAAGGACCATCCTATGAAGTTACGTGCCAAACTTATGATCGGCGTCTGCGCGGCCCTTGCCGCAATGACTTCTTTCGCCAAGGCGGAGGACAAAGCCATCGATTTCATTCAATGCGGCGATTCCGAAGATCCAGTATACCCGCCGATCATCAGCGCGTGGGAGAGTGCACATCCTGGCTTCAAGATTCATATTGAAGTGGTCCCATGGGACACCTGCCAGGATAAAGTGACGACGCTCTCCGCCGCCGGCAATCCGCCTGCCCTCGCCTATGTCGGCTCTCGCACCTTAAAGCAATTGGCAAACAACGACCTCATCATTCCCGTGCCGATGACGGATGCCGAAAAGGCCGCCTACTATCCCAACATTCCCGATACCGTCACGTTCAAGGGCAACCAATGGGGTATCCCGACCGCCTTCTCGACGAAGTCGCTGTACTGGAACAAAGACCTCTTCAAGAAAGCCGGCCTCGATCCTGAGAAGCCGCCGACAACTTGGGCGGAAGAGCTCGCCGACGCGAAAGCCATCAAGGAAAAGGCTGGCGTCGCAGGCTTCGGCGTCGTCGCCAAAACCTATGACAACACGATGCACCAGTTCATGCACTGGGTTTATACCAACAACGGCAAGGTGATCGACAAGGACGGCAAGATCGTCCTCGACAGCCCTGAAAATCTTGAGGCGCTCACCGCATTGAATGCGATGGTGCCCTATGCCGAAGACGGCCCGACCGCCTACGAACAGCTCGAAGTGCGCGCGATCTTCCTCGACGGTAAGCTCGGCATGACGCAGCAATCGGTCGGCGCTGTGAACCTTCTGAAAGACGCCAAGTTCGCGTGGGGCGTGGCTCCGCTTCCGCTTGGCCCCCATGCCAAAGGTCCCGGCACGCTGCTGATCACCGATAGCCTTGCGATCTTCAAAGGCACGGGCGTCGAAGCGCAAGCCACCGACTTCGCGAAGTTCCTGACCAATCCGGACAACCAATTCAAATATGAGGTCTCGAACGGCCTCACGCCCTTGCGCCCCGTGCCGGGCGTGAAAGATCTGGTTGAGAAAGACCCGCACTGGAAGCCGTTCATCGACGGCATTGCCTATGGCGGACCGGAGCCTTTGTTCCAGGACTACAAAGGCTTCCAGAATACGATGATCGACATGGTTCAGTCGGTCGTCACCGGAAAAGCCAAGCCCGCCGACGCCCTGAAGAAGGCCGCGGCCGACCTCGAACAATATAAATAAGAAAAGACGGGGCGGCCACGCGCCGCCCCGCATCTCAAGCGTTCAGGGGAACGAGATACGATGGGGCGATTGCAACTCAATCATCTGACCAAGCGCTTCGGCGACGTCGATGTTTTACAGGACATTAACCTTGCCATCGAGAATGGCGAGTTCGTGGTGTTCGTAGGGCCCTCGGGCTGCGGAAAATCGACGCTGCTCCGCTCGATCGCCGGACTCGAGGAAGTGACCTCCGGCGAGATCGTCATCGATGGCAAGGCGGTCAATCACCTGCCGCCGGTGCAACGCGGCATCGCGATGGTGTTTCAATCCTATGCGCTCTACCCGCATATGAATGTCTTCGAGAATATCGCCTTTCCTCTGCGTGTCGAAGGCCGGCCCGATGCCGAAATCCGCAAGAAGGTCGAGTATGCCGCCGGTATTCTCCATCTGAACCAGCGCCTGCAACATAAGCCCGGCCAATTGTCGGGCGGCCAGCGCCAGCGCGTCGCCATCGGCCGCGCGATCGTCCGCGAGCCGCAGATTTTCCTGTTCGACGAACCGCTCTCGAACCTCGATGCGGCGCTGCGCACCGACATGCGGTTCGAATTGATGAAGCTGCACGGCCAACTCGGCTCCACCATGATCTATGTCACGCACGATCAGATCGAGGCGATGACCATGGCCGATAAGATCGTGGTGCTGAACGCCGGCAAAGTGGAGCAGATCGGCGGACCGATCGATCTCTATCAACGCCCAGTGAACCGTTTCGTCGCCGGCTTCATCGGCTCGCCCAAGATGAATTTCCTCGAAGGAACCTGCACGCGCGCGAACCCCGGCGCGACATCGGTCAATGTCGAGCTTGCCGGCGACATCGATTTGCCGATCACCGTGCCCGCGCAGCTCCAAGGCCAAAAAGTCACAGTCGGCATCCGGCCCGAACAATTGGCGATCGGACCGGGGCACAAGACGATCACGATCAAGCCCGCCGTCGTCGAGCGGCTCGGGCTGCATACGGTGGTCCATCATGCTGGCTCGAATGACGATGAGGACTGGTTCACGGGCCTCTTCGCCGGCGACGCGGACTTCGCCATCGACCAGGAGATCATCGCGAGTTTCGATCCGGCCGATTGCCTTCTGTTTGACGCGCAAGGATTGCGGCATGGTTGAAACGATTGGAATGACGGCTCAGGCACCCTTCGCGCTTGAGCTCGAATGGACTGTGGCCGCGGGCGACCAACCGTGCATTTACCGGTTCACTCTGCACAATCGTGGCACGGAACCGCTCGCCAATTTTTCGCTCGCCTGGAGCGGACCGGGACGGATCGATCCAAAATCGGCCATCGAAAATGCCGTGCTTCTGCGCCGTGTATCGAATTTCACCGAAGTGATGCCACCGCAGGGCTTCGTGCTTGAGCCAAATACGAGCTGGACATTCACCATACGCGGCACGAGCTATCCGCTCCGGCATTGGACCGATGCGGCGCGAAGCGCCTATGTGACCAATGCTGCAGGCAAGCACGTCTCGGTCGATGTCGGCATCTGCCGCTCGACCGGCGCAACCGACGACACACCGAAACTCGACATCGAGGCGATCGGCGACCTGAGCGATCTGAGCGACGGGATCGCGGTCGTCCCGCGGCCGGGCACGGTGCACGTGAACGGCGCCCGCAATGCCGCGTCGAGCCTCTCCCTGCGCGCAAAATCGCCGGTCGCGCTCAAGGCGGCAACGCATTTCGAAACGCTCGTGACACAATTGTTTCCCGATGAAAGCCTGATCGGCGACGGGATCGACATCAACTTCGCGCATCGCGACGGAGCGCAGGAATCCTATACGATCGCCTTTGGCGATCAGGTGACGTTGTCCGCGTCATCGGAATCCGGCTATCTCTACGGCCTCGTCACGCTCGGGCAGATCCTGCGCGCCGCGCGGCAGGCGCCGGAGCACTGCCGGTTTCCTACCGAAGGCTACATTCACGACACCCCGCATCACACGTGGCGCGGTGCCCATCTCGATGTGGCGCGTCAATATTACACGATGGACGAATTGCGCAGGTTCACGGCCATTCTCGCCTGGAACAAACTCAACCGCTTCCATCTGCATCTGACCGAAGACGAAGCGTGGCGCTACGAGGTCGAGGCCTATCCCGACCTTGCCCGCGTCGGCGCGTTTCGTGGCGCCGGCCTTGCATTGCCGCCGCTGCTCGGCTCGGGAGCGGCGAGCTATGGCGGCTTCTATGCCAAGGCGGATCTGCGTGCCCTCGTGGCCCTGGCGGAAAACTACAACATCGTTGTCGTGCCGGAAGTGGATGTGCCAGGACATTCCTACGCCGCGATCATGGCCCTGCCCTTCCTGCGCGATCCGGGCGAGAATGCGGAATATCAATCGATCCAAGGTTTCCCGAACAATTGCCTCAATGCGGGCGTGCCGAAGACGCTGCAATTCGTCGAGACGATTTTCGCCGAATTGATGGAGATTTTTCCGGGCCCCTGGATCCATGTCGGCGCCGACGAAGTGCCGGAAGACGCCTGGCACGCGTCGCCGCTCGCGCGCCAGCATTTGCCCAACGCCGGGGAGACGATCGCGCAGCCGCTGCAAGCCGATTTCCTGCGCCACCTGCACCGGCAGATCCAAGCCGCCGGCCGCACGACCGGCGCGTGGGAGGAAGGCGCGCATGGCGGCGGCGTGACGCCGGAGAAATCCTATCTCGTCGCCTGGCGTTCGACCGCCGTTGGCGCAGAACTTGCCGCACAAGGCTATGACGTCGTGATGTCGCCGGGCCAGGCCTATTATCTCGACATGGCGCTCTCGCCGGATTGGTGGGAGCCGGGCGCGTCCTGGGCGGGCACGTCGAGCCTCGAGAACACCTACCGTTTCGATCCATACCACGGTTTTGCGCCGGAACACCGCGCGCGCATGATCGGCGTGCAGGCCTGTATCTGGTCCGAACCGATGAGCGACCGACGCGTGTTTCAGCGCCTGGTCTTCCCGCGTCTCTCCGCAATCGCGGAAACGGGCTGGACGCCGCCATCGGCGAAATCCTGGAAACATTTCGCCGCAAGCAGCCGGTTCATGCCGAGCCTCTATGGTGACTTATGCGCATAGCGGTCGGCGGCATTCACACGGAAAGCAGCACCTACAATCCGGTGCTGACGCGCATCCATGATTTTCACGTGCTGCGCGGCGACGCGCTTCTGACCGGCGAGCAATTCGCGATGCTTGGCGCGTTCGACGTGAATTTCGCGCCGCTGTTGCACGCCCGCGCGCTGCCGGGCGGACCGGTGGCGCACGATACCTATCTCGCACTGAAGGCCGAATTGCTCGAGCGCTTAGGCGCAGCGGGGCCGGTGGACGGCGTCTATCTCGCCATGCACGGCGCGATGCATGTGCAGGGCCTCGAAGATGCGGAAGGCGATTGGATCGAGGCGGTGCGCGCGCAGGTCGGCCGCGAGATCCCGATCGCCGTCAGCTACGACCTGCACGGCAACGTCAGCCCGCGCGTGATCGACGCAATCGACATATTCGCGGCCTATCGCACCGCGCCGCATATCGATGTCGCGGAGACGCAAACCCGCGCGCTCGCCATGCTGGTGGGGGCTCTCAAAAGTGGCGAGCGGCCTTTTATCGGCTATTGCCCGGTGCCGGTGCTGCTGCCGGGCGAACGCACATCGACCGAGGACGAACCGGCAAGATCGCTCTACGCCAAATTGCCATTTTATGATGCGCGGGACGGCATCTGGGATGCGAACATCATGGTCGGCTATGTCTGGGCCGACGAGCCGCGGGCGACCGCCAGCACCATCGTCACGGGCACGCATCGCGGCGCGGTGACACAGGCGACGCATGACCTCGCGGACGCCTATTTCGCGGCGCGCGACGCCTTCGTCTTCGGCGCGCAGACCGGAACGATCGCCGAATGCGTGGCCGCCGCGGCGACCGCAACGCGCTATCCGGTGGTGCTGGCCGACAGCGGCGACAACCCCACGGGCGGCGGCGTCGGGGATCGCGCCGACGTGCTGCGTGAGCTTTTGCGCACGCGCACTCCAAGCGCCGTCGTTGCAGGCATCGCCGATCCGATTGCCACGCAAGCGTGCTTTGCGGCCGGGGTCGGCGCGGCCCTCACATTGCCCGTGGGCGCGACGCTGAGCGCCGAAAATTCGACGCCGGTCACGCTGACCTGCACGGTAGAATATTTGAGCGACACGGCGGCCCCCGCCGATCGCCAAGCCGTCGTCCGCAGCGGCGGTTTGCGCATCGTTCTAACGGCAAGACGGCGGCCGTTCCACTATCTCGCCGACTTCGCGGCGCTCGGCATCGCGCCGGAAAAGGAACAGCTTATCGTCGTCAAATCGGGATATTTGTCGCCGGACCTCGCGCGCCTCGCGGCGCTCAATCTGATGGCGCTCTCACCCGGCGTCGTCGATCAAGATATCGAGCGGCTGCCGGCCAAGCGGCTGCGCCGTCCACTTTATCCCTTCGACCGTGACATAATTTTTACGCCGCAGGTCTCCCTGTCGGCACGACTTAAAGAGAACGCATGATAGCCCCATTGATCGAGATTTGTGTCGAAGGCATCGACGGCCTCCTGACGGCGCAGGCCGCAGGCGCCGACCGGGTCGAATTGTGCGCGAGCCTGCTCGAAGGCGGCCTGACGCCGAGCATGGGCACGATCAAGACCGCCCTCGCCCGCGCGACGATCCCGTTCTATCCGATCATCCGCCCGCGCGGCGGCGATTTTCTCTATTCCGATGCCGAATTCGCCACCATGCAATCCGACATCGAAACCTTGCGCGAACTTGGCGTTCGCGGCGTGGTCTTCGGGATTTTGACCCCGGATGCGCGGATCGACGAGCCGCGCATGCGCGCGCTCGTCGAGGCCGCCGGCCCCATGGACGTCACCTGCCACCGCGCCTTCGACATGACGCGCGATCTTGGCGAGGCGCTGGAGGCGCTCATCCGGTGCGGCGTGAAACGGGTGCTGACCAGCGGCCAGCGCGACACGGCGCTGGAGGGTCTCGACAATCTCGCCCGCACGGTGGCACTCGCAAAAGGGCGCATCAAGGTCATGGTATGCGGCGCGCTCGACGCTTCGAACATTGGCCGCGTTCGCGATGCGACACAGGCGCCGGAAATGCATTTTGCCGCTCTGACGGATATTGCCAGCGGCATGAACTGGCACAATCCGCATGTGGGCATGGGCGGGGTCGACAAGGCGCGCGAATATATGCGCACCGTTTCGGACCGCAACCTCATCCACGCGGCCATCGTCGCCGCCAGATCTTGATCGGACCCATGATGGCGGACGACTTTCTTCTCTCCAACGCCAGGATCATCGATGGCACCGGTGCGCCGTGGTTCCGCGGTGACGTGCGCGTCCGCGACGGTCGCATCGTCGAGATGGGGCCGCGCCTGCCGCGTTCGGGCGAAGTCATAGATGTCGCGGAACAATGGCTGGCGCCCGGCTTCATCGATGCGCATTGTCATGACGATCTCATCTTCCTGCGCGAGCCGGACCGGCCGGAAAAGATCGCGCAGGGTGTTACCACCATCGTGGTCGGCAATTGCAGCTTCTCGCTCTATCCGACCGTCGACGCGAGCCACGAATTGCTGCGCGATCATTTTGCCGGCCTCTTGGGCGAGACCGACGCGAGCGAAATCTTTCGCGATCTGGCGAGCTACCGCACAGCTCTCCACACGGCAGGCATCGCGCCGAATCTTGTGTCGTTAACGGGCCACGCGGCGCTGCGCCTCGCGGTGATGGGTTACGAGAAGCGCGACGCGACCGATGCGGAAATCGCGCGCATGCAGGCGCTGCTTGCCACGCAGCTGCAGCAAGGATCGGTCGGCATATCCTTCGGCCTGGTCTATCCGCCCAGCGCCTTTGCCGATGCGCGGGAACTCATCGCGCTCGGCAAGACCGCGGCCGAACACGGCAAATTGGTCGCCGCGCACATCCGTTCCTATGAAGGCGGCTTGTTGCTGGCGATCCACGAATTTCTCGACGTCCTGCAGCAATCGGGCGCGGCTGGCCTGCTGTCGCATCTGCAAGCGGCCGGCAGGCCGAGCTGGGGCACGATGCCGCGCGCCATCGGACGGCTGGAATCCGCGCGCCTCGACGGTGTCGACGTCAGTTTCGACATGTATCCCTATATGGCCGGCAGCAGCTACATGCTGCAGCTTCTGCCTCCCGATGCGCTCGAGGGCGGCATCCCGGCCCTGCTCCAGCGCCTGCGCGATCCCTCCCAACGCGAGACGCTGCAACTGCGGACCGAAAACGGCGACCCGGGCAATCCTTCCAAAGTCGCGCTGATCGGCTGGGGCAATGTGCAGATTTCTGCGATCGGCATCCCGGAACTCAAGGCCCTCGAAGGGCTGCGCATGGATGCGGCGGCGGCGCAACTCGGAACCTCGCCGTTCGACCTCCTGGTGCGTTGCGTGGAGGAGGACGAAGGCCGGACCGGAATCATTATGTTCCAATTGTCGGAAGATGACGTCCGCTGCGCCTGCTCCCATGGCTTGCATATGACCGGATCGGACGGCCTGCCGCGCCCCGGCAGCAAAGTGCATCCGCGCGCCTTCGGCACCTTCCCGCGCATGGCCGGACGGTTGCGGCGGCAGGAGAAATGGTTCGGCATCGAGGACAGCGTGCGGCGGATGACGTCGATCGCGGCGCAAAGATTCGGACTCTATGATCGCGGCGTCATCCGCCCGGGCGCCGTGGCCGATCTCGTGGTCTTCTCGGATGCGATCGATGATAGAGCCACATTCGACACACCCAGCCAGCTCGCGACCGGCGTCCGCGACGTCTTCGTCAATGGCGAGGCTGTTCTGCGGGAGGGGAAACTCAGCGGCCGGCGGCCCGGCAGAGTCCTCTGAAGCACGGGGTCAGGGAACACAAAAATACCCAACAAGATCAAATTTTAAGAATTAAAATCAAAAAGATAAACAGATCTTCTCAGATGCTCTGGCACCGCGCGCCATCCCACGGGGGAGAGGGCATCTCCCGTTCCGCCGTGCCGCTTAACGCCTCTTTAAACCCCGGCCGTTACGCGTTGAATGGTTGCCAAATGCCCTGGCTCTTTATAAGACAGCGCGACGATAAGAGACCCTTCGTCCCGCATAATGTGAGATATTGATGCTGATCCCAGTGATTTTATCGGGTGGCGCCGGTACGCGTTTGTGGCCGACATCGCGGCACCACCTGCCCAAGCCCTTCATGACCCTGGGCGACAACGCCCTGCTTTCCCAAGCCATCGAGCGGGGCTTGGCCTGCGGCACGGATGACGTGCTGATCGTGACCAATCAAGACTATTTGTGGCTCACCAAGCACCTGATGCGGCATCTGCCCGATGAGCCGCGGGCGACTTACTTGCTCGAGCCGAAGGGGCGCAATACGGCGCCGGCTGTCGCCTTGGCGGCGCTTGCCTGCCTGAAGAGCCATGGCCCCGACGCCATCATGCTCATCCTGCCGGCGGACCATCTCATTCCGGACACCGAATCCTTCGTCGCCAACGTGCTCGAAGCGACCCGCCATGCGCAGCAGGGCCAATTGGTGACCTTCGGGATTTCCCCGACGGTACCGGAAATCGGTTTCGGCTACATCGAGGTCGAGAAGCCGGCCCGGACCACGCAAAAAGCCTTGCGTTTCGTGGAAAAGCCCGATCTCGCCACGGCGCAGGAATATCTCGCCACCGGCCGCTATTATTGGAACAGCGGCATGTTCTGCTTCAGCGCCGGCGCGATCCTGAAAGCTTTCGAGATCCATTCGCCGGAGGTGCTGGAAGCAGCAAAGAAGGCGATGGCGAGTTCGACGACCGCCGACGGCATCACCAAATTCGACCATCACGATTTTGGCATGCAGCCGGATATCTCGATCGATTACGCCGTGATGGAGCGCGCCGACAACGTGACGCTCGTCCCGGCCAAATTCGCCTGGAGCGATGTCGGCGCCTGGCCCGCTGTGGCCAAAGCCCATACCGCCGATGCCAACGGTAATACGTTCATCGACGACGTCGTCTCGGTCGACACCCACCACACGCATGTCCAGGTCGAATCTCATACGCCCAAGATCGTCGCGACCGTGGGTGTGCAGGATCTTGTGATCGTCGACACGCCCGATGCCCTGCTGGTCGCGCATAAGCACGCGGCGCAAAAGGTGAAAAGCGTCGTTGATGCGCTGAAGCATCGCAAACACGAATCGACCCAGCTTCCCGCCATCGTCGACAGACCTTGGGGCACCTATGCGGCGCTGAAAGAAGAGCCCGGCTATAAGGTGAAGCGCATCACGGTCGAGCCGGGACAGTCGCTCAGCTTGCAATATCACCATCACCGCGCGGAACATTGGGTCGTCGTGCAGGGCACCGCCATCGTCCAGGTCGGCGATGTGGAGCACAAGACGCTGCCCGGCCAGTACCGCTACATCCCGCTCGGCGAAAAGCACCGGCTCACCAATGTCGGCCGCGACGAATTGGTGCTGATCGAGGTGCAGATCGGCGATTATCTCGGCGAGGACGACATCGTCCGCCTGAACGATATTTACGGACGGGTCTGATCTTCGGCCGAAACCGGATCAGGCAAGCAAGAGGTCGATCAAACACATCATGACGGCAGACGGGGCGACGGATATTCATCTGAACGATCTGAAAACCATTTCCGGCGTTGCCTTCGGCACGAGCGGTGCGCGCGGCTTGGTCAAGGATATGACCGATGCCGTTTGCTACGCCTACACCAAGGCGTTCTTGCAATATCTGGCCGACACGCAGCAATGGCGCCCCGGCGAAGCTTTGGTGATCGGCGGCGATTTGCGGCCGAGCACGCCGCGGATCATGGCCGCTTGCGGCCGTGCCTGCGCAGACATGGGTGCGCCGATCATCAACGCGGGCCTCACGCCGTCGCCGGCGGTCGCGCTCTATGGCTTCGTCCATGCCATGCCGTCGGTGATGATCACCGGCAGCCATATTCCGGATGACCGCAACGGCATCAAATTCAACACGCCGGCCGGCGAGATCCTCAAGCCGGACGAGGAAGGCATTCTGCGGCAGAAAGTATCCATGCCGAGCGCGTTCGATACTGCCGGCAATCTGACCGAGCCCTTTCACCTGCCCGCCGTTTCCGACGATGCGCAGAATGACTATGTGGCGCGCTATGTCGATGTGTTCGCCGGCGCTTTGAGGGGCTTGCGTGTCGGTCTCTACCAGCACTCCTCGGTCGGCCGCGATCTCTTCGCGCGGATCCTCACGGCGCTTGGCGCCGAGGTCGTTCCGCTTGGCCGCTCCGACACTTTCATTCCGGTCGACACCGAAGCCGTGCGGCCCGAGGACACTGCCTTGGCCAAAAAATGGGCGAGTGACTCCAAGTTCGACGCCATCGTCTCGGCCGACGGCGATGCCGACCGGCCGCTGGTCGCCGACGAAACCGGTCAATGGCTGCGCGGCGACATTCTCGGTATTCTGTGCGCGCGGTTTTTGGGCTGCACCGATGTTGTCACGCCCGTCAGCAGCAACACGGCGCTCGAAAAATCGCTCTGGTTTGCCCACGTTTTGCGCACCCGAATCGGGTCGCCTTACGTCATCCAGGGCATGAAGGACCTCCTCGCCGAGGATCAAGCCGTCGTCGCCGGCTATGAGGCCAACGGCGGTTTTCTCCTGGCGAGCAATGTCAACCACAAAGGCAAGACGCTCCTCGCGCTGCCGACGCGCGACGCGACGATCGTGATGATCGCCGCTCTCGCCATGGCGCGCGCATCCGGCATTTCGGTCTCGGCGTTGAGCGCGCAATTGCCGCACCGCTTCACGGCGAGCGACCGGTTGAAGGAATTCCCGACCGCGCTCAGTGTCAAGAAATTGCACGAACTGAGCCCGAGCGACCCTGCGCAGCAGAAGTTGCTACAGACCAAAGCGTTCGGCGCGATTTGCGGCGATGTCAGCCACGTCGATCAAACCGACGGCCTGCGCATGACCTTCGCCAATGAGGAAATTCTGCATTTGCGCCCCTCCGGCAACGCGCCCGAATTGCGCTGCTATTCGGAAGCTGCGAGCGCCGCGCGGGCGCAGTCCATCAATGAGGCTTGCATGGCCGTCTTAAGCACGTGGCGGGCATCTTAAGGCTAGATCGAGGATAAAATGAAAAAAGCGATCATTACCGGCGTGACGGGGCAAGACGGCGCCTACCTCACCGAGCTCCTTCTGTCGAAGGGCTATGCGGTCTATGGCACCTATCGCCGGACCAGTTCGGTCAATTTCTGGCGCATGGAAGAACTCGGCGTTCAGAACCATCCGAACTTGCATCTCGTCGAATATGATCTGACCGACCAGGCCGCCAGCATCCACCTTGTGAACCGCATCCAGCCCGACGAAATCTACAATCTCGCCGCGCAAAGCTTCGTGGGCGTGTCGTTCGAACAGCCGCTCGCCACGGCGCATATCACCGGGCTTGGCGCGGCGCATTTGCTCGAAGCCATCCGCATCATCAATCCGAAAATCCGCTTCTATCAAGCCTCGACTTCGGAAATGTTCGGCAAGGTTCAGGCCGTGCCGCAGCGGGAAAGCACCCCCTTCTACCCGCGTAGCCCCTACGGCGTCGCCAAGCTCTATGCCCACTGGCTCACCATCAACTACCGCGAATCCTACGGCATCTTCGGGACCAGCGGCATTCTGTTCAATCACGAGTCGCCCTTGCGCGGGCGTGAATTCGTCACCCGCAAAATCACCGACAGCGTCGCCAAGATCAAACTCGGCAAACTCGATTGCCTGGAACTTGGTAATCTCGACGCGAAGCGCGATTGGGGCTTTGCGCGCGAATATGTCGACGGCATGTACCGCATGCTGCAGGTGGATGAAGCCGACACATTCGTTCTTGCCACCAACCGCACCGAAACGGTGCGCGACTTCGTGACGATGGCGTTCCAGGGCGCCGGCATTCAGGTCGAATTCAAAGGCAAGGATGTCAACGAGGTTGCGGTCGACACGGCGACCGGCAAGACCGTCATGCGCATCAATGAAAAGTTCTACCGCCCGGCCGAGGTCGATCTGCTGATCGGCGATCCGCAGCATGCGAAGGACAAGCTCGGCTGGGAGCCGAAGACGTCCCTGGAACAATTGTGCAAAATGATGGTGGAAGCCGATCTGCGCCGCAACGCGACGGGCTTTTCGTTCTGATTCTGCTTCCCTTAAGCTGCCTGTGAGGACCAACGCACGATGCAAAAAACCGTCTTGCTCACCGGCAGCCAAGGTTTCACCGGACGCTACGTCCGGGCGGCGCTGGAAGCGGACGGGCTGAAGGTCGTCGGGCTCGTCAAGGGGAACGCGGCGCCCGGCGATTTTGCGGGCGACCTTCTCGATCCCGCATCGCTGCGCGCGATCATGGCGGCCGTTCGGCCCCATTATGTCATTCATCTCGCCGCCATCGCCTTCGTCGGCCATGCCGATATGGAGGCATTCTACCGCGTCAATCTGTTCGGCACGCTGAACTTGCTGGAGGCCCTGCAAGCAGAAGGCGCGCCGGTCGAGAAGGTCCTGCTCTCGTCCAGCGCCAATATCTATGGCAACCCCGACGTCGCCCGCATTTCCGAAGATACGCCGCCGGCGCCGATCAACCATTATGCCGTCAGCAAATTGGCGATGGAACATATGGCGCGGACCTGGGCCAACCGGCTGCCGCTCGTGATCACGCGGCCGTTCAACTACACCGGCGTCGGCCAGGAGCCGAATTTCCTCATCCCGAAAATCGTCGCGCATTTCAAAGAAAAACGGCCGCTGATCAAGCTCGGCAATATCGATGTCGTGCGCGAGTTCAACGATGTGCGCTTCGTCGCTGCGGCCTATAAGGGCCTGTTGCAGAACGCGCCCGCCAACTCCCTCTTCAATCTCTGCTCGGGCCAAGGCCACGCGCTCCAGGACGTTCTCGCCCTGTGCGAAAAGCTGTCCGGGCATAAAATCAAGATCGAGATCGATCCCGCATTCGTGCGCGCCAATGAGTTGCGCGTCCTGATCGGCGATGCGGCGCGGCTCAACGCCCAGCTTCCGGACCTGCCGAAGATTGGGTTGGAGCAAACCTTGCAGTGGATGTTGAACGCGCCATAGCGAAATGGCGTGGATTGGACCGCGAGCTTCCAGCTCGCAGACGGCGCGATAGCGCCGTACCGGCGCTTGCGAGCTACAAGCCGCGGTCCATTCCATCCTCAATGCAAAATCTGGCTCAAGAACAGCTTCGTCCGTTCATGCTGCGGATTGGAGAAGAACGCGTTCGGCTCGTTCATCTCGACGATCTGGCCGGCGTCCATGAAGATCACGCGGTCGGCCACCTGGCGCGCGAAGCCCATTTCATGGGTCACGACGAGCATGGTCATGCCCTCCTGGGCGAGATTGACCATTGTGTCGAGCACTTCCTTCACCATTTCCGGATCGAGCGCCGAGGTCGGCTCGTCGAACAGCATGATCTTGGGGCTCATGCAGAGCGCGCGCGCGATGGCGACACGCTGCTGTTGGCCGCCCGACAATTGGCCGGGGTATTTAAGGGCCTGCTGCGGGATTTTCACGCGATTGAGATAATGCATCGCGATCTCCTCCGCATCCTTCTGCGGCATCTTCTTCACCCAGATCGGCGCCAGCGTGCAGTTCTGCAGGATGGTGAGATGCGGGAAGAGATTGAAGTGCTGGAACACCATGCCGACGTCGCGGCGGATTTCGTCGATCTTCTTCAAGTCTTCCGTCATCTCGATTCCATCGACGACGATCCGGCCTTTCTGAAATTCTTCCAGCCGGTTGATGCAGCGGATGGCTGTTGACTTGCCGGATCCCGACGGTCCGCAGATCACAATGCGCTCGCCGCGCCGCACTTCGAGATTGACGTCCTTGAGCACGTGGAAATCGCCGTACCATTTGTTCACGGCCTGCATTTGAATCGCGACTTCGTTTTTCAACTGACCGGGTTTGAGATCGACCATAATTGTCCCCTTTTTATTATACCAACGGTCATTAAGAGTGACTGTTGGCTCCTTTCTTCATTTTTCGCCTTTTCACGGCGAGAGCGAAAAATGAAGAGCGGTCCGAAGGTCGCTCTTCGCGACCTTCGGCATTATTCAATGCTTCCGGCTCAGGCTCAATTTGCGTTCCGTATAACGCGCATAGCGTGACATGCCGAAGCAGAAGATGAAATAGAAGATCGCCGCAAAGACATAGCCGGTCGTCGTAATATTCGGGCTCGACCAAGTGGGATCTTTTTGACGGGTTTGCAGCGCAAAGAAAAAGTCGCTGATGCCGACGGTTTGAATAAGCGTCGTATCCTTGAACATGCCGATGAACGTGCCGACGATGCCTGGGATGACGATGGTGAGGGCCTGCGGCAGAACGATGAGATACATCATCCGCCAATAGCCGATGCCAAGCGCCATCGCGCCTTCGAACTGTCCCTTGGGAATGGCCTGAAGCCCGCCGCGCACGATCTCGGCCATGTAAGCGGACGAGAAGATACAGAACGCGATCATCGGCCGCACCAACGTATCCGGCGTCAAGCTGTCGGGCACGAAAATGGGCAGCATCCGGTTGGCCATGAACAAGACGGTGATGAACGGCACGCCGCGGAAGAATTCGATGAAGATCACCGAAAACAGTTTCACGATCGGCATTTGCGACCGCCGTCCCAACGCCAAGAGGATGCCAAACGGCAAGGAGAACACGATGCCGGCGACCGCCATCAGGAAGGTGACGAAAATACCGCCCCAGAAGCTCGTGTCGATTTCATTCAGGCCGAAAGTAAAGCCTAGCAGCGAACCCGAGAGCAGCAGCTTTGTCGCGAGCGGAAACAGAATGAAAAACAGGATCGCGGCCATGCCCTTGCGCGGCGCCTTGGGCCACAGCAGCCACACAATCAGCACGGCCCCCAGCACCAGCCACAGATCGACGCGCCATTGCTCCTCGAACGGATATCTCGCATAGGTGAAATAGCGCAGGCTCGCGGTGATGAACGGCCAGCACGCGCCCTCGATCGCGGCGCGGCAGGTTTTATCGTCGCCGGTAAAGCTCGCGTCGAGCAAGAGAAAGCCGATCAGCGCCTTGAGCGCCCAGAAGACGAAGACGCAGCCGACGATCGTCAGAAGCGTCGAGCCGATACTCGAAAACAAGTTTTCGCGCATCCAGCCGATCGGACCGCTCGTGCGAAACGGCGGCGGCGCCGGCTCGGCCGGTTGCGCCATGACAAAACCAATCGTGTGCTGAGCGTCCGTCATCGCGCGCCCCTCATCGCTCGACCAGCCGCTTGCGGCTGTTGTACCAGTTCATCACCATCGAGGTCAGCAGCGACACGGCGAGATAGGTCAGCATGGTCATCAGAATCGTCTCCAGCGCTTGGCCCGTCTGATTGAGCGCCGTGCCGGCCCAAACGCTGGTCAAATCCGGATAGCCGATCGCGACGGCGAGCGTCGAATTCTTGGTGAGATTCAAGAACTGGCTGATCAGCGGCGGAATGATGACGCGCAGCGCTTGCGGGATGATCACCAGTTTCATCGCCGTCTGCGGGCGCAGGCCAAGCGCAAAGGACGCCTCGGTTTGGCCTTTGGGAATGGCGAGAATGCCGGCGCGCACGATCTCGGCGATATAGGAGCCCGTATAAATCACGAGGCCGGCCAGAAGCGCGAGAAGCTCCGGTAAAATCGTCATGCCGCCGGCAAGATTGAAGCCCTTGAGTTGCGGATAATCGAGCGAGATCGGCTGACCGGCGGCAAAATAGGCCAAGCCGGGCAGAACGACGAGAAGCGCGAGCGTCACCACATTCTTGGGATATTGCGCACCCGTCTCGCGCTGCCGCTTGCCGGCCCAGAGGCGAAAGGCGACGGTCGCGCCGATCGCGATGAGCAGCGCCGCGCCGACGAAATTCGCGCCATCGCCATAAACGGGTGCGGGCAGGAACAGGCCGCGCTGGGTGAAGAACGCCCCCAGGATCGCATGCGACTGGCGCGGATTGGGCAGGAAGTTGATGATCGCGAAATACCAGAAAAACAATTGCAGCAGCAGGGGCGTGTTGCGGATCGCTTCGACATAGATCGTCGCCAGTTGCGACACGACGTAATTCTTCGACAGCCGGGCGATGCCCACCATGAAGCCAAGCATAGTCGCTAACGGAATCCCCAGTCCCGCCACCAGCAAGGTGTTGAGCAAGCCCGTCACATAGGCGCGGCCGTAGGAGGAATCTTCCGAATAGGCAATCAGCGCCTGACTGATCTTGAACCCGGCACGGCGGCTCAGGAAATCGAACCCGCCGACCATGTTGTGCTCCGCCATGTGCTGGCGGGTATTTTCGACGATCTCATAACCAACAAATCCGAGAGCGAGAATGACCGCCGCCTGAAAGGCGTAAGAACGCACCCTCGGATTGTTGAGCGGCGAGACGCGCGGGCGCTCGTCGGAAATGTGTTGTGACATCAGCTCCCCTCGACTGATCTCTACGCCCTTGCGTCAAGGATGCAGCGCGGCCTCCCCTTGCCGCGCTGCATCCTGCGCATCAGCGCAGCGGCGGCGCGTATTGCAATCCGCCCTTGGTCCACAATTGGTTGAGGCCGCGCTTGAGCTTGAGCGGCGTGCCGTCGCCCAGATTCTTCTCAAAGACTTCGCCGTAATTGCCCACCTTCTTCACGATCTGATAGGCCCAGTCGTTGTTGAGGCCGAGCGACTTGCCAAGATCGCCGTCAAGCCCGAGGAAGCGCTTGATGTCCGGGTTGTCCGATTTCATCATGTCGTCGACGTTCTGCGACGTGATGCCGAATTCCTCCGCCTGGATCATGGCATAGCCGACCCAGCGAATGATGTTGAACCATTTGTCGTCGCCTTGGCGAACCGCCGGCGCCAGGGGCTCTTTCGAGATAATCTCGGGCAGCAGCACATGTTCGTCGGGGTTGGTCATTTTCAGGCGATAGGCGGCAAGGCCGGACGAATCGTCGGTCAACGCGTCGCAGCGCCCGGAATCATAGGCCTTGATCACCTCGGTCATTTCGGTGAACACGACCGGCTCGAACTTCATGTTATGCGCGCGGAAATAGTCGGCAAGGTTGAGTTCGGTCGTCGTGCCCTGCTGCACGCAGATCGAAGCGCCGTTCAATTCCAGCGCCGACGACACGTTCAGCTTCTTGCGCACCAAGAAGCCCTGGCCGTCATAATAATTCGGGCCGGCAAACAGCAAAGCAAGGGTCGACTCGCGAGTGAGCGTCCAGGTTCCGTTGCGCGCCAGCACGTCGACTTCTCCGGCCTGAAGCGCCGTAAAGCGGTCCTTCGCGTTGAGCGGCACGAATTTGACCTTGGTCGGATCGTTGAAGATCGCGACCGCGACGGCGCGGCAGAAATCGACGTCGAGCCCGGTCCAGTTTCCCTTGTCATCGGGAATGCCGAACCCCGGCAAGCCGGTGTTCGAGCCGCAGATCAGTTGACCGCGCTGTTTCACCGTGTCGAGCGTGTCGGCATGCGCCGACGCCGCCAATCCGCCCAGCGCCGCTGCGACCACAGCCAAGGTGGTTAGAATCCGTTTCATCTGATGCCTCGCTCCCAAGAAGGATGTTTTCGTGTGATGCGCAAAATGCCCGTCAACGCGCGGTTAAACCTCATAACGGCAACCGAAAGAGCGCGTGCAGCATCACATGCGGTTTTCCAGACGAGGTCAAGGCCCAATGCATAGCAGCTCTGTGCATGGACTGACCTTTCTGCTCAAACACAAAGCAATCCCAACGCAGCCAAGGGGTTACCGTGCGTTTGAACGCCCGAACCCGCGCCGTAAGCCGGTTCCCGCGTGGCCCTTTGAAGCGTTCCGATATGTTCGAAGCAGAACCCCATTTTCCAGAAAATCTATATCTTAAATTGCATGCTCTGGCCGAACTGGACGAGGCAATGCCCATCGGCCGGGCGGGCGCGAGCGGCAGTCGGTCGGCCTCTATCTTTCCGCCCTCATTTTTGCTTTACCGAACGGGTTAAATTTCGAATCCGCGCGTTTTTTCTCGTTTTGATTGGGGGCAAATGATGGACGAGCTGCCGAGCGAACATATGGAACATGCCGAGCATGCCGAACATGCGGTGCATGAGGGCAACCAGTTTTTCATTACCGTTTCGGCCACGATCGCCGTTCTGGCCGTGGTCGCGGCCGTGATTGCGAGCTTCGAGACGACGGAAACCGGGGCGGCGATTTCCGACAAGAACTCGGCCGTCCTGCGCCAGGCGCAGGCAAGCGACGAATGGGCCTATTACCAGGCGCGCAGCATCAAGCAGAAAATGTTCGAACTCGCCGCCGACGAGCATCCGGACAAAGCGGATGACTATCGCAAGCAAGCCAAACATTACGAAGAGGACAATATCGAGGAGAAGCGGAAGGCCGACGAGCTCCAAAAGCAGCGCGACGAATTTCTCGAAGCCGGCGAGCGGCATGAAGGCCGCCACCACGGCCTAACCTTGGCCGAAACCATGGTGCATGTGGGCATTGCCGTCGCGACCGTGTCCATCATCACCAAGGGTCAGCGCTGGCCCTGGTACGGCTCGATCCTGCTTGGCATCGCCGGTATCATCTGGGCGGCCTGGACCTATCTGGCCCACCCATAAAAAAGCCCGCCAGGCGGCGGGCTTCTTCCGAACGGTCTCGTTCTTATACCAAAGGTCGCGAGAAGCGACCTTTGGACCGCTCTTCATCTTTCGCAATCGCCTTGAAAAGGCGAAAAATGAAGAAAGGAACCAACGGTCACTCTTCGTGACCGTTGGTATTATTCGTCCTGGGCCTGATCGTCCTGCGGCAGAACGGCCGGCTGCTTATAGCCCGGGGTGAAGGCCTGGTCGGTGGCGATCGAATCGCCGAAGCCGTCGCGCTTGTAAATGTCCTTGCGGAACTGCACGATGCCTTCCGGCGTTGCCCAAGCGGTGACGTAGACCCAGTAGACGGGAACCGGCTGCGCCAGTTTCACGTCGACGCGCTGGCCCGAGCGGATCACTTCGTCGATCTGGTCGCGGCCCCAACCCGGATTGTCCTTCAGGAGCCAGGCCACGTAGTCGCGCACGTCCTGCACGCGCATGCAGCCGGAGGAAACGAAGCGGTCGTCATCGCCGAAAATGCCCTTGGTCGGCGTGTCGTGCATGTAGACGCCGTAAGGATTGTTGATGTTGATACGCACGACACCGAGCGAGTTCTCGACACCGGTATCCTCGCGGAAGCGATAATTGGTGGCGTCCATCGAATGCCAGTTGATCTGGCTCGCCTGCACTTCCTGACCGGCGGAATTGAAGATCCGGATGTGGTTGTCGGACAGATAATTGGGATCCTGCTGCATCTTCGGGATCAGATCCTTGCGGATGATCGAAGCCGGCACGGTCCAATAGGGATTGAAGTTGATGTCGATCGCCTTGGTGTTCATCACCGGGGACTGGCGGTCGATGCGGCCGACACCGGCGATATGATGGGTCTGCACCACATCGTTTTCGACGGTCTCGACGGCGGCGGCCGGAATATTGGCGGCAACATAACGGGCGCCGAGATTGCCGGTGAAGGCCTTCAGCCGCACCAAGTTGGTCTCAAGCTGGCGGATGCGCAGATCGATCGGAACGTTCAATTCGGTCAGCGTCTCGTCAGTGACGACGCCGCTCGCGGTAATGCCGTGGCGGGTCTGGAAGCGCTTCAGGCCGGCGTCGACGAAGGAGTCGAAGATGGGCGAGGTGCCGGCCTCGCTGGTCAGGTCGCCCGAGGCGATCAAACGGTTACGCAAGGCGACGACTGGCTGCCCCTTGGTGCCAAGCTTCAGCCCCGGCCCGCCGGGCACGGTGCCCCAGCCGCCCTGTGCCTGAATCTGCTTGTAACGTTCGATCGCGGCTTCGGTGGCAGTATAGGTCTGCTGCGACAGAAGCGGCGTCGTCGACCGCTGCACCGCAAGATTTTGCGCGGTGTCGTAGTTCTGGGCCCACTCGGCCTGGCCGTCCGCCGATGGGTCGAGCGGAGCGGCAAAAGCCGATCCAGCGAACAGCAAGCTCAGAGCCGTGGTAAGGCCAAGCTGCGCAAATTGCCGGCGCGTCGCCGAGCGGGAAGAAATCGAGGGCTGATCAATCACAGCAACTGCTCCGAATGTATTGACGGCCAAAAGGCCCAAGCTTGTCCCATCAAAACCAAATACTGGAAACGAGAGGCGAGCGCGATCCAACTGTCAGGCGGATACCATAGAGTTCGTAAAGAAAAAGCGACCAACCGGGGCTATTTTGTGGCATAATCAAAGTCCTTGTATCACATATGCGGCATCGCAATGATGCGTGTCCGATCGGCAACAGTTTCGCGCGCGTAGGCAGGTGCGCAATGACACAGACGGGTAGCGCCCGGCATGAACAAGTGCGGGAAAGAGACAAATCTTCCCGGAGTTCGATGCGCATGCGCCGCCCATCCCGCCTCTCCCTTCTCCTGTTCATGTGCCTCCTGGCAGGAGCCGCCCGGGCGGACGAGTCGATCGGAACGGCGACGAAGGTGCAGCCGAGCGCCTCGGGTACGGGCGCCGGCCACGCGGGCACGCTGAATACCGGCGACGCTTTGGGTGCCGATGAGGTCATTGAAACCAAACCGAGCGGCCTCGCCCATCTGCGTTTCGTCGACAATACCGATCTGTCGGTCGGGCCCGGTTCCTCGATCAAACTTGATAAGTTCGTCTTCAACACGCAACAGACAGCAAGCGATTTCGCCCTCTCGACCACCAAGGGCGTGTTCCGCTTCACCACCGGCGTGTCCGATCACAAGGCCTACAGCATCAAGATCCCCGACGTGGCCGTGATCGGCGTGCGCGGAACCCGATTCACTTTCGAGGTCCATTCGGGGCACCTTGGCCTCGATGTCGAGCAAGGCATCGTCGTCGTCTGCCGCCCCGACGGCACTCAGTGCGTCGAAGTGCGACCGCGCCAGCATGTCTCTGCCAGCGTAAATGTTCCGCCCCACATCGACCGCGGCTCCACCCCGCCTCGGCGGCGCGAGGGCCGCTTGCCCCCGCCACCTCCTGGCCCCGACGGCGGCGATGATGGCGGCCCAGTCTATGGCAACGGCTATGGACCGCCCGTCCGCGGCGGCTACGGACCTCCTCTTGGCGGCATCCCCGGCGGACGCTGGTTCGGCCCTGGCGGGCGATGGTTCGGCGGCCGTGGGCACGGGTATGATGGCGGCGGCCGGCGCGGCGGCGAAGGCGGCCGTGGCATGGGCGGATGGGGTCGCGGCGATCGCGGTGGCCCGGGACGCCGCATGCCCTATCCCGATTACCCGAATGGCCGGTAAAGGCGCGATTTACTGCGCCGACCAGACGGCGAGTTCGTAGCCGTCCGGATCGGTAAAGTGGAATCGCCGCCCGCCGGGGAAGGCGAAGATCGGTTTGACGATGTCCGCCCCCGCAACCTTGGTCCGCCGCTCGGCATCTTCCAGATCATCGGCATAAAGCACGATGAGTGGCCCGCCGGGCTTGGGCGCACCGAACGTTGTGAAGCCGCCCCTCAGCCGGCCGTCGTTGAATTCGCAATAGTCCGGACCGTAATCGGTGAACGTCCAGCCGAACGCCGCACCGTAGAATTGGCGCGAGCGGCCAATATCCGCGACGGCGAGTTCGATATAGTCGATCTTATGGTTGCTGCCGCTATGCGCCATGACGCTGTCCTTTCACGCTTTTTCGAGGAGACCATGAACGCGCGCCGCCCTCGCGATCATCCTGAGGCGAGAATAGACAAAGTTGCAAAATAATGCTAGAACAAAACATGAATATTCGCCACGTGCGGATCGGCTTTGCCCCTGCAAAAAGCGGATCCGGGGGGCGGGAGAGGTACACATGAAAATTTTTTGAAATCAAACTAGTAGAGCAAATATATCAACAATATCAATATGATATACAGCGCCTTAACGATCCCCTTCCCGCGCAGCCAGGAAATTCAGCACGAAATAGGCGGTGAGCAGCACGAACGTCGCGATCGGCATGGTGAGGCCGCCGCGGATCAACAGCGGCATCGTGATCGCCAGCACGGATTTGGCGAGCGCATCGAACAGCCAGAGCACCCCGCCCCAGGCAGCCGTGAGCCATAGCCCGACCGCGGCGATTAGGTCGATGACGCAGAAGAAGATGATGCTGCCGGCGCGGGCATCCGGCACGAGCTGGAAGTCCGGTTGACCGGCATATTGCGGGGCAAGAATAAGCATCCAGGCATAAAGCCCTTGCGCGATCCACAGAACCGACAGGACGCGCATGAACACGATCAGCCAGAACCCCCAGCGTGACGCGGCGGCCTTAGGCCGTTTCAGGGCGATGGCAGCGAGCGGCTGGCTTTCGATATGGACGCGGCTCGGCGCTTTCTGAGTCTTCATGCGCCCACGCCTATATCACCGGACGGGAAATACAAGCTCGTCGTCACCCAACGAGGCAAAATGCGCGTCGACCGCCGCCGGATCGACGGCGTCGAAACTTGCCGGCTGCCAGTGGGGCGCATTGTCCTTATCGACCAGGACGGCGCGGATCCCCTCGTAGAAATCGTGGCCGTGGCAGATGCGCGAGACGATGCGGAACTCCATTTTCATCACATCGGCGAAGGACGCCAGCCCCTTGCCGCGGTGCATTTGCGCCAAGGTGATGGCGAGACTCATCGGCGATTTTGTCCGGATGGTCGCCGCTGTCTTTCGTGCGAATTCCAAGGAAGATGCTTCATCACCTTCCAGTTGCTCGACAATTTTCGACCCGTCATGCAACGACAGAACGGCCTCGATCTGCCGGCAATCATCGCGCAAAGTCGAACCGGGCGGCTTTTCCGCAAAGGCGGCAATCGTGCTGCCCACATCCTTTGCCGCCGCCAGGGCGTCGAACAGGGCGGGAAACTTTGCCGTCGGGACGTAATGGCCGGCGAGGCCAAGGGCCATGGCGTCGGCCAATCTGATCCGACCACCGGTGAGCGCCAGCCAGAAGCCGGAGTGATCGGGTAGCCGCGGCAGGAAATAGCTGGCGCCGACATCCGGAAAGAAGCCGATACCGACCTCGGGCATGGCGAAGAGATAATTGTCCCCAGCCACTTGGTACGAGCCCGGCAGCGACACGCCGGCCCCGCCGCCCATGCAGATGCCGTCGATGAGCGAGACATAGGGTTTGGAATAGGTCTTGATGCGGTGATTGAGGATATATTCCTCGCGCCAGAAGCGCACCGCCTCCTGCTGCCGGCCGACCTTGCCCAGATCGTAGAGCTTGCGGATGTCGCCGCCGGCGCAGAACGCCTTCCCGCCCGCCCCCGTCAGCACGATGTGGCGGACGGATGGGTCAAGCTCCCATTCGTCGAGCGCCTGCGCCATGTCGCGCACCATCGTCAGGGTCAGTGCATTCAGCGCCTTGGGCCGGTTCATGGTGATGACGCCCGCGTGCCCGCGCTTCTCGCAAATGACTTCCGGCTCGCTGGCGCTGTCGTGCATGGGCTGCTCCCGTGGGCTATGAACGGACCGCAGCCGTCGCGGCGCGGTCCGCTCCTTCAATCGGGCTATTTTGCGTGGTGGCCCGGCCTTGTCAAAGCATCCGGGCTCAGCACCGAGTCGAGTTTGGCCTTGTCCATCAGGCCGTGTTCCAGCACGAGATCCGGCACGGGACGCCCGGTGCGCATCGCCTCTCGGGCGATCATGGTCGCGTTCTCATAGCCGAGATAGGGATTGAGCGCCGTCGCAAGACCAGCCGAACTGCGCACTTTCGCCGCCAAGGCCTCCTTGTTGGCCGTAATCCCCTCGACGCAATTGATACGCAGGGTCACGAACGCCGCCTTGAGGTGCTTCAGGCTCTTGAACAGGCTCCAGCCCATGATCGGCTCGAAGGCGTTGAGCTGCAGTTGGCCGGCCTCGGAGGCCATGGTGACAGCAATGTCGTTGCCGATCACTTCGAACGCCACCTGGTTGACCACTTCTGGAATGACCGGATTGACCTTGCCCGGCATGATCGACGAGCCCGCCTGCTTCTCCGGCAGCTTGATTTCGTTCAGGCCGGCCTGCGGCCCGGAAGACAGCAGCCGCAAATCGTTGCAAATCTTGGAAATCTTCGCCGCGATGCGCTTCAGCACGCCGGACAATTGGACGAAGGAGCCGGTGTCCTGCGTCGCCTCGATCAGATTGCCCGCCGTCATGACGTGAATGCCGGATACTTCGATCAGCTTGGCGCACACGATGCGCGCATATTCCGGGTCTGTGTTGATGCCGGTGCCGATCGCCGTCGCGCCGAGATTGATTTCGTTGATCAGCGCGGTCGCCTCGGCAAGCCGGCTTTCGTCCTCGCCGAGCATGACCGCGTAGGTCGAGAATTCTTGCCCCAGCGTCATCGGCACCGCGTCCTGCAATTGGGTGCGGCCCATTTTCAGCACATCGGCGAATTCCTCCGCCTTGGCGGCGAAAGCGCCACGCAGCTCGCCCATGACTTTCAGAAGATCGTGGATCGCGAAGGTCAGGCCGAGCTTGATCGCCGTCGGATAGACGTCATTGGTGCTTTGCGCCATGTTGACGTGATTGTTCGGGTGCAGCTCCTTGTAGTCGCCTTTCGGATGGCCGAGGATTTCGAGTGCCCGATTGGCGATGACCTCATTGGCATTCATGTTGCTCGACGTGCCGGCACCGCCCTGAATGACATCGACCACGAATTGATCATGCAGCGCGCCGCCATTGATTTCGTCGCAGGCCTGGACGATCGCCTGCGCCCGGCGCGCGTCGAGATCGCCGAGTTCGGCATTGGCGAGCGCCGCAGCCTTCTTCACCAGCACCAGCGCCCGTACGAATTCCGGCACGCGGCCGATCGACACGCCGGTGATGGGAAAATTCTCGGTCGCGCGCAGCGTATGCACGCCCCAATAGACATTGGCGGGAACGTCGCGGTCGCCCAAGAGATCGTGCTCGCGGCGGGTGGCGCTGTCGGTGCTCATCTTTTCACTCCCTGGTCATTTATCGTTCGGACCATCACGCCATTTTGCACGGGCGCCACAGTCCGTGAATAATCGGGAAAGGGTATTAGCGAGCGCTCAAACGTCGATGCACGACACACATGGCGAACAGCACCATGGCGAAGGCCTGATGCAGCAGGCCGGCCCCGAGCGGCACCGCCAATACCAGCGTCACAATACCGATCGCGGCCTGCACCAACGCTAGACCGGCCACCGCGACGGCGCGGCGCTGCACCTTCGCCCCGTTGCCAAGGCCGTATGCGGCAAACGCCTGACAGATCGCGAGGATGACGACCAGATAGGCGATCATACGGTGCTGGAATTGCACGGTCACGACATTCTCGAACAGGTTCCGCCACGCCGGTGCGAGCGAAGTGAGGTATTCCGTCGGTGGCACGAAATGCCCGTCCATCATCGGCCAGGTGTTATAGGTCAGCCCGGCCCGCAAACCGGCAACCAGCGCACCAAGGCCGATCTGCACAAAGACCAGCACCAGCACGACACTGGCGAAGTGCCGCACGAAGGCCGACTGACGCTCGGGCTGGCGCGCCTTGGCGATCAGGCCGGTCGCAAGCCAAGTCACATAGCCGAACGTGAAGGAGGCGAGCAGCAAATGCGCGGCCAGCCGGTATTGCGAGACCTCTGTCCGGTCCGCGAGGCCCGACATCACCATGAACCAGCCGAGCAGGCCTTCGCAGCCGATCAACACCGGGATCAGGACCGCCTTGGGCAGCAATTGCCGCGAGAGCTGGCCGCGGAACCAAAACCACAGCAGCGGCAGCAGGGCGACGAGGCCGATGGTGCGGGCCAGCAGGCGATGACTCCATTCCCAATAGAAAATGAACTTGAACCCATCCACGTCCATATCGGGGAAGATCTTGGAATATTGCGGAATCTGCTTGTAGCGTTCGAATTCCGCCGCCCAGGCGTCGGCACTCAAGGGCGGGATGACGCCGGAAATCGGCTTCCATTCGGTGATCGATAGGCCCGATTCCGTGAGCCGGGTCGCGCCGCCGACAACCACGATGGCAAAGATCATGGCCGCGATGCACCACAGCCAGATTTGCACGGCCTTGCCGTCCACGCTTCGGGTGGCTTTGGCTTGAACGCTGCCGGCTATCGCACTCATCTCAAATTCCCGCTTGATCTTCCTCGCCCAGCGGCACACATAGGACGCAAATTCGCCGCCGTCCATCGTCGGCACGTCGCACCCAGCGCCTTTAGCACAGTTGGAGACAATGATGCACAACCGCTTCCGCAAACTGTTCGGCGCGGTCGCGATCGTGCTGTTCGTCATCGTCTATTCGCTGATTGCGCTCGTCCTGGCGCAATCACCATTGGTGCAAAGCTGGCCGAAATGGCTGCAGATTCCCGTCTACGCCCTGCTCGGCCTCGGCTGGATCCTGCCGGTCATGCCGGTCATCCGGTGGATGGAAACGGCCAAGACACCACGCAACACCTAGACCATCAGTTCTTTGACAAGCGGTCACTTCACCCGGCCTGAGGCGCGACTTTTCACGTGATCGATGAAGGCCCGCAGCTTCGGCATCAACTGGCGGTGCGCCGGATAATAGAGGAATACGCCGGACACCTTTGGCGCGAACCGCTCGAGCACGCACGCGAGCTGTCCAGCCTTCACGGACTCGCTTGCGATCGGAGCCGGCAATTGCGCGAGCCCAAGACCTTGAATCGCCGCTCCAAGCAATGTGGGATAATCATGCGCGATGAGCGGTCCCGAAACGATCGCCTCAAGCGCCTTGTTGCGGTCGACAAAAGACCAGGGCGCGATCGACCCGTCCGTGCGGCGAAACCGCAAACAGGCATGGTTGCGCAGATCGTCGACGCGTTCGGGTATTTGGCGCTGACGCAGGTAGTCCGGGCTGCCAACGACCGCGAGCGAGAAGGACGGCGTCAGACGCACCGCGACCATATCGGCAGCGACGAATTGGCCCAGCCGGATACCGGCGTCAAATCCCTCGGCTGCGAGGTCGATAAGCCGCTCGTTCGCGTCGATCTCCACCTCGATCTCGGGATAGGCCTGGCAAAAGGAGGCGATCAGCGGCCCCAAGAGAATGGGCATGACCGCGCGCGGCACCGAAAGGCGCAACACTCCGGCAGGCCGCTGCCCGAGATCGCGCGCGACTTCGCTGGCGACAACGAGTTCCTCGAAAGCCGGCTTTGCGCGCGCCAGGAAGCGCTCGCCCGCCTCTGTCAGGCCGACACTGCGCGTCGTGCGAATGAACAGCGCCGTGCCGATCCGCGCCTCAAGCGCGCGCACCGTCTGACTGATTGCCGACGGCGTGACCCCGAGTTTCGCAGCCGCTTTGCGAAAGCTGCGGTGCTGCGCGACGCTCAGAAACGCTTCAACCCCGTCGAGCGCACCCTGCCGGACTGTTAAGTTCTGCTTCATAGCCCATCGAAATTATCGCGAATAGTCACTCCCAACAAGCAGGCATACATCTCTCCCGAAAATCGAGGCTGCGCCGGAGGCTCGCGAGTCTCGACAGCCGAAGGAGTTTACGAATGTCGCCGACTATCATCTTCAACCTACATCTCGTCCTTGGCTACGTTCCGTGGCTGCTCTGCTTCAGCGCGTATTTCTGGCCGAGGCTCAAGGGGATGGATCCGGTCGAGGCGCAACGCGTCATCGCCATTCTGCACAGCTTCCGCTTCTTCGGTCTGGTCTTTATCATTCCCGGCGTCGTGGGCCCCGATCTCCCCTCCGACTTTGCCCAGTTCGCCGCCTATGGTGACTTCGCAACGGGACTGCTGGCCATCTTGGCGCTTCTCACGATCAGGGTGCGCGCCTTCTTCTGGCCCCTCGTTGCCGCTTACAACGTGGTGGGAGCGGCCGATATCCTGATCGATTACTATCATGGCGCTTTGTACAATCTTCCCGCCTTATCGGGGCAATTAGCCAGCACCTACCTGATCCCGATCATCTATGTGCCATTGCTGATGATCACCCATGTCGCCGCGCTGTATTTGCTCGTGCGGCATCAGTCCAAGAAGGCCGAGACGCTCGCCGGCGATGCGGCCGTGCCTGGGGCCAAAATAGGCTAAGGCACGGCGAAGCAGGAACGCGCCGCGATAGTCAACTTCCTGCGGCAAGTACCAGGCTAGAGCCCGTTATCCTTGAACCAGGCGAGCATTTTGGCCCAGCCATCCTTGGCCGGTCCCTCACGATAGGAGGGCCGATAATCGGCGTTGAAGGCGTGCGGGGTATCCGGGTAGACCACGAACTCGGTCTTCTTGCCCGCCGCGTCCGCCGCCTTTTTCATCGCGTCCAATGTCTCGACCGGAATGCTCTGATCGGCGCCGCCGTACAGACCGAGCACCGGTGCATGCAGGTCGGCGGCTATATCGATCGGATTTTTCGGCTGCAGTGACGTCGTATTGCCGGCGACCCGGCCATACCAGGCAACGGCGGCCTTGAGCGCGGCATTATGCGCGGCGTAAAGCCAGACGATCCGGCCACCCCAGCAAAAGCCGGTGACGCCGAGACGGTCCGTGTCCGCCCCTTCCTCCTTGGCGAAGCGCACGGAGGAATCGAGGTCGCCGAGAACCTGTGCGTCGGCCACTTTCGGCACGATGGTCTGAACGATGGTCTGCATGTCGGCCTTCGTCGCGTCGCCCTCGCGCACATAAAGGTCCGGCGCGATGGCGTAATAACCGGCTTTGGCCAACCGGCGGCAAATGTCCTTGATATGCTCGTGCAGGCCGAAAATCTCCTGCACGACCAGAATGACCGGCGCATGCACATTGCCGGCCGGATAGGCGCGATAGGCCGGCAATTGCATATCCGCGGACGTTATCGTCACCATCCCGTCGGTCAAGCCGGACGAATCGGTTACGATCGTCGCCGCCGCCACTGGCTGTACTGCCAGCGCGAAACCCGCGGCCAACGATCCTGTGACCAAGGTGCGCCGCGCATTGTCGACTGGCTCCAATTGATCGATTTGAGTCATTTGAAATCTTCCTGCGCTGTTCGAAACGCCCCGCGTGATTTGTTCCCGGCCATATGGCAAAGGTGTGACCAACGCAGCATTCGTGGCCACCTGTCAAAATCAAGCCGTGCCACAGATGAACATCCCTCGATCGACAGAGCCGCGGGCTAAGGAGCGTCTAGGGAATGCCTCGGGAGGCATGCCTGTAGCCGCAAGTATCGATCCGTCATACGGAAGCTGCGTGAATCCAAACCTGTGCAGGATGTGACTGATACACCAAAAAGCTGATTTGATCATGCGATCGACGCGCGCCTAGCTTGCGTCATGATGATAATTACGAGCCCGAATCGGCCTGAGAAATACCTTGATCGCATTTCTGATTGTGATCGAGCACTTGACGCCGTGATCCGCGAAATATTTGATGCAGCAGTCGCTGCAGGGTGGAATCCGAGCGAAGTCGCGCATTCGATCAGGATTCTTGCCTATCGTCGACTTCAGTCGGCCACAGGCGACGGAAAGATGGATGCTGAGGCAGATGGCCACGTCATCCCATCAAATTAGGCAGGGTCAGGAAGGGCTCTTGGGGGGGCAATCTTCCGGACTCATTCGTTTCCAAAGCGGCTCAGGACATGCCCGAGGCCTCAGTGGCGTACCGCCGTCGGCACCTGGATAGATTTGTTGAGTTAGGTTGCGCTTATCGGCAGACGGGTATCATTGGCCGAAAATTACTATTGGATGGGGACGCTAGCCATTTGTCCACAAGGACATAAGGCATTGGCGCTCCATTTTGGGGGCAGATGGATATGGGGATCTGGGGGAAAAGATCGGCGACCGACAGGTCGCGCAAGCAGCGTAGCGGCTTTCGTGTCCGCGATCTGTGGAAACATCTTGTCGCGAGTGTGCGGGCTTTCGGCGAGGACACGCGCGGCGTCATCCTGCCGTATGTGACGATCATGCTCGTCGTGATCGTCGGCGTGTCGGTGCTGGCATTGGACGGCGCGCGCTACGTTTCGCTGCAGACGCAATTGCAAAAAGGCACGGACGCGCTCGCCATTGCGGGAGCGGCCGAACTGAACGGTTTTCCCGACGCGATCACGCGCGCGACGGCGGCGATCAACAATACGAACGCAAACTGGGTCTCGAATTCCAGTGTTTTCGGCAGCGGCGCGAATGCCAATGTCACCATTACGAGCATCACATTCTATAGCGGTCTCCCGGCCGGCTCCGTCACCCCGATCCCCTCGAGCTATGTGACGACAGACCCGACTCAGGCGCAGTATGTGCAGGTCACGGCGACGCCGACGGCGATGACAACGATCTTGCCGGCATCGTTTTTCGGTGGCAGCAAATCGCTGACCACCACCGCGGCGGCGGTCGCGGGCCTGACCGAGACGGTCTGCGGTGCGCAACCCCTCTTTGTCTGCAACCCGTTCGAGACAAGCGGGATGACCTATTCGCAGGCGACACAAGCCTTGCTGGACGCCGAAACGACGCTCGTGGGGCATCAGGTGCCGATCACCACCCCTCCCGGAAGCTCCTATACGCCAGGCAATTACGGCTGGCTTCAGCCCGATACCGAAGGGACCAGCAACGAGACGTGCGGCCCGGGCGGACAGACGACCGGCCAGGAACTCGCTGTCGCCCAGCCGGATACATGCACCAATGCACGGACAGTCAACCTGAACCCCGGCGTCAAGACCCCAACGCTGCTCGCGCTCAACATCCGTTTCGATATTTACACCAACTCCTGGAAGAAGTGCAGCAGCGACCCGAATTACGCCCCCGATCAGAACGTGCGCAAGGGCTATACTGGCAGCGGCTGCAACGAAAGCACGAACGGATCTTGGCCACCGGGCTATACGGGTAAATCTCCCTACAGCACCCAGGCCGCCGCCGCACTGCCGGAGGACAATTGCATCCTGGCGGGCACTTGCACATCCTCAGCATATGGCGACGGCAATTGGGTTTGCGGCGATATTTCCTACAAGACGACTGCGACCAGCATCACCGTGTCATTGGGAAAATCGGGGGGGTCGAACATCACGCTCACCTTTGGCTCGACCACCGGGATTTTCCAGGGCATGGGTGTCAATAGTGCCCTCTTTCCGGCGAACACCTATGTATCGCAGCAGCCGACCTCGACAACGGTGACGCTCTCGAATCCGAATCCAAGCCTACTCTCTGTGGTCATTATCCCCTCCGGCACGACGATTACCTTTGCCGGCTATTGGAGCACGGCACATCCGAACGTCGGAGCGCCGACCGGGTGCCAGGGGTCACCCTATTCCTCCATCACGCGTAGCGCCGTCTACAATTACGAAAACACCAATAGCCTCATCAGCAACACGTCGTCAGGCGGGGAGAGCGGCGCGCCCACATGCAGCTCGTCAACTCCCGATACGACAGGCCTGCGCCGCATGCTCATCGTACCCATCATAAACTGCCAAAGCAGCCCCGTGTCGATGAACGGAGCCGCCACCGGCGTCCCGGTCGCGACTTACGGCAAGTTCTTCATGACCCAACCCTACGACGGCACCACGACCTATGCTGAATATCTCGGACGCCTTACGCCGGGTTCGGCTGGTCAGGGCAGCTTGGTGCAGTCGGTGCAACTTTACAGGTGAACTTCACGCCATAGCGCGCGATTTGTAGGACCCGCCACAGCAGGAAATCTCGCGCCATCGCGACTCAAGCGAAATCTAGACAGGCACCGACGTTGGAGCGCCGGTTAATACATTGATTTTCAGCGAGATAAATGGTCGGAGTGGCGGGATTCGAACCCACGACCCCTAGTCCCCCAGACTAGTGCGCTAACCGGGCTGCGCTACACTCCGACTGCGGCCCTTATAGTGAACGCCTCCGGATGATGCAACGCCGCGGCGGCGAAATTTTTGACCGTTCAACAATCTTAGTGGGTGCGCGCCAAGTTCAGCAGGCGCTGACATTCGTCAAGATCGGCGAGAACGGATTCGAGTTTCAGCCTAAGATCGCGAATTTCACCCCGCGCGCGCCGCATCCGCCCCCCATGCGGCTCGAAGCCGCCTTCCTGCTCGTCATCGTCCGGCAGCGCATGGACGATTTGATCCTCGCCCCCCGCCTCGTCCGGCGCGTCGAACAAATCCGTTTCGGCACGCGACGGTGCGCCGGCAGCATCATACCTCATGTCTACTCCGGGCTCGCGGTAGGGCGGCAAGGGTGACGAGGACGCTGCACCGCCCTGGCGCAAGGCGATCACGGCCCGCGCGCCCTGCTCTTTCAAAATGCGCTGAACGCCCTTGATCGTATAGCCTTCGCCGTAGAGCAGATGCCGGATCGCGCGCAGCAGTTCCACATCGTCCGGGCGGTAATAACGGCGGCCGCCGCCGCGTTTCAGCGGCTTGATCTGCGTGAAGCGCGTCTCCCAGAAGCGCAAAACATGCTGCGGCAGGACGAGCTCGTCCGCCACTTCGCTGATGGTGCGGAATGCGTCAGCGCTTTTTTCCATGCGAGACCCCGCTTCTCTTCAAGAATCACTTAAGGTTCAACAAGAGCATAGCGAAGATCGGCGAATCTGTTGATGGAAAATCGCCAGCCAAACGGCGGGCCAACAGCGCCGACAGGTCCAAGGGTCGAAACTCAATTATGGATGGTGTCTGGATGAGGTCAAAAATGGTCATATGCAAGGAGCATTGCGCGGCCGGTACGTCCGTACCGGCAAGCATTGCGACGCGGCAGATGACCATTTTTCACCTCACCGCGAAGCGGCGCGGCGAAATTGACCGACTGCGGCGTCGATGGTCCTAGCAGGACGAATGTCCTGCGTCGGCCCATCTCCTGGCATTCGGGCAATTTGGCCGCGTCCAGATACCATCCATAATTGAGTTTCGACCCTAGTCCTTCAAGCCCTCGACGGACTCGCCGTTGATGCTGGCCTTCAGAATATTGGACGGCTTGAAGACCATCACGCGGCGGGGCGTGATCGGCACTTCGACGCCGGTCTTCGGATTACGGCCGATACGCTCGGACTTGGAGCGCACGACAAAAGAGCCGAACGACGAGAGCTTCACGGTTTCGCCGCGGGCGACGACTTGCGAAATTTCCGACAGAACCGTTTCGACCAGTTCGGCTGATTCGATCCGGCTCAATCCGACGCGCTGATAGACTGCTTCAGCCAAATCCGCGCGGGTGACAGTTTTTCCGGTCGGTGCGCCGTTCTGTTCCTTGCTCATGACCGCCCCTGCTCTTCGAGTTGATAAGCCAATCAATACGCTAGGGTTATAGCCCAGCGCAGCCGGCACGCACAATGTCAAGATACACTATATGACCCTGATTTCACCACCGAATCAAGGCACTCCCCCACGTGAATCCGCCACCCATCGCCTCGATCATCACAAGGTCGCCGGTTTTGATCCGTCCGTCCTCGCGCGCGACGGTGAGCGCCAGGGGGATCGAGGCGGCGGACGTATTGCCGTGCAGGTGCACCGTGGTCACGACTTTCGATGGCGAAATGCCCAACTTTTCGGCGGAGGCATCGATGATCCGTTTATTCGCCTGATGCGGCACGAACCAATCGAGCATGTCGGAAGTCGCGCCGCTCGCGGCATAGGCATCCTTGATCACATCCGTCACCATGCCGACGGCGTGGCGGAAAACCTCTTTGCCTTCCATGCGCAAATGGCCGACCGTCTGGGTCGAGGATGGGCCGCCGTCGACATAGAGCTTGGCACGATGCCGGCCATCCGAGCGCAAATGGCTGGTGATGACACCGCGGTCGGCCAAGGTCCCGGCATTGGTTTGCGCCTCCAGAACCATCGCGCCGGCGCCGTCACCAAACAGCACGCAGGTGGTGCGGTCCTGCCAGTCGAGGATGCGTGAAAAGGTTTCGGCGCCGATCACCAGGGCGCGCTTGTGCGACCCCGAGCGCAGGAACTTGTCCGCCGTCGCCACGGCGAAAACGAAGCCGGAGCAAACCGCCTGCAAATCAAAGGCCACGCCGTGGGTGATGCCGAGCGCCGCCTGGATCTGCGTGGCGGTGGCGGGAAACGTGTAGTCGGGCGTCGAGGTGGCGACGATGATGAGGTCGATATCCGCCGCGGTCAGTTGCGCGTCGGCAAGCGCGGCCTGCGCCGCCTTGGTGCCGAGCATCGAGGTCGTCTCGCCCTCCGCAGCCACATGTCTTTGCCGGATGCCCGTCCGCTGGACGATCCAATCGTCGGTCGTCTCCACCATCGCTTCAAGGTCGTGGTTGGTGACACAGCGCTCCGGCAGATACGACCCCATTCCGCGCACGACGGACCGAAGAACTCCGGATTTTTTTGATGGTGGCATTGTTTCGTCAGCTCTGAAGAAATGGAGGCCGCGTTATTCACTGCGCGGCGTCAACGGTAAAGGCTGGGCGGCCCTCATGCGGAATAGCAAGCGATTCGCGAATCTTGCCAAGCAGTTCGTGCTTGACCATGTCATAGCCCATTTCGATCGCGCTGGCATAGCCGGATGCGTCGGCGCCGCCATGGCTTTTGATGACGACGCCGTCAAGCCCGAGGAAGACGCCGCCATTCGACGCCCGCGGGTCCATCTTGTCCTTGAGGGCCTTGAACGCGCCCTGCGCGAGGAAAAAGCCGATCTTGGCGAGGAGGCTGCGGCTCATGGCGTCACGCAAATATTGCGAGATCTGCTTGGCCGTGCCTTCGGCGGTCTTCAACGCGATATTGCCGGTAAACCCTTCGGTAACCACCACATTGACGGTGCCCTTGCCGATGTCGTCACCCTCGACGAAGCCGCGATAATCGAGATTGCTCCAGGCGGTCTCCTTCAGGATCCGGCCGGCGGCCTTGACCTCTTCGAGCCCCTTGATTTCCTCGACACCGACATTGAGCAGACCGACCGTGGGCTTTTCCAGATCGAACACGATCCGCGCCATCGCCGACCCCATGATGGCAAGATCGACGAGATGCTGGGCATCGGCGCCAATCGTTGCACCCACGTCCAATACGACGGATTCGCCGTGGATGTTGGGCCAAAGCGCCGCAATGGCCGGCCGGTCGATCGGCGCCATCGTGTTGAGGCAGAACTTGGACATGGCCATCAACGCACCGGTGTTGCCGGCCGAAACCGTCGCGTCGGCAACATCGTTTTTGATTGCCTCGATGGCCATCCACATGGACGAGACCCGGCGGCCAGAACGCAGCGCCTGGCTCGGCTTGTCGTCCATCTTGACCGCTACATCCGTATGATAAACCTTCGCTTTCGCGGCCAAGGCCGAGTGCTGGGCAAGCAGCGGCGCGATGATCTTTTCGTCGCCGTAAATATGAAATTCGAGATCGGGACGCCGCTCCAGCGCCAGCGCCGCGCCCGGAATAACGACGGATGGTCCATGGTCGCCGCCCATGGCATCGAGCGCGATGCGAACTACCTTGGCCATTTACTCCGAGACTCCCAGACAAAAGGGTGTTTTTGGCAACCCGTGATAATCACCCCGCGCGACGCGGACAATAGCGGCTTCGGGAGGGAAGGCAAATTCCTTTGAAGAGGTAGCATCACGATTTGTTGCGCTTGTCATTCTTTGCCGGATTGCGGTTTTAACAAGGCGGCGAAGGGCGAGATTTCAGATTCGTCCTCCGGACTCGCGTCCGCCCCACCGGTGAACACCTCCCCCGGCTTGCGCGGATAAGGGTCGAGCGCAAGTGCCAAAAATTCGACAAGCAAGGGTCCAAGGTCGATGCGGCCATTGACGATCGGCTCCGGCGGATCGTCCTCCAGCGCGCCTTCGTGATAATCGATTGCAGATTTCAACTTGGCTTCCGCGGCTTTGCGCGCCGTCTCGACGTCGTCCTGCGGGGCAAAGCGCGCATCGAGCGGCTCGGAGATCTGAGTGTCGAACGGCTCCAGCGATACGACCGAAATATAGGTGACGTCGGCGTGCAAATCCCCTTGCAGGCGCAGCCCGTTCTTGCCCAGCCGAGACAGACGCAGATCCGCGGAAAATGCGGCCAGCCCCTCGAGCCCGAGCGATACCGCGACGGCTGCGCGCTCCGCCTCATCCGCGTCGATCTTGAGATTGAGGCCGCTATCCCTGATCTCATCGACATGGACAGGACGGGTAAAGGCGGGCTCCTGCACGGATTCGCTCGATTGTTTCATGGTCTCCCTCCAGTCTTATACCGCAACGCTGGGCAAGGGCCCGGTCGAAAAAACCTCGATCGGACTTGCTTCGATCATGGCGTTGTAGCGACGGATATAGGCCGTCAACGGTGCGGCAGGGCCCTGCCCCGCCAAAGCGTTGCGGCCAATCGTCTCTTCCAGAACCTTCATATCGGCCGCACCAAGCGCTTCATCATAGGCCCGCGCACGGCCCAGAAAGGCGCCGGTCAGCTTCTTCATGCGCTTGGCGACGCTCACATCGGCATAGCCGAATTCGCGCAGCATGATGTCGAAATGGCGCGCCACCGCGTCGGACAGGTCCTGCGCCATTTCCGGCCCGGGGCTTGGCAGCCGCGACAAGCGGCGCAAAACCAAGGCGGCGTGAAGGGTGAAAATTTCGAACCGGCCCTCGAATGTATCGAACGCGCCACAGTCCAGATAAAGCGCGGGATTGCGGGCCGCCGCCATGATCTCGCCGTGAAGTCGGTCAATGACGTGCTTGTTGGCAGACGTCCGGAACAAACTGAGGATCATGCGTCGCTTCGTACCTTATCGGGCGGCGGTGCCGCCTTGCTTTTCCTTGATCCGGGCGTTACGCACAGCGATCAAGGCTGAGGTCCCATTTAAGAGCCCGGACTATCTTACGCAACATGCACGGACGTGCCACGGAGACAAGAAATGCGGCAAGCGGATGGAATGAAGGTCAAGGGCAAGGCCACCAGGCGGAGGATGTTGGTCGCGTTGGGTCTGACCGGCGTCCTGGCCGCATCGCTCACCGGCTGCCTGCACTACGATGGCGACTATCCGCGCGGCTACATTCAGGACGAGCGCCAGATCTCGCAGGTGAAGCCCGGCCAGACCAAGCAGCAGGTGCTCGCGCTTCTTGGCGATCCCTCTACGACGTCCACGGTCGGCGGCGACGCGTGGTATTATGTCAGCCAGGACATCCACCAGCCATTCGCGTTCTCGGCCCCGACGATCACCGATCAGCGCGTCCTTGCGGTCTATTTCACGCCCAAGACCGGGAAGCTGGAGCGGATCGCTAATTACGGTCTGCAGGACGGCGTGGTCTTCGATTTCATCAGCCGCACCACCCCGACGTCGGGCGGCGACCAGAGCTTCATCAAAAATATGCTCGGCAGCTTCCTGAAGTGGAGCTAAGGTTTAACGAAATAGTGTAATGAATTGAAAGGGCGGGAATCTTCCCGCCCTTTTTGTTCGTTCGTTTTATACCAAAGGTCGCGGAAGCGACCTTTGGACAGCTCTTCATTTTTCGCACTCGCCCTGAAAAGGCGAAAAATGAAGAAAGGAACCAACGGTCACTCTTCGTGACCGTTGGCACTACGAATGGGCGAGGATCGCCAACAGCAGCAACGCGACGATGTTGGTGATTTTGATCGCCGGATTCACCGCAGGGCCCGCTGTATCCTTATAGGGGTCGCCGACAGTATCGCCGGTCACGGAGGCCTTGTGCGCTTCCGATCCCTTGAAATGTTTGACCCCGTCCTTATCGACGAACCCGTCCTCGAAGCTCTTCTTGGCATTGTCCCATGCACCGCCGCCGGAGGTCATGGAGATCGCGACAAAGAGGCCGTTGACGATCACGCCGAGCAGCGAGGCGCCGAGCGCGGCAAAGGCATTGGCTTTCGAACCTGAGATCAGCAGCACGCCAAAATAGGCGACGAACGGCGCCAGCACCGGCAGCAGCGACGGGACGATCATTTCCTTGATCGCCGCCTTGGTCAGCATGTCGACCGCACGGCCGTAATCCGGACGGTCGGTGCCGGCCATGATGCCGGGCTTTTCGCGGAACTGGCGGCGCACTTCCTCCACCACCGATCCGGCCGCGCGCCCGACTGCCGTCATGGCAATGCCGCCGAAGAGATAGGGAATGAGTCCGCCGAAGATCAGACCAGCCACGACGTAGGGATTGGACAGATCAAAGGATACGGTGCCAATGTCCTTGAAATAGGGGGCGCCGGCCTTGCTGAAGGCGGTCAAATCATTGGTATAGGCGGCAAACAGCACCAAGGCGCCGAGGCCAGCCGAGCCGATGGCATAACCCTTGGTCACGGCCTTGGTCGTGTTGCCGACAGCGTCGAGCGCATCGGTCGATTGGCGCACTTCCTTAGGCAGACCGGCCATTTCGGCAATGCCGCCAGCATTGTCCGTGACCGGGCCGAAGGCATCGAGTGCGACGATCATGCCGGCAAGGCCAAGCATGGTCGTTACCGCGACCGCCGTGCCGAACAGGCCGGCAAGCTGATAGGTCGCAATGATGCCGCCCACAATGACCAGCGCCGGCAGAGCGGTCGCTTCCAGCGACATCGCGAGGCCCTGGATGACGTTGGTGCCGTGTCCGGTCACCGACGCCTGGGCGATCGACACGACCGGGCGTTTGCCGGTGCCGGTATAATATTCGGTGATCCAGACGATCAGACCGGTCACCAGGAGACCGACCAAGCCACAGACGAACAGGCTCGTACCGTGGATCGCCACACCATTGGCGGTACCGACCTCGCCCCAGCCGATCAGGGTGGTCGCCAGCGCTAAACCTGCGACCGACAGGACGCCCGTCGCGATCAGGCCCTTATAGAGCGCGCCCATGATCGAGCCGTTGCTGCCCAGTTTCACGAAATAGGTGCCGATAATCGAGGTCACGATGCAGGTCGCGCAAATCGCCAACGGATAGAGCATGGCATTCGTCAGCCCCGGCTGGCCGGCAAAAAAGATAGAGGCCAGGACCATGGTGGCGACCACCGTCACCGCATAGGTCTCGAACAGGTCCGCCGCCATGCCCGCGCAATCGCCGACGTTGTCGCCGACATTGTCCGCGATCGTCGCCGGATTGCGTGGGTCGTCCTCGGGGATGCCAGCTTCCACCTTGCCGACGAGGTCGGCGCCGACGTCGGCGCCCTTGGTGAAGATGCCGCCACCGAGACGCGCGAAGATCGAGATCAGAGATGCCCCGAATCCGAGCGCGACCAACGAATCGATAACTTCGCGATCACCGGTCGCAAGGCCGAGGACTTCGGTGAGATAGGCGTAATAGACCGAGACACCTAGCAGCGCGAGGCCGGCCACCAGCATGCCGGTCACCGCGCCGGATTTGAAGGCGATATCGAGACCGCTTGCCAGCGACTGTGCCGCCGCTTGCGCGGTACGCACATTGGCGCGCACCGACACGTTCATGCCAATGAAGCCCGCCATGCCCGAAAGAATGGCGCCGACCAGGAATCCGATCCCGACTTTCCACCCCAGCAAAAGGCCAAGACCGACGAAAATCACTACGCCGACCATGCCGATGGTCGTATATTGCCGCTTGAGATAGGCCTGCGCCCCTTCCGCCACCGCGCCGGAAATTTCCTGCATGCGTTTGGACCCGGCGTCGGCTGCCATCACCTGCATGATGGTGACGACACCGTACACGATGGACAAAAGCCCACCCAAAATAATCAGCCAAAGTGGATTCATGTGTCTGCAGCCCCTGGTTAACTTTCCTCAAGGCATCTTCCGGCCACTGGCTTCGCTGGGTGCGAATGCCTTTGTTCGCGTACAGGGCCGGCGAACCGGGCGGCATCTTGCAAGAAAGCCCCCTTTAAGGCAACGCGGTTTGCGGAAAAGAAATGGGCGGCCTCGACGGCTTAAATCCTGCGCCGTGGTGGCTTGATAAGTCTCTTGGCGTAGTCTTCAATAAAGAAACGCCTGCCGCGCTCGACAATGATGTGCCCCTCGGCCTCTAATCTTGTCCGCAAATTCGCGAGGCCGCCAGGATATTTCAGATTCAGTTCCCCGTCCTGTTTCAGCATTCGCCAATAGGGCGTAATTCGCTTTGCGCCCATCCGCTCCTCTTCATCCGCGGCTTGGGCAATGATTGCGGCAACAATGCCAGTCGTCACGACGCAGCCGACGGTCGTTTCATATTGCCCGGCAAGCGTTTGCGCGATTTCGCGCGCTGTTGCCAGACGGCCTCTGCGAATCGTCCGGAGAGCCGCCTCGACGGCGCGCGCGGACGGCACCACCATCATCCCCTCGCCCAGCCTGCCGCGCATCTTTGGTGGAATCGGGATGATTCTGGTGTCTTGCGGCAAGGACAGAAGCTTCTCGCGCCACGTTTTCATCACCTGGCCCCCGTGCCCACCCATCAGGCAAGGCAACATATTGGCAGCAAGTGACATTCGACGTCACCAGGATACGGCGGCTTCGCTGGGTTCACTGCACACCAAAGCAGCAACCACGTCCGCCGGCCTACCTTGGCACCACTACGATTCCCTATATTTACCAGCGTGCTAACTGGTCAGAAATGGCTGAATGATTTCTGCGCAAACACCCTCACGCGGCCGTTCGACTCGACGCAGGTGACAGCCCCCGCCTCCAGCACCTCGCCGATTTGCGTCACGGCGATCCCCGCCGCGCGGGCACTGCTTTCGAATGCGGCTGCGCGGGTCGGCGCGACGGCGGCCAACACCTCATAGTCATCGCCGCCCGTGATCACCGCCTCGAACAAATCACCGTCTGAAGCAATGGCGGCACGAACCGCTGGCGAGAGTGGGATTCGCGCGAGCTCGATCCGTCCGCCGGTACCTGAGGCTTTCATCATTTTGGTGACATCGCCGATCAGGCCATCCGAGACATCCATGCCGCCATGTGCCTCGGCGCGCAAAACCTTGCGCAGCCCGACCCGCGGTTGCGGCAGCAAATAGCGGTCGAGAAGATGCGCACAGAATTCCAGCGGCAAAGCATCGATCCAGGCCCGGTCCGCTTCGGCCTTTTGCCGCACGCGCACGCCCAGCGCCGCATCGCCGATCGTGCCGGTGACATAGATCTTGTCGCCAGGCTTGGCGCCGGTGCGCGGCACGATCCAGCCCCGCAGCGCATAGCCCAGGGCCGTGACCGAAATGGTGAGGGGGCCGGGCGTGCGCACCGTGTCGCCGCCGAGCAGCGGAAATTTGAAATCCGCGCTATCTTCGGCAAGGCCCCTGGCGAAACCCGCGAGCCACTCCTCGGTCCAATCGGGCGGCAAGGCAAGGGTGAGCAAAAAGCCTGTCGGCTCTCCCGCCTTTGCGGCCAAGTCGGACAGATTCACCCGCAGCGCCTTGCGCGCAATCTTCTCTGGCGGGTCGTCGGCAAAAAAATGCACCCCGGCCACGAGCGCATCGGTGGTCAGGATCACGTCGTGCCCCGCCGGCGGTTTCAGCAGCGCCGCATCGTCGCGCAGATCGAGCGAACCCGGTCCGGCGATCGGGGCAAAATATTTGGCAATCAGATCATCTTCACTCAGCGACACCGACTCACCCCACAGGTACGAAGCGTTCAACCGTATCACGGAGACAGAACACCCATTGGGGGAGAAAGTTAGGCAATAGTGGATAATTGCGCCGAGGCCCCTAACAGGGGCCGGCAGATCGAAGCAAGACCGCTCCGAATCCTCCTGAATTTCTAAGGTCTTACCGGAAAGATCGCGGCGCCGGCGCATGGATGCGATGGCACGCGCCGGCCTGGTCAATCACCCGCGCCGCGCGATATCCTGGTCGAACTCGCCGCTGCGCAATTGCCGCGCGATCAGATCGAGCACCGCATTGGCCATGCCCGCCTCTTCGCGTTCGAAGAAGGCCGCGGCAACGTCGACATATTCCTTGATCACCACGCGCGCCGGAATGTCGCTCCGCTTCATCAATTCATAGGTCGCCGCGCGGAAGGCGGCACGCAACACGGCTTCGATCCGTCTCAGTGGCCAGCCGTTCTCCAGCGTGTCGTCGATCATCCGGTCGATCGGCCGCTGCAAATCGAGAACACCGCGCACCACGTCGCGAAACAGCGCGAGTTCCGCCTGGTGATATTGTTCGCCCTCGATTTCGGCGGCAATCCAATGGGTTTCGAATTCGGCAAGGCTTTCGTTGATGTCCTTGCCGGTGACGTCCATCTGGTACAGCGCCTGGACAGCGGCGAGGCGCGCGGCAGACCGGTTCAACGCGCTCATGCGTGTGCGCCCAATTTGCGCTTGATGCGCAGGACTGCAAGCGCCGCCCGTGCCGCATCGCCGCCCTTATCGCCTCTCTTGACGTCGGCGCGGGCCCAGGCCTGTTCATCGTTCTCGACGGTGAGAATGCCGTTTCCGATCGGGATGCGGCGCGCGATGCTCAAGCCCATCACCCCGCGCGAGCTCTCATTCGCAACGATTTCAAAATGATAGGTCTCGCCGCGAACGATGCAGCCCAGAACGACGACGCCATCGTAAGGTTTGCCGCGTTGCTCCGCCGCATCGAGCGCGATGGCGACGGTGGAGGGAATTTCGAGGGCGCCCGGTACGGTCAGCACGTCCGCGGTTCCTTGCGCCGCCTCGATCGCCTGGCGGGCGCCGGTCAGGAGCGCCTCGCCGAGCGCATCATAGAAACGAGCTTCGACAATGAGGATGCGGACGCCCGGAAGGGGTTCGACCGGCGTTTGGACACGTTGCGGTTCAGCCATAACACATATTGCTCTGATCAAGGGGTTGTTGGGCGATTGACTAGCCCGGCAGCGCCGCAAGAGCAAGCGTTATAGGAGTTGCACAAGTTCCGGCAGGACGGGAGATCGGCGGTCGCCGCGCGGAACGATCAGCTCTCTTTCGCCTCGATCAGCCGCGCGGCATAGCGTGCCATCTGATCGACTTCGATGTTGAGCTTGTCGCCGGTCTTATAGCCACCCCATGTCGTGACCGCCAAAGTATGCGGGATGATGAGCACCGTAAAAACGTCGTTCTCGACGCCGTTGACGGTCAGCGAGGTGCCATCGAGTGCCACCGAGCCCTTCTCGGCGATGAATTTTGCCAGCTCCTTCGGAGCGCGGATCTCGAAATGCGCCATGCCGTCGAAGTCGCGGCGGCTGACGATTTCAGCGACCCCGTCCACGTGGCCGGAGACAAGATGACCGCCGAGTTCGTCGCCGATCTTCAACGAGCGTTCCAGATTGATCCGCCGGCCCGGCCTCCATGCGCCAACCGTGGTGCGCGCCAAGGTTTCCGCCGCGGCATCGACATCAAAGAAGGTGCGGTTGCCTGACGTGCCGATCTCGACCGCGGTCAGACAGGGGCCGGAACAGGCGATCGAGGCGCCAAGAGCGATCGTATGCGCCTCATACTGGCAGGCGATACGAATCCGTTTCAAGTCCCCCAAAGTCTCGACCGAGACAACTTCACCCAGGTCCGAAACAAGTCCAGTAAACATGTCAAACTATCCGATGGTAGAGATCGAGCCGGTCGGCGCCGATCATGTGATGTTCCGCGGCTCGGTAGCGCGCCGGATCGGCAAGGATCGCGCGCGCGGTGGCGCTTAATGCCGGATACCCCTGGCGCTCAAGCCTTTTGGGCGAGGTGAACAGGCCAACCTCGTCGGCGAATCCCTGTTCGATCAGCGCCGCGCCCACCCGCGGCCCGCCCTCGCTGAAAACGCGTGTCAGGCGCCGTTGCGCCAAAGCCTTCAGAACCGCGGACAAGTCGAGGCCGCACGAGCCGGACGACACGCGCATCACGTCAGCTCCCGCGTCCTTGAGTCTTGCTTCGGCTTCGACAGAGGCATCAGCTCCCGCGACAATCAAAACCGGCGCCTCATGGACTGAGGCAATCAACCGCGCAGCCAGCGGCATGCGCAAATGCGTGTCGAGGACGACGCGCAGGAGCTTCTTGCCGTCCATGCCCGCGAGCCGCACGTTCATCTGCGGGTCGTCGGCTAAAACGGTGCCGATGCCGACCAGAATGGCGTCGTGCATCGCGCGGACGACATGGACATAGGCATTCGCCGCTTCGCCGGTGATCATCAATCTTGGATCGTCATCGGCCCCTGCGGCATAAAGGTCGGCGGTCTGCGCGAGTTTCAGCGTCAACATCGGCCGCCCTTCGGTCACCCGCAAAATGTGGCCCAGATTGGCCCGGCGCGCCTCTTCGGCCAAGACCCCCGCGACGACTTCGAGTCCCGCGTCCCGCAGGCACTGGTGCCCTGACCCTGCAACCCTTTTGTCAGGATCCTCGATCGCCGAGACGACCCGCACGAGACCGGCCTCGATGATAAGTTGCGTGCACGCGCGCGCGTGGCCATGATCGTGATTGCAAGGCTCCAGCGTGACATAAAGGGTCGCGCCGCGCGCCGCATTGCCCGCGTCACGGATAGCCTCCGCCTCGGCATGGGGGCCGCGCGCCGGTTGGGTGAAACCGCGGCCGACGATCACGCCGTCCTTCACGACAAGCGCACCGACCGCCGGATTGGGCGACGTCTGTCCAAGGCCGCGCCGGCCCAGGTTGAGCGCCGCAGCCATGAACCGTACATCCGGATCAGACGAACTCACACCGCCCCCTCGGACGGCTCGCGGGACAATTCGCCGATGAATGCCCCGAAATCCTGCATGTCGCCGAAATCCCGATAGACCGAGGCAAAGCGCACATAGGCGACGTGGTCGACCCCCTTGAGCGCCTCCATCACCAGTTCGCCGATTTGGTCCGAGGTGACGTCGGCCTCGCCCATGCTCTCCAATTGCCGCACGATGCCGCTGACCAACCGTTCGATCCGCTCGGGCTCGACGGGGCGCTTGCGCAAGGCGATCTGCACGGAGCGTTGCAGTTTATCGCGGTCGAACGGCACGCGGCGGCCCGACTTTTTCATCACATGGAGCTCGCGCAATTGCACGCGCTCAAAGGTGGTGAACCGGCCGCCGCAGTCCGGGCAGACGCGGCGGCGGCGGATCGAGGCCGAATCTTCCGCCGGCCGCGAATCCTTCACCTGGGTATCAAGGCTGCCGCAATAAGGGCATCGCATCCGTGTTTTCCATTAGGCATAGATCGGGAAGCGCTTGGTCAGTGCATGCACCCGTGCCTTCACGCTTTCCTCAACCTTTGTATTGTCCTCGCCGTTCTTGGCAAGGCCGTCCAGCGTTTCGACGATCAAATCGGCCACTTCCTTGAACTCCGCCGTGCCGAACCCACGCGACGTCGCCGCCGGCGAGCCGACGCGGATGCCGGAGGTGATGGTCGGCTTTTCCGGATCGAACGGCACGCCGTTCTTGTTGCAGGTGATATGGGCGCGGCCGAGGGTCGCTTCCGCCGCCTTGCCGGTCAGCTTCTTCGGACGCATATCGACCAGCATCAGATGATTGTCGGTGCCGCCCGAGACGATATCGAGCCCGCCGGCCTTGAGCGTCTCGGCCAGGATCTTGGCATTCGCCACCACCTGATGGGCGTAAGCCTTGAAATCCTCGGTCAAGGCTTCGCCGAACGCGACCGCCTTGGCAGCAATCACATGCATCAGCGGGCCGCCCTGCAGGCCGGGGAAAACGGCCGAATTGATCTTCTTGGCGAGCGCTTCGTCATTGGTGAGGATGATGCCACCGCGCGGGCCGCGCAGGGTCTTGTGGGTGGTCGAACTCGCGACGTGGGCATGCGGGAACGGCGAGGGATGCGAACCGCCCGCGACCAGGCCGGCAAAATGCGCCATGTCGACGAAGAAATAGGCGCCGACCGCATCGGCGATCTGGCGGAACTTCGCAAAATCCCAGTGGCGCGAATAGGCGGAGCCCCCGGCGACGATCACCTTCGGCTTGTGCTCATGGGCAAGACGCTCGACCATGTCCATGTCGACGGTCTGATCCGATTGCTTGACCGTGTAGCTGACCGCCTTGAACCATTTACCTGACATATTGACCGGCGAGCCGTGGGTGAGATGGCCGCCAGCCGCAAGGTCGAGGCCCAGGAACGTGTCGCCGGGCTGCATGAGCGCCATGAACACGGCCTGGTTGGCCTGGCTGCCGGAATTCGGCTGCACATTGGCGAACTTGCAGTCGAACAAACGCGTGACGCGCTCGATTGCCAGATTCTCAGCAATATCAACAAATTGGCAACCGCCATAATAGCGGCGGCCAGGATAGCCCTCCGCATATTTGTTGGTCATGACCGAGCCTTGAGCCTCGAGCACCGCCCTGGAAACGATATTCTCCGACGCGATCAATTCGATTTCGTCGCGTTGACGGCCCAATTCGAGATTGATCGCCCGGGCGATCTCCGGATCGGCCTCTGCCAGAGTGGCGCCAAAGAACGAATTGGAAAGAGAGCGTTGCGACGTCATGCTGATCCTCACGAAATGGGCCCGATCCGCCCGTTGCAGGCCATACCAAAACTGCGGGCTGTTCGCTAGCATGAGTCTGCGCGGCGCACCAAGCTGCACTGGATGCGACGCGTTTTGAAAATTTTGCTGCCAAAACCGAAAAACCCGGCACCTTGCGGCGCCGGGCTTTTTCGTTCATCGATCGAAGGTCTGACTTACAGTTGTTCGCCTTTCAGCACCTTATTGCACTGGCTCCAATATTGCGGCCACTTCAAACCGCCGGTTTGACCATTGGACTTGTTGACTTTCCACTGTGCTCCACAGGTCTTGATGCGTTGCTGCTCGGGCGGAAAGCTCGCGAATTGCGGGTCAACGGCACGGGGGAACCCAGCATTGCCGGTCTGAACCGGCGCAGCCGGAGCGGCAGTCGGTGCCTGCGCGGGCTTAGTCTTGTTCCAGAACGACGGCTTGGCGGGGGCCGGCGCTGCAGGTGCCGGTGCCGCGGGGGCCGGAGCGGCCTGCTGTTGCGGTGCGGGCGCCGCCGGGGCCGGAGCCTGTGCGGGTGCAGGCGCCGCCGCACCACCGGCCGAACAGGTCGCCACATAATCCTTTTGCTTCAAGTTCGGCGGATTCAATGTGCCATTGGCTTTCATCGCCCGCCATTGATCGCGGCACGCGGTCTTGCTTTCGGCGTTGGCGCCGCCTGTCGCGGCAAAACCAATAATTGCGGCCAAGGCGGCTGAGCTCAATGCAATTTTGAACGTATTCATTGCAAACACCCCTCTAAGAATATCGCAGGCGAGGCAGCCCTCCCGAGAGCCCTTACTTGCCTGGGCAAAAAGTCGTCGAAACAAATTGCTTCGTCAATCCGCTTTCGACCACTTTCCTGATCTTTGTAAGCACCACCGGCTGAATGCCTTCTGAACGAAGACGCCTGCATCAATCCTCAAGCAGTGCGAATTTGTCCACGTCAACCATTCCCATATCGCTGATTTTCAAATGCGGGATGACAGGCAATGGCAAAAAGGCGACTTGCAGGAACGGTTCCGGCAGGACGACGCCGAGCGCCTTGGCGGCGGCGCGCAAATGCACCAGCTTGTCGTGCACAGCCTCGAACGGCTCCAGGCTCATCAGCCCCGCGACCGGCAGCGCGAGTTCGGCCGTTACTTTGCCGCCGTCCGCAACGGCAAAGCCGCCCTCGATCTCGACGAGGCGATTGACCGCCACCGCCATATCGGCCTCGTCCGCGCCGACCACGCAAATGTTGTGGCTGTCGTGCCCGACCGAAGAGGCGATCGCGCCGCGTTTCATGCCAAAGCCGTGTACGAAGCCGATGCCGATATTGTCGTTCTTGCCATGCCGCGCGACGACGGCCACCTTGACCGCATCCTGGTCGAGATCGACCTGCCGCATGCCGTCAACAATGGGTAAATTCATAGTGAGATGTTCGGTGATGATCTTGCCGGGGACGACGCCGATGACGGGCGTTTCCGCCCCCCTCCCCCTGGCGGCAAAATCCGCCGCCGTCACCCGGCGCGCCTTGACGCTGTCGCGCCCGACCGGCGGAATGATCTCGCGCGCGGCAAATAGAGCGTCATCGACAAGTCTCCCGCGCGAGAGAACGTTGCGGACCTTGCAGGTTTCGAGGTGATCGAGAATGACGAGATCGGCGCGATAACCCGGCGCGACCAGCCCACGGTCCTTCAGGCCGAAGGCCCGCGCCGCCGAGACGGAAGCGGCGCGATAGGCCGCGAGCGGCGGCGCGCCACGCGCGATCGCCTCGCGGATCATGTGATCGATATGGCCCTCCTCGGCGATGTCGAGCGGATTGCGGTCGTCCGTGCAGAGGCACAGATATGGCGAGTTGCGCTCGGTGAGAATGGGCAGAAGCGCATGCAAATCCTTCGACACCGAGCCTTCGCGGATGAGGATATGCATGCCCTTGCGCAGCTTTTCCAACGCCTCATCTGCGGTCGTCGTTTCGTGATCGGTGCGGATGCCAGCCGCGAGATAACCGTTCAAATCCTTGCCGCGCACCAGCGGCGCGTGCCCGTCGATGTGGCCGCCCTGAAACGCCGCGAGTTTGGCGAGCACCTTCGGATCGGCGAAAAGCACGCCGGGAAAATTCATGAATTCGGCGAGGCCGATGACTTTCGGATGCTGGGCGAAGGGCAACAGATCGGCGATTTCGAGCACAGCGCCCGATGTCTCCAGATGCGTCGCCGGCACGCAGCTCGAAAGCTGCACGTAAAGATCGATCACGGTGCGCAACGAGGCGTCGAGAAAATATTTGATACCGTCGGCGCCCAGCACGTTGGCGATTTCATGCGGATCGCAAATCGCCGTCGTGATGCCGCGCGGCAGGATGCAGCGGTCGAATTCGAACGGCGTGACGAGCGACGATTCCACATGCAGATGCGTATCGATGAATCCCGGTACGATCGTACAGCCGGACACGTCGATCTCGTTTTTTCCGGTGTAGGTCGCACAGGTGCCGACGATGCGGTCGCCGCAGATGGCGATATCGCCTTCGAGCATATCACCGGTGACGAGATCGAAAATCCTGCCGCCCTTCAACACAAGATCGGCTGCTTCAGTGCCGCGCCCCTGGGCGATGGCGGATTTGAGGAATTGCTGCATGTCGCGCTGGTCCAAGAGTCTTACCTCGCGTAAATTGATCCGTGGTCAGCTTAGCAAGGAACGACGTCGGTTGATAATGGCAAAATGCAGCGGCGTTCAGCTTCGCTTGGTGCGCGTGACCATTTGGGTCGGGTTGACGAAGCGCAGGGCAATGACCAGCCAGACCAATGTCGTCAGCATATAGATGACGGCCATGGCATCAACCGATTGCTGCGCGCGTACCCCCGCCGCGGTCACAGCATCGTAGAGCGAGACGACCAGCGTCTGGCTGTCGGCGCCCGCCACCAGGAAGGTAAGTTCGAACATGGCGATCGTGCGCACCAGCACGAGGAGCAAAGCGGCCAGGACGCCAGGCATCAGCAGCGGAATCAGAACATGGCGGAAAAGGCTTCCCGTGCCCGCGCCGAAAACCCGGGCTGCCGCTTCGATCCGCGGATCGATCTGCTCGATGAATGGAATCATCACGAGAATCACGAAGGGCAACGCCGGAACGAGATTGGCGAGGATCACCCCGGCCAGGGTCGAGCCGAGCCCCACTTGATAGAGAACGCCCGTCAGCGGAATGCCGTAGGTCACGGGCGGGATCAGCAGCGGCAACAGGAACAACAGCATCAGCAATCGCTTGCCGGGAAATTCGCGCCGCGCCAGGGCGTAGGCAGCAGGCACGCCGAGGAGCGCCGCCAGAACGACGACGCCAAGGACGACTTCGAATGTCGTGACGAGAACCTGGTCGAGCTGAAACTCGTCCCAAGCCGAGGAATACCATTTAGTGGTCCAGCCGGCCGGCAGCCAAGTGCCGAGCCAACGGGTCGAAAACGAACTCACGAGAACCGCGGCGATTAGCGCCAGCAGGTTGACGACGAAGAAGCCGGTGAGCACCCAGACTGCGGTTGCCCACAGGCGCTCCGATACGGGACGGGAAATACCGCTCACGGCCTCACCCCTTTCCGCCGCCCGCCGGCCCGCGATAGACCAGCGACCGCATCGCAAGAACACCCGCGACGATGACGAGCAATATCGCCCCCATGATCATCGCGATGGCCGAAGCCATGGAATAATCGAAGGACTCGGTTGCCGCCTCATAGGCCGGAATCGTGATCACCCGGGTCGGGCCCGCGGGCGCACCGAGCATGACAGCCGACGGATAGACCGAAAAGGCCTGAACGAAACTCAAACAGAAGGTGACGGCAAGGCCCGGCAGCAGCAGCGGTAGGAAGATATGACGGAAACGCGCCGCCGGGCGGGCGCCGAGCGTCTTGGCAGCATTTTCCAAGGCCGGATCGATGCCGGTCACGTAGGACAAGGTTAAAAGGAACGTGAAGGGAAAGCCGGTGATGACGAGCGAGAGAAACACGCCCCAATAATTGTGCACAAGCTTGACCGGTCCGAGGCCCAAAAGCACGAAGAGGCGGTTGAACCAGCCCTGCGGCCCCAGATAATTGAGCAATCCTTCCGCCACCAGGACGGTTCCGAGCGTGATCGGCAACACGAGTATCGTGGTGAGCAGCCGCTGATGGTGCATCAGGCGCACGCGAAAGGCGACGGGAATGGCCGCGAGAAGATTGACCAACGTGACGGGAAGCGCCAGCAGTAGCGTCTTGCCGATCGTATCGAAATAGAAAGGGTCGGAAAAGAATTTGACGTAATTGCTGAACGTCGAACCGTCTTTGGGATGAAACGACAACCACAGACCATAGAGAAACGGATAGACGAAGAGCGCGAGCAGGAACAGGGCCGCTGGCGCGACAAGCAACGTAATGCCATCGACGCCGCGAGCGGCGAGCCGCGCACGCAGAGACAATGCGCTTAGCGCGCTCATGGCGCCGCACCGTTGAAAATCAGCACGTTCTCCGGCGCGGCTGCAAGGTGGATTTCCTCGCGCGGCATCACCCGTGCGACGGAACTGAAATAGAGTTCGCTGCCATTCGGCCCCTTGGCCGAACCAAAAAAGCCGTGACCGCGATACTCGCAAATGTCCACGGTCGCCGCGAGGCCGAGACCGCTCGCAACGAGGTTTTCAGGCCGGATTGCCGCAACGCCCATAGCACCGACAATCTCCTCGCCGGCAACGCCGGACAGAAATGCGCCGCCGATGTCGAGCGTCACCTGATTGCCGCTATGCGCGATCACTTTGCCGACGATGCGATTGCGAAAGCCCATGAATTCGGCGACATCCAATTTCACCGGTCTTTTGTAAAGTTCCTCGGGCGCGCCGATCTGCCGGATTTCACCATCGCGCAATACAATGATGCGATCGGCCAGCGACAGCGCCTCATCCTGATCGTGTGTGACATAGATCGTGATCGATCCGAGGCCGGCATGAATACGCCGAATTTCCTGCCGCATTTCGAGACGCAATTTGGCGTCGAGATTGGACAGCGGCTCGTCCATCAGCACCAGCGGCGGTTCGATGACAATCGCACGCGCAATGGCAACCCGCTGCTGCTGACCGCCGGACAATTGACCCGGCAGCTTGTGCGCCTGATTGGCGAGACGCACGGTCGCAAGCGCGGCATCGATGCGTTTCGCGGCGGCTTCACCCGTGATGCCGCGCATCTTGAGACCGAAGCCCACATTGTCGCGCACGTTCACATGCGGAAACAGCGCGTAATTCTGAAAGACCATGCCAAAACCGCGCTCTTCCGGCCCTAGCGTGTCGATCCTTTTGTCATCGAGCCAAATCGAACCGCGCGTGGTCGGTAGCAAGCCTGCGATACAATTGAGCGCCGTCGATTTGCCGCAGCCGGACGGGCCTAGCAACGCGACAAATTCACCGCGCTCGACGCTCACCGTCAGATCCTTCAAAGCGTTCATCGCGCCGAAATCCCGCGCAACACGATCGAGCTTCAGCGTCTTGAACGATTGATGAGGCGGCATGAAACGACCTGCGAAGAAGAATTGTCCTTACGAAGCCGGGACCAATATGCCCCGACACCATGTCATTTCGTTTTTTGTGCGCCGATCTGCTGATCCCAGATCTGGAAGGCCTGCACCATCTTGTCGGGATCAAGCGGAAGCTCGGTCGGGTTGTCGGCGATCAGTTTTTCATATTCGGGGCGGCCAAATTGCTTGATCGCATCCTGGCTTTCCTGCGGCGCCATCGCAAGCGTCACGCCCTTCACGGCCGGGCCGGGATAGAAATAGCCTTGATCATATGTATAGGCCTGCTGCGCCGGCTGCAGCAGGAAATTCATCAAATCCAAAAGCACCGCCAGCTTCTCCGGCGCGAGCCCTTTTGGCACGCACATATAATGCGCATCGGTCACCCAGTGGAAACCTTTGAGCGTCGCAACCGCGGCGCTTTCCGGCACGACGCCAAGCACGCGCGGATTGATGTCCCAGCCGGTGGTCGAAACGATCATGTCGCGCGAGCCTTCGCCAAGTTCCTTCATGGTTGCGCCTGTGCCCGTGGGATAATATTCGATATTCTCGCCCAGCGCTTTGAGATAGGCCCAGGTCTTTTCCCAGCCGCTCGCCGGATCCTTGGGATCTTTGTCGCCCAGGATATAAGGCAGCCCCATCAAGAAGGTGCGACCCGGTCCGGAATTGGCGGGACGCGCATAAAAGAACCGGTTCGGATTGGCCTTGGTGTAGCTCAGCAATTCCTCGGCCGTCGTCGGCGGCGTTTTGATCCGCTCTGGTGCATATTCGAGCAGCGGCCCAGACGGGTAATAAGATACGATCACCCCGGCGCCTTGTGCGAGCCCCTGCATTTTGGCGGCGGGCGGCAGAAGAATGTCGTCAAGCTTGGGCAACGCGCTCGCAAAAGCCGGAAGAAGCTCGACCCAGAGTTTTTGCTCGAGCCCGGCGGAGAGCGCGTCCGTTCCTGTCAGCACGAGATCGATGTCGACGCGATTGGCATCCTGCTGCGCCTTGATCTTACCCGGCAATTCCGGCGCCGGCGCCTTAAGGAAATTGAATTTCGAAACGAGATTCGGCTTGGCTTTGGCGTAATTCTGGATCGCCTTCTGCGTCAGCGCCAAATTGCCCGCGACATCGACCACATTCAACGCGACGGGCGAGGAAGGCAGGCTTGGCACTTGCGCGAGTGCGCGCGACACTCCGAGCGCCGCAAGGCCAGCTCCGGTGCCGAGCATCGCGCGGCGCGTCATCGACGAATTCATTCATTCCTCCCTTAGCTCTGACTCTGTTTCCAGGCTCATTCCGTTTTGCGCCGCGTTTTGCCCTGCTTACCCAAACCGTCAAAAAAATAGACCTCCACATTGGCGATATGCGCCTGCATCGTGCGCCGTGCGCCGTCCACATCATGCTGCGCCACCGCGTTCCGAATGTTCTCGTGATCGGACATATTCGTGCGAAGCTTGGCGTTATTCTTAGTGAGTTCGCCGAGCCGATTGAAAATCGGCCCCCGCATGTCGCCCCAGAATTGCTCGACAATGTGCACGAACACCGCATTTCCGGTCGCTTCCGCGAGGCCAATGTGAAAGGCGCGGTCAGCCTCGTAACAATCCTCGCCCTTCAAATATTCGCGCCGGTACCAGGCGAGCGCCTCGTCAAGCCGCTCGATATCCTTATCCTTGGCGGCAATCGCGGCACAGGCGGCAATTTCGCCCTCAATCACGCGCCGTGCCGCCAGCAACTCAAGCGCGCTCGGGCCCACGTCGCGCAGCTCTGTCGAACGGGCGGATTTCGCGCAGACATAGGCGCCCGTGCCGGTCCGGACCTCAACAAGGCCGGAAAGCTCCAGGGCAATCATCGCTTCGCGCACGATAGGCCGGCTCACGCCGAGTTTTTTCGACAGATCACGCTCAGCCGGCAGGCGCGTGCCGGGCGCCAATTCGCCCGAGCGGATCAGACCGGCGATCTGGTCGGCGACCTGCTGGAACAATCTTTGCGAAGCAACGGCCTGAAACGGCATTCTTCCATCCCATCGGCATTCTTATTCTTTATGCGCCTGTAAAGGACCATAGCATTGCCTTTCAAACAATCAAGTGGCAAGGTGGCCTGACCAAACGATAAGAATAGGGAGAAACGCCGTGAGTTCAGGCGCGAAGACCGACACCAATCCGCTCATTCACCGTGACCGCCTGTTCCCCGCCGATCCGACCAGCCGCGCCATTGCGCGAGCGCTCTACGCGAGCGTGAAGGACCTGCCGATCATTTCGCCGCACGGCCACACCGATCCGTCCTGGTATGCCGAAAATAAGCCGTTTCCCGATCCTGCCAAGCTGTTCGTCGTGCCGGACCATTACATCTTCCGCATGCTCTACAGTCAGGGCATTCCGCTTGAATCGCTTGGCATCAAGCGCACCGACAAAGCGCCGGTAGAGAGCGATCCACGCAAGATCTGGCGCATTTTCGCGAACCATTATCATCTCTTCCGCGGCACGCCGACACGGCTTTGGCTCGATCATGCTTTCGCAACTTTGTTCGACCTCGATACGCGCCTCAGCGCCGCGACGGCCGACGTCTATTACGACCGCATTGCCGAGCGGCTGGCGCTACCCGAGTTCCGTCCGCGTGCGCTGTTCGAACGCTTCAATATCGAGGCGATCGCGACAACCGAAAGCCCGCTCGATCCGCTCAAATCGCATGAAGCCATCCGAGCGAGTAGCTGGAAGGGCAAAGTGGTCACCGCTTACCGGCCCGACCCGGTCGTCGATCCCGAATTCGAAGGGTTTCGGGCGAATGTCCTGCGGTTCGGCGAGATCACTGCTTGCGACACCTCGAACTGGCAAGGTTATCTCGCAGCGCATCGCCAGCGCCGCGCCTTTTTCAAGAGCTACGGCGCGACATCGAGCGACCATGGCCACGCAACCGCCCGCACCGCCGATTTGACGAATGCGGAAGCCGAGTCGCTTTTCGCCAAAGCCTTGCGCGGCGAGTGTACGCCGGAGGAAGCGGATCTGTTCCGCGGCCAGATGCTCACCGAAATGGCGGCGATGAGCATGGACGACGGGCTGGTGCTTCAGATTCACCCCGGCTCGTCACGCAATCACAACGCAGCACTCTTCACGAAGTTCGGCCGCGACATGGGGGCCGATATTCCGACGCGCACCGATTACGTCCATGCGCTCAAGCCGCTGCTCGACCGGTTCGGCAACGAGACGAAACTCACGATCATTCTCTTCACCCTCGACGAGACGAGCTATTCGCGCGAACTCGCGCCGCTCGCCGGCCATTATCCGGCGCTGCGCCTCGGCCCTGCCTGGTGGTTCTACGACTCGCCCGAAGGCATGCGCCGCCTGCGCGAACTGACGACGGAAACGGCGGGGTTCTACAATACTGTCGGCTTCAACGACGACACGCGCGCCTATCTCTCCATACCGGCGCGGCACGATGTGGCGCGGCGGGTCGATTGCGCCTATCTTGCCGATCTCGTGAGCAGCCACCGCATGGACGAGGACGAAGCATTCGAGGTCGCGCATGATCTCGCCTATCGCCTCGCCAAGGACGCCTACAAACTCTAAGAACGAATGCCTATGACCCACAGTCTCCGTCAAACCGCCCTGCCCGACTTGCCGCCGCACGTGATCGTGCCGACCTATGACCGCGCTGCGCTCAGCACCGGCATCGTGCATCTCGGCATCGGCGCATTCCACCGCGCCCATCAGGCCGCCTATACCGAGGCGGCTCTTCAGGCTGGCGATTTGCGCTGGGGCATTCTCGGCGTCAGCCTGCGCTCGCCCGATACGCGCGACGCGTTGCACCCACAGGATGGTCTCTACACCTTGAGCATCCGCGACGCCAAGGGCGATCGCCCGCAGGTCATCGGCGCGGTCCGCGACGTTGTGGTGGCGCCGGAAGATCCCTGCGGCGTCGTCGCCGCAATGGCCAATCCGTCGGTTAAAATCGTGTCATTGACCGTGACGGAAAAAGGCTATTGCCACGACCCGGCAACCGGCACGTTGCGCGAGGATCACCCCGATATCGTCCACGATCTCAACCAGCATCTGGAGCCGAAAAGCGCGCCGGGTTTCATCGTCTCGGCGTTGGCGAAACGCCGCTCGGCCGGCATTCCACCCTTCACCGTTCTGTGCTGCGACAATCTTCCGGCGAACGGCAAGACGGTGCGCCGAGTGGTGACGCGTTTCGCCGAATTGCTCGACGCCGATCTTGCAGCTTTCATCGCCGAACACGTGGCCTTCCCCTGTACGATGGTCGACCGAATCGTTCCGGCGACCACCGATGACGACCGGACGCGCATCACCGATCAGCTCGGCCTGCGCGACGCATGGCCCGTGATGACGGAGCCCTTTACCCAATGGGTGATCGAAGACCATTTCCCACAAGGCCGGCCCGATTGGGGCCTTTTGGGCGCGGAGTTCACCCGGGACGTCGCGCCGTACGAGCTGATGAAATTGCGTCTGCTGAACGGCTCGCATTCCTGTATCGCTTATCTTGGCTATCTTGCGGGCTACGAAACCGTCGCTGACACCATGAGCGATCGGCATTTTGCACGCTTCATACGCGGATTGATGGACGCGGAAGTTTCGCCTGTTCTGGCTGCGCCGCCAGGCGCGGATGTCGAGGCCTATAAGAGCGCGCTGATCCAACGCTTTCATAATCCGGCGCTCAAACATCGCACGTGGCAAATCGCCATGGATGGTTCGCAGAAAATTCCGCAGCGCTGGCTCGGCACTATCCGCGAATGTCTGGCGAAAGACATTGCGTTCCCTCGCCTCGCGCTCGGCATCGCGGCCTGGATGCGTTACGTGAGCGGCACCGATGAAATCGACCAGCCGATCGATGTCCGCGACCCGCTCGCCGACAAACTGCGGGAGCGGGCGGCAACGGCAGAGAATGACCCGGAAAAACTGGCTTACGCTCTTTTGCAGATGGACATGATTTTCGGGCACGATTTCATCAAGGATCCGCGGTTCGTCGACGCCGTTACCTGGGCCCTGGCCGGCCTGATGCAAATGGGGGCAAAGAACGCCGTCAAAAAGCTTGCGGCCGACCTTTGACGGGCCGCTCGTTCGGCGTCGGGCGAGCCCTTGCCGTCGCCCGAGACGATACCCCATCAAGGGGACCGTTACACAGAATGGCTTCAGAAAATCGGCGCGGCCAGGCTTGCGCCCGATGCCGCGAAGCCGTTAGCATGGGAGCAATGCAAAATCAGCACAAAGATATGTCAGGGTGGAACTTCGCGTGGACGGAGACGCAATTCTTGTAACTGAGGGGATGACCAAGCAGTTCGGTGCGTTCACCGCCGTCAAGGACGTGAACCTCACCGTGCGGCGCGGCACGATCCATGCTCTGATCGGCCCGAACGGCGCCGGCAAGACCACCTGTTTCAACCTGCTCACCAAGTTTCTGAACCCGACGCGCGGCCGTATCATGTATAAGGGCCGCGACATTACCTTGACCAAGCCCGCCGATGTCGCACGTCTCGGGCTGGTCCGATCGTTTCAGATCTCGGCGGTTTTCCCCCATCTGACGGGGCTCGAGAACGTGCGGATCGCTTTGCAGAAGGCACGCGGCGATTCCTTCGATTTCTGGCGTTCGAAAGCGCTGCTGCGGCAATATGACGGCCGCGCGCGCGAACTCTTGGACGATGTCGGATTGACCAATTTCGTCGACACGCATGCGGTCGAAATGCCTTACGGCCGCAAGCGGGCGCTCGAAATCGCAACGACCTTGGCGCTCGACCCCGAAATGCTGTTGCTCGACGAACCAATGGCCGGCATGGGTCACGAGGACATCGACCGAATCGCCGCGCTGATCAAGCGGATTGCCGCCAACCGCACCGTGCTGATGGTGGAACACAATCTCAATGTCGTGTCCAATCTCTCGCACACGATCACGGTGCTGACGCGCGGCCAGATCCTGGCCGAGGGCGACTACGCTAAAGTCTCGCAGAATCCCCAAGTCCAGCAGGCTTACCTGGGAGCCGGCCATGCTTGACCGCACCAGTCATCGCCTGAATGTCAACGGATTGCAGGCGTGGTATGGCGAATCCCATATCCTGCACGGCGTGACGTTCAATGTCGGCGCGGGCGAAGTCGTCACCTTGCTTGGCCGCAACGGCGCTGGCAAGACGACGACGCTGAAATCGATCATGGGCATCGTTACGAAACGCAGCGGCTCGGTGATTTTCGACGGCCGAGAGACGATTGGTCTTTCGTCCGACCGGATCGCCCGCGCCGGGATCGCGCTCTGCCCGGAAGAGCGCGGTATTTTCGCGAGCCTCAATGTGCGCGAGAATTTGCTGCTACCCCCAAAGATTGCCGATGGCGGCCTGACGGTCGAGCAGATTTTCGACCTTTTCCCCAATCTCAAGGAGCGGCTGAGCGCGCCGGGCACCAAGCTTTCGGGCGGCGAGCAGCAGATGCTGGCGATCGCGCGCATTCTGCGCACGGGCGCGAAATTCTTGATGCTGGATGAGCCGACCGAAGGGCTCGCGCCCGTGATCATCGAGCAGATCGGCCGCACCATCCAGCGCTTGAAGCAGGAAGGCTTCACGATCCTTCTGGTCGAGCAGAATTTCCGCTGGGCCTCGAAACTCGCCGACCGCTTCTACGTCATGGAACACGGCCACATCATCGACGAATTCGCCGCCGCGGACCTCGGCGCGAATATGGATAAGTTGCATGTCTATCTCGGCGTTTGAATATTGAAACAGGGAGATTGGGAATGAAATTGCGCGTAGCTATGTCCGTTACCGCGGCCCTCTTGTTGTTCTGTACCGGCGCGATGGCGCAGGACAAGAACGTCAAGATCGGCAATCTCACCGATATGTCTGGCCTCTACAAAGATCTCGGCGGCCCGGGCTCAACCGTTGCCGTGCAACTCGCCATTCAGGATTCCGGGCTCGAAGCCAAGGGCTGGAAAATCGATGTCGTCAGCGCCGACCATCAGAACAAGCCGGACATCGGCACCAACATTGCGCGCAAATGGTTCGATGACGAGAAAGTCGATGCCATCGTCGACGTGCCGAATTCCGGCGTCGCGCTCGCGGTGAGCGCCGTCACGAAGGAAAAGAACGGTGTGTTCCTCGCCTCCGGTCCGGCTAGCTCCGATCTGACCGGCAAGGCCTGCAACGCCAATACGATTCACTGGACCTACGACACTTATGCCCTCGCCAACACGACCGGCAAAGCGGTCGTGAAAGCCGGCGGCGACACATGGTTCTTCATCACCGCCGACTATGCCTTCGGTCACGCACTGGAGCGCGACACCGGCGCCGTGGTCACGGCCAGTGGCGGCAAAATACTAGGTGATGTGCAGCATCCGTTGAACACTTCCGACTTCTCGTCCTATCTGCTGCAGGCGCAATCGTCTGGCGCAAAAGTCATCGGCCTTGCCAATGCCGGCGGCGATACGACCAATTCGATCAAGCAGGCGGCGGAATTCGGCATTCAATCGGGCGGCCAACGACTTGCGGCTCTGCTGCTCTTCATTTCCGACGTGAATGCGCTTGGTCTGAATACGGCCCAAGGCCTGACGTTCACTAGCGCATTCTACTGGGACATGAACGACCAGACCCGCGCCTTCTCCGACCGGTTCTCCAAACTGATGCCACACAGCGAGAAGCCGACCATGGTGCAGGCCGGCGTCTATTCGGCGACGCTGCACTATTTGAAGGCATTGGATGCACTCGGCGGCAATCCGCATGACGGCGCCAAAGTCGTCGCCAAGATGAAAGAAATGCCGACGGACGATCCTTTGTTCGGCAAGGGTACGGTCCGCGCCGACGGCCGCAAGATTCATCCCGTCTATCTCTTCGAGGTGAAGAAGCCGGCCGAATCGAAATATCCGTGGGATTATTACAAGCTGCTCGCCACCGTCCCGGCGGACGAAGCCTTCCGTCCGCTTTCCGAGAGCGAATGCCCGCTCGTCAAGAAGTAAACCGAGTTTGCGCTCTATGCGCAAGCATATCCGTCATCCGTCACCCCGGACCTGCGCCGGGGTGACGGGCCGCACAGTCGATCGATGATTTGAGCCATGACATCCGTTTTCTTTAGCCATCTTCCAGCCTTAATGAACCAGTTGACGCTGGGGCTGATCAATGGCGCGTTTTACGCCTTGCTCAGCCTCGGCCTCGCGGTGATTTTCGGCATGCTGAACATCATCAATTTTGCCCATGGCGCGCTGTACATGGTCGGCGCCTTCGTAGCCTATTTTCTGCTCAATCTGCTTGGCCTCGGCTATTGGTATGCGTTGGTCCTCGCGCCGCTCGTCGTCGGCACCTGCGGCATGATCATCGAACGGACGATGTTGCGGCGGCTTGCCGGGCTCGACCCGCTCTACGGACTCCTGCTGACCTTCGGTCTCGCGCTGATCATTCAGGGAGTGTTTCAAAATTACTTCGGCACATCCGGCATCCCCTATGATCGCCCGCCACAATTCAACGGCCTTCTCGATATCGGCTTCATGCGTCTGCCGTCCTACCGCGGCTGGGTGATCGTCTTCTCGCTTGCGGTCTGCCTCATCGCCTGGTTCGTCATCGAGCGCACCAAGCTTGGGTCCTATTTGCGCGCGGCCACCGAGAATCCTGCCCTGGTGCGCGCCATGGGCATCAACGTGCCGGTCATGATCACCCTCACCTATGGCGCGGGCGTTGCGCTCGCCGCGCTGGCCGGCGTGCTCGCGGCGCCCATCAATCAGGTGCGGCCGGACATGGGCGAGAACATGATCATCGTGGTTTTCGCCGTGGTGGTGATCGGCGGCATGGGCTCCATCATGGGCTCGATCCTCTCCGGCTTCCTCCTCGGCCTAATCGAAGGGCTCATCAAATATTACTTTCCCCCGGCTGCCGATGTTGCAGTGTTTGCCATCATGGTGATCGTCCTTCTCGTCCGTCCGACCGGACTCTTTGGCCGGAGCGCTTAGGGTCGAACCTCAATAATGGATTGTATCTGGATGAGGTCAAAAATGGTCATATGCAAGGAGCATTGCGACGCCGGTACGTCCGTACCGGCAAGCATTGCGACGCGGCAGATGACCATTTTTCACCTCACCCCGAAGGGGCGCGGCGAAATTGACCGACTGCGGCGTCGATGCTCCTCGCAGGGCCGACGCCCTGCTTCGTCCCATCTCCTGGCATTCGGTCAATTTGGCCGCGTCCAGATACAATCCATTATTGAGGTTCGACCCTAACATGACGACCGCCTCGACGAGCGAACGCTGGGCCTTTGCGATCATGGTGGTCCTGCTGCTGATCGCGCCTCTTCTGCCGCAACTGATCTATCTGCCGACATTGATGCAGGCGCTCTGCTTTGCGCTATTCGCCTGCGCGTTCAATTTGCTCATCGGCTATGTCGGCCTTCTGTCCTTTGGCCATGCGATGTTCTTTGGCCTTGCAAGCTACGTCAGCGCCTATACGGCCAAGGAACTGGGTGTCACGCCGGAGCTTGCGATGCTTGCCGCCGTTGTTGTTGCCGCGGCGCTCGGCCTTGTCACGGGCGCCTTGTCGATCCGGCGGCAGGGGATCTATTTTGCCATGATCACCCTGGCGCTCGCGCAGATGGTCCGGTTCTTTTGCCTTCAGGCACCCTTCACCCATGGCGAGGACGGCATCAACGAAGTGCCACGCGGCAAGCTCCTCGGCCTCATCGATTTGTCCAATCAGCTCACATGCTATTTCGTCGTGCTGGTGATTTTTCTCGCCGCCTTCCTGCTCATTCATCGCATCATCAATTCGCCCTTCGGCGAAATCCTGAAAGCCATCCGCGAGAACGAGCCGCGCGCCATCTCGCTCGGCTATAAAGCCGAGCAATACAAGCTTGCGGCGTTCGTGCTGTCGGCGGCGCTTGCCGGTCTTGCCGGCGGCCTCAAGGCGATTGTCGTGCAAGGCGCCTCACTGACCGACGTGCATTGGACGGCCTCTGGCGAAGTCGTGCTCATGACATTGGTCGGCGGACTCGGCACGGTGTTCGGCCCGGTCGCGGGCGCTTTCATCATCGTTTTGATGAAAAACAATCTGACCGGCCTCGGCTCCTGGGTCATCGTCATTCAGGGCGCGATTTTCGTCGCCTGCGTCCTCGCGTTCCGCCGCGGCATCGTCGGCGAAATCGCCCGTCGCATCGGCAAGCCGCTGTAGAGCATTTTCCAGAAAAGTTGAACGACTTTTCGGTTAAGAAAACGCGACAAAACAGAGAAGTAGAGCATTTTGCGTCTCTGAAAGAACGCAAATTTCTCTCACGCGATCCGGGAAGTCCCTGTCAAACGTTTTAGGCCGTTTCGCGTTGCGAAAGGAATTTATGCTGTCCCTAATTTTCGTGCTTCCAAACATTTTCAGTGGATCAAGATCGTTATTCCTATAACGAATTTCCGATTCTTCCGCCAATCTGGCGTTCACCTTACATATGCCAAAATCATCTTACACATTAACTGTCCGCGTTATGCGCAACGCGCTTTTGTTCTTATCGCAATCGTCCACAGATCGGAAAAACGCGCCTCAAGATTGAGATTATTTTGCAGGAGGGAGTCCCATGCCGGTCGCCGCCTCAAATCCCACATCCGCGCCCGTTGATGTTCCCATACTTGATACGACGGCCTATGGCATGGGCCCCAACGATAACGTCACGGATACGTCGGAAAACGTTGCCATTACCCACCACAATACGACGATCAGAGGCCGCACGATTGCTTACACCGCTCGGGCCGGCCACCTCGTCGCGGTCGACCCGTCTTCGTCGCAACCCTACGCGAAATTTTTCTACGTCGCCTTCACGGCCGACGGGGCGGATCCAAACACACGGCCCGTCACGTTCTTTTATAATGGCGGCCCCGGCTCCTCGGCCGTGTTCCTGCTGCTCGGCTCTTTCGCGCCTCGGCGGATCCGTACCGATATGCCGAGCTTCACGCCGCCGCCGCCCTATCGCATGGAGGATAATCCGGACAGCCTCATCGATCGCACCGATCTCGTTTATATCAACCCGGTCGGCACCGGTTATTCGGCCGCGATCGCTCCCGCCAAGAACCGGGACTTTTGGGGCGTTGATCAAGACGCGCGCTCGATCCGGCAATTCATCAAGCGATATTTGACCGCCTACGGTCGCTGGAACTCGCCGCGGTTCCTTTTCGGCGAATCCTACGGCACGACGCGTTCCTGCGTTCTGGCCTGGATGCTGCACGAGGACGGGATCGATTTGAACGGCATCGTCCTGCAATCGAGCGTGCTCGACTACACACCGACCTTCTCGAATCCGATCGGATTGTTGCCGACCTTCGCCGCCGATGCGTGGTGGCACAAAAAGACGACGGTAAGCCCGCCGCCGGTGGACCTGGAACATTTCATGGCGCAGGTCACCGCCTTCGCCCAAGGACCCTATGCGCAGGCGGTGGCGGCCTTTCCCAAAAGCGACCCGGCGACCACGCAGCAACTGAGCGCAATCCTCGGCATATCCCCGGTCGTGCTCGAATCCTGGTCGCTGAATGTCGAAGCGAACAATGGCATCACCTCGTCGTTTCTGGTGACGTTGCTCCAGGACCAAGGTGTCGCTCTCGGCATCTACGATGGGCGCGTGACGGCGATCGATACGGGCATCGCCGCGATTGTCGACCCGGCGTCGGGCGCCAACGATCCGACGATGACCGCGGTCTCGGGCGTCTATACGTCGATGTGGAACGTGTATCTGAACAACGATCTGCAATTCACCTCGACATCGAACTTTGTCGACCTCAACGATCAGGCTTATGCCAATTGGGATTTCAGCCACATCGACCCGACGGGGGCGCAGAAAGGCGGGAAAGACGCGAGCGGCAATCCGATCGTGTACACCGCCGGCGACCTTGCGGCAGCGATGGCCGCGAACCCGGATCTGAAGGTCTTTTCGGCCAACGGCTATTTCGATGCCGTGACCCCATTCTTCCAGACGAAACTCACCCTTGACGCGATGCCCCTCGTCGATCCGAAAGCCCGCGCCAATCTGACGATCCGCAACTATCCATCGGGCCATATGATTTATCTCGACGGCGGCTCGCGCACCCAGATGGCCGCGGATCTGGCCGCGCTCTACGACACTGTCGTGGCGCCGATTGCGCTTCGGGCCAAACTCGCACCTTTGCTTGCCGCCGAACGCGCCAGGACACGGATGCTCGTTCATCCGTATTTCAAACGGCCAGGGACCGGCAAGACCATCGCCATGCGGGCGCCGCCGAACGCCCGTCCCTGGGCCGTTCCCGATCTCTGCAAGGCCTATTCTTGGCCAACCGGGACATCGGGCCAAGGCGTCATCGCGATCATCGAACTGAACGGCGGGTATCAAAAGAGCGACATCGACACGTTCTGCAAGTCGATCAATCAACCTTCACCGACAATGGTCGATGTCGTGGTCAGTGGACAAGGGAACCAGCCCGGCCAACATGCGGGCGATCCCTTGGATCCCGATTACGAAGTCACGATGGATATTGAAATTGCCGCGGCCGCCTATGCAACGGCGACGGGCCGGGCCGCATCGATCCGGGTCTACTGGGCGGACGCGACGGACATGAACGCCATTGCTGCTGCAATTCTCGCAGCGTCCGCGGACGGCTGCGACGTGTGCTCGATCTCCTGGGGCGCGGACGAGGCCGCGTGGCAGGCCGCAGGCCAACAGGCAGGGGTCGATTATGTCGCGAAGTTGAATGCCGCGGCCCAGGCCGCCACATCCGCAGGCATGGTGATTTTTGCGGCATCCGGCGACAATGATGCTTCAGATGGCGGACCGACGCCTGCCAATGTCGATTTGCCATCCTCGTCCCCCTACATCATCGGCTGCGGCGGCACGACAAAAACCGCGCAGGCTGAAGTCGTGTGGAACGACGACCCCGGAAACCCCAACGGCAACGGGACAGGCGGCGGTTTCTCCACGATTTTCCCGCCGCAGTCGTGGCAGGCTGGCGCGCCGCAAGGCCCGGGCCGCATGGTTCCCGACGTCGCGGCGAACGCCGATCCCAATACAGGATATCTCCTCACGGTGCATGGCACTTCCGCGCCGCTCGGCGGCACCAGCGCTGTCGCGCCGCTGTATGCCGGTTTGTTCGCCGCCTTCGGCCAAAAACTTGGCTTCATCACGCCGAAACTTTGGCTGAACCAAACGTGCTTCACCGATATCGTTCAGGGCGACAACGGCTTTTACCGCGCGCAGGTCGGTCCCGACCCGTGCACCGGAATCGGCGTGCCGATCGGCGACCGGCTGGCGCGATTGTTCGGAGCCGCAGTCCTCGCGCCCAGGATCGCTGCCGCGTCCAATACGACCACCCGCAGAGCCAAGGCTGCGCTATGATCGCCGCTTCATCGCGGCGATGACACGTCCACATGAAGCGGTGAACGAAGAGCCTAATCGACGCTCAGCGGTCCCGGCAGCGCCCGCTCCGCCGCTTCCTGCCATTGCGCTTCGAACCGCCGCATTAAAAGAAGGACGACGAGAAAGCCCAAAATCGCAGCCGCTGCAGCAGCGATGCCGATGGGCCGTGACAACGTTTCGATAGCATGGCCAAAAAGATAGCCGCCGAGTCCGAAAAGCAGCGCCCACACGATTCCGCCGGCCGCATTGTAAGCCAGAAAGCGCCGCCACGAATAGCGGTTGGCGCCTGCGAGCATCGCCGCGAAGGTGCGTAGGAGCGCAGCAAAACGACCAAAAAACACGATCGCTCCGCCAAAGCGCAAAAACAAATATTGGCCGAGTTTCAGGCGCCCTTCGTCGAGGTGCACATAATGACCGTAGCGCACGAGAAGTGGCAGCCCCCAACGGTGACCGATCATATAGCCGAGATTGTCACCCAAGATCGCGCCAGCGCCAGCACACAGAATAATCAGCTCGATATTCAATTGCTTTGTCGAACCGGCCAGAATGGCCGCCGAAACAAGCGCCGTCTCGCCAGGCATCGGAACCCCGGTGCTTTCCAGCATCACGACGACAAAAATCACCCAATAGCCGTGCGTCTGAATGAGCGGCAGCAATGAATCCGTTATGAAGGCGGGCATATCGGCAAGACTCAGGACAGATGGGTCAGAACGACACCATCGAGAATCGCCGTATAATGGCATACCGCCGCAGCCAAGACGAAAAGATGCCAGATCGCGTTGTGGAACGGCAGGCGCTCGGAAAGATGGAAGACGACGCCCACCGTGTAGAGCAGCCCGCCGGCGATCAAGGTCAGCGTGACATCCAGGCGCATGTGGCTTGCCAGCGGATGGAGCGCGACGACGGCGAGCCAGCCTTGCGCCAAATAAATATAGACCGACACTTTATCGAAGAGGTCAGACCGTGTGAATTTGAGCCATATGCCGACAAAGGCTACGGCCCAGACGATGGCGCACAGCGACGCTCCGAACACCGGATTGAGCGCGATGGCGAAGGGCGTATAGGTGCCGGCGATCAGGCAGAAGATAGCCGAATGGTCGCAACGCCGGAAAATGTCGCGGAACCGCGTATCATAGAACAAATTATAGGCAGCCGAGGCTGAGAACATGGCGAGCAAAGCCATGGCATAGATGCTGACGAGCACCACTTGCACCGGCCCCTGGCGGAGAGCCGCCTCGGTCACCAGCAGCACGCTACCGCTTAAACCCGCCAGAATGCCGATCACATGCACGCAGCCATCGGCGATCTGCTCTGACAGAGAATGTTGGCGGCGATATTCCCTGCGCACAGCGGAGCTTGTGACGGCGGTGACGGCCATCGATGCTTCCGGGCGAAGACGCCCTATGGTGCGAGGCTTGAGCATGCTCTTGCCTATCATAAGTTTGTGACGCCAAATGTTCTTTGGCGCACATCCATGACGGGCATGTTACGCAGCCCGATCTTGCATTTTTATGAACGAAGAGCCTTTTCGTGGCGGGGCAAAATGGCATTTTTGCGGTTGAGGTAAACAAAGGATGGACCGGCCATGCTGCCGGACGGCCCCCGTTAACCTAAAGGATAGGCATCAGTCTAACCGCCGTCAGCGGTAAAGCCCGCAGCTTTAATGGCTTCCACCGCCATCAACTCGTCGTTGTCGGACGTATCGCCGGACACCCCAACGGCACCGATGATTTTACCCTGCGCGTCCTTAATCAAGACGCCGCCGGCGACCGGCACAATGCCCTCCGCGACAAGATGATTCAACGCGCCGATGAAATGTGGCCGCTCCACCGCCATGGTGCCGATCTTCCGCGAGCCAATCCCTAAAGCGATCGTCCCTTGCGCCTTGCCGAGCGCCACTTTCCATCTTGCGGCGCTCGACCCATCCTCTGCGGCAAAACTCACAAGTGCCCCGCGGGCGTCAAGCACAGCTACCGCCATTGGCTTAAACCCTTTGGTTCGTGCATCCGCCAAAGTGTCAGTCAGAATTTTTTGCGCCTTATCGAGTGTCAGTTCGCTCATATCGGCTCCTTATTTTTATTTTGCGGAGGAGAGTTGACCGCTCCACCCTCTCCCGTCAATGTCCGAACCAAAAATGGGAGCAAAAATGTCATTGGATATTGTCGGCATGGGTGAACCCATGCTTGAGCTCAATCAAGTCAAAGGCGAGGACGGCTACAAACCAGGCTTCGGCGGCGATACCTCCAATGCCATCGTTGCTGCCGCGCGGTCAGGCGCGAAGACCGGTTATTTCACCAGTCTTGGCAACGACACATTCGGCCGTGGCTTTCTCGATCTGTGGCGCACAGAGGGTGTTGACGCATCGGCGGTCAAGATCGATGAGGACGCCCACACAGGCGTTTATTTTGTCACTCACGGCCCGGAGGGTCACGAGTTTTCTTATCTGCGCGCTGGCTCGGCCGCGAGCCGCATCAGACCCCAGGACGTGCCGACGGATTATATTCGCGCAGCGAAGATCGTGCATGTTTCGGGCATCAGCCAGGCGATTTCGGCAAGTGCGGCGGATGCGGTTTTTGTCGCGATCGAAGCGGCGCGGGCAGCGGGTGTGCTCGTCTCATATGACACGAATCTTCGTCTGAAATTATGGTCCCTCACCCGCGCACGTGCGATCATTCACGAAGCCATGCGCGCCTGCGACATCGCCCTCCCCGGTCTGGACGACGCCGAACACTTGACCGGTCTGACGGACCCTGACGCGATCGCCGATTTTTATCTGCATCTCGGCGCCAAGGTCGTCGCGCTCACTCTCGGCAAACAAGGCTCGTTGATCGCCACACCCGACACGCGCCTTCGCGTGCCCTCGATCAGCGTTCAGGCGGTGGATGCAACAGGTGCCGGCGACACGTTCGACGGCGCCTTTCTTGCCGAATATCTGAACACACGCGATCCGATGCGCGCAGGTCGCTACGCCAATGCAGCAGCAGCGCTTTCGACAACTGGCTATGGCGCGGTCGCGCCCATGCCCATGCGCGAGACGGTGCTCAAGGCACTGGCAGAAGCAGAAAGTGCGGCTCCTTAGAGCCGCACTTGTTTTGGTGTCGCACGTGCGAAAGTCCTACTTTGCCGGCGACAGGAATTTGTCGACATTGTCCTTGGTCACGACGTCGAGACCGACAATCGTCACCGGCTGTACTTTTTCGCCCTTCTTCAGTGCGAGCAATACGTCCATGGCTTTCTGGCCCATTTCATAGGGGCGTTGACCCACCAGCACTTGGGCGTAGCCGTCCTTCAGCGTCTGCAATTCGACCGGCAGCGTGTCAGGCATGACGAGCGGGAACTTGCCGGCCTTCACCTTATCCATGTTGGCATCGACGAAAGATTTATACGCCTTCGGTGCGAACAAGGCCCACCCTCCGACCGGAACGATCGCGCCAATATCTGGATTGGCGGTGGCGAAATCACTGAGCTGCTGGGCCGCCAAAGCCGCATCGTCATTGCAGAATGCCGGCGAGCCTTTCACTTCCGTCCAGCCGGCGCCTTTGAGCACTTCATAGAGGCCGGCCAAACGATCGTTCAAGTTCGCAGCCGCAGGGCCGCCCGATTGCGTCGCGAAGGTGCTGGGTTGCGGATGCACCTTGATGAGCTGGCGGCCAAGCTCGCGGCCCATTTCCTTGTTGTCGGTGCCGATATAGGCTTGGCGCGCGGATTGGTCAGAGTCAGCGTCGAAGGTGATGACGGGAATCTTTGCGTCGACAGCCGCCTTGATCACGCCCTTGACCGAATCCGCATCGGCAACGGAAATCGCGATGCCGTCGATACCCTGGGTGATGAAGTCCTGCATGATCTGCACTTCGGTCGCCGGTTCATGGGTAGCCGGCCCCTTGTAGATGCAGGTCACATTGCCGAGCTTCTTGGCTTCGGCCAGGCACCCGTCGCGCGACAGATCGAAATAAGGATTGTCCATTCCCTTGGGGATCAGTGCGAACTTATACGCATCGGCGGCATGCGCCACACTCATCAATGATGCTGTTGCCACAGCAGCAAGCAGAATCTTCTTCACGTCGAATTCCTCCCAATTGCGGTCCTGATCGATGCGGCGCTGGAGGACCTTGCCAGCGCCGAAACCCTCATGTCACTCAGGTTGACGCGTGCGCAATTTGTCGACCAGCACGGCCATGATGATGATGGCACCGACAAAAACCTGTTCCCAATAAGTGTCGGCGCCGAACAGCGCGAGGCCATTGCGGATGACTTCGATCAGCGCCGAACCGATGATCGCGCCAACCGGACCACCAACGCCGCCGGCAAGATCGGCCCCGCCGATAACCGAAGCGGCGATGATTTTCAGTTCGTAGCCTTGCGCTAGATTGGAAGGCGCGGATCCAAGCCAGCCGGCGATCAGAATGCCGGCAAAGCCCGCACTCATGGCGCACAACACGTAAACCGAGATCTTGACTCGATCGACCGCAACACCCGTCAGTTGCGCCGCACGCTCGTTGCCGCCAAGCACGAAAACATAACGGCCCCAGCGCGTGTGGCGCAGCGCGACGCCCATGATGATCGCAAAAATAAGCATATAGGCGAGCGGGACCGGCAGGCCGAGAATCATGCCGTCGGTGGCGGAATAAAACGCATCGACATTGGGTCCGTTCGGCGCCTGGCCGCGCCCTTGCGTGATCACATAGGTCGCGCCGCGGCAGATCGAGAGCATGCCAAGCGTCGTCACGAAGGGTGAGAGTTTGATCTTGGCGATCAGCAGGCCGTTGATCAGCCCGATCAACGCGGCCAGCAATATGCCGCCGAGCACGGCAAAGATCATAACCGCATAGGGAATGCCCGCGAGAAGCGACTCGGAGCCAAGCCGCATGAAAATGACGGTACTCACAGCGACAAGCGCCATCACCGACCCGACCGACAAATCGATGCCGCCGGTGATGATCACCAGCGTCGAACCGAGGCCGACGATCGCGATGTAGCTGAAGTTTTTCGACGTGTTGAGCAGATTGCCATGCGAAAGAAAGTTGTGAGCGAACGCCGCAACGAGCAGCGTGATAACGACGAAGGCGAGCGTGACATAAGCGGTCTGCGACGCAAACGGCGGCTTTTTATACCAGGGCGCTTGGCCGACGTTGCCAAAGGAAATGGCCGGTCCCGTATTTTCGCTCATCAGGCAAACTCCTTGGCACCGGTGATCAGCGCGGTCACTTCCTCGGGGCTTGAATCGGCGATTTTCTTGTCGGCCCGCTTCTCGCCGCGCCGCAACACGACGACCCGGTCGCACACCGCGAACACGTCCGGCATGCGGTGAGAGATCAGGATCACGGCGACGCCCTGATCGCGCAGGCGCCCAATGAGATCGAGCACCTCGGCCACCTGCCGGACGGAAATTGCCGCTGTCGGTTCGTCCATCAGAACAAGTTTTGCCGCCGACAGTCTGGTGCGGGCGATGGCGACCGCCTGCCGCTGGCCGCCGGACATTTGCTTGACGAGATCGCGTGGCCGCGTTTCGGATTTCAATTCGCCGAACAATTCCAGCGCCCGTGCATTCATCGCCTTATGGTCGAGAAATGTGAACGGTCCGAATTTCCGCGTAATCTCGCGCCCCAGGAACAGATTGCCGGCCGCAGTGATATTATTGGACAGCGCCAGATCTTGATAAACGACCTCGATGCCGACATTGCGCGCATCCAATGGGCGATCGAAGCGATGCTCCGCGCCTTCGATGCGGATCGTACCATGAGTGGGGTGAAAATTGCCGGCGATGACTTTGACTAAGGTCGATTTGCCGGCGCCATTGTCGCCCATCAGGCCAACGACCTCGCCCCGATCGATCGAAAGATCGACGTCGGCGAGCGCCCGGATGGCGCCAAAATCCTTGCCGATGCCGGACAATTGCAGCACTGGCGCGCTGGCAGGCGCCGCATTCAAACTTGCCCTCACTTCGCCACCCCTCCCTCACGCCTCTCCCAAATGCGAAAGCCGCTTTATTTTATCCGCCGCCCTCTCCCGGCAGCGGGGTAACTCAGGCCGCGGAAGGCGCCCTAGCATGTTACCCGATGCCAATGTTAGCCGGACATTCCGGAAACGCAATATTAAATTTTGGCACCGAAATTAATCTTGCGCGCCGGATGAAGGGCGTGCGACCGCCCGCCCTTCAGAGCCTCATGGCGCGACGGCCGGATGCCCTTCGCCCGCGCTCGACAGAAAGGCTGCCGCAATCAGTTTGCGCGTATAATCCTGCCTCGGCGCCTCGAAGATCTGCGCCGCGGGACCATATTCCACCGCCTTGCCCTCCTTCATCACCAGAATCTCGTCCGCCATCGCACGAACGACGGCGAGGTCGTGGCTGATGAAGAGATAGGTGAGTTCGTGCTCGGCCTGGAGCCGCCGCAACAGCGCGACGATTTCGCTTTGCACGGAGCGATCGAGTGCCGATGTCGGCTCGTCGAGCACTACCAACTTCGGCTTCAGGATCATGGTACGGGCAATCGCGATACGCTGGCGTTGCCCGCCGGAAAATTCATGTGGGAAGCGATTGCGCATCGCCGGATCGAGCCCGACCTCGCGCAAGGCGCTGGCCGCGCGCTTATCGCGCTCGGCGGACGACAGGCCGGGCTCATGCAGCTTCAACCCTTCGGTGATGATCGCGCCGACCGTCATGCGCGGCGAAAGCGAACCGTAAGGATCCTGAAACACCAGCTGCAAAGCGCGGCGCAACGGCCGCATTTGGGTCTTACCCGCGGTGGAGATATCCTTGCCGTCGAACAGCACCTGCCCCCGGCTTGCGACGAGCCGCAGCAAGGCGCGTCCCAACGTGGATTTGCCGGAGCCGGACTCACCGACAATGCCGATGGTCTGCCCTTGGCGCACACGCAGGGAGATGTCGTCCACTGCGTGCAAATCCATCGCCTTGTGACCACTGAACAGGCTGCCGCTGATATGGTAAGTCACGCGCACGTTGCGTCCTTCCAGCAGCATCGGCGCGTCGGGTCGCGGCGGCGCCTTGCGGCCGGACGGCTCGGCCGACAACAGCATCTGCGTATAGGGGTGACGCGGATTGGTAAAAACCTCGTGCGTCGTGCCCGTCTCCACCACCTCGCCACGGCGCATGACGTAGACGCGATCGGCAAAACGACGCACCACGTTGAGGTCGTGGCTGATGAAAACCGTCGCCATGCCGATCCGCTCGCGCAAATCGTTGAGAAGCGCGAGGATCTGCGCCTGCACCGTCACGTCGAGCGCCGTCGTCGGCTCGTCCGCGATCAGCACGTCGGGGTCGTTCGCCAGCGCCATGGCGATCATGACGCGCTGGCGCTGGCCGCCCGACATTTCGTGCGGATAAGCGTCGATCCGCCGCTCCGGGTGCGGAATCCCCACCCACTTGAGCAATTCCACCACTTTCTTGCGCGCGGCGGAATAGGAGATGCCTTGATGATGAACGATCGGCTCCGCGATCTGACGCCCGATACGATAGAGCGGATCGAGCGATGTCATCGGCTCCTGGAAGATCATCGTCATTTTGGCGCCGCGTATCTGGTTCAGCTCGCGGGCCGGCAGACCGATGAGTTCGCGGCCGCGATAGCGAGCCGATCCCTTCACGCGGCCGTTGCTTGCAAGCAGCCCCATCAACGCCATCATGGTCTGGCTCTTGCCCGAACCCGACTCGCCGACAATGGCAACGCACTCGCCTCGCTTGACATTGATGTCGACGCCTTTGACGGCCTTCACCTCGCCATCGGGCGTTGCGAAGCTGACCTCCAAGCCAGAAATATCCAGAACAGCGTTTTCCGTCGGATGCTGCGTCATGTTAGCGGTCCTTCGGATCGAGGGCGTCACGCAGACCGTCGCCGATGAAATTGAGGCAGAACAGCGTGACGACAAAGAGAATGGCCGGATAGATCAGCAGCCAGGGCGACGCCTGCATCGAGCCGGCGCCAACCGCAATCAACGCTCCCCAACTTGTCAAAGGTTCCTGCACGCCAAGGCCAAGGAACGAAAGAAAGCTCTCGAGCAGAATAACGCGCGGCACACGCACGGTCAGGAAAATCACCACCGGCCCGATCGTATTGGGGATGATATGCTGGCGGATCACACCCCAATCCCCGAGGCCCATGGCCTGGGCCGCGGCCACGAATTCACGGCGCTTGAGCGACAGAGTCTGGCCACGCACGATACGCGCCATGTCGAGCCACTCGATCGCGCCGATCGCCACAAAGATCAGCACGAAATTCCGCCCGAAGAACACGACGAGCAAAATAACGAGGAAGGTGAAAGGCAAGGAATAGAGGATTTCGACGATACGCATCATGACATTGTCGGTGCGCCCGCCGGCGAAGCCCGAGATGGCGCCATAGGTCACGCCGATCACAAGGCTCACGAGACTGGCGAGCAGGCCGACGAGAAGAGAGACCTGGCCGCCGACCATGATGCGGGTGAGCATGTCGCGGCCGTTCGCGTCCGTGCCGAGCAGAAAATATTGCCGGTTGACGTGGCCCCTCACCACCACGACCTGGCCGTCATTCCGCGTCTCCGCCACTTTGGCGTCCTCGAACTCGTTGATGCGATCAATATAGCGGGTGACGCGTGGATCGATTTTTTTGTCGGCGGAAAGGGTCGCCGTGAAATCCTGGCTCGATATTTCAAAGGAATCGAGTCTGACTCTTGCCTGTTCGGCAACAGTCGCCATGGCACCCTTGAGCGTATCGTCCTCCGGATAAGGCGACAGGCTCGGCGGTACGTTGACATAGGATTGGAAGACTTGATCGTAGCCGTGTGGCGCGATCAGCGGCCCGAAAATACAAAACAACGCGATCGCGGCAAAAACCACGATACTTACCATCGCCGCGACATTGCGCCGTAGGCGCAGCATCGCGAGTTGCAGCAGGCTGCGGCTCTTGCCGATTTCCCCTTGGGGCGTGAAGGTTGCATCAGTCATAGCGCACCCTCGGATCGAGCAGCGCGTAGACAAGATCGACGATCAAGTTGAAGACGACGATGAAGACCGACACCAGGACCACCGTGGCCATCACCAACGTGTAATCGCGGTCAAGCGCGCTCTGGACGAAATAACGTCCGACACCCGGAATGCCGAAGATGGTTTCGACAACGACCGAGCCGGTCAGCAATTGCGCCGCGGCCGGCGCGAGATAGGTAACACAGGGCAACAAACCCGCCCGCATCGCATGGGTGAAGACAAGCACTCTTCCCGGTAGACCATAGGCCCGCGCCGTCCGCATATGATCGGCGCGCAGCGCCTCGAGCATGGAGCCGCGCATGAGCCTGGCGAACACGGCCATTTCAGGCAAGGCGAGCGCAATCATCGGCATGACGAGGAAACGCGGCGACCCATCCCCCCAGCCGCCGGCCGGCAGCCACCCAAGGATGACCGCGAAAATCAGCGCCAGCACCGGACCCACAACGAAATTCGGAATGGTGATGCCGATATTGGCAAGGCTCATCACCGCAACATCGATCAGCGAATTCTGGCGCAACGCCGCGATCGTGCCGAGCGCGAGTCCGCCGAAGACCGCGATCGACAAAGCAAGCGAGCCCAATGTCAGCGAATAGGGCAAACTCTGTTTCATCAACTGGATGATCGTGAAGTCGCGGTAGATGTAGCTCGGGCCAAAATCGCCCTGCACCACATTACTGATATAATGCAGATATTGCAGCCAGAGCGGATCATCGAGATGATAGGCGCGCTGCATGTTTTCCATAATTTGCGGCGGCAGCGGCCGCTCCATGTTGAAGGGCCCGCCAGGCGCGAAGCGCATCAGGAAGAACGAGACGGTGATGACGACGAAGAGCGTCGGTACCGCGCTCAAGAACCGGCGCAGGACAAAGCGAAACATGGAACGATCCCCCAAGGAGTGAGCGGGTTCGCGGAAGCTCTTGCGAGCTGCGCGCCCCCGCTCCGATTCTCGTTATTCCTTGCTGAGGAAGCGTGTGAGATGGCTGTTGACCGCATTGTCATGCCAGCCCTTGATCTTGTTCGAGACCAGCCAGAAATCGGCGAAGGTCATCAGCGGCGCCATGGCCCCGTCCTTCAGTCCGAGAGCTTCCGCGTCGTGCAGAATCTGCATGCGCTTTTCCGGATCGCGCTCGGCATAGGATTTCGCCATCAAGTCATCATACGCGGGGTTGGAATAATGCGACCAGTTGAGACTCTTGGTGTTGCTGGCGAGCAGGAAGAGGAAATTCTCAGGATCGGCATAGTCGGCCACCCAGCCGACGCGCGCAGCATCATATGATCCGCCATCCTGGATATAAGCATAATGGGTCTTGACGTCGGAATTGAGGATGGAGACGTCGGCGCCCACGGCTTTCCACATGTCGGCAATGGCTGTCGCCACCTTCTTGTGGTTTTCATTCGTGTTGTAGCGAATCTCGATCTTCAGCGGTTTGCCGCCCTTGCCATAGCCCGCCTCCTTCAAGAGCTCGACAGCCTTATCCTCGCGGTCGAGTTGCGACATGTCCGCGTAGTCGAACTTGGCCGGCGTGTAACCGTGAATGCCTTCGGGCACGATGCTGTAAGTCGGCAATTGCGCGCCGTTGTAGATCTTCTCCGACAGGAAGTCGCGATCGACTGCCATCGACAGTGCCTCACGCACGCGCACGTCGTCGAAGGGCGGCTTGCGGACGTCAAAGACGTAGTAATAAGTCGAGAGCGACTGCGAGACATGTACCTGATCACCAAGCTTTTCGCGCAGGAATTTGAGCTGATCGGCCTGGAAATTGTAGTTCACATCGAATTCGCCCGCCATGAAGCGGCGCACCTGCGCGGCATTGTCTTCTGTCGGATAGGAGACGACCTTATCGATCTTCACATTGGCGGCATCCCAATAATTGGGGTTCTTGACCATGGTGATGTGATCGTTGGCGACGTTCTCGGTCAACATATAGGCGCCGTTCGACACCAATGTTCCGGGTTTGACGAAATCGGTCTTGTACTGTTCGACCAACTTCTTGTTGACGGGCAGCACGGCATTGTGGGTGAGCAATTCGAGAAGATAAGGTGTCGGCCGCTCAAGCGTGATCTGAAGCGTCTTTGCGTCGATCGCCTTCACGCCAAGCTGGTCGAGGGGAAGCTTGCCGGTGTTGATCGCTTCGGCATTCTTGATCGGATAAAGGATATTGGCGTAGCCCGACGCCTCTTTGGGATCGACGACGCGGCCCAGCGTGAACGCGAAATCCTCAGCCGTCACCGGCTCGCCGTTCGACCATTTGGCATTGTCGCGGATCTTGAACGTATAGACCGTGGCGTCCGGCGAGATGGTCCAGCTTTCGGCAGCTCCCGGGATGACCTTGCCGTAAGCATCGTAGACGGTCAGGCCTTCGTCGAGATCGGCAAGAACGAAGCGCTCGACATTGATCGACGTATGCGCAGGATCGAGCGTTTGGGGCTCTCCGCCATTCCCTTTATAAAGCACGGTCTCTGCCGCGGCAGGCAGCGCCAAGGCGCCCCATACGGTCGACGCCAGCAAAACGGCGCGGAGTTGGCTCCTGAAAGCACGCATGTCGATCTCCCTTCCCGATTGGATCACAAGCATTTCAAAAAAGTACACAAGCAAACTATCGCTATCATATCGTGTTTATGATGCAAATCTCCGACACTTCCGCAGTAACGCCCATGCCCTCGGCAACACGCCCGAAAGCAAAAAACGGGCGGGCACACGTTACGATCGGCGGCTTGGGCTTTTCATTTCGAAAAGGATGTATTCGCTCTCCTTTCCAAATATAATCACTTTCGCTTCAGTACGGATTCTAAAATTTTTGCAGTGGATAACGATACGATGACCGTCTCCGGCAACGGAGCGTGCCGTTACGATCGTGGTGGTACGCCGCTTGAGGCAATTCACGTGCCGGAAACAGTCGCCAGTCTGTGCGTCGGCGGCCGCAAGCGCAACCGCTTCCCAGCAAATTTCGTCACACGCCCTGATATTCCGCCCAGCTATGCGGCGTCTCATAGACCGTGATTTTCTGCAGCAACGGCAGCAACGGCTTGGTCCTCTCCCAAATCCACACGGCAATATTCTCGGCGGTGGGATTTTCCAAGCCCGCGATGTCATTCAGGCAATAATGATCAAGCCGCCGCAGGAGCGGATCGAAGGCCGCCTCGACCTCAAAGAAATCGACGACGAAACCGGTTTCCGGATCGACCGGCCCCTCGAGGCACACCTCGACGCGGTAGGAATGGCCGTGCATGCGGTAACAGCGGTGGGTCTGGGGCACTTTCGGCAACTGATGCGCCGCCTCGAAAGTGAAGCCTTGCGTGATCTTCATCGGATTCCGATCCTCTTATGGGTCTGGACGCTGAGCCGCCATTGCGGATGGGCAAGGCAATAGGCGATGGCTTTGGCCGTGTTCTCTTCGACATCGGGGCCATCCATCGGCTGCAGCGAGAAACGTTGGAACGCCAGATCCTCGAACCGTTCGGGCATGGCCTCCGGTTGCGGATAGACGAGTTTCAATTCGTGGCCGCTGCGGATCTTCAGCGGATCGGCGGCTTTCGGGCTGACACAGAGCCAGTCGAGGCCGCGCGGCGGCTCGACTGTACCGTTCGTTTCAACAGCGATTTCAAAGCCCTTGCGGTGCAGTGCGTCGATCAAAGCGGCATCCACCTGCAACAAAGGTTCGCCACCGGTCAGCACGCAAAACCTCTCGGCGCGCCCTGCCGTCCATTCCTCGGCGATAGCGGCGGCCAAGGCCTCGGCATCAGCGTAGCGCGCACCTTTGGTGCCATCCATGCCGACGAAATCCGTGTCGCAGAACGTGCATTGGGCGCTGGCGCGGTCCTCCTCGCGGCCGGACCACAGGTTGCAGCCGGCAAAGCGGCAGAACACCGCCGGGCGCCCGACATGGGCGCCCTCGCCCTGCAAGGTCAGGAATATTTCTTTTACCGCATAGCTCATGGCGTGTCTTGCACCTGCATCTATCTGCCGGAGTAATTGGAGGACGGGCGAGGCGCGTCAAGCGTGCACTTCGGCCCCGGGAAAGCGACCTTTTACGTGGTCGAGCCGCTCCGGCGCAATGCGAATCGTTAAATTGATGGCGCCATCCTCGCCGGTCCGGCGTGCCATGATCTCGCCGTTCTCATACAGCCAGTGCAGACCTGCGCCGTCCGTCGGCGCAAGGATCAGGTCGAGCACGACGCGGCCGATCGCAAGGCGATCCTCGATCGCGGCCAACAGCGCATCCGTGCCCTCGCCGGTCAGGGCCGAAACCGCCACCGGACGGCTGCCCGCCGGGCGGCGCTGCGCGGTGTTGAGCAGAGCCTGGCGCGGTTCGGGCTCCAACAGATCGAGCTTGTTCCACACTTCGATCAACCGGCGATTGTCGTGCGGATCGACCCCAAGGCTGGTGAGGATCGCCTCGACATCGGCCCCCTGCGCCTCGGCATCCTCATGCGCAATGTCGCGCACATGCAGAATGACATCGGCCGCAATCACCTCCTCCAGCGTCGCGCGGAAGGCGGACACGAGCATTGTCGGCAGATCGGAAATGAAACCCACCGTGTCGGACAGGATCACCTTGCCGCCGTGCGGCAATTGCAGCGCCCGCAAGGTCGGATCAAGGGTCGCAAACAGCATGTCCTGCGCCAGGACCTCGGCCTTGGTCAGGCGGTTGAACAGGGTTGATTTCCCGGCATTGGTGTAGCCGACCAACGCCACGATCGGATAAGGCACATCCTTGCGCGACTTACGGTGCAGGCCGCGGGTTTTCTTCACCTGCTCCAATTCGCGCTCGATGCGGACCATGCGCTCTTGAATGAGCCGCCGGTCGGTCTCGATCTGGGTTTCACCCGGACCGCCGAGGAAGCCGAAACCGCCGCGCTGACGTTCCAAGTGGGTCCAAGACCGCACCAGTCGCGATTTTTGATAGGTAAGATGCGCAAGCTCGACCTGGAGCGCGCCCTCACGCGTGCGCGCCCGGCGGCCGAAGATCTCGAGAATGAGACCCGTCCGGTCGATCACCTTGGCGCCGAAGGCCTTTTCCAGATTGCGCTGCTGCACCGGGGACAGACCGCAGTCCATCATCACCAGACCGACATCCTCGTCCTTAACGCGAGACGCGACCTCATCGACCTTGCCTTTGCCGAGGTAGGTGGCGGGACGCAGTTCAGCGAGCATGGCGAGATTCGCGCCAACGACATTGAGGTCGATCGCGGCCGCCAGGCCCACTGCCTCGTCGAGCCGCGCTTCCGGCGACCGGCCGGCGGCCGGTGGTTGTCCGTTTCCCACTCTGCGCTTGCGCTCGTCGAGATAAGGTCCGACGACAAGCGCCCGGGTGTGCTGCGCGACAAGCCCCTCAGCATCGGCCAGAGGAGTCCAGCCAGCGCCGCTTTGAGGTATCATATCGCTCAATCTATTTCCTCAAATGGCCACCGCTCAGCCGGCGTCGCCGTCATCCGACTCGAACAGCCGGATCGGCTGACCGGGCATGATGGTGGAAATGGCATGTTTATAAACAAGCTGCGAATGCCCGTCGCGCCGGAGCAGGACGCAGAAATTATCAAACCATGTTACAACCCCCTGCAATTTCACGCCGTTGACGAGAAAAATCGTGAGTATGATTTTCTCTTTCCGCACGTAATTGAGGAAAGCATCTTGAAGATTTTGCGCTTTTTCAGCAGCCATCACCAGTTTCCGTATATTTCAGGTATATTAGAGTCAGCCTATCGAAAGCAGGACTATATAAAACATTTGCGGCCCCGCCAACGAATTTACCGCTTATTTCAGGAGATTTCGGCGATCTCGTGAAAGGTTGCGCGCAGTTTCGTTGCCAGCGACCCGGGATGACCGTTGCCGATCGGCACGCCATCGACCGAAACCACGGGCAACACGATCGACGTCGCCGAGGTGATGAAGGCCTCGCGCGCGGTCTTCGCCTCGTCGGGCGTGAACGGCCGCTCGATCAGTTTCAGGCCCTCCCGCTTCAAAAGATCGATCAGAGTCGTGCGGGTAATGCCCTTCAAAATGGCATTGTCGGCATGGCGGGTGACGAAATGGCCATCGCCGGTGACAATCCAGGCATTTGTGGAAGCGCCCTCGGTCACGTAACCCTCAGCATCGACGAACCAGGCTTCATAGGCGCCCTGATCGCGCGCCGCCTGCCGGGCCAGGACATTGGCGAGCAGGCCGACCGTCTTGATATCCGGCCGCGCCCAGCGGGTTTCCGGAACAGTGACCACGGCGACGCCTTTTTCCGCATTGGATTCAGCCTTTTGCACGTGCGAACTCTTGGCGGTGACGACCAAGGCCGGACGGATCGGCTTTGCCGGAAAAGCATGGTCGCGTGGCGCGACGCCACGCGTCACTTGCATGTAAACAAGCCCGTGTTCCACCCGATTGCGCGCGACCACTTCGCGCAACACCACTTTCAACGCCGCGTCGCTCAACGGCTTGGCGATGCGCAATTCGTTCAAGGAGCGCTCAAGCCGCGCCAGGTGGCGGGTCGCATCGACGAGCTTGCCGTCGCGCACCTCACACACTTCATACACCCCATCAGCGAACTGGTAGCCACGGTCCTCGATATGCACGCCGGCGCTGGCATGCGGCAAATAACGTCCATTCACATAGGCAATACGGCTCATTAGTCCACACCCAAAGATTTCAGTTTCCGATGCAGGGCCGAGCGCTCCATGCCGATGAATTCGGCCGTGCGCGAAATATTGCCGCTGAAACGGTTGATTTGCGCGATGAGATATTCACGCTCGAAGACTTCCCGCGCTTCGCGCAAGGGCAGGCTCATCAGCTTCTCGCCGCCCGCCCCCGTCGGCGTGTTCGGCACCAGGGCACCAATTTCGGCCGGGAGCATTTCGGCAGTGATCTCAACCGTTGGATCGCCCGTCGCCAGGATCAGCAGCCGCTCCACATTGTTACGCAATTGCCGGATATTGCCCGGCCAGTCATGGGATTGCAGCACCGCCATCGCGTCCTCGGCGATCACCCGCCGCGCCATGCCGGAGGTCAGGGCAAATTGCTCCATGAAAAAGTCGATCAGCACCGGCACGTCCTCGCGCCGCTCCGCCAGCGAGGGCACGCGGATCGGCACCACCGACAGCCGATGGAACAGGTCCTCGCGGAACGTGCCTTCGGTGATCATTTCGGCAAGATCGCGGCTTGAGGACGAGATGATCCGCACATCGACATGCACGCGGGTCGCACCGCCCACGCGCTGGAAATTCTGATCGACCAGAACGCGCAGGATCTTGCCCTGCGTTTCCTTCGGCATGTCGGCGACTTCGTCGAGATAGAGCGTGCCGCCATGCGCCTCTTCCAAAGCGCCGACCTTGCGCATCCGGCCGTCGCCCCCCTCGATGCCGAACAACTCCTGCTCCATCGTGTCGGGCGCAATCGTCGACGCGTTAATGGCGATGAACGGTGCATTGGCGCGCGCGGACGCATCATGGATAGTGCGGGCGGCAAGTTCCTTGCCGACGCCCGAGGCGCCGGCGATCAGGATGCGGGAATTCGCCGGCGCCACGCGCTCGATGATCTGCCGCAGCTGATTGACCGCAGTTGACTTGCCAACGATCTTGTTCACGGCGCCGGTGCGGGTGCGCAATTCGGTGACTTCGCGTTTCAGGCGCGAAGTCTCGAGAGCGCGCTCCGCCACCAGCACCAACCGATCGGCTTTGAACGGCTTTTCGATGAAGTCGTAGGCGCCGAGCTTGATGGCCGAAACTGCCGTTTCGATGTTGCCGTGCCCCGAAATCATCACGACCGGCAAATTCGGATGCTGCGCTGCAATGATCTCGAGCAATTGCAAGCCATCCAGCTTCGAGCCCTGCATCCAAATATCGAGGAACAGCAGATGCGGCCGTCGCGCCTCAATTGCCGCGAGCGCTTCGTCGGAATTGCGGGCCACCCGCGTTGCGTGCCCCTCGTCCGACAAAATACCGGACACGATGTCGCGAATGTCGTCCTCGTCATCAACAATTAAAATATCATTTGCCATGGTCGATCATCGCATTCTTGAGCGGGTTGGAGGAAGGCGGCGGGTTGTCAGCGCCGCCGGCAAGCTGCGCCGGAAAAAACAGACGGACGCAGGCCCCGCCTCCCGGTGCAAGATCGGGCGGCGCATCGAGCAATTCGATCCCGCCCCCGTGATCTTCGAGAATCTTGGCGACGATCGGCAGCCCAAGCCCCGTCCCCTCCGTTCGCGTCGTCATGTACGGCTCGAGCAAACGCTGGCGGTTTTCCTTCGGGAATCCGACGCCATTGTCGATCACATCGATCTGCACCATGCCCTCGTCACTAACATGCAGCTTGACCCAAACATGGCCCGGCGGGCGCGACGGATTGACCGCCTCGGCCGACACGATGCCCTCGGCCGCATTCTTGACGATATTGGTCAGCGCCTGGGTCAACAGCCGCCGGTCGAAACGCGCGGTCAACGGCTGATCCGGCAGCGTGTCGGTGAAGGTCACGGCGCCATGGGCGAGCCGGCGCTCGAACAAGACCTGCCGCACACATTGCACGAGATCGTCCTGTTCGGGCCGGGCGCGCGGCATACGCGCGAAGGACGAAAATTCGTCGACCATGCGCTTGATGTCGTCCACCTGGCGTACAATCGTCTCGACACATTGGTCGAAAATCGCTTTGTCCTCGACAATCACGCGGCCGTACTTGCGGCGCAGCCGCTCGGCCGAAAGAGCGATAGGGGTCAGCGGATTCTTGATTTCATGGGCGATGCGACGGGCAACGTCGGCCCAGGCAGAGGTCCGCTGGGCCGTGACGAGTTCGGTCATATCGTCCATCGTCACGACGAGCGAGCGATCGTTATTGGCGTTCTGGGTAGCCGCCACGCGCACGTTGTAGATGCGCTCGCGCCCCTGGCGCTGCAGCGTGAGCTGCCCCTGATACAGGCGCTGACGCGCGGCCAGCGCTTCCTGGATCTTGGGCGCGAGTTCCGGCAGACAATCCGCGATCTGTGTTCCAAGAATGCTGGCAACGCCCAGGTCCTGCCCCTGACTGATCAGTTTTTCGGCGGAGGGATTGTAGGCCGTGATGACCCCGTCTTGATTCAGGCCGACCACGGCCGCCGGCACACCCGCCAGCACCGCTTCGGTAAACAGGCGCCGCTCGTCGATGAGCCGGTTGGCCGAAACGAGGCCATTGTGCTGGCGCCGCAACTCGGAGGTCATTTTGTTGAAGGTCTGCCCGAGATGGGCCAGATCGCCCTCGGACTTGCGGATCGGCACCTGCACATAAAGATTGCCTTCCGAGACCTGATCGGCCGCATGAATGAGCCGCCGGATGGGCGTGACCAATCGGGTGGCGAAGGACAGGCCGAGCCACATGGCGGACAACAACAGGATCAGCGCGAACAGCGCGAAGATGAAGGCGAAGAACTTGATGATGGTCTTCCGCGTTTCGTCGAATTGGGCCGAATACGCGGCCTGGATCGCCGAGACTTGCGAGAATTGCACCAAAGACGGGTCGACGGGAACGGCGGCATAAAGGAACGTGTCATCATCCGCACTGATCTGGCGCAGCGTCGCCAGGGCCTCGCCATCGTTCAAGACAATGCATATCGGTTCGTGATTGCGTGCATCGGCGAGATCGTTCGGATTCGGCTTGATAGGGCCAAGCTTCGGATCGCTACCGACCTGCTCTTCGATCTTACCATCCGCACTCATAATCGCTGCCGTGGCAAAACCGATATATTGGATACGCTGCGTGAAATAATCTTTGAACCAAACCAAATTGTCGTTTCTGGCGAGGATCCGGCCGCGGCTCAAGTCGCCGGCGGTCAAATCGGCCTCGTGAATGAGCGAGCGGCACTGCATCTCCTCGAATGTTTTTGCCGCGTCCACCGAGCTTTGCACGAAGCCGCTCATGCTTTGCATGAACGGCGCGTTCAACCCGCGATCAAGAATGATCGCGCCGAACACCGTCATGACCAAGGCCGGGATCGCTGCAATAAGGGCAAAAATCGCGACGATCCGGATGTGCAGCCGCGCTGCGGCGGCCTGCGCGCGCCGCGCCCGGATCAGCCGCGTCACTTCGACCGCCAACAGACCGAGCATCACAAGGATCGTGAGGCCGTTGGCGGCAAGCAGAAGATAAGAGATCGGAAGGATCGTAACGCCGAAATTGACTTCCGTCGCCGGCGTGATGCGCGTGAAGCCGGCCACGATCACCAAAGTGGCCGCAGCGCAGACAACCGCAAAAATCAGCGCGAGGAGCCCGAAACGAAACGTGCGCGGTCCGCTTTCTTGTCCATAATCCGCGTGTTTCATCAACCCCTTTTCCCCAGCCGCCCCAAACGGGGCTCGCCACCTTGCCATATCTGCGAGCCGAGGAATCAACCCCTCGTTGCAATAATACAACGGTGTTGCAGGATTGCGACATTTTCACGGCGCGCCTGCCGCAGCGCTTCGACGATCGCCGCCGAAGACCGTCGGGAACGAACGCATCCGCCGGTTCGGATTTGGAATAAAATTATTTGTTATCAAATAGATACAAATAAATCCCAAACTAAAGCATTGCCTCGATTACGTCACCGCGGCGAGCGCATCAAACGTATGTCCAAATCGCGGACCTTCTTGCGCAGCGTGTTGCGGTTGAGCCCGAGCAGTTCCGCCGCCTTGATCTGATTGCCACGTGTCACGGCCAAGGCCGCGGTGATGAGCGGCCCTTCCACTTCGCGAAACACCCGGTGATACAGGCCTGGAGGCGGCAAGTTATCGCCGTGACTTCGGAAGATCTGTGCCAGGTGACGCTCGACCGAAAGCGTAAAGCTCTTGGCATCATCGAGACTATTCGGCTCAACCGGCGTTGAACTGATGGTGGCCCCTGGCGTGACCGCACTCGGGCCTTCCGTCACCAATTCGGATTCGACCAATTGCTGGCTGACCAATTCCTGTGGATAGAGGGCAGCGAGACGTCGGATCAGGTTTTCCAGTTCGCGAATGTTGCCCGGCCAATTGTAGCGCTTCAGTCCGTCAAGGGCGGCGCCGTCCATCTGTTTGTGCGGCAAGCCTTCCGCGGCCGCGCGAGCAAAGAAATGGCGTACGAGATCGGGAATATCTTCGAGCCGCTCGCGCAAGGGCGGGAGCCGCAGCGGCACGACGTTCAGTCGGAAGAACAGATCTTCGCGGAACAGTCCTTGCGCGATGGAAATGCGCAGATCCTTGTTGGTCGCGGCGACGATCCGGACATTGGTCTTGATCGGCGTGCGCCCGCCGACGGTCGTATATTCGCCCTGTTGCAGCACGCGCAGCAGGCGCGTCTGTGCTTCCATCGGCATGTCGCCGATTTCATCGAGAAACAAGGTGCCGCCCTCGGCCTGCTCGAAGCGTCCCGACGAACGGGCATTGGCGCCGGTGAAGGCCCCTTTTTCGTGACCGAACAATTCGCTTTCGATCAGATCGCGTGGGATCGCCGCCATATTGATCGCGACGAACGGGCCGTTGCGGCGCTTGCCGTAATCGTGCAGGGCGCGGGCGACCAGTTCCTTGCCGGTTCCCGACTCGCCGGTGATCATGACGGTCAAATCGGTCTGCATCAGGCGGGCAAGCGCCCGGTAAATCTCCTGCATCGCCGGCGAGCGGCCGACCAGCGGCATCCCCTCGGTTTCCTCCGGGCGCGGCTCGTCGCGGCGGCTCTTCGGCTGGCTCAGCGCCCGCCCGACGATCGCGACCAATTCCTTGAGATCGAAGGGCTTGGGCAAATAATCATAGGCGCCGCGCTCGGACGCCCTGATCGCGGTCATGAACGTATTTTGCGCGCTCATGACGATGATCGGGAGATCCGGCCGCAGCTTCTTGATCCGCGGCAAGAGCTCGAAGGCATTCTCATCCGGCATCACCACGTCCGTGATGATCAGATCGCCCTCGCCTGCCTGCACCCAGCGCCACAGATTGGCCGCCGTACCAGTGGTGCGCACATCATATCCCGCCCGCGCCAAAGCCTGGCTCACCACGGTACGAATGGCTGAATCATCGTCCGCTACGAGGATATTGCCGCCTGTCATCCTAAAACCCTGCTTTCAATCCGTTTCGTTGGGGCCGGTCTGGCCCGAACGCCCGTCGCGCGGCGCATACATCGGCATGAGCACGCGAAACGAGGTGCGCCGCGCCGTCGACTCGCATTCGACGATCCCACCGTGATCGCCGACAATCTTCGCTACCAGTGCAAGACCGAGGCCAGTTCCAGAGGACTTGGTCGAGATGAAGGGATCGAACAGCAGCGGCAGCAAATCGGCCGGTACGCCCGGGCCGTTATCGCGGACGCAAAATTCCAGGGGCAGGCTGACCGGATTGGCCGCACCGGGGACCCGCAGGCGAACGCCCGGCTTGAAGGCCGTCGAGAGCTCGATCTCGCCATCCATCCTGTCTGGACCGATGGATTCTGCCGCATTTTTAATCAGATTGAGGAAAATTTGAACAAGCTGGTCCCGATTGGCGAAGACCGGCGGCAGCGAGGGATCGTAAACCTCGTGAAAGCGGATATGCCGGCCGAAGCCCGCCTGGGCAACGCGTTTGACGTGGTCGAGCACCGTATGAATGTTCACGCTCGCCCGCTTGATCGGCCGATCGTCGGAAAAGGCGTTCATGGAATCGACCAGCTTCACGATCCGGTCGGTCTCCTCGCAGATCAATTGCGTGAAGGCGCGATCTTCGTCGCCGACCGAGCTTTCCAGCAATTGCGCTGCGCCGCGAATACCGGACAGTGGATTCTTGATTTCATGCGCCAGCATCGATGCGAGCGCGGACACCGAGCGGGCGGCACCGCGATGGTTCATCTGGCGATCCATCTTGTCGGCGATCGTACGCTCCATCAGCATCAAGGCGACGACGCCGTCCCCGCTTTCAAACATCGGCGCGGCGTGGATGTCGACGATCCGGGCAAGGCCGATCCGCGGCGTACCCAGATTGACCCGATATTCATTGACCGGCGCCCCGCGCTCGCGCACCTGGTCGAGCAGCGCAAGCAGCGGCGAGCCGAACGGCAGGAGATCGCCCAAATGATGCCGGGCGAGCACCGCCTGGCTCGCTTCGAAGAAATTCTCCGCCGCCGCATTGGCTTCCAAAATGGCGCCGTCCTTGGCGATCGAAAGCATCGGATGGGGCAACGCATTGAGAATGCGCTGGGCATGCACGGCCTTTTGCCGTTCGGGCCGGTCGAACTCGACGAGGGGCCGGGCATTTTTCAGATTTGTCTCGCGATAGGTCATGCCGCCTCCCGCAGTGGCGCGGCATCGTCCATGTCGCCGAGCTGCCGCAGCAGCCGCCGCACGTGCGCCGGAGATTGGGAGGTCACAAGTTCGCCGCGCAAAGCCGTAAATTCGGCGTGATCCGCGGCCCGCGATTTTTCGGCATAGCCGACAAGATGTTTGCGGGCGTGACGCAAGCCTTGCGCTTCGCCGAAAAGGTCGAGCAACGTGTCATAATGCTCGACGGCTGCGCCGAAGCGCGCGGCAGCGGACAATTGCGCTCTTTGCCGGCCGGTGCGCAAGGCATGCGCGATGTCGCCGACCAGCCACGGCTGGCCCACGGCCGCACGGCCAACCATCACCGCATCGGCGCCGGACAGGCGCAACATGTTCGCCGCATCATCCGCCGTCTCGCAATCGCCGTTGGCGACGAGCGGCACGCGCATCGCGTCACGCACGGCGCGGATCGCCGCCCAATCCGCTCCGCCTTTGTAGAACTGACAGCGGGTGCGGCCATGAACGGTGATGAGCTGCACGCCGGCCACTTCGGCGCGGCGCGCGAGTTCCGGCGCGTTGCGCCAGCGGTCGTCCCAACCGAGGCGCATTTTCAACGTCACCGGAATCTTGACCGCCGCGACGGTCGCCTCGATCAGCGCGAGCGCGTGATCGAGATCGCGCATCAACGCCGAACCGGCATAACCACCCGTCACCTTTTTCGCGGGGCAGCCCATGTTGATATCGACGATCGCCGCGCCGGAATGTTCGGCCAGCTTGGCCGCCTCGGCCATCCAATGCGGATCGCGGCCGGCGATCTGCACGACATGGGGTGCAACCCCTGCCCCTTCGGCGCGAATCCGGCTTTCCTCTTCGCCGCGCACGTAATCGTCGCTGGCGACCATTTCGGAGACGACGAGGGAAGCGCCGAACCGCATGGCGAGGCGGCGCATCCCGACGTCGGTCACACCCGACATCGGTGCCAGAATCGCCCGCCCGCTCAGCGTCACTGGCCCGATCGTCAGCGGCGGCAAATCATTGCCTAATTCATGTTCATTTTTATGCATGCCTACAATATAGACAATTTGTGCGCTGCGGCAAGCAATCTGCTTTGCCCGATCGACGCCGCCTGTTAGATGCGCTTCATCCGTATTTCAGACAGGATTTTCGATGACCGCGCCGCACCGTTTCATTCTCGTCGTCGCCGCCGGACGGGGCATGCGCGCAGGCGCAGGCGTGCCGAAACAATATCGCGCACTCGGCGGCGACATGGTTCTGGCCCGCACGTTGCGGACCTGCATAGAGGCGGGCCGCGTTTTGGCGGTGATCCACCCGGACGATGCGGCTCTCTTTGCCGAAGCGCAACGGAGCGCGGCTGCGGATTCGTGCTTACCGCCCGCCTTCGGCGCCGAGACCCGGCAGGCGAGCGTTCATGCCGGGCTCGAGGCTTTGGCCAGCCATGGTGCGAATGAGCACGCACTGGTCGCCATCCACGATGCCGCCCGCCCCTTTGCCGATGCCGCACTATTCGACCGCGCGTTCGAGGAAGCCGCGCGCCATGGCGCCGCCGTGCCCGGCGTGCCGGTGACCGATACGATCAAGCAGATCGACCGCGACGGTTTTGCCGCCGCGACCCACGATCGCGCGATGCTGCGCGCGATTCAAACCCCGCAAGCCTTCCGCTTCGATCTGATCCTCGCGGCGCATCGCCAGGCGGCGCAGGCCGATTTGCGTGCCTTCACCGACGACGCGGCCCTGATGGAATGGGCCGGCCATCGCGTCCATGTTTTTCCCGGAGATCCGAGCAACATGAAACTGACGACGGAAGAGGATTTCGCCGCCGCCGAAACCAGACTGCTGCTGACCTGTCCCGATATTCGCATCGGCCAGGGCTATGACGTTCACGCCTTCGTTCCGGGCGATCACGTCTGGCTCGGCGGCGTGAAAATTCCGCATGACCAAGCCCTGTCCGGCCATTCCGACGCGGACGTGCTGCTGCACGCCCTGACCGACGCCATTCTCGGTGCGCTCGGCGACGGCGACATCGGCCAGCACTTCCCGCCCTCCGATCCGCAGTGGAAAGGCGCCGCCTCGCATTTGTTTTTGCGCGATGCGGTCCGGCGCGTGAAGGCGCGCGGCGGCATCATCGCGCATCTCGACGGGACATTGGTGTGCGAGGCGCCGAAAGTCGGCCCACACCGCGAAGCCATGCGCACCGCGATCGCGGAGATCGCCGGCATCTCCCGCGACCGCGTCGGCGTAAAAGCGACCACATCGGAAAAGCTGGGCTTCACCGGCCGCCGCGAAGGGATCGCCGCCCTCGCCACGGCCACGATCCGCCTGCCTATCGCCCCATGAGAAGGCCCGCGCGGCCGCAAGCCAGCGCGGGGCAAAATATGCGAATTGCCATGTGGCCTTTTCTCGCAAAGTCGATTAGGACAAGCGCCGATCCGGCGTCTAGGGCAATTTTGGGCCCCGTCTGGAAGGGTGGCCGAGTGGTTTAAGGCAACGGTCTTGAAAACCGTCGTGGGGGCAACTCCACCGTGGGTTCGAATCCCACCCCTTCCGCCATAAAATTATCTCAAAGCACTGTAATTAAATGCGAATTTAAGTTAAAATTTAATCCAGTCTACAAATCGAGCATCGATTTCGCGTTGCATCGTGGACCACTCGACGAACCAGGTCCGCGGGTTCAAGTGCGCACCCGGTTTCCTGCCCAGTAGGCGGCACACGATTTTGGGGCCCAGAATGGCCGCGAGGGAGACCTGCCGAGCTGCGGCCGCTCTTTATCGAGACCATGATTTGGCGGACTTGCCCCGGGGCTTTCTCGTCAGTGAATTGCTTGACGTTTGCCCTTCAACCCAACGACACAGCAGCCCCGTCTCGGCCCAGTAGCCCCCTTACCGGCCATGAAAAGGCCGCCACAGCCAGAGCGACGAGTTCCATCATGCTGCGCTCGGGCTTGTGGCCGTGATCTCATTCGCCGCAATGATCCCGTGATCCGGCTCCAGACTCTGGAAGACGAAATCACGATCAGTTGCAAAACATGATGAAGCATCTCGCATAACGCGGCGTCCGCACAGCGCATTCCCGCAATGCGATGACACGCGCGTTGCCAAGCCAGGGAGATTGCCCCCAGCCCGTTGCTCCAGTGGTTGAGCGCGCCCGGCAGAACCACGCCGAAGCATCATTTGGCGCGAATGCAAGAGTTGCAGCTATGACAAGAAGGAAGAAAGGGAACCGTTTCATGACGTTCACCTTGCCGAAATGTGCTGGGCCCGAAGCCGCCGCGACCGCACCACGGTAGCGAAGCTGAAATCAATCGGCAAATCCCCAGAAAGGTTTAATCCGCCCCTCACCCGAGGGCATACAGCCCTCAGATTTTCGGTGGAGACAAGCGGCAGCGTAAGAGACTGCCACCTATCCAGATCCTCAAAAAGCTTTGCTAAGTGGTCGCGACGGCAATCAACCGTGCCAGTGCGATCCTCGGATCACGCTGCAGAAATTACCATGATGAAAGTGCGGTTCTTTATCCGCGATGACATCGGCTTTCACGTTGCCAAACGTCGTATCCGGCTTGTGTTTGATACCGTCGTAGAAGGCCTGAATGATGTCCTCTTTGAATTTCGGCGTGCGCGGGAAGGCTCGCACGACGGCCTCGCGCTCCGCATTCGAATATTCTGGATAGGTCAGGCCGAGAACATCCATCTCGACGCCGGCGGTCACAAGGGCGACGACCGGATGCATATGAACCGGGACGCCGGGTGTCGTGTGGAGCGCGATCGCAGTCCAGACCGTATAAGCGTCTTCTTCCGGGATGCCGTGACTCTTGAGAAAATCACGGGCGGCATGAGCGCCATCAACCTCAAACCGCTCGCTTTGACTGCTGTGGCTCGGCATCAGGCCAATGTCATGAAACATGCAGCCGGCATAGAGCAATTCGCGGTCGAACTTCAGGCCACGATATAGACCCGCCAACGCGCCGAAGTGATAAACCCGGCTCGAGTGGTTGAAGAGCAGCTCGGTTTCGGTGTCTCGGATGAACTCAGTCACAGCGCGGGCCAGCTTGCTGTCGGGAATCCGCGCGCCTTCGATATCTACTGCCATGTCTTATGCCTCCGATCGTTTTGCTGGAAAAGAGCATAAAGTCGGGATATGAATGTCTGCAATCGACGTAATACGCTGAATTAGGACAAATGGCGCGCCAAACTGACTCACGCGCGGCTCGGACCGCCGCCAAGACCATCGCCATTCTCGCTTTGCCGGGCGTCCAGCTTCTCGATGTGGCGGGACCCCTTGACGTGTTTGCCGAAGCCAATGTTCAGGCCAGCCGGCTTGTTTATGAATTGCGGGTCATATCCACTGTCCCGGGCAGCATCCGCTGCTCGTCGGGCGCGCAGCTTTGCCCTGATTTTGTTATCGGTTCCGGCACGACCGACCCGATCGATACATTGCTCGTCGCGGGATGTCCTGACGCTGACGTGGTTGAACCTCCCCAAGCGGCCGTTGACTGGCTGGCTCATACCGCGCCGACGGCGCGTCGGTTTGGCTCCGTATGTGCTGGCGCCTTTGTGCTCGCGGCGACGGGCCTTCTTGATGGCAAGCGCATCACAACCCATTGGGCCGTCGCGCAGAATCTGTCGGACGCATATCCCGCCATCAAGATCGAGGAAGATGCAATCCATGTCCGAGATGGTCAGGTCCGCACAGCGGCGGGCGTCACCGCGGGGCTCGATCTCGCTCTTGCATTGGTGGAAGAAGACCTTGGCCGGGACATTGCGATGCGCGTTGCCGCACAGCTCGTGATGTTTTTCAAACGCCCAGGCGGTCAGATGCAATTCGTCCGCAAGGACGAAGCAGCGGTCGCCGGCCGCTCGGCTCTGCAAGAATTGCAGCGGTGGGTTGTCGCCAATCCATCGTTGGATCACCGCGTGACCAATCTCGCCGAGCGAATGGGAATCAGTTCAAGGCATTTTGCCCGTCTCTTCCGCAAGGAGATTGGTATCACGCCCGCAGGTTGGGTCGAGGCTGCACGGGTCACGGCCGCGCGTCGGCTTCTTGAAACAGGGTGTTATACGCCCAAGCAGGTCGCGGCAGAGTGCGGTTTCACCGATGTCGATATTATGCGGCGGGCATTTGGCCGCCATGTCGGCGTGAGTCCAGCGGAATACAAGAAGCGGTTCGCGGCAGCAATCATTTGATCCATCCAAACCAATCATATCATAAATTCTATAAAAATAATTGACTTATAGAAACGCCCATGCTCGACTTCCTCTCCTGGCGCAATCTGAGAGGAGCCGAGCCATGACCGATGCCCCCGAAACGCTTCCCATTCTGGATTTTCGCCGCTTCGACGGCACCGCTGAGGAGCGCAGGCTTTTTCTCGCGGATCTTCGCGACGCGGCGCGCGGGCCGGGCTTTTTCTACCTGACCGGCCACGGCATTCCGCAAGAGCTGATCGACGACATCCTACGCCTGTCGCGCCGCTTCTTCGATCTGCCGGAGGCCGACAAGCTCGCCATCGAAATGGTGCATTCGCCGCATTTTCGCGGCTACAATCGCGCCGGCTTCGAACATACGCGCGGCAAGCCGGACTGGCGCGAACAGATCGATATCGGTTCGGAGAAGATAGCCCGCCCCACCGACCCGGCGGCGCCGCCGTGGCGCCGCTTGCAAGGTCCGAACCAATGGCCGGCCGCCCTGCCCGAATTGCAGCCCTCCGCGCTGCGCTATTTGAACGAGATCACCCGGCTCGGCATCCGCGTCCTGCAGGCTTTTGCGCTGGCGCTCGGCCAGGATGCCGATGTGTTCGAGCCGATCTATACGCCCAAGCCGAACCAGCTCTTGAAGATCGTGCGTTATCCCGGACGCGAAAAGGCCGCAGGCGACCAGGGCGTCGGCGCCCATAAGGATTCAGGCTTCCTCACGCTGTTGCTGCAGGATGTGCAGGGCGGCCTGCAGGTCGAGGGCGCGCGCGGCTGGATCGATGCGCCGCCGATTCCCGGAACCTTCGTCGTCAATATCGGCGAGATTCTCGAACTTGCTTCCAATGGCTATCTGCGTGCCAATGTCCACCGGGTCGTCTCTCCCCCGGCCGGCACGGACCGGCTCTCCGTTCCTTTCTTCCTCGGCGCGCAGCTCGACGCCGAAGTGCCGCAGCTTGCGCTCTCACCCGAACTTGCGGCCGGCGCGCGCGGCCTGACCCAGGATCCGCTCAATCCGCTCTTTCGCGAAGTGGGCCGCAACTACCTCAAGAGCCGGCTGCGCTCCCATCCCGATGTCGCCCGCCGCCATCACCCAGACCTTGTCGATGCCACCAAAGCGGCCGAACCAGCTTCCGCCTACTGATCCCACACGAGGAGCAAATCCATGACCACGACGTCCCAGCATTTCGAGACTCTCGCCCTCCATGGCGGCACCTATCGCGCCGACCCCGTCACCGGCGCCGTGGCGGTGCCGATCTACCAGACCACCTCGTATCAATTCCAGGACACCGCCCATGCGGCGCGCCTGTTTGCGCTCGAGGAGATCGGCAACATCTACACACGCGTGCAAAATCCGACGACCGACGCGCTTGAACAGCGCATCGCGGCACTCGAAGGCGGAGCTGCGGCGCTCGCCGTCGCCTCCGGCCAAACAGCATCCGCCTACGCCGTCCTCAACCTCACCCAGCCGGGCGACAATATCGTCTCGTCCACCGATCTCTACGGCGGCACGTGGACGCTGTTCGCCCATACGTTGAAGCAATTTGGCGTCGAGGTGCGCTTCGTCGATCCGGCCGACCCGGAGAATTTCCGCCGCGCCAGCGACGACAAGACCCGCGCCTATTATGCGGAGACGCTGCCCAATCCCAAGCTGCAGGTATTGCCGATCCGCGAGGTCGCCGACATTGGTCGTTCGCTCGGCATCCCGCTGATCGTCGACAATACGGCGGCGCCGCTGATTGCCCGCCCGCTGGACCACGGCGCTGCCGTCGTCGTCTATTCCGCCACCAAATATATCGGCGGCCACGGCACCTCGATCGGTGGACTCATCGTCGATGGCGGGAACTTCCCGTGGGAGGAGCATGCGCAGCGCTTCCCGCTCCTCACTGAGCCGGACGAAGCCTATCACGGCGCGATCTGGACAGAAGCCGCCAAGCCGCTCGGCCCGATCGCCTATATCCTGCGGGCACGGGTCAAGCTCTTGCGCGACGTCGGCGCCGCGCTTTCGCCCTTCAATGCGTTTCAATTGCTGCAGGGCCTTGAAACCCTGCCGCTGCGCCTGCGCCAGCACAATGAGAATGCCATTAAGGTTGCGGCGGCGCTTTCGACTCATCCATCAGTGAGCCACGTGATCTTCCCCGGCTTGCAATCCGGCGAAAGCCGCCGCCGCGCCGACACCTATCTCAAGGGCGGGTACGGCGCGTTGGTCGGCTTCGAATTGAAAGGCGGCATCGAGGCCGGCAAGCGCTTCATCGACGCGCTGAAACTCTTGTACCACGTCGCCAATATTGGCGATGCGCGCTCGCTTGCCATCCATCCGGCTTCCACCACCCATCAGCAATTGAGCGCCGAAGAGCAGCTCGCGACTGGCGTGACCCCCGGCTACGTACGCCTCTCCATCGGCCTCGAACATCCGGATGATATCATCGCCGATCTCAGTCAGGCCCTGGCCGCAGCAACGGATGAGCGCGAAAGCGCGAGAAGGGCTGCGTAAACCCGCTCTTGCCGCTCCGGCATCGGACCCGATTTCAGCACCGGATCCGATGCCCTAAATACCTAATGCAGTTTGATTGCCGGGCGGTATTGGCGGGCGAGCAGGCGAGCGATGGTCCCGAGAACGGACCGGCGTCCGCCGTTCACGGCCATTTCATGATTGAGATAGAGCCATCGATACATCAGGCGCGCGATCAAGCCTTCGACGCGAAAATCGCGGCCAACGAATCCCATGAGATTGCCGATCACCTGGTATTTGCTCAATGTGACCAGAGAGCCGAAATCCCGGTATTCGAACGGCTGCAAGGCTCCGCCTTCGAGTTTGATGGGGAGCTGCCGGGCAAGATGGGCGGCCTGCTGATGCGCGGCCTGGGCGCGCGGCGGAACGGGCGCCGCGCTGTCCTTGCGCGGGCATTGCGCGCAATCGCCGATCGCGAAAATATCCGGGTCGCGCGTGGTCTGCAGCGTCTCGGTCACCACGAGCTGATGGTTGCGGTTGGTCTCCAAACCGTCGAAGCGATCGAGACATTCGGCCGCGCGCACGCCCGCCGACCAGACCACGAGATCGGACGCGATGAAGGCGCCGCTTGCCAGGCGCACGCCTTCGGCACTCACTTCGGCCACCCGCTCGCCGGTCCGCACTTCGATCCCCAGTGCTTCCAGCGTTTTCGTCGTCGAGGTCGAAATGACCTCTGGCAAGGCCGGCAGAATCCGCGGGCCAGCTTCGATCAGAACGATCCTTATGTCTTTTTCCGGATTGATCCGATCGAGTCCGAAGCCGACGAGTTCACGCGTGGTCCGGTGCAGCTCCGCGACCAATTCGGTGCCGGTCGCCCCAGCGCCGACCACGACAACGGTCAATTGCCCGGGCCGCAACGGTTCGCTCTGGGTTTGCGCCCGCAAGTAACCGTTGACGAGACGTCTGTGAAAGCGCTTAGCCTGCTCGGGCGTGTCCAAAGGAACCGCATATTCCGCCACGCCAGGCGTGCCGAAATCATTGCTGACGCTGCCGATCGACATCACGAGAACCTCATAAGGCAAAGGCCGCTCCGGTGTGATTTGGCGGCCCTCGTCGTCATAGGTCGCCGCCAATGTTATCTGCTTGACTGTCCGGTCGAGGCCAATGATCTCGCCATACTGAAAACGAAAGCCATACCAGTGGGCGAGCGCGAGATAATCATGTTCGTGCTCGCTCGCGGTGATGCTTCCCGCCGCAACCGAATGCAAAAGCGGTTTCCACAAATGGGTGCGCGTATTGTCGACGAGAGTGATCTTGACCGATGACGAGCGCCGGTAGCGGGCGCTCAATCCCGTCGCAAGTTCGAGCCCGGCAGCACCACCGCCAACGATGACGATGTCTCGCACGGCGGCCTCGGCCGAGAGTGTCGGAACATGAGCGCTTCCGGGGGTAGCATCCATCGGACCACCTCGTAAAATTTTGCGCGTGAGGGACACTTCAGACAAGCGATGCACGGGCACGCCGCACCCGCGTCAATTTCGAATACAAGCTTCGTGCTGTTTATTCAACGTGACCGCCCACCCATAGCATTCGCATTTGGACGTTTCGACGGCTCCCGCACACAACAGGAAGGCCAAGTGGACGGGATCGGGAAATTTGGGGGTCACCTTCGATTCCGCTCTGTTCCAGCGCCCGCTCCACATGAGAAATCACTTTTTTCACGGCTTCCCTACCCGAGCCCTTGCCGGATTTTCACATGCGGTGGCCTGCGAGTGCAGCGGCGAAAAATTTGACAAGTTCGGAAAAAGAACATATAATGAACATTTATTTTGCCAAGGAATTACAAATGCATGAGTCAATGGACGGACGCGCGAGAAGGCTGCCAGACGGAGACAACACATACCGGGGCGGAGACGTTCGAGGGCAGGATCGATCGTGCGAGGGAGCAACAACCATCCGCCTAGTTCAATTTCAAAACCATTGAATATCGGCCGACGGCGCGGCCTGCGTGAGACGATAGCAGGCACATGAAGATTTTCTGGGATCAAACTAATAGGGCGAATATATATTATTATTCAATATGTTACATACGGGTCTGGGCAGAAATGGGGTGTTTCAACGTGGTTTAGGGTAGTCGGCGGTCTGTCTTTGCCCATAAGAATTCTCAAGAATCGCCTCGTTTCAACCTCCCTTCGACGACTGCCAACCTTGGACCGCACGAGTTGAGCGGCAACAGCCATGATGGGAAACTCGGTTCAACGGGGGATGCCGGCAATGCCGCCATGACATTACGGCCGCTTCTCGGCGGGAGCGTCGGCGGAGGAGGCCGAGCTTTCGACCAATTGCCTCCAGACCGCGATATCCTTGACCAGAAACCCGTAATTGGTCTTGGAAATGAGGGATTTTTGCTCGAGCAGGCCGAGCTTGCGCCGCACTGTTTCCTTGGGGATGCCAATAAATTCAGAGACCGACGAAATCGTCATGGGCTGCACGTTCAACAGAGAACTGCTGGACTTTTCGAAGTTCAACACGCCCAAAACCAAGAATACGACGACGTCGACAATGTCTATGTCATATTTCGACTTGATACTGACCATCGTTTTGACAGCCCTCTGCCGCCCAATCGCGAGACGCCGCAGCTCATCAATATCCATTGAGATTGTCCGATCTGTCCGATGGCACTGTTATGAAACGCAAGTTTAGCAAGCCCCCCCAGATCCAGGCATCTTACAATAACGTAATCTATACGCCCGTTTTGGGCATCTCCACCCGATTTATGTATCCGCGCGTCTTCGCCGACCTGTGGCAAATGTAGGGCATCATAAACTCCGCGCCATACTTGTAGACGGCATCGGCCGCAGAAAAGTTAATAATTTCTTTCTGAAATGAGCCGCCATGCTGCTCATATCGCTTGAGAATCGTCCTCGTCTTTGCGCATGACGGCAAAACTGTGACATCGCCGCAACACCGCCTCCAAATAGAATGCCGCCACCCCACTTTGGGCCACCGTCCCCACAATACCGCGACGTTCAGCCATACATAGAATGGGCACATTCGGAATTCGCGGAAGACGTGAAGAGTCGGAAGTGAGTGTCAGGCACCCGCCCTGACGAATGAGAACGAGAACCGGATTCGGCTTTGAGTTGCTGACGTAAGTAAGTCGAGCCCACCAACTATACTCTATCTGGAGGTTACCACATGAAGCTCGTCAAGAGCCTTCTTCTCGCTTCTGCAGCCGGCCTGGCCGCCGCTGCAAGCGCGCAGGCAGCCGATCTTCCCTCGAAGAAAGCTGCTCCTGCTGAATATGTTAAAGTCTGCTCGGCTCACGGCGAGGGCTTCTTCTACATCCCCGGCACCGACACCTGCTTGAAGATCAGCGGTCACGTCCGTCTCGACTATCAGTTCCAGAGCACGGGCAACGTTGCCAACTATCAGCAGTACAGGGCGTTCCAGGCCGCCAATCGCGTCACGCCCGGCTCCGGTAAGCAGTTCAACTATTCCTCGCGCTCGCAGAACCAGACCGGTTTCACGGTCCGTGCTCGTACGCAGTTCGACGCCCGCACGACGACTGCTTATGGCACGCTGCGTTCGTTCGCCAGCCTTGACTGGAAGAGCGTTTCCGGCGCCAACCCGGAAGAGTACGGCAACGGCACGTCGATCGACAAGGCCTTCGTCCAGTGGGCTGGTTTGACGGCAGGTCGCGCGCAGTCGATGTTCGACTACTACGCTGACGCGCTCGGCTACGACGACGTTCGTGGTCCCGACCACACCGTGAACCTGTTGGCCTACACCGCGACCTTCGGTGGTGGCTTCGCAGCGACCCTCTCGCTGGAAGACACCAACCAGACCGGCACGATCGGCAGCTACACCCGCGCTACGACCGCTGGTGGCACCCCAACCATCAACAGCTGGGGCCTCCAGGGCACCCGTCAGCCTGACGTGGTTGCAGCGATCGGCGTCGAGCAGGGTTGGGGCGGCGCGCAATTGTCCGGCCTCTACCACAGCATCAACGTCGAATCCGGCACCGCGATCGCCTCTCGTCATAAGGAAGAAGCTGGCTGGGGTGCAAACGCTGGCGTGCACATCAAGCTGCCGATGATCGCACCGGGCGACGAACTGTGGCTGCAGGCTACCTACACCAAGGGTGACCTCGCTCTCCAGACCCAGGGCTATCCGCGTGGCTGGAACCTGTCGAATCAGTCGGGCGGCATCACCAAGGGTTGGGTCCTGCCTGACTACGACGCCGTTGTCGTCAACGGCAGCGACAAGCTGCCGACGGCTTGGTCCGCGGTTGCAGCCTTCCAGCACAACTGGAATGCGCAGTGGGCGACCCACATCGAGGCAAGCTATCTCAACGTGAAGTATCCCTCCGCTGTGACCCGTGCGGCTGTCAGCTCGCAGCTCGGCGCGAGCAACTGGAACGAATGGCGCGTTGGCCTCGGCACCGATTGGAAGCCGGTTAAGAACCTGCTGATCGGTCTCGAACTGTACTACACCCGCCTCGACCAGAAGGCTCCGCTCAACGCAAACGGCACCGTCTTCACGGGCGCAGGCACGGGCGTTCCGTTCAAGAAGAACATCAACACCTACGAAGGTGTGTTCCGCGTCGAACGCGACTTCTAATCTGACCTGAACGGTCAAAACGAGACCCCGGAACGAAAGTTCCGGGGTTTTTCTTATGCGGCACGGGCGCTCGATGTCTCGTAACGCGCGCTATTCGGCCATCTCCTCCCCGACCGCCGAAGGCCGCTGGAAGATCCTTGTGCTTCGGTAAGCGATAGCACACATGCGTCCAGGGCTGCCCCGCCGCGCGCTGAGCGCACGTTGACATCATCCGGCCCCCTACGGAACATAGTTCAAAGAAAATATCGGGAGGAATCATGGGCGCCGGAACCGGAACGGCGCGGCTGCGCCGCATTCAAATAACGACCCTCGCCCTGCTGGTTGCGACCGGCATGTTGAATTACATCGACCGGGCGACACTTTCGGTCGCCAATCCCTTGATTCGCTCCGATCTTGGTCTCGATGTCGCGGACATGGGCCTCCTACTCTCGGCCTTTCTGTGGCCCTATGCTTTCGCCCAGTTACCTGCCGGCGCACTGATCGACATTCTGCGGCCGCGCCTGACGCTCACCGCCGGCGTGTTCTGCTGGTCCATTGCGCAGGTCCTCGGCGGATTGGTGACGGGCTTTTACCAATTCATCGGCGCCCGGGCTCTGCTCGGCCTCGGTGAAGCACCCAACTATCCCGTTTGCGCCCGCATCACCCGCGACTGGTTCAACGTGCGCCAACGCGGAACGGCGACGGGCATCTGGAACTCTTCCTCCACCCTCGGCACCGCCGTTTCGATCCCCCTGCTGACCGGCATCATGCTTATCACCGGCTGGCGCTGGATGTTCATTATCATGGGCGCCGTCGGCATCGTGCTGTCGCTCTTGTTCTACATCACTTACCGCAACGTTCAGGAAGCGGATCTCACGGCAGACGAACTTGCGTTTCTTGGCGTCGGCAACAGCCAGAAAACCGCCGCCAAAGTGACCTTCAACAACTGGCGCCAACTCTTTGCCTATCGCACCACCTGGGGCGTGGTCGGCGGCTTTTTCGGCTGCGTCTACGGCACTTGGCTGTATACGGCCTGGTTGCCGGGCTATTTGGAAATCGATCGACATTTCACCATCGCCAAAACCGGCTGGGTCGGCGCGATTCCTTATGCGTTCGGTGTGGTTGGCAGTGGCTTTGGCGGCTGGCTGGTCGATTTTCTCGCCAGGCATGGCGTCGCTCCCGTCAAGGCGCGCAAATATTCTATGACCGCGGCGCTCATTCTGACGGCCCTTTTCACCACGATCGCCGCCGAAACGCCGAACGACACACTGGCCATCGCCTGCATCTCCGTGTCGCTCTTCATGCTTTATGTGTGCAGCACGGCGACCTGGGCCATGGCACCAGTCGTGGCACCTGCGGCCCTCACGGCCTCTCTCGGCGCCATTCAAAACTGCGGCGGTTATATCGGCGGTGCTTTAGCCCCCACGATCACGGGATTCATCCAGAGAGCCTATGGGTCCTTCACCCCCGCTTTGCTGGTCGCGGCCGGCATCATGGTTACGGCTGCGGTCATATGCTTCGTGCTGGTCACCGGCCCGATTCCCGACGTGCAAGAGGCGGCCGATGAGAGCCGCAACGACACCCCGGCGCCGACGCTTATATGAAATATTTTCAATAATTTATGGGTTTTCTCGAATGACGCCCCGTAGGAGCGAGTGGCGACCCCGACAGGATTCGAACCTGTGACCTGCCGCTTAGAAGGCGGCTGCTCTATCCAACTGAGCTACGGGGCCGTGCGAAAGCAGAGGGCCATGCTAACAACCATCCTAATGCGCAGTCCGACCTGGCCACGCTAGCATAGACACTTTCACACTAGCGTGGGGATTTTAAGAAAGTGCGACGAATGGAGTTCGTCTTCAATGCGTCCAGGGCGCCGCGCGGCTCATTTTGAAATTGTCCGAATAGGACACGACCGGGCGCAGCACCGGCTTCGGCTCCTCGACGCGATAGGTGAGCCCGTTCCTTTGGGCATAGGCGATGGCGTCGTCCTTTGTGGCGAAGGCCAGTCTGATCTGCTGGCGCATGTCGCTCGAGCTGGTCCAGCCCGTGAGCGGATCGGCCGTGGGGGCACTTTCCGGCTCGAAGTCGAGACGCCATTCCAAATCGGCTTGGCCGGATTGCGTGGCGGATTTGGCAGGGCGATAAATGCGTGCGGTCATGGTCGAGAGCCGGTGGTTTAGGGTCGCATTTGGCGGGCTGACAATGGTCGGAGTAGCAGGATTCGAACCTGCGGCCTGAAGTACCCAAAACTTCCGCGCTACCAGACTGCGCTATACTCCGTCACCGGCGGTCGCCATTGCGATCATTCTGCTAGCATCGCGAGGACGTTAAAACAAGTCTGCACGGATATGAAAAACTGATCACTTTCCGAAAATCGGATGCTGCACCATATCGCCGATTTTGATGCCCAGCCGCGACGCCGTCCCGCCGTTCACTTCCAGAACCCCCAGTACCTTGCCTTCCGAGGGAATCACATCTTCCGACATTGGCTCGGTATTCTGGGCGATGTTGATAATGTGCCCGTCCTTGGCGATGAACAGCATATCGAGCGGCAGATAGGTATTCTTCATCCAGAATCCGACCTCCTGCTCGGCGTTGAAATCGAACAGCATGCCGCGGTCGGCCGCGAGATAGCGGCGAAACATCAATCCCTTTTGATGCTCGGCATCGGTGCGCATCACCTCGACCGAGAAATCCTTGGGGCCAGCCGCAGTCACGATCGTGAGCTTCTCGAACTGCCCCTCGCCCGCTGCCACGGGTACGACCCAAACCAGCGCGGCGGCCAGAAAGAGCATTTTCAGAAGCGCGCTCACGCGCCAGGATCGGAAAAACTGCATCGTCATCACCCAAAACAAAACGGCGGCTAAAGCTGCCGCCGAATCAGACCGGAATTGTGTCAGCTTAGTGCGCCAGCGGCACGCCGCCCTCCAGCGGTCGCACCTCTGCGGCCATCAGCCCCTTCGGCCCATCGCCGTAGCGCACGAGAACGGAATCGCCGGGACGCAAGTCAGCAATGCCGTAGCGCCGCAGCGTCTCCATATGGACGAAAATATCGGCGGTCCCTTCGCCACGGGTGAGAAACCCAAAGCCCTTCACCCGATTGAACCATTTGGCGACCGCAATCTCGAAACCGCCGATCGGCGTCACTTGCACATGGGTACGCGCCAGCGGTTGTTGCGACGGGTGCACCGCCGTCGTTTCGTCCATAGACAGGATGCGCAGCACCTGCATGCCTTTAGCGCGCGGCAACGCCTCGCATACCACGCGCGTTCCCTCGTGCGCCGTTACAAATCCATCGCGCCGGAGCACGGTCACATGCAAGAGAACATCGGGCGCACCATTGTCTGGAACGATGAAACCGTAGCCTTTGGAAACATCAAACCACTTGATGCGGCCAACCACTTCAACCAAATCGACGGCGGGTTGCTCGGCGCCTTTCACCGGTCCCTTGTCGGTATGAATAAGACCAAGATCTTTACTACCCACTGGATTGGCCCCCAAATCCGAAAGACCTGCCGCACGCGTCAAAAAATTCAGTGTCCCTGAGCGTCTCAAGTCCGCAAATGTTCCAACAAGAATCAGCGCCTATAGAATCGATATGCGTCGAGGATAGCATTGGCACGCCGAGATCAAAGTGTTTTGTTAACCATGATTGCCGCGGCGTTTTGCGACCGCTCCTTTCCCGAGCGTCACATTTCCGAATACTTGCGACCTTCCCTTTCGCAAAAATTCCTTTATGTGACGGTCCATCCGTCACGCAACTCACGTCCATGCCATCTTTTCGCACCACGCGCCGCGTGCGCCACAGCCCACAAAAAATGTTCGACCTCGTCGCCGATGTCGAGCAGTATCCGCAGTTCTTACCGCTGTGCACAGGCTTGAAGATCAAACGTCGGCAAACCGATGCCAATGGGCGTGAGGTGCTGATTGCGGAAATGCAAATCGGCTACAAGGCGATCAAGGAGCGTTTCACGAGTCGCGTCACCTTGGATCGCGTCAATCTGAAAATCCTCGTCGAATATGTGGATGGGCCGTTTCGCAAGATGGAGAACGTGTGGAGCTTTGCGCCCACTGATGCGGAGGGCCAAGGCTGCATCGTGGGCTTCGACATCACCTACGAATTTGCGAGCCGCACGCTCGGGATCTTGATGGGCAGCATGTTCGACATCGCCTTCCGCAAATTCTCGGCAGCTTTCGAAGAACGCGCCAATCTCGTCTACGGCTCGTGATGCAGCGCCTGCTCGAGTAGGTCGAGCGCCTGCTTGAGTGCCGCAAGCCTGATCGGCGTGCGGCCGATCTCACCGAAGCGCCGCTCGATATGCTGCGTCGGGCCGTCCTTCCGCGCGCAGGCAAAATGCACGAGCCCGACGGGTTTCACGGCACTGCCGCCGCCCGGCCCCGCGATGCCGGTCACGGCGACGGCCACGTCGGCCAGAGAATTGTTCAGCGCCCCCTCCGCCATCTTGCGGGCAACCGGTTCGCTCACTGCACCGAATTCTGCGATCAAGGGAGCGGGAACTCTTAAGAGCGCGCTTTTTGCCTCATTGGAATAGGTCACGAAACCGCGCTCGACCACGGCCGACGATCCGGCAATCTCCGTCAGCGCGCCTGCAACCAAGCCGCCGGTACAGGATTCGGCCGTCGCGAGACGCCAGCCCCGCGCCTGATACGACCCGAGAAGCGCGGCAGCTTGCCGCAGAATAGCCTCGTCAAACATTCCTTTACCTTCCCGGCCTAGATTGCAGGTGTCGAAGACATAGCATGTCTCGCGCAGCCATCGGCATCCATATACACCGCGAAACGAAGCCCGCGTTTCCCCGCAAGGGTAAGGTATAATTTTGTATTTTAAAACTGAATGCTCGGGCGAATTTAGATTTTCTGGTTCAAATTTGTGTATAAAATTGCCAAAATTCAGCCATAAAGGCGTAAACAAAAATTAACACTATCAGATCACCATCGTTATAGTTGGTTCTGAAAGTATTATCGCAAAAATTTTGCTGCAAAATCGAAAAAACTATTTTCAAAAATTAAGCTGAGCGGTTATATCGTGGCAGTGGCGCATGAGTTTGTATCGCGCAACGTGTTGGAGTTTGTTATGACGTTTAATCGTATCCTTCTTGCCTCGGCCGCGGGCATTGTGATCGTGTCCGCCACGGCCTCTTATGCAGCCGATTTGCCGAGCCGTAAGGCCCCCATCGTCTATGTCGCACCAGCCCCGGTCTTCACCTGGACGGGCGCGTTCATCGGTGTCGGCCTCGGCGGCGACTTCACCAGCAACAAGTGGACGACGACGGGACGTACCGCACGTGACGTGCGCGCGACCGCCTACCACAATCCGGCAAAGCTGGATCAGGACTCGTTCCGCACCTCGCTGTATGGCGGCTACAATTATCAGATCAACAACAGCTTCGTGGTCGGTGTCGACGCCGATCTCGGTTACGCTTTCGACAACAAGAAGACTGTGAACGGCGTTCCTGGCTTGTCGGCTGGCAACAGAGGCACGCTTTCGAGCAAGGCCGATTGGGATGGCAGCTTGCGTGGCCGCTTCGGCTACCTCATCACCCCAAGCATCATGGCCTATACGGCGGGCGGTCTTGCGATTAAGAATGTGAAATACAGCGAAAACATCGGCGGCGTCTCGGGCAGCAGCAGCGACACACGCACCGGTTGGACCCTGGGTGGCGGCTTGGAAGCTCAATTGTGGAGCAATTGGGTGGCGCGCGCCGAATACCGCTACAACGATTATGGCAACAAGAACCTCACGCTCAATTCTGGTACGGCACAGCAGATCTCGGCCAAGACCAAGCTGAGCGAGGATGTCGTGACGCTGGGTCTTGCGTATAAATTCGGCATGTAAGCCGGATCGCACCTAAAATCCGAAAGCCCGGCCCTGTGGCCGGGCTTTTTTGTTGCGCGTCCTGCCGGAGCGTGGCAATCGACTGCCCATGACGCAAACCGCCACGACCCCTAAGATTTCCTTCGTTTCGCTCGGCTGCCCCAAGGCTTTGGTCGATTCCGAGCGGATCATCACCCGATTGCGCGCCGAGGGCTATGAGCTGACCAAGAGCCATGCCGGCGCCGATGCGGTGATCGTCAACACATGCGGCTTCCTCGACAGCGCGAAGGCCGAGTCGCTGGCTGCCATCGGTGACGCGCTCAAGGAAAACGGCAAGGTCATCGTCACCGGCTGCATGGGGGCCGAGCCCGAGCAAATCCGCGGCGCGTTCCCGAATGTCCTCGCGATCACCGGACCCCAGGCCTATGAGAGCGTCGTCGGTGCCGTGCATCAAGCCGTGCCGCCCGCGCACGATCCGTTCGTCGACCTCGTGCCGCCCCAGGGCGTCAAGCTCACCCCGCGCCATTACGCCTATTTGAAAATCTCGGAAGGCTGCAACAACCGCTGCTCCTTCTGTATCATTCCGAAATTGCGGGGCGATCTCGTCTCTCGTCCGGCCGCCGACGTGCTGCGCGAAGCCGAAAAGCTGGTGAAAGCCGGCGTGAAAGAGCTGCTGGTCATCTCGCAGGACACGTCTGCCTACGGCCTCGACACCAAATATGCCGAGAGCCAGTGGAAGGACAGGAGCGTGCGCGCGAAATTCCTCGATCTTTCACGCGAACTCGGCGAGCTTGGCGCCTGGGTGCGGCTGCACTATGTCTACCCCTACCCGCATGTCGACGAGGTCATCGCGTTAATGGCCGAGGGCAAGGTTCTGCCCTATCTCGACATTCCGTTTCAGCACGCCTCCCCGAAAGTGCTGAAGGCCATGAGGCGACCCGGTAATCAGGAAAAGACACTGGACCGCATCAAGGCCTGGCGCGAGATCAGCCCCGATCTGGCGATCCGGTCCACGTTCATCGTCGGCTTCCCCGGCGAAACGGAGGAGGATTTCGAATTCCTGCTCGACTGGCTGAAAGAGGCCAAGCTCGACCGGGTCGGCGCGTTCAAATACGAGCCTGTCAAAGGCGCGGTCGCCAACGACCTGGGCCTTGCGCACGTACCGGATGATGTGAAGGAAAGCCGCTACAAGCGCTTTATGGAAACCCAGCAGGCCATCAGCGCGCGCATTTTGAAAAACAAGGTCGGCAAGCGGCTCCAGGTGATCATCGACCAGCCCGGCCCCACCGTCTCGAAAGGGCGCACCAAGGCCGACGCGCCGGAGATCGATGGTGCCGTCTATGTCGCATCGCGCCGGCCGCTGCGTGCCGGCGATATCGTCAGCGTGAAGATCGAGCGCGCCGACGCTTATGATCTGCACGGGATTGCCGTATAAGATGGGTGGTTTTGGCCAGCGTTCCTCGAAGATCCGGCCGCCCTCGCGTGAGAGCCGGCAGCATAAGATCGACGCTGAACGCGCCGTAGATCTATCGTTCCAGACAACGACGCGCAAAAAAGGCGGCCCGCGGGCCGCCTTCTTGCGTTGCTCGCAACTTATTGCGGAATCTTGTCGTCGATGCCCTTCACGTACCAGTTGAGGCCGAGAATATCCTTGTCGGACAGCGCCTCGCCTTCCTTGACCACAAGTGTCCCGTCCTGCTTGTAGATCGGGCCCTGGAACGGATTAAGCTTGTGCGCCCGGATGGCGTCTTCCGTATCCTGCGCCAGTTTCTTTACATCGTCGGGCATGTTCATGAAGGGGCCCATCTTGACCATGCCCATGTCGAAGCCACCCCACGTATCGGTCGACTTCCAGGTGCCGTCGAGCACGGCCTTGGCGCGGGCGGTGTAATAGTCACCCCAATTGTCCGTATTCGACGTCAAAATGGCTTTCGGCGCGAATTGGGTCATGTCCGACGATTGACCGAAGCCCAGCTTGCCGGCTTTCTCCGCTTCCTGCAGGGGAGCCGCCGAATCGGTGTGCTGCACCATGATGTCAGCGCCTTGCGCCAGCAGTGCCTTGGCGGCATCGGCTTCCTTGCCGGGATCGAACCAGGAATTCACCCAGACGATCTTGACCTTGACATTCGGATTGACGCTCTGCGCGCCGAGCATGAACGCATCGATGCCCGAGATCACTTCCGGGATCGGCACCGACACGACGTAGCCGATGACGTTCGACTTGGTCATCTTGCCCGCGATCTTGCCCATCACGTAGCGGCCCTCATAGAACCGCGCCGAATAGGTCGAGACATTGGCGGCGCGCTTGTAGCCGGTGGCATGCTCGAATTTCACGTCGGGAAATTTCTTGGCCACTTTCAGCGTCGGCTCCATGAAGCCGAAGGAGGTGGTGAAAATCAGCTTGTTGCCGGCGCGGGCCAGTTGCTCGATGGCGCGCTCGGAATCATTCTCCGGCACATTCTCGACAAAGGTCGTCTCGACCTTGTCGCCGAGCGCCTGCTGCAACGCCTTGCGGCCAAGATCGTGCTGATAGGAATAGCCGAAATCACCCACCGGGCCGACATAAACGAACCCGACCTTGAGCTTGTCGGCGGCAAAGGCCGCTGTGCTCACGGCTAAGGCGACAGCCAAAGCCGACGCCACTTTCAGAAATTTACGCATGAACCCCTCTCCTAACGTTCGTCGCGTTTCGACGTCTCCTCAAAGCGCTTCCTCGTGTAATCATCCCTGCCCGTCCTGGTCTTGGCAAGCGTTCTCGTCTTATCGGCCGGGGATAAAGGTCTTGCCCAAATCGGCGGGAGCATTGGCGCCGCGCCGGTCCCAGGCGGCAATCATAACCAGGGCGATGATCGTCACCAGATAGGGAGAGGCAGTCAGGAATTGGGCCGGGATCGAAATGCCGAAGCCTTGCGCCTGATATTGCAGCGCATCCATGCCGCCGAACAAAAGCGCGCCGACGACAACGCGCCAAGGCCGCCAGGACGCGAACACCACGAGTGCCAGCGCAATCCAGCCGCGCCCCGCCGACATGCCGCTCGTCCAGAACGGCGTATAGGCCAGCGACAAATAGGCTCCCGCAAGCCCGGCACAGCCGCCGCCAAAAAGAATGGCAAGAAGGCGAATCTTGCGAACCTCCAGCCCCAATGCATGGGCGGATAGATGACTGTCGCCGACCGCCCGCAAAGTGAGGCCCGCCCGGCTATAGCGCAGGAACCACCAGACCGCGGCGACAATGGCAAAGCCGACATAGACGAAGAAATCCTCGCCGAACAGCAATCTGCCGATGCCGGGAATATCGTTCAGGACGGGCACATAGAGATGGGGCGCGTAGCCAAGTTTCAACCCGACGAACCCGGCACCGAGCAGGCCGGAAAAGCCGAGACCGAAAATCGTCAACGCCAAACCGGTCGCCACTTGGTTGGTCGCAAGCCCCAAGACCAGCAGCGCGAAAACGGCCGAAAGCGCCATGCCTGCGGCAATCCCCGCCAGCGCGCCGAGGGTGGTGGATTGGGTGAGGTAAGCGCAAGCAAAACCAGCCGCCGCGCCCATGATCATCATGCCCTCGACGCCCAAGTTGAGAACGCCGGCCCGCTCGACGATCAACTCGCCGATCGCCGCGATGATGAGCGGCATCGAAGCGGTCACGACGATCATCAAAATGCTCTGAATGGCGTCCATCGTCATGCCACACCTCCCGGCACGATCCGCAGGCGATAGAGCGTAAACACATCGGCGGAAAGAATGCACATCAGCAGCACACCTTGGAACACTCGCGTCATATCGAACGGCAATTGCATCTCGGCCTGAGCACCTTCACCGCCGATATAGGTCAGAGCCAGCACGAGACCGGCGACGACGATGCCCGGCGGCGACAGGCGACCGAGAAACGCCACGATGATCGCCGCAAAACCGTAGGGCGCGGTCGAAGGCGAAATGTCGGTTTTCAATTGCCCCAACGGCCCCGCAATTTCGATAATCCCGGCAAGGCCTGCCGCAGCGCCGGAGATGGCGAACACCATCAGCGTCACCCCGGTATCGCTGAATCCCGCAAAACGGGCGGCACGCGGCGATTGGCCGGCAAGGCGAATCTGAAAGCCGAACAGCGAGCGCGACATCACGAGCCACGCGATGACGAACAGAATCAAAGTGATGATGACACCGACATGCAAGGTCGCGCCGTCGTAGAGCGGCGGCAGCGTTGCCTCCGGATCGAAATTCACGCTGTTGGGAAAGCCGTGTCCTTCCGGATCACGCAGCGGCCCGCGGGCGAGATAATCGAGAAATTTCTGCGCCACATAGACCAGCATCAAACTGGTCAAGATTTCCGACACGCCGAGGCTGACGCGCAGCAACGCCGGGATCATAGCGTAAAGCAGGCCGCCCAGCGCGCCGAGCACCAGCATGCTCGGCACGATCCACCATGAGCCGAATTCCTGGCCCGCGCCGCCATTGGTCCAAATGCCGACGAGCGAGCCGAAAATGCCCCCCATGATGAGCTGGCCCTCGGCGCCGATGTTCCACAAATTCGCGCGGTAGCAAAAAGCGAGGCCCAGGGCGATCAGCACCAGCGGTGAGGCTTTCACCGCCAATTGCTGCAAGGACCAGCCCTGCGTCAAGGGCTCGACGAAATACACATAGAACGCATCGACCGGCGACTTGCCGAGCATGGCGACGATGGCGCCGCCGATCAGCATTGCGATGATCAACGCGACAATAGGTGCCAGCGCGTTGACGAGCGGCGAGCGCGCGCCACGCGGCTCAAGATCAATGCGCATGTTGCCCCGCCCCACCCATCAGAAGACCGATTTCTTCCCGCGTCGTTTCCCGCGCGGGCTTGGGTTCCGAGACGCGGCCGTGATTGATCACGGCGATGCGATCGGAAATCTCGAACAACTCGTCCAAATCCTGGCTGATCACCGCCACCGCCGACCCCTTCGCGGCAAGGTCGAGAATCGCCTGCCGGATCGCCGCGGCGGCAGCCGCATCGACGCCCCAGGTCGGCTGGTTGATGACGAGCACCGCGGGATCGCGCATGATCTCGCGGCCCATCACGAACTTCTGCAAATTGCCGCCCGACAGTGTGCGCGCCAAAGGATCGGTGCCGGAGCGGCGCACATCGTAGGCGGCAATGATCTTCGACGACAGGCCCAAGGCGGCGGAGCGAGCAATGAAACCGCTTTTGACCAGCCCGCCGGTCGCATGACGCGAGAGCACGACATTGTCCGACAAGGTCGCATCGGGCGCGGCCGAATGGCCGTTGCGTTCCTCCGGCACGAAAGCGGCGCCGACCTTGCGGCGCGCCGTGATGCCGCTCGCGCCGACCGGTTTGCCGTCGATTAGAATGGCATCGCTGCGTGCCGCCGGCATTTCACCGGACAGCGCGGCGAAAAATTCCGATTGGCCATTGCCGGCAATGCCGGCGATGCCGAGCACCTCGCCCCCGCGCACCGCCAAACTGATATCCTTGAGCGCCGTGCCATGCAGTTCGGGCGATTCCATCGAAAGATTCACAACTTTGAGCCGGTCTGGCCCCAACGCATGCGCGCCCGCCGGCTTGACCTCGGCAATCTGCGTTCCAACCATGAGCGCCGCCATGGAGCGCGCGGTCTCGACCTTGGGGTCGCAGGTACCGACTTTCTTGCCGAGCCGCAGGATCGTGGCGCGATGGCATAGCTGCTTCACCTCCTCCAATTTATGCGAAATGTAGAGGAGCGCGCGGCCTTCCGTCTTCATGCGCTCGAGCGTGACGAACAGCGCTTCCACCTCTTGCGGGGTCAGCACCGAGGTCGGTTCGTCAAGGATCAGCAATTTAGGCTCTTGCAGCAGGCTTCTGGCGATCTCGATGCGCTGCCGCTCGCCCGCCGACAAGGTCCACACCGGACGCTCCGGCTCGAGCGCGATGCCGTATCGCCGCGAAATATCCCGGATGCGTTCGTTCAAGCCGGTCAGCTTTTCCGCTTTGGGCAGGACCAGCGCGATATTTTCGGCAACGGTGAGATTTTCGAACAGCGAGAAGTGCTGGAATACCATCCCGATGCCAAGGTCGCGCGCCATTTGCGGGCTGCTCAGCTTGACCGGCGCGCCCTCCCAAATGATTTCGCCCTCCGTCGGCTCCAACAGGCCGAACAGCATTTTGACGAGCGTCGACTTGCCGGCGCCGTTCTCACCGAGCAGCGCGTGAATCTCGCCGGGGACGAGTTCGAGGTCGATATGATCGTTCGCAGTAAACGAGCCGAAGCGCTTGGTGATGCCGCGCAACGTCACGAGCGGCGTTGCTTGCGCGGGCTCGGCAGCGCCGGTCATGGCAGCAGGACCGTCGTGCCGGTGGTCTCGCGACCCTGCAAGGCCTCATGCGCTTTCGCCGCATCGGCCAGAGCGAAGCGCGAATGGATCGGGATCTTCACGTCGCCGGAGGAAACCACGCGCATCAGATCCTTCGCCATCTTGCGCAAGGTGTCCGGCGTGTCGGCGTAGGAGCCCAATGTCGGGCGCGTGACGAAGAGCGAGCCCTTCTGCGCCAGAATACCTAGGTTCACGCCTTCGACTGGGCCCGAAGCATTGCCGAAGCTCACCATCAGCCCGCGCGGCTTCAAGCAGTCGAGCGATCCGACAAAGGTCGTCTTGCCGACGCCATCGTAGACGACATCGCACAGCTTGCCCTTGGTGATCTCCTTGACCCGTGCGGCAAAATCTTCGCGCGTATAGAAGATGATATGCTTCGCACCGGCCTTCTTGGCGAGCTTCGCTTTTTCTTCCGAACTCACGGTGCCGATCACGATTGCGCCGAGCGCCTTCGCCCATTGGCACAAGATAAGGCCGATGCCGCCCGCAGCCGCATGCACCAGGAGTGTGTCGCCCGGCCTCACCTTGAAGGTTTGACGCAGCAAATATTGCACGGTGAGGCCCTTCAGCATCATCGCCGCGCCCTGCTCATAGGAAATGCTCTTGGGCAATTTCACCAGCTTCTGCGCGTCGATGATACGCTCCGAGGCGTAGGCGCCGATCGCCGTTCCATAGGCGACGCGATCACCGATCTTCCAGTCCTTGACACCCTTGCCGATCGCAACGATGTCGCCCGCTCCTTCCGATCCCGGAATGAAGGGCAGCGGGAGCGGATAAAGGCCGCTGCGGTGATAAGTGTCGATGAAATTCAGTCCCACGGCCTTTTGAACGAGGTGCACCTCGCCTGGTCCCGGCGCGCCGATCTCCACATCCTCATAGGTCAAAACTTCGGGGCCGCCATTCTGATGAATTCTTATTGCCTTTGCCATCGCGCGACCAAGCCTCTGCATAAGCTCAAATTATTTGGCTGCATGCATCATAGGATCGCTTTTCGAAGATGCGCAATGGGGCGGTTAAAATTTGAACAGCGCGCTTGCTCGCTCAGCGCTCACGCCGCCTTTTCGCCGACCAGACGTTGAGCATTTCGACGCAGGTCGCAAACGCCATGGCCGAGTAGATATAGCCGCGCGGAATATGAAAGCCCCATCCGTCCGCCATCAGCGACATGCCGATCAGCACCAGGAAGGACAACGCCAGGACTTTGGTGGTCGGATATTGCGCGATGAAGCGGGCGACGCCGCCCGCGGCCCAAGACATCACCGCCATGGAGAGCAGCACGGCCAGGATCATCACGGCGAGGTCCTGCGCCATACCGATGGCCGTGACGATCGAATCGATCGAGAAGACCAGATCGATCAGCGCGATCTGCAGGATCGCGGCTCCGAAAGCGCGTGGCGCTTTTGCGGCCTGCGCCTCCGCCTCGCGTCCCGCGTTCTCGACCTCGTCATGCAGTTCGGTCGTCGCTTTCCACACCAGGAAAAGACCACCCGCCATGAGAATGAGATCGTGCCAGGACACATCGTGTTCCAAGACGACGATGATCGGCTTGGTGAGGCCGATGAGCCAGGTCAGTGAAGTGAGCAGGACGACGCGCAGGACGAAGGCCAGCAGGAGACCGATCACTCGCGCCCGGCGCGCCAATTCGTCCGGCAATTTGGTGATGAGCAGTGAGATGAAGACGACATTGTCGATGCCGAGCACGATCTCCATGGCCGTGAGGGTCAGCAACGCAACCCACCCAGCCGGCTCACTCATCCAGGAAAGAAAGGACAAACCTCAGCTCCCGTCATCCGCGTCCTCGGCCCAGGGCGAGTGGCGAAGAAAGGGAAGCGCCACGAAATAGGCGCCGGTGATGACGAGACCCGCCATGACGAGGCCGCCGACATCGAGCTTCTCAGCCACGGCAATGCCGCAGAAAACCAGCCAGGCGCAGGTGATGGCGACCGTAAGCATACGATACTTCTCGACCCGCAGCGGATGGACAAAAACGATGGGGGCGAACATCAAGGCGGTCGCCAGCAATAAAAGCGCCGCGTTGATCCAGGGGTTCAGGTGGAAAATGAACAAATAGAGCGCGAGGACGTTGAAGATCGCCGGAAATCCACGGAACCATAGATCCTCGGTCTTCATCCGTGTGTCGGCGAAATAGAGTGCCGAAGCGACGGTGACGATGAGGCCGATCCAGAAGGAGAGCACATCCGGGAGCAGATCCGACTTCCAAAGGGCGATGACCGGCACGATGACATAGGTCAGGAAATCGACGATCAGATCGAGAATCGTGCCGTCGATATAGGCGGCCGTCTCCGTGACTTTTGCGGCGCGGGCCAAGGTGCCGTCGATGCCGTCGATGAACAGCGCGAGACCCAGCCAAGCGAAAGTCGTGGTGAAATGCCCTTCGAGCGCCGCCCGCAAGGCCAAAACCGCCACCGCCGCGCCGGACGCCGTGAGGACATGGACCGAAAGACCGAAAGCTTTCCTGGCGCGGGGATGCGGTTTCGACGCGGGCTCGATCATAGAGGGGTCCGATTTAGAAATGTGATCGGTAAGTGTTAACAGACCAGGAGCCTGTCGATGCTCATCAATACGTGCTGGATAGGCTGAAGCGGACGACAAGGCCAGAGCGAATCGGTGCGAGACCGGCCCGGCCAAGGCCAGCCCCACACGAAAAGCTGCTCAAGCGCCTAAGATCGCCGACGATTGAATGCGCTTCACGCCGGCAGCGTCCATGTTGCGGATCGCCGCTGCCATAGAGCCCAACGCGTCGATGCCACGGCTGGCATCCTCGATGACATAGGTTTCAAACCCAGCTTTACGCGCATCGAGCGCGGTCCAGGCGACGCAAAAATCCGTGGCAAGCCCCGCAACGAAGCATCGCTTGATGCCGCGCTCGGTCAGATACCCGGCAAGGCCCGTCTTGGTCACCTTGTCCGCCTCGACAAAAGCCGAATAGCTATCGACGCTCTGATGATAGCCCTTGCGGATCACGAGCTGGACCATGGGCAAATCGAGCTGATCGGAAAAGGCCGCGCCTTTCGAGCCTTGGATGCAATGATCGGGCCAGAGAACCTGATCACCGTAAGACAATTTCGTCACCTCGAACGGCTTCGCTCCATCATGCGACGAGGCGAAGGAGACATGCGCTTTGGTGTGCCAATCCTGGGTCTGGATGACATTCGGGAATTTCTTGGCCAGCGCATTGATCGGCGCAATGACCTGATCGCCGTTTTTAACGGCCAAGGATCCGCCGGGCAGAAAATCGTTCTGCACATCAATGACGAGAAACACGTCTTGGGCATCGGGCGTGATCGTGGTGGTGTCGGCCATGGCTTTTCCCAATGTGAAAGGTGATGCGGCGACCAGCGCCGCGCCGCCGGCGATCATGAGGGCCTCGCGCCGCGAGACCGCGTCAGCGTCTTGAGACATTCTGCCACCTCCCCAAAAGAACGGCAAAGTTCAAGCGATCACGGACGGGCCCATTTGGCAAGGCCACATAGCGCTTTTTCGATCCGAACAGCGGATCTTCTGCAGGCCCCCGTAACGGACTTTTGCGTTGTCCTCGAAGGTCTTGCCGCCGGCTTTTACAATTCACCGACCGCCGGCACCCGGCCAATGCCGCCTAAAATGCGGGTAATGAAAACGCGCGCCGGAAGCCGCAAGACAAATCCTCCATCGGGAAGACTTGCCCACGCAATCCGGCGCGTCAACGCGTTTTGACGATAAGGGAACGAGCTTAAGCTCTAGAACCGATAGCCGATCTGGACGCCGTAATTGGTCAATCCACGGTTCTTTTTCGCGAGGCCAGCGTTCGAATCGTGCTCGACGGTCGCAAGAACGCGCCAATGATCGGTCAAATCATAGCCGAGCGCAGCGGATTCGCGAAACAGCACGTGCGAGCCGACCGCATTATGGTGGTCCCCGCCATCGACTTTGCCGTTGTTGACACTGCCGCCGAACGTGCCCTCGACGAAGATCTTCTGCGTCACGTAATATTGCCAAGCCGCCGCTGCAAACGCTGTGCTGGTGCGGCCTTCAAAATTGATCGTGGTGCCGATCATGGGACGCGGCAGCCACCACTGATCATTGGTTCCCCACGGCTTGACGAAAAGCACTTCCGCATTCAAATCGGGCGCGCCACCGCTCTCCCGGCTCGCCGCGTCATGGACAAGCGCACCCATCCGCAACTCATCTATGAAGGAGTATGAGCTCAACGTCGAAGGCGCGGGGGCAGGAGCCGGAGCCGGAGTGCTAACCGGCAGGTCGGCACTCCAAGCTGACGAATAGGAACCGACACACAATGCCACCACCAGAAGATATTTTTTCATGGACTCACCATTCTTTTGGGAAAGCTAGCAAGCCAGCGTAGATTTCCAAAGTTTTATTGATCAGATCGCAACTTCGCGACAGTTGTATTCAGTCGATGAGACAAAAATGCCACAGGTCGATGTCGGCAAACACTCGCATCGCCCTACTCCTTAAGGGTTGCAGCGCGAAGTAACGACATATTTTGCGCATGGACAACTTCGTAAGGCGCAAAATATATGATCGCGCCCGAAGCCAATTCCGGCGCCACGAATTCGCGCAAAGATAGCAACTCCTCCCCGGTCCCCCGCACATCAAGAAGCCGGCGAAGATAGGCCTTGGTCGCCCCAATCAAGCTCTGATCATAGCCGCCTGCAGCAATCCGGTCCAGATCACCGTGGTTGGGTAAAATTCGATCGATCGGCCAGTGCCCGAGGCGATCGAGTTCCCTTAAATGCCGCCCGGCTTCTTCCGGCTCGCAAATATAGGTGACCGTATCTTCCACCGTATCGCCGGCGAGCAGAATGTGCTGATCGGGAAGCCACATGACGTTACCGTCGGCCGAGTGAATCTGGAAATGATGCAACTCGACCTGCCGCTGACCAACCGTGAGATGCAATTCATGCTCAAACAGTCGATTCGGCATAACGAGCGGTGAGATCGCCGGCGGCTGCGTCGCGAGTTCGTCCCGATGGGACTGCAGCAAATCGGCGGTCAGCCGCAAAGCGATGATCTCGCAATCGGCGAAGACGGCATTTCCAGCCACGTGATCATTGTGCCAATGGGAAAGAACGACGCGGATCTGCGTGACACCCCGCCCGGTGAGATGCGCACGAATCGCACGCGCATGGTCAAGCGACATATGCGTGTCGTAGACGAGCGCTTCGGCGCCGTCCACGATCGCATAGGATGCGGTGCCGAGCGAGAAAGCGCCGTCATCCAGCCAGTTAGGACCCTCCGAATGAAGGCGTTTACCGTCAATACGGCCATCGTAATACGTAAAGATCCCCGGATAGGGTTCCAAGACTCGCAGCGTAGCTGCAAGATCGCTCATGCGCCGGATTTGGCGCGCCGAGCCGCCTGCAGCCGAGCGAAATCCTCGCCCGCATGGTGCGATGAGCGGGTCAGGGGCGTCGCCGAGACGAGCAGGAAGCCCTTCACATAAGCAACCGTCTCATAGGCCTTGAATTGCTCGGGCGTGACGAATTCCAGAACCGCGTGATGTTTCTTCGTCGGCTGCAGATATTGGCCGATCGTGAGGAAATCAACGTCGGCGGAGCGCAGATCGTCCATCAGTTGCAACACCTCGTTCCGCTTCTCGCCAAGGCCGACCATGATGCCGGATTTGGTGAAAATGGTCGGATCGAGTTCCTTCACCCGCTGCAACAGGCGAATGGAATGGAAGTAGCGCGCGCCGGGTCGGACCGTGAGATAGTTCGACGGCACGGTTTCGAGATTGTGATTGAACACGTCGGGCTTGGCCGCAACCACGATCTCGAGCGCCCCATCCTTGCGCAGGAAGTCGGGGGTGAGGATCTCGATCGTCGTCTTCGGCGATGCCGCGCGGATCGCATGAATGGTCTGCGCAAAATGCTCCGCGCCGCCGTCAGCAAGATCGTCGCGGTCGACCGAGGTGATCACCACGTGCGAAAGGCCGAGCTTGGCGACAGCTTCCGCCACATATTGCGGCTCGTGCGCGTCGAGCGCACCGGGCAAGCCCGTCTTCACATTGCAGAACGAGCAGGCGCGCGTGCAGGTGTCGCCCATGATCATGAAGGTCGCGTGCTTCTTTTCCCAGCACTCGCCGATATTCGGGCAACCCGCCTCTTCGCACACGGTAACGAGGCCATGCTCTTTCACGATCTTATGGGTTTCGGCCCATTTGGGCGAACCCGGCGCCTTCACCCTGATCCACTCGGGCTTGCGCAGCACCGGCTGGTCCGGCCGATGGGCCTTTTCCGGATGGCGCGCTTCGCCGAGCGCTTTCTTGCGCGGATCGGATTTAAGAAGATCGAGAACGACAGCCATGGAACCTCTGCAATGTGCGCCTTGCCGCAGCTTGAACACTATCCGCCTTCGGCAAGCAACATCTGTCAAAGGTAGAGCACAATTGCCAATCCTGCCAGCGCCAACGGAAACATTGCGCCAAGCCGAAATATCCGCCATAAGTCAAGGAGTTGCCCGCCTACACGCAGTTGCAACGATCGTCGACAAGAGGACGCTTTCGCGCATCATTTGCGACTGAGTCCGATACGGGAGGATCGTGCGCATCAACTTGACCCGTCGGCAGGCTCGCGGCGCCATGTGAGACAGGCCTTACAGCCGCTGATAAAGCATCTGCCAGATGTAGAGCACGACGATCGCCCCGGCCAGCGCGGCGAACAGATGGTTGAACGAGCCATAGATCACAAAGCCGAGAAAAACTGCAAGCTCCGATCCTGCCCACGACCCGATCACGCCGATCAGCATGTTGGTGACGGCCCAATGCCGCACGCTCAGAAAGATGCCGGAAATCCAACCCACCAGCCCGCCAATGACGACCAGGGTCAGAAAATTGATATGTGGTGTGCCAAGCAGACCAAGGGGCTCATTCATAGCGGCCTCCCCCAACCGGTGGATCGCGGGATCGGCCACGGCACCTTCTGTTGCCCCCAACCCCGCGCCGCTATTTTACCATCATAGATCCGCGTCGGCGTCTGACGCCGCGCGGTGGAACCCTCATCTTTAAGTATGAATAACCTTGCCGTAGGCGTCGAGGACGCTTTCGTGCATCATTTCCGACAGCGTCGGATGTGGGAAGACTGTGTGCATCAGCTCTTCCTCGGTCGTCTCCAGGTTCATCGCGACCACATAGCCCTGGATCAGCTCGGTGACTTCCGCCCCGACCATGTGGGCGCCCAGCAATTTGCCGGTCTTGGCGTCGAACACGGTCTTGACCAGTCCGTCGGGCTCGCCGAGCGCAATCGCCTTGCCGTTGCCGATGAAGGGGAATCGGCCGACCTTGACCTCGTACCCAACGGCCTTGGCCTTCGCTTCGGTGAGACCGACCGAAGCCACTTGCGGGTGGCAATAGGTACAGCCCGGGATCATGTTCTTGTCCATCGCGTGGACATGCAGGCCCTTGATGCCCTCGACGCAGATCACCCCTTCATGCTCGGCCTTGTGCGCCAGCATCGGCGGACCGGCGACGTCGCCAATCGCATAGATGCCCGGCACATTGGTCTTGCCGAGGCCGTCGGTGACGATGCAGCCGCGATCCGTCTTCACGCCAAGCTTCTCAAGGCCGAGATTTTCGACATTGCCGACGACGCCGACGGCCGAAATCAACCGGTCGGCTGTCAGAGTCTGCTTGTTGCCCTTGTCGTCCTCGAGCGTGCAGGTGACATTGTCAGCGCCCTTCTCGACCTTCGTGACTTTCGTCGAGGTCAGGATCTTCAAGCCCAATTTCTCGAACTTTTTCCGTGCGATAGCAGCGATCTCCGCATCTTCCACCGGAAGAACCTGCGGCAGCACCTCGACCACCGTCACCTCCGCCCCCATCGTCCGATAGAAGCTCGCAAATTCGATGCCGATCGCGCCCGACCCCATCACGATCAAGGACTTAGGGAAGGCCGGCGGAACCATTGCTTCAAAATAGGTCCAGATCAGCTTGCCGTCCGGCTCAAGCCCCGGCAGCACGCGCGGCCGCGCGCCCGTGGCGATGATGATGTTCTTTGCCTCGTAGGTACCCGCACCCAGCGTGCCCTTCGGCACCGGGTTCTGCGGCTGCATCGCCGGTTTTTTGGAGGCGGCGACGGTGACCTTGCCGGGCGCGTCGATCGTGGCCTCGCCCCAGATCACGTCCACCTTGTTCTTCTTCAGCAGGAAGCCAACGCCGGCGTTGAGCTGGCCGGAGACGCCACGCGAGCGCTTGACCACATCGGCCGGATCAAAAGTGATCTTGCCTTCCAGCTTCAGGCCATAATCCTTAGCATGCTGGGCATAATGAAAAATCTCGGCCGAGCGCAGCAGCGCTTTCGTCGGGATACATCCCCAGTTGAGGCAAATGCCGCCCAAATGCTCGCGTTCGACCAAGGCGGTCTTCAAGCCAAGCTGCGCCGAACGGATCGCGGTCACATAACCGCCCGGACCACCGCCGATCACCAGAACATCATAGGCCATTCTCATTCTCCTAAAAGTCGCAGCGGGCTCGGGCCAAAGCGGCTGTCAAATCAGTCCTCGCGATGCGCCTTGAACGACAAGATTTGAAGATTGGCTGGCGCCCTTTCAAGGTCATCGGAGCGCCAGCATCGTTTTCGTGCGAAGCAAAGCCGCGCGTTACACCAGCATGCTCATCGGATGTTCGATGAATTCCTTGAACGCCTGCATCAGCTCGGCCCCGAGCGCGCCGTCGACCGCGCGGTGATCGGTCGAGAGCGTGACGCTCATGAGCGTTGCAACCGCCGGCTCGCCGTTCTTGACGATGACGCGCTTCTCGCCAGCGCCGACCGCGAGGATGGTCGCATGCGGCGGATTGACGATAGCCTGGAAGTTCTTAACGCCGAACATGCCGAGGTTCGAGACGGCCGTTGTGCCGCCCTGATATTCGTCCGGCTTCAACTTGCGGGTCTTGGCGCGCGCCGCGAAGTCCTTCATCTCGTTGGAGATGGTGGACAAGGTCTTCGTCTCCGCCGCCCGGACGATCGGCGTGATCAGGCCGCCGGGGATCGAGACAGCGACGCCGACGTCGGAATGCTTGTGCTTGAGCATTGCGCTGTCCGTCCACGACACATTGGCCTCAGGTACCTTATGAAGAGCCAGAGCCAAGGCTTTGATAACAAAATCATTTACCGATACCTTGAAGGTCGGTTTGCCGTCCTTTTGCGGGGCGGACGAATTGACCTGCTCACGCAGCTTCAAGAGCGCATCCAACTCGCAATCGATCGTCAGATAGAAATGCGGGATGGTCTGCTTTGCCTCGGTCAGACGGCGCGCAATCGTCTTGCGCATGCCATCGTGTGGCACTTCCTCGAACGAACCCGGAGCGAACAGCTTCTTGGTCATTTCGTCAGAGGGGCCGGCCGGTGCCGGCGCAGCAGCCGCTGGCGCGGGAGCAGCGGCAGCCGGGGCCGCAGCGGGCGCAGGCGCGGCAGCAACCGCACCACCACCGGCAATCGCCGCTTTCACGTCCTTTTCGATGATCCGGCCGTGCGGCCCCGAGCCGTTGATCTTGGCGAGATCGAGCCCAGCCTCCTTCGCAACTCGCTTGGCGAGAGGCGAAGCGAAAATGCGCTGGCCCGATACGGCGGGCGCCGCCGCGGCCGGAGCCGGCGCTGCGGCGGGCGCAGCACTTGCAGCGGCTGGCGCAGCAGCGGGGGCCGCTGCCGGAGCGGGCGTGGCGGCACCGTTGCCCGCAGCGACGACCTTCGCGTCCTCGCCATCGGCCGCAATCAGGCCGATGAGCTGGTTGACCGGCACATCCGCCGTGCCGGCCGGCACGACGATTTTGGCGAGCACGCCCTCGTCGACCGCCTCGACTTCCATCGTCGCCTTGTCGGTCTCAATCTCGGCGATCACGTCGCCGGATTTGATCGTGTCGCCTTCGTTCTTCAGCCACTTGGCAAGATTGCCCTTCTCCATCGTGGGAGAGAGTGCTGGCATCAGGATTTGAATGGGCATAAGTCCGGCTCCCCCTTAGCGATAGCAAACGGCCTTGGCCGCAGCGACGACTTCGCCGACATTCGGCAGAGCCAGTTTTTCGAGATTGGCCGCATAGGGCATCGGCACGTCCTTGCCCGAGACGCGGATGACCGGCGCGTCGAGATAATCGAAGGCGTGCTCCATGATCCGAGCCACCACTTCGGCACCAACGCCCGACTGCGCCCAGCCCTCTTCCACCGTCACGCAGCGGCCGGTCTTCACGACCGAGGCGACGATCGCATCTGTGTCCATTGGACGGATGGTGCGCAGGTCGATCACTTCCGCCGAAATGCCTTCCTTCTCCAGTTCAGCGGCGGCTTTCAGCGCGTAGCTCATGCCGATCGCCCAGGACACGATGGTCACGTCGGTGCCGGCGCGGGCGATTTTCGCCTTGCCGATCGGAATGGTGAAATCCTCGAGCTGCGGCACTTCGAAGCTTTGGCCGTAGATCATTTCGTTTTCGAGGAAGACGACCGGATTAGGATCGCGGATCGCGCTCTTGAGCAGGCCCTTGAAATCGGCGGCCGTATAGGGCGCGACCACTTTCAAGCCCGGCACGTTGGAATACCAGGCGGCGTAATCTTGGCTGTGCTGCGCCGCAACGCGCGAGGCCGCGCCGTTCGGGCCGCGGAACACGATCGGACAGCCCATCTGGCCACCCGACATGTACAGCGTCTTGGCCGCCGAATTGATGATATGGTCGATCGCCTGCATGGCGAAGTTGAACGTCATGAATTCGACCACCGGCTTCAACCCGGTCATGGCCGCGCCGACCGCGACGCCGGCAAAACCATGTTCGGTGATCGGCGTATCGATAACGCGCCTGGCCCCGAATTCCTGCAGCAGCCCTTGGGTGACCTTATAAGCGCCCTGATATTCGGCGACCTCTTCGCCCATGACGAAAACGTCGGGGTCGCGGCGCATTTCCTCGGCCATGGCGTCGCGCAAGGCTTCGCGCACCGTCATGGTGACGAGTTTCGTGCCTTCGGGATAATCAGGCTCGACCGCCGCTTGCGGCTTGGCCGGCGCGGTCTGCACCGCAGGAGCCGCCGGCGCCGGAGCTTCGGCGACCGCAGGTGCGGGGGCAGCCGCCGGCGCGGGGGCCGCAGCGGCACTGGCATCCTCACCGTCCGCCGCGATCACGGCAATGGGCGTGTTGACGGCGACATTTTCGGTGCCGTCGGGAATGAGAATGGCCGCGAGCGTCCCCTCGTCCACCGCCTCGACTTCCATCGTCGCCTTGTCGGTCTCGATCTCGGCGAGCACGTCGCCGGATTTGATCTGGTCGCCGACCTTTTTGAGCCATTTTGCCAGTTTGCCCTGCTCCATGGTGGGAGACAGCGCGGGCATCAGAATATTGGTAGCCATGATTGAAATCCCCCTCGCCCGATTATTTCAGCACATCCGTCCAAAGCTCGGACGGATCAGGCTCAAGATCATGGCTCGCAAATTCGGCGGCTTCCGCGACAATGGCGCGGGCCTTGGCGTCGATCGCCTTCAATTCGTCCTCCGACGTGCCCTCGCGCAGCAGGCGCGCGCGGACTTGCTCGATCGGATCATGCTCCTCGCGCATCTTCTGCACTTCCTCCTTGGAGCGGTATTTCGCCGGGTCGGACATGGAGTGACCACGGTAGCGATAGGTCTGCATTTCGAGGATGTATGGGCCCTTGCCGTCGCGGCACCATTGAATGGCACGCTCGGCTGCGGCTTTCACCGCGCGAACATCCATGCCGTCGACCTGCTCGCCCGGAATGTTGAACGCAACACCGCGCTTTGAAAAATCGGTTTGCGCCGAAGAGCGTGTGACCGACGTGCCCATGGCGTAGCGGTTGTTTTCGATGATGAAGACGACCGGGAGCTTCCACAGCTCCGCCATGTTGTAGCTCTCATAGACCTGGCCCTGGTTCGCGGCGCCGTCCCCGTAATAGGTGAGCGAGACATTGCCATTGCCGCGATAATGATGGGCGAAGCCGAGGCCCGTGCCGAGCGAGACTTGCGCGCCGACGATGCCGTGGCCGCCGTAAAAATTCTTCTCTTTCGAGAACATGTGCATCGAGCCGCCCTTGCCTTTCGACAAGCCGCCGCGGCGCCCGGTCAGCTCGGCCATGACCCCCTTCGGATCCATGCCGCAGGCGATCATATGGCCGTGATCGCGGTAAGAGGTGATGACCGCGTCACCGGGTTTGGTCGCCATCTGCATGCCGACCACAACGGCTTCCTGGCCGATATAGAGATGGCAGAAGCCGCCGATGAGACCCATGCCGTACATTTGGCCGGCCTTCTCCTCGAAGCGGCGGATCAGCAGCATTTCGCTATAAGCGTGCAGCTCCTGCTCCTTGGTAAAATCGGCGATGTTGGAAATTGCGGGGCTGGATTTGCCCCCTGATTTGGACCGGGCGGAAGTAGTGGCGGCAGCCATGGGAACTCCTATCAACCCACGGCTCTGACGGCCGTGCTCCCTTTGCGATGGGGGACCATAGCTTAACAGAAAGCCCAGTGTCGAGGGGGGATGCGAGGCCAAATGCCGCAGATAATCTATTGTTATGTATATATTATTTTCGATTAACTGAATTTCGGTTATGCACAAAAATTCGTGCTGCAGCGCGGCATAGCGACACTTACCCCCAGGAGGGTAGCATGGTTGAGATGAGAACTTACGACCGCCCCCCGCCGCGCGCACCTATTCGTCACGAAATGCAAATTGATGGCATGCCAACAGACTTCATGATGCGCCTGAGCGCGCCCCACCCACCGCCACGTCTCTTTGCCGCACGCGGGCGCTTTCAATTCTTGGCTGGCGACTTCAAAAACACGACCAGATCGCGGCGGTCGACGCGATCGAGGAGGATGGAGGCTTCTTCCTCCAGCAAATCCTTATCGACGGAATCCGATTGCATCAGGTCGATCCGCTGCTGCCAGTTCTTATGCTCATTCTGCAACGCATTCAGTTCGGCCGTCTTTTCGGCGATCCGCGCCTTATAGGCCGTCTTCGCTTCCTCGCCACGCTGGCCGTAGCGCGCGTGCCAGACGAAATAGCCAACGAGCGCCCCAGCAATGCAATACAGAGCCAGAGGAATTAAAATCGCGCGGATACGACGACGAATGACCATGCGCGAACCATGCGGCAAGAAGGTGAACGAAGACTTAATCAGAACGGAGAAGGCAGACGAATGGCACGCATCAATGCGTTCATTCCGTTCGCGAATCGTATGGGATTTGTGGGTGCGCGAGGGCAAGCGCCGCGTTGCCGCAGTCACGGGGTATGGACCCCGCCTATCGATGTTTCAATGACGATTTGCCCGTTTACAGGCGCGGGTTCGCGCCGACGTTTCAGGCCGGCGACCAGCGAACGCCGAAATCGGGCGCGAGATCGTAGAAATAAACGGCGAGCGCGTAAGTTCGCTGACGCAGCTCGCACATGAGCGCCTGCCGGTCCTTGATCGTCGCGATGTCGGCGAAGGGGATGACGTCGCCCACGGCCACCGGCAAGCAGGTGCCGATGCGCTTTTTCACCTCGTGGAAAATCAGCGACAGGCGGAGGGTCATACTGATATGGCTGGCGATCTGGAACAACCGGCTGTTCTGCCCGGCAAAGCACAGTGGCAGAACGTCAGCCTTCGAGCGCTGGATCAGCTGCGCCGTGAACGTCCCCCACGGCGCGTCGGTCGCAGGCTGGCGGCCCCATTTGTCCGGCGCGGTCGAGACGCCGCCGGCCGGAAAGACGATGACGCAACCGCCCTTCTCCAGATGCTCGCGCGCCTGGTTGCGCGAGTTCAAATTGGTTTCCATCGCGCCAGGCGCGCCGGAAAAATCGACGGGCAGCACATAGCTGCGGACCTCCGGCGCCTGCATCAGCACCGCATTGGTCAGGATGAGAAAGTCTTTGCGCACCTTTTCCACGAGCCACGCGATGACGAGGCCGTCGAGCACACCATAAGGATGGTTCGCGACAACGACGAGCGGGCCGGTCTTGGGCGCCTTTTCAAGCGCACTCGAGTCGAAACGCACGTCGAGCTTCAACTGCCGCACGGCCGCGGCCCAAAAGCTTTCGTCCGGCTTCGGAGAGCGTTGATTTTCCAGGTAAAGCCGCTTCAACTCCGGCTGGCCAGTGGCAATTTCAATGGCCCGGATCATGTGCCGTTTGACGGGCGAGTCGACTTGCCCAGCGTAAGAAAATGCTGCGTTTTTCATGCGCTCTTCGATACGAAACCTTCGTGACATCCTCATGAACTACGTGTCATAATTCACGTGTGTGTCAAGCGCATGAATCCGATCGGATATTCGCTCCGGCTCGACGGTCATGACAATTCTAAGCGCGCGCTGCTACGCCATCTTCTTGGCCAAGCGATCGAAGGCCATGAGATCGGCGATGAGCGCCGGCATTTCGTTCAGCGGCACCATGTTGGGCCCGTCGGAAAAGGCCTGATCGGGATTGTCGTGAGTCTCGATGAAGACACCGGCAACACCGACCGCGACGGCGGCTCGCGCTAGGACCGGCACGAATTCGCGCTGCCCCCCCGATGACGTGCCCTGCCCGCCCGGCTGCTGCACTGAATGGGTCGCATCGAACACGAGCGGCGCACCAATCTCCCGCGCCATGATCGGAAGGCCACGAAAATCCGTCACCAACGTATTGTAGCCGAAGCTCGCCCCACGTTCGGTGACAAGCACGTTGCCATTGCCGGCGCCGGTGATCTTGGAGACCACATTTTTCATATCCCAAGGCGCGAGGAACTGGCCCTTCTTCACATTGATCGGCTTGCCGGTCGCGGCGGCAGCCAGCAGAAGATCGGTCTGGCGGCACAGAAAGGCAGGGATCTGCAACAGGTCGGCCACTTCGGCGACCGGCGCGCATTGCTCGCGCTCGTGAATGTCGGTGATCACCGGCAAACCGAACCGCTCTTTAACCTCGGCAAAGACTTTCAACGATTCCGCCAGCCCCAGGCCACGCCTGCCCGCAGCCGAAGTCCGGTTCGCCTTGTCGAAAGAGGATTTATAGACAAGCCCAATGCCGGCCTTCGCCGTCATCTCCTTGAGTGCGGCGGCCATCTCGAGCGCGTGCGCGCGGCTCTCCAGCGCGCAAGGCCCGGCAATCAGCGACAGCGGCAGATCGTTGCCGAATGTGACCGCTCCCGGTCCTTGACCAATCGTCACACGGCTATTCGCGGCCATTCCACATCCTCAAAGGTTAATCGAGATCGCCCTGCACATAGTGGTTTGCGCGGAATATCTCAATAGCGGTCGGGATGAAGGTGCGCGCTCTTGGGCCGGTATCTCGCGGCAAGGCAGACCTCTTTCCGGCACTGGCATGATTGAGCAGGAGTGCTTGCGATCTCCTGGCAGTGGCATTGTGCTTCGACCAGCCTGGCGGCTAATTATACCTGACAATCGCGACCCACATGCGCCGTCCGGCTTACTGTCATTTTGAACCAGGAATAGAAATGCCCTCCCAAGACGAAAGCCATCCAACCGTGCCGGCGCGAATCCAAAAGCGATTTCCCTCGATTCCGCATATGAAGCGCCCGGCTCGCTGGCACATTCCGCGCTTCGCATGGGACTATCTCGTCGGCGGCATCGGATTGGACGAAAACGTCCGCCGCAACACCGAGGATCTGCAGAAAATTCAGTTCATGCCGCGCTATCTGAGCGCCGCCCCCGAACCCGACATCCGCACGACCCTTTTTGGCGAGACGCTCAGCGCCCCGTTCGGTGTCGCACCGGTCGGCCTCGGCGGGCTCATGGTCCCCGGATGCGAAATCGAGATCGCGAAAGCTGCCCGTGCGGGCAATATCGTGCATGTGCTCTCGACCCACGCCACGACGAGTCTCGAGACGATCAAGCCCCATGCCGGGCCCAACGGCTGGTTCCAGCTCTACCCGCCGAACGATCCGGAGATGGAAGCCGACATGATCGGGCGGGCGAAACGAGCGGGCTATCAGGTTTTGGTCGTGACTGTCGACATTCCCGGTCCCACGCGGCGCGATCATGACATTCGCAACGGGCTGAGCGTGCCGCCGGATTTCGGCGTGCGCACCGTGACAGACGCGGCCCTTCGCCCGACGTGGCTCCTGCGGCTCGCGCGACACGGTGTGCCGCATTTCGAAAATATCGAACCCTACGCACCCAAAGATCTTTCGCTCGCAGAATTCGGTGAATTCTTGGGCCGCATCTTCTCAGGTCACATCACGGCGGAGCGCTTCAAGCGCATCCGCGACCAATGGCATGGCAAGATCGTCGTGAAAGGCGTTCTCGATCCCGACGAGGCAGCAGCCTATCTGGCCCTCGGCGCCGACGGCATCGTCGTCTCAAACCACGGCGGCCGTCAGCTCGACGCCGCTCCGTCAGCGATCGCCATGCTGCCCAAGGTGCGCGAGCGCGTCGGCAGAGAAGCGCTCGTCATGGTCGATGGCGGCGTGCGATCGGGCCTCGACATTGCCCGCATGATCGCACTCGGCGCCGATTACATCCTGCTCGGTCGGCCGTTCATCTTCGCGAGCGCCGCCATCGGCACCGCCGGCCCGTCCCATCTCATCGACGTTCTCAAGGCGGAACTGCGCGGGACAATGATGCAGATGGGTTGCGGGACGCTGGCCGATTTACCTGGTTTCCTCCATGCGCAGAACCGGTGAAAAATATGAGGGGTTTGAGCCCGCGGCGGGGGGGGCACCATTACCGCACGAGACAGAAACTTTAGAAAATCAATATATAAACTTGATATATATAGCTAAAATGCGTTTTCACACAGCGTCGACCGCTTCCTTAGATAGGGGCGAATAAGATCGTAATTCTTCCTATAAATCAGTACAATGGAGACGTTTTCTCAAAATATCTACCGCGCTTTATCCATCACCTGCAAAACCACCCGCGCTGCAGCGGCACTCGGGCTCTCGCCGCCGGGCAGTTGCATGAGGTGCGCGAGCTTTTTGAGCCCCGACACTTGCGCCTCGCGTGCGGGCGACTGGGTGAGCAATGGAAATAACGCCTCGGCCAGCGGCCCCGGCGCGCAATCGGCCTGGATGAACTCGGGATAGACATTGTTGCCCAGAATCAGGTTGGGCAGCAGAATCGTCGGCACTTCGATCATGCGCCGGGCGATCGCTTCCTCGAGCTTCGACACTTGATAGCCGACCACGCTCGGTACACCGGCCAAAGCGAGTTCGAGCGTGACCGTGCCGGATTTCGCGAGCGCCGCACGGGCCTGGCGGAAGGCGGCATATTTGGCGGCCTCCTCCGGCACGACCCGCGGCTTCACCGGCCAGTCCTGCAACGCGGCCTCGATCTCCGCCTGCCGGTCGGCAACGGTCGGCAGAATCACGTCCAAATCGCCGTGGCGCCGGCGCACCAGCGCCAGCGTATCGCGGAACACCGGCATGAGCCGATGGATCTCCGAGCGCCGCGACCCCGGCAGCACGATGAGTAGGGGCGGCTCCGCCAAGCGGCGCGCGGCATCGTCCGGATCGGGCTGCAGCACGTCAAGGCGCTCGATCAGCGGATGGCCGACATAGGTCCCAGGCGGTCCGTTGAGGCGCTGGAGTGCCGCCGGTTCGAAGGGCAGGATTGCCAGGACATGGTCGATATAGGCACGCATCTTGCTGGCACGGCCCGAACGCCAAGCCCAGACGCTGGGGCAGACGTAATCAATGACGGGCAGATTGGGCAGGCGCCGGCGCACTTTGCGTGCAACGCGATGGGTGAAGTCCGGGCTGTCAATGATCACCAGCGCGTCGGGCTGCGCCGCCACCACGGCATCCGCCGCCATGCGGATGCGCTTGAGCAGCGTCGGCAAGCGCTTGATGACCGGCAGAAAGCCCATGACGGCAATGTCGGCCAAGGGAAACAGGCTCGTTAGCCCCTCACCCGCCATCGCCTCGCCGCCGATGCCGGACAAACGTATGCCAGGTTCGGCGGCACGCAAGGAGCGCATCAAACGATAGCCGAGTTGGTCACCGGAATGCTCGCCGGCGATCAGGAAAATATGCCGGCCCACCCCGCTCACGCCGTCGCCTCGAAGCCGTGGACAAAGAGGCCGGCGGCATCGGCCTGTGCGGCGAGCCCGGCGCGATCGAGCATCAACACCTGACCCGCGGCGAGGAAGAGGCCGCTCAACTGTGCCTCGATGCAGGCGGCAATCGTCTCAGGCCCCACCGCCGGCAGATCGACACGCAAATCCTGTCCCGCCTTCGGCATTTTGATCAGAACGCCCGAAGTGCCTTTGGCGCGCAGCCGGCCGATGCGTTTGAGCTCGGCAATGCGGCGCAGCATGAGATCGGTGCCCTCTGCCGCCTCGATGGCGACGATGCGCTGCTTGGCAACGATGAGGCCTTGCCCCACGTCGAAGGGCGACAGCGCCCGCAGACACTGCGCGCCAAAATCAAGATCGGCCAAAGCCTCGGCGGATGCGGCCGTCCTTGTAATCCGCCCGGACGCGACCAAAAGCTCGGGCGCAAGCTCGTGCACGCCGACGACCCGGTGCCCCTCGCTCTCGAACAATTTGATGAGGCCGCTCAGGGCGTGATCGTCACCGCCGAGCAGCAGGCGGGCAATGTCCGGCAATCGCGCGAGCGCGCCGAAATCGGGACGCAGATCGCTCAGGTCCGGCCGCACCAGGCCCCCGATGAAGGCAAGTTCCACAATGCCCCGGTCCTTCAGGCTGCGGAAGACTTTGCCGAGTTCGCCGACGCGAACCCACATATGCGGAAAGGCGGAAATCGCCTCTTCGGCCGCCCCTTTCAGGCCAATCAGGAAGACCTCGCGCCCAGCTCGTTGCGCGGCCTCAGCCACGGCTTGCGGAAAGCGGCCGTTGCCGCAAATGATCGCAACAGGCTGGCCGGCCCCGCTCAAACCTGCTCGTCCGCGTTGAGCGGCGCGCAAATCGCCTTGTTGCCGCCGGCGCGAATGAAATCGAGAATCTCATGCACCTGTGGCTGGTCGGGAAATTCGACAGCCGTTGCCGCAACGCGTTCGGCCAGCGTGCCTTCCGATCCAAAGATCATGGTGTAGGCGCGGCGCATATCCTGGATCGTCTCGCGGGAAAAGTTCCGCCGCTTCAGGCCAACCAGATTGAGCCCCGCGAGATATGCGCGATTGCCCTTGGCGAGACCATAGGGAATGAGGTCGTTCTCGACCCCGGTCAGGCCGCCGACCATGGCATGCTGCCCTACCCGCGCGAATTGGATGACCGCGCTGCCGCCGCCGAGCACGGCGAAATCGCCGATGGTCACGTGTCCCGCCAGCATCACGTTGTTGACGATGACGACATTGTTGCCGATCTGGCAGTCATGTCCGACATGGGAATTGGCGAGAAAAGCGCAGGAATGTCCGATGACCGTGCGGCCGCCGCCGCCCTCGGTCCCGGGATTCATGGTGACGCCTTCGCGAATGATGCAATTGTCGCCGATCGTCAGGCTAGAGGCTTCGCCCCGGTATTTGAGATCCTGCGGCTGATGGCCGATCGAAGCGAAGGGAAAGATGCTGGCGCGGGCGCCGATCGTCGTGTTACCGGCGATCACCACATGCGACTTCACCTCGGAACCAGCGCCGAGTTCGACCTGCGGGCCGATGTGACAAAAAGGGCCGATTGTCACGCCATCGCCGAGGCGCGCGCCGTCTTCAACGACCGCTGTCGGATGAATCTGCGGCATTCCTATGCGATCTCCGGATTAGTTGATCACCAACATCGCGCTGATTTCGGCCTCGCAGACGAGCTGGCCGTTCACCTTGCCCTCGCCCCGATACCACCACATATTGCGGCGCTGGTTGATCTTGGTCATGTGATATTCGACCACATCGCCCGGTACAACCGGCTTGCGGAATTTCGCTTTGTCGATCGTCATGAAATAGACCATCTTGGGCGCAGCGCCGGCGGTCTGCGCATGGACGCAAAGAGCGCCCGCGGTCTGCGCCATGCCTTCGATCAAAAGCACGCCCGGCATGACCGGATGCCCCGGAAAATGGCCCTGAAATTGCGGCTCATTGAAGGTGATGTTCTTGATGCCGATGCAAAATTCATCGCCTCTCGGCTCGATGATCCGGTCAACCAGCAGAAAAGGGTAGCGATGCGGCAAATAGCTTAGCAGCTTAATAATATCGATCGCTTCGATGGTCTTTGTCGTATCGCCCACGTTCATACCCTCAGATTGCGTCTCTTTCCCGGCCAGCCTCCAAGCCTGACCGGCCTCAGTCGCCTGTTTGTGATTTCGTATTAGCGTTCGCTGCGAGTTTTCGCAAAGTCGTCACCTCGCGCAGCCATTCGCGCGAGGTCGTCGCTGGGCTCCCACCCATTTTGGCACCGGCGGGCACGTCCTTCATGACGCCGGCCTGAGCGCCGATCTGCGCTCCCATGCCAATGGTGAGATGACCCGTAAGCCCGGCCTGCCCCGCGATTACCACGAAATCCTGCAGCGTCGTCGAGCCGGAGATGCCGACCTGCGAGACAATCACGCAGTGACGGCCAACCGTCACGTTATGGGCGATCTGCACGAGGTTATCGATTTTCGTGCCCTCGCCGATCACCGTGTCGCGATTGGTCCCGCGGTCGATCGTCGTATTCGCACCGATCTCGACATCGTCCTGAATGACGACCCTACCGAGCTGCGGCAATTTCTGATGGCCGCGCGGTCCCATGGCGAAGCCGAAACCATCCTGGCCGATGCGCGCGCCGCTATGCACGATCACGCGGTTGCCGATGAGCGCATGCACGACGCTGGCATTCGGGCCGATCGAACAATCGCGACCGATGCGGACATCCGCGCCAATCACCGCATTGGCGCCGATGAACGATCCGGCGCCAATTTCGACGCGTGGCCCGATGACCGCGCCGGGATCGACGGTCACGCCCGGTTCCAGCCGTGCCTCCGGGTGCACCGAGGCGCCGGGCGACAAGCCATGGCCGCCGAAGATCGAGCCGGGTTTCAGCGCTTCGGGAAACAGCTTGCCCGCCGCGGTCGCAAAGGCGCGGTGCGGGTCCGGCGTCACCAGCGCTGCCGTTTGCGGCGGCAAGAGATGGGCGAATTTTTCCTCCAGCAGGCAGGCGCTCGCCTGCGTTTGCGCGAGGTCACCGACATATTTCGGATTGTGCAGGAAGGTCAAAGACCCCTGCCGCGCACGCTCGAGCGGCGCAACACTCTCGATGGCCGCCGACGGATCACCGGCCGCCAAAGCGGCACCGGTCCAGCCGGCAATATCTGCCACAGTCGGATGACCTGCGAGACGGAAAAAGACCGGATCGTTCATAGCAGACGCGGCCCGATCGTAGAGGGAAGGAGAAATCGCATGCGCTTCTCATGACGGCAAACATAAGGGGCGTCAAATAAAAATCGGCGGCAACACCACCGGCATCACACCTGCGAGCCAAATGAAAGGCCCGGAAGAACTTTGGGTTCTCCCGGGCCTGTCATATCGCGTCTCGATTAGAAGCTGGTGCCGCCCGAGAAGCGGAAGAACTGGGTCTGATCGTACTTGCCTTTGGTGACCGGCACCGCGAAGTCGAAGCGGATCGGCCCCAGCGGCGAAGCCCAGATCAAGCTCGTACCCACCGACGAGCGGATCTTATGATCGTCCCACACCTTGATACAGCTACCCTGGCTTTCTTGTCCCGGGATCGTATCGATCGACTGACAGGGCGCCGAGGCGCGCAGACCCAAGAACTGGTTGAAGTTGGTCTTGCCCTCGTAATCGATCAGCGTACCAGCGTCGGCGAAGAGCGCGAACTTCATGCCGAGTTCCTTGGGCAAGCCCAGCGGGAACTGCACTTCGAGCGTACCGCCATAATAGGTCGTACCGCCGAGGCTGTTCGTATCGATGTTATTCGGATCCGAAATGTCGCGCGGACCGATACCGTTCGGCGCGAAGCCGCGCACCAGCGACGGACCAAGGTTGAAGTTGTCGACGACGCGCAGCTGATTGCCGCCGAAGGCCTTGATGTTACCACCCTGCAGGCGGGCGAAGCCGACGACATCGTCGAACGTGCCCGGGAGCAGCGGATGATAATAATGGATATCACCGGTCTCACGCACCCATTTCGCATCGCCGCCAAGGCCAGCGACGTCCTGCGTGAAGTCGACACGCAAGCCCTTCGTCGGGTTCTTGTTGTTGTCGAGCGTGCTGTAGGTCAGCGTATAACCGGCCATCGAGGTCAGCCAACCGCCCTGCGCTTCCTTGATCGCAAGCGATGCTTCGCCGTTGTCCAAGCAGCTGCCGTTGGTGTAGCCGGCGATTGGGAAGGTACAGTCGTTATACGGCTGGCTGGTCGAATTCGGGATCTTGATGCGGGTCTCATAAAGCGAATAGTGCGGCGTAACGCTGAACTCGTCCGTCAGCGGAATGCCGAGGCGAACCGTGCCGCCCTCCACCCAGGTTTCGTAAAGCGAATACTGGGTGTTGTCCGTCAACTTGTAGAACAGGTCGAAGCCCGCCGCGAGGCGGCGATCCATGAAATACGGCTCGGTGAACGAGAAGTCGACACCGCGCGAATATTGGCCGAGCGATGCGGCGATGCGCACGAACTGGCCGCGGCCAAGGAAGTTGCTTTCGGTCAGCGACACTTCGCCGATCGCACCGTCGGTGGTCGAATAACCGCCGGACACGGCGAACGATCCCGTGGGCTGATCTTCCACCTCGACGTCAATGATCACCTTGTCGGGCGACGAACCCGGCAACGTCGTGATCTTCACCTTCTTGAAGAAGCCGAGGTTGTTAAGGCGGCGCTCGGCGCGATCAACCATGACGCGGTTGTAGGCATCGCCTTCGCCAATATCGAATTCGCGGCGAATCACGTAGTCGCGCGTACGGGTGTTGCCGTGAATGTTGATCCGCTCGACATAGACACGCGGGCCGTCATCGACCACGAAGTTCACCGCAATCGAATTGTCCGCAGCGTTCCGCTCGCCGCGCGGACGCACTTGCGAGAACGCATAGCCACGACGCCCCACCTCGCGGGTGATCGATTCGACCGACTGCTCGACGGCGGGACCGTCATAGGTTTCGCCCGCCTTGATCTCCGACTGCCGCAGCAACGATCCGCCGTCGACGCCCGCAATATGCGAGTCGACATTCACGGAGCTGATCGTGTAGCGCGGCCCTTCATCCACCGTGATGGTGATGATGTAGCCAGCCTTGGCTTCGTCGTAATGCGCGTCCGTGCTGACGACGCGGAAGTCGGCAAAGCCGTTGCGCAGATAATAGCGGCGGATGATTTCCTCGTCCGAGGCGATGCGGTCCGGATCATAAACGTCGCTGGTTTTGAACCAGGACAGCCAGTTCATCTCGGTCGATTGCATGAGACCGATCAGCTTGCCTTCCGAATAGACGTGATTGCCCGCGAAGTGAATTTCGCGGATGCCGGTCTTCTCGCCTTCGTTGATGGTGAAGACGACATCGAGCTTGCCATTGGGCAGATCGACCGTGCGGGCCGTCACTTTGGCCTCGCCGCGACCGTTGCGCTTATAGATCTCCTGGATCTTCGCGATGTCGGCGTCGACCGTCGCCTGATTATAGGCGGTATGCGCCTTAGTCTGAATCTGATCGATCAGCTGGTCGCCCTTGAGCTTGCTGTTCCCCTCGAAAGCCACGCGGTTGATGATCGTATTTTCCACAACCGATACGTAAATTCGGCCGCCAGCGCTGCGCACATTCACCGATTTGAACAGGCCGGTTGAACGCAGATCGTTCGCGCCCTGCTGCGGCGATCCGGTGAAATAAGAGCGAATCGTGTCCGCATCGACGCGGTGATTCCCCTCAACAACAATCTGGTCGCTTGTCTGGGCTTGCGCCGCCGGAACGGTGAAGGACAGGCTTACGAGCAAAAACGCTGCCAGCAAAACCCGATGCAGAAGACCACGCGTGAACATCATAAAAAACGGTCCCCGTTTCGATTCTCAAGCGGTCTGCCCGCCCGGAAACGTCAATACAACTGAATGGAAAGCACCCAGCCCTCACCCAGCACACTTCTTTTTCAGCCTAAGCTTCTACAGGGTTTGCTACTGCATGCAAACCCGAAATCCAGGCGCTCGGTTCCTTTTCCGCGACCTGTTGCGATCACGTTACGCTTTATAGTTAACCTCATGTTACTTCATGACATATCGATGAAGGCTGTTGAAAATCACGAAGAAAATGAGGCATGCGATGATAAGAGCTCCGACCATCGTTCCCCGTTCTTGAAAGCGCTGGCTGAGAGGCGCCCGCTTGATGGCCTCAAGCCCAAAGAACATAAGGTGGCCACCATCAAGAATCGGGATCGGCAGCAAATTGGCGAAGCCCACGGACGACGACAGGATGGCGATCAGCGCCAGCAGGCCGCCAAAGCCGAAGTTGCGCGCAATATTGCCGGTGGCTGTCGCGATCTCGACCGGACCGGAGATCTGGTCGGTCCCCACACGGCCGGAAATCATGGCGCGAATGCCGGCCACGCTTCCGGTGACGACTCCGACCGTGTCGCTCGCCCCACCCCCCATCGCCTGCACGATATTGTACTCGACATGATGCATGTCGGCCTCGTCTTGCGACGCCTTGACACCGATCCGACCGGCGTGCTGCTTGCCCACCGGGCTGTCCACCTCCTCGGTGCGCGGGGTCACGGTGAGAGTGACCGGCGCCCCTGCCCGCTCGACCACGAATTTAAGTGGAACGCCGCTCGACAAGGAAACGATCTGCACCATGTCCGAGAAGGTCTCGACTTTCTCGCCGTCGATCGACTTGACAATATCGCCCGACTGCAGGCCGGCCTGAGCGGCTGCACTGTTGGCGATGACTTCGCCGACACGCGGCGTCATCACGTACCGGCCGTTCACGTAAAGCAGGCCAGCGAAGATCACGAAAGCCAGGAGAAAATTAAAAATAGGGCCGGCCGCGACGATGGCGGCGCGTTTGGCAAGGCTCTGCCCACCCAGCGAGACAGCCCGCTCGGCCGGCGTCAGCCCGGCGAGCGCGTTGGGATCCTGGGTGCTCGCGGCATTGGGATCGCCGAAAAACTTCACATATCCGCCGAAGGGGATGAGCGCCGCGCGCCAGCGTGTGCCCTTGCGGTCATAAAAGCCGAACAGCTCGGGCCCGAAGCCGATCGAAAAGGCGTCGACCTTCACGCCACACCAGCGCCCGACAATGAAATGGCCGAATTCGTGCACGAAGATGATCGTGATCAAGACGGCGAGATATTCGACGATCTCGATCAGAACCTGGACCAATCCGCTCAATATCGGCATCAAATTCTCCCGGACGGTCTGCCGGCTGTCATGCCGAGAGTCCGGTCCTTAGCTTCACCTATGGCGCCAAAATGGCCAATCAATGGCGCGTCGCCAGCAGCGCCTGGGCCCGTTCGCGCGCGATGCGATCCAGCGCCAAAGCGTCAGCAATTGTCTCCGGATCGTGCAGAACACCCTGTCGCGCGCAGGCATTCAACGCGTTCTCGACGAGAACCGGAATGTCGCTAAAACCGATCTCGCGCCGCAGGAACGCCGCGACAGCAACTTCATTGGCCGCGTTGAGCGCGGTCGGATGCCCCTCGCCGGCCCGCATGGCGGCAATCGCCAGGCCGAGCGCCGGGAACCGCGTGAGATCGGGCGCTTCAAAGGTCATCTGACCGACCGTGGCGAGATTGAGATGCTTGACCGGCGCCGGCATGCGCTCGGGCCAGGCAAGGCAATGGGCGATCGGGACGCGCATATCCGGATGCGCCAAACCGGCCACCACCGATCCGTCCGTGAACGACACGAGCCCGTGGAAGATCTGCTGCGGGTGCACGAGCACGTCGAGTTGGTCGGCCGGAATACCGAACAGAACATGCGCTTCGATCAGTTCCAGGCCCTTGTTCATGAGCGAGGCCGAGTCGACGGTGATCTTCGGTCCCATCGCATAATTGGGGTGGGCAAGCGCTTCCTCGGGCGTCGCCGCTCCGATTCGGTTCGCGCCCCAGGTGCGAAACGGGCCGCCCGAAGCGGTGATCGTCACCTTCGCGATGTCGCGCGCGAGGCCGTGCTGGGCAAGCCGCGTTGCCCCGAGCCCAGGCCGGCCGGCGGATACGCCACTGCCTAAAGCCTGAAAGATCGCATTATGTTCGCTGTCCATCGGCAACACGTGGGCGCCCGATGCAGCAGCCGCGCGCAACACTGCGGTGCCCGCGCAAACCAGACTTTCCTTATTGGCGAGCGCGACATTGCGGCCCGCAGCAAGCGCGGCATGGGTGGGCACCACACCCGCGGTGCCGGAGATCGCGGCCACCACCAGATCGCACGCGCGTGTCGCCGCCTCGTTCACCGCGGCGGCCCCGGCCGACGCCGCAATGCCGGTTCCGGCCAAAGCAGCTTTCAAATCCGAGTAAGCGGAGGGGTCGGCAATGACGGCGGCTTTCGCACCAATCTTGCGGGCAAGCTTCGCGAGCGCCTGTGCATCCCGCCCTCCGACCAAGGCGTCGATGGCGAAACGTTCCGGTGCGGCGGCGATCACATCGGCCGTCGAGCGTCCGACCGAGCCGGTGGCGCCCAAAATCACCAGCGATTTCGGCTTCGTCTCCGGGATCGGCGAGACGACATTCAGTTGTGATATCGGGCGCATCATTTCATCCTGCCTATCTGAACAGGCCGATGCCCGGCGCCGCGACGCCGGCGCGCAGACTGCCGACGATAACCGCCAACAAGGCCGCCGCAATGAAGCCGTCCAGCCGATCCATCACGCCACCATGGCCCGGAATGAGCCGGCTGGCGTCCTTAACGCCGAAATAGCGCTTGATGGATGATTCCACCAGATCGCCGCCTTGCGCCACGACACCAGTCAATAGGCCGAGGCCGATCGTCTGCAGAAAATGGATCGGCGAGGGCGCGTCAGTCAATGCGGCCAGCAAAGCCAATCCGAACAAGGTGCCGCAAGATATTCCGGTGAGAAAGCCTGCCCAGGTCTTGGAGGGCGAGACCTGCGGCCACAATTTGGCACCGCCGATCAGACGGCCGCCGAAATAGGCCATGATGTCGGTGCCCCAGACCACGGCGAACAGCCAATAAATCGTCGCTGGTCCAAACAAGACCGAATTGCGCAGCACCCATGCCGGCAGGAAGGCGAGCGTCGCATAAACAAGCCCGAGCGGGGCCCACAAGCGGCGTCTCGGTTCAGCCAGGCTCGCCATGGTGCCCGCCGCAAACAGGACCGACAGAAAGAGGAAATCCGGCATGCGACGCAAAGCGAAATGCGCGGCAAGCAACAGACCGATGAGACCCACGACGAATTGCAAGACTCGCTGGCGCGCGCCAATCACCGTGAGCCATTCCCAAAGAATAAGGACGGCGGCGACCAGCCAGAAATAGAGAAAGATCCTGCCCCCGCGCCAAGCCGTGCCGAGCGCCAAAGCAATAAGGACAAGGCCCGAGACAACCCGTGGACCGAGATCGGTGAAAGAATATCGCTTTGTTGCCGCCGGCAGCGGCTGCGAGTCGCTCATAATGCGGACTTTGCTTGTGGGGTGCCTTCATCCGGCGACACCCTCGACTCCGTCACCCCGCCAAAACGCCTGTCGCGCGCAGCATATTCACGCAACGCGTCTTCCAGCGCACCACGATCAAAATCCGGCCAATGCAAATCGAGAAAAACGAATTCCGAATAGGCGGCTTGCCACATCAGGAAATTGGACAGGCGCTTTTCGCCCGAAGTGCGAATGATCAGATCGGGATCGGGAATGCCTGCGGTATCCAGATATTGCGCGACCAATTCGGGCGTGATCGCAGCGGGTTCAAGTTTGCCGGCGGCAACGAGCTCCGCGATGCGACGCGCGGCAGCGGCAATCTCCTGCCGGCTGCCATAATTGAATGCGACGATCAGGGTGAGACCCGTATTCTGCCGGGTCAATTCTTCCGCCTCCTTCAGCAACAGGCGAATGTCGCTCGACAAACTCTCCGCTTCGCCGATGATGCGTACCCGCACGTTATTGGCATGCAGATCGGCAAGATCATTGCGGATGAAGCGCTTGAGAAGTCCCAGCAGCTCAGCGACTTCCTGCGCCGGACGCGACCAGTTCTCCGATGAAAAGCTGTAGATCGTCAGATAGGAAATATCAAGCTCGATCGCAGCCTTCACCGTGCGGCGCACCGCTTCGACGCCGCGCCGATGACCCTCGAAACGTGGCCAGCCCTTCGCCTTTGCCCAGCGTCCGTTGCCATCCATGATGATGCCCACGTGCTTTGGCGTGGACGCGATCTGGCCCGGCGCATTCTGCGGCGTCTTCTTGCCCATCATGACGATTTCAAGCTCCCATCGAGCGCGCTGCAACGATCTTAAACTTGCAAAATTTCCTTTTCTTTTGCCGCCAAGACCTGCTCGACTTCGGCGATCGACGAATCGGTGGCCTTCTGAATCTCGGCCGTCTGCCGCTTTTCTTCGTCCTCCGTGATCGCCTTGTCCTTCAGCAGCTTCTTGAGCTGATCGATGCCGTCACGGCGCACATGCCGCACTGCAACACGCGAGTCTTCGGCATATTTATGGGCAACCTTCACAAGCTCCTTGCGGCGCTGCTCGTTCAGCATCGGAATCGGAATGCGCAAGGTCTGCCCTTCCGTCACCGGGTTGAGACCAAGATTGGAATCGCGGATCGCCTTTTCCACGGCCTGAACCATCGAGCGGTCCCACACCTGCACCGACAGCATGCGCGACTCGGGCACGCTGATCGTGCCGACCTGATTGAGCGGCATGCGCTGGCCGTAAGACTCCACTTGCACCGGCTCAAGCAGGCTCGCCGAGGCGCGGCCGGTGCGCAACCCGCCAAGTTCGTGCTTGAGCGCTTGCACCGACGCCGCCATGCGCCGCTTGATGTCGTTGAGGTCGAAAGATCCACTCATTGTCATAACCCGTTCAGATTTGTACCGTTCTCTTAAATCATTTTTCGCCGAAATGGGAATCGCCATTTTGGCCGCTGGCGTTTATCGCCCGCCGTTCAGCGCGGCACGACCAGGGTAAATCGGCCTTGTCCCTTCAAGGCGGTGGTAATCGATTCCGGCTTCTTGAGTTCGAAGACCGCGATCGGGATGGCGTTCTCCCGTGCCAAGGCAAAAGCCGCCGTGTCCATCACCGCGAGATTCTGAGCGATCGCGTCGTCGTGGGTGATGCGCTCATAGCGCTTGGCATGGGGGTCCTTTTTCGGGTCGGCCGAATAGACGCCGTCCACCTGGGTCGCCTTCATGATCAGGTCGCAGGAAAGTTCGGCTGCGCGCAGGGCTGCGCCCGTATCGGTGGTGAAAAAGGGATGGCCGACCCCGCCGGCCAGAACCACGACGCGGCCTTTGGCGAGGTGGTTGAGCGCCGCCTGACGCGAGTAGGGCTGGCAGATCGACGGCATGGCCACAGCCGAAAGCGCCCGCGCGGGCTGGCCTTGGCTTTCGATGGCCTGTTCGAGGGCCAAAGCGTTCATGACGGTCGCGAGCATGCCGATCGAATCGGCGCGGGCCCGCTCGATGCCCTTGTCCGCGCCTTGAATGCCGCGGAAGAAATTGCCGCCGCCGACCACGACCGCCACTTCCGTGCCGTCCGAGGCGGCGAGCGCCAGATCCTTGGCAATTCGCTCGACCGTCTCGGCATGGAGGCCGTGGGTCGTCTCCCCCATCAAAGCCTCGCCCGAAAGTTTCACCATCACGCGTTTCCAGACACCGGTCATCTGCGTTTCCCTTCGAGCGATTCCATTCAAAACGACATTATATCAACGGTAACGAAGAGTGACCGTTGGTTCCTTTCTTCATTTTTCGCCTTTTCAAGGCGAGAGCGAAAAATGAAGAGCGGTCCAAAGGTCGCCTCTCGCGACCCTTGGTATTAATCATAGGCAGAGAATGCCGCCAGCCTGCACCATCAGGGCCAAAAAAAGAGCGACCCGAGGCCGCTCTTTATTATCTTAGCTCGTCAAGGCGGTTAGGCCTTGCTCATGCTGGCGACTTCCGCCGCAAAATCTGTTTCCTGCTTCTCGATGCCTTCGCCGAGCGCGTAACGGACGAAACCGGTGATCTTGACCGGCGCACCGACCTTGCCCTCCGAATCCTTCACCGCTTGACCGATGGTCTTGCCGGCGTGATCGGCATGGATCGACACCTGGTCGACCAGGCAGACCTCCTTGTAATAGGTCTTGAGGCCGGATTCGACAATCTTTTCAATGACGTTAGCGGGCTTGCCCTGGTGCTTGTCGGCGAGCACAGACTTCTCGCGCTCGACCACAGCCGGATCGATGCTGGAACTGTCGAGAGCGATCGGGCTGGTCGCGGCCACATGCATCGCGATCTGGCGGGCGAGAATGGAAAGCTCGTCCGTGTCGCCGGTCGATTCGAGCGCGACAATGACGCCGATCTTGCCAAGGCCCTCGACAACCGCGCCGTGGATGTACTGGCCGACAACGCCGTGCGGCACATGCAGGCCCCGCACACGGCGCAGGGTCATGTTTTCGCCGATGGTAGCGATGGCGTTGGCGATCGCGTCAGCAACGGTGCCGCCGCCCGGATAATGCGCGCCCTTCACGGCTTCGACATCGGCCGCGACGCCCTTATCAAGCGTCACCGCGGTGATGCCATGGACGAGCGCCTGGAAGTCGTCGTTGCGCGCCACGAAATCGGTTTCGGAATTGACTTCCACGACCACGCCGGTGTTGCCCTTGACGGCGACGGAGACGAGGCCTTCGGCTGCCACACGGCCGGACTTCTTAGCCGCCTTGGAAAGGCCCTTTTTGCGCAAATAGTCGATGGCGGCTTCGATATCGCCCTGGGTTTCATTGAGCGCGGTCTTGCAGTCCATCATGCCCGCGCCGGTCTTCTCGCGCAGATCCTTGACCATGGCAGCAGTAACTTCAGCCATTCCTCTGGCTCCTATGTTTGAAAAAGGGCGGCATTCAGCCGCCCCTCAGCTATGGAAGAAATGTGACAAGCATTTGCCAATGGGCAAATGCAGGGGATCGATTAGCCGGCGATCAGCGCGCGCGCCTGCTCGACCCAGCCGTCGCGGGCGATGCGGCCGCTGAGCTTCAGGTCCTTGTCGAGCTTGGCGACGTCCTCGTCGGTCATAGCGGCGATCTGCCAGTAATGGAACACGCCGGCATCGTTGAGCTTCTTGATGAGTTGCGGGCCGACGCCCTGCAGCTTGGCGAGATCGTCGGGAGCGCCGCGCGGTGCCGTGAGCAGCTCGAACGCTTCGGCCGGAGCCTCATGCGAAGCTTGGTGCACGACGGGCAGCTCTTCCTCAACTGGCGCATCCGCCGCGCCGACGTCGATGCCGAGCGAATCATGGCTGCGCGAAATGCCGTCGATGGCGGCGCGGGCAACGAGATCGCAATACATGGCAATCGCACGGCCGGCGTCGTCGTTGGCCGGAACCGGGAAGGTGATGCCGGCCGGATCGCTGTTGGTGTCGAGGATCGCGGCAACCGGAATGTTCAGACGGTTGGCTTCCTTGATCGCCAGCTGTTCCTTGTTAGTGTCGATCACGAAGATCAGGTCGGGCGTGCCGCCCATGTCCTTGATGCCGCCCAGAGCCTTTTCGAGCTTCTCGCGCTCGCGGGTCATCATCAGACGCTCTTTTTTGGTAAGGCCGACGGCGCCCGCATTGAGGGTCTCGTCGATCTTCTTCAGACGGGCGATGGACGCCGAAATCGTCTTCCAGTTGGTCAGCATGCCGCCGAGCCACCGGGAGTTGATATAATATTGTGCCGAACGCTTCGCGGCATCGGCGATCTGGTCAGCCGCCTGGCGCTTGGTGCCGACGAACAGCACACGGCCGCCACGTGACACCGTATCCGATACGGCCTGCAACGCACGGTGCAGCAGCGGCACGGTCTGGGCGAGGTCGATGATGTGGATATTGTTACGGGTGCCGAAAATGTACGGAGCCATTTTCGGGTTCCAGCGGTGCGACTGGTGGCCGAAATGCGCACCTGCCTCGAGCAGCGAACGCATGGAAAAATCAGGAAGTGCCATAAACTCATTCTCCGGTTAAACCTCGGCGGGTACTGGGTTTTTCGCTGGATTGCTAAAAACCACCGGGCGCGACGCCTTGAATCAGGAACCGCAAAAACCCGCCTGTGGGATGGCGCGCTCTTATAGGGATTGGCGGAAAAGTGCAAGCGTGCCGTGGAAATTGCCTGAAATATTCTGCCGTCCGCCTAAATCGAGTATCATGGATTTTCACCGGTTGTTCCTACCGAATGCCTGCGCATCGACAAGATCAGGAGACCGCCCATGTCCGATACGATCGACCCGTTGCTGCGGGATCTCCTCGCATGGCTCGTCCAGGGCGAACGGCCCTATGCCGAAGTGATGGAGGCCTGGCGCACCTCCTGCCCGCGCCTGCCGGTCTGGGAAGAGGCCAACGATCGCGGCTTTGTTGCCCGCAATTGGACTCAAGGTAAGGCCACGGTGAGCGTTACACCCCTCGGGCGGGCGTTCATCGAAGGCCGCTGACCTCCGGCTCCTCGGCCTCCACCGCGCTGATAGGCCTCAGCCGGCCGTCCCGGGGGGCACGCGCGAGAACGAAAGCTCCGTGTTAGGGTGGCGGGAGGTCGAATCACTGAGGTCCTCCATGTCAAATCGCGAGATCATCACGCAGCCGCGCGGCAATTTGACTGTCCGTATCAGCGCCATGCCTGGCGACACAAACGCCAACGGCGATATTTTCGGCGGGTGGGTGCTTTCGCGCATGGACCAGGCGGGCGGCATCGCGGGGGTCGAACGGGCAAGAGGCCGCGTCGTCACCATCGCCGTCGACAGCATGACCTTCATCCGCCCGGTCAAGGTCGGCGACGTCTTATGCGTCTATACGGAAGTGGAATCGGTCGGCCGGACATCGATGAAAATCCACATCGAGGCCTGGGCACAGCGGTTCCAGACCCATACGATGGAGAAGGTGACCGACGCCGTCTTCACCTTCGTCGCGATCGACGAAAACGCACGGCCAAGACCGGTGCCGCCAGAAGACGCCTAAAATCTTCAGACCGGAATCCCCAATAACCCTATTACGCGGTTGCGCAAATGGTCGCGGCGGCAAGGGGCGCGGCACAATCGATCGCCTTGACGGGAACGTCCCGGCAGTGGAAAAGAACTCTCCCTTTTAACCGGAGCCAGGAGGAAGGACATCATGACCCGCGTCACGCTGATCGACAATTATGATTCCTTTACCTGGAATCTCGTCCATTATCTTGGCCAACTTGGTGCCGACGTAACGGTCTATCGCAACGATCAGGTGTCGGTCGACGACGTCCTCGCCGAAGAGCCCGACGCGATCGTCCTCTCCCCCGGCCCCTGCACGCCCAAAGAGGCCGGCATTTGCTGCGACCTGATCCGCGCCGCCGGCGATCACGTGCCGATGTTCGGCGTCTGCCTCGGCCATCAGGCCATCGGCGACGTGTATGGCGGCGATATCGTACGGATCGACATCCCGATGCATGGCAAAGTGTCGGAGATCCATCATCGCGGCGAAGCTTTGTTCCGCGGCATCAATTCGTCGTTTCAGGGCACGCGCTACCATTCGCTGATCGTCAAGCGGGACACCATGCCGCAGGATCTGAAAGTCACGGCAGAGACCGATGACGGCGTGGTCATGGGACTGTCGCACAAGAACTATCCCGTCCATGGCGTGCAATTCCACCCCGAGAGCATCCAGTCGGAATATGGCCACTTGATCCTCAAGAATTTTCTCGACATGGCGGCAGATTGGAACAGCAGCGGCAAGCGCCCTGCCCACCCATCAACGCCGCACTGATCCGCCCATGGACGCGTTCAAAACCCTCATCGCCAAGATCCTGAATGGCGCCGCCCTGTCGCGCGTCGAATCGGAGATGGCTTTCGATGCGCTGCTGTCGGGCGAGGTGACGCCGGCGCAGATGGGCGCCTTCCTCGCCGGCCTGCGCGTGCGCGGCGAAACGGCGGACGAGATTACCGGCGCGGTCACCGCTATGCGCTCTAAAATGCTGCGCGTGTCGGTGCCGAGCAATGCGATCGATGTGGTGGGCACCGGCGGCGACGCATCGGGTTCCTACAACGTCTCGACGCTGGCCTCGATCATCGTCGCCGCTTGCGGCGTGCCGGTCGCCAAGCACGGCAACCGGGCAGCCTCCTCGCGGTCCGGCGCGTCGGACGTGCTGGTGGCGCTCGGCGTCAAGATCGGCATCAGCCCGGACGATGTCGCTGCTTGCGTGCGCGAAGCCGGCGTCGGTTTCATGTGGGCGCAAACCCACCATGCGGCGATGCGGCATGTCGCACCGGTACGTACCGAGCTCGGCGCGCGCACCATTCTCAACATCCTCGGACCGCTCGCCAACCCAGGCGGCGTCAAACGGCAATTGACCGGCGTGTTTTCGGCCGCATGGCTCGAGCCGATGGTGCATGTGCTCAAGAATCTCGGCTCGGAAAAGGTTTGGCTGGTGCACGGCTCGGACGGGCTCGACGAGATCACCACGACCGGACCAACGCGCGTGGTCGCGCTTGACCGCGGCAAGATCACGTCGTTTGAAATTACCCCCGAGGACATTGGAGTCGCACGGGCGGATCCGGCGGCGCTGAAGGGCGGCGATGCCGAGTATAATGCTGCAGCCTTGCGCGCAGTTTTGGATGGCGCGCCGGGTGCCTATCGCGACATTGCCATCTTCAATGCGGCCGGCGCGTTGGTCGTCGCCGACAAGGCCGCCGACCTGCGCGCGGGGGCCGAACTCGCGGCTGAGGCGCTTGACTCGGGCCGCGCAAAGGCGGTCTTATCCACTCTGGTGGCAGTCTCGAACCGCTCCAGCACGGGAGCGTAACATGGCGGACATACTAGAGAAGATCGAAGCCTATAAACGCCGCGAAATCATCGACGCGAAAGTGCGCATGCCGTTTCACGCGCTCGAACGCCAGGCCCGTGCCCAAACGCCGCCGCGGGGCTTTGCCCGTGCTCTCAAAGACAAGGCCGACGCCGGTTTTGCGCTGATCGCCGAAATCAAGAAAGCGAGCCCGTCGAAAGGCGTCATTCGCCCCGATTTCGATCCGCCGGCCTTGGCAGAGGCTTACGAAAAAGGCGGTGCGGCATGCCTTTCCGTACTGACCGACGGCCCTTCGTTTCAAGGCGCGCCGGACTTTCTGACAAAGGCGCGCGCGGCGACCAAATTGCCGGCTCTGCGTAAGGACTTTCTCTTCGATCCCTATCAAGTGTTCGAAGCGCGCGCCTGGGGCGCCGATTGCATTTTGATCATCATGGCCTGCGTCAGCGACGACTGCGCCAAAACACTGAATTCCACGGCGCATGATTTGGGCATGGACGTGCTGGTCGAAGTGCATGATCAGCGCGAGCTCGAGCGCGCGCTGCGGTTGGAAACCAAATTGATCGGCGTGAACAATCGCAATCTCAAAACGTTCGACGTGTCGTTGGAAGTGAGCGAACAGCTAGCGCCGATGATCCCGCCGAGCAAGATCGCCGTGGGAGAGAGCGGAATCTTCACACATCAAGATTGCCAGCGTCTCGCACGCGTAGGCATGCGCGCCTTCCTTGTCGGCGAAAGCTTGATGCGGCAGAAGGACGTGGAGAAGGCGACGCACGATCTTCTCGTCGGCGTCCCCGTGAAGGCATGAGCAAACTCACCCATATTTCCGCCACCGGCGAAGCGCATATGGTTGACGTATCGGACAAGGCGGCGACCGAACGGGTTGCTGTGGCGCGCGGCACTGTGACAATGCAACCGCAGACGCTTGCCCTTGTCCTATCGGGCAATGCGGAAAAGGGCGACGTGCTTGGCACGGCGCGGATCGCCGGCATCATGGCGGCGAAACGCACGCACGACCTCATCCCGCTCTGCCATCCTTTGATGCTGTCGAAGGTGACGGTGGAGCTGACGCCCAATGTCGAGGCGGCGCAGGTGCTTGTGGAAGCAACGGTGAAGGTCAAAGGCCAGACCGGTGTTGAGATGGAAGCGCTGACCGCCGTGAGCGTGGCATGTTTGACGCTTTACGACATGGTGAAGGCCGCCGATCGCGGCATGCGGATCGAAAACATCCATCTCGTCGAAAAATCCGGCGGCAGGTCGGGCCATTGGCGGGCCGAAGGCTGACGGGATTTAAACCCTGGATCCCCTTGGCGGAGAAACGATCGAACCTGATGACGAAAGCCCCTCTCCTCCCCGTTTCCGACGCTCTCGCCCGCATCCTTGCGCCAGCGCGGCCGCTTGGCATGGAACTCGTTCCCTTGAGTCAGGCCGCCGACCGTACGCTTGCCGAAGACGTCATCGCACGGCGGACCCAACCGCCCTTTGACGCCTCGGCCATGGACGGCTATGCGGTACGGGCTGAAGATATCGCAACGGTGCCGGCACGGCTCGATGTGGTCGGTGAAAGCGCGGCCGGCACGGCTTTCGCAGGTACGGTCCAACCGGGTCAAGCCGCGCGCATTTTCACCGGCGCGCCAGTGCCGCAAGGGGCGGATACGGTGGTGCTGCAGGAGACGACCCGGCGCGACGGCATCAACATAAGCGTCGAGCAAAGCGAACCGCTCGGCCGCCATATCCGCAAGGCCGGACTCGATTTCGCGCAAGGTCAGGCGCTGTTGCAAAAAGGCTTGCGGCTCAATGCCAACCGCGTTGCGCTGGCGGCGGCGATGAACCATCCGGCCTTGCCCTGCACACGCCGTCCGCGCGTTGCGATCCTGGCCACGGGGAGCGAATTGGTGGCGCCGGGCGCCGAGCCGGGCCCCGATCAGATCGTCGCCTCCAATTCTTTTGCCGTCGCGATCATGGCGGAGAAAGCCGGCGCCGAGGTGTTCGATTTGGGCATCGTCGCCGACGATTTGGCGCTTCTGCGCGCGGCAATTGCAAAGGCACGCGATGCCAAAGCCGACATTCTCGTCACGCTCGGCGGCGCTTCGGTCGGCGATCACGATCTCGTGCAACAGGCGCTGCACGCCGAAGGCATGACGCTCGATTTTTGGAAGCTGGCACTGCGGCCCGGCAAACCGCTGATGCACGGCATGCTCGGCGGTCTGCATGTGTTGGGCTTGCCGGGAAATCCGGTATCCGCCATTGTCTGCTCGAAACTGTTCGTGGTGCCGCTCATCCGCGCGCTCAGCGGCGACCCCGACGCGGCGGACGATCACAGCGAGCCGGCGCGCCTCGCCGTGCCGGTCAAGGCCAATGATTTCCGGCAGGATTATTTGCGCGCGACGCTCACCGAGCGCGCGGACGACCTGCCACGCGTGACACCGCATGGCCTGCAGGATTCCTCGATGCTGCGCGTCCTGGCCGAGGCGCAGTGCCTCCTGATCCGCGTCCCGCATGCCGCGGCGGCGGACGCCGGCGATCTGTGCCGGATCATTCGGCTGTAGTCAGGCACGCTCTCAAGCGTTTCATCGATTGGAGGACGTATGGCCCGCACGTGGCTCGACACTGCCATCTCCCGCATCGAGGCGGATTTTACACGCTCTGCCGATACGCATCTCGTGCCAATCCCGCTTCCCGGCGCGGTCGATTTTTTCTTCAAGGACGAATCGACCCATCCGTCCGGCAGCTTGAAACACCGGCTCGCGCGCTCATTGTTCCTCTATGCTTTGTGTAACGGCTGGGTGCATGAAGGCACGACGATCATCGAAGCCTCCTCCGGTTCGACAGCGATCAGCGAAGCCTATTTCGCGCGGCTTTTGGGCCTGCCCTTCATTGCCGTCGTGCCGCGCAGCACCAGCCAGGAAAAGTGCGCACAGATCGAATTCTACGGCGGGCGCCTGCATCTCGTGGATTCCGCCGATGCCGTCTATGCCGCTTCGCACCAATTGGCGCGCGAAACCAGCGGCCATTTCATGGATCAGTTCACCTATGCCGAACGCGCCACCGACTGGCGCGGCAACAACAACATTGCCGAATCCGTTTTCGCGCAAATGGCGCACGAGCGCCATCCGACTCCAGCCTGGATCGTCGTCGGCGCGGGGACCGGCGGGACATCGGCCACCTTCGGCCGTTTCGTGCGCTACCGCCAGCATGCGTCGCGTATCGCCGTCGTCGATCCGGAAAACTCCATCTTCACGGCCTATCACGCCAGCGGCGACCCCACGCTGACCAGCGCCACCGGCAGCCGGATTGAGGGGATCGGCCGGCCGCGCGTCGAGCCGTCCTTCATCCGCGACGTGGTGGACGAAATGTTTCCGGTCGAGGACCTCGATTCGATTGCCGCGATGCGCGTGCTGTCAAAGATCCTCAGCCGCCGCGTCGGCCCCTCCACGGGAACGAATTTCATCGGCGCGTTGCGGCTGCGGCGGCGCATGCTCGATGCCGGCGAGCCGGGTTCGATCGTTTCGCTGATTTGCGACTCGGGCGAGCGCTATGCCGATTTGTTCGACGATGACTGCGTGAGCGGACGATTCGGCGAAGGTCTCGCCGCTCGGCTTGATGCGGTCGCAGAAGAAATTAACCGGGCCGGCTGAACGCCCTCGTACCGTCAAACCCAGGAGTCTTGCGCCAAATTCAACGATTTACCCCTTGCGGAACATAAAAAGAACGCTTAACATGCGTTCATGATTTGTTTAAGGTCCTGCCGCAGGTTATGAGGAACAGCGATTGATTCGCGAAGGCTTCCTTAAGGTTGCGAGCACATGAAGGGGAATGATCGATGCTGACCAAGAAACAGAATGAATTGCTCCGCTTCATTCACGAGCGCCTGAAGGAAACCGGCGTGCCTCCATCTTTCGACGAAATGAAGGACGCGCTTGATCTGCGGTCAAAGTCCGGCATTCACCGGCTGATCATGGCGCTCGAGGAGCGCGGCTTCATCCGCCGGCTGCCCAATCGCGCCCGCGCGCTAGAAGTGTTGAAACTGCCGGAGTCGGCAGTGCCGAGCAGCTCGCGCAATGGCCGTTTCGCGCCGAGCGTCATTGAGGGCAATCTCGGCAAGGTGCGCGCGGTGGGCACGGCCTCGCCCGACGACGAGACGATGCAAAGCGTCGCTGTGCCGGTGATGGGGCGCATTGCCGCCGGAACGCCGATCTCCGCAATTCAGACCCGCAGCCACACGATTTCGGTACCACCGGAGTTCCTGGGTTCGGGCGAACATTTCGCACTGGAAGTGCGCGGCGATTCGATGATCGAAGCGGGAATTTTCGAAAACGATACGGTGCTGATCCGCCGGCAGGACACGGCCGACACCGGCGACATCATCGTCGCGCTGGTGGATGATGAGGAAGCGACCTTGAAGCGCTTGCGCCGGCGCGGTGCCTCGATCGCACTCGAAGCCGCAAACCCGGCTTATGAGACGCGAATCTTTGGGCCGGACCGGGTGAAGATCCAGGGCAAGCTCGTCAGCTTGATCCGTAAATACTGACGTTTCATTGATCGGCATCATAGGCGAACGGATCGCCGTAATCGTTTTTCGGCGCGGACGCGTTGCTGGAGTTTTGTGACGGCTTTGCCGCATCGGCAAAATGCGAGGGTTTGCGGATGGGCGTCGGCAGAGGCGACCAGGGGCGGTTTTCCAACGGAGCACGCGCGGCTTGCATCATCAATTGTCCGTTGGACCAGCGCAGCGCGACGGCGCCGGTTTGGAGAAGTTTTTCGCGATCGAAAATGTGTTGGGCTTTGCAATAGTCCGGCGCGATCAGCGGGCTGACGATGATGTTGGCGCGCGTGCAATCTTCGTAAAAGGCTTGCGCCTGCAACACCAATGACAGGACTTCGCCATTGGGCAGCGTCGCGATGCAAGCGAGTTTATCGCAATGGGATTGCGCGCTGAGTGCCGCGTCGCGCGGCGTCCGGCTATCACCATCAGCGCTCAGCCATTGCGCGAGCGCGAAGAGATCCGGACGAAGGCCAAGCGCACCCAACGTTCCGTCGTCTTGCCGCACGGCGATGGATTGCGGATAGGATGGAATGAAGATGTCATAGGCTTCGGATTGTGCGGCGACGAACATCCCAAGTCCTATGAGCGGGAGGGCTGCGAGACGAAAGAGCGTGCTGCGCCAGATCACGGCGCAGGCAAGTGCAAGGGTGAAACACAACAGGGCGGACGGCGCGAAAGCTTTCAGATGCAGAGTGGCGCCGGGCAATTCGCTTAAATGGCCGGCGGCCGCCATGACGATATTGATGCCCATGCCGACATAGGTCCAAACCGGCCCGTCGAGGCCGAGCGGATATAAAAGCGCGCCGAGCAACGCGCCTGGCACGGCGAAGAATTCGATCACCAGCAAAGTGAGCGGATTGCCGATGAGCACGTATGGGCTGAGTTCGTGAAAATCATAGGCCATGAAGGCCGCAGTGGCGCAGGTCGCGGCGGCGGTCCCGGCGAGGAGATGTTTGGGCGCGCCCGCCACATGCCGCGCGAACCAACCCTGCAAGCCGCGATGGTCCTGCGGCGCACGGCGCAGCGGCATGTCGATCTCGTTCTGTCGATGCTTTTCATCGCTGCGCATTTTGGCTTCGAGCACAGCAATCAGCGCCGCAACCGCGGCGAAAGACAATTGAAAGCTCGCGCCGAGCAGCGCTTCCGGTTCCAACGCAATCACCACGATCATGGCAAGGGCAAGATTGCGCATGGTCAGGGCGCGCCGATCGCACAGAATCGCACCCATCACGATCAGGGTCATGATCAACGCGCGTTCGGTGCCGATACGCGAGCCGGTCAGCATGTCATAGGCCAACGCGCCGATCATGGCGAAAGCTGCCGCCCATTTGCGGATCGGATAATGCAACGCCAGATGCGAGCTCAAAGCGAGACAGCGCCGCGCGATCAGGAACAGCAACCCCGCCACCAACGTGATCTGCAAGCCGGAAATCGTCACGATGTGGAAAATGCCCGCCTCGCGGATGATATCCTTCGTCTCCTCGGGCAAGAGGTCGCGTTTGCCCGTCACCATCGCCGCGGCGATCGGCCCCGCTTCGCCACCGGCGGCGGCATTCGCGCGCGCCGCCAAAAGGTTGCGGAATCTGTCGATCGCCGCCGCGAGCTGCAGCCCATAGCTTGGCTCCTGCGGCGCGGCGCGAACTTCGATCTGGCCGAGCGCGTTGCCGACTGCGCCAAGCCGCATGAAATAGGCGTCGCGGGCAAAATCATAGCCGCCCGGCAGATCGGCATGAGCCGGCGGCACCAACCGCGCCTTCACCTGGACATAGGTTCCCGCCTCGACATTGGGTGGCGTCTTGGTCGTGAGCCGCACGCGATAGGGTGTTTGCTCTGGCGCCAGGCCTTCGATGGAATCGACACGGATGATGAATCGGGCGCCGATCTGCCGGATGTCCATCTCTTCGATCGTGCCGCTCACCGTGCCGATAAGAATGCGATTGAGGACCGGCGCCGCAACCCGCTCCACCCGCCAGGCCGCCGCGGTGAAACCGGCGAAGACCGCGGTCAGCGACAACAGAATCGGAAAGACAATGGGCCGCGCGCGGAAGAGCCACGCCAAGGCGCCGAACGCGAGCGTCCAGACGACCGCCGCAGCAAGCGACGGCTCATGATCGGCCGACATGTAGAGCAGAACGCCGACACCCGCCGCGACGGGCAGCCAAAGAAACAGCCTACGCTCGGCAAGCTCGGCATGCCACGCGGCGCGCACAAAGTCGAAGAACGCAACAGGCCACGGGCGGGACCCGCGCAAGGTTCCGCTCAAACTCGCACCGCCGCCAGCCCCTTGCCGCGCCATGGTTCAACCAACGCTTTACACGCGATGCACGCATGCTACATGAGCGCGCGAAATGTGAAAGAGCACGCTAACGGCCGTCGACCGCCTTAGCCCGAGCCGGATTCTTGAAGAATGTCTGAGGTCGTTACCCGTTTTGCCCCCTCGCCCACCGGCTTCCTGCATATTGGCGGCGGGCGCACCGCCTTATTCAACTGGCTGTATGCCCAGCATACCGGCGGCAAAATGCTGATGCGGATCGAGGATACCGACCGCGAACGCTCGACCCCCGAGGCGATCGACGCGATTCTCGATGGGCTGAAATGGCTCGGCCTCACTTGGGACGGCGATGTCGTCTACCAATTCGCGCGGGCGGCCCGCCATCGCGAGGCCGCTATGAGTCTGCTCGACTCGGGCCACGCCTACAAATGCTATGCGACACCGCAGGAACTCGATGAGATGCGCGAGCTCGCCCGCATCGAAAAGCGGCCGCCGCGCTATGACGGTCGCTGGCGCGACCGCTCGGAGGCCGATCGCGCGGCGGCGGAAGCGGCTGGGCTGAAGCCGGTCATCCGCCTCAAGGCTCCGCAAGAGGGCGTCACGATTGTTGACGATCGTGTGCAAGGCAAAGTGACCTTCCCGAACAAGGACCTCGACGATCTCGTGTTGCTGCGCTCGGACGGCAATCCCACCTACATGCTGGCGGTCGTCGTCGACGATCACGACATGGGCGTCACGCATATCATCCGTGGCGACGACCATCTGACCAATGCGGCGCGGCAGACGCATATTTATCGGGCCTTCGGCTGGGACGTGCCGGCGATGGCGCATATCCCGCTAATCCATGGACCGGACGGCGCCAAGCTCTCCAAGCGGCATGGCGCACTCGGTGTCGATGCCTATCGCGCCATGGGCTATCTGCCCGCCGCCATGCGCGAATATCTCCTGCGTTTGGGATGGAGCGACGGCTCCAACGACATGCTCACGACACAAGAGATGATCGCGGCTTTCGATGTGACCGGCATCGGCCGCTCACCCTCGCGCTTCGATTTTGCCAAGCTTGAGAATCTGAACGGCCAATATATGCGCGCGATGCCGGACGAAGACTTGCTCGATATTCTCGTCGAAGCCCTCCCCTATCTGCCCGGCGGCCCCGCCGTGCTCGCGCGGCTCGACAGCGCGATGCGCGCAAAATTGCTGCGCGCAATGGCCGGTCTCAAAGAGCGTGCGAAAACGCTGAACGAATTGCTGGACGGCGCGCAATTTCTGTTCGCGCAGCGGCCCTTGCCTGTGGATGCCAAAGCGGCGGAAATCCTGTCGCCAAGTGCACGCGCGCATATCGCCGCGCTCGTGCCGCGGTTTGCCGCCCTGCGCGACTGGATCGCGGCGGGCGCGGAAGACATGGTGCGCGCCTATGCCGAGGAAACCGGTGCCAAATTGGGCCAGGTCGCGCAACCCTTGCGCGCCGCGCTCACGGGCCGCGGCACATCACCGGGCATTTTCGACGTGCTGGAGGTGCTGGGGCGCGAAGAAAGCCTGGCTCGGCTCAAGGATCAGGCGCAAGCCTGAAGACCGATAACGCGTTCTGCGCTTTACACAAATCATCAGCGCGCGATCGCCGCAGCGGCCGGCAGCAAGGGCCGTGCCGCGCGCTGAACCGGTTCCGAATAGACAAACCGCACCGAATGCTTTCTTGCTCCGCGGCGCCTTTACGCGTAGCGGATTTGGCAGGGTTTTCGGGTCGGCAAAATTCCCCCTTGCCTGTGCTTGCTGACCGCCCCATGTTCCGTTAGCTTTTGTGCGGCGCAAAATCCCGACCTTTGGCTGATGCGTAAAATAAGGACCATTGATATGAGCGGCACATTTATCTTCGATAATAAATCCGTCGAGATGCCGGTGAAGGAGGGAACGATCGGGCCTTCGGTCGTCGATATTGGCAAGCTCTACAGTCAAACGGGAATGTTCACCTACGATCCCGGATTTACCTCGACCGCTTCTTGCGAATCCAAGATCACTTACATCGACGGCGACGAGGGCGTGCTGCTCTATCGCGGTTATCCGATCGATCAACTCGCCGAGCACGGCGACTTTCTCGAAACCTGCTATCTGCTGCTTTACGGCGAGCTTCCAACCGCCGCGCAGAAAGCCGATTTCGACTACACGATCACGCGCCACACGATGGTGCATGAACAGATGGCTCGCTTCTTTCAGGGCTTCCGCCGCGATGCCCATCCGATGGCGGTGATGGTGGCATCGGTCGGCGCGCTCTCCGCCTTCTATCACGACTCGACCGATATTTCCGATCCCAAGCAGCGCATGATCGCGTCGATGCGCATGATCGCCAAAGTTCCGACACTCGCGGCGATGGCGTATAAATACTATATCGGCCAGCCGTTCGTGTATCCGAAGAACGATCTCGACTATACGTCGAATTTCCTGCGCATGTGCTTTGCCGTGCCGTGCGAAGATTACAAGATCAATCCAGTGCTGTCGCGTGCGCTCGACCGCATCTTCATTTTGCATGCCGATCACGAGCAAAACGCATCGACTTCGACAGTGCGCTTGTCGGGTTCTTCGGGAGCCAATCCCTTCGCCTGTATCGCCGCCGGCATCGCCTGCCTCTGGGGGCCTGCACATGGCGGCGCCAACGAGGCAGCGCTGAAGATGCTGTCCGAGATCGGCACGGTCGATCGCATTCCGCATTACATCGCCCGCGCAAAGGACAAGAACGATCCGTTCCGCCTGATGGGCTTTGGCCACCGCGTGTACAAGAATTACGATCCGCGCGCCAAAATCATGCAGCGCACGACGCATGAAGTGTTGAACGAGCTTGGCATCAAGGACGATCCGCTGCTCGACGTCGCATTGGAACTCGAACGCATCGCGCTGCACGATGATTATTTCATCGAGAAGAAGCTCTATCCGAATATCGATTTCTATTCGGGCATCACGCTGAAGGCGATGGGCTTCCCGACCACAATGTTCACCGTGCTCTTCGCCGTCGCCCGCACCGTCGGCTGGATCGCGCAATGGAAAGAAATGATCGAAGATCCGGGCCAGAAGATCGGCCGCCCGCGGCAGCTCTATACGGGCGCACCCAAACGCGAATATGCGCCGATCGGTAAGCGGTAAATCATTTCAGGGGCCGTCGTGCGAAAGCGTGGCGGCCCAATTGCTTTAGCGGCCAGCGAAATGATCTACGTCGAAGGTTCCGCAGTCTGAGAATTTTTTCTGGACCGTCCAAACCAGCGCAGTCTAAGACCGCTCCCCCTCCTCACCGTCCTCGTCGCTATCCTCGGTCACTGGAATCGCATAAGTGCCCGAGAACCAGCGATTGAGATCGACGTCGGCGCAGCGTTTGGAACAGAAAGGACGGAACTCTTTCACCGCCGGTTTGCCGCAGATTGGGCACGTCGCGATCTTGATCTTGCGATCGCCGGGGTCCTTCGACATGTCGGGCATGCCCTACTCCCGATTCATCCAGAGCAATTGGGTCGGAAAGCCTTCGCCGGAGAGCAGCGCGATGGTTTCATAGAGTGGCAAGCCGACGACGGACGGATAAGATCCGATCAGTTTCACGACAAAGGCGCCCGCGAGCCCCTGGATGGCATAGCCGCCCGCCTTGCCGCGCCATTCGCCAGACGCAAGATAAGCATCAATATCGGCAGTGGACAAGCGCTTGAAGCGCACCCGCGACTCGATCAGCCGATGCCGTGCCGCGCCCTTCGGCGTGATCAACGTGATGCCCGTATAGACGCGGTGTGCCCGCCCCGACAGGAGCCGCAAACATTGGCCCGCCTCGTCGACGATCTCGCATTTCGGCAGAATGCGGCGCCCAACCGCCACCACCGTATCGGCGGCCAGCACGAACGCATCCTGCAAATCTTCACGCGAGGTGGCGATTTTCGCCGCCGCCTTGGCCTTCGTCGACGCGAGGCGCGCAGCAAGACCGCGTGGCAATTCGTATTTGTTGGGGGTTTCGTCGATATCGGCCGGGATCAGGGCATCCGGCTCGACACCAACCTGTTGCAGCAGCGCAAGCCGGCGCGGCGACGCAGAAGCCAGCACCAATTTCGGCCGCCAGGAAGTCTGATCTGTCATTTGGGTCAGGACCTGAAGTGCCGCATGCGCCGTCCTATTTGAACCGATAGGTGATGCGGCCTTTGGTCAAATCATAAGGGGTCATTTCCACCATGACCTTGTCGCCGGTGAGCACACGAATGCGGTTCTTGCGCATTTTGCCCGCCGTATGGGCAATAATCTCGTGATCGTTTTCCAGCTTCACCCGGAAAGTCGCATTCGGCAGCAGTTCCGAGACAATGCCGGGAAATTCAAGCAGTTCTTCTTTCGCCATACCGTTCCAAATCCTTCGCCCCTCGGGGCAGCCCATCCGCCAGCTGCAATATCCAAACGCGCCGTTCACATCGGCCATCGTTCAGATCATTCTTGCAACCGGCAACTTGCACTTTCGGACGAAAATCATCTTCATCGTCCGATAAAAACCCATGCGACTGAGGAAGTTCGCCCGCCCCAGCCCGCTTTTCCGCGCGGACCCTAATCGAGATTAAACAATTTGTGAACTGGTCTCGGACAGACTGTGTGTATGATAACACTTATCGAGCGGCAGCATCGCTTGACTCGACCGGGGCACGGATTGCGAAAGAGCATATGGCATGATCGATGATCTCGTACAAGTCCAGACGGAAGCTTTTGAATCGGCCGCTTCGGCGATCGAGACTTCGTTTGCCGCCTGGACCACCATCTCCATTCGCATGGCACTGATGGCGACCGGCGCCATGACCGACCGCGAAGCGCGGATGATGTTGAGCGAGAAGGCTGTAGCCGCGACCCAAGGCGCGATGGGTGGCGCGGTTGCGATGTTCGATGCCGCCATGAACCCGCCGCTGACTGCCGGCGGCCTGATGCTCACCGGGTTCGAAGTGGCACGCGCGACCACCCACCCCGCGGGGCAGAAGGCCAAGGCCAATGCCCGCCGCCTGCGGCGAAAAATGGGCTATTGAGGTCCTGGCCCTGAGTCGGCAGCACGCCGGTCGGCCGAGACATAGGCGCGGTACTTGCGAATACTCAAGGGAATCAAAAGGATGTAGGCGGTCGCGATGACAATGAGCGCCTCCATCGGGAAATGCCACAGCAACAGGATCAGGGTGATCGCGGCGACCAGCACGACAACGACATATTCGCGCGGAATGCGTCCGAGCTGTTTGCCGGAGAAATGCGGAATGCGGCTCGCCATCAGGAAGGCGACAAGCAGCACGAAGGCCATTTCGTAGGGCACGGCAGCTTTGCCGGGGCTTATTTGCGTATAGGCGGACAGATCGAGATAGACCGGCAGCAGGCTGACGATGGCGCCTGCCGGCGCAGGCATGCCGGTGAAGAATTGGCCCGCCCAAGCCGGCTTTTTCGGATCGTCGATCATCACGTTGAAACGCGCCAGCCGCAAGGCGCAGGCGATGGCGAAAATCACGCAGACGAACCAGCCGAGATTGCCGCCGTTGTGCAACCCCCAATAATAGAGGATCAGGGCCGGCGCGACGCCGAAATCGATGAAATCGGCCAAGGAATCGAGTTCTGCGCCAAAGCGCGAGGCACTCTTCAGCGCCCGCGCAATACGCCCGTCGAGCGCATCGAAAACCGCTGCCGCGGCAATCGACATGACCGAATATTTGAAGCTGCCTTCCACCGCGAAACGGACGGAATAGAGCCCCATGCAGAGCGCCAGCAACGTCACCAGATTGGGTGCGATCATGCGCATCGGAATCCGGCGGCTGGGCTGGGCTGTGTCGCTCACGGGCTTACTCACTCGGGGGTTCGACAAGACGTTAGGCGATCTTCAGGCTTCCCGATAGATCCGCTGTCCGTCGGCCATCATGAAATCGCCGATCACAGTTTCGCCCGCAATGGTCTTCTGCCCCATGCCAACCAGCAGGTGCACGCCTTCCGGCGTGTAGACGTCCACCCGCGAGCCAAAGCGGATGAGACCGAAGCGCTGCCCGGCCTCGACCTGTTCACCCTCGCGCGAGAAGCAGACGATGCGGCGCGCGATCAATCCGGCAATCTGCACGACGCCGAAACGGCCTTGCGGCGTATCGATCAGGAGCCCGTTGCGCTCATTGTCCTCGCTCGCCTTGTCGAGATCGGCGTTGAGGAAGATGCCGGGTTTATAGGCGATACGGCTGATGCGGCCGGCCGTCGGCGCGCGATTCACGTGGCAGTCGAAGACGCTCATGAAAATCGACACGCATTGCATCGGCGCCTCGCCCAGGCCGAGTTCCGGCGGCGGCACGTAATGGCCGAGACGGCAGACGTAACCGTCGGCCGGCGCGACGACCAATCCGTCGCGCTGCGGCGTCACCCGCGGCGGATCGCGGAAGAAATAGGCGCACCAGGCGGTCAAAATCAGGCCGATCCAACCGAGATTGGCGGAAAAATAGAACAGAATGAGCGTCAGCACCGCAAAGCCGGCAATGAACATGTAGCCCTCCGGATGGATGGGCGAGAGCTGCTTGCGGACGGATGCGACGAGCGACATGGAAAATCCCGAACCGATTGAACGTGGCCGACTTATAGGGGGTTCCCAGTCAAAGCACCAGAGCCCGGCTGGGATGGGCGGGAATTGCCGAGGGATAGCCACTTTCCCCATGCCGCGAACATATACCAATCCATTGAAATTAAAAACCAATCCAACTTATTACACGGTGGTGGCGCGGCTTTGATCGCGATCGCGCACGTTCGGCAAGAATCGCGCTTGACTTCCTCATGCATGTTCCATATCTGTTCTTTATTCTCTTTATGTTCTCAGCTCCGGTGGAGAGCTTTATGTTGCATCGTCCGTCCACGCCGCCCTCCCCTCGCCTGCCGCTCCGGCCGGCAGACGATGCCTATATCGGCGCGCAAATCCGCGACGAGGTCGCGGCCGACTTGCGGCGCGGCCGGGGTGCCGTCACCAACCGCAGCGGGCGGTTCGAGCCGCAAATGCGCGAAGCGGAAGACGACGGTTGGGGATCGCTGGAGACTCTTGACGCCTTCAAGACCGAGGTGACCCACGAAAAGCCGAAAACCATCATCACCCGCAACGATTCGCCCGACATCGCTTTCGACCGCTCGATCAATCCCTATCGCGGCTGCGAGCATGGCTGCGTCTATTGTTTCGCGCGGCCGACCCACGCCTATATGGGTCTGTCCGCCGGGCTCGATTTCGAAACGCGCCTGTTCGTGAAGGAGGGCGCGGCGGAATTGCTGGAGCGCGAATTGTCGGCGCCCGGCTATCAGCCGCGCACGATCGCTATCGGCACTAACACCGACCCTTACCAGCCGATCGAGCGCCAGTATCGGATCATGCGTTCGGTTCTGGAGGTCTTGGCGAAAACCAATCATCCGGTCGGCATCGTCACGAAATCGGCGCTGATCGTGCGCGACATCGACCTTTTGGCGCCTATGGCGCGCAAGGGCCTCGCCAAAGTGGCCCTGTCGGTCACGACGCTCGACCGGACGCTCGCGCGCAAATTGGAGCCACGCGCAGCAACGCCGGAAAAACGCCTCGCGGCAATCGCAGAACTGTCGCGCGCCGGCATACCGGTCACAACCATGGTCGCTCCGGTCATCCCTGGCCTGAACGATCCGGAAATCGAAACCATTCTGGAGCGAACTTACATCAGCGGTGCGCGTGAAGCCGGCTACATCATGCTGCGCCTGCCGCTCGAAGTGCGCGACCTGTTCCAGGAGTGGATGCTGACCCATTATCCCGACAAATTGCGTCACGTCATGTCGCTCATCCGCTCGGTGCGCGACGGCAAGGATTACGATTCGACCTTCGGCAACCGGATGAAGGGCACCGGCCCCTATGCCTGGTTGACCGGTCGGCGGTTTGAGATCGCCGCGCAGAAGATCGGCTTCAACAAAGCGCGCACAAGATTGCGGACGGATTTGTTCACGCCGCCCAACGAACACGGACGGCAGTTGGATCTGTTTTGACCTCACATGGCCTCGTGGCCGGCGGCGGGGCCGAGCTATGCGATAAGATCGACACGCCCGATACGAAAGCGCGCACACGATGTTCAAATTGCAACGCGACGATGCGGCCCTTTGCGTGCGATCCGAAGCTGACATTCGAGCGCTTATCGACGATGTTGCGCAGACCGACGATCCTATGCGGCTGATTGGCGCGCTCGACGAGATCGCGCGCAGCCGGAACATGAGCCAACTGGCGCGCGACTGCGGCCTGTCGCGGGTTGGTCTCATCAAGGCCCTGGCGCCGGGCGGCAATCCGGGCTTTATGACAATTGTCAAAGTGGCGCAGGCTTTGGGACTACGAATCGTCATCACGGCGCGATAACAGGAAGCGAGGGTATGAAGCAAAAGAGCGGTCCCGATTTCACCCGAGAACATGCGCTGATCGCACGCGGCTTTCCCTTGATTGCCGGCGTCGATGAAGTGGGCCGCGGGCCGCTCGCCGGACCGGTGACGGCCGCGGCGGTCATCCTGAATCCCGATGATTTGCCCCAAGGTCTCGACGATTCCAAAAAGCTTTCGGCCAAAGCCCGCGTGCAGCTTTCCGATGCGATTCATGCCAAGGCGCTCGCCGTCGCGGTGTCCTTCGCACCGGCGGCCGAAATCGACCGATATAATATTCGCGGTGCGGCCCTCCTCGCCATGCGCCGTGCAATTGCCGCGCTAACGCGTGCCCCGGCACATGCGCTGATCGATGGACGCGACACGCCGCCCGGCCTGTCTTGCCCGGCGACCGCGGTAATCAAGGGTGACGCCCTCAGCCTTTCCATCGCCGCGGCCTCGATCGTCGCCAAAGTCGCGCGCGACAGGTTGATGGAGCGGCTCGATCACTTCTGTCCCGGCTATGGCATGGGCCAGCACGCGGGCTATCCGACACAAAAACACCGTGCCGCCATTGCCGTGCTTGGACCAAGCGGCTTCCACCGGATGAGCTTCAAGCTGCTGAGCAACGAGCCCCCAGCAACGATCTGATCCGCGCCTTTTAAGTGCTTCTTAGCAAAGCCGTATCGAATAGGGACAGCTAAAACCCCGTCCTTAAACGTCATTTTTACCAAACCCGGACGAGTGTCGTCACGTCAGTAGCGCGTATCCGGGTTTTGAAGTTCATGCGTTCCATCCGTGCCGTGCCGACCGGCGAGAAACCCCAGATTCAGGTAGTGCGTACTGGGATTTCCGCCGCCCGGTCTCTTTCTGTAAACGAACTTCCGCTCAATCAGATCTTGCGCGGCGATTGCACGGCCTCAATGAACGACCTGCCTGCAAAGAGCGTCGATCTCATTTTCGCCGACCCGCCCTACAACCTACAGTTGGAAGGCGGCCTCACCCGGCCCGATCAAAGCCATGTCGATGCGGTCGATGACGATTGGGACAAATTCGCCTCCTTCAAGGATTACGACACGTTCACCCGCGATTGGCTCAGCGCCGCGCGCCGCGTCATGAAGGACAATGCGACAATTTTCGTGATCGGCTCGTATCACAATATTTTCCGCGTCGGCGCGATCATGCAAGACCTCGGCTTCTGGATCCTCAACGACATCGTCTGGCGCAAGGCCAATCCGATGCCGAATTTCCGCGGCCGCCGCTTCACCAACGCCCACGAAACGATGATCTGGGCCTCGAAAAGCGCCGCCGCCAAAAGCTACACATTCAACTACGAGGCGCTGAAAGCCGGCAACGACGACGCTCAGGCGCGCTCCGACTGGTACTTTCCGCTCTGCACCGGCGCCGAACGCCTCAAGGACGCCGCCGGCCGGAAGACCCATCCAACGCAAAAACCGGAAAGCCTGCTCGCGCGCGTGATCTTGAGCGCCTCGCATGCCGGCGACACGATTCTCGATCCCTTCTTCGGCACCGGCACGACCGGCGCCGTAGCCAAGAAGCTCGGCCGGCATTTCATCGGGCTCGAGCGCGACGAAACCTATATCGCGGCGGCGCAGGCGCGCATCGATGCGGTGACGCCGCTCGCAGCGGCTGTCGTCGCCGCGGCCCCGGCCAAGCGCAGCGAACCGCGTGTCGCCTTCTCAGCAGTGGTCGAAGCGGGCCTCATCGCACCGGGCACCCTGCTCGTCGACGAAAAGCGCCGCCACAAGGCGCTGGTGCGCGCCGACGGCACATTGGCACTCGGTCAAATCATCGGCTCGATCCACAAGATCGGCGCGCTTGCTCAAGGCCTGCCGGCCTGCAACGGCTGGACCTTCTGGCACCACGAGGTGAACGGCCGCCTAGTGCCGATCGACGATGCGCGCAGCACAATCCGCACGACCATGCGCGAGGCTGCGGAATAGGTGCGGAATGATAACCACATAGAGAATGTGAATGCCCGTTGTCTTTCGCAGTGAAGGTTTCCGCTTTCACTTCTATTCGGACGAAGGAAACCCACGCGAATCAATACATATCCATGTTGCCCAAGCCGGAGCCGACGCTAAATTCTGGCTGTTTCCCGAGGTGCTATTAGCATATAATCGGGGCTTCGACGCTCGAACGATCCGGCGCTTGCAGGACATTGTGTCAGATCATCGCAGTGAGATTGAGGAAGCGTGGAATGAGTATTTCGGTTAGAGCGACCGCCGTCCGTTTTGACGATGCTCAAATGTGGGTTGAGCTGGAAGACGGCCGCACTATCGGCGTTCCGCTCGTATGGTTTCCGCGTTTGCTCCGCGGCACCCCCGAACAGCGCTCCGATTACTTCATCAGCCCCAGTGGCCTCCATTGGGACACCCTTGACGAAGATATTTCGATAGAGGGGCTTTTGGCCGGACGCGGCGATCTGACGCGCCCCAGGTCCTCAAACTCGCACGTGGCATAGGCGCGAGCGGCGCCCAAGACGCCCTCACTCGAACTCGACCTCAAGCCCCTTCGCATCGAAGGCGAGTTCGATCATCTCGCAAATCTGGTTCAATTCCTCGACCGAGATTTCTTCATCGTCATGGGGCGGATCCCATACGAGAATGTCGTCGAGCGGCACCACCACATCGGCGCCGTCCGCATCGCCAAGCACAAGTTGCACGGTCAGATGGCGTTCGCCCGCAATGATCTTCACCGAGCTTTCCAAAATCTCGATTTTCATAAGCAACCTCGCGCCGCTTTTGCGACCTTCACGAAGACGGTCGGCAGCGCCTCCCGCAGCAAAGACTCCTCACGCACCCAGCGGCATCCTTCCGGCGGCGCAGCCTCATTTTCCACCTTGGCGAAATAGACATCAAGCCGCAATGCAAAATGCGTGAAAATATGCGTCACCGGGTCCGGCGCGCGCCGGAACACGCGCCCGAACTGCCGCACCGTGGCCGGTTGGCGGTATTGCCCCGCATCGACCCATTCGGTCCCAGGAAATTCGGTCATGCCGCCCAGTAGGCCCTTCTCCGGCCGTGTGCGCACGGCGATCATGCCATCGTCGCGGCGCAGATAAAGCGCCGCCCCCGCCCGCTCCGGCCGCGCCGCTTTGGGCGCCTTGACCGGATAGGCCTCCATCGTACCCGCGGCGCGTGCCTGACATGGTCCACTCAAAGGGCATAGCGCACAGGCCGGACGCTTTGGCGTGCAGATCGTCGCGCCAAGATCCATCATAGCCTGCGCGAAATCGCCGGCGCGCGCCTGCGGCGTGATCCGGTCCGTAGCCACGCGAATGGCGGCCTTGGCCTGCGGCAAGGCTTCGCCGATACAAAAGAGCCGCGTCGCCACCCGCTCGACATTGCCGTCGACCACCACCGCACGCTTGCCGAAGGCGATCGCCGCGATCGCCGCCGCCGTGTAAGGGCCGATGCCGGGCAATTTGCGCAATTCCACTTCGTCGGCGGGGAATTGGCCGCCATGCTCGGCCACCACTTGCCGGGCGCAGGCATGCAGATTGCGGGCGCGGCTGTAATAACCAAGCCCCGCCCAGGCGCGCATGATGTCTTCGCTCGGCGCCTCCGCGAGCGCCTGCACCGTCGGCCAGAGGTCAAGAAACTTCGCGTAATAGCTCTTGACCGCCTCGACGGTCGTTTGCTGCAGCATGATTTCCGACAGCCAGACGGCATAAGGATCGGGTTTCGCCTTACCGCGCACGCGCCACGGCAAATGGCGGGCATGCTTGTCGTACCAAGTGAGCAACAGATCTGACAGCGTGGGAGATTCCATGGAGGCATTGGTAGCAAAAACTAGGTATTTTACCTAGGGCCTGTTATTTTCCCTCCATGTTCACGCCGCGCAAACGCTCTTTCACAACGCCGCTCGCCGATTTCGTCGAGCCGCATTTGCAGGGCGTGTTCGCGCGCAAAGGGTTTTCGGAAACCGGATTGATTTTAAGCTGGCCGGAGATCGTCGGCGAGCGCTTCCAAGACGTTTGCGCGCCGCTCGCCGTGCAATGGCCGGCGCGGCCCAAGACCCATACACCCGATATGCCGCAGCCGCCCGCCACCCTCGTGGTGCAGGTGGAAGGCGCCTTCGCCGTCGAATTGCAACATCTCGCGCCGCTGATCGTCGAGCGGGCCAATGCCTATCTCGGTTGGCGCTGCATCGGCCGCCTCGCGCTCAAGCAAGGGCCGATCGTGCGGCATGCAAAAGAAAAGCCGCCCCAGGCCCCGGTGCCGCCGCGGGCGCTCGAACAAGCGGGCGAAGCAACGCGCGGCATCGAGGACGAAGCCTTACGCGACGCACTTACCCGTCTCGGCGCACATATTCTGGCGCGCGGGAAGCGGTAGCATAGCATATCGATATACATCGGAATGGCACGCGTTCCGATGCTTGACGGACCAACATGATCTCGACGGTTCCGTGTCAATGCGCTTCGCTGCAATGACATCACGTGATGTGACATAAGCTGGTGCTATTCAGCGTAAACTGTTTCAGGCACTTGAGCGGAAAACGCCGCTGGACTTATACCCAGCGGCGCTCATTCTTCTAAACCACCGTCCGGCGGCTTTTATTCGCGTGCAGGCTTAACGGATCACGCGCGATACGCCGCGACCGCGGGGATCGGATGCCGCATCTATGTTTTTCCCGTCGACCTTGATCACCTGAATATCGCCGCTGAAATCCTGGGCTTTTAGCGTGTAACCCCGGTCTTCGATCTGCTTGGCCAAGTCACCAACGATCGGATGATACGGCTCATAGAAAATCGTGTTTGGCGGCAGCAGCTGATGATGGAAGCGGAACGCGCCGACCGCCTCTTTCAGCGGCAAGTTGAAGTCATACATATTCGAAATAACCTGGAAGACCGACGTGAAGATACGCGAGCCGCCCGGGGTACCAATCACCACCGCGACCTTGCCATCTTTCGTCATGATGGTCGGGGTCATCGAGGACAGCGGCCGCTTCTTGGGCGCGATTGCGTTCGCATCGCTGCCCACGACGCCGAACATATTCGGCACCCCAGGCTTCGACGAGAAGTCGTCCATCTCGTCGTTGAATAGGATACCTGTCCCATCCGCAACGACACCTGAGCCGAACCAACCATTCAGCGTGTAAGTGTTCGACACCGCATTGCCCCATTTGTCGACCACTGAGAAATGGGTCGTCTCAGCCTTCTCCGGCATTTTTGTCCCTAGCCCGGGCTGTACGCTCTTGGTATCGGACGGCGCCTTCGGGTTCACCTCCGCCGCGCGCTTCGCGATGTATTTATCGTCGATCAATTGCGCGATCGGCACCTTATAAAAATCCGGGTCGCCCAGATACTGAGCGCGGTCAGCAAACACGCGCTTTTCCTCTTCGGACACCAGATGCATGTACTGGGGCGAATTCAACTCAACCCCCGCGAAATCCGCTTTAAGATCCTCCTTCATCTTCAGGAGCTGCAACAGCGCAATGCCGCCCGAACTTGGAGGTGGCGCGGTAATGACGCGATAGCCATTCCAACTGGCCTGAATCGGCTGGCGCCATGTTGCTCTGTACTGTCCCAGATCTTCCTTTGTGATCAGTCCGCCGCCTTTTTTCATCGCGTCAGCGATAAGCTCCGCAGTCTTTCCGGTGTAAAATCCCCTGGCACCTTGTTCCGAAATACGAGTTAGCGTCTCGGCTAGTTCGGGCTGTTTGAAAGTTTGCCCGGTCTTCATAGCGCCGAAATACTGCTCAAAATTCGTTTTGCCCTTAAAATCCTTTTCGGCGTCGATAGCCCGTTCTTCGAGCAGCTTGTCAACGACAAAGCCGTCACGTGCGTAGTGAATCGCCGGCGCAACCACCTGCGCCCATTTCAACTTGCCAAAACGCTGATGCGCCTCCCACAGACCGGCAACCGTTCCCGGCACGCCTATCGCGCGATCGCCAAATAGGCTCATGCCCGGGATCACTTCGCCGCTTTTGTCCAGATACATATCCTTGGTCGCGGCCAGCGGAGCGCGTTCGCGATAGTCGATGAAATACGGCTTGCCGTTCATATAGATGGTCATGAAGCCGCCACCGCCAATATTGCCGGCTTCGGGGTAAGTTACGGCCAGGGTCAAGGCGATAGCCACGGCCGCATCTACGGCATTCCCCCCTTCCTTGAATATTTCTTGGGCGGCATCGGCGCTGAATTCATCGGCGACGGCGACGGCCGAACCATCCAGGATCGCGGCTTGCGGCGGCTTTGCATAGACCGGCGCATTCGGCAGAAAGCTGACAGAAGCAGCGGTCGCCAATGTGGCAACGAATGCTCCGAAACGATTGGTGCTCATATAGTCCTCCCCGTTTGTCTTATTCGACCTGCAAAAATACCAGTGTGATGACGTCGCGCTTGCCGTGTTCGCTTTCAATCGGCGCTGCCGAAGCGGCGAAGACGGGGATGAGCGACGCGAAGGTGGGTGAGAAAGCAAGAGTAAGTGCAAAGGCCCTGGGGGCACGTGACATTGGATCCTCCGGAAAACCCGTCTTGGTATTTTGTGGCCGATACTCGGCCGAAAGGTACAATAATTAGACCATTGACCCAGCGTCAATGCCGCAATCTGGGTAGGCGATTTGCAAAATTGCTGGCCAGTGAAAGGCTCTGCGGGTGGTCATCGGCACGATCTCCCGCCCCTGCCTACGACCTCGGCAAAATGGCCAGCATGGCGTCCCGGGTATCCTCGATATGGCGCTTCATATAGGCCGCCGCCGCCACTGGATCGGATTTGCGCACGGCATCAAAAATCTCGGGATGCCAATCGTTGACGAAAGACTCCAGACGGGCGAACACCCTGCCGATTGGCTTCAGCAGCGATGCGCGCGCTTCCTCCACTGCCCGAGCCAGAAAAGGATTGCCAGAGGCTCTGGCAATAGCGAGGTGAAAATCCGTGTCGCAGGCCAGGAACCGTGCGACATTTGCCAAAGTGGAACGGCTCTCGGGCGTCGCGCACATCGCCGTCATTTCATCGAGCACGCTGGCGAGATGGGTGAGATCGTCCTCCGACCGCCGCTCGGCCGCAAGCGCAGTGGCCGCGCATTCGTTGGCCAACCGATATTCGAAAATATTGTCGATCAGCACGCGCTGAGCCCCGACATAGGCAGCAGCCTCTGCCGCGCTCAGGCCGCTCCAGCCCAGCACGACAAGCCCGCCGGTCGCACCGCGTTTCACCTCGAGGATGCTTTCGCCTTCGAGAACCCGGATCGCTACGCGCAACGTGGTACGCGACACGGCGAGCTGCGCCGCCAGATCGCGTTCGGGCGGCAATTTGTCGCCTGGCAGAAACCGGCCGAGGAAAATCGCCCGCCGAATGTGCTCGGCAACCAATTCATGGGTTGCCGTGGCTTTCACCGCCCCGATAGCGGCAATCGGTTGGGTGTCGCGTCGTTCCAATTCGGCGGAATCCAGGCTGTCGTCGGCGCAAATGCCGACGCGGCACTATAGAAAGCCCCCGCGACGCGTCAAATGCGCCTTCTCAGGCGGTAAGTGCCACGCGGACGCTCTTGCCTTCGGCTTCCGCCGCCTGACGGATCTTCTCCTGCGCTTCGTCCACTTCGCGCTGGCGGTTCCACAGGGCCGCGTAGATTCCTTCTTTCTCCAGCAACTCGTCGTGGGTGCCGCGCTCGGCAATCATGCCTTGGTCGAGCACGATGATCTCGTCTGCATTCACCACGGTCGACAGGCGATGCGCAATGACCATCGTCGTGCGGCCTTTCGAAACGCGGTCGAGCGCCGATTGAATCTCGCGCTCGGTGAACGTGTCGAGCGCCGAGGTCGCCTCGTCCAAAACCAGAATTGGCGGGCCCTTCAAAATCGTACGCGCGATCGCGACGCGCTGCTTCTCGCCGCCCGAAAGCTTCAAGCCGCGCTCGCCCACCTGCGTATCATAGCCCTCGGGGAGCGCACGGATGAAATGGTCGATTTGCGCCATCTGGGCTGCGTCGTGAATGTCGGATTCAGAGGCTTCCCAGCGGCCGTAACGAATGTTGTAACCGATCGTGTCGTTGAACAGCACCGTGTCCTGCGGCACCATGCCGATATGGGCGCGCAAGGACGCCTGCTGCACGTTGTCGATCGCTTGGCCGTCGATCAGAATGTGGCCCTTCTGCGGCTCGTAGAAGCGGAACAGCAGGCGCGACAAGGTCGATTTGCCGGCGCCCGAGGGGCCAACGATCGCAACCGTTTTGCCCGCCGGAATCTCGAAGGAAACGCCTTTGAGAATGGGCCGCATCGGATCGTAAGAAAAGTGAATATCCTCGAACCGCACATTGCCCTCGCGCACCTGCAGGGCCTGCGCGCCGGGCTTATCCTGTATTTCCGGATTCTTATCGAGCATGTCGAACATCATCTCGATATCGATCATGGCCTGCTTGATTTCGCGATACACCGTGCCGAGGAAGTTGAGCGGCTGACCCAATTGCGCCATCATCGTCACGATAAACATGAACTGGCCAGCCTTCGGCCTAGCGTCGCCCGGACTCATGATCAACAGCAGCAGCATGGCAGCAAGACCGGACGCAAGAATAATCGCCTGCCCGGTGTTGAGCACCGAGAGCGAGCGATAGGTCTTCACGCTCAGCTTTTCATAGCGCGCCATCGAATGATCGTAGCGCTGCGCCTCGCGCTGTTCGGCGCCAAAATATTTCACCGTCTCGAAATTCAAGAGCGAATCGATTGCCTTGGTATTCGCATCCGAGTCGCTTTCATTCATCGATTTGCGAATCTTGATGCGCCAGTTCGTCGCGATGGTCGTGTAGGTAACGTAGACAATGATCATCACGACGACGACGGTGAGGTAACGCCAATCGAACACTTCCAAAAGCACAATCGCAGCCATGAGGAACTCGACAATCGTCGAGATCAGCATCTGCATCGTCATCCGGGCGATCGTCTCGATTCCGTTGCGGCCGCGCTCAATAATGCGGGTCAGACCGCCGGTCTTGCGTTCGAGGTGAAAGCGCAGCGACAGCCGGTGCAGGTGCTGGAACACTTCGTCCGCCAGCGCGCGCACTGCATGCATCGCGACGGGCGCGAACACGGCGTCGCGCGCTTGCGTCAAAACGGCCATCAAGATGCGGAGCGCCCAACCCGAGACAACCCAAAACAGCGCTGTGGCAATGACGTCGCTGGTCAGTGCATCGGTGGCCCATTTGTTGGCGAAGGGCACGACCTGGTTGGCAAGCTTGCCCAGAAACATCAGACCGAGGGACGCGACCACCATCATCTGCAGATCGCGTCTGCTGCTCGACCACATATACGGCAAAAGGTTGCGGATGATGGCGGTCAGCGACCCTTCGGACGAAACGCGGCTGGCCTTATTGGGCGTGGATACGGGATCGGACATGCAAGAATGTGCCAATTCGGGCTAGTTTAGACGCGTTCTATATAGGCCCTCGGTCGGAAAAGCATAGTCCGGAGTAAATCCCGACCCGAGCGCAACCTCCCAGGCCGTCGGATCCCGCGTCGTGTGTCACGGCCTTGAAGGCCGCCCCCTTCAAATCCCCTGCCCTTTCCCATCCTTCGGCAAAACGAAAATTTGCCCCGGGAAAATCAGGTTCGGATTGCGGATCTGGTTGGTATTGGCCTCGTAGATCTGCGTGTAGCGCAGGCCCGCGCCATAGACTTTCCGGCTGATCCGCCACAGCGAATCGCCGCGCTTCACCGCGGCGGTCGAGATTTCGGGCAGCACGACATTGGCAGGCGGCGTGGCAGCCGCCCCGGTTGCCGAAGCAGGCGGAATGCCGGCGGTCGGCGTCGCTGCGTCCGGATGGGCGGGCGCCGCGTTCACCCCAGGTGTCGGCGCAGCGGTTGTGGCGACTCCGGCCTCCCCCATCTGGAAAGTCACCCCCGCGCGCGACAGGACTTTGCCGTCGTCGGCCACCGCATCGGCGCGCACGTCATAGCGCCCCGGCGTCACGCCGCGGCCGATCTTCAACGACCAGAGCCCGTCGGAACCCGCCGTCACCGCCGCGACGAATGTGTCGTTCAAATAGATCCAGACTCTGGCGCCAGGGCGCGCGCTGCCCGACGCATAGAAGCTACCCTTCTGCTCTGCCTCGACGGAGCGGATCGCCACCGTGTCGCTGCCGGCAACGGGTTTGTGCGAATCGGAGAGGATCTTGGTCGCCTCACCGGGCTGCGCCAGCGCGACGATCACATCCTTCTTCTGCGGCTCCGGTACGGAGACCGTGACATTCTGTTTCGAATCGACGGGCTTCGCGTCTTTCGATACCATCCGCAAGGTCAGAAGGTGAGCGCCGGGGCTGAGGTTTTTCGGCACGAAGGCGAATTGCCCATTGTCGTCGGCCTTGCCGCGATCGACCTCGTCGGGCCCGTCCAACAAGATGACGTCGGTGTCGGCAAGCGCCTGGCCGGCGACCACGGCCGAACCGTCGGGCTCAACCCGCACCACGTCGAAATGCGGCAGATCCGGCGATGCGGCTTGAGCGGCCGGAACGGCGGGCGACGCAGCCGGTTTCGTTTGCGCCCCAGGCAGTTTCTCGGCAACGACGGGAGCAGGCGGCCCGGTCTCGCCCGGCGTGACGGCCGGTACCGGCGCAGCGGACTGGGCCTTTCGCTCCAACGCTGCAACCGCAGCCGACTTCAGGACGCTCGCCTCCTGATAGTTTTGCCAGCCAATAGCCGCGAGTCCTCCGGTGACCACGACCGCAGCGATCGCAGACCATAAAACCGGAGCCGGATAAGCCTTCATTCTGCCCTCCCTTTGGTGCAGTGTATCCCCATCATCCACGGCACGCCAATAATCTATACGGTTGACCACACCACATTGCACAGGCGAAAACAGATCATGACGATTCGAAACATTTGCGTTTATTGCGGCTCGTCGGGCGGGCACGATCCGGTCTTCGTCAAGACCGCGGAAACGCTCGGCCGCATGATGGCGGCAGCAGGCATCGGCCTCGTCTACGGCGGCGGTAATCTCGGCCTCATGGGCACCGTCGCCCGCACCGTCCTGGCCCAAGGCGGCCATGTCATCGGCATCATTCCCGACTTTCTGCGCACCCGCGAAAACATGATCGAAGGCGCGCAGGAGCTGGTGATCGTTCCGGACATGCACACACGCAAGATGATGATGTTCGAGCGGGCCGACGCGTTCATCGCGCTGCCCGGCGGCATCGGCACCTTGGAAGAGCTTGTCGAGCAGCTCACCTGGGTCCAGCTCAATCAGCACGACAAGCCCGTCCTGATCGCCGACGTGCGCGGTTTCTGGAAACCGCTCCTCGGCCTGCTCGCCCATATGCGCGAGGAAGGCTTCATCCGCTCCGGCTTTGAGGTGAAGTATCTGGTGTCGGAGAAGATCGAAGACGCGATTCCGATGATCGAGGCCGCCGCGGCGCGCAATGCGCTCAAGGACAAGCCGCATCTAGAACTGACGCATCCCGTTTGAGGAAGGCGATCGGCGCCGCGCCTTCCTTCTTCCCGCACACAAACCGGGGATACTCGGTTTGTGTGCAGTCCTGATGCTGAACTCGGATGAGCCCGAGTTCCGTCGGAGAGAAGGGACACAGCACGCCCCTATGAATTTCGCCATCGCTGCCCTAACATCGCCGCAATACGCGCTAAGCGTAGACATGGGGCGGATCGGGCCGTCTTTTCAATATGATCAATCGAAGATCGGGAGGCGTTATGTCGTCTAAAAAGTTTGCATCTCTTCTCGCCGTGACGCTGCTTTGCGCCGCGGTGGCTCCGGCCTATGCGCAAACCCTCCAGCTTCCTCCTTCGACTCCCGCCGCGCCCGCGGCCCCTGCCCCGGCTCCCGCGCCCACGGCACCAGCAGTCACCGCGCCGGCCGCTCAAGCCGCGCCCGCCGCCGAGCCGGCCGCGACGCCGGCCAAACCCAAGAAGCGGGTCGTCAAGAAGAAGGCAGCAGGCGGTGGCGTCGTCACGATCACCAACAACCGCAGCGTCGGCCTGACCGAACTCACCGCGACACCGACTGCGGACGCTAAGGCGAAGCCGCTCGTCATTCGCGGGCTGAAGCCGGGCGCGTCGAAAAATATCTCGGTCGGCAGCAAAAAGGCTTGCGTCGTCGATCTGCAAGGCACTTATGACGACGGCACGACGATGGAATCTTCCGGCGTCGATATCTGCGCCGACAAGAAGCTGAACTTGACGGATTGACCACGAATCTCGGAGCGTCATTGCGAGCGAAGCGAAGCAATCCATCCCCCAGTCAATCGACTGAAGCGTGGTTTGTTGCCGTTCGTTTCGCGTCGCAGCGGCTCCGACCGTGGTTAAATTTCCGTCTGCTGGGATGGATTGCTTCGCTTCGCTCGCAATGACGGCGCAGTGGCTCGTAACAGCGCGGCACAGATTCAGGCGCGCGACTTCAGCAATTTATAAACGATCGAATCGGTCAGCGCCTGGAACGACGCGTCGATAATGTTCGCCGACACGCCCACCGTCGACCAGCGGTTGCCGGCAGCATCGCCAAATTCGATCAGCACGCGCGTCACCGCGTCGCTGCCGCCCTGAAATACGCGGACGCGGAAATCGATGAGTTCCGCGTCATCGATATATTTCTGGTATTTGCCCAGATCCTTGCGCAACGCGAGATCGAGCGCGTTCACCGGACCATTGCCTTCCGCGGCCGAGATCAGCACCGTGCCGTCGATATTCACCTTCACGATCGCTTCCGACACGCTGACCAACTCGCCGAACGCATTGTGGCGACGCTCGACATTCACGCTGAAGCGCTCGACCTCGAAGAAATCCGGCACTTCGTCCAGGATGCGCCGCGCCAGCAACTCGAACGACGCATCCGCGCCTTCATACGCGTAGCCAAGCGCTTCCTTCTCCTTCACCGCATCGAGCAGACGCGTGACGCGCGGATCGTCCTTGCGCACCGCGACGCCGAGCCGTTCGAGCTCGGCGAGGATATTCGATTTGCCGGCCTGGTCGGACACGAGCACGCGCCGCATGTTGCCGACCGATTCCGGCGTCACATGCTCGTAAGTGCGCGGATCCTTCAACACGGCGGAGGCGTGAATACCCGCCTTGGTGGCGAAGGCCGACGCGCCGACATAAGGCTCATGCCGGTTGGGCGCGCGGTTGAGCAGTTCGTCGAGCGTGTGGCTAACCTTGGTGAGCGTCGTCAGTGTCTCATGTGTCACGCCGATGTCGAAATGGTCGGCAAAATCGCTTTTGAGCAACAAGGTCGGGATCAAGGTCACGAGATTGGCGTTGCCGCAGCGCTCGCCAAGCCCGTTCAGTGTCCCCTGGATCTGCCGCGCGCCGGCGCGCACCGCGCAAAGCGAATTGGCGACTGCATTGCCCGTGTCGTTATGCGCATGAATGCCCAAATTGGCCTGCGGCACCTGCGCCTTGACGTCCGTGACGATGCGCTCGACCTCGTGCGGCAGCGTGCCGCCATTGGTGTCGCACAGCACAACCCATTGCGCGCCAGCGTCAACCCCCGCGCGCACGCAGGCGAGCGCGTAATCGCGATTGGCCTTGTAGCCGTCGAAGAAATGTTCGCAATCGACCATCACTTCACGGCCTCGCGCGATTGCGGCGCGCACCGATTCGGTGATGCCGTCGAGATTCTCTTCGAGCGTGCAGCCGAGCGCCACACGTACCTGGTAGTCCCAGCTCTTCGCCACGTAACAGATCGCATCGGCATCCGCGTCGAGAAGTGCCACGACGCCAGGGTCATTCTGCACCGAGCGGCCGGCGCGTTTCGTCATGCCAAAGGCAGCGAACCGCGCTTTCATTTTCGGCTTCGCCGCGAAAAACTCCGTGTCGAGCGGATTGGCGCCCGGATAGCCGCCTTCGACATAATCGACCCCGAGCCCATCGAGCAGCGCCGCGATCTGGCGCTTGTCGGCGAGCGAGAAATCGACACCCGTCGTCTGCGCGCCGTCGCGCAGGGTTGTGTCGTACAGATAAAGGCGTTCCTTGGGCATCGTCACGCTTTCAGCTTCTTGATCATATAGGTATTGGACAGAACCACATCCTCGCGCACCAGGCTCTGGCGCCGCTGCGGCACGTAACCGCGGTTCTTGAAGAAATCATGGGCGGTATCGCTCGCATCGACGCTGATCGCCTCGAGGCCGCGCGCCGCGCCAAGCCTTTCGAGGGCGTCCGCGAGCACCGTGCCGACGCCTTGGCGCGCCGCTTGCGGATGCACGTAGAGCATCGTGATCGCGCCCTGATCGAGCGAGGCGAAACCGGCGATCTCACCGTCGTTTTCCGCGACGATGGTGAGCGCGTTGGCGAGCTTTGCGCCAAAGGCCGCCTCGTCGTCGGCCGACGCCATCCAGGCCTCGCGCTGATCCTCGTCGTAATCCTCCTCGGTGAGCACTTCGATCGAGAGACGAAAGAGTTCCGCCAGCGCCGGGCCGTCGGCCGGCAGCATGGGGCGAAGGGTGGTCATGGCTGCGCTCCCCAAGATTGGACGCGATCCCTTCTCACCGCTTCACCTCCCAGCTCGTGGTGCCGTCCTTGTTGTCCTTCAGCGCGATGCCCTTGCCGGCGAGGTCGTCGCGAATGCGGTCGGACTCGGCCCAGTTCTTGGCCGCGCGGGCGGCGAGCCGGGCCGCGATCTGCTCCTCGATCCAGGCGACATCGACGGCGGTTTTTTCGACCTCGTCGACCCAAGCGCTCAAACCCTCAAAGCCCAGCGCGGCCAGATTGTCGGCGAGCCTCTGCGGGTCGGACTTCATCGCATGCAGGTGCATGATCGCGCCATGGGTGTTGAGATCATCGCCCAGCGCCGCAACCACTTCGGGCGCAAGCTGCGGCTGCGGCACCAGTTTGTGGGTGAGCTTGGCCCAGGCCCAAAGCGTGTTCTCGGCCTCCTCCAATGCGGCCACCGTCCAATCGATCGGCTGGCGGTAATGGGTGCGCAGCATGGCGAGGCGCAGCACCGTGCCGGGCCAAGAGCGCCCGCCGAACACATCTGTGCGCAGCAGCTCGTTGATGGTCACGAAATTGCCGAGGCTCTTCGACATTTTCTCGCCTTCGACCTGCAGGAAGCCATTATGCATCCAAACGTTGGCCATCACATCGTGGCCGAAGGCGCAGCGGCTCTGGGCGATCTCGTTCTCGTGGTGCGGAAAGACGAGGTCGATACCGCCCGCGTGAATGTCGAACACTTCGCCCAAATGCTTCCACGACATGGCCGAGCATTCGATGTGCCAGCCCGGGCGCCCGCGGCCCCACGGCGACTCCCAGCCGGGCTCCTGCTCGCTCGACGGTTTCCACAACACGAAGTCCATCTCGCCCTTCTTGTAGGGCGCGACATCGACCCGAGCGCCCGCAATCATGTCGTCGAGCGAGCGGCGCGACAGCCGGCCGTACTCCTGCATGCTCGGCACATCGAACAGCACATGGCCCTCGGCCGCATAGGCATGGCCGGTCGCAATCAACCGCTCGATGATCGCGATCATCTCGGCAATATGCTCGGTTGCGCGCGGCTCGACGGTGGGGCGCAGGCAGCCGAGCGCGTCGGCGTCGGCCCGGTATTGCGCCTCGGTCACCTTGGTGACGGCGCGGATCGCCTCGTTCAGCGGCAGGTCGGGATAGTCGCGCGCCGCCCGCGCGTTAATCTTGTCGTCGACGTCCGTGATGTTGCGCACATAGGTGACCTGGCCCTCGCCGTAGAGCTGGCGCAGCAGCCGGAAGAGCACGTCGAAGACGATGACCGGCCGGGCGTTGCCGATATGGGCATAGTCATAGACGGTCGGCCCGCAGCAATAGAGGCGCACGCGGGTCGGATTGAGCGGGACGAAGTCGTCCTTCGACTTGGTCAATGTGTTGTAGAACCGCAATACCGTCATTCAAGAACCCCATCCATGCGCGCGCCGCTCCAAGCTGGCCTGGCGGTCATACCTCAATGGCGGATGATGTGAGGACAAGACGGCTCTGGCCAGCGTTTGGAAAGCTAGCCACAAATCCCAATAATCTGGTTCTGCAAAGAGCGCGTCATGGCGCGCACCATGCGCGGAGCGTGGGCAAAGGTCAAGTGTCTCTCGTCTCTCATGTCGGGAAGAAAAGTACGCTCCTTAAACGGAATCTTCACTTAGCTGCGCCACAGTTGGGCCATCGATTGTTTTCCTTCGAGTTGCGTTGCCATGACGTTGTTCCGCGTTGCCTCCCGTTTCGCGCTGCTGCCGCTTTGCCTGACCCTTCCCCTCGTCGCCTCGAGCGGCCCCGCGGCCGCAAAACAGACGTTTTACATCGATCCGGCCGACGGCTACGGCGTCGAAGAATGCCTCAGCGGGGGCCAATCCTGCGGCCATGTGGTGGCAGATGCGTGGTGCGAGTCACATGGGCTCGGCGCGGCGGTGGCCTTCGGCAAGGCCGAGGACATGACCGCGTCGATCCTTCCGGCCGCCGCCACGGCAAACGCGCAAAATAACCCACCCAAGCCTGCGCCCGGCACGATCGTCATTACCTGCGGCGAGTGACGTCGGGGACGCGCCTGATCAGGCCGAACCCGTCAGTTCGCGACGGCGGCGGCAAGATTGTCGTTAAAATTCCGTACGATCCGCGGAATTAAGAAGGCGTCCACCAGCATCCAGATGCCGATGGCGCCAAAGCCGATAAAGCCAGTCAGGCCGATGTCGGTGAGCACGGTCAACGCCGAAAGAATCAGCAGGCCCAACATCACCAGTGCCGAGGCCCTGCGCTGCAGATAAAGCCGATGGCCGCCCAAGCAGCCGAGGAAAAACCAGACCGCATAGGCCGCTGCCAAAGATTTCTTATTGCAATTATAGCGCGATATCCGGATCGCATCGGCCGAGACCAACCGCATCCATGGCGGAGTCGATATGATCGCCGATTGATCAGAGACAGGAGAATTCGCTGTCAGCACACGTCCGCCGCCGCAGTCCTGCGCGCCTATCTGGTCCAACATGGCATCCCCACATAAAAGCGCATTACGCTCGCCCCAGCCAACACTTTAGTCAATGGAAAACCTCGTTATGTGAATTTTTGCACATAAAGAGGCTTCTTTACAGGGATAAAATATATTAGGATCCCTGGTTCGCACTTTTAGCGCGAGCGGTAGCGCGCGCCACATCGGGCAGAGCCGATGCATGAGCCGTGCCATATCCCGTGAGAGTCGCCTATTTGTTCAGCCAATCCGCGCATTTCACGGCTTCGCCGGTCTGCCCCCAAGGCTGGATCGGCACCGTGGAAGTGGAATTTTTTGGCGAACCGTCGACGAGTTTGTCGGTATAGACCATGTAGACGAGCACGTTGCGCTTGGCATCGCAGCCGCGCACGATCTGCATTTTCTTGAAGATCAGCGAGCGCCGCTCGCGATAGACCACATCGCCCTGGTCGAATTTTTCCTTGATCTTGATCGGCCCGTATTGCCGGCAGGAGAGCGATACGTCCGAGGTTTGCTCGGCCACCCCGAGCGTCCCGGCGACCCCGCCCTTCTCAGGCACGGTGTAATGGCACGCCACCCCGTCGACCACCGGATCGTCGATACCATAGGTCGCCAGCTTGTCGTTCGGGGTCAGCAGCCGGAAGACGGTGGATTTGCGGAAGATCAGGTCGGGTTCCTGGGCGGCGACAAGATGCGGCGCGAGAACGCTGCCGAGCAAACAGGCAAGAGCAATAAGCGGACGACATAGGCTCACAATCGAACTCCACAAAAATTTAGTGGCTTGGCTCCCTGGGTCACGCATTCTTTCTTCTCGTCAGTTACTTTGGGCCAGCGTTTAAACTATATTCGGCCTATAAATGTGACATCTGGTCGCCAATTCTCTATTATAGGCATGATATGCTTCGACGCCTCCGGGCATTCCACGGGTATTACCGGTTGGTGAGACTTCCGTGTAGTATTTGTTCTGCACGTCGGCCAAGCAAGCTTGTGTGGCTTTATCATAGGTAACTTGCGTTTGCGGTGGAGCGCAGGCTGCAACACTCAAAATAGCAAAGAGAAGTGCCGCCACCCTCGATAATGTTATTTTCATTCTACCCCCGAGAATAAGCAAAATTATGCTCTTTTCGTTCTCATAATTCTTGCAGCAGAGCGGGATTAGATTTTTACATAGAAGCGCTCAGCATCAAGTCTTCAGAGCGGCTTCCTGCCTGTCGCTTTTCAGTTCATCTTGCGGCTTTACAGCACTCTTTTCAACTTTTGGAGTTTTAATCCCGCGTTTCTTGAACGGGTCATTGCCAAAAGGCGCCTTCGATTTGGTGCGCGACTGCAATTGGTTGAGATTGGGTAATTTTCGCATGATTACTCCTCGAACCGTTCGGCCCCGCCATTGCCCTTCGCCGGCGCGATGCTCTTGTCCGGCGCCCGAGCTGGCAGGCCCGGATCGCGGAATTTGTTGACGATCGGGTAGCGGCGGTCGCGGCCGAAATTCTTGTGCGTGACCTTGACGCCCGGCGCCGATTGCCGGCGCTTGTATTCGGCAAGATACAAAAGCCGCTCGACTTTCCTGACCACGTCGAGCGCATGGCCGCGCGCCACGATGTCAGAGACGCGCATTTCCGCTTCCACCAGGCATTCGAGAATATCGTCCAGCACCTCGTAGGGCGGCAACGAATCCTGGTCCCTCTGGTTCTCGCGCAATTCGGCGGTCGGCGGCTTGGTGATGATGTTTTCCGGGATCACGATGCCGTCGGGCCCGAGCGCGTCTGCCGGCTTCCAGCGGTTGCGCAAATGGCACAGGCGGAAGACCTCCATCTTGTAGATGTCCTTGATCGGATTGAATCCGCCATTCATGTCGCCATAAAGCGTCGCATAGCCGACCGACATTTCCGACTTGTTGCCGGTTGTCACCACCATCGGCCCGAATTTGTTCGACACCGACATCAAGAGCGTGCCGCGCGTGCGGCTTTGCAGATTCTCTTCCGTGATATCGTTCGGCCGGTCGCCGAAGAGCGGCTTCAGCATCGCCTCCATCGCCTCGACCGCTGGCGCGATCGGAACGATGTCGTAGCGCAGCCCAAGCGCCGTCGCGCAGTCAGCAGCGTCCTTGAGGGATTCCTTCGACGTGAAGCGATATGGCAGCATGATGCAATGCACCTTGTCCGCACCGAGCGCATCCACCGCCATGGCGGCGCAGAGCGCCGAATCCACGCCGCCGGAAAGGCCCATCACCACGCCGGGAAAGCCGTTCTTCTGCACATAGTCGCGCAGGCCCATAACGCAGGCGGCATAATCGGCTTCGTCCCCCTCCTCCACCAGGACCTTAGGTCCTTCGGCGCAATGCCACCCCTTCGACCCGCGCTCCCACACGGTCTTCGCCACCTGTGCGCGGAAGAGTGGCATTTGCACGGCAAGCGAGCAATCGGGATTGAGGGCGAAGGAGCCGCCGTCGAACACGAGTTCGTCCTGGCCGCACAACTGGTTGAGATAGATCAGCGGCAGGTGGCTTTCCGTCACGCGTCCAGCGGCGATCTGGATGCGCTCGCCGTTCTTGTCGCGATGGTAGGGCGAGGCGTTCGGCACCAGCAGGATTTCGCCGCCCGTCTCGTGAATGCACTCGACCGGGTCAGGCCCCCAAATGTCCTCGCAGATCGGAATGCCGATGCGCACGCCCTTGAAGACGACGGGGCCCGGCATCGGGCCGGGAACGAAAATGCGCTTTTCGTCGAATACGCCGTAATTGGGCAGATCGACCTTGAAGCGCACCGCCTCGATGCGGCCGTTGTTCAACAGGGCGCAGGCATTGTAGAGCGCATCCCCCTCGACCCAGGGCAGGCCAAGGAGCACCGCCGGCCCGCCGTCCGCCGTTTCGCGCGCCAGATCCTCGCAGGCGGTCCGGCAGGCTTCCTGAAAGGCGGGTTTCAGCACGAGATCCTCGGTCGGATAGCCGGCGAGGAACAATTCGGAAAACAGCACCAGATCGGCGCCAAAAGCCGCCGCCTCCTTGCGCGCGGCGCGCACGCGATCCGCATTGCCGGAGACATCTCCGACCGTGCAGGGAACTTGGGCAAGAGCGATGACGAGGCGATCGACAGGAGGGCTTTGAGTCATGGTGGGAGATGTAGCTTGCGGAAGGACGGCGAGCAAGGGCGAGCTAAAAGCTCGCGGCCCAGTCAATCCGCTATCCCGTCACCCGCTCCCACAGCGCCAACAGCCACAGCGCGCCGCCCAGCACCATCACGATCGCGGCTGCCGCCGAGCCCATGTCCTTGATGACCTTGATTTGCGGATGCAGGTTCGGCGTCACGTGATCGCACAATTTCTCGACGCAAGTGTTGAGAAGTTCGAGCGCGATCACCAGCATCACCACGCCGATCAGCGCGATGCGGTGCCAGCCGTCGCCGGTCAGCCAGAAGGCGAGCGGCACGGCGGGGATGAGAACGAGTATTTCATCACGCACCGAGGGCTCGGTGCGGAACGCATGGATGAAGCCGTTCAGCGAATTGAACAGCGCGGCCACATAGCGCGCGAACACGCCTATTCCGCCGCCTGGACGCTTTTCGGCCGCACCGCACTGAGCCGTTCGGCCTTCAGCAATTCGGCCACCAGGAACGCGACTTCGATGGCCTGTTCGGCATTGAGGCGCGGATCCACATGGGTGTGGTAACGGTCGCGCAGATCCGCATCCGAAATGGCCCGCGCACCGCCGGTGCATTCGGTGACGTCCTTGCCGGTCATCTCCAGATGGATGCCGCCCGCATAGGTGCCTTCGGCCTGATGCACCGCAAAGAAGGTCTTGATCTCGGACATGATGCGGTCGAATGGCCGCGTTTTGAAGCCGGTCGCGGCGGTGATCGTGTTGCCGTGCATCGGATCGCACGACCAGACCACCTTGCGCCCCTCCTTCTCCACGGCGCGGATGAGGCCCGGCAGATGGTCCCCCACCTTGTCCGCGCCAAAGCGGCAGATAAGGGTGAGCCGGCCAGGCTCGTTGTCCGGGTTCAGGATGTCGATCAGGCGGATCAGTTCCTCGCCCTTGAGCGAGGGGCCGCATTTCATGCCGATCGGGTTCCTGATGCCGCGGAAATAGTCGACATGGGCGTAATCGGGCTGGCGGGTCCGGTCGCCGATCCACAGCATGTGGCCGGAAGTCGCGTAATAATCGCCGGTGGTGGAATCGATCCGCGTCATCGCCTGCTCATAGCCGAGCAGCAGCGCCTCGTGCGACGTGTAGAAATCCGTCTGGCGCAGTTCGTGGTGCTGCTCCGGATCGAGGCCGATGGCGCGCATGAACCCGAGCGTCTCGGTGATGCGCTCGGCAAGCTCCTCATAGCGGCCGGATTGCGGGCTATCCTTGACGAAGCTGAGCATCCAGCGATGCGCATTCTCCAGATTGGCATAGCCGCCATTGGCGAAGGCGCGGATGAGGTTGAGGGTCGCCGCCGATTGGCGATAGGCCAAGAGCTGACGTTGCGGGTCGGGCTCGCGGGCCGCAGCCTCGAATCTCAGGTCGTTGACGATGTCGCCGCGGTAGCTGGGCAGCTCGACGCCGTTCAGCCGCTCCACATTGGACGAGCGCGGCTTGGCGAATTGGCCGGCGACCCGCCCGACTTTCACCACCGGCGAGGCGGCAGCGAAGGTCATGACCACCGCCATTTGCAGGAACACCCGGAAGAAATCACGGATATTGTCGGCGGAATGCTCGTTGAACGTCTCGGCGCAGTCGCCGCCCTGCAGCAAAAAGGCCTCGCCCGCGCTGACCTTGGCGAGCGCCTGCTTCAACTTGCGCGCCTCGCCGGCAAAGACGAGGGGCGGGAAACCGGCCAATTGCTTTTCGACCTCGGCAAGTTCGGCCAGGTTCTTATAGGCGGGCATCTGCTCGACCGGCTTCGAGCGCCAGTTATCGGGCGTCCAACGCGCGTGTCCCATTATGTTTTCTCCGAAAAATCGTCGCCGCTCTATACACGAGCAATTCCGGCTTGGCGAGCGGCCCGGCGAAAGAACGGATCGCCCGGTCTGCCAGCCATGGGTGGCGCTAAAACGGGTGACGGGCGGTGCGCGTGCTGCTGGAAATACAGGCGGCTGGACCGCGAGCTTGCGGTCCGCAAACGCTTGTATGGTGCTTCCGCGCAAATTGGGCCTGCCGATTTACTGTCTGGAGATGCGCGGCTCATGCAAGCTCGAGTTACCGATACCATTGAGCACGGCAAGCGCGCGGCCCGGATCTCTCCGCTTGTTGGCGAAGACGAATGACTGGGGCTGAGGGGAGGTTCGCTGCCGCGGATCGAATGAAGGAGAATTTTTCAGTTTACCAACAGCAGCGATGAGACGGCGTGTTATAGACTTCGTCCCTCTCCCCACATGTTGAGGAGAAGGAAGCGCAACTTGCGATCAGTTGGTTAAAGTCTTCTTCTTGAGCATTTGCTTTGCGGCGACGACGCCGATCTGAATCACCAGTTCCCCGGATTCATTGCGCACACGGATTTTGCATCCGGGTTGATCAAAGTTCTGCGCAAGACGCGCGATTTTCGGCCAGGCTGATTTTGGTTCTGCGAGAGCGACGGAACGCTGCAGAGCCAGCATCGTATCGCCCTTGATCACTTCAAAATCATAATACTCCATATTGGCTCCTCCGTGATGGACGGCCCTTCATGAGCTCTTCAACTACAAGAGACAGGAAACGCTACAGAAGCGTTTGCGACCCGACACCACCCGTCAGACACGTTGTCTATACGCCGCCGATATAACGGGAATACAACATCGCAGGAACGCTCACCAAAAAGATACCTGTCCATTTGGCTGACATCTAACAGATACGGAAATTACGGCTTTGCGATGGCGGCCTTTATGACCTTATGACGGTCGGATTATTTTCGCGAGTCAGTGAAAAAAGAATATTTTTTTGCACGTGCATGCGCGCAAATAACGCTGCGGCTCAACGCTCGGCGAACGCCAATTTTGCACTGAGAAGAATGAACGCACCTGCGAAGCTGCGACGCAACCACGTTAACACTTTTGGCCTTGCGATGACATGATCGCGCATGATTGCAGCGCACAATCCGTAGATCGCAAAAACGACGAATGTCATCAGCATGAACACGGCACTTTGCGTGAGCATTGTGATGAGCGCGTGAGCATTTGCCACGTCAACAAATTGCGGCAGGAAAGCGAGAAAGAAGATCGACAATTTTGGATTGAGAATGTTGATGAGAATGGCTTTGACGATGATCTGCATATGCGAGCGAATGATATTTTGCGGTGCCACATCGATCGCACCAATCTCACGCAACGCATGCCACGCCATGTAGAGAAGATAACCGACGCCCAAGTATTTCACGCCCTGAAACGCCACGGCACTCGTGTGCAAAATCGCTGCGGCACCAGCGATCGCGGCGATCATATGCGGCACGATGCCGAGCGTGCAGCCAAACGCCGCGACGACGGCGGCGCGCGGCCCGCGCGTCAACCCGGTCGCCAAAGTGTAAATCGCACCCGTGCCGGGAGACGCGACGACGAGGAACGAAGTGACGAGAAAGGCAAGGCTCATGCGCATCTCCGACCGGCATATTGCTTTGCGAAAGAAATTAATGTCGCGACGCAATATCGTCTTGGACGAAGTTGCGGTGCGCGTCTGCAGCCGCATGCTTTCGCGGCGCACGCGGACGAGCGGGACCGGATGGTGAGGGCCCCCTGACAGCCCTCGGACAGAGGAGATTCCATCGGCAAAAAATCCCCGAAACGGCCAATAGCATCGATCAAAGGCATGAGACAAAGGCCGCGATTGCGTATAGATGTGGGCATCCCCAACAGGATTTTCCCCTTGCGCGCTTATTCCGCCCTCGTGGCGCTTTACATTTCGGTCTTCGTGCTCATCACGGGCAATGGCCTGATGAGCACTTTGGTCCCGACCCGGGCCAAACTCGAAGCCTTCCCCGATTTTGCCATCGGCCTCGGCGGCGCCGCCTATTTCGGCGGCATGCTCCTTGGCACCCTCGCCGATCCGTGGATCATCCGGCGCTCTGGCTTCATCCGGGCCTTTGGCGGCTTTATCGCGGCGGCGCTCGCAGCGACGGCAGCCTTCCCCGTCCTGGTCAACCCCTGGATTTGGGCGTGCTTACGCGGCGTCCACGGCTTCGCCTTCGCGGGCGTCTATGCGGTGATCGACGCTTGGGTGAATGCCAAGGCGACGAACCAGAATCGCGGCCGACTTTATGGCATGTACCAGGCGATAACTTTCATCAGTAGCGCTCTCGGCCAGCAATTGCTGCTGGTGCAGAGCCCGCATAGTTTCAGGCTGTTCTCGCTGATCAACATCCTGTTCGCGCTCGCCATCATCCCGATGATGGCGACGCAAGCCGATCCGCCCCAGGCCCCCGCCTCGGTCAAGATCCAGCTCGGCTGGCTCTTCAGCATATCGCCGATCGGCGCCATAACGGCCTTCGGTGTCGGCGCGGCCAACGGCTCGTTCTGGACGCTCGCACCCGTCTATGTGCTCGGAGTCGGTTTCAATGCCCATGTGGTGGCCGATTTCGTTACGGCGGTGGTCATCGGCTCCACCTTGATGGTCTGGCCGGTCGGGCGCCTGTCGGACAAGTACGACCGGCGCAAAATGATCGTCGGCCTCGCCCTCATCGGCATGATGATCGAATTCGGCCTGTGCGTTGCCGGCAGGCCGACCCATCTCGTGATGGATCTGCTCGGCCTCGGACTCGGCAGCGCGACGATGGTGCTCTACACGCTGGCGATCTCCCAGACCAACGATCGAGCAGGTCCCGAAAACGCGCTGATCGTCTCGGCCGGCCTGCTGTTTCTCTATTGCGTCGGCGCGACGCTCGCGCCCGTGCTTGCCTCGTTCCTCATGCAGCAGTTCGGACCGGAAATGCTCTTCGCGCAGAATGGCGTCACGCATTTCATCATGGCGGCCTTCGCGATGTGGCGGATGATGATCCGCCCGCCGGCGGTGAATGCGCCGCGGCCCGAGATCACGCCGAAATCCGCAGCTTTGGCGCGTTAACATGGCTGTCGAACTGACCAGCGAAGAGCGCGCTACAACCGAGGGAGCTTTCGGCGAGGGCCGCGCCATGGCGATGCGCATCGTCGCCGAGGCCGCCCGCCTGATGGGCGCGCCGCGGCTGTTGCCGATCGCGTCCGCCCATATCGACGGTGCGCTGTATCACGGCGATTCCGGCACCCATTTTGCCGAACGGCTGGTCGCGGGCGGCGCCAAGGTCGCGGTGCGGGCAACCCTCAATGTCGGTTCGCTCGACCTGACCGGCTGCTCGCGCGACCGCCTGCCGCCGCACGAGCGCGCCATGGCACGGCGCATGATGGAGGCCTACCGGCAGCTTGGCTGCGAGCAGACCTGGACCTGCGCGCCCTATCAGGCCGGCCACCGCCCTGCCCTTGGCACCGATGTCGCCTGGGGCGAATCAAACGCGGTCGTATTCTGCAATTCGGTGCTCGGCGCCCGCACCAACCGCTACGGCGACTTTCTCGATATCGCCTGCGCCATCGCCGGGCGCGCGCCGGATTATGGTCTGCACCGGCCAGAGAACCGCCGGGCGCGGATCGTGTTCGATGTCTCGACCCTCGATCCGCGTTTTCTGCAGTCGGAGGTGGCCTGGCCGATCCTGGGCAGCCTGTTCGGTCGCGAAGTCGGCGATGATATCGGCGTTGTCGCCGGCATCGCCGCGCACCCGGGCGAGGATGCGCTCAAGGCCTTTGGCGCGGCCGCCGCTTCGACGGGTGCGGTCGGCCTGTTCCATATCGCCGGCGTGACGCCGGAAGCGCCGGATCTCGCCGCCGCGCTGCGGGGAAGCACGCCGGACCGAACCATCGGGGTCACGCGCGAGATGGTCCTGGCGGCACGCAAACGCCTCTCCACGGCGGCGGGCGCGAACGCCATAGACGCGGTCGCCATCGGCAGCCCGCATCTGTCGCTCACCGAATTCGACCGCCTGGAACAGGCGCTCGCCGGACGCCGCTTGGCGGTGCCGCTCTATGCCTGCACCGGCCGCCATGCCTTGCGCCTGCTGGACGAGCAAGGCCGGCGCACGGCGCTGGAAGACGCCGGCGTCATCGTCGTCGCCGACACATGTGTCGTGGTGACGCCGATCTTGCCGGCGAAACCGGGGGCGGTGCTGATGACCAATTCGGGCAAATTCGCCCATTACACGCCCGGCAACACCGGTTATGGCGTGCTCTATGGCTCGTTGCAGGAATGCGTGGAGAGCGCCGTCGCAGGCCGGCCTATACTCGCGGAGGACGCGCCATGACGCCCTTGCAAGCCGACGTGCTTCTGCCCGGCGCGGATGTCGTCGCCGAACCGCTCATCCTACGCGGGCCGATCAGCTTCTGGGGCGGCGTCGATCCGAAGACGGGAACGATCATCGACGTGCGCCATCCCGATCGCGATCAGGTAATTCACAACCGCATCCTCTGTCTGCCGGGCACGATCGGCTCGTCCTCGGCGGCGGCGGTCATGCTCGAACTCATTCATGCAGAGCGCGCGCCGGCAGCGCTCATTCTCAATGCACCCGATGCGATTTTGCTACTCGGCATCGTCGTCGCGCGCGAGATGGGCTATCGCACGCCCGGCGCATATCGCTTGAGCCGCAGCCACTTTTCGCATCTTGCGCGCGAACGCCTCGCGATTTCGGGCGACGGTCGGATTGCAGCGGGCTGAGTGTTCGAGGCTCGTGCCCCGTCACCCATGTCTCTGGTTCGTATAGATCTGGGATCCAGCGCTGATCGAGGCCACACGCACGAAAATGACTGCGGCACAATGATAATGATTATTCGTCGATCGTGCGGCTCCGGATCCCGGGCCAAGCCCCCGATGACAGAGAGCCCTTTTTCCCCTGCGCCGCAGGCACATCTCTTCTGCGGCCCGCTTTATTCCTACTCCGCGGCCCGCAGCCGCTCGTGCCGTTCGGTCCGCGTGCGCATGGTCACGAGTTCTTCCGACGCGGTCGGATGCAGCGCCATGGTTGCGTCGAAATCGGCCTTGGTCGCGCCCATCTTCACAGCGATACCGAGAACCTGCGCCATCTCGCCGGCGTCGTGGCCGAGAATATGCACGCCGAGCACTTTGTCGGTTTCGCCGTCCACCACGATTTTCATGATGGTCTTTTCCTGTGCGCCAGAGAGAGTCGCGCGCATCGGCCGGAAGCTCGTCTTGTAGATATCGACGACATCATGCGTTCTGCGCGCCTGTTCCTCGGTCAGCCCGACCGTGCCGAGCTCCGGCGTCGTAAAGACGGCCGATGGCACATTGTGGTGATCGACCGCAATCTTCTTGCCGCCGAAAACCGTATCCGCATAGGCATGGCCTTCGCGAATGGCGACGGGTGTGAGATTGATCCGATTGGTGACATCGCCGACCGCATGGATCGAGGGAATATTCGACTGCGACACAGCGTCAACCTTCACCGCGCCAGAAGCGTCAAGTTCGACCCCTGCCCGCTCCAAGCCGAGGTTTGCGGTATGCGGCTTGCGGCCCGTCGCGATGAGCACCTGATCGGCAATGACATGCCGCCCATCCGAAAGCGTCACCTCCAAATGTCCGCCCGCATGGCGCGCGATGCGCGTCGGCAGCGTGCCCGGCGAAACCGCAACGCCCGCATGGGTCAGCGCCTCGCTCACGCCTTTGCGCATGTCCTGATCGAACCCGCGCAGCACATTGTCGGACCGGAAGCACAAGGACACCGCACTGCCGAGCCGGGCGAAGATTGAGGCAAATTCCACCGCGATGTAACCGCCTCCGACAATCAGCAGACGATGCGGAAAATGCTTGAGATCGAAGATCTGGTTCGACGAGATTGCGTGCTCGATGCCGGGCACATGCGGCTCCATCACCGGCGATGCGCCGGTCGCGATCAAAATGTGTTTCGCGCGCAGCTTGCGGCCGTCGTGCAGACGCACCGTGTGGCAATCTTCGACCACCGCGCGCTTTTCGATCAGCTCGACGCCGGCCTTTTCAAGATTGGCGCGGTAGATGCCGGAGAGACGGGTGATTTCCTTCTCCTTGGCCTCGACCAACGAGCGCCAGTGAAAGACGGGCTTTTCCGGAATCTCCCAGCCATAGCCCGCGGCCTCGGCGAATTCATCGGCAAAGCGGCTGGCATAAACATAGAGTTTCTTCGGCACGCAGCCACGAATAACGCATGTGCCGCCGACGCGAAATTCTTCGGCGATCTTGACCTTGGCGCCATATCCAGCCGCGATCCGCGCCGCCCGAACTCCGCCCGAACCCGCGCCGATGACGAAAAGGTCGGTGTCGAAAGGCGTCATGGGCTAATCCTCTTCAGACTTCACTATACCAAACCAGATCCTGGCCGAAAACAGGCCCTAGCCACTCCGCGCGGCGGCGCTCAAAACATCGCCAATCGAGCCTGACGAATCCACTCCGAGAATATGGTGGCTATGCCACAGCGCGTAGAAAAGCAAACTCCAGGCCGCTTGGGAATTTCTTGTAGCATTCATAAGGTTAGAGCGAACAAGATCGCCGATTTCCATCTCAGCGATGCCTGGCTGCGCCAGTACGAGTTCCACCAGTTTTGCCTTGTGCAGTTCGATCCATTCGCCCACCGGGGGGTTGAAGCCTTTTTTGCGACTGAAGGCTTCCGCCTGCGGCATCGCCGTAGAGAGCCATTCCCGCAGCAACCATTTGCCAAACTTGCGCCTGACTTTGAGCCTGTCGGGAAGCGCAAAGGCGAAAGGAGAGACGATCGGATCAAGAAATGGCGTCCGCCCTTCGATGCCAAAGGCCATCAGGCAGCGGTCCAATTTGACCAGCAAATCGTTTGGCAGCCATTCCGCGCAATCGATCGCTTGCAGGCGCTGCGTGGCGGTCAGGCCGGCCAGATTGTCGGCTGTCTCGGTCTTCGCCAGTCCGTCGCGCCACCCCTTGAAAGTGTCCTCCGGCGCATCACGAAAAACGCCGCTCGATCGCGATTTGCGCGCGAATAGCCCCCATAAAAGCGCGGCGCGCCGATAGCGGCTATAACCGCCAAAAACTTCGTCCGAACCCTCGCCGCTCAGAACGACTTTGAGACCAAGGGACCGGGCGAAACGGGCCAGTTTAAAGGTCGGCAGGGCAGCGGCATCGGTCGTCGGATCGTCCAAGGCTGCCGCGACGGCAGGGGACAAATGCCAGAAATCCTCTTGCGTGACCTCAACGCGGTGATGGTCGGCGCGGGCAGCTTTTGCGACTTTTTCCGCTGCGGCTCCTTCGTCCGTGGCCTGGGTATCGGGAAAAACGGCAGTCAAGGCCGTGATGGGATTGGCCGTTAGCCTCGTCATCAAGGTCAGAAGCACCGAGGAATCGATGCCGCCGGAGAGAAAAAGTCCATAAGGAACGTCGGAGCGTATATGGGCGTGCACGCTGTCGGTGAGAACGTCGTTGAGCGCCTGCAGATGATTTGATTGCGGTTTTGCTTTCCCAGCCTCCGATGCGGAAGGCAGCACCTGCCTCGTCCGTTTCACAATTTGGGCGTTCTGGACAAGGAGCGTTTCTCCCGGCAATAAGCGGTGAATGCCGGGAAAGATCGTTTCCGATCCGGTCGTGAATTTGAGTTGAAGAAGCTCGGACCTCTTCTGTGGATTCAGACCGCGCTCAGCAAGACCCGCCGCGATCAAAGCCTGTGCTTCGGAAGCAAAGGCGAAATAGCCCGGCGTGATCGTGTAATAGAGTTGTTTGATGCCGAAGGGGTCGCGGCTTAAGATCAATTGCGATTTCGACTTGTCGAAAATGGCCGTCGCATACATACCCCGCAGGTCGCGGGCGAATTCAGGCCCTTCATGACGGTACAATTGCAGGGCCGATTCGGCATCGGATTTGGATTTATACGGGGCCTCCGGCAGCCTCTCGCGTATCGCGGGATCGTTATAGATCTCGCAGTTCGCCACCAGGACAGTTCCATCTGCGGCTTCGAAAGGCTGATTGCCGGTCGCAAGATCGATGATCGCCAACCGCGTGTTGAGGAGCGCAACCCTGCCGTCATCATAGCGGCCTGTATGGTCCGGCCCCCGATGGAACAGCGCTTTCTCCAAGCGGTCGAGTATATGAGGGGCGACTTTCTGTCCCTCACAAACCATGATTCCTGCAATGCCGCACAAATGAGCTACTCCGTCACTAGAGCATTTTCCAGAAAAGTTGCACGACTTTTCGGTTAAGAACCGACGGTCCGCGCAGCGAAAATGCGACAAAACAAAGATGTAGAGCAATTTTGCGATTCTGAAAGAACGCAAAACGCTCTCGGAATGAGGCGCCACGTCATCTCACCTATTCCGAAACCATTTTTCTTGGCCGGCCTCGACCAGAATCCCATGTATCAAAATGCCGAGGCCAAGCCATAGTCCTTCGCCGCAGGCAATCGGATGATGGGCTCTTTAGCAAACTTATACTTTGAAGACCAACGAATGCGGGGCAGTTTTGCGAGCGAGCCAATGGCTTTTGTGAAGGCCTTGGCTTTCAAAAGGCAAATTCCGCTCATCCGCCAGGCCTGCTCGCCGGCGGCCGGGACCGCGCCGCCCCCTCACCCCCAACGGCGATGGGACCACATCCATTGTTCGGGATATTTGCGGACCATGCGTTCGAAGGCCGCCTGGATCGCAGCGGACGTCGTGACGATGTCGGCATCCTTGTCCGCGGTCCGGGCAACGGGCACAAGCTCCAGCTCGAATTTGAACCGGCTCTTGCCGCTGCGCACCGCCGCACCAATGAGAATCGGCACATCCAATGTCCGCGCGACAACAGCGGGAAAAGAGGTCGTCGGCGCCTGATGACCGAAGAAGGGCACGGAGATTTCCCGGTGTCCGCGCAGATCGGCGAGGACTGCAGCCGTGCCGCCATTCTTCGTATGCCGCAGCAACTGGCGCGCGCCGACGCCGCCCTTGGCAAACAGCCCGCCCGGATAGAGCGGGGTGCGCATTTTCGTCACATAGGCATCGACGTAGGGATTTTTGATCCGCTGATAGATGCCGCCCGGCGTGAGGCCCAGCCGGTTCGCGGCGAGCACGATCACTTCCCAATTGCCCAGATGCGGCGCGCAGACGACGCCGCTCGAACCGGGCAGAGCGTAGTTCTCCTGCCAATTGGGGTCGGCGAAGGTGATGCGGTCGCTGGTCACGAAATCGTCAAGGTGAAAAAATTCGACGAAGACGCGGCCGAGATTGTCCCACATGGCGCGGGCAATCCGCTCGCGCTCTGCCGCAGGCATATCGGGAAAGGCCATGGCCAAATGGGCCAGCGCCCGCTTATGCCGTTTCAGGCGCGGCGCGACCAATCGCCATCCGGCGGCCGAAATATCCGCACCCAGCTCCAAGGGAAGCGCACGTGCAACCCATGCCAACAGACGAAAGGTGCCATATTCGATGCGGTATTTGAGTTCGGTCAAGAGCGAGCTGGAAATCGCGCGGGTTCCTCTAACAGCTTTTTCAGGCTGCGTCTGATGCGGCATGCGACGCCAAAGGTCAAGAGCCGGCAGGCGGGCAGATTTTTCGCCTCGCAGGCACCGGCCCCCAAAACGGCTGGCCTAAGCCACTAGTGCATCTCATCTTTCGCGTCTTGAGGCTGCACGATCTCAAACCAGATCACGGCGGAAAACACGATCGCGATCCACCAGGCTTGCCAGATGCCAAAGCCGACTAGGCATATTTCTAAAGCCGTTGCGAGTATGGCCGCGGCAACTGGAAGCGCGGGTTGCCGTAGCTTGGCGATACGCCGCAGCACGAGGCCGAACAGGGCGGCGACCACCAGGGCGCCGAGCACACCAGATTCGACCCAGATCTGCAGAAAGCCATTATGCGGATGCGGCACATCGCGGCCCCCATTCTCGCCGGTGCGGACCCATTCCAACACGTCCGCGACATGCGGGCGGAAATCGTAAGTCGGCTTGCCGCCGAAACTTACATAGACAGTCTGGCTGTCGGCTCCGGCGCTGTAGATCGAACGGCTGACGCCAAAACCATGGCCTAGGAGCGGATGAAAGGCCACGTCGGCGCCGAACACTTCCCAAATCAAGAAGCGCTCCGAGGCGTGCATATTGGCGTGGTCGAACCAGCGCTGCACCTGCGTCGAGACGATGTCATTCCCCAGTTTGCCGGCAAAAGGCGCGACAACCAGAAGAAACAAGCCGACGACCGCAATGGCCGCCAAAGTCACGCGCGGCCAAAACCAACTCAACACGAAGGCGGCCAAACCGGCGCCAAAGCCGAATTTCGCCGTGCCGCCACCCGCGTAGACGACCGAAACAAAGCAAAAGAGACCAAAGACGCCTATCGCTATCCAATCGCGGCGCGTCGCCCCCGGCCGGTTGGTGAGCCAGAATGCCGCCGGCCAGAACAGCATCGAAATGACGTCGGAACTCGGCTTTAAGTCGGAAATCCGGTCGCGCGCGTGGACGGCATGATGCAGTGCCATATTGGTCGCCGCTTCGATGTCGATGAAAACCGCAGCCAGGCAAAGCCCGATGACGAGCCAAAGCGCGTCGCGCGGCTCGGCAAAACGGCGTGCCGCGATGAGAACGACGAGTCCGGCGATCAGAACCGGCACCGTCTCGCTCAGCGTGCGCCAGGTTTGGGCGCGGTCGATCGACCAGACGAAGCTCAGGACGCCAAGCGCAACGAAGCCGAGCACGCCGCACGCGATCGAACGCGAGAAAATCGCCGCCAGGCTGGCCTTGACCTCCTGCCAGCTAGATTCCGCCGCGAGCGCACCCGCTCCTGCAAGCGCTGCCGCGACGAGCACCGCCGGCGCCGATTTATTGGCGAGCGCCATGGCGAACGGCAGCAACAAGCCGAACAAGACGATCAAGCTCGTCTTGCAATACAAGCCGACCTTACCCGGCATCGGCATGTCCCTGGTGTCGGCCATGGGTTGCGGCACACCCTGATTAGAAATCAATATTCTTCTTCTTCAGCTCGTCGCGCACGAGTTGCAGCATGTCCGCGGATAGCTTGTTGGTCCAATCGTCGATCGCGAGGGCAACGCCGTCGACCATCGCCGGCTGGGCCTCCACATATTTCTTGCCTGACGGCGAGTTGAAGAAGGCGATCGTATCCTTCAGTTCTTGTTCGCTCATATTCTGCGCCTGGATTGTCCCCAGCGTCGTGAGAATCTGTTCCCGGCGTAGCTCCATCGCCGGCATCGTCGCTTTGACGGCCGCATCGATGTCATTGGCAATTTCGGGCCGCCGGGCGCTGAAGGTACGGATGAATTGCGCGCCGAGGAGCGGAATCATGTTGTCGAACGATCGACTGAGGCCCGACGCGACAACCAATTGCCTGCCAAGCTCGATCTGCGCTGCCGACGGCTGCGGCTGAGCGGGAGCTGCCGCCGATTGCGGAGCCGGTGCAGCTTGTTGCGCCATCGCGGCGCCCGTCAAACCAAGGGCAATGACACCGATCGACAGAGCAACCGCCGGGCGGCAAATGAATTTGAAACTGGTCACCGAATCCCCACTCCTCAAAAATGGCCTTTACGCCCCGCCGTCCTGCTCTTCGCTCCGGCATGCCGTTTCGTCTGGGCCGCCGGAGGAACATTCTCATCGGCGCTCTTACGCCGGATTGCCGATGATGCGCAAGCCCGTGTCGTCGGCGACGATCACCGCTTTGGCAAGGCCGAGGAAAAGCCCGTGCTCCACCACCCCCGGCACCCGGAAGAGCGCCATGGACAGCGCCTCGGGATCGGCAATCTGGCCGAGCGGGCAATCGAGGATGTAATGGCCACCGTCAGTCACGTACACACCGCCCGTGGGCGTGCGGCGCAGAACGACGGGGCAATCGTGGCCGGCGGCATTGAGCACTTTGAGAATCTGACGGCGGGTCGATTCGAGACCAAACGGGTTGACCTCGACCGGCAGGGGAAAGCGGCCGAGCACCGGCACTTCCTTCGACACATCGGTGATCACCACCATGCGGGCGGACGCCACTGCCACGATTTTCTCGCGCACGAGCGCGCCGCCGCCGCCCTTGATCAGACGCAAGGACGGATCGAATTCGTCCGCACCGTCGATGGTGAGATCAAGTTCCGGCGTTTCGTCCAATGTGGTGAGCGGAATGCCTAGGGATTCCGCCTGTTTGCGCGTGCCCTCGGAGGTCGGCACGCACACCACTTTGAGCCCATCCGCCACCATCGCACCGAGCGCATCAACGAGATGCTTGGCGGTCGAACCGGTGCCGAGCCCGAGGCGCATGCCGGGCTCAATCAATTTGGCGGCCTCGAGGGCCGCCTGCCGTTTCAGATCGTCAGAGCTCAACGATCGAGCCCCGCAACCAGCAAATACTTCATTTCGACGAATTCCTCAGTGCCGTGGCGCGACCCTTCGCGGCCGATACCAGATTCCTTGACGCCGCCGAACGGAGCAAGCTCGGTGGAAATGGCGCCCGAATTGATGCCGACCATACCATATTCAAGCTCTTCCGCGACCCGGAAAACGCGGCCCAAATCACGCGCATAGAAATAGGCGGCGAGACCGTATTCCGTGTCGTTGGCGAACTGAATGACTTCCGCTTCGTCCTTGAAGCGGAACACCGGCGCGAGCGGGCCGAATGTCTCTTCCTTCGCCACTTTCATCTTCGGCGTCACGTCCGAAATCACGGTCGGCTGATAGAAGGTGCCGCCCAAAGCGTGGCGCTTGCCGCCAACCAAAATCTTGCCGCCGTTGGCGACCGCATCGGCCACATGTTCCTCGACCTTGTCGATCGCGGCCTGATTGATCAACGGTCCCTGTGTGACGCCGTCCTCGACGCCGTCGCCGACCTTCATCTTGGCGACTTCCGCGGCGAGCTTGGCAGTGAAGGCCTCGTAAACGCCGTCCTGCACATAGATGCGGTTGGCGCAGACGCAGGTCTGGCCCATGTTGCGGAATTTCGAGATCATGGCGCCCTGCACGGCGGCATCGAGATCCGCATCGTCAAAGACGATGAACGGCGCGTTGCCGCCCAATTCGAGGCCGACCTTCTTCACGGTCGAGGCAGCCTGGCGCATCAGCAATTTGCCGATCTCGGTCGAGCCGGTGAAGCTGATGGCGCGCACCAGCGGATGCTCGCACATGACCTTGCCGATCTCGGACGCCTTGCCGGTCAGGATATTGAAGACGCCGGCCGGCACGCCGGCCCGGACCGCGAGCTCCGCCACGGCCAGCGCCGTCAACGGCGTTTCCATCGCTGGCTTGACCACCGCCGTGCAGCCGACGGCGAGCGCCGGGGCGACCTTGCGGGTGATCATCGCGAGCGGGAAATTCCACGGCGTGATCGCCGCAATGACGCCAATCGGTTGTTTCTGCACGATGATCCGCGCATCGGCGCGATGTGAGGGGATCGTCTCGCCATAGATGCGCTTCGCCTCTTCGGCATAATATTCGACGAAGGCAGCGCCATATTCGACCTCGCCGCGCGCCTCGGCGAGCGGCTTGCCCTGCTCGGAGGTCATGATCAGGGCGATGTCTTCCTTATTGGCGATGATCAGATCGAACCATTTACGCAGGATCGCGGCGCGTTCCTTGCCGGTCTTCTTCGACCAGAGCTTGAACGCCGCGCCGGCATACTCGATCGCCTGGGTCGTCTCCGCGGCACCGAAGGCGGGCACGCGGGTGATTTCCTCGCCTGTCGCCGGATTGGTGACCGGGACCGTGCCGAGGCCTAGCCAGCGCCCGTCGATCAGGGATTGGCTCTTCAGAAGGGTGGGATCATTGAGCTGCATGGCTGCGCCTTTTGCGTTTGGATGAGTGGCGCTTGGTCTAGCATGAAGGGCAAAGTGCCGAGTAGCCTCTGTCTTTGCCCCCAGCGTTGCATTTTATGCACCCTACATGTTGCGTATTTCGCGCTAGATAAGCCGCACGAAGATCAGCACCAAGCCGACGATGGAAACGCACCAAGCCATGGTCCGCAGCCAAGGCACGCCAATCAAATAAAACACCCCGTGGACCACGCGTGCCCAAAAGAAAAGGCTGGCCCCAAGAGCAGTCACGCCATCCGCCCGGTTGGTGACCGCGGCGGCCAGGACCAGAATGGCAAACAGGGGGAGGTTCTGCAGCATGTTCAGGTGCAGCCGTTCGGCGCGGCCGGCAAAGCCGGTCAGCGGCGGCATGTCGTCCCGGTTGCCCGCGAGGGCGGGCAAGCCGACCTGCATCATGGCGGCGAACACGGCAACGAGAACCATCGCCACTGTCAGAGCGGCGGACCATACCAAATACATCAGATCAGGCGTCATCTCTCCCTCCATCCGTCATCGAAGGCGATGCAGAGTAAGATAATAAGACCAAGATGTAGAGCTATGTTGCGCTGCTGAGAGAATGCAAAATGCTTTAAGCGCTATTTCGCAGCCGGCGTGCAGACCACTTTATTGTAATCGTCCTGGGTCAGCACATAGCAGATGCTCATCGTTCCCTTGCGCAGATCAAGCCGCCACACGCCGCCCTCGCCCTCGTGGTGGGAGGCGATCAGCGCATATTCGCTCGGGTCCTGCGGCCCCGCGCCCTCGCCGGCCGGGAAGCACAGCGTGATGCCGACCGCGCCCGGCGCAATATCGGTCTTGCCCGGCGAGAGCGCATATTGGCAGGCGCCGACTTCGCCGGTGATCTTGTCGAGGCGGAAGATACGATTCAGGTCCTTCTGCGGCGCGGCGAGAAAATCATATTGATCGGCAAAAGCGGCGGCGGGGGCAAGGCTGAGGATGGCGGCCAGAACGAGGCGGGCGGAACGGCGCATCGAGGAACTCCAAAAGGCGAATCAAGGATTGGCCGCATCATACACCGAGCCACCGGAGAAACGCCCAAGCGCATTAAAGACAGGAAGAACCAAAACTGCCATCAACCGCCGTCAAAACTCCCACAGCATTCGCGGACCAATCCACGCTCCAGCCCCCTGTGCAAACGACGTTCTGCGCTACGATCGTCGCACTGCGCCTATCGACAGTCCAAGTACCGCTCGGTTTAAAGCCCTCGTTCCACAACTCGCGAATGAGCTCAGATTCCTGCGAACCCAAGGGAAACCGAGTTTGCAAGCGAGATCGAAACCGCTGACGCATTTGTTCTTCCGTTCCTCCGGTCGAATCGGCAAGCAGCGGTTTGCCTTCGATGCTCCATACCTGCCCCGGCTTATCGGAAAAAAATCCCCCAATTCGATACCCACACCACCAGACCAGCACCAGAACCGCCAGCACGCCAAGAAGCTTAGCGATAACTGCAAAAAAACGGACGGAACGGCGCACCAGCGAACTCCGGAGCGAATTAAGAATCATCGGCATCATACACCGGCGTGAAGCTGGCCACGCATCCCTCTCGTCTTGCATGAAACTATGGCCGCACAGTTTCTCAGATGCTGTGGAGATCCCCGATGGGCAATTATTCTCGGCCGCTTGAATTTGCACCCCACGACCTGACGCAGCCCATTTTGCCGGGCTGGCAGTTCAACCTGTTTCGCATAGACCTCGGCGTTTCACGCGACCCGGATACGGAAGATGCGATTTTAGAGGCCGTCGGCAGTTATGGCCGGCAGATCGGCCATATTGCCGATGCGCTGGAGGCCCTTGTGATCGGCCTCGGCCTCCATGAATCAAGGCGCCTTGCCGAAGACAGCCGTCTGACCGGTGAGCAGAAGCAGGCCATCACCACCTTCCTGCAGGATCTCACCGCCATACGGGTGGTGAAAGAGGCGCATGGACAGGCGGCGCCCGCGACCGCTGGCAGTTCGCCGGCGGGTTAATCCTTCCAATGCGGCATGTTCTTTCGTAAAACGACGCCCAATTCCCCATTGCGCGACAGAGGCGACATGACCGGCACACCTCCTCTCCTCGTTTTCGATCTCGACGGTACTTTGGCCGAAACGGCGGGCGATCTCTTTGCGGCCCTCAACGTCGTCCTGGCACAAGAAGGCTGCCCGCAATTGCCCGTCGAAGAGGCCCGCTCGCTGCTCGGCGCCGGCGGACGCGTTCTCATTCAACGCGGGTTGGCGGAAGTCGGCCGCAGCGTGACGCCGGAGAGGCTCGAGGAGCTTTTCTCCCTCTTCCTCGCGCACTACAACGCCCATATCGCCGACCACAGCTTCCTGTTTCCAGGGCTAGTGCCGTCGCTCGACAAGTTCGAACAAGCCGGCTGGGGTTTTTCCATCTGCACCAATAAGATGGAGCAGTCCGCTCACAAATTGATGAAAGCACTCGGTGCCGCCCATCGCTTCCGCTTCATCTGCGGCCAGGACACGTTCGGTGTCGGCAAGCCAAATCCCCTGCCGCTGATCAAAACCATCGAGGCCTCGGGCGGCACGCTGCGCCGAAGCATCATGATCGGCGATTCCCGCACCGACATCGACACGGCGAAAGCCGCCGGCATTCCGGTCGTGGCGGTGGATTTCGGCTATACGGACCTGCCGGTGGCAACGTTCAACCCGGACAAGGTGATCTCGCATTTCGACGACCTCTGGGATGCGGTCGCCGAAATCGAGTTGGTTACGCCCTGAGGCGCTCTCGCGCCGCAGTAAGCTTCGCGACCCGCGCGCTGGCGTCGTCACGCCGCTCGCGCTGCTCTTCCACCACCTCTTCCGGCGCCTTGGCGACGAAAGCCTCGTTGTTGAGCTTGCCGTCGATCTGACGGATCTCGCCGTTGAGCTTGGCGATTTCCTTGTCGAGCCGCGCCCCCTCAGCGGCAAAATCAATCACGCCTTCAAGCGGCAGCGCCACATTGGCGCCGCGTACGACCATCTGAATCGAATGACCCGGCGCCGCATCGGCAAAGGAAATGTCGGACAGGCGGGCGAGGAACAGTAAAATGTCCTGCCAGGTGCGTGCACGGGCCTGCAAAGCAGCGTCCGCGCCGACCAGCACGAGCGGGATCTTCGCGCCGGCCGGAACGTTCATTTCGCTGCGCACCGAACGGATCTCGGAGATGAGATCGACGAGCCAGCCGATTTCCGCCTCCGCTGCGGCGTTCGCCAGCCCAGCGAGATCCGGCCAGGGCGCGAGCGTCAGAAGCTGATCGCCGCTGAGCTCAGCGACACCGGCGCGCTCGGCAAAGGCCGCCCACAATTCCTCGGTGAGGAACGGCATGAACGGATGCAGCAATTTCACCGCCTGATCGAGCACAAAGGCGATGGTCGCCCGCGCCTCGTCTTTTGCAGGCCCGTCCGGCCCTTGCAGCACCGGTTTCGCGAATTCCACGTGCCAATCGCATAGGATGTTCCAGATGAAGCGGTAGGCGGCATTGGCGGCATCGTTGAACCGGAACGCCTCCAGCGACGCGGTGACTTCGGCCACCGCCTTGGCGGTCTCGCCAAGGATCCACTTGTTAAGGGTCTCGTTGACGTTGGACGGATCGAACCCCTCCACGCGCACGCAATCGTAATGTTCGGCAAACCGCGCCGCATTCCAGAGCTTGGTGGCAAAGCTGCGATACCCGTCGATACGGGGCACGGAGAGCTTGACATCGCGCCCCTGCGCCGCCATGGCGGCGAGGTAGAAGCGCAAGGCGTCAGCGCCCATCTGCGGAATGCCGTTGGGATATTGCTTGCGGGTCTCGGAGGCGACCTTCGGCCCGTCGGCCTGATTGGGCAGGCCTTCGACGCGCTTTTGAACGAGTTCATCCAGCTCGATGCCATCCATGATGTCGAGCGGATCGATGCCGTTGCCTTTCGACTTCGACATCTTGGCGCCCTTCTCATCGCGGACGAGCGCATGCAGGTAGATGTCCTTGAACGGGATTTCGCCCATGAAATGCAGGCTCATCATCATCATCCGCGCGACCCAGAAGAAGATGATGTCGAAGCCGGTGACCAGCGTATTGGTCGGATAATAGCGCTTCAATTCGGGCGTGCGGTCGGGCCAGCCGAGCGTCGAGAACGGCCAGAGCGCCGATGAAAACCAGGTGTCGAGCACGTCCTCATCGCGGGTAAGTTCAACGTCACGGCCGTGCTTGGCCCGCGCCTCGGCGGCGGCCTCCTCCGCGGTCTCGGCGACGAAAATATTACCGTCCGCGTCGTACCAGGCCGGGATCTGATGGCCCCACCAGAGCTGGCGCGAAATGCACCAGGGCTCGATATTGTTGACCCATTCGAAGAAGGTCTTCTCCCAGTTCTTCGGGATGAAGATGCTCTCGCCGTCCTGGACCGTTTTGATCGCCGGCTGCACCAGCGTATAGGCATCGACATACCATTGCGGCGTGAGCCAAGGCTCGATCACCACACCGGAGCGGTCGCCGTGCGGCACCTGATGGGTATGCGGCTCGATCTTATCGAGAAGCTCGGCCGCCTCCATCATGGCGACGATACGCTTGCGCGCCTGTTCGCGCGGCAGGCCGTCGAGGGCGAGCACGTCGTCCAGTTCGTGTGACGCCGGAAGGCCGTCCAGGAACGCCTGATTGCCTTTCAGCTCAAGCTTAGCTTCCGAATCCAACACATTGATAATCGGCAATTTATGCCGCTTACCGACCTCGAAGTCGTTGAAGTCGTGGGCGGGCGTGATCTTCACCGCGCCGGTGCCTTTTTCCGGATCGGAATATTCGTCCGCGACGACCGGAATGAGGCGACCGACCAACGGCAGGCGCACATTGTGGCCTTGCAGGTGGCGATAGCGCGCGTCATCCGGATGCACCGCGACGGCGGTATCGCCGAGCATGGTTTCGGGCCGCGTGGTCGCGACGACGACGAACTCGCCGGTCTCGCGGCCATCCGCATCGACGACCGGATATTTAAAATGCCAGAGGTTGCCTTTGACCTCGACCTGCTGAACTTCGATGTCCGAGATCGCGGACTGGAATTTCGGGTCCCAATTGACGAGCCGCTTGTCCTTGTAGATCAGCCCCTGCTTGTAGAGCTGCACGAAGACTTTGAGCACCGCCTTGGAGAGGCCCTCATCCATGGTGAAGCGCTCGCGCGACCAATCGCAGGAGGCGCCCAGGCGCTTCAACTGATTGATGATCTCGCCGCCGGATTCGTTCTTCCAGGCCCACACTTTTTCGACGAATTTTTCGCGGCCGAGTTCGCGCCGCCCCGGCTGCTGCCGCGCGGCGAGCTGGCGCTCGACCACCATCTGCGTCGCGATGCCGGCGTGGTCGGTGCCGGGCTGCCAGAGCACGTCCTTGCCGCGCATCCGCTCGAACCGGCACAGGATGTCCTGCAGCGTGTTGTTCAGGGCATGGCCCATGTGCAGATTGCCGGTGACGTTCGGCGGCGGAATGACGATGCAATAGGGGTCGGCCCCCGCCCGCTCCGGCCGTCCTGATTTGAAGGCGCCAGCGGCTTCCCATGCGGCCGCGATACGGCTTTCCACGGCAGCGGGGTCGAAAGTCTTTTCCATCATCTCTTGTGCAAATCCGTCGGAGCTCGCGTGCCAAGGCGCGAAGCGCGCATTGTTATGGGTGATTGCGGCTTAAAAATCAGCCCGTTCGCCGGAAGTCAATATGACCGGACCCCAATATGGACTGAGCCTGTGCCTTGCGGGCTGCACATCGCGATCGGCCCCAGACCTGGTGCAGCCAGGCCGCGGCCCTTGGCTCTACCGCCCGCCGCGGACAACGCGCTCGATCTCGGCCTTGACCAGCCGCTCGACCAGCGCCGGCAGATTTTCATCGAGCCAAGCCTTCAGCATCGGACGCAGCAATTCGCGCGACATGTCTTCGAGCGTGCCATCGTTCTGCATTTTCAAGGTTCGATCCAGCGTATCGAACGCATGCGCGACGCTCTCGCTAGCGGCCGGCGACAGGAGCACGTCGGATAGCTCGGCTTCTTTCGTCACCTCGTCGGCGAGAGACGTTTCGGCTGCAGGAGGCGCTGCCACCGCGACCACAGCCGTTGCGGCTTGCGGCGCATCCCATGGCTCGGCCTCGACAACCTCGGGCGCCGAGAGCGCCGTTGGCTCGGCCGGCGCGACGGGATGTACCGCGGGTTCGGCGCGGACCGGAAAGGCCCGCGGCAGGCTCTGGTCGTCGGCAATGATGCGCCGGATCGAGGCCAGGATCTCTTCCATCGAAGGCTCGTTGGCGCGCTGCTCGTTCTGCTTGCTGAGGCCGAAGCGCGACTCTTGACGGGGCGATGGCACGGATGCGTTCATGAGCCTTGGCGCAAATGCGCCCCTTTCCTCTCATTCGCGAAATCACACGAAACAATGGCCGACTCGGCGGCCTAGCGCGACGGTCTTCAGAAATAGCGCCGCTCCCATATCCGGAGCAAGACGGCAAGCAGAAGGAATTGTGGACGGCTGCACAGACCGACTATTGCCCCTCCGGCGTCCGCAGCCCCCACCATTTATCCTTGACCTGGTTATAATGAACCTGCGGATCGTATTTCGCCACATTGAGCGCCAGTGTGGCCGCCGACAACCGGCCGACCGCGGACAACAAGGCGTAGGACGACACGACCTGATCGCGCTGCGCGGTGATGAGCGAAACACGGGCGTTGATCAAGGTTTGCTGCGCGTTGAGCACATCGAGCGTCGTGCGCTGCCCGACCTTCGCCTCCTCGCGCACGCCGTTCAGCGCGACTTCCGACGCGGTCACCTGGGATTGCGCCGCCTCGATCTGCAATTTCGAATTGGCATAAAGGCCCCAGGCCGACACAACCGCCGCGCGAACGGTGTCGCGCTGCAAATCGGTCTGCAGACGCTGCTGCTCCAGCGTCTCCTTGGCCTGCCGTACCGACGCATAGGTCAGGCCGCCGTCATAGATCGGCACCGAGATCTGAGCGATGATCGACGCGGTTACAGTACGAAAGCCCTTGTCCGACGGCGAGGGATCCAGGTCGCGCTGCACCGAGCCGACCAAGTTAACGGTCGGATACAGCGATCCCTCGACCACTTTGACATTGAGTTGCGCGGAATCGATCCCGTGCATCGCCGCCTGGATGCTCGGGTGTTCGGCTTGGGAAGTGGCAATCGCTTGGTCCAGGGTCTTAGGCAGCATCTTCGCAGCAAGAGGCTTTCCTGGCTCCAGCTTTTTCGGGTCTATCCCGACGATTTGGTGATAATTCGCGATGCTCGTCTTTAAATTCGATTGCGCGGTCAGTGCGGCCGAATGGCCCTGGGCCAAAGCCGCTTCGGCCTGGGCAACATCGGTGCGCGTGACTTCGCCGACCTGGAAACGGTCCTTGGTCTGCTTGAGCTGCTCGTTCAGAACCTGCACATTGCTCTGCTGCAGATCGTAAATCGCCGTATCGCGCAGCACGTTCATGTAATAGGTGACGGCGTTGAGCAGCACATTCTGCTCGGTGTTACGCATTTGCTCGCGCGCGCCCAGAACCTCGGATTCGGCCTGCGAAACGCTATTGTCGGTGCGGTTGCCGTTCCAGACATTTTGCGTCACCGACAGACCGTAAGACGTCGGCGTCGTCAGATTGTCGAGCCGGCCGCCACTGGTGAACAATGTCGGCGGCGTCTCCTGCGTGTACTGGGTGCGCCCGGTCTTGGCGGCCGCCGTAATCGTGGGCCGATAGCCCGAAGTGGCCTTCGGAATGGTTTCGTCGGTGGCACGAACATTGGCGCGCTGCGAATTCAGGTCGGGGTTCCCCACATAAGCGAGCCCCATCGCGCTCATCAAGGTTTCCGCCCGAGCCCCACCCTGAACCGTCAAGCTAAGCGCAACCAGGGCGACGCCACCCAAAAATCCTTTTCGGCAAGAAACAAAATAATTGGCCCGGGCCGCACCCCGAGCGCGAGATTCATACATCGCGCAACCCCTACGCCTCTTACGGCCCCGATCGTTCATGCTCGGATCCGATCAATCCGTGCGACGAACACTCTCATCGCACGTCTTGCCGCTGGCGGCAACGTAACCGTCCCGCACGGAGCCACCAAACATCTCACGATTCAGCATTTGTCTACACATGATATTGGCGGCATGGCCCCCGCGAAAGTTAACGCTCGTTAAGAAAAGACTGCAGGAAAAGGCTACTCATCCACGGCACGGCTTCCCTTTCGCCCTCGGTTCAAGCGGGACCCACTACGCTATGGCGGGTTGATCGACCGCCCGAAGCCAGGTTCCGTCACTTTACCGGCGTGCGATTTCGACCGTCACCGCGCCATTGGGAAGGCGCGTCGATGTCAGCGCCAGATCGCCGTTCATGGTGGGCGGACGCTGATCGCCAAGATCGAACTTTCGTCCGGTAGCCACTAAACCCGCGTAAAACGTACGAATTGCCTCTCTGCCGATCGCGAATTGCCCGCCGCCGATGGCAAGGACGGCATCGGATTCGTAAAGGGCGACCATTCCCTCAACGTCCCCTGCTCTTTCGCGAGAAACCAATAGCCGCGCAAGATCCTGGGGATCCCGTACCGGCGGATGGGTCGATTTCCGATTCATGAGCGTTTTCTTCCGGCCGGAAAATTCGAACCGAGGCACCGCTGGCTCTCAGTGACGGTCGCGCATTATGTCGGGCGGTGATGCAAAAAAGCGACAGCTTTCGGAAATCAGGTTCGCGCGCCGACGGGCGGCGCGCCCATCGCGCGGACACTCGCCTCCTGCGTCCGCCGGCAAATGCCACATGACAAATGTTGTGGATATTGCGCCGGCCCGGCCGGCGCCAAGATCAGAACGTGAATTTCAGAACGTGAATTGCGGCGCGCGGCGGAACGCGGCCAAATTGGGTGCCGACGCGTCGAACAATTCGCGATGGCTGAGGGTCGCGCCGCTGCGCAAGAATGCGCAAGCCTTGGCGGCACGGCCGACTTGCGCCGGCTGGCGCAGCACACACAGCAATTGGCCGCCGTCTTTCAATTGGTCCAGCAGCGCGGTCGGGACTTCCTCGACCGCGCCGTTGATGAAAATCAGATCGTAAGGCGCGTGCGCCGAAGCCCCGGCCTCCAGATAGCCGGTCGTGACAGTCGCCGAATCGCCCAGCAATTGACGTGCGCTGCCCGCGAGTTCCGGCGTCTCCTCCAGCGCGACAACCTTTGCCCCCAGCGCTGCGAAAATGGCGGCGGAATAGCCGGAGCCGCCCGCAACATCGAGAACCTGCGCGCCGGGCTGTACATCCGCCGCCTGGATCATGCGCGCGAGAATCATCGGCGCCAGCAGCTTGCGGCCCGTACCGAGATCGGCTTCGCGATCGGCATAGGCGACGGAGCGCAGGCTTTCAGGCAGGAAATCTTCGCGCGGCACCGTCAAAAACGCTTCGAGCACCGCCAAATCCAGGACATCGAAGGTGCGAAGCTGGCCGTCCACCATCATCTTACGTTGTGCGGCGAAAGTGTCTTGCATGTGCGTTCTGTCCGGCTGAGGAAATCCGTTCGCGGAACTATAGGCAGGTCCGCGAACTTGTCCATGCGCTGATTAGTCCTTTGCCCGCTCGACGTAGCTGCCGTCTTCGGTCTGCACGACGACGCGCGTCCCGGTCGCGATATGCGGCGGCACCATCACGCGTGCACCGTTCGACAATTTGGCCGGCTTATAGGAGGACGAAGCGGTCTGGCCCTTGACCACCGGCTCGGTCTCGACGATTTCGAGGGTCACGCGGGCGGGCAGCTGGATGGCGACGCATTGGCCGTTGAACATGCTCAGGATGCACTTCATGCCTTCCTGCAAATACACCGCCTGGTCGCCGATCGTGTCCTTCGAGACCATCACCTGCTCGAAATTCTCGTCGTTCATGAATGTATAGGCATCGCCGTCCTCATAGAGATACGAGAAGTCCATATCTTCCACGAAGGCGCGCTCGACCTGCTCGGTCGTCTTGTAACGGTCCGTCGTCTTCACGCCGTCGCTGAGACGGCGCATGTCGATCTGGGTCGTCGGCGTGCCCTTACCCGGGTGGAAGCTTTCGGCGGACAAAACCACATAAAGCTGGCCGTCGTCCCGCTCGATAATATTGCCTTTACGGATGGAGCTTGCGATGACTTTCACGGAACACTTTCCTGATAGGGGGTCAATTCTGGCGCGCACCATACTCATCTAACGGGCAAATGCCAGAGTTTCTTGGGATTGCGCCTGGGATTTCATCGAGTTTTTTGACGGTGGAAACAGCGAGCAGCAGCTTCAACATGAATTTTCCCTTTCGGATCGGAGCATTACCTTCGGTCTTCGGCGTGATATTCGCGCTGGCCAGGACCTCAATCCCGCCATTTCGACGCCGCGCCATGCACGGCATCACCTCCCCCTTGGGTTAAAATATGTCTGCTGCCTCTCCCGCCTGGTCCAGGCATGTCTATGCCGACCGCCGGCCGTTCTTGAAAATCCGCAACCGGGTCCAGGCGCACCTCCGCGACTGGTTTAACGGACAGGATTTCATGGAGGTCGAAACCCCGATCCTGCAGGTTTCGCCCGGCAACGAGGCGCATTTGAGTGCCTTTTCCACGCTCCTCATCCAGCCCGATGGGCAAAGAACGCTGCTGTATTTGCATACGTCGCCGGAATTTGCCTGCAAGAAGCTGCTCGCGGCGGGCGAGCCGCGCCTGTTCACCTTCGCCCGCTGCTTCCGCAATCGGGAACGGACCGGCCGCCATCACCCTGAGTTCACGATGCTGGAATGGTATCGGGCACGCGAGACCTACGAAACGCTCATGGCCGATTGCGCCGCCCTGCTGCGGCAGGCGGCCGAAGCGGCCGAAACGACAAGGTTTTCTTACGGATCCGCCTCCTGCGATCCGTTCCTGCCACCCGAGCGCCTCACGCTGGCCGAAGCCTTCACCCGCTATGCCGGCATCGATCTTCTGGCCAATCTCCCCGAGGCAGCGGGCGGCCTGCATGCCGCCGCGCACGACCAAGGCATCCGGCTCGCGGCGGACGATTCCTGGTCCGACGTGTTCAGCCGCATCGTGACTGAAAAGGTCGAGCCGAATCTTGGCCATGGCCGCCCGACCATCCTGTGCGAATATCCCGCCGAGGAGGCCGCGCTGGCGCGGCGCAAGAGCGCCGATCCGCGGGTTGCCGAGCGGTTCGAGCTTTACGTCTGCGGCCTCGAACTCGCCAACGGGTTCGGCGAATTGACCGACGCCGCAGAACAGCGGCGGCGGTTTGAGGAGGAAGAGCGCGTGCGGCAGCGCGTCTATGGTGAAACCTACCCGATCGACGACGATTTTCTCGCCGCTCTCGCCCAAATGCCGGACGCATCGGGCATCGCGCTCGGCTTCGACCGACTGGCCATGCTGGCGGCAGGCGCAAGACGGATCGAGGACGTGCTGTTTTTACCGGTGGCCGGTTAAAGCCGTTCGCATATTGTCGCCGCGGCACAAATGGGTTAACGCCTCGCCCATGACATGCCGGGCATCTTTCGCGCCCCGGCCGATGATGTTTTTCCGGCCCCATGAAAACTCTGCGAACCCTCGACGATCTCCTCTCCGCTGGCTTGCTCACCGACGCGCAAGCCGCGGGTGCGGACGTGGTGATGGATCGCTACGCCGTCGCGGTCACGCCGGACATGACGGCGCTGATTGATCGGCATGCGCCCGATGACCCGATCGCGAAACAATTCGTGCCCTCGCCCGCCGAACTCCGCCACCGGTCGGAGGAGCGGGCGGATCCGATCGGCGATAATGCCCATTCGCCCCTGCCCGGGCTCGTGCATCGTTACCCGGATCGCGTGCTCCTCAAAGTCGTCGCCGCATGCCCGGTCTATTGCCGCTTCTGCTTTCGCCGCGAAATGGTGGGGCCGGGCAAGGAGCCCATGCTCGAGGATGAGGCCCTCGATGCCGCCCTCGCCTATGTCGCGGCCCATGCCGACATTCATGAAGTGATCCTGACCGGCGGTGATCCACTCATTCTTACGGCGCGCCGCTTGCACCGCCTGATGACCAAGCTCGCCGCCCAGCCGCACGTCGAGGTGGTGCGCATCCACAGCCGCGTGCCGGTGGTGGCGCCGGATCGGATCACGCCGGCACTGGTCGACGCCTTGAAGGCAGCCAAAAAGGCCGTCTTCGTCGCCGTGCATGCCAATCATCCAAGGGAGCTGACGCCCGCCGCCCGCGCCGCCCTCGCGCGGCTCGCCGATGCCGGCATCCCGCTGGTCAGCCAGACCGTGCTGCTGAAAGGCGTCAACGATGATGCCGAAACGCTCGCGGCGCTAATGCGCGGCTTCATCGCGAACCGCGTCAAACCCTATTACCTGCACCAGGGCGACCTCGCGCCGGGCACAAGCCACTTCCGCACCACGATTGCGACGGGCCAGGCCTTGATGCGCGCGCTGCAAGGCCGCCTCTCCGGCCTCGCCATGCCGACCTATGTTCTCGACATTCCGGGCGGCCACGGCAAATCGCCGATCGGCCCGGGCTATGTCAGCGATTACGCGGTCGGTGCAGATGGCGCAGAGCGGTTCCGCATCGCCGACTTTCACGGCGAAATGCACGTATATCCGCCGCGCCAAGGCGACCGATAGCGCTTGGCGGCGGTTCGTTCCAACCGGCCGCTCCTTGGGCGATCGTCATGCCTCGATGATCATGTCAGCGCCTTCACTCTCCGCAATAATAACCTTGGCGTTCGCGAGATCGTTGCCGCGCGCACGTGCTGCTGCCGCATCGGGCGCAAGGCCGTGGTCGAGCCAGCGTTGAATGAGCCGCTGCTCGAGCACCTCGATCGGCGGCGACACAAACAGGCTCAAATCGAACAGCGCGCGCAGCTCCTGCCATACCGGCCGCTTCAGCAGGAGATAATTCCCCTCGATGAGCAGGATCCGGTGGGCGGGGGCGACGAGTCGGGCGGATGCGCGCGAGAGATCCATGCCGCGATCGAACACCGGAATCGCGACCTCGCCCGTTGCATCGCGGAGCCGCCGAACGAGGGCGAGAAACCCATCCGCATCGAAGGTTTCAGGTGCGCCTTTGCGCGCAAGAAGGCCGCGCTCCTGCAGAATGGCATTGTCGAAATGAAATCCATCCATCGGCACGACCAAGGCGGCACCGTTTAGGCGCGCATTCAAATGGGCGCCGAGCGCCTCCGACAACGTGCTCTTGCCGGCGCCCGGCGGCCCGGCGATGGCAATAAGAAGGCGCCTTGCGCCGTCATCCCGCGCCGCGATGGCTGCGGCGGCGCGTGCAACGTGATCGGTCAGGTCAAGCATCGGTTCTCTTCATCGGCTTTGTGCCGCAATGCCAAAAGAGAGGCGGCCGAAGTGGCCGCCTCTCCTCATCATTAGAGCAGATTCGTTCGAGACGAGGAAGGGCGCTTAGTGCGAGGCCCAGCCAACATAGTCCTTCACATTGTCGCGGGTCACGAGCTTGGAATCCATCAGCTCGATCGGCTGCGCCGGCTTTTGCCCGTTCAGAATGGCGACACCCGTCGCAACCGCCTTGCGCGCCATCGTGTACGGATCCTGCGAGGACGATGCCTGAACCATTGCCGACTTCGGATCTTTCAGCGCCGCCTCGATATCGGGTGCGCCGTCCACCGACGTCATGACGATGCCATCACGATGCTGCTGCAAAGCTGCAAGATCGGCGCCGATGACTTGCGGATCGTTGATGGCGAAGACGCCGTCGATCTTGTCAAAGCGAGTCAAGAGACCCTGCATCACGTTCAAGCCGCCATCGCGCGACCCTTTGCCGTCCTGATCGAAGGAAAGCAATTTGACGTCCGGCGATTTGGCGAGCACGTCTTTGCACCCTTTGACGCGCTCGATCACCGACGAGACCTGCGGTCCGTTGATGATGACCACATTGCCCTTGCCACCGATTTTCTGCACCAGATAATCGCAGGCGATTTGGCCGGCCTGGGTGTTGTTGGTTTCGACAGTGGCATCGGCGCCTTCCGCAGCGGTGTCAACAGCGACGACCGGAATGCCTGCGGCTTGCGCCTTCTTGATGGCGGGTCCGATGGCCTTGGGATCGCCCGGGTTGAGCAGGATCAGATCGACGCCAGCCGCAATGAAATTGTCGATCTGGGTGAACTGTTTGCCCATGTCGTAGTCGTAGCCGACAGCTTGCACTTCGACATTCGGGTTGGTCTTCTTCGCCTCATCGGTCGCGCCCTTGGCGAGAGCCACGAAGAACGGATTGCCCATCGATCCGAGCGAGATGCCGATCTTCTTGAGCTCTTTGGCTGATGCCGGCGCAACCGCGAACGCCATCGCAATTACGGTTGCACCTAGCAGCACTCGTTTCAACATGTTTTCCTCCTGGTTGTTGAACTTTCAAACCCCTGAAATCCCGCACGCGACAATTAGGTCCGCGCCGAGCCCTTTTGGCGGATACGATCGAGCGCGACCGCGCCGATGATCACCAAACCCTTGATGACATATTGCCAGATGTCGGAAACGCCGGTCAGAATGAGCCCGTTTGACATGACGGCAATGAGCAACCCGCCGATCAGCGTGCCCCAAATGGAACCGGTACCGCCGACGAAGGACGTACCGCCGAGAATGACCGCGGTGATCGCGTCCAATTCGTAAGACTGACCCAATTGCGTTCCGTTGGCGGCGTAGAGCTTGGTCGACAGCATGATGGCGCCAAGACCCGAGCAAAGACCCGAGATGCCATAGACGATGAGATAGATGCGCGGAACCTTGATGCCCGACAACCGCGCTGCCGCCTCATTGCCGCCGACCGAATAGATGTGCGTACCAAGCACGGTGCGCTTCAGCACGATCCACGAAACCACGATCACGATAAGCGCAATGATCGCGAGCCACGGCACGCCAAAAACGGTGCCATTGCCGATGAACGAATAAGGGATGTCGGAATTAAACACCGTGGTATCGCCACCCATCAGGCGCGCAATACCGCGCACGGCGGTCAGCGAGCCCAAGGTCACGATGAAAGGCGGCAACCGGAGTTGCGAAATCAACACCCCGTTGATGAGGCCAAAAAGAACACCGAGCCCAAGCGCAGCAAAGATCCAAAGATAGGAAATCCCCGCGATATTGGAGACGATGAGGCCGGCCATTGCTGACGCGGCCAGAATCGAGCCGACCGACAAATCGATGCCACCGGTCAGAATGACGAATGTCATGCCTGCCGCCAGCACCGTATTCACGGCAGCCTGTTGAAACACAATGCTGATGTTTTGAGCAGTGAAGAACCGGCCATCGGACAAGAAATGGAATCCAGCAGCGACAACCAGCAGAACGGGCAACATGCCCAATGTCGCAATGAGGTCATGGATTTTCTGACGCCGCATTTCGTTGCCGCTCTCGGCGGCTGCAGTGTTGGTTGACATGTATCCCTCCCCTGAAATCAGTTCGCGGCTGTACTTGCGACGCCGGTCGCAAAGGCCATGATATTTTCTTGCGTTGGCGCGATGCCGGTGGTTCCTCCCACCTCACCCGTAATCTCGCCCTCGCGCATCACGAGAATACGGTCTGCAATGCCGATGACTTCCGGCAGTTCCGAGGAGATGACCAAAATGGCGACCCCCTTCTTCGCCAGACCGTCGATGATCTTATAGATCTCTGACTTGGCGCCGATATCGACACCGCGCGTCGGCTCATCGAGAATGAGCACATCGGGTTCGATTTCCAGCCAGCGCGAAAGCAAAACTTTCTGTTGATTTCCGCCCGACAGACCGCCAACCGGATATTCCGGTGCGGGCACACGGATCTTAAGATCCTTGATCGATTTTATCGCCCGCGCCTTCGCCTTCACGCGGTCGAGCAGGATGCCCCATTTCGCATCGCGCTTGAGAACGCCCGTATTGGTGTTGTCGTTGCACGACATGTCGAGGAACAATCCGTTGCCGCGTCGATCTTCTGTCAGATAGGCAAGGCCCCGGTCGATCGCGTCTTGAGGCGAGCGCGGCTGAAACGCATTGCCGTTCATCGTCATGTCGCCGCCGACCCGAGGCCGCACACCATAAATCGTCTGGGCGAGTTCGGAACGGCCCGCACCGACAAGGCCCGCCAATCCCACGACCTCGCCGGCGTGAAGCGTGAACGAGCAATTCTTGACGCGCGTGCCGTCGCTAACGTCGTTGACCTTCAGAACTGGCTTGAGTGAAGCAAAATCGGGTTTGTGCTCCTTCGTGTAGAGCGACGACAACTCGCGCCCAACCATCATGCGCACGATTGCTTCGGGTGAAAGCTGTTCGCGTTCCAACGTGCCGACGTAAGTGCCGTCGCGCAAAACCGAGACGCGGTCGGCAAGCTCGTAGACCTCGTTCATCCGATGGGAGATATAGACCATTGCGAGCCCTTCGGCGCGCAATTGCTTGACCATCGCGAACAGACCGTCCGTTTCGCGCGAGGACAGCGCGGTTGTCGGCTCGTCCAAGATGAGAATCTTGGACTCAGCGTGCAGGGCGCGGGCGATCTCCACCAATTGCCGATTGGCGATCGAAAGCGTGCCAACCATGGTTGATGCGGTAAACTGTGCCCCAAGTCGCTTCAGAACGGGCTGTACCTCGCGCAGCATCGTCGCTCTGTCGACGAAGCCACTGCGATTGATCTCGCGTCCAAGATACATGTTCTCGGCAACGGTGAGGTTGGGCGCTAAGGACAGTTCTTGATATATGATCGATATACCGGCCTCTTTCGAAGCGATCGGCCCGGTAATGTGAACGGGCTTGCCGTCGATAAGAATCTCGGCTCCTGCATCGGGCTTGTAAGCACCCGAGAGCACCTTCATCAGAGTCGATTTTCCAGCGCCGTTCTCGCCCATCAGCGCATGAACTTCCCCGGGGTAAAGCGTGAGTTGCACATCCGTGAGGGCTCTGACGTGGCCGAATGTCTTCGACACATGGCGCATTTCGAGAATGGGCGCTGTCATCGGCAATCCTCCGAAACGGAGTGCATGCCAAAGACCGCCAAAGACGTGAATTGCATCACGAGAACCTCCCTGCCTGCTTGCCTTTATTTATTGTGGCAATGCGATCTTGGACGAAAATAAAACCAAACGAAATATCGATTGCAACGTCATCGCCTACTTCCGCACTCGTTCGCACGATTCCGCCGTTTGCATGAAAACAGCCGAACGGTCCGCACGCTGCAAGATATGGCTTTGCCTACCCCATTCCCCTTGATTTGAACCGTCACGTCGCGGCAATATGTCGCCGCACGATCAGGCCGGACACAAGGCAAACTCCCCTGAACGAACCGGCGCGCCCGACCGCATTACGCTGTTCGCGTCACCAATCCATCCGGCGACGCCGACAAGGTGGCTCGGTTTGTCGTATGTCGCGTCACTTGCTGGCGATCGTTCCGGCTCCTGCGCGATGGGGTTATCAAACATCGAATTTTGATGGCTGTCAATAACTAATTCAACTTGATTTATTTATTAAGCTCTGCTTTGCTGCACCAAAAGATGAGTTCGTGGGTGGAAACAATCAGGGAGGAATGCCGTTGCCCGCCGTCCGTCCGCCTCTCTCCAGCGAATCTCTTCGGCCCATTCCGCAAGGACGCGGTTCCACGCAAACAGACGTGCGCGCCCATAACGAGCGGCTGCTGCTCTCGCTGATCCGCCGTCATGGCAGCCTGACCAAGGCTGAAATTGCGCGGCTCACCAGCCTCTCGTCGCAAACCATCTCAGTTATCATCCGCAAATTGGAAGAGGAAGGCCTGCTGCAGCGGGGCGACCTGCAGCGCGGCCGCATCGGCCAGCCCTCGACACCGATGGCGCTTGCCGCAGATGGTGTACTGTCGTTCGGCCTCAAGATCGGCCGCCGCAGCGCTGAAATGGTGCTGATGGATTTTGTCGGCAACGTGCGGGACGTCGTGCAACTGACCTATACTTGGCCCCTGCCTGCCGCGATGGTCGATTTCGCTCGGAAGGCCGCCGCCGGCATGATGCGCCGGCTATCGCATCGCGAGAGGAACCGCATCGCCGGCATGGGCATCGCGACGCCCCTGCAATTGTGGAAGTGGCGCGAACGGGTCGGCGTGACAGCCGCCGACATGGATGCCTGGCACGATGCCGATCTTACCGCCCTTCTTGCGGACGAGTTCCCCTTCCCCATCTTCCAGCAAAAGGATGCAACCGCTGCCTGCAGCGCCGAATTCGTGTTCGGCCGCGGCAGCGAGTTCAAGAATTTCCTCTACATTTTCATCGGGTTTTTCGTCGGCGGCGGCATTGTGCTGAACGGAGCGCTGTTTCCAGGATCCTCCGGCAATGCCGGGGCGATCGGAACGCTTCCCGTTACCCGCGACGATCAGAGCGCTGCGCAACTGATCGATACGGCGTCGATCTTCGGGCTGGAGGCCGACATCAAGGCGGCGGGCCTTGATCCTTCGCCTTTGTGGACCGAGCCGGACGGATGGAGCAAGTTCACGCCCTTCAATGACGCCTGGATCGCGACCATCGCCCCGCATCTTGCCCGCGCCATCCTCGCAGGTTGTTCGATCATCGATTTCGAAGCGGCCATCATCGATGGCGATTTTCCGGCCGATATCCGTGCCCGAATCGTACAAGCCGTCAGCGCGGCAATGGAAACCTTCGATTTGGAAGGCATCGCTCCGCCCGCGATCGTGGAGGGGTGCGTCGGCCGCCAGGCGCGCGCCGTCGGCGGCGCCTGCCTCCCCCTGTTCGACCGCTATATCCTGTCCTCGACCCCCTTTGTGAACGAGATTGAATGACGCAACATTCGGTGGCACGGTGGCGCCAAATCCAGAGCATTTTCCGTTCTTTCAGAAGCGGAAAATGTCTCTAAGATTTTGTTTTGTCGCATTTTCTTAAGCGAAAAGTCGAACAACTTTTCTGGAAGATGCTCTAGATTGGGGGAGCGGCATGTATCTCGGCATCGACCTTGGAACCTCGTCGGTCAAAACCGTCTTGGTCGACGATGCGGACCGCATCATTGGCAGTTCTTCGGTTCATCTGACGGTATCGCGCCCCCATCCTGGCTGGTCGGAGCAGGATCCGGCAAGCTGGGTCGAAGGGGCCTTCGGCACGCTCGACGATCTTGCCCGCCAGCATTCCCAGGAGATGAGCATTGTTGCCGGGATCGGCCTTTCCGGCCAGATGCACGGTGCGACATTGCTCGACCGCAACGACGCGATCCTGCGCCCCTGCATGCTGTGGAACGATACGCGCGCCAGCGCCGAATGCGCGGAATTGGAGCGGATCTGCCCGAGCCTGCGGAGCATTTCCGCCAATGCCGCGATGCCCGGCTTCACCGCGCCGAAAGTACAGTGGGTGCGTCGGCACGAGCCCGATATTTTCCGACAGATCGCCAGCGTGCTGCTGCCGAAGAGTTACGTGAATTTTGCGCTCACCGGCGATAAATTCGAGGACATGTCGGATGCCTCCGGCACGCTCTGGCTCGATGTCGCGGCGCGCGACTGGTCGGACACGCTGTTGGCCGCTACCGGCCTCAACCGTTCGAAAGTCGCACGCCTCGTCGAGGGCAGCGCCGCCGCGGCGCCCTTGCGAAGCGACCTCGCCGCGCGCTGGGGCATGCACAAACCTCCCATCGTTGCAGGCGGCGCCGGCGACAATGCGGCGAGCGCCATCGGCTTGGCCGCGGTCAAGCCGGGGGACGCGTTCATTTCGCTCGGCACGTCCGGCGTCATCTGGATCACCACCGACAAACTGCGTCCGAACCCTGATTCCTATGTTCACGCCTTCTGCCATGCGGTGCCCGGCTCATGGCATCAAATGTCGGTCATTCTCTCGGCGGCCTCGTGCCTCTCCTGGTGGTCGGGCGTTTCTGGGATCAAGGAGGCAAGCCTTCTGGCCGAGCTCGGCGAAGAACCGTGGCAGCCCTCGCCCGCGATCTTCCTGCCCTACCTCTCGGGCGAGCGCACGCCGTATAACGACGGCACGCTGCGGGGCATGTTCGCCAATCTCGATCCCGGCATCGACCGTCCGGCCATGACGCGCGCGGTATTGGAGGGCGTCGGCTTTGCCTTGCGCGACTGTCTCGATGCTATGCGCGCCGACGGCGATCAGATCACTGAGGCGAGCGTGGTAGGCGGCGGATCGCGCGGACGCGCCTGGATCGCGCTGCTCGCGGCGCAACTTGGAATCACTCTGCACCGTGTGGAAGCCGGCGAATCCGGCGCGGCGCTCGGTGCCGCCCGCCTCGCCCGGCTAGCCGTGACCGGCGCTCCGGCCGCGTCGCTCACAGGCCCTGCGCGTCTCGAAAGCTTCGCACCCGACACTAAGCTAAGCAATGCGATGGCAGAAAGCCGCGAACGCCGTCCCGCGCTGCTACCGGCGGCACGAACGGCGCACGGCTGAGCATTCAACTATCTGTTGTCGGGGCCGCATCAGGGCGTGCGTGCATTCGGTCGTGGCGTGACGAATGCTCCCGCCACCAAATTGTCGGGCACGGTCTTTGCCGCGTACTAAAATCTTTCGAACTGTCCGCTCGGCAATGCCTGAGGCGGCGGCCTTATCGAATCTTTCGGATCAAGCCGCCGAATCAGCGACTTGATCCAAATATCTGGTCCCGCTCTTAGCGGTAGCGCCACCCGCCATTCCATCTATAGCGATGACCCCAGTAGCGGTTGCCATCCCAGTAGCCGCGACCGGGGTAGAATACGCCAACGGCAAGCCCACCTGGCACAACGACAACAGGGCCGCCGCCATTCGGCCGGCATCCGCCAAGCGGTCCGCGATGGAAGCCGATCCCGCATCCCCCGGCTGCATTAGCCGATGGGGCAGCCATCAAGGCGGCTCCTGCGGCGAGTGTGGCAATGAGTAAAATCTTTCTCATGTTTCTCCCTTTCAAATGACAGCAAGCCCATTCGCCGGCTACGGTTACTCGACAAGATATGAATGCGTAATGAACAGTCCATTTTTGCCCCGGCGAGCCTCGAAGAAGGGCGAGCCGCACACTGGCAAATTTGTCGGTTTGACGCCAGCCCGGCCGATCAATCTTGAACGAGAAAGTCCGACGTTCAATTTCGGCCCGCCCCGATTCAACTCGGATTTGCAGAAAGAGGGCTCACGGATTGGCCGCTCGCACTCAGTGCGATTCGGTCACAACCGGCAAATCCGCGTATCTGAACCTGCCACCCCAACCGGCACACCCAGGAGTAATCCACATATTTCAATACTTTATGGAAAAATGGAGGCCTCGGAGGGAATCGAACCCCCGTACAAGGATTTGCAGTCCTCTGCGTGACCACTCCGCCACGAGGCCTCATGCGGCACATCGTCTCGCGATGGGCGCCGGGGCACCCCTATAGCCAAGCCGGCACGCGGCGGCAAGCCCTTAGCGAGCGATCGGTCAAAGAATCGAAACATTTCCGCCCGATCGGAAATCTTCCACAGGAATCCAGGCTTTATGACGCGGCTCATACATGAAGATGATATTTTTTTGTATTTTGGCTTTGCATTTTTTTTCGACCTTGCTATACCGCCGCCATTCGGTTCGCGGACATCTCGTCCGGGTCTGATCCCCGATAGCTCAGTTGGTAGAGCAAGCGACTGTTAATCGCTTTGTCACAGGTTCGAGCCCTGTTCGGGGAGCCATCTTTCTTCCTATGCTAGACGTTTGGCTCCGCATTTTGACGGCGCGTTGTTGTCATCCAAATCAAGGGACGAGCCAATCACAGCCTGATCGGCCAAAACCAAGTCGTACGCGTTGCCTTCAGGCATGACGCGCATGCGCGACTCAATCGATCGAACAGTGAAAGACGCAGACTAACACATTGGAATGATTGGAGCGGGTGAAGGGAATCGAACCCTCGTATTCAGCTTGGAAGGCTGCTGCTCTACCATTGAGCTACACCCGCATCGGATACATTCTGCGCACTGAGCGCAAGATCATCTCGCGCGCCTTTTCCCATGTTCCGGGTTTGGGAGCAAGATCTGATCGGCTGGAAATATTCGATGTTTCACACCGCAACGGGCAAACGTTCGAGACATGCCCAGGACATTTGCAATGAAATGCGAACCGGGCGCGCGGGAGCGCTTATCCACAGGGACAGAGCTCGTTAACCACGCTGCCCATCCTGCGCGGTGTCCACTCGCGATTTTAAGATCCCCTTAACTGGGCGCCACCACGATGCCCGCAAGTCGCCATTAACCAGCCTTGTTTGTCGCGAGTTCCCATGTTGAGCCAAGATCCATTTTATCCGCACCCCATGCCGCAACCGAACCGTGAAGATGCGCGCGATCTCTTGACCCGCCTTTATCGCGATATCGGCATTTCCGCCGTCGCGGCTGCGCTGCACGTCGGCAACGAAGCCGGCCGTCAGCCGGAGCCCATGCGCAAAATCGAGGACCTGCCCGCGATTTTGCGCGGCGACGACCTCGCCGCTTGAGCCGCTCCCCCGTTTGCACGCAGCGGGACGACCACATATCATTTTTGCACGGATCGGTCTTTGATCCGCTTCAATTAGCCCGTATCTCCTCGACCCTGTAGGAGAGGAGAACGGGTTGACGAGACCACCCACGATCGGCCGCCGGAATGCGGGAGGCCGCGCATGGCGCTAGTCACGCGGCGCGCGTTTCTCACCGGCGCGAGCGGTGTAGCGCTCGGGACCCTGGGCCTTGGTTCGTATGCTTTCGCCGTCGAACCAGGCTTTCTCCTCACCTTGACGCGCTACGCGCCCGCCCTGCCCCGCTGGCCGGTCGGCCAAAGGCTCAAGATCGCCGTGATCGCGGATATTCATGCCTGCGAGCCATGGATGCCCGCCGCCCGCATCAGGCATATCGCCGACTTCACCAACACGCTTCAGCCCGATCTCATCGTCATACTCGGCGATTATGTTGCCGGGCATAACGTGGTCACGGGCCCCGTTCTGCCGGAAGCTTGGGGTGAAGCGCTGTCGGTGCTGCAAGCGCCACTCGGCGTCTACGCGATTCTTGGCAATCACGATTGGTGGCACGGGCCGCTGATGACCCTACCGGGCGACGGGGGCAAATCCGTGCGCCTCGGATTAAAACGCGCGAATATTCAGGTTTTGGAAAATGACGCCATTCGCCTCGCGAATGCACAAGGCCGGGCTTTCTGGCTGCTCGGCCTCAGCGATCAGCTCGCCTTTGTTCATCACCATGCCAAAGGCGGCCGTATCGGCGCCGACGACCTGCCCGGCACCTTGGCGAAAGTGAAAGACGAGGCGCCAATCATTCTGCTGGCCCACGAACCGCGCATTTTTCCGCATGTGCCCGAGCAGGTGGCGCTCACCTTGTGCGGGCACACTCATGGCGGCCAAGTGAACGTTCCCGGCCTGACACAAAGCTTCGTCGCGACGGCCGGCGCCGATTCGCGTTACATCTATGGACACATTGTCGAGGGCAACAAACACCTCATCATTTCGGCCGGCCTCGGCACCAGCATCATGCCCGTACGCTTCATGCGGCCGCCGGAGGTGGTCGAGATCAATCTGGGCGAAACCGACGCCGCTTAAAATGTTTGCATTGCAACAGGTCGCAACGTGCAACGCAGCATCAGCCAAAATCTAACCCTTTGGCGTTAACCATCTAATTTTTCGTCACATTTTCTTCACAGAGGGGCCTTGCCGACGCTTGATTCGGCGCGCATCCTATTAACGCTGACGCCTTTTCGCGAAAGCAGATACTAGGGACCCTTGAATCGTCATGAAGACCGCTGCCCCCCACAAGCGCCCAGCTAGCTCACCGCAGCCGAAGCAGGATACGCATCACGGTAAGCATATCGGCATTTCCGCCGTACGCGGCGCCGTCGAATCCGCGCGCAGGCCAGAGAGCAAGACTGAAACGCAGAAGGACATGCCGGCGTTTTTGCGCGATCTACCGCCCGAAAGCACGTGAGCGAATTCTGCCTAAGGCCGCATCGGTTAGTAACAACAACGGCGGCCTTGCGGGCCGCCGTTTTGCATTGCTTATACCAAAGGTGGCAAAGAGCGACCTTTGGCCAATCTTCATTTTTCGCTATCGCCTTGAAAAGGCGAAGAATGAAGAAAGGAACCAACGGTCACTCTCCGTGACCGTTGCTATTATTCAACGCGCCGGATCAGAGCACGACGACTTTGGCGCCGATCTCGACACGATTGTAGAGGTCGATCGCGTCGATGTTGCGCATGCGGATGCAGCCCGACGAAACCGAATGACCGATGGCTTCCGGTTCGTTGGTGCCATGGATGCGGTACAAGGTGTCGGTGTTTCCCTGATAGAGATAGAGCGCACGTGCGCCGAGCGGATTGTCCGGCCCGCCAGGCAACCCGCCTGCATCCGCGGTCGGCTTCAAATGCGGCCAACGTTCGAGCATGTCGGCCGGCGGCATCCAATGCGGCCACTCGGCCTTGCGGCCGACCGTCGCCTCGCCGGTCCAGCCTGCAGCTTCGGAACCGGTGGCGACGCCGTAACGGATCGCCTTGTTGTTGCCAAGAATGTAGTAAAGATAATTGACCTTGGTATCGATGATGATCGTACCCGGCTTCTCGTCACTCTTGTAATCGATCATATAGCGATTGTAATTCGGGTCGATCGGCGGATTTGGCACCATCGCGACCCATTCGGAATCTTGTGCCGACAAAGTCGGATCAGGCGTGGTCTGGTAGCCGCAACCTGCAAGCGCACTGCTCAATAAAATTGCCGCCGCAATCTTGGACATAAATTTCATTGTTCAAACCCCAGTTTTTCACCCTTTTGGCAAATTCACGTTTTGATTACCATAAATCGGTCCCATTAATAGGTGTTTAAGCACACAAAACGAGTGGTGTGGGCTTATAGCCACAGTCGGAAAAGACTAGGCTGCGATACCGAAGCCACCCTATAGTGGGGCGGGAGCTCGCCTCCCGGGCCCCGCAGCAGCCTCCGAGAAAATATCCAGCGCTCTGACTTACATGAGGTTTTCGTGAGCACGCTGCTTTTGACCCATGACATCTGCCTCGCCCATGACATGGGCCCAGGCCACCCGGAGCGTCCCGATCGATTGCGCGCGATCCATCGCGCACTTGCCAATCCGCGTTTCGACAGACTCGTTCGCGAGGAGGCACCGCTCGCGGAGCTTGCGGCGGTGCAACGCGCGCATCCCACCGAGTATCTCGAAGCGCTCGAAGAAGCCGTGCCGACGCAGGGTTTGGTCCGTTTGGACAGCGACACGGCGCTGAATCCCCATAGCTGGCAGGCCGCCATGCGCGCCGCCGGCGGGGCGATTCGGGCCGTCGACGCGGTCATGTCGGGCGCTGCACGCAACGCCTTCGTTGCGACCCGGCCGCCGGGCCATCATGCCGAGCGCACGACGCCCATGGGTTTCTGTTTCATCAATCACGTCGCCATCGCGGCAAGGCATGCGCAGGCCACGCATGGCGCGGAGCGGGTGGCGATCATCGATTTTGACGTTCATCATGGCAACGGCACGCAAGATATTTTTTGGAACGACGGCAGCGTTCTCTATGCTTCGACCCACGAGATGCCCCTCTACCCCGGCACCGGCGCACGCCAGGAAACCGGCGCCCACAACAATATCGTCAATGCGCCCTTGCGGGCCGGAGACGGCAGCGCGGCGTTTCACGCTGCCATGAATGAGGTGATCCTGCCGCGTGTCGCGGGTTTTGCGCCGGATCTCATCGTCGTCTCGGCGGGCTTCGATGCGCACCGCCGCGATCCGCTCGGCAATCTCAATCTCGATGAGGCTGATTTTGCCTGGATCACATTGCGGCTGATGGAATTGGCCGATGTCCACGCACGCGGCCGGCTCGTATCGGTGCTCGAAGGCGGTTACGATCTGCAGGGCCTTGCCGCCTCGACGGCGGCGCATGTCGAAGCCCTGATGGCCGCCGGATAATACCAAAGGTCGCGAGAAGCGACCTTTGGACCGCCCTTCATTTTTCGCCTTCGCCTTGAAGAGGCGAAAAATGAAGAAAGGAACCAACGGTCACTCGTCGTGATCTTTGGTATAAATCGTATGATCGGTCGTGTGGTCATCATAGGGCGAGCCGCGCTCACATCCGCGCAACAGCCATTTTGATGCCGTCACGGATATGGGCGATCAAAATATCGGAGGCTTGCGCCGCGGCCGTGGCATCCCCTGCCGTGACGGCCTGCATGACGGCCACGTGCAGCGCCGCAGCCGGCGACAAATCGTCATTGCGCAGGAAAAAATACCACGCCCGGCGCGACATGATCTGCAGCGGCAGCAGAGCCTGCGCGGCGAACGGGTTTCGCGCGGTGGCCGCGAGCAAACGGTCGAATTTCTTGTCCTGCTGCATGAACCGGTCTGCGTCCCCTGCTTCCGCCGCCGCACCCATGGCCTGTGAACAGGCTTGGATCGCGACGCGCTCCTCGGCATCCGCGTGAACAGCAGCCGCGGACGCGACGAGGCGTTCGAGCGCCGCCCGCACGTCGAGGGCGAGGAGCACGTCAAGGGGATTGATCGTCGCAATCATCAATCCTTTGCGCGGGAAAATCGTCAGCAGCCGGTCCGACACCAGACGCAGCGCCGCCTCGCGCACCGGCGTGCGACCGAGCGCAAACCGGCTCGCCAATTGCTGCTCGGTGACCAGTGCCCCCGGCGGCAATTGCAGTCTGACGATCTCATCTTCCAGCAGCCGATACGCCTGATCGGCCAGGGTCGGAGACGCGCTGTCCCTCTCTTGCTGATTTTGATGCGCACCGCTCATAATTCGGTTTCACCCGCATTTTAGATGTCCATACCTGTAATATATCACAAATATTCTTTAGTGCAACTTTTAGCGAATGGAGGCTCTTTTTAGCTTGACACATATCGCCAAAGAACATATCATGAACACGCATTTTGTCCCGGAATAACAAAGGCATGAGCCAGAGGACGGATGCGCGTACGATAAGCGCCAAGCGGAGACGACCCCTGCCGTGGTGGAGGCGCCAAGGACAGGATCAATCGCGCTGAGGGAGCAAATCTGGGCGCCACACCGGTCCTCGCCAAGGCATGCGAAAACCACCCGTTCGCTTCAATTTCAAACCCGTCAAATATCGGCTGGCGGTGAGACCTGCGGGCGACCGATTGGTAAGCATATGAACCGTTTTTGGGAACGAACTGATAGGGAGAATAGACTTGACTATTCAATATCTTACATGAAAATCTGGGCCGACAATGGGGACATTTACCCCTCAAGCGCCCCAATGTTCTCGATGCCGCTGATGTCCAGTTGCGCCAGCAGGTCTCGTACCGGCACATCATTCACCCGCAGGTCTGGAGCGATCTCGGCCAGCGGCGCCAAAACGAAAGCACGAACCGCCATATGCGGATGCGGAATGGCGAGTCCGGGCTCGGCAATATGCCGATCGCCGTAGGTCAGAATATCGAGATCGAGCGTCCGCGGTCCCCACCGGTCCTCGCGCACCCGGCCCTGCGCGCGTTCGATCGCGAGACACAGCGCCAGGAGTTCCTGCGGCGAGAGGCTGGTGCGCACAATCGCCGCCATATTGAGAAACGGCGGCTGATCGAGCTTGCCCCATGGCGGCGTGCGAAAAAGGGAGGAAGCCTGCAGCGCTTGCATTCCGGGGGCCTGCCGCAACAGATGCAGCGCCGCACGCAAATGCTGGCGCACGTCGCCGACATTGCCGCCAAGCCCGATGCACGCCTCAACCCACTCAGCCATCGCGAGCAAGATCCAGTTCGACCGAAACGGAATCCATTTGATGCGGAATTGGCGGCGCAAGCTTACGCACGCGAATGGTGAGACGGCGGATTTGCGGAAAGCCGTTCAGCAACGCATCGCCCACGGCGTAGGCCGCGGCCTCGATCAGCCGGTGCTGGGTCTTGCAGAAGACATCGACGGCAAGTTTCGTCACTTTGCCGTAGTCCACAGACCGGGCGAGATCGTCACGCATGGCAGCGTAGTCGATGTCCGCCGAAATGCGGATGTCGAGGGCGAACATCTGCCCGTGTTCGCGCTCGGAATCGTAAAAGCCGTGATAGGCGTGCAGGCGCAGATCACTGATTGCGATCTTTCCGTCGATGATCTTGGCCGCCATAAGTCCCCGAGCCTGCTACAGTTTGACGCCTTTCTATCGAATTTACAACACGAGTGAAACGTCTTTATCGCGGCCATCGGACGAACTTTTGAATGGCGGCGACAGGTCAAGGTGGCAACGAAACGTCTGCGATGGCCTGCCAGACTTGCAGCGCTTGGCGGTGCGCGGCGACATCATGCACGCGCAAAACCGCCGCGCCTTGCTGGACGCCATAGAGACCTGCCGCCAGCGTGCCGGGAATGCGTTCCGCCGCGACGGCTTGTCGCGTGATGCGGCCGATCGTGCTCTTGCGCGAGACGCCAAGCAAGATCGGACAATTCAAGCTCATAAGCTCGGGCAAATGGTGGACGAGCTGAAGATTCTGCTCCGGCGTCTTGCCAAACCCGAAGCCAGGGTCCAGCAAAATCTGCTCCGGCCGGACGCCGGCGCGCAGGGCGAGGTCGATCGACCGCGCCCAAAAGTCCTTGACCTCCGCGATCATATCCGCCGCCGGATCAATGTCGCGCCGGTTGTGCATCAGGACGCAAGCAGCGCCATAGTCGGCGGCCACCTGCGCAATATCGGGATCGAACTGAAAGCCCCAGACGTCGTTCACGACGGCCGCGCCGGCTTCGAGCGCCGCGCGGGCAACCTTTGCTTTCATCGTGTCGACGGACAGCGGCAGCGAAGTCGCCCGGCGCAACCCTTGAATGACCGGTACAATGCGCCGAATTTCCTCATCGGCGTCGACAGGCGACGACCCCGGCCGCGTTGATTCACCGCCGATATCCAGGATCGCCGCGCCCTCGCCCGCAAGGCGCACCCCTTGCGCGACAGCCGACTCGGCTTGCTGCCAAAGCCCGCCATCGGAAAACGAATCCGGGGTGACATTGATGATCCCCATCAAGATCGCCGGAAGTGCCAGAGTGAGCGTTTGTTGATGGGCGAGCGGGATCGTGCGCATGTTGACCTAACTTAGAACCCGCTGCCGGAACCACGGGCGCACGACCCGCGATTGCCCGGCAGCGCAGGTCCAGACTTCACTCCAGTCCCTCTGTCGCGGCGATCTCGATGCCGAAGCCCGACAAGCCGACATACGTGCGCTCTGACGACGCGAGCAATCGGATCGATGAGACGCCCAGGTCGCGCAGGATCTGCGCGCCAAGCCCGACTTCGCGCCATTGTTTGCTGCGCGCTGCATCAGACCCTTCGTTGTCGTGTCCAACCGTCGTGAGCGGCACACCGGCTGTCCCGTCGCGCAAATAGACGAGCACGCCCTTGCCGTCCTTCTTGAAGTGCTCCAGCGCCTTGTCGATGCCGTTGTGGCTATTAAACACGTCGTTCAAAATATCCGCCCGGTGCAAGCGCGCCGGGATATTCTCGCCGTCGCCGATGTTGCCGTAGACAAAGGCGAAATGATGCACGGTATCGAAGGGCGTGCGATAGGCGTGCCCCATGACCTCGCCGATCTCGGTCTTCACCGGGAAGGCGGCAATATGCTCCACCAATTTCTCGCGTGCCTGCCGCCATGCGATGAGATCGGCAACCGAAATCATCTTGATCTTATGCTTGGCGGCAAACTCGACGATCTGCGGGCCGCGCATGACGGTGCCGTCATCGTTCACCAATTCGCAGATCACGCCGACCGGTGGTAGCCCGGCGAGCTTGCACAGATCCACCGCGGCCTCAGTGTGGCCGGAGCGCATCAGCACACCGCCCTCCTTGGCGATCAGCGGGAAAATATGGCCCGGCCGCACGAAATCACTCGCGCCGATATTGCCGTTCGCCAGAGCCCGCACCGTATTGGTGCGCTGCTCGGAGGAAATGCCGGTAGTAAGGCCATGCCGCACGTCAACGGAAACCGTGAAGGCCGTCCCGAGCGGTGCGTCGTTCATCGGCACCATCGGATCCAGCCGCAAGCGGCGCGCCTCGCTCGAGGTCAGCGGCGCGCAGACGATGCCGCAGCAATTGCGGATGATGAAGGCCATCTGTTCGGGCGTGCAGAGCGAGGCGGCGACGACGATGTCGCCTTCGTTCTCGCGGTCGTCATCGTCCGTCACAATGACCATTTCGCCACGTTTGATGGCCTCGATGGCCAGGTTAACCGCTTGAGTCATTTGGATTTTTTCCTTATGTGGCGTGATCGCGACGCCGAACCGCAGCCCCTGCTCCGACATGCCCAGCGCGACCGCGAGCGCAGACAGGCTGCCGCCGCGCGGATTTTCGACCTCGCCGCGGACATATTTGGCGACATTTTCGTAAGCCAGGCCCGACTGCCGAGCGAGATCGGCGATCGACAGGCCGAGCTCTTGCCGCCGCATCTCGAGGCGATGCCACCAAGTTTGAGGAGAGTGTTTGTCCATCATCGCCTATATCTGGAATTTAATTCCAAGAAAGACAAGCCCCCTCTGAAACGAGCTTTAGCTGCCCACCTTCGCCAAACTCACCGGCGGCACGGAGTCGTCGGGCACGAAAAAGTCCGGCGCCAGAGCAACGCTGGGGTCGACGCGATAATGGTCGAAATCGTGAACCCCGCGCTCGAACAAGAACGTGTCGTCGATCAGGAACTGGCCGGTCAGGCTCTTCGCCGGCGTGGTGAAAATCAGATGCGCCGCATCAGCCAAGATCTCGGGTTTGCGCGAGGCACGGATCAGCGAGTCGCCGCCGAGCAGGTTCTGCACGGCGGATGTCGCGATGGTGGTGCGCGGCCAGAGCGCGTTGACTGCAATGCCCTTGCGCCGCAGTTCGCCGGCAAGCCCCAGCACGACGAGGCTCATGCCGTATTTCGCCATGGAATAGGCGGTATGGGGGGCAAACCATTTTTCCTTCATGTCAAGCGGCGGCGAGAGCATGAGAATATGCGGGTTCTCTGCCTTGGCGAGGTACGGCACGGCATATTTCGATACCATGAACGTGCCGCGCGCATTGATCTGATGCATCAGATCGAAACGCTTCATCTCCGTCGCCTGGCTGTCGGTGATCGAAATGGCGCTGGCATTGTTGACGACAATATCGAGCCCGCCAAATGTCTGCGCTGTCATTTCCAGCGCCTGCTTCACTGCGTCCTCGTCGCGCACGTCGAGCACGATCGGCAAAGCCTTGCCCCCCGACTTCTCGATCTCCTCTGCAGCGGAATAGATCGTGCCTGGCAGTTTGGGATGCGGCTCCGTGGTCTTCGCGGCCACCGCAATGTTCGCGCCATCGCGCGCCGCGCGCAAAGCGATCGCGAGACCGATGCCGCGCGAACCGCCGGTGATGAAAAGTGTCTTGCCTGCGAGAGAAGTCATCGGCCTATGCTCCACAACTGAAATGAAGACAAATTATTTGCTCTTGGTCATGAAGGCCGCGAAAGCCGCTTGTGCCTCTTTCGACCGCAAGGCCGCTGCGAACGCCTTGGCCTCTTCGTCGATGCGTGCCAGCACTTCCCCCCGGCTCCCGCGCATCAGGCGCCGCGTTGCGGCGATGGCTTGCACCGGCTTCGCAGCGAGCCTATTCGCTTGGGCCATTGCGTGCGCGACCAACTCGCTCGCCGGCAGAACCGCATTCACGAGGCCGGCGGCATGGGCTTGTTCAGCGCTGAGCGGATCGCCCAGCAACAGCATTTCGGCCGCCTTGGCCGCGCCGATCCGTTGCGGCAGCAGCAATGACGAGCCAGCCTCCGGAACGAGGCCGAGATCGACGAAGGGTGTCCGGAACATGGCGCCGGGAGCGGCGTAAACCAAGTCGCAATGAAGGCACAGGGTGGTGCCAACACCGACGGCGTTTCCTTCGACGGCGGCGATCAGCGGTGTGTCGCACTGCGCGATCGCCTTGACGAAGCGTAAGGCCGGAATTTCGCCCACGCCCTTCTGCACGGCGCTGATGAAATCGAGAATGTCATTGCCGGCGCTAAAGACGCCGCCGGATCCAGTGATGACGATGGCGCGGACCGACGCATCCTCGTCCGCTTTGCGTAGCGTTTGGATCAGCGTTTCATACATCGCACCGGTCAGCGCGTTCTTCTTCTCCGGCCGCACCAACACGACTTTGACGATGTGGCCGATTTGCTCGACGTGTATATGCTCGCTCACAGGACGTTCCTCGATAGATGTTTCGAATTCTCTATGACGGATCACCGCCAACGCTGCACCGCAGCCATTTCGTTATTCGGCAGCCAGAATATCCGTAACCTGGCGCAACGACGCGGCTCCCTCAGTCACCATCGCTTCGAGCCCGCCGGCCTGCGGCGCAACGTTTTCCGCGAAGAACCGCGCGACGGCAATGCGCGCCGCGTGCGCCGGATCGCTCTCGCCACCCTGCGCCAAGCGATGCGCTGCAACGGCGCTATCGAGCAGCGCCGTGCCGCCACGAGCCAGGCCGAAGAGGCGCAGATAAGGGGTCGCGCCGGCGAGCGCATCGTCGGATTTTTGCGCCAGCATCTCATACATCGCATCGCTGGCGCGAGCGAGCGCATCGAGCGTCTCGGCCATACGCGCCACACTCGCGCCGAACTCCGGCGCATTCAGTGCACGCGCCGCCTCGATGCTGGCACACATCAGCGCCATTTCCTGTTTGAAGGCGGCGCCGTTCGACAACGGCAATTTGCGCTGAACAAGATCGATGGCCTGAATGCCGTTCGTGCCTTCGTAAATCGCGGCGATGCGCGCATCGCGCATGTGTTGCGCCGCGCCCGTTTCCTCGATGAAGCCCATACCGCCATGAATCTGCACGCCGATGGAGGCGACTTCATTGCCAATGTCGGTCGAAAATGCCTTGGCGATCGGCGTAAGTAGCCCAGCCCGCTCCGCCGCCGCCTTGCGCGCTTCCGGCGTCGCGGCGCGGTGGGCGAGATCGAGCGATACTGCCGTCAGATAGCAGATGGCCCGCGCGGCCTGGGTGAGTGCTTTCATCGTCATGAGATTACGGCGGATATCGGCGTGCAGCACAATTGGACTCATGCCCTCCGCCTTATCACCCGGCACTTTGCCTTGCTTGCGCTCGCGGGCAAATTCGAGCGCCTGCTGGGTTGCCCGCTCGGCGATTCCGACGCCTTGCAACCCAACCCCGAGCCGCGCGTTGTTCATCATCGTGAACATGCACGCGAGGCCCTTGTTCTCCTCGCCGATCAGCCAGCCGATCGCGCCGCCATTGTCGCCATAGGCCATGCTGCAAGTGGGCGAGGCATGAATGCCGAGCTTATGTTCGACGCCCGAACAGCGCAGATCGTTATGCGCACCAAGCGAACCATCGGCATTCACCAGATATTTCGGCACCAGAAACAACGAAATGCCGCGCGTGCCGGGCGGCGCATCGGGCAGCCGTGCGAGCACCAGGTGCACGATATTTTCCGCCATATCGTGCTCGCCATAGGTGATGAAAATCTTGTTGCCGGTGATGCGGTAAGAACCGTCCTCGTGCGGCGCGGCCTTGGTGCGCAAGGCGCTGAGATCGGAACCCGCCTGCGGCTCGGTCAGGTTCATCGTACCAGTCCACTCGCCCGAAATCATTTTGGCGAGATAGAGATTTTTCAATTCGTCCGAAGCATGCACCGTCACAGCCTCGATCGCACCCATATTGAGCAGCGGGCAAAGTGCGAACGCCATATTGGCGGTGTTCCACAATTCGATGCAGCCGGCGTTCAGCAGATGTGGCAAGCCCATACCGCCAAAATCCGGCGCAGCGGCAATGCCGTTCCAGCCGCCATCCCGCCACTGGCCGTAGGCGGCCGGCCAGCCAGGCGCCGTCGTTACCTTGCCTTCGCTGAGCGAAATGCCGTGCTGGTCGCCGACACGGTTGAGCGGCGCGAGAACGTCTTCGGCCAGTTTGCCGGCTTGGGCGAGAATGTCCTCTGCCGCACCATCGGCCAAATCGCTCAACGTCCCGTCCGCTACCAATGCATCCATCCGGGCGACGTGACGCATAATGAAGAGCATATCGGCTACGGGCGCACGGAACGGCATGACTCTCTCCCGAACAAAGCGTTCATTGTTATGCCAAGGGTCACGAACAGTGACCTTTGGTACTATTTTTGATAAATTCCCTCGCGACGCAACGCGTTAGTTCACATATAAACCAAATCGCAGAAAAATGCAATTGTCTCCTGCCGCGGCTAAGACTAATCAGCGCGCATGAATATCCCTAGCGCCACCAAGACCCACTTGCTCGCCGCCGATCCCGCCGCGATTGCGCGCGCGGCACAGGTAATCCGCGCCGGCGGCCTCGTGTCCTTTCCGACCGAGACGGTCTATGGGCTCGGGGCGGACGCCTCCTCGGATCAGGCGGTTGCTGGAATTTACGCTGCGAAGGAACGCCCCACGTTCAACCCGCTGATCGCCCATGTGCCCGACCTCGCGGCGGCGCAGCGGCAGGGTGTTTTCGACGGCGCGGCATTGTGGCTCGCGCAGGCCTTCTGGCCCGGGCCTCTGACCTTGGTCGTTCCGCTTGCAGGCACCGCTACCGTGTCTTCCCTCGCCCGCGCTGGGCTTGCGAGCGTCGCACTGCGCGTGCCGCGGCATCCGGTCGCGCAAGAGTTGCTGCGGGCGGTGGACCGCCCCGTCGCAGCCCCTTCGGCCAATCGTTCCGGCCGGATCAGCCCGTCGAGCGCGCAGCATGTCTTCGCCGATCTCGCAGGCCGTATCGATCTCGTTCTGGATGCCGGCCCCACGGAAGTCGGCGTCGAATCGACGATTGTTTCCTGCCTTGATCCGCATCCGGTTCTTCTGCGTCCTGGCGGTGTCACCCGTGCCCAAATCGAGGCGGTATTGCGCGCGCCCTTAACCCATGTCTCGACGGGTTGTGCCGACGATCAAGTGGCGCCAGTCGCGCCGGGTCAACTCGTGTCCCATTACGCGCCGCGCGCGGCCGTCCGGCTCGGAGTACTCCAGCCCAGGCCCGACGACGCCGTTCTCGATTTCGCCGGCCAACTCGCCGGCCATCAAGGGCCCTATCTCGACCTGTCCCCCGCGGGGGACCTCATGGAAGGCGCGGCGCATCTCTTCGCCTACTTGCACCGACTCGATGCGGCGGGCGCTCCGACAATTGCCGTCGCCCCCATCCCCATGACGGACCTGGGCGAGGCCATTAACGATCGGCTTGCGCGGGCGGCGGCACCCCGGATTTGATTGATTTTTCGCACAATCCCCGCTCAAAAAAGCATGATTTACACTTTTTTGACGTTGACGCGGACTTTGCAGACGCGCAACATGTCACCGCTATTTAAACAAATTATTTATAGCGTTGTTTGTGGCGGTCCCAGTCGCTATGTCGGGAGCCGCCTTGGTTTGCAGTGCAAGGCTAGCGGACAGCAGTTCGGACGAATTGCATTTTGGAAGCGGCATCGGCAACCATGCGCACAGACGGATAATGACACGTGCAGCTTTGCCTTTGCCCGGTCACCCTGGGGCGGGATTGATAATGTGCGTGCGTGAGAGGGAAGCGACACGATGTCTAGCATGTCCACATGGGATGATTTTCGTCTCGTAAAAGCTATCGCGGACACTCGAACCCTCGCCGCCGCGGCGGAAGCGCTAGGACTGAACCATTCCACCGTTTTTCGGCGTCTGGGCGCCCTGGAAGAATCGCTCGGGGTAAGATTGTTCGAGCGCGGCCGGGCGGGCTACGCATTGACTGCCGCCGGCGAAGAAATGACGACGCTCGCCGGGCGGATGTATGAGGACATTCTGGACTTCGAGCGCAAGGTTGCGGGCCGCGACGTGAAGCCCTCCGGCGAATTGCGCGTCACGACCAATGACACGATGATTATGCATCTGCTGACGCCGATCTTCGCTGATTTTTGCAAGACCTATCCCGACATCCGTCTCGACCTGATTGTCGGCAATCAGACGCTCAATCTGGCACGGCGGGATGCCGATGTCGCCATCCGCGCGACCGACAAGCCCCCGGAATCCCTGTTCGGCCGCCGGATCAGCGCGATCAATTGGGCGCTCTATCGCCCCAAGAGCATGGACGAAAAGGCAGCCGAAGAGAAAACCGTGCCGTGGGTCGGATTTGGCGCCAATCTGTCGGGCCTTTCGGCAGCGCGCTGGATGCACGACAATGTCAACATGCAGCACGTCGTGTATCGCGTCAGCACGGTTCTGGGTCTTGCCGAGGCCGTCGCCGCCGGCATTGGCTGCGGGTGCCTGCCCTGCTTCATCGGCGACGCCAACGCCGACATTGTGCGCATCGGCGGCACCGTGCCCGAGTTGCACAACGAATTGTGGATCCTCACCCACCCCGATTTGCGCCGTGCCGCGCGCGTTCGCGTTTTCATGGAAAGCGTCGGCTCAAAGCTGGCGCGGTATCGCAAACTGTTGGAGGGGGAAAACGGCAGCGGCTAGATGTTTGTCCTCTTCATTTCCTGGGATCGGATGACTTTCCGATCAGACCAAGATGCGTAAAGGTAAAACCTTCTGTTGATTTTAATCCATAGCCAAGCATCCGATCAAAGCCGGAATGGGCGAACCAAAGTCCGCCCAGAGCGCTCAAGACTGGTAGCGAAAAGGCCATGCCCGCAGTCATAAACACTGCACCAAAAGCATAGACGTGCACTAAGTTGTAACCGAAAGCTCCAATCTTTGGACCAAAAATATAGCTCGCGAAACTGAGGTCTGGAGCAAGAAACACCAAAGGCGCTATCCACCACGGCAACTCAGAATGGAAGAAAACAAACAATAATATTCCCGCAAAGAAGATGATTGCTCCCTCAAATTTTTGCCAAGAGACGACCCTATCCACATTCATTCCCCGTTCTTTGGCGACGCAAACAGGTATTGTGAACTTAACATGTCCTAAGCCAGTGCAGTGACCGTCATTGGTCGAGCAACGGCAGCACATTTTCGCCGCCGGCCATTTGCGGATTGGAAGGTGGGAAACCTTCCGCCGCTTCCCGTTCGGCGATCAAGGATCTTGCCGTAGCGAACACATCTTTCAAGCCGCCGCCGCGCCGCATCGCCTGATCGAACAACGCCTCGCCGAAATAGGTCCATTTCGCGCCGTCACGACAGCCGAACGAGGAGTGGTCCGCATCGGCAGCGGTAATCACCAACGTATTCGGATCGGCCAAGGCAGGCACGAAAACGCCCGAATAACAGGCCGAAATGATCACCACCCGGTGCCGAATGCCACTCTCGTCGATAAGAGCCTTGAGGCCGGCGGGCGGCAACAATTGCTCGCGCCGCGGCGTCACGATGCCGATGCCTTGCGTGTCGCCATGCGAGGTCAGAATGAGAAACAACACATCGTTTTCGTCATCGGCCTTCGCGCCGATCCTTTGCAGATCCGAGACCAGTTGTTCAGCCGTGGCCGGGCCATCCCGCCGCGTATTGGCCCGCACAAGCTTGTCGCCGTGTGCATATTTGCGCAGGACGATATCCGCAGCCAACGTCGCCTCGCTGCGGAAGACACTCTGGTCGCCCCACAAAGCATAGGCAACGACATGCACGCGACGCGAGTCCTGCGCCAGCGCGGTCCCACACGCGAGAAGGAAGACAAGTAAAATTCCGAATTTGACAGCAAGGCGTGAGAACGGCATGGGCGCGAACCGGTTGAGATCATCCGGTCGGCAATGTAGGGCCATTAAGGGGCAAAAGTCGATCCAGTGCCAGGCGGCCAACACGTTTCGGCAGGTGATCTCGTGCGTCACATCACAGCGACGCTCACGTCTGCCCGGGCTTCAATTCGTAGAAGATGTGATGGCCTATCTTGTCGACGCGTTTGAGGCTTCGTGCCCAGTAAGGCGCCACATAATTCGCGTGATAGTGCGTCGCGCCGCCGACGTCAGCGACATAGGTCGAGCCGTCCCATACGCTTTTCGCGACGCGCATGGCCGTAGCCCAAGAATCTGGCTCAGTGATGCGCAGCGACTTGCCTTCGCAGGCGAAGGAGAATTGGCAGGCCATATAATGGCTGCGGTTCTGATAGACGACGCCGCAAACGCTCGTCGGATAGAGGCCGCTCTTCACCCGGTTGAGCACCACTTGCGCCACCGCTGCCTGGCCCTGCTCCGGTTCGCTGCGCGCCTCGAAATAGACGGCTTCGGCCAAGCAGCGCAGTTCCTTGTCCTGGTTGGCGGAATCGATCAGCGACGTATAGTCGGGACGCCCGCCATCGCTGCGCGGCACGAGCGTCGCGTCCGGTCCGAGCGGCACGGCGCTGCTGTAGGACGCGACTTCGACGGGCATGAAGTCGTTCGCCATCGGTGTCGTCGAATTGAGCGCCATGGCGCGCGGCACAGCCGGGGTCGCACCGTTTTGCGCACGCTTCACATTGGCTTCGCGGCGAGCGCTGGCGGTGTTGAGGCCCTGCAACGACAGGAGATCGGCTTGCGGCGTCGGCTGCAACGTCTGGACATCGTCTTCCGCGGCAGTCTGTGGCTCTTCCGCCGTGAAGCCTGAAACGGCGACACGAAAATCGTCCGAGACGGCGAAAGGTGCGTGATTGCTTGCGTCCGCGTCGGCGACAAAGTCGTCCCAACTCGTCGCCGAACCCGCCTGAACAATGTCGAGCGGCGCGGATTTGTGATCGTCGACGATGATCGGCGCCGCGTGCCCCCGCCCCTTAAGCACGATGCGCGGCGGCGGCCCATCGCTGGGTTCGTCCAGTTCGCTGGAGCCACGCATGGCCGTTGCGGCTCGGCGCACAATGTCGTTTTGCGGTAGAGCCACGATCATCGCGTTCGAAACAGACGCATGTGCATGCGATTTTGGAATCAAATCGGCGGGCGCCTCGGTCGAATTGAAGCGTAGCACGCTGGCGCCGAATGGGTGCGGCTCTTGCCCCGCCTCGGCGGTAAAGGACATCAGCAACGCTGTGGCAACACACCACGGCGCGAATGTCCCGACAGCCCAATGCAAACGCAAACGACCCATATACCGTTCCATGCTGGCGGACGACTGCGCGAACGCCGAATCAGCGAGAAATTCTGTGGCGCAAATGTCACAGACACATGCGTTATGTGATGCATGTGATTTATCGCCGATTATCCTTGCGGAAGCGTTAATCCAGGGCGCAGCAAAGTCCGCTACAGTTCTGGCAAAGCCCATTGACGCTTCCATGCTAGCCGATCGCGCCACGGCAGAACGGCCGTCCCCGGAAAGAAGAATAGGCAATCTTCAAAGATTCCGGCCGCTTGTGCTTATCTTACCACGCTGCCATGATGCCAAAACATGCCGTCACCAGAGGATGATCGATGCCGCAGCAAAAATTTGTCCCGCACCCAGGCCTTGCACCGCGCAAGATCGATCCGGGCACGCGCATCGGGCATGTCCATTTGAAAGTCGCAAATCTTGACCGCTCCCTCGCCTTCTATACCGGCGTCCTTGGCTTTGAACTGATCAAACGCATCGGCGATCAGGCCGCCTTCATCTCGGCGGGCGATTATCATCACCACATCGGCTTGAACACGTGGCAGAGCAAGGACGGCAGTCCGCCCGCGCCGGGGACGACTGGGCTTTTTCATCTTGCCATTCTTTATCCCACCCGCGCGGCGCTGGCCGACGCGTTGCGGCGCCTCGTCGCCGCTCAGATTCCGCTGGAAGGCACGGCCGACCATGGCGTCAGCCAGGCCCTCTATTTGCGCGATCCTGATGACAATGGCGTCGAACTCTATTGGGACCGCCCACGCGACCAATGGCCCCGAACGCCGGATGGTGAAATCACCATGGGGACCTATGCCTTCGACCCGAGGGATTTGCTCAAGGAACCGGAACTCGAGGGCTGAAGTGCTGGCGCGGCAATCAGGGTTGATAGCGCCGCATCAGATTTTTCGCCAAAGACAGCTCCGTTTGAAACGGCTTTTGTTCATTCTGCTCAAGGCTTGCGGCGGCGTTTAAACCCTCGCTGCCGAAGCGCACACGGATGGCCTCTCGGATCCAGCCGCGCTGCTGCAGGACACGACGGCGCACGCGCTGACCGCTGCTATCCATCCAGCTTTCATGGGCGTTGAGGGCCGCCGCGAGGCCGTCAAGACCGCTGCCGGTTGTCGCCGACACGGCGACAACCGGCACCTTCCAGGATGAAACCGGCGCCGCGAGGGTCAAGGCCCCCTCGACTTCGGCCTTGGCGCGCTGGGCGGGCGCACCCATATCCGCCTTGGTCACGGCGACGACATCGGGGACTTCCATGATGCCGGCTTTCATGAACTGGAGGGAATCGCCCGATCCCGGCTGAATGCAGAGGATCACGCTGTCGGCGACGAGCGAAATATCCGCCTCCGACTGGCCGATGCCGACACTTTCGATCAGCACATAATCATAGATGGCGCCCATGATGACCGCGGCGCTGATGGCATGGTCGGAGAGTCCGCCGAGCCGGTCGCGCGCCGCCATCGAGCGCACGAAGATGCCTCGATCCTCCGGGTCGGTTGCGAGCCGTGCACGATCTCCGAGCAGCGCCCCACCCGTCCGCTGCGATGACGGATCGACGGCGATGACCCCTACCGTCGCACCGCTCGCGCGCCAGGATCGGATGAGCGCATTGCTGAGCGTCGATTTGCCGACGCCGGGCGGCCCCGTGAGGCCGATCATATGCGCACGCCGATGCGCGACGCAGGCGTCAAGAAAAGCTGCGAGCTCCGGTGAACCCGCGCCGATTTCAATCGCAGCCAGCGCCCGCGCCATCGCGCGCTTACCACCCACGCGCAACGACGACAGATCGAGGGGAGATGCCTGCGAGGCCATGTCGGCTTTCATTCTCCGATCACGTGCACGACGACTTCGCGGCTGTGCGGCATGCGACGATGTTCGAAGAGATAGATGCCCTGCCATGTACCGAGAAGCAGATGTCGGTTCCCGATCGGAATGGCAAGATGCGATTGGGTCAGCGCAGCGCGCAGATGCGCCGGCATATCGTCCCGGCCTTCGAGACGATGCGTATAGAGATGCTCGTCCTCTGGCGCGACACGGGCAAAATAGGCGAGCAGATCAACCTGCACCGTGGCGTCGGCATTTTCCTGAATCAGCAGAGATGCAGACGTATGACGACAGAACAGTGTGGCGAGACCGGTCGCGATGCCGCTCGCCGTCACAGCGCGCGCGACATCGTGGGTAAAGTCGTAAAGGGCGATGCCCCTCGTCTCGATCGTGAGCGTCGTTTGAGCTTGCCGCATTAGGGCCCGTCCTCAATCATGGATAGGATCCGGCGCAGCTTAACTCCATTACGCTTGGCTCGCAGCCTTTTTGCCCAATGCCGCCTGCGCCGCCGCGAGCCGTGCGATCGGCACGCGGAAGGGCGAGCAAGAGACGTAATCGAGACCGGCCTTCTCGCAGAAGGCGATGGAGGCCGGATCGCCGCCATGCTCGCCGCAAATGCCGAGTTTGATCGCCGGCCGCGCCGCCTTGCCGCGCGCGGCGGCAAGCTGCACCAATTCGCCAACGCCCTCCTGATCGAGCGTCACGAACGGATCGTGCGGCAGCAAGCCCTTCGCCGTGTAAGGCCCAAGGAACGACGACGCATCGTCGCGCGAAATTCCGAGCGTCGTCTGCGTGAGGTCGTTGGTGCCAAACGAGAAGAATTCTGCCGTCTGCGCAATGTCGCCGGCGCGCAGCGCGGCGCGCGGCAATTCGATCATCGTGCCGACCTGATACGGCACGTCGACGCCCGTCTCCTGCTTCACCGCCGCGTGCATGGCGTCGATGCGCGCCTTGACGAGATCGAGTTCGGCCTTCGTCATGACGAGCGGCACCATGATTTCGGCCGTGACCGCCTTGCCGGTCTTTTGGCTGGCCGCGATCGCGCCCTCGAAGATCGCGCGCGCCTGCATCTCTGCGATTTCCGGGAACGCCACCGCCAGACGCACCCCGCGGAAGCCGAGCATCGGATTGAACTCGTGCAGGTCGGCTGAGCGCTGCTTGAGCCTCTCGGCGCTCGCATTCATCGCCTTCGCCACCTCGGCGATCTCTTCGTCCGTATGCGGCAGGAACTCATGCAGCGGCGGGTCGAGCAGACGGATCGTCACCGGCAGGCCTGACATGATCTCGAACAATTCGGCAAAATCCTGCCGCTGCATCGGCAGCAACTTGGCAAGCGCCGCGCGGCGGCCCTTCTCGTTGTCCGACAGGATCATCTCGCGCACCGCGACAATGCGGTCATCCTCGAAGAACATATGCTCGGTCCGGCACAGGCCGATCCCCTCAGCCCCGAAGGTGCGGGCGACACGCGCATCCGCCGGGGTCTCTGCGTTGGTGCGCACCTTCATGCGCCGCACCGCATCGGCCCAGCCCATCAGCGTACCGAAATCGCCGGACAATTCCGGCTGCAGCATCGCGACGGCACCGATCAAGACCTGACCCGACGTGCCGTCAATCGTGATGATGTCACCTTTCTTCAACGTCGTGCCCGCCACCGACAGGGTTTCGTTGGCATAATCGACGCGCACCGTTCCTGCGCCCGACACGCAGGGCTTGCCCATGCCGCGCGCGACCACCGCCGCATGCGACGTCATGCCGCCACGCGTCGTCAGAATGCCCTCTGATGCATGCATGCCGTGAATGTCTTCGGGCGAGGTTTCGACGCGCACCAGAATGACTTTGCGACCGGCGCCCTTCAATTGTTCGGCATCGTCGGACGAGAACACGATTTCGCCGCAAGCCGCGCCGGGCGAGGCCGGCAAGCCGGCTGCCAGAATCTTGCGCGGCGCTTTCGGATCGATGGTGGGATGCAGGAGCTGATCGAGCGCCGCTGGCTCGACACGCGCGATCGCCTCCTCGCGCGTGATCAAGCCTTCGTTAGCCATCTCGACGGCAGTGCGCAAAGCTGCCTTCGCGGTGCGTTTGCCGCTGCGCGCCTGCAGCATCCACAATTTGCCGCGCTCGACGGTGAATTCGAGATCTTGCATGTCGCGATAATGCTTTTCCAGCAATTGCGTCACGCGCACGAATTGGTTGTAGACGTCCGGCATCACCGTCTCCATCGACGGCTTGTCGGATTGGGCAGCGATGCGCGCCGCTTCCGTGATGTTTTGCGGCGTGCGAATGCCGGCGACCACATCCTCGCCCTGCGCATTGACCAAAAACTCGCCATAGAGTTCGTGCGCGCCGGTCGAGGGATTGCGCGTGAAGGCGACGCCTGTCGCCGACGTATCGCCCATATTGCCGAACACCATGGCCTGTACATTCACCGCCGTGCCCCAGCTCTCAGGGATATCATGCAGGCGGCGATAGGTGATCGCGCGCGCATTCATCCAGCTCGAGAACACCGCGCCGATCGCACCCCACAATTGCGCGCGCGGATCTTGCGGGAACGGCTTTTCGCTCTCGCGCTCGACGATTTTCTTATAGTCGACGATGAGACGCTGCCAATCGGCCGCCGTCAGGTCGGTGTCGAGCACATAGCCTTTGCGCTCCTTATATTCTTCCAGCACATCCTCGAAATTGTGCGGATCGATATCGAGCACGACATTCGAATACATCTGAATGAAACGGCGATAGGAATCGTAGGCAAAGCGCTCATCGCCGGCATTTTTGGCGAGCGCCTGAACCGTCGCGTCGTTGAGGCCGAGATTGAGCACCGTGTCCATCATTCCGGGCATCGACGCGCGGGCGCCGGAACGGACCGAGACGAGAAGCGGATTGACGTCATCGCCGAATTGGCGGCCGGTCAGCGTGCCGATATGGGCCAGAGCAGCATCAACATCGCCCTGCAGCGTTTCTGGATAGGTGCGGCTATGGGCGTAAAAATAGGTACATACTTCGGTCGTAATCGTGAAACCGGGCGGCACAGGCAGGCCGAGATTGGACATTTCCGCCAGATTGGCACCCTTGCCGCCGAGCAGGTTGCGTCCCGAGGCATTGCCCTCCGCCTTGCCATCCCCGAACGTATATACCCATTTGGTCATCCATTCCCCCTCGGCTGCTTACAGGACGCACGCGCCCTTCTGCTCCCGGCCGAAAGGCCTAAGAGCCCCAATCGATTATTTCGCACCTGCGAAATGGATGAATGTTTTGCTTAAAATAAGGCGAAAAGCAATTCTAAAGGCCGGTAAAGAGGCAAATTGCGCCCGATTTGTCGGCAATAGCAGATGCGCTCTCCGCCGCAGCAATGCCCTCGACGATAAACTATGGACACCCCAACCACTCAGCGGGTATGACGACGCGGCAGTACATTAGTTAGCAATATCTGGACCAATGGATCGCTTAGACTCTTCTGCGGCAAATGATCAGACGCGGTCGCCCGATAGCAGCAGACGGGCTGCATTGCGGTTGACCGGGCCCCTGCGCCATTTGCTCAGCGGCCTGAATGCCTGGGGCCGCCTTGCCCCCGGCAGCCGGCCGCACAGATTTGCCGTCACGCTTCTCGACCGGCTGCGGCGCGAAGCCTCTCAACGCCCCCATTTCCGCGCCGCAGCGCGGCGCCTTGCGCAATCGATCCCCGGGGCGACCGCGCTTGTTCGCGACCTCTCGCCACAGCAGGCACTTTCCGATACGCCAAGCGGCGACGCAAGGACCCTCCTGCTTCCGATTTCAGACCACGCCAGGAATATTGAATTGCTTCTGATTCAGATGATCGAATCGAGCAAAAAAGGCTTTTGATATGCGTATTGTTATCGATCTGGCGGCCGCACAATTGCACGGCCGCTCTTCTGACGTGGGCAGATATTCGCTCGCGCTCGCGCGAACCCTTTTCACACACCGGGGCACGCACGAGATTTTTACCCTGTTGGATGCGACGCAGTCGGAGAGCGCCCATTTTCTTCGTCATGCGCTGATGCGTTTTCTGCCGCCCGGCAATATTTTGGCCTGGCAAAGCGTGCCATTGACCTCGGCCAATCCGGAAGCGAGTTGTCAGCGCAACCAGGTGTCGCAGCTTATTCGCGACGCTTTCCTGGCGAAGCTGCGTCCGGATCTCGTCCAGGAGATCCGTCTCGCGGCGCACGACAACACCGATCAGGCGCCGGCTTTCGCCCCTAGCATGCAGCGCCCATACGCAACCGCAATCCTCCGCTATGAACCGGCTACCGCGGCCTCTCCCTCACCGAATGCTGTTAGTGCTTACGGCGCCCTGCCGAGCGCGCACCATGAGGAACTGGAAATAGCCCTCCTCTGCGACCCGGCCTTCAAGCTCTCTTTGGACATTCCGGCGGCCGCGCGAGACGAAGCGCGCAATGATTTGGCCGCCATGGCACTGGATCGGGCCGCAGCTTCCGATCAAGAAGCCATCGCACAACGGATGTTGCGCACTTACGAGCATCTTGTCTCGACAATGCAGCGGAGCGAGACAGGCGATCCCAAACCACCATTCTCCGCAAACGATATGCGCCAGCCGGCACCGGCGCTCCTGCACGCCATCGCTGAGCTGGAGTGCGAGCGACCATTAGGCGAAGACCTGCGATTAACGGCCCAAGCCATCGCGGCCAGTTTTCCGCGAAACGTTGAACCGCAGATCTTCGTCGACATTTCGGGCATCGTTCAATTCGATGCCAAGACCGGCGTTCAGCGCGTCACGCGCAGCGTTCTCAAAGCCCTGTACGAGAATGCGCCGGCAGGTTGGCGCGTTGAACCGGTCTACGCGCATGCGGACCGTACCGGCTATTATTATGCGCGCCGCTTTGCCAATTCATTCTTCGATCTGGGTCTGTCCGAGCTCGATGACGCGCCGATCGAGCCTTGCGCGGGGGACGTCTTTCTCGGCCTCGACCTGCAACACGATGTCGTCATCGGTCAGTCCGACTATTATAGATACCTGAGCGCTCTCGGCGTCCGGTTGTATTTCACTGTCCACGATTTGCTCCCCGTTCTGCTCCCGCACTATTTCCGCATGAACAAGGCCGATCCCGACATGGTCTATCGGCTCCATTGGCAATGGCTGAAAACAATCAGCCAATTCGACGGAGCGATATGCGTTTCAAAAGCTGTTGCGGATGAGTTTGCGTCGTGGACGGCGCAACAGCCTCGCGAACAAGAACATTCACTGCGTATCACTTGGGTCCACAACGGCGCGGACATTACAAATTCGCTCCCATCCGCGGGCATGCCGGACGGTGCGACACATGTGCTGGACTCGCTGAGAGCGAGGCGGAGCTTCCTTGCGGTCGGAACGATCGAGCCGCGCAAGGGCCAGACGCAAATTCTGGCGGCATTCGACGAGTTGTGGGCGCAGCGTCAGGATTTGAATTTGGTCCTCGTCGGCAAGCAAGGATGGGGCGTCGAGGCGCTCATCGAGAGACTTCGCAATCACCGTGAGTTCAATGCGCGCCTCTTCTGGCTCGAAGGGATCAGCGACGAATATCTCGAAAAGATATATGCCGCCTCGGCTTGCCTCATCGCCGCTAGCGAGGGCGAGGGATTTGGCCTGCCGTTGATCGAAGCGGCGCAACATAAATTGCCGATCATCGCGCGCGACATTCCGGTTTTCCGGGAAGTCGTCGGCCAACACGGGCTGTATTTCTCCGGTGTCGCGCCCTCAGACCTCGCCGAATGCGTCAAGACATGGGTCTCCTTGGACCAAGCAGGCGCGGCACCCAAATCCGACGACATGCCCTGGCAGACATGGGATCAAAGTGCCAAGCAGATTCTTGAGATTCTGCTCGATGCGCGGACCTCCCATTAGCGCATCCGAAATGAGGCGAACGCCATGAGTCTCAAGAATACGTTCGTTGTGCTCGCCGCTACTTACGCGGCTTTACTCGCGGAGCCGGCCTGTCCGGCCAGCGCGCAGCCGGCTTGCACAAACATGCGCGACCAAAACCACGATTATACGGTCTGCACTTTCGATGCGCGGCAGGATCATATCCGCTTGTATTGGAGCGATTCTGATGGAAAGCCGTTTGCCGGCGTCGACAGACTCAAGGCGACACTCGCGAGCAAGGGACAAGAGCTTGTCTTTGCCATGAACGGCGGCATGTACGACGAGAATCTCGCCCCCGTCGGCCTCTATATCGAGAATGGGCACATCGTTCACGCCGCCAATCTGCGAAACGGGTTCGGCAATTTTCATCTCAAGCCCAACGGCGTTTTCTTCCTCGGCGCGAATGAGGCCGGAGTGGCCGAGACGACGAGCTATCTCAATGCCAGGCGATCGGATGTGTTTGCGACGCAATCCGGTCCGATGCTCGTGATCAATGGCCGCCTCCATCCTCGCATCCGCGCGGCAAACGGTTCGGCGAAAATCCGTAATGGCGTCGGCGTGCGCGACGGTTACGCCGTCTACTTCGTTTACGCGCGCGAGCCCGTGACGTTCTTCGAATTCGCCAGTCTGTTCAAAGACCGCCTCGGCACGCCGAACGCGCTCTTTCTCGATGGCTCAATATCGACCCTCTACACGGCACGCGACGGCACCGTCGGCGGAATCGTGCCGCTTGGACCGATCGTCGCGGTCACGCAGCCTTAGGGCCCGTCGAGAGGGCCTATGCCGCCGTCCATCCGTGCCAGGCGGTCAAGCCCGCAACGAGAATGAACAAGATCCCGGCCAGACGTCCTGCAAGAATGGTGATGCCGGGACTGCCGACGAGGAAATCGCGGCTGCTTCCAGCGACCAGCGCCACGCTGCCGTAAACCGCTCCCTGGGTGAGCATGGTCATCAGCCCCATGACGATCGCCTGCGGCCAGAGCGGGCCGTATTGCGGGCTCAAGAATTGCGGAAACACCGCGATGACGAACAAATAGGCCTTCGGATTGAGCAAACAGGTCATCAGCCCCCGGCGAAAGCCGTGGACGAGCGACATGTGCTGCGCGCCCGCCTCGACGCCAACCGTGATGGAACTGCGGATCAGCGTCAGGCCAATCCAAGCCATGTACAGCGCGCCGGCAAGCAAAAGAACGGTAAAGACCGAAGGCGCGGCAGCAAGCAGCACGCTGACCCCGGCGAGCCCGAACAACGTATGACAGGCGCCGCCCGCCATCAGCCCAGCCGTCACGGAAAGCCCCGCCTTGCGCCCGCCGGTCAGGGCGCTGGAGAGGACGAGCAGCATGTCCATGCCGGGAACGATGATGATGCCGACCAGCAGCACGAAGAAAAGCCAAAGGTTTTGAGCGTAGGTCATGTCAGTTGCACGCGCACGAGAAGAAGAGATCTTAGAAAGAGCCCCTATTTTCCAAGGGCCTGTGCGCTTAGATACCCTATCGCAACTGCCAAGGATGTGTCAGTTGTGTTCCATCCCTGGAGGCCGCCATGCGCAAGGCGTCGCGTCTGTTCGAGATCATTCAAATTCTCCGGCTCGCGAAGCGTCCGGTGACGGCGGCGCAAATCGCGGATCGGCTCGAAGTGACCCAGCGCTCGATTTATCGCGACATCGCCGCTTTGCAGGCGATGCGCGTACCGATCGAGGGTGGCCGCGGCATCGGCTATATCCTGCGTCCGGGTTTCGATTTGCCGCCGCTGATGTTCTCGATCGAGGAAGTGGAAGCGGTGGTCCTTGGGCTCGCCCTGTTGGAGCGGACCGGCGACACGGGGCTGAAACAGGCCGCCAAGCAGGCCGGCCAAAAAATTGCAGCCGCCCTGCCCGAGCCCCTGCGCCGCAATCTAGACACCAATGCCCTCTTCGCCTGGGGCAGTGTCATGCCCGCGCCAGAAGCGATCGATCTCGCGCTGGTGCGGCAGGCCATTCGCGACGAACAAAAGCTTGCGATCATCTATCGTGACGAGGCGGGGCGCACGACCGAGCGGATCATTCGGCCCATCGCGCTGATCTATTATTCGGAAAGCGCCAATATTGTCGCCTGGTGCGAGCTGCGGCAAGATTTACGCAATTTCCGCCCCGAACGGGTGATGGCGAGCGCGCTCACGCAGACATTCTTTCGCGGCGAAGGCGATGCTTTGCGGCGCCGTTGGGTCGCCGGCTGGGACTTGAACAAGAACGCCAAAAGTACGGGCTAACGCGGCACCGGCCAGGTGCCTGCGCCCTCGCCCACTTGCCCCCGGTGACGCAGAAAGGCGTCGGCCAGCACGCAAGCCATCATCGCCTCGCCCACCGGCACGGCCCGGATGCCGACACAAGGATCATGGCGGCCCTTGGTGAAGATATCGGTTTCGGCGCCGTAGCGGTCGACGGTGAGCCGATCCTGCAGAATCGAACTGGTCGGCTTCACTGCAAAACGGGCGATGATCGTCTGGCCGGACGAAATGCCCCCCAGGATGCCGCCGGCGTGATTGGACAGGAACAAGGGCTTCCCATCGTTGCCGGCGCGCATTTCGTCGGCGTTCGTTTCGCCGGTCAACTCTGCAGCGGCAAAACCGTCACCGATCTCGACCCCTTTCACGGCATTGATGCTCATCAGCGCGCTGGCAAGCTCGGAATCAAGCTTACCATAGATCGGCGCGCCCCAGCCGGGCGGGACGCCTTCGGCTTGCACCTCGACTACAGCGCCCACGGATGAGCCGCTTTTGCGAATGCTATCGAGATATTCTGCATAAAATTGCGCGGCCTTGGCATCGGGGCAGAAGAAATCGTTGCGGCCTATCTCGTCCCAATCCCAATTGCCGCGGTCGACCTTATGCGGGCCGATCTGCACCAGAGCGCCGCGAATGGTGACCCCGGCCACCACCTGCCGCGCCACGGCGCCCGCCGCCACGCGCGCCGCCGTCTCGCGCGCCGAGGAGCGGCCGCCGCCGCGGTAATCGCGGATGCCGTATTTCATGTCGTAGGTATAATCGGCGTGGCCGGGGCGGTATTTGTCCTTGATGTCACTGTAATCCTTCGAGCGCTGGTCGACATTCTCGATCAGGAGCGTGATCGGCGTGCCGGTGGTGACCTGCTGCCCCGTCTTCTCATCCGTAAAAACACCGGAAAGAATCTTGACCGCATCCGGCTCCTGCCGCTGCGTCGTGAATCGCGATTGGCCGGGCCGGCGCTTGTCGAGGAAGCCCTGGATGAAGTCTTCGGTCAGGGGCAGTTTGGGCGGACAGCCATCCACCACGCAACCGAGCGCTTTGCCGTGGCTTTCGCCAAATGTGGTGACACGGAAGAGATGACCGAAGGAATTATGGGACATGGAACCGGACGGCAGAAGACAGAGGATTGAAAGGGCAAACCATGCCTCTTATTGCACCGATATCCGGTATGTATAGTCGTAATTTGTCTCACCCCGACCTATCCCACGCCGGATTTTCGAGGATATACGGCGCGAGAGGCTAGATTCTTCAGCCTACACGCTGCTTGACTTCGGCGGGCGCGCCGGCCCACTCGCTGTTAGCGGGAATTTCTTCGCCCTTCATCACCAGGGTCCAGGGCCCGAGCCGTGCGAAATCACCGATCTTGGTGTCGTAGAGGACGGTGGCGCCCGACCCGACCGTCACGCCGCGCCCGAGCTTTACGCGCCCGACCTTCATCACCCGGTCCTCGTAAAGATGGGTCTGCAGCGCGCAGCCGGAATTCAGCGCGCAGAAATCGCCGATCGTCACGCAGTCGAATTCGGTGATGTCGGTCATATCCATGTAAACGCCTTTGCCGACTTTGACCCCGAAGAGACGCAGCACCCAGGGCAAGAAGGGTGTGCCGCGCAAATGCTCGAGCAGGACCTTGCCGGCCATGCCGCCGTACATCACCGCGATCGATTCGGTGCTCATCGCCCACCACGACCACATCGGTTTGATCACTGGTTCATAGCGCCCCATGGTCAGCCATTTGATGATGATGACGATGCCGGTCATGGCGAGCGACGTCACCGACGACCAGACGATGAATAGCCAGAACGTGTCGCCATAGCGGCCGTCGAGCAGCGGCGGCCCGAACACTTCCACCGCCCAAATGCCGAAGGTCATGAACAGCATGGTCGGGATGGAAATGTGCACTGCCTCGAAACAGCCGCGCAAAAACTTCTTCCACTTCGGCGCTTCATAGGTCCAGTTGGCACCGCCGCCGTCGAAACGCTGGCGGACCGGCAATTTGATCGGCGGCGAACCGAACCAAGTATCGCCTTCCGAGATCAATTCATTGGCCGGCGGCTTAGATTTGATGCCGATGAGCGCGCCGGCGGGGATGTTCGAGCCCGGCGGCAAGACCGCCGAATTGCCGATGAACACGCGTGCACCAGTTTGCACCCGCTCAAGATGCATCCAGCCGCGCCGAATGTCCTCGTCGCCCAAATTCACTTCATCGGCGATGAAGCATTTCTCGCCGATGTCGACGAGATCGTAGCGCCCCGCCAGATTGGTGGAAATCTCCGCATCCTTGCCGATCCTCGCGCCCATCAGGCGATACCACGCGCGCATGTACAATGTGGCGTAGAGCGAGGTCAGCGTATCGAGCGTGATCTCGGTCATCAGGCTGACGATCCACTTGCGCACATAGAACCACGAATGGATCGAATATTTGCCCTCGCGCACTGAGGGCAGCACCAGCCAGCGTACGACGATGATGAAAGCGACGGTCACCAAAATCATCAAGAACGCCATCGGCCAGGCAAGCACAGGAGTCCACGCCAGGAACGTGGAATGATCGCCAAAATCGAACCAAGTATCAGCCTGATCGAACATCCAGAAGGCCGGGAAGATCGGCAGAAGTCCGAGCGGCGGCAGAACCAGCATCGCGATAATGTAGGCGAACGTTTGCAGCCCCTTGCGCGTCTTGGTCGCCTCTGGCCAAGGCGTGAAGGAGGCTTTGTCGACGTTGCCGATCTTGCGGGCGGGCGAGCCGTCCCACATTTCGAACGCGCCGATCCGCGTGCCGGCCGAAACGGCCGTGAGATCCTTGAGCTCCGCGCCCTCGCCGATCACAACATCCTCTTCGATCACCGAAGAAGACCCAATATAGGCGTCGTTGCCGATCTCGACCGTGCCGATGATCAGCTCGTTGCCTTCAACCCGCATGTTGGCGATGTTGACCTTGCCGCCGATCGCCGCGCCGTCGCCGATCGTGATGAGATCCGGCGCGCCGGTCTCCATATCGGGAATGAGGACGTTCTTGCCAATCTTGGCGCCCAGCGCCCAGAAATAGAACCGCGCGACCGGCGTGCCCTGAAACCAGTTGAAATGCACGACCATGTGCAGATGCTGCACGAGCCAGCAGCGGAAATAATAGACGCCCCACAGCGGATAGCGGCCCGGCTTATGGCGTCCCACGATCAGCCACTTCGCGGCGATGATGAAGACGAAGGTGACGAGATCGATGCACACGTAAACGCCGAGGAGATAGCAAACCTCCTGCCACCAGGGCGCGTCGTAATCGGTCAGCAATTGATAGGAAATGAAGACGCCGAGCCATTGCGCCGAAATCAACGCGAGGATGAAGGGCAGCGAAATGGCCTGCGCGAGGCCGCACAGAAAGCGCCGGAGCAGCGGCGGCGGCGTAAACGACAGATCGCGCGCCGGACCGGTGCGATCGGCCTTGGCATCGAGCAAGGCCGCCATGGCGCGCAGGGTGCGCGCACCGTAAACGTCCTGCAAGGTGATGCCCGCCAGCTCCGGCGTCTCGCGAACGGCCGAGACGAAGCGCGCGGCGATCAGCGAATGGCCGCCAAGCTCCGTGAAGAAGTCGGCATCGAAGGGAATGGTCTGCGGCGGCAGCGCCCGTTTGGCCGCCTCCAGCAGTTTTGCTTCCGTCGGGGTCTGCGGCTCTTCCTGCGCCTCGCCCATGCCGGCATGCAGCAGCGCAATTTGCTTGAGTTCCTTGCGATTGACCTTGCCCGAGGACAGGAGCGGCAATTGCTCGACGAATTCGAACCGGCTCGGAATCATGTAAGGCGGCAAGGACTCACGCAGGCCGGCGCGCAGCGTCTTCGCCTCCAACGCGGCCCCCGGCTCGGCGACGAGAAAGGCGACGAGCTGATCGATATTGTCATCCGTGCGCAAGACGACGGCGGCCTGGGCGACGCCGGGCGCCTCGTCGAGCTTTGCCTCGATATCGCCAAGTTCGACGCGGAACCCGCGTACCTTCACCTGATCGTCGATACGGCCGCGGAAGGCGATCTGGCCGTTTTCGTCGATCAACACGGCGTCGCCGGAGCGGTAGAGAATGGGATCGCTGCCGTCGGATACGAAGGGATTGGCGACGAACTTGTCGCGGGTGAGATCCGAACGACCGAGATAGCCCTTGGCAACACCCGGCCCGCCGATCAGCAATTCGCCCTCGACGCCCGCGGCGAGCAGATTGAGCTGTTCGTCCGCGACATAACAGGTGTAATTGGCGATTGGGCCGCCGATCGTCACCGGTCCGCCCGGCTGTACCTCCGCCGCGGTGGCCACCACCGTCGCCTCGGTCGGGCCGTAGGAGTTGAAAATCCGGCGCCCCGGCTTGCACCAGCGGTTCGCGATCGCCGGCGGGCAGGCTTCGCCGCCCAAAATAATGATACGCAGGGATGCGACGTCGCGCGGCAGAATGCCGAGCAACGTCGGCACCGTGTCCAACACCGTGACCCCGGCCGCCTCCATGACATCCGGCAATTTGTCCGCCTCGCCCATCATCTCCGGGCTCGCGACGAACAGGCTGGCGCCGACGAGATAAGGCACCCAGATCTCTTCCATCGAGAGATCGAAGGCGACCGACGCGCCCTGGAAGACCACATCATCGGCCTGAAAGCCGAATGTCTCGTTGGCCGCGCGCAGGTAGTGGCAGATGTTGTGGCCCGAGATCACGATGCCCTTGGGCGTTCCGGTCGAGCCAGACGTATAGATGAGATAGGCAGGATGGCCCGGCGTCGCGCCGAGCGCTCGCGCATCGACGGGCGTATAGTCGGCAGGGTCGACGAGCGCCGCGGCGGTCAAGACCGGGCACGCCACCCGGCCTTGCACATTGGCGACGAGATCCGGCGCGGTCAGCAGTCCGACCGCTTCCGCATCGTCGAGGCAGACCGCAATGCGTTCGATCGGCGCATCGGCGTCAAAGGGCAGCCAGGCGGCGCCTGTCTTGGCAATGGCGATCTGCGCGATCAAAAGGTCGGGTCCGCGCTTCATCCACAGGCCGACGATCTGGCCGGGGCGGATGCCACGCGCTACGAGGCCGCGTGCGATCGCCGTCGCACGGGCGTCCACTTCGGCATAGGTCAGCGCCATCTTGCGCGTTTTCATGCAGATGGCATCGGGCCGCGTGGCAACAGTTGCGGCAAAGATTTCGGCCAACAGTTCGTCGCGGATCAGATCAGGACGGCGCGGCCCCCGCAACATGGCCATTGGTGCGGGCGCAGCCATCGCCGAACGCTCGAAAAGTCCAACATCCATCTGATTCATGACGCTTGCGATCCGATCCTTGTCCAGGCAGTCAACGCGGCAAAGGGGCCTGAACCGCCGCGCTTAGGATACGCAGGGCCAGAATGCAACAGACTTTGCCAAAGTGTGAGCAGATACCAGGGCCGCATGAACGATCCATGAATGGCAGCCATGCGGCGCCGAAACCGATATGCATGGCCCCGCCGCCCCTCGATTCATACGGGTTTCGCACCGCCCGAATGGCGACTAGCATGAGATTTCATATCAGCTTTCAGTTTGTTTTTCAGAGTTTTTTCTGTTCGGCGGAAATCCGCCGCGCGCATCTTACCTGTCATGCAATTTCTCACACATCTCCCGGGCGGACGTTCCGTTTATGTTCTAATACACCATCGGCAAATGTTCAATGGAAGCATCGCCGAAGAATGCCCGACTCGCGGCCGGCCGCAGCCCGGCGGTCCCCTCAGGTGGCGGCTTTCTTCCCCGCCCCTTTCAGCTTTTTCTCCAGCCACAGGCTATACCGGGACGCGCTGAAGCAGATGCCGAAAAACACCAGCGCGGCGAAGCAATAGGCCACGGTATAGCAACCGGGCCAATCCTGCTCGTGGCTCGCGGCCTCCTTCACGGCGCTGAGGAAATCGGTCATGCCGATGACGGCAACGAGCGGCGTGCTGAGCAAAAGACCGATTCCGAGATTGACGAGCGCCGGAATGACGGCCCGCAAGGCCTGCGGCAAAATGATGAGGCGCACCGTCTGCGCGTAAGACAGCCCCAAGGCCCGCGCGGCCTCCGATTGACCGGCCGGCAGGGATTGGATGCCGGCGCGGAGAATTTCGGCGAGATAGGACGCGACGAAAAAGACCAGCGCCGCTTCGATACTGAAAAACAGATTGATCTCGAAACCCGGCAGCATCATCGGCACGATGAAACGGCTCACATAGAGCGTTACCAGCATCGGCACACCGCGGATGAGTTCGATCGTGCCGACGCTAGCAAGGCGCAGGCCGCCCATGCGGGACCGGCGCGCCAGGGCGAGCGGCACCGCGACGATGAACGAGAGCGCATAGGCGATGGTCCAGATCAGGAGGGTGAGCGGCAAGCCGCCCCAATCGTTGGTGGACACCTGCCGGTCGCCGCCGAAACCGCCGAGCAAGAGGCATACGGCCAGCGGCGTGGCGACCCAGGCGATCCCCAACGTCCGGCTCCAGGCCCGCGGCACCATGCTGACCGCGACGAGCGCCACCAGCAGCACGAGGCTCAGTACCGGGCGCCAGAGAAGGCTGCCGGGATAGGTGCCGAACAGCATCAACCGGAGATTGGCCGACACGAAGGCCCAGCACGCGCCGCCGCGCGCCTGGCAATCCTGTCCGGTGCCAGTCCACGTCGCATCCCACAAGGCCCAGCTCAGCACATGCGCCACGACCCACGCGAGAGCCAGAAGGACAACGAGCGAGATGATCGTATTGGCCGTCGAATTGAACCACGCGCGGCGCAGCCGGTGCCATTGGCCGGCCGGCGTCCAGCGCGGCTTCAAGGGAGAAAGGGCAAGACTCATGAGGCAAGCATTCCGCGCTTCGCGAGCGAATGGTTATAAAGATTGATGAGCGCCGACACCGGCAGACTGACGCTCAGGAAGACGGCGATCAGGACGATGATGGTCTCGACGGCATTGCCGGTGTTGTTGGCGCTGGTCTTGATGATCGCGGTGACTTCCGTGAAGCCGATCAGAATGCCGAGCGTCGTGTCCTTGGTGAGATCGAGATAGCTCGACGTCATCAGCGGTGTGATCACCCGCATGGCCTGCGGTATGATGACGAGCCGCATGATCCGCCCGCGCGGCAGCCCGAGCGCCCGCGCAGCCTCCCATTGGCCGACGCCAACCGATTGGATGCCGCTGCGCACGATTTCGGAGATGATCGCGGCGTAATAGATGGTGAGACCGGTGAGCATCGCGGCAAATTCCGGTGTCAGCGTCACGCCGCCGGTGATGTTGAACCCGTGCAAACTAGGCATGTCCAAGGTAAAGGAAAGCCCTGCGCGCCAGATGTAAAGCGCGGCGATAGCCGGAAACGCAACGAAGAGCGCGAGCCCGCTGCCGATCGACGGCGGCCTTTGTCGCCGGCGCAGCAACAGGCGGAGTGTGATGGCGAGAAGCGCAAGAATGGCGAATAATGGCCAAAGACTGCCGCCGCTCACGTCGAACCAAGGCAGAAAAACGCCGCGCACGGAGAGATAGGTCGCCGGCAAGGGTTGCAACGCCTGTCTCGCCGGCGGCAGAGCGTGCGTCGTCGCGATCCAGAAGAACAATTGCAGCGTGAGCGGCGTGTTGCGGATGAGCTCGACATAGATTTGCACGAGCCGCGACAAAAGCGGATTGCCGGACAGACGCGCGACGCCGAGCACCACGCCCAGCACAGTGGCCAAGAGGCACCCGAAAAATGCGAGTTTCAGCGTATTGAGCAAGCCGACGAGAATGGCGAGCCAATAAGGATCGCCGGCCTGATAGGGAATGAGCGATTCACTGATATCGAAACTGGCCGGCTGCCACAAATAGCTGAGGCTCGGCGCCATGCCGAGCCGGTCCATGCTTGTCAGAATATTGTGCGTCAACAATGCCAGAAGGGCAAACAGCGCCGCGAGAAGAAAGCTTTGCGCAAGCGGTCGATCGCCCCACCACAGGCGCAACGCACCGAATGGGCCGGGTTTGGACGGAGGCGATGGAAAGGTGAGATCGGTCATGGGACGAATATGATGCCATGAAATCCCTTCTCCCGCAGCGGTGCTGCGGGAGAAGGGAAACATCTTACCGGAACGGCGGCGAATAGATGAGCCCACCCTTGGTCCAAAGGTTGTTCAGACCGCGGTCGAACCCGATTTTCGTATTCTTGCCGAGGTTGCGTTCGAAAATCTCGCCGTAATTGCCGACCTTTTTGATGATGTTGTAGGCAAATTTCGGATCAAGGCCGATCGCTTCGCCGAGCGAAGGGTCAACGCCGAGGAAGCGTTTGATCGCCGGGTCGTCGCTCTTCAGGAAATCGTCGACATTCTGGCTGGTGATGCCCCATTCCTCGGCCTGGATGGTGGCGTAAACCGTCCAGTTGACGAGCTCGAGCCAACGGTCGTCGCCGCCCAGGACCGCCGGCGCAAGTGGTTCTTTCGACAACCGCTCGGGCAGCAGCACATAGTCATCTGGATGCGGCAGCGCGGCGCGGCGCAAGCCGAGATCGGAGCCGTCCTGGGTGAGCGCATCGACGCGGCCGGAGATGAGCGCCTGGGTGAACGTGTCCGTATCCTCGATCACGACGGACTTGTAGGTCTTGCCGGTCTTCTTGAAGAAATCGGCGATATTCTGTTCGCCGGTCGTGCCGCTCTGCACGCCGATGGTGGCGCCGTCGAGATCGGCCGCCTTCTCCACGCCAAGCGACTTCTTCACCAGAATGCCCTGCCCGTCATAGAAGACCACCGGGCCGAAATGGAAATTCAGCTTGAAGGCGCGCGAGACCGTGACCGTGACGGCGGACAAGAGAACGTCGAACTGGCCGGCTTGCAACGCGGGAAGCCGCTGCTGCGGCGAGGAATTGGTGAACTCGACCTTGTCGGGATCGTTGAACACGGTAATGGCCAGCGCGCGACCAAAATCGACGAAGAATCCCTGCCATTTGCCGTTGGCATCTGGCGAGAAGAAGCCGGGCTGGCTGCCGACGCCGACCCGAATGACCCCGCGCTCCTTGATCTTGTCCAGTGTCGGACCCGCCTGAACAGGCGACTGCAGCGCCAGCCCGAAAACCAGCGCCGCGAGCGCCAGCGGGCGTGTAAAAGACCTCAGCATCAACAAATACCTTTCTGTCCAAAGGACGCTGGGCCCCGCCCCCGCGTCTGCAACAGACGTCATAGGGCCGCGGGACAGGTGATCAATGCCCGCCCGCACGATGCGGCGCGGGTGTCTGCTTGAACACGGTATTCTGGACTGTAGGCAGGCGAATCTTATATGTCTACTATTTTAATAGACTTTGTTGTGGGGAAATTCGACACACCGGAAAATGCCGCCCGGCAGCCGTCCATCAGCCATTCTGCGTCGCGCACTCAAGATCGATACTCGCTCGCCTTGCAATGCCTGATTGTCCATGATAATGCATGATCATGCACGATTCGATTGTCGCCTCTCTTCTCCCCGAACAACGTCACCGCCTCATCCAAGAGCGCCTCGCCGCTCAGGGGCGCGTGCTCGCGGGCGATTTGGCGCGGGAACTCGGCACGTCCGAGGATACGATCCGGCGGGACTTGCGCGAGCTTGCCGACCAGGGGATCTGCCGACGAGTCTATGGCGGCGCGCTGCCAGTTGCTGCGGCCGACAAGCCCGTCGCTATCCGCAACGCGGAAAATCTCGACAGCAAGACGCGCTTGGCGCAGGTCGCCGTCACATTCGTTGCGCAGGGTCAACTACTCTTTCTCGACGCGGGATCGACCAATCTCGCCATTGCCCGCGCCCTGCCCGACGATATGCCGCTCATTGCCGCAACCAACGCGCCAGCCATCGCCCTGGCCTTGGCGGAAAAGGGCAACATCGAGACGATCCTGATCGGGGGGCGCTTGGACAGCCACACCGGCGCGGCGCTGGGGGCCGAAGCGATGCAGGCAATCGCCACTTTGTCCCCGGATATCTGCTTTCTTGGTGCCTGCGCGGTCGCACCGGATGGCGGCGTCTCGGTCTTCCATTTCGAGGACGCCGCCTTCAAGCGCGCACTTGCCGTACGAAGCCGCCAGATCATCGTCGCGGCGACCAGCGATAAGCTCGGCACCAGCGCCCCTTTTCATGTGCTGAACGCGACGCAGCTCACCCATCTCTGCGTCGAGGCCGATGCGCCAGAGGAATTTGTCGGCGCGCTGAAACGAGGGGGCATGTCCATCCGCTCCGCCCAGCCCTGACTGGGAGCGAGCGACCCTTGCCCCATGCCCCAAAACATCAGCCCTTAATTGATCGCGAGCTATCGATGTCGTCCTCCCGCGCTCCGTCCCTGCTTTACGCCCGGCTTGGCACCGCAGGTCTTTTCTTTGCGAATGGCTTTGGCATGGGCAGTTGGGCGACTGCGATTCCGCAGCTCAAGCGCCATCTCGCTCTCACCGATACCGAATTGAGTTTCGCTCTGCTCGCCATGTCGATCGGCGCCGTCGCGGCCATGCCCTTTTCAACCTTGTTCATCAATCGTTTGAACGGCAGCGGCCGGGCGTTGCGCTATAGTTCCGTATTCTTCGCACTGTTGATCACGCTGCCCGGATTCATGCCCGATCTTGTGAGCCTCGCCGTGCTCGTGGTCTTTTTGGGTCTCTTCGTCAGTCTTATGGACGTACCGATGAATGCGCATGCGGCGCAAGTGGAGACGCGCTGGGGCGCAGCGATCATGTCGTCTTTTCATGCGTGCTGGAGTCTCGGGGGACTCGCCGGCGCTACCATCGGCGGCATGCTGACGAACCTTGGGGTGCAACTGCCGTGGACCCTGCTGATTGCCGGTCTCATCGTGCTCGGCGTCGTTGCAGCTTCACTTCCGCCCATCGGCCCTGGCGAGAAGGATCAGCAGGAGCGCCATTTCGCCTGGCCCGAGCGCCCGCTGATCGGCCTATGCGTCGTCGCCCTGTTCACCATGCTGGTGGAAGGCGCGATGGCGGATTGGAGCGGCGTCTATCTGATGAGCATCATCGCCGCCTCGCCGGGTGCGGCCGCGTCCGGATTTGCGGTTTATTCCGGAGCGATGGTGGTTGGCCGTTTATCAGGCGATTATGTGGTGCGGAGTCTTGGCCGGGCGCGAGCCATCCAGTTCGGTGCGATCATGGCTGCGGCCGGCATTCTCGCGGCCCTGAGCGCCGACGGCCTGCCCCTCGCGCTTGCCGGTTTCTGCCTGGTCGGCCTCGGTCTTGCCAATATGATCCCAGCCGTCTTCAGCATGAGCGCCACCCTCGGCTCGACGCCGGCGCTCGGCATTTCGATGGCGGCCACCATCGGCTACGCCGGGTTCCTGGTCGGCCCGCCGATCATCGGCGGCATCGCCGGTTACGGGGGCCTGCGTGTGGCTTTCGTGCCCCTGCTCCTCGCCATGCTGTCCATCGGGATGATTGCCCTGGCCATCAGGCCCGCGAGGTCGGCGCAAGTTGCGCTCGACGAGCCAGCGGAATAGAGCATCACCCCGGAGGGGGTCACACCCAGCGGAACGCGCCGCCTTCGAACAACAAGATCCGCCCCTGGTGAATCAGTTCCCGCATGGCCTGCACAGGCTCCGTGTCGGCCAGAAGCACCATGAGCGCGCGGGCGACGCCGCCATGTGCAACCGTGACCGTGTCTCCGGAAAGACTCTCGAGCCAGGGGCGAACTCGCTCGGCCAACATGGCGTAGCTCTCGCCACCCGGCGGCACGTAGCCCCATTTGTCGCGTTTGCGCTCGCGCACGCGGGCGGGATCGCGTGCCGCGAGTTCGTCCCAGGTCGTGCCCTCCCAGTCGCCGAACGAGATCTCCTTCAGGCGATCGTCCATTGCATAGGTATCGGCCGGCAAGAACCCGGCCGAGTGACGCGCCAGTTCCATCGTCTCGCGGGTGCGCTCGAGCGGCGAGGCAATGAAATCGACTTGACGGCCATCACCGACAAGTTGCCGCAAGTCTGCCCCGACGCCGCGTGCCTGATCGCGTCCCCGCGCATTCAGCGGCACATCGCGCTGGCCCTGCAACCGCCCCTCGCGATTCCAGTCGGTCTCGCCGTGGCGCATGAAGATGAGGCGGTGAGGGAGGGGAAAGGGCATGCGAGAGACAAAGGGATTCGCGCGGGGCAATCTGCTCCGTGCAGCAAACAGCGCCTGTTACCGCTCCGGATGCGTCGACGCCGCTATTAGTCCTTGGCGCCGACGGTAATGTCGGGCGCCGAGGGATTCTTCATGCCGACCACATGGTAGCCGGCATCGACATGCAGGATCTCGCCGGTGACACCGCGCGCCATGGGCGAGAGCAGATAGACGGCGCTTTCGCCGACCTCTTCGATCGTCACGGTGCGGCGCAGCGGGGCATTATATTCGTTCCAGCGCAAGATGTAGCGGAAATCGCCAATGCCGGAAGCAGCGAGCGTCTTGATCGTGCCGGCGGAAATCGCGTTGACGCGGATCGCCTTTTCGCCCAAGTCGGCCGCGAGATAGCGCACCGAGGCTTCCAAAGCCGCTTTGGCGACGCCCATGACATTGTAATGCGGCATCCATTTTTCGGCCCCGTAATAGGTCAAGGTCAGCATCGAGCCGCCATCGCTCATCAGCTTCTCGGCGCGCTGCGCGACCGCCGTGAACGAATAGCACGAGATCAGCATGGAATTGGTGAAATTGGCTTCGCTCGTATCAATGTAACGGCCGGTCAACTCGTTCTTGTCGGCGAAGGCGATGCAATGCACGAGGAAGTCGAGCTTGCCCCACAATTTTTCGACCTCGGCGAAAACCGCGTCGATCGAAGCGCCATCGGTCACATCGCAATGGCCGACCACGTGGGCGCCAAGCTCCTCCGCAAGCGGACGCACCCGCTTTTCCAAGGCCTCGCCCTGGTAGGTGAAGGCGAGTTCCGCGCCGGCATCACGCGCCGCCTTGGCGATGCCCCAGGCGATCGAGCGGTTATTGGCAACGCCCATCACGAGACCGCGCTTACCGGTGAGCACTCCTTGCCCGTAAGCGGGCACCGCCGAATTTTCCACTGTCGTCATCTTGAAACGCGCGTCCTGCATGATCGTGATACGCTGAAGGTTAGCGGCTTTCCTTTACCCAAGCCTTAATGGAGAGCCAAGGCCCCTGCCGCCGAGCGCCAGTTCGGCTGCTTACCCGCTTATCAGGCCCTACCCCATGCCGCCAATCACGGTTCATTTCAAGTCGTGACGTGGATCGTAAGACTTTTTCTCCTGCCATTGCCGCATAAGCGCCTGCAGATCGGGGTCGGCTTCGTCCGGCAAGATGATTCGCAGGGTGACGAGCAAATCGCCCGCGCCGCCGGCTTTGGGCAGACCCTTGCCCCGCAGGCGCAGGGTTCGCCCACCATTGGAGCCGGCCGGCACGCCGAGTTCGACGGCGCCGGTGAGGGTCGGCACCGTCACTTTGCCACCCAGCACCGCCTCATAGAGGGTGATCGGGAGGTCGAGCCGCAAATCGCTGCCATCGACCCGGAAATACGGATGTTTGGCGATATGCACGGTCACGATCGCATCGCCGGCCGGTCCGCCGAGCGGCGAAGGCTGCCCCTGGCCCTTCAGACGCAACTGTTTGCCATCTTCGATCCCAGCCGGAATTGGCACTTCCAGCGTCTTACCGGTCGGTAAAACCACGCGCGTTTTCGTGCCGTTGACCGATTCGGCGAGGCTAATGCTCGCGGTCAGCGGAATATCCTCGCCGGCCGGTGCCGCTCGGCGGCCGCGGGTCCGCGACGCCGCGCCTCCGCCGAACAGATCGGCAAAAATATCGCCCGCATCGAAGCCCGGCCCGACCCGGCCGCCGCCGAAATCGAATTCGAAGCCCTGCGGCCCGCCCGGCCGCGGGCCGCCGCCGAAGCCGCCGCCAGGGAAGCCCTGAAAGCGCGGCTTGCCTTCAGCATCGATCTCGCCACGGTCGAACTGACCCCGCTTCTTCTCATCGCCCAGGATTTCATAGGCCGCGTTCACTTCGGCAAACTTTTCCTTGGCTTTGGGGTCCGACTTGTTCTGATCCGGATGATAAGTCTTGGCGAGCCGCCGAAACGCCTTCTTGATCTCCGCCGCCGCGGCGGATTTCGGCACACCCAGAACGTCATAAGGGTCACGCATGTTCTAAAAACCTGTCCTGCTCACGTCCCAGTGACGCGCTCCCAAACGGGAATTCAGCGGCAACAGGTACGTTATTGAATTCTGTTCTGTATTTGGGCACGTTGCGTCCGGCATGCAAGGTTTTAATGAATTTCCCCTCGCGGGAAAGTGAATAGCCGACCGCCCCAATTTGGTCCATTTTGCGCCTTGTCGCGCCGGAAGGCCGGTGCTAGCACAGTTGCCCGGCTGGTGCCGCTCAGGCGCACGCCGCCAATTAGGTTATTTCTGGGAGATGCCCATGTTGAAGAAGATCATCCTGGCTGGCGCCGCTCTGATCGCGTTCATCGGCCTTGCGTCGAGCGCGGAGGCGGCGCGTATCGTGGTGCGTCACCACCATCATCATCACATGGTGATCATGCATCATCACCACCACCATCATCACATGATGCACCACCATCACCACATGTAAGCCATCTTCTCGTCTTTCGGGATTTGCCGCCGGCTAGGACAACCTGGCCGGCTTTTCTTTGCCCGGCCCGATCTCAAGGCCAAAGGGCACGCCTTCGAAACATTCCACCCCGCGGCCGATCGCCTTGACCGCATCGACCATCCGGCCGTTCCGGCCGAGCAAATCGTCGGCGATGGCGACGAGGCGCAGATTCGGCGTTGCGGTAGGCGACAGCGCACGCACCCGCAGTGCGTAATCCTGCTCCGACTGGTCCGGCCGCAGGGCGCAGGCGGCGATAAAGGCCGCCGCGGTCGAGCGGCTGACGCCCGCGTAACAATGAATCAGGACCGGATCTGCCCCGTCCCAAGCCTCCATGAAATGCAAGAACTGTCGGACATGGCCATCGTGTGGCAGCACGTGACCGTCCAGAGGTGCGACGATGTCGGAGAGACCGACGATGAGGTGCCGTTCAGGCGCAATGCAGGCCGGGCGCGTGACCGGAGTCCCGACGTTCAGAAACGTGACCAGCGACCGGGCGCCGACCGCGGGGGCGATCATGCCGATTTTGGAAAGGGGGCAGACATGGATGATGGACATGAGATCGCTCGAACAAGAATCTAGAGGGCAATGCGGCGCGTCATCCCATCTGCGCTTCCACTGCCCGGAAGTGCTGCATGAACGCCGCCTCAGCCGCATCCGAGGATTGCGGCAGCAACAGCCCATCGAGACCACGCACCTTGATATGCGGTCGGCCGAAGAAGGTTTCCGCCTCGGCCACCGAAAAGCCGGCCAGCCGCACCGCCTCGATGAAGGCTGCCGCCCTGTCCGCCTCCTTGATTTTGGCGCTCGTCGCCTCCGGCAATATCGCCGGCAGGGAGAACCGCAGATGCACCGCCGTCAGGATGCGCAATTCGATCGCCTTGTAAGCATCCCCCAACACCGCCTTGAACGGCGAAATGAGGTCACCCACGACATATTCCGGCGCGTCGTGCAGCAGAGCGGCGAGCCGGATGGAGGCAGGCAAATCCGGATGGGCGGCGGTTAAAATCCGCTCCACAAGCAACGAATGCTGGGCAACCGAAAAGATATGCGGCCCAATCGTCTGCCCGTTCCAGCGTGCGACCCTGGCTAATCCGTGGGCGATGTCCTCGATCTCCACATCGAAAGGCGACGGATCGAGCAGATCGAGCCGGCGGCCGGACAACATGCGCTGCCACGCGCGCGGCGCCCGATCGTTTTTCATTTTAGCGACCCTTTGCCAGGGCGGCGCATTCTTCGTAGCGGAAGCAGCCCACGAGATGATCGTTCACCAGCCCGCAGGCCTGCATGAAGGCATACACGATGGTCGGGCCGACGAAATTAAAGCCGCGAGCTTTCAAGTCCTTGGAGATTTTCTCGCTCACGGCAGTTTGCGCCGGCACCTCCGTGATTTTTCGAAAGCCGTTCTGTTGCGGGCGGCCATCAACAAATCCCCATAAGTAACTGGAAAATCCAATCTTTTCTTCCAGCTCCAAATAAGCGCGCGCACTGGTAATCGAGGATTCGATCTTAGCGCGATTGCGGACGATTCCCTCGTTTTGCATCAGGCGCTCGAGCTTTTTCTGCGTATAGCGGGCGATGCGCTCGGGATCGAACCCGTCGAACGCGGTGCGGAATGCGTCGCGCTTGCGCAGAATCGTGATCCAGGACAGGCCGGCCTGGAAACCGTCGAGCAGCAGTTTTTCGAATAAGGCGCGCGACTCCCATTCCGGCACGCCCCATTCGGTGTCGTGATAGGCGACGTAAAGCGGGTCGCTCCCCGGCCAGGGGCAGCGCGTCTTGCCGTCGGGATACAGAATCGGCTCGAGGGGCCGGGCGGGATTTTTCACTTCGGGGCGAACGGGCTTCTTGGTCATGATCTATTGGACCGTCGCGGCAGCGGCGCGATTAAGCTGCAGCGGCTGCAGCTCCGTCGCCGCAGCCATCACTTTGGCGCCAGCCTCTTGCGCCTCCTGCAGCCTGTCAACCCGGAAACTGGCAAGACCGTGCCCATCGGCACTCGATCCCATCGTGCCAATCGCCTGCTCCCCGGCCCGGATCTCGGTGCCGACGGCTGGCGCTCCGCCCTCGAAACGCACGGGCAGAATCCGCTTGCGAGCGGTGCCGCGATGCTCGACGCGCGAGACGACCTCTTGGCCGACATAACAGCCCTTTTTGAAGTCGACGCCGTGCAGCAGGTCGAGATCGGCGTCGTGCGGGAAGGTCTCGCCATAGGCAAAATCCACCCCGCCTTTCGGGATGCCGAGGGCGATGCGGTGCGCTTCGTAAGCCAAGGCATCTCCACCGGCCGTACCCGCAGCGACGATTTCGCGCGTACCAAGATCGAGGTGGCGGCCGTCGACAAGCCCGCCTGCGGCCTCGCCCCAGTGGGCCAGCACCGCGTGTGACGCGCTCATGTCCTCGATGACGACTTTCGCGCGCAATTTATAGAAGGTTAGCCGCCTGGTGAGGTCAGCCGCCAGTTCGCGCGGGCAATCCAGCCAGAAACCGCCTTCTCGTTCAGCCACAAGAAAATCGAACAAAATCTTGCCTTGCGGCGTTAGCAATGCCCCATAAGACATTGAGTCTTTGGAAATTTTATCCATATCGCAAGTCAGCAGCCCTTGCAGGAACCCGCGTGCGTCGGCACCGCTGACGCGGACCACACCGCGGTCGGAAAGAAGGGCTGTGGGCATTCGAAACTCCGGCATGGCGAGGCTTGGCTAGAGCGTATATAGAGCGAATTGTCATTCAGAAAGAGGCAGCTTTCCTCCTCGTTGCTCGCGAACTGGAGGAATGACCCACCATCGGAGCCCGTATGCGCACATTCGATCTCATCCTCAAAGGCGGCACGGTGGTCAATCAGGATGGCGAAGGGGTGCGCGACATCGGCGTCATCGACGGCCGGATTGCCGAGATCGGCGATCTGACCCGCGCCTCGGCCGGCGAGACCGTCGACGCCAAGGGCCTGCATATTTTGCCCGGCGTGATCGACAGCCAAGTCCATTTCCGCGAGCCGGGCGCGACCCACAAGGAAGATCTGGAGACCGGCTCCCGCGCGGCGGTCATGGGCGGCGTCACCGCGGTCTTCGAGATGCCGAACACCAATCCGCTGACCACCTCGGCCGAGACCCTCGCCGACAAAGTCAAGCGCGGGCATCACCGCATGCACTGCGATTTCGCATTCTGGGTCGGCGGCACCCATGACAATGTGAAGCACATTCCGGAGCTTGAGCGGCTGCCCGGCGCGGCGGGAATCAAAGTGTTCATGGGCTCGTCCACCGGCTCGCTGCTGGTCGCCGACGATGCCGGTGTCGCCGCAATCCTCGGCGCGACGCGCCGCCGCGCCGCCTTCCATTCCGAGGACGAATACCGGCTCGAGGAGCGCAAAGCTCTGCGCCGCGAAAACGACCCAACCTCGCACCATATCTGGCGCGATGTGATCGCCGCGCTGCAATGCACGCAACGGCTGGTCAAAATCGCTCACGACCAGCGGGCCCGCATCCATGTGCTGCACATCTCCACCGCCGAGGAGATGCAGTTCCTGAAAGATCACAAGGATGTGGCCTCATGCGAGGTCACGCCCCATCACCTCACCCTCACCGCCGCCGATTACGTGACACTCGGCACCAAATTGCAGATGAACCCGCCGGTGCGCGAGGCAGGCCACCGCGATGGCGTCTGGTGGGGCTTGCGCCAGGGTGTCGCCGACGTGCTCGGCTCGGATCACGCGCCGCACACGCTCGAGGAAAAGGCCAAGCCCTACCCGCAAAGCCCCTCGGGCATGACCGGCGTGCAGACCTTGGTGCCAATCATGCTCGATCACGTGAACGCCGGCCGGCTGACGCTTGCGCGCTTCGTCGATCTCAGCAGCGCCGGCCCTGCCCGGCTCTTCGGCATCACCAACAAAGGACGGATCGCAGTCGGCTATGACGCTGATTTTACCGTCGTTGACCTGAAGCGGCGCGAAACCATCACGGATGCTTGGATCGCCTCGCGCTGCGGCTGGACACCTTATGACGGCCGCACGGTGACCGGCTGGCCCGTCGGCACGTTCGTCCGTGGCGCGAAAGTGATGTGGCAGGGCGAATTAGTGACCCCGGCCCAAGGTGAGGCGGTCAGATTCGGCGAGGCGTTGTAAAGCGCTTGGAGAAGAGGCGGTCATTCCGCCAGCCCTTCAATTGCCCTCCCCGCCCCAGAAATAATGCCATGTGCCGTCATCGCCGATGCCGCCGCGCTGCATGAGCGGAAAGCCTTGCGCGTCGGTCTTGCCCGCATCGACGAAGCGGACGCACCGCCACATGCGGCGCGTGTCCTCCAAGGTGGGCGGCAGGATGGGTCGCAGCACGTAGGACGGCCAGACGTAGGAGACGAAGGCGCCGATTCTCTGCTGCACATAGGGCGCTTCGAAAACGGCGGTGAGCAAGCCCAGTATCTCCAGCCCCTTACCGTCGAAGGACCGCAGCTTCAGCAACTCGATCGGATCTAGGCCTGGCGGATGGGTGCCGCGCGGCTCCAGGATCGGCCTGATTTCATTGCGATCGATCGGGCTGCGCAGGCGTTCGATATCGCCCGAGGCGGCCGCTTCCAAAATGCGGCGGCGCATATCGGCAACGAGCGGAGGCAGGCGGGAGAGGTCGGACAGTGGCGCCGAGATCACCGGCGCGTCTGACTTTGCGGGCTTCACCATGGGTGAAGATTAGGGCATCAATCCAGCAAGGGAAAGCTTGGCACCGGCCGTCTAAGCCGAACCCTTACATTCACTGTCGCAGTGCCACCGAAAATTCGCCGTGCCGCACCCGCTCCGGCAGGCGCTCGGCGAAGGTCGCGACGGCCTCCTCGCCATAGGTCTGCACCAATTCCTGCAGCGCGGTGAACAAGGCGGCCTGTGCGAAGCAATCGCTTTCGATGCCGTCCATGATCGCCTCGGCGAATGCCTCGGTGACATAGGCCAATGCGGCGCGCCTCTCGTCGGCTGCAGCAGAATCGGACTGATCGTAGGTAAAGGTCAAATTCATCATTACGACGCGAGCTTAGCGATTCTTACCCGACCGGGCGAGTGAGATCTTTAGGAAAGGTTAACTTTGCGCGCAGGTTCTTGGCCCAGCAAATCGGCAGGAGGAAGACGCAGCGATGTTGCTGCGCCTGGCACGCTTCTATACTTATTATGCATGCACACAAATTCGCCGATAGTTCCATGAGCAACGGGTTTCCTGACAACCGGTTCGGCGGCGGCTTCGGTGAGTTCCGCGTGAGCACCATCTTCTCGCTGACGGCCAAAACGACCCTTGCCCTGTTCGTTCCCTTCATTTTGACCGCCGTTGTCGCCCATGCGCCCCTCGACATTTTGGCGGGGATTTCACCTTCCATGGCAAAGTCGGGGGTGTGGCTGGAGGTATTCGTTTCGACCATCGTCGGCTGCATCGTGACTTTCGGCGCGGTGCAGGCCTTGCGCGGCAAACTCTTCGTCTGGCGCGATGCGCTGCAGCGGACGGGCAGCAGGTTCGCAAGCGTCCTGGGCGTTTCCGTCGCGATCGGCATCCTGGTCTTTCTTTGCGCCATTCCGGCCATCATCGCGGCCTTTAGCCGCGACAGCACAGGGCTAGTGGTCATCCTGGGTTTGGCGGCGGCAGCAGCAGCCTGCTACGTGATCATCCGCTTCCAAGTCTCCGTGCCCGTCGCCGTCATGGAAAAGAAAGGTATCTTTTCGAGCCTTTCGCGCGCTTCGGCCCTTTCCGAGGGCTATCGCTGGCAGATTTTTCTCGCCTTTTTCGGCGTGCTCATTCCCGTCGTCCTGGCCTTCGTCGCGCTGGCGGAGCTTGTCTACAGAGTCGCGCCCGAGCTGATTTTCTGGGTCAATCTTTTCGGATCGGACATCATCGGCGTCATCGGCAACGTGCTCGCGGCCGTCGTTTACGATCAATTGCGCGGCGCCAAGGAAGGCATCGATGTCGATTCACCCGGATCGACCTTCGATTAACCGCTGAACTTGCTCGTCAATTCCTGCACCAGTTTCTCGCCTTCGTCCAGATAGCGGGCCATCAAGAGCTGCGCGGCCGGGGTGCAGGAATGATAGATGATCTCAAGATCGCGATAGCCGCGATTGTAGGCGCCAGCCAGGCGCTGTTTGCGAAGGTCGCTGCGCGCTTCCTTGGCAATGAGATCGCTCATGCGATTCCGCCAATCGGTGCCGTCCTTACGGCCGCACAAATCGCCCAAATAGCTCAGCGAGCCCATGAGTTCGGACAGCCGGAGCAATTGCGGCTCATAGGGCGGCGGCGCTTCCTCTTGCGGTGGCGGTGGGGGTGGCGGCGGTTTGGGTGCGGATTTCGATTGCGGGAAGGCAGAGGCGGACGCCAATACCAAAGCAACGGCAAGGCCGAATGATGCCGCGCGCCTCCAGCCCAAACGGGGCGGTATTGGGCTCAGCGTCGTGTGCCTCCTCGCCGCCGTCATAGGCTCTCCCTAGCGATCCTGGCCGCCGTCCGGACGACGTCCGGCAACCCTTTGGTCATCGGCAGGCCGCGCAGAGCATTGGGGTCGGCCCAGAGAATTTCGCTGGCTTCCGGGCCGGGGGTGCCCTCGCCCGTCTGCCATGCGGCGACGTAGGACGCGACGACGAAGTGCCCTTGCACCTTGCCCTCGGGATCGCGATGGATCGCCTCGACATGGGTGTTGAAGCCGAGGATCCTGGCGCTCACGCCGGTCTCTTCCGCAAGTTCCCGCAAGGCCGCAGCTTCCATATTCTCGCCAAGCTCGACACCGCCGCCCGGGAGCGAAAAGAGGCCGTCGCCCGGCGCCTTGACCCGCCGCGCCAGCAGCACTTTTCCGTCCCTGAACACCGCGACGCTGACGGCGAGAAACGGGCGGGTGGGATAGACACGATCGCTCACGGATAAAGCCGGCTTTTCTGCCATGGCGCGTCGATCGTCTCGCGGCGGAAAGCCGCCCGATCATGGAGGCGGAAGGCACCGTTCTTCCAGAATTCAAGGTAGAGCGGCTTCACGCGGTACCCAATCCAGTATTCCGGCCGCGGCACGGCGCCAATTGCATATTTGGCGGCATATTTCGCCACCGCCTTTTCCAGAGCGAAACGGCTCTCGAGCGGCCGCGATTGCTGGCTGGCCCAGGCACCGATCCGTGAATCGCGCGGGCGACTCTCAAAGTAAGCGTCAGATTCGGATGTGGTTACTTTTTCCACAATGCCGCGCACCCGCACCTGGCGGCGCAAGCTCTTCCAATGGAACAGCAATGCGGCCTGCATGTTCTCGGCCAATTCATGGCCTTTGGCACTTTCGGAATTTGTATAAAAAACAAACCCTTGCGAATCATGCGCCTTCAACAGCACCATGCGCACGTCGGGCAGGCCATCAATGCCGGCTGTCGCCAAAGCCATCGCTTCCGGATCGTTCGGTTCGCTGAGTCTGGCCTCGGCAAACCAGGATTCGAACAGATCAAAGGGGTTCTGCACCTCGGTAAAGTCACCGCTCTTTAACTCGTTCAAGGTCTAATCCTTACCGTTGTGTAACGTCGCCCGCGCGCTGAAGGACACGCGGGTGAAGTATATAGGATTGCTCCATTGACCGCACAGGTATTTTCTCCTGCGATACGCGCCGTCGCGGCGCGCCGAGCGGCCAAATTACTGGCCGGGCTCGGCTTTTGCGCTTGTTTAGTCAGCTGTTCTGTTTCGATTCCGGTTGCCGGGTTTTCTTCCGAGGACAAAGACGACGTAACGGGCTCCATTCAAAAACCGGCCTCACCGTTGAGCCATGTCCTGAACGAGGAGGACTGGCGCCGCGCCTATGCGGCGATGAGCGTAGCCCTCGACCCGCAAGGGAACGGCGCCGCGGTGCATTGGGACAACCCGGAAAGCAAGGTGAAGGGCTCGTTCACGCCGGTCGCCCTCGCCTACCCGCGCGACGACAAGATCTGCCGCGCCTTCATCGCCGACGTCACAACGCCGGAAACAGAGCAGCAATTGCAAGGACTTGGCTGCCGAGACAAGGCGGGGAACTGGGACGTCTCCGGCGTCAGGCCGTGGAAAAAGGCCTGAGCCGGAAAATAGTGATATAAGGGGCGCCGAATCTTAAAATCGGAACTCCCATGACCGCAAAGCCCGCCAATGACATCGCCAGCCTGAAATTCGAACAGGCCATGGCGGAACTCGAAAGCATCGTCTCGCGCCTCGAGCGCGGCGATATTCCGCTTGAGGAGTCGATCACCGCCTACGAGCGCGGCGAGGCCCTGAAGAAACATTGCGACCAATTGCTGAAAAGCGCCGAAATGCGAATCGAGAAGATCACGCTCGGCCCGGATGGCAAACCGAAGGGAACGGAGCCGCTCGACGTGGGGTGATTGCATTGTCATGCAGGCGCAGCATGATCACGCAAAGGGCCTTCGATAGATTGCGCGACGGCGACGTCGGAAAAAGGAAAGTCGGGTGGAGCGGAGGCGGCATTTTACGCTGTCATTAACGCCCCTTGAGGCGCTCCCGATGGGCGGTCTGCTTGGCGCGATTCCCGCACAGAGCCATGCTGCACCACCGCCGCCTGTGGCCGCGCGTGTGATCGGCAAATAGAAGCGTGCAGGCGACGCCTTCGCAAGCCTTCACGTTCGAGAAATCCTCGGTGCACACGAAACGAGCCAATGTCTCGCCGATCGGGAGCAGCAGCGCCTCAGGCGAGCGCCACTTGCGCGTGGTTTGAAGCTCGAGCGAAGCCTTTCCGTCTGCGTTCCGCTTTGCAATCCGATTGAAAGCTTCGTCGCGTTCAAGCAGGCGATTCAGGGGTTTCAATTCGTCCAAAACATTTCCCGCGAGCGGTCGCCCCTTGTGCTTTCCGACAAAGCCCCTGAACCATTCGCGCAGGCTTCTTGCCTGGTCCGCCACCCTGTCGAGTTCTCCGGGAAGCGCCTGCGCCCGAATGGCGGTAAGCGCGTCGGAGGGCACGAGCCGCGCCTGCTCCAGCCAATTCACCAGCCCCTCTCCGTCTTCGATCCAGTCGATTGCGGTGTCGACCGGCGTGGCGATCGAATTCAGAAAATCCAGGCCCGGCGCATCGCCGACAAAGATCGCGGGAGGGCGGCTCGTCATCACAACTCCTGTTCTGGTCGCAGCGCCATCCGTATATCGGCGACCCGCAGAACCATCGGCAACAAATAACCTCTCCAAAAGCTATTGACAAGTTACGCTTCGAATGAGTAACCTGATTAAAGACAATAAATGGGTTACACCTTTCAGCCAACTTCATAGGAGAGCGCCGATGTCATCGAGCCGCACGAGTGTCGTCCTCGTTCATGGAGCGTGGGCGGATGGGTCGAGTTGGGCCAAGGTGATAGAGCGCCTTGCCAGAGGCGGCATCACGGTCGTTGCCGCTCCCTTGCCACTCACGTCTTTCGCGGACGATGTCGCCGCGCTCCATCGTACGCTGGAGCGCGTGGCGGGGCCGGTCGTTCTCGTTGGCCATGCCTATGCCGGCGCAGTCATCGCCGCAGTCCGAGACGAAAAGATTAAGGAATTGGTTTATATTGCGGCGCTGGCCCCGGACGAAGGCGAAACGGTCGCCGATGTCTTCTATCGTGGCGAGCCTCACCCGCAAGCTCCCAAGCTGGCACCGGACGAGCATGGACTGATCTATCTGCCACACAAGGCGTTCGGTGCGGCATTCGCGCAGCACGCAAGTGCCGATGAGCTTGCGGTGCTTGCTGCCGTGCAGCGGCCGATATCACCAGCTTGCATCACGGTCGCGATGGAGCGTCCCCTGTGGAAGGATCGCCCAGCTTGGTTCCTGGTGGCGGAGCACGATCGCATGATCGCCGCTGGCAATCAGCACTTCATGGCCAAGCGGATGAAAGCGCGCACGCGCTCGCACCCGGTTGATCACACGCCTCTTGTGACCGCTCCAGCAATTGTCGTCGACATTATACGGGACGCAATCGGCGACGCCGTCACAGGCTGAGCCCCGCCTTCATCCGGGCAACCGCGGCGAGCGATGAGAATGCTCAACGCTTTGCCGCGCCTTGCTCTTCTACGTGCGGCCGACAACCTTCTGCCGCCTCGCGGCCATAACCTGTCTAGTGATCACCAAAAAGTTAAAAAGGAGACGCAACATGACCTCGATCAGCTATCGCACTGCCAACGTGGACGGTTTCAACATTTTTTATCGCGAAGCAGGCGCGCAAAGCGCTCCTAAACTGTTGCTGCTGCATGGATTTCCGAGCGCGGGCCACATGTTTCGCGACCTCATCCCCCTGTTGGCAGACCATTTTCATATCGTTGCCCCGGACCTGCCGGGCTTCGGCAAGTCCGACATGCCTGGGAGCGGCTACACGTTCGACCGGATGGCGGCGACGATCGACCGCTTCACCGAGATTATCGGGTTCGACCGTTACGCCCTCTATGTCTTCGACTATGGCGCACCGACAGGCTTCCGTCTCGCGGTCAAACACCCGGATCGGATCACGGCGATCATTTCCCAGAACGGCAACGCCTACGAGGAAGGCTTGGGCAATGGATGGAACCCAATCCGCGCCTATTGGCGGGATGCCTCAGAGGCCAATCGCCAGGCCCTGAAGGCCTTCCTGAAACCCGAGACTACCATCATGCAATATACCCACGGCGTTGCCGATCCAGCGGCGGTCTCACCCGACGGCTACTCGCTCGACAATTTTTATCTGGCGCGACCTGAAGCCTCCGAGGTGCAGCTTGACCTGATGGGAGATTACAAGAGCAACGTCGCGCTTTATCCCGCTTTTCAGACCTATTTCCGCACCCATCGGCCGCCCTTTCTGGCGACGTGGGGCAAGAACGACCCATTCTTCCTGCCGGCTGGCGCCGAAGCCTTCAAGCGGGATATGCCGGACGCAACCGTGCGCTTCTTCGACACCGGACATTTCGCGCTGGAGACCCACGCTGTCGAGATCGCGGCGGCGATCCGCGATTTCCTGCTCCGATGATGGTCACGCGTCGCGCCCCTCGGGCTGGCGCGGCACGCTACAAGACCTTCCCCGGATTCATAATGCCCTTGGGATCCAGGGCTTTCTTGATCGCGCGCATCACATCGAGCGCCGTCGGATCTTTGACCGCCGGCAGAAGATCGCGTTTCAATTGACCGATGCCGTGCTCGGCCGAAATCGAGCCGTGATAGCGTGCCACGACGCCATGCACGATTGCATTGATCTCATACCAGCGCGCAACGAAGGCTTGTTTGTCGGCGCCGACGGGTTGCGACAGATTGAAATGGATATTGCCGTCGCCCAGATGACCGAATGGCACGAGGCGGCCGCCGGGGACCGCCTTGAGCACCGCGGCTGAGGCCTCGTCGATAAAATCCGGCACGCTCGCGATCGGCACTGACACGTCATGCTTGATAGATCCGCCTTCGAGACGCTGCACTTCCGACATGTCCTCGCGCAGCGCCCAGAATTGCTTTGCCTGGTCCAATGACGCTGCCAAGGCCGCGTCCTCGATGATCCCCTGCTCCAGCGCGGCCTCAAGCACGGCATTCATCGTGTCGGCGACACCGTCGCGCCGCTGGGCGGTGAGTTCCAGCAGCACGTACCATTTGTGCGGCTCAGTCAGTGGGTCGCGCGCGCTCGCCACGTGGCGCAGCACGTATTCGATGCCGATGCGGGGGATAAGTTCGAAAGTGTGGATCGCGTTGCCGGCCTCCTCGTGCGCAAGCTGCAGGAGTTTCAAGGCATGATGGGGATCTGCAAGACCGACGAAGGCTGTCTCGATGGATTGCGGGCGCGGGAACAATTTCAGCACGGCGGCCGTGATGACGCCAAGCGTTCCCTCGGATCCAACGAAGAGATCCTTCAGATCGTAGCCCGTATTGTCCTTCTTGAGCTTGCTGAGCGACGAAAGAACGCGCCCGTCGCTCAGCACCGCTTCGACGCCGAGCACCAATTCGCGCGTGTTGCCATAAGCAATGACCGCCGTGCCGCCCGCATTGGTCGCGAGATTGCCGCCGATCGTGCACGAGCCCTCGGAGGCGAGCGAGAGCGGAAACAGCCGTCCGGCTTTTTCGGCCGCCTGCTGAACCTCGGCAAGGGTCATGCCGGCCTCCACCACCATCGTGTTGGAGGCAAGATCGACTTCGCGCACCTCGCGTAACCGCGCGAGCGAAAGGATCAGTTGCCGCCCCGAAGTGTCCGGGATCTGCCCGCCGACGAGGCCGGTGTTGCCACCCTGCGGCACGACCGCCGTGTCGGTCTCATGGCACAGGGCAACGACAGCCGCGACCTCCGCGGTATTGGCGGGCCGCGCAATCGCCAACGCCTTGCCATGATATAGGCCGCGCCGCTCGACGAGATAAGGCTCCATATCCTGCGCATCGGTCACGATATGCTGGGCGCCGATCAGGCTGGCGAGACGGTCTAAAAAAGCGGCCGGCATGGATGGACACCTCCCGTTGTGTGTTAGCCCTAAGCCTGTGACAAAGAGCGGGCCCTGAATCAAGCGGCGCAACCGAGGCCACAAGGCTCCGGCGAAACAGACAACCGACAATTTACGGCGCCATCTCTACATTTTGCAGCTTCCGGCGTCGGCAGCTTGCGAAAATATACGGAACATCGATGCTTTGTCATACGGCACGAATTTTGTATATTGGTCCATCCGAACCTGCCCGGCCGCCGCGCCGGCGCGCAAGCATGAACCAGACTTAGGAATGGTTATGACATATCTCGAAATGGAAAAGCTCGAAGCAACACCGTTGCAGCATGACCCTTATGATTTCCTCATCCTTGAGAATTTCATCAAGCCCGAGCAATTCAAAGCGGTGAGCGCCGATTTTCCGAAAGTTCCCGGCGCAGGCTCGCATCCGCCGAGCGACCTCACCATCTCCGGCCATTTCAAGGCCCTGATGGACGAGCTCAATGGCCCCGACTTCCGCCATGCGGTGGAGCGCAAGTTCAACATCGACCTGACCGACAAGCCCACCATGTATACGGTGCGCGGCTTCGTGCGCGAAAAGGACGGTGGCATCCATACGGATTCGACGACCAAGATCATCACAGTTCTTCTCTACATGAACGAAGGCTGGGAAGCCGAAGGCGGCCGGTTGCGCCTGCTGCGCTCCGGCGACAGCCTGGAAAATCCGGTGGCCGAAGTGCCGCCGAACGGCGGCACGCTCCTGATGTTCCGCCGCGCCGACAATTCCTGGCACGGTCACAAGCCGCATTCCGGCCCGCGCCGCGCAATTCAGCTCAATTGGGTGACGAGCCAGAAAGTCGTCGACCACGAGCAGAACCGCCACTCGCTCTCGACCAAGATCAAGAAGATCAAAGGCTTCTTCGTGCCGGAAAAAGAGGCGATGTGAAGCAACGACTTTCCTTCTCGCGCACGGCAAACCGGCCAGCGCGGGAGAAGGAGGCGCGCAGTCAAATCGAATGCCGACGATTTGACCGCTCAAAAGGTGAACTTGAATAGGCCCAAGTTCGCCTGCGCCGCGGACGAGGGACGAGTGGCCAGGCAGATTCGAAAATGCTTGCGCGACTGACGATTAGGGAATGGGGGATCTCCCAGTCGCTTGGCCCTCGTCCAGCGCCTTTTTACCCGAGCAATCTCGCTTTCTTCTTCTTCACCGCCGGCCGCCGGAACGTCGCCACGATTTCGACATGCGGCGAATATTTGAACTGATCGACCGGCACAACGCGTTCAAGCTTATATCCGCCGTCGACCAGGATCTTCGCGTCGCGCGCAAACGTCACCGGATTGCACGACACCGCCAGCACCAGCGGCACTAGACCCGCAGCCAAAGCCTTGGCCTGCGCTTCGGCACCCGCGCGCGGCGGATCGAAAACCACTGCGCCATAGGGCTTTAATTCATCGGCAAGAAGCGGCCGCTCGAACAGATTGCGCCGCTCCGTCGTGATGCCGCGCAACCCGACCGTGGCGCGATGGGCGGCGCTCAATGCGTTGAGCGCCGCCGCGTCGAACTCAACAGCATGAACTTCGCATTGCGCGGCAAGGCGCAGCGCGAACGTGCCGACACCGGAAAACAAATCGGCGACCCGCGCAACACCCTTGGTGGCCGCGAGCACCGGCGCGGCAAGACATTCCTCCGCGCTGAGCGTCGCTTGCAGAAATCCGCCTGGCGGAATGGCGACCGTCGCGAGCCCCATCTTGACCACAGGCAAACGGCGCAGCGCGATCATGTCGCCGTGATTGGCAATGCGCGCAAGGTCGTGCGTTTCGGCGAGCGCGACCACCTTCTTCTTCAGGCCGTCCTCGATCTTGCCGGCGCCGCGCAAGTCGACGTCGAGGCCGCTCAAAGTCGCGGTGATATTGATGTCGAGCGGCTTCTCGAGCCCCCGCAATGTATGAGCAATCGCATGCGCCACTTCTAGCGCATGGCCCATCTCCGGTGCGAGGATCGGGCATTCGTCGAGATCGATGATCTCATGCGCCCGCGCCTGCATGAAGCCGACAGCGACGCCGCGCCCGCGATTGCGTGCGTGAAAAGTCGCGCGGCGGCGGCCGACGCCATGGGCATCCTGCAGCGGCTCGACCTCGGCTTCGAGACGCGCGCCGCGCAAGGCGGCGACTACAATGCCGCGCTTCCATTCGGCATAGGGTCCAGGCGCCAGCGCCTGGACCGCGCAGCCGCCGCACACCGTGTAATGCGGGCAGAACGGCGCGATACGGTCTGGGCTCGGCACGACGATTTCGCCGAGCCGTCCGCGCTCGCCATCGACTTCCGCGACAATCGTTTCGCCGCTTAGCGCATAGGGCACATAGACGACGCCGGCGGATCCGCGCGCAATCCCCTCGCCGCGATGGCCGAGCTTTTCGACCGTGAGGCGTTGATGCATCGAGATCATCCGCGTGACGCGCCGATGAGAAATTCGCGATTGCCGTCACCGCCGTCGATCGGCGAAACGATCACGTTCGTGGTCTTCCAGCCCAACCGTTCGATCTCGCGCGCAATGTCGTCGCAGACGATGGCATGCACTTCGCGATCGCGCACGATGCCTTTGCGCACATAGCGCGGACCGGCTTCGAATTGCGGCTTGATGAGCGCCACCATATCGGCCTGCGGCGCGGCGAGTTTCAACACGGGTGCAAGCAGAAGCTTGAGCGAGATGAAGCTGACATCGAACACGATCAGCGACGGCGGCGCCTCGAACATTGTGGCGGCGAGATTGCGTGCGTCGGTCTTTTCAAACGAGACGACGCGCGGATTGGCGGCGATGGTCTCGTGCAATTGCCGGTCACCGACATCGATCGCGTAAACCTTCGCCGCGCCGCGCCGCAACAATACATCGGTAAAACCGCCCGTCGAGGCGCCGATGTCGAGACAGATACGGTCCTGCGGAACATAATGAAACGCGTTCAACGCTTCAGCCAGCTTCACGCCGCCGCGCGACACGTAGGGATAAGGCGCTTCGGCCTGAATATCGGCACTCGGCGCGACCTGCTCAGACGGCTTTGCCGCCGGCTTGCCATTGACGTTGACGAGGCCAGCCAAAATGGCCTCCTGCGCCTTGGCGCGGCTCGCAAACAATCCGCGCGCGACCAGCGCGACATCAAGGCGTTGGGTTTCTTCGGTCATTTCTTTCTTTCGTAGCACTGAAGCCAAAAGCATCATACTTCTTGGACCGCCTGTCTCTACCGGCTTTTGCCCTGCAAAGAAACAGGATTAACCTTGAAGGCTGTCCATTTTAAGATCAAAACAAGGTCCGCTGCGGCTCCGGCGGCTCGTTCCGCACCGGCTCCATGACACCCGCATCGTCATTCGCCACTTTGTTCACGCGGCTGGAAATTTCGGTGAGATCGAGCAGATCGTCTGCCGCCGGATGCGTCAGCTGCATCGCTTGCGACACCGGAACATCGGGGTTGAGCCAGGCTTCATAATCCTCACGCGCCAGGATCACCGGCATCCGGTCGTGGATGGCCGCCGTCGTGCCATTCGCCGCTGTCGTCACCACGCAGCAGGTTTCGATTTCGCTGCCGTCGGCGCCAAGCCAATTTTCCCACAGGGCTCCCAAAGCCAAAGGCTCACGATCCTTGCGTCGAATGAGGAACGGCGTCGCCGCCGCTTTGCCACGCGCGCCGGCGACGCGCCGCCACTCATAAAATCCGTCCGCGATCATCAGGCAGCGGCGGCGCTGAAACGCCGCGCGGAAGCTCGCCTTGTCAGTCACCGTTTCGGCGCGCGCGTTGATCAGAAGCGGAAAATCCTTCGGATCCTTGACCCAGCTCGGCAGAAAACCCCAACGCATCAGCACGAAATGCCGACCGACACGCCCCTCCGCATCACGCTCGCGGCGCACCACCGGCACGGGCTGGGTCGGCGCCACATTGTAGCGCGGCGGAAAATTCGGCGTCTCCGCATAGCCGAAATGCTCCCGCATGAGGCTCGGCGCCGAAACGATGTTAAAACGCCCGCACATTCAGACCTTATCCGTGTGTGTCACCAAGCCCGATTTCGTGGCCTCCGAGATCAGCCATTCCCGGAACGCGACGATTTTGGGCGCAGCGACCTGATCGGACCGGCACAGGAAATAATAACCGAAGGGCGTGCTCACTTCCGTATCGAATGGCGTCACGAGCCGCCCGGCCGCCAATTCATCGGCCGCAATCGCGCGGGTGGAGAGGGTGACGCCCTGCCCTTGCACTGCCGCTTGCAGCGCGAGCGACATCTGATTGAACCAGACGCCGTGCGACGTGTCGACATTGCGCACGCCCGCCGCGGTCAGCCACACGCCCCAATCGGGCCAAGTGGCGAAATTGGGGTTCCATTCGAGATGCAAAAGCGTGTGATGGACGAGATCCTGCGGACCTTGAATCGGGTGCTCACCGGTGAGCAGTGCCGGCGAACAGACCGGAAAGACATGCTCGCTAAACAGCAGCGTCGGGGATGCGCCGGGAAAATCGCCGCGCCCCCAACGAATCGCGGCGTCGACCGTGCCGGTCAGATCTGGCGTCTCGCTGCTGGTATCGAGCAGCACGTCCAAATCGGGGTGAGTCTTTTTGAATTGGCCGATGCGGCCAACCAACCAGCTTGCGGCAAAGGACGGGCTCGAATTGATCACCAGCATGCGCCCGCCAGACGATTCGCGCATAGCTCGGGTGGCGCGATGCAACAGGCCGAAGCCGTCGCGCAGGTCGGATAGGCCAGCCATTCCCGCTTCCGTCAGCCGCAAGCCGCGGCCCGTGCGCTCGACCAGGAGCGCCCCGATCTCGGCCTCGAGGATGCGCACCTGCTGGGCGATGGCCGCCTTGGTAACGTGTAATTCTTCGGCCGCGCGGGAAAAACTCAGCACCCGAGCCACCGTTTCGAAGGCGCGCAGCGAGTTTAAGGAAGGAAGCCGGCCCTGGCTCGTCATCGTATAGTTTTCCTAAACGGTTCAATCATGAAGCATGACTCGACATATCAGCGATTTTCAGTATTTTGCGGCCATCAAATTCGACCAAAGGCGAAGAAACGGACGGCCAAACTGCTCCGCCAGACGCTTTTGTCTAGATTTCGGAGTTTACATCATGACCTTCACCCGTCCCATGGTTAAAGTTGCGTTAAGAATTTCTAAAGGCTACCGCGATTGGGCAGCCAAGGAAATGGATCGCAAATATATCGCTGGCCTGAACCGCCGCATCCTCGATGACGCCGGCGTCACCATTGCCCAGCGCGACGCCCTGCTGCGTCGGTAATCCCGGTTAGAGAGCGCGGCTCCCCTCCTGCGCCGACCGGCTAGACGGCCCTGGACCCTGCGCGCCCCACGCAGCCCGGGGCCGTTTCTTTTGCGCTTCCCCACGGCGGGCGAAGGATACAGCGGCGACAACAAGCCATGCAAAAAATACATACCACGCCGGACGAATTGCAATATCGAAATCAAATTGCGATTCGAACAAACCGATGCCGACCGCCGGCCTCCCAGTGCGGCCGATATACCAAGCGGCTTCGAACAAAGCGGTAAAAGTGGCCGCGCCAACCGCCAGAAGCACCATCTGCCACCATTGCACGGCAAGATCGAAGCGCGCCAAAAGGCGCCAAACCATCAAGCCGAAGAATAGTCCCGTCATGATCACCGCCTGCGTCACATCGATTTTCGATTGCAGCAGGAAATGGATCATCGCCAGCACGCCGACGCCGTAGACGATATTGTGCAGCCGCTGCCAATTCTTCGCGCCCAAGCGGCGAATCATCCCGTCGGTTGAGGTCGCCGCAAGAGCCCATAGGCCGCACAAGGCCGTGAAGCCGATGGTGAGATAAAAGCGCAGCGCGATTTCGCTCGCCACAGTGCCGAGGGCGAAATTCTGGTCCAGAATGTAAAGTGAAAGGTGAATCGAAGCATAGGCGGCCGCGCCGACGCCGATCATCCGCCGCACGCTAATGAGCTTGCCCCAATGGGCGAGCTTGCGCAAAGGTGTAATCGCCAGCGACAGGACGAGAAAACGCACGGTCCAATCGCCGGATTGATGAATGGCCTCGGTGACCGGCTTCGGCATGAGCCAGCCAAGCCACCATTGTGCCGCGATCCAAAGCCCCGGCGCCAGGACGACCAGAAACATGATGAGCTTCAGCCACGACAAACGGCCATTGCGCTCATTCCAGGGATAGATCACGACAAAGCTCCTTCATTCCGGCGGCAGTCTAGCGCAAAGCGCAAAGCCGTGCCGTACAAAGGAACGTGAAGTCTGCGTGATTTTATGGGGGCTGCGAGGGCGCGCGCTTCTTGCGGCGGTTGGCCTTGATCGCGGCAACGCGCTCGGCGTCTTCCGCTTGTAGGTGAATGCCGCGTTCAAGAATTTCGAGCGTATATTCCCGGTAGGTGAGGCCCAGGCGCTCGGCGCGCTCAAGCCGCATCAAGGCGACATCGTGGCTCGGTGGCTTCCACGCGACGCGATAGGCGCGCTGCCAGTGCAGGAAACGGTGCGCATCGCCTTTGCCCCAGGGCGGCCTGTGATCGTCGTCAAGCGGCGGCCCGCCATTGTGAGTCCGGGACGGACGCTTCATGCGCCGCTCCGCAGCACGGCGACGAGATAGATCCCCGGATCGGGACCCGGCGCGTGATAAACGCAGTCCTGGGGCGCGCCCAAAGTCAGGCAATCACCCGGCGCCATGTGATGAATGACCGGGCCTTCGGTAAAATCAAGCGCGCCCGACAGCAGCCAAATCTGGTGGCGGTTGAACGCATAGGCGCGGGCCGGAAAGGCAACGCGCGCGCCGGCCGGCAATTCCACCCTGATCAGTTCCAACGGCATATCGGAGGGCGGCGACAGGTGGCGGCGGACATATCCGGTTTCCGGATCTTGCCACACAGGCTGGTCCTCAGATTTCAAAAGCCCGCCGGCGCCGAGTTCGGCCCGGGCGATCAAGGCCGAAAGCGTCAAATCGAATGAGGCGGCGATGCGCACCAGGAGCGTTGCGGTCGGACTGTTCGCGCCGCGCTCGATCGCACTGACCATCGCCTTCGATACGCCGGATCGCGCCGCCAGTTCCGCTATGGACCAGCCGCGTCGGATGCGTTCGGCCTGAATACGCGCGCCGATTGCGGAAACAACCTTGTCTGATATTTCGCTCATTCGCACAAAATATCAGACAACGGAAAAGACACAAGTCCTCCGCAGCCGCGGCGGCTGATTGGCAGACTCCTTGCCCGCCGCACACGTCGGCGTGATCATCTTCGATGGAAACGCATTTCACGTACGCGCCGACACGGCGGCGCGGGCACTTGCACTGTGAAAAAGCTGCGGTCCCGTAAACGGGCGGCAGCCCGAGCTTTTACACCACGCCGAGCTTCTTCTGCAGGTTCGACGACGAGGTCGTGTATTGGAACAGCAGCTTCTTATCGGGATAGACGTAGCGGTGCACCTTTTGCGCGGCGAGCGCGGCTTCGTGGAAGCCGGACAGGATCAGCTTCAGCTTGCCGGGATAAGTGTTGATATCGCCGACCGCAAAAATGCCGGGCGCGTTGGTCTCGAATTTCTCCGTGTCCACGGGAACGAGATTTTCGTGCAGGTTCAGGCCCCAATCGGCGATCGGCCCGAGCTTCATGGTCAGGCCGAAGAAGGGCAGCATGATATCGCAGGCAATATCGAAGACCGAGCCATCATTGCCCTTCGCCGTGACGGCGGACAGCGTCTTGCCGTCGCCCTTCAGCGCCGCGATCTGGCCGAGCTTCATGTCCATCTTGCCCTCGGCCACCAATTCGCGCATGGCGTTCACGCTGTGCGGCGCGGCGCGGAAGTCATCGCGACGGTGCATGAGCGTGACGCGCTTGGCGATCGGCTGCAGGTTGAGTGTCCAGTCCAGGGCCGAGTCGCCGCCGCCGACGATGAGCACCTCGCGGTCGCGGAAATGCTCCATCTTGCGCACGGCGTAATGGACCGACGTGCCTTCATAGCCTTCGATGCCGGCGACGGGCGGGCGCTTCGGCTGGAACGAGCCACCGCCCGCGGCGATCACCACCGATTTGCACTCGAATACCAAGCCGCCGTCGGTCTTGACGCGGAACAGCGGTGCTTCCGGCGTGCCGAGCGTCTCCAGACCTTCCACCATTTCATTGTAATGGAAGGTCGCGCCGAACGGCTCGATCTGCTTCATCAGATTGTCGACGAGGCCTTGGCCGGTGACGATCGGGAAGCCAGGAATGTCGTAGATCGGCTTTTCGGGATAAAGCTCGGCGCATTGGCCGCCGGGCTTGGGCAGAATGTCGATGAGGTGGGACTTAATATCGAGCAATCCCAATTCGAACACGGCGAACAGGCCCACCGGCCCCGCCCCGACAATGACGACATCGGTCTTGATAATCTCGCTCATACCGAACCTTGCTTCTCTCTCTACCGGATCTTTCCAGGTCGTTTTAATTCAACAGGCAATATTTGGAAAGCATTTTATTCAACATATTGTATATGTTAATAAGTAGTGGCGGGCCATGACGTGACCCGCTCCAATGCAATGCATGCATCACTTGCAGAAACCTGCTGGTCGCTTACCCCTGCTTTTCCGGCGTCGTCACCACCAGCCCATCGAGCGCAGACGTCACGCGGATTTGACAGGACAGGCGCGAATTCGGGCGCACATCGAAGGCAAAATCGAGCATGTCCTCTTCCATCTGCTCGGGCTTGCCGACCTTGTCGAGCCAAGCCTCGTCTACATAGACATGGCAAGTCGCGCAGGCGCAGGCGCCGCCGCACTCCGCATCGATCCCCGGAACGCCATTTTTCAGCGCGGTTTCCATAACGGTCGAGCGGTCTTCGGCCGAAACCGTGCGGGACGTACCTTTGGCGTCGATATAAGTGATGTTGATCATGTCAGGAGGTTCCGGGGTGAGAGACTAATCTGGGGATATATAGCTGCGCATATATAGATGGACACGCGCCTCGTAAAACACATTGTGCCTGAAGCAACCCGCTTTTGCGCCGGAATCCTTGACTAAAGCGCCGTCCGTTAACGACGTTTTACATTGACCGGGGGGATAGGTTTCCATGCAGCGCCGTCGGGGTTAAGATAACGATTGATTAACCTTTGGCAGTCTGCGCCAGGCCATGTCCATAAAAAAGGCGTGAATTTGGTGGCATGCGACCGGGGGGTGCGTTTTTAGTTCTGAGTCTGTGAGGCAACCGATGGCCAATAATGTCAAGCTTCAGGATCCGGCAGCCGCCGCTTTGTCGGCGATCGAGGAGGCCTTGAACTTAGGCGGCCTTGCTGCCGAACCTAAAGCCGAGGAGACGGCGGCGCCAAAGGCGCCGGCCGTCGCCATCAGCCCGCCGCAGTCGGCGAAGCCAGCCACGAAGCTACCGGAAGTCGACGACAAAAAGATCTTCCCCGTGCCGGTCAAGCCGGCGGCACCCGCCGCATCGGAGCAGAAGACCCCGGACCCCGCGCCTAAACCGGCATCGACGCCAGCGCCGGCCAATCCGCGCTCCGCGACGCGTGCGCAAACCACGCCGGCCAATGACGACAAGCGCTCGGTCGGCCAGGTGCTGCAAGCCTTGCAGGCGCGCCCCAGCCGTGCGCCCTATGCCGTTGCCGCTCTGCTCAGCCTGATCTGGCTCGGCCTCTGCGCAGCCTATGTATATTTCAACTGGTGGAGCGATATGCTTGCAAGCGGCCGCGAATTCTGGACGCGCCCGCAGACGAGCCTCGGCCTCATCCTCGCGGTAGGACCCGTCATCCTGATGATGACGATCGCGGCCCTCACCCGGCGCAGCCAGGAAATGCGCCTGACGGCGCGTTCGATGACGCAAGTGGCCATGCGGCTCGTCGAGCCGGAAAATATCGCCTCCGAGCAGGTCATCAATCTGTCGCAAGCCATCCGCCGCGAAGTCGCCTCGATGGGCGACGGGATCGAGCGCGCTTTGGCGCGCGCCGGCGAATTGGAAACCTTGGTCCGCAACGAGGTCGCCAATCTCGAGCGCTCCTATACCGATAACGAACGGCGCATCCGCTCGCTGATTGACGAACTGTCGAACGAGCGCGAATCCATCGTGATGAACGCCGACCGCGTCCGTACCGCCATGTCCGGCGCGCACGAGAATCTCGCCAAGGAACTGGAAGACATCAGCGCACGCCTGGCGGAAAACGTCAGCAGCGCAGGCTCGCGCGTGACTTCGTCGCTCGGTGCCAAGGGCGAGGAAATCGCTTTCGCGCTCGGCGCGACCGGCGATCAACTGGTGCAGCGGATCACCGGCAAGGGCTCCGACATTGTCGGCATGCTCAATCAAACCGGCGACGACGTCACCAACAAGCTCTCGCAAGCCTCCGACGCCGTGGCGCAAACATTGGGCGAGCGCATCGCCCACGTCGATCAACGCCTGAAGGCTACCGGCGAGGCGCTGGTGACCGATCTTGGTATTCGCGGCAACGAAGTGGCGCAGCGTCTGGACGAGACCGGCGGCCGCGTCGCCAACATCATTTCCTCGCGCGGCGATACGCTTTCCGCGCGCCTCACCGAAACCGGCGACCGTATGCACGAAACCATCACCGTGCACGGCGCCGCCCTCGCCCAGCGCCTGGACGAGACCGGTGCGCGCATCAGCGAGAACATCGGCCGCCAGACGGAGCAATCGCAAAAGACGTTCGACGAATCGAGCGCACGTCTCACGCAGATGATCGACGACCGCCACCGGGTCGTGCAGGACGAACTCGTCCGTCATTCCGACGAGTTGCATCAGCGCTTCGCGCAGAGCTCGGACGAATTCCTGTCGGGCATCGACCGTCACGCCGAGATGCTGCACACGAATTTCTCGCAAGCCGCGGACGCGAATTTGCAAGCCTTGCATGCGCACGGCGACGCGTTCCAGGCACATTTCAACGATGCGTCGAACAATCACCTCAACATGCTCAGCGAGCGCACCAGCCAGTTGCGCGACGGGTTGAGCGACACCGCGCAGCAAGCTGTGCGCGACATTGCGGCGCAGAGCGACTCGTTCCAGAACGCATTCAGCGATGCGTCGAACGCCCACCTCAATGCGTTTGTCGACCGCACCAATACGCTGCGTGACGGCCTGGTCGACGCCGCGCGCGACGCCGTGCGGGATATTACGGCACAGGGCGATCTCATCAATCAGAGCTTTGCCGACACGACGCAGAACAGCCTCGTGCGCTTCCAGGAGCAGAGCGACGATCTGCATAGCCGCTTGCGCGAGACGACCGATCATCACGTCACCACCTTCTCCGAACATGCGCAGAACCTGCGCGACAGCCTCGCCAATACGGCGCAGGATGCCGTTTCGGCCATCGCGCAGCAGGGTGCGACGCTGAACCGCACCTTCGCAGACACCGCCCAGCAGAATGTGGCGGCGCTGAAAGATCAGGCCGACGCGCTCGACACCAATTTGCGCTCGACACACGCCGATTTGCGCGCGATGAGCGATACGCATCTTGCCGGTATCGCCGCGCAAACGGACATGTTGCGCACGGGCCTTGCCGCGACTGCCGAGGAAGCGGTCAGCTCCATCGCCGCGCAGAATGTTTCGCTCAACGCGGCCTTCGCCCGTACGGCGCAATCCGGCCTCGATGGGTTCAAGCGTCAGAGCGAGGCGTTCAGCACCCTCTTCGAGGATACGACGCAGGGGCATCTGGCGGGCTTCACCACGCAAACCAACAAACTGCATGACCGGTTCGCGACGACGGCGAGCGAGGCCGTCATGGCGATGGGCATGCACGGCGATCGCATCAACGAGACGCTCGTAGACCGCCTCAACGGGTTCGAAGAAGCGATCCTGCTGCGCAGCAACGTCGCGACCGCGCATATTGCCGAAGAGGCAGCGCGCATGGATCAGCAATTGTCCGGACATGTCGAAACGATGACGAGCCACGCCAATCGTTTGACGACGCAAATCGAGAACCAGCTCAACGGGCTGCAGGATTCCTTCGTCTCACATGGCGATGCCCTCCATGCGAAACTTGGCGAACGGGTCGATCAGGCCAATACCGCCTTTGCCGGCCGCCTCGACGAATTCAATCAGCGCACCTCGGGCAAAGCGGAAGAGATCGCCCGCTCGCTCGATACAATCATCGGCCGCATCGAAACGGGCCTCGACGCCCGCAGCCGCGGCCTCAACGAGACGCTGGCGCAGCGTGTGCTCGAGATCGCCAGAGTGCTCGGCGACGGCGGCCGCGAGGTCACCCGCTCGCTCGACGAGAAGGCCAAGGAGATCGACGGTATCTTGCTCGCGCGCTCGACTTTGCTCAGCGACACGCTTTCCTCCAAGGCGCAGGAGATCAATTCGACGCTGGGCGGCCGCGCCGCGGAGATCGCCGACACGCTCGACGGCCGCATCGCGCGCTTCGAAGAACGCGTCGTCGGTCGCCTCGACAGCGTGTCGAGCGAACTGGACGAACGCGGACGCGCCGTTGCCGACAATCTGGTGGCACGGGCGCACGAGGTCAACGACCTGCTCGACGGCCATACCAACTCTATCAACGACGCGTTCGGCGCCCATATTGGCGCGCTGAACGACGCGCTCGGTGCTCGTCATCAGGACGTGCAGAAGGCTTTGGGCGATAATCTCAACGCGATCCAGACGACCTTCGACGGCCACTCCGCACGACTTGCCGATGCGCTCGACGCCCGCGCTCAGCACATTCAAAAGTCGATCGACGATGTGCAGGGCGCGTTCGACGATCAGAGCCACCGCCTCGACGAGAGGCTCGGTTCGCGGATCGCCGACATTCAGAATGCCCTCACCGAGGTCAACGACGCTTTCGATGGCCATACCGGCCGCCTCGGTCAGGCGCTGCAGGCCCATGTCGCCGATGTGCAGACCAATCTCAGCACCATGCAAACGGCGGTGGATGGCCAGGCAGACCGGCTGAGCAATTCGCTGAATGCCCGCGTCGGCGATATTCAATACGCGCTCGACAATGTGCGCCACATCTTCGACGGCCAAACGGCGCATATCAACGAGACGCTCGGCACGCGTATCCAGGACATGCAGAATGTCCTCGGCCAAGTTCACGAAACCTTCGACGGTCAAGCGGCTCAGATCAACGAAGCGCTCGGCGCCCGTGTCCAGGACATGCAGAATGTCCTTGGCCAGGTGCACGGAACCTTCGACGGTCAGGCGGCTCAGATCAATGAGGCGATCGGCGCCCGCGTCCAAGACATGCAGAATGTCCTTGGCCAGGTGCACGGAGCCTTCGACGGTCAGGCGGCTCAGATCAACGAGGCGATTGGCGCCCGTGTCCAGGACATGCAGAATGTCCTCGGCCAAGTGCACGAAACCTTCGACGGTCATGCCGTCCGGCTCAACGCAACACTCGGCAACCGTGTGTTGGACATGCAAAAGGTCCTGGGTCAGGCGAACGACACGTTCGACGGCCATACGGCGCGGCTCAACGCAACGCTCGACAGCCGCGTGCTTGATCTGCAGAATGCCCTCGGCCAGGTGGAAGAAACCTTCAACGGCCGCACGGCGCATCTCAACGAGACGATCGGCACCCGCTTGCGCGACTTGCAAGGCACGCTCGATCACGTGCACGCTGCCTTCGACGGCCGCGCGGAGCAGCTCAATGATGTCTTCGGCGGCCGTGTCGAGGATCTGCAACGCACGCTCAACCAAGTGCACGAAGCCTTCGACGAGCACACCACGCGGCTCAACGACACGTTCGGCGCACGGCTTGACGACGTGCAGACGGCGCTGGGCCATGTGCATGGCACATTCGACGATCGCACCGCGCATCTTGCTGACGCCCTCGGCACGCGGATTACCGACATTCAGAATGTCCTCGAACAGGTGCACGGCACCTTCGACGGGCATGCCGAACGGCTCAGCGACGCGCTCGGCGCCCGCGTGCAGGACGTGCAAAGCATTCTGGACCAGGTCAACACGACGTTCGACGGCCATACGAGCCAGCTCAACAGCGCGCTTACCGGACGTCTCGACGACCTGCAGAACGTGCTCGGCCAGATTCGCGACACGTTCGACGGTCAGACGGCCCAGTTCAACGAAGCGCTGGGCACGCGCGTCCACGACCTGCAGAATGTGCTCGGCGATGTGCACAATGCCTTCGGCCAGCAAACGGATCGCCTGCACGAGGACCTTGCCGCGCGCCTGCACGATGTGCAGAACGTGCTCGGCTCGGTCAACAATGCGTTCGACGACCATACCAACCGCCTGCAAGACACCTTGGATGCCCGCACCAAGCAGATCCAGGATACGCTCGACGCGCGGACTGGCGCGCTGCAAGAAAATCTTGCCGGCCACATCGCCGAATTCGAAACGCTGTTCGGCACGCGCGGCGACAATCTCGTCACGCTGCTCTCTGCCAAGGGCCAGGAGGTCGCGCAAGAGGTCGCCAAGGTCGGCGACGCGGTCACGCGTGCGATCGAAAACCGCGGCCGCTCGATCGTCGAGCATCTGCGCCAACGCCAGAGCGAATTCACGCTCGCGCTCGACCAATCGACCGGCGAACTGCGCCATACAATCGACGCGCATGCGAACGATTCGCTCGGCGCCCTCACCGGCGCGCATGACAAGTTGCGCGACGAAATGAGCGCAGTGCTTGACCAGCTCGGTGCGACCAACGTCTCGCTGCAAAACATCATCGACACTGCTGGCGACCGCCTGACTGCCGTCGACACTCACCTCAGCGCCCGCGTCGAGGATTTGCAGCGCGCGCTCGGCAGCATCCAGGACGAAGTCTATGCGCTCAACAACGCATCGGGTTCGACGCTGGACAATGCCTCCGAGCTCGCCAACAAGCTCAACGGCCACGTCCAATCTCTGCGTCTGGTCTCCGATCAGCTCGCCCAGACCCATGGCGATGTGGACGGTGCGCTCGAAGCACGCCGCCAGCAGCTCGAGACGCTCGGCAACGACATCAATCGCCGCGCCGAAGACTTCGAGACGGCGATGCAATCGTTCAGCGGCCGAATGGAAGAATCCTTCCGCAATGCCGAGGCGCGCGCCCGCGAGATCGGCGCCTTCCTCACCGACGCGTCGCAGCAGTCGACGGGGCTGATCGCCAGCCACTTCGACAATATCCGCAGCACGACGGGCAAGGAGCGCGACCGCACCGCGCAAGCGATGCGCGCCGCTTACGACCAGGCAATCGGCGAGATGAATGATCTGTTCGCCAAGGCCACCGAACGGTTCCAATCGAGTGCCGAGGACATGCGCGGCGTCGCCCGCACGATCCAGACCGAGCTCGACGCGACGCGCGAGGAATTGCGCCGCGGCACGGTGGAACTGCCGCGAGAAACCGCAGAGCAGGCCAATGCCATGCGCAAGGTCGTGGCCGACCAGATCAAGGCGCTGAACGAGCTGTCGACCATCGTGTCACGCTCGGGCCGCAGCTTCGACGTCTCGGCCATCGCGGCCAACCCCACCCGCGCGCAGGCCCCTGCGGCCGACGCTGCGACGCCGCGCCGGTCGGAGTCCCGCGCCATCACGCCGGTGCGGCCGAACCCTCCGGTAGCGCCGGTTGACCGTGGTCCGGGTTGGTTGTCGAACCTGCTCGCCCGCGCCTCCGACGATCCGGCTCCCGTGGTGGAAGCCGAGGTGCCGGCGCCCCAGCTCGACACGATCTCGCTCGATATTGCGAAGATGATCGATCAGGCTGCGGCAAGCTCGGCTTGGGATCGTTACCGCCGTGGCGACCGGCGTGCCTTCGGCCGTCACCTCTATACGACCCAGGGCCAGCAGACCTTCGAGGAAATCCGCCGCCGTTACAGCGACGACGAAGGGTTCCACGCGACGGTTGACCATTATTGCCAGGAGTTCGAGCGCCTGCTGAACCAAGTCGGCCGCGAAGACCGCGACGGCAGCCGCACCCGCAGCTACCTGACGTCGGAAACCGGCAAAGTCTACACGATGCTGGCGCACGCCTCGGGCCGCTTCGACGGCTAACACCTGAGCCTTCTTCCGCAGCACGAACCGGGGATCCCCGGTTCGTGCATTTTTGATACGCGGCGCGAGCTTGCTCGCGCCGCCTGCGGGAGAAGGGAATTTTTGAGTCTTCCATGACCTCCCTCCCCGCGATCCTCGCCGAACTCGACGCCCTCACCAACTGGGAGAACCGGCCGCGCACCGATATGCGCGTGTCGCTTGCCCCGATGCGCGACCTCATGGCGCGGCTTGGCAATCCGCATCGAACTTTTCGCGCGGTGCATGTGACCGGCACAAAGGGCAAGGGCTCGGTCTGCGCACTCGTCGCCGCCGGCTTGCGGCGCGCTGGCTTTCACGTCGGACGCTACGGCTCGCCGCATCTGGAACATGTTACCGAGCGGGTGCATGTGAACGGCGCGCCGGTGGCCGACGAAACGCTGGCACACGCCCTCGCCCACGCGCTTGACGCCTATAAAGCGGCGCGCGCGAGCGGCACCGACGGTGGCAATGCCTCGTGGTTCGACCTGCTCACCGCCGGTGCATTCTTGATCTTCCGCGACGCCGGAATTGCCTGGGCCGCCATCGAAGTCGGACTGGGTGGCCGATACGATTCGACCAATGTGGTTGAGGGCGAGGTGGCCGTCGTCACCAATGTCGAACTTGAACATACGGAAGTGCTCGGCAAGACGCGCGAGGCCATCGCCTATGAGAAAATCGGCATCCTGAAGCCCGGCGCGGTTTTGGTGACGCCGCTCGGGCTGGAGGATGCCGCCGGCCGCATTCTGGCCGAACAGGCCGATCTGCTGCATGCCCGCATCGAGCGCGTCGCCCTCGCCGCAGACGCCAGCATCGCCGAGCGCAATCTCGCGGTCGCGGCGCGCGTTCTCGATGTGATCGGCGCGTCCACCCCCGGCGTCGGCGCGGCCCTGCTCGATCCGCCGACCCAAGCTATGGCGCGCCTACCTGGCCGGATGGAGCACGTGACGCACGATGGCCTGCAACTGGTTTTGGACGGCGCGCACGTACCCTTCAACATCGCGCAGGTGTTACGGGACCTGGCACAAGACACGGCCCTGCACGGCCCCTGTATCGCCGTCCTGGCGCTTGGCGCCGATAAGGACGCCGCCGGCTTTTTGCGTGAATTGAGCGGCAAGGTCGCACATCTGATCGTCACCGAAGCCGAGAAGAAGGTCCGCATGTATCCGGCTTCCGACCTTGCCGCTCTGGCGCAAAGCGCCGGGCTCGATACCGAAATCGCGCCGACGCTCGAGGCTGCTATGGAGCGCGCTTATGCCGGTGCCGGGGCGCGCGGCGGCTGGGTTTTGGTGACGGGATCACTTTACTTGGTGGGTGCCGTGCGGACACTGGCCGCGCGAGCGTCCCAGTCGCAGGCAGGCGGTTCTTTAAGCGCGCCGGACCACGCGCCTACCCCCGCCCCGCGGTCCAGGTGACGATTTCGCCCATCACGCGGCCCAATGCCGCGTCCAGCGCGGTGGTGGCCGCAACACCGTCCGCGGCGCTCGCGGGCACGCGGGCGGTGAAGATCCTGGCGGCCGCGACCCGGCCGCTGGCGTCCTGCACCAATTTGGCGGCGATTTCGACAACCGCCTGACCGCTTTGCACATCGATTTCGAAGCTGCGGATTTCCGTGGTCAGATCGTAATCGGCGGAAGAACGATCGCCGGGCCGGCCGACCGCCTTCAGCGCCCGGGCGTTTTCAAAGCTCTGGATGAGACGCGTCTGTACCAGCGCAGGCAGCCGCGCCGACCATTTGGCGCCGCCCAGATACGCAAGTGTTTCAGGTTGCGGGCGCACCAGAACGCGGTCGCTGTCGAGCGCCGTGCTCGCCACCGGCTCAGTCACGATGATCTGGCCGTGCACGCCGCGCACCGGCCGCGGCGCGCTGGCGATCGCGGTCAGGTCGTAGGTTTGGAGCGGTGCGCCGGAGCTGCACGCGCTCAGACTCAAAATGGCCGCGAACAGGCTTGGCAGGAAGGCGCGACGAGCAATGTCTTGTGTCAAAAATGCCATAAAGTCCTCAAGTCATCGCTCTAACATTGTCATCCTCGCGTGAACGAGGATGACAACCTGGTTCGTCAAAGTCAAAAAACAACAGCCATCGAGTCTATCTGCCCGGTGCATATTCAGGAATAGTCGTCTTGGCGCCAAAGAGGAATTGTTGCGGATTTTGGTTGATCGACTGGATCACTCTGTTCAATTCACCGAGCGAGCGGCGCGCGTCGCTGGCGAGCGCCTCATATTCGTGCGCGGTCGGCCCGGCAATGTGGTTGACACTGGCCGTGATTTCCTTGGTGCGCTGGTCGAGATTGTCGGCCAGTTTGCGGAAGGATTGCGCGGCGGCGCGCACATCGTCGACAATCCCCTTCCCCGCTTCGCCATTGCCGCCGATCACATCCTGCGCGCTTGCAATCAATTGATCGAGCTTGGTCGCGGTGGCATTCAGCTTGGCAGACAGATCGGAGGCGTTTTTCAATATCTGATCGATGTTGTCCTTGTTGTCCTTCAGGTTACCGGTAACGACACGCACATTGTCCAGAGTTTGATTAATATTGTCGCCGTTCTGCGACAAAGTGTCGGTGAATGCTTCGACATGCTGCAACGTATTATGGATGGAATCGCGGTTGTCGTCGATAAGCTTGTTGGCATTGTCGAGCAGCGTGTCGGACTTTTTGCTTAGGTTCTGCACGGCCTCCAGCAGGTTCTGCAGGTCGGACTGGTCGGCTTCAATTGTGGGCAATTCTTCGCCTGGTTGCGCTTTCAAATCCTCCGCCCTCGGGCTGCCGCCCGTCAGGGCAAGAGAGGCGATGCCCGTCAGGCCTTGCGACTCCAGCTTGGCGTGGGTATTCGTTTTCACCGGCGTCCGCTGGCTAACCCGGATGGTGGCCTCGATACGCCTCGGATCCGCCTCCATCAAATCAATCTCGGTGACCTCGCCCACTGGCAAGCCGTTGAACAAGACTTGCGAGCCGCGTGACAGGCCAGAAACCGATCCCTTGAAAATGACGAGATAAGCCTTCTGGTTCGCTTGCTTGTTGCCGCCAGAAAACCAAAAGATGAATGCAAAGGCCGACGCAATCACAATGAGGGTGAATGCCCCGATCAGAGCGTAATTCGCTCTTGTCTCCATCGTGTCGGTCCAGCTCCATTCAAGTCAGCGGCAAAACTATTGCCGAATTTGGCTTTTTTGCGCAAGCGAGTCAGGCGGTCGAGCCCGTCTGGGTATGGCCATAAGCCGCATTGCGCGCCCTAACCCCATGAAAATACGATTGTAACCAGGGGTGCTGCGATTGCAGCATCACATCCATGGGCCCCGCCGCGATCACCTTTTTGTCGGCGAGCGCGGCAATTCGGTCACAGATCGCGTACAGCGAGTCGAGATCGTGGGTCACCATGAAAACGGTGAGGCCGAGCGTTTGCTGCAGCGTGCGGATGAGTTCATCGAATTCCGCCGCGCCGATCGGGTCAAGGCCGGATGTCGGCTCGTCGAGAAACACGATTTCCGGGTCGAGCGCCAAGGCGCGGGCGAGCGCGGCGCGTTTGATCATGCCACCGGACAGTTCGGAGGGGTATTTGTCGGCGGCGTCGGCGGGCAGGCCGGTCAGCTCGATTTTCAAGAGCGCCAGTTCATCCAGCATGCGCTGCGACAGGTCCAGATATTCGCGCATCGGCATCTGCACGTTCTGTTTCACGGTGAGGCTGGAGAACAGTGCGCCCTGCTGGAACAAGACACCCCAGCGACGCTCCATGGCGCGGCGCTCGGACGGGGAGATGTGATCCAAATTCTTGCCGAAGACCTCGATCGTGCCGCTGCGCTTCTTGATGAGGCCGAGGATCGTGCGGGTGAGCACCGATTTGCCCGTTCCGGAGCCGCCGACGAACCCCAACACTTCGCCCCGGTACACGTCGAGGTCAAGGCCATTCATGATGATCTTCGGACCGAAGCCGACGACGAGATTGCGCACACGAATGGCGACGTCGCGCGCTTCCTGGGGTTGTTGCGGATGGTTCGGCTCGCTCATACCCGGCTCAATACCTGATTGCGGCGAAAAACATGGCGAACAAGCCGTCGACCACGATCACCATGAAAATCGATTTGACCACCGAGGCGGTCACCTGCCGGCCGAGCGATTCAGCCGAGCCCTGCACCGCAAGGCCTTCCACCGCCGATATGAGCCCGATCACCAGCGCCATGAACGGCGCCTTGATGATGCCGGCGAGGAAGGTGTTGAGCGCAATGGCCTGCTGCAGACGGCTCGCAAAAACATCCGGCCCGATGCCGCCGTAAAACCACACGACCAACAAGCCGCCGAAAATCGCCGCCATGTCGGCAAGAAAGGTCAGCATCGGCAGGCTGATCATCAGCGCCACCACCCGCGGCACGACCAAAACCTCGACCGGATCGAGCCCCATCACCTGCAGCGCGTCCACCTCTTCGCGCATTTTCATGGAGCCGACTTCCGCCGTGATCGCCGAGCCCGTGCGGCCCGCCATCATGATCGAGGTCAGCAGCACGCCAAGTTCGCGGCATATCAGAATGCCGATGAGATCGACGGTGAAGATCGTCGCGCCATATTTCGACGATTGGAAAATGCCCTGCTGTGCCACGATGCAGCCGACGAGGAAATTGATCAGAACGATGATCGGCACCGAATGAAAGGCGAAGCTTTCAACGTGATAGACCAGCGGCGTCATGCGGAAGCGCAGCGGATTGAACACCATCTTGAACAAGGACGCCGCGACCTGTCCGAGAAACGCTTGGCCATTGTAGAGATCCTTGGCCGATATGACGACGGCCGCGCCGATATCGGCGAGAATCGTAACCAGATGATTGCCATGTGGCGGCGGCGGCGCGGGCTGCACATCGTGCTGGCTCACCTCGTCGAGCAATTGCGCATATTCGCGCCGCGCATTGACGAAGGTGACCGTGCCGCCGCCGACGGCGAATTGCCGATGGGCTCGCTCGATCACCCATGCGCCGGCCATGTCGAGATGCTCGATGCCCGACAGATCGAGGGTGACATGCGGCATATTGGCTGCAGCCTGTACCAAATGGCGCGACACTGTCTCGATTTGCTTGGCCGCAGCGGCAACCCATGCGCCAGACAGAGTCAGATAGGAAGCATCTCGCGCATCAACCGAAAAGCTGGGAGCACCCTCCATAAAGCCTCAACGCATTTCCGGCCTGAATCGACCTGCCCTTAGCTTAACGGCGCGCGGAAGCCATGTCGAGAGAAGGCATTAAGACGGAAAAAAGCGGCCACGATCCCCGGGGTTCCTGGCCCAATTGACCCCTCTTCGTTCGAATTGTCCGATCAGGCCTTGCGTGACGGCATGAAGACCAAAGCGATGGCCGCCGCCGCAAGCCCGGCCGCACAGGCGATCAATAGGGCCACGCGCATCCCGGCCACCGATGTATCGCCTGCAGCGACCCCAAAGACGGCAACACCAACCGCGCCGCCGGTCTGGCGCAAGGCGTTCAACACGCCGGAGGCGATGCCGGCATTGGCACGCTCCACGGTTCCAACGAGCGCGGCGATCATCGGCGGCACAACAAACGCCGTGCCGCTGCCCATCAGCAACAATGTCCACCAGAGATCCGCATAGTGCGCCTGCGGGCCGATCTGCCAGGCAAAGGCGCCATAACCGAGCGATGCCATGACGAAACCGATAACGATCGGCAGCCGTGTGCCAGTATGGGCCGCCATACGGCCGACGAGGACGTTGATGATTGCGATCAGCCCGGTCATCGGCACGAAGGCGAGCCCAGTATCGAGCGCCGACATTCCAAGTTGATTGCGGAAATAAAGGCTCAGAATGAAGGTCGTGCCGTAATAGGCGGCATTGTTGACGCAACCGATGAGCGTCGCAGCGGCAAAGACAGGGTGGCGGAACAATTGCAAGGGCAGCATCGGCGCGTGCCCGTGCATCTCCACCATGAGGAAAGCGGCGGTCGCCAGAACGAAAACCGTCAAACCGACGAGAATGGCCGGGTTTGTCCAGCCGAGCGGAGCACCCTCGATAATCGTCGCCGTCAGGGCGATCAGCAGGACGATCGCAAGGATCTGGCCCAACAAATCGAGCGACCGGCCCCTGTGCCCCTCGACCGGCACGGTGAATCGCGCGGTCAGCGCCAACGCAAACAGGCCCACAGGCAGATTGACGAGAAAAATACTGCGCCAACCGAACGCGCTGAGCAACAGGCCGCCGACGACAGGCCCGCCGGCCATGGCAAGCCCGCCCGCGGCGCCCCAGATGCCGATGGCGCGGGCCCGTTCGCCCGGATGCGGATAGGCGTGAACGATCAGCGCCAGCGATGTCGGCAGCAACAGCGCCGCTCCCGCCCCCTGCAGCGCCCGCGCCGCCACGAGGACCAAGCCGGACGGCGCGAGCCCGCAAACAACCGAGGCAAGAACGAACAGCCAAAGGCCTGCAGTATAGATCCTTTTGGCGCCAAATCGGTCGCCCAGCGCCCCGCCGGTCAGCAGGAACCCGGCAAAAGCCAGCGTATAGCTGTTCACCACCCATTGCAGGCCGGACACATTTCCCGGGGTCAAGCTCCGGATCTGATCGAGCGCGACGGTCACGATCATGACGTCGAGCTGCACCATGCACACGCCAAAGCTTACCGCGACGAGGCTGGCAGCCCGTTCAAACGCCCCGGATTGGCGAATGGGAAAGCTCGTGCTGATCGCCGCGGGAGCAGCGAGGCCCGCCTCGGGCCGAAGATTTGCCATGTGACAGCCTCATATCGTAGCCGAATCCGCCCTTGCCTGCGGGGCGGAGCGCACTCGCACCGCCCTCGGCAGGTCGCAACCAAGGCACTGCACAGCCACTTGCATGTTTGACGCGAAGCGGGATTGGCGGCGGGACCGGCAAGGGAATTGGTGCATCATCTCGCTGCGCCTGACCGATATCGAAACGTATTTCTCGGCCAGCCCAGCGTGATCCTGCGTTCCCATTCTAGATAGCGTGCGGGACAGATTCGGACAGCAGACTTGTCTCTGTTTAGGCCCTCATTTGCGTGAAGCAGCCATGCGCTGACCGATGCCGGTGCGTGCATCCGATGCTCATGCGCTCGTGCGCACCGATAATTTGGCATTCACCAGCACCGCCCCGACGAGCCCGCTAAGGCTGACCAGTGCCATCACCCAATAGGCCCGCTCGCCCAAACCCGCATAAAGCACGCCCGACAAAGCTGTCAGGGCAGCAAGACCGGCGGCGACTGCGGCCGAATACCAGCCCTGAACTCGCGCCGCGAGATCGGACGGCACGAAAAGCGACAACAGGAATTGCGTCGAGAAATGGGTGGCGCAGAAGGTGAGGCCATGCATCGCCTGCACGAAGATGAGCAGTGTGGCGGATGGATCGAAAGCCAGGCTCAGCCAGCGCATAGTCGCGGCAAAGCCGCCGCAGCCGAGCAAAATGCTGGCGCTCCATTGGCTGCGAATGAGTTTGCCGCCGAAAGCGAACATCATGATTTCGGTGATCACGCCCAGCGCCCAGAGCATGCCGACCTCCTGGCTCGGAATGCCGTTGGCGCCCCAATGTTTGGGGCCGAACGTATAGAGCAGCCCATGGCTCGCCTGGATCGCGGCCGAACTCGCGATGATGCCGAACACCAGCCAAGGACGGCCGATATACATCTGCGACTTCGTGCGCGCCGGGCGCAGCACCGCCTCCGGCGGTGCGACGCCCGAATATTCCCATGTGACGAAGGCGCCGATGATCGCGCCGGCGGCGATCATCCAGGAAACGCCGGTCACTGGAATGAATTGCAGCAGGCGCCCGGCCATGAGACTCGCCAGCACGAAAGCGATCGAGCCCCAAACGCGGATACGGCCATAATCGAGCCGCGGCCCCGTGGTGCGGCGAGATTCCTGCACGACGCGCAGCGTCAGCGCGTCGTTCAGCGATTGGATCGGTCCTTGAGCGATCGAGATCGCGGCAATGAGAAGGATGATGACGCCGAAGCCGTGGCCAAACCCAAGCGTCAGATAACCGGCCGCCGTCGCGATGGAACACAAGAGCAGAGCCAGGGCAACGCTCTTCTTGCGCTCCGCAAAAAGCGTGACGGGCGGTGTCGCCAAAATGCGCATGAGCAGCGGCGTCGCGATCACCAAACCGATCTGACCGTCGGTGAGGCCGCGCGCGCCAAGCCAGGCCGGCAAAAACGGTTGCGTGACTCCGGGCGCCAAAAACAGCGCAGCATAAAGCAGCGCCAGCAATTTTGCCGGCGGCAAGCCGTGTAAGAATGCTCCAGGGCGCAATTTCAATTGGGAATGTCGGCGAGACGAGATCGGTCAAGCCATAGGACAGGCATGTCGCATCGGCAATATGCCGACCTCTGCAAAGAATGCGCGCCAGCCCTTACAATTGCGCGACCTGACACGCCCTACGCTCACTCCATCACGGCGGCCTTGAGGATGCACACCATGGTCGCCTGGGCGGGCTTTTTCGAGACGTTGCGGATCACATGCGGGCGGTCGCAACGGTAGCGCAGGGTCTCGCCAGCCTTGGCGGTTTCCTTCACGCTGGCGACCTCAACTTCGAGCTCTCCCTCCAGTACCGATAAGGATTCGATCGAGCCGCGTTGGTGCGCCTCCGACTCCAATTGCCCGCCCGGCTCGGCATGGAAATCGTACCATTGAAGCCATTCGACAGTCTTGATCCAGCCGATGATCATCAGGCGGCATTTGCCATCATCCGAGGTCAGGATCGGTGTGTCGCCGCGGCTCGATCTTTCGACGAAAGGCTCGTCCTCGGCGGCGAGCAATACTTTCTCGATCGAGACGTCGAGCGCCTGGGCGAGCCGCCAGATGGTCGCGAGTGTCGGATTGGTCTCGTTGCGCTCGATCTGGCTGATGATCGATTTGGCGACGCCCGATTGCTCGGACAATTCGGACAGCGACAGATTATAGGCCTTGCGCAGCCGCTGCACCGTCTTGCCCAGTTGGCCCGACAGCGCCACGGCCCCCGCCTCCAACGCCTTGACCTTATCTTTCCCTTCAACGCCCATGACCGTCCCACCACACGATGTTTGGGAGAATAAACGATTCCGTTTGGAATATCGAACGGTTTGTTGCGAGGAAGTGGCGTCGTTTGCGGTTTTATGGCTGTGCCGATGGAGCGTCGGGGCCGCTTCCCCTCACGCCGTTTTCCACAACATTACAAAGAACCGCCAACGATCAGGAGAAAGATCTGAGACTTGCTCTCGCAAGGTTTCAAATCTTCACCACAGATTCCATAAACGCCGCTGCCGCGGCCTGTTCCGCAGCACGCTTAGAAGCGCCGGAAGCCTGGGTATCGGCGAAACCGTCCACATGCACCGCGACAACGAAGGACGGCGCATGATCGGGGCCGGTGCGCGAAACCTGCCCGTAGGTCGGCGCCGCAAGCCCCCGGCCCTGCGCCCATTCTTGCAAAGCGGTCTTGGGATCGCGCCGTGCGCCGGTCGCCGCCGCGACCCGCTCCTCCCAGGTGCCGGCAATGACCTTTTGCGCGGCTTCAAATCCCGCATCGAGAAAGATCGCGCCGATGATGGCCTCGCAGGCATCGGCGAGAATCGCGACCTTTTCTGCGCCCCCCGATACGATTTCGCCTTCGCCCAGCCGGATGTGCGGTCCCAACTGCCATTCCACAGCGACTTCGGCACAAGTTTCCTTGCGCACCAGTTCCGCGAGGCGGCGCGACAGCTCGCCCTCATCGGCGCGCGGGAATTTGCGGTAGAGAAGATCCGACACGACCAGGCCGAGCACCCGATCGCCCAGGAATTCGAGCCGCTGGTTGGACTTCACCCGCCCCGCGCCAGACGGCAGCGCGCTGATATGGGTCAGCGCCAGAGTCAGCAGCGCCGCATCGGAAAAGCGATGACAAAGGCGTGCCTCGAGCGCATCATGAGCAGGCCAGGCGCGAGATTTGCCCATATTAGCGAACGGACTGGAATAGCCGGTCCCAGCGCACGGTCCAGGGCCAACGCCAGAACTGCCAGAATGGCTCGGTCGCAGGCTCACCATCGATGGTTCGCTCGCCGTTTTCCTTAACGTTAAGGGAGAAGAAAATGATCTGGGCCCGCCCGACAAAGTTCTCGAGTGGCACATAGTCCTTGTCATCTGAGCCGCCGAACCCCATGCGGCTGTCTTCCGAATTGTCGCGATTGTCGCCCATCATGAATACGGACCGCGGCGGCACGGTATAAACTTCCGTATTGTTGGCCGGGCCGGATTGATCGCCGAGGGTCTGAATGAGATGGGTCACACCGCCAGGCAGGGTTTCGTTGTAGATGCGCACCCGCTGCATCCTGCCAGAACCGTCGTCCTCTTCCCTCTCGATGACCAATTCGCGCGGCACTTTCGTATCGTTGATATAGAGCTCGCCCTGGCGCATCTGGATTCGGTCGCCTGGCAGCCCGATGACCCGCTTGATGAAGTCGGTTTCGTTATCTGTCGGCACCTTGAACACGGCCACATCGCCGCGTTTCGGCATCGATCCCAAGACGCGTCCGGAAGGCAGATAGGGGCATAGATTGAGCTTCACCAGCTCAAAATCACGAAACCCGACGTCGATATTGCAAGGCAGGGAATATTTTGAATACCCATAGGCATATTTCGACACGAACAGATAATCACCGACCAAAAGGGTCGGAATCAGCGAGCCCGAAGGGATGTTGAATGGCTGAAACAGCAGGGTGCGCACCACGAGGGCGATCAGCAGCGCCTGAAAAACGACTTTCACGGTCTCCCAAGTGCTTCCATCGGGTTGCGGCTTGGCGGCCTGGTCGGTACGCGAGGATATGGTCATATAAGGTGTCTCAGCCAAAATTCTAAACGGGCGCGACTTATATAGGCCAGGAGCTTAAGAGCCAAGCAGACGATTGCCTAGATGGACTTAAGCCGAAAAACCGCGATTCGGATCCTATCGTACCCAGTCCATCAGCCTGCCCCAACGCAACGTCGCCGGCCAGCGCCACAATTGCAGCGCCGGCTCCGTCGCCTCCGGCTCGCCCGGCTTTGTCTTGATCGAAAAATAGATGATCTTCGCCTTGCCGACCACATTGTCCATCGGCACGAAAACATGGCCGTTATCGGCGGTATTCCAAGCGTCGGTGGCAAAGCCGACCCGGCTGTCGGCGGAATTGTCGCGATTGTCGCCCATCACAAAAAGGTGCCCGGGCGGCACGGTGAAGACTTGGGTGTTGTTCAGCGCGGGATCGGAGCCCGACAACGTCTGCATGAGATGGGTCGCTCCGCCCGGCAGCGTCTCGGAAAAGACTTTCGCATGGACGAAGCGGCCGATCCCCTCGTCCTCGCTGTCCTCGCGCACGAACTGCCGCGGCACCTGCTGGCCGTTGACGTAGAGCTCGCCCTGTTTCATCTGCACCGTATCGCCCGGCAGGCCGATGACCCGCTTGACGAAATCGGTCTTATTGTCGGTCGGCACTTTGAAGACCACGACGTCGCCGCGGCGGGGCATCGAGCCGAACAGACGGCCCGACGGCAGGTACGAACACAGATCGGCCTTGACGAGCCGCGTGCCACCCCAACCAAGATCGATATTGCAGGGCAGCGAATATTTGGAATAGCCGTAGGAGAACTTCGAGACGAACAGATAATCGCCGACGAGCAACGTCGGAATGAGCGAGCCTGAGGGAATGTTGTAGGATTCGAAAACGAACGTGCGCAGCAGGACGGCCACGAGCAACGCCTGAAAAACCGCTGCGACCGTTCCCCAAATATCGCCAGCCGCGGCCGGTTTCGCCACCGTTTGCTCTACACTCAACCTGTCTCTCCGATCTGGCGCGGTTTCGCGCTAAAGCGCGTTCGTGGTCTTATTGTGGCGGGGTTCACCACTTCCCAACAGCGGATATAAGCTGGAATAGACGCCGCGCAATATGAAAAGTGGCTACCGTGCGGCCACCGCAGGACGGCGCGCTTTTGGCGCGCAACTGCACCGACAACCCGAATGATGCTGGGATGCGGGAGCGCCGCATCCGCCCATGCGAGAGAAAAGCGCGCAATACGAAAGAGATGTGCGATCTCACAACAGTGACGTCACGGCATCGGATCGGGCACCGAGCCGACGTTGATATCCTCCGGCACGACCACTTTGCCGTTCTTGCGCAGATCGGCGCCGATCTTGATCTTGTCGTCTTCGCCAAGCTGCATGCGATAGATTTCGAAATTCTCCATCACGCGCTGCACATAATTGCGCGTTTCGGCGAACGGGATACGCTCAACCCAATCGATGGGATCGACATTGGGATTGCGCGGATCACCATAGGCGTTGATCCAGTCTTTCACATGCTTCCCGCCGGCGTTGTAGGCGGCGAAGGTAAGAATATAGGATCCGCCCTGCTCGCCAAGCAATTCGCCAAGATGCGACGCGCCGATCTGCGCATTATAGGCGGGATCGCTCATCAGGCGATCCGCATCGAAGCCCAGGCCCGCCAGCACCGCCGTGCGCTGCGCGGTTGCGGGCATCAATTGCATCAGGCCACGCGCGCCAACCGGAGATTTGGCGCTCGGCAAAAACGCGCTTTCCTGCCGCGCAATGGCATAGACAATCGCCGGATCCGCGGAGTTGGGCGTTGCCGCAAAGGCAGGAATGCCGAAGGCGGGAAAGGCAAAGGTATCGAGCGAAAGCCCATGCGCCGCAGCGTTTTTGCCGATCGTCAGGGTGGCGTGCGCGTCGCGATAGTAGCTGGTGACGGCGGCAAGCGCCGTCAATTGGTCTTCGCTGTGCAGCGTCTCGGCTGCGAGCGCACTCAAGGCCTGTGCGGCATCGTTCTCTCCCAAGGCATAAAGCAATTCGACCGCGCGCGTCGCCTCGGCGCGTGCGTCGCCCTCCAGCACATGCTCGGGCTTCGGCAGGCTGACGCTGGTCAAACCGACCTTCTCGACCGCCAATTGGCCGTAATAGGTGGTCGGATAATGCGCTGCCGTCTCGTAATAGCTTTTCGCGTCGTCGGCGCCGTTCAACGCTTCATGGGCGCGGCCTTGCCAATAGGAGGCACGGGCGCGCGAGATCGGCAATGTGGCTGCCGCCGCGACGCGATCGAAATGGGTGACCGCCGTCTGCGCGTCATTACGGAAGCGCAGCGCGATCCAACCCGCCATGAATTCCGCATCGACCTGATTGGCCAGCGATAAAGTTCCGTGGGTCGCAACGATTTTATAGGCGCCGACGGCGTCGCCCGCGTCGAGCAGCTTACGTGCAACCTGGCGGCGCTCCTGCCACCATTCATCAGCGCCGAGCGTCGTGCCGACATCGCGCGGCTGCGTCAGCAGGAGTTGCGCCGCGTCGGCGGGTTGATCGGCACGGCGCAACTTTTGCGCCTGCACGAGAACGAGACCCGCATCGGTGCGGAGCGGTGCCGGGACGGCGGCAAGCGCGTCATCCGGCTTGGCTCCGGCTAAAATGGCCGCGCGCGCCTTGGCGAGCGCAGCGAAATCCGGGCTCAGGCCGTCGATGGACCGCAAGGCCGCAGCCGTATCTTCCTTGTAGAGGAGCCGCGACACACGATATTGCGTATCCTCGGGCCGTAAAAAACCGCCGAATTCGGTTCTCACCTGAGCCTCGACCGTCGCGGGCAAATCCTCCTTGCGCCAGACTTCGCGCACGAGTTCGCCCGCGGCATCGGCCTGTCCCACCGCGAGCCGCAGACGGGCGAGCGCCAGTTTGCCAAGGGTCGAAAGGGGCATGCGCTTGGTGAAATAGGCCTGCAGCCGATCAGTGCCCACCTTATTGCAATAGAGCTCTTCCTCGGCTTTGCGCAGCAGAAACGCGTTGCCGGGCCAATCGGCATGGGCCGCGACGAAACCTGTCAGCCGGTCGTAGCCCGCTTCGTGCGACGCGGCCCGCAAGGCCGTCCATTCGGCCAAGGTAGCGGCCAGCGGATCGACGATCTTCTTGGCTTCTTCATCGCCAGCCGTGAGATTGCCAGTCTTGTAGGCGGCCATGGCCTCGCGCAGGCCGGTAATATCGAGCCGGCGTTCAGGAACCGTTTCGGTTGCGTTATGCGTCGCATTCGGCTGGGTCAGCGCGGCTGATTCGACATCAGCAGACGGCAGCAGCGCGGAATCCTGCGGGGCCGGCAGCGGCGCCGGCACCGGTATCTCCGGATGTTTTGCGACAATGCCGCCGTCGCGCAGGACACGGCCCGCGGAATGGGGCACAAGCATCAAAAATGTGGCCACACCCAGTCCGGCCACAGCATAGACCGCGCGGCGCTTGTCATGCATCGGAAGGTCCCGCCAGAAGTCGATGAGCAAAAGCGCTCCTCTCTTAAAAACTATCCCCCGATCCCCTTAATGTTTCGTTAGCTATGCAATCGACATGCCTCGAACGCGAACGGGGACATGCACAGAAGCGAAAAATTGAGGTTTCTTGAAGGCGACGCGCATGCCCGCGTCCGTTGCAAGAAAGCCGTCACCACGAGCGTGTAGCGGCATGCCGGCATGGGACGAACGAACGCCATACCCGCGAATGCCCGACCCCGGCTGCGGGCAGATTGGGGTCGGTGGCCAACATGGCGGGGTTCATGTAGGGTGCGGCGCACGAGCAGGGGATAAGGGGATGCAATCCAAACGCCGGGTGTTCGACTGTTTTTTATTCAATGGCGAATATGACGTTCTTGAAATCAGACTGAATGAGCTGAACGATGCGGTCGACACCTTTGTGCTGGTGACGGCCGATCAAACATTCAGCGGGCTCCCGCAGCAGAGCCGTTTCAATCCCAGAGATCCGCGTTGCGCTCCGTTCGCCGCGAAAATCCGACATGTCTGGGTTCACGACTTTCCGCAAACCGAGGATGCCTGGACCCGCGAGGCATGGCAGAGAAACGCGGTCCTGCGCGGGGTACCGGACGCCGATGCGCATGATTTGATCGTCATGTCGGACGTCGACGAAATTCCGCGGCGAAGCGTGATCGAGCGAATCAAAGCCGACAACGAAAACGCGATCTTCGGTTTCGAATTGGCATTTTGTTATTTTTTCGTCGACTATTGCAACGTGAAAGGCCCCGAAAGCGCAATCACGTGGGCCATCGCCGCAACACGCGCCACCCTCGAGACGCGCCTGCCGAACGATCTGCGCTACGAGGTGCGAACGCGAAAAGTCCAGGCTGAAATCATCCAAGCCGCGGGATGGCATTTTTCCTATCTGATGGACGACGAAGCCATCGTGAGAAAGATCAAAGCCTTTTCGCACCAGGAACTGAATACACCGGAAATCCTGAACAAAATCGATGTCAAAGCGATCGTGAAGCAACGCCGCGATCTGTTCGATCGCGAGGGTTTCGTATGGGACATTTTGCCGGTCGGGGATTTGCCGCAGTGGGTGCAAGAAAATCGGGGCAATTTAAGCTATTTGTTTGCGCCGCGTTTTTCCATTAGGGCTTTTTGGCAGGGGCCGCGCGGCGGGCGCAGCCCCTCGATCGCACCCGCGCAAAAACCACCCCTCGTCATTTGTCCCTATCTGTACGACCATGAAGAGCAGGAAATAAAAGACACGTTCCAGCTTGAGGGCGCGGCGCGGCATATCGACTTTTTCTTGTGGCAAGACGTCAACCGCATCGGCCCCGAATTCGCCTTCGAACACTGCTGGAACAGTTTCCCCGATCGCGACATCATCATCATGCATTCGGATATGGCGCCGTTCCCTGGCGACAAGGTGACGGACTGGTACGACACGCTCGTCGAGCACACGAGGAATTTGCCCGACGCCGGCATGGTCGCCTGCAATCTCTTCTATCCGAGGGAAGAGAACGAGCCCGATTGGCGGCTGCAATGCGCGGGCGGCATCTTGCCGAACGGCAACATCTCGGTTTACCGCGGTTACGTTCAACGCGAGGTCGATCCGGCCAAGCGTTTCAACGACGATGGGACGGCGATGATCGACCAGGCGATGATGGCCCGCGTGCGAGCGGTCGACTGGGTAACGTTCGGCGGCGTCCTCATTCGCCGCGACACGATTCGCGCCTGCGGCGATTTCGATCGGCGCTACAATTGGGCCTATGTGATGGACGTCGATTATAGTTATGAGGCGCGCCTGCGGGGGTTCCGCCTCTACCAGGTTCCTGCCCGTCTCGTGCACGAAGAAAGCCGGACGACGAAAAAGCTGATGGACGTCGATCCGTCGCTGAAACAGAAATGGATCTCGAACATCGACATTTTTAAGCAAAAATGGCTGCCCTTCCTACCCGCAATGGCCGAGGAAATGATACAGCGGGAATGAGTGCGGGCAGCAGCCTCATTTGCCGTTGGCGTTAGCATACTGCGGGCGCCGCAATGCGCCGGGGGCGGCCAACCTGGCGTTCAGGGCCATCTTGGCGCCGGACACCGACAATTTTGCTTCTTTATCAGCGTCTTGCGTATGTGCGGCGACGGTAGACAAACATGGCGCGCCAACGGCCAGAACCGCACATTTCTAGAACAAAGCTGTATTCGCCCTCGCAAGATCATAAATCGGCCGCACGACCCTCGGCCCAGCCGGTGACGCCCATTTTGGCGGGCATCATAGGACAATTCGCGCAAATTTTGACCGAATCACACCTTGTTCAATCGTCGGATATGAGGGTCGTACGCCCCTCCCCCTGCACCCTCCCCCCTTTCCCCGGCCCGTCCAACCCGCTATGTGTGTGCCCTTGTTTGGTCAAAGGAACCGTCTGCAATGTCGTCCAAGGAATACGCCCGCGCCTTCTCAGGCTCGCTGCCCGCTCTCGTCACGCCTTTCAAGGACGGGAAACTGGATGAGGCGGCGTTTAGCGCGCATATCGACTGGCAGATCTCTTCGGGCAGCACCGGCCTCGTTCCCGTTGGCACGACCGGCGAAAGCCCGACCCTGAGCCATGCGGAACATATGCGCGCTGTCGAAGTCTGCATCGAGGCGGCCCAGGGGCGCGTGCCGGTCTTGGCGGGCGCCGGCTCGAACAATACCGCGGAGGCGATCAGCCTCGCCCGCCACGCCGAAAAGGCGGGGGCGCAAGGCGTGCTGGTGGTCACCCCCTATTACAACAAGCCGACCCAGGAAGGCCTCTATCAGCATTTCAAGGCGATCAACGATGCGATCGGCGTTCCGATCATCATCTACAACATCCCGCCGCGTTCGGTCATCGACATGTCGGTGGAAACCATGGCGCGGCTCTACGAACTCAAGAACATCGCCGGCGTGAAGGATGCGACGGCCAATCTCGCCCGCGTATCGCAGCAGCGTCACGTTCTGGGGCCGGATTTCGTGCAACTTTCGGGCGAGGACATGACCGCCCTCGCCTACAATGCGGCGGGCGGGCACGGCTGCATCTCAGTCGTCGCCAATGTGGCACCGGCCCTCTGCGCCGAATTGCAGAAGGCGTCGCTCGGCGGCGACTATGCCCATGCACTGAAAATCCAGGATCGCTTGGTGCCGCTGCATGAAGCGACCTTCAAGGAACCGGGACTTGCCGGTGCGAAATGCGGGCTCAACTTGCTTGGCCGCATGTCGGAGGAAATCCGGCTGCCGATGCTGCCTGTCACACCACCCACCCGCGCCCTAATTAAGGCTGCAATGGTGCACGCCGGCCTTTTGAACGGATAGACATGTACGAACCACGGCTTTTCAAGATCGAGGACCGCGAGACCTGTTTCGACGTCATTCGCGCGCATCCGCTCGGGCTGCTCATCACGGCGGGCGCGGGCGGGCTGATGGCCAATTTCGTCCCCTTCATCCTCGCCAAAAATGACGCCGGGCAGGACGTGCTGCGCGCCCATGTGGCGCGGCCGAACCCGCAATGGCGTGAACTCGGCCCCGGCGTGCCGACGCTCGTCGTCTTTCAGGGCGCACAGACCTATATCACGCCGTCCTGGTACGAAACGAAACGCGAGACCGGCAAAGTCGTGCCGACCTGGAATTACGCGACCGTGCAGGTGAGCGGCGCCTCGCGTGCCATTGACGAGCCCGATTATATTCGGGCGCAGATCACCGCCTTGACGAAACAGATGGAAGCACCGCGCGCGGCGCCCTGGGCAGTGACCGACGCGCCGGCAGATTTCGTCGATGCGCAGATCCGCGCCATCGTCGGCCTCGAAATCGTCATCGAGAGCGTGCACGGCAAATTCAAGGCGTCGCAGAATCGCAATGAAGCCGACCAGCGCGGCGTCGTCGAGGGATTGCTGCACGAAGTGGATACCGACAACGGCCACGCCATGGCCGAAATGGTGCGCACCTACGCGCAAAAAAGCCAGTCATGAGTTCTGCCGACAATCGCAAAATCGCCGCCGACAATCGCAAGGCGCGCTTCAACTATGAGATCGGCGAGGTGTTCGAGGCGGGCATCATGCTCACCGGCACCGAAGTCAAATCCTTGCGCAACGGCAAATCGACGATCGCCGAAAGCTATGCCTCGGTCGAAAATGGCGAATTGTGGCTGATCAATTCCAACATTCCCGAATATCTGCAAGCCAACCGTTTCAACCACGCGCCAAAACGTCCGCGCAAATTGCTGCTGCACGCGCGGCAGATTGCGAAATTGAAGCAGGGCATCGAGCGCGAAGGCATGACGATCGTGCCGCTCAAACTCTATTTCAACGACAAGGGCCGCGCTAAAATCGAGATTGCACTGGCGCGTGGCAAGAAGCTGCACGACAAGCGCGAGACGGAAAAGCGGCGTGACTGGGGCCGCGAGAAGGCAAGGCTGCTGAAAGGCGGGTGAGTGGGGCGCCCTCACGCTGCCTTTGCTGTCAACTTCAGGTCAAGCGCCTTCATGACGCCGAGCTGCGTCGAAAGCTGTGGGGCTCCCGTTTCGCTCAAGGCCTTGTAGAGCGATTGCCGGCTGACACCGGCCTCGCGCGCGACATGGGCCATGCCGCGCGATCGTCTTCACCAATTCACGCCGATGCCGCGACCCTCGATGTGTATTTATGTATGCCAATAGCAAATCCGAAAAATAAGGGTGAAGCATAGAGGCTTTCAAAGGTAAAAAATGCAAACGTTTCGCGAGAGGAAAGCGTGTCGCTATATCTGTGATTTATATCGATATTGTATCCCACAGACGCAACGTAGCCGGCAAAGCCATAGGAAAAGAAAAGTAACGCAAAAGCGGCCATGTTTCTCACAATTTTCTTTCTTTTAGCAATTTCATCTTCAGAGAAATGTTGCTGCACCGTTTTGAATCGCTCTGGTCGTTGAAGATTTGCAAAACAAAAAAACAAAGAGGCCAAACCTGCGTAAAAAATAAAGACAAAAATGTCACCGCAAGCCTGTTTCGGTGTCAGCACCCCGTCCGAAATCATGAGATTTAAAGAAGGGACATAGCGGCTAACAATAAGGTCAAAGGGGCAAGAGATTTCATATTTTAAGGACACAAAACATAAAATCTGAGCAAGAATGACAATTATCAAAAGGAAGAGTCTAATCAATCGCTTCGCAAAATTGATATTCTCAATCATCTTTTTTTGCCCCGTCAGCAATACAAAAGAGGTTTTGCAGGCTCCGATACGAAAGCGATACCATAGAGCGCGCTCCACGCCAACGCAGCACATCCAGGCCTGCTTTCTTACATATCGGAGACATCACGATCGTGCCGCTGAAACTCTATTTCAACGAAAAGGACCGCGCGAAAATCGAGATTGCGCTGGCGCGCGGCAAGAAGCTGCACGACAAGCGCGAGACGGAAAAGCAGCGCGACTGGGGCCGCGAGAAGGCAAGGCTGCTCAAGGATAGAGGTTGATCCGTTCGCCACGCGCGGACGATGGCGCAAGCACCTCTCCGTCATTGCGCGCGAAGCGAAGCAATCCATCTCCCAGCCGATAGGCGTAACAAACGGTTCGCGCAGTTCCCTCTCGTCGCAGCGGCCGCAACTGCGGCGAAAATTTTGTGGGAGTGGGTGGATTGCTTCGTCGCTTGCGCTCCTCGCAATGACGGGAACGTAGTCGGCAACCGGGAAGAAGGCATAGGCCCTTACACCTCCCTTACGTCCCTGCCCCACAATCCGTCTCGAACTTTTACGGCAAGAAGAGCTAATCCCGAAACGATCTATCGAAGTCGTCGGGAGTCTTAAACGATGCTCATGCTTCGCAGCACCAATCAAAGCGCGCCGCACAGGCCGCGGCTTTCGCACAAGATCGAGGCTAGCCGTTATGAATCTTATCCGCAGCAGGCGTCGGTGATCGCGCACGCCGCCCTGGCGCTTGGCGTTGCTGTGGCGCTTGGAGCTGCTATCGCACTCATGGCCAGCGCCTTACTTGCCTGACACGCGGCGCGCCATAGCCGATCCACCCCAGCAGCATGCCGAGTGCGAGGCCGCCCGTGTGCGCCCAATTGGCGACGGGGCCAAGTAGGCCCGTCCAGCATAGAACGAACCAGCCGAACATGATGAAGACGTTGTTCCGTAGCAGGAAGTAGACGCCCGGCCCCTCCGCGCGGATGCGCATGAACATATAGCCGAACAGACCATAGACGACGCCGGACATACCGCCGAAGCTCGGTCCCTCCAGCACATATTGTAAGAGATTGGAGGCGATCGCGATGACCAGCACCAGCACAAGATACATCACATAGCCGATGCGCTTCTCGATCTGGCCGCCAAGATCGTAGAACCAGATCATGTTGAAGACGATATGCATCAGGCTGAAATGCAGGAAAATCGGCGTGATCAAGCGCCATACCTGGCCATCCAAGATTTCGGTGAATCGGTAGCCCGGCACATAGCGGTATTCCGAAATCATGAGCTTGAGGGTGGCATCATCCACCGTGCCCAATCGTGTCATAATCGCGACAGCAACGCAGATCAAAATCATCAGCAAGGTGGGAGTCGGTGATTTGATGATCGGCAAGGCATATCTCAAACGTTGGATGCGGCACGTCGCTTTCATAAAGCACGGTGAACATAAAGCACGAGGCACGCGGCGAAAAGGGGTCCTCTCCACCATGCCGTGCATGAGCGCCGCTGTGATCAAAAAGGCCCTCGCACCCATTGGTCGCCAAAAATCGACACGTCAAGGCATACAGCCTTGATGCGGTCCACATTAAAGGCGTAGATCAGGCGGGCCTTTCCTGCTGGCACGTAAAATCCACAACACAACCATCCATCATCCGTGAAATTAAAACCTCACCGAAGGAGAAAGCTGTTATGAACGAACAATCCAAATGCCCGTTTTCGGGCGCAAATCGCGGACATACGAATCGCGATTGGTGGCCGAATCAGTTGGACCTTCAGATCCTCCGCCAGCACTCCGCCCTGTCCAATCCGATGGGCGAGGCGTTCGACTATGCCAAGGAATTTAAGAGCCTCGATCTGAATGCCGTGATCGCGGATCTGCGCGCCTTGATGACGGATTCGCAAGATTGGTGGCCGGCCGATTTCGGCCATTACGGACCGCTGTTCATCCGCATGGCATGGCACAGCGCGGGTACGTATCGCATCGGTGACGGGCGCGGTGGCGCCGGCGCCGGCCAGCAGCGTTTCGCACCGCTCAACTCTTGGCCGGACAACGTGAACCTGGACAAGGCGCGCCGCCTGCTCTGGCCGATCAAACAGAAATACGGCCGCAAGATTTCATGGGCCGATCTCATGATTCTCACCGGCAATGTCGCGCTGGAGACGATGGGCTTCAAGACCTTCGGTTTCGGTGGCGGCCGCGAGGACGTGTGGGAGCCCGAAGAGGACGTCTATTGGGGCCCCGAAGGCAAATGGTTGGCGGACGAACGCTACAGCGGCGACCGCGACCTGCAGAACCCGCTCGCGGCCGTGCAGATGGGCTTGATCTACGTGAATCCGGAAGGGCCGAACGGCACCCCGGACCCGCTTGCCGCCGCACGAGACATCCGCGAAACCTTCGCCCGCATGGCGATGAATGATGAGGAGACCGTGGCGCTGATTGCCGGGGGTCACTCTTTCGGCAAGACCCACGGCGCCGGCGACGTGGCGCTCGTCGGCCCCGACCCAGAGGCCGCTGACGTGGAAGCCCAAGGTCTCGGCTGGGCGAGCACTTATCGCACCGGCAAAGGCGCGGACGCGATCGGCAGCGGGCTGGAAGTCACCTGGACCACGACGCCGACGAAATGGAGCAACAACTTCTTCGCCAACCTGTTCGGCTATGAATGGGAGCTGACAAAGAGCCCGGCCGGCGCGCATCAGTGGACGCCGAAGAATGGCGCCGGCGCCGGCATGATCCCGGACGCGCATGACGCGTCGAGGCGCCATCCGCCGTCCATGCTGACCACCGACCTCTCGCTGCGGTTCGACCCGATTTACGGACCGATTTCGCGGCGCTTCTACGAGAATCCAGAGGCGTTCGCGGATGCTTTCGCCCGAGCATGGTTCAAGCTGACCCACCGCGACATGGGTCCGCTCGTGCGCTACCTCGGCCCGCTCGTGCCGAAGGAAGAGCTGATCTGGCAAGACCCGGTTCCCGCCGCGACGCATCCGCTGATCGAGGCGCAGGATATTGCGGCGCTGAAGGCGAAGATCTTGAACTCGGGCCTCTCCGTTGCCGAATTGGTTTCGACCGCCTGGGCCTCCGCCTCGACGTTCCGCGGGTCCGACAAACGCGGCGGCGCGAACGGCGCGCGCATTCGCCTCACACCGCAGAAGGATTGGGAGGTCAATCGGCCGGCGCAGCTCGCGAAAGTGCTGCAAAGCCTCGAAGCGATCCAAAAGGACTTCAATGCAGCGCAGTCCGGCGGCAAGCAAGTCTCGCTCGCCGATCTGATCGTTCTTGCCGGCTCCGCCGCCGTCGAGAAAGCCGCGAAGGCCGCCGGTCATGATGTCAGCGTCCCGTTCACGCCTGGGCGCACGGATGCTTCGCAGGAGCAGACCGACGCCCATTCCTTCGCGCCGCTTGAACCCGTCGCCGACGGCTTCCGCAACTACGTTCGCGGCACGCCGCGCGGGACGCCGGAGGAACACTTGGTGGACAAGGCACAATTGCTGACGCTGACGGCACCGCAAATGACCGCGCTCGTCGGCGGCCTGCGCGTGCTTGGCGCCAATGTCGGCGACTCCAAGCACGGTGTCTTCACCGACAAGCCAGGGACGCTGAGCAACGACTTCTTCGTCAACCTGCTCGACATGGGCACGGAATGGCAGCCGGCCGCGAATGCTGCGGGCGCGTATGAAGGGCGCGATCGGAACACGAACGAGGTCAAGTGGACCGCCACCCGCGTCGACTTGATTTTTGGCTCGCACTCCGAGTTGCGCGCCCTCGCGGAAGTCTACGCCAGCGTCGACGCCGCGGAGAAGTTCGTGAAGGACTTCGTGGCAGCCTGGACCAAGGTGATGGATCTCGACCGCTTCGATATCCGGGCATAACGGCTAGAGGCCACTAAGAGCTACGCGTGACCTGTAAAATCGGCGTGCCGTTTTGCGAGTCCCGCGATGAGATAAGAACTCCCGGCAGCATTGCGTTGGCGCAGCCTCGCAATGCTGCCAAGCGTATTGGAGCTGCGAGCTTGTAGCTTGCGAGCGGCAGTGCCGGCCCTTGCGAGCTAGAAGCTCGCGATGCGGCTTTCCCTGCCGATGCAGCCAACCTTCCCGAGATAGCGTCCCGATAAGATTGTTCCGCGACCGCGGTTGACAGCAAATTATATTTCTATAAAATCTATATACTAAATCGATTTCCTACAAACAAAGGAGCGCCCCGGTGAACCGTCGCACATGGCTCAAATTCACGCTTGGGGCGGGCGTGTCCGCCCTCGGCCACCCGCTCCTCGCCCGGGCTGCCGGCCCGACCGAACTGCGTATCGGCTACCAGAAGAGTGGCGTGCTGCTTGTCGCCAAACAGCAGGGCCTTTTGGACAAGCACTTCGCCTCGCGCGGCATTTCGGTCAAATGGGTCGAGTTTTCCTACGGACCGCCGCTGCTCGAGGCCCTGAACGCCGGCGGCATCGACTACGGCGCGACCGGCGATGCGCCGCCGATTTTCGCGCAAGCGGCGCGCGCCAATCTGCTCTATGTGGCGGTTCTGCCGAGCGGCGGCTCCGGCCAGGCGATCCTCGTGCCGCGCGATTCCGCCATTCAGACCCTCGCCGATCTGAAGGGCAAGAAAGTCGGCTTCGCCAAGGCCTCGAGCGCCCATAATCTCGTGCTCTCGGCGCTGGAGAGCGCCAATATTTCCTATTCCGAGATCACGCCCGTCTATCTCGCGCCGGCCGATGCGGCGGCGGCTTTTGCGCGCGGCGCCATCGATGCTTGGGCAATCTGGGACCCCTATTATGCTATCGCGGAAAAAGCCCGCCCGATCCGGGCGCTGCCGGTGCCCAAAAGCGCACTCGTTCAAAACAGCTTCTTCCTCGCCAATCGCGATTTCACGCAAAAGAATCCCGACATCGTCGCAGGTGTGAACGAGGAGCTTGCGAAAGCCTCGTCATGGATCGTCGATCACCGGGACGAAACGGCAAAACTCTTCGCGGAGGCGACAGGCGTCGATCTTGCTGCACAGATAACCACGGTGCAGCGCTCCGAGTTCGCCTTCAGCCCAATCACCGAAACCGTTGCGACACAGCAGCAAGCTGTCGCCGACAGGTTCGCGAAACTGAACCTCATTCCAAGCCCCATCAACGTGCGCGACATCATCTGGACGTGGAAGCCAGGAGCTTAACCACGCATCGTCGCCGAAACGAGACATGGAGTGGCGCGCACCGTGGAACGTTTGCCGCGATCCATACCAAAGCCGGAATGACAAAGCGACCTTCTCAAGCACCGAACGCAATCTCGACTTAACCCACTTTGCGAGGACCACATGACCAAGATCGCCCATCCGCTCAGCCTCTTCTGGTTCATCCCCGTCAGCGGGGACGGATCGTATCTCGGCACCGATAAAGGCCATCGCCCGGCCGATTTCCGCTACTTGAAGGAAATCGCGCAAGCGGTCGACCGGCTTGGCTTCGACGGCGTGCTGATTCCGACCGGCAAGGGCTGTGACGATCCGTTCATCACCGCTTCGGCGCTTGCGGCGCATACGGAACGCTTGCGCTTTCTCGTCGCCCTGCGGCCAGGCGTTGCCTCGCCCACGTTCGCCGCGCGGCAATCGGCGGCCATCGACCGCTTGAGCCGCGGAAGGTTCCTCGTCAACATCGTCACGGGCGGCAATGCAAGCGAACTTGCCGGCGACGGCGTCTTCCTCGGGCATGATGAGCGCTATGCCCATACGTCGGAATTTCTCACCATCTACCGCAAGCTGTTGAGCGGCGAGAAAGTATCGTTCGAAGGACGTCATCTCAAAGTGCGGGATGCGGTGCTCGACTTTCCGCCCGTCCAATCGCCGCCGCCGATCTGGTTCGGCGGCTCGTCCGAGCCCGCGCTCGATGTCGCGGCCGAACATGTCGACACCTATCTCACCTGGGGCGAACCGCTCGACCAGGTTGCAGAAAAGCTAGAGGCCGTGCGCCAACGCGCAAAAAAACGTGGCCGTTCCGTCCGCTTCGGCCTGCGCATCCATCTCATCGTGCGCGAGACGGAAGCCGAGGCTTGGGCTGCGGCGGAGCACCTTATCGGTAACATATCCGATGAAGCGATCGCCGCAGCGCAAAGCAAATTCGCGAACGAATCCGATTCCATCGGCCAGAAGCGCATGGCCACGCTGCACGGCGGCGGTCAACGGGATAAGCTCGTGATCGCGCCCAATCTTTGGGCCGGAGTCGGCCTTGTGCGCGGCGGCGCCGGCACGGCGCTGGTCGGCGATCCACAGACCGTGGCAACGCGTTTGCGCGAATATCAAGCGCTTGGCATCGAGACGATCATCGCCTCTGGCTATCCGCATCTCGAAGAGGCTTACAAAGTGGCAGAATTGCTGTTCCCCGCACTCGGGATCGACACTGCACATGCGGCCACCGCCCATCGCACGCAAGCCGGCGAATTCGGCGTCGACCGGCCCGCGCGGCCGCTGCATGTGGCTGCGGAGTGAGATGCGATGGCGAAAGTTATTGCGGAAACGAGCCGCGCTCTGCCTTCTTCCCATAAATGGGGAAAAGGTGGCGTGCGCAGCGCGACGGATGAGGGGCGCACGCGCGATTCATCTTTGTCCCTGAGCTTCAAAGCTTATTTCGCTAGATTGCTGCCGCCCCTCATCCGTCCCTTCGGGACACCTTCTCCCCGTTCCACGGGGAGAAGGGATCATCGCGCGGCCTGGCTGCGGCTTGTCATTCCGGTTGGTCTTATCATCGTGTGGCAGGCGGCAACCAGCCTTGGTCTGCTGTCGCCCGATATTCTGTCCTCGCCGGCGAACGTGCTCGCGGCGGCCTGGCGGCTGACCGTCTCCGGCGAGCTGCCGCATCATCTCGCCATCAGTGCCTTGCGCGCCTTTGCCGGTTTGCTCGTCGGCGGTTCCATCGGCTTTCTGCTCGGCCTGGCCAATGGCCTATCAAGACTCTCGGAACAACTCACCGACTCCACCCTGCAGATGGTGCGCAACATCCCGCATCTCGCGCTGATCCCACTCGTCATTCTTTGGTTCGGTATCGACGAGACAGCGAAGCTCTTTCTCGTTTCGCTCGGCGTGTTCTTCCCGATCTACATCAACACCCTGCACGGCATTCGCAATGTCGATCCGCACCTCATAGAAATGGGCAAGAGCTACGGCATGAACGGCCGCCTGCTGTTCACGCGCATTCTTCTGCCCGGCGCCCTGCCCTCCATTCTCGTGGGCCTGCGCTATGCGCTCGGCATCATGTGGTTGACCCTCATTGTCGCCGAAACGATCGCCGCGCAATCGGGCCTCGGTTATCTCGCCAACCAGGGGCGCGAGTTCATGCAGGTCGATGTCGTGGTGCTCACGATCGTCATCTATGCGCTGCTCGGTAAGCTCGCCGATTCCACCGCCCGCGGTCTGGAACATGTCTTCCTCAAATGGCATCCGGCCTTTCAGACAGGAGGCCGCCGATGAGCGACATTGCCGCCCGCGCCATCGTCAATTTCGAGGCGCAGTTTCGGGAGCGGCCCAACGCCGGCCTCGAGCTGACCTTGCGCAAACTCGGCAAGAGCTTTGCCGATAAACCCGTGCTGCAGAACCTCGATCTGCATATTCCGGCCGGACAATTCGTCGCCGTCATCGGCCAGAGCGGCTGCGGCAAGAGCACGCTGCTACGCCTGCTCGCAGGTCTCGAAGCACCGTCCGGGGGGCATATCCATTATGGCGGCGCACGTGAGGCGCGGGACGAAACGCGCATGATGTTTCAAGAGCCCCGCCTCCTGCCCTGGGCGAGCGTGCTCGGCAATGTCGAAGTGGGACGCAGCGACAGCCCGAACAAAGCGCTGACGCGCGAGCGCGCCCTGCAGGCGTTGCAGGCGGTCGGCTTGGCCGACCGCGCCGCCGATTGGCCCGCGGTGCTGTCGGGCGGCCAGAAGCAGCGCGTCGCATTTGCGCGTGCGCTCGTCAGCCGGCCCCGCCTGCTCGCCTTCGACGAGCCCTTCGGCGCGCTCGATGCGCTCACCCGCATCGAGATGCAGCGTTTGCTCGAAGACCTTTGGCTGCAGCAGCGTTTCACTGCGGTGCTCGTCACCCATGACGTGAGCGAAGCGCTGAATCTCGCGGACCGCATCATCCTGATCGAAGCCGGCAAGATCGCACTCGACCTCGCCGTAACGCTGCAGCGCCCACGCCGTCGCGGCAATGTCGATCTTGCGGTTCTGGAAGAGCGAATCTTGCGCCGCCTCGTTAAGGAACACGTGCGCAGACCGGAATATTCAATCTAAGCCCTGGAGCGCCCACATGACCGTCCATGCCTATCCCACCCACAAGAGCGCCGATCACGTTTTGCATGCGGACGAATTCCGCAAGGCGATGCGGCAATTGGTCGGTGCGGTCAGCGTGATCACAGTCGGCAGCGGCGCAATGCGTAACGGCTTGACCGCCACCTCCCTGTCGGCCTTTTCCGCCGACCCGCCGAGCGTGATCGTCAGCGTCAACCGCAATGCGTCGGCCTATGCGACGCTTGCCGAAGAGCGGCGGTTTGGCGTGAACATTCTCAATGCCCAGCAGCAGCGCGTCGCCGACCGCTTCGCCGGACGCAACGGCGAGAAAGGTGCGGAGCGCTACGCCGACGCGCGCTGGTACCGATTAAAAACCGGCGTCGAATTGCTCGGCGACGCGCTCGCCGCGCTCGACTGCGAAGTGGACGATCTGATCGAGCGCCATTCGCATGCAATCGTCATCGGTCGCGTGAAGGCTGCGCGCGTGCGCGAAACCGGCACGGCCCTGCTCTATTGGCGCGGCGCTTACGAGCAGATCGGCTGGAGTGACGAACAGATTGCCAATGCGATCGGTTTTATCGCCCGATGCGGAGTTTGAGCACTTAGATACAAGCGATATACGCTTCTCCCAATCACAGATCGGTCATACCCGGTTTGTATATTTAAGAGGCACAAAATTGGCCTTTGAAACGTATTGCCCCAATTTGGGTTATGACTTCACCTTTTTCGCAACCTCTCACATTATGCGCCTGTTTTGCCAACAGAAATGGCTTCTGCTAAAGGGGACGCCTTTACTAGGTGAGGCGCATGAAGATTCTGAGAGTCATTTTAATGATCGCAATTGCCTTCAGCGCAACGATCGGATGGCGGTGGTACCGCTACGTTACCAACACCGAGAGCCCGTATGATGAAGTCGGCATCGAGTTGAACAGCCGAATGCCCGGCCCGATCAACATATGGGGTTGTGAGAAACTGCACGCAACCTTCGCAGATGCCCTGCCGCCTTATGGTTGCCAAGCCGGAACCGACAATAAGCAGTGGCGGTGACGGGTTGTGGGTAATCGACTGAAAATTGCTGCCCGCGTCCAACCTCAAACATGTTCGAATCGGGCAAGCTCGGTTTAAATGCGGGAGAAGGGCTTATTTGCATTTTTCGGGCCATATTTCTACCCCTTCACAATTGTCATCTCTCTGCCATAAGAATCTGATTAAGCCGTCGCATCTATAGCCTTAGCGAATGGCGGCTCCCATGGGGAAAAAAGACGCGACCAATCACTATCGCACGCTGTTCATCTCGGATTTGCATCTGGGATCGAAAGGGTGTGAGGCTGATCTGTTCCTGGATTTTCTCAAGCACAATGATGCCGACACTATCTTTCTCGTGGGCGACATTATCGATGGCTGGCGTCTGAAAAAGGGCTGGTTCTGGCCGCAGTCGCACAACGACGTGGTGCAAAAACTGCTGCGCAAGGCGCGTAAAGGTGCACATATGATCTATGTGCCCGGCAATCATGACGAATTTGCCCGGCAATTCCTCGGCTTGAATTTCGGCGGCATCGAGATCATGCGCCGCGCGATGCACACGACCGCCGACGGCAAACGCTTCCTCGTCACGCATGGCGACGAATTCGACGTGGTGGTGCTGCACGCTCGCTGGCTCGCCCATATCGGCGATTGGGCTTATGAGACCGCCGTCGTGCTCAACACCACTTTCAACCGCATTCGCCGTCGCCTCGGCTTCGGCTATTGGTCGTTCTCGGCTTGGGCGAAGCTCAAGGTGAAGCAGGCGGTGAATTTCATCGGGGCTTTTGAGGTGGCCTTGGCCGAAGACGCGCGGAAGCGCGGCGCGGATGGCGTGATCTGCGGCCACATCCATCATGCCACGATCCGCGACATCGACGGCATCACCTATGTGAACACCGGCGATTTCGTCGAGAGCTGCACGGTGGTCGCCGAACACGCGGACGGTCGGCTGGAAGTGATCCGCTGGACCTCCGTCGCCGCGCCGGCACAGGAAAGCCAGACCCCGACGCCCGTGCCAGCACCGGACCGATTTGCTGCGTGATTTTCGTTCCCTTTTCCCCGACTGAACCCAGGTTTGTCTGGATTCAGCATCAAAAATTTTCACCCCGGCGACCCCGGTGTGAATGTGGGAGAAGGAATCGCGTTTCATCATGAGTTGAGTCCATGCATATTTTCATCGTCACCGACGCGTGGCATCCGCAAGTGAATGGGGTGGTCCGCTCTTTGGAAGCGACCGCCGAGAAGTGCCGCGCGAAAGGGGCGCGAGTCGATTTTCTAACCCCCGACCGGTTCGCCACCATACCCTTGCCGACCTATCCCGATATCCGCCTCGCGATCGCCTTGCCTGCCATGATCGGCCGCCATCTTGCCGAACACCCGGAGGCGCATATTCACATCGCCACCGAAGGCCCACTCGGCCTTGGCGCGCGCGCCTATTGCCGCGACGCCGGCCGGCCGTTCACGACGAGCTATCACACTCGGTTTCCCGAATATCTCGCCGCGCGTCTGCCGGTGCCGCTCGACTGGTCCTACGCCTGGCTGCGGCGTTTCCACAATTCCGGCATCGGCACGATGGTGGCCACCAGCAGCATTGAGCAGGATTTGAGCGCGCGCGGCTTTCAGCACCTGATGCGCTGGTCGCGCGGTGTCGATGCCGACCTGTTTCATCCGGGTTACGCCAATGTGCTCGACCTACCCCGGCCGATCTTCCTGACCGTCGGCCGCGTCGCGGTGGAGAAGAACATCGAAAGCTTTCTGGCGCTCGACCTGCCAGGCAGCAAAGCCGTGGTGGGCGACGGGCCGGCGCGCGAAACACTGATGGCTGCCTATCCGGACGCGCATTTCCTCGGGCTGAAGACCGGCAAGGAGCTCGCACAAATCTATGCCAGCGCTGATGCGCTGGTGTTCCCGAGCCGCACCGACACGTTCGGCATCGTGCTCCTCGAGGCGCTCGCAAGCGGCCTGCCGATCGCCGCCCATCCCGTGCCCGGCCCGCTTGACGTGATCGGCGACGATGGCCCCGGCTGCCTGAGCGAGGATCTGCGCGAGGCCTGCCTCGCGGCGCTGAACATCCCGCGCGAGGCCGCCCGCAACCATGCCCTGAAATATTCCTGGGACGCGAGCGCGCAGCAATTCATGGACAATATCATGCACGCGCGCGAAGGGCGGCCGACGGAGATGTACGCGGGATAAGCGGCTACTCGGACCGCGACCTTCTAGGTCGCGGTCCGAAGTGATGCTACCCTAATCGCCGCGAACACCGCCGCCGGCGTTGCCGGCATGTCGATGTGGGTGATGCCGTAGCCGCGGTGCAGCGCATCGACGACCGCATTCATGACTGCCGGGCACGAGCCGATCGAGCCGGCTTCGCCTGCGCCCTTCAGGCCCATCGGATTGGTGGTCGAGGGAATGTTGCGGGTTTCGAAATGGAACTCGGGAATATCGTCGGCGCGCGGCACGCAATAATCCATGAAGCTCGCCGTCAGCAATTGCCCCTCTTCGGTGAACACCGTGCGCTCTAGCAATGCCTGCCCGATGCCCTGGCCGATGCCGCCATGCACCTGGCCGGCGAGCAGCAGCGGATTCAGCGTGAAGCCGAAATCATCGACGACGCTGTAGCGCAGGACCTTCGTGACGCCAGTGTCCGGGTCGATCTCCACCTCGCACACGTGGGTGCCGTTGGGATAGGTCGCGTCGGGCGGCACGAAGGAGTCGATCGCCTTCAGTTTGTTTTCCGCCTTTGGCAATGTGGCGATTTCCGCATAGGACAGCGCGCGATCGGTGCCGGCGATTCGGATATGACCGTCCGCGATTTCCAAATCGCCTATCGCCGCTTCGAGCTTGTCGGCCGCGAGTTCCTTCAATTGCACGGACAGCTTCTCCGACGCCCGGTTGAGCATCGCCGCGCCGACGGGAATGGAACGCGAGCCGCCCGTGCCATTGCCCGATACGACCCGGTCGGTGTCGCCCTGAATGACCCGTACCTGGGTCAGCGGCACGTCGAGATATTGCGACACGACTTGTGCGTAAGCCGTCGCGTGGCCCTGCCCGTTCGACTGGGTGCCGACGAGCACGGTGAAGGTGCCGTCCTTTTCGAGCTGCACCGAGCCTTCCTCGCCCGAGCCCCAGGCGGTGCATTCGATGTAGCTCGCAAAGCCGATGCCGCGCAGAAGCCCTTTTGCCGCCGACTCTTTCGCACGCACATCGAAGCCCGCGTAATCGGCTTTGGCCAGCGAGGCGCGCATGGCGCCCTCGAACTCGCCGACATCGTAGGTCCGGTCGGTGACGGTGTGGTAAGGCATCTGCTGCGGTTGCACGAAATTGCGCGCACGCAGCTCTTCGCGCGCGATGCCGGTCTGGCGCGCGCAGGTGTCGACGAGGCGCTCAAGCACATAGGCTGCCTCGGGGCGGCCGGCGCCGCGATAGGCATCGACCGGCGTCGTATGCGTATAGACCCCGCGCACGCGGCCGTAGAAGACGGGAATGTGATAGGGCCCCGTCGCCATCGACAAGCCAAGCCAGGGCACATACGGGCCGAATTGCGACAGATAGGCACCCAGGCCGCCGAGAATGTCGACGCGCAGTGCGAGGAATTTGCCTCGCGCGTCGAGCGCCATTTCGATGGTGGTGAGATTGTCGCGTCCCTGCGCGTCGCTGGTGAAATGTTCCGAGCGGTCGCCGACCCATTTCACCGGCTGACCGAGGCGTTTGGCTGCCTCCAGCACCAGCGGATATTCGCGATAGAGAAAGCTCTTGGTGCCGAAACCGCCGCCGACATCGTTCGTGACGACGCGCACTTGGCTCGGCTCGACCTTGAGCACGCGCTTGGCGATATTGTCACGCAGGGAATGCACGCCCTGGCTGCCTGACGTCAGCGCGTAGCGGGAGGACGCCACATCATATTCGCCGATCGCGCTGCGCGGCTCCATGTAGTTGCACACGAGCCGGTTATTGACCACGGTCAGTTTCACGTGATGGGCCGCGGATGCGAAAACCGCGTCGGCCTTCGCTTCGTCGCCCATCTCGCTGACATAGGCGACATTGTCGGGGTTCGATGCCCACACGTGGGCCGCGCCGCCGTTGATCGCAGCGCCAAGGTCAACGACCGCATCGAGCGGCTGCCAATCGACCCCGATCGCTTCCAACGCCTCGCGCGCCTGCCATTCGGTTTCGGCGACGACCATCGCGACCGCATCACCGACATGGCGCACGACGCCACGCGCCAACAGCGGATATTCCGGCAGGTTCATCGTCGTGCCATCGGAATTCTTCAAGGGTGCCAAGCACGGCAGATCGCCCAGATGCGCAATATCCTCAGCCGTCAGCACCAATTTGACGCCTGGCGCGTCGGCGGCGCCATCGAGATCGGTGAAGGTGAAGGCGGCATGCGCGTGCGGGCTGCGCAGAAACACGGCATGCAACGCGCCCTCGGGCGCGACGTCCGCCGTATAGAGCCCCTGCCCGGTCACGAAGCGCGCATCCTCGACACGTTTGACAGCCTGACCGATGCCGAATTTCATGGGCTTCATGGGGATATCCTGACTGGGAGGGGATGGAGACGAAATTAGTGCGGTTTGGTCCGCTTGGCTATAGGCGCAAACCTCGCGCGGACAGTCTTCACGCCTTTGCGCGCCCTGCCAACCACCTCTAGGCTTGGTTCTACCAGCTATCCGCACCGGGCATGGCTCGTGCGCCCAATCGCTTAAAATTATCAAAGCCATCGTCCTGCCTTGTGGAGCATTCACGACCGGCTTGGCGGCACAGGGCGGGGCGGGCCTGTTGGTGCCGAGCTTGGCCCCCGGGCGCGGGCGCCGCCAACGTCAACCTAGTGCTGTGAACCTGTAGCGCGGACCTGCCCCATCAGGTGCGGGTAATCGATCCGGAGGGGAGATAAGAACCAGGATTCGTGGCGGTGACGCGCGAGGCCTCACGCCGAACGGGTCTCAACCCGCCCCTGGCAACCGCCCCCGCCCCTCCCCATATCATTGGGCAACAAAGGAAACTTCCATGCTTGATGATTTTCACGTCGCCTGGGTGGATGCCACGCCCATACTTGACGACTTTTCTTCTCCCTCAGGATCCACGCAGCCGGCCGCCCCGTCGGACGAAGCCCTGCTCGACGCCTATTCGCAGACCGTCACGAGCGTCGTCGACCGGGTCGGCCCGGCCGTCGTGCGGCTTGATATCAAACGTCCCGGCACCGGCCAGCGCGCAGGCTCCGGTTCCGGCGTGATCATATCGCCGGACGGCTTTGTGCTGACCAACAACCACGTGATCCAAGCCGGCCGGCAGGCCGACGTCACGACGCTCGATGGCCGCGTGCTCTCGGCCCGCGTGCTCGGCGACGACCCGGACACCGATCTCGCGCTGCTGCGGATCGACGAGAACACCTCTCTCGACTATGCCGCGCTCGGCGACTCGCACAAGCTGCGGCGCGGCCAGATCGCCATCGCCATCGGCAACCCGCTCGGCTTCGACGCCACCGTGACGACCGGCGTCGTCTCGGCGCTCGGGCGCTCGCTGCGCTCGCAGAACGGCCGCCTGATTGACGATGTGATCCAGACCGATGCCGCGCTCAACCCCGGCAATTCCGGTGGGCCGCTCGTCTCCGCGCGGGGCGAGGTAATCGGCATCAACACCGCGATCATTCAGGGCGCGCAGGGCATTTGCTTCGCGGTCGCCTCCAACACCGCCAATTTCGTCATGGGCGAAATTGTGCGGCACGGACGGGTGCGGCGCGGCTATATCGGGATCGGCGCCGCCAATATCGTCATCCCACGCCGCATCGCGCTGCGCAAGGACCTGCAGGAGACCGGCGCGACGATCACCACGGTCGAACGGGGCAGCCCGGCGGACGAGGCCGGCCTTTTGACCGGCGACATCATCCTGAGCCTCGACGACGTGCCGGTGACCGGCGCTGACGTACTGGTGCGGCTCTTGAATGCCGACCGCATCAACCGCACAATTCCCGTCGACGTGCTGCGCCGCTCGGAAAAGCTGCGCTTCTGGATCGGGCTGAAGGAACGCAAGAGATGACGGGCTGCGATGCAACCCGTGTAGCGCGGAACGGCGCGCCGTGACATGTGCGCCGTTCAATGCTATGAATTCAAATCAACTGGCGCGAAGAATTTCCCGAAGGATATGACAATGAAGCCGTTCCCTCCAATCGTTAAAGGCATCGCTACTTAACCGGAGCGCCGCATCGCTTTGCTGAAAGCCGTAATGCGTCGTGCTTGCATGCGCTTACCCGTCAGGTCCGATTACAATCCCTTACCGTAGAATGGCAAATAACTTCGCCACTTTGCTTGCCACGTGAGCAGTTCCGTGTTCAGTTTGTTTTTGGCGTCTTGGCCGTATAGGCGGGTTTCGTCCAGCGCCGTAACGACATCCCGGATCGCCGCTAATTTGCGTCTGGCGGGGAGATTCTTGAATGGATCGGATGTCAGATTGCCGATCAATTCCAGAGCTAGCATTTCCTGATTGTGGAACCGCACCATTTGCGAATAGGTTTCGCGTGTCAGGAAAAGAAAATCGGCCGCTTCCGTCCTGAAGAAACTCGGCACGCTATCGGCCTCGACGGTGTAGAGATAGTAGCCGGGCTCCGAAACCGCCGTTGCGAAATAGTCGTCGGTGAAACCCTCGCGCAAACTCGCCAAGATCGGATCTATATACGCGATGATCCCTTCGATTTCGTCGATCACGGCGCCGAGGAGAAGCAACCGCTTGCGATAGACACTGCCTGACTGCAAATAGGCTGAAATCAGCTGCTGCAGGACGAACAACAGCACCGGAATCCAGAGATGCTGCGTCCAATCCTCGCCCGACTGCGATCCCCCAACCGAAATCGATATCACACGCGCCCCTCCGTGTGAAAAATCCCGGTGGCGGCCAACGCCTCGCGAAGCTGGTTCCGCCCCTGGTCCCGCTCAGCAGATTAGCCGCAATCACGCTCCGAAGCCAGAGAGAAGCGCGGCTGGAAGACATAAGGCGCTTGCCTCACTCGATCAACTCGGCGGCACGCTTCTTCCAATCGCCGGTGGTGTTCCACCAGCGGTTGGGGTTGTGGGTATCGTCGAGCCCTTTCGAGCGGCTGGCCAGAATGGGCTGAACGCGGATCACCGGCTCTTGATAGGAATGTGCGTTGAAAATCGCCTCGATGACTTGGGTCGCCAGCGCTTGGTCGCTGGCCAGTTCGAACGACACTTCGACGACTTCGGGGCGCCTGCGCACCTCGTGCTCGGCGCCGGCCGCCGCGCCCTCCAACGGCCGATAGCGCTCGATGCCGGGCGCCGACTGATAGGAATTACTGTCGTAGCGGCCCATGCGGAGCGGTGCGATCTTCACAACCTCCGCCATGATCCGCTCGACATCGCTGAATGGCGCCTGGAATGTCAGTAAAAGCATCGGCTGCATGTGCAGCGAATGGGTGTCAAACCCCTTAACTCTCATCATCGCCTCCATGGCTGCTGTTGCCGATGGGGCAACATAGACCTCGGCCGCGTTAAGGAGTGTCAGCAGTGCTGCTCGTCATCGCCATCGCGAACGCCTATATTGGTGCTCATTGACCTAGACCGCCCCCAATAAGATTGGTTTCGCCAAAGTCCGAGCGAGTTTCTGGAGTTTCCCGTGCCGACCCCCATCGCCCTCACCATCGCCGGCTCCGACTCAGGGGGAGGTGCGGGTATTCAGGCGGATCTGAAAACCTTCGCCGCGCTCGGCGTCTATGGCACGAGCGCGATCACCGCGGTGACGGCGCAAAATACCCTTGGCGTGCAGGCGATTCATGCGGTGCCAGCGGAGATCGTCGCCGCACAGATGACCAGCGTGCTGAGCGATATGCACGTCAGCGCGGCGAAGATCGGCATGCTTGCCAATGCGGCAAATATCATGGCGATTGCCGAGGTTCTGCAGCGCTATCCCGCACTGCCGCTCGTGCTTGATACCGTTCTGGTCTCCAGCAGCGGCCGCGCACTGCTCGCCGAAGACGCCCTCGATCTCCTGCGCGCGCGGCTCTTCCCCCGGGCTCATCTCGTCACGCCCAATCTGCCCGAGGCGGCTGCGCTTCTGCACACCGATATGGCGACGGATGTCGCGGGCATGGAAATACAGGCAAAGGCTTTGCACGCGTTCGGATGCGCCGCCGTCCTGTTGAAAGGCGGGCATGGCGCCGGCGAGGAAAGCATCGACGTGCTCTACGACGGCACCGATCTGCATCATTTCGCGGCGCATCGCATCGCGGCGAAAAACACCCATGGCACCGGATGCACATTATCCGCCGCCGTCGCGGCCGGCCTCGCCAAGGGGCTCGATCTATATGCGGCGGTGGGCGCGGCCAAATCCTACGTGACGCGGGCTATCGCGGCGGCGGATCGCCTGCATGTCGGCAAAGGCAACGGCCCGCTGCAGCATTTTCCGTGATACCCGTCAGCGGAGGAGCGGGGCCAGCACTTTAGACGGCCAGTTTGCGGCTGATGAATTCGACAAAAGCGCGCACTTTCGGCATGGGGTGGCGATTCGCAAGCCAGAGCATATTGAAAGCCCGCGGCCCGGTGACAAAGTCAGGCAAAACCAAGCTCAAAGCGCCACTTTGCAGCGACGGCTGAACGAGAAAATTCGGCATGCAGGCGATGCCGATACCGGCGCGCGTCGCCGCATGCAGCGCCTCCATATTGTTAGCGCTCATCGCACGCGCCATTGTACGCTCGGCGCCCTCATGCGGCGCTTTGAGCGGCCAATCCAGAATGCGGCCGCTATAGGCGAAACGGAATTGAATCGCGCGATGCCGCGCAAGATCCGCGGGCGTCTGCGGCTCATCATATTGAGCCAGATAAGCCGGTGCGGCGCACAGAACCATTTGAAACTGGCACAGACGGCGCGACATCATCCGCGAATCCGGCAGATCGCCCGAGCGGATGGCGACGTCGACATTCTCGTCGATCAGATCGACGAGATGGTCATTGAAATCGAGGTCCAATTCGATCTGCGCATGCGAGAGGATGAACTCCGGCAGCACCGGCATCAACAGGTGATAGGTCACGATCGGCGTGCTCACGCGCAGGCGGCCACGCGGCTCGTCACGCCCATGGGCGAGAAGCGCCTTCGCCTCATCGAGATCTTCCAAAATGCGCCGGCAGCGCCCGTGAAACAGCGCGCCCTCCTCGGTCAGGCGAATGTTGCGCGTCGAGCGATGGAACAGCCGCACGCCGACATGCGCCTCGAGCCGTGCCACCGCCTTGCCGACCGCCGAAGCGGACAGCCCGAGCACGCGGCCCGCAGCGGCGAAACTGCCGAGGTCCGCGGTGCGAACGAAGGCGATCAGATTGCCGTGATTTTCCATTCTCCCGTATTTTGCCGCAGAGACACGAAAGAACAAGTCTGCATTCGAGAATTCCGCGCTGCAATGTTCGGAACCCGAGCGGCATAGTCGCGCTGGCCGCCGCGCCTTAGATCTTGCTCATGACCGCGCGGCCATCGGCCGCCGTCACCTCTCCCGCAGCAAGGCGCCTTAAGCGCCGCTGCCTCCCATCGAACGAGTCCATCATGATTAACTCTTCACACCGCGCCAGCGCGGTCAGAAGCGGTTTCGTGCTGTTTGCCATGTGTCTCGCCGCCATCGCCATGCCCCTCACCTTCACCGGCCCCGCCGTGGCGCTCGGCGCGATTTTTCGCGATCTCGGCGGCAGTCCCGTCGCACTCAACTGGATCACTAACGCCTTCATGCTCGGCTTCGCCAGTGCGCTGATGGCGATGGGCACATTGGCCGATCGCTATGGTCGGAAGCGCGCCTTCCTCGCCGGCACCGGAGCGTTCGCGCTCGCCTCCCTCGGTCTCGCTTTCGCCGCCTCGATCGAAACCTTCATAGCTTTGCGCGCGGTGCAGGGCATTGCCGCGGCGCTGGCCTTTGCCAGCGGCCTTGCGGCCCTCGCGCAGGACCTCGATGGGCCTCATCGGATGCGGGCTTTCAGCCTCGTCGGCACCAGTTTCGGCATCGGTCTGTGCTGCGGGCCGGTGAGCGCCGGCGCGATGGTCAATGCCATCGGGTGGCATTCGATCTTCTGGCTCGTGGTAGCGCTGACTTGCGCCGCCTTCACAACGGCGCTGATGTTCATGCGCGAGTCGCACGACCCCGAAGCGCGCACGTTGGATTGGCCCGGCGCGCTCACTTTCACCGGCGCCTTGAGCCTTTTGACCTGGGGCGTGCTGCAGGCGCCGGCGAGCGGCTGGAGCGACCCGCTCGTTCTCGCCTTGCTGGCCGCAGCAGCGGTTCTCGCCGCGTGGTTCGTCCGGATCGAGACGCACGCGGCAAGGCCGATGCTCGATCTATCTCTGTTCCGCTTTCCGCGCTTCGTCGGCGTCCAGCTTCTCGCGGCCGCGCCGGCCTATGCCTTCGTCGTGCTGCTCGTGCTGATGCCGATCCGCTTCGTTGGCATCGAGCAGATCGGTGAGCCGCTCACTGGCCGCATGATGTTCATCCTTTCCGCGCCCTTGCTGATCCTGCCCTTGGCCGCGGGCTTCCTTGTGCGCTGGATCGCGCCGGCATTCCTGTGCGGCATCGGCCTCCTCATTTGCGCCAGCGGGCTCTATTGGCTCAGCCGCATGCCGGTCGGCACGCAGCTCGACGCTTTTGCCGGCCCGCTCCTCACCATCGGCATCGGCATCAGCCTGCCTTGGGGCCTGATGGATGGGCTGGCGGTGAGCGTCGTGCCGAAGGAGCGCGCTGGCATGGCGGCGGGCATTTTCTCGACCATCCGCGTGGCCGGTGAATGCATCGCATTGGCGCTCGTCAACGCCCTTCTCGGGGGGGTGATTGCTGTGCGGCTTCCCGGAGGCAATGCCTCGCTCGCCGCGCAAAAGCTCGTGACCGGCAATATGGCGGAAGGCGCCGATCTCTTAGCGCCTATGCCCGCCGCCGAGATTGTCCAGCACTACGGCAGCGCCTTTAGCCTGCTGCTCGACGTGCTCACCGGCATCACGATTCTGACTGCGATTGTGGTGTTTCTCTCACTGAACGTGCGCAGCGATCAAAGGGACGAAACCGCAATCGCGATCGGCGCCGAATAAGAAGCAGCGGGTTGACCGGCCGGTGGAAATGTTTGCGGCCGAAGCGGCAAATTACTCCAACTACTTTGCCTCAGACTCTCGTAACACTAACACTTATCATCCCGGGTAAAGCCCGGGATGATAAGGAAGCCTTTTTATAGGCGCATACTTAAGACGGTAGCGCTCCACGCTTACTGCGGGTTCTCCAGGCTGAACACCTGCGCCGCCTCGTCATAGGCGAAAAGCTCGCCGTAGCGGCCCCAGTTGGTCACAGAACGCAGCGTCGTTTCGGCGTAATCTTCGGACATGTAGTCCTCGAGTTCTTCGCGGAAGCGGCTTGCAGGCGCGACGTGGGTGGGGCGCTCGTCGAGCACGCGACGAATGCGGCCGGCGAGCGGCACATAGGTCACGAGATGGTCGCCGAAGAGGCGCTTGCGTACATCCACTTCCGATTCCGCGAAACGCCGTCCAGCCGGGGTGATCTTGATGTCGCCTTCCGCGAGTTCGGCAAAGCGCAGCAATTGCAGCGTTTCCGCGACGGGGAAGAGTTCGTCGATCTCCATCGTCAGGTCGTCGGCGAGATGCGGCAGGTCGGCGACACCGTTGTAGGGCGCCGCAACCAGGGCTTCCATGAAGCCGGCCATGGTGTTGGTAGAGACGCGCGGGAGGATCATGCCGATGCCCATGCCGGGGAAGGCGCCCTGGGTCTGTCGCGGATCTTGGCGCTTGGTCATCAGTGTGTAGATCTGATCGACCAATTGGCGGAATTCCGGGTCGGCGCGGTTGCGTGGATGGGTGAGATTGACCTTGATTTCGGCCGCGATCTTGCCCGGGTTCGACGACAGCACGAGCACGCGGTCGCACATCTGCACCGCTTCCTCGATATTGTGCGTCACCATCAAAATCGATTTCGTCGGCATGCGACCTTCCGTCCACAGATCGAGAAGGTCGGTGCGCAGGGTTTCGGCGGTGAGCACGTCGAGCGCCGAGAACGGCTCGTCCATCAAGAGGATTTTCGGCTGCACCACGAGGGCGCGGGCAAAGCCGACACGCTGACGCATGCCACCCGACAGCTCTTTCGGAAAGGCCGATTCAAACCCGTCGAGGCCGATGATGTCGATGCCCTTCAGCGCCCGCTTGCGCGCCTCTTCCGGCGATACTTTGTGCGCCCGCAGACCGAGTTCCACATTGTCGAGCACGGAGAGCCAGGGAAAGAGCGCGAAGCTCTGGAACACCATGGCAATGCCTTCGGCAGGCCCGTCGATCGGCTTGCCGTCGAAGATCGCCTCACCGTCCGACGGCGAATTGAGGCCTGCGACGATCCGCAGCAGCGTCGATTTGCCCGAGCCCGAGCGACCGAGCAGGCCGACGATCTCATTCTCATTCAGCGACATCGACACTTCATCGAGAACGAGATGACCATCGCCGCCGCCTTTCTGATAGCGCTGGCTGACGTTTTTCACTTCGAGAAGTGCATGGGGAGCTTGCTGGAGCATGGGCTAACTCACTGGTGATTTGTCGGTGATCCCTTCGCCCCGCTGATACGGAGACGAGAGGGCTCGGCTTGCTTCGCGTAGAACTTCCGTCGCCATCTTACGCAACCCGCAATTTGCGCTCGGCGTAGGCATAGAGGCGGCGCCAGAACAGGCGGTTGAACAGGATGACGAAGATCGACATCATCACCGTACCGAGAACGACTTTTTGGAAGGCGTTGTCGTCGGTGGACGCGGAAGCGTCGGCGATATAGGCGCCGATGCCGTGCGCGCTATAGGTCTGGTCGCCCCATTTCACCGTCTCGGCGACGATGGCAGCGTTCCACGAACCGCCCGACGCCGTGATCGCGCCGGTGAAATAATAGGGCATGATGCCGGGCAGAATGACATTCTTCCACCATTGCCAGCCTTTGATGTGGAAATTGGCCGACACTTCACGCAAATCGTTGGGGAAGGCCGACGCGCCCGCCACCACGTTGAACACGATGTACCATTGCGTACCGAACACGATGAGCGGCGAGAGCCAGATGTCGGGATTGAGATTGAACATCGCCATCAGCGGCACTGCGATCGGAAACAGGAGGTTGACCGGGTAAGCGGCCAGGAATTGCGCCGCCGGCTGAATGAAACTGGCAAGGCGCGGGCGCAAGCCGATCCACACGCTCACTGGCACCCAGAAGATGGTCGCGAGCAGCATCAGCACGGCGACGCGCGCCAGCGTGTAGCAGGTGAGCCAGAAGGTCTCCCACACGTCGCTCATGCTCAGCGACTGGCTCACATAGCTCGCGATCTCCCACGCGGCATAGAGAAAGCCAAGAACGATGATGGCAAACCAAGCGATGTCGATGAGGCGAGACGTTGCGGGCGAAGCGTCAGCCACGCTGCTGGGCGCCCAAATCCATTTGGCGAGCACGAACATCGGTACGATGAGCAACAGCGCCAGCAAAAAAGTGCCGTCATTGTAAACCTGCGTGTCAAACACATGCCTGGCGAGGTAAAGCCAGAACACGACGAGCAGCGCGAGCAACACCTTCGGGACGATGCTAGCCCGATCGATGCGCAGCAGGGTGAAGCGGCGGAAGAGGTCCTGGACCGGGCGCGAGGCGTGGCGCACCCAGCGCGTGCGGTTGAGCAAATCGAGCAGCCACGACTTGTCGGTGGTTTGCGCGGCGGACAATTCGACGCGGAACTTGTCGGCCCAGGCGACGACGGGGCGGAACAGCAATTGGTCGTAGATCAGGATCACCACGAACATGGTGATGACGGTCGCAATCACCGCGCCCCAATCCTTGGCGTCGATCGCGGTTGCAAGATAGGAGCCGATGCCCGGCAGTTTCACCGTCGTGCCATGCACGGTAATCGCTTCCGACGCGACGAGGAAGAACCACGAGCCGGACATCGACATCATCGTGTTCCACAACAAGCCCGGCACGGCGAAAGGCGTTTCAAGATTCCAGAATTTCTGCCAGCCCGTAAGATGGAAGCCGTCGGCGACCTCGCTCAAGTCATGTGGCACAGTACGCAGCGACTGGTAGAAGGAAAAGGCCATGTTCCAGGCCTGTGCGGTGAAGATCGCGAAAATCGCGGCACATTCGACGCCGAGCGTGCTGCCCGGAAACAGCGTGTCGGTGAAGAACGTGACGGTGATGGTGAGAAAGCTCAGCACCGGCACCGATTGCAGCACATCGAGCATCGGAATGAGCACCATTTCGGCGCGCCGGCTCTTCGCTGCCCACGTGGCGTATGTAAAGGTGAAGACGAACGAGGCGGCCATCGCGATCGCCATGCGGATCACTGAGCGGATCGCGTAATAAGGCAGATTCCAATAGGACAGGTCGATCGTCGGCGCTTCTTCCAATTTGGGCAGCGGGGCATTGATGCCGTGCGCGCCCTTGGTAATGGCGATGATGATGGAGAAGATGATCGCCATTGCGATCAAATCCCAATGATTGGGCAATGCCCGGCGGCTCATCGTGGATAAAGAGGCGAATCTCGGAAGCATGACCCCATCCGTGACACGAAACGAAAAGCGGAACCTCGAAGGAAGATTCCTCTGACCTGCCTAGTCCATTATTCATATGACAATGGGATGACAGTTTCTTGTAACATGAACGATGACAAGTCAAATATTTGTTAAATAAGAGATTATTCCCTGCGTCTAACCCCCTTAAACAGACCACCGGCGACCCACTCAGCAGGGCACGGCAAATTTTCGAGGGCACCACAAAATTTGCTGGGCGCGGCGGCTTATCCACAGCTTAACCGGCCGTTAACGCCGTTGCCAGCCGTCCCGGCCGCTAGCCCCATTCGGCCGCAATGCGCCGCCAGAAACGGCACCGGCATTTTCGCCTCTTCCTCCAACAGGTTGCTTCGATGGCTTTCTCGCTTACACAACAACCGCCGTTCCGTCTCCTTCTAGCCGCCTTCTTGGGCATGCCCCTCCTCGCCCTCCCCGCCCAGGCGCAAGACGCGCCCGGCTGCACCTTGATCGCGGACGCCGCGACGGGGAAAATCATGCAGCAGGAGGGAGCATGCGAGACACGCGTCACCGCGGCCTCGACCTTCAAGATCGCTATCAGCCTGATGGGCTATGACGCGGGCTTCCTCAAGGACGAACACACGCCGGTCCTATCCTTCCACCCCGGCTATCCCGCTTGGAACCCAGCCTGGCGGACCGATATCGACCCGACGAGCTGGATCAAAAATTCGGTCTTCTGGTATTCGCAGCAAGTGACGCGCAGCCTCGGCGAGGCGCGCTTCCAACATTACGTCCAGGCGTTCCACTACGGCAACGAGGATGTGTCGGGCGACCCGGGCAAACACGATGGCCTCACCGATTCCTGGAACAGTTCGTCGCTGAAAATCTCACCGCTCGAAGAAGCTGCCTTTCTCGAGAAGATCGCGCAGCGCACCCTGCCGGTCTCGACCCATGCCTATGACATGACCGACCGGCTCACCGAGATCGCGACGCTGCCCAACGGCTGGGACGTGCATGGCAAGACCGGCACCGGTTTCCCGCGCGACGCGACAGGGGCCGAGGACCACGCGCATGGCTACGGCTGGTTCGTCGGCTGGGCGACGAAGGAAGGCCGCACGCTGGTCTTCGTGCGCCAGATCCAGGATACGGAAGCGCACAAGGACGGCGCCGGCTTGAGGGCGCGCGAGGCCTTCCTGCAGAAATTGCCGGCGCTGCTCGACCAGGCGCAATAGATGGCGACACGCGGCCAGGATATCGGGGCCAGAGACCTCGCAAGAAGGCCTCGATATCGTCCGCGGATTGACCCGGGATGACAACGTGACTTTCGCGTAGGCTGTGGCTTACAGTCCCCGCACCGTTGCTAAAACGAATTCATTGAAGGGATGGAAACATGCGCGTTGCGAACATTCCGGCGATCGTCACGGGCGGCGCCTCAGGCCTTGGCGAAGCGACCGCCCGGGCGCTCAGAGCCGCCGGCGCGCAGGTCGCGATTCTGGATTTCAACCTCGCGGCGGCAAAAACAATCGCGGCGGAGATCGGCGCATTGGCGCTCCAATGCGATGTCGCAAGCGCGGCAAGCGCCGAGGCCGCCGTTGCCGCAGCGACGGCGGCGCAGGGCTCGGCGCGCATTCTCGTCAATTGCGCCGGTATCGCGCCCGGCGCGCGGGTGGTGGGCCGCAACGGTCCGATGCCGCTCGACGATTTTCGTAAAGGCATTGAGGTCAATCTCATCGGCACGTTCAACTTGATCCGCCTTGTCGCCGCCGGCGCCTCGACGCTGGAACCGCTGGAGGGCGGCGAGCGCGGCGTTCTGATCTCGACCGCGTCGATTGCCGCCTTCGACGGCCAGATCGGGCAAGCCTCCTATGCCGCCTCCAAGGCCGGCGTTGCCGGCATGACGCTGCCGATTGCGCGCGAACTCGCACGCTTCGGCATTCGCGCCGTGACGATCGCACCGGGGATTTTCGAAACGGCGATGCTGCGCGGCCTCCCCGAAAATGTGCAGCAGAGCCTGGGCGCCGGCGTCCCCTTCCCCTCGCGCCTCGGCCAACCGGACGAATATGCGCGCCTCGTGATGGCGATCATCGATAATCCCATGCTCAACGGCGAGGTCATCCGCCTCGACGGCGCCCTGCGCATGCCGCCACAGTGAGATCGCGCGACGGGGCCTCATCAATCGTGCTCGAAGAATTGGGTATCGATCTTTTGACCGTCCAAATGAATATGTACCGTCGTTGTGATCTTGCCTGTGGGACGGGAAGTGGCGTTCGCCGATGCCGCGGGGCTCGGAGCCATCAGGGCTGGATCGGTGACGACTGATCTTGCAAACAGATCGCCGAGTTTGAGCGGCATCGCGGGAGCCATTCCCATGCCGCCCCAATTATCGACGGAATTGCGAGAATATGGCTCGTTGACCACCGGATCGGAATCGCGACGTGATGTCTTATATATATCGCCATACCCTTCATCGACGGCATTCTCGACTTGCACCTCATGCTGCAGGTGCTTGATCCGCTCAGTTTCGATGGGCTTGGCAGGTATTTTGCGGGGTAGCTTGATGCCGCGAACCCCTGGCATCATGACCGTCCGTGTAAACTCGCCATCCTCCCCCTGATTCCAGGTAATGTGCGTCGCAGGGTCGACAATGTGCCGCTCGCTGCGCAAATTCAGGGCGCTCGTTACGGCCTCGGGCAGTGGGCCGAACTTCTCCCAGCCGTTCTTGTAATAGGTTTGCAAGTAGCTACGCGCGTCCACTGTGGGACCATTTTCATTCGACGTCTGACGTTGCCTTGCAAGCTCATCCAGCTTAGCGCTCGTTGCGGAATCGGCTTCGTCCCGGTGGCTAAGCCTGCCGGCACGCACGACATGCGCCCATCGACTAATGGGCGATCTGCCATCGCGCACCTTCTCCCAATCTTTGCCATCGAGCATCAGGTGGTCCGTATCCAACACCTCTGGGCTGCCGAGCACGAGGTCCGCAATCTTCTCGCCACGGTGAAAATCGAGACCAGGTACTTGGTCCGCGGGCGCCGGCTTCTCAATACGTTTCCATATCGAGCCGGCGGCAGAACCGATATTTAGATTTGGCACCAACTCGTAACTCACCCACCGGCCTTCCACACCGTTCGCGCCCTCGATATAGGTGTAGTGGTTACCGTTTCCGCCGATTCCGTTGTCAATGATTTGTTGATCATAGGCCTTTGCCACGCGGTCACCGAAAAGCGCACCGCCGACCGCACCAGCCCCAGTCGCCAGAAGCGTGCCAACGGGACCTGTCAGTCTCCCAAGCCTAAGGCCCCACAGCGCGCCCGCCGTCATACCTCCGAGTGTTCCGAGGGACGTTCGCGCCAAGAAATGCCGCCACTCAGAATCAGCCGAGAATGTATTGCCTTGCGCAATCAAGCTATGCACCCGCCAAGCGGTCAATCCGGCATCCAATGCGAGTCCGACCATCCCAAGGTGCTTAAGAATGCCGCCTATGGATCGCATGCGATCAAATGCTGCGATGCCATCCGCGTCGAACAAAGTTGTTCGACCGCTGTCGGAAACATGGCCCGGGATAGCAAACCTCTCCGCCATCGGTGTCGGAACCGCACGGGTTTCAGCATATGCCACGGCCTGCTTCGTCGCTTTGGCGCCTCCCAATCTGACGACCCTTTTATCTTCGTTGTTGTAGATGACATTTTCGCGAAACAACCGGTAGAGAAAAGATGGAAGAGCGACGAAGTCGATTTGCCTAAATTGCACTCCGTTCTCCGTCGAAAAGATCTCGTTTGTTATGGGAGGGCGCCCCAGAATCTGTGCTTCGCCGTTGGCGCTAAAAAATTCGCCCTCCTTGCCGCGCCAGTTATTTATTTTGCCTCGAGACCAGCCCCATGCCTTTAATACGCTGGTATCGATGCCAGTAATATGGTCGTCGAGAAATCGTGCACGAATACCAAGATCTTTTAACGTCTTCGCGAACGGCCCCGAAGGTCCAAATTTGTTAGCGCCCCACGGGCGCATGAATGTGTATTGCGGACGCACTTCTGGAGCATTCCATGTCAACCAGCGACCAAACGATGACAACGTAGCGTGGGCCCCTGTGCCGACCTCTTCTGCTCGCTCCGTACCGGACGGACCAAAAGCAATGCGAAGGCCGAGTTTGGATTCGAGATCGCGAGCGAACATTGTGAGATATCCTTATGTTTTAGGAAGTTGAATTGCCCGCGTCCCGGTGGCATCGTTATGCGGGCACATCGACGGCGACGAAGATGCGTTGGGCTCTGAGCGTTGTTATTTGCGTGCTGCTGACGATGCCGGCGGCGTCCTCGGCGCAAGATGTCACTTTTGGTTTACGGCCCCCGCTCAATGAGCACGAACGTGCGGTGCTGCTCGCAAAAGGAACACCCGAGGAGCTGTTCAATGCCGGCGTTGCATACGAGAACGGTCGCGGCGCAAGCCACAACGATACGCTGGCCGCACAATTTTATCGCGCAGCCGCGGAGCGCGGTTACGCGCGGGCACAAGTCAATTTGGGTAAGCTCTACAGCGACGGCCAAGACGTATCACAGGATTATGCCGAGGTACGGTCCTGGTTTGAACGCGCCGCAGACCAGGGCTCCGCCGAAGCACAGTACGGCCTGGGACTCCTCTATTTCGCCAAGAACAGCGTACCGAAGGACGAGGCCCAGGCGCTGGTTTGGGCACCCAAAGTCACAGAACAAGGGCTACCCGAAGCGCAATCCAACGTTGCATTTGCTACATGAAAGGGATCGGCGCCGCGCCGAACGCCGCTCTCGCCTTCCAATGAGCGACGAAAGCGGCAGCTCAGAATCAAGCAGACGCACAATTTATTCTCGGCGTGATGTATCAAGCTGGACTTGGAACGCAAGAGAATGCAAGCGAACCGGTAAAATAGTATCGCAAAGCTGCGGCTCAAGGTCATGACGAGGCGGAAGAGCGTTTGAAAAAGCTGGGTGCAAGCGAAAACCCGTAACGAAGCAGCTGCGTCTCATCCAACATGACCTCGCGGCGCTGAAAGGGGTGTGCTGAGCTCGAGCGATCCGAGCCAGACCCGACGCGATCCCTGCCTGCGACTACGCATCAATCTCGCGTGCGACCTCATCCGCCAAATCCTCCGGCTTGTCGTTGGGCGCAAATCTCTTCAGCACCTGCCCCTGCCTGCCAATCAAAAACTTCGTGAAGTTCCATTTGATCGATTTCGTACCGAGCAGGCCCGGCGCCGCGCCTTTCAGGAAGTCGTACAGGGGCGCGGCGTTGGCGCCGTTCACATCGATTTTGGCAAAGAGCGGAAAGGTGACGTCATAGGTGAGCGAGCAGAAGCTCTTGATCTCCGCCTCATCCCCCGGCTCCTGATGGCCGAATTGGTCGCAGGGGAAGCCGAGCACCGCGAAGCCGCGTGGCGCGAATTTCCGGTAGAGTGCTTCGAGCCCGACATATTGCGGCGTGAACCCGCACTTGCTTGCGACATTGACGACGAGCAGCACTTGGCCGGCGTAGTCGCGCAAGGTTGCTTCCTGGCCGTCGATATTCCTAACGGTAAAATCATAGATCGATATCACGCCGCCCACTCCTCTTGACGGCGCAAGCATTTCAGCTTCGGTGCCGACTGGCAAGAATTGTCACACTCTGGTGCGAATCCGCCATGTCCATCCTTTAAGTTTTCAGGAAACGCCCAATCTGTTCAAATGGGCGTGACAGAGAGGATGGCGGACACCCATGACCGGACCAATCGTGGCGCGGGTCTCGATCGCGATGTTGCTGCTGTCGCTGCCAGCGGCGGCGCAGGAGGTGCGCGTCGATGGCGTCGAGATCGTGACGGAAGGCGTCTATACGACGCAACGCGACCCCACGAAGCCAGACGTACGCACCGACGAAGGCATCTCCGCGACGCTCGCCGCGTGGCAACACCTGCGCACCACGCATATCGTGCCGGCCTGCAAGGGCATCAGCTTCGGCCAGGAGGTACGCGTGACCGGCGCTCCCGAGGGCACGCTTGTCATCCTGCGCACTGTCACGATTCCGCCCAAACCCCTCGCCGATCCGCTGGCGCCCAAACCGTGGCAGCAGATGGTCTCACACGGCTCCTATCTCATCGGCCAAGCCGGCATCGACTTTTACGGTTTCGACGAAAATTGGGAGCTCGTTCCCGGCACCTGGCGCCAGCAGATGTGGTACGGGGAGAAAAAGATTCTCGACGTGTCGTTCGAGGTCGTGCTCGGCGATTGCGATGCGATCTCACGCCGTGACGGCGGTCGATTGGCACGAGCGCCCTGAAGGCCGCTGCACGCAGGCCCGCCACACGTCTCAATGCCGCGACACGGCGACATGCTTCGAGATCGAACCCTCCCACCAACGCCACACGCGGCGAATGATTTCGACGATGATCAGATAGATGACCGCGACGGTAATATAGACCGACATATCGTAGCCGATCTTGTAGAGGTCTTTGGCTTCCGCCATCAGGTCGCGCACGGTGATCAGCGAGGCAATGGCGCTGGCCTTGATCATCGAGATCAGTTCGTTGCCCAGCGGACGCATCGCCACCAGCAGCGCCTGCGGCCAGATCACGCGCAGCGACGCGGCGAACTTATGCAGACCGAGCGCGCTCGCTGCTTCCCACTGCCCCTTGGGCACAGATTGAATGGCACCGCGCAGGATTTCCGCCTGGTAGGCGGCGGTGTTGATACTGAACGAAACGATGCAAATGAAGAAAGCCTCGCGGAAGAACGGCCACAGCGCCGCCGGCATCAGCCCATCCGCGTGCAATTCGCCTGCCCCGTAATAGAATAGGAAAAGCTGGCACAACAAGGGCGTGCCGCGGAAGAAGGTGATGTAGCCGCGGGCGCAAGCGCTGAGCAGCGCGTTCTTCGACATGCGCGCCTGCGAAATCGGATAGGCGAGCAGAAAACCGATCGGCACGGATAAGCTAACGATTTCCGCCGTCACGACGAGGCCGCGCCACAGCTTCCATCCCTGCACTGCCATCAGGTCGTAATTGAACACGTAGGAGAGGATATATTTGAACAGCTCCATCAGCGGCTAAATCCCCTGTTGAAGCGGCGTTCCAAACGCGACAGCACGAATTCGGAGGCGAGGCTGATGACGAGATAGAGCGCGCAGGCGACGATGCCGAGAAAGAACAGCGGCTTTTGCGTCTGCACCGCCGCCTGACGCGACGTGCCCATCAATTCGAACAGGCCGAGCGCCGAAACGAGCGCCGTATCCTTGAGCAGCACCATCCACACATTGCTGAGACCCGGCAGCGCGATGCGCACGAGCTGCGGCAGAATGACGAGGAAGAAGGCGTTGATGCGATGCAGCCCGAGCGCTTCGGCCGCCTCGCGCTGCCCCTTCGGCACGGCTTTCAGCGCGCCGACCCAAATCTCGCTCGAATAGGCGACCGCCACCACGCTGAGCGCGATGACCGAGGCGAGGAAGGAATTGATGTCGATACGGTCAAGGCCGAGCGCCGCGGTGATATAGTCGAGGATCTTCTGAAAGCCGAAATAGACGATGAACAGGGCCAGAAGATCGGGCACGCCGCGAAAGAACGTCGTATAGCCCTCGCAGATGGCGCGCACCGTCGCGTGACGCGAAAGCTTGAGCACCGCCAGCATGAGTCCGCCGGCAAAAGCGAGCGGCCCGGCGCAGCCCGCGAGGCCGAGCGTCACCAGCGCGCCTAGAAAGATCTGCCAGCCCCAGCCTTTGGGGCCCAAAAGAAGGTTGTATAAAAGGTCCATCGGAAGCCTGGATGTAGAAAAATCCCTTCTCCCCGTTCACAACCCGGCCGTGCCTGGTTTGCGCATTTGAGATGCCCAACACGGGCAAGCCCGAGTTCAGAACGGTGAGAAGGTGGCTTGCGAAGCTGGGCGAGGCTGAACTCGGGCGAGCCCGAACTCAGTTCGATGAGAAGGAAAGCGCTTACTTCCCGCGGATCGAGAATTTGAAATATTTCGCTTCGATGGCCTTATAGGTGCCGTCCGCATCGGCCTCGGCGATGGCTTTGTTGAACATCGCCAGCAAGTCGGTGTCTTCCTTCCGGAAGGCGGCGGCAACGCCAGGGCCCTGGATCGCTGAATCCTTTGGCACATTGCCGATGATCTTGCAGCAGCCGTTGGCCTTATGGTCGAGGAAGTCCTGCTCCACCACGGCGTCACCCAGCACGTAATCGATACGCCCCGCGGCGAGATCGAGATTGGGTTCGTCCTGCGTCTGGTAGAGCTTGGTATCCATGCCGGGATAGAGCTTCTCGATATATTTCGCTTGGATCGTCGAGGTCTGAGTGCCGATGGTCTTACCCTTCAGCGTCTCAGGCTTGATGTCGGCGGCCTTGTCGCTGGCCTGGCCGATGATCACGTTGCCCGTGCTGTAATAGAAGTCGGAGAAATTCACCTTCTGTTTGCGTTCCTCGGTGATGTTCATGCTCGACGCGATGACGTCGAACTTGTTCGCGTCCAGCGAGGGAATGATCCCGTCCCAATCCTGATTCTGGAACGTACAGGTGACTTTGATCTTGTCGCAGAGTGCCTTGAAGTAATCGACCTCGAAGCCGACGATCTGGCCGTTCGAATCCACGCTCTCGAACGGCGCGTAGCTCGCATCCATGCCGATGCGCACCGTTTTCCATTCCTTGGCTGAAGCGGCTCCAAGCCCCGCCCATACGGCCGTCGCCGCGACCAGCAGCAGTTTCGTTTTTGTCATTATCCCCTCCACGTTATGCCTCATGCATAAGCGTTGCGGACAGGCTGCATGATCGCATTAGGCTCGTCAAGCAAACACCTCGCTGCACTGCGCAATTGCCGGGCAGTCTGCCGAGGAGCGCCCAAGTTTGCCGCAACCGGAGCGGAAACGATGCGAACCTTGCCCGCCGTTTGGGCATGACCGGAGCCGGGGGGGAGCGCAACTTGCAGAGCGGCAAGACCGCGTTGGCGCGCGCCTAGCCAACTGACTCCCTACCTCATTTGTGGCATTGTGCCACACTGGTCGGGCCTTCAGGCTGGCCGCGCGATTTTCGTGAAAGCAGGGCCCCTCGCCGCGAAAATCGGAAAAATATGTGGCCAAACATAAGGAAATGCTATGTCTCTTGGAGGAAAAAGCCGCGCTTTCGCGCTGGCAATGCTCGTTGGCGCCTCGCTCGCGGTGCCACATGTAAGCTTCGCTCAGGACAGTTCCGCGCCGGCGACCGCCGCCGCGACGGCTCCCAATCCCAATCTCCCCCACGTCGTGATTCTGTGCACCGGCGGCACCATTGCCGGCACCGGCGCGACCAGCACAACTACGGTCGGCTATACGGCCGCGAAAGTCGGTTGCGACACGCTCGTCGACAGTGTGCCGGAGCTGAAAAAAGTCGCCAATGTGACGGGCGAACAGGTCTACCAGATCGCCTCGGAGAGCATCACCAACGACAATTGGCTGAAACTCTCGAAGCGCATCAACGAACTCCTGAAGCAGGACAATGTGGACGGCGTCGTCGTCACCCACGGCACCGACACGATCGAGGAAACCGCCTATTTCCTCGACCTCACCGTCAAGAGCAAGAAGCCTGTGGTGATCGTCGGCTCGATGCGCCCCTCGACCGCGATCAGCGCTGACGGCCCGATCAATCTCTATAATGCCGTAATCATCGCCGGCAGCAAGGAAGCGGTCGGCAAGGGCGTGCTCGTGTGCCTCGACGATCAGATCAACGCCGGCCGCGAAGTCACCAAGAGCAACACCTCGACCACTGACACGTTCCGCACGCCGGACCTCGGCTTCCTTGGCTATATGCAGGACAATAAGCCGCATTTCTACCGCACCTCGACCCGCCTGAACACGGCGGACACCGAGTTTGACGTCTCGAACCTCACCAGCCTGCCGCAGGTCGACATCGTCTATGCCTACGGCAATTATAATTCGCTGGCACTCGACGCCTTCGTGAAGGCCGGCGCCAAGGGCATCGTCCATGCGGGTCCCGGCGACGGTTCGGTCGGCGCGCAAATGGTCGGCCCGCTGCAGGAGGCGCGTAAGGCCGGCGTCGTCGTCGTGCGCTCGGCCCGCGTCGGCTCGGGCATCATCGCCCGCAACGGCGAACAGCCCGACGACAAATACGATTGGGTGGCGAGCGACAACCTCAACCCGCAAAAGGCCCGCATCCTCCTGATGCTGGCGCTGACCAAGACCAACGACACCAAGGCCATCCAGGACATGTTCTGGAAATATTGAGAGCCGAAAATGCAAAAAGACCGGCGCGCCTTGACAGGCGCGCCGGGATGAGAACTGCCGAGGCTGCCCGCGGCGCGGCGATCCGGACCGCGAGCTTGCAGCTCGCAAGCACGGCAATCCCCCTCCTCGCTCACACCTGGACTTCCGCGAGCCGCCGCTCGAGCGTCTCGATTTTCGCCTCCAATCGCTGGATATGTTCGGTGAGATCCCTGATGCGGTGCTCGTAACCTTCGATCAGGGTGGTCAGCCGCGCATCGACGGCCTGCTGCAGCGCCGGCCCGCGATTGACCAGCGCGATGAGAAAACCGCCGATCAAGCCGCCGCCGCCGGTCATCAGCGCGCTCGCAAGCGTGATCGCCCATTGCGGCATCTCATAAACGTTCGACATGGCTGCGCTGGCTCCTCTCGTAAAAAGCCGCGGCGCGAGCGGCGACGCAGCTGTTGGAATGATCGGTTTGTCGCTGTTACTTGCCGCCGGTCAGCGGCGGCGTCGTGGTGACGGATCGCAGAACCATGCCCACGATGCCGATGCCGGTTACGATGACGCCGGCCTGCTGGCCGCCAAGCACCGAGGTCCAGTCGAAGGCCTGCGCCACGCCGACGAGAGCGACAGCCGCGTTAAAAACCAATGTGCGATACCCCTTCATGCAATACTCTTTCGCTTCTTCTTAAAATTGCCGGAGGACCGCCCGGCGCGGATGGGTGAGCGCGGCCATGGCGCACATGACGCCCCGCCGCAGTGGTGCCGATACGTGCCAAGCCCTTGTTGCGCCGCGCCGACGCTGGCTATAAATCGGGACGAGAACCAAGGAAGAGCTCCATGTCCCTCACCAACGAACCGTTGCAAGAACTGCAGGAACTGCGCCGAAGCATCGACAATATCGACGCGGCGGTTGTTCACATCCTGGCCGAGCGCTTCCGCTACACCCAGCGCGTTGGCGCGCTGAAAGCAAAATATGATTTGCCGCCCGCCGATCCGAAGCGCGAGGAGGAACAAGTCGCGCGGCTGCGCCAGCTCGCAAAATCGGCCGAGCTCGATCCGGACTTTGCCGAGAAATATCTCGCCTTCGTCGTGCGCGAAGTGATCCGACATCACATCTCCATGCGCAGAGCCTGAGCCTCGCGGGATACCAGCGACCATCGTCCCAGGCTCGCCTTCCGGGATGACGTTGCGGCTTTCATAAAGCCGGTGCCAGCACCGGCGCCGTCGCCATGGTGAGCGCCAGCCGCTCGCACGCCACCTCCCGTGCCGTCCAGCCGCGGCCGAAATGCGCCCAGATTTTCAACCGCTTCCAAAAGCCGAGCCGCACGGCGTGCAACCGGCGGACGCGCGCGGACGGATTAAGCGACACTGTCTGAGCGAGCCAGCGCAACGCCCGCCCTGGCCCCATGTTCACGGCAATATCGAACGCCATCAGATCGACGCCTTCGGCGAGCCTATCGCCGTCGATCAGGTTCCAATATTTTTTGATATAGATGTTTTTCACCAGCCCGCTTTGCGGCTGCAACGCCCGCACTTCGGCAAGGCTCGCCTTACGGCCGAGTTCATGCGACAGCGTCGCCTGCGTAATGCCGCAACAGGTCGGGCCGCCTGGATCATGCGGATTGTCGACGAAAGCTCCCTCGTATTTGAGGGTGAAAGCAAGGCAATTGGCAAAATTATCGACGGCCATGGATGCTCCAAAACAAAAGCCGCCCAAAAGGGCGGCTCACAGCGGACAGATTTGGAAATGACTTTTCAGCTTAAACGTCGAGCATCATGGCGGCCTTGTAGGCCTTCAGCAAGAGCTCGGCACCGATCGAGATCGGACCCGGATCGGTACAGCCGTGGTTGGTGAGAAAGACCAGCGCCGTATGCGTCTGCGGCAACAACACGATGGTGATTTCCTCGGCGTGAAAATCGGTCGGCTCGCCGGTGGCGTTCACCACCGCCAGAAAGGATTCCGCCTTCGAGCCGCTCAAAGTGCGTAGGCCGGCGCCCACATGCAGGCTTTGCTGCTCCAGCATATTCTGCGCGTCGGTGCGCGCCCAGCATTGCCCCTGGTCCTGCGCATGGGCAAGCCCCGGAAGAAGCGCGAAAAGCGATACAGCCCCGCCCAAGACGAGATGGCGCAGCGAGCGTGACGTTGCGAACATGGCCGCAACTCCTTAAGTTCGGCGGCCATTTCGGGAAGCTGTGGAGCATCCGAAACGACGCGCCTCATGTGGAAATTTAGAGCACCCCAGCGGTTTCTCAAGCCGCCGGTTCGACGCTGACAGGAAGAATAGCGCTAACGCCTTCACAACTCTGTGAGACTCCGCACAGCATCGTTTCGTGCTTTCGGGTGAGGCGGCAATGCAACCTGACCGAAAGGCTTAGGCCTGGACACGACGCTCGCCGCGCCCTGGAGTCCTCACCGGCGGGGTAAGAAACGGCTCCGGCCGCCACCGAACCGAGACGAGCGGTATTTGACAATGCCGTAGCGTCCTCGCGAAAGTGGAGGCATCCCCGAGAGCGCTGCCTGGCACTTAGTCTGCTCGACCACTCCAATCGATGAGCCCAGTCCCGCTCCAGTGCCCAAATGACGTCAGATCCAGCTTCGGCCTGGCAATTTTTCGCCAAATCGACACCATGTTCATGACTCGAATATCGTCGAACATGATGATTGGGTCGTTCTTAAAGGTCACCGTCTCGAGGTTCCGCAATATGGCTGCCTCGGTGGCAACATCTTTCGGACCGTCAACGAAAATAAAATCCGCGGTTTCAAACAACTCCAGATAGGGCTTTAGACCGTCGGCTCCGGAAATGTCGTGAATTTCCTGCCGAACGTTCCCACTCGCAAAATCACTCTTCCTAAGCCAGGTTTTATCGAACGTATCCCACGGCACGATGTCGAAACTCGTGATCGATCCACCGTTCGGAAGGCCCTGCGCCAACGATAAGAGCCCCATGCCGGTATAAGTGCCAATTTCAATGATGTTTTTCGCGGCAGTCGCGCGAACCAAGCCGACCAGCAATTTGTAATGTTCGCCGGGCCAATTCTCAAACCAACGTGGCTCGTCCGAATTGCGATCGTCAAATACCGTCAGTTCAACATGACGCGCCAAAGCGATCGCCAGAAGCGACACTTCAAAGAGGCGCCGATTTGGCGAAGAAACCGCGTCGTCCAGGCTGGCGATAACGGACCATTCCTTATGCCGCGCTTCGACACCGTCATAAAGACGCTGGGTATCCGATTCCGCACTCGCCCGCTTGGCAGCCTCCATGCGAGAGCCACCTCCCTTCATGAGAGAGCCAAAAATACCGCGAACGCTTCCACTTTTCGTCATAGTACCCCCGCCAACAGGCATTCCGATCAATTGGCGTCGAGAATAGGGTGCGTGGTGAAATAATGTCCACCTTTAAAACGCAAGCTGTAGAGCCGACGCTCCGATATAAGTCATTGTCCTGGCGGCGGAATAAGCCATGGTGAGTTCTGGAATACCCACTTCCGGAAAAAGGGGTTCAGAGGCACGGTAGAGATAGCTTAGAGCTTGGCGCGCGTTCAGAAATATAGCAAAGTCAGGCCGTTTCCGTGCTTAAATCGGGTTCCGACGGGGCTTTCTATGAATGAGATGCGAGTTTTTGCCAGAGGAACTGAGGTAAAAGGCGACCTCGCATCCTCAAAAGTGAATAAAGATATCGAGACGCTTCGCGCGATCGCCATCCTTTTTGTTTTATTCCACCATTTCGGCTTTCTGGTGGTTGGTTCTCGTGCCTACGGAGCGTATTGGAAGCATTTTGGCCTTTGGAGCGGCGTCGATCTTTTCTTCTGCATTTCGGGTTACATAATCGCAAAAAGCTACTACGAACAATTCGCTGGTACGGACAATTTGGCCGTTACAACGGCTAAATTTTGGATCAAACGAATATTCAGGCTGTGGCCCTCGGCATGGCTGTGGCTTGTGATAATGGTAATCGAATTCACAGCCCTTGGTCTCGCTCACTTCTGGAACAACTTTTCAGACGCCATCGCAGCTGTTTTGGAGATCGCAAACTTTCACTGGTGGATGTGCCTTGGAGGCCAGGGAGCCTGCGGGATGATTGGCAATTATTGGAGTCTATCTCTTGAGGAACAGTTCTATATGCTGTTCCCCTTTCTATTTCTTCTACCTCGCAAGTTCCATCCCTTTGTTTTGCTGACTGTCGTGATGATTCAGTTTCCCATTCCTCGGCTTCCTTGGACGAACGATTTTCTGTGGTTCGTGAGGACGGATGCCATAGCTTTAGGAGTGTGCATTTACCTATTTTCGCAGTCCCACTTCTATAAACTTGTTAGGCCAATATTCCTGTCTAATAGGAACGTCGCATTGATAGTCAGCTGCGGCACGGTTGGCTTACTGGCAGCAGTCACTGAACCGCAGGAATTTCCTGGACATGCGATTGTACCATTTGCAACGGGCATGATCGCAATCATGTCGGCACTGATGGTGTTCTTAGCCTCGTACGATGGCGATTGGCTATTCAATATTCCCCGATTAAGGCCAACGCTTGTCTGGATCGGGGCCCGCTCATATGCTCTCTACCTATTGCAGGCCCCTGCCTATCAGTTAGTACATAAGATCTCTTCACTCCAGACAGTCGTTGACACTGTGCCAGAAAAATTTCTCGCTGTCATAACATCATTGGCAACCTTTAGCCTTATGGCTCTTTTGGCTGAACTGAACTACAAATACTTGGAGACGCCACTAAGAAGGCGCGGCGCGCAGATCGCTGCCGCGTTTTCAAAATGAACACTAGAGCTCAGCGCTAATTGTGTTACCAGACGTGTACGTTGAATATCCCTGCCCGGCTCCCAAACTCACAAACTGAATCTGGAAGTCAAGCGTGTTAGGATTCGCGACTGACGGCGTGATGTTGGAGGTTGTGGCGAAAGTGCTCGACACAGTTGGCGTGGTGCGCATAGGCGCGGGATGCGTCATCCTGAACGCAGCCCCTTGTCCAGAAGCGGAGAAATATGAGACGGGGGAAAATGACGTTTGCGTCTGCCAGTAATACCTCTGGCACATCGCCAACTCATCAGCCCGCTTCCTCCGCTCGAAAGCGGTCGCATACGTCCCGGCCTCAAGCTGCACATTCCCAATCTGCCAAGTCCCGCTGGTTTGCGCGCCAACCGTAAATGTGATCTCGATGCCCGTTGTCGCCGCGCTCGGGATCGCGATTTGCGCCACATAGCGCGCCGTCGCCGCACTGACCGTGAAGGTGCCGGATGCAATCTGGGTCTTGGTCGGCGAAGCCACTGTGCCGAAACTGTCCGCAGTCGTGGCATAATAGGCGGTCCACGTCACCGCCGTCAGAAGGCTATTCGCCAAATTGACCGAGAGCGTCGCCGTCTGACCGGCCAGGTCATAGGAATCGGCCGCTTCGATCCGCTGCCCGAAGCCGACGCCGGTGACGCCCGACGCGCCGGTAAATTGATAGGCGTATTGCGATGGCGAGCCGGTGGCGCCAGGGTTCGAAACGCGCTGCGCGGTGACATTTGCGCCAGAGCAGAACCCGTGCCACCGATCGACGGTATAAGTCGGGCCGGCGGCTCCGGCCATGATGGTCTGGGACGCCCCGGCATTCCGCTGATCGATCGCCATCTCGCCACTGATCAGCTTGTTCCGGTAACCGACCGCATCGGTCGGCGGCGAGCTGGCCGAAATGGCGGTCCATTTGGTGGAGGAGACGCGCATCAGCACGACGCCGGCGCGGGCGTAATTCAGGGCGTAACCTGAAGCCCCATTGATCGTGTCGGAACCATTGGCGGCAATCGTGATCGTGACGGTCTGGGAGCAGTTGCCGCTTTCGTCGAAGATATAGATCGCCTGGCCCTGATTCAGACTCGATGCGGCGGGCAATTGCGCGGTGCGCGGCGCGGTGATCGAGGTCCACACCACCGCTTCCATCAGACTCGTGACGGTCTGGTTGGCATCCGCCACCGTCGTCGCCTGGTCGATATTCAAGGCGACGCGCTGGGCGGGAACGCCGGCGGCAGTGACGAGCGCGCGGCCGGCCGCCGTGCTGTCGGTCAGGTCGGTCGAGGCGAGCGTGACACTGCCGGTGCGGCCGGCCACCGCTGTCACTTCGCTCGCGATGCCGTCCCACTTGTTCCAAACCGCGCCATTGAACACGGCCATGTCGCCGATGTTCCACTGCGTAACGCCGTCGAGACTGGTGGAACCGGCCACATTGACGCGGTAGAGATAGCCCTTCGTGCCGGCGCCGGAAACAAGCGCCGGATTATTGGCATTTGCGTCCCAGGTCCCGATATACGTCATCGCGCCCTGAAGGGCGGCGGGCAATTGGTTGAGCGACAAATGCCCGCCGCCGTCGAGCGTGGCGAGGCCATTGGCGCTGCCGGGCGTCGCTGACGGCAGGCCGAGCGCGGCGAACCACGCCGTCTGGCTGGCGCCACTCAGCAAGGTGGCCGAATAGGACGAGACGCCGCCGGCCGGAAAGGTTTGCGCGAAGGCGTTATTGAGCGCAGCCGCGGTGAGCAGCTGCCCCTGAACGAAAGACGACATGTTGCCCCCGCTTAAGCAAATTCAAAAATGACGACGAGGCCGTTGCCGCCACTGCCGCCGGGGCCGCCTTGGTCGGACCCGCCGCCGCCGCCGCCGTTGCTGCCATTTCCGCCGGTCTTGCCGTAGACGCCGTGCATGTCATCGCCGCTCGAGCCGCCGGTGCCGAACATCGTGCCGCCGCCGGGGCCGCCATCGCCTGGGCCACCGGCAACGCCCGGCTGGCCGTTCCACGCGAGGCCCGCGACGCCTGCGCCCAAGGATCCCGAACCTCCGCCGCCCGCCGAGCCGAGCGTGAACTGGCCGTTGCTTTGATATTGCGCCGGCCAACCGCCCGCGCCGCCCGTCGCGCTCGCCAACGCGCCCAGTTTCGTGAGGCCGCCGGACCCGCCGACGGAGTTGGAAACGGGCGCGCCGCCGGAACCGATCGTGATGCTGAGGCTCGGATAGGACACCGCGCTGCCAAAGACGAGGAATCCGCCGCCCGCGCCGCCGCCGCCCGATGTGCCGGCTAAACTGGTGACGCCGGAGGGGACAGTGACGCCGTTCTGGCACGAGCCGCCGGCACCCCCGCCGCCGAAGCCGATGGCGATGAAGCTCTTGCTGCTCGCGCCGGCGTTCCAGGTGCTGCTCGCGGCGAAGGCGGCCACGTTCTGCAGCGTGCCGGGCCAGGAGCCGCGCAGGGCGGAAATCAATTGCAGCCAGCTCAAGACTCGATGGTGCCCGTCGTTCTGCGAGTAGAACGGCCACAGGTCGGTGCTGCCGACCGTGGGCTCGACGGACAGGGACGGTAGATTCAGGGCGACAACGCCGGAGCCGTTGACGTTGATGCCTTCGCCCGACGAGGCCGACAGCGAACCGACCGCCGAGGCCGTAATGCCGTTCATGAAGCGCCACGAGGTGCCGTCGAAGGCGATGTGGGCGAGGTAGTTGGCGGGCATGACTTGCGTCGTGCTCATCGCCGAACCGTCGGCGGCCACCAGCGCCACTTGCGGCGCGCCATTGACCGCAATCGTCATCGGCCCGTTCGAGGCCGTACCGATCTTGCGCACGCGCATTTCGAAACCGGCGCCGATCGTCGCCGGCGCCGGGTTGAGCGCCACCACCATCGCGTTCTGCGCGCCGGTGTCGATCGCGAAGCCATAGGTCCCGCCCTGCACCCAGGCCGGCATTTGCGGCAATTTCACCGCGATGAAGGGCGCGCCGGCGAAGGAGCCGATTTGCGCCGAAGTGAGCGCGCTTGCGCCATTTGCCACCGTCACCACCCAGAGGCCGACATAGCCGGCATCGGGCGCCGGCGTGACCTGACTGCCCGCCGTTGCGGCGACGCCCGCCTTGGCGACGAAATTGATGCCGCATTGCCGCAAAGTCGGCTGCGCCGTGCCGGAACCGCCGGGCCCGGTAAAGGCCATGGCGGGGTTGGCGGAGTTGAAATAGGACAGCACTATATTGCCGGTGTCCTGCTCGACGAGTTCCGCCTCGATCAGGTAATTGATCGCCTGGCCGGCGGTGGAGGGCGGCGTGAGCGTCAGCGCGGTGACGGGCAACGAAACGCCCTGCTTGACGATCTGATCCACCGTGTCGATCCCGAGCGAACCATAGGACACGGAATCGACCGGCACTTGCGCATAGATCGCACCGGGCCCGATCTGCACGGCCAGGGACGCGGGCGTCGTCGGCGTGCAAGCAAGGCCGTCGACGACAGTGCCCGTGCCAAGCACGCCCTGCGCCAGCCACCCAAGCGCGATCATCTTGTTGCGCTCGGCATTGAGCCACAATGTGTCGGTGGGCTGCTCGGAGGGGTACACGATTGTGCGATCCATGGAGGGTTCCTGAAAATGAAAAAAGGCCCCGGTGGGGCCTGTTGGAAGAATTGTTGGGATAGTGGTTCAAGGAGGTTTGAGTTATGGGACCGGTCGCCCAACAGCGCTAAGATTTATCAGTCGTTCTTTGAAGCTGTTTTGTGCATTGAGACGATCGAAGGGCTAGTCGCTGGTCAGGCACATATTTTGGCTGCGAACACGAGAGACTTTAACGGCAACTTCAATCGTCAAGCGCACATGATGCGGCTTGTCTTTGCGAACACCCAATAGCTTTCCAGTTTTAACCGAAAAGCCCTTAATGAGGGCGTCATCTTCCAACAGCACGTAAAGAGGATCAGCAGCGACGACTTCACCTCCCAACTCAGACACGTTGTCTGGCATACGAAGTGAATCAAATAGTGTTTTGATCCTGTTGTCGAGATCGCCGCCCCTCTTTAAGAGCTTGAACGGCTCATCATGTCGCAAAAATAAAATATCAACATCGCAAAATAGATATAATGAATGACGCACAAGTGGAATGATCTTTCCCACTCCTTGTTTATCGATAGGTCCACATAAGTCAGTTTGCCCATCGAGAAGGGGCGGCATCGCGTCCTCGTAGGTCGGGAGTTCAATTGGCTCGAAACTTGGAGGCCCTCCCCCCAACCAACCGCCGCCAAAGTGATAAGGTGTTGTGCGCGCTGTCCGCGCGAGCTGTCGGAGAACAACATTGCTTTGCCATAGATCGGCAAGTTGATCGTGAAACTGATTCCGAATCCGCGATGCATATTTAGCGCGTGATCCACTGCCCGCAGGCAATTCTCCGTCATAGATCAACGTAAATTTCATCCATTCCACCGACTCGGCCACTTGCCGCAGCGCCCTGCAGTCGGCGAACGACAAAGGTTATAAAGTCATACGACCATACCACAATAAAGATTTAGAACGGTTTTGACATTCAAACGCAAGTCCATTCACGCCAGCGCCGTCGCATTCAAATAAAAGCTCATATCCAGCCGTCCCCCCGCCACCGGCGGCGGGCCGATGTTGACCCATGCCGTGATGCCGCTCGCGCGGGTAGCGTTGATCGTGTCGTAGATGTTCTGGTTGGTCACCGCACCCTGCGTGAGGCTCACATCAGCGAGGGCGAATTCGCCGGCACCGAAACCGCCTTGCGCGTCGTTCAAACCCGCGAGATTGGGAATGCCTGCACCGATCGGTTCCACCGCCGTGATGAAGATCGTATAGGGATAGGCGGTCGAGCCGAAAGCCGAGGCCGACTCGTTCAAGGCCCAGGCGGCGCCGAAGCCGCCAGTGTCGGCGGCGTTCCACGGCTCGAACACGCGGACCGACGTGCCGGTGAGATCGCGCACCGCCTTGATCACGGCGCCGCGCGTCGCCCGTGCCCGAGTGAGTTCGTTCTGAATCGAGAGCGCCCAGGCCGCATCCGTCTCGCCCGGCTTGCGCTGAAAGCGAAGGCCGAAATAGTCGAAGGCGAGAAGATCGAGAAAGCCGTCCGATGCGGTTTGCAGCCGCGTCTGAGCCTTAGCGAATTGCACGAGGCTATAGATAAAGGCCTCGTTCGCCGCGACGCCACCAAGAAGCGCGCTCGCGTGCTGATCGGAATCCCGAAACCACGACGCCGGAACGAGCGCCTGCAAGCGGTTCAGTATGTCACTTTGATCACCAAGAGTCATCGTCCATAAGGCCTATGCGCAGCGGCCGCTGGTTATATTACAATGCGCCCATGGAAGACTGGGAGCGCGGTCATGACCAGCAGGCATAAATTTGCAATTGTAGCGGGGTGCCTCACCACATTGATATCGGGTGACGCGTCGGCGCAGCTAAGTGCCTATTCCTGTTACGATCTATGGCACGAACGCAACGCGATCTACGCGCGGCGTGGCTACTGCTTCAAAACCGATCGAGCCATCTCTGAGTTTGGCGTCGGCTGTTTTCCTCCCTATGGCCGCTTGACACCTCAAGAAGCCTATCGGGTGCGGGAGATTCAATATTGGGAAGCGCAAAGCGACTGTTCGGAGTGATCCTGTCGCAAGTGGCATGGGCGTCTCAACTCATGTCACACTCACAATACCAGGCTTGATCGTCTGGCCGAAGCCGGGGACGAGATCAGCGGCTGTACTATTCATCACGACGCTCGACACATTCGCGACGCCCGGCACGCCGAAGGCGATCGAGGGCAGGAGATTGTAGGCGAGCGTGTTTTCAAGGCCCACATTGGCGATCGCCGTGCCAAGCGCCGCCGCGACCTGCGCCACGACATTTTGATGAACATAGCCGGACGCGGTCGTGATCGCCATAGCGACATTGGCGAGCAGCGTCGTCGCGGGATAGACACTGGCGCGGATGCCCGCGGCGCGCACCGCTTGCACGGCGGTATTGGCTGCGGCAATCAGCGCAGCCGGCGGATTGCCAGAGCCGTCGTCGACAAAGATCGTTATCATGCCAGGATCGCTCGCGCCGTTGGGATCCACATTCTCGTGAATCGCCACTTGCAGGTCGACCTGCAGGCTCTGGATCGCGTAAGTGAGCGCAGCGTCGGTGGCTTTCGACAGCGAACCGATGAAGGCGACGAAACGGCTGCGGAGAGCCGCATCGGATTCGGCATCGACGCCGTTTGAGAGCGGCGCGCCGTTCACCACCGTATCGACGCCCGGAATCGTGCTCGCGATCAGCGTGATCGTACCGGCCGCCACATTGCCCGCCGTGCCGCCGGCAAGTGCCGCGACCGGCGCGTTCACCGCGGCCGCGCCGCTCGCCAAGGTGTAGCCGCCGAGCACGGCGGAATAAGCCGTGTTGGTCGCATCGGCTGTGACGCTGAACTGCTGGCTGCCGTCGGCGGATCTCACCAATGTGCCGAGCGGAATGAATGGCGCAATGGTACTGGCCGTGAAACGCGAGAAGATCACCTGCCCTGTCGCGCTCGCCGCGCCAAGCCGGGTGAGGCCGAATTGCTGCACGAAGGAATCGAGATCCGAGCCATTGGAGGTTTGCGCGCGCGTAACCCCGAGCACCTGCACGATAAGGGCCTGCAGCCACAAAGCATTGGCCGCATCGGCCTCCGCCACGGCGCGCAAAATTGCGCCTTGGCTGAAATCGATGAGGTCGGAAGAGCGCGCCTGCACCGCGGCGGCAAAGTTCTGCACGAGCTGCGAAAAGCTCTGCGTGGTGAGATTGGCCATAAGGAGCTTTCGATGGGAAGAACGACGAAGGCTGCAATGTCATCCCAGCTTGACCCGGGATGACATGAGCGGCGCGGCAGGGGTGCTGACAACGCCGCCTAACTCGGCACTTCCACGCTGAGCGCCGCTTGCTGCGATTGCGCGTAGGGCCGCGCCTGCACCGGAAACGTCACCGTCACCGCCTTTTGCGCGAAACGGTCGAAATAGCGGATCGTCACGATAAGGCCATTGGTCATGCTTTGCAGCGTGATCTTCGGCGTCGGACTGCGCGCAACGCAGATCTCCTTGAAAATCTGCGCACGGACAATCGCGGCGATCACCCGGTCGTCACGCACATTGCCGATGCGCTGCGGCAGGCCTGCCCCATAATCGGGATGCCAAATATATTCGCCTTGCGCCGTCATCAGCCGGCGCAGCACGCGCTGCATGCCGAGGTTGAAACCATCGGCGGTCGCAAGATCGCCGTTCGGCGCCGCGCTTAAGTCGCCTGTCCAGAGATGATGAAGGTCCATGTCAGCTCACGTTCCAGTTCGGCGATCCGGCAACGATGGTCGCGCCGCACGAGCAGAGCGAGCCAACCCGCGCCATCGCCCGTCCGTTGCATTGATAATTCGGCGAACCGGTAACGATCGTTACCGGCCCGTGGATGAGGCATGTCGCGCTGTCGCCAACGCGCGCGATCGCGAGGCCGTTGCACTGCCAATCGGGCGAGCCAGAGGTGACATTGCCGCCATGCGAGATCGGATCGCCGATGCGGGCGACGGGCGTTCCCATCAACTCAGATTCCCACCGCCAGTGAAGCTCATCGGCGCGCCACTCGAAAGCGTAACACCTTGCCCCGCAGCGATTGTCAGGCCTTGTGCCGAACTATGCGCGACGCTGCCATCGGCGCGCATGGCGATGCTGGAACCGCTTTGGTGTTTCATCAAGATCTCGCCCGATTGCACGGTCGGCGGCTTCTCCTGATCGGAGAACAGCCGGCCCGCAATGAACGGCACTTCCACATCGCCGCCGATGAAGCCCATGACAAATTGATCGCCCACCTGCGGCCCCGTGACGATGCCCCAGCCGGCGCCGATCGCGTGGGAGGGAAGCGGAATGAATCCGGTCTCGATATTTTCCGGTTGACGCAGGAGCTTCACGCTATGGGTCGCCGGATCGTAGCTTGACACAATGCCAATCCGCGGGTGCATGCGCCGCGCCATGGAATGATCAATGCACTGGTAAATGAGATTGGTCAGGCGTTCGGTGAAGGACATGGAATCGGCTGCCTTGTTGATACGGAACGACAATGAAGGCCCCGGTGTCATCCCGGGCTTGACCCGGGATCCCGGAGTCGTGCGACAAACGAATCATCATTGGCTGTGCGGCACAGGACTTTCCTGCATCATTGCAGCGATGGCACTGGATCCCGGGTCAAGCTCAGGACGACATGTGTGGCGCGGCTATGTTGCAGCTCACACCGTCGTCCCCGGCTTTCCCGCCGTGACGTTGTTCGACGGCAGTTGAGACGACAGCGCGCGGCCGCCTGCGCCACTCCCACCGGTCTTCGCTTGGATGGTCATGCGGTAGCCGTCCTTCGCGCTTATCTTATGGTCGATCTGGTCGATATGATAATTCTGATCGAAACTCGAATTCGTTCCGGTGAGCGCGATCTGAAGGAGCGGCGTCAGCGCGGTGTCACCCGGCATCTCGATCGTGAGGTCGAAAGCATGGCGCGTATGCTCCTTCAGCTTCGCTTGCGCGTAGCGGTCGACCTGGTCCTGGGTCTTGTGATGGGACTGATAATGATAGAGCTGCGCCGGCTCGCCGGAACCGGCGCTCGCGCTCGCGGAGACCATTTGCTTCTTCTTGTGGTCCCAAGAATTGACATTGACTGTATGTTTTTTGGCCGCCTCGAAATTGCGCCCTAGTTTCACCGACACTTGGGCAAGAGATTGCGCCGCCGCGCTCGGGCTCGCGGGCGTGCAGGCGACCGGATAGACCGGCAGTGACGGATCGTCGAGGGTCGTGAAATACAGCGTATTGCCGACGACGCAATGCACCTTGCCTTCCGCCTCAGCGATCTCGCGCAGCAGCATCCACAGGTTCTGGTTGCCGGTCACCTTCGCCTGTTCGGCGGTGTAGATGCGGCCCGCCATGCCGGTGTTGCCGTCGGTGGCGAGCATAAGGCCGGCGCGACCGGCGATACTCTGCGCGATGTCCTCGTGCTTCTGGTTCTGGAATTTCTCATTGGTCTTCTGGTTCTTCAATTGCGCGGAGGCGTCGCGGCCCGAAAGCGCGACCATTTGACCGCTGCCGCCGAATTCCACATCCGCCTTGTCGAGCGAGCCCACGAACATCGAGACGAAATCCTGCGCATCATTGGCGAAGGCGACACTCACCGCGACGCTTCTTTGCGTCGCGAGCCAATCGAGGCCGAGGCCGAGCGCATCGAGCGCACTCAGCGGCACTTTCGCGCTGAACGTGCCGGACGTGCCCTTCTTGGTCTGCGCCACGCTGCATTCCGCGCAGGGCACATCGGTCCCCGCGAGTGTGAGCTGCAGCGTAGGCTTGCGCACAGTGCTCGTCATGCGCCACCGAAGATGCCGCCGCCGGCGTTTCTGCGAACGGGGGGCATGAGCAAGGTCACGAAGGCGCCCGCAGGAAGGAACGGATCGGCGATACCATTCAGCGCGGCGAGATTGGCCTCCGCAATGCGATTCCACTGCGTCGCATCGCCAAGATAGAGCGCGGCCAAAGCAAACAGATTATCACCGGGTTTGGCGGTGATGACCTGCGCAAACGAGGAAATTTGGAGAGGCATGGGAGGACTTTCGGGTGTGATGTGGGCATCCCTTCTCCCCGTTTTATGGGAGAAGGGATCACCGCAGCAAGGCGAGCGGTTTCACCCTGTCCCCTGCTGCAGATTGAACAGCACGCGGCCGACGAGGCCTTTCAGCGTCGTCAGGGTCACCATGTTTTGCAGGGTGGCGCTTTGCGCGGTGAGCGTTGCGGCGAGCGCGGGCGGGAAATCGCCCGTCTCGACGCCAGCGACACTGTCGGTCGCGATCGTCGCATCCGTCGCGGCGATTGCGGCATCGATGGCGGTCAACGTGCCCTCGGCCTGCAGGATCAACGGCGCGAGCGTGGCGAGGGAGGCGGTCTTCAACGGCGCCGCCGCCGCGACTGCTTGCGCGAGGGCAGCAACGTGAGCCGCGACATTCGCCAAGACCGGCGCGGTCATTGAAACACCGCCGCGGCGCTGGCCGCACCCATGTCGCCGCCGACGAGATCGTCGAGTGAAGAGGCAAGCGGCGCGGCCTCGCCGGGCAGGACGGTGAGGTCGAGCTCATAGGCGATCTCGAACGCCGCTTCGTAGTCGAAGGCGTAAGATTTCACCACCACATTGTAAAAATATTCGCCCCACGAACACGCGACCTCGTCCCCGCTTTGCGCGAGCGCGAGCATCGCATCGTTGTTGGCGCTCGCCTCCGCCCCGCGCCAGCGCCCCTGCCACTTGATCGGCAGCGGTGCGCCGCCCATCGCATCGACGTTGCGCGCGCCGCCGATGAGCTGCGACACACCAAGCTGCTGCTCGACCCCGCCACTGATCTTGGAGGGCGTCGCGAAGGGAAAGGTAACGTTGTCGAACACGATGTCACCGAGGATGAGAATGTCGCCAGGCATGAAGAACGCTCGCAGTTTCCGTGATTAACGAGGATGAACAGATAAGGAAACGCGTGTAGCCTGCGCTAACGGGCGACCACCGCTCCCGGCCCGGTTCGAAAGGCAATATCATTGGTCGTCCCGTCCAGAAATGGGTTGCTTCCAATATGCATCTGGTTGGCGAACGCACGCTCAACATGTGGGGCTACGCCGCGCGCGATGGCCTGAGCGTCGAGCATTATCGTATAATGGAAAGCCGAGTTTACAGACGCGGGATTGACGACGTTTCCCCGTCCGGCACTAGCCGACGGAACAGCAGTGGCGGGAAGTGCAGTCGCTCGTTTTGCGCGAGAGGGCCCAACGGGCGTATCGTCGTCCAAATAGTCCTGCACACCTGGCACGCCCTGCCGATATTTGTCTGCTCGCTGCATCCGGAGTTTCACCTGCGGATTTTCGTATAGAGTTAGGAAGTCCACCGCCTTTTTCTCTTTGGAAAGATTGGGGTCCAACAATTCCTTCCACAGGCCCGGAGCGTAGGTTTTTAATTGGTTGATGAGGGCTTCAGTCTGCATTTGTGGATCGCGCCACTCCTGGCCCGGGTGGTTCTGAGCGAGCCAATCAGAATAGAGGTTCCAATTTTCAGCCCCCAATTGCCATAAGCCATGCGCGTAATAACCCTCGGTCCCTTTCCACTTGTCCCCTTGATCGGGATTCCGCAGAGTGGGATCGAGCGTGCTCTCGTCCATGGCATTTGCGAGCAGTCCGGAAATCCCGCTGTCCGGCATACCTTCTGCGCGCAGAGAACTCACGACCTTCGCGGCCACGTCGGACTTTCTCAGGTTTGAAATGTTGCCCATGCCAAATCCAGGCGACAGGGGGCTTGTCCAACCCAGATCGTTGCCCATCGTTGCGACCGTCGAGTACAAGGACGGGAGAGAACCCGATGCGCTCGCATCAATTCCGGCAAACGGCGCCGCAAAGTTCAACCGGCTGGCGTCGACGGGCGAGCTGAACAGACTGCTTCGGGGGCTAACGTTCAAAGGCTGAGGAGGCGGAGACTTCGATGAGCGCAGCACGAATGGAGGCGGCGCGGGTCTGTACGAACCGGGCGCGGGTAGGCTGAGTGGAACGTCCGGCGGCTCGTGCGAGAGGGACTGGAGCGAATTTGGATTGAGGTACATCGAAGCCAATTCTGCGGGAGAATATATGACATCCCGCAACCGCTTCAAATTGCTTATCCCATCGAACTGCGCAGAAAGGTAATTGGCGCCAGTCGTCTCATCAATTTTTTTTGCATCAAGTTTGAGTTGTGGGTCTCCGGCTTGCCCGACTGCACCCGATTTTGCCGTATTCCACAACGTCGCAAATTGCGTCCCGCCGGATGCGGAATGGGCCGTAATAAATTCGTCCCGTTGATCCTGAGACAATAGCCTCCAGTTGCTGAAGTGCCGGGACATTATGTCGTCAATGTATAACGCATTGGCCGCCGAAATTCGCACGCTCAATGCGTCGCCGGTTCTTTTGTTCGTCAGATCGGCAATAAAGCGTTCATAATGCCCTCTATATTGTTCCCAGCCGAAGGGATCGTGTCCTTTGAAACGATCTGGGTGACCAAGATAATATTCGAGCGCTGGAATCGCCCCATAGGGTCGAATGTTGGCCGACCCTAAATCATTGAGGACCGGATGCTGCATCGCTTGCCATGCTCTTCCGAATCTACCTGCCGCCAGGGGGACGTTGGCCACATCCTTCATATCCTTGACGTAATCTTCGTGACTGAGCTTTCTCTCAATAAAATCAAACGTTCCTTCAGGAACAAATCCCGAGAAAAGCGCGTTATGTTCCCTCACTGCGTCTTGAATAGCCAATAGATAACTTGAGCCATAGTCTCCCACGGCCCGCTTATTCATTTCGCGCGCCATAGGCCCTGCCACTGCGAGCGGCGAAACGCGCGCAGCCTCTGCCGCGGCCTTGATCTCCGGTGACATCACTTGAATCTTGTCGAGCACGTCGCGCGTAATCTGTCGTACCGGTGCGCCTGAATCTATATTTTCTTTGGCCGCCATCGGTACCTCGGAAATGTGCTTTGAGAAACAGATTTTGCAGCTGCAATTGAAATTCGACAGATTCCGCTCACCCAACTGGATCCGTCAGTTGAACCTTTAGGGATTGCCGACCGCGAAAGATATCACGAAGTCGTAGATGAAACCGGCCAGAAGGGCGTGCACGAGACAAATCGAGACCATATTCCGCCAACCGACTGGGCTCGCCGCTGGTCGCGTAACGGAAAGCAAATTCAGTATGACAATTCCAAGGATCAGCATGATGGTTGGCAGCAGAAAGAAATTTATCCAGGCCGCCATCTGCCACCACTCCGACCAAGAAATACCCGTACGTTCACAGCAAAGCGCACCCATCGACAATCGGTCAAACCCGTCGTGAAAGAAATACCAGATCGTCGGCGTCGAAATCAGAACGGATAAGGACAAAACCGCCAGGAGTTCCTTTTTCCACCGCCATTGGTGTTGCGATACAACCGTGTATCCAACGAGAAGGACTCCAGTCGAAATCAGATAGAGAACATTGGCGTTATCCGTCGCCCACATGCCGTCGACTATATTGACGGCCATACGCGCAACGGTCGTTGTGAGATATAGCGCTCCCCAAATCAACACCGATTTGCGCTCGTTGCGCGAAGCCAATTGCACAGAAGGCACTCCCTAATTAACCTCGATGTGGCGGCAGAATTCGAGAAGCGAGTATTTCGGAGCCCAAAACAAAGCGTGCCTCCAGCCGTCGGGCTGATCTGCCGCTCCACCCCCGTCGCGGATGAGCTCTCCGGTCGATTCCGAATCTCTCGCGCAGAGGAATCCCAACGACAGAGGAAAGCTGAGAATGACGAGGAGACACGCCATGACGATGTCCAAAAATTCATTACCCGTCAACGGAAACGATATACTCGCTTCTGGGCCATGACCGTCTCCTATTGCAAAATCTCCAGGCAAAATGCACGACGCAAAAAAGAGAACATGGCGAAGACAGATCAAAACACGTTTTATCTTACGATCTCTTGCCCTTCGCCTCTCGGCCTGTTTCGTCGGAGTCAAAATCCATCGGCCCATGGCAGGGAGAGGGCTTCCCACGGCCGCCATCTTTTCGAGAACCGAGGTCGATCTGGAAATGCCGTCATCCAGACGGCGCTTTTCGTTATCTCCGTTCATGCCCCACGCCCCGCACCCATAGAGACGATCCTGAGCCCTGTCTCGGAACGCCCCTCCCCAGGACTTTACGAGTAACGGTTTCACAGGGCCGACGGAAGACGCAAATGTTGCGCCGCGCATGAAAGGTTGTTGCGAAATTGTGCAAATCGCGCCAGCGAGCCTCATCCGTCACTCCCGCTTCCGCCAGCGCATAGTCTCCCAATCGAAGCTTGCGCCGTCGAGTTCGTGCAGGATCACGTTCCATGCCAAAAGGTCTGCATCGCTGAAAGACATCGCGACGTCGAAAGGGACGTTGTTCTTCACAAGATAGGCGCGCATGCGAAGATCAACGTCCTCGCTCAGTTTTTTGCTGTTTGCTCGGCGCTTTGCTTATTGAAGCCGTAGATGGTCGCGGCCGCCCCGCCCAGCGCCCTGATACCTGCATCGCCGAGCCGGTCCATCAGTGCCATCGCCTGCAGCATCGAGGCTGGCCGCGCGATGCGCTCACCGTCAATGGCGCGGCAATGGGTAATGAGGAAAATCTCGTCATACAGGCTGCTATTGCTAGCCTCCTCGCCCATCATACGCTTGATGCCGAAGCGCTCGGACGGTTTCAGGCGCACCGCCTCAATCTTGCGGCCGCTTTCATCGGTCACGCTCACGGGCGCGAAGGCGTCGGCGACGATGGCCTGGGTGGGGGTCTCGATGGCGTCGCCGAGGCGCATGTCGGGGGCGAAGTCGGTCATTCTGTACTCCGAAAAGGTAGGGATATGAGATGGCGGTCCAGCACGGGGCGTGGCCGCGGCGCGATAGGCGGCGGCGGGGGGTCGAGCCCAATTGGCTCACGTCCCGATTGGGGACGGAGGCCGCCATCCAATTTTAAGATTTTCGCGAAAAAAAGTTTGACTTTATTTAAGCATTTGCTCGTTCGGCGAGCGTTTGCATACCGAACGTCTTTTGCCCGCATATTACCCGCATATCTCCATATTCGCGCGCGCCCACAGCTTCGGCTACGGGCCGTTCGCGATGCCCTTGCCCCGCGGCGGCGCGCTCGTCCAAGGCGCGAAGATGCGGCTCAAGCCCTCACACCACCTTGATGCGCTGGCTCGCCCGGGCGGCCACTTTCATCGTCACCTTGTCCTGGCTCCGTTTCGCGCCGGCATTGTCGAGTTTGAAGGCGACGCCGACATAGGTGTATTGGGTGACGGGGCCGTTCTTTTCCTGGATATATTCCATCACCGTCCCGCCGGGAATGTTGATGCCGCTCCAATAGGCCTGCTCCAGCGCGGCGAAGAAATCGTCCACCGTGGGATCGACGCGGTCGACCGTGAAGGCGAGCCGCCAGCCGTGCGGAATTTCGCCGAACGCCGGCGGCGCGCTCAAGGGCGTCGACTCGACGTTCTTCGTCTCTTCCTGGGACTCGAAATCGGTGATGTTGCCAAACGTGATGATCGCGCCAGTGAGCGGATTGACGACCGTGACGGTGACGTCATGGCCAACGGAAAAACCTGCAACGGGCATGGATGGGGCGCCGCGCCCGTCGTGCGATTCATCTGAAAGCGTTTGAATGATTTCGGGTGCGCTGACTTGATGATGCGGCCGCAGGTCGGGTCATGGAGCCCTACCCGCCCGGGCTGTGACGCTCACTCTGATCATTGTGATAGCCGTCGAGAAACGCCGCGCCCAGGCCCAGGATGTCATCGCTGAGAATCGATGTGACAAATGGACTGATTTCACGCGCGATCGTTTTGCCGTCGAGATGCACGTTGATCACATTGTGATGGGTCACGTGCGCCGATGCGCCGGCCCTTGCTGGCGCGCCCCTTAGCGGCGCAGTGGAAATCGCTTTTGCTGCCGGCGAGGTAACCGCATTTGGAAGCCGGAAAGCAGCGATCGTATCGAGGCCAAGCGCGCCGAACGACTTAGCTTTTGCGCGCTCCTCCCTATCACTCGAACCATCCAACGTTTGCGCCGAAGACGTATTTATGCTCAAAGCGTTTGTGATCCTGCTCTCGTTCAAACCTAAGACAGCAGAGCTGCCATAACCGTAATCACCGCCAGCGAAGGAGAGTGTATCGCGATTGTAACCCAGTGTTGAGCTCGACGATCGGGCGACCGGCGGTTTGTAGGCCGAAGGCATAGATGGCGGCAAGGTAATTGATTGAGGCACCATCGATCCGGCCGATGGCAGCGAGCTGTTCAATACGAAGGGCGCGAAAGAGAAGTCAACGCCCGAACGATCAGCATAACTCAAGCGTTCAGAATCTCCGCCACTCCAAAAGTTGTCCGTGCCCTGCACGATATTTTGACCCGAACCCTCCGGTCGTTGATCAGTCGGAACTGCAGCGCTCCAATTCATGTAACTCGCAAAGGCGTTCACCGCCGCCGGACCAATAGCGTCTAATCCACCCCGTTGATCCAAGCCTGCAACTGTGCCCGTCGCATTGGTGTACTGCCTATTTGCCAAAGCCCAAGCTGCCGGGCTCAACCAGGATTGACCATTGTTCGAAGCGGCAAGCATTCGTTCATAAAAATCAATTGCATCTAGCGATTGAGGACTGGCAAGCCGAACCCCCATAAATGGGTTTGCAAAGTAATTGGTGGTCCTTACGATGCGCCCGCCAAATCGGGTGCGTGCGATGTCTTTAGATGAGGTGACGATCGTCCCAGTATTGTCGAGATAATCGGCAGCCGCTCGGCCGATGTTATATGCGGGCAGATAAGGCTGTTTGTCTCCCGGCCCCTCAAGCGTCGCGCCAGCGGCAGATGGCGTAATGATGTTCTCAGCGGTCAGAACAGCCATTGCCGCGAACGGTCCACCAAGGATCCCGGCGCCACTGACAAGCAAACCGCCCGCCGCTCCAGTATAGTTTCCCGTCCCTATATCGTAGGCGAGGCCACCAACCCCAATTGCAGCACCGCCAATTTTCCACCTATAACCGACAGAACGCATGCTGCGGCTAGCCAAATTGACGCCTGAAATGGCCATAGAGTATGCACCGACTTGCCTCAGATTCTTCGTGGAACCGGAAAGATCGCCGACGCCCTTATTCTCATCAAAATGAAGCGTCTTGCCACTCCAGCCCGACTGGGTCGGATAGTGTAAATCAGGAGAAAACTTCTTTCCATTCGGAAGAGGGTAAGAGGTTCGTGAATAGCTATTGCCCTGCAAGTCCTTCCCCTGCAAGTCCATTTCAATGGGGCCGATCTTATTTCCATATTTAGAGCGAAGGTCATTCGCGGCACTGATTGTCGCCGAATTGCCAAGATTTTTTATGAAATGAGAGGTGTATCCAAAATTCCCTGGCTGAAGAGTACGAGCCGCGAAATTTTTCTCCACAAGCATCATAGGACTATTGAGAATGGCAGTTCGCAATTTCAGAGCAAGATTATATTGCTCACTGAATCCACTTTGGTAGGTGTTGTATGTCCCCACCGCATTGGGATACGTGGTTAGAAAATAATGTCCGCGACCGATCGCACGAACGCCGATCGCGCTGGTAATCGGAGATGCAGCATTATTATTGTCGTCGGTTGCCATTGGACACTTTCACAGGTTGAATGCGTGAGCTAATCAGGACCGCCGACCGATTGTGAAATTCGTTACGCGGATCGCTACACTAAACGGAAGCTTTAGATGAAGAGTAAGCCTATAATCGATTCCTGGAGACGAACATGGGTGTCTGCTACGATCTCATCCTTATAAAGCCCGCCCCCAAATCGGAATCGCCCGAGGCTCTACGCGATCTTCTGGGCGACAGCGCCGCGGTTCATTCGTATCCGGCGAAATTTCAGAGATTTTGTTGCGATCTATGGATTGGTGAAATTGAGAACTGTATGGTGCTCGATAGCTATAACGCGCTTCAGATGATACCGTTTGCGGACAATCCGGAGGCCGCCATAGCGGAGAACGTCACAATCGAAACGCCGGAACTCGTCGAGCGAATTTTGCTTCGATTTCCCGACTCGGAAATTGCCGCGTTAACTCTCGATAGCCGCGTCGGCGCTTATGGTTATTCTGTTTTCAGATCGGGCAAGATGATCAGAAGTCGCTTCGGCCTTTCGGGGGTGCTGGAGAGAGACTATGGCGAGAAATTACCGTTTGAAACGAATTATCTTTCTTCGAATTACGAAGCCATAGAGAATAACGGCGTTATATCATACAAGAGTATCGCTTCCCCAACGGACGATGAATTGTCTGGCGCGGATCTTGGTGAAGATCTGGCCATCGAACTGTTTCGGGTCTTCACCGGATCGGAGCCGGATTCGGCCGAAATGGGCAAAATCGTCGGAACCGGCTTTACCAAAGAGCCGATCGAATTCGATCCGCAAGACCTTCTTGAATATCCCACACTTTCCCAAAGACTATCTGACGACTTTCCGACAAGACGGCAGTCTTTCTCCTGGAAAAGCTACAGTCTCGCGCTCGGAGCGCTCCTCCTAGTATGGCTGTTTCTCATGGCAACGAGATAGGCTTTCGAAGCCCCCTGACTTCAGCTTCCGCCACTTCAAAATTTCCCAATCGAAGCTCGCGCCATCGAGTTCATTCAAGATCACGTTCCAGGCCAACAAGTTCGCGGTATCGAACGACATAGCAACATCGAAGGGGACGTTGTTCTTCACAAGATAGGCCCGCATGCGAAGATCAACGTCCGCGCTTAATTTTTTGCAGTTTGTTCAGTGCTTCCGCCTTTGCCAACACCGTACATAGGTGCGACAACTTCATCGAGCGTTTTGAGGCCCTCGTCCTGCAGCCGGTCCATCAAGACCAAAGCCTGAAGAATCGATGTTGGTTTGCTGACGCGTTCGCCGTCAATGCCTCGACAATGGCAAACGAGGAAAATATCATTGAAGAGGCTGCCATTTTCCGCCTCGGCACCCATCATCCGCTTGACCTGGAAGCGTTCGGAGGGTTTGAGGCGCATCACCTCAATCGCGCGGCCGGTCGCGTCTTTCACGCTCACCGGCGCGAAGGCGTCGGCGACGATGGTTTGTGATGGTGTCTCGATCGGCTCGCCGATACGTATTTCCGGGGTGAAATCGGTCATTTTGTTCTCCTACAGGGATGAAGATGATATTGAGACAGCGCCCGCTCACACCACCTTGATGCGCTGGCTCGCCCGGGCGGTCACTTTCATCGTCACCTTGTCCTGGCTCCGTTTCGCGCCCGCATTGTCGAGTTTGAAGGCGACGCCGACATAGGTATATTGGGTGACGGTGCCGTTCTTTTCCTGGATATATTCCATCACCGTCCCACCGGGAATGTTGATGCCGCTCCAATAGGCCTGCTCCAGCGCGGCGAAGAAATCGTCCACCGTAGGATCGACGCGGTCGACGGTGAAGGCGAGCCGCCAGCCATGCGGAATTTCGCCGAACGCTGGCGGCGCACTCAACGGCGTCGACTCGACGTTCTTCGTCTCTTCCTGGGATTCGAAATCGGTGATGTTGCCAAACGTGATGATGGCGCCGGTGAGCGGATTGACGACCGTGACGGTAACATCATGGCCAACGGAAAAACCTGCAACGGGCATGGAGGGGGCCTTTTAAGGGAGGGAAAAAGAATAGGGCGATCCCTTCTCGCGCCGCGAGGCGGCTGGAGAAGGCGCACTGCGGCTTACTGCACCGGCGGCGTGTTGGAGATCGTCACGCTCGCGCCACCTTCGAGATTCACCACGAAATAGCGCACGATGCCGAGATAGATCGCCTTGATGTAAGCATATTGATAGCCGAGCGCGACGCTGGCTTGCGGATTGTTGCTCGCATCCAGCACCACCTGGAAGGCTTGGCTGCCGTCCGGCGTACCGATGATGCTGTTTTGCACGGCGAGCTGGAGGAAGGCGGTAAGCGCGGTCTTGGCCTGCAGCCGCTCTGTCGTCGATTGCGTCTGACCGACGAACTTACCGGCGATGACGAGCAGTGATTTCGCGAGAAAATACGTGACGCGGGTATATTCGTCGCCGAAGATCACCTGGTTTGAGGAGGCGTTCTTGCCGAAGCGGCAGGCGAAATAATTGCCGCCGGGCTCGGGATTGGCAATCACATCCATCTGCGCCTGGCCGAGCAATTGCAGATCGCTCGAGGAATATTGCACACCGGTCAAGCTCTTCTGGGTACCGATGATCGCCTGCACCGGCTTGTTCAGGGACGAATTCTGCGGCGAGAGATTGCACAACACGCCCATGGCAACGCTCTGCGGCGAGGACAACCGCATCGGCACATTATTGGTGGTGTCGAGCCAATAGATCCAATCGCCGAACAACACCTTCATAGTGAACGTATCGATACCAGCATTGCCAAGCTCGTTGATCGCATTCTGAATCGTGTCGCCAGCCGGCGTACAGCCGATCATGTAGCAGCCGACGTCGAGACCGAAGGCCACCTGCTGCGAGAAAGAGTTGATATCGGCACAATCGCACAGCATCGCCTGCGCGACGCCGGTCCCGCGCAAAGCATACATACCGGAGCGCGGAGCGGCGTCGACGCCAATCAGCGTCGCTGTGGTGACGCTATTCGCGCCATCGGTGCCACCCGAGAAGGTGGTCGTGCCGTTCAGCGGCGTGGCGGTGGATGCGCCGGCCGTGGCAATCGCAAGGTTCGATGGCCCACGCACGCTGGATGTGCCGTTGTTCACCGCATTGGCGATCGCGACCCACAAAGCGTTCCCGGAAAGGCCCAAGCCGATATTGTCGAATTGCTCGGGCTGGAAGCCGGGCATGGCGAGCGTGAGCTTCACCGTGCTGCTCGGCGCTACGCCGCCCGTGAGTGTCGCACCCGAAGCCGTGCCGGCAGTCGCGGCAAGCGCGATCGCATTGCCGGCAGTGCCCGCGGCTTTCGCAGTGATGTTCAGCGTCGTCCCGCCCAGCGCATAGAAGCATTTGACCGCATTCGCATCGGTCGAGGCCTGCAGCGTGGCAAGCAGATTGGCGAGCGTGGCCTGCAGCGTCGCGCCGATGTTGAATTGCACCGCTGTCGCGCCCGAGGCGACGGCTGTGAAGACGGTGGTTCCGATGGTCACGGTTTGTGCGGCGGTCGGATTTGTCGTGAAGGCGATCGAGCCCGAGGCCCGCACCGCAAGGCCGTTTTGCGAGCCCTGGCTGATCGTCGCCGTGAGGTTATTGCCAAGGCTGCCCGTATATTTCGCCGTGAGCATGACGCCCGTATTGCCGAGCGTGGCGGTTGCGGCGGTGTCGGTGCCATCCGTGACGCGCACACCGTAGAAAGCGCCCGCTCCACCCTGCGCCGCCGCGAGGAAGACATGGCCGCCCATGTCATAGAGCCGATTGATCGTCGGGCCGAAGACAGTAGCGTATTGCGAATAATTGGCGAAAGGCTGGGGCGCATTCACCGGCCCCCATGCGGCCGTCCCCACAAAGCCGCCTTTGTTGGTGGACACGCCATTGAACAAGAATTGCGGCGGCGCGATCTGCACATAGGCATCCGGCACGTTGAGCGCGGAGATATTGATTTGTCCAAGTTGCGAAATGGGCATGGAGAAGAGCCTTTAAGGGAAAGGGAAAGTGGCCTCGCGATGCAAGACGCGTCGGAGGGGCTAAGCTGTCATGACGAGGAAGGCCTCATTGTCATCCTGGGCCACGCCCGGAATGACTTCGGAGCCATCTTGCTTGTGCGAAGCCAATCACGATTCCTCGTGTCGTGCTTCTTCCGCCGGCGTCTCCTGCACCACTTCATGCAGCGCACGCGTCACCTTGTCAGGGTGATGCAGCGCCGCTTCATCCATCTCCGCGGTGTCAGTCAGGACCGCACCACGGGCGACATGCCGGCCGTTGAGGGTGAAAAGCTGACTGACGACGAGAACCTGCTGCTTTGCCATGTTTTTATCCATTCTCAATGAGTGTGGTGCCGCTCGCGCTGCCGTCGGCAAGGGCGAGCTGATTTTGAACGATGGTGATCGGATAGGCCGGCGCGATGATGATGGTGGGATATTCCGCCCAAATGTGAATGTCGCGCCGGTAATCCATGGCCTTTTGCCCCTCGTCGGCCTCATCGGTGCCTTGGTATGTGATCCATGCCGCAGTCGCGTCGGGCAGACTCAAGAAATCCGTGGTCGCGAGCAGCGGATCGATCAGCGCCGCCGCCGCATCGCGCAATTGCGGTGACGGCGCATGAATGGCGATGGTTAAGCCGCGGTTCTGCCGCCGCACTTCCATCATCATCGTCCCCGGCGCGGCGCAGCGCGCAACGATATCGCCGCGGCCACCGATCGTGATGGCCGCGCCGGAGACACTCGCGCCAAGCCCTGCCGGCATTTGCTGGGCAAGTGCTTGCGCGACGCTCGAGAGTGTATCGCTCGCCGTGCAAGCGTAGGAAAATCCCTGCGCCGCCACGACGATCGAGACGTAGTGAGTTGGCGTCACCGTGCCGCCGAGCGTGACGGTGGAGCCGGAAACCGCAACAGTGATCGTCGGCGCCCCGGGAAACTGATCTTGCCAGACACGCGGATAGCGCGTCGTCACTTTTTCGCGGTTGGGCGGCGCGAAAATACTGACATGAACGATGCCGGCGCGCAGATCAGCATCGAGCTCGGTGCTCGCGGGCGAGCGCGGATAGATCTTGCACGGCGCGCCGATCGCGCTCACGCCGCTCAAGCCCTGCGGCCAGAGCGCACCGCCGATAAGGCTAACAAGCGCGTTATAAACATCGGTAAGTTCGGCCATGGGGAACTTTCTTTAAAGAACCGCACCCTCTTCCCCCGTCAAAGCGCGGGAGAAGCAACTCAGCCACTACGTCACCGCCTGCTGCGCGGTCAGCCGCCAGCCAAAGCGGGTCGCTTGCGCGCTCGTGACGATGTAACGCTCGCTCAAATCGTCGGTGACGATCGAGCCTGCACGGATCTCGACGCCCGCGCAGGCCGGCAGCAGCATCTGCCATCTGGCCGCGCCGGCATCTTCCGGCAACATGGCCTTGCCGCCCACGCGGCCGTCATATAAAACGCTTGCGGGCCAGACACTCATCAGCGCCACTTCGTTGGCGGTGCCGACTTGGCTGTTGGCCGGCGTCGCTGCGACCGTACCGCTGACGTAAGACACGCCGAGCGGATGCGCGGGACCCGGTGTCCACACCGTCACGACGCGATTGGTCTGCACCGCGAGCGGTGGACTGAGCGCGTCGCAGGCGGCAATGTAGTAAGGGCTCGCGCCCCCTTGCTCGCTCACGAGATAATCGCCGACCTTGATTTGCGAGGCGTCGACGAGCGCATGAAAGAAAGGGCCGCGATCATCAGCCGGCTTGGCGAAATCGAAATTGCCCATCGCATGCACGCTGAAGGCGGCCGGCAAAGACGCGATCTTGTTCGCCGGCGCTAGTGGGATGTTCGACGATGTCGGGCGGTAGAGATCGAAAAGCCCGCCGACGGCGGAAGCGGCCTTCGCATAACCGAAAGCGATTTTGGTCTGCAGCAAAGCGCTGTTCATGGGAAATCCTCAAGGACCCGGGGGTGTTTCGCCGAAGGCCGGACGCTGTGACCGATAAGAAATCCCCAATGCCGCCTTGCAGTTAGGCGTCCAACGCCGCGCTATCACACCACCAGCTTGACGCTGCCGCTATCGCGCAGCGCCGGCCCCGGTGGCACTCCGAGGAAGCCGCAGAGCTTGAGGCGAAGCGAGAGGAACAACGTCTCGCGGTCGCTCAACTCGCGCGGATTATGCTTCCACACCGCCGCCTCCGCCGTGTCGAGATTGGCGCCGGTGTTGATCAGCGCTTGCTCGAGCAGTGGTAGATTGACAAGGTAGTTGCCGGTCAATACCGCTTCCTCGGCGCTCGACAGATTGTTGAGCTTGTATTCGAGCGCACCATATTGCGTGGTGAAGCGTTCGCCAAAACCCGTGCTCGCCACATTGCCAAGCACGGGATAACCGCAAAAGCGGCGGATGTCGGTTTTCTGGGCGTCGGCGAGCATGGGAACTTTCGCGGGTTAGCGTCAAAGGACCGCGACCGTCCCGGTCGCATATTGGGGAGTTGCGAAACGCGGGCAAGAAGCCCGCGATTCTTTCACATCCATCACACGTGTTCGATCACCACCGCCCGCTTCAAATACGCGTTCGAAGCCGTCGGAATAATGTTCTGCGTAGCCGTCGCGTCCGACGGCGTGACGAAGCCGCCGATCCAGAACCAGCTTTGAGCGATGATCTGCTGCAGCCGGTCGAGCGGTGCGCGGGTCACTTGCGCGACACCTTCGCTGAGCACGATATCGGCATTCTCGCCCGCCCAATCCATCGCCTTCTCGGTCATGCCGGCGAAGTCGCCCTCGATCAGTGCGCCTTGTGCGACGATGATCGGGCGGCGGATGGTGAGGCCGTTGGCGCTTTGCAGCGGCGCCTCATTGGTCTGGTGAAAATTGCAACCGTAAAGCTGGAAAATCTCTCCGTGCCGCAGTTCGTTCGAGCCATATTGGCCCTGGTAGGCAAGCTTGAAATCCTGGTCGCGGTAAAGCGACATCATCGAGAATGGGTCGAGGAAGAAATCGAACGTCTCGTCTGAACCGGTGTTGGCGCGCAGTTGCGCCACCGCCGTCTGGATGGTCGCGGCGGTGAGCGCGTCGCCGGCAACGAGATTGTTCCAGGTTGCACGGTTGCTGGGCCGCACGATCAGCGGTCCGTTCTGATGCACCACCACATTCCCCGCCGTGCCGTCCGCCACAGACACACTCGTCGTGAAGGTCAGCGCGCCGGAAATGCCCTTGAGCGCGCCGGTCGGATCGCCGGTGATCACGCTCGTCGAGACGTTGGTCGCATCGCGCGTCACGCCCTGCAGCGTGTAGATGTCCGCGCCGACCAGCACCTGCGCTGTGTTCGAGCCGGTGACGGGGGAGAACGTGCCGTTCGACAACGCCAGTTCGAAGCCGCGCACGTCGTCGACCGCGATGGTCGGGCCGGCTGAGCCGAGCGTGGTGCGCACGCGCGTGTTGCCGCCAAGATAGCCGCCGAACGTCGCCGGACCCACTGGCGTGCCGCCGAAGAGCGCGTTGCGCGCCAGCCGGTCGAGCGTCTGCCGTGCCTGGAAGCCATTGTTCTTTGCATTCACCAGCGCCTGATTGGCGATGCCGACCTGGCTGGTGACGATATTGAGGTCGATCGTGTCGGCATATTGGTTGATGTTGAGCACATATTGCTCGATCGCGAAGGGGCTGGAGGTGAGGCCGTTGTCGAGATTGGTATTGGCGGAGGGCATCAGTGGCGTCGTGGCCGGCGCCTTATAGCCGAAGCGGGTTTTCGTCACGCTTTCGCCGATGTTGATGGCGACCGGCTCGCGGTCGGCGATCTTACGATACGCAAGGCCGGAAGTGAGGCCGGCCTGAAATTCGGTTTCGAGAAAGCCTTGCTGAATCGCCGCCTGCAATTGAGCCGGCATGTTTTGAATGGGCATGGGGAGAATCCTGTTGGGAGAGAAAATGGAACCACGGCCCTCCAGGCCGCTGGAACATCAGGTCGGCGACGGCGCGCCACTATGGTCATCCAGAATCATGCCTAGGATGACCTGAATGCCTTCGATTAGCCCCTTAAGAACTTTGCCTTGGCGGCCTGGTATTCGCTCGGGCTCATGTCGCGTGCGTGCCTGGCACGCGGGCTTTGCGCGGGTGGCGGGGCAGCGGTGCTCGACGTGTTGGTGCTCGCGAACAGATATGGCTTTGCCTGCTTCGCCTCCGTAAGCAGCGCCTGCACGCCAATCACATCGCCATGCTCGTCGAGGCGCACCGAGGACGGATCGATGAGCTTCAGCGCGTCGAGATCGATCATGCCCGCTTGCAAAGCAGCGGTCTTCAGCTCGGCGCGAATGAGCTGTTCCCGCGCCGCCTGATCGCGCGCGCTCAACGCCGCTTCGAGTTCGGCGACACGCGCCTGCGCCTCAGCCGCGCGGCGCCGATAGCCTGCGCTTTCGCGCCGCATGTCGCGCAAATCGTCATAGGTAAAGGTCTTGTCCTTCAGCGCGCTGTCGCCGGCATCGCTCGGGGGCTGGTCTGACATCAAAAGAAACTCCAGATAATGTTGCGCGCATCAGCCGGGACGAACAAGACGGCCACCTGTCATCCCGGGCCTGACCCGGGATCCAGCGTCGCGCGACGAATGAAACATCGTTGGGATCACGAGCTTTTGGCTCGCAGTCCGGGATCATCACACAAGCGTTCGTGTGTTGTCCTGGATCCCGGGTCAAGCCCCCCGGGCGACATCGCCGCCCGCACTTTCCTCGGCGCCAATGTCCAACGGATCCGCGTTCAAAAGAAAATCGCCAGCCAGTGCAGCACTTCCGGATCCAGGGCGTCGAGCGGCAGCACGTCAAACAAGGCCAGCAAGGCCCCAGCAAGGATCGCGAGCCTCATATAGCGCGTGTGGTAGGCAACGAATCCAAAGGCCGCGACCAGCACGACTAAGGTCAACCACAAGCCGGTCGTATGACCCGCCTGCTCGACGAGTTTCGCCCGCGGCGTTCCGGACGTATTGGCAAAATCGGCGAAGAGCGCCGCCAAGAAGACATGCAGTAGAATCCGCGCCAGGGCGACAAGCGTGAGCGCGATGATGCCAATGAGCAAAAGCGCCCGTCCGAGCCGACGCGGGATGTCGCTTGCCGGCGCGGGTGGCGGCTCCTGTTGGTTGTCGACGAAGCGCTGGTCCATAGGGCTCAAATGCGAGTCAAGCAATCTGGCCAATATAGGCTGGGGGGTGGCGTACTGGAACAAAAATATAATGTGCCGAACAAAAGCCCTGTCCCCTGTCATTGCGAGCCCGCGCGAGGGCGGTTCGCGATGACGGGGCTTCGGACAAGGGAGAAACGGCTGGATGAGCGGTCAACTTCAAGTCAGGACTCATCGGAGGATTTTTGACGTCACCCAGCCGCTTGTCGCTCATCCGCCCGGCTCCCCGCCGATCCGCGCCAATTCCGCCGCCACATCCTCGATGTCATAGTCAGCTGCGAGCGCGTTGACCGCGCTGTCCCGGCTTATGAGGCGCCCGCCCATCAGCGTCGTGAGCGCATTGGCGTCGGCAAGGCGGTCAGTAGGGGTTGGGGCATACCATTTCGGCCATTTCAGCGTGACCTTCGTCGCCTGCGGAATCGGCGTGATCGGCGCGCCTTCGCTGTCGACCAGCGCGATCTTGTTGGAAATGCGCGCCACCATCTTCAACAGTTTCAGGAGCGCCCCTTCGCCATATGACACGCGCAATTTATCGGCGAGCCAGATGAGCGATTGGTTCATCATTTCCATGGCGCGGCCGGAGGAAGCCACGGCGATCTTGTCGCTGTCGGCGCGCGAGCCGCCGATGCTTTCCAGCGCGAGCTTGCGCAGTTCGCGGGTGTAATCGATCACCGCCTGCGCCGCCGTACCCTGAATTTCGAGCAGTTTCGCGTCGCCCTCCGGCGGCACGATCAGCGCGTCGCCGACGATGTGCTGGCGATTGAGCGGCAGCGGCGCGGCATCCTTGATCATCAGCGTTGGGGCGGAGGCATATTTGAGCCCCCTGCCCGCCTGGCTCAATTGATAATCGATTTCCAGCACCGTCTCGATCGCTGGCGCAAAGGTGCAGGCGCCGTCAACGCCCTCGCCGCCCGGCAGATTCCTCACCCAGATCATCGGCACGAAGCCGAGATTGTGCCGCGTCGTGCGCGCCGCATCGATTTGGCGCGTGCCGTTGCCGCCGACCGGATCTGGCAGATACCAGGTTTCGCTGGTCGCATCCCAGGTGCGACAGAACCAGAAGTCCTCTTGCGCGTCGTCTTCCGCGATCGCATAGCCTTGGGCGCGCAGAGCCGCGCCCTTCACCTTATATTGCTCGCGCACCTCGCGCAGCGTGTCAGGCACATCGGGCTCGAAGATGGGCGTCAGATAGGTGGTCGGCAGCGCCTCGAAAAAGAGGCGGTTGCCAAGCACGCGCACCCAGATCACCACCGAGCCGACAGAGCCGCGCGTCGCCGCCTCCAACATGAGCGCGTTGAGTTGACAGTCCTTGAGAATCGCACTCAGCGTCGCCTCCGCTTGCGCGTCGTCGGCACAATCAAGCAGCGGAAACCGACCGGCGCTGAATAGAAACGACACGCTGTCGTTGACGACCGTCCGAAGCAGCCCGGAGCGCACGCTTGGGCTCCGCTGCGCGATCGGCACATATTCGCCGGACGCACTGCGTTCCTGGTGAAACTCGAAATGGAAACCGTCATAAATCGTGCCATCAAGAAAACGGGTAAGCACGTCGAGCGTCCAGGCGCGAAGCGGCAAATCGCGATCCTGCGGCACGAGGGCAGAGACGGTCTTGAACATGAAGGGGGCTTTCGAAAACAGCAGCCATCTTAGGCCGCGATAAAGGTGAAGGCCGCATTGTCGTCCCGGGCTTGACCGAGATGACAAAGTGGCGGGCATTGTGCGGGGCGGCTACCTCTCCATGTGCCCAACATCCGTGCGGAAGGTCGGCTTATGCGCGTAGCGGGCATAGAGAAAGTAGCCTGTGGCGTCGTTCAGGTGGTCATAACCGCCGAGCTTGTCGGGCTCGGATGTGCCCTCTTTGTAGGTTTGGCGCTCCAACGCTTCGATCGATTTCACGCAAGTCGGCGAAACATAGGCAAGGCGCGTACCGTCGGCGCTTTCGAACCGCGCGTTCATCAGGTTGATACGGTCGCGGATGAACGGATGCGATTGCAGCGAACGCACCTGAAAGCCATGCACACTCAAAATCGAAATGTCGGTCATACCTTGCGCCGAGGTGCGCCGCTGCGCGCCGGCTGGATCGGGGTAGATCGTGATGTGTGACACGTCAGGCCTCAGGGGATCGAATCCCGGGCGGCCGTAGCGACGTATGATTTCCGCCGCCATGTCATGGGTGTTCGACGTCGGCAGCACAATCTCGTCGATCTGCCATGCGACAAGCCCTCGCACTTCAGGCACCTCCTGCCACACGGTCGCGCTCATCGGCGCGATATTGAAATCCATGCCTATATGCAGCGCCAGGGCGGGGTCGTAATCGTGCGGGCGAACCGAGGCACTGCGTGAGAAGGCGTAATACACCAGCCCCGCAAAGCTTTCGAACCGCGCCTCGTATTCCTGACGAAAAGTGCGCACATCCAATGTACGGCGTGCGCGATCGACTTCATGCTGCGGCACATGGCCGCCCTGCAACGTCGTATAGACCCAAGATTTCACATCGCTCTCGCCCGCCCGGCTGGCCTTTGACATAGCCTGCGTGCAGCGCTGAAAAGCCTTTGGGCGAGCCGATGAACAAGGCATGGCCCGAGGCCGTCGCGAGCATCGGCAAAATCACCTCGCTCCAAGCCTGCGGCTTGGCGTCGTCCCACTCGTCGCCGACGAAGAAGAACAAGCCCGAGCCGCGCAAATCGTCGTAATTGTCGAGCCCGACGATGCGGATGACATGGCCGCTTTTCAGGATGCCGCAGCACTCGGTCTCGAACCAGCGCCCATGCAGCAGCCAGTCCGTCGGGATCGCACGTTTCAACAGGCGCCAGAACACGCGCTTCGCCTGTTTGAAGGTTGGTGCGCCGTACCAGATTTCGTTCTCGACCGGCACGCAGCGTAAGTGCGCGAGCCTGGCCGCGCGGCGGATTTCCTCGGCGACGAGAAACGTCTTGCCGAAGCGCCGCCCGCACACCGCGAAGCGAAAGCGCGCTTGCGATTGCCACCCCCAAACGTAGATATTGCCTTGTTTCGCCGTGAGCCGGATGCGATCAGAGGATCGGCTTGTCGGGACCAGGCTCATCGGCCTCCACAGGGATCGCGTCGCCCGCCATCGCAGCATCGAGATCGAACGCGTCGCGCGGCTCGCGCCAGCTTTCGGGCCGGCGGTGTTTCAGCCAGAACTGGCAGGCCGCCGTGTCCGGCGGATGATGCTCGATATAGGATTCGAATTTCGGCTCGCGCGTCTTGGTGTCGATGAATATCTTCACCGCCGGATGCGAACAGCCGATGGCCTTGCGGAACAGGGCCTGCTCGACCATGTCATCCGCCTCCTCGCGCCCGTGTTTCAGCGCACGGGCAAAGGAGGGGATGGTGATCTGCCAGCGGAAAATCGTGACGACATCGACACCGAACAAATCCGCCAAATCCTCCGGCGCCGCTCCCAGCCGACAATGCGTCCGGGCCTTTTCGGCGAAGTCCGAGCGGTAAGGGTGGTAGGTCGGCATGGGGGTCCTTGCGGGCATCAAGTACCGGCGAGCGAGAAAGCTTCACGTAGGCGGCAGCAAATCTCTTGGCACAAAAAACCCAGCCGCTGCGGGGCAGCGCCGGGGGCCGGACACATTTATGAATTGTGAATATCTGCACTATAGCGATTTTCACCAGCGTGTCAAACAAAAAATGAACGTATAGGAAACAAAAAAATCAATCCATTGAAATATAGATATTTTCCTTCTCCCACCGCGCAGCGGTGGGAGAAGGAAACAGCCGGCAGCCGGGACCGTGGGAGCCCGACCGCCGGCTGCCGCTCGCCGCCTAGTGGCACGGCGGTTCGCCTGGATGGCCGCAGCGGCGCTCGGGGCCGCCTTGCGGCGGATGACCGCCGGGCGCACGGGCTGCGGGGTCAGCGGGGGGCACGGGCGCGGGATGCGGCGCAACACGGATCGGTGCGGCGGGCGGCGGCACGTGCACTTGCGGCGCCGGCGGCGGCACCACATGAACAGGTGCGGCAGGCGGCGCAACATGAACCGGCGCAGCAGGCGGCAGCACCGGCGGCACATGCACCTGCGGGGCTGGCGCAGCCGGCATCACGTGAGCGGGCTGCTGGCCGGGCGCCGGCTGCGAACCCGGCACCGGCTGCGAACCGGGTGCCAACTGCTGGCCAGGCGCGAGCCGCACGCCCGGCAGGCCCTCAGCGGCCGGCGCTCCCGGCGCACCGGGCGGCAGCCTCCGGCGAACACCGGGCACGCCGGGCTGGGGGGCACCCGCCTGCGGCAAGGTACGGACGCCGGGCACACCTGGCTGGGGCACGCCCGGCTGCGGCAAGGTGCGGACGCCTGGGACGCCGGGTGTCGGCAGCACGTGCTGGCGGGGCGAAGGCGCGCCCGGTTGCGGCGGCAGCGGCTGGGGTGCGCCGGGCGCTACGGGCGGCTTGCCGGGCGGGGGCTGGACGGGCGGCGGGCCAGCGGGATTTTGCTGCACCACACCTGGCGGGCGGACGAGCGGCGCCCCTTCGGCGCGGCGCGGCTCTGGCACGCCTTTCGGCACATGCGCCCACAGCGGAATAGTGGCGATCGCAGCGGCCGCCGGCAGCAGCGGCAAGATATAGCGGCCGGCGCCCGGTTCCGGCGGCGGCGGCGCGACCACTTCGCGCGGGCCGGGCTCGATGAAATAGCGAGGGGGCGGAGGCGGCGGCGGGCCGTCGGCCTCGAATATCAACACCGGCCGGTTGATGATCACGATTTCCTCGGGCGGCGGCGGCGGCACGTCATATCGGATGAAGTCGAACGTCTCGGGCGGGGTGAGCTCGGCGCGCAATTCGCCGAGGCGCCGGTGCGCATCCCACGCATGCGGCCCGCTGGGATAGCGCCGCAGATAGGACCAGTACGCGTTCGGCCTATCGGTGCGATAGGTGATGCGCCAGGTCACCGCCTCGCGCCGCACGGCGAGCAGCACGCGCACGCGCCCGGCCTGCGGTGCATTGGGGAAAGCGACGAGGAAATCCTGATAGGCATCGATCGTGTCGCGGTCGAGCGCGGCATAATAGGCGTCGTCGGCCGAGAACTGGCTGATCGGCTGCGTGTCGTAGGCCTGGCGCTGCTCGTCCGAGACCGCGGCCACCGGCGCGCCCGAGCCGCGCTCCAGGAAGACGAAAGGCACGGTGACCTTATCAGCATCCCAGGGCGTCAGCGCGCCCTTGCTGAGCTCGTTGACCCTGAGGCGCGTGTCGTTGAAGACTTCGTCGAGCGGCATGCCAGCCTGGTGTAGCATTTCGTTGAGCGCTTGCGCATAGACGCCATAGGTGCCGCTCTGGTCTGGCGCCACCGTATCGGGCGTAGCATTGTAGGCGATGAGCGAGCCCGGCGCTGGATCGGTGATGGCAAGGCCCGCGGCGATCGGCTGGCCACCCTTGGCGAAATTATTGGCGTGTGCCGCATCGAGCACGACGATGCGGGCTTTCAGCGGGATTCCATCGAGCGCGCGGGTAAAATCCGAGAGGCGATAGGCATTGGCCGGAACATCGGTATCGCGCGCAATCGAAGCGCCAACCGGCACGAGATAATTCTCGCCTTCGAGCTGCAGCCCCTGCCCCGCTATATAAACGAACACAACCGCATTCGGTCCGGCGGCAGCGGCCTTGTCGAGAAACTCGCGGAGCGATTTGCGCAAGGATTCGTCGTCGAGATCGCGCGCGCCGGTGACGTCGAAGCCTTCCGCGCTCAAGGTCGAGGCGATGAGGCCGGCGTCATTTGCCGCTGTAGGAAGCGCGTTTTGCGGATAGGCGCTCTCGCCGATCACCAAAGCAAGACGCGGCTCCGGCGCCTGCGCGCGCACGACGCCAGCCTGCAACGCGATGAGGGTGAGCGCGGACGCCGCCCATTTGCTCCATATTCTCATGCTTCACCCCTACGGCTTCGTGTTCAATACATCACACAATTTGCGGGCTGAATGATGTCTGAATGAATTTTGACGAAAATATGTAAGGGGGCGCGGGACAGTTTGCTGCATTGCAGCTGAAGCCCTCGTGCCATCCTGGGCTTGACCCAGGCGACAGGATTCGCGCAGCGGGGCGAATCATCGTTGAACCTGCGATACAGGCCCATCTCGCATCATTGCGGCGGTGGCCCTGGATTCGGATCAAGCCCGGGATGACATTTGTGGCGTTGCAATATCGTAACCAATGACGCCCGCCCTCCCTCATCCGCCACCCTGCCACGGCGTGACAAGGGGCCACCATCTTGGGACATGCGCACGATAGTTCATGTATCTATCGCCGAATTTTTCCCGCAGCGTCGGCTCCTCGTAAAAAATCACGAACAGATGCGTCGCGATCAGAAAGATCAATGCGAAGGCGAAGATGCCAACGCTGGCAAATAGAAGCGCTTCGCCGATCAGCGGCGTCGCGACGGCGACGTACATCGGGTTGCGCACATGGCGATAGCAGCCCGTCACCACAAGGTGCTGCGGCGGCGCGACGGGCGCGGGCGTGCCGAGCCCTTGCCAAGCGAAGCGCGCAAACGAGGCAAGCAGCGGCGCAAGGCCAAGCGCGATCAGCGCCGTACCCATACCGCGATGCAAGAAATCATCGCTGCCCAGGCGCCAATCAGCGATCCACCATGGCACAAGCCCAGCCACCGTGCCCGGCGCAAGGACAAGAAAGACAATCGATCCCAACGATGCCCAAAGCCGTTGCATGTGCATCTCCCTGTCGCGCCGCCCTCTCTCACGGCTTGAAAAACATCCGCAGCGCCGCGAAGGCCAACTGACTCATCGTGCCGTGCGCCTGCACCTCGACTGTAAGCCTATCGCCCTCTGCCGCGAAACGCGCGTGGTCGATGGCAAGGTCGACGCCCGGCAGCGTCGGCAGATTGGCGTGGGCCGCCTTAGCGTCGAGCGCGCTTTGCAACCGCTTGGTCAGCAGGTCGTTGAGATTACCCTCGAAATCGCGCACGGCGTCGCCGAGGGGCCCCTGCCCCGTCTGCAGACTCGCGCGGCCGGCAAGGCGCAAGCCAATCGTGTTCGGATCGCGTAGGTAAAGCTCGACCGGCGCCGTCATGCTCACCTTTTGCCGATCGAGTATGCCTTCGACCTTGAGGCCGAGAATCTTTTTGCAGAGGGCGACGGACGCATCGCCGGAAATCTCGACCCGCGCCACCGCGCCATCCGCCACGATGCGCGCAGCGGTCACCTGTGTCAGCGTCGCATTCAGCGTCTTGTGGCCGCAGCCAGGGGGCGGCATGCGCAAGGCCCGCGCCAGTTCCAACGCATGCGCCTGCACCGCTTGCAGATCGCCATGTGCCACGATCGTCACATTGAGATTGCCGTCTTCTGGCTCAGACATATAAGTGCCGCGGACCGGCACGTGCAACGGCACGCCCAGCACGGCAAAAGCCACATCCTTTGGCCCGAAGTCCTCGGCCCGCGCGAAGGATGCGAAGCCGCAGAGTACGAGCGCGGTAAGAAACAGGAGACGGAGCGGAGCGATCATGCTGGGGGCGTCGGACTCAGAGTATCAAGCGCCGCGCATTATCCGGCAAACGGGGCAAACCCGAGGCATGATATCGCGCACTCAACTTCCGCTTGCGCCGCACGCAAACCTGCCCCACAAATGCTGCAAAGCTGCCTAAGGGTTTTGGCATGGTTCGCTTCTTTAGTTTTCTTTTGCGAACAATTTTGCGTCTCGTCGTGCTGGTCGTCGCGCTTCTGGCCATTTATGCGGGCTTCGCGCTTGGCTGCGCGCTGATGCCGCAGCCCGGGCGGGCGCAATATCCGATCGAGGGTGATGCACCGGCTTTCGTCTGCGCGACGCCGGTCCATGCCGACTTGGTGCTGCCGGTCAAGACGGAGGCGCGCGACTGGCGGGTGTTACTGCCGGCGGTGGCGTCAGGTGCGCCGGCGGATGGCTATATCGCCATCGGCTGGGGCGATTACGGCTTTTATCACGACACACCGAACTGGGGCGACTTGACCGCCGCCAAAGTGATCGACGCACTAAGCGGGCGCGGCCCAGCGACCCTGCACACGCGCCTCGTCGCCAAGCCAAACCCCAGCGCCTGCCAGCGCTTGACCGTCGACCGGGCGGGCCACGATTCGTTGTCGCGCTTCGTGCTGGCCGCGCTGGACACCGGCACCGACGGCAGGCCACGCGTGCTCGATGCACCCGCGACCGACGGCGGCGTGTTCTATGCAGCCAAGGGCAATTACAGCCCGTGGAACACCTGCAATGTCTGGGCTGGCGACGCCCTCGCGGTGGCGGGCCTGCGCCACGCCTTCTGGGCCCCTTTCAGCTTCGGCGTCACCTGGCCGCTGCGGTTAGGCGAGCGCACCTCCCCAATCCGCTGCCATAAACTGTAGATTTTCCTAATTGCGGACACAGGAAGTGCGCAACAAAGACGCTATTTTATGTCCATACTTATAAAAATATCGTTTCACGATAGAGAGGTGCAAGCGATGACCCAGTTCCAGGACATGCCGCAAATGCCGGCAACCACCGAAACTCAGTCCAACATCAAGCCGATGGACCGCTCGGACCGCGACAGGCTCGCCGAAATCGAGGCGCGAATCGAGGATATGGAGCGCAAGCTCGACCTGCTGATCGCCCGCGGCGCCGCCAGTTTCGCCACCGGCGTGACGCATTAGGGGCGGAGCCCTTCTCCCGCGCGACAGCGCGGGAGAAGGGAACGCCTAACCTCTTTGGCAGCGATCTTGTTGCGCCACATGTGTCATCCCTGGCCTGACCCGGGACCCAGGGCCGCCGCCGCTATGGCACAGGAGAGGGCCTGCCTTGCCGTGCCAAGGGAGAGTCGCAGAGTGCGTGGCCCTGGGTCCCGGGTCAGGCCAGGGATGACAGGATGACCATCATGTGCGGGGCGTCGGACAAACCCTTCTCTGCGACAGAACTCGGGCTTGCCCGAGTTCCGCATCAAAAATGTTCAACCCGGGCAGGCCTTGTTTGAAGGCGGGAAGAAGGGAGCCGTCAACCCATCTTACTCAAGATTATCAAAAAATCATAACCTCCCCTAATCTCCCTCAAAATACCGCTTCGATTTTTATCCCCGTCCTCCGCCGGATTAGCAAATTCCGCTAACTTGCCCTAAGATCCCTCGATATGGATCCCCGCCGCAATCCCTATTCACCCGGCGCCGGCAGCCAGCCGCTTGAGCTCGCTGGCCGGGGCGAACTCGTCACCCGCGCCGAAATCGCGCTCGACCGCATCCGCGCCGGGCGCGCGGCGCGCAGCTTCATTCTATATGGCCTGCGCGGGGTGGGTAAAACCGTGCTGCTGAACCGCATCCGGCTCGACGCCGAGGCGCGCGGCTTTGCCAGCGTCGCGGTCGAGGCGCCGGAGGGCCGTTCATTGCCCGGCGTGCTCATTCCCGCCTTGCGCGCCGCGCTGGTGCGCCTGAGCGCGATGAGCGCCGGGCGCGCGGCCTTCGAGGTCGCAATGAAAGCCCTCGCAGGCTTTGCTCGCGCGTTCAAGGTGAAGTTTCACGACATCGAAATCGCGATGGATGTCGCGCCCAAGCCCGGGCTCGCCGACAGCGGCGATTTGGATTTCGATCTCGCCGATCTGTTCAAAACCATCGGCCAGGCGGCGAAGAAGCGCGAGCTCGCCGTCGTGCTCTATCTCGACGAACTGCAATATGTCGCCGAGCGGCAGCTTGCCGCGCTGATCACCGCGCTGCACAGCGTCGCGCAAGACCAATTGCCGCTCACCATGGTCGCCGCCGGTCTGCCGCAGCTCGCCGGACAAATGGGCCGTGCCAAATCCTATGCCGAACGCCTGTTCGAATTCTACGAGCTCGGCCCGCTCGACGACGCAGCAGCGCGCACGGCGCTCACCGTGCCGGCGGCCAAAGAGGGCGCGACTTACGACGATGCAGCGCTCGTCGAGATTCTCGCACAGACACAAGGCTATCCGTATTTTCTGCAGGAATGGGGCAAGCACGCGTGGGACATTGCCGCGCGATCGCCCATCCGCGGGAAGGACGCGAAACTTGCAACCGTGCTCGCGCTCGCCGAACTCGACGCAAGCTTCTTCCGCGTGCGCTTCGATCGCCTGACCCCGTCGGAAAAGCAATATCTTCAAGCCATGGCCGCACTCGGCCCCGGCGCACACCGCTCCGGCGACATCGCCGACAGGCTGGGCAAAAAAGTTTCGACCGTCGCGCCGGTGCGCGCAAACCTCATCGCCAAAGGCATGGCCTATAGCCCCGCCCATGGCGACACGGCCTTCACCGTACCGCTGTTCGATGCGTTTATGAAGCGGATTATGGGTGGTGCGTGACAGGGACGCGGGTGGATGGGATGGGCCACATCGGGTTCTGCACATGCTTGGTGCGGCGCGATCGCAGCCAGCGAGCACGTCATAGCGCCCTCACGCGGAAAAGCTTCCCACGATCGGGTGCAGCCCTTTCACGCGCGCCTTCGCAATCTTGATCTCCTTGACGGGGTTCAACTGGCTCAGGATCAAATATTCGCCGGCCCAGCGCTGGAACTGCTTCACATAGCCCGAGGCTGGGTCGCCGTTCTGTTCGGGGTGCAACTCCACCACCACGAATTCCCTAGCGCGCGGCGGGCGCCCGGTGTGCACATAGACGAGTTCGCCGGCAAAATAGCGCGGCTCCATCGACTCACCGTCAACATAGACGCAATAGGCGGTGGTCACGTTGCGCAAGCTCGGCGGGCGGCTGACATATTCGATCGGTTCGCCATTGAACATGAATTTTCCGTCGCTGCCCCCCACAGCCTTGCCGAGCACGGGCAGGCGATCATCACTGAATTCCGGCCATTCGAGCCGTTGCAGCGGGCGCGGCAGCGGCGGACCATCCTCGCGCAGCGCGTGAACGGTCGCGCCCGGCGGCGCGGGCAGCGGTTCATTGTCGTCGAACAAAAGCGCTTGCGGGCTTAGGCCCAGATGCGGCGCAAGCAGTTCCGCCCACGCCTTGGTGAGAGGGCGGTTACCGGTGCGCAAGCGCCAAATCTGCGCTTGCGCTTTATCGACCAGCCTGGCGAGACCGGTATCGGTCAGCCCCTTGGCGGCCATGGCGCGGGCTAAGTTGTTCATACCCATACGGTATCGGATTTTTGGGTATTGTCAATTTCTATATTGGTCTTTTTTCTTGCGTTTAATTCCAAAATGGTTATTATTCGGTATAAGCTTCCGGTATCGCCGGGGCTTGTCTCTTAACACGGCGTTCGGCCCGAAGCCTCCCAACATGAAAGGCGCATCCATGCCGTCACAATCCCTCACCTATCTTGACCCGCCTCGCGGGCGCGCGCCGGTGCGTGTGCTGCGCCGCCGCGCCGCCTTTGGCCTCGACCGGCCGCAGCGTTTCGACAAGGAAGCAGCACGGCGTAGTTTGAGCGACTGGCTGGCCTGCGCCCTGCCCGACGCCTGCGTACTGCATGCCATCACCGACGAAGGCACGATCCGCATGGCCGACGTGACGGTGCTGCTGGCAAACGGCCGCTGCGTGTTTTTCGACATTACGGCTACACCCGGCAAGACACGTCGCGGCACGAGCGCCTTCGAGGATTTTTGCACCGCCGCGCGCATTCCCTACGCGCGCGTGCGCCACGTGAACGACGCACGCGCCGCCCTCGTGCGCTTCGCCATTCCGACGCGGGAGGCGGCATGAACGAGCTCACGTGCCTGCCGGGAATCAGCTTCCTGGATGTCCAAAACGGTTGCAAATGGCCGGTTTCCGGCGATGGTCTCGATTTGCGCGTCTGCGGCGCGAAGGTCGCCGGGAAGCAAAGCTACTGCACCCCACACCGCCTACTCGCCTATGTGCCGAGTGAGAACATGGAGGCGCTGCCTTCTTCCGCAGCGAAGCTATGGGAGCTTCAACCGATGCTGCGACAAAGGATGCATTATACGCAGCAAGGAAGATAAAGGTCACGCCGTCCTCCAGGATTTGACCCGTGACCTGAGCCGCAGCAGCGGATGATTCATCATTGGCGCTGCAAGACAGGCCTATCACGCAACTCGCTACCCGCGGCCCGGCATCCTGGATCAATCACGGGATGACATGGGCGGCGCTGCAACATCGCGGCCGATAACGCGGCCGAACCCCTTCTCCCCAACCGCAGGAGCACTTTATGGCGCGTGCCGGCCGCAAGCGTAAGAATGTTGTGACCCATCTCAACGGCCCGCCGCGCCGCGGAACAACGCAGGCGGAGCTAAACGCCCTCAATTTGCGCCAGCAGCAAAAGGTGATGGCGCTCGCGCTGACGCAGCCGCATCGACGCGGGCGTACGAACGCCGGCCATCCGTGGCTCGCGTGCGCGCTCGGCCGGCTGTGTTTGGCGCAACGCTGTCCGACGCATCTTTATGTGGCGGGAGAAACCTATGCGAGCCTGGTGCACCGCTGGCGTGCCGCCAAGGGCGTGCCGCGACATGGCCCTGCGGGCGAGGGCGCGGTAAGCATCGACGGTCCGCCGGAAGCGCGCGTGCGCGCCTGGGAAGCAACGATTTGCCGCGTCGAACGGGCGCTGGAATCGGCGCAGCGTGGCCTTAATGCACGCATGCGCAAACTTCTGCTCGACGATTGCGATCTACCACCAGAGCAAGGCGCGGGAATAGTCCAAGGCTTGGAGATCATCGCCCGGCATGTTGAGCAATGGGGTGCGTGACGGCTTTCCTCCCCCTTGACAAATCATACCTTTTTGGTATTATTTCTTTCCCATCCGGAGATGCCCATGCTGCAAGTTCCCGAGCGCCGCTTGTTCACCACGCCCACAAATCTCATCGACTGGCGAGCAGTGCGGCGGGTGGCGACCGGGTTGCGGCGTAAGAACCCCGATTGGCCGGCTAGCATCGGACCGGTACGGCGTGGCACCAGCATCCGCGGCTGCCTCACCGAAGCGCTCGCCCGCGCCCGGGCCGAGCAGGAGGCGCGGCAAGGCGATCTCTTCGCCGTCGCAGCCGATGTGGTCGACGGCGCGATCCTGGTACTGCACCGGGGCGACCCTTCCGCCGCCGACAGTCTCACCCGCCGCCGCGCCATCGTCGCTTTGGCCGCGGGGCGCGCAGCGTTCTTGCCGTCTGGCGGCTGCTCCGACCAGCTTGCCCTCAGCGCCTGCGCGGCGGTTAATACAGGAGCCGTGTCGCTCGCGCGTTTCATCGGCCTCACCGCCGAGGCGACCGGCCGTCCGCCCACAGCCTATGCCTCGATGCTGATTGATGCGCTCTGTCCGGTGAACGAGCGCGCGAGCTACATGCTTCACGAGGTGCGGCGGGCGGCGGCCGGTGGATCGGTGGGGGTGGCGGCGTGAAGAGCGCGCCCTTCTGGTCAAACGCTCGCGCATGACAATTTAATGGCAGCATTTGGCCTCCGCCTTACCCATTTTTCACCTCTTCGGCCCTTTTCTCGCGCCGCTCCGCCCCTAAATTCACCACATAGTCCCCGCATATGATCTGTACTCGCGGATTTGCCGCTTTCGGCGCGTCCATCAGCCCAAACTTTGCGCATGACGACACTCGACACTTTGCATGACAGCCAGACGGTCGCCTTTCTCGGGGCCAGCAACGCCACCGGCACAGGGCCGGCTTTCGATTGGGTGGGCGAATTGCAGCGCCGCCCGCGCAACCGGCAGCGCACTTTCCGCCATTTTGGCGCGGGCGGCGAACTCGCCGCCAATGTGCTGCAGCATGTTCCAGAGGTCGTGGCAGCCAAACCCGATAAGATCGTGATCTTTCTCGGCGGCAACGAGATTCTCGCCGGCCTGTCGGACAAGGCGCGCCGGTTCTTCACCAGCCCCGCGCAAGGCACCGAAGCGCCTTCGGCCGAAGGCTTTCAGGAAAACCTGAACGGCCTCGTGAGCCGCCTGAAAAACGAAACAGGCGCGCGCATCGCGCTGTGCTCGCTGCCGCCGCTCGGCGAGGCGCGCGGCACCGAAGAGCCGTTCCAACGCCTGTTGAACGAGAAGGTCGAGCAATATTCGGCCCGCATCGCCCATACGGCCTTTGGCGCCGGCTGCGCCTATGTGCCGCTGTATGAAGCGTTTTTGGTGCATTTGAACGCGGCGCCGGTCCACGCCCTCACGGGCTTGAGGCTGTTACCGTTCTTCGTCGATGCCTTCCGCTCGACCGTGCTACGCCAGGATCCGGACGCAATCGGCGAGCGCAACGGGTGGCATTTCCACATCGACGGCATCCATCTCAACCGCCGAGGCGGGCTGATCGCCGCCGATTTGGTGCAGAAGTTTTTGGACGCGTGAGAGGCTGCCTCCCTTCTCCCGCACGATGATAGCGTAGGAGGAGGGATCATCCCTCGCCATTCTGCCTCCACTCGCCTCACCGCCTTCCCGCTGCATAGGCCTGCAAATGCGCGAAACTCGTGCGCAGCAGGGGCGTCGGCAGGCCCGCTGCGCGGGCGCGGGCCTGCATGTCGCCGATAATCTGGTCATGCTCCGTCGGGCCACCGCGCTCGACATCGCGCAACATCGAGGCGGTAAGTGCCGAGCCGCGCTCGAACAGCATCGCCTGCATCCGCGCGAGCGCGCCTTTTGATGGGCTGTGACCGGCGGCTGCGGCGGTCGCGCAACATTCCTCCAACATCTCACGTAGCAAGGCCTCGCCATCGTCCGCCTCAAGGATCGCGCCGATCGGCGCGCGCATCAGCGTCGTCATGCCGGCGAACGTCGTGATGAACACGAATTTCTCCCACATCTCCTGCAGGATATTGGGGCTTAAAAGCGCGAACTTCGCAGGCGCGAAAGCTTGGGCGACGGCGCGGGCGACCTCAGCCTGGGCGGCTTCGCGCGCGCCCATCACCAAACCCTGCAACTGGTTGAGATGGATGATTTCGCCTTGCGGCCCCAGCGTCGCGCTGATCAGGGCAACGCCGCCGAGCATATGCTTTGCGCCGAAACGCGCGTCCAGCGCGTCGAGGTGCTTGAGGCCGTTCAGCAGCGGCACGATCAGGGTGTTCTCGCCCACGGCTGGCGCAATCGCGTCCATAGCGCTCTCAAGGTCATAGGCCTTGCACGACAGAAGAATCGCATCGGCAACCCCGGCCGCTTGCGTGATCGCCTTGACCTTGAGCGTCGCATCGCCGAACGGGCTCTTGATGATAAGGCCGCCGGCCTCAAGCTGCGCCGCGCGCCTCGGCCGGACCAGGAATTCGACATCGCCGCCCGCCTGAACCAATCGGCCGCCGAAATACCCGCCCGTGCCGCCGGCACCCAGAACCAGAACCCGCATGGACGTCTCCCGCTCATATCATGCAAGTTTCCTAGCGCGGAGAAGGCATAAAGCAAGCTCTTGGAGCGAATCCCTTCTCCTGCGTGAAAGCGTCGGAGAAGGGAACACATGCCTCAGTGCAGCGCCCGTGCTGTGATCCGCTCCAGTACCTTTATAGGGGCGGTCTGCGGCCTCGCCATGACATCCACCGGCATGTGGAAGGTCTGTTCCAGTGCGAATTGTCCCGCGAGTGCCGCGTGCAGCACCTGATCGGTGAAGCACATCCACGCCGTGTTGGGCGGAAATTCGACTCGCTCCTGCGGCGCACTGGCCTGATAGGCATCGTCGAGCTTGGCGAGGTCGTGCAATTGCAACATCAACTGATCGTAGCCCGACCGCTGCGCCTTGGTGATGCCGACGCGATGCAAGAGCCACGCGGCGGCAGCGTTGGGATTGCGCAATTTGGGTGCATAGGTCTTGGCGAAATTTTCGAACGGTTCGCCGACCCGCCACACGCGCCCCTTGGCCGGCGCGATATTGCTGAACACGCGCAGGATGCGCCGCCCGCCCGTCGGCCGGGTGGGAAAAGCGTCCACATGCAGGCGCCGGTCGTCCTGGCGGGGCTTATATTCGCGGCCCTCGATCTCGATCGGGCGGAAGGTGGTGCGCGCCTGTTCCAGCGCCGGCACATATTGCGGAAACAGGCCAGAGACGAGCGCTTTCGCCGCCGCGCCGTAGCGGCTGAGCAGGCCCTGTACGAGCTGACCGATCTCCTCGCCCTCGCTGACACCGTGAGTTTGGCCGCTGCGCGGATCGAGCGTGATGTTCTTGCGATTCTGATTCGCGACATCGGGCGAGAGCAGCGCGCGCTCGCCGTCGAGGAGCGGAAAGACAAGATGCGGAAAGAAGAGGACCTTGCCCTCCTCAAGCGCCGCAATGGCACGCGCGCTGGAGTCCGCCGTAAAGGGACCGGACCATTCGGTCAATTCGATCTGTTCGATGCTCGACATCGCCTACCCCGACTGTTCGCGCAACGCGAACACATGTTCACCCAATGCCCCTTAACCCAGGGCGGCCAAGTTGGCCCAGATTGGCGATTTAGGCAAGTGTGGGACGCCGCGCCACCGCCCGCCACCTCCTCTCACAGCTTAGTTGCGAGAGAAGAGAACTCCCGTCCCCGCCCATGCTTTGGTCGCATTCGCGACATCGCTCCGCGCTCGCCTTAGCCAAATTATCGGCGAAGCCGTCTGAAAATCGCTTTTGACGGCACATGCTCGCCGCCGCTAGCTTTCCGCGCGAAACGGCGGCACGGGATTGGTTTCGGGAGAGGGTCGAACATGGCGGCAATTGCGGATCTGCAACATCAGCTTCATCTGGCGATGGAGGCAACGCGCAACGGCCGGCCGCGCCCCACCAGCAACGTGTTCTTCGGTGTCGGCCCGATCACCGATGGCACGCTGGGAGAGGCCGATGCGCGGCTTACGCGATTCGCTTTCGAGGCCTGGCTGGAGCAGACCTACCGCAAGCTCGACGACAAGGGCCGCGACGTCGGCCCCTTCACCACTGCGGAAATCGGCCGCTCGATGCATCGCGGCTATCCAGCCGATAAAATCCTCCAGCACATGATGCGCGAGATTCATCGCTATTTCGAATTCCCGAAAACCAACAAAATGGCGGTGGGCTTGGGCGGCGGCCACAGCGGCTTCACCGTCTGCGCCCTGCATCTGATGAGTGCGCACGATCCGGCACAGCAAGTCTATGTCGACACATTGCGGCCAGAGTCGGACGCGGCGGCCGGCGGCGGCTTTTTCCGCCAGTCCTGGGGCACGCAACTCATCGAGATGCAGCGTTTCGCCAAGGGCGGCGACGAAACGCGCATTCACTTCGCCGATGTCGAAGGCCATATTCCGGCACCGGCCGAATTGCTGCAAAAAGGCATCAAGATCATCGTCGGCGTCGGCCACGAGACGACCGGCGCGACGACCTATACGGATGCGGATATCGACAATCTGCTCGCCTGGCTCGACGCCAACCCCGACGAGCACCACGCGATGCTCGACGCGACCTCGATGCTCGGCGCCATGCCTTGGGCGCAAGACAAAGTGCGGCAGGTCATGGCGAAATGCTGCCTGTTCATGCCCTTCCAAAAGGCGATCGGCGGCATTTCCGGCTATTTCGTCGCTAGTTTCACGCCGCAGGCGCTCGCGCTTGTCGAGCGCAACCAGAAGACCCCGTCCTGGGCGATCCCGCGCCAGTTGAAAATCGCCGCGCCGACGGACCCGAAAAAGCCGCTCAGCGGCGAGCGCACGGTGAACGTCGGCCCGATCTATGATCCAGAACAGGACAAGATGCTGGGCGGCGTCATCAACACCTATTCGACGCTCGCCTTCGCGGAAACGACCTTCGGCCTTTTGCGCTCGGAGGCGACAATCGGCGATGTGACCGCCATGAACCGCCGCTCGGTCGCGAACCGCGCCGCGATCAACGAATGGGTGGCGCAGCATCCGCTCTTCGCCTTGAGCGTCAAGGAGCCCGAGCGGCGCGGTGCGGCGGTGACGTTGCTGCGTGTGAACGATGCAGGCATCACGGACGCAGGCTTGCACAACCGCATCATCGCGCGCTCGAAACAGATTCTGGCTTACGAGGGGGTGACCCACCCGAACGGCGATTATGAGCCGGGCCTCGATGTCGCGCGCTATGTCAACGCCTTTCCCGGCACGCCCGGAGATTACCGTTGCTGGATCGGCGGCATCCGCCAGGTGGAAGACATCACCGCCTTGCTCGACAATCTTGCGTATGCCTATAGTAGAGCTAAAGTGCTTGTGCTGGAGGAAGAACTCGCCGCGCAAGGTATCACCTTCCCCGCCTCCGCGACACGCAATGCGAACGCGCGCATGGACGATCCGGAGCGCGCCTATAAGGTGCTCATCGCCGATCTCGTCGGCATGACGAGCGATGCCGCTGGCAAGCCCGATGCAAGCGCGGTGCGCGCCCATATCGAGGCGAAGGGCGGTGCGTTTCATGTCGGCGGCTTCAACGGCGCGGATCTTGCGAAAGGCACCATCCACTTCTTCTATGAGCCGCACTTGAGCACCGAGAGCGACTTGCTGGAAGCCGCCGGACAGGGCCAATATGACGCGCTGGTCGCCGCCGCGACTTTTATTCCGAAGGAATGCATCTTTCCGCTCGGCGGCGTGCGCATCGGCGCAGGCACCGGCAATATGGGCTCGAGTTCATGGGGCGGCGGCAACGGCATCGGCGGCGGCGCGCCGCTCATGAACACGCCGAGCTTCAATAGCCGCGCGACCGCGCAAATGGCGATGAAAGCGCTGCTGAAAGTCCTACCAGATCTCGATGTCGCGACGTTGCATGCGCGCGTGACGCAACGCGATTTCGACACGGGCCGCCATCTGCGCGATTTCCCGACCGAGAAGCTCGAAGGCAAGACCATCGCCATTCTCGGCTACGGCAATATCGGCCGCGAGGTCGCGAAACTCGCGCAAGCCTTCGGTATGAAGGTGAAGATCCACGCGCGCGAAGCGCATCGCGGCTGGATCGAATCGGAAGGTTTCACTTATGCCGCAACGGCGGAGAACGCCGCGCAAGGCGCCGACGTTTTGAGCATTCACACCGGCCTCGGCAAGCTCGACCCCACGACGAAGCGTTTCAGTAACCAGGGTTTCGTCAATGCGGCGATTTTGAATGCGCTCAACGACGGCGCGGTGCTGATCAATTACGACCGCGGCGAGATTGTCGATGTCGCGGCTCTCGATGCGGCGCTGATGAGTGGCAAGATCCGCCATGCGGCGATCGATGCCGATCTCTTCACCCATCCCGAAACCGGCGCAGCCTCCGGCCCGATGGCGACCTATCTGCCCCTGCTGGAGCGGCACGCAACCAAGCTCGAATTGCTGCCCCATGCCGCCGCCGACACAGACCATCCCTCGCGCGTCGAGGGCGCGAAACAGGCGGTCGACCAGATCTTCGATGTGATCCGCTTTCGGCGCGTCACCAATCTCGTCGGCGATCTGCCGGAAGGCTTCGCTAACGCCGGCGCGCGCACGGTGAGCGGTGTCGGCAAGGTACGCGCTGCCCAACTCGCCGCGCTCGATCAGCAAGCGATCGCGGAGGCACGCGGCCAGGCCGAAACCATGGCCGCCATCTGGGGCGCCCTCGCCACGGTGACGAACGAAGGACGCCGCGCCGAATTGATCGAGCGCCACGGCGCGGAACTGATGAAGGCCATTAACGGGTACAAGGCGCTGACAGACAAGCTTGGGCTACAAGGGCCGTATGGGTGAAGGCTGCGCTGAGGCCGAACCCTTGCCCCCGATCACAAGCCGGTGTACCCGGTTTGTGCATTCTTGATGCTGAACTCGGGCAAGCCCGAGTTCAGTGCGGGGAGAAATGAATCACCCGCTACCGCCCCGTCGGCGGCCGTTGCGGCGGGGCCACCAGGTCGTCGAGAGAAACGTTCGTGTAGCGCTTCGTGGTCTTCAGCACGATGTAGCTCGAGAGGTTTCCGATCTTGGGCCCGAGACGCAGCAATTCGTCGGACAGCATCTGATAGGAGCTGATGTCGGGGCACACGAATCGCACAAGATAGTCGATCGGCCCGCTCACCTTGGTGCACTCCACGACGTAGCGCATGGCTAGGACCATTTTCTCGAAGGTCTCGAAATCCTCGAGACCATGGTTGTTCAGAGTAACAGCGGCAATCACATCCACGTGCCGGCACACTTTGCCAAGGTCGATATAGGCGTGGTAGCTTGAGATGATCCCCGTCTTCTCCAGCCGCTTGACCCGCTGCAGGCACGGGCTCGCCGAAAGGCCCACCGCATCGGCCAGTTCCTGGTTGGTCATGCGGCCGTCGCTCTGCAGGCGGTCGATAATCCGCATATCGATCTGATCGAGTTTCGTCGCCCCTTCGTCGTCCCTCATCGCCCCTCTCCGCCGGCAGCCCTTGGCGGCAACCGTTTTTGTCGCGAAAGCCCCTTTGGGCAGCATTATGCGTCAAAAAGCGCCCCAACAACAGCAACACCTGTGCGCGAATCCTTGCTAGGCTAGCGCAGCCTAAATGGCTAGGGTGAGGTCTGCACTTTTTGCAGAGTTGGAGGAGACACCAATGAAATTATCGCGTTGGCTGGGAATTGCAGCTGCGGCGCTGATCTGTGCGTCGCCGGCAATGGCCAAGGATTGGAAGACGGTGACGGTGGCCATGGAAGGCTCGTACGATCCGTGGAACCTGACCGATCCGAGCGGCAAGATCGTCGGCTTTGAGGTCGATATTCTCAACGACGTCTGCGCCCGCGCCAAGATCGAATGCAAGATCGTCGCCCAGGATTGGGATGGCGTGATTCCCGGCCTGACCGCCGGCAAATTCGACGTCGTGATGGACGGCATGTCGATCACCGAAGAGCGTCAGAAGACCATCGATTTCTCGATCCCCTACGCCCGCTCGCCGATCGCCTTCCTAGGCACCAAGACCGGGCCCCTCGCCCATATGCAGAATGCCGGCAAGACCATCGACCTCTCGAAGGACGATGCCGCCGCCAAGGACGCGATCGAGAAATTGCGCGCTGACCTGAAGGGCAAGAACATCGGCCTGCAGGTTTCGACCACCGAGGCGACCTTCGCCGACAAATATCTGAAAGATGTCGCCAACGTGCATGAATACAAGACCACCGACGAGCATGACACCGACCTGCTCGCCGGACGCATCGACGGCACGCTTGCCGACACGACCTATGACATCGGCACGCTCGCCAAGCCCGATTCGAAGGATCTCGCATTCGTCGGCCCGCAATTCCAAGGCGGCCCGATCCTGGGCCCGGGCATCGGCGCCGGCTTCCGCAAGGAAGACAAGGACCTCCAGGATATCTACAACAAAGCCCTGAAAGCCGCGCTCGACGACGGTTCGGTCAAGAAATACGCCGAAAAGTGGTTCAAGATGGACATCACCCCTTCGGGGTCGTGAGGCAACGGGAGCCGGGGCCGCCCCGGCTCCCTTCAAACCGAATGAAGGCGACGTTGTCATCCCGGGCTTGATCCGGGATCCGGGGGATGCGCGGCGGACGAATCATCGTTAGCGCTGCAGTGCAAGCCAAATGCGCTTGCGCCCACGTGTGGTCCTGGATCGCGGATCAAGCCCGGGCTGACGACGCGGCTGTCAATATTCGTGGAAGCTCGGCCGTGGGGATACGGCCGGAGGGGAGAGCAATCCGTGGATTTTTTCAATGGGCTGATCGACCAGATCACGTCGATCTACACGATCCTCGCCTCAGGCTGGGGCGTGTTCCTGCTTTGGGGCGTCGTCAACACGCTCGCCGTCACCGTTGTCTCGATGTTGATCGGCGCGGTATTCGGCGCGCTGGTCGCCGCTGCTAAAATTTCCCATAAGCCCTGGCTCAAATGGGTCGGCGAAATCTATACGACAATCTTCCGCGGCGAGCCGGAACTGCTCATCGTCTATCTGTTCTATTTCGGCGGCACGCAGATCCTCACCGGCATCGGCCGCAGCACCGACGCCATCGGCCCCTCCGACATCATCAACATGCCGAGCTTCATCGGCGGCGTGCTGGCGATCGGCCTCATTTCCGGCGCCTATCAGGCCGAGGTCTATCGCGGTGCCTATTACGCCATTCTCAAGGGCGAGATCGAAGCCGCCCGCGCCTATGGTATGTCGACCTTCACCCTGTTCCGCCGGATCATCGTGCCGCAGGTGATGCGCTTCGCCATTCCGGGCCTCGGCAATGTGTGGCAATTGACCATCAAGGATTCGGCGCTGATCTCGGTGACGGGTTTTGCCGAACTGATGCTGAAGGCCAATACCGCCTCGCGCTCGAGCCATAAGTTTCTACTGTTCTATTCGCTGGCCGGCGCGCTCTTCCTGGTGCTGACGTCCATCTCGACGCCGCTCTTCAACCGCGCCGAGCGTTATGCCACGCGCAGCACCGTACGGCCGAAGTAGGAGGCGCCCCATGGATTTCTACCTCTCGACCATCTGGAGCATCTTCAAGGCGCTGCCGGTCACGATCGAAATCTGGTTTTTTGGCGTCGCCATCGGCCTGTGCATCGCCTCCTTGCTGACCTGGGCGCGCGCCTCCGGCATCAAGGCCCTCGACCTTTTCGTGCGCGGTTATGTGTTCGTGTTCCGCGGCTCGCCGCTCCTGGTGCAGATCTACCTGATCTATTTCGGCTCGCCGCAAATTCCCTTCATCCGCAACAGCGAGATTCTCTGGGCGATCTTCCAGAATCCGATGCCCTGCACGATCATCGCCATGGCGCTGAATACGGCCGCCTATGAGAGCGAGATCTTCCGCGGCGCGCTGCAGGCGGTACCGCTTGGGCCGATCGAAGCAGCGAAAGCCTATGGCATGAATCCGTTCACGCGCTTCCGCCGCATCATCTTCCCGATCGCGCTGCGGCTCGCCTTGCCGGCCTATTCGACCGAGATCATTCTCATGACCAAGGCGACGGCGCTCGCCTCCGTCGTCACCATCATGGAAATGATGGGCGTCGCGCAGAAAATCCAGCATGACACGTTCAAGCCCATCGAGGTTTTGACCTGCGCCGGCCTCATTTATTTCGCGCTTAACTTCAGCATCGCCCGCGCCTTCGCCATGGTCGAATATTATTTATCGCCGCACCTGCGCCCGCCGCCGCAGCAAGGCACAACGCCCGCGCCCGTCGCCGACGTGTTATAGGATTTGGGGAGAGAGTAAGACGTGACAACGCAACCAGAACCCAACGGCAAGAGCGCCATTTCCGTCATCGGCATGCGCAAGAGCTTCGGCCAGCACGAAGTGTTGAAGGGCATTTCGCTTGAAGCGCATGAAGGCGACGTGATCTCCATTCTCGGCTCGTCCGGCTCGGGCAAGAGCACCTTCTTACGCTGCATCAACCTGCTCGAAATGCCCAATGCCGGCGAAGTGCGCGTCGGCGGCGAGCTGATTAAGATGAAGAAGAAGTCCGACGGTACCCAGGAGCCCGCCGACATGCGCCAGGTCGAGCGCATTCGCACCGGCCTCTCCATGGTGTTCCAGAGCTTCAATCTCTGGTCGCACATGACGGTGCTCGAAAATCTGATCGAAGCGCCGGTGCATGTGCAAAAGCGCCCGCGCGCCGAATGCATCGAAGAGGCCGAGGCCTTGCTGAAGCGCGTCGGCATCTGGGAGCGGCGCAATTATTACCCGACCCACATGTCGGGCGGCCAGCAGCAGCGCGCCGCCATCGCCCGCGCCCTCGCCATGAAGCCGAAGGTGATGCTGTTCGACGAACCAACCTCGGCGCTTGATCCGGAACTCGTTGGCGAAGTGCTGCGGGTCATGCGTTCGCTTGCCGAGGAAGGCCGCACCATGCTGGTCGTCACTCACGAAATGGGTTTTGCCCGCGACGTCTCCAGCAAGGTGATGTTCCTGCATAAGGGCGAAGTGGATTGCGCCGGCGGGCCAAAGGACATGTTCGCCAACGCCCCGACCGCGCAGTTCAAGCAGTTCATTGCGAATTTCAATAAGTGAGCATAATTCCTTCTCCCCGCATGCGGGGAGAAGGTGGCATGCGAAGCATAACGGATGAGGGGCAACACCAATCTTGCGAGATGAGTGTTCCGCCTGCGCAGCAATGATGTCTCGTTCGTGCGCCCCTCATCCGTCTCGCTTCGCGATCCACCTTCTCCCCGTAAACGGGGAGAAGGAAGAAACGGAGACCCCATGACCCAGCATTTCAACCAGCCACTCGGCGGCAATCAGATGCCGCGTTTCGGCGGGCCAGCGACGATGATGCGGCTACCGACGCAAACGAACACCGACGGCCTCGACGCCTGTTTCGTCGGCATTCCGATGGACATCGGCACGTCGAACCGCCCCGGCACGCGCTTCGGGCCGCGCCAGATCCGCACCGAATCGTGCATGATCCGCCCCTACAACATGGCGACTCGCGCTGCGCCGTTCGACTCGTTGCAGGTGGCCGACATCGGTGATGTCGCAATCAACACCTTCAACCTGCCCAAATGCATGGACATCATCACCGATGCCTATCGCGAGATCATCAGGGACGGCTGCATTCCGCTTACCTTGGGCGGCGACCACACGCTGACCTATCCGATCCTGCGCGCGATGGCGGAGAGATACGGTCCCGTCGGCCTCATCCACGTCGATGCCCATGCCGACATCAACGAGCACATGTTCGGCGAGCCGATCGCGCATGGCACGCCGTTCCGCCGCGCGGTGGAAGCGGGCGTGCTCGACACCAAGCGCTGCGTACAGATCGGCGTGCGCGGCACCGGCTATGCGGCGGACGATTTCGATTGGCCGCGCGAACAGGGCTTCCGCGTCGTGCAAGCCGAGGAATGCTGGCACAAATCGCTCACGCCGCTGATGGAAGAAGTGCGCAAGCAGATGGGCGACGGGCCGGTCTATTTGAGCTACGACATCGACAGCCTCGACCCGAGCATCGCGCCCGGCACGGGCACGCCCGAAATAGGCGGCCTGAACACGATTCAAGCCATCGAAATCATCCGCGGCGCCTGGGGCCTCAAGCTCGTCGGCTGCGATCTCGTGGAAGTCTCGCCGCCCTTCGACCCAGCCGGCAATACTGCCATCACGGCCGCAAACCTGCTGTTCGAAATGCTCTGCGTGTTGCCGGGCGTTAGGCGACGGTGATGAGGGGCTCCCCTTCTCCCCGTTTACGGGGAGAAGGGGATGCGCTCAAAGATTCGAAATAAGGACCTCCCCATGATCACCACCGGCGAATATCTCGTGCGCCTGCTCGAATCCTACGGGGTCGAATTGATCTTCGGCATTCCGGGCGTACACACCGTCGAGCTCTATCGCGGGTTGCCTGCGACCAGGATCCGCCATGTCACGCCGCGGCACGAGCAAGGCGCGGGCTATATGGCCGATGGCTATGCGCGCGTGTCCGGCAAGCCCGGCGTGTGCTTCATCGTCACCGGTCCGGGCATGACCAATATTTCGACCGCCATGGGCCAGGCCTATGCCGACAGCGTGCCGATGCTGGTGATTTCCGCCGTCAACGCGCGGCCGGAACTCGGCATGGCGCAGGGTCGGCTGCATGAATTGCCCTCGCAGCGCAATCTGATCTCCGGCGTCAGCGCCTTCAGCCACACGTTGCTCGCGCCGGAGCAATTGCCGGAAATGATGGCGCGCGCCTTTACCGTGTTCCGCTCGTCGCGCCCGCGCCCGGTGCATATCGAAATTCCGCTCGACGTCATCGTCGCCGATGCCAGCCATCTCGACACCAAGGCCTGGCCCCTGCCCGGTCGCGCCGCGCCTGCGCCCGACGCCGTGCGCAAGGCAGCAGAGATGCTGCTCAGCGCCCGCGCGCCGCTCATCGTCGCCGGCGGCGGCGCCGCCGAAGCCGCGGAAGACATCCGAGCCATCGCCGAAGCACTCGACGCTCCCACGTTCATGACCATCAACGGCAAGGGCATTCTGCCCCCTGGCCATCCGCTGACCTTGCACGGCAACCTCTCCATGCCGCCCCTGCTCGACGCGCTGAAAGCGAGCGATGCGGTGCTGGCGATCGGCACGGAATTCGGCGAGACGGAAATGTATCCCGCGCCGCAGCCGCTCTCTTTCGGCGGCGCGCTGGTCCGTATCGACATCGATCCGCAGCAGCTCTGCACTGGCTTCGCCGCAAGCCTGCCGATCACAGCGGACGCCAATCTCGCAGCGCGTGCGTTGAGCACGGAACTCGGCACAGCGACAAAGCTGAATAACGGCGCGGCCCGCGCGAAAGCGATCAATGAAGCTGCGGCGCAAGGGCTTTGGCCCGCCTGCACCACCCATCGCGGCCTGATGCGCGTCGTTGGCGAGGCCCTGCCCGATGCCATCGTGGTCGGCGATCAGGCTGAGCCGGTCTATGCCGCGAACCAATTCTATGAGGCGCCGCGACCGCGCTCCTATTTCAACTCCTCCACCGGCTACGGCACGCTCGGTTACGGCCTGCCTGCTGCTTTCGGCGCGAAGCTCGCTGCGCCGAATCGGCCGAGCGTCTGCCTCATCGGCGACGGCGGCTTGCAGTTCTCCCTGTCGGAAATCGCCAGCGCGGTCGAAGCGAAGATCGCCACGACGATCCTGGTGTGGAACAATGCCTCCTATGGCGAGATCAAAGCCTACATGGCGGAGAAGCACATTCCGCAGATCGGCGTCGATATTTTCACGCCCGATTTCGTTGCGCTCGCGAAATCGCTGGGTGCCAGTGGTATCGCGCCGACAGACATCGCCGAATTTAAAACCGCGCTGCAAGAGGCGCAAACCCGTCCTGGCCCGACGCTGGTCGAAATCAAATCGGATTCGCCACTGGCGGCGGCGCTGAATAGGCTGGGGTAGACTGATGCGGCGCGTTCCCTTCCCCCACGATCGGGGAGAAGGAAGCACCGCCCGATAGAGAAACACAAGGTAGCACCAGATGCACGATCAACTCTTCATCGACGGCCGTTGGCAGGCCCCAACAAAACCGGCGACGATCGATGTGTACGATCCCTATCGCGAGACCGCCTATCATACGGTCGCGGCCGGCGGCGCCGAGGATGTCATCAAAGCTGCTGCCGCGGCCAAGCGCGCCTTTCCGGCCTGGAAAAACCTTGGCGGCCAGGGCCGTGCGGTCTATCTGCGCGCGATTGCCTCGGAACTGCGCTCCCGGGCCGAGGAGCTTGCGCGCCTCTCCTCGCGCAACAACGGCAAGCCGATCGCTGAGGCGCGCATCGACTTGAGCGATGCCGCGAACACCTACGAGTATTATGCCGAACAAGCGGTGGCGCTCGAAGATAAGCAAAATAGCGCTGTCGCCGTGCCGGATTCCGCCTTCGCATCACGCCTGCGGCTGGAGCCGACAGGTGTTGTCGGCCTCATCGTGCCGTGGAACTTCCCGCTCGTCACCACCGCCTGGAAGGTGGCACCGGCGCTCGCCGCGGGCTGCACCATCGTTCTGAAACCGTCCGAGATCACGCCGATCGTCGAATTGGAAATGGGCGCGATCGCGCAAAGAGTGAATCTGCCACCGGGCGTGCTCAACATCGTCACCGGCACCGGGCTCGATGTCGGCGCGCCGATGACGACCCATCCCGATCTTGCCAAGATTTCCTTCACTGGTTCCAATGCGGTCGGCGCGCGCGTCATGGCCGCCGCGGCGGCGGGCGTCAAATCGGTCGGGCTGGAGCTCGGCGGCAAATCGCCCATCGTCGTGTGCGCCGACGCTGATCTAGACCAGGCCGTCGAGTGCATCACGGGCGGCATTTTCTTCAACGCAGGGCAAATGTGTTCGGCGACCTCACGGCTTCTGCTCGCTCGCGAAATCGCCGATGAAGTCATGCAGCGCGTCATTGCCGCAGCGCGCGCGTTGCGGCCCGGTGATCCGCTCGATGAGGCGACCACGCTCGGGCCGATGACGATGAAAGCGCAGTACGACAAAGTGCTCGGCTACATCGAACGCGGCAAAGCGGAGGGCTTGCGCCTCGTCACCGGCGGCGGGCGCTATGAAGGCATGAACCACGGCTGGTTCATCGCGCCCACGATCTTCACCGACGTGCCCGTGACGAGCGCGCTGTGGCGCGAGGAGATTTTCGGCCCCGTGTTGTGCACGCGCACGTTCGAGACAGAGGAGGAAGCGGTGGTGCTCGCCAACGACTGCGACTTCGGTCTGGTCGCGACCGTGATGTCCTCCGATGTAACCCGCGCCAATCGCATCGCCGATGCGATCGACGCCGGTCATGTCTGGATCAATTCGCCGCAAGTGATCTTCGTCGAGACTTCCTGGGGCGGTTTCAAAGCAAGCGGCATCGGCCGCGAACTCGGGCCGTGGGGGCTATCGGCGTATTTGGAAGTGAAGCACACGACGACAAGGTTGTGAGCGGTGATCCCTTCTCCCGCACTGAACTCGCGCCTGCCCGAGTTCAGCATTGAGAATGTACAAACCGGCTATACGCGGTTTGCGGTGCGGAAGAAGGGCAGCTAAGAGGTATAAAAGGAACAGCCTATGAAAATCGTCATCCTCGGCGCGGGCGTCGTCGGTACGGCGGCGGCTTATTATCTTGGTCGCGATGGCCACGAGGTCGTCGTCGTCGACCGGCAGAAGGATGTCGCGGTCGAGACATCCTGGGGCAATGCGGGCCTCGTTTCGCCGGGCGATTCCACATCCTGGGCCTCGCCTGCCGCGCTGCGCACCTTCGTCAAAGCGCTGTTCCGGAAGGATCTTGGCATCAAGGTGCGTCCGACGCTCGATCCTCATTTCTTCACCTGGTCCTTGCGCTTCCTGATGCAATGCTCGCGAAAGCGCGCCGATGCCAATTCGGCGCTGAAACTGCGCCTCGCGCTGCATTCGCGCGAATGCATCAACGCGCTGCAGCAACACACCGGCATTCGATATGCCGATTTGCGCAAGGGGATTCTCTATTTCTTCCGCACGCCGGAGAGTCTGGAAGCCGGCATCAAGCACATGCGCTTCATTAGCGAGCACGGCATCGCGTTCGAAGTAGTCGACCCGAACCGCGTGGTCGAGCTCGATCCCGGTCTCGCCGCCGCCAAAGACCAGATCGCCGGCGCGCTCTATTCGCCGATGGATCAGACCGGCGATTCCAATCTCTTCTCGCGCAACCTTGCGCAATGGTGCCGCGAACATCTCAATGTTACATTTCAACTCGACACGCTGATCGAAGGTCTCGACATCGAGGCCAACAGAGTGCGCGCGATCAAAACCTCGCGTGGCCTCATCCCTTGCGACGCCGCCGTTTTGTCGATGGGCGCGGAAGGCGCTCTGCTCTCGCGGAAGATCGGCGTGCACCTGCCGATCTATCCAGTGAAAGGCTATTCGGCGACGATCCCGATCGACGACGACAAGGGCCCGACATTGGGCGGCGCGGACGAAGATCGTCTCGTCGCCTATTCGCGCCTCGGCAATCGCCTACGCGTCGCCTCGACGGCGGAATTTGCCGGCTATGACCGAAGCTGGACGCGCGAGAATTTCAACTCGATTTTCAAGACCGCACATGATCTCTTCCCCGGCGTGATCGATGAATCGAAAGCCCAGCTCTGGGCGGGCCTCAGGCCGATGATGCCGGCCTCTGTGCCGGTGCACGGCAAGGCCAAATACGACAACCTCTATCTCGACACTGGCCACGGCCATGTCGGCTGGACCATGGCCTGCGGCTCTGGCCAATTCCTCTCCGATCTGATCGCGGGACGGAAGACGGAGATTGATCCGACGGGGCTGCTCTATGCGTGAGGGAGTGAACGAGTTCGAACGGACCGCGGGCTTCCAGCCCGCAAACGACGCGCCAACACGCGCCGTCATTGCGAGCGAGGCGAAGCAATCCATCTCCTTTTTCACGGGAGTGGATGGATTGCTTCGTCGCTGCGCTCCTCGCAATGACGGCGGGCTGGAAGCCCGCGGTCCGTTCCGCGAGGCCCCCCATGCCTGATCCCATCGTCACCATCAATCTTGCCCTGATCGAGCACAATGCCCGCGCCGTCGTCACCCGCTGCGCGCGGGGCGGCATTCAGGTTTACGGCGTCACCAAGGGCGCGTGCGGTATGCCGACGGTGGCGCGGGCAATGTTGCGCGGCGGTGTCGCGGGCCTTGCGGAATCGCGCTTCGAGAACATCCGCCGCCTGCGCGCCAGCGGCATCGATTGCAAGATCATGCTGCTCCGCTCGCCGCCCATGGTGCGCATCGAAGAACTCATCCGCATCGTCGATGTCAGCCTGCAATCGGAACTGCCGGTGATCCGCGAAATCTCGCGCACCGCCGAGCGTATCGGCCGCGTGCACGACATCATTCTGATGGTCGATCTCGGCGATCTGCGCGAGGGCATCTGGCCCAACGATCTGTTGCCCGTCGTCGAAGACGTAATGAATCTAAGTGGCGTGCGCATCGTCGGCGTCGGCGTCAATCTTATGTGTTTCGGCGGCATCATGCCCACCGTCGACAACATGAACCAACTCGTCGCACACGCCTACAAGGTGGAGGCGCGCACCGGCCTGCATCTCGATTTCATCTCGGGCGGCGGCTCGTCGTCGCTGCCGCTTCTGGTCTCGGGCGACATGCCGCCTGGCATCAACAACTTACGCGTCGGCGAGGCCATTCTGCAGGGCGGCGCCGAGACGTTCCACGATGCGCCCTGGCCGCCGCTCGACCAAAACGTCTTCCAGCTCACCGCCGAATTGCTGGAGGTGAAATTGAAGCCGTCGCTGCCCATCGGCAAGACTGGCTTCGACGCGTTCGGCAATGTGCCGCGCTTCGTCGACGAAGGCGACCGGCTGCGCGGTATCGCCAATATCGGCCGCGAGGATGTGATGGTGGATGGGCTCATTCCCACGCACAAGGGCGTGCGCGTGCTCGGCGCCTCGTCCGATCATCTGGTGCTCGACTTGCACGAGGCCGATCCGCCGCTGCAGGTCGGCGACAGCGTGTCGTTCAAGATGAATTACGGCGCAATGCTGGCTGTGATGACATCCGAATACGTGGAGAAAGTGCCAATGCGCGAGGCGCCGCACAACGATGAGCCGCCCAGCGTGAGCATTCATACGCTCGGCGATGCCGATCTCGTCTTCGCGCTGCATCGGCTGAGCGAACGGCTCGGCACCTTCGGCGTCGTGGTGCAAGCAGACGACGCGCGCACGCGGCTCGATGCCGGACCCGATCGTCGGATCGCCTGGGACGCGCTGAAGCGCTCGGCGCCGCATCACGACGCCCTCGGCTTGCTGTGGATCGACCCGCTCGCCGCGCTGATGCCCGATCACAGCGAAGACGAATGGCCGGCCGAGCATGCGGTATTGCGGCGTATCATGGACCGCCTGCCGCCATATCTCTCGCCGGAGAATATCGTGCTGATCGGCCTGCGCCGCGCCGATTCAGCTGAGGCGGAAGTGCTGAAAGCGCGCGGCATCAAAGTCTATACGATGGTGGAGATCGATGCGGTGGGCCTGCGCCAGATCATGCGCGAGGCCTTGAACATCGTCACCTCCGGCACCTCGGGCTATCACGTGCATTATTCTCCCGACGTCACCGACATGCCGGGCTGGATCAAGGGCCTCGGAGGCATTACGGTGCGGGAGACACATCAGGTGATGGAGGCGGTCTTTGCAAAACGCGGCATGGTCTCGCTGAGCCTGTCGCAAATTACCTCCGCCCTGCCGCCCCAGGTTGCGGCCGAATGCGTGAATTTCCTGCTCTCGGCCTTCGGCAAGAAGATTCTGTGACGCGAGGAATCGCACGTTTTGAAATATCAGTGCCACCCCAAACCAAGAAAGGTTTCTCATGATCAAGCGTATCAAACCTGGCGTCCGTTTCTGCGAGGCGGTTGTCGTTAACAATATCGTGACCACCGCCGGCGTCACCGGGGATGGGAGCGACGTTGCGGCGCAGACGCGCGACATTCTCGCGCAGATCGATGCGCTGCTCCAAGAGGCTGGCAGCTCCAAGTCGAACCTGCTGACCGCCGGCATTTGGCTGCGCGACATCGCGCATTTCGCCGAGTTCAACAAAGTGTGGGACGCCTGGATCGACAAGAACAACATGCCCGTGCGCGCCACCGTGGAAGCCCGCCTCGCCGCCCCGGAACTGCTGGTGGAAATCCAGGTCAGCGCGGTGGTGGGGTAAGCACGTTCATCGCTAGCCTCAATCGATAAGGAGGCCACCCTGTCATCCGCGGCTTAACCTAAGGACGACAGGGTGGCCTCCATTTTGATCCGAGTTCACGGGCCTGACGTAAAAACCAAGCTAGGCGGCCTTGCGCCGGCTGAGCTGGCGCAGCGACAGGACATGCAACAGGATCGAGCTTGGTACCGCAAAAGCGGGGATCAGTAGGCCCTCGACTTAAGTCCATAGATCAGCTGTTGATTGAAGCGGCCTCGAACACGGCCATGAGGATGCCGAGGCGGCCTTCCGCGATGTTTTGTCCAAGGTTGGCGGTGAACTGCGCGAAGTCCGGTCCCATGACCACGCCAAGGTTTGGCGACGGCGGCGGTCCCGATGCGCGCACTTGGGCAGCCCAGTTTTTCGCGGCCTCGGTATCATCCTGCCAGACCAGCGGGCGGAATCCCGCCGCTTCGATCTCTTCGCGCGTCTGATCGGCGCTTAACAGAAAACTTGTCGCCGGCGTTCGCGCCCACGGCAGCGGATAATCCGGTTCGCCGTGCCGCAACACAACGTCAAAGGTCGCGAATTTGCCGCGCGGCTTCAGAACCCGCCGGATCTCGCGATAGAGCCTCGCCCGATCGGGGATATTCATGGCCACGTGCTGCAAGAATACGGTGTCGAAACTGCCGGCCTCAAAGGGAAGCTCCAGCGCGCTGGCAAGCTCGAAGGAGACTTGCCCGCTCTGGCCGGTGCGCTCGGTCAGGTAACGCGCTGCCTCCACGAACGGTTCGCTGAGGTCGACACCCGTCACCTTGCAGCCATAGGTCGCGGCCAGAAACCGCGCCGGCCCGCCGACGCCCGAGCCGACATCCAGAACTGTTGTGTCAGCGGTGAGCCCAACCAGCTTGGCGAGTTCGACCGTCGCCGCAAGGCCGCGGGTGTGAAACTGGTCCAGGCCCGCCAATTGCTGCGGCACGAGCGTCTGGTTCTCCGGCGCAAGCGCTGCGAGCGCGCTCTTCAGCCGCGCAACCAGTCCAGTCGCGCGATAATGATCGCGCACGCGATCAATCGTATGGTTCATTGCAAGGCTCCACGAAAACTCCGGGGTTACGCCGCAGAGATAAGGCGGCGTCCGGCGAGCGACTACCCGCGATAATGTTGACGAGCTATGAAGCGGAACTTCACAGTCAGATAGGGGACACGCGACGGCGGCGGGGCATTCTTAAGCGTTGCTCAGCACCGTGACTTCCATCAGGCTGCATGCCTGCCATGACATCGCCTCCCACCGCTTGCCCCTGCACGCATAAGCTGTAGCCTCTGCCACCTCTTGCCGCGGTATTCGCAAATTCAGCGGCTCAACGCGGCAGAGTTCGAGATTGCAAATCGCCAAAGCACTCCGCAACAAACCCGTCGCCCTGCTTTGGTCGGCGATGGTCTTTTCCGCCATCGGCGACGAGCTCTATACGATCGCCCTGATCTTCGTCGCTACCAGCGCGCTCGGTTTTCTCGCCGGCTATCTCGTGTCGATCCAGATGGCGTGCACGCTGATTGCGAGCCTCTATGCAGGCGTCTTCGCCGACCGACGCCATCCGCGCGGCGTCATGATCATCTCGGATCTGGTGCGGGCTTTGGCCGTCGTGTTGCCCGCCCTGTGGCTCGCGTTTCTGTCGGCTCCCCTGCCCCTCTGGCTGCTCGCGCTGATGATGATCGTCGTCGCATCGGCCAAGCCCTTCTTCGACCCGGCCCTGCAGACGATCCTCCCCGAACTGGCGCGCGACAAAGACACATTGAGCGCGGTCAATGGCCTGTTCGACGCGATGCGCCGCGTCGCGCGAATCTTCGGGCCGGGCCTCGGCGCGTTGCTGATCCCGATCCTGCCGATCCAGCACTTCTTCAGTCTCGACGCGCTGACCTTTCTCGTGTCGGCAGCGACGCTTGTGTGGCTTAGGCGCAATGTGGCGGATGCGCACGAGCCCCGCACAAGCGCGCCAGCAGGCTTTTGGCCGCGCCTGCGACAAGGGGTTTTCGGCGGCTTCCTGGCGGCGGGGCGAAAGCCGGTCATCGCCGCGCATATCTTTGCTTTCGGCGTGCAAAATGGGGCGTGGTATCTCGGGCTCATCCTCGCGACTGCGCTGCGGTTTCGACAAAACGACCCGGCGGACTTTTCACACTTCGGTCTGATCGTCGCCGCCTATGGCGTCGGCAATGTCGCCTCGACGCTGGTGACCGCCGAACTCAAGATCGGCAATCCGTTTCTCTTCATGTCGGTCGGCCGCCTGATCTGCGGATTGGGCTTTTGCCTCCTCGCCCTGTCAAACAGCCTCCCCGGCATGATGGCAGCAGCCGCCTTCGCCGCGACGGGCGCACCGCTCGCGCAAATTCCCTTCGTCACCCTGGTGCAAACCTCCTTTCCGCCAAACGAAATCGCCAGCGTCTTCCGCATGCGCATGACCTGCGACTGGCTCGGCATGTTCCTAGCGCTCGCCCTCTCGCCGATGCTGCTCGCTGCAGTCGGCCCGGAAGCGACGACGGCGATTGCCGGGTTCACTTATCTCGCGGCCGGCGGATCGGGATTTTTGAAGCGGCTTGGAGCGCGCGTGCGTGCGTGAGCGAAGCGCGGGTTCAAGCTCGCAGGGCGGCGGCGGGCGGCGGGTCGGCCCGGCTCCCGCATGTCGATCCCGAATTTCGATGGTGGCTCGTCAGTATCTGAATCGAGGGCCTGCGCCGTGCAAATCGCGCCCCGGAATCGCGAACGGCCCACACCGACCACAAAATCGCCCCATTGCCTCGTCTCTCCGGCGGAAGGTTAACAAGCTGTAATAATTGGCTGTTTTCGGCCCTCCGCCCGCTCCGGCGCAAACCCCACATTCTGGCCACATTTGGCGACGAGTCACCTACCCAGCAATAATCTTTCGGGAGAACGATATGCCTTTCACAACCATCGCAAAGACCTGCAAGCCCGTGACCTTGGTGGCGATCCTCGCGGCAACCCTGATGGCTGCACCCGCGTTCGCCCATCCCGGCAATGGCAGCGGAAACGGCGGCGGCAATGGGGGTGGTAACGGCGGTGGCGACGGCGGCGGCTCCCACAGCAAATCCAGCAGCAGCCATGCAGACAAGACGTCGGGCTCGTCGTCGGGATCGACATCGGGATTGTCGGCTAGCAGCCTTGGCGGCCTGAACGGCTTCCTCCATGCCTCGCCCCGGGCGCTGGCACATGCATCGTCCAAATCCCGCATCGGCAAGATCGCGACTGTCTACAACAAGGAGCTGCAGGCCTATCTCGCCAATCCGACAACGACCAATACGACAACGCTGAGCGAGCTCCGTACGACTCTTGCCAGCGCGGCCAACAAGCCGCTGTCAGCCGCGGTCATCCAGGCGGTGGACGCCAAGCTCGCCTTGACGAACACGACCCTGGCGACGGAAATCTCGTCCTATCAGGGCGGCGCATCTGGCCTCGCCACCGCCATCAACAACGCCAAGTAAAAGCGTCGCGGGAACGGTTCGTCGAACGGTTCCCTTTGAAAGTGTAGCAAGAAAGCAACCGCCGGCCCGAGGCCGGCGGTCTTCATTAACGCACCCGCTTCTGCCATTCCATGATGAGGAACCAAGGCACACGGCGATGGCGGCGCGTTATGCTAGAGCGTTCTGCATTTAGGTAGATGCGTATCCTGAGTTTCTGAGATAATTGGCGCATTCTTGCGAAGAGAAGGCGGTCAAGGCTGTTGCCAGAGCGTTGGCGATGGCATCGAACGAGCGGGGCGCGGCTTTTCGCACGAGCGTTTTCAGCTTTGCGAAGACTTGCTCGATCGGGTTGAGATCGGGGGAGTATTTGGGCAGAAAGACGAGGCGGGCCCCAGCGGCGCGCACGGCCGCTCGCACCGCCTTGCCTTTGTGCGATCCCAGATTGTCGAGCACAACGATATCGTTGGGTTTGAGGGTCGGAACCAGGAATTGTTCGACATAGGCGAGAAAACGCTCGCCGTTGATGGGTCCGTTGAACAGGCATGGCGCCTCAACGCGGTCATTGCGCAAGGCGGCCAGAAAGGTCGCCGTCTTCCAGTGCCCATGCGGCACCTTTGCCACGAGCCGTTGGCCCCGCGGTGCCCAGCCATAGCGGCGGGTCATGTTGGTTTTGGTCCAGGTTTCGTCGATGAAGACGAGCCGCGCGGGATCGATGCGCTGCTGATGGCTGCGCCAGCGCAGCCGATGGCGCTTCACGTCCGGGCGGTCTTGCTCGCGGGCGACGAGCGTCTTTTTTTGATCGTGACGCCGAGGCGGCGGAAAAACCGGCTCATCAGCGACGTGTCGGCGGCGACACCGCGTTCGGCCAACAGTCGATCGCAAAGCGCCTGCAGCGTGATGTCGGATTTCTCGGCGCGCAAACCTTCGAGAAACGCCCGGTGCGGCGCCAGCTTCACGCGCTTGTAGCCCCCCATTTTCGCCGCCGTCCGTGAGCCGCTTCGCTCAAAGCGCTCGACCCACTTGATGGCCGATGCCTCGCTGACCCCAAATCGCTCCGCCGCACCGCGGCGGCTCATGCCCCCAACCACAACCGCGTCGATCACCCGATCACGCAAATCCTGAGAATAAGCTCCTGCCATCCCTGTTGACCTCCTCCGGCCACAAGGTTGAATCAGAAGAAGCATGATTTGGGAATCCCTCTTCGATTCAGCTTAATCGCCGCGTGCTCTAACTGCGCAGCTATCCAGTCATTATCCGGGCTGACCAGATTACTGTGTATTTGCTCTTGCGCTCCCACGCACTATTCGATGAGGTCACTACATATGCTTAAGATACGACTCATCGCACTAGGCGTCGCAGCAATTGCTTGTTGTATGCTCGCGCTACCGGCTACCGCGCAGGATGCTTCTTCCGCCAGCGCGCTTGACGTTCCCGACACGCATGTCGTGGCGTCGCTCGAAGCGAGCGGCGTGCAAATATACGAATGTCGACAGAAAAGTGACGGCACGTTGCAATGGGCGCTGAAAGCGCCGGATGCGAATCTGTATGACGATGCGGGCGCACTCGTCGCGCACCATTTCGAGGGACCGTCGTGGCGCGCGAACGACGGGAGTCAGATCGCGGGAAGCGTGCTTCGGCAAGCGCCCAGCGGCACGCCGAATAGCATCCCGCAACTGTTGCTCGCCGCCAAAAGCGTCGGCGCGAAGGGCGTGCTTTCGGACGTTCAGTACATCCAGCGCCTCGCTACCGTCGGCGGCGTCGCACCCGCTCGCGCTTGCACGAGCGTCGGCGAAGAGGGGCGTGCCCCCTACCTTGCGCGATACGTGTTTCTGCGCTGAGCGTGCCGCGCAGGGAGAAGGGATTGTCTCGATCAATCCCGGCGGGACTTACGCAGGGTGAAGGTTTCAAATGGCGAAATCTGCCCGTCCGAACCGATGACGTCGTAATAAGTGACCTTGATCGACGTGTCGCCGCTAGGTTGTGAGCCGGGATCGAGAACGAAGTTCGCGAAGCCATAGGCATGCGCGGCGTTGCGCACCGCCGACCATGGCGCATCTTCCTTCACGAAGATCGATCTGAGCTTGCCCGTATCGGGATTGCGCTCGCCAACCCCGGTCACGACGCGAGCAGCCGGCGGATCGAAGAACAGGTCGTGCGAAGGAACCGACGTTCCGCCGCCGCCGATCAGCATGTGCACGGTGCCCTTGCTCGTATCGATCACGTCCTTATCGGTCGAGACGGGGATGGGCGTAAGAGTCGCGTTCTGCTGCTGTCCGCGAATGGGGTGCGAGCGCTCGTAATGATGCTCATGCCCGCACACGACCAAGTCGACGCCATATTTGTCGAACAACGGCGCCCATTCTTGGCGCACGCCCAAATCGGCCCCGTTGAAATAATCGACCGTCGAAATGACGACCTGGTGCATGCACACGATGATCCAGTCGATATCGCGGTTCGCCTGCGCCGCGGCGAGTTCCTTTTCCAACCACGCTTTTTGCGCGCCCTTCGAATAGCCGCGCACATAGGAATCGCCGCCGTCCTGATAGCAGACATCGTCATTGTGGAGGCTGATCACCCGCACGGAGCCGGCCGTGAAGGCATACCAGAGGCCGCGCGTCGTCTCATTCTGGCCCTCGACAGGCGGCAGCGAAAAATACGTCTGGTACGCCGAATAGCCGATCGGCCCGTTGCCGCGCTCGTTCTCATGGTTGCCCGGGCACGGCATCCACGGACGGTTGCGCGCGCTGCGGCTGTTGTTGTGCCAAAAATCCCACCAGTTCCGAACACGGTCCTCGGCGAGATTGGCGTAGACCAGATCGCCATTGAACAGATGGAACAAGGGCCGCTGACGCTCGACGCCCATGGTCGTGTCGCCGGCGGCGGGCGAGCCCAGATTGTCGTTCACGAAGGTCCGCTTGAGCTTGTCCGGGGGAGCATGCTGCGCCGGCACTTCCTTGGTGAGACCCGGTGTGCCCTGATCGCCAAAGCTTGTAAAGCTGAGCGGCGCGCGGCCGCGGGGTGCAGTGCGGAAGCTGCCGAATTCGGGCTCGGCACCATCATGCAGAGCGGCATAGAGATAAGAGGCATCCGGCTTCAAATCGCCGATTTTCGCGTGATAGGCGGAGACGCTCTTCTGCGATTTTCCGTCCACGTAAGTGGCCTCCGTCGCCTCAACGATCCGCTCCAACCGGCCGTCGAGTTGGCCCACCAAAACACGCGCATTCTTGACGGCTTGCTGCGTGTGCCAGGACACGACCATTTCGGAAGACGCATCCGCGCCGAATTGCAGGTGCAGTCCGGCAACCATGGGCGTCGCCACAGGATCCAGAGGCTTGGACATGAGGTCGGACGGCTTTGCCTCCTTTGCCTCTTCCGCTTGCGATGGCGAAGCCGAGAGCAACGCCGCTCCCGTGATTCCCGCAGCGGCCAGGAGCTTCCGGCGGCTGAGTTCGAGGCTGGGCTGTTCGTTCATATGTGTCATTTCGCGCACACCATTTCCCATGGACCACAATGGGCGATGCATCCCAAAGCAAGGTGACAGTATGATGTCGGGAAGATGCGGCGAGCCGCCCCAATCCATCTAATGCCGGGACTGAACACCTAGGCTTCCGCAGCCCGCCCAAATGCCTGTCGCCTTTCGCCCATTCGACAGGGCGATGAGCATACATCCTACGGGCGAATTGACCACCTCAGCTGCCCGGGTCCATCCTATTCTCGATGCTCTAGGCTTATCGGCACATCTCTCCTAAGGCATCCTTAGACCCACCTTATCCCGCGGCCTCTTTGGTCGCGGGTTTTTCTCGGCCTGCACCCGACCTCCGCCTCGTCCCGACGGCAAGAGCGCACAGCACTATCCCAATGTCCAACTGCACAAGGCGCGCCGTCAGGCAGATGCTCTTCTCAAAATGAGGCAGCGGGAAACACCGCATCGAGGGGAGGGTTGCATGCTCGAGGTGATTGGGCCCGGCTTTGGCCGGACAGGAACGATGTCGCTCAAGGCGGCGCTTGAAATTCTCGGTCTCGGCCCCTGCCATCATATGGACGAGGTCTTCAAAAATCCCCATCAGGTGCCTTATTGGCAGGCGCTCGCCGCTGGCGAGCCGGTCGTATGGGACGATGTGTTTTCGGGATATCGCGCCCAGGTGGATTGGCCCGGCGCGCATCCCTGGCGCGACCTCGCGGCGGCTTATCCGAAAGCCAAAGTTGTCCTGACCGTGCGGCCGGAAGAGGCGTGGTGGAAGAGTTTTTCTTCGACCATCGCAGCGCTCGCAACCGCACCGGAGCGCGACCGTCTGCCGCCCCACATCAAGGCCATGGGCGATGTCGTCTTTGAATTCATCATGAAGCAGACCTTCGGATGTCCGCTCTCCGATCATGACGGGGCGCTACGCGCCTATCGCCAACGCATCGACGACGTTCGGAGCGCCATCGCACCGGACCGGCTGCTGGTGTTCGACGTGCGCGAGGGTTGGGCTCCGCTCTGCCGCTTCCTCGACAAGCCTGTACCGGGCGTTCCATTTCCCCGCACGAATTCGCAAGAGGAGTTCTGGCAACTGGTGCGCGGAGGGCCGTGAAAAGCACCTGCCGGTCCAAGGCGAGGCTGCCCCTGAGCGCATGCCCGGAACCGCGACCGGCCCTACCAGTAATTTTGCATCAATTCCGTTGCCCATGTCGGCTCGATCACCTCGCCGCGCGGCAGAAAGCTTCGCATGCATGGTTTGATGTCAAGAACAGGTGTCCCATCGATTGCATCCAGACCGTGCACGACAATGGATAGACCCTCCACCCCAACGAGCTTTGCGGCAGTTACCCCAAGCCGATTAGGCCGACCCTTGGCCCGTTGGGCGAATATGCCGACCTTCGGCCAGTCCGATCTTCCACGCGGGTGGCGTGCGCCTTGGACAATTTCGGGATCCTCGACACGATGGAAGTAATAGACAACTTCGATGTGGGAAAACGCGTCCAGCCCCTGGCACGCATCGGCTTGGAAAAGCGCCGGATCGAGTTCGATCCAGCTTTCGACACTGTCCCAATTATCATCGATAGGGTCCGTGCGGCTTGATCGCACATAGCCGATTGGTGTCAGAGAAATAGTCTTGGTCATCACGCCACCAATTCTTTGGAAGCAATTTCTTTCCAGCTTTGGAGCTGTGTGAGAGATGCGGTAACGCCGCCACAGACAATGAACAGAACGCGTTCATAAGATGCCAAAAGGTCCGCGTGCGAATAGGCGAGTGCCAGTGTCGCGCCACAAGCCGGTTCCACCAGCACACGATGATCGTCAAGGAATCGCATGCATGCGTCGACGGCGGCTCGGTCGCTGACGACAATGCTTTCTATCCTGTGGGTTTGAGTGAGTTCGAAGGCGCGGGCACAGACTTTCTTTGCCCCAAGCGTCGTTGCAAGGCTCGTGATCGCCGGCAATTCGATCAGCTTGCCGGCTTCGATCGCTGCGGCGAGCGAGGCCGCGCCTTGGGTCTCCACCGCAAGAATTGGCACGTCTGTAAGGCCGTTCCGCGCGAGCCCTTCGGCAACGCCGCAAAGAAGGCCGCCGCCTCCGACCGAAAGCGCAACGGCGTCGAAGGCGGCCCCTGCCCTGACGACCTCATCGATCATCGTCGCATGCCCGTTCCAGAGTGCCGGATCGTCGAAGGGGTGAATGAGCACCGCATCATCGCCAACGGAAGCGAGCGCACGCTCGTTCGTCTCCTGCCACGAGGCCCCGTGAACGAAGAGTTCGGCGCCTTCCTGACGAATCAACGCTTTCGCGCGCTCGGATGCCGTTTCCGGCACATAAACCGAGACCGGAATGGCGAGACGCCGGCCTGCATAGGCCACGGCGACGCCGGCATTGCCACCGGAAGACGACACGAAACGTCGCTTGCCATTGCGGGCGTGATGTTCGCAAGCCAAGCCGATACCCCGTATCTTGAAAGAGCCGGCCGGCTGCAGCGCGTCCATCTTGAGCCAAATGCCTCGGCCGGTCATAAGACCTAACGGGCGCGAGTCGAGAAGCGGGGTATCGATGTGAAGGGTCATTTTATCTCAATTTCATGTTTTTACGGCCGCTACAGCCATTGGTAAAATTCCCGAAGCCTTCGAGACACCGCAGCGCTCGCTTCATTTCGCCTCGACAATGGCGAGCGCAAAGCCGTCCCATCCCTTCTCGCCAACGGTTTGAATGGCGGTCGAGCTGAGCCGAGGCTCTTCGGCCATCATGCGGAGACATTCGCGAACGCCCCTTATGGTGGCGTCCTCGCTCGCCGCGTCGATCACCGCGCCGCCGCGCACGACATTGTCCAGGACAATGACGGTTCCGGGTTTGGCCAAGCGCAGCGCCCACTGCAAGTAATATGGGTTGTTCGGCTTGTCGGCGTCGATGAAAATCAAGTCGAACGGGCCTTCGAGAGAAGGCAAGACATCGAGGGCCGCGCCGACACGAATGTCAACGCGATCCGCAAGGCCGGCGCGGGCGATATTGGCGTGGGCAATCTTCGCGTGCTGCTCCTTCGCCTCGATCGTCACGATCCGCCCGTCGGCCGGTAAGGCGCGCGCCATCCATATGGTGCTGTATCCGCCGAGCGTTCCGATTTCCAGCACGCGCGATGCCTTCGCCATCTTGATGAACAAGGCAAGCATCTTGCCTTGCGTCGCCGTCACATCCTGGACGGGAAGGCCGGCATCGGCATTTGCAGCAAGTGCGGCGTTCAGATCAGCGTCCGACGGCGCCAACATGTCGGCGAAGTAGCCATCGACAGCCGACCACTCTTGAGCATCGGCGGCGGGATAATCAGGCACGCGCATTTGACCTTAACCTTCCATTTTGAGTCGCTGTGCATAGCCCTCTTAGCTTAACTCGCTCTAAATGCCTGAGCGTGACAATTATATGGTTTGCCACAGGCAGCGCGTTCAGCCGGATTTATGAGAAGGGCGTCAAAGCCGGGCCACTGCCCTCCACCTTCGGCCATATTGTCATGTAGTGGAACACACGCTCTAATGGAATACCGGATGGGCGTTCCGACACGACTCATGACGGATTTTCATAGCTCGTTTGGATCCTCGGGCACCGCCGACGGACCTTTGCGAGGGCGTCAAGAGCCGAGACGGAGGGACCTCGTTACGAGATATGCTCGCGAAGTCCCGCAGGCAGCTTCGTCAATCAAACACACAAAGACGAAACTCGAAGCACACCGTCTTGCGATCGCATGGGGGATACGATGCAAGCTTCAGTTCTTAGTTTCAGGGCCGCCATTCTCATGGTTCTTGGGGGGATGCTGTGGGGCATCCAAATGGGTATAAGTGGTGATCATTCCACCTTCCCCGCCCATGCGCACCTCAATCTGCTCGGTTGGGTGTCGCTCTTCCTTTTCGGCATCTACTACCATTTGCACCCGGCAACGGATCGCGATCGTTGGGCATGCGTCCAGGTCTGGATCTGGATCGTGGCGACGGTCATTCTCACGATTGGCGTCGCCATGGTCCATTCGGGGCGGGAGGGCGGCGACCCAATTGCCGCCATCGGCTCACTCATTGTTTTCGCGGACATGCTGCTGTTCGGATGGCTTGTCATTCGATCGAGCCCAAGCGAATCCGGGTCTGCCCGTTAGATCGCAGCGCTCATATTGCGACGATTAGCTTGGGCTGTCTCGGCCCGAAGTAGTGCCCTCGCTCAGGCCTATTTCCTGCAACCTCGGGCCCAACACAGATTTGTCCAGAGCAGCGATCGGAAGGGCGATGAATGCCGAAATGCGGTTTCTGAGATATCGCAATGTAGTGACGAAGGCCGCCTCCTTTTCGATATCCGTGCCGTCGACGCGGGCCGGGTCTTCAATACCCCAGTGCGCTGATACGGGCTGGCCGGGCCAAACGGGGCAACTCTCTTCGGCTGCATCGTCGCAAACGGTGAAAACGAAATCCATCTTCGGCGCAGCCGGCGTTGCAAATTCATCCCAGCTCTTGGAGCGAAAACCCTCAACCGGATAGCCCGCATGCTCAAGCGTCTTGAGCGCGATGGGATTGACCTTCCTATTTGGATTGCTACCGGCGGAGTGCGCCTTGAACCTGCCGGCTCCGTCTTTGTTCAGGATGCTTTCAGCCATGATCGAGCGGGCTGAATTTCCCATGCATAGGAACAGCACGTTGTAGACATGCTCTGGCTCTGAGGATTCGGACATGGGCGGCTTCCTTCTGCGAATCGTTGCAGTTTGAAAGGGTCGCAACCGCCGGAACATCCCCGTCCAGAGGGCCGAACAGAGATGGCTGGAAGGCGGCCATTCCAAGGAGCCTTAGCTTGCCCCAAGGGGGCTGGGGTCCACAAGCCCTCCGAGCCCCCAACGGGGCCAAGCGATAAGGCTGAAAAGAAAGAGGCAATGGTGAGCTGTGGCGCCGGACACCGGCACTCAATCAAAGTTGCGAAATGTCGCCACGGCGAACAAATCACTTAATTCAATATCTAAGATATCTGCGTAAGTCTTTGATTTAAATGGTGGGTGATGTAGGGCTCGAACCTACGACCCGCTGATTAAGAGTCAGCTGCTCTACCAACTGAGCTAATCACCCGCCGAAAAAGAACGCGCCGTCAGCCGGCGCGTGCGGGAGCGATGTAGCAAAGCTGTCATCTCGTGTCCAGGGTCTAATGAAGTTTTTTTTGCGTGCCCGGTTATAGGCTCAAAACTCACGAATTCTCGGCATATTGCTGCAGCGCCGCCATGTTGTGCACGTACAGACCGCCCTTGTAGGTCTCCACCCAGCCGCGGCGGACCCACTCCTGGATTTGCTTATTGGTCGATTCGCGCGACAGGCCGGTCATCTGGCCGAGCTCTTTTTGCGTGACGTCGACCACCGAAACGTGGCTGTTGCGCTTGGGCATCGCGAGGCGAATGATCACCTGCGCCAGATTCACGCGCATGTCGCGCAAAAGTACGTTTTCGGCCTGTTCGCTGGTCCGGCGGATACGGCCGCACAGAACCTCCATCAGCGACAGGGCAACATCCGGGTTCTGCCGCACGAAGGGCACGAAGTCGCGCCGCTCAAGGATGAGGATCTCGCTCTCCTGCATGGTCACGGCGTCGGCCGTGCGTGGCCGGCCGTCAAGCAGCGATATTTCACCGAACAACTCGCCCGGCTGAATCACATTCAGCATGACTTCCTTGCCGTCGGGCGACTGGCTGCAGATCTTCACCCGGCCGCTCACCACGGCGAGCAGGCTCGCACCCTTGTCGCCCTTGGAGAAAATCAGCGTATTGGCCGGAAAGAATTGCAGGCGCGCATAGTGAGCGAGTCGGGCCAATTCCACATCGGTCAGAAACGCGAACAGCGGATGCCGCGCGAGCACCTCGCGCTTCAACTGCATGCGATGGCCAGCACCACCTGCGCCGGAGGTCTCGTCACCCGATGCGGGCGCGCTCTCCAAGCGTTGTGTCGGATAGTGGCCGCTCATCATCGCCTCCATTGCGGACAAACGTTCAAAACAAGACTCCTGAGAGTCCAAACAATGGCGGGAAACAGACAAAGGAGAAAAGGCTCTTTTCTTCCCCTCCTTGCCACATTTTATATACCATTATCTGGGTAGTCACAACGTTCCGGAACGTTATGCGTGCACATATTGCACACAATAATTACGGGTATTCGGAGGGATTCGCAACGCGTTCGCGCCCGAGAATCCGCGGTTCTTAACTCAAATTTCCGGTTCCAAAGCGTCTGCATCCCGTACCTCTTCCTCACCATACGAGGCGAGAACGACCTGCGTGCGGTTGTAGACATTCAGTTTGCGCATCATATTGCGCAAGTGAACCTTGATCGTGCTCTGTGAAATATTCAATTCGTGCGCGATCACCTTGTTCGGTTTGCCGAGCTTGAGCTGCGTGAGCACATCACGCTCGCGCTGGGTAAGGTCGATCAGCAACGGCGACGAGGGCCGGCGCTCAAGGCGGGGCGCGGCCGCCGGCGCGGCGGACGGAGCCTTAGCCAGCTTCGAAGGGTTGACCGTATGCAGGAATGTACCGCCCATCAGCACGAGTTGCACGGCCGCCACCATGATCGGAAAGCCGAGCGATGCCACGATCCAGCCGCGCGGCCGGTGACGGACGATAATGTCCGTCATCGCATCATCGGCCGTATCGGTGAGAAAGATCAGCGGTATGCTCTTGGCCTGCACGCATGCGTCGCCGACCATCCGCTCGAACTGGGCGATGTCCATCGTGCGGCTCATCAGGCTGACGATCAGTACTTTCGGATTGAGTTGATGCACCGCATCAAAATCGCGGGCCGCATGGGTCGCAAGGTTCGGGATGGCCTCCTTCAGGGCGTGAACCAGAATATCCCCGATCAGCGCACGCTCCTCGAGGATGACGACGCCAGACTCTGAGATATCCATGGGGATTGCAGAGTTCTTCATCGATCTTTGCGACCTCGGCTAACGGGATGCGAACACATGATTCACGTCATCCTCCACTGCCTCGTCCCGCGGCGGCCTGTCCCCTCGCCCGCGGACCGAATGTCTCAGCCATTTTAACCGCTGCACCACACGCTAGCACACATATCCAAATCGCCGACAGTTCGATTCGTTCGCGCAAACGGGTTTTGTGCGCATATCCTGCGGCCCCATTCTCTTCCGCCGCCGGGGCACATTGTTTGCATGCCGCCAGGACAATCGAAAGAGACATGTGCGGATCGGCAAATATGCACACGCGACGACTCTTGATGCGGGTCGAATGTAACGCCACTCCCACATCCCCTAATGTGAAATATATCACATAGTCGACCGATGCACAGTTGAAAGAACGCTTTTATCCAGCACCTTTATCGCAAAAACCTCATGCACAGTGCCCGTTCGCGTGAAAATTAATTTGGAAACGCGAGAGGTTCAATATTTCGAGCGCAGGTGTGGAATGAAACCGCTCCCCCGATAGCCTTCAGGACAATCGCATTTGAAAATGACGCGGCCCAAAGTTGGTCGTCGGCGCCAGGCCGTCGAAGGGAGGTTGAAACGAGGTGATCCTTGAGAATTCTATGGGCTAAAGACAGACTGCCGACTGCCCTAAACCACGCAGAAACACTCTATTTCTGCCCAACCCTCCATGTAATATATTGAATAATAATATCTATTCGCCCTATTAGTTTGTTCTCAAGAAATTTTCATATGCCTCCCCATCGTTCTCATGCAGGTCCCGCCGTCAGCCGATATTCGATGGTTTTGACATTGAAGTCGAGGAGAGGTTTTTGCTCCCTCGCGCGATCGATCCTGCCCTCGAAGGTCTCCACCCCGGCATGTGTCGCCTCCGCCTGACGGGCATCTCGCGCGCGCCCGTCCGTTAACTCATGCATTTGTAATTCCTTGGTAAAATTAATGTTCACTATATGTTCTTTTTCCAGATTTGTCAAATTTCACGCCGCTGCGCTCCCGGGCAACCGCGTGTGAAAATCCAGCACGGGTTCGGGTGGCGGCGCCGCAAAAAGAGTGATTTCTCATGCGGAACGAGAGTGAAAACAGAGCGGAATCGAAAGTGACCTCCGATTTCCCGATCTCGTCCACTTGGACTTCCGGTTGTGTGCTGGATTCGTCAATACGTCCAAATGCCATCGCCTCCTGGGCGGCCCGTCATGCGGAATCGGATGCGCCGACCCGCCGCCGCAGGATTTCCCAAAATTGCGTATGGGCGAAGTCGAAGGCCGGCGCCGGGGGTCTGTCCACCCCCTTGTGTGCCAACAGAGCAGCGACGAGTTGCAGCGCATCGGCACGTTTCACATCGACCTTATGCTGTGGCAGCCATTGCAGGAATGCCGCGGCTCGGACAGGTTCCGCTCCTTGCGCCTGCCAGGCGGCACAGGCGGCTTCCCAGGTGCGCTCCTTGTAAAAGAGGTCTGCCGCGCAAGCGAGCAAGCCATCAGCCCCACCCTGCTCCAGCACGCCAGCCGCCACCGCCCGCGCCAGCGTGGCTCGGATGTTCACCAGCGCCTCGGACAAAAGCACATAATTCGTTTCCGGCGGGCCATGCTGCACCGCAACTTCATCGTCGCGATCGATGACGCCGTCGCGGTAGAGCGCGAACACTTGGCCGAGCCCAATCATACCGAAGGCGGCACATTCGGCCGCGCGCAGCGCCCCCATGCTCGCCGCGCCATAGACCGCAACGCCCTGCCGCAACGCCCACAGGATTTCCTTGTGCCAGACGGAAGGCCGCGTCTCGAAATAGCCGTCGATGAGACCGATGGCCTCCGGCCGCTCGCCACAGGCGCGCAAAAGATCGCCGCAGGCCGCCGGCGGCCGAAACACGATGCGCCCGTCGGTCTCGGGCGCAGCGCCAAGGCTTGGCCCGGCAAAGACGATCATTGCCATTGGCGCATCCATTTGCTTGCTCGTCGCCCCGGGCGATAGCCGGGCCAATCATGGGGCCCTTCGAGATCGGGCGCGACCATGCGCACACACGGAATGCCGATATCGGGATCGGTCAGATCAAAGGCAATCAAGGTTTTGATGCCGGCTTTCACCAGGCGCGCCATGACGAGGTGTAAGTCTTCGCCGATGGACAACGTGTCGAAGGACTTGCTCTGAATGGGGCGCGTCCCGTCGGCCGCCCGCATGGGCGGGCGCGCGAGCAAACTGCCAATATTGCCGCTCCAGCCGAAGGTGGCGTAATCGGATGGCGTGATGTCGTCCCTGGCGCCCGAAATGATCGTGAGCCGCGTCTGCGCCGCTTCGCTCAAGGCCCGGCACAGTGCGACGGCAACCGACGGGTGGCAGCCGCTGCCAAAAAACCGTCCGAGATACGGCGGCGAACAGTCCTCATCGTCGATCGCGCACAGAAACGCCGGCACGCCGATGTCGGAGGTGATTTCCCAAACCTCGACGCGCATGCCGGATCTGGCGTATTTGTCGAGATAGAGATGAACGTGCGGATCGTCGCTCGCGCTCGGATCGATCCGCGTTGCCGCGCGGTGGGCGGACGGCGATCGGCGCCAAAGGAAGTGGGCATCGCGCTCGATCAATTCGCACAAGGCATGCAGCGCGGCCTCGTCAAACGTGTTTCCCGTCGCCACGCCGTTGGAACTCGGCAGGAAATATCCGTAGCCAGACCGATGCGGCCGCGTGTAGTCGCAACTCACGATTTCTTCAGGGACAAGAACCTCCCCGCCCGAGACCATGTCGATGCCGCGCCGCCAGTCGAGCGGCGTGACATAGGCGCGCGATTTGAGCAGCAAGCGTCGGGGCATCACAGTGCGGTGGCCGGCAAGATCCCTCGGGACATAACCGCGGCAATCCGGGCGCGCGCGTTCGAAGCAATGATATTCCATCGCCTCCATCAGCCCGGAGACCTTGGCATGTAGGAGGGATATGCCCTTCCCCTGCTGAACGTCGAGGCTGACGGAATTGGGCCGGATGACCGCGATCGTGGGAATGCCGAGATAATCGAGATTGGTGACATCGGCGACGCGCGTCACCCCCATCAAACGCAAAAAGGGCCGGATGTTTTGGTAGGATGTTTCCGGGTCAAGAACACGGTGCGTGGCGCTCCGGTGCGCCTTGAGCGAAAGCCTTTCCCCCGGCGCGAAAATGCTGTTGAAGACACGGCGCAACGGAAACGTCATTCGTTACTGCCAAAATTCCCCAACTTCGTGCCTAGCACCGACCGGCCCCACGGGCGCCGAGTAGACACCGAATCTCCCGACGCTCTTTAGTACAAGGTTTATTAGGGCGCTGGAGGTGGTAACTGGTTGCCTTTTGTGACGGTCTCGACAAAAGCCGCCTCTGCTTGGTTCTTCTGGTCTTCAGCAAACGCAAACACCGCATCAACAGCGGCTTTATGCTTGCCCTTCTCCAGATCCTTTCTACGATAATTCATTTCGAGATGCTCTTTGGAGATCGCGTAGACTGTACCATTCTTGGCCCGCACCAGGAGATAAGTATCGCTCCAAAGATCCTTTTCTGAAGCACTAGTCGTCGATTTAGCCATAGCTTCCCCCTTAAAGGAATACACCCCAATTTTCGAAGAAATAGATCCGCCGCTGACAATGGCATAGAAAATAAGAATGTAAAGCAACCGGATAAAACCCCAGAGCACATCCCCCAAACATTCCGAATTGATACACCGCCTCTTGTCACGCAAGAGATTCAGCAACTGCAAATTTGAACAAAGCGGTGAGCATCCTATTCGGGAAGACCTGCGCTCCGTAGGCAGTGCTCGATGATCGCCTCTTGCTGGGGGCCAGCGAACGGCGTTCTCCCCTTAAAGCCGGAAATTGTGAAGCTCGGATGGTCTTTCAGGAGCGCCTTCGCTGCGTCCACCACCTGATCATTTCGATTAAGTTTCACTAGAGCGAAGATTTTAAGGAGTGCCATCACCTCCAGGGACCGTCTATCCGGAAGAGTTTCTTCTGCGTAGGCCAAAGCTTGCTCATAATCGCCGACAAACAAACTTGCCATGCCATGAGTTAGGATCACCACGAATTTCGCGTCACTTGCAAGGTATAGCGACCTTGCCCGTTCAGCGCACTTGATCGCCTCCAAATAATTACCTGCATAGACATTGACCATGCCGCGCCTTGCCCAAGCCAGTCCGGAATTGGGATTTTGCTCAACGGCATGTCGCATGATATCCAAAGCGCGCGCACTGTCCCGTCCAAAAACGGCGATACAATGTGCTGCATAGCATAACGCCTCGGCATCATGAGATTCAATCTCGATCACACGATTGGCGTAGTTAAGCGCACGCTGGGTCGTCGCATCATCAAGCACACTCCATCCATTATCTCGGATCGCACCGAGGCAATTAGCAGCGTGCGCAAGAGCCGGCGCATAATTTGGGTCCAGCTCGATCGAGCGTTCGAGAAGCGCGAACGCTTTGGAAAACGATTCATACGTCAGTACACTCCGCAATTCGAGCGCTCTCAAATAACAGTCGTACGCATCCAGGTTCTCCACCGGCGTCCGCTTCGCCCGCTCGATCTCGGCCGCCCGCACCCGCGGCTCGATCGAAGTGACGATGCGCTGCGTCACCTGGTCCTGCAGCGCGAAAATTTCCGCCATCTGGCCGTCGAAATAATCCGCCCACAAATGCGCGCCGGTGCTGGTGTCGATCAACTGCGCGGTGATGCGCACGCGGTTGCCGGCGCGGCGCACGCTGCCTTCCACCACGTAGCGCACGTTCAGCGCGCGGCCGACGTCGCGCAAGTCGACCGCCCTGCCTTTGTAAATGAAGGAGACGTTGCGCGGCAGGACGGACAGGTTGCGGAAGCGGCTCAGAGCCCCGATGATGTCCTCGACGATGCCGTCGGCGAAATAGGATTGCTGCGGATCGCTGCTCATGTTGTCGAAAGGCAGAACGGCGATCGACAGGCGTTGCGCGAAATCGGTGGGACGGCGCACTTGTGCGAGGCCCTTCCGGCCTTCGGCCGTCTCGGCGGCAAACGGCTGCTCCGGCAGTTCGGCGATTCGCGCCGGCGGCAGTGCGAAAAGGCGCAGGCTGCGCGTGATATTACGCAAGTGCAATTCGCCCAGATCGTCGAAGATGACGGCAAGGTTGTGCCGCACCTGCTCATGGACGGCCTGCGAGAGCACGATTCCACCGGGCGCCGAAAAACTCTCCAGCCGCGCGGCAATATTCACGCCATCGCCGTAAATATCGTCCGCGTCGACGATGATGTCGCCGACATGCACGCCGATGCGGAACGCCAGCGGCGTCTCTCGCGCCGCTTCGCGCACCATGCCGCGTTGAATCGTGATTGCGGCCATGACGGCATCGAGCGAGTTCGGAAATTCGGCCAGAAAGCCGTCGCCAGTATATTTGACGATGCGACCCTGGTTCTGCCGGATCGTCGGCTTGATGAGCACGTCGCGCAAGGCGCGGGTCGCAAGATGCGTGCCCGCCTCATCACGTTCCATCAATCGTGTATAGCCGACCATATCGATTGCCAGAACCGCCGCGAGGCGCCTGACCAACCGGTCAACTTCCAGGATTGCCTTCGCCGCTCCCATTTTCGATACGCCCCAACGACGGACAAAAAATTTTTGCTCATGTGTGAAAAAATTCACATATGCGGCATAGTGCCAAGAGTGTGTGCAAGTGCGCAAGCGCCACCCGCATCAAAACGAGGACTTTCGACGGTTTTTTTATTTTTCGGCAGCAATAATGTTTGATTACAAACAAATAGTCGCCCCAGGTCGATCATTTGTAGCGAGATGGTTGTTTCCGAATGTGCGAAACGGCACAAGCCATACAGGAGCGCGGGCGTCCCGCCCGCAAAAGCTATCCCGGCACACAGGCGTGGCGCGGTAAGAATGCGGGCGGGAGGCCCGCAGACCCAATGCCCCCGTAGCACGCCCCCCCACTTCAAGCGCTTGCGTACCGCCGTTCCAGCTTTACATCGGGATTCCGGCCGCCAGCAGCGCCCGTCCGACCGTATCCCAGCGCGCTTCGGTCGCAAGGTAGCTCGCGCGGTTGCGCCACTTCGAGATCGTGAAATCTGGCAGCCGCTCGAGCATCTCGCGGCCGAAGCCGCGCGCCTCGCTCAATTTGCCTTGCTCGACCAAAGCCGAGATCAAGATGCGATAGGCCATTTCTGAGCCCGCCTTCCGGCGCAAAGCCAAACGCGCGTCGTGCTCGGCTTCCGCAAATTGCTTCAAGAAGAAATGGGCATAGCCTTTCGCGCTATGCGCAATAAACAGCAGCGGGTCGTGCGGGCTGAGTGCGATAGCAAGATCGGCTTGGCGCAGTGCATCGCCATATTCGCCCTGATAGACCGACATCATGGCGTAACGGATCCATCCTTCAGCATAATTGGGATTGATGCGCGTGGCAGAATCGATCAGCCGGACCGCGAACTGATAGTCGCCAGTAAACGCAATCGTCGCATGTCCGGCGAGACACAGAACGACGGGATTATCCGGGTCCAAACGTATCGCTTGTCGGCAAAGGTCTAAGGCCAGGGCCTTTTCCGCCTCGGTCAGTTGCCGCCAACCTTGATCCTGCATGCTTTGAAAGCACGTCGCCTTGAGGGCGAGCGCCGGACCAAAATTAGGCAGAAGTTCCAGAGAGCGGTTGACCATTTCAAGGCATTTTTCCGTCGCTGCCTTGGTAAACGCCTCACGATAGGCGACGGCGCGCAGATAGTAATCGTAGGCGGTCAGGCTTTCGACCGGCTTGCGCTTGGCCCGCGCTATCTCGACGGCGCGCACGCGCGGCTCCACCGACGTCACGATGCGCTGGGTAACCTTGTCCTGCAGGGCGAATACGTCTTCGAGATCGCCGTCGAAATGATCGAACCATATCGGCGCGCCGCTGCGCGCATCGACCAATTGTGCGGTGATGCGCAGGAAATTGTCGACTCGACGCATGCCGCCCTTGACGACATAGCGCACGTTCAAATCGCGGCCCGCCTCGCGCGCGTCCACGGCGCGGCCCTTGTAGGCAAACGACGAGTTGCGTGCGATGACGAAGAGATTGCGAAAACGCGACAGCGCGGTGATGATGTCCTCGACGATACCGTCGGCAAAATAGGCCTGCTCGGAATCGCCGCTCTCGTTTTCGAATGGCAGAACGGCGATCGAGAGGCGCTGGGCGAAATCGGAGGGGCGGCTGACCTGGGCGACGCCCTGACGGCCTTCCGCCGTCTCGCGTCCGAATGGTTCACGCGGCAGCGCCGCGATCCGGTGTTGCGGCAAGGCAAAGGCGCGGATCTCCCGCGAGATGTTCTTCACCTGCAGCGTGCCGAGATCGTCGAAGACGACGCTCAGATTGTGATGCACCTGGTCGTAGACCGTTTGCGAGAGCGCGATGCCGCCCGGTTCCGCAATGCCCTCGAGCCGCGCGGCAATGTTGACGCCGTCGCCGTAGATGTCTTCTGGCTCGACGATGATTTCGCCGACGTTCACGCCGATGCGCAAGATGAACCCGTCGCCGTCCTGACGATCCTCGACCATGCGGCGCTGGATGTGGATGGCGGCCATCATCGCGTCGAGCGCGCTGGGAAATTCGGCGAGGAACCGGTCGCCCGTATATTTCACCATGCGGCCGTGCTGCGCTTGTATGGAAGGGTCGATCAGCGACAGGCGTAAGGATTTCATCGCGAGATGGGTTCCGGCCTCATCGCGCTCCATCAATTGCGAATAGCCGAACACGTCGATGGCGAAAACAGCCGCCGGCCGCCGCACCAATTGATCAGACCATGCAAAACCATTCGCCGCATCCACGACCTAGGTATCCCCAAAATGCCGCCGCTATGTGAGCCAACGAACGCGCGGCGCATTGTGCATAACATTTGTTTGCGCGGGCAACTCATTCGCCGCCCAGCCCGCGCCATATGGCCGCATGAGCCAAAGTTTTGCCACGAAAATGACCTCGCCTTGGCCATAAGGACTAATTGAAACTAGGTAGACCAAGCTTGTGGCCTCGCACGGGCAGGCAGCCGAACGGCGAGGCGAATTCCGATTCAGCGACAATGAATTCCGCGCGCTGCAGCGTCCAATCGCATCGCGCCACCGGCTTACGCCGGAATCTGCTGGTCCGGTTTGGTCTTGCCGCGCTTCATCATCAGCTTGTTGAGGCTGGAAAGATAAGCGCGCGCCGAAGCGACGAGCGTATCCGGATCCGCTCCTTTGCCGGTCACCGACTTGCCGTCGGCGGTGAGGCGCACCGAGACTTCCGCCTGAGCGTCGGTGCCTTCGGTCACCGCGTGCACCTGGAAGAGTTCGAGCACCGCCTCGTGTGGCACGAGCTTGTGGATCGCGTTGAAGATCGCGTCCACGGGGCCATTGCCGGTTGCCTGCGTCGTTTGATGGCTGCCGCCGATGTCGAGCGTCAGCGTCGCCGATTGCGGTCCCATCGTGCCAGCAATGACGGTCAGCGCCACGACCTTGATGCGATCCTGCGAATTGACGATTTCCTCGTCAACCAGAGCCTCAATGTCCTCGTCGTAGACATGCTTCTTGCGGTCGGCCAGGTCCTTGAAGCGGTTGAACGCGTCTTCCAGCGCATTGTCGCCGAGTTCGTAGCCGAGATCCTTCAGCTTGGCGCGGAAAGCGGCGCGGCCGGAATGCTTGCCCATCACCAGCGAGGTTTTCGTGACCCCGACCGATTCCGGCGTCATGATCTCGTAAGTCTGCGCGTTCTTCAGCATGCCGTCCTGGTGAATGCCGCTCTCATGGGCAAAAGCGTTCTTGCCGACGATCGCTTTATTATACTGCACCGGGAAATTGGTCACGGCGGCGACGAGCTTCGAGGCGCGGGTCAGCATCGGCGTGACGATCTCGCTCTCGAAGGGCAGCACATCTCCGCGCACCCTCATCGCCATCACGATCTCTTCCAGCGCCGCATTGCCGGCGCGCTCGCCGATGCCGTTGATCGTGCATTCGATCTGCCGCGCACCGCCCTTCACGCCCGCAAGTGAGTTTGCAACCGCAAGGCCCAAATCGTTGTGACAATGAACCGAGAAAACCGCCTTGTCGGCATTCGGCACGCGGTTCCGGACCATCTTGAACAAGGCCTCATATTCCTCCGGCACCGCATAGCCGACCGTATCGGGGATATTGATCGTGGTGGCGCCGGCCCTGATCGCGGTCTCGACGCAGCGGCAGAGATAATCGTGCTCGGTGCGGGTGCCGTCCTCGGCCGACCATTCCACATCCTCGACCCAATTGCGGGCGCGGGTCACGGTGGCCGCAATCATTTCCAGCACCTGCTCGGGGCTCTTCTGCAATTTGAATTTCATATGCAGCGGCGAGGTGGAGATGAACGTGTGGATGCGGGCGCGATGGGCGTGCTTCACCGCCTCGCCGCAGCGGTCGATGTCCTTGAAAGCGGCGCGGGCGAGGCCGGCGACGGTCGCGCGCTTCACCCGACGGGCGATTTCTGACACCGCCTCGAAATCCCCATCCGACGCGATCGGAAACCCCGCCTCGATGATGTCCACGCCGATATTGTCGAGCAGTTCGGCGACTTCGAGCTTTTCCTCGAAGGTCATGGTCGCGCCGGGACATTGCTCGCCATCGCGCAAAGTGGTGTCGAAAATGAGTACGCGGTCTTTCGGGGAGGTAGAAACTGTCTGGCTCATGCAATCCTCAGCGGAGGTCTTACAAAACGAAAATTTCGCTTATTTAGCCGAATTTCACCGCCTGTAGCAACCAGAGCGCTGCTTTTCCGGCGCCGCCAAAGCGTTCAGGCCCTTTTCCTGCGCCACCATTCATGTCAAGATTTTGCCACATTTCATCCTGTTTTTAGGAATTGTCGCACGATGAACGAACAGACGCCCGTTTTTTCTCCTGCTGCCGAGCCGGGCGCGCGCTCGGGGCGCATTGATTTTTCCGGCCAAGGCGGGGATTTCTTTTCGCTCGCCGCGCGCGGCGCACTGTTGCAACTCGTAACCTTTGGTTTTTACCGCTTCTGGCTGACGACGCGCTGCCGACAATATTTATGGTCGCGCACGCGGCTCGACGGGGCGCATTTTGAATATGCCGGTACGGGGCGTGAATTGCTGATCGGCTTTCTCTTCGCCCTGGCCATCTTGGCGCCGGTCTATGTGCTCTATTCTTTGCTTACGATTGAAGCTCAGCGCTACAGTGCCTTCGCAGCTTTTCCGATGATCCTCTTTTTCTACCTCTTCGGGCAATTCGCGGTTTTCCGTGCCCGGCGCTACCGCCTCACCCGCACCATCTGGCGCGGCGTACGCTTCTGGATGACCGGCTCGGGCTGGACCTATGCGCTCAAAGCCCTTTTCTGGATGCTCCTCGTCGGCATCACGCTCGGCTTTGCCTATCCTTGGAGCCTCGCAGCACTTGAGCGATACAAGATAGGCCATACCCATTACGGCGATATGAACGGCGAATTTACCGGCAAAGGACTTACACTATTCAAAAAAACCTGGTGGATCGCTGCCATCTTCGCCTTGCTCATCGCGGCCTATTTCTACGTTATGATCCGGCTGGCAGTGGCCATCAACAGCGCGAATCTCGGGCACGCCCAGCCGCAAGATTTGCCGGGAGGTGGTTGGGCGGTCTTCGCTTTCGTCGCATTCGCCATCGCACTATTTGTTCTCTTGCCCGTCTATCAAGCTATCGAATGGCGCTGGTGGGCCTCCAATCTCCGTTTAGGCGATTTGCGCGTGAGGTCCGATTTGGGTAACGGCGCCTTTCTCGGGCTTTACGGCAAATTCATTGGCCTGCTCATTCTTCTGGGCGTCCTCTGGGGTATCGCCGCCAGCATAATATTCATCCCGCTCTTCAAATCGTTGATATTCGATTTGGCCGCTTCTGCGGGAGCGCCGCAATGGCGGGCCATTGCGGCTATCTACGCGGGAATGGTGGTGTTCTATGTGCCGTTCCTTCTCGCGCTCGGCGTCTTGCAGCGCTATTTCTTGCAATATGGATTCTGGCGGCGCTTCGTCGCTTCGATCAGCGTTGACAATCTGCAAGCCGCCGATCACGTCAAGGCCATGGGCTCGGCGGCAAGCGCGCTTGGCGAAGGGCTGGCCGATGGGCTCGATGTGGCCGGATTTTAAATCGCGAGCGGGCGCGGAACTGGCATGATCGAGCGCGAGCAAGAAGCAAGCGGCGTCTTTTACGACGGCGCGACATCGCAACGCCATCTCGTCGCCTTGCGCCTGAACGAGGGGCTCGAAATTCGCGCGGGCGACGACCTACTTGCGCTTTGGCCCCTCAGCGACCTGCGCCAGATCGAAGGCACGCATTCCACGATGCTGCGCAATGCGAGAGGGCCGGAACTCGCGCGGCTGGAGATAACCGACCCGGCTTTCGCCGCTCTCGTGGCCGCGCACAGCGCCAATCTGCACACCGAGGACTCGCACACCTGGCGTGTGATCACCAGGATCATTTTCTGGTCCCTCGCGGCAACCGTCTCGATTATTCTCATCGTTGTCTTCGGCCTTCCTCTGCTGGCCGACCGGCTCGCGCCGCTCATCCCCGTCTGGGCCGAACGGCAAATCGGCGAGGCGGCCGACAAACAAGTTCGGCTTATTTTCGGTCACAAGCTCTGCGCCGAGCCGCAGGGTGAGGCGGCTTTGCAGGACCTGGTCGGCAAATTGGAGCGGCAGATGCACCTTGACGTGCCTGTGCGCAGCGCTGTGCTAAACAGCAAAGTCGAAAATGCCTTCGCCCTTCCAGGCGGCAAGGTCTATGTGTTGAACGGCCTCCTGCAAGATGCGCAAACACCGGACGAGCTTGCCGGCGTGATCGCGCATGAGCTGGGCCATGTCGCCCATCGCGACGGCCTTAGGCGCATCATTCACGACGGCGGCACGTCCTATCTGTTCGGACTGTTGTTCGGCGACATGACCGGATCGTCGACCATGATCTTCATCACCCAGGGCCTTGTCGAAGCTTCTTATTCGCGCGATGCGGAAGCCGCTGCCGACGCCTATTCAATTGAGGCCATGAAAGGGCTTGGCCGCTCGCCCAAGGCGATGGGCGAATTGTTGGTGCGTATCATGCAGGGCAGAGACGAAACCACGCTCGCGATCTTCGCGAGCCATCCGCTCACCGCCGACCGGCTGGCTGCCATGGCCAAAGCCGAGGCTCCGGTTAGCGGGGACGAATTGCTCAACGAGGCGGAGTGGAACGCCTTGAAGGCGATCTGCGACGGGGCAGGCAAAGGCTGAGCGCAGCGGGAACGAGCAGGGAGTAGCGCCTACACTTTAGATAATGCCCCTCGCGCTGTCCCGCATGCCGCCGCCTCACGCGGCTGGACCGCACCGAATCTTATGCCATGCTGCCGCAATCGATTCCCGCGCCCCGGACCGACGCCATGACCCGTTTCTACCTCATCGCGCTCAGCGCTCTGACCCTCACCGCCTGCAATGCAACGGCGCCCGAACAGCAGACGCCCTCGGCGGCCGCCTATGCCAGCCGCAGCGTCACCGACCCGCATTTCAAACTGCCGGAGGGCGCGGGCTGCACTGGCGACATCGCCCGCTACCAGGCGGTGATGGACAATGATTACACCACCGGCAATGTCGGCCAGGGCGTCTACAAGCAGATCAATGGCGAGATCGCCCAGGCGCGCACCGCGTGCGCCAGCGGCAATGATACCGGCGCGCGTGCGATGATTGCGGCCAGCAAGAAGCGGCACGGGTATCCGGAGTAAGGCGCCTTACTTTCCCCCCAACACATGCCGCAGGTACGCATAGGTCATGGCGGGCACACGGGCCTCTTCCACATCGCTCAAGCGCCGCACGACATGCGTGCGGGCGAGTTCCGGCTGCGGGTCCCGCGCCAGGAAAGCGTGGATTTGCATTTGCAGCGCGGCGGCATCAACGCGGGCGCGGGCGAGCTTCAGACAGGCAATGTCGTGAGGGCCGATGGCCAATGTCCAGCCCGCCGTCAAGTCGACCTCGTCGGCGGCAAGGCCGGTCTCCTCGCCGAGCTCGCGCAGTACACTGCCTTCGAGATCGACCCGGCCATCCACCAAATCCTCCCGGTCGGGCGTGCCGGCAGCGAAATAGATCCTGCCGGCCGTCGCAGTATGGCTATTCATTTCGCCAAGCAGAAAGGCGCCGTCCGACGACATCAGCGCCGCCGCCGCATAGCAATTGCGGACGCTCTTGTCAGGAAAGCCGAAATCGCGCCAGGCGAGAAAGCTCGAATAGCGCGTCTCCAAATAGGCGCCGCGAAAGACATCGCCCTCCAGCGCGCCGCGATGCTGCAAGAACACACGCCCGTCGAACAATTGCGGCCGCTCGGCGACGCGGGCGCGCCAATGGGCCGCAATGCGGGTTGCCTCCTGCGCCGCCCAAGGCCAATCGCGCGGCTCAAAGGTGCACTCGACCGCGCGCACCTTCGCGATCGTCGCGTTCCGCCAACTCATAGATGCAGCGTGCCTTCGCTCACGATCGTGGCGCGGCCAGCGATGCTTGCTTTGACCAGCGCTTGATTTTGCACCTCCATCGTGAGCGTGATCAGGCTGGGGCGGCCCATTTCGAAGCCCTGCTCCAATTGCAACACATGGGTGCCGTCGGGCAGATATTCATATTGCATCAGCGCACCGGCAAAGGCCGCCGCGGCGGCGCCGGTCGCGGGGTCCTCCCCAATGCCGAACGCGGGCGAAAACATGCGCGCGTGGAACGCCGAGCCGAGCCGCTTGACCTCGCGCGTGTAGAGATAGGCGGCCTTGTGGCCAAGACCGGCGATGCCGGCATCCCACTCGCCGGCAACCACCCGCGCCCGGCCGATGAGCGTCAGTGATTTGACCGGAATGCAGGTGAAGGTGACGCCGGCCGCAAAAACGCCGACCTGATGCGCATCGAAGCCGAGATCGTCAGGATCCAGCCCGATCGCCGCCGCCACAGCCGCAAGCCCTGGCGCTTCACCGGCCTGCTCGGGCAGGCGCGGCAGCGTGAACGTGGCTTTGGGCGCATCGCTCGCGATATCCTCGATATGCGCCTCAACCGGCCCGACCGTTTCCCCCAAAATGAGATCGGCGCTGTCTTGCTGGCCGTGCAATTTTGCGAGCAGCACCGCCGTCCCGACCGTCGGATGGCCGGCGAAGGGCAGTTCCTGGCCCGGCGTGAAAATGCGCAGGCGCGCCGCATGCCCCGGCGCTTCGGGCGGCAGAACGAAGACGGTTTCAGAAAGATTGAACTCGCGCGTGATCGCCTGCATCCGTTTGGCGTCGAGCCCTTCCGCATCGAGGACGACGGCAAGCGGATTGCCCGCGAGTTTGGTGTCGGTGAAAACGTCGAGCGTATAGAAACGGCGTGACATGCGACAATCCTCTGTCATTAACACAACTTGAGCCGCGCACTCCCTTCTCTCCAGCCTCTCTGGGGAGAAGGGAGCGTGCCTGCAACACTATGCATCCCGCACTTCGAACATTTGTGAAGGTTGAACGAATTCCTCCTGTGCCGCAACAGTCAAAAGCTCGCGCGATCCGGCTTGCACAGTGCGGCGCAGCACGCCGAAGACCGAAGACACGGCACGCTGCAGCGCGCCGGCGGGGGAATTTGTGGTCAGGAGATGGGCGAAGAACAAAGCGGCAATCGCGTCACCGGCCCCGTTGAGATTGACATCGAGCCGCGGTGTCCGCAGCAGGAATCGGCGCATGCCTCCGTCCCCATCGAAGTGGGCCGCAAGAACGTCGATACAGTCCGGCGGCGTCGCATCGGTGACGAGCGAGGTTACGAGAATCGTGCGGCTCTGATGGGTCCTGCCGCCGTTGCGCAAGGCATTGACCGCGATCAGCGCGCGCTCCACATCGACCATGGTCGGGGTTGCGAAACCCGCGAGCAATTCCAGCTCGAATTGATTGGGCGTCAACACATCCGCCTCGGGCACCGCATGATCGCGCATGAAATCGGTGATCCCGGGACGCACGAAAATTCCGCGACCGACATCGCCCATCACCGGATCGCAGCAATAGAGCGCGCTCCTGTTCGCGACGCGCACCTCGCGCAACGCCCGCAACACCGCTTCGCCCGTCTCCGCCGATCCGAGATAGCCCGACAACACGCCGTCGCAGCGCGCGAGCGCGCCGCGCTCTTTCAGACCGGTGACGCATTCGTCGATCAGGCTGGGATCGAACACCTGCCCGCGCCAGGCGCCGTAGCCGGTGTGATTGGAAAATTGCACCGTATGCACCGGCCACACTTCATGGCCGAGCCGCTGCAGCGGAAACACTGCCGAGGCGTTGCCGACATGGCCGTACACGACATGGGATTGGATGGAGAGAAGATTGAGCGAACGGGTCATGCGGGCATTGTCGCGAAAAGGGAAGCGGAGGGAAATGAATTTATGTGATGGAACGTATCAGGCGAATGAGCGGCTACCCTCCCGATACAATGACATTGACATCGGCCGATGTGAAGACCTCATTGTCATCCCGGGCTTGACTCGGGATCGAGGGCCACCGCCCCATGGCGCGAGATTAACCTGCCTTGCAGCGCTAACGATGAATCGTCCGCTGCACGGCGGCTGGATCCCGGGTCAGGCCCAGGATGATGTCGTTGGTGTTGCATACTCCGAGGCAAACGCCGCCCCGATTATTTCACGCTCTCGGCCGCTTTCTTTGCGAACGTATCTACGAAGGTTTTCGACAGATCCACGTGCGTGTCCTTCATCGTATCGTCGAATTTCACCAGCATGTCGTTGGTCGATTTCATGCCTGCAGGATCGATCAGGCCCGTGATCGAATAGGAGGCTTTCGAGTTCTGCACCGCCTGTTCGTAGAGCGCCTTGTCGCCGAGCAGATATTCTTCCGGCACCGTATTGGCGATCTCCTCGGGGCTCGCGGTCTGAATCCATTTCAGCGCCTTGTACAGAGCGTTCACCAGGGCCTGGGTGGTGTTCGGATTCTTGTCGATGAAATCCTTCTTCAAGTAGAGGACGGCCGCCGGATTCTCGCCGCCGAAGAGCGCGCGCGTGCCCGCTTCGGTGCGCGTGTCGATGACGACGCGGATATCGCCCGAGCGCTCCAGCATGGAAATCACCGGCTCGAGATGCGAGAGCGCCTGAATCTCGCCTTTCTGAATTGCCGCCACTGCGGACGAAGCGGAACCGACGCCGATGAACGAGACATCATCGGGCGTCAGTCCGGCCTGCGCCAGAACGTAATTCATCATAATATTGGTTGATGAACCTGGCGCAGTGACACCAATTTTCAGGCCTTTGAAATCGGCCGGACTGTCATATTTCACGCCCTTCTTCACCGCAACCACGATGCCCGGAAAACGACCGAGCTCCAGCACTGCGCGAATGTCCTGGCCCTTGGCCTGCATGCGGATCGTGTGATCGTAAGCGCCCGTCACCGCATCGACCGAACCGCCGACCAGAGCCTGCAACGATTTCGCTCCGCCGGCGAAATCGTCGATCTCGACATCGAGCCCCTGCTCCTTGAAGAACCCTTTCTTCTCGGCAATGGTGAGCGGGAGATAATAGAGCAAAGCCTTGCCGCCGACGCCGAGGCGCACGCTGGTCTTTTCCAATGTCTGCGCGAATGCGGCGCAGCCAAGCGACGCGACCAGCAAGATGGCGGCAGCTAGGATTTTCAAAACGCGCATGGGCTTCCTCCGAATTTATATAGCAACGATGATGCCTTGGTCCCCTTCTCTCAGCAAGCCGGGAGAAGGATCACCCTTTCCACGCCAGCAATCTTTTTTCCACCACGCTCACCAGCCCATCCACCACCAGCACAAAGACGCTGAGCACCACCATGCCGGCGAAGACACCGGTGGTGTCGAAATTGCCGTCCGCCTCGTGGATGAGATAGCCGAGTCCGGCCGAAGCGCCGATATATTCGCCGACCACCGCGCCGACGATGGCAAAGCCGACCGCCGAATGCAGCGACGAAAACACCCACGAGAGCGCGGAGGGCCAGTAGACGTGGCGGAACAATTGACTGCGCGACATGCCGAGCATGCGCGCATTGTCGAGAATGACGGGGCTCGTCTCGCGCACGCCCTGATAGACGTTGAAGAACACGACGAAGAAAACGAGCGTGATGCCGAGCGCAACCTTGGACCAGATGCCGAGCCCGAACCACAGCATGAAAATCGGCGCGAGCACGACGCGCGGCAGCGAATTCGCCATCTTGATATAGGGATCGAGCACGGCGGCAACGCGCGGCATGAGCGCGAGGCCGAAGCCGAAGGCGGCGCCGAACAGCGAGCCGATGAGGAAGGCGAGAATCGATTCGGACAAGGTGATGGCGAGATGCCGCCAGATCATGCCGCTCGCGAACATTTTCACGATGCGTTGCGCCACATCCCAAGGCGCGGCGAAGAACAATTTCATGTCGTTGAGATTGGCGACGATTGGATAGGTCGTCAGCACATGCCACACCGCGAGGCCGATGAGCCCGACGAGAATTTGCCAGGTCAGCAGCGCGCCGCGGCTCATGCGGCGTCCCCATAGGCTTTCATGACTTCCGCTTTCAAATCGGCCCAGATCGCCTTTTGCAAATCGTGAAAATGCGGCTCGGTGCGGATATCGGCAATGGAGCGCGGGCGCGGCAGATCGATCTTGTGATCGGCGATCACGCGCGACGCTGGTCCCGCCGAGAGCACGATCACCCGGTCGCCGAGCGCGATCGCTTCGTCGAGGTCATGGGTGACGAAGAGCACGGCCTTTGGGTCCCTGCCCCACAGCGACAGTAAGAGATCGCCCATCAGTACCCGCGTCTGCGCGTCGAGTGGACCGAACGGCTCGTCCATCAGCAGGATTTTGGGACCGCGGATCAGCATTTGCGCAAGCGCCACACGCTTGCGCTGGCCGCCCGACATTTGATGCGGATAACGTGCGCCAAAATCGCGTAGGCCCACGCGGCCAAGCCAATCCTGTGCTTGCTCAAGCGCCTCGCGCCTCGCGACGCCGCGGACTTCCAGGGCGACAGCCACATTGTCGCGCGCGGTTTTCCACGGCATCAGCGCATCTTGCTGAAAGAGATAGCCGGCTTCACTGGTGAGGCCGGACACGGCGCGGCCGAACACGTTTGCGGTGCCGCTCGCGGGTTTCAAAAGCCCTGCGACGACATTGAGCAATGTGGATTTGCCGCAACCCGTCGGCCCCACGATGGTGATGAATTCGCGATTCGCAACCTTAAGCGACGCATCCGCAACGGCAACATAATGTTGCGCGCCAGTGCCGAATGCGACTTGCACATGGTCGAGCGCGACCGCCGTAGTGGATCCTCCCGAAGCCATTCATTCTATCCTTTAACATCAATAATGCGTGCGCACGTTCCTCTTCCCGCGCGCGAGGAGAAGGAAAGCGCCTCGCCGCTTCACTCTACAAACTCATCCCGTCGATACCCTTGCATATACAGCAGCGCCGTCAGATCGCCGTGATCAACCCTCGCATGCGCGGCTTCCGCCACTTTCGGCTTCGCGTGATAGGCAACGCCCAGGCCCGCTGCGCCCAGCATGGCAAGGTCGTTGGCGCCGTCGCCCACCGCCATCGTCTCGTGCGGCCCAAGGCCTTGTTCCGCACGCAGCGCAAGGAGCCGCGCCAGTTTGGCTTCGCGGCCCAAGATCGGCTCTTCCACCGCGCCGACGAAATAATCGTGCTCGACAAGGAGAACGTTGGCGCGGTTCTCATGAAAGCCGATCATCTCGGCGATGCGCGTTGTAAAAAGGGTGAAGCCGCCAGACACCAGCGCCGCATAGGCGCCATGCGCACGCATGGTCTGCACCAGCGCGCGCCCGCCGGGGGTGAGCGTGATGCGATCGGCGATCACCTTATCGACGATTCCTGCTTCCAGCCCGCGCAGCAGCGCGACACGTTCGCGCAAAGCCGGCTCGAACGCGATTTCGCCGCGCATGGCGCGCTCGGTGATCGAGGCAACGTGGTCCTTGAGACCGACGAAATCGGCGAGCTCGTCGATACATTCCTGGCCGATCATGGTCGAATCCATATCGGCGAGAAAAAGCTTCTTGCGCCGCCCGGCGGCGGGCTGCACCACCACATCGACGGCAGCCGGCGCCAGCGCGGCGCGGATTTCGGCGGCGAGGCCCACGGCCTCCACTTCCCCTGACGGCGAAAAGGGAATATCGACGGCAATGCCGGGATCGAGCCAGACGGGCGCCTGCGCGTGGGGCAAAAATTGGCCCGCGCGCGCTACATGTCCGTCGTCGAGGTAGGGATAAGCGGGATTGGTGATTAGCGTTGCAATATGGGTCATGAGGTCTTGAAAAGTTGAATCCATCCGCCCTTCTCATTGCAGGCCCGACGGCCAGCGGCAAGTCCGCTTTGGCGATTTCTTTGGCAAGAACGCTCGGCGGCGTCGTGATCAATGCCGATTCGATGCAGGTCTACCGCGATTTATACGTGCTTTCGGCCCGTCCGACGCCGGAGGAGCAGGCCGGTATTCCGCATCTGCTGTTCGGCCATGTCGATGGCGCGATCAATTATTCGGTCGGCAAGTTCCTCATTGATGCTGCCGCAGCGTTGCAAGAGGCCAGGGCCGCCGGCAAGGTGTCGATTTTCTGCGGCGGCACTGGCATGTATTTCAAGGCCCTGACCCAGGGACTGTCCGACATTCCGCCGGTGCCGGAGGCGGTCCGCGCGTCGGTGCGCGCTGAAGCGGAAGGGCTACCGCCGGAGAGTCTGTATCAGCGCCTGAAAGCGCACGACGCCTTAAGCGCGGCCCGCCTCAACCCCACCGACCCGCAGCGCATCCTGCGGGCCCTCGAAGTGTTCGCGGCGACGGGCAAGAGTCTGACGAGCTTCCAGAATGCGCGTCAGGCGCCGCTGCTGCGCCCCGGTACCTGGCGCGGCCTGTTTCTCGCGCCCGACCGCGCCGCGCTCTATGACCGCATCGACCACCGCTTTACCGGCATGGTGCAAAGCGGCGCGCTGGATGAAACCGAAGCCCTCAAGCATCGCAACCTCGACCCCGCCTTGCCGGTGATGCGCGCGCATGGCGTGCCGGGACTGATCGACTATCTGAACGGCGCCGCAACGCTCGAAGACGCGATCGCCCGCGGCCAAGCGGATACGCGCCACTATGCCAAGCGGCAGTTCACGTTCGCGCGGCATCAATTGCCGGAGTTCGAGTGGGCAAGCCTGGAGGAGGCGGAGGCTGTCCTTCTCCCCGACTGAACTCGGGCTTGCCCGAGTTCAGCATCAAAAATATTCAAAGCGGGCAAGCCCGGTTTGAATGCGGCGAGAAGGGATTAGCGCATCATCGTCCGTGCCAGATCTGAAACAGCGAGATCAGCAATTCGCCGACGATCAGCAGCACGATCGTCGCTTCCAGCCGCGTCGCGCGGTCGGCGTCGATGATGTCGGTCATGGCTCGGACGGTCTCGACGATCACGTCGAGCTTGCGCTTCAATGTGCCGGCCCGCTCCTTCAATTCGTATTCATCCTCCAGGCGCGCATAGAGCCGTTCCAGATCCGGCCTGTCCCACAGCACATCCGGCTTTTCCTCAACCGCGATGCGGCCAGAGACTCTGTGCTGCACCAGCAGCGCCTGGCCGATGAGTTTCAACATGGCGCGTCGGCGGAACGGCGGGCGGCCCTTGTCGGCAAGATCGGCGGCGAAAGGCTCGATCACATCGAAGACCGCACTGACCTCGCGCTCGTCGCGCGCCATCGACACGCTTTTCGCCAACGCATCGGCCAGCACGAGGAACCGCTCCGGCGACAGGTCCTTCAATTGAATCGGCCCGCCAGGCGGCGCGCGGTCCTCGAATTGCGGCGAGACTTCGAGCAGCGCCGTCTCGTCGTCGCGCACGCCGCGCTTGCCCGAAACCCGCAAATCCAAAAGCCGCAAGAACTCCTCTTCCTCGAGCGGCGACAGACCGACCAGTACGGCGACGCCGAACCGATACAGCGCCACATAGCCGTTTGCGCCGGCATGAAACGCAAGCGGCACGGTGGAAATCGTATCCGGCCGCTCGAGCCCCTGCGCATCGATACGATCGCCGAGTAGGAGCACACGGCTGGTGACGCGGGTGACGGTGGGAGCGGAACTGGGCTGTGGATCGGTCATGATGGCTCGAAGGTGATACGGGCCATGTTATAGCGGTAACAACGCAGGAGGCAATTTCGGCAAAGGCCAGAACGACTCGATGGCGCGGCCTGGAACGGCGCCCTCATTTGAGCCGGCCTCGAAACCATGAAGCAAGATCGGCCTCCGCGAGGGTGCCGCCTGCTGCTTGTTCGACCATTCTGACCGCCTCGAATGGGTCGAACACGAGACTATATCCGTTATCCAAGAGGAATAGGCGCGCCACAACCCAAGCCCTACGCTTGTTGCCGTCCATGAAACCATGGTTACGCACGAGTCCAAAAAGGTAGGCTGCCGCCAGATCGGCCGCGTCCGGCTCGCCGTACCCTGCCAAATTGCGCGGGCGGCCCAAGGCCGACTCGATCGTGCCGACATCACGGACGCCGTCTGCGCCGCCGTGCTCGGCAATTTGGCGGTCATGAATCGCCAAGACGACAGGCATATCAACCCAGCGCCATGCGCTCATTTGGCCAGCGCGCGCAGAATGTCGCGATCCGCCCGCATAACATCTTCGGCAAGGGCCATTTGGCGTTCAAAATCCGGATTGTATGGCGTCAGCCGAAAGCCGCCTCCAGGCGCATCAGTCAAAAAAACCGTATCGCCCTTCTTCACGTTAAGCTTGGCCATGGCTTCTTTCGTGAGAATGAAGCCCGACGACGCGCCCACCGTTGTGACTTTAAATGCCAACATAGCAGCCTCTATATAATCTCTATTATATGTAGGCCCAATTTCAGATCATTTCCAGCAACAATCCGCCAACTGTCCCCTCACGCCCCCGCGGTCAGCTCACGAATCTTGCGCTGGTGCGCCACGGCGGCGCGGGCGGCCTCGCTTTGGGTCAAGAGTTCGCTCACTTCCGCCTCGCTGGCGCTAACCGGCGCGAGAGCGGTATCGGCGTAGTTTTTGGCGCCGCCCAATTTCCGCAGCAACCGCAGTTGCGGATAGAAGCGTGCCCACAGGCCCGCCGTCTTGAGGCTTTTCACGGCAAATTCGGCGAGATATTTCGGGTAGAAAATCCATGCCGGCTCGAGCGCCATGCCATGCCGCCGGTCGCGGCGGAATTTGAGACGGAACAGCCCGCCCTCGAGCGGATGCACGTGCTCATACAGCACGCAGGCACGAAAATACAGGAACAGCGACAGCACCTTCGTACTGTTGATGCGGCAGGCAATGGCGCGACGCAGTAAGGTCTGCAGGTGCTGCGGCGTGTAGTAGGCGCGCCACGCCTCGCGATAGATGCCCTCCCATTCAGCCTGCGACATTTTCGGATGTGCGGTCACCACATGTTCGAGATCGTATTTGTTCATGTCGGGGTCCATCGCGACACCTTGCGCGCTCAGCTTCTTGTGATCCTCAGAGCCCGGCAGCGGCGTCAGGCAGAAAAACTCCAGCAAGTCGATTGGCAATTCGCGCTTGATGATCTCGATGTCATGCAGGATCGACTCGCGCGTATCGTTGGGAAATCCCAGGATATAGCCGGCATAGGTGACGACGCGCTGCGCCTTCCACGCGAGCAGCATTTCGCGATATTCGTCGATTTTGTTCTGCCTTTTCTTGGCGGCGAGCAGATTGGCGGGATTGATATTCTCCAAGCCGATGAACACGCTCGCAACGCCGGCGCGCCCACATTTCTCAATGAAATTCGGATTGCGGTGGCACAACGTGTCGACCTGAATGACGAAGCGCGGTTTGTGGCGCGTCATCCCCTCGCGAATGGCGATGATGCGGTCGAGGATGATCTCCCAATCCTTGTTGCGGGCAAAATTGTCGTCGGTGATGAAGAAATGCCGGATTCCTTGAGCCAGATTCTCGCGAATGATGCGCTCCACATCGTCGGGCGAGCGGCTGCGGGATTTACGCCCCTGCACATTGATGATGGTGCAGAACGAACATTGATAAGGACAGCCCCGGCCGGCATCGAAACTCGCGAGGCCGCCGATGTTGCCCCGGATCATCTCGCTCGGCAAAAACGGTATCGGCGTCTCGCCGATGCCAGGCAGGTCCGACATGTAATTGTAGATCGGCTTCAATCGGCGCGCCGCGGCATCGAGCAAGACCTCGTCGAGCCGATCTTCCGCCTCGCCGGCATAGAGCGTGATGCCCATGTCGAGGGCCTTTTGCAGATCGGGCTGCATGCCGGGCAGCATGGCAAGGCAGCCAGAGACGTGAAAACCGCCGATCACCACCTGAATGCCCGCCGCCCGCAAGGGGCGCGCAATGTCGAGCGCGCGCGGGAACTGGTTCGACTGCACGCCGACAAGCCCGACCATGCCGTGGCCGCCCGCCGCCTCGATTCTCTTGATGATATCGGGCACAGAAACCCGCATGTTGGTTTCATCGATCGGCGTGATGACGATCTCGACGTCGGGGCCAAGCACGTTCCGCTTTGCCGCTTCGTCGGCAAGGCCGTAGAGCGCCGCGAGCGTGTTGGAGGGAATGGAGGACTTGAACCATTGAATGACGTAACCGTCGCCATCGTAGTGGGATGGCTTGATCAGCACCAATTCGAAACGGCCTGCTTCGAAAGTGCTGGGCTTTTCAAGTCCAACGTTCATGTCCGACCCTTTTTCTGCGGCAGATCGTCTGCCTCGTTCAAAGAAGGTGGCAGGCTCACGCCGACCGGCTATTCGGATTTTTTCGAAGGACCGCGCACAGCCCCACGCCGCGCGGACATTTGTGTAGCGCAGCATAACCCGGTGGACGGGGGGATGTATAGGGCGGGCTCGAACATATGGCGGCGTGGGTGTGACCGCACCGGCGAAAAAACGGCAGCAGTCCTGTCCTATCTCTCTGAAAATCCATCCCTTTCGCGAATTCCCCCTTGACCGGATGGCTTGGCTCGGCTACCAAGCTGTCACAATTCTCTAGGAGTCATGCGCGTGCGCGCCATCCTTATCGTAGTAAGAGCGCCAGTGAAGGGACGGGGATAGGCCCCCGATTTTCCCATAGCTGGCGCATACAGGCCCCTCTGAGGGCCTTTTTTATTGCTCAAAATTCCAAACTCACGCGAAACGGAGCCAATGATGTCAAAGCAGATGAGCGGAGCGGACATGATCGTCCAAGCCCTGAAAGATCAGGGCGTGGATACGATCTTCGGCTATCCGGGCGGTGCCGTGCTGCCGATTTATGACGCGATCTTTCAGCAGAACCATGTCAAGCACATTCTGGTGCGGCACGAGCAAGGCGCGGCCCATGCGGCCGAAGGCTATGCGCGCTCGACCGGCAAAGTCGGCGTGCTACTCGTCACCTCTGGCCCCGGTGCGACCAATGCGGTCACCGGCCTCACCGACGCCTTGATGGATTCCATCCCGCTCGTGTGCATCACCGGCCAGGTGCCGACCCACCTCATCGGCTCGGACGCGTTCCAGGAATGCGACACGGTGGGCATCACCCGCCATTGCACCAAGCACAATTACCTAGTGAAGCGCGTCGAAGATCTGCCACGCATTCTGCACGAGGCTTTCTATGTCGCCTCCAGCGGCCGTCCTGGCCCGGTGGTGATCGACATTCCCAAAGACGTGCAATTCGCCCTCGGCACCTATACGGGGCCGAAGAACGTGCATCACAAGACCTATCGGCCGCAGCTCAAGGGCGATGCCGGCAAGATCAAGCACGCCATCGACATGATGATGAAGGCCAAGCGCCCGATCTTCTACACCGGCGGCGGCGTGATCAATTCCGGACCCGCGGCCTCCGCGCTGCTGCGCGAACTCGTGGCGCTGACCGGCTTTCCGATCACCTCGACCCTGATGGGCCTTGGCGCCTATCCGGCTTCGGGCAAGAACTGGCTGGGCATGCTCGGCATGCACGGCACGTTCGAGGCCAATAATGCCATGCACGATTGCGACCTGATGATCGCCGTCGGCGCGCGGTTCGACGACCGCATCACCGGCCGGCTCGATGCCTTCGCGCCGGGCTCGAAGAAGATCCATATCGACATCGATCCCTCGTCAATCAACAAGAACGTGCGCGTCGATCTGCCGATCATCGGCGATTGCGGCCATGTGCTCGAGGAGATGGTGCGGCTGTGGCGCATCGAGGGCGCGTCCGCCTCGAAGCCCTCGCTCGACGGTTGGTGGAAGCAGATCAATCTGTGGCGGCAGCGCAAATCGCTCGCCTTTCGCAACTCGACCTCGATCATCAAGCCGCAATATGCGATCCAGCGTTTGTACGAGCTCACCAAGGACCGCGACACCTATGTCACGACGGAAGTCGGCCAGCATCAGATGTGGGCGGCGCAGCATTATCATTTCGAGGAACCGAACCGCTGGATGACCTCGGGCGGCCTCGGCACGATGGGCTATGGCCTGCCGTCGGCGGTCGGCGTGCAGATGGCGCATCCCAAATCGCTGGTTGTTTGCATCGCCGGCGAAGCCTCGGTGCTGATGAACATGCAGGAAATGTCGACGGCGCTGCAGCACCGCCTGCCCATCAAGATCTTCATTCTCAACAATGAATATATGGGCATGGTGCGGCAATGGCAGGAACTGCTGCACGGCGGACGCTATTCGGAGAGCTATTCGGCGGCCCTGCCCGACTTCGTCAAACTCGCCGAAGCCTATGGCGCGCACGGCATCCGCGTCAGCGATCCGGCCAAGCTCGATGAGGCCATTATGGAAATGATCAATTCGCCGAAAGCGGTGATCATGGATTGCATCGTCGACAAGACGGAAAACTGTTTCCCGATGATCCCGTCGGGCAAAGCCCATAACGACATGATCCTTGGCGACGCCACGGAAGATGTCGGCAATGTCATCGACGAAAAAGGCAAGATGCTGGTGTGATGCGGCGCGTATTCCTTCTCCCGCGGCGAAGCCGCGGGAGAAGGTGGCACGCAAAGCGTGACGGATGAGGGACGAACGACTGGGTGAGCACTCATTTTTTAAAAATGCTGCCGCGCCCAAGACATTTTAGATCTCACCCAGTCACACCTCCTGCATCCGGCGCTCCGCGCCACCTTCTCCCCGCACGCGGGGAGAAGGGATCAACTCGTTAGGAATCACTACCCCATGAACGCACCCGCTCCTGCCCCCGCTTCGCCGCCCTCCCCTTATTCCTCGGCCATCGGCAAGTCGAATATCGAATTCCACACGCTCTCGGTTCTCGTCGACAACGAGCCCGGCGTCCTGGCGCGTGTCATCGGCCTGTTCTCGGGCCGCGGCTACAATATCGAAAGTCTCACTGTCGCCGAAGTTGCGCATGAGACCCATCTGTCGCGCATCACCATCGTCACCTCCGGCACGCCCGAAGCGATCGAGCAGATCAGCCATCAGCTCGAGCGCATCGTGCCGGTGCATCGCGTGACCGACCTCACGATCGTCGGCGGCGCGATCGAGCGCGAACTCGCCATGGTGAAGGTCGCCGGCAAGGGCGACAACCGCGTCGAGGCCTTGCGCCTCGCGGACGCGTTCCGCGCCCGCGTCATCGACGCGACCACCGAAAGCTTCGTGTTCGAATTGACCGGCAATACCGGCAAGATCGATCAATTCGTCGAGCTGATGCGCCCCATCGGCCTAGTCGAGGTCTCGCGCACCGGCGTTGCCGCCATCAAGCGCGGCCCGATGGCGATGTAAGGACACGGAAGGCGCAAACGTCTTGCCCCTCAGCCTTTTCCTGCCCCTCACACTGTTCGCTTTTGTCGGTTCGGCCACGCCCGGACCGAACAATCTGCTGCTGCTGACGTCCGGGCTCAATTTCGGGCTCAGCCGTACCATGCCGCTGCTGCTTGGCATCAGCCTTGGCTTCACGCTGATGGTGGCGCTGGTGGGCTTTGGCCTTGGGCCGGTGTTCGCGCGTTTTCCGGTGCTTTATGTCATTCTGAAATATGCCGGCGCCGCCTATCTCCTTTGGCTCGCCCGGAAGATCGCCGGCTCAGGTCCGCTGAACGATGGCGCCGCCGCGGGCAACCCGATGAGCTTCCTGCAAGGTGCGGCCTTCCAATGGGTCAATCCCAAGGCCTGGATGATGGCCGTCACCGCCTGCGCCACCTATACGCTGGCCGACACCTATGCCCTGACCATGGGTGTCGTCACGCTGGTGTTTCTGATCGTCACCGTCCCGGCCACGACGCTTTGGGCGGCTTTCGGCACGGCGATGCGCGGCTGGCTGAGCGATCCAAAACGGCTGAAGGTTTTCAATTTCGTCATGGCGGCACTGCTCGTCGCCTCCCTCATTCCGGTCTTCGTTTGGGAATGACCGGCGCATGGCAGATGCGCTCCGGTTTCACGCCGGAAAGCGCCCATTCCTTGAGGCCGCGGGCTTGTCCCAACCCGCGAACCCCACTACAAGCACCCGGGATTTTGACCAAGGGCCCCGCCCAGGAGAGAAGAAATGCGTGTTTATTACGATCGTGATGCCGACCTGAACCTGATCAAGGGGAAGAAAGTCGCCGTGGTGGGCTATGGCTCCCAGGGCCACGCCCATGTGCTGAACATGCGCGATTCCGGCGTCAAGGACGTGGTCGTAGCCCTGCGCGCAGGCTCTCCCACCGTCAAGAAGGCGGAAGGCGAAGGTCTCAAGGTGATGAGCGTCGCGGACGCCGCCAAATGGGCCGATGTGGTGATGATGCTTACCCCCGACGAATTGCAGGCCGACATCTACAATGCGGAACTCGCCCCCAACATGAAGACGGGCGCTGCGCTCCTCTTCGCGCATGGCCTCAACGTGCATTTCAACCTGATCGAACCGCGCAAGGACATCGACGTGCTGATGGTCGCCCCGAAAGGCCCCGGCCACACGGTGCGCGGCGAATACCTCAAAGGTGGCGGCGTGCCCTGCCTGATCGCGATCCACCAGGACGCGTCCGGCAATGCCCATGACATCGGCCTCTCCTATGCCTCGGCCATCGGTGGCGGCCGCGCCGGCATCATCGAGACGAGCTTCAAGGAAGAATGCGAAACCGACCTCTTCGGTGAGCAGGTCGTGCTGTGCGGCGGCCTCGTCGAGCTCATCCGCGCCGGCTTCGAGACGCTGGTGGAAGGCGGTTACGCGCCGGAAATGGCCTATTTCGAGTGCTTGCACGAAGTGAAGCTGATCGTCGACCTGATCTATGAAGGCGGCATCGCCAACATGAACTACTCGATCTCCAACACCGCCGAATACGGCGAATATGTCACCGGCCCGCGCATCGTCACGCCCGAAACCAAGGCCGAGATGAAGCGCGTTCTGACCGACATCCAATCGGGCAAGTTCACCCGCGACTGGATGCTGGAAAACAAGGTCAACCAGACCTCGTTCAAGGCCACCCGCGCCCGCAACAACGCCCACCAGATCGAAGCGGTCGGCGAAAAGCTGCGCGCCATGATGCCCTGGATCTCGAAGGGCAAGCTCGTGGACAAGGCACGGAATTAAGCTTCGCTTAAGGTTAAAGGTGTTATCCGGCGTTGTCGTGAAGGCAGCGCCGGATTTTGTTTGATGTGGCGGCAATCATCGTATCGGGAGTCGCTAGCCGGACGCGTGGCCACGCTTAGGGTGGTACCGAAAGGAGATGCCTCAATGAAACCCAAACACGCGGCAATCCTTGCAATCGGCCTCGCCCTTGCCGCTTGCAGCGGCCCCACAACCCGCACCCACAGACTCACCCCACAAGCGATCGCCGCGGTTGAGCGGGTGCAACTGAGTCCCGCCGAAGCCACCGCAATGCTGAACGCCTATCGCGCCAGCCACAACCTGCCTCCTGTTCGGCTCGACCCGGCGCTCAGTGCCATGGCCCAGCGCCAGGCCAATGCGATGGTGCAGGCAAACGACATGTCGCACAATGTGGACGGCAGCTTTTCCGGACGCATCATGGGCGCGGGCATCGACACGACCCGCGCCGCCGAGAATATCGGCGGCGGCTATTATTCGCTGCAAGAAGCCATGGCCGGCTGGCGGGCATCGTCCGAACACAATGCCAATCTCCTGCTGCCACAAGCCACCCGCTTTGGCATCGCCATCGCGAAAGATCCGCAGACGGATTTGCGTGTCTATTGGGCGATGGAAGTGGCGGCCGAGCCGGAGCAGCGGTAAGCGGTCAGGCTGCGAGGCGCGTCCCCTGCGCTCTGGCGAAGACCCGCATGATTGAGTACGCTGCCGGTCGTTCCTTTAAGCCGTCTGCTCCCCATGCCCATCCGCATCGCTACATTCAACGTCGAAAATCTGTTCTCGCGGTTCGATTTTTCCGGCCGCTCCATGCGCATCCGCCGGCTGCTCGGCAATTTCGCCTTCGACGACGAGCGCGAGTATGAGGCGGCGCGCAAGGCGTTCGATGCGGTCGCGTCCGACGATATTCGGCAGCTCACTGCGCTCGCGCTCGCTGAAACGCGGGCCGATGTCGTTTGCCTGCAGGAGGTCGACAACGAGGACGCGCTCAATGTCTTCAACGACAGCTATCTGAAACCGGTCATTCGGCAACAATTCGCGCAAGCCGCCAAGGGCCTGAGCCAAGACGAGCGCCAGGCCCTGGCGCAGCAATTCTATTACGATTATCGCCATGTGCTGCCGGGCAATGACACGCGCGGCATCGATGTGGCGGTCATGGCGCGGCGGGAGGTCAGCCTGCGCTCGCACACGACGCTCACTTACGACTATTTGAAGGACTTATCCCTCGACTGGGCCGCGCTGGAGGCGATCGGCGAACCGCGGACGAAGACAATCTTCCGCCGCGACTGCCTTGAGGTCGATCTCGACGTTGGCGGCGCACCGATCACCCTCTACATCTGCCATTTCAAGTCGATGCAGCCGCTCTCGACGCATGGCGACGCGCGCAAGGAAACCGCACCGATCCGCTTCGCCGAAGCGAGCGCGGTGCGGCGCATCATCGAGCGGCGCTTCGGCGCCCATGCGGCGGGCGCCAATTGGGCGATCTGCGGCGATTTCAACGATTATTACCAGATCGACGGCGTGCCCGATGCCGGCACCTCCTTGGCGCCGCTGCTGCAGGACAGCTTCGCCGTCAATGTGATGGAACGGCGCCCAGTCGACGACCGCTGGACCCATTACCATTCCGGCTCGGATCAGCACGCACAGCTCGATTATATCTTGCTCTCACCGCGCCTTGCCGCCGCCAACCCGGATGTCGTGCCCGAGGTGATTCGCAAGGGCCAGCCCTACCGCGTGCCGCGGCTCGAAAACATGCCGCGCTACCCGCGCATCGGCTGGGACCGGCCGAAAGCTTCGGACCACTGTCCCGTCGTCATTCAGATTGAGGTTCCAGCTCCTCGGGCTTGACCTCGATCGCTTCGACAAGGACTGCCTCGCCAGCGGCTTCGATCACCGCCGCAATCGGCTCGACATCGTGGAACTTAGCCATGTCGATATGGATCACGCCATTGGGCTTGCGGCGGATGATATCGACATAGCGGTGCTCCCAGCGCACATCGTCATAAGAATATCGCTCGCGCGCGTTCACGATCGAGCCGTAACTTTCGTCGAGGCCTTGCGCCGTGATGATGAAATCGGCTCGCATCGCTTCGAGATCCTCCGGCCGGACGCCGTAAAGCAGACTCGTCTCGTCGATCGTGTGGAACAGCGCCCAGCTCAGCGCGAAGGTCGGATTCTCGCTGCGCTGCAACCTCAACTCGTAGAAGCGGCGGTAGGTGACCCCCTCGGCCGACACTTCATCGCGCAAATACCACAACCGCGCCGACGCATTGGTCAAGACATTGTGCCGCGCATTGGCGAGGCGCACGCTGAACGTGCGCACGCCGTCGTGCATGCTGATCGTCGGGCTCCTGGCGAAAATGAACCGCGCCTTGGGCCGCGAGAAGCGGGCAAAAATCAGCCCCGTCATCACGGCCGCGTAAACAAGACCGCAGAACATTTCGGTCGAGGCGACCACATGGCCGTAATGGGTCTGCGGGTACATATAGCCGTAGCCGACGGTCGATAGCGTTTCGACGCTGAAATAGAACAGGTAGAATGGGTGTTCGGGCGGCAGGTTGGCGATGCAACCCGGCACGAGCGCGAACAGCAGCGCGAAAATGAGGTTAAGGGCCAGGAACACGACGACGGCGCCGGCCATGAAGACCGGCCAGGTCTTGGTCATGGCATTGTGATAGAAATCGCCCCATATCGGCGCGTCGAGGCCGGTGGAAACGACTTGCCGGCCGCCAAAGCTCAATCTCCGGACATGCGGCTTGTGGTAGTGAACTTTCATTGGCCCTGACGAATTGCGCGGAAAAGGAACCATGCCGATAATGCGGCAAACGAAGTTCCTATTCAATTAGCGATCAATGCGCCAAGGACAATACCACGGCCGGCGCGCCGCGCACAAATCGTGGCGTCGCCGGCTAGAACAACTTGCCCTGCACATAGAGGAAATGTTCGGCGAGCGGCCCGAGTGCCAGGGCGGGCAGATATTGCAGCAGCGTGATGATGATCACGACCGCCAGCAGGAACAGCGTGAAGAGGCCCCCATCGGTCGGCAGCATCCCGGCCGACGGCGCCGTGCGCTTTTTCTTGGCGAGCGCACCGGCAATCGCCAGAATCGGGATCACATGGGCGAAGCGGCCGAGGAACATGGCGATCCCCGTCGTCAGATTGTACCAGGGCGTATTGGCGTTGAGGCCGGCGAAGGCCGAGCCATTGTCCGATACGCTCGAGGCATAGGCATAAAGGACCTCGCTCAAGCCGTGCGGCCCACCGGCGCCGAGACTGTCGCGCGCCGATTGCAGCAGGACCGACGCGCCGGCGAGGCCAAGCAGCAGCAGCGGCGAGATCATCAGTGCCAGAATCGCCAGTTGCATTTCCCGCGCGGCGATCTTCTTGCCCAGATATTCCGGCGTGCGGCCGACCATAAGCCCGCCGAGAAAAGCGGTAAGCAACGCTAGCACCAGCAAACTGTAGAGCCCCGTCCCCACCCCGCCCGGCGCGATGCAGCCGAACAGCAGGTTGGACATCGCGGCAAAACCACCGAGCGGCGTCATGGATTCGAGCACGGCATTCGAGGCGCCGGTACCCGTCCCCGTGGTCGCGGCGGCAAAGAGTGCGGCCCCCGCCTGGCCAAAGCGCAAATCCTTGCCTTCCAGATTGCCCAGGGTTGGATCGACTCCCAGCGCCGTGAGGGCCGGATTGCCCTGGGTTTCCGCCCAGTAGAAAACCAGCAGGCCGACGCAGAAGATCGCCCCCATGGTGAGCAGCAGCACGCGCGCCTGCCGCAGACTGCCGACCATACGGCCAAAGGCGAAGACCAGGGCGACGGGCAGGACCAGTTGGCACCAATTCTGGACGATATTGGACCAAACGCTCGGATTCTCGAATGGATGAGCCGAGTTGGCATTGAAAAAGCCGCCGCCATTGTCGCCAATCAGCTTGATCGCCTCTTGGCTCGCCACCGGCCCGAGCGCGATCACCTGAGAGCCGCCTTCGAGCGTCGTCGCGGTGACCGACGTGGTCAGGGTCTGCGGCACACCGAGGAAGACAAAAAGCAGCGCGAGGATGATGGAAACCGGCAAGAGAATATAGAGCGTGACCCGTGTGACATCGGCCCAGAAATTGCCGACCGTTTGCGATTCATGGCCAGAAAAGCCGCGGATCAGGGCCGCGGCCATCCCGGTCGCCGCGGCGGAATCGAGGAAATTGTGGGTGGTGAGACCGACCATTTGCGTGAAGGGGCTGAGCGTCGTCTCGCCCGCATAGGCCTGCCAATTGGTGTTGGTAATGAAACTGACGGCGATGTTGAAAGCGAGGTCCGGCGGCACGCCGGGGAAACCTTGGGGGTTGAGCGGCAGGAACGCCTGACATCGCAGCACCGCATAAAGGCTGAACAGACAGGCGGCGCAAAAGGCCAACATCGCCACCGCATACTCGAGCCATCCCTGCCCGGCCTCGGGGTCGATACCAGCTAGGCGATAGAAGCCTCGCTCGACCGACCGCAGCGCTGGCGCCACGACATGTCGTCGGCCCTCCAGCACTTCGGCCATGAAAAGTCCCAGCGGATAAGCCGCGAGCACAACCAGCGCCAAGGTTACGCCGATCTCGAGGAAACCATAAAGTGTCAATGCAAATGTCCTCGCAAAATCCCGCGTCCAAATGATTTCGCAGGTCTGGTGCTTGCCGGGCTCATTGGTTCATGCGCGGCATTATCAGCGCGCCGGCATAAGCATTCGAGACGGAAAGCGCCGTAGGGGCATAAGGAAAGCGTTAAGGCGAAGGACGGGCTTAGAAAGGGATTGTGCGCAAATTATTGGGCCGTGCCGAGCAATGGCTCGATATCGTGAAAGCGCGCCATGTCGACGTGGAAGACGTCTTCCGCCTTCCGCGAGATGATATCGACATAGCGATGGTTCCACCGCACGATGTCGTGATCGTAGTGGGCCTGGGCATGCACCGGCGCGCCGTAATTTTCGTCGAGCCCCTCGGCGGAAATGCGGAACTCGCCGTCTTCCGCCGCCATCGACTCCGGGGTCGCGCCATAGAGCAGGCTCGTCTCGTCAATGGTATGAAAAACCGACCAGGTCAGCGCGAATGTCGGATTTTCAGCGCGCTGCAATTTGAGTTCGTGATAACGATAAAACGTGGTGCCCTCGGCGGTGACGCCGCTGCGTCCATACCATAGGCGCGCCGACGCATCGGTCACGATGCTCGTGCGCGCATTGGCGAGGCGCACGGTGAATGTCTGTTGGCCGTCGACCGTGCCGATCACCGGCTGATGCGCAAAGATGATCTGGGCTTTCGGCCGCGAGAAGCGCGCAAAAATCAGCCCCGTCATCGCGGCCGCATAGGCAAGGCCGCAAAACATTTCGGCCGATGCAACGATATGACCATAGTGCGTCTGCGGATACATGTAGCCGTAGCCGACGGTCGAAAGCGTCTCAACGCTGAAATAGAACAGATAGAATGGGTGTTCGGGCGGCAGATTGGCGATTGCATCCTTGCCCAAGGCGTAGAGCACGGCAAAAACGCCATTCATGAGCAGAAAGACGGCGACCGCACCGGCAATGAACGCCGGCCAGCGGACCGTTATGCTCATGTAATAAAAATCGCTCCACCCAAGCGCCGCCGCCCCGGTCGTGACGAACTGCGTCTGGTCAATCTCGAAACGGCGGGTGCGCGTCCGGCGTTCGTGCCGCTTCGTCGCGGTCCGAGCGATTAATGCTGCCAGCAGGTGCATGCCGCGACCGATATGAATGCCACAATGTCACCCCGGGCCTGGCCCGGGATGTGAGCCCCGCGCGGTGGCCGATTCGTTATTCTCATTGTGCCCCGGCTCCTCGCGCGCGCGAACGGCCTCCAGCGGCGGCGCGTCCCAGGGCCCGCCCAGGACGACAATCGCCGATGTCACATGCATCCAAAATAAAGGCCGTTGGCATCGAAAAACGCAAGAGGAGAATGCAATCGCATCACTCGATCGCCAACGCGATGAAGCGCACGTCGCCGCGGCTGTCGATCACGCGCAAGAGCGCCGTCTTCTTCCCCGATTTTTTCAAATCGGCGATGGCATTGGCCACATCGGTCGGCGTCTTCACCTCGGTCTGATTGACTTCGTCCACCAGCATGCCCGCTTGCAGCCCCTTCTCGGCGGCCGGCGAATCCTGATTGACGTTGGTGATCAGCACGCCCTTTGCATCGTCCTTGATCTGATATTTCTGCCGCTGATCGTCGGTGAGAAGGCCAAACTCCAATCCAAGGATCTTTTTGACGCTGGTGTCCGATTTCGCATCCGGTTTGCCGGACGTGGTGTTGGACGCAACTTTCACATCGCTGTCCTCAAGGCGGCCGAGCGTGACTTTCTTCGTCAGCTCCTGGCCCTTGCGGATCACGACGATCTCGACTTCCTTGCCGACCGGCGTAGCGGCCACAATCTTCGGCAGATCGTGCGAGTCCTTCACGTCCTTGCCGTCGAATTTCACGATCACATCGCCCGGTTCGAGCCCGGCGGGCTTGGCCGGGCCCTTGTCATCGACCCCCGCGATGAGGGCGCCATGCGCGCCGCTCAGGCTCAGGCTTTCGGCGATCGCATCATCGACATTCTGAATCTTCACGCCAAGCCAGCCGCGCCGCGTCTCGCCGAATTTTTGGAGCTGATCGATCACAGGCATGACCGTATTGGCCGGGGTCGCGAAGCCGATGCCGACCGAGCCGCCCGTCGGCGACAGAATGGCGGTATTGATGCCGATCACCTCGCCATTCATGTTAAACAGCGGACCGCCGGAATTGCCCTTGTTGATCGCCGCGTCGGTCTGGATGTAATTGTCGTAAGGACCGCTATCGATATTGCGGTTGCGGGCCGACACGATACCCGCCGTGACTGTGCCGCCGAGACCGAACGGATTGCCGACCGCCATCACCCAGTCGCCGACCCGCGCCTTGTCGCTGTCGCCGAACTTCACCGCCTTCAAGGGTTTCTCCGGCTTCACGCGCAGGACCGCGACGTCGACCTTCTCGTCCTTGCCGACAATGTCGGCCTTCAGTTTCGAGCCGTCGGTGAAGATGACGGTGATGTCGTTGGCGCCTTCGATGACGTGGTTGTTGGTGATGATGATGCCGGCGGAATCGATGACGAAGCCGGAGCCGAGCGACGTCCCGTGATGGCCGTGCGGCGTGCCTTCATCGGGCTTGCCGCCGCGGTTCTGGTTCTTGAAGAACTGATCGAACAGATCGTTGAACGGCGAGTCCGGTCCGGCGTCGGGCGTGTCGCCTTCGGCCACTTTCGGCTCGGACTTTTGCGTCGCGGAAATATTGACCACGGCATCGACCACGCTGTCCGCCAGATCGGCGAGAGAATCGGGGCCGCGCGCCAGGACCGGTGCCGGCGCAAGGACAACGGCAGGCAAGGCCACCGAGCTCAGCACCAGGGCCAGTGCGGCAATACGAGGTGTCATGCGACCCATAAATTCATCTCCAGGTGTCCATCGTCCGATGTATAAACTAATTTAAACTAGGGCAAAATCGCGGCGCTCACTTTGCAGCCTGGCCTTCGGGATTGCTGAAAAAGCGGAAGAAGTCCAACTTCGGGCTCAGCACCATTTTCGTCCCCGGCTTCAGCGCCGCATCATAGGCGCGCATCGATCGGTAGAACGCGGCGAATTCCGGATCCTTGCCGAACGCGTCGGCGAAGATCTGGATGCGCTCGGCTTCGCCCGCGCCGCGCGTTTCATCGGCCTGGCGCTGCGCATTGGCCTTGATCACGACCACGTCACGATCGGCTTTCGCGCGGATGGTCAAGGATTGCTGCGAACCTTCCGCGAGCTTCTCGGCCGTTTCACGCTGGCGCTCGGAGCGCATGCGCGCGAACACGCCCTCGGAGATTTCGCGCGGCAGGTCGGCGCGACGGATGCGCACATCCTCGATCGTCATGCCGTAGCGGGCGGCCTGATCGTTCACCTGATCGCGAATGCGCAGCATCAACGCAGCCCGCTCCTCGCGCACGATCTGCGGCAGGTTGGCCTCGCCGAGCACCCGGCGCAGCGAGGACGAGAGCAGCGACGACAATTGGCTGCCCGCGTTGCCGACCGTCCCCAGCGTCTGGAAGAACTTCAGCGGGTCGGTGATGCGGTAGCGCACGAAGGCGTCGACCTCGAGGCGCTGATTGTCCGCCGCGGTGACTTCCTGTTGCGGCACTTCGAGATCGAGAATGCGCTTGTCGATATAGATGACATTTTCGATGAAGGGCCATTTGACATGGAGGCCCGGTTCGGTGATCAGGCCCCGCCCGGCGACGGGCTCGCCGAACCGCATGACGAGCGCCTGCTGCGTCTGGCCGACCGTGAACAGCAAAGTGATCGCCAGCACGCCGAACACGGCCAAAATCAGCAGAAGCGCAAAACCCGAAAAGCCGCTTCTCATTTGGCTTCTCCTTGCGACTGCCCCGGGCCGGTCAGCGGCAACAACGGCAGGAGATTCGTCCCCTGGCCCGGGTCGAGAATGATCTTGTCCGCGCCGCCCAACACGCGTTCCATCGTTTCGAGATAAAGCCGTTCGCGCGTCACGACCGGCGATTTCTTATATTGCGCATAGACCTGGTCGAATTGCGCCGTCTGGCCTTTCGCTTCCGCAATCGTCTGATCGCGGTAGCCTTCCGCCTGCTGGATGATCGCCGCCGCCTGCCCTTGCGCTTCCAGCACCACACGGTTGGCGTAGGCCTCCGCTTCGTTGCTCAGGCGCTGCTTTTCCTGGTCGGCAGCCGTCACCGCCTTGAAGGCGTCGATCACCGAAGGCGGCGGATCGACCGACAAAAGCTGCACCTGCCGAATAAGCACCCCTGCCTGGTAGCTGTTCAAAACCCGTTCCATCAAGTCCCTGGTCGAGAGTTCGACATTCGTGCGCTCGGCCGTCAGGATCCGTTGAATCTGCGACCGCCCGACCACTTCCCGCATCGCGCTTTCGGCAACGGCTTTCACCGTCTCGTCGGGATTGCGGATGTTGAAGGCATAGTCGTCCGGATGGGCCGGATCGATCTGCCAAATGACGCGGAATTTGACGTCGGCAATATTTTCATCGCCCGTCAGCATCAGACTTTCTTCCGGCACGTCGGTGGGGAAAGCCGTGCCGCTGCGCCGGCCATCGTCATGGGAGACGAAGCCGACATCGGTGGCGTTCTGATCGAGCACCTTCAGCGTGACGACCGATCCCGCCGGATAGGGGAAATTATAATTGAGGCCCGGCCCGGCCTTGCCGACATAGCGGCCAAAAACCTGATTGAGCGCGACCTCGTTGCTCTGCACGGTATAGAAACCGGTGAGGAGCCAAATCGCGATGCCGACGAGCAAGAAGATGCCGACGGTGAACCCGTTGAACCCGCCGTGCTTGAAGACATTTTTCAACCGATCCTGGCCGCCGCGCAGGATGCGCTCGACCTCGGCCGGCGGTCCGCCGCCCGACCCCTGCCCCCACGGGCCCGGCCCCGAGTGCCACGGCCCGCCATTGTTCCCGCCGTTCTGATTGCCCCAGGGCATCGATGCTCCCACAACACGCTTCAACTGCTGATGCTATATAGGGATTGGTGCATCCGACCGCAAATGGAAGCGGGCTTTGTCCCGCGTTGCGGGAAAGGGAGAGCCCCTCACCGCCGCTCGTAATCGACGAAACAAAAGGCCGCTTCGTCCTCCGGCCCGGCCGGATGGGGCTCACGCCGGATCTCGCGCCATTGCGCCGGATCGATCTTGGGGAAATGCGCGTCGCCCTGCGGCGCAAGATCCACTTCCGTCACGCGCAAACGGTCGGCGCGGCCGATCAGTTGCGCGTAAAGCTCGCCGCCGCCAGCGATGATGATTTCATCCGCGCCCAACGCGCGCGCCTCCTGCGCCGCGAGTTCAAGCGCCGCATCGACGTCATGGGCAACCAGTACGCCGTCGTAAGCAAAAGCCTGATCGCGCGTCACCACGATGGTTTTGCGGCCCGGCAATGGCTTGCCGATCGAATGAAACGTCTTACGCCCCATCACCATCGGCTTACCCATGGTCACGGTCTTAAAATAGCGCAAATCGGATTTGAGGCGCCATAACAATTGGTTATTGCCGCCGATCACGCCGTTGTGCGCGACGGCAACGACGAGGGTGATTCTGACGCTCACACCGCCACGGGCGCCTTGATCGCCGGATGGGGATCGTAATCGTGAATCGTGATGTCGTCGTAGGTGAAGTCGAACAGCGACTTGACCTCGGGATTGAGCGCCAGCCGCGGCAACGGGCGCGGCGTTCGGGTGAGTTGCAGCCGCGCCTGTTCGAAATGGTTGGAATAGATATGCGCGTCCCCCAGCGTATGGATGAACTCGCCGACCTCCAGGCCGCACACTTGCGCCATCATATGGGTGAGCAGCGCATAGGACGCGATGTTGAACGGCACGCCGAGCACGATGTCGGCCGAGCGCTGATAAAGCTGGCACGACAATTTGCCGTCTGCCACGTAGAACTGGAACAGGCAATGGCACGGCGCGAGCTTCATCTTCGCAATGTCGGCGACGTTCCAGGCTGAGACGATGAGGCGGCGGGAATCCGGCGCGCGCTTGATGTCGGCGAGGACTTGGCGGATCTGATCATAGGTCTGGCCGTCGGCCCCAGCCCACGACCGCCATTGGTGGCCATAGACGGGCCCGAGGTTGCCATTGGCGTCGGCCCACTCGTCCCAGATGCTCACCCCATGCGCCTTCAGATAGGCGATGTTGGTGTCACCGGCCAAGAACCACAAAAGCTCGTGGACGATCGATTTCAGATGCAATTTCTTGGTCGTGACCAGCGGAAAGCCCTGTCCAAGATCAAAGCGCATCTGGTAGCCGAACACGGATCGCGTACCCGTGCCGGTCCGGTCGGTCTTGACCGCGCCGTGGTCGAGGACGTGCTGCAAAAGATCGAGATAGGCGCGCATCGGGACGCGGCTCCTTATTCCTGGGCCCCCTTGTTTACAGCGATTCGCTCCGCCGCGCCCTCGCTTTGCACGGCTCTCCCCAGCCGTTGCAAAACCGCCTCGGGACTGGCATAGGCCTCCTGCCGGTCGACGCTCCAATAGCGCAGCGATTCCAGTGGGATATGTTCGCCGGTCACGCCGCAGCAAACGAATTTTCCGGGCCGGATCACACGGAAATCGCCATCGAGATACTGCACTTCGGCCTCGCCCGGCATCGGCGGGCGGCGTTCAAAACGGTTCATAGGGAGCTCTTCGGGTAAAAGTCTTGACCAAGAAATAGTGATGTTGGCGACAAAGAACAACAAAAAGCGAAACGGTGGCCGTCACCGCCGCTCCTTGAAGAACTCCCGCAACAACTCGGCCGCCTCGCTCTCGCGCAAGCCCCCTATCACCTCCTCAGGCTGATGATGGCAGGTCGCCTGCGCAAAAAACCTCGGCCCATGCTCCACCGCCCCGCCCTTCGGGTCGGCGGCGGCGAAATAGAGACGGCGGATCCGGGCGAAGGAAATGGCGGCGGCGCACATGGCGCAGGGCTCGAGGGTCACATAGAGGTCGCAGCCGATCAGCCGCTCCGAACCGAGCACGTGCGCCGCCTCGCGGATGGCGAGCATTTCCGCATGGGCGGTCGGGTCGCGGTCGAGCAGGGTGCGGTTGCCGGCGCGCGCCAGCACGTCGCCGTTCCGCACGATGACCGCGCCGACCGGCACCTCGCCACGCGCGGCGGCGGCACGGGCTTCCTCGAAGGCAATTCCCATCGGGTCGCGCGCGCTCAACCAACAAATCCCGTCAAATTCGGCATGAAAGCGGTTTCCTCTTGACCGTGAAATGCTCTATCAGGGCAGGATGAGCGACTCCAATCATTCCAAAACCCGCGGCCCCCGTAAACCGGGCGGCGGCGCATCGCGCGGCACCCGTCCTCCGCGTGCTTTCACCGCCAAGGGCGACGACAAAAAATCCTTCCGCAAGCGCGGCGAAGGTGACATGCCCACCTATGGCAAGGGCGGCGGCAAGACGGGCCCGAAGCGCAAAGAGCGCGCCACCGAGGGTGAGCGTCCCGGAAGATCCTTTGCGAAACGCGACGGCGAGCGCAGCTTCGACGCAAAACGTCCACCCGGCAAAAGAGGCGAGTATGTCGCCAAGCGCGAGCGCGCCGCCGAAGGTGAGCGCCCGGCAAGGTCCTTTGCGAAACGCGACGGCGAACGCAGCTTCGACGCAAAGCGTCCACCCAGCAAAAGAGGCGATTATATCGCCAAGTCCGAGCGCACGGCCGAAGGCGAGCGCCCGGCAAAGTCCTTAGCAAAACGCGACGGCGAGCGCAGCTTTGGCGCGAAACGCGCCCCCAGCAAGAGAAGCGATTACATCGCCAAGCACGAGCGCGCCGACAAGCCGCGCCGCGACTATGCGGCACGCAAGGCCCAGCAGCAGCCCCGCACCTTTGCGCGTGAAGAGGGCGAGGAGCGCATCGCCAAAGTAATGGCGCGCGCCGGCGTGGCGTCGCGCCGCGATGCTGAGAGCTGGATCGCGGAAGGCCGCGTGAGCATCAATGGCGTGACGCTGACGAGTCCCGCCGTGAACGTGAAGCCGGAAGACAAGATTGTGGTCGACGGCAAGCCGATCGCCACGCGCATGCGCACCCGCCTCTTCCTGTTCCACAAGCCGCGCGGCACGGTGACGACGGCAAGAGACCCGGAAGGCCGGCCGACTATTTTCGACGCGCTGCCGAAAGACCTGCCGCGTCTCGTGACCGTGGGGCGCCTCGACATCAACACCGAGGGCCTCCTGCTGCTGACCAACGACGGCGGCCTCAAGCGCGTGCTCGAACTTCCGGAAACCGGCTGGCTGCGCCGCTACCGCGTCCGCGCCAATGGTGAAACCGATCAGGCTCAGCTCGACAAATTGAGCGAAGGCGTGACGATCGACGGCATTCATTATGCCGGGATCGAAGCGCGCATGGACCGCCAGCAGGGCCACAATGTGTGGCTGACGATGGGCCTGCGCGAAGGCAAGAACCGTGAAATCAAACGCGTGTTGGAGCATCTCGGACTTTTCGTGAACCGCCTGATCCGCCTGAGCTTCGGCCCGTTCCAACTCGGCGACCTCGCCGAGGGCGCGACGCAAGAAATCAGCACCCGCATCTTGCAGGAGCAATTGGGCGAGGAACTCGCCCAGGAAGCCAAATGCGATTTCGACGGGCCGCTCGAATTGCCCAAGCCGATCGCCGAATTGCGGCCGCAGCGCGAGCCGCCGCCGGAGCGTGGCGGTCGCGAGAGATTTGCCCGCTTTCAGGAAGAAGAGGCGCCTCGGCGCGAGAAACCTGAGCGCGGCAAACGCAAACATATCTCCGTGCTGCGCGCCGAGCGCCGCGCGGAAGGCGCCGCGCCGCGCAAGCGCATGGAGCGGACCGCGACCGAAGATCGCCATGGCCGCGAAGTGAAGGTCGAGCGTGTCATGCTGGCGCAAGCACCCAAACGCAGCCAAGGCGGCCGCAATGCGGAGCGTTTCGCACAGGAGCGCGGCGCACGGAATAAGAGCGCACCCAAACGCGGCGGCAAACCGGGCGGCGGGAAGAGACCGCCGCCGAAGAAGTAACCCGCGTCCCTTCTCCCGGAGTCCTTAAAACATGCGCATTGTCGGCGGCGCGTTCAAAGGCCGCGTGTTGAAAGGTCCATCGGGTCCGGGCCTGCGCCCGACCTCCGACCGGCTGCGCGAGACGATCTTCAACATTCTCGCCCATTCCTATGACGATTGCGTGCGGGACGCGCGCGTCATCGATCTTTTCGCCGGCACCGGGGCGCTCGGGATCGAGGCGCTCTCGCGTGGCGCCAGCTTCGCGCTTTTTGTCGATGACGGCGCCGAAGCCCGTTCGCTCATTCGCGGCCACGTCGAGATGCTCGGCCTCGGCGGCGTCTCGCGCATCTTCCGCCGCGACGCAACCAAACTCGGCGAGGCGCCGCCCGGCGAGCGCTTCGATCTCGCCTTCCTCGATCCACCCTACGGCAAGGGCCTCGGCGAACGCGCTCTGATCGCGCTGCGCGACGGCGAATGGCTGCACGACGAGGCGCTCGCAATCATCGAGGAAGCGAAGGGCGAGATGGCAGAACTCCCAGGCGGCTATGCAGAACTGGAGCGCCGCGACTATGGCGATAGCCAGTTGATTCTCGTACGTCATTTGCCCACCAGATGACGCCTTGCGAAGGGTGAAATTCCCGCGCCGAAATGCTTGACACCGTACCAGCGAGGTTTGAAGGTGTTGACCATCCCACGAAGATGGGGCGCGCAAACCGTAGTGGGCGTGCAATCGACAGAGGGAGGAGAAGCCGATGGCAGAGGGAGCGCCTGCGCTTGGTGGGGTGACGTTTGAGGGGGTGAGCAAAAGGTTCGTGTCGCCGGTGGGCGAGACCATGACCGCCTTGCGCGATGTGACCCTCGAGATCCAGCCGGGCCAATTCTGCGCCATCGTCGGGCCCACCGGTTGCGGCAAGTCGACCACCTTAACCATGGCGGCCGGGCTCGAGCGCCCGAGCGAGGGGCGCGTCAGCGTCTCCGGCCAGCCGGTCAACGGCATCACCAAGGGCACGAGCTTCATGTTCCAGCAGGACGCGCTGCTGCCCTGGCGCTCGGTTGTCGCCAATGTCGCCCTCGGGCCGATCTTCAACAAAGTGCCGCTCAAGGACGCGCTCGCCATGGCGCGCGATTGGATGCGCACCGTCGGCCTCGCCGGCTTCGAGAACCATTATCCGCACCAGCTCTCGGGCGGCATGCGCAAGCGCGCGAGCCTCGCCGCGGCGCTCATCAACAAGCCCACGATGCTGCTGATGGACGAGCCCTTCTCGGCGCTCGACGTGCAGACCCGCGCCATCATGTCGAACGAATTATTGTCGCTGTGGGAAAAGACCCGGCCGTCCGTGCTGTTCGTCACCCACGACCTCGAGGAAGCGATCGGCCTTGCCGACAAGGTGGTGGTGATCACCGCCGGTCCCGGCACGGTCAAGGCGGTGTTCGACATCGATCTGCCGCGCCCGCGCGGCCCGCTGCAGGAAATCCGGTTCACGCCGCGCTTTCTCGAATTGCACCATCAGATCTGGGAGGCCTTGCGCGACGAGGTGCAGCGCACCTATGCCCGCCAATCGGCTCCCGCCGCCGCAGGGAAGGCAAAGCCATGAGCGAGATCACCTCATCCGCACCCGCCGCGAAAAGCCCGGCGCAAAGCCGGCGCCAGAAGGTGCTGATCGGCCAGGTGGCCGTGTTCGTGCTCTGGATGGCGACCTGGCAGATCCTCTCTTATTTCGAAGTGATCGATCCGTTCATTTCCGCCTCGCCGAGCAGCGTCGTGGTGCGCCTCGTCGATTGGCTCATCAACGGCACGGCGCTCGGCTCGTTCTGGTATCAGGTGCTGGTGACTTTGTGGGAGGCGGCGGTCGGCTTCGTGCTCGGGGTCGTCGGCGGGGTGTTCTTCGGCATTCTGCTCGGCCAGATCGACTATCTCGCCGACGTGTTCAACCCTTACATCAAATTCTTCAACGCGGTGCCGCGCATCGTGCTCGGCTCGATCTTCGTCATGTGGCTCGGTCTCGGCCTGCCGGCCAAGGCGCTGCTGGCGGCGGTGCTGGTGTTCTTCGTGGTGTTCTTCAACGCCTTCCAGGGGGCGCGCAGCGTCGATCCGAACCTCGTCAACAACATCCGCATCCTGGGCGGCTCGCGGCTCGATGTGGTGCGCAATGTCGTGCTGCCGTCGGCGCTGACCTGGATCATCGCCAGCCTGCATGTGGCGCTCGGCCTTGCCATCGTCGGCGCCATCGTCGGCGAGATCCTGGGGGCGCAGCATGGCCTCGGACTGCTGATCAAGTTCTCGCAGAACAATTTCGACTCGCCGGGCGTCTATGGCTGCATGTTCGTGATCGGCGCCATCGTGCTGAGCGTCGAGGCGATCATGGCGCGGGTCGAGAAGCGGCTGCTGGCCTGGCAGAAGCCGAAATCCTCGAACGCCGCGCAGGACGCTTGAGAGGCAGAAGAGTTTTTATCCCGCCGCGGCATCCAAGAAGCCGCCGCGGCTCAGGTTCAATGTGGAGGAACGAGAAAGATGAAACAGGATTTTCGCAATTGGCTGTTCGGCGCCGCGGCCGTGGCCGCGCTTGGCACCGGCCTGATGGGCGCGGCGCAGGCCGCGGACCTCAAAGTGTCGATGATGGTCGGCGGCATCGATAAGCAGATCTATCTGCCCTATCAGCTGGCGCAGAACCTCGGCTTCTTCAAGAAGCACGGCATCGAGATGGAACTGTCGACGGAGAACGACGCGGTCGGCGCGGAAGACGCGATGATCTCGGGCCAGGTCGACATGGCCGGCGCCTGGTACAATCACACGATCGACTTCCAGCTGAAGGGCAAGAAGGTCGTCGACATCATCCAATTGTCGGGCGCGCCGGGCGAGCGGGAAATGTGCGCCAAGGATTCGAACGTCAAGACGCCGGCGGATTGGAAGGGCAAGACGGTGGGCGTGACCGACATCGGCTCGGGCACCGACGCGCTGACCCTCTATCTCGCCGCGCGCAGCGACGTGACCTCGGACCAGTTCAGCCGGCTCGGGGTCGGCGCCGGGGCGACGCTGATCGCCGGCCTGCAGCACGGCCAGATCGTCTGCGGCATGACCACGCAGCCGACCGTGACGGCGATCGAGAAGAAGGGCATCGGCTATTCGGCCTTTGACCTTGCGACCACCGAGGGCACGAAGAAATGGCTCGGCGGCACCTGGCCGACCGCCTCGATCATCGTGCGCGCCGATTGGGTGGAAAAGCATCCCGAAGAGACCCAGCGGGTAGTCACCGCCATGGTCGAGACGATGCACTGGATCGCGACCCACAGCGCCGCCGACATTGCCGACAACATGCCGAAGGACTTCGTCAGCAACCAGCTCATCACCAAGCAGGATTACATCGACGCGCTGACCAAGGACAAGGACCAGTTCCTGCCCGACGGCATGATGCCGGAGGACGGCCCCAAGACCGTGCTCGACGTGCTCACCAAGGCCGGCAAGATCAAGGGCGAGGTCGATCTTGCCAAGACCTACACCAACGACTACGTCATCAAGGCCAATAAGGAATTGGGCTTTACCAAGTAAGTCGCTTTAAGCCCTTCTCCCCGTTTACGGGGAGAAGGTGCCCCACAGGGGCGGATGAGGGGCTGCCGCAGCCTTGCGAGATTTGTGCCTGACGCTGCGGGACAATGACGAGGCATCCGTGTGCCCCTCATCCGTCATGCTTCGCATGCCACCTTCTCCCCGCACGCGGGGAGAAGGGATACTGCCGCTGTATCAGAACGGCGCCCCCGGCAATGCCTGTGTCGCTTCCTTCTGCACCGCCTGCAATTCCTTCGGGTCATAGCCCAGAGCCTGCAGAATCGTCGGCGCCACTTGCGTCGTCTGCACCAGCGCCGTGATCGTGCGCGGCTGGATCGACGGATTGCTCAAGAGCAGCGCCACGTTGCGGTCATTGGCATTGCTGCCGCCGTGCTCGGCGATTTTCTTGCCCCCCGTATAGACGACGCCGGGATTGACCGTCACGATGAAATCGGGTGCGCGCGTATCGCTGGCGGGATCCTGATAGGCAAGCGCCACCTGATTGCTGGTCAGCAATTGGCCAATGCCGAGCGCCTTGCCTTGATCCTTCAGGTAATCGGCCGCGGCGGTCAGCGATTTTGCCCGCTCTTCCGGCTTCAGCCAGATCAACGAGGCATCGTCGGCGATATGGAACGCATAGCCCGGAATTTTGGTGTAGGGATCCTCGTCGGTCGGCTGGAATTTCGACGCATCGATCGGCGATTGGCCATGTTTCGACGCAACGACGATGAGTGTCGAATCTTCAAGCTTATTGTCGCGCAAGGCGCCGACCAATTCGCCCAAAGCATGATCGACATAATCGAGCTGCACGCCAAGCCCATTGTTCGGCGTGCCATCTGCATCTGCGTAACCGCCGATCAAGCCGGCATCGTCGCCAGGCCCGGCTTTCGGCAATTTCTGCCCGACGCTCACTGCCTGGAAATTCAGGCCGAACAGCGCCGGCACCGGCTGCTTATCTGCGCCCGTCGAGTCGAAGCCCTTCATTTCATTGATCACTGCCTTCACGCGCGCCTCGTCAAACTCACGCTCGGCCTTGAAGCTGCCGGTGGTTTTCACTTTGGTGCCGGGAATGAGCGAATCCTGTTCCAGCGCATAAAAATCATCGAGCCCCTTGCCGGACGGGCCGCCGACCCATTCATACGCCGGATGCTTGTCGCTCCAGGCGGTGCGCCCGCCGTGGCCGTGCACGATCTCGAACACATTGTTTACGCGGACGAACTCATGCGGAAACACCGGCTTGCATTCGCCGTTCACCAGCACGCGCGGCAGCTTGGCCGGATCGATCTGGGTCATCGGCTTGCCAGGTGTGCCGCCGCCGTCGAGGCGCGTATCGTCGACGTCGATGCTTTCGGCGAAATCAACTTCAGTGCCGGGATTGCCCTGACATTTCGAATCCGCGGCGAAATAGCTGCGATCGAACGAGTCGTCATAGTAGACGCCGGTCACAGCGGGCGTGCCGCCGGTCACCTGCGCGACGAAACCGGGGAAGGAATCGGACGGATTGGTGGTGAGGGCGTTCGGGTAGAACACACCTGTCTTCTGAAGAGCCGCCATCGTGCCTTGCGGATGGGCGGCAACGTAATTGGCCAAATCCACGGCATGCAGGCCGTCGACCGAAATCAGCAACACATGTTCATAGGGCTTGGCATTCGCCGGAGCCGCAGCACACGCCAGCGACGTGCCGAGCAAAAGACTGGCCATAAATTTACGCATTCATGCCTCCTCGATCGAAATAAACGACCGAGAGGGGCTAGCGCCGCGGCATGACAGAGTGATGAAACGCGGAACGGACCGTGGCCTTCCACTCCTTACTTTCGCCCGAATAGCCGCTCGATGTCGCTCAGTTTCAACTCCACATAAGTGGGTCGGCCGTGGTTGCATTGGCCGGAGCCGGGCGTTGCCTCCATTTCACGCAGCAGCGCGTTCATCTCTTCCGGCCGCAGGCGGCGGCCGGCCCGCACGGAATTGTGGCAGGCCATGGTGGCGAGCACGTGATCGAGCCGCCGCTCCAGCGCGAGGCTCGCATCCTCCTGCAGCGTCTGCGCGACATCGCGCACCAATTGGCGGATGTTGCCGGCGCGCAAGACGCTCGGCACTTCGCGCACCGCCACCGCACCGGGACCGAAACTGTCGAGCGCGAGACCGAGATCTTCGAGCGAAGGCGCGTTTTCGACGAGCCGGTCGACGTCGTCGGCATCGAGTTCGACAATCTCCGGAATGAGCAAAGCCTGCCGCTCGATGCCATGGGCCGCCCGCTGGCGCTTCATACGCTCATAAACGAGCCGCTCGTGCGCCGCGTGCTGATCGACGATGACAATGCCGTCGCTCGTCTGCGTGACGATATAGGTCTCGTGCAATTGCGCCCGCGCCGCGCCGAGCGGCGCTTCGACCGCGCTTGGCTCAGGGGGTGCCGCATGGGCGCGCACATCGGCGTGGGGGGCGATGTCGTCGATGAAGGCCGCTTGCACCGGTTCGGAAAATCCCTGCGGCGCAGCGGAAACATGGCTCGGTGCAGCGGGCGAGGCGCGCCAATCCCAATTCTGATTCTTCGGCGCATGCGCGAAGGCGCCGGCATTGCGCCGCGCGAGCGTATCGAGCGTTTTCGCGCCCCCGGTCGTCGCGACACGATGCAATGCCGCGCCAAGCGTCTGCTTGATCGCACCGACAAGCAGACCGCGCACGAGGCCAGGGTCGCGGAAACGCACCTCGGCTTTCGCCGGATGCACGTTGACATCGACCCAATGGGGATCGCAGCGCAGGAACAGCACGACAACCGGATGCCGGTCGTGGCTCAGATAATCGGCATAGGCCGCGCGGACCACACCGTTGAGCAATTTGTCGCGCACCGAGCGGCCGTTGACGAAGAGATATTGCGCCTGCGCATTAGCCCGGTTCCAGGTCGGCAGGCCGATATAGCCGCTCAAATCGAGATTTTCGCGCACCGCGTCGAGCCACAGCGCATTGTCATGAAAATCGCGCCCCAGAACTTGGGTGAGGCGTTGCAGCAACCCCGCTTCGTTATTGCCGCACGCGGCATAATCGAACCCGGAAAGATGATCGCCCTGCAGCGAAAAGCGCACGTCAGGATGGGCCATGGCGAGACGCTTCACCACATCCGCGACCGCTTGCGCTTCGGCGCGTTCGGTTTTCAGGAATTTAAGCCGCGCCGGGGTTGCGGCAAAAAGCTCGCGCACTTCTAGGCGCGTGCCGCGCGTGTGGCTCGCGGGCGCCACCGCATGTTTGACGCCGCAATCGACGAGGATGCGATGACCCTCGGTGTCGCCGTGCGCGCGCGTGTGAATCTCGAGCCGTGCCACCGAGCCGATGCTCGGCAGCGCCTCGCCACGAAAGCCCAAAGTCGCGATATTGGTCAGATCGGCGTCGGGCAGTTTCGAGGTCGCATGGCGTTCGACCGCAAGGTCGAGATCCGCGGCGCTCATGCCGATCCCATCGTCGATGACGCGAATGAGCTTCGCGCCGCCGCCTTCCACCACCACATCGATGCGCGTCGCGCCCGCGTCGAGCGCATTCTCGACGAGTTCCTTGACGGCCGACGCGGGGCGTTCGACTACTTCGCCCGCCGCGATTCGGTCGACCAGGATCGGATCGAGGCGGCGGACCGGCATGGTCTAAACGCCGCTTGGCCGGCCAGCAATGGCGACGAGCAGTTTCTGATTGCCGAACAGGCGCTCGGCAACACGCTTTGCATCCGCCAACGTGACGCGGCCGATTTCGACATTGCGTGCATCGAGCCAATCGGGGGTGAACCCATCGCGCATGATATGGACCAGCGCGCCGGCGATTTTCGTCGACGTGTCGAAGCGCAGCGGATAGGACCCGATGAGAAATTTCTGCGCCTTTTCCAATTCGTCGGCCTCCGGCCCGTCCGCGGCCAGCTTCGCGATTTCCTCCTCGATGACGGAAAGCGATTCAAGAGCCCGCTCATTCTTCGTCGATGTGCCGCCCATGAGGGCGGCGGTATAATCCTGCGTCATCAGCGAGGAATGGACCGAATAGGCAAGGCCGCGCTTTTCGCGCACTTCCTTGAACAGCCGAGCCGAAAACACGCCGCCACCAAGAATATGATTGACGACGGTTGCGGCAATATAATCGGGATCGTGGCGCGCAATGCCCGGCAGACCGAAACGGATTGTGGCTTGCGGAATGTCGAGATCGACAAGCTGCCGCGTGCCCTGACCCTGCAGCGTGATCGGCGCAAGGACGCGGTGATGCGCCTCGGCCGGCAGCGGCGCGAACACGCGGTCGAGAAGCGCGCTCAAATCCCGCGCATTGATCGCGCCGACCACGGCGATCTTCAAATCCTTGCGCGCGAACAGAATCTTATGCAGCGCAACGATATCGTCCCGCGTGAGCGCCTCAACGCTTGCAAGCGTGCCGCGCTGCGGCAGCCCGTACGGATGATCGGGAAAAGCCGCCTGGCGAAACGCCTTTGCAGCATTGGCATCGGGATCGTTGGTCTCGCGACGAATGCCGGCTTGCATCTGCGATTTCACGCGCGCCACGGCCGCCTCGTCGAAGCGCGGCGCGTGCAGTGCAAGGCGCAACATCTCGAAGGCCGCATCGACATTGCGCACCATCGTGCGCAGCCGGCCCGTCACCACATCTCGTTCGGCGGCAAAGGACAATTCGATCGCCTTGTCGTCGAGCGCGCGCTGGAAAGCTTCGGCATCGAGATCTCCCGCGCCTTCATCGAGCAGACCGGCGGTCAGCGTTGCTGCGCCGGCTTTGCCTTCGGGGTCCTGATTGCTCCCGCCCTTGCTGGCGAATTCGAGGGAGACGAGCGGCACGGCATAATCTTCCACGAGCCACGCCTCGATGCCGCCGGGCGAGCGCACGATCTGCACGGTTTCGGCGCGCGAGCGGACGAGGGATTGGGTGACGGTCGACATGGCAGAGTCCTAAAATTGTTTTTGATTTGCGTCCTTCTTCCGCACGGCGGGAGAAGGGGTCAATGACTTCACGCCGCCTTCGGCAGCAAATGGCCCGTGACGGCACGGTTCTTTACCAGCCATTTTTGCAGCGCCGTCTGTACGGCCTCCGGCGTCACGGCATCGATCCGATCCGTCCATTGCCGGACATCGTCAATAGTCAGGCCGGTGGTGAGCGATGCACCGTACCATTGCGCCAATGAGACCTGATTGTCTCGCGCATAGATTGCATCGGCAACCAATCGCGTCTTGGCGCGCGTGATGTCGGCGGGATCGAAGCCAGTTTCGGCAGCCTCCGCGAGCGCGTCGTCCATCGCCTTGTCGAGCGTCGCAAGGCTCACGCCGGGGGCCGGCGTGGCATAGAGATAGAAGCGCGTCGCGTCGAGGGCCGTGCCCATGTAATAGGCCCCCGCTCCGACGGCCACCTTCTGATCGAGCACCAGCGCCTTGTACAACCGACTCGTCTGGCCGCCGCCCAGAAGATGCGCCAGCACCTCCAGGGCCTCCGCCTCACCGGATGCAGCCGTGGCATAGGAAGGTGTGAGATAGATGCGCTGCTGATTGGGTTGTTCGACCTTTTCGTCATTCAAGGTCACCAGCCGATGCGCGCGCGGCTCCGGCTCCTGCGGACGAGCGCGTTTGGGCGCGTCGCCGCGCGCCGCGATCCTGCCGTAGGTGTCCTCGGCCAGTTCACGCACTTCGGCTTCGCCGACATCTCCGGCGATGACCAGAATCGCGTTTTCAGGCGTGTAGAACCGGCGGTAATAGGCAAGCGCGTCCTCGCGGCTTAGTCCCTCGATCTCATGATTCCAGCCGATGATCGGCTTGCCGTAGGGATGATGCACGAACAGCGCCGCCTGGACCGCCTCTGACAACTGCGCGCCCGGATCGCTGTCCGTGCGCATGCGACGTTCCTCGAGCACGACGTCACGCTCCGGGTTCACCACTTCGTCTGTCAGCACCAAGCCCGTCATCCGGTCGGCCTCGAATTCCATCGCCGTCTTCAAATGCTCGCGCGGCAGGCGCTGGAAATAGGCTGTGTAATCGTTGGAGGTAAACGCATTCTCCTGGCCGCCGAGCTCGGCGACCACATTGGAGAATTCGCCCATCGGGTGTTTCGCCGTGCCCTTGAACATCAGATGTTCGAGAAAATGCGCGATGCCGGATTTGCCGGCCGGATCGTCCGCCGAACCGTTGCGATACCACACCATATGGGTCGCAACCGGCGCGCGGTGATCGGGAATGACCACCACCTGCATACCGTTGGCAAGGAAGAAGCTCGAAATGGCGGGCGCACCTTTACCGGCCTGATCGTGCGGTGATTGGCTGCGCGGCGGCGCCGATGAGGCGGAAGAGGTCATGCTGCTCAAATACTCCCTGACGGCCTTAAAGAGCCATTCACGTGGCTCTTCTTGAGAACGGTCAGCAGCATATAGGGAGCGGCGGATAAAAACACCAGGCAGGCGACATTCGTTTCCTCCGCCCAGTACCGGAGGAAACGCCCAGCAACTAGGTCAGGACCTAATATTGGTTGGCAGATTGCTCGCGCCAATAAGCCTTGGGATCGGACGACGTGTCTTTCTTCGGGGCCTCGAAGCCGGGCTTCACTTTCTGGGTCACGGTGCGATAGCCCTTCGGCGGATCGGTCAGATCGCTGCGAGCAGGTTCGCTGCCAACGCCAACGCCGACATTACTATCGTCCGAAATACGATTGTTGCTCAATTCTTCCGGCCGGGCATAGACGCACCAATGCGTATTCTCGTGGTTGCGGCAGTAATCATCGCCAGGCTTGACTGGTGCCTGATCCGCCCGGTTCGCCATCAACTCCTGCTTGGACATTTCCGGCTTGTCCTTCGTGCGGATGCCACCAGGCTGTTTGGCGGCTTCAATCGCGCGCTGGTGCTTCAACACGTCAGGATCCTGCGGCCAGTTCGTGGCCTTGGCCTGTGCCGCGCGCGGCGGCGGGAGGTCCATTTTCGGGGGCAGCACGAGCGGCGCGCGCTCGTGATAATCGATTTGCGGCTTATCCGAATCGTCGGTCGGATCGAGTTTGATCAGGCCCATGAAGGAGTTGACCAACGTATCCTGACCGTCATCCATCGCCGCTGCGGGGGTTGCCGAGAGCGAGACCGCCACCACGGCGGCGCCCGCGATCAGGGCCGCACCGGCCATAAGACTTGAAAAATGCTTACGCATCACGTCAGAACTCCCCATCGCGCCAGAATGGCCGACAAAAATTAAATTTCCGGGCTCCATGCCGGAACTTCGCGGCAATTTGGTGGCGGCGCCCCGTCGCAAGGCCCCTTAAGCGGCCTTATCCTCACCTAAAAAGGACTCATATAGCAGAATGGCCACACCGGCAACGATGCCGGCATCGGCAAGGTTAAAGACATAATTGCCCAAAAACCCGGTATTCGGGATGTGCAGCGCCAGGAAATCGGCCACGGCGCCGTAGATGGAGCGGTCATAGGCGTTACCGAGCGCCCCGCCGATGATGAGGCCGAGGCCCGTCGCGAGCAGCGGTCGCCTGACGCGCATCAGCCAGATCCCGAGCGCGAGGCAGGCGCCGACCGCCATGGCGAGCAGCGCCAGACGGCCGAGCGCCGAATTGGCCGTGAAGAGCGAGTAGGAAATGCCGTGGTTCCAGTGCAGGGCAATGTCGAGGAACGACGTGACCCGCACGTCCGGGGTCACTGGCCCGTAAATGTCGACCGTGCCGGGAATATCGACGCCCTGCAGGATCATGTGCTTGGAGATCTGATCGGCGGCAAGCACGAGGCACGCCGCAATCAATCCGAATTGACGCGCCCTCACGCCCAGCGTCCCAAGGCCTTCAACTCACGCAACGCGGCCGCATCACGCGGCGTGACGTCCGGATAGTCCGGATCGCTGCCGACCAGCGGCGAATAGCGCCAAGAGCGGGCGCATTTCTTGCCCGCAGCGCGACGCGGCTCGACCGACACCTGGGCGACCTCGGGCAAACGGAAGGCGGCGGCCGGCCCTTCGTCCGCAACAATCGTGATGTCCGAGGTGATGCAGACATCGGCAAAATCGACCGCTTCCAGCGCCGCCCGCAGGGACGGATCGGCGATATGGACGATCGGCGCCGCTTCGAGCGACGAGCCGATATTCTTCTGCGCCCGCTCGATTTCGAGCGCGCCGGTCACGACCGAGCGCACCCGGCGCACGAGCCGCCATTTCTCTGCCAGCACATCGTTGCGCAAATCGCCCAAGCCTTGCGGGAAAGTCGCGAGATGCACCGAGTCGAACCGGCCGCGGCCATAATCGAGCCATGCCTCGTCGCAGGTGAACACGAGGATCGGCGCCAGCCATTTCAGGAGCGCATCGCAGATCATATCGATCACCGTCAGCGCGCTGCGCCGTGCGACGCTGGAGGGCGCATCGCAATACAGCGTGTCCTTGCGGATATCGAAATAGAAGGCCGAGAGATCGCTGGTCATGAAATAGGACAGCGACGAAACGACCTTCTTGTAATCGAATTGCTGATAGGCTTCGAGCACGACATCGTTCAGCTCGGCCAGGCGATGCAGCATGAAGCGCTCGAGCTCGGGCATCTCCTTGACGGCGACTTTGTCCTTCGGATCGAAATGCGACAAAGCACCAAGCATCCAGCGGATCGTGTTGCGCAATTTGCGATAGGTTTCGGAGAAGGTCTGCATGATGTTCTTGCCGATGCGCAAGTCGTCCGAATAGTCGGACGCGCAAACCCACAGGCGCAGGATATCGGAGCCCGCGTCCTTGATGATGTCCTGCGGTGCGACCACATTGCCGATCGATTTCGACATCTTGCGGCCCTGCTCGTCGAGCACGAAGCCATGGGTGAGCACCACGTCGAACGGAGCGCGGCCGCGCGTGCCGCACGATTCGAGCAAGGAGGAATGGAACCAGCCACGATGCTGGTCCGAGCCTTCGAGATACATCACCTCATCGACACCGCCATCGACCTTGCGGTGGATGCCGGCAAGGCCGGGGAAATGCACCGGATCTTCCAGCACATAGGAATGGGTCGAACCGGAATCGAACCACACGTCGAGCACGTCCATCACCATATCATAATCGGCGGGATCGTAATCGGGTGCCAGAAAGCGCTGCGCCGCATCGTCCTTGAACCACGCATCGGCGCCTTCCGCCTCGAAGGCATCGGCAATGCGCTTGTTCACGCGCCCGTCGATGAGCACCTCGTGCGTCCCCTCTTTGACGAAGATCGCGATCGGCACGCCCCAGGCGCGCTGACGCGACATCACCCAGTCGGGCCGGTTCTCGATCATGCCGTTGATGCGATTCTCGCCGCTCGCCGGCACCCAACGCGTCTCCGTGATCGCTTCCAGGGCGGTATCGCGCAAGGTGCGGCCATTGCCGCGTGTGGCGCCTGCGCCATTCGCGGCGCCAGAAGAATGACTGAGCATATTGGCGATGGGCTTGTCCATCGCAATGAACCATTGCGGCGTATTGCGGAAGATCACCGGCTTCTTCGAGCGCCAGCTATGCGGATATTGGTGCTTGAGCCGCCCGCGCGCGACAAGATGGCCGTTCGCCATGAGCGCCTTGATCACGGCGTCATTGGCATCGCCCTTCTCGCCCTTGTCGGTCAGGACGCGCTTGCCGACAAAGCCCGGCGCATCCTCGGTGTAAAAGCCGTTTTCGTCGACCGTGTAGGGAATGCGCGTATCGATGCGGCGCTCCTGGAGGATGCGGGAGGACGCCATCCAAACATCGAAGTCCTCGCGGCCGTGGCTGGGCGCCGTGTGCACGAAACCCGTACCGGCATCGTCGGTGACATGATCGCCGGGCAGCAGCGGCACATCGAAGCGATAGCCGTCGGCAAAGCCCGCGAGCGGATGGGCGCAGGCCTCGATCTCTTCCGGATCGACGCTGCGCACCTTCTCAAACCGCTCGACGCGCGCGGCCTTGAACACATCGGAGGCAAGCTTGTCGGCGATCACATAAAGCGCACCAACTTTGGCCCAATTGTCGCCGGCCGCCTCGGTCACCCGATAAAGGCCATAGGCAACGCGCGGCGAATAGGCGATGGCGCGGTTGCCGGGAATCGTCCAAGGCGTCGTCGTCCAGGCCACGATGCTCGCGGCCTTCAATTCGTCGAACGCCTCGCAGGTCGCCTCGATGTCTTCAGGATTTTCGCCCGACAATTCCGCGGCCTTGCGCGCCAATTCGACCGCATTGGCCGAGACGCGGCGCACAGGGAAGGCCGCCCAGATCATATCGGAGGTGTGGTCCTCATATTCGATTTCCGCCTCGGCGAGCGCAGTTTTCTCCACCACCGACCACATTACCGGCTTCGAGCCGCGATAGAGCAGACCATTGGCCGCGAATTTCATGATCTCGCGCGCGATCTGCGCTTCGGCGGCAAAGGTCATGGTGAGATAGGGATGGTCCCAATCGCCTGTGACGCCAAGGCGCTTGAATTCCTCGCGCTGCACATCGACCCAATGTTCGGCGAAGGCGCGGCATTCCTGGCGGAACTCGACGACATCGACATCGTCCTTGTTCTTGCCCTTGGCGCGATATTGTTCCTCGATCTTCCATTCGATCGGCAGGCCGTGGCAGTCCCATCCCGGCACGTAATTGGAATCCTTGCCGAGCATCTGCTGCGAGCGCGTCACCACATCCTTCAGGATCTTGTTGAGCGCATGGCCGATATGGATATTGCCGTTGGCATAGGGCGGGCCGTCATGCAGCACGAATTTCGGTCGGCCTGCGCCTTCGCGGCGAAGCTGGCCGTAAAGGTCGATCTCCTTCCAGCGCGCCAGCAATTCCGGCTCTTTCTTGGGCAGCCCCGCGCGCATCGGAAAATTCGTCTGCGGCAGGTAGAGCGATTGCGAGTAATCGGGGCCTTTCGGCGGAGTGTCGTTCATGTCGAATGCGCCATGTGGAAGACGCGCTGGAACCGCTTATTCCGCCCAGGCACGCCAATATTTGAAGGAAGGAATGCCAGCCCATAAAGCTCCCCATCCCGCGCGAGGCTGGCTCAAGCGCGGCGGGAGCTGATAATTCGAATGAGGGTCCGGCTCAACATGGCACGCTTCTAACAAAAGTCGGCGGGGCGGACAATGGGCTTTTGCCCACGATCCTTGCCCGCTTCACCGGCCAGACGGCCTGCGCCGTCTCAGAGCGGATGAGCGCCAAGCTTGGCCCGCCAAAAGGCCACGCGCTTTTTGAGCAGCGCGTCACGGAGATAGGCGCTTTCCTGGCTTTCCAGCCGCTCCAATATATCAAAAACCAAAGCGTGCTCGCCGTGGATGCGCCAGGCCCGCTGCAGCGCGGTCCGCGAATGGGTACCGAGCCACAACTCGAACCAGATCCGGTTTCGGATTTTGTCGAGATCGGGCGCTTGACCGACCCAGACCTCGCCGCTTGCCGAGCATCGGACAGCATAAATGCCCGCCGGGCTCTCACGTTTCTTATAGGCGGCGATGGCCGCGCGTCTGGCTTCCGTCATGATCATCTCCGTGCCTGCCAGTTCCAGCCAGGAGGTAGCCATTGTGTACGCACATGTCAATTTTATCCAGGTAAAATTGACATGAATATTTTGCCTTGGTAAAAATATACATGAGCTCAGATCATCCCACCGAGACCAACCCGCTCGTCGCACCCAGCACCGCGTTTGCCGGCCCCCACCTGCTCGCCGCTGGCCCTCTTGCCGATGTCCTCTTGGCGGTAAAAGCCGCTTTGGATCGCGGTGAGCCCGAACCGATTTTCATCTTCGAGGACGCGACCGGCCGAGCGCGGGATTTTGACCTGCGCGGCTCGACCGCCGACATCCTGTTCCGCCTGACGCAGCAGGCCAAAAATGCGACCGTGGCCAAACGGCGGCGGGAACCGTCCACTGACGAGCCGCGCGGCCCCGGCCGCCCGAAGCTCGGGGTAATCGGCCGCGAGGTGACCTTACTGCCGCGCCACTGGGATTGGCTGAATGGGCGACCCGGCGGCGCATCCGTCACCCTGCGCCGATTGGTGGAGGAAGCGCGTCGCAACACGCGGCCTCAGGCAAAGCAGGCACAGGAGGCCGCTTATCATTTCATGTCCGCTTCATGCGGCGATCTACCCGGGTTCGAAGAGGCGATCCGCGCGCTTTTTGCGTCCGACCAAATCACATTCGCCGCCCATATCGCCAATTGGCCGAACGACTTTCAGGATTATGCACAGCGGCTCGCCGCGCCAGCCTGGCGAGATGGCGCCCCTGCGGCGTCACAAACCTCTTACTTGCAACCGTCCCAGGAGAGTGGTCGCGCCTTTCTGGCGCGGGATATTGCCGGCGACGTGGTGATGCTCAATCTGCTGCGCTTTCGCCCACTCGCAGATTATTCGGCCCATCCGGAACTCGAACCGCCAAAGCCGATCAGCGGTGCCGAGGCTTACGATCTTTATGTCGCGCATACGCTACCCTTCTTGCGCGAGAGCGGCGGCGACATTCTCTTTTATGGCGAAGCCGGCCAATTCCTTATTGGCCCAACCGAGGAACGCTGGGACCGGGCGATGCTCGTCCGCCAAACATGCGTCGACGCCTTCATGCGCTTTTCAACCCATGCGCTCTACCTTGCCGGCCTGGGCCACCGCACCGCGGCGCTCGAAGATTCACGGTTGCTACCGATAACGGAGCTGCCGCACTGCGCTTGATCAACCCCATTTTCTTGATCCTGTCACAATAAACGTTCACGCCGATGCGGCGCGTTGCCCCGCATCGTTTTTGGCCCTTGCGGTCGGCGTCGCATTGGGGTCATATCCGGCTCCGATTGACACATCGAATGAGATAGGGAGGTCCCATGCCGTCGTCGAAAATCCTCGTTGCGCAGGGCGGCGGCCCGACCGCCGTAATCAACCAATCGCTTGTCGGTGTGGTGATGGAGGCGCGCAAACACGCCAATGTCGCCGCCGTTTACGGCGCGGCGCATGGGGTGCGTGGCATTGTCAATCAGGATTTCGTCGACCTCGGCCAGGAAACCCAGGCCAACCTCGAAGCGGTCGCGGCAACCCCCTCCTCGGCGCTCGGATCGACCCGCGACAAACCGGACCTGAAATATTGCCAGGACATTCTCAAGGTCCTGCAAGCCCATGCGATCGACCGCTTCTTCTACATCGGCGGCAACGATTCTTCCGACACGGTGCGCATCGTCGCCGAAGAAGCGCGCAAGGCCGGCCACCCGCTGCATTGCGTGCATATTCCCAAAACCATCGACAATGATCTCGTCGGCAACGATCACACGCCCGGCTACCCGTCGGCGGCGCGCTTCGTCGCCCAGGCCTTCATGGGCGCCAATCTCGATAACGCATCGCTGCCCGGCGTCTATTGCGCGGTGATCATGGGCCGCCACGCCGGCTTTTTGACCGCCGCCTCGGCACTTGCCAAGCGCTTGCCCCATGACGGACCGCATCTCATCTATCTGCCCGAGCGCACCTTCAAGGTCGATCAGTTCCTCGCCGATGTGAAAGCCGTTTACGGCAAATATGGCCGCTGCGTCATTGCGGTGTCGGAAGGCATTCACGACGAGAAGGGCGACGCGATCATGACCAAACTCGCGAAGACCGTCGAGCGCGATGCGCATGGCAACGTGCAATTGTCCGGCACTGGCGCGCTTGCCGACCTGCTGTGCGAGGAGATCAAGAGCAAGCTTGGCATCAGCCGCGTGCGCGGCGATACGTTCGGCTATCTGCAACGCTCTTTCGCCGGCTGCGTTTCGGACGTCGATCAGCGCGAGGCGCGCGAGGTGGGCGAACGCGCGGTACAATTCGCGCTCTCGGGCCATGCGGAAGGCTCAGTGTCGATCAAGCGCATCGGCGACTATGCGGTCGATTACCAGCTCGTGCCGCTCACGACGGTTGCCGCGAAGACGCGGGTCATGGAAGACGAGTTCATCAACGCCGAAGACAATGGCGTGACGGCCGCTTTTCACCACTACCTACGCCCCCTCCTCGGCACCGACCTGCCGACGGCCGCGCAATTGCGGATGAGCAAGGTGCTGAAGATCGGCGCGTAAGGCGCGTCATCAAGCAATGCGGTGGATGAAGGCTACACGGTCATCACCCTTCTCCCCGCTCGCGGGGAGAAGGGTCACTCTGAATCAAGAGCGGGATGATCCTGTGGCCGTCATACCAACCAAAGCCAACCGCTAGATCACCTGCAGATCCTTGCCGACAAGGATCTCGCCGCCGAAATCCTTGCGCACATCTGCCATCCATATGTCGTCGTTGAGCGACGGATCGCCGCCCGGCACGAAATGGTTCAACACCAGCGTCTTGACGCCCGCGGCGGCGGCAATCTTGCCGACCTGCGTCGTGGATGTATGGCTCTTGACGAGATGATCCATGAGGGCCGGCGCATCGTTGTCCGCTTTCAACAGGCGCTCCAGCGCCGGCAGATACATGACTTCATGCACAAGCACATCCGCGCCTTTCGCAAAATCGGCAAGCGGCGGAAAGTAGGTCGTGTCGCCCGAGAAGACGATCGTCCGGTCTTTCGTTTCGAGGCGGAAGGCGAAGGTCGGCTTCAACGTGTAATGGTCCACCGGCAGCGCCGTCACACGGACGCGCTCGTCCTGCATGACAAGGCGCGCATCCTCGAATTCATGCGTCCGAATGAGGTCGCGGAACGGCGGACGTCCCTCTTCGTGGATCCGCACATCGATGTCGACTTTGTTCATGTCGGCATAATGATCGATCATCCGGCTCAGTCCCGGCGGGCCGTAGAGATCGATAGGTGTGTTCAAGCCCGAGGCCCAGGCTACCAAAGGCAAAGCGCCGAGATCGGCGATGTGATCCGAATGAAAATGCGTGATAAAGATATTCCCAAGCGATGAAAGCGAGATACCTGCCTTGACGAGTTGCAGCGCAACGCCGTTACCGCAATCGATCACATAAGGCTTTCCGTCAATCACGACGACATTGGCGGGCTGGGCGCGGAGCGGTGACGGCGTCGGGCCGCCTTTGGTGCCGAGCAGGATCAATTTTGTCGTCGTCACACGTTGCACCTTTCCTCTGCCGAACAATGATGCCGCGCCGCTACGCGCCGAGTATCTCTCGTGCTTTCTCTACGTCACGCTGCATCTGCGCCTTCAATGCGTCTAAGCCGTCGAATTTCTCCTCGCCGCGTAGCCACGCAACGAAGTCGACCTCAACCTCTTTGCCGTAAAGGTCGCCGGAAAAATCGAAGACAAAAACTTCCAGCAGCGGCGGGCCATTGTCGACCGTGGGACGGCGGCCGAAGCTGGCGACACCATTGTAAGTCACGTCGTCCGCGGTGCACCGCACGGCATAGATGCCGTGCCGCAAATGGGACGACGGATCGAGCACGATATTGGCGGTGGGAATACCGAGTGTACGGCCAAGCTTTTGTCCGTGCACCACCTCGCCTTCTATAAACCAATTGTGGCCGAGCAATTGTGCTGCCGCCGCAACATCGCCGGCGACCAAGGCCTCGCGGATCGCGGTCGAGGAAACGGCATCCAGCGATCCGGCCGCGTCCTGCGCGATTTTCGCGACGACCTCCACGGCAAAGCCGTAACGGACACCGGCGTTTTGCAAGAATTCCGGCGAGCCTTGCCGCGCCTTACCGAAATGAAAATCATAACCGACGACAACGGCTGAGACTTGCAGCCGCTTGACGAGCACGTCTTCGACGAAATGCTCGGCGGTGAGCCCGGCAAGATCGGCGTCGAAGGAAAGAACGACCATGCCCTCAAGCCCGAGCCGCGCGAAGGCCTCCGCCTTGGCCTGCCAGGTCGTAAGGCGGAAGATCACGCTGCGCTTGGCGAAATAGTCGGCGGGATGCGGTTCGAACGTCAGGACCGCGCAAGGCCGCCCAAGCTTCTGCGCCAAGGCTTTTGCCCGTGCGAGCACGCCGGCGTGACCACGGTGCACCCCGTCGAAATTGCCGATGGCGACGACCGCGCCGGCGAGCCCGAGCGGCGGCGCGGCTGGGTCATGGGCAATGATGAAGGAGGGATGCTGCATGGGGTCGCTGTGAATGAAATGGGTTCAGAAGCGATGCCGCGCGCGCCTTTCTCCCATAGGGAGAAGGTGGCCGACAATCAAATCGAGTGTACCCGATTTGATCACTAAGAATGATGTATTTGTGCAAGCCCAAGTACATGTGTTGGTCGGATGAGGGGACACGCCTGCGAGACGAGACTCGATAACGGCCCAGCAAACGACGTTTCCGAGTCCCCTCATCCGCCTTGCTTCGCAAGCCACCTTCTCCCTATGGGAGAAGGATGCGCCGAATTGTTCCAGCCAATCTCTCATCCCCGCGCGTCCTTCTGCGGCTTCTTGACCTTCGAGGGCACCATCACGATCGCTTCGCCATCGAGGACAACCTTATCGTCCACGCTTGCCTCGCAATAGAGCCGGCAGCGGCGGCCCTGCTCGATCAGCTCCACCACTTCCACATGCACGCGCACCACATCACCGATTTTCACCGGGCCTTTGAAATTAAGGGTCTGGTTGAGATAGACCGCGCCCGGCCCCGGCAGATACATGCCGAGCACTGCCGAGATCAGGCTCGCCGTATAGAGCCCATGGGCGATGCGCTCGCCGAAACGGGTCTTACGGGCGAAATGCTCGGAGAGGTGTATCGGGTTGTGATCGCCGGAAAGAGTCGCAAAGCCGATCACGTCCTCGTTCATCACCGTCTTCAGGATCGTCTCCGACATGCCGACGGCGAGATCCTCGAAATAGTGGGTTTTGAACGGAGCCGCTGCCATGCCTACCACACAAGACGCGAAATGGCCGCAGTCGGAACCTGGCCGTGCTTCCGGGCGAGATGCTGATAAGCATCGACATCGAATCGCCCTTCGGTATCGTACAAGTCGTCGCGATGAATGCCTTCCGACACGAAGAGCGCATCGAGGCCATGCGCCAGCGCCCCCGCAATGTCTGTATGGAACGCATCGCCGATGGCAAGCACGCGCTTCGGATCGACCGGCTTGTGATGTTTCTCGGATGCAAGCTGCAGCGCCCGCTCGTAGATCGGCGCATGCGGCTTGCCCGCATAGGCGACTGCGCCGCCCATATCTTCGTAGCGGTGGGCCAGCGCGCCGGCGCAGTAGATGAGCTGTTCGCCGACATGGACAACGATGTCGGGATTGGCGCAGATCATCGGCAGATCCCGCACCTGCATCTCGGCGAGCGCCTCCGTATAATCGTCAGGCGTCTCCGTGTGGTCGTCATTCAGGCCGCTGCACAAGATATAAGAGGCCTGCTCGACCGGCGCGCGGCGCGGCCGCACGCCGAATTCCTCGTCAAGCACGTGAAACAGCGCGAGGTCGCGCTCCGGCCCGATATGGTGCACGGGCACGTCGCCGTGCTCGGCCATCAGCGCCAGGGTGACGTCGCCGGAGGTGACCACCGTATCGTAGGTCGTCGTCGGCACCAAAAGATGATCAAGCTGGCGGATGACCGAACGCCGCGGGCGCGGCGCATTGGTGATCATCACGACCGTGCCGCCATGGGCACGAAACCGGCCCAGGGCGGCACAGGCTTCCGGAAAATGCTCGCGCCCGTTGTGGATAACGCCCCATACGTCGCTGAGGATCACATCGTAACGGTCGGCCACCGACGAGAGGCCGGGAATGAGCGGGTCGGACAGGTTCGTGGTCATAAGAGGCGGCTAATGCTCCGGGGTGCGCAAGTCAAGCAATATGGGCGCCCTTGCGGCGGCCATGTCTTAACCGGGCTCTGTTATCAGTTTGCGACATGGCACGCCGCAATGATAGCGGGTATTCGAAGCGCCCAGATCGCCATGAAAAAAATGTGCGCGCGGGCCTGCCAGGGCCGGACCGTCACGATATCGTGACGATCTCGCGCGCAAAAAGACGAAGCCGGATCCGTCACGACCTTGACCGACACCGACTATCCGGCAACGATCCCTCCCGCCAACCAGCCATAAGGGACCTTCCATATGCTGACCAAAGTGCTTTTCACCGCCACCTCCACTGCAACGGGCGGCCGCAACGGCCATTCGGAAGCCGCCGACCATTCGGTTGCGGTCGATCTGTCCGTGCCGAAGGAAATGGGCGGACCAGGCAAGCCCAATACCACGACGCCGGAACATCTTTTTGCCACCGGCTATGCCGCCTGCTTCGGCGGCGCCCTCGACTATATCGGCCATCAGCACAAGAAGGATGCGAGCAAGGCCGCAGTCACCTGCTCGGTCTCCATCGGTCCGCGCGAAGCCGGCGGCTTCGGTCTCGAAGTCAAGCTGCATGTGGTCGACAAGAGCCTGCCCCAAGCCGAATTGCAGGCGCTCGCCAATGAGGCGCATGAGAAGATTTGCCCCTATTCCCACGCGACTCGCGGCAATGTGCCGGTCGAAGTGACGGTCGAAGGGGCATAAGTCGACGAAATGCGCCCTTTTCTCATGAAAAGGGCGCATGTAGCTTAGGTTCAGAACCTGCGGCAAAAATCTTTCTTGCAATCGCTCTCTACCAGCAATGTGTAACGGCTTAGCCCATTCCAGCCAACTCGCCGGTCATAGCCAATTGAGCGCGTCCTGAGTCTTCTTTGGTAACCGCGCCTTTTCGTCACGCATTGAAGCATAAATTTCTTGCCTTTGCTCCGGCCCGAAGGACGACGCCGAATTGAATGCGATTTCCGGTTCCAGGAATGAAATTCCACCGTCGTGGCCAGCAAACCCAACAATGAAAACAAAATCTTTTGCAGAATCGCCGGATCGAACGCGAAGCAAGAGCGTGGGGTCAACACCCTTGATGATCTTGAGAACACCGACGGTACAGATAGATATAACACGAGCGTTCTTGTGAGATTGTGCGAACCATTGTTGGGCAATAGTGGAGCTCGCTAAAAAGACTTTCTCCCTGTCTTCGTCGTCTACGCCAAAGAGGTAGGTATTATGGCTGGCGCCGTGAATAGGACCCCACGCACGCACCATGCCCGACGAAAGATCATGACTTCCACTTTCCCGAAGTGAACGACAAGCAATTCCCAAATGGTGCGTTGCAGCAGTTGCCATTTCGCGAAATGTTACTTGCCTACCGAACAAGCTCATTGTTGCTTTCTCCTCCTAGGCTGCTACTTGTCGCGGGAAGTCGGTCATCGTGTAAAAATCATTCATAATTTTTGCTGTAGCCTAGCATAACGGTTCGCTCCGGCAAAAAGTGAGCTCGGCGCCATCGGCATAGACGCCATGTCTTGCACCGAGCGTGGAACTCATTAGTTTGCTATGTCTCATCTTTTGGAGTCGTCTCAATGTCATCGTCCGCAGCAGCCCGTGTCGAAGTGCCGAATGATCTGGAAGCATTCTGGATGCCGTTCACGGCCAACCGCGCTTTCAAGAAAAATCCGCGCATGATCGCCCGTGCCAAGGACATGCATTATTTCACGCCGGACGGCCGCGCGATCATGGACGGCACCTCGGCGCTCTGGTGCTGCAATGCCGGCCACAACCGGGCACCGATCGTCGAGGCGATCCAGAACCAGGCGGCAGAACTCGACTTCGCGCCGGTCTTCCAATACGGCCATCCCAAGGCCTTCCAGCTCGCGAGCCGCATTGCCGAGCTCGCGCCGGGCGATCTCGACCACGTCTTCTTCGTCAATTCCGGTTCGGAAGCGGCCGATACGGCGCTGAAAATGGCGATCGCCTATCACCATGCGCGCGGCCAGGGGCAGCGCCAGCGCCTGATCGGCCGGGTGCGCGGTTATCATGGCGTCGGCTTCGGCGGCATTTCGGTCGGCGGCATCGTGCCGAACCGCCGCGTTTTTGGGTCGCTCCTGACTGGCGTCGATCATCTGCCGCACACCTATAACCGCGAACATCAGGCCTATTCGCGCGGCGAGCCAGAATGGGGCGCCCATCTCGCCGATGAGCTCGAAAACATCGTCGGCCTGCACGATCCTTCGACCATCGCCGCCGTCATGGTCGAACCGATGGCCGGCTCGACCGGCGTGCTGCCGCCGCCGAAAGGCTACCTGAAGCGCCTCCGGCAGATCTGCGACAAATACGGCATTCTGCTGATTTTCGACGAGGTGATCACCGGCTTCGGCCGCCTTGGCCATGCCTTCGCCGCCGAGCGTTACGGTGTCATCCCGGATTTCATCACCTTCGCCAAGGGCGTGACCTCCGGCACCGTGCCGATGGGCGGCGTCATCGCCCGCAAGGGCATTTATGATGCCTTCATGACTGGGCCGGAACATGTGATCGAATTGTTCCACGGCTACACCTATTCGGCCCATCCGCTGGCCTGCGCCGCGGGCCTAGCGACGCTCGACGTGTACCGCGACGAGAAATTGTTCGAGCGCGCGAAGGCGCTCGAGGAAACGTTCGCCGATGCAATGATGTCGCTCAAGGGCCTGCCCAACGTGCTCGACATCCGTGCGATCGGCCTCGTCGGCGCTATTGACCTCGCCTCGCGCCCCGACGCAGTCGGCCAGCGTGCGTCGGACGCCATGAACAGCGCCTTCTTCAATCACGGGCTGATGATCCGCATCACCGGCGAAACGATCGCGCTCTGCCCGCCGCTGATCATTACCGAAGGACAGATCGGCGAGCTGATGGATAAGATGCGGGAAGTGATCAAGGAAGTGGCGTAAGCGGCTTTCCCCTGCCCTGTCTTTCAATATGCCCCGCCGGACAAATTATCGGCGGGGCATATTTGTTTTGACGCGTGCCTGATTTCGAGACTTCCATTGCAATAAGAGTTTCTTTCATGGTCGATGATCAAACATCCCCGTCCTTCCTCGCTTCCGTCGTACGCGGCGGCTCACCGAGCAATGGCCGCGCGCCGCAAGCCGGTTTCGCCGCATTGGTTCCCGAACTCGCCGTCTCGAACATCGAAGCGAGTCTCGCCTTCTGGTGCGGCCCGCTTGGATTTCGCATCGCCTACGACCGCCCCGCCGGGCGCTTCGCCTATTTGGAGCGCGGGCCTTTGCAGATCATGTTGTGCGAGCGCAACGGGCGATGGGAGGTCGGCGCCATGCAGCAGCCGTTCGGGCGCGGCATGAGTCTGCAAATGCGGGTCGATGATCTCGAAGCGATGATCGGCTCTTTGCAAGTGGCGAACTGGCCGATTTACGAAGGCCCCTATGACATGCGCTACCGCGTCGGCAGCGATGAAACCCACCAGCGCGAATTTCTGGTCCAGGATCCGGACGGATATTTGCTGCGTTTTGTTGAGCGGCTTAGGCCGCCCGCCGCCGCGAGCTAAGCGGTACGGGGAGCCCTCTTGGGACCGTGACCTTCCAGGTCGCAAACGGCCCGCAAGGGCCGGGCAGGAGTGCCGGACTTTCATTGGAGAGAACCAATTGACATCCAGCTCTCCTTTCTCTCCTTTTCCAGCGGGCTGGAAGCCCGCGATCCTGATGCGCTTGCCCCCTCCTCCAATCCGCGCTAACCAAGCGGCCTCATCTTCTCCCTTCTCCCCGTGCAACGGGGAGAAGGTGGCTTGCGAAGCGAGACGGATGAGGGGCAACCGCAACTTGGCGAGAGTAGCGCGGGCTAGGCGGTCAATGATCCAGCGTCCGTGCGCCCCTCATCCGGCCTTTCGGGCCACCTTCTCCCCGCACGCGCGGAGAAGGGTTTACCTATAATCGTGATTTATCTTCCCATGTCCGAAGCGCAAAAAACCACCGTAAAACCCCGTCTGCCGCGTGGCCTCGCCGACCGGCCGGCCGCGGATCTGGCCGCCACCGAGACGATGTTCGCGGCGATCAAGCACGTTTACGAGCTTTACGGCTTCGAAGGCGTCGAGACGCCGTTCATCGAATATACGGACGCCTTGGGCAAATTCCTGCCCGATCTCGACCGGCCGAACGAAGGCGTCTTCTCATTCCAGGATGACGACGAGCAATGGCTGTCATTGCGCTACGACCTCACAGCCCCGCTCGCGCGCTATGTCGCTGAGAATTATGATAAATTGCCCAAACCCTGCCGCACCTATCGCGCCGGCTGGGTGTTCCGCAACGAGAAGCCCGGCCCCGGCCGCTTTCGCCAATTCATGCAATTCGATGCTGATACGGTCGGCTCGGCCAGTGTCGCGGCGGATGCCGAAATCTGTATGATGGCGGCCGACACGTTCGAACGGCTCGGCTTCAAGCGCGGCGACTACGTCATCAAGGTCAACAACCGCAAGGTGCTCGACGGTGTGATGGAAGCGATCGGCCTCGGCGGCGATGCGAATGCGGGCAAGCGCCTGATCGTGCTGCGTGCCATCGACAAGCTCGACCGCCTCGGCGCCGACGGCGTCCGCCTGCTGCTCGGCCCCGGGCGTAAGGATGAAAGCGGCGATTTCACCAAGGGTGCTGGTTTGGACGAGGCCCAGATTGCCCGCGTCATGGCCTTCACGGCGGCCAAGGCTGACAGCGCCGGCGCGACCCTGACCAATCTCAAGGCGGTCGTCGAAGGCTCGGCTCGAGGGGTCGAAGGCGTCGACGAACTCGTCGAAATCGACCGGCTGGTCGAAGCCGCCGGCATGCGTGAGCGCGTGGTGATCGACCCATCCGTTGTGCGCGGGCTCGAATATTACACCGGGCCGGTGTTCGAAGCGGAATTGACCTTCGAAGTCACGGGCGAAGACGGCAAACCGATCCGCTTCGGCTCGGTCGGCGGCGGCGGCCGCTATGATGGGCTCGTTGCGCGGTTCCGCGGCGAGCCGGTGCCGGCAACCGGCTTTTCCATCGGTGTCTCGCGCCTGCTCGCGGCCCTCAAGGCCGTGCAATCGCCGCTCATCGCGCAAAGCACCAAGCCCGGCCCCGTCGTGGTGCTGGTGATGGACAAGGCAGAAACCGCGCATTATCAGGCGCTCGCCGCCACGCTGCGGCAGGCGGGGATCGCGGCAGAGATGTATCTCGGGTCGGCTGGCATGAATGCCCAGCTCAAATATGCCGACAAGCGCGGCTCGATCGTCGCGGTCATTCAAGGCTCGAACGAGCGCGAGAAGGGCGAAGTGACGATCAAGGACCTGATCCTCGGCGCACAAATCGGTCCTGGCATCACCGACCGCGCGCTGTTCCTGGAGATGAAACAGAAGGCGCAATTCTCCGTGCCGGAAGCGGATTTGGTGAATGCCGTGCAAGAAGTGCTGGCACGGCATCAGGCCTGATTACATGGCCGCGGCTTCGAAGGCCGCGGTCCATTCGCCATTTAACAGGGGATAGATCGACCCCGGCGCTTGACCCCTCCCCGCAAACGTCGCATCGGATGCGATCCCTTTTGCCTTTCCCCAAAGGACTTGCATATGAGTACGAGTGCCGTTGACGCAGGCCATTTGCGCGCTTTCATCGAGCGCATCGAGCGCCTGGAGGAAGAGAAAAAGACCATTGCCGACGACATCAAGGACGTCTACGCCGAGGCCAAGGGCAATGGCTATGACGTGAAAATCATGCGCAAGATCGTCTCGATCCGCAAACAGGATCACGAAAAGCGGAAAGAGGAAGAGGAAATCCTCGATCTCTACATGGCGGCGCTCGGCATGATGCCGTAACGAAAAAAGGCCGGCGAACGCCGGCCTTTTTCTTTGTCTCGTCCGGGACGGATTTAGTTCTTTACAAACCCGCCGGCCGGCAGCACTTCGGCCGTACTGAAGCGGGTCAAGCTGCCTGCCACCGAACGTGTGGTGAGCGTCTTGCCGCTTTCCTTGGCGGCGCTGCGGATCGGACCGACCGTCGGCGTGACCGCCGCGACACGCTTCGCCGTCAACGCGGAATTGGGCGAGGTCAGCATGCGGAAATTCGCCGTATCGAGCCGCGACGCAACCATATTGTCGCGAATGACCGCCGTCTTGACGAGCGAGGAGCGGCTTGGCGCCACCGGCACCATCGCCACGGCGGGACGGACGGGCGGCTGCGGCACGCCCAGCCCCGGCGCCGAGGCATAGGCCATCGCCGCCATTACCGGCTGCGGCGCCGGACGCTTCGCGCCCTCGGGGCCTTGCGTGATCATCGCGGGCAGCCCATCAGCCTTGCGCACCACTGCCGCGATTGCGTCAGCCTTGCCCACGCCAACCGGCGCGTCGCTCAGCGACGCCAGAACCACGGGCCGCGACGGCGGCAGCGGCACATTGCCCAGGCTCGCCAATGCAGCGATCACCGCATCATTCGGCCGGCGCGGCGGCATCGGCACGAGCTTCATCATGCCTGAATCGGTATCGGCCGCGGCCGGCGCGGCGGCATCAGCCACGACCGGCGTCGCCGCCGGCTCAGCCTGCGGCTGCGGTTGCGGCGCTGCTGCCGGAGCAGCGCTCGCCTGCGCCGCCACTTCCACAGGTTGCGGCTGCTGCTGCGGCACCTGCTGCTTTGCCGTCTTTCCGCGCACCGTCGCCGGTGCCGGAGCGGCAGGCGCATCCTGCGCAACGGCCGCATTCGTCTGATTCAAGAAGAAAGAGCGGGCGCCGTCATTGTTCTTGCCGTTGCCGCTATAATCGGCGGATGCAACCGTCGTTGCCGCTGCCGCAGAGGCCTTGCCACGGCGGGTCGATGTGGCAGCAGCGACTTCCTCGTCGTCATCCTCGCCGCCACCGAACAATGCGGCAAAAATGCCTTTGCTGCGCCCTTCTTCCAGCGTCGCCACATAGCCGGAATCGCCCCGCGCCACGATTTCGGCGCGAGCCTCCTCATAGCCGGGCAAAGGATTGCCGCTGGCCGGAATGTGCACGGTCTTGCCGTCGGGGAACAACGCCATCAACTGGGCGTCCGGCATGCGCGGCCAGGAGCGGACGCCGCCCGCGTCAATATGACAGAAGGGCGTCCCAGCGGTCGGATAATAGCCGACGCCGCCGCGCTGCATCTTCATGGCGATTTCACGGATTTTCGACATCGGCACGTCTTGGAAATGGACGTCCATGGCCTTGCCGAGAATATGCTGCGAATGTTCGGCGACCGAATGCGAACGGTGGCGCAGCATGGCATTGGTCTCGGGCGAACGATAGCCCGACATCACGATGATCGGCTGCGTCGAACCGGATTCGCGATAGACTTCCCACACAATGTCGAACAGGTGCGGGTCCATCTTGGTGGGCTCGTCATGGCGCCAGTCGCGCAAGGCCCAATTCAGCTTCTCGAGCCCATCGGCGTCATAATGCCCATCCCGCCGGAAGGTGATCGTATTCGCCTCCTTGGTATGGACATAATAAATGGAGAGCGTGCGCGTATCGCCATTGGCGATTGCATTTTCCGTGGCCGAGGTGCCGAAAGCCAGAGCGCTGAGGGCCAACCCGGCCTTGACGGCCCAAGAGGTTGTCCTGTTCCGCCAAAGCGGCCCAAAAGTGAAATGTCGCAAAACCGAACCCGCTGTTATCTTTCGCGCCGCAGCGATGCCGCGACGTAGTTGAGCCTTTATTATCGAAAGGGGTTAACCAGCCGTAACCCACCTGCCCCGCACAGGTGAGCTTGTAGCGTATATGCCACATCATGGCAAAAAAATGAATTGGTTAGCGAATTATGACCGAATCTTGTGAATTGATGTTTTCGCGCCACAGTGAAAAGCCAGAAAAATCAATGATCTGGCATTCCTGCAAGCTTGACTTTGACGTCATGCGGTAATCGCACCGGTTTGCCGCCGGCGACGGCAGCGACCCGGACCGTCGCGTGAATCAACACAGATTCGCCCAAAAGAATCCTTTGTTGGAGCGTGACGGAGGCGCCGCCGATGTCCGCGGGAACAGTCTCGACGGTGACAAGATCGTCCATCCGGGCGGGCTTCAAAAAGTCGATCGTCATCGCACGTACGGCGAAAGCAAAACCCGCCGTCTCCCCCGTGTGCAGTGCCGCTTGATGAATGCCAAGCGAACGCAGCAACTCGGTGCGGCCGCGCTCGAGAAAGCGCAAATAAGAGGCGTGATAGACCACCCCGGAAAAATCGGTGTCCTCATAATAGACACGGATCGGCAGAAGATGGGGTTCGGGCATCACGTCGCTCCTCTGAACTGCCTCGGGGCGCAGGGTCGAACCTCGATTGTGGATCGCATCAGGCGCGGTGCGGACGGTCACACACCGCCCCTAAGTCGTTGATTTATAGAGCACAGAAACCACCTTTGCCGTCACCCTTGTAGCGGTCTTGAGGAGGTAGGACAAGGTCAACTGTTTTGCCTTGGGCACATCGCAGCAGTGTCTTGATAGCGTTATGCCGGTTCGTCCGTGCAAGGACTGTCGACGTGAGATGTCGAACACGTTGCTATGTGGCCATGTCCCCGCCGTCATCCGAGTTCGCAAGAAAGATCGGAGCACCCCGGCAAACGAAAAAAGGCCATCAGTCGTCCTGATGGCCCCCTCATAGAAAAGGGATTAATTAATCGCCCGGGAATGCTGGAGGATAGGAGTGAAGCGCCGAGAAGTGCATTCCAAGGCGGCAGTAATATCTTACTACTGAAATTATGTGTCAAGATCGTGTGCGAGATATACACAAAACCAACCGGCGCTTCGGGCCCACGCTTAACCGACTACACAATGGGAGAGCGTGAGCAGGCATGAAAAAAAGGGGCTACCGGTGTCCCGATGCCCCTTCCCTAAAGAAAAGGAAGTAAAGTGTTCTGATGGCTGGGTGGAACACAGCGCTTTGGGGAAGCCACGCATTCCGAGCCGCGCTCACCCTTTCATTGTTTGAATTGTGTGTCAATGTGGTGTGGATTTCCGGGACGGCCGAAAGTGAGGCCTGCGGCACAAAATGAGCCAACAACGTCTGGAGTGATGCCCCGCCATATATGCAGGAACGCGCAGACCCAAGGCGACACAGAAAAAAGGGTCATCGGCGGAATTCATGTGCTGATGACACCCCTTAAAGAAAAAGGGATAAAGTAATTGCCTGGGAATGCATGAGGGCAGAATGCGGGAGCAAACTATGCACTCCGAGGCTACTGAACTCTCTCACTTGCGCTATTTTGCTTCAATACGGTGCGCGCATACGGCACATTGTCTCTCCCGGACGCCTCGCTCATTGCGACGGAACCGGGCCTTCCCCTCCTCATCGCTCGCGACGTCCAGGGCGGAATCGTGACATGTGATGCGACTCGCATATTGTCCTTAGCGAGAAAATCATCCGCCGTATCTGATGATGGGATGCGGGTAGTCTGTGTTGTACGATCTTGGGGAAATCGCGCATGACGTGAGGACTCATCTTCAGAGCCAGCCTGTCCTCGTTGGGAAATGCCGAGAATTGCCGTTCGAACAGGTGACCTTTGCCCAACCGAACGGTCTCGCGCGGGGCTGGAGGCGCGAAGTGCCTACCAATGTCCCGTCAATCCGATGACCCATCGCATCCGGCCATCAACGCCTTGCATGGGCCGGATCATTGGACCGATCTGTCCCTGATTGCCAAAAGAGCCGAACAAGCCCGGAGCTTTGTCTGCCAGCAAGTCCCAGTAGCCGTGCTCAAGACCGCGGTTCCAATCGTACTGCCCGCGGCCGGTCACATATCCATGTGAATCTATGTGGACGTTGCATTTGCCATCCATCGCGATTTCGAGATGCAGCCGAGGGCCGGTGCCGATCTGTCGGAAACCGGTCCCGTGCGTCTGGCCGGCCGAGAACGCGCCTTCCCTTGTGTCGTCCCTATCCTCGTTGAGCGCGGCCTTGCTGCGCGCCAAACCGAGCAGCTCTCGAGGCCGCGTGCAGTTGAAGTCAAACCCATAGGGGCGTGGTTTGGTATACACGCCCGTGATCTTGATACCAAAGCCTTCCAGGAAGATGCCGATCTTGGCCAACTCTCGCTTCACTGTCAGCACTTCGTGCATGTGATCGAGGTCGCCGGCGCTGACGTAATTTAACTCGGACATCACCGGCCTCCTTAGGGTCAGCGCCTAGGCAGCAGCGGGTGGCTACCGATGAGACGGAGCGGTCTAGGATCAAAGATAGCGCTTCTGCCGTTCACGTCCAATCGCGACGAAACAGGTGCATTCTTGCAATGGGCTGCCAAACGACACTGTGCCACGAGCGAGGCACGAGGCTCTCAAATGAAATCACTCAACCCTTTTTCGGTCAGGCCCCGAGTGATAGAGTTGACCCGTCAAAACTCAGTCACTCACGACCTTGCACCCGGTGCGTAGTCACGAAATTCCGGTTGGAGGGAGGCGATGTCTTTTCGTGATACCGTGCTGTTCCATGCCTATGCCCAACTTCGACCGCCAGTATGTTGGCGGAACAACGAGGATCGCATCCTCGACTACTTCAAGGTTTCAACCGGCCGAGACTGGAAGAAAAAAGCCGCGCTGCAGATCAGCTGGTGCAGTTACTTTGTCCATTGGTGCCTTGTGAGGGGCGGCATGGCGCCCCTGCCGATGGTTGGAACCGCCGGCGAACTGCACCGCAAGGCTCACGACGACCGAACCGGCCTGGACAAGACGATCGACATGGGCTCGGTCGGCCGCTTCATGAAAAGCCGCGGCGGTGTTTACCAGGACTATCTGGTGGGTAGGAAAGCCTACGCACCGCGACCGGGCGATATGTATAACAAACCGGTGCCCAGCAACCATATCGGCTTCATTTCCGACGTCCGCGAAGCAGGGGGCGGCGAATACGAGATTATGTCCATAGACGGCAATTCGGGACCACCGGGCTTCTCGCCTCTGTTCGACATGAGCGAGGGCCGGCGGATGATTGGCTACGGCTTCATCTACCAGCCGCCAACCTGGCGGAAGCTGACGCCGGACTGTTACTATATTCATCTGTGCAACGACTGATCCAGCTTGCCCTGTCCCTTGGCGAATTACCCTTTCAGGGGCGAGAGATGCCGAACTGCCGATTGATGGGCTTGGTCTACTGATTGTAATAGGGCCGCGGCAGGCGGCCGCCGCAGTTGAGGTAGAAAGGCTCGCCCAAAACATTGCGCACCACTTGCGGCTCCGCGTGGCAGCTCTCATGGTTTGGCGCTTGGGCCACGATTGGTGCGGCGTGGTGTATCGGCGGTAAGCTTGGCGGCGCGCTGTGCCTCTTGGGGAGCACGACTTTTGGCGGGACGTTGTATATCGGCGGCATGTGCGGCGGTTGAGGCAGGTATACTCTAGGGAGTGGAGGCAGTCTTACGCAACCTGCGTGATAGCAAACAATGCGTCCACCACCGTCATGACTGCCACCTGCGTTGCCTGAGGGACCAGACGGGCCTGCGCTTGATCCGGAATTGCCGCCGTCCGACCCAGGGTTGCCTCCGGGCGAGCCGGTTCTGCCTCCCGTTGAACCGGTTTTTCCTCCCGTTGAACCGGCGCTGCCGCCGGTAGATCCGGAATTGCTTCCAGACGAACTGGAACCGGTGCTGCCGCCAGTAGACCCAGAACTGCTTCCAGACGAACTGGAACCGGTGCTGCCACCGGTAGACCCGGAACTGCTTCCAGATGAACTGGAGCCGGTATTGCCGCCGGCAGGGCCGGTATTGCCGCCGGTAGATCCGGAACTGCTTCCGGACGAGCCAGTATTGCCGCCAGAGGACCTGCCTCCTCCGGCAGAGGATACGGCGGCGGACGCCTTCCCGGCGTTGAAGGTCAGCTGGGCGATGCTAGCGCAGCCGAGGATAGCGACGAGAACGGCGGCGGTGGATGAGGCTTTAAGGCGTGAACTGATCATGGCATGCCTCGGTTGCGACTGACCTTGCTCGATGTCGCTCTCTCCAAAACGGAACTGTTCCAAGATACGGCGGAGAAACGACTGCCGCAGTGTGCTTTCTCACGCCGCCGCGTCGCCCCGGTGCAACCCTCTGAATGTGGTTCGCCGCATCATTCCAAGGACATGGTCCAGCCGATGACCGAAGAATGCATGCGCCCGCAGCACTCGTTTCAGAGACTTCCCGTGACGGTGCCGCCACGAGAAGTTCGCAGCCCAGTTCGCGCGCACAGCGTCATTTTGCCCGCCAACGCCGAACATCTTAAAGCAGATCGAGACGTGGGTTGCGTTTCTGCCAGGCCTCGCGTGCAAGACGCACAAGCGTGTCGTCGATATTGGCGGTTGTGAAGCCGGCGCCGACTCCCAGTTCGCGCCTAAGCTTGTCTACGGTTGCCGTTTTCGCATCGACCGCCAAGGCGCGAAGATTTTCGGCTTCGTCCTTGTGCTCGCCATAAGAATCCAATGCGACGGCGAGGCTCGAATACCACGCGGCCTTCTGCAAGTCGCGCCGGTCCTGCGGACCATTCGCGTAGATCGATGCCAGATTGGCAGCTGCGTCAAAGTCGCCGCGTTCCGCGCCGATCTCGTACCAGTGCATGGCAGTCGTCACATCCTTGTTGACGCCGATGCCTTCGAAATACATCGCGCCAATCCTGGCGGGCGCTTTGGCATGGCCACCGTCGGAGGCTTTCTTGAAAAGTGTCATCGCCATTGCCGGGTCGCGCGCCACACCCTTCCCTTCAAGATAGGCAACGCCCATGTTGTACATGGCGTTGATATCGTTGCGCGCCATGGCGGCTTGGTAGAACCGCACGCCGCGCTTTGGATCGGCGGACAAATTATCGCCGTGATAATACATCGAGCCGACCGCATTCATCGCGTAAGGGTGGCCGAGCTCCACGGCCCGGTTGAGCAGCTTCACGCCTTCGTCGACGGATTTCGTTTCGCAGCGCCCAACGACAAGATTGTAGCCGTAGGCCAGCATCGCGTAAGCGTCACCGCCGTCCGAACCCATTCTGTAGAGCCGATTGGCCTCGACCATATTTTGCGCGCGCCCGAGGCCTCGCTCTGCCATATAGCCGAGTTGATAGAAGGCGCGGATATAGCCCGCGTTGGCGGCCGCATTGAACAATCCAATCGCTTCAGCCACATCCTTATTCGCCAATTTGGCGCGGCCGAGCTCATATTTGTAGCGTGCGACTTCGGGAAATTTCGCGACGGCCTCGGTGCAGGCGGCAATCGCAGGCTTAGCATCGATCTCGTTCGGCAATTTGCCTGCGCTCACGCCCTGCGGATCGAGCGGCTCACCGGCCAAGTCATCGCATGGGGGAACATAAGTTTCGATCTTGCCGACGACAACTTTACTGTCGCCACTGCCGGGCTGCTCGACCTTGAGCTGAACGCTTTGCGCCTTACCTTCCGAACCGATGGATGGTTCGAATGTCACATTGCGGATGGCGTTCTGATCGACAATATCGCCTTCGGCGAGGGGCTTGCCGTCCAGATACATCGTGCCGAAGCTCGGCGCCGAAGCAATCTGGATCTGTGCGCCAGTCGCTGCGCGAACGAGCGGAAAATCGCCGAGCAGCGCCACCTGACCGACCCCGATTGGAACGCGGCGCGGCGTGCTCAAGGTTTCCCCGAGCGACGCGGCAATTTGCACGGGCGCGTCCTCGGTTGGGACAATGGCATCCGGTCCCTGCTTTGGTGCGGGGCCAATCTTGACGGACACGTTGCTCGCCGTCTGTACCGGCATTGCCGGGATGATACGGATCGCCGGTCTGGCGAGGAAGATTGGCTGCACCAGCGTGCTCTCTGACCACGGGTGTTGGCGCTTGTTGGTCGCCTCCCACACGTCGTCGGTCACCTTGTCGAGCGCCTTTTGGGCGTCGACACCGAGCTTGAAAGAATATCGGAGCACGGAATCCGTGAAGGGAGACTTGTCGCCCTTTCCGTCTTCCGCGACGGCTCCGGGCTGGGTCGAATAAGCGACGAGACTGCTGGGCTTGGTGGTGATCGGCGCCAGCCCGATACCGGCGACCGCCGTTTGCTTTTCCGGCCCGATAAGAAACGGGCGGGACTGGAACGGATTGTTCCGGCAAGAATCCAGATAAACCAGCTGCGCTTTGGAATTTTGCTGCATGTAGCCGATGATCGTCTTGACGCTGATCGTCTCGACCTCCAAGTCTGCTGGGTCTTTCAGACTGGCATCGATGGGGATGATGCGATTATCCCCTCCCACCTGGATGCCATGGCCGGAATAGTAGAGGACGCTGACCTCGGATCCCGGCAACGATCGGATGAAGCGCTCCAGCGCCTTGTCGAATTCGATGTGGTCGAGATCGACCGCCGTCACGACGTCGAAGCCCTCGCGCTTGAGAGCCGCAGCGACGGCCTCGGCATCATTGTCCGGATTGTTAAGCTGTGGCATCACCTTATAGTGGCTATTGCCGACAACAAAAGCCACTCGCCGCTCGACCGCCTTGGCACCTGCCGGCAAGGCGAGCATCACTGCCGCGAGCGCTGCGGCTGGCAAGACAGAATTCCATGCGAGGTAACGGCGATGTCTTGGCGCTCGCGTTGAGGTCCGTATCTTCATCGCGCGTCTCCTGCAATGCGCAAACTGGTATCTTGCCTGCTTTAGAATTTATCGCTTAGCGCCTCCCCAAAAAGTGACGTTGCGCACATGCTCGAATGACGAAAGCCTGGAGAACCCGATGATCCCCAGAACGGGGGATGCCGCGTCCAAACCATCCTTGATAGTCTCGCCCAATGGGGAAACCAGCTTCTCGTTTGGGCGACATGCACATCTGTCCGCAAGTGACGGTGTTGGTGCCGCATGTCGGCGGCCCGATTGTGATGGGGTCCCCGAATGTCATTACCGGCGGTCAGCCGCAGGCGCGCATTACCGATTTATGCGTCTGTGTCGGCCCGCCCGACATGATCGCCCTCGGCTCCGCCACCGTCCTAGTGAATAGCTTGATGGCGGCGCGTATCGGCGATCTTACCGTGCATGGCGGCACGATTATTGGCATGTGCCCAACCGTTCTCATCGGGGGGTAGCAAGCGGGTCGTGCAGCTTTAGGAACCCCACAGCGGTCGTCACGTCTTTTGTATTCGCGATCTCCTTGAGAAAAGGCGCGATGAAGTCGTCCGCCTCGAACGCATCTTGCGCATTGATGCTGATCAACGGCCTTGAGGAAGCAACAGCAAACACCAGCATGGGATAGAAAGGTGGTCGGCTTTCACCATCGACCCTGGCCGGCGCTGAAAGGCTGAGCGCAGCGTCCAACTCTCCTGCCTTCATGGTCGTGCAGGAAGGGCATAGACGATTGATGTTCTGGATGCCCCCATTGTGATCCATCACGAACAGATAAATGTTGCGCTCGCCGCCGCCGGTGATCGACACGTTGAGCGGGTCGCCAAGTGTTCCGGTATCGGGGTTGCTGCCATGAATTTCAGGCGCGCTCAATGTGATATGGAGTGGCGGTGCGCCGGGAACCGACATATGCGGCAACGCATCGACAAAGCCGCATTGCGATGCTGAAACCGGGTCGAGCGTCACGGCCGGCGTGAAGCCGGCCCTTTGCTTGAACGCTTCGATGAAGGTCTGATTTGCTTTCGACGTTCCCAGCGCGGTGATGGTGGCGGATGAGGCAGCTATCCTATCCACCTTGGCGGCAAAGCAATTGTTCGCGCCGAAGTTCGTCACAAAGTCATCGAGCGATGCTGTGGTGGACTGCTGGGAGAGCGGCGCTGTCGGGCGTGTGGAGGAGGTCTCCAAGCTGGCGGAGCTGTCGGGTCCCGGGAGAGGTTTATTGTCGGTCGATGTTGGTACAGTCGTGGACGCAGAAGTTGGGGAGGGCGCCTTGGCGACCGTGTCGCCTCCCTCGGGCGGGCTTGGCTTTGAAACGTCACTCGACTGGCCATTCGGCGGGAGGCGAGTTGTGGCTTCGGCGCTCGCCAACTTGTCATCGCCGGCGACGGGGCTTGGCGGCGAAACATTGAGCGATTTGCCATCCGGCGGAATCGGAATCGCGGGCTCGGTATTTGTCACTTTATTGTCGCCAGGGGGCAAATTTTGCCCCGCAGTCTCCGACGCTCCCCCACCCTTTTGCGGGGATGTCGAGGTTTGTACGTAAAACCAGCCCCCCCATGCGCCGATGCCGATGGCCGCGACCGCCGCAGCGGCAAATATGCCGTAGCGCAGAGCATTGGAGGGCTTCGGCGCCTCGGCCCGAACCAGATTGGAGGCGGCGGCCCGCGGTTTCTCCGGCTTGGCTTTGAGCGCGGGCTGCGGGTCCGGCCAATCGCGGATTGCCGCCATGTCGGCCGGTCGCTGCGCCGGATCAGGCATCAGCATGGCCGAAAGCACCGGATGGAATTGTTTCGGGATGCCAGCAAGATCCGGCACGTTGCGGCGCTTTTCGATCACATCGAGCTGCGAGCCGCTCATATCGAGCGGCTGACCACGCGCTGCCGCGACCATCACCAGCGCAAGGCTATAAAGGTCCGATTTGGGTGTGACCTCGCCGCCGTAAAGGCCGAGTTGCTCGGGCGAAACGAAATTATACTTTCCAGCAAAGCTGCCACCGAGCAGCGTCTCGCCGCCGACATTGGCGGAGCGGGCGATGCCAAAATCGATGATCTTGGCATTTTGAACCAGACCGCCCGGAAGGATGACATTGTCGGGCGACATATCGCGGTGAATGATACCGGCCTGGTGCGCGCGGTGCAGACCGTCGGCAAGGCGCCGCAGCAACGGCATGAATTCCGAGGGCGCGAGTGGAGCTGTCTTCACGTGTGCCGCAAGCGACGGGCCGTCCACGTATTCCATCGCCAGATACGGCCGCGAGAGCGCGGGATCGATCGAGAACACGTAGTAGCGGACGATGGCCTCGTGATTGAGATGGTTGAGGATGCGCGCTTCCTTGCGAAACAGCGCGAGGATCGTCTCGTTTTGGGCGAACTCTGGCAGCACAATCTTAATCGCGACCGGATCGCCGGTTTGGATATTGTGCCCCTTGAACACCTCTCCCATGCCGCCGGCGCCAAGCAGCGAGTCAATGCGGTAGGTTTGATTCAGCTCGGTGCCGATGCTCACCGCCGAGCCGCGCACCGCGATCCGCGTTCTGTCATCGGTCACATGCTGCTCCATTCGCGACCATCATCGCATCACAACCGCTGTGACTTCTCTGGCGACAACGTTCACGATGACGACAGAGATGTTGTCTTTACCGCCGCGCGCCAAAGCAAGCTCAAGGAGTTCGCGGCTTGCTTGGTCCGCACTGAGAGCGCGGCTACGCGCCAGGATTTCGTCATCGTTCACGTGACCGGTCAAGCCGTCGCTGCACAGAACAAAACAGTCGCCCAACTTTACCACACCCGTCGCATGTTCCAGCTGAAAATCGTCAATGGCCCCAACCGCACGAGTGATGACATTTCGGCGCGGCCAGATCGCTGCTTCCGCCGGGCTGAGCACGCCGCGATCCAGGAGTTCCTGGACTTCGGTATGGTCGCGCGAGACCTGCCGAATCTTGCCCGCCCGCACCAGATAGCAGCGGGAATCGCCAGCCCAAAGGCAGCAATAATGGGCATCTTGAATTAGCAAAGCCGCAACCGTCGAACCGACGATCTCTTGCCGCTCGCCGTTGGACCTTGCCAGGAGCTTCAGATTGACGGCATCGATGCCGCTGCGGAAAGCCTCGGTGAAATCCATCAGTGAGGCAGCCCTGCCGGTGTTTCGCGCTGCCTCCGCGATCATCGAACTGGCGACATTGCCATCGCGGTGACCGCCCATTCCATCCGCGACCACCCAGATGCCGCGCCCGCCATCGGCGAAGATGCTGTCCTCGTTGACCTGACGCACATGGCCCGGATGCGTGATGGCAGCCGTTTCAAACCTGAGATTTTGACCATCTGCGCGGGTTTCCATCAGGCAGACTCCCCGGTCATGAGATACTCAAAGAACTGGGCGCTGGGTTTGCCCTCGACGACCACAAGCCTGGCTTGGTGTCCGCCCTCCCCGCCATATGTCCACCAATAGCTTCGTCCGCCGTTGCGCGCTTCGCCGTCCGCCATCTCGAGCGAGCGGAAGGCATCGGGGATCGAAATGTCGCCGCCGGGCCATTCGAACAGCCCGCTGTTTCGTTGCGGTGCCGGCAAGCGGGGTGCGACAGGCGGGAAGGAGAGTTCCGCCAACAATGCAGACGGTTCTCGCTCGATGTGATCGTCCAGCATATGAAGGAGGAAGCGTTCGCAATCCTCGTGCCAATGATCCAGCGCCGGCGAGGGTGGCGGCTCGAGATACATGTCTGCCGGTTCACACGCGCAGACGGTCAGCGGGAAATAGCGCCCTACCCCGTCGACCGAGGGCATCAGCGCGCCGGTCACCGCATCGCCAAAAATCTGCCTGCCGCACCAAAAGCGCCAGATCGGAAATCCGAGAAATATTTCTTGCCAGCGCCGTCCCAACGTGTGCCGGCTGGACGCGACACCGGCTTGCAGCCACGCTTCCCATTGATCGAGAAATGGACGCACCATGTTGTAGGCCACGAAGTCCCGTTTCGAAGGTAATTTTCCGAACATGGCGCATGGTATCGTCATGACACGAGAGATCCGAACGCTAGAGATCCGATGGGCAGGCGAACTTGAGTTGCGAGAGGATCGTGAAAGGATTGTCGAGCGTGTCGAAAGTGAGCTCATAGGTGACTTGGCGCCCGCTGACGACGAAACGCACCGTTGCCTTGTTGCCGGATTGGCGAACCGCCCCTTCCTTCAGAAGACGATACAATGCCCAGGCGCCGGTAAAATGAAGGGACGGCGTGACACCCTCGCTTTCCGGCATCGTGATCGATGCCGTGCCATCTGGCGAACTTCCTGGCCATTCGAAATCACCGTGCGAGGCGACGCCAAACGGGCTTTCCAGCTTCGAGCCATTGACCTCGAAGGTCGCGGATGCGGTCTTGTCACTCATCGACTGCGCTGTAATCGCGAATTTCACGTTCGGCGCGCTGCCCTGGCCGCCAAAGAATGCTTCCTTGATGCGGGCGGCATTCTGGAACTGGAGCAGTGCCTCGGACGAAAGCGCCTGACTGAACTTCGAGCCTTGCTTCCAGCTCCAAACGGCGCCGGACGTGTCTACAAGGCCAGCGAGCCTTTCGCGGAAGAACGTATCAAAAATGCCGTTGGGTCCGAACAATCGGCCGAACTCGCCCATCGGCACGTCCTGCTTGCTGGTCGGTACGAACGGGTATTTGTTGCTGATAATATTGAGGCATTCGCGGGTGACGGCGCCGTTCAAATCACCTTTGAGGTCGGCGACCTTCTCGCCAATGATCTTCTGCTCGAACTCCGCCATCGTATCGTGGAACATGGTGTCGAACGGCGTATCAAGTCTCGACGAACTGGTGGCAATGGCGCCGAGGAAGGTCTGCATGTTTTGCCGGGCCTGCGCGGCCCTTTCGAAATTCTGCTCGTCGATCAGGCTCTGGTACAAGCCCTTCAGCTGCTCGACCAGCAAGTCGATTTGGTCCTTGTCGCCGCTCTTCTTCGCAAGCTCGTGATAACGACGGAAATGTTCCTGGATGATGGCGCCGGGCACGAAGGGCGCTTCCACGTTGCCGCCACGGCCTGAGGATTTCTTGGACGCATCGAGCCCGATCGCCGCCATATCGCCGAGCTTAGCCTCCGCCTTGGGCGCGGCTCTTCCCGCAGCGGCACCAGGTTTGCCCGTGCCGTCGCTGGCAGCCTGTCTTGCTTCCGTGAGCTTGGTCTCCGACGAGATCGACTCGAGCAGCAGCTTGATCGGTGAAGCCGCTCCGGTCGCCGCGCGCAGCGTCGCATAGGTGGGCTTGTCAGCGGCAAAGCTATTGAGTTTCAGCCGCCCGAGCGCCGAAGTCCACGCCTTAATGAATTCCTGATCGTAGATGCGAAACAAATCCGGCCCCAGATTGGCGTATTGCGCATCGAGCGCTTGGGTGCTTCCCGCGTCGCCCAAGACCCAGCGCTCTCTTTGCAAGAGCGACATGACGGCGTCCATCTTGCCGAGGAACAGGGCGTAGAAACCATCGTAAGTGAACAGGGCCTGGACGCCGACACTCTCGATGGGGGATTTGTCATTCGTGCCGAACACCACCGCCGCATCGGGGCCAGCATGCCCCACGACGGTCCAATCCTTGACGCTTTGGTCATGCGCCGTCGATTTGATGATCGCAAAAGCGCGCTCGGCCAATGAAAGCCGCGTCAACGCGACCTGGCTGGATTTGACGAGAGGACCATTTAAGGCGATCTGGCGTGGTGGCGCGCCCTCGATGTTGAGCATGGCGTCGAGGTGCCGGTTAAGGCTGTCGCGGGCGGCCTTGTTGGGCTCGCCCGGATAGAGGCTTTCCCAATCCCCCTGCATCCATCCTTCAATCAGGGCGGTATCGACCGGGATGTTGGGATCGCCGCCCAGCATCAGATAGACCTTCAGGGGCTCATAGAGCTGTTCTGGCTTATCCTGCAGCTCGGCAAGGCGCTTTTCGAGGTGGAAGAGGATGCGGGGACGCAGCAGGCGGTCCAGCCCGTCATGATACGACGCAACGCTCGCTGTGCCGATACGCTCGTGCTGCCCAAGGCCCAGCGTCGCGCTCATGGGCGGATCGGCATCTACCTTTTCATATCCCCACGGAAAATCACGCAACGCATCGAGCGGCCTGACGATCCTCAGAAAATCCTCGTCGTTGATCGGGTCTTGGCTCAGCAGCGGCGCGGTGTCCCGCGCATAAGCAGCCGCGGCTGCGTTGGTCCTGTCGATCAGGCCTGTATTGGAATAATAGCTGGTGAACCAACCAGCGAGCGCAGCCAGCGTGATGCCGCCCACAAGCAAATAACCGGACATGCGCAGGAGGAACCTGCGGCGCACGGCCGCCGCGTTGGTGGAAACCCAACCAGCTTCCCCGAACACGACCTTGGTCAATAGATGTTCAAGAAAATAGCTTTTGGCGCGCCCGGAATAGGCAATGCTCGCGCTTCCCTGCAAGCCAAGGTTGCGCGACAGGGAGCCCAGCAACTGGTCGATCGGTGTCCCTTCCTGGGTTCCGGACGTAAAGTAAAAGCCGCGAAGCGCCGCGCTGGTCTGATAGCGTGTCGGCTCGAAGATCGCGCTGAGGAAGCGGGCGATCGTCGGTTTGAGCGCGGCAAGCTGGGACGGCAGGCCGGTGAGACGCACGCGCGCGATAGGATCCGGCTCCTCTTGCAGGCGGTCGGGCAGTTCCGCGCTCAGTCGCGAGATCAAAAGATCGATCTCGGGCCCCACGTCGCCGACACGATTCTCCTTCTTATTTTTGGTCTGGAAGGTGGCACCCCATACGGCTTTACGTTCATCCGCGTCGAGATTGCCGAAATACTCTGAGAAACCCGCGATCAGGTCGGCCTTGGTGAAGATGACATAGACCGGAAAATCGACCTGGAGCCGGTTGTTGAGTTCAGCGAGGCGCTTGCGGATCGCCACCGCATGGGCACCAAACTCAGCCTCCTTCATGGCCAGCATGTCGCCGATGCTGATGGCCACCAGCACACCGTTGATCGGTTGGCGTTCGCGGTGGCGCTTCAAAAGGTCGAGAAAGCCAAGCCAACTCTTGCGGTCGGCATCGGAGTCGGAATCTTGCGTCGTGTACCGGCCGGCGGTGTCGATAAAAACGGCGTCTTCGGTGAACCACCAATCGCAATAGCGCGTGCCGCCACTGCCCGCGATCGGACCGGCATGAGCCGCCAGCGGGAATTTGAGGCCGCAATTCATCAAGGCCGTGGTCTTGCCGGCGCCGGGCGGCCCGACAATCAGATACCAGGGCAGCTCATAGAGGAAGTCGCCCTTGGTGCGCCGCGAGCCCTTGAGGGTGAGCAGGGCATCCCGCATCTTCTCGGCCAATACGGCGGCGTCCGAACCGTCATCCTCGGGATCCTGCAAGGCGATATTTTCGGCAAGCGCCCGCGCGGCTTGCCGGTGCTGGTGGATGCTATAGGCCAGCCAGCCGAAATAGATCGTAAGGATCAGCCCCATCAGCGCCAGCCGCAGCCAAGGGTTGGCGAAGGGCTCGACGCGGGCAATGGCAACGAGCGGGAATACGAACCAGATCACCGCGCATAGGGCGATGACAGCGATAATACTGATGCCAAGGATGATCCAGCGTTTCATCACATGTCCTCGCGCGGGATGAACACTTCGACGCGCCGGTTTCTGGCATTGCCTTCAACTGTGTTGCTCATATCGATGGGTGCGGTGTCGGCAAGCCCCGCCGTCGTCAGGCGCTTTGGATCCGAGATACCTTCAACGAGAATATGTTGGACGGCCTGAGCACGCTGCTCCGAAAGCTGCTGGTTGTCCTTGTAGCGCACGGTTGCGCGAACCGGCGTGCTGTCGGTGTGACCAACGATCCGAATTTGACCCGGCTCCTTCTCAAGAGCGCCGGCAATATGGCCAATCACGGGGACCGCATCGGCTCGAACTGTCGTGCTGCCCTTGTCGAAAAGGGAATCGTTCAGCAAGCGTACGACAATATCCTTGCCGGAATAATCGGCAGACACCTTGTTCGCGGCGATATCATCCTTGAGACGTTCGCGAATGCGCTCGAGCTGGGTCGTGACCTTGATCGGCGGCGGTGGTGGCGGCGGCGCCGGAACAGTTCGATAGATATGAATGTCCGCTGTCGGATGAAGCGCCAACAAATTCGCGCTGGCGCTATCGGACAGGCCGCCCAGCAGCCAGCGAAAAACCAAAAAGCTGAGCAACAGCAGACCGGCCGCGGCAGATGTCACCGCCCAGAGCGGCACCGCTTGGCGCACATAGGCGGCGGCAATGTCCTGGCCGCGCCAGTGCGGAGAAATATGATCCGTCGCGCGCGCCTCCCGTGCGCGCAGCGTCTCGTAGATGTCGCGGCGGATTTGCTGATGTGCGACGTTGCCACCCGCGATGCGATACTTGCCTTCAAAGCCCAGCGACATGCAGGCATGCATGAGCCCCAGAAGATTGTGATTGATTTGCGGGTTTTGCCGCAACTTCGCCAGTTCGTCGAAAAAGCCCACGCCACTGTCGCGGACCTGGAAAAAACGGCTCAGCATACTGTACTGCGTCCACAGATTCCGGTCCGAGCTCGGCAAGTTCTGCACGATGTCGTCGGCGGTGGCGCACAAGGCGTATTTGGCGGTGCGAACCTGCGGCTCAGGGATATTTTGCGCGTTGAGCGATGTTTCGAAGTTTTCGATCCCCAGCGCCACCGTATTCATCATCGGCGCGACCTGAGGGACTTGTCTCGCAATGCGGATATTGGCCAACACGATAAGCAAGGGCATTGCGGCTTCAAGAATGGGATTAGGACCGCCGGTCTTGTCGCTCGCGCCCATCGATGCCAGATCGATCGCAGAAGGTCCGCCCGCCGCCGCACCCTGTTGTCCGGGAGCGCGCGGCTCAGGCGTGGGCGGCGGGGGGCTTGCCGGCCCGGCTGCGACACGCGGCCCACCCCAGATGTCCTGAGGAGGAGCGGCGACTGGAGGAGACATGCCATTGGCGACGGGCGCGCCGCGGCCGTCACGCCGTCCGCCCGGATTCGGCTTGATGACCGTCCTTTCCGATTCCGGGTCTGACCCCAACGGGGTCTTGCCGTTCGTCATGGAACCACACCCTACTTCATATCTTCTTTGACGACCCACAGATTGAGTTCAAGTCCCGGCCAGTCGCCCGAAAAATGCATGCCGATGCCACTGGCGGTGCTGAATTCGGGCCAAAGCGGCGACATGCGGTCGAGCGCGAAATAGACGTGGCTGGTGATCGCTCTGATCTGCGCAGGCGGGGTCGGCAGATGAATGAGCCCGATGCCCGGAAGGTGCGCATGCACGATTTCATTCATGCGCGTATTGGGGCCGACCTTGAAAAGCGCGGGGAACTGCGTCTGCAATTCGGTGAGCGAGCGCTGCGCCGCGACCTCGAGGACGAAGGTCGACGCCCGAAACAAATTGCGGTCGGTGACGGTGGCCAGAAACGCATTCGCGGCCTTTTCGACAATTTCGAGGCGGATGGCACGGCTTATGTCGACGCTGAGGAAGCGCTGAATGTCAGCCAGAACCGGTGCGAACGTCGCGCCGGGATTGTCGTGGTCATAGGCCGGATAGTCATTGGCGCTCCGCTCCTTGGTGGCGTAGGTCGCCAACTCTCCCGCAAGCCGCAGCAATTCCACATAGAGCCGCTCAGGATGCGTGTATTTCGAGCGTCGCATGTGCCGTAGCACCGGTATTTCTCGGTTCAGCATTTGGAGAATAAAATAGTCCACGCTCTGCATGCCGGCACTCGAACGTGGGTCCGAGGCGAAGCGGGCCAGCTCACTGAGTTTCGTCTCGACCCAGCCAATAACGCGATCGAGCCAGCCGCTCACACTTGCATGCGCACCGACCACCAGAACGGGCGGGGCAAAGCGCTCGTCGAACACAATCGTCTTGTCGTTGACTTCGATAATCCGGGCGCAGAGCAAATTGACGAAACCGGGCTTAGGGGTCTTACGGATCTCGTAGCTGAAGCGCGGCACCGCAATGTCAACTTCTTCTTCTATGTGCAGCGCGGAGGTGGCGTCGATCAGCGTTTCGGAATGGACGACAAAGCGGCTGCCGCTTTCGGCCTCCGGCTCATCAACCTCGCGACTGTTCGGTTGGGCCATCGGCATGCACAGCCACACCAGGAGGCCAGCAGCAGTCTCGGACACGGCGGCAGGCGGCGGCGGGGGACAATCCCCCGGAAATCGGAACGGCGTTCCGTCCGGCAAGATGCCGGCCGCGCGGCGCAGAGCGAACTTGCTCTGTTGCACCAGGTCGCGATCGATTTCGATCTCGCTGAAACCCCACGGATAGGGTGTGACCTGACTGGTCCGGCTCTCAATCAGATGCTCAAGATAGCGATCGCCCTGCTGCAAGTGATGCGGCCGGAGGAAAAGCCCCTCGGACCAAACGACTTTGCTAAACCAGGACATTCAAGAGCCGCCCGAAAGTTTTGGATGGATAGTTTCGCGGCACAGCAATCGTGTCGCAAGATCTCGTCAGAAGAGCAAACAGCTTATCGCCCAGCGAATTCTCGCAACCTGCCATAAACTCTGCCACACGATGTGCGGAAGTCAAGCTAAGCGCCCCTCTACAAATGGCCTAGTTCTTAGCTTAGACGAACGGCCGGCTCCTTTCCTCCCCCATTGTGAGGTAGACAGAAACATGCGGCGCAGATACGTGTCTTTATGATCGCGTGGTGCAGTCGAGTGGCGCAATTGTTTCAGTTTCCCCGATGCCGGCAGTGGCAAGGGCGCGGCTTTGCTATGGCTCTATTCGGCACGTTTCTTGGGCAGCATGGCGCAGCCTATGCTGCATTCAAGGTATGTAATCAGTCTGTATCGCTGTACAACGTCGCCATAGGCGCTGAAATCAACAATAAATTCAGCACCGAAGGCTGGTGGATACTGCCTGCCAATACTTGCATTACTCCGATCCATGAAGATCTTAGCGCCCTCAAACTCAGATATGTTTATATTTATGCGACGACTGCGACAGGCGAGAGCGCGTTCGAGGGAAACTGGGACATGTGTGTCGATACCAAGCGGTTCAAGATCGAGAAGGATCAGAACCAACCCTGGGACTGCTGGGTGCGGGGCTTCGAGCAGGTCAAGTTCAAAGAGATCGACACCGGCGATTCCAACTCTTGGACGATATTCATTCGAGCGAACGGGCCCTAGGGTCAAAACTCAATCATGGCTGACAAGACTGTCATAGCTGGGCGCACCAATCCCGAGCCGACGGACGGCAAGGAGCAGCCGGCGGAGAAGCCGGAGGTTGCGACGCCCCTCGAAGACAGCAACGCCACGATCATTGCGCCAGCCCGATCTTCTGGCGCGTCTGCCTCCAGGAAACCTGTAAAGCCCGCCAGCGATGGTGCAGCGCCCGCGCAAGGCGGAGGCGGCAAGACAGACGAAAAAGGCACGGCATCGCCCCGCGGCCGCATCGGCGCATTCGGCTACATCTCGCTGTTGATGGCCCTCGTCTTCCTTGGTTTTGGCGCGGCCATGACATCCATCTACATCTTCTCGCCGGCTCGAAATGAGCAGAGCATCACGGTGCCCGAAAGCGACCTCGAGGCGAATCTGGTTGCGGTCCCATCACAAGACAGTGAGGCCGAAGACGAGGCTCTCATCAGAGCGGCGATCAAGCCGCACATCATTGAGTTGAGCGGCGATCCAGTGATCGTGCCGCAACTCGCCAGCGCGCCGCGTCAATTGGTGAAGCTCGCAAACGACCGGCAACGCAAGGCGGCCGACAGCTTAGGCATCAAGAGCGATGTTTTTCGGCTCAAGGACGTTCTCGACTTGCCGACCCCTGAATCTCAAATTGCGGTTCTCGGGTCGCAGGAAGATATCGCCGTCGCACAGGACGCGTCGGCGCAAGCCTCCTCCGACAATCCCGACAATGCGCCCGATACGGCAGGCTTTTCGGTGATCGCCGCGTCAGGCGCGGGGCCAGGCCACAGGATTGCCGATTTTGCTCAGACGGCTAAAGCCCCGACCACCCTGTCGGACGCGCTCAAAGGTCTGGGCCTCGATGCACAGAAAGCCGCTGCTGCAGCAGGCGCATTCGCCTCCTTCTACAGTAGCCAGAACCTTCAGAGCGGTGACCGCTATGCAGTGCGGGCGACGGCGATCGACGACGACCCCAGCCACATGCAGCCCGTACAGGTTTCGGTTTATAGCGGATCCAAGCTCGTCGGCTCGATCGCCCTCAATGATGACGGCGCCTTTGTCAGGTCCGAAGATCCTTGGTATCAGCGCGATCCGTTCGCGGCGCCGCTGGTTCCCGATCGGGTCAATCCGGAAGACCAGCCGCGTCTGCTCGATGCGATCTATGTTACGGCACTGCGGAATCGGCTTCCGGCGCCAGTTGTCGGTGAAACGATCATGCTCCTGTCACGTGCTCAGGATCTTGAGCAGAAGGTGCAATCGGGAGACACGATCACGATTGTCTACTCGCCGATCGCGCGGGATTCGAAACAAGGTCTTGGCCGCATTGTCTTCGTGAGCATCGGCCGCACGACGGGCAATCTCGACTGTTATGTGATGCAGTCGCAGCCTGGCGCCCGATACGAATGCGTCTCGTCCGCCGGTCGAGGCAGCGTGCCGGACGGCGGCATGATCACACCCGTCAACGGCGTGATTGCCGCGAGGTTCGGCGCGCAAGGAACCGGCGATTCCGCCTCGACGCAGATGAATTACGGCATGGACTGGACGGCACCGGAGGGGTCGCCGGTGGTTGCCGCGTTCGCCGGCCAGGTCACGTCCATCGGAAACGAGACGGGATTTGGAACCGTGGTCCGGATGTCGCACGATGGCGGCAAGACCTCCATGTATGGCTATCTGGCACATCCGGCGACGGGTTTGGCGGTTGGGAGTACGGTCAAGGCCGGGCAGATCATCGGCTATGTCGGCACTCCCTCGACAAGCCGCGAACCACGGCTGCATTTTGAAGTTCGCAATAACGGTGTGCCGGTCGATCCCGTCGCCGAAACCCAAGCGAATACGGGCACCAACAGCGCCGTGGACCAGTTCGTCAACCGGATCATTTACATTGAGAGCGGCAACAAATGCACCGCGGCCAATCCCTTGTCGACCGCGGTTGGGCTTGGCCAATTCATCGAATCCACGTGGATGACGACGATCCGGCTCCATCGCCCCGACCTCCTGGTCGGCCGCACGCGCCAGGAGGTCTTGGCGCTTCGAACCGACTGCGATCTCTCGCGCACGATGACGACCGAATTTACACGCGACAACGCGGCCGTGGAGCGCCAAGCAGGCCACCCCGTGACGCCAGGCAATCTGTATCTGGCTCATTTTCTCGGCGTCGGCGGCGCGCTGAAAGTGCTCGGCAGTCGGCCGGATCTGCTGATCGCCGACGTCTTCGGCGCCGAACATGTGCGCGCCAATCCCTTCGAACAAGGTAAAACGATTGGCTACCTGATATCTTGGGCAGCTCAGAAGATGGGAGGCAGGCCAGCGTCAGCCCCGCCGTCCGGCGGCGGCACGACGGTAGCACAGAATTCAGGGGACAAGCCCACCATCAGCAGCAACAATGAACCTTTGGCGAAATTTGCCAGTGACCCTGCATTCTCCACGCTCAAGACGACGGTCTTGGCATTCCTGGATTAGGGTCGGTTGCGCGTCGGCGCACTGAGCTTGTCATAATGTTCGGCGTAGAGATCCAGAAAGGCGCCGAGCATGCCGTGCTCGCGCCGCCCCACTCTGGCAGCCCAGCGTTCGGCATAAAGGTCCCAATATCGGCCTTTGCTGGATGACAGCATGGATTTATTGGCATCCGCCGCCTTCTTGATGGCCTCAGGCGCGAATTCGTCAAAGAGCTCGGTCAGCGCAGCCTGCATTGATGCCAGGAACGCGACCTGATGCATCTTGAGGTCGCCAAACGCATTCTCAAACGCCGCGTTGCCGTCGAGGTAGCCTCGAATCTTTGGACCGAGCATGACCCGCAAGGCTTCCTCGGCCGTTGGCATGAATTTTAGAGGATTATTATCCTCGGCGCTGATCATCGTGCGGTTGCCGCTGCGCGACAACGCTTTTGCTTCGGCCCTCGCCCGCAGCATCGTCATCATGTTCTGACAGATAAGATTCAGCAACCGGCCCACATCCTCGGCGACATCGCCGGCGTCGGCGCCGCTGAGAACATTCTCAGCAATGCCCGCGCCGGCGGCAAATCTGCGAATGAATTCGTTCGTGTCGACATCGACCGAAGGCGATGGCGCCGAAGCGTTCTGCACCTTTACAGACATCGGCTCCTCTGCCAGCGGTGGCGAGAGGATAGCAGCCCGCGGCGCCTTGACAGCAGACGGCTCGGCAGGAGAAAGCCGCGGCGAAACGTCTTCCGGGTTGGCCCACGGCCCCCCGGACGGGAGGGGACGAGGAATTGCGGGCGCAGGCCTGCGTATCGCTTCCGGCTCCTCCAAAGGCGGCGGGACATAGGCGGCCTGATGCAGAAAGTCCGGTGCTCGCTCGGATTGGAGCGGAGGTGGCAGGAGCTCTCTGGCGTCGATCGGCGGGGGTGCCTCATGCGACGTGTCCCAGATGTTTGATCCTGCTGCGGGGAAACTTGGTGTTTCGAAGCGAGAAGGCGGCACCGGCTGCATAGCCGCCGGCGCTTGCCCAAGCTTGATCGACACGAGCAAAATATAGTCGCCGACGGCCAGTCGGTCGCCGTCCGCAAGACGGTAAGGGCTTTGCAGGCGCTTGCTGGCACCATTCAGATAGGTGCCGTTCCTCGATGTGTCGGTCAGCCAATAGGCGCCGTCATGAAACCGAACTTCGCAATGTTTGCCCGAGATGACCCGATTGGGGTCGGGAAGCGTCCAATCGAGATGTTGGTCGCGCCCGAAATCAAAGCCGCGACGATCGATCGCGAACTCTAACGGCCCGCCATCGGGCAGTCGATCATAGTTCTCGATCCTGAGCGTCAGCATGGCTGTTGCGGAGTCCCATCAGATTTAAAAGGATTTTATCGAAAATCTAAGGACTTGTCAGGAGGCACCGTGGCGCAGGAGGGCCACCGCATCGCCAACGAATTCCTCCATCTTGTCGCGCTGTTTCGCCAGGGGCAAGCCGGCGACAAGAAGCGTCAACCCGACATTGACGGCTTGACCGGTCAGGTGCTGAGGCGGGGGAACGGGCTGTTCGGTACTGGGCGAGAGATTGCCGCCGCTCCAGCCCGCCGCGAGCGCCGCCCAGGCGCATGCGCCCTTGTTCGGATCATTCATGCCGGCGTCGAGGGCGGCCCGGCGGGCGGCCTCAACCGGTTTCTTGAGCCATTCCTCGACGAGCCCCAGGAGGTTTGCATCAGTTCCGTTGGGTTGTTGGAATTGCCGGCGCAAGGCACCGCACAACCATTGAACGGCATCGCGGCGCGGCAGCACGAAGGCACAGAATGCCATGGCCTGCCGCGCGTCGCCTTGCGCCAGCAAACTGTCGATGAACGCAAAAGGCTCAAGCTCGAGATTGGTTGCCGGGATCTGGCCGCGCAGATTCGGGAAGGCATCGATCACTTGTCCGGCCGTCGAGAACCGCAAATGCTTCATCTTGTCTCCTTCGATCGCTTAGGCCAAACGCGACGCGATAAAACCCACTATGGACCCTTCCCCCGTACCGGGACCGCTTAATTGATCAGAACCAAGGCGCCCTGGATCGTCAACAGCGCGTCGGCTGTCACTTGGCTCAATGCGCTCGACTGTATTTTCATCAGTGCGTCGGCCTCCAACGTGATCATTGTGGACTTCAGCGTTATCTCCGTCGGGGTCATCGTAAACGTGCTCATGCCCACGGTGAATTCAATCTTTTCATTCGCTGTCACCGTCCAAGTCGACACAATATTTTCGTCGCGGTTGTTGCCGATACGCACTTTGACGTCGTTCCCAATGTCACGCCGCTCATCGTTTTCGACCTTGCCCTCAAGATCGCGCTGGGCGTGGAAACGGATCAACTCGTCCCCGGACGTGTCGTCCATGATAAGTTCGTTGAAGCCGGTTCCGCGAAGCGTTTGCGTCTTGGTACCAGACACCGCATTGAGCTTTTCTTTGACATAGGGCGCAACATTTTGCGCATTATAGACGCTGCCGGTCACGAGGGGTTGGTCGGGGTCTCCTTCAAGATATTCGACCACCACCTCCATGCCTTTGCGCGGAATCTTGACGTCGCCCCAGCCGTTGCCAGCCCAGCTTTGGGCTATGCGCACATAGCGGGACTGGCTCTTGTCACGGTCCCAGAAAAACCGGACCTCAATGCGGCACTGGTCGTCAACGTCGCTCACGACCACCGCGGTCTGCGGGCCGTGAATGATCGGTTTTAGGGTGGTCGCGGGTGCCCGGAATGGAATATCAAGCGGTTGAAACTCGTAACTCCCGGAATAGCCGTCGTCGCCGGACACGTCCTGTGAACGGTACGCCTGCGATCGGAAAAGATGATTGGCGCGCAGCGTCAGATACTTGGTTCCCTTGTTGGCTCTTGGGCTTCCATCCAGCGTTATTGTGAAACCCGGACAACAGGTCACGGCGTCACCACTGGCCGTGGAGCGTTTGTCGATGGCCTGCTCGCCTTCCAGTCGAACATTTGCAAGCGAGTTGCCATTGCCTTTTTCGGTGTAACGCCCCGGATAATCGTAGAGTTCAAGGTCGCCATGTTGGTATTTTGCGCTGGCGGCTTTCTCCGCCAACAAGTCGGTGGTGGGCTTCTTGTAGTCGTAGTCCTCGAGCGTGACCTTGCCCGAGCGCAGGTGCCGACCCTCCGCCCACTCGTTCAATCTGTCCTTGCCAAAGATGTTGCTTTGACCGACCGCCGAAAATTCAAGGGCCGCACCGCCAAGCTTGGGCTCGTGCGCAGAACTTGAATCGGCCATAATGAGTTTGTGGTCGGATTCACTGTGCTCGAAATAGAAGTAGATTCCGTATTCTTCCATGAGCCGCGACGTGAAGGCAAAGTCGCTCTCGCGATACTGAACGCAATATTCGAGTTCGGGATAGCTTTCCGACAGGCGCTGCTCGAACGCGAAGCCATGGCTACCGAAAACCTGGCTGAGGATCTTGGGTACCGTGCTATGGCTGAATATCTTGCAATTTGTGGTCCGGGTCAGGAGCCACAGCCACGGGCGGAGCACCAGACGGTAGAAGCGCAGGTCCTGATCCTTGCCGATCCACTCAGCCTCGACCAGAACCCCATTGAAGCTGCGCTCGACGCCATCGTGTTGCGACTGAATCTTCAGGCAGCATTTCGTGCCGAGAATCTGGTCGAAGTCGATGTCTTCGTCCGTGCCAACCACTTCCAGCCGAAATTCGAAAAGCTCGCTGAGCCCCTCTGCCCCTTCGAAACGGGAGACAACGAGCCGGTCCTTACCAAGACTGCTTGAGAAAGACGCCATTCGGGTGTCTTGAGCCAATGTTTGGGCCACAGTCTTCCCCTATCGTGGTATACTAGGCCCATATAGGCTAGTCCTGTTCGAATTTGGCGTCCACTCAACATACGGCTTGTCGCTTCCCACATATTGGGGGTTTGCGACGAGGAAATTGTGTGGAATTTTGTCCCTGAGAAATGGTTTGGGGACCGAAGCGTAAATCTCTCGCGAACGGGGATCCATAAAGTAGCGGTCTTGCTTCAAGGATGGTCCGATGGGCCAGAAAGCGGAAGGCGTCATGCTGTGGGGTCGCCTGCTTGCCGCCGATACCCTGGCAGTCATAGCCGCAATAGCCCTGGTCGCTTGGCTCTTGCGCCGCAGTGAGGCGCGACTGGCCTGGCTTTCATTTGCAAGCCTGGCTTGGTGCTTGTTCAACCTTAGCGACCTGGCTCCTTCAGAAGCATGGGCGACCGTTAGCGCTCAAATTGCTTTGCTCTATCCCCTGCTCTTTGCCACGGTTGGCCTTGCCGCAAGCCTCCTGCAAGTCGCGGTGGCCCGGAAGCTTGTCGCCGTGGCTGGTGGGGCGTCGCTGGCGCTTGGCGCATCGGCAGTTGCTTTTCACACAACGGAAATCACCGTCATCGCCGGGCTGGCGAGCATCGGGGTGTCGTTGCTGATCTTGGGCCTCGTCGCGACAAGAGCCGGGCGGCAGGTCAACGTGTTCGAGAAGTCGCTCCTCGCCTCAATCTATGGGTTCGGCATCCTCGCAACCGCCCTTGATGTTTGGATTGACATGCAGAAACCTAGCCTGGGGTTGCTGCTCTCACCCTATGCAGGGGTAATGTTATTGGGGTTCAGCGGCCTCGTCATCCTGCGTCACGTGCTGGCCAACGTGGAGGCGCGCGACCGCCTCAACGAGACCTTAAGCCGACGCATCGAGACCACCAAGGCCAATCTGTTGGCCAGCGAAAGCGCGCGCCGCTCTCTGGTCATCGACCGTGCCATCAAATTGGAGCGGGAGCGCATCATGCGCGAGATCCATGACGGGATCGGATCAAGCCTGGTCGCAGCCCTCGCCTCGGCCGAGCGTCAGGGAAAGGACAGCACGACGGCGATCGTGGCCTTGAAAGGTGCTCTGACCGACCTGAGGGTTGCAATCGATTCCCTTGAGCCGGTGGAAGGCAATGTTGCGACGCTCCTGGCAAGTCTGCGGTATCGGTACGAGCCTGAATTGCGCAAATCGGGCATCGCCATCAAGTGGATGGTTGACGACGTTCCCGAACTAGAATGGCTCGATGCGACGAGCGCGCTGCACGTCCTGCGTATCATGCAGGAGACGATCAGCAATTCCATGGGGCATAGCAAGGCGACGCAAATCAGCTTCAACTGCAAGCTGGCGCTGATGTCGGGAAGGCCTGGCCTACGGGTCGAGGTTACCGACAATGGTATTGGTTTCGATATGAACACTCCGACCAGAGGTCGAGGTCGCAACAATATGGTGCAACGGGCTGAGGCGCTTGGCGCCAAATTGGACGTTCTAAGCTCTCCCGGTGATGGAACCAAAACCATTCTTTGGCTGCCCTTGATCCGCAAGCCTGCCCTGGACGCGGAAGCCCTTCAGATAGCAAATCGAGGATCCAGCTTGCGAAAGACGCCAAGGGCATCGGGATCCGGCTCAAGCGCCACCTGACAAACCGCGGCAGACCGGCAGTTGCGTGGAACCGTTCACATTCTCGCAGCCAAGTGCCATGGTAGATTTGACTTGAGGCTATTTGCTCGAACGGGAACCGCCCGCGGACTGTCCACCGCGCAATTTGAATCAAGCCGGACGCCCTCGCGGCAAACCGCGCTCGCATCACCGGGCCGACGCCGTAACGATTGTTATTCCCACAAATGGGGGGTTGCGGGCTGAAGCCCAGATCATCATCATTTCGGAACGGCAATCAAATGGTAGACCAATATGGCAGCCTATGCCTTCGTTGAAGATCAAGTTTCTGCCGAGCAGCCCTGCGGACCCGATCCCGAGGCTGATCCGGAAATCCTGAATTTTTTGACCGTCGCGGAAGGCCGGTTGCCGGCGAGCTATCGTGATTTCAACAAAAAATCCTTTGACGCAAAGCCAACGCTGTTGAGTTTGCGGGACTATCTTGGAAAATCGCGCGATTTGCGGTTCCTCGTATTGGCGGCGAAATTCCATATGCTGTCGGACGATCTGCCGGGGTTCGTCGACGTCCTCACGGCGACAAATGCGTTGCTTTCGGCACGATGGGATGATTGTCATCCCACAGAGGCAGCCGGCGGTGCGGAGCTGAAAGCCGCCTTCCTGAGATCCCTCGATGATCTTCCAACGATTGTTTTGCCGTTGCAGAATGCGACTCTCATCAACGACAAGCGGTTGGGTGCGCTGTCAATGCGCTCAATCATGGTGGGAGAGAAGAAGTTGCCTGCCCGCAACGGCGAAACAGTCATTGAGCCGTCAAGCATCAGGGAAGCGTTTCTCCGTTTCGAGCCCCTGGATCACCTCACGTCTCTTAAAGCCAGCTTTGAAGCGGTTGTTTCAAGCCTTGATGGCATACGCGAGCTCTTCATCGACAAGACCGATTACGAAACAGCGCCGCAATTCGACCAATTGCTGGAACTCGTTCGCTCAATTCGCGGCTATGTTGGCGACATTATCGCGATCCGGCAGCCGAGCGCTGCACCGATCGAGCCTGTTGACGAAGAAAGCACGAAGCAAAGCCCCGAAACTATTGCGTCCCAGCCCGCACCGCTTCTCACTGTCGTATCAGTCAAGGAGGCCTCGAATGCGCTGGGTGCCATACTCGGCTATTACGCTGGCTCCGAACCCTCCAGCCCAGCCAGATTGCTGATCAAGCAGGCCCATCAACTCGTCGGCAAGTCGTTCATTGAGGTCATGAAGATATTGGCGCCCGGCCCCATCGAGAAGGCGAAGATCCAAATCGGTGGCAACCCACCCTTTGCGCTTACCTTCGCACAACTCTCCGCACTTGCCTTGGATGAAGGCAAGCGGGCGGAGGACGAGGCGGAGGCGCGCAGCTATTCTGCGACAACGCGCGCCGAGGCAACGGGGTTGATGCGTCAGGTCGAAAATTTCTACAGGAGCGTCGAGCCGTCGAGCCCAATTCCTATGTTGATCGAAAAGGCGAGGAACCTAGCCGCGAAGGATTTCAACGAACTTCTCCTGGAAGTCTCCAAAAAAGACGAGGAAAAACGATGACAAATCACAAGTCATCGATCTCGCCGACCCAAAGTGCATCGGCAAGGCAATCGGGGACCTTGGCATGGTATCCGCGATCGCCTCTCATCGCACGTGATGCTGCGGCTATCGCCATTTTCGAGAACGACTGAACAATATTTCCGGAGGCGCTACAATACGATCTAGCGCTTTGTAGGAGGTGTATGATGGAGAGGTCTACCTCTAATCGAGATGCGCGCGCTCGTCCTCTCGCGCCGAAAACCCTAATGTCTTCGGTCGCGCTCGTAGCGCTCATGCTTTCGCTGCCAGGGAGCGCTGCGGCGGCCGAGCGACGAGTGGCTTTTGTCGTCGGAAACAGCCACTACGCGGTCGTTCCGCAACTGAACAATCCGGACAATGATGCACAAGCCGTTGCGGCGGCCTTGAAGCGTCAAGGTTTCGAAGTCGTATCGGCCCTCGACTTTGATCGCGCCGACTTCGACAAAGCTCTCCAACAGTTCATTCGAACGCTGCCGGGGGCGGAGCTCAGCGTCTTCTATTATTCGGGGCACGGTGTTCAGGTCGGAGGCGACAACCGTATCATTCCGATCGACGCGAAGTTGCAAGATCCAGCAGACCTGGAAGTCGAGACGATCAACGTCAAGACGATCATGTCCTATATGCAGCAGAACTCCAAAGCGCAGCTGGTCTATCTCGATTCTTGCCGCAACAATCCGTTTCAATCGCGGTCATTTCTGATCGGGCCGCAAAAACAGATGGCCGTTGCCGGCATCGGCCTGGCGCCTCTGAGCTCCGTGCCCAGCAGTCTCGTTGCCTATTCAACTCAGCCCGGCGCTGTCGCGGAGGATGGGAGCGGCGACAACTCGCCATTCACAGCGTCAATGCTCAAATATTCGTTTACGCTCGGCGTCGACGCGCAACAGGCATTGGACAAGGTCGCCGAGGACGTGTGGCTCGCGACCAACAAGCGCCAGCGCCCATGGTCAATCAGTACGTTGACGCAGCCCGTCTATCTGGCCAAACCGGTCATTCGCATCGCTGCCGCGGTACCCACAGGCCCCACGACAAACGTCGCCGTCAAGATTGGTGCAGCGCCACGGCAGACTCCGGACACAGGCGCAACAGTTCAGGACACGCCGGTGCATGTCGCCGCGTTGCTTGGAGAAACGCTCAGCCAACCGCGCCGCGTTCCGATCGGTGTCGGTCAAGTGGCGATGCTGGATGATTTCCCGCTCGTTCGCGCCGCGACCGGGGCGCAGATCCAAATCACTGCCGCACCGCGCTTCGGCACCATGTACCTCAATGGCGCGCCTTTGACGGAAGGCGATATCGTCGATCAGAATGCCATTCGCTCCGTGACGTTCGAACCGTCCATCGGCTCGGAAGGAAAAATGCAAAATGTTCAGATGAAGGTGGTGCAGCCGGATGACAGCAACGAGGGTCAGATCGTCACCGGCAAGATCGAACCCTATGTAACGGCCTGCGATGAACAGGCGGGTGAACCGCTCGACCCGAAAGGTGTGACCGCGGGCAAACTGCCAAACGAGATCGACGCGAAGGCAGCAATTGCCGCATGCAGCGCGGCGGTCGCGAAGTTTCCCGAAGTCGCGCGCTATAAATACGAACTCGGCCGCGCCAAGCTGGCCGACAAGGATGTGGCGGGTGCAACCGAACAATTCAATGCAGCTGCGTCGGCTGGATACACCCGCGCCTATTACGAATTGGGCTATCTGGCGCAAAGTGGGCTTGGGCGCCCGCAGGATCTCGGCGAGGCCAACCGGCTCTTTAAAATGGGAGCCGATCAGGGCGACCCCTACGCGATGTTGTCCTATGGCCGCAATCTCGCCCAGGGGCGCGGCGTGGCGAAATCGGTCGACGAAGGCGTAAAATTGCTGAAGCGCGCTGTCGAGCTCGGACACACCTATGCGATGAACGAGGTCGGCTCCATGTATTACTACGGCCAAAATCTGCCGGCAGATCCAAAACGCGGTGTTCGGTTCTATGAAGCGGCGCTGGCGCGAAACGACATTTATGCCATGCGCAACATGGGTATCGCTTATCTTGAGGGAAAGGGAGTCGCTCGAAACGCCGCAACCGCGATGAAGCTTTTCAAGCAGGCCGCCGACGGCGGCCACCCCTTTGCACCCACCAACATTGGCGTGATGTATTTTAAGGGCGATGGCGTCAAGAAGGATCTACCGACCGCAATAAGCTGGTACGAAATCGGGGCGGAACGTGGAGATTTATACGCAGCGTCCAATCTCGCCTGGATCTACTCCAAAGGTCCCGCGGCGCAGCGGGACCCTGAGAAGGCCGCCTGGTATTCGAGCCTCACCGTTGCACTGGATTTCTACGGGGAGCACAAGCAGGAAGTACAAAATCTTCGTGCCCTTCCGCAGGCGGCAAAGGAGCAGGCCATAGCGAAGCTGCGCGGCGAATTGGGGAACGATGCAGCAGAAACAACAGCTGACGTCGACGATACGATCGTGGTTCTTGCGCGGAAAGCCTGGCAGAAGCGTAATCCGCGGTTCGACTTGTTTTAGAAAAGGCGCGAAATTTATCTCGGTTGAAGTAGGACAATGCAGTTGATATTGACGACCTGACGCCGGCATTCCAATCGGAATAGCCATTCTTGCAAGAGACAAGATTCCGAAGAGGCAATGCCTCCGCCGATGTCGTGATCGAGTCCGCCAGCGCGCCGCGGCGCGCGGTATCTCGCGGCGGCCGCCGTCAAAGTCAGAACGGCGCAAAAGTCCAAGACAGGCCGAGCAGACCCTGAACGGATGGCGCCGCGCCGAGGCCAGTGTTTAGGTCTACGTTCGCAACGGCTTGCAAATTGAAGAAAACCGCAAGCCGCGGCTGCTTGATGCCGTTGATCACGACGTCGCTCAACGACAAATTGGTCTGGTTCCCCAGGGCCAGGCCCGCGGTGGGAGACTGACCGTGATTGAATGTCAGCATGGCTTGCACGAACGGGTTGACGAAGTCGACCGGGCCGAGGCTGACGCCGAGGTTGCCGAGGCCCATTTGCCCAAACGCCTGCGCCGACCAATCGCCGTTGACCGTGCCAAGGTTCTGTGAAAACTGCCCTCCCGCAGTGAGCAGAAAATCCGGCCTCCCGGCGTTGCGGGCCAGAAGCGAGTATTGCCCGGTCAGAACCAAGGGCGAGACCGCCCAGGGATTGATCTGCGCCTGACTGCCAGCCTGTAAAGTCAGGAAGCGAATCGTCTTTGCGGGGAGAGGCGGCGGCGGACCCGGATCATCGGGCGTGTCAGCAACATTTTGAAACAGATTGAACGTTGGCCTGTTGCCGCGATCAGCAACATTTTGAAGCAGATTGAACACTGGCCTATTGCCGCGAATGGCTTGGCTCCCCTCGTAGGTCCGCGGGATCAACTTACTGTCTGGCGATAGCGTCACCGTCCGCAGGTCGAGAAGAACGCGCCCGGTATTGGGGCCAACGATTCCGTCGATCGCCAGAGGCTTCTTCTCCACGCCGCCGCCCGGCGTGATCGGCATCTTGACCAGATAATCCTCATTGAGAGATTGGAATTCCTTGACCCGTGCAAGCGTCAGCGGGCCGAACTGTCCATCTGGCTTCAACGGCGTATAGAGCGGTAGCGGCAGGTGATAATTCAAAAGCCGCTGCACGGCAGCGACGTCCTCACCGCTCATTCCTAGAGATAGATTGCGACCCATGATTGTCCTCCTACTCAGATCAGCACGGGAATCGACGATGCCCACCGGTGCTCAAGAATTTCGCGCCCGGCGCCCCGGGCTTGCTGCCTTCCACCGGGCGTCGCGTGTATTCGATGAAGCCGCGCGGTGATTCCATTGTGAAGCCGAACACGCGGCGCGTCGACAATGGACCTAATTGTATTCACCTTCGGTCGTCTCAAGGACTGCTGCCACATCGCCGCTCGATTTGACGGCAGCGTCAAGAACATCATGGGGACGATTGCTCGCGCCGCTGAAATCCCCTGATGGTTATGGGCCACGCTCTAGTCCACGACATAGGTGAACTCGCCCTCTTCTATGCCAACGCGCGCGTCCTTGATCTCTTGGCCGGCAATCGCCTTGCCGAGAATCCGCTGCGACAGAGCTGGAAGTAACGTATTGGTGACGATGTTGTCGACCATGCGTCCCCCGGAGTCCGGATCGTTGCACAAGGATACGATCTTCTCCACCACGGCATCGTCGTAGGTGAACGTGGCGCCGTGATTGTCGGCGAGCCTCTTGCCGATGCGGCCCAGTTGCAGCCGCACGATGGCACCCAACATGTCCCCCGAAAGCGGATAATACGGGATCGTGACGATGCGACCCAGAAGCGCCGGCGGAAACACCTGCAGGAGATGCGGTTTCAGATCTGTTGCGAGTTGCTCCGGATCCGGCTTCTCGGCGCCGCTCGCAGCAGCATCCATGATCATCTCTGTTCCGGCATTGGTCGTAAGGATGATCAGCGTGTTCCTGAAATCGATCCGGCGGCCCGATCCATCCTCCATCACGCCCTTATCGAAGACCTGGAAGAAGATCTCATGGACATCGGGATGGGCCTTTTCCACTTCGTCGAGAAGGACGACGCTATAGGGGCGGCGGCGGACCGCTTCGGTCAGTCGGCCGCCCTCGCCATATCCGACATAGCCCGGAGGAGCCCCCTTCAGCGTGGAGACCGTATGCGCTTCTTGAAACTCGGACATATTGATGGTGATCATGTTCTGCTCACCGCCATAGAGGGCCTCGGCCAAGGCCAGCGCCGTCTCCGTCTTGCCGACGCCAGATGGTCCGGCGAGCATGAAGACGCCAATGGGCTTGTTGGGATTATCCAGCTTGGCGCGATTGGTCTGAATGCGCTTGGCAATCATCTTGAGGCCGTGGTCCTGACCGATCACCCGTTTGGCCAGGATATCGGCGAGGGTGAGGACGGTCTGAACCTCATCCTTCACCATGCGACCGACCGGAATGCCGGTCCAGTCCGACACCACGGATGCCACGGACTGCTCGTCGACATAGGGATAGACCATCCGCTTTTCCGGATCGATCTGGCCCAGGCTATCGATGATATCAGAGAGTTCTTCCCGAGCGGTCTCTGTGTCCGGCCCAGCGTCGGCAATTCGGCGCCGAGCCGCCATCAGTTTTTCGACCATGGCTCTCTCGCCGTCCCACGCTTTTTCCAACTCCTCCAGCTTGGCCTTGGCCTGCGTGATTTCATCCTTCACGATGGCAATGCGCTTCTCGTCGGCGCTGCCGATGTCGCTTTCCCGTTCCAACGCTCGCAACGTCCGCTCGTGCGCGGCGACGGCAACGCGCGCATCCTCGACGGCCGCGGGCGTCGCGTTTTGCGATATTGCCACGCGCGCTGCTGCCGTATCGAGAAGGCTCACGGCCTTATCCGGCAATTGGCGCGAGGGGATGTAACGGCTGGATAATTTGACAGCTGCAACCAGGGCGTCGTCGGTAATATGGACCTTGTGATGTTCCTCCATCGGGGTCAACAGAGCACGCATCATGTTGCAGCACTGCTCCAGCCCGGGCTCGCCGACATTGATCGGCTGGAAGCGGCGCGTCAATGCGGGGTCTTTCTCGATATGTTGGCGATATTCCGACCAGGTCGTGGCAGCGATCGTCCTGAGCGTGCCCCGTGCCAGCGCAGGCTTGAGCAGATTGGCTGCATCCCCCGTTCCCGCCGCTCCTCCCGCGCCGATCAGGGTGTGCGCTTCGTCGATGAACAATATTGTCGGCGTTGCCGCAGCCTGGACCTGATCGATTACCGAGCGCAGACGCTGCTCGAATTCGCCCTTCATCGAGGCGCCAGCCTGCATCAATCCGATATCGAGCGCATAGAGCTTGCTGCCCTTGAGCGGCGGTGGGACATCCCCCGCGGCAATGCGTTGCGCAAAGCCTTCGACGACTGCCGTCTTGCCGACCCCCGCCTCACCGGTCAGGATGGGATTGTTCTGGCGCCGGCGCATGAGGACATCGACGACCAGGCGGATTTCCTCGTCGCGACCAACGATCGGGTCCATTGCGCCGCTTGCGGCGCGCTGCGTCAGATCGATGGCAAAGCGATCGAGCGCAGTGGTCCCTTTGGCGGCATGTTCGGACTCGCCACCTGCGCTCTTTGCGACCAGTCCCGAACCGTCCATCGGACGCATGTTCTCTTCGACCGAGTCCCGCCAGATCTTGCGGTGTTCGTTGGTGAGGCTTTCCACGTCGATCTTGCGAAACTGTTTGGACAATCCATGCAGCGTTCGTGCGAGACGCGGATCCTTCAGCACAGCCGTGAGAATGTGCCCGGTCCGAACCTGCGTTTCGCCAAACATCAATGTCGCGTAGTTCCAGCCTTGGCTGAGCGCGTCGAAGATGTCGTCCGAAAATCCAGGCAGCTCAGTCTTGTTCATGGCAAAGCCGGCCGTAACGGCGCTCAGGTCGGCCAGCAGGCTTCCCTGATCGAGCTTGAAATGCTCCGTCGTGATGGCCAAGTCGTTCCTGCCCGCTTGGAGAAGCACTTGCAGCCAATGCGCAAGCTCAAGGTTGCGGTTGCCGGCGCCCTGTGCCAGGCGGAACGCTTGCATAAAGCTCTCGTAGCCGAGCGGATTGAGCTTCCCAGTGAGCACTTCGAGGTTAACATCGGCCATGGACATTACCCCTGTGATAGTTTGCGACGCCGTGCGGCGCCAATTTCTGCGGGATGAAAGTGACAATCCCACCGAACACGATCGCTTGCATCAGGACCTTCAGCCCGTTTGCCCATCCACGACGTCCAACCCAGGCGGCCGAAGCCGCCAAGCTGTACGGGCCTCGTTTTGCCTTCGGACAGCCCGAACTCGACATCATAGATGACGCTGTCGCCCAAATAGAAACGCACGGCGTCCGCGAGCGATTCAAAGTGAACGCCATCCGGCAAAAATGTCTCAAGCTCGCTTAGATCTTCGACTTCCAACCTGATCCGGAACTTGTCTGCGAGGCTATAAGCGGCTCGGCCAATGATGCTGTCGACACCCAACGCACAACTGCCTGAAGCAAGAACCGCTTGTTCGCGTGCCTCAAGCGGCAACCAGACGCCGACAAACTCCTGCACTTTGACATTGGCGTTGAACAACCACCCCAGGATGCCCTCGATCCGCGAGGCACTCTTCACCGCAGGTGCCATCAATCCGGCGAGCGCCAGCTTCGAGAAGTCGTGCAGGTGACCACGACCGCGCATCGCCGGCGTTCCGATCCCGATCGTGGCACCGATATAGGAAAGGAACTGATTTTCCTTTGGACGGTCCGCCTGAACCGCGGGCTTCGCGTTCGCCCAGGCTCGAAAGAACAATTGCTGGAAGCGATCGTTGAAGATATCGAGAAAGCGCGCGAACGCGACATCGCGCATATTGGCCCAATGAGTCGCCTCGTAGCTGGTGTGCAACGGCAGCGCACCTTGCGGCCCCAGCATGCCAAGGAAGCGGGTTTCAACTTCGACCTTGCCGTTCGCTCGCAGCACGATGCGGCTCACATTGGAATCGGGAAATTCGATATGGGGCTGTTGGCCGAGGGCGACCACCGCCTCGGCGGACGAGCCGCTTTCCCCGATGCGTGGCTTGGCATCGGCGAGATGCTCAAGGCGGCGCATGAGATCAAGGAAGTCGTATTCCCCCGCTTCGCCGAAAAGTTGGCCGACCGTGCTCATAGGGAATGCCGCCGTCCAAGTCGCGCTGGCCAGCGCATGATCTCGCCGCGTTCGGCTGACCGAATAACGGTTTCGACAATCGTGTTGAGGCCCACATATTCGGTCAGGAAACGATCGAGGATCGCGCCCAATAGAAAGGCGCCGCTGCCTTCAAAATTTTTCTCATCGAGAGTGACCGTGACTTCGAGCCCGCGGACGACGCCTGCGCCGCTGCGCTGACGGACGCGGCGGTTGATCGGCCTGCTTTTGACTCCCATGATGCCTTGGATTCGCCGCTCGATCGCGGCGTTGGTGTGATTGGCAAAGAGCGAAAGGATTTCGCGCAGCGGCGCCGCGGAATCCTGCTTTTCATTCTCGGCAAGGCCGAGATGGTTGAGACTCAGCATGCTGATAAGCCGCCACGCCGACGTTGCTCCGGCGGCCTGACGGGTGCGTGAATCGGGATCCGTGACGATGGAGTCGCGTGGCAAGGTCGGCCCGACGATACACGCGACCTTAAGCGTCGTCCTGTCTTCGAGAATGAAGTCAGCACCGCCCTGCCCGACCGGTAAATATTCGGTCAAATGGCGGTTCGAACAGAGCGCCCGCAAACTGAGTTCGGCGATCTTGAGTTTGTCAGCTCGATCGCGGTGATTGGTGAGCATGACAAACATGTCACTCCCCACATATTGACTCGGCTGCCCGCTCCGTCGCTCCTCCTGCGAGCGGCGGCGGGGCGCGCGCCGCACTGTATAAAACATCGTCTCGCTTGCAGAAACCCCGCGTGGCGGCCCTGCGTAAAGGGGAAACACTTCCAGCTTGTCGCCACTGCCAGTCACGTGCGCGAACATCTTGACCAAGCGATGCGCTTCGAAATCGAGATGCCGCGACCGGTCCGTAACGACATGGTATTCGTATGCATTGTCTCTTACAGGCACCCGGGCCAGTTGCATCTCAAACAGATTCGAGGCGGAACCTGCGTACATCGCAAAACTGTCGCGTCGCACGACCGATTGCAGCCGGCCATCGGCCTGATCGAGCGCAAAGACGATATCGCATCGATTGGTCCTGATCGCGGATAGGAACGGCCGCAGCTTTGTCAATTTGAATCCGAGAAACTTGGCGGGCAGTACGAAATATTCGCGCAGCAGGTCGAACCCCGTGAAGACGCGCTTGTCAGACGGAAAAAGCGCTTCGTCGGGATCAAAGCCGATCTGCTCCAGACAGGTTTTCGGAAGCGGAACAATGACCGGATCACCGGCATCGTCGAGATAACGCAAGAAGATTCCTATCGTATGTGCAAACAGCTTCTCGTAGAGCCGGACGGCGTCAGCCTCGCCACATACGATGTGAAACGGCAACTCGTCGGCGCTGCAATTGGCGAACCAACACTCAGGCTTCTGCCCCGCTTGCTCATGGGGCGGCTCCGCCGCACGATCGACGGCGGAGCGTTGCACGAGCGACAGTCTCAAGCCAGACATCGGTGCGGGATTGGTCTCAATGCCCAAGGCCTGCAAAGAAGCCGATCCGGACAGGAATTCGGCGTGGCCGATCTCGAACGGCCATAAAGTGATTTCGGAGGCGAGGCGATATTTACAGGCAATACGGCGCTCGCGCTCGACGAACCGGGCATCGGCATAGCAACCGGCGGCGATCTTCACGCCATTCTTGAGATTTGGGTCGCCATAAGGGGGTTCGGCGCAGAACAACGCGGCGGATGGTATCGGCGCCAGGTAGTTCGGGACGAGCTGCTCAAGCAGATTGTTCGTAAATTCATCATATTCGTGCTTGAGCTTGAGCTGCACGCGAGCGGCAAGATAGGCCGCTCCTTCCAGCAAACCGCCAATCATCGGATCGGTATTGTTCTCCAGAAGCCCGCCAAGCCGCTCCGCGACCCCTGGAAACTCGACCGCAAACTGTCTGGCATCCTCCTTCAGAATGCCGAGTTCTCGGTTGTAGAGTTCCAAGAATTCACGATTCATGACATCACAACCTGAAGACTCTAATCTTGCCGCTCTCAGCCTCGACGTCGGCCACAAACTCGACCGGAATATCGGTCGGCGTCGAATACATTTCGGCGTTGATATGGAAACGTAGCTGCCCTGAAGCTGTATCGTCCAACGGTTCGCCCACAACGACCACAGTGCCGGGCACCAGCCGGCGTTCATAGAGCTCGAGCTTCTGCTTGAGGACATGTCCGATCTGCTGCGCCGTTTCCGCATTCGCCACGATCGCGGCCAGGTCCGGCATACCGAAATTCAGAACCGAGGCACCGACTTCCTCGAGGCCGGAAAGATCTTCCATCGCCGCCAGGTCCACGGTGTTGAGCAAGGATGCCAGATCTTCGCCGAGTTCGATTCGCAGTGCAGTTTCGCTGACCGCAGATCGCGGCGACGTGCGCCGGCCTGCAATGACTCGTTCGCCCGCCTCGTTCCGGTTATCGATCGGCTTGGCCGCATCGCGCATGCGGAATGCCTCCCGAAAGGCGTGCATGACGGGGGGCACGAAGCGATCACGTTTGGTGGTCCGAATACGGTTCACATCAATATCCGCGCTGCGTGCCGATGAAAGGAACGCTTCTCTTGGAGGAGGTCGCCTGACAACTTGGGCAGGCGGCCTCCCCGCACTTGATCAAAGACTAGGAGTCCTTGCCCGAGGCAACATTGTAAGTGAAATCGATCGTTCCGCCCTCCGCGGCGCCCGTCGCATCTTGCGGCTGGTACGAGCCCTGGATCTTCTCGTAGCAGATGGAAAAGCTTTCCACGGTGCCACCATCCGGGCCGCCGCTTTGCTGAAAGCTCGTAATGAAGCAATTGGTCAGCGTAATGGTCAGGTAAGTGAGCTTGTCATCCCCGGCCGCCTTGCGCGCGACGAGCTTGACCGTGTCGACGTGCTTTCCGAATAGGCAGTATTGATGAATATTTTCCGAAGCCTTGTCGGCGTATTTGGTGCAGTGCAGGTCTTGCGCTACCGATTTGCCTTTGCCGCCGCCAGTGCCCGCACCGAAGGTGCTCGAGTTCGAAGCGCCGACGGCCCAGCTCTGCAACTCCATATACCCGTCGAAACCGTCCTGCTGCGTCTCGCCGTCAATGCCGTTGATCTGCAAAAGTACGTCTGATTGTGCCATTTTTCTCTCCTATGAGTTGGCCGGATCGGCCCTGTCTTCTGATGTGAAGTTTATCCCATCCGCGCATGCGGCATCGTTCGCTCAAACGAGCGTTTGCGCAGATCGAATTGTTCTTTGTGCTACTTCTGGCTATTGGGCAGCCTCGAAACGAGACTTATGCCAATATCCATTCCCTCGAGCTGATAGTGCGGCCTCAGATAGAATCTTGCGGCGTAATATCCCGGGTTTTCTTCGTCGGGAAATACTTCGACCTTAGCTGCAGCCAAGGGCTTCTTGGCCTTGATCGCCTCGGTCGAATTTTTTGGATCTCCATCGACATATCGATTGATCCAAGTTTGCAGCCACTTTTGCAGCTGATCCTGCTCCATCGTGGCACCGATCTTGTCCCGCACCATGCATTTGAGATAATGCGCGAAACGCGACACGGCGAACATGTAGGGCAGGCGCGACGAAAGATTTTCCGAAGCCGTCGCCTCATCCGTATCCATCTTATGCGGCTTGTAGAGCGACTGCGCTCCGATGAAGGCCGCTTTGTCCGTGTTCTTGCGGTGGATAAGCGGCAATAGGCCAGCTTTAGAAATTTCCGCTTCGCGGCGGTCGCTGATCGCGATCTCCGTCGGGCATTTCAGGTCGATGCCGCCGTCGTCGGTCGGGAAGGTGTGCGTTGGCAGGTTGATGACTTCACCGCCCGACTGAACGCCGCGAATGCGCACCGTCCAGCCATACTCCTTAAAGGCGCGGTTGACATTGGCCGCCATCGCGTAAGCCGCATTCATCCAGGCATATTTTGCGCCGTGATGGCCGTCCGTATCTTCCTCGAACGCGAATTCCTCCACAGGCTCCGACTTCGCGCCATAGGGCTGACGGGCGAGCACGCGCGGCATGCACAAGCCAACATAGCGCGAATCCGGCTGGTCCCGCAGCGAACGGAAGGCGGCATAGTCCGGCGTGTCAAAAATCTTGGCGATATCGCGCGGATTGGAGAGCTCGTTCCAGCTGTCCATTCCCATCACGGAGGGATTTGCCGCGGCAAAAAACGGTGCATGCGCCGCAGCAGAGATCTTGCTGATGTCGCGCAACAGCTGGACGTCAGGTGGGGAATGGTCGAAATAATAATCGCCCACGAGGCAGCCATAGGGGTCACCACCCAATTGCCCATATTCAGCTTCGTAAAGCTTCTTGAATATCGGGCTCTGATCCCACCGCGCACCTGGATAGACCTTAAATTCGCGGTAGAGCTCACCCTTAGATACATTCATGAAGCGGATCTTCAACGTAGTGTCGGTCTCAGTATTGAAAACCAGGTAGTTAAGACCCCGCCAAGCGCTTTCCAGCTTCTGGAATTCGGGCGCGTGAAGGATTTCGTTGAGCTGAATCGAGAGCTGCTGATCGAGCTTGGCGATCATCGAATCGATCGTATCGAGTACATCCTCTTTGACCAACGAGGTGTCTTCGAGCGCCTGCCGGACCAATGTCGCGACGGCATTCTCGACTTCACTCGCGGCGCTGTCATTGCGCGGCTTGAAGCTTTTCCGCAGCAAGCTTGAAAAGGTGTCCAGATCACGCGTCTCGGTCGTCGTGCTGGTCGGTTTGGAGGCTGCTGTTTCGGCCATATGGCTGAACTCCTAGAGCTGGGGCTTCAGGCAGATGAGTTTGTCAGGTCTCTTCGGGATTGGTCTGCTCACTATGATCCTTGAGCAGGCGCATAAGTTCGGGATCCTTCAGCAGGGCCTTGATCTGATCTTCCGCCGCGACCTTGCCATCCATGTAGCGCTGAAGATTGGCGAGTTGCTCGCGCGCCTTCAGCAGTTTGGCCAGCGCAGGCACGCCGCGCACGACCTGGGCCGGATTGAAGTCGTTCATCTTCTCGAAATTCAGCTTGACCGGCATCTTCTCGTCGCCCGCCGCGTTGCCGAGGCGATTGGTGACCTTGAACGCAATGCCGGGTTTGATCGCCTTCATCCGATCGTCGAAATTGTCCATGTCGATGTCGAGATACTTGCGGTCGGCGATGGAGGGCTTCTCCACCTCCGAGGCATTGCCGGAGAGATCCGACATTACCCCCATCACAAATGGGATCTCGACAAGCTTTTCTGCGTTGTAGGGATCTTCGTATTGGATCTGGACACGCGGCGGGCGATTGCGCTTGATGAATTTTTGTCCGCTGTCAGCCATGATCTTCTACCTTTCCTATAGGTATAGCAGCCTCAACTCCCGCGTTTCTCGGATATTACGCAGGAAATACTTCAAAAACTGCAGTTTCGACTATTGAGCCTATGATCTCTTGTACCCAATGCGTGTCTCTCGGGCGCTTGGTCGAAACCCATCTTGGTTGCGTACATCTTGCTCCAAATGGGCCCGCTGGAAATCCCCTATTTTGGGGGCAGTCAGAGGCGCCTCGTCTTCATCTTCAACCGAGGCCTCGATCATGCGAGGCAGCCTTGTTTCGAACGGTCCACGGTCGAACCGCATTGCGCCGCCAAGCGACGCTCACGTTTGCGATAATCCGTCAGGGTCATCATTTTCACGTCGATGAGATCGTAGTCCACCATAAGATATCCGCTGTCGGTGACGATCACCGCTTCGGGCCTAGCGACGAGCAGATCCTGAGCCATGACGCCGACATAAGCCGGACCGCCCCAGACATAGCGGAAAGCATACATTCGCAGTCCGCTGGGGGAATGACCGACCGCATGGATATGGGTTTTGAGACGTCGATCCGAACCCCATCCGCCGCCGCCACCGCTGCTACCACCGCTACTGCCGCCACTACTGCCGCCGGAGCTACCGCCGCTACTTCCGCCGCTGCTACCGCCACTGCTCCCACCGCTGCTGCCGCCGCTGCTGCCGCTACTACCGCCACTGCTGCCGCCGCTGCTGCCACCGCTGCTACCGCCACTACTACCGCCGCTGCTGCCGCCGCTGCTACCGCCGCTACTACCGCCACTGCTGCCGCTGCTGCCTCCACCGTTGCTGCCGCCACTGCCGCCGCCAGCTCCGCCACCGTTGCCGCCACCGCCTTGCCTGTCGTTATCGACCCTCACGCGCTGCTTTGGGGGCTCGCGGTAGAGGGGCGCGCAGCCCGCAACCAGAGTAGCCAAACCGGCTCCGAATACGCCCAGCAGCAGCGTCCGACGCAGACCGAACTTACTCGTCATTGATGCCTCCCAAATCTGGCCGCGCCCACGGTGCGGTTCGGTTGCTTTTTTTGGCTGCGTCGGGTTCCTCTCGTCGGGAGCCTACGCAGCGATCAGTTGAATCGGTCGATTGCAGACAAATGATAACCACCGCCTACGGCTTGATGTGGCATGTCTGACGGATCAGACCGCTCCTGCCGAGGTTGGTGGCAACACAGAAAAAAGTTCAGCAAACAAAAACTTGGGAACGGATGCCCAGCGCATGGACGTTCCTACTTACCATTCCGAACCGCGTCTCAACCTAATGACGTCGGGTTTGCTTGTATGTGCGGTTCGGCACAACGCGAAAGATAGATCATCCCGCATAGTGTGTTGCCCTTCGCGTTACGCGATGCCGATCCAAATCGTTCCAAACAGAAAGCCATGGTCGTTGTAGTGGGCGGCGGGAAGCCGAATTTCCCCACAAGATCGAAGCTGGCCGAACTCCAACCTAATGTCCCGCCATTGGCGTCGAATTGCACGACGAAGGCGAGGTAGTGCCCGCCACGAGCGGCGCGGTCTGCTCACCAGCCCGTGAACGCCGAATTCTTCTGGATTGAGGGTTGATCACCCCTAACAATATGTCGGTTTAGATTCCCGATCTTGCGGCACCAACCAGCCCCTTTGACCGGTAAAGTCATCCGAGGCTTGCCGATATACAAAATCATGAAGCCCCGCCCCTGACAGCCCCCAAAATAGGGGATTGCGGGTGAGAAGATTTGCCACAAGATGTAGCATGCGATGAAGCGATAGATGTCGACTGGGCATGTGGGAGTTAGAGAATCCGCAGCGCGGTTCAGATGGCGATGCGGGTGCCCATTGTGCACAATCTGGTACGGCGCTAAAGTTGCACAATATCATGGTGATTTCACCTTGGCGCATGCACATAAGGTGGAGGGACTCGCCCGATGCAAATTCACAAGATGAAGGTCCCCAAAGCGGGTTGAGCGAGGTGCTCCACTTGGCGCTGTGCGCCATCGGTTTGATTGGCCTATGGTCCGTTCTGTCGGAATGCTCCAATGACAAAAGCAAATGTTGCAGACGCAGCCCAGCCCGTAATCCGAGTTGCTGTCATTGAAGACGATCCCGCCGCCCTCGAGCGCATCAGCGCCGCTCTCGAGGCGGCACCAGATATTTGTGTCGTCGGCACCGCACCTAACGTTGCAACCGGAAAGGTCCTTATAGATTGCTGTGACTTTGACGTGCTGTTGTGCGATTTGGGGCTTCCAGACGGTTCCGGCATGCCCCTCATCCGTCACGCAGCCCGGAAGGCCGCTGCCATCGATATTATGGTCATCACGATTTTTGCCGATCAGGACAAGGTGCTGGGAAGCATCAAGGCCGGTGCACGAGGCTATCTTTTAAAAGATGAGCGCTTCGACAGTTGTGCTGAGAGCATTCGCGAAGTGCGCCGCGGTGGATCGCCGATAAGCCCCGTCATCGCCCGTCAATTGCTCAAGGAATTTCAGCCGTCAGAACAGGATGCCGATAAGAAAGGCCTGGAACTGCTCTCGAAGCGAGAGCTCGAAGTGCTCAAGCTGCTTGCACGCGGATTCTCTTTCATCGAGATCGGCGATATTCTGAAGATCGGTCGGAGTACCGTGGCTACATATGTCAAGAATATCTATCAGAAGCTCGAGGTAAATTCGCGCTCGGAGGCCGTGTTCGAAGCCACCAGCATGGGCGTCATAAATATGCCGCGCTAAAATAGTCGGCGTAAGGCTTGTGGCTCATAATCAGCCTCCAAGAGTCTGCTTGAGAATTGATTAATAGGCGGTCTGGTGGACAAGGAGGCTGCCCATCGCGACGTAGATCATCGCGGCTATGATTGTCAGGGCCTCCTAGGTGAAGCTGCCGTAGACCTCGCCGATCAGCCCCCATACCTCCGTACTGAATGGCAATATGGTTGGGAAAACGCCATGCGCTGGCAGCATGTCCCGATAGGACGCATAAAAGTCCTTGGCAGCATTAGCAAAATCCGAAGGAGATCCTGTCGGGTCGGTGTATCCGACCTGAATTAGCTTCCTCATGTCCAGGCCCAGGAACAGCCGCACGCGTTTATTGAAACACCTGTAGGTTCCGTCGGAGTAGAATTGGATAGCAAGGAAACTGGCGGTCGCCTTTCCATCGACAACCTTTGCAATATCGGTGCCGGGCCATAGAAAAGGCAAAACGAACCTTCCGTCGTCACCAGTCTGCGTCTTGGGAAATCCTCCGACGTTGCCGCCCGCATCGCAGCTTGCTCCGGCGGACATGTATCCCTGGCTGGGATCTCCAAAGATGAAGTTGAGCGATACCTGAACACCCGGAACACCGCTGCCGTTACTGGCAATGACGCCGAATATAATACCGGTATTGGCAGCCATGGGACCAATCCTTGCAATGTGATGTAGGAAGAATGACAGATCCGAATGATCTTATAATCCTCTCAACTGGGGAGACCGGTGAGCCAAACTTCGAGTGGCCTGGGCTCCCTGCGCCGAAATGCACCTGGCCCAGATTCGACTGTTTTCGTCCTTCAATCAGAGCCCCATGTAGCGCATTGAAATGCACACGCTTATTTCTCCGGAGCTTTTTCATAGAATGGGAGATAAGAGACTTTTTAAGGCCCTCGCGTCTACCGGTTTCGCGATATGTGCGCTGGTCGCTCCTGTCCTCCAGGCGCGGAGCGCGGGCGGCCCCCGCTACATAGATAAGCTATTGGCTTACAAAGCGTCGATGCGCAGCCTTGAGAGGCCTTACTGGACCCGAATGCAACGTTTGTGAGGCTGAAGCCAAGAGCACGCTCTTAAGAGGGTCTTTCCTTGTCTAAGCCCAGTCACCTAGGGATGGGATACGTATATGATCGATCTCGGCATAGTCGAACCCAAAGTGCGTTTGCACCAACCGACGTAACTCCGATCTACTTTCAAGTTGGAGCGTCTCGATCTTGTCACCTCGGCGAAGCGTCACATCACGATTCATCACAGTGACCCGACCACCGGGAATCATCGCACGCATCATAAGCCGATTGACAAAAGGGGAGGCAGCGTGCGTCGCAACCCAATGGTTCGCGACCTCGAAATCGACCCAATTGTCTTCGTCAAATCCAGCGATCCATGCGTTGATCTTCCGGTCCGGACTGTCGATCTTCAGCGTTAGACAACGCTCGTTGCTTGCGAAGCTATAGGACTCATTACCTTCCTGGACCGGCGCCCCATTGAGCGGGATGGGAGCGCGGCAGCCGACGCCGCCCAGCCCCGGATCGGCGATAAAGTCACCTTCCGGCAACCGGACGCGAATGTACATGTGCCCTCGCGGTGCCTCATGCGGTTTCAGAACGAGCGTTACGCGAGCGGTGTGTGGGGTCGCATCAAAGCCGAGAGCGTTTAGGGCCGCGAGGAACAGCGTAGCTTGCTCGAAACAATAGCCCCCGCGCCGGCCTCTTACGATCTTTTCGCCTAACGAAGCAAGATCGAGACGTATGGGACGTCCAAGCAAAACATCGATATTCTCAAAATGAATATGATTCATATGCGACATCAACAAACCGCTGAGCGTCGCGTAATCGGGATTTGCCGGCCCATGATACGCGACTCGCTCAAGATAGGCGTCGAGATCAAAGCTGTGCGCCATTGAACGCTCCTCCAGCCGAACAAGCCCGAGATTCTCGAGCTTGACGCCCCCGCCGACGCTGAGATTGCCGCTGCAGGCCGCCTTTTACAAGACGGCCCCATCGGTGTTTGTTGGGAATGCGTCTCGGAACGCATTAGCTCCGATTGCGAGCCGTAGAGCGGCGCATTTCTCGCCACAAGGCGCGCGTCTCGAGTTGTTTTGACGAAACGCGAGGGCGACGCTGGGCCCCGTCATCGAGGATTGGCAGTTCTACCGAGACACCCCGGAAACAGCTATCCGTAGTGGGTCATCGCATGAACGCTCGCTGCAGTCCGCACGGAGTGGTCATTCGTAGCCGCAAGCTTGCGACAACCTATTGATATCGCCTAGCTTATTGTTGCGCCAACACTTTTGAATGTGTTTGGTGCGGACAGCGGGAATCGAACCCGCACAGTGTTGCCACCGAGGGATTTTAAGTCCCTTGCGTCTACCAGTTTCGCCATGTCCGCGCTGGTCGCGCCTGTCCTACAGGCGCGGGCAGCAGCATACAAGTCCGCCGCATGCTTTTCTAGCCCTGCGAGCCCTTGGCGATGGGGGGCTGGAAGCTCAGGCCCATGTCCCAGGGGAAATAGATCCAGGTGTCCTGCGACACCTCTGTAATAAATGTGTCCACCAACGGCCGGCCGAGCGGCTTGGCGTAAACAGTGGCGAAATGGGCGTTCGGCAGCATGTTGCGCACCACCGTCGCGGTCTTGCCGGTGTCGACAAGGTCATCCACCACCAGCACGCCCTTGCCGTCGCCGAGCTTGATCACCTCCGGCGACAGGCCTTTCAGCACCATGAGTTCGCCCTGCTCCGTATATTCGTGGTAGCTCGCGATGCACACGGTCTCGATGATCCGCGTGCCGAGTTCGCGGGCGACGATGGCCGCGGGGACGAGACCGCCGCGGGTGATGCATACGATCGCCTCGAACGGCCCCGCCCCCGCCAGCCGCCAGGCCAGCGCCCGGGCGTCGCGATGAAACTGGTCCCACGAGACCGGAAAGACTTTAGCCTGGGCTGGCTCGCTCATGTGATTCCCTCAAATTGGCTTTGCCGGGAGATTAGCAAAGCCGACGGGCGACACGCGAGGGCAAGCCAGCAATTGGCCACAGGAAATGCGCTAGCCCGCCGCCCGTGCGGCGTTCAGGCGGGCGATCATGGCATGCACGTCTGCAACCGCCGCCGCGAGCACCTGCGCATCCTTGGAACGCACCACGATCTGGTTCGAGAACTTGCCGTCGAGGAAGGAGGGATACGAGCCGATGGTCGCGCCCGTGTGCGCTGCAGCAATGTCGCCGAGCGGGCCGCCATAGGTGCCCTCGGCGAGGCCGGCGGCATCGATCGTCTCCATCAGCATTTTGGTGCCGGTCTTCAGGCGCGGCGTCACGTCGTCGAGCATGGTCTGCATGACGGCTGGCACGCCGGCCATGATGATGACATTGCCGATCATGAACCCCGGCGCGACCGACACCTTGTTGGCAACGAGGTCCGCCCCATGCGGAATGCGGGCCATGCGCCGCCGCGCCGCATTGAATTCGCCCGGCTTGTAGCGCGGCGCCATCAGCGCGATCACGCGCGGATCCTCGGAAATGTCGACGCCAAAGGCCTTGGCGACGCTGTCGGCAGTGATGTCGTCATGGGTCGGGCCGATGCCGCCGGTGGTGAAGACGTAAGTGTAGCGGTGGCGCAGGGCGTTCAGCGCCGTCACGATCTCCTCCTCCACATCCGGCACGACCCGCACCTCGCGCACATCGATACCGAGCTGGGTGAGATATTCGGCAATATAGCCGATGTTCTTATCCTTGGTGCGGCCGGACAGAATTTCATCGCCAATGACAAGAACGGCGGCGGTAACGGTTTCGACGGTCATGAGGGGCTCCTGCGGACCATCATTATGTTCGCGTCGAAAACCATAGGCAAGCGCCGGTTGCCAACGAAACTGGAGCCGCCTAACATACGACATCATTCACACTTTCATGTACTCCTGAAGGCATCCATGCGTTTTCATGCGCTCACAATAGTGGCGATTCTTTTTGCGACGATGGCGCAAGCTGAAGATGCCAAATTGGACTGCGGTGCATTGCAATCAGATTTGGCTCAGCGTTTCGAGAAAGCTGGGCCCTACATTGCAAAAATGGAGAACACCACCGCCGGTCCGGATGGCCGAACGCACGAAACCCTCGAAATTATCGAAAACATTCCTGGCCGCGCTTGGCGATACCGGGAATATGACGAGCATGGGCAACTCAGAAGCGGCACTGTGAAGATTCGTGACGCCGGATGGGTATTCACGACGACTAAGGAATGGGGGGAGGTCACACCGGAAAGCACGGGCGAATTGGACCAAATCGCAGGCTATGCTATGCTCTTCCTGCCTCAGGGCCAGGCCAAGTGTCTCGGCTATATCGAACTCGACTCAAACCGTTATATAGGGCTCTCGTGGCAGCAAAATAATTTATTCGTTAAATATTACTTCGATCCTGAGAGCAAATTACCTGTGCTGTCGATGAGTGATATCGGCGGCGATGATGACATCAAAACGACGATACGTTTCGAGCCTCAATTAAAAATAGTTCCGCCTCAGTAGATGATCTTCCCTACCCCACTCATCCCAGGCCGCCTGATCCGTCGCTACAAGCGCTTTCTCGCCGACATCCGGCTTGAGGATGGCGCGGAGATCACCGTGCATTGCGCCAATCCCGGCGCGATGCTCGGCCTGACCGCGGCGGGCGCGCGAGTCTATCTGTCGAAGAGCGACAATCCCAAACGCAAACTTGCCTATTCCTGGGAATTGGTCGAAGCGGATTTTGGCGCTGGGCCGCAATGGGTCGGCATCAACACCTCGCATCCCAACGCGCTCACCGAGGAAGCGATCCGCTCCGGCACGATCCAGGAATTACAAGGCTACGACCGCCTGCGCCGCGAAGTGAAATACGGTGTCAACAGCCGGATCGATATTTTGCTCGAGGATAGCGGCAAGCCGCCCTGCTACGTGGAAGTGAAGAACGTGCATATGATGCGACATGCCCCGCTCGCCGAATTTCCCGATTGCGTCACGGCGCGCGGCGCGAAACATCTCGAAGAGCTCGACAACATGGTCGCGGGCGGCGCACGGGCGATAATGGTCTATCTCATTCAGATGCGTGCCGAGCGCTTCACCCTCGCGGCCGATATCGATTCCGCCTATGCCGCAGCATTTTCCCGCGCCCGCCGGCGCGGTGTGGAGGCGGTTGCTTATATATGCGATGTGAGCGCCGAAGGCATTACGGTGACGAAGCGCGTGCCGATGGATTGATGCAGCGGCGCGCACGACGCCGTCATTGCGAGCGTAGCGAAGCAATCCATCTCCCAACCTGAATTGTTTTTCGCTCGTCGCGGTGGTTTGGCCGCGGAAACACCTCCGCGACTGGGAGATGGATTGCCTCGTCGCCTTGCTCCTCGCAATGACAGAGAAGCTCACGCATCCTTCCGCACGAACACCAAATTCGTCCGCGTCACCATCGTCTGCTCATAGCCCGCTTGCAGCACATAGGATGGCAAGTCGATCGACCAGCGGTCGGGGGCGTCGGCGACGATCAGCAGGCGCGGCCACACGTTGCGCGGCGCATCGGCGAAATAGGCCTCCAAAATAATGTCTTCCACGCCCTCGACATCGAGCTTGATCGCGTCGACGTGCGTGAACCCTTCTTCGCGCACAATCGTCTTCAATGCTTTTGCCGGAACGCGCACCTGCGATGCGCCATAATTGTCGTTGACGATGCGGATCGAGGTTTCGCCCTTGTTCTGCGCGTCCACGAACAGCGTGACCTCACCGTCGGCATCCGCCACCGCACAGTCGAGCGCCTTGACTTTCGCAAAATCATTCTGCCGCACGTTGAAGATCAACCGCTCGAAAATGTCCTGCTGTGGCTCGACCGCGATGATGCGCGCCTGCGACCCGCTGTGGGCGGCGACGAACAGCGTATAGCCGCCGATATTGGCGCCGATATCGAGAAACACGTAGTTGCTGTGCGTCTGCGCCGCGATGTCGGCGCGCAGCGCCTCGAGTTCTTCCGCGTCGAAATATTGCGGCGTGAACAGAATGCGCTTCTCGCAGACATTGTTATAGGGATAGAGCCGCATGCGCGCACCCAAGCGCTCGACATCAAGCGGACGCCCCTTCAGGAATTTACGCGCCACGCCGCGGAGGGCGAAGGCGCGGCGCACGCCGAACCAGGTCGCAGGACATCGCGCTGCCCGATTGATCAAGCGCCCGACGAAAGGCCGCGGCGTGTAATGGCCGAACGGCGAGATCGCGTCGGGAGGGAAATCATTCATCTGGCGGCCTGTCATTCGCGTCATCTGGATTGCCGGATTATAGAAAATCGACATGGAAATCCATATTGGAGCGGCGTTTCCCCGCCCGGATCGGAACGAAAGCATCCCAGACATGCCGGGACGTGCTTGCCCAGCCCCGACTTCCCCCTAGGATAGGCTGAAACGCGGGAGGCGCAGAATGTCGGGAAACGAAAAGATCGGCTTCATCGGTGTCGGGTTCATGGGCCATGGGATGGCCAAGAATATTGTGGAGAAAGGCTATGCCCTGACCGTCCTTGGCCATCGCAATCGCGGGCCCGTGGACGATCTCGTCGGGCGCGGCGCGCAAGAGGCAAAATCGCCGGCGGAGCTTGCGAAACAATGCGATATCATCTTCCTGTGCGTCACGGGTTCGCCGCAGATCGAGGCACTGGTGAACGGGCCGGACGGGATCAAACAGGGCGCACATTCCGGCCTCATCATCGTCGATTGTTCGACCGCCGATCCGGTTTCGACCTTAAAGCTCGCCGCCGACCTCGAGCCGCTTGGCGTGCATTTTGCCGATGCGCCGCTGGGCGGCACGCCGGCGCAAGCGGAGGCCGGCCAACTCTCCACCATGATCGGCGCGAGCGCGGACGTATTTACGCGAATCAAGCCGGTGTGTGCGGCCTGGGCGGCGAAAATCGAGCATATCGGCCAGGTCGGCGACGGCCACAAGATGAAGCTGCTCAACAATTTTCTGTCGCTCGGCTATGCGGCCATTTACGCTGAAGCCCTCACGCTCGCCCGGAAAACCGGGATTTCGGTTGAGACGTTCGACCGGGTTCTGCGCGGCAGCCGAATGGATTGCGGTTTCTACCAGACCTTCATGGCCTATGCGCTGGGCCACGACCCCGCACCGCATAAATTCACCCTCGCCAATGCGGCAAAAGACTTGCGCTATCTCGCGGCCCTCGCGAATGCGTCGGACGTTGCCAATCCGGTCGGTTCGGCGGTCAAGAATTCGTTCGCGGCAAGTGTTGCCGCCGGGCATGGAGGCGATTTCGTGCCGACCCTTACCGATTTCGTTGCGGCCGCCAATGGGGTGAAGGTGCGGCCCGACTGACGCCGGCTGCCGCCGCTCATCGCATCCAATCAGCCGGGCTCGAACCGTCTTGGCCGTAACCTCGCGGCGCGTTCCGGCAACAAGCTTTCAAACGCCTCCGCGATCCGAGCACGATTGCGCAGCGACCAGAGGCCCGCGGCGACGAATGCCAAACCGATCGCGCTGAGTGCGAAGGGAAACAACAGCGAATCCTCGAATACCTCGTCGGCGAGATAACCCAGATAGAGCGCGATGCCGGCAACACCGAAGACCGCATAAACGCGGCGGAACAGAAAAAGCGCCAGGCCGATGAGGCCAATATTGATCAGGCAGCAAAGAAACCTGGCCCATTCGTTGTCCGAATGCTGCTCGGTGAGGCCGCTCCAGAAAGCGGCGGCGGCTGCAAGATGCAACCAAAAGGCATAGTCGGCGTGGCGTTGCCGAAGATCGACCGCCCACGCCAGCGCGATCAAGCCCAGGCCGAAATACATCGAGACTTTGGCGCGCAGCGTCCAGTCGAAATCGGAACTTCGCCCGAACCACGGTGTCAAATCCATCGAGAGAGCCCACAGCGCGACCGCCGCGATCAGCACAATGAAGCCAAAAGGATAGAACCGCACTGCGACCGCGGCCGCCGCGATCGCCGCGCATTCCATGAAAACCCGGGATCCCTTCACCCAGATGTTAAACGCGCCATAGGCGTCAGGCCGGCCGAACTCACCCCACCAGCCGAGCATGTCCTGAATGGAAAAGACCGCGAGCGGCGCCATCGTCACCGTGGCGGCAATAAGGAGGCCGCCCGGAATCCGCAAGTCGCGGCGCCACAGAAAATTGCCGGCCAGGAAGAAAATCAGCGCGTAGGCCAGCGCCGTGATGAAAAGCCCGCCCCCGCCCATCAGATTGAAGACGCGATTCGAAAACAGGCCCATCGCTGTCATGGCGATGATCGCGCCCGCATACCAGAGCACGTTGGTCACATCGAAGCGCGGTTGATGAACTCTTCCCGGCGCCTGAACGGCGTAAAAGGCGGTCAGACGTGCCGCCTGGTCCTCGGTGATCAGGCCCGCTTTCGCGGCTTCGTGAAAATTAACCAAAGATTTGCCCTCGGCTGTCTTAAGCTTTCGGCCCAACCGCCCGCAGGGCATCAATGCGGTGCTGCAAGGCCGGAATCAATTGATTTTCATTTCCACTTGGTAGCATTCTAGCATAGTTCAGGCGGCGTATCCCGCATCTCTGGAGGATGAGCTTTGAGTAAGGACACGAAACCGAAGGCCAAGAAAGACGGCAAGACGAAGAAAGCGGACAAGCCCCACAAGGCCTTTAACCCCAAACTCCGCTCCCAGCTCTGGTTCGACAATCCCGACAATCCCGGCATGACGGCACTTTATGTCGAACGCTACGTCAATTTCGGCCTGACCACGGAGGAGTTGCGCTCTGGCAAGCCGATCATCGGCATCGCCCAGACCGGCTCCGACCTGTCGCCCTGTAACCGCCACCATCTCGATCTCGCGAAGCGCATCCGCGACGGCATTACCGCGGCCGGCGGCGTCGCTTTTGAATTTCCGGTGCATCCGATCCAGGAGACCGGCAAGCGCCCGACCGCGGCGCTCGACCGCAACCTTGCCTATCTCGGCCTGGTGGAAACGCTGTACGGATATCCCCTCGACGGCGTCGTGCTCACCACGGGCTGCGACAAGACCATGCCAGCCTGCGTCATGGCGGCAGCGACCGTGAACATTCCTTCCATCGTTCTCCCCGGCGGCCCGATGTTGAACGGTTGGTACAAAGGCCAACGCTCGGGCTCGGGCATGGCCATGTGGACGGCGCGCGAACTCGTCGCGGCTGGCGAACTGACCACGGACGAAATGGTCGAATTCGTCGGCTCGTCCGCCCCCTCCGTCGGCCATTGCAACACGATGGGCACCGCCTCGACCATGAACGCGCTGGCCGAAGCGCTCGGCATGACCCTGCCTGGCAGCGCCGCGATTCCAGCGCCCTACAAGGAGCGTGGCCAGATCGCCTATGAAACTGGCAAGCGCATCGTCGAAATGGTGTGGGAGGATTTGAAACCCTCCGACATCATCACCCGCAAGGCGCTCGAAAACGCCATCGTCATCAACAGCGCGATCGGCGGTTCGACCAATGCCACGATTCACATCAACGCGATTGCCCGGCACATCGGCGTGCCGCTCGACATCGAGGACTGGGAGACCCACGGCCACAAGGTGCCGCTGCTCGTCAACATGCAGCCGGCCGGCAAATATCTGGGCGAGGAATATTATCGCGCCGGCGGTCTGCCCGCCGTCATCAACGAGCTCATGAAGAAGGACCTCGTCCACAAGGACGCGCTGACCGTGAACGGCAAGACGATCGGCAAGAATTGCAAGGGCTTTGAATCGGAAGACAGCGATGTGATCTTCCCGATCGACAAGCCGATGCGCGAGGATGCAGGCTTCGTGATCCTGAAGGGCAATCTCTTCAACAATGCGGTGATGAAGCTCTCCGTCGTGTCGGAAGAATTCCGCAATCGTTATCTGCTGAATCCGGACGATCTCAATGCGTTCGAAGGCCGCGCCGTCGTGTTCGAGGGGCCGGAGGATTATCATCACCGCATCGACGATCCGAAATTGAAGATCGACGAGCATTGCATGCTGTTCATTCGCGGCACCGGTCCGATCGGCTATCCCGGCGGCGCGGAAGTGGTGAACATGCAGCCCCCGGCGGTGCTGATCAGAAAGGGCATCAAGGCCCTGCCCTGCATCGGCGACGGTCGCCAATCGGGCACATCCGGCTCGCCGTCGATCCTGAACGCCTCGCCGGAAGCGGCGGCAGGCGGCGGTCTGGCGATCATCAAGACGGGCGATCGCGTGCGCATCGACCTGAACAAGCGCTCGGCGAATATCCTGATCTCAGACGAGGAACTCAAAGCGCGCTATGAGAAGCTCGCTAAGAACGGCGGCTTCAAATACGCGCCGAGCCAGACACCTTGGCAGGAAATCCAGCGTGCGATGGTCGACCAGTTTGATGAGGGCATGGTGCTGAAGCCGGCGGTGAAATATCAGCGTGTGGCGCAGACCCGGGGTGTGCCGCGGGATAATCATTAGTCGCGAGGATGACGCGAGAACCCTTCTCCCCGCGATGCGGGGAGAAGGTGGCATGCAATCAAATCGGGTCTACCCGATTTGATCATCAAGAATGATGAACTTGGGCAAGCCCAAGTTCATTGCATGGCGGATGAGGGGCATACGGGTGGTCCGTCACTGCACTACGAACGTTTTCGCCAGCCGCTCATGATTGGCACTGCCCCTCATCCGTCCCTTCTGGGCACCTTCTCCCCGTAAACGGGGAGAAGGGAACACACTTACCCCTTCGGGAATTTCACCACCTGCGCGCTATGCGCATCTTCCTCTGCCGCAGGCACATCCCCAATCGTGATCCCGCTCGGCCCGGCGCTGATATGCACCGTTTCGCCGTCGCCGATCTCACCCGCGAGAATGCGCGTCGCCAGCGGGTCCTGCACGTTCTTCTGGATCACGCGCTTCAGCGGACGTGCGCCGTAAGCGGGATCGTAGCCCTTGTCGCTCAGCCAGGCGCGCGCTTTAGCATCGAGGTCGAGGGTGATCTTGCGATCTTCCAGCAGCCTTGCCAGACGCAGCATCTGGATATCGACGATCGCCGCCATGTTCTCGCGCTTCAGGCGATGGAATAGGATGATCTCGTCGACGCGGTTCAAGAACTCCGGCCGGAAATGGCTGCGCACCACGCTCATCACTTCGTCGCGCACGCCTTCCGAATCCTCGCCCTCCTTCTGGTTGACGAGATATTCGGAGCCCAAATTCGACGTCATGATGATGAGCACGTTGCGGAAGTCCACCGTGCGGCCCTGGCCATCAGTCAGGCGGCCGTCGTCGAGCACTTGCAGCAGCACGTTGAACACATCCGGATGCGCCTTCTCGATTTCGTCGAAGAGCACGACCTGATAGGGCCGGCGCCGCACGGCCTCTGTCAAAGCCCCGCCTTCATCGTAGCCGACATAGCCGGGGGGCGCGCCGATGAGGCGCGAGACCGAGTGCTTCTCCATATATTCGGACATGTCGATGCGCACGAGCGCAGCCTCGTCGTCGAACAGGAACGCCGCCAAAGCCTTGGTCAGCTCGGTCTTGCCGACGCCGGTCGGCCCGAGGAACATGAACGAGCCGATCGGCCGGTTCGGATCCTGCAAGCCGGCGCGGGCGCGGCGCACGGCGGTCGACACTGCGGCCACCGCTTCGCGCTGGCCGACCACGCGGGCAGCCAAAGCCTCTTCCATCTTCAGGAGCTTTTCCTTCTCGCCTTCCAGCATCTTGTCGACAGGCACGCCGGTCCAGCGCGAAACAACCTGCGCCACATGGTCGGGCGTCACCGCTTCTTCCAACAGCACATCCTTCGCCTGCGCCTCGTTGGTGTGCAGCTTCTGCTCGAGATCGGGAATGACGCCATAGGTCAGGCGGCCCGCTTCGGCGTAATCACCCTTGCGCTGGGCAATGGCGAGTTCGTTGCGCGCGGCTTCCAACTGCTCTTTCAGCTTCTGCGTCGCGCCGAGCTTGTCCTTCTCGGCCTTCCAGCGCTGGGTGAGCGCGGTGGATTTCTCCTGCAGATCGCCAAGTTCAGCGGTGAGCTTGGCGAGGCGATCGACGGAGGCCTTGTCGGTCTCCTTCTTCAACGCCTCCTGCTCGATCTTGAGCTGGATGATGCGGCGGTCGAGTTCGTCCAACTCCTCCGGCTTCGAATCCACCTGCATGCGCAGGCGCGAGGACGCCTCGTCGATCAGGTCGATGGCCTTATCGGGAAGGAAACGGTCGGTGATGTAGCGGTTCGACAAGGTCGCCGCAGCGACGATCGCGCTGTCGGCGATGCGCACACCATGGTGCAGTTCGTATTTCTCCTTCAAGCCGCGCAGGATCGAGATCGTGTCCTCCACCGTGGGCTCGGACACGAAGATCGGCTGGAACCGCCGCGCCAGCGCCGCGTCCTTTTCCACATGCTTGCGGTACTCGTCGAGCGTGGTTGCGCCGACGCAGTGCAATTCGCCGCGCGCCAGGGCGGGCTTCAAGAGGTTCGAGGCGTCCATCGCACCATCGGCCTTGCCCGCGCCGATCAGCGTGTGCATTTCGTCGATGAAGAGAATGATGCCGCCTTCCGCCGCCGTCGTTTCGTTCAGCACGGCTTTCAAGCGCTCTTCGAACTCGCCGCGATATTTCGCGCCGGCGATCAGCGCGCCCATGTCGAGGGCGAGCAGCTTCTTGTCACGCAAGGATTCGGGCACGTCGCCGTTGACGATGCGCAGGGCAAGCCCTTCGACAATCGCCGTCTTGCCGACGCCAGGTTCGCCGATCAGCACCGGATTGTTCTTGGTGCGCCGCGACAGCACCTGAATGGTGCGGCGGATTTCCTCGTCGCGGCCGATCACCGGGTCGAGCTTGCCCGTTTTGGCAGCCTCGGTGAGGTCGCGGGCATATTTCTTCAGGGCGTCATAGGCATTCTCGGCCGACGCCGAATCCGCCGTGCGGCCCTTGCGCAAATCCTCGATCGCGGCATTGAGTGTCTGCGGCGTCACACCGCAATTGGCCAGAATCTTGCCGGCCTCGCTCGACTTTTCCATGGCGATCGCAAGCAGCAGACGCTCGACCGTGACGAAACTGTCGCCCGCCTTCTGGGCGATCTTTTCGGCGGAATCGAAAATGCGCGCCGTGGTCGGCGCCAGATATAATTGTCCCGCGCCGGCGCCCTGCACCTTCGGCAGTTTCGACAGCGCGAGTTCGGTCTGCTGCAACGCGTCGCGCGAGCGCCCGCCCGCCTTGTCGATGAGGCCGGCGGCGAGGCCCTGCTCATCATCGAGCAGCACTTTCAAAATATGCTCGGGCGTGAACTGCTGGTGCCCCTCGCGGACCGCAAGCGATTGGGCCGATTGCACGAATCCCCGGGCGCGTTCCGTATATTTTTCCAAATTCATCAAAACCTCCTGCCCGTACGCATGCCCCGAAGCGGCATCCGGTACGTCATCTTAAACGATTTCGGCCCCTGACGGCGACCGTTCGGACGTGATGTAGGAACGAGGTGGTGGTTTCGCGAGGGGCGAGCGGAGAATTTTCACAAGTGAGACCAGCACGTTGAAAGTCGCACTGAAAATATGATATACATGCCTGACACTGTATATCCTGGAGGCTCTCATGCAGGTCGCAAAATGGGGCAACAGTCTCGCCATCCGCATCCCCGCCGCCGTCACCGAGCTTCTCGGTCTCAGGGAGGGCGATGAAATCGACATCCACGTCGCCGGTCCCCGTGATTTTGGTATCGCCCGCAAGCCGAACCGCGAAGACTTGATCAAGCGTCTGTCTACCTTCAGGGGCCGCCTCCCAGCCGACTTCAAATTCGACCGGGACGAGGCGGATGGCCGGTAATTTCTACGATACCAACGTGTTGCTGTATCTTGCCGGGGCCGACCGGGCGAAGGCCGAAAAGGTCGAGGACCTGCTTCGCCAAGGTGGTACGATCAGCGTCCAGGTGCTGAACGAAATCGCCAATGTCACACGTCGCAAGATGGGCCTCACCTGGCTAGAGACACGCGACTTTTTGGAGGCGTTCCGTGGCCTTCTTGTCGTGCAGCCCCTCACCCTCGAAACGCACGAAAGCGGCCTGGCCCTTGCCGAGCGTCATGGCTTTTCGACCTATGACGCAATGATCGTCGCTGCCGCCCTCCTAGCCGAGTGCGAAACGTTATGGTCCGAAGATATGCAGAATGGAATGACGGTCGGCAAACGCCTACAGATTGTCAATCCGTTCCAATGAAACGAGCTACCGCTTGCGCAATTGGTCCCGCGTGTCGGAGACCACCTGAGCGAAACCATCATAGTCCAGCGCTGACGCCATTTTGAACGGGCCGATGAGATAGACCGGCGTGCCGGGCAGGCCCATGGCATCCGCCTGCTCGGCATTGCGTTTCAGCAGCGCGGTGATGGCGTCGTTCTGCTTTTCCGCGTCCGCGGCAAGCTGGGTCATGTCGACACCGGAGGCGGCGGCCGCCTCGTGCATCTCGTCGTCTGTGACGTGTCCATGCGGAATGGCCATCAGTGCATCGTGGACGGCCATGTATTTGCCTTGGTATTTCGCCGCCAACGCCAGCTTGGCGCCGGTGATGGAGGACGGCGCCAGGATCGGCCAATCCTTGTAGACGACACGGATCTTGCCGTCCTGCGCGACGAATCGGTTCATGTCCGGCATCGACTTTTTGCAGTAGGGGCAATTGTAATCGAAATAGACGACGATCGTCACGTCGCCCTTTGGATTGCCGCCCAACGGCGACTCGGGATCGTTCAACACCGCATTGACATCCACGACGCCCGGAGCGGCGCGCACCGGCTGATCAAAGAGCGCAATGAGCCCGCCGGCGAGGCCCCAGGCCGTGGAATATCGCAGCATATCGCGTCGGTTCATCAGTATTCGCCCATCACTCGAAATTGGCGCGCACTATGTCACGGACGAGAGGGGCAAAACAAAGGCGGCGCAAGCAGTGCAGCCATGCGGTCGTCAATCCATTTCAACAAGGAGCGTTACCGCTTGCGCAACTCTGCGCGCGCGTCGGCGGTCGCCTGGGCAAAACCGTCGTATTCGAGCGCCAATGCGATTTTGAGCGGGCCGATCAGATAGACGGGCGTGCCCGGCAAATCCAGGACCTGCGCCTGCGCGGCATTGCGTTGCAGCAGCGCGGTGATCGCGTCATTGTGCTTTTCGACGTCGGCGGCAAGCCGCGCCATGTTAACGCCGGAGGCCGCCGCGGCTTCGCGCATCTCGTCCTCGGACGCGTCGCCATGCGGGATCGCCATCAGCGCATCGTGAACAACCTGGTATTTACCTTGATATTTCGCCGCCAGCGCCAGCTTGGCGCCCGTCATCGAGGACGGCGCAAGGATCGGCCAATCCTTGTAGACGATCCGGACCTTGCGGTCTTGCGCGACGAACCGCTTCATGTCGCGCATCGACTTTTTGCAGAACGGACAATTGTAATCGAAATAGACGACAATGGTCACATCGCCCTTCGGATTGCCGCCCTGCGGCGAGTCAGGATCGTGCAGCACCGTCGTGACGTCGGCGCCGCCCGGCGCGGCATGGGCCGGCCGGCCAAGGAAGGAGACACATTCGCCGGCAAAGCCCCAGGCCGTGAAATATCGCAGCAGATCGCGTCGGTTCATGGGTGGTCGCTGATTCGGAGAGGTTGCGACACACTATGCATGGGGAGATGGGCGAGGCAAAGGGGGCGCTACCGCCATAGCCCCGCGCCGCACCCGGTATTGCTTTTCGCAGGCGGATCTCGCGCCTTATTCCCCACGGTTTTCATCTGGCCGGCGCCGGAACCAGCGATGGCCGCCGATGCCAATGCCGATACCGAACGGCAACCCACTGCCGCCCTCCTCGATGATCCGAACGGCGCCCGGCGCGCGCATGATGCGGTTGGTGCCGGCAGCGCAAGCCGCCACATATTGCGGCTCGGGCTTGCGCGGCGTGCAGCCCGAATAGCTGGTGCAGCAGGCGGTGAGTCCGCCAATGATTTTCACCTTCTCTTCTTCGCCGCGGCAATTGGTATAAATCGCCACGGTTGGGTCATCGGTGAGGCGGCACGACGACACGCCCGAAACGACCTTGCCGTCCGCCTGCCAGTTACAGCGGTTGGGCCGATTGTCGGTGTATTCGGTGCCACAGGTCAGACCGAGAACTTGCGCCCGGGCGGGCGACGTCCCGCCGGTCATGACCGCAAGCCCAGCTGACAAACACGTCATGCCGATGAAATGAAGTTGCGTGCCCATTGTCGATCCCCCTATTGGTTAAGCGCCGCATGACGGTCTGACCTTGAGGAATGTTTGCCTGCGGCTGCCTGAGCTGCATAAGACGGGCATATTGATGTCGGGAAAGGTGCGTCGGGTCGCCGGCCCCATTGCCCCCGCGATTTTGAACCGGACGCCTCATATTACACCCGATGGATGCCGCTCCAAAAAGAATTGTTGTTCGCGGCGTCAACCGAATACCAGCAATCAAATTTCCGCCCGGAACGTCTTGCCGAGGTCCGGGCCGACGCTGAAATAATGGCGGAACACGTAAAATAGCGGATGCCATTGCGCCGTATCGACGTGGTTGGTACCGGGCACGACGATCGATGGCAACGCGTGCACTTTCAGCACGCGCACTTCAAGGCTCAACAAAGCCGGGCCTGCCGGCGCGTCCACATCCTGGCCGAGTTCATGCGCTGCGACGAGCTTGGCTTCCATCTGCAGCGGACATTCAACGATCCGCGGCGGCATCACGCATCGAGAGGGCTGCGCCGTAAAATTACCGAGCGCGAATTTGTCGGCGCAATGAACGAAACCGATCGCCGCCTTGAAATTCGGAACCGGATCTCGCCCGGTTGTGTGGGCGATGTTCTCGACCTGCGGCCACAATTCCGCCGAGGGAAAATTCAGGACGCATTCCCGCGTGCGCAACACATTCGCTGCGCCCTGCCCCGCCGCCTGCAAGCCCAGCACCATCCGGTCGCTTAAGGCCCAAGCCGAGGACATCGGCGTGATATTGGCGCTGCCATCCGCATTGCAGGTGGTCATCAGAACGATCGGCGTGCCGACATAGAGCACGGAGGGGTGGATTTCGATATGGCTTGGCGCCGGTCGCGTGCGGACATTGATATTCATCGAGCATATCCTTGTGGGGTTTTGGGTTGTGCAAGCACGGGGGAGGAATGGGTGCGGCCGAGGAAGAAGCAGCCGATCGCGGCAAGCTGAATGGCCGCTGCAACCGCGAACATCAGTCCCGTATTTCCTGCGGGCAGCGACATGCGCAGCAAGCCGAAAGCTGCGGGGGCGAGCGCGTAAGTTGCCTGGCTGATCGCGACATTGAGGGCGACGACGCGCTGCACGTCGGCCTTGGCAAATTCCGTTTGCGCGATCAGCGGCGGCAGCGAGGTGGCATTGCCGATCCCCGAGCCGAACAGAACGACGCCGAAGAGCAGCAGCGCGATATGGGACCCCGCAGAGCACAGAAGCAGCAGCGAGCCCGCCACCTGCACGCCATAGCACACGCAGGACACGAGGCGGCGGTCGGTTCCTGGCGGCATGAGGCGGCCAACCACGATCCGCCCGGCAATGGCGCAGGCAGTCGCAAGGCCCATCGCTAGGCTCGCTCCCTGATTGCCGAGCGGCGTGACCAGGACGGAATAAAGATGCGCGATGAGGCCCGCTTGCGCGAAGAGACCAAGCGACGTGCCGACCGCGAGGGTCAGGAAGAGCCTGTCGCGCCACAGGAACACGCCGGCGCGCGCGGCCGCCGGATCGTCGCTGCGCATCGGTCCACGCGGCATGGCCTCGCCGTCGGGATGCTGGCCGATGGCTTCCGGCGTGACGGCGAACACAGACCGCGCCAGCACGACCATGACAAACACCATCACGAGGCCCAGCACGACAGCCGCAACGCCGAAGCCGAACCGGGCGATGGCCCAAGCCCAAAGCGGCGATAGGATCACGCCGCCGATACTCGCTCCGTTATAAGCAGTCGCAAGCGCGATCGGCCGCCGCGCTACGAACCACGGCGCGATCACCGCATTCACCGCCGCGGCGCCCATCGTCACCCAGCCCGCACCGGAAATGAGGGCCGCCAGCAGGACCTGCCAGGGCTCGCGCGCCAGCGCCCAGCCGATCACGCCGAGCGCCAATGCGGCGGAGCCGGCCACGGTGACACGCGGCACGCCGAACCGCGCATGGAGCTGCGGCAGGCGGGCCACCACCAGGGCGCCGAACAGGAAATGCAGGGTGACGGCGGCGGAGACGAATCCCACCGACCATTGGGTCCGCTCCAGCACCGCCTGCATGAAGATCGGCGGTCCGTAAAAGCCGAAGCCCCAGCCGAAAATCGCCATGATGAAAGCGGCGCCGACGACGCGCCGGCCGAAGAAGGGCCGCTGACCGACCGGTACAATCATGTTCAAGCCTCCTGAACTGAAACGAACGGAAACTTGCCGCGTTTGGCGGGCGGATGTTACGATGGCCATCGAAACGTCGGCGGTGGGCGGGCGCTATGCTGAACCGGTTAGGAGGCTTTCATGACCCATGCGAACCAACTTGCCGAAATCGCCGCCCTGGTGGGCGATCCGGCCCGCGCCGCCATGCTCTTGGCGCTGATGGACGGACGCGCGCTGACCGCCACCGAACTGGCGGCAAGCGCCAATATCACGCCGCAGACGGCGAGCTCCCATCTCGCCAAACTCACCGCCGCCCAGCTCCTGAAAGCTGAGGCCCAAGGCCGGCATCGCTATCATCGGCTCAGTTCGGCGAAAGTGGCGCATATGCTGGAAGGGCTGATGGAATTGTCGCCGCCGGCCGCGCGGCCGCGCAAGGTCGTTACTGGCCCGCGTGATGCCGCGATGCGCCGGGCACGCTCCTGCTACGACCATATCGCCGGCCGGCTCGGCGTCGCCATTGCCACCGGCTTGCAAGAGGCCGGCGCCATCCGCTTGAACGACGAGGCCGGTTTGATCACCGAGCGCGGTTTCGCACTGTTCGACGCGATCGGCCTGCGCCTGCCGGAAGCCGCGAGCAAAAGCACCCGCCCCCTGTGCCGGCCTTGCCTCGATTGGAGCGAGCGCCGGCCGCATCTGGCCGGACGGCTCGGCCAGGCGATTTGCGACCATTGCCTCGAAAAAGGCTGGGTCCGCCGCCAGAACGGCAACCGGGCCCTCGACATCACCCCCATCGGTCATGGTGCCCTGCACCAGGCGTTCGGGGTCGAGTTGGGGCTGTGACCTTCGAGCATGTTGTTTTTGAGCGGAATCGCACAGGACAGCGACCGTCCCGGTCGCGGTCCTTTACGTCTCCCCGAAATCGCTGCTGTGCTTCCATCTAGCGTTTGAAACGCCCTATTTCCGTCCAGATACCACTTTAACATATTGAATAATAATAAATATTCGTCCTATTAGTTTGATTTCAAAAAATTTTCATATGTCTCCCCATCGCTCTCCCGCAAGTTCCGCCGCAGCCGATATTCGACAGTTTTGAAGTTGAGGAGAGGTTTTCGCTCCCTCGCGCGTCCGTCCCCTGACTCATGGATTTGCAATTCCTTGCCAAACCTTATGTTCACTATATGTTCTCAATTCGGATTTGTCAAATTTTCGCCGCTTCGGCCCCCGGCGTCCTATGGTCTAATGGTGACGACCTTCCGGTTCTTCCATGCAAAACGGATGCGCTTCACTCTTCCCGCCCGCGGTGAGGACGAGTTCGGCATTGAACTCATGCGGCTCCTCGGGAGCGACCTCGCTCAGCAAGGCATGATGATCGTCAGCGGCAGGACGCAGCGGCAGCGTTTCGACCCTGCCGTTCTCACGGAAGATCCGCACCAGAGCTTCCAGCCCCGCCGCATGACTTTGCACCGAGAGCCGCATGCGCTCGCCATTCGGCGTATCGACGATTGCGAGGCGGCCGATCGCGAGGCTCGAGGCAATTTCGAACGGTTCGGGCGCATGATGATGGCTATGCGCAGCCGGCGCTGACGCAGAGGCCTCGTCGCTGCGCGCGAATTGTATCGTCGCCGATCCGAGCGGCGGCAAATGGGCGTATAGTTCGCTCCTCAATGCCGCTGCGATCGTTCCGGCTTGCGCGACATTGAGGCCTTCATCCACGCGGATAGTGACATCGGCGTGCAGCTTGTGCCCAAGCCAACGCGCCTTGGTATCCGTCACCTGCCTGATCCCCGCGACATGCTCGGCGGCATGGCGGATTTCATCGCGCACGCTCGGTTCGATGCCATCGAGACTGCGGGTGATCACGGCGTGGGCCGACTGCCAGACGATCCCCAAGATGGCGATGGTAATCAGGAGGCCGATGATGGGATCGGCGAGCGGAAAGCCGATCCAGACGCCGAAGGCCCCGAGCACCACGGCAAGACTGGTGAGGCCATCGGTACGGGCGTGATACCCGTCCGCGATCAGAGCCGCGCTGCTCATCTCGCGCCCCACCTTGATGCGGAAAATCGCGACGACTTCGTTGCCGATGAAGCCGATCAGGCCGGCGATGGCGACGGCGCCAAGCTGAGCGATCGGTTGGGGATGGATGAGGCGGTCGATCGCTTCATAGCCGGCGACGAGCGCGCTGAACAGGATGATCAGCACGATCACCAGGCCCGCGAAATCCTCGACACGGCCAAGGCCGTAATTGAACGTGGCAGTGGGGGGGCGCCGCACCAGCACGAAGGCGATCCACAGCGGAATGGCCGTCGTCGCATCGCCGATATTGTGGATCGTGTCGGCGAGCAGCGCCACGCTGCCGGAGGCGAACACCACGATCAACTGGAGCACCGCCGTCACAGCGAGAATGATAAACGACCATTTGATCGCCCAGATGCCCCGCTCGGAACTGGCGATACTTGGATCGATCACGCCATGGGTATGGCCATGGCCTCCTTCCCCGTGGGAATGGCCGTGCGCGCCATGAGCGTGACCATGGCGGTGACCGTGGCCGCCATAGCCGAACCATTCCTTGATTGCGGCAAGCACGGTCAACCTCACAGATACTTGGTGATTTCTTTGAACTCGTCGATCGTGCGGCGCCGGTCGCTGGGCAGCGGGCCGACAACGTCTTCAAGGCAATGATCGAGATGGTCCTGGATCAGCGTCTTCTTGGCCTGGCCGATCGCCTTCTCGACGGCATGGAGCTGCTGGGCAATGTCCAAACACGGCCGGCCGGCCTCGATCATCTCGATCACGCTCTTGAGATGACCGTCGGCGCGCTTGAGGCGCTTGATGATGTCGGGATGACTTTGGTGCAGGGAGGGGTCTTCGCTCATGATCATATCCTATCCAGGGGGATACGATAGAGTCAATGAACATTCCCGGCGGTCCGCCTCGACGCCATGGTTCGGGAACAGCCGACGCGGCCCTCGCCCAAACCGCAAGCCGGGTATGCTCGGTTTGGGCATTTTTTGATGTTGAAGTCGGGCGGGCCCGCGTTCAGAGAGGAAGAAGAGCATGTAAGCTCGAAAACCATGGAACAATCAGGCCTTCCAGCCGATCAGGATTTCATCATGGCAAAACATCGTATCATCATCGATTGCGACCCGGGGGTTGACGACGCCATCGCCTTGTTTCTCGCCTTCGGCTCGCCGGATGAAATCGAACTCGTCGGCATCACCACGGTTGCCGGCAATGTGCCCTTGTCGAACACGACTCGGAATGCCTTGCGCATCTGCGCGCTTGCGGGCCGCGCCGACATTCCGGTTTACAAGGGCTGCGCGAACGGAATTTTCCCCGCCCCGGGGCGGGCTGGCAGTGTGCATGGCAACGACGGCCTCGGCGGCGTCGATCTGCCCAACGCGCCCTTCGGCGTGCAAAGCCAGCATGCGGTGGATTTCATCATCGACACCGTGCGAAACGCGCCCGGCGAAATCACCTTGTGCCCGATCGGCCCGATGACGAATATTGCGCTCGCTTTGCTGAAAGAGCCGAGCATTGCGCAGGATATCAAGGAAATCGTCTTCATGGGCGGCGCCGCCTTCCGCCCGGGCAATTCGACGCCGGAGGCCGAGTTCAATATCTGGGTCGACCCGCATGCGGCCGAAGTCGTCATGTCCTCCGGCTGCAGGCTGACGATGTTCGGCCTCGATGTCACCGGCAAGGCGGTTGTGACCCGCGACCGGATGGCGGCGCTGCGCGCCCAACCCAACGACGTGTCGCAAGAGTCAGCCGATATGCTCGCCCACTACGGCACCGGCGACCCGATGCTGCACGATCCTTGCGTCGTGGCGCACCTGATCGATCCGACACTGTTTTCCGGGGTTGAGGCGCGAGTCGAGGTCGAATGCGCCTCGCCGCTCACCCGCGGCCGAACCGTCGCCGCCGTGTCGGAGCGCCATCGCGTGGGAAGGCCGGCGAATTGCACGGTGATCACCGATCTTGACGACGCACGGTTCTTCAAGCTTGTTTTCGACCGCTTGCGGCCGCTCTGACGATGAATGGTTGCGCGCGCTTCAGGCAGCGGAATTATTACTGTTCCAAATATCGCGCGCCATACGCCATATGCCCGTCGCGCTCTTCTGATAGATCGTGATGTATTTGCCACTGTCCCGCATCACCGAACCAGCGGCCGCAGCGTTCAAACCGATCGTGTAGCCGCCGCGCTCGAAAGCCCAGTCACCGGAGACGCGGACCTCGTCGACCGCGAGGGCGAACTCGACTTGAAAGTGGCTCAATAGCGCTTTCGACCACGCGCCGATCATCGCCATGCCGATATTCGCCGGGGCGTTGGGCGGCATCTGTACGCCATCTTCGGCGAACAGCGCAACCCAGGCACCGGTGTCGCCGCCATTAAGGGCGGCGACATGCGCGTCGCGCGTCTTGTCGATGGCGCTCAAGTCATTGTCGCTGCCGTACCGTTCTTGGATGTTCATGAGATCCTCCCCTGATATGCGTTGGAAGGCCGCCTGCGAAAAACCTCGCTTGGCTCAAATGCCTGGCATCGGACCAAGGATAGTCATGCCGTGCCTTTCCGCTGCCGCGGCGACCTTCGGCAAATCGGCGGGATTCAATTCGGGCGGCGCGGCGCCTTCCGCCGGAACGCTCGTCTCGCGGATAAACGCGGCGAGGCCGCCGCTGTTGGTCATGAGGAGGATGCGGGCGGGCTTCGTCCCCTCGATACGAAAGCCGTGCGGGATCCCGCGCGGACCAAAACCGAAATCGCCGGCATTGAGCGTGACCGCGCTGTCACCGACGACCACGGTCATCGTGCCGTCGATGACGTAGAACGACTCGTCCTCGTTGTGATGAACGTGCCAGGGTGAGACAAATCCCGGCGGTATGACCTGCTCAAGCAGGCTGAGCGTGCCGTTCGTCTCGGCGCCACTGGCGCGAATCCATGTCGGCAGGCCAAGAAACCACCGGCGCTCGGCCGGCACGGCCACTACGGCTTTGGGCATCGGCGATTGGGCGATCATTCCGGGAACCTCCCTTGTAGACGGCCTGAGCGGTCTGGTGTATTTTCGAAAAATAAGTATTTCGCGGAATTATTATTTCGTCAATATGGAAAATGCATGTCGAGACCATACCAGATGAAAAAGCGCGCAACGGCGCGCGACGAGACACGCGAGCGGATCGTGCGTGCGACAATGGCGCTGCACGACGAGCAGGGCGTGGCGACGACCTCTTTTGCCGATGTCGCCGAACGCGCCGGCGTCGGCCCGGCAACGGTCCTCCGCCACTTCCCGACGATCGGCGCGCTGGTGATGGCTTGCGGCGCCCATGTCGCCGAGGACATGCGCCCGCCCTTCCCGGCCGACGCACCGCAACTATTCCAGGGGCTAGTGACCAGGCAGAGCCGGCTTGAGCGGCTGGTGGCAGAACTCGACGCCTTTTACATGCGCGGCGCGTTCCGACTGCTCAAGGCGGCCAACGATCGCGACAGGATTCCAGAACTCGACCAGTTCCTCATCATGGTCGACGGTGGGATCGAGGCACTCATCCGGGAGACGCTTGCCGAGGAGGTGCCCAGCGAGCAATTGATCGGCGTGCTGATGGCGCTCTGCAGCGTTTCGGTTTGGCGGGGATTGAAGCGCACCGGCCTTACGGAACGGCAGCGCCAGGGAATTCTCGTCGATCTGCTCAAGAGCGCGATGGCAGCGGTTCCGTCGCGGCGTTCAGCGAGTTAGTGGAAGCGGCACGCGGGCTCGGCGATGCGTCTAAACCGGCAAATGCTCGATGCCAGGCAAACCCTCGCAGCCGGTCACAAAGAAATTGATGAAGGCACTCGCTCGCGCCGCCGCAATCCGGCAGCGCTGCACGCGGCCCTCCCGCTCCTGCGTCATCAGCCCGGCTGCCAGAAGCTGCGCCAGATGATGGGCCAAGGTGGACTTCGGGATGCCGAGCTGCCTCTGGATCTCGCCGACGGCGAGCCCTGTATCTCCGGCCCGGATCAGCAGCTGGAAGATTTGCAGGCGATGCGGATGGCCGAGTTCGGCCAAGCACCGCGCCGCATCATCGAAGGCTATATCCGCCGAAGCCATAATGTCTCCATGCCTTGGTCAAGGCCCGCATACCGGGCCATCGCACGCTCCAGACCATGCTTGCGCCGGCCTCTGCGGCCGTCGCTTCACCAAGCTTGGCCCCGATCTCCGACCTTTCCACGCCGATGTCCTGTAACGTCTCGTCGCTCAAGGTCAGAAGAAACTCCATATTGGCACGACGCTGCCGCGCCGCAAGCCAATCATTGCAAATCTTGCGAAGAAAGCCGGCCATTGATATTCTCCTGATACGACCATAGTTCTAGGATTATAGTTCTATAAGATGCGAATGCAAGGAGCGCCGATGACAGAATCCGAAAATAATCCGGTCCGGGCGACGGGCGGATGCCTCTGCGGGTCGGTTCGATATGTGGTTCGCGGCCCCTTACGGGATGTCTGGGCTTGTCACTGTCCGTGGTGCCGCCGCCTGCACAGTCATTATGCCGCCTATTCGGCGTGTGAGACGGCAAATCTCGAAATCATCCATCGCGGCCCCGGCAAGCTGCGCTGGTATCGCTCCTCGCCTGCCGTGCGGCACGGCTTTTGCTCGAAATGCGGCACCCAAATTTTCTGGGATGGCCGTGGCAAGAATCACATGTCGATCGCCGCGAGCACGATCAACGAACCGACGGGATTGCGATTGACCAAGCACCTGTGCGTGCAGTTGAAGGGCGACTATTACGAGATCACCGACGACGTGCCGCAGGAGAACAGCTCGCCGCCGGATGGTGGCATCTGAGCGATAACTTGCACTCATCCGTGTCGTTGCACGACGCTCCTGAGAACCAGGCTTGCCCGGCTATTGCAGGACATGCTTGAAAATCCGCCGCACCTCGCGGCGCAGGCCGGTGAGTTGCTTGTCCAGCGTGCGAAAATCGGGCAAGGCGCAGCCGCGCGCGATCTGCTGCTTCACGGCATTCGGCACCTTGTGCGGATCAAACGCGCCGTCGACGGTCAGACGCATCATCTGCGTGGCGCATGTATAGAGATCATAAGCCTCCTGCAGAATCGCCGCATCGTCCGGCGCCAAGAGGCCGAGTTGCGCCGCCTCCGCCAGCACCAGATCGGTCCGGCGCTTGAGCAGGCTCGGATGCGCGGCGCTGAAAGCCAAGCAATGATATTGCGAGAGAAATTCGAGATCGATGATGCCGCCTGACGCGAGCTTCAGATCCCACGGATCGGCCTCGCCCTTCTCTTGGGCGATCAGCGCCCGCATCTCGCGGACATCGCGCTTGATATGCGCGACATCTTTATCCTGACCGATCGCCGTTTCAATCACGGCCTCGACGCGTTTGGCGAGCGCCGCATCTCCGGCGACGAAGCGTGCGCGGGTCAGTGCCATATGTTCCCAGTTTTCTGCTTCCTTGCTTTGGTAATCGGCGAAACCGTCGATTTGCGTCGCAAGCGGCCCTTTGCGGCCGGACGGGCGCAACCGCATATCGACCTCGTACAGGCGGCCACGCCGCGTCGGCGCGGAAATGCTCGACAACAGGCGCTGGGTGAGGCGCGTGAAATATTGCACCGCATGCAGCGACTTCGCTCCATCCGAGTCCGGCCGCTCGGAATCGAAATCGTAGATGACGATGAGATCGAGGTCTGAGGCCGCGGTCATTTCCTGCGAGCCAAGCTTACCCATCGCGAAGACCGCGCAGGCGCTGGACGGAACAGTGCCATATTCCTGGGCCATCGCCGCCTGCACCTGCGCGAGCGTCGCGCGCACCAGCGACGCTGCCAAGGCCGAGTAGGCGCTGCCCGCCAATTTCGCATCGAACACGCCGCCAAGCAGCCGCACGGAAATGAGAAATATTTCCTCTCGTCCCAGATCGCGCGCCTTGTCCAAAAACTCCTCGCCCGCGACATTTTGCAGCGAAGCGTTCACCCGCGCGTCGAACGCGGCATCGTCGGCGCGCGGACTGAGCTGGTCGGGATCGATGGCCGCGTCCAAAAGATGCGGCCGCGCGATCACCGCCTGAGCGAGACGCGGCGCGGCCCCAAGAATGTCGGCGAACAATTGCCGGATCGCGCCGTTGGACTTCAAAATTGCAAAAAGCTCAATCGCCGCAGGCATTTTCTCGAGCGCCGCATCGAATGCTTTGAGCGCCGCATCCGGATCGCCAGAATCGGAAAAGGATTTCAACAAGCTTGGGATCAGCTCGGTCAGCACTTCGCGCGCCCGGGCACTGCGCACCGCAACGCGTCGGCCGAAATGCCAGCCGCGAACGGTTTCAGCCGCCGCCTCCGGTTCGCGGAAATCCATGTCGCGCAAGGTTTTCAATGTTTCCGGATCGTCCGTGACACCGGTAAAAACCAGATTGCCGACCTCCGTCGCGAGCTCCGGCGCGTGCTCGAACAGGCGCGCATAATGCATCTCGACGTGACGCAAATGATGCAGCAGCACCTTGCGGAAGCTCTCGAACCGGGCATAGCCGCAGAAAGCGGCGAAAGACTTGAGATCCGCGTCATCCGCCGGCAGACGCTGGGTCTGCTCGTCGTCGATCATTTGCCGGCGATGCTCGAGCCGGCGCAGAAAATCATAGGCATCCGACAGATCGCGGACCGCTTTTTCCGACACCCAGCCATCGTCGTGCAACGCGCGCAGCATGGATAAGGTTTGCGCGCCACGCAAATCCGGACGGCGGCCACCGAAAATCAGTTGCTGGGTTTGCACGAAGAATTCGATTTCGCGGATGCCGCCGCGCCCGAGTTTCAAATCGTGGCCGGCGACCGCGACTTCGCCATGCCCTTTAAAGGCATGGATCTGCCGCTTCATCGCATGGATATCGGCGATGGCGGCATAATCGAAATATTTGCGCCAGATGAAGGGCCGCAATTCGGCGAGAAATGATTGTCCGACAGGGATATCTCCCGCAACCGGCCGCGCCTTGATCAGCGCCGCCCGCTCCCAATTCTGCCCAAGCGTTTCATAGTAGGAAAATGCCGTCGTGATCGAAATCGCAACCGCCGTCGCGCCGGGATCCGGTCGCAGCCGCAAATCGACGCGAAAGACGTAGCCGTCCGACGTGCGCTCTTGCAGGTGTTTCACGAGCCGCTTGGTCATGCGCACGATTTGTGCGCCTGGCTCGGCCCCAGGCGCGAAAGCCGGCGAGGCGAGATCGAACAGCACGATCAGATCGATGTCGCTCGAATAATTCAATTCGCGCGCGCCGTGCTTCCCCATCGCCAGAACAAAAATGCCGCAGCCGCGTTCGGGATTATCCGGCTCCGCGAGATGAACCGCCCCTGCGCGCTGCGCTTCGATCAGCAGAAAGCGCAGGGACGCGGCAACGCACGCATCGGCAAAAGACGACAAAGCGCCTGTCACCTGGGTCAGTCCCCAAACGCCGCCGAGATCGCACAACGCCACCAGCAGCGCCAATTCCTGCTTGGCCTTGCGCAGGCCCTGCATCAAAGCGGCTTCGCTTGCCGCGTCCAGCCCCAGTTTCAGGACATCGGCAATGATCGCCCGCAGTTTTTCTTCCGGTTCCGTGTGCAAGAGGCCGTGCAGGCGCCCCACATCGCGGACGATCAAAGTCCAAAGGTAAGGCGAATGGTCGGCGATCCCGAGCAGCAAGGCCTCGATGTGCGGTGCCGCGATCTCGCCTCCTGCGTCCAAAACGTCGCGCAGCTTGCGTTTGGCCAAGCTGGACCGCTTCACTTTGGGAGCGGCGACGATGCGCTGCGCGAGAGCCATGGACGCATATTGCACGGAAAAACCCTCTCAACCCCAATCGAATCGTTTCCCCCACCGCTTCACGCGGGCTTGGGCAAGGATTGAACAGGTTGCTCGATTTGTCGAGGTAAAGAGAGGATCGCCCGCAAACCCGGGTGATTGTCTTCGAGCCGCAGCGAGCCATTGTGCAATTTGGCGACCGCCGCGGTGAGCGCGAGGCCGAGGCCGGTGCCCGGCCGCGTGCGCGCGCTCTCAAGCCGAACGAAGCGGCTCAACACATGCTCGCGATCGTCAACCCTGATGCCGGGCCCGTGATCGCCGACCCAAATGTCCACCGTCTCGGCGCTGCTCGCCATCCCGATCTGCAGCGGCTCGGACGCTGAGCCCCCGCCTTCGAGCCCATATTTGAGAGCGTTTTCGACGAGATTGACCAAAGCCTGACCGATCAGTTCGCGGCTGCCATAGACCCGCGCCGGACCCATCGCATCGACATCAAGCCGCGCGCCGGCCTCTTCGGCAACCGGCTCGTAGAGCTCGGCCACCGAATGCACGACTTCGGCCATGTCGAACGAAACCATCACGTCCTTGCTCGCCCCCGATTCCACGCGGGCGATCATCAGGAGCGCATTGAAAATGCGAATAAGGCCATCGGATTCGTCGATGATTTTCTCGAGCGAATGCCGATATTCATCCGGGCTCGCGGCCGAGCGCAGGGCTTGCTCGGCATCGTTGCGCAGGCGCGTGAGGGGCGTTTTCAAATCATGGGCGATATTGTCGGAGACCTCGCGCAGGCCCGACATCAGTTCGCTGATGCGCTCGAGCATCGCATTGAGATTTTCTGCCAGGCGGTCCAACTCGTCCTGCGAACCGGCCACCGGTAGCCGGCCCGACATATTGCCCATCATGATGGTGCGCGCGGCTGCATTCATCGCATCGACGCGGCGCAGGATGCGCCAGGCGACGAACAGACCGCCCGCCGTGCCGATGACCAGAAGGTAGAGGAAATTCGTGAATTGCGCGCGGATGATCACGGAGCGAATTTCGTCGCGCTCGCCAAGATCGCGGCCGATCAGAAGCCGGAAGCCGCCCGGCAGCACCGAGACGCTGACAAGCGCGTGGTGCGGCACGGTACTGTCGCCGGTGCACGGCTGATACGCAGTCACGACCAGTCCCGGCTGGGTCAGCAAACCGTTCGGCAAGTCGCACACATTGCCGGCGATCGATTCGCCGGCAGCAGTGCGGACGAGATAGAGCGAGGAACCGGGCCGCCGCAGGCGCCGCTCGATGACATCGACGAGGCCGGTGATGCCGCCGATCTCATATTGTTCCGACAGGCCTTTGATTTCGGCGTCGATGGTCTCGGCGACCTGGTCGTCGAAAATGCGGCGGAGATTGAGAGCGACAGACCCCAGAACCAAGCCGGCGCCAATCGCGAAAATCACCAGATAGGCCAACGACAGTTTGAATGCCGTGGTCCGGAAAATTCTACCTAATGCCGTCACGGACCATATATCCAGCCCCACGCACCGTATGGAGCAACGGCGACATCGTGTCTTTCTCAATCTTGGAGCGCAGGCGAGAAATATGCACGTCGATCACGTTGGTTTGCGGATCAAAATGGTAGTCCCAAACGTTTTCGAGCAGCATGGTGCGCGTCACGACCTGGCCGGCGTGACGCATCAAATATTCGAGAAGGCGGAACTCGCGCGGCTGCAGCACGATTTCCTTGCCGGCGCGCGCAACCTTGTGGGCCAACCGGTCGAGTTCCAGGTCGGCGACGCGGTAGACCGTCTCTTCCGCCCTGTCGCGCAGGTTCCGGCGCGAGAGCACTTCCACCCGCGCGAGCAACTCGGAAAACGCATAGGGCTTGGCAAGATAATCGTCTCCGCCGGCGCGCAACCCTTTCACCCGGTCGTCCACCTGACCGAGCGCGGAGAGTATCAGCACAGGCGTCGTCACCTTCTGCTCCCGCAACGCGCCGATGAGCGAAAGGCCGTCGAGTTTCGGCAACATGCGATCGACGATCAGCACGTCATAGTGCTCGTTCTGCGCCTGCGCGCAGCCGGTCAGGCCATCGGCCGCATGGTCGGCGACATAGCCGGCTTCGCGAAAGGCCTTCACGAGATAGGCCGCTGCCTCGGCATCGTCTTCGATAATGAGAATTCGCATATCGGACATATAACAAATCCTAGCGCAAAGTCAGGTCAAGAGGCGCGTTTTGAGCCGTCTTTTCCGCGCCCCTGCAAAAAACGAAGCGGCAGGCCCGGAGAACCTGGCCTGCCGCACTTGACCAACCACCTCGGCGGGGGCGTTATGCCTTGGGAGCCGGATCAAGTCTCGAGAAAGGGCAAGTATAACAATATCTTACCCTTCAGCTTGGGCCGGAGGAGGACTCCTCCCCCGAAAACCCTTACGAAGCGGCCTGGGTGGCCAGCGCGACATAGCGGGTGCCATCTTGGGTCTTGACCCGCAATAGCACGGCCTTGCGCCCGCTCTTCTTGGCGGCGTCGATCGCAGCCACCACATCGGCCGGCTTGGACACTTGCGCGCCGCTCACTTCCAAGATCACATCGCCAGGACGCAGGCCGTTTTGCGCGGCGGCGCTATCCGGATTGAGGTTGGTGATCACGACGCCGTTCTGACCCGCGCCGCGGCTTGCGGCAGGGGCTAGCGAGAGGCCCATGCCGTCGAGCGCAGATTTGTCACTATCGGAGGGTGCAACTTTCGCCTCCGCCGCGTCGTTGGGCATATTGGCGAGCTTGATCTCGACGTGCTTTTCCGCGCCATCGCGCCAAATGGTGAGGTCGGCTTTCTGATCGGGGCCAAGTGCAGCGATGGTGCGAGCCAAATCACGCGGCGTCGCAATCGACGTGCCATTCACATCGAGCACCACGTCGCCCGAATGAATGCCGGCTGCCTTGGCAGGCGAGTCCTTCTGCGCATCCGCGACAAGCGCGCCGTGCGCGTCCTTGAGGCCGACACTGTCCGCGATCTCGCTGGTCACGGGCTGAATTTCGACGCCGATCCAACCGCGCGTCACAAAGCCGCGATCCTTGAGCTGGGCGACGACCTGCTTCACCACATCGGCAGGGATATCGAAGCCGATGCCGACACTGCCGCCCGACGGCGAATAGATCGCCGTGTTGACGCCAATCACCTCGCCATTGACGTTGAAGGTCGGTCCACCCGAATTGCCGCGATTCACCGGTGCATCGATCTGAATGTAATCGTCATAGGGGCCGGAGCCGATGTCGCGGCCGCGCGCCGAAACGATACCGGCCGTCACCGTACCGCCAAGGCCGAAGGGATTGCCGACCGCAACCACCCAGTCACCGACGCGCGGCGCGGCGCTCGCCAAATTGACGAACGGATAATCGCCGCCATCCTTGATCTTCAGCAGCGCGAGATCGGTCTTCTTGTCGACGCCGATGATTTTCGCATCGTGCGTCTTGCCGTCATCCATCGTGATCGTCACCTCGGTCGCGTGATCGACGACGTGATTGTTGGTCACGACATAGCCGTCGGACGAAATGATGAAACCCGATCCGAGCGCAACGCCCTGCCGCGGCTCGGGCCGATGACCTTGATTCGGCATCTGGCCGAACCGGCGCATGAATTCCTCGAACGGATCGACTTGCTGATTGCCGTCCTGGTTATCTGTGCTCGCCTGATCGTCGCTCGAATTGTCCTCCTTCATCTTCACCTTCACGGAGACGACGGCACCGCGGACGCGCTGAACCATGTCAGCAAAGCCGGGACCGTTTTGCACGGATTGGGCGGTCTGGGCCGAAGCGGCATGCGGGGAAAGCAGCAAAACATTGGAAGCGGCGCCGGCGAGTGCGACGAGAGCTACGGCACCGAGCAGGCCGGCACGAAAGGCCAGTGGCGTCTTGCCCGCGCGGTTGAAAAAAGGCTTATCGCTTTGAGGATCACGGAAGGTCATCTTAACTCATCTCCACAACAGGCATGGGATGTTTGGTCCCAGCGGTTGGTGGGCAAGATGAGCGGCGCCGCCTTACCGACATATGGCGACGATATGAAAAGTTGGTAATTAAAACCTGCGGCGATTCTGCGTCGAAAATGAAGGCGTTTTTTGAACGCCTTGCGGCGATCCGAAGGCACGTGCCATTCACACGCCCCCTTTGAAAATGCGCTTGGCAAAACAAGGCGTTATAGCGCATCCCGGATCTTACGGCGAGTGGCGGCGCGCCTCATCGTCGGCCTGCATCAGCGCCGCTATTTCGGCGTGCTCGTCGGCGCTCAAAGGCGCTGCGTCGGCGCTCGGCTGCCGCCGCTTGCGCCGCGCGAATTGCAGCAGCGCGAAAGCGCCGGCGCCGAGCGCCAGCACCGGCGCGAACCATAACAAAAACGTGCCGCGATCGAGCGGCGGTCGCAGCAGGATGAAGAGACCGTAGCGCGCGACGAGAAAATCGCGGATCGCGGCATCGCTCTCACCCGCCTTGAGATGCTCGCGCACGACAAGGCGCAAATCGCGCGCAAGCTGGGCGTCCGAATCGTCGATCGATTGGTTCTGGCACACGGGGCAGCGCAGTCCGGCGGAAATGGCCCGCGCACGCGCTTCAAGCGCCGGATCTTGCAGCATTTCGTCTGGCTTTACGGCGAGCGCCGACGTGCCGATGACAAGGGGGAGGAGCGCGACGGCAAGCAGAGCGGCAATCACGAAACGGCGCATTCCCATCATTCCGCCGCCTGCGCCGCGGCGGGCACCGATTTCGCACGCCGCGCGATGCCAAGCCGAATCCGCCGATCGGCGAGCGAAAGCGTGCCGCCGAGCGCCATGATAATGGCCCCGAACCAGATCAGCGTCACCAAAGGCTTCCAGTAGAGGCGCATGTCAACCGACCCATCGGCGTGCTGATCGCCGAGGCTGAGATAGATCTGGCCCAGATTGCGGGTCACGATGCCCGCTTCGGTCGTCTGCATCTGCCGCGTGGCGAAGCTGCGTTTGGACGGCTCAGCCTCGGCAAAGACGGCGCCGCCGGAGCGGATCATCGCATGCGCCACCGCTTCGCGGTAATTAGGCCCCGGCCGTTCGAACAATCGATCGATCGTGACCTGGTAGGGCCCGAGTTCGACCGGTTCGTTCAGGCGCAGCGTCACGATCCGTTCGACGCCCCAACCGGTTGCCGCGAGGCCGAGGAGCGCTACGCCGACCCCCGCATGTGCCAGCGCCGTCCCCCATACCGAAAGCGGCAGGCCAGCCGCACGGCTAAGGCCTGCCTGCCAAGACGACGCGCGGACAAAGATGCGATCCGACAAGTCGCCCAAAGATCCCAAAATGATATAGGCGGCAAGGCTCGCCGCAATCGGCGCCAGCACCGGGCCGCCATAGAACATCGCCTCGAGCGCAACCAGCACGGCGAGTCCAACGACGAGCGACGCCAGCAGCCGTTGCACGACGCCGAGAAGATCGCCGCGCTTCCAAGCCAAACGTTGGCCGAAGGGAACGATGACCATCAGCGCCAGCGTCAGCGGCACGAAGGTCAAATTGAAATACGGCGCACCGACCGAAATTTTTCCGCCGGTCAACGCTTCGAAGGCGAGCGGGTAGAGCGTTCCCGTGAAGACGATACCGCAGGCAATCGTCAGGAACAGATTGTTCAGAACCAGCCCCCCTTCCCGCGAGATCGGCGCGAACAAACCGCCCTGTTTCAGCACCGGCGCCCGCCAGGCGAACAGCGTGAGCGACCCGCCGATGAAGAACACAAGGATCGCGAGAATGAAGACGCCGCGCCGCGGATCGTTCGCGAAGGCGTGCACGGAAGTCAGAACGCCGGAGCGCACCAGGAACGTGCCGAGCAGCGACAGGGAAAAGGTCAGGATGCTTAAGAAAATCGTCCACACTTTCAGCGCATCGCGTTTTTCCATCACGATGATGGAATGCAGCAAGGCGGTGCCGGCAAGCCACGGCATGAGCGACGCGTTTTCGACCGGATCCCAGAACCAGAAGCCACCCCACCCCAACGTGTAGTAGGCCCAGTAGGAACCCATGGCGATGCCGAGGGTCAGGAAAACCCATGCGACCAAGGCCCAGGGCCGGACCCAACGCGCCCAAGCCGCGTCGATCCTACCGTCGATGAGCGCCCCCGCCGCAAAGGAGAATGTCATCGAGAAACCGACATAGCCGACGTAGAGCAGCGGCGGATGAATGGCGAGGCCCGGATCCTGCAGGATCGGATTCAAATCCTGTCCTTCGGCGGGCGCCGGAAACAGGCGCGCGAACGGATCCGAGGTGAGAACGATGAACGACAGGAACGCGAGCGCAATCAATCCTTGCATGGAGAGGACGAGCGCTTTCAAGGCGGCTGGCATGGTATGCGCGAAGGCTGCAACAAGAGCGCCAAAGAGCGCCAGAATGAGCACCCAGAGCAGCATGGAGCCTTCGTGATTGCCCCACACGCCGGAGATCTTATAGATCAACGGCTTTTGCGAATGCGAATTCTCGACCACATTGACCAGCGAGAAATCGGAAACGACATGCGCATAGGTCAATGCGGCGAAGGCAAGCGCCACAAGCACGAATTGCATGCCGGCGAGCGGCGCTGAGGTAGCCATCAGCGCGCGGTCGCGGGTCAGGCCGCCCCACAGCGGCAGCGCGACTTGCACACACGCCAGCGCGAGTGCCAGAACGAGGGCGTAATGTCCGGTCTCGACGATCATGGGCGCTCACTGTGACGGCGCATCGGAAGATCCTTCCTGCCAGCGGCCTTGTTTCTTCAACGCATCGACCACTTCACGCGGCATGTAGCGTTCGTCATGCTTGGCAAGCACGCTGTCCGCCGCGATCGATGCCGACCCATCGAGCACACCTTCCGCCACGACCCCTTGGCCCTCACGGAACAGATCGGGCAACAGGCCATGATAGACCACATGCACGTCATGGTTGCGATCGGTGATGACGAAATCGGTGACCATCGCTTCAGGTTTTTGCACCGAGCCTTCCTTCACGAGGCCTCCGATACGCAAGCGCGTGCCGGCCGGCAGATTCTTGGCGATCACCTCGCTCGGGCCGTAGAAGAAAACGATCGTGTCGCGCAGCGCGAACAGCACCAGGCCGGCGGCAAGCGCCAGCATGCCCCCCGCCAGAGCAATCACAAAAAGCCGCCGTCCCTTCCGCGTCATCCCTCATCCCTCGAGCATTTTCCAGAAAAGTTGTTCGACTTTTCGATTAAGAAAATGCGACAAAACAAAAACTACAGCCCGAGTTCGCGTGCCAACGCATCGAGCTGCTGCAACACATCTTGATCTTGCGCAAAGGCCGCGCGCGCCGATTTGAGCGCCTGCTGAGCCTTGTCGGTTTCCTGCAACACGCTATAGGCGCGAATAAGGCGCAGCCAGCCCGGAGCGTCATGCGCGTTCGCCGCGAGCCGCTGCGCCAAACCATCGACCATGGCGTGAATGGCGGCATTCTGCTGATCCGGCGGCAAGGCACTGATCGCCACTGCGGCCGGCGCCTTGCCGGCTCCGTCAAGCTTCGCCTGCAAGTCTTTCGCCCGCGCCCGCGCTTCATCGAGCCAATCGGCGTCGCCTGGGGCATGCGCGAGAAGGTCGGCGACGAGATCGAGCGCCTTGGCAAGATTGCCGTCCTGTTCGGCCGCGAGCGACAGATACATCATCGCGCGGGGTTCATAGGGCTGCTTTTGCAGCGCCGCGTCAAAACTCTTCCGCGCCTCTTCGGTCACGACACCCTGCGCCGCATAGACCTGAGCCTCGCCATAGCCGCTGAGCCGCACCGCCGTCTCGCCAAGCAACCGCATCGCGTTGCCATAAGCACTGAGCGCATCCTGGAAGCGGTCCATCCGCATGTAAATCGGCGCAAGCACATCATAGCCTTTGCCGTCGTCGGGATGCACGGCGAGCTGCGCTTCGACCTGCGCGACCATCGCGCTGACATCCATCGTGTCGAGCGCGGCGCGCTGGCGGGTGGCCGCCGGCTGATCCGGCATGTCGGGATGCCCGACCATCGCATAGAGCGACAGAGAAACGACCGGTACAACGGTCAACGCCGCCAGGGCACCGATGCGGCGCCGGCGCGTCGACGAAGCGGCGGCCTCCTCAGGGCGCGCCGCGCGCTGGGCGGCGAGTAGCCGGCGGCCGGCCTCCGCCTTGGCAAGGTCCGCATCTGCCTCCTGCAAGCGGCCCAGTGCCACGTCGCGGTCGATCTCGGCCACTTGCTGGCGGTAAAATGCAACATTGGGCTCCGCATGGCCCTGCCCGCGCCGCGCACGGCTCAAAGGCCACAACACCGTGAGAACGGCGGCCGCCAGCAAACTTGCAAACACAACCCAAATCATGGGCTTCCTGTAACGGTTTATGACCTCCAAGGGAAATAGCGCATCATGTCGCTGCTTGGCGGCATCATCCGGCCAGCGCCACCTTTTGCCGGCGTAATGGCTCAGTCCCTAGGCGCACGGGCTTTTGACAAGCCTCAATTGGTGATTTGCCACGTGCCATCAGCACCCTGGCAAGCCTGGCCTCTGCCGCTTTGCGGCCGGCCGTCGATATAGACCGTATCGGTATAGGTGCGGCAAGAGCCCGAAGCCTGCCCTGGATCGGTAAAGCCGAACGTACCATTGGCCCCTTTCCAACTCTTCTTTTGCCCGCTGCTGACCGCTTCATATTGCGCGTTGACTGCGGCCTGCCGGTCGGCTTCGGTCAGGCGCGCGCCCAACGCGCCGCCAAGCGCGCCCGGTCCCGGCGGCGACCCGGCGGGGAGAGCGGCTTCCGGCGCCATCGGTTGCGATGCCGGGGGAGTACCAGGTTGCGGGGCGGGAGCGACGGGCTGCGATCCGATGGGGGCGAGCGGTTGCGACGTGACGGGAAGGACGGGCGCCGTCTCGCCGGGGGCGGCGGCCTGGGGCGGCGGCGGATTGACGCGCCTCGGTTCCGGGCCGAGCCGGCCGCACGCAGCGAGCGGTAACATAAGGCAGGCGAGGCCCACCAAAGAAGCAGCTTTCATGATCTTCCCTCTAGGTCGTGGTGACTATTTAACCTTAGTCAGGCCTCGATCGCCGGCAGATGCAATTGCGCTCTTAACCCGCCGAGCGGAGAATCTTCAAGCTTTAACGTGCCGCCGTAGACGCTGACGAGGTCCATCACGATGGAAAGGCCGAGGCCGGAGCCGGGCTTGGTCTCATCCAGGCGACGGCCGCGGTGCAAAGCGGCGGTGCGCGATTCCTTCGGCAGGCCCGCGCCGTCATCGTCGATGGTGACGTCGAAAAACGGCCGGCTGGCTGTGTCGCCCATGTGCGCGGGCACCGCCTCGATCCGCACCCGGTGCCGTGCCCATTTGGCGGCATTGTCGGCCAAATTGCCGATCATCTCCTCGAGATCTTGCCGCTCGCCCCGGAAGCGCAAGCCGCCGGCCACCGCCACTTCGAACCGGATGTCGCGGTCCTGGTTGATCTTCGCGAAAGCGCGGACCAGGCCCTCGATGGTCGGCGTCACCTCGGTCATCGCGCCGATCACATTGGTTCGCGCCGCCGCCCGCGCCCGCTCGAGATAATAATCGACTTGATCGCGCATGATGCCGGCCTGTTCGCGCACCTTGCCCGCCAGGCCGCCCGCCTCGGCATCCGCTTCGTTGACGATGACGCTCAACGGCGTCTTGAGCGCGTGGGCCAGATTGCCCACGTGGGTGCGGGCCCGGCCGACGATTTCCCGATTGGAATCGATCAAGAGATTGATTTCGTCCGCCAGCGGGGCAATGTCCTGCGGATATTGTCCCTCGATGCGTTCGGTGTTGCCTTGCCGGATGGCGCCGAGACTGCGGCGCAACTGCCGCAAGGGCCGCAGACCGAAGCGGACTTGCAGGAAAGTCGAGGCCAGAAGGGCCAGCGCCAGGCTGACGAAGGTGATGGCGAGATCGACCTGGAACGTGAAGATCTTGCGGTCGATCTCCTCGGTCGTCGCCGCCACCTGCACCAGATAAGCGAGGTCCTTGCCCTCGGGATCGGCTTCAGGAAAGACGATCTCGCGCTCGACCTGTCGCAATTGCTTGCTGCCCGGCCCAGTGACGTAGCCCTCGCGCGCCCCATCGATCAGCGGCACGTTCTGATCGGACAGGCGCGGCAAGGTCGCCGCGAACAGCGATTGCGAGGTCTTGATTTCGGGCTTGTCGCTCCCGAGCGGCGTAATTTGCCAATACCAGCCGGCGAGAATGAACTTGAATTTCGGCTCGCTCAGCGGATCGATGACCACGTGCAATTTGTCGGGCGAACTGTCGATATCCGCGACGAGCGCCGTGAGATAGGTTTTCAAAATCTCGTCGAACGACTGCTCGGCACTGCGTGTATAGACCGCGGAGAGAAGGAAGCCGGCAATGACAAGGATGACCGTGCTCCAAAACGCCGCCGAAAGGAACAGGCGCGTCGCAATCGACTGGGCCTTGACACGAAACATCATGGCGAACGAACGGGCTTCGCGGTTGCTCCATTGGCCGCTTTCTGCGGCGCTTCGACAATATAGCCCAAACCGCGCGAAGTCTGAATAATGTCCACGCCGAGCTTCTTGCGCAACCGGCCAACGAAGACCTCGATCGTGTTGGAATCGCGGTCAAAATCCTGATCGTAAATATGCTCGACCAGTTCGCCGCGCGACACGACACGCCCAGCATGATGCATGAGATAGGCGAGCAGGCGATATTCGTGCGAGGTGAGCTTGATCGGCGCACCGTCGACCAGTACGCGGCTGCCGCGGGTGTCGACCTGCACGGGACCGCACGAGAGCATATCGGTCGCATGGCCGCCGGCCCGGCGCAAAAGCGCCCTGAGCCGAGCGAGAATCTCTTCGACATGGAAGGGTTTGGCGACATAATCGTCGGCGCCGGCGTCGAACCCTCCGACCTTGTCGCTCCAGCGGTCGCGCGCCGTCAAAATCAGGACCGGCGTGGTGCGGCCGGCTTGGCGCCATTCCTTGAGGACCGACAGGCCGTCCTTCTTCGGCAGGCCGAGATCGAGGACGATGGCGTCATAGGGCTCGGTATCGCCCAGGAAATGCCCTTCCTCGCCGTCATAGGCCCGGTCCACCGCATAGCCGGCGGCTTCCAGCGCCGAAACGAGCTGGCGGTTCAAATCCTTGTCATCTTCAACGACCAGTAATCGCAACAATATCCTCCACAAGCTGTCATCGCTTTTGGCCAAAATCTGGACTTTTTGATGGTTTGGATGTGAACACCCGCACAGACAAAACCGTGTGCGCCTATTTTGGCGGCTTGCCGGACAACGTCTCCCCCGTCATCGCATCGACCAAAACATGCAGCACCTCTTTAGCGTCATGGGGCAGCAAGGTCAGCTCATACACGAACTTGCCGCCCTGCCGGCACAATTTTGCACCGACCGCTTCGGCGCGATGTTCGCTCGACACATGTTTGATCACCCGGTACGAGTCGGCAAGGTGATGTTCCGGCACCGCCTCCCGCATCTCCTGCGGGCTGAGACAGCCGCCGAGCGGCTCAGCCTGTTGCGCCCAAGCATTGCGCGCCAGCAAGGCCGCGCCGGCCATGCAGCTGAACGCCAGGATCAACAGGGAGACTCTCATGGCGACACCCTGGTCCAGCGGCCCTGAATGGAACATGAATATTTGCGTTCATCCTGACGGCCAAGGCTTAAAATTGGATGACTTGTCCGCCACCATCGCCCGCGGTAGGCATCTTTCATGCGCATCCGTTTTTCCCGCCTGCCCTCGATCGCTCTTTGCCTCCTGCCGCTGGCCCTTCTCGCCTCCGCCGCCCGCGCCGTGGTCGGCGCAAGCAACGATGGCGCGGGGTTTGGCGAGAAAATCGTCATGGTGCTCAAGGGCGACAAGAGCCGGGCCGGATTTTGCTCCGGCGTCGTCGTGCGGCAGAACGTGGTGCTGACCGCGGCTCATTGCGTCGGCGATGCCGCCCATACGATGATTCATTTTCGCGCCCCCGACGGCGCGCCGGTCCTGAGCCCGGTGCACCGGCTCGCGGTGCATCCAGCCTATCGCGCCAATGCCATTCGCACGCGGGAGCGCTCGGTCGATCTCGCCCTGGTCGAATTGGCCGAGGATCTACCCTCGGACTTTCAGCCTGCGACCCTCGCCACGGCGAGCGAGGCGGCGCCGGGCCAATCGTTCCGCGTCGCCGGTTACGGCCTGACCCGAGAGGGCGACGCGCACAGCGCCGGCCAGTTGCGCATCGCGGATCTGACCCTGCGCGCGCCGGTGTCCGATATTCTGCTCTGGCTCGAGGACCCTTCCCATGCCGGCACCGGCGCCTGTACCGGCGATTCCGGCGGCCCGATTTTCGAAGCCGACGGCCGGACAGTGGCCGGTATCATCGATTGGACCGGCGGCATGCCGCCGAACAAGTGCGGTGCGCTCACGCAGGGCGCCAAGATCGGCCCGCAAAAGGGGTGGATTGATAGTGTCCTTGAAACCTGGCAAGGACGATGAGAGGGCGCCCAAACAAAAATCTTATAATATAGGCACAAAATATTGATTTATATTATTAAAATATAGGCAATTAAACCTTCTCCTCAGCCCACTGGCGGAGTTAAAGCAGATATTGAGCAGATCACTTTTCTCGCTCTCAATCAGCGCGCTATGCGCACATCGTCACGTTCCGAAGAACGGCCCCAATCCGCTTCCGCGGCGGCCACGCCCAACGATCAAAACGGCTCCTTGACCTTGGTGACCGTAACCTGATCGCCAAACTCCATCTTCAGGATCAGATCGAAGACCGCGAGATCCCAACGATCAGGAAAGGTCCCTGACGGCGCGCCGAGCGCCTGCATCAGCGCCGGAATGTGACCATGACGCCAACACATGAGAATGCGCTTGTTCGCATAGCGTCCGTGCGTGAGTAGGCGATCAGCCAGCTTCTGGTAATCGATGTCGGCGATCGATGCATCGACCGTCACATTGATGCGCTGCGCAAGCGGCTGCACCGTCTGCAACGGCCGATCGCTACGTATCGAAGCCGCGGCGGCGAAAATGAAATCGGGAGCGCCGAAGGCGCGCGGAATATAGTCGGCGAGCGCCGCAGCCCGTGTCTGGCCGGCGGGCGCAAGATTGGCATCGTTCGGATCGGCGGGCTTTTCAGCGTGCCGCATAACCAGAATCATACGTGGTGTCTCGGCCATCCCTACCCCTCAAGTCTTGCGACGCTTTCCATGCTTTTGTGATGCGTGCTTGCGCGATAATGCATGCTGCCCGACCGCCGGCGTCAGTCCGCCGGTTGCCGCCTGCATTGCCGGCCGCTCGCGGGTTGTCGCACCACCATCGGGCGTCGGCAAGGCGTCGGCAGAAGGCGTCGCCGCGAGCCAGAAGCTGAGTTCGGCCGACTTCACCTGATTGTCCGGCGAAAAATACGCGTCCTGCCATGTGTCGTCGGCACTCAAGAAATGCCAGGCCTTCGCCCCGTTCTGGGCGAGCCAATAGCGCCAAGCATAATGGTCGTAGACGTCCAGACAATGGGCCGCATAGGCTTCCGCCAATGCGCGATGACCGCGAATGATCGCCAGATTCTCGTCGTTGTTGTAGGACGCCTTGAACCCGAGATTGTGGCTGCCGGTGACCACGACGCAATTGTCCGCAAACGGGTCGATCACGACGATCTTGTCGTGAATGACCGCATGGCCGGCCTGATTGAGCTCCGCCTCCCATTGTCCGAACGCATCTTGCGCCGTGACGCCGCGGGTGTGGATCACGCGGTAATCCTCCGGCAAAGGCGGGTCTCCCTTCTGCCGTTTGGCCGGTTTGGCGCTCGGGTCGCCGCCGTTGACCGCCGTGTAGAAATCGCCGGCGGCCCCCGCGGCAGTCACCGCGCCGCGCACGAAGAGCCGAGGCTTGGCCTTCAAAGCATCCGCGATCGCGTCGATGATGCTGGGGCTGCCGGGCTCGAAAGCAAGAAACAAAATAGCTTGCTGCGCTTGCGCGATCGCGTCGAAAACCATTTGCAGATCCGGCGGCGTCGCCTCGTTCGCCCCGCGGGATTTGCCACGCGCGTGCGGCGTGTTGGGCGAGAACCATAGATCGACCGTGCCGCTGTTGTCCTCGAGCGTGAGGGTTACGGGCGGTTGCGCATCGGCACGGCGCAGGCTTGGCGACTGCTGCGCCTTGCCGCCGTCGCCGGGCGGCACCGTGTCCTGTTTGAGCCGGTCCCAATAATCGGCATAGGCCTGCGCCATGGCAGGCGAGCGCGCGATGATGGTGTTGTTGGTCTGTGCGCAGAGCGCGTTCGACGTGCAATTGGTCGAGCCGAACAGCACCGCCTGCGGCGTGCCGTCCATCAGGACCTGGAATTTGTTGTGGCCGATGCTGTTGCTCGGCATGAAACGATCGATGACATCGAGGCCGTCGGCTTTGATCGCCTGGCGCTCCGCCGCATAGGTGTCGTTGGTAAAGGTTCCGGCTTTCTTCGTCCCGCCGGGCATGTTGGACAGGATCAAGCTGCCCTTGGCCTTCAATGCGGCGAAATGCTGGATGAGTTCGGGATCCTGAAATTCATACAGCGCGAGTCGAAGATCCGCGCCTGTACGCCCCGCCTCATCCGGCAGGGCCGTGAGCGCTTCGATCATCTGACCGGCAAGATCGACGCGCAGCGGATCGCCGGGTTTGACGATTTTCGCCAGAAGGGCCGCGACTTTCGAGCCGGCTGGCGAGCCGTCATCCAAGGCATGCGCCGTCGCCTGCGTCGCAAGAATACCGCGATTGAAATAGGCCGAAAGCGTGCCGAAATGCGGGCTGAGCTGGATGACATTGGTGACGAGCGGCCCAAAGGGCATGGGCCGCAAGGCGCCGGGCGCGCCGCCCATCGGCACGATCTTGTACCGATAGGTGCCGCCGCGCTTGGCATAGACATCCTTCCAGAAGAATTTCTGCACCGGATCGTCGGCCGTCGTCCGACCGGGCGTTGCTTGCTGGCCCTGGAACGTCGCGAGTGCCGGCAGGCAAGTCTCGGTTCCGGCACGGACATCGGTGCGATAGATCGCAAAACCGAGACAACCGGCGAGCTTGCCGCCAAATGTCCAAGCAACGACCGCAATGTCATTGTTGGAGAATGCGACCGCTTTCATGGGCGTTCCTCCCGTGCAGGTTAGGGCTTGTCATCTCAAGCGAGCTTAGACGCGACTCAGCGACAGCTCCATGACGGGAGCAACTCATGCCAAATGTGATCAGGCGGCGATGCGCGCCGGCATTCCCCTCACGCTTTCTCGCCAACCGGGAAGATCAAGCATGTGGTTGTGCCATGGGCATAAAGCCTCCCCGACGCATCGGAGAGCTTTGCGTCGGCGGTCGCGATACGGCCGCCGACATGAATGACTTTACCCTCGCAGGTGACAGGGCCGGTATCGGCGCGCAAAGGCCGCACGAAGTTCACTTTCAGCTCCACCGTCGTATAGGCGAAACCGGGCCGCAATGTGGTGTGCACGGCGCAGCCCAAAGCCGAATCGAGTAGCGTCGCGGCAAAGCCGCCGTGGACCGCACCGATCGGATTGTAATGGAATTCCGCCGGCGTCCCCTCGAAGACCGCGCGCCCATGCTCGAACGTCACCGCGGAAAAATTCATCAGCTCACTGATGGGCGGCAAAGCGCCGGATTTCAACAGTCCGAGCAGATAGTCGAGACCGCTTGCCGCGCCGATCACCCGCAAATCCACCTGCGGCGTGGTCCAGGTGACAAGGCGGCTATTGGTTGCGCCGGCAGGTACGGTCGGCATGGTCATCGTGAGGACCTCCCAAGAAATGTTGAAATTCCGTCGCGCCAGCCAGACCGCGCGCCGCTAGGCAAAATATAGGTTCTCGCCCCAAGCCCGTCGAGCGTAAGCCCTCGCGCCGCTTGAAAGAGCCTAGCAAGTGACGTTAGCTAGGGCCTTATGACTCCCGGGTCACAAAAAATAACATCCCGAAAATGGGGCGAACATGGCGCGCGTGAAAACTTCCGACGAGAAACGACTGGACGACGCCGCGCGCGCCGGATGGCTGTATTATGTCGCCGGCAACAATCAGGAAGAGATCGCCGCCAAGCTCGGCATTTCGCGCCAGACCGCGCAGCGTCTCGTCTCGCTGGCGATTTCCGAAGGGTTGATCAAGGTCCGCCTCGATCACCCGATCGCCCGGTGCCTCGACCTCGCGCAAGCGCTCAAAGATCGCTTCGCGCTGGACATGGTCGAAATCGTGCCGACCGATCCCGCCTCGGCGTCAGCAACCATCGGCATCGCCGAAGCCGGCGCAGCGGAAATCGAGCGGACCTTGCGTACCCCCGAACCGATCATCATGGCGATCGGCACCGGGCGCACCCTGAAGGCCACGGTCGATCAATTGTCGCCGATCGAAGCGCCGCAACACAAAATCGTTTCGCTCGCCGGCAATGTCGCGCCGGATGGCTCCGCCTCTTATTACAACGTCATCTACGGCATGGCCGAAGCGGTAAAGGCACGATTGTTTCCGATGCCGCTGCCGGTCATCGTCTCCTCGCCCGCCGAGCGCGAGCTGCTGCATCGCCAACCGCTCATTCACGCCACCTTGATGCTCGCGGCCGATGCCAGCGCCACGTTTGTCGGCATCGGCGATTTTGGCGACGAGGCACCGCTCTACCTCGACGGCTTCGTGACCGCCACCGAGTTGCAGGCCCTGCAAAAGGCGGGCGCCGTCGGCGAGATCACCGGCTGGGCCTTCGACCGCGACGGCCAATTGATCGAAGGGCTGACCAATGAACGGGTCGCCAGCGCGCCCATTCCCCCCCGCGACGGACGCCGGGTGATCGCGATCGCCAAGGGGCAAAAGAAGCTGCTCGGAATATATGCAGCCCTGCGTGGTCGCCTCATAAATGGGCTGATCAGCGATGAGGCGACAGCCAACCTGCTGTTAAATATCGAGTAAATTAAACACTCCGCCCTTTACGAGAGTCCAGACGGCGCGCGTTTTGTGTGCGGTGCAGCGACGATCTTGCTTGACCTTTGCGAAAAGTTGTCGAATATATGCTCGCAATCAGGGCAAATGCCCGATTTCGCCCGAGGGAGGATAGGATGAAATTTAGCTTGTTGCTCGCTGGCGCGTGCTCGATGTTGGCCTTTGCCGCGACCGCACACGCAGAAACGACGCTCACGATCGCCACGGTGAACAATGGCGACATGATCCGTATGCAAAAGCTGACCGATGAGTTCACCAAGGCCAATCCGGACATCAAGGTGAACTGGGTGACGATGGAGGAGAACCAGCTCCGCCAGAAGGTCACGACCGACATCGCCACTAAAGCCGGCCAATATGACATTCTTACCATCGGCACTTATGAAGTTCCGATCTGGGCCAAGAAGGGCTGGCTTGTGCCGCTCGACCAGCTTGGCGCCAATTACGATGTAGACGACATCATCCCGGCCATTCGCTCCGGCCTGAGCGTTGACGGCAAGCTCTACGCTGCTCCGTTCTACGGCGAAAGCTCGATGATCATGTATCGCAAGGATCTGTTCGCCAAGGCTGGCCTGACCATGCCCGAACAGCCGACCTGGGATTTCATCAAGGATGCCGCAGCCAAGATCACCGACAAGAAAGGTGAAGTCTATGGCATCTGCCTGCGCGGCAAGGCCGGCTGGGGTGAGAATGGCGCGTTTCTGACGACCATGGCCAATTCCTACGGTGCCCGCTGGTTCGACGAGAAATGGCAGCCGGAATTCAACGGCCCCGAATGGAAGAAGACCCTCACCACCTATGTGGACATGATGAACCAGTCCGGCCCTCCCGGCGCTTCGTCCAACGGCTTTAACGAAAACCTTGCCCTCTTCCAGTCCGGCAAATGCGGCATGTGGATCGACGCAACCGTGGCCGCTTCTTTCGTGACCGGCAAGGAGTCGAAGGTTGCCGACCAGGTCGGATTCGCTGCTGCGCCCTGCGGCGACACCTGCAAGAACAGCCACTGGCTCTGGGCTTGGTCACTCGGCATCCCCTCCGGTTCGAAGAAGGTTGAAGCCGCCGAGAAGTTCGTCGCCTGGGCAACTAGCAAGGACTACACCAATCTCGTGGCGTCAAAGGAAGGTTGGGCCAACGTGCCTCCGGGCACCCGTCTGTCGCTCTATAAGAACGCTGACTACCTGAAGGCAGCTCCCTTCGCCGCCGAGACGATCAAGGCGATTGAATCTGCCGACCCGAGCATGAACGGCAACAGCAAGCCGAAACCCTATGTGGGCGTGCAGTTTGCCGCGATCCCTGAATTCCAGGGCATCGGCACCGAAGTCGGCCAGCAATTTGCTGCGGCTCTAGCAGGCCAGGAATCGGTGAGCGATGCTCTGGCCAAGGCGCAGGATATCGCCACACGCGCCATGACCAAAGCCGGTTACATCAAGTAACCGACGACCAGGCAGCCGCCGGCGTCCCTCCCCGCCGGCGGCTGTTTTTCCTCAGCGATCACTTTCATGGGAACTGCGCCGCGCCATCTTGCGCCCGCGTAGTCGATTCGAGGACTGAAATCCATGGCGACGACGCATACACGGACAGCCGCGCGCTTCATGGTCGCTCCATCGGTTATCTTGCTCCTGATCTGGAGTTTGTATCCGCTGTTCAAGACCATCTACTTCTCGCTGCTCCACTATGACCTTCAGTCGGGCGACGAAGTCACTTGGACCGGCTTCTCCAACTATTCATACTTCCTCTCGGACCCGGCATTCATTGGCGCCCTCGAAAACACGCTCCTCCTGGTCGGCGGTGTCTTGCTGATTACCATCGTCGGCGGCATTTTGCTTGGGCTGCTCCTGGATCAACCGGTCTGGGGCCAAGGCATCGTCCGCATCCTCGTCATCGCACCCTTCTTCGTCATGCCAACCGTCGCGGCCCTGGTCTGGAAGAACATGATGATGAATCCGGTGAACGGCATTTTTGCCTATTTCGCCCGTTTAGTCGGCATGGAGCCGGTCGATTGGTTCGCGCATTGGCCTCTGCTGTCGATCATCATCATCGTTGCATGGCAATGGCTTCCGTTTGCCACGCTCATTCTGCTCACCGCGCTGCAATCCTTGAGCGAAGAGCAGAAAGAAGCCGCTGAAATGGACGGCGCCGGCTTCCTTTCGATCTTCTTCTACATCACCTTGCCGCACCTTTCGCGCGCCATCACAGTCGTCATTCTGATCGAGACCATCTTCCTGCTTTCCGTTTTCGCCGAAATTCTGGTGACCACGGGCGGCGGTCCAGCAAGCAGCAATATTCCGTTCCTCGTCTATCAGACGGGTCTGAAAGCCTTCGACATCGGTGGCGCTTCGGCGGGCGGTGTGGTGGCGGTCGTGCTCGCCAATATTGTTGCCTTCTTCCTCGTCCGCATCGTCGGCAAAAACCTGGACGCATGACATGGCCCGTCAAGTCTCAAATTCAACGAAAGCCACCTGGACTGCCGTCGCCTGGATTGTCGGGTTCGTGATTTTCTTCCCGATCCTGTGGACCATTCTGACCGGCTTCAAATCCGAAGACGAGGCCATTGCCTCGCCCCCGCACTTCCTGTTCTTTAGCTGGACATTGGACAGCTATCACGAGGTCTTTACCCGCGGCGATGGGTACTGGCCGTTCTTCTGGAATTCGGTCATTATCGCGTTCGGTTCGACGCTCCTTGCGCTCGTCATCGCGATCCCCTCAGCCTGGGCCATGGCCTTTGCGCCGGGCAAGAAGACCAAGGATCTCTTGATGTGGATGCTCTCCACCAAGATGATGCCGGCCGTCGGTGCGCTCGTCCCGATCTTCCTGGTGTTCAGGGATTGGGGAATGCTGAACAATACATTCCTGTCGCTGGTCGGCATGGTGATCGTGCTCATGCTCATCAACTTGCCGATCATCATCTGGATGTTATACACTTACTTTAAGGAAATCCCCAACGACATCCTAGAAGCGGGCCGCATGGACGGCGCGAGCCTCAGTCAGGAGATCATTCACATCCTGACGCCCATGGCCGTTCCGGGCATTGCCTCGACGTTGCTTTTGAATATCATCCTCGCGTGGAACGAAGCTTTCTGGACGCTGAACATCACCGCGCCCGGCGCAGCTCCGCTCACCGCATTCATCAGCGGATACTCAAGCCCCGAGGGCCTGTTCTACGCCAAGCTCTCGGCCGCATCGACCCTAGCCATTGCGCCGATCCTGATCATCGGCTGGTTCTCACAAAAGCAGCTCGTGCGCGGCCTCACCTTCGGCGCCGTCAAGTAACAAGGGACATTCATCATGGGCAGCATCAATCTCAAGCAAGTGTCCAAAGCCTTTGGTGGACACGCCGTGATCCCGGGCATCGATCTCGACATCAACAATGGCGAGTTCGTGGTCTTCGTCGGCCCGTCCGGCTGCGGCAAGTCAACCTTGCTGCGCCTGATTGCAGGTCTGGAGGACATCAGCGGCGGCACGATCACCATCGATGGCAAGGACATGTCGGTCGCGCCGCCGGCACAGCGCGGCCTGGCTATGGTGTTCCAGTCCTACGCGCTCTACCCGCACATGTCGGTGAAGGCGAATATCGCCTTTCCGCTCAAAATGGCCGGCGTTGATCAAGCGACGATCGACAAGAAAGTGTCGGACGCGGCGCGCGTCCTGAACCTCACCGACTATCTCGAGCGCAAGCCGAGGGCTCTGTCGGGCGGCCAGCGCCAGCGCGTCGCGATCGGCCGCGCTATCGTGCGCCAGCCCACCGCCTTCCTGTTCGACGAGCCTCTGTCGAACTTGGACGCGGCGCTGCGCGTGAACATGCGGCTTGAGATCTGCGAATTGCACCAGAGCCTCCAGACGACGATGATCTATGTGACGCACGATCAGGTCGAAGCCATGACCATGGCCGACAAGATCGTCGTGCTGAACCGCGGCAATATCGAGCAGGTCGGCTCGCCGCTCGAACTCTACCACCGGCCGCGGAACCGCTTCGTTGCCGGCTTCATCGGCTCGCCCAAGATGAACTTGATCGAAGGCCCGGAAGCCGCGAAATACAATGCTTTCGCCATCGGCATCCGGCCCGAACACACCCAGCTTTCCACCACTTCGGGCTCTTGGAAGGGCACGGTCGCCGTTGCCGAACATCTCGGCGCGGACACGTTTCTGCACATCCGCAGCGACAATGTCGGGACGATGACGGTGCGCGCGCCCGGCGAAGTTCCAGTGAATTTCGGCGATACGGTTTACCTCACGCCGGAACCGGACCGTATTCATCGCTTCGATCAGAGTGGTAACGCGGTCCGATAGTCGTGGGCGGAACGCCCGGCGCCGAATCGTGGCGTCGGGTAAAAATTTCAGCTGCACATTGCCGCGGCTCGGCGTAAACCCTATTCGATAAGAATGGGAGCCACATGCAGCCAGACCTTGTTATTTTCGATTGCGACGGCGTATTGGTCGACAGTGAACTGATCGCGATGCATGTGATGCTCGATGCGATCGCTGCCAAAACCGGGCTGAAGATCGACGCGCGCGAAGCTTACGATAAATTCCTCGGCAAGAGCCTGGCGACGATCCTGAAAATCCTGGAGAAGTCCTATCATCTGGTGCTGCCGGAAACGGCGCTCGAGGACATGCGGGTCGACCTCTTCGACCATTTCAGAGCAGAGTTGAAACCCGTCCCCCACATTGTCGAGGCACTCGATCACCTCGACATGCCGATTTGCGTCGCCTCATCGAGCCATCTGGAACGCATCCGATTGTCGCTCGAGATCACCGGCCTGCGCAGCCGCTTCGAGCCCAATATTTTCAGCGCCTCCATGGTGCGTCGCGGCAAGCCGGCGCCGGATCTGTTCTTGTATGCCGCCCACGCCATGGGTGCCGATCCGAAAAATTGCGTGGTGATTGAGGACAGCCAGGCCGGAATCGAAGCCGCGCACGAAGCCTGCATGCAAGCCTTCGCCTTTTCGGGCGGGGCCCACGCGGACATTGCGCAGCTCAAGGCCCGTTATGAATATCTCGGGCCTGCTTTTACTTTTGACGACATGCGACAATTGCCGCATCTTCTCCGCGGAGCGCCCGGGGAGTAGCCCGTCTGATGAGAGATCTGATTGCCGCCGTCGATGTTGGCACGCGCAGCGCCCGCGCCGGGATTCTGGATACAGGCGGCACCTTGCTCGGTCGCGCCGTCAGCCCGATCTCGCTCAATTTTCCCAGAGCCAATTATGCGGAACATGATTCCGAACAGATCTGGAGCGCAATCGGCCTTGCGATGCGCGAAGCCATTCACCAAGCGAGGATCGATCCGGCAAGAGTCGCGGGATTGAGTTTCGACGCGACTTGTTCGCTCGTGATCCGCGATGTCCACGGCAATCCGCTGAATCTTTCGCCGTCGCAAACGGAAGTTTGGGATACGCTCGTCTGGCTCGACCATCGCGCCTTGAAAGAGGCGGAAGAGTGCACGGCGAGCAAACACCGTCTGCTCAATTATATCGGCGGCGTGATGTCGCCCGAAATGGAAACGCCGAAGCTGATGTGGCTGAAGCGGCGCAGACCGGATATATGGGCGAAAATCGGATATTTGTTCGACCTCGCCGACTTTCTCACCTGGAAAGCATCAGGACAGACTCATCGGTCGCAATGCACGCTCACCTGCAAATGGGCCTATCTCGGCCACCAAGACCGCGGCTGGCAGAAAGATCTGCTCGATCAGTTGGGCATTGCGGACATGCTGGAGTGCGGACATCTGCCGGAACACGCAACACCGATCGGTCAAGATCTCGGAACGCTCACCGCGGAGGCCGCGCAAACGCTCGGCCTGACGCGCGAATGCCGTGTCGGTGTCGGCTTGATTGACGCCCATGCCGGCATGCTCGGTGTGCTTGGCGGACTCAACGCTTCGGGCACGATGGAGCGCCATTTGGGTTTGATCGCGGGAACCTCGAGCTGCGTGATGGCCCTGTCGCAATATCCGATTCACACACCGGGTATTTGGGGACCCTATTATGGCGCGGTTCTCCCCGATTGCTGGCTCAATGAAGGCGGCCAATCCGCAACCGGCGCCTTGCTCGATCACATCATTCGCAGCCACGGGGCGGGACTCGAACCGACAGCCGAAACGCACACGAAAATCGTCGCGCGCGTGCAGGAATTGCGCGCCGGCGAGGGCGAAGCGCTCGCGCAGGACTTGCATGTTCTGCCCGATTTTCACGGCAACCGCTCGCCGCTCGCCAATCCGCATGCGCTCGGCGTGATCAGCGGCCTCAACCTCGATTCGTCCTTCGACGCGTTGTGCCGACTCTATTGGCGCACCTTGGTCGGTATCGCGCTCGGCATTCGTCACATCCTCGAAGCACTGAATGACCGTGGCTATATTATCGACACGTTGCATGTCTCGGGTGGGCACACAAAAAATCCGCTGCTGATGGAACTCTATGCCGACGCGACCGGCTGTGCGGTCGTGGAATCGCTCGCGGAAGATACGGTGCTGCTCGGAACCGCGATGGTTGCGGCAACGGCCGCTGGCCTGTTCCCCGATCTATCGTCGGCGTGCCGCGCGATGCGACAACAGAGTCGCACGCGCGCGCCTAACCTTCAGGCGCGCGCAAGATTCGACCGCGATTATCGGATTTTCCTGCGCATGCACGAACATCGGCAGGAGATAGAGACGCTGGGACTCGCGATGCGTGAATGAGACCTGTCGTTGGAAGCCGCGATCCATAGGGCAGCCCGATGTCGTCCCGGGCTTGACCCGGGACGACATCGAGGCCTTCTTCATCGCCTGAGCAAATCACTGGTACTACAGCGCATTGTCCAAATAGCGCTGCAAGGTCGCAGCCGTGCCGTCGGTCCACAGCGCCTTGAGCGACAAGGCAAAGCGTTCGCGGAAAATCGGTGACTCGCCGACTTCTCCAAAAATATCGCGCATCTCGAGGAACTTCATCGGATCGACTTTGGCCTCGAGCGCAGCGCTTTGCAGCCGCCCCCAATTGGCATCGTTCGGCGGAATGACCTTGCCGCTGTCGCTGGTGCCCGCGCAATAGCGGCACCACAAAGCCGAAACGAGCGGCAACCCGACGATATCCAGCCCCTTGTGCAACCGGTCCAAGATCGACGGCAAAATGAATTTCGGCTGACGGTTCGATCCGTCCAGGCACAGGCGCGAAATCGTATCGGCGATTTTCGGGTTGGAGAAACGCCGCTCGATCAGTTTGAAATAATCGTTGAGATCCGTGTTCGGCACCGGCGGCACCACGGGAATGATTTCTTCGCGCTCGACCTTGGCGAGGAAGCCGCGCACCAGCGGATTTTCCATCGCCTCGTGCACGAAATGAATGTCCATCAGCCCGGCCGGATAAGCGATGATCGCGTGACCGCCGTTGAGGATACGGATCTTCATCAGCTCATAGGGCGCAACGTCTTTCACGAATTGCGCGCCGACCTTCTCCCAGGCCGGGCGGCCGGCGGAAAAATGATCCTCCAGCACCCATTGCTTGAAATCCTCGCAAAAGACCGGCCAATTGTCCTCGATGTCGAACAATTCGCGCGCCACGCTGCGCTCGCGATCGCCCGTCGCAGGCGTGATGCGATCGACCATGGAATTGGGAAACGCCACATTCGCGCGCACCCATGCGGCGAAAGCCGGATCCGACAATTCGGCGAGGCCCGCAACCGCATTTTCGGTGACATGGCCGTTGCCGGGAATATTATCGCACGACATGACCGTGAACGGCGGGAGCCCCTTGTCCCTGCACGCTTTCAAACCCGCCAGAATCAGACCGAAGACGGTTTTTGGCGCATCGGGATGGGCGCTATCATGCACCATATCCGGATGGGACGGGTTGAACTTTCCCGAAGCCGGATCGATGAAATATCCGCCCTCCGTCACCGTCATCGACACGATGCGGGTGGACGGATCGGCGAGGCGCGCGATGATGGCGGCGGCATTTTGCGGCTCGACATAGTCGATCATGGCAGCGGTGATCCGCGCCTCGGACTTGTTTGCCTCCTGCTCGACCACGGTCGTAAGGTAATCCTGGTCCTTGAGCTTCTCGCGCACCACGTGATCGGACGGCAGGACGCCAGCCCCGACAAGCGCCCAATCATGCCCCTCATCCAGGTTGAACAGATCATCGAGATAGACCGCCAGATGAGCGCGATGAAAATTGCCGACACCGAAATGCACAATGCCAGGCGAGAGCTTTGAGCGCTCATAGGCAGGGATTTTCGCAGTTTTGGCAATGGCCGCGAGCGAGCCGAGCGCGAGTTTGGTGGTCATGTCGATCCCGCCTTTCGTTCGATGCATTTCTATCAGAAAATACAATACCTAACTCGCGCAAATAGCACCATATCAATCTTCGTTTTTGCAGCCATATATTCACTTTTTGGGAGCGAAAAAATGCATCGACTGGTGTGTCAGAGCGAGCCCTTCGGCCGATGTGCGCACGGGCAAATTGATGTTGTTGTGCACAATAGAATTTCGTTGTGACATGCAGTGCCGCGCGAGACGAAACCTTGTGACGATTGATAAGGCTTTTCGAAGAGGGTTCTGCAGATTTGAAACGCCACCCGATCGGCATTTGCGGCCTTCTCGTGGTGCTCTATGTCGGCGTCTGGGTCCCATCGCATTTCATCGATCGGGCCAAGCGGACCGACGATATCGATTGTTCGTCCGCATCGCCGTCACGTGAAGGCCTCTTCGTCACTCCGAGTTCGACCCAGGATCCAGAAGTCGCGCAACAGATGAATTATCAGCACTGCAAGACAGGCTTATCCAACATCCGCCGGCATGTGGCCTGGATCCCAGGGTCGAGCGAAGCCCTCTGAAAGGTTGCGGCCTGTGGTCGCTTAGTTAGGAACTTTCGGCCCCTTGCGAAGGGCCTCTTCCAGCCGCCACCAGGCCGCCTCGCCTGCTGGCAAACCGAACCGCAGCCAATGCGGTCTCGCCGTAAATGGCCGCGTCAGGATTCCGGTTTGTGCCAGACTATGCAGCCAATCGCGCGCATGCGCGTGCTCCGCGGTGCGGAAGAGAAGCGTACCGAAAGGCGTTGAGAATCCGGCATTCTGCAACATGCGGTCGAGTCGACCGCACTCTTGCCGCAATCGGCTCCGCGTCGCCTCGCGCCAAGCCGCATCGCCCAACGCGCGCTGCGCAATGTCGATCGCCGGGCCGGAAACCGCCCATGGCCCGAGCGCATCACGAATGATGCGCGCAAGCTCGGTCGGCGCGATCGCGAAACCAAGACGCAAGCCCGCAAGCCCGTAGGTCTTGCCAAGCGAGCGCAAAATGATCGTCGACGCCACCGGCATATGCGCACTCAGATGAAACGCCGGATCGACGAGATCCATAAAGGCTTCGTCAACGACGAGCAGCCCATTCTTCGCTGCCATCTGCCGCGCAAGATGCAAGAGTCGGTCACCGGAGACGAGCCGGCCGTCCGGATTGTTGGGGTTGACGATCACGGCGACATCGAAACCGCTCAGCGCATCGACCGTCTCGACATATGTCACCCGCGCGCCGGCTGCGGCCCATGTCTTTTCATGTTCGCCATAAGTGAAACCGCAAATGCCGACCGTGCGCGCCGGAAACAGTCGCGGCAGCCATTGAATCAGCGCTTGCGTTCCCGGCGCAGCGACGACATGCTCTGTGTCGCGGACGAAATAGGCCTGTGCCGCAGCGGCTTCCAGCGCCGCGACATGCGCAGTTTCCGGGAGGCGCGTCCACGCCTCCGGCGCGATCGTCGGAATGGGATAGGCAATGGGATTGATGCCGGTGGAGAGATCGATCCACGGTTGCGGCGCGTTAGGATAGAGCGCCTGCGCGCTCTTGAGATTTCCGCCGTGATGAAAGATAGTCGAAGGCATCGGCCCGGCCTCGTCTTGGGCTTTCACCCCCTCTATCGTCTTCGCCTCGTGCATCTTCTCTTCACAATTTCCCTAGCGTTGCTCGCGCTCGTCATCGAGGCGGCTTTCGGCTACCCGGCCCAGCTTTACCGCATCATCGGCCATCCCGTCACCTGGATCGGGAAGCTGATCGATCGGCTCGATCGCAGCTTGAACAAATCCGACGAAAGCTTTGCCGTGCGGCGTGCCAAGGGGGTGCTGGCACTGATCATCTTGCTCGCTGTGTCGGGCACCGCCGCAACATTGCTGCAAGCCATGACGCCCGGTGGCTGGCTGGGGCTTCTTCCTCTTGCCTGCCTCGTTTCTAGCCTCATCGCCCAGCGCAGCCTCGACCAGCACGTGGTTGCTGTCGCCAAAGGACTGGAGCTCGGCCTCACAGAGGGACGAATCGCCGTGGCCATGATCGTCGGCCGCAATCCGGCCTATCTCGATTCGTCCGGCGTCGCGCGCGCGGCGATCGAAAGTCTCGCGGAGAATTTTTCGGACGGCATCGTGGCGCCCCTCTTCTGGACGGCGGCCGGCGGACTGCCCGGCGGCGTCATGTATAAGGCTGCCAATACTGCTGATTCGATGATCGGCCACAAAAATGAGCGCTTCGCCGCTTTTGGCTGGGCCGCAGCGCGTTTCGACGATCTCATCAATCTGCCGGCCTCGCGGCTTGCCGCCCTGTGGCTGATCCTCGCCAGTCTCGTCACGCCCGGCGCCTCGGCGCAACGTGCGGCCGCTACGGTGTTGCGCGATGCGCGCCATCACCGCTCACCCAATGCCGGCTGGCCGGAAGCGGCCATGGCCGGCGCGCTCGATCTCAAACTGGCCGGCCCTCGCATCTACGGCGAAGAGCGGGTCGAGGATGTCTATATGGGCGATGGGCGGCGCGAAGCGACGCTGGACGACATCAAAAAGGCGATCAGACTGTACCGCGCCGCATGTGTGATTCAGGCCGGCGTTCTCGCGCTGATTTTGGCCGCGCTGGTCGCCATCTAGCGCTTTGGGGCGGAGCTATCGCGCGGTTTCAAGCAGGGCGTCGAGATCAACATGCGCTTCCAAATGCGCGGCCAGCGCGTCGAGGGTCGCTTCGACGCTCTGCTCATAGGCGAGATCTGAGCCCTGACCGCCCAGGGATTGCAGCCAGGCCCGCCGCAAGCCGTCATCCGCGAACAATCCGTGCACATAACAGCCCTTCACGCGGCCATCGGGCGAAACCGCGCCATCCGGCCGGCCGTCGGCAAAGGTCAGCATCGGCCGCCGCAAGCCTGCGCCGATGGTCTCGCCGATATGCATCTCATAACCATGGAAGGCCGCGCCCTCGGAGGTGACGCCGGATACTTCGACCAATGTTTTTTTCGGCGTCAAAACGGTCGCCACATCAAGAAGGCCGAGCCCGTCGCATCCCCCTGCCGGCCCTTCGATCCCGTCTGGATCGTCGATCTTGGCGCCCAGCATTTGATAGCCGCCACAAAGACCAAGAACGCGGCCGCCGCGCCGCACATGGGCGATGAGGTCGATGTCCCAGCCGGCGGCCCGGAAATCCTGCAGATCGGCAATCGTCGCCTTTGACCCTGGCAGGATCACCACATCCGCCTCGGCCGGAAGGGGTTCGCCCATCCGCAGCAGCATGAGGCGCACATCCGGCTCCTGTTTGAGCGGGTCGAGATCGTCGAAATTGGAAATGCGCGGCAGTACAGGCACAGCAATGGTGATGCGCCCGTCCCGAAGCTTCACACGATGGGTCAAGGCAACCCCATCCTCCGGCGGCAGGCGATGGGCATCGGCAAAGAACGGCACCAAGCCGAAGCTGGGCCAGCCGGAATGCTCGACGATCAGCCGCATCCCTGCCTCGAACAAAGCCGGATCGCCGCGAAATTTGTTGATGATGAAACCCGCCACCATCCCCGCATCTTCCGGCGCGAGCACCGCCTTGGTGCCGACGACCTGCGCGATCACGCCGCCGCGATCGATGTCTCCCACCAGCAGCACCGGCACATCGGCGGCCCGGGCGAAGCCCATATTGGCAATGTCATTGGCGCGCAGATTGATTTCGGACGCGCTCCCCGCGCCCTCGACGATCACGAGGTCGGCCTCATTGCGCAGATGGGCGAAGCTCTGCAGCACGGCGCCGAGCAATTTCGGCTTCCAAGCCTGATACTCGCTTGCCTTGGCATTGCCGAGCACCTTGCCCTGCATCACGACCTGCGAGCCGATCATGCTTTGCGGCTTCAGCAGTACCGGGTTCATGTGCACGGAGGCCGGCACTTTGCACGCCCGCGCCTGCAAGGCCTGCGCGCGGCCGATTTCGCCGCCGTCCGCCGTCACCGCCGCGTTGTTCGACATGTTCTGCGGCTTGAACGGCCGCACCTTCAGCCCACGGTTGACAAAGGCCCGACACAGGCCGGCGACCAGAATGGACTTACCGACATCCGAGCCGGTGCCCTGCAGCATGAGCGCCTTGGCTAGCATTAGAATTCGATGCCTTGCTGCGCCTTCACCCCGGCGGCAAAATGGTGCTTCACCAGCGTCATCTCGGTCACGAGATCGGCGACGGCGATCAGTTCCGGCTTGGCATTGCGGCCGGTGACGATCACATGCAGGTCGGGCCGCCGCGCGGCAAGCGCCGCCACGACCTCGGCGAGCGGCAGATAATCGTAGCGCAAGGCGATGTTGAGTTCGTCGAGCACGACGAGGCGAATCTCCGGCCGCGCCATCAATTCCAGCGATTTTTGCCAGGCGGCGGCGGCCGCGGCAACATCGCGCTCGCGATCCTGGGTTTCCCAGGTGAAGCCCTCGCCCATCGTGTGCCATTCGACGAGATCGCTGAATCGCTGCAAGGCCGCCCGCTCGCCCGTGTGCCAGGCGCCCTTGATGAATTGCACGACACCAACCGGCCAACCGTAGCCCAACGCCCGCAGGATGAGTCCGAAGGCCGCCGTCGACTTGCCCTTGCCGGGGCCGGTATTGACGATCAGGAGCCCCTTTTCTGTAATGGTTTTCGAAGCAACTTCAGCGTCTTGCACATCCTTGCGCTTGATCATCTTCGCCTTGTGGCGGGCGGCTTCGTCATTGGGATCAAGCTCGGTCATCTGTCTCTCGCATGGGCGGGCCGATATATTGGATGCGACATTAAGTCGGCGTTTGACAAGTGCGCGTTTCGGTGGCCATAGTCAATCCGGACGGTCATTCCAAACAGGAATGTCAAGGGAACATGGTGAGGGAAACCGAAGCCATGGCCGCCCCCGCGACTGTAAACGGCGAGCCTGCACCAAAACCACTGAGAGCGATCTTGGGAAGGGGTGCGCTGGCTTTGACCCGTGAGCCAGGAAACCTGCCGTCTTAAAACCAACCCCGTGCGGCTGCCGGAGGGGCAGCCAGGAGTATTATATGACGTTTGACGTCACCTTTTCATCTCGCGCCGCATCCGGCATTGCGCAGCTATGGAGCGCGCCATGTCCCTGACCGCGGAGATCTCCCCATCCGTGGCAACGATCGCGCCGACGTCCGGCGCGACATTGTATTTCTGCGTGACTTGCAAGGGCACCTTCAACGCTGACGAGCGGCCGGGTGCCGCGCTGTACGAAGCCGTCCTGGCCAAATGGCCAGAACAGGCGCGCGATGCGGTCGAGATCAAGACCGTGGAATGCCTCTCGGTCTGCAAACGGCCCGCAACGCTGGCCCTCGCGGCCCCCGGCAAATGGACCTATGTCATTGGCGATCTCGACCCCGCCGTGCACGCCGACGACATTGTCGACGGCGCCCTGAAGTTCGCCGCGAGCCCGGACGGCGTCATCCCCTGGCGGGAGCGGCCGCAATGTTTCCGCAAGGGCGTCATCTCCCGCGTGCCGCCGCTCGCCCCCGTCTAATTCCGTCTTTCTTCTCTTCGAACCCTTCAAGGATTCCTGCATGCTCGGCAAAGTCCCCGTCACCATCGTCACCGGCTTTCTCGGCGCCGGTAAAACCACGCTCATCCGCAACGTGCTAGAAAATGCCGGCGGCCAGCGCCTGGCGCTCATCATCAACGAATTCGGCGATGTTGGTGTCGACGGCGAAATCCTGAAATCCTGCGGCATCGAGTCGTGCCCCGAGGAAAATATCGTCGAGCTCGCCAACGGGTGCCTGTGCTGCACGGTTGCCGACGATTTCGTGCCGGCGATCGAAACGCTGCTCGCCCGCGAGCCGCGGCCCGAGCATATCATCGTGGAAACGTCCGGCCTCGCGCTGCCGAAACCCTTGGTGAAAGCCTTCGACTGGCCGACGGTGCGCTCGCGCCTGACCGTCGATGGCGTGATCGCCGTGGTCGACGGCGCCGCCGTCGCGGAGGGCCGTTTCGCCGACGATCCGGAAAAGCTCAAGCAGCAGCGCGCCGAGGATGCCTCGATCGACCACGACAATCCGCTCGAGGAAGTCTATGAAGACCAGCTCCTCTGCGCCGATCTCATCGTTCTCAACAAGACCGATCTCATTGCGCCCGAAATGCTGGCTCAGGTAACGAAGGACATCACCGCCGTGGTGCCGCGCGCGGTCAAGATCGTGCCGTCCGCCGACGGCAGAATCGCCAAAAACGTGCTGCTCGGCATCAATGCGGCAGCGGAAGACGACCTTGCGGCGCGCCCCTCGCACCACGATCACGAGGAAGAGCACGACCACGACGATTTCGAATCCTTCATCGTCCCGGTCGATGCCGTGCGGGACCCCGATCATTTCGTCAAAAAGCTCAGCCAATTGGCGCAAGACCACGACGTCCTGCGGATCAAGGGCTATGTCGAAGTTCTCGGCAAGCCGATGCGCCTGCTCGTGCAGGGAGTCGGCACGCGCTTCACCAAGCAATATGACCGCGCCTGGGCGGACACCGACAATCGGCAGAGCCGGCTGGTAATTATCGGCGAAAAGGGCCTCAATGAAGATGCCATTCGCGCGCAATTGGCGGCATAGCATCGCGTTAGGATAAGACATGCATCTCCTGCGCACAGAATCCTATTCGCTCGACGACAATGTCGAAGCGATCGATCTTGCGCAGAGCCCGGCTGACATCGTCTTTCTGTCCTTCACCAACAGCGACCTCTCGGCGCTCGCGGCCGCTTACAACACGATGCAAGGCGCGCGGCCAAGCCTGCGTCTTGCCAATCTCGCACAACTCAAACACCCTTATTCCATCGATCTTTATGTCGAGAGAACCTGCGCCGGCGCCCGCTTTGTGCTGGTGCGCCTGCTCGGCGGGCTCGAATATTGGCGCTACGGCGCCGAGCAACTCGCTCGGGCAGCGCGCGAGTATGGCTTTCATCTTGCCGTCATTCCAGGCGACATGAATTTTGACGAGCGGCTCGCCGACGTGTCGAGCCTCGACCCCCGCGCGTTGCGCGAGGTCTGGTCCTATTTCCTGCAGGGTGGCGCGCAAAACATGGCGCAGCTCCTCACCTGGATCCACCGGAATTTGGGCGCGGACTTTGCTGCCCTCCCCGCCATCGAAGTTCCTGCCTTCGGCCGCTTCGAGCAGGCTTGTCACGGAGGCGATGCGACTGCGGCGCAGGCACTTCTCGTCTTCTACCGATCCGTCTTGATGGCGAGCGACGTAGCCCCCATTCTGGCCCTCAGCGACGCCCTGCACGCGCGCGGCATGAAGGTCGAATGCGTCTTCGTGACGAGCCTCAAGGATCAGCGGGTGAGTACCGAGCTTGCCGCCTTGATCGCGAAAATTAAGCCCGACGTCATTTTAAACACGACGGCCTTTTCCGCCCGCGTCGATGATGGTCCGAGCATCCTCGACGGCGCGGACGCGCCGGTATTGCAAGTGATTCTGGCCGGCAGCAACGAGACCCAATGGCAGTTGAGCCGTCGTGGCCTGAGCGCGAGCGATCTCGCCATGAATGTCGTGCTGCCGGAAGTTGATGGCCGCCTCATCTCGCGCGCGATTTCGTTCAAGGCGGAGACGCAAAGCCATCCCGACCTGCAGTTCACCGATATCGCACATCGGCCCATTGCGTCGCGCATCACATTCGTCGCCGATCAGGCATTGCGATGGGCGCGGCTGCGCCGCACGCAACCTTGCGATCGTGCCATCGCCTGCGTGCTCTCCGATTATCCGGCAAAGGGCGGCCGCGCGGGTTATGCGGTTGGTCTAGACACGCCTGCAAGCGTCACCGCGATCGCCGACCTGTTGCGCGAGGCTGATTACGACATCGGCGCCCTGCCCGCCACGAAAGACATCATGCCCGCGCTGATGGGTAACGATGCCCACGCCGGGCCTTCTTTCGCAGCCTACAGAACGTGGTTTGACGCCCTGCCAGAGAGCTTCCGATCAAGCGTTCTGACCCGTTGGGGGGCGCCGGAGGAAGATCCGGCCTGCCGCGACGGCGCATTCCGTTTTCCCCTGCTGCGCAGCGGGAAATTGCATATTGCCGTCCAACCCGACCGCGGCACGCAGCAGCAACGCAAGGGCGAGTATCACGACGCCGATCTTCCGCCGCGCCATGCCTATATCGCCTTCTATCTCTGGCTGCGGTTCGACCTTTGCATCGATGCGATGATTCACTGCGGGACCCACGGCACATTGGAATGGCTGCCCGGCAAGGCCGCGGCATTGTCCGAAGATTGCGCGCCGGAAATCCTGCTCGGCGCGACGCCAGTGATCTATCCGTTCATCGTCAACAATCCTGGCGAAGCGGCGCAGGCCAAACGGCGCCTGTCCGCCGTGATTGTCGGGCATCTCACGCCGCCGCTCACCGATGCAGAATCCCATGGCGCGGCGAGCGAACTGGAATCTTTACTCGACGAATATGCCAATGCCGAATTGCTCGACAAACGCCGCGCGCGACACCTTGGCGAAGCCATTCTGATCCGTGCGCGCGAGACCGGGCTTGCGCAGGAAAGCGGCCTTGCGGAAGATGAGGACTCCATCGACGCGCTGGCCAAGCTCGATGCCTGGCTGTGCGATCTCAAGGATATGCGCATCCGCGACGGCCTCCATATTTTCGGCCAGCCGCCGCAAAGCCGCGCGGGCGAGGACATCATCGCATCGTTCGGTGCAAGCGGCACGCGCGACAAGAACCAACTCGCCACGCTGCTCGCTGATTCCGCGCGCAACGAGCGCCACAATCTTCTCGCCGCCTTGAACGGACGCTTCGTACCACCCGGCCCCGGCGGCGCGCCCTCGCGCGGCCGTCTCGATGTGTTGCCCACGGGGCGCAATCTCTACTCGGTCGATCCGCGCAACATCCCGACCCGCGCCGCCTGGGAAATCGGCCAGCGGACCGCCGCCGAAATCATGCAGCGCTACGCGCAGGATCACGGCGATTGGCCGCAACGCATCGTCATGGACCTCTGGGGCAGCGCGACGATGCGCACGGGCGGCGACGAGATCGCTCAGGTGCTTGCCCTGCTCGGCGCCCGCCCCGTGTGGGATCACGCCACCGCGCGCGTGCTTGGTTTTGAAATTCTGCCCCCGGCCAAATTGGAGCGGCCACGCGTCGATGTGACCTTGCGCATCTCCGGCCTGTTTCGCGATGTGTTCGCAACCCAAATCGCCTTACTCGATCAGGCGATCCATGCTGTGGCCGGTCTTGACGAAGAGCCAAGCTTTAACCCGCTCGCAGCTCAAGCGAAACGAGACGGCCAGACGCAAGTGCTGCGCATCTTCGGCGCGGCGCCCGGCACCTATGGCACGGATGTGTCGCGCATCGCCTTGGGCGGCGATTGGGCTGCGCGCGATGAATTGGGACGCGCCTACCTCGAATCGACGTCGCACGCCTTTGGCGGGGCGGAGGCTACAGCGCAGACTGCTGCCGGCGCGTTCCGCTCACGCGTTGGCGAGGCGGACGCCTTCGTGCACGTGCAGGATACGGCCGAGCAAGACCTGCTCGATTCGGATGTCTTTGCCGCGCATGAAGGCGGGTTCGCCGCGGCCGCCCAGAGCCTCGGCGCCCAGCCGGAATTGTACCATGCCGACACGTCGTCCGAAGGCCGCGCAAAAGTCCGCCTGCTCCGTGAGGAAATCGCCCGCGTCGTGCGTGCGCGTGCAACCAATCCGAAATGGATCGCCGGGCAGATGCGGCATGGCTATCGCGGCGCGAGCGAAATGGCCGAGGCCGTCGATAATCTGTTCGCCTATGCCGCCCTCACCGATGCGGTGCAGAGCCGTCATTTCGATCTCGTGTTCGACGCCTATTGCGACGACGACAATGTTAGGGCGTTTTTGTGCGATGCCAATCCGGCCGCGGCCAAGGCCATCGCCCAGCGGCTCGACGAGGCGCAAAGGCGCGGCTTCTGGCTCTCGCGCCGCAACTCGGTCGCGCCGCGACTCGCAGAAATGCAGGGAGGGCGGGCATGAGCGCGGTGAAAGGCTGGTGTCCCGGTGCCCACCGGCCGATGCTGACCGGCGACGGGCTGCTGGTGCGTATTCGTCCGCACGGTGGCGTCCTGACAGATGCGGCCATGCTTGGGATCGCCGATTGCGCTGCGCAATTTGGCAGCGGCCTCATCGAGGTGACGTCCCGCGCCAACGTGCAGATTCGCGGCGTCACCGAAGCGACTTACACGCCCCTCATCGCCGCGCTAGGCACGCTGGGCTTGCTTGATCCGGATGCCGGCTCCGAGAACCGGCGCAATGTCTTGGCGAGCCCCCTCGCCGGCTGCGACCCGCGCGCACGGCTCGACATCCGGCCAGCGGTTACCGCGCTTGAGGCGGCTTTGACCGCCGATACGTCCCTCGCCGCCCTGCCCGCCAAATTCGGCTTCGTGATCGAAGACGGCGGCAGTTTCGACCTGTCGGATGTGGATGCCGATGTGCGATTCACGGCGCTGCAGGCCGAGGAGGCCATCTATTTCGCTGTATCGATTCCCGACGGCACCGACGGCGATTGGATCATTCACATGTGCGCGCCGGAGACCGCGCCATCGCTTGCCCTGAAAATAGCGAGAACCTTCACCGATTTATCCCAAGGGCGGCAAGCGACGAGGCGCATGCGCGATTTGATCGGGCATATCGGCCTGGCTCATTTCGTTGACGCACTCGATCTCGAAAACGGTCCCTTGCCGCCGTTTCAAAGCCGTACTGCTCGGCATTCCGGCGCGGATTGCCTCGGCTTCCACGCCGATGCCCGCTTCACCGGCGTCGCCATGCCCTTCGGTCGCTGGACGGCCGGCTCTTTTCGTGGCCTTGCGGAAGCCGCGCGGCGGTTTGGCTGCGGCGAGCTTCGCCTTACGCCTTGGCGCGCGATCCTCATCCCCGGCGTCGCGGCGGAGGCGTCCGCCAAACTCCACGAGACGCTGACGGCACTTGGCGGCATTCTCGACCCGGCCGACCCACGCCTTGCCGTGATCGCCTGCCCGGGCGCCCCCTATTGCCTCAGCGCCACCACCGCGACCCAGACCGACGCGTTGGCCCTGGCAGCGGCGGCCCGGCGCCTCACCCCCACCGGCATTGCGCTGCATGTCTCAGGATGCGCCAAGGGCTGCGCGCGTCGGGCGGCGGCGCCCGCGACCCTCATCGGCAACGATGGCCGTTACGATTTGGTTTTCGACGGAAACGCGCAAGACAGCCCCCATTTGCACAAATTATCCCTTGACGATGCCGCCCGCCTCCTGTGTGAACGGGCCGAACAGATGAACGAGTCCGCTGCTTTATGAGTGTTTCTTACGACTACATCCACGACGGCCAGGAGATCTACCGCCGCTCTTTCGCGACCATCCGCGCCGAAGCCGATCTCGCGCGCTTCACGCCTGAGGAGGAGGTCGTCGCGGTCCGCATCATTCACGCCTGCGGCATGGTGGAAGTGGCCTCCGATATTGCATTTTCGCCGGGCGCCGTGATCGCGGCGCGGCAAGCACTGCAAACCGGCGCACCGATTTTCTGCGATGCGCAGATGGTGGCGAATGGTGTAACACGCAAGCGCCTGCCCGCCAACAACGATGTGATCTGCACGCTCAATCACGCCGACGTGCCGGCGATGGCCGCGCGCATCGGCAATACGCGTACCGCCGCCGCAGTCGATCTGTGGCGGGAACGTCTTGCCGGCTCGGTCGTCGCGATCGGCAATGCGCCGACCGCCCTGTTCCGCCTGCTTGAAATTCTGGACGAGGGCGCCGCGCCGCCGGCGCTCATCATCGGCATGCCGGTGGGTTTTATCGGCGCTGCGGAATCGAAAGAGGCGCTTGCCGCGCGGCACGGCGTCAATTTCGCCATCGTGCGCGGCCGCAAAGGCGGCAGCGCCATGGCCGCGGCCACCGTCAACGCGCTTGCCGGCGAGGCGGAATGAACGCCCCCGCTCCCGCCCGGCTCTATTGCATCGGCCTCGGCCCCGGCGATCCCGACCTCATGACCGTCAAGGCCATGAAGATTTTGCAGGGCGCCTCGACCATCGCCTATTTCTGCAAGCGCGGCAATCGCGGCAATGCGCGCACGATCGCCGATCCCTATGTGCCGCAGGGCTGCTTAGAAATGCCGCTCGCCTATCCGATGACCACGGAAGTTCATTTCAACGATCCGGCCTATGTGCGGACCTTGCGCGATTTTTATGAGGAGACGGCGGCGGCAATCGGCCACAAGCTCAAGAGCGGCGAGAATGTCGTCGTTCTGTGCGAGGGAGATCCGATGTTCTACGGCTCCTTCATGCATCTTTACATCCGGCTGAAGGAACATTTTCCGATCACCGTCGTTCCGGGCGTAACCGGCATGTCGGGCTGCTGGACTTCGGCCGCAGCGCCGATCACTTGGGGCGACGATATTTTCACCGTTCTGCCCGGCACGTTGCCGGCCGAAGCTTTGACCAAACGCTTGCGCGATACGGACGCTTGCGTCGTGATGAAGCTCGGGCGTAACTTCGCCAAAGTGCGCACAGCGATTGCCGAGGCCGGATTGCTGGACCGCGCGATCTATGTCGAGCGCGGCACGATGCCGGCAGAGCGGGTCGTGCCGCTCGCCAGCTTCGATGGCGAGAATGTGCCGTATTTCTCAATGATTCTCATTCCCGGCGAAGGACGCCGGCCATGACCGGAGCATCGCAAGGGCGCGTGCATATCGTCGGCCTTGGGCCGGGCGCGCCGGAATGGATCACGCCGGAAGCTGCCCAGGCACTCGATGAGGCGAGCGACATCATCGGCTATTTTCCCTATGTCGCGCGCATCGCGCTGAAGTCGGGTCAGACTGCGCATGCGAGCGACAATCGGGTCGAGATCGACCGCGCGCGGCAGGCGTTGCAACTCGCCGCGAGCGGACGCCGCGTGGCTGTCGTCTCAGGCGGCGATCCCGGCGTTTTCGCTATGGCTGCGGCGGTGTTCGAGGCGGTTGCTCACGGCGAGCCCGCCTGGCGTGATCTCGATATTCAAGTCATGCCGGGCATTTCGGCGATGCAGGCGGCAGCGGCGAAACTCGGCGCGCCGCTGGGGCACGATTTTTGCGCCATTTCGCTCTCCGACAATCTCAAGCCCTGGGATGTCGTCGCGAAACGTTTGCGGCTTGCGGCAGAGGCGGATTTTGTCATCGCGCTCTACAACCCCGCCTCGAAGGCGCGGCCGCATCACATCTTCCAGGCGTTCGATATTTTGCGCGACGTAAAGGACGGCGCAACGTTGGTCGTGTTCGCACGCGCCGTCGGCAGGCCGGATGAGGCGATTACCGTGACGACATTGCGCGAGGCCGATCCGGCGCAAGTCGACATGAGCACGCTGGTGCTGATTGGCTCAAGCGAAACGCGATCGATCGAGCGTACGCATGGGCCCGCCTTCGTTTATACGCCGCGCAGCTATGGCCGGAGCGAGACATGATCCCGCTGCGCGCGCAACCATGCGATGACGTCTTCGGGCCGGTGGAAGGTCAACGCATCCGCAGCGCGTGGCCGCTCGATCATGACGACACGTATCCCCAGATCGCGCGCCGCTGCCAATTTGGGCGCGGTCGAGGCGGCACCGGAATTCTTCGTCACCAATATATCGACGCGCTCGTTGCGCATCAGTTCGCGTTCGCTCTCATAGGTGAAATGCGGCCGCGCGAGAATGAGCTTGTGGTCAGGCAAAAAGCTCAGGTCGTCGGGCGGTTCGATGCTGCGCACGATGTAATGATGCCGCGGCGCCCGCGCGAAAACACAGATATGCAGGCGCCCAACTGTGAGGAAAACCCGGGCAGGCGCATCGCCGAGCGCGTCGACGCTTGCGGCAATGTCGGGAACGGAGATCCACAGATCATCGTCCGTCGCCTGCCACGGCGCGCGACTCAAGACGCACAGCGGCACGTCCTCCGCGGCGCAAGCCTGCACGGCGTTCGCCGAGATTTGCGCGGCGAACGGATGCGTTGCGTCGATCACCGCCGCAACCTGATGTTCCCGCACATAGGCACGCAACCCCTCGACGCCGCCGAAACCACCCACACGGTAGGGAATGGCCGGAGCAACCGGTTCGCGCGTGCGCCCAGCGTAAGAGAAGACGGCGTGAAACTCCGGCAGCGCAGCGACGGTGTCCGCCAATTGCATCGCCTCTGCCGTGCCGCCAAGGATGAGAATATTCATGCCACGTCCTTCGTGCGGCAGGGACACCGGCCATGACCTCGGCGCCGCAGCAACGCTGGCTGACCCTGATCGGGCTTGGCGAGGATGGCCTTGATGGTCTGTCTTCTGCCGCAAGATCGCTGCTGGCGCAAGCCGAGCTTGTGGTTGGCGGCGAGCGGCATCTCGCTCTTGCCGGCCCCCTCACCTGCGAAACCCTGGCCTGGCCTTCGCCGCTCACCGACGCCTTGCCGCAAATCTTGCAGTGGCGCGGCCGCCGGGTCTGTGTGCTCGCATCGGGCGATCCGTTCTTCTATGGCGTCGGCACATTGCTCGGCGCCCATGTCGGCATCGACGAAATGTTCTGCCTGCCTGGCATTTCGGCGTTTTCGCTCGCCGCCGCGCGGCTCGGCTGGTCGCTGCAGAATTGCAAGCTGCTGTCACTGCATGGCCGTGATTTCACGCTGATCCGGCCGCATCTGCAGCGCGGCGCGCGGATCATCGCTTTGTCCTGGGATGGCACCACCCCGCAAAAATTATGCGCCGAACTCGCCGCGCGCGGCATGGGCCAGTCACGTTTGTCGGTGCTCGAAAATATGGGCGGCGCTCGCGAACGGACCAGGACCTTCATCGCGGCCGATGGCGCGCCGGATGACGTCGAGCCGCTGAATACGATCGCGCTGGAGGTCGTCGCAGGCCACGATGCGCGGATCATTCCGCCCGTAAGCGGCCTGGATGAAGCGTTTTTCGAACACGACGGCCAAATCACCAAGCGCGAGATCCGCGCGCTGACATTGACGGCGCTCCGGCCCCTCCCCGGCCAGGTGCTGTGGGACATCGGCGCGGGCTCGGGCTCGATCGGGATCGAATGGATGCTGCTCGACCCCGCCAACCGCACCATCGCGATTGAAGCGCGCTCAGACCGGGCTGCGCGCGCCTTGCGCAACGCGCAAGCGCTCGGCGTCCCGCACTTGCATATGGTCATCGGCCATGCGCCGGAGGCTTTGCGCGATTTGCCGCAGCCGGATGCGATTTTCATCGGCGGCGGCATGACCGTGGACGGCGTGATGGATGCGGCGTTCGACGCGCTACGGGTTGGCGGACGGCTCGTCATCAATGCCGTCACGTTGGAATCGCAGGCGCGCCTAACCGATCTGCATGAGCGTCGCGGCGGCGATTTGACCCATATCCAAATCGCCCATGCCGAACCGCTCGGCGGTTTTCGCAGCTGGCGTGCCGCGTTGCCGGTGACGCAATGGGTATGGGTGAAGCCATGATCGCCATCGGTGTTGGCTGCCGTAAGAATTGCTCCGCTGAAGACGTGGTTGCTTTGGTGCGCCAGGCGCTACGCGCCATCGATCATTCCGGCGAAGAGGCCATGCTTGCAACGGTCACGGGCAAAGAAAGCGAAGATGGCCTGCACAGGGCCGCGCAGGACTTAAACATGCGCCTCACCTTCTTGTCTATTGATCTCTTAAAAACCGCTGCACCGCAGGCACAAACACAATCGGCACGCGCCGAAGCGCTGTTCGGGCTTCCCTCCGTTTGCGAGACGGCGGCGCTCGTTGGCGCAGGCCCGCAAAGCCGTCTCATTCTGTCCCGCATCAAATCCTCGACTGTCACCTGCGCGATCGCCCGCGCGGATCATGGAGACATGCAGCCATGAAGGTTCATTTCATCGGGGCGGGTCCCGGCGCGCCAGATCTTATCACGCTGCGCGGCCGAGATCTGATCGCACAAAGTCCCGTCTGTCTTTACGCCGGTTCGCTCGTGCCGCAGGAACTACTCGCCTATTGTCCGCCAGGTGCGCGGATCGTCGATACGGCGCCGCTCACGCTCGATCAGATCGAAGCGGAATTTGCCGCGGCCCAGGCGGCGGATCAGGATGTCGCGCGGCTGCATTCCGGCGACCTCTCGGTCTGGAGTGCGATGGGCGAACAATTGCGCCGCCTGGACCGGCTCGGCATCGCCTATACGGTAACGCCCGGCGTGCCAAGTTTCGCCGCTGCCGCAGCGGCTTTGCAGCGCGAGCTGACCTTGCCGGAAGTGGCGCAGTCGCTGGTGCTGACGCGCACATCCGGCCGCGCCTCGTCAATGCCGGAGCGCGAAACTTTGGCGATTTTCGCGCAATCAGGCACGACCTTGGCGGTGCATTTGTCGATTCATGCGCTTGCACGGGTCGTGACGGAGCTCACGCCTTTCTACGGCCCCGATTGTCCCGTTGCCGTGGTCTATCGCGCCTCCTGGCCGGACGAGCGCGTTCTGCAAGGCATGCTCGGCACCATCGAGGCCATGGTCGGGCAAGAGCCGATCGAGCGGACCGCCTTGATCCTGGTGGGGCAAGCCTTGGCGCACAAGGATTTTCGCGAAAGCGCGCTCTACGATACCGAGTACAAGCGGCGCTTCCGCGGCGGGTATCAGGGGTGAGCACGCCAATCAATGTGCTCTCCCTTCTCCCCGAACTGAACTCGGGCCTGCCCGAGTTCAGCATCAAGAATGCACAAACCGGATATATCCGGTTTGTGATCGGGGAGAAGGTGGCTCGCGAAGCGAGGCGGATGAGGGGCGCACGAATGAATCATCGTTGCCCCGCAACTATAGTCGCAAATCCTGCAAGGCTGCGGCAGCCCCTCATCCGTCCCTTCGGGACACCTTCTCCCCGTAAACGGGGGGAAGGGTTCGCGCCGCACTATTCACGCCACTCAGGTCCGCGCCAGCAAGTTTCCGTCGCGGTCGAAAATCACGACATCCAGGCCGATCCCGGTCCCTTCCACCGCGCGCTGCGCGGTCTGCCGCGCATGATGCGCGACCAGCGCCGCGAGATCGATTCCCTTGGCCTGCGCCAATTCCAGCGCTTCGACGGCGGTGTTCGCGCTGCCAATTTGCGCCGCGAGCGCGGCGTCCTGCGGCACTTGCTCGGCAAGCCAGGTCAAATCCACCGCACCGCGCGCCGAATGCAAATCCAGCATGCCTTGCGCGAGTTTCGTCATCTTCGCGAAACCGCCGGCGATCGTGACTTTGGGAATCGGATGCTGGCGCAGATATTTCAGCATGCCGCCCACGAAATCGCCCATGTCGATCAGACAGACCTCGTCGAGGCGGTAAAGCGCCTGCACCGCCTTTTCCGACACGGAGCCCGTCGCGCCAGCGACATGGCCAAAACCCATCGCGCGCGCGACATCGATGCCGCGGTGAATCGAGTGGATCCAGGCCGAGCAGGAATAAGGAATGACGATGCCGGTCGTTCCCAACACCGACAGGCCGCCGACAATGCCGAGCCGCCCGTTCAATGTGCGCCGCGCCAAGGCTTCACCGTTGGCGATCATGATTTCGATGCTGACGTCCCCCGCGACCCCATACGCCTGCGCCACCTCGGCAATCGCGGTGCGCATCATGGCGCGCGGCACGGGATTGATAGCCGGCTCGCCGGGCGGCAGCGGCATTCCCGGCCGGGTGAAGGTGCCGACCCCCTCGCCGGCCAGAAACGTGACGCCGGAACCGGGCGCAGCGCGGCGAACGCGCGCGCTGACCAGGGCGCCATGGGTCACGTCGGGGTCGTCGCCCGCATCCTTGACGACGCTGGCGCGGGCAAAATCGCCCGCCAGTTCGTGTGCGGCCAGCGCAAAGCTCGGCCGCTCGCCTCCGGGCAGGAGAATGCTCACCGGATCGGGAAAATCCCCCGTAATCAGCGCCTCGAACGCTGCGCGGGCGGCGGCCGTGGCGCAGGCGCCCGTCGTCCAGCCGCGCCGCAGAGGGGCATTCGTTTCCGCATCACTCATAGAGCGACGTGCTACACCGTGTGCGGGTCCAGGAAAAGGTTTTTGCTGCGCGGCGGCAGAAGCACATATGCGGCTCGGAAGGCTGCTGCCCCAGGAGAGAATACATGACCACTTCGGCAAAAGGTCTCGTCATCGGCGCGCCGCGCTCAGGCTCGGGCAAGACGACAGTGACGCTTGGACTCCTGCGGGCGCTGAACCGCCGAGGCCTTCGGGCACAGGGCTTGAAATGCGGGCCCGATTATATCGACCCGGCCTTTCATACCGTCGCCAGCGGCCGTGACAGCATCAATCTCGATGCCTGGTCGATGACGCCGGAAATGGTTGCAAGCCTTGCCGCCGGCACTCTGCAGGACACCGACGTCGCTTTGTGCGAAGCCTCGATGGGCCTGTTCGACGGCGTGCCGGCACCGCAAGGGCGCAGCGGCGCGTCCGCCGATGTCGCGGCTGCCCTCGGCTGGCCGGTGCTGCTGGTGATGGACGTTTCCGGTCAATCTCAAACCGCGGCGGCGATCGTGAAGGGTTGTGCGACCTACGATCCGCGCGTGCGGGTCGCCGGCGTCGTCATCAATAAGGTGGCGAGCCCGCGCCATCATCTTCTGGTCGTGAACGCGATCGAAGCGCTCGGCATTCCGGTTCTTGGCGCCTTGCCGCGGCAAGAGGCGATCACATTGCCGGAGCGTCACTTGGGCCTGGTGCAGGCGCGCGAGACCAACGATCTCGACGCGCGGCTGGACGCCATGGCCGATTTCGTCGCCGCCCATGTCGATCTCGACCGCATCCTGGCGATCGCGGTGCCCTTTGCGGCCGCGCCCGCGCCGACGCCGGTGCTGCCGCCCCCAGCGCAGCGGATCGCGCTCGCGCAGGACGCCGCCTTCTCGTTCTTCTATCCGCATCTGGCGCGCGAGTGGCATAGTGCGGGCGCGGAACTCATCCCCTTCTCGCCGCTCAACGACGAGGCGCCGGCACCAGACAGCGATCTGTGCTGGCTGCCCGGCGGCTATCCGGAACTGCATGCGGGACGGCTTGCGGCCGCGCAAAATTTCTTGAACGGCCTGCGCCGTTTCGCGCAGGCAAAGCCTGTGCACGGCGAGTGCGGCGGCTACATGACGCTCGGCACGATGCTCACCGACGCCAATGGCGAAACCCATCGCATGGCTGGTCTTTTGTCGGTTTCGACCAGCTTTGCCAAACGCAAGATGAATCTCGGCTATCGCGAGGCGGAAACCTGCGCTGCGAGCCCGCTCGGACCGAAGGCGACGCGCTTGCGCGGCCATGAATTTCACTACGCCACTATTACCGACCCCGGCAATGACACACCGTTTGCCATGACACGCGACGTGTACGGCGGCGCAGCCACACCCGCCGGCAGCCAGCGCGGCCTGGTGTCCGGCTCATTCTTCCATGTGATCGCGCGCGCGGATTAAAAAACCAGCCGGCCACCGACCAGCAGCAAGGTGCAGGCGAGCAGCGGCCGCAAGACCCGGTCCGGCACCCGGGCCGAAAAATGGCTGGCGATGGAAATGCCCGGAATGGAGCCGAACAGAAGCGAGACCAGCATCGCCCAATCGATCGAGCCGAGCCACCAATAGCCGACGCCGGCAATCAGGGTGAGCGGCACCGCATGGGCGATATCGGAGCCGACGATCCGCACGGTCGGTAATTTGGGATAAAGCATCCACAGAATGGTGACGCCGATCGCGCCGGCCCCCACCGAGGAGATCGAAACCATTACGCCGAGCACGGCGCCCAAAAGAATCGTGAAGCCGCGGACCCGCGCCCTCTTCACCGTCACGTCTTTGAGGGCCGCCGCCCTGTCGAGAACCCAGGTCTGAGCCAGCAAGAAGATGGCCGTCAGAATGAGCGCAAATCCAAGCGTTGTCGTAATGATCTGATTGGTGGTCGCGCCGTTCTGACCGAAATGCGCGAGTGCCAGCAAGGTGATGATCGCAGCCGGCACGCTGCCCATGGCGAGGCGCCGCGTGACGCGCCAATCTACCGTCTCGTTGCGGCCGTGCACGAATGCGCCACCGATCTTCGTCAAGCCGGCGTAAAGCAGATCCGTGCCGACGGCAGTCGGCGGATGAACGTGGAACAACAGAACCAGCACCGGCGTCATCAAGGACCCGCCGCCAACACCCGTCAGCCCAACCAGCGCTCCGATCGCGAAACCCGATAGCGTGAAGAGCGGATTGAGACGGTGCAGAAAGTCGATCAAAGACGCCATTCAACTCCCTTCACACCGACACATCTCGAAGCCCACCATCCCGGCCTAAAATATCGGACGTAAACCGGTCACGAGCCTGACATACTGTGGCATGCCGGTGAGGAGAAGATCAATCCGTGCTTCTCGCGGCAAACTTAACCGACTGTTTGTGTGCGTTTATCCGGCTGTGGCCGAGGATGCAGCGACACATGCTGCCGCTTGGAAGGCTTTTCAGAAATCTGCGGTCGAAGCCGGCAGGTGCCATATTCCTTCCCGCGCCAAAGAGGAGCACACTCAAGGTGCGACACGATTGGCGAAGATTCGCAATCGCAAGGCGCGCAGCGAGGGCTAGACATGCGGGAGGTGGTTGTGGTTGGCACCGGCAAAATCGGTGCGGCCATCGTCGAAATGCTCAGCGCGACGGGCGACTATCTCGTCACCGCAGTCGATCGGGCCGCGCCCGTGCCCAAGATCCTGCACCATCCCGACCGGGTGCGGTTCGAGCGGATCGACATTCTCGACCGCAACGAATTCGATCGCATCCTGGCCGGAAAATTCGCAGTCCTCAGCGCCGCGCCCTATTATTTCACCAGCCAGATTGCGGCTGCGGCCGTCGCCAACGGCGTTCATTATCTCGACCTGACCGAGGATGTCGCGACGACCAAGAAGGTCATGCAATTGGCGCAGGAAAGCAGCCACGCGCTTGTGCCGCAGTGCGGTCTCGCTCCCGGCTTCGTTTCGATCGTCGGCTATGATCTCGCACGACAGTTCGAGCGGCTCGATAGTTTGCGCATGCGGGTCGGCGCGCTGCCGCAATATCCGTCCAACGCGCTCAATTACAATCTCACCTGGAGTACGGACGGCGTCATCAACGAATATTGCGAGCCCTGCGAGGCGATCGTCGACGGGGCGCGCACCAGCGTGCCGGCGCTTGAAGAACGCGAAGAATTCTCGCTCGACGGTGTGACCTACGAGGCCTTCAACACGTCCGGCGGACTCGGCACGCTATGCGACACATTGCAAGGCAAGGTGCGCACGCTCAATTACCGCACCATTCGCTACCCCGGCCACGCAGCCATCATGAAGGCCCTGCTCAACGATTTACGCCTGCGCGATCGGCGCGATCTCTTGAAAGACATTCTGGAAAATGCCGTGCCGGTGGCGCTGCAGGACGTCGTGATCATTTTCGTGACGGCGAGCGGCTACCGCGACGGCCGGCTTGAGCAGGAAACCTACGCCAACAAGATCTATGCGCAAAAGCTCGAGGGACAGACGCGTACGGCCATTCAGGCCACGACCGCCTCCTCGATCTGTGCCGTGCTTGATCTTCTCAGCGCCGGCAAAATCCCGAGCAGGGGCTTCTTGCGCCAAGAGGACATCAGCCTCGACGTCTTTCTCGACAACCGCTTTGGCCGTGTCTATCGCCATCGCGAGCGGCCGGCGATGCCGCCGCTCGATCCGACCACGGCCACTTCTTGAGAAAATCGCTCAGAATTGCGGGAACTCGCCGCGCTCATACGCCGGCAAAGCCGCCTGAGCCGCCTTGCCGTTCGCGCCGGTGCAGAAATCGGACTTGGCATCGTCGCCGATATATTGCGGGCGCGGCTGGCTGACCGCCTGGCTGTAGCTCCGCTCGATCTTCGCGGCATTCGGACGACCGCGCGCCGCCGCAATCAGATTCGTATGAATCTTGGCCTCGTCAAATTGGAAGCCGCAAATCCGGCCCGCCCATACGGCAAAGCCGACTTGGAAAGCCGGATCGCCCTGCACCATCGGTGCCGGTGCGGGTCCAGGTGCAGTGCTATTACAGCCGGCAAGAGCGAGGGTGGCCGCGACGATCAGCAATTTTTTCATGATATGCCCCAGAGCTAGACGCTATGATAGTTATGCGCGCACTTTAACGATTTCCATGATTCAGACAATGCGGCCGATCGCTTATCGCTCATGCGCCGCTTCGGTAACTGCCTGAATGACCGGCGACAATAGGTAGCTGATCACGCGGCGTTGACCGGTCTTAATTTCGGCCGAGACGCGCATGCCGGGTTGCAGCCGCTGTGCCCCAGTCTCGGTCTGGATCTTGTCGGTGAGCAGCGTGATCTTGGCCGGATAAATCAGATCGCTCGGCACTGCTCCCGCCGGATTCGCCCCGTTCTGCGGCGCGCCGCCGGATGCCGCGATTGCTTCCGCGGTCGCCTGCTGCTGGGCATTCGGCTGCACGGCATCATGGCTGAGTTGCCGGACCACGCCTTTCACCAGCCCGTATCGGGTGAAGGGAAAAGCGTCGACCTTGATTTCGACCTGTTGCCCTTCGCGGATGAAACCGATGTCGGAATTTTGCACCATGGCATCGACTTCGATGGCGATGGCTGGCCTACCCGCTGGCGCACCAGGCGGCGAATCCGCCGCATCGGGCACGATGGTCATCAGCGTGTCGGCGGTGGTCACGACGGCGCCGGGCGTGTGGATTTTCACCGCCTGAACCGTGCCATCGACCGGCGCCACCAATTTGCGATAGGCCTCGCGCTGCTGCGCCTTGGCGATCTGCTGATTATATTCGGCGAGCTTCTGCAGCGCCTTGGTGCGGCGATCGGCCGCATCGGCGAGAAAGCCCGCCTCCGCCTCGGCAAGTTTCGCCTGCGCCGCCTGAATGTCGGCAGCAATCTGTTTGCTGGTCGCGTCCCCGGTCGAAATCTCGGCGCGCTTTTCCAGGAGCTGCTGCTGGGCGTCGAGCACGGGCTGGCGCGTCCCGAGCCCCTTGCTCCACAGGGATTGCGCCATATTGTCCTTTTCGGTGAGCAGCGGCAGCGTCGCCTTTGCCCGCTCGATCGCGACATTATTGACGTCGATCTGCGCCTGCTTTTGCGCAATATCCGCCTCAAGGCCGGCGACCAGCGCGAGATATTTGCGAATCTCGCTGCGTGCCTGCTCGCGATTGGCTTCGGCCAGCACCGGGTCAACTCCATCCGGCGCGACGAAAGTCGCATTCGGATCGCGTGTGAGCAGCACGCGCGCAACCTCGGCATCGAGTGCCGACTGATTGCGATCGTAGGTGCTGGTCGCGAGATCGGCCTTGGCGTCCGTCGGATCGAGATCGACCAGCGCCTCGCCGGCAGTGACGTGATCGCCGTCATCGACATGAATGGCGCGGATGGCGGAGGTTTCCAACGGCTGCACGACTTTGATCTGCCCGAGCGGCGCGATCTTGCCAGGAGCGACGGCGACCGTATCCACTTGCGCGATACAAGCCCACAGGACCGCCGCTGCGAGAATGGCGCAGAGCAAAAGGGCCGTGGAGCGCAAGGTCGGTGACGCCGGTGTTTCGACGAGTTCCATGACGGCCGGCAGAAACTCGCGCTCGCGGGCGCTGCGCTTCGGCAACGGGATCACCTTGCCCGTCGGACGCTGTGGAAGCGGAGGCTGGGGAGCGGGTTGTTGCATCTAGGCCTACCCCTCCGCCTGACGCACCAAATTGGCATAGAGGCCGTTTTGCGCGATGAGGCTTTCGTGCGTGCCCTGCTCGGCCAGCGTCCCTTTGTCCATTACGACAATCCGATTGGCATGGCGCACGGTCGAGAGCCGGTGTGCGACGATCAGCACGGTGCGGCCCTGGCAGATGAAGCGCATGTTGTTTTGAATGATCCGTTCCGATTCATAATCGAGCGCCGAGGTCGCCTCGTCGAAAATCAGCACCCTCGGATTGGTCACGAGCGCGCGTGCGATCGCAATGCGCTGGCGCTGGCCGCCGGAGAGGTTGGCGCCGCGCTCTTCCAGCACCGTATCGTAGCCACGGGGCAATTCGGAGATGAACTCATGCGCGCCGGCAAGCTGCGCCGCCGCGATCACGCGCTCGATTCCCATGGAGGGGTCGGCAAGGGCGATATTCTCGCGGATCGAGCGGTTGAAGAGCACGTTTTCCTGCAGGACGACGCCGATCTGCCGGCGCAGCCAGGCCGGGTCGACCAGCGCAATATCGATGCCGTCGACGAAAATGCGCCCCGCTTCCGGCACATAGAGACGCTGCAGCAATTTCGTCAGGGTCGATTTGCCGGAGCCTGACCGCCCGACGAGGCCGATGACTTCGCCCGGATTGATGCCGAGCGACAAATGTTTCAACGCCTCCGGCGCGCCGGGTTGATACCGGAAGCTGACATTCTCCATCCGGACCTGGCCGCGCACCGGCGGCGGATTGATCGTCGCACCGCCCCGGCCACGCTCAACCGGCGTGTTGATAATGTCGCCCAGCCGGTCGATCGACAGCCGGAATTGCTGCAAATCCTGCCAGAGCTGGGCGAGGCGCAGCACCGGCCCGCTGATCTGATTGGCGAACATATTGAAGGCGACAAATTCGCCAATGGTCATCGACCCCGCGATCACCGCATGGGCGCCGAACCACAACAGCGCCGTGCTCGTCACTTTGCCGACGAGGCCGACCATTTGCGACCCCGCCGTGCCGAGCGTCACGACCCGCAAGGACGCGCTGATATAGGCGGCCAATTGCTCTTCCCACCGGCGGCGCGACTGCGGCTCCACCGCCATGGCCTTGATTGTCTGAATGCCGGTCAGGCTTTCCACCAGCATCGACTGGTTGGCCGCCGACCGTTGGAATTTCTCCTGCACCCGCGCTTTCAAGGCGGGCGAGACCGACGCTGAAATGAGGATGTAGAACGGGATCGACGCGATCACGACCCAGGTGAGCGTGACATTGTACCAGAACATCACCGCGATGAAGATCAGGCTGAAAATCACATCCATCATGGAGGTGAGCGCCGAACCGGTGAGGAATTGCCGCACGTTTTCAAGCTCGCGCACCCGTGCCACCGTCTGGCCGGTCTGCCGGCTCTCGAAATAGGCGATCGGCAGCGCCAGCAGATGGTTGAACAGATGGGATCCCAGAATCGCATCCATCCGGCTTGTGGTGTGCGAGAACGTATAGGTCCGCAGCCAATTCAGCAGCACGTCGGCGACATTGATGCACAAAAGGCCGACCACCAGCACTTCGAGCGTCGTCAGACCACGATGGACGATCACCTTATCGATCACGACCTGACTGAATAGCGGTGCGACGAGACCGACGAGCTGAATGAAAAGCGAGACCAGAATGACTTCCGCCAGAATGCGGCGGAAGCGCTTGACCACGGGCCAGAACCACGACAGGCCGAAGCGCATCGAATCCGAGAGCAGCCGATCGCGCCGCGTGACGAAGATGACGTCGCCCGTCCACCGTTCCTCGAGCTGCGCAAAGGTCCATAATTGCGGCGGGCTGCCGTTCACGCCGACGACGACACCGGCTTCGGCCCGCTGCGCGATGACGATGAAACCGCCATCCTTGGTTTGGCCGATAATCGGCAGATGCAGGCGGTGCAGCTTCACGACCGTGGATTTATGGGCGCCGGCCTTGAAGCCGAGCTTGCGCGCGATACGGATGAGATCGTCGCGGGTCGCCTTGGCGCCGGGCGCCAGATGCTCGCGCCGCATCCCCTCGAGGTCGAACGCCTGGCCGAGCATCGTGGAAATGATGGCCAGCGACACCAAGCCGGCGTCGACATGGACAGGCGGCTTCGGAGCGCCTTGCGGCGCCGGCGTCCCGGTGTGGGCCGGATCGAGGCGAACCACATTATCCGCGGTCGCATCACTCACAGCGGCTCGCTCCGGCTGTTTCACGCCCACAATCAATCAACAGAAGGCTTCCCATTCCAATATCGTTCAAGGAGGCAAATACACCTTTTCTTCTACATGATTGCGACGGTAGGGCAATGTGCCTGACATCACAAATGACACAAATCGCACGCATACTCGTGAGCGACGCGGGTTTTTGAATAAGTCTCCGGGCAGAAACATTCCACGAGACAGGAACGAGCGGCGGCAATTTCCTGATAAATCAAGGAAAATCCTGGCGGCCCCGCGCCATTTTGGCGCTCGTCCAGCCCTTTCAAATCGTCTTCGCAAGTGCCTCGAGTTGATCAGTGCACAAGGCCCAGCCGCCATGGAAACCCATTTCCTCATGCGTTTTCAAATCTTCGGCGCTCCAGTGCCGCACGCGGGCGGTGTAGCGGGTCCGGCCGTCTTAGTCGTCGAAGGTGATGATGACGGTCATGAACGGCTTGCCGGCTTTCGGCACCCAGTCGCCCGTATAGGCGTCGGTGAACACGAGCTTGCGGTTTGGGACGATCTCGAGATAGGCGCCGGGGCACGGTATCTGCTGGCCATCAGGCATTTGCATCACGACGTTGCTGCCGCCGCCGACCCGCAAATCCACTTCGGCGATCGGGGTAGAGAGTGGCTTGGGTGCAAACCATTGTTTCAACAGGCTTGGCTCGGTCCAGCAACGAAACAGCTTGTCCGGCGGCGCATCGATGAGGCGAGTCAGCGAGAGTTCATGTTGCGCGGTCATAACCTTCTCCGGAGTGTTGGGGTCAAGCACCGTGTCCCAATATGCGTGATGTTATTCCGATACGTCGCTTTCTAGATGTTTGATTTCAGGTTTCATTGGTTCGCGGCGCATTGCGTATCCGCAACTGTGGCGCCTTGCCGGTCGAGGCAAAGCCATTGGCCGCCTTCGTATCCATGATGCTCCTCGTTTTGTTGCGACGGATGGCATCCCGTGCAGACCCGCGCGACGCCACGATGAAACGGATAGGCACCGTCATAGAGGGGCGGAATCACGAAATCCAATCGCCGGTCAACATAACCATACTTGCCGTCGACGGCGGCACGCGCCAATCCGTCCGCGAATTCATCCGGACCATTGTCCCACACATGCACCGCTTGCAACACGCCATCGCGGCGTACATAGGCCCAATGATCGTCGAAAAGGAGCGTCCCCAAATGCGCGCCGGACAGGTGCAGGAGCTTCAAGAGTTCCGGTTTCAGATGCCAGCGGCGATCGCCCCCGCGCGATGCGCAGTCAGGATATTCGCGCAAATGATCCATGTCCGGTTGGGCGATCCGGCACGTCTGCGCAATACTCATCTGCTGCGGCAAAAACGCGAACCACGCGGCCACTGCAATGCCTAGAAACGCAACACGCTTCATGTGTGCTCCCCAAACGGCGCGCGACTTCCGGTTTCCAGCGCCATCGTACCAGATTGCCTCGGCTTCTGGACCCGACAATAGGCACTGCGGTAGAGCAATCGCACGTGGATGCATTGACGACTCCAGCACACAAGCGGAAGGCAAATGGACAAGATCGGGAAATTGGGGGTTCACTTTCGCTTCTGCTCTGTTCTCGACCTCGTTCCAACGGCTTCGCCACCCGAGCCCGCGCTGGATTTTCACATGCGGTTGCCCGGGAGCCGAGCGGTGAAAAATTTGACAAATTTGGAACAAGAACATATAATGAACAAACGTGCTAGAGGATGGATGCACGATCAGCGCCAAGTCGAGGCGACACTGCCGGGGTGGCGACGTTCAAGGACAGGATCAATCGCGCGAGGGAGCAAATATGGGCGGCACATCGGTCCTTTCGAAGCAGGCGAAAAACACCCATTCACATCAATTTCCAAACCACCGAATATCGGCTGGCGGCGGGACCTGCGCGAGACAGATTGGTAAGCACATGAACCATTTTTGGGAGCGAACTGATAAAGAGAATATACATTATTATTCAATATTTTACATGGAAATCTGGGTTGAAAATGGAGCGGGTCGAAGTGGCTTGGGCCAGTCGGGCTTCCCCAATCAGAATTCTCAAGGGATGCCAGGATGGAAAATTGGCGGGCCCTGCTCGCCTTAAGGGAACGATTTGCTTCACTCACAGCCGGAATGCGTGAATAAACGCACTAAGAGCTACAGGCTCCCGCGGTATTTTACATTCGTTCCGAAACGTGCGAAGGAACCAAGAACTTCGCGGCGCATGCGGATTCAGCGGCAAACTTCCATCAGACTTCAACCCGAGGGGGATGAATACGATGAAGGCCACGACACCAGATCATATCATGCGCCTTGGCATGGGCTTCTGGGCCTCAAAAACATTGCTCAGCGCCGTCGAACTCGGTCTCTTTACCGAACTCGCAGGATCGGCCGCCGATCTGCAGACATTGCAGGCCAGACTGAAGCTGCACCCGCGCTCGGCGCGCGACTTCCTCGACGCCCTGGTCGCGCTGAAGCTGCTTGAACGCGAGCAAGGCTTCTATCGCAACACGGCCGAAACCGACCTGTTCCTCGACAAGGCCAAACCGTCCTACATCGGTGGCCTTCTCGAAATGGCGAATGCCCGGCTGTATGGATTCTGGGGCTCGCTCACCGAAGCCTTGCGAACGGGAGAGCTTCAGAACGAAGGCAAAGACAACGAGGACTTTTTTGCCGCGATCTACGCGACGCCGGAAGGCTTGAAAACGTTCCTCAACGCCATGAGCGGCGTTAGTGCGGGCGCCGCCAAAGCGATTGCGGAGAAATTCGATTGGTCGAAGTACCGGACATTCGCCGACGTCGGTGTGGCGCAGGGTATGGTGCCGGTGACGGTGGCGCGCGCTCACCCCCATCTGCAAGCGATCGGTTTCGATTTGCCGGCCGTGAAGCCGATATTCGAAGAATTCGTCGCACAGAATGGGCTCTCAGAGCGCGTGCGTTTTCAAAGCGGCAGTTTTTTCGACGGCCCGATGCCGAACGCCGACGTGATCGTGATGGGACACATCCTGCACGACTGGAATCTCGAACAAAAGAAGATGTTGCTGTCAAAAGCTTTTGCCGCGCTGCCCAAAGGCGGGGCTGTGATCGTTTACGATGCCATCATCGATGACGAGCGCCGCGAGAACGCCTTCGGCCTTCTGATGAGCCTGAACATGCTGATCGAAACACAGGGCGGATTTGATTACACCGGCGCCGATTGCCGGACATGGATGCATGAGGCGGGCTTTGTATCCACATGCGTCGAGCCCCTCGTCGGGCCGGATTCGATGGTGATCGGGTTGAAGCCTGAGTGAGCATGAACGCGCCATCTCGGACCGGCGGGGCACACTTCACGCACGCATCATACGGGCGCCGCTGCCTTGCGCGCGAGCTTGAGTGAAACCCGCCACCGCGTCTCTCAACAACCTTCATTTTCTCGGTGAATCGAACATGAACCTAGACATCCGTTCCTTGGCCGATTTGTGTGTTCTGGCCGCCGGGAAACTCTTCCCTAGCAAGTCGCTGCATGGCTTGGGCGAACTCTCGTTCGCCATTTACATGATTCACGACCTCATGATAGATTTTCTCTCCAATTTGACACGTCGGCTCGCCTTTGTCGGCATGCTGCAGCAATTGGCGATGTGGGGGCGGAGTTGGCCGTCTCAGGCTTGGTGCTTTGCCTTTTGCAATTTGCCTATCGGTTGATGGAGCCACCCGCGCACGACAAATTTCGCCGCGTCCTTGAGCCAGCTCCGTTCTTGATCGCCGTACGCACGGCAAAATTACGTAGGCGAGGTGACTTCTTAAGCTGGCCTCTGAAAATAAAGGCCAAGCGCCATGTCATTCCGGCATTCCAGCGCATGGCATATCGGGTGCGAGCTAGGACGAATCGAGGACTCGGCCCCACTCTATCGAGTGGGAATAAAATCGAATGAATCGTGGTGACGGGAGGCGGACCATGATCAAAGGCCCAAGCGTGCGGGTGTCACATCCCGATTATGTGCATGAGTGCCAGGAGGCGCTCGAAAACGAAGTGGTCGGCATATTTGCCGATGCCGAGAGCGTCGGATGGGACCGCGGCGCCATTGGTGAAGCCATTTCCATCCTCGCCTGGACTTATATGAGAAAAGGCGAGCTCACACAGGTGACGCAAGCCGACGTCGCCAGAGCCCTGGCCGCGCTGAAGCGGCCCCATTGACCGCAGGACATTTTGTTCGAGCGGACCATCGTCTTTATCGTCACACACATCCCGGGCGCCGAACAGAGCCTGTGGGGCCCGGACGATCGAACTCACCCTCCATGCGCGCCCGGGCCTCTGGCGACAGCGCGTCGCTCTTTGCGGCAACGACTCCGACGGAGTCGGAGGCGTTTTAACGGCCTGAGAAATAAAGATTTTCTTCCTTATCCCGCTTGATGAATGTGATGATTGTAAAATAACGTCTTGCTGTCCATTCAGTGGACTTCGCGCTTAGAGCCAGAATTCGGCCGTTTGGGGCGGTCGGAAAAGCATGGGACTGAAGCATGATCGCCAACCCTTTTGACGATAGGCCCGAACGATTTCGCTCGAAGGCGATCCTGACCTACACGTTTCTCATCGCGGCCAATATCGCGGCCTGGGCCTGGGCCTGGGTTGCGTTCTCCGACCACCCCGCCCTGCTCGGCACGGCGCTGCTCGCCTACACGTTCGGACTGAGGCACGCGTTCGACGCCGATCACATCGCGGCGATCGACAATGTCGTCCGCAAGCTGATGCAAGAGGGAAAGGCGCCCTATTCGGTCGGCTTCTTCTTTTCGCTCGGCCATTCCACGATCGTCGTGTTGGCCTCCGTCGCCATCGCCGCCACAGCTGCGGCACTTCAGGGCAAGTTTGAACAATTCCACGACATCGTTGGCATAATCGGGACCGCGGTCTCGGCGCTGTTCCTGCTCGCTATCGGCATCGCCAACCTGTTCATCCTGAAAGGCATCTGGCAGGCCTTTTCGCGCGCGCGGCGCGGCGAAAAAATCGTCGAGGAAGACCTCGACGCCCTTCTTGCCGGGCAAGGCTTTATGGTCCGGATCTTCCGGCCGATCTTCAGCGTTGTGTCACGCTCCTGGCACATGTACCCGGTCGGCTTCCTGTTCGGGCTTGGGTTTGACACGGCGACCGAGATCGGGCTGCTCGGCATTTCCGCGGCCCAAGCGGCCGTCGGCATGTCGTTCTGGACCATTCTCGTCTTTCCAGCCCTATTTACCGCCGGCATGTCCTTGATGGACACGACCGACAGCATATTGATGACGCGGGCCTATGGCTGGGCGTTCGTCAACCCGATGCGAAAGCTCTGGTACAATATGACGATTACCGCCGCGTCGGTCATTGTCGCTGTCTTTGTCGGCGGCATCGAGGCGCTCGGCCTCGTCAGCGAGAAATTGGGATTGCAAGGAGGCCTGTGGGACATCATCGGCAGTCTCAATGACAGCCTCACCAGCTTTGGTTATGCCGTTGTCGGTATCTTCGTCGCAAGCTGGCTCGTTTCGGCAGCGATCTACAAGATGAAGGGCTACGACAATATCTCCGCAACAGCCGCGCAATGAACCGCGCATGGTTTCGGCGCCGCTAAAGTTCGCTAGGCACCAACCAGGCGCAGCGATCCAACAAAGCCAATAATATCAGTAAATTATAGTGGTGGTGGGAGAGGAAGGACTCGAACCTTCGAAGGCCTAGCCAGCGGATTTACAGTCCGCCCCCTTTGCCGCTCGGGACACTCTCCCATCTGGCATCCCGAAGCGGGATCGACAGGTCGGGGGCGCTTATCTCTAAGCCTCGCGCCCGTGTCAACCCCTTCAAACTCTCCTACCCGTAAAATCCCCGATCTTAATCTCTTTTGTTTGCGAAATAGCGACGAACGTGGGAAGGCTGACGGCGAATCCCGAAGGAAAGGAAGCAGCTTGGCCAAGCGACCACCCCATCACCGCGAGAGGACCAATACGTCCGGTGGCGCGCCGCGGCGGCCTGACTCAGGGCGCAATGTCTCGCGCCCTGGGCAGAAAGTCGGCGGCAAGGACGGGCGCGGGCCCAAGCTACGGCCCACCGCCGGCCCGGACATCGCCCTGCTCTGGGGCTACCACCCGGTCCGCGAAGCCCTGCGCTCCGAACGGCGAAAGCTCGTCACGCTCTGGGCGACGGCCGCCGCGGCCGAGCGGCTTGCGCCGGAAATCGCGGCGCGCCACTTGCAGCCGCGCATTGTCAGCGCCGAGGAACTCGCCGCCCGCGTGCCCACCGATGCGGTTCACCAAGGATTGTTGCTGGAAGCACGCCATCTCGAGCCCATCGACATTTCGGAGGTGCCCGAAAAAGGCCTCGTGCTGGTACTGGACCAGGTGACCGACCCGCACAATGTCGGCGCGATCATCCGCACGGCCGCCGCCTTCAATGTCGATGCGCTCGTCACCACCGAGCGCCATTCGCCCGAACTCGCCGGCGTTTTGGCCAAGAGCGCCTCGGGCGGCCTCGAACATGTGGCGATCTGCGCCGTCACCAACCTCGCCCGTGCCCTGACCGAACTGCAGGATCAGGGCTATCAGGTGGTGGGACTTGATTCGGAGGGGCCAGCGCCGCTCGAACAGACCGTCCTGTCCCGGCCGCTGGCCCTGGTGCTTGGCGCGGAAGGCAAAGGCTTGCGCCATTTGACCCGCGAGCGCTGCGACGTGCTGGCACGGCTCGACGTGCCCGGCAAGATCAAGAGCCTGAACGTCTCCAACGCCTGCGCGGTCGCGCTCACCCTCACCTTGGCGCGGCTTGGCGAAATGTGAAGTTGCAGCGCTATTTCACACGTTCGATCAAGCCTTGCGCCGCAGCGGGATTCAGCACCTTGTGGCCGCTGATAACGTAAAGATAGACGTCGCGCGGCGCCGGCTTTGCAGCGGCGGCAAAGGTCTTGATGTCCTTCGGCGCCGATCCGGCTGCCCAAGCTTTCGCCCGCTCTGCCCATTGATCGAGGGCTTTCGCAGGATAGCCGTGCTTTTCCCCCTCTTTCGTACCCATGATGCGCGCATAGACGAAAGGCGCGCTGATATCGCCGATCTGCGGATATTCGGAATCTGCCGCGATCACGACACCGACGCTATATTTGCGGACAAGAGCAATGAAATCGCTGTTGCAGAAGCTTTCGTGCCGCACCTCGACCACGTGGCGCAAAGGCCGCTTGCCGAGCTTTTCAGGGAGCAGCTTGAGAAAATCCTCGAAATCCAACGGATCGAACTTCTTCGTCGCCATGAATTGCCAATTGATCGGCCCGAGCTTGGGCCCAAGCTCATTGAGGCCGCTGGCAAAGAAGCGCTCGATTGTCGCCCCCGCTTCGGCAAGCACGCGCCGATTGGTGGCAAAACGCGGCGCCTTGAGCGAAAATACGAAATCGTCGGGCGTCTCGGCCGCCCATTTGGCAAAGGTTTCGGGTTTCTGCGCGCCATAATACGTGCCGTTCACCTCGATCGAGGTCAGCTTGCCGGCCGCATATTCGAGTTCGCGCTTGATCGGCCATTTCGCCGGATAGAACGCGCCCCGCCAGGGCTCGTAGGTCCAGCCGCCGATTCCGACGTAGATCCTGCCTTGCTGCGCCATACGTCGCTCCCCGTTCACTGAATGCTCCCGTTCGAGGGCAAAAACCTCCGCGCCATCTCGGAACGGGGCAGCCTGGCTTGCGCCCCAAGTAAATAGACACGGTTTGTTCTCATTCGTCAATGCGCCCTCGCCCGCAAAGTCCCGGCCTGGGTAACGCTCCCCGGTGAAAATATCGCTTTGCAAGGGATGGTTGCAGCAGCGCGAGAGCATTTTGCGTTCTTTCAGAATCGCAAAATTGCTCTACATCTTTGTTTTATCGCATTTTCGCTACGCGGACCTGCGGTTCCTAACCGAAAAGTCGCGCAACTTTTCGGCAAAATGCTCTAATGCCTCCGCAGCGACGTCTGCCTGGGTGATCGGCATGAACAGGACAGAAGCGCGTCAATTCCAAATGGTGGAAGCAAGTTGGCGCGAACAATGCGCGGTCGTCTTCCTCCTGCTGTGGCAAATGTTCGGAATCTTTCCCGTCGGCCGGGCGGGCGTTCTGATCTATCCGCTGCTCAATCTTCTGGCGTTCGGACTATTGCTCTATTTCCTCGTGGGCCTGCTCGAGGGCGGTCTCTCGGTCTCGCGGCGAATCGTGCGCGCTCTCATTGTCGCGGCCACAGCGTTTTTCTTGGCTCTGATCTTCGTGCCGCAATTGGCCGGGACCTGGGCACGAATCGAGCACGGCAAGACGGCCCTGATCAGACCGATCGCCAGCATCTACCGCTTCGACGACACGCGGCCGCTGCTCCTCCTGTCGCGCGATTGCGGCGCCTTCTATCGCTGCGCGCTCATCGCCAACCCGAGCGATCAGGATCCGTGCGACCCGAATATGCTTGAAGGCGCAAAATTTGATCGTGAGATTGATTTCAGCGAGTTTACCTTGGCGAATATTATGCCGACCGCCGCAATCAGCACGCATTATTGTTCCGCGATCTATAAAAGCAAGTATATGCCTTGGCCCGGCTTTTTCCTTTGAGCGGCCGCTGATGCACGACCAAAGCATGATTTGCCACGCGTCGACTTCCCCATCGACGATCTGAGTTTTTCAAGTTATCTTGTTCACAAATAAACAAGTGCCTGGGGAGGTATGTGATGGCTGTTAGCGCTGGTGCAGTGATGCGACCGATGACCGGTGAAGAGCGGAAGGTGATTTTGGCCTCCTCGCTCGGAACGGTGTTTGAATGGTATGATTTCTACCTCGCCGGATCATTGGCCGCGAATATCAACGCCACTTTTTTCTCGGGCGTAAACCCGACATCAGGTTTCATCTTCACCCTCTTGAGCTTTGCGGCGGGCTTTGCCGTGCGTCCCTTCGGCGCGCTGTTCTTTGGCCGCTTGGGTGATTTGATCGGCCGTAAATATACATTTCTCATCACCATGCTGATCATGGGCCTTTCCACGTTCATCGTCGGTCTGTTGCCCGGTTATGCGGCAATCGGCTTATCGGCCCCCGTCGCCTTCATCAGCTGCCGCTTGTTGCAAGGTTTGGCGCTGGGTGGGGAATACGGCGGTGCGGCCACTTACGTCGCGGAACATGCTCCAGCAGACCGGCGCGGCTATTATACGTCCTGGATTCAAACCACTGCGACGTTCGGATTGTTCCTGTCCTTAATCGTCATCCTGTCGCTGCGGCTCAACATGAGCGCAGAGGAATTTGCCGGCAAACCCGGCGAATACTGGGGTGGCTGGCGTGTTCCTTTCCTGGTCTCGGCCATTTTGCTCGGAGTGTCCGTCTGGATTCGCCTGCAATTGAATGAGTCGCCTGCTTTCCTGAAAATGAAGCAAGAGGGCACAGGCTCCAAAGCCCCGCTCACCGAGGCTTTTGGCCGCTGGAGCAACGCCAAGGTCGCGCTCATCGCCTTGCTCGGCGGCACCGCGGGACAGGCGGTTGTTTGGTATGCTGGACAATTCTACGCCCTGTTTTTCCTGACCCAAACGCTCAAAGTCGACGGCACAACCGCAAACATCATGATCGCTTTGTCGTTGCTGGTGGGCACGCCGTTCTTCGTGTTTTTCGGCGGCCTATCGGATCGCATCGGCCGCAAGATCATCGTTCTAGGTGGCTGCGTTCTCGCCGCCTTGACCTATTTCACCATCTTCGGGCAGATCGCCACTTTGTCCAATCCAAAACTCATGGCAGCGCCCGATCTGGTGAAAGTGACCATCACCGCCGATCCGGCCACCTGTGGCAATGTGTTCGATCCGGTCAATGTGCGGGTTTTCACTGCGCCTTGTGACATCGCTCGCCGCACGCTCGCGACCGCCTCGATCAAATATGATCTGGCCGCTGGTGCAGCGGGTTCGGACACCAAAGTCACGGTGAATGATAAGGATGTGCCTGTGGACAAGGACTTCGCCAAGGCCGTGGTGGCTGCGGCGCAGGATGCGGGCTATCCCAAGGCCAACGATCCCGATATCGTGAAACTCAACAGCCTGTTTGACATTTTCACCAATGGCCGCGCCCTCGCCGTCACCGGGCTGCTGTTTATCCTGGTGATTTACGTCACCATGGTCTACGGCCCCATCGCCGCCTTGCTGGTGGAACTGTTCCCGACCCGCATTCGTTATTCCGGCATGTCTTTGCCCTATCATATCGGCAATGGCTGGTTTGGCGGCTTTCTGCCTCCTGTGGCTTTTGCGATTGTGGCTGCGACGGGTAATATTTTTGCCGGTCTTTGGTATCCAGTGATCGTGGCGGCGGCGACCTTTGTGATCGGCTTGATTTTCTTACCCGAAACCAAGGATCGCGACATCTACGCCCAAGACTGACGCGCGCAGGCCCCTCATCCAATTCCGCGATGAGGGGCCAATTTTCTCCTTGCCTCGGCCGGCATGTCTTGCTAGCTCAACGCCCATCAAGCCGATTTAGCTCAGTTGGTAGAGCAACTGATTTGTAATCAGTAGGTCGCGAGTTCGAGTCCCGCAATCGGCACCAATGATTTCAATGACTTACGCGAAAATTTCAAGTTCCGACGAACACTCCTTTCTTCCCGTGTAAGCAATATGTAAGCAGCCGGAACCCCATTCCCCTCGGCATTTCAGCGGCACGCCGCCCAAGGCCGGCCCTTGTCCTATTTAATTTTAGATTGAAAGAGGGAAGTATCGTCCGTAGCGCCCAGCCATTGATTTCAAACAGGTTTGTCGTCCAAGCCTATCGTCCGGTATCGCCCTTATCGTCCGAAGTGTCGTCCAACCCGATCAGGCTCAAATACGTCGTTTTGAAGCCAGCCGCCACAGATGCCCTTTTCGCGCAAAATGCTATGCGCAAAGCGCATGGGGAGCGAGGTGTCAGCTCCCAAGGGCGGCTCGGAGCCGAATTTCGCAAAAAGTGTCAACGGTGTCAGGACTAAAGACATCAGAATCACCTAGCGCGCTGGCGGACTGCCGACGCGGCACAACACACGGTCGGTCGGGGAAGGACCCACACGCCAAGCTGTCGCTGCACAAGGCCGCGCGGATCTTTTGGCTGGGCTTGGTCGCCCCTTGCTTTTGCGAGCCGCCCCATGGTCGCCTGACCTGCAGAGCGACGAGTACCAATTAAGATTCGCTGCCATGTACGTGCCTGGACGTGCTGCCCTCAAGCAGTCGGGGGCGCGAGGGAGTGAGAATAGGAACTGCGAGAACGTGCGCTTTCATGCCCATATGAGGAGACGACATTGCCAGCCCTTTGGCCCAAGCGAACCGATATCAACAATGACACGCCTCTTCGTTTGGATGTGGCGGCGAGCCTTGCATTCCCCGACGGCTCCATATCCCGCTACAGTCTCAGGCGCGAAGCGCAACGCGGAAATCTGACCGTTTGGCGCGTTGCGGGAAAGGACATGACATCGCTTGCTGAAATAGAGAAAATGAAGGAGCGGCGCCGCGTTCAGCCGAAACGATCACCGTCAACCCCCGAGGCAGGAAAACAGGTCGATTGTTCCGCCGCGGCTGCCGCCTTGAGACTACGGCTCAGACCGCCGGCCAAGAATAAATAGTGAGCCATCCTACGGCCTGAACAATGGGCGAACTGCCGCTGGCCCTGCATGTCAAAAAAGCCCCAAGGAAGGCCCCACGGACTGCTGAATTAGCCATAGTGTCAGGGCTAGAGCATCGTGCCGATATTATGGGGTATAGCCGCGGCCGCAGCTAACGCTGGAGCAGCGCAAAGCCCTCCAATTTAGAAGAGAGGAAAGTTGCAATGCTAGCCCAGGAGTGGAATGTCACGCCGTCCGGCATCGCCAGTCTGATGTATGACACGGCCGGGCACGTGCTGGCCGAGATCGACGGCACGTCCGGCACGACGGTCCGGGAATATGTGCGGCTGCCCAACGAACCGGCCGAATAGAGAAGAGCCAACATTCAAAGCGAAAAGGGGGAGCCGTTTCAATGCGATTTGACAATCCGGTGGACCAAGAGGAAGTTAAGTGCCTATGAGGCACTCTTGGAGCCGACGCAGATGGTGGGTGCCGAACGGACCGAGCACTACGAGCTCAATTGCCCGCCTGCCCGCGCGCACCTACGGTTTGGCGAGCCGGCGCACGGCAAAAAAGCCTCCGAGATCATGTCGTACCGTCACGATCGCGATTCCTTGATCGGGGCCGACCGGTAGTACTTCAGGAACATCTGGACCGTCTCTTCGATCACCTCGTCGTCCGGAACAGGGAGGCGGGGGCGACCAAGCATCCACGGCCATAAAGACAGATCGTTCAGCGCGCCCATGAACTGATGGGCCGCTAAGGTCGGGTTACGGCAGTTTAGGACACCCAAGGATGTCAGATGGGCGAGGAAGCGTACAAGTCGCTCCGTTTGAGGGTTCATAACGACTGCCAACTCTTCGGCAATCCAGGGAAATTGACGCGAGTCCGCAACAACCATGCGGAGGAATCCGAGATATTCTAGGCTCTTATGTAAATCCAAGATCACACGCGCGATGAGACGCAGAACCTCTTCAACGCCACCCTGAGTCTCGACTCCGGGTGGGAAAGCGCTCTCAAGCTGGCGTGACACCCGCAAAAGCATCTCCCGGAAAATCTCCTCCTTGTTTGCGAACTGATTATAGAGCGTGCGCCGTGCCACGCCTGCGGCTTCGGCCAGCTCATCCATGCTTACCGCACCGAAACCGCGTTCCAAGAACAGGCGCTGGGCCGCGTCCACTATGGCCTCTCGTGACCCGCTGCGCCGGGTGGTCGAGGCGATTTGGGTTGAACCGCTGTGAATTGCCATAAAAACTCCACTTGCACTCTCTAGTGCAATTAGTTATACTACAAAGTGTAATTCAGAGCAAGGAGCAATCGCCTCGCCGGTCGTTCTTCTGCCATAGGAGTGCCATTCTATGATTAAACGCAAGATTACAGCCATTGCCCTGCTCGCCTTAACCCTCGCAGGCTGTCATGAGGATCAACCTTCGCCGCCTGAAGCGCGACCGGTCCGTACAGTGACGATCGAACGGCGTGCCGAAGGCGAGACCGTCTCGCTGATCGGGCAGATTCGCGCAAAGGATCAAGTCAGCCTCGCCTTTCGCCTTGATGGTCGCATGATCGAGCGACCGGTGCATGTCGGCGATGTGCTGACAGTTGGTCAGATCGTCGCCAAGCTTGATCCCGAGAACCAGGAAAATGCGCTGCGTTCGGCGCAAGCGACTCTCACGTCGGCCAATGCGCAACTGACCCAAGCGCGGCTCAATTTTGCACGTGTGCAGCAGGGCGTGAAGGATGAATGGGCGTCCCATGCTCAATTCGAGGCAGCCCAAGAAAGCCTTGCCAGCACCCAGGCGCAAGTCGACTCAGCACAGGCACAGGAGAATAATGCACAGAATCAATTAGGTTATGCTGTTCTGTCGGCTGATGCTCCCGGTTCGGTGACGGCGGTTGGTGCCGAACCAGGCGAAGTCGTCCATGCCGGGCAAATGGTTGTTCAACTTGCGCGTCAAGGTGGACTCGATGCCGTGTTCGACGTCCCCGAAGAACTCATCCGGACCGGGCCGCGCGACCCAGCCGTCGAGATCGCGCTGACGCAGGACCCGCAAGTGAGAGCGACCGGTCGTGTGCGGGAAGTTGCGCCTGAGGCTGATGCGGCGACTCGGACATTCCAGATCAAGGTTGGCATCACTAACCCGCCAGAAACCCTGCGCTTGGGCGCAACCGTTACGGGCCGCATAAAATTATCCGCGCCTGCCGGCGTAGAAGTGCCGGCGAGTGCTCTTACCGAGGCCAATGGACACCCGGCAGTCTGGGTGGTCGATCCGAAAAGCCAGACAGTGTCTCTACGTAATGTGGTGGTTCTACGTTACGATCCGGCTTCCCTCGTCATTTCGCAGGGGCTGGAAAATGGTGAATTTGTCGTCACAGCTGGCATTCAGACTTTGTTCCCTGGCCAAAAGGTTCGCCTGTTGGGAGACAACCAATGACGAACTTCAACCTCTCCGATTGGGCAATCCGGCATCGCTCCCTCGTCACCTATTTCATGCTGATCATTGCGATCGCGGGCATCGGATCTTATTTCCGGCTCGGACGGAGCGAGGACCCGGACTTCACCATTAAGACGATGGTTGTACAGGTCGAATGGCCGGGAGCAACGGTCAGCGATATGCTGGAGCAGATCACAGATCGTGTGGAGCGCAAGCTTCAGGAAACGCCCAGCCTTGATTATGTGAAGAGTTATACGTCTCCAGGCAAGGCCACCATTTTTGTCAACTTGAAGGACTCGACGCCCTCGGCTCAGGTCCCGGACATCTGGTATCAGGTGCGCAAGAAGGTTGGCGATATCCGCGGCACACTGCCGAGTGGGATCATCGGCCCAGGCTTCAATGACGAGTTCGGCGATACCTATGGCATCGTCTATGGCTTCACTGCAGACGGATTCACCCACCGCGAGTTGAAAGACTATGTGGAAGACGTCCGCAAGCGGCTGCTGCAATTGCCAAATATTTCGAAAATCGATGTTCTCGGGGCCCAGGACGAACGCATCTATGTAGAATTCTCGGCCGAGCAATTGGCGGGCTTAGGCATTCAGCGCTCGGCGCTGCTGGCTGCTTTGCAGGCCCAAAACTCGGTGACGCCCGCTGGTGTGGTGCAAACGGACGACGAGAAGATTCTCGTGCGTGTGTCTGGCGCGTTCCGCTCCGAGCAGGACATTCTCAGCGTTAATTTTGTCGCGAATGGTCGCATCATTCGCCTAGGTGACATCGCCCATGTGACGCGCGGCCCCGCTGACCCCGCTCAACCGATGTTCCGCGTCAACGGACACGACGCGATTGGGCTGGCGATTGCCATGAGTAAGGGCGGCGACATCTTGGCTCTCGGCCACAGTGTTGCAAAGACCATGACGGATATTACCGCAAATCTCCCCGTCGGGATCGAGCCCACGCTCATTGCCAATCAACCCGTGACGGTCGCAAATGCGGTGGCCGATTTCATGGAGGCTCTTTGGGAGGCGGTTGCCATCGTTCTTTGCGTGAGTTTGGTCAGCCTTGGCCTGCGCGCGGGCGCCGTAGTCGCCTTGTCAATTCCCCTCGTTCTTGCGGCGGTTTTCGTCGTGATGAGTTTGGTTGGCATTGATCTTCAGCGCATCTCGCTCGGCGCGCTTATCATCGCTCTCGGCCTTTTAGTCGATGATGCCATGATCACCGTCGAGACCATGGTTACAAGGCTGGAGCAAGGTGATGACAAAGAGCATGCCGCGACCTTTGCCTATACATCCACAGCTTTTCCGATGCTTACCGGCACGCTCGTTACGGTTACAGGCTTCGTGCCCATCGGTTTCGCGCGCAGCGGCGCAGGCGAGTACACATTTTCGATTTTCGCTGTGGTGGCCATCGCCTTGCTCGCGTCTTGGATCGTTGCAGTCATCTTTGCGCCATTGCTGGGCACTTGGATTCTTAAGAAGCCCAAAGTGACGCACTCCGAAGAACCAGGCCCGATCATGCGCAGGTTCCGCGCCTTGCTGGTCCTCGCTATGCGTGCGCGTTGGATGACGCTGCTCATCACGCTCAGCCTCTTTGGCACGGCCCTCTATGGCATGCGCCTCGTTCCGCAACAGTTTTTCCCGCCATCTGACCGGCCCGAATTGCTCGTGGATTTGCAGCTTCCGGAAAATGCGTCGATCTATGCAACCCGCAATCTTTCGACCCACTTCGACAAGATTTTGACGGGCGACAAAGACATCGACCATTGGAGCACGAATATCGGCCAGGGGTCCGTCCGGTTCTACCTACCACTCAATGTTCAATTGCCAAACGACTCATTCGCCCAGGCGGTGATCGTCACCAAGGGGCTTGAGCAGCGCGAGCGCGTAAAAGCCAAGCTGGAAAAGGCGCTGGCGGAGCAGTTCCCCAATGTCGTAGGGCGTGTCTATCCGCTTGAACTTGGACCGCCCGTCGGATGGCCGATCCAATATCGGGTGGAGGGACCACAAGCGGACGAAGTGCGTACGATCGCGTTCAAGGTGGCACAGTTGGTCGGGTCCAACCCCAACGCGAAAAATGTTAACTACAACTGGATGGATCCGGCGCGGACCGTCAGAATCCGGGTGGACCAGGATCAAGTTCGCCTTCTAGGACTAAGCTCGCAGGATCTAGCCCAAGCGCTCAACACTGTCATGTCTGGCACGACTGCCACCCAAGTGCGTAGCGGCATCTATCTTGTTGATGTGTTGGCGCGGGCTTCGGCGGAGCAGCGTATGTCGCTAACGACTATTCGGACGCTTCAAGTGCCGCTGCCGAACGGGCGGACTATTCCTTTGAGTCAAATTGCCTCGGTCGATTACGGCCAGGAATATCCCATCGTTTGGCAGCGTGACCGGCGCCCCACCGTCACCGTGCAGGCGGATCTCATGCCGGGGATTCAGGCTGCGACCGTAGTGCAGGATTTGGAACCGAAGATCGCGCAGCTGAGCGCCAGCCTGCCGAGTGGCTATCATATCGACGTTGGCGGGAGCGTTGAGGAAAGCAACAAGGCGCAGACGTCGGTCATCGTCGTTATGCCGCTGATGTTCATGCTCATGCTCACGGTATTGATGCTTCAACTCCAGGGGTTCAATCGCCTGTTCCTAGTGCTCAGCGTGGCTCCTCTCGGGATCATTGGGGTGGTTGCGGCGCTTCTATTGTCCGACAAACCATTAGGGTTCGTGGCGCTGCTTGGCGTGCTGGCACTCACAGGCATGATCGCACGTAATTCGGTGATCCTGATCGATCAAATCGAAAAGGAGAAAGCCCATGGGCGCCATCCATGGGACGCAGTGGTTGAAGCGACAACCCGTCGGTTCCGCCCGATCTTGCTGACGGCAGCTGCGGCCATTCTCGGGATGATCCCGATCGCTCCGACTATTTTTTGGGGACCGATGGCTTATGCGATCATGGGCGGCCTCGCAGCTGCGACGCTTCTGACCCTCGTCTTCCTTCCGGCGCTCTACATAACCTGGTTCCGGATCAAGCGACCTGATCCACAGGTGCGCGCCGAAGGGCTTCAGCAAGTCAATGCGGATTTTTCGCAAGGACACTCGGTGGAAGCGACATGAATATCGATCCAGCCCTTTTGAGTCCGGTCTCGGCGCTCGTCGGTGCTCTCATCGGCGGTGGCACCTCGCTCATCGCCGCCATCTACACGCAACGCAGCCAAGACCGTCTTCAGCGGGTTGCTGGTGAGGTGGCGAAAAGAGAGGCGGTGTACGCCGATTTCGTATTCCATGCGTCGAATTTGCTTTTGCGCGCCTACACACGTGACGGGATCGAGTTGACGGGCGATGAGCAACATTTGATCGGGCTCATTAACCGAATGCGGTTCTTTGCTTCGCCCAATGTTGTTGCCACGGCAGAGGCGGTTGTCAGGATCATTGTCGAGATTTCTTTGAAACCTAGCATCGAGCTTCGGCAACTCGCGAAAGAGTCATTGTCTCAAAGGCTCGATCCCGACCCACTTTTAGAATTCAGCCTCGTCGGCAGAGCGGACTTGGACAACGTGCGTCGAACTGTGATGTGAGTCGAGCGCGCTTGGCTCGAAGCCGACGCGCATTCAAGCCGCATATCTCGGAAAGTGCGATAGGGAATCCAGCGACAATTCACGCTGCCGACTGGTATTTGGCGTAGAGAGACAATGATAGGAGTTCATCATGCTTGACGATGTTCAGCTCGAGAAGCACCGCCCACTTAAGTTGATGCAACGGCCGGCGAGACGTCCGCCCTTCGAATGCATTGCCCTGTTGCTACAAGGCGGCGGCGCGCTAGGCGCCTATCAGGGAGGCGTCTATGAAGCCCTTGTCGAGGCGGGACTCCACCCCGACTGGACCGCCGGCATTTCAATCGGGGCCATAAACGCCGCCATTATTGCCGGCAATCCGCCTCATGAACGCGTCGCGAAGCTTAGGCAATTCTGGGAGCTCGTCACCTCGCCCGGGCCGTTGGGATATGACACCGATCTCACGGCGCTGCTCAAGGGCGACGCTGCTCGCGCCATGCTCAACCGGTGGAGCGCGGGCCAAGCCTTGTCTATGGGCGCATCAGGGTTCTTCGAGCCGCGCCCGATGATCTCTTGGTTATGGCCACATGGCTCGATTGAGGCCACGAGTTATTACGACACGCGCCCACTCAGAACAACGTTGGAGCGGCTCGTCGATTTCGACCGCATCAACGGTGATGACATGCGCTTGAGTGTTGGTGCCGTCAATGTGCACACGGGTAACTTCGTCAATTTCGACTCCACGACGCACCGAATCCGCCCTGAGCATGTGATGGCGAGCGGTGCGCTGCCACCCGGATTTCCCGCGATCGAGATCGACGGCGAGCACTACTGGGATGGCGGCCTGATCTCGAACACGCCGCTGCGTTGGGTGGTCGAAAACCAACCGGAACGCGATACACTCGCATTCCAGGTCGATCTCTGGTCGTCTAGCGGCGAGCTGCCGCGCAATATGGCGCAAGTGCCGACGCGGCTGAAAGAAATCCAATATTCAAGCCGGACCCGCGCCGAATCCGATCGCTTCCGGGAAATACAGGTTTTGCGGAACGCCCTCTCGAGACTCATCGAGAAATTGCCGGAGGAATTGGCGGCGAGTTCCGAAGTGGAGATTTTGCGCGCAGCGTCCCAGCCCAAGACCTGGAATCTTATCCAACTCATTTATCGATCGAAAGAGTATGAAGGCGACTCCAAAGACTACGAGTTCTCGCGCCGAAGCATGGAGGATCACTGGCGGGCAGGCTATTACGACACCGTCCGCACGCTGAGGCATCCCCAAGTGCTCGAACGGCCGCGCAGCCTCGACGGCGTCTTCATGTTCGATGTCGCGGAGCACGGCCGCGAATAGTGGTCGATGGATGTGCATCGCCCGATCGAGGAGGCGGTGGCAGGGACGGCTTCCAGTGTCGCCGTCACCGCCACGCCGATCAGTTGACCGGCAACAAGGACGTTTAAAAACATCGCACCGCCCTCCGGCAGGTGACGCACAAGAACATTGGCGTTCGTGCAGGGCGGCCCTGTGTCGGGACGTTCTGGATCCAAGTTCGCCCGTTGATGCTACCGCGAAGAACGATGGCGATGTCTCCGACGCGAACGCCACCGAGAATGTCGACGAACAGGCGTTCCTCCAGTTCCGGCTTCACATCTGGATAACGCCGCCGGAACGGTCGCGGCGAAATTTCGGAGACGACTGAGATTTGAAAAAGCCGATGGAGAGACGGCCCGCAGAGCCCTTTCCATTGGCCCTGGAGCGGTCTTGCAAGGACTGCATCTCGTCGATGACGTGCCTCTACCAAAAACCTTTGTCCACGAAACCTAATAGCGGGTCACTGCTCAAAAAAGCAGCAACAGTGCTAAGGCTCATCTAAGCCTTCCACGATTACGTCTCGCCACCAATTCCACTCCTTTACGCTGGAGAGATTTTGTGACTCTTGCACATCCAATCGAACGCGGCGGGCACCCCTTGCTCAACAAGGTTCCAGAGGTCGCGCTGATTTTCTGGATCATCAAAATCATGTCGACCACGGTCGGCGAGACTGGCGCCGATTATCTCGCCGTCCATGTCGGGCTGGGCACGGGTGTCACGACGGCGATCACGGTATCTCTGCTGCTTCTCGCGCTCGCGTGGCAGCTGTCGGCTCAGCGTTATATCCCCGCAATCTATTGGCTGACCGTCGTCTTGATCAGCGTCGTAGGAACTCAGTTGACCGATTTTCTCACCGATAAGCTCGATATAAGCCTTTACGTCAGCACGTTCGGGTTCGCAGCGATTCTCGCAGCCACATTCGCGATTTGGTATTCACGTGAGCGCACCTTGTCGGTGCACTCGATTGTCACGGCGCGACGTGAACTATTTTACTGGACCGCTATTCTCTTCACATTCGCGCTCGGCACCGCGGCGGGCGATCTTGCCACGGAAGCCTTGAGCCTTGGCTTCAATCTTGGCGTCCTCGCTTTTGGCGCCCTTATCGCGCTCATCACGCTCGCCTATTATATGGGTGGAAACGCCGTTCTGACCTTCTGGTTGGCATATATCCTGACGAGACCGCTCGGCGCCTCGCTGGGCGATCTCCTTTCTCAGGCGCGCGAATATGGCGGTTTGGGCTTCGGAACGATTTATACCAGCCTCGCTTTCCTAGCCGTCATCATTCTTCTCGTGGCGACGTTGAGCATCAACGCCGGCCCGACACAAGTGAGACAGGAAGAACCCGGAAACGCCTAAAGTGCCGCGATAATCTTGACGGCACCTGAATGTCGCTCAACCCATGTAATATATATATCTGATTCAGAAAGGGATCCCCATGCGCTTTTTCTCTTCCGCACAACCAAAGCTCCTTGCCTCAGCTCTTTGTATTGCCGTTCTGGCGGCGCCGGTTGCCCCCGCAATATTTGCCAGCACGCCAGTTGCCGCGGCAGTCTCGAAGCTTGGGGATTTATCCGCCTTTCGCAAGATCGTGGCGGACACCGCAGCGCTGGTTGACAGTGGCGACTTCGCCGGCGCAACAACGCGCATCAAAGACCTCGAAATTGCCTGGGACGACGCTGAAGCTGGATTGAAGCCACGCGCGTCGGCGGACTGGCACATCGTGGACAAGGCTATCGACAAAGCGCTCGAGGCCTTGCGAGCGGATAAGCCCGATGCGTCAACCTGCAAACAATCGCTGGCTGAACTTCTCGTGGTGATGGATCAGATGGTGGGAAAATCGTAGCTGGGTCAGGACCCGCGGAGACATCCTCGATGCGCGCACTCCTCGTCGAAGACGATCGCATGATTGGCGACGCGGTCGCGAGCGCGCTGAAAGACGCCAGCTATGCGGTCGACTGGGTGCGCGATGGCGAGTCGGCGATCCTTGCGATCGGGGGCCATCATTACGACATCGTCCTGCTCGATCTTGGCCTACCTAAAGTCGATGGCATTGCCATTCTTCGCGCGCTTCGTTCCGGCGGCAATCAAACGCCCGTGTTGGTGACGACGGCGCGCGATGGGATCGAGGATCGCATTCTTGGTCTTGACAACGGTGCCGACGACTACGTCGTCAAGCCGTTCGATTTGGGCGAGTTGCTGGCACGTATGCGCGCGCTTATCCGGCGCGGGACGGGAACGGCAGCGGCAATCCTGACAAACGGGTATCTGGCGCTCGATCCGGTCACGCGAGAGGCAACGTGCGACGGGAACTGCGTGCGCCTGACCGCACGGGAGTTCGCCCTGCTTCGAGCCTTGCTGATGCGGCCAGGGGCGATCCTGTCGCGAAGCGAACTGGAGGATCGCATCTACGGGTGGGGCGAGGAAGTGGAGAGCAATGCGGTCGAATTCTTGATTCATTCTTTGCGCAAGAAGCTTGGAACCGATGCGATTAAAAATGTCCGAGGCATGGGATGGATGGTTCCCAAAATATCTTGAGGCGATCGCTTCAATTCCGACTTTCGGTGTGGCTGTCGCTGGCAACGGTCATCTTGGCCATCGTGGCGGGCGTGTTTTCCTTTTTTTCAGCCTTCGACGAAGCGATCGAATTGCAAGACGATCAGCTTCGCCAAGTGGCGTCGCTCGTCCATCGACAATATTTCGCCAACTCCCCGGCAGCCCCAGAAGATGTGCCGACCTCCGATCCGGAATCGCGTATCATCGTGCTTACCGCGCAGGCAACGGAGGGGTGGAAGCCCCAGGCCGAAGCACGCGACTTGCCCGCAAATCTACGCGACGGACTGCACACACTCATGATCGGCGACGCGCGCTGGCGTCTCTTCGTGCTGACTCGCGACAACAATCAGCGCGTCGCAGTTGGTCAGCAGACTGCGGTGCGTGACGAAAACGCGCAAAATAGCGCCCTGCGTACCGTAGCGCCCCTGCTGCTACTGGTTTTGATTCTGCCGCTGCTAGCGGCCTCGACCGTGCGCACCATGCTGCGTCCGCTCCGAAACATGGCCGCCGATTTCGAGAAGCGCTCGGAACAGGATTGGAAGGAAATTCGCACCGATTCCGTGCCCTCGGAGGTACAGCCCTTAGTCCTTGCCATCCGGCATTTGCTGAGCCGTGCGGCCGAGTCAATGAGAGCGCAGCGGCGATTTCTCGCTGATGCCGCGCACGAATTGCGCTCTCCGCTGACTGCGCTCTCCTTGCAGGCAGAACGCTTAGGGGGCGCCGACCTTTCCGCAGAGGCGCGTATACGCCTGACGACGCTCCGGCGCGGAATTGCGCGGACGCGTGCCTTGCTCGATCAACTGCTCGCATTGGCGCGGGCACAGGGAGAGGGTGGCGAGGCTCAGCATGTATCGCTGACTCATGTCTTCCGGCGCGTTCTCGAAGATGTGCTGCCGCTCGCGGAAGGGAAAGAGATTGATATTGGCCTCGTGACGCAAGACGACATATCTGTACGGGCGAACGAGGTCGACTTGCTCCTCGTGTTGAAAAATCTAATCGAGAATGCAGTGCGCTATACGCCTGCGCAAGGGCGTGTGGATATCGCCGTCGCATTGGTGCCGGACGGCGCCGTCGTATATGTGGACGATAATGGTCCGGGTATTCCACCGGATGATCGCGTGCGCGTGTTTGATCCTTTTTACCGTCGGCTTGGGCACGATGAAGTCGGCTCGGGTCTGGGGCTTTCCATCGTCAAAGCGATCGCCGAGCGGATCGGCATTGACGTATCCCTGGACGCTTCGCCCGCGGGCGGGTTACGGGCAATGGTCGTCTTTCCGAAGGCGGTTTTTCATCCTGTTGCCATGCCGCCGACGCGAGCGCGTCCGTCCGAAGTTCTCGGAAACAGGTTGATTGGGTCGCAACAACAACCTTTCATCCAAGACTCGGACGGACAGCCTCTGTCGAAATGACCGGAAGCGGTTGTGACGAGGTGAAGATCGACATGTGTTAGCGTCGGGGCTGGGCGTAAGCGCGGCTACGCGAATAGCCGCTGCCCGATGAACTCGCCCTCACGAACGCCCGCCGGGCAGGCAAATAAGCCACTACCTGTGTGCGTCGTGAACTGGTTCAGCGCGTCGAGCTTGGCCATGGGCTCGAAGACCTTGACGAAGGCCGTTCTAGGATCGCGCTGATAGGCCACGAACAAGAGGCCGGCGTCATAGAGCATGCCTTGGCGCCAGGGCGGCCAACGCTCGGCGGTAAAAGCGACGCCGTCGTTATAAGAATAGCCGCGGCGGAACATTTGCGCGCCATCGTTGCTCGCCGCCGCGCCAAGCCGGACATGCGACGTCTCGGGAACGACTGGATTGCCGTCGGCGTCTGCGCGGTCAAGCTCAAGCGGTGCGCGCTCTTCGTTCTTGCCAAGCGGTGCGCCCGAATATTTGTGGCGGCCGATCACCTGCTCCTGGAAATCGACCTCCGTGCGGTCCCAATGTTCGAGCGAGATCCGGATCCGGCGGGCGACGACGTAACTGCCTCCACGCATCCAATCTGGCCCTTCATCGCCGACCCAGACCACATCGTCGAAATCCCGTGGGCTCTCCACCGTCGCCTTCGTGCCCGGCTGGCGTGGATTATTCGTGCCGTCAACAAAGCCCATCAGATTGCGCCCCGTTTCGCCAGCCGGCGTATTGGCTTGGAACCCCGTTTGCATCCAACGGATTTCGGCTGTGCCATAGGCCAGGCGATCAAGCTCCCGTATAGCGTGGAAAGCGACGAACGGATCGTCGGCGCAAGCCTGCACACTCAAGTCGCCGCCGGTACGCGCCGGCATCAGTTGATCGCCATTGAATTTCGGCAAATCCGCCAAAGCCGCCGGCCGCTTGGCCGCAAGCCCGTAACGATCGACGCCGTCCTTGACGAACAGGCCGGGGCCAAACCCGAACGTGAGCGTCAACCGTGCCGGCGCCAAACCGATTACCGATCCGCCATCCCCGGCTTCGGCAGACAGGTCTTGCCCAAGGGCGCGTGCCGTCTCGCCCGAGGTCATGCGCGCGGCAGCCTCGGTCCAAGCCTTCAACATGGCGACAACCTCATCGCGTGTCTTGGCGACGAGGTCGAAGGAAACAAAGTAGGTATGTGCCTGCTGTGGCGTGGCGATACCGGCTTGATGCGCGCCGTAAAAGGCTTCGCGGCTCGGCGCCGCGCTTGCATTGTCCGGTGCCGCGGCGCGGGCGACCCCGCCCGCGCTCAACCCGGCGATGAGCCCCCCCGCGCCAGCGAGGAGGCCGCGCCGCGTCGGCCCGCTCTCAGAATTTCGAAACGGGCACTTCATTTCGCCAGAACCAGCGTGTTGGCTTCGTCCTCGACGAAATAGAAGCCGTCGCCGGCCGGCGTCATGGCGATGCCGAAGAGATCGCCCGACCCCGGAGGCTTCTGCGCCTTGTTGGGATCGACCCAGCGCGCCTTGATCTGATCACCGCTTACCGGATCGATCTCGACCACCTGCCCGTTCTGGGCATTCGTGACGATGAGATGGTTGTTGCGCGCAACGGTCATCGCCAGCGGCTTTTGCAGCATCCCTTCCTTGGTCACGGTACGGCCGACGCCCGCGCTATGGTCGCGGGCCGCGGCGTCCCAGATCGCCTGAATGCGGTTGCCGGCGGCGTCCGACACGTAGAGCGTCCCGTCCGAACCGAGCGCGAGCCCGGTCGGACCGATCAGGAACGCATCCTTGCTCGGCTGTGCGCCGAAGCCGCTGGCGATGACGGTCTCTTCGGCGACCGCCGGCGGCTTCCCTTCGGGGATCGACAGCTTCACACGCAGCACTGTTGCCTCGTTGACGACACGCGGATCGCCTTCGGGAGAGCCGATGTCGAAACCGGCATTGCTGACGAACAACGTCGCGCTTGTGCCCTCGTCAATCACCGCCATGTTGCCCCAGGGCGCATTGATCTTATCGTCGGCGATCACGCTCGCGACCTTGCCGCTCGAATCGAGAACGATCAGGCAGCCCGCGCCTTTGGTGCGGGTCGTGCCGTCGGCGCTCGGTGCGCTGCCAACGATTACCCAGCCGGACTTCAGCATTGTCATTGCGGTCGAGAGGCCGACACCGCCAGGGCAACCGGCGAGATTGCGTGGAACCGTCGCGAACGTCGTTAGCTTCTTGGTCGTCGGATTGTAGTTGACGATGGTCGTGCCAAGGCCTTGCAAATTGCCATCGTTGTTAAAATTGGTGACGAGCACGTCATCTTTCTGCACCGACCCCGCCGAAACGGGCGCAACGACAATTGCGTAGGGGTTTTGATCGCCGTTCTCAGGCACCGTCGAGGTTAAAGTCGTCTGGTGGTGGATGGTATCGAGGAAGCTCGCCGGTTGCCCGGCAAGAGCGCTCGATGAGCAAAGAAGCACCAGCGCGCCCGCGACGGGCCAAGACCGAGCAAATCTCCGTTCTGCATTCAACATTCCTGTTACTCCTTGATGCTGTAAACCACGGTATTGGAGGAATCGGGTTCAGACTTCGCGCCGCGCGCGGGATAGGCCATCGCGGCGCCTTCGACTTGAAGCCAGACCTGCGATTGCGGACGTGGAACGGCATACCCGGCAGTGCGCGCTTTCACCTCTTGGCCAGTTCCGTCGAGTTTCAATGTGACGCTCGCATCTTGGCCGTAGTAAACGGTGGAGACGACATGCGCAGCGACGCACCCGGCTCTTTCCGCGGATGAAAGCCGAATCTGCTCGGGCCGAACCATGATTTGCGCCGGGCCATCCGATGCGGGATTTGCAAGAGCCAGGATCCCAAGCGTTGAAACCGCCATGCCGCTCTCGACACGCCCGGGCAGCAACACCGCTTCGCCGACAAATTGTGCCAGAGCAGCATCCGCAGGCTGACTATAAAGAACGCTAGGCCGCGCAGCCTGGACGATGAGCCCATCGCGGAGCACCGCGACCTGTTGGCCCATCGACAACGCCTCGGCTTGGTCATGGGTCACCAGGAGCGCTGTCGCGCCAGCTTCAGCCAAGGCGGCGGCGATCGCTTGCCGCGTCTCGCTCCTCAAGGCGGCGTCCAGCGCTGAGAAAGGCTCGTCGAGCAAGACAAGCTTCGGCTCTGGTGCAAGCGCCCGCGCCAACGCGACCCGTTGCTGCTCGCCGCCGGAGAGCTGATGCGGTGCACGATCGACATAAGAGACGGGAAGGCCCACGCTGGCGAGCAATGCCTCGATGCGCATCCGATCGCGCCGCTCCCGGCGCGGCAACCCGAACGCGACATTGTCGCCAACGCTGAGATGCGGGAACAACGCCCCTTCTTGCGCCACATAGCCGATCCGCCGTTCTTGCGGCGGCAGATGAGAACCGGGCCCGGACACGAGTTTGCCGTCGATCTCAATCCGGCCTGAATCGGAGCGATCGAAGCCAGCGATCAGCCGCAGCAAAGTCGTCTTGCCGCTGCCCGAGGCGCCAAGGATTGCAATGAGTGAGCCCGAAGCCACGTCGAGATCGACCCCGCGCAGGATCGATGCCCCCGCGAAAGACCGTGCCAGCTCGACAATCCGCAGATCCGCCATCGTCACCCTTCCTCGGGAAAGGCGGCCGCGCCAAAGCGGCGTGCGAAGAGCCAAACCGAACCAAGGGAAATCGCCAGCATCATTGCCGCGAACGGCGCGGCGGCGGCGAAGGCGACAGCAGACGTATTCTGCCAGACTTCGGTCGCCAGCGTGCGCGTGCCGATCGGCGCGAGCAGAAGCGTCGCGCTTAATTCCGTGGCGACAAAGACAAAGACCATCGCCGCACTGCCGCCAAGGCCCGGGCCGATCAATGGAGCTAGAACGCGCAGTGCGACGCCCATCCATCCGATGCCGAGCGACCGCGCCGCTTCTTCGAGCCGACGCGGCGCTTGAACCAGGGCGGAGCGAACGCCGACAAGCGCCAACGGCAAAAACAGAATCGCGTAGGCCAGCACGAGAAGGGCGGCACTTTGATAGAGCGGCCGAAGGAATTGGACACTGAGCGAGACGAAGGCAAGCGCCACGACAATGCCCGGCGCGCCCATTGCGAGATAAGCCGCGCGCTCCAGCGACGTTGCAAGTGGGCCGGGATAGCGATCGCTTAAATAGGCGAGCGGCGCGGCAAGGACGAGCGCAACAACGGCGCCTGCCACTCCATAGCCGATCGATGCGAGCGTTGCATCGACGATGGCCGGCAGCGAGGGCGCAGCGGGCGAGGTTGCAGCCTCTGCGTGTTGCAGCAACCAATAGACGACCATGCCGATCGGCACGCCGAGCGTGGCGACCACGAGAGCAGCAAATCCGATCAGCGCCGGCCATTTGAACCACCCAAGCTGCACCGGCACCGCAATGCGGCGTGTGCCCGAGCCGACACGCGCATATCGAGCGCGTCCGCGTACATGCAATTCGGCGACTAGAAGAACGAGGCATAGAGCGAGTAGGACCAGCGCGAGAAGCGAGGCTTCGGGACCGTCGAATCCGGTTCGGTACTGCGCGTAAAGCTCGGTCGTGAAGGTGCGGAAACGCAACAGTGCAAAGGCACCGAATTCGATGAGCGTATCGAGTGCGACCAGCAACACGCCACCGTAAAGCGCCGGGCGCAATTGCGGCAACGTCACGCGAAAGAAGCAGCGCCAAGGACCGAGCCCGCACGCCCAGGCCGTTTCTTCCAAGGCCGGATCAAGGCCGCGCAGGGCGGCGGCGACGGGAAGATAGACAAGCGGATAATAGACACAGGTCACGACAAGCAATGCACCAGCGAAATCCTGCAAGGCGTTGCTGAATGATACCCAAGCATAACTCGCAATGAAGGGGGGAACCGCCATCGGCGCCGCCGCGAGCACCGCCCAAACACGCCGCCCCGGCAGATCCGTTCGCTCGACGAGCCATGCGGCGGTCGCGCCCAGAATTGCGCACGTCAGCGATGCCGCAACAGTGAGGCCGATCGTATTGACGAGCAGTCGCCCGACGAGCGGACGAAAGAGCAGCGTCACCGCGTCGTCGCTTTTGACTTCGAGCGACTGCAAAAGCGTGAACAGGATCGGCGACAGAACGACCAGCACGACGAGCACGGCCACGAAAACAAGCGAGAACGGCGCCCGGTCCCCGACGGGGACCGGGCCGCGCGCCGTCGATGCGGTACGTGGCGGCGCTGCGGCGACGGCCTCGCTCATCAGATCAAGCCCGCCTCGCGCAGCAGCACGGCAGCGTCATGATCGTCGCCGATCTGCTTGAGCGTGATCTTCGGCGGCTGCAATTCGCCGACGGGCTTCAGGATCGGATTGGCTTCGACGCCCGGAACGAGCGGATATTCGAAGGTGATGTCGAGCTTGGCGAGCATTTCCTGCGTCGGCTTGCTCACCAGGAAGGCCAGGAACTTTTGCGCCGCGGCTTGATTGTGCGAAGACTTCAGCACGCCCGCGCCCGACACGTTCATCAGCGCGCCAACGTCTCCGCCGGAGAAATGATGGATGGCGCTTTTCATCGATTCTGCCCCCTTCTCCATGCGCAGGCGCGGCCAGTAATAGTTGTTGATGATCCCCGTTGCAGCCGCACCGCGCTCGACTGCCGCCACAACGCCCTCGTTGTCGTCGAAAATGACCGCGTTCTCGCGCAGGCCCTTGAGCCAGTCGAGCGCTGCAGCACGCCCTTTGACAGCCGAGATCGCGCCGACCAACGGCAAGAAGTCGGCGTCGGTCGGAGCGATGGCCACCTTGCCCTTCCATTCAGGCTTCGCAAGATCGAGAAGCGAGGCGGGCAGCGCCGATTCCTGGATCATGTCCTTGTTGAAGGCGAGGATGTCCTCGCGCGCGAGCACACCGACCCAGTCGCCTGCTGCACCGCTATCGTCGGCCGGCACCTTGGCAAGCGTCGGCGGATCGACCTTGGTGAGCAGGCCTTTTTCCGAAAGCAGTTCAAGCTCCGGCGAATTGGCGGTGAAGAACACATCAGCCGGCGAAGACGCGCCTTCCTTCACGAGCTGGCTCGCCAGTTCCGGCGGCTCGCCTGCATGGACCTTGACCTCAATGCCAGTTTCCTTGGTGAAAGCCTTCGTGAGGAGATCCACCGTTTGCTCGTGCTGGGCGGCATAGACGGTCAGTGCGGGAGCGGCGAACGCGCTCGTAGACGCCGACACAAGACAGATTCCGAGAGCGGCAGTCGATACAGTCGCGCGAAACGCGGAAAGAAGTCGCATGATTGAAGGTCCTTGCTGTGAATGGTCGCTGGGCTGGTGATGGGCGCACGCATCACATCTCGGTGAGGGCCCTCGGCCCATTCCGCTCGATGGTGCGCGAAGATGGAAAAGCGTGATGCGCGGCGCTTCAGGCGTCTGAGGCCGGCGCTCGTCGATGAATCCGCGGTCTGGCAAATAAGGTCACGATGGGCTCCAATTTCGAGGTTCAAGGCCTCGCGGTTCCTGCGAAACGCCTCCCGTGGAAGACGTGTAGCGGACTGTTTACATGGCGCAACCCTGCCGTCAAGAATTTCTCAATGTTTTGAAGCACTTTTAGATTTAATCTAAACTGTAAACTGAGGGCTTTTTTCTCTAAGACATTGCAAATTCAAGCCGGTTTTGCATCGCCAGAATTGTTCTAATCTTTGCGACACGCCGCCATTGAGCACCTCGACCGGCCAGCGAGCGTAAAGATCATCCCCGTTTTGACCCTAACCTCCGCGCAACGCCTCGAGGTCCGGCTTTTTCGAAAGAGCCAAGGTTCCTGCTATGGCAATGGAGCCGCAGACCAACGCCGTGGCCAGGGCCACCGTGAGATATAGCCATGGCACCGAGAGCGTCTCCGGCGGCGGGTCGAATACGCCTGCAAGGAGAGTTACCAATGCATAAGCCATGCTGCAGCCGACCGGCGTTCCCAAGATTGCGCCGCCGATCACAATGAAGAGCCCCTCGCCCCAGAGAAAAGCACCAAGCTGCCTTGGCGTCGCGCCAAGCGCCGATAGAATGGTGAAGCTTCGTCGCCGCTCCGCGAGCCCAAGCGCTAGGACGATACCGGTCACGCCCGCGATCATCAGCACGGAATAAGCAAGTTCCAGAGCGGTCAGGCCGCGCAGATCGACCGCGGTAAGACTCGAACTGATAAGCGCCTGCGTCTCGCCAAGGGTGGAGACCTTCGCGCCGCCTTGCGTTGCCGCGCGCGAGCGCGCGGCTGCCGCCACGGTGTCGGTATCCCCCGAGGTTCGCAGCATGACAACCTCGCGGGCGTCAGACCCGGTTTGCTTTGCGATATAGTCTGCGTTGGCGACCAGAAATGAGTCCTTTGGTGCCGTCGGAAACTCTCGGACGATCCCGATGAACTTAAAGGGAACAACATGATATTGTTGGTCGCCTGTACTCTGCAGCCGCAAATTCAAGCGATCGCCTTGTTGCAATTGAAAGTCATCGACGGTCTCCTGCGAGACAAAAACGCCGTCGGGTGTCTCGGCAAGGAGCGAGAGAGATTTGGCTGCATCATGATTGGCAAAATAGGCGTTGGAGATCGTCGTCGATTTGCCAATTGTCAGGGGATCGATTCCGAAAATGTCTTGCAGGTCTGCGCCGACATAGGCGAAACGATGCATCATCGGCTCCACGTCGTCCACGCCTGGAATGGTGCTCAGTTCCGCTAGAAGTGCATCCGCAGGATGTGACGTCGTCCCCGTCAAGGTCACATCGGCGCCGTTGGCCAGTTCGGCATCGACGCGCGCCTGCGCGTTGTAGGTGCTGTTGAAGATGGCTGTCGCTGTTGCAAAAGCAAATGCGAGGGCGACGAGCGCAACTCCCTTGGCCATTCGTCGCCGCTGGCGAGACAATGAGGCGGCGATGATGGGGGCGAGTTGAGCTGAAAACGGCGCCAGGAGAACCGTAACGAGGCTGTGCCTGGGTCGCATTGCCCATCTGCTGAGGCGCAGCCACAGCAGATGGGCACCGATCCACAGACACAGCGGCGCCAGGAAGGCTTCGTAATGGACCGAGGTTTGCGCCACGCCTTCCGGCGCCAAAACAATCTCATAGCCGGATCTTGCGACTGTCCAGAACACAATTGCCCCCATGGCAAGGATGACAATGTCTGCATAAAGTCGTTGCCAAAGCCAAGACGTTTGTCGATCGACCTCGGCCCGGGCGGCGGAGATCGATGTACGCGTTGCATCCATCCATGCTGGAATGAGGGAGGCGGCAATGCCAAAGCCGAACCCGATCGCGCCCACCGCGATCAGCCACGGCATTGCAAGGCGCAAATCTTCCAGCCGCCACCAGCCTATGGTTATGACGACGGCGAGAATAAGGCCGGTGGCGACTCCAAGGCTGCCGATGGTCACGGCCTCGATCCCGGCCAGTTGCAATACCTGGAGGCGGGACGCACCACGAAGCCGCAACAGCGCCTGCTCGCGACGCCGCCGTTCTGAGCCGGACGCAACAATCGCGAGCGTGACCAGCAACGCCAGAATGACGCCCGGAATGCCGAGGAAAAGAAACAGCACACGCGCATAAAGTGCATCGGCGCGCACCGCATCGAGTTGCGCGACGAGATTGTTGGTGAGTGCGGCACTACCCGCAACACGGGCCTCGAAACTGTTCGCCGTGCGCTGAGCTAAGATGAAGGCCGTGCTGGGATCGGGCGGCAAGGTGCTGCGTTCGAGGAGGACATGGATTTCGGTGCGCACCGTATCTGGCCGCACGAAAGATTGCGGGTCGAAAATGGCGCGCCACTGCTGCATCGGCATTAGCAGCACATTGTCCGGCGGAGCCTGCGGCGCAAGGCTCTTAGAAACCCCAATCGCCTGGAACATCGAGTCCGCATTCGGCAAGGCGACAACACCGGCGATCCTGACGTCGACCGGCTCCATCCCAACGCGCCGGATCGTCACAATGTCGCCGGGCGCGACATGGAGATTGGCGGCGGTTTGGGCGGCGGCCAACACTCCATCCCACGAGCCCACATTAAGCTCGAGTTGACCGGAAAAAATCCGGCGATAGTCCGCCTCCAGGCCGAGGACTTTCCCCGGTCCCGTCGTCTGCGATGTCTCGCCCGTCGTTGCGCCAAAACCATCCGTGTCGGCATAGCCCACGGACTGCAGCGAAGCATAGCGAGCGGCCTTGCCGATCGCGTCGACCACCATCGCCGGATCTGCGCCCGGCGCAACCAGCACCTGCCAGTCGACGGGGAGACTCGCCACCGCACGGCGCACCATGCTTTCGGAAGAAGCGACAACAAAGGTTCCAAGCGATACGAGCAAGGCTAGCGGCAGAGCAAGTCCGACTGCGGCACAGACAAGACGGCTCAAGTGTCCCGTGAAGATACTTTTGAGCCAAAGCCGTATCATGCGCCCGCCATCTCCGCCGATGATCGAAGCTCGCCGTGATCCATGAGCCACGTCGTCGTCATGCGCTCCGCCACCGAAGAATCGTGGGTTGCAACGACGACTGCCGTATCGCCTCCCGCAAACGAATCCAACAACGCGTCCACGGTTTGCCGCGCGATCGACTGATCCAACTGCCCCGTCGGCTCGTCTGCCAGGATCAACTTGGGCCTCGGCGCGATAGCCCTCGCCAGCGCGACACGCTGAGCCTGTCCTCCTGACAGCTCTTGCGGAACCTTGTCCGCGATGTTCGTCAGACCAAGCGCCTCCAACGCCGCCAGCGCCTGACTACGAGGCGAAGGAATGCGTCCCATTATGCGCAGCGGCAGTTCGACGTTCTCGACGACATTCAATGTCGGGATCAGACTCGGCGCCTGGAACGCAATGCCGATGTAGCTTGGGCGAAGCGCACGACTGCGACCAAGTGCCGGCCAGCTCAGAGAACCGCTGGTCGGTACGTCGAGGCCGGCGATCAGATGGAGCAGCGTCGATTTTCCGCTCCCCGAGCGGCCAAGAAAAGCGATGCGGTCGCCGCTCCGAATCGCGAATGACGCCGGTTTCAGGGCAAAGACATCCGCCCCTCCCTGGTTGAAGCGGCGTGCCACGTCCCTCCCTTCCACGAGGATTTCAGGCATTGCTCATCCTTCCGTCCCGCAGATGAATGATCCGGTCGGCGCGCACAGTGAGTGCCTCACTGTGCGTTACGACCAGGACGGCAACGCCTGCCCGACATTGCTCACCCAACAGATCAAGTATCGCGCTCTCCGTAACGACATCGACCTCGCCGGTTGGCTCGTCGGCGAGAAGGATGCGGGGTGCGGCCGCCAGCGCGACGGCAAGACCCGCTCGCGCCAGTTCGCCTCCGGACAACTGACCCGGCCGCGCCGTCTCCCGATCAGCCAAGCCCACATCCACCAACAGCTGCTTTGCCCGGTCGTTGTCGATCTTCCTGGCAACGGACATCACAAGCCTGATATTGTCCGCCACCGAGAGCGAGGGAAACAGATTGCGGGACTGCATGAAGATGCCGACATGTGCGCCTCTACGACATGCGCGGTCGGCCTCGCTGCGACGCGTCAGACGCTCGCCGAGCAGTTCGACATACCCTCCGTCCGGCTCATCGAGTCCCGACAAGCACGCAAGCAAGGTCGATTTACCGCTGCCAGAAGGCCCCACCACCGTGACCAGTTCGCCCGCATCCAGCTTCAGACTGACGCCGCGAAGCGCAAGCGTTTCGGATTCCGGCGTATGAAAGAACTTGTAGAGATCGAAAGCCTCCAGGACGGCCATGTCATTGCCACCGGAAGCTTTTCGACATGAGGTCCCACTGATCGGCATTGTCCGCTCCCAGCGGCGACGACAAGGTCAAGGTAGCCAGCTTGCCGTTCTGCCAAAAGAAATAGCGCACGTTCTCCTCCCGGATCGCCTTCTCGGTCACCGGATTTGGTTCGGAATTCGAGCCGTAGCTGACCACCACGGCCGGGCCCGCCGGAAGCTTGACGGATTTGACCGCCCTGACGCGAACCGCCTTGCCCGTCTTCTCGAGCTCAGCGACATCGGTTTGCTTGACGTTGGCCACGGTCGCCGCATCGTCGCGTTGCGACACGACAACGACGATTATATTGTACTTATCATTGAAGGTGACGCCGTTCGTGGTCTCTCGGCGAGCCCATCCTTCGGGCACCTTGATCATGAAACCCAAAGGAGAGCGATAGTCGATGAAGACCTGATTGTCCGGAATGTCGCCGGGCGGGTTCTTTTCCGGGGCCACGGGATTTTCGACGGTACTTGCTTGCGCAATGAGCTGCGCGGGCGCAAGTCCGACGAGAATCGCTGTAGCACTCGCGATGACAAGGGCGCTCATTCTGGCCACGTCGACCTCCTATTGCTGCCCCCGGGTGAGCTATGAGCCTATGCCCAAAGCTCGTTGGCTATCTACTTAACTTCCTGCTTCACCTCTAGAACCGAACAGGAACTCTTCTCTGAAAAGAATTAGCTGCGACTTAGTTGCGCGCTGACACATGGCCGCTGCTACTTGGGGCCGAACTGCCGGGTAGTGCCGGCTTCAAAAATGGTTGGAACAGGATCGGCTCCGAACAGCGCGCTACCTGTAATATCCAAAAATCCGATATATTTGATAGACTTCACTTAATATGCGGTTCTGCTCCGACAGCTTGATGACTTAGGGAGACGCGAGAGTCGGTATCGTGGACAGTGGGGATCGAGATGACTGTCGGACCGAAAGCAACGACGATCGCAGGCAATCGGCGCTAGAGCATGTTGTTTTTTGGCGGAATCGCACAGGACCGCGACCGTCCCTCAGAGATCGCCGCTGTGCTTCCATCTTAAAGTCAGCACGCTCTAAAGTAAGAATTTTGCGCCTGATTTTTGCTCCGTCGCACAATAGGGGGTTTTGCGATAGATTCCAGCGCGCGCCATTTTTCGCTCATACCCACTCAGGTCCCTTGATTGATCGTGCCAAGTATGGCCGATTTGTGAAATTTTTGCGGCAATGCCTACCGAACGATAGGCGCGTGGCGGGTCCACATTCCCCAATAACATCCGGAACATTTTTGTTTGTCGGATATTGGGGATATTTCGTGAAGCGATCGCGAGGCTTGAAGATTGCGCTGCTGGCAACAACCGCGCTGGTGGGCGGCCTGCTGGCCGGTGGGGCGCAGGCGCAGACCTGGACCGGCGCGACCAGCACCAATTGGGCGACCGCCGGCAACTGGTCCGGCGGGGTGCCCACGACCGGCACCGTGGTCATCACCACCCAGTCGCCGAATGCGACGGTGCTGGGCGTGTCAAGCGCCGCAACGGCAACAAGCGGCGCCCTCTTTATTGGCAACACCAGCGGCACCTCGGGCGGCCTGACCATCCAGAACGGCAGCACGCTGACCAACGCCAACAGTGTGGCCATTGGCAACGCGACCGGCTCGACGGGCTCGGTCACCGTCACCGGTTCCGGCTCGAAGCTTACCAACTCCGCCGGCTATATGTTTATCGGCAATGCCGGCACCGGAACGCTGACAATCAGCTCCAGCGGCGCCGCCTCCACCGCCTCCAACCTCTATGTCGGCAACACCATTACCGGTGTGGGAACGGTCAGCCTGTCAAGCGGCGGAACGTTGACCGTCGGCAACGCCCTTGTCCTTGCAAACGCCTCTGGATCGAAGGGAACAGTCACCGTCGATGGCTCCAGCTCGAAGCTCACCATCGCGCAGGTGCTGTATGTCGGCACTGGTGGCACTGGTACGCTGACCCTCACCAGTGGCGCGACCGCCACCGTTGCCAGCACGATGACCCTCGGTGTCTCAAGCCGGTCGACCGGCACGGTGACGATCGACGCCTCAACGCTGACCAGCGCCCAGCTCGTCGTTGGCAATTCAGGGACCGGCACGCTGACCATTAAGGACGGCGGTACGCTGACCAACACCAATAGCGTCACCATCGCCAACGCCTCGGGCTCGACCGGCACCGTGACTGTCACCGGCTCCGGCTCCAAGCTCACCAATTCGGCCGGCTACATGTATGTCGGCAATGGCGGCACCGGTGCGCTGACGATCAGCTCCAGCGGCGCCGTCACCACCGCCAACAACCTCTACGTCGGCAACGCCAGCACCAGCGTTGGAATGGTCAGCCTGACGAGCGGCGGGACATTGAGCGTCAGCAATGCCCTTGTCCTTGGCAACTCCTCCGGATCGAAGGGAACGGTGACCGTCGATGGCAGCGGATCCACCCTGACCAACAGCTCGTCTCTCTACGTTGGCAATAGCGGAGCCGGCGTACTTACGATCAGCGATGCTGGTGCTGTCACCAGCGGCTGGTCAACCATTCTCGGCAATAACTCCGGTTCCACTGGCACCCTCACCGTGACTGGATCGGGCTCGTCGTTGACCAGCAGCGGCTGGATCGAGGTTGGCCTCGCTGGCACGGGGGCGTTATCGATCACCAACGGCGCAAAGGTCTCAGACACCTATGCAAGCGGCCAAATCTATATCGCCGGATCATCAACCAGTGTTGGCACCGTTACCGTGGATGGCTCTGGCTCATCTCTCACGAACAATAGCTGGATCCAGGTTGGCGCCGCTGGCACGGGGACGCTATCGATCACCAATGGCGCGACCGTGACGAGCGGAGGCGGCCTGCTTGGCAACGCCAGCACCGCAACTGGCACCGTGACCATCGACGGCAGCGGTTCAAGCTGGACGGTCGTCAATACACCCCTCTACACCACCGGTCTGCTTGTGGGACGAGACGGTGTCGGTACCTTGACGGTGCAGAACAAAGGGACACTGACCTCCAGTCCCAATACCTACATCGGTGACAATAGCGACGGCACCGGCACCGTTAAGGTGACGGGTTCCGGGTCGACCTGGACCAACAGCGGCACGATCTATGTCGGGAATGCCGGAAAGGGTACACTGACGGTCAAGAATGCTGGCGCCGTAACGAGTGGCGCCGTGATCATTGGCAATGCGAGCACAGGCACGGGCACGGTGACGGTTGACGGTTCCGGCTCGACGTTGACCAGCAGCGGCTCGATCACGGTCGGCAGTTCGGGCACGGGCACTGTGACGGTGAGCAACGGCGGCGCGGTGATCGCGGCGGGCGCGTCCTATATCGGTGGCTGGACCTCGACGGCGAGCGGCGCTGTCTCGGTCGATGGTGCCGGCTCGAGCTGGACGAACACCGGTGAGTTCCTGGTCGGCTATGTCGGCACCGGAAGCCTCTCGATCACCAATGGCGGCACGGTCGTGGTCACCGGCGGCCTGCATGCCGGCGACTATCCGACCGGCGTCGGCACCGTCGTCGTCAATGGCAGTAGTTCGAGCCTGACGGTCAGCGGCCAGCTTGGCCTCGGCGAAGCCGGAACCGCGACGATGACGGTTTCCGGCGGTGCATCCGTCAAAACGGGAGAAGCCTGGATCGGCAACGGCCATCAGGCGACGGCGATCGTCTCGAATGCCACCTGGACCAATACCAATGACCTGGTTGTCGGCATCACCACCTGGGACGATCGCGCCAACGGCACGCTCACCATCGAAAACGGCGGCCAAGTCACGAGCGGCAGCGTCACCCTCGGCGTGGTTACAAGCTCTCCCGCCAGAACGACCGCATCGACGACCAGCGCGACCGGCACGATCCTTGTGACAGGCTCTGGCTCATCATTGACGGCGAGCGGGGCGTTGGTTGTCGGCGAGACGGGGACCGGGTCGCTGTCGATCCTGTCCGGCGGCTATGTCACGAGCGGCTCGGGGACCGTCGGCGACGCGGCGAGCGGGGTGGGCACGGTTCTGATCGACGGCACCGGCTCGACCTGGGACGACACCGGCGATCCGATCGTCGGCAATGCCGGCACCGGCACCCTGACCGTTCAAAATGGCGGCACGCTGATCAGCACGGTGAGCGTCATCGGCAACCAGGCCACCGGTGTCGGCACGGTCACGGTCACCGGCGCGGGTTCGACCTGGACCGACAACAGCACCATCACGGTGGGCAATGCCGGCACCGGCACGCTGAACGTGACGAACAGCGGCCTGGTCATCGCCAAGGGTGGCGTGGTGGTGGCGGCGCAATCGGGCTCGACCGGCACGCTGAACCTGACCAGCCTCGGCGAGCTGCAAACCCTGGCGCTCACCGGCGGCGCGGGCAGCGCCCAGGTCAATTTCAACAATGGCGAGCTCACCGCGCTCGCCAGCAACAGCGCCTTCGTCGCCGGCTTCTCCGGCACCGAGCTCAACATCCAGAGCGGCGGCCTGACCATCGACAATGCCGGCTATACGGTGACGGCGACCAGCCCGTTCAGCGGCGTCGGGGCGCTGACCAGCGAAGGCACCGGCACGCTGATCACCACCGCCGCCAACACCTATAGCGGCGGCACCATTATCGAAGCCGGCACCCTCCAGCTCGGCAATGGCGGCACCACCGGCTCCATCCTCGGCAATGTCACCGACAACGGCACCCTGGCCTTCGACCGCTCCAACCTCTACACCTTCACCGGCGTCATCTCCGGCACCGGCAAGCTTACCCAGATCGGCTCGGGCACCACCGTGCTCACCGCCGTCAGCACCTATACCGGCACCACCACGGTCGCGGCCGGCACGCTGGCGCTCAGCGCCACGGGCGCGCTGACCGGCGGCGGCGCCACCTCGGTGGCCGCCGGCGCCACCCTCGGCGGCTATGGCTCTGTCGCCGGCACCGTGACGAATGACGGCACCATCGCCGTCGCCGATGCGGTCGGCGCTTTTAGCGGCGGCGCCAAGGGCACCTTCACCATCAACGGCACCCTCATCAACGACGGCCTCGCCCAGGTCGGCGGCAGCGGCATCGGCAATTCGCTGAATGTTGGCTCCTATGTCGGCGGCAGCGGCAGCGTTGTGGCCCTCAACACTTATCTCGGCACCGACGGCTCCCCCTCCGACCTGCTCGTCATCAATGGCGGCACCGCCACCGGCACCTCCGGCTTGCTCATCACCAATGTCGGCGGCGCCGGCGCGCTCACCTACGGCAACGGCATCCTGGTCGTCGATGCGATCAACGGCGCCACCACCGCGGCCAGTGCCTTCACCCTCAAGAGCCGGGTGATCGCCGGACCCTACGAATATACGCTCTATCGCGGCAGCACCGACGGCAGCAGCTCCGATGATTGGTATCTGCGCTCGACCCTGCCGGTGAGCGACCCCAATTCCTCCACCCCCAACTACCGCCAGGAAGTCTCGCTCTATACCGCCTTGCCCTCGATGGCCCAGCTCTATGGCCGCACCCTGCTCGATACGCTGCACGAGCGCGTCGGCGAGGAAGAGCAATTGCGCGGCAACCCGGGGCTCAATCCCAATAATCCCGTGCTGAACGGCGCCTGGGGGCGCGTCATCGGCCAGCACGGCGACGTCGGCGGCACCACGATCTACAGCAACGGCCCGAAGCTCAACTATGGCCTCAGTGCCGCCCAGGCCGGCCTCGACCTGTACCGCCAGAGCCATGACGACGGCGCGCGCGATCATGCCGGCGTCTATGGCGCCATCGGCCATCTGAGCGGCAATGTCACCCATGCCGGCGGCACGCTCGCCGGCACCACAAGCTTCGACGCCTATTCGTTCGGCGCCTACGGCACCCATTTCGGCCGCTCCGGCTGGTATGCCGACGCCGTCGCCCAGGCCACCTGGTACGACAGCGTCACGGCCCGCTCCTCCCGCAGCGCCGGGCTGGCCAATGCCATCGGCCTGTCGACCCAGGGCCTCGGCCTCGCCGCCTCGCTCGAGGGCGGCTATCCGGTGCAGCTCGGCAACGGCTGGATCGCCGAGCCGCAGGCGCAACTGGAATATCAGCACATCAATCTCGACCAGGCCGCCGATGTTGCCGCCACCGTGCGCTTCAAGGCGGCCCAGTCGCTGGCCGGCCGCCTCGGCCTGCGCGTCGCCCGCACCTTTGCCCTCGAGGAGGGTGCCCAGCCGCGGGTGATGACCACCTGGCTGCGCGCCAACCTCTGGCACGAGTTCCTCGGCGACAACAAGACCGAGTTCTCCTCCGCCACCGGCTTCCTGCCGTTCCAGTCCAACCTCGGCGGCAGCTGGGGCGAGCTGAATGCCGGGGTGAGCGGCCAGATCACCCACAACGCTGTGCTCAACGCCAGCCTCGGCTACCAGCTCGGCCTCGACGGCCGCCGCCATGGCTACGACGGCAAAATCGGCCTCAGGTTCAATTGGTGAACCAATCCGCAACCCCACCCGCCGCGTCGCCGGCACCAATTCCTTTGACCAATAAGCCGGCCTCGTGTCGGCTTTGCCGCCGGGCCCGACCCCAACCCCAACAGTCTCGGGCCCGGCGGTTTTCTCCTCACCTCCGGCAGAATCTCTGGAAAGTCCCTGATGTTTAACTTCGCACTTACCCGGCCGCTCACCCGACTCCTCGCCATCACCCTGTTGCTTGGCGCCCCCGTGATGTCAGCCTTGCCCGTCGCAGCCCAGCAATCGACCTCCGAGCCGCTTTCTGCGAAGGAGAGCTTGCCTGGCGGCGCCACAGCGCTGCAGGAACGCCACGATGATTGGACCGTCAGTTGCTCAACTGGGCAGAGCGGCAAGAATTGCGGACTGTTGCTCGAACAGGTTGACGCCAACTCGCATCAGCGAGCCCTCGCCATTGAATTGCATCCGGCACAAAATGGCGTTCAAGGCACCTTGATCCTGCCGTTCGGACTGGTGCTCGATCAGGGCGCCATCGTCCAGATCGACAACTTGCCGCCGACTGCTCCCCTGCACTTCCACACGTGCTTGCCGGCCGGCTGTGTCGTGATGCTCGACTTCGACGCAAAAGCGCTCGCAGCCTTGCGCGGCGCAACAGCGCTCAAGGTCAAGGCCTTCGCTGACGGCGGCAAGGAGATCCCCTTTACCATCCCCCTCAAAGGCTTTCCCGGCGGCTTCGACCGCACCAATGCCCTGATGAAGTAACCGCTCACGACCCAGCCCGACCAAACCAATCGCGGCCACCCGATATCCGGGGGCCGCGAGGGGACAAGCCGACGATCCTCATCACCCGACAGCAACAAGAGCTCCGTGGCATTCAAGAAAGTACCAACCCAGATGACGCCGGAACGAAGGCACGCGCGAGCAAGCTGATCATCTGACCATGCCTATTGACAAGTTACGCGAAGGACCGGTGGAAAGATCACCGAAGGCTTTTGGTGCAGAAACGCAACCGCAAACAAAGCGCCCATGCGGCACAGCGACAATTGCGAATTGTGATTCGTACGTGGGCAATGACAGCGGCCATCGGCGAATTTAGAGCAAATTTGATACCTAAGCTCTTTTTTTGATTCCAACAGCCCGTTTACCACTCTCCTCCCAAATGCCATGGCTCATGCCCAGCAAAAGCCGCACCAGCTCAGCCTGACGGCGCGTGTTGGTTTTATCAAAAATTCGAACCAAGTGCGACTTTGCAGTTCCTACCGTAATTCCGAGTCGTTCGGCGGCCGCCGATACGCCCTCAGTCTTCAATATCTCAAGCGCCATTGCCGCTTCTGCGCGAGTCAAGCCGAATTGCCGCTGCAACTGCGCCGATGCCGGATATTGCATGCGCTCGGGATCAGCAATAAAAACGGCAACAGCATGGCCTGCGACGCCAGCCTGATCACAACGGTCGGGCAATTGCGTGACGAGGAGCGACAAGGGGGGACGGCCGGGAGAACGCGTGGCAACAGCATATCGCGCACATGTGCCGAAAACGTCCATGGCGCAGTCGGCGATCTGCTCGTGAAGAGCTGTCGTCTCGGGAACAGCTTCAGCTTGCAGTATCCCGCGCTGAAGACTTAACCCGCCATCAGCCAAAATTACCTCAGCGGCACGGTTGGCGAACAACAGTCGCGCATTGGCATCAACAGCGACCACCGCCGCAGCTTGTCTGCCAAGCAAGTCAGCCAGCAGGCGCTCCGAAAATGGTCGCGCCAAAGCCGATGACAATGGCGTCACCTCAGCGATATCCCGTGCCATTGCAAGCGCGATCGCATGGACAATGTTGCGGGCATCAAGCTTTCTGACGATCGTACCCAATATTTCATCGATTTCGCGCTCCGACCGGCACAATTTGGTCGCGACTTCACAATTTGAAAAACCATTGTACAGGAGTCGGATGACTGTCCGCTCTTGGGCCGTCAAAGTCGTCGCCATCGCTTTGGCCACAGGCAAGCTGAAGCGCATATTGACCAAAGACAGGGCGTATTCGACCTGACCTCCTGTCGCTTTGAGCGGTAAGATCATACGATCATAAGCGGCGACCTTATCTAACACGCGTGCATTCACCGAACTAATCTTTACTTCACCACTTTCCTTGACCTGAACGTAGGGGGGAATGACTAGGCGTCGTTGAAAGTCCTGATCCGGATAGCTTCCCAGTGTCTTGTTGGCTGGGTAGCTCATCCCGAGCGGATTGCGGACTCCAAACGTCTTACGCAGCACCTCCAGCGGAAATTGAGCGGGGTCATCGGGACGCATGTCGATGGCAAGAATGTTGAATGAGCCGTCGATCTGTTGCAGTTCCAGAATCAACTGCATCATTTCCGTAAACGTTCTCGGATACCGCGACGCCCACAGATCCCGTGCGTAGGTGAAAAGTTCGCGTGATTCAGGCATTTCTAGACTGAGTTCCTGTTAATTTGCACAGAACAAATTTTTTGCTACAGGGTGCTGGACAAGTTACATTTTCCCAATCACTTGGGCCCTGTTTCCAAGAACGATGGCGGATGCGGAAACGGAGAATGGTTGCTGCTTCAGACCGAGTGGGCACCGAACTGCTTATCGATGAGACGCGCTTCTCGCGTGATGCCATCCTCATATTGCCAGAGTGCTACCTGGCCCTTGGGCGGCGCGTTCACGACCTCTCGAAGCCTTTGAGCGTGGCAAAGGCCGTCTTCATGGACTTGAAACCGAGCGTCGGCTTGATCAGACGCCTGAATTTACCGTGGTCGGCCTCGACAACATTGTTGCGATATTTCACCTGTCTGTGCACCGTTTTCGCAGGAAACCTTTATAAGGTATCGATAACATGACGCGCGTCAAGACGCTATGGGGCGAAAATCCCAAAACAGGGCATCGCGTCCCAATGCGGCTTGTATTGTTGGGTATCGACGATCTTACTTCCGTTTCAGCACCGGTGCGTTCGATCACGCCGGGAGGATGCAGCCGTCCAGTTTCTTGGCGGCAGGTCACGATCATGAACGCGCCCGGGGTGCCGACCCGACCGTCTCAATAAAACAAGGCTGAGGTTGGCGAGCTCTCTTCGAGAACCGTCCACTCGCGATCTTCGCGCACAGCACCATGCTGTTCCACTCTGCAAACGCGCCGCTGCCGCCACTCGTTGGACAAAACTCGCAGTCGCGAATAAGGAATTCGCCACCGCGATGATGTCATCGTGCATAATCGCTGCCCAGGTGGTGGTGCTGCCGATCGCGCTCTTGGCCGGACGAAAGGCGGAGGAATGCGGCCGCAAGCCTGTGCTGCTCATCGGCTTTGCAATTCTTCCTTTGCGGGCTCTACTTTACATGTTGTCGAACAACAGTGCCTGGTTGATCGGCGTCCAGTTGCCGGATGTCTCGGCGCCGGCATCTGGGGCGTGCTGACGCCGCTCGTCGTCGCGGACGTGATGGCTGGGACGGGCCGATACAATCTGGCGCTGGGCGCTGTGGCGATCGCGCAGGGTGTCGGCGCTTCGCCCAGTGGTTCAGCCGCTGGCTTGATTGTCGACCACTTCGGCTACAATGCAGCATTTGCGGGTTCTGCTGGCGCTTCCCTGGTAGCCTTGGCGGTTCTCAGTCTTGCTTTGCCGAAGACGGGTCAAGGCCCTCTGCTGCCATGAGCCGTTGCAACTGCGACACCTATTGCGGAAAAGTTTCCGCCGATTTTACGCTGGACCTTTCTTCCCAACGCTTCCTGTGTGCTTCCACGGTGGGTTTGGAGATGGGAGATTTCCAGACTCAAAAGCCATAGAAACTTGTTTAGTTTCAATGGCTTGATCTTTGATTGCGAGGGCTGGAGTTAAACCTGTTGGCATGGGCTAGGAAGTTCCCTTAACCAACAAACTCGGTTACAGAACTGTATTGGCGGTATCCCTCTTCCGCCACCATGACCCCAAACTTTTCGGATGATCAGAGCATTAAGTTGGCGAATTTGGGCTCGATCGCGGAGCGGTGGGCGAAGGCATCGAAGATATTGGCGGTCCGCCTGTCGATGTCACCTTCTCCATCGGCTTACTGAGCCTCTTTAATTAAAGTGATACCGCCGATCCGGATCCTGGATCGTTCTGACATTTGTACAAGATCTCTGCGACGCACGGGTAAACTTAAGTATCGCCTACTACTTTAGGCGGCGTTAAGTTTGGGTGATTCGTGCTTGAGCTCCAGGGGACTTTTGTGTATTTGTGAATTGTTACACATATCAATGCAAAACGAATACGAAAGTTTCGAGGAGCTCCAGAGTTCCAGTTTTTTTGTTGGGCTAACGCCCACCCCTTAAAGACTGGCGTTGATCGTTGTCAGGACGGCAAGAAGAATGGCCTGGGCATAAATATACATAGGTTTATGGGCCTAATATTATTAATAAGTCCGTCGGCATGATCGTCTGGGTGCGGAATTGGCCAGGAAGAACTTAAAGGATTAAGTCGAACTGGCTCGGATCGGTAGGAAGGTGAGTTTTCGGGGAAGCCACAGAGGTCGTCCGATTCAATGAATGGGCGTACCGATTGACAACAAGACGCATTTCGAAAGGCTGTAAAAAATGTCTCAAGCCACGCAGGCTCTGGCTGCGCAGTTTCTGTCTCCCGAGTGGAAGACGCTCGTGTCGCCCCACGATTTGTTCGGCGAGCTTGAGATCAAATTGATCGAGGCGATGCTCAATGCGGAGCTGAGCCATCATTTGGAACTGGATGCGCGGGCCGGAAAGCGGAATTTTCGCAACGGCTATTGGCGTCGCACGATTCCGTGCCGGGACGGCGCGACGATCACGGTCCGCATCCCGCGCGAACGCGCCGGCCGGTTCGAGGCGCGCCTCGTGCCGCACCATCGCCGGCATTTTTACGGTTTTACCGACCGGGTTCTCGCCATCTACGCCCATGGACGGGATGTCGCCGAGATCGAGGACATGTTGCCGCTGCTGTATGATCTCGGTTTGCCGCGCGATTTGGCGCCGCGGATTACCGATGCGGTGCTCGGCATCGTCCGCGACTGGCAGGAGCGGCGGCTCGAACCAGCCTATCCTTTCGCCCTGTTCGCTGACCTGCCGATGACCACGCGGGAGCGCAAGCTGACCCAGGACCGGCCGGTCTATTACGCCTTGGGACTGAAGAGCGATGGCACGCGCCACCTCTTGGGCCTCTGGGTCCAGGACAAATCGAGCGATGATATCTGGCAGCAGATGTTGACTGACCTTGCCGCTCGCGGCCTCCATCGCATCACCGCCGCCGTGATCGGAGATCTTGACGCGCCGCCCGTCACCCAACCATCGTCCGGCGCGCCGTTGCCGGACCAGTGCGAACTCCATCACGTCCACGCGCTCAAGGACCTATCGGCGATCGCAGCGCGCCAGGCTCTCGTCAATAACATGTTGCGGCGGCAAGTGGCGGGCGGCAACGGCGGCCGCACGGCCAACGATCCCTTTATGGGCAATGTTATGTCGGGGTCGCGCCCATTCGGCAACATGACTTAGAAGACATCTTGCAATGATTCATCAAACGACTTTCGTCGACGTTGCACCGGCTCCAATACCACATGCTTAAAACGTCGGCGCCAAAGCCTTATACGCTTTGCTCTCGAATGGGACGTTACGAGTTCCCCATTGGATCGGCTGCGTCCATGGCATCGTCGATCAATCGCATGCAGAGCCCTTCAACTTTTGGGCTGACCGATCCATTGCGGGAACCTTGTTGAAGCTCGTCCATTAGTCCCTTCAATCCGCTGGGACTTAATCGCGCGAGGGCGCGGACGACGGCCTGGAGCGCAGCCTCAACCTCCCACATCCTTTCATTGAGTTGCTCTAACTCGTTCTCGGCGATCATGTTTTCTCCCTTTAAAAACAATCCGATGAATTTCCTTATATCCATATCGCGGAGCCAGGGGAATGAACTCACGGAACACACCCCTGCCGGCGAAAACCTTCGTTCGACAAGCTGGGGCGCAAACAAATGAAAACTCACAAAAGACCTGCGAATCGCCTTCCGATGCAGGGACCTCGCCGCGGCCGGACCGACTGTCGCAAAATCCGCAAAAATTTCGGCAGGATCTCACCCTGTCGCTCGGTCCAATGGGACATTAATGTGATTTTGCAAATACCTCCGATACATCATCTGATACATCACGGGAGGCTGGCCTTTCTCTTGCCAAACGTCACCCCGTATATTATTTTTTTGCGGCTCGAAGTGGCTCACAATTGAGCCATTGGATGAATGTTGTAGCAAAGTACCTTGCCCGATTTCGTAATAGATCAACAACGTGGTTTTTGTATTTATTTGCGACGAATATGGCACTCGCATTTGCAAGCTAACAAAATTATTAAACTACTCTATTTCTTATTTTTTAGGTTTTGATTGACGCTTACCGCACTATTTTCACGCAATGGATATTGCCTATAGGAGATCAAACAAGATGCTGCCGGCTCGGGATCACGCAGCGAGGATCTGCACTGCCGTGGCGTCTGGAGAAGCCGCTCAGTCGCAACTCGTCGCATCATGGAGCAGGTGCATCGGCGGCTACGGATTGGATCCTATGAGGGCGCAGCCGCCCCATATCTTGACTGCGGCCGAGCTGCGTAACTCCGTCGAGGAAATGGACGAAATCCTGTTTGCCGCTCGTGCCGCATTGGAGCGCCTGCATGCCGTGTCGCAAGGCACCAAAGCATGTATTCTGTTTGCGGGGCAAAGCGGCATTCTTGTTCATAGCAGTGTTCCGTTGTCCGACGCCGCGGAATTGCATCGACTGGGCCTTCATCCAGGAGTTGACTGGAATGAGCAGACCGAAGGGACTAATGGAATAGGCACGTGCCTGGTCGAAAAGAGCCCGCTTCTGATCCACAAGGAGCAGCATTTTTACGAACGGCACATGAGCGTGAGCTGCGCCGCCGCTCCCATATTCGATCACGTCGGTGAAATCGCGGGGGCTTTGGACGTGACGATTTACGGCCCCGACACGGACGGGACCTGGCCGGCCCATATGGTGTCGCTGGTTGCCGAAACGGCTCGGCAAATCGAAATCGACTACTTCCATCAGAAATTCAGCGCGGCACGGATTATTTCGGTCGCCGGTCGCTCATCCCGATCAGGGGCTGCGCTCCTGGCGGTGGATGGCGACGACGTCGTCGTGGGAGCGACACGGGGCGCGCGGACAGCCCTGAAGCTGACCGACCGTCAGCTGCGGGAAGGCATTTGTGCCCGGGATCTGTTCGACAATACTCCGGACGATCTGTCTCAGGCCGAACGCAGCATCATTCGCCGCGCGCTGGTTCGAAGCAAGGGAAACGTCTCCGCCGCCGCAAATTTGCTCAACATCAGTCGCGCGACGATGAAGCGAAAACTCGCCTACTACGACCTGCGCAAGAAAAGCTGATCATTTAACCTGTTGAAAAGTCGGCGCGAAAGCGCGAGATGCAGCTCGTGCCGGCTTGCCCGCCTATCGTGACTTGGCCCACTCTATCGGGAACACTTCACCGCACAGGGGGCTTCGTGACTCAGATTCCGCTCGCCTATACGACCGTCATGACCGTCGTCGCCATGATCGTGAGCGCGAGCATGGGCCGCCTTTTGAGCGGCCTCGCCAAATTCGTGCAGCACCCGGGCGTGCTGCGGATCTTTTGGCCCCATGTCGGCTGGGCCGTGTCGATGCTGATCTTTCTCCTGCACTTCCTGTGGTGGGAAATTCACCTGCGCGACCTCGTCGACATCGATTTTCTGGTCTTCGCCTTCGTGACCTTCTACGGCTGCCTGCTGTTTTTCCTGTGCACCCTGCTCTTCCCCGACACATTGGCCGAATACAATGGCTATGAAGATTACTTCTTATCGCGGCGGCGCGTGTTCTTCGGCCTGCTGGCCTTTGCCTATGTGATCGATATCATCGACACGGCACTGAAGGGCCAAAGCTATTTTGCGTCGTTGGGCCTCGAATATCCCATCCGCAATGCAGTCTATGTCACCCTCTGCATCGCGGCAATCTTCGTCGCGAGCCGGCGCTTCCACCTCGTCTTTGCCAGCATCGGCCTCATCTACCAGATCAGTTGGATCGTCCGGGCCTATGACACCATGCAGTAAGGCCTGTTGACGCTTATAGATGGACGCTAGGCGATCACACAGCGCCAAGCGCTGCATCGACCGCGTCGCCGAGGCGCTCGACGATCGCATCGATGACCTCCGGCGTCGAGATGAACGGCGGCGCCAGCAGGATATGATCGCCTTGTCTGCCGTCGATCGTGCCGCCGCCCGGATAGCAGCATAGCCCCCGCTTCATCGCCTCGGCCTTGATGCGGCCGTTCAATTTGAGCTCGGGCGAAAACGGCACCTTCGTGATCGGGTCGGCGACGAGTTCGAGCCCCATGAACAGGCCGCGCCCGCGGATGTCGCCGATATGGGTATTGTTGCCGAAGCGCTCGCGCAGGCGCGAGGCGAGTCGCGTGCCCATTGCCTGAACATTGTCGAGCAGGCGATCGCGTTTGATCACGTCCTGCACCGCAAGGCTCGCCGCCGCCGCAACGGGATGGCCGAGATAGGTGTGCCCATGCTGGAAGAAGCCGGAGCCCTGCTCGAACGCCGCGAAAATATGATGGCCCAGAAGCACCGCGCCAATCGGCTGATAGCCGCCGCCGAGGCCCTTGGCGATCGTCATCAGATCAGGCACGATTCCGTCCTGCGTGCAAGCGTGCAGCGTGCCGGTGCGGCCCATCCCGCACATCACCTCGTCGAGGATCAGCAGAACGCCATATTTGTCGCAAATGGCGCGGATGCGTTTGAAATAATCGCCGACCGAGGGCACCGCGCCCAAAGTCGCGCCCACCACCGGCTCGGCGACGAAGGCGATCACCTGATCAGCCCCGAGTTCCAGGATTTTGTCCTCGAGCTGCTGCGCGGCACGCGCCGCAAATTCCGCATCGCTTTCGCCGGTGCGCTGATAGCGGTAGGCGTAGCACGGATCGATGTGATGGGTCTCGATCAGCAACGGCTGAAACTGCGCACGGCGCCAGGCATTGCCGCCCGTCGCCAGCGCGCCGAGCGTGTTGCCGTGGTAGCTTTGCTGCCGCGCGATGATATGCCGGCGTTGCGGCTCGCCCTTCTCGACGAAATATTGCCGTGCCATTTTGAGCGCGGCTTCCACCGCTTCCGAACCGCCGCTGACGAAATAGACGTGGTCCAACCCCTCGGGCGCCTCCTGCACCAGGCGATCGGCCAGCGCTTCCGTCACTGCGCTCGTGAAGAAGCTCGTATGCGCGTAGGCCAATTTGTCGACCTGCGCATGGATGGCCGCGATCACGTCGGGATGGCCGTGGCCGAGGCACGATACGGCGGCGCCGCCCGACGCATCGATATAGGCGCGGCCATCCGCATCGAACAATTCGACGCCCTTGCCGCCCACGGCGACCGGCAGGCGGCCGCGGATTTGCCGGTGCAGAATATGTGTCATGATTTTTGGTTCCCGTGCCTGGGTTTGAGATGGATGTCGAGGGCGGCGAAATAATCGTCGGTCTGCCGCAGCGCCTTGAGCGAGCCCGTGCCGTCGCGGCCGGCCACCAGCGCCGCCAGAATTTCGGCGACGATGAAAGCCGGCGCCATCGTGTGGAAGAACGACGGACTGTCGGTCGGAACCACGATGGTCTCGGCGGCGAGCGTGGCGAGCGGCGCGGCCGCGTGATCAGTCAGCGCGAGAATTTTCACGCCCCGCCCCGCCGCATAGCGCGCCAGATCGATGCTGGCACCGGTATAGGGCTGCACGCTGACCGCGAACAGCATATCGCCGCGCTTGGCATGGCGAAGCTGGTCGGCGCCGGTGCCGGCGAGCCCGTCGAGCAGCACGGCGCGATCGCCGATCAGCGACAGCACGTAATGCAGGTGCCAAGCGACCGCGTGGCTGGAGCGCAAGCCGAGACAGAAGATGCGCCGCGCGGAAAGAAGCATCTTCGCGGCGCGGACATAGGCGTCGAGCATCTCCGGCGCCGCCAATGCCGCGATCTGCCCCCGCATCGTGTCGAGAAGGTCGGCGGCCAGCGCATGGTCGCCTTTGCGCTTCTGCCGCGCCGCCTGCGTCCCGACCTTATCGGCAAATCCCGTCGTGCCGCGGCGCAGGGCCGCAGCGTGCAAATCGCGCAATTCGTCATAGCCGGCAAAGCCGAGATGTTGCGCGAGCCGCGTCATGGTCGCGGGCTGCAGCTCGGCGCGCCGCGCCAATTCGCGCATCGACAGAAGCGCCACATCCTGCGGATGCGCGAGGACGAATTGCGCCGCAGCCTGCAATTGCGCCGACATGGCGGGCAATGCGGACGAGATCTGATGATGCAAGGGCGAGGCGATCATGAAACATATGTATCATAAATTGCCAAGCTATTGCAACAATCGTTTCATCGTGCTTGAATGGGCCGATTTCGACGGAGTGATGCCATGTCCCTTCCCTTCAGCAGCATCATGGTCGCGCCCAACGGCGGGCGGCGCACCAAGCAGGACCATCCGGCCTTGCCGCTCGGCCCCGCCGAGCTTGCCGCGACTGCCGCAGCCTGCCGCGAGGCGGGCGCGGCGGCCATCCACATCCATGTCCGCGACGCCGATAACCGGCACCTTTTGGACGCCGACGCCTATCGCGCGGCGCTCCAAGCCATCCGCAACGCCGCCGGCGACAGAATGATCGTCCAGATCACCTCGGAAGCGCTCGGGATCTATCAGCCAGACCAGCAAATGGCTGTCGTCAAGGCGGTGCGGCCCGAGGCGGTCTCGCTCGCCCTGCGCGAACTCGTGCCGGAAGCCGCCCACGAACCGGCCTTTGCCGCGTTTCTAACCTGGCTGAAGGCGGAACGGATCCTGCCCCAGATTATTCTCTACACGCCGGAGGAAGCTGCGCGTCTGGCCGACATGCAGCAGCGCGGTGTCATTCCCTGGGACCATGTGCCCGTGCTTTACGTGCTCGGGCGCTACACAGCGAACCAGACCTCAACGCCCCAGGACCTCGACCCGTTCCTCGTCCCATCCCAGCCGCAAGCGCCACACTGGTCGGTCTGCGCCTTTGGCCGTTACGAGGCGGCCTGCGTGCTTGCCGCCGCCCTGCGCGGCGGCCACATGCGGGTCGGGTTCGAGAACAACCTCTGGCGGCCGGACGGCACGCCGGCACAAGACAATGCGGCGCAGATTGGCCTAGTCGCCGACATTGCCGGCAGGCTTGGGCTGGGCCTGCTCGATGCGGACGGCTTGCGGCAAAGCTGGGCGCAAGCTTGACGCATGACAGGCGCCCTTATGCCACGCTTTCGCGCGGAAGAAGGGCGATAACCCCATACAACCAATTGACTTTTCATAACAATACACCACTTTCTTACAAAAATATTGCGGGAGGATTCGATATGTTTCAGCAGCTTTTGACGCCGGTCGGCGACAATCTCTTTTTGTCCTTCATCGTCGCCGCATTGCCGATCGTGACGATGCTGATTCTTCTCGGCGTCGTGCGGCGGCCAGCTTGGCAGGCCTCACTCGCCGGGCTGATCGTCGCGCTCGTGCTCGCCCTCGCCGTATGGCAGATGCCGACGGCTCTTGCCTTTGACTCGGTGGCGAATGGCATGGTCTTCGCGCTGTGGCCGGTGATGTGGATCGTGGTCAATGCGCTGCTGCTCTACAATATCGCGGTGGCCTCCGGACGGTTCGACGCGTTCCGAACCTGGGTCATCCAGCATCTGCCGGACGACCGGCGCGTGGTGCTCGTCGTCATCGGCTTCTGTTTCGGCGCCTTGCTCGAAGGCATTGCCGGTTTCGGCACGCCGGTCGCGATCACGAGCTCCTTGCTCATCCTCGTCGGCTTTCCAGCACAGGAAGCCCTGGTCTTCGTCCTGATCTTCAACACCGCACCGGTTGCCTTCGGTGCGCTCGGCGTGCCGGTGACGGTGCTTGGCAGCGTAACCGGATTGCCCGCCAATGTGCTCGGCGCGATGGTCGGGCGGCAATTGCCGTTCATGGCGCTGCTGCTGCCGTTCTATGTCATGTTCGCCTATGGCGGCATGCGTTCGGTGCGCGCGCTGTGGCCGGTCCTCCTCGTCGCCGGCGCGAGCTTCGGCCTGGCGCAATTCGTCACCGCCAATTTCATCGATTACACGCTCACCGACGTCTTGTCGTCGCTCGGATCTTTGATCGTGACCCTGCTGTTCCTGCAGATCTGGCGGCCCGCGCCCGATCCGCAATTCGCGGTTCAATCCGCAGCGCTTGCCGACGCCACGGCGCCGAGCAACGTATCCCCCTGGCAAGGCTGGATCCCGTGGCTCGTCGTCTCCGCAGTGGTGATCGTCTGGACGGTCTATAGCGTTGCGGCGCAGGGCCAAGTTGGCGTTCAATGGCCGGGGCTGCACAATGCCATCTCGATCACGCTCTATAACAACAAGCCCTATGGAGCGATCTGGGCGTTCCAGCCGCTCGCCACCGGCACCGCCATTCTGGTCGCGGCCATTCTCACCGCGCTCCTGGTGCGCATCAGCCCGGCGACATTCGTCCAATGTATCGCGCGCACCCTGTCGCAATCCTGGATCGCGATCGTCACGGTGATGCTGGTGCTCGGCCTCGCCTATCTGATGAATTATTCCGGCATGGCCTATACGCTCGGCGACGGCGCCGCGGCCACCGGCCATCTGTTCATCCTACTGTCGCCATTCCTCGGCTGGATCGCTGTCTTCCTGTCGGGCAGCGACACGTCGGGCAATGCGCTGTTCGGCAATTTGCAGGTGGTGGCGTCGCGGCAACTCAACTTGAGCCCCGTGCTCTTTGCCGCCACCAATTCGTCCGGCGGCGTGATGGGTAAGATGATCTCGCCGCAAAATATCGCCACCGGCGTTTCCGTCACCAATCTGAAAGGCCAGGAAGGCATCATCTTCGCCCGCACCTTCGGCCACAGTATCATTTTGACCCTGGTGCTGGTCGCGCTGGTGATCGTGCAGCAATATATCGTCCCCGGCATCATTCCCGTCGTGCCGGGCCAATAAAACAGCGATAAGCCGCGACCTATGGGAAGGCCACGATGTCATCCCGGGCTAGACTCGGGATCCAGAACCGCGCAGCGCGTGAATCATCATTAGCACTGCGCCGCAGGCCACTCTCGCAAATGCTCATGTGTGGCGCTGGATCCCGGATCAAGTCCGGGATGCCAGACGTTGGTGTCACATGAGTCCGAAGTAAGCGCCGCCAATACAACGCGGCATACAGCTTACCACACGCCGGTATTGGGCATGCTCGCCCACGGTTCGGCGGGCGGCAGCGGCGGGCCGTCCTGCAGCAATTCGATCGAGATCTGATCCGGCGTGCGGATGAAGGCCATATTGCCGTCGCGCGGCGGCCGGTTGATCGTCACGCCAGCCTTCATCAATTTTTCGCAAAGCTCGTAAATGTTGTCGACGCGGTAAGCGAGGTGACCGAAGTTGCGGCCGCCGGTATAGACTTCCGGGTCCCAATTATAGGTCAGCTCCAGCAACGGCGCGTCGAACGTCTTGTTGCCCTTATCGTCCTTCGGCGCGGCCAGGAACACCAAAGTGTAGCGGCCTTTTTCACTCTCGTGCCGGCGCACTTCGACAAGGCCGAGCTTGTTGACGAAGAAATCGAGCGAGGCATCGAGATCGGTGACGCGGATCATTGTGTGGAGATATCGCATGGAGGGGTGCTCCTGACTTGCTTTTCCGGGTGCGAATGAGCGAAGAGATCTGGGACGGAATCTTGAGGGAATGATGACGTCCGACATATAGGGCAGAACCGTTAGATGGCAAACACCGCCGAAACCAAAGAGAAGGCCGCGCTTCTGTCGATTGGGGCGAGCGCCGCACTCAGCGTCGCGAAACTTGTCGCCGGCCTGCTGTCCGGCTCGCTCGCACTCTTGTCGGAGGCCATGCACGGCGCACTCGATACCGGCGCGACGATCTTGACCTATTTCGCCGTCCGCGTCGCCAACAAGCCCGCCGACGACACGCATCCCTACGGCCACGGCAAGGTCGAAGCGGTGGCCGCGCTGGCCGAAACCGGCCTGCTCGCCGTGCTCGCGATCGGCGTTGTCGTCGAAGCCTTCCGCCGCTTGTGGGAGCACACAGGGACGGTTACCCCCAATTGGCTCACCTATGGCGTCCTGATTATCTCAATCGGCGTGGATTTCGTGCGTTGGCGCGGCCTGCATCGCATCGCGCACGAGACGGGCAGCGTCGCCCTCGCCGCGGACGCGTTGCATTTTTCCAGCGATTTGATCGGGTCGTGCCTCGTTCTCATCGGCCTCATCGCGACACGCTTTGGTTTCACCCAGGGCGATGCGGTCGCCGCCATCGGCGTTGCGCTATTCATTGCCGTTGCCGGGTATCGTCTCGGCCGTAGCACAATCGACACTTTGGTCGATGCCGCCCCGAAAGGCCTTGCGGCGCGCGTGCGTGCTGCGGTGCAAGCGGTGCCAGGCGTCGCCTCGATCGAGAACGTGCGGCTGCGGCCCGCCGGCGGCCAGATCTTCGGCGAAATCCTCATCAATGTGCCGCGCACCTTGACGCTCGAGCGGACGCAAGCGATCAAAGCGGAAATCGGCCGTCAGATTCTTGCCGAATTGCCCAATTCGGACGTGACCATCACGGCCAATCCGCAAGCGCTCGACAACGAGACTTTTCTCGAACGCGTGCTGCTGATTGCGGCACACCGGCGCCTGCCGGTTCATCATGTCACAGTGCAGGATGTGGACGGGCGCAAATGCATCAGCCTCGATCTTGAAATCGATGGCCGGATGAGCCAGGGCAACGCGCATCGGATCGCCTCCGAATTGGAAAGCATGATCCGCCTGGAACTCGGCGCCAACATCGAAGTCGAAACCCATATCGAGCCGCTCGAAACACGCGAGTTGCACGGCGTCGACGTGGATCCAGCCGTGACGCAAGAGATCGCCACGGCCCTCGCGCAAAACGCCAAGCATGGCGGCGTGATCTGCGAGGTGCACAATGTACGCGCGCGCGACACCGGCGCCGGCCTCGTCGTCAACTACCATTGCCGCGTGGCGCCCGAGCGCAGCGTGAATGACGTGCACGCGGCGGTCGATGCGCTCGAGCGCGCGACGCGCGGTGGCTTTCCGCACATCACGCGGCTTGTGGGCCATGCCGAACCGCTGCGGCCTCTAAGTTGAGGCCGCAGCGAATCCATCACCAATGGACGAGCCTGCTATGCACAATTCCATCACTTTTAATGGGACTGCTGGAAGCCGGCCACGTCGTACTGAGATTTGCTCTTCGGGTTGTTGGAATTCTGCGGCGCATTGCCTGCGTAATGTGTTCCCGCGTTCCCACTTGGGTTGAAGGGCGAACCCGGGGAAGCGCTGGCGTGGCCCGGTGTGACGCTCCCTGTCTGCGTGGTGCCAATCGTTTGGCTGGGCTGGCCCTTCGTCCCAGTGATCGTGTGGACATCGAGGGCAAAAACCAGGCCGGTGGAGGTTATGAGCAAGGAGACGCCGAGCATCATCGGCGTGATGGGATGTTTCATGATGTTCTCCCAAAAGTGCTTGATTTTAGGAGGAGCGCCCGGGCCTTAGGTGCGCCCGGCTAATCACGCATCATACCACCGACGCTATCTGGGACCACCGCTCTTTGCGAGCCTCACGGATCTGTGATGTCGCGCGACTTGATCCAATAAATTCAGGGAGTTGAGGCAGGAAAAGCTAGATTTCGACTTGGTGCAGCAACGCTTCGGGATTTCAAAACTGCCCTCTTCAATATCGGCGAAATACGACTTGCATAGGGTAGGTGGGTATACTATATGGTGCGTTGTGTCCCATACTATTCGCGAAAAACAAAAACTGCTGGCGCGCGTGCGCCGGATCAGAGGCCAAGTCGAGGCCATTGAGCGTGCGCTCGATGGCGAGGCTGGTTGCGATCAGGTGATGCACCTGATCGCTGCCACGCGCGGCGCAATCTCAGGCCTCATGGCTGAGGTCATCGAGGACCACGTGCGCACGCATCTCGCAGACGCGGAGCACCAACCGCTTGCGTCGAAGAACGAAGCTATCGAGCAGCTTGTGGATGTCGTCCGCACCTATCTCAAATGAGGCCCAACATGAGTCGCAGCACTGAAACCGCCGCCGGCGAGGCGTTCCACAGTCATGTTTTCCTGGGCGAAGGACATGAAAAGAGTGAGCGTAAGACCTGGTCGGTGATCTGGCTATGCGCCGCCATGATGGTCGTCGAGATCGTTGGCGGATGGCTGTTCGGTTCAATTGCGCTGGTGGCCGATGGGCTGCATATGAGCACGCATGCCGGGGCTTTGTTGCTGGCGGCGTTGGCCTATACTTTCGCCCGGCGCTATGCCCACGATGAGCGTTTTACTTTCGGCACAGGCAAGCTCGGCGACCTTGCGGGTTTTACGAGCGCAATCATTCTTGCCATGATTGCCCTCCTGATCGGCTACGAAGCCGTCGCTCGGCTGTTCGATCCTGTGCCAATCCATTTTGCCGAGGCTATTCCCGTGGCCTTTCTTGGCCTTGCGGTGAATGTCGCCAGCGCGTGGCTATTGAGCGGCGACCATCATCACGGCCACGGGCACGGACACGCCCACGATCATCATGGGGACGACGAAACCCGCGTGATCTCCACTGCGAGCGGGGATGTGTCTCTCGAAGTGTTCGAGGATGGCGTGCCACCACGTTTCCGGCTACGGTCGGACTCTGGCTCTGCCCTCGTCGCCTCTGCGGTGTCAGTCGAAACCCTCCGGCCCGATGGCTCGCGGCAAACCTTTGCCTTCGCCGATCGTGACGGCTTTGTGGAATCCATCACGGAGATTCCCGAGCCGCACGAGTTTACCGCTGACGTCACGATTGGCGCCGAGCACTATCCAGTCGTCTTCGAGGAACATGAACACGCGCATGGCGCCGCAGCACACGATAACAACATGCGTGCCGCCATCATTCATGTTATTGCCGATGCCGCCGTTTCGGTTCTGGTCATCATCGGTCTCATCCTCGCCTGGATTTTCGGATGGCTTTGGATGGATGCCGTCGCAGGTATCGTCGGCGCGATCGTCATTGCGAACTGGTCGGCGTCATTGATCCGCGACACAAGTGCGATCCTGCTCGATATGAATCCGGATCGTCAAATGAGCGGAAGGATTCGGACGGTCATTGAGGAAGAAGGCGATCGGCTGGCAGACTTGCATGTGTGGAGGCTCGGTCCAGGGCATCTTGGAGCAATCGTTTCCGTCGTCAGTTCTCCCTCACATAACGAGGCATTTTTCCGCGCTAAACTTGCCCGGTTCAAAGCGCTGTCACATCTGACAATTGAGATCAGGCAGGCAGGCTGAGCGCCGCAGCGCAACTGATGTCATTGCGTGCTTTGCCGTAAGCCAAAAATGAAAGCCCTCACATCATCCCGGGCTTGACCCGAGATCCAAGGCCGCGCGACGAATGACTCATCAGCGGAGCGCGAGCGACAATCTCGCCAGCCATCCTGGACGCGGGGTTGTCGTATCCGGACGATGTGGCTATCGTTGCCGTCAACGGCATGAAATGTGCCGATCATTGCGGGCCTCTTCTCAAGACGAGCCATCGTTAGGGGGAAAAAATCGATATGCGCGCATTCTACCATCCCGACCAGGCCTTGCACGATCCCCAACAATACATGCAAATCGGCCGGGTGGTGGCACCCAAGGATTTGCCGGTCCGCACGGAAAAGCTGATCGGCGCGCTGACCGCGCGCGACATCGCGATCGAGCAGCCGCACGAAGTTGGACCCGATGCGATCCGCGCCGTGCATGCGCCGTATTACATCGATTTTTTGATGTCCGCCTGGGACCGCTGGTCGGCGCTACCCGTACATGGTGTCGAAGTCTGGCCCAATACGTTTCCTTATTGGAACGGCCGGCCGGAAGAGGCCGCGCGGCCGCCCTGCCCGGCTGACAGCATCATCGCCCAAACCGGCTGGTATTTGGGCGATTTGTCCGTACCGATGGGGCCACACACGTGGCTCTCCGCTCTGCGCGCGGCCGAAACCGCGATCTCGGCGGCCGAGGTGATTGCGCGCGGCGGACGTAGCGCCTATGCGCTGTGCCGTCCCTCCGGCCATCACACCCGCAGCGACCGCGGCTCCGGCTTCTGCTATCTCAACAACGCGGCCATCGCCGCGCAGCATTTGCGCAACACATTCCCGCGCGTCGCGATTCTCGATGTCGATGCGCATCACGGCGACGGCACGCAGCAGATCTTCTATCATCGCGCCGACGTGCTGACGATTTCCGTGCACGCTGATCCGCTCAATTACTATCCGTTCTTCACCGGCTATGCGCACGAAACGGGCCTCGGCGACGGCGCTTATTTCAACCTGAATCTTCCTCTGCAGCCTGGCTCAACGGGCGACGCGATGGCCACGGCGATCGATGTGGCGCTGGAGCGCATCCGCGCCTTCGACGCGCAAGTTCTGATCGTCGCACTCGGCTACGATGCGCACCGCCTCGACCCGATCGGCGTGCTCAAACTGGAGGTGGAAGATTTCGGCAAGATCGGCGCACAAATTCGCGCCGCCGGCCTGCCGACTTTGATCGTGCAGGAAGGCGGCTATGCCATCGATGTCATCGGCGATTGTTTGGGAGCTTTCCTCGATGGGCTTGGAGGGTGATAGCGACCGCATGAAGAGAGCAATTTTCCGATTCTGAAAGAACGGAGAATTGCCCTAGTGTGCATCGCTAGCGGCCATTCCACCTGGCTCGGCCCAGCAGTGGGGCCGAGCCGGCGTCGATTAGTGCGAAAAGCCAGCGGCGGTCTCGCTCAGGCTTTTTCCCTTCGTCTCGGGAGCCCACAGCTGCGACACCACGGCACCGCTGAAGACGACGGCCGCCGCGACCAGCATCGTTGTCGAAACACCGAATTTCTCCACTCCGATCGGCAGCAAGAAGGTGCCCATGCCGGCACCCACGCGGCTGACGGCGGCAGCGAAACCGGTGCCGACCCCGCGGACCTCGGTGGGGAACACTTCGCCGGGGTAGATACTGGTCAGCGTCCCATTCATCGCGTTCAAGAACGAGAAGACGAGGAAGAGAGCCAGCACCACGGCTGACGGTGCCCCCGACCACAGGCCGATAACCAGGAAGACCCCCATCGTGATCCACTGCGGCGGGACGGTGAACAGCCGACGACCGGCCTTGTCGATCAACGCCACCGTGACGGCGACCCCTGCCACCGCGACCATCGATAGCCCCACACCACCGGCGAGCCCGCCATTGAGGCCATACTTCTCCAGCACGCTGTCGGCGAACGTCGCGATCGCAAAATAGGGCAGCACGTTGCAGAACCAGAACCACGAAACGAAGACCGTCATCCGCCAATATTTCGCGGAGAACAAATCTGCGAACCGACCTTGACGTACCACCTCGTGCTCCATGTCCGCCATCTCTTCGGCACTCTCCAGATATTTGTGCGCGATGACGCGAGCCTCGTCTTTCCGGCCCTTGCTCCATAACCAACGCGGCGATTCGGGCAAGCCGAGCCGGGCGATGAAAAGGACGACCGCGATAAACGTGCTCGTTCCGATAATGAACCGCCACGGCAGCGGTGCCGGCAGGTTCAGGATGTAGCCCGCAGTGTAGCCGATCATGAATCCCCCATACCAGGCCAGGATCGTGACGCCCATCAAGCGTCCCCGCAACCGGGCCGGCGCAAATTCCGACATCAGTGGCCAGCCGACGGAATATTCGGCACCGATGGCGACACCCATCAACAGGCGCACCGCGAACAGCATCTCCACCGAGTTGATGAAGAACTGCATCGCCGACGCGGCCACGAACAGCGCCATATCGATCATGAACAATGGTTTGCGGCCGAACTTGTCGCCGGCCCATCCGCCCAGCGGCGAACCGATCAGGATGCCGAACAGCGCAGCCGACGCGATGAGGCCCATATCGAGTGTCGACATGCCCATCTCTTGCTTCATCACGGACGTCACCGGGCCGATGACCCCGAGGATGTAGCCGTCGAGGAGCATGCCCCCGGTAAGAACGGCGATCATCCTCTTCATGAAACGTCGTTTGAACGCCGTCGAGGTCTCGCCGGAAGTGGCCGTTATGTTTTCTATTGATGACATTGAGCACTCCTCTAGAAGGCCGCATTCAGCCGTCGACACGCGCATGACGCCCGTTCGAAGCTGTCGAGTTCGGCAGGTTGGGATGGGTGACTACTCGCCGGCTACTGCAGCCCATCGGCAAAGTCCCGCGAGAGCAGCCAAAACGCGCGGCAGCCTCTTACGGGAAGAACCAGCGGTCGTTGTTTGATTGTGGCGGAACGGCTTACGGCCCGGTTCAATCGGGATCGACGATCGAATGTAGAAGCGAGCTTGATTCTTGAGTGACGACCGGAGTTGCAAGTATAACTCCGATGAGGACGCGCATCATAATTGAGTGTCTCATCATTTTATCTTTCTCCCACGAGCATTCGATATTATCGTCGTTCGTATATTATTGTTTGTATATTATTGTTCTCGGCCAAATTCGGCCTCAATTGCATAATTACGTAAAACACAGATTCGAATTCGGCAAACGAGGATTTCCTTGGGCGCTGCAGAAGGCGCGCCTTATGCCAACGTATTCTTTGCGAAGTAATACCAAAGGTCGCGAGCAGCGACCTTTGGGCCGCTCTTCATTTTTCGCAATCGCCTTGAAAAGGCGAAAAATGAAGAAGGGAACCAACGGTCACTCCTCGTGACCGTTGGTATAAGATAGGCCGAAGCCGCGATCTCTTGCTCATATTGTCAGGCTTCATGCGCGGTCCGCCAGATTGAACGCCAATCGCGTCATGAAGAAGCAGGCGCATGACCATTGCACACCACGACATGCATGCTGTTGTCATATTCTCTGCGCTGTGAGTATTGTTATTGTATGTTGCCCAAACGCCGGTACCTTCCCTCACTCGGTTCGTTCGCCACGTTCGAAGTCGCGGCAAAGCATCTCAGCTTTACTCTCGCCGCGAACGAACTCAACGTCAGCCAGGCCGCCATCAGCCAGCAGATACGCGGACTCGAAAAGTCGCTTGGCGTTACCCTGTTCATCCGCAAGCACAACAGCCTTGAATTGACGTCTCATGCACAACAGCTCTTGTCGCCGGTCGCAGGCGCGCTCGATATCATTTGCGACGCGATCAACGGGATCAACGCACCGTCTGCTCCGCCGCTGATCACCTGTTCAGGCACCAATGCCGCGATCGCCTGCTGGCTGAAGACATATGTAGACAGGTTCCGTTCCAAACGGCCAGACGTCAGGTTCGTTCTTTTAGCATCCGACGAAGACGACACATTGAGAAACTTCGACGAGGTCGATCTTTCTTTCATTTGTGGAAATGAACGCTGCGAGGTCGGGGAATCTCTCTATTATCTCTTTCCGGATATCGTTCAGCCGGTATGCAGACCAGCCTACCTCAAACGCCATGGGCCGTTTCCAGATCCGCAAAGCCTCGCACATGCGGATCTACTGGATCTCCATCGGAAACATTGGACGTCCGATGCCATTGGCTGGCATCCGGTTACCTGGGACGACTGGTTCCGCGCGAACGGCTTCGATGTGCCGCATATTGCGCCGATCATGATCAGCAATAATTACCCGCTTCTCGTGAATGCGGCGGTCAAAGGCGAGGGAATCGTTCTGGGGTGGCGTCACCTGGTCGCATCGCAGGTGAACGATCATGCGCTCTGCGTGTTGTTCGATGCCCCCGTTCGAGTGGATCGAGGTTATTATTTGAAAGTGAACCGGGCGTCCTTGGACAAGCCGCATGTGCAGGAGTTCATCGATTTCGTTCTCACGAATCTTGCGGCCTTAGAACAAGAACGCCTGTTAGGCGCAGCAGCGACATAGCTTCCGCTGAATATTGCGGTGCCACGGCACGCAGGTGGCAAAACTTTCGCAGGAGATGGATGGATTTCTCCGCTCGCACTCAACTCTTGTTTGCCTAAGTTGAGCATTCAAAAATGTTGCGAACCCGCGCAAGCACGGTTCGCAGTGGCGGTGTGGCAGTCGATTTGAATGTTGCTGATCAGATCACAACCTAAATCACATAAAGCCTGTCCGGCAGCTCGTTTTTCGCATCTCGACGCGGAGGAAAAGGCTCGGCGAGCAGATCGCCGGATTGTTTGAGCGCATCGACGAAACCTTGCGCATAATGGCCGTCGCGGGCATGGATGACAAGGCGTTCGACCACCGCCTGCCACGCATGATTGGGAATTTTTGCGGCCACACCATCATCCGCGATGATGCGAACATAGCGCTCCGCCACCGACATGAAAATCAGCACGCCCGTGCGTTCGCTCGTATGCCGCAAACCGCGGATGGCGAATTGTTCGATCGCGGCGCGATGGGCGCGGCTGCGCTGGATGTTGCGCGGCACGAGCCGCATCCGCACAGGGGCCAAGGACAACACGATGCCGAGTGCGAGAAAGGTCAAAAGCTGCGCCGCGTAAATATGCTGCACCGGCCAATGGGTGAGCAGGATCAGCGGCAGCGGCACGCACAAGGCGATGAGCGCCGCCCAGGTCAGCGGGATATAGCCGTAATAGGACGAGCTTCTGGCGAGCACGCACACCAATTGCGCGCTGGTGTGCGCCTCGGTCGCCTTGATCGCCGCTGCGACGGCCTCATAATCTGCGCGCGCGATCGGCATCACCAGCCCCCCGATGCGCCGCCGCCACCGGACGACCCGCCGCCGCCCGAAAAGCCGCTGTCTGAGCCGCCGCCACTGGAGGAGCCACCGCTCCACGAGCCGCCGCTGGAGCCGAAGCTGCCCGGAATGAAGGCCGCACCGCGCCGCGCGTTGCGCGACATGACGAAGAAGACGAAGACGAAAATCGCGATCATGATGAAGGGAATGAGCTCCGCCATGGCGTCGTCGCCCTGATCCTGCCGCAGGGCTGGCCGCTGCTGCCATTCCGAGGAATCGGTCGTCAGCACGGCGATGATCTCGTCGATCCCGCGCGACACGCCGCCGGCAAAATCGCCGCTTTTGAAATTCGGCACGATCGCATTGGCGATGATGACGCTCGACAGCGCGTCGGTCAGGGTGCCTTCGAGGCCGTAGCCGACTTCGATCCGTACTTTGCGCTCGCTCGGCGCGACGAGCAGCAGCACGCCATTGTTCTGCCTCGCTTCGCCCAGCTTCCAGGTGCGGAACAGATCGTTGGCGAAAGGCGCAATATCCTGGCCCTGCAGCGAGGGCACCGTCGCGACGACGAGTTGAATGCCGGATTTGTCTTCGAGATCCTTGAGCTTGCTAGTGAGTTGAGCTTGCGTGGACGCGTCGAGAATATGTGCATTGTCCACCACCCGGCCCGTGAGAGTCGGGAAGCTGGTCGCGGCGAGAGCGACACCGGTAAAAACGACGAAACAGAGCGCCAGAAGCCAGGCGATGGGCGCACGCTGCTTCGCACCGTTGGCGGGCTGGATGCCCGCGACCCTAAGGACCTCAAGCCGCCCCATGCGCTAGAACTTCACTTGCGGCGCGGTTTGCGCGGCGTCATTCGCCGTGAAGGCCGCCATCGGCTTTTTGTCCCGGAAGAAGAGCGAGGCCCAGAGGACGCCGGGGAAGGTCTGAAGGTCGGTGTTATAGACGCGCACCGCCTCGATATAATCCTTGCGGGCGACGGCGATCCGGTTCTCGGTGCCTTCCAGTTGCGATTGCAGCGCCAGGAAATTGGCGTTCGATTTCAGGTCCGGATAATTCTCGGTCACCGCCAAGAGCCGGCCCAGCGCCCCGCTCAATTGCTGCTGCGCCTCCTGGAACTGCTTGAGCTTCTCGGGATCGCTCAAGGACGAGGCGTCGATCTGTACCGACGTCGCCTTGGCGCGCGCCTCGACCACGGCGGTGAGCACGTCCTTTTCCTGTTTGGCATAGCCCTGGACGGTCGCCACCAGATTGGGAATGAGGTCGGCCCGGCGCTGGTAATTGTTCTGGACATCGGCCCAGCGTGCCTTAGCCGCCTCCTCATCCGTCGGAATCGTGTTGTAGCCGCACCCCGCAAGCGGCAGGGCCAAAGCCATGATCAAAAAGACAAACCGCAAACGGCCGAACACTTTCGTCATAAAAATCCTCCCACCGGAGCCTGAAGCAATTTAGCATAGCCGCCACGACCCATTTGTGAAGCCAGCGCCTCTTGACGGCGTCAATGAAGAATGTTAGCAATCGATAACTAACATTATCGTGCACCCTAGCCCGACCGTGAGGCCGATCCATGTTTGCTTCTTTGATGTCATCCCGCCGTTTTGCACCCTTGTTCTGGTGCCAGTTCCTTTCGGCCTTCAATGACAATTTCGTGCGGTACATGCTGGCGATGCTGCTGCTGTTCCGGGTCGGCGAGGAGCAATCGGGGTCGCTGATCACGCTCGCCTTGGCCGTCTTCATGGTGCCAACCATCTGTCTTTCGGGCTTGGGGGGCGAATGGGCCGACGCGCATGACAAGAGCCTGTTGATCCGGCGACTGAAATTCGCGGAAATCTTCGTGCAGATGATCGCCGCCGCCGGTTTCGTCACCGGCTGGCTACCCCTATTCTACGTCGCCCTGCTCGGACTGGGCACGATTTCCGCCCTGTTCGGGCCGATCAAATACGGCATCCTGCCGGACCATCTGAAATTCTCCGAACTGCCGGCCGGCAATGCGCTCATCGAGGGTGCGACCTTCCTGGCCATCATCTGCGGCATCATCGCCGGATCCTATGCCGCCTCGACCGGCAGGTCCGCCTACAATATCGTCGCGCAATTGATGATCGTCGCGCTCTCCTGCTGGCTCACCGCGCGGCTCATTCCCTCGACCCCGGCCCGGGCGCCCGACCTCAAGGTGCGCGGCAACCTCGCCGCCTCGACCTTCAGCCTGATCCGCGAATTGCGGGCCGATCCGCGCCTGTGGACAGGCGCGCTCGGCATGAGCTGGTTCTGGATGCTCGGCGCGGTGGTGATGTCGCTGGTGCCGGTGCTAATCAAGAGCCATATCGGCGGCGGCATTCAGGTCGAGGCCGCAATCAACCTGATCTTCGCGGTCGGCATCGCTCTCGGCTCGCTCCTCGCCGCGCTTTTGTGCAACGGCCGCGTCCTGCTGCTGCCGGTGCCCATCGCCGCGATCCTCATGGCGCTGTTCCTGCTGGACATCGGCACGACGACGATCGGCATGGCCCATGCCACGCAGGAAATTTCGGTCTTGACCTTCTTGGCCAGCTCAAAAGGCATGCACATAAGCCTCGACATCGCCCTCCTCGCCGCATCCGGCGGTCTGTTCGCGGTGCCGTTGAATACGGCCATCCAGGAATGGGCGCATGAGGATCACCGGGCCCGCGTCATCGCCGGTGTGAATGTAATCAACGCGCTGTTCATGGCCGGCGGCGCCGTGCTGACTGCCGTGTTGCAAAGGCCGGAGGTCGGCTTCTCGGAACCTGCCTTGCTGATCGGCCTCGGCGTGCTGACCATCGGCGCCGGCGCGTGGCTGTTCCGCGCCCTGCCGGGCAATTTCGTCGGCGACTTCGCCAATCTTTTATTCCGCATCTGCTTCCGCCTCGAAGTCAAAGGCCTCGAGAATGTGGAGCGTGCCGGCGAGCATGTCGTGATCGCGCTCAATCACACCTCCTTCCTCGACGCGCCGGTCATTCTTTCGATCCTGGACGAGAAGCCGGTCTTCGCCATCGACTGGCAGATCGCCAAGGCCTGGTGGGTTAAGCCCTTCTTGCGCGTCGCGCGGGTCTATCCGATGGACCCGACGAAGCCATTGAGCACGCGCGGCCTGATCCAGGAGGTCAAGCAAGGCCATCATCTCGTGATCTTCCCGGAAGGCCGCCTGACCGTGACCGGCGCCTTGATGAAGATCTACGACGGCGCCGCGATGATCGCCGACAAGAGCGACGCCATGGTCGTGCCGGTGCGGCTCGACGGGTTGGAGCGCACCTTTTTCTCGCGCCTGACCGCTGCGCAAATCCGCCGCAGCCTGTTCCCCAAAGTGCGCGTGACCTTCCTCGAGCCGCGCAAACTCGCGATGGATCAGACGCTCTTCGGCCGCGCGCGCCGACAGGCCGCCGGTGCCGCGCTCTACGACATCATGTCGGACCTGATGTTCGCGACCTCGAATCGCGAACGCACGCTGATGCAAGGGCTCAAGGCCTCGGTGAAATTGCACGGTGGCGGCACGATCATGCTGCAGGATCCCATCGGCGGTACGCTGAGCGCCAACAAGGTGCTGATCGGCGCGGCGGTACTCGGCCGCAAGATCATGGGCTTCAGCCAGCCGGGCGAGATCATCGGCCTGATGCTGCCCAATGCCAACGGCGCCGCGGTCACATTCTTCGCCCTGCAGGCGGCGGGCCGCGTCCCGGCGATGCTCAATTACACGGCCGGCGCGAACAATCTCATCTCCGCCTGCAAGGCGGCGGGCGCGAAAAGCGTCCTGACCTCGCGCGCCTTCATCGAGAAAGCGAATTTGGGCAAGGTCATCGACTTGCTCGCCAAGGAAGTGACAATCGTGTGGCTGGAAGACCTGCGCGCGTCGGTCACGACTTACGACAAATTGCGCGGCATGATGGACAAGGGCCGCGCCTTCGTCGCACGGCAGCCGAGCGATCCCGCCGTGGTGCTCTTCACTTCGGGCTCGGAGGGAACGCCGAAGGGCGTCGTCCTGTCGCACAGCAACCTGACGAGCAACATCGCGCAAGTCGCGGCACGGTTCGATATTACGGCCCAGGACATTGCGTTCAACGCGCTGCCGATCTTCCATTCGCTCGGGCTCACCGGCGGCCTGCTGCTGCCGATGCTGACGGGCATGAAATCCTATCTCTACCCCTCGCCCCTGCACTATCGCGCCATTCCGGAACTCGTCTACGGCATCAATGCGACCGTGCTGTTCGGCACCGATACGTTTCTGATGGGCTATGCCCGCACCGCCAATCCCTATGACTTCCGCTCGATCCGCTACATCATTGCCGGTGCCGAGCCGGTCAAGGCGGAGACGCGCCGCGTCTATATGGAGAAATTCGGCCTGCGCATTCTCGAAGGCTATGGCGTGACCGAAACCGCGCCGGTGCTCGCCGTCAACACGCCGATGTTCAACCGCATCGGCTCGGTCGGCCGGCTCATGCCCGGCGTCGAACATCGGCTCGAAGAGGTGCCCGGCATCGCAGAGGGCGGCCGCCTGCATGTGCGCGGCCCGAACGTGATGCTCGGTTATTACCGCGCCGAAAACCCAGGCGTGCTCGACGCAACGCCGGACGGCTGGCACGATACCGGCGACATCGTCACTGTCGACGGGCAAAAATTCGTCACCATCAAGGGCCGCGCCAAGCGCTTCGCCAAGATCGCCGGCGAAATGGTGTCGCTCAGCGCAGTCGAACAAATGCTCAGCGGGCTCTGGCCCGACAGCCTCTCGGCGGTGGTCGCAGTGCCCGACGCCAGGAAGGGCGAGCGGCTCATCCTGGTGACGACGAAGGCCGGCGCCTCGCGCGCCGAGGCGCTCGCGCAACTCAAGGCGAAAGGCGCGACCGAGCTGATGGCGCCGTCCGAAGTGATGAGCGTCACCGCCATTCCCCTGCTCGGCACCGGCAAGACCGATTATGTCGAACTCAACAAAATGGTGCGCGCCACGGTTGAGGCGCAGCCGAAGATCAGCGAGGTGCAGGAAGCATGAGACCCGCCGCCAAGCGAGACGGCGCGCAGACGCGCGCCAAAATCGAACGCGAGGCGCTGCATCTTTTTGCGACGCATGGCGTGAAGGCAACCTCGGTCCGCGATATTGCGACGGCTGTCGGTGTGTCCGAACCGGCGCTCTACCGGCACTTCGACTCGAAAGAACACATCGCCCGCGAAATCTTCGAGCAGCATTATCTCGATCTCACCCAGCGCGTGCGCGCGATTGCGGTTGCACCCGAGCCCTTCCACGGACGCATCGCGCTCCTGGTGAAATTGTTTTGCGATCTGTTCGACAACGAGCCCGACGTCTTCACTTTCATTCTGCTCAATCAGCACGACCATTTGCAGTTCATTCCCGATGAGGAAGACTACAACCTTGTCATCGCGATCTATCAATTGTTCGCCGAAGCGCGCGATACGGGCCAGATCGCGATCCTCGACACCAATCTCGCCGTGGCGCTGGCGCTCGGCGCGGTGGTGCAAACAGGCGTGTTCATGCACTACGGCCGACTGGGAGGAAGACTGCAACATTACGCACCCGAAATCACGACGAGCCTTTTAAGATTGCTCGGAGCTAAGCAGCCGAACCGGATGTGAGGGGTGACAACGTCATTGCGAGGAGCGAAGCGACGAAGCAATCCATCTCCCAACCAGGAAGTCTTGGTACGATTGATGCCACTGCAACAACAATCGAGAAGCTGGTACAATCGATCGGCTTGGAGATGGATTGCTTCGCTTCGCTCGCAATGACGGCATAAGGGCAGGAGCATATACCCCTTGTGTGACGCGACAGAAGGACATGCACATGAAAAAACCGATTGCCATCGCGCTTTTCACTCTTGTCCTCGCGTCGCCATGCCTCGCGCAGGATGCCCGCTATCCTTCGCTGATCGGTGATTGGCAGGGCTCGTATTATTGCGCGCAAGGGCACACCGGCCTGACGCTGACCATCACCGCACAATCGGGAAAGGCCTTTTCCGGCCTGTTCCATTTTTACGCGGCGCCCGACAATGCCGATGTTCCCGAGGGCTGCTTCACCGTCTCTGGAAGGTTCGTGTCGCGGCACCAGCTTGTCATCGACGGCGCCAACTGGATTACCCATCCGAAAGACTACATCACCGTCGATCTCGATGGCGTGCTTGGCGACAGTGCGGCTGGATCCGCGATCGCGGGCACTGTGCTCATGCCCGGCAAATTCAGGGACGTGCATCTGTGCACGACATTTCGGGTCACGAAGGCGCCGGGCCCGCCAAATGTCGACAAGGCCTGCCAATCCGATACGGCCAGTCGATGAAGGCCGATCTGCGCGTTTTTAGCGGGCAGCGCTCCCGTCTCCCACGTCGCGGGCGAAGGGCGTACACCTCGGCAAGGTCGCAAACATACTAAAGTTGGAGATTCGCAGCTCCGCTTGTTATTGTCGGGTCCAAGCACCAAGTTCTATTGTTCCACTTTCATGAATCATTCGCACGAGTCCGAAAAATGCGTCCAGAAACCGGCCACCTCATCCGCCTTTCCGACTATCTGCCCCCCGATTACCTCATCGATACGGTAGATCTCGACATCAAGCTCGACCGGCACGCAACCCACGTGCGCGCCCTGCTTGCGATCCGCCCCAATCCGAAGGGGCGCGCTGGAGCGCCGTTGCGGCTCGATGGTGATGAGCTGAAGGCGACGCGCATCGCCCTCAACGGCATCGATCTGCAGCCCACCGCCGGTTTCGTGACGCCCGATCAATTGGTGATCGAGAAGCCACCGCAGGAGCCCTTCACCTTGCAGGTCGAGACGGTGCTCGATCCGGCGGCCAACACCAAGTTCACGGGCCTTTACCGCTCGGGCAGCGCCTATTGCACGCAATGCGAGGCCGAAGGCTTTCGCCGCATCACCTATTTTCTCGACCGGCCCGACGTGCTCTCGGTCTATACGACACGCATCGAAGCCGACAAGGCAGAGGCGCCGGTGCTCCTGGGCAACGGCAATCGACAGGTAAGCGGCGACGTACCGGGCACCTCGCGGCACTTTGCCGTGTGGCACGATCCGCATCCCAAACCGAGCTATCTCTTCGCTCTCGTCGGCGGCGATCTTGGCCACGTGCGCGATTCCTATACGACCAAATCCGGCACACCCGTCGAGCTAGGCATCTATGTCGAGAAGGGCAAGGAAGCGCGTGCCGCTTACGCGATGGATGCGCTGAAACGTTCGATGCGCTGGGACGAAGACATGTTCGGCCGCGAATACGACCTCGATGTCTTCAACATCGTCGCCGTGTCCGATTTCAACATGGGCGCCATGGAGAACAAGGGGCTGAACGTCTTCAACGACAAATATGTCCTGGCCTCTTCCGAGACCGCGACGGATGCGGATTACGCCGGCATCGAAACCGTCATCGCCCATGAATATTTCCACAATTGGACGGGCAATCGCATCACCTGCCGCGACTGGTTTCAACTATGCCTGAAGGAAGGGCTCACGGTTTTTCGCGATCAGGAATTTTCCTCCGACGAGCGCTCGCGCACGGTCAAGCGCATCGCCGACGTGCGCACCTTGCGGGCGGCGCAATTCCCCGAAGATTCCGGGCCGCTCGCCCATAATGTGCGCCCCGATACCTATCGCGAGATCAACAATTTCTACACCGCGACGGTTTACAACAAGGGCGCCGAAGTCATCCGCATGCTGAAGCGCTTCATCGGCGACAAGGCCTTTGCCGATGGCATGGCGCTTTATTTCGAGCGCTTCGACGGCACGGCGGCGACGGTGGAGAATTTCTTGAGCTGTTTCGCCGACGCATCGCAGCGCGATCTCACCCAATTCAAGCGCTGGTACGAACAGGCGGGAACGCCGCTCGTGTCGGCGACATCGGCCTATGATGCGGCCGCGCAGACCCTCACCGTCGATCTCAAACAATCGACCGCGCCGACGCCGGGACAGAGCGAGAAAAAGCCCTTCGTGATCCCCTTGAGCCTTGGCTTGATCGACCACAACGGCGGCGCCATCGCCCTGGCGAGCGAGGATGCCGAGGCGGCCGAATTGCAGAGCGGCACGTTTATTCTAAAGAGCCCCGAGCGGCGGATCACTTTCCGCAACGTGGCGTCGAAGCCGGTTGTGTCCTTGCTGCGCAATTTTTCGGCGCCGGTCCGCTTGCAGATGGCGGCAGGCCCCGAGGAGTTGCTGGCCCTGCTCGCCCATGACAGCGACGGCTTCAACCGCTGGCAGGCGGTGCAGACCTACGCCACCGATCTGTTGGTGCAGGCGGTGCGTAGCGGTGAGCCGACCGCCCCGATCGATCCGCGCTTCATCGCGGCGATGGACAGCGTGCTGGTGCGGGCGCATGAGGATCCGGCGCTTGCGGCGCAAATCCTCGCCCTGCCGTCGGAAACCGACATCGCGCGGGAAATCGCGAAAGACATCGATCCGGACGCGATCTTCGCAGCGCGGGATCATCTGCAGTGTACGATTGGCCTCGCCCTGCAGCCGGCGCTGACGAAAATCTATGCGCAATATACGGAGACCGGCGCCTATTCCCCTGACGCGCTAAGCGCCGGCCGCCGCGCACTGCGCAACAGTGCGCTCGCCTATCTCGCCGCCGGCGACAAGGCGCTCGGCCTCGAATTGGCAAAGGCGCAATTCGACGGCGCGACCAATATGACCAACCGTCTCGGCGCGGCGGCGGCCCTCGCCACCCTGCCGGGAGCAGCGCGCGAAACCATGCTGAAGGATTTTTACGCCCGCTTCGCCGATGACGCGCTGGTCATCGACAAATGGTTTACCTTGCAGGCGACCATTCCCGAGGCGGAAACGCTGGAGCGGGTCAAGGGGTTGATGGCGCATGAAGCCTTCTCGCTTGCCAATCCGAACCGCACGCGCGCCCTCATCGGCGCGTTCGCCACCGGCAACCAGACGCAATTCCACCGCGCCGACGGCGCCGGCTACGAACTCGTGATCGACGTGGTTGCCCGCCTTGATGCGACCAATCCGCAAGTGGCCGCCCGCATGCTCTCGGCCTTCCGCACCTGGCGAACGATGGATGCACCGCGCCAGACAAAGGCCGAGGCCGCCCTGCTGCGGCTGAAGGCCAAGGATAAGCTCTCGAACGACGTGGCGGACATTCTGACACGGACGTTGGCATAGAACGGGACTCCCTTCTCCCGCGCCTCACAAACCGGGTATAGCCGGTTTGTGCATTTTTGATGCGGAACCCGGGCATGCCCGGGTTCCGTGCGCGGGAGAAGGGAGCGCCTTCGGCGCCCCGCCATCACTCTCGTTCATCTCTGCGATCACATAAAATCATTTGTCTTCGAGTGACTTGCGCCTGAGAGTCGCCGCCTACCTTTACAAAATTGGGAAGCGAAATGTCCTCGGTGCGCGCGCATGGCGATATAGACGGCTCGAAAGCCTGGTTCCGGCTCGCCATTGCGACGCTCATCGCCAGCATCGGCAATGTCGGCATGTGGTCCTATTCCATCGTGCTTCCGGCGGTGCAGCAGGATTTCGGCCTCACCCGCGGCGACGCGTCAGTGCCCTATACGGTCACGATGCTGTGTTTCGCCGCCGGCGCAATTTTTATGGGCCGGCTCGCCGACCGGTACAATATCACGCTGCCGGTCGCCATTGCCGCCGGCGCGCTCGGGCTCGGTTTCGCCCTCTGCGCCACTCTGCGCAATTTCCCGCTCTTCATCATCTGCCATGGTGTGTTCCTCGGCTTTTTCGGCGTGTCGGCGCTCTTCGCGCCGCTCATGGCCGACATCTCCCATTGGTTCGAGCGCCGGCGCGGCGTCGCCGTGACCGTCTGTGCCGCGGGCAATTACATTGCAGGCGCGGTCTGGTCGCCGGTCCTGCAGCGCCTGATCGAGCATGTGGGCTGGCGCGAGGCCTATCTCATTGTCGGGATCATCTGCGTCGTCACGATCCTGCCGCTGACATGGTTCTTACGGGGGCGGACACCGACTACGCATAGCCAACGGGCGGCGGCCGCCACGCCGCAAGGCGTCTCGGGCTTCTCGCCCAACGCTCTGCAAGGGCTCATCTGCATCGCTGGGGTCGCTTGCTGCGTCGCAATGTCGATGCCGCAGGTGCATATCGTCGCCTATTGCGGCGACCTCGGTTATGGCCCGGCGGCGGGCGCCGACATGCTGGCGCTTATGCTGATTTTCGGTATGGTCAGCCGCGTCGCGTCGGGCTTCGTCGCCGACCGCGTCGGCGGGCTGGTCACCTTGCTGATCGGCTCGGTGGCGCAAGGGGCGGCCCTGCTGCTCTACTTCCTCTTCGACGGCCTGACCTCGCTCTATGTGATTTCGGCTTTGTTCGGCTTGTTCCAGGGCGGCATCGTGCCCTCCTACGCGCTCATCATCCGCGAATATTTTCCGGCCCAGCAGGCCGCGACGCGGGTCGCGATCGCGGTCAGCGCGACGATCGTGGGCATGGCGCTGGGCGGCTGGCTTTCGGGCCTCATCTTCGACGCGACCGGCTCCTACCGCGCGGCTTTCGCCAATGGCATCGCCTGGAATCTGTTGAACGTCAGCCTCGCACTCTGGCTGCTCATGCCGAAATGGCGCACAGCGACATGACGGCGCGTGCGACCCTTCCGGAACGCTTTTTTAAGGCCTCGAAGCGCGCAATAGATATTGTGCCTGAGCATCGCACGAACCCCATATTTTGAAGCTCTTTTGCACATCTCTCTTTGCCGCGAAAAAATTCCGTAAACGATTCATTAATAACTGGACAAATCATCGCCCTCAGATTCTATTGGAGTTGATTCGGAGAAGATGCGGCACATTGACTCCGGTCGTCGAGTGTTTCGAGGGGGTCTAACATGGCGCGCTTGCACGCAGCCCATGTGCCTGTTTACGCGGGTACATGGAACGAGGTTTGGCGACTCTTTCCAAAATATTCCATACAGAAATTGGCTCGGCGCGAGCCTTGGCTACGCGCCGCCATCCTTGGTTTGATCATTGCCTTCGCGGCGGCTTTGGTGGCCGCCGTCTTCATTCAGGGCCAGGACGCCCGCCTGCAGATCATCAACGATGCTTTGTCGGACGCCGAGACGCTCAGCATCGCGGCGGCGGCGAAGGCGACCGACGCGCTTGAGAAGAACGCCACGACCTTCAATGAGGACCAGTTCCGCAGCACGATGCCGGCGCACGCGTTCCAGCACGGCCGGCAGATCCTCATCAGCAATGCCAAGGGCCACATCGTCACCGGATTGCCGGACGGGATTGCCGCCAGCAAGACTCTCGCGGACTACATGGGCGCTGAGCAATTGCTAACCGTGTTCGGCGAGAAGGCCGGCCCTTTGCGCATCACCCTTGCCGACGGCACCGACGCGGTTGCCGCCGTGCGCAATCTCGACGCGCCCCTTGGCCAGGTCGCGGTGATCCAGCCGCTCTCCTCCCTGCTCGCCGATTGGCGCTCGGCCTTTTACCGCACCGCCTTCCTGCTCGCCTCGAGCGCCTTCATCCTGGTCGTGCTGGCCAGCGCCTATTTCTGGCAGGCGGCGCGCACCCAAAAGGCCGACACGGCCTTCGAGCGCATTCGCCGCCGCATCGACACCGCGTTGAACCGCGGCCATTGCGGCCTGTGGGATTGGGACGTGGCGCGAGGCCGTATCTACTGGTCCGATTCCATGTATGAGATGATCGGTCAGAAACCGTCTCATTCCTATCTGTCCTACGGCGACGTGCGCACGCTCCTGCATCCGCAGGACGGCAATCTGCAGGCCTTGGCCGAAGACCTGATGCGCCGCGGCGAAGGCTCGATCGACCATGCCTGCCGCATGAAGGACGTGAAGGGCGAATGGGTCTGGCTGCGCGTGCGCGTGCAACTCGTGCGCGACGAAACCGATGCCTCGATCCATCTCATCGGCATTGCCACCGACATTTCCGAACAGGTTTCGCTCACCGAAAAGACCGCCGCCGCCGACCGCCGCCTGCGCGAAGCGATCGAGGCGATTTCGGAAGCTTTCGTATTGTGGGACAACCAGAACCGCTTGATCGTCTGCAACAAGAAGTTCCAGCAATTGCATCAGCTGCCCAACGAAGCGGTGCAGCCCGGCACGCCTTATGCCCGCGTGATCGCGCTCGGCCGCGCGCCGGAAATCCAGAAGGAGATGATGCGCAGCGAGCATGGCGCCCAGGATGCGCGCGCCTACGAGGCCAAATTACTCGACGGGCGCTGGCTACAGGTCGACGAGCGGCGCACGAAGGACGGTGGCTACGTTTCGGTCGGCACCGACATCACCCAGCTCAAATTGCACGAGGAGCAATTGCTCGATTCCGAGCGCCGCCTGATCGCGATGATTTCGGACCTGCGCCGCTCGCGCCAGACCCTCGAAGCGCAAGCGCAACAATTGGCCGAACTTGCCGAACAATATTTGGAGCAGAAGGGCCAGGCCGAGGCGGCGAACCGCGCAAAGTCAGAATTCCTCGCCAATATGAGCCACGAATTGCGCACGCCGCTCAATGCCATCATCGGGTTTTCCGAGCTGATGGGCGGCGAAGTGTTCGGGCCGCTCGGATCGAGCAAATATGTCGACTATTGCAAGGACATCCGCGAGAGCGGCGCCTATCTGCTCACCATGATTTCCGACGTGCTCGACATGGCCCGCCTCGATGCCGGCCGCGTCAAATTGGACATCGCCCCGCTCGCGACCGATGACGTCGTTTCGACGGCGGTCGAGACCATCCGCCCGCAAGCTGCGGCAAAGCATATCGGCATCAGCATCGAACAGGCGCCGGGCGTCACCGTGCACGCCGACGCCCAAGCGCTTGGCCGCATCCTACACACGCTCTTGCGCAATGCGGTGAAATTCAGCCCCGACGGCAGCGACATTCAAATCGTCACGCGGATGCGCGACGGCGAATTGACCATCTCCGTCGAAGACCACGGCCCCGGCATTGCGGAAGAGGACATTTCCCGCCTGGGGCGGCCGTTCGAGCAGGTCAGCAATACCATGGAAAATGGCATGAAAGGCTCTGGCCTCGGCCTCGGCATCGCGAAATCGTTGGCCGAATTGCACGGCGGCAAATTGCAAATCCAGTCGGCGCCCAATCAAGGCACGCGCGTCACTCTGCGCATCCCGCAACCGCGCAAGCAGGCCGCCGAGCTGCCACTCGCCGTTTGAACGATCCCCGAGGACCGGGATCGTTCCATGTCACCGCCTAGAGCATTTTGCGTTCCCTCAGAATCGCAAAATAGCTCTAGTTCTTTGTTTTATCGCATTTTCGCTACGCGGACCTGCGGTTCTTAACCGAAAAGTCGTGAAACTTTTCTCGAAAATGCTCTCGCGCTATTCTTCCGCCGCCGCCTGATCCCGCTCCCTGCGGCGATAGGCGCGCAATTTTTCGTCGTCGATCGTGCCGCTGTGATCGGTGTCGACCGCATCGAACCAGCGTCCGCGCGCCGCGACGAACTGCTCCTTCGTCACCTTGCCGGTGTGATTGACATCCATTTCCGCGAAGCGCCGCTGCATTTCGGCGCGGTAGCGGGCGACATAGTCATCGACCGACTTGTTCCATTCGCTCTGGTCGAGGAAGCCCTGCTTGTTCACGTCCAGCTTATCGAACTGATAGGCTGCGCGCGCCAACACCGAATATTTCTCGATCCTGTGCCCGCCGCTTGCAGAAACCGTCGGAGCGGCCTGCTGCGCTAAGGCCGCGCCGGACATCAAGACAACCAATGCCGCACCGAAAACAAACTGACGACTCATGCGCCCCTCCTACCCCGATCGCCTCAAAAAGTTTCCACATTGAACCACTTTTGTTCTTCATAAGTTCCAAATCTATTTCTGTCAAGGGGTCCTGCGGCGTGCGTCGGTAACACACGATGTGGCCGGTTTAAGTAGCACACGAACTGCCCGGTAAACCTCGTCCAACAAAAAGGCCACGCCGCCATCCCAGGATGACGGTGCGGCCTTGTTATAAGCCGCAGCTCAGGCCCACCGCCTCACCGGTTCTTATCGAGCCCGGCCTTGCGTAGCGCGTCGGCAAACGCGCCGCCGCCGCTCTGCGGCTTCGGCGCCTGCGAGGTCATGTAGCGCGCGTTGTTGTCGCGCGTGCGGTTCTGCCCTTGTCCGGCAGGTTTGCGCGACACGTCGTCGTCCATGCGCATCGACAGCGCAATGCGCTTGCGATCCTTGTCGACCTCCAGCACTTTCACTTTCACGATGTCGCCGGGCTTCACCACGTCGCGCGGGTCCTTCACGAACGTGTTCGCGAGCGCAGAAATATGCACGAGCCCGTCCTGATGCACACCGATATCGACAAAGGCGCCGAAGGCCGCGACGTTGGTGACGACGCCTTCCAGGATCATGCCGGGTTTGAGATCGTTCAGAGTCTCAACACCTTCCTGGAACGTGGCGGTCTTGAAGGCCGGGCGCGGATCGCGGCCGGGCTTTTCCAATTCGCGCAAAATGTCGGTCACGGTCGGCAGGCCGAATGTCTCGTCGGTGAAATCCGCCGGCTTCACCGTGCGCAGGATCTGCGAATTGCCGATCAGCGCCGCAATATCGCTTTTCGTCGCCGCAAGAATGCGCCGCACGACGGGATAGGCCTCGGGGTGCACGCCCGAGCGGTCGAGCGGATCGTCGCCACTCTGAATGCGCAAGAAGCCGGCCGACAATTCGAACGCTTTCGCGCCGAGGCGCGGCACGTCCTTGAGCTTGGCGCGGGTCTTGAACGGGCCGTTGGCATTGCGATGCGCGACGATGCCTTGCGCGAGGCTCTCACCAATGCCCGACACACGCGCGAGCAATTTGGCCGAGGCGGTATTCACGTCGACGCCGACGCCGTTCACACAATCCTCGACCACCGCATCGAGCGAGCGCGACAATTTGTGTTCGGCAAGATCGTGCTGATATTGGCCGACGCCGATCGATTTCGGATCGATCTTCACGAGTTCCGCGAGCGGATCCTGCAGGCGGCGCGCGATCGAGACCGCGCCGCGCAAGGTGACGTCGAGTTCGGGCAATTCGCTCGCTGCGTAAGCGGAGGCCGAATAGACCGACGCGCCCGCCTCCGACACCATGACCTTGGTGAGCTTCAACTCGGGAAATTTCGCGATCAGATCGCCGGCGAGCTTGTCGGTTTCGCGCGACGCGGTGCCGTTGCCGATCGCGATGAGATCGACTTTGTGCTCGCGCGCGAGGCGGCCAAGCGTCATCAAGCTCTCGTTCCATTGCCGCTGCGGCTCGTGCGGATAGATCGGGGTGGTTGCCACCACCTTGCCGGTCGCATCCACCACCGCAACTTTCACGCCGGTGCGGAACCCCGGATCGAGCCCCATCGTCGCGCGCGTGCCGGCGGGCGCCGCGAGCAGCAGATCGCGCAGATTGCTGGCGAACACTTTGACGCCCGCCTCTTCCGCCAGCGTCCACAGCCGCAGGCGCAAATCCACCGACAGATGCATCTCGATCTTGGTACGCCAGGCCCAGCGCACGCAATCCATCAGCCATTTGTCGGCGGCGCGGCCGCGGTCGGCGACCGAGAAGCGGCTGGCGATCGCAAGCTCATAAGGCCCCGGCACGCGCACGGTCGGGTCGGCGGTCGGGTCGGACTCGAGGCGCACATCGAGCACCTCCTCCTTCTCGCCACGGAACAGCGCGAGAATGCGGTGCGACGGCAATTTGGTGAGCGGTTCGGCAAAGTCGAAATAATCGGCGAATTTCGCGCCGTCCGCCTTCTTGCCGTCGCGCACTTTCGAGGACAATTGCCCGCGCGTCCAGAAATCCTCGCGCAGCCGGCCGATCAATTCGGCATCTTCGGCGAAGCGCTCGATCAGGATCGCCCGCGCGCCTTCGAGCGCTTCGTCCACGCCTGCGACACCGCCGTCGGGCTTCACAAACGCTGCGGCCTCGGCTTTCGGATCGCGGGTCGGATCGGTCAGCAACATATTGGCCAAGGGCTCCAGACCCGCCTCTTTGGCGATCTGCGCCTTGGTACGGCGCTTCGGCTTGAAGGGCAGATAGATGTCTTCGAGCCGCGCCTTCGAATCGGCGTCCATGATCAGCTTTTCGAGCGGCGCATCGAGCTTGCCCTGCTCGCGGATCGACTCGAGAATCGCCTTGCGGCGGTCCTCCATCTCGCGCAGGTAGCGCAGGCGTTCTTCGAGGGTGCGGAGCTGCGTATCGTCCAGCGCGCCGGTCGCCTCCTTGCGGTACCGGGCGATGAAGGGCACGGTCGCGCCTTCGTCCAGCAAGGTGACGGCAGCCGTCACCTGGTTTGCACCAACGCCCAGCTCCTCGGCAATGCGCATGCTGATCGATTTCATCAAAACCTCGAACGACTCGTTTGGACAAAAGGTGGGGGTCTGCTTGTAGGCGCGCTCGCCACGATGGTCAAAGCCGGCCTGTGGGTAACGGAGCGCCGTGCTGCGCTTCAAGCAGCCAATCGCGCACCTTTCCGGCGTCCTTGCTGAGTGGCCCTGCCCACACGACCGAGTATACCACACCCGTCGCCCAGACGTGCGGCGTCACCCGCACAAGCGCGCCGCGCTGCACCAGAGGCTCGACCAGATGCTGCCAGCCCATGGCGATGCCCTGACCTTCGAGCGCCGCCTGGATCACCAGCACATAATCGTTGAGCCGCAGCATCGGCAAATCGGCTTTCGGCACGTGGCCTTGCGCATGCAGCCAATCGGCCCAGATCGGGCAGACGCGAAACGGTTCGTCAAGATGGATGAGCGCGGCGCGCGCCACGTCGCGGGCGCCGCACTTTTCCGGCGCGCGCGGCAATTTCGCCGCATAGGCCGGGCTGCAGACCGGATAGATGATCTCGTCGGCCAGATCTGCGCGGCTGTAGCTCGGCAGAATGCCGCTGCCGTAGCGCACGCCGAGGGACATGTCCTCAAGCGCAAGATCAACGTCGCGGTCGGTGCTGCGCACCTGCAGATCGATCTCGGGGAAACGTTCGCGAAACGCGTTCAGGCGCGGCATGAGCCAGAATGTCGCGAAGGCGCTGGACACCGACAGCGTTACCATGCGCGCGGCGCCGGTCTTGCGGATCGACAGAACCGATTGGCGCAAATGCGCGAGCCCGAGCGAAATGTCGCGGGCGAAGCGCTCGCCCACTTCGGTCAGAACGATGTTGCGGCCATTGCGGGTGAACAGCGACACACCCAGGTCCCGCTCCAGCATCCGGATCGAATAGGACACGGCGGCCTGCGTCACCCCCAATTCCTGGCCGGCCAGAGTGAAGCTCATGTGCCGCGCAGCGGCATCGAACACGTTGAGATGCGGCAAGGCGGGCAGCGTGCGGCGGATGTTTTGCATAAAATATTTTTATGCTGAGAGAAAATCGTTTGCAATGGTGAGTTCGGCGAACGTGGCATAGGATCAGTCCACGACACTGTTTCAGCTCAAGAAAAATTATGCATGAGGGCGCGCCCATGACCACCGATCTCCACGAAAAGCGCGGTCGCACCGGTGGGCGTGAGGGGCGCCAGCGTGGCCGTGCGCAAGCGGCGCCGCGCGCGCCGGCGTTTTTGCAGCGCCGCATCCCGCCGTATGAAATGCTCTCGGAGGAAGGCCTCGCAGCGATCGAACGGCAGGCGGACCGCCTGCTTGAAGAAATTGGCTTCGAAATTCGCGGCGACGCGGAAGCGATCGCCAAATTCGTGGCGCATGGCGCGCGCGCGGAAGGCGAGCGCCTGTATTTTCCTGCCGGGCTCATCCGCTCGATCATTCAGGCCAGCACGCCGCGCGTCTTCACGCAGCACGCGCGCAACCCCGCCCATTCGGTGCAGATCGGCGGCGACGCCACCGTCTTCGCGCCATCCTACGGCTCGCCTTTCGTCACTGATCTCGAAAAAGGCCGCCGCTACGGCACGCTCGAAGACTTCCAGAACTTCGTCAAACTGACTTATGCAAGCCCGTGGCTGCATCACTCCGGTGGCACAGTGTGCGAGCCGTGCGACATTCCGGTCAACAAGCGGCACTTCGACATGGTCTATGCGCATATGCGCCTGTCGGACAAGCCGTTCATGGGCTCGGTGACGACGGCGGAGCGGGCACGCGATTCTATCGACATGTGCCGCATCCTGTTCGGCGCGGATTTCGTCGACCGCCATTGCGTCATTCTCGGCAATGTCAATGTCAATTCGCCGCTCGTGCTCGATGGCGAGGCGAGCCGGGTCATCCGCGCCTATGCCGCCGCCAATCAGGCGGCCGTCTGCGTGCCCTTTATCTTAGGCGGCGCGATGGGGCCGGTGACGACGGCCGGCGGCCTCGCGCAATGTTTCGCTGAGGCGATGGTGTGCGTGGCACTCACCCAAGTGGAGCGTAAGGGCGCGCCGGCGATCCTGGGGAATTTTCTCTCATCCATGTCGCTCAAATCCGGTGCGCCGACCTTCGGCACGCCGGAGCCGGCCATCGCCTATTTCGCGATTGGCCAATTGGCGCGGCGGCTCGGCGTGCCGCTACGCTGCGGCGGAAACCTCTGCGCCGCAAAGCCTTTCGACGCGCAGGCTGCGACCGAAAGCGCCAATTCGCTGTGGCCTGCGGTGATGGCCGGCGCGAATTTCATTCTGCATTCCGCCGGCTGGCTCGAAGGTGGCCTGGCCATGTCCTACGAAAAATTCGTCTGGGACGAGGAGCAATGCGGCGCCATGCACGTGCTCGCTGCGGGCCTGAGCCTCGACGACAATGCCTTCGCACAGGATGCGTTCGTGGAAGTCGGCCCAGGCAAGCATTTTCTCGGCTCGGCTCATACGATGCGCAATTACGAAACCGCCTTTTACGAGCCGAGCCTCGCCGACAACAATTCCTTCGAGCAATGGCAGGACGAAGGCGCGAAGGACATCCGCGAGCGCGCGCAGGCAAAGTGGAAACGCATGCTGCGCGAGTATGTCGAGCCGCCGATGGATGCAGGCGTGGATGAAGCGCTGCAGGATCACATCGCCCGCAGGAAGGCAGCGATGCCAGATGGATGGCATTAGCGGGAATGACGGCCGCGTTGTCATCCCGGGCTTGACCCGGGATCCAGGAGCCACGCAGCGGGTGATTCATCTTTAGCGCTGCAGCACAGGTCCATCTCGCACTTCCTCACATGTGGCCGTGGATCCCGGGTCAAGCCCGGGATAACAATGGGGCCTTCTTATGGGTCGTGGCTTATAGCGGCGCAGCATCGTTACGATAGGCGCTGAAACATATATTGCGCGTCGGCACCGTAGCCCAGCAAAGCTTGAGCCAGCGCCGCATCCTCGACAGCGCGGAAACCTTGGCCGTGCCAGAAGCGCTCAGAGCCGTTCACAGCCACCAAGGCCATGTCGGCAAAGCCGAGTCCGCACGCAATCGCTTTGACATATTGTGCGATCGCGGCGCCCTGCCTCAAGCCGCGCGTGGCGCGCGACAAAGCGAGGTCGTGAATGTAGTAAACCGTCGCGCCGTCCGGGATCGCGCCGAGCCGCGCATTCAGCTTTGGCACGGCTCGGGCCGGATAGGGATGGCTGATCATGTAGCCTTGCAGCCCGTCCGCGCCCGGCAACACCAAGCAGCCTTGCGGAAAAAGCACGAGACGCTCGGCAAAGACCGCCTCGTCTTCCGGAAACGACGGATGAACGATGCGCGCCAGTTCGTGCACCACGGGCACGTCGCTCAACGCCATCGCGCGCCACCCGCCGGGCGGGGCAAGGGTCATTTTTCTTCGGGCAAATAGGCCTCGACCGTGCCCTTCAACTTGATCAGCAAGGGATTGCCATGGCGGTCCTTGCTCTTGCCGACCGGCGCGCGCACCCAGCCCTCGCTGATGCAATATTCCTCGATGTCGAAACGCTCCTTGCCGTTGAAGCGGATGCCGACGCCGCGGGCGACCAGATCGGCATTGTAGTACGGGCTTTTCGGATCGACCGCGAGGCGGTCGGGGAGCTGTTCGGTCATGTCAAAGATCCAAAGTTCAAGAATCGGATGTTGCTCTACACCAAATCGGCGCGCGGAACAGCCCCGTCGACCAAGCGTTCCTCAAGGCGAGCCCTGCCCTTCTTCCACAGCTCCACGGGAAAGGGCCGGGTCTGCGCTTTGCAGGCGTCGCGCCACAGCCTTGCCAAGCCGGGTCGTCGGGACTTCGACGAGGCGATGGATCAGATAGGCAAGGCCGATGACGGCCGGCACGATCACGAGATAGGCGACCGGCGGCGGAACATGGTTGGCCATCGCCAAGCGCAGCGAGACCATGCCCACGAGATTGTGCACGGCGTAAAGCGGATAGCTGATGTCGGCGAAAAAATCGAGCAAGGCCTGCGGCCTGAAATGGCTGCGTAGCGTGAACGCGAGCGCGAAGAGCGGGACGCTCCCGACATAGACATCGCTGACCACCATAACCATCGCGCGATCGGCGGAGGCCTGCCATGCGAGCAGCGTCAGAGCCATGAGCACCAAGACGGAGACGAGCAGCGCTTTGGGTGAAATCTTCCGATGCAGGAAATAGCTGAAGCACGTGCCGATCATCATATAGGGGATGTAGACGAATTGTGTGCCGAGGTAGGAAAAATTGATGCCAAAATGCTTGGGCATGTCGGCGAAGGCGAGATTGTACAGAATCGCGAGAATGCCGACGAGCACGAGCGGCCACAGCCGCCAACCCAGCCCGAGTGCGAACAGGATCGCCATGATCACATAGAAGCGCAGTTCGATCAGCAAGGTCCAATTCACGAGGTCGGCGCCCGGCGTGATCAAAAAGGCGTTCTTCCAAACCGTGGAGACATCATAGGCAAAAGGCAGATGCCAGTAGGTCGCCGAGAGCGCGACGAACCCCATCCCGATCGCGAAACTGGCGATATAGGTCGGATAGATGCGCAAAATCCGCGCGACCAGAAACTGCAGCGGCGTCAGCCGCGCAAGCGACATCGGAATGACGAAGCCGCTGATGAGGAAGAAGATCGAAACGCCGAACGGCCCGAAATTGAAGAGCGTGACGAGATTCAACGTCCAATAGCTGGGCCCGTCGAGCGCCGGCGCGGAAATATGCGCGGCAATCAGCTCGCGCCAGGCCCAGAAGCCCCCGGCGAGATGCAGGAAGACGACGCTCAACGCCGCAATGCCACGCAATTGGTTGGCAAAGACGATTTTGCCCACGGCGGATCCAGGGTCTGATTGCATGGGGCATGGGTTTATGCCGGCGCGGCGGCCAAGGCAATCCTGTGGGTGGCGATTTTGTGTGCTGGCGGCCTCGCTTCTCTACGTGAAACACGGATGGAAGGACCGGACCAAGACCATGTGCCCCGACCTTCTCTTAAAACGAAAGCAAAACGACCTGGATCCATTCCACAATATGTTTCAAACCATTACATCCGACTTCGCAATTCCGTCATTTTGCCCTTTGCCTTTCTCGGGCAAACGCCTATCTTAGCGCCAGCGGGGCTGCGGGGTGCGTGTAGGATTACTATAACCCGGGGCCTTATCGATCTCTCAGGGAGCTGTCCCTGGCCTTGTCCGTGGACTCGGCCACACGGCGCCCACCTACGTTGTAGGTTCCCGGGATCGATATCCCACGGCTTTTGTGGCTCCGCGCTCTCGCCTTTTTCGTCCCGCCGCATCGCGGCCGGGGCAGCCACAGTCCAATCGATGGCGCTTCATGACCCTGGCTGAGCAAAAGGAAGCGCTGCGGCGCGACGCGCTGGCACGGCGCGACGCCATGTCCGCGGGAGCCCGCGCGAGCGCCTCGCTCCTCATCGCAGAAAAAGCCATGACCCTGCGGCCGCATTTCCTGGCCGGGGCGGTGAGCGCCTTCTGGCCGATCCGCAGCGAGATCGACACGCGGCCGCTGTTGCATCGGCTGCAAGCCCATGGGCTTACCACCGCGCTGCCGGCGCTGCGCCATCCCGACATGGAATTTCGCCTCTGGCGCGAGGGCGACGCGATGAAGAAAGCCGCTTTCGGCTTGCATGAGCCGCAGGACGGCGCGCCGGCCGTGTTGCCGGCGACCCTGTTCGTGCCTCTCGCCGCCTTCGACCGGGCCGGCCACCGCATCGGCTACGGCGGCGGCTATTACGACCGGGCGCTCGAGAAATTGCAGCGGCGCGGCTCGGTGCGCACCATCGGCCTCGCTTTCGCGACCCAGGAGCTCGACACCGTCCCCGCCGAGGCGCATGACCGGCAGCTCGATTATGTGGTGACGGAGCGCGAGGTCATTGCCTGCGCCGCCCCCAAACGCTAAGCACTTCTTAAACACAAATTCCAACCCCAATGGCATTGTATGCGTCTTCTTTTCATCGGTGACATCCTCGGCCGTTCGGGCCGCGCCATCATTGCGGGCGAATTGCCCAAGCTGCGCGCGCGCTGGCGGCTCGATTTCGTCTGCATCAATGGCGAGAACGCCGCCGGCGGGTTCGGGATCACGGAAGGGATTTGCAACGATCTGATCGAGGCCGGCGCCGATTGCGTGACCCTCGGCAATCATTCCTTCGACCAGCGCGAGGCCCTCGTCTTCATCGAGCGCCAGCATCGGCTGCTGCGTCCGGTCAACTACCCGCCCGGCACGCCGGGGCGCGGGGCAACCGTGGTGCAGACGGCGGCCGGCGCCAATGTCTTCGTCATGAATCTGATGGGCCGGATCTTCATGGACGCCCTCGACGATCCGTTCGCGGCCGCCGAACGGGAGCTCGCAGGTGCGCCGATGGGCGTCGCCTGCGACGCCGCCATCATCGACATGCATGCCGAGGCGTCCTCCGAAAAACAGGCGATCGCCCATTTCCTCGACGGCCGCGTGTCGCTCGTCGTCGGCACCCACACCCATGTCCCGACCGCCGACCATCAGATCTTGCCGCAGGGTACGGCCTATATGACCGATGTCGGCATGACCGGCGATTACGATTCGATCATCGGCATGGACAAGGAGGAACCGATCCGACGTTTCCTGACCAAGGTTCCCGGCTCGCGTTTCGAACCGGCCAATGGCGCCGCGACCCTGTGCGGCATCGCCGTGGAAACGAACGGCAAGGGCCTCGCGGTCAAGGTCGCGCCGGTCCGGCTCGGCGGTCGCCTTGCGCAGGCGGAGCCGGAGTTCTGGGGTTAGCGCCTACGGCCGCGTCACCGACTCAGTTCTTGCAACTCACGAAGACCGCGACAGCTTTGGCCGCATCCGCCAGATCCGCGGGTTGAAGCGCGGCGCCTGACGTGCCGGTCTGAACATTGATGTTATTGCCGCTCAGAAACGTCTGCGCCACAGCGGCTTTGATGGCGAAATTGACATTTTGCGGAATGTCGCCGTTCGACTCGTTCTGCATCACGTCCAAGGCATCGAGCTTGGCCGCGACGACGCCGATCAGATCGCCGCTCGCATCCATCAAGGGCCCGCCGGAATTGCCGGGCTGCACCGGCGCCGAGACCTGATAATAGCGCGAATCATCGCCAAGACCGGCAACCGCCGTAATATTGCCGAGCGTGAAATTGCCGGATGTGGCCAAAAGATCGGACAGCGGGTAGCCGAAAGCGGCGACGGATTCGCCCAACCGCGCATTCGCGCGGAACTTGGCGATTTGCGCTGGCTTCAGCGACGTTTTCAACACCGCGAGATCGTTGACTTTATCGCTCGCCAGAACTTGGCCGGTCGCCGCGCCGGCCGCCGCGCGAATCTGGATGTCGCCCTTGCAATCCTTCACGACATGCGCATTGGTCAACACATGCCCCTCGGAGGTCACGAAGATGCCGGTGCCCGTGATCACCCCGCCGGAAGATGCCCCGTCCTTCGGACGGTCGGTTGTCTGATGCGATTGGGAAACATTAAACGGTCGCGGAATGTCGGTAATCCAGGGATTTCTCTCGGTCGAAGACAACAAAACATTCGTCATCAATGTGTGCAGACGAATCCCTTCGAGCTGAAAGTCCCGAGCATCAAAGGACACCACTTCGAGAAGAGCGCCATCCTGATATTGAAACTCGTAGATCCGAACCGCGCGACCGTCGTCGGCGACTGCATCCACCGTAAATATTGTGCCCTTACTATCGATCCATTTTGCAACGACCTCGACTTTGTCCTTGCTCAATGCGGCCAACATATTCTTATACATAGAGCGCAAATTTTCTTTGTGCCGAAACTCGATGTGAGCGGCAAAACTGGAATTCTGGCTCGACATATCTATGTTGTTTTCGAATTTTTTGACATTGAGGTCGAGCCCAGCCGGCATCCATATCGTTACCGCACCGAACGCCGTGACTTGGCTCAGCCTCCACAATTCAAGCTGCGGTAACGCCGCCTTATTGAGTTTCTCGATTTGTGGGTCATCTATCCAGCCGGTCTGTTCAAAACCATTGCCTGCCTGAAATTTTTTGATCGCCTCAAATGTGGGGATGCTGAAAAATGGCAACGCAAAGGTATCCAAGTAGCCGCCGGCAATGAGCAGCAACTGGAGATTGACGCGCTGCTGCGGCGGCAGCCCTTCAAATTCTTCCTGCGCCGCATCATATCCTTCCGGCTTCGTCTCTGCCCGAACCGGCCCGCCGGCCAGTAAGAATACCAGAATGAGAATTGTTGCCCGCCAAACCCGCTTGACCATGCCCGCCCCCACACAAACCCACGGCCTAAACTAAGCCGCCAACCCAGAGATTGGAACATATCACGAACAGAAAGCACTGTCGAGAGGCTGCTGCGCGGCGGCAAGCCTCGGCGATCACGGGCTTTATTCCCGTCCCGCGACGGTCTATAACGCGGCCCTTGAATTTTCAGGGCGTCTCGCGCCCAAACCCTCAACGAGAGTGTCATGGCAGGTCATAGTCAATTTAAGAACATTATGCACAAGAAGGGGAAGCAGGACAAAATCCGCTCCAAGATCTTCTCCAAACTCGGCCGCGAGATCACGGTTGCCGCCAAATTGGGCATGCCCGACCCCGCCATGAACCCGCGCCTGCGCGCCGCCGTGCTCGCCGCCCGCGCCGAAAACATGCCCAAAGACAATATCGAGCGCGCGATCAAGAAGGCCTCGGGCAACGATAGCGAGAACTATGACGAAGTGCGCTACGAAGGCTACGCACCGGGCGGCGTCGCCGTGATCGTCGAGGCGCTCACCGACAACCGCAACCGCACGGCGGGCGAGGTGCGCTCGTTCTTCACCAAGTCGGGCGGGTCTCTGGCGGAGACCGGGGCGGTCAGCTTCATGTTCGACCATGTCGGCCTCGTCGAATTCGACACGACCGTCGCCTCTGAGGATGTGATGATGGAAGCCGCGATTGAGGCGGGCGCCGACGATGTGGCGACCACCGAAGACGGCCACGAAATCGTCACGTCGATGGAAAATCTCAACGACGTGTCGAAGGCGCTGGAGGCGAAATTCGGCGAACCGCGCACCTCGAAGATCATCTGGCGGCCGCAGAACACGATCAAAGTCGATGATGAGGCCGGCGAGAAGATCTTGAAGCTCGTCAGCAATCTCGAAGAAAACGACGACGTGCAGAACGTCTACGCCAATTTCGAAGTGAGCGACGCGCTGCTGGCGAAAATGGGCGAGTGATGGCGGGCGCGCCCCTTCTCCCAGAGGGAGAAGGGGGTATGCCTCTACCGTCATTGCGAGGAGCGGAGCGACGAAGCAATCCATCTCCCTCCCGCGAAAATTTTGTCACAGTAGCGGCCATTGCGACGAAGAGCGGAAACTGCTCGAACCGTCTGCGACAGATCATAGGTGGGGAGATGGATTGCTTCGCTTCGCTCGCAATGACGGCCCGGAAAGTGGCCCCAGAATCGCACCCATACTGTAGCGCACGCAGGAATCACGCGGCATGACCCGGATCATCGGCATCGACCCCGGCCTGCGCAACACGGGCTGGGGCATCATTGAGGCGGAGGGCTCGCGGCTCGCCTTCGTCGCCTGCGGCACCGTGCATTCCGATGACAAGCTCACCCTGCCCGACCGCCTACGCCAGCTTTACGAGGGCCTGGCCGAAATCGTTCACACCCACCGGCCCGACGAAGCGGCGGTGGAGGAAACTTTCGTCAACAGCGGCGCGCAATCGACGCTCAAGCTCGGCCAGGCGCGCGGCATCGCTTTGCTCGTGCCGGCCATGGCGGGCTTGCCGACTCACGAATATGCCACCAATCTCGTCAAGAAGACCGTGACCGGCACGGGCCATGCGGAGAAGGCGCAGATCGGCATGATGGTGAAAGTCCTGCTGCCCAAGGCCAATGCCAAAAGCGCCGACGCGGCCGATGCGCTGGCCGTCGCCATCTGCCATGCGCAGCACCGCGGGAGGCCTAAATAATGATCGGCAAGCTCAAGGGCCTCATCGATTCCTTCGGCGACGATTTCGTCATTCTCGACGTGCAGGGCGTCGGCTATGTCGTGCAATGCTCCAGCCGGACGTTGCAAAAGCTGCCGCGGGTCGGCGAGGCCTGCGCGCTCGCGATCGAGACGCAGGTGCGCGAGGACGCGATCCGTCTGTTCGGTTTCCTGACCAATGGCGAGCGCGACTGGTTCCGCCTGCTGCAAAGCGTGCAAGGCGTCGGTTCCAAGGTCGCGCTGGCGATTTTAGGTGTGCTGCCGCCGGACCAACTCACCTCCGCCATCGGCATGCAGGACAAGGCGGCGGTGGCGCGCGCGCCGGGGGTCGGACCGAAACTCGCCGCGCGCATCGTCGCGGAATTGAAGGACAAGGCGCCGGCATTCGGCACGGTCGACCCGATGGCCGCCAAACTCGCGGGCGAGGCCGAAGCCAAGGATACACCGCGCGCGGTGCAGGACGCGATCTCGGCCCTCGTCAACCTCGGTTATGGGCGCCCGCAAGCGGCAAGCGCCGTCGCGGCGAGCGTGAAGGCCTTGGGCGAGAGTGCCGAGGCGAGCGCGCTGATCCGCCGCGGCTTGAAGGAACTGGCGCAATAGGGTCGTCGCGGAAGCGGTCGAGATCATTCGTATGCCTACATAAGCGCGGCAGGAAACTCTTGCGCGGCAAGCAATATATGCAACGTTTCGCTTGCGTGCGCGCCGTGTGGTCATAGAACACACACGCTATAGCAACGATGTCTTAGGCATAAATGCGTACTATCCCGGGTGGACAAGAGAAGATATACTTGTCGCGGCTCGGATGGGGGGCATCTTGGCATGGGGCATTTTAAAAATTTCCGGTTCGGGGCGACATTGTTAGCGCTCTGCATCGGCATCGTGCTGTCGAATATTACCGTTGCCGCGGCGCAGGATGCGATCGGCGACGCGGATGTCGTGCACAATGACGTGCGCCACACGGGCGGCGCCCATCCCGGACCGCTCGCCCAGGGCGACAATGTGATTCGCAACGAAACCGTGCGCACCGCCGCGGATTCCACGACCAAGCTCGTTTTCCTCGATCAGACCAATCTGTCGCTCGGCCCCGTGTCGCAAGTGGTCCTGGATAAATTCGTCTATTCCGACGCATCGTCGGCGCAAAAGGTTTCGATCGGCCTGGCGAAAGGCGTCTTCCGCTTCGCCACCGGCACATTCGCCAAACCTGCCTACGATATCGAAACGCCGGTCGCGACGATCGGCGTACGCGGCACGATCCTCGACATACGCAACGCCAGCCATGAGACGACAGTGACCGTGGTCGAAGGCCTCGCCATCGTCTGCCCGCGCCGCCATACCAGCGTACCGTTGGAAGCGCGCAAGGATTGCGTCCGCGCGACCACCGGCCAAACGGTCATCGTCCATACGGAAGGTGGGAGCCTACACGCGCGGCTGGACGATCAGCCCTTCCGCTTCGCGGAATATTGCGCCGCGGACCAGGCGCTTTGCTCGCAAACGACTTACGCCGGCCTTTCTCCCGCTGAGGCATCGGTCGATGCTCTGTGCGGCCGATGAGCGGGGTGGAGATGATGACAGATCAACACGCCATGGGCGCGCAATCAGGGACATGCGGAAGGCGCAATGCGCGCCGGTTCTGGTGCGGAGCGTTCGCCGCTCTCGGCATACTGATGTTCGCACCGGGAGCGAAAGCGCAGACGGGATGCAGCCCAACATCCTTCTCCCTGATCGCATCTGACGAGGCTTCGCTCAACAGTGCGATCACAACAGCCAACACTCGATTCGCCGATACGATCTGCCTCAACAATAGCTTTCCCATTCAAGCGCCCACCGTCGCCTCGACGTCGAGCACGAATATCGACATGAACCTTGCCACTCTGAGTGGCGCAGGTGCTTTGACGGTCGGGGGCGGCGCGCTCGTTTTCGAAACCACGGGCACAACAACCTATTCCGGGACCACACAGATTTCCGGCGGCACGCTTTATGCCAATTTCGCCAATATTCTGAGTCCCAACAGCACCTATAATGTGAACGGCACGTTGAACCTCGGCGATGCCGATCAATCGATCGGCGGCTTAGGCGGTTCCGGCGTCGTGACCCAGGGCTCACCTGTCAGTCTCGATGTTGACGGCCTATTCCCGGGGCGGCCCACCACCAACTCGACGCTCACCATCGGCAACAACAATCAGTCAACGGATTTTTCGGGCCGAATTATCGAAGGCGGCGCCTTTGCGCTCAGCCTCGTCAAAACCGGCACCGGCACGTTGGCGCTGAGCGGCAACAACAATTATCACGGCACGACGACCATCACATCCGGCACGCTGCAGCTGGGCGACGGCACGAGCCAAGGTCTGCTACGGAACTCGACCGCCATTATCGACAACGGCAACTTTGCGCTTAACGAGCCTTCGGCCAATGTCACGCAAGTGACCCAGCCGATCAGCGGGACCGGGTCGCTGACACAAAACGGTCCGGGCGCTGTCGTGCTCACCGGTACCAATTCCTATTCCGGCGCAACCGCGGTGAATGGCGGCACGCTCGCAGCCGGCGCCGCCAACGCGTTCAGTCCGAACAGCGCATTCACCGTGAATAGCGCTGGCACGCTCGACCTTGGCGGCTTTTCGCAAAGCATCGCGTCGCTGTCGGGCAGCGGCACGCTCACCAATTGCAGCCTCAACGGCAGCAGCTACAGCGCCGCGCAAGGCGGCGGCACAGTGAATTGCAACACGGCCGCGCGCCTGACGGTCGGCGCCGGCGGCGCGTCGTCGACCTTCAGCGGTACGATCCGCGACGGCGCGGCAGCGCTCAGCCTCGTCCAGGCCGGCAGCGGAACCCTTACCCTCACCGGCAACAACAGCTATTCGGGCAAGACCTGGATCGAGGCCGGCACCTTGGCCGTCGGCGGCGCGACGGCGCTGGGCACGAGCACGCTCGACATGAGCCCCGGCACGACGCTGCAGTTCCTCGGCTCCGGCTATACGCTGAACAACAATGTCCTCCTTGTCGGCAGCAGTTTCTCCGACCCGACCATCGATACCGGCGCGGGCACGATCACCCTGGCCGGCGTCATTTCCGGCGCCGACACATTGGGCAAGACCGGCGGCGGCACGCTGGTTTTGACGGCGGACAACACCTATACCGGCGACACCAATGTAGATCAGGGCGCACTGGAGGTGGACGGCTCCATCGCGGCTTCGGCCTTGACCACGATTGCCTCCGGCGCAAGCCTGACCGGCACGGGTGTGACCGGCAGCCTCTTGGCGCAAAGCGGAGCGACGGTCGCGCCCGGCAACGCCGCCAACCCCTATGGCACGCTGACCGCGAACGGCACGGCCACGCTCGCACCCGGCTCCACACTGCTCACCAATCTGAGCCCGAATGCCGTGAGCCTCTTGGCGGTAAACGGCACGGCCACGATCACCGGCGCGGCGCTGCAGGTCACCGCGCTCAACGGCACCTATAATCCGGCAACGGAATATACGCTGTTGACCGCGAACCGCGGCGTGAACGGGACGTTCGGTACCACGAGCGTGACGCCCCTGCCCGGCCTCGTGCCGATCGTGACCTATGATCCGAACGACGTGTTCCTGCGCTTTGCCCAGGTCGTGACGGACCAGCAGGCGCAAACCTCGGTCGACCATCTTGCCGGTAACCGGCAGGGCCAAATGGTCACGAACCGCGTGTTGTCGCTGATCCTCGATGGCTTCAACGAGCAGATCAATTGCAACGATTGCATCAGCGCCTTCGGCGCCGTCGGCTCCTTTGCCGGGGGCATCCACGGCCGCAAGATGCTGACCAACGATCTCAGCATCATCGGCGGCGCCGCCTTCGGCTCCTATGAAAGCGGCGGCGTGCGCGTCACCAGCGCACCGCTCCTCGCCGCCGCGCTGCGCTACGACCTCACCGAATGGGGCCGCTCGCGACCCTTCGCCGAAGCCGGCATCTTCGCCGCGCCCAACAGCGACGTCAGTTACAAGCGCGATTACCAGTCCTATTTTGGCCCCATGCAGGGCCGCAGCCATGCCACGACGAGCGACTATTCGGTCTTCGGCAAACTCGGCTGGGTCTGGCGCATCACGCCGATCGACGAGGCGTCCGTCTCCACGGAGGTCGCGCATCTGTGGCAGCCCGTGGGCCATGCGGCGGAAGCCTTCGTGCCGGACGCGAACAATGCGCCGGCCCTGCTGAACTCCGGCACCGATCGGATGAATCTTGTCAAACTCGGCGGCCAATGGACCCATCTGTTCGCATCGGTCGTCGAAACCCAGGTCAATTTCGGCGCGGTGCGCTCCTTCGGCTCCCATTCGGGCCTGAGCGCCGATGTGCTGAATGTGGGCACGTTCAACGGCCATATCGGCGAACATACCTGGGCGGAATACGGTTTGCGGATCGGTTACCGCATCCGCAAGGGCGTGATCATCGACGCCTTCGCCGACGGCACACTCGGCCCGCAACCGATCGGCAACACGATCCATGCAGGGCTTGCGGTGCGTTATACGTGGTGAGCCGCGCCAGGTCCGACACGTGGCGCAAATGTGGCATCGCGGCCCGACATTTTTAAGTTGACAGATCAACCGAACGGGTTCATGGCCTAATCATGTTCGATCGGGAAGCGCCCGTTCGGACGCTTCAATCCTATGAAAGACACATGGGCAGTACCAGCTTCGACGATTCGACCGCTGCCAAGTCGGCGCGAGATTCGTCACTCAACATAGTCCCGTCCGCGGCCTCGTCCGTGTGAGTTGCCCTTAAGAGCCGAGACGGCTCGTAAAGCGCTCATGCTCCGGCCCTCGATGGGCCATTAAGGAGATGAGCGATGAAAAAGCTCAAAACCCTCATTGTTCAATGGGCGCGCCCTCAGGCGGGCCTGTACGGCGTTTTAGTGCTCGCAACCCCATCGCAGGCTGCGGAGCGGCCGCGTGCGCGCGAAAATCAAGAGGATGGCTGACATGGAAGAGGACCCGAAGTGGCCTGCCGGATCGATCTTCGGTTCTCCGGTGGGCGGTAAATCTGAAGCGAAACCCTTGTTTTTTATTATTTGCCGTGCGGTAACGCGGTTTGAGATCACGCTTTAAGGCAGCGTGCTCAGCTCCGCCGGCCCAGGAGATGAGCAATGACCTTGCGTATCGACCCCAACACCACGGCTGGCGCCGTGCTCGACCAAGCCCATATCGGCCATATCCAAGGCGCATTGGGCACGATCCACAAAGATGATATCGGCCCGCGGGCCAATTTGCGGCACCGTCTGCTGACGCTTCTGGCGATTGTCGGCCCCGGCCTCATCGTCATGGTCGGCGACAATGACGCCGGCGCCTTTTCGACCTATTCGCAGGCCGGCCAGAACTACGGCACCTCGCTGCTATGGACCTTGCTGCTGCTGATCCCGGTGCTTTACGTGAACCAGGAAATGGTGCTGCGGCTCGGCGCCGTGACCGGCGTCGGCCATGCGCGCCTGATCTTGGAGCGTTTCGGCAAATTCTGGGGCGCCTTCAGCGTCATCGACCTGTTCCTGTTGAACGCACTGACCATCGTCACCGAATTCATCGGCATCTCGCTGGCGCTCGATTATCTCGGCTTCAACAAGATCGTCGGCGTCGCGATTTCTGCTGCCGTGATCATGATCTCGGCCGGCACCGGCAGCTTCCGCCGCTTCGAACGGTTCGCGCTGTTCCTGTGCCTCGGCAGCCTGCTGCTCGTGCCGATCTTCTTCATGGTCCATCCGGATCTCGGCCAGATGACCCATGATCTCGTTGTGCCGCAACTGCCAGTGCTACCGGAAGGCGGCAAGCTGAGCGATGTCATTCTCTTGATCATCAGCATCGTCGGCACGACAATCGCGCCCTGGCAATTGTTCTTCCAGCAGTCCTATGTGATCGACAAGCGCATCACCCCGCGCTTCATCCGATACGGCCGCATCGATCTGTGGATCGGCATCGCCGTCGTGATCGTCGGCGCCGTGGCGATGATCGCCTTCGCAGCCGCGACCTTTGCAGGACAGCCGGAAGCCGGCAATTTCACCGACGCGGGCGCGGTTGCCGCCGGCATCGACAAATATGTCGGCCATCTGCCGGGCGTCCTGTTCGCGATCGCGCTCATCGACGCGGCGGTCATCGGTGCCTGCGCGGTGTCGCTGTCCACCGCCTATGCGATCGGTGACGTGTTCTCGGTCAATCACTCGCTGCATCGCAAGCCGACCGAGATGAAGGCCTTTTATGCGGTCTATTGCGGCATCCTCGCCGTCGGCGCCGCGCTCGTCGTCACACCCGGTGTGCCGCTCGGCCAGTTGACCAACGCGGTGCAGGCCCTTGCCGGCGTGCTGCTGCCAAGCGCAACCGTGTTCCTGCTGCTGCTGTGCAACGACAAGCCGGTGCTCGGCCCGTGGGTCAACAGGCGGGGCATGAACCTCTTCACCGGCGGCGTGATCGCGGCGCTCGTGCTGATGTCGGTCATCCTCACCGCCTCGGTCCTGTTCCCGGACCAGACCGATGCGACCGTGATTTGCTGGATTCTCGGTGTCGGTTCGGTGCTCGCAATTGTCGTCGCCCTGGTCAGCGGCGCCTTCAAAAGCGCCTCGGCCGACACGCAAGATGCCTTCCCGGCCGGTGCGCGCGACACGTGGCGCATGCCGCCGCTGCACAAGCTGCCTGCCATGAACATGTCAAATAAGAGCCGTATCTGGATGATCACGCTGCGTGCTTATCTCGTGATTGCTGCCGGATTGGTGCTGGTGCGGATCGTCGTCCTCGCCATCAGCGGCGCTTGAGGCGGGCTCGCATCCCAATCGACAATGACCGAGGCGCGTTTGCGCCTCGGTTTTTTTTGCGCTCGCATTTGGGCCGACCTGCGACAGGCGCCGGGACTTGATGGCAATGTGGACCGGGTGATCCTGGACAGATAAGGTTCATATTATTCGTCTTAAATAATGTTAGCGATTGCACCCAAGCGAGGTTTCATTGTCTGAATCCGGTTCCCCCAAAGGCGCATTGCCGGCCTTAAGTCTTGCCGCCCTCGGCGTCGTCTTCGGCGATATTGGCACCAGCCCCCTCTACACGTTCAAGACGGTTCTCGATCTGACCGGCGCCAAGCCGGAGGCCGCGACCATCATGGGCTCCGCGTCGCTGATCCTATGGACCTTGTTCATCATCACGACGATCAAATACGTGAATTTCGCCATGCGCGTCGACAATGACGGCGAAGGCGGCATTCTCGCGCTGATGTCGCTGCTCGGCGTCAAGAAGCAGAATCGCCCGGTCATCGTGGCGGCCGGATTGTTCGGCGCGGCGCTGATCTATGGCGACGGCGCCATCACGCCGGCAATCTCGGTTCTCTCGGCGCTCGAAGGCGTCGAGCAGATCACCCCGTCTCTGACACCCTACGTTCTGTTCGGCGCGGTCGCGATCCTGATTGCCCTCTTCGTCGTGCAGCCCATGGGCACCGCCAGGATCGGGCGCACCTTCGGACCGATCATGCTGTTCTGGTTCGTCGTCATGGCGATCATGGGCGTTTACGGCATCGCGCAATATCCGGAGGTCCTCTGGGCGATCAATCCGGTCTACGGCCTTAAATTTCTGCTGTCGGGCGGCCTCGCCGGTTTCCTGGTGCTGGGCGGCGTGTTCCTGTGCGTGACCGGCGCCGAGGCGCTTTATGCCGATATGGGGCATTTCGGGCCGCTGCCGATTCGCCTCGCCTGGAACAGCATCGTCTTCCCGAGCCTGGTGATTAATTACCTCGGCCAGGCCGCGATCGTGCTCAACGGCGAGCCAACCGAGACCAATATCTTCTACCATCTCTGTCCGCCGGCGCTGCTGACGCCCCTGATCGCGCTCGCCACGGTCGCGACCATCATCGCCAGCCAGTCAATCATCACCGGCGCCTTTTCGATGACCCGCCAGGCCATTCAGCTCGGCTGGATGCCGCGTTTCGACATCCGGCAAACCTCGGCGGAAGGCTATGGCCAAATCTATGTCGGCGCGGTCAACTGGCTGTTGATGCTCGCAACCCTGGGGCTGACCGTCGGCTTCGGCAAATCGGACAATCTGGCGGCGGCCTATGGCATCGCCGTATCGATGACGATGCTGATGACCTCGGTGCTGCTCTTCATCGCCATGCGCGAGATCTGGGGCTGGAACATCGCCCTGGCCGGTGCGGTTGCTGCGATCTTCCTGATCGTAGATACGAGCTTCTTCGTTGCCAACATGGCAAAAGTGCTGGAAGGCGGCTACGTCCCGCTGCTGATGGCGATCATCGTGTATGGCGCCATGTGGATCTGGCACCGCGGGTCGACGGCGATCCATGCCTGCATGCAGAGCGCAACCGAGAGTGCCGACACGTTCAAGCAAAAGCTGCAATCCGGCAATGTCGTGCGCGTGCCGGGCAGCGCCGTGTTCCTGACCATGACGGGCAATGGCGTGCCGGCCGTGATGCGCTGGCACGTCGAACTCAACCATGCCCTGCAGGAACGGGTCGCCGTCGTGCGCTGGTCCATTCTGCCGGTGCCCCGCGTCGCGAGCGGCAAACGCTTCACGGTACAGCAGGAAGCGCCCAACGTCTGGATCATCGAGGCGAATTACGGCTTCATCGAAACGCCGGACCTGCCCAAACTTCTGCCGCTGTGCAAGGAACAAGGCTGCGCCCTCGATCCCGGCGACGTGACCTATTACATCGGCCGCACCAGCATCACCGCACGCGAGGATGGTAAAGGCCTGCCCGCCTGGATCCGCGTGCCCTTCGCCTTCATGAGCCGCAATTCGGCCCGCTTGAGCGATTATCTGCGCCTGCCCAACGACAAGCTGGTCGAAATCGGCCGGCAATTCCCGATTTAGACGGCCTTTACTTTTTTCTATGGCGAAGATGAAACGGTTGCCGATCTCGCAATTATGACGAATATATGAACGCCTCCGATCGATACTTTTCCTGATCTGATCAGAACATCGATTTTCGCCAGCGAAAGCCGCCCATGCGGATCCGGTCTTTCCGGGGGCCTTTCGCAACAACCCATAACATCAGAGGATATAGACATGAGATTGTCCCGCGAACCACACATTCAACCCGTTGCCATCGAGGCCTTGCGCCCGACTCAGATCACGGTCGGCATGCGCGAAGTGAAAGCCAAGCAGAGGAATTGGCGCAAGCGTAAGGAGGAGAAGAAGGCCGACTTTCTCGGCACCCATCTCATTCCGGTCATCTGGGGCCCGAAAGCGGAATATTATGTGATCGACCATCACCATCTGTGCCGGGCACTGCTTGAAGAGGGCGAAGAGAACATCGCGACCACGGTGGTGGCCGATTTGCGCAAGTTGGAGCAGGACGCCTTCTGGATTTTCCTCGACAATCGCGGCTGGATGCATCCGTTTGACGCCAAAGGGCGGCGCCGCGCCTACGACGACCTGCCGAAATCGATTGCGGACATGGAGGACGACCCGTTCCGCAGCCTTGCCGGCGAATTGCGCCTGATGGGGGGCTATGCTAAGGACACGACGCCGTTCAGCGAGTTCCTGTGGGCGGATTTTCTGCGCCGCCGGATCAAACGCAAGGACGTGCAAAAAGATTTCAATGCCGCGCTGGAAGCAGCGCTGGCCCTGGCAAAAGGCGAAGACAGCAACTTTTTGCCAGGATGGTGTGGTCCAGTGGAGCGGCCATGAAGCAATTTCGTCCCGCGTTGATCTTTGTAACAAGTCTCTTGATGTTTGCTCCTGCGCTTGCAAAAGCGCAGGAGAGCGATTTGGTGGTGCCGCCGTCCTTGCGCAGTCCTGGCGAAGCGACCGCGGCAAAACCTGCGGCCACCGTCAAAAAAGCGAAGAAGCCGGCCGTCGCGAGCAAGGCGGCGAACAAGACGCAAAGCCCCGCCGCCCTGCCTTTGGCCTCGCGACAGAAAACCGACGAAAATCCGATTGCCCTAGGCATGAAATGGAAAGCCGATACCGGCAGCGGCGGCAATTCTGCCGCGGGGTCGTACAATCCTTGGTTCTATAAGGGCGATACGAGCGGCACCCAGGTGCAAGGCGGCTTGAAATTCGGGTTTTGAGACAGCACCGTGGCCCCTAATCGGTTCACAATTTCGTCTCGGTGAATCCCGACGCCGCGATCGCGTCGCAGAGGCTCGACCATTCGCAGCCCGCGCATGCGGCTCGCGTCGACCCGCTCGCGAAGGCTGAGCGAAGATCGCTCAGAAGCGCCGCATCGAGCGCCAAGCGATCTCCCACGTCCAGGTCGCGGCCTAACAGGCCCCCGAGCGCTTGCAGCGCCCGCGCATCCCGCGCGACGACGCTGTCGTTGAGGCAGTGCGGCGCCGCCTGCTCCGCCAGCAGCGGACGGCACAGATCATCCGGCCCGGTGACGATTTCGACGATGGCGCCGGCTCGCAGCCGCGTCACGATCTCGTCCATATTCAAAACAAAGCCGGGGCTGTAGCCCCGGCCAAGATAGGTCAGAATGCAATTGAGGTGATGGCCGCGCAGTCGGACGACCATCCTGCGCTCAAGCCGATTTGACGTTGCGACGCAGCGCTTCCACCAGCGCCACACCGAGGGCGCATTTGACGACCGAGCCGAGGAGGAACGGCGTGACGCCGAACGCGAGCGCCTTATCGGCACCGATAAGCGTCGCGAGCCAGGCCCAGCCCAGCACGAAGCACACGACGTTGGCCAAGACCATCGCGAGACCCGACAGGACGAGATTATTGGTCCAGCCGCGTTCGGCGAGCCAGCCCATGAGCACTGCCATGAGCGGGAAGGAGGCGAGATAGCCGGCGGTGGGGCCCACGAACGGCGCGGGCCCCGCCACCCATTCGGCAATCAGCGGCACCCCGAGCAAGGTCAAAGCGAGCCAGGCCAGGACGGTGACAAGGCCGAGGCGCGCGCCGCACAGGGCGCCGACCATGACCACCGCGAAGGTCTGCATCGTCATCGGCACCGGCAGCATCGGCACCTGAATTTTGGACGCCAGGGTCAGCGCGGCAACACCGATCAAAACCGCGACCGACTTTCGCGCGAGATCGCTGCCCGCCAGGCTGAAGGGGACGAAAGGTGTCGTGGCATTGCGCATGGAAGAGCTCCTTGAAGATCACACATCTCCGACATGCCGCAAACCCGCGGTCGCGTCAATCGCGTGGAGGAGCGCTCGGGACGCTGCGGACGTGGGGCCATTCCGGTGAAGACCGGCTCCTGCGGCTCTTCCGGCGGCCGAATTGGACCCCATGCGACGGTCCGCCGCGCGTGGCGTTCGCCCCGTTCCGGCAAAACCGGCCAAAGACAAGGCATGCGACGCCGGCGGCGGTGGTCACCGCCTCTCGATGGCCGAATCTGACCGCCACTTGTCCACTTTCCACCTTTCATTTGCTGGATTCAGGTAGATGATAGGCTTCTGGGATCGAAGCAGCCGCGCCGAAGCCGCCGCAACGCGTCCGACGCCGCCCCCGACAGGAGAAGAGGCGCGGACCTGATTCCGGATAGGGGAGGATCAGATCATGACGGCCGCTGCTGCCCCCAAGGACGCGTTCAAAACGCCGCCGGTGAACGGCGACTTCTATCAAATCGCCGATGTCCTGAATGCCGAGGAGCGCGGGATACTCGCGCGCGTCCGCGATTTCGCCGAAACGACCGTCGCGCCGATCATCGAAGATTATTGGGCACGGGACAAATTTCCGTTCGAAATCATCCCCAAGATTGCGGCGCTCGGCATCGGCGGCATCGGCTATGAGGGCTACGGCTGCGCCGGCGGCAGCATGCTGCTGAACGGCTTCATCTGCATGGAACTGGCGCGGGTCGATTCGTCGGTCGCGACATTCTACGGCGTCCATACCGGCTTGTCGGCCGGCTCCATCTACCTGTGCGGCAACGAAGAGCAGAAGCAGCGCTGGCTGCCGGCCATGATGCGCTTCGAAAAAATCGGCTCCTTCGGCCTGACCGAACCGGACGTCGGCTCGGCCACGTCGGGCGGCATGACGACGACATGCCGCCGCGAGAACGACGCTTGGATTCTGAACGGGCAAAAGAAATGGATCGGCAATTCGACCTTCGCCGATCTCAACGTCATCTGGGCGCGCGACGAAGCAAGCAACCAGGTGAAAGGCTTCGTGGTCGGCAAAGAGAACCCCGGCTTCTCGGTACAAAAAATCGAAAACAAGATGGCGCTGCGCGTCGTGCAGAACGGCCTGATCACGCTGCGGAACTGCCGCGTGCCGGAAGCCGACCGTTTGCAGAATGCCAACAGCTTCAAGGATACGGCCAAGGTCCTGCGCATGACGCGCACGGGCGTCGCGTGGTTCGCCGTCGGCTGCCAGATGGGCGCCTATGAACACGCGTTGCGCTACGCACTGCACCGCAAGCAATTCGACCGCCTGATCGGCGGCTTCCAACTCGTGCAGGACCTGCTCGTCAAAATGCTCGGCAACGTCACCGCGACGCAAAGCATGATGCTGCGCCTCGCGCAATTGCAGGACCAGGGCAAGATGACCGACGAACATGCCTCGCTCGCCAAGGCCTATTGCACTGTCAAATGCCGCGAGACCGTCGGCTATGCGCGAGAACTCTTGGGCGGCAACGGCATTCTGCTCGACGAACATATCGGCCGCTTCGTCGCCGATGCGGAGGCGATCTATTCATACGAAGGCACGCGCGAAATGAACACGCTGATCGTCGGCAAGGCCATCACGGGATTGAGCGCGTTCGTCTAGCGGCCGCGCCGATCATTTGCAGAGACAACAACTGGCCGCCCGATGGAGCCGACCATGAGCAGCGACAAGCACACCCAAGCACCGAAGACTGACAAGGACGATCAAACGCTCGCCGATCAGGTGACCGACAATCTGCTCGGCCCCAATCCCTTCATCGGCCTCAGGCCGCAGGACATCATGGCGAGCTTTCAGGTGCTCGCAAAGGAAGCCTTGCGCAATCCGATGCTGGTGGTCGAACAGGAAGCCGCGCTCGTGCGCGACCTCGTGGCGGTCATCGCCGGGCAATCGGAGCTCGCGCCCTCGAAAGGCGACAAACGATTCAACGACGAAGCATGGATGCAAAATCCGCTCTACCGCACGATGCTGCAAGGCTATGTGGCGTGGACGAATGCACTGCAGGGTTTCGTCGAGCGCACCGACCTCGACGATCGCACCAAGGAGCGGGCGCGTTTCGCGGTTTCGCTCTTTGCCGACGCCTTCGCGCCCACCAACGCCATTCTGACCAACCCCGCGGCGCTGCGCAAAACTGTTGCGACGAAAGGACAAAACGTTCTCGACGGGTTGAAGAATTTCGTCGATGACATACGCAACAACGGCGGCCTGCCGTCGCAGGTAAACCGCGAGGCCTTCACGGTCGGTGAGAATTTGGCCTTGTCGGCGGGCAAGGTGGTGTTCCGCAATCCGCTGCTGGAGCTCATTCAATATGCGCCGACGACCGACACGGTCTTCGAGCGGCCGCATCTCATCATTCCGCCGGAGATCAACAAGTTTTACGTGTTCGATCTGGCGCCCGGACGGAGCATCGTCGAATATCTCGTCAAGCACGGCCTGCAAATCTTCGTCGTCAGTTGGCGCAACCCGAGCGAAGCGCAAAGCCACTGGGGCATAGACGCTTATGTGGCGGCGCTCGACGAAGCGATTGCGGCCATGCGCGACATCACCGGCTCGAACGATTTCATCATTCATGCGGCCTGCTCGGGCGCCATGACGGCGGCAGCGCTCGCCGCCCATTATGCCAACACGGGCGACACCGGCATTCAAGCGATGACGATGATGGTGGCGGTGCTCGGGCAAATCCGCGATGGCACGCTGGCGCTTTTCGCCACGGACGAAACCGCGGGCGCGGCCAAGCTTGCCTCGCAGACCAAAGGCATTCTCGACGGCACCGAAATGAATCGCATCTTCGCCTGGTTGCGGCCGAATGATCTCGTCTGGAATTTCTGGGTCAACAATTATCTCATGGGCAATCCACCGCCCGCTTTCGACATCCTGTATTGGAGCAACGATTCGACGCGGCTGCCGGCGAAATTCCATGCTGAACTGATCGACATTTTCCGCGACAACCGCCTGATCCACCCGGGCGCGATGAAAGTTCTCGGCAAGCCCATCGATCTGTCGAAATTGTCCTTCGACAAAATGTTCGTCGCCGGAACGACGGACCATATCACACCGTGGAAGGGCGTCTATCAATCGGCGCGGAGCTTCGGCGGCAAGAACGATTTCATCTTGAGCAACAGCGGCCACATCCAGAGCCTGATCAATCCGCCGACGAATGCGAAGGCCAAGTTCTTTCTCAACCCTGCCCTGCCCGCGTCCCCCGACGACTGGCTGAGAGAGGCGACGCCGACGAGCGGATCCTGGTGGGACCTGTGGCGCAATTGGTCCATCGACCATTCGGGCGGCCAGCGGTCCGCGCCGAAAACCCTCGGCAGCGAAGCCCATCCTCCGTTGGGCGATGCCCCGGGAACCTATGTGGTCGAGGCTTGAACGGAACGCGCGGCGGGACCGCCGCGGGTTGTGTCAAGCATGGAGCAAAACATGGCCGCTGTCGGATTTGGCGAGAAAGTTTACACGGCGGCGAAGATCGTTGCGCTGGTCGAAGCGCTTGCGGACGAAGGGATCAGCCCGGAGCAGGCTTTGCACGGAACGGGGCTCTCGAGCGAGGACATGTATGCGGTCGGCGCGAAAGTCTCGATCAATCAAATCCTGAACTGCTGTCGCAATGCGCTGGCGTTGTCGCACGATACGCAATTGCCGTTCAAGGTCGGGTCGCGATTTCATATCTCGACCTATGGCATGTATGGCTACGCGATGTTGTCCAGTTCGGACTTTCGCCGCACGATGGACTTCGCCGTCCGCTATCACGCGCTGGCAATGCCCCTCACGACGATTTCATTCGAGGAAACCAGCCACTGGGGCATCTGGACGATCGATCCGATCTCGCATCCGAAATCGGATGCCAGACTCTACCGCTTTCAAATCGAGATGCAGATCGCAACGCATCTGTGCCTGCAGCGCGACCTGATGGGCGCCGCTTTCGCGCCCAATCAGATTTCGTTCGCCTACCCCTGCCCGCTCGGTTTTCGATCGCCGGCGGAATTTTCGGATTGCCTGGTTCGGTTCGATCAGCCGGCCAATCAGATCGTGTTCGACGCGAAATGGCTCGACGATGCGGCGCGGCTCGGCAACCGAACGACCCATCCGATCGCCCTTGAGCTTTGCGAGGACCTGCTCCTGGCTCTCTGGCGCCAAACCGGAACCGCGGGCAAGGTGCGCAAGATCCTGCTGGAAGATCTCGCCCAGCGGCCGAGCCTCTCGGTCACGGCGAAGCGCCTGCGCACGACAGCGCGCACCCTGCGGCGCAAACTCGACCAGGAAGGCACTTCCTACCGACAATTGCTGGACGAGCTGCGGCAGCACATCGCCATGAAATATCTGCGCGAGACGGAAATGACGCGGGAGGACATCGCCTATGCGCTCGGTTACAGCGACGCCGCAAATTTCCGGCACGCTTTCCGGCGCTGGACCGCCATGTCGCCGACGGCTTTTCGGCATCGCGCGGCACAGAACGATGACGAGACAGCAAAAAACATTCTAAGTTCACGCGGCTGAGGCGAAGCATCGGGCCTCGGCGCGGTCAATCTTTTTGAAGGAGTGCTATAATGCAGGTTACGATCAATATCGAATGCACGCCGGCCGAAGCACGGGAGGTGATGGGGCTGCCGGACATTCGCCCGCTGCAGGCGGCTTGGCTTGCCGAAATCGAGAAGCGCATGATGGCCGATATGGACCGCCTGTCGCTCGACGGATTGACCCGGACCTGGCTGTCGAACGCTCCGGCGGGAATGGATTGGCTTCCGAACATGTTCAAGAGTTTTCTGGACGCCGAGGCCGGCGGAGAAAAGGGTGGAGCCGCAAAGAAATAGGAGGGTCGCGGCCGCACGGGCCTTGGGGCGGTTCGCATGCCGCCCTGCCCGGCGCACTTGGCCGAAATGGCCCGATTTGCGGCCATTGCGAACCTTCACAAAGTGCAGTCTCTGCGCAAGCTTGCATGCGCTGAAAGCGCAGCAAGGCGCAACGAAGCGGCGAAGCCCAAACAAGCTGCCGGCGTGGCGGCAGTCTTAGAACGATAGAACAAGCGTCATTCGCGTTGCGAGGAGGATCACGCCATGTCCGTCAGATTGATCGATGCTGCGGCAAATGCCTATCAATATCCCCTGTTGATCAAGCAGATCTGGCACACGCCGCTATCGCAGGTGCCCGATCAGGAGGTCGTCTATCGCGACTCGCGCCGCCTCACCTATCGGCAGGTGCGGGAGCGGATCGGCCGTTTGGGGACGGCGCTGGCGAAGCTTGGCGTGAAGCCGGGCGACACGGTGGGCGTGCTCGACTGGGACAGCCACCGGTTTCTCGAGGCCTTCTTCGCCGTGCCGATGATGGGCGCCGTTCTGCAGACCGTGAATGTGCGCCTCTCGCCCGAGCAGGTCGCCTACACGATCAATCATGCCGGAGCGTCGGTTCTGTTGGTGAATGCGGAATTTGCCGCCATGCTAGCCGGCATCCGCTCGCAACTGCCGAAGGTCAAGCAATTCGTCCTGCTGACGGATGCGCCTGAGCCGGAGACGCATGGCTTGCCATTTATCGGCGAATATGAAGACCTTTTGGCCGTCGCATCGCCGGATTGCGACTTCCCCGATTTCGACGAGAATGCGCAAGCGACGACCTTCTACACCACCGGCACGACCGGCTTGCCGAAGGGCGTCTATTACAGTCATCGGCAATTGCTGCTGCATGCGCTCGCCGAACTCGCCTTTCTCGGCCAACCGGGCCAGCAGGGGCGTTTCCATCGCGATGACGTCTATATGCCGATCACGCCGATGTTCCATGTGCACGCCTGGGGCTTTCCGTGGGCGGCAACACTCGCGGGTGTGAAACAGGTCTATCCCGGCCGCTACGATCCGGCACTCCTCGTCAAGCTGATCAAGAGCGAGGGTGTGACGTTCACTCACGGCGTGCCGACCATTCTGCAAATGCTGCTCAATGCGGCCAAAACTGCCAATACCGATCTCGCCGGCCTGAAGATGGTCATCGGCGGCTCGGCGCTGTCGAAGGCGCTCGCCAAACAGGCAATGGATGCCGGCGTCGATATCTACGCGGGTTACGGCATGTCGGAAACCGGGCCGCTTCTATGCCTCGGCCATGTGCGGTCGAGCGATCTCGGCGGCGACGCAGACAAGGAAATCGACATCCGCGTGCGCGCCGGCATCGCCGGCCCGCTGGTCGACATCCGTGTGGTCGATGCCGATATGAATAACGTTCCGAATGACGGCACCACGGCCGGCGAAGTGGTGGTGCGCGCGCCATGGCTGACGCAGGGCTATTTCGGCAATCCCGACGCCTCCGAAAAACTGTGGGAGGGCGGCTATCTGCACACCAACGACATCGGCGTCATCACGCCGGACGGCTATGTCCATATTACCGACCGGATCAAGGACGTCATCAAGACCGGCGGCGAATGGGTGTCGTCGTTGCAGATCGAAGATCTCATCATGCAATGCAAGGGCGTCTCCGAAGTCGCCGTGATCGGCATCAAGGACGACCGCTGGGGCGAGCGGCCGCTCGCGCTCATCGTGCGCGATGCCAAAGTGCCGACAGAACTGACTGATGACGATGTGAAGGCGCATCTGCTGACCTTCGCCGACAAGGGCATCATCTCGAAATACGGCGTGCCGCAGAAGATCTTGTTCATTCCGCAGATCGCCAAGACGAGCGTGGGCAAGATGGACAAGAAAGAGCTGCGCCGGCTCTATGGCGAGATGTAACGAAGACGTCGGAATCGCATGAATCGTTGGAGGCGACCTTGGCACGTTTCACATTGGCGGAAATCGGCAATCATGTCGGCAAAGAGCTGGGCGTCTCGGATTGGGTGACGATCGATCAAGCTCGGATCGATCAATTCGCCGCATGTACGGGCGACCACCAATGGATTCACGTCGATGTGGAACGCGCCAAACGGGAGAGCCCGTTCAAGGGAACGATCGCGCACGGCTATCTCACGCTGTCGCTGATCGCGTCCCTGTCGATGGAAGTGGGCATCCTCCCGGCCGACGTTGCTGCGGGGTTGAATTACGGGCTCGATAAGGTCCGTTTCCTGGCGCCTGTGCCCGCTGGCGCGCGGGTACGCCTGCGGGTTGTTTTGCTCGGCGTCGGGCCGAAGGACGCGGGCCAGGTGCTGATGAAAACCCAGAACACGCTGGAGATCGAAGGATCCACCAAGCCGGCGCTACTGGCCGAGACCCTCGCGCTCCTTGTCCCGGCCAAAAGCAAGTGATGGCGGCAAGTAATTCGCGCCCCGTTTTAAAGCGAGAAAGACGTTCCGAACCGATGAACCACCGTGATGCACAATCGCCCGCTTCCACTCCGGACATCGACGTTCGCTCGCTCTCGATCGGCGGCCAGCTTTTGACCGTTGCCATCAGGCATGCCGGAAACGAAGAATGCCCCTTGCTTCTGTTCAACGGCATCAGCGCCAATTGGCAACTCGCGCAACCCTTCATGGAAGCGCTCACCAAGACGACGACGATCATCTTCGACATGCCCGGCGTGGGCGGCTCGCCGACGCCGGTTCTGCCCTATCGACTGTCGGGGATGGCGCGATTGGCAGCGCAATTGCTCAGCGAACTCGGTTATGGGCGAGCGGATGTGGCTGGCGTTTCCTGGGGCGGCGGCGTCGCGCAGCAATTTGCCCACCAATATCCGAAACTGTGCCGCAAGCTCGTGCTCGGCGCGACCTCTCCGGGCGCTGTCATGGTACCCGGCAGTCCTTCGGCCATGCTCAAGATGGTGACGCCGCGCCGCTATGTCGACAAAACATACATGCACAAGGTCGCGCCCTCCCTTTACGGCGGCGCGGTGCGCAAAGATCCGTCGCTGATTTCGCCGCACGCCAACGCCATGCAAGGCGCCAAGGCGCTCGGCTATCTCTACCAGCTTCTGGCGATGGCCGGCTGGACCAGCGTGCCGTGGCTCTGGGCCTTGCGGCAACCGACCCTCATCATCATGGGGAGCGACGACCCGCTCGTGCCGCCGATCAACGGCCGCTTGCTGCACATGCTGATTCCCAATGCAGAGCTCGAACTGATCGAAGACGGCCATTTGTTTTTCGTGACGAGCGCCGCTGAGACAGCGCGGCGCGTCGAACGGTTCCTGCGTGATGAGAACACGGGATGATCGATCCGAGTGATCGATGCAACGGCTCGCCGCGTTGATCTCGCGCTGCGGGCAGATCAAAAGGGAGGCGATGATGACCGAAACATTCCAATCCTATATCGATATGTTCCGCAAATTCGGCACAGATCTCGGCTTGCCGAAGCTCGATGTCGATAAACTGGTCGACATGCAGCAGAAGAATCTTGATGCGCTGTCGCAGTCCGCGCAGACGGCGGCTGAAGGCGCCAAAGCGGTGGCGCAAAAGCAGCGCTCGATCATCGAGGAAAGCTTGCGCGAAGCAACCGCCTTGGCGCAAGACTTCAAGCCACTCGGCTCGCCGCAGGAGAACATCGCCCGGCAGACGGAATTTGCCAAAAAAGTGCTCAGCGTCGCGATCGACGGAGCGCGGGAAACCCATGCGCTCGCCCATGAATCGTCGACGAAAGTCGCCGAGATCATCAAGGGCCGCCTCAAGGACAGCGTCGCGGAGTTGAGCAGCAGCGTCTCAGGCGAAGGTTCGGCCAAGAAATAAGCCAGACTTGCCGCGGACTCATGTGACACCAGCGATTGTCATCCCGGGCTTGACCCACGCCCGCCCGGGAGAATGTCCGCGATGATTGAGCGCGACTCCTTCTCCCATCGGGAGAAGGTGGCACGCGAAGCGTGACGGATGAGGGGACTCTGAATCGTCGCTGGCTGGAGTCTTGCCGTGGCCAATCTCTCACGAAAGTCCCCTCATCCGACCGACTTCGTCGGCCACCTTCTCCCTCTGGGAGAAGGAGTCGCGCTCAATCATCGCGGACATTTCCCAGACGGCTGTGGGTCAAGCTCGGGATGACATTGAGGCCTTCATATAGATCGCAGCGCACGACCATTGGTATAACATGCCATCCCGGCACTTATGCGCGTGGCCTGGCGAGCGCGGAGAAGAAGGCGTATGACGAGTTCCATCATTGCAGGCTCCGGTCCGGTGGCCGAGGGCGCCGATCTCAAACGCCTCAAACTGATCGCGCATGGCGTTCTGGCCGGCTGCGTCGTCCTGCTCATCGCCGCGCGGGTAATTGCCCTGAAATATCCCGCCTTCTCGTTCCTTGCGGCCTGTGCCGAAGCGGCAACCGTCGGCGGTGTCGCGGATTGGTATGCGATCGTCGCGCTGTTTCGCAAACCGCTTGGGCTGCCCATTCCCCATACGGCGATCATCCCGAACAGCCAGCAGCGGATCGCGGAAAAACTCGGCCAGTTCATCGAGGATACGTTTTTGGAAGCGGGCCCGGTTGACGCCCGGCTGCGTCAGATCGATTTTGCGGCGCATGTCGCGGCATTTCTCGACGACCGCGAACGCTGCCTCGACATCGCCAAATTCTCCTTCCGCCTGCTACCCGACCTCTTCGCGGCGTTGGAGACCTCCGGCTTGAAGGCCCTGTTTCTGCGCAGCGTGCAAGCGCAGTTCTACACGTTCGACATTGCACCTTTCGCCGCCGGGACGCTGGAAGCTTTGGCCGACACCGGCCGGCATCAGCAGATCCTGGGCCAGCTTATGACAATGATCCGGCGAGCGCTGAAACAGCCGGAAATGCTAGCGCAAATCCGTGACCGGATCCGTGCCGAATTGCCGAGCCTGCTCAAGCTCTATCGGATCGACGCCTATCTTCTGAAGCGAATCGTCGCCTCGGTGGCGTCCTTCGCCAAGGAAGTCGAAAGCGATCCCAACCACCCCTTTCGCGCCGAATTCGATCAATTCATGCGCGCACTGATCGTCCGGCTGGAGACCGATCGCGATTTTGCCGTGCAGCTCAACCGGCTGAAACGCGACGTGATCAAGCGCGGCGAAATCCGGGAACTCGTGGCGCTCGCCTGGGCCAAGATCAAAACGGCGATGGAGACGCAGACGACCGCGAGCACGTCCATGCCGCAACGCCTGGCGGAACTCCTGCATGAAATCGGCCTTGGCCTTGCGACCGATCCCGCCATGCGCTCCGATATCAACCGGAACGTCGCGACGTGGGCGAGCCGGCTCGTCAGCGAGCACAAGGCCGGCGTCTCGACCTTCATCGCCGATCAGGTGAAGAGCTGGGACATGCGGCGCCTCGTCGACATCATCGAGATCAACGTCGGCCGCGACCTGCAATATATCCGCTTCAACGGCATGCTCATCGGCGGCCTTGTCGGCCTGGCGCTTTATACGCTCGAAGCCCTTTTGGGCATTCGCTAGAGTTGACCGGCCCGATCAAAGATAGAAGATTGTATTCTCTTCGGAACGCCCAGACCTGCCCCCATGCTGTCCACCGGCGGTCCTGAGGCCATTACTTAAACCCTTTGCTTTAGGGGGTCATCAGGATCGCTGATGACCCTTTTTTCTTTGTGGCACGGCGCTGCCGGATCGCAACCCACACCATTTTGACACACAAGACCATCAATGAACGACTATGGATGCCTTGGAGTGCAGATCTGGCCCCCAACTCCCATCCTCGCGCATTCTGAGGCCAATACTTAAACCCCTTATTTTAAGGGGATCATCAGCAAAGCTGATGATCCTTTTTCCTCAAGTTTCCGGCGCTCCAGGCGTCCGTGTCCTGGGCCCTGCGCAGGCGCCCCAGAGAGAAAAACTTCGCCCATCCTACTATTGGCTAAGCTCCCTATCGGCGTGCGAATCGTTAATTTCCAAGAGATGGGAACGCACATGACCGACTTTGATATTCTGCGGAATCTGGACATCCAGGTGTTGCGGGTTTTCGCGGCCTTGCTGGAGGCGCAGCCGCAGGCGGTCGATTTGGGTGTCGAGCAAACACACAAGGTCAAGCTGGAGCGGACCGATCCGAATTACGCCGACATCCTGCAAAAGTCCGCCGCGACCCTCAGGAGCCTGCATCGTCGCGGGCTGGTGTCCGGCAATCTCCAAGAACCCAGCGGCGAGTGTGTCCCGGTGATCGTGGGTGGGCATCTCACACCCCGTGCGCGCGCAACCATGCTGCAAACCTATCCGGGTACGCCCCGCACCCTTGGCGATGCCATCCAGGCTTCCGTCGCGTCCGGCAACGAATGGCAGATGTGCGCGGTCGGTCGAATGCTGGTCAACCTGCTGTGATGAGCGAGAGCGGCGGGTTGAGCATGGGCTCCCCGGAATGAAGCGGAGCCTACGTGTCCGGAACGGACCCTAAAAATCTGGCCGGATTGCCCGGATTCCCGCCTGGACTCCTCAGCCAATTCGTAATCTCGAAACGGATTGAAAGCGCAGGCGCCAGTAAAATATAGCGAGCAAGGACAGCGCGAGATCGATACCAGCGGTGACACCGACCGATCTCACCATGCCCCCGATCGCGAACGTAAATGAGATCCGGCTCGACATTCGCACGCGAAAACCGCTCGGTGACGACGCGGCCCTCAGCTTTCTGAACATATCTTGACTGGCCATTGCGTGCCCGCTGGCAATTTGAAGATCGGAAGCGGCTTGCCGATGTCAAATTCGCCGATTTTCCTCATGTTTAGGAGCCGAGAATAACGGTCGATCTTGCCCGCCATTTCATCCGAGTCGGCGATAAAGAACTGATCACGCCCAAACTCCGAGACCTTTTGCACCATTTTATCTTGCATGCATTGCGATGCCATAACAAATTTCGCAGCATACTTTTGCAAATAATAATAACTCGTCCCATTGTTGATATCGGCCCAGACGATCGCGTCCTTTCGCAATACCTCATCGGGCAACGTGTTGATCGGACGAAACGGTTTAAGATGAGCGATCCTGAGTCCGCCCGAAGCAACCAGGGGAATGAACAGAAAAACCGCCCAATTTCGCAAGCTGGCAACCTTCGGTTGAGCTTCAATATTCAACAATTCAAAAACCACGCCGCTCAACAAGAAAATACTCGCGGGCATCATATAGTAGGGCTCGGCCACTTCGTGGGTAAGAAAAAACACAAGCGAGAGTCCGAATGCGATTGTCACGCCGATCGAAATTCCAAAGCGGCCCTCGACCGGAACCAAATGCCGTCTGGTGGCGAGACGAATGACGAGTGCGCAAACCGCCGCGACGCTAGTCAAGCTTGTTGGGCGCCCCGAAAAATAATATCTAAGATGACCCCAGAGCAATGCCAGATCGATTTGGGGCACAGCGGCATCGTTGTTGGCGTAGGTGGTCGCAAACGGCGAGCCCGCGTTCATCCAATTCGCGGCCATGACAGGCGCGGCACCGCTCAAACCGAATCCGCAGAGCCCGGCAGCATAAGCCCAAACAAGCTCGCGACGCGCGGTCCTCAGACAATTGAACAACGGCACAACCAATAGTCCCGCGAGCAAAAATAGATTTGGCAGCCGAATGGTGAATAACAGCCCACCTAAAACGCCGACCCAGAAAGCCGTGCCCGGCCGAGCGGCGCGGTCCGCCGGAAAAGCGCGCATTGTCAAGACAATGAGAATCGGCAGACACATGATTGTCAGAGGGTGCGATGGACTGCTCGGTTGGGTGGCATCCTGGGCTATCGTCCAATCGATCAAGGGCAGAGCTGTCACCGCGAGCAGCCACGGGAGAAAATGCCCTCTTGAATTGAATACGGCCCAGGAAAAAGTCAGCGCAATGAGCAGGATTGCCGATACATAGAGATAGGAATATTGCGCGGATTTTGGAAATAAAGAGATGAGGAATCCCGTTCCTGGCGGATACTGCAAAATGATCGCGTCGGTTGCGGACACATAGTGATGACAATGCGGCGCGATGAGTTGAAACCACTCCTTGCTGTCTGAGGTGATCGACTTGGCGACATCGGTGAGGAAGAGCGCTTCGGGCGCTTGAATGCGTGTCGCTAAGCCGCCGATCGGGCCGAACGTGTCAAATAATTGCGCCTGCCGCAGATAGCCAAAATCATCGCACCCGGCAGCAAATAAGTTTCTTTGCGGACGGGCGGTCCACCAAAACATAGCGACCGAGACCGCGACGAACAGGACGGCGAGGATCAAGAAATTATTTTTTCGCATGAAGAGCCTGGAGCAAATTGAATCGGACGACGGAACGCCCCAGAACACCGGGGCTTCGGCGCGGCTGTCTAAATCTGATGGGACGGTGGCTTCGCGACGCGGCGCATGCGAAGGAATTTGATTCCAGCCGCGTTTGCCGACGCACAGCGCGGCGGCGCTCTACGCATGTCAGGCATCGTGAGTGAAGGTGTCAGCCAGATTCGCCACGCTGATCTTCATCGTCGCCGTCGCGACAGGTCCGACGAAGAGAAGCCCCACGCTTTCTTTCCATTGCGCGAAGATATGATTGAAGCGCAGGCGATTCTTCGATTCACGCGGGCGCCTCTATCCGATCTTCAGAGAAATTTTGCGCCGTATCGGCATTTGAAAGCCACAAAGCGCGCAACAATTGCTGGGCGCTCTCGCGCCAGGTCAACCAAGGCATGTCGTTCGTTGTGGGATGGCGCCCTTGGGCAGACAGTTCCAGCCAATCCAGGATCGCGGCAGCGAGATCCGTGTCGCCGAGCCCCTCGAAATAATAGGCATGATTGCCGGCCACTTCGTGGAACACTGGCAGATCGCGGGCGATAATCGGAAGGTGTTTTACAGCGGCCTCAATCAAAGGCAGGCCGAAGCCTTCGCCCTCGCTTGCCGCGAGCAGACATGCCGACGCGGCATAGATTTGGTCCAGATATTCGTCGCTGATGCCGTGCAGCAGATGGAACTCGCGCCCGAGCCGCGGATGGCGTGAAAGTCGCTCGAACAAGTCGTCCGCCAGCCAGCCTTTTTTGCCGACGACGACCAGATTGATCTCGTGCCCTTGCGCCCAGAGCCGCTCGAAGGCTGCGATCGTCTGAGCGTGCCCCTTGCGCGGCTCAAGGGTGCCCACCATCAGAAAGCTGGGTCGCTGTTTCAGGAGTGCCAGAAACTGCTCGGCGTCCGGCGGCAATCCCCGGCTCGGTTCGCTATCCTCGATATCGGCGCCGATATGGAAGCTGCGCACTGGAATATTTTCCGCGCCCAGGAAACCACTCTGGGCGAGATAGAGCCGCACATCTTCCGCGGTCGTTTCCGAAATGCAGACAAAACCGCTGGCCACTTCGGTGACACTGTCGAGCCACCGAGCGAAGGCCTTTGCGACGGACGAAACCCACCACTCGGCGTGCCGCAGCGGAAGAAGGTCATGGACGAGGACCCAGACATTCACGCCGCGGCGACGCATGTCGCGTTGCGCCGGTTCCATCAGCGGTTGCCATCCAGGGCTGGGATCCAGCGCCAAATAAACGTCGCCCGCGCGAAAATCCACGACGGGCTCGCCTGCCATCGAATGCACGCCATGGCACAGGCGCGTCTGAAGGCGCAGCGCATGCCGGTAGACTTGGCCGTCGAACCAGATCAGGCACACGCTCATGCCCGCGGGCGGCTCCAGGAGAAGATTGCGCGCAAGAGCGCGCACCACGCGCTGGATACCTGTTTTGGCATCGTGGCGAGCGAGCTCCGAGACATCGAGGAACAGGGTTTGCTGGCGCCGCCAGCGAATGGGCCACTGAGATTCGAGCGCGAGCTTCAAAAGGTTCTCGGAGCTCTGCGCCCATGACAGATGCTGGACACCGGTTGAAGAAGGTACGGCGCCTTGCCGGTGCGCTGCCAGCCACCGGCCCACCGCATCCGCTAGTTCCAGCGGCGTCTCGCCCCGGAAATAGGTGGCGTGACTGCCCGCCACTTCGTGAAACACCGGGAGATCGCGCGCCAGAATGGGCAGCCCCCTTACACCTGCTTCGACGAGCGGCAAGCCAAACCCCTCCCCGAGGCTGGGCGCCACAAGACAGCAACTGGCGCGGTAGATGCGTTCGAGGAAGGCGTCATCGATGCCCTCGAGCCACAACAGGCGGCCGCCGAATTCCGGGTGTCGACGAATGTCGCCGACCAGTTCGTCCACGTCCCATCCTTCGCGGCCGACCAGCACGAGGCTGACGTCGGCGCCACCGGCCCAGAACAAGTCGAATGCGGCCAACAATTGACGGTGCCCCTTGCGCGGTTCGATCGTTCCCACGCTTAAAAACACGTCGCGTCCCTGAAGTTGGTCGAGCGTGCGTTCGGCTTGTGCGCTCAGCGAGCGGCTCTGCCACGCGCCGGGCGCATCGCAGCCGTTATGCGACCAGCCGATGGACAGTGGCCGCTGCCGCTCGATTCCATGCGCATTGAGCCATGCGACCAAATCGAGCGCCACGTCGCGCGATACGCACACCACACCGTCGGTCTGGCAAATGAATTGCAGCCACCGCGTGTGAAAGTCGTCCATGCCGGGCGCGAAGCAATGCGGCAGGTGGATGGGCAGCAGGTCATGCGCGAGGAAGACCGTCCGCACGCCCATCTGGCGCAGATGGCCGAAGAATTCGGGCCGATACAGCGCCGAATGGTGAAGGTCCAGGCCCAGGAAGACGTCGCCGGGTTTCAAGGAGATGACGTCATCCGTCTCCCCCGAGGCGACAAATTGGGAGTAGCGGCGGCGCATATAGCTCCGCGCATAGCGGAACGAGGCGGCCCCGGGGGGCGAATACACGGGCTCGACGCGAAAGCCGGCGGGCGGTGACTGGATCAATGAGGACAGCAGTCCGTGGACCACGCGCTGGACACCCGATTTCCCGTCGTTGTCCGCCATAATCGACAGGTCGACCAGCAATTGTCTGCAGGCCGTGGTGGGGGGCGTTGACCAACGGCTGTTCGACGACAATGCAGCCGCCAGGGCGACAAGGTCCTGGTCGGGGACGGAATATCGCTGACTTGCCGCCGATCCGATGGTGCTCGGCAATTGCTCGAGCAAGGAGGGCCGCGGATCGTCTTGCCACGAGTCCTGCCGATGCAGACGCTCGAATGCGGCCAGCGCCGTTTGCGCACAGCGATCCCATGAGAAGAGCGCGGAACGCGTCAGACCGTGGCGCACGAGTTCTTCCCGTTGCCGGGGTTGGATCAACAGCTTGTTGATGAGCCTGGCCAGCCCCTGAACATCGCAGGGATCGAACATCGAGTCCGCGCGGCCCATCACTTCCGGCAGGCTGGAGGAGTTCGCGCAAATGGTGGGGGCACCGCACGACATGGCCTCCAGCACCGGCAGACCAAAGCCCTCGTGCGTGGACGGAAACACGAACAAGGTACACAGACGATACAGGCCCACCAGTTCGCCATCGGTGACGTGACCGCCGAGCACGAATTCGCGCTCGCTGAGCCCGTGCGCCCGTGCGTGTGCCAGGAACCTTGCACCTTGGTCGGCAGGCATCATGCCGACGAACACCAATGGATGCTGTGCGCGCAAGGACTGCGGCAGAAACGCAAAGGCCTCGATCAGGCGCAGATGGTTCTTGCGTTCGTCGGCTCCGCCCGAATACATGACAAAGCCGCTGCCGGACAATCCCAGCTTGTGCCAGAGGGCTGTTTTGGCGGACTCGACGACAACGGCCGGTGCAAACATCGGATCGCAGGCGGACGAGATGGAGATCGCTCTTTCGGCGGACACTCCGGCATAATCGATCGCTTCCCGTCGCGCGGATTCGGAAACCGCCAACACTAAGTCGGCACGTCGCAACTGTTCGAGGCGAGCGCGATAGAAAGATTCATATGTCGGATTCGGCTTGAGGTAGACATTCGGCTGAATCAAGGGAATGGCGTCATGAAAAGTGACCGCCGTCGGTATGCGGATACGCTTGCCGATGCTGCAGGTCATGTTGTCGACAACGCCGTCAAACAGATTGCCGACATGCACGATGTCCGCCTGCAGCGATGCCAGGAACTCCTCGCGCATCAGCTCGGCGGCCTGCCGGCGCCACCCATTGGCCGGGTCAGGCCAGAAGAGCGGGCCGACCGCTTGCCACACGCGGATATCATCTTGGCTGATCAATCCATCGAAAGTCGCGCGGATGGATTCAATCGTGTCGGGAAAAAGACCGTTGAGGGCAACGATAACTTTATGCTCCCCGCGATTTCGCAGCAGCGCCTGGGTCATTGCAATGTTGTTGCGCCCGATGCCGCGATATCGGCTCTCGGTCTGCGCCCCTTGAAGGTCGACAACGATACGCATGGCTGAAGACCTTCTAACCTTGTGTCGCCGCACGCAGCGCGATGTATATCCGGCGCGCTTCTGGGGGCAGATCGTCAAAGGTGAGCGGGCGCCAATCCGGCGAAGTGTTCAGGGGCGATGTACCACCTGCCTCTACGTATGTTGATGGAGGGGCCAGCATTGCGCGGATGCGACGATGCAGGACAGGATGCATGCTCAATGCGGCGATCGCCAAGCGCTTGGCTTGAGGGTGCCGCGCAATGACACGTGCAACGTGGTTCACCAGCGCCTTGACGCGCCGCTTGATGCCACTGGCCAGGCGGTTTTCCCGGATGGCCGAGCTCGGACGGCGAGCAGGCGTGCCGAGGAGCCGAAGGGGCGCACCGATGCGCCAAGACGTGCTGTTTGGCGTGGGATGTGCCGATAGGGCAGCGAGCCGCGCTTCGATCGACGCGAGTTTCGCTTCCGCGCGCATCGCTCGTTCTTCAACTTTGACGAGACGCTCTTCGGTCAGGGCAGCAATCCGTTGGATCTTTGCGCTCAAGATTGCGGAAGCGGACGATTGTTCCGTTGCCTCCGAGTGGGATGTCGTTTGGTTCATCGTGGCTCGACAGAAGGAAGCGAAGGTGAGAGAGAAATCCGCTCCGCGGAAGCGCGGAGCAGAACAGTTTTTCAAGATGATCCGCGCTGCGACGCGAAAGCATCACACGGCTGGAAAGTGCCCGATCGAGCTGCCGTGGCGGTTGAGTTCATCCAAATATGCACGATGCAACGCGAGCCGCTCTTCGCTTGTCAGAACGCCAATGCGGCTCAATTCCAAGAGTGTCGACTCGACCTGATCGAGTCTGACTTCTTCGCCCGCCAGTTCCGCCATCTTGTTTGCCCAGGGGCCATGCGGATCTGTCGGGCAGGATATTCCGTGGCAAGCTCCGAGGCCCCGAATTTGATCTGCAAGACTGGCGTTTGTGGCGTTCTCCACCGAGTATTGCGTTCTGGAAAAGGTCATCATAGTCATCAAGTCCTTCGAGTTGGCCCCCGTTTGACCAGACAAGTTGTAGATTGAATGAGGTGTCGGTGGTTTCGGCCTGCGACACGCCGTAAGTGTTCCGCTGCCCATCGCCATTGGCTCTTCTATTTCGAGAGATTCTCACGGCGACGTCTCACACGATCGGCAAGGATGCTAAAGCACTGCCGAATGCATCTCGCGGCTTCTGCGCAGCGATTTCAAATCGTCGATATGGCAAACCCTGTCGATGTTGCATTGGCCGATCTCGGCAAGATCGAGCGCAGGATGTGGGCAAGGATCGGCGTCCTGTATCTCGTCGGTCACGACAAGTGAGATCCGTGATACGCCGCGGTCGGCGAGATCGGTCGTCACCTGCGTCCACAAATCGTCGCCCGACGGCTCTTTGACCCAAAGCCCCAAGAGCTCGCTTGTCCCATCCGGCCGCACCCCTAAGCCAACATGCACCGGGCGCGATCTCGTCAGTTCCCGCTCGCGCACCGTCGTCGGCAATAGACTGAACAGCATGACAGGATAGGTCGAAGACAAGCGCCGGCTCTGCCATTCGCGGACAACGCGAAGCACGGCGTCGATAACGCGCGGCGCTAGATCCCGCGGTAATTGAAAATCATACAAATCCGCGACGATATCGTCGAACTCGTTGAGCCGACGGCCATGCGCATAAGCAGTCAAAATACGATCGGTGAAACCGTAAAAATGCTGCCGATAGAAAGGGATCAGCAGCGGTTCGAACCGGGCCGCACGATCGCGCGGCATGCGGACGACGATCTTTTCACCGACATCGCTCCATATAGACCTCTTCCAGTAACCGTTGCGGCAGTTCTTTTTTTTGACTTTAGCTTCGTAAGCGAGATGATGATCAATCTCTGCGTTCGAGATCGCTTCGATCAACGCGATTGCCATTTCGGCATATGCCGCATAGGGAAAAATCCGTGTGCGCCAACCTGGCGTGAACGTTTGTGCAGCGAGTGCGAATGCTTGTGTGTCGCCGGCCATCATATCGGCTCCTGGATGTATTTGCGCGCGCCAACGGACCCGGCGCGAGAACGGGTGTGTCTCAACAAATCTTGGAGATGGTTGCGGTTAGCGCCGAAACTTCTCTATTCTTATCGGCTTGTGGCGCGGGCCAAAGCGAAGATCGAAGTCTTCGGCGGTCTCCGATTGCGCCAACTGCCATAGCGTACCGACTACATCGGCGCGCCGCGGACGGCCCAACGATCAGCGTTCAAAACCGTAGAGGCAATCGCCATATTGATTGGTCCCGGCAACGCGCGTGGTAGGAACCACATCAACAATTCCCTGCCGCGGCGTGCCAACTCCAGTACCATGGCCGCGGCCAGGCCCGCCGGCTCCGTCCCCACTGTGTGCGTAAGGGCGGGGCCGACAATACCAATTACGCAACCGCAAAGCAGCGTCGCGGCCATTGTTCGGATTTTCATGCTTGTCTCTTTTGTGTATACAATTGGGCAACAGAGCGCCTAAAGTGGGTCAACCCTAGCAAGAGCCCGCTGACAGATCCGTGAGCCGCATGTCAGCAAATGTTCAGCTTTAATCTGGTAGCTTCTGCGATTATGAATCCGCTTGTCGCACGCCCCTTTTTGCTGGTGATACTGATCTGGGCGATGTTACTTGGACAGTCGCTGACATCGTCGGCGCAAGCTGCCGGTCCCGGCGGCCCAGGTGGCCCCAGCGGCGCACCGGGCGGGCCCGGCGGCCCGCCCGGTGCGCCGTCTGGCCCGCCGCAATCGTCCGGGCCAGGAGGTCCAGGCTCCGGACAAGCTACCGCGCCAACCACTCCCGAGAATGCCGAACCGGAGCAGGACAGAGCGCTGGAAGCCGTGCGAACCGAACAGGCGCTGCCGCTCGATCAGATCATTGTCGCTGCCAGGCGACTGACGCAGGGCCAAATCGTCGATGTCCAGCTTGCCCATGACAAGGCCACGCTTCTCTACAGATTGACGATCCTCGAAGCCACCGGCAAGGTGCGCGTCTTCTATTACTATGCCCAGTCGGGCATGTTGGCACGGATCGAATAGGCCATGCGCGTTCTGGTCGCCGAAGACGATAATCGAATCGCGCAATCGCTTAATGCCGCGCTGCAGATGGCGGGCTTCGTGGTGGAGATAGCTTCCGACGGCGAGGACGCCTGGGCCCGTGGCGATACCGAAGCGTTCGATGTCATCATCCTCGACCTCGGGCTGCCCTCGCTGGACGGGTTGACGGTGCTCAAGCGCTGGCGCAAGGCCGGGCGCGCGGCGCCCGTGCTGATCCTGACCGCGCGAGGCCAATGGGACGAACGGGTCGAGGGCATCGAAGCCGGCGCTGACGACTATGTCGTGAAGCCGTTCAAGATCGAGGAAGTGATGGCCCGCGTCCGCGCTCTTATTCGCAGGGCCGCGGGATTTGCATCGTCACGCGTCGAGATCGGCGAATTCGTCCTCGATACCCGCGCCATGCAGATCTCACGCTTTGGGGTGCCGATTCCGCTGACCCCGCAGGAATACAAACTGGTGGCCTATCTCGCACATCAGCGCGGTCGCGTGGTGTCGCAGAACGAGATTACGGAGCATCTCTACACCCAGGATTTTGAACGCGATTCCAACTCGATCGAGGTGCTGGTCGGGCGGGTGCGCAAGCGGTTGGGCAGCGACATCATCAAGACCCGCAGGGGATTCGGCTATATGCTCGGCGGGGACGAGACTTGAGTGCTCGGTCGCTGAGGCTCCGCCTGTTGGTGGGAGCCGCGTGCTGGGTCACCCTCGCCTTACTGATTGCCGGCGGTGCGATAGCCTATCTATTCACAGCCAATGTCGAGCGAACAGTCAGGGTCAATCTTGAAGCCAGCCTGGCTCGGCTGGTCGCCGCGATCGATGCGCAAGCACCCCGTTCGCCGGCACTCGCGCAATCATTGCCTGATCCGCGCTACGAGGTTCCGCTGAGCGGGGTCTATTGGCAGGTCGAAGGCATCAACGATGGCCAGGTGATTCGCTCTCGCTCGCTCTGGGATTCGGTGCTTGACGGCAGTGCGGCGACCGCGGCCGGCGGCGAACAGTTCACGACGATCGCCGGCCCTGGCGGACAATCGCTCTTGGCGCTCGCCATTCAGACTCAGTTTTCTGTTCCGGAAGGAACAAAGACCTATCGCATCGTCATCGCCGAGGATCGCGCGATACTCGATCTTTCGATTGCGCAGTTCAGTAAGGAATTGGCGCTGGCGCTGCTGATCCTTGGCATGGCGCTGATATTGGCGGCCTGGCTGCAGGTGCGGATCGGCCTCAGCCCTTTGGCGAGGCTGCGCGAAGGTATCGAGGCGATCCGAGACGGTACGACCGACAGGGTTCCCGGCAGCTATCCTTCAGAAGTCATGCCACTCGTTGGCGAAGTGGAAGCGTTGTTGGCGTCTCAGCAAAAATCGATGGAATTTGCGCGCGCCCGCGCTGCCGATCTCGCGCATGGGTTGAAGACTCCGCTCTCGGTGCTGGCGGCGCTCTCCGACCGCTTGCGCGAAAAGGGTGACACCGAGACCGCCGAACTCGTGGGAGACCTGGCCGATGAAATGGCCGATCGCGTCGACTATCAGTTGCGACTGTCACGGCTGCGGCTACGCACGCGCAGCCATGTTCTCAACGCTCCGCTCGACACGGCGCTCGCCCGCACGATCAACGTGCTGCAAAGGACACGCGATGGCGAAGACCTCAAATGGAACGTCGAATCGGACGAGGGAATCGTTCTGGACATCGACCCACATGATCTTATCGAACTGATGGGCGTCCTCCTGGAGAACGCGACGCGCTGGAGCAGAACTCAGGTCAAGGTCATAGCGGTCCGGATCGGCAACGAGGCCGAAATTTCGATCAGCGACGACGGCAAGGGCCTCACCCCGGCGGAACTGGCGCGGATCGGCGAGCGTGGCCAAAGGCTCGACGAAACGGCCCAGGGCAGCGGCCTCGGTCTTGCCATCGCCCGTGAAATCATCGCCCAGAACGATGGTTCGATCACCTTCGGCAAAGCCGTGGAAGGCGGAGTGCTGGTGACGGTGAGATTGCCCATAGCGGGTTAGAGCATTTTGTGTTCGTTCAGAATCGCAAAAATGCTCTAGCCGCCGGACCGGGATTCCCTGCCACCGACATAAGTTAAACCATTTCAATGAATGACAAGATGATGTGGCTGGGGTGCCTGGATTCGAACCAGGGAATGGCGGAATCAAAATCCGCTGCCTTACCACTTGGCTACACCCCAAAACCGGCCCATCGGGACCGAAGCGGCGCGGACCATAATGCGGCCGCTGGCGTATCGCAAGGGTTCAAGCGGCAAAAAACGCTCTTCTCCGCAACAACCGGGCAAACGATTGGAAGTTCACGGAAAAAGAACGCCTCAATAGAGGCGGCCGCCGTTCGGCACCCCGAGCGAGGGCGCAATGAGCACCACCTCCCCCGCCGCATCCGGAAAACCGAGGGTCAGAACCTCGGACATGAAAGGCCCGATCTGGCGCGGCGGGAAATTCACCACGGCGGCGACCTGCCGGCCGATCAATGTTTCGGGCGTGTAATGCTTGGTGATCTGGGCGGAGGATTTCTTGCGCCCGATGGCTTCACCGAAATCGATGGTCAGCCGGTAGGCCGGCTTGCGCGCCTGCGGAAAGGCTTCGGCGGCGACGATCGTCCCGACACGGATATCGACTTTCAAAAAATCGTCAAAGGCAATGGGCTGAGCCCGCACAAAATCGGTCACGTCGTCGTCCTGGAAGATGAGGGAGTTGGTGAAAAAGTCCTTCCCGCGCATGACAAACCGGGTCTACCCAGTTTGTGCATTCCTAACGCTGAACTCAAGCAAGCCTGAGTTCTGTGCGGAAGCGAGAAGGGCTGAAAGTCACGCCGCGTCTTTGTCCTTGTCGTCGTCCTTCGGCTCGCGCTCGTATCTGGCACGGCGGCGGAAGCGGCGGCTCGTGTCGAAGACTGCGCTGGCGAAGGCGTGCAGCGGTGCGGTGATTCGCTGCAAATCGTCGACGCGCTGGGCCATGTGGCCGCCGCGCGTCAGCTCCTTGTCGAGCTTGGCCATGGTGCGGTCCAGGCCGGACGTATCGTCATGCACCCACACGTCGAGGACGCGGATCCAGGCGAACACCAGACCTTGAATCTTCATGGCGCCGGCCGGACCTTCGACGTCGATCCCCGCGGCCTCCAGCATGAAGCGGTGCGAGTTGACCGCCACCTGATTGAGCGCGGCGGCGAAGAACGGATCGCGCCGCGACTTGGCGAGGATCTCCTTGATCGCGCCGCGATAGGGCGCCAAGGCATCGAGCCGCCGCATCAGCACGTCGAACAGCCGTTCCTTCTTGGGCTCGTCGTCGAGATCATGGGTCGTGCCGGCCAGCACCTGATGATCGATCTTCCGGGAAAAGGCGCCGAGCACCGCGCCTTTCGAGGGGAAGAGATCGCGAAATTCCGCCAGCGACACGCCCGCTTCATGGGCGACATCGCTCAATGTGAAATGATCCCAATGCTGATTGGCCGCCAAGTTCATCAGCGCCTCGATGATGCGGGAGCGCGCGTCCTTCGAGGCGGATGTGTCATCCGGTGCGGTCCGTTTCTGGGCCATGATTGCCTCCTGCGTGATACACAGAGTTTAGGGCGCGACGTTCGGCAATCAAAGTGGCTTTATTTCGGCTCGCACGGGCGTCATGCCGTTTAACCTGACAATTCGCCCGCACGCCGCTGTGCGGCTGCAACCGCACGGCGCATCAAGGGCGCAAGACCGTCTTCCGCCATCAGAACCTGCAGCGCCGCCGCCGTGGTGCCGCCCGGCGAGGTGACGTTTTGCCGCAATTGTGCCGCAGGCGTCGCCTGGTCCTGATACATCAGTTCGCCCGCCCCTTCGACCGTCGCCCGCGCAAGGCGCATGGCGAGATCGGCCGGCAGGCCGGCGGCTTCGCCCGCCTGGGCCAGCGCCTCGGCGAGATAGAAGACATAGGCCGGACCGGAACCGGACACCGCCGTGACCGCGTCGATCAGCGCCTCCTGGTCGACCCATTCAACGCGGCCGATCGAGGTCAGCAAGGCATCGGCGATCGCGCGTTGGTCGGCGCTCACCGCTTCATTCGCCCAGCAGCCCGTCATGCCGCGCCCGACGGCAGCCGGCGTGTTCGGCATCGCCCGCACGATTGCCTTGGTGGCCTGCGGCAGACGCGCCGCCAGATTGCCGACCGTCTTGCCGGCGATCACCGAGACGACCAGTGTCCCGGAACCCGCCAGTTCCATCAACATCGCCGCCCCTTCGTCGAGCATCTGCGGCTTGATGGCGAGAACCAGCACCTCCGGCCCCGCAATCTCGGCGACAGGGGGATTGACCTTGACCCCATGCGCCGCACACAGGTCAAGCATCGATGGCGCCGGAAACGGATCGAGAATGGCAACCGACGGGCCTTTCACGCCGAGCTTAAGCCACCCTTCGAGCATCGCGCCGCCCATCTTGCCTGCGCCCATCAGCACGAGAGAGTTCGGCAATCCGGCCATTACGCTTCTCCCTGGGTTTCAAACATCGCCGCATCGAGGGCTTCGCGCGCTGACTTACCGGCCCACAGCACGAAGTGAAAGGCCTGATAATAGCGCTCGCACGCCTCGAGCGCGGTGTTGAGCACGCTCTCGCATTGCCGGCTGCTCGGCTCGGCACCGCCGCTGAGCAAAAGCGCATGGCGGAACAGAACCACGTCCTGCGATGGCCACAGATCGAAATGGCCGACCCACATCTGCTCGTTGATCAAGGCGATGAGGGCGCGCACCTCGTTCCAGCGCAAGGCCGGAACCTTCAAGTCGAAGCCGCAGGCCACATGCAGCGCCTCGACATCCGCCAGCCAGGTGAAGGCGGCATCGTAGGTCGCCCAACGGCCGGTCACCTGCATGGCGATCTCGTCGTCGCCATTGCGATCGAAGAGCCAGGACTGCCGGTCGGCAAGCCGCTCCACCACATCGAGCGGGTGCTCCGCACGTTCGATTTCGGGCTCAATGGAATGCAGCGACATAAAGCGGTTCTCGCGGGGACGGCGCGCCCGGCTCAACTCACTCGAAGCCGCAACGCATGACAACGACACTTTAAGATTCGCCGCCCCGCGTCCATTGCCCCCATCGATTCGTCCACAGAATCAGCGCATTTCCAAAGCCCGCAATCCCGGCTCGCTGCGGCGGCAGCCGATCAGCCATGCGTTCGCACCAAGACGATACGGCCTTTCACCCATTCAAAGCGTTTTGCCCCGACGGAAGGTGATGCCATAGTGCGCTGCTCATTTTTTAAGGTGTTCCCTTGGACCAATCCGCCAGCGCCCCCGAGAGTTTCGCCCGCTATCTCGCCCACGCCTATATCGCCAAGAAAAGTTTCGTCGCGGGCACCGTCCCCGAGGCGCAGGAATTGGCCGAGGCGTGCGATTACATCGTCACCAAGTCGGACGGCCTGCATTTTCACATCATCGGCATCGTGGACGGCGAGGCCCACCCCGGCAAACAATTCTCGCTTCCGCTCGAGCGCTTGCAGCAAATCGGCCAGGCTTGCACCCGATACGCCGGAACATTCGGGCGCTCGAAACTCGCCGTTCCAATCGACATCATCGAAACATCGACGCAACCGACGTCCGAGGCCGACAAGGCGCGCCTGCGACCGATCAAGCGGCGCGCTATTCGCGACAAAGTCGTCCTCGCCTCCTGGCATATCGATACGTTCGACCGGACGCTCTGGGCGAATTATCCGCTGCGACGGATTTTTCAAGGCGGCTTTATTCGCGCGCTCCTGACGAACCCGCGGATGAGCCAAAGCGAGTTGATCCCGCAGGCACCGGCCATGATGGCGCCATCGGCACCGCCAGTTCTGACCTATATTTTGCTCGCACTTCTGCTCCTGGTCTATGGCGTCGAAGCACTGTTGGACCCGTCAAATGCGGCCGATCCAACCATCAAGACCCTTGTCACGCTCGGCGCGTCCGGACAGCGTCTGGTTCTTGCGGAACATCAATGGTATCGGCTGTTTTCCGCGCCGCTCCTGCACGGCGGTCTCCTGCATCTCGGATTCAACAGCTACGCGCTTTATCTCGTCGGCCGGATGTTCGAGCCCTATGTCGGCCGCGCATGGTACGGCGCCATTTTCGTGATCAGCGGTCTCGTCGGCGGCCTGTTCTCCTTGATGCTCATGTCGCCGAATATCGTCACCGTCGGTGCTTCGGGCGCAATCATGGGCTTGTTCGCGGCGGGTTTCGTGGTCAGCTACCACTTTCCCCACGGCATCGTGCGATCGCGCATGCAGAGCAATTCCTTGCAGGTCTTGATCACGTCGCTGCTGCCGCTGTTTCCCGCAATGGCGGGCAAGCAGGTGGATTACGGCGCGCATCTCGGCGGCGCCATTGCCGGCGCAGCTCTCGGACTGATCTTATATGCGGTTTGGAGCCGTACCGAACTCTATCCAAAATTCCGGATCGGCGCCGTCGCCATAGGCCTGCTCGGCCTCATGGGCAGCGCTTATGCTGGATATGGGACATACGGCTTCATCGCCGAAACCCGTCTGGCGGAGCGTTTAATTCCACAAGCCAAAATCCCGGCGACTCATGACCTGCAACTCGCCCGGGCGGAGCAATTGATGCACGACTACCCGGACGACCCGCGCGGATATTTCTGGCGGTCTCTCGCGCTCTTCGACAAGGCCGATTACGATGGCGCGGAAACGACGGCCACGCAGGCCCTGGCGAAATTTCAGGTCATGCGGGCGGTCTTGGCGCCTTTATTCGGGGACAGCGTGCGTGGCTGGCTCGCCGTCACGCAGGCGACGCAGGGACACACGGATGTCGCCAAGCAGACAGCCGCCCCCGTCTGCGCGCCCCTGCACGACACGCCGCTTGGCAAATTTATGGATCGGGCGCGTCTCTGTAACTGAGAGAGAAGGCGCCGCGTGAGACTTTAAGCCCCGCTTTGCAGCTTCGCTTCGAGCGCGGCAATTCGCGCCGCCAGCTTGTCGTTCTCGTCGCGCGCCTTGGCCGCCATGTCCTTAACCGCCTCGAATTCCTCGCGCGAAACCACATCCATGGTTGCGAGCACGCGCTCCAACTGGGTTTTGGCGAGGGTTTCGACTTCCCGGCGGGCGCCTTCGGCGACGCCGGCAGCATCGGTCATCAGGCGGGCGAAATCATCGAAAATGCGGCCACGGGTTTGGGTCATAGGTCCTATCCTTCAATTTCTTCGCCCTATAGCATAGGCCGCCGGTAAAAACATGGGGATGACGCAAGCGGCCCACAAGAGGCGCCTAATGGCGGAATCCTGGCGCACGAATCTTTTGTTTTGTCGCAATTTCTCTCTATAAACCGCCGCATGACTCAAGGCATCCCCTACCCCGTCTTCGACCCTGTCGCGTTCGAGATTCCCTTCCCCTATATCGGGCCGCTGCCGATCCGCTGGTATGCGCTCGCCTATATCGCCGGACTGCTCATCGGCTGGATTTACGCCCGCGCGCTCGTCAAGAATGACCGGCTTTGGGGCAATGTCCCACACCCGAGCGTCGTCAGCATCGACGACCTCCTGGTTTATGCCGCCTTCGGCACGATTCTCGGCGGTCGGCTCGGCGACGTGTTCTTCTACGATTTCCGCATCTATCGCGACGCATGGCTGCATGGCCATTATTTTGAAGCGCTGCAACTCTGGCACGGCGGCATGGCCTTTCACGGCGGCCTGATCGGCGTGGCGATCGGCATCTTTCTGTTCGCACGGAAGTACAAGGCTTCGATGCTCGTCGTGTGCGACATTTGTGCCGCCGTCGTGCCCATCGGCCTGTTTTTCGGCCGCCTCGCCAATTTCATCAAACCGGAATTGTGGGGACGCGAGACGACGATGCCGTGGGGCATGGTGTTCATCGATCCGCAAACCGGGCTGACCCTCGGCGACGGGCTGGTACGTCATCCGAGCCAACTCTACGAGGCGGCGCTCGAAGGCATCGTGCTGCTCGTCGTGCTGGTGATCGCCATCCGTAAAGGCGCCTTGCAACGGCCCGGCACGGTTGCCGGGATTTTCGGCATCGGCTACGGTCTTGCTCGGATTTTTGTCGAACAATATCGCGACCCCGACCCGGTTTCCGAGAAGCTGGGAGAATGGCTGACGATGGGCATGGTTCTGTCGCTGCCGATGATCCTCATCGGCGCCGCGCTCATCTGGAACGCCAATCGGAACCGGGCCCGCGAGCGGGAGCTTGTATGAGCGAGGTGCAAAGCGGCGGGCTGCGCGACGAAATTCGCGCAATCATCGCCCATGACGGACCAATCAGCCTCGAACATTATATGTCGCTGGCCCTCGGCCATCCGAAATACGGCTATTACATCACCCGCGATCCGCTCGGCGCCCGCGGCGATTTCATCACCGCCCCGGAAATCAGCCAGATGTTCGGCGAATTGCTCGGCCTCTGGGCGGTCGACATGTGGGACAGGCTCGACGCGCCGCCACATGTGAAATTGATCGAGCTTGGACCCGGCCGCGGCACCTTGATGCAGGACGCCTTGCGCGCGGCAAAGATCGCGCCGGAATTCATCCAGGCAGCCTCGGTGCATTTCGTCGAAACGAGCCCAGTATTGCGCGCCGCCCAGGAAGAAACGATGCGCCAGGCGGGCGTCTTGGCGAATTGGCACGACGATGTGAGCCATATCCCGCAAGGACCGGCGATCATCTTGGCCAATGAGTTCTTCGACGCGCTGCCCGTCCGGCATTTCGTCCGCGTGGAGGATGGCTGGCGCGAGCGCCTGGTCGGCCTCGGTGAGGAAGGCGAGTTGATCTTCGGCCTCGCCGCGACGCCCGAACCGCTCATCGACGCCGACGTGCCGGAGGGGGAAATTCTGGAAGTCGGCGCCATCGGCTACCGGCTGATGACCGCCTTGGCCGACCGGATCGCCACCCAGGGCGGTGCGGCCTTGATCATCGATTACGGCCATACGCGGACGCAGACCGGCGAGACGCTGCAGGCGATGAAAGCGCACGACTATGTCGACCCGCTGGCCGAGCCGGGCGAAGCCGACCTGACCACCCATGTCGATTTCGCCGCCCTCGTCCGCGCGGCAAATGCCAAGGGCGCGAATGTCCTCGGGCCTGTGACGCAACACGATTTTCTCGTCTCGCTCGGGATCCGCCAGCGCGCCGACATCCTGAAGCGGCGCGCCAACCCGGCGCAAGCCGCCGACGTCGACAGCGCCTTGGAGCGTCTGACGGCGACGGGCGAAACCGACATGGGCAATTTGTTTAAAGTTTTGGCGGTAACACAGCCGAGCATCCAGTCCTCGCCCGGTTTCGAAATCAAAGACGATTTGTTCTGAGAGCCCCATGCTGCCTGTGATTAAACATGACTCGCTCGCCGCGCCCGGCATAAATCACGCCTTCTTCACCCGCCGCGGCGGCGTCTCGACCGGCGTTTATGCGAGCCTGAACGGCGGTGCCGGATCGCAGGATGCGCCGGACTCCGTCGCGCAAAACCGCGCGCTTATGGCGCAGCATCTCGGGGTCAAAGCCGATCATTTCCTGCTGCCCTATCTCGTCCACTCGCCCGATTGCGTTGCCGTGGACAAGCCCTGGATCGAGCGCCCGCGCGCCGATGCACTGGCAAGCGCCACACCCGGCCTCGGCCTTGGCGTCACCGGCGCCGATTGCGGCATTTCGCTTTTCGCCGACAAGCAGGCCGGCGTGATCGGCGCCGCGCATTCGGGCTGGCGCGGCGCGCTGACCGGCGTGATCGAGGCGACCATCGACGCCATGGTCGGCCTCGGCGCAAAGCGCGAAAATATCCACGGCGTGCTCGGCCCAACCATCGCCGCCGGATCTTACGAAGTCGGCCCCGAATTCATCGCGCGTTTTCTCGAAGCGGACACCAGCAACAAGAGCTATTTCATGGCGTCGGCGAAGCCGGATCACGCGATGTTCGATCTGCCAGCCTATATCGTCGCCCGCGCCAAACGCACAGGCATCGGCGCCTTCATCAATCTCAATCTCGATACCTATTCGAACGAAGAAGATTTCTACAGCTATCGCCGCATGACCCATCGCAAGGAAGCGGATTACGGCCGCCTGGTGGCAGGGATTGCGCTGATTTAACGGGCCTCAATTCACCCCACACGCCCTTCTCCCGTTTTGCGGGAGCGGGATTCGCGCGGCATCGTTCTGCCTCAGCTTTCCCAGACCGCAGCCCATGCTATTCCGCGCGTATTACTTCGGCCCTTCTAAAAGACGAAACCAATCTTTCACCGTGAGCTTGAGCCGATCAACTTCATCCTCTGCCAAGATTCCGCAGTGAGCGATCGGCCCCCGCAAATTGTTAAGCGAATACATTACCCTCCCCATGGCTTTCTGATTACTCAAAATGCCGCCGAACAACGTCCAATTGTGTCGAATGATGTCTCCCAGATGCCCGAAAGTGACGTAATCAAGCTCGCTGTCAGAACGTGCCGTGAATCCAGCTTCTTGTTCCCGCTGTTGATTGGCCTTGCACTCGTCCTTCGCCGTATTTGGAGCATGCACGTCCCACCAATCGGGCCCGTAAGCCTCGGCTAACGTCTCATCAATCAGTTTCCGAATGTCGTTTTCAAGCATGTAAAACAGCTTGTAATATTCCGCCATCCGAACTGCATTCTCACGTACATCTGCAGAAAACTGCGCCACAGACGATTTGATCGTTGCCTCAGCATCTGATGGCGGCGTACGAGCAACTGCGGCGCCTGGATTGATTTCATCGACTGCGAGCTTAACCGCTGCGCATTTGAGCACAAACAACTGAATCTGATCGTCGGTAGTCATTACATTAAGTTCTCTTTGATGCTTCGAAAAATCGCGTTCAAAACCTTCAGATCAGAGGTTTCAGGCAAAACAATATTTATGTTGTATGTTAATCCGATTTCGTTTCGGATTGTGCGATCCCGGGCAATTGCTCCCGAAACGGTGGCGCTTCCCGTCCCAGCTGCTTTGCCCACCCCAAGAACGTCGGCACCACCAGTAATCTCATCGATAATCTCTTCCTCCGCGCCGCTAACCTTCTCAAAGCCAGGAGGGATAAAGGACTTAACTACCTTGAACGTGTTGCGGATCGCTTGAGCAACCGGATCGGTCGCATTGAGACCCGTAATCTCCATAACTATGTCGCGGAGTTTGTTGTCTTCGACCGCATGAGCATACTCGCTGCGTTTAAAAATCTCGGGAAAGCCATTTCGCAAAGCCTGAAGGGCCGCCTCTCCACGGCCGCTTTCGGTACGGAATTTAGCATAAAGCTCTGTTGGCACGCCCTCACTTGTCAGCAGGCCCATTCGCTTTAGAATTGGGATAGTATTTCGCGCAGAGCCTCCCTTTAGCTTTAGTACATTCTCCAAGAAATCGGGATTGAATTTTGGTGGCCGTGCCGCCTCAATAAGCCGATCAAGCGCTTTTTTCAGAGTCCCACTCGCCGGCAAGTATGGCAAGTTGCCTGGAATCTTCCTCGGCGCAGACGCAGATTTGCCGCTTTGCTCTTTGGTTCCTCCGTCCAACGACTTGGCGCTAGGTGACGAGCTTTCCGCCATATCTTCTCCCCCCATCTTCAGATCAAAAACTGTCTGCAGGCTCAGCATGATGCAATAATGCATGGCCCTCTATAAGGCCTTCTCAATCAATATATACTTTTGGCCGATGGAGTATAAGCGCACTATAGGGACAGCGAAGCCGCCCATCACGCCTTACGTCAAAACTTGTGGTTTCCACACCGAAGGACTTACCACAATCTAACGGGTAACGACCAAACTTTGTTTGTCGCCGACGCAACGCGTGTCGAGCCAATCGATTATCTCGCTGTATCGCAGGACTGGATTGACGCGGCTTGGGCGGAGCCCTTGCTGTCTATCCCGTCTATCGCTGCGAAGGCCTTGCGAGATGATGGAGGCGACGTCGCTCAGGGGCGGTCCTGGCGCATGTTTTGCCTGTCGCCCACGCGCTTCTCTAAGTCTCCAAGGAGGTAAAGAGCAAAATGGCGGCCTCTGCGTCACCCCCGCCCCCCAACCGCCGCAACAAACCCACTCACATCCGTCACAATCGCATCGCCGACAAACCGCAGCGCCTCCATCGAGCGTCGCGCAGCCGCCACATCCCCGTGGCCGCAGGCGTCTTCGATGCCGATCTCCGTAGCGATGCTGCAGATCGCGAGAGCGCCAAGGCCTTCTCCCAGAGGGAGATGCGACTGGCTGAGCGGCAATGGCCAAGACGGCCAGTGCTGCGACGGCGTTTAGAGCTCACCCAGTCGATTGTCCCTCATCTGCCTCCCTTCGGTCGGCATCTTCTCCGGCACTGAACTCGGGCTTGCCCGAGTTCAGCATCTTAAACGCACAAACCGGGTATACCCGGTTTGTGATGCGGGAGAAGGGCGCGCTCTACTCCGATAAACCACGTCCCTTCAACGCATCCGTAATCTCACCAAGCACCGCCGGATCGTCGATTGTCGGCGGCATCGTCCACGCGTCGCCATCGGCGATTTTCTTCATCGTGCCGCGCAGGATCTTGCCCGAACGCGTTTTCGGCAGCCGGTTGACGGCGATGGCGATCTTGAACGACGCGACGGGGCCAATCCTGTCGCGCACCAAGGCCACGACTTCGCGTTCCACTTCGGCCGGCGGCTTGCGCACGCCGCTCTTGAGCACGACGAAACCGCACGGCGCTTCTCCCTTGAGCGGATCCTTGATGCCGATGACCGCGCATTCCGCCACATCCTGGTGCGACGCCAACACTTCCTCGATCCCGCCGGTGGAGAGGCGATGGCCCGCGACGTTGATGATGTCGTCGGTGCGGCCCATGATGTAGACATAGCCGTCCGCGTCGCGATACCCGGCATCGGCGGTTTTATAGAAACCGGGAAATTCGGAGAGATAGCTTTCGCGCATGCGCTCGTCCTGCTGCCACAAGGTCGGCAGGCATCCGGGCGGCAGCGGCAATTTCACGACGATGGAGCCCATGGTTCCGGCTGGAACCGGATGCGCCGCCTCATCCACCACCTGCACGTCATAGCCCGGGATCGGCACGCTGGCGCTGCCGGGCTTGATCGGCAACAATCCCATGCCGACCGGATTGCCCACCATCACCCAGCTCGTCTCGGTCTGCCACCAATTGTCGACGACCGGCACATTGAGCAGCCGCGAGGCCCAGGCGATCGTGTCCGGATCGGAGCGCTCGCCGGCGAGAAACAAGGTGCGCAAAGATGAAAGATCGTAGCGGCCGACATATTTGCCTTCCGGATCCTCCTTCTTGATGGCGCGGAAGGCGGTGGGCGCCGTGAACAGCGCGACCACTTTGTTTTCCTCGATAATCCGCCAGAACGTGCCCGGATCGGGCGTGCCGACCGGCTTACCCTCGAAGAGAATGGTCGTGCAGCCGTGCAGCAGCGGCGCGTAAACGGTGAGCGAGTGGCCGACCGCCCAGCCGATATCGGAGGCCGCCCAAAACGTCTCGTCGGATTTGACGCCGTAGAAATTCTGCATCGTCCATTTCTGCGCGACCATATGGCCGCCATTGTCGCGCACCACGCCCTTCGGCTTGCCGGTCGTGCCGGACGTATAGAGAATGTAGAGCGGATCGGTCGCCTTGAGCTCGACGCAGGGCGCCGTATGCGACGCCGCTTTGGCGGCGGCAACGCGGTCGGCCCAATTGTGGTCGCGCGCATGCAGCACCGCTTCCATTTGCGGGCGCTGATAAAGCAGCGTCGCATCGGGCTTGGCCGTGGCAAGACTGATCGCCTCGTCGAGCAGCGGTTTATAAGGCACGACGCGATTGGGTTCGATGCCGCAGGATGCTGTGAGAACGAGTTTGGGCGCGGCATCGTCGATGCGCGTGGCGAGCTCCCGCGACGCAAAGCCGCCGAACACCACGGAATGAACCGCGCCGATCCGCGCGCAGGCCAGCATGCCGAACACCGCTTCCGGAATCATCGGCATATAGATCAGGACACGGTCGCCCGTATCGACGCCAAGATCGCGCAGCACGGCGGCGAGGGTCGCGACCTCGTGCTGCAGTTCGGCATAGGTGATCTTGCGCTTCGCCCCGGTGACAGGACTGTCGTAGCTGATCGCGACGCGTGTGCCGAGGCCGTTGTTCACGTGCCGGTCGACGGCGTTCCAGCAGGTATTGCAGGTCGCATCGGGAAACCAATGGCCGTAGACGCCCGCCTCCGGATCGAAAATCCGGCTCGGCGGCTTGATCCAATCGATGTCTTTTGCCGCCGCGGCCCAGAAACCGATGGGATCGCGCTGCCACGCGGCATAGGTTTCTGCATAATGACTGGCCATCCATTCCTCCCGATATGCGCGCTGCTTACGGCAGCGTCGCATCCCCTATTGATTGCGCAAGAACGGTGTTTAAGGCAATCGTAGGCCATCAGAATTTTGACGCCCCCCGAACGGACATCGCCCATTCATGATCACCGATTGGCAATTCTATCTGCTCGCAGTTCCGGCGGTGATTTTGATGGGCGTGTCGAAGGGCGGGTTTTCCGGCCTGAGCGTGCTGTCGATGCCGCTCCTGTCCCTCGCCGTCTCCCCCGTCAAGGCGGCGGCGATCATGCTGCCGATCCTGATCATTCAGGACGTCGTCAGCGTCTGGGCCTATCGAAGCACGTGGGACCGGCGCAATCTTGCGATTCTGATCCCCGGCGCGCTCGCCGGCGTCATCCTCGGCTATGCGCTGGCGGCCAAGGTCCAGGACACTGAGGTCAAATTCGTCGTCGGGCTGATCGCGGCCGGATTCGTGATCTACACCTATTGGCGGCAGCGCATCGCCGGCGAACTCAAGCCGCATGCGGCCGACGTGCCGCGCGGCCTGTTCTGGGGCGGCCTCACCGGCTTCACCAGTTTCGTCGCCCATGCCGGCGCGCCGCCGTTCCAGGTCTATGTCATGCCGCAGCAACTGGCGCCGCAGATTTATGTCGGCACCAGCGTGATCTGCTTTGCCATCGTCAATTGGCTCAAGGTCCTGCCCTATCTGCTGCTCGGTCAATTCTCCCGCGAGAATCTGGAAACCTCCGGCGCGCTGTTTCCGATTGCCGTCGTCTCGACCCTCGCCGGTGTGTGGCTGGTGCGCCGCGTCGACGCGCAAAGCTTCTACACGGTGATTTACGTTCTCACCTTCGGCGTCGGCGTGTGGCTGATCGGCGAGAGCCTGTGGGCGATGTAAGGCCGCTCGGCGGCATCAGAACGGCAGGCGCGCATCGTCCTTGACCTCTTTCATCACGAAGAAGGTCCGCGTCTGCCGGACGCCCGGCAAGGCGATCAGTTTCTCCCCGTGCAGCTTGTTGAAGTCCGCCATGTCGCGGACGCGGATTTTCAGCAGGTAGTCGAAGTCGCCGGCTACGAGATTGCATTCGAGCACATGTTTCAACTTGACCGCGGCGCCCTCGAAAGCGGCGAAACTTTCGGGCGTCGAGCGGTCGAGCACGACACCGACCATCACGAGCGCGCCGAAGCCAACCGAGGCCGGCGCGATTTCCGCCCGGAAGCCGGTTATAAAACCCTCGTCGAACAGGCGTTGCGTGCGCCTGTGGCAGGTGGCGGGACTGACGTTCACGCGTTCGGCCAGTTCGGCATTCGTCAATCGTCCATCGGACTGTAGGGCGCGGAGGATATTGAGGTCGATGCGATCAAGATCCGTTGTGGAAGATTCTTTCATCTATCGCCTTTTTGACGAGATAATATCCACATAACTCTAATTCTTATCGGTCTCGAAGGAAATATTACAGCCGAAATTAGAGAGCACCTTTCTCGCCTTTTCGGCTAATTTCCCTTCGCGAAATCTCACGGAGCCGGCCCGATGTCCCTCTTGAAAAAATTCGAACGCTACCCGCTCACCTTTGGCCCGACGCCCATCGAACATCTGCCGCGGCTCACGGAAGCGCTCGGCGGCAAGGTGCAGATCTATGCCAAGCGGGACGATTGCAATTCGGGCCTCGCCATGGGCGGCAACAAGCTCAGGAAGCTCGAATATATCGTGCCGGACGCCATCGCTTCGGGCGCCGACACGCTGGTTTCCATCGGCGGCGTTCAGTCCAATCACACCCGCATGGTTGCGGCGACCGCCGCCAAGATCGGCATGAAATGCGTCGTCATCCAGGAGAAATGGGTGCCGCATTACGATGCGGTCTACGACCGCGTCGGCAATATCCTGATGACCCGCCTGATGGGCGCGGACAGCCGGCTTGTCGAGGACGGCTTCGACATCGGCATCCGCAAGAGCTGGGAGGATGCGATCCGGTCGGTCAAGGATGCCGGCGGCAAGCCTTATCCCATTCCCGCCGGCGCGTCGGTGCATAAATACGGCGCGCTCGGCTATATCGGCTTTGCCGAGGAAGTGGCGACGCAGGAGGAAGAGCTCGGCTTCAAATTCGACTACATCATCGTCTGCGTCGTCACCGGCTCGACCCAGGGCGGCATGATCGTCGGCTTCGCGGCACAGAACCGCGCAACCCAAGTGATTGGCATCGACGCTTCGGGTACGCTCGAGCAAACCCGGGCGCAGGTGCGCAGCATCGTGGACAATGCCGCGGAATTGGTTGGGCTCGGCCGCAAGATTCGCGAGGACGAGATCGTCATCAATCCGGACTATGCTTATCCGGCCTATGGCGTGCCATCGAATGAGACCAATGAAGCGATCCGCCTTGCCGCACGCACCGAAGCCATGATCACGGACCCGGTCTACGAAGGCAAATCGATGCAGGGCCTGATCGACCTCACCCGCAAGGGCTTTTTCCCTGAGGGCTCGAAAGTGCTCTACGCCCATCTCGGCGGTGCACCGGCGCTCAACGGCTACAGCTACTACTACCGCGAAGGCTGAAGCGTTCCGGTTCAGAACGCGCTCTTGATCACGCCGCCATCGACCCGCAAAGCGGCGCCGGTGGTCGCGGAGGCAAGCGGGCTGGCGATATAGGCGACCAGCGACCCCACTTCCTCGGTTGACGCGAAGCGCTTGATCAGCGAGGTCGGCCGCACGCGGGTGAAAAACTCGGTCTCGAAGTCTTCGAACGACTGCCCAGCGTCTTTCGCAAGCGCCTCGACGAAATCGCCGACGCCGCGCGAGCGCGTCGGTCCCGGCAAGACGCTATTCACCGTAATGCCGGTTCCGGCGACCGCTTCGGCGAGGCCGCGCGAGACGGCGAGCTGCGCGGTTTTCGTCATGCCGTAATGAATCATTTCCGCCGGGATCTGGACGGCGCTCTCGCTCGAAATGAAGATGATGCGGCCCCAATTCGCTTGCCGCATCGCCGGCAGGAACAAACGCGCCAGCCGCACGCCGCTCAGCACGTTCACGTCGAAGAATTTGAGCCAATCGGCATCCGGAATATCCTCGAACGGCTTCGGCTCGAAAATCCCCAGATTGTTGACGAGAATCTCGATGCCGGGATGAACCTTGGCGAGATCTTCGGCCACCGACGCGCGGCTCAGATCGCCGGCAAACCCATGCGCGACGCCATTCGTCTGGGCGCGGATCTGGTGCACGGCGGCATCCACCGCCGCTTCGGTGCGACCATTGACGATGACGCGCGCGCCTTCCTGCGCCAAAGCCGTGGCAATGGCGAGGCCGATGCCCGCCGTGCTGCCGCTGACCAAAGCAAGCTTGTTCTTCAATTTCAGATCCATGATCCAGCCCTTTCCCCGTCCGTAGGTATCATCGCATGAGTATAGGGCGCCGCGGAAAGAGCGGAATGCGCCGCTCCGCCAAAAAATCTCATGCCGCTATGGACAACCGGTTCGCCATACCCGCGACGCGGCTTTGGATCAAAATTCCAGGATGCTATCCCATTGGCAACACGAGCGTAGAATCGTAAATGCGGCCCGCGCAAATGCTTGACTGTGCAAATATCCTCCACCACTAAACTATGCATCATGGTCAATTCATCTGGCGCCCATGCCGCCAAGTTTTGACATTCATAACCCGTGGCGCTCGGACGCCGATCGGTTGAATATGTTCAATCGATCCGGATTTGTCGGCGCATAGAGGCTGCAAATGATGTTGACCCGGCGGTCGTTTTTGATCGGAACTCCCCTGTTGCTCGCGGGCTGCGCCAGCAATCGCTATGGCCAGCAAGCCTCGGTACCGGCGAACCCCGCCATCGACCCCTATTATCTCGCCATGTATGGCGAAATCGACGACGAGCGCTTTCCGGTTCCCGCAGTCGATTTGACGCAAATTGACCCGCAATATTTCCGGCAGGAAGTCGATTATTCCACCCATGAGCGGCCGGGCACCATCATCGTCGATCCGGCCGAATTTTTTGCCTTCTTTGTCTTGGGCAACGGCCGCGCGATCCGCTACGGCGTTGGCGTCGGGCGCGAGGAGGCCTTCAACTTCCGCGGCACGGCGACCATCGGGCGCAAGGAAGTATGGCCCGGCTGGACGCCGACCTCGGACATGGTCGCGCGCGAGCCGAAGCGCTACGGCCCCTATGCCAAGGGCCTTCCCGGCGGCCCCGACAGCCCGCTCGGCCCCCGCGCGCTTTACCTCTACCGCGATGGCCAGGACACCCATTACCGCCTGCACGGCAATTCCGAACCCTGGACGATCGGCACCAATGTCTCGTCCGGCTGTATCCGCTTTATTTACCAGGACATCATCGATCTCTACCGCCGCGTGCCCTTGGGAACCAAAGTGGTGGTCCTGACCACGAACGCGCCATCAGAGCCGCCGCAGGACGATAATGAGATGTATTCGGATGTCGCCGACCATAGGCGTCCGAGTCCCACCCGTCGGGTGCGTCCGAACCCGGACGATCAGATGTATCCGGATCCCGACGATCAAATGTATCCGGTATATCCAGCGTATCCAGGTCCCTACTATTAACCGTTGCGGTGATGGCGCGGCGGCGGGTTGCAGCAAATCGAGCCGCCGCGCTGAGCCAACAGCCCACACCGACAGACATTTGACAAAAGCCATAAAGAACATATAGTGAACGCTTTCGGGAGCGGGCATGGCTGGGACTTGGACGGCGGAACGGCGGGCAGCACAGGCAGAACGCGCTCGGACTTTGAAGCCATGGCTGAAAAGCACCGGCCCGAGGACCTCGGCCGGCAAGGCCAAGGCCGCCCGCAACGCGACCAAGACCGGCCTGCACACGCAGGCGTTTCGCGCCTGTCTGCGCGCTGCCCAGGCGTTGCTCCGAGAGAACCGGCAAACGCTCGCGGAATATGAGGCGCTGTGCCGGCGCGAGGCAAAATCGCAAAACAAAGTGAAACCGGCAAAGGACCGCGACCGTCCCGGTCGTAGGCCGGTAGAACGCCAGCAAAATGTGCAAAACAAACTGAAGACCTTTGGGCCGAAAGGCCGACCGTCCCGTGTGACGCGAAACGGCCTTCAACGACCGGCCTTGCAGCACATCGCAGGAATGTTGCGGGCTGGAAGCCCGCGGTCCCAGCGCCGCGGCCAACCCGCAATTTGTGAAAACAAACTGAAGCCGCCCATCTGGGACCGTGGCCACCCAGGCCGCCGCCGCTCAGAGCTGCGAAATATGCAAAACAAACTGAGACAGGCAATCGGGGGTAGAGCATGGAACTCGTCAAGGATCGCGCCTTCAAGGAAGACATCGCCGCCTTCGCAGGCCGCTGGCTCGAATATTCCATTTTCCTGCTTCAGCATGGAAACACCTTCATCCCGATGGGCATTTCGCAAAAGTCGAGCTTTTGGAGCGGCACGGCAGAAGACCGGCATTTTTTTGCGATGGAGCAGCTTGAAGATGGGGCGCAAGCGGCCATGCATTGGTTGGCCTTGCAGCACCACCGCGAACGGCGGGCGATCGTCGTGATCGATGGCTTCATCACGACGGCTGAAGGCAAGCGCGACGCGCTCATCGCGACCGCGATCGATTATAAGAAAGGCAATCCGGTCAGGGTCTTTTTGCCTTATCGCCCGGCGAGCGATCCACTGGGCTTACAAACCTATGAGCCGATCGTAGAACTGCCGGACGGCGCACGGCATGCCGATCACATACGGTCGACGCTGCGGAAGTTTTTAACCCCGCGGACAAGATTTTAGAGAATTTTGCGCGTTCTTTCAGAATAGCAAAATGCTCTCGTGTATTCTTGACCGCTTCGCCGCTCGCCGTCATTGCGAGCCCTCGCCGACTCGACCTTACCCGAATTTCGGATCGAGCTCACCCTTGGTATAGCGCTTCGCCATCTCGCTCGTGGGCAAGACTTTCTTGATCTTGCTCGCCTGCCCGGCGGTGCTGAATTCCTCGAAGCGCTGCTTGCACAGCTTGACCATCGCCTCTTGCGCCGGTTTCAAATATTTGCGCGGGTCGAACTCGCCCGGATTTTCCGTCAGGATCTTGCGGATCTGGCCAGTCAGCGCCATGCGGTTGTCGGTGTCGATATTTACCTTGCGCACGCCGTGCTTGATGCCGCGCTGGATCTCCTCAACCGGCACGCCCCAGGTTTGCGGCATCTTGCCGCCGTATTGATTGATGATGTCCTGCAGATCCTGCGGCACCGAGGACGAGCCGTGCATCACGAGATGCATATTCGGCAGGCGCTTGTGGATTTCCTCGATCACATTCATCGCGAGAATGTCGCCGTCGGGCTTGCGCGTGAATTTGTAGGCGCCGTGCGACGTGCCCATGGCGATCGCCAAGGCATCGACCTTGGTTTCGCGCACGAACTTCACCGCCTCTTCCGGATTGGTGAGCAACTGATCGTGGCTGAGCTTGCCCTCGGCGCCATGGCCGTCTTCCTTCTCGCCCTCGCCACTTTCAAGCGAGCCCAAAACGCCGAGTTCGCCTTCGACCGAAATGCCGCCAAGATGCGCCATATGGGTGACGTCCTTCGTGACGCCCACATTGTAAGTCCAATCCGCCGGCGTTTTGCCGTCTTCCTTGAGCGAACCGTCCATCATCACCGAGGTGAAGCCGGCCTGGATCGCCGTCATGCAGGTCGCAGCATTGTTGCCGTGGTCGAGATGCACGCAGATCGGAACCTGCGGATAGATTTCGGTGAGCGCATCCATCATGTGACGCAGCATGATGTCGTTGGCATATTGCCGCGCACCGCGCGAGGCTTGGATGATCACGGGCGCATCCACGGCATTGGCCGCCTCGCCGATCGCCAGCGCCTGTTCCATATTGTTGATATTGAACGCCGGCACGCCATAGCCAAATTCGGCAGCGTGATCGAGAAGCTGTCGTAAAGTAATGCGCGCCACTGAGCTCTCCCTGTCTTGAAAAATCGTGCCGCTTCGCGGTTCACGTTTTTCGCTTGTTTTCTTGTTCGTTATATGAAGATCCGCCTTCCTCTCGCCCAAACGGGCAAAAAAGCCGGATCTTCGTGGGATTCAATCACTTTCGCGACCGAATGCGCGATTAAGCCGCGTTCTCGGCCGCGGCGCAAATGAGCACCATCAGACATGCAGTGCGGTGACGCCCGGCAGATCCTTGCCCTCGAGCCATTCGAGGAACGCGCCGCCGGCAGTCGAAATATAGGTGAAACGATCCGCCGCGCCGGCCTGGTTGAGCGCTGCGACCGTATCGCCGCCGCCTGCGACCGAGAGCAGCTTGCCCTCCGCGGTAAGCCGCGCCGCGACCGCCGCGACGGCATTGGTGCCGGCGTCGAAAGGCTGCATTTCGAAGGCGCCGAAGGGACCATTCCAGACCAGCGTCTTGGCCTCGCCGAGTTTCGCCTCCGCCTGCACGACCGAGCGCGGGCCGATATCGAGGATCATGTCATCAGCGCCGACATGGTCGACATCCGTCACGTGCGAGGGCGCATGCGCCTTGAATTCTTTCGCGACCACGGCATCGAGCGGCAGCACGATCTCGCAACCGGCGCCCTTCGCCGTCTCAATGATGCTGCGTGCGGTGTCGAGCAAATCCTTCTCGCACAGCGACTTTCCGACCGCCTTGCCTTGCGCGGCGAGGAACGTATTGGCCATGCCGCCGCCGATGACGAGAATGTCGACCTTCTTCACGAGATTGCCGAGCAGCTCCAGCTTGCTCGACACTTTCGCGCCACCGACGACCGCCATGACCGGCCGCGCCGGCTGTTCGAGCGCCTTCGCGAGCGCCTCCAGTTCCGCTTGCATGGTGCGGCCCACATAGGCCGGCAGCACATGCGCGAGCCCTTCGGTCGAAGCATGCGCGCGGTGGGCGGCAGAGAACGCATCGTTCACGTAAACGTCGCCCAGCTTCGCAAGTTCCGCGACAAAGGCCGGGTCGTTCTTTTCCTCGCCCTTATGGAAGCGAGTGTTTTCGAGCAGCGCGACGTCTTCGTTCTTCATCGCATCAACGACAGCCGCAGCCTTCTCGCCGATGCAATCCTCGGCGAAGGCCACCGGACGATGCAGCATCTGCGACAATGCTGCGGCGACCGGACGCAGGGAATTGGCATCGTCCGGCCCGCCCTTCGGCCGGCCGAAATGCGCGAGCAGAATCACCTTGCCGTTCTTGTTCGCGATCTCGCGGATGGTCGGCAGCACACGTTCGATGCGCGTCGCGTCGCTCACCTTGCCGTTTTCCATGGGAACGTTGAGATCGACGCGCACGAGCACGCGCTTGCCGCTGAGGTTGACGTCGTCGAGAGTGCGAAAAGAAGCCATTGTCCCCATCCTGCAGGCGTTTTGTTGCGTCGCGCTTTTCTCGTCGGAAAGCCGGATGACTTCCGTGGAAAATGCTCTAAGAAAAACGGCGCCTGCTGTTGCAAGCGCCGCGTCATCGAAATCAGATCAGCTTGCCCATCGCAACCGCCGTATCGGACATGCGGTTGGAGAAGCCCCATTCGTTATCGTACCAGGAGAGGATGCGCACGAATGTGCCATCGATCACCTTGGTCTGATCCATGTGGAAGACCGAGGAATGCGGATCGTGGTTGAAATCGCTCGAGACGTTCGGATGGTTGGTGTAGCCAAGGATGCCCTTCAGCCGACCGTCGGCTGCCGCCTTGATCGCCTCGTTCACTTCTTCCTTGGTGGTCGCGCGCTTGGCGACGAACTTCAGGTCGACCACCGAGACATTCGGCGTCGGCACGCGGATCGAGGAGCCGTCGAGCTTACCCTTGAGTTCCGGCATCACGAGGCCGACGGCCTTGGCGGCGCCGGTCGTCGTCGGGATCATCGAGAGCGCCGCCGCGCGGCCGCGATAGAGATCCTTGTGGAGCGTATCCAGCGTCGGCTGGTCGCCGGTGTAGGAATGGATCGTGGTCATGAAGCCGTGGTCGATGCCGATGGCATCGTGCAGCACTTTGGCGACAGGCGTCAGGCAGTTCGTGGTGCACGACGCGTTCGAGACGACGAGGTGATCCTTCGTCAGCTTGTCGTCGTTGACACCGAACACGACCGTCAGGTCGGCGCCATCCGCCGGAGCCGAGACGAGGACGCGCTTCGCGCCTGCGGTCAAGTGGGCTGCAGCCTTGTCGCGCGCGGTGAAAATGCCTGTGCATTCGAGCGCAATGTCCACGCCCATCGCCGCATGCGGCAATTCAGCGGGATTGCGCACCGCCGTCACCTTGATCGGACCGCCGCCGAGGTTGATCGTGTCGCCGTCGACCTTCACCTCATGCGGGAATTTGCCATGTACCGAGTCGAAGCGCAGCAGATGCGCGTTCGTCTCGACCGGGCCAAGGTCGTTGATCGCCACGACCTCGATGTCCTTTCGGCCGGACTCGTAGATCGCGCGCAGCACATTGCGGCCGATACGCCCAAAGCCGTTAATTGCAACCTTTACTGCCATGACTTTCTCCTTTTCGATGGACCTGCGTTGCGCCGGCCCATCAGCCAATCTGCTTGAGTGCTTCTTCCACCACGGCTTGCGGCGTAATGCCGAAATGCTCGTACAGCGCCTTATAGGGGCCGCTGGCGCCAAAGCTCTTCATGCCGACGAAACCGCCCTTGTCGCCGATGATGTGATCCCAGCTCTGGCGGACCGCCGCTTCCACCGCGATGCGGACCGGCGCATCGCCGATCACCGACTGGCGATAGGCTTCGTCCTGCTGCTCGAACAGATCCATGCACGGCACGGACACGACGCGTGCGGCAATGCCCTTCTCGGCGAGCGCCTTCTGCGCATCGACGGCGATCGCGACTTCCGAGCCCGAAGCAAAGAGCGAGACTTGCGCCTTGCCATTGGCGGGAACGAGCTCATAGGCGCCCTTGCCGCTGAGGTTTTCGGCCACGAAGGTCTTGCGCTGCTGCGGCAGGTTTTGCCGCGTCAGGGCGAGGATCGACGGCGAATGGGCGGAGCGCAAAGCCAGCTCCCAGCATTCCAGCGTCTCGGTGTGATCGGCCGGACGGAAGACCAGGAGATTGGGAATGGCGCGCAAGGCCGCCAGATGCTCGACCGGCTGGTGGGTCGGGCCGTCTTCGCCGAGGCCGATCGAGTCATGGGTCATCACGTGAATGACACGGATGCCCATCAGCGCCGCGAGGCGGATGGCTGGGCGAGCGTAGTCGGTGAAGACCATGAAGGTCGCGTCGGACGGGATGAGCCCGCCATGCAGCGCGATGCCGTTGCACGCGGCGGCCATGCCATGTTCGCGAATGCCCCAATGGACATAGCGGCCGGCGAAATTTCCGGGCGAGATTTCCGGCGTCGCCGCGACCTTGGTGTTGTTCGACGGCGTCAAGTCGGCCGAGCCCGTCACCAGTTCGGGGACGACCGGAGCGAGCACCTTCAGCACCGCTTCGCCGGCCTTGCGGGTGGCGATTTCGGTGGCATCGCTCGCCAGCGCCTTCTTGGTCGCGAGCACCACGTCCGTGAGCGCCGCCGGCAGTTCGCCTTTCACACGGCGTTCGAATTCGGCGCGCTTGGCCGGATCGAGCGTGGCAAGCGCCGCCGCCCATTCCTTGTGATGACGCTGGCCGGCCTCGCCAGCCTTGCGCCAGGCACTCAGGATTTCGTCCGGCACGACGAAGGGCGGATAGGGCCAGCCGAGCTTCTCGCGCGCGCCGGCGACTTCCGCCGCGCCGGGTGCCTCGCCATGCGCCTTCGCGGTGCCTGCCTTGGTCGGCAAGCCAAAGCCGATGGTGGTGCGGCAGCCGATATAGCTCGGCTTGTCGGACGCCTGCGCATCGCGGATCGCCTGCAGGATCGCCTTCTGATCATGGCCGTCGATCCGCACCGCATTCCAACCGGCGGATTGGAAGCGCAGCACCTGATCGACCGAATTGGAGATCGAGAGCGGGCCGTCGATGGAAATGCCGTTGTCGTCGTGCATCACGATCAATTTCGACAAGCGCAGATGGCCGGCAATGGCGATGGATTCCTGACTGACGCCCTCCATCAGATCGCCGTCCGAGGCGAGCACATAGGTATAATGGTCGACGATAGAACCGAATTCCGCGTTCAGCATGCGCTCGGCGAGCGCCATGCCGACCGAGGTCGCGAGGCCCTGGCCGAGCGGCCCGGTGGTCGTCTCGACGCCCTTGGTGTGATGCACCTCTGGATGGCCCGGCGTGATCGAGCCAAGCTGACGGAATTGTTGCAGATCCTCGATGCTCATGCCGGTCGTCCCGGTCAGGTAGAGGATCGAATAGAGCAGCATCGAGCCGTGGCCCGCCGACAGCACGAAGCGATCGCGATTAGGCCAGGCCGGATCGGCCGGATCGTATTTCATCACCTGATTGAACAGGACGGTCGCGATGTCGGCTGCGCCCATCGGCAATCCGGGATGGCCCGATTTCGCCTTTTCAACGCCGTCGATCGAAAGGAAACGGATGGCGTTGGCCATCGAATCGGGGGTCACATCTACTGCCATAGGCTATTTCATCCCAAACTTGACCGACCAGCCGCGTGCGGCGAGTTGATCGTATTGAAGTGCCTGCGCTTGATACCACCTCACCTTGCCGAGTCAAAGTGCTTCGCTGTCGCAAGGCCGCTCCGGCAGGCGTCGGTCGAAACCTGCTGATTTTTTGGGCAAAAATCCGGGGAGATTGACTGACCGGCTGAGGTGGAGCTTAATGTTTCTTAAGGAAGTGCTTGATTCTCATGAAAACACCACTCCGCCTCGACGCTGCCTTGAAGCGCTTGTCCGCCGCCCTCGATCAACTCGAAGTCGCGGCCGAGCGCCGCGCGCGAGATGACGCGAACCGTGCCGACCTGTCGGAGGAGCTGGCGATCATGCAAGACGACCGCTCGCGTCTGGCGGTCGAATTGGATGCAGCGCTCGCGCGGACCAAAAGCCTTGAATCCGCCAACCAGGGGGTTTCCGACCGTTTGGAAAAAGCCTCCGCGACAATCCGGGCCGTTCTGGGGGCGGCAGATGGACAGGAGGACTAGATTTGGCACAAGTCACCGTCACCATCGCTGGGAAAATCTTTCGCATGGCCTGCGGCGACGGCGAGGAAGCTCATCTCGAGGGACTGGCCAAGAAGGTTGACGACAAGGTCTCGGAACTGCGGCAGGCTTTCGGTGAGATCGGCGACCAGCGCCTCACCATGATGGCGTCCATCGCGATTGCCGACGAAGCGAACGACGCCCAGCAGAAAATCGCCGAGCTGACGGCGGAACTCGCCAATCTCAAGCAGGAGCGGCAATTGCTCGCCAATACCGGCGACATTGCCATGACGACGGCCGCCGACGCGATCGACAACGCCGCGGCGCGGATCGAACATTTGGCGCAAGAGATGCGCAATTCCTCGAAGGCTTAAGACCGGCTCTCGCGCTTACGTGAATATCGCGAGGAAAATGAGCACCGCCAAAATACCGGCCGCCGACCACCAGATGATATGGACGAAGCGGTGATAAGTTTCCAGATGCTCGGAAAGCTCCGGCGATGCGGTCGATTCGTCAAACGGAAGCATATGGGCCTCCTGCAAAATGCGCCCCCCACACCTTGAAGAATAGTCTGCGTTTCAACGACTTTCAATGCTTCTCATGATCATTCAAAATGATACGCGGGCCTTATCCCGGACAATCTTTGCCTTCGGCTCGCAACAAGCGTATTTTGACCGTCAAAGGAGAGCGGCAACGCATCTGCGGCCGTTCGTTCAAGCGCATTTCGCGCTTTTGCCATAGGGAGTGAACGCGATGGCGGGTCACGCTGTTTTAACTGCACAGACTCTGGAAGATTGCCTGATCGATCAGGCTTGGGAACGCTACAGCGCCGACGATCACGCGACGTGGGGCACCTTGTACGAGCGCCAGTTGCGCGTGCTCGCGGGCCATGTGGCGCAGGAATATCTCGACGGGCTCGACATTCTGGGCCTGCGCGCCGAGACGATTCCGAATTTTGCCGAGATGAACAAGCGTTTGGGCGCCGCAACAGGCTGGGAAGTCGTCGCCGTGCCTGGACTCATTCCCTCGCGGCCGTTTTTCCAGATGCTGGCGAACCGGCGCTTTCCCGCCGGCACATTCATCCGCTCGCGCGAGCAACTCGACTATCTCGAGGAGCCGGATATTTTCCACGACGTCTTCGGCCACGTGCCGCTGCTGACCAATCCGGCCTATGCCGATTACATGCAGCAATATGGCCGCATCGGCCTCGAGGCGGTGGACAACAAGGGCGTGAAATTCCTGGCGCGGCTCAACTGGTACACGATCGAATTCGGCCTCATCCGCAAACCGCAAGGCATTCAGATTTACGGCGCCGGCATCGTCTCGTCTTTCGGCGAGGCCCAATATGCGACGCAGGATCCCTCCTCCAACCAGCTCGCGTTCCAATTGGAGCGGGTTTTGCGCACCGGCTATTATATCGACGATTTCCAGGCGACCTATTTCGTCATCGATCAATTCGCCGACCTGTTCAACCTGCTCAAGGACACCGCGTTCACACCACTTTACGCGAAGCTGCGCGCCTTGCCGGACCATTCGCCGTTCGAAATCCTAAGCGAAGATCACGTCATCCGCCGCGGCACAGGCGATTATTGGCGCGACTTTCCCACGACGAAGGGCAAGCTGAAATAAAGGTTCATTCGGCGTCCGGCTGGCGCTCCGGCGCCGCCGCGGCAAAGGCCGGGATGTCGTTGCATGCCGCCTCGATTTCAAGGAGCCGCGGCAGGTCCTGCAAGTCGAGGTGCCAGCGCCGGGCATTGTAGAGCTGCGGGATCAGGCACACGTCGGCAAGTGTCGGCGCGTCGCCGAAACTGAAGCGCACGCCGGGCTCGATCATCGCGGCGTAAGCAGTCAATCCGTGGTGCATCCAATGCTTTGCCCAGGCCTTGACATGATCTTGATCGAGCCCCTCCTGTGATTTCAGATAGGTCAGAATCCGCAGATTGTTGATCGGATGCACATCGAGCGCGATGATTTGTGCCGCAGCACGAATCCGTGCCCGCTTGAGAGGATCGCGCGGCAATAACGGCGGCTCACTGTGCGTCTCTTCGAAATAATCTAGTATCGCCAACGACTGCGTGAGAATGTTGCCGTCGTCGAGTTCCAGCGCGGGAACGAGGGCGTTGGGATTGATCTTGCGATAGGCTGGCTTCAATTGCTCGCCGCCGTCGCGCAACAGATGAATCGGCACGGTCTCATATGTCACCTGTTTGAGATTCAAGCCGATGCGCACGCGGTATGCCGCGGAGCTGCGCCAATAGCTGTAAAGCTTCATTCGCCGCCCTCTCCTTTGACTGCCCGCCAATCCCGCTCCACTGGCGCGGGAAGAATGGCGCCGGCGCATGTGCCAAAGCCGATACGATGGCCATCGCCTGCCGCCCAGCCGGATAGCGTAAGGCAATCGCCGTCCTGAAGAAAAGTCCGCGTCGCGCCGTCGTCGAGCGTCACCGGCTCCTTGCCGTTGCGCGTCATCTCCAGCAGCGAGCCCAAAGCGTCGCGCGTCGGTCCCGAGATCGTGCCGGAGCCCAAAAGGTCGCCGATGCACATGGCGCATCCCGAGACAGCATGATGCGCCAATTGCTGCGCGGCGGAATAATACATGTATTTGTAATTGGTGCGGCTGATCACGCTGGCGCGCGGCGCATCTTTCGTCGCGAGCGTCACCTCGAGATGCAGGTCGAAATTGTTCGCGCTCGTTTCTTGCAAATAGGGCAGCAGCGGTTTCTCGCGTGGCGGCGTCGTCACGCGGAACGGCTCTAGGGCCGCGCGCGTTATCACCCATGGGCTGATGCTGGTCGCGAAAGCCTTCGCCTGAAACGGTCCGAGCGGTTGATATTCCCAAGCCTGAATGTCGCGCGCCGACCAATCGTTGAGCAGGACATAGCCGAAGATCATGTCATAGGCCTCGGCCACGGTGACGGGCTCTCCCATCGGATTGGGCACACCGACAATAGCGCCGAGTTCCAGTTCGAAATCGAGCTTCTGGCACGGGCCGAAGACTGGCGCATCGCTCGTCGGCGGCTTCAATTGCCCGAGCGGTCGCCGGATGTCCGTTCCGCTCACCACGACCGTGCTGGCGCGGCCATTGTAGCCGATCGGAATATGCAGCCAATTCGGCATCAAGGCATTGGCCGGATCGCGGAACAGCACGCCGACATTGGTGGCGTGTTCCCTCGACGCGTAAAAATCCGTGAAGCTCCGCACGAAGATCGGCAGATGCATCTTTGCCGACGCCATCGGCACGAGGCTCGCCTGCCGCAGCTCCGCATCATCGCGCAGGCGCGGATTGCTCTCCTCCAGAAGATCGCTGAGCGCGCGCCGCGTCGCCTGCCAGACCTTGGGGCCGAGCGCCATGAACGGGTTGAGTTCGCGGCGCGCGAAGATCGCCTCGCCGGGTTTTGTGACGAGCACGCCCGCCTTCTCGAGCAGCGCAAGATCGAGAAGGCTGTCCCCGATCGCGACGCCCACGCGTGGCAAGGCGCCGGCGGTGCTGAACACGCCGTAAGGCAGATTCTGAATGGGAAAGTCGCTCAGCGGCGCGTTCGCGCTCGCCACCCAGCTTTTCCTTCGCGGCGAATGTGTCTCGTCGAGATGCACCATGATCACCGCCGCTTCGGATCGAAATGCTTCTGCAGATTGGCCCAGCAATCCACGTAATCCTTCTGCAGGCTCGGCAGTTCCGCGGCGAATTTCGTGACGCGCTGGGCGAAGCGGGTTTCGAACATGAAGGCCATCGTATCGGTCTGGCGTTGCGGCTTCAATTCCATATTGCTGGCATGTTCGAACGCCTCGGTGTCCGGCCCGTGCGGCAACATGCAATTGTGCAGCGAGAATCCACCGGGCACGAATCCATGCGGCTTGGCGTCATAAACGCCTTGCACGAGGCCCATGAATTCGCTCATCACGTTCATGTGGTACCAAGGCGGCCGGAACGTATTTTCCGCCACCATCCAACGGTCGCAGAACACGACGAAATCGATATTGGCGGTACCGGGTGTCTCCGAAGGCGATGTGAGGACTGTGTAGATCGACGGGTCCGCGTGATCGTACAGGATCGGCCCCACCGGCGAATAATGGCGCAGATCGTATTTGTAAGGCGCGTAATTGCCGTGCCAGGCGACCACATCGAGCGGCGAATGTTTCAATTGGGTGGCCCACAATTGCCCGCCCCATTTGACGGTGAGCGTGCAATCGCCGTCGTGATCCTCATAGGACGCGACGGGGGTCAGAAAATCGCGTTGATTGGCCAGACAATTGGCGCCGATCGGCCCGCGTTCCGGCAAGGTGAACGCGCCGCCGTAATTCTCGCAGATATAGCCGCGCGCCGGACCTTGCAGCAATTCGACGCGAATCTTCACGCCGCGCGGAATGACCGCCACTTCGCACGGCTCGATATCGATGATCCCGAATTCGGTCGCGATGCGCAGCGAACCCTCTTGCGCGACGAACATCATCTCGCCATCAGCATTGTAGAAATATTCGTCCTGCATCGACTCGGTGATGAAATAAAGGTGCGCGGCCATGCCGGCATGAGTCGCGGCATCGCCCGCCGTCGTGATCGTGCGGATACCTTTCAGGAAGGTGAGCTTGCCGCGCGGCACCGGCACCGGGCTCCAGCGCAAGGGCGCGATCGGCATCTCGGTTTCAACACATGGCGCCGTGCGCCAATAGCCGTTATCGATCTTTGCGAACCGGCCCCAATGTTTTACCGTCGGGCGAATGCGATAAAGCCACGAACGCTCGTTGGCGACCCGCGGCGCGGTGAAGGGCGAACCGGACAATTGCTCGGCATAAAGGCCGTAGGGGCATTTTTGCGGGCTATTGCGCCCCACCGGCAACGCGCCAGGCAGCGCCTCGCTTTCGAAGCCATTGCCGAAGCCCGACATATAGCCTTTGTTGCCTTCGGCGATCGAAGCGGCGCTCTCCCGCAATGGCCGCCGGCGTGCAATGTCATCCATGGTTCCCTCCTACTGGGTGAGCGGTGAGACATTTTCCGTCATTGCGAGCGGAGCGAAGCAATCCATCGCCCGACCCGTGGGTTGCGCCGATTGCGGCCAATGTCCACAGGGCGTGGATGGATTGCTTCGTCGCTTGCGCTCCTCGCAATGACGGCCCCCTCCCCGCAGTTCACATCACGACGCTTTCAACACGCCGCGGCGAATCTGGTCTTCCTCGATCGACTCGAACAGCGCGCGGAAATTGCCTTCACCAAAACCCTCGTCCCCCTTGCGCTGGATGAACTCGAAAAAGATCGGGCCGATCACGGTCTTCGAGAAGATCTGCAAGAGGATGCGCGTCGTGCCGCCGTCCAACACGCCTTCGCCGTCGATCAAAATGCCGTGCTTCTTCATGCGCTCGATCGGTTCCTGATGGTCTTTGACTCGCACTGCTGAGCGCTCGTAATAGGTCTCCGGCGGGCCGGGCATGAAGGCGAGGCCGCGTGCTGCGATCGCATCGGTCGACGCATAGATATCGTTGGTGCCAACGGCGATATGCTGGATGCCTTCGCCTTTGTAGCGCCGCAGATATTCCTCGATCTGGCTCTTGTCGTCGCTGCTTTCATTGATCGGGATACGGATCTTGCCGCAGGGCGAGGTGAGCGCGCGGCTGTGCAGTCCGGTCAATTTGCCTTCGATATTGAAGAAGCGGATTTCGCGGAAATTGAACGTCTCGGCATAGAACTTGTACCACGTGTCCATATTGCCGCGCTGCACATTGTGGGTGAGATGGTCGAGATAATAGAAGCCGACCCCTTCCGGCGTCGGGTCCGCCTCTCCAAGCCATTCGTAATCCTGCGCATAGGGCGAGCCTTTGGCGCCATAGGTCTCGACGAGATACAAAAGCGAGCCGCCGATGCCGACGAGCGCCGGCGCGTCGATCGACTTGCCCGGCCCCTTATATTCGGTCGCACCGAGATCGAGCGCGCGCTTCAAGGCATGCTGCGCGTCGACCACGCGCCAGGCCATAGCCGGGGCGCACGGCCCGTGCAAGCCCACGAATTCCGCCGCATGGGATTTTGCGTCGCGGTTGATGAGATAATTGATCTGCCCCTGGCGATAGAGCGAGATGTCCTTGGTCTTGTGCCGGGCGACCTCGGTGTAGCCCATCTTGTGAAACAGTGCCTCGAGCTTTTCGGGCTCGGGATGCGCGAATTCGACAAATTCAAAGCCGTCGGTGCCAGCCGGATTGGCGGCGCTGATCGTCGCCGGCGGGGCGTCGTGCGGAAACGGACCCATGATCATCCTCCCATGCATGAACTAAGGACAATATCGCACGGAACCCGCGCAAGGTGCTTGCAAAACAGCGAGACTTTGGCCAATCTTTACGAGAATGGCGCGCATTATGGCCATTTCACGCACGGATCGCGCATGGACATTTTCGACATCAAACTGCTCGAAGCCCTGCAGCGGGACGGCCGGCTGACCAATTACGATTTGGCCGAGAAAGTCGGCCTCTCGGCATCGCAATGCTCGCGCCGGCGGCTGGCGCTCGAAGAGGACGGGACGATCGCGAGTTATCACGCCGCGCTTTCGGCGGAAAAAGTGGGGCTCACCGTCACGGTCTTTGTCCAGGTGACACTCGCGACCCATTCGCCCGACAATTCCCAGCATTTCGCCGAACTGGTCGAGACGCTGGAAGAGGTGCAGGAGGCCTATGCCATGGCCGGTGAAGCCGATTATCTCTTGAAAATGGCAGTGCCGGATTTGAAGGCGCTGTCGCGCATCATGGCCGAAAAATTCCTCGCCCATACCAGCGTCGCGCATGTGCGCTCGGCGATCGTTCTCGACCGCCTGAAACAATCCTCCCGCCTGCCCTTGCGGCATCTCGTGCCGGCAGAGGCTGGCACGGTGCGGCGGACAGCGCGGTGAGTCCGGGCTTGTCAGCCGCAGGATGAAGCCACCGGTTTCTGTGGCGCAGCAGAAGCGGGAAAACGTTAAGTAATTGATTTTATTGGTCGGAGTGAGAGGATTCGAACCTCCGACCCCCTCGTCCCGAACGAGGTGCGCTACCAGGCTGCGCTACACTCCGACATATCCTGCGGCCGAGTGCGGCGCTGCAGGTTCGCGCCTTATACTCACCTCGCCGCCAAGCCGCAAGCCCATAACAAGAGATTTGTCAGATCGATTGCGACCGCCTATGAACGGGCACGTTTTCTTGCAACTAAAGCCGGACGGACATGACCACCCGCCCCACGCCCACAAATCCATCGAGCCTTGAGACGCGGCTTCTGGCCTTTCTGGAGGCCGCTCATTTCACCCGCGTCGAGCCGTCGATTCTGCAGCCTGCCTCGGTGTTTCTCGACCTGTCGGGCGAGGACATTCGCGGGCGGCTCTATCTGACGAGCGATATTGCGGGCGCCGAATTGTGCCTGCGGCCCGAATATACGATCCCGGTCAGCCGCGATTACCTCAGCGGCCCCATGGCGGGACAGGTGCAGTCCGTGAGCTACCTAGGGCCGGTATTCCGGATGCGGGTAGGCGAAGGCGGCGAGTTCCTGCAGGCCGGCATCGAAAGCTATGGCCGCATGGACCGCGAGGCGGCAGACGCCGAAATACTCACCGCCGCGCTCGACGCGGTGCACAGCGTGAGTGCCTCGCCCCTGATGGTGCGTTTCGGCGATGCCGGCCTGTTCGCCCGGCTCCTCGAGGTGATGGGCCTCGCGCCGGTGTGGCTGCGGCGAATCAAGCGCGGCTTTGCCCAAGGCAAGACGCTGGAGACCATCGCGCAAGCCAATGGCACAGCAAGCTCCATCGACCATTCGGGCGTGCTGGCAGCCCTTGCCGGGTCGGACAAACAGGGCGCCCGGGCGTTGGTGGAGGACCTGTTGTCGATTGCCGGCATTTCCTCGGTCGGCGGCCGCTCGGCGGGTGAAATCGCGGAGCGCTTTCTGGAACAGGCGACACTCAAATCGGGCGGCGGGCTCGATGCCGAGAAACAGGCCATTCTGGCAAAGTTCCTCAGCGTCGCGGGCGATGCCGGCCAATCCTCGGCCCGGCTGCGTGCCCTCGCCGGTGAGGCGAAGCTCGATCTCAGCGAGGCGCTGGACGCCTTTGATGCGCGCATCAATTTCCTGGCCGCGCGCGGCTGCGACATGGCGCGGCTGAGCTTCGCCGCGAGTTTCGCGCGCAACCTCGATTATTACACCGGCTTCGTGTTCGAGGCCCATGATCCGCAGCGCGCGGATCGAAAGCCCATCATCGGCGGCGGCCGTTACGACGGGCTGCTGAAAGCGCTTGGCGCGCAGGGCGATGTGCCGGCGGTCGGCGCCGCGATCTGGATCGAGCGTATTGCGGGGGCTTGAAATCATGCAGGATACAAACGCACCTCTCGTGCTCGCCGTTCCCTCCAAGGGCCGCCTGCAGGAAAACGCCGCGAACTTTTTCGCCCGCTCCGGGCTGCAAGTCACGCAGGGACGCGGCGCCCGGGATTATCGCGGCACGCTGAAGGGCCTCGACGGGGTTGAAATCGCCTTTCTCTCGGCCTCGGAAATCGTCACGCAGCTCGCGGCCGGCACGGCGCATCTGGGCGTGACCGGCGAGGACCTCGTCCGCGAATCCCTGCCCGACGCCGATGCGAAGATCGAATTGCTGACGCCGCTTGGCTTCGGCCATGCCAATGTGGTCGTGGCCGTGCCGCAGGCGTGGATCGATGTGCGCACCATGGCGGACCTCGAGGACGTGGCCGGTGCGCACCGGGCGCGGCACGGCATGCCGATGCGGGTCGCCACCAAATATATCCACCTCACCCGCCGCTATTTTGCCGAGCATCATGTGAGCGACTACCGGATCGTCGAGAGTCTCGGCGCGACCGAAGGCGCGCCGGCGGCCGGACAGGCGGAACTCATCGTCGACATCACCACGACCGGTGCGACGCTCGCCGCCAATGCGCTGAAAGTGCTCGACGACGGCGTAATGCTGCGCTCGGAGGCCAATCTCGCCGCCTCGATCACCGCTACCTGGTCCGAGAGCCAGAAGAAGACCGCCAAAGCCATTCTGTCGCGCATCGCGGCGGAGGAAACCGCGCGCACCACCCGCGAGGTGCGGGCGGTGGTGCTGCCCCAGGCGGCGCCGGCGCTTTACGTCGAGGCGCAAAAGCTGTTCGAGGCAACGCCGCTGTTCGGGGTGAGTGAGGGACAGATGGTCCGGCTGAATTGCGCCAAGGCCCGCGCCCCCGATCTCGCCGATTGGCTGATCGGCCAAGGCGCGGAACATGTGGCGGTCGCCACCCTCGATTATGTATTTTCCGCCACCAACCCGCTCTACGACCGCCTGGCGAACCGGATTTAGGCGGGCCGGCCCGTCTCCACAAATTCCCGGACTTGCCTCAATTTCGCCATTGCGGCATTTCTTGGTTCGGCGACATTCCGCAACTCAACGGCTTCAAGGACACGATATGCGCACCAAACTTTTTCTTGCCCTGCTGACCACCGGCCTTCTCGCCGCTTTCGCCCTGCCGGCAGCGGCCCAGGATGCGACCATCGTTGGCAGGCACAAGAAAAAGGCGCAACAAGAGCAACCGCAGCAGCCCACCTTCGCGCAGCCCGACCAGACGTTCCCCGTCGGTGCGCAATGGACAGTTTCGGAAATCAATGGCAAGCCCGTGCCGGGCGACGCCGAACTCACGCTCTCGATCGACGGCAACGACCGCGGCACCGGTTTTTCGGGCTGCAACACCTGGTCGTCGACCCTGAAACCCATTCAGGGCCAGCGCCTCGCCATGGGCTCCGTCGCGCTCACCAGCAAGACCTGCCCTCCGGCAGTGACGCAAATCGAACACGTCTATCTCGGCATCCTCCATTCCGGCCCGTACTGGAGCATTGACGGCTCGGACCTGATCGTGAAGAGCCAATACGGCGTGTTGCGCTTCAAGCGCGGGATTTGATCCCGCGCTTTACCGGCGTTCTCTGCGCCGCGCACACGTCGAGGTCCTGAACCCGCAAAATCGTCACGAGGTGGCCAGGACCGCCTCGCGAAGCGTCGATGTTCCGTCGGCACCCCGAACCATTTCGACCATGCGGTCGTGCATGCCGATCAAGCTCGACCGGTGGCCGATGGAAACGACCTTGGTGTTAGGCAGCGACATCTTGATAATGTCGTAGAGCCTCTTCTCCGACTTCTCGTCGAGGGCCGACGTCGCTTCGTCGAGCAAGAGCCAATCGGGTTTGGCGAGCAACGCTCTCGCCACGGCAAGCCTTTGCTGTTCGCCGCCGGAAAGCTGCTGCGTCCAAATGTGAGATTCGTCCAGATTCGCCGAAATATGCGACAGTCCAACCTCGTTCAACACAGCCACGATCTCGGCGTCGCGATAGGTTCCCTCGGCGGAGGGATAGCTGACCACACTGCGCAGAGAACCGAGGGGGAAATACGGCCGCTGCGGCAGAAGAAGAATATTTTGTCCGGCTGGGGTCGAGACCTTCCCCTCGCCATAAGGCCAAGCGCCGACGATTGCCCGCAGCAATGTCGATTTGCCCGATCCCGACGGCCCGCTCACCAAGGTGCGCTGCTGACCGTTGAAGCGGAAATGATCCACCTGCAAAAGCTCTTCGCCCTGCGGCAGGTCTACCTTCAGATTGGACAGCACCACATCGTCTCCGGCCCGCTCCAGGACGATGTGAGGCGCCTTCGTGCCAAGGAGATTTGCCCGCTCGATGGCGTTATCGAAGGACGTGAGACGGTCGAGGACCGCGCGGTAGCTCGCCAAATACACGTAATTGTCGACGATGAAGTTGAACGCACCGATGACTTCGCCAAACGAATTGGCGACCTGGGTGAGTTGCCCGAGCTCCATCTTACCCGCAAAGTAAAACGGCGCGCCGAAGACGTAGGGAATAACGACATTCATCTGACCATAGAGGCCGCTGAACGCCGTAATTTTCTTACGCTTGTCGATGATTTGCATGTAGTTCGCAAAAATCTCGCCAAAACGCCCCATCACGCTTTGCTTTTCCGTATCCTCACCATGCAGGAGCGCGACCTGTTCACCATATTCACGCAGACGCGCCAGCGAGAAACGCATGTTCGCCTCATATCTCTGCCTTTTAAAACTGAGCGCGGCATATCCTTTACCGATATACATGGCGACGAACGTCCCAAAGGCCGCATACAGAAGAGCCACCCAGAACAGTGATCCAGGGACCGCGATGCCGAGCCCAGGGACAATGAAATCCGACGATAGATTCCAAAGTAGGATCGAAAAGGCGGCAAGCGAACTGAAAGTCGAGATCAACATCACAGAGAAGGAATAGATGCCGTAGCCTTGGTCACCACCATCAAGGAACAGATTCACGTCCTCAGAAATACGCTGGTCGGGGTTGTCCGTTTCGCCGCCGATCAACGACATACGATAATGGGCCGCGCCATCAAGCCAATGCGCCACATAAAATTTCGTTAGCCACCGGCGCCAACGCAAGATGAAGGTCGAGCTCACGACATAGTTCGTGACGGCAAAGGCCACGTAGATCATAGCCCAAACAAGAAACTCGAAAATGAGTGCGTACCAAAAATTTCCCGCATTCTTTGCTTGAAGCGCATTGAAAATGTCGCGACGCGCGTATGTTAAGACGACCGTGACACCAACGACGATCTGATTGATCAAAACAAGCGACACGAGCATCATCGAAGCGATCCGACGCTCCAGCAGCCGCATTTCTGGCAGGGGCCAGATGCGGAACGTTCCCGGTTCATTTTGTTCGAAATAGCGGTCCGCAATACGGGTCATCGAGCGGACGATCGGGATATAGGAGGCGCCAAAGACGGCGATCACGAAAACCGCCATGGTCAGCGGCAGGGTTTCGGGAATGGTGTAATCGGCGAAGGCCGCCGGCCAGTATTGGGCACTACCGGCGAGATAAAGCGCACCGAACAAAATGGTTTCGAACGCAAAGATCGCGACGAAATTTTTCAGGAAGCTCGAGATGCTCAGAGAGAGAAACGTCAGGGCGGCACAGGGTATGCCGATGACCCCGATCATCAGGGCGCCCGTATCCCCCTTCACGCCAATGACAAGAGCGATCACCGAAAAGATCGCGACGGCAAGTCCTAGGATTCGCATGGGGGCCTTCATTGCAAAGGAGAAACGGGCAGGAACAAGTCTCAGAGCTTGAGGGCGAAAATAAGAACCCGATCCTTAAAGAATTGTCATAAAAAAGGCCGCTCTTGTCGAGCGGCCTCTTCTATTCTTGCAAAAGCGGGATTTCTTAGAAATCCATGCCGCCCATGCCGCCGCCCGGCATTGCCGGCGCCGCAGCTTCCTTCTTCGGCTTGTCGCCGATCATCGCTTCGGTCGTGATCAGGAGGCCGGCAACCGAGGCTGCGTCCTGCAGCGCGGTGCGCACGACCTTCGCCGGATCGACGATGCCGCTTTCGATCATGTCGACATATGCCTCGGTCTGGGCGTTGAAGCCGAAGGTCTGCGACTTGTTCTCGGAGATCTTGTTGACGACGATGGAGCCTTCGACGCCAGCGTTTTCAACGATCTGACGGATCGGGGACTCAAGCGCCTTCAGCACGATGCGGATGCCGGCAGCAATGTCCTCGTTGTCGCTGTGCAGCTTCGAGACCGCGGCGCGGGCACGCAGCAGAGCCACGCCGCCGCCGGGGACGATGCCTTCTTCCACCGCAGCGCGGGTGGCGTTCAGGGCGTCATCAACGCGGTCCTTCTTTTCCTTCACTTCGATTTCGGTCGCACCGCCGACGCGGATCACGGCGACGCCGCCCGCGAGCTTGGCAAGACGCTCCTGCAGCTTCTCGCGGTCGTAGTCCGAGGTGGTTTCCTCGATCTGCGACTTGATCTGAGCAACGCGGCCTTCGATGTCCTTCTTCTTGCCGGCGCCGTCGATCACGGTGGTGTTTTCCTTGTCGATACGGATGCGCTTCGCGCGGCCGAGCATCGCCAGGGTGACGGTTTCGAGCTTGATGCCGAGGTCTTCCGCAATCATCTGACCGCCGGTCAGGATCGCGATGTCTTCCAGCATGGCCTTGCGGCGGTCGCCGAAGCCCGGAGCCTTGACGGCAGCAACCTTCAGGCCGCCGCGCAGCTTGTTGACGACGAGGGTCGCGAGCGCTTCGCCTTCCACGTCTTCAGCGATGATGACGAGCGGCTTGCCGGTCTGCACGACGGCTTCCAGCACCGGCAGCATGGCCTGCAGCGAGGAGAGCTTCTTCTCGTGGATGAGAATGTAGGGATCGTCGAGCTCGGCGATCATCTTCTCAGCGTTGGTGATGAAATACGGCGAGAGATAGCCGCGGTCGAACTGCATGCCCTCGACGACGTCGAGTTCGGTCTCGAGGCTCTTGGCCTCTTCCACCGTGATCACGCCTTCATTGCCGACCTTCTGCATCGCCTTGGCGATCATGTCGCCGATCGACAGGTCGCCGTTGGCCGAAATCGTGCCAACCTGCGCCACTTCGTCCGAAGACTTGATCTTCTTCGAGCGCTTCTGAATGTCCTTGACGGCTTCGGCAACGGCGAGGTCAACACCGCGCTTCAGGTCCATCGGGTTCATGCCGGAAGCGACGAGCTTGGCGCCTTCCTTCACGATCGCCTGGGCGAGAACGGTTGCGGTCGTGGTGCCGTCGCCAGCCGTGTCGTTGGTCTTGGAAGCGACTTCGCGCACCATCTGGGCGCCCATGTTCTCGAACTTGTCCTCAAGCTCGATTTCCTTGGCAACGGTCACGCCGTCCTTGGTGATGCGGGGAGCGCCGAAGCTCTTGTCGATCACGACGTTGCGGCCTTTCGGGCCGAGCGTGACCTTCACCGCATTGGCGAGAACATCAACGCCGCGCAGCATCCGGTCGCGGGCGTCAGACGAAAAACGTACGTCCTTAGCAGCCATTGTTTTAACTCCTGAACCTTGGGTTCTGAATGAATGGGGTGGGAGAATGGGTGGCGATTAGCCGATGATGCCCATGATGTCAGACTCCTTCATGATCAGGAGTTCTTGACCGTCGATCTTCACTTCCGTGCCGGACCACTTGCCGAACAGGACCTTGTCGCCCTTCTTGACGTCGAGCGCGACCAGCTTGCCGGCCTCGTCGCGAGCGCCCGAGCCGACGGCGATCACTTCGCCCTCTTGCGGCTTTTCCTTAGCGGTGTCGGGGATGATGATACCGCCTTTGGTCTTTTCTTCGCTGTCGAGGCGACGAACGACAACACGGTCGTGCAGGGGACGGAATTTCATGTGTTCGCTTCCCTAGTTGGTAATTTTGCGAGACAGCCGCCGATGGCGGCCGACCATTAGCACTCGCTCAAAGAGAGTGCTAACAGGTTGCCGCTCAGATAGGCGCGGGCCCAAATTGTGTCAAGGGGAGGAATTTTTGAATTCCGCTCAAAAGTTAAGACCGGCGGCTGTCCGCCAGACTTAGGCTGCACCTTGTCGCGTGCCGACCAACAAATGGTTTGACAAGCGCGCGCTCCGGACTTAGAACATAAAGAGAACATTTGGCGCTGCGAGCGGATAAGGAGCAACTCCCAAGCCGAGCTTTTTAGGACCGCGACCATCCCGGTCTGTTTTTTTTGGATCGCGACCGTCCCGGTCGCAAGCGGCGCGAAGCGCCGGCCCAGTGTCTCGATTTGGATGATTATCCTTCATCTCAAATATCAAGGCCTCCTTCATTGTGCGACCGAGACGGTCGCGGTCCAAGAAAAGGTTCTCATCAGAACCAAAATTGGGAACGAACTGATAGAGCGAATAAATTATATAAATCAATACATTGCAACATATATCACCCCGCCACGCGCCCGCCGGCCATCGGCTGGGATACGCCGGTGGTTGCGGGGAAGCTGATCGGGATGCCCCGGAGCGCGCGGACCGCGAGGAACGCGAAGCATTCAGCCTCCACCGCGTCCCCGCGCCAGCCGAGCGTGTCGGCGGACACCGCACTCACCCCGGCCCGTTGTTCGAGCATCGCCATCAGCGTCGGGTTGCGGCGGCCGCCGCCCGAAACGAACAGGGTTTGCGGCCGCTGCGGCAGCAGATCAAGCGCCCTGCCGACGCAGGCAGCGCTGAAGGCCGTCAACAACGCCGCGCCGTCCTCCGCCCCCAGCCCATCAGCCATCGCGGCGGTGAAATCGAACCGGTCCAGCGATTTCGGATAGAGCGCCGTGAGGTAAGGATGGTCCAGCAAGCGGGCGAGCCGGGCTTCGTCCACGCGGCCCCGCGCCGCGAGCGCACCGTCGCGATCCATATCGCCCAGCCCCCGCGCCTTGACGAAATCGTTGATCGGCGCATTGGCCGGGCCGGTGTCGAAGGCGACAAGATCACTCTTGCCGTCCCACCACGTGATGTTGCCGACGCCGCCGAGATTGAGAATGGCGCTGTCGCCCCGCGCCCCCGCCGCACCCAGAAGCGCGGCATGGTAGATGGCGGCGAGCGGCGCGCCCTGGCCGCCCGCGCGGATGTCGGCGGTACGGAAATCGTAGACCACCTTGACGCCGAGAAGCGCGTGCATCAGAGCGCCGTCGCCGAGCTGGCGCGTATCGCCGGGCCGGTCGGGCTGGCGGCCACGATGCAGCACCGTCTGGCCGTGAAAGCCGACGACGCCGATCTGTGCCATGGTCATGCCGGCCTGAGCGACGACCTGCTGCACGGCCGCCGACTGCGCCCGCGTCAGGGCGTCCTCGGCCTTGGCGAAGATCGCGGGCTCCGGCCCCTCGAAGTTCCAGCTGCGCGCCGCATGCTGCGCCTCCTCTAACATCGCGCGAATCGCTTCGGGATAGGGAACGAGCGCGAAGGCGCCGAAAGCCTCGATACGCTCGCCATCGGTCTTGAGCAACGCGACATCGATATTGCCGTCGAGAACGGTTCCCGTCATCAAGCCAACCGACCAGATCGGAGTCATCGTATCAGACCCTCACGCGACCAAGTGCGGCAGCACGTTCCACATTGACAGAACGCGCACGTCAGGATGGCTTGGATTGGGGCCGAGAATGCTGAGCGATGCCGGCTGCAAGGGAAAATGCTCGCCTTCGGCCATCTTCAGGTCGAGCCACCTGGTCGCCAAGGCACCGCCGAAATGCCCGTGCGAGAACAGGGCAATGTTTCCGCCGAGCATCGAGAGCCGCGCGATCACCCGGTCGACCCGCGCCGTCATCTCATCCGGGCTCTCACCGTTGGGGCAGCCGTCGCGAAAGACACTCCAGTCCGGGCGGCCATTTTTGATCTCGGCGGAGCGCAGGCCTTCGTAATCGCCGTAATCCCACTCGGCCAAATCGGGATCGATCTGTACGCCATCACCGTAGCCGGCCAGCACGCAGGTCGAATAGGCGCGCGTGCGCGGGCTCGACAGGACATGGTCGAATGTGTAGCGGCCCAGCAAGGGCTGCAGCGCCTGCGCCCCCGCTTCGCCGTTCTTGGTCAGCGGAACGTCCGTCTTGCCCGTATGCTTGCCGGAGAGCGCCCATTCGGTCTCGCCATGCCGGACATAGAACAGCCGCAACGGTTTTGCTTCCTGCGCAACCATCCTCGTTCCTTTATGCCATTTGGAATCGTGCCACTCTATGCGGCTTCCAACGTGGCGCTTTATTCGCCGCGCCAGGCGGTGCAGCAACGAAGAAACGCCCCGGAAGCTTCCGGGGCGTTCGATGAAAAACGATTATTGCTGCGGAGCCGGCTGCACGGTGCCGGCAGGCGCCTGCTGCTGGTTCTGCATCTGCTTTTGCTGTTGTTGCTCCTGCAGACGCTTCTGCTTCTGCATCTTGTGCAGGTGATGCCCGGCAATGCAACCGCCGACCGCGCCAACCACCGCATGATGGCCGGCATAATGGCCAGCCACCGCACCCGCGGCCGCACCGGAAAGACAGCCAATGGCATGCGCTTGTTGCAGCGACACCAGAATGAGACCCGTGGCCAAAAGCATTTTACGCATGGGAGCTCCAATCCTTCTTAACGAACCCAAATGCGCCCGGCGGCGCCAACCACACCATTTAGCCGTCGTGTCCGACAATTGAAAGACCCCCGGTGCCGGGAGCCCCGTCAAAATCGCTAGCCCGGCGCCCGCAGAGCGGCCGGAAACGAGGGTCCGCTGGGTGCGTCCCGCCGCTCCGAAACCTATCGCCGGAACGTCACCACTTCCGTGGCTAAGCCTGCCGATCCAAGTTCGATCAGCCGATAGCCGAAGATCCGCGTGTCGGTTTCCGCATTGTCGCGGCCGATCTGATAGGACACGGCGGGCGTCAGAAACTGCCTGATGCGCCCTTCGACAGTCTCGACGTCCATATGATAATGTCCTGCAAAGACGGTCACATCACTCTTGGCCTGTTGCAGCAGCAGCTTGACGCTCTCCCGCCCCTGCAATGCGGCGGACGAGCGATCGAGCGGCGTGCCGACATCCAAAATCGGATGGTGAATGAACACGATGATCTGCCGATCCGTCTCGAGCTGCTCCTGCAGCCACGACAATTGCCGCTCGCTCACCGCATTGGCGGATGAATCCATGAAAATGAACCGGAATGGCGGCGACTCCCGCGCATAGAACAATTCGTCGCCGTCGCCTGCCGTCTCCAGCGAATAGAAGGGTTTCACCTGGGCGTAGGTGTCGTGATTGCCCAAGATCAGATGCAGGCGAACGTTCGTCCTGCTGACACACTCGAAAAAGTAGGCATTCGCAAGCGGCGTGCCGATATCCCCGCCGAAGACAATGTCCTCGATGCGTCTTGCGGCGAGATCTCGCAGGACAGTTTGAAAATTCTCCCTATGGGCGAGTGGATCGTCGGCATAGGGCATTTTGGTAGCCGTGATGTTTCCGCCGGCGATGAGCTGCTGGCCTAAATGCGCGTCGGTGAAATGGGCGAATTTCCGCATTGTTAAGTCCTTTCTTCCGCCATCACTCTACCGGCTTCCCGCCTGAGATCTTTCGATCCGGATCGAAATGTGGATCATCCCGAATATCGGGCCGCGGCGATGTTCTCCAAAGATGGAAAGCAGCCGGCGCACTTGACCACACGGCCCAAAGACTGCAATGCGGTCGGGCGGTCGATGCGGAAGGTGACTTTAGCGGACATGTGGCGGAAGCGGGTTTTGCAGATTCTGGCAGGCGCGGCATGCTTGCTGCTCCTAAATATGATCCTGGCGTTCCGCTTCGCGCCGGATCCGGCCGCCGACGCCATCTTCAAGGCGCGGGCGCAAATGCAGACGGCCGACGGGCTCGTCGTGAAGATAGCGGCGCTCAGCCGCGACGAGAGCAGACGCAGCTTCGGCGAAAATCTTGGCGCCCATGAGATCCAACCGGTCTGGCTGTCGATCGACAACAACACCGACGAGCCCCTCACCCTGATGACGGCCCGTCTCGACCCGGCGTTTTACTCGCCCTACGAGGTGTCCTATCGCTTTGATGGCACGTTGTCCTGGAGCGAAAACAAGGCACGTGACGATTATTTTGAGAGCCGCCAGATCGGCGACGCGCTGCCGCCGCATTCGCATACCGAAGGATTCGTCTATGCGACGCTCGATTCTGGCGTCAAATTCGCCAATGTCGCGATCACTGGCAAGACGCGCACCAACCACTTCGAATTCGTGCTCGATGTGCCCGGGACCGCCATTCTCCGGCAGAACGTTTCGCCGGCGCAACTCTATCCGCACGAAACCATCAAGGACCTGAACCTCGACGAGCTGAAGGCCGTGCTCGCGACCCTGCCGTGCTGCACCGCCGACGCGAAAGATACCCGCGCGGGTGACCCGCTCAATCTCGTGGTGATCGAACATTCCGATACGCCGATGAAGGCCTTTATCGCGCGCGGCTGGCACGTCACCGACAAGCTGAACGTGGCGAGCATTTTGGAGACCATGCGCGCCTTCCTGTTGCGCGGCGAATACCTCACTTCGCCCGTCAGCTCGCTCTATCTCTTCGGCCGGCAAGAAGATATTGCCCTGCAAAAGCCGCGCGCCACGATCAGCGAACGGGTACACTTGCGCCTCTGGCTGACGCCGAACACGTTTCAGTCCAACCGCATCTGGGTCGGCCAGATCAGCCGCGACATCGGCGTGCGCTTCACCGCACACACATGGAACCTGACCACCCACAAGATCGCGCCCGATGTCGATTTTGACCGGGATTATCTGCTGCAGGACCTGCTGCTTTCCGGCTTGATCGAGCAATTCGGCTATGTTGAGGGCGTCGGCGGCGCCCCGAGCTCCGAGCCGCGCACCAATCTGACCGGCGACACCTATTTCACCGACGGCCGCCGGCTCGTCGTGTTCCTGGCCGACAAGCAGCCACAACCGGCGGCGCAAATTTCCGGTAAGCAGATCTGGACGGACGGTGCAAGCCAGTAGACGCCCATATCGCTTCGGAGTGAGCTTGACGTGCCGATCCCCTGCGGATCAGATCGGTGATTCAAAGGGAGGCAACAACCGATGTTCCGGAAAAACGGTGCGAAGAAGATCGTCGAGTTGCTGTCACGCCTGCGCGTGACGGCGGGCCACAAGTTCACGCTCGCCGACTATGCGACGGATGACCCCTTTGACGGCCAGATCGATAAAGAGGAAGCAAAAGACCTGTTGCAGCAGGGGATCGACCGCCTTGCCGCCCATCAGGACCTCTTATATGCGACGGGGCGGTATGCGGTCCTCATCATCCTGCAGGGGATGGACGCCGCCGGGAAAGATGGCACGATCAAGCATGTGATGTCCGGCATCAACCCCCAAGGCGTGCGCGTCAGTTCGTTCAGGGAGCCGAGCGCCGAGGAACTCGCACATGATTTTCTCTGGCGTACGCACAAGGCCATGCCGCAAAAAGGCATGATCGGTATTTTTAACCGCTCCTATTACGAGGACGTCCTCATCACGCGCGTGCATCAGGAGCTGTTGAAACCGCAGAAGCTTCCCGACGGGCCGCACAATAGTGGGAGCTTCTGGCGCCATCGCCTCGAAGATATCGCACAGTTCGAGTCCTATCTGTCCCGGCAGGGCGTCTTGATCATGAAGTTCTTCCTGCATCTGAGCAAGGAGGAGCAGAAAAGGCGCTTGCTGGAACGGCTCGAGCAAACGCCGAAGAACTGGAAATTCAGCATGTCGGACGTGCGCGAACGCGCGCAATGGGACGCCTATATGGATGCCTACACCCGGGCGATCGCGGCGACGGCGACGCCACTTGCGCCATGGTACGTGCTTCCGGCCGATCAGAAATGGCTCACCCGTCTGATGGTCGTCGAAGCAATCTGCGCCGCGATCACCGATCTCAATCTCAAACCCATGACGGCGCCGCCCGAAGTGATCGCCACGCTCGGCGAGGCGCGGGCGATGTTGGAAGCGGAAAAATAACCCTCCTCACCCAGCTCCGTCGGGACGGTATCTGCCGCACCTGAGCACCGATTTCCCTACCATCGAAGACCAGTCCCCGGGGCCCACCCCCGAAGACCTGTCGTGACGCGAGGCGCATATGATCGCGCCCATGCGCCCCTTCGCGCGCCGGCAAGGTCCGGCACCTTAAGCGCGCCAGCCGGCCAAACGCCCATCGCCGCCTTATCCCCAGGTAAAATCGGCTCAGCCGTCTTGACAGCCATAAAGAAACGTCTAACGTCAGATGTCAGACCAATTTGGCGACCTGAGGGATATCGTGCTCACCAAGCAGCCAACGGGAGGAAATGATTTGCGCACCCAATCGGCGGCGCGCGAACCGTTGGATTTGCAGCCCTTGCCGCCGGCAAGCCGCAGCCGCGCCGTGATGAACGCCGTTGTGGATTATATCGAACGCTCCGGCCTCGCACCAGGCGACCGGATCCCCACCGAACGGCAATTGATGGAGGCGCTGGCGGTCGGCCGTTCCACCGTGCGCGAAGTGCTCGGACAATTGCAGGCGCTCGGCATTGTCGAAACCCGCAAAGGCAGCGGCACCTATCTGCTGCGCCCCATTTCCCTCGACACGGTGCATCTGCCGCTCTCCATCGACGCCGCGACCGTACGTGACGCGCTGCTGCAAACGCTCGACATCCGGCGCGGGCTCGAAGTCGAGGCAAGCGCCCTCGCCGCCCTGCGCCGCACCGATGCGGACATCGCGAACATGTCGGAAAAGCTCGAGCTGATGGAGAGCGTGCACCTCACCAAAGGCACGGCGGGCCGGGAAGATCTCGCCTTTCACCTTTCGATCTATGCGGCCACGCATAATCCGCTGTTTCCACAGATTCTCGAGCAGATGCGCGAGGCGTTCGAGAGCTTTTTCGACGAGCCCTTCGACCGGCCGGATTTTGCGCGCCGCTCCTTTCCGTTCCACCGACAATTGTTCGACGCCATCGTGGCACGCGATGTCGAACTCGCACGCGAGAAGACCCTCGCGATCCTCGCCATCACCGAGGAAGATATCAAGGATATGTCGCAATGATTGACAGCACTTCGTCTTTCGACCGGGCGGCGCTTATCGTCGCGCATGATGAGGCAAACGCCTTCGACGCGGTCGTGCCGCCGATCGTGCAGACGTCGCTCTTCACCTTCAGCTCATATGAAGAGATGGAGCAGACCTATCTTGGTGCCAAGGTGCGGCCGGCCTACACGCGCGGCCTCAACCCGACGGTGCGGCACTTCGAGACCATGCTGGCGCAACTCGAGCAGGCCGAGGATGCCATGGGATTTGCCAGCGGCATGGCGGCGATCTCCTCGACCGTGATGGCCCTCGTCCAGCCGGGCGACCGGATCGTCTGTGTCCGTCACGTCTATCCTGACGCCTATCGCCTGTTTCAGAATCTGCTGAAGCGTTACGGCGTCACAGTCACCTATGTCGACATTCGCGATGAAGAAGCGGTGGCTGCCGCCCTGCCGGGCGCCAAACTGCTTTATCTCGAAAGCCCAACAAGCTGGATGATGCATGTCGGCGACCTCGCTGCGCTCGCGGCCCTTGCCAAGAAACACGGCATTGTCAGTGTCATCGACAATTCCTGGGCGACGCCGATCTTCCAGCGGCCGCTCACCTACGGGATCGATCTCGTGGTGCATTCGGCCTCCAAATATATCAGCGGCCACAGCGATGTCGTGGCGGGTGTTGTCGCCGGATCGAAGGAATTGATCGCCCGGATCAAGGCGAACACCTATCCCTATCTCGGTGGCAAATTGTCGCCTTTCGATGCCTGGCTCTTGATCCGCGGCCTGCGCACGTTGCCTTATCGCATGAAAGCACATGAAGAAGCGGGCTTGAGCGTCGCGCGGCGTCTTGCAGCGCATCCGCAGGTCACGGCGGTGCATCATCCGGGTCTTGGCAACACGTTGCCGGCTTCGCTCTCCGGTACGTCGAGCCTGTTTTCCTTCGAGCTGAAGGAGGGCGTCAATATTCCGCGCTTCGTCAATCATCTGCGCCTGTTCAAGCTCGGCGTGAGCTGGGGCGGCCACGAAAGCCTCGTCGTGCCTTCGCAAGTTGCCCGCGCCCAAAATGCGGGTCCGAATTCCGCGATCGACTTCGAAGTCCCGCCGAGCAACGTTCGGCTACATGTCGGCCTCGAGGGCAGCGATGCCTTGTGGAGCGATCTGACGCAGGCCATCGCCGCCGCGTCGTGAAGAATTTGCGCAAGGCCGACGCAACGGCCGCGCATGGGAGAAGCGGTCCCCAACCGGACCGCCTTTAGGGAAGGGGAGAAAACTATGATCAAAAAGCTTCTGATGTCCGCTGCGTTTTCCGCACTTCTGTGCGGCGGCGCTTATGCGGATACGACGTTGAAACTCGTCGAAGTCATCACGAGTCCCGAGCGCACTGAGACGCTGAAAGGCATCGTGCAAGATTTCGAGACGGCCAATCCCGGCACCCATGTCGAAATCATTTCGCTGCCCTGGGGACAGGCCTTCGAAAAATTCGCGACCATGGTCTCGGCGGGCGATACGCCGGACGTCGTGGAGATGCCCGACCGGTGGCTCTCGCTGTATGCCAATAGCGGCTCGCTCGAAAATCTCGAGCCCTATCTCGCCAAATGGGACGAGACCAAGGACTTGACGCCGCGCGCGCTCGAGCTTGGCCGGTACGTGAAGAATACGGCCTACATGGTTCCTTATGGCTTCTATCTGCGGGCGATGTTCTACAATAAGAAGCTGTTTGCCCAAGCGGGTGTGCAACCGCCCAAGACAATGGACGAATTCACCGACGCCGCCAAGAAGATCTCGGCCATTCCTGGCAAATACGGCTACTGCCTGCGCGGCGGCCCCGGCGGTCTCAACGGCTGGATGATGTATGGCGCCACGATGGCCGGCGACGCGACCTACTTTAAGCAGGACGGCACGTCGACGCTGACGGATCCCGGTTGGGTCAAGGGTATCACCTGGCTCATCGATATTTACAAGAGCGGTTCTGCACCTAAGGATTCGGTCAACTGGGGCTTCAACGAAATCGTTGCAGGCTTTTATTCGGGCACTTGCGCAATGCTCGATCAGGACCCCGACGCGCTTATCGCGATCGACGAACGTATGAAGCCCGATGATTACGGCGTCGTGCCGATGCCAAAGGGCCCGAGTGGTAAGGCCTTCCCGACGATCGGTTATGCCGGCTGGTCAATGTTCGCCAATTCGGAGCACAAGGATCTCGCTTGGAAATTGCTCGTGACGCTTGAAGGTGTCAAAGGCAATATCGCATGGAACAAGAAGACCGGCGCTCTGCCTGCGCATATTTCCGCGCAGAACGACCCGTTCTATGCGCAGGATAAGTTCAAGGGCTGGTTCGCCGAGCTTGCCGATCCCAATGAAGTGCCGATGGTGATGCCGACCTATTTGCAGGAATTTGGCTTCTTCGCGGATTCGCTTGCGGTCAAGACCAGCCAGCAGGCTTTGCTCGGTTCAATGTCGCCTGCTGATCTTGCCAAGACCTGGGGTGATTATCTCACCAAGGCCCAGCAGAAATTCCTGGCCAAGAAATAGCGACAAGTCACTGCGCCAAGCAGCAACCCGGCGCGCCGGGTTGCCGCTGAACTCAGACGAGAAGCAGCGCACGCCCGCATCCAAACTTGCCGAAGACGCGTCACATGATTTTTGCCTCAGCGGCCAATGCCCGCAACCAGCACTACAGCTCCTGGCAGCGCCTTGCCATTGCTGCCGAGCCCTATCTCTACACCTCGCCAGTCCTCATCTTGATTGCCGGCGTGATGCTGGTTCCACTCATCTTGGGCATTTCCTACGCCTTTCGCGATATCACGCTCCTCAATCCGATGAGCGGCGACTACATCGGCCTCGATCATTTCCGCGAATTGGCCGTTGACCCCTCCTTCCGCCAAGCGCTCATCAACACCGTATGGTGGACGCTGTCGTCCGTGATCTTCCAATTCATCTTCGGCTTCATCCTCGCGTTGCTCCTCGACAAGCCATTTGCCGGACGCGGCCTTGTGCAAGCGCTCTGCTTCTTGCCCTGGGCCGTCCCGAGTTTTCTCTCGGGCCTCGACTGGGCTTGGCTCTTCAACCCGATCATAGGTCCGTTGCCCGGCTGGATGTATCATCTTGGCATCACGGCGGCGCCGGACACGAATATTCTGGCCGATCCGTCGACCGCCATGTGGGGACCGATCCTCGCGAATGTGTGGTGGGGCATTCCTTTCTTCGCGATAACGCTGCTTGCGGCCATTCAGGCCATTCCAAAGGATCTCTATGAGGCGGCATCGATCGATGGCGCCAATGCGTTCGAACGTTTCCGCTCGATTACCTTGCCGCTGCTCGCGCCAACCATTGCCATCACGATCATGTTGCGCACGGTATGGATCGCGAATTTCGCCGACTTGATCATCGTCATGACCAATGGCGGACCGGCGGACAGCACGCAAATCGTCGCGAGCTACATCTTCACGCAGGCTTTCCGGCGCCTCGACTTCGGTTACGCTTCGGCGATCGCTCTCGTGCTGCTCGTTCTCCTGCTTGCTTATTCCATGCTCATCGTGTTGCTGCGGCAGAATATGAGAAAGGCCTGAGCGATGGGAAAAAAGTCCATTCTTCTCACGATCGCGCACCGGCTTGCTTTGCTCGCCTATGTGACCTTCGCTCTCTTCCCGCTCTATTGGCTGGTGAAGGTTTCGGTAACCCCTCCCAATCTCCTTTACACCGAGGGCGTTCGCATGTGGCCCTCCGCGACCTCGTGGCAGAGCTACGTTTCGGTCGTGAACCACACCGATTTCCCGCGCTATTTCATCAATAGCCTGACCGTCGCGGGCGGCACGGCTGCGATCACGACATTGCTGGCATCGCTGGCGGGTTATGCCATGTCGCGGTTCGTCTTCAGAGGCAAATCGCTGATCGTCGCCATCATGCTGCTCACGCAGATGTTTCCGCTCGTGATGCTGGTCGCGCCGATCTTCAAGATCCTCAAGCCGCTCGGCCTCGTCAACAGCCTACCCGGCCTCATCTTCGTCTACGTGACCTTCAACCTGCCCTTCGCGACATTCCTGATGCAATCGTTCTTCGATGGCATTCCGAAGGATCTGGAAGAGGCCGCGATGATCGATGGCGCAACGCGGTTCAGAGCTTTCCGCCAGATCATCCTGCCCTTGACTCTGCCAGGCATCGCCGCGACCCTCGGCTTCGTCTTCACGGCGGCCTGGAGCGAATTGCTCTTCGCGCTCATGCTGATTTCGCGCAATGACGCGATGACTTTTCCGGTCGGCCTGCTCTCCTTCGTCTCGAAATTCTCTGTCGATTTCGGGCAGATGATGGCCGCGGGCACCTTGGCGCTGATCCCCGCCTGTCTCTTCTTCCTCTTCATCCAACGCTATCTCGTTCAGGGTCTCACGGCCGGCGCGGTCAAAGGGTAAAGACTATGGCTTCGATAGATATTTCCGGCGTTCGCAAAACCTATGGCGCAGTCAAAGTGTTGCACGGCGTCGACCTCAAGATCGCCGAGGGCGAATTCGTCGTGCTGGTCGGACCCTCGGGTTGCGGCAAATCCACGCTGCTGCGCATGATCGCCGGCCTCGAGGACATCACCGACGGCGAAATCAAGATCGGCGGAAAACGCGTCAACGAACTCGCGCCGCGTGACCGCGACATCGCGATGGTGTTTCAGTCCTATGCGCTCTATCCGCATATGACCGTGGCGGAAAACATGAGCTACAGCCTGCGCCTGCGCAAAGTCGCGCAACAGAAGATCGCCAAGGCGATCGACGCCGCCTCGGCCAAGCTCGGACTGACCCCGCTGATGGAGCGGCAGCCGAAGGCCTTGTCCGGCGGCCAGCGGCAGCGTGTCGCCATGGGCCGCGCCATCGTGCGCTCGCCCAAGGCATTCCTGTTCGACGAGCCCTTGTCCAACCTCGATGCGCGTCTGCGCGAGCAAATGCGCGGCGAAATCAAGAAGCTGCATCAGGATCTCGGCGCGACCTCGATTTATGTGACCCATGACCAGATCGAGGCGATGACTCTGGCCGACCGGATCGTCGCGATGAACAGCGGAATCGTGCAGCAGGTCGGCAGTCCGCTCGACCTCTACGACCGGCCGGCCAATCTGTTCGTCGCCGGGTTCATCGGGTCGCCGGCCATCAATATCTGCGAAGGCATCTATCGCCGCACCGATGGCGCGGCGAAAGTCAGCATCGCCGATGGCTTGGAATTCCCCGCGCCGGCGTTGCACAGCGTTCCCCAGGGCGGAAAAGTCACCGTCGGCATCCGGCCGGAGCATGTGATCGTGACGCCGCCCGAGAATGCCGCGCTGAAATCCAAGATCGATCTCGTGGAGCCGACAGGGTTCGGCACGATCCTGCATCTGCACTTGTTCGGGACGCCGCTGAAAATCTATACGCTCGACCGCCATGTCGCGTCTCTCGGCACGACGGTCGGCGTAACCTTCCCAATTGAGAAAATCCACCTGTTCAAGCAGGACAGCGGCGAGCGTTACGCATAATATCAACGGTCCAAAGGTCGCTCTTTGCGACCTTTGGTATAAAACCACCGTCAGCAAACACCGCACAAAACAAAGCGCGCTCAATGCAAATTGAGCGCGCTTTTTGGCCTCGTGGAATAGTCGGCTTAGCCGTGCAATGCAGCGGCCGCTCCTTCCGCCTCCTGCATCTCGCGTTCGGCCTCGCTGACCTGCGAATGGTCCGCCGCAAGCACGAGATAGATGGCCGGTAGGACGAACAATGTGAAGAGCGTGCCGATCGACAAGCCAGAGGCGATGACGATGCCCATGTTGACGCGCGAAAGGGCGCCCGCACCGCTTGCCACCACCAGCGGCGCAACACCGAGCACCATGGCGCCGGTCGTCATCAGGATGGGTCGCAAGCGGATCGCCGCCGCCTCGATGATTGCTTCGCGCTTCGATTTGCCGGCATGCTGCAGCTCGTTGGCGAACTCGACCATCAGAATGCCGTGCTTGCTGATAAGGCCGATAAGCGTCACCAAGCCGACCTCGGTGTAGATGTTCAGGCTCACGGTGCCAAAACCGAAGAGGCTACCGATGCTACCGTCGAAGCCGAGCATGATGAACAACATCGCTCCGGCAACCGCCGTCGGCGCCGAACCGAAGATGATGATGAGCGGATCGCGGAAGCTCTCGAACTGCGCCGCGAGCGCCAGGAAGATGATGAGCACCGCGAAGCCGGCTGTCACCAAAAACCCGCCCGATTCCTGCACGTATTGCCGCAATTGGCCCGCGTAATCGATCGTATACTCGCTCGGCAGGGTCTTTTTCGCAATCTCTTGCAAAGTTGCCAATGCCTCGCCCTGCGAAACGCCCAGCGCCGCCACGCCTTGAATGGTGGCGGAATTCAATTGCTGGAAGTGATTGAGTGATTCCGGCACTGCCTTGGTAACCACATGGGCGACCGTCGAGAGCGGAATCGAGGCGCCCGATGCCGTGCTGATATAGTAATCGAGCACCTGATTCGGATTGAGGCGGAAGCTCTGCATCACCTGCGGAATGACCTTATAGGAGCGCCCGGCGAGATCGAAATAATTGACGTAATTGCCGCCGAGCATGGTGGCAAGCGCACTGCCAATGTCGCTTAAGCGCAAGCCGAGCTGAGCCACCTTATCCTTGTCGATGATGACCGTGGTCTGCGGATTGTCGATCTTCAGATCGGTCTGCAGAAAGAGAAACTTCCCTGTCTTGAGCGCCTCGGCGAGAAACTCCTGAGACGCGGGATTGATGCGGTCGAACGAGTCCGTCGATTGCAGTACAAATTGAATCGGGAGCCCGCTGGCGCCCGGAAGCGGCGGCAATTGATACGGTTGGGCTTGCTCGCCACTCACTTTCGCCAATTCCGGCGGCAGAATCTGCTGCTGGAATTGTGTTGCCGTCACCTTGCGTTCGTCCCAGGGTTTCAGCACCATGCCGGCGATCGACGAACCCGGCAGATCGAGCTGAAACACATCCTTGGTTTCTGGATGCGAGGCGAGGATCTTATAGACCTGATCCGAATAAAACAGCTTTTGATTGAGCGTCGCGTTCGGCGCAGGCGTTACGAACGCGATAAGGAAGCCCTGGTCCTCTTGCGGCGCGAGTTCCTGCTTGGAATGTTGGAGGAGCCAATACGTGAATGGCAGAACGAGCAAGGCGAAAACGACGGTCACGAGAAAATAGTTGAGGCTTCCCGTGAGCATCCGCTCATAGCGGTGCCGCAGCGAATCCATCCGCCGATCGATAAACCCGACGATGCGGTCGCTGAGAGAGGGATTTACTTCGTTCACCGGTTTCAGAATCAGGGCGCAACTCACCGGCGTCAGGGTCAAGGCAACCACCGCCGACACGGTGACGGCACCGGCCAGGGTGAAAGCGAATTCCGTAAAGAGCGCACCGGTCAAGCCGCCTTGGAAGCCGATCGGGACATAGACGGCGATCAAGACGATGGTCATCGCGATGATCGGGCCAGCCAATTCGCGCGCGGCCTTGATCGCGGCCGCAAAGGGTTTCATGCCCTCCGCCAAATGGCGGTTGACGTTCTCCACCACGATAATCGCATCGTCGACGACAAGCCCGATCGCCAGCACCAACGCGAGCAGAGTGAGAAGATTGATCGAGAATCCGAGCGCGAGCAGAATGATGAATGTGCCGATGAGCGACAAAGGAATGGCGACGACCGGAATGAGCACCGAGCGCCACGATCCAAGAAACAGAAACACCACCAGCGTCACGATCGCCAGCGCCTCGAACAGGGTGCGCACCACCTCGTAAATGGACGCATTCACGAACTCGGTGGAATCATAGACGATTTCGGAATTGAGGCCGGCCGGCTGCTGCGCCTTGATCTCGTCATAGGCCGCACGAACACCCTTAACCACGTTCAAAAGATTCGCAGCTGGCGCAACCTTAATGCCGATATAGACGGCGCGCTTGCCGTTAAAGCCAACCGAGGAGTCGTAGTCGTCGGAACCGAGGGTCACATTGGCGACATCCGCCAATTTGATATTGGCGCCGTTTACCTGCTTTACGACGAGATTGCGGAACTCGTCGAGCGAACGGAGATTGGTCGAAGCGTTCAAACTGGCCTGGACCAACATGCCCTTGGTGGTGCCAAGGCCGGCGATGAAGTCGTTGCTGGAGAGCGCGCTGGAAACATCGGCCGCGGTCAAATTGTAGGCCGCGAGTTTCACCGGGTCGAGCCATGCGCGCAAGGCGAAGGTCTTGCCGCCAAGAATTTCAGCCGTCTGAACGCCGTTGACCGTTTGCAGTTTCGGCTGCACGACGCGGATAAGATAGTCGGTGATCTGGTTCGCGGCCAGAGCATCGCTGCTGCTGTTAAAACCGATATACATCGCGTCAATCGTCTGGCCGACGCTCAGCTTCAGCACCGGTTGCTGCGTGCCGTTGGGCAATTGATTCAACACCGAATTGACCTCGGTGTTGATTTCGGTGAGCGCCTTGCCCGTATCGTAGTTGAGGCGCAGATTGGCCGTGATCGTGCTGACCCCAGTCTGGCTGGTCGAGGTCATGTAATCAATGCCGTTCGCCTGCGCGACGGCGTTTTCCAGCGGCGACGTGATGAAACCAGCGATAATGTCCGGATCCGCGCCGGCATAGGTGGTCGTGATGGTCACGACGCCATTTTCGGTGCGCGGAAACTGCAAGATGGGCAGCGAGAAAACCGCACGCAAGCCGACCACGAGAATCATCAAGCTGATCACCGCCGCCAACACCGGCCGACGAATGAAAAGATCCGTAAAAGTCATGAGCGCATGCCTGCTTATTGATCCACGGGTTTGGGATTCGCCTCAGCGGGCGGAACGTTGGAATTGTCGATTTTCACGAGAGAGCCGTTGCGCAGCTTCATCTGCCCACCGGTGACGACGGACGTTCCCTCCTCGATGCCCGACAGAATGGCGACTTGGTCACCCCGCGTCGCACCCGTCTTCACGAACACTTGCTTGGCGGTGATATCTGAGGTGCCTTCCTTCTGTTCGGTGACATAGACAAGGTTGCCGTAGGAATTGTAGACGACCGCCGTCTGTGGCAGGGTCACGTAATGCTCGACATTGCCGATGCTGATGTTCACCGTCGCATACATGCCGGGCAGAAGCTTGTGATCCGGGTTCTTGAAGAGCGCACGAATCTGCACGTTGCGGCTCGCCTGATCGACCCTGGGGTTGATCGCGGCAATCTCGCCGTCGAAATTGACATTCGGGAACGCGTCGACATGCGCCGTCACCTTCTGGCCCACCTTGACGGTATCCACCGCCTGCTGCGGCAGAACGAAATCGAGAAATACCGACTCGAGATCCTGCAGGGTGACGATTGCGGTGCCGGCACCGATATATTGGCCAAGATCGACCTGCCGGATGCCGAGGCGGCCGGCGAAAGGCGCTACAAGCGTCTTCTGATCGATCAGCGCTTGCTGCTGCGTGACCGCGGCATCGGCGCTCTTCTGATTGGCGATATCGGTATCGACCGTCGCCTGGCTCACCGCCTTGATCTTGAGCTGTTCCTGATCGCGGCGCAGATTCACGGCCGCCAATTCGGCAGTCGCTTTGAGCGAGGCAAGACGCGCCAGATCATCTTCTTTTCGCAGCTCGAGCAGGTCGTCACCGGCCTTCACATCGTCGCCGGACTGGAACTTGATCTGATCGACGATGCCGGCCTGCTGCAGCGACAAATCGGCGCCTTTGACCGCCCGGAACGTGCCAATGGCGGTGATTTTAGGCTGCCAATCGTCAGATTTGGCAACCGTTGCGGCAACAATCTGCGTTGGGTTGGCGAACTTGGCAAAGGTCTCTTTCATGAAATTGGCGCGCCAATTGACGAACCAATTCAGACCGAAGAAAACGACGCCAACAAGGACGAGCATGAAGATCATGCGCTTAATCATGGCTTAACTCCGAGCCTAATATGTATGAGCGCGACCGCGGCTTATTTCTTGTCGGCCGTTGCAGCTCTGATGCCGGCGACCAGCGGGATATTATCGACCGGGTCCATCGGCTTTGGCATTGATGCGGGCGTTTCATCAATGCGGTTCCACCATCCGCCGCCGACCGCCTGGAACAAGGCGGCAGAGTCGGCATAACGCGCAGCCTGCGCCCGCGCGCGGTTCACTTTGGCAGTCAACAGCGTCTGCTCCGCCGTCAGAACAGTTTGAAAGGTCGTCGATCCGGCGCTGAACTGCGCCCTCGCGATGTTCAAACTATCCGAAGAGGTGTTTTCCGCGTCCACTTCAGCCTTCAGCGTAGCGGCATCGGCTTGCACCGCGCGCAAAGCATCCGCCACATTCTGGAAGGCCGTGATCACGGTCGACCGATACTGTGCCTGCGCCGCGTCATACGCCGCCTGCGAAGCCTCCCGATCATGATATAGGGTGCCCGCATCAAAAATGGGAGCGGCGGCCGACGCACCGGCGCTCAGCGCCGCCGATTGGGCAAGGAAGAGTTTATCGGGTTTGAGCGCTTCCGTCCCAGCTGCGGCGCTCAGCGTGATCTGCGGCAACATATTGGCCGTTGCGACGCCGATTTTAGCGCTCGCCTGGTGCATCTGCGCCTCGGCGGCTTGAATATCGGGCCGCTGACGCACCAATTTCGACGGCAGGCTCACGGGCAACGACCGAGGCAGATTGAGCTGCGCCAGGCTCACCGATTCGCCGCGGTCCTGGCCCGGCAGGCGCCCCAGTAGCGCCATCAGTTGATTGCGGCCCTGGGCGCGCAGTTTCTGCAACGGCGGCAAGGTCGCGAGTGTTTGCGCAAGCTGAGCTTTTTCTGAGAGAACATCCGCCTGGCCGACGGCTCCGAGCTGGAATTGGCGCTCCAGCAGATCAACCTGCTGCTTCTGGGCGTTGATGATGTCCTGTGTGACTTTGATCTGTTCCGCATATGAAGCGTCATTGATCGCCGCCGTGACGACATTGGCGGTCAGCGACAGATAGGCGGCCTCGAGTTCGAAACGGGCGTTGTCAGCCGCAGCCTCGTCGGCCTCGGTGGTGCGCGCCACTTTGCCGAAAACGTCCGGTGAGTACGAAACAGGTACGTTGGTGTTGTAAAGGTTATAAAACCTAGCCCTGCCCGTCGGAGACGCTGCTGGCGGGACCCGCTGACGTGTGCCGCCAATGCTCGCCGAAGCGCTTGGGAAGAAGCCACCGGCATCCGCATCCGCAAGCTCCCTGGCCTGCCGCAAGGTCGCCTGAGCAGCCTCCAGGTTCGGATGGTTGGCAATCGACTCGGCGACAAACGCGTTAATCTGCTTTGAGTGGAACAGCGTCCACCATTCGCCCGGGACGTCTGCGCCGTACGCAAAAGTCTGGCCGCCGCCACCTGCGATGTCAGCCGAAACCGTCCCCTTGAGGGCCGTCGACGTATAACCCGACGCTTTGGGGGCTGCAGGAGACTGGAAATCCGGCCCAACGGTGCAGCCAGTCAGCCCCATTGCCACGAGGATCGAAACGCCGGATACGCCACGCAAAAGTCCACGCCACTCGGATTTCATCGATTTTTTACCGTTTTTCAAGGGCTTAGCAGCACCAGAAGAGACCAACGCGCACATTATTACATCCAATTTCTGACGGGATATGACAGGAGCCGCGGATATAGTAATGGACGGTTCAGTTTTAACTTGCGCGACGATGCAGTGAAGCGCATGGTATGTCAATACAAAACTGAACCGACCAGTTTTTTGCTGGCTCGGTTAAATATGGCGGAAGATTGTCACATCAAGGGCAGCGGCACCACCGCAGAGCGAATTACAATGAGCCTAACAACAAACTTATCCCCAAACTCGCTGGAGCATGGCGACGCCGCGCCGAAGATAGGACGCAAATGGGCGCAGGTCGAGTCTGTCGCGCGACGGCTTTTCCTCGAGCACGGATTCATGAATACGAGCATGGACGCGGTCGCGCGCGACGCCATGGTTTCGAAGGCGACGCTCTACGCTTATTTTCCCAGCAAGGAAGCGCTGTTCGCCCATCTGATCGCACAGGAATGCAACGAGAAGCAGGAACGCCTGCAGATCTTGGATCTCAACACGCACGATCTTGAAACCGCGTTACGCAGCTTTGCGCACGACTACGTCCGCATTTTTCTCGACGACGACAAGATGGCGTTTTTTCGGGTCGTCTCGGCGGAAAACGCCCGCTTTCCGGCCCTCTGCCATCTTTTCTTCGAGGCGGGACCAGGCAACAACATTCGCCGCATCGCCACTTTTCTCGACGACGCCAAAGCGCGCGGGCTGCTTGAGTTCGAGAATTCCTGCATTGCCGCGACCCAGTTCGTCAGCCTCGTTCGCGGCGAATTGCCGTTGTGCACAGCGCTCGGCATCCACCGTCCGACCGAAGACGAAATCGCCGAAGTGATCGATTCCGGCCTCGCCGTCTTCCTGAGGGCCTATGCACCGCGCACTCAGCGCGATAAGGAGAATTCCGCACGTCGGGTCGACGACGCTGCCGCCTAGGATCAGGACCTAAAGAACAGGGGCTCTGAACGCGGCGAGAACTCACGGGGAATCAGAAGGGCCCGCCGCATTTGAGCGTCATCGTCACCCCCTTGGACTGGCGCGATCCTTGCCACGTTGCAGGCCTGTTCGCCCATTGGCCGGCCATGGCTTTCCTCGACAGCGCGCTCATTCACGACGACCTGGGCCGCTATGCTTTCGTGACCGCGGATCCTTTTGCACGTTTCGCGATTCGTGACGGCATTGCGGAATATGACGGCAGACCGCTCGGCGGCGATCCGCTCGACGCCATGCGCCAAATCATGGCTCCCTTTGCCGCCCCCACGATCCCGGACTTGCCGCCTTTCCAAGGCGGAGCGATCGGCTTCTTCGCCTATGAATTTGGCATGGTGCTGGAGCGGCATTCCTTTCCCGACGCCGAAGCGCCGCGCTTTCCGCATGCCCTATTCGCGCTCTACGATTGGACCATCGCCTTCGATCGGATCGCGCAAAAATGCTGGCTCATTTGCACGGGTCATGGTCCGCAGCCGGCACACCAGCGGCGCGACGCGATTCTAAGTCGCCTTGCGGAAGCGTCGCGCCTCGCCCCGCGCGCGCCGATGCGCCTCGATTGGCGCGCCCTGTCGACGCAATCCGACCATGAAGCCGCCGTCGCGCGCACGATCGATTATATTCTGGCAGGCGATATATTTCAGGCGAATATCACGCGCCGATACAGCGCGTCCGTGCCGCGGGACTTCGACCCGTTTGCGTATTATTGCCAGTTGCGCGCAACCAACCCGGCGCCGTTCGCCGCCTATCTCGATTTTGGCGACATCACGATAGCCTCGAGTTCGCCCGAGCGTTTCATCAAGGTCGCAAAATCCCACGTGGAGACGCGGCCGATCAAAGGCACCGCGCATCGCGCCAAGGACGCAAGAGAGGATGGGCGGCGGGCTGACGCCTTGCAACATTCAATCAAGGACCGCGCTGAGAATGTGATGATCGTCGATCTCTTGCGCAACGATCTGTCGCGCGTATGCGAGGCGGGAACCGTCGACGTACCGGTTCTGTGCGGCGTCGAATCCTACGCGTCGCTGCACCACCTCGTCTCGGCCGTTACCGGCGAGTTGAGCGCCGATCACGACCGTTTCGACCTCATTCGCGCGGTCTTCCCCGGCGGCTCGATCACCGGCGCGCCGAAAATCCGTGCGATGCAAATCATTGCCGAGCTGGAGCGGCACGAGCGCGGCCCCTATTGCGGCACCATCGGCTATCTCGGCTTTGACGGGACCGTTGATCTCAACATCGCGATCCGTACCGTGGTGTTTCAAGGGTGCGAAGCATCCTTCGACGTCGGCGGCGGCATCACTGCTCTGTCGGATCCGCATGCCGAATATGACGAAACATTGCTGAAGGCCAAGCGCATTCTGGCCGCATCGGATCAGCGATGATCCTGATCATCGACAATTACGATTCGTTCGTCTTCAACATCGCACGGTATCTCAACGAGCTTGGTGAGACCGTCGAGGTGAAGCGCAACGACGCGATCGACGTGGCGGCCGTCCTCCGCCTTGCACCGCAGGCGGTCGTGCTGTCCCCAGGCCCATGCACACCGGATGAAGCAGGCATCTCGCTCGATCTCGTCCACGCTGCAAGCGGCAAGATTCCGCTGCTTGGGATCTGCCTCGGGCATCAGGCCATCGGCCAGGCGTTCGGCGGCACCGTCAAACGGGCGCGCCATCCGCTGCATGGGCAGGCATCGGCGATTGCGCATGACGGCACCGGCGTCTTCGCGGGCCTCCCCTCGCCGATGCATGTGGCACGCTATCACTCCCTCATCGTCGAATTGCCCGCAACCGCAAACGACCTGCGCGCAACAGCCCATGCAAATGACGGCGAGCTGATGGCGTTGGCGCATCTGACGCATCCGACCTTCGGTGTGCAATTTCATCCCGAATCGATCATCACCGAACAAGGCTATGCGCTGCTGCAAAACTTTCTGACAATCGCCCGCGACTGGAGGCAGTGATGATCTGGTTTGATGGTGCGGTTCAGACAGGGTCGCAAATTCCCGTCGATGCAGGCGACCGCGGCCTGCTCCTGGGCGACGGTCTTTTCGAGACGATCACCGTATTCGGCCATAAGCCTTTCGCCCTGCCCTACCATCTCGATCGTATCACCAGCGGCGCATCGATCCTCGGCTTTACCATCGACCGCGCGCTATGTGCGAAGGCGGTCACGGACCTCTGCGCCCATGCCGCCGATGGGCGCGGTGTCATTCGCCTCAATGTGACGCGCGGGCCGGGCCAGCGTGGCCTCTCGCCGCCAGCCGAGGCGACGCCGCTCATTTACGCATCGCTCGCGCCGTGGCGCCGCGACATGGCCTTTCAGTCGGTAAAGCTTAAGACCCTCACCCTGCGCCGCAACGAGACCTCGCCCCTCTCACGCATCAAGTCGCTCGCCTATCTCGACAATGTGCTGGGCCTGAAGCAAGCGAAGGAAGACGGCGCCGACGACGGTCTTTTCCTGAACGGCGCTGGCTATGCGGCCTGCTCGACCATGGCCAATCTCTTTGCGGTCAAGAACGGGGAGATGTTCACGCCGCCGCTGCGGGACGGCGTGCTTGCCGGAACGATCCGTCACCTTTTGCAAGTGCAGGAAGGCGAATTGAAAGTGCCTGTGATTGAGCGGCATCTGACATTGGACGATCTGCTCGAGGCCGACGAGATCTTTCTGACCAATTCGGTCCGTCTCGTGATGCCGGTCACGCGCCTCGACCATGTTGAATTTCCGCGGCATGCGATCGCGGCAAAGGTGTTCGAATCCATCCGTCAGAACATCGCGCGGGAATGCCAGGACGCCATTTGACGCAAGGCGACATCGCCTCTCGGCCCCGCGATCAACACGCGAGGTCGAACACCAAGATTCCGTCGATCCCGCCGACCGCATTGGCGACCAACTTTGCGCCGGCAGCCTTGTGCCGCTCGTCGTCCGCGTAACGCTTGAGCGCCTCCCAATCATCAAAATCCGCTACGAAGCCGTGCATATAGCCCCGCTCGATCTCTTCCGGGCTCTCGCTCTTCCCAGCAACGAGATGGCGAAACCCCGGGATGACGCCCCGCAGCGCCGCAAGCTCGGCAAAGATGGCCGCGATTGCTCGGTCCGAAACGTCGGCGCGGAAGCGGATGAGGACGATGTGGCGGATCATGAATTAAACTCTTCTATGGGATGATTGCAGGGACGCCGGCGGCAGCAATTGGCGGCCGAGAATGAGGTCAGCCCCCTTTTCGGCCACCATGATCGTCGGCGCATTGGTGTTGCAGGATGGCACGAGGGGCATGACGGAGGCGTCGCACACGCGCAGAGCCTCAAGGCCGCGCAGCTTCAGATCTGGCGTCACGACCGCCATGTCATCGACCCCCATCTTGCATGTCCCGACCGGATGGTGATCGGTCTTGCAATTGCGATAGGCATAGTCGCTCAAGCCTTCCTCGCTGTCGACGCCCGGCCCGGGCAAGCGTTCCGCGAGCACGAAAGGTTGCAGCGCCTTTTGCGCCATGATCTCGCGCGCCAGCCGCAGCCCTTCGAGCGACATTTGCTTGTCGTAAGGGTCGGCCCAGTAATTCGGATCGAGCAGCGGTGCCGCCGCGGGATCGGCGCTGGCCAACCGCACCGTGCCGCGCGAGCGCGGCCGCAAATGCGCCGAATTGAGCGTCACACCGGGATTGCTCATTCTGGCGACGCCGGCTTCGATGCCCGAGCCGAGCCCGAGATGAAATTGAATGTCGGGCGAGCGCGCATTTTTATCTGCGTACCAGAAACCGCCGGTCTCGAACAAGGTCGACGTCACTGGACCGGTGTTGAACAATTGATATTGCAACCCGGCCCAGATCGTGCGGTGCAGTTTGGCATAATTGTCGTAGGTGTACTCGCCCGTGCATTCGCAGATCACGAACAGATCCAAATGATCCTGCAGATTGCCGCCGACGCCAGGCAGATCGTGCACCGGCGCGATGCCGACCGACTTCAGATGATCGGCCGGACCAATGCCGGAGAGCATGAGCAAGCGCGGCGAGCCCATCGCGCCCGACGCGACGATGATTTCGCGGTCCGCACGCAAAAGCTCGCGGGTTTGGTCCTTTGCCACTTCGACACCGACCGCGCGGCCGTTTTCGACGACGATCCGGGTTACGAGCACATTGGTGCGCACGGTCAGATTCGGGCGGCCGCGCGCCGGCTTCACGTAGGCGCTTGCGGTGGAAGACCTTTTGCCATTGCGCGTCGTCAACTGATAATGGCCGATACCATCCTGCAGGGCGCCGTTGAAATCGTCATTGAAGGGAATGCCGTATTCCTGCGCGGCGCGAATGAAGGCATAGCTGATCGGCGGCGGATTGATCGGATAGGATACACCGAGCGGTCCGCCGTAACCGTGATAGGTGTTCACCAGGCGCTGATTGTCCTCGGCGCGGACGAAATAAGGCAGCACGTCCGCGTAGGACCATCCCGCGCAGCCGGCATCCGAGACCCAGGCGTCGTAATCCTTGGCATTGCCGCGCGTGTAGAGCTGCGCATTGATCGACGAGCCGCCGCCAATCACCTTGGCTTGCGTATAGCGGACAACGCGATCGTTAAGATGTTTCTGCGGCACGGTCTCCCAGCCCCAACTCGCCATGCCCTTCGTCATTTTGGCGAAGCCCGCCGGCATTTTGAACAGCGGATGCCAGTCGCTGCCGCCGGCTTCCAGCAACAACACCTTGATATTCGGGTCGGCACTCAGCCGGTTGGCGAGCACGCAGCCGGCTGAACCGCCGCCGGCAATGATGTAGTCGTAAGTTGCCATCTAGGGTCGAGCCTCACAAACGCGAAAGACTGAGGGCGCCATCGGCGTGGATGACGGAACCGGATGCGAAAGCGAAGGCCCCGCTCGCCAATTTTGCAACAATGGCAGCGATATCGGTGCCCTCGCCCCACCGTCGCATCGGCACCAGCCCGTCGCCGATCAAACGGTCGTATTTTTCCGTGACGCTCGCTGTCATGTCGGTGCGGATGATGCCTGGCCGCACGTCGAACACGGCGATATTCTCGGGCGCGAGACGTAGCGCGAGGCCCTTGCTCCACATGGCAAGGCCCGCCTTGGACATGCAATAGTCGAGCCGCTCGGGCGACGCGAGATCGGCGCTGACGGAGGTGATGTGAATGATGCTGCGGGGCTGCGCGGCATCGGGATGCGCAACCATCCAGCGCGCGACTTTCTGGGTGAGAAAGACGGTCCCACGCAGATTGACGCTCAACACCAGATCGAAATTCTCAGGAGCAAGATCGAGCAGATCGCCGCGGACGGGCGCGCCCATGCCGGCATTGTTGACCAGGCAATCGATGCGGCCGAAATGTGTCAGGACGTCGACCACGACGCGTTCTTGGCGAGCGAGATCAGCCAGATCGCCTTGCACATAGAATGCGTCAGCGCCGATGTCGTTCAATTGTGCGCGCGCGGCAGTAAATGCCTCTGCATCCTCTCGGTCGAGAACCGCAAGATCAAAACCATCGGCTGCAAGCTGTTTGGCGATCGCAAGGCCAATCCCGCGACAGGCGCCGGTCACGAAGGCAACAGCTCTGGTCATCCGGCAAATCCCGATGTGACCATGTGGTCGGCGACCCGCAGCGCCTGCGCCGCGATCGTCAATGCGGGATTGACGGCGGCGGAGGTCGGCAGAAACGACGCATCCACGACAAAGAGATTGGGGTGATCATGCGCGCGGCAGTAGATATCGAGTGCGGATGTCGCCGGGTCGGTCCCCATGCGCACCGTGCCGCATTGGTGGGAGGGCGTGCGGCGGTCGAAATCCTTGAACAGCACGATCGGATAGCCGGCTGCCCGCATCAACGCCTTGGCCTTGGCCTCCAATTTGCGGAACGCCGCCATATTGCTGCGGCGCCAATGCAGCACCACATCCGCGCCGTCGACCGTGATCCGGCTGTCGGGATTGGGCAGATCCTCGTTCATCACCAGCCAATCGACGGCATGCCGGCTCAGCCAATGGAGCGACCATTCCGGCGCGTAGCGCACTTGCGCTTTCAGGATCGGCGCCGTCACCCGGCCGAGCAATTGCAAATTGCCAAGCGGTTTTCCGCCGTTGCCATCATCGAAATAGAAATCGTTGACACACAGGGTTTTCTGATAAATCGAGTCGTTGACCGTACGCGGATCGACCGCGAGCATGGCGCTCGAATTGTGATTCATGAAATAGCGGCCGACCACATCGGAACGGTTGGCTATGCCATTCGGGCAAGCGTCGGTTTTCGATTGCAGCAACAGCGCGGCCGATTTCACTGCGCCCGCCGCCAGCACGACGAGATGGGCTTCGATCGTGCATTGCTCGCCGTTCTTTTCGTAATCGACGCCGATGATGCGTTTGCCGTCGGCGGCCACGCGCAGGCGCGAGACTTTGGCGCCCGTCACCAGCGTGAAATTGGGATTGGTCAGCGCTTGTTTCAGCGCCGCCGTCTCGGCATCGAATTTGCCCGTGCGCGCATCGGGATAGGCGTCCCAGGGCGTCTTGGCCCGTTTCAGCCAGCGCTCGATATCCACCGCAAGCGGCAGCGACGCCGGATGTAAGCCCAGCTTTGCAAGCCGTTGGCGCACGGCGGCAATCGCCGGTTCGTCCGGCACGGCGGCATGCGGATAGGCGCCGGTACGGCGCGGTTCAGTCGGATCTTCTCCGCCATTGCCGCGCACCTGGAAAAGTTGCTCGGCCTTCGCGTACCAGGGCTCAAGTTCGTCATAGGCGAAGGGCCAGGCGGGCGAGACGCCGCCCTCATGCTCCAACTCGCCAAAATCGCGCTCGCGATAGCGCAGCAACACCGCACCGAAAAATTTCGAATTGCCGCCAAGGTAATAATAATTACCTGGATTGAAGGCGCTGCCGTCCTCCTCCCGCCACATCTCCTTCGGGCGGAAAAAGCCGCGTTGGAAGATCGCTTTCGTGTCGCGGGTTTCGGACGTATCCGCCAATTGCTCGCCGCGCTCCAACATCGTGACTTGCACGCCGCTTGCCGCCAACCCCGCTGCCAAAGTGGCGCCGCCCATGCCTGAGCCGATGATGAGAACAGTCGAGTGGGCTGGATTCTGCGGCATGAAATCGCGCTGCCTTTCACCTTGGATTCCGATCGGCTGCTGGCGGGATGCCTTTAGGCCTCCCTTGGGCCGATTTCCTTATTATCCGCTATTTGGAACGTTCCAAATTCTAGATAACCTAAATTCCGCGAAGAGTCAAAGCATCTGCGGGAAAGTTATCGATGGGGTCGAATTCGGTCGGGTCCGCGCGACGCCTCCCCTCCCGTCACGGGCCTTGCGGTCGGCGGGAGCGGTGTGGCCGCGTCGCAATGCGCGGGTTCTTCAGTGCCCTTGCTACGCCAGGCGCAGGCCGCTTTCGGGATCGAAAATCACCGCCTTGGTGAGGTTGAACGAGAAGGGGATTCGCTGGCCCGGCTGCACCGCTGTTTCGGCGCGCATGCGAGCCACCACTTCCTTGCCGGCCGCGCGAGTGACGACGAATGTATCCGAGCCTGCCGGCTCAACCACATCGACCGCCGCCGTCACGGTCTCGATCAGCGCCGAGCCGCGATCGGCGCCATCGGGATCGGTAATCGCTTCGGGGCGGATGCCGAGAATGATCTTGCGGCCGTCATCGAGCTTGGTCTGCAGATTGGTGGGTACCGGCAAAACGATGTCGTCCTCGTTCTGGCGCGGTAGGCCCAGCACCGCGCGCCCGTTCTGGTGCGACACCTTGGCTTCCAGCAGGTTCATTGCCGGCGAGCCCATGAAATCGGCGACGAACAGATTGACCGGCCTGTTGTAGATCTCGGCCGGCGTGCCAACCTGTTGCAGAACGCCGTCTTTCAGCACCGCGATCTTGGTCGCAAGCGTCATCGCCTCGATCTGGTCATGGGTGACATAGACGATGGTCTTGCCGGTCGTCTGATGCAGGCGCTTGATTTCGATGCGCATGTCGACGCGCAGCTTGGCATCGAGATTCGACAAGGGCTCGTCGAACAGGAAGAGCTTCGGGTCACGCACCAGGGCGCGGCCCATGGCGACGCGCTGCCGCTGGCCGCCCGAAAGCTGGCTCGGCTTGCGCGCGAGAAGATGGCCGATTTGCAGCACTTTCGCCACCTTGTCCACCGCCGCCTGCCTCTCCGCCGCCGGCACGCCGCGCATTTCCATGGCGAAGGCGATGTTCTGCGCGACCGTCATGTTGGGATAGAGCGCGTAGGACTGGAACACCATAGCGATGTCGCGCTTCGAGGGATGTAGCCCCGCAACGGAGCGGCCAGCGATGGCGATATCGCCCGCGGTGATGGTCTCAAGCCCGGCAATCGTATTCAGCAAGGTCGACTTGCCGCAGCCGGAGGGGCCGATCAGCACGAGAAAGCCGCCCTCCTCCAGCGTGAGGTCGATATTCTTGAGGATATGAACCGGGCCGAAGCTCTTGCGGAGATTTTTGATTTCGAGAAATGCCATTCGCTTTAGCCTTTCACAGCGCCAGCCATCAGACCACGCACGAAATAGCGGCCCGCGACAATGTAAACGAAAAGGGTGGGAAGGCCCGCGATCATCGCGGCGGCCATGTTGACGTTGTATTCCACCGTGCCGGTGGAGGTGTTGACGATGTTGTTCAGCGCCACGGTCATCGGCATGATATCGCCAGTGCCGGCATAGGCGGATGCGAAGAGGAAGTCGTTCCAGATATTGGTGAACTGATAGATCACCGTCACCACGAAGATCGGCACCGAATTGGGCAACAAGATGCGGCGGAAGATCTGGAAGAAGCTCGCGCCATCGACCATCGCCGCCCGCACCAGCTCATTCGGGAAAGCTTCGTAATAATTGCGAAAGAACAGCGTCGTGAAGCCGAGACCGTAGACACAATGCACGAAGACGAGATGAACGGTCGAACTTTCGAGGCCGAACGAAAAGCCGATGTGGTCGCTGAACCATTGTCCCAATTCGTTAAAATGCCCCAGAATCGTCGCCATCGGCAACAGCACGGACTGAAATGGAATGAAGCAGGCGAACAGCATCAGACCAAACACGAGCGTATGACCGCGAAAGCGCCATTTCGTGAGCACGTAACCATTCAGCGCACCGACCATGGTGGAAATGAGCACCGACGGCACGACCATTTTGATCGAATTCACGAAATACCCCTTGATGCCGGCGCAGGTGAGACCAACGCAGGCCTCGTCCCACGCGCGCAGCCAGGGCTGAACGGTCGGGCTCTTGGGGAAGGCAAGCATATTGCCGCCCTGAATTTCGTCCATCGTCTTGAACGACGTCATCAGCATCACGAAGAGCGGTACGAGATAGACAAAGGCAAAGATCAGCAGCACCCCATAGATGAGGATGCGATTGATCATGTTGGCGCGCGCGGCGCCGGAGACCTGTGCGGCGCTCATTTTCCCTTCTCCCTCAGCTCGGAATAAAGATAGGGAACGATGATCGCGCTGATCATCATCAGCATGATGACCGCGCTCGCGGAACCGATCGCCATCTGATTGCGCTTGAACGTATATTCATACATGAAATTGGAGGGGAGCCAGGCAGAACCGCCCGGTCCGCCGGAGGTGAGCGCCACGACGAGATCGTAGGATTTGATTGCCATATGGGCGAGCACGATGAAGGCGGACAGGAAGACCGGCCGCAAAATCGGAATGACGATCCGGCGATAAAGTTGGAAGGGCGAAGCTCCATCGATTTCCGCGGCCTTCATCATTTCACTGTCGATGCCGCGCAGACCTGCGAGGAACATGGCCATCACGAAGCCCGAGGCCTGCCAGACGCCGGCGATGACGACCGTATAGATGCATCGGTCCTTGTTCTTGATCCAGTCGAAATGGAAACTCGTCCAACCCCAAGAATGCAGGGTTGCTTCAAGGCCGAGGCCCGGATCGAGGAACCATTTCCACGCAACGCCCGTCACGATGAAGGAAAGGGCCATGGGATAGAGATAGATCGGCCGCAGCACACCTTCGCCACGGATCTTCTGATCGAGCAGGATTGCGAGCAGAAGTCCAAGCCCCATGCAGATGCCAATATAGAGCACACCGAAAATGCCCATATTGACCATGGACGTGTACCAACTCGACGGCGGGTCGCTTTCGAAGGTCCAGTTCCACAAACGCTGATAGGCGATGCCGCCGGTCAACTCATAACTCGGGAACGTCCGCGAATTGGTGAAGGAGAGATAGATCGTCCAGAGAATGAATCCGTAAACGAACACGAGGACGATCGCGAAACTCGGCGCCAAAACGATCTTTGGCAGAGCATCCTGCATTTTCTCGCGAAGCGACGGCGCCGCTGGGGGGGAACTGGCATTGGCTATTGATATCGTCATCCGGCACCTGTTCGGCTCGACAACATATTCTTGCCTCCCGCAACGAAGGGGAGACGCCGGGGACGAAGCGCAATTTCGATCAGGGCACCAAAAGTTCCGGATGCTAGGCGCGGGGCCTGAGCCTCCTCAATTCGGACAGGCGCATGGCTCCCATTTTTATTTCTCGACCGCTGGCGAAAACGGATATCCGTTTTTGCGATCACTCTAGCTTCAGTCTTTGGGTCGCCGATCCGAAATCGCGCTTCGGTCTTCGGCTGCCTCCTCCCGCATCACAAACTGGGTATACCCGGCTTGTGCATCTTTAATGCTGAATTTGGGCAAGGCCAAGTTCAGTACGGGAGGAGGCGTCAACACGAACTACTTCGCGTCGTTGATCGCCTGAACGAGCTGCTTGACAGCTTCGTCCGAGGTCTTGATCTGGCCGTTGAAGAACTTGTCAACGACGTCCTTATACGCGTTGGCCACCGCTGGCGGCGCGCCATAGCCTTGTGCGAGCGAGCCGAACAAGGTGCCGCCTTCGTTCGCTTTCTTCAGGTCGGCAATGCCCTTCTTGCCACACATGTCGAAGTCCGTATCCGGCACGTCGACGCGCGCGGGCACCGAGCCCTTGACCACGTTGAACGCCGATTGGAAGCTCTTCGACAAGGTCGCCTTGGCGAGCGCAACCTGCGCGGCCTTGCGGTCAGCCGGCACGTCGAACATACCGAACATGTCAGAGTTGTAGATCACGCTGCCATCCGTGCCGGGGAAGCGCATGCAGACGAAATCCTTGCCCGGTTCCTTCTTGGCGGCGTGGAATTCGCCCTTTGCCCAATCGCCCATGACCTGCACGAGCGCATCGCCCTTGATCACCATCGCGGTTGCAAGGTTCCAGTCGCGGCCCGAGAAGTTCGGATCGACATAGGCCTTGAGCTTGGCCAGATTATCGAATGCCTTCTTCATCGTGTCGGACTTCAGCGCGGTCTCATCGAGATCGTTGAACGCCTTTTTGTAGAATTCAGGACCGCCGGTCGACAGGACGACCGAGTCGAACATCGTGGCTTCCTGCCAGTTCTGACCACCGAGCGCGAGCGGCGTCACGCCGGCCGCCTTGGCCTTGTCGAGCAGAGCGACGAAATCGTCAAAGGTCTTGGGCTCGGTGCCGCCGATCTTGTCGAGGACCGCCTTGTTGATCCACAGCCAATTCACCGAATGCACGTTGACCGGGGCGGCAACCCACTTGCCCTTGTAAACCGAGAATTTCTGCAACGCGGCAGGAACTGCCTTGTCCCAGCCTTCCGCCTTCGCGGTCTCGGTCAAATCGCCCATCTTGCCGGCTTCGGCGTAATCGAGAACCGTGTAGCCGAGCATTTGCGATGCGGTCGGGTAATTGCCTGCGGCAACCATGGCCTTCAGCGCCGTCATTGCCGCGTCGCCGCCGCCGCCCGCCACGGGCACATCCTTCCAATCGTAACCTTCTTTCTTGAGGTCTTCCTTGAGCACGTTCAGGGCGGCAGCCTCACCGCCCGACGTCCACCAGTGCAGCATCTGCACTTCCTTCACGTCGGCCGCGTGCAGGGTGACAGCCCCAAAAGCCAAGGCGGCGGCTGCAACGCCGGTCAAGAGATATTTAAATTTCACGTGAGTTCCCTCCACATTCAATGCTCGCCCCTTTAAGCCGAGCATTATTCAAGCATGATCAGGCAGCCACCGCGCCGTGCGGGGGCCTGCGTGAAAATGCAAGGTCTTTTCCTCAGTATAATCGGCAACGGAGTGGCGCCCGAGTTCGCGGCCAATGCCCGACTTACGATAGCCGCCGAACGGGAGTTCGGAAGCGCCATCCATGAATGTGTTCACCCACACCGTTCCCGCCCTGAGGTGACGACCCATCTTTATGCAGGTGCTGAAGTCCTGGCTCCAGATACTTGCCGACAAGCCGTACTCGCAATCATTGGCTAACGTAATCGCTTCTTCGGTTTCGTCAAATGTTAAAACGCTCAGCACGGGGCCGAAGAGTTCTTCCCGCGATATTGCCGATTTTCCAGTCACTTGGTCGACGATTGCCGGCGCCAGAAAATGCCCCCTGTCGGCAAAGAGCCGCTGGCCGCCAACGCGCAGCCGGGAGCCGTCAGAAACCGCTCCGGCGACATGACTTTCGATCTTCGCGAGATGATCGGCGGAGATCAAGGCGCCGACCTTGGTCGCCTCGTCGAGCGGATCGCCGACCGTCACATGCGGCACGCGACGCACCAATTCCTGAACGAATTCCTCGGCGATCCGGCGGTGAATGAGGAGCCGGCTTCCGGCATTGCAGCACTCACCCGCGTTAAAATAGGCGCCGAACATGACCGCATCGGCCGCCGCATCGAGATCGGCATCGGGGAAGATGATTTGCGGGTTCTTGCCGCCGAGCTCCATACTCACCTTTTTCAGGCTCGGCGCCGCGGCCGCCATGGTGGCCGACCCGACGCGGGTCGAGCCGGTAAAGGAGACCATGTCGACCCGCGGGTCGGAGGTCATCAGCGCGCCGACATCGGGGCCGGTGCCGGCAAGAATGTTGATGACGCCCTTCGGCAGACCCGCCTCCTGCAGGAGCTTACCGAGATAAAGGGTCGAGGCCGAGGTCATCTCGCTTGGCTTGACGACACAGGTGCAGCCTGCAGCCAAGGCGAAAGGCAGCTTCTGGCTGACGATCAGGAACGGAAAGTTCCAGGGCGTGATCAGGCTGACGACGCCGATCGGATCGCGCACCACCACGCCGAGTTTGTCGGGCCCGAGCGTATTGTAGCTGTCACCCGAAAGATCGCGGGCCAGCGCGGCGGCGTAAAGCCAGATATCCACCGCGCCTGCTAGCTCGCCGCGCGCCTGGGCGATGGGCTTGCCGCTTTCCAGCGTGTCGAGCAGCGCCAGATGATCCGCATCGCGCTCGATCAGGGCCGCCACCTTCAACAGATATTTCGACCGCTCGGCGCCGGTCAGCTGCGGCCACGACCCCTTGTCGAAGGCTTGCCGCGCAGCGGCGATCGCGCGCTCGGTTTCCGCCGCGCCAGCGCGGGCATAGCGGCTAATCAGCACCCCATGTGCCGGGCTTACGCGCTCCAGCGCCCGGCCGTCCGCCGCATCAACGAAGGCGCCGTCGATCAGCATCTGATAGTGCTCGGCCGATTTCGGTAACAGATTGGACAACATTGTTATGAACCCTTGAATTGCGGCGTGCGCTTGTCACGGAACGCGGCAACCCCTTCGTTGAGATCAGCCGTGTGTGAAATGAAAGCGCTGGCGATGATTTCATGCGCGGCCTCCGCCTCTTCGCCTTCGGCCGCATTGATCAATTGTTTGGTCACGACCGTCGCGACCGGGCCGCGTTTGGCGAGATTGGCCGCGACGGCCCTCGCCCGTGCAAGACTCTCGCCGCGCGGCACGATGTGGTCGGCAAGGCCAAGCTGGAGCGCCTGTGCAGCATCCAGGCGTTCGCCGAACAAGGCCAGGCGCTTGACGACGGGTGCACCGAAGCGGCGGGTCAATCGCTGCGTGCCGGACCAGCCCGGAATGATGCCGATCGAGGTTTCCGGCAACGCGAATGTGGCGTGCTCCTCGCCGATCCTCAGATCCGCAGTCGCCGCCAATTCGAGGCCGCCGCCCAGCACATGGCCGTTGAGCGCCGCGATCAACGGTACCTTGAGGCGCGCGAGCTTATCGAAGACGCGATGACCTTGCCGCACCCATTCCTGCCCCATGGCAAAGGGCGTCAATTGGCCCCAATCGGCGATGTCGCCACCGGCGCAGAAGGCCTTCTCGCCCGCACCGGTCAGGATCGCGGCACGCACCGAGACATCGCGGTCGATGGCATCGGCAGCGGCCCCCAGCGCGGCCATCATCTCGGCATTGAGCGCGTTGAGCTTGGCGGGACGGTTCAGTATGACGACCGCGAGACCGTCTTCGATTGTGAGTTCGACGGTGTCAGTCACGGCGCGGCCCCCGCAAGGTGAGCCCGATCGGGTCCGGCTTGAACAGCGCTTCAGCCATCACCTTGGGTTTCTGCGACACGCGCAACGGAAATTCGGCTTGGGCGAGAATGTCACGCTGCAAATCGACCCCCGGTGCGATCTCCGTCACCGCAATGCCGTCGTTCGTCAGCTTCAGGACGCAGCGTTCGGTGATGTAGGTGATGTCCTGCCCCTGTGCGACGGCCCGGCGGCCGGAGAAGGATACATGCTCGACCTCTTGCACGAGCTTCTTCACTCTGCCCTCGCGATTGATGCGCAGCCCGCCATGCTCGACGCTCAAATCCGCGCCGGCGCTGAAGAAGCCGGAGAACACGATGCGCTTCGCATGGGCAGTGATGTCGACAAACCCACCCGCCCCGGCGGTCACATGCGGGCGGACGCCAAGCTTCGACACGTTCACGCAGCCGTCGCGGTCGATTTGCAGAAACGACAGCAGCGACGCGTCGAAGCCGCCGCCTTGAAAGTAGGTGAACTGGTAGGACGAGGGCACGATGGCTTCGGCATTGGCGGCGCAACCGAATTGAAAGTCGAGCAGCGGCACGCCGCCGACCGCGCCCTGTTCGATCACCCATGTGACCGCGCCGTGCTGGCCTTCCTCGATGAGAATGCGCGGCACATTGGCGGAAATGCCGAAACCGATATTCACCGCGTCGCCGCGATGCAGCTCCTGCGCGACACGCCGCGCAATGACTTTCTGGATCCCGAATTCCGGCACGTTGAAGGACGAGTCGGGACGAAACACTTCGCCCGAAATCGCCGGATCATATTGGGTTTGCGTCGTCTGCATCTGATCCGGCGCGACGACAATCGCATCGACCAGAATGCCTGGCACCAACACCGCCTGCGGCTTCAGCGTGCCCTGCTTGGCAAGGCGCTTGACTTGCGCGATGACGATGCCGCCGTTGTTGCGCACGGCCAGGGCCTGATCGAGCGGACCGAGATAACCGCCTTCATGCTCGAAGGACAGATTGCCGCGCTCGTCCGCCGTCGTGGCGCGCAGGATCGCGACATTCGGCACGATCGTCGGAAAGAACAGCCAATCGTCGCCGGCGAAATGCACTTTCTCGACGATACGCGCGGCTGCCGCCTTGGCATTCATGGCACAGCCTTCGCGCGCCGGATCGACGAATGTGTCGAGGCCGATTTTCGTGAGCACGCCAGGCCGTTTGGCCGCCGCCTCGCGGTGCATGTCGAACAAAATGCCGGAGGGAATGTTGTAGGCGGGAATAGCATTTTCCGAGATCATCTGCCAGATCATCGGCGGCGCAGCGGACGATGGCCCCGATGGATAGGAGCCGCCGAGAATGCGCGCGAGCAAGCCCGGCCTAGCGATATGATCGACGCCCTTGATACCCCACATATCGCCAGCCGCGATCGGGTGCAGCGTCGTGATCTCGCGCGGATGACCGCTGTGATCGAACCGCCGCCCGATGGCCGCCAAGGTCGCGTCAGGACAGCCGAGACCGGAGGACGACGACACGGTGACAATTGCGCCGTCGGGGATCAAAGCGGCAGCCTCGTCGGCGGTCATGACTTTGGGAAAAGGCATGGTGTTTTTCTCTTAACGTTCAACTCAGGACGTTCGGCGCGATTGACGGATCACGCGGCGACAGCGATTTCTTTCCCGCTCGCCGCGGCTTCCATTGCTGCGAGCGCAGCGGCCATGGACTTCACACCATCCTCGCCAGTGGCCGATGGTTGGCCCTTGCCAGCGACGGCATCGTGAAACAGGCGCAGCGAACGCGCATACAGGTTTTCGTGGTTGAGCCGCAGGCTTTGCTCGCCATCGGCGTTGCGCAAGATCACTTCGCCCTTCGGCTGCTGCGTCATGCAATCGCGCGCGATGAGCGAGCCTTCGGAACCATGCACCTCGAAGCCCGTGCCGGCATAGCGCGTGGTGAAGGCGTCGTGGAACTGCGCCAGAAGGCCGGATTTGAAACGCATGACGCCCATCACGCCATCCTCAATTCCGCCCTCGCCCATGCCGGCCTTTTGCACCATGGCGCTCACATGGGTCGGTTCGTCATCGAGCACGAACCGCAGCGTATCGGCATCGTGCACCGTAATGTCCATGATCACACCCGCGCCGGCAGATGGATTCTTGATGCGCCAGCCTTGCAGATGCGGCGGCAGGAACACGGCGTGGAACACGCGTGCGAACAGCGGCTTGCCGATCTTACTGGCCTTGATTGCTTCGCGCATCGCGCGGTGGGTCGCGGCATTGCGCAAATGATGGTTGGTGCCCATGACGACACCACGCTCATGGCAAAGGGCCACCATTGCGCGAGCATCATCGAGGCTGAGCGCCAAGGGCTTTTCGCACAGCACATGTTTGCCGGCTTTCGCCGCGGCTAAGTGCTGATCGCGGTGCAATTCGTTGGTCGTCGAAATATAAACCGCGTCGATATCGGGATCGGACACGAGCGCCTGCAAATCGCTCGTATGTTTGGCAATCCCGTTGGCTACAGCATAGTCCTTGGCGCGCGCTGCGTCCGAGCTCATCACGCTCACGACGGAACCGCCCGCATCGCGCATCGCGCCGATCATCCATTCCTTGGCGATCGTGCTCGCACCGATCAGCCCCCACCGCACCTGAGTCATTGTCAAACTCCTATTGTTTCGATCCGCCGCATGAGGCACGGACAATGAGCCGTGCGTCGCCGATCCGGATTTCATCTTCGTAATGGCCCGATTTGATCTGCTGCATGAGCAGCCGGGCCGCCGTTTCGCCAAGCCCGCGCCCGTCGGCCGCCACGCTGCTCAACGCGGGCGACATGTGCTTGGCTTCGTCGATGTCGTCGAAGCCGATGATGGCAAAATCCTTGCCGACATCGCGCCCGGCGGCTTGCAGCCCATGGATGGCGCCGATCGCCACCACATCGTTGAAGCACAAGGCGGCGGTCGGCGGCGTCTTGAGCTTGAGGATTGTGTGGACGGATTCGCGGCCGCCCTCGCGGTTCGGCAGCCCCTCCACCACCAGCGACCGGTCAAAGGCAATTCCCGCCTCTTTCAACGCGTCGCGATAACCTGCGATACGCTCCTCGCCGACGATCATGCCCGGCAGTCCGCCAAGGAAGGCGATGCGGCGATGGCCCAGCGCGATCAAATGGCGCACGGCTGCCAGCGCACCGGCGCGATTGTCCGGCACGACGACAGACCCGCGGCCGCCATCGAGCCGCCGCATGGCGAACACCACCGGCAGGCCTTCGGTGAGCGCGGCAATCTCGCGCGGGTCACTGTGCACGGCAGGGCAAATCACCAGGCCGGCGGCGCCATGCTCACGCATCGAACGCATGACCTGCGTCTGCCGTTCGACATTCTCGCCTGTATTCGCAATGAAGGGAATGAAGTCGCCATTCTGGCAGGCGCGCTCGATCCCGATGGCGAGTTCTGTAAAGAACGGGTTCGCGAGATCGTTGATCACCATGCCGAGAATGCTGGAGTGGCTGGAGCGCAGGCTCGCCGCTCCGCGGTTGTAGACATAGCCGAGGTCTTCGATCGCCTGCTGCACCTTGGCGCGCGTCTCTGTATGGACCAGCGAACTCCCGGCGAGCACCAAAGAAACCGTCGATTTCGACACGCCGACATGCCTGGCGATGTCCACGATGGTCACGCGGCCAGCTCTCGGCTCTGAGGTCGAATGATCGACGGAATTCAAGCTCAACTCCCTTCAAACAAGGCGCCATTTGCCAAGGCCGGCAATTTCGCTCTTGCCTTTTGGAACGTTCCAAATTATCAATAGAGCATCTCCAGCGAGCTGTAAAGGCAAAAAGTGAGCACCTTGCTTCTCCCCACCGCCACCGGTTTGGAACCCTACCGGCTTGGTCCGGCATCTCCTTATGCGCGGCGGGCGCAAGGTCCGTTCCCGCGCATCGCCTATGCCGCCGCGCACGTGGTCGCCGATCCGCGCCGCGCGGAAAATCCGTGGCAGGCTGCGGCGGTGGATTGGGATGCGACCCTCGCCTTCCGGCATCATCTATGGGGATTGGGGTTCAAGATCGCCGAAGCGATGGACACGTCGCAGCGGGGCATGGGACTTGACTGGCCGGGCGCGAAAGAGCTGATCGCCCGCTCCTTACGCGAAGCCAAAACAGTGGAAGGCGCCGATCTTGCCTGCGGCGCCGGCACCGATCAGCTCGCGCCGCAGGACGCCAAAGATCTCAACGACGTGATCCGTGCCTACGAAGAGCAGATGCAGCACATCGAAGCGCATGGCGGCCGCATGATCCTGATGGCAAGCCGCGCGTTGTGCGCACACGCCAAAAGCCCTGACGATTATTTGAAAGTCTATGGCCGCCTGATTGATCAGGCGCGCGACAAGGTCATTCTCCATTGGCTCGGCGATATGTTCGACCCACATTTGACCGGATATTGGGGCTCGACCAATGTGGATGAGGCGATGGCGACGTGCCTCGACTTGATCAACGCCCGTCGGCACAAAATCGACGGCATCAAAATCTCGCTGCTCAAGCAGGCACATGAAGAAACCATGCGCGCCCGGCTCCCCGACGGGGTGAAAATGTTCACGGGCGACGATTTCAATTACGCTGACCTGATTGCCGGCGACGGCGTGCATCACTCGCACGCCCTGCTCGGCATTTTCGACCCGATCGCACCAGCGGCGGCCGCGGCCTTCGCCAGGCTAGCAGCGGGCGACCGGGCCGGATATGACGCGATCCTCGCACCCACCGTTCCGCTGTCGCGCAAGATCTTCGAGGCGCCGACCCAATTCTATAAAGCCGGTGTCGTCTTCCTCGCCTGGCTCAACGGTTTTCAGACTCATTTCGCCATGCTCGGCGGCATGCAATCGGCCCGCGGCATTCTGCATTACGCCGACGTGTTCCGCCTGGCCGACCAGGCAGGATTGCTGATCGAGCCTGAGCTCGCGGCGGAACGGATGAAGGCTTGGTGCGCCGTACATGGGGTGGCGTGACGTCAAGGAGATCAGGGTTTCTCAGACTGGCTGGAAAAACCGGAAGACAACAAGACGGCTGCAACTGCCTTTGTGTGTTGAATTGTTGAGGGCAGAACGGAGATCCTTCGACGGCGCATGAATTATTCGTGTGCTGCGCCGCACTTTGCTCAGGCTGACGCCCCTACCGCGAGCGTGAATCGTGCGGAACTGGTCCAAAACCGCATTGACTCCATCGCCACTCTTCGCCTATCCCGCGCAGGCAACGTCGCTAAATTACGGGCAAAGCAAGAGTTGGAGGCTGCGTGAACCCTCGCAGATAATTCAACCCATAATATTTTACCGCAAAGGCCCGGCGCGGCGATGAGATGATCGCATTTCTATTTTCTATAAGGTTGCCCATTGCGAGCGGGCTTGGCGTTGAGTACCCACAAACGTCGAACGCGAACACAATGCGGAAACGGGACCAGAGGTTGCCGTGCGGTCAAAAGCGAAGACTACGTATCTCCTGCGTATATTCCACAATCAGACACTAATACATTAAATATATAAAAGTATATATATTAGAATGGAATTGACATGACCCATACGATTGGGTGAGATTGCTATGAACAACGATTTTACATTCTTATTGCCATCGACGCTGAGCGTATTTGGGACCGCATTTCTAATCATATGGCGCATGTGGCGCATCAGGCCGGCATTGTTCTGGGGACTGGCGTACCTTCTCTGGACCGCCTGTTTACTTCTGCAAACCGTCGACAATTCGCTCTACGCCAAAAAAATGGCGATTCTGATTCAGGCACAGTTTCTGCTGTCGGTCTTCTTTCTGATGCATGGATTGCAAGCGCTCGTCGGAGAACCCCAAACCGCGCTGCGGAGCCGCTTGGTCATCTGCTTGGGTACGATCGGATTGGCGAGTTGGCTGATGTACACGGAAAGCGCGGAGTGGGCCGTTCTATCGGTCAGGCTTGCCATGCGCCTGTCCCTCACGGGGATTGCACTAGCGGTGATGTGGCGTCATTTGAACCAGCCGATCAACAAGTTATTGTTCACCGTTGTCGCGATCACAACGATCGCCATTCTGCTTACGGCCGTGAAATTGGCCTTTACATCGCAAGCGGCCGACGGACGCCCGATTTACACGCCATTTCTTCTGTTGGGATACGTCTACAGCAATATCGTTGCGATCGTCTTCGCGCTGACCGCGCTGGGGGTCATGGCATTCGACATTACCAAACGATATCGGATGGAGGCGCTGCTGGACCCCTTGTCCGGGCTGGCAAACAGGCGTCAGTTCGATGCCTTCCACCGCGTCGAATGGCAGCGGGCCGCCTACACACGTCAGCACCTCTCGCTCTTGATGATTGACGTCGACATGTTCAAAGCCTTCAACGATACCTACGGACATACCGCAGGTGATCGCTGCATTATCGAGGTTGCTCAAGCGATCAGCTCCTGCGTACGCCGGCACGACGACTTATGCGCGCGGGTGGGCGGTGAGGAGTTCGTGGTCATTTTGCCGGGAACGCCGGCGTCCAACGCGGCGATTGTTGCGCGCAATATTTGCGAAGCTGTCCGATCGGCGGCGATTCCGCACGAATATAACCCACACGGGATCGTCACGGTAAGCATTGGCGTCGCAACGGCAGTGCCTAGCGGCGACTATAATGGGTCTCTCCTAGAAGCAGCGGATACAAGCCTCTACAAAGCCAAGATCAATGGCCGCAATCGTGTCGAAATGGCTGTGGGCATGGTTCAAAGTTAGGGATCAATGAACCAGTGCAAAGCTACTCCGGATTTGGTCCGACGGCTCGTATCTGGAATGGATCGACAATTTCCGCATCAAGCCGCGGGGTGAGGCCGGCGCGATCCTTCGGCTCGCGCCGCAGATCGACCAGGCCAAGCATCTGCTCTGCCGCCCGTCGGATCGGCTCGATGCGCTCGCGCAGCGTTTTGGACTCATCTGCGGGGGCAGCGCCGCGGCATGTGTAATACGTCCGCGCAAGGAGATCGTACGCGTCGGTCTCAAACGGAGTAAAATCGATTGCGCCTGGCGGTTGATCCTCGGGCAGATACATGTTGGCAAAGAAGCTGCCATAGCCGTGACGATACCGGTCGTAACGGCGCAGCTTGGCGGCGCGCTGGGCTCTCGTGCGAAGCACCCATTCGAAATGCGCAATATAGGCTTCCGGTCGCATCCGCGACCAACGGTCGATCAAAAAGCCGTCGCTGTGCATCTTGGCAACGAAGGTCACTTCGTTAGGGCGAAACAACCGCCAATGATGATCGGCCCCATTACGACCGGCGCGGTCGAGCCAGATGCTTGTCCGCGCATAGCTGAGCGGACGGCCCGGCTCATACCAGGCCCAGCGGCGAGGAATTGCGACGGATTGCGCCTCTGCCGGCGGCTCGGGTCCTCTTAATCGCTCGAACAGGCAATCGGACAAGATTTCGTCATCATTGACAAAGAGCGCCCAAGGCGTCCTGACGACATCGCGTGTGACGCGCACGATGGATTCGACAAAAGTGAACGGAGCGATATCGACGATCGGGACGCCGGCGCGAAGAGCGATCTCGCGCGTCTTATCGCGGGTTCGAGAGTCGAGGAAAAGGGTCGGCGTAACGCCACGCGCGAGATAATGGTCGAGCAAAGGGCCGATCCATCCGGCACTGTCGCGGGTTGGAATGGCGACCGTGAACCAAGCATCCATGGATGTTTTCAAACCCCTCCCCGCGACCGAAGATCGTACAATCTGCGGTCGCAAGCATTACAGCACGATTTTTTCGATGCAAGGTGGCGAAGATCGAGCGGAGTCCTCGGAAAACAATACACATGTCAGAGTTTCCGCAGGATCGGTCTGCCCCTCCCCGACAACGGTTGATGGGCGCGAATTCCTCACGCCCGGCAAGCTTTCTGAGGCTTCGTCCTAGCTGCTGTTACCGGGGCGCGCGGGCGGCTTGTCAGCGCCAATGACGCCGATGACGATGAACCCAACCACGATGCCGACCGATGTACCATCCGCGGTGCAAGCCGTGATGATGGTGACGGTGCCATCTTCCATGCCAGCGCACCTGCTCCACTTGTGAAAGGGACGCGCCGTCTTGGGGCATCACCGGCATAGCCGATGCGACTCCTGTTGCCGCGACAAGTCCGGTGAACGCCAAAACGATCAGCAGCTTCTTCATTCCAAGCCTCCTTTTGGGTGGGTTTCCGCCGTCCCCGCCTCTCGCTCCGTATCGGCCGAATCGCCACCGAGCGTGCTCGCATATCTATCGGGGCCACTCCTATGAGTCGGGCGTGCGCTGCCCGCAGGCTCAACAGCTTAAAGGGGCCGGCCCAGCCATACAAGGCCCCGCCAGCGCCCATGCACCGGCGCCTCAGACTTGGACTGCGACTGCTTCACCGCACCAATCCATGACGCGATGTGCTATGACCCATGGAGCGGGCGATCTGTCGATTTCGGAAGGAGCCATGACCTATAGAATATCGATCGCACTGGCCGCGGCAGCGATGCTTGCGCTTGGAGCGAGCACGGCCTCGGCCCTCAATCGAGGGGTCCGCAGCCACGCTGTTCGCGGTCCTAGGCACACGATTGTCGTTCACGTGCCAGTCAGCGGGCCGGTTGTTCCCGGGCAGTCTCACATAAGCGCCGCGCGCTGCGTCCGCCTCTGTTTGAATGCCGGGCTGAGCAAAAACTTTTGCCACTCAACCTGCGATTGAGCTTTCCTGCCGATTCAGCCGCTCTGTAGACCCGCCGCGCTCAAACGCCGGCAGGGTTGCTCAAGACGGGCTCTGTCCGTTTCCAGACGATGCAGGGATTCAAATTATCCGTGAAAATCCACGAAGCTCGACGACGCAGCGCGGCGCTTCACATCCATTTTACAAATTCGCGAAGGTTTTCAGCTAAGCGCCTGATTTCATTGGCGCTCCCTAGGGGACTCGAACCCCTGTTTTCGCCGTGAGAGGGCGAGACAACATGGCAGTTCTTAAGCAATTTCAATATCATACAAGAACCCTGTAGGCAATACCTGTAGGCAAGCGTTGCTGGCACATCGCAGACAGGGAAAGGCGGACTATTCAGAGTCCCCCTTCTTACCTTTGGACGGGCTAAAGGCCTTCACGATCTCTACAATATGAGCGCGCTGCTCTTTGTTCACGAATGCCGTCGCTATCAAGGTAGCGAAGTCATGGGGCATCCCCACCCAGGCAAAGAGCGAATACGCGCCAGCAACAATTCCCACACCCCCGACAACGTTGGAATGCTGCTTAGCGAAATCCCATCCCCTTTCTAAAGCAAGCTGGCCTGCTTTCCGCGCCCTTTCGAGAGCAGCCTTCTTTCCCGCGATCTCTTTTGCCTCCGCTACCTCTTCTAAGGCGCGCTCGATGGACTCAACGCCTTCCAATAATGCTTCCAGAAGCGCGAGAAGGTCAGCCGTTTCCTCCGAGTTGGATCGCTGTTCTTTCACTGAAGCGATGTTGTCACGAATGCTTTGTGCGAGAGAACCGGCCAGAGACCGAAGGCCATTCAAATCGGAAGTGATGCTTTGCTCATATGCCGTGTAGGTGACGGGCGAGCCGGATACCTCCGGTGACTCGCCTAGCCGCTCCCCGATCCGCTTGACGGCGCCCGCGAGTTGGTCTTCTTCACCCGCTAAAGACAACCCGGCATTTGATAGTGCGTCGGTCAAATGCCGCCGCACAGGGATATTTTCCGCCAGCAAATCCATCACGCCTTGTGGGTGATTTGGATCTATTTGCACCGCAACGTGACTGGGCGCGGAGGATGCTTCATTGGGGCCAGAAACATCTAGACTCGCCCGACCATATGCGCCGGCCGTGCCATAGCCTCCAGCACGTCCGTAAGCAGCGCCAACTGAGGCAGCCACACCTTGGACATCCGCAGCTCCATCAGCAGTACCACTCGCAGCAGCAATTGAGCCACCCACACCACTGACATCCGCAGTTCCATTTGCAGTACCGGCCGCGCGCCCATTAGGGTCGAACCGCCCCCGCTCGTCCAGTTCGGTTTCGTCAACTTCTTCCTCAGTACCTGGGATGATTTCGCCGCCCGCGATGGCGATGCGCTCTGCCGGGCTCTTGAGCGGCTGAATAACCCACTCACCAGCGGTTATATCAAAAACCCTGAATTGATGAACTTTGATTTTCGCCATGTTGCGCCCCGCTTTCGGTTAGCATAGCCGCAAAGATGGGGGCAATGGTAGGTGCTTCAACGTGCCCAGAAGTGACATGATTGCATAAGTGGGACGATTACCCTGCCCCCCCGACCTCACAAAACGGACACATTACCCCCTAGCCTAGGCCTCACAAAACGCTGATGTAGCCACCAGGGACCCGTTTAGATTTGCAGAAAAAATGTGAGGGGGTTTGGATAATCGGGGCGCCGAGTTCCCCCCGGTGCCGCCCGCGCGTTTATAAAACCTACCCTGGTTAGATACTTTGCCGCGCGTGTGCGAAATATGAACCTACCTAGATACTACACTTTGCTGCGAGCAAGCGGTGTGCCAGTGGTAACTGGATGGTCGCTGTAGGATCAGCGCAGGACGCCACCCATCGCAGTCACTTAGGGCAACCATCCAAATGTTAAGGCTGCCCGAACATTTCCCTTCGGCGCTGGCCCGGTTCGCGTGGAGTGTCCATTATGGGTACACCCATGGATAACGCTCACCGGCTCGGTCGAATGTGTTCATTTAGGGTTGACAATCGATTTAGTGAACGATATTGCTTGAGGGTCTTAGACCCATAGTGAACAGCCAGAGGCAGCCATGACCGTCAAGCATCTCATTGGATACGCGCGGGTTAGCACCAGCGACCAAGACACATCGATACAGCAGGCAAAGCTTAAGGCAGCAGGATGCGCCACCGTGCGAGCCGAGAAAGCCTCCGGACGTTCCCGCGATGGCCGCAGCGAGCTTGAGGCAGTCCTGGACTTCATTCGCCCAGGGGACACCCTTGTGGTCGTTAAGCTGGACCGCTTGGGACGCAGCACGCGGGACGTTCTCAATCTCGTTCACGAACTGGAACAGAAGGGAGCGAGCCTGCGTGTCCTAGAGCCGGAGATCGATACATCAGGCCCGATGGGCAAAATGATCCTCACTGTCCTAGGCATGGTGGCTGAGATGGAAGTTGGCTTCATACGGGAACGCCAGCGGGCAGGCATAGACGCTGCCAAAGCCGAAGGTGCTTACAAGGGCCGTCCCGTCACCATCGACCATGACAAGATCGTTGAACTGCGTCGGGAAGGCAAAGGCGCAACCGACATTGCTAGGATCGTCGGATGTGGGCGCGGCAACGTCTACAAGGTGTTGAAGGCGGCGGGCATAGACTGACCGTTCATTGCCCACCCCAACCCATCGAGCACCGCACAGCCGCGACATTTTGACTCATGACGATAGGGCTACAGACCCCTTCCCGATGCAATGATTGCAGCAACGGGAACATATTCACTCGATAATCAATAATAAAATCATGGTCTTCAATAGAATTATTCCCAGATGTGGGATGATTGCATAAGTGTAATGATTGCAAAATCAACACCTTAAGCGGCCTCAATACACGTTCTTTACTCTAATTCCATTTGACATTTCCGTTTTTCAATTCAGCCTAAGAGGGCCGGCCATCAACGTGGCCATACAAAGGGGCTTATAATGACGAAAAGTGCAGATACCCAAGATGCTCATTGCAGTGACGAGATAGACCTCAGCTATACCCTGGCCCCGCCAGGATCAAAGCTCGTCGAGACGTTCGCTGCGACCTACCTGTACATCCCATACCTTGGCGAAACATACGTCGAGGTGGTGAAGACGCCCAAAGGTTGCCCGTACTTCGAAGTTTGCAATACCTCAGAGCGTGACATGGCGGTCTTTATTGGCGGATGGCGGTTTACCTTCGATCGGCCTGAACGCGTTACCCGTGATCCCATCACACGCACCAGAGTCAGAACTTTGATTGGCTCAAGGAAGGTGTGGCTCGTTTTCTCCGTCCCCGTCCTGATGACGCTTGTCTCGCTGATGACCTTCCCCAAACTCCTATTGCGGCGCCTGCGTGCTATCTCTAGGCGCAGCAGCCCCCTAGCGCACAGCGATGCCGTAAGCGGGCACTGAGCGGCGGGCATCGTCCGCCACAAGGTGGACCGCTACAGGCGATGCAAGGCCCCGCAATGGTTTCACTCATGTGGCCGTTGCGGGGCTTAATTATGTTGCGCCCTAGGAGCCGCACGGTGCCGATTACACCTTGCCTTAGGAGCCACGCGGCGCTGATTAGGTTACCCCCCCGGTCTCAAAGCGATCATTAGGCTACCCCCTAGGCAGTCTCGTGATCGATTACGGGCCCCCCTCGGTACAACGCATTTCGGCCTGCACATTTTGGGCCCATGCAACAGGGAAGCTTAAATGTGGCCTAAGGTGTTGTTATTGTGCGTCTTTGGTGCGTTTTAGGCCAATTACCCCTCCCGCTCGGAGACCAGAAACGTCGATTAGGGGCCGACCTAGGAGCCGAAAAACTTTCGATAACCCCCCGGCCTAGGAGCCGCATGACTTCAATTTCACCCTCCCCTCGATCTCAAAGCGCTCAATTTCACCCTGCCCCCGATACAACGCCATCCACGAATCTATTCAATTTACCCCTTCACGCGCCTGTCTCGCCCCCTGCCATGACCCATATAAACTTTTCTTTATATGCCTCTGGGAGCCTGTGTCTGTCTCGCCCCCTGTGTGTGCGAAAAGAATAACCCTAGCCATAATGCCAACAGAGAATACCCCATGTCCTCACACCTAAAAATCTGCAGAAGCTGCAGCCAAAGAAAACCCGCAACGAGCCACGGCGTCTACTGCAATGCATGCTCAACGCGCAACAAACGGCACGGGCATCCCCGGCAAGAGGCAATCTTGCTCAGCCACCTTAAACCCCACCTAAAGACGGTCACTCGCATCCGTAAGCGCAACGCGCATCTCGACTGGGGCGCCATACACGCCCGCTGGGGTGCTGTCGTATCAGCGGCAAAAGACCACATGGCAGACGTTCAGAGTGGCAAAGCTGTCAGACGACGCATCCGTCAGGGCGCGGAGGCAATCATTCGCCTAGATGAACGCGTTGAGGTCAGTAAAATCGTGGATCACGTGATTGCAATTGTCCTGCTACAGGATTCCGACCCGCGCCGGTTCCGGTCAGACGCGGCGTTCAATGCCCAGCTCGTCAGAGTGCTTCGCAAGCTTGACCGTGACAATGCCGCCGCCTGGTTCAACCACGGGGACGGCAAGGCCCATCGGGCTTATGTCGAACTATCGCCCTCAGCGTCCCGCTTCATTTCGTCCCTAATCGCCCCCGCACTTGGCCCCGTAGGACTCCATATCGCCCACCTCGAACGCGCCAAAAGCGAGAACGAGAGGAAGTCCAAGGATGCCGCGTGGGCGGTCATCGAACAAATGAGCGTGTGAGCCTAACAAGCATCTCAAGGGAGTTGACGCGACATGAAGACACGAATTGACGGTAAGGTGATCGCAGCGAGCAACGAACGCCTTCCATGGTTCGACAAATGGCTCGCAATCAAGGGCACCTCACTGCACACCCTAGCAGCGACCGTCAAGGCCGCATTGGCACAGCTTGAGAAGGGCAACAGCAAACGCGAGAGGGCGCGCAAGCCGAACGACCAAAGGCGCTATGACGATATGGTGGAAAGCACTGTTGCGAACATGGCGCATAGCGTTCTCTTTCGAACCACTGACAGGCGCTTGGCGATCCTCACGGGCGAGGACAGGCGACGCGGCACACGATATGACAACGACGCCTTTGGCAAGCCGTTCAGGGTTCTCCTAAGCAACCTTGAGGCGCTGGAGATGGTTGAGTGGGAACGGTCGCCTGGACGCGGCGTGGCGTCATCGGTAGCACCCACGGAACGCTTCTCCGTATTGGTCATGGATGCCGGTATAACGCTGGGCGACTTCTGCCGATGCGCCAATGAGGAAGTCATACTCCTGTTTCGTAAGCACAGGGCCAACGGCAAGATCGTAAAACAGGAGCTTGTAGACTACCTCGACACGCCAGCAACCAACGCCATGCGGGCTACTATACGACGCATCAACGCGCATCTTGAGTCTGCCTGCATCACCTTCATTGCAAGGGATGATGACGGCGGGGACCCTGTTGATCCATACGACAGGACCTTAAGGCGACACTTTGATACCGACGATGGCACACCCCGCTTTGACCGTGTCGGACGCTTGTATGGCGGTTTCTGGCAGCCGTTAGAACGGGATAGACGTAAAGGTATCAGGATCGACAGTGAGCCTGTTGTCTTGCTGGATTATTCATCAATGTTTCTGCGATTGGCCTATGCAGCGAAGGGGGTAAGACCGCCCTCGGGAGACCTCTACGCAATCCCCGGACTTGAGGGCCATCGCCAAGCTGTAAAGGTGGGTGTCAGCGCCGTCCTTTTTGATCCGACCCGGAAACGAAAAGAGTGGCCTAAGAAAGCTGCGCCTGACCAGCAACTGCCCGAAGGCTGGACAGCGGTGATGTTTAGAAAGGCCCTGATGAAAGCCAACCCCGACATTGTTGAGTACATCGGCAGGGGGCGAGGGATGCACCTGATGTACACCGAGAGCGAAATCATGGTCCGCGTTCTGACCGCCTTGATTGATCTAGGTGTCACTGCACTTCCGATACATGACGGCATCTTGATCCGGCAGTCTCATGAAGCTGTAGCGATGCAGGTGATGGAAGTGGTTTCTAAGGATGTATCAGGCTTTGCCTTGGCCGTGACTTCCAAGCTGATGCTGGCTTAGATCAAACCGTCAAGCTGACAGCCTCAGTGGGTTTCTATGGGGAGGAGGATGATGGTCTTTCCCCTGGAACACCACCCCAAATAACACCTACTAGCATACACAGTGCCCATAGGCCCAAGGCGCCTCTAAGGACACCTTGGAGGTCTATCGGCAACTTGGCGTAAAGCTCCGGGCCGCTAAGGAAGCCTGTGGCCATGGGAAGTTTCTTCCTTGGCTTGAGAGCCTGAAATACAGCGGAGCCGCTGCTTTTGGCCTGCATCCAACCCGCGCTCAAACCTTCATGCGCCTCTCAGAAAACTTCGGGGACATCCTCGATGCAATCGCTCCTCCGGAGCTGTCAATGCACTCCCCGAAGGCGAGCGTAAATACTCTGTTGAAGGCGCTCTAGGCATCTGGAACGCCGCTAAACGCATCAAAGGAAACCAAATAGATGACCATACAAAGCTACCCCAACGGCAACCCGCCAAACACCCCTATAGGTGTCAAAGCGGTGTTGACCGGAAACGTTTCGACCAATGGCCACCCAGAGTTCACGCTGTATCGCATGATCGATAACTCCGTACTGGTGGCATCGTCGTATGAGCCCCTGACCGACGCTTGCCGGGCGCTGCGTCTAGCGCACGAAAGCGCAGCATCGTATGTCCAAGTCCTGACTGCGCGTGCGGATGGAGTTTATGTCCCCGCATATGGTGCTCAGATTAACTACGGCTTGAGCATGCTGGGTCCATATCCCGCAGCGTAGCCGGATGGCGAGCATCCAGCGTGATTTAGTGTGCGCTGTATGCCGCGCATTTGACTCAGGACTCGCAAGTCATGACGCCCCGCTACTACCCTACCTGCGAAGCAAAGCGCCCGTCCTAGAGACTCCGGAACGCGCCTTGAATCGATCACCCTAAGGAGCCGTGCAGCCAACCGCTATGCGGCTCTTTTCATTTAACCCAACTCAACAGAGACAAACTCAAAATGAACATAGACGACTATCTACCCGGTGTCCCTGGTCTCACCGTGAACCTGCCCGAAAGCCTGCCGCCCAGCGGCTACATCGTGGTCCCCATCGTGGGCGAGATGGGTCAACGCATTCTCGCTGCTATCCAGAAGGTCATGGCCAAAGATGAGAAGGCACCCAAGAAGGCCTCTTGCTCGCAACGCGTGGTCACATTCATGGCCGAATATAAGGGCAATGAGTTCACGGCGCAGGAATTATACAAGGCAACGAACCTTCGCCAAGGCAATCTTCAAGTCACACTGCGCACGCGTCACGTCAAACAGGCCATGGATACGTATGGCTGGAGACACGTTCCAGGTGAGTGGCTAAAGGCTCCCTCTCGTTTCGTCAGAGTAACACCTGGCAAGCAATCCAAGGGTGCTGCTAATGCCTGAAAACAAAGCAGTGCTCGCTTCTGTAGAAGCTGTTGCTACGTCAGTAGCTGTTGACAAGCTCAAGGCGTGGAAGGGCGCAAGCCAGTGCCGGGATACAACCGCGCAGTTCCTCGCTGCTAAGGGCCACGTTAAGGGCCAACAGTCCCGCGATGGGTCCCCTAACGTTGCCCGCGCATGGCCGCGTCAGATCAATCCCGGTCTCGACAACGGGGACCCTGGCACAAATCTCTTAGGCGACATCGCAGACATGTTGACTAAGCCCGATCTATTGACGGAACGGGACAAAGAGTTCCTACGTCATGTGCAAGAGGCAACCATCCGCACACACCGCGACGGCTCCTCGTCGGCTTACCTTTCAGAGCGTCACTATGGGAAGCTCTTGCTCATGGTGGGACGGTTCACCAAGCCGCACGTCCAATGGAAGTTCTTAAAGCGTAGGGACCAGCTTGCCGCACAGCTTGCGAGCAACGCACAGCAGTCGCCGCAAATGACATCCTTGGTACGCTCCGCAGTCCCTTGGGCGTCGCCTAAAGAGCAACCTGTTGCTGCCACACAGGCACAACATGAAACCGTCCGCGCGCACGATGAAGAGCAGTGTCGCGTAGCACCATCGGGGCAAGCGCCTAAGGTCTATCAGGCCGAAACGCCGCAACCCGACACGGCCCACCATGACCCCGTAACAGGCCGCGTTAAATGGCTCCTGCCAACTTGGTATGGCCGGGTTCAATAGGCTGACCTAACCACCACCGCCACCATAGCGTGGCAAGACGCCGCTTCTTTGCATGTGCTCGCATCCGCTTGCCGGAGGCTGTGCCACAGGCTGCGCGGCAACCATCTCACAACACGAAAGTACAAATTAAAATGTCAATCACCCGCGTCACCTTCAACCACGGCGACCCCATGGCTCCCGTTCTAAGCACACCTGGAATGGGGACTACCACGGAGCCCGTGCGTACCGCTGATCCTTCACTCGCCTCTACAGGCGTCCAGGTCCGCACTGGAGGCGTCACCAACTTTGCAACCTCAGGCACTGATAGCGTAACCAACACACCCTACATGCAGACGCAGGAGTCACGTGTTCAGCGCATTAATATGTACAACCAGCCCAATGGCGAAGCCGGATTGCTGGCCTCAGGCAATCGCGGGGGCACCCCTAAAGTGGCCGCTGATCTGCGCCCGGATGATACGATCAAGATCAATGGCCTTGAGACCAGCTTGGCCGTCGCTGAGAGGCTCGGTCTTGTGAAGCGCGCACCCAACGGCGGATATGAGAATGCCAGCCAGGAGCAAGTGCAGAATGTCGTTGCGCCGCAGCAACAGGCTGAAGTGGACCCTCGCGAGGCTGACCCTCACTATAACCAGGCCCTCCATGATGTTCCAGCCACTGAAGCCCTTCACGACCTGGTAAGCAATGTCACCGCTGGGACCCAAACGCGGGCACTCCTGGACGCTGTTAAGAATGATGGTGTTGTGTCCTTCAACACGCTTGCGGCGGCAGCCTCGGAGGCTGGCAAAGAGCCGTCCCAGGTGCAAGAGCAAGTCTCTCATGTCCTACGCGCCTTCAGGGCACAAGCTGCAAGTGTCGCTTCGGATCACGGCGTTCCCGATGCCGAGCGCTTCTTTGCATGGGCACGGGAGAACCGCGCAGGTCAACTTCAAGGGGCTATGCTGGCACACGGTCAACGTAGGACCACAAGCGGATATGTGCCGCTGATCCAGGATTACCTGGAACGCCTTGATGAGATTGCCCCCGAAGCTGTGCTTGGGAGCCATGTCCCCGGTCGACCGGACATCAAGATTTACAAGAAGGACGGGAAGGTGCTTGTCAGTGCACCAGGACGCGGTGAGATGACGTGGAAGTCTGCCTTGCGCACTGGTCTGGTCAAGCTTGGGAAGTAGTCAACCATGGCACCTAACACACGTTTGAACCGGAACTCACCGGCTGACGACGGCTACGGGCTGATGCGCCGTGACGACGCGTCAGCACTCACTCGCAACCGCTCACAGGAGCAACACGCTGTAGGGGGGCCTTCCCCCTCAGCACCCCAAAAGCAAGATGAGGCCAACATCTTGTCCCGCTATAGCGCGCTGGAGGTGGAGATGGTCGCACAGGCATTGGCCGATAGGTCACTGACGCTTCCCGCAAGCGGCTCCATTGGTTGCGAATGGTCCGATGGAGACCCGCCAAGATATCGGGCGACACACATACACCTTCCGCCCCTCCCAACGATGACTGTTGAGGAAGCGGTGAAGCGCGGTTTGGTGTCCATCACGGGGGGCTCCAGAGGCGCCTATCTGGCGGAAGTCAAAGCCATGCAAGAGGAAATGAGGGCGTGCGATTGACGCCACATTCCACGCAACATTTCCCCCTCTCTAACAACGGAAACTTTCAACATGGCTAACACCGTATCCGGCCTCACGCCCTTCCAAGGGGACGCCCCAAACACCCCCGCAACGCCCGCCGCAACACGCCCTCAGGTGGACGATCCGCTGGCCACGCCGCCCACCCTAAGGCCCGCTGCACGGTTCAATGACTACACCATGCGGTCGCCTCAGTTCCTGCCTGACGCAAACCTGCAGCGCCTTGCGGAGTCCCTGTCATCCATCCAGCCGGGCCTTCAGGAGTATATGGGTGTAGAGGCCCAACAGCAGCGTCAGGAAATCCCCGGCACTGTTGCAGCGGCCCTCTATGGCAAGTCGGCGGATGAGCAGAAGCAAATCCTGGCGTCCAATCCGGCCCTGCAGAACCCCGTAGCGCGCAACCTCGGGCAAGCCATGATTGGCACCACGCAGGGCCAGGACGCCCTTGCTGGGATCAGGCAGGCGTATGACACCAACTTCGACAAGCAGAACGGGGACTTCAACGCCTTCATTAGGGGGTAAGTTCAGCCGCTCATGCAGGGCATGCCCCCGCGCCAGGCTGCACACTTCTATGAGAGCATTGCGCCAGGTATTGAGAACCTCCGTCAGCAACACGCTCAGGACCAGGCCGGGTATCAAGTCAATCAGCGTAATGACCTTGTAAGCGGCTTCCTCAATGCCCGCATGTCCGAGGGCCTTGAGCGTGGTCTGTCCCCAGATCAAATCTACGGCAACATCCGCAAGGACATGCAGACCACCAACGTGGTGAGTAACATGCCCTTTCCGGATCAAGAGAAGCTCCTCCTGGGGGCACTGCAGCACAAGGTTGAAGGCCTGGCCGCCAGCCCGGACTGGGAGAAGGAAAGCCAGCTTATCCGGGGCATTCTCACAGGTGACCGCAAGGACGCCAACGGGAACAGCCTTGGGCCGATGACGAATGCTGCTTCGCTAGGCGGCCTCCCTAACCAACTCCTAGCGCAGACTGAAGCCACCGCTGAGCGGCGCTTAGGCTCTGAGAACTTCAACCTCATCGCCAACTTGAAACAGCTGGCCGCAAGAGGTGATCCAGGCTACATCCAGGCCCGCGATGCGTTCGCTAAGCAGCATCCCATCCTGGCCACCGATCGCATCATGTCCATGTCGGACTACATGTACGACAATGCGCTGATGGGGTCCGCAGCGCAGGCCCGTAGGGCACAGTACAGGGCCGCCCTCGACAACGACATGAACGTCAACATCCACAACAACGTCATGCCAGCTCTACAGGCTGGTACGGCGAAGATTGGTGGCATCAAGCCGTTCGAGACGTTTGACATGAGCGGTGAGCCCAAGACCATAAACTCAGACGAGCAGATCAAAGCGGCGCTCCCCAAGTTCGAAAGCTGGTTGGATCAGAAGTACCCCAACGCCCTCAACGATCCCCAGCAGGCGCAAGCTAAGCTCCTTGAGCAGGCCCCCATCTACGGCCAAGGTATCGAGAACAAGCAGTGGAAGGAGACCATGGGGGCTGGCTACATGTCCGCCGACAACTCCCTCGCTGCCGGTCAGCCGCCTTCTCAGGCCACCTCTAAGGGCTACGAGATGTACAAGCAGCTCATGGCCATCTCGCCTAACATGGCCCGCAACCATCTCGATGAGAAGACGGACAGGTTCTATTGGCTTGCGCAGTCGGCTGAGGATGCTGGTATGACGCAGAACCAGGCCCTCACGATGGCAGCGAAGTCTATGCAAGACCCTAACTCTTTGAAGGATGAGCCGAGGCTGAGGGAGGCGGATGCGCAGGAGAAGATTCATACGGCGCTTAAAACCTCGTGGTGGCCGCACGTTACTGACGATCTCAGCACCGTCGCAAACTCGGATCAGGTGGCTACAGAGGTGCGTGATGCGGCAAACCTGCTGCACAACTACTCACAGATGCCATTGGACAGCGCCATCAAGGCAGCGGCTGAGAAGGTGTCCGCTAACTATTCGATCATCAATGGGGCGGCTGTGCGCACCGCTGGTAAGCAAGTCCCGGACAACTTCGGGGACTTAGCGAACCACTACATTGACAACTGGTGGGAAGCCAACAAGGCCCGGCTAGAGATGCTTGGGGAAACTAAGGACGACGTAACCATCTCTGAGATCGGGCGAACGGGAAACTGGGCGCTGGTCTCCAAGCGCGGCTGGATGCATCCGTTTGATGTACCCAATGCGTCCTTCAACATTGCCGATCTCGCCAACGCTAACAACGTTTGGCAGCACAATAGTCTTGAAGGCAAGATCAACGACCGAGGCAAGGACCGTCAGGTGTTTGACTCAATCATCAACACGCCATTCGGGAACCCCGCACCGTAACGGGCGGTAGTCAATAACAAAGCGACCGGGGGCACGTCTCCCGGTCGTGTCAACATTCCGCGCACAGCTTGTCTTGATTGGGGCTTGTCTAGCCGAACAGATGGAGCAACCAGAGTGGCGCCCCGAAGATGAGCGACCAAAGCCCCAAGATACCGGCGATCACTCCGAGCGGACCAAGAAGGCCGACGAAGAACATCGCGAAGCTGCCGAGCTTAATTGCCATCCACATCCAATAGGCCCAGCCGACCGTCCCACACAGCAAGCATCCGATGCCAATTGCCGACCCTGTCAGTGCGGCGATAGTCGCCTTAATCCGTTCCATCGTTCCGTCCCCCCGCAGTTCTCACCTATTTGGCTCTGCCCGCCCCCTTTTTATGCAACATAGGGGTCATCATGTGTGACCTAAATCACAGGACTGCAGCGGTTCGCATGATCGCCTACGGTCACTGTGCCCCCTATCGTTTTCACCAAGAAGGGCGCAAGCGTTAGCTGCACAAGGCGCGCAGCGATTGCGCAATGTGATCCAGTTCGCAGACACCCGAATTAATTTGTGCGAATATTGAGTTTGCTTAGAACGCATAGCGTCTCTCCGAAGCGTTGTGTTACTTCCGAGCAAACCCCAGGACCCTTTGGGCCATCGGTTTTCCCCTGGTGGCCCTTTTTGTTTGTACCAACGCCGCTCAAACAGGCTGCGTAACCCTATCCACCCAGAGCTTCATGTCCTTAACGTGCCTACCCTCCGAATAGATGGAATAGGTCAAGCTGATGGGCTTGTGCCCGAGGAGTCGCACCGCCATTGCTTCGGGGCACCCAAGACGCTCAAGGGCCGTCGCGAACCTCTTACGGAGCGAATGGAAGGTCTTGCCTTCGGGAACCCCTGCCCGCTTGAACAGCCGCCCTGCCCTGACCGATAGCGTGCTTGCCTTAGCATCCGCTGGCTGGACCACCTCAGCCAGCTTAGGGTGAACCGGAATGGCCCGCACAGAGTTCGCCGTCTTGCCCTCAGCGAGCACGTAGCATTCCACCCCGTGGACCATCTCACGCTTGGCCGTCAGGCACTCATTCAGCCGGAAGCCGGTGTAGATCGAAATCAGGAAACACGCGCGCAACGCATCATCGTCGGCAACAGCCTTATAAGCCGTGACCACCTCAGCGTCAGTAAGGTGGCCGTAGCTTTCCGTTGGCTTCCCTCGGTCATCCGCAGCGGTCGCTAGGCCGGCAAAGGGGTTTGCAGGAAGCTTGTCGTCGCTCCGATAGGACCACTTCCAGAGGTTTGACATGACCGTGACGTACCGCTTGATCGTGTCCCTCGCCTTCCCTTCGGTGGCCTCGTTCAGCCACTCAAGAGCCTTAGAGCGAGAGACATTCCGCAACGAATGGTCCCCGTGATAATCGATCCATGAGTTAACGACCGTCTCATAATTGGCCTCGGTCGTCTTGGACCGCTTGGGACGTTTGGCGAGATAGTCCTTGCGAAGGTCAGAGACCCGCAGCAGGCCGTCACGGTGATCCTCGAAGGCCCGCATGAAAGCCGGGTCGTCGGCCTCACCCCTACGCTGCGCAAGATCAATCACGGCCTCGACGGCTGGGTTAACCATTTCCTCCCCGTCTGACGCATTGACGGAAACGGGGCCAGCCTTCTCAAGGCGCGCGCGGAAGGCGGCATAGGAGTCTGCTTTTTGGGGTGTCGGCTTGCCGTCAATGGCCACCCCTAGGCGCGCTGCGGCGGCCTCGATGGTCGCCTTAGCAATCGGCAGGTAATCCCATCGGCGCTTGCGGGCTTCCTTGATATCGGATGTATCGAGGGCCTTGCGGAGGTATGGACCTAATTCTTTTCGCAGCGAATTGGGGACAGGAACACGGCAATACCAGCGTTCGCCAATGCGTTGCAGGTACAGCGTGTCACGTGGTGAGGAAGGTTTGGCGGCCATTGTAGGCACCTACTGTAGGCAAAAACTGTAGGCAAGGCCAGCCTGAAATAGCTAAGTATTTGAATGGCTTGGCGCTCCCTAGGGGACTCGAACCCCTGTTTTCGCCGTGAGAGGGCGACGTCCTAGACCGCTAGACGAAGGGAGCATATGCTCAAGGTCCGGTGCTTCTAACGCCCTGACCGCGCCAGAGCAAGCTTATTTCGCAAGTTTTTTGTGCGGCTCGTTGGGCTTGCTATAGGCACGCATGAAGAAATCGACCGCGTGGCCCACATGGGTGCGGACCACCTCCATATCCGGCTGGCTGCCGGTGGCGAAAAGTTGGCGCTTGATGCAACCGCCCATGCACAGATCGAGGAATTGCGCCGCCGCGCGTTCAGCATCCGGCAAATCGAGGAAATCCGCTTCCGCCTGTTTGGCGAGATAGCGCGACAGGCGTGCGACGCCGAAAGCCGGGCCGGTCTCGTAAAAGGCAATGCCGATTTCGGGAAATTTGGCCGCTGTCGCGATCACCATGCGCACCAGCGCCAGCGAACTCGGCTGGCTGGCATGTTCCACGAAGCTCACACCCAGGCGCTGCAGCACAGCGGCGACGTCATGATCGTCCTCGTTGAGCATGAAGACCCGTTCGGATTGGCCGAGACGCTCCTCGCGCACCAATTGGGCAAACAGATTTTCCTTGCTGCTGAAATAGACGTAGAGCGTGCCCTTGGAGACCCCCGCCTCCCGGGCGATCTCGTTCATGCTCGCGCCGTCGAACCCTTCGCGCAGGAACACTGCGCGTGCTCCTGCCAAAACCTGACGGCGCTTGGCATTATCCTCGCGGGCATGGGCTTCGGCAGCGGTTTCGTTCAGGTCCAGCACTGGGGTCATGGGGTTGACTCAAAAATATTGACCGAACGGTTCGGTCAGGGGTTGAAATAAGCTCAAAAAGAGAGTATGTCAAGCACGTCCTGACCGAACCGTTCGGTCATTCCTTGAAGAATTATTGCGATACGCCGCCCGGCTACCGCGGACCACGCGCGAAGATGAACAGGGCCGAGCTGATCGGGGAGCCTATCATGTCCGAAGAATTGAAGGCAGAGACTGTCTCCGCCGTGACCCAACCGACCGTGGCGCAAGGCCAGCAGCCGGCCCTCACCGGGCAGAACGCCCCGCCGGTCGGCGAGGTCAAGACCGGTGTCGTATTGAAGCCGAAACGCTCGCTCCGCCGCTTCATTCTGCCTGTCGCGCTGGTCGCTGCGGTCGGCTACGGCGGCTGGAAGGGGTACGACTGGTTTACCTACGGCCGCTTCCTGGTCAGCACCGACGACGCCTATGTGAAGACGGACATGTCGGTCCTCGCTGCCAAAGTGCCAGGCTACATCGCCGCGGTTCCAGTGACGAACAACGCCTCGGTGAAGGCAGGCGACGTGCTGGCCACGATCGATGACGGCGACTATCGCCTCGCCGTCCAGGCCGCGAAGGACAAGATCGATACGCAGGATGCGACGATTGAGCGCATCGGCGAGCAGGAAAAGATGCAGGGCGCGCAGATCGATGCCGCCAACGCGCAGCTTACCTCGGCGCAGGCCGAGCAGGTGCGCGCCAATGCCTTCTTTGACCGCGCTGCCGCCCTGGTCGAAACCGCCGCCGGCAGCAAGGCATCGCTCGACACCGCGCGCGCCGACAAGGACCGCGCTGTCGCGGCCGTGACCAGCGCCAAGGCCGCGATCGATACCGCAAAGGCCAACCTTGCCGTCCTGCAGGCACAGAAGGTCGAAGCGGTGAAGGGCAAGGACGAATTGCAGACGGCCCTCGACAAGGCCGAACGCGACCTCTCCTTCACGGTGATCCGCGCGCCGTTCGACGGCGTGGTCGGCAACAAGGCGGCGCAACCAGGCCAATACGTGCAGACCGGCACGCGCCTGATGGCGCTCGTGCCGCTGGACAGCGCCTATATCGACGCGAATTTCAAGGAGACGCAACTCGGCAACATCAAGCCGGGCCAGAAGGTCGACATTGCGGTGGACGCTTATTCGCGCCGCACGATCGAAGGCACGGTGGAGAGCCTGTCTCCCGCCTCGGGCTCCGAATTCTCGCTGCTGCCGCCGGAAAATGCGACGGGTAATTTCACCAAGATCGTCCAGCGTCTGCCGGTGCGCATCCACATCCCGCAGGACGTTGCGCAAGAAGGCATTCTGCGCCCCGGCATGTCGGTCGTCGTGGACGTGCATACGCGGGATGACGTGAAGCCGGCCCCGAGCCTCACTGACCTTCTCGGCTTTTCGCGAGCAGAAGCGGCAACGGCGAATGCAACGAAGTGAACTAAGTCTCTAATGGGCGGCGCCGCGCTTGAAGCGGCGCCGCGACCTTTTTTCTAAATTTTCGAGCATGTCATGACGGCAGCAACGAACGCGATCAAATTGCCGGCCGCACCGCAAGTTCCCGCGGCGCCGGCGCAGAGCGGCTTCGACAAGCGCAAGCTTGCCGCCTTCATCGCCATGGTTTTCGGCATGTTCATGGCGATCCTGGACATTCAGATCGTCTCCGCCTCCTTGAGCGAAATCAAAGCGGGCCTGTCCGCCAGCTCCGACGAAGTCGCTTGGGTGCAGACGAGCTATCTGATCGCCGAAGTGGTCATGATCCCACTCTCCGGCTATCTGTCGCGCGTTTTTTCCACCCGCTACACGTTTGTCATCTCGGCGGCCGGCTTCACGCTCATGAGCTTCATGTGCGCGCAGGCGAGCTCGATCTCCGAAATGATCGTTTGGCGGGCGCTGCAAGGCTTTATCGGCGGGGGCATGATCCCGACCGTGTTCGCCTCGGCCTTCATCATCTTCCCACGCGACAAGCAACCGATCATCGGGCCGATCATCGGCCTCGTCGCGACGCTCGCGCCGACGATCGGGCCGACCGTCGGCGGCATCCTGACGGAAGCCTATTCTTGGCACTGGCTGTTCTACGTCAACATCATTCCCGGCATCCTGGTGACGGTCGTCTGCTGGAATCTGATCGACTTCGACCAGCCGGACTTGTCGCTGCTGAAGAACTTCGACTGGGTCGGCCTGATCTCCATGGCCGTCTTCCTCGGCGCGCTCGAATACACGCTGGAAGAAGGCCCGAACAACGATTGGCTGCAGGACGATTATATCTTCTATGCCGCGATGGCATCGGCCATCGGCTGTGTGGTGTTCTTCGCGCGTGTGCTCAGCGCCCGGCAACCGATCGTCGATCTTTCGGCTTTTTTCGACCGCAATTTCTGGACCGGCTCGCTGTTCTCATTCATCCTCGGCATCGGCCTTTACGGATTGACTTACATCTATCCCGTGTATCTCGCGGAAGTTCGCGGCTATTCGGCGCGCATGATCGGCGAAACCATGTTCGTCACCGGCGTGTGCATGTTCGTCTCCGCGCCGATCGTCGGCCGGCTAATGACCGTTCTCGATCCACGCGTAATGATTGCCGTCGGCTTTTCCGGCTTCGCGTTCGGCGTCTATTGGGCGTCGTTCATCACCAAGGATTGGGACTTTTACGAGTTGCTGGTGCCGCAGATTTTCCGCGGCTGCTCGCTCATGCTGTGCATGGTCCCGATCAACAATCTGGCGCTCGGCACATTGCCGCCGCAGCGGCTGAAGAACGCCTCGGGCCTGTTCAACCTGACCCGCAATCTGGGCGGCGCCGTCGGTCTTGCACTGATCAATACGCTGATCAACGACCGCACCGACCTGCACCTTGCGCGGCTGCATGAGAGCGTCGCTTGGGGTCATCAGCAGGCGGAAGAAACGCTCGCCAACATGACCGCCAATTTCGCCAGCTTCGGCTCGAGCGCGGAAGCTATGGCGACGAAGCAACTCGCGCTGCTGGTGCGGCAGCAGGCGACGGTGATGGCGCTTGCCGACGTGTTCCTCGCCCTCACCGCCTTGTTCGCGGCGCTCGTCATCGTGACGCCGTTCATGCGCCGCCCGCAAAACGCCGGCGGTGGCGGCGGTGGCCACTGAAATGTAAGGAGCGCGGGCACTTATACCAGTGGCTGTAGGCTTCGACCTATGTGCAGTCATTGCGAGCGTAAGCGAAGCAATCCTTCCCCCTAAGTCGGAAATTTCGCCGCAAGCTATTCCCAGCCACCTGGATTACTCCGCGCTTTGACAGCACGGCTCTTTAAGCGAAGCTGCTATGAACCAGAGGTCAGGGGATGGATTGCTTCGCTTACGCTCGCAATGACGACAAATAGGTCAAAGCTTACGACCATTGGATTGTTACCGGTCCAAGTTCACGGCCCTCGCCGTCACCCGCCAAGCTTCGCCAATTCATCCTTGAAGGTTTTGGCCCAGGCTCCCTTGGGATTGCATAAGCCGCCGGCCTTTTGCGATTTCATCTCGTTTTCAAGCTGCTGATAGAGCCGATTGGAATCTTCTTCCGACATGTCGAGCTTCTTTTCGAGGTCGTCGGTCTGCCTGCCGATCGCATCCTGCTGATCGTCGGAGATCTCGAACTTGCACAGATCCTGCGAGATTTCGAGCATGTACAGCGTCTGCAGCTGCTCGCGCAATTGCGGCGCATCCGGCGGCACCTGCGCATGCACCGGCATGGCCGCAAAAACCAAACCGGCTGCAACGAGAAACGCATATTCGATACGACGCATGGCAAATCTTTCTCTAGGGGCAATACCTAATTGTGCGCCGTAACGGCGCGTGACCGCCGCTCGACTTTCGGCGCCCGTTTGGTCTGATCGCGAAGTTTCAGCACATTGTCGCCGATCTCGGCAATCGCCTCGCGCAGGAGCGCCAGCTCCCGCTCGTCGCCGCGCTGTTGCAGCGCCTGCTGCAAGCGTGAAATATCCCGCTGTAATTGATCGCGGCCATTGCGCGCCGCTTCCAAAGCGCCTGCCACGGAGGCCTTTTCCTGACGCAGGCTGTCGAGCTTGTCATTCATCTCTTGCTCCTGCTCGCGATGCCTTTTCTGCAATTGATTGAGCCGGTCCTGCATTTCGGTAAAGAGCTGCGCATTGCCGGCGATCGCCGATTCGTAGCCCGCGATCGCCGACGTTTGCTGCGTCGCCTGGCGCCCGAGCATCGAATGGGCTTGGCGCAACTCGCTCAACTCCGCCTCCATCGTCGATCCGCGCGCTTTGAACGCTTCGGCCTGGCGGCTGAGATTCTCGATGTTCGTGCGCGCAACAGCCAGTTCCGCGGCGGCGATGGTGCGCTCGTTGTGCAGGTCCGCGACTTGCCGCATGCGCTCCGCGAGCGCCCGATTGATCTCTTCATAGGCGCGCGCCTGATCCTCTGCCTGCATCTCGAGTCCAGACACGCGCGTTTGCAGCGAGGCGACCATCGTACGCCGCTCGGCTGCAAGGTTTTCCAGCGCCGCGTGATCCTGCCGCATGCGCTCATACATGTGCTGCATTTGATCGCGCAGACCTGCGGCATCGTGGAGCTCTTTCGATGCCGTTGCCATCTCGGCCTGAGCGGAATGAAAATCTTGCCGCAGCGCGGTGATCTCTTCGCGCAAGCCATCGGCATCGGTCTGTTGTTGTTTCAAGCGCTCCGTGAGCTCGATGATCTTGATCGTGCTGCGGCCGGCTTCGCTTTTGGCTGCCGCCTCGGCCACGGCATAACGATCCGCCTTCTGTTCGAGCCGGCGCTGTTGAACCGCGAATTCGGCGCGCAATTGATCGCGCTCCGCGATAACTTCGTCGACCGACAAAGGCATCAACATTTCGAGGCGACGCTGCGATAGCCGCATCGCGCGGCCCGCAATGGCGGGCAGCGCCAGGATCGCCAGGAACCCTGCGGCCAGGAATCCCAGCGCAAATATCATGATCTCTTCGATCAAAGGTTCACGCCAGAGAGTTTATCCAGTCCTCGCCATCATGGCATGACATCAAGCGTCATCAAAATGGATTCCAGGTCGCCTGCGGCGTGAACTTAAGATAGTTAACATTGGCACCAAGCCGCAGACCGAGACCGGTGCGAATGGGAACGACCACGATCCCTTCCGCCTGCAACGCGGTAAAACCGAAACCGCCGACGAAATAAGCCGAGCCGTCGACGCCGCCAAAGCGCTGATGAATCGCGCCAGTCGCAGGCAGATTGTAAACCAGCATCATGGTGCGGTCGCCGTCAGCGCCGGTATCGAAGCCGAAGGACGGTCCTTGCCAGTAGATATGCTGATCGCCGGCATTGCGTGTGTACATCACGCCTTCGCCATACCTTAGACCACCGAAAAATGCGCCCGATGCTTCCTGGCCCAGAATATAGGCATTCGGCCGCCCCCACCGCTTGGTGGCCGCCTCGACAACCTGCGCCAGATCGCGCGATGTGGTGCCGAAGAATTTATGGCCATCGTCGACAATCTCACCCGGCGAGAATGTTCCGGAATTCTGCTGCGCAAATGCGGCGCCAGCGGGAAGAGCAATCGATGCGGCCGCCAAAGCAGCCCGGCCCATCAGCATGCGGCGTGAAATTCCTGACATGGGTTCCTCAATGTTCTCGCGCACCGGCTGGACGATCCGGGCGATGTCGCACAGTCCAGGGCAAACGTGACAAACGCATGGCGCGACTCGGCCAAAGCTAAGGCAGACAGCCGCGAAGCCTCTTCTGGAAACAGAACATGAGTAAGGTAAATGAAGCTTTAAACGGCCGCCTTTTCGGCATAGGCCGCGTCGCCCCAAGCGATAAAGCTCGGGTTGCGATATTGCTCCGGCGTCTTGCCATAAAGGAAGGCGCTCTTGTCGCAATTCAGCATTTTGCCGCCTGCCGCCCGCAGCACCGCCTCGCCGGCCGCCGTATCCCATTCCATGGTCGGGGCAAAGCGCGGATAGACGTCGGCGAGCCCTTCGGCGACGAGGCAGAATTTCAGCGAGGAACCGGCAGATCGGCATTCGTTGACGGGCAATTTCGCCAAAAACGCCTCAGTCGCCAAATCGCCGTGCGAGCGGCTGACAACCGCGGTGAGGCCGTCGCGCGGGGCGGGCCGGGTCTTCAACGCGCACCATTCGCTGCGCGGCGGCAAAGCCGCACCTGGCGCGACTGCACATTGGTAAGCGTCCGCGCCGCCAAACCACAATTTGCCCAGCGCCGGCGCATAGACCGCGCCGGCAATCGGCACGCCGTCCGAAATAAGAGCGATATTGACGGTAAACTCGCCGTTCTTGCACATGAATTCCTTGGTCCCATCGAGCGGGTCGACCAGGATGAATGTGCCCGAAATGGGCGGAACTTCGCCGCGCGCCACCGATTCTTCCGCAATCACCGGAATACCGGGAATCTCGCGCGCGAGGCCTGCAAGCACCACTTCTTCAGCAAGCTCGTCGGCTTCCGAGACAGGAGAAGCATCCGATTTCATGCGGAAAGCGCAACCGCGACCATATACTTCCATGATCACGGCGCCCGCCTTGACCGAGAGGGCAGCGAAAATCTCGGCAATCTCATTGCACCGCACAGGATTCATGGCACTCAAAATAGGCCTCTATTCCACCAAAACAGGGCGCGGACATTGATCCATTCCGCGCTGCTTTTCAAGCGTCTTTCACCAAGCTATCACCATTCCCGTCCCAAGACATCCTATGTAGGGCTGATTCGGCATAAACCAAATCGGCAGACCAACCGGAACGAAAAATGACCGCTCTGACCCTCGATTCCCTCGATCTCGCCGCCCTCCTCTGCTCCAAGGTCTGCCATGACGTCATCAATCCGGTCGGCGCCATTTCCATCGGCCTTGAGATGCTCGATGACAATCCCGACGAGGAAACGCGGACTGCGGCGCTCGAACTCGTCGCCAAGAGCGCCAAGAGCGCCTCGGCCAAGCTCGAATATCACCGTCTTGCCTTCGGCGCGGCCGGATCGGCCGGCGCGGCGATCGACACCGGCACCGCCGAGGCGGTCGCGCGCGGCCTGTTCGCTGACGACAAGACCAGCCTCGTTTGGCTGGCCGAACGGGTGCTGATGCCGAAAAACAAGGTCAAATTGCTGCTCAACCTATGCCTGATCGCGGCAAGTGCCATTCCGCGCGGCGGCGAGATTCAAGTCGCCATTACCGGCCCCGCCGAAACGCCCGTCTTCGGCGTGCGCTCGAAGGGCATCTATTGCCGGCTCGCACAGACGATTCCCGCGCTGGTCGCCGGTGAGCCGGAAACCGGATCCGTCGACGCGCATGGCATTCAAGCCTTTTATACGGGGCTCGTCGCCCGCGCTTGCGCCATGGCTGTCAAGATTCAAGCGCAGGACGGTGCGATCGTGATCGATGCCACGCCCCAGGCGGCTTGACGAAGAACGGAGAGGCGCATGCACGCACTGAAATGGGCCTTCCTGATCGGTGCCTGCATCTATTTCTGTGCGCTCGCCGCAACCGTTACCTTTCAAAGGGCTCTCATCTATGTCCCCATCGGCGACGTCAAAACGCCGCAGGACATCGGCCTACACAGTGGCACAGATCTCACCCTCACCACGGCAGATGGCGAGCACCTCCACGCCTGGTACGTCCCGCCAGCCGGCGACCGCCCGCTGATCCTTTATTTTCACGGCAATGCCGGCACGATCGCCGGACGCGAACACCGGTTCAAAAAGCTCGTCGCCAATGGCAACGGCCTTCTGGCGGTCGAATATCGCGGCTATCCCGGCTCGAGCGGCAGCATGGGCGAGGCGGGCCTCCATGCCGATGCTGAGGCCGGCTATCAATATGCCATGGCACAGCAGATTTCGCCGAAGCGCCTGATCATCATGGGCGAATCGTTGGGCACGGGCGTCGCGATCAAGCTCGCGATGCAACACGAGTCGGCGGCGCTCGTTCTTGATTCGCCTTATTCGTCGGTGGCGGATGTCGCGGCCGACCGCTTCTGGTTCTTTCCGGCGCGGCTATTTCTCCAGGATCAATACCGCGCCGATCAATGGATCGGCCGGGTGAGCGTGCCGGTTCTGATGGTGCACGGCAGCAAAGACCGCGTCATCCCCATTCGCTTCGCCGAAAAGCTCTTTGCGCTCGCAAATGGGCCCAAACAATTCATCCGGGTAAGCGGCGCTGGCCATCTGGCCATGGGGGATGTCTTGGGGAAGGTCCTGACGTGGATCGACCAAAAGGTGCCAACCCCTGCTCATGCGAGCGGGCTGAAATAGTTCCAGTTCCACCCGCCGAAGCTTGAAAACCCGCGCCTAACGCAATTACAGGCGCGCCAAGCCTGCGTGCGCCAGCTCGTCATTCGGATCGACCGTGAGCGCGTGATTGTAGGATTCCTGCGCCTTCGAACGATTGCCCTGACGCTCATAAGCAAGACCAAGCCCCGACCAGCCGCCGGGGATCTTCGTGTCGACGTTCAGCGCGGCATTAAAATCTTCGATCGCCGCGTCGTATTTGCCGCCTGCTATCTCGCATTGACCGCGCGCGAGGTAAGGCGCGGCCACGAACGGATTGCGGTCGATCGCATTGTCGAAATTGCTGATCGCTTGGACGCAATCGCCCTGTTTCTGATAGATCAAGCCACGCGCGTGGAACGACTGCGGATTTTCCGGAGCAAGGCGGATCGCCTGATCGAGATCGGCAAGGGCCGCCACCAGATTGCCCTGGGTACGCAACAGGTTGGCACGGCCGATATAGGCGGACGTATGATTGGGGTTGACGGCGATCGCCTGGTTGAAATCCTCGAGGGCCTTGTCGTTCTGGCCGATCTGCCGATAGGCCAGCGCGCGGTTGGTGTAGGCGTCGGCGGAATTGGGGTCGAGTTTGATCGCCTGCGAGAAATCGTGAATCGCTTCTTGATAGCGGGCGGAGCGGGCATAGGCGCCGCCACGGGTCAAATAGGCCGTAGGATCATTGGGGTTGCGCTGAATGACGTCGGACAGCGAAGCAATGTTGCCCGAACTCGCGACGCCCGGATCGACCTCGGCGAAGCCCGGACCACGCCCCGGAGCGGAACTGGTGCACCCGGCCACGAAAGCGGCGGCAATCATCGCGACGCCAATGAGCGTGCAACGCCCGACCTTTAGCGGCTGACGAATGGGCGTATTCTCGAGCGCTAACCTGTTCACGATCCAGATCTCCATGGCCTGACGGCTCTTTTATGACGGTATTAGGGGAGCGAGCCCGCCTTTCGGGGCGGATTCATTAAGCACATATGATTAACAAATGAATACGGCGCCCACGCAACAAGCTGCGGGGCGCCGAACGAAAACTTTACAATCCGGCAGCTTCGCGGGTTTTGAACCCTGCGGCTGACAACCCGAATTAACGCGCGCTGCCGCCCATCATCACCTTGGGCTTCATCGGCAGCAGGCCTTCGCGCTGCATCTTCTTGCGGGCAAGCTTGCGGGCACGACGCACGGCTTCAGCCTTTTCACGCGCTTTCTTCTCGGACGGCTTCTCATAATGACCGCGAAGCTTCATTTCGCGGAAAATACCTTCGCGCTGCATCTTCTTCTTGAGCGCCTTGAGAGCCTGATCGACGTTATTGTCGCGAACGAGAACTTGCACGCGGAACCATCCTGTCTATGGCCTAAATCGAGGCCGGTTAGAGTCAACGAGTCTTGAGCCGGACGCGACGGCGGCCAGCAATTGAGGAGCGAATACCAGAACTCCCCCAACCTGTCCACCTAAAACCGCTGGAAACCCAAGGCAATCGCATTCGAAAATGGTGCGGTCCAGAGTTGGCAGTCGACAGTCGACGCGGGGCCGTCGAAGGCAAGTTGAAACGAGGCGATTCTTAAGCATTCTTATGGGCAAAGACAGCCTGCCGACCGCCCTAAACCACGTTGAATCGCTCTATTTTCGCCCAGAAAATCACGTAACACATTGAATAATAAAATATATTCGCCGTATTAGTTTGTTTCCAAAAAAATTTCATATGCCTCGCTATCGTTCTCACGCAGGTCCCGCCGCCGCCAGCCGGTATTCGATGGTTTTGAAATTGAAGTGGGCGGGTCGTTGTTGCTCCCTCGCGCGTGTCCGTCCCCCGACTCATGCATTTGTAATTCCTGGATAAAACGCGCGTTCATTATATGTTCTTTCCCAGATTTGTCAATTTTTTTGCCGCTTCGGTCTCGGGAGGCAAAGCCGTGAAAGCAGATTTACCGGTTTTCCGGCGTCACCACCGTCACATGGCCCATCTTGCGGCCGGGACGAGCTTTCCCCTTGCCGTAAAGCCGCAGACTGGCGCCCGGTTCGCTCAGGATTTTCCGCCAATCCTGCACATCATCGCCGATCAGATTGCGCATCTCGATGGCGCCGTGCCGGCGCGGCAACCCGAGCGGCCAGCCGCACACCGCGCGGATATGCTGCTCGAACTGGCTGGTGACCGCGCCGCCGAGCGTCCAATGCCCGGAATTATGGACCCGCGGGGCGAGCTCGTTCACGAGAAGGTCCTCGCGGCCTTCCGAATCGACGGTCACGAACATTTCGACCGCCACGACTCCGACATAACCGAGCGCGTCGGTCAGCGTCTTGGTGACCGCGATGGCCTTCGCCGCCGTTTCGGGGGCGATCCGCGCCGGCACGCGCGTGCGGCTCAAGATATGGTGCGCATGCTCGTTCTCGCAGACATCATAGGCGGCGAATGAGCCGTCCACGCCGTGGGCGGCGATCACCGAAATCTCGCGGGTGAAGGCAACGAAGCCCTCCAGGATGCACGGCACGCCGCCGAGACCGCGAAAGACCGCGGAGACATCGGTACCCTCGCGGATGGTGCCCTGCCCCTTGCCGTCATAACCGAAGCGACGGGTCTTCAGAATCGAGGGGCGGCCCAGTTGCGCGACCGCTCGCAGAAGGCTGCCCGGATCGTCGACCGGAACGTAAGGGGCCGTGCCGACACCGAGCGAGGTAACAAAATCCTTCTCGGCCACGCGGTCCTGCGTGATCGCAAGGGCCCTGGGATCGGGATAGACGGGCTTGAGCTTGTTCAGGAACTCGGCCGTCGGCGCCGGGACGTTCTCGAATTCATAGGTGATCACAGAGACTTGCGCGGCGAAGGCAGCCAAGGCGGCCTCATCGGCATAATCGGCGACCGTATGGGCCACCGCGACCTCAAACGCCGGGCTATCCGCCTCGGGCGCGAAGATGTGGACCTTCAATCCCAGCCCGCTCGCGGCAATCGCGAGCATGCGGCCAAGCTGGCCGCCGCCCAAAATGCCGATCGTATCGCCAGGCGCGATATTCATGGCTCCTCCCTCGGCCGTTCGGCGACCGCCGCCGTCTGCGCCGCCCGCCACGCATCGAGGCGGGCCGCCAGTTCGGCGTCGTGCAAGGCCAGCACGCTCGCGGCGAGCAGTGCCGCATTGACGGCGCCGGACCGGCCGATGGCCAAGGTGCCGACCGGAATGCCGGCCGGCATCTGCACGATCGAGAGCAAGGAATCCTGCCCCGACAGGGCCTTCGATTCGACCGGAACGCCAAAGACCGGCAAGGGCGTCATCGCCGCCGTCATACCGGGCAGATGGGCCGCGCCGCCCGCACCCGCGATAATGACCTGAAATCCCTCCCCCTTTGCACCCTTGGCAAAGGCGACCAGGCGATCGGGCGTGCGATGGGCCGAAACGACCCGCGCATCATAGGCGATGCCGAGCGTGTTCAACGTTTCGGCGGCATGACGCATGGTCGCCCAATCGGACTGACTGCCCATGATAATCGCAACGGCGGGAGAGGCGGTTTCGGCAGCCAAAGCGTTGAGACCTTCTGCTTTTAAGAATGGAGGCGCGGACTTACGGGAAAGCCAGCCAAAGGGCAAGAATGCGCCAACCGGCTCACGCGATAATGTCGGGGGTCAGGCAATCTTCCAGATAGCTGATCCGGTCGCGCAGGATCAATTTGCGCTTCTTCAGCCGCTGGACCTGCAATTGATCGCCCGTTCCCATGGCCTGCAGGGCCAGAATGGCGGTATCCAGATCGCGATGCTCCTGACGCAGTCGCTCAAGCTCTTCCGTGAAGGCGATACGCTCGTCTTCAGTCAAATTATTCCGCATTGCGCGCCCTACGATACCGCACCGCAACAAAGGCTCTGACGGGGCCAAACCGATTCCGGCCGCAACTATGAGCGTAGCGCCAAACAATCGCAAGGCCTAAGCGGCGCGCCGACACGGCCCTCCGCGGCCAGTCTTCGCCGATGGATTTTGTCGATTTTTTGCCATGTTTCACATGCCCGGCCGGTGAGTTCGTCTCCATGCAGCGGCGCAAGCAGCGAAGAAAAAATTTGATCGCCCAACGGGCCGATAAACTCTTGCGGACCTGTGAATCCGTGTCACAATCCTGTCGTCTGAAATAGCAGAAGGAATGGCACGCATGTCGTTACAAGCCCATCTGTCAGAATTGGAACGCCGCCATCAAGCCATTGAAAAAGAAATCGAATTCGAGAGGATCAGCCCTAGCTCCAGCGACCTCAAAATCGTCGAACTGAAACGTAAGAAATTGTACTTAAAAGAAGAAATTGAAAAGCTGAGATCCAGCACACAGCAGACGAGACACTGACCGTCAACACGCGACACACACGCGAAGAGGCCAAGAATTCCCGCTCGAAAGCCGCCGAAAAGGCGGCTTTCCGTTTTGAACTCAAGCAGGTACCGCCAGCCCCTGCCCCGCCAAGGCCTTCGCCTGCCGCCCAGCGACGCGCTCAAGCGAAAAATCCGCAATCGCGTGATTGAACAGATCGTGGAAATTCAGCTCTGCATTCAGGTGTAGAAACACGCCGCCAAGACCGATGGCCGCCCGGTCCATGAAGACGAATTCGCGCGGCACCAGCACCGGCCCCTTCTCCTTCAGCGCCTGATGCACGGCAAAAGCCTCGCGGCGGCCATATTGGCCGGGGGCGACGCCGTTGGCGATGGTGCGCACGCGGTCGTCGAGCAGCGGCCCGTAAATGAAGCGCGCCCAGATGTTCAAAACCTCGATCACATCCTTCCGGAGGCCTTTGAACCCCCAGGTCTCATAGGCGTGCACGACGCGGGCGGCATCGCCCTGTTTCAGGCCCTCATAGAGATCGACAACCCCACCGACGAAGCTGCACGGGAAAATCCGGATGCAGCCGTAATCGAGCAGATTGATGCCCTGCGCCTCGCCCGCTTCGCGATAGACCGTGTAATTGCCCAGATGCGGGTCGCCGTGAATGACGCCATATTGGCTAAATGGATACCACCAAGCCTTGAACATCGCGACGCCGATGCGATTGCGCGCCTCTTGCGTCGCGGTCTTGAACGACAGGAGCTTTTCACCCTCGAGCCAATCCATGGTCAGCAGCCGGCCGGTGGAAAGGTCCTCGCGTACCTTCGGCACGCGCACCTCGTCCACCGCGGCGAGCATTGCGCCATAGAGCGCGGCATGTTGCGCCTCGCGCCGGTAATCGAGTTCCTCGCGGATGCGCGCACCGATCTCCTTGACGATTTCGCGCGTATCGATCGCCGGATTCATGCGGCGATGGAGCGAGAACAGCAATTCCAATTGGCTCAAATCGGCTTCGACAGCCGATTTCATTTCCGGGTATTGCAGCTTCACCGCGAGCGGCACGCCGGCAAGATCGGTGGCACGATGCACCTGCCCCAATGACGCGGCGGCGGCCGGATGCAGATCGAACGCGCCGTAGCGCGCGGCCCAATCCTGCCCAAGCTCGGCAATCATCCGCCGCTTCACGAAGGCCGCGCCCATCGGCGGCGCCTCGCTCTGCAGCTTTTGCAATTCCTCCGCATATTCGGGCGGCAGCGCTTCGGGAATGGTCGAAAGCAGTTGCGCCACTTTCATGATTGGGCCCTTGAGCCCGCCAAGCGCCCGCGCCAACGAGGCCGCATTGCCGGTGCCCGCATCGAGCCCCAACAACCGACTGCCGGCGATGCGGGCGGCAACACCGCCCACATTGGCCCCGACCCGCGCATAGCGCGCGGCACGGGCGGAAAGACGATTGGCTTCGGTGTCGCTCATGCGTTCATCTCCCGATCACGCGGGCCGTGACCTCGATTTCAACCTTCATTTCCGGTTTCAGGAGACCGGCGACGACCAGCATCGTCGCGGCCGGCCTGACATCCGCTAGATAGTGGCCGCAGACGTTTAGAACAGCCTCCTGGTCGTTGCGGTCCGTCACATAATAGGTGGCACGCACGATCGCCTTCATGTCGGAATTCGCCTCGCGCAAAGCTTCGGCGATCGTCGCGAAACAATTATGCGTCTGCGCCGCGACATCGTCCGGCATCTCCATCTTGGCATAATCATAACCCGTCGTGCCGGCGACAAAGACATAATCGCCATCGACCACGGCACGCGAATAGCCGTAAGCCTTCTCGAAAGGCGAGCCAGTGGAAATCAACCGCCGTTCAACCATGCTGCGATCCTTTTGAGGAGAAATGGGTGATCAGGCCCGTGTTGGTCCGGGCCATCCCCGTTAGCACTTAAACCCTAACTCACCGCCGCCGCGGCGATTTCCGCCAATGCGTCCGCGATCATGTCGCGATCGCGCAGCAGGCCCTTATAGTCAAGCTGCGCCTCACTCATGCCAAGCAATTGCTGCCGCAACCGGCCAGCGAGGCGCGCGCCGTCGACATGATCGGCGAACAGTCTGACGGGATCGTGGTAGACCCGGATCGTGAAGAGAATGTCGCCTGAGCGCGGCATTTTCATCAAGGTCTGCCGCTCGACGCGGAGGAAGCCGTTGCGCGAGAACGAGCCGCCCGGCTCCGCCCATGCTTTCGGCCCGCGACGTGGATCGGGATGGTGGAGCTGCGGATCGTCGTAAAGCGACCAGTTGAAGCGCTCGACCGGTTGCAAGGCCTGCATATTGTCGAAAATGCGCGCAATGCGCTGTTCCATCTGCCCGGCGAAATCCGGTACATCGGCATGGATCGCGCTCATCGGCCGATCGAATTTCTCCCGCAAAGGCCAGGACGAGGGAAAACTCAAATGCGCCGCGGCGAGGCGCCAGCCATCCGCGCATTTGCGCATGATGACAAGATCGTCCTGGACCAGCCGGCCCACTTGCAGCAACGGCGCGGCGGGTTCCGGCACAACGATGCGGCCGCTTTGCTTGAGCCGCACCCCTTGCGGCTCTCGCGCGTAGAAAGGCGCCGCGTGCTCACAGACATGCGCGATCAGCGCGTCCGCAATTTCCTGCTGGCTATCAAGCGTATCGGCGCGGGCCTGGAACACGTCCGGATAACGCTCTGCCAGAAGCCTTTCTTTCTCGTCGAGAAAACGGACGAGATCGTCGTCGGGGCAAATCCAGTCGCGCTGCGCAATCGGCCGCATGCCGATGGTGAAAGGCGTCGAGGAGCCGTCATAAGGCGTATGCTTGAGCCCGGCCTCCACCATGGATTTACGCGTCCATATTCGCCAGTTCGGTGATCATCCCCTCGATCATGCCAAGCCCGATCTGCCAGAAGCCGGGATCGCGCGCATCGAGGCCGAACGGCGCAAGCAATTCGGTGTGATGTTTTGTCCCCCCTGCCGCAAGCATCGCGAGATAGCGCTCGGCAAAGCCTTCGGCGGCGTTTTGATAGACGCCGTATAGCGAATTTACCAGGCAATCGCCGAAAGCATAGGCATAGACGTAGAACGGCGAATGGATGAAATGCGGAATATAGGCCCAGAAAATCTCATAGGACGGATCGAGCCGGATCGCCGGCCCAAGGCTTTCCGCCTGCACGTCCATCCAGAAACGGTTGATCTGCTCGAGCGTCAGTTCGCCCTCGCGGCGCGCCTCATGCAGTTTGCGCTCGAACGTGTAGAACGCGATTTGCCGCACCACCGTATTGAGCATGTCCTCGACCTTCGCGGCGAGCATCGACTTGCGCAATTTCGGATCGTCCGTGCGGGCGAGCAGCGAGCGGAAGGTGAGCATTTCGCCGAACACCGATGCGGTCTCGGCCAAGGTCAGCGGCGTCGGCGCCATCAACGCGCCATTCGGCCCCGCGAGCACCTGATGCACCCCATGTCCGAGTTCGTGCGCCAGGGTCATGACGTCGCGCGGCTTGCCCTGGTAATTGACGAGCACGAACGGATGCGACGAGGGGACGGTGGGATGGGCGAAGGCGCCCGGCGCCTTGCCGGGCCGCACCGGCGCATCGATCCATCGTTCGTCGAAAAACCGGCGTGCGACCGAAGCCATCCGCGGCGAAAATTGCTGATAGGCGCCAAGCACCAGATCGCGGGCTTCATCCCACCGCCAATGATGGGCGGGTGCCTGCGGCAGGGGCGCATTGCGATCCCAATAGGGCAGCGCCTGCTTGCCGAACCAATGCGCCTTCAACTGATAATAGCGATGCGCCAGGCGCGGATAGGCGCTGCGCACGGCGCTCACCATCGCATCGACAACCTCGGGCTCGACCCGGTTGGCAAGGTGGCGCGAGTCCGCCACATGGGTGAAGTGGCGCCAGCGGTCGGAAATTTCCTGATCCTTGGCCAGCGTGTTGGTGATGAGGGCGAAGGTGCGCGCCTGACCGCTCAGGGTCTGCGAAATCGCATGGGCGGCGTTCCGGCGCGTATTCTCCTGCGGGTCCTGCAGCAAGTTCAGCGCCGGCTCGATCGTCATTTCGTGACCATCGACCGTGAAGCGCAGAGCGGCGATGGTTTCGTCGAACAGACGGTTCCAGGCGGAGCGCCCGGTCACCGATTTTTCGAGAAAAAGCTTTTCGAGCTGATCGTCGAGCTGATGCGGCAGTTCCTTGCGAATATCCTCAAGCCATGGCCGATAGTGTGCGAGCGGCCCGGTTTGCATCGCAGCGTCGAGCTGCGCCGCATCGAGGCGATTGAGTTCGAGCACGAAGAATAGAAGGTCGGTCGAGGCGTTCGTGACCTTTTCCTGCGCATCGCCGTAGAACTTCGCCCGCACCGGGTCCGTCGTGTCTCCTGAATAGACAAGGCCGGCATAGGACATGATGCGGCCGAGCAGATCTTCGAGCCCCTCATAGCGCCGGATCACGGCGGCGAGCTGGGCGGAAGCGTCCGGCCCGGCGACAATCTCCGCGAGCTTACCCTTGTACTGCGCGGCGAAATCGCGGCACTCGGAGAGCGCTCTTGCTGTATCGGCCTTGTATTCGTCGCTGTCGAGATCGGGATAGAGCCCGCTCAAATCCCATTCCGGCAAAGCACCGAGATCGGCCTTCGCTCCCCCTCGCACCCCATCGTGCTGAGCGCGGATGGAATCAGAATTCGGAGAGAATGTGGGGCAAGATGTCACAGGCACGCAACCTCGTTTCAAGATGTTCGCATCGATTCTCGACCTTATGCCTGGTTCGGGTCAAATTCCCAAATTGCATATCAGTTGCGCATAGCATTCGCCATGCGATGGCGCAAATGCACGGGTGCCTTCGTACGGGGTAATCGGGCAAAGGAGATTTTTACCGTCATTGCGAGCGAAGCGAAGCAATCCATCCCCTGGCCGACGTAAATTTTGCTGCGGTCGGGCCGTTGCAGCGCCGAGCTAACGTCAATGAATCCCACTACAGTCAATTGATTGGGGGATGGCGACTGTGTTTTGCGTCAAGTTTTTTGTGAGGGATTTGGTGTCCAGGGTCGGCGCTCGCGCATCATATGGTTGAGGATGACCAGGAGTTTTCGTGCGATGGCGATGAGAGCGACCTTGGGTGGTTTTCCGGCGTTGCGCATGGCTTCATACTCACTGCGCATTCCGGATTTGGATCGGGTTGCCGCAAGGGCCGCCATATAGAGCGCATTGCGCAGACAGGGGCGTCCGCCCGCAATGTGCGCTTGCCCCTTGTCGAGACCGCTCTGGGTGATCTGGGGCGCGAGGCCGGCGAGGCTAGCCACGGCCCGCCGATCCAGCGTTCCGAGTTCCGGCAGGTCCGCCAGGAGCGTGATGGCCACCGCCGGCCCGACCCCTGGCGCAGTCTGCAGTAGGGCTAGGCGGGCGCCGCCATCGTCGGCCGTCAGGCATGCGGTCAACTCCGCCTCGAGCGCCGCGCGCTGGCTCGTCAGGAAAGCGATCGTCTCTCGATGGTTCTGGGCGATGTCCGCGTCAAAAGCCTGCTTCAGACGGGTCTTTTCCATCGCAATCATCTCGACGATCTGCCGACGGCGTGTCGACAGCGCCTTGATGCGCTGGGCCTGGGGCGTGGGCACGGGGCGGATGATATTTTCCATGCGCAGAGCAAAGCGCGCAATGAGCTTGGCGTCCAGCCGATCCGTTTTGGCCCGACGTCCTTCGGCGGTCCGCCAGGCCCGGATGCGGCGCGGATCCACGAGGCCGACCTCGAAACCGGTATCGGCAAGGGCCCGCACGAGGCGCGCCGCATAGGGGCCGATCGCCTCCAGCACGACGCGCCGCACCTGTCGGCGCGTCAGCCAGGCCAGCAAGGCCTTGATGCCGGCAGGTGCGTTGGCGACCCGGCGAACATGGCCGCACGGTTCAACCGCAACATCCAGAAAATCCCGCCCGGCATCAATCCCGGCGGCGTTCGACAAGACGATCATGAAGCCTCTCCTGTATCCGGACCAGCGCGGTCAAACACGCCGCCCAATCGACTGTTCGGTCACAACAGGAGGCGGGCATGCGCTCGCCATCATCACGGTGTTGCCTGGATTGCTTCCGCGCCACACCCGCCTCACGTCACACCAACGCGTGACGCTCTACAAACATACAGGATTGCTTCGCTTCGCTCGCAATGACGGCAACATACATCACCATTTCTCTCACCCGACTACCCTGCGCCTTTGCATCGCCCTTCCACGCCAAACGACCGCGGCCGTTCGGCGCTAAGCGAGCGGTTCTGCAAATAGCGACTAAAATTCCACGACGGCGCGGATGGATTTGCCTTCGTGCATCAGATCGAAGCCCTCGTTGATCTGTGCAAGCGGCAACTTGTGCGTAATCAAGTCGTCGATATTGATCTTGCCGTCCATATACCAATCGACAATCTTCGGCACATCTGAGCGGCCGCGCGCGCCGCCGAAAGCGGAACCCTTCCAGACGCGGCCCGTCACCAATTGGAACGGCCGTGTTTGAATTTCCTGGCCGGCGCCGGCAACGCCGATGATGATCGATTGGCCCCAGCCCTTATGGCAGCATTCGAGCGCGGTGCGCATCACATTCACGTTACCGATACATTCGAATGAATAGTCCGCGCCGCCCTTGGTGAGCTCGACGAGATGACCGACGAGATCGCCCTTCACGTCGGTGGGATTGACGAAATCCGTCATGCCGAATTTGCGCGCCATGTCGGCCTTGGCCGGATTCATGTCGACGCCGACGATCTGCGCCGCGCCGACCATGCGCGCACCTTGGATGACATTGAGACCGATGCCGCCCAGGCCGAACACCACGACGCGCGCGCCAGCCTCGACACCGGCGGTCCAAATCACCGCGCCGATCCCGGTGGTTACGCCGCAGCCGATGTAGCACACTTTATCGAAAGGCGCGTCCTCGCGGATTTTTGCAACTGCGATTTCCGGTACGACGATATGATTGGCGAATGTCGACGTGCCCATGTAATGGAACACCGGTTTGCCTTCGAATTTAAAACGGCTGGTGCCATCCGGCATGAGGCCCTTGCCCTGGGTCGCGCGGATCTTCTGGCAGAGGTTGGTCTTGCGCGACAGGCAATATTCGCATTCGCGGCATTCCGGCGTATAGAGCGGAATGACGTGATCGCCCTTCTTGAGCGACGTCACGCCCGGCCCGACATCCACGACAATGCCCGCGCCTTCATGACCGAGAATCGCGGGAAAAATCCCTTCCGGATCGGCGCCGGAAAGCGTGAACGCATCCGTGTGGCAAAGCCCCGTCGCCTTCACTTCGATCAGCACTTCGCCCGCGCGCGGGCCGTCAAGATCCACATCGACGATTTCAAGTGGTTTACCAGCGGCAAAAGCAACGGCAGCGCGGGTTTTCATGGTGAAGCTTGTCCTTCGTCAGCGAGTTGGGACGCTATTAGTGCCCGGAAGTCGCGCGCCGGTCAAACGCTGTGCCATAATAAAATCCAGCAGGCGCATAGCTACAATCGCCAGGCTGCGTGATCGCCCGATTTTCCAATCAAACGCGCCTCCAATAGCGGCTTTTTAGGGACGTTTTTGTGGAGCTCCTAGTATGCGGACGCATTGGCCCTATATAGGTCGATATGCCTTGAACAAACCGCGCAAGATCGCGCTTTCGCTCTCGATGAGAGCGATTGCGCGTTGACCTCGCGCGCAACGGGAGATGCATCATGTTAAATTACAATTTCAAATTGAGCACATTGGCAATTCTGTTGTCTTTGTCGGCCGGCGCCTATGCGCAAGGTGTTGTCAACGGCGCGACCCAAGGCGCGCAGCAAGGCTCCGATAATGGTGGGCCTGTGGGCGGCGTTGTTGGCGGCGTCGTCGGCGGCGTGACGGGTGGTATTAATGGGCTGCTCGGCATTGGAGAACGCAAACATTTCCGCGAATATGTCGTGGAGGAACACGTTCCTTCTTATCATTATGAGGGCGATGTAAGCGTCGGCGTCGTGCTGCCGCCGGAAGGCGTGCAATATCGCGATGTGCCAGCCCAATATCACGTCCGGCACGGCTATCGCTACACGGTCGTGAATGACGAGCCGGTCCTTGTCGACCCGTCGACGCACCGGATCGTGCAGGTGATTGGCGAGGGTGACGAGGTCGCAGCGCCACCGGCCCCCGCGGCACGCATCGTCATTTCCCGCGAGGTGGCGCCGCGCTTCCGGACCTATGTGGAAAGTGAAGGCTTGCCATCATATCATTATGATCGCGACCTACGCCCCGGCGTCATCTTGCCTGACCAAGGCGTGACTTATTACGAAGTCCCGAGCGAATATGGCGTGAACAGAGAATATCGCTACGCCATCATCAATGACGAGCCGGTCATCGTCGATCCGGTGACTCGTAGAGTGATTGAAGTGATCGAATAAGCGCTGAACATAAGGGCCTCCGCAAGGCGGGGGCCCTTTCGATTCTTCGCTTCTACAAATCTCTTTTAACTGAACAAGCTCGACACGCTTTCTTCTTTCGCCGTGCGGGCGATGGCTTCACCGATCAGCGGCGCGATCGAGATGACGCGAATGTTTTTCGCAACGCGCACTGCCTCGGTGGGCAGGATCGTGTCGGTCAGCACAAGCTCTTTCAGCTTCGAAGCCGCGACACGCGCGACCGCGCCGCCAGAAAGCACGCCGTGCGTGATATAGGCATAGACCTCGCGCGCGCCATCCGCCAGCAGCGCCTCGGCGGCGTTGCACAGGGTGCCGCCGGAATCGACGATATCGTCGATCAGAATGCAGCTCTTGCCCTTCACATCGCCGATGATGTTCATCACTTCCGACTCGCCGGCCCGTTCGCGGCGCTTGTCGACGATCGCGAGCGGTGCATCGATGCGTTTTGCCAGCGCACGGGCGCGCACCACGCCGCCGACATCGGGCGAGACGACCATGACATCCGAAAGCTTGAGCCGCTCCTTGATGTCGCGCACCATGACCGGCGAGGCAAAGAGATTATCGGTCGGGATATCGAAAAACCCCTGGATCTGGCCAGCGTGCAGATCGACCGTGAGCACGCGGTCGGCCCCCGCCGTCGTGATGAGATTGGCGACGAGCTTTGCCGAGATCGGCGAGCGCGACGCGGATTTGCGATCCTGCCGGGCATAGCCGAAATAGGGAATGACGGCGGTGATGCGGCGCGCCGAGGCGCGGCGCAGCGCATCGGTCATGATCAGCAATTCCATCAGATGGTCGTTCGTCGGAAAGCTCGTCGACTGAATGATGAACGTGTCCTGGCCGCGCACGTTCTCCTGAATCTCGACAAAAACTTCCATATCGGCGAAGCGCCGCACCTGACACTTCGTGAGAGGCTCGCCCAGATAGGCCGCTATCGCCTCTGCGAGGGCCCCGTTGGAATTGCCCGCCAAAATCTTCATTTTGTCCGCCATTTGGACGTCCCGCTCTTCAAAAAAACCGGCGGACTCGGACGCCGGGGTGCAATCTCCAGCGGGGTCATAGCAGCGCGGCGGCCCGGGAACAATATGTTGCACCCGCGAAGTTGCAGGTAATCCACCGTCTACGGGCGGAATTGCTTAAGGTTCGTGTGCCTCGAGCGTCGGCGCCTCGGCGGGAATGGCCGCCTGGTTCGACGGCTGGGGTGCGGGCGCAGGCTGGCGGCGGGCGACATTCAGTTCTTTCGCCCGGGCGGCGACGGCCTCGGGCGTGTTCGAGAGATAAGCGGCAAGGTCATCGGTGCTATGCGAAACGAGGTCGCTCAGCACCTTGTCGTCGACCAGCGTCCAAGGATCATCCGCCGTGCCTTTGACGACCACCGCGTCGGAAACGCGCTGGCTGCGCCCTTTTTCGCCGGCAAAGACGTCCCAGACATAGGAGAAGGCCGTACCGCCCTCGACCGGATAGGCCGTGAGGTATCCCCGCACCGTATAGCGCGCCTGTTTCAAATCGGCGATCGTAATATCGCGATCCTTGGTGGCCGCGACAAGGGCGGCGGAAAAGCGAGCTTCCACGTCGTCGGGCGCGCCTTCGAGGCTGGCGATCGCAACACTCGCGCCGCGCGGGCTGCCGGCGGATTCGGGCTTCGGATAGGGCTGCTCCACTGCAGTAATTTCGACGGCTTCTTCCACGCAGGCCGCCACAGGCAGTGCCGCCAACAGGACGAAAACCACGCGCCGAATCAGGCGGCCCCCACTCAAAACACGCATCCTCAACGCCTTTCCGCACGCTTTGGGCTTCCGATGGCCCGTGCAGCGAGGCCGGATTTTTACTCTTTTTTAACGATGAGGTCCAGCGAGGGGGCGTTGAGCGCCTCGGCGCCCTGCGCCGTCACGAGATAGGTCCGACCAAGACACATAGCCGTCTCCGAAGCGCTGTCCATCAGGATCATATGGGCAAAAAACACTTGATTTTCAGCGATCAAAAAGTCGTTCGCCGCATAGAACATCGGCGGGTCCATCCAGGACGGCGTAAATTTCGCGCCCAACGAATACCCGCAGGCGTTAAGCCTATGAGAAGATAATCCGTGCGCATCGAATACCCGGGCATGGGCAGCGAACACGTCGCCGGCTGTGCGGCCGGGACGGAATTCGGCCTCGCAGGCGAGCAAGGCCTCCTTGGCGGCGGCGTGGTAGGAAAGATGCAGCGGCTTGGGCGTGCCGACCACATGGGTGCGCATGATCGCAGCATGATAATGCCGCCAGACGCCCGCAAATTCGAGGGTGATCTGATCGTTCTCGGAAAGAACGCGCCGGCCCGCCTTGTAGCGGCACAGCAGCGCGTCCCGGCCCGATCCGATGATGAATTCGTTGGCCGGATAATCGCCGCCCGCCGCGAAAATCGCATTGTGCTGGGCGGCAAGGATGTGGCCCTCATCGGCGCCGGGGAAGGTCGCGGCGATCGCCGCCGCATCGGCAAGATCGGAGAGTTCAGCCGCCTTGCGCACACAGGCGACCTCTTCGGCGCTTTTCGTCACGCGCAGGGTCGAGACGAGGCGTGAGGCGTCCTGCAAGGTACAAAACCCGTCGAGCGCCGCCTCAACGCGGCGGCCATTATAATGGGTCAAGCCATAGGACTCATATTCGACGCCCAGCCGCAAGCCGGCCGCGCCGAGGTCGCCGAGCATCCGGCGCAGGTCCTGCGCTGGGTTGGCGTCGGCGGCATCCTTCCAGATCCGAATGTCGTCGAGGTTCGACGTATGTTGCGCCTGGCGCAGATCCGCCGAGCGGGTGAGAAGCGCCATGCGGCCGTCGCGGGCGAGGTAGAGACATTGGAAGAAGCAAAAGCCGAACGTATCGTAGCCGGTCAGCCAGTACATGCTTTCCTGCGCGAACAGCAAAAGACCATCGAGTTCCGCCTCTGCCATGGCCGCGAGGGCGCGGTTTTTACGGGCGAGCATTTCCTGGGGCGAGAAGTGGAGAGCCACGGCAATATCCTGGTCTTGAGTCTGGGGCGAGCAACATGGGGTAAGCGACGGCGCCAGACAAGTGCGGTTCTCGGCGAGAGCCGTATGGGCGCTTCCCTTTTGGCCAACTTTGCCGCAGGCTAATGTGACAAAATTATTTCATCTGGTGAGTCTTTGATGAGCTTGAATCGCGCCGATTTTCTTGCAGGTCTTTCCGTCGCCGGCCTGTTGCTGCCCGAAGCCGTGGCCTATTCCTCCATCGCCAATCTTCAGCCGCAGCACGCGATTTTCGCAGCGGTCGCCGGGCTCCTGATCTACAGCCTGCTCGGGCGCAGTCGCTTCGCGATCGTTTCGCCGACATCCTCGTCGGCCGCCATCCTGGCGGCGGCGGTGGGAGCCGTGACGCTCGATACCGGCGCTGCATCGGCCGAACCGCTCGCCTACGGCGCAGTCATTCTCACCGGATTGTTTTTCCTGATCGCCGGCTTTGCCCGGCTGGGCTTTCTCGCCAATTTCATTTCCCGCCCGGTGCTGCGCGGCTTTGCCTTTGGCCTCGCCATCACCATTGTCGTCTCGCAATTGCCTCACATGGCCAATGTTCACGTGCCCAGCGGCGATCCGTTCCATGTGCTGCTGCATCTGGCGCAAGTCGCTGCGAACTGGAATTGGCCCAGCATCCTGACCGGCGCTGCCAGCCTGGCGGCGCTGGTGCTGTTGAAGCGCATTCCCGCCGTGCCGGCCGCGTTTCTCGTCCTTGTCGGCGCGATTCTCGTCTCGCTGCTCGTGGATCTGAAAAGCTATGGCGTCGATCTTGTCGGCCATATCGATGCCAAGCCGGATATGCCGAGCTTGCCGCATTTGACACTCACGACATGGGCGCATCTGGCGCGCGTCGCCGCGCCGTTGTTCCTCATCGTTTACGCCGAATCCTGGGGCTCGATGCGCAATCTCGCCCTGCGGCACGGCGATACGCTGGACGCCAATCTGGAATTGCGGGCCCTTGGCTTCGCCAATGCGGCAAGCGGCCTCGTGCATGGCATGCCGGTCGGCGCGGGCTTTTCGGGGTCCTCCGCCAATGATACGGCGGGCGCGCAAAGCCGCTTGTCGGGTTTCGTCGCGGGGATCGCCATCATCATTTTCATGGTGTTCGCAGGCGATCTCATCGCCCTCCTGCCGACCCCGGTGCTCGCGGCCGTGGTCATTTCGGCGCTGTTCCACGCGCTCGAGCCGGCTCCGCTGATTCGGTTGTGGAAGATCGACCGGGACCAATACGTGGCCGTCGCAGCCGCCCTCGCCGTCATGATGCTCGGCGTCCTCAACGGCATGCTGGTCGCCGTGGCGCTGTCGCTGCTGGCGATCCTGCAGCGCCTGTCGCAACCGCGCATCGACATGCTCGGCCGGCTCGGCGACAGTCACGATTTTGTCGATTGCGCCCGCCACCCGGACGTCATTCCCGACCCGCACATCCTGGTGCTGCGGCCGGCCCGGCAATTGTTCTTCGCCAATGCGGAGGCGATCATGAATCAGGTGGCCAAACTGGCGAAAGCCAACTCCACCACGCGGGCGGTGATTCTGAGTCTGGAGGAAACGGTGGACGTCGACAGTACAGCACTCGACGCTTTGGCCGAGGGCGAAGCGCAATTGCAGCGCATGCAGCGGCGACTCTATCTCGCACGCGTCAAGGAAGAGACGCGCGACACATTCTCGCGGGCTGGCGATCTCGATTTGATCAGCCCGGCGCGCTGCTTCTGGAGCGTCGCCGACGCTTTCGACGCCGCAGCGGCACAGGTCAAGACCGATATGGCCGCGCCCAAAACGGCACGTGGCGCGGGCTGATCCCGCGCCATCAGTTCATCGCTACGGCGTTCAGGCCGCGATTTTCGCGATATAGGTCTTTGCCTCTTCGATGGCCTTGGTGCGCTGATCGGGACCGGTCGCGATGCCTTCAGCCCGCACGAAGGTGATGTCCTTGACGCCAAGGAATCCGAACAGGCCGCGCAGGTAATTTTCCTGGTGGTCGAGGGCCGCAGCCGGCGTGTCCGCGCCGTAGAACCCGCCACGCGACGAGGCAATGATCACCTTCTTATCGCCCGCCAAACCTTCCGGACCCTTCTCGGTGTAACGGAACGTCTTGCCAGCGACGGCGATACGGTCGATCCAGGCCTTCAACTGGCTCGGGACGCCAAAATTGTACATGGGCGCGCCAATCACCACGATGTCGGCAGCCAGGAATTCGTCGAGCGCGGCCTGGCCGGCTGCGACATCCTTCTGCAAGTCGGCAGCTTCCGGCGTGGCGCCTTGGGCAGCGGCGAGATGGGCGCCGGAGAGATGCCCGACCGGAGCGGCGGCAAGGTCACGGGAGATGACCTGCACGCCGGGATGCTGCTTCTTCTGCGCCGCGACGATCTCGCTCGTCAGGAGGCGGCTGACCGAGCCTTCACCCAGAATGCTCGAATCAATATGCAGGAGTTTCATGGCTTTAGTCCTTATTTCCAGAGGTTTGGGGGACGCGAAGAGAGATTTGAGAAAGCTGATCATCACGGGAACCTGAAAGGCCGCGGCCGGCCGAAGTTGAGACGATTGGGTGACATCAGTTCATCCAAATTCATGCGATGGCACGGATGTAGGATTGCCCGATCCAACTTAGAAGCCTATATTTCTAGATATGATCCATCGGCGGAACGGATAGATGCTCGACGGCCTTTCCATCGACCAACTTCGCACCTTCATCGCGGCAGCGGACGAAGGCAGTTTTTCCGCCGCGGGCCGCAGGCTGAAACGGGCGCAATCGGTGGTGAGCCAAACGCTCGCCAATCTGGAAGCGCAGCTTGGCGTCCAGCTCTTCGACCGCAACACCCGCTTTCCGGTGCTGACCGACGCGGGCCGCGCCCTGCTCGTGGACGCGCGTGAGGTTGCGGCCCGGATGGACCTGTTCAAGGCGCGGGCGAAAGGTCTTGCCGGCGGGCTTGAGGCAGAACTCAGCGTCGTCGTCGACGTGATGTTTCCGATCAGAAATCTCACCTGCGCGGTCGCCGCCTTCCAGGCGGAATTTCCGGCGACGCCCCTGCGGCTCTATGTGGAGACGCTCGGGGCGGTCGTGCCGCCGATCGCCGATGGGCGCAGCGCGTTTGGCATCACGGGCTCGATCCCGCTGCTCACGCCGCAATTCAGCCGCGAGCGGTTGCTTGGGGTCCGGATCGTCATGGTCGCCGCGGCGGAGCACCCGCTTGCGGCGCATAACGGGCCGATCCCGACCTGCGTGCTTGCAAAGCACCTGCAACTGGTCCTGACCGACCGCTCCGATCTGTCGCAGGGGCGCGATTTTGGTGTCTTCTCGCCGCGCACCTGGCGTCTTGCCGACCTTGGCGCCAAACATGCCTTTCTGCGCGCCGGCCTCGGCTGGGGCGGCATGCCGTATGAGGCGGTGAAAGACGATCTCGAAAAAGGCGCGCTGGTCGAAATCGCGATCGAGGACGCGCCGGTCGACGGATATGTCATGACCATGTCAGCCGTGTATCGCACCGACAGCCCTCCCGGCCCGTCAGGGCGCTGGCTGATCGAGCGGCTGAAAGATTCCATCCCGCATCCGGACAAGTTCTGACCGACGCCTTGCCAACACACCGGCTCATTGCATTCGAATGGTGACGCTGTCGGTTGCGCCCGTCGCATCCATCACCATGATCGTCGTAAAGCCGCGCCCTTCCGGCGTGAAACTCGCCTCTCGGCGCAAATCGGCGATCTGCAGCGGCTTGCCGTCGATGAGCCAGGTCAGCGGCACGACGCCGCCTTCGGCTTTCAGCACCAGTTGATCGAAGGCTTCGCCCGACGACGCGAGATCGAGCCGCGCACCATCCGGCGGAAAGGCGATCTTGAGGCCGGTGTTGGCCATGACCGGAGTATTGCGCGAAACCTCGTTGTGCAGGCGGCGCAGCGGCGGCGGCAATTGGGCATTCGTGGCGATCAGCGCATTCTTCGGTTGCGGGAACGGTGCATAATCAACGCCGACGCGGGCGAAACCGTCGAACAGGATGGGCGCGGCCGAGACGCGGCCCGCGAGTCCGGACACTGCGGCGCCGTCGGCGCGACCGACCCACACCGCCAGCGTATGTTTGCGGTCGTAACCGATCGCCCAAGCATCGCGATAGCCGTAGGACGTGCCGGTCTTATAGGAGAGATAGCCGCCCTGCGCGTTGGTGGGCGGCGGCGCGCCGCGCAGGATGTCCGTGACATACCAGGTCGCCACCGGATCGAGGAATGGCCGCGGTGTGCGCTCGGTCGGATCGTTGAGGCGCATGGTGAGCGGAATTTCATTACCGCCGCGCGCCAGGCCCACATAGAGCCGCGCCACATCCTGCAACGAGATGCCGAGGCCGCCGATCGCGACGGAGAGGCCGGGCACGGAATCCTTCGGCAATTCGACCGTCGCGCCGGCAAGCCGCAACCGCGCCAGGAAATTGTCCGGTCCGACATGCGAGAGCACATCGATCGCCGGAATATTGAGCGACATTTGCAGGGCCTGCCGCGCCGTCACCGTGCCCTGGAACGTGCGGTCGAAATTCTCCGGTGCGTAAAGCCCGAAACGTGAGGGACGATCCTCCAAAATCGTCTCGGGATGGGCGATACCTTGCTCGAAGCTCAAGCCATAGATGAACGGCTTCAGTGCCGAGCCGGGCGACCGGATCGCTTTGGTCAGATCGATCGATCCCGCCCGATCCTTGGAAAAATAATCGGCGCCGCCCACCGAAGCGAGAATCTCGCCACTGGCATTGTCGACGAGAACCATGGCAACAGAAATATTAGGGCCGAGCGCCTGCGCGCGTTCCTGCGCCAGCTTTTCCAGGCTCGTCTGCGGTGCGAAATCGAGCGTCAGACGATGGACCGGCTCATTCGGCGTTTGCGCCACAATCGCATCTGCCACCTGCGGCGCGACGGCCGGAAAGATCTTACGCTCGACCGGCACCGGTTCCTGCACGGCCTGCCGCAAATCCTCGTGCGGGAAAAGCGATACGGCCATGGCGTGTTTTAGAACGCGGTCGCGCGTCGTTTTGGCGATGTTGGCGAAACGGTCGGGCCGCCGTCCCTCGGGCGATTGCGGCAAGGTGACGAGCAGCGCGGCTTCGCCCAGCGACAGGTGTTTCGGTTCGCGGCCGAAATAGGCAAGGCTCGCGGCGCGGACGCCTTCGATATTGCCGCCGAACGGCGCCAGCGCGAGATACATGTTGAGGATCTCGGTCTTGCTATAATGCCGCTCGAGATCGATGGCCCGCGCCATCTGTCGGAGCTTGGCGCCGAGCGAGCGCTCCGAGCGCGGCTCGATCAGGCGCGCGACCTGCATCGTCAGGGTCGAGCCGCCGGACACGATGCGGCCATGGGTCAGCAATTGTCCCGCCGCGCGCAGCAGCGCCAACGGATCGACGCCGTGATGGGAAAAGAAACGCTGATCCTCGTAAGCGAACAGCAATTTGAGATAATGCTCGTCGACATCCTTGGCATCGACCGGCAACCGCCAGCGCCCATCCGGCGTGATGAAAGGACGCAGGAGCTGGCCGTTGCGGTCGAGCACGACGGGCGAGCGGGCATTGGCCGCGCTCATATCGACCGGCGGCAACGTGACAACATAATAGGCCGCGCCCGCCACGATCGCGGCGGCGAAGACGAGAAGGCCGAGGACGCTTCCCAAGAGGAGGAAGCGCCATCGTCTCCACAGGCGCGGCCTTGTGCTTCCCGGCATTATTTTGCTGCCGATATTTCAACCTGATCGAATGCCGAGCGGGCGAACCGCTCGGGCCGGTACATGTCCTCGATCGTCGCGCCCGGATGCACGTATTTGCCGGGCGAGACTGCACGCACGATATAGGCCACCGAATAGACCGCGGTATTGTCGGGCTCGCGATTGAAGGCCGCCACGAAACGGTCGTCGCGATATTCCGAATTGACTGGCTCGATCGCCTGTTTCAACCAATCGGCATCCGGCAAAACCGAATCCGCGACGAGGCTCGGATTGTCGATCTCGAGCCCCGCGGCCAGCGGATCAACCAGCAGCAGCCGGCCGAAATGCGACTCCTTTTCCGTCACGCGCAGGGAGATGATGTAGCGCTCGTTCTGCTTGAGTTGCGAGGGCTCGACCACATCGCCGTTCATCGCATGAATCGTGCGCTCGACCTTGAAGCCCTGCTCGACCGCCGGTTCCGGAGCAACCGGAACGCCGGAGACCGCCAGCACGAGCCGCGCAGGATCGGCGCCCTGATTGGTCACGACGACCGGCTTGTCCTGCAATTTCGCTTCGGTGAAATTGCGATAGAAGACGCCTTTCTTCGCATCGCCGTCCACGCTCGTGTCAAGCGTGTTGGCGTCCTTGCTGAGCGCCTGCGCGGCAATCACCATCCAATTCTGCTCTTGGGTGGTGGTGTAATGGTAGCGCGAATTGTCGCGCGCCGAATCGAGAATGGAGCTCACCCGCACGACGTCGGTATGCGCGCCGCCGCTTTCGGCCAGCAACGCGAGAATGCCGGCGGCATCGCGCACCTTCGAGCCGTAATCGTAGCGCGAATAGCCGTCATCCTTCTCGGCATCGAGCGCCTGGATCGCGGTCGCAAACGCCTTCGTCGAACGCCCCTTGTCGCCGAGCAGGGCGAGTCCGGCGGCAAGTTCGGCCTTGGCCAGCGGCGAAGCGAAATCGTCGAGCTTCGTGTCGGCCATATAGCGCAAATCGCCGATGATCGGCCGGCCGTTACGCGCCAGCACATAGGTTGCGTAAGCGATGCCCGCCGACTCTTCCGGCTTGATGCTGGAGACGTTGACAACCGAATTGCGCAAATGGTCGAGCGCATTTTCGAGCCCCCGGTTCGGCACGGCGAAGTTCTTTTCCTTCGCACGCGTCAAGAAATCGGCGGCAAAAGCGTCGAGCCACACATCCTCGCCGCCCACGCCCCACAGGCCGAACGTGCCATTGGCATCCTCGCGCGCCAGAACCCGATCGAGCGCGCCGCGCACCCGGTCGTCTGCACCGGCGTCAAGCCTGAACTGCTCCTGCGCCTCCAACCGGTTGACATAGAGCAGCGGCATGGCGCGGCTCACGGTCTGCTCGGTACAGCCATAGGGATAGCGGTCGAGTTGCAGCAGCAGGTTCGGCACGTCGATCGACGTATAGGGCAGCGTCACCGACAGCGACAAAGTGCCGGAATCCGGCAGCAGATTGCTGAACAAAGCATCCGACAAGGTGACACTGCCGCCGGGATTGAGCGACTGAATTTGCCGGTTGACCAACATGTGGTTCGTGCTCTCGACCTTCAGCACCATGGTCTGGCCGAGATCGACGGCCCCGCCGGTCAGATGCAAGTCGAATGTCGCGGTACCGAGCCCAGCAGCCGTGACCGGAATCGTCACGGCGGACTTTTGTCCCTTGCCAAGATGGATCGTGCGATGCAGCGTGTCCACCGGCACCGTCACGGGGCCCTTCACATCGACATCGAGCACATAATCGCCGTCCGGCGCATCGACATTGTCGATGGCGATGTGGAAGCGCGACTGATCGCCGAGGCTCAGGAAGCGCGGCAATGTGCCTTGCAGCACGATGGGATCATGGATGATCACATCGGTCTCGGTCTGTCCGACGCGCGTCTGGCTATACGCAACTCCGACGACGCGCACCTTGCCGTTGAACGCCGGAATATCGAAGCTCACATGGGCCGTGCCGTCGCTACCGACCTTTACCGGCCCGGAATAGCGCGCCAGAGGCTCGAAGATCGGCGGCGGTCCCTGCGTCGTCGGCGCGTTGTTGTCACCACCGAAATGAATCGCGCCGCGCGTGCCCTGCATGCCATCGATCAGATAGCCATAAAGGTCGCGCAGCTCCAGCGCCAGCTGCCGTTGACCGAAGAAGTAGCCGCTGACATCCGGCGTTTGGTAGCGCGTGAGGTTGAGAATCCCGACATCGACCGCCGAGACGACGACATAGGCCTCTTCGCCCGGGTTGAGCCCGTCGAGCTTGACCGGAATGTCGAGCGTGCCGCGCGGCTTGATCGTCTGCGGCGGCGTCAGGGCAACGTTCAGCGCATGATTGTTATGCTCGATCGCAAACCATGCGACGCCGATCGCGCGGCCGGGCGCACGCTGTGCCGCCGTGTCGAGCGGCCGATGCGCCAGCGCGACCACGTAAGCGCCGGCACCCCATTCCGGCTTGACGGTCAACGACGCCTCGCCGCCGCTCGCCGGCACGTCCACCTCCTGCAGCATCTGCAATTTGTCGGAGATCACGGCAAGATCGACCTTGACGCCGAAATGCGGCCGCATCTTCACCGTCACCGTATCGCCCGCCGTATACGAGGGCTTGTCGAGCCGCATGTCGAGCACGTCGGGCGTATTGGCCGTGACGTCCCCGCCCCAACCGACATAGAAGGTCGAGCTGCTCTGCGCGCCCTGCACGCCTTCGGCAACAAGATCGAGACGGTATTCGCCAAGCTGCACGGGCGCCGAGATTTTGGCGACCGCCGTGTCGCTCATATCCACCGTGCCCGTCGCGACGGTGCGGTTGATTTTCACCGCTTCGAAATTCCAATGGCCGTTCTTGAAGAACCATTGATAATTGTTATCGATGCGCGACAGCGTCCAGCGCACACCGGGGCGCGCGATGCGCTTGCCGGACGAATCGACCATGACCGTCTCGAATGCCGCCTGCGAGCCTTCGGTCAGATCGTCCGGCCCGAACAGCGGCTTGATGCCGATCAGGCTGCCCTTCGGCACGATCGGCACTTTGACCTCGCGGGTAATCGCGCGGCCGCCGCTCTCGCTCACGCTGACGCCGATTGTGGCCTGCAGCGGCCGCAACGCTTCGGTCTCCTGCAGCGGCACGGAAATTTCAGCATTGCCGTTTTCGTCGGTCGTGCCGTTTTCGTCCATCTGGCCCGTCACCGTTTCGAATGCCGTGTCGGTGAGCCCGACCTTGTAGCCCTTCAGCGCCGGCACGGCGATTTCATCAGCCGCCTCGATCCGGTAATCAGCGGACACGTCGAGGTCCGACCCCGCGGTGCCATAGAGGTAATGCGCCGAGACTTTGATCGTCGCCGGCTCGCCCGGATGGACGTAATCGGCCGTGCTCTTCAGCGTGAGATCGAGCCGCTCGGGCACATAATCCTCAACGAGAAACGACGTCGAACCGATCGCCGGTCGTTTTGGATCGGAATAGACATTCACGTGCCAGGTGCCGGATTGCGAGCTATTGATCAGCGGCACCGACAGGACATGGCCGCCAAGGCCGGAATCCTGAATGACCGAGCGGCGATATTCGACGCCGTCAGGCCGCGTCACGACGAACGTCAGCGGCAAGCCGGCAACCGCATTACCGGCGGCATCGCGCAGAAGGCTTGTGACATAGACCGTCTCGCCCGAGCGGTAGACACCGCGCTCGGTATAGGCAAACGCGTCGAGCGGCCCCGGCGCGACACGCCCCTTGACGCCGCGATCGGTGAGATCGAATGCCGTCTGCGAGAGATCGAGAAAGCCGTAATCGCCCTTGCCGTCGCTCACGTTGAGCATGGCCGGTGCGTTACCATCCTTGCCGCGCGCGAGCCCGGCATCGAAATCGACTTCGCCCTTGGCATCCGAGGTTTTCGTGTCGAGAATCTCGTTGTCCTTGGCGAGCAGCTTCACCTCAATGCCGCCCATTGGCTCGGCGGTGGCGAGCGAGCGCACGAGCACATGCACGCCGTCATCGCCGGTGAAAGCAGTGAGGCCGATGTCGGAGACGACGAACCACTGGGTCGTGCGCGTCTCGTAATCGACTTCCTCGTCGTCGCTATTCTGCTTCTTGGCGCCCGTCACATCCGCGAACATCACATAGACGCCCGGCTTCATTTGCGGGATGGCTTCGGTCACGGGAAAGTCAGTCGTCACGTCCTGGTTCAGGTCGCTTTTCGTCGCCATCGTGCCGGACCAGATTTTTTCGCCCTTCTCCTTGGCGATCGTATCCGCCGATGAACCCGACAATTGTTCGAGAAAATCATCGGAGTGAACCGTGGGCAGCAAGCTGCGGTCGCCGATGCGATAGACCTGCAGATCGACGCTGGTCGTATTCACGCTAACGACCGGCAAGCCCTGCTGACCGGTCTTCGGCAAGACGTAGTTGCGGCCGGTGAATCGCACGGACGGCGAACGGTCGCGCACGTATATTTCATAATCCGCTGATTTCAGCAGCGCTTCGCCGACATCGGACGGCAGACCTTGCCGAATGACGATCGCGTAGCGCTCGCCATGTTTCAGGCCGTTCACGCACAGCTGCGTGTCCTCGGCCGAAACCGAGGTGCCGCCCTGCGTCGAACTCACGGCAACGAAGGACGAAAAATCCGGCGTCGCCCGCGAGAGGGTTTCCGAAAATTGGAAACAGACTTTCGGCGCCGCCGCGTCGGAATCGACGGTATAATCCTTGATCTGGAAGCCGTATTTCTCGCGTAGGTCCTCATAGGTGCTTTGAACGCCCGAATCCGCGTTCAGATCCAGGCTGGCGCGATAGGCATTGAGGCTCGCGCGCCAGGATTGCGCCTGGGCATAGGCGCTGCCAAGGAGCGCCAGCGCCGAGGCCTTGTCCGGGCTGGTCTTGCTCTGCTCATAGGCGCCATAGGCCGCCTGCTCCGCAAGCTCCTGCAAATCGTATTTCGTGCTGTAATTGTTGGGATCGATCGATCCTTGGGCCGCTTGTGAAAGCAGCCGCCAGGCAAGCGCGTCGCGGCCATTGGCGGTCACCGCACTTTTCGCCGCGGCGAGCGCTTTCTCATAGTCTTTCCCGCTCAGCGCCATCTGCGCTTGCGAATCATAAGGTCCCGACGGCTGGCCGACGAGAGAGGGCTTGTCTTTATGCAGCTTCTCGCCGAGGCGCAGCACTTGGCCGGATAGATCTTCGTCGAGATAGGGCTTGGTCTGGGCCACGGCCGGCACGGCGACGAGCAACAGTCCCAGCAACAAGAAGAGAGTTCGGATCGGCCGGATCATATGCGCCTCGCAAAAGGAATCCTGAAGACGACAATTTGCCATGGCAAGGACGCCACAACAATCGGCCATGCGGACGAATTGCTTTTTCACGATGAATAGCTGCTCTACTTTAAATCCGCGTGACAAACGCAGCGGCATGGGCAAAATCCCGGCACGGAGATGCACGGATGAAACTCGCGAACGGACTAGCCTTCACCCTTCTGCTTCTCCTGAGCGCCGGCCCTGTTGCAGCGCAAAAGCCGCCGCCTGGACCAGCCGCCGCCAAACCCGTCGATCCCGTGGAAAGCGCCGCACAGGCCGCGTTCGAAGCGCTTCCGGAAGCAGAACGGCGGGCGATTCAGAACGATCTCGTCTGGGTCACGGATTATTACGGCGCCTCACTCGGCACCTTCGGCAAGCTCACCTACAATGCGCTCGTCGCCTTTCAAAAGCAGATCGGCGGCCGGCAGGACGGGATTTTGGACCCGCAACAGCGCCAGCAAATGGCGACATTGGCGCAGAGGAACCGCGCCGCCATCGGCTTTAAAGTCGTGACCGATCCGGTCACGGGCTCAGGAATCGGGATTGCCGCCAGTCTGGGCCTGGTCCAGGAAAAAACCGTGCAAGGCACCAAATGGAGCAAGGGCGCCGATTTCATACTGGAAACTGTGAAAACCACTCCCGACCATGCAGATATGGCCGCGACCTTCGATCGTTTCGTCAATGCCGCCGCACCGGGCCGCAAAGTCACCTATAAATTGCTGCGGCCGGATTTCTTCGTCGTGACGGGCGATAGCGGCACGCAAAAATTCTACACCCGCTTTGCGCCGACCCAGGACGGTTTGCGCGGCTATACGGTGACGTACAATCCCAAGTGGATCCCGAACATCGACCAGTTGGTGATCGCCATCGCCAACACATTCGAGCCGATCGCCGCCGGTGCGGCGCCCGCTGCCACCCCCAAGACGGCGCCGACCGCCGGCACCGGAACGGCGACACCTTCGGCGCTCGCTCCGCCGCCGGCGGCCCCCAAGACGGCAAGCGTCCTGCTGCTCGGCGGCGGTTACGCCCTGGCGCCTTCGGGGGCCTTGGACGGCTGCCGCACCCCTTCGGTCAACGGCAAACCGGCGCAGGTCGTTGGGAGTGACGCCGGCAGCGGCGCGGCTCTGCTCAAAGTCGAGAGCGCCGATGCCCCCGCCCCAACCCTGGCGCAAGGCGACACCGGCGCCGATGCCGTGGCCTTCGGGTTCAGCGGCGGCCATTTGCAGGCGGCGCCCGGCACGTTGCGCGGCGACGGCAAAACCTTCACCGCTTCGGCGCAACCCGGCATGTGGGGCAGTCTGATTTTATCGCCCACCGGGCAAGTCCGCGGCCTCTTGGCGGACGACCCGACGGCCAAGCCGCATCTCGGCGGCGTCGTGCTGGCGAGTTCCTATCGCGTCATCGCCGCCGACCAGATCGCGGCCGCGGCAGCGGGCCATCTGGCCGCCGGCAGCGACGGCAATACGGCGGCGCGTACCACCGGCGAACTTGCGCAAATTGCGGCCAAGATGGTCGCGCCGCTCACGTGCGGCCCATGACCGGCGTCGGCGCGAAGATCGGCCCCCACGTCGGCTGGACGTGCGCCTTACGCTTCGCGTACCAGCGCCGTGTCCAGAATGCGCCCGTCATTGGCCCATAATTGGCCGACATGCTTGGCGATCTGATCGGGGAAGATATAGGTCTCGCCGGCCTTTATACCCGCAACGATTTCCTGCGCCACGGATTCGGGACTTGCTTTTTCAGCCTGAATATCGCGCGCCAGTTCCGTCTCGACCGGCCCCGGATAAATCCCGAGCACTTGCACGTTCGATGCTTTCAATTGCGTCCGGAGCGCCTGGGTCTGCGAGTGCAAGGCCGCCTTTGAGGCCGAATAGCCCGACAGGCTCGGCGCCGAGGTCAGGCCCACCACGCTGATCACATTGGCGATAAGTCCGCCGCCTTTGGCGACGATCGCCGGCGCGAAGGCCCGGGTGACGCGCAAGGTGCCAACATAATTCGTATTGATATCCGCCCCGAGGACCTCTTCGGAACTGTCGAGGAAATGCGACAGGACCGCCGTCCCGGCATTGTTGATCAGCACATCGACATCGGCCGCAACGGCGCGTGCCTTGGTCACCGATTGCGGGTCGGTAATGTCCAATTGCAGCGGCACAACGCGCGGATCGTTGAACTGCGGCAAACCATCCGGGTTACGGGCGCCGGCATAGATTTTTTTGACCTTGAATTTCAGCAATTCACGCACGGTCGCGGCGCCGATCCCGCGCGTCGCGCCCGTGACCAGGACGACCCGATTGTCCAAATGGAATGCTTGCGACATCACCAGCTCCTCTTCACAAAGTAAACCGATCTGTTTACATTGAATTGAGGTAAACCGATCTGTGTACATTGTCAAGGGGGGCGTGTTATAATCCTCGAAGAGATAATACCGGAGGTGCACAACCAATGACCAATCCATCGAAAAAGACCGTGATCGTCGAAAAGGCCTTTGACGCCTTTTACAGCGGCGGCTTTCACGCCACCGGGGTCGATGCGCTGGCGGACGATGCCGGCGTGTCAAAGCGTACGCTGTACAAATATTTTCCCACCAAGGAGCATTTGATCGAGGCGGTGCTGGACCATTACGGCGCCACGGTCCGGACCTATCTGATCGACGCGGCCGCGGAACGCTCGGATGACCCGCGCGCGCAGATCATGGCGCTGTTCGATATCCGGCGGGACCTGATGTTGCAGCAACAATTCCGCGGCTGTCTCGCGCAGCAGGCCGCGCAGGAGTACCGCGACAGGCACGTCGGCATCGAGCAAGTGGGCGAGGCAACGGTCCATTATTTCGAGGCGCATTTCATTGCCCTGTGCCGGCAGGCCAAGCTGAAGGAGCCGGCGCATCTCGGCAAGCATCTGCATCTGATTTTCCAAGGTGCAGTCGCGGCATCGCAAATGCGCCGCGATGTCACCGCCTTTACGACGGCAAAAAGCATCGTCAGGTCGCTCGTCGCCTAAAGGCTGAAAAACTCAGCGCGTCCGACGCTCAGCTTTTGCTCGACAGACCGTGTCCTGCTTCCCGCGTCGGCGCTGGCCGGCTCATGAGCGGTAGCCATTTGCCCCGCCTTCGCTCCAATTTGCTCAAATAGAGATAGATCACCGGCGTGGTGTAGAGGGTCAGAAACTGCGACAACAATAATCCGCCGACGATGGCGATCCCCAAGGGGCGGCGCAATTCGGAGCCGGCACCGGTGCCGAGCGCCAACGGCAAGGCGCCGAGCAAAGCGGCCATCGTGGTCATCATGATGGGCCGGAACCGCAACAGGCAGGCTTCATAGATCGCCTCGCGCGGGCTCAGCCCTTGGTGACGTTCGCGCTCGAGCGCAAAATCGATCATCATGATCGCGTTCTTTTTGACGATGCCGACGAGGAGGATGACGCCGATCAACGCGATCAAAGAAAAATCATAGCCAAGAAGCATCAGCGCCAGCAGCGCGCCGACGCCGGCTGACGGCAAGGTCGAGAGGATCGTGATCGGATGAATGAAGCTCTCGTACAACATGCCAAGAACAATATAGACCGCGAGCACCGCAGCGGCGATGAGATAGGGCTGGTTGCCGAGCGAGTTTTCAAAAACCTTGGCGGAGCCCTGATAGCGCGCGGTCAGCGCCGCCGGCTTGGCGATCGTCAATTCCATATTGTGAATGGCGTCAACCGCGTCGCCGAGCGAATGGCCCGGCGCCAGATTGAACGACAAGGTGACGGAGGGAAATTGGTCCTGATGGTTGATCGTCAGGGGTGCCACCGACGTCTCATATTTGACCAGCATCGACAGAGGCACCATTTGCGCGCTCAGGCCTGAGCGGACATAGAGCCGATCGAGCGCGGAACTGTCGCCCTGGAAACTCGGGTCGACCTCCAGAACGACATGATGCTGATCGAGCTGGCTGAAGATCGTCGCGACCTGGCGCTGGCCGAAGGCATCGTAGAGCGTGTCGTCCACCACCTGCGGCGTGATGCCAAAACGGCCGAGCCGGTTGCGATCGACCTGCAGCGTCATGCGCGGCGCACTCGGCTGCAAATCGGCGGTCACATCCTGCAACTGCGGCAGCTTTTTCATGCGTTCCAGAATCTGTGGCGCCCAGACGAAGAGCTCGTCGATATTCGGATCCTGCAACGTATATTGATATTGCGTCTTCGAGACCTTGGCGCCGATCTGCACGTCCTGGCGCGGCACGAGGAAAAGACCGAGGCCCATAACGCTCTGCGCCTTCTTGCGCAATCGGCCAATCACCTGCTGGACGCTCGCGGTGCGCTGGTCGAACGGCGTGAGGCTGATCATGATGCGGCCGGAATTCACGGTGGGATTGGCGCCGATCCAGCCGTAGACCGTTTCCACATCCGGATCCTTGGCGATCAATTGCATCATATCCTTTTGCCGGTCGGACATCGCCTGGAAGGAAATATCCTGCGCCGCCTCGGTGCTCGCAATAATGGTGCCGCCATCCTGTTGCGGAAAGAAGCCCTTGGGAACGATGCGATAGAGATAGACGGTGCCCGCAATGGTCGCGAGCAGGCACAGCATCACCAAAGCATGATGCCGCAACGACGCACGCAACGTCACGTCATACACGCGCAGGCTGGCCGTGAAGATCGCCTCCAGGGCGCGGCCAATCCATCCCTCCTTCGGCTTGCCGGCGTGGAGGAACTGGCCGCACATCATCGGCGTCAAGGTGAGCGAGACCAGGCCCGACATCAGAATGGCGATGCTGGCGCTCACGGCAAATTCGTGGAACAGCCGGCCGATCAGGCCGCCCATCAACAGCAGCGGAATGAACACGGCAATCAGCGACAGCGTCATCGAAACGATGGTGAACCCGATTTCCGCCGAGCCCTTCAGTGCGGCCTGCACCGGCGTCTCGCCCGCCTCGATATGCCGAACGATGTTTTCGACCATCACGATGGCATCGTCGATGATGAACCCGACCGAAATGGTCAGCGCCATCAGCGACACATTGTCGATCGTATAGCCGGCCAGATACATCACGGTGCAGGTCGCGAGCAGCGAGACCGGAATGGTGATGCTCGGGATCACCGTGGCACTCAAATGGCGCAGGAATAGAAACACCACCAGCACGACGAGCGCGATGCTGACGGCCATGGTGAATTGCACGTCGTTCACCGCTGCGTGAATGACCTGCGTGCGGTCGCCCAGAAGCTCAAGCTTTACCGACGGCGGCAGGTTGCGCTGCAGATCGGGCAGCGTGTCCTTGACCCGTTGCACCGTCGCATTGATGTTGTAGCCCGGCTGCTTGTGCACGTCGATGACTATGGCCCGCCGTCCCCTGAGCCAGGCCGCCTGACGAATGTCCTCTACGCTGTCGACGGCCGTGCCGATATCGCGGATGCGCACCGGCGCGCCTTCGCGATAGGCGATGATCGTATCCTTGAACGCCGCCGCTTCGAACAATTGGTCGGTCGTGTCGAGCGTCAGGGCCTGCTTCAGTCCGTCGAGCGTCCCTTTCGGCGCATTCACTGTGGCGCTGGCCAGGGCGCCGCGCACATCCTCCAGACTTAAGCCCAGCGAAGCCAGGGCCGCGGGATTGATTTGCACCCGCACCGCCGGCTTCTGCTCGCCATGGAAATCGACGAGGCCCACGCCCGGCAGCCGCGAAAGCTGGCGCGCCAGATAGGTCTCGACATAATCGTCGACCTTGGCGATCGGCAAATCGTCCGACCAGACCGCGATGGAGACCAATTGCGCGTCGGCGGGATTGACCTTTTCATAGGTCGGGGCCGCCGGCATGCTTTTGGGCAAGTCCCCGCCCGCCGCATTGAGCGCGGTCTGCACGTCCTGCGCGGCGGAATCGACACTGCGGTCGAGGTCAAATTCCACTTGAATCGACGTGTGCCCCAGCGACGAACTCGACGAAATGGAATTGATGCCCGAGATGAAGGCCAATTGCCGCTCGATCGGCGTCGCGACGGATGTCGCCATCGTATCGGCATTGGCGCCCGGCAGATCGGCCGTGATCTGGATGGTCGGAATATCCACTTGCGGCACGCCGGCAATCGGCAGCAGGAAATACGCGACGACCCCGAGCAGCGTAATCCCGAAGATCAGCAATGTCGTGGCGATGGGCCGCGTGATGAAGGGGGCCGAGATATTCATTGCGTCGCAGCCGACTCGGACAGAATCCGCACATGGACGCCCGGCTGCAGCCGATATTGGCCATCGGTCACGACCTCATCGCCCGCCTCAAGCCCCTTCGCGACGACCGCAACGTCGGGCGTCGAAAAATCGACCGTGACGGGCTTTTTTGCCACCGTATGATCCTTGCCCACGACATAGACGTAAAGATCCGCCGGACCGCGCTGAATCGCCGTGAGCGGCACGACGAGCGCATCGTGCCGCGTCTGGGCCAAGAGCTGGACCGACACGAATTGGCCGGGCCAGAGCGCCTCGTCATGATTGTCGAAGGTCGCCTTGCAATGAATCGTGCCCGACGTCACGTTGATCTGATTGTCGATCAACGTGAGGCGGCCCGTGGCGAGCGGATGATCGTTGCGGTCGCGCGCGGTCACGGTAAGCCCCTCCGCCATGCGGCCACGGATGAGCGGCAGCGCGTCGGCGGCAAGGTCGAAGGCGACGGTGATCGGCTGCAATTGATTGACGGTCACGATCCCGCTGCCGCTGCCGGCGCGAACGATATTGCCGACATCGATCGCGCGCGCGCCGGTCCGCCCGTCGATGGGCGATCGGATCGTCGTGTAGGCGAGTTGCACTTCGGCGGCCTCGATCGCGGCGGCATCGCCGGCCCGGGCCGCCTCGAATTGCCGAACCTGCGCCTTGGACGTGTCGAGTTGCTGCGTCGTGCCCGCGCCGGTCGTGGCCAGACGCTGGGCGCGGTCGAGGTCACGATTGGCGTTGTCCAACAGCGCCTCGTCCTTCAGCTTGTTCGCCTTGGCCTGGGCCAGCGCCGCGGCATAGGGCGCGGGATCGATTTCCACCAGCACATCGCCGGCATGCACATCCTGCCCCTCGGTAAAGTCGATTCTGACGATCTGCCCATCGACCCGCGAGGTGATGACGACGCTGTTGTACGCCTGCACTGTCCCGAGGCCGGTCAAATAGACCGGCACATCGGACCGGCTCGCGGCCGCCGCCATCACGGGGATCTCCGCCTCCTGGCTCTCGGCCAGCACAGCACCGGCGCATATACACAAGAGGGCCGGCAGAACGAGACACCCAAACAATCGACGGCCGCACATATTGATCCCTTGCCACGCCCCGCAACGGTCCCGAAAGGTTAGCAGCCGCCCAAAAATAGGCAAGGAAGAAAGCCGAATTTGCAAATCGGAGCAAATCACTATGCAATTTTTGCCGCAACGTCGTGGCGCCCGAAATGACGCTTGTGCAACCGGTCCCAAGACAGGCCGGGAGGCGAACGGGCGATGATACCCCGCCTGGGGGCCGCAATCTGCGGCAGCGGGGGTTTCCTCCGGCTCAACCTATGCTAAACAGACCTCGACGTCCCGGTAGCTCAGCAGGATAGAGCAACGGTTTCCTAAACCGTAGGTCAGGGGTTCGAATCCCTTCCGGGACGCCACGCTTCACTTGTCCGACCTTGAGACATAGGTAACAGTTTGTACCTAAGACATGGGTGACAACCTCGAGCCGACACGCGTTCGTCATGGCGCACTAAATTGCTCGGCAGGCAGAACGTGACCACCTCGTACATCGCCATATCTGCGCCCGCTATCCCCTCTGGCCGACCCCAAGATGCTCGGCTGATCTAGACGCTCAGCCGAGGCAAGGCATCCCGTGCAGCGGCGTAGGCTGAGGCTTCGATGCTGGACATTGACCCGCCTCTGACGTCAGCGGCCCCCTCGCATTCCCCGGAACGTAACGCGCACAATCGCGCCTAGCGCACCCGCGACGTCCTCGCCCGCACGCGGTATGGCGAGGAGGGAGAAGCGGGCCGCTGGGCTCTTAGATGCCGCTTCGAATCTTTTCGCCAATTTTATCGGGGTGAGCATCAAGGGTCCCGCAAATGAAATCAGTCAGATAGCCTTGGTCGTCCTTGCTAAGATAGCGCCCCACCGACACCAATATTATCCCGAACAAGATCATGAATGGTGGTATAAAAATAGTCGAAACAGGATCACCCGAAATAGGGAGGGAAGAAAATGCTTTCAAATATAAGCAAACAACTGCAAAAGCTTCGCCTCCAATCAGTCCGCCAAACCATAGAAACAAAAAGATTCTGACAAAGGAATGCATTGCGAAAGTACATAAGATATGAGTCTGCCCATTCTGTTTGACTAGCCTAGCCGTCAATATTGTTTGAAACGAATTGCAATGGCCGAAGCCGTTCCTCTTGCAGGCTTTGAGCTTTGTCCCTTTGATACGTCCAATGACCGATCTGCGACCACCAGCGGTCATGAAGCCGTCCATGGATAGTTGCAAGAGCCGCTGGCATTCCGAAAGGGCAAGGGGTGATGTCAGTGTAAGGGCGTGACGCTTAAATAGCGGGTTCATGGGTCAAGCGTCGCCGATGCACTTGTGAAAGAACTCTCTGCGCGGCTTTGAATTCACGTCCTTCAGGGTATTGGGATATTCAGAGTTGGTCATCGGAACGTAATGGGTCGGCCAAGCCTTCCTGGCCTTCAAATTGTACGCCCGTTTGAGCGGTGTGTCATACCTGTACTCGTGCGCCCAAGCCGAGCATGAGCACAGAGCGATGACGCATATTGGCAATAGGAACTGTGGAAACTTCATTCATTAGCCTCTCTTACAGTGTCGCCCCGGCTCATGCCCGTGAAGGTGCGTTTTTCCCGACCGGCTTAATGGTTCATCATGAGGATGTAGACAATAGGCCGATTGTCGCGGACGAGGGCCACGCCTTCGTGACCCCACAACGGCGCTCTAAATCGGCTTTGGCACAACCAGAGGCTGTCACCGTCCCTCATCTCATTGAAAATTGGGGAAAGGCCGTTTTTAAGAGCTTCCAAATCTCGAAAATGTTGCAGGAGATGTTCTGGCAAAGCTCCAAAAAGTCGTAACAGCCAATCTGAAAGCTGCTGCAACGTGACCTCTTGAACCATCTCAATATCGGTTGGCTCTCGCCTCACGTCTTTTGGTGAAAACATGTCCGGCATCAAAATTGGCCCTCGCTACCGCAGCTAGGAAGACGTATCAAAATCGACCCAACAAGCGACTCTACCCCAGTGCCCCGCTATCAAGGCACAGGGTTGATAATCGGCGGCATCGGAAATGTTTTATTTTTCTGCTCACTGAAAGGGTAATTCCACTCCAAGAGGGCTTCGCCAGCTTCAGTCCAGCGACCCATTATGCGCCCTTCGCACGTCTCGTCCATGTACCCATACTCCGAAAGCGCACCGATAGCATGTTCGGCTGCTGACATGGCACCACTATCAATCACGCCATCGTGGTGTTGATATACGTACTGCCGAACCATCGATGCCAAAGCACCCAGGGCGCGTTTCTCGCGGTCTTCCATCGCTGTCCTCAATCGGCTTCCAGGCGTCACAAAGCTCGCGATTAAAGCTAGAGTCTCGCGCCTGACTTTTGCAACAACGACAAGGGTTGCCCCTGCTCTTCGAGCTTTTGCGGTGGAAACGTCGGGTATGGTCTTGCACCGCTTCGCCGTTCTGCTACGTTACACATAAGTAAATGCCGAAAACGCTAAGCAAAATCAATATACTAAAGAGATCGCCTGTCACGTCCCTTCCGGGACGCCACGACCACTGCGTCCGACCTTGAGACATAGGTAACAGTTTGTATGTCCGGCTCGGCGCGATAGACACCATCCCTATTCGCGCGCGACATCCCCCAACTCAATGAATCTCCGGCTCAGGAATCCCCTGCGCGCCTTCCAGATAGTCGAAATCGCACCCCTCATGGGCCTGCCGGATGTGCTGGACGAACATGCGGTAATAGCCGCGTGGGTAGTTGCGGGGCGGCGGGGTCCAGGCGGCGATGCGTTGCTTGATCTCCTCGTCGGAGACATGGAGATGGATCGAGCGCTTCGAAACATCGACCGTGATCAGGTCGCCGGTGCGCACCGCCGCGAGCGGGCCGCCGATAGCCGATTCCGGCGAAACATGCAGGATGCAGGCGCCATAGCTCGTGCCCGACATGCGGGCGTCCGAGATGCGCAGCATGTCGCGCACGCCCTGTTTGAGCAGCTTTTTCGGCAGCGGCAGCATGCCCCATTCGGGCATGCCGGGACCGCCGATCGGGCCGGCATTGCGCAACACCATGATATGATCGGGCGTGACATCGAGATCGAGGTCGTTCACGGCCTTCGTCATTTCGTCGTAACTGTCGAAGACGAGAGCGGGGCCGGTATGGTTGAGCAGCCGCGGCTCGGCGGCCGGCGGCTTGATCACGCAGCCGTCGGGCGCGATATTGCCATAGAGGATGGCGGTGCCGCCCAAAGCGGCGATCGGCTTGTCGAGCGGCCGGATGACGTCGTCGTTATAGACCTCTGCGCCCTCCAACCCCTGCCCCAGCGTTCCCGCCACCGTGACGGCGTCGAGATGGAGCAGGTGTTCGAGCCGTTTCAGCAGGCCACGGACACCGCCGGCGATGAAGAAATCCTCCATCAGCCATGCGCCGGACGGCCGCAGATTGCAGATGACCGGTACTTTCTGGGCATAATCGTCGAAATCGGTGAGCTTGATGGCAACGCCGCCGCGGCGCGCCATGGCGACGAGATGGATCATGGCATTGGTCGAGCCCGCGAGCGCATTGTGGATGACGAGCGCATTCTCGACCGAACGGCGGTCCATGATGTCGGAGGGTTTCAAATCCTCCCACACCATTTCAACGATGCGCTTGCCGCAGTGCGCCGCCATGCGCGCATGGGCCGCATCGCCGGCAGGGATCGAGGAGGCACCGGGCAGCGCGAAGCCCAGCACTTCTGCGATGGCGGTCATGGTGGAGGCCGTGCCCATGGTCATGCAGGTGCCGGCCGAGCGGGCGATCCCCGCCTCCATGTCGTTCCACTGCGCCTCGCTGATCGTGCCGGCTTCCTTCTCGGCGTAGAATTTCCAAACGTCCGAGCCGGAGCCCAAGATCTTGCCGCCGGAATGGCCGCGCATCATCGGTCCGGCCGGCATGAAGATCATGGGCAGGTTCATCGAGATGCCGCCCATGATGGTTCCGGGCGTGGTCTTGTCGCAACCGCCCATCAGCACGACGCCGTCCACCGGATGGGAACGGATCAGTTCTTCGACCTCCAGCGCCAGGAGATTGCGGTAGAGCATCGCGCTCGGCTTGACATATTGCTCGGAGAGCGAGAGCGCCGGCAGTTCCACCGGAAAGGCGCCCGCCTGCCACACGCCGCGCTTGATACCCTCGACCCGCTCGGGAAAATGGGTGTGGCACTGGGCGAAACCGCTCCAGGTATTGATGATGCCGATGACGGGCTTGCGCATGAAATCGTCGAGCGTATAGCCCATCTGCATCATGCGCGAGCGATGCCCGAAACTGCGTAAGTCCGTCGGCCCAAACCAGCGCTGGCTGCGCAGTTCCTCGAGTTTCTTAACCGACATGGCGTCTCCTCTCATCGGGCCTTTATAGAGCGAACAGCAACAACGAACGGCGAGATCGTCTTACGGGGTGCCATTCGCGCCGTGCATGCGGTAACCGGGCCGGGCGAGCAAAGGGCTGCCACAGGGCATAGTTCATTCTGAACGATTGGCTAGAGCCGATCGACATGGCCAGGCCGCTGGTTCTTGTGCAGGGCCCACTCGTCCTTCGTCATCGTTTTGATTTCGAACTGATCGCGCGTTCGCGCGTAACTATAGCCGCCCATGCGCCCCACCGCATCCATCAGGTTCTGGTCGACATAAAACTTTGACGCATCCACCGCGTCGCTCCGAATGAAGACGCCGAGGACTTCGCCGAGAATGATTTCGCGGGCAGGCCCGACTTGCAGGGTCGTATGCCGGCGGCATTCGAGAGCGGCCGGCGCCGCCAGGATACGGGGGCTGCGCACCATCTGTCCCGCTGTCGTGGCAAGCCCGGCTTCGGCGAGTTCGTCGATCTCGGGACCGAACTTGATGGCGCACACCTCCATATGTTCGACGAGCGCATTATCGACGATATGCACGGTGAACTCGCCCGTTTCGCGGATATTGCGTGCCGTATCTTTGAAGCTCATGTCGGCATGATTCTCGACGCCGATCGCGACGATGGCGGGATCGTGGGTCAGGACATTGAAAAAGCTGAAGGGGCCGGCATTGGCCCGCCCGGCCCTGCTCACGGTCGTCACCAAGGCGATCGGACGCGGGATGACCGTGCCGATCAACAGCTTGTAGCGCTCGCGTTCGGAGAGCTTCGCAAAATCGAAATGCGTGTGTGAAATATCGCCGCTCATGTCAGGCCCCTTCCGCGCCGTCAAACGTTGTAAACGATCTGTAAGCCACAAACAAAATTGGCGCGCGTCATATTCCATTCTTGCACTTCCGAGCACGATGCTGTAAAACGATTTTCAGTAAATCGTTTTACGTTGGCGTTTGGCTTGATTAAATGAGCGAAAAAATCATATCTATCATGGATGTAGCGAAACTGGCGCGGGTCTCCCCGGCGACGGTTTCGAATACGCTGACAGGTCGCAAGCCGGTGAGCGAAAAGCTCGCCAAGCGGGTTCGGGAGGCCGCGCGGACGCTGGATTACCGCGTCGACCCCCTCGCCTCCCAGCTCCGGACCGGCGAAGCGAGAATCATCGCCGTCGTGGTGCCGGACCTGGACAATCCCTTTTTCACGTCCGTCGTGTCGTCGATCGAGCAATGCCTGGTCGCGGAAAATTACGAAGTCATCGTTGCGAGCGCGCAAGGACGGGTGGAAACAGAGACGTCGCGTCTGAAAGCCATCCTCGCCTGGCGTCCGGCGGGGGTCATCGTGCTTCCTTGCACGGATGAATTTCCGGGCCGTGAGCTGCTCGAAAACGCGGGCACGCCTTATGTCGTCGCGGACCGTGGCGGCGATAGCCTGCCCGCTGACACAGTGTCGATTGACAACATTGCCGCCGGCGCCGCCGCTGTGCGCCATCTGGTCGAACTCGGACACACGAACATTCTGATCGCCGCGACTTTGCTCGAGCTCGCGAACATCCGGCAGCGATGCGCGGGCGCGCGGGACGCGATGCGCCAATATGGCCTGCCCGATCCAGCGGTCGTCGAATTGGGTCTAACCAGCGACGAAGCGTGCAAGCGCCTGACGGCCTGGTTCCGGGACAGCGCAACGCCGACGGCCGTTGTCGCCCTCACCAATTTCACAACCCTGGGCGTGCTCACGACCATCGCGGAACAGGGCTGGCGCGTCGCGGAGCAGATCTCCCTGATCGGCTTCGACGATTATGCCTGGATGAGCGCGCGGACGACGCCGATCACGGCCATTCGTCAACCGGTGCGTGAAATGGGCCGCGCGATTTGGGATCTGCTCAGCGCGCGCATTCGCGGCGATCTCGCGCCGCCCAAACATGTCGAACTTCCGTGCGAGCTCATCATTCGCGCTTCGACACGGGATGTTCGTCATCCTGCCGCGCCCATGAACGGACCTTAAAAGGCCGCCCGGCTCGAACGCTCAATCGGCACATAAAAGATGCATACCAAGGAGGACAATGATCGCGACGTAACGACAACAAAATTCATTCCGCACGCATCCACAAAAACATCTCGATGACCAAAATGAAGGGAGGATATCATGACGTTCAAAACCATTAGGCACGCCTTGTTGGCAGGCGCGTTTTCACTCGCATTCGCCCATGCCGTTCAGGCTTCGCCGGATCATCCGGTGATCGGTATCGTCGTCAAAATCGGCGGCATTCCTTGGTTCAATGCCATGGAAGCCGGCATCAAGAAGAAGAGCGCCGAACTCGGCGTCAAAGCGACCATGATCGGCCCAACCAGCGCCGACCCCGCGCTGCAGGTTCGTGCGATCGAAGATCTCATCGCCCAGAAGGTCGACGTGATCGGCGTCGTCCCCAATGACGCCGAAGTGTTGGAGCCGGTGCTGGAGCGCGCCCGTGCGGCCGGCATCAAAGTCATCACCCATGAATCGCCGAAACAGAAAAACGCCGACTACGACTTCGAACTCGCGTCGGCAAAAGGTTTTGGTGAGGCCTATGGCAAGCGGCTGGTCGAAGCGCTCGGCGGCAAAGGCGAATATGCGGTCTACGTCGGTTCACTGACGGTGCCGCTCCATAACGCCTGGGCCGATGCGGCCATCGCCTATATCAAGGCGCACGCGCCCGACATGAAACAGGTCGGCGACCGTTACGGCGTTGCGGAGAATGTCGATCAATCGCGCAGCACCGCGCTCGATCTGATGCGCGCCAATCCCGATCTCAAAGCCTTCCTCGCTTTCGGCAGCCAAGGCCCGATCGGTGCCGCGCGCGCCGTCGTGGAAAAACACGAGGAAGGTAAGATCCTGGTGATGGGGCCGTTCTCGCCGGGGCAAGGCAAGAAGCTGGTGCATGATGGCGTGCTCACCGGCGGCTATATGTGGAACCCGGAATTGGCCGGCGAAGTCTTCGTCACCCTCGGGACCATGGTCGCAAAGGGCGACAAGGTGAGCGACGGAACCGACATTCCCGGTTTGGGCGTCGTTCATCCCGACGGTCACAACCTGATCGTGAATGAGCTCGTCGACATCAACAAAGACACGATCGACGACCTCGCGAAGATGGGCCTCTGAGCCCTCACGTCCTCACAAAAAACAATCCGGCGCTGCGCGCGCCGGATTGAACAAATTCGCCGCGAGAGACGAAGGAAACAACAATGGCCCAAGGAAATTCCGCAGCGGCGAGCGCCGCTCAGACGTCAACTTCGCCTCCTCTCCTCCATGTCGAACATGTCTCCAAAAGATTTGGCGGCGTCAAAGCGCTCAATGATGTCCGGTTCGATATTTTCCCCGGCGAGGTCATGTGCCTCGCCGGCGAGAACGGATGCGGCAAGAGCACGCTGATCAAGATCATCACTGGCGTGGTGCAACCGGATGCAGGCTCGACCATCCGCTTCAAAGAACACACTCTAGAGAAGCTCAGCCCTGCGATCGCGCGCGGCCTGGGGATCCAGGTGATCTGGCAGGATCTCGCGCTATTTCCCGAGATGACGGTGGCGGAAAACATTGGCTTCGAACGCAATCTCGGCTCCAAACCAAGATTGGCCGATTTTCGCCGCATGCACGAAGATGCCGCAAAGATCCTGCGCCGCCTTGGCGTCTCCCTCGACCTGAACGCCTTCCTGCGCGACCTGCCCATCGCCCAACGGCAGATCGTCGCGATTGCCCGGGCCCTCGTCACCGAGGCGAGGCTGATCTTCATGGACGAACCCACCGCCTCACTCAGCCAAGCGGAAACCGATGCGCTCCTCGCCATCGTGCGGCGGCTGTCGAGCGAAGGAATCTCCGTGGTCCTGGTCAGCCATCGCTTAGCGGAAGTTCTGGACGTGTGCACCCGCGTCACGGCTTTGCGGGACGGCACTTATGTCGGCACGTTCCCGACCGCGGGCATGACGCAGACCCGTCTTACCGAACTCATGACGGGCAAAACATTCGACTATTCGGTCAGCACCCGCGATCTCTCGGGCCGTCCCATCGTTCTCGATGTCGATAAGCTCTCGCGCGCCGGCGAATATGAAGACATCTCCTTTGCCATCCATGCCGGCGAAATCGTCGGCTTGACGGGCCTTCTCGGCGCGGGCCGCACGGAATTGGCGCTGACCCTCTTCGGCATGACCAAGCCGTCGCGCGGCGACGTCCGGCTGAACGGCCGTTCCGCCGACTTTGCGACCAACCGCGATGCGATCAAGGCCGGCGTCGCTTACGTGTCCGAGGACCGGTTGCAGCTGGGCCTCATCCAACAGCAGTCGATCGAAGACAACACGGCGATCACGGTGCTCAATCAGCTCCTCAGCCCAAAGCCCCTGCTCTCATTTCGGAAACGGGATACGCTGGTGCGAAAATGGGTCAAGGATCTGGGCATCAAAATCGGACTGCCGGAAAACGCCATTTCGACCCTGTCGGGCGGCAACCAGCAGAAGGTCGTGCTGGCCAAATGGCTCTCGACCAATCCGCGACTGCTCATTCTCGATTCCCCAACCGTCGGTGTCGATGTCGGCGCGCGTGCCGGAATTTTCACTATCGTGCGCCGGCTTGCCGACGAGGGCATGGCGATACTCCTGATCTCGGACGAAATTCCAGAAGTCTACTTCAATGCCGATCGCATCCTGCACATGCGCGATGGACGGATCGTCGGCGAATATCGGCCCAGCGCGGTCGCCATCGACACCATCGAGGAGGCCGTCCATGCGTAACATGCACGTCGGCTCGACGGAACGATGGCTCTTGTTGGTGATCCTGGTCTTGGGCGCGGGACTTAGCGTTCTGACGTCAACATTTTTCACGGCGTCCAACCTCTTCGATCTTCTCAACGCAAGTTCGGTCGACATCATCTTCGGTGTCGGACTGCTCGTCGTTCTCATCGCCGGCGGTATCGACATCTCCTTCGCCGTCGCGGCATCCGTGGTGCAATATCTCACGGTGCTCGCGCTGCAGGCGGCAGGCGGCGGAAATTGGGCGCTCGGCCTTTTGTTCGCCGCCACGTTCGGAACCTTGCTCGGCTTCTTCAACGCCTTCTGGATCTACCAGTTCAGGATCGTATCGATCGTCGTGACAATCGCGACCTACAATCTGTTCTTCGGTTTCCTGATGTTCTTTTCCGGCGGCGTGTCGCTGTACGACCTGCCTGACTGGCTGACCACGCGGGTCACGGTTGTCAGCATCGCAACTGGCAACGGTCCGGCCGAGATCACGATTCTCGTCGTCGCCATGATCGTCTGCGTTGCCGCGACATGGTTCCTGCTGGCGCGCAGCACCATCGGGCGCCAGCTCTATGCGATGGGCGACAATGTGGAGGGCGCTCGGCGGCTCGGCATCAGCATCGGCGGCATGCACTATCTCGCCTTCGGGTGGCTCGGCCTGATGGCCGGTATCGCCGGCCTGATGCAGGCGCATTACGCACAGGAAGTCGTGCCCAATGCGCTCTATGGCCGCGAACTCAACGTGCTGGCCGCAGTAGTCCTTGGCGGCGCACGGCTCGGCGGCGGCCGCGGATCGATCCTGGGCGTGATCCTCGGCATCATCCTCGTGGCCGTCACGCAGAACGGCCTCAACCTTCTCGGCATCTCGCCTTACGCATTCAAGATGATCGTCGGCGCAATCATTCTCGTCGCCATTACTTTGTCGAGCCAGGGCGTGGGGCAGTTGCTCTCGGCATGGCGGCGGCCCAAGCAACGGAGGGTGGTACAATGACGACGAGAACCTTTAGCACCAGCGATCGGATCGGGTTGAGCAAGCTGATCGATCGGGAAGTCGTGACGCTGCTCGCCCTGCTCGCGCTGGTTTGCGCGGTCTTCGGCGCGACGGCCGACAATTTCCTGAGCCCGACGACATTCGCGTCGATCGCGTTCCAATTGCCGGAGCTCGGGCTGTTGACGCTGGCCATGGTGATGCCGATCATTTCTGGCGGCTTCAATCTGGCGATCACCTTCACGGCCAATCTGTCGGGTCTCGCCATGGCGGCGATCCTGCACCAATACGGCGGCACGGATGCGGGCGCGATGACGATCCTGCTCGCCATGCTCGCCGCCCTCGCCACCGGCGCGCTGGTCGGCTGGCTCATGGGCACGATCATCGCGACCACCGGCGCGCATCCCATCCTCGTATCGCTCTCCATGATGATCTTCGTGCGTGGCCTAGGCGAATTCTTGACCCGCGGGGGCGACATTTCCGGGACGCCCGACGCGGTGCAGGCGATCGGCCAGGGCATGCTCTTCGGGATTCCCACGCCGCTTATCATTTTCGCAGGCGCGGTTCTCGTCTGGCATGTGGTGATGTCGCGCACGCGCCTTGGGTTTGCCACGCGCATGGTCGGATCGAACCTCGAGGCGACACGCTATTCCGGCGTGCCGACCCGACGCACGCTGACCCTCATCTATACGATGTCGGGTGTCATGTGCGGTCTTGCCGGAATCGTCATGCTAGCCCGTTTCAACTCGGTGCGCGTCGGCCACGGCGAAGCCTATATGCTGATCACGGTTCTCGCCTGTTTCCTCGGCGGCATCGATCCGTTCGGCGGATTTGGCCGCGTCCTCCCGGTCGCCATCGCCTTGGTCATTTTGCAGGTGATCGCGTCTGGCCTGAATCTGCTTGGCGCCAATCAGCATCTGGCGACCGCGCTGTGGGGCGCGTTCCTGTTGCTGATCATGCTGGTTCGTGCGTTGTGGGCGCAAGGCTATCTGCAATCGATCTTACGCCGCCGATGAATGCAACAAGCGCCCTGGCCCAGCACAAGCCGGTCGGGGCACACCTCTTTCACTAGGAGAAGCAGAATGAACAAGTTTGGCGTGCATGCATTTGTCTGGACGAAGGACTGGACCAAGGAAAGCTGCGTCCGAGCCATTACGAATACGGCCGAAATCGGATATGACCTCATCGAGCTTTCGACTCTCGACCCCAAATCGATCGATGTCGATTTCACGCGCCGCCAGTTGGAGAGCGCCGGCATCGGCTGCACCGCATCGCTGGGACTGGAGGCCGACGAGGACATTTCGAGCAACGATCGCGAAAAGGAACGGCGCGGCCAGGCGAAACTCGAACAGGCCCTTGCCATGGCGCGCGACCTCGGCGCGACCCATGTCTGCGGCATCCTCGAATCGGCCTTTCAAAAATACACGGTGCCGCCCACGGCGGAGGGCGTGAAACGATCGGTCGAGATCCTGCACGGCGCTGCGGAGATTGCAGCCAAGAGCAACATCACGATCGGGCTCGAAGTGGTCAACCGCTACGAGTCGAACGTGCTCAACACTGCGTCGCAAGCGGTCGAGATGTGCAAGCGGATCGGCGCTCCCAACGTGAAGGTGCATCTCGATGTCTATCACATGAACATCGAAGAATCCGACATCCAGCAGGCGATCATCGAAACGGGAGATTATCTCGGCTATTTCCACACCGGCGATTCGCACCGCGGCTATATGGGATCGGGCTCCATCGATCTTGCCGGCGTGTTCCGTGCGGTGGTGAAGGCAGGCTATCAGGGGCCGATCACGTTCGAATCCTTTTCCTCGCGCGTCGTCGGACAGCCGCTGGAAGGCATTTTGGGAATTTGGCGGAATCTATGGGAAGATAGCCGCGATCTTGCCGAGCACGCGCTGATGTACACGCGAGCGCAGCTCAAGGCGGCACAAGAAGCGCACAAGCAGGCCGAACGCAGCCGGTTGCCCTGGCCAAAGTAGAGGTTGGACCGACGGCCCCTGCCTCGGACTCATGTGACACCAGCGCCTGTCATCCCGGGCTCGCCCCGGGATCCAGGGCCACAGGTGAGCGATTGCGAGATAGGTTTGCGGCGCAGCGCCAATGACGAATCCGTCGCTGCCGGACTCTGGATCCCGGGGCAAGCCCGGGATGACATTGTGGCCTTCTTATAGGTCAAAGCTTACGGCCACTGATATCCGAGCAAACCCGTGCCGGTATGTCGTGCGGCACGGGTTTGGTAGACGCAAAAATCGTCCTTGGAGCATCTTACGATTCTGTAAGAACGCAAGATGCTCTACTTTTCGCTTTGTCGCATTTTCTTAATCGAAAAGTCGAACAACTTTTCTGGAAAATGCTTTAGAAGTCGAACTTGCCGATATTGTCCTTCGTGAAGACGAAGGGCGCGCCAAGCAGAATTTCTGAGCCATTGATGACATTGAGTTCGCCGAGCTTGCCGGCTTTGACTTTGGTATCGCCGGGCTTCAACGTGCCGTCGGCCGTGGCGCGCAGAACATACATGGCGGCATAGCCGAGATCGACCGGATTCCACAGCACAACCGACTTCACGCAATCCTTGGCGACATAGGGCTTCATGGCATTGGGCGTAGCGAGCCCGACCACGGCCACTTTGCCGCATTGTCCGGCCTGCGTCACCGCCTCGGCGGACGCGGGCGTCGCAACGCTGGTCATGCCGAAGATGCCCTTGAGATCCGACCCGTATTTGTTGATCAACGTGGTCGCCTGCGAGAAGGAGAGCGCATTGTCCTCCTGCGCTTCTACCGTCTCCAGCAATTTCAGCTTGGGGTGGCACTTGGCGGCGTAAGCGGCCATTTCCGAGATCCAGCGGGCTTGGTTCGGCGTGGTGAAGGTCGAGGTGACGATCGCGACGCCCGCATCCTCGCCCGTTTCCTTCGCCATATTGTCGACGAGAGCCTTGGCGATGCCATTGAACTCGGCCTGGTTGACGAACCATTGCCGCGCATCCGGCGTCGAATTCGCATCATAGCCGACCACGTTGATTCCCTTCGACAGAGCCTTCTTCAGCACCGGCGCAATCGCGACCGGGTCGTTGGCGGCAAAGAGAATGCCGTCGACGCCGGAGGTGATGTAATTGTCGATGAAAGTGATCTGCTCGTCGATATTGGCCTTGGTCGGCCCGTCGGTCTTGGCATCGACATTGCCGAGTTCCTTGGCTGCGTCGGCGATGCCCTTGGAGGTGGCGTTGAAATAACCGATACCAATGAGTTTGGGCACATCGACCACTTTGATCGGCTTGCCCTTGCGATCGGGCGCACCGGTGACGGTGCCGCCGTTATAGGGCTGGGCCGCAGCGGTGGCCGGCGTCGCATCGCAGGCCAGCGGATTGGTCGGCAGATCGTCGCCGCCCGTCCAAGTCGAAGCGGCATGCGCCAGGCCCACCACGGACATACTTAACGCGAGCGCCAGGGATATACGGATCATGGTTTACCTCCACTATTCGCCGGCTTTCGTACCGGCTGCCGAAAAACCTTCGTCACGCCTGCTGTCTGCGCGCAGCTAGACCGCTCAGCATAGGAACCAGATTGCTCAAGAGCACAGTCAGGATCAGGGCCGCGCCGATCAGGATGATGGTGCTGTCCCCCTTGTACCCTTTCAGCAGCAAGCCGTTCTTCAGCGCCTGCATCAGGGCGAGACCGAGCGCCGTCCCCATGATCGTGCCGCGGCCGCCGAAAATGCTCGTACCGCCGAGCACCACGGCCGTGATCGCATCGAGTTCCCAGCCCGATCCCATATCCGAGCGCGTCGTCGTCACCCGAGACACGAAGATCACCGCCGCCAGCGCGGCGCACAGGCCCGAGGCGCTATAGATCAGGATTTTGGTGCGATCGACGGCGATGCCGGAAAAGCGCGCGGCAATCTCGTTCGAACCAATTGCATACGTGGACCGGCCGAAAACGCTCAAGCCCAGGATACAAGCCGCTAGAATAGCAGCCGCGATCAACAGCCAGACCTGCACGGGAATGCCCATCATCTGGCCCTGGCCGAACACCAGGAACCAATCGGGATAGCCGCGCACGGAGCGCGCCTGGCTGATGCCTTCGGCAAGGCCGCGATAAAGCGCCAATGTCGCCAGCGTCGCGATCAACGGTGGCACTTTGAATCGGGTGATGATGAGGCCATTCACGAGGCCGCAAAGCGTACCGATGGCAAGCGCCAGCACGATGGCGAGCGGCAGCGGCAGGCCGACATTCTGCCAAAGCACCCCGAGCAGAATAGCGACGACGCCGACGATAGAGCCAACGGAAAGATCGATACCGCCGGTGACGATCACGAAGGTCATGGCCAGCGCGATCAGACCGACTTCCGTCATCAGCCGGGCCTGGTTGAGAATGTTGTCGAGCGTGAGGAATCTGTCCGAGGCCGAGGACAAGAAGGCGAGTCCCGCCGCGAGCAGCAAAGCGAGAACCGTTTCGTGGCGAAGGAGCAAGGCGCGCCAGTTCATATCGCCTCCTCAAATCATACGGTGGCGGCGGATCATATCCGCCAGCACGGTAATGAGGATGAGAATGCCGACGATGGCCTGTTTCCAAAACACGAGCACGTTCGAATAGGGCATGAAGGTCAGCGCCGAGGTGATGGTCGCGAACAACATGGCCGCGATGGTCGAGCCAAGCACCGTGCCGGTGCCGCCCAGGATCGAGACGCCGCCGATCACCGCCGCGGTGATCACGGTAAGTTCGAGGCCCGGCGGCACCGTCGACTGGATCACTTGCAGTTGTGTGGCAAAAAGCAGCGCGGCGAGGCCGGCGAAGAAGCCGTGGATGGCGAAGACGATGACGGTGACGGGCTTGGCCGCGATGCCGGCGGCACGCGCCGCTTCCGCATTGCCGCCGACGGCATAGATCGAGCGGCCGAAGGCGAAATAGCGCATCCAGAAGGCCACCAGAATCGTGAGCCCCACCATGATCACGATCGGCGAGCGCAGGCCGAACCAGTAGTGCTGCGCGAGGAGGAAATCCGCCGGCAAGTTCGTGATCCAATTGCCGTTGGTGGCAAGAATGAGAGCGCCCTTGAGGATCGAGAGCATGCCGAGCGTGACGACGATCGAGGGAATATTGGCATAGGCGACAAGCAGGCCGGTGAAGCTGTTGATAAGAATGCCCACGAGTACGGGCACCGACCACGCGATCCAAACCGGATAGCCTTTCGTCGCCAGCGTGCCGGCGATGGTGGCGAGCACGCCGATCAGCGAGCCGACGGACACGTCGATATGGCCAGAGATGATCACCATCGCCATGCCGATGGCGGCAACGGCAATATAGGCGTTGCCGGCGAAGATCGCGTTGAGGTTGCTGGGGGAGAGAAAGCGCGGATTATAAAGACCAACCAAGACGAAGAGCAGGATCAAGGCGCCGAGCACCACGAGTTCCTGGCCAAGTCCGCCGGCGAGACGCGAGAGCGGGCTGCGCAACGCGCTGCTGCGAAGAGACGCGCTGTCCGTCATCAGGCGGCTCCCTTCAGCGGCTGCGATCCCGTCATCGCAGCGCCAACCGCATCGGGCGTCGCCTGCGCGCGGTCGAACGCGGCGACGATGCGCCCGGAATTGATGACGAGAACGCGGTCGCTCATGCCGAGCACCTCTGGCAGCTCGCTCGAAATCATCAGGATGGCGACGCCTTGCTGCGCCAGCCGCCCCATCAGCGCATAAATTTCGGCCTTGGCGCCGACGTCGATGCCACGTGTCGGCTCGTCCAGGATGAGGATGCGCGGATTGGCCTCCAGCCACTTGGCGAGCACCACCTTCTGCTGGTTGCCGCCAGACAATTGGCCGACGATTTGCTCCGGGCCGCGCGCGCGGATCCCTAAGCGCTTGATCGCTTCGACAGAGCGGCGGAACTCGTCGCCAAAGCGGATGGCAAAGCCGTTCGACATCTGGTCGAGCACCGCCATCGAGACATTCTCCCGGATGGTCATCGGCCGCACCAAACCTTGAGAGCCGCGATCCTCCGGCACATAGGCGATGCCAAGATCGCGCGCCGTGCGCGGCCCATCGATCGCAACCTTACGGCCATCGACCAGGATCTCGCCGGTGGTCGCGGGCGTGATCCCGAAGATGGTCAGCGCGAGTTCCGTCCGGCCCGAGCCGATCAGGCCGGCAAGCCCGAGGATCTCGCCGGACCGCAGGGTGAGCGAGATGTTCTGCACCTTCTTGCCGTAGGACACGTCGCGCAGTTCCAGCGCCACATCACCGTGCGGTGCATCGATCTTCGGAAACATCTGCTCGATGGACCGGCCGACCATCATCGAGACCAGCGACGCCTCGGTGACTTCGCTGATGTCGCGCGTGCCGATATAGCTGCCGTCGCGCAGCACCGTGACGCGATCCGCCAGTTCGAAAATCTCGGGCATGCGATGCGACACGTAGATGATCGCGACGCCGCGCTCGCGCAGCTTCTTGACCACGCTTATCAGCCGGCGGACGTCGGCCTCGACGAGCGCCGCCGTCGGCTCGTCCATGATCAGCACCTTGGCCTCCTGGGACAGGGCCTTGGCGATCTCGACGCGCTGGCGGTTGGCGACCGAGAGCGTGCCGACCTTGGCATCGATATCGAGATCATGACTGTCGAGGGAGTCGAGCAATTGGCGCGCCCGCTGGCGCATCGTGTTCCAGTCGAGCCCGCCCCAGCCCTGGCGCGGGGCATTGCCGAGGAAGATGTTCTCGGCCACGGTCAATTCGGGGAAGAGCAGCAATTCCTGGTAGACCGTTGCGACGCCGTGACGGCGGGCCTGGCGCGGGGAATGGAACACGACTTCCTCGCCCGCCACTTCGAGCGTGCCGCTGTTGGGCCTATGCACACCGGCTATCACCTTGATCAATGTGGATTTGCCGGCGCCATTCTCCCCGAGCAGCGCGTGGACTTCGCCCGGCCGCACGTCGAAATTGATATCGCGCAGCACCGTTATGCCGGAAAAGGATTTGGAAATGTCCGTGAGGCGGACGACAGCGCTCATGGCACGTCCCGCCAATCTGGAGCGAAAGCCATATGATGGACGAGCGTCCCGCGCATCCCGGTATCCTCCCAGCATTTTTCATTTTTAAGTCATTTGACGCAACTAAATCACACCCCAGATTTTCGTCAAGCAAATAAAAGCAGATATTGCATCGATTGTATCAAATCTGACCAAATTCCATCATTACATTACAAGGGCGCCAGACGGCATTAATCCTATTTTTTTAAAATTTTCCAATTACTTAATGCAGATTTTCCGCAATAAAACCAGAGATCAACTGATGGAAAAGCGATGCGACCTGAATGCTGAAGTGATCAACTTAGCTCACACACGAGCGCCCCGACAGCCAGCGGTCAATCGGACAATGCCTCAGCGATGCGCACCCTGATCCCCTCATTCTCCAGCATGCGCGCAGCCGCGTCGGTCAAGCCGCTATCGGTGATAATCGTCCCGATCCGCGACAGCGGCAAGGCGACATGCCGCGCGTGAATCGAAAACTTGCGGCTATCCGCCAGGACAATGATCTGGTCGGCATATTGGCTCATTTCCTGGAGCGAGCGCACGAGAAGCGGATGCGACTCGAGTATGCCGTCGGGACCGATGCCTTGCGCGCCGATGAAAAACTTCGACGCAAAGAACGGCGACTGCTGCGGCGAATAGAGGACGCGCGGCTCGCGATGCAGGTCTCCCCCAGCAATCGTGAGGCTGCAGCGGCCATGCTCGCTCATATAGGCGGCCAACGGCATGGAATTGGTGAACAGACGAAAGCTCCGGTCCGCCAACTTGACGCCGAGATGGAAGCAGGTCGATCCGCCATTGATGATGATGGCGTCGCCATCCTGCACCATGGTCGCGGCCATATCGGCGATCCGGCTCTTCGCATCGATGGCGAGGTCGCGATTTTTCTCATAGGGCAGCGCCAGAGCAACCGACTGCAACGGAACCCGCAGCGCCGAAATACCGCCATAGACTTTGCGGGCGACGCCGAGCCGGTCGATATCGTCGATGTCGCGCCGCACGGTCGCAGCCGAAACGCTGAGATGCCCCTGCAATTCGCGGACGGACGCGAAGGGGCGGTCGTGCAGATATTCGATAATTGCCCGTTGTCGTTCCGGATCGCTCAACGGTTCCTCACCACTCGTCTGTTTTGACGAAGTTTATTCAGCTGGAGATGTATTTCAAGCAACAAGTGATGGAATTGCGCATCGCGGCGGCGGTGCCCTTCCCCTGAGAAGCCCAATCGCAAACCGCGCCCCCGATGGTCCTCGCCAAAGCGACGCCCTCGATCGGATACGGATGAAAGGTGTTCGCTGCGCGAATCAATGATTAAGGTAGATCAATATATGATGCAACTACCTCTTATTTGGTTGACATCTAAAGGCATTCGATTAGAATTAATCAGATGAGCTATAAGTAATACGTCGGGGGAAAGGAATTGAGCGATCTTGCTCATAAGTTCCAAATCGCGGCAAGCGATCATTGGGCGCCCGCTCACCCTCCGCGTGAATCTCAGGTATTTGGCTGGCGCGTCGACGTCTCCAACTGGCTCGGAGCGAGGCCGCTTCGATGACCGGGACGACATCGAAACGTCGTCCCGTCGCGGTCTTCGATCTCGGCAAGACCAACAGCAAAATGTTCGTCTTCGCGCCGGACGGTTCGATTCTGGACGAGAGGCGCACCAAGCCGGCCTGGATTTCCTACAAGGGCCGCCAAGTGCTCGACGATCAGAAGCTCTTCACCTGGATGCAACAGGAATTGGCCGCGGCCGTCAGCCGGCACGACGTCGGAAGCGTGATGGTATCGGCCCATGGCTGCACCTTCGCCCTGGTGCGCGGCGAGAGCGAGCTGATGCATCCCGTGCTCGACTACGAACAGGAAATCCCCGATACCATCGCCGCAACTTTCGAAACCGTGGTCCCCGACTATTCCGAGGCCTTCACCCCTCGCCTGCCCTTGGGCCTATGCTACGGGCGCCATGTCTATTGGATGGCGCAAGAGGAGCCGGAGCTCTTTGCCGCAACCGAAGCAATTCTCGGCTACTCGCAATATTGGGTCTGGCGTTTCAGCGGCCGCCGGCTCTCCGAATATTCGTACCTTGGCGTGCATTGCCATTTATGGGCGCCCTTTAAACGCACCTATAGCTCGCTAGTCGACCGGCTCGGATGGCGGGGCAAATTTCCGCAGATCATGCCCTCCGGCGCCATCATCGGCAGCACAAGCCTGGATCTGCCCGACGGCACGCGCCAGACGATCGATGTGCACAATGGTGTTCACGACACCAATGCAGCCTTCTCCTACTACCGCATGACGGGCTTGCAGGATTTCACCCTCGTCTCGACCGGAACCTGGGTCGTCGTCATCAATCCCGATTGCCCATTGAGCGCCTTGGACGCCGAGCGCGACATGCTGTGCAATGTCACGGTGGAAGGTATGGCCGCGCCGTCGCTGCGCTTCATGGGCGGGCGTGAAAACGATCTCATCGGCCGGGGCTGGAGCGAGCAGATCAGCCGGAACGCGGTCGAGGCGGTGATCGCGCGCGGTGTCTTCGCGCTGCCCTCGTGGGAGGCCGGCGGCCCCTTCCCCGAAATCAAGGGCACGATCGTCGGTGGCGAGGTGTCGGGCGAAGAGCGTGCGGCCCTGGCGGCACTCTATGTGACCATGATGACCGATCTCGCGCTCGATCTCATCCATTCCACCAACAAGATCGTGGTCGACGGCGGCCTGACTAAGATCGCGCTGTTCACCACCATGTTGGCGCAACTGCGCCCCAAACAGACGGTGCTGTGCAGCACCGCCAGCGAGGGAACCGCCAAGGGGGCGGCGGCGCTCGCCTTCCACGCCTTAGGCCTGTCACCCTTCAAGGACGAAACGCTGCACGTCGCCGGCAGCACGCTCCAAGGACTGGAAGCCTATCGCGACACATGGCGTGAACTCAGCAACGCGGCACGACGGCAGGCACGAACCGCCTGTTCAGAGGGAACAGAATGACGCAGGCCGACTTCGACGAACTCCAACGGCTGCAGGCACTCTCGGCCAAGCTCGGGGCGGATCCGCTGCGGACGCAAGGCGCGGGCGGCAACACGTCGCTGAAACAGGACGACGTCTTGTGGATCAAGGCCTCCGGAACCTGGCTCGCCCATGCGTTGGAGCGCAACATCATGGTGCCGGTGCATCTGCCGCCGCTGCGCATGGCCTTGGCGATGAACGATCCGCGCAGCGAAACCGCCGTCGCCTTCGTCGACGATGCCCGCAATCCCGACCGCTTGCGGCCATCGATCGAGACGAGCGTGCATGCGCTCATTCCCCATGCGGTCGTGGCGCATTTTCATTGTGTCGAGACGATTGCGCTCGCGGTGCGGAAGGATTGCGAAGCGATCGTCGCGTCCCGGCTCGCGCCGCTGCAGGACGTGGCCTGGACCTATATTCCCTACCGCCGCCCCGGCCTGCCGCTGGCCAAGGCGATCGCCGAGCGCGCCCGGCCGCAGACCAATGTCCTGATCCTCGGCAACCACGGTCTTGTCGTGGCGGGCGCCACCGTCGCCGAAACCGAGGACCGGATCGAAAGAGTCTGCGCGGCGTTGCGGACAGCGCCGCGCCCGGTCCCGCAAGCCGATCTCGCGGCGCTCGAACGGCTCGTGGCGGGAACGGATTATCGCCTGCCGCACGACCCGCGCCTGCACGGCCTGGCACTCGATCCGGTCACGCGCGCCGTCGTGCAGGGCGGCTCGCTCTATCCCGATCACGTGATCTTCCTCGGGCCGGGCGTGGTCGAGGCGCCGGATATCGCCACCGGCGCCGCGATGCGCCAGCCCGGCTGGCGCGACGAGCCGCCCCTGCTCTTGAGTCTGCCCGGGCAAGGCGTGGTCCCTCATCGCACGGCCAAGCCATCGGCGGAGATGATGGCCCTGTGCCTGCTCGACGTGGCTCAGCGCCTGGCACCCGATGCGGAGCTTGTGCGGCTCAGTCCGAGCGACGAATATGCGCTGACTCACTGGGAGGCGGAAAAATACCGGCAAGCCCTCGACACGACGCGAACGACGGATCGGCAGCCGTGACGGCGCATGTGATCGGCCTCGATGTCGGCACATCCGGCGTGCGCGCCGCGGCCCTGACCCGCGACGGCGCCGTCGTCGGCACGGCGGCGACCCGTTTCGCCACCGAAGGCCTCGAACCGACCACACCGGCAAGCTGGTGGCATGCCGCGCAAGCGAGCCTGCGGCGCCTCGCACGGGAGTGTGACCTTTCGGCCGTCCAGGCCTTGGCGATCGACGGCACCTCCGGCACGGTGGTTGCGGTTGATGCGTCCGGCGATCCGGTCGGACCGGCGCGCATGTATTCCGAGCCCTGCGGGAATGCCGACATTCTCGCGCGTATCGCCCGCGAAGCGCCGCCCGACAGCGCGGCCTTGGGCAGTTCCTCGGCCCTCGCTCGCGTGCTGATGATGCAGGACCGGCCGCAAGTGTCGCGCGTCCTGCATCAGGCCGATTGGCTGCTCGGACGCTTGACCGATCGGTACGATTGTTCCGACGAGAACAACGCCTTGAAGACGGGCTACGATCCTGTCGCTCGCTGCTGGCCCGACTGGGTGTCTCGCGCGGGCGCGCACCGCCACAAATTGCCCGATGTGTATGAGCCCGGCGCGCCGGTGGCGCCAATCGGACCCGCGGGCCTGGCGCTGGGCCTGCCGGCAGCTCTGCAGGTCTGCGCCGGCACCACCGACGGTTGCGCCTCCTTCCTGGCGACCGGCGCCGCGGCCATAGGCGACGCGGTGACCGCGCTCGGCTCGACGCTCGTCATCAAGTTGCTCGCCGACAAGCCGATCTCCGCCCCGGCCTATGGCATTTACAGCCACCGGCTCGGCGCGCGTTGGCTCGTCGGCGGCGGCTCCAACACCGGCGGCAAGGTGATCGAGACGCTGTTTCCGCGCGATCGCCTGGCGGACCTGACGGAGCAACTCCGGCCCGAAGCGCCGACCGGCCTGCATTTCTATCCCCTGCTCGCCCCCGGCGAGCGGTTCCCGATCAACGATCCCAATCTCGCGCCCCGCCTCCAGCCACGCCCGGCGGATGAGGCGGCCTTCTTCCAGGCCGTGCTGGAGGGCATCGCCGAAGTCGAAGCGCTTGCCTATCGGCGGCTGCACGAACTCGGCGCGCCGCCGCTCGTCAGCGTGCGCAGTGTCGGCGGCGGGGCCGACAATGCCGCCTGGACAAAGATTCGCGCGAATATGCTCAAGGTTCCCTTCGCCGCCGCCGCCTCGCAAGAGGCCTGCGTCGGCACCGCCCGTCTGGTGCTGGAACGTATGGTAAAGGCCTGACATGCACGCCCGACCGCTGTTTCAAACCATTGCATCCGCCTTCGATTACTTCCTCTTCGATCAATATGGCGTCCTGCACAATGGCCGCACACCTTATCCGGGCGCGGCCCAGGCACTGGCACGGCTGAAGCAGCGTGGCGCGCGCATCGTTATCCTGTCGAATTCGGGGCGCTCCGGCGCCTACAACGCCGAGCGCATGGCGACGCTCGGCATCGCCCGCGAGCTTTACGACGATTTCGTCACCTCGGGCGATGTCGCCGCCGCGATGCTGCGCAACAGCGAAGTGCCCGTCCCCCTTACCCGGGCGACGCGCTGCCTCGTCATCGGCTCATCGCCGGACGATGGGTTCGCGCGCGAGCTCGGTATGTCGGACACCGACGATGGCGCCGCGGCGGATCTGGTCATCATCACCGGCAGCCAAAGTCCCCGGATCGCCATGAACGCCTACGCCGACCGCTTGCGCCCCGCCGCCGAACGTCAGGTGGCATGCCTGTGCTCGAACCCCGATCAGCTCATGCTGGTGGGCGATGCCACCTACCCGGGCGCCGGCGAGATCGCCGATCTTTACGAACGGCTCGGCGGCACGGTGGTCCGGATCGGCAAACCGTTTCCGGCGATCTACACAGAGGCGGCGCAGCGCCTGAGCGCGCCGCGGCCCGCCGACATTCTGTGCGTCGGCGATTCCGTCGAGCACGATGTCGCCGGAGCGCACCGCTTCGGCGCCTTCGCCGCGCTCGTCCGCACCGGCATTCTGGCCGACCTCTCGGAGCAGGAACTCGCCAAAGAATGTGCCGCCTGCGGCCATGTGCCGGATTTCATCGTATCGGGACTCGATGCGTGATCCTCACGGCGCTGCCGTCATGCGCGATATTGCTCGTCGCTCACCTGTTCCAGCCAATCGACCGGCGAGCCGTTGAGCTTTTCCTGAACGGCGACATGGCTCATCGCCGTTGTCGGCGTCGCGCCGTGCCAATGTTTTTCGCCGGGGGCAAACCACACCACATCGCCGGGCCGGATCTCTTCGATCGGGCCGCCGTCGCGCTGCGCCCAGCCGCAGCCGGCGGTGACGATCAGTGTCTGACCGAAGGGATGGGTGTGCCAGGCGGTGCGGGCACCCGGCTCGAACGTGACCAAGGCTCCGGCGACGCGCGACGGCTCGGGCGGGCTGAACAGCGGATCGATCCGCACCGTGCCGGTGAAATAATCCGCCGACCCTTTAGTGGAGGGCTGCGCGCCGCTGCGTTTGATTTCCATGAATGTCTCCAGGCGTTGAGCGGTCAAAGGGTGAATGTTCAAGGTCGCTATAGTGCCAACGGTCACGGAGAGTGACCGTTGGTTCCTTTCTTCATTTTTCGCCTTTTCAAGGCGAGTACGAAAAATGAAGAGCGGTCCAAAGGTCGCTCTTTGCGACCTTTGGTATAATATGGCATGACCGATGTTGCATGAAACGCCCCCTCTGTCGCACCGTTCTGATCATTCTCGCCTGTCTATGGACCGCGGGCGTGGCCGGCGCCCGGGCCGCATGCCTGCCCGGCGCCGCCGAAACGGTGACGATTGCCGCAGTGAACGACCGGATGGAACTGGTGACCGACAAGGGGACCTTGCTGCGGCTTGATGGCGTCGAGAACCTGGCGCTCGACCCGGACGCGGACGATGCTCTTTACGACGTCACCGAAAGCTTGCGCGAATGGCTCGTGGGCACGACCGTGCTGATGCGGCGTGTCACCCCCTCGCCGGATCGCTGGCAGCGGCTCGATGCCGAGATTTTTGCCCCTTCGGCAGACAATGGCGACGTTCAATCCGTCGCCCTTCGCCTCGTTGCGGCGGGCAAGCTGCGCGTCGCGCCAGAGGCCGGTGAGACGGCCTGCCTCGCCGATTTGCTGGCGGCCGAGGCGATGGCGCGGGCGGAAAAGCGCGGCATCTGGACGGATGCGATCTTTGGCCCGCTCTCAGCGGATAACAGGGATGCGCTAAGCGCAAAGCTGGGGAAATTTGTGATCGTTGAAGGCGATGTGGTTGGAACAGGGGAGAGCCGGACGCGCCTCTATCTGAATTTCGGCGCCAGCCGCTGGCGCGATCTCGCCGTGACAATCCTGCGCCGGGATGAAAAAGCCTTTGAGAAAGCTGGAATCTCCCTGAAATCCCTCGCCGGAGCGCGGCTCCGCATACGCGGCATATTAGGTCAATTTTATGGCCCCGAAATCGAGATCACCACTCCCGCCGCGGTCGAAATCGTGGCAAAACCCTGACCGCCCAGTTTGAATCTGTGCTAAAATCGGGCAAAGTGGGGTTATGGTCGGCTGCTGGCATCGTTGTGGGGCCGCATAGGTTACGGGTTTGTGAGTGAGTAAAATTGGCCTCATAGGACAAGCGCTCTGGCAACGAGGAACGCGCGGTCTCGTTCTGGCTGTTTTTCTTTCCTTATCGGCTTGCGCCAGTTTGGAGAGTGATAATGGCCAAAATGGGCCGGCCGTCGTGCCGCCCCAGGCGCCGCGTGCCACGGGCGTGGAAAGCGAAGACGCCCGCGAGCATAAACGGCTTGTTGCGCTGTTCGGCGGCGAATATCGCGATCCGACGCTTGAGCATTATCTCAACGACATGCTGGGCAAGCTCTCCGCCGCTGCCAGCGACCAAGGCTTGATCTACCACGTGACCGTGCTGAACACGCCGGCGGTCAATGCCTTCGCCCTGCCCTCCGGCAACCTTTACATCACCCGCGGCCTGTTGGCCTTGGCCAACGACGGGTCGGAAGTTGCCGCTGTCATGGCGCATGAAATCGGTCACGTCACCGCCAAACATGCCTCGCAGCGGGCCGAACTCGAAAAGCGCTCCGCCGTCATCACCAAGGCGGCTGCGGTCGTCCAGAACAAGGCCAAGAGCGAGGAAGTGCAGGTGAGCCAGGCGCTGACCCTGGCGAGCTTCTCGCGCTTGCAGGAACTCGAGGCCGACAAAATTGGCGTCAACGTCATCGGCCATGCCGGCTATGATCCGTACGGCGCCTCGCGGTTCCTGCAATCGCTCGACCGCTCGGCGGCGCTGCGCTCCGACATGCTCGGCCAAAAGAGCGGCGCGGACAACAAGATGGATATCATGGCGACCCATCCGTCGACGCCTGAGCGGATCAACCGTGCCATCGACGAGGCCCGCATGATCGGCGCACCCGGCACCGGGAGCCCGGACCGCGACGGTTTTCTGAATGCCATCAACGGCATGATTTACGGCGACGACCCGGCGGAAGGCTATATTCGCGGCACGCATTTCATCCACCCGAAGCTCGGCTTTGCCTTCGTCGCGCCGGACGGGTTCAATTTGGAGAACACGGCCCGGGCGGTCCTCGGCACCAATGAAGATTCCACCGAGGCGCTCCGGCTCGATTCGGTGCGCATTCCAACGACGACCTCGCTCGAATCCTACATGACGGCGGGATGGGTCGACGGGCTCGACAAGAATTCGATCGAAACCGTCACCGTCAATGGCCTGCCGGCAGCGACCGCATTCGCCACGAGCGGCGACTGGGCGTTCCGTATCGCGGCGATCCGCCTCGGCAATGACGTCTACCGGCTGATCTTTGCGACCCGTGCCATGACGCCGGAACGGGCCGAACGTTTCCGCGCCTCGATCGACAGTTTCCGCCGCGTCAATGGCGAGGAAGCGGAAAAGGTGAAGCCGCTGCGCATCACCATCGTCACGGCGACGGCAAGCGACACGGTGGAAACGCTCGGATCGCACATGACGATCGACCGTCCGGTCGAGAATTTCGCGATCATCAACGAGATCGAGCCAGGCGGCGAGCTGAAGGCCGGCAGCAAATACAAGCTCATCACCGAATAGAGAGACCGATGACCGATTATGTCATTCCCGCTCCGCCGATTGTCGGCGTGCCGGTGCAAGGCGGCGGCCTGTTTCCCGTCCGGCGTATCTTTTGTGTCGGGCGCAATTACGCCGCGCATGTGCGCGAGATGGGCGGCGATCCCAATCGCGAAACGCCGTTCTTCTTTACCAAACCGGCAGACGCGCTGGTGGCGGGCGGTGCGGATATGCCCTACCCGACGATGACGCAAGACCTGCATCACGAGATGGAAATGGTCGTGGCGATCGGCCAAGGCGGCCGCGGTATTGCCGAAAGCGTCGCACTGCAGCATGTCTTTGGTTACGCGGCAGGGCTCGACATGACGCGGCGCGATCTGCAGGCCGAGGCGAAGAAGCACGGCCGGCCATGGGACATGGCCAAGGGTTTCGATCATTCGGCGCCGATCGGCGACATCGTTCCGGCCGCGATTGCCGGCCACCCGGATCAGGGTCTCATCGAATTGCGTGTGAACGGCAACGTGCGGCAATCGTCCGATCTCGCCAAGATGATCTGGAGCGTGCCGGAAACGATCGCCTATCTCTCACGCCTCGTCGTGCTGGCGCCCGGCGATCTGATCTTTTCCGGCACGCCGGACGGCGTTGCGGCCGTGGCGAAAGGCGACGTTCTGGCAGGCCAAATCGCCGGCATTGGTACCGTGCGCACCCGGATCGTCTAGTGGGGATTGCCGTCAAGCCCTCATGAAGACGTAGAGGATGGCCAGCATCAGGGTCATGGTCGCCATCAGCGATGTTGCAAAAGCGATCGTTCTCCAGGGTTGGATGCCCCGCAAATAGACGATCGAGTGGGCAAGCCTCGCCATGACGAAGAGCGCAAAGATGGGGGCGGCAATCCACACACTGCCTCCCGCCAGCACATAGACAAGGCCTAACAACAGAAATGGGTAGGTCGTCGCTTCCGCGTTTCGATGCACCCGGAGATATCGGGCCACGCTCGGTGGATCCAATTCCGACACACAGACGCCATAGCGCGCACCGTCCTCCGGGTTGATTGCCACGCCGCCCCGCGCACGCACCGCTCCGCTTGCAACCCAGAGCCCCAGGAGATTGAGGCACAAAACGATGCTGGTTACGACATAGGCTAGGAATGTTGGATTGGAGGTCACAAGAGCGTGCTGCATCGTGCGTTCAAGTCCATGCTCTGCCGAGATCGCGCATTAGGCGTTTGCCGCTGATCGCGACGCGACGCCCACATAAGTGACAAGGTTGTCGAGGGTTTGAGACGTGCCTCGGTCAACGCCCATTTCGAGAAATTGATCGAGGTGCTGCGCTGACCGGCATTCAATCTGCACTGATAGGCGCGTTTTGCCTGCAGATTCGTGCAGCAACACGCGACCTGTGGCGGCGAGGGCTTCGAACACGAGGCGATCGGGTGGGGCGATTTCAAGGTATGTCCCGGCGAATGGCATTTCTGGACGTGCCTTCATGACGAATTTGAAGGCTCCACCTGGGCGCAAGTCGATTTCGCAGGCCATCAAGCGCTCCCCTGAAGGGTCCCACCAACAGGCAACATGCTCGGGCCGAGTCCAGGCTTCGAACACCTGCATGCGCGGGGCGCTAAACTCGCGTTCCAACCTTATCGAGTGCGCGGCGCGGTCAATGATGAGCTTGGAATTGGTCCTGGACGCGTTCGTGGTCAACATTTCACTTCTCCACGGATTTCATTGTGGCGAGATGCGCATCGAGATTGTCGAGCCTGCATTCCCATTGCGTGCGGAACGGCTCGACCCAATCCGCAACATCCTTGAGAACCGAGGGCACCAGCTTGCGCGGGCGCCGCTGCGCATCACGCCCCCGCTCGATCAAGCCGGCCTCCTCGAGCACCTTCAAATGTTTCGAGATCGTCGGCTGGCTCAGCGCGAACGGCGTCATAAGTTCGGACACGGTCGCTTCGCTCACGCTTAGGCGCATCAGGATGGCGCGCCGGGTCGGGTCGGCGAGAGCGGAGAACGCTTTGTTCAAACGATCAGGTTGGGATAAGTGAATTTCCATCTAGCTATATAGCCATATGGCAATATACAAGTCAAGACCTAAGCGCTTATTGCGGCGAGAACCGGGCTTGTGGATACCTTTTGGGCGATCATGCCAGTCGCTGGGCACCTGCAACACGCACATCACAGAGCGGCAAGATCTCGAGTAATTTTCCGATTGGATGGAAACTCACTCTAGCTTTTACTTCGCCGCGTAGACTGCCGATTCTGAATCGAAAAGGGATCAACTTTTCTAGAAATGTGTTTTAGCTGCCCTTGGGTCGGAATGCCGCACATTTCGCCGGATCGGTTTCAAGGCGCGGGCCGCCGATGAGATCGATGCAATAGGGCACGGCCGGGAACACCGCATCGAGACATGTGCCGATGGCCGACGGCTTGCCCGGCAGGTTGATCAAGAGAGACGACCCGCGCGTGCCCGCAATCTGCCGGGACAGAATGGCGGTCGGCACTTCGAGCAGGCTCTTTTGCCGCATCAATTCGCCAAAACCCGGCAGCAAACGTTCGCAGACGGCTTCCGTCACCTCGGGCGTCACGTCGCGCGGCGCGGGACCCGTGCCGCCGGTGGTGAGGATGAGGCCGCATTTGTGCTCGTCGGCCAGTTCGATCAGCGTCGCCGCGATCACATCCTTCTCGTCTGGGATGATGCGCTTCAGCGGCGTCCAGGCCGACGTCAGGACATTCGCGAGCCAGGCCTCGATCGCCGGACCGCCGCGATCCTCGTAAATGCCGGCGCTGGCGCGGTCGGACACGACAACAATACCGATGGGACAGGACAAATCCGTCATTCCTTAAGCTCAAGTATCAGCTCGCCGCGCAGCCGGCTTCCCACCCCAAGATCGCCTGTTTGCGCGTCACGCCCCAATGGTAGCCGGTGAGCGCGCCGGAGCGGCCGAGCACACGATGGCACGGCACGACGAACGAAATCGGATTGCGCCCGACCGCAGTGCCGACGGCGCGCGCGGCCTTGGGCTTGCCGAGATGCGCGGCGATATCGCCATAGGTCGTGGCACGGCCGACCGGAATACGCAACAGCGTCTCCCATACCCGCACTTCGAAATCCGTGCCGATGAGGACAACGCGCAGTGGCATGTCCGGCTTCCACAGCGCGGGATCGAAGGCGCGCGCTGCGAGAGGCGCGGTTGCCGCAAGGTCTTCGACGAAGGCGGCGCGTGGCCAGCGCCGCTGCATATCGCTAAGCGCGCCGGAACGTCCGCCCGCGGGCTTGCCGTCTCCCCGCGCCCGGCCGGGACCGGCCTTTTCATCCACCCAGCCAAGCCCGGCGAGGCCGCGACCGGTCGCGACGATCAGGGCCTCGCCGAAGGGCGACGGATGAAAGCCGTAGCGCAAGATCAGCCCCTCGCCGCCGGTTTTGTAATCGCCCGGCGACATCGCCTCATGGGTCACGAAGAGATCGTGCAGCCGGCCCGGCCCCGACAGTCCGACCTCATAGGCCGTATCGAGCACCGATGCCGACTCGCGCAAAAGGCCGCGCGCATGATCGAGCGTGATCGCCTGGAGAAAAGCCTTCGGCGACAGGCCGGCCCAGCGGCGGAACAGGTGGTGCAGATGCGAGGTCGACAGCCCGACATGCGCCGCGATCTCCTCAAGCGCGGGCTGGCTGCGCCAGCGGCCGTGGATATATTCGAGCGCCTGTTTCACACGGGCGTAATCGCCGGCCTGTCCATCGTCGATCCCAAGCGCGACGACAGACGGTTCGGAATGGACAAGGTCAAGCATCGTCTCACGTTTCATCGTGTGTCATCGCCGCTGCTTGCGCCCTTTGAACCCGTTCCGCCACCCGAAAACGATGCGGACGTCTCCATTCATGAAAAATGCGCGCCGCGCCGCGCGTCCGACAGCGCACGATTGAGATCGCGAGCGAAATCGGCCTTGGCATCCGGCCCCAAAAAGCCCGCCACTTCGACCGATGTGCCGCGCGAGATCAATTCGAGCCTTTGCACGCCGAACTCCTCGTGCTCTTCGCGCCGCAACCGCACCCAGACAGGATTGAAACGCCATTCCTGCCGCGCGCCCTTGGCGCTCACCTTCGCGAGCTGCAATTCGAGCGGATTGAGCGTGATCAACTCGTAGGCCCGCGCCGCCTTGAAATTCAGCTTGAAGGCAAAATAAAGGAGGAGCACATCAAGGCCGAGAAAACCGACGACCGGCCAGGCGCCCAAGAGAAAAAACGGCAGACTGACGAAGGCACTCGCGAAACCGACGCAGCAGAGCAGGATTTTCACGCCCTTCCAGCTCATGGAGCGATGCGGATGAATCGTGCGCGAAAATATTTCCTTTTGCAGCGGATCGGAAAGAAGCTCCATGGGGTCAACTCCGCGCCGTTGTGCCGCCCAACGTGGCAATCTTATACCAACGGTCACGAAAAGTGACCGTTGGTTCCTTTCTTCATTTTTCGCCTTTTCAAGGCGATTGCGAAAAATGAAGAGCGGTTCAAAGGTCGCTTCTCGCGACCTTTGATCTTATAAGACATTATGACGACGCAAAAGCCAAAAGCGATCAAGAAGCCCGCTGCCGCCAAGACGGCGGGCAAAAAGCCCAAACGCGCCCTGCCCGACCCGGCGAAAGTGCGTGAAATCTTCACGCGGTTCGAGCGGGCCGACCCGGAACCCAAGGGCGAACTCGATTACGTCAATCCCTACACGCTGGTGGTCGCCGTGGCGCTGTCGGCGCAGGCGACCGACGTTGGCGTCAACAAGGCGACGAAGGCCCTGTTTGAGGTGGCCGACACGCCTCAGAAAATGCTTGACCTCGGCGAGGAGCGGCTACGCGAGCACATCAAGACCATCGGCCTCTTCCGCACCAAAGCCAAGAACGTCATCGCTTTGTCGCGCAAAATCCTCGACGATTTCGGCGGCAAGGTGCCGCGCGACCGCGCCGCGCTGGAAACGCTCCCAGGCGTCGGCCGCAAGACCGCCAATGTGGTCTTGAACATTGCCTTCGGCGAGCCGACGATCGCGGTGGATACCCATCTTTTCCGCGTATCCAACCGCATTCCGCTCGCGCCCGGCAAGACGCCGCTCGAAGTCGAACTGGGGTTGGAAAAGATCATCCCGAAGGAGTTCCTGCGCCACGCCCACCACTGGCTCATTCTGCACGGCCGTTATGTCTGCAAGGCGCGCAAGCCGGAGTGCGAGAAGTGCATCATCGCCGACCTCTGCGCCTCGCCGGAAAAAACGCTTATATGAAAAAGGGCCTCCGCATGGAGGCCCTGATCGACGATCCGCTTGGCTGTGAAAATTAAGCCGCGCCGTTGATCCATTTCACGAGTTCGCCCTTCGGCGCAGCGCCCACCTTTTGCGACGCGACCTGGCCATTCTTGAACAGCATCAGCGTCGGGATCGAGCGAATGCCGAGCTTGGCGGACACGGCCGGATTCTCATCGACATTGAGCTTCACGACCTTCACCTTGCCGGCCATTTCCTTGGCGATTTCGTCCAGCGCCGGCGCGATCATCTTACAAGGGCCGCACCATTCCGCCCAGAAGTCGACAACCACAGGCTCAGACGATTTCAAGACGTCGGCCTCGAAGCTGGCGTCGGTGACCTTTTCCGTGGACATGAAAACCCTCTTTCTTTCGAGCATTGACCCGAAAAGCTGTTCGACTTTTCGGGAATGCGACCAATAAAGCTTAGAGCAATTTTCCGATTCCGGAAGAATGGAAAATTGCTCGGACGGCGACTCGAGAAACCGGCCGCCACAGTTGCCTCATAGGTAGGAAGGAGCCGCATCGCCGTCAAGCGCGCCGATCTCCGCGCCTGGCGCAGAGGTGACGTGCGCCAGCGCCGCATCCAGACTTTGCTCCGGAATCTCAAGATATTGCGGTCCCGTCGTCCAGATCAGGAAGGCCCGGACCGGCAGGTGGGGATAAAGCGCACCCACCACCGCCCGGTAGAGCGCCAGTTGCGACACATAGGCGGCAGGCGTCTCGGCCAGCTCCCGCGGGCGGCCGGTCTTGTAATCGGCGATGAACACGGCCTCGGCCGTCACCGCCAGCCGGTCGATACGACCCGTGACCCTCAGTTTGGCTCCCAGGGCGCCAGCGATTTCGCCCGCGATCCCGACCTCGGCACGCGACTGTGGCCCGAACAGCGCCGCCAGCGCCGGAGCGTCGAGAACATCCAGCGCCTCCCTGAGCAGTGCCGCCCGCGCGCCGGCATCGAGCCGCTGCGCTTCGGCCTGGAGGAAGCGCAAACCGGCCGCTTCACGCCGATTCGTGGCCACGTCGGGCAAATGCTGCAGCAGGGCGTGCATCAGGCTGCCGCGCTGGGCGGCGTCTCGGCCAGGTACCGCCTGTGCGCGCGGCCCGTTGTTTCGGTCGGCTGCGGTGGCGGCGTTGGAGGGGCTGATCGGCGGCGGCGCATCGTGCTCGGGCAGCGCATCGCGCTCGAGCCAATCCGGGAGCCGCGTCTCGACCGCGCCCGCTTGCGCCGCGGCAGTCACGTCGGTTTTCTGATAGGCGATGACCTGGCGGCGGTAGATCTGCTCAGCGCCGTCCCAAGGCGCCGGCAGAATCTGCAGGTCGGGCTCGAGCCCGGCCCAGATCATGTCGAACCAGCACTCGGCATTGCGCCCGCGCGGGCCATGGAAGCCCGCCACATAGAGCCGTTCCTCGGCGCGGGTGAGCGCGACATAGAGCAGCCGACGATGCTCCTCGATTTGCGCCTGCCGCGCCGTCTCGCGCACCGCGCCAACCGCAGCGGTATCGGTCGCGGTGCGCGGCGACCAGGCCGGCAAAGCGCCACCCTTGCCGTCGTCGAGAAAAAAGATCTTCGGATCGTGCCGTCCGCCCGGCACGCTGCACGTGTCCGGCAGAAAGACGATCTTCGCTTCCAACCCTTTGGCGGCATGCACCGTCATCACCCGCACGGCGCCGTGCTGCGCCTCCATGTCGCGCTTGATGGAAAGGTCGATCTGCTGCAGCCCATTCAGGAATGTCACCAGCGCCGGCGCCTGCTTGCGCTCCTCCGCCAATGTCAATTTGAGGAATTCGTCGATGGCGTCGCCCGCCTCCGGCCCGAGCCGGGCCAGCAACTTGCGCCGCCCGCCATCGGCGCCGAGCACGTGGCTGTAAAAGGCGAAGGGCGCCAGCGTCGCAGCTTGCTTTTGCCACGCGTGCAATTGCCGCGCGGCGGCGCCATGGCGTGGGTCGGCGGATTGTTGCAGCGCGTGCAGCAGCGTGCCTGGTCGCGAAGGCGCGAGCGCGATCAGATCGTCATCGTCGAGACCGACGAGCGGCGATTTGAGTACCGTCGCGACGGTCAGATCATCATCCGGCAAGAGCGACGCGCGGCCGAGCGCGATCAAATCCATCACCGCGATGTGATCGGTGAGCTGCAGGCGGTCCGCGCCGGCCACCGGCACGTCGGCGGCCTTCAGCGCGCGAATGACGGCTTCGAAGAAAGCGTTGCGCGACCGCACCAGAATCATCACGTCGCCGGGGTCAATCGCGCGCGGCTGGTTGTTCTTGTCCATCACGTAATCGGGCGAACCCGGCGCGATCATCGCCTTGATCGCGGCGGCAATGCGCCTTGCCACAATGACCGGCGGATCCTGCATGTCGAGCGCATCCACCGGCAAACGCCAATCGCGCGGCGTCTCCCGTGCCTGTGCGCCGACCGGCGGCCAGATTTCGACCAGGCCAGGCGCCTTCGCTTTCAAGGGCTGGTGAACTGTCCTGACATTTTCGTCTCCGGCCGACAGGCCGCGGGAGCGCTCCGGCGCTTCGAAGACCTTGTCGACGGCTTCCAGAATATCGGTCGCCGAGCGGAAGGAGAGCACGAGTTGAACATGCTCGAAAAGCAACCGCCGCTCGCGCGGGTCTGCCGCTTCCCGCACCTTCTTGTCGAGCTCCCGGCGCACGGCGTCGAACATCGCCGGATCGGCACCCTGGAACGAAAAGATCGATTGCTTTGGATCGCCGACCGCAAAAAACGTGCGCGCCTGCCGCTGCGCAGACTCGCCGGAGAAAAACTCCTCCGTGAGCTTTTGCAGAATCTGCCATTGCTCGGGCGACGTGTCCTGCGCTTCATCGACCAGCACGTGATCGATGCCAGCATCGAGCTTGTAGAGAACCCAAGCCGCATCGGCGCGCGCGAGTAGCGACAACGTGCGTTCGATCAGGTCTTGAAAGTCGAACAGGCCCTGGCGCCGCTTCATCCTTTCATATTCGGTCAAAATGCCGCCCAGCACGCCGAGCAATGCGACCGTCCGCGTCACTGTTTGCGCGCGTTTCAGTTTCTCGACAAGCTTAACAAGCCGATCCTGTTCGGCCAGCAAGACTTGCGCAATGAGCGGCCGCGTCTCACCAAGTTTCTTGGCTACCAGGTTTTTGCGTGGGCTGTCCTTCTCCGTCAGGAAGATGCTCTTGTAGATCTCCAGCTTCTTCGCGTCGTCGAGCGCGGCGAAGGCGCGTGCCAAGAGGACAGCACCGGACTCCTTCGCATTGCTGAATGGCTGCATTTCGGCGGCAAGGCTCGGCCATTCGCTTTGCGCGATACCGCCATAGAGCATGTCCTGCGCGATCGCCGCATCCGTCTCGTGCGCCTGCAAATCGAGTTCGCGTTGCAATGCACGCGTCAGCTTGTCTTGCGTGGGATAGGCGCGGATCACCCGCGTGATCGCCCCGCGCTGCGCCATGGCTTCGCCGATCAACGTATCGAGCGACGAGGAAGACACCTCGCGGACCAACAGATTCAAATTCTGCCCGAGCAGTGAGGCTGGATCGCCTAATGCGCGATGCAGAACGGCCTGCCGCGCCGTCGCGAGCAAGACCGCATTTTGCTGATCGTCGAGAACTTCGAAACTCGCCGGTACGTTGGCTTCGAACGGAAACACATGCAGCAGTTTTTCGCAAAAGGCATGGATGGTTTGAATCTTCAACCCGCCGGGCGTTTCCACCGTGCGCGCGAAGAGGCGACGTGCCTTGGCAAGATCATTCGTGTCGGGCGCCGGCGCGCCGGTCTCCAAGATCGCTTGCCGCAGCGCATCATCCTCGAGCATCGTCCAACGCGAGAGCGTGTCGAACACTTTTTGCGCCATATTGGCGGCGGCGGCCTTGGTGAAAGTCAGGCAGAGAATCTTCGCGGGCTGCACGCCGCTGAGCAGCATGCGGATCACGCGTTGCGCCAAAACGTGGGTCTTGCCCGACCCGGCATTGGCCGAGACCCAGGCTGAGAGCGCGGGGTCGGACGCGGTGCGCTGCTTGTGAATCGTATCGGCGGGCGGACGCAGACTCATCAGCTTTCGCCCTCCGCGCCATCCAAAGCGCCGCCGGTTGCCGACCATTCCTTGACCCGCGCGAGATGATCGTAGACGCCGAAGCGCATGACAAATTGCGGGAACGGCCGCGACACGTAAGCCGTGTCTTCCTGCCGGAACTGATCGAGGAGCTGCCGCAGGCCTTGCAGATGGTCCGCGGCGAGATCGGCAATCGATTTTTCCTGCGCTTCTGCGCGCGGCTTCTCCGTGACCGACTTGGGCTTGATCTCATCGATGCCGAGAAACTTCACATACAGCGCATCGGCGACTTTCGGGTTAGGCGGCAGATGCGCAAACGCATTCTGCGCGACCATCGCCGCTTCGAGAGTCAATTGCGGCGCAAAGCCTGCATAGATTTCACGCGACGATGGCACAGCTCCAGTTTTGAAATCGACAATCGTCACCGCCTCATCCGAACCGATTTCGAAACGGTCGGCGCGCGCGGTGAGCTTGAAGAGGCTGCCATCGAGCAAGGTGAGCGGCAAGGCGCCGCTTTCTTCCGCGACAAAGCGCGCGCTGCCGACGCGGCGGCCAGCATCCCATGCGAAGATATCCTGCAGCGCGGTGACAATATCGGGCCAGCGGAAGGCGCGGAAATCCGGGTCCAGCAGCAGCCGCGCGAAATCCTCCCCAACCTTTTTCTTCATGTCGGCCAAAGCCGCGGCCGGCGTTGCACCGGTGGGATATTTACGCACCAGGTCGTTCAGCGCGTCATGCAGAACCGCACCAATCTCGCTCGGGCCCTCGACCTGATTGAGCTCGCCCAGCGGCGTTAGCCGCAAGATTCGCTCGGCGTAGATCGAATAGGGATCGCGGCGCAGGCGCTCAATTTGCGTGACGCTCAAGCGTTGCGGGCGCAAGCTCACGCTTGGTCTTGGCTTCGGCGGCTTCAGCACGATTTGCATCTCGGCACGATCGATCAGCCGCGCGAGGCGAAGATAGTTCTCGCCCGCGCTTTTACAAGCTTCCCAATGGGCGCCCGCGAGCGCGCCGAGGCGCTGCAGGAAGCGCGAGGCAACGGTTGGTGCGCCATCGCGTTTGAGCGCGCGCGTCAAGATCACATGGGGATGACCGCAGGCGACGGTAAAGTCATGCGCGGTCTGGCCGATGCGCCGCTCCGGCGGCGTGAGGCCAAGCGCTGCCCGCATGGGGCGGTTGAGAAAAGCGTCCGTTTCGGCCTGCGGCGGCCAGATCGTTTCGTCGAGGCCGCCGAGCACCGCAAGATCGACCGACAGGAGCCGCGCCTCGAGCAGGCCGAGAATCTTCAGGCGCGGATGCGAGGGCCGATGGATCTGCACCAATTGTTCGGCCAGAACGGACGAAAAAAACGCCAGGTAGTCGGTCGCGCCGAAGCTCATGCCATGTTCGGCGGCCGCCTGCAACGCGTCAAAGACCTTGGCCAGCGTCTCGGCACTCGCATCCTGCAAGCCGCCGTGCTCGTTGTCCTCAGTGAGTGCGATAATCGTCGCGCGATGCGCATCGAGCCATTGCGCGAGCGGCGCGTCGTCCAATCGCATCAACGGCGCGACAATGGCGGTGAATCGGGTGAGGAGATCCAGAAGTTCGGTCCAATCGCTCTCCGTGATCCGCTGTTGCAACGGATGCGCGTGCGGATCGTCTGCGGCTTCACGCGCCGCATCGAGCAAAGCAGCGACATCACCCATGTCCGACCCCGGCAACAGCACGCGCAACACACCGGCTTCCAGAATTTCGCTGAGGCGATCGAGTTCCTCGCGCGGCAGACCGAGCCGCGCAGCAGGATATTTCAACAATGCGAGCAGATTGGCCGAATCTTCCGGCGTCACCACATAGGTCATCACGAGCCGCGCGAATGTGCCGGCGCAACTCCTGTCGAGCGGTTCCCCGCCCGAAGGTTCGACATCGATCTGCCACCGCCGCAATTCCGATTGCACACGGCGCGCGAGATTACGGTCGGGCGTGACCAGCGCGGCGGTGCGGCCCGGCGTCTCCAGCGCTTCGCGCAAGGCAAGGGCAATGGCGAGCACTTCCTCGCGTTCGTCGAGCGCCTCGATGAGCGCAAGATCCTGCAGCGCTTCACGCATATAATGTTCGTCATGGCCCTGCACGAAGCGCAACCAATGCTCCGTGCTCTCGGCCGGCCGCAGCGCCTCGCTGATCAGCCGCGTGCGCCGGGCGAGTGACGAAGGCACCATGCCGACCTCGGCAATCTCCGCGCGCGTCAGTCCCAAAGTCGCGACGAGCCGGGAGAGGACGGCTTGCGGATGGCTGCTCGCCGGCTCGGCGTGCTCGCCGCCGGACAAGATGTGCCACGCCGCATCATCGAGCGTCTTGTCGAGGCCCGGCAAGACCACCGCGCCTTGCGGTGCGCGCGCGATCGCCGCAAGCAGCCGCGCTGTCGCCTGATTGGTGCCGGTCGAACCGGCGGCGATGATCGGCCCGCGCGGCGGTGTGCTTTGCAGCCGCGCGATTTCGCGCTCGATCAGGCGTGCGCGCCGCGTCGCCGCATCGACCCTATGGCGCGACGCCAGAATGTCCGGCCATTGCGTCATCGCGATATTGAGAAAATCGAGCGTGATGCGCCAATAATCGTCGTAGCGTTCGACGCCGAAGGGCTTGATGTCCGACCAAGCCACGCCCTCGATGATCAATTCGTCGATGAGGCCGGCGAGGTCGCGCGATAGAGCCCAGGCATCGGCCGGCGTCGTTGCGACCAGCATGGCCTCGTCGGCATGATGGGTCGAGCGCCCCTGCGCATCGATCGAGACAATGGCATTCTGCACCGCCCTGCCCCATTGCAGAATGAGGCGCGCCAAGATCATGCGCCGCTCGATATCGGGAATCGCTTGGGGCAAATCCTCATCGAGGAGCGGATCGAAACCGGGCTCGCCGGCAAAAAGGCCGCTCGCATCGCCGTCGAGCGCGCCCAGCGGCAGAATGCGCGGCAGAATGCAGGACGGGCCTGGGAAACGCGCCGAAAACACTTGCGCCAGCGCGCGCGCCGCGCGCTGAGTCGGCACGAAAATCGTCACGTCGCTCAAGGCGAGCGGGCCGAGCGCGGCCGAAAAGCCCGGCACCAGCGAACCATCGAGCAAATGGTCCACCAGCACGTCGAGAAATTTCGCGCCTGGCGCTATGGTGACAACGCGCGGTGCCGACATCCCTTACCTAGGGTCGGGCCATGAGCCCCATGACGCGTTATTGCGCAGATTGCAGGATGGCCTCTTCCGCTTCGTGTATCGCCTGCGGCGTGCCGACATGCAACCAGATCCCGTCGAGCCGCAGGCCGAACAGCCGGCCCTGCTCGGCCGCATCGAAGAAATAGGGCGCGAGGCGGAAAACATCCGCCTGTTCACCGGCAAAGAGCTCCGGCTTGATGATGCCGACGCCGGCATACACAAACGGCGCGACCTTGCGCTCTTCACGCTTCGTCAGCCGCCCATCCGGCGCCATAGTGAAATCGCCCGGCCAATCGACGCCGACGCTGGTCGCTGTTTCGGCAACCAGAAGCAGCACATCCATTTTCGCCGGATCCCAGTGCTCCAACATCCGGCCCATATTGCTTTTCGGTCCCTCGATCCACAAGGCGTCGGTGTTGCAGATGAAAAACGGCTCGGACCCAAGCTGCGGCAGCGCCTTCTTGATGCCGCCGCCTTGATCGAGCAATTCGGCGCGCTCATCCGAAATTACGATCTTCGGGTGCTGGCGCCCCGCAAGCTGCGCTTCGATCTGATCGGCAAGATAATGCACGTTGACGACCGCCTTGCTGATGCCGGCATCGGCCAAGCGGTCGAGCATATGGTCGAGCATGGTCTTGCCGGCAACCTGGATGAGCGGTTTCGGCACCCGGTCGGTGACGGGGCGCATACGCTTGCCTAGGCCAGCCGCAAAAACCATTGCACGATCGGGACGATCCGACATACCCATTCCTATTGCACCTCGGCCGCGATCGCGCGCGGCAGATTGTCCTGGCACCAAGCCCTGACCGGCTCCAGCGCCTCATGCGCGAGGCATTTCGCCAGATACCGCTCGAGACGCGGAATATGCGCCAAATATTGCGGTTTGTTGTCGCGCTTATCGAGGCGCGCAAAAATCCCCAGGATTTTCGTCGCCCGCTGCGCGCCCATGATCGCATAGGCGCGGGCAAAGCTCGTCGTGTCGAAATCCTTCTGCGCGGCGCGGCGCGCGCGCACATATTCGCCCAGCAGCCGCATTTCGAGCGCCGCCGGCACATCGACGCGCGCGTCCTGCAGCAAAGAGACCACGTCATAGGCCGGATGGCCGAGCACGCAATCCTGGAAGTCGATCAGGCCGACGCGCTGAAAGCCCTTGCGATCGGCGAGCCACAACAGATTGGGCGAATGATAGTCGCGCAACACCCAGGTCGCCGGCGCCACCAGAATCTCGCTCAATAGGTCGCGCCACAGGGCGACGAAGGTCGCGCGCGCGCTGGAGGTGAGCGAAGCGCCGGCAATGTAGGGCGCGTACCAATCGCAAATCAGTTCGACCTCGATCAGCATCGCATCGATGTCGTAGATCGGAATGCGGTAGCTCTCGCCATCCGGCAGCGTCAGGGTTTCGGGCAGCGATTTGGCATGCAGATCGGCAAGCAGCGCAATCGCCTCGCTATAGCGTTCCGGCACCGGACCGTCCGGCCCCGTGACGAAGGCGTCGCCAAGATCCTCGAGAATCGCGAGGCCGCCTTCCATGTCCTGCGCGTAGATCGCCGGCGCCGAATAGCCCAGCTCCCGCAACCCCAAATCCACGGCAATGAACGGCCGGATGTTTTCCGCAAGCTTGGCGATCGCACTGTAGGGCCGGCCAAACCGGACCGGTGGCCCGTCCGGCCGCGGCGGCGAAATCATCAGCACCGCCTGGTCGCCCTTCGGCTTGCGCAGCCGCTCGTAAGCCCTGGTCGAGGCGTCGCCGAGCATGAAGATGCGCTGCGCCTCGGCCCAGCCGCTCGACCCGAGCAACGCATCGGTGGCCTTGGCCCGCGCGACACTCGCGGCGAATTTGCCGACACCTGTGAGCACCACGTGCCGGTAGCCAGTGCCCTTCGCCGGGTCGAGGAAGAAGGAAATGTTGAGCCGGTCGGCGGTCAAGGCCGAGCCGGCGCGCTCGGGCCATTCCACCATGATCAGTGCGCCATCCGAGGCCTCTTCCCAGCCGAGGTCGCCGAGTTCCTCCGGATCCTTGATGCGATAGAGATCCGCATGCACGACCGGAAATTCGCGGCCGTCATAAACCTGCATCAAGGTGAAGGTGGGGCTTGGCACTTCGAGGCTGCGTTCGCCCGTCAGATGACGGATGAGCGCCCGCGCGAAGGTCGTTTTGCCAGCGCCCAAATCGCCGGACAGCGTGATCAGATCGTCGGCGCCGACAAGCTGCGCAACCTCGAACGCCAAGGCTTCGGTCGCCGGCTCGTTCGGCAGATCAATGCGCCAGATGGATTGCTGCGTCGACGATTGAAACGTCATCGGGTCTATCCTTTTCTTGCAATCGCTGCGTCACCGGCGACGCGGGAAAAATACATGTGACTGTCGTGCCCTCGCCGCGCACGGACTCGATGTGCACGCGGCCACCGTGCAATTCGACGAAGCTGCGCACCATGGCGAGGCCAAGCCCCACGCCGCGATGGCGCGAGCCGTTGGTGTGGGTCTCGAAACGGTTGAACACGCGATCAAGCAATTCGCGCGGAATGCCACGGCCGGAATCGCGCACGGTGAAGACGATCTCCTCGCCCTGCCGCGCCGCGCTGAGGGACACGACCTGATGTGGCTGCGAGAAGCCGACCGCATTGGACAGGAGATTGAATAGGATCTGTCGCAGCCGCTTCACATCGGCGACGAACGGGTCGATGTCGGGGGCGACCGAAATGTCGAGCCGCAGCTTCATTTCGTCGATGCGGTCCTGCACACCGAGCGCCGCTGCGGCAATGGTCTTTTCCACATCGACACTCGAGAGTTCCAGCGCCATGGCACCGCGGTCGATGGTGGCAAGGTCGAGAATGTCGCCGATGATCGCGAGCAAGGCGGCGGAGGATTTACTGATCGCCTCGCAATATTCGCGCTGCTTGGCGTTGAGCGGCCCGACCATCTCGCCGCCCAGGAGCTCGATGAAGCCGGTGATGCTGGTAAGTGGCGAGCGCAGCTCGTAGGACACGTGATGCACGAAATCGTTGCGCAGCTTTTCCGCATCGATCAGCGCCTGATTGCGCTCTTTCAGCGCGCGTTCCACATTCACGCCGGCCGTGACGTCGGTGAAGGTCAACAAGGTCGCGCCATCGGGCAGCGGCGCAGCGGAATAATCGATCACCATGCCGTCACCGCGGGTCAGGCGGTCAGTCAAGGCGGTGCGCGCATCGTGCAGGCCGGAGACGACCGAACGGATCCCGCGCCATGTCTCGGCGGACGGGCTCAAGGGTTCGCACAGGCGCGCGACCTTATCCACATGCGGGCGCCCTTCGAGTTCGGCGAGATCGAGCTTCCACATTTCGGCAAAAGCCGGATTGAACAGATTGAGCCGGCCATCCATGCCGAAGACGGCGACACCTTCCTTCAACGTATCGAGCGTTTCGCTCTGCACCCGGTACAGCGCATTGTATTTCGCTTCGAGATTCTGCCGCTCGGTCACGTCGTCGAAGAGATAGGTGACGCCGCCCTGGCTATTGGGACTCGTCACCGCGCGCAGCGTGCGGCCGTCCGGAATGTGCCAAATGTGCTCGGCGGATTCGAGCGACGTATAAGCGGCCATGAGCCCGGCTTTCCAGGCACGAAAATCCGCCTGTTCCGGCAGCCGCCGCTCGGCACGCAAATGGTCGAGGATCTCGCCGTCGGACGGATGCTGGTCGAGAAAGGCCGCATCAAGCGGCCACAATTGGCGATAAGCGGCATTGTGAAAGACGAGGCGCTTGGCGCCATCGAAAATCGCCACCGCCGTCGTCAATTGATCGAGGGTACGTGCATGCGAATCCATCTGGCGCGCGAAATCGGCGCGCGCCGCCTCGAGATCGGACCGGTCGGCGGCGATACCGACCGAGCCTTGCGGCACCGGCACATCCAGAACATTCAGCATATGGCGCGCGCCCGCCACGATCGCATTCACCTGTCCTTGCCAGATGCGGCGCTCCCGGCGCGCATCGTCGGCGGCGACGCGGGCCGGCCGGTCCAGCAATTCGAGTTGGGCCGCGACCGCGTCGGTGCCCTGCGGCGCTTCGACCGCCCGCGCATAGGCGGCATTGGCCCAGGTGAGGCGCCCGGCCTGGTCGCGGGTCCAGGCGGGATCGGGCATCGCGTCGAGCAGCGCTTTCAATGTATCGAGCCCAGCCGCGATTTGCGCATGTTGTTCGCGTAAGCGCGTGAGGTCGAGCCGGTCGCCCGAGACATCGCGTACGCGCAAGATCGCTCGGCCGCCGACGGCGCGCCCCTCCGCGTCCAGATGCCGTCCGGCGAGGCTCTGGATCGCCATGTGGAAACCTTCGCCGCGGCTGCGCAGGGCTTCGACGCGCCGCTCCATTTGTAGGGCGGTCGCAAGCGGCAGCCAGGAGCCGAAGCCCAGCACCGGACGCCGTTCGGCCTCGCTGGCGATGAGTGAGAGATCGCCTTCGATCTCCGGTTCGCCATGCGGCGAATTCCAAGCGATAAGAATTTGCGGCTCTGTCGCGAGCAGGGCCTGCGCGCTGGCTGCCTTGGCTTGAAGATCGGCATTGGCCGCCCTCAGCCGCGCCACCCGCGCCGTGCGGCGACGGCGGCCGGCAAGATGCGCGAGAGCAGCGACGATCGCGCTCACGACGGCGCCGGCGGCAAAGGCCATCGCGGCCAGGCTGTCGGTGCGCTCGAGCAGATCCAGCGGCAGACGCGGCCAGTCGGCGGCGCGCGCCGGGGTCGCGACCGCGAGGATCGCCAGCACCGAGGCCGAACCGATCCATCGGCGCTCCCGCCGCCTGAAAATCTCTGCCGGGTGGCTCAAAGGCCGCCGCAACCCCATCATTCTCAACCCGTCCAACCACGATACGCGAATCAGCGAATCCTAGCCTTAGCGCGACTCTGCTAGGAAGTGGTTAACCATAGACCGGATAGGGCGCCAATTGAACGGACCCGCAAAAAAGGATCGCGGCCATTTCGGCCGCGATCCGAGGGCGGCGTAGGTCGCCGCGACGCAGTTTTTCGCTCAGTAGCGGTAATGATCGGCCTTGAACGGGCCGTTCTGCGGCACGCCGATGTAGGCGGCCTGATCGTCGCGCAGCTTGGTCAGCTTCACGCCGATCTTTTCGAGATGCAGCATGGCGACCTTTTCGTCGAGGTGCTTGGGCAGCGTATAGACCTTTTTCTCGTATTTGCCCTGGTGGCCGTAGAGTTCGATCTGCGCCAGCGTCTGGTTGGTGAAGCTCGCCGACATCACGAAGCTCGGGTGGCCCATAGCGTTGCCGAGATTGACGAGGCGGCCTTCCGACAGCAGGATGATGCGGTTGCCATTCGGCATTTCCACTTCGTCCACCTGCGGCTTCACATTGTGCCACTTCATGTTGCGCAGGCCGGCGACGTCGATCTCATTGTCGAAATGGCCGATGTTGCACACGATGGCACGATCCTTCATGCCGCGCATGTGGTCGGCGGTGATCACGTCCTTGTTCCCGGTGGCGGTGACGAAAATGTCGGCGCGCTTGACCGCGTCCTCCATGGTGGTGACCTCATAGCCTTCCATGGCAGCCTGGAGCGCGCAGATCGGGTCGACTTCCGACACCATGACGCGGCAGCCGGCCTGGCGCAGCGAGGCGGCCGAGCCTTTACCGACGTCGCCGAAGCCGGCGACCATCGCGACCTTGCCGGCCATCATCACGTCGGTGCCGCGGCGGATGCCGTCCACCAGCGATTCGCGGCAGCCGTAGAGATTGTCGAATTTCGACTTGGTCACGGAATCGTTCACATTGATCGCCGGGAAGAGCAGCTTGCCCTCCTTCTGCATCACGTAGAGGCGGTGCACGCCGGTCGTGGTTTCTTCCGACACGCCCTTGATCGCGGCCGCGAGCTTGGCGAACCAGCCGGGCTTGTCCTTGAGCAGGCGCTTGATCAGGGCGAACAGAATTTCCTCTTCTTCCGAGCCGGCCTTGTCGAGGAACGCCGTGTCGCCCTGTTCCGCGCGCAGACCCAGATGCACAAGCAAGGTCGCGTCGCCGCCGTCATCCAGGATCATGTTCGGCTCGCCGCCATCGCCCCATTGCAGCGCGCGCGCCGTGTAATCCCAGTAGTCCTGCAGGCTCTCGCCCTTGCGCGCAAAGACCGGAATGCCCGCCGCGGCAATTGCCGCCGCGGCGTGATCCTGGGTCGAATAGATGTTGCACGAGACCCAGCGGATGTCGGCGCCGAGCGCCTTCAACGTCTCGATCAGCACCGCCGTCTGAATGGTCATATGCAGCGAGCCCATGATGCGCGCGCCCTTGAGCGGTTGCGCAGCACCGTACTCACGGCGGGTCGCCATCAGGCCAGGCATTTCGGTCTCGGCAATGGCGATCTCCTTGCGGCCCCAGGCGGCGAGGCCGATATCGGCGACAATATAATCGTTAAACGCGCTCATGTTCTGCTCCAGAGAAGACTGGAGCGCCGTATAGCAGGAAGTATGACGTGAGACAACAGCGATATAAGGAAATGTTTATATCGGAATAAGATAGGTAGAGAGCGGCTTGGGACCGCGACCGTCCCGGTCTTTGCCAGGCCATCTGCCCTTTGGTACACAAATCAAGCATGCAAAAATCCCTCGCAATGGCGTCACCGAGCCGGGCGCGCGCCGCCACATTGACGGCCGCTATCCTGGCTTCGTCGCTCGGTTTCATGGACGGCGCCGTGGTGACTGTGGCGATCCCCGCCATCCGCTCCGACATCGGCGCGGATTTCGGCCAGATTCAATGGGTGTCCAACGGTTACGCCCTGATGCTGTCGGCCCTGATCTTGGTCGGCGGCGCGGCGGGCGACCGGTTCGGCCAGCGGGAAACCTTCGGCGCCGGGATCCTGGTCTTTTGCCTGACCTCGCTCGGCTGCGCCACGGCCGGATCGCCCGAGCCGCTGATCATCTGGCGCTGTCTTCAGGGGGCTGGCGCCGCGTTCATGGTTCCCGGCAGTCTGGCGTTGATCGCCCTGGCGTTCCCGACCGACGAGCGCGGCCGGGCGATCGGCCTATGGTCCATGGTCTCCGGCATCGCTGCCGCGCTCGGGCCGATCGTGGCCGGAACTTTAATCCAATTTGCCGGCCCCACCGCCTGGCGCTGGATCTTCTGGATCAATCTGCCCGCCGGCGCGCTGACCCTCTTCCTGCTCTTCGCGTTGACGCCGCGCCACAGGCCGAAGGCCGGAACCCATCTCGATCTTCTCGGCGCCGCTATCGTAACCATCGGTCTCGGCGGCCTGGCGCTCGGCTTGACCTTCGCCAGCGAACCGTCCCCCTCCCCGCGCGACATCGGGCTGGCGCTGGCAATCGGCGTCGCCGCCATGGTGCTGTTCTGGCTCTGGGAGCGTCGAAGCAAGGTACCCATGCTCCCGCGCGCCCTCTTTGCCTTGCGCACCTTCAACGGCGCTAACCTCCTCACCTTCTGCCTCTATTTCGCCCTCGCCGGATCGCTGTTCTTCCTGCCAATGACCCTGATCGAGGCGCTACAACTCGGCGCGGCGAAAGCCGGCTCGGTCTATCTGCCCTTCACTCTCACCATGGCGCTGCTGGCGCGCTATTCCGGAGCCTTGAGCGACCGGCGCGGCCCGCGCCTGCCGATTGCGCTCGGCTCGGTCATTGTCGGCCTATCGTTTCTGACCGTCGCGGCCGGCGTGGCGGCGGGTGCTTACGAATATGGCGTGCTGCCCAGCATGGCCTTGCTCGGCATCGGCATGGGCTTTGTCGTGCCGCCGCTCTCCACCACCGTCATGACCGTCGCCGACGAGGGACTGGCCGGCACCGCCTCCGGCATCAACAATGGCGTTGCCCGCATTGCCGGGCTGTTTGCGGTCGCGGCGCTCGGCATTGTCGCCGCCCTTGCCTATCGCTTGAATATTGATGCGGATCTTGCCTCCGCCAGCTATGGCGAGCCGGCCCATGCCGATTGGCCGCCCGCGGCTCTGGCCGTCCGGGCGCATGCGATGATCGTGGCCTTTGCCGCGGTCTCGGTCGCAACCGCAGCGCTCTCTTTTGCCAGCGCTATCGTCGCCTGGCGCATGCTGCCGCAGAAATAGCCTTGGCCTATTGCGGCAACGTGCCGTTGGCGGCAAGCACCTCGCCGGCGAGATAAAGCGAACCGGCGATGAGAATGCGCGGCGGTGTCGGCCAGGTTTGCGCGCGCAAGTCTTGCAAGGCTGCGGCCAAGGACGAAAAGGCGCGCGCGGTGAGGCCGACAGCGCGCGCCGAGGCCGCGACTTCGGCCGCGGGCCGTCCCGCCTCTTGCCCTTCCACCGGAACCGCCAAGACATCGCGCACGAGGCCGCGGAAATGGCCGAGAAAGGCGGCGGCGTCCTTGGTCGTCAGCATGCCGCAAATCATGACGAGCAGACGCGCGTGCCTGTCCTCAAGATCGGCCATCGCCTCGGAGAGAACGCGGGCGCCATCCTCGTTGTGGCCGCCGTCGAGCCAAATCTCGGCGCCGTCCGGCGCAAGGCCGATCAAGGCGCCGCGCGCCAGCCGCTGCAATCGCGCCGGCCATTCGACGCGCAAAAGGCCGGCCTCGATATGCTTTGGCTCAACCTCCGGCACGCTGGCGCGCAACGCCGCAATGGCGGTCGCCGCATTGATGTGCTGGTGCCGACCCGCGAGGCGCGGCAAGGGCAAATCCAACAGGCCGCGCTCGTCCTCATAGACCAGCCGGCCATTCTCGGCGCGCGCCATGAAATCCTGCGCCCAGATATGCGCCGGCGCGCGCAACGTCTCCGCCACCTGCTCCAGCACGGCTCCTGCCTCCGGCCCTTGCCGGCCGATAATCACCGGCCGGCCGCGCTTGATGATGCCGGCCTTTTGCGCGGCAATCTGCTCGACCGTGCCGCCGAGATAATCGGCATGGTCGAGGGAAATCGGCGTGATGACGGAGGCGAGCGGCTTGGCGATCACATTGGTCGCATCGAGTGTGCCGCCGAGCCCGACTTCCAGCAGCAGGTAATCGGCAGGCGCTTCACTGAACAGCAGCAGCGCAGCGGCTGTCGTGATCTCGAACAAAGAGATCGGCGCCCCTTCGTTCGCCGCCTCGCACCGCTCGAACGCGTGCAGAAGGCGCGCATCGTCGACCAGCTTGCCGCCGCCGTTTTCGCCCAAACGGATGCGCTCGTGAAAGCGCACCAGATGCGGCGACGTATAGACATGGACCGACTTACCAGCGGCTTCCAGCATCGCGCGCATGAAGGCGATGGTCGAACCTTTGCCATTGGTGCCGGTGACATGGATGAGCGGCGGCAAATGCAATTCCGGCGATCCAAGCCGCGCGAGCAGCCGCGTGACACGGTCGAGCGACAGATCGATCCGCTTCGGATGCAATGGCAAGAAGCGGTCGAGGACCGTATCGCGATGCGTCATGATCCGGGTCAAATAAGGTTACGCCGCTTCCTTGGCCGGCACGCGCATCAGGACAGCGCAAAGCCGCGCGACCGTCGCGCGCATTTCCTTGCGCGGCACGACCAGATCCACCATGCCGTGATCCCTCAGATATTCGGCGCGCTGGAATCCGTCCGGCAATTTTTCGCGCACCGTCTGCTCGATTACGCGCTGGCCGGCAAAGCCGATGAGCGCGCCGGGCTCGGCAATGTGCACATCGCCCAGCATCGCGTAAGACGCCGTGACGCCGCCCGTGGTCGGATCGGTGAGAACGACGATGTAAGGCAGTTTTGCGGCGCGCAGGCGCTGCACCGCGACGACGGTGCGCGGCATCTGCATCAACGAGAACATGCCTTCCTGCATGCGCGCGCCGCCCGAGGCGGCAAACAGCACGAAGGGCGTACGGCGCTGCACGGCTGTTTCCAGCCCGGTGACGACCGCCTCGCCCGCCGCCATGCCCAGCGATCCGGCGATGAAGCCGAAATCATGAACGGCCATGGTGATATTCTCACCTTCGAGCTGGCCGTAACCGACCAGCACCGAATCCTGCAAGCCGGTATTCGCACGCGCTTCCTTGATCTTGTCGCTATAGCGCTTGGCGTCGCGGAATTTCAGCGGATCGGCCAAGGTCTCGCGGAGCGGAATCTCTTCCCACGTGCCGCCGTCGAACATCGAGGCAAAGCGCGCCTTGGCGCCCATCTTGAAATGATAGCCGGAGCCCGGCACGACGAAGAGATTGGCTTCCAGGTCCTTGTGAAACACCATCTCGCCGCTGTCGGGGCATTTCACCCAGAGATTTTCCGGCGTCTCGCGCCGGCTCAGGAACGAGCGGATCCGCGGCGGAACGACATTGGCAATCCAGTTCATCGCTTCATCCTACTATTCTGCAGCCGCGCGGCGGGCCGAACGCACGCCGCCAGCGATCGTCGAGACGAGATCGGCAACCGCGGCAACGGTCTTGTCCGTCGCTTGATTTTGGGTGTCGAGCGAATTTTTCAAGGCGTCGACGAGCGCAGTGCCGACCACGACACCATCGGCATGACGCGCGATAGCTGCAGCGCTGTCGGCGTTCTTCACGCCGAAACCGACTGCAACCGGCAAGTCCGTATGTGTCTTGATGCGAGTGACGGCCGTAGCGACTTTCGAGTAATCGGGCGCCGCCGCGCCGGTGATGCCGGTGATCGACACATAATAGACGAAGCCCGATGTGTTCGGCAGCAGTTTGGGCAGCCGCTTGTCGTCCGAGGTCGGCGTCGCGAGGCGGATGAAATTGAGGCCTGCGGCGCGCGCCGGCAGGCACAATTCCGCATCCTCTTCCGGCGGCAGGTCGACGACGATCAAACCGTCGACACCGGCCTCCTTCGCGTCGGCGAGAAAGCGCTCGACGCCATGGATGTAGATCGGGTTGTAATAGCCCATCAGCACGACCGGCGTCGTCGCGTCGCCGGCGCGGAAGGACTTGACCATGGCGAGCGTCTTGTTCAGCGTCGCCCCGCTTTTCAGCGCGCGCAGGCCGGCCGCCTGAATGCTCGGCCCGTCGGCCATCGGATCGGTGAACGGCATGCCGATTTCGAGCACGTCGGCTCCCGCCGGCGGCAGCGCCTTCAGGATCTCGAGCGACGTCGCCATGTCGGGGTCGCCGGCCATGATAAATGTCACGAGCGCGGCACGGCCCTCGGCCGCGCAGGCGGCGAATTTCTGGTCGATGCGGGTGCTCATTTCACAGGCCTCCCAAATATTCGGCGACGCTGGCCATATCCTTGTCGCCGCGGCCCGACATGTTCACCACCATCAAATGATCCTTTGGCATTTTGGGCGCGAGTTCGATGACCTTGGCCAGGGCATGGGAGGATTCGAGCGCCGGAATGATGCCTTCGAGCCGGCAGCACGTTTGGAACGCCTCAATCGCCTCCTTGTCGGTCGCCGACAGGTAGGTGACGCGGCCGATGTCGCGCAGCCAGGAATGTTCGGGGCCGACGCCGGGATAGTCGAGACCGGCCGAGATCGAATGGCCCTCCAGGATCTGCCCGTCATCATCCATCAACAGATAGGTCCGGTTGCCGTGCAGCACGCCGGGCCTGCCGCCCGCCATCGAGGCGGCATGGCCGTCGGGAACGTGCAAACCGTGGCCCGCCGCCTCGACGCCGTAGATTTCCACCGAACGGTCGTCGAGGAAGGGATGAAACAGGCCCATGGCATTCGAGCCGCCGCCGATACAGGCGAACAGCGAATCCGGCAGCCGGCCTTCCTGCGCCAGCATCTGCTCCTTGGTCTCGTCGCCGATCACGCTTTGGAAATCGCGCACCATGGCGGGATAGGGATGCGGGCCGGCGACCGTGCCGATGCAATAGAAGGTCGTCTCGACATTGGTGACCCAGTCGCGCAGCGCATCGTTCATCGCGTCTTTCAGGGTGCGCGCGCCGCTCTGCACCGGCACGACTTTCGCGCCGAGCATATGCATGCGGTCGACATTCGGCTTCTGCCGCGCGACGTCCACCGCGCCCATGTAGACGATACATTCGAGGCCGTATTTCGCGCAGGCCGTCGCGGTCGCGACGCCGTGCATGCCGGCACCCGTCTCGGCGATGATGCGCTTCTTACCCATGCGGCGCGCCAGCAGAATCTGGCCGAGCACGTTGTTGATCTTGTGCGCGCCGGTGTGGTTGAGGTCCTCGCGCTTGAAGAAGACCTTCGCGCCGCCCAGATGCTCGGTCATGCGTTCGGCGAAATAGAGCGGCGACGGCCGGCCGACGTAATATTTGTGCAAGTAAGCGATTTCGGCGTGAAAAGCCGGGTCGGCTTTCGCCTCCGCATAGGCCTTTTCGAGATCGAGAATGAGCGGCATCAGAGTTTCGGCGACGAAACGGCCGCCAAAGAGGCCGAAGCGCCCCTGTTCGTCCGGTCCGGTTCGGAAGGAATTCAACTGCTCATTCATCTCGTTCGGTTCTTTCCTCTTCGCCTTCACACTTTGGCCGCGTCACGCGCTGCGGCGATGAAGGCGCGGATTTTAGCCACATCCTTCACCCCCGGCACCGATTCGACGCCGGAAGAGACGTCGACGGCCCAGGGCCGCACGCGCTTGATCGCCTCGGCGACATTGGCAGGGCTCAGCCCCCCTGACAACATGAAGGAAAGCCCCGGGTCAAGCGCTTCCAGGATGGTCCAGTCGAAAACCTTGCCGTGGCCACCGGGATAAGCGGCGTCCTTGGGCGGCTTGGCGTCGATCAGGATGTGGTCGGCCATGCCGCGATAGCCGGCGATGGCCCGCACATCGTCGCGCGTCGCGACCCCGACCGCCTTCATGACCGGCAATCCGAAGCGCGATGCGACGGCGCGCACCCGCTCCGGCGTTTCCTTGCCATGCAATTGCAAGATGTCGGCGCCGAGCGCGTCGATGGTGGCACCGATCGCCGCATCGTCCGCATCGACCAGCAACGCCGCTTTGCGTGCGCGGCCGCGCACCTTGGCTCCAAGCCTTCGCGCCGTCTCAAGGGAGATGTAGCGCGGGCTCTTCGCCACGAAGTTGAACCCGATCATATCGGCCCCGGCCTGCAGGGCAGCTTCCAGGGTCTCTTCCGTCGAGAGGCCGCATATTTTGATGAGCATGGACATGGCCCCGAGGTGGCATGGGAGCAGAAAAGAGTCAAAGCCTTCGACGGCCACTGACCAAGTGCCAAAATAGCGCACCCTTCTACATGGTCCATGGCTCTTGGCCGGACCGTGCGGCCGCGCGCAAGGCCGGAAAAGTCGCGTAATAAATTGATTTAAATATCATTTTCTCCCTGCTCAGTTCGTTTGTCGACTTTTTAGCTGCCGCGGAGATTGAAGAACGGATAGATCGACCGGTCTCGCAAACCTTGCAAATGCTCTCCATTTGCTCCCACTGCAGTTCTACGCCGTCGTCACGTGCTTATCGGCTCTTCGGTCATGAAGCGGGCGCGATAATCACGGGGGCTGAGTCCCACCTTTTGCCGAAAGTGATGCCGTAGCGTGTGGGAACTGCCAAAGCCGACCGCGCTTGCGACCACCTCCATGCTTGCGTTGCCCTGACAGAGCAGGCGCTTGGCCTCGCCGACGCGCTCGGCCACAAGCCAATCTCCCGGCGTCATTCCCGTGGCTTCCGAAAACCGGCGGAGGAAGGTGCGTGTGCTCATCCGGGTTTCGTGGGCCATCCGATCGATGGTCCAATCGTGCGTGAGATTGGCCCGAACCCGATCCAGAAGCGGGGCGATTTCCAGTCCTTCGCGCACCGCCACGGGACGCTCCAGAAATTGTGCTTGTCCGCCCGTCCGATGGGCGGGCATCACTAAGCGCCGCGCCACCGAATTGGCCGCCGCTGCGCCGAAATCCTGCCGGACGATCTCAATCAACAGGTCGATCCCGGCCGCGCTCCCGGCGGACGTGTAGATGCGGTCGTGAACGCGGTAGAGCGACGCATCGTCGACCGCGATGCCGGGATAATGGCGGCGCAGCTTGTCGGCATATCGCCAATGCGTGGTGGCCGTGCCGCCCGCCAGCAGGCCAGTCGCTGCAAGCACGAAGGCGCCGGAACAGATGGACGCGAGCCGGGCACCGCGTCGGTGCGCCGCGCGAAGCCGCTGGCACAGAGCCTCGGGAACCGGAACGTCGGCGCCTTTCCAGCCTGGAACGATGATCACGTCCGCCTGTTCGATCACCTCCGGGCCATTGTCCGCCGCGATGACGAAGCCGCCATGGGCCCGCATCGGTCCCTCGTCGATGGCGCAACTGGCGAAGCGATACCAGCCCGATCCCATTTCCGGCCGAGACAGCCCAAAGATTTCGGCGGCAATGCCGAATTCGAATGTACAGAGCCCGTCGTAAAGGAGGGCGACGACGAAAGGTCCGGTGAGGTTTGGCATGATCTTTACGTATATTGTCATTCACGCCAATTGCCAATACGGCGGCGGACCGTAGGTTGAGCGGGACAAGGAGACTCCGACATGACGACATACGTGACCGCTATCCCGCCTGCGCCCAGCACTCTCGCCCGCGATCATTTCGCCGCTGAATTTGCCTTCGAAACCGACTGTTGGGATGTGCATGATGCGCTCAGCAAGGGCGCCGATTTCGTGCTGCTCGACGTGCGCAGCCCCGCCCTCTTCGCTGAAGGCCATATCGCGGGGGCGATCAACCTACCGCATGGTAAGATCACCGGGTCGAAAATGGCTGCGTGGCCGGAGAACACGATTTTCGTGACCTATTGCGCCGGGCCCCATTGCAACGGCGCGGCCCGCGGCGCATTGCGGCTTGCCGAACTCGGACGCCCAGTCAAAATCATGGCAGGCGGCGTGACCGGATGGCGCGACGAAGGCTTTGCGCTTCAGTCCACAGACGGCACGTGACAATTCGGATCGGAAGAGCCTTGGCTTGGAGCCTGTCGCTCAGGCCGCTTTAGCCTGGCTCTTGCGCCAAACCAGCATGGCGGCGGCCAAATCCTCGATCGAGGCGCCGACCGACTTGAAAAGGGTGATGTCGGACGCATCGTCCCGCCCGTGCACCTTGCCCGCACAGAGCGCGGCGAGATCGCCGCGAATATGCGCCTCGGGCACGGCGCCCGCGTGCAAGGCGACCGCGACATCGCCGCCTTCGTGCTTGGCGGCAGGCGTGTCGACGAAAACCTTGGCGCGCAGCAAAGCCGCATCGTCCGCTTCGCGCATCGCCATGTTGAAGGCGCCGACGAGATCGACATGGGTGCCCGGCTGAAGCCATTGTCCCAGGACGATCGGCTGCTGCGACAGGGTCGCGCAGGAAATGATATCGGCTCCGGCCACGGCCGCCGCCAGATCGTCGGCAATCGCCAGTTTGTACGGGCTTCCTGCTAAGGAGGCCGCCAGCCGCTCGGCACTTTCGCGCCGATGGTTCCACAGCGTGACGGCCTTGATCGGCCGCACGGCGCTATGCGCCTTGATCAGTTCGGGCGCGAGCGCGCCGGCCCCGATGACCAAGAGATGCGCTGCGTCGTCGCGGGCGAGAAAGCTCGCCGCCAGGGCCGATGCTGCGGCGGTGCGCCAATGGGTGAGACGCGTGCCGTCGAGCACCACCAGGGGCGCCCCGGTTTCCCCCGATTGCAGCAGATAGGATCCGTAGACGGCGGGCAGGCCCTTGGCGCTGTTGGCGGGAAAGACATTGACGATCTTGGTGCCGACGAAGCCGCCACCCGGCGCATCCCCGGTCCAGGCCGGCATGATGAGATGGGTCGCGTGTCCCGCACCCGACCCGACTTCGTGATGGTGGCGCACGGGCGCAACCATCGTGCCGCCGAACGCATCGCGCAAAGCGACGATCAGGGACGGATAGTCGAGCAGCCGATCGATCTCTTGCGCCGAAATCACCTGCATGCGGTCAGGCGCCGCGATTGGGCAGCATCGGCGCTCCTGGCGGGGACACCATCTGGGCGCGGACGCGGTCAAGCTCGCCGCGCAGCATCTGCAGTTCGGCCCGCGCCTGCCGCGCCGCGCGGCGATGCTTCCCCTGTCCGAACCAGGCGGCAATGCCGCCGATCAGAATACCAAAGCCGACGCTGATGATGATCACCAGCCAGAGCGGCAAATTATAGGTCAGCGCGTCGCCTTCGGTGGCGAAAGGAACAAACGAAATCCGTGCCGGCTGATCGTTAATGACGGCAAATGCAATGACGACGACCGTCAAAAGAATGAGGATAATGCCGCGCAAAAAGGATTTCATCGCCCATTCCGTTCCGTGTCTTAATTCTTGTCGCCGCTGTTCAGCAGCTCGCGCAATTCCTTGCCCGTCTTGAAAAATGGCACGACTTTTTCATCCACCTCGACATGTTCGCCGGTGCGCGGGTTGCGGCCGATGCGCGCATTGCGCTGTTTGACCGAGAACGCGCCAAAACCGCGCAATTCGACGCGGTCGCGGCGCTTCAAAGCATTCGTGATCTCATCCAGAATCGCGTTCACAATTTTCTCGATATCGCGCTGATAGAGATGCGGATTGCGATCTGCGATCTTCTGTACGAGTTCCGACTTAATCACTTCTACCCCCTAGAAACCCTGGACGGCATTTCCGGACGTTCGCGGTGCTGCGACACTGAACACCGTTTCCTCATCCAGATCAAATCCGATTCCAACGAACCCTGAAAATTTATTAACCCTGATTGCATTTGCGCAAATGCCGCGCCTCAGAACGGCGCGGAGCCTGGATCAATATGCTAATTGTTTGGAGAAACTTGCCAAATTGACACCATGCCGTCAAGCAAGCTTGCATCCGCCCGTTCGCTGCTGCGATCGATAACACGGGCGAGAGACGAAAAACCGAGCCAATCGGCGGCCCGCCCGAACAATCCGAGCCCCTTCCATTCCGTCGGCTTCTTGAGCGTTTCGACCGAGAGGCCCTTGGTGACGCCCTTCTTGTCCTCAAGCCAGGCGATCGCTTCGCGCTCGCCGCCGATCTCGTCGATCAGTTTCAGCGGCAGGCCAAGATGGCCGGTGAAAACGCGGCCATCGGCGACCGCAGCGAGTTCGGCATCGGTCATGTGACGGCGTTCTTTGACGAGCGCTTTGAACCAATCGAAGGAATCGGTTACGAGAGCGGCCAACGCCGCCTTTGCGGCTTCAGAGGTCGGTTCGAACCCGTTGGGCGAAGCTTTCAAGGGCGACGATTTGATCGTCTCCATCTGCACGCCGACCGTATCGAGCAGTTTCGACACGTTGGGATATTCGAACAGCACGCCGATGGAGCCGACCAACGAGGTCTGATGCGCGACGATATGATCGGTGGCGAGGGCGGCAATATAGGCGCCGGACGCAGCCATGGTGCCGACCACCGCGACCACCGGCTTTTTGTCGGCCACCCGGCGGATTTGATCATAGAGAATTTCCGAACCGGTGGTCGTGCCGCCCGGGCTCTCGATATCGAGGATCACAGCGCGGACATTGGCGTCTTCCGCCCGTTTCAGCAATTGCGCCGTAGCATCGTCGCCGGTGATCACGCCGTTGATGTTGATGCGGGCGATATGCGGGCTTTGCACGGCATGGATGGACCGCGCGAACAACCCGATCAGGGCGAGGAGCACAATGGCCACCGCCGCGAGCCGCCAGAAGGTCAGTTTGCGGCGCAGCCGCCGCCGGTCAATCAGATAATCGGCAGGAGCGGCGGAATACGAACCTGGCATCGACATGGCGGTCTCAATGAAGCGGCAAAGGATGGGGACGGTAATGCCTGTAGGTGTCACATGCAAGGCGTGTCACGATGTTTGCATGAAATTAACGCCTTGCATTTGCTCCTCTTTCAAGCAGTCCCTGTGTATAGAATGACCACGGCCGGACGGAGCGGTACGGTTGCGTGATTCTGTCTGTCACGCCTTCTGGCCGGCCTCGCCGCCGGAGCGGCGTCAAAAAAGAGCGGGCCCGAAGCCCGCTCCATCACCATTCAAGACGCTTTGATCTTCCGGTCGCGCTTGGCCAGCGTGCGCAGGCGCAAGGCATTGAGCTTGATGAAGCCCGCCGCGTCGCGGTGATCGTAGGCAACGGCGCCCTCCTCGAAGGTCACCAGGTCCTGGTCGTAGAGCGAATAGGGGCTGGTGCGGCCGATCACCCAGGCGCTGCCCTTGAACAGTTTGAGCGTCACGCGGCCGGCGACCATTTCCTGGCTCTTGTCGATCAAGGCCTGCAGCATCTCGCGCTCGGGGCTGAACCAGAAGCCGTTGTAGATCAGCTCGGCATATTTTGGCATCAGCTCGTCCTTGAGATGCGCCGCGCCACGGTCGAGCGTGATCGATTCGATGCCGCGATGGGCGTAATAGAGGATCGTACCGCCCGGCGTCTCGTACATGCCACGCGACTTCATGCCGACGAAGCGATTCTCGACGAGATCGAGCCGGCCGATGCCATTGGCCCGCCCGAGGTCGTTGAGCTTGGCCAGGATCGTCGCCGGCGACAATTTCTCGCCGTTGATCGCCACCGCATCGCCTCTTTCGAAATCGATCGTGATGATGGTCGGCGTATCGGGCGCCTTTTCCGGGTCGAGCGTGCGGGAATAGACGTAGTCCGGCACTTCGAGGCCCGGATCCTCCAGCACTTTGCCTTCCGAGGAAGCGTGCAGCAGGTTGGCGTCGACCGAGAACGGCGCTTCGCCGCGCTTGTCCTTGGCGATCGGAATCTGGTTCTTCTCGGCAAACTCGATGAGGGCGGTGCGCGAGGTCAGATCCCACTCGCGCCAGGGCGCGATCACCTTGATTTCCGGTTCGAGCGCATAATAGGAGAGCTCGAAACGCACCTGGTCGTTGCCCTTGCCGGTCGCGCCATGCGCCACCGCATCGGCGCCCACTTTCCGCGCGATTTCGATCTGCTTCTTGGCGATCAGCGGCCGTGCGATCGAGGTGCCGAGCAGGTAGAGCCCTTCATATTGGGCGTTCGCCCGGAACATCGGGAAGACATAGTCGCGCACGAATTCCTCGCGCAGGTCCTCGATGAAAATATGCTCCGGCTTGATGCCCATCAGCTCGGCCTTCTTGCGCGCCGGCTCCAATTCTTCCCCCTGCCCCAGGTCCGCGGTGAAGGTGACGACCTCGCAGCCATAGGTCGTCTGCAACCATTTCAGGATGATCGAGGTATCGAGACCGCCGGAATAGGCGAGAACAACGCGCTTAATGTCTTTGTTGGGGGCGCTCATGGGGAACCTTGGTTGGGGCTGAAAAATCGGCGGCGACTATAATGGGGTATGGGGCCGGCGCAAGGGTGAAGTGGAGCACGCCAACCTCAGGCAATTGGCGTGACCGGCCGAGCTCTTTCGTCGTTTAGCCAGAAGAGCCATTTGCTCCGAATATCCATCGCCGCAGCGCCTCGATCAAAAAGATCGTCAGAAACGTCGCGAGAAGCACGTCGGAGAGGTAGTGGCCGCCGAAAGCGATGCGTAAGGCGCTGGTGAATATGCTGAAAATCAGTGCCGCCCCAATCGCATAGGGCTTGAACGGCATTGGCGCCAAGCTGGCCGGCGCCAGAGTCCAGAAGGCGGAAGACGCCTCGCCCGACACAAACGAGCAATTCTTCTTGCATTCGCCGTCGAACTTGTACCAGGGCCGGAACGGATAGGGGCCGTCGAAAGCGGTCGACTGCGCCGGCCGCGGCCGGTGGGCATGATCTTTGAGGCCGACATTGACCACGAGGCCGGGCACCAGCACCATCGACAGGATGAGAAACGCGACGCTCCGCCCGGTTGGCGCAAACGGCACATTGAACCCAAAGCGCCGCGCCGCCCAAAGCGCCGTCGCCCCGATCAAGAGCACGAAGGGCACCGTGTAGCCGACCATACGGCCAAACTGCCCAAGCGGCGTAATGGCGGCGAAGTGATGCCCGCCTTCGTAAAAATAGGCCGATGTGGCGAGGTCAAGTTCGGGCCAAATCGCCAGCACGGCGGCGCTAAGAACGAGCCCGGCAAGGCTCAACAGCACGACGCGGTTTGAGGTCATCGGCGCCATCAATACACGCGATAGACTTGGCCGGTCTGCAGGCCCTCGATGCTGCGGCTGAAGGCGAGCGCGGCCCGCGCGACCGGCACAGCGTCAAAACCGCGGAAGAACGGCCCATAGGAGCGCATGGATTCCTGGAAGACATTCGGGCTGACGATATTGACCCGCTGGCCGTGCGGCATTTCCACGGCCGCGGCGCGCACGAAACTCTCCAGCGCGCCGTTGACCATGCTCGCAGACGACCCGGCCGCGATCGGATGCTCGCTCAAAATGCCGGAAATCAACGTCACCGAGCCGCCTGGATTCAAATGCTCCCGCGCAGCGAGGGTCAGATTGACCTGGCCCATCAACTTGTCGCGCAGGCCCAGGCCATAGGCCGAGGTCTCGATATCGGCCACATCGATCTGGCTGAGCGGCGTGAAATTCGCCTTGCCGGCCGCGCAGGCGACCGCGTCGATCTTGCCGACCTTGGCAAGCGCCGCCTTGATGCTGGCGGGATCGGCGAGATCAAGACGCACGTCACCCGAATTCTTGCCGGCGGGGATCACCTCGTGCCGATGCGACAATTCGGCGGCGATCGCGCGCCCGAGCGTGCCGCTGGCGCCAATGAGAAGAATTTTGAGACTTGGCTGCGACATGGGGCCTCCCGTTAGCGTTTCATGAACCTTATTAGCAAGGTTTCTCCCTCGAGCAAAAGGCTGCGCTGTTCATAACGGGCATAAGCCCTTGCCCGGCGTTTTCATCGTCATGTTGCTGCCGCACTTAACGGTCCATGCTCTCTCGTAAAATAGACGAAATTGTTGAGGTCGCATGATCCGGGTCGATTTCTGGTACGAATTTGCAAGCACCTATTCCTATCCCGCTGCCATGCGGATCGAGGCTCTGGCGGCGGCGCGCGGCCTCGAGTTGCGCTGGCGGCCCTTTCTCCTCGGGCCGATCTTCGCGAGCCAAGGCTGGCGCGATTCGCCATTCAATCTCTTTCCCGCCAAGGGCGGCTACATGTGGCGGGACATGGAGCGCATTTGCCGAAAACTGCAGCTGCCGCTGAAGAAGCCCGACCCGTTTCCGCAAAATTCGCTGCACGCGGCACGGGTCGCCTGTGCGCTTGATGACGCGGCGCGGCCCGCCTTCACGCGCGCGATCTTCCACGCCGAATATGGCGAAGGCCGCGCCATCGCCGACCGCGCCGTGATCGCGCAAATCCTCGCCAATCTCGGCCATCACGCCAGCGAGGTGCTGGAGCGCGCCGCGTCGCCCGAAACCAAGCAAAAGTTGCGCCGCGAGAATGATGAAGCTCTACGCCTCGGTATTTTCGGCGCGCCGACCTGCGTGACCGAGGACAGCGAAATTTTTTGGGGTAACGATCGGTTGGAGGATGCGCTGGATTGGGCGGAGGGACGCAGGTGAACGGACCGCGGCATTACCCTACAACCGCTTGATGCGCCGGATCGGTCCTTCTCCCGCTGCCAGAATGCGGTCCACCGCTTCGCGCAGCGGTTCCGATGCCACCAGCATGTGATAACCATTGGCGTGCAGCAATGTCGTTGCGTCGCGCATGATGCCGACATGGCCCTTCCAGAAGATGAGATCGCCGCGCTGCAAGCCGCTCAAATCATCGTTCCCAATAATTTCCTGCCCAAGCTCGCGCTCCTGCATATCGCTGTCGCGCGGCGCAAAGACTCCGGCTGCCTGCAGCGACACTTGCACCAGGCCGGAACAATCGAGCCCGAAGCTCGTCTTGCCGCCCCACAAATAGGGTGTGTTAAAAAACCGCTCGGCCACAGCGACAAAATCGCTTTCATGCTGCGTAATCGGTGCGAGATGCGGCGCGTAAATATAGCCGCCGCGTTCGAGTTCGGCGAAATTGCCCTTCACATCGCGCACATGCACGCGCGAGCCGAGGGACAGAAGCTCGTCCGTCGGCTGTTTGATGCTCGGCCCAGGATAGACGAAGGTGCGCAAGACCTGCACGCGATGGGTCGGCTCCTTGCCCGGCCCGCCCAGTGCTTCGCTCGGCACCCAGCCGACATAATGGTCGGCCGCCAATTGCACCCAGGACCAACCTTCCTCATTCGCGTCGTAAAGCGTGACGCTCTCGCCGCGCAGAGCCTGTGTGTCGATGCCGATATCGGGGCGCGGATCGCGGCGCAGCGGCGCATAGGGCGCGACGATTCGCATGGGACGCCCAACCGCATAGGCCTCGGCCGTCACCTGCCCGCGCAAATATTCCGCCGCCAAGGCTTGGCGGGCGGGGGTGGTGCGGCGATCGAAGGTGGGCGCGTTCATTGCGGCAAGGCTCCTGTTGCCGCGCAAAATCACGTCGCGCGGCCTGATGATGCGACTCTATAGCATAGGTTTTAGCGTTCCCTGAATCATAGAGCGGCCCGTGCCCGGTCAAGCGACCGAACTTGACAGGATGCAAAACCCGGCACCCAATGCGGACAAATTGGCCAATCAACGGCCCATAGGGGAGACGCCTGATGTCGGAGCTTGAGAAGAGCACCATGTCGAAAGTGACATGGCGGCTCGTTCCTTTTCTCATGGTTTGTTATTTCATTGCTTATCTCGACCGCGTGAACATTTCCTTTGCCGGCGACAGCCTGATCAAGGACCTCGACCTCACCAAGGCCGCTTTCGGCGGCGCCGCCGGCATCTTCTTCATCGCCTATTTCTTCTTCGAAGTGCCGAGCAATCTCGCGCTCGACCGGTTCGGGGCGCGGCTCTGGATCGCACGCATCATGTTCACCTGGGGCCTCGTGACCGGCGCCCAGGCCTTCGTGACCGGCATTGTCAGCCTGAATGTGGTGCGCTTCCTACTCGGGGTCGCGGAAGCGGGCTTCTTTCCGGGCATCATCTTCTTTCTCACCCTCTGGTTTCCCGCGGCCTATCGTGCGCGCATTGTCGGCATGTTCATGGTCGCGATTCCGGTCTCGACCGTGTTCGGCGCGCCGCTCTCGAGCCTCATTCTCTACCTTGACGGCGTGGCTGCGCTGCACGGCTGGCAATGGATGTTCCTGCTCGAGGCGTTGCCAGCGCTGCTCATGGCCTTTGCCGTCTATTTCTACCTGACCGACCGGCCACACGCGGCCAATTGGCTGAGCCCCGAGGAAAGCCGGTGGTTACAGGGCCAACTCGACGCCGAGCGTGCCAACCGCGAGCGCCACGGCGCCATGTCCTGGCTGCGCTCGATGTGCGATCCGCGGGTCGTCGCACTCGGTTTCGTCTACATGGGCTGCAACATCCCCCAATATGGCTTGAGCTTCTTCCTGCCGCAGATCGTCAAGGCATTCGGCGACCTGACCAAGTTCCAGGTCGGCTGCATCACCGCCCTGCCCTACGCGGTCGGCGCGCTTGGCATGATCTATTGGGGCTGGCGCTCCGATAGGCACGCCGAGCGCAAGTGGCACGCGATCATCCCGCTCGGGGCGATCGTCCTGGGCCTCGGCCTGGCGGCGATGATGGAGATGCCGACGGCCAAAATGGCCTGTTTGTGCATCGCCGGCTTCGGCTTTTTCGCGGTTTTACCGGTTTTCTGGACGCTGCCGACCACGTTTCTCACTGGCACGGGCGCAGCGGCCGGCATCGCCGCGGTCAATTCCATCGGCAATCTCGGCGGGTTTTTCGGGCCGCAGGTGTTCGGCTGGCTCAAGGACAAGACCGGGCAAGACGCCGCCAGCTTGAGCTTCCTCGCCGCCTGCGCCGTCGTCGGTGCGGTGATAGTCTTCGTCCTGGGGCACAACCCCACCCTGGAACGGCCGGCGGCCAAGCAAACCGCATGAGGCTTGCGCGCCGGGCAGATTGGCTTACATAGGGAGCATTCGACCTTTTTTCGCAAGATTTCCGGGCCAATGACCTATACCGACGCCAATGTTTCCACCGGCCGCAAGCAGGGCCAGATCCGGCTGCACGGCCCCGACGCCTTCGAGAAGATGCGCAAGGCCGGTCAATTGACCGCCGAAGCGCTCGATCTGATGGCCGCGCATGTCAAGCCCGGCGTGACCACCGAGTTCCTCGACAAATTATGCTTCGAATTTGCGATGGATCATCAGGCCTACCCCGCGCCCCTCTTCTACCGCGGCTATCGCAAGGCGATCTGCACCTCGATCAACCACGTGGTCTGCCACGGCATTCCCGACGACAAACCGCTCCGCGACGGTGACATCGTCAATATCGACGTCACTTTGATCGTCGACGGCTGGCACGGCGATTCGAGCCGGATGTATGCGGTCGGCGAGATCAACCGCAAGGCCGAACGGCTGATCGAAGTGACCTATGAATCCCTGATGCGTGGCCTTGCGGTGATCAAGCCCGGCGCGACCACCGGCGACATCGGCGCGGCGATCCAGGTTTACGCGGAGGGCGAGCGCTGCTCGGTGGTACGCGATTTCTGCGGCCACGGGCTCGGTCAATTGTTTCACGACGAGCCCAATATTTTGCATTACGGCCGCCCCGGCGAAGGGGTTGCGCTGAAACCCGGCATGCTCTTCACCGTCGAGCCGATGCTGAACGCCGGCCGGCCGCAAGTGAAAGTGCTCGCCGACGGCTGGACCGCCGTCACCCGCGATCGCTCCCTCTCGGCGCAATTCGAGCATACGATCGGCGTCACCGAAACCGGCTGCGAGATCTTCACCCTGTCGCCCAAGGGCCTGCACCATCCGCCCTATCGGACCGCATGAGCGCGGACGCGGACAAACCTCAGCCCGCGCCCCATTACCACGGCCATCGCGAGCGGTTGCGCAGCCGCTTCAGCGCGAATCCCGACGCCCTGCCTGATTACGAATTGCTCGAACTCGTCCTGTTCCGCTCAATCCCGCGGCAGGACGTGAAGGGCCTCGCCAAAGAACTCATCGCCACTTTCGGATCCTTCGCCGAAGTGCTCAGCGCGCCACCGGCGCGGCTGACGGAAATCAAGGGCATCGGCGAGAGCGTCGCGACCGATCTCAAGATCGTCGCCACAGCGGCGACGCGCCTTACCAAAGGCGCCATTCGCGAACGCATCGAGCTTGGCCGGTCGCAGACCGTCCTCGATTATTGCCGCGCCAAAATGGCCTTTGCCGAGCGCGAGGAATTCCGCGTCCTCTTTCTCGACCGCAAGAACATGCTGATCGCCGACGAAGTGCAGGGCGTCGGCACAGTCGACCACACGCCGGTCTATCCGCGCGAAGTGATCAAGCGGGCGCTCGAACTCTCGGCGAGCGCGATTATTCTCGTCCATAACCATCCCTCTGGCGATCCCGAACCCTCGCAAGCCGATATCCGGTTAACCCAGCAGATCAGCGTGATCGCGCAATCACTCGGCATTTCGGTGCACGACCATCTCATTGTCGGCCGCAATGGTCACGTGAGCTTGCGGGCGCGGAACTTGTTGATGCCGGGCGGGTGAAGGATGCGAATCCCTTCTCCCGCTAGGTGAAGGCGCGCTATTCGCGACATTTCGAGATGACCCGGGAGATTCTTGGTTGGCGTTCCGAGCGCGGTGGACCTGATCGGCCGGATCGAAGCGATTTGCCGGTCGCAGGCTCGAGAGGCTCGACAATGTGGCCGAATAAGCAGTGCGTCGGTCTTCAGGGGAGTATGTTCAACGCGTTTCCACTTCGTTGAACATCGGCTACGCTCAACGAAACTAAATTTCGTTGAGCACATATTGCCAATAGACCGTGTCGCCGACATCGTCGAATTCCATTTCAGCGATGGTCCCCGCCCCAGGCGCTCTCTCCGTCAAAGATGGACCCTGGCTTCTTGACGATTCGACGGCGTGGCTCTCGGAGAAGGTCTTAGCGCGACTGCGTGAATCGCGGCACGCCGCATAATCGAGACCGGAAAGGACATACGGGCCGCCCCGTCAGCAAATGATTTGTTTCGTCTGACCTCAACAATCGGCGGAAACGTATCTCCGGCGTCGCCATGTTCAAGTTTTCGGGGATCAACGACTGGTACTGTAACGTCATATCGCCCTCCTGACTGCCGCTATCGCACTACCGAATATCCTATCCATTCGAGGCAAAGCGACAAATCGTTTCAAACGCGCTACGCGGCACCTTCAGGCCTTCTGACGGCGACCGCGGGAACTTCATGCCGCTTACGCCAGGAACAAACACGCCCTGTTCCTGCAGGCGCGCGGCTTGGTGGTGTGCACGACTAACACGACCATCGTCAGCGCGACCCGGCATCATGGCAACTACCGTCAATCCCACCGCCGGGGAGACATTACCGGACCTGAAATCCGGCGTGTCCAACGACCACGGTCCCCCGGACAAACCGGCCGATAGCATTTCCACTAGCAATGCGACATTTGCGCCCTTGCGGCCACCGAACGGCAAGAGTGCTCCGGCTAGTGCCTTAGTGGGATCCTGCGTATCGGCCCCATTTTCATCGACAGCCCACCCCTCTGGAATCGACCGCCCCTCGGCGGCAGCGGCGACGATATTTACATAAGCGGTTGCGCTGGAGGCCTGATCGATGATCAACGGCAACGATTTATCTCCAAGTGGAAAGCCAAACGCGATCGGGTTCGTGCTATAGACGGAGGGACCTCCTGCCTTCGCTACCATCAGAGTATTCGCGTTCGTCGCGGCCAGCCCGACGATTCCTTCGTCGGCAAGCCTGCGAACGTAATAGCCAAGCTCACCAGTCGTGTAGCTGTTCGTTTGGGTGAATATGGCGATACCGAAATGTCGCACTGTCTCGGTTAAATCATTGAATGCGAGATCAAAGCCAAGCTGCGCGATTCCGCCGTCGGCGTCAGAGACAAGAAATGCGGGAAAGGCGCGCTTCAAGGTTGGTACAGGATCGCATTTGATGCGCCCCTCACGAAAGCTGTTCAGATAGTCCACCATATGTGGAAATCCGAGCGTAGGGGGACCATAAAGCGCGGCGGACAATGTCGCGTCCACGAGCGAGCGCGCGCTGGATCGGCTGGCGCCCGCGGCCAGGCACGCTCGCATCGCCAGCTCTTCGGCCTCGCTTCGCTCGAGCAGAACCTCATCTGACATGTCAAATCTCCAGACCGGCTTTTCTGCCCTCATAAAATGCGTACGGAGCCTGCCGCGGTGCCGCGCAGTCCCCGATCTGGCGTACGGTCACCCCAAGTTCAGCAAGTTTCGGCATGAGCCAATCAGCCGCTGAATTGGTGGTTGCCATCACCAGCGAGTCCGCTTCCACAAACCGGTGTGCGCCCGTGTTGTGATCAACGAGCGTCGCACCGTTCCCATGCCATTCAACCACGCTCACTTCGGTAATCCATTGAACGCCAAGCTTTCTCAACGCCTGTCGCGTCGGCACGTCCGCTGCGGTTCGTTGCAATTCCTTGCCCACAAACGGGTCTGGAGTGATGATCGTGACTTGATGTCCGTCTTCCGCCATCTTCCAAGCCGTACCACATCCTCTCCAACCGCCACCTTCATCTAGGATAAGAACGCGGCCACCGACTCTTGCTTGCTTGGCCATGACGGCTTCGACGGTGAAGACGTCGCCCCTTTCGATTCCAGGCAGTATCTCGATCGCCGGCAGCGCCTTCTGAAACCCTGTTTCCGGCGACAAGGAACCTGTCGCTACGACCACGACATCGATCTCCGAGGCATCAATTTCCCCTGCCTCAACATAAGCATTGAGGCGGATTTCCACGCCCAGTTTTTCCAACTGGCGCTCGTACCAATCGAGGAGATCGAGGATTTGAGCTCTTCGGGGCTGCAACCCCGCAAGTCGAAAATTGCCGCCAAGACGACTCGAGGCTTCCGCCAAAATCACTTGATGGCCACGTTCAGCAGCCACCCTTGCGGCTTCAAGTCCGGCAGGGCCTCCTCCAATGACGAAGACGCGCTTGGGCTCGTCCGTCTTCCAGAACCGATCACCGTTCCATTCGAACTCGCGACCGGCTGACGGATTGATGAGGCAACTGATCCAGTAATCCCGAGAACGGCGCCCCCAGCACATCTGATTGCACGATATGCAGCCACGGATGTCTTCCGGGCGGCCTTCGCCAGCTTTCCTTGCCAGATGGGGATCGGCGATCTGACCACGCACGATCGATACCAGGTCCGCGGCACCTTCGCCGAGAACGGTCTCGGCGTTCTCCGGTGTCCGAATATGGCTTTCGGCGATCACGACCGCGTTTTTGACAACTTTCTTCAACGTAGCCGCAAGATCTGCCCCCAGCTTCTCCGGATAGAGGAATGTCGGCATCAACTTGTAGAAATCGAGATAGCTGCCGGAGCCGCATGTGACATAGTCGATGAGACCCAATTCATCGTGAAACTGGACGATCTCGGCAAGTTCGTCGCGCTGAAGGGCGATAGTCACATCTGGCTCATCGCTCACGGCAAGACCAATGATGAAGCCTGGTCCGCACACCTCGCGTATTCGAGTGAGGATTTCCCTGGACATGCGGGTCCGGTTTTCCAGTGAACCGCCCCACTGGTCCTCACGCCGATTGCTCCAAGGTGTCCAGAATTGATCGACCATGCCGAGATAGGCTGCCCAGACCTCGACTCCATCGAATCCTGCCTCACGGCATCGGCGCGCCGCCTGAACAAAGCCGTCGATCGTCTCCCAGATTTGCTCCTCCGTCATGGAGTGCGAGCCGTCGCTGTCGTGATAGCTGGGAAGGCCCGAAGGCGACCAATGGGGATGAAACGAATTATCGGAATCGCCATGCGCGCCGACATGGTAAAGCTGTTGGATCGCGACTGCGCCATTATCCTTTATGGCGCGAGTAACCTCCCTAAAGTGAGGGATGACGCTATCGTCACATGGCCGAAAGTTTCCACGAGTCAGTACTGCTGCGGGATGCACCGGCATGGGTTCGACGACAATCATGCCGGCGCCGCCAATGGCACGCTCGGCATAATAGGCGACATGCTGGACATCCGGAACACCGTCCTTCGCCATATTCGCGGTGTGTGCGCCGAAGACGATTCTGTTGCGTAACGTGTGCCCGCGTAGGTTGAGTGGCGAAAAAAGGCGCGGGAACATTTTCAACATTCGCGGCTCCTGGCTTTAATTTAGTGCGATGGATTTTTACGCGTGATCATCGATATGGCGGATGATACTTCTCCGCACGTGACGTACGGTTCGCCAAGGAGCACCATTTTCATCGACAAGGGCGACATGCCAGACGTCTGTGTCGCCATCGAAGTAGAGGGATGGCCGTGCGTGGAGCTCGTTGTGTAGCTCCTTTCGCAATGGGTGCTCATAACCGTGGAGCATTCTATTCAGCCTCCCTCGCTCATTGTCGTCATCGCGCGATATGAGCGCTGTGACCTACCGAGTCCTGAGAATTGACCATTGCACCCGCAAGTTGACGGAGCGTGACAAATCCCAAGGGCTCTCCGGATGCTGCAACCACGGTCACATCGCCGTCAGGCACCGAGGTTAGCATACGCACAGCTTCCTCTACAGTTGTACCCGCCATCACCTTTTGCCCGGTCGGAGCCTTGGTGGATTGCAAGGGTGTCATGACGGCCTCGACATGAACAACACGGCCCCTGTTGACCTCTTTCACGAAGTTGGCGACGTAGTCATCGGCCGGTCGCAAGACAATGTCCTGGCTCGTGCCCTGTTGAATGATCTCGCCGTCGCGCAGAATGGCGATCTGATCCCCAAGGCGTAGCGCCTCATCGAGATCGTGGGTGATGAAGACGATCGTCTTCTTGATTTCCTTTTGGATGTCGAGAAGAACCGTCTGCATGTCCATGCGGATCAGCGGATCGAGAGCGGAATAGGCTTCGTCCATCAAAAGGACCGGAGCGTCATTGGAAAGCGCGCGCGCCAATCCGACGCGTTGCTGCATGCCGCCTGACAATTGGTTCGGATATTTCTGCTCGAAACCCTTCAAGCCGACCCGTTCCAGCCATCTCATGGCGACGTCGACTGTTTTCGCGCGCGGGGTGCCCTGAACCTCAAGTCCGAAAACGGTATTGTCCAGAACGCTCCTATGCGGGAGCAACGCAAATTTCTGGAAAACCATGGCGGTCTGGTGCCGTCGAAATGCACGAAGCTCGAGTGCGCTCATTTTGACGACGTCGACACCATCGACCAGCACTTCGCCTGCCGTCGGGTCGATCAAGCGATTGATATGCCGGATCAGCGTAGATTTTCCAGAGCCGGAAAGGCCCATGACGACTTGAATGGAACCAGACGGGATTTCGATGTTGATGTCCCTGAGGCCCAGGATGTGTCCGTGCTTTTGGTTGAGCTCGGCTTTCGTCATTCCCTTCTGTATGGCATCGATATGGGCCTTCGGACTGTACCCGAAGATCTTGTAGAGGTGGTGGATTTTGATTCCGCCAAAATGAGTTTCAGCCATGAACGGTCTCCCGATGCTTCTGAAGCCGTTTGCCATATGCCTGGCTGACTCGGTCGAAGATGATAGCGATGCCCACAATGGCAAGGCCGTTGAACATGCCCAGCGTGAAGTATTGATTGGCGATCGCCTTCAATACCGGCTGACCAAGTCCTTGCACACCGATCATCGAGGCCACGACAACCATCGCGAGCGCCATCATGATCGTTTGGTTGATACCTGCCATGATCGTTGGAAGTGCAAGGGGCAACTGAACCTTGAACAGCTTCTGCGACGGCGATGTTCCGAATGCGTCGGCGGCTTCGAGCACGTCCTTGTCCACCAGCCGGATGCCAAGATCCGTCAATCTGATCATGGGTGGGATCGCGTAAATAACGACGGCGATCAATCCGGGCACCTTGCCGATCCCAAGAAGCATGACGACCGGGATCAGGTAGACGAAGCTCGGCATGGTCTGCATGATATCCAGGATGGGACTGACAATCCCTCGGATCCTGTCGGAACGCGACATTACAATTCCGATCGGAATGCCAATGGCGACGGAAAGAAGGGTGCACACGAAGATCATCGAGATCGTCCGCATTGTGTCCTCCCACATTCCGAAATAGCCGATCAGCATCAAGGTCGCGAGACATGCGGCAACGATCGACAGGCTTCGACTGGCGAACCACGCTATAGCGAGTATGATGGCGACAATGATTGGCCACGGGGTTTCCGTCATGAACCGCTCGGCGGCGATCAGGAAATGTTGAAGCGGAGAGAAGAAGCTTTCGATAGTATCGCCGTAAGTGCGTGTAAACGCTCGGAAGCTGTCGTCGATCCCTTTCTTTAAATTGCGAAGGGTATCGTCATCCATGTGCGGAAATGTGTAAATCCAGTCCATCCGGTCCCCCAATTTGTGTCGATGAGCGTCAGCGTGTCCTTTTGATTTTGTGAAGCAAGAGAATGCGGTGCGCGAAACGCGCACCGCGGAATGTGGCGATTAGAGCGCGCCTTCGATTTTCTTGGCGGCGTCCGGCGAGACCCACTTGATCCAAACGTCCTTGTTTTCCTTCAGGAAGTGCTTGGCGCCGTCTTCTCCAGTGGCTTGATTATCCGTCATCCAGGACATGAGCTGGTTTACTGTGGCGTTGCTCCAGGAACGTTTCTGCAGATAGTCCATCACGTCGGGGCCCGCCTTGTCCGAAAAGGACTTCGCCACGAGCGTCACGACCGTATCGGTGGGCCAAGCATTCGGCTTGGGATCCGGGCAATCGGCCACTGTGTTGCAGCGCTTCCATTCGTTCGGATCGTTTGGCACGCCGGCGTCGAGCTTGACCATTGGATACTTTCCAAGGAGCGCCGTCGGCGCCCAATAATAGCCAACCCATCCTTGCTTGCGCTCGTATGCTTTTGCGATGGAGCCGTCGAGACCGGCAGCCGAACCGGTATCTACCAACGTGAAGCCTGCCTTTTCGGCATTAAACGCCTTGTAGTACTGAGCGGTGACGACCGTGCCGCCCCAGCCCTGCGGGCCATTGTAGATCGCACCTTTTTTGGGATCTTCCGGATCGGGGAAGAGCTCCGGATGCTTCAACATATCCGGAATTGTTTTGATGTCCGGATGGGCGTCGGCGATATATTTTGGAATCCACCATCCCTGGACGCCGCCATCCGGCAGCGGGGCGCCGACTTTAACGATCCGGCCTTCCTCCGTTCCTTTCTTGACCACTTCGGGTAGAAGGTCGATCCAGGCTTCCGGTGCAATATCGGGTTGGCCTTTCTCTGCCATCGATGTGATCGTCGGAACCGTGTCGCCAACGGTGATGTCCGCCTGGCAGCCGTAACCCTTGCTCAGAATGAACTTGTCGAGATTCGAAAGTACTTCGGCGCTCTGCCAATTCATACTGGCGATGGTCACGCTGCCGCATCCGGCGGCATTGGCCGATGAGGTTACTGTAAGCAAGCCGAACGCCAGGCATGACGATGCAAGTAGCTTTTTCATTCGCTTCCCCTCTCCTAAGCGGCATGTTTTGTTGAGCGGGAGGCCGCAGAAACCCGCACCGACGGGTGTTAGGAAAGTGTTCCCATCTCCACCGATTTCTTGAACGCCGCTTCCAGCCCCGCGGCGACGGCTGAGTCGAAGCCGGCCGAGCGCATGGCGTCCATCGCCGCCGCAGTTGTACCGGCATATCGGAGAAACGTTTCAACCGTGACACGAGGATTTTCGTCTCGGGCCTCCAGCAACCGGCCGGCACCTATCAACACCGCGTTCACGGCGCGCTGGGCAACCTCGGACGGGAGGCCGTGCGCCACCGCATCCTTCATCATGGCAGCGGCCAACAGGGCGGGAAATGCCGGTCCGGATCCAGTAAGGCCCGTCAGGTAGTCGATGTCTCGCTCGCTTTGCACTTCGTCCTGCGCGCCGCATGCATTGAAGATCGCGCGGACGATCGCTCGATCCTTCTCTTGGGTTTCGTTCGTTGCGATCCAAGGAGTGTATGACTTTGACACCTCGGCGGCGGCATTCGGCAAGGCACGCACAACGCGATCAGTCTTGTGATGGTCGGAAAGCGCAGTCAAGGTGATGCCCGCCATGACCGATATAACGAGCTTTCCTTGAGCATCGACAGCGAGGGAAGGCCAATCAGCCGGTCGAACGGAAAGCACAATCACATCCGAGCGATCTGCAAGGGTCTGATTGTCCGTTGTCCAAAATGCGTCGGGAAAGCACGTTGGCCGCTCCCGGCGGTACGAAAGTGAGAGAGTCCGCGGCTCCACAACAATGGCATTGAGCATCGCCCTGGCAATCGCTCCACCGAGCCACCCGCCACCACCAATGATGCCAATTTTTAGCGGATCGCCCACACTGAATTTCCTTTCAATCTGGTCTATAGCCGTGCCTGGAAAAGAAGCGGTCGAGCTCCCTTTGCTGTGGCTCTTGGCCCGTATAGATTGCGATGTATTCTGGGATCCGCTTCATGCGGACAGAGATGTCCTCTCTGGATTGCATCGAGATGTACCCAATCTGCACCAGATACGTCGTCCGTGCCCGGACGTCGGCGTTGAGCTCCGACAGACCAAAACGCATGAACATGCGCTTTAGCGCTTCGAGGCGAATTTGATCGACCTCGCGAATCTGTTCAAGGATCTCGGCTGATTGCAGCGCCCAGCTGCGGATAGCGAACTCGAACTTGGAGTCGAACAGCTCGTTGTTCAGCCAACAATCGAACACGTTGAGCATGGCCTCGGCGAGCGATTCCGCATACGCCTCCGACTGTTTAATGATGCTGCCGGTATTATGCTCGCGCCACCGCGCAACAAGCGCGGCAAGCAATTCTTCCCGATCCTTGAAGAACCAGTAGAAGCTTGTCCGCGAGAGGCGCAACTTATTTGCAAGCGGCAGAATCTTCACAGAATCCACTCCGGAATCCAACAAGGAGCCGTAGGCCGCCTCTATCCAAGCCTCCCTGGACCCCCGCCAGCCGCTCTCGCCCGAAACCTGCTCCATGCCTGCTCCTATCAAATTGGTCAGTGCTGTCAATAAAAATGTACACAATGGTCATATAAATTGACTATATTGCACTCTTTATTGACATCAATGTACATTTTGCCTAATTTCCGTGCTGACGCTGTTAAACCGGAGCATGGCAAATGTCGAACGACCCCCTCCTCCAGCCCTATCAACTCAAGCATCTGACACTGCGCAATCGCATTATCGTAACATCCCATGAGCCGGCTTACCCGGAAGACGGCATGCCGAAGGAGCGCTATCGCGCTTACACGGTGGAGAGGGCCAGGGGCGGCGTCGCCTTGACGATGACGGCTGGCTCCGCCGCCGTGTCGAGAGACAGCCCGCCGGTCTTCAACAACCTGCTCGCCTATAAGGACGAGATTGTCCCGTGGATCAAAGAGATGACCGATGCCGTGCATGAGGCCGGCGCGGCCATCATGATTCAGCTCACCCATCTGGGTCGGCGGACGCGGTGGGACAAGGGTGATTGGCTTCCAGTGGTCGCACCGTCTCACCATCGAGAAGCCTCGCACCGTGCATTTCCCAAGAAGATCGAGGACTGGGACATCGAACGTATCGTTAAAGAGTTTGCCGATGCTGCCGAGCGGATGAAAGCTGGCGGCATGGACGGGGTTGAACTCGAGGCTTACGGTCATCTACTCGATCAGTTCACATCACCCCTGACCAACGAACTCGACGGCCCTTACGGTGGTTCGCTCGACAACCGCATGCGTTTCTGCTTCGACGTTTTAAAAGCGATCCGAGCACGAGTCGGCGAGGATTTTATCCTAGGCGTGCGGTACACGGCGGATGAATGCCTTCCCGGCGGTACGGAGAAGGCCGAAGGCTTCGAGATCTCCAGACGGCTCAAAGACAGCGGGCTCATCGACTATCTGAACGTGATCCGCGGCCATATCGATACCGATGCAGGTCTCACTGACGTCATTCCAATTCAGGGAATGGCAAACTCGCCGCATCTCGACTTCGCGGGCGAGATTCGCGCCGCTATGAACTTTCCGACTTTTCATGCGGCGAAAATTCCAGACGTCGCAACCGCGCGGCACGCAATTGCGTCGGGCAAAGTCGATATGGTTGGCATGACCCGCGCGCATATGACGGATCCGTATATCGTCCGCAAGATCATGGAAAAGCGAGAGGAGGACATCCGTCCCTGTGTCGGCGCCAATTACTGTCTCGACCGTATCTACCAGGGCGGAGCGGCTTTCTGCATCCATAACGCCGCCACTGGCCGCGAATTGACTATGCCACACGTCCTCGAGAAGGCCCCCGTCCGCAAGAAAGTCGTGGTTGTCGGCGCCGGCCCAGCCGGCCTCGAAGCGGCGCGCGTTGCAGCTGAGCGCGGCCATGAGGTCGTCGTCTTCGAACTCGCGAACAACCCGGGTGGGCAGATTCGGCTCACCGCACGAAGCGAGCGGCGCAGGGAAATGATCAGTATCATCGACTGGCGCATGAGTCAGTGCGAGAAGTACGGCGTAACCTTCCATTTCAATACCTGGGCGGACGCCGAAACGGTTGAGAGGGAAAATCCCGACGTTGTCATCGTCGCCACGGGCGGCATGCCGCACACTGAGGTCTTGTCGAACGGCAACGACTTGGTTGTATCGGCCTGGGACATCATTTCGGGCGACGTGAAGGCCGGCACGAATGTCTTGATCTTCGACGATGCAGGAGACCATGCCGGACTCCAGGCAGCCGAATTTCTCGCGAGTTCCGGCGCCAAAGTCGAAATCATGACGCCGGATCGGTCCTTTGCACCGGAAGTCATGGCGATGAACTTGGTGCCTTATATGCGCTCACTCCAAAAGCTTGACGTAACCTTTACCGTTACCTATCGCCTTGAGGCAGTCGAGAAAGTTGGCAACCGGCTGATCGCCCATATCGGTAGCGACTATGGCGGCGTCACCAAGCAGCGCACGGTCGACCAGGTCGTTATCAATCACGGAACGATTCCGATCGACGACCTCTATTTCGAGCTGAAACCTCTCTCGAGGAATCTTGGCGAAATCTCCCACGCGCAATTGCTCGCCGGTGAACCGCAATCCGTTATCCGCAATACGGACGGCAAGTTTCAGCTGTTCCGTATCGGAGATGCGGTAGCCGCGCGCAACACCCACGCAGCAATCTACGACGGGCTGCGCATCGCCAAGGATATTTGATTGCTGGGGCGAGCCTGCTCGCCCACTTCCTTTAGAGGTGGACTGATGACTGAACGCAGCGACAACCTGCAATCCTTCGTAGACGCAACAGTCGCAGCTTTCAACGAATTCGCACGGGATCGGAAATCGCGCCATTGTATCCGTCAAATCTCCACAGCCCTGGAGCATCCCGGCGCAGTACGGCAGGGCCCAGGTAGTCGTTTGCCCGTTTGCGAATATCTCGATGCGGCTCTTTCCGTGGAAACGTCGCAACCTTCGCTGCAGCGTTTGATCGGCCAATTTAGGCGAATCGAACCGCAACTCAAGTGGAGCCGCCGTCCCACCGACGACGGAACGGCCAGTGAGAATTTCTTCTACGGTCATGCAAACACGATGATCATTGGCCCCGGAGGGCTCGAAGAACGCAATGACCTCTGGCTTGGCGCGACCATCATGGCGCCGAACGTGCGCTATCCGGACCATGATCATGCACCAGAAGAAGTCTATCTCGTCCTATCACAAGGCGAGTTCATGCAAGGGAACGGCAACTGGTTTTCGCCCGGTATCGGCGGGTCATTCTACAACCTACCCAACATAAAACATGCCATGCGATCCACCGACACGCCGCTTTTCGCCTTCTGGGCTTTGCTCGCCGAGCAGACGCACTGAACGGCCCGGCATACAGACATTAACACTGGGGTGCGCAATGAAGATTCTTGCCGCGTCAAGCGTGTGGTCGATTGCAATATAAAGATCCGAGTCAAGCCGGATGGCACAGGCGTTGAGCTCGCCAACGTCAAGATGTCGATGAACCCTTTCGATGTGCTATCGGTTTGCTGGCTGAGTCTGACCAGCTTCGGCCTTTCCGACAACGCCTTCCGCTCCGACGTCGGCCTTGATCCACTCGACGAACCGTTCCAGGCGGTCGTTCCTGGATCGCCGGGGCGCGACCACTAAAAAATAGCCGTTCCTCGTCATGATCGAACTGTCAGTCAGCCGGACCAGCGCATTGCGATCGAGAAAGCTCTGCACGAGACGCCGCCAGCCAAGCGCGACGCCCTGTCCGTTGAGCGCGGCATAGACAGCTTCGGTGTAAAAGCTGCAGCGAAGTCCCGGTAACCGCTTCGGCGCCTGTATCGCGAACGCTGCAAGCCACTCGTGCCATCCCGTCCAGCTCGGATCATTGGTATCGGATGTGATCATCGGATGTCCGAGGAGGTCCGAGGGTTCTTTAATCTGGCCCAGCCGCTGGGCATATTCGGGGCTGCAAACCGGAAATATCTCGTCTGCGAACAGCATCTCGGCACGCCCGTCGGACCAGATGCCGTTTCCATATCGTATGGCGAGGTCGACGTCACCGCCGTCGAGCGTCGCAGCCCTGTCCTGTGAAACGATTCGCAATCCGATTGCCGGATGGGCGCTTGAGAACGAAGCGATCCTGGGCATAAGCCAGAAGTGGGAGAACGCGACGCTCGCCGCGATCGTAAGCTCCCCTTCTGTTCCGCTGGGAGTGATGTCGGCAACGGTCTCTGCGATGAGATTGAAAGCGGTCGAGGTCGCGCCGGAGAGCGCCCTCCCCTTTGCCGTCAGTTCGACTCTCCGATGCAAGCGATTGAAGAGCGAGAACCCCAGCGCCTCCTCGAGAAGGTGGATCTGGCGGCTGACCGCGGCCTGGGTGACACCAAGTTCGTCGGCAGCCTTCGTAAAGCTTTCGAGACGGGCCACGGCCTCGAAGGTGGTCAGGCCCGTGAGGGGCGGAAGCTTTCTGCGAAGGGTGGCCATTTCTGCGCTGTCCCACGTTTGCAAAGGCGCTCCGTCAAGAGCGCCTTTGGCTTCATTTTCGCATTACTTTTAATTATGTCAAACCGGCTCATTTTTGCCGTTGAGAGTGCGCGTTATTCAAAGGATAATCGTGCATACCCTCCTAGGAAAAGTTATGCTGCAGGCGCTTCCATCTCCCATCTCGGAACTTCTCGAAGCCCGCACCGAGGGCCATTCCCTACCGGCGGGCCTCTATACCCGCCAGGACGTCTTCGAGGCCGATCTCGAAGTCTTCTTCCATCGCCACTGGATATGCATCGGCCTGGACTGCGATGTGCCGGAACCGGGCGATGCGACGGTCGTCGACATCGGCAAGACCAGCCTCATCCTTCTCAGGGACGATGACGGTCAGATCCGCGTGCTCCATAACGTCTGCCGCCACCGCGGCGCCCGCCTCCTCGACGCGGGCACGACCGTCATCTCGAAGCTTGTCTGTCCCTATCACACCTGGACCTACGAGCTCACGGGCGAACTAAGCTATGCTCCGCATATGGGCAAAGATTTCGACAAGAATTGCCGCGGGCTGAAGCCTGTCCACTTCAAGTCGATCGGCGGCCTCATCTACGTCTGCCTGTCGGACAACCCTCCTCAGGACATCGACAATCTGGAGAAGGTCATGACCGAGCGGCTGGCTCCTTACGACATTCGCAACGCGAAGGTCGCACACCAGACCGACGTCATCGAGCAAGGTAACTGGAAGCTCACGATAGAAAACAACCGCGAGTGCTACCACTGTTCGGCGAACCATCCGGAGCTCTGCGTATCGTTCATCGATCTGGACTTCGGATTCGACCCGGAGAGCCTTAGCCCCGATGATCGCGAGCAGGCCGCCGTTCACCAATCCATGTATGACGAGAAGACAAGCAAGTGGGAATCGGAAGGCTACCCCTCGGCAGCAGTTGAGCAGCTTGTCGACTGTGCGACGAACTTCCGCACACAGCGCCTGATCATATCTGGTGCAGGCGAGTCCCAGACCCCGGACGCAACCGCGGCGTCGTCGAAACTTCTCGGTAACATGACACGTAAAGACCTGGGCGACACCCAGCTGTGGGGCCATAACAGCTGGAACCATTTCATGGGCGACCATGCCGTCGTCGCGATCGTCATTCCGCTCGACGCCGGCCGCACGCTGGTCCGCACCAAATGGCTCGTCCACAAGGACGCCAGCGAGGGCGTCGACTACGATCTGAACAAGCTCACGGACGTCTGGATCGCAACGACCGACCAGGACGCCGACCTGGTGGCGCGCTCTCATGCGGGCGTGACTGATCCAGCCTACATTCCCGGCCCCTATTCCCGCTTCACCGAAACCCATCTCGACAAGTTCGCGACCTGGTACATCGGCAGGATGCGGGCGAATGGGTATTGAGCGCATGACTGCCGCATCGACCGAGGCGGTTCCAGACTCTGCTTGGAATCCCGCCGTTGACGAGACCCTGGTATGCATCGACGTGCGGCAGGAGATGCACGACGTGAAGAGCTTTACCTTCGCGTCGCCGGAAGGAAAGACCTTCTCTTTCCAGGCCGGACAGTACTTCCTGTTCGACTTCGAAATCGAAGGCCAGACGGAGAGCCGCTGCTACAGCATCTCCTCCTCGCCCCATCGACGAAACGCTTTCACCATCACGACGAAGCGCGTGCCGGGTGGAATAATCTCCAACTGGCTGCACGACAATTTCGCGGTCGGAACCCGGATCAAGGCAAACGGCCCTCTGGGCCACTTCATACGGCCCGCAGCTCGGAAATACCTGTTGATCTCCGGAGGCTCCGGCATCACGCCGGTCATGTCGATGGTCCGGGAACTCGCCGACAGCTACGAACCGACCGACGTCGTGTTCCTTCATGCTGCCAGGACACCGAAGGACCTCATATTTCGTGAAGAGCTTTCGCATGCTGCGGGTCGCATTGGGAACCTCCGCCTCCATTTCCTGCCGGAGACCGTCGATGGCGAGCCGTCGTGGCCGGGGCTTACGGGACGGATCTCAGCGGAATATCTCCGGCTTGCAGTGCCGGACGTCGCGGAGCGCGTCGTCATGTGCTGCGGCCCGGCTCCCTTCATGGCTGCGGCCCGTCGGATCACGTCGGATCTAGGTGTTCCTGCGTCGAACTACATCGAGGAGAGTTTCGACGCCGTCATCATCGACCATCCGGACACTCCGACCGTCGAGGAAGTCGCCACGAAGGCATTTACAGTCGAGTTCTCCAAGCAGGCGCGCAAGATCGAGGTCCAAGGCGACCAGACCGTGCTGTCGTGCGCGAAGAAGGCAGGCGTGAGAATTCCTTCCTCCTGTGCAAACGGCGTCTGCGGAACATGCAAGTCCAAGCTGGTCTCGGGGTCAGTGGACATGAACCACAAGGGCGGCATCCGTCAGCGGGAGGTGGCAGCCGGCCTCTTCCTTCCCTGCTGCTCGAAGCCGCTAAGCGACTTGGTCGTCGATCGCTAGCCAGCCGATCGACGACCGCTCCCCTCTCAATCAATTTCGAAACACGCGCATCCGCATCAAAAGTATTCTTCCTTGAGCGACGCTTTGGTGCATGGATCCTTTGTTAAGTTAGAGGGTTCTGTCGCCATAGGCCGGTGAAGTTGAAGCCAAGGCGCGGGCTCGGCCACCATTCAGACGGCCTGGGAGTATAATTGACTTGCCGAGAACGGGCCTTGGCCTTTGGGGCAGTCTTGCTGCCCCCTGGCGGATCATGTGCATCGTCTCGATGCCAGCAATGAGGATGCTCGCGCAGTGAAGGGTTTTGAATCCCAGCGTGGGCCGCACGATGCGCTTGGTCCTCCGATGATCCTGCTCGGCGGTGTTGTTGCGGTACTTCGATTGGCGCGTAACGAGCCTACCCAGCTCTTGGTTCGACGGCTACCAACATCTCACAGATTTCGGTTCTCCCTATGCTATCGGTCGTTAAATCGACCGCAACCCCGCGGGTGATTTTCACATGTGTAGTGCGTGTCCGAGGGCCTTGAGCGCCGCCTCTGGGAATGCCTCGCCCATGGTCGGGTGCGCGTGAATGGTCCCGGCGATGTCCTCCAAACGCGCGCCCATCTCAACCGCAAGCGAGAATGCAGCCGCGAGTTCGGATACGCCTTGCCCGACCGCCTGGATGCCAAGCACCAGATGATTGTCGCCGCGGGCGACGACACGGACGAAACCATCCTCGCCCTGCAACGTCATGGCGCGCCCGTTCGCGGCGAAGGGAAACAGTCCAACCTTCACCTCGCCCTGCTTTGCAGCCTCTTCGGAGCTAAGCCCGACCGTGACAAGCTCCGGATCGGTAAAGCAGATGGCGGGAATGGCGCGCTTGTCCCAGCTGCGCCTGTGCCCCGCAACGATCTCAGCCACCATCTCGCCTTGCGCCATGGCGCGGTGCGCCAGCATCGGCTCGCCCGTGACATCGCCGATGGCGTAAACGCCGCGCATCGAGGTACGGCACTGGTCGTCAATGCGGAGGAATTTTCCGCTCATGTCGAGGTCGATTTGGTCGAGGCCCCACCCCTCCGTGACCGGTCGGCGGCCGACCGTGATCAGCACTTTGTCGGCAGCGATTTGCCGCTCCGCACCGTCCGCTATCTCAACGAGAAGCGCGTGGCTTTTCGGTGAAAGGCCCTTGGCTTTCGCACCTGTCAGGATTTCGATACCGAGCGTTGCAGCGCGCTTCAGCACAGGCCGCGTGAGTTCGCCGTCATATTGGGCGAGCACCTGTGGCAGCGCCTCGACAATCGTTACCTTCGATCCGAGCTTGGCATAGGCTGTGCCGAGTTCGAACCCAATGTAGCCGCCGCCGACCACGGCCAAGCGCTTTGGTACTTGCGTCAGCGCCAGCGCCTCGGTTGACGAGATCACAGGGCCGCCGAACGGCAAGAACGGCAGTTCCACCGGAGCAGAGCCTGTCGCAATGACGATCGTCTCAGCGCGGATCACTTGCGTCCCGGTCTCCGTCTCCACTGCGATTGTCTTGCCATCGCGAAACGTTGCCCAGCCGTGCACATATTTAACCTTGGCCTTTTTCAACAATCCCGCCACACCGCCGGTCAGCCGGTTCACAATACTGTCCTTCCAGCCTATGGTTTTCGCGAAATCGAGCGCAGGATCGGCGAGCGAAATGCCAAGCCGGCTTTTGCCAGCTGCGGCATGGACAGTCTTCTCGAATTCCTCTGCGGCATGGATCAACGCTTTGGACGGAATGCAGCCGATATTAAGGCAGGTGCCGCCCGGCTTCGCCGCCTCGACGATGACGGTGTCAAGACCCAGCTGACCGGCGCGAATCGCGCAGACATAGCCCCCCGGTCCCGCACCCACAACCAGCAGTTTGCACGAGATTTCCTTCATGGTGTCAGACCTCCACGAAGATCAACGCAGGCGTCTCGAGAAGGACCTTGATGCGTTGGATGAAAACGGCCGCATCCCAGCCATCGATGATGCGATGGTCGAATGACGATGAGAGATTCATGATCTTCCTTGGTGCAAATTGCGCACCGTCCCACACCGGCCGCACCATGATTTTGTTGACACCGACGATCGCCACTTCCGGATGGTTGATCACCGGTGTGGTGACGATTCCACCCAGCGCGCCAAGAGACGTGATGGTAATCGTCGAGCCGGACAATTCATCACGCGTCGCGAGCCCTGATTTCGCCGCCTCCGCAAGGCGGTTCACTTCCGTCGCACAATCCCACAGGTCGCGCGCCTCGGTATGCTTGACGACAGGTACGACCAGCCCAGCGGGCGTTTGCGCGGCGATGCCAATGTGGACGCCACCATGCTGATGGATGATTCCATTGTCATCGTCGAAAAGGGAATTTAACTGCGGCTGCTCGGCGATCGCCTTGACCATCGCCCGCATCAGGAAAGGCAACACAGTCAGTTTGGGCCGGTCCGGCTTTTTCTCCTTGTTCAACGCCATGCGCAGATCCTCCAGCGCGGTAACATCAACCTCCTCGACATAGGTGATGTGCGGGATGCGCGATTTTGAGATCCGCATCTTCTCGCCGATCCGGCGGCGCAGACCAACGACCTTGATTTCCTGGACAGCGTCGTTGCGCGCGAGACCCGATGGCGCGGGTGCCGTCAGCGGGCCGCGCGTCAGAAAGGCGTCGAGATCATCATGGGTGATACGCCCGGCGGGGCCCGAGCCAGCCACCTGGCGCAGGTCGACACCGGCTTCCTTCGCCCGCAGCCGCACAGCCGGAGATGCCAGCGGCTTCTCGCCTTCGGGACGCGGGGCGCCCGTGTGCCGCACGGCGCTCCTCGCTGAGGGCGCGGGCTCTCGCGCGGCCACAGGCGCTGGAGACGCTACCGCTGGTGGCGGCGATTTACTTGGAGAAGCATTTTCCGACGGAGGCAGAGCAGAAGCAGCCCGTCCCCCTTCCGTTTGCGGGACATGCTCGAGGGTAGAGGCGCTCTTCGCTGCGGCTTCCGATCTCGCCTCTGCTCCCGGTGGGGAATCGGAAACATTTCCCTCGCCCGCCACTTTCAACCGCACGATCGGCGAGCCGATCGCCACTGCGTCGCCAATCTCCGCACCGAGCCACAGGATCTCGCCCTCGACCGGCGACGGGATCTCGACAGTCGCCTTATCTGTCATCACCGCCGCCAATACCTGATCTTCGCGCACCAGGTCGCCGACCTTGACGTGCCATTCGACCAGTTCGGCCTCGGCGATGCCCTCGCCCACATCGGGCAGCTTGATCAGATGCTCGCCCATGTCAGGCCTCCATGGTTTCGAGCAACGCGCGGCCGACGCGCGCCGGGCCGGGGAAATAGTCCCATTCCTGTGCATGCGGATAGGGCGTGTCCCAACCGGTCACGCGCTGGATCGGCGCTTCGAGATGGTAGAAGCAATGTTGCTGCACCAGCGCGGCGAGTTCGGCGCCAAAGCCCGAGGTCAGAGTCGCTTCGTGCACGATCATGCAACGGCCAGTCTTTTCCACCGACGTCACGATTGTTTCAAGGTCAAGCGGCAGAAGGGTGCGCAGGTCGATGATCTCGGCATCGACGCCGGTCTCTTCCGCTGCGGCTTCCGCGACATAGACCATGGTGCCATAAGCGAGCACGGTGACGGCAGCGCCTTGCCTGCGCACCGCCGCCTTACCGAGCGGCAGGGAAAAATGACCGGCCTCTACTTCGCCCAGCGGATGCTTCGACCAGGCAGTCACCGGCCGGTCGTGATGACCGTCGAAAGGACCATTGTAGAGGCGCTTCGGTTCCAGGAAGATTACTGGATCGGGATCTTCGATCGAGGCGATCAGCAACCCCTTGGCGTCCGCCGGATTCGAAGGCACGACCACCTTCAGACCGGAGACATGAGTAAACAAGGCTTCCGGGCTCTGGCTGTGGGTCTGGCCACCGAATATGCCGCCACCGGTCGGCATGCGAACGACGATAGGACACGTGAATTCCCCCGCCGAGCGATAGCGCAGGCGCGCAGCCTCTGAGACGATCTGATCGTAGGCCGGGTAGACGTAGTCGGCGAATTGTACCTCGACGCAAGGCCTCAGACCATAAGCGGCCATGCCGATCGCCGCACCGACGATGCCAAGCTCGCTGATCGGCGCGTCGAAACAACGGGTCTTGCCGTATTTTTGCTGCAGCCCCTGGGTGCAGCGGAAGACACCACCGAAATAGCCAATGTCTTCCCCGAACACGACGACCGTTTCGTCACGGCCCATCATGACATCCATGGCGTCGCGAATCGCCTCGATCATGGTCATACGCGGCATGGTCTATACTCCCGCCTGCTGGCGCTGGCGCCGCAGGTGCGGCGGCATCTCGGCATAGACCCCTTCGAACATGTCGCGCGCCGACGGTCTGCCGCCGGCATGCAAAGTGCCATGGCTTTCGGCCTCCTTCTGAGCGGCGATCACTGTGTCGAGGATTTCGGCCTCCGCCTGCTTGTGACGCTCCTCGGACCAGAGGCCTTTACCGATGAGATGGTTCTTCAGCCGGATCACGGGGTCGCCGAGCGGCCAGGCGCTGGACTCTTCCTTAGGTCGGTAAGCAGAAGGGTCATCGGAGGTGGAATGGGCGCCGACGCGGTAGGTGACATATTCGACAAGCGTTGGCCCGAGGTTGCTTCGCGCCCGGTCCACCGCCCATTTCGCCACCGCATGGACAGCAAGATAATCGTTACCGTCGACGCGCAGCGCTGGGATGCCGAAGCCGAGGCCGCGCGCCGCGAAAGTTCCCGCCCCGCCGCGGGCGATCCCTTGAAAGGTTGAGATCGCCCATTGGTTGTTGACGATGTTGAGGACTACCGGCGCCTTGTAGGTCGAGGCGAAAACCAGCGCAGCGTGGAAATCGCTCTCGGCTGTCGAGCCGTCGCCGACCCAGCCGACGGCGATCTTCGTGTCGTTGCGGATGGCCGAGGCCATGGCCCAGCCGACGGCCTGGATATATTGCGTCGCGAGGTTGCCGGAGATCGAGAAGAAACCGTGTTCCTTTGAGGAATACATGATCGGTAATTGGCGCCCTTTGAGCGGATCGGCCTCGTTGGAATAGATCTGGTTCATCATCTCGACCATCGGATATCCGTCTGCAATCAGCAGGCCGGCCTGGCGATAGGTCGGGAAATTCATGTCACCAGGGGACAGCGCCCGGCGGAAGGCGCAGGAAACCGCCTCCTCACCCATATGCTGCATATAAAAAGACGTCTTGCCCTGGCGTTGAGCCATCTGCATACGTGCGTCGAAGGCCCGCAGCGTCATCATGTGGCGAAGGCCTTCGGTCAGTTCCGCGTCGGTCAGCGATCCGGCCCAGGGTCCGACCGCCTCCCCCTCCCTGTTGAGCACGCGGATGATCGAGAAGGCGAGATCACGAATTTCCCTAGGATCGGCATCGATCGGAGGACGTTCCACCGAGCCGGCCTTTGGTATGACAACCTTGGAAAAGTCGGGCGGACTACCCGGCCTGACCTCCGGTTCCGGAACGGTTAAAGAAAGACCTGCTGGGTGCATGGCATCATAGTCCTTCGAAGCACGGATTTTCATTTCGCGATGAAGGCGGGCAAATCCTCTTCCCGGGCTCAACGTGCAAATAAAAGAATAGACCGCCCTCCGTGCGAAGAAACAATCTTCGGCAGAGGAGCGCTCCATGCCCAATTGATCCGACACTACCATAATGTGGAAGCGAGAGCGTCGTTTTTCAGAGACCACGCCGCTCACGGACCCCAATGATCTCGTAAGACATGTGCTGTGCATCGTGCAGGGAGCGACGAGGCTGGGTGACGTGACGAGGACGTTCTGTCGCGGCGACGAGTCGGTTGACGTGGTGATCGGGGGGCGCTCTGTGATGAGCCGCGCGCTGGCGATACAGGGTGTCGGACTTACCGTGCTGGACGATGTGCTCGGACGGGACGATGTCACGTTGGGGCGCCTCGTTCGCGTGCTGCCCGAATGGAGCCTTGCGCCGGTTCAGGTGCACGCCGTGACCGAAACCCGTCTGCTACCGGCGCGAACGCGATTGTTCATCGGTTTCCTGAGGGCGCGGCTGCGCAAACCGTCCGCCGAGCGCGTGTGATCGCTAGAGCATTTTCCAGAAAAGTTGAGCGACTTTTCGGTTAAGAAAATGCGACAAGACAAAGAAGTAGAGCGATTTTGCGATTCTGAAAGAACGCAAAATGCTCTAGCGGTTACCATCGTTCTCGCCAGCGCGATCTCATAGCCCGCAACCCTAAGACCGCTACACCACACTATGCGAAGCAAGCGCGCAGGCACTGTTCGGATCGGTTTCGATTTGCACGGTCGGGTGGCTGATTTTGAAGCTTGTCGCTAAGTCGGCCGCAAGATCGTGCAGGAAATCGTCTCCCGGATGGCCGGCCGGCATGACGAGATGGCAGGTGAGTGCGACTTCCGTCGTGCTCATCGGCCAGATATGGAGGTCGTGCACCGTGGCGACACCCGGGCGCGCCTGCAAGAAGGCGTGTACCTTCGCCGGATCGATCTGCGCTGGGACGGCCGCCATCGACATGCTCAAGGACTCGCGCAAGAGCGCCCAGGTCCCCCAGACGATGATCGCATTGATGATGAGGCTCACCACCGGGTCGAGCCAGAGCCAGCCGGTCAAAAGAATGATCAAGCCGGCGACGACGACGCCGGCGGCGACCAAGGCGTCCGAGGCCATGTGCAAAAAGGCGCCGCGCAGATTGATATCGCCCTTGCTGCCCGAGGCGAACAGCCAGGCCGTCACGCCGTTGACGACGAGGCCGATCGCCGCGACGATCATCACGGTCTGGCCCGCGACCGGTTCCGGCGCGCCGAGCCGCCGGATCGCCTCCCAGGAAATGGCGCCGATGGTGAGCAGCAGGAAAACGGCATTGAAAAGCGCCGCCAGGATCGACGAGCCGCGCAGCCCATAGGTGAAGCGGGCCGTCGGCGTGCGCTTCACGAGTTCGCTGGCGAGCCACGCGACGGCGAGGCCCAGCACATCGCCCAGATTGTGCCCCGCATCCGCCAGCAACGCTACGGAATTGCCGAGGAAACCGTAAATTGCTTCCACAGCGACGAAGCCCGTATTGAGCGCGATGCCGATGGCGAAGGCTGCGCCGAAATTGGCCGGCGCATGGACATGGCCGGCGCCACGGTGATGGCCGTGGCCATGATCATGGTCGTGACCGTGGTCATGGTTGTGGCCGTGATCATGGTCGTGATGATCATGTTCGGCATGATCGTGATCGTGGTCGTGATGGGGCGAATGGGCCGGGGTGTTGGTCATGAGCTTGCCTTTCCGCGACGGCTCTTACATCCTATAGCCACTATAGGATCAAGTCATGACAGCAAATTTATCGATTGGGGCTGTGGCCCAGGCCAGCGGCGTCAAGGTTCCGACCATCCGGTACTATGAACAGATCGGCCTTTTGACCGCGCCGCCGCGCACCCAGTCCAACCGGCGCCTCTATTCCAAGCATGATCTGCACCGCCTGGCCTTCATTCGCCATGCGCGGACTCTGGGCTTCGAGATCGAGGCCATCCGCGCGCTGCTGGCGCTGCAGGACAATCCCGACCAGCCCTGCGCCGTGGCGGACGACATCGCCCGCAATCATCTGAACGAAATCGAGAGCCGGATCGCCGCACTAGAGGCCCTGCGCGCCGAGCTCAAGCGCATGGTCGCGGGGCACGCGCACGGCAAGATTGCGAATTGCCGGGTCATCGAAGTGCTGAGCGATCACTCCAAGTGCCGGCACCATCCGTGACCTAACCGGCCATATCCATGACGACCTTGCACGCCGTGCCGGAGTTGAGTGCGTCGAAGCCGGTTTCGAACTGCGAAAAGCCGATGCGGTGGGTGATCACCGGCGTCACATCCAATCCGCCCTGCAGCATGGCGATCATCTTGTACCAGGTCTCGTACATTTCGCGGCCGTAAATGCCCTTGAGGATGAGGCCCTTGAAAATCACCTCGTTCCAGTCGATCGCCGCTTCCTTCGACAGGATCCCGAGCAGCGCGACTTTGCCGCCGTTGTTCATCGCGCCGATCATGTTGCGCAAGGCGACGGGGCTGCCCGACATTTCGAGGCCAACATCGAAGCCCTCGGTCATGCCGACCGAATCCATCACCTCGCGCAATGTGTGTTGATCGGCCCGCACGGCCCGCGTCGCACCCATCTTCTGCGCCAATGACAGGCGGTAATCGTTGAGATCGGTGATCACGATATTGCGCGCGCCGACATGCCGGCACACGGCGACCGCCATCAGGCCGATCGGCCCGGCGCCAGTGATCAGCACATCCTCGCCGATGAGATCGAACGACAGCGCCGTATGCACCGCATTGCCGAGCGGATCGAGGATAGAGGCAATCTCATCCGGAATGTCATCAGGGATCGGATAAATATTGCTGGCCGGCAGCGACAGGAACTCGCCAAACGCGCCGGGCCGGTTGACGCCGACGCCGAGCGTGTTGCGGCACAGATGCGCGCGGCCCGCGCGGCAATTGCGGCAGTGCCCGCACACGATATGGCCCTCACCGGAGACGCGCTGACCGATCTTGACCCCGCGCACATCCGAACCGATCGCTTCGATCGTGCCAACATATTCATGCCCGACGACCATCGGCACCGGAATGGTCTTTTGCGCCCAGGCGTCCCAATTAAAAATGTGCAGATCGGTACCGCAGATCGCGGTCTTCTTAATGCGGATCAGCACATCATTGGCGCCGATCTCCGGCTTGGGCGTGTCTTGCAACCAAAGGCCTTTTTCGGAGCGGGCTTTAACGAGTGATTTCATGGGAAGGTCCTTGGTGGTTTGTCCCTTCTCCCCGCTCGCGGGGCGAAGGTGGCGCGAAGCGCCGGATGAGGGGCAGCCGCGGCGTGGAGAGAGTGGCTTTTGCGCCTGCAGCACAATGATGTTTCATCCGTGCGCCCCTCATCCGTCACGCATATGAACTTGGGCTTGCCCAAGTTCATCATTCTTAATGATCAAATCGGGCAAGCCCGATTTGATATGTGCCACCTTTTCCCCGTAAACGAGGAGAAGGGAGCGCGACTTTATTTCCAGTATCTCATATCAACCCAACCGCCTTGCCCGCCTCGCCGAACGCCTGCAGCGCCTTGTCCAGATCGCCCAGACCATGTGCGGCATTCATCTGCGTGCGGATGCGCGCCTTGCCGTGCGGCACGACCGGATAGGAGAAGGCGGTGACATAGATGCCGCGCGTGCCAAGCTCGCTCGCAAGCTGCTGCGCCTTCACCGCGTCGCCGATCATCACCGGAATGATCGGATGCTCGCCCGGAACAAGGGTGAAGCCCAACTTCGTCAAGCCGGCGCGGAAATGCCGCGCGTTGCGCACGAGGGCGTCGCGCAAGTCGCCGCTTTCCTCGAGCAGCGTGATCGCCTCCATCGTCGCGGCCGTGATGCTCGGCGCGAGCGCGTTGGAGAAGAGATAGGGCCGCGCGCGCTGGCGCAGCAGATCGATGATCGGCTTCGGCCCGGCGATATAGCCGCCCGAGGCGCCGCCGAGCGCCTTGCCGAAGGTGCCGGAGAGAATTTGCACGCGGCCCTCGACGCCCTTGAATTCCGGCGTGCCCGCGCCCCGCTGCCCCATGAAGCCCACCGCATGGCTGTCGTCGACCATGACAATGGCATCGTATTTCTCAGCGACATCGCACAGCGCCGGCAGATCGGCGATGATGCCGTCCATGGAGAACACGCCGTCCGTGACGACCAGCTTGTGCCGCGCACCGCTCGCCGCCTTGAGCTGCGTTTCCAGATCGGCCATGTCGTTGTTGGCGTAGCGGAACCGCTGGGCTTTGCACAGGCGCACGCCGTCGATGATCGAGGCATGGTTGAGCGCATCCGAAATCACCGCATCCTCGGGCCCGAGCAAAGCTTCGAAAATGCCGCCATTGGCGTCGAAGCACGAGGAAAACAGGATCGAATCTTCCATTTTGAGATAGGCGGCGAGCTTCTTTTCGAGCGCCACATGCAGGTCCTGCGTGCCGCAAATGAAGCGCACCGACGCCATGCCGAAGCCGTGCTCGTCGAGCCCTTTCTTGGCCGCCGCGACGAGGCGCGGATGATTGGCAAGGCCGAGATAATTGTTGGCGCAAAGATTGAGCACATGCGCGCCGCCGACATCGACCGAGCCGCCTTGCGGCGAGGTGATCTGGCGTTCCCGTTTCAAAAGGCCTTTGGCTTCGATATCGGCAAGTTCACGGGCGGCGGCGGCAACGAGGGCATGCGGCATGAGGAAATCCACTGTTCGAACTGGACAGAAGGTATAGCAGCCTCGCGCCGCAGCTAGAAGCCGAAGGCCTGCGCAAAAGCCTGGGGAGAACTCCTAAATTTGCGATACGGGCGGCCTGGAGAGGCGGAATCGTCCACACGCATTTGGATCCGTCGCGCCGGTATGCGGGACTTTTGCAAATTTTGAGCTAAATTCGGCCCCACCTGCTGGCCAAGGTCGATTCATGCTCTCAATCTTACTGGTCGATGACGATCCGCATATTCGCGACATGGTGCGCTTTGCGCTGGAGCGCGAGAATTTCGCCGTGATCGAGGCGGAAAACGGCGTGCGCGGGCTGGAGCTGGCGCGGCGCGAGCAGCCGGCCCTCATCCTGCTGGACATCATGATGCCGGAAATGGACGGCACCGACATGTGCCGGATTTTGCGCCAGACGAGCCGCGTCCCGATCATCTTCCTCTCCTCGCGCGACGAGGAGATCGACCGCATCCTCGGGCTCGAACTCGGCGGCGACGATTATGTCGGCAAACCCTTCTCGCCGCGCGAATTGGTGGCTCGGGTCAAGGCGGTGCTGCGGCGCCAGGCACCCGCCGAACCGGACGGCGCCGAAGCCGATCTCGTCCATGGCCATCTGCGGCTCGACGTGCATCTTTACCGCGCCTTCTGGCGCGATGCCGAGGTCGTTTTGACCGCGACCGAATTCAACCTCTTGCGCACCTTGGCGCAGAACAAGCGCCGGGTACTCGATCGCAACGCCCTGGTCGACGGCGCCTATGGCCTGAACCATTTCGTCAGTGACCGCACCATCGACAGCCATATCCGCCGTCTTCGCGCCAAATTCGACGCGGTCGGCGGTGCGCCGATCGAAACCGCCCATGGGCTCGGCTACCGTTTAGCGGCGTGCGAGTGATGCGGCGCCCCTCGATCGGCGTCGTGCTGCTGGCGATGAATTTCGCCGCCTTGCTGCTGCCGGTCGGCGGCTTCTGGGTGCTGCGGATCTATGAAAGCGCGCTCATCCGCCAGACGGAATCGGAATTGCTGGCGCAAGGGGCGGTGATCGCGGCAAGCTATCGCGCGGCTTGGCAGGCGGCGGGCGGCAAGATCGAGGACGAAGGCCAGGCGGTTGCACCGGAATGGACCGCGAGCCCGAATTACGATGCCCCCTTCCTGCCGCGCATCGCGAAGCTCGATCTCGCTACCGACGCGATTCAACCGCCGCAGCCCGCCCCCTTGCCGGCCGCGGCAGCACCGAGCGCCGCCGCGCTCCAGGCCGGACAGGCGCTCACGCCGATCCTGCACGATGCCCAGCATTCGACCCTTGCCGGGGTGCGCGTCACCGACGAGCACGGCACGATCGTGGCGACATCGGGCGAGGCGGCCGGCTTGTCGCTGCAGCATATCGACGAAGTGCAGCGCGCGCTCGCCGGCGAGCCTGTCAGCGTGATCCGCGAGCGCGGCAACGGCCCGCCGCACCGTCACGCCTGGCTGTTCAAGGGCAGCGCCCTGCGCATCGTCGTCGCTTTGCCGGTGCTCGACGGCGACAAGGCGATCGGGGCGGTGGTGTTGGCCCGCACGCCGCGCGCGCTCGGCGAAACGCTGTACGGCAAGCGCTGGGCGATCGCGATGCTCGCGCTGTTTCTCGTCGCCTTCACCGTGCTGATGGCGCTCGCCGGCCGGTGGCTGATCACGCGTCCCATGCGGCGCGTGACCGACGAGGCCAAGCGCATCGCCGACGGCGGGCACGGTCGCATCGCGCCACAACGCGGCGTCATGGTGCGCGAAGCGGCCGACCTCGCGGATGCTTTGGCGCGCATGGCGGGCGTACTCACGAGCCGCGCCGATTATATCCGCAGCTTCGCCGCCCATGTCTCGCACGAATTCAAGACGCCGCTCGCCACGATGCGCGGCACGAGCGAGCTGCTCCGCGATCATTTCGATACGATGCGCCCTGAGGAGCGCGAGCGCTTTCTCGCCAATATCCAGGCGGAGGCCGACCGGCTGAGCCGGCTCGTCGGGCGGCTCGTCGATCTCGCCCGCGCCGATGTGATGCAGCTCTCGGGCAGCCAGAGGTGCGATCTTGCCCGCCTGCTCGATCGGCTCGTGCAACACTATGCCCATAAAGGGCTCGCGATCAAAACGGACGTGCCGTCCGATGCGCGCGTGGCGATGGGCGAGGAAGCCTTGGAGATGGTGCTGATCAATCTGCTCGACAATGTGCTTCGCCACGGAGGCTCCATGCCGCAGGCGACGATTTCGCTGCGGCACGCAAGGGGCCACGATATCCTGGTCGTCAGCGACAATGGCCCGGGAATCTCGCCGGCCAATCGCAGTAAGGTTTTTGAGCCCTTCTTCACGACCGCCCGCCTATCGGGCGGCACGGGCCTTGGCCTGTCCATCGTGCGCAGCCTGGTTGGTCTGCATCATGGATCCATTGCGATTGTGGCAGACGAAGCGAGCGCCTTCGAGATCCGCCTGCCCGCAGCCTCAATGCAGCAATAATTCGGTGCCGCGGAAGCGCACTTCGGCCGGGCGGATGAGCCTGTCATGGCCGATCCGCACCGAGAACAGCGGGCCGTCGAGGCTCTTCTGCCAAAAGTCGAGGAATTTGCGCAGAACCGGAAATTCCGGCGCGACGTCGTAATCCTGCCAAATATAGGTCTGCAACAGGCGGGTGTGGTCGGGCATGCCGTAGAGGATTTCGGCGGTGGTCAGGCCATAGCCGGCCAACTGACGGCGAAATACGTCGGAAACTTCAACTCTTGCAGGCATTGCCACCTCCTCTTGGAGAAACGGACCTACACACCTCGAGCAAAAACCATTCCACGCCGCAAAAGTTAACGCCCGGTTGATTATGACGGAGCGGCGACAAAGCGCGTTTGCTTAAGGGTAAAGATAGCGCAGGCCAGCACGATTTCCGTGCGCTGCGACACGCGGAAGGCGGCGTGCCGTCGGCGCTTTTGACGTCAAGTCGGCGGCGTGTCGACGTCCAAAAGCACCTCGTCCGACGCCACGACTTCGACCGTCTCCACGCCCGAGCGGTTCAGAATTTGGCGCGCGCCGACATCGCCTGTCAGGCCGGCAATCTGCCCAAAGATCGAGCGCGGCAGCACCACCGGATTGCCGCGTTGGCCTTGATGGACGGGAATGATCGCCGCGCCCGGATGCGCCTCGAAGGCATCGATGAGCCGGTCGATCAGGCCGGCCGACACGCGCGGCATGTCGCCGAGCAGCACGACGACGCCCGCCGCATCCGGCGGCAGAGCGGCAATGCCGGTTTTGAGCGACGAGGCAAGGCCACTCGCGTAATCGGCATTGTGCACGCAGGTGAGGGCAAGGCCTTGCACGCAGGCCATCACCGCCGCCGCCGCATGTCCCGTGACCGCGATCACCGGCCATGCGCGCGAATGCGCCGCCGCCTCGGCCACATGGCGCACCAGCGGCTTGCCCGCAAAATCCGCGACAAGTTTGGATGCGCTCAGCCCCCCCGCCGCACGCCAGCGCGAGGCGGTGCCCGCGGCGAGAATGAGCGCCGCGATCTTACTCTTGCTCATGGCCGAGGCGCGGCTGCGGCCGCTGCACGATTTCCATCAGCAGGCCGCCCGTGCCCATGCGGCGCAGATCCTGCGACGTGACGGGAATGCGCGCGATGAGGCGCTGCAACACCCAGTCGAAACCGTTCTCCTTCGGGCTGCGCGCGCAGCCCGGCGCGCCCAGCACGCTCTTGCCATCGAGCTCGCCGAGCAGCAGCAAATTGCCGGGATCGACCGGCATACCGAAATGGACGATCCGGCCGCCCGCCGCCTCGAGCGCGGCGGGGATCACGTCGCGCCTATCTGTGATGGCCGACGCGCCGAAGACGACGACCATGTCGCACAGCGGCGTGAAGTTCCGGATCGCCTTGGCGAGGACCCGCATATCATGCGGCACGCGCTCTTCCGCGACGAGCTTCGCGCCCATCGGCGCAAGACGCTCGATCATGACATTCAGCGTCTTGGCGATCACGCTCGGTTTCAAGCCGGGCAGCAGCGTCGAGATGACGGCGACGCGCGTCGGCTGAAACGGCGTCACCTCGATCGCATGGCCCGCTGCCGCGTTGAGCGTAGCCTGAAGCAAGGCGGCGGGAACAGCGAAGGGAATGATCTTGACGGTGCCGACCATTTCGTCCGCCGCGACCGCCCGCAACGGCGGCAATGTCGCCGTGGTAATGGCCTCGTCCACCGCATTGATGGCGTCAATCGCGCCGGCATCGACGCGCAGCAGGCCGGCCTTTTCGGCAAACAGATTGGCACGACCGGTGAACGGCGCGGCGACCCGCACCTGCGGCCCGGCGATATGATGGGCGAGCCGCAGGGCGGCGGCATCCTCGCCGACATCGCCCGGCTCCAATTGCGCGACAACCACTTCCGCGACTTGCGCGGCTTCAAGCGCCGCAATGTCGGCGGCGGAGATGATATGGCCTTTCTTGAGTGTCAACGCTTCGTGGCGCACCGCATGCGCCAGGATCGCGCCGGAACTCGCAAGCGTCGGAACCGGACCGAACTTCACGGCAAAGCCTCGGCGGCAGGCTGCGCCTTCTCGGCGCGCAACGGCTTCTTGCGCAGCGCCAGGATCACCTCGCCCAAAACCGACACGGCGATTTCGGCCGGCGCGACGGCGCCAATATCAAGCCCGATCGGCGCATGAATGCGCGCCAATTGCGTGTCGTCGAACCCAGCGTCGCGCATGCGGGCGAGACGGTTCGCATGGGTTTTGCGCGAGCCGAGCGCGCCGATGTAGAAACATTCGGCGGCCAGCGCGATCTTCAGACCCACGTCGTCGATTTTCGGATCATGGGTGAAAAAGGCCATGGCGGTGTAACGGTCCGGCTTCAACTCGCCAAGTGCGATATCCGGCCATTCGGCGATTACCCGCACATCGGGAAAACGCTCCGGGCTGGCGAAAGCCGTGCGCGGATCTATGATCGTCATGTCGAATCCAGCGATCTTCGCCATGGGCGCGAGCGCTTGCGAAATATGCACTGCGCCGATCACGAAAAAGCGTACCGGCGGCACCTGCACGTTGAGAAAGTAGGATTTTCCCTCGACCTCGACGTTCGCGCTTTTGCCGCTGCGTAGCGCCGCTTCAAGCTGCGCCGCCAGGGCATCGTCAGGAACGTCGTTTTCCCGGACCAACCGCTGCGTGCCGTCCGCGAGATCGGTCACGAGCACCGCGCCACGCCGGGCGGCCCGTTCGTCGTTCAGCGCCTTCAGGAGATCGAGCCGCATCAGGCCACCTTTTCCACATAGACTTTGATGCGCCCGCCGCAGGAGAGGCCAACCCGCCAGGCCGTCTCGTCGGCGACGCCGAATTCCAGGAGTTTCGGTTTGGCGTCGGCGATTACGTCCATCGCCTCGGTCACGACCGCGCCCTCGACGCAACCGCCCGACACGGAGCCTAAGAAATTGCCTTCGCCGTCAATCACCAGATGGCTGCCCGCCGGGCGCGGGGCCGAGCCCCAGGTCTCAATCACGGTCGCAAGTGCCACGTCGCGCCCCTCGGCCTTCCAGGCCTGGGCCTTGGCCAGAATATCGTCGTCTGCAGCCAACATTATCGCCTCCATCGGCGCGTCACGAGACCCTTTTGAGCCAGGCTTTCGGGTCGGCGTCGCGCCCCTCGCCCGCCGTCAGGGCCCGCACCAATTGCGCCATGCTTAGCATATTATGGATCGGCCGGAACTCGTCGGCAAAGGGCAGCATGGCTCTTATGCCCGAAGCCTTGGCTTCGAAACCGTCGAAGCGCAGCAGGGGATTGAGCCAGACCAGGCGCCGGCAGGACTTATTCAGGCGCTCCATTTCCGCACTGAGGTTGGGCAGCGCCGGCGTCCCGCCCGCCTGCGGGCTGGGAGCCCGCGGTCCAGGGTCGCGTTCCAAACCGTCGGTAAACAACAAGACGATCGCCCCCTGCCCGAGCACGCGGCGCGACCAGTCGCGGTTGAAGCGGTGCAGCGAGGTCGCGATGCGCGTGCCGCCCGCCCAGTCGTGTACCTCAATGGAACAGCGCGCGAGGGCGGCGTCGATGTCGCGGGCACGCAAGGCTCGGGTGACATTGGTCAACCGCGTGCCGAACAGAAACGTATGCACCCGCCGCCGCGCCGTGAGCGTGTGCAGGAAATGCAGGAAGATGCGGGTATATTCGCTCATCGAGCCGGAAATATCGCACAAAGCGACGACCGGCGGGTGGCGCAAGGCCGGTGCGCGATGAGCCAGCGCGATCGGGCCACCGATTTTCAGGGACTGGCGGAACGAGCGGCGTGGATCGACGATCCGGCCGCGCGAGGCCGCCACAAGGCGACGCATTTTGACCGCGTCGTCGGGCAGGATCAGCCGGTCGATCGCCCGCTCGGCCTCGGCCATTTCCGCCGCACTCATCTGGGCGAAATCCTTGCGCTGCAGCAATTCGTGCGCCGACATAGTGAAACGCGCGTCGAGATCGAGCGACGGTTTTGGCTTTTCTTCGCGCGGTTTTGCCTTGAACAGCGCATCGGCAACGCGCGAGGCGCCCGCCTCAGCTTTTTGCGGCTGCTGGTTTTTGGGCTCCGCCATGGGGCTCAGCATGGCGATGAGCTTGTCCATGAAGCCGCGCCGCTTCCAGAAAATGTCGAAGGCCTGCGCGAACAGGACCGAATGTTCGTGCTTTTTGACGAAAACTGCGTGCAATGTGGCGTAGAAATCCTCGCGGCCGCCGATCTGCGCAACTTCGACCGCGGTGATCGCATCGAGCACCGCACCCGGCCCGACCGGCATGCCGGCATCGCGCAAGGCACGGGCGAAATAGAGAATGTTTTCGGCCAGCTTGCCGCTCATCCCCTTAGCTTCTCGCATTTTCTTCGGTTCATCCGATCCGCCGTTCCGCTTATTGTCGGTTGAGATGCTGCGACATCGTCTTATTTAGGGCTTGAAAATCGGCAACGAGCTTATCACAGGCACCTTGCGTGTTGTGACATATGACTTCCATGCGCAAAAAGACCTGCTGTCCCATCTGCACGGGATAACGGCACACGACCGAAGGATGAGCGGGGTGGCCGGGCTTGGTGAAAGTCCAAACCGTTTGGCTCTTTGGATCCGAGAATGCCTCATAATATGTGGTGCCTTGAAGCACCTCATTAGCAGGGTCATTCGCTATGTGGCCCCGCCAATAGGCCGGATCTTGATCGTTACGATCCTGCTTGCAGAACGCCAGAACCGGTGTGATTTGGATTAGCGTCACACATAGTGCAATCGAAAAGCTCCTCATCAAACCTGCTCCGACATCACCACGAGTTATCCTCAAGTTTCTGGGGCGTGGGAGCCTTGCGCAACGCTGTCGCCTCTATTGTGCCGCCGCACCGTCACATGCAAATGCATGCCTTTGCGATCGACGATGATCTCATCGCCAAGATTGATGATGCCGAGGTCCATATCCTCGTGCGGCAGCACGAGAACGGCGTTGTCATTGTGGAACACGACCAATTGCCGGTTGGTGTCGGCCGCCATCAGCGCCCATTGCTTGAACTGCGAATAATAGGGCTCGCGTTTCCAGGCCGTCGGGTTGGACTGGTCGACCGCGATCACCATGCGCCGGCCCCCGAGTTCGGTATAGAGCACGAATTTCGCTTTCTCGGGCCTCCATTCCGGCCCGAGATTGGGGTTGCGCAGCCAGTGACAGAAAAACCTGCGGCAGACTGGCGGCCGTGTTTCATGGATGCCGCAGCCCTTGCCATGCACCACATGCCGGCACCATTCACCGGGCCGGCTGTCGAGCTCGGCGATCCCGAAAATCTTGCAGCACATCGAGCAGGAGCCGCAATCCTTGCCCGGTGCCAGTTCGGGCGGCGAATATGAATCCTCTTCGTTCATGGTTGTCATGATTGTGCCGCGCTCCGCTGAATTCGAACGTTGTAGATGGGACCGGTGGGGCCTTGGCGCTTGCCCGAGATGAGTTGATCGCCGGGCGGCAACGTGCCCAGCGGCTCGTCGCGATCGGGCAGAACCGCCGTCACCTCGTCGCCGACGAACACCACGACCTGGTCGCCCTGCGCCAGCGCGGCGGCGGCCCAGCGCTTGAGATTGCGGTAATAGGGCTCTTGCTTCCAGGCCTGCGGCGTGCCCGGATCGACGGTGACCGCGAGCGAATTGCTGCCCGGATAAATCGAGAGCACGAATTTTGACCGTTCCGGCTTCCACTCGGGGCCGAGGTCGGGATTCTCAATCCATTGGCAGAAGAAGGCGCGGCACACGCCCGGCCGCGTCGCATGAATGCCGCAGCCCCTGCCCTGCACGATATGCGGGCACCATTTGCCGGCCGGCTTGTTAAGCTCGGGCACTGGAAACAATTTGCAGCATAGGGTGCAGGTGCCGCAGGTACGCGATCCGGGAACGATGTTCATACTCACGCTTCTACGCTGGCTTTCGCCTCGGCGACAAGCTCGGCGGCGCGGTCGCCCTGCATTTTGGCGATGTCGTCCTGGTATTTGAGCAGCACGCCCAATGTATCGGAGACCTGGGCCGGGTCGAGCGCGACCGCGTCGAGTTCGACCAGCGCGCCGGCCCAGTCGAGCGCCTCGGCGACGCCCGGCACTTTGAACAGGTCCTCCTTGCGGATGGCCTGGACGAAGGCGACGAGTTCGCGGGTGAGCTTTTCCGGCGCGCGCGGCGCCTTGGCGCGCAAGATCGCCCGCTCGCGCTCGGCATCCGGATAGCCGACCCAATGATAGAGGCAGCGGCGCTTCAGCGCGTCATGCACCTCGCGGGTACGGTTGGAGGTGATCACGACGATGGGCGGCTCGACGGCCGTCACCGTGCCAAGTTCCGGGATGGTCACCTGGAAGTCCGAGAGGATTTCAAGCAGGAAGGCCTCGAAGGCTTCGTCGGTGCGGTCGAGTTCGTCGATCAGCAGAACCGGTGCGCCGCCCTCTTGCATCTCGAGCGCCTGCAGCAATGGCCGCTTGATCAGATAGCGGGCGGCGAAAATATCGTGTTCCAGCCGGTCGCGGTCATGCTCGCCGGCGGCTTCCGCCAGCCGGATGGCCATCATCTGCGCCGCGTAGTTCCACTCGTAAACGGCCGAGGCGACGTCGAGCCCCTCATAGCACTGCAGGCGGATGAGGCGGCGGCCCAGGGTCTCGGCTAAAACCTTTGCGATCTCGGTCTTGCCGACGCCCGCCTCGCCTTCGAGAAACAGCGGGCGGCCCATTTTCAGGCTCAGGAACAAAACCGTCGCCAATTGCCGGTCGCCGACATAGCCGGCGGAGGTGAGCAGATCGAGGGTCGCGTCGATGGAGGTGGGGAGTGCGGACATGGGCGGCATTTGGCCGGGAGTAAGAGCAAAGGTCAATGGCGGGATGGCCCTTCTCCCACAGCATAGCTGTGGGAGAAGGTGGCATGCGAAGCATGACGGATGAGGGAAAGACGGCTGGATGAATTGCTAAAATGCCTGCGGCGCTGTCGCCTTTAAAGATGAGAACTCCCCCGGTCGCGCCGCCCTCAACCGCCTCCCTTCTGCCGGCACCTTCTCCCGCGCTCTCGCGCGGGAGAAGGGAAGCACGGCCTCACCCCATCGCAGCCACGGCCCGTTTGGTCAGCACGCCGATCAGATGCGCGCGATAATCGGCGTCGGCGTGGATGTCGGAATTGAGGCCGTCGCTCGATACATTCGCGCCAGCGAGCGCATCGGCGGAAAAATTTCCGCTCAGCGCCTGCTCCAGCGCCTCGGCGCGGAACACGCCGCTCGCCCCTGCGCCCGTCACCGCGACCCGCACGCCTTGCGCCGTTTTCGCGACAAACACGCCCACCAACGCATAGCGCGAGGCCGGGTTGGGGAATTTCTGATAGGCCGCCTTGGCTGGAATCGGAAAGGCCACCTTCGTGATGACTTCGCCGTCCTCCAGCGCCGTCTCGAACAGCCCTTTGAAATAATCCGCCGCCGCGATCTCGCGTTTGTTGGTGATGATCGTCGCGCCGAGTGCCAGACAGGCGGCCGGATAATCGGCGGCCGGATCGTTGTTGGCGACCGAGCCGCCGATCGTGCCGCGGTTGCGCACCTGCGGATCGCCGATGCCGTCGGCCAGATCCGCGAGCGCGGGGATCGCCTCGCGCACTGCGGCATTGGTCGCGACATCGCAATGGGTGGTCATCGCACCGATGACGATTTTGTCGCCGCTGCGCGCGATGCCCTTAAGATCGGCAGCGTGGCTCAGGTCGATGATCTCGGCCGGGCTCGCCAATCTTTGCTTCATGGTCGGCAGCAGGGTCTGGCCGCCGGCCAGCAGCTTGGCATTGTCGGATTTGGCGAGCGCCGCCACGGCCTCAGCCACGGAACCGGCGCGCGTGTAGTTGAAAGCATACATCTTTCGTCTCTCCTTATTCCGCAGCTTGTTTCTGGACGGCCTGTTGCGCCGCGCGCCAGACGGTTTGAGGGGTTGCAGGCATGGCCACATTTTCATGGCCGACCGCATTGGTGATGGCGTTGATGACGGCGGGCGGCGCGGCAATCGCACCGGCCTCTCCGCAGCCCTTGATGCCGAGCGGGTTCGACGGGCAGCGCGTCTGCGTCATGCCGATTTCGAAGCTCGGCAGATCGTCGGCGCGCGGCATGCAATAATCCATGAAGCTCGCCGTGAGCAACTGCCCGTCCTTGTTGTAGACCGCGCTTTCGGTGAGCGCCTGGCCGACGCCTTGCGCGATGCCGCCATGCACCTGGCCTTCGACGATCATCGGATTGATGAGCTCGCCGAAATCATCGACCGCCGTCCATTTTTCAATGCGGGTGACGCCGGTTTCGGGGTCGACTTCCACCTCGCAGATATGCACACCGGCGGGGAAGGTGAAATTCGTCGGATCGTAGAACGCACTCTCCTTGAGGCCCGGCTCCAATTCCTGGCCGTTGAACTTATGCGCGATATAGGCTTGCAGCGCGATCGAACCGAAATCGATGGACTTGTCGGTTCCCTTCACAGTGAACTTGCCATCCTTGAATTCGATATCGTCGGCAGAGGCTTCAAGCACATGACCGGCGACTTTCTTGGCTTTCGTCTCGATCTTGTCGAGCGCCTTGACGATGGCCGACATGCCGACCGCACCGGAGCGCGAGCCATAGGTGCCCATGCCCATCTGCACTTTGTCGGTGTCGCCATGGACGATCGACACATTCTCGAGCGGAATGCCGAGACGGTCGGAGACAAGCTGCGCGAAGGTCGTCTCGTGGCCTTGGCCATGGCTGTGCGAGCCGGTCAGAATCTCGACCGTGCCGATCGGATTGACGCGCACCTCGGCCGATTCCCAGAGGCCCACGCCAGCGCCGAGCGACCCGACCGCTGCGGACGGCGCGATGCCGCACGCTTCGATATAGGCGGAGAGACCGATGCCGCGCAATTTGCCGCGCTTCGCCGACTCGCTCTTGCGCGCTGCGAAACCCTTATAATCGCTGAGCGCCAAGGCTTTCTCGAGCGCCGCACCGTAATTGCCGGCATCATAGCACATGATGACGGGCGTCTGATGCGGGAAGGTCGTGATGAAGTTCTTGGCGCGGAAGGCCGCCGGATCTTCGCCCAATTCGCGCGCCGCCACCTCGACCAGACGCTCGACCACGAAAGTCGCTTCCGGCCGACCCGCACCGCGATAGGCATCGACCGGCGCCGTGTTGGTCAGCACCGCATCGACCTCGGCATAGATCGCCGGAATGTCGTATTGGCCCGACAAAAGCGGCGCGTAGAGATAGGTCGGCACCGAGGAGGCGAAGGTCGACAAATACGCGCCGAGATTGGCGATCGTGTGCACCCGCAAGCCGATCATTTTGCCGTTTTCGTCGGTCGCGAGTTCCGCATGGGTGACATGGTCGCGGCCATGCGCATCCGCGAGGAAGCTTTCGGTACGCTCCGCCGTCCATTTCACCGGCCGGCCGACTTTCTTTGCCGCCCAGACGCAGACGGTTTCCTCGGCATAGATGAAGATCTTCGAGCCGAAGCCACCGCCGACATCCGGCGCGATCACCCGCAATTTATGTTCGGGCGCGATGCCGATGAAAGCGGAGAGAACGAGCCGCGCCACATGTGGATTCTGGCTTGTGGTGTAGAGCGTGAACGTCTCGGTGCCAGCGTCGTAATCGCCGACCGCGGCGCGCGGCTCCATCGCATTGGGAATGAGGCGGTTGTTGACGATGTCGAGCTTGGTGACATGCTTGGCACGGGCGAAGGCCGCGTCGCTTGCGGCCTTGTCGCCCAAGTGCCAATTGAACACTGTATTGTTCGGCACATCGGCATGCACTTGCGGTGCGCCATTCGATGCCGCGCTGGCCGTATCGGCCGCTGCCGGCAAGACGCCGTAATCGACCTCGACCAATTCTGCCGCGTCGCGCGCCTGTGGGTAAGTGTCGGCGATGATGACGGCGACATGGTCGCCGACATAGCGCACCTTGCCTTGGGCCAGCGCCGGATGCGGTCCCGCCTTCATCGGCGAACCATCCTTCGAATGAATCATCCAGCCGCAGATCAGGCCGCCGATCTTGTCGGCGGCAATGTCCTCGCCCGTGAGCACCGCCAAAACGCCGGGCGCGTCGAGCGCCGCGCTCGCATCGATCTTGTTGATCGTCGCATGCGCATGCGGCGAACGCAGAAAATAGGCGTAAGCCTGGCCGTAACGATTGACGTCGTCGGTATATTGGCCTTTGCCTGTGATAAAGCGGAAATCTTCCTTGCGGCGAACTGAAGCGCCAATGCCGGTCGCACTCATAAGGTCTCTCCCTGGGGAATTCGTTGTTTCTCAAGCTTTTGAACCGTCATTGCGAGCGAAGCGAAGCAATCCATCTCCCTACCGCGCCAGACATCCACTCATTATGGTTTGCCAGGATTTTGACGCTCGGATTGCCTATGTTTGGTTGCTCACAAGTAATGGCTCCAACTGTGGAAAAACGTCTGCGGGAGTGGATGGATTGCCTCGTCGCTCCGCTCCTCGCACCCAACTCGGGCTTGCCCGAGTTGGGCATTTTGAAATGTTGCGAGCCCGTGCAAGCACGGCTCGCAATGACGGTGAGAGCAAGCTCTACTCCGCGGCCTTCGCCGTTGCGCCCATCGCGGCGGCGCCGGCTTTCACGGCCTTCACAATATTGTGGTAGCCCGTGCAGCGGCAGATATTGCCTTCGAGTTCTTCGCGGATCGTGTGCTCGTCGAGATCGTTGCCGAGGCGGTTGACGATGTCGATTGACGACATGATCATGCCGGGCGTGCAGAAGCCACATTGCAGGCCGTGATTGTCGCGGAACGCTTCCTGCATCGGATGCAGCACCGTCCCATGCGCCAGGCCTTCGATCGTCGTCACATGCGCGCCTTCGAGCGACAAAGCGAGCGCGGTGCAGGATTTGATCGCGCGGCCATCGACATGCACGACGCAGGCGCCGCATTGCGACGTATCGCAGCCGACGTGGGTCCCGGTGAGGCGGAGATGTTCCCGCAAGAATTGCACCAGCAACGTTCGCGGATCGACATCCGCGGCAACTTTTTTCCCGTTCACGACCATGGAAACGCGGGCCATAGCTTCCTCCACAAAGCGCCGCACATATTGCGGCAACGTCACCGTTTAACGCGGATACCGGCAGGCGTGGACAATTGCAGAACCGCTGCGCCCGGCGGCCTGCCTCGTAAGAGAGGAATGAAGGTCAGAGCCTCCTCGGCCCCATTCGCTCTTTTGAAGGCAGTTCAAGCATTTGGTGTCGGCGAGGAGTGTGGAACCGGACGCGCGCAGCGTCAAGTGTGTCCGCCTTGCCGCAAGCCTATTTCGTTCCCCCAAAAAAGAGCATGTGCCATGCGCGGGCACGGCACAAACCCTCACATCCAGAGATTCGATTCTTAAGGCTTAGAACCTTGGGACTATTTGTGCACCGCGGCAGAGAAATTCGTGAAAAACTGGTCCGCCAATTTTTTTGCCGTGCCGTCGATCAACCGGGCGCCGAGCTGGGCGATCTTGCCGCCGACATTGGCCTCGACATTATAGCTCAGTACGGTGCCGCCTTCGGCCGCATCGCTCAATTTGACGGCGGCGCCGCCCTTGGCGAAACCGGCAATGCCGCCCTGCCCTTCGCCGTTGATCTTGTAACCGTTCGGCGGGTCGAGATCGGTCAGTTCCACATTGCCTTTGAACGTGGCGCTGACCGGGCCGATCTTGAGCTTCGCGATGGCGGCGAAGCCATTATCGCTCGTGCGCTCCAGCGACTGGCAGCCGGGAATGCAGGCCTTCAAGATCTCGGGATCATTCAGCGCTTTCCAAATGGTCGGGCGGTCGGCTGGCAGCGTGACCTCTCCGGTCATGGTCATGGCCATGGGCGATTCCTCTACTTGTCTCATATAGACACAGGCTGACGATAGCGCCGCGACCGGCCACCCGGCAAGCCGATTAGCTGCAGACCAGATCTACACGGATTTGAATTGTCGCCGGACGTAGCACAGGCCCTCTTCGCCGCCGGCGAAAATGTGCGCGCTGGTCACCGCGCCGATCATCACGTGATGGGTGGCGATCAGCCGCGTCTCGGTCAGCCGGCATTCGAAGGCCGCGACGGCGGAGCGCAGGATCGGGGGACGGGGCGGTTGGAGCCGCCACGCACCGTGATCGAACCGCGCCGCCCCTCGCACCCCCGTGCGACCGGCAAAGACCTCCGCCAAAGTCGCATCGCGCCCGCTCAGCACATTGACGCTGAAGACGCCATTCTCGCGGAAGACATGCACTGAACCGCTCGTTTGGCTGATGCTGACGAGCAAAGTCGGCGGCGTATCAGAGATCGAGACGACCGCGCTCGCGGTCAGCCCGCCGAGGCCGGCAGGGCCATCGGTCGCCAAAATATGCACGGCCGAGGGCACGAGGCTCATCGCGTCGCGAAAATGGGCGCTGGCGCGATCCTCTGCGTCGGCGATGGTACTGTCGTTCGAAATGGTCATTTTTCCACTGCCAAGCTGCACCTCAATTTGCCTTAAATTTGGCCTGCAATGCCCAAAAACCCATGACCACCCTATTTCCCGGCGCAGAATTGGCAATAGACATAAAACCGATTTTTTTGACTGATTTTGCCCCCAAATTGAGCCCCGACGCCTTCATTTTTGCCAAAATGCATCGAACTGGCACAAAAAGTGAGTTTTTGACAAAAATATGTCCACCAACGATTGCAGGCGCCCGCATCCCTTGCTAGCTTGAATTTAAGGGTCAGGCATGGGGTAGATGCATAACTCACGGCCGTCGCGAAGATGGCCCATAACGTGCTTGAAGGCATGGGGTGACGTCGGAACTGGAAACATCCAGCACGGCGAAAAGGGGAGTCACAATCAGCGAATGGAAAGTTTCCTTCAGCAGCTGGTCTACGGGCTGACGCTCGGATCGATCTACGGCTTGATCGCCATCGGCTATACGATGGTCTTCGGCATTATCGGCATGGTGAACTTCGCGCATGGCGACGTCTTCATGCTTTCCTGTTTCGTCGCACTGATCGTGTTCATGGTGCTGACGCAAATGTTCGGCATCACTTCGCTCGCGCTGATTTTTGTCGTGGTGATGGTGGCCGCCATGGTGCTCACGTCGCTGTGGAACTGGACGATCGAACGGGTCGCCTACCGCCCCTTGCGCGGTTCGTTCCGCCTTGCGCCGCTGATCTCGGCGATCGGCGTTTCGATCTTCCTCAGCAATTTCGTGCAAGTGGTGCAGGGCCCGCGCAACAAGCCGTTGCCGCAGAGCCCGCAGATCCCGGAAGATGTCTTTCACCTTACAGCCAATGTAACGATTTCGTACAAGCAGTTGCTGATCTGGATCGCAACGGCCGTGGTGCTCGCCGTCTTCTGGTATATCGTGCAAAAGACGCCCTTGGGGCGCGCGCAGCGTGCCTGTGAGCAGGATCGCAAAATGGCGTCGCTGCTCGGCATCGACGTCGACCGCACCATCTCGCTGACCTTCGTGATCGCGGCCGCGCTCGCCGCCTTCGCCGGCGTGCTGTTCATGACCTATTATAACGTCATCAACTTCGCCGACGGTTTCATTCCCGGTGTGAAGGCCTTCACCGCGGCGGTGCTCGGCGGGATCGGCTCGCTGCCCGGCGCCGTGCTCGGCGGTATTCTCATCGGCCTGATCGAGCAAATGTGGTCGCATTTCTTCTCGACCGACTATAAAGATGTCGCGGCGTTTTCGATCCTGGCGATTACGCTGATCTTCATGCCCTCCGGCCTGCTCGGCCGTCCTGAAGTGGAGAAGGTGTGATCATGGCCAGCGACGTCACAGTCTCCTCCAACCCCGTTGTCGAAGCCTTCAAAAAGGCAGCCTTCGCCGGCGTCGTCACGCTCGGGCTCTCGTTCCCGATCATCATGCTGCACGCGATCGAAGACATCTCGAACCAAATGATTTTGGAATACAGATGGTCGCTCGGTCCGTTTGCCGCCCTGATGATCTTCGCCCTCATTTTCGTAGGCAGTCTCCTCAGCGGCATCACGCGTGCGGTCGCCATCGTCGCGATGCTCTATGTTGCGTGGCTCATCGGCTGGGCGTGGTTCGGCGAGACCAATGCCATTTCCGTCACGTCGGTGAAATGGTTCGTCATCCTTCTGGTTGCCGTGGCCGGCATCACATGGTTTGTGCAGACATCGGAAACGACCGGCACCTCGCCGGCTGCGCAAGCGGGCCAAGTGCTGAACCCGATCAAGCCGCTGATCCCATTTGTCGGGTTTGGCCTCGCAATCGCCTTCCCGTTCCTTGTGCTCGTGATCCGCGGCCCGGGCGAGATCGGCAAGTGGGTCGGCACCTACGGCATCCTGGTCATGATCTACATCATGCTGGGCTGGGGCCTCAACATCGTGGTCGGCCTCGCCGGTCTGCTGGACTTGGGATACGTCGCCTTCTATGCGGTCGGCGCCTATTCCTACTCGCTGCTCTCCACCACATACGGCCTCTCGTTCTGGATCTGCCTGCCGGTCGCCGGGTGTCTCGCGGCCTTCTGGGGCATTATCCTCGGCTTCCCGGTGTTGCGCCTGCGCGGCGACTATCTCGCCATCGTCACGCTGGCCTTCGGTGAGATCATCCGCGTCGTGATCATCAATTGGTCCGATCTCACCAACGGCTATGCCGGCATCAGCGGCATTCCGAAAGTGACCTTCTTCGGCCTGCCTTTCTCTCGCGGCGAAGGGAGTTTCGAATCGACGTTCGGTCTCGATGGCAGCCAACTGGCCAATCACCGCACGATTTTCCTATACTTCCTGATCCTCGGGCTGGCGCTCATCACCAATTTCGTGACGCTGCGCCTGCGCAAACTGCCGATCGGGCGGGCTTGGGAAGCGCTGCGCGAGGACGAAATCGCCTGCCGTTCGCTCGGGATCAACACCACCAACACCAAGCTCACGGCCTTCGCGCTGGGCGCGATGTTCGGCGGCTTTGGCGGCAGCTTCTTTGCTGTGAAACAGGGCTTCGTCTCGCCCGAGAGCTTCACCTTCATCGAATCGGCGACGATCCTCGCCGTGGTTGTGCTGGGCGGCATGGGCTCGCAAGCGGGCGTCGCGCTCGCTGCGCTGTTCATGATCGGCGGCACCGAATATTTGCGCGAACTCGATTGGACCAAGGACGTCTTCGGTCCGAACTTCGATCCGACCCAATACCGCATGTTGCTGTTCGGGCTCGGCATGGTGGTGATGATGCTGTGGCGGCCGCGTGGCCTGATCGGCACACGCGAACCATCGATATTCCTAAAGGAGAAGAAAGCAGTGTCGGGTTCTCTCGTTCAAGAGGGTCATGGCTGATGCGCTGGAAAACTGATCCTCTCCTCGTCGTCGAACATTTGACCATGCGGTTCGGCGGCCTCGTTGCCAACAACGACGTCAGCTTTACCGTGGGGCGCGGCGACATCACCGCCCTCATCGGCCCGAACGGCGCCGGCAAGACCACAGTGTTCAACTGCATCACCGGCTTCTACAAGCCGACTGAAGGGCGCCTTGCTTTCGCACGCGAAGGCATTGCAGCGCAGGCGGATGTGGAAGCCCTGACGCGCACGGGCTCAAAAAGCATGAAGGCCGCGCAAGGCGAAATCTTCCTGCTGGAGCGCATTCCGGATTTCGAGATCTCGGCGCATGCGCACATCGCCCGCACGTTCCAGAACATCCGCCTGTTCAAAGGCATGACTGTTCTGGAGAACCTGCTGGTCGCACATCACAATCCGCTGATGATCGCTTCGGCCTTCACGGTCGGCGGCCTCCTCGGCTTGCCGAGCTATCGCCACCGCGAGGCCGAAGCGGTCGAGCGTGCGAAATACTGGCTGGGAAAGATTGAGCTTCTCAACCGTGCCGACGATCCGGCCGGCGATCTGCCCTACGGCGCCCAGCGGCGTCTCGAAATCGCCCGCGCCATGTGCACCGATCCGGTGATGCTCTGCCTCGACGAACCCGCGGCCGGCTTGAACCCCAAGGAATCGGGCGAGCTCAACGCGCTGCTGCGCATGATCCGCGACGAGCACAAGACATCGCTGCTCCTGATCGAACATGACATGTCGGTGGTCATGCAGATTTCCGACCATGTCGTCGTGCTCGAATATGGCCAGAAGATCTCCGACGGCACGCCGGCCGAGGTGCGCAACGATCCAAGGGTGATCGCGGCCTATCTCGGCGTGCAGGAAGAAGAAGAAGCGGCAGTGGAAGCGGAGCTGGGCGCATGAGCATGGCAATGATGAGTGACGCGCCCAAGGCGAGAGCAACCGGCAAGCCGCTTCTGGCCGTGCGCGGCGTCGAAACCTTTTACGGCAGTATTCGCGCCCTCAAGGGCGTCGATCTCGATGTGAACCAGGGCGAGATCGTGACCGTAATCGGCGCCAACGGCGCCGGCAAGTCAACGCTGATGATGACGATCTTCGGCAATCCGCGCGCCCGCAGCGGCACGATCACATACGACGGCAAGGACATCACGAAACTGCCGTCGCATCAGATCGCGCGCATGGCGATCGCGCAATCGCCTGAGGGACGCCGGATCTTCGGCCGCATGACGGTCTACGAAAATCTGCAGATGGGCGCGTCGATCAACAAATTCGCGACTTTCAATGAAGACCTCGAGCGGATGTTCGCGATCTTCCCGCGCCTCAAGGAGCGTGCGCAGCAGCGCGGCGGCACGCTTTCGGGCGGCGAGCAGCAGATGCTGGCGATCGCCCGCGCACTGATGAGCCGGCCGCGCCTCCTGATGCTGGACGAGCCCTCGCTCGGCCTCGCCCCGCTCATCGTGAAGATGATTTTCCAGGTCATCAAGGAGCAGAACGAAAAGGAAGGCCTCACGGTGTTTCTGGTGGAACAGAATGCCTATCACGCCTTGAAACTGGCGCACCGCGGCTATGTAATGGTGAACGGCGAAATCACCATGTCTGGCACGGGCAAGGAACTGCTGGCGAAGCCGGAGATTCAGTCCGCTTATCTTGAGGGAGGTCACTGATGGCGGGTCTCATTTACGGCACCAGCCCCAACGCGTTCTGGGTGTTCATCGGTCTCACGCTCGTCCTCGGTGGGGCGGGCGCCTGGGCGACGGGACGCGCGACAGCGCAGACCTGGCGGCCCATCTCGCAGATCGTCGTGTACATGGTCATTCTCGCTGCGGCCGTGCAGTTTCTGCATTATGCGCTGTTTCAGGAGACGTTGCTGGCGCTCGGTCCTTACCTCACCAATTTCGTCATCCTGCTCGCCGCCGCACTGTTCGGATACAAGCAGGCGCGCGCCGATCAGATGGCCACGCAATATTCCTGGGCCTTCGAACAGGCCGGCCCCCTCGGCGTGCGGGAAAAAGCGTCGTCACCTACATCAAATTGATTACGAATGACGAGCCGAGCCAATGGCAGCCGGCTCGTTTTTCTGGTGACTCTTGTTTCAAAAAGGGCAATCATTGCCCCTTAGGGACGGGAGTCGTCCGTGTTCTTGCGACTAACGTCCAAGATCAACCAAAGGGGAGTAGTCTTATGAAGAAAGTTTGGATGTCCGGCCTCGTCCTTGCGGCGGGCTTGGCTTATGCCGGGGCGGCCAGCGCCGACGTGAAATTGGGTGTCGCTGGCCCGATCACCGGCGCCAACGCTGCCTTCGGCGCACAGCTGACCAACGGCGCGCAGCAGGCGGTGGATGACATCAATGCCAAAGGGGGCGTTCTCGGCCAGAAGCTCGTCATCGAACAGGGCGACGACGTTTCCGATCCGAAGCAGGGCGTGTCGGTGGCCAACAAATTCGTCGGCGACGGCGTCAAGTTCGTGATCGGCCACTTCAACTCCGGCGTGACGATGCCGGCTTCGGAGGTCTATCAGGACGCGGGTGTCCTGGTGATCACGCCGTCGGCAACCAATCCGAAGATCACCGAGCGCGGCATGTGGAACGTGTTCCGCACCTGCGGTCGTGACGATCAGCAAGGCGCTGTCGCCGGCAAGTACATCCTCAACGATCTGAAGGGCAAGAAGGTCGCCTTCATCCACGACAAGACCACCTACGGCAAGGGCCTTGCCGACGAAACCAAGAAGGTCGTCAACGCTGGCGGCGTGACCGAGGTGCTCTACGAAGGCGTCAACGCCGGTGAAAAGGACTATTCGGCGATCGTGTCCAAAATCAAGGACTCGGGCGCGGAAATCGTCTACTGGGGCGGCCTGCAGACGGAAGGCGGCTTGATCGCCCGCCAGATGCATGACCAGGGCGTGAAGGCCGTGATGATGTCCGGCGACGGCATCACCTCGGACGAATTCGCGGCGATCGGCGGCGACGCCGTGATCGGCACCCTGATGACCTTCCCGCCGGACCCGCGCAAGCGCCCAGAAGCAGCTGCAGTCGTGAAGGAATTCGAGGCGAAGAAGTTCAACCCGGAAGCCTATACGCTGTATAGCTATGCTGCTGTGCAGGTCGTCGTGCAGGCGGCAGAAGCAGCTAAGTCACTTGAGCCGGAAAAGGTAGCCGAGAAGATGCACTCGGGCATGGTCTTCCATACCGCCATCGGCGACCTTTCCTACGACAAGAAGGGTGATATCACCCGTCCGGACTATACGCTCTACACCTGGAAGAAGGGCGACGACGGCAAGATCACCTATTTCCAGAACAACTGATCGCTTGACGATCGGCATTGAGAAACCCGCCGGCGACGGCGGGTTTTTTTTTGCTCTATCCCAATGCGCTCAGCGCCGGAAACGTCTGCAGCAGCCATTGCGACATGCTCTGCATGCCCCCGGTCAGGAAGGCGATGCCGGTGACGACCAGCAGGCCCCCGACCACCTTCTCGACCAGGCCGAAATGGGCGCGGAAGCGCTTGAGGAAAGAGACGAACGGCCCCATCGCGCACGCGGCGAGCACAAACGGTACGCCGAGTCCCAGGGAATAGACGCCCAACAGCAACGCACCGTGCCATGCCGTCGCCTCGGACGCCGCAATGCTCAAAATCCCGACCAGGATCGGCCCGATGCACGGCGCCCAGCCGAAGGCGAAGGTCAGGCCCATAACATAGGCGCTCCACAAGCCCGGCGCATGCGCGGTCTGGAATCGCGCCTCGCGGTACAAGAGCGCGACGCGGAACAGGCCGAGAAAATGCAGGCCCGCGACGATCAGAAACACGCCTGCCGCAAAGCCGAGCCAATAGAGATAGGGGCCGACGAGCGCCTGAAAGCCGAAGGCGGCAGCGCCGAGCGCGGTGAACACCGTCGAGAAGCCGAAGACGAACAGCACGCCGGCGAGCACCGCGTCCTTGCGCGCTTCGGCCTCGCCGTGCTCCGCGAGATCCTCGAGCGTGGTGCCGGCAAGAAAGCACAAATAGGGCGGCACGAGCGGCAGCACGCACGGGCTCAGGAAGGAGAGGAGCCCCGCCAGCGCCGCCGCCGGCAACGTAATGTCATGCGTCATGAACCATTATCCCTAACAACATCTCTCAAACGTGCATCGCATCGGCAAACGGCTTTGCCTATGCTAGAAACTTGAGACTTCATAGCGGCGGATGCGAAGCGGAGAAAGTCTTGAGCGCGCCAACTCGCGATCTCGTGATCGCATGAGAAATCTGATTACCGACATCGCCGGCATCGTGGTCGGCAACGCCGGCGATGCGGCGCTTGCCTCGGGCGTGACCGCGCTGATCTTCGAGACACCAGCTGTTGCGTCGATCGCGATTCACGGCGGCGCGCCGGGCGTACGTGACGCCGCGCTGCTCGAACCGGAGATGACGGTCGCCGCCGTCGACGCGCTGGTGCTGTCCGGCGGCTCGGCTTTCGGCCTCGACGCGATGGGCGGCGTCCAGGCGCATCTGCGTGCGCTCGGGCGCGGCCTCGCCGTGGGCGAGGCGCGCGTGCCGATCGTGCCGGGCGCGATCCTGTTCGATCTCACCAACGGCGGCGACAAAGCCTGGGGGATGCGACCGCCCTATTGGGATCTTGGTCTTGCCGCCGCCCGCGCCGCCGCAGCGGACTTTGCCCTTGGCAGTGTCGGCGCGGGTCTCGGCGCGCGGGTCGCCGGCCTCAAGGGCGGCCTCGGCTCGGCGAGCGCGCGGACCAGCGCCGGCTTCACGGTTGGTGCGTTGGCCGCGGTCAATGCCCTCGGCCAGGCGACGATCGGATCGTCCAAACATTTCTGGGCCGCACCCTATGAGCAGGGCGCCGAGTTCGGCGGCCACGGCCCGCCACATCCCTTCCCCGCCGACGCGCTGGCGATGCGCCTGAAGAGCGACGCGCCTGAGAACACGACGATCGCCATCGTGGCGACCGATGCCAAACTCACCAAGGCGCAAGCCAAAAGGCTCGCCGTGCAGGCGCAGGACGGGATGGCGCTGGCGCTGCGTCCCGCCCATGCCGTGCTCGACGGCGACGTGGTGTTCGCGGCCGCGACCGGCGCGCGCGAGGTCGAGCCGAGTTTGCGCGACCTCACCGAGATCGGCCTGATCGCCGCCGAATGCCTCGCCCGCGCCATTGCCCGCGGCGTCTTTAGCGCAACGGCGCTTCCTTTCCCGGGCGCCCTGCCCGATTGGCGCGGCAAATACGGCTAGGGCATCGCGCCGAAAAATGATGCTGACTTTCGACAAATCGCTGCAACAACAGCAGGTTACACCAGAAAAATCCGCCTTATGCGTTCCTTATGCGCCTGGCATGCCTTCCCTATGGCGTTCTTACGGCATATGCGTGCATAAAGCGCCGCGTCGTCCACTGAGGACTTTTTTATGTTGACCCAGAGTACCAAGACCCACGACCGCAGCGCCCTCGAATTCGTGCTGGGGCGCGATCACGAGGGCCATTGGGTCGTGCGCGAAACCCGTGGTCTGTGCGGCGGCCTGTTCGTCAGCAAAGACGAGGCGATCCGCTATACGCGTTCGGAGGGCACCGCCGAGACCAATAAGGTCCGCATCGTGCCGGACGACGAGGCAATCGACTTTTCCGTGTAAAGGCCCGTCGCTCAGGCCGCAGCGCCATCCTGCGCCGCCCGCGTCGCGCTCCAATAGGCGACGCAGCCGATCGCCGTCAGCACGAACATGATGGCAATCACCCCGTCATAGCCGCCGAAACTGTCGCGCATCAGCGCGAAGATCCATGGCGCGGTGGTGCGCGGGAGGATCGAGACCGTCGAGAGCGCGCCGGTGATCGTACCATAGCCCCGCGCGCCGAAGATTTCGACGACGCCGGTCTGGCGCAGGATCAGCAGCGTGCCCATGGTCGAACCGAACAGCATGGAAAAAATAATCAGGCCGGAGAGGCCGAGCGGCTTGATCACCAGCAGCAGGAGCAGCGTGAAGGCCCACAGCGGAAACATAATCCGCCCGGTGCTGCGGGCCGAGAAATCGGGCACCAGCACGAACAGCGCCATGCGGCCGAAGACCTGCGCCGGCCCGTACAGCGAGACGAGCACCACCGCCGTGTCTTGCGCGATGCCGCGCTCCCGCAAGATCGGCAGCATGTGAATGGTGGTTCCCGCCGAGACGAACCAGTAGATGCTGAAGGCGAGCGCGAAAGTCCAGAAGGCCGGCAGCCGCATCACCTGCCGCAAGGGCGAGGCGCGGCCTGCATCGCTGCCGAGCGGCATCGGCTCATGGTCGACACGCGTGCCTCTGGTGCCGCGCAGGACGATGGCGTTGACGAGCAGGGGAACTGCGATCTGCACGATAGCAAGTGCCAGGAGCGCAGGGCGCCAGCCGAAGGCCGCAATGAGCTGATTGGCCATCGGCCAGGCAAGACTCGAGGCAAGGCCCGTCACGAAGGACACATAGGTGATCGCGCGGCGGTAATCCGTGACATTGGCGGTCACCACCGTCATCGCCGGATTGATCAGCGAACTTGCCTGCGCCAGCCCGATCAAGCCCCAGATCGCGTAAAACGACACAAGATGATGCACGCCGCTCCACAGGACCAGCGCCAGCGCGCCAAGGGCCGCCCCTGCCGTCATGATGGCATGGCCGCCGCGCCGGTCGACCCAGCGGCCGATCGGGATCGCGGCGAGATCGCCGATGAACAGGCCGAAGGTGAGCGCACCGTTCAGCGCCGTATCGCTCCAGCCAAGCTCCTGCCGCATCGGCTGCACGAAGAGGGTAAAGGCGTAATACAGCGTTGCCCAGCCGAAGAGCTGACTCGCGGCAAGGCCCCAGACGAGCGAACCCGTCGGTGAAAAACGGCGTTCCGTGGACATGATTGGATCAGGATTAGATGAGGATTTAACCGAAACGTTCGGCGGCGTAGGGCATGGGATCGGTGAAGGGTTTCTCGCCGGTGATCATCTCGGCCAGCAGCCGGCCCGAGACGGGCCCGAGCGTGAAGCCGTGATGCTGATGGCCGAAATTGAACCACAGGCCGGAATGTTTCGGCGCGCGGCCGATGACCGGCAGCATGTCGGGCATGCACGGCCGGCGCCCCATCCAGGGCACATCCTCGATCTGGTGCTCGAGCGGGAACAATTTGCGCGCCGCGGGCTCGGTCATTTCGATCTGCACCGGCGTCGGCTCGGCGTCGCGGGCCGCAAATTCGGCGCCCGTGGTCAGGCGGATACCGCGCGTCATCGGCGCGAGGACATAGCCGCCGTCGGCGTCATAGATCGGGCGATTGAGTGTCGCGCCACCCTGCGCGGTGAAATGCAGGTGATAGCCGCGCTTGATCGACAGCGGGAGTTTGTAGCCGAGCGGCTTGAACACGTCGTCCGACCAGGGCCCGAGCGCGATCACCGCGTCGCGCGCATGCAGACGGCCATCTTCCGTGTCGATGCCCCATCCGTCCGCGTCCTGGCCTAAGGTCCGCGCATCGCCCTTGACGAAATCGCCGCCGCGCTGCTCGAACAAAGCGGCATAGGCCTTCACCAGCGCGCCTGGATCGGGCACGAAGCCGGGATCGAGCAAATGGATGCCGCCGATCACGCTTGCATCGAGATGCGGCTCCAAAGCGCGCACGCTTGCAGCATCGAGGATGCGATAGTTGATGCCGAACGGCTTGAGGCGCGCAACTTCCGCCACGCCCTGGTCCATCGAGCGCTGCGTACGGAACACTTTCAGCCAGCCGACGTCGCGCAGGAGGTGCTCCGCGCCGGCCTGTGCCATCAGGGCTTTGTGCTCGACGAGGCAATTCTCGATCAGCGGCCGCGACGCCATGGCGATCTGCCAGGACATTTCGTGCGAGGAATTGCCGAAATAGCGGACCAGCCAGGGCAGGAATTTCGGCACTGCCGCCACATGGTAGTGCGCCTCGGGCAGCGCATTGAGGGCGTATTTGCGCAAGAGGTTGAAATTGCGCGGAAACATATAGGGGAAGATCGACGAGCGCTCGATGATCCCGGCATTGCCGTAGCTCGTCTCTTCCCCCGCCTCGCCGTTCCGGTCGATCAGAACCACCGACCGGCCCTTCGCCTGCAAATGCAGCGCGGTGGAAACCCCGACCATACCGGCTCCCAATACCGCGACATCCGCCTTGAACGTCATCCGCAACCTCTTCATCCGAAACGGCAATCTCAACGCTTGTGCGCAGATTATGCGCTTCGTCGCGTTCTGTCTTCCGATTTCCCGCCCGCCGTGCTACGCGCATGCCTCCTACCCGCCTATCGAAGACCGCCGGAGTTGCCATGCGTCCCCTCGTCATTCTGCCGTCCATCCTGGCCAGCGATTTCGCCCAGCTTGGCGCCGAGGTTCAGGCCGTGGTCGAGGCTGGTGCCGACATGATCCATATCGATGTGATGGACGGGCATTTCGTGCCCAATATCACCTTCGGACCGGATGTGGTGCGCGCGATCCGCCCGGTTACCGACCGGATGTTCGACACCCATCTGATGATTTCCCCGGCCGACCCCTATCTGGAAGCTTTCGCCAAAGCCGGCAGCGATCGCATCACCGTGCATGCCGAGGCCGGCCCGCATCTGCACCGCTCGCTGCAGGCGATTCGCGCGCTCGGCAAGCGGGCCGGCGTCGCGCTCAATCCGGGCACGTCGGAGACCGCCATCGCCCATGTACTCGACATGGTCGATCTGGTGCTGGTGATGACGGTCAATCCCGGCTTCGGCGGCCAGAAGTTCTTGGCGTCGCAGCTCGACAAGATCCGCGCGGTCAAGGCGATGATCGCCGGCCGCGAGATCGAGATCGAGGTCGACGGCGGCATCACGGCGGAGACCGCAGCGCAGGTGGCGGTGGCCGGCGCGAATTACCTTGTGGCCGGCTCGTCGGTGTTCAAAGGCGGCGCGAAAGCCTATGCGGCAAATATCGCCGCCATCCGCGAAGCAGCGATGCGGGCGCGCGGCGAGAAAGCCTGATCGAGCTTCTGCTATGATCGAGTTTCAACCCTAATCCGGCAATGCGGCCTCAAGGGCGTCTCCGGACAATCTGTTCAGTTCGAGCGCTGTCGCGTCATCGAGATAGAAATAGACTGACCCTTGGCCGTTATCTAGGCCGAAGAACCGCTTGCCGTCGCGTTGCAAATCGCGGAGCACGTGCTCGATCACGTCCGGGTCGGCCCAATCGCTATCGATCTTGATGCTCCGGCGCCGCCGCGCATCATCGACGCCGTATTCAAGCCATCCCGTATCGGATTTGAAATCGAGAGAGCACTGGATGTCTGCGAGCGCTCCCTCTCTCCCGGCCACGAGGCAGAGGCGCTCGGCAATCCTGACATAGTCTTCGTCAGACGAGATACACTCCATATCGAGGTCGTAAGCCCTCGAACATATGTTTCGCCCCCAAGGCTCGCGCTCAACTTCGGAGCCGAACATCAATAGAATCAGGTTGAATGGGCTACTCTCATAATCCTCTCGCGGATATGAATAAAGCAAGTCGTCAACCGTAACGCCCTTATCGAGCTCCAGCCCAAGCGCAGCAAGCTTTTCAATTTGATCTTCGAGCCTCATAGATCTGAATCCTTTGACATTTTACCCCTGAGCAAGCCGGAACATAGCATGAACATATTACTTCGGCAAGCCGTTCCATCTTAATTCCCTCATCTCCGTTTATCGGCACAGGCAAATGCGCCTTTCCGCGGCCCAAACCGGCAGAAGTCCAATCCGTTGTGCAAGAGCCGCGCGAGAGCTTGCCTCAAGCCGGAGGGACGGTTACGGAAAGGGGATAAATCCTTTTTCGTAAAGAGTTGCCGCATATGATCCCCCGCTATTCCCGCCCCGATATGGTTGCAATCTGGGAGCCGCAGACGCGGTTCAAGATCTGGTTCGAGATCGAGGCGCATGCCTGTGACGCGCTCGCCGAACTCGGCGTGATCCCGAAGGAAAGCGCCAAGGCGATTTGGGAAAAGGCCGGCAATGTCACCTTCGACGTCGCGCGGATCGACGAGATCGAGCGCGTCACCAAGCATGACGTCATCGCCTTTCTGACCCATCTCGCCGAATTCATCGGGCCGGATTCGCGCTTCGTGCACCAGGGCATGACTTCGTCCGACGTGCTCGACACCTGCCTCGCGGTGCAGTTGAAGCGCGCCGCCGATCTGCTGCTCAAGGACATCGACGCGCTGCTCGCCGCCATCAAGCGCCGCGCCTTCGAATATAAGATGACGCCGACCATCGGCCGCTCGCATGGCATTCACGCCGAGCCCGTGACCTTCGGTTTGAAAATGGCCGAGGCCTATGCCGAATTCACCCGCTGCCGTGCGCGGCTCGTCGCGGCGCGCGACGATGTCGCGACCTGCGCCATTTCGGGCGCGGTCGGCACATTCGCGAATATCGATCCCTATGTGGAAGAGCATGTGGCGGAGAAGCTTGGCCTCACCGTCGAGCCCGTGTCGACGCAAGTCATCCCGCGCGACCGCCATGCGATGTTCTTCGCGACGCTCGGCGTCATCGCCTCGTGCATCGAGCGCGTCGCCATCGAGATCCGTCATTTGCAGCGCACCGAAGTGCTGGAGGCCGAGGAATATTTCTCGGAAGGCCAGAAGGGCTCGTCGGCCATGCCGCACAAGCGCAATCCGGTGCTCACCGAAAATCTCACCGGCCTCGCGCGCCTGGTGCGCGGCATGGTCACGCCGGCGTTGGAGAATGTCGCGCTGTGGCACGAGCGCGATATTTCGCATTCCTCGGTCGAGCGCATGATCGGCCCCGACGCGACGGTGACGCTCGATTTTGCGCTCGCGCGTCTCACCAATGTGATCGACAAATTGCTCGTCTATCCGGCGAACATGCAGAAGAATCTCGACCGCCTCGGCGGCCTCGTGCATTCGCAGCGCGTGCTGCTCGCGTTGACGCAAAAGGGCGTCTCGCGCGAGGACGCCTACAAATACGTGCAGCGCAACGCCATGCCAGTCTGGCGCGGCGAAGGCGATTTCCTCACGCTGCTCAAGAAGGACGCGGACGTCACGGCGAAACTGTCGGATGCCGAGCTCGAAGAGCTGTTCGATCTTGGCTATCACCTGAAGCACGTCGATACGATTTTCAACCGCGTGTTCGGGGAAGCGTGAGCTCATGCGGATCGCTGTCGTCGCCGATATTCACGGGAACTTGCGCGCGCTCGAAGCGGTCATTGCCGACATCAAGGAGATGGCGCCGGATCTCATCGTCAACTTAGGCGATTGCGTCGCCGGGCCGCTTGAGCCGCGCGAATGCGCCGATCTCCTGATGGACCTGAAATGGCCGACCGTGCGCGGCAATCACGACCGCTACATGGACGACATGCCGCGGCAGGAGATGCTTCCGATGGATGGGATCGCGCGCGATGCGCTCGATCCGCATCACATCGACTGGCTGAAGAATTTGCCGCTCACGCTCGACCTGGCGCCTGAGGTCCTCGCGTTTCATGCGCATCCCGAGCAGGACGACCGGCTGTTGTTGGAACGGCCAGACGCGACGAATTTCTTGCTCCGCCATCCCGACGAGATTGCGCAAGATCTCGGCCCGACCGCGGCGCGCGTCCTGTTGTGCGGCCATACCCATCTGCCGCGCTGCGTCGCCTTGAGCGACGGCCGCATCGTGTTCAATCCGGGCAGCGTCGGCTATCAGGCGTGCGATCTCGGCATCCCCGGACATGCCATCGTGCAAAGCGGCAGCCCGCATGCGCGCTACGGCGTCATTGACCGCGCCCAGCGCGGCTGGACCTTCTCGCATCGCTCCGTCGTCTATGACTGGCACGCCGCATCGGCCCGCGCGCGCAGCCTCGGCTGCGACGATTGGGCCTACGGCGTCCTGCACGGCACGATGCCGCGCATCCGCGGGCAATGGAGTTGAGGATCTGCATATGCGCACATCGGACGCCGACATTCTCATCATCCCCGGCTGGGGCGGTTCGGGCCCCGACCATTGGCAGAGCCGCTGGCAGCAGAAATTGAAGACGGCGCAGCGCGTCGAGCAGGGCGACTGGGACCTGCCGCATCAGGAAGAATGGACGCAAAAGCTGATCGACACAGCCAAGGCCTGCACGCGCCCCGTCGTGCTCGTGGCCCATTCGCTTGGCGTGCTGGTCGTCACCCATGCGGTGCCGCGCCTGCCGGACAATGTGATCGGCGCCTTTCTCGTCGCGCCGCCGGACTTGCGTGGCACCTGGGTGCGCGAGGTGCTGCCCGACGCCATGGTCTTTGACCCGACACCGCACGGGAAAATCCCCTTCCACGCCCACCTCATCGCCAGCAGCAACGACCCGTACTGCACGCTCGCCGCCGCCGAGCACATGGCCACAAGCTGGGGCGCGACCTTCGCCAATGCCGGCGAGGCCGGGCATATCAACACCGAGTCAGGCCACGGTCCGTGGCCGGAGGGGCTGATGAGCTTCGGCGGTTTTTTGGGGCGGCTGTAACGGTGCAGCCCTTCACGCCCGCGCGGTAACGATCCAGATCGCCCCGGCCAGCGGCACAGTTTCGCCGCGCACGAACGGCGCGAGCGCCTCGCGGACCGAAGCTTTGGCGGCGGCGCGCACATCCGGCCCGTGTCCTTCCAGCGCCCGGCTGGCAGGCCCGATCTCCAGGGCGCTATCGGTCGCGGCATCGAGCCCGCGCCCGATCGCGAGATCGAGCGACACGTCGTGCGGCTCCATCGTGATATCGGAAAATCCCGCCTCGCCGAGAATCCGCCGCACCCGCTCCTCCGTCGCGAAAGAGAAAGGCCCGGGATCCTCCGGCCCGAGCTGCGGCAGTTTCGGAACATGCGCATAGACGGCCTGCAGCGGCACCATCATCCACGGATTCTCGCGCGGCTGGCGCCAGCAGGCAAAGACGATGCGCGCCGCGGGCCGCAGCGCCCGGCGCATATTGGCGAAGGACAATGCCGGCTCGGCGAAAAACATCACGCCAAAGCGCGAGACCAGGAGGTCGAAACGGCCCGGATCGAAGGCGTGCACGGTGGCATCGGCGAGCGCATAATCCGCCGGTACGCCCGCCGGCGTGCGCTGCCGCGCGCGGGCGAGCATCGGTTCGGAAATGTCGACGCCAAGGACGGAGCCGCCGGGCGCAACCAGTTCGGCGAGCGCGAGCGTCGTTGCGCCGCAGCCGCAGCCGATATCGAGAACCCGCTCACCCCGCTCAGCGCCGGCGCGCGCGATCAGGATATCCGAGACCGGCGCGAGCAGAAGGTCCTGCACCGGCTGCCGGTCGGTCCAGCGCTGGCCGCTCGGCCCGTTCCAATAGGCGATCTGGTCGGCGTTCTTTTCGTGCCCGGGCGATGCATCCGTCGGCATGGCGTTCCTGTCCCCTTCTCGACTTGTCGCCTCGCGGCGCGGGGGCAATGTGCCGCCGATCAGGGTGGCTCGCAAGCATATTGCACTGGCGGTCCCGTGACGGTGCAGGGGCAATCGAAATTGTCCCAATGGACCGAATGCGGCACCCAGGAGGGCCGGTGCCCGCAAGCCTGGACCGGCGGCGCGCAATCGGGGCAGAAATAGGCGCCGAAACTGTTCAGCTTGATCGGACGGCTGTTCGCCGGCGCGATCACCAGGCTGAAATCGCCGGTGCGATAGAGGAAGGCGGTGATGCCGCCTCGGCCGTGCAGCCCCGTCCAACGATAGACCGCGCGCGGCGCGTCGCCCTCGTCGGCAATCGACTCGATCCGGCCTTTCGCCCCGATCCGGCGTTGCACCTCATCGAAGCTCGCGGCATCGCGCAGGCCCGCGGCCCAATCGACAGTGATCTCGGTTTGCATCTGCCCGTCGCCAGAATCGCGCGGCGGCCAGGGCGAAATGTCCGCCGCCGCCGGCATGGCGCAAAGGAGCACCGCGGCGACAAAGGCTTGGGCGAGAAGGGTGCGCATGACCGCGATCATGCGCCCAATCGCGCAGACAATCCATGCCGCGGTTCACACACCTTTGGCCCGGCTTACCACCATGAAAAAAGCCGCCCTGAAAGAGCGGCTTCTTGGTATTCGTTTCGACCAAACCTTAGCGCGAGTAGAACTCGACCACCAGATTCGGCTCCATCTGCACCGGATACGGCACGTCGGTGAGGCCGGGGACGCGGGTCATTTTCGCGGTCATCTTGGAATGGTCGACCTCGAAATAATCCGGCACGTCGCGCTCGGCCAAAGCCACGGCTTCGATCACCAGGTTGAGCTGGCGCGAGGATTCCTTCACCTCGATCACGTCGCCGACCTTCACGAGATAGCTCGGAATGTTGACGCGCTTGCCGTTCACCTTGACATGGCCATGGTTGACGAACTGGCGGGCGGCGAACACGGTCGGCACGAATTTCGCGCGATAGATCACCGCATCGAGACGGCGCTCCAGGAGGCCGATGAGGTTCGCACCCGAGTCGCCACGCAGACGAATCGCTTCCGCGTAATAGGCGCGGAACTGCTTCTCGGAAATGTTGCCGTAATAGCCCTTGAGCTTCTGCTTGGCCTTCAGCTGAGTGCCGAAGTCCGACAGCTTGCCCTTGCGGCGCTGGCCGTGCTGGCCCGGGCCGTATTCACGCTTGTTGACAGGGCTTTTCGGACGGCCCCAGATATTCTGACCCAAGCGGCGGTCAATCTTGTATTTCGCATTTGCGCGCTTCGACATCGCGGTCCTCTTAAAAAAGGTTACAGTTGAGGAACGCGCCCTCCTCTGCCCTCGGTTGAAGGCTGACAGGCGCTCGCCCAAAGGGGAGCAGCCACGGGACACGTAAACGCGCGGGCTCGTGAAAACCCGCGCGGTTCGGGGTGCCTAGAGGCAATGGCGGCCCGAGTCAACCATTATTCACCATTTTCGTGGGAAAACGGCGGAAACCGGGGCAAAACACCGTCGCAGCCTAGGCCGCAACCGGCAGCCCCGGCACTTTCTGCCAGGCTTCCGTCGCCTCGATGCGGCGGAACCAGCGGGCAATATGCGGATAAGGCTCGAGCGAAACCTGGCACATGGCGGCAAAGGACAGCGGCGCCGCGAGGGCGAAATCGACCACGGTCAATTTATCGCCCAGCACGAACTCGTTGTTCGCGAGCTGGCCGTCCAGCACTTTGGCGGCCATGTCGAGCCGCTCGCGGCCCTCCTTGAGCCGTGCCGGATCGGGCTCCCCTCTTCCCAAGAATTGCTTCACGACCGTCTCGAAGATCACCATCACCCAGGCCGAATCCCAATGGGCGAGGTCCCAGGCGAGCCACTGCGCCATCTGGATCCGCCCCTTGGCATCGGTCGGGGTCAGGACGCCGGGCTTCTTCTCGGCAAGATGCTGAATGATGGCGTTGGATTCCCAAAGGGCGAAATCGTCCTCCTCCAGCACCGGGATCCTGCCGTTGGGATTGAGCTTCAGGAATTCGGGTTGCTTGTGCGCGCCGGTGCGCGGATCCATCGCGGCAACCTCGATCGGCAGATCGAGATGATAGGCTACCGTGAGCGCCTTGCGGGCGCGGGGCGAACCGGGAAAAACATGCAATTTCATCATCGATTTTCCTCCCCGGTCAGGCCTGCTCGTATTCGTCGTGGAGGCGGACCCAGGCCATAGGATGGGGACCATCCTCGTGCCGGCCCATGGCCGTCAGGTCGAGGAATTGATAGGTCGGATTGAGCATGTCGAGGCCGCGCGCATAGCACGAATAGGTGTGGTAGAGCGTGCCGTCCGCATCCTTGAAGAAGGTGCTGAACCCCGGCAGGTCGGTCATTCTCAAAGGCGTTTCCCGATAATTGTAGGTGACCGGGCCGGCGTCGAAATCCTCGCGCCGGAAGGAGACGCCGAAGTCGTAATTGAAATCGCTCTTCTCCGAGGAGACCCAGGGAAAGCCCCAGCCGAGGCGCTCTGCGGTCGAGGTCAGCTTGGCGATCGGCGCACGCGAGACAGCGGCGAAGCCCGTGTCGCGATTGGCGAGATGGGGCAGCGTGCTCGTGATGCTGTCGGCCCAGAACGAACAGGATTTGCACGGGCTTTCCCATTCGGGCGCGAACATCAGATGCTGGATGATGAGCTGTTTGTGCCGGCCAAACAGATGCGTGAGCCTCACCGGCCCGCGCGGTCCGTCGAACACGTAAGATTTCTCGATCCGCACCCACGGCATGGCTCGCCGCTTGGCGCTGAGCGTATCGCGCAGCTTGGTGAATTGCTTTTCTTCCGCCAACAATTGCCGGCGTTGCGCGTCCCATTCCTCGCGCGACACGATCGGGTGGTCCGTCATCTCCCTCACTCCCGAAATAGCGGCCCAAGCGGGCCGGGTGAACGATGGCCCCTTCCTATTCCGCCAGCTTTCCGTGCCCGTACTTTACCACAGGCGCCCATCGCCTGTCCGCGCCTGTCAGGCTCCGGCAAGCTTTCGTTAAGACTCCCATGCTGCAATCGACCCATTGCCTAATCCTGAGTTTCAAGCGCCATGAGTGTCGATCTTCTCGCCGGTATCCGCTATGAGCGCCCGTCGTCTCCAAGATCGAACCGTATCCGCATGGCTGAACCCGCCAAAATCCTCGTTTTCGATTCCGGCCTCGGCGGCCTGACCGTCGAAGCGCAAATCCGCCGCCAGCGGCCGGACGCCGACATCGTCTATGCGGCGGACGATGCCGGTTTTCCCTACGGCCCGCGCGACGAGACCTGGGTGATCGAGCGGGTCGGCGCGGTCATGGCCGAGCTGATCGCGGCGCACGCGCCGGACATCATCTGCATCGCCTGCAATACCGCCTCGACCATCGTGCTGGCGCCCTTGCGCGCCCGCTTTCCGCAAGTTCCCTTCGTCGGTACAGTACCGGCGATCAAGCCGGCGGCGCACGCGTCGCGCAGCAAGATCATCGCCGTGCTCGCGACCCCGGGCACAGTGCAGCGCGACTATACCCGCGACCTCACCGAGCAATATGCCCGCGATTGCGAGGTTGTGCTGGTCGGCGCGCCGCGCCTCGCCAATCTCGCCGAGGCGCATATGCGCGGTGAAGCGGTCGCGGATGCGGACATCGCGGCCGAGACCGCGCCGTGTTTCGTCGCCGGGCCGCAAGGAAGAGTCGACACGATCGCGCTCGCCTGCACCCATTATCCGCTGCTGCTCAAGACCTTCGAGCGCCTCGCGCCCTGGCCGGTCAATTGGATCGACCCGGCGCCGGCGATCGCCCGCCGCGTCGACCAGGTGCTGCGCGAGCAATTGGATCTGCCCTCGCGGCCAAGGCTCGAGCGCCCCGCCACGATGACGATGCGCTTCACCAGCGGCAGAGCGCCGAGCGCGGAACTGCTGGCGTTTTTGCAGCAGCGCGACCCCGCCGCGGCGCAGAATTGAAGCGCGCCATTCACGCCTCCGGCCCTTCCGCCTTCTTCGCTTTCTTCCGCGTCTTCGCCTCCTTGCGCGGGCCTTCCACCAGGCGCACGAGCGCGCCGCGCAAGGTGCGCACGTCCTGCTCGGTCATTTCCATGCGGTGGAAAATGTTGCGCAGGTTGCGCCGCATCACCGGTGCCTTGCCCGGCGGGCGAAAGAAGCCGTTTTTGTCGAGTTCGCCTTCGAGATAATCGAAGAACGACAGCACCATTTCGCGGTTGGCCCGTGGCGAATAATCCGGCGCCTGGAACGGCAGGGTCTCGCCGGTCGCGGCGCGGTTCCATTCGTAGCCGGTGAGCAGCACCGCCTGCGCGAGATTGAGCGAGGCATAGGCCGGGTTGACCGGAAAGGTGATGATCGCGTCGGCGGTCGCGACCTCGTCATTTTCCAGGCCCGTGCGCTCGGGGCCGAACATGATGCCATGGCGCTCGCCCGCCGCCATGCGCGCCGCGCTTTCCGGCATGGCATTGCCCGGCAATTCCACGCGCTTGCCCTGACCACGCTCGCGCGCTGTCGTCGCCCAGACGAAATTGAGATCCGCAACGGCCTCAGCCAGCGTGTCGTAAAGCTTGGCGCCCTCCAAGAGATGCACCGCGCCCGCGGCAGCGGCATAAGCGCCCTTGCGCAGCGAGCCGGTGCGCGGCCAGCCCTCGCGCGGGCTGACCAGACGCAAATCCGACAGGCCGAAATTCGCCATTGCCCGCGCGCACATGCCGATATTGACCGCCAATTGCGGCCGCACCAGCACGATGGCCGGCCCGCCGCCCCGCGAAATTTTCGTCCGATCCGTGCCCGCACCAACCATTTTTTCGCCTGTTCCTATCCACCCGCCTCCTTACCTCGCTCAGAAGCCTTTGGAAAGGCTCGAAAATTCGCTCTATTAGTTTGTTTTCAAAAAATTTTCAAAGCCAGGTCAATCGCCTTCTTGCAGCGTCCGCAATGTGCGCCGCCACGCCCGCAGATAGGCGCGGATTTCTTTCATCTCAGCGGAACATGCGCCGTGCGATATCGTGTTCTGCGCCACCCGCTGCTTGCCTGCGGCGGTTTTGGGACCGGTCGATTTGAGCCAGGGCTGCCATTCCCGGATACGCGCGGCCTGGCCGGCGCGGCGGGCCTCACTCCACCGGGCCACAGACCGCCTCCAGCGGCAAAGCGGCCAACACCGGCGCCTTGTCCTGCTGCAACAGCCGGCGCGCCACCAACACCTGATAGGCGGCGCGATATTGCTTTTGCGCCTGCATGGCGACGCTCAAGTAATAGCCGACACCGCTCCCGGTCAGTTTGGGCGAACGGCTGCGTTCGACCATCTCGTAGAACAATGCGTCGAGCACCTCAGCATGGCCGGCGAGCCGCATATCCATCGCGGCAAAATCGATCGTCTTCGACTCGCGGCGCGAGGGCATGACCGGCGGCAACTCGTTCATTGGGAAACTCCGTATAACAGCGAATGTTCACTATATGTTCTTTTGCGAAATTTGTCAAGAATTCGAAGCGCTTGTAGCTTGTCGCGTTGCGCTCACTCGATCAACGATAGGAAATACGCACCGATTAAGCTGCTTTCGCCTTTTGCGCCTTCGCAGCTTTGGCAATCTTCGCCGCTTTGACCTTACGTGCCTTGGGCTTTGCTTTCGGCGCAAGATCAATGCGCAATTCGTAATCAATCGCAGCAGCCGCGCGCTGCAACGTGTTCAGCGTCAATGCCGGATTGGCGGGGTCGAGGAGGCGGTTAACATGGCTCCTATCTGTGTGCATACGTTTGGCCATGAGCGTTTTCGTGAGCTTTTGCTCTTTCATGGCCTCAGCGATTTTCCAGGCGATAACGCGTTTGATTGCGATCTCCGTCGCCTCTTCCAGCATTCCCTCTTCCGCGAGAAAATCGTCAAAAGTGTCCTTGCTGATACGGCCTTTTGTCATTTCACAAGTTCCTTTAGGCGCTTTTTAGCGTTGTCCAAGTTGCGCTTCGGCGTCTTGTCGGAGGTTTTATGAAAGCCCTCTAGCAGCACCATGTCGCCGCCAATGATGGCAAATATAACCCGCCCGATCGTTCCGTCGCTTAGATCGCTTCGCACTTCCCACAAGCCGTCTCCCAGGTTTCGGCAAATGGGCATTCCGATTGGCCAGCCAAACTCAACCGTCTTAACGTCGCTCCCAACGGTGCGTCGGTCTTCCTTGGTCAATGTAGACAACCAATCTCGCACCGGTTGCGATCCGCTTGGGCTTCATAAAAGCGCACCTGAATGGTCTTTGGGCGCGCCGCGAATTTTCTGCGTGGACGCTTCTTCGCTCCGACTCTAACAATCTTGACCGCCATGATCCCCCACGCCAGAAAACGTGTCAAAAATGACACGTTTTGTCAAGCATTCCCTTATCTGCCGTCGGTAGCACGCGAAGCGGCTGGTTTAGGTAGCACACGATCTGCCCGGTAAGTTTTGACCTTTTGTTGAGGTCATGATGCGCCGGCCAGAAGCTCGACAGGGTGTGCGGATGATCAAGTTTTGATGTGGGTCGTCTATCAATTTACACATATGCCCACCGCCCTAATATTAATAACAATCCCGTCAATCTACAGTTTTTTTCTGTCACTCTTTAATATAGCAGTGAATATAGCAAAATCACAGAGGTAGAATAATATCCATAGACTGGAAATCATTCTAATCGCAAAATTAGAATCTTTATTTACATCAACGTGATAATTATTGATGTAAAATATGCCATAAGCTAAATTGGAGAAGAAATAGATCGAAAGAGAATATAATAGCAATTTCATGTAATTATTTTCAATTAAAGACATAAGTCCTTTTGCGTCAAAATAACCAAAAATTCTACGTAATTTCACATATCCGGCACCATAGAAAGCTATGGCGCCAAATTGTAATATAAATATCCAACCCGATAGATTAAATGGAACAAAAAACGTCATACAGTGTATGAACATGCTAATAATCAGACCTAAAGCACACATTGCTTGAGATATTCTGTTTACCATAAATCACTCCTACGAATTACAGTGACAGTGCGCATAATTAATCCCCTCATCAAATTCGCCAGCGCTTTACTCACCGCTCGTTCCCCCAGCTCCATTCTCGCTGGGAGCGCGCCCAAAATCACCAGCTTCCGCATCAATGCCATTTTCGAGACGGCTTTTTGAGCGCCTTGAGTTCTGCTTTCGTCGCGCGGCGGATGCATCAATTATTGCACAACCGGCGCGTCGACCTTGATCGTTGGATCGAATTTATAGGTCATGGTCACCGTCGTCTTGGTGCCCGCCGCGTCGGCCGCTCCCTCGCCCTTGATTGGCAAACGGTTGCGCGGGTCGAAATAGGAGGTGACCTGCATGGGCACGCCCTGCGCCGTGATGGTGTAAGTGAATGACAGATAGGCTTTGCGGTTGACGACCTGACGGCCGTTGCACACGACATTGTCGAGGCCGCTCGCTCTGAGATATGTGTCCGTCGGCGCGAGCGCCAATACGTCAGACAAATTGTCCTGCGGCACGTCAACCCAATCTCCGCCATGCTTGACCCAGGCCTTCGCCCCGTCGACGCTCGCGGCTTCGGTTTCACCTTGCGCGCTGACGATCCGAACGTGAAATGATTTTGGCGGTACGATCTGCGTTACGGTCGTCACCTTGATCTCGGCGCTCTGGGTTGGAATCTTGATCGAAGTATCCGTGTCGATCTCAAAGGGGCCAGCCTTCGCATCGATCTTATTGATCGCATTGAACTTGGCGATACAAGCGTCGTTCTTTGCGGGCGGTGGTGCATCGGGCGGCGGGAGGCTGGCGACTTCCTTGAGAAGATCGTCATACGCGCCACAGATTTTGTCGTAATTCACCTTGCCCTTGGCGTCGGTGTTCGTCGCCATAGTGGATTGCGACTTGACCATATAATCGGAGATCTTCGCCTGGTCGTTGGTTGCGATGAGCGCCTGGCTGAACGCGTTCATCTTGTCCATCGCCTCTTGCATCGTGCAGGCACTGGCCAAGTTGGGAAAGGCAAAGAGCATCCCCACGATGAGGGCCGGAATTTTGAGGCAACGCATGTTCAAATGCTCCGAAGTCCTGGGGTCAGGATGCTGCGGCCCAACTTACGTTGCGACTTGCACAGCGTCCATTGCCGGGAGGAGCGGTACGAATGAGAAAACCCCGCCCGTCCGCCTGTCGCAGGATCACTCCCAAGCTGGGTGATGCTACGCCACATCAGCCTGGAAATGACGTCGCTGGCCTCATCGCCGCTCAGTCTGATCGAATCCCGACAATCTTTGAGCGCGGGCGGACGGCAATAGCTGTATGCTTTCGGGCATGTTGCGGAATGTTCGAAACCAATTCGGGATTTAGCACAATGACCACCTTACGCAACTTCGCCGCCGCTTCCGTCCTCATCTTCGCCGCCGCCACGGCGCAGGCGGCCGATTTCAAGATCACCACGGATAGTGCACCCAACGGCCAATTTCCGCTGGCGCAGATCGCCAATCAGTTCGGTTGCCAGGGCGGCAATGTCTCACCGCATCTCACCTGGAGCGGCGCGCCAGCTGGTACGAAAAGCTTCGTCGTGACGATGTACGACCAGGATGCGCCGACGGGCTCCGGCTTCTGGCACTGGGCGGTGGCCAATATTCCGGCCGATGTCACCGATCTGCCGGCGGGTGCCGGCAGTGCCGGCGGCACGCTGCCGTCCGGCGCACATACGGTCACGAACGATGCCGGCATAGCCGGCTATCTCGGCGCGTGCCCGCCCGGCCCCGAGGCGCATCGCTATCTGATCACGGTGAATGCCTTGAAAGTGGACAAGCTCGACTTGCCGGCCAATGCCTCGCCGGCGTTCCTCGGCTTCATGGTCGCGACCCACAGCATCGGCAAAGCCACGATCGTGGTGCGCGGCAAGCGGCCATGACCATCGCCCGTCCCGCCGACGATGCTTCCGACCCGGATCCGCGGATCCTGCACCGCGCCCGGATCGGGACGGCGGGAACGGTGTTGCAGCACCAGGCCCTGGTGTTCAAACGGCTGTTCTTCGACCGGCCGATGGTGATCTTCATCGCGCGTGGCGAGAAGACCGTGCGCTGGGCGCAAGGGGAACAGACATTCGACGCGGGAAGCGCCGTTGCTGTTCCTGCGGGGCTCGCAGTCGACGTCATCAACCGTCCGGATCCTGAGGGTATCTTCCGCTCGCAGTTCGTCGTCATCGACGAGGCGCTCGTGCGCGACCATGCGGCGCTCCATCGCGGTCAGCCCGTCTTGCGGACGCCTGCCGCCATCGTCCACGCGGCCGGCGCGATGGAACGGGCGATCGAAGCGGCAGCTTCGGCCGTCGGGGACCCGGACCTGCCGGACTCGATCGCCCGCCACCGCGTGGCCGAAGTGCTGCTCTGGATCGGGCTCGCCTGCGGCCGCTTCGATGAACCCGGCAGGCCTACCGTCACGGCCCGGGTGCGGCGGTTGGTCGGCGCGGATCTTGGCCGCGACTGGAGCGCCGGCGCGATCGCCGCGCATCTCGCCATGAGCGAGCCGACCATGCGCCGCAAACTCGCGGCGGAAGCGACGAGTTTGAGCGCCATCATCGGCGACATGCGCCTCTCGCAGGCGCTGTCGCTGCTGCAATCGACCGGGCAGAGCGTGACGCAAATCGCCGGCGATGTCGGCTACAAGACACCGTCGCATTTCGCCGCGCGCTTCCAGCAAAGATTCGGCTTCGCGCCGACGGCAGTGCGCCAGCACAAGCGGGAGACGGCGCGGGAACTCGCGTGACGCTGCTGAACCCCTACAGCCCCAACGTCTGCAAATGCCGCTCGAACGCGTCGCGCCGGGTGAACGTATGCCCTAAGAACCCGCTCGCCTTCGCCGCCTCGACATTGTCGGCGCGGTCGTCGACGAACAGAATGTCCTGTGCGCCGTTCAATTCGCGCGCCATCAGGTCGAAGATCGCACGGTCGGGTTTCGCGAGGCCGAGCTCCTGCGAGAGATAGACCTTCTGGAACGGCGCGAAGATCGGATAGGTGCGCCGCACGTGATCCCAATGCACCGCATTGTTGTTGCTGCAAATGTGGCAGGGCAGCTGCGGCACGACCGCGTTGAGCACGAAATCCTCCATCTCGGGCTTGCCGGAAAAATGGCACGTCCAGGCGTCGATCCAGTCTTGCTGCGATGCGGTACTGCCATAGGTCTGTACCAGTCGGTCGAAAACGTGCTGCACTGGCAACTCGCCGGTTTCCACCCCGTGGTCGAAGGCGAGCCGGGTCAGCTCCGCGAGCGACGGCGGCCGCTCCAGCAATGTCTGCAACCGGGCCAGCATTTTGGAATTGTCGTGATCGACGAGAACCCCGCCGATATCAAAAATAATGGCCCGAATCATTGTGTCCTGTCTCCGTTTGCGCCTGACTAGCTTGCAATCGTGACAAACCCAAGGGCGAAGCGCCGCTTGATCTTTCGCCGCTTCGGCCTATAGTGATGATTGTACGATGGGGTCCAAGAGATGGAGACGGTGATGTCGGTTCCTCCTGACCAGAAGAGTCCCGAGCCGGCGGACGCCGACAAGCCCGAACACAAGAGCTTGATCGAGAAAGTGGTGGACGTGTTCACCCACCATCACGAAAAGGTTCTCGAAGAAGAGAAGAAGTATCTCGACGCGCGCTGGAGCGATGCGACCGAGCGCGACCTTGCCGACGAATTGATCAAGCACGGCGACGGCTTTTCCGAACACGACGACCCGTCGTCCAAAGCATAGGAGGATTACGTCATCCTGGGCTTGGCCCGGGGCCGAAGACACCGCGTGGCAAATGCATCGTGTTAAACGTCGCACGAAAGCCGTTTCCTTCTGCAAGGAAGTGCGAGTCGGGCGCTTCGGGTCAAGCCCAGGATGATGGATCAACAAGCCGCCCCATGTGGGCGGTTTTTTCATTGGGCAGCTTTTTCATTGCGCTGTTTTCAGTGTCCGAACCTGCCGCAGCGGCGGGAACAGCTTCATCCAGATCAGCGCGGTAAGAATGGTGCCGATGCCGCCGAGCACCACCGCCGGCACGGTGCCGAACAGCGCCGCGGTCATGCCGGATTCGAATTCGCCGAGCTGATTGGACGTGCCGATGAACAGCCAATTGACCGACGAGACGCGCCCACGCATCTCGTCGGGCGTCTCGAGCTGCACCAGCGACGAGCGGATGACCACGCTGATGACATCGGCCGCGCCCATCACCGCTAAGGCGGCCAAGGACAAGGGCAGGCTTGCCGACAGGCCGAAGACGATTGTCGCGAGGCCGAATGTAATCACGGCGCCGAACATCGTCGGCCCCACGTGCCGCTGCAGCGAATAGCGCGCGATGGCGAGCGACATGCACAGCGCGCCAACCGCCGGCGCGGCGCGCAGGAAGCCAAGCCCGATAGAACTGGCGTGCAGGATGTCGCGCGCGTAGACCGGCAACAACGCCACCGCGCCGCCCAGCAGCACTGCCACCATGTCGAGCGAAATGGCGCCGAGGATCACCGGCTTGGAACGGATATAGGAGAAGCCCTGGAGCATGATGGCGAGGCTGGCAGGCTCCTTCTTCGGCGCGGTCCAGGATGTTGCGAGCGAAGCAATCAGAAAGCTGGCGCCCAAATACAGCACCGCCACGGTGGCATAGGCGACACCCGGACCCGCGACATAGAGAAAGCCCCCCAAGGCGGGGCCGATGATCGAAGCGGTCTGAAACGCCGACGACGACAAAGCCAGCGCCCGCGGCAACGCTTCGGCGGACACGATGTTCGGCAGCAGCGCCGCGCTGGCGGGCGATTCGAACGTGCGGACGGAGCCGATGACGACGCAGGCCGCGTAGATCCATGCCGGGGTCAGCAGCTGGGTGAAGCTGCCGATGGCGAGAAGCGCGATGACGGCGGCATCGATCGTCTGGCAGATGCGGACGACGTTTCGCCGGTCGTGCCGATCGACAAAATGCCCTGCCGGCAATGTGCAGGCCAGCATCGGTAAAAATTGCGCCAGGCCGACGAGGCCCAGCGCGACGGTGCTGCTGGTGAGCGCGTACATCTGCCAGCCGATGACGACCGACGTGATTTGGAAGCTGAGCGAAGACATGGCACGCGCGGTCAGGAACCGCGTGAAACTGGGCGGGTGCAGAAGGGAGATATGGGCGGCGTTCAGGCTGGTCATGCGCGTCACTTCGTGCGGGGAGAGCCGCGGCTTATAGCTGAGGTGTGGAGCATCGGTCTACAGCGAGTGATCCGATTGAGTGGGACGATGCAGCGCGCGCCCCTTCTCCCCGAGGGAGAAGGTGGCATAATCAAATCGGGTATACCCGATTTGATCATTAAGAATGACGAACTTGGGCTTGCCCAAGTTCATATGCGTGACGGATGAGGGGACACCCTTGCGAGACCAGGACGCGGACTCATTAAGGCGCAGCCATAGCCTGATCGAAGCGAGTTGAACAAAGGCAAGGTAGTTGGCGGCAAGCCTGTCGTAGCGCGTCGCAACCCGACGGCATTGCTTGATTCTGTTGAAGAACCGCTCGACCCGGTTGCGAGCGCGGTAGAGATACGGGCTGAAGCAGATCGGATCGCTGCGGCTGCTTCTCGGCGGGATGTTGGCCCAGGCTCCCTTCTTCATGGCCAGCTCTCTGATCCAGTCGGCGTCATAGCCACGGTCGGCAAGCAGCACCGACCCGGATTTCAGACGAGACAGCAGTTTTCCAGCAAGGCGAACGTCGTGGGCCTCACCGGGGCTCAACGCGAGCCGCACCGGCAGACCATTGCCATCGACCACCGCATGAATTTTGCTCGTCAAGCCGCCTCGTGACCTTCCCATCGATTGGCGCTTGTTCCTTGTGATGCAGGCTCCATGTTGATGTATGCGGACAATTGAGGTGTCGATCATCTGGACAGCGGCATCATCGGTAGAAGCAAGTGCGTCTATGATGCGGCCCCAGACGCCGGCTCGGCGCCAGCAAACAAAGCGGTTGTAGCAAGTAGTGTACGGCCCAAACGCCTCGGGCAGATCACGCCAGGGGGGCTCCAGATCGCAAGATCCAGAAGATACCGTTGAGGACCCGACGGTCGTTTACACGGGGAATGCCACGCGGCTTGTTCGGCAGCATAGGCTTGATGGCAGTCCATTCATAATCGGCGAGTTCGTAGCGCATGATTCGAGCTCCCAGTTCGGGAGCTTGAATCACGGCAGTCTGGCCGAAAGCAATGCTCCTAGCCCGATCCTCATGGTACGACGCTTGCGGGCAAAGCGGACATCCACCAACTGATAGTCCCCGCCGAAACTGCCGACCCCAGAGCGGACACCGAATAGCCCTGGGAGCGGGCAGCCTATTCCCGGATTTTTTGGAACGATGGTAGAATCATTAAATGAAACCAGTTCGCCTCATCGGAGAAGATGACGGCATGGTGCATGGTAGGTAGCAACCGATGTCAGGCTCCTTCGAAGAAGATCCCTTTGCCCCGGCCCGCATCCGCGATCCGCGACCGGCTACGCCGCCGTCGCTTCCCCTGATCGCCCAATACGGTTTGGCGCTCGTGTTCGTCGCGCTCGCGACCGGACTGGCCTTCTTGGTGCAGCATTTGATCTCCGCGCCGAATGTCACCCTGATCTACGTCCTCCCGGTCATTATCTCAGCGACGCTCTTTGGCTGGGGACCGTCACTGCTGGCGGTTGCTGTGGGAGTCATTGCTTTCGATTTCTTTTTCACCGAACCATACTATTCGCTTACAATAACTAGCCCGTCCGATATTTGGGCGGCGGTGCTGCTCTTCGTCATCGCCTCTCTCGCGGCCTTCGTGGCGGCGCAATCCCGTCGGTGGGCGATGGAGGCCCGTGAAGCGGCCGAGCGGGCGCAGGCACTACAAGCCTTGGCCCACACGGTTATCGAAGGCCGTCCGCAATCGCAAATCCTGCAGGCGGCGGCAACGGCCCTCCATCGGATTTTCCGGGCGCCGGCAGCCATCCTGATGCAGCGCGAGAACCGCATCGACGCCGTGGCGACAGCGGGAAGCGCACAAATTACCGAGGCCGACCGTGAAGCCGCGCGAGGCGCCCTTTCGTCGCACGAAAACACCCGAGGAGATACCTATCCATACGTGGGCGCCTACTTTGACTTCTGGCCGATCTCGAAAGCCGCCGGTTGCAACTGTGTCCTGGGGGTCGATTTTGCGCATGCGGCGTGTGAACGGCCGGATGCACCTGAACAAATCATCGAGGTGATCGCGGCGTATGTCGCCGCGGCTCTTGCTCTGCGGTCGAGGTGATCGAATAGGCGTGCCGTTTGCTGCGGTGCATGAGTCCGGAGTTGGGCAGTCGCGACATTTTCTGCGGTTGCACAAAGGCGGTCGGTATCGAAGCAAAGCGGACATCGCCGACGGTTTATGAGTACACGGCCTAGCCTCCACATATGTCTGGCCAATGATGTTTCCGTGTCCCCTCATCCGTCGCTTCGCGCCACCTTCTCCGTCTGGGAGGAGGAGATCGCGCGTCATCATTCTACAAAGCTGTCCTGACGACGAAACGGTCCGCTCAAGCACTCATTCGGAAAATTGCACGCTGTGCCCGCTAAACCCCGTCCAGCGCCTGCGCGAGATCGGAGATCAAATCCTCCACATTCTCGATGCCGACCGAAAGGCGGATGAGAGCGTCGGTGAGGCCGATTTCCTCGCGCAATTCCCGCGCCACGCCGGAATGGGTCATCGAGGCGGGATGCGAGATCAGCGTTTCGGTGCCCCCTAAACTGACCGCCAGCTTCATCACCTGCAGCCGGTCGAGCAGCGCGAAAGCCTCGCGCTCGCCGCCCTTCACGTCGAAGGAGAAGGTCGAACCGGGCGCCGCGCATTGCCGGTCGAACAGCGCTTTGCGCGGATCGTCCGCCGCCAAGAATCCCAGATAGTGGACGTGCGCGATTTTCGGATGGTCGCGCAAGAATTCCGCCACTTGCCGCGCATTCACGTTGGCGCGGTCGGCGCGCACTTGCAAGGTTTCGAGCGAGCGCATCAGCATCCAGCAGGAATTCGGATCGAGCTGCGTGCCGAGCGACGAGCGCCAGGATTTCACCTGCCGCACCAGGCCCATCTTGCCACTGATCGAGCCGCCGACAAGATCGCTGTGGCCGCCGACATATTTCGTCAATGACAGCAGCGCCAGATCGGCGCCGAAGCGCAGCGGCTTTTGAAACATCGGCCCGAGCAACGTGTTGTCGACGACGACCGGCGGGCGCGAGCCTTGCGCCGCCTCTATCTCAGTCGCGATCTCCGCGCAGGCGGCGAGATCGACGAGGCCATTGGTGGGATTGGCCGGCGTCTCGACCAGGATCATCGCCACGCGGCCTTTTTCGCGCGCCTTATTCGCGGTCGCGCGCATCTGGGCGACATCGGTGCCATCGGTGAAGCCGAAGGCGGAAATGCCGAAGGCGCCCATCTGGTTTTTCAGCAGTGTCTCGGTGCCACCATAGAGCGGCCGGCTGTGCAGAATCGTGTCGCCCGGACGCAGCAAAGCGAAGCAGGTCGTGGCGATCGCCGCCATGCCGCTCGCGAACACCGCCGAATGTTCTGCCTCGTCCCAGATCGACAGGCGATCCTCGAGAATTTCCATATTGGGATGGTTGAAGCGTGAATAGACGAGGCCCGCTTTTTCGCCCTCGCGCAACGCGCGCCGCCCCGATGTCAAATCGAAGAAGTCCTTGCCCTGCTGGGCACTCTCGAACACGAAGGTCGAGGTGAGAAAAATCGGCGGCTTCAGCGAGCCTTCCGACAGGCCCGGTGCATAGCCGTAACCCATCATCAGCGTTTCGGGGTGCAATTCGCGATTGCCAATACTGTGCTTGTGATATTCGCGCGCGTCCATCGCAGCCTCCTCAAGCAAGTGGTGCGAGTGTAGAGCATCATAAACTATAGCAGGCCCGGCGATCGCGCCAGCGCGGCGCTCAGCTCTTGTCCAGAATCGGCGCAAGCGCATCGAGCAGCGGTTCGGGCGACACCGGCTCGCCGCCGGGCGTCCAGGCGTTCTGGAATTCCGCGATTTCGAGCCCAACCACCTCATGCGCAGCAATCGCAGCGCAGCACGTGCGCAGATCCTCCAGGGACAAGCCGCCCTCGTGCGCGTAATCGGTCGGCACGATGCCCGGATTCAAGACGTCGCAATCGAGATGCATATAGACCGGGCGGCCGGCAATGGCGTTGCGCAATTCCGCCACAAGATCGCTCTTTGGCTTGATATGCGGAATGCGATGGCGTGCGATCAACTCCTGCTCGAACGGATCAAGATCGCGCTCGCCGACGAGAACGATCTGATCCAACGCGAATCCCGCGCCGAGGCCGGACTCCCAAAGCCCAACAGGAGCGGCCAAGGCAAGGCCGCCAAGATAGCCCGATGTCGTGACGTCGGGCGTGTTGAGATCCGCGTGCGAGTCGAACCACACGATACAGGCCGCAGGATGATGTTTGGCGACCGCGGGCAAGGTCGCCAACGATACGGCGCAACGACTGGTCGCGGCGATCGAAACCGCGCCGCCCGCGAAGACATCGTTGAATCGTGCCTGCATGTCGCGCAGCGCTGGCATGGCGGCGTCCAACTCTTCGCGCCAGCCGACATTCAGCGCTTGCTCCGGCGTGCCGATCAAAGCCGGCGCGATACCCGTGCGCCGCGCCATGGCCGCGCCGATCGCCCGCGCGCCCGGTATCGCCAAATCGTTATGATCGCCGGCGCGTCCCTGGAAAACCGTATAAGCCTTATGCATTCTCAGACCTCGCACATCGCCACGGCGCGCGTTTCCTTACGGGCTCGCGGCGAATTTCGTTCCGTCATGTCTAAATTTTTGTGCTGAGGAATGAAAACCGGCGACGAGATCGCCCTCATGCGTCGAGCGCATCGCGCTGGCGGAAAACCTCCTTGGCGGCGAAGAGGCCGTTGAGCGCGGCTGGGAAACCGGCATATACGGCCATTTGCATGAGAATTTCGACGATTTCTTCGCGCGAAAGCCCGACATTCAGACCCGCATCAATATGCACCTTGAGTTGCGGCTGTGCGTTTCCCATTGCGGCCAATGCCGCTATCGTCGCGATCTCGCGCTCGCGCAGGCCGAGCCCCTCGCGCGAATAAATGTCGCCGAATGGAAACTCGAAGATATAGGTTGCGAAATCGGGCGCTATGTCGGCCAGCGCCGCGATCACATTGTGGCCGGCGCTGCCGTCGATTTTAGCGAGCGCGCGCTGACCGCGTTCTAACCGGCTCTCGCCGCCGTTGGGGAATTGCTGCGTCATAGTCCTTGATCCTCTTTTCCGTTTCGGCATAGCCGTTGATCTTGGTGTCGAGGACGAGAAGACAGGCGTTTAGATCGGCGACGCGCGCACGAACGCGCTCACGGTGCCTTTCCAACAATTTGCGTCGCGCCGCTTCCGAGCCGGCGCCTTGTTCGCGCAACATGGCATAGTGCAACATCTCGCGAATTGGCATCCCCGCCGTCTTCAAACGACCGATGAACTCGATCCAGACGAGAATCGAAGCATCATAGTCGCGGCGGCTCGATCGGTCCCTGTCGGCATAGGGCAGCAGACCGATCCGTTCGTAATAACGGATCGTGTGTGCGGATAAGCCCGAACGCTTCGCAAGTTCACCGATCTTCATAAGCCCCTGTCTTTCATCACAACGCTTGAGAAGCTACGAGTTAGAGCGCGCTCTAAGTCAAGACTTATTTTTCACGTTTGTTGGGACGCGATTGAATTGCTGGATTTCCCCTGCACAACACGCATCATCGGCTCCGCCCGACAATCGAAAATTTCGAGAGGTTCGCGATTCGGCGACGAAGCGGCTTGCGGCCTCTCGACTTTTCCGTATCGTGGCCGCGCCCGTCCCACCTTTGCAAGCTGAAGGCGTCTCATGTCCGAATTGCGTTCCCTTTATCCGCCCATCGAGCCCTATCACACCGGATTTCTCGATGTCGGCGACGGGCATCGGATTTATTACGAGCGCGTCGGCAAACCGGGCGGCAAACCGGCGGTCTTTCTGCATGGCGGGCCCGGCGGCGGCATTTCGCCGGCGCACCGGCAATTGTTCGACCCTGAATATTATGACGTCTTGCTGTTCGATCAGCGCGGCTGCGGGCAATCGACGCCGCATGCGAGTTTGGACGCGAACACGACATGGCATCTCGTCGCCGATATCGAGCGCTTCCGCGAATTGGTCGGCGCTTCGAGCTGGCTGGTGTTCGGCGGCTCGTGGGGATCGACCCTGGCGCTCGCCTATGCCGAGACGCATCCGCAGCACGTGAGCGCGCTGATCGTGCGCGGCATCTACACGGTGACCGAGGCCGAGCTCAAATGGTATTACCAATTCGGCGTGTCGGAAATGTTTCCCGATAAATGGGAGCGGTTCCAGGCCCTCATCCCGCCGGAGGAGCGCGGCGACATGATCGCCGCCTACCGCAAGCGCCTCACCGGGACCGATCCGGACCTGCAGCTTGCCGCGGCCAAGGCCTGGAGCATCTGGGAAGGCGAAACGATCACGCTATTGCCGAGCGAAGACCTTGCGGGCGCCTTCGGCGACGGCCATTTCGCCCTCGCCTTCGCGCGCATCGAAAACCATTATTTCACCCACAAATGCTGGCTCGACGAGGGCCAATTGCTGCGCGACGCCAAGCGCCTGCACGGCATTCCCGGCACGATCATCCACGGCCGCTACGACATGCCCTGCCCCGCCCGTTATGCCTATGCCTTGCACAAGGCCTGGCCGGAGGCGGAATTCCACCTCATCGAGGGCGCGGGGCATGCGTTTTCCGAGCCAGGGATTTTGGATCAGTTGATCCGGGCGACGGATCGGTTTGCGAATTAGGTTTTCAATCCCACAACGAGCGGCGCCCCTTCTCCCCGCAAGCGAGGCGAAAGGGGCCACGCCGCGTGACATAAAAACCGAGACGATAAGCCCCAATCCCTCCCCCTTCCCCCCCGCCCTCGCCCGGTGCTATAGCTCCCCTTCCAGCCTTTTCCGGCGTGCTCCGCGTCATTCATCCGAGAGGTCAAAATGCAAAAAATCAAGGTCGCCAATCCGGTCGTCGAAATGGACGGCGATGAAATGACCCGGATCATCTGGCATTTCATCAAAGACAAGCTGATCCATCCCTATCTCGACATCGACCTGAAATATTACGACCTTTCGGTGGAAAACCGCGACGCCACCAATGACCAGGTGACGATCGACTCGGCGGAAGCGACCAAGAAATACGGTGTCGCCGTGAAATGCGCGACGATCACGCCGGACGAAGCCCGCGTGAAGGAGTTCAACCTCAAGGAAATGTGGAAATCGCCGAACGGCACGATCCGCAACATCTTAGGCGGCACGATCTTCCGCGAGCCGATCATCTGCAAGAACGTGCCGCGCCTGGTGCCGGGCTGGACCCAGCCGATCGTCGTCGGCCGTCACGCCTTCGGCGACCAATACCGCGCGACCGATTTCAAAGTGCCGGGCAAGGGCCGCCTGACCGTGAAGTTCGAGGGCGAAGACGGCACCGTGATCGAAAAGGAAGTGTTCAAATTCCCCGGCTCCGGCGTCGCCATGACCATGTACAATCTCGACGACTCGATCCGCGATTTCGCCCGCGCGTCGCTCAACTACGGCCTGCTGCGCAAATGGCCGGTCTATCTCTCGACCAAGAACACGATTTTGAAGGCCTATGACGGGCGCTTCAAGGACCTGTTCCAGGAGGTCTATGACGCCGAATTCAAGAGCCAGTTCCAGGCCGCCGGCATCACCTACGAACATCGCCTGATCGACGACATGGTCGCCTCGGCGCTGAAATGGTCGGGCGGCTATGTCTGGGCCTGTAAGAATTACGATGGCGACGTGCAATCGGATACGGTGGCGCAAGGCTTCGGTTCGCTCGGCCTGATGACGTCGGTGCTGATGACGCCGGACGGCAAGACGGTGGAAGCGGAAGCCGCGCACGGCACCGTGACGCGCCATTACCGCGAGCACCAGAAGGGCAAGGAGACCTCGACCAATTCGATCGCCTCGATCTTCGCCTGGACCCGCGGCCTCGCCCATCGCGCCAAGCTCGACGGCAACGATGCGCTGCTGAAATTCTCGCACACGCTGGAAAAGGTCTGCGTCGATACGGTGGAATCGGGCTTCATGACCAAGGACCTCGCACTGCTGGTCGGCCCCGATCAGAAGTGGCTCTCGACTGCCGGGTTCCTCGACAAGATCGACGAGAACCTGCGCAAGGCGATGGCGTAAGCCTTATTTGGCGTTGCATTCAACAGAGGCGGAAGCAAATATGCTTCCGCCTTTTCTTTTGACGGATGCTGCCATGCGTCTTTCTCTTATCGGCGTCATTTTGGTTCTCGCCTTAGCCCCCCAAACAGCGCGCGCCTGCGGATACGGGCCCGACGACGACGCCTTTGGGCGATGGGGGTTGGATCAACGGACCTACAACGGCTACGATGGATTGCCGTTTCTCAGTCCGGGCAATGACACCCGCATCAATCTGCAGATGTTGATGATGGATGCTGGCTCGCAGGCGGGGAAGCTCGTTGACACGGCGGATCAGGATTATCTCAACAGCTACATGATGTTCCCGAACTTCAACATTAAGGGAATACGCTACAGCTCGGGATTGTACTCCATCTACACCCTCATGGGTGACGACGCCCCGGTCAACCACAGAACCGAACCGAATTCGGTTTTCAGCGCTGACGAAGGCACGCGCTGCGTTTCGTTCGACAAGGGCCAACAGGCGTTCGCGAGCGCCGCGCAAGCTGAATCCAGCCTGTCTGACAGCGAGCGCACGCAACTCATCGCGGCGCGCGCGGGCCTGAATCCTGCATGCCGCGCCGCCGGCGGACCGGGTGATGGAACAGCCTCCTCCCCGCTGCCGACGATGACGCTGACCTCACCGGCTGCACGCGACTTTGGCGATTATCTTGCGGGCGCGCAGGCCTTTTATGACGGCAATTTCGATGCTGCATTGGAGCACTTCAACCGGCTTGCCAAGGCGCAAAACACCTGGCTGCGCGAAAGCGCCGGTTACATGGTTGGCCGCACTTTACTCAACAAAGCGCAGCGCGGCGCTTTTGACGCGCTAGATGGCACGCCGGAGCCCAAACTCACCGACCGTACGTCCGCGGATACGTGCGAGACCGCATTCAAGACCTATCTCTCCGCCTATCCAAACGGCCAATATGTGGCCTCGGCGCGCGGCTTGCTGCGGCGGCTTTATTGGCTGCAAAACGACACGGCGCGGCTTGGCAACGAATATAGCTGGCAGATGAGTCACATTGGCGACTCATCTGCCAATTTGAAGGCGTCCGATCTGCTCCGGGAGATCGACGCCAAGTATCTTCCCGATGCCAAATTGGACGCTCGCGATCCGTTGCTGCTCGCTACCAAGGACTTGACCCTCTTACGCGACCGCGGGTCGGACGGGCCAACGTTCTCGGCCGCGGATCTGGAAGCGCAGGCCCCCGACTTTGCAGGCCACGAAGCCCTCTTCACCTTTCTCAAGGCGGCACGGGTTTATTATATCGATCACGATGCGGCAGCGGCACTGCAATTGCTCGGGTCCGCATCGTCGGAGCCTTCATCGCCACCCTATCTTGGCTTCAGCCGCGAGGTCCTGCGCGGCCAGGCGTTGATGGCGCAAGGCCAATTCGCGCAAGCAGCGGATCATTGGAGCGCCCTGTTGCCGCGCGTAACCCAGCGTTGGCAAAAGGAAACTGTCGAGCTTGGCCTCGCGATGAGTTGGGAGCGCGCGGGCACAGCGAACAAAGTCTTTCTGCCACCCACTCGCGTCGATACGCTCGGCATCCGCGCGGTCCTGCTCCGCCATACGGCAGGCCCTATTTTGCTGCGCATGGCGGTGGCCGATCCGCAATCGACGCCGCCGGAGCGGGCGCTTGCGCGATTCGTCCTCTTATTCAAGGAGATTACGCGCGGCCACTATACCGGCTTTCTGCAGGATGTGGCCGCGCCCAACCTGACTGCGGACGACGATCAGGCGCCGGAAGCGATGAAGCTCGCCACGTTCTTGCAATCCGGCACGAATGAATCCTATCCGTGTCCCGATCTCAAAACGATCGCGGGAGAACTGGCGCGCAATCCGCGTTCGGCCCACGGCCTGTTATGCCTGGGCGACTTCGTCCGCACCTCCGCGCTTGACGACTTTGAAGCCAAGCCTCCGGCCGCCAATGAACTCGGTGGCGCCAAACCCATCTTTCCCGGCGAGCCCTTCGCGCGCGGCGAGATCTATAAAAATCTGATCGCCGATGCGGCGACACCCGAGAAGGAGCGCGCCTATGCGCTTTACCGCGCCATCTATTGCTATGCGCGTGTCGGCAACAATTCGTGCGGCGGCAAGGCTGTCGACAAGGCCCAACGCAAAGCCTGGTTCCACGAACTGAAGACCAAATATGCCGCGACGTCGTGGGCGCAAGACCTGCAATATTATTGGTAGACGTGTCCCGGCTTGTTCACCTTTGCCTCTTGGCCGCCTGCATTTCCCCCGCGATGGCGGAGCCCGTCGTGCGTGCGACCGATTCCGATTCCTATTGGCTTTGGGCCGGCGTGCGGGCGCGGCCGGAGGTGCAGCAGGCGAAAACTGTCTATCTGCTGCAGGGAGAAATTGGCGCCGATCGCAGCGGACAGGTGCGCATGAAAGCGCAAGGCGGCGGCATGCCCGCTGCGCATACTCAGGATCTGTGGCTCAGCTACCGTGTCCGTAGTCTCGATTGGCCGCCCGAGATGGTTGCCGCGCTCCGCAACAAGCTGGACCAGTGGCGCGCGCAGCCCGGCAGCGTCAAAGGCATCCAGGTGGATTTTGACGCGGCAACGCGCAATCTGAAAAACTATGCGGCGTTCCTGCGCAATTTGCGCGCCGCCTTGCCGCCCGATTGTAAGCTCAGCGTCACGGGGCTGATGGACTGGGCTTCGCAGGCGACGCCCGAAGATCTCGATGCCCTCGCCGGCACGGTCGACGAGGTGATCTTCCAAACCTATCGCGGCCGCCGGACGGTGCCGGATATCGACGCCTATGTCGCACGCCTTGGCCGCCTGCACATTCCCTTCCGGCTCGGTCTTGCCGAAGGCGCGGATTGGTCCGCTCCGGCAACCTTGGTGCAGAATCCGCATTTTCAGGGCTATGTGATCTTTCTACGCAACGTCCCATAGGATATTGGCAAAGAATCTCATCGCGTTTTTTTTCGGAGCCTGCCATGCCCTCGCTCTTCCATCTCGCCTATCACGTCACCGATCTTGACGAAGCACGGCGCTTCTATGGCGGCGTGCTTGGCTGCAAGGAAGGGCGCAGCACCGCGACATGGGTCGATTTCGATTTCTTCGGCCATCAGATTTCGCTGCATCTGGGTGAGCCCTTTGCCACCACCAATACCGGCAAGGTCGGCGATCATCTCGTGCCGATGCCGCATCTGGGCGTGATCCTGCCGCTTGCCGATTGGACAGCATTGGCCGAGCGCTTGCAGGCCGCGCATGTCGCCTTCGTGCTCGAGCCGAGCGTGCGCTTCAAGGGCGAGCCGGGCGAGCAGCACACGATGTTCTTCCGCGATCCGTCGGGCAATCCGATCGAAGCAAAGGGCTTTGACGATTTCGCAGCGGTCTACGCAACTTAAGCGGCAGGGGTGGACGAAACGCGGTTTGCCGCGCTACGCTGCCGTATCAGGACAGGCGCCTTGCACGTGACATCGCCTGTCCGCGCCCAAGCGATCTGAAACTCAAGGTGCATCCATGACCGATCATGCCCTGACCGGCGGCTGCCAATGCGGCCTTGTGCGTTTTGCCTGTATGGCAGAGCCGCATCGCGTTTCGGTTTGCCATTGCCGCATGTGCCAGAAGGCCATGGGCAATGTGTTCGGCATCTTTGCCGGCTTCGCGACGCGCGACGTGCGCTGGACGCGGGATACGCCGGCGCGCTTTCAATCGTCGGAGGCGGGCGAGCGTGGCTTCTGCAATGCCTGCGGCACACCGCTTTATTACAAGGTTATCGATGAAGGCGGGATCTGGCTGACCGTCGGCAGCTTCGACACGCCGGAGCATTTTCCACCCGTGTCCGCCAGCGGCGTGCAAAGCAAACTGCCCTGGGCCGATGCTCTGCACGAATTGCCGGGCCGCAACACCATCATTCAAGCCCGCTTCGCCTCGCGCCAGCACCCGGATCACGATACGTAAGGGGAGAAGCCTAAAACGCGGGCATCTATGACGGCCACACGCTACCGCTCACGACGATTGGCATAAGTCGCTGGGCGGCAGGCACAATGCCCTCATGCGATATTCGGATCAAAATCAAACGAGCGATTTCTCCATGTCGTAAGAGGTCGGCTCTGAGAAACCCGGATGGGTATGCGCGCCGATGATGCGAAAGCCGTAGGATTCGAAAAAGCTTCTGTTGCCCGCAAGCGCGATACGGACGCTCAACGAAAGCTTGGTGAGCGACTGCCGCAACGCTTCGCGCGTTGCGGCCTCCAGCATGGCGCGGCCGAGGCCTTGGCGCTGGTGCTCCGGCGCGACGACGAGGCGGTTGAGATAGAGCGCGGGCGGCTTTGGCACGCAGAAGACCGCGGCGACGATCGCATCGCGCTCGCGCGCGATCAGCAAGACTTGGTCGGCGAGCCGCTCGCGAAAATCCTGCAACGTCTCGCGCAGCACGCCCGAGGGCGGCGTCATGGGAATCGCGCCGAAGGCGCGATGGGCAAGATCGAGAACGGCTTGCAGATCGTCCTCCGCGCCAAAGGCGCGAATGACGATGTTCGGCGCAAGCGAAACCGTCACGCCGCCATGGCGGCTTCCACCGCTTGCAATGCGGCTTCGGCTTGCGCGCCGTCCGGGCCGCCGGCCTGGGCCATGTCGGGGCGGCCGCCGCCGCCCTTGCCGCCGAGCTTTTCGGAGGCGACGCGCACCAGATTGACCGCATTGAAGCGCGCGGTGAGATCGCTCGTGACCCCGACCACCACGCCGGCCTTGCCGTCCTCGCCGATGCCGACGATGGCGACGACGCCCGAGCCGACGCTTTGCTTGGCTTCGTCAGCGAGAGATTTCAAATCCTTCATCTCGATGCCGCTGACCACGCGGGCAAAGAGCTTGACGCCGGCAACGTCGCGCGTTGCGGAATCGCCCGCATTGCTGCTGCCGCCCATGGCGAGCTTCTTGCGCGCATCGGCGAGATCGCGCTCCAGTTTGCGGCGCTCCTCGATAAGCGCGGCGACACGGTTTTCCGCATCATCGACCGGCGCCTTCAACAGATCGGCGAGATTGCGCAGGCGCTTCGATTCATCGGCCAGATGCAGGCGCGCGCCTTCGGCGGTCTTCGCCTCGACGCGCCGCACGCCCGACGCGACCGCGCCTTCGGAGACGATGCTGAGCAGGCCGATGTCGCCGGTGCGGCGCACATGGGTGCCGCCGCACAATTCGACCGAATAGGGTGAGCCGATTTCGCCCTCGTCGTCGTTCACGCCCATGGACACGACGCGCACTTCGTCGCCGTATTTCTCGCCGAACAGGGCGCGGGCGCCCGACTTGATCGCGTCTTCCTGGCCCATCAGCCGCGTCACCACCTCGCCGTTCTGGCGGATGATGCGATTGGCGATGGCCTCGACTTCATCGAGCTCTTGCGGCGAGATCGGCTTGGGGTGGGCGAAGTCGAAGCGCAAACGGTCGGGCGCGACCAACGAGCCCTTCTGCGCGACATGATCGCCGAGCACCTGGCGCAACGCCTCGTGCAAAAGGTGGGTCGCCGAATGGTTGGCGCGGATCGCGGTGCGGCGGGCATGATCGACGATGAGTTCGAGCGCGTCGCCGACCTTGAGCTCGCCCTCCTCGACGCTCACCTCGTGGACGAAGAGATCGCCCAGCTTCTTTTGCGTGTTGGTGACGCGGGCGCGGGACGATGCGCCGACGAACAGGCCGGTGTCGCCGACCTGACCGCCGGATTCGCCGTAGAACGGCGTCTGGTTGAGCAGGACGAGGCCGGTTTCGCCAGCCTTCAGGACTTGCGCTTCCGCCCCCGCGGTCAGAATCGCGGTGACGACGCCCTCGGCCTTCTCGGTTTCATAGCCGAGGAAATCGGTGGCGCCGACCTTGTCCTTGAGGCCGAACCAGATCGTCTCCGTCGCGGTTTCGCCGGACGAGAAGCGGCCCTTGCGTGCCTCTTCGCGCTGGCGCTCCATGGCCGCGCGGAAGACGTCCGTGTCGACGCCGATCTGGCGCAGGCGCAGCGCGTCCTCGGTCAGATCGAGCGGGAAGCCATAGGTGTCGTAGAGCTTGAACGCGACTTCGCCATCGAGCTTGGCGCCTGGCACCAGGGTGCGCGCTTCCTCGTCGAGAATGGCGAGACCGCGCGCCAGCGTGGTGCGGAAGCGGGTTTCTTCCAGTTTCAGGGTTTCGGTGATCAGCGGCTCGGCGCGGATGAGCTCAGGGTAGGCCGCGCCCATTTCGCGGGTCAGCGCCGGCACGAGGCGATACATCAGCGGGTCTTTCGCGCCGAGCAATTGCGCGTGGCGCATGGCGCGGCGCATGATGCGGCGCAGCACGTAGCCGCGGCCCTCGTTCGACGGCAGCACGCCATCGGCGACGAGGAAGGAGGAGGCGCGCAAATGGTCGGCAATCACCCGGTGGTGGCTCGCATTCTGCCCGTCCGGATCGACGCCGGTCGCATCCGCCGAGGCGCGGATCAGCGCGCGGAACAGGTCGGTATCGTAGTTCGAATGCACGCCCTGCAGGATCGCCGCCATGCGCTCGAGGCCCAGGCCGGTATCGATCGAGGGCTTGGGCAGCGGCACGCGGGTCCCGCCGGGCAATTGCTCGAATTGCATGAACACGAGGTTCCAGAATTCGAGGAAGCGGTCGCCGTCCTCGTCCGGGCTGCCGGGCGGGCCGCCCTGCAGCGCCGGGCCCTGGTCGATGAAGATCTCGGAGCAAGGGCCGCAGGGGCCGGTGTCGCCCATCTGCCAGAAATTGTCCGAGGTCGGGATGCGGATGATCTTGTGATCGGGGAAGCCCGCGATCTTGCGCCAAAGTTCGGCCGCTTCGTCGTCCTCGTGATAGACGGTGACGAGCAGATGCTTCGGGCTGAGGCCGAAATCCTTAGTCACCAGCGTCCAGGCGTGATGGATCGCCTGTTCCTTGAAATAATCGCCGAACGAGAAATTGCCCAGCATTTCAAAGAACGTGTGGTGGCGCGCGGTATAGCCGACATTGTCGAGATCGTTGTGCTTGCCGCCCGCCCGCACCACTTTTTGCGCGGTGGTGGCGCGGTTGTAAGCCCGTCTCTCGACGCCGGTGAACACGTTCTTGAACTGCACCATGCCGGCATTGGTGAACATGAGCGTCGGGTCGTTGCGCGGCACCAGCGGTGAGGACGGGACGATTTCATGGCCGTGACGGCCAAAATAATCGAGAAAAGTGGACCGGATTTCGTTCACGCCGCTCATGGATCGCTATTTCCCTTTTCCTGCGTTTGGCGCAGGCACATACAAAAGGCCCGGAAACCGGATTCCGGGCCTGTTCTAAAGGGAGGAGGCGAGCCTGTCGAGACGGGTGTTAACAAGCAGTTAATCGCTTGCACCCCGTAAGTGTCGAAGCTCGGCTCCGACCGCCGGCGCGACCCTTATCGCAACCTTGCTCAATCGTCCCCATCCGCCGGATCGGCATTGTCGAGAATGCGATCGGCGATGAGGCCGGCGTTTTCGCGGATCGCCTGTTCGATCTTCGCCGCCGCATCGGGGTTGGCGCGCAGGAATGCTTTGGCGTTCTCGCGGCCCTGACCGAGGCGCTGGCTGTCGAAGGAGAACCAGGCGCCGGATTTTTCCACCACCCCGGCCTTGACGCCAAGATCGACGAGTTCGCCCATCTTCGAAACGCCCTCGCCATACATGATATCGAATTCGACCTGCTTGAACGGCGGCGCCACCTTGTTCTTGACCACTTTCACGCGGGTCTGGTTGCCGACCACTTCCTCGCCGTTCTTGATCGCGCCGATGCGGCGGATGTCGAGGCGCACGGACGCATAGAATTTCAGCGCATTGCCGCCGGTCGTGGTTTCGGGCGAGCCATACATCACGCCGATCTTCATGCGGATCTGATTGATGAAAATCACCATCGTCCGGGAGCGCGAGATCGAGGCGGTGAGCTTGCGCAGGGCCTGGCTCATCAGACGGGCCTGCAGGCCGGGCTGCACCTCGCCCATTTCGCCCTCGATTTCCGACTTCGGGGTGAGCGCCGCGACCGAATCGATCACGAGCACGTCGATCGCGCCGGACCGCACCAGCGTGTCGGTGATCTCCAGCGCCTGCTCGCCGGTGTCGGGCTGGGAAATCAGCAAATCTTCCAGGTTCACGCCCAATTTCCGGGCATAGACCGGATCGAGCGCATGCTCGGCATCGACGAAAGCGCAGACGCCGCCGTTTTTCTGCGCTTCGGCAATCGTGTGCAGGGCCAGAGTGGTCTTGCCCGAGCTTTCCGGCCCGTAAATCTCGACGATACGGCCGCGCGGCAACCCGCCGACCCCGAGCGCGATATCGAGGCCGAGCGACCCGGTCGACACGGTTTCGATTTCGACCGCCTTTTGATTCTTGCCAAGCCGCATGATCGAGCCTTTGCCGAAGGCCCGCTCGATTTGGGAAAGCGCGGCGTCGAGCGCCTTGGTTTTGTCCACGGATGATCCTTCCACGAGGCGGAGATTCGCTTGCGACATCTTTGCTTTCCTATCTGGCAGTTTGGTCCCCAACGTGCAATGCCGTTGCAGAAATAAAGATGTACGCGATTTGTTCCCTCGGTCAAGTTCTTTTTTTGTTCTTATTTACCAAAAAATCCTAGACAAAATGCAAATTTGATATAATTTATGGTGGCCACGGTGGGACTCGAACCCACATTCTCCCGATTACAAATCGGGTGCTGATTGTCTTTCTCAGGGACTCCAGTTCAGCTACGTGGCCAAAAGCGCGGGGATACCCGCGCTTTTTTGCGTTTAATCGTAGTTTGCATGCATTAATCCTCAAGTCAATAGCTATTGAACCATATAGGTTGAATTTTGATACAATTTGTTGAAACCATACTTCCGCTGTGCTAGATCTAGACGCGGCTGGAAGGCCTAAAGGATAGGGCAATGTCAAAACTCACTCCATTTGGGGCGGCGCTTCGCAAACTGAGAATCGATCACGAAATGCGCCTGTTTGATCTCGCCGAAAAGATCGGCAAGAGCACCGCGATGATTTCTGCGGTTGAAACTGGGCGTAAGCCGATCCCTGAGGGGTTTATTGATATCGTCACTAAGGCTCTGCGTCTTTCCGAGACGGAGATTCAGCAACTTGCCTCGGCTAAAGACAAGACTTCGACTGAAATTAAAGTTGGGCACCTGTCGCCCGGCGGACGTGAACTCGTGGCCGGTTTTGCTCGGCAAGCGGATGAATTACCAGATGCGCTTCTAAAGGAGTTGAGAAAAACATTTCTCAAATCCTTAGAGGGAGAAATTCCATTTAAACGTAAAAGGAGAGGTATATTAGTCCCTCCTCTTTCTCGAAACATTATAGAAACACTAGCAAATAATGTCAGGGGATTTTTCGGGCTTACAGATATATCTAAACTGCCGATTATAGAAATTCTCGAATTTGGCCTGCCTAAGATCGAAGCGCAATATTCTTTTGAGATCTGGGACGAACAAGAAATGGGTCGCGACGAAGGGCGAGTGCTCCCCGGGCATCACACGATAATTTTACGTCGTGATGTATACGATGCTGCCTGTAACGGAGATGGTCGGGCAAGATTTACTGCGGCTCATGAATTAGGCCACTATGCTATGCACCACGAAATTTCCTTTGCCAGAGCCAGTTCTGACAATGACCCAATATATAGGGATGCCGAATGGCAAGCAGATACATTTGCCGGATTTTTAATGGCACCAAGAGCCCTCGTAAAGGGATTTTCTTCTGCGACGGAGGCAAGCGATGCTTTTGGTATAAGTCTACATGCAGCAAATGTAATGCTTGCAAAGCATAGATGAAACACTCGGGGAAGCTCGCTCACAGCTCGAGAATTCAAGTGCAAAAATTTCGAGATGCGCGAACATTCAGATCTCTACGCCGGTTCAGCGAGGTAATTCCGGTGGCCCCCTGCTCGATCAGAACGGCAATGTCGTGGGGATTGTCTCGGCCGAACTCAACGTCTTGAAAATCATGGCCGCGACGAACGGAGACATCCCGCAGAATGTCAATTTCGCCATCAAAGGTAATGTTGCAGCCAGCTTTCTGGAAAGCAAACGAATCGCGATGACGCAAGGCAGCGCCCCGACGCAAATGCCGCCCCCCGACCTTGCCGATCTCGCACGCGGCATGAGTGCCTTCACTCAGTGCCGCTCGCCTTAAGGGCCGGTGAGATTCACGTCAGTTAAAATTATGAGGTCCCCCGGACATCAACATCACCGCTTACGCACAAACTCCGTCCGCAGCACCAACCCCTTGATCGCGTCATGGCGGCAATCAATCTCTTCCTCGTTGTCGGTGAGGCGGATCGAGCGGATCACCGTGCCTTGCTTGAGGGTTTGGCTGGTGCCCTTGACCTTCAGATCCTTGATGAGCGTGACCGTATCGCCATCGGCGAGAACGTTGCCGGCGGCATCGCGCACCACGCGTTGCGCGGGCTCGGCGGCGGCCGCCATTTCCGAGGCCGGCCGCCACTCGCCGGTTGCCTCGTCATAGACATAATCTTCGTTCGTGCCGGTCATCGCTGTTCCAGTGGTCGTTGGAGGGACGCGGGTTTAAGCGTCCAGTTAAGGGGATCCGTCAGAGGGAAGTCTGGTAGCAAAAAAGATGCGGCAAGAATAGCCGTTTGCGGCGTGGGCCGACGCGAAGTCGAGGCGTTTTATGAAGTAAGCTGATCCGGCTCGGCGCCAGCTAAAAAAGTCTCCTGATCCCTGTCTGTTCTTACGCGGGAAGCGGACAATCGCCCCGCATGTCCGCCCAACCTTCACCATCTTTCCTGAAACCGAATTCTCAAACAATCCTGATTTTGTTAAGCTCGGCACGGGCTGAGGAATTATTGTTATGCGTATCGTCGCGGTTTTGCTTGCGCTGGTCCTGTCGATTTCGGCCGGATGGGCGCAACCGGTAAGCCCGGATTATACCGCGGCAAAGCAGGCGTTCGATCAATCGCCGGTTGCCGACCGCGTGGCACTGCAATTGATGCTGACCTCCGCCGGCTATTGGACCGCACTGCCCAATGTGAGTTTCAGCCGGCGCCTTTACGCGGCCATCGCGCAGTTTCAATCCGACAACGGCTATCCGGCTTCAGGGGTTCTGGACGCGGCCATGAAGGCTCGCCTGACGGCGAATGTGGCGCCCTATCTCAAGCTGTGGGGGTTCCGGGCCATTCCCCATCCCTTTCGCGGCCATCCGATTTGGGTGCCCATGGGCCTCGGCCTCCAGCCGGCGCGCGATCAGAGCGGGCTGGTGTGGCGGGAGCCGCAAGACCGCGTGCGCATGAATTATGAATATTTCCCCGACATTCCGGTCTCGATCGGTTACGACGCGCTGACCAACAAGATCCTCAGCGATGGCGGACAAATCTCCTATCGAACCCTGAAGCCGAACTTCTTCGTCATCACGTCGTCACATAACGGCATCGACAGCTATCTGCGCTACCATCGGGATGGAACCGGCCTGCTCGGCTTTTCCCTCACCTGGATGAGCCAGGACAAGGATCTGCATATCGATCGCGCGGCCATGCTGATCGGCGATTCCTTGTGGTCGTCGATGACCGGCGGCCCCTTCCCCGATATCCCGATGGCGGCGCAGCCCGAGGCTGTTTCTCAGCCCCTCGCGCCAACGGCACCCAAACAGCCGAACGAAAAGTCCATCTCCTCGGGAACGGGGTTCTTCGTCAATGCGGATGGCAATGTGCTGACGAATGCCCATGTGATCGAGGGCTGTTCGACGATCACCGTGACATCCGAGCCTGGCACGAGTTCTCCCGGCCAGGTGATCGCACGCGACATGACCAATGATCTTGCCGTGCTGAAGACGACCCTGAAACCCGGCAAGGTCGCAGGCCTGCGCGCGCCCATTCGCTTGGGCGAAAATGTCGAGGCATTCGGCTTCCCCTTGGCGAAAATTCTCTCGAGTTCGGGAAATTTCACGCTGGGCAACGTGACCGCCCTGTCGGGGATCGGCGACGACAATCGCCTCTTGCAGATTTCGACGCCGGTGCAGCCCGGCAATTCCGGCGGCCCCCTGCTCGATCAGAACGGCAATGTCGTGGGCGTCGTCGCGGCCAAACTCAATGTTCTGAAGTTCATCGTCGCGACGGACGGCGACATTCCGCAGAATATCAATTTCGCCATCAAGGGCAGTGTCGCGGCGAACTTTCTGGAGGCCAATCATGTTGCGGTGACGCCGGGCACCGCCTCGGCGCAAATGGCAGCGCCCGATATTGCCGATCTCGCCCGCAGCATGAGCGTTTTCATCCAATGCCAGACGCCATGAGACGCGAGGCAAGCCCGCCGCGTTTCAAAATCGCCGTGACAGCCGCGACATTCCATCGCTCGGCGCCTGCCATATGACTGAACCGGGCCAGTCTAGTTTTTGCATCGGACCGGACAATCTATAAGTTTACCCGACGACACCACCTCGCCTAGGAGAAAGACCATGCGGCCGATCCGGGATGTTGTCTCCGCCTCCGCGCTTCCAAGCGGGATCGAGCTTGTCTTCGCCGCGCCCTTCAGCGCGCGCATCCGTTTCCTCAAGCCCGATCTTGCGCGCGTGTCGTTCCTGCGCGACGGCGCGGCGCAGCTTTCGCGCTCGTGGGCCGTGTTGCCGCCCGGCGAGGAGGATTGTCCTTGGAACGGGTTCGAGCGGTTCAACGAGGCGGCATGGCCGACCGTGGCGGTGGAACACGAGGAGAGCGAAACAAAGATCACGCTGCAAACCGAGGCAATCCGGCTCGTCATCGCAAAGGCGCCGTTCCGCTTATCCTGGCATCTGCCGAACGGCACCTGCTTTGCGCAAGACCGTGACGTGCAGCCCTATTTCTTCAACCGCCGTCGGCCCGGCTTCCGCCACGCGATGAAGCGCACAAGCGGCGACCGCATGTTCGGCGCCGGCGACAAGACCGGGCCGCTCGACTTGAGCGGCCGCCGCCTGCGGCTCGCGATGCGCGATGCGCTCGGCTATGATCCGAAAAACGGCGACCCGCTCTACAAGAACTGGCCGTTCCTGATCGCGCGCGATGCGGGCAGCGGCACGTCCTACGGCCTGTTCTACGACAATTACACTGAGGGCGCTTTCGACCTCGGCTGCGAACACGACAATTATTTCGGCCTCTATCGCTCGTATGAGGCCGAGGACGGCGATCTCGATTATTATCTGTTCCTCGGGCCTAAGATCGCCGATGTCACGCCGAAGTTCTTGGCCCTCACCGGCCGCACGCCGCGCGTGCCGCGCTGGAGTCTTGGCTTCGCCCTGACCGCGATGGCGCTCGCCGATGCGCCCAATGCGCAAACGGCCATTGCCGGCGTCATCGACGAGGCACGCCGCCATGCCATTCCGGTGGCGAGCTTTCATTTCGGCTCCGGCTACACGTCGATCGGACCCAAGCGCTATGTCTTTCACTGGAACCGCGAGAAATTCCCCGACCCCAAAGCGCTGACTGCCGCTTTCGCCGAGGCCGGCATCAAAGTCGTGGCCAATGTGAAGCCGTGTCTGCTCGACGACCACCCGAACTACCGCGAGGCGGCCGCGGCATCGCTATTCATCACCGATGACGCGAGCGGTACGCCGCTCATGTCGCAGTTCTGGGACGGCGAAGGCGCCTATCTCGATTTCCTCAAAAAGGATGCGGTCGATTGGTGGCGGCGCGGCATTCGCGAGGCGCTGCTCGACATGGGCATCGCCGCGGCCTGGAACGACAACAACGAATATGAATTGTGGGACGAAGGCGCGACCTGCGGCCATAATCTGCCGCTGACTTTGACGCGCCCGCTGCAGGCGCTGCTGATGACCCGTGCCTCGCGCGACGAGCAGATCGCCGCCGCGCCCGACGCGATCCCCTTCACGATCACGCGCGCCGGCTGCCCGGGCCTGCAGCGTTATGCCCAGACCTGGAGCGGCGACAATGTGACGAGCTGGGACAGCCTGAAATGGAATTTGCGTACCGGCCTCACCATGTCGCTGTCGGGCATGTACAATGTCGGGCACGATGTCGGCGGTTTTGCGGGCCCCCCACCGGATGCCGAATTGCTGATCCGCTGGACGCAAGTCGGCGCGCTGCATCCGCGCTTCATCATGAACAGTTGGAAGCCGGGCGGCGTCTACAATTCGCCGTGGCTGCACCCGCAAGCGATCGCGCCGATCCGCAACGCCATCCGGCTGCGGCTGGCGCTGATGCCCTATCTCTACGCGCTGATGCATGCGGCGCATGCCGAGCACGTACCAGTGCTGCGGCCCCTGTTCTGGCAGTTCGAAGCCGATGCGGCGAGCTTCATGGACACCGATGCGCTGATACTCGGCCCCGCGCTCATGGCCATTCCCGCCACCGCGCCCGGCACGCGCAGCGTGACCGCCTATTTGCCGAAAGGCCCATCGCATTGGTTCGATTTTTACGATGAGCGCGTGCTCCCTTCGGGGAGCGTCGCGCGTCTCGAGGCGCCGCTCGACCGCTTAGCCCTCGCCGTGCCGGCCGGCGGAATCCTGCCGCTGGCGGACGGCCGCCACCACGATGCGCCGACCGCGCTGCTGCGCGTGTTTCCCGGCGCAGGCACGGGCGAGTCGCGCTTCACGATCGTCGAGGATGACGGCATCTCTATGCATGGCCCGCGCAGTTTCGTGCATGTACGGCTCGAATGGAACGAGCGCGCTATCAAAGTCGGCGCGAGGGTGGAAGGCGACTACCTGCTGCCGTACGAGACTCTCTCCGTGCGCCTGCCGGTGGGCGAAACACGCGACGTGATGCTTTCCGGTGAAGGCGTGGAACTCGTTCTCAAGGAAACGTGAAACGAGGCAGTATCTCGGAGCACGTCCCTCCCCCACGCTTGCGCGTGGGAGAAGGATGATCATGGCTCTGGCAGAGCTTATTTGGTCACGAGATTATAGTACACGACGTCGGCAGACGGGCCCCAGACGAAGTTCTTCACGTTGGCGCGCTCGGCCAACTCCTTGGTCTGCTGGAACATGATGATGAAGGCGCTGTCGTCTTCCACCTTGCGCTGCAGATCGAGATACATCTGCTTGCGCTTCTCGGTATCGCGCTCCAGCGCCGCGGCGTCAGTCGCCTTCGACAATTCCGGAATGTCCCACGAATTGCGCCAGGCCAACAGCTTCTCTTTCGCCGTGTCGGAATTGTCGAGATTATGGACAAAGCCGGTCGCATTGGTGTGCGGGTCGGCATAATCCGGACCCCAATAGACCAAGAGCATCTGATGCAGGCGTGCGCGATATTTCGTCAGCAAGGCTTTCTGTTCGCCGGGAATGATCGTCACCTTCACCCCGCCTTGCGCCATCGTCGCCTGAATCGATTGGGCGATGTCGATATAGGGCGAGGAACTCGGCGCATCGAGCGTGATCTCGAAGCCGTTGGGATAACCGGCATCGGCAAGCAGCGACTTGGCCTTGGCCGGATCGAACGTGTAGGGATTGTCGTCGAGCGAGGCCCATTGGTTCGACGGCCAGAAGGATTGATGCACCTGCGCGGTGCCCTTCAGGAACGAATTCGTCATGCCGTTGTAATCGACGAGATAGCGCAGCGCCTGACGCACTTTCGGATTCTGCAATTGCGGCGTCTTCACATTGAGGCCGACATATTCGAGCGTCGTCTGTGGCACCACGCTCGTCGTCACATCCTTGTTGCCGGTAAGGCCGGTGATCTGATCGTTGGTGAGATCGCGCGTGATATCGACATCGCCCTTTTCGAGCAGAAGGCGCTGGGCGGAGGGTTCAGGAATGTGGCGGATGATCACGCGCTTCATCGCCGGCGCGCCGCCGCGATAGTCGGGGTTCGACTGCAGCGACACCGTTTCATTCGGCTTCCAGCCCTTCAGCACATAGGCGCCCGAGCCCGCCGAATTGTTCTTTAGCCAGCCATTGCCGAAATCGCCGTTCGCCTCATGGGACGCAACGACTTTCTGATCGACGACCGAGCCGACGATCGAGGAGAGCAGCGCGAGCACGAGCGAGGGCGAATAATCCACGGCGCTGGTGACTTTCAGCGTCTCGTCGTCGGGCGCCGTGACGAGTTGATCGACATTGTCCTTGGTCCAGCCCAATTGCTCGATCAGGAAGGCGGGGTTCTTATCGAGTTTCACGACCCGCTGCAGCGAATACGCGGCGTCATGCGCGGTGAGCGGATTGCCGGAGGCAAACTTCAATCCCTTGCGCATCTTGAAGGTGATGGTCTTGCCGTCATCGCTCACCGTATAGCTCTCCGCCGCGCCCGGAACGAGCTTGGTGATGTCGGTCGGATCGAAGCGCATGATACGGTCATAGAGATTGGCGTCGACCTCGACGCCGCTGAGTTCATAGGCCTCGGCCGGGTCGAGCGAAATGATGTCGTCGATATTCTTGGCGATCACCAAAGTATCGGCCGGGGTCTCCGCATGCGCCACTGCCACGACGCTCAAAAACGTTCCGGCGACCAGCGCCCATTTGAGTCTCTGTATCAAGTCAGCCTCCTCGTCATCACGGCCACCGGGGGCCATCCCTTTGTGTGCAAATAATAAATAATAGAGCACGTCCACGCGATCTTTGCTACTCCTCCTGCGGACTTAATCGAGGCGTTCAAGGCCGCTGCATATGTCGGCTGCACCATCGAGATGGCTTGGTCGTGGAGACAAATTACTCGCCGCGAAACGAGTTGCCTTTCAGCGAGGCAAACAGCACTGGGTCGTCGTCGGTCGCATGCTTTTGGTGCAGATGCTGGTCATAAAAGAAGCTCGCGACGGCCAGCGCGATCCAGCCGAGATTGTAAACGAGGCCGCAGCACAGAACGACCCAACCCGGAATCGGCCCGACCGTCGCGCGCTCGACAAATTCGCTGAAACGGGTCGCCATTTCCGGGTGAACCGCGAGTTTCCCGAAATAGGCGAAGGTCTGAATCCCGATGATCCAGATATAGGTGCTGCGCACGCGGCGGCCCGCGGCGCCGAACAGGCTGATGAAATGGTTGGGGTGCATATATTCCGCCGCGAGCGTCGTGCGCCAGCGGGGATCCTGCCGCCCGCCGCTCAGGAGCGGGGCGAAGAGATGGGTCTCCATATAGCGGGCCCGCGCCGTCCAGACCGCATAGTAGCGATAGCGGCGGGTCTCGACGCCGAGAAACACCGCGAGCAGCAGGCCGATGAGGATGAGCGGCAGGGCCGTCGCATCGCGGGACGAAAACGTGGTGGAGAGCGCGATGCCCATGGTCACGATCGACCAATTGGTGGTGTTGTCGAGACGCGAACGCCAGGCCGTGCCGCGATACACCTCGCCGCGATAGAGATGCGCCACCACCCCCAATTCGGCTGCGCTCAAATCCGGCAATTCGTTTTCTTCTTCTGTGCGCCTCAGCATGGTGCCATGCCAATACTTATAGGGCCTGGCGTGCCGGCCGGCCGCCAGGAGATGGTGAGGCTTGAAACCTAATCCAAAACGCCCCTCTGTGCCACAGGTTTGCTAACAAAATAGGCAAGATTTTCAGCCCGTTGCCGATACCGAGACGGTCCGAGCCGCGCGTCGGAGGTGCATCCGCTACAGTCGGACGTAACCTTCGCTGGAGCGCAGCAAATCCCGCGTATAGGCTTCTTGAACGATGCCGGCGCGCAGGTTAGCCACATCGACGATTTCAATCAATTCACCGTGCCGCATCACCGCCACGCGTTCGCACATGTGCGCGATCACGCTCAGATCGTGGCTCACGAGAATGCTGGTGAGCTGATATTCGCGCCGCAGCCGCGCGATCAGATTGAGGATTTCCGCCTGAATGGACACGTCGAGCGCCGAGGTCGGCTCGTCGAGCAGGAGGATCGAGGGTTTCAGGATCAGCGCTCGGGCGATCGACACGCGCTGCCGTTGACCGCCCGACAATTGATGCGGAAAGCGGAAACGATGGAGCGGCCCGAGGCCCACTTCGCTCAAGGCTGCCGCGACCTTCGTCCCAGCGTCGCCAAGCCCGTGGATCTCCAGCGGCTCACGCAAAATATCGTCGACCGTCTGGCGCGGATGCAGCGAACCATACGGATCCTGGAAGACGAATTGCATCAGGCGGCGGTCGGCTTTGCTGCGCTTTTGCGCGACCATTTGGCCCTTGATGCGGATCGCGGGCGCATCCGCTTGCACCAGCCCGGCAATCGCTTTCAGCACGGTCGATTTGCCCGAACCGGATTCACCGACGATGCCGAAAGTCGCACCAGCCGCAACCGCGAACGAGACATCGTGCACCGCGCGGATGACGCGGCCGCCGACCTGGAAACTCACCGAGAGGTGAGCAAGCTCGATCAATCCAGCCATGACGGATCACGCGTGACGGTTGTGAGCTCAAGTTTGGGCTCGCTCAAAGATGGCGCGGCCTGCAGCAGCGCGCGGGTGTAAGGGTGCTTGGCCTGATGCAATTCGGTCGCGATACATTCCTCGACCACGCGGCCGCCATACATCACCAGTACCCGATCGCAGAAACTCGAGACGACGGTGAGATTGTGGCTGATGAAAATCAGGCCCATGCCGCGCTCGCGCACCAGATCGTCCATGATGCGCAAAACGTCGTTCTGCACGGTGACGTCGAGCGCGGAGGTCGGCTCGTCGGCGATCAGCAGTTCCGGCTCGCAGATCAGCATCATCGCGATCATCGCGCGCTGGCCCATGCCGCCGGAGATCTGGTGCGGATAAAGGTGATAGACCAGGTCAGGATCGCGGATCTTCACCGCATCGAGCATGGCGATCGCGCGCTTTTGCGCGTCTTTGCGCGTCGTGCGGTGGTGCAGCCGATAGGCTTCCTGCACCTGCACGCCGACCTTCATCACCGGATTGAGCGAATATTTCGGGTCCTGCATCACCATCGAAATATGCCGGCCGCGGATCTTGCCCCAGGCGGTCTCATTCATGTCGGCGAGATTGCGATGGCCGAGCCGCAACGTGCGGGCGCGGACCTGGCCGGGTTTCGGGATCAGGCCAAGGATGGCGCGGCCGGTCGTCGATTTGCCGGAACCCGACTCGCCGACAATGCCGAGGCGCTCGCGCCCGAGCGAGAAGGACACGCCGCGCACCGCGTGAAAGAGACCGCCTTCGCTTGGAAAGGCAACGTTGAGATCCGCGACCTCGAGAAGGGAGCCGCTGCCGCTCATGTGTTTTTCGGATCGAACACGTCGCGCAACCCGTCCCCGAGAAGATTGAAGCCCAGGCTCACGACGAGAATCGCAATGCCCGGAATGGTCGAGACCCACCAGGCGTCGATCACCACGTCGCGCCCGCTCGACACCATCGCACCCCATTCGGCCATCGGCGGCTGCGCGCCGAGGCCGAGAAAGCCAAGGCCGGCGGCGACGACAATGATGCCGGCCATGTCGAGGGTCAGGCGGATGATCAGCGACGAGATGCACAGCGGTACGATATGGCGCAGCACGATCCGCCAGGTCGAAGCGCCCTGCAGCACCGCCGCAGCGATGAAATCGCTTTTGGCGACCGAGGCCGCCTCGGCGCGGGCGATGCGGGCATAGGGCGGCCAGGAGGTGAGCGAGATCGCGATCACCGCATTCTCGATGCCAGGCCCGAGCGCGGCGGCGAAGGCGAGCGCCAGAATGAGCTGCGGAAAGGCGAGAAACACATCGGTGATGCGCATCAACACGATATCGACCCAGCCGCCCATGTAGCCGGCGACCACGCCAATGATGAGGCCGATGGGCGCGATGATGACCGAGACCAGAACGACGATGCCAAGCGTCACCCGCGCGCCATAGAGCGTGCGCGTATAGATCTCGCGGCCAAGCTCGTCCGTGCCGAACCAATGGGCGGCGCTTGGCGGCGAGAGGCGCGCGGCGAGATTCTGCGTATAGGGATCGCTGTGACCGGCGAGCAGTGGTGCGAAAGCGGCGAGGAAGATCAGGATCGCGATCACGATGACGCCGGCAAGCCCGGTCGGATTGGTGCAGATGGCCGCGGCGCCGCGATAGAGATTGCCAAGCACCGCCTGGCGTCGCGAGGCCGGCGTGTTGGTGAGCAGCCATTGCCGCCACGACACGGGAGTTTGAACGGCAGAGGACGTGCTCATGAGACGCGCAGCCTCGGATCGACGAACTTGTAGAGAAAGTCGCAGAACAGATTGATGCCGATGAACAGCGCACCGGCAACCAGCGTGCCGCCGAGCACCGCGTTCATATCGGCGTGGAACAGCGAATGGGTGATGTAGAAACCGATGCCGGGCCATGCAAAAACCGTCTCGGTCAGCACCGAGCCCTGCAGCAATTGCGCATAGGAGAGGCCGATCACGGTGATCAGCGGAACGCAGATGTTGGGGAAGGCATGGCGCCACACCGCACCCCAGAACGAGCGGCCCTTGATGCGGGCGGCCGTCACATATTCCTGCGCCAATTGCTCGATGACGAAACTGCGGGTCATGCGCGCAATATAGGCAAGCGCATAATAACCAAGCAGACACGCAGGCAGAACGAGATGGCCGAACGCATTGCGGAACACGTCCCATTCGCCGTCGATCGCGCTGTCGATCAGGAGCATGCCGGTGTGATTGGTGACGATATCGTCATAGGCAACATCGAGCTGGCCCGGGCCGCTCACCCAGCCGAGCTTGCCGTAGAACAAGGCGAGCGCCACGAGGCCAAGCCAGAAGACCGGTGCCGAATAGCCCAGAAGCCCGAGCACGCGCACCGCTTGATCCATCCACGAGCCCTTGCGCGCGCCCGCGAGCACGCCGGCCGGCACACCGATGAAGACGCCGATCAGGGTGGCGATGGTGGCGAGTTCCAGCGTCGCGGGGAAGAAATGGATCAGGTCGTCGAGCACCGGCTGCGAGGTCACGATCGACACGCCGAAATCGCCGACGAGAACCTTTTTGAGATAGATGTAATATTGCACGGGGATCGAATGATCGAGCCCCATGGCGAGGCGGGTTCTCTCGTAGAGTTCGGGCGTCGCTTTGTCGCCGATGAGCGCCAGCACGGGGTCGATCGGAATGAACCGCCCGATCACGAACGTCACCGCCGTCAGCCCGAGAAAGGTCAGAATAAGCGAGCCTAAGAACGTCCCAAGCCGTTGCGCAATCTTCAGCAACGCATTCCTCAAACCAATATGCCATGAGCGAGAATGCCCGGCGCGACAATCTCTTTGGGTTGCCGTGGTTTGTCAAATAGCAAAAGAGCAGCGCCGCTGCCCGGATTTTAAGCGGCGCGGGTCCCTTCTCCCGCGAGCGGGAGAAGGACCTCACCCCATCGCGCCTTTCACCGCCTCGATCATCTGCTTCAGGGTGAACGGCTTCGGCAGGAAGCCGAAATCCTCACCTTGCGGCAGGTTCTTGGCGAACGCGTCTTCCGCATAGCCGGAGACAAAAATCACCTTCGCGGTGATGCCCTGCTTGCGGATCTCGCCAAGCATGGTCGGGCCGTCCATTTCCGGCATGACGACGTCGGAGACGATGAGATCGATCTTGCCGCCCGCCCCCGCCAGCACCTCCAGCGCCTCGACGCCGGAGCCCGCCTCGAGCACCGTATAGCCACGCGAGGACAGCGCCCGCGCGCCGAAGGCACGAACCGCCTCTTCGTCTTCGACCAGCAGAATTGTGCCGCGTCCGGTCAGGTCGGCGGCGGCGGCCTTCGCCGTCTCCTTTTTCGTCTCCTGGTCATTCTCCAGCGGCACATAGCGCGGCAGGAAAATGCGGAAGACCGTGCCGCGTCCGACGACCGAGTCGCAGGACACGACGCCGCCGGTCTGCTTCACGATGCCGTAGACCATGGACAGACCAAGGCCCGTGCCCTTGCCAACTTCCTTGGTGGTGAAGAACGGTTCGAAGATCTTCGGCAGAATGTCGGCCGGAATGCCGGCGCCATCGTCCTCGACCTCGATCAGCACATAATCGGCGTCGCTCAGCGATTTGTCCTGCGCCATGTAAGGCGCGCAATCCGCCGCCGCGACATTCGATGTACGCAACTGAATGCGCCCGCCTTGCGGCAGCGCATCGCGCGCATTGACAACGAGATTGAGAATGACCTGTTCGAGCTGGTTAACGTCGGCTTTGACCAGCCACAAATCGCGCCCATGCTTGACGTCGAGATTGATCTTTTCGCCGACGAGCCGCGTCAGCATCATCTGCAATTCGCTCAACACATCGCCGAGTTGCAGCACGTGCGGCCGTAGCGTCTGGCGGCGCGAGAAGGCGAGCAATTGCCGCACCAGGCCTGCCGCGCGATTGGCGTTCTGCTTGATCTGCATGATGTCCTGAAAGGACGGATCGGTCGGCCGATACTTGGCCAGGAGCAGATCGGAATAGCCGATGATGGCGGTCAGGACATTGTTGAAATCATGCGCGACGCCGCCGGCCAATTGGCCGATCGCCTGCATCTTCTGGCTCTGCGCGAAATTCTCCTGCAGGGTGCGCTGTTCGGTCGTGTCGAGCGCGCAGAGCGTGACGGCCGCGCCGTGCACGCCCTCTCCGGACGAGAGAAAGAAGCGAAACGCCTTGCCGCTCTCGCCGTCGAGCGCGGCATCGACCGGTGCGAGGCCGCTCGAGCCCTGCGCCGCTTGTTGCAATGCCTGTTCCACCGCCGCGCGATCGCGTTCCGCGACCACGGCAGCCAAAGGCGTCTGGCCTTTGACGAGCGCGGGAAAGAGACGCGCGAACGACGGATTGGAGCTGACGATGCGGCCCTCTTGATCGAGCGAGGCGATCGCCATCGGCGTGAGATTGAAGAAGCGGGCAAAGCGCGATTCCGCCGCCTGCAGATCCTGGGGCGCAGCCGCCGCCACGGCTTGGCGCGGCAGCACGAGCGTGCGCGAGGCGCGGGGCGTGCCGTCCTTGCCGTAGGACACGCTGTGCCGCAGCGTCGCGGGGAAATCGGAGCCGTTGCGCCGCCGCAAGTCGAGGTCGAATTGCTCCGGCTCATTGCCTGGCGCCTGCAGCAGTCGCGCCGCCGCCTCGCGCGGCATCAGGTCGGTGAGCGTCAAGCCGCCGGTGCCGACCTGCGCCAAATCATGGTCGAGCCAATGGGCCAGCGTCGCATTGATATAGGAAATGCGGCCGTCCGGTTCGATCGAGAAAAAGCCGGCCGGCGCGTGATCGAGATAGTCGATCGCGTGCTGCAATTCGAGAAAGACGTTTTCCTGCCGGTCGCGGTCGCCGGTCACGTCATTGACGCTCCACACAACCGCGCGTTTGGCGGCAAGCCCGTCGAGCGGCCGGACCGCAATGCGATACCAGGCTGGGCCGCGCGCGGCCTTCAAAGCCGGAGAGAGGCGCACCTCTTCGCTGCGGCTCTTGCGCTCGCGCGCCGCTTGCGCGAGGCGGTAGATCGCCTCAGCCGCATCGGGATGGGCAAACAGCCGCTCGATCGTTGGCAGATCCGCCGTGTCCTCGGCATGGGCGAGATCGCGATAGGCGGCATTGGCGTAGAGAACCTGGGTCTCGCCGTCCATCGCCAACAGCGCCTCGCCGGTCGTATCGGCGATCAGCCGCGTCATATCGGGGCGCCGGCTTTTCCCGGCGGATTGCAGCCCGCCAAGCCCGTAAGCGATGACGAAAAACACGCCGGCAAAAGCCATCAGCACCAGAAGGCCGAGCGCCGGGGCGAAGGCATAATCGGGCGGCAGGAACCGCGTGCCGGCGATCGCGCCGACCACGAGCAGCAAGAGCAGGATGAGCAAACCCAAATGGCCCGGCCGTTCGGTCTCATCGATATTATGCAGGGCGGCGGGGTCCTTCATCTTTGCAGACATTCATCCATATTCTGACGTGTTTTGGCAGCTTTAGGCTTTTGACCGGATCAGGCAAGGGCGCGTCGGAAGGCCTGAGGCATTTCCCAGGATCTGTCCACAGCCCGACTTCTCGCTTTTTTGCTATAAGGGTGTTAACCATCGTTTAACCTTGGCCGTGCCTCGCGGGGCCGCTGTGCTAAGATAAGGCGCTTTCGGTCGCATGGCGCCGTGTCGGGGGACGCGTTTTGTTACAGGGTTTGCTCGGCTTCTTTAACGGAAGCTACATCTATCTCGCCGTTGCTCTCGTTGTGGCGGCAGTGGTGGTCGTCGCCATCTTGATGGTTTTGTATCGCTCTTTCTTCGGCTCCGGCGTGAGGGTGCGCGGCGCCGCGCGCGGACGGCAGCCGCGGCTCGGCGTCGTCGATGCCTACGATCTTGACCGTGAGCGGCAATTGGTGATCGTCCGGCGCGACAATACCGAACATCTCATCATGATCGGCAAGCATACCGATTTGGTGATCGAGACCGACATCATTCGCGCCCAAAACCCGGCGCGCGAAAAGGTCGAGAAGGTCGATCCGTCGCTCGCCGCCGCAATGTCGCCGCGCGTGCCGCTCGCCTCGGCTGCGAACCAGAACGAAGAACCGGCGCCGCTGCCGCCGCCGCCGATCGTGCCGCACGTCAAAACGCCCGACCCGGACCCTGCCCCGGCTATGCCGCCGCTGCCGGCCTTTGTCGCGCAGCGCAATCAGGACTTGTCGGCTGTGCCGGCCCCACCCGTTGCGCTCCCGGTCCGGCAGGTACGGATGGCAGAACCGGTCTTTGATGAGCCGAATCCCGAACCCACCAAAACCGAATCCGCTAAGCCCGAGGCGCCAAAAATAGAGGTGCCAAAGACAGAAAAGATAGAGGTGCCCGAGCCAAAGGTGGACGCGCCGCGCGAAGCCCCCAAAGTCGAAGTGCCGAAGCCGGCGCCGGAGGTTGCACCGGTAAAGGCAACGTCACCGGCGGCGAAGCCGGGCCTGCCGCCGCTCCCGCCCTTGCCGCCATTGCAGCCGCTGCGGTCTCCGACCTTGCCGCCGCTCGGGTCAGGAGCGTCCAACGCCCCGCCGATCTTCTCGCCGCGGCCGGTAACAACGCCGCGCGCCGTGACGACGCCCGTCGCCTCACCCACTGGCGCACCTCCCCGCTCCGTGCCGCCGCCGCCTGCAGCGGCCAAGCCGGCCTTGCCGCCACCTCCGGCACGCACCGCGCCGCAACCTGTGCGGACCGCGCCGCCTGTCGCGCCGCCGGTAAAAGCGCCGCCGCCGGAACCCACGAACGACGAACTGATCGATTCGCTGGAAGAGGAAATGGCCCGTCTGCTCGGCCGTGCGAAGGGCAATTGAGGATACGCTGTTTTTGATGGAGCCGGCGGAATCGGCCCGGACCGCGTGCTTTTGGCTAGCAGGCGCCTGGACGGCGCTCCTATAAACCGGGCCTGCCCGAATTGAACGCGAACTCAAAGGACCGAGCCGTACCGGTCGCATGTGGCGGCAACACAGAAGATTGCATTGCGACCGGGACGGGCGCGGTCCGTTAAACGCAATCAAAGCCGCTGCGGCGGGGGGCTTTTGCAGCCCGCAATCCCCTGCGGCGCCGTTTCATTCGTCGCGATAGACGCGTTCCCGTCTCTCGTGGCGTTCCTGCGCTTCGACCGACAAAGTCGCGATCGGGCGGGCATCGAGGCGCTTCAGAGAGATCGGCTCGCCGGTCTCTTCGCAATAGCCGTAGGTGCCGTCGTCGATCCGCCCCAACGCCGCATCGATCTTCGCGATCAGCTTGCGCTGCCGGTCGCGGGCCCGAAGCTCGATGGCCCGATCGGTCTCGGAGGACGCACGGTCGGCAAAATCGGGGTGATTTTCGCTTTCGCTTTGCAGCGCGTTCAGGGTTTCGCGCGACTCGCGGATGATCTCTTCTTTCCAGGCGATCAATTTGCGTCGGAAATAGACCTTCTGCCGGTCATTCATAAACGGTTCGGTTTCGGAAGGCCGATACGTCTCATCGATTACATCAGACGATTTCATCCCAACCCACTCCTTGCAAATTTGCGGCCCTTATAACGGTCCGTTGCTGTGCAGACAATCGGCAAGACCTGAAATCCCGCGCAAATCGGGTATATTGTGCTAAACTGGCGTAAAAACAGGTCTTTATCGGGCTTTAGCGCACAGCTTGGCGACAGTTTGATGAAGTTTCGGCGAGGTTTCGGCCGCCTCCAGGCCGTCGGCGAATCGGCACATTCTGGAAAATCGCGGCCGCCGCGCCCACATTGAGGGTAACACCAGGAGGTCAAGGCCATGCCAGGTGATCCGTTATTCCAGACCATTCTCGTTCCGGTCGATCTGACCGATCTCGAAATCGCCCTGCCGGCCCTCTACAAGGCGGCGGCGATCGCCGATTATTCCGCAGGCTCGCTCCATCTCTTGAACGTGCAAACGCTGCTGCCCTCCACCTTCATGGATTTCGTGCCGCCGGATTTCAACGTCACGCAGAAGCAGATCGCCGAGCAGGAACTGTCGGATGTCGCCAAACGATTGCCGATGCCGGACGGACGCGTCACCTGGCACGTGCGCACCGGCGGCGTCTACCCCGAGATCCTGGCCGAAGCGGATGCCATCGAGGCCGATCTGATCGTGATGGGCTCGCACCGCCCGGCCATGAAGACCTATCTGCTTGGCTCGAACTCCAAGACCGTCGTCCGGCACGCCAAATGCTCGGTGCTCGTGGTCAGGCATTAAGTCCGTTTGCGACGCCGCAACTTCGGTCAACCTATGCGGCGCGGCCTTGAGGGTTGAGCGCGAGACCGCACCTGAGCCTTCGCCGCGGCCAATCCCGATCGGCACAATTGTGTATACTTGCTGCAGGATGACTGAGCGAAAAACGTTTGATATTCGTTCACAATCGGTTCATGAATGAAGTGTTTACTTTTGTCTTAAGGACGCCGGTTGGGGTATTCTGAGTAAAGTCAAGCGTCTGAATAGCGCTGGTCGCGCCAATATATCTTACGAAGGTCATCTTTAACCCTAGGGGCGCGGCGTCGCGCTTCGCAGTTTGTGGGGGATATCATGCTCGGTTTTATTGAATGGATTGTTGTCGGCGGCATCGCAGGCTGGCTCGCCGGCCAAATCGTTGACGGCGCCGGTTTCGGCGTCATGTTGAACATCATTCTTGGTATCGTCGGCGCGGCCCTGGCCGGCTTCATCTTGCAAAAACTCAATTTTCATCTCGTTGAGAGTGCCTTCCTCGCGGAACTGATCAACGGCGTGATCGGCGGCGTGATCATCCTTGTCTTGCTGTCGCTGATCCGACGAGCGTAACGAGACCGGACCGCGCGATTTTCGGCGCGCAGGCGTTAAAGCCTGCGCGTTTTGTTTTGCCCTGCCACTGGAATGCTAGATTGACTTTATATTCCAGTGCGGCATTATTCGCTGGCGTATGAGCCGCCGTGAGCGGCGCGCATATAAGATCCCAGGGAGAGAACTCATGAAAGCGCGTTTGCTTGCCATTTTGGCAGCGGTATCGATGGCAGCTTTTGCCGCGCCGGCCTCGGCCGCCGACAAGCCGACGATCCCGATTATCGTCAAGGATACGACGTCTTTTTATTGGCAGATCGTTCTGGCTGGTGCGCGTAAAGCCGGTAAGGACTTGAACGTGAACGTGCCGGAACTCGGTGCGCAATCGGAATCCGACATTAACGGTCAGATTTCGATCCTGGAAAATGCCGTTTCCACCAAGCCCGCGGCCATCGTGATCTCGCCCACCCAGCGCGCTGCGCTTGGCAAGCCGATCGACGAGGCAGCAAAGTCAGTCAAAATTATCGGTATCGATTCGGCTGCCGATTCCAAAGCCTTCACGTCATTTTTGACGACGGACAATGTTCAGGGGGGGCGCATTGCGGCCGATGGTCTCGCCGCCGCCATCGCAGCCAAATATGGCAAGCCTGAAGGCGACGTTGCACTCATCACCTCCATCCCCGGCGTTGGTTCGCTCGACGAGCGCGCGAAAGGCTTTAAGGAAGAACTCGCCGCCAAATATCCTGGCCTCAAACTGGTGGCCGACAAAGTTGCAGACGGCACGGCGACGACGGGCCTGAACATCATGACCGATTTGATCACGGCCAACCCGAATCTGCGTGGTGTTTTTGCGTCCAACCTCATCATGGCGCAGGGAGCGGGCCAGGCGATTGCCGAGAATAAGAAGCAGGACGCGATCAAAGTGATCGGCTTTGACTCTGACGACAAGACGGTCAAATTCTTGGCCGATGGCGTTTTGGCTGGCCTCGTGGTTCAAGACCCATACCGGATGGGCTATGACGGCATCAAGACGGCTCTGGCGGCATCAAAAGGCGAGAAGGTCGAAACCTTTGTCGATACCGGCGCAAATCTGATCACCACCGCAAATATGAAAGAGCCACGCGCTAAAGAATTGCTGAGCCCCAACATTAAGTAAACAATCGCTCTTGGCGCTTGCCATCTGACGATATGACACGGCTGGGACTTGTCCCAGCCGTGTCACACTTCCGCCGGCCCATTCGTTGCCAAGAAAAGGCGCCCGGACATGTCACTCACTGATCCACCTTCTACAGCCGCCGCACCCGCCCCTTTGCTGTCGCTGCACCAGCTCGACAAACGCTTTGGCGCGACCCATGCCTTGAAGGCGGTGGACCTGTCGTTTGAACGCGGCGAGATCCACGCCATCGTCGGCGAGAACGGTGCGGGAAAATCGACGCTGATCAAAGTGCTGACTGGCGTTCATCGGCGCACGTCCGGCGAAATTTACTGGCAGGGACAATCCGTTCCGCTCAACGATCCGCATGAAGCGATCGGCCTTGGGATCAATGCGGTTCATCAAGAGGTGGTGCTGTGCCCCCATCTCACAGTCGCCGCCAATTTGTTCCTTGGCGACGAGGCCGTTAAATTCGGCCTGTTGCAGCATGGCACCATGGTTCGCGAAGGCCAAAAACTACTTGACTCGCTGGGTTTCTCGCTTCCCGCCGGCGCTCTGTTGTCGTCGCTCACCATCGGCCAGCAGCAGCTTGTTGCCACGGCGCGGGCCGAACGGCGCAGCGCAAAATTTCTCATTTTCGATGAGCCAACAGCCTATCTCACGCGGCAGGAATCGGACGCCCTGTTCAGGCTCATCCGCCAGTTAAAGGCCAATGGAACAACCATTGTCTATATCAGTCACCGCCTGGAAGAAGTGTTCGAGCTATGCGACCGCGTTTCGGTCCTGCGCGATGGCGCATTGGTCGGCACGCGGCTCATCACGGAGACCAATGAAAACGATTTAATCGCCTTGATGATCAATCGTTCCATTGAGCAGATTTATCACAAAGACCAAATTCCGCTCGGCGCAACGATCCTGGAGACCAAGGGTTTGAGCGGTCCTGGCTTCAACAATATTTCCCTATCGGTGCGTGAAGGCGAAATCGTCGGTCTCTATGGCCTGATCGGCGCCGGCCGCAGCGAGTTCGTCCAGAGTCTCTTCGGGCGCTTTCCGGCGACCGGCGGCGAGATTCTCTGGCAGGGCAACCGCGTTGTCATCGGTTCAGAGCGCACCGCCATGGATTTGGGCATTGCGCTTGCGCCGGAAAGCCGCCGCGACCAAGGGCTTTGTCTCAATCTCGGCGTCGGCTTTAATATCAATCTGCCGATCTTCGATCGTCTCTCGACGGGGCCGTTGATCAATTTGCCGCAAGAAGCAAAGGCGGCGGAGCGCCAAATCAAGGACATGCGGATTAAGACGGCGTCGCGGCAAGCCAATGCATCGAGCCTGTCGGGCGGCAACCAGCAAAAGATCGTCATCGGCAAATGGCTGAACCATGGCGCTAAGCTCTTCCTCTTCGATGAGCCGACAGTTGGCGTCGATGTCGGCACCAAGGCGGAAATCTACCGGCTCATGGGACAGCTTTTGCATCAAGGCGCAGGCATCATCATGATCTCGTCTTATCTGCCGGAAGTCTATGAATTGGCCGACCGGTTGCACGTGTTCCGTCGCGGTTCACTCGTCGCCTCGCATGATTTCAAGGATGCGTCGCACGAGACGATATTAACCGAAGCGATTGGCGTCTGACGCGAAAAGCGCGATAAAATATATGGGGGAGGACGCAATATGAGTGTGCAGGACAAAGCGGCGAAAAAGGCCAGCGCGCGGTTGGACATCCTTCTCGGATTGACGCTCGTCGGTCTGCTCCTTCTCATGTGGCTGTTTTTAGCTGTAACTGTGCCGCAAAGCTTTCTGCAATGGAACAATTTCGCCAATATTCTGCGCCAAGGCTCGATGGTAGCAATTCTGGCGCTCGGGCAAACATTCGTGATTATCACCGGCGGCATCGATCTCTCGGTCGGCGCAGTCGAAGGTTTTTGCAGCCTGATCATTGCACTCATGCTCCAGAACGGGTGGCCCGTGTGGCTCGCCATCGCGGGTACGCTCGGCATCGGCTTGGCCATCGGCATGTTTCATGCCTTTGGCGTCGTGCAACTTGGCTTGCCGCCTTTCATCATGACTTTGGCGACTTTGACCGCAATCCGAGGGTTTGGGCAGCTCATCACCAGCGCTTCGATCTCGATTACCGATGATAATTTCACCGGCTTTGCGGTCGGCGATTTTCTCACCATCCCCAATTTGTTTTGGCTGGTCGTTCTGGTTGCAGTACCTGGATATTTTTTCCTCCATCAAAGCCGCTGGGGCCGTTACCTTTTCGCGATCGGCTCGAATAAGGAAGCCGCGCGCTTGTCGGGCGTCAAAGTCCAGCGGATCACCTATATCGCCTATATGTTGTCCTCGCTTTGCGCGGCCTTTGTCGGCGTCATGCTCGCCATGCGGCTCGGCATCGGCAGCTTCTTCCAGGGTGAAGGCGATGAACTCAAATCCATCGCGTCCTCGGTGATCGGCGGCACCAGCCTGTTTGGCGCTGTGGGCTCGATTCACGGCCCCCTGCTCGGCTCGTTCATTCTGACCACGATCAACAATGGCGCCAATCTACTCGGCATTAACAATGCCTGGCAGAAAGTGATTACCGGCGGGCTGATCATCGTCATCGTCTATTTTGATAACCTGCGCCGCCGCAAGAACTAGGACCTAAGAAACCCGCTTGATCGCAGCACCATCTTTGTGACATGACAACCTGCATTTTGCTCGGGGATTGCTCATGTTTCGTCTCATGCTGTTGCGCCACGCCAAGGCCGCGCCGCTTGCCGGCGGCGGCGACAAGGAGCGGCCGCTGACGACACGCGGCCACAACCAATCGGCGCAGATCGGACAATATCTGAAGGACGAGCAGCTCATCCCGGATGCGGCTATCGTGTCCGACACCGCCCGGACGCGCCAGACGCTGAGCGACGTGCTGGAACATTTCGGCGGCGAGGCGGCCGTTCTCGTGCAGATGGAACCGCATGTCTACGACGCGTCCCCCGCGACGCTGCTGAAAGTGATGCGGCACGCGTCCAACAAGACCAAGAGCGTGCTGCTTGTCGGACACAATCCCGGCATTCATCAATTCGCCGTCGACCTGATCGGCTACGGCGACCGCTATGCCGCGCAGAGGCTGGCGAGCAAATATCCGACCGCCGCCTTGACGGTCATCGACTTCGACATCGAGAGCTGGCGCGAGGTTCAGGTCAAAAGCGGACGGCTCGACCGTTTCGTGACCTCGGCGCATTTCGGCGAAATCGAAGATTAAACGCGGCTTCCCCGCGCACTGAGGTTCAGCGCCGCCAGGCTGTCGAGGGTTCCGCCCCTCGGCTTGTACTCGAGACCGACGAGGCCCTCGTAACCCTGCGCATAGAGCCAATCGACGCGCTTCTGCCAGTCGAGCTTGCCGCTGCCCGGCTCATGTCGCCCCGGCGTATCGGCGAGATGGACATGCGCGACCCGGTCCACCCGGCCGGCCAGGACAGCCGCGATGTCCTCCGACATGACCGCCGAATGGTAGATATCGTAGAGAAGGCGGATCTCCGTCCGCCCCACCGCATCGACAATATCCAGCCCCTCTTCCGTCGAAGGCAGGAAATAGCCGACGTGATCGACCAAGGTGTTCAGGGGTTCGATCGCCAGCCGAACGCCGGATCCTGCCAGACTATCGGCGGCACGGCCGAGACAATCGATGATCGCCTGTCGCTGCTCCGCCCTGCCCCGCCCCGGCAGATCGTCGCCGACCTGCGCAATGAGGACCGGCGACTTGAGCCGGCGCGCCATGTCGACGCTCTCCTTCAAGCCTTCGAGAAATGCGCCATGGCACGTCGGATCGGTCAGCGGCACCATCGGTTCCGCGACCAGGCTCGTCAGCTTGAGGCCCGTCTCCGCCAGAGCGGCTTCAATCGACGGAATATCCTTGTTACGCCAGAACCAGAATTCGACACCGCCCAGGCCGGCGCGCGCGGCGGCGCGTATGCGGTCGGCAAAATCAGGGGCCTCGGCTGCAAAGAGCCACTCGATGCAGGCGGAATAAAGAGGAAGCATGGGATGTTTTCCGTTCTGGTGCAGGGGAAAGTCAAGAACCGCTTTCGCGTCGCAATGGCGTCGGCTCAACAGGGCACAGACGCGGCCGGACCGACCGACCGCCGTTCGATGAGCGGACATTCCACTTTGAGCTGCGGCGCACGCAGCGGCGGGCGCCGGGCATAGTGGACGAGATAATCCACCGCCTGCTCGCCCATTTCGTAATGCGGCAACAGGACGGTGGTGAGGGCCGGACGGGTGAAGGGGGCGAGGTCGCGATTGTCGTAGCCGATGACCGCCACATCGTCGGGGATGCGTTTGCCCATTTCCTTCAGCGCATCCATGCAGCCGATCGCCATTAAATCATTCGCGCAAAAAATCGCCGTGGGCGGCTCGGCGAGCCGCATCAGCACCTGCGTTTGCTCGTAGCCGGAGCTCGGCTCCCAATTGCCGGGGCGGACGAGGTCCGGGTCGAACGGGAGATCCGCATTGGCGAGGGCGTTGCGATAGCCTTTCAGCCGGTCATGCGAGGCGTCCATCCGCGCCTCGCCCATGATGTGGCCGATGCGTCGATGGCCGGCGCGCAGCAAGCGCCGTGTCGCCGTGTGCCCGCCCGCAATTTCGCCCGGCACGATCGAGGGCAAGGAGCCGTCGGCGAGATAGCAATTCAGCAGAACCGTCGGCACATTGCGGATCTGCGGGCGCTCAATACGGCGCGTGTACATCGTGCCGTAGATGAGCCCCAGCAGGGGTTGCGAAGCCATATGGGCGAGGATGGCCTGTTCCCGCTCGGCGTCGCCCCCGGTCACGGCGGAAAGAATCGTCAATCCATGCTCCCAGGCCTTCTCGCGCGCACCGTCAAGCGCGATTGCCGTCCAGGGATCGGTCGACATTTCGTTAGCGACGAAGCCGATTGCGGCGCCGCCGCCGGGTGTTTTCGGCAACAGGCCGCGCTTGATCAGCCGATAGTCCAGGGCTTGCGCCGCCTTCAAGACGCGCTCGCGCGTCTCCCCCGCAAGCCGCGCGCTCCCTGCGCCGTTGAGCACGAGCGACACCGTCGTTTGCGATACGCCCGCGGCTTCCGCGACGTCGGTCATGGTCGGACGCCGATCGCGTCCCCCTTTACCGCGACCCCGCGGCGGCTTGGAATCTTCCGCGCGCTCTCCCTGCGAGATTTTTTTCGGGGTCCGTAGTTTTTTCATCGATCCAATCATCATTTCAAATCAATATGCGCATATTATCATACTTATACACTTAATAAGTAACATCTTTTAGATTATTGAGTAATTATTTTTGCGAATTGTTGACAAGGTCGGGCATTGGTGCGAGCTTTTTTACGAGGGTCGTAAAAAAGCCCCGCCGCACAAACCAAAATGACAATTTGGAATATCTCCGGGAGGTAACGATGAAGAAGGTTCTTCTGACATGCGCGATCAGTGCCCTTGCGCTATCCGCCGCAATCGGCGCACAGGCGGCCGATAAAAAGGTCCTCGTTTTCGTGCCGAACGGGGCATCGGATTTCTGGAAGGCGGCCGAGGCCGGCGTCAAAAAGGCACAGTCCGAACTGCCCAATTACACGCTCCAATTCAAATATCCCGAACAAGCGGCCGCCGCGGTGCAAGAGCGGTTGATGGACGACCTCGTCGCCTCCGGCGTCTCGGGCATCATCGTCAGCGCCGTCGATCCCAAGACCGAAACCGATGCCCTGAGCCGCGTCGGCTCGCAGACCTTGCTGCTGACCACGGACAGCGACGCACCGAACAGCAAGCGCCTGGCCTATATCGGCTCCTCCAACACGCTCGCTGGTAATCAGGTCGGCGAACTTCTGAAAAAGGCGCTGCCCAATGGCGGCAAGTGCGTGGCCTATGTCGGCCTGCCCGGCGCCGATAACGCCCGCGAGCGCATCGACGGCATCAAGGATACGATCAAGGGCACGAAAATCGAGATCGTCGACGTGCGTGCCGACGACATCGATCAACCGCGCGCCAAGCGCAATGTCGAAGATACGCTGACCGCGCATCCCGACGTGAATTGCATGCTCGGCATCTACTCCTACAACATTCCGCAGATCTACCAGGCACTGAAGGAAGCGGGCGCCCTGGGCAAGATCACGGTCACGGGCTTCGATGACGATCCGATCACCCTCGGCGGCGTCAAGGAAGGCACCGTAGCGGGCACCGTCGTGCAGCAGCCCTACGAATGGGGCTATCAGGGCATGAAGGCCATGGCGAAGATTCTCGATGGCGACAAATCCTTCATTCCGGCCAACCAATTGATGATCGTGCCGACCAAGACGATCACCAAGGAGAATGTCGACGAATATGCCAAGCACCTGAAAGAACTTCAGGGCAAGTAAGCTCCAATCGCTGCCGTCGCGGTTGCATGATCGCGGCGGCGGCAGGATACTCACGCTCCAAGAGCGCATCGTTTTGCTTCGGGGCTGAGGCAGTCTATGACAACACCCTTTTTGGAACTGATTGGAATCGGCAAAGCCTATCCGGGCGTGCAGGCTCTTTCCGGCGTGAGCCTGTCGATCTCGCCCGGCGAAGTGATCGGCCTGATCGGCGAGAATGGCGCCGGCAAATCCACGCTGATGAAAGTGCTCGGCGGGATCGTCGCGCCGAGTACCGGCGCGATCAAGCTTGACGGTCAAGACAGAGCTTCCCTGAGCGTCAAGGACGCGATGGCCGCGGGCATCGCCTTCGTGCATCAGGAACTCAACCTGTTCGAGAACATCGATGTCGCAGGCAATATTTTCATTGGCCGTGAGCCGCGCATTTTCGGACCGCTGAAGCTCATCGACCGCAGCAAGATCTACGCCGATGCGCGCGTCTTGCTCGATCGCGTCGGCTGCGATTTCGAACCCGAAACGCTCGTGGCCAGTCTTTCGATCGCCCAGCGTCAGCAGCTCGAAATCGCCAAGGCGCTGTCTCTCGGCGCACGGGTCGTCATCATGGACGAACCGACCTCCAGCCTCACCATCGCCGAGACCGACCGGCTGCTCAGCATCATTCAGGAGCTGAAGCGCAGCGGCGTCGCCGTGATCTTCATCTCGCATCGTTTGGGCGAAGTGCAGCAATGCGTCGACCGGGTCGTGGTCTTGCGCGACGGCCGCATGGTCGGCACGCTGGAGCGCGGCTCTATCGGCCACGATTCCATGGTTCGGATGATGATCGGCCGCGACTTGCGCGATCTTTATGCCGCCCCTGCGGCGGCGCCCGGCGCGACGGCGCTCGAACTCGTGAATTTCCGCACCTCGACCTATCCCGAGCGCACCGTGAACCTCGCCGTGCAGCGCGGCGAAATTCTCGGCTTTGCCGGCCTGATCGGCTCAGGCAGAACGGAACTCGCGCGCGCCGTCTTCGGCATCGACAAACCTCTGAGCGGCGACATTCTGCTCGACGGCCAGGCCGCGACGATCGGCAATCCGCGCGAAGCGATCGCCAAAGGCCTGTATCTCATTCCGGAAGACCGCAAGCAATCTGGCCTCATTCTCGATCACAGCATCGCGAACAACATCTCGCTTCCCAACCTGAAAGCCTATGCCGATCTCACGTTGATCAACGCGCGCCGCGAGGCGCGGAACGCCGAGGCGCAGCGCAAGGCGCTCAAGATCAAGACCGACAGCGTTGCGACCCATGCCGGCACCCTCTCAGGCGGCAATCAGCAAAAAGTCGTGCTGGGCAAATGGCTCTCGATGCAGCCCAGGGTCCTGATTTTCGACGAGCCGACACGCGGCGTCGATGTCGGCGCCAAGATGGAAATCTACGATCTGATGCGCGGCCTCGCCAACAAAGGCGTGGCGATCCTGATGATCTCGAGCGATCTAGAGGAGATCATCGGTGTCAGCGATCGCGTCGCGGTGATGCACGAGGGCAGCGTGACGGGCATATTGAAGCGCGATCAACTCACGCAGGAAAACATCATGCGACTCGCCGTCGGCCAGACGCAACATTGAGAACGAGGGCCTGTCATCAATGGTAAAGAAAGATATCAGCCTTCTCGTCTTGGTTTTGATCATCGGTTGCGTCACCGCATTCATCAATCCGCGCTTCATCTCGCCGATCAATCTCTCCAACACCGCCAATCTCATTGGCCTTTATGGCCTTTATTCGATCGGCGCCGGTTTCGTGATCATCACCGGCGGCATCGATCTGTCGGTCGGTTCGCTCTTCGCGCTTCTGGGCGTGGTCTTCATCAGCCTGTTGACCACCTATGAGATGAACTGGATCGTCGCCGTCCTCTTGATGGTCCTCGCCGGTATGGCGATCGGCGCCATTCACGCGTTTCTCATCCTCAAGATGCGAATGCAGCCCTTCATCGTCACCCTCTGCGGGCTGCTGCTCTATCGCGGCGTTGCGCGTTGGTACACGGGCGACGGCACGGCGGGCTTCGAGTTCGGGCAGAGCTTCCCGACGCTCGAATGGCTGACCACCGGGCGCACCTATGGCGTCCCGCACAGTTTCGTCGTCTTCATCGCTGTGGCCGTGATCATGGGTGTCGTCCTGCATTGGTCGGTCTATGGCCGCTACCTGTGCGCGGTCGGCAAGAACGAGGAGGCGGCACGCTATTCCGGCATCCCGACATCGAAAGTGATTGCCGCCGCCTATATCATCGCCAGCGCGCTCGCCGGCCTGTCGGCCGTCTACTTCGTCATGTACACGCGCTCCGTCTCGCCGGCCTCGCATGGCAATTTCTACGAACTCTACGGCATTGCAGCGGCTGTGCTCGGCGGCTGTTCGCTGCGTGGCGGCGAGGGCTCGGTGTTCGGCATTGTGCTGGGCGCGATCTTGCTGCAGATCCTGCAGAATCTTGTCAATCTGCTCGGCATTCCAAGCTCGCTCAATTTCGCCGTGATGGGCACGGTGATCCTGGTGGGCGTTCTCGCCGACCAGCAATTCGCCCGTTACCAGGAATGGGCGCGCGCCAAGAAGCGCGACGCCATTCTGGCGCAAAACATCTCGGCGAAGTCATAGGGGCAACGTGACCGCAGCCGGAGGGCCGGGCAGAATCTCGCACGCTGCGGATGGCAATCGGGAAATCCGTGCTTATATGTGCGGAACCGCCCATTCGGTTTAGTGCTTTGAACGTTCTGTCTCTTCTGACCCAGGAAACGCGCGTCTCCGCTGCCTCCCTCGCCGATTTCATTGCCGGAACCGGGTTGCGGCTGGGAGTTACCGGCCTGTCGCGCTCGGGCAAAACCGTCTTCATCACCTCCCTCATCCACAATCTGCTGCGCGCCGGCGCGGGACACGGCAAGCTGCCGGTGTTTCGCGTCCATGCGGAGGGGCGGATGAGCGGCGCGCTGCTCAAGCCGCAGCCCGACGATGCGGTGCCGCGCTTTGCCTATGAAGACCATGTACGCGCGCTGATCGGCCCGGATCGCCGCTGGCCGGAATCGACCCGCCGCATTTCAGAATTGCGCCTGACGCTGGAATTCGAGCGCGCCACTGGCTGGTTCAAAGGCGCGCGCTCCCTCACCATCGATATCGTCGATTATCCGGGCGAATGGCTGCTCGATCTTCCGCTCCTCGACAAGACTTACGCCACCTGGTCGCGCGAGACTTTGGCGGCGACCGATACTTACGCGCGCCGGCCGCTGGCGGCGCCGTGGCTCGATTTTCTCAAATCGATCAAGCCGGACGATGTTGAATCCGAAGACGTGGCGCGCACGGCGGCGCAATTGTTCACCGATTACTTGCGTGCCTCCAAGGCCGAGCATTTTGCGCTTTCCACCTTGCCGCCCGGCCGGTTTCTCATGCCCGGCGATCTCGAAGGATCGCCGGCGCTGACCTTCTCGCCGCTGCCGGTCGCGGAGGGCGTGGAGATCGGCGAGGGCACATTGCTCGCCATGATGGAGCGGCGCTACGAGGCCTACAAAGCGCATGTGGTGCGCCCCTTTTTCCGTGACCATTTTGCCCGGCTCGACCGGCAGATCGTGCTTGTGGACGCCCTTGCCGCCCTGAACTCCGGCGCTGGCGCCGTGCGCGATCTGGAACACGCACTCGGCGACGTACTTGCGGCGTTTCGCGCCGGCCGTGCATCGCTGTTCGCGCAAATCTTCCGCCCGCGCATCGACCGCATTCTCTTTGCCGCGACCAAGGCCGATCATCTGCATCACACCAGCCACGACCGGCTCGAGGCGATCTTGCGCGTTCTCACTGCGCGCGCCATTGCGCGGGCCGAGGGCCTCGGCGCCGGCATCGATGTCATCGCGCTTGCCGCTGTGCGTGCGACGCGCGAGGCGCGGGTGAAACATGGCCGCGAGACCCTCGATGCGATCGTCGGCGTGCCGATGGCGGGCGAGGTCGTCGACGGCAAGATCTTCGACGGCGAGACCGAGGCCGCGATCTTTCCCGGCGAATTGCCCGACGATCCACGGCATGTCTTTCGCGGCGATGCGCTGGCGACCCCGGCCGACCAAGCCGATTACCGCTTCGTGCGGTTCCGGCCGCCGGCCCTGCCGCTGCAAATGGATGGCCAGCCGCAGCCCCTGCCCCATATCCGGCTCGACCGGGCGCTGGAGTTCTTGCTGGGAGACAGACTGCTATGACGCTGCGACCGCAAAAGCCGCGCGCTTTCCGTCTCGACGAGGCCGGCCTCGTGATCAACGAAGACAAGGCGTCGGCGCCCGTCGTGGTCGAGGCCCAGCCCGATCCTTACGCGATTGCGGCGGACCAAACCGCACCGGAGGTGGCGATCGAACGGGCGGAAACGCGAGGCATTCTCGCGCGCACGTTCATTTCCTGGAGCGGCCTATTCTGGAGCGCGCTCGGCGGTCTCGTCTCGCTGGCGGCCGGCCTTTGGATCGCGCAATTGCTGGACCAATTGTTCGCGCGCTGGCAGGCCTTGGGCTGGATCGGCGTGGCCTTGGTCACCGTGCTCGTCCTCGCGCTTGCCGTCTTGGCGGGGCGCGAAGCCTTCGGCATTTTCCGCCAGCGGCGCATCGCCAAATTGCATCTCGCCCTCGAAGCGGCCCATGCGAAGGACGACACCCGCAGCGCACGCAAACTCGTCGCCGATCTCGTGACGCTCTATGCGGCAAGGCCCGAAACCGCCGCGGCGCGGGCGCGGCTGCTCGAACATAGCGGCGAGATCATCGACGGCCGCGACCTGATCGATATTGCCGAGCGCGAATTGATGCGCGGCCGTGATGCCGAAGTGGCCCGCGAAATCGCCAAGGCGGCCAAGCGCGCCTCGCTGATGACGACGTTAAGTCCGCGCGCGTTTCTCGATGTCATTTTCGTCTTCGCCAATGTGCTGCGGCTGATGCGGCGTGTCGCCGAAATCTACGGCGGACGGCCGGGCCTGCTGGGGCTGCTCAAATTGGCGCGATCGGTCGCCGCGCATCTTGCGATTACCGGCGGCATGGCGGCGGGTGACAGTCTGCTGCAACAATTGGTCGGTCATGGCATTGCCGCCAAAGTCTCGGCACGGCTCGGCGAAGGTGTACTGAACGGCTTACTCACGACACGCGTCGGGCTTTCAGCGATGGCGGTGTGCCGGCCGATGCCTTTTCACATCGACCCGCAGCCTGGAGTCAAGGACGTCGCCCCGTTCCTGTTTGGCAACGGCAAAGATTAGGTGCTGGACCTAGACGAGCGCCGAAGCCAAGGACGGGGCATAGCTAAAAGACTCGTTGTTTGGGCGGCCGTCGTTGCCGCCCGCCAGCGCCCGCAATATGTCCTGAACGAGAGCCTGACGCGCTGCAACCGTCGAGAGTTCCTTGAGCGCGTGCACGTGATGGAGTTCGCACCGCTCCGGCAACGGCGCGCCGGACGATGGTTGGGTGATCGGCGGCGCATCGAGATCGCCGGTCACGGCGGCGGTGATGCGATGGAGGCCACGAGCGGCAAGGTCAGTCAACATCTGCTGCCAGATATCATCGCTCGATTTGTCCTGAACCCAGAGGCCCAAGAGGTCGCGCGTGCCATCGCTCTTCAGTCCCAAGGCATAATATACCGGCCGGTCCTGGGTCAGCTTGCGCTCCTGCGTCGTCATCGGCAGGTCGGCGAACAGGGCGAAAGGATAGGCTGGTTCGAGCCGCCGCTCCTGCCAGTCGCGGACGATGCCGAGCACCGCATCGGTAATCCGTGGCGCCAAATCGCGCGGCAAACCGAGATCGTACAGCAGCGGCAACATGTCCTCGATCTCGGCGACATCCCGTCCATGGGCGTAGATGGCGAGAACCCGGTCGGTAAAGCCGTAAAAATGCCGGCGATGGTGCGGCACGAGGCGCGCCTCGAAGCGGCCGGCGCGTTCGCGCGGGATGCGGATCGTGATCGTCGCGCCGTCCCGGCACGGAATCGTGCGCTTCCAATAGCCGTTGCGAAAATTCTTCTTTCCCGCGCGTGCGTCCAGTTCCAAATGATGGCTCAGCTCCGCATTGAGCAGGGCCTCGATCAATTTGATCTCAAGATCTCCGAACAAATCATGGGGCGACACGAGCGCCTTCCACTCGGGAGACAGAAACTGCTCAGCCAGAGCCTGCGTGGCCTGAGACATTTTTTCACAGCCTTTCGGAATGCGTTATGTTGTCAATCGGTACGCCCGTTCATTGAATTGGACGACCTCTGTGGCTTCCCCGAAAATTCATCCTCTTGCCGATCCGAGCCCGTTAGTCAATTTGACTTATTTTCTAAGTTCTTCCTAACTAATTTGGCACCCGAATGGCCGCAATGACACCCATCTTAATATTCGGCCTGTAAAACTTATGTATATTTATGCCCAGGCCATTTTTATTATCGCCTCAAAAACTACCAACGCCAATCTTTACTGATCAGCATCCAGATCAGAGAAAAAATCGACATGCGAAACTTCTCTGAACCTTTTCATGTACATTCGTACACTAATGCATGTAACACTTCACAAATACACAAAAGTCCCCTGGGGCTCAAGCGCGAATCACCCCGTTCAATTCAGCCAAAAGTGGTAGACGACACTTATATTTTACCGTGTGACATCAATTCTTTATCCGATTGTCAAAACTATGCGGACAGCAATGCCAGGGTTCTGCTTGTGTTTACACCTCCATTGTGAAATCCGCAGACACATCTTTGCGCCCCGGAAAGCCAAGCTCCCAGAACGACGCAAATAGGATGCCAGTTGAGCCAAGCCGGGTTCGGACGATGTCCCGCCGAACTGGGCAGGTCCAAGATACCGCGCCCGAATTAGCCGGTGACTTTGGAGAAATCCGCAATGGCGTCGACGGCGGCGCGCAGGCCGTTCAGCAACCGCAACCGGTTCAGCCGCAATGCTGGATCTTCCGCGTTGACGGTGACGTTCAGGAAGAACGCATCGACCGGCGCGCGCAAGCTCGAGAGCGCCTGCATCGCCGTCTCGAAATCTTCGGCAGCCACCGCCGCCTTGGCCTCGCCGGCCGCTTGGTGCAGCCCATCGGCCAAGGCTTTTTCCTCGGCCTGCTGCAGCAACGCCGCATCATAGGGTTGCGAAAATGCCTGCGCCCCAGCCTTTTCCTTCTTTTCTTCCGCCTTCAGGATATTGGCGGCGCGCTTGTAACCGGCGAGCAGGTTCTTGCCGTCCTCTGTATCGAGGAAGGCGCCAAGCGCTTCGACGCGCCGGACGATCAACCACAGATCGTCTTGGCCTTGCAGCGAGAACACCGCATCGATGAGATCGTGCCGCGCGCCCTTGTCGCGCAAATAGACTTTGAGGCGGTCGCCGAAGAAGGCGAGGAGGTCGGTGCTACGCTTGTCGACCTGCTTACCGGCCCATGGGATCAAGGCGCGCGTAACTCCTCCGCGTTTCGCAAATATAGCATCAAACGAAGCCAGGTGATGGTCGAGGATATCGATGAGGTGCAATCGCAAATGATCTTCTAAAACCAACCGAATGACGCCTAGGGCGGCACGCCGCAGTGCGAACGGATCCTTGCTGCCGGTCGGCTTTTCATCGATCGCCCAGAAACCGACAAGCGTGTCGAGCTTATCAGCGAGAGCGACCGCAATGCTCACCGGCTCGCTCGGGACCCGATCGCTCGGCCCTTGTGGTTTGTAATGATCCTCGAGAGCAGCGGCAACAGCCTCACTCTCCCCTTGTAACAGAGCATAGCGCCGTCCCATCAGGCCCTGCACTTCCGGGAACTCTCCGACAACTTCGGTCATGAGGTCGGCCTTGGCGAGTTCGGCAGCCCGCAAGACCTCTATTTGGTTCGCACCGACATATGGTGCCAACATTCCGCTTGCTAGATTGCGAATCCGCTCCACCCGTTCGCCCTGCGTCCCAAGCTTTTCGTGAAATACAATGTTGAGCGCCCGCAATTTCGCCATGCGCTGGTCGAGCGGTTTTCCTTGGCCGGCGAAATCGGGCAGATCCTTCTGGTCGGTCTGCCAGAAATACAGAGCATCCGACAGGCGCGCCCGCACCACGCGGCCGTTGCCCGCCGCAATCGCCTTGCCGCCATCGTGCGCAATCACATTGGAAGTGAGCAAAAACTTGTTCGCGAGCGCGCCGGTTTTCGGATCGCGCAGCACGAAGCATTTCTGATTGGCGCGGATTGTCGCGCGGATCACTTCGCCCGGGATGTCGAGAAAGGCCGCGTCGAACTCGCCCATCAACACGACGGGCCATTCCACCAGGCCGGCGACCTCTTCGAGCAATGCCTCGTCCTCGACGAGTTCCAGCCCTTGGGCAAAGGCCAAATCGCGTGCGTCGTGCAGGATGATGTCCTTGCGCCGGTCGGCATCGAGCACGACTTTCGCTTTCTCCAGCGCCGGGACGTAATCGGCGAAGCGGCGCACGCGAAATTCGCCGGGGCTGAGGAAGCGGTGGCCGCGCGTCACGTTGCCGGAGCGGATGCCATCGACTTCGAAATCGACGATCTGCGTGTCTTCGGTCTCGGGACCGAAGGTGCAGAGAATGGAATGCAGCGGGCGCACCCAGCGCAACGTGTCCGGCTTGACCGAAGAGGCGCCCCAACGCATCGATTTGGGCCACGGGAAGCTGCGGATGATGCCGGGCAGAAGATCGGCCAGCACGAGGGGTGTCTCGCGCCCCGGACGATGGAGATGGGCGACATAGAATTCGCCCTTCTTCGGGTCGGATTCGATTTTGGCCTCATCGAGCGAGGCAAGGCCGGCGCTCTTCAAAAAGCCCTGGATGGCGGCGTCCGGCGCACCGACGCGCGGGCCCTTCTTCTCCTCGTGAAGGTCTGGCTGACGAACCGGCAGGCCGGCGATATGCAGCGCGAGCCGGCGCGGCGTCGCAAAGGCCTTGGCGCCCTCATAGGTCAGGCCCTGATCGACCAGGGCATTGGTCACGAGCTTGCGCAAATCCTCCGCCGCCTGGCGCTGCATACGGGCGGGGATTTCTTCGGAGAAAAGTTCGAGCAGAAGATCGGGCATGGCGGCAATCGGAAGGAAGAGATTGCCGCTTGTTAATCGAATGGCGCGCCGATGTCACCCCTGCCGGGGCTCGCGGTCACACCGTCTTGTGCGTGCCGTCGCACAGCGGCCGATGATTCGAATGTTTGCAGCCGCAGAAAAACGCCTTGCCGGTCTTGTCAGCTGTGTAGGCGATGGGCGTGAGGCTCGTCACCTTATGCGAGCCGTCGCAGAACGGCTGGTTGGCGGAGCGCCCGCACGCGCACCAATAATAGGTTTTGCCTTCCACCACATCGACCGGATACGGCGCGCGCTGCGCAATCTTGGCCTCACTCATCACACCCCTCCCTGTTGATATTTTCGCGAGGTTAGGCGCTTCGGTGACCGCCGTCCACCGCGTAAAGCTGTCGCTATCGCGTCACGTCGAGCCAGGCCTTCACCCGCGCTTCCGGATCGGCGTTGAGGAGCACATCGGTGACGACACAGAGACTGTCGGCTCCAGCCTCGATAACGCCCGGCGCCCGCTCGACGCTCAAGCCCCCAATTGCGACGAGCGGCCGCGAACCGATCAGGCGCTTCCATTCGCCGATCCGCTCCAATCCCTGCGGACCGAAGGGCATCTGCTTGAGGATTGTCGGATAGATCGGCCCGAGCGCGATATAATCCGGGTCGAGCGCCAGCGCGCGGTCGAGTTCGGCATGGTCGTGCGTGCTGACACCGAGCTTCATTCCGGCCTTGCGAATGGCCGCCACATCGGCACTCTCGAGATCGCCTTGGCCCAGGTGGACAAAATCGCACCCTTCCTCCATGGCGAGGCGCCAATAATCATTGATGACCAATTGCGCGCCATGCGCGGCACAGAGCGCTTTTGCGGCGCGGATCTCCTGCCGCAAGTGATCTTCCGGCAAATCCTTGATCCGCAATTGCACCAGCTTCACGCCTTGCGGCAGCAGGCGCACCAACCATTCGGATTTATCGACGATGAGATAGAAACGCGGCAGCATCATTATCCTTACCCAAAAGCCTTGCCGATCACCGGCGTCGAGGGCGCCGCCATGTCGCGCGGCTCCATCGGATCGGCGTCGCGCGCCAACACGCCCGCCTCGATCGCCAGCGCAAAGGCGCGCGCCATCGCGACCGGATCGCCGGCCTTGGCGACCGCCGTGTTGAGCAGGATGCCGTCATAGCCAAGCTCGATCGCCGCGCCCGCATGCGACGGCACGCCGAGGCCGGCATCGATGACGAGCGGCACGTCGGGGAAATGCGCACGCAGCGAGCGCAAGCCATAGACATTGTTGAGCCCACGACCCGAGCCGATCGGTGCGCCCCAGGGCATCAGCACTTCGCATCCCGCGTCGAGAAGCCGCTCTGCGACAATGAGATCCTCGGTCGTATAGGGAAAGACCTTGAAGCCATCCGCATTCAGGATGCGCGCCGCTTCGACAAGGCCGAACACATCCGGCTGGAGCGTGTCGGACTCGCCGATCACTTCCAGCTTGATCCAATCGGTCCCGAACAATTCGCGCGCCATATGCGCCGTCGTCACCGCTTCCTTCACCGTATGGCAGCCGGCCGTGTTCGGCAGCACGCGCACATTGGCCGACTGAATGAGCGACCAGAAATCATGCCCCGCGCGGCCGCCGCCGGACTCGCGGCGCAGCGACACCGTCACGACCTGCGTGCCGCTCGCCTTGATCGCGTCGAGTAGAATCGCGGGCGACGGATATTGCGACGTGCCGAGCAGCAGGCGCGAGGAAAGCTCGGTGCCGTAAGGCGCAAATGCACGCATCGATCAGCCTCCCTGCCGCGGCGTGAGAATTTCCACCTCGTCGCCTTCCTTCAAGACGATCTTGTCGCGGTCCTGCGCGCGCACGAAATCATGATTATGCGCGGTTGCCACCGGCAGATCCTCGTACTCCATATCGGACAAGAGGTCGCGCAGCGTACGCGCGCTCACCTCATGCGGTTGCCCGTTCACTGAAATCTTCATGCATAACCTCAGGGTAAATTTTGTCCTCGAACGCCAGATCCGCGGTCATGCGGGCGATGCTGGGCGAGAGCAGATAACCGTGCCGATACAATCCGTTCACGCGGATGATGCGGCCGTCGCGGCGGATGCGCGGCAGATTGTCGGGAAAGGCGGGACGCACGTCGCAGCCGATCTCGACGACTTCTGCTTCGCCGAATGCTGGATGCAGCGTGTAGGCGGCATTCAACAATTCGATCAGCGAGCGCGCGGTGATGCGGCCGGCTTCGTCGTTCTCGATCATCGTGGCGCCGATCATGAACAGATTGCCGGCGCGCGGCACGATATAGACCGGAATGCGCGGATGCAGCAGACGCACGGGGCGCGACAATGTCACATCCCGTGCTTTGACGATGACCATTTCGCCCTTCACACCGCGCAGGGAAGGCCAAACATCCCGCGCGGCAAGCCCGCGGCAATCGAGCGTGACATCGACGCCTGCGCCGGAGAAATCCGCATTCTCATTCAGCCGGAAGGTGACGCCCATCTCGCCGGCCAGCCGCCGCACCAAAGCGTCGACCGTGGCGCGCGGATCGAGATGCGCTTCCTCGTGAAAGAAAAGTCCGCGCGAGAAGCGGCCGCCGAGATCCGGCTCATGTGCGGCGATGGCATCCGCATCGACCCATTCGTAGGCGCTGGTGCGGCGGGCAAAGCGATCGAGCTCATGCCGGTCGCGCGGCGGCGCCACCACCAAAGTGCCTTTCCGCGCAACCGGAAAATGCTCGGCCCAGAACCGCAACGCCTCCTGCCCCAGGCGCAGGACGAGCGGCTCGGCGCTTTCGGCCTCGCACCACGGCGCGATCATGCCACCGGCAAACCAGGAACAGCCGCGGCCGGCCTCATCGCGCTGGTCGATGATCTCGACGCGCGCGCCGCGACGGGCAAATTCGTAAGCGCAGGTGAGCCCCGCAATCCCTGCGCCATTGATGCGAACGCGCATCATCGCCTCCGCTTGAGATAAGCGGCGCGGCAGGCCATCCGGAAACTCTTTTTCATGGCACCATCCCTACGCCAGCATGACCTGGATCAGGTGAAACGGGTCGCCGCACTGCAGCCTCTCAGCCCTCTCGGGCTCCCCGGGTTTGCTATAACATGTCGTCTGAACGGCGCGGCGTCAAGATGAGCGGGCCGCGGCCTTCCAGGCCGCGCATCAAATGGCGGGCAAGATGCGGCCTGGAAGGCCGCGATCCGCTCTATCCGTTTAACTTTACGCACCGCCGCCTTCGGTCTGCAACCACGCCGCGCCGCAGGCCTTGGCGAGTTCGCGCACGCGCAAAATGTAGCTCTGCCGCTCCGTCACCGAGATCACGCCGCGCGCGTCGAGCAGGTTGAAGCGGTGCGAGGCCTTGATACATTGATCATAGGCCGGCAGCGCCAGTTTGTGCCGCTCGCCCTGCTCGGCGCCCTTGCCCTTTTCTAAAAGCGCCTTGCATTCGGCCTCGGCGTCCTTGAAGTGCTGGAACAGCATCGCCGTGTCGGCATATTCGAAATTGTGGCGCGAATATTCCTGTTCCGCCTGCAGGAATACGTCGCCGTAAGTGACCTTGTCCGCGCCCTCGCGGCCGTTGAAATTGAGGTCATAAATGCTCTCGACGCCCTGCAGATACATGGCGAGCCGTTCGAGGCCGTAGGTCAATTCGCCCGAAACCGGGGAACATTCGAAACCGGCGACCTGCTGGAAATAGGTGAACTGGCTCACTTCCATTCCGTCACACCAGCATTCCCAGCCGAGGCCCCAGGCGCCGAGCGTCGGGCTCTCCCAATCGTCCTCGACGAAACGGATGTCGTGCAGCAGCGGGTCGATGCCGATCGCATAGAGCGATTTCAGATAGAGATCCTGCAGATCCGGCGGCGACGGTTTCAGAATGACCTGAAACTGGTAATAGTGCTGCAGGCGGTTCGGGTTTTCCCCGTAGCGGCCGTCCTTCGGGCGGCGGGACGGCTGGATATAGGCCGCTTTCCAAGGCTTCGGGCCGAGCGAGCGCAAGGTCGTGGCCGGATGGAAGGTGCCGGCCCCGACTTCCATATCGTAGGGCTGCAGGATCACGCAGCCCTGCTCCGCCCAGAAACGCTGCAGCGTCAAGAGAAGCCCCTGAAACGAGCGCTTCGGATTCATGAAATCTTCGGTCATCGGCCAATCCCAAATTTGCGGGCGGACCCTACTCAGATGCCGTCATCGGGTCAACGCGGCGGCGTGAGAAAGCGCACCGCAGGGGCCCAAGCTCCGGCGCATCCTTCCGACGTGCCGTTTTGGAGAGACCGGCACAACGCAAGGTCACTCGCAACGGAGAAACACGATGATCAGTCAACGTCTTAAAACCTCATCTGCCGCAGCCCTGCTGGTCGCCGTCCTCGGCGCCGCAAGCATCGCTCAGGTGGTGTTCGATGCCTCGAATGCCACCGCCGCCACGACCAACGGCAGAGGCAGCGATGGCGGCTCGCGCGGCGGCAATGCCGGACCGTCCGGCCCCTCAGGCGGCGATAGCAATGGCGGCACTGCCGGCGGCAGCCACGATGGCGGCAGCGCCGTCAATATCGATTGCACCCGCGACCGCTGCCCGCCGCGCCGTCCCATGCGGATCATGGTCGAACGACCCATGTCCGATCGCTGCCTCATGCCCGAACGGCTGGTCTACGATGCGTGGGGGCGGCCCTTCTACGTCTACTGCAACGCCCGTTCGCAGCGTCCCTATTACACCGAATAAGCGCCATCACCCCATGTCGACAAGCGCTTCGCCGCGGTTGATCGCCTCAGCTGCGGCCGAAAATTTGCCGTCGGCGCTATGCATGACGAGCCCTGGCAGAAGTGCGAGCGGCGCGCGGCTGCCCTTGCGCGCCGTGACGATGACGCGATTGGCCGGCGCGCCGTCGCGCGGGTGAATGGGCTTGACGACGAAATGGCCGAGTTGCTTGCGGCCGGCCTCGAGCATATCGCCCAGCGCGTCAGCGCGATGCACCATGAGCAGGCGCCCACCGGGCTTAAGCAGCGCGATACAGGCCTTGATCCATTGCGTAAGGTCGGCGCCATCCGCAAAGACATGCGCCGCCGCCCGCCCGACCTCGCGCGACGCCTGTACCGTATGGGCGGCGTAAAAGGGCGGATTGGTAAAAACATAGTCGAACGCTTCATCGCCGGCCCCCGCGGCCCGGCGCGCGGCTGACTTCAGGAGATCCGCCTCGGCCAGCGACACCTGCTCCTGCCGGCCGTTGAGCGCGATGTTTTCGCGGGCGATGCCGGCCACGGCGGGATCGTTCTCGAGCAGCACGATTCGCGCCTTCGGCGCCCGCTGCGCGATCATCAAACCGATACTGCCAACCCCGGCGCCCACATCGATCACCGCCCCCGCGATCTGCGACGGCGCGGCAGCGGCCAGGAGCACCGCATCGGTGCCGGCACGATTGCCGCGCAGGGGCTGCAGCAATTGCACCTTGTGATCGAGCAGCATGGTCCGAATAAGATCGCTGCTCACGACCGAATTTCGTCCTTGAGCCCCTCTTGCCAGAGGGCGTGGCGGGCGGCGTGCAAATCGTCTTCATGCACCAGAATCCGGCGCGGCAGGAAGCCGAGCGAGCCTTCGAGCGCGCTCATATGCTGATCAGCCACCAAATATCGGATGCCTTCGTCCGCCAAAATCGCCTCTACGCGCGAAATCAGGATCAAATCATTGGTCCGCAGCAATTCGTGCAAAATCGTCTCTCCCGGCGCAATCTACGATCATAGAGCAACAGGCGCCCGGGGGAAAGGCCGCCCGTCCACGGCCCGCACTGTGGCAGTTGCGCACTTGCCGGGCGAAGAGGGTGGCTCTATGGTCCCGCTGACCAGGCAACAGGGTGTAACAACGTGGGTGTAGTCATTCCTCTCGATGAAAAGGCCGCCAAGACCGGCATTGAAGGCCTCAGTGCTTTGGTGGCTAAAGACATGGAGCGGGTCAACCAAACCATCGTGTCACGCACCGGATCCGATGTGACGATGATTCCGGAAGTCGCGAACCACCTGATTTCCTCGGGCGGCAAGCGGCTGCGGCCCATGCTGACCCTCGCGACTGCCGGGATGTGCGGCTATGCCGGCGAGGGCCATGTTAAGCTCGCGGCCTCCGTCGAATTCATGCATACGGCGACCCTCCTGCACGACGACGTGGTGGATGAGAGCGACATGCGGCGCGGCAAGCTGGCGGCGCGCATGTTGTGGGGCAATGAGGCCAGCGTGCTGGTCGGCGATTTTCTGCTCGGCCAGGCGTTCAAGATGATGGTCGAGGTCGGTTCGCTCGAATGCCTCGACGTGCTGTCCACCGCGGCAACTGTCATTGCCGAAGGCGAGGTGATGCAGCTTGCCGCCGCGAAGGACACGGAGACGACCGAGGACGATTATCTCGCCGTCATCCGAGCGAAAACCGCAGCTTTGTTCGCCGCCGCGGCCGAAGTCGGGCCGATCCTGGCCCGGAATTCGAAAGCCGATATTGCCGCCTGCCGCGGCTATGGCGCCAATCTCGGCATTGCCTTCCAGTTGATCGACGACGCCCTCGATTACGGCGGCTCGTCGGCCAAGCTCGGCAAGAATGTCGGCGACGATTTCCGCGAGGGCAAGATCACCTTGCCGATCGTCCTGTCGTTCCGGCGCGGCAACGAGGCCGAACGCGCGTTCTGGAAACGCACGCTCGAGGAGGGCGACGTCCATGACGGCGATCTGGAGCAGGCCCTCGCCGTCATGCGCAAGCACCGCGCCCTGGAAGATACGGTGGAGCGGGCACGCCATTACGGCGCTATGGCACGCGATGCCCTCGAAATTTTCCCGTCTTCGCCCTGGAAACAAGCCTTGCGCGACGTGGTCGATTTCTGCATCAGCCGCGCGTATTGACGCGCGGATTTATCGCAGCACGCTTGCCTTCACCCACCAGCCGGGATGGTCACGGCGGATGACGCGCGCGGCCGTCGCCGCGGCGCGGCAGGTTTCGAACAGCGCAAAACATGTGGCGCCCGAGCCCGACATGCGCGCGAGCCTTTGGCCGCGCGCGGCGCCCAGCACGGCGAGCACATGGCCGATGACCGGCGCGATATTCGATGCCGGCGCCTCGAGATCGTTGCGGGCCTTTTTCAGCAGCGCACCAAGGCCCGTGGCATCGCCCGCCGTCTCGATCGCGGGATGTTTGCCGAAGCCATAATCCTCGCCCGGCCTCAGTCCGAGTTCGCCGAAGACATCTTTGGTCGCGACGGCAACGCCTGGATTGACGAGCACCGCGAACAGCGGCGGTAGTTTGATCGGCGGCGCGAGTGCCTCGCCGACACCGCGCATGATCCGCGCCTTCGCCTCGAGGCATACCGGCACATCGGCTCCCGTCGCGCGTGCGGCTGCCATGAGGCGGGGATCGTCGAGGTCGAGTCCATTGGCCTCAGCGAGCAATCGCAACGCCCCGGCCGCATCCGAGGATCCGCCACCGATACCGGCGGCAACCGGCAACCGTTTGATCAGATGAAACGCGCCAAGGCGAAGGCCGGGCACGCGCTCAGCGAGATTGCGGGCGGCGACCAAGACCAGATTCTTGTCGGTCTCGCCGGCCGAGTCGGCACGCGGGCCCTCGACCGCTAAAGATAAACTGCCGCCCGGCAACAGGCTCAAACTGTCGCCGGTGCCTGCAAAGGCGACGAGACTCTCAAGCTCGTGCAACCCATCAGCCCGGCGCGCAACGACATGCAGCGTGAGATTAATCTTCGCGGGGCAGCGTGTCGTCAGCATATCGGACATCCAACAGAGCGGCTCTCAGCACCCTCATTGACTGCTGTTGGACGCATCGGCCGGCTTCGCGGCGGGTTTTTCCGCCGGCTTGTCGGAGGCCGGCTTCTCAGCCTCTACCGCATCGAGGCCCTTGTCGATTTTGGCGAGGATGCGCGGCAAATCTTCCGGATCTGGCTTCATGTCGCGCGCATGATTCCATTGGAAATGCGCCTCCAGCTTGCGACCGATCTTCCAATAGGCATCGCCCAGGTGATCGTTGATCGTCGGATCGCCGGGTTTGAGGTCGACCGCGTGTTCGAGCAGCTTCGTCGCCTCTTCATAATGGCCGAGTTTGTAATGCGCCCAGCCGAGACTGTCGACGATATACCCGTCGTCCGGGCTCAGTTCCACCGCGCGGCGCAGCATCGCGAACGCCTCGTCGAGATGGATACCCGCATCGACCCAGGTATAGCCGAGATAGTTGAGGACCTGTGGTTGATCCGGCGACAATTCCAGCGCCTTTTTGAAATCCGCCTCCGCCGGGGGCCATTTCTTCTGCCGTTCATAGGCGATGCCGCGGAAGTAATAGAGCGACCATGGATTGACCACATCCGGTCCCGCCGCATCGAGCGCCTTGGTGTAGGTTCCGGCCGCGGCGGCATAATCCTTCTGCTCGCTTTGTATCCGGCCCAGCATGGTCAGCGTGTCGAAATCCTTCGGGTTGTCGTCGAGGATCGCCTTGACATGTTTCGCCGCATCGTCGACCCGTCCCATCGTGTCGAGCACGGTGCCGATCTGCAGGTCCGCGAGGCGCCGCAAGGGGCTCGCTGTCGGCACTGCCTCATAGGCATCGATGGCCTGTTCGTAGCGCTTGATGCGCTCATACGTCTCGCCGAGGGTGAAACTCGCCGTGTCGTGATCGGGGTTCAGATAGAGCGCCAGCCGCAGGTAAATGATCGAGGTGAGTTCGTCGCCGGCACGGCCAGACGATCCGAGCCCGTACAGCACTTCGGCGGCGCCCTCTTGCGCATTGCTCACCAGCGGCGGCAGTTCCTTGCCCGCCTTCAGACTCGTGATTGCCTGCGCGATGGATGGGTAATGCGGGATGATCTTATCGACCTCTTCATAGGCCTTCAGCGCGTCGTCGATGTGGCCGTGCCGCGACATGAAGCGGCCATACGCCTCGACAAGGCGCAGCGTGGTGCGGTCGGCCGTATAGGCTGCCGTCACGCGCTTTTGCGCCTCATCGACATCGTTCGCCACATCGGCCATGAGCGCCGCATGAAAATCGCGGAACACGCCAAAACCATTGGCATTGAGATGCGCTGTGGTCTCCAGCGCCTTCTGCACGTTGTGCGAACCGACCCAAGCCCAGGCCTTCAACAAGGAGGACGTGAGATTCGAATGGTCATCCGGATCGCTCTGCGCAAGTTCGGTCCGCGCCAAAGCATATTGATTGGTTTTCAGGTCGCGCACGCCCAAGACGAGATGGGCGAGTTTGTCATTGTGCGCGTAAGCGAGCAGCTTATCGGCCAGATCGAAGGCGCGGCGCACGTCGCCATTGGCAAGCGTCGCGATGAAGGCATGCTCGATCAATTCGACATTGCGCGGATCGGCATTCAACACTTCGTTGAAAAACGTCGCCGCCGCCGCCGTATCCTGGTCGTCGCCAGCGACCACCGCCGCAAGATAATTGCCCTCTGGGCTACCGCCGACTTCGAAGGGGGTCGGAATGGCCACAGTCGGCCGCGCCAGGGCGATCGGAGAAAGAAGGCTGGTGCCGAGGAGAGCTGTAAAGAACCAGGATGCGAACTTCCGGGAGGGGGTGAGCGGCACGATGCGAATCTTTCCGTCCGTAGGACAGGTTGGAACCTTGCGGGCTCTTGGGGTCAGTGGACACTTATAGATCGGTGCTGGATGAGGTCAAAAATGGTCATATGCAAGGAGCATTGCGCGGCCGGTACGTCCGTACCGGCAAGCATTGCGACGTGGCAGATGACCATTTTTCACCTCACCCCCAAAGGGGGCGTGGCGGATTTGGCCGATTGGTGCGTCGCCAATCGTCGCAAGGCGGACGCCTTGCTTCCTCATGGCTCCTGCCACTCGACCAAATTCGCTCACGTCCAGCACCTATCTATAAGTGTCCACTGACCCTCGGGTCGAACCGCAAACGAAGTTCGACCCTAAGGAAAAGAGCGTCACTTTTCGGTTAAGAAAACGTGGCCGCAAAGTCCAGGTCAAAGATGGCATTTTTGCGCCGTGAAGCCCCCGAAATACATTACATATTTGGGTAATTCGGCCCGCCGCCGCCTTCCGGAACGGTCCAGTTGATGTTTTGCGCCGGGTCCTTGATGTCGCAGGTTTTGCAGTGCACGCAATTCTGGGCATTGATCACGAAGCGCGGGTCGGTTTTCGCCTTCTCGTCGGCATAGACCACCTCGTAGACCCCCGCCGGGCAATAGAGCCGGGCCGGCTCGCCATATTTCGGCAGGTTGCTCGCGATCGGGACCGACGGATCCTTCAGCCGCAGATGAATAGGCTGATCTTCCTCGTGATTGGTGGAGGAGAGGAACACGGACGACAATTTGTCGAAGGAAATCTTGCCGTCGGGCTTCGGATAGACGATCGGCGTCACTTCCGACAGCGGTTTCAGGGTCTGCGAATCGGGCTTGCCGTGCTTCATCGTGCCAAAGAACGAGAAGCCGAAGAGCTGGTTGGTCCACATGTCGAGGCCGCCCAGCATGACGCCGCCGAGCGTGCCGAGCTTCGACCACAGCGGCTTGACGTTGCGCACCTTCTTGAGGTCCGCGCCGATCTCGGAATTGCGCCAGGCGGCGTCGAGGCGCGGCAATTCGTCATTGGCATGGCCGGCGACAAGCGCTTCGGTCACATGTTCCGCCCCAAGAATGCCGGACAGGATCGCATTGTGCGACCCCTTGATGCGTGGCACGTTGACGAAACCGGCGGCGCAGCCGATGAGCGCACCGCCCGGGAAGGTCAGCTTGGGCACGGACTGATACCCGCCCTCGGTGATGGCACGCGCGCCATAGGCGAGGCGCTTGCCGCCCACGAACGTGTCGGCGATCATCGGATGGGTCTTGAAGCGCTGGAATTCGTCGAAGGGCGACAGGGTCGGGTTGGTGTAATTGAGGTGGACGACGAAGCCGACCAGGACCTGATTGTCCTCGATATGGTAGAGGAACGACCCGCCGCCGGTCTTCAAATCGAGCGGCCAGCCGAAGGAATGCTGGATGAGGCCGGGCTTCGATTTGGCCGGGTCGATCTGCCAGAGTTCTTTGAGGCCGATACCGTATTTTTGCGGCTCGCGCCCCTGGTCGAGGGCGAATTTGGCGATCAGTTGCTTCGACAGCGAACCGCGCGCGCCTTCCGCGAACAACGTATATTTGCCGCGCAATTCCATGCCGCGGGTAAAGCCGCTCTTCACGTCGCCGTCGCGGCCGATGCCCATGTCACCCGTCGCGACGCCGGTGACCTCGCCGTTCGGGCCGTAGAGCACTTCGGCGGCGGCAAAGCCGGGATAGATTTCAACGCCGAGGCTTTCGGCATGCGTCGCAAGATAGCGGCAGACATTGCCGAGCGAGCCGACGAAATTGCCGTGATTGTTCATGAGCTTGGGCATCATGACATTCGGCAGGCGGATCCCGCCCGACTGGCCGAGGAAATAGAACCGGTCCTCGGTCACTTCCGTTTTCAGCGGCCGGTCCGGGTCGGCCCGCCATTCGGGCAGCAGCCGGTCGAGGCCGATCGGGTCGATCACCGCGCCGGAGAGGATATGCGCGCCGACTTCCGAGCCCTTTTCGACGACGACGACGCTGGTCTCGGGATTGAGCTGCTTCAAGCGGATGGCCGCGGCCAAGCCGGCCGGACCGGCGCCGACGATCACGACGTCATAGTCCATTCCCTCGCGCGGCGGCAATTCGGTTTCGGCTGTCATAATCCCTTGTCTCCCTGGCGCATCGACAGATAGTTTACATAAGAACTATATTTCTGCCAAGCGCGCGTCTCTGTTCATAGCCACTCGCGCCAATCGTGCAAGCCTCGGGTTTTATGGTAGAAGGGTTGACGCCACAGGGTACAGGGAAAAGCGACATGAATTTGCGGACGGCAGGCGTGGTGGACGTCGGCAACTGGAAATGGTTTCAAAACCCTAATGCGTGGCGCAGGGTTTCTGTAACCCTCGCAGTGATCATCGTATATTTGTGTGGTCGCCTTGTTCCTCTCCCCATAACTTTCGCGCCGCCCGACCCCTTCAAGGGTGGCGCCATTATGCACCTATGGGCATCCGCGCCGTTTCCCTTGTCACGATGGTCGATTTTTGCGCTTGGCATGTCACCCTTGGCCGTCGTTCTTTCATTTTTTGAGCTCGCGAGATCTTTTGTTCCTCCGTTTCGCCGCTGGACGTTGAAGGAAGCCGCTGCAGTTCGACTGAACGTTGCAATTCCGGTCCTGATTCTGATTTTCGCCTTGATTCAAGCGACGGCACAGACCGCAATATTCGAGAGAAATAATTTTTTCCCCAAAGACTCCCATTGGTTACTTTGGGTGGTCAATATCGCGACAGGAGTCGCTGCGACAGCATTGCTGATTTGGTTCTGCAACATCATTGATCAGTATGGCCTCGGCAACGGCTTTTGGCTCCTGTTCTACACACCGGCGCTCGCCAATAAGCCGTTCGCCGCTCAATATTTGGGCGACCTGTTAGGTCAGCAAGACTGGAAAGCGATCGCGTTTTTTATCGCCGCGTTTTGCGTCGCGATCGCTCTCATCGTCATCGCCTGGACGGCAACCTACCGTCCCGTCAAGCGCACTGGGTTAGCGCTCGGCACACGTCCAAAGATGGATGCGCGCCGCTTTGAAGTCACACCCGACCTCTGGGTTCCATATCTTGCTCAAGTGTTTCCAGGCACTCTCCTCACGCTCTTGTATTACATCTTCGGGAGCGCACTCTTTGAGTTCATCAACCGCTTCATGTCGTTCGGAACCCTATATAGTATGATGTCGATTTTCTTCATTTTGGTCTTTACCAGGCTGCACCAACGGAAGACGGCTGAGAAATCGGCCTCTGTTAGCTCTCTATCAGCTTTTAACGTCTGGCTCTTCGCACTCGTACAGATCATTATTTTTGCTGGCGTAACAATGATTGAAGATCGATACAGCCTGCCTCACATATTATCCCCCGCATCAATTGTCTTGATCATCATCCTCACTCTCAACTATCGCGCAGTTTTCCTTCGCTCATGACACCAGATCACCCTATCCCACCCCTCGAAGCCGCCGAACTCGCGCATGTCCTGCGCTGGTACGCCGACATGGGTGTCGATGCGGCGGTCGACGAGGTGCCGCATGACCGGTTTGCCGAAAGCGCCGCCGTCACCCGGCAGAGCCAGGCGCCGCATGCAAGTGCGCCTATCGGCGCAGCGCAGGCCGTCTCCGCTCATGCCGTCGCGCCTGCCAGGTCCACCCCGGCGTCCGTGACCGCTTCCGCGCAAGACGCCGTGCTGTCGGCGCAGGATCTCGCCGCTGGCGCCAAGACGCTCGACGCATTGCGCGCCGTTCTCGAAAGTTTCGACGGCTGCGGCTTGAAGAAGACCGCGACGCAATTGTGCTTTGCCGACGGCAATCCGCAGGCCAAGCTGATGTTCGTCGGAGAGGCGCCGGGGGCGGACGAGGACCGGCAGGGCAAGCCCTTCGTCGGCCGCGCCGGGCAATTGCTCAACCGCATGGTCGCCGCCATCGGCCTTGCGCGTGAGGACGTCTATATCGCCAATGTCGTGCCCTGGCGGCCGCCCGGAAACCGTACCCCGACGCCACAGGAAACCGCGATCTGCCTGCCCTTCGTGCTGCGCCAGATCGCGCTGGTGAACCCGGACATCGTCATGTGTCTCGGCGGCGCCTCGGCGCAGACCCTGCTCGCCCTGAAGGACGGCATAACCAAGACGCGGGGCCGCTGGCACAAGCTCCGCATCGGCGGGGGCGATCTGCCGGAGCGCGAAATCGCCGTCATGCCGACGCTGCATCCGGCCTATCTGTTGCGCACGCCGGCGCATAAGCGCCTCGCCTGGCAGGATTTCCGCGCCGTGGCGAAGGCTTTGAGCGGCGCTTGAGCACCGCATCTTTCCCCCAGCGGATCGCAACTCGGCTCTACTAAAGCCGTCTCCGCGCTGCTAAAACGGGCGCATTGCTTAAACCATTCGATCCTACGGGAGAGCGTCATGGAAACAGACGGTTATCGCCAATCCGACAATGTGGAGGATCGCCGCAACGAATCCGCTGGCGGTGGCGGCGTTGGATTTTCCATCGGCAGCGGCGGCGGCCTGGGCATCGGCGCCATCATCATCATTTACCTGATCGCCCATTTCACCGGTATCGATCCGCGCGTGCTGATGGGCGGCGCCGAGGCGATCAACAATATGCGCAACGGCGGCCAGATGACGCAAAGCATGCAGCAGAATCAGCCCGCACCGACTCTGGCCAATGCCAACGAATCCGATCCGATGAAACGTTTCGTCTCGGTCGTGCTGGCGCAGACCGAAGATGTGTGGGGCAAGATTCTGCCTGAACAGGAGGGCGTGCAATACACAAGGCCGCGCCTGGTGCTGTTCTCCGGCTCGACCCAGTCGGGCTGCGGCGAGGCGAAATCGGCCATGGGGCCATTCTATTGCCCGATGGACCAGAAGGTCTATCTCGACATGTCGTTCTTCAACGACATGCAGCAGCGCTACGGCGGCGGCGGCGACTTCGCCTACGCCTACGTCATCGCTCATGAAATCGGCCATCATGTCGAAAACCTGCTCGGCATTCTGCCGAAGGTGCAGCAGATGCAGGAGAACGCGCCGAGCGAAGCGGTTGCCAACGGTTATTCGGTGCGGTTGGAGCTGATGGCGGATTGCCTCGCCGGCGTGTGGGCCAACAATGCCAATCAGCAATTCAAACTGCTCGATAAGGGCGACGTCGAAAAGGCGCTCGCGACCGCCCAGGCAATTGGCGACGACCGGCTGCAGAAACAGGCGCGCGGCTACGTCGTGCCCGATAGCTTCACCCACGGCTCCTCGGCCCAACGGCAGCAATGGCTGACCACGGGCCTCAAGACCGGCAAGGTCGATTCGTGCAACACGTTCCAATCGCAATGAGCGGCAGGACGTATTACGACACTTTCTGACGCAGATCGACGGCGCAACCGGAAATCCGGCTCTGCTCCGTTTTGCGTGTGACGCTGGCTGAGGCGTCGCTCCATCGGCCGATACGGGCCTGCAACAAGGCGGACCGGGGAGCGATCAACACACCGCTCCGCGGCGCGAACAGTCTGCGCCACAAGCGCTCGATGCCGCGAGACCGATTACGCTGCTCGCCAATCAGCAAAGCCCCACCCTCGCTCGTCAGGAAAAACTCGCGCAGCCGCGCCTGCCAAGGCTCGATGAGAACGAGTCCGGCCGGGACCACCATGACCCAGTCGGACCGGGCAGCCTGCAACGCCGCCTGAAACACATCGCTCTGACGCCACAGATGGCAGCCGCCTTCGTCGCACAGGCGCTCCAGATCCGGATCCTGCCCGTAATCGAGCACCGACACATCGCGCACAAGCCCCGCCACCACGCCCGGCACGAGGGAGGCCAATGTATGCACGAGCGCGGGTTCGCGGTGTTCGACAGGGATGAGGACGGAGAGCATGGGGCTTAAATGAAAACCGAGCGGCGAGATGACAGGGCGAAAGACGATTTACTGTGCAGCGTCAATGCAATTCAAATGCCACCGTTTCAAGGGTTTTTTCGCTTTCCCACCACATACCCGCAAATTGGCTATCGATTACGCACCCGGCTTGCCGAAAAGCCAGCGCAAGAAGCGCTGTAACAATCCCGGCTCGGTTGACGGCTGATACGGACGCGGCGCTGGCGCCTGTGGCGATGTTCGTGCACGGATATCGGCAACAATCTCATCCATCCGGGCTGCGTTCATATCGATGCCCTTCCCCTCCACTCTTTCGCGCAACGACTCGGCGTTTGGCATGTCGCGAAGCGGATCGTGCCCCAGCGCGCACAGCAAATCATAGTAGGGCGCGATCGCCGTCGTGATGCCGTTGTTCCGAACAATCCCGGCTCGAACTTCCTCGATCGAGTTCTTCACGGGCTCGTGCGGATGCAATTCACCGTTCCCATCGACCCAAAAGGTCGAGCCCCAGCCGGAGCACGGCACGTGCTCAGCCGGTATGATGCTCTCGCGTTCGGAAAAACGCAGATTTTGAAATTCCACCTCTTGGACAACTTCCCGGCCGTAATCCGTGAGCTCCTCGCGTGTCATAGGGTGCAGCGGTGCGCCTTGACGCAGATAAGGATTATCTTCGCCACCGTAATCCTCAGCCGCCGCATAGGGGTAAAATCCCAAAAGCGGTCTTAGCTGCTCGCCAAACTGAAAGAGCTTTAGGCCGGTGATCGTTCCAGATTCGACGGCCCGCCGCAAAAACTTCACTTCACAACTCAGCACAGCAAAAATCAGGCTTCCGTCGAATTGAACGATCGCACCTTCATCCTCGTCGACGCTAAGCTCGGCGATCACCGCCGACGGTATGGTTCCCTCCCGGCAAAGGATGATGAAGCTTGCCCACGCGTCCTTCCATTGACGAAGCACCTCGAGGCCTTCGCCAGGGGTAAGTTCAGGCGCCGGGTGGCGGATAACGAAGACCCCGTCATCCCGCTCTGTTGCCACCATCTCGACAAGGCTTCGTCCGAAGAAACCTTGTGCGTCTCCCTCAATGCTATTTGGCATCATGCCTTCCGGGCCGGTTTCGAACACGCCGACATGCCCGTCGGCATCCACCGCAAACCAAGTCGAGTCGGCGCTATGCGCGGCGGGATAATCCGCCCCATCAAATTTCGCTTCCATCCCCTCCTCCGCAATAGGTCACCGGCAGATCTTTCAGAGCGGCCATCAAGCCATTCGCATTGATTTCGAGCATCGCGCGGCGCGAAACGGTATAAGAGCACCAAGCGACCTGTTTGTCCCAGCCGACCGAAGCGAAACGCGGGCTCTTGCCGCATTTCACCAGACAGGCCATGGACTGGAAGCGCGCTTTTCCCGCGACTTCGGCGATTTCGCGCGGACTCGGCGTGTCATGGCCCCGCTGCGGCAAAAAGATGATCCGCTCCGGACCAATGGCCTCGTCAGCCAAACGGCGTGCGACGCCGCGCGCCTGCGCCAGCTTCGAGCGCGCGACCAGCAGGTTGATGCCCGAGCGGATACCGGCCTGCTCCAAGGCTTTTACGCGATCGGCGACCCGTGCGACTTCGCTCTCCAGGCCCGGGAAATGGATGGAAACATGGACCTTGTCCGGCTTCGCCTCGACGAGCCGCCGAATCATCGCCTCGTCGAGCAGCAAGCCATTGCTGGTGAGCGAGCGAAAGAATTGCCCTTGCGTCGCTTTCAGGATCGGGAAAAGCAGATCCGATTCCAGCGGCTCGCCGCCACCGAAGGAAAACGCTTTCGTTCCCCGCGCGGCGCAATCGCGCACAAAGTGCAGAAGTTCATCGAACGCCCAGGCGACGGCACCGTCCGGATGGCTTTTGTTATAGCAAAATGGGCATTTCTTGCCGCACTTGTTCGTCAGTTCGATGGAGATGCGCTCCGGGGTAGGTAAGACGTCGGGGCGCATCGCATCTCCTAGTATCAGAACCTATTGTGCCGCAACAAGTTCCTCGGCCTGGGCCAGATCCACCGACACGAGTTGCGACACGCCGCGCTCGGCCTGCGTCACGCCGAAGAGCCGGTCCATGCGCGCCATGGTGATCGGATTGTGGGTGATGGTGAGGAAGCGCGTGTCGGTCTGTTTCGCCATTTCGTCGAGCAGGTCGCAGAAGCGCTCCACATTGGCATCGTCGAGCGGCGCGTCCACCTCGTCGAGCACGCAGATCGGCGACGGGTTGGTGAGGAAGACCGCGAAGATCAGCGACAAAGCGGTCAGCGCCTGCTCGCCGCCCGAAAGCAGCGACATGGTCTGCGGCTTCTTGCCCGGCGGACGGGCCAGGATTTCGAGGCCGGCTTCGAGCGGATCGTCCGATTCGATCAATTGCAATTCCGCCGCACCGCCGCCGAACAGCGTCGTGAACAATTCCTTGAAATGGGTGTTGACCTGATCAAAGGCGGCGAGAAGTCGCTCGCGGCCTTCGCGATTCAAGTTCTGAATCGCGACGCGCAATTTGCGGATCGCCTCGGTCAGGTCTTCCTTCTCGCCCATCAGGCTGACGCGCCGCTCATCGATCTCGTTCAACTCGTCGTCGGCGCGCAGGTTCACCGCGCCCAAACGCTCGCGGTCGGCCTTGAGGCCTTCGAGATTGCGCTCGACATCGAGCGCGGTGGGCAAATCGTCGCCCGGCAAAACGCCGGCAAGAGCCGCCATCTGATGCGGCTCGCATTCAAGATCGGTCGCGATCGTGTGAATGATTTCGGCGAGGCGCTGGCGCGTGGCTTCGACCCGCGCTTCGGTGCGGGCCCGCTCCTCGCGCACATGGCTCATCGCCTCGAGCGCCTGGCGCGCCGCGCTATCGGCCTGCGCGAGGCCGCTTTCGGCATTCGCGCGGGCATCGGCGGCCTGTTTGCGGGCTTCCTCGGCGGCGTCGATCTCGCCCATGAGATTGCGGCGCTGCATGAGGAAGACATCCGGCGAATCGTCGAAATTGCGATGCTCTTCGCTCGCCTCTTCGAGACGCGATTCGATCTCGCCGATCTGGCTGTTGGCACGGCCCTGGCGATCCATCCAGGAGGCACGTTCTTGCGCGATCGTCGCCCGGCGGCGGTTACGCATTTCGGCTTCGCGCGCCAAAGTCTGGACGGCGGCGCGCGCTTCCGACACGCGGGCACGATCCTGATGCGCGCGGGCCCGTGCGCCCTCGAGCGAAGCGCCAAGCTGCGCCGTTGCCTGCAAATCGGTGAGTGCCGCCTCGGCTTCGGCCCTCTTGTGAGCAGCTTCTTCAAGGCTCACCGATAGGCGTGCATGCGCCTCCTCGAGCGCCGCGACCCGCTGGGCGACCTGCGCCCGCTGCCGCTCCGCCGCTCCGACCTTTTCGCGCGCCTCTTCAGTGACGCGCGTGCTGGTGCGGGCGGCGTTGCGCGCGTCGCTTTCGAGCTGCGCGGCGTTGCGCAAGGCGACTTGCGCCCGTTCAGCCTGCGCCCGCTGGGTTTCAGCGGCTTCGCGCGCCAGTTCCAGTTCGATCTGCAAATCGCCGAGCCGGTTCTTCTCCGCCAAACGGCGGGCGGCGGGCGTCGGCGCCTCGGCGGCGGCGATGAAGCCGTCCCAGCGCCACAGGTCGCCTTCCTTGGAGACGAGCCGCTGGCCGGGCTTGAGCAGCTTTTGCAACTGCGCACCCTCGGCACGCAGCACGACGCCGATTTGCGCGAGGCGACGCGCCAGAGCGGGCGGCGCTGTCACCAGAGTCGCGAGTGACGAAACGCCTTGCGGCAGAGCCGGATCTTCGCCCGCATGATCGAGCAAGGACCAATGGGCCGGCGCCGAGGGATTGCTGGAGGCATCGAGATCGTCGCCCAAGGCGGCGCCGAGCGCTGCCTCATAGCCTTTGGCGACGCTGATTTCTTCGACCACCGGCGGCCAGAGATCGCTCGCCGCCGTATTGAGCAGCTTTTCGAGGGTGCGGACCTCGGTTTCGAGCCGCTGGGCGGCGCGCTCCGCCTCACCAAGCGGGCCACGCGTCGCGGCTTCCTCGTCGCGGGCCGCCGCATGGCGCTCTTCCGCGATCAATGCCTGTTCTTCGGCTTGGCCTTGCGCCTCGCGCGCCATTTCGAGCGCTTCGAGCAGATGAGCGACTTCATCGTCGCTCGCAGCTTGCGCCTTGAGAGCACTCAGCTCCTGCGCGACCTTGGCAACTTCGCTCTCGAAACGCGCCAGGCGGACCGCTTCATCGTTCAGCGAGCGTTCGAGCGCCGTGCGGCGGGCATTGATGTCCGAATATTGCGCCTGTGCCTCGGCGAGTGCCGCTTCCGTCTCGACGAGCGCGGCCTCGGCCTCTTCGAGGCGCTCCTTGGCCATCAGCTCGGATTCGGCGTTTTCCTGCTGCTCTTCCTGCAGGGCCTGATCTTCCTCGTCGAGTCGCGTCAACACGCCCGACGCATCCTCGATCAGCGAGCGCTCGCGCGCGAGATCCTGCTGCAATTGCACGATGCGGCGCTGTAACTCCGCCACCCGCTCCTTGGCCCGGCGCTCTTCCGCGTCGAGCGTTTCGCGGGCGAGAACGAGACGCTGCAGGGCGGCGCCGGCCTTCGCCTCGGTGTCGCGCAATCCGGGCAGCGCATGGGCGGCCAAGGCTTGCAGGCGCGCGGCTTCGGCCTGATGCTGCGTGCGTTCGGCGACTTCGCGCGTATCGGCCTCCAGCTTGCGCTCGGCTTCGAACAGGCCCGCCGCGGCGTCGCGGTGCGAGAGGTAATACAACAGTGCCTGGTTGCGGCGGATGTCGGCGGCGAGCGTCTTGTAGCGCGTCGCCTGACGGGCCTGGCGCTTCAGGCTGTCCACCTGCGAATCGATCTGCTTCAACACGTCATCGAGGCGAGTGAGGTTTTCTTCCGCCCCCTTGAGCCGCAGCTCGGCCTCGTGCCGGCGCGAATGCAGGCCGGCCACGCCCGCCGCCTCTTCCAGGATGCGGCGGCGCGCCTGCGGCTTGGCATTGATCAATTCGCCGATCTGCCCCTGGCGCACCATGGCCGGCGAGCGCGCGCCGGTGGAGGCGTCCGCAAACAGCAATTGCACGTCGCGAGCGCGCACTTCCTTGCCGTTCACCCGGTAGACCGAGCCCGCTTCGCGCTCGATGCGGCGGGTGACTTCGAGGATTTCGGAATCGTTGAAGGCGGCGGGCGCCGTGCGGTCCGCATTGTCGAGGACGAGGCCCACTTCCGCCGTGTTGCGCATCGGCCGGTTGCCCGAACCGGAGAAGATCACGTCGTCCATGCCGGAGGCGCGCATGTTCTTGTAGGAATTTTCGCCCATGACCCAGCGCATGGCTTCGACGAGATTCGACTTGCCGCACCCATTCGGGCCGACCACGCCCGTCAGGCCCGGCTCGATATGAAAATCGGTGGCATCGCAAAAGGATTTGAAGCCAACGAGACGCAGCTTGTTGAACTTCATGCTTTCACTCCTGTCCTCGATGGCCGGGTGGCTTGCGCCCGCAAGACCGGATTCGCTTCTGCCACGGCACATGGCTGGGCACTGCACGTCGCCTCATTTCGTGCGACCTTGCCCAAACGCGAACTCAAATCGGTCAACCGGGAACGCCCCGCAATCGTCATCTGCTGCAATCAACCCTCGTCGGCCGAAACGCCGGCCGTATGATCCGTCATAAAAGTGACAGCGCCGTCACGCACCCTGTCGCAACGTTAAGAAATAGATGATTCTTGCTGCAAAACCCAACGATTTAGCGCCACAGGGGCGTTTCCCCTGTGGATCATTGGCTTTGCGCGGAGCGCAGATGCGGCTTATTTCGGCAAGAGCGGGTCGATGACTTTCGAGAATTCGTCGATCGACGTCTCGCCGCTGACGCGCTTGCCGTTGACGAAGAAGGTCGGCGTCGAATCCACCTGGAACTTGTTCGAGGCCATGTCCTGGCCGGCCTTCAGCTTGGCATAAAGATCCTTGTTCTTGAGGCAGCTATCGAAGGAATCCTGGGTGAAGCCGGCGACCTTGACGACATCGAGCAGCCCGACGAGCGGTTTCGGATTGGCGGTCCATTCGTCGAGGCGGGACCAGATGACGCCGGCAAGCGCCTCGCGCTTGTCGGCGCCGGCGCAACGGATCAGCAATGCGGCGGCCGCGGCATAGGGGTCGAGCGGAAATTCGCGCAGGATGAACTTCGCCTTGCCGGTATCGATATATTTGGCCTTCAGCGCGGGAAACACGCCGGCATAGAAGCGCGCGCAATGCGGGCAGGTCATCGACGCGTACTCGACGATCGTGACCGGCGCATTGCCGTCCCCGAGAACGACATCCGGCAACGGCTGATCGACCATCAATTGTTCGATCGGAACATCAGACTTGTCGTCGGCGTGGGCCATGGAAGGGACGACGGCGGCGAGCGCGGTGGCGCCGACCGTTTCCAAGAACAACCTGCGGGTGGGGGTCAAAAAACGCAGCATAGAGCGAATCCCAATAGAAGCGAAAGGCACTCGGGCCCGTCAACACAACGGGCCCTGGGTGGCGCTCGTGATGCTCAATGCTTCAAGACACCGCGCGCAATCCCCCATGCCGACGCTTTTAATCCGCCAGAGGATTGTGGCAAGACAAGGATGGCGCTTCACCAAGAAGTGATCGCGCTTTTGCGGCGCCGGTGTGGATCGGCCATAAAAAAAAGCGCCGGAAAAACCGGCGCTCTTTTTGTCGATCACGAAGAGCCGTTCAGCTTGCGAGGCGAAGCTTCAGCTCGCGGATGCCATTGTTGATCAAATCGTCGCCAGTCGCGCCGGCGACATTGGCTTTCAGCACCGATTCGGCGGCCTTGGTGGCAGCGTCTGCCGCCGCGGCGCGCACTTCGGCGGCGGCTTGCGCCTCGGCCTGGGCGATCTTGGCTTCCGCCTGCTTGGTGCGGCGCGCCACATATTCCGTGAGCCGATCGTGGCTTTCCTGGGCCAGGGCTTCCGCCTCGGCTTTGGCCTGGGCCACGATCGCGGCGGCCTCGGACTCGGCCGATTTCGCCTTGGCCTGGAAGCTCTTCAGCAAGGCCTCGGCTTCGTCGCGCAGGCGCTTGGCCTCGGCCAGCTCCGTGGTCACCTGGACGGCGCGATTATCGAGAGCCCCGGCAATCATCTTGTGGAATCCCACGTAGGCGAGAATGCATACGAAGATGATGAAGCCGAAGGCGACATAAAATTCTGCGTCGAACAAAGTCGCATCCCTCCTTTAGCCGTGTGCCGCAGCGACCGCCTGGGCGATCTGCGACTGATCCACGGGTTTGCCAGTCAAGTGCTGCACAATGGCTGCGGCCGCGTCGTGGGCGATCTCGCCGACATGGCTCATCGCATTCGCCTTCGTCGCCGCGATCTGCGCTTCGGCGGCAGCCAGCTTGCCGTTCAAATCGTCTTCCAGTTCGTGACGCTTCGCATTGGTCTCGTCAGCGAGCTTGGCGTGGGTGTCCTGCGCCAAAGCCTGGGCATTGCCCTTGGCCACAGCCAGTGCCTTGTCATAGGCTTCGCCTGCGGCCTTGGCCTGCGCATCCATCTGCACGGCGTCGTCGATATCCTTCGAAATACGCGCCTTGCGGTCGGCCAGAATGCCGCCCACGCGCGGCAGCGCGATTTTCGACATGAGCCAATAGAGGATGCCGAAAACGATAATCAGCCAGATAATCTGGTGCGACCATTGCGTCGTGTCGAACGGCGGAAAATCCGCATCTGCCGTCACATGGCCCGGAGCCTCGGTCGCAGCCTGTGTGGGGGCGGGAGTATCGGCTTGCGCCAGTAGAATTTTCGTCGCCATCTGGGCTTTTCCGGTTTCTAAACGTAAAGGCGCGCCGGAGACCAAGCGCCGGCGCGCCGCATAGTAAGTTTATTTCAACCCTTGAGGTAGAGCAGGATCGCGATCAAGAACGCGAAAATGCCGAGACCTTCGGCGAGCGCCGCACCGATGATCGCATTGGTGAACTGCGAAGCTGCGGCAGACGGATTGCGCAGCGCGCCAGACACGAAATTACCGAAAATCAGGCCGACACCGATCGCGGCCGCGCCCGAACCGATAGCTGCGAGACCTGCGCCGATGTAGTTAAAATGATCCATTATAAGCTCCTAGAGATATGTGGCCGCTTTTGTTGTTCGGATATTTATCAGTGGCCGGGGTGAATCGCGTCGTTCAGATAGACGCAAGTGAGAACCGCGAAGACGAACGCCTGCAGCACCGCCACAAGCAGTTCCAACGCGAACATCGCAATCGTTGCCGCCATCGGCAGCGGTGACAAAATCGCCCAGGCGCCGCCGCTAAACAGCAGCACGATGAAGCCGCCGAACACCTGCAGGGTAATGTGGCCTGCGAGCATGTTGGCGAAGAGACGCACGGAGAGCGAAATGGGGCGCGACAGGAACGAGATGATTTCGATCGGCACCAATATGACGAGGATCAACGCCGGCACGCCGGAGGGCACGAACAGCTTCAGCCAATGCAGACCGTGTTTAAAAAGACCGTAGGCGATCACCAGGCAGATGATGAAAATCGCTAGTGAGAAGGTGACGATGATCTGGCTCGTCACGGTGAACGTATAAGGGATGAGGCCGATCAGGTTCGAGAACAGCACGAACATGAAGACCGAAAAGACGAAGGGAAAGAATTTCATCCCATCCGTACCGGCGGTCTGCCGTACCATATTGGCGGTGAATTCATAGGCCATTTCCGCGGCCGCCTGGCCGCGTCCGGGCACGAGCGCCTTAGCCGACGTCGCGGCCACCATCAGCAGCGTTATGAGCGCCAGAACGATGATCATGAACAACGATGCTTTGCTGAAGGATGCGTCGACGCCCAGCGGATGCAGCTCCAAAAAATGCGGAATGCTAAACTGCTCGATGGGGTTCAGATGAGGAGCTTCGGTCGCCAAGATCAAACCTTCACAATTGCGGCGTGACGCCTATCAACTTCAAGCCTCTTCGAACGAAGAAGCGCCCGATCACGAATTGCCTTTTTGCTGTGCAACGGCAATCCGATAAATATTCCAGAACCCCGACAGCATGCCCAACATCGAGAAGACGATGAGCATGAATGGCCATGTTCCCAGCCAGCTGTCGAAGACCCAGCCTAGAAACACGCCCACCAGGATCCCTGCGACGAACTCGGCGAGCACCCGGAACGCCATGTTCAGCGCCCGCCCTGATTCCCCGCTTTTCAAGGGTCCGCCGGCCTCCGCCTCTTCCTGGCTTTGGCGCTGCTGTTCGAGCGCATTTGACAAATTTGCCAGCCGCGCACGTAAGGCCGCGTCCTCCCGCTCGGTATCCTCTGACTTTCCCATCCCTCACCTTCCGGCTCTCAACGCTAGCGGAGAATGCCAAAACGCGCGGCATATGAAGCTTTTGGACACCGATAGGCCGCGTCGATCATTCCCGCACCTGCGTGGGAGAACCCAGCCCGACCCCATTTGAACCGGGCGCACCATAGACAGCGGGTCCAATCAAGTCAAGAATATGGCAAAAAGTCTTATGTATTTGATTTACATGATATATTAGCGATTTTCCAGCTTCCCCGGCACGGGTCCTGACGAGATTCTGACTTTCTCGTCGGTTTTTCGGCGCCTTGCGGCAAAATTTCGCAGCGCCGGACCACGGCATTTGCCCGGATTTTCCGTTGGTTCCGTGCCATCCCCCGACCGCAAGAGGCTGCGGTCGGGACGATGCAAGCCCGCCTATTCCGCCGCGTCGGCGATGGGCCGGAGCGGTGTCCATTTCAGAATCGGCTGGCGCGCGGCGCGCGTCTCATCCAGCCGCCGGCGTGGGGCGAAATGCGGCGCGTTGGTGAAGCGCTCAACCTCGCCGTTGCGCGCGCCGAAGGCAAGATCACGCAGGGTCGCGATGAACAGGTCGAGCGACGCTTTCGATTCGGATTCGGTCGGCTCGATCAGCATCGCGCCATGCACCACAAGCGGGAAATACATGGTCATCGGGTGATAGCCTTCGTCGATCATCGCTTTCGCGAAATCGAGCGTCGTCACCCCCGTATCCTTCAGCCAGGAATCGTCGAACAGGGCCTCGTGCATGCACGGCCGATTGCCGAACGGCAGCGACATGAGATCGGCAAGGCTGGCGCGGATGTAATTGGCGTTCAGCACCGCGTCTTCGGAGGCCTGCTTCAACCCGTCCGACCCGTGCGAGAGCATATAAGCGAGCGCCCGAACGAACATACCCATCTGGCCGTGGAACGCCGTCATGCGGCCGAGGCTCGCTTCGCCCTCGGCATGCTCGACCAACCGCAGCCACGCACCCTCGCGCAGGACGAAGGGCACGGGCGCATAGGGCGCAAGCCGGTTGGAGAGAACGACCGGCCCCGCGCCCGGACCGCCGCCGCCATGCGGCGTCGAGAAGGTCTTGTGCAGGTTGATATGCATCGCATCGATACCGAGATCGCCGGGCCGCACCTTGCCGACGATCGCGGTGAAATTCGCGCCGTCGCAGTAGAAATAGGCGCCGGCCTCGTGCACGAGGCGCGCGATCTCGACAATGTCCTTCTCGAACAGGCCACAGGTGTTCGGATTGGTGAGCATGATTGCCGCGACATCCGGTCCGAGTGCCGCCTGAACATCGCCCGGATGCACCGTCCCGTCCTCTTGCGCGGGAATGGCACGGACCTGGAAGCCGATGAGGGCGGCCGTCGCGGGATTGGTGCCATGGGCCGATTCCGGCACCAGCACCACGTTGCGCGTCTCGCCTTCGCCCTTGGCGGCGATCGCCGCCTTGATCGCCATCATGCCGCACAATTCGCCATGCGCGCCGGCCTTCGGCGACATAGCGACCGCCGGCATGTTGGTGAGCGTCATCAGCCAATGGGCAAGATCGGCGATGAGGCCGAGCGCGCCCTGCACGGTGGATTGCGGCTGCAGCGGGTGGACGTCGGCAAAACCCGGCAGGCGCGCGAGCCGCTCGTTGAGCCGCGGATTGTGCTTCATCGTGCAGGAGCCGAGCGGATAGATGCCTGAGTCGATCGCGTAATTCTTCTGACTGAGCCGCACGTAATGGCGCATCGTCTCCGGCTCGGAGAGGCCGGGCAGACCGATCTCGCTGGTGCGCTCCAAGCCGCCGAGCGCGGATTGAAAGGCCGGCGGCTCGTCGACATCGACGCCGGTCACATCAAGACGGCCGGTTTCGAAGATCAGCGCCTCTTCGAGCTGCAACGCATGGTTGCCGGTAAAGGTCTCGTGGCCTGCCGCGGAAGCGGCGCCGGCGCGGGTCGGACGTCCTTGCGTATTCAACATCAGAGCGATCCTTTCAGCGCCGAGACGAAGGCCATGCGGTCTTCATCCGAATTCACTTCCGTATTGGCGACGATGATGAGATCGTCATAGCCAGATTGCGGCGCCAGTCGGCTGAACGGCACGCCGCCGAGCACGTCGCGCGCCGCCATCTTCTCGATGACGGTCGCGGCATTACCCTTCACCCGCAAGGTGAATTCGTTGAAATAGGTTTTGTTGACGAGCTCGACGCCAGGAATGTCACGCACCATCTCGGCCAATGCGACGGCATGGGCGTGATTGAGTTTGGCGAGCCGCCGCAAGCCGGTTTGCCCGAGCAAGGTCATGTGAATCGTGAAGGCGAGACAGCACAGGCCCGAATTGGTGCAGATGTTCGATGTCGCCTTGTCGCGGCGGATATGCTGCTCGCGCGTCGACAGCGTCAGCACGAAACCGCGCCGGCCGTCCGCGTCCACGGTTTCGCCGCACAGACGTCCCGGCATTTGCCGCACGTATTTCGCGCGCGTCGCGAACAGGCCGACATAAGGCCCGCCGAAACTCAACGCATTGCCGATCGATTGCCCTTCGCCGACCGCAATATCCGCGCCCATTTCGCCCGGCGGCTTGATGAGACCGAGCGAAATAACTTCCGTGAAGACCGCGATGAGCAATGCGCCTTTGGCGTGCGCGGCATCGGCGATTTTCGACAGATCGCGCAAATTGCCGAAAACGTCCGGCGTCTGGACGACGACGCAGCTCGTCGCATCGTCGATCTTGGCGATGATGTCCTCATCGGCATGAACGTCGGCCGGCATCGAGACCACCGCATCGCCGGCCATGTGCGACACGGTGCGCACCACATCGCCATATTGCGGATGCAAGCCGCCCGACAGAATCGCCTTGCGGCGCTTGGTGATGCGATGCGCCATCAGCACGGCTTCCGCCGTGCCGGTGGACCCGTCATACATCGAGGCATTGGCCACATCCATCGCCGTCAAGGCGGCGACCTGGGTTTGAAATTCGAACAGGCTTTGCAGCGTGCCTTGCGAAATTTCCGGTTGATACGGCGTATAGGCGGTCAGAAATTCCGAGCGTTGAATCAAATGATCGACGGTCGCCGGAATGTGATGCTTGTAGGCGCCGCATCCGACGAAGAAGGAAGACGTCGAGGCGGGAATATTGCGGTTGCTCAATTTCGTGAGCGCGCGCTCCACCTCGAGTTCGGTTTTCCGGCGCGGCAGGTCGAGCGGCGCCTTGAGCAGAAGGTCGTTGGGAATATCGGCAAAAAGCGCGTCGATATGCACGGCGCCGACTTTCGTCAGCATGTCGCCACGTTCGACGTCGGTCAAAGGAAGATAGCGCATCGCTTGAACTGTGCTCCGGAATTTTAATCGCCGCGGTCGCCGCGCGGCTTACAAGGTTTTCAGAAAGTCCTGATACGCCGCCTCATCCAGCAAATCGTCGAGTTCCGCGGGAGTGCTCAATTTGACCTTCATGAACCAGCCCTTGCCGGCGGGATCTTCGTTCACCGTCGCGGGCGTTGCTTCCAACTCGCTGTTGACTTCGACCACCGTGCCGGAGACAGGCGAAAACACTTCGCTTGCCGCCTTCACGCTTTCGACGACGGCGGCTTCACCGCCTTTCGCCAGCGTCTTGCCGACGCTCGGCAATTCGACGAACACCACGTCGCCCAGTGCATTCTGCGCATAGTCGGTGATGCCGATCGTGCCGACGTCGCCGTCGACACGGATATATTCATGATCTTTGCTGTAGCGGATGGTCATGTGATGTCCCCTTTTCCTTAGCCCCGATAATAATTCTGCGGCACGAACGGCATTTTGACGATGGACGCTTTCAACGGTTTGCCGCGCACTATGACATGCACCGGCGTTCCGACCGGCGCATATTTCGCTTCGACATAGCCCATCGCGACCGGCGCATTGAGGCTCGGACCGAAGCCGCCGGACGTGATCTTGCCGATCAGCACGCCGTCGAGCGTCGTAATATCGCAGCCCTCGCGCGCCGGCGCTTTGCCGTCGGGCAGAATGCCGACGCGCAGGCGCGACGGGCCGTGGGCCAATTGCAGGCGCACGCGCTCGTCGCCTGGAAAACCGCCCTCGGCGCGGCGGCGCTTGGAAATCGACCACATCAAGGCCGCTTCGACCGGCGTCGTGGTCGTGTCGATGTCGTGGCCATAAAGGCAAAGACCGGATTCGAGCCGCAGCGAATCGCGCGCGCCGAGCCCGATCGGCTTGACCTCGGCTTCGCGCAAAAGCGTTTGGGTAAAATCAGCCGCATGCGCGTCTGGCACCGAAATCTCATAACCGTCTTCGCCGGTATAGCCGGAGCGTGACACATGGAAGCTCACGCCGTCCCGCTCGACGATGTATAGCGACATGAACGGCATGGTCTCGACACCCGGCAGATGCCGCTCCAGCACCGCGGCAGCTTTGGGCCCTTGCAGCGCAATCAGCGCGTGATGTTCGAGCACTCTGAGCGTGAGATGCGGCAGGCGCGAGCGAATATGGGCAAAATCCGCGTCCTTACAGGCTGCGTTGACGACGAGATAAAGCTGCTCGGCGCCGTCCGCCGCATCGGCCAGCCGGGTGACCATCAGATCGTCGAGAATCCCGCCGTCCTCGTTCAAGAATTGCGTGTAGCGGATGCGCCCCGGCGCCAGCGCGGCAAGATCGCCCGGCACCAGCGATTCGAGCCCTCTGACCGCATCGGGCCCTGACAGAATCGCCTGACCCATATGCGATACGTCGAACAGCCCGGCCTGCGCCCGCGTATGCAGATGCTCCTGCAAAATGCCGGACGGGTATTGGATCGGCATATCATAGCCGGCGAAAGCGGCCATGCGCGCACCGAGCTTCACATGCAAATCATGCAAAGGCGTTTGCTTGAGCGGGGTGTCGGATGAGGAATGCGGGTCAGTCATGACGGGCCTGGCCAAAGAGATAGCGTAACCTCCAGACGTGAGCCTGGCGCGACGCCCCCTCTGTCACGGGACCTGAGAGATTTCCCGCCCGGCGTTACGCCGGATCGGTTACCCCCGTCGGTGGATGCAGAACTCTCGAATCCTCAAGAATTCCGCCTCGCTTTCCAGAGTGTCATCCCTCTTGCGGTCCTGATGCCTGAGCGTTTCCGGGGCGGTTGCGCCTTCGGCGCCGGTGATGAACCGGACTCTCCCGCAGAGGGTGGATCTGACAATCGGAGCATTACTCCGCGTCATAGATATGGTCAATGGCGGCATCGAAAAAAGTAATGATCTTCCACCGATACCGCCGGGACTGCCCTATTGTGCCGCTGCAGCCGCGTGGCGGCGGCGGCGCGGTTTCGCCGGCGCGCCGCTGTCCGTGCCCTTGCTGTCAAAGCCGACGACGATCGTGTAATCCTGATCCGCATCAGTGCGGGTGAAAGGCACTTCCATCACATCGGAGACCAGCGAGAACGTGCCGACCGTGTCACCGGCGGGCACGGTCGCCGAGACGCGGAACAGTTTGCTCGCCGCGGCCGTATTATCCGCGTCCTTGCGCACCGCAATGCGAATCGGCGCCGAGAATGTTCCGGGCGAACCGGCCGGTCCCAAGAGGACCTTGCCTTCGACGCCGACCGTGATCTGGATCTTGCCGTTGACCACCTTGCATTCGCGCGCCAAGTCGCCCAGCGAATATTGATAGCGGACCGATTCGCCCGACCCGCCGACGCGCAAGGCGCTCGCGCCGTCGAGAACCTGCACGAACGGGCAATAGACTTCCGGCTCGTCCTCCTTGGCTTTCGGCGGCGGCGGCACGGGCGGGGCCGAGGGGCGGTTGAAGGCAACAAGGCTGGCAGGGTCGAACTTGCTGCTGCCGCTGCCGCAGCCGGCGAGCGACAAAGTCAGGAATGCAACACCAAGTACACGCATCCCCGGCATAAACGCCTCCATCGGAAAGTCCCTAAAAATGCCCTGCGTCATGAAAATCCTCCACACGGCTCACAGCCATTTTGATCCCGTCAGACTGAAACAAAGCCGTCCGGCCTATTGCGGCGGCAGCGTCGGTGCCGGAGTTGGCGCCGGTGCCGGCGGTTTTGCGCCTGCCGCGTTCGGGTCGGCGCCCTGTGGCGCGCTGGAAACGTCGGGCAGGCTGTCGTAACCGTCCTTGAAACCGGACAGCGCGACCGGAATGCCGATCCCCTCCTCCGGCGTGTCGAAAATCGAGAAGACGGCGCTTTGGCCGTTTCTCAGCTGCTGCAGCAATTTGTCGTCGATGCCGACTTCCGCATAGCAGCCGTTCGGCAGGCAGCGGCCGAAGCCGGTCTTGCCGATATTGGCGCCGTCGATATTCAGGTTGAGGCCGCGCGGCAGGAACACGCCCAGCGGCGCGACGACCCGCAGGATCGAGCCCTTGCCGTCCGCCACCTTGACGATGATGATCTGCAAATTGACGTTCGGCTTGTCTTCCGCCGCAATGCTCTGCACCAGGCCGCATTGCTCCTGAACCGCGCCCGGCGGCGTGTCGCAACGCATTTCCCAATCGCCGAACTTGTTCTTCAGGACGCCTTGAGACTGCGCCAAGGCTTGGCCGGTGCCCAAAATCGCCAAAGCGAGCACCGCTCCGGCCAGCAGCCGCCAGAACCCCGCCGGCCATGTGCCGGTTTGTGGCTGAATCCTGCTAACGCGCATCCGAATCATTCCCGTTCCTCATCCACATCCGCGTCATATCATGCGCGCGACATGTCATTATAATATCCACGAATCAAACCCAAGGGCCGATGCGGTGTAAAAGCCGTCCGTTCCGTAGCAAATGACCTTTGCCTGTCAAGCGCCGGCGTGAAATGGTGCCTGCGCAGCTCGCAACGTTTGCAGCGCCGAACAAAGGAGGATAGTTTCGCGCCCATTTGCCGCATCGGGCAAAAAGTTCGACGGCATTGCGCTTGCAGCGGGACTGTGGTTTGAAACGGGGTTGAGATGGCGTTTTTCCGCCTTTGGATTGGCTTGGGCTGGGGCCTCGTCCCGTGGGGCCGATCCGAGGCGGAATGCAATATTCTCACGAAAGCGGCCAGAATGAGGCCCTTTTGCGAGGAAAATTCAAGTGTCCGCCAGATTGATAAAGCGGATCTGGCCGAGAGGAGCGACGACGTTCATGAGGTTTAATATGCGGGGAATCGGGCCGGCGGCGGCCGCTCTATTAACGTTCTTCACCTCCACTTGGGCCCGTGCGGAGGACGCCGTGCTCGGCGCCCCGGTTCCGGGCCAGATCGGCATGCCCGAGCCGGCGAGCACCGTGGCTCAGGACATCGATAGTTTCCACACCTTGCTGTTGTGGATCATCATTCCGATTTCGCTGTTTGTTCTCGCCCTCCTCCTCATCATCGTTTTTCGCTTTAACGAGAAGGCCAATCCCGTTCCCTCCAGGACGACACACAATACCCTGCTCGAAGTGGCCTGGACGATCATTCCGGTTCTCATCCTGGTGATCATCGCGATCCCCTCGTTCCGGCTCCTGACCAAGGAATTGGTTGCCCCCAAGGCCGACATCACCCTCAAGGCGACCGGCAAGCAATGGTACTGGACCTACGAATATCCCAAGGACCAGGCGGGCGGCTTCAGCTACGATTCGAACTATAAGAAGCAAGCGGACCTCAACGACTTCGAGAAGGAGCACCAGCTCTACCTGCTCGCCGTCGACAACGAACTCGTCGTGCCGGTGCATAAAAACATCGTGATGACGATCACGTCCGACCCGACCGGCGTCATCCATTCCTTCGCGGTGCGCGAACTCGGGGTGCGCGTCGACGCCGTTCCCGGCCGCGCAAACCAGACTTGGTTCAATGCCGACAAGGAAGGCGTCTACTACGGGCAATGCTCGAAACTATGCGGCAAGGACCATGCCTTCATGCCGATCGCCATCCGCGTCCTGAGCCAAGAGAAATATGACGCCTGGTTGCAGGATGCGAAGAAGAAATTTGCGAGCAACGGCGGCGCCTCCGCCCTTGCAAGCGCGCAATAAGCCGGTCCGTCTGGATCGTTTCAAGTTCGAGGATTTACACGTATGGCAACCTCAACCACCCACGATGCTGCGGACCACGGCCACCCGACCGGCTGGAAACGCTATCTTTATTCCACCAATCACAAAGACATCGGCACGCTCTACCTGATCTTCGCGATTTGCGCCGGCGTCATCGGCGGTGCGATGTCGATCGCGATCCGCGCCGAATTGCAGGATCCCGGCATCCAGGTCTTCCCGATCATCGCCAAATATCTCGAAGGCGCCGGCGACAACAATCTCGACGCCGCCAAGCATCTTTATAACGTCTTCATCACCGGCCATGGCCTGATCATGATCTTCTTCATGGTGATGCCGGCGATGATCGGCGGGTTCGGCAATTGGTTCGTTCCGATCATGATCGGCGCGCCGGACATGGCCTTCCCGCGCATGAACAACATTTCCTTCTGGCTGTTGCCCGCATCCTTCGGCCTGCTGGTGATCTCGATGTTCGTGCCGGGCGGCGAGGGCTTCAACGGCGCCGGCACCGGCTGGGTCATCTATCCGCCTTTGTCGAGCTCGACGGGCCATGACGGGCCGGCGATGGATTTCGCCATTCTGTCGCTGCACATCGCGGGCGCGTCCTCGATCCTCGGCGCGATCAATTTCATCACCACCATCTTCAACATGCGCGCGCCGGGCATGACCCTGCATAAGATGCCGCTGTTCGCGTGGTCGGTGCTGATCACCGCCTTCCTGCTCGTGCTCTCGCTCCCGGTTCTTGCCGGCGCGATCACCATGCTGCTGACGGACCGCAACTTCGACACCTGCTTCTTCCGTCCCGATTGCGGCGGCGACCCGATCCTGTTCCAGCACCTGTTCTGGTTCTTCGGCCATCCGGAAGTGTACATTCTGATCCTGCCCGGCTTCGGCATCATCAGCCACATCATATCGACCTTCTCGAAGAAGCCGGTGTTCGGCTATCTCGGCATGGCTTATGCGATGGTCGCTATCGGTTTCGTCGGCTTCGTCGTGTGGGCGCACCACATGTATACGGTCGGCCTGTCGCTCAACACGCAGCGCTATTTCGTCTTCGCGACGATGGTGATTGCGGTGCCGACCGGCGTGAAGATCTTCTCATGGATCGCCACCATGTGGGGCGGCTCGATCTCGTTCCGCGCGCCGATGGTCTGGGCCGTCGGCTTCATCTTCCTGTTCACCGTCGGCGGCGTGACCGGCGTCGTGCTCGCCAATGCCGGCGTCGACCGCAGCTTGCACGAAACCTATTATGTGGTCGCGCACTTCCACTACGTGCTGTCGCTCGGTGCGGTCTTCGCGATTTTCGCGGCCTGGTACTATTGGTTCCCGAAGATGACGGGTTACATGTACAATGAGACCCTGGCCAAACTGCATTTCTGGATCATGTTCGTCGGCGTGAACCTGACGTTCTTCCCGCAGCATTTCCTCGGCCTCGCCGGCATGCCGCGCCGCTACATCGACTATCCGGAAGCTTTCGCGTTCTGGAACAAATGGTCGTCGTTCGGCTCCTACATCGCCGGTATCGGCGTGCTCGTGTTCCTCTACACGGTGCTCGAAGCCTTCTCGAAGAAGCGTGTTGCTGGCGACAATCCGTGGGGCGTCGGCGCGACGACCCTGGAGTGGACGCTGTCCTCGCCTCCGCCCTTCCATCAGTTCTCGACCCTGCCGCGCATCACCGGCTCGGACGGGCACTAAAGACCACGGCGGCCGGTTTCCGACCGGCCGCCGGACTCATCCGTTGGACGACCTTCAAGAGGCCGTCTTGCCGATGAGCCCGGCGCTTGAAGCCACGATGTTGAACGTCCCGATGTGGATTGGAATGTAGTAATGAGTTTGACCGCAGGTCATGACGGCGCGACTGACATGAATGCAGTCTCCAACGCCACCCCATCCGATTATTTCGCGCTGCTGAAACCTCGGGTGATGTCGCTCGTCGTCTTCACGGCGCTGACCGGCCTGATCATCGCGCCCGGCGGCATCAATCCCGTGCTCGGCTTCACCGCCCTGCTTGCCATCGCCATCGGCGCCGGCGCGTCCGGCGCGCTCAACATGTGGTATGACGCCGACATCGACGCGGTGATGCGGCGGACCCAGAAGCGACCGATTCCGTCCGGCAAAGTCACCAGCGGCGAGGCTTTGGCGTTCGGCCTGGTGCTCGCCGCCTTCTCGGTCGCGACCCTCGGGCTTGCTACCAATTGGCTCGCCGCCGGGCTGCTCGCCTTCACCATCTTCTTCTACGCCGTGATCTACACGATGTGGCTCAAGCGCTCGACGCCGCAAAACATCGTCATCGGCGGTGCGGCGGGCGCCTTCCCGCCGATGATCGCCTATAGCGCCGTGACCGGCACGATCACCCTCGACAGCCTCATTCTGTTCCTCATCATCTTCGTCTGGACGCCGCCACATTTCTGGGCTCTCGCCCTGGTCAAGCAGGGTGATTACGCCAATGCCGGCGTGCCGATGATGCCGAATGTGAAGGGCCCCGACCACACCCGGCTCGAAATCTTGGTTTATACGATCGTCCTCGCGCCGATCGGCTGCCTGCCGTTCTTGTTGAGCTTTGGCGGCATCACCTATCTTGCCGTCTCCGCGCTCGGCGGACTGACGATGCTTTGGCTCGCGGCAAAAGTCTTTCGCATCCGCGAGGGCGCGATGGCCAATAAACAGGCCATGCGGCTGTTCGGCTTCTCGATCCTTTATCTGTTCGCGCTTTTCGCCACTTTGCTCGGCGAACATCTCGTCGTGCGCATGCAAGTGCTTTGGAGTTAGCGCATGCTCGGCTTTCTGATCCCGCTCGTTCTGCTGGTCTGGGCCTTTGCCGTCGCGAAGGGCCTGAACGTTCTTTTCGCGCTCATCGGCTTTGCCTTGAGCGTCGCGCTGCTCGCCTATTTCGCGAAGACCAAGACGCCCGCGATCCAAGGGCTGACGCCGGCGCAGATGCGCGGCCGCGTTCAGCGCAATTGGGCCTTGGGCCTGTGCGTTTTAGCGTTTTTCGTGTTGTTCTATTGCGTGACGATCGTGCGCGTCGCGCATGCCCCGCATTTCGACCCCGCACAGCAGACCGATTCCTATGGCGAATAACAAAACCAATGCGCGCACCGCCTGGACCATCGCCGCGGTGGTCGCCGCGATGATCGGCCTCTCCTATGCCGCCGTGCCGCTCTATGCCGCCTTCTGCAAGGCGACAGGCTATGGCGGCGTCTTGCGCACGGCGGACACCGAATCCGCGACCCTGGGGCAGCGCATCATCAATGTCCACTTCGATACCAATGTCAGCGGCGACCTACCCTGGTCCTTCGAGCCGGAAGTCGATTCGATCAATGTGCGCACCGGCCAGACGGCCACCGTTTTCTTCAAGGTGAAGAACCTTTCGAACCAGCAGACCGCGGCAGTCGCTTCCTACAATGTCTCGGAACAGGTGAGCCCATGGTTCTACAAGATCTCCTGCTTTTGCACGTCGGAACAGCACCTGGGGCCGGGCGAATCGGCGGATCTACCGGTGGTCTTCTACCTCGATCCGGCGCTTGAAAAGGACGAGGCGATGAAGGGCGTCGAGACGGTCACATTGTCCTACACTTTCTATTCGTCGAAGCAGGATCCGCAACCCGTTGCGGATGCGGCGAAAAACAAACCGAAGCTATGATGTCGCAGTTGACCCCCGTCATGAGACATGTGAAATGGCTTCAATGGGCTGGAATTTGTTGAGGGAAACGACCGATGGCTGACAGTCACGCCAAACCGAACCACGACTATCATCTCGTTGATCCAAGTCCCTGGCCGCTGGTCGGTTCGGTCAGTGCGTTCATGCTGGCGATCGGCGCCGTCATGTGGATGAAGAGCCTGACCCTGGGCGGCCTGAAAATGGGCCCCTTTATTTTCGGCTTTGCCCTCATCGCCGTGCTCTACACGATGTTCGCCTGGTGGAGCGACGTGATCAGGGAGGCCGAGCGTGAAGGCCACCATACCCGCGTCGTGCAGATCAGCCATCGCTACGGCATGATCATGTTCATCGCGTCGGAAGTGATGTTCTTCGTGGCGTGGTTCTGGGCCTATTTCAACTCGAGCCTCTTCCCCAACGAAGTGATCGAATATGCCCGCACGGAATTTACCGGCGGCATCTGGCCGCCGAAGGGCATCGAGGCGCTCGACCCGATGCATCTGCCGCTCTTCAATACGCTGCTGCTGCTCACCTCCGGCACGACCGTCACCTGGGCCCATCACGCGCTGCTGCACAATGACCGGTCGAGCCTGAAGACCGGCCTGTTGCTCACCGTCCTGCTCGGCGCCATGTTCACCAGCGTGCAGGCGTGGGAATATTATCATGCGCCTTTCGCGTTCAAGGGCTCGATCTACGGTGCGAATTTCTTCATGCCGACCGGCTTCCACGGCGCGCATGTGATCATCGGCACGCTCTTCCTGATCGTCTGCCTGATTCGCGCCTATGCCGGCCATTTCAAGCCGGACCAGCATCTCGGCTTTGAATTTGCCGCCTGGTACTGGCATTTCGTCGACGTCGTCTGGCTGTTCCTGTTCTCCTGCATCTATGTGTGGGGCTCCTGGGGCGGCGTGATCCATCACGAATGACGCGTCCCGCACGGGCATTTCTGGAATCCCGGCCTTGTCGATAAGGCCGGGATTTTTATTTTCCCGTCCCCCGAGCGACTGCCTATAATACCAACGGTCACGAAGAGTGACCGTTGGTTCCTTTCTTCATTTTTCGCCTTTCCAAGGCGAGAGCGAAAAATGAAGAGCTGTCCAAAGGTCGCTGCTCGCGACCTTTGGTATAATGCCTTGAAATCTCAGCCCGAGACACGCCCATGTATGACGACGAATATCCGCCCCAGTCCCCCTATTCCACCGGCCTCGCCGGCCGTTGTCCGCGGTGCGGCCAGGGCAAGATGTTCAAGGGCTTTCTGGATGTAGCGCCGTCCTGCCAATCCTGCGGGCTCGATTATTCCTTTGCCGACGCGGGCGACGGGCCGGCCGTTTTCGTGACCCTTTTCGCGGGCTTCATCGTGCTTGGCCTCGCGCTCTGGACCGAGCTGACTTTTGCGCCGCCGATCTGGGTCCATCTGATGATCTTCCTGCCGCTGACCCTCGTCGTCTGCCTCGGCATTCTGCGGCCGCTCAAAGGCCTACTCATCGCCCTGCAATACAAGAACAAGGCTGAACAGGGCCGGCTGGAAAAGCATTGACTGCCACCACGCCGTCGCGCCGGCTGCTCGGGCCGGCCATTGCCACCCTTCTCGCCTTCATCCTGCTATGCGGCCTCGGCGTGTGGCAGTTGCAGCGGCTGGCCTGGAAGGAAGGCCTCCTGGCACAAATCCACGAACGGATCGCGGCGCCGCCCGTGCCGCTGCCGGATGAAGCTCAATGGCCGGGGCTTACGCCCAACGAATACGCCTATCGGCATGTCACGCTCACCGGCACGTTCGACTACGCGCAGGAAGCCCTGGTCTTCCGGCCTTTCCATGATGAGACCGGCTATCTGGTCCTGACGCCCCTGACGCTCGCCTCGGGCGCGCAGATCATCGTCAACCGCGGTTTCGTGCGCGAGGACCTGCGCGACCCGGCCAAGCGCTCGGCTGGGCAAATCCCCGGCGAGGTCACGCTCAGCGGCCTGATGCGCGAGCCGGAAAGCCGCAATCCTTTCACCCCTGCCGACGATCCGGCCAAAGGCCTCTGGTACACGCGCGATTCGATCGCGATCGCCCAGCATTTCGGCTTACAGCGCGCAGCCCCGTTCAGCATCGACGCCGATGCGACGCCGGTGCCGGGCGGCTGGCCGAAGGGCGGCACGACAGTGATCGACATTCCGAACAACCACCTGTCCTACGCCTTCACTTGGTTCGGCCTCGCCGCGGCGCTGCTCGGCGTCTTTGCGGTCTTCGCCTGGCGACGTCCCAAAGCGTGAGATGAGGCCATGCCGATTCAAGCGGTCCCAGTGACGAAATTTTATGCTACAGCCTGCCGCCATCGGTTTGCAGGACTTTGAGGATTTGCACGATGCGCTATGTTTCGACCCGCGGTTACGCGCCTGAGCTGAATTTCACCGAGGCTTTGCTGACCGGCCTGGCGCGCGACGGCGGCCTCTATCTGCCGCAGACCTATCCGCAGATTTCGGCCGACGAAATCGCCGGCTTTGCCGGCAAGCCCTACGCCCAAGTGGCGGAGGCCGTCATCAGCCGGTTCACCGGCGACACGATTGCCCCTGCCGACCTCTCGGCCATGATCGTATCTGCCTATGCGACCTTCCGGCACGATGCGGTGACGCCGCTGACCCAGATCGGCGACAATCTCTTCGTGGTCGAACTGTTCCATGGCCCGACCCTTGCCTTCAAGGATGTCGCGATGCAATTGCTCGGCCGGCTGATGGACCGCGCGCTGAAGGCGGCCGGCAAGCGGGCGACCATCGTCGGCGCCACCTCGGGCGACACCGGCGCGGCCGCCATCGAAGCCTTCCGCGGCCTCGATATGGTCGACGTGTTCATACTCTATCCGCATGGCCGCGTCTCCGACGTGCAGCGCCGCCAGATGACCACGGTCAGCGATGCCAATGTCCATACGATCGCCCTCGAAGGCACGTTCGACGACGCGCAGGCGATCGTGAAGGGCCTGTTCAACAACCATCGCTTCCGCGACGAATTCGGTCTGTCCGGCGTTAATTCGATCAATTGGGCCCGTATTGTCGCGCAAATCGTCTATTACTTCACCAGCGCTGTCGCGCTGGGCGCCCCGCATCGCAAGGTGTCCTTCACCGTCCCGACCGGCAATTTCGGCGATATTCTCGCGGGCTATGTCGCCAAGCGCATGGGCCTGCCGATCGAACGTCTCGGCATCGCCACCAATACCAACGACATTCTGGCGCGCACGCTTGCGACCGGCACCTATGACGTGCGCGGCGTCAAGCCGACGCAATCGCCCTCCATGGACATTCAAGTGTCATCGAATTTCGAGCGGGTGCTGTTCGAAGCCTATGGCCGCAACGCTTCCGCCATCAGCGGTGCGATGGGCAGCCTTGCACAATCGGGCAGCTTTACCATCGCTCCGGATGCGCTCGCGGCCATTCGCAGCGACTTCGACGCGGGCGCCACGCACGAAGCCGAAACGGCGGCCGAAATCGCCGCAACCTACCGCAATTCGGGCTATCTGCTCGATCCGCACACGGCCGTCGGCGTGCAAGTGGCACGGCAGCGGGTCAAGGATCACCCCGCGATTCCGATGTTGGTGCTCGGCACCGCCCACCCGGCGAAATTCCCCGATGCGGTCGGGCGCGCCAGCGGGGTCCGCCCCGCCCTGCCGGCGCATCTTGCAGATTTGTTACAAAGAAGCGAAAGTATGACCGTGCTGCCCAATGACCAGCGCGAAATCGAAGCCTTCATCCGTAGCCGCTCGCGCGCCGCGGCGATGAGCGCCGGAGCAAAAGTATGAGCCTGTATGAGTGTTGAAATAACGACGCTTCCCTCCGGTCTTCGCGTCGTCACAGATAAGATGTCCCATGTGGAAACCACCTCTCTCGGGGTGTGGATCGGAGCGGGATCAAGGCACGAACGGCCACAGGAACATGGGCTCTCGCATCTGCTGGAGCACATGGCTTTCAAAGGGACCAAGAAACGTTCGGCCCGGGACATTGCGGAGGAAATCGAGACGGCGGGTGGCGATATCAACGCCGCAACGTCGGTCGAGCAGACGTCCTATTACGCGCGCGTACTCGCGGAGGACACCGACCTTGCCATCGACATCCTGAGCGACATCCTCACCAATTCGGTCTTCGATCCGACCGAACTGGCGCGGGAGAAAAGCGTGATCTTGCAGGAGATCGGTGCGGCGGCCGATACGCCGGACGATCTCGTGTTCGACATGTTCACCGCGACCGCCTATCCCGACCAGTCGATCGGCCGGCCCATTCTCGGCACGCCCGAGCGGGTGTCGTCCTTCGACCCGACAGCAATCCGGGACTATCTCGGCTCACATTACCACTCCGAATCCATGACCGTCGCCGCGGCCGGTGCGGTCGATCACAAGGCGCTTGTCGCCGAGATCGGTGAGCGCTTCGGCCATCTGCCTGAGCCGATGCGGCTGCAAAAGGAGCCCGCCAAATATGTCGGGGGCGAGAACAAGCTGAAGAAGCGGCTTGAGCAGGCGCATATCATCATCGGCTTCGAAGGCGTTTCCTTCAATGATCCGCGCAATTACGCCGCGCATATTTTCGCCAATGTCGCTGGCGGTGGCATGTCATCGCGCCTATTTCAAGATGTGCGGGAAAAGCGCGGCCTCGCCTATTCGATCTATGCGTTCCACTGGGCCTTTTCCGACACCGGCCTGTTCGGCCTTTACGCCGGAACCAGCGCCGGCGATGTCACCGAATTGATGCCGGTTGCGCTCGATTGCCTGGCCGATGCGGCCGCGGATTTGTCGGAGGTGGAAGTGCAACGGGCCAAGGCGCAGATGAAGGTCTCGCTGCTCACCGCGCTCGAATCCTCGACGGCGCGGGCCGAGCAGATCGCCCGGCAGATGTTGTCCTACGGCCGCGTCCTGACGCGGCAGGAGGTGATCGACCGGATCGACGCGATCACGGTCGACGACATTCGCGCCGCGGGGCAAGAAATACTCAAGACGGCACCGACCGTTTGCGCCATTGGGCCAGTTGCCAAGGTTTGGACTCCAGATAAAGTTGCAGCACGGCTCTCTGGCGTATGAGGGATGGCTCGTGGCGCTCTTCCGACTCAATTTCGCGGCTGACCCAAAGGCCTGGATTCGCGGCAAATCGGTCTATTTGCGCCATGCGGAAATGGAAGATTTCCTGCCGTGGGCCCGGCTGCGCGCCGAAAGCCGCGAATTTCTAACCCCCTGGGAACCGATCTGGCCGGCCGATGACCTGACCCGCGCGGCCTTTCGCCGCCGTCTCAAACGGCATCGGGAAGAGATCGCGCGCGATGAATCCTACCCTTTCCTGATTTTCCGGCAGAGCGACCGGGTCCTGCTCGGCGGCCTGACCCTCGGCCAGGTCCGGCGCGGCGTCGCGCAAACGGCGACCCTCGGCTATTGGATGGGCGCGCCTTACGCCAACCGCGGCTATATGTCCGACGCGGTGCGCGCGATCCTTGCCCACGCTTTTGGTGTCATGGGGTTGCGGCGGGTCGAAGCGGCCTGCCTCATGCACAATGAGGCCTCAAGGCGGCTGCTGGAACGGATCGGCTTCCAGCGTGAGGGCGTGGCGCGCGCCTATCTGCAGATCAACGGCCGCTGGCAAGACCATGTCCTTTACGCCATTTTGGACAGCGATGTGCCTCTGGGCAGTGGACATCACCGCGGCTGATCGTCCACGGAAGCCTCTGGAATTTACGTTATCTGGGCAAAAAGCCGGGCAAAATCCTGTTGCGCCTTGCCCGCACAGCCGCAAATGACTACCAATCACACTTCCGACATGAATGAGGTTCACCGGATGGAAATGCGGGGCCGGCGGGTCGATGCCGCATATTTCCGTCCTCAGCATTTAGAGTATCGTGCGTCCGATTCGTCTCTTTCTCCTGCTTCTAGGTCTCTGGCTTGCCGGCTCTTTTTCCGCTTTGGCGGCCGAGGCCGTGCGCGTGACCCCGGATTCGACGGCTATCGACCTCAGCGCCGCGCTTGATCACTACTCGGGGCAAGGCGACAAGATTCAGATCGCGACCGCGCCCGGACCGGACGGCATTGTGCGCAGGATCGAAGTCTCCGCCCGAGAGCCGGGGACCCAACCCTCCTGGGTGGTCTTTGCGCTTGCCAATGAGACCGATAAGCCGATCAAGCGCCTGATCGTGGCCCTGCATTACCGGCTCGCCGGCTCCGGCGTCATCTGGCCGGATCTCGGCTCGACCCGCATCCAGGCGATCACCGCCAGCCAGGGGTCGGCGCTGGAGCGCCAGGACAGCCCCGATTCCGATGTTTTTGCGGTCACGATTGAGCCCGGCACGACCGTGACCTATGTCGCCGAGTTGCAAACCGCCTATCTGCCGCAAATCTACCTCTGGGACCCGGACGCCTATAAGGACAAGGTGACGAGCCTGACCCTTTACGAGGGGATCATCATCGGTATTGCCGGCCTGATGGCGCTTTTCCTCACCATCGTCTTCGTGGTGCGCGGCGCGGCGATCTTCCCGGCGGCGGCCGCTCTCGCCTGGGCCGTGCTGGTTTATGTCTGTATCGATTTCGGCTTCTGGCACAAGATTTTCGACATCGACGTGAACGGCACCCGCATCTGGCGCGCCGGTGCCGAAGCGGTACTGGGCGCCACGCTGATCGTGTTCCTGTTCGCCTATCTCAATCTCAACCGCTGGCACGTGCGCTATTCCTATGTCGCCGGCCTGTGGCTCACCATGATCGCCGCCCTGATCGGCCTCGCGGTATACGATCCGGAGGTCGCGTCCGGCATCGCGCGCATCTCGATCGCCTCGATCACCGGGGTCGGCTTCATCCTCATCGTCTACCTATCGACCCATGGCTACGACCGGGCCGTGATGCTGATCCCAACCTGGCTGCTCCTCGTCGTCTGGGTGATCGCGGCGGCGATCACCGTGACCGGCGGTTTCACGGTCGATTTCGTCGCGCCGGCGCTGATCGGCGGCCTCGTCCTGATCGTGATGCTGATCGGCTTCACCGTCATGCAGAACGCTTTTGCCGGCGGCGGGGTCGGCCACGGCACCGTTTCGGATGCCGAGCGCAAGGCCCTCGCGCTCACCGGCTCGGGCGACATCATTTTCGACTGGGACGTTCCGGCCGACCATATTTTCGTCAGCCCTGAGGTGGAAACGCAACTGGGCCTGAAGCGCGGCGGCTTGGAGGGCCCGGCCTCCGCCTGGTTCGATGTGCTGCACCCGTTCGATCGCGACCGGTATCGCGCCTCGCTCGACATGCTGCTGCAACAGGCGCGCGGCCGCATCGCCCATGATTTCCGCCTGCGCTCCACCGACGGCCATTATTTCTGGTATCAGCTCAAAGCGCGCCCGGTGATCGGAGCGGACGGCGATGTGCTGCGGGTGGTCGGCACACTGTCCGACGTCACCAATGCGAAAGCCGCCGAGGAGCGGCTGTTACGCGATGCGGTCTACGACAATCTGACCGGCCTGCCGAATCGCGAGCTGTTCCTCGACCGCATCGATGGCGCGCTGGCCCAGGCCCGCGCCGACAGCCAATACCGGCCGACGATGATCACGGTCGATGTGGACCGATTCAAGCAGATCAACGACGCGGTCGGCACGCCGGCGGGCGATTCGATTCTGCTCACTCTGGCGCGGCGTCTCTCGCGACTGCTCAAGCAGCAGGACACGCTGGCCCGGATCGACGGCGACCAATATGCGATCATCCTGGTCAGCGAAACCCAGACCGAGCAGATCATCGCGCTGGCCGATACGATTCGCCGCGCCATGAGCACGCCGGTGACCTTCGCCGAACAGGAAATTTCGCTCACCGCCTCGATCGGCCTGTCGCTGTATGACCCGCAATTGCATCCCAAGCGCGACGATATGCTGAAGGACGCAGAACTCGCCCTCGCCCATGCGAAGCGGCTCGGCGGCAATCGCATCGAAGTGTTCCGCCCGACCATGCGGGCGCAGCGCTCCGACCGGCTGTCGCTGGAAGTGGATTTGCGCCGGGCGCTCGAACATGGCGAGATGCAGGTCTATTTCCAGCCGGTGGTGCGGCTCGAAGATCGCACGGTCGCCGGATTCGAGGCTCTGCTGCGCTGGAACCATCCGCGCCTCGGCCTTATCGGCCCCGATGAATTCATCGCCATGGCAGAGGAAACCGACGTCATTTTCGATCTGAATGCCTTCGTGCTGGACCGGACGGCGAAGGAATTGCGCATCTGGCAGGAAGCGCTCGAAGTCAATCCGCCGATTTTCGCCAGCATTCATATTTCCTCGCAGCAATTGCTGCGACACGATCTCCTGAACGACATCAAGGCGGTGCTGTCGCGCACCTCCGTCCTGCCCGGGACTTTGAAGCTGGAGATGACCGAAGGCCTGGTGATGGAAAACCCGGAATTCGCCGCGCAAATCCTGGAGCGCATCCGCAATCTGGGCGCCGGCCTGTCGCTCGACGATTTCGGCACCGGCTATCTCTCACTGACTTATCTGCAGCGCCTGCCCTTCGATACGATCAAGATCGACCAATCCTTTGTCCATCAGACCGGCAAGGGCACGCGGCCGACGATCCTGCGCTCGATCATCGCCCTCGCCCATGATCTTGGCATGGACGTGGTGGCCGAAGGGGCGGAGACCGAAAGCGACGTGATCGAGCTTTACCAGCTCGGCTGCGAATATGCGCAAGGCTACGCCTTCGGCCAGCCCATGACGGTCAACGAAGCGCGGCGGCTCGTCGGCGCGGGCGTGGAGCAGGCGGCGTAGAGAGACTTAAGCGTGGCCGGCATCGCTCGACAGCATGGCCGGCTCGATGCCGAGTTGCTGCAGGACGCGGTCGTATTTGGAGCCGAGGTCGGCGTCGAAGACGAATTGCGGATCCGCCTCGCAATAGAGCCAGCCATTGTTTTGAATTTCGGCTTCCAGCTGGCCGGGCACCCACGACGCGTAGCCAAGGGCGAGCACGGCCTTGTCGGGGCCCTCGCCATGGGCGATGGCGCGCAAAATATCGAGCGTCGCCGTGAGCGATACGGCCTCGTCGATCGGCAATGTCGCCTCGCCGACCGAATATTCGGCCGAGTGCAGCACGAAGCCGCGATTGGGCTCGACCGGCCCCCCCTTCAGAACCGGCATCTGCTCGGCTTTTGCCGGCAGGCGGATGGCGTCCGGATCGGAGACGATATCGAGTTGCACCAGGAGTTGGGAAAAGGTCACCTTGCGTGCCGGTTGATTGATCACGATCCCCATCGCGCCCTCATCCGAATGGGCGCACATGTAGATCACGGAACGCGCGAAGCGAGCATCCTGCATGCCGGGCATGGCCAGCAGCATCTGTCCGTCGAGGAAACCTTGGGGCGCGCGTGAGTCGCGCTTCAGTCGTAAGGTCATGGGGGGATTTTAGGATAGTCGGCATGACTTTCGCAAGAAGCTCGCGGCAATGTTATTGGTGCGTGTGCAAGGCACGCGTTAAAGAAGTGATATGAAAAGACTTTTGATAGGCCTCACCGCGCTCGCCACATTTTCGTCACTCGTCCACGGCGCCGAACTGCCAAGCACCCCGTGGATCCGCACCGATAAATCGGCGATGCGGCTGCAAGCACAAGGCATGCAGAACAATTCCTATATTGTCGGCGTCGAGATCCAGCTTACCGGCAATGCGATCACCTATTGGGGCGATCCCGGCGAAGCCGGCGTGCCGCCGATCTTTGCCTTTGGCGGATCGGACAATGTCGGCAAGACCGAGGTGCTCTATCCTTTTCCGCAACGGATGGATGAGGGTGGCGCCCTCGCCTTCGGCTATCGCGACCATGTGACATTTCCCGTTCGCGTGACGCCATCCGATCCGGCCAAGCCCGTACAGCTCAAATTGCAGCTCGATTACGCCGTCTGCGACCAGATTTGCATGCCCGCCCATGGCGACGGCGCACTCACCCTCTCGCCGCAAGAAAAGATGGGCGAATGGAGCGCGCCGGCGGACGTGCCGAAGCTGCTGCCGGACGGCGCAGCGAGCGCTTATGTGGTCACGCCCACACACGGCAGCCCAAAGCCGGTATGGACCTTCACGCTCAAGGACAAATCCTGGCTTGCCGATCCGCATGCCGATCTTTTCGTCGAAGCGCCCGATGGCTGGTATTTCGACACAACGAAAAAACCCGAGGGGGACGGCTTTACCCTCACCCTGGCGGAAAAGCCGAAAGACGCCGCATGGCCGACGACGATCACCGCAACCTTCGGCACGCCGCAGCGATCCTGGGAAGCAAGGCTTCGTCTCGACGAACCGGCAAAAGCGCCTTAGGGTCCCTCCTTGATTATGGCGATTCAACCCTAGATCACTCAACATTGCCGGGCCGCAACGGTTCGACAACGTCTCTCTTTTACGGAGCACATGATGACCATCCAGATTGGCGACAAATTGCCCGACGCGACCTTTACCGTCATGACGGTCGACGGCCCCGCGCCGCGCACGACGGACGAAATTTTCCGCGGCAAGAAAGTGGTGCTCTTCGCCGTGCCGGGCGCTTTCACGCCGACCTGCAGCAACAACCACCTGCCGGGCTATCTCAACAATCTCGCCGCCATCGCCGGCAAGGGCGTCGATACGGTCGCGGTGACGGGCGTGAACGATGTCTTTGTCATGAATGCCTGGGCGAAATCTTCGGGGGGCGACGGCAAGATCGATTTTCTTGCCGACGGCAGCGCGCTGTTCGCCAAGGCGCTCGGTCTCACCGTCGATCTGACCGAACGCGGCCTTGGCCTGCGCTCTGCCCGCTATTCGATGCTGGTCGACGATGGCGTGGTGACGAAACTCTTCGTCGAAGACGTGCCGTCGAAAGCGGAATCCTCGGGCGCGGAAAATCTTTTGAAGAATTTGTAAGAGCTAAGCTCTTGATGTACGACCTGCAGCACGACTGAAAGCTCGGCTGCAGGTCACAACTTCCAAGAAGGCCTCGCTGTCATCCCCGGCTTGACCCGGGATCCGGCAGCCGCGCAGCAAACGATTCATCGTTGACGCTGCGCCGCAGGCCTTTCTCGCAAGCGCTCACGTGTGGCCCTGGATCCCGGGTCAAGCCCGGGATGACAGTCGTTGGCGTCACATGGCCCGAGATAAAGACCATCGGCGTCACTCGCGCTTGAACAGCTTGTCGAGATCGTATGTTTCGCCTTCAGTCACATCCTTCACATCGTCGATCAGCCACTTGCCGCTCTCGTTCACGAGCATGTAGGTCACTTCCTCCGGCTTATCGAAATTGAGGAAATTCGCGACGACGATGGCGTTCTTCTCGTCGCCGGAGACCTGCTTCACTGCGACGTTCTTGATTTCGTAGTCCTGCCCGTTGACGAAATAATCGAAATCCTGCACCGGTGCGCAAATCTCTTCGCAGCCTGCCAAGCTTTTGTGCAATTGCTTGCGTCGCCTTGCGGAGTAGATTTTCTCGTCGGTTCCCGAAATCGGCTTGGCGTTCTTGCCGATATGGCTCTTGTAGATCGCCTCGATCGTCGAGACCGGCGTCGATGCCGCATAGGCGGTGCTTGCCATGAACACCGCAAGCAAAGTGAAACTGATCCCCCTCATTTTTCCCCCTCCCTTCACAAATACGGCTCCCTGCCGATCCGTACCAATTCGTCGGCGCGCTCATTGAGCTCGGTGCCGGCGTGGCCCTTCACCCAATGCCATTTGACACTATGCCGCTGCGCCGCTTCGTCGAGGCGTTGCCACAGGTCGACATTCTTCACCGGTTTGTTGTCGGCGGTGCGCCAGCCCTTGCGCTTCCAGTTGAACATCCACGACGTGATCCCGTTCTTCACATATTGCGAATCGGTGTGCAGATCGACGTCGCACGAGCGCTTCAATGCTTCGAGCGCCGAAATCGCCGCCAGCAATTCCATCCGGTTGTTCGTCGTCTCCTTTTCGCCCCCGTGCATTTCGCGCTTGTGCCCATCCCAGAGCAGAATCGCACCCCAGCCGCCGGGGCCGGGATTGGGCGCACAGCCGCCATCCGTCCAAATCTCGACGCGTTTACGCTCGCCGCTCATCGCAGCAACCCGTATTCGCGCGCGCTTTTCACTTTCTGATGGAAACGCAATTTGCGCATATATTCGATCGGATCCTTCGGTTTTACAAGGGCACCGGGCGGCACGTTGAGCCAATCGACAAGGCGGGTCAGCGTGAAGCGCAACGCGCTGCCACGGGCCAGAATCGGCAAGGCGGCGACTTCGGCATCGTCGAGCTTGCGCACGGCCTCATAGCCGTCGAGCATCGCCAGGCCTTTGGTGATGTTGTAGCTGCCGTCCGCCTCGAAACACCAGGCGTTGAGGCAGATCGCGAGATCGTAGGCGAGCGCGTCGTTGCAGGCGAAATAGAAATCGATCAGGCCGGACAGCTTGTCGCGCAAGAAAAACACATTGTCGTTGAAGAGATCGGCATGAATGACCCCCGCCGGCAAATTTTGCGGCCACGCCTGCTGCAGGAAGGCAAGCTCCTCCGCCAGCGCCACGGCGAGGCCCGGCAGCACTTCGTCGGCGCGGGCCTCGGCGGCGTGGAACAGCGGCAGCCAGCCTTGCACCGACAGGGCATTCGCGCGGCGGATGGGAAAGTCCGCGCCCGCGAGATGCAATTGCGCGAGCGCGCCGCCGACCGCCCGGCAATGATGTACGCCCGGATTGCGAATCCACAGGCCTTCGAGAAAGGTGACGATCACCGCGGGGCGATCCATCAGACGCCCGAGCGCGACGCCCTGCTTGTTCTTCACCGGCTGCGGGCAATTGAGGCCACGCGCGGCGAGATGCTCCATCAGGCCCAGAAAGAACGGCAGATCCTGCTCATTCACGCGCTTTTCATAAAGCGTCAGAATGAATGAGCCGCGCTCGGTGTGCAGCAGATAGTTGGAGTTCTCGACCCCTTCGGCAATGCCTTTCAGCGACAAGACCGCGCCCAGATCGTAGAGATCGAGAAACGCAGCCAATTCCTTTTCGGGCACTTCGGTGTAAACGGCCATGACACGTCGCGGGTTGAGGAAAGATGCCCCGGTGTTAGCGATAGGCCGCTAAGGCGTCAAATCGATGAAATCGATGCGCCAACCACAATATGACGCACTACCGGCCTACGCGGCGCCGCTCACCCTGAGGTCGCGCGGCAGCGGGAAGAAGACGCTCTCGTCGGCGGTCGAAACCGTCTCGACCTCGATCGTGTAATGGGCGTCGAAGGCGTCGATGATTTCCTCGACCAGCACTTCGGGCGCCGAGGCGCCCGCCGTGATCCCGAGCGATTGCAAGCCCTGGAACAGCGACCAGTCGATGTCCTCGGCGCGCAGGATCAGCCGTGAAATGGCGCATCCGGCTCGCTCGGCGACCTCTTTGAGCCGCTGCGAATTGGAGGAATTGGGCGAGCCGACGACGATCATCGCATCGACCTCCGGCGCGACCCGCTTCACCGCCTCCTGACGGTTGGTGGTCGCGTAGCAGATGTCCTCCTTATGTGGCCCGACGATGGTCGGGAAGCGGGCGGCGAGCGCTGCGACCAAATCCTTCGTATCGTCAACCGACAGGGTCGTCTGCGTCACATAGGCAAGGTTGTCCGGCTCGCGGGGCGCCAGGCGTTCGACGTCGGCCAAAGTTTCGACCAGCAGGACGGCGCCGTCCGGCAATTGCCCCATCGTGCCGACGACTTCCGGATGCCGGGCATGGCCGACCAACACGACAGTCCGGCCGCGCCGATGGTGCAGCTCCGCCTCGCGATGCACTTTGGTGACGAGCGGGCAAGTCGCGTCGATAGCGAAGAAACGCCGCACCGCCGCGGCCGCGGGCACCGATTTCGGCACGCCATGCGCCGAGAAGATCACCGGCGCATCGGTCGGCGGAATCTCTTCCAGTTCGTCGACGAAGACTGCGCCTTTCTTGCGGAGCGACTCGACCACATATTTGTTGTGCACGATCTCGTGCCGCACATAGACCGGCGGACCGTACAGGCTCAGCGCTTTCTCCACCGCATCGATCGCACGTATCACGCCGGCGCAAAAGCCGCGCGGCGCGCACAACAGGATCCGCAAGGGAGGTTTGGCCATTTCGTCGTTCCGGATTAAAATCGACTGGGTTGTGGGGTTGCCGCAAGCGACTGTCAAGCGCCCCATTAGGACACCCAGGATCGGCTATGCGCATTCGGTTCGTACTTTTCGATCTCGACGACGTTTTGGGTCATTTCGATCAGCCGCGCTTTCGCCAGAGCCTAGGCGATTTAACCGGCCGCACCCTGAGCCAAGTCAATGCCGCGCTCTATGATTCTGGCTTCGACCACGAGGCCGATCTTGGCCAATTCGGTGCGGCCGACCAGCTTGCCGGTATCGCGGCCCGCTTGGGGCGGGACATTGCCGAGACCGACTGGGTCGAGGCAAGGCGCGCCGCGCTGACGCCCTGGCCGCCGATGCTGGAGCTTGCCTGGGCGACCAAAAAGGAGGTCGGGATCGGCATCTTCTCCAATAACAGCCTGCTGTTCCGCCGGAATCTCGCCGCCATCTATCCGGAACTGACGGTCCTGTTCGGCGACAACATTCTCGTTTCTGCGGATGTCCGCGCCTGCAAGCCGGCGGCTGAGGCTTTTCTGGCGGCGCTGCGGCGCGTCGATGCGGAGCCGTCCACCACGCTTTTCATCGACGATCACGCCGAAAACGTTACCGGCGCCGAAAAGGCAGGGCTGCACGGCCATGTTTTCATGGATGCCCCCCATTTATGGCAGCGACTTCATGCGGAAGGCGTGCTATAGACCGCCGCCTTATTCTTGGGTTCCGTGAAGGCCTGCAAAAGATCAGCTTGCTGCCTGCATGAGGGATTTCACCGATCATGACTGACGCCGCCGCGCCTGGCCGTCAACCGTATGCCGTTTTCACCGAAGGCAAGATCATCCGCCACGTCGCCGTCATGACGGCGACCGGCTCGATCGGCCTCATGGCGATTTTCGCGGTCGACCTTCTGTCCCTCTGGTATCTGTCGCATCTCGACCATCACGACACGATCATCGCCGGTGTGGGCTTTGCCTATCAGGTGTTGTTCTTCACGACCTCGATCGGCATCGGCCTGACCATTGCGGTGACCGCCACCTGCGCCAAAACCATCGGCGCAGGGCGGCGCGCGGATGCACGGCGCCTGGCGGCCTCTGGCCTCACCCATATGGTGCTGATCTCCACCCTCGTCGTCGTCGCCATCCTGCCCTTTCGCGAGCCCATCCTCACGTTGCTCGGCGCCCGCGATGAGACCTTGGCCATTGCCAAGAATTTCCTCGCGATCACGCTGCCGGCCAATGTCATCATGGCCGTCGGCATGGGCCTTTCGGGCGTGCTCCGGGCGGTGGGCGATGCGCGGCGTGCCATGTATGTGACGCTCGCGGGCGGCCTCGTGACCGTTTTCACCGATCCGCTTTTCATTTTCGTCTTCGGCTTCGGCGTTTACGGCGCGGCTATCGCCACCGTGATCTCGCGCTGCGTCTTCGTGTGCATCGGAACGTGGGGGGTGATCCGCATCCACAACATGTTGGCGCGCCCCAACCTCCGCGCGCTCATCGCCGACTGGCCAATCATCATGGCGATCGCCGTGCCAGCCGTCCTCACCAATCTGGCGACTCCGGTCGCCAATGCTTTCATCACCCGCACGATGGCGCATTTCGGCGAAGAGGCGATCGCGGCGACAGCAATCATCGACCGCCTGGTGCCGGTCGCTTTCGGCGTCGTCTTCGCTCTGTCCGGCGCGGTCGGCTCGATCCTGGGGCAAAATCTCGGCGCCAAGCTGATCAAGCGGGTCAAGCGGACCTTGACCGACAGCCTACTCCTCTGCGGCATCTATGTGATCTTGACCTGGGCCTTGCTCGCGCTTTTTGCCAAGCAGATCCCGGGTGTGTTCTATGCTAAGGGCCTCACTGCCCATTATGTCGAATTCTTTTGCACCTGGGGCGTCTCGGCCTGGTTTTTCGTCAGCGGCCTGTTCGTTGCCAATGCCTGTTTCAACAATCTCGGTTTTCCCGTCCTGTCGACTGTGTTTAACTGGACCCGCGCCACATTGGGCACCATTCCTTTCGTCTGGATCGGAACGGCCTATTATGGCGTGGAAGGCGGTCAGATTGGCATCGCGATAGGCGCCGCAATTTTTGGCACCCTCTCCATTCTGACCTCATATTTTGTGGTGGATCGGCTCGCGGCAAAACAGCAAGCCGTGTAAATTTGGCCAGTTGCGGCGCCGACCTGTCGCATTGCCGTGATCAAAGGCGCGTAGGCGGGTAGGTTGCGGGTTTGGGTCGGGATCCCGGCAAATTGGAGCGAACCTATGATTAATCTTAATGATATTGTGCAATCGGCGGCGGGCGGCAATGGCGCGGCGGCTCTGGGTCAGCAGTTTGGCCTCTCGTCCGACCAGACTCAATCGGTTCTCAACTCCCTGATGCCCAGCATCAGCGCGGGCCTGCAAAATCAGGCCTCGACGACGGGCGGCTTGGGCGACTTGCTCAACTCGATCACCCATCCGACCAGCCAGGCGAACTACAACGATCCCGGCGCGGCGCCCGGCGCCTCCGGCGACCTGCTCAATGGCATGTTCGGGCCGGCCTTGGGCAACGTGATCCAGCACGTCTCGCAAGAGACGGGGGTCAGCCCAGACGTGCTGCAGCAGATGCTGCCGGTTGTGGTATCGACCGTTGTCGGCGGCCTGTCCGCGCACATGACCAATCAAGGCTTTGGCGGCGTGCTCGGCCAGCTCGCCAATGCCGCCACCCAATCGGGCGGTCTGGGACAGATTCTGGCGAACGGCGCGGCAAGCCAGCAAAGCGGCGGCGGTTTGGGCGGCATTCTCGGCGGGCTGCTTGGCGGCCTATTCGGCGGCGGCCAGCAACAGGCGCCGGCCGGCGGCGCACAAGGTGCGACCGTCCAGGCCGGTCTCGATACGCTCAATCAGATCATCGCCAGCCACGGCGTCGAGATGTCCCCGTCCCAGCAACAGGCCCTCCAGGGAGCCTTGGGCAATATCGTGGGCAATTTCCTGCGCTAAAGCATTTTCCAGAAAAGTTGTTCGACTTTTCGACTAAGAACCAGCGGTCCGCGCAGCGAAAATACGACAAAACAAATACTTAGAGAATTTTCCGATTCTGAAAGAACGGAAAATGCTTTAAGAAAATTGATGATATGAAAAAGGCGGCCTCAGGGGGACTGAGGCCGCCAAGTGAGCCGGTGCCGCAAAGGGGATAGGGCCTCGGCTAAACTCGAGAGACGGCCAACCATTGCTGGCCGTCGATTAATCGACGTTGTTCAATTCTCCGCGGCGCAGCGCGGCAGCGGCTTGAAGCGCTTCGCGTGCTTGTGCCCGGTAGGCTGCCCGCGATTCGGACGCGCGCCGGGCAAGAACATCGGAGGCGTCGCGGAACAGGGGCTCGGAGAGAGCCGACGCCACATCGCCGCGATTCAATCCGATATCGCGCAACATCGTATCGTCGAACGTATAAAGATTGGCGATCGTGCGGCGGTGGCGCCACGCGCGCGCTGCGGCGACGATTTTCTGCCAGACGCTGCGCTTCGTGGCCGGGCGCGCTACCGGCGTCATGCCGGAAAGGCTGGCGGTGTCGGTCTTGAGCGTAGAAGTCATCATGGCAATCGTCCTTTTCTTCCTCCAAATTCGGCAGGGGCAAGTCTGTCGGCACCGCAACCGTGCGCTGCTAGCATGTTTTCTCGCATCTCCGATCATAATTCCAACGAATGTTTTTCATGCGATCTATTCAAATGAATGATGATATGCGATCCTCTCGCAATCTGGGTCGCAGGAGAGTGAAAATGGCGGTTCTGTTGGATGTGGATCAGTTGAAGGCGTTGATCGCCATCGCCGACACCGGCTCGTTCACCCGCGCCGCCGAAATCGTGCACAAGACCCAGTCGGCGATTTCCATGCAGATGAAGCGGCTCGAAGAGCGGATCGGCCGGCCGATTTTCGAACGGGACGGGCGCTCCTCGAAGCTCACCGACGACGGCGAGAGATTGCTGGACTACGCGCGGCGGATCGTCCGGCTGAATTTGGAGGCGCTCGCGAGCTTCACCGAAGCCGACCTTGCCGGACGGGTGCGCCTCGGTCTCCCGGACGATTATGCCGACCGCTACCTGCCGGAAATCCTCGCCCGCTTTTCCGCCTCGAATCCACGTGTCGAAGTCGCGGTCATCTGCGAGCCGACGCCGATGCTGGCGGAGCGGATCGCGACCGGCGATCTCGACCTTGCCATCATCACCCATGTGGAAGCGCTCGGCGGTGCCGCGATCATCCGGCGCGAGCGGCTCCTATGGGTGACGTCAGCCCGCCACGCCGTGCACGAGTCAACGCCGCTGCCGCTGGCGGTCGGCCGCCCGACCTGCAATTGGCGCCAGGCGGCGGCCCTCGGCCTCGAAGGCCTTGGCCGGCCGTTCCGCGTGCTCTATTCGAGCTGGAACTCGAACGCAGTCGGCGCGGCGGTGCTTGCCGGTCTTGCCGTGTCGGTGCTGCCGGAAAGCGCCGTGCGCCCGGGCATGCGGATTCTCGGCCCTTCCGACGGTTTTCCGGCCCTGCCTTCGGTCAAGATCGGCCTGATGCGCAATCGCCACGACCCGTCGGTCCTAGCGGACGCGCTCGCCACCCACATCATAGCCAGCCTCGACAATCTCTCCGGCTCCGAGATCGAGCGGATCGACGGAATCGCCGCCGAATGATTCGCCCGGCCGTGCGATCGCCGTTCGGCGCTTTGCATCCCGTGCAAGGGACGATTGACCATCCGTAAATCCGCCGAGATCAGCGGATATGTTGGGGCACGCGTCGAAGCCGTGCGAAATTCGCGCCGCTTCTCTTACCTTGGACGAAAGAGCCGACCCAATCGACGGAGAACGATGCAAACTTTTTTGAAACGTCTTTGAATTCAATAGCTTCAGTACAATTCATCGAATTGCCATATTGCGGCCAGAATTGGGGCCAACATTCGCCGCCCCGATTGCAATTAAGAAATAAAAATAATAGCTGCGGTCTCACGTAAACTAAAAGGAGGCGCCATATGAGCAACTCTGGACTCCCTCCGATCCTCACGTCGGTAGAAACATCTTCACTATATTCATTTGGGATTGAGGAGGAATATTTTGTTACGCGCCTAGACACACGCGATACTTGCCAACAATTACCACGCTCGTTCGTGGAATCGTGCCGCAAAGAGCTTGGAGAAGTCTTCGAACGCGAAATGCTGCAGGCGCAGGTCGAAATCGCGACGCCGCCCAGCATCGATATGGCCGAAGCGCGTCAGGCGCTCGCCTCCTATCGCGGCACGCTTGGCCGGATCGCCGCCGATCATGATCTCGGCGTCTTGGCAGCCGGAACCCATCCGCTCGCCGCCTGGTCGCGGCAAAGGGCGACCGAGGCGCGCCGCTACGGACAGATCATGCATGATTTGCAGATGCTCGGCTCGCGCAACATGGTCTGCGGCATGCATGTCCATGTCTCGTTGCCGGATCCCGACCGGCGCGTGAACATCATGACGCGGCTCACGCCGTTCCTGCCCCTGTTGCTGGCGCTCTCGACATCCTCGCCGTTCTGGCAGGGCCGGCGCACGGGCCTCATGGGCTATCGCCTCGCCTCCTACGATGAATTGCCGCGCACGGGCCTGCCGGAATTGTTCCTGTCGGCCAAGGACTATCAGCACTACATCGACGTGATGACGGCCGCGCATGCGATTAACGATGCGACCTATGTCTGGTGGGCGGTCCGCCCCTCGGCCAAATATCCGACGCTGGAGTTGCGCATCGCCGATTCGTGCACCCGCGTCGACGACGCCATCGCCATCGCCGCCCTGTACCGCGCTCTCATCCGCAAACTCGACCGCGAACCGCAGATCAATGCCGACCTGACCGCCGCCTCGCGGGCGATCGCGCTCGAAAACAAGTGGCGCGCGCAGCGCTACGGCATTCACGGCTCCTTTGTCGACGAGAAGCAGCGCAAGGCGGTCACGATCAAACAGGCGCTCGACGACCTGCTGGAATTGGTCGGGGAAGACGCCGAGGCCCTGGGCTGCCTGAACGAGGCCCAGTCCGCCCGCGATATCCTGCATCGCGGCACGTCGGCGTGCCAGCAATTGGCGATCTACAGCGAGGCGCGCGGGCGCGGCAAGGAAGCGCGGACGGCGCTCGAACCCGTGGTCGATTGGCTGATGGCCACAACCATGGGCCGGCCGCTCACACCGACCGTGCCGGCGCTGGCCGAGGCTTTTCTGTAGGCGCGCGCAGGCGCTCCGGCCAAAAGGAGCGCCTGCGCAGGAATGACGGGCGGCGGAAATCCTGAGCCGATTTCCGCCTGCCGACGTGTTTTGTCCATTCCCACGCGCCCAAATCGATCATTATAAAATTGCCGTTGGCTGCCCGGAATTTGAGCCGTTCCATGGCCATTGCCTTTCTGTAAAATTCTTCTAAATCATGCGCCTGTCGCTTTGGTCTGCCAAAGCTGAACGGGTCCGGATTAGATTCTCCTCTTGAAGGCATCCAATGGCGCGCGATATTTCCGACTCCACCCCGATCACGTCGCGCGACGAACTGGTCGCCTGGTTCGAAAAGGGAAACAAAGGCAACGGGTCGTTGCGGGTCGGCACCGAACACGAGAAATTCGTGTTCCATAAGAACACCCTCGCGCCCGTCTGCTACGAGGGCGATGCCGGCATCCGCGCCTTGCTTGAAGGCATGCAGAAGCGCACCGGATGGGAGCCGATCGAGGACCAGGGCCATTTGATCGGTCTGTTCGATTCTGTTGGCGGCGGAGCGATTTCGCTGGAGCCGGGCGGACAATTCGAACTCTCCGGCGCGCCGCTCGAAACCGTGCACCAGACCCATGCGGAAACCGAACGCCATTTGAATGACGTTCGGGCCATCGGCGATGCGCTCGGATTGGGCTTCCTCGGTCTTGGCCATTCGCCGCTCTGGAGCCTGAAAGACACGCCGGTCATGCCGAAAAGCCGCTATCGGATCATGGCGAATTACATGCCGAAAGTCGGCACGCGCGGTCTCGATATGATGTTCCGCACGTGTACGGTGCAGGCCAATCTCGACTTCACCGACGAAGCCGACATGGTGCAGAAATTGCGCGTCTCCTTGGCGCTGCAGCCGGTGATTACCGCCCTATTCGCCAATTCGCCCTTCACCGAAAACAAGCTGAACGGCTATTTGTCGATGCGCTCCGAGATCTGGCGCGATACGGACAATGCGCGCGCGGGGATGATGCCGTTTGCTTTCGAGTCGGGCATGGGTTTTGAGCGCTATGTCGATTATGCCCTCGACGTGCCGATGTATTTCGTCAAACGGGGCGATATTTATCACGATGTGGCGGGCGCGAGTTTCCGCGACCTGCTCGCCGGGAAATTGACGGCTCTGCCGGGCGAGTGCGCGACGCTCTCCGATTGGGCCAATCATCTCTCGACAATTTTTCCCGAGGTGCGCCTGAAGCGCTATCTCGAAATGCGCGGCGCCGATTGCGGCATGCCGCCATTCATCGATGCTCTGCCGGCACTCTGCGTCGGCCTACTCTACGATCATCAGGCGCTCGATGCGGCTTGGGATCTGGTAAAGGCCTGGAGCGCGGAGGAACGCCAGCGCTTGCGCGATGACGTCCCGCGCCTGGCGCTGAACGCAAAAATCCAAGGCCGCGCGGTGCGGGAGATCGCCGGCCAAGTGCTCGAACTTGCGGAACACGGCCTCAAACGGCGCGGCCATCTCGACGCAAGCGGCCGTAATGAGGCGATCTATCTCGCGCCGCTCCACCGCATCGTCGAGCGCGGCCGGACCTCGGCGGAAGACCTAATCGACGCGTATCAGGGCCCGTGGCGCGGCTCGGTCGCGCCCGTCTTCACGAGCAACTATCTTTAGGACCTGTGAGTAGAAATCGACGGGCGCTTAGCGGTTGTCGGACGACATTGCGCCGCTGAACTGATCGGCCCGCAGGCGCAAATAGCTGCGCGCCGTCCCGAGGCCCGTCGGCGTCCGCACATCCATGGTGATGGATCCTTGGGTCAAGGTGCCCGTATGCCCGCCGCGCGCGCCACCGGTCGATAGAATGGCGCCGGTCGTCGCGGGTGCCGGCGGCGCGACGTCGGCTGGACGAGAGAAATGCCCCTTGAAACCGGTCGAATTCCAGCTGTATTCGGCCCGGACATAGCCGCTGACCTTCACGCAGGTCGTCGTGCCCTCGACGGGGACGAAGCCGGGACCGTAGCCCGCGCACTGACTCGTCCTCACCGCCGCAGCACCGCCGCGATTGGGCAGCGGCTCGCCGGCGAAAGCGCCGGCGGCGGGCAAAATGAGCAAGAGACAAGCGAGACGCTTCACGTAAGCCCCTGGAAGACTCGGCGCACCCGATTCGATGTGCCCTTCGAACGTTAATTAATTGTAATGATGGCGAAACCGTGATGGTTTCAACTTAGTCCAACTTTATGCAGACATATTTCCTGTGTGCGACATTTTGGAGTCACCCTGCCCCCTTAGCGCCAATCCCCCAAGCAGGCCTGAACAAGCGCCAGCGCTGCGACCGCCGCCGTGTCCGCACGCAGGATGCGGGGCCCCAAAGACAGGCGCAACACATTGGAAAGGAGCAGGAATTGCGCGCGCTCCTCCGGATCGAACCCACCTTCGGGACCGATCACGAGGGAGAGCGGCGGCACGGATCCCCCGCGGCGTAACGTCTCGAGCGCGGCGAGCGGACCGCCGGGCGCCGCGTCCTCGTCGCAAAAGATCAACGTGCGATTCTTCTGCGGCCATTCGTCCAAAACCTGCCGCAGCGGCACCTCGGCATGGACTTTCGGGAGAGACAGCACGCCGCATTGTTCCGCTGCCTCGATCACATTGGCCCGCATTCGCTCCAGATTGACCCGGGAGGCTTGCGTGCGCCGGGTGATGACCGGACGAATCGCGCAAACTCCCATTTCGACCGCCTTCTGCACCATGTAATCGAGCCGCGCGTGTTTGAGCGGCGCGAACAGCAGTTCGATATCGGCGGGCCGGTCCTGGCCGCGCGTTTTCTCCGTCGCGATGAGCCGCGCCGCCTTTTTCGAGGCGATGCTGAGCTGGGCGCGCCATTCGCCGTCTCGGCCGTTGAAAACCAGCACGCCAGCGGCCTCCGGCAACCGCAGGACATTGAGAAGATAATTCGCCTGGTCCTTATTCAGGGCAATTTCGGCCCCGGCATGCAGAGGCGCATCGAGAAATAGCCGGTGCGAGGTGAAATCGTAGCGGGACAAGCGGCCTCCAATGGACCTAAGGTCAAAACTCTACGGTGTAGTGACCATTTAACCTAGATAGTTAAAGGCTTATGCACGATGGCACGGCTTTGAGAAGGGACTGCGCGGGAACAATTGCAGGCTTTCCGGGCCTCTCCCGCCATGAAGCCGCCGTTTTCCGGCCATATGAAGCCGGCGTAATGATCTGCTTGCAGGCGGCTATGCGTCCTTGCTAATGAGGGACCGGGAAAATCAGGAAGGGTTGTTTGAGATGCGCACTGGTCTGAAATTTGGCGCGAAAACGTCGTCGCGTTGCATCCGGATCGGCGCATTGGGCGTTCTGGCGGTTTTGCCGTTCCTCGCCTCGCCCGTCTCCGCGCAAAGCTGCGGCGAAGATTGGCAGAAGCTGGTGCAGCGCCGCACGGCGGCCATGGCGTCTCTGAATTCCATGAAGAAAGATGAGCATGGCAAGCTCGACGCCGAAGTTGCCTGCCCGAGAATCCGCAATTTGGCGGCGGTCGATGGTGAAATCGTCGCCTATGTCGACAAGAACAAGGATTGGTGCAACATCCCAGACGCAATCGTCGCGCAGACGAAGCAAGCTGCGGCCGGCGATGCCGGCATGGCCTCCAAGGCCTGCAGCGTAGCGGCGCAGGAGCGCAAGGCCAAGCAGCAGCAGGCCCAGGGCGGCGGTGGCGGCGAGGCGGCGCCTGCGGCACCTAAGCTTCCGTCCGGCCCGCTCTAATCGCGATGTCCGCCTCGGCCCAATTGCCGGACGCCGCCCGCGGCAATCTTTTCACACGGCTCGCACCGCCCGCATTTTTGCCCTTCGTGCAATTGGCCCGGCTTGACCGGCCGATCGGATGGTGGCTGGTGCTGCTGCCGTGCTGGTGGTCATCGAGCCTCGCAGCCGTCGCCTCGCATGCGAGCCCCAATCTTCTGCACATTTTGTTGTTCCTGATCGGTGCCATGTCGATGCGGGGTGCCGGATCGACCTACAATGATCTTGTCGACCGCGATCTCGATGCGAAGGTCGAGCGCACCAAGGGCCGCCCGCTGCCATCGGGCCGCGCCAGCGTCAAAGCCGCCATCTTGTTCCTGGGCGCGCAAGCATTCATTGGCTTTCTAGTGGTGATCAGTTTCAATACGTTCACCATCCTGCTCAGTTTTGCCTCGCTGCTGATCGTCGCGATCTACCCGTTCATGAAGCGGGTCACCTCGTGGCCGCAGGCGGTGCTCGGCCTTGCTTTCGCCTGGGGCGGCCTCGTCGGCTGGTCGGCGTTTACCGGCAGCCTCGCCTGGCCCGCCGTGCTGATCTATGCCGCCGCGAATTTCTGGACCATGGGCTATGACACGATCTATGCCCTGCAGGACGCGCGCGACGACGCTATAGCCGGCATCAAATCGACCGCGCGATTTTTCGGCAGCAATGTCCGCAGCGGCGTCGCGCTGCTTTACACTGCTGCGGTGATCCTGACGGCGCTCGCAGCAGTTTTGGCCCATGCCGGGCTCCTCGCATGGCTGGGCGTCGCCGGCTTTGCCGCCCATCTTGCCTGGCAGGTCCGGTCGATCGAGATTGGCAATGTGACCTTGTCGCTGCGGCTCTTCCGGTCCAACCGCGATGCGGGGCTTATCCTTTTCGCCGGATTTTTTCTGCAAGCGCTTATTGGCGCCTGACGTCCCAGACGGCTCCTTGCAGGGCTGGCGCAATGCTTCTAAAGCGGAGGGGATAGAGGCGCCCATCCGTTGACGATCATGACATCCTCCATTCCCGATCCGGCCGCAGCGCGCGATATATTGGTGCGGGCGGTGGAAGCGGCCGGTCCGCTGGCTTTGCGCTATTTCCGCGAAGGGGAATCCACCTCGGCGAAGGTCGCCCATAAGCACGGCAATTCGCCGGTGACGGAAGCCGACCATCTCGTCGATGAGGCCCTTGCGAAGGCGCTGCGGCCAGCCTTTCCGGAAGCCGGATGGCTGTCGGAGGAAAGCGCCGACGACGAAACCCGCCTCGACAAGGACCTGACGCTGATCGTCGATCCGATCGACGGCACCAGGGGCTTCATGACGGGCGATTCCTGCTGGACCATCTGTGCCGCCCTGGTGCATCGAGGCCGCCCCATCGCCGGTGTCGTCTACGCCCCGGCGCGGGACGAGACCTTTGCCGCGGCTCTCGGTCACGGCGCGGTGCTCAATGGCCGGACGCTCCGCCTTGACGCCTGGCAACCCGAAGCTGGCCTGCGGATTGCCGGCCCGCGCAGCGCGATTTTCGATTTCGAGCGGCTCGGATACACGATCGAGCGCCGCTCCTATGTTCCGTCCCTGGCCTATCGGATCGCGCTGGTGGCGGCAGACCGCGCAGACGCGGCCGTCGCCACCAAAAATTCGCACGATTGGGATATTGCGGCGATCGATCTGATCGTCGCGGAAGCGGGCGGCAGGCTCACGGATCTCGCCGGGGAACCGCCGCGCTACAATTGTCCCGTACCGCGCCATCCGCCCCTGATCGCCAGCAAGGCGAACCTGCATGGGATTTTGCTCGAAGCCCTGCCGCCCGTCGCCTGAAACGCTTGCGCTGCACCATGACCTCCCCTTACAAGAGGCCACTTTGGCAATGAGAGAGATTGACCGATGAGCGAATCGAAGCAGTTGTTGCATCTCGTCCTTGGCGGCGAATTGGAAGATTTGAACAGCACCACCTTCAAAGACCTGTCCAAGGTCGACCTCGTGGGCGTCTATCCCAATTTCGCGCAGGCCCAGGCGGCGTGGAAAGCCAAAGCGCAGGGCTCGGTCGACAATGCACAGATGCGCTATTTCGTGGTCCATCTGCACCGCCTGCTCGATCCTGAGGCAACGGCCGACTGACCGGAAAATATGCTGAAAAAACTGTCGCGCGCGCGCCCCGTGCAAGAACTCGCCGGCTATATGGCGGCCGGCTACCTGCGGTTCGTGAAAAATACGACCGATTTTGTTCGCGTGCCGGAAGGTCTCGAGACCATTCTGCTCGACCATTGGCCGCCGATCATCGCCATGTGGCATGGCCAGCACATCATGATGTCCTTCGGCCGCCCGCCCGGCCGGCCGGCGAGCGCCTTGATCTCGCGGCATGACGATGCGGAGATCAACGCCATTGCGCTGCGCCATCTCGATGTCGAAGCCATTCGCGGATCGGGATCGGAGGGCGTTGCCGGCAAGATGCAGCGGCGCGGCGGCGTGCAGGCGTTGCGCGCCATGATCCAGGCACTACAAAGCGGCCGGATGGTCGTGCTGACCGCCGATGTTCCGAAAATCGCCCGCATCGCCGGCGACGGCATCGTCACGCTCGCCAAATTGTCGGGCCGTCCGATCTTTCCCGCAGCGGTCGTGAAGAACCGCCGTTTCGACTTCCAGTCGTGGGACCGTGCCAGCTTTCCCAAACCCTTCGGCAAAGGCGCCATCGTTCTCGGCGCGCCGATTTTCGTGGCGGCGGACGCCGACAGATCCACGCTCGAATCGGCGCGGCTGGCGGTGCAGGCGGGTCTCGATGACGTTCACAAACGCGCCTATGATCTGGTCGGCGATCGCGACCCGGGCGCCGATTTGCGCAAGAGCTCATGATCAAGAAACACCCGCTCCTCACCCTCTACCGCGGCGCGACGCGCGCGCTGAGCCCCTTTGCCGGCGCGTTTCTGACCTGGCGCCTGGCCAAGGGCAAAGAAGACCGTGCGCGGCTGAAGGAGCGGCGCGGCTTTGCCTCGGCTCCGCGCCCCGCCGGGAACCTCGCCTGGTTGCACGGCGCGAGCGTGGGCGAAAGCATTTCGCTGCTGCCGCTGGTCGATCAATTGCTGGCGCGCAACTTTTTCGTGCTGGTCACAACGGGCACCGTCACATCCGCCGAAATCCTCACGCAGCGCCTGCCGGCGCGATGCCTGCACCAGTTCCTGCCTTTGGACGCACCGGCGTTCGTCCGGCGTTTTCTTGACCATTGGCGGCCCGATCTCGCGCTTGTCGCAGAATCCGAACTCTGGCCGAACCTGGTCTACGAGACGAACGAGCGGCATATCCCGCTCGTGCTCGTCAATGCACGCATGTCCGAGCGGTCGCTGAAACGTTGGCAAAGATTGCCGAAACTGATCGGCGCGCTGCTGAGCCGGATCGACCTGATTTTAACGCAGACCCAGGACGAGGCTGCGCGTTACATGCGGCTCGGTGCGCCGCGGGTTCTCGTCTCCGGCAATATGAAATACGATGTGCCGCCGCCAACCGCCGATCCGGCGAAACTCGCGGAGCTCACGGCGGCCATCGGCGACCGGCCGGTCTGGACCGCCGCGGTGACGCGGGAAGGCGAAGAGGAGATTTGCGGCGATGCGCATCTGCGCCTGCGCGAGCGCTTTCCGGAACTTCTCACCATCATCGTGCCGCGCCATTCCAATCGCGGCGGCGAGATCAATGCGCAATTGACGAAACTCGGCCTTAATGTCGCGGCGCGCTCGAAGAATGAGACCATTACGCCGCGAACCCACGTGTATCTCGCCGATACGATGGGCGAATTGGGGCTGTTCTACCGCTGCAGCAATCTCGTCCTGATGGGCCGCACCTTCACCGGTTTCGGCTCCAATCCGATCGAACCGGCCAAGCTCGGCTGCGCCATTCTGCACGGTCCGGAATACAGCAATTTCAAAGAAGTTTATGAAACCCTCGACGCCGAACATGGCGGCCTGATGGTCGAAGATGCGGAGGAACTCGCCATTGCGCTGGCGGCCTTCCTGACCGACGCGTCGAAATTGCGCGGCACGGCGCGCATCGCCAAAGAGGTGGTGCAGCATCAAGGCGGCGCGACGAGCCGTATCATGCACGCGATCGAGCCCTATCTGATGCAGATGTCGATGGAGTTGCATCAGTGAAACAAGCGCCGGATTTCTGGTGGCAAAGCGAAACGGGGCCCCTCGCCCGCACGCTGACGCCGCTGGGAAAAGTCTACGGCGCGATCACGGCACGACGCATGGCGAAACCGGGTTGGCGCGCGCGCGTGCCGGTGATCTGCATCGGCAATTTCGTCGCCGGTGGTGCCGGCAAGACCCCAACGGCCATCGCCTTGGCGCACCTGCTGCAGCAGATGGGCGAGCGCGTCGTATTTCTCTCGCGCGGCCATGGCGGCGCGCGGCGATCAAACCCGCTCATCGTCGACCCATCGAAACATAGCGCGCGCGACGTCGGCGACGAACCGCTGCTGCTGGCACGTGTCGCGCCGGTCGTCGTCACGCCCGACCGGGTCGCTGGAGCGCACTTAGCGGAGGCGCAGGGCGCAAGTGTCATCGTCATGGACGACGGGATGCAAAACCCGTCCTTGACCAAGACGCTGACGTTCGCCGTGGTCGATGGCGCTTCGGGCGTTGGCAATGGCCTATGCATTCCGGCCGGGCCGCTGCGCGCGCCGCTCGATGCGCAAATGCGCTATGCCGATGCGCTGATCATGATCGGCGAGTTGCGCGGCGCAAGGCCCTTGGCGCAAGCCGCGCAGACGCAAGACAAACCGGTGCTGCGCGGCCGTCTCATGCCCAATGCGGGAGTTGCAGAGCGACTCGATGGCGCGCGGGTGATCGCCTTTGCCGGCATCGGCCGGCCGGAGAAATTCTTCGACACGGTCAGCGCGTGCGGCGCAACCGTGCTCGCCACCCGCGCATTCGCCGATCATCACGCTTTTTCCGCCATCGATCGCGTGCGGCTCGAGCGGCAGGCGGAACAGCAAAAGGCCCTGCTCGTTACGACCGAAAAGGATGCGGTGCGGCTGCCAAAGGATTTTCCCGCGCTCGCGCTGCCGGTCGAATTGGAGTTCTTGGATAAAGGCGCGGTTAAGGCGCTTTTGAATAAGGTCAAAGGACGTTAGCCGAGGCCTTCACCGTCATTGCGAGCGAAGCGAAGCAATCCATCCACGCACCACAATAATTTGTCGCAGTCGCGGCCGTTGCGCTTGCGATTTCGCGAGGGAATCGATCACTGTCGTCGGTTGGGAGATGGATCGCTTCGCTTACGCTCGCAATGACGGCGAAAGACTCTCATGCCTGCTCCAATCGCGCGCCAAGACCGCGTTTGATCTCGTCCTTAATTGGCTCGGAAGCTTTCAGGATCTCTTTCGTCTTGAAGAAATCCAGCGCGCGAATGCCATTGAGTTGCGGGCAAACCAGCAGGTCGGGCTGATGCACTTTCAGCTTCTGCGCCAGGATCGCCGTCTGCATGATGTTGACCGCGCCGATGGTCGCTTCGAGCGCGCCGGGGATGCCACGCCCGCCCTCGAGCAAGCCGCCGCTGACGTCGCAGGCGATCGAAAACATACTGCGCGGCAAGTGGTCATACGGTAGCGGATTGACGCAGCCGCCATCGACCAACGTCAGACCCATCGCGTGCACCGGCTTCAAGAGACCCGGAATCGCCATGGACGCGGCAACGGCCGGTGCCAGCAATCCGTCCTTAAACACCGCTTCCTTGCGGCCGAAAAAATCCGTCGCCACGGCGACGAACGGAATGCGCAGATCCTCGAAACGATCCGGCACGATTTCGGGCCAGAACAGATCGAGCAGCACTTCGGCATCGACCAGCATCGGATTGTTCAGCCCCTGCCGGAACATGTCGCGCATCGTGCCAACGCGCGCGCGCAGCACCCGCGCCATGACATCCGCACGGTCGCGCATGGTTGTCGCGACATGATGACGAATGTCGTGGCCCGACATGCCTGCCGCATAAGCCGCCCCCACAATCGCGCCCATCGACGTGCCGGCGATGATGTCCGGCCTCAAGCCCAACTCGTCGAGCGCCTCGATCACGAGAATATGTGCCAAACCTCTCGCCCCGCCGCCCCCCAGCGCCAGAGCGATGCGAGTGGGGCCCTTGCGTTCCGGTTTTGCGTGCCGCACAGGAACTTTGCTCATGCGCGCTCCTTCGAGTTAGGACCTGAACCTAAAGCTTCAATTTAAACCCCGCATGCGATTTCTCGAAGCCGAGCTTCTCGTAAAAGCGATGCGCGTCGGCGCGGCTGCCGTGCGACGTCAATTGCAGGATGGCGGCGCCGGCATGCCGAGCGCGCTGCATGGCATCCTGCATCATTTTCGAGCCAAGGCCGGCGCCGCGCAGAGGCGCGGCAATGCGCACCGCTTCCACCGTCGCACGCACCATGCCCTGAATGGCAAGGCCTTGCATGATATTGAGCTGATAGGTTCCGACGATCTCGCCATCTTGCTCCGCCACGATGAGCTGCGCGTCCGGATTGCGCGCGATATTGGCGAAGGCCGCATAATAGGTTTGCGGCAAGGGCTGCCGATTGTCCTCGCGCTGGCGGCCAAGCGCGTCGTCCGCATAAAGCGCCACAATGGCAGGCACATCCTCGCGCTGCGCGGCGCGATAGTTGATCGTCATAGCAGAAAGTCCTTCATGGCGGCGAGCGTCGCCGCGGCGTTTTCTTCGGCGAGGAAATGGCCGGAATCGAGCGTGACGCCCGTCGCCTCTGGCGCGAAGGTTCTGCGCCATGTCGCGAGCGGCGCGCCGGCAAGATACGAATTGCCGCAGATCACATGAACCGGACACGAAATCGTTTTGCCCTGCTTCATGTCTTCTTCGTCCTGGGCGCGATCCTGGTTCGCACCGGCGCGGTAATCCTCGCAATAGGCATGGATGCGCAAGGGATCGGTGAAGCTTTGGCGATAGGCGGCAAGGGCGCGCGAATCGTAGATCCCCAAGTCGTGCGCCTTGCTCCACTTTATCAGCTTGTCGTCGCCATAGGCACGCGGATCGCGGGCGATGTCCTGTTCCGGCTGCGGTTCGGGCCGCGCCAGCCACGGCCAATGCGGCGCATCGTCGCCGCCGTCTTCACGCTGTTCCCACACGATGAAGGTCGGTTCAATATCGAGCAGCGCCAGCTTTTCGACGCAGCCCGGATGATCGAGCGCCAGCCGATAGGCGACGCGGGCACCGCGGTCATGGCCGGCGACACGAAAGCGCACGTGGCCGAGCGCGGCCATCACCGCCACGACGTCTTCGCCCATCGCGCGCTTCGTATAGGCTTCGCCCCCGTGTGAGCGCGGCACCGCCGACCAGCCGTAACCGCGCAGATCCATCGCCACAACGGTGAAATGCTCGGCAAGCTGCGCCGCAACGCGATGCCACATCACATGGGTTTGCGGAAACCCGTGCAAGAGGACGAGCGGCGGACCCGAGCCGCCGGACCGGGCAAAGATCTTGCCGGCTTCCGTATCGATCCAATGGGAGGCAAAGCCTGGAAACAGATCGTGCGTGTCCGACATGAAACCTCCTAAAGAAGAGCTAGGATATGGCGCGCCAGCCGATGTCCCTACGACAGAAACCGCCGGGCCAGTCGATGCGATCGACAGCGCGATAGGCTTTGGCCTGCGCCTCGGCGGCATTCTGGCCGAGCGCCGTGACATTGAGAACGCGGCCGCCATTGGCGATCAGCTTACCATCCTCGAGTTTGGTGCCGGCATGAAAGATCACCACATCGGGCTCGGCAGCGGCCTGCTCCACGCCCTTGATCTGCGTCCCCTTTTTCGGCGTGCCGGGATAATTCTCCGCCGCCATCACGACGGTCAGCGCCGTCTGCGGCTTAAGATGCACCGGCGCTTCCGGCAAATCGCCCTTGGCGCTCGCCAGCAGCAGCGCCAACAGGTCGTCCTGCAGCCTGAGCGTCATCACCTGGCATTCGGGGTCGCCGAAGCGCACGTTATATTCGATGAGTTTCGGCCCATCGCGGCCGATCATCAGGCCGGCAAATAAAATGCCGCGGAACGGCGTGCCGCGCGCCTTCATGCCGGCAACGGTCGGCTCGATGATCTCGCGCATGACGCGCGCGCTCATCGCTTCGGACATGATGGGGGCGGGCGAATAGGCGCCCATGCCGCCGGTGTTGGGGCCCGTGTCGCCGTCGCCCACGCGCTTGTGGTCCTGCGCCGAGGCGAGCGCGAGCGCCCGAGTTCCGTCGCACAGGGCGAAGAAGGACACTTCCTCGCCGTCGAGAAAATCTTCGATCACCACTTCCGCTCCAGCGGCCCCGAAGGCGCCGGCGAAGATCATCTCGATCGCCTCGACGGCCTCAGAGACAGTGGCGGCGACCACGACGCCCTTGCCGGCCGCAAGCCCGTCCGCCTTTACCACGATCGGCGCGCCTTTCCGCCGCACGAAACCGAGCGCACCCGCCTTATCGGAAAAGCGCTGATAATCGGCGGTCGGGATGTGAAAGTCGCGGCACAGATCCTTGGTAAAGCCCTTCGACCCTTCGAGCTGCGCGGCCGCCTTGTCGGGGCCAAAGGCCAGGATGTTGTTTTGCCGCAAGCTGTCGACGATGCCATCGACCAGCGGCGCCTCGGGCCCGACCACGACGAAATCGATCTTCATCACATGGCAGAAGGCAACGACGGCGGCATGGTCCGCGACATCGAGCACGACATTTTCGCCAAGCGGTGCGGTGCCGGGATTGCCGGGCGCGATAAACAGCCGGGTCAGCAGAGGGCTTTTCGACAGGGCCAGTGCCAAAGCATGTTCGCGGCCGCCGGACCCAAGAAGCAGAATGTGCATACGATCAAAATCCAATTCACCTGCGCGTGTTTAACCCCGCAATCATAGTTCGTTCAAGTCTCGTCATTGGCAGCAGCCGCAGTTCGGAGATGCCGGCGCAATCGCCGGTCACATCGAATTTATCCTCCAGCAGCAGCCGGTCGCCCTGCCAGACCTGGAACGTCCAGGTTCCGCGCAGCACTTCCCAATCGTAATCGAATTTATAGACATCCACCCGCGCCGTGCCGATGGTGCCGGCAAAGGTCGTGATCGCCTTGGCGATGGGCTGATCCACGGCGGGGTCGTTGAGCGGGCGCGGCGGAATCACGACCGTCTGCATCGGAACCAGCGCTCCGGTGGGCGCGCCGATCAACTGGAATTCATGACCGAACGTCGAGCCGAGGCACGCCGGGACCTGTACGGCGTCGGTGACGAATTTCATGTCTTTGACGGTCACCGAAAACCCCAGCCTGGTATGCACTTCGGGCTTGGTTTCGTCGCGCACCGTCAGAAAGATCCCGTGCCGGAGGAGCTTGACGCCATCGAGATGGGCGGCCTCGGCATGAGCGGCCGTCGCTATCATCGATGCGATCACGGTCGCCAGCGCGAGCCCCCGCATGCGCAGCCCCCTCAAACAATAACTCACGTCAATTATCTGAGCGCCGCGCTGCGCAGCCAAGTCGGCAATTCGGGTGACCAGGAAACATTGTTGCAGTTCAGCGTCACGTTGAACTTTTCTTCCAGGATCTCCTGCTCGCCGTACCAAAGCTGAAACGTCCAGATGCCGGGCACCAGTTCCCACGCATAATCGAACGTATAGGCGCTGAACCCCTGGCCGCCGATCAGGCCGGTGGAGTCGCTCGTGACGGTGTGAATCGGCTTTGCCACTTGCGGATCGTGCATGTCCTGTGGCGGAATCGTCACGCTATGCAATGGCAGCGAGGTGCCGATCGGCTTGCCGATCACCGCATATTGAAAGCCGAAGGTCATGCCGAGACAGGCCGGAACATTTGTCGTGCTTTCGGTAAGGTGAAAATCGGCGACAGGCTCGGTAAAACCATGTTCGCTATGGGTTTCGACGATGCCTGGCGCACGGCTGATCTTGTAAATGCCGCGGGCGATGGTCAGCGTGCTGATTTGCGGCCAATCCTCCGCGCGCGCCGCTCCCGATGCCAGACACAGGCCGAGTAGAACAGGCAAAATATACTTCATATCTGATCCCGTTCGGACAATGGTTCTGTGACGAAATTATCGTGACCAGCGGCGCGCGGCCGAATCATCCGCCTCCGTCGCGGCGACCCAGCCCGGTGACGATCCGTCGGGCCGATGTTCCTTCTTCCAGAACGGCGCCTTGGTCTTCAAATAATCCATCAGGAAATCGGCCGCCGCGAAGGCCGCCGCGCGATGCGCCGACGCCGTCACCACGAGCACGATCTGTTCACCAGGGGCGATCTTGCCGAACCGATGAACGATGGTCACGCCTTGCAGCGGCCAGCGCGCCTCGGCTTCCCCCGCAAGCCGCGTGAGTTCCACCTCGGCCATGCCCGGATAGTGCTCGAGTTCAAGGGCCTGCAAGGTGCCGCCCTCGTCGCGGCACAGGCCCGTGAACGTGACCACGGCGCCAATATCCTTGCGTCCCCGGGTCAGCGCCGCGGTTTCCGCTCCCGCATCGAAATCCTCACGCTGAATGCGGACATTCGCCATGCCGCGCTCACCCTCCCGTCATCGGCGGAAACAGGGCGATCTCGCGAGCGCCGGCGATGGGCGCATCGTGCTTGACATGCGCCTGGTCCATGGCGACCCGGATGATCTTCGGATTTTCGAAGGCATAGGCATATTCGTCGCCCCGGCCCGCCAGCCAATGGATGAAATCGCCGGCGGTCTTGACCTCGTCCGGCGGCACGATGATCTCGTCGGCCTTGCCGACCCGCTCGCGCACCCAGGCGAAATACAAAACCTTCATCCTATTCATCCACCACGTGTTTGAACCCGGCCTTCATATAGTCCCAACCCGTATAGAGCGTCAGCAGTGCCGCGACCCAGAGCAGCGTCAGGCCGATGGCGATCGTGCCCGGCAAAATCGTCTCGCCCGCCCGGCCGGCGATCAGGAAGCCGAGCGCGATCAATTGCATCGTCGTCTTCCATTTGGCCACTTTTGTGACCGGAACGGAGACGCGCAATTCGGCGAGGTATTCGCGCAAGCCCGAGACCAGGATCTCGCGGCACAAAATGACGATCGCCGCCCAAACCGAAAAGCCGGTGATGGTCTGGTTGTAGACCAGAACGAGCAGGCAGGCGGCGACAAGCAGCTTGTCGGCGATCGGATCGAGCATACGGCCGAGCGACGATTGCTGCGCCCAGGCGCGGGCGAGATATCCGTCGAAGAAATCTGTGATGCCCGCCAGGGTAAAGAGCGCCAACGCAACCCATCGCATCCAGAGCGTCTCCGGCCAGAACAGGCAGGCGGCGACGATCGGCACGGCAACGACCCGGCCGTAGGTGAGGATGTTCGGCAGGTTCCAATACCCGCTCTTGGTCGGCGACGAGGATGAGGACATAGGATGAGGGAACATGTTCCTGTTACAACGTCAATGACCGGAAAGCCGCAGCGGCGAAAATTTCGCATTTTCGCCGCTGCGAATTGTGCCAGAAAAACAATTACCTAAAGCGTTACGGCAAATTCGCGACCGCAAGGCGACAAATTTGCGCTGGGAGCGCGACACCGCGACCCGATATGCACGGCTTTGCCTGTCAAATCTGGGGCTGACTCAATGCCGCAGCAGACTCGGCTCGCCCGTCATGAAGCCGTCGCAGATGCTGGCCTATTTGGGCCGAATGACCGTGATCGCTTCCGTCTCACCCACTTCGGCGCCGGCCGCCGCCGTGCGCGCCGGCAAGAACCCTCTCGTGCTGGCGCTGCTGCTCGGGCCGTCGCTGATCTTTCTGGCTGCATTTGCCTATTGGCCGGTGCTGCTGGTGCTGGTGCAATCCTTCAGTCTCAGCCAATTGGGCGAACATGGCTTTGGCCTTGGCAATTATGCCCGCCTCCTGAGCGATCAGCACTTCGGCATCGCGATCCTGAACAACATCATCTATGCCGTCGGAACGATCGTTCCCAGCCTGGTGCTGGCCCTCGCCTTTGCCCTCGCCCTGCAAAACAACAAGAAGGTGACGGCGGTGCTGCGCACGCTGATCGTCATGCCGCTGTTCATTCCGCTCGTCGCCGCCGCTGCGCTGTTCAGCTTCATATATCTGCCGGGCGGCGGCCTCATCGACTTCTATCTTGCGAAACTCGGGATCGGCCAAACCAATTGGCTCGGCAGCCCGAGCACCGCCCTGCCGGCGGTCATCGTCGTCACCATCTGGAAGAACACCGGCTATTACATGCTGTTCTTCCTCGCCGGCCTCGCCGCCATTCCGACCGATCTCCTCGATGCAGCCAAGATGGACGGCGCCACCGCGCTTGGGCGCCTGCGGCATATCATTCTGCCGCTTCTCGGCCCGACCTTCGCCTTCGTGCTGCCGATCGCACTCCTCAACGCGCTGACCCAGATCGATCACGTCGTCACCATGTGGCCGGGCGGCCCCAGCGACGATGCCAACCTGCTGCTCTACTACATCTACCAGCAGGCGGTGCAGAACAACGACAGCGGTCTTGGTGCCGCCGCAACCGTCGTCGGTGTTGGGGGCCTGCTTGCGCTGACAACCCTGGCGCGCCAGGCCCTCGACCGGAGCATCCATTATGAAAGCTGACGGACGGTTTCTCGGCCTGCTCCTGGCCGGAGCCGGCGCGCTTTTGTGGGCCATTCCGTTCCTGTGGATGCTGATCGCGGCCTTCCGCCCCGGCGTGCCCATAGACATCGCCTCGCTGACGCCGACAGGCCCCTTCAGCTTCGAGAATTTCACCGATGCCTGGGCCAGTGGGCCCTTCATCACCTGGTATCTCAACACGCTCATCATGTGCGGCGGCATTCTCGTCGTCCAGATCATCACGGTGTCGGCAGCGGGCTATGCGTTCGCGCGGCTCGAATTTCGCGGCAAGGAACTTTTGTTCGCGGCCTTTCTTGCGCAATTGTTGCTCATTCCGTCGCTGCTGCTCGTCCCCAATCTCACGACGCTGAGCAAGCTCGGCCTCTACGACACGATGCCCGGCGTGATGGCGCCCTATTTCGCCTCGGCCTTTGGCGTCTTTCTGATGCGCCAGACGTTCCGCACCATCCCACGCGACTATGAGGAGGCGGCGATGATGGACGGCGCCGGCCTCTTCACGGTGATCTTCCGGATTTTGCTGCCGCTCGCGCAGCCCGCCATGACCGCCTTCGCCATCGTCTCGGTGACGTCCCACTGGAACGAATTCCTGTGGCCGCTCGTGGTCCTCACCTCGCCGCGCCAGCAGGTCCTGACCGTTGGGCTCGCGTCCTTCGCCTCCGGCACGGAGGCCGGTTCGTCCTGGGGCACTCTGGCGGCCGGCACCCTGCTCGTCGCCGGCCCGCTTTTGCTCTTGTTCCTGATTTTCCAACGCCGCTTCGTCGCCAGCTTCGTGTTCAGCGGCATCAAATAGGAGATATTCATGCAGGTTACGCGCCGCGAACTCATGGCCTTTGCCGCGACGGCCGCTTTGGTCACGCAGGCCAAGGCCGACAGCGCCACGGAGATCGACTTTTTCTTTCCGGTGCCGGTGCAAGGCGCCCTCGCCACGCAAATGCAGAAGCTGATCGCGCGTTTCAACAGCGAGCATCCCAACATCAATGTCACCGCCGCCTATACCGGCAGCTATGACGACACCAATTTGAAGACGCGCACCGCGATCAAATCGGGCAAGCCGCCGGCACTGGCGCTGATGTCTGCCAATTTCGTGCGCGAATATGCGATCAATGGCGAAGCGGAACCGTTCGACGACCTGATCGCCGCGCAGAACACTACGACGGATGCCTATTTCGACCGGTTCTGGTCGCCGCTGAAGCCAAATGCGGTGATCGACGCCCATGTCTACGGCCTGCCGTTCCAGAATTCGACGCCGCTGCTCTACTACAACACCGACGCGTTCAAGGACGCCGGCCTCGACCCCGATCATCCGCCGGCCGATTGGAGCGAATGGCTCGACGCGGCGAAAAAGCTGACGAAGCCGGACGGTTCGCGCGTAGGCCTGATGTTCCCTGGCACGTATGATTATTGCGGCTGGCTGACGTCGGGCCTGACCATGGCCAATGGCGGCGAATATTATAATCACTCCTACGGCGGCGAGGTCTTCTACAATTGCCCGTCGACCATCGGTGCGTTGAGCTTCCTCGACGCGTTGGTGAACGGCGCGAAAGCCATGCCCGCGGGTGTCTCGGACACCAACGCTTGCACCACGGCGTTTTTCGCCGGCAAGGTCGGCATGATCGTGCTCTCGACCGGCTCGCTCAGCTTCATCCGCAACAACATGAAACTGCCTTACAAAGTGGCGTTTCTGCCCAAAGGCCTACGGCATGCCGCTCCGATCGGCGGCGGCAGCCTGATCATGCCCAAGGGCAACAGCCCGGAGCGCCGGCAAGCCGCCTGGACCTTGGCGCAATGGCTGACCTCGCCGGAAGTCAGCGGCGAATGGAGCCGCTTCACCGGCTATTTCGCCCCCAACAAGCAGGCCTACGATCTGCCCGACATGCAGAGCTTCCTGAAAGACCATCCGGACGCCAAAGTCGCGCTCGATCAGCTCGCTTATGCCGTGCCGTGGTTCGACACGTTCAATGTCGTCGCCGTGCGCAAGGCCATGGAAGATCAGATCCAGGCGATTTTGAACGGCAAGGTGAAACCGGCGGACGCTGCCGCCAAGGCCCAGGCCGCCGCGGACGAATTGCTGCGCCCCTATGTCACGCAAACCGCTCTGCGCCCGTGGAGCTGATCGCACATGATCATCGTACAGCTTTCGGACTTGCATGTGCGCCCCTATGGCAAGCCCTGCAACCGCGTGAACGAATCGAACATGCTGACGGAGCGGGCTTTCCGCGCCGTCGCTCGGATGCAGCCTAAGCCGGATGCGATTCTCATCACTGGCGATCTCACTGATTGCGGTTTGGTTGAGGAATATGCAGAGCTGCAAAAACTGCTCGCGCATTATTTCGACGGTAAAGTCTTTGTCATTCCGGGCAATCATGACCGGCGCGAGAATTTCATCGCGGCGCTGAAGCCGCCGGTCGCGCCCACGGGCTTCGTCGATTATGCAGTCGATCTTGGCCCGGTGCGGCTTGTGATGCTCGACACGCTCCTGCCGGGCAAAAGCGCCGGGGAATTGCGGCCGGAACAATTGCAATGGCTCGACGAGACGCTGGCGCAAGCGCCGGCGACGCCGACCATGATCGCGATGCACCATCCGCCGTTCCTCGCCTCGATCCTGCACATGGACAAGATCACGCTGCAGAATGCGGATGCGTTTCGCGATGTGATCGCGCGCCATGCGCAAGTGGATCGCATCATCTGCGGCCACTATCATCGCCAGATCACGGCGCGGGTCGGCAATGCGCTCGCCACCATCGCGCCGTCGACCGGCGTGCAGGTCGCGTTCGATCTGCATCCGCAGGCAGCCTCGGCCTTCGTGAAGGAGCCCGGGCAATATGTCGTGCATGTGTGGACGCCGGAAAGTGGGTTCGTGTCGCACACGGTCTATGTCGAAGACTTCGAGGGGCCCTATCCGTTCGTGCTCGACGCCGAATATCCCGGCGAGAGCTGACACGCGGGACAGGGCTGGACACGGGCGACATTTTGTCCGTGAATGATTCATGGCCAGCGCGCCGGGCTACAGGCTTGGCACACATCAATGGCCGTGAAAGGCGAGGCGCGACATGCAGAACCGGAGACGATTGCTCACCCAAGGCGCGTTGGCTGCAGGCGCTCTCATCGCGCCAACACTTGTATCGGCGCAAGAGAAAGCCGATGGCAAAGCGGTCGCCGAACGCTTTGCCGCAAGCCTCAACGCGCATGACATAAATGCCTTCGGCGCGCTCTTCGCCGACACTTACGTCAATCACCAGACCAGTGCCGCCGCGCCGGTTCCGAAAGAGAAGACTGCGAAAGAAGCGACGGTCGCGTATTTTGCGGCGCGCCTCGCCGGGATCCCGAACCTTGCCGTAACGATCGAGGTGCTGGTCGCCAATGGCGATTCGGTCGCAGCCAGTTTCGTCTACACGGGCAAGCACGAGGGACCCTATTTCGGCGTCGCACCGACGGGTCGCGAGCTTAAGTTCACCTCCTGCGATATTTTCCGCGTCGCCAACGGCCAGATCGTGGAACATTGGGGCATGGGCGACATCGCCGGGATCCTTGCGCAATTGAAGGCGTGAGTAACAGATAAGCGCGCGCGGCGTCATTGCGAGGAGAGCGAAAACGACGCGCAAACCCTTCTCCCATAGGGAGAAGGTGGCGCGAAGCGACGGATGAGGGGACACGGAATCATCGCAGGCTACGTTCTTGCCGAGGCCAATCTCGCAAGAGTATCCCCTCATCCGTCATGCTTCGCATGCCACCTTCTCCCTATGGGAGAAGGGTTTCGCGCGGCATTGCCCTACAAACCTGTATCACCCGCTCGTCTCATGGAAGAAATCGTAGACGAGCTTGGCGGTCGCTTTGTTCACGCCGCTCGTGCGCTCCAAATCCTCCAGCGACGCGCGCGCCACCGCCTTCGCCGTGCCGAAAGCAAGCAGCAAAGCGCGCTTACGCGCCGGACCTATCCCTGCGATCTCGTCGAGCGGGCTCTTGGTGAATTCGCGCTTGCGCTTGGCGCGGTGCGTGCCGATGGCGAAGCGGTGCGCCTCGTCGCGCAGACGCTGGACGAAATAGAGCGCCGGATCGCGCGGCGGCAATTTGAACGGCTCGCGTCCGGGCACAAAAAAGGTCTCGCGGCCCGCATCGCGATCGGGCCCCTTGGCGATGCCGACCATGGGAACATCGGTCACGCCGAGCTCCTCGAGCACCGCGCGCGCCGCCTCGAGCTGGCCCTTGCCGCCGTCGATCAGAACGAGATCGGGGCGTGCTGGAAACGCATCGGGATCGGCGCCCGGCTTCTCGACCGGAACATACGAGTCGGTTGCAATGTCATAGTCCGGCCGCTCGCCATTGACCTCCTGCACCTCTTCGCTTTTTTCCTTGAGCAGGCGCGCAAACCGCCGTTTCAACACCTCGCGCATCATTCCGAAATCGTCGCCGGGCGTCAGGTCCGGCGTCTTGATATTGAACGTGCGGTAATGCTGCTTCATGAAGCCCGAGGCGCCGGCCACGACCATGGCCCCGACCGCATTGGTGCCCATGATATGCGAGTTGTCGTAGATCTCGACGCGCCGGATCGGTTCCGGCAAGCCGAAGGCCGCCGCCAGCGCGGCCAGCAATTTCTCCTGGCTCGCCGTATCGGCCAATTTGCGCGACAGAGCCTCGCGCGCATTCTGATTGGCGTGGTCGAGCAGGTCCTTCTTCTCGCCCCGCTGCGGTACGGCGATCTCGATCCGATAGCCGGCGCGCGCGGACAAGGCTTCTTCCAAAAGTTCCTGGCTCTCGATCTTGTGGCTGAGCAGCACGAGGCGCGCCGCGGGCTTGTCGGCATAAAACTGCGCGACGAAGGAATCGAGCACTTCGGCCGGCGTCAGATTCTTGTCGGCGCGCGGAAAGTAAGCGCGGTTGCCCCAATTCTGGAAGGCGCGGAAAAACACGATCTCGATGCAGAATTGGCCCGCCTGTTCGGACAGACCGAACACGTCCGCCTCTTCCACGCTGCGCGGATTGATGCCCTGCGTGCCCTGGATGGTCGACAGCGCGGAAATACGGTCACGCAATTGCGCGGCCTTTTCGAATTCGAGATTCTCCGCCGCCTGCAGCATGTCGTTCGCGAGGCGCTCGCGCACGGCGATGCTTTTGCCGGAGAGAAAATCGCGCGTCTCCTTCACGAGTTCGGCATAGTTTTCTGAGCTGATTTCGCCGGTGCAAGGCCCGGCACAACGCTTGATTTGATAGAGCAGGCACGGCCGCGTGCGATTGTCGAAATAGGAATCGGTGCACGTGCGCAGCAGGAAGGCGCGCTCCAGCACATGCAAGGTGCGGTTGACCGCGCCGGCGTTGGCGAAGGGGCCGAAATAATCGCCCTTGCGGCCGCGCGCGCCGCGATGCTTGGTGAGCTGCGGGCTCGCATGATCGCCGGTCAAGAGAATATAGGGAAAGCTCTTGTCGTCGCGCAGGAGCACGTTGAAGCGCGGCTTCAATTGCTTGATGTAATTGGCTTCGAGCAGCAGCGCCTCGGTCTCGGTTTCCGTCACCGCAAACACCATGGAGCAGGTCGCCGCGATCATCCTTGCGATGCGGTCGACATGGCCGGTGAGCCGCGTGTAGCTCGCCACCCGGTTTTTCAGCGATTTCGCCTTGCCGACATAAAGCACCTCGCCGTCCGCGCCGATCATGCGATAGACGCCGGGCGCATTGGGCAAAGTCTTCCAATGTTTGCGGATGACCGCCACCCCGCGCCGCACCGATTCCGGCGCGGCGGCGGCTTCGTCATGCAGTTCGAGATCGATGCCCGAGGCGGATTCGGAGAGGTCGTCCTCATCCTCCAGGAGCTGCAGCGGGGGCGAATCTTTGGGGTCGGTCATAGTGCTTTATATAGGCGATGGATGGTCGAGGTCCCAAGAGCGTGGGATGTCAGAATCTGACAGCTGCCGTTGCGGCGACAGCGGGCGTCCCGATGGACTGGTCCGGCGATTCTTACCCCTCATCCTATTGATATAAATGAATTATTCTCTCTATTAGTTTGTTCCCAAAAAATTTTCATTTTGCAGTTGTTGCTCCCCTTTCTTTGACGCGCGGCAACACCCTCCCGTTTCGGACCTGAACCAAGTCCGAGCGGGCCTATTACGATAATCAAAAACGACTTCAGAATTTAGAACATAAAGAGAACATTGTCAACGATACGCTGAGGGCGAGCTGCCGCTGGCGCGACAAGCACTTGAACGGACCGCGGCCATCCTGGCCGCAAAGCAGCGCTCACTGAGCAGCCGGAATGGCCACGGTCCACTCACTATCCTCCTATCGGCACCTATGCCTTCCGCCTTTTTCCGACCGCAGCCGTCTTGCTAACTGCCAGCGCCTTCGGGTCGTCGCCCACCAGCAACTGCAGCGAGACGCCGCCGGTCGGAATTTTGCCGTCCTTGCGCTGGGCGATGCGCACGATCGTACTCTTTTTCAGGTGCGCCGGCGCAACGAACGACAGGGTGAGTTTGCGCAACTCCTGCGCGTCGACGCTGAAACTGACGGTCGTGCGCTGAGTCTTGAGTTCCCAGCTCCGCGACACGGATGCGGCCGCGGCCCGCTCCATCGTGGCGTGAGCCGCCACCATTTCCTTTTTATTTTTGCCATGGCAGGTGCACTTGCCATCCTGGTTTTTCTCGCGACATTGGCACGGGCAATAGGATCGCCACACCGTTCCTTTCGTCGTAACGATCTCTCCGGCCACGCAATTGCCGACCCGAACCATGACACGGCATTCACCGGTGAACACCAATTCGCCCGGCGCGCAGCAATCGTCGTGATCGCCGTCGCCGCCACCCAATCCGTGTCCGGGCAGCGAGATCGGGTCCATGCGCAAGGTCATCGGCACTTCGGCGAGCTCGTGCCCCTTGTCGACCGTGATGTCGATGGTGCGATGTTTTGCATCCCATACGCTGCCGGCAATGAACGGCAAATGCACATGCATCGACTCGCCCGCAGGCATATGGACATAGGTCAGATTGCGCTGGCAGACATTGTTGTTGCCGTAGACGAAGGAGCCGTGCGGACACATATCGGCGGGATCGGCCGGAATGTCGCCGCCGTTGGTGCCACCGGCCGAATCGTCGTTACCGCTGCGGATCTCGCCGAGCAGACACGGGTGCCAGGTTCCTTCAATCGGGATTTGTCCGGCTGGCCAAGTGATGGGTCCGAAGATCACCGTCTCGCCATTCGCGACCGCGAGCGGCGCGCTCTCGCCAAGATAAAGATGATTGCTTGCGAGCGCAGCAGTCGACCAATCGTCCGGATACCAATCTTGCGGATACCAGAACTCCGAGCCCGGCAATCCGAGCAAGGAGGGGAAATTGCCGACCGTGACGGCAAAGGTCGCGGCAGACGTGTCGTTCGGCCCATTGTTGGTGGCGCGGCCATAGACATAGTGGGTTGTCACGCCGTTGCGCAGCAAGCCTTGATCGACGAAATTCACATCGCCGTCCGGTTGATGGCGCACGACCATATCGGGCGATTCCCAAAATACCGCGCCCGGCGATGGCACGCTGCCGGTATCTCCCGGCCCATCGCGGGTGTAAAGATCGGCCGGATAGATCGAGACGCGCGCGATGAACATCTCCTGGATGCCGCTTCGCGTATCCGTCCAGAAGGGGAAGAACCCCAGCGTGCTGGCCGCGAATCCGTAATAGTCGCCAATGAACGTGACACCCGGAATCGCATCTGCATTGGGCGCGTCGAATGCCGGATTCCAACTGCGGTCCGACACGGTGACACGACTGGCGAATGTCACGCCGCCGTCGGTGGAAGCCGCCATCTCGACCACGATCTGATCACTCTGAAACTCGCCATCGGGCATCGGGCCGAATTCATAGAATGTGATCCCGACTTCGCCCGTCGGCGTCGTGGCAAGCTGCGGATGAAAATCCTGCATGTTTGCGGGCGAAGCCTGGGCACCGGTAAACATGGGCTGGCCGGACGATGGGCCATCCCAGGTCGTGCCGCCGTCAGGAGAAAATCGGTAATAGATGCGCGATATCTGCTCTCGCATATCCGCCCAGGCAACCGTGACACCCGTACCGCTCGTCGTGACGCAGGCGTAGGTGATCACGCGGAACGTGCCGCCAGGAAAGACCGGCCACCCGCCGATGGTCGACAGGGCGCCCATCAGGTTGGTGATGCCGCTGGCCACGGTGATCGGCGCCGAGAATGTCGCGCCACCGTCGGAAGACGTGACGAGCTTGATCGAACTGCCGCCTTCGGGCGCCCAGACAATCAGCAATGTGCCATCCGCCATCACGGTCAGTTCCGGCGAGAAAGAATCGGATGTGCCGGGAATCGCCGAACCTGCCGGTTGATCGACGCCGCCTATGCGCGTGCCCTTCCAGGTTGTTCCGTGGTCTGTCGTCCGGGCAAACAACATCCCGCCGGCGCCATCCCATGCCGCATAGACATTGCCGGAATTCGGCCCGCCGGTCGTGTCGGCCCAACAGGCCTGCTTATCGTCGACCGTGCTCTGATGGATGAGTTGGGGTGCGCCCCAGGTGCGGCCGCCATCTGTCGACTTGTAGATGCTGATGCCGATCGTTTGTCCGTGATTGGGGCCGCTTTCTCCCTGCCAGGGCAATGCAACGATGTAGACGTTGCCGACGTCATCGAAAATCACCGCAGGATCGGTGGTGCTGGGATAAGTTCTGCCGTCGGTGTCCACCAACGGCAACACGGTCTCGGTCCACGTTTGGCCGCCATCGAATGTCGCATAGGCAGCGAGCGAAAAGGCGTAATTCACGATATCGGTGAACCGCTTCGACGAGCCGACCATGTTGTACGGATCAAGCGGATTCACAGCGAGGTCGGATTCGCTGCGGGCGTTTTGCGGATTGCTGTCGCAGCTCACGCGTCGGTTGAACCGCGGACCATGGATGACAATTGTCATGGGAGCCTCCCTGTTGCAAAGAGTGTCAACTTCAGGCTCATAGGATCGGCTGACCTGCTTCTTCAGCAGCCCGCATCAGTCAACGGGAACGACCCACGTGGCGCAAACACATCGACCGAGCATGAAGTACGGTACCGCCTGCAACGCACGCGTCGCCGCGGCACATCATTGAGTCATGATGCGGAATCGGATTTTCCTGGTGGCGTTTATTTAGATCTGCGTCGAAGAGATCAGTTTCCTCATCTGGACGCAGGTACGGACGCACGCAGACTCAATCGTCCCGTGCGAAGATAGTTGACGGCGAAGGCGCCTATCAGGGCGCAAAAGGCCACCTCCAAAATATCGGCGCAGACAAAGAGCCAGCTTTGTTGATATTCGCCGCTCACGAATGTCGCGGTGCCCCCCGCAAGGGCAATCATCAACAAACGCAACCAGAGTGGGCGAAACCAGCGCAAATCAAAAGTGGACAGCGCGCCGATTGCGGCGCCGACGCCAATGGGGAAGAGCTCGTCCATGTGCAAGATCTCCTTCGGTTGCGCGTCGGGTACGAGAACCCGACGCGACGCAAGCATCCCCGAGCCAATCTTTTATCATTCGGTCAGTGTGGCATAGTGCTACACCGAAGGGCCTCTTTTTAAAGCCGCCAATTGTGCCTAGTTCCTTTGGCCAGGACGCTTCGCCCACAGGCGCGCCCCATCGCGACCGCGGGTGAGATCGCGGACGAATGGCTTTTTGCCAATCGTCCATCATTGTTCTTCACTCCGCCTTGCCCACACCACCGCCTGTGGGCGTCACGATGATGATCGCGTCGCCCGGCGCCATCGTGGTCTGGTCGCAGCCTTGCAGTTCCTCGATCTTGCCACCCTTACGCCGCGCGTAATTGTGGCCGAGTTCGCCGGACTCACCGCCATCCAGCCCGAAGGTCGGCACACGGCGGTGGCCGGAGAGGATCGCCAGGTCCATCGCTTCCAGGAAGCGCACCGTGCGCTTCGTGCCATCGCCCGCCTGGAACTCGCCCTTGCCCCCCGAGCCGCGCCGGATGTGGAAATCCTCCAGCACCACGGGGAAGCGGAATTCGAGAATTTCCGGATCGGTCAGGCGCGAATTGGTCATGTGGGTGTGCACGCCCGAGGCTCCGCTGAAACCATGGCCCGCCGGCGCGCCGGAACAGAGCGTCTCGTAATATTGGTGCTTCTTGTTGCCCCAGGTGAGATTGTTCATCGTGCCCTGGGCCGAGCCGAGGCCGCGCAGCGCGCCGAACAACGTGTCGGTCACCGCTTGGCTCGTTTCCACATTGCCCGCGACTACCGCCGCCGGATATTCGGGCGAGAGCATCGAGCCTTTCGGAATGACGATGTCGAGATTGCGCAGACAGCCCGCATTCATCGGAATGTCGTCGTCCACCATCACGCGGAACACATACAACACCGCCGCGCGCGCGACCGGTTCGGGCGCGTTGAAATTGGTCGGCTGCTGTGGGCTCGTGCCAGTGAAATCGATTGTCGCGCGCCGCGCCTTGCGATCGACCGTGATCTTCACGCGGATGAAGGTGCCCTGATCCATCTCATATTCGAAGGAGGAATCGCTCAGGCGGTCGATGACACGCGCAACGCTCTCGGCCGCATTATCCTGCACATGCGCCATATAGGCTTTCACCACCGGCAGCGTGAAGTGCACCACCATTTTGGCGAGTTCCTGCACGCCCTTCTCATTGGCTGCGATCTGTGCTTTGAGATCATTGACATTCTGCAGCGGATTGCGCGCGGGATAAGGCGCGCCTTCGAGCAGCGCATAGAGTTCCTTCTCGCGGAACTTGCCGCCATCGACGAGTTTGAAATTGTCGATATAGACGCCTTCCTCGATGATATTGGTGGCGCGCGGACTCATCGAGCCCGGCGAGACGCCGCCGACATCGGCGTGGTGGCCGCGCGAGGCGACCCAGAACAGGATCTTCTTGCCGTTGTCATCAAACACCGGCGTGCAGACGGTGATGTCGGGCAGATGCGTGCCGCCGTTGTACGGCGCGTTCAGCGCATAGACGTCGCCTGGTTTCAGCTTGCCCTTGTTGAGGCGTGCAATCGTCTCGACCGAGCGGTCCATCGAACCCAAATGCACCGGCATATGCGGTGCATTGGCGACAAGCCGGCCGTCGGCGTCGAACACGGCGCAGGAGAAATCGAGCCGCTCCTTGATGTTCACCGAATAGGCGGTGTTCTGCAAAGTCACGCCCATCTGCTCGGCAATCGACATGAAGAGATTGTTGAAGATCTCGAGCAACACCGGATCGGCCTTGGTGCCGATCGCCGTGCGCTTTGGCAAGGCAACGACGCGCTGCAGCACAATGTGATTCTTCACCGTCAATTCAGCCTGCCAGCCCGGCTCGATCACAATCGTCTGGTGCGGTTCGATCAGGAGCGCCGGGCCCTTCACCTTGTGGCCGAGGTTCAACTGATCGCGCGTATAGACATTGGCCTCATGCCATGCGCCGCCGGAGAAAAACTGCGTGCTGCGCGCGGGCTTGGGCAGGCGCGTTCTGCCTTTCGTCTTGGCGCGCTCGACGAAGCGAGCGCCGCCGCCGACTGCTTCGACCGAGACTGCCTCGATCACGAGATGCTTGGAACGGTCCATGAAACCGAAGCGTGCCTTATGCGCTTTCTCGAAGGCCTTTTTCATCGCCTCGAGCGAACCGGCCTTCACGACGATCGGCGTGTCCGTGCCGGCATAGCGGATATGAGCGCTCACATGCAGCGTCACGTCGGATTTCGCGACGCCCTGGCTTGCGACTTCCTTGAGCGTCTCGGCGCTGAGCCTTTTACCCACGCGCGCAATGCTTTTCAGCGCCTTGTCGCCGAATGCCTCTTCGAGCCCTTGGCTGCGCGTCGCACGAATATCGGCAAGGCCCATGCCGTAGGCCGACAGCAGCGACGAGAACGGATGAACCAGCACGGTCTTCATGCTGAGCGCGTCGGCGACGAGACAGGCATGCTGGCCGCCCGCGCCGCCGAAGCAATTGAGCGCATAGCGCGTGACGTCATAGCCGCGCGCGACCGAGATTTTCTTGATCGCTTCGGCCATATTGGCGACGGCGATCTGAATGAACCCGTCAGCCGCAGCCTCCGGCTTGCGGCCGTCGCCGACTTCGCGCGCCATGGCCATGAAGGCCTCGCGCACATGATCGACATCGAGCGGTTCGTTCTGCTCCGGGCCGAAGATTTTCGGGAAGAAATCGGGCAGCAGTTTGCCGGTCATCACATTGGCGTCGGTCACCGCCAGCGGCCCGCCGCGACGATAGCATTTCGGGCCCGGATTGGCGCCGGCCGAATCCGGGCCGACGCGGAAACGCGAGCCGTCGTAGTGCAGGATCGAGCCCCCGCCCGCCGCCACCGTATGAATCAGCATCATCGGCGCGCGCATACGCACGCCCGCAACCTCGGTTTCAAAGGCGCGCTCGAATTCGCCGTCGTAATGCGCGACATCGGTCGAGGTGCCACCCATGTCGAAGCCGATGATGCGCTTGAAGCCCGCGCTCTCGCCGGTCGCGCTCATCGCGACGACGCCGCCGGCCGGACCGGAGAGAATGGCGTCCTTGCCCGCGAACAGATTGGCCGCGGTGAGGCCGCCCGACGACATCATGAACATCAGCCGCGCGCCCGTGCGTTCGACATCGAGTTCGCGCGCCACCTGGTTGACATAGCGCGACAGGATCGGCGTGAGATAGGCGTCCACAACGGTCGTGTCGCCGCGCCCGACGAGCTTGATCAGCGGCGACACCTCGTGGCTGACGGAGACTTGGGCGAAACCCATCTCGCGCGCCAGCGCCGCAACACGCTTTTCGTGCTCGGGGAAGCGGTAGGCGTGCATGAAGACGATGGCGACGGCATCGAAGCCAGCCTTGCGGGCCGCTTTGAGGTCGCGCGTCACCTTCTTCAAATCCGGCTCTTTTTCCACTTTGCCATCGGCCAGGACGCGCTCATCCACCTCGACCACGTCAGCATAGAGTTGCTCCGGCTTGATGATATTCTTGGCGAAGATCTTCGGCCGCGCCTGATAGCCGATCTCCAGAGCGTCGCGGAACCCCTTGGTGGTGACGAGCAAGGTCTTCTCGCCCTTGCGCTCCAGCAGTGCATTGGTCGCGACCGTCGTGCCCATCTTGACGGCGCCGATCCACCCCGCCGGGATGGCCTCGCCCTTGGCAAGACTGAGCAGATCGCGAATGCCCTGCACCGCCGCGTCGCTATAGGCGCCGGGGTTTTCGGAGAGCAATTTATGGGCATGCAGGCCGCCGTGCGGATCGCGGCCGACGATATCCGTGAACGTGCCGCCGCGGTCGATCCAGAAATCCCAGGTCCCGGCTTTTTTCGGCTTTTTGGCGGTGGCTGCTTTGCTCACGAATGCGATCTCCCCGATTGATCTAAGGTATGCACACCTCTTCCGTCATTGCGAGGAGCGAAGCGACGAAGCAATCCATCCACCCCCTGGAGAATTGTGTCGCAGTTTAAGCAGTTGCGACCAAGAACATAAGTTGGGGGATGGATTGCTTCGCTTCGCTCGCAATGACGGAGATGTAGATACCGTAACCTGACTGATGAGGCGAATATCGACATTTTATCGATAATTTGTCAATGTATCGGCGACAATATTGCGATAAAATTCTTTCTGCGCTAGCGTGAACGGACCGTGGCCCTCCAGGCCGCAGGCGGGCTGCGAGCCCGCGGTCCACTCATCCCCGCTAGGCCGATGGAAGCGCCCCATGACGACCCCTGGCAAGCCCCGCCCCAAACCCTCCGTCCTGCCCGGATTCGGCGGCGATGATGCGCCGCCGCAGCCGCGCGGCTTCGGCCCGATCGTCGCCTCCGCCCATCTTGCCTCGGGCGCGAGCCCCGCTCTCTCCGAGCTCGAATTCGGCCTGATGCTCGCGAGCCATGCGTTCCACCGCTGGATGGTGCGCGGCATGGCGGCGGCGGGGCTCCCCGACCTCTCGCCGCTCGACGTCATGGTGCTGCATACGGTCAATCATCGCGGCCGGGCCAAGAAGCTCGCCGACATCTGCCTCGTGCTCAACATCGAGGACACCCATCTCGTCAATTATGCGCTGAAAAAGCTCGAGCGCCTCGGTTTGGTGAAGAGTCAGAAGGCGGGTAAGGAAAAGGCGGTCACGATCAGCCCGAAAGGCGAGCAAGCCTGCCTGAAATACCGCGAGATCCGCGAGGCTTTGCTCGTCAAGGCGGTGCAATCGGTCGGGCTCAACGAGGCCGCGATCAGCCAAGTCGCCGCGATGTTACGCGGCCTCTCCGGCCATTATGACCAGGCGGCCCGCGCGGCGGCGAGCTTGTAGCGGTCTGGCCCGAATGTAACTTGACCGGCGCGGCATGGCGCGGCATCGTCGCGCCTGATCGATTTGCCTCTCAAGGTTTGCACCATGATCCGCCGCCTCTTGCTGCTCGCACTCGTCCTTCCCGGGCTGGTTGCCGCCTCTACGAGTGGGGTATCGGCGCGGCCGATCCTGCCGGCCGAGAAACGCTTCCTGCCCTATACCGGCGATGTGCCGGCCTGCGACGAAGGCGGCATCCTAAGCACGATCCAATCGCGCTTCAGCCAGAAGGAAAGCTACTACTGGAATTCGTCGCTGACCTTGCAGAGCTTCGACCGGATCAAGCAGCTCGGCTTTCGTTCCGACGGCGCCGATTACATCCCGCGCCGCTATTGCGCCGCTCGTGTGCTGGCGAGCGACAACAAATACCGGCAGGTCGTGTATCAGATCGGCGAGGATCTCGGCATGATTGGCTGGGGTCCCGGCGTCACCTGGTGTGTCGAAGGGCTCGACCGCGATCTTTCCTACGGCCTGCATTGCCGCACTTTGCGGCCCCATTCGGACGTGCATTAGGGTCGAAACTCAATCATGGAAGGTGTCTGGATGAGGTCAAAAATGGTCAAATGCGAGGAGCATTGCGCGGCCGGTACGTCCGTACCGGCAAGCATTGCGACGTGGCAGATGACCATTTTTCACCTCACCGGAGGCGCGGCGAAATTGACCGACTGCGGCGTCGATGGTCCTAGCGGGACGGACGTCCCGCGTCAGCCCATCTCCTGGCATTCGGTCAATTTGGCCGCGTCCAGACACCATCCATGATTAAGTTTCGACCCTAAGGCGGGCAAGGGGCGCATGAACTACCGTCACGCGTTCCACGCCGGCAATTTTGCCGACGTGTTCAAACATGCGCTGCTCGCGCGCATCGTGAGCTATCTCATCAAGAAGGACGCGCCGATCTTCTATCTCGATACCCACGCGGGGATCGGCCTCTATGATCTTTCCGGAGAGGAGGCGACGCGCACCGGCGAATGGCGCGACGGCATTGCCCGGCTCGCGACGCCTGGGCCGGAGGCGATCAACGCGCTGCTGCAGCCCTATCTCGATGCGGTCGGCCCGCTCGATACGGACGGCATGCCCGCGCTCTACCCCGGTTCGCCGGCGCTGGTCCAGGCGTTGCTGCGGCCCCAGGACCGCGCCACGCTGTGCGACCTGCATCCCGTCGACGCGAAGCTGCTGGCGGAGAGCATCGGGCGCGACAAGCGCATGAAAGTGATCGAGATCGACGGCTACACGGCGCTCAACGCCTATGTACCGCCCAAAGAACGGCGCGGCCTCGTGCTGATCGATCCGCCTTTCGAAGAGCCGAACGAATTCACGCGGCTGGTCGAGGCCGTGACCCACGCCCATCGCAAATGGGCCACCGGAGTTTATGCGCTGTGGTATCCGCTCAAGGATATGGAGCAGACCGGCAAATTCGCGCGTAAGCTCGCCGCGACAGGCGTGCGCAAGATCCTGCAGCTCGAAATCGAGATCGCGCCGCCGCAGCGGGATGCGTCGGCGCTGTACGGCACCGGCATGATGGTGATCAATCCGCCCTATCAACTCGAAGCCGAAGCGAACGTGCTTTTGCCCTGGCTCGCCAAGCGCCTCGCCCGCGACAACCACCATCAGGCACGCGTCGATTGGCTCGTGCCCGAATGATAAAAACATGGAGACTATGATGTTACTCTTACGCTCGTCGCCCGCCTCCCCCTTCGGCCGCAAGGTGAAGATCGCCGCGGCCCTGCTCGGTCTCCTCGACCGGATCGAGGTCGTCGCGACGGACACGCTCGATCCCAGCGATTCCATCCGCCTGCAAAATCCACTCGGCAAGATTCCCTGCCTGCTGACGGACGACGGCACGGCGCTCTACGACAGCCGGGTGATCGTCGAATATCTCGATTCTCTCAGCAGTGGCCGCAAGCTCATTCCGGCCGAGCCAAAAGCGCGCTTTGCCACGCTCACCTGCCAGGCGCTCGCCGACGGCATCGCCGATGCGGCGCTGCTGCTCGTCTATGAAAAGCGCTTCCGTCCGCCGGAAAAGCACGAAACCACCTGGACGGAGCATCAGCACGGCAAGATCGAGCGGGGCCTGGCGGCCCTCGAGGCCGCGCCTCCGACCGGCGAGATCGATATCGGCCATGTCGCCGTCGCGTGCGTGCTGGGCTATCTCGACCTGCGCTTTGCCGGCGCATGGCGGGCGACCCACCCCAAACTGGAGCAATGGCTCGCCGAATTCGCGCAAGCCGTGCCGATGTTCGAAAAAACGCGGTTCGTGCCGACCTGACCGACACAGCCTCGGTCCGGCGTCCTCACAGATTTGTAATTGGCCTTTGGCCCGGCACATGGCTATCGGTGGTCTATGTTGGACATGACCGCCGAATATGCCGCCGCTCAAAAACCCGCAAAACGCCCGCGCGATTTGCGGCTCGACCTGTTCCGCGGCCTGGCGATGCTCATCATCTTCATCGCGCATGTGCCGGACAATGCGTGGGACCGCTGGATTCCGGCGCGTTTCGGCTTTTCCTCCGCGGCGGAACTATTCGTCTTCTGCTCGGGCCTCGCCTCGTCTCTGGCCTTCGGTTCGGTGTTCGTGCGGCGCGGCTGGTTCATGGGCGCAGCACGCATCGCTTATCGCATGTGGCAAGTCTACTGGGCGCATATCGGCCTGTTCTTCGCCTTGGCGGTGATCTCGATCATGGCGAGCAAGCTGCCGGGTGCGCGCGATTACGTGACCGCGCTCGAAATCGGGCCGCTGATTCAAAGGCCGGCCGGCGCCTTGCCACAGGTCATGACCCTCACCTTCCTGCCGGACCTTTTGAACATCCTGCCGATGTATCTGGTGCTGCTCGCGCTCGTGCCTGTGGTGATGGCGCTGGCGCGCCTCGCGCGCTGGCTACCGCTGGCCCTGTCCTTCTGTCTATGGCTGATCGTGCAGGTCACCCATATCGATCTTCCCAACCATGTGGAGCAGGGGTGGGTCTGGTTCTTCAATCCCTTCGCCTGGCAGATGCTGTTCTTCACCGGCTTTGCCTTCGGCATGGGTTTTCTGCCGCGACCGACATGGAACGTGCCCGTGCTGTTCTGGTCCTGCGTCATCTTTCTGCTGCTCGCCGTGCCGGTCAATTTCTGGGCCTTCACCGAGAATGTCCCTGCTCTCCAAACCCTGCGCGATTGGATCGTTCCCGACGCCGGCGTTGCGACGAGCGAATTGAGCCCGCTGCGCTACCTGCATTTTCTCGCCTCCGCCTATGTCGCACTCAGCCTCGCCGATCGCTATCCGCGGATCCTGCACAATCGCGTCGTGCCGTGGATCGCGATGGTCGGCCAGCAATCGCTCGCCACCTTCATGGCCTCGCTCTCCCTCGCCTGGATCATGGGCATGATGCTCGACGTCTTCGGCCGCAACCTGCTCACCGATGCCATCGCCAATATCACCGGGCTCGCGGCGGTGTTCGCCATCGCCTATCTGGTGCGGTGGTTCAAGCGCAAGCCGTGGGAAGGCGGGCGACGGCACGGGCACGCCTGATAGTCCGATCTGTGCTCGCGCTGCGAGCGGCGCCCATTGCAGGATTTCGTCCCTCACCACAAGCGTTGGCTATCCGACGCGTCCAGCGATTTCGGCGTCGCCGGAACGCGCCGCTTGGCCGGTGCGGCGTCGGGCAACGGTCTGGGCGATGTCCCGCCATCGCGCGACACGACGTTCGCATGCGTCGGTGTCTGTGCCTGCGAGGGCGTTTGCCCATCCGGTCCGTGCGCCATCGGCAGCGCGGCGTGTGCAGGGGGGATGGTGCTGTCGTGGGGCGGCGCATGATAGACGGCGGGCGGCGCATGATAGACGTCATGCGGCGCATAACGGACGACAATTGGATCATGGCCGAAATTTGCGACCCATTCCGAGGCATCGGTCGAATCGGTCGCCAGCAACGTATCGAACAATTCCGCGCGGCTCATCCAGTGCATCGATGCATTGGGCGTCTTCAACATCAGCGGCACCACCCCGTCGTCGACCCCCATTTGCCTGAAATAGGTGGCAAGCTCCTGGTATTGGGCCACTGAAGTCTGTGCCTCCGGCCCGTCGGTCCACTGGGTCTGGCCGGTGGCATCGCGCGACACCTCCACGCTGTGCCCGTCAGGACCTTGCCGGTAGTGTATCAGGTAACGGATTATCTGATGCACGCCGACGAAGGCGGACCGACCGGCATCGCGCTTCACGCCGCCGGCGAAGACTAAAGGACACGCGGAAGCACAATATGCCGTGCCCGACGAAACGGCACCGCGATAGCCGGCAAAACCCGGTCGCTTTGCACAGGTTGCATCACTTGGTCCGCAGTCGGAAAAGCGCGTCAGGCCGACGGCAATATCAAGCCCGCGCCGCCGAATCATGCGACCGATCTCAAGCGCTGCATGCACCTCCCCGCCCGGCGATTGAATGACAATCGGCAACCTGGCGTTGCCCATCGCCTGGAAGACGCGGGCGAACTCGCCCGGCGTGTCCGTCGTGATCATGCCCTGAGCAGAAATCCAATGGGCGCACCCGGCACAGCCCGGATCGTCACCGGTCACGATCACGACGCGCATCGGGTCCTTCGCGCTCTGCTGCTGCGCGCTCGCGCCGCCGCAACAAAGCATGAAAACCAAGGAAACAAGGAAATTTACGACAACAGCCCGAGCCATCATGCTCGAACTATCGTCAAGCAACACACAAAATTCAAGCGCCTTTGTGTGCGGCAGGGACCTAGCGAAATCGTCTTTTTGGCTTACGCCTGCACGCGGTTGCCGGCCGGGTCGAAGGCTGGTGCGCCAGGCCTCGCAACGGCGGTATTCGGCATCGCTTACCTGGTGCGGTGGTTCAAGCGCAAGCCAGGGGAAGGCGGCGGACTACGCGGGCATGCTTGATCGCCCGATCCGCGCTTGAACCGCGAGCGGCGTCAATCGCAGGATTTCATCCCTCACCACAAGCGTTGGCTATCCGACCCGTCCAGCGATTTCGACGTCGCCGGAACGAGGCGACTCTTGGCCGACGCGGCGGGCGACGGTTTGGGCGATGTCCCACCATCGCGCAACGCGACATTTGCATGCGTCGGCGTGGGCGCCTGCGTGGGTGCCGGCTCGCCGCACGCCTCTTTGAGCAGCCCCGGCATGGAGGAGAAAATCTGCGCATTGGTCACGAGACTGAGCCTCGTCTCATTCGGGGCGCGACCGCTTTCAAACTCGATGCGAACCATCCCGTCCTGCGCCAGATCGCAAAATTCACTCTTGGGAATCGACACCGTGAGCGGATCCGAGGGCATCTGCCGTGTCGCTACGGACGCAACCTCTACTTGCCCTTTCGGCATCGTAACGGACACATCGAGCGGCGGCCGTTCGAACGGACGGCCATTGCTTGTCGGCATGGCCGCCAGACGAATGGCACCGTCGTTCCGGCGATAGGTAAAATCCAGACTCAGCAGAACCGGCCCATCCGATCCCTGCCCCATCGGCAGCGTGGCATGTGCAAGGGTGACGGTGCGGTAATCGGGCGACGCATGATAGGCGGCAAGTTGGTCGCGGCCGAGACGGGCAATCAATTGCGCGGCATCGGTTCGATCGGTTGCCATCGACGTGTCGAACAATTCCGCACTGGTCATCCAGTGAATCGATGTATTGGGGGTCGCCAAGACCAGCGGCAACACCCCATCGCCGATCCCCATTTGCTTGAGATAGGCGGCAACGTCCCGGTATTGGGCCGCCGATGTCTCTGCCTCCGGCTCGTCGGTCCACCGGGTCTGGCCGATGGTCTGACGCGACACTTCCACGCGGTGCCCGTCAGGATATTTCAGGAAATGCACCATGTAACGCGTTAAAACGTGGGTCTGTCGCCGGATCGTCTGATGCACGCCAATGCGGGCCAACACACCGACATAGCGCTTCACACCGCCGGCGAAGAGAAAACTGCACGCGGAAGCACAATACGCGGGGCCTGACGAAACGATACCGTGATAGCCGGCAAAGCCCGATCGTTTTGCACAGCTTGCGTCACTTGGTTCGCAGCCGAAAAAGCGTGTCTGGCCGACGGCAATCTCGAGCCCGCGCTGCCGAATCATTCGGCCGATCTCGAGCCCTGCTTGCTCCGCCCCGCCCCGCGATTGAATGACAATCGGCAGCTTGTCCTTGCCCATCGCCTTGAAGGCGCGGGCAAACTCTCCCGGCGTCTCCAAGGTGATCGTGCCCTGGGCAGAAATCCAACGCGCGCAATGGCCGGCACAGTCAGGATCATCGTCGGTCACGATCACGACGCGCATCGGGTCATCGGCGCTCTGCTCCTGCGCCCACGCGCCGCCGAGACAGAGTGTGAAAGCCAACAAAACAAGGAATTTGAGCGCAACAGCCCGAGCCACCATGCCCAAACTATCGTCAAGCGAAACACAAATTTCAAGCGCCTTTGTGTGCGGCAGGGGCCCTGGCGAAATCGTCTTTTAGGCTTACTCCTGCGGCTGCCGGCTTGGTCTAAGGCCGATGCACCAAACCCGAGGGCGGCGCGGCGACGCTCAGTACAAAGCCCCGTCGTTGCGCGACGCGACATTCGCCTGCGCGGGCGTAAAATCTCCACACGCCTCCTCGAGCAGCCCCGGCATGGACGAGAAGGTCCGCACATCCGCCGCGAGACTGAGCCGCGTGTCGTTCGGGGTGTGACCGCTTTCGAAGGCGACACGGATCCTGCCGTCGCGTGCCAGATCGCAAAATTCGCGTTTGCGGATCGAAACCGTGAGCGGCTCCGACACGCTATTCCGGCTCGCTTCGGAAGCAACCTCCAATTGGCCTTTCGGCATGGCGACGAACACATTCGCCGGCGAACTTTCGACAAGCTTACCGTTGCTCGTCGGCGTCGCGGTCAGGCTGACGACGCCATCATTGTGACGATAAGCGAAATCCAGGCTCAACAGGATCGGCCCATCCGCCCCCTGCCCCATCCGCAGCAGCGCATGCGCATAGGTGAGCGTGCGGTAATCGGGCGAAGCGTGGTAGGTGGCCAGCGCGTCGTTGCCGATGCTGGCAATCCATTGACGGGCATCGGTCGAGTCGGTCGCCATCGATGCGTCGAACAATTCGGCGCGAGTCATCCAGTGGATCGACGTATTGGGCGTCGCCAGCATCATCGGCACAAGGCCGTTGCCGATCCCCATTTGGGTGAGATAGACGGAAACGTTACTGTATTGCGCCGGCGAGGTTTCCGCTTTCGGCCCCTCGGTCCAACTGGTCTGATCGACGATGTCGCGTGACGCCACCACGCGGTGCCCGTTGGCATATTTCAACACGTGCAGCATGTAATGGGTCGTCACATGCGTAAGCTCTTGCGACATCTGATGCACGCCAATGAAGTCGTGCATACCGACATGACGCTGAACGCCGCCGGCGAAGAGAAAGCCGCAAGCCGAAGCGCACACCGCGCTGGCCGACGAAATTGTTCCGCGGAAGCCGGCAAAGCCCGGCTCCTTCACACAATCCTTGTCGCGCGGTTCGCAACCGAAAAAGCTCGTCTGGCCGACCGCGATCTCAAGCCCGTGCGCGCGGATCATCCGGCCGATCTCGAGCGCCGCCGGCACGACGCCGCCCGACGAATGAATCACGATCGGCAGCTTGTCCTTGCCCATCGCCTGGAGCACGCGGGCGAAATCGGCCGGCGTCGTCTCGGTGATGTTGCCCTGCGCCGAAATCCAGCGCGGACAGTGGCCGGTACAATTCGGATCGTCGCCGCTCACGATGACGACGCGCATCGGGTCCTTATCGCCCAGCAACGGCTGCGCGCTCGCGCTGCCGAGACAGAGCGTGAGAGCCAAGAAAACAAGGAGTTTTAGTATGATCGTCCGGGCAGCCATGCCCAAATAATCGTGCCGGAATTAACCATGTTCAAGGGCCTTCGTACCACACAAGGCACCCCTTTTAGGATTAGGGGTCAAAACGCCATCACGGACGGTGTTTTGACCCCAGAGTATTTTGTGTTTTTTCTCAGGATCGCAAAATGGTTCTACATCTTTGTTTTATCGCATTTTCGCTGCGCGGGCCGTTGGTTCTTGACCGAAAAGTCGCGCAACTTTGCTGGAAAGTACGCTAAGCGCGCATGCGGCTGCCTGTCGGATCGAAGGCTGGCGCGTCGAGCTTCACAGCAGCCCGGCGCTCGCCCAGAATCTCGATTTCGAAGCCGGACGAAACGCTTGCGAGCTCCTTCGGAATATAGCCGAGCGCCAAGGATTTTCCGACCGAATGGCCATAGCCGCCAGACGTGACCCAGCCGACCACTTTGCCGTCGTGCCAGACGGGCTCGTCGCCGATCGCATCGGCATCGAGCGCGGCGACATCGAAGGTGACGAGCCGCAAGGCGCCGCCCGCCTCCTTCTCCTTCACCGCGGCGGAGCGGCCGACGAAATCATTCTTCTTCAGATCGACGAACCGGCCGAGACCGGCTTCATACGGCCCATAGATCGGGCGGTATTCGCGCGCCCAGGTGCCGAAGCTCTTTTCCAGCCGCAGCGCATTGAGCGCCCGCCCGCCGATAGGACGGATGTTGAATTCGGCCCCGGCGTCGGTGAGCGCGTTGTACAACGCGCGGGTGTAATCGGAGGTCACCCAGATCTCGTAGCCGAGATCGCCGGTGAAGCTGACGCGGCCGACGAAGGCCGGCATCAGGCCGACGTTCATTTTGCGGAATGTCATGAACGGGAAGGCTTTGGTGGAAAGATCCTCGCCCACCAGCTTCTGCAGCACGGCACGGGAGTTCGGCCCCGCGACCGAGAAGCCGTTGTATTCCATCGCGCAGGGTCGGATCGTCACGCCGCTCTCCGGCAGGTGCTTCTCGAACCAGCGCATATAATAGACTTCCGCCGCATAGGTGCAGACGAGGAAGAACTTGTCGGCGGCGTGACGGCCGACCGTGAAGTCGCCGATCAGCTTGCCTTGCTCGTTCAGCATGGGGGTGAGCACCATGCGGCCGACATCGGGAATCTTGTTGGCCATGACATGGCTTAAGAAATCCGCAGCGCGCGGGCCGGTGACTTCCATCTTGCCGTAATTGGCGATTTCCAAGAGGCCGACACTCTCGCGCACGGCGCGGCATTCGGCGCCGACATGCTCATGCGCCTCGGAGCGCTTGAAGGTGAACTCTTCTTCTGCCGGCGTGCCCTTCGGCGCGAACCACAAAGCGTGTTCGAGCCCGCAATAATCGCCGAACACGGCATTCTCGGCTTTGAGCTCGCCATAGACCGGCGTCGTGCGCAGCGGGCGCGCGGCCGGCAGTTCCTCGTTGGGGAAGCGGATGCGGAAGCGGCGGGAATAATTCTCGCGCACCTTGACGTTGGTATAGGCCAGCGTCGCCCAATCGCCGTAGCGCGCGACATCCATGCCCCAGACGTCGAAACCCGGATCGCCCTGCACCATCCAGTTGGAGAGCGCGAGGCCGACGCCGCCGCCCTGGCTGAAGCCGGCCATGACGCCGCAGGCCACCCAGAAATTCTTGAGGCCCTTGACCGGACCGATCAGCGGGTTGCCGTCGGGGGCGAAGGTGAAGGGGCCGTTGATGATCTTCTTGATGCCCGCCGTCTCGATGGCGGGGAAGTGCTTGAAGCCGACTTCCAGTTCCGGCGCGATGCGCTCCAGATCGTCGGGCAACAGGTTCTGGCCGAAGTCCCACGGCGTCTCTTTCGGCGACCACGGCACGCCGTTCTTCTCATAGGTGCCCATCAGCATGCCGCCGCGTTCCTGGCGCATGTAGATCTCGCCCTCGAAATCGATGAGGTGCAATTGCTCTTTCTGGCCGACAAGCTGGGGCATATCGTCGGTGATCAGATATTGGTGTTCCATCGCCAGGATCGGCAATTCGATGCCGACCATGCGGCCGATCTCGCGCGCCCACAGGCCGCCGCAATTCACCACATGCTCGGCGCGCACCGTGCCCTTTTCGGTGACGACATCCCAGGAGCCGTCGAGGTGCTGCAGCAAATCGGTGACGCGGCATTGGCGCACGATCTCGGCGCCGCCGATCTGCGCCGACTTGGCATAAGCGTGGGTGACGCCGTAAGGGTCGACATGGCCCTCGATCGGGTCATACATCGCGCCGATGAAATGTTTTTCGTCCATCAGCGGCGCGAGCTTCTTGGCCTCGGCCATGGAGATGATTTCAAGGTCCATGCCGAGATAGCGGCCGCGCGCCTTGGCCATTTTCAGCCAATCCATGCGCTCCTGCGTCCCGGCGAGCATGATGCCGCCGGTGATGTGCACGCCGCAGGACTGGCCGGAGATTTGCTCGATCTCCTTGTAGAGCTGGATCGTATATTGCTGCAATTTTGCGACATTCGGGTCGCCGTTCACGGTGTGCATGCCGCCCGCCGCATGCCAGGTGGACCCGGCGGTGAGTTCGGCCCGCTCGATCAGCATCACATCCTTCCACCCCGCCTTGGTGAGATGGTAAAGCACGGAAGCACCGACAACACCGCCACCAATCACAACAACCTGGGCGTGGCTTTTCATGGAATTTCATCTCCGGAATGGGGCGCGGGTGGGCGCCTGAAAGGTGGCGATGATTTTTAGCGGGTTCGCAGCGGCATGCCTTAATTATTTTCGTATGGAGGTATCTAAAGGAGGAAGGGGCGCTGGTGTTGGCTGAGAAAATCGGATTGCAGAAATTCTGCATCGGCTCGAGCGGATGAAACCCTTCGACCGTGGCGGTTCGGACGAATTTTGTGGGGACAACGCGATTGAATAGACTTGTCTCTGCTTGACCAAGCCAATCAGATGTTGCTATCTTGTTCTTGTTGGCTCTAGTAGGATTCGCGGCAGGCGGTCATACCGTCGGGACCGTGGGCACCTTCTACGGCGGGGCGGAGGCGAAAGTCGAAACCTCGATTGCGCGGCAAGGACCGAAAGGAACCACTGCGGAGTTCAGCACTCACCTGTCCGCGAAAGTATCGATAGCCGTAACCTTTACCAATCGGGGTATCTGTCAGGCGGCTACTAGCATTATTTTCACGGGGAGGCGGGCGCGACGCGTGCGAAGATTTGGCTTTACGAGGCACCCAAAAAGGCTACCGTTCGGAAGGATAAATCTACCATGCTGAACATATGCAAAAACGTGCCAACTTGGCATTGACTGATCTGGCGGGGCGGCAAGCAATTCCGCTTCTCTTGATTGGGCTAACTCTAGTAGGTTTCGCGGCAGGCGGTCATACCGTCGGGACCGTGGGCACCTTCTACGGCGGGGCGGAGGCGAAAGTCGAAACCTCGATTGCGCGGCAAGGACCGAAAGGAACCACTGCGGAGTTCAGCACTCAGCGTCGGGCGGGTTGGGCTCACTGACAGAACCCCAAAGACGTGAAGCAAGATTTATTAAAGAAAGTTCGATCAACAAAAAACTTGGAAAGTGCATGGCGCACAATCCAGGAAAATGGACGTTCTTCTAAGTCTCACGAAGTTCGCGCGGAGATTTCAAGATTTCAGGAAGACTCCTCATCTAAATTGAGGTCACTGAGTTATCGACTCGCGCGCGGAAAGTTCTCCTTTCCTGCCGCTAAAGGTGTCCCCATACCTAAGCTTGATGGTAAGGGGCACAAAACTGGCAAAGTGCGTCCTATCGTCTTGGCGCCAGTGGAAAGTCGTATTGTCCAGCGGGCAATTCTAAATGTTCTTATTGATGTTCCCGCTTTGAAGCCGTTCGTTAAAACTAAATATAGCTTCGGCGGTATCCGATCAGAAAAGCAGAAGAGGACAACTGAGGGTCAGAAGATAGTGCGAGGCGAGCGTATATCTGCGGTCCCCGCCGCTATCAAGGCTGTGCTCGACGCTATAGAAGGCGGCACTCGCTTTGTCGTATGTGGCGATATCCAGTCGTTCTTTACGAGAATTTCGAAACCAATGGTCACGGAGATCATTGCGAAAGCAACTAATGATTCTGAATTTACTAATTTCTTTTCCGAGGCCATTCGCGTTGAACTGGAGAATCTTGAGGAGCTTCGAAAGCACCAAGCAGACTGGCCGATCGAAGATATTGGAGTTGCGCAGGGAAATTCGCTATCTCCGCTTCTCGGGAACATCGTGCTCGCAGAATTCGATCAAAAAATGAACGAAGGTGATTGTCGCTGCATCCGATACATCGACGATATCGTTATCCTGGCTCCAACGATGAAAGCAGCGAATGCGCGGCTAGCAAGAGCCGAAAAACTTCTCGCCGAACTTGGTATGACCTTGTCGCCAGAAAAAACTTTGAAAGGCGGCATATCAGTTCGTGACGGGTTTGATTTCTTAGGCATCAATTTCTGCCCCGGTGCTATTCGACCGAGTCAGAAAGCACAAAAGAAATTTCTCACATCCATCGATACGTTGCTTAAGAACGGCAAAAAATCCTTCAACTTGATGAAAGGGGGCAAGCATTCAGTACGTCCTGAGACGTTGCTCGGTACACTGAAAAAACTTGACGCCATGATCGACGGTTGGGGCAAACATTATTGGTTCTGCAACGACGATCAAATTTGGAGAAATATCGACGCAAAAATAAGCGAAATGATCGGTCAATTCCTAGGACTATATCGAGACGTAAGGGAGAGAAGTGCCCCAGAGCTGCAAATGGGACTGCTCGGCATCTCGGAACTCATCAGGATAGAACGCGAACCCTTTTCATATCCTAGCGTTTGATTCTGGTCTCAAAGCAATCGATAGCACGCCGCTCGCCTAGTCACTCCTACCCTTCCGCCAGTAATTCGTACGACCGCACCCGCCTATCCTAGTCAAAAATCACGCCAGAGATCCCGCACGCCCCTCCCCAAAAGCCCCTACGGCGGGCTGTCGTAGAGCGGCTTGCCTTTGTCCACGATATGCACCGACAGATATTTGAGCGTCTTGTCGCCCACGACCTTGAAGGCGCCGTGCGGCATGTCGCGGTGGTTGATGTCCGTCGTGCCGGTCGGGAAAGGTACTTGCTTGCCGTCGGGCAGCTCGATCATCGCGCCTTCGAGGACATAGAACGATTCTTCGCCGTGATGGATGTGGCGCATCGACGATTGGCCCGGCTGGATTTCGTTGATGCTGGTGATGGCCTCCATGTTCGTGCCGGTGAGGTCGGTGCGGGTCAATTCTTTTCGGTATGGCGAATCCTGCGCGAAGGCCGCAACGGCGACGATCGAGGCCAACAGGACGCCCAAAAACCATCTCATGGAAAGCCCCTTATTGCATTATACCATGTGCCTGAGCCGAGACCTACGATTCTTCATCATCGCCAGTGAAACGAAGAAACCCTTCGGGACGTCGGTAGATTGAATATGGTAATGAGAAGAAGTAATAAATTACCGCTGAACGGTTTCGGAGTTTCTGGAGCGTGAAAAACATTCAAATCATAGATGGCGCACTCAATTGCACCTTCAGTATTTTTCAAGCTACCGATGAGGAATTCTACCTCGTATTTCCTGAGCCCCGTCAAGAGATTCAATACGTCGAGGATTTAACCGCGCTTGCGGTTCACGATGCATTGCGGCGGATTTGGCAACGTCCAATTCGAAAGCGGGACGCCATGGGGATTCATGGAACCTTATTTTACAAGCTTGAGCGCTACAAAAAATATTACCATGAAAAGAGAGAAGATGGGATAGAGCCCAGCGCTATAACAGTAACGCAGAGAAAGCTATTTGGTATCGATTGGTAAAGTGGCCGGGAGAGAGAAGCGTGATCTGCTTAGCTTCTGCTCGCCTAGTTGTGAGTTGAATTGCTTTGCTCGCGATGATCGTTGATTATATCTCAAAAACCATACCCTTCTATATTTAAGCGCCCCACATTTCCGCCAGTAGCTCATACGACCTGACCCGCGCGTCCTGATCGAAAATCGCGCCCGCGATGATCAGTTCGTCCGCCTTCGTCTCCTCCACAAACCGCGTCAGCCCCGCGCGCACCGTCTCGCGTGAACCCACGAAAGCGCAGGCCAGCATGCGCGAGGCCTGCGCCTTCTCGGCCGGCGTCCAATAGGTTTCGATATCGTCGATCGGCGGCGAGAGCAGGCCGCGCGTGCCGCGCACCATATTGGTGAAGGCCTGTTGCTGCGAGGTGAAGAGCCGGCGCGCCTCGGCGTCGGTGTCCGCGACGATGACATTGGCGGCCACCATGGCATAGGGCTTTGCAAGCTGCTCGGACGGCTGGAAACGCTCGCGATAGACCTGCAGTGCCGGCATCAGCGCATCCGGCGCGAAATGCGAGGCGAAGGCGTAGGGCAGGCCGAAATGGGCGGCGAGCTGCGAGCCGAACAGGCTCGAGCCCAGGATCCACAACGGCACCTTGAGGCCGCGGCCCGGCACCGCGCGGATCTTCTGGCCCGGCTCGTCGGGCGCGAGCAGCGCCTGCAACTCGAGCACGTCCTGGGGAAATTGGTCGGCGGCGGCGGGATCGCGCCGCAGCGCGCGCAAGGTGAGCTGGTCGGTGCCGGGCGCGCGGCCAAGGCCAAGGTCGATGCGGCCGGGATAAAGCTCCTCGAGCGTGCCGAACTGCTCGGCGATGATCAGCGGCGCGTGATTGGGCAGCATGATGCCGCCCGCCCCGACGCGGATCGTCTTGGTTTGCCCCGCCACATGGCCGATGACCACCGAGGTCGCGGCGCTGGCGATGCCGGTCATGTTGTGATGCTCGGCGAGCCAGAAGCGGTTGTAGCCGAGCCGCTCGGCGGCCTGGGCGAGGCGCACGGAATTGCGGAAAGCATCGGCCGGCGTGGCGCCGAGCACGACGGGCGCGAGATCGAGAACGGAAAGGGGTGGCATTAAGAAGTCCCGGAATGACGAAATCGACCATCATTTAGGGACATGAGCAAGAAAGGCGAGGGATCGGACCGCGGGCGCAAGACCCGCAGTCCTGGTTTCGTCATTTCGGCCACGGGCCGGTCAAATCCTCGGACACGGCCCACAGGCGCGTGGCCAAGTCCTTGTCCTGCGCCCGTGCGCCGATTTTTGCCGTGCCGACCGGCCCTTTCAGCTCGAACATCTGCTGCGGGCCGTAATAGCCGCCGGGTTTGGCCTGCAGCGCGGTCGCGGCGAACAAAGTCGGCAAAGCGCCCGCGGCCGCCGATTGCGACAGGAGCGGCCCAAGCCACAGCATGGCGCGCTCCTGCAGCGATGCGCTGCTGCGCCCCAGGCGCGGACCGCTGGTCTGCAGGCCGGTGCGCGCATAGCCCGGATGGGCGGCATTGCTCATCAGGCCCCAGCCATGGGCATCGCTGCGGCGCTGCAGTCCGAAGGCGAAGAGGATCATCGCGAGTTTCGATTGGGCATAGGCGCGCCACGGATCATAGCGCTTTTGCCATTGCAGATCGTCGAAATGAATATCGGCGAGGAGGCGGTGCGCGGCGCTGCTGACATTGACGACGCGCGTACGGTTCCCTTTGCGCAGCAGGGGCAAGAGGCGTTTCGTCAGCACGAAATGGCCGAGATAATTGGTGCCGAATTGCAGTTCGAAACCATTCTTCGTTTCGAAGCGCGTCGGCGGCGCCATCACCCCCGCATTGTTGACGAGAAGATCGACCGCGCCCTGCTCCCCCGCAAGCCGGTCGGCAAAGGATTCGACGGAGGCCAGATCGGCAAGATCGAGATCCGCGTAACGAATCTTGGCGCTGGGGCTCACCGCGCGGATATTCGCCAGCGCTGCCGCGCCCTTGGCCGCATCGCGGCCGGTCAGCAGCACATCGGCGCCCTTTTTCGCGAGGGCGAGCGCGGTCTCGTAACCGATCCCGCCCGTCGCGCCGGTGATGACGGCCTTGCGGCCGTCTTGCGGCGAAATGTCCGCCAACGTCCAGCCGCTCATGCCTGCCGCGCCTCGAGCAGGCTGCGCAGATGCGACAGGTCGGAACCGTCGAAATCGGTCGAGACGCTCACAGCCTCCCATTCCGCCGCCGCTTTCTCGCGCGCGGCGTCGGCGGCTGCGTAGACATGGACCGCATCGCTGCCGAGCAGCAGGTGTGCAGGCAGCGTGTCGCGGTTGGAAAGATCGACGATCACTTTGCCGATCTTGGCCGGATCGCCGAGTTCCTGGCCGACATAGCCTTGCAGCAGAGCGGAAATCGCACCCACGCTCGGCTCGTATTCGGGCATAAGCGGCTTGGTCGCGCCGCGCGCGGTGAAGCCCCAATCGGTGCGCATGCCGCCGGGCTCGACCGCGATCACCTTCACGCCGAAGGGCGCGACCTCCTGCGCCAGCACCTCGGTGAGGCCGCCGACCGCCCATTTGGCCGATTGATAGGCGCTCAGACCCGCCGTCCCGACGCGGCCGCCAACCGACGAAATGTTGATGATATGGCCGGCACGCTGAGCGCGCATGACGGGCAGCGCGGCGCGGATGAGATGGACGACGCCGTAGAAATTGGTGTCGATCTGCGCTTTGAAATCGGCCGCGTCAGTCTGTTCGAACGGCGCGACATGGCCGAAGCCGGCATTGTTGACGAGCACGTCCAGACGGCCGAAGGTTTTCACTGTGAAGTCGACAGCGCCCTGCGCCGCAGCGGCATCCGTGACGTCGAGCGCGAAGGGGTGCAAGCGGCCGGGATGGCTCTTTGCAAGATCGGCGAGGCGCTCGGGATCGCGTGCTGTCGCAACAACATTGTTGCCGGCGGCGAGCGCCGCTTCGACGATGGAACGGCCGAGGCCGCGGGCGCTGCCGGTTACCAACCAGATTTTCGACATGATCAACTCCTTGATTTCTTGCTTCAGATTATGAGCGTGTAATCACTCATTATTATGACACTAAGATAGGGCCAAAGGCCCCTGCTCTACCCCGCAACTCCATTCCACAGCGCCTTGAAGCCGGCGCTTTTGTAATGCTCTTTCTTCTTCGGCTCGCGCGCGATGAATTCGAGCGTGGTCTCGGCCAGCGCATCGAAGATCGCGCCCGCGAAAGCTCCGGCCGCATCGATCGCGACCAACCCTTCGGAGGCACATTGATCGAGCATGGCGCTCACCTCGTGGAAGGCGGCGGCGCCGATCTTGCGAGTTTCCGCCGTGACGCGATCCGACACGGTGAGCTGGCGCATTGCCCTGCGCTTCAGCGGATATTTGGCGCCCCAGTCGATCACGCAGCCCCACACATGCCGCGCCCGCTCAACGACGCTCGCCTCGGCCGGATAGGCTTTCAGCATCGCATCGGCAAGATCCGCCTTGATGGCGAGATAAAGCTGGTTGAGCAACTCGTCCTTGGTGGCGAAATATTTGAACAACGTGCCTTCCGCCAGCCCCGCGCTTTGCGCGATCTTCGCCGTCGGCGCGCCGACGCCCTGCGTGGCGACGAGTTCTGTCGCGGCGGCAAGGATCGCTTCGCGCTTTTGTTCGCTTAAGGGGCGGGCCAAAGGTTTGCTCTATTTGAGTGAGTGCATACTCATTTATAGGGGCGAGAGAAGAAAGTCAAGGGGCGCGATTCTCTGCGCGGAGCGTTGCATGGCGCGCCATCGTACACTTGCATTGATGCCGGCATTTGATGGTATCGTTCCGGGACCCTCGGCATAAAACCGGATCTCGCGTGGAACCCTGGATCAGCTTCTTTCAGACGACGGCCAGCGTGGTCGCGACGCTCACTGGTTTCATCGTCGTCGCCATTTCGATCAACCATCAGCGGATCATCAACACGCCGCGCTTGCCTGGCCGCGCGGCCGAGACATTGATTCCGCTCGCCGGCGCCCTTGTGATTGCGATCGCAGCACTCATTCCCAACCAGTCACGTGCCGCCTACGGCTGCGAGGTGACGGTGATGGGCCTTGTGATCGGACTCCTGTGCGGATTTTCCCAGGTAAGATCCACAAAGCGAGCGCACAATGCGAAGATTGGCCGACTCTCCGGTCCTTCGCTCGTTTGGATTCATCTGATAATGAATCACCTGCAAAGTTTGCCATTCATTGTCGCGGGCCTGCTGCTGCTACTCGGGCTCACAAGCGGATTTTACTGGATAGCCGCCGCCATGCTGCTCACGCTGGTGATCGCGGTGATCAACACCTGGGTTTTGCTGATCGAAATCTTGCGCTGACAAACGGGCGCGCGAAAACGCGCCCGTGTGCAAAACGCCTAGCGGAAGCCGCCGCTCGCGATGATCTTTTCGCCGGTTAGCCAGCGCGAATCATCGGACGCCAGGAAGACGGCAACGGCGGCAATGTCGTCCGGCTGGCCGATACGGCCGAGCGGCGTTTGCGCGATGGCCCCATTGGCAAAATCCGAACCGACAACGCCGGCCGCGTGCGTCCCTTCGGTTTCGACGAAACCGGGATTGATGCTGTTGACGCGAATCTGCTTCGGTCCAAGCTCACGCGCGAGCACGCCCGTAATCGAATCCACAGCGCCTTTGGTGCCGCTGTAAACCGCGCTTGCCGGCGGCGTGAGGCGGCTGGCAACTGAACTGATGTTAATGATGCTGCCGCCGTCGGAGCCGATATGATTGGCCGCGGCCTGGCTCACCAAGAGCAGGCCAAGAACATTGGTATTGAATTGCCGGTGGAATTGCTCTTCCGTGATCGCCTCAAGCGGCGCAAATTCATAAACGCCCGAATTGTTGACGAGAATGTCGAGACGGCCATAATTTTTGACGGCAGTGTCGATAAGCCCCTGCGCTTCAGCAGCTTTCGATACGTCTCCCTGCACCGCGACGGCCTTGCCGCCCGCCTTGACGATCTCGCCAACCACCTTGTCGGCACCCGCCTTGCTGGTCGCGTAATTGACGACGACCGACGCGCCTTCAGCAGCAAGCGCGCGGGCGATGGCCGCACCGATGCCTTTGGATGCGCCCGTGACGACAGCCACCTTATTTTTCAACTTGGACATTCTGTTCTCCATGACGAACGGCGCCGGGAGTGCGGCCACCTAACTTCAATAGTTCAGGAAATATGAACCATTGAAGCAAAAGCAAGCCGTGCTATATCGATTTCATGAGGTCGCTGTTTCACCCGGCCGCAGAGGACATCACGGTCGAAGGCATTCTGCATGCCCTCGCCGATCCTGTGCGCGCGCAGATTTACGCCGGGATCGCGTCGTCCGATTCCTCGCTGAGCTGTTCCAATTTCTTGCGCGTCAACGAGCGGAACATTCCGAAATCGACGCTCTCCCAGCATTTCCGTATTTTGCGCGAAGCGGGTTTGATCCGCTCGGAACGGGTGGGCGTGGAGATGCAGAACGCGTCGCGATGTGCGGATATCAACGAGCGTTTTCCGGGGCTGCTCGGCGCGATTTTGGCGGCACACAAGGTGCAGATGACGGGCATGCCGGGAAAGAAGAAGTAAAGGATGAGGCGCGATTCCTTCTCTTTATGGGAGCGCGCCGCATCATTCCAGCAAACCCTACACGTCCGCCGAGGTCGGCTCCCCTTCGCGCAGCTCGGCAAAACGGTTGATCAGCCAGGAGCGGAAGAACACCACGGCTTCGTTGTTCAGCAGTTCCGGATGGACGGTAAGATAGTAGCCGTAGCCATCCGCTACCGACGCCTCGAACGGCCGCACCAATTTGCCGGAGGCGATCTCGTCGGGGAACAGCATCGGATCGACGAGCGCGATACCTTCGCCCGAGAGCGCATATTGCACCGCGAGCCGCGCCGTGTCGAACACGACGCCGCGGTCAGCCGCGAGGTCGGTGCGGCCGATGGTGCGCATGAAGAGCTCCCACACGTAATGGCGCGGCCGCTGTTCGATGATCACATGCAAAAGGTCGTGCTTGGCGACGAAAGCGCCGATGTCGGAGAGATCGGCGCCCTCCACGAGTTTGGGGCTGCACAGGATCGTCGGCCGCTCCATCCACAGAAGGTCGTGAATGGAATCGCTCACGCTCGGCTCGGAAAAGATGATGCCGATGTCCCATTCGTTGTCGGTGTTGGCGCGCGAGGGTTTGGAGCCGATCTCCAGATCGATCTCCGGATGCTCCAGGCGGAAGTCCTTCAGGATCGGGATCGCGAGCTGGTGGGCGAAAGTCGGCGACAGATGCACTTTCAGCACGCTTTTCGGCTGGCCGCGCTCCTTGATGATCTCCGACAAAGCCGTGTCGATACGGTCGAAGCTCTTGGTGACGACGGGCAGCAGATGCCGGCCCGCCTCGGTCAGCACCAATTGCTGCGGCCGGCGCTCGAATAAGGTGACGCCGAGGAATTTTTCCAGCACGATCACATGCCGGCTGACCGCACTTTGCGCGACGGTCAGGCTGTTGGCGGCGGCGGTGAAGGAAAGATGCTGGCCGGCGGCCTCAAAAGCCCGAAGCGCATTCAACGGCAGCCATTTGCGATGCATCCCTTTACCTCATAAGCGTTTTCTTGAGCATATCCTCGTCCAACTCATAGCCCATCCCGGGCTTCGAGCCTAGATCAATCACGCCCTTTGCATTCACCCGCAGCGGTTCCGCCATCATGTAATCGCGGCGGTCGAGGTTCCATTCCGGCGGATCGTAGGGGAATTCGAGCCAGGGCGCGTCGGCGATGCCGGCGGTCAGGTGGGCGTTGGCGACGACGCCGATGCCGTTGGTCCAGGTGTGCGGCGTGAAGACGAGATTATGCTCCTGCGCCATATAGCCGACCTTGCGCAGGCCGGTGACGCCGCCGACCAGCGCCGCATCCGGCTGTAGCACGTCGAGACAGCCCTCGGTGATGAGGTCGCGGAATTCGTAAAGTTCGCGGGTCATCTCGCCGCCGGCGATGCGGATGTCGACCATCTCGCGCAACTTGCGCATGCCGGCGCGGTCGCCGCGATGCAGCGGCTCTTCCATCCAGTAGACGCCAAGCCGCTCCAATTCGCGCGCGACCTTCACCGCATCCTTCAGCGACCAGGGCGAATAGGCGTCCCACGACATGCGCCAACCCTGATTGCAATCGACCATCAATTCGAGCTTGTGGCCGACGCGGTGGCGCACCGTCTCCAGCGCTTTGATGTCATGCCGCCAATCGCCGCGATGGAAGCGGATCTTCAGGGCAGGAAAACCTTCCGCGAGATAGCGCTCGGCCGCATCGGCCAATTGCTCCGGCTGGCGCAAAGTGCCGGACGACGCATAGGCCTGGACCGTGCCGCTCAAGCCGCCAAGCAGCTTCCAGCACGGCTGGCCGGTGATCTTGCCCGCAAGATCCCACAGCGCGATATCGAGCGGCCAGCAGCGGCCCCAATGAAAATTGATGTTGTTGAGGATGCGCCAATGCCGCTCGATCGCGAGCGCGTCCTGCCCGACGAACAGATGCTCATGGCCCTCGAAGCCCAGCATCATGTCGCCCGAGCCGATTCCGGTAATGCCGGCATCGGTATGCACGCGCACGATCGCCGCATCCCAGAATTTGCGCGGCTGGGTGTCCCAGCTCGCGTTGAACGGCGGATCGAAATGGAAGCGGTGCCGCGTGATTTCGATGTTGGTGATCGTCACCTTGGCGGCGTGTGCGACGAGCGCCGGCTTTTCCTGCATCGCGTCCATGTCTCCTCCCTTTAATTATAGGCTGTCCAGATGACCTTGCTGTCCATGTATTTCTCGACCGCATGCACCGAGCGGTCGCGGCCGAAGCCCGATTGCTTGAAGCCGCCGAAGGGCGTCGCCAGATTCGAGCGGTCGAACGTGTTCACCCAGACCGTGCCGGCCTTGATGCCGGACGACAGGCGATGCGCCGCATTCATGTTGCTGGTCCACACGGCCGCGCCGAGGCCGTAGATCGTATCGTTGGCAAGCCTGATCGCTTCTTCTTCCGTGTCGAACGGCACGACCACAACGACCGGCCCGAAGATCTCCTCTTGCGCGACGCGCATCGAATTCTTGCACTCGTCGAGAATGGTCGGCTCGACATAGAAGCCGCCCGTCTCCTGCAGCACGCGATGGCCACCACTCGCAACGACCGCGCCTTCCGACTCGCCGATGTCGATATATCCCAGCACGCGCTCCATATGCTGCTGCTCGATCAGCGCACCCATCTGCGAGGCTGGATTGAGCGAATAGCCGATCGGGATCTGCACCTTCGCGACGTCGGCGATTTTCGCCACCAATTCCTTCTGCACGGAACGATGGACGAGCACGCGCGACCCGGCATGGCAGGTCTCGCCCTGATTGTAGAAAATGCCCCAGGCAATGCCCTCCGCCGCGCTCTGCAGATTGGCGTCGGCCATCACCACCTGCGGGCTCTTGCCGCCGCACTCGAGCGAGACGCGCTTCATGTTGCTTTCGCCCGAATAGCGCAGCATCAACTTGCCAACTTCGGTCGAGCCGGTGAAAGTCACCATGTCGACATCCATATGCAGCCCGAGCGGCTTGCCGGCGCTGGTGCCAAGGCCGGTGACGACATTGAACACGCCGTCGGGAATGCCCGCTTCCTTGGCGAGCCGCGCAAGCACGAGCGAGGCGAGCGAGGATTGCTCGGCCGGCTTCAGGATCACCGAATTGCCGGCAACGAGCGCCGGCCCGATCTTCCAGGCGGCGATGATGAGCGGATAGTTCCACGGTACGATGGCGGCGACAACGCCGAGCGGCTCGTGGCGGATTACCGCCTGATCCATCGGGCCGGTGGGCGCGACTTCGTCATAGAGCTTATCGGCAAGTTCCGCGTAATATTGAATGCAGTCGGCGCAATTGGGCACGTCGACGGCAAGCGCATTGCCGATCACCTTGCCGACATCGAGCGATTCCAGCAGCGCGATTTCGTCGATGTTCTCGCGGATGAGCGCCGCGAATTTCAGCAGGATCTTCTTCTTCTCGACCGGAGCAAGATGGCGCCACCGGCCATCCTCGAAAGCCTTGCGCGCCGCAGCGACCGCGCGGTCGATATCGGCGGGGCCGCAATTGGCGATTTTGGCGAGCAGCGTGCCATCGATCGGCGAAATGCGGTCAAAGGTCTCGCCGGAAAGCGCCGGCACATAGGCGCCATCGATGAAGGCGCGCGATTCGATCGTAAGCGCCTTGGCACGCTCTTGCCAGGCTTGCTGGGTGGTGGGGCGGTCGAGCATGGAAGTGACCTTTGGTTGGTTGTCGTTAAAGTTAGATCTTGCCGCGCGCTTCCTTCTCCCGCACAGCGGGAGAAGGGTTCGCGCGGCACTATTCCTATTACACCTGCGTCAGCACGGCCTCCGCCAGCATCTGCAGATCAGCCTCACTCGCGGCGCGCTTGTTCGAGCTCAGCATCGCCGCATTCTCGGGCCGCGCCATTTGTCCGGCCAGGGTCCGTGGCGAAACGTCGGCGAATTGTTGCGAGATGTCGATCTTGATGCCGCTGGCGCGCAGCAGCTTTTCATAAGCGCCAGCGAAATCCTGCGCCGTCGAGGGCACACCCATGGCAGCGGCGCAGGCGGCATAGGCGCCATCATCATCGGCGATGTTCCAGGGCATGGAGGCGAGCATCGCGACACCCACCGCATGGCCGTGATGGATGGCTTTCAGCGACCCCAAGGCATGGCCGATATTATGAGCGATCGCCGTGCCGCAATTGTCGATGGCGATACCGCCGTAGGCGGCGGCGCGCTGCAGCGCCTCGCGCGCAGCAATGTCCTTGGGGTTCTCCAACGCCTTGAGCAAATTATGCGCCACGAGCCGGATCGCCTCGTGCGCATAGAGATTGTTGCCGGCATTGGCATATTTGTTGGTCGCGGCCTCGACCGCATGCACCAGAGCATCGATGCCGGTCGCCGCCGTCACATGCGGCGGCAGGGAGACGGTGAGCTCAGGATCGAGAATGACCGCATCCGCCTTGATCTCATCGCCCCACAGCCACACTTTCGCATGGTCGGCGCGGGTCAGGATCGAGGTGCGCGTGGTCTCCGACCCGGTGCCGGACGTGGTCGGTATACAAATTTTCTTCAAGGTCCCCGCCGGGAAGGGGTTTTCGCAGAGCTGATAATGCTGTGCGCCGTGAGGGCCGACCGCAATCGCCGCGACCGCCTTGCCCAAATCGAGCGCCGACCCGCCGCCGAGACACACGACCAGATTGGCCTTGGCCTTGCGCGCGAGTTCCGCCGCCTTGTCGGCCTCCGCGATCTTGGGATCGGGGGTGAATTCGGTGAAAACGCTCAAGGCAATGCCGGCCTTGGCGATAATCCCGGCCACATCGTCGATCATGCCGGTGGATTTCAGGCCCGAATCGGCGACGAGCAGCACATGACCGGCCTTGCCGGCATAAAGTTCGGCGAGGCCGCCAAGCCCCTGCCGAGCACCCGGCCCCGCGGAAATGGCGGGGATGCGGGCGAGAGAATAGGTGGACATCGGTTCTTTTTAACTTTCACGAAGACCAAACGTGCCACCATGCTCCATCGCAATGCGCCGCGTGGAAACTATGTTTTGCCGGTGGCGGTATCGAAAAATTGGGTGGCCTTGGGGCCGCGGGCGTCTCGCCCGCACCTCGAAATGCGGCGTCGGGCCGTGGCGAATTCCGCCGTTATTGCTGACAGCGCAAAGGACCGCGACCGTCCCGGTCGCATAACGATCTTTCGTGGTGTGGCCTCATGCGACCGGGACGGTCGCGGTCCTTTAGGCCGCCGCCTTCTGATAGTCCTTCACATCGGCAAAGACGATCTTCGGCCAGCGCTCCTGCTCGTAGCGCAAATTGAACGCCGAGGTCGCCATGAAGACCGGGGCGCCGTCGAGGTCGCTGGCGAGCGCGGTCGGATAGGCGCGCAGGAATTTTTCAAGCTCCGTCTTGTCGTCGCAGGTCACCCAGCGGCACACTTCGAAGCGCGGCGTCTCGAAGCTCACCGGCAATTGATATTCGGCCTGCAGCCGCTCGGCCAGCACGTCCAATTGCAGCGCGCCGACGACGCCGACGATGGCGCTGGAGCCGTCGTTGGGTAGAAACACCTGCACCACGCCCTCTTCCGCCATCTGCTGCAGGCTCTCGCGCAGCTTCTTCGCCTTCATCGCGTCGCTGACGCGCACGCGGCGCAGGATTTCCGGCGCGAAGCTCGGCACGCCGCGGAACACCAGCTCTTCGCCCTCGGTGAGCGTGTCGCCGATCCGCAACGTGCCGTGGTTCGGGATGCCGACCACGTCGCCGGCGAAGGCCTCCTCGGCGAGCGAGCGGTCCTGCGCGAAGAAGAATTGCGGCGCGTTCAGCCCGATCGTCTTGCCGGTGCGCGAGAGCCTCACCCGCATGCCACGCGTGAGCTTGCCCGAGCACACGCGCATGAAGGCGATGCGGTCGCGGTGGTTCGGGTCCATATTGGCCTGGATCTTGAAGACGAAGCCCGACATTTTCGGATCGTCGGGCTTCACCAGCCGTTGCGCCGCTTCCTGCCCGCGCGGGCTCGGTGCAAAGGCCGCCAAAGCGTCGATGAGATCGCGCACGCCAAAAGTTTTCAGCGCCGAGCCGAAATAGACCGGCGTCAGGTGGCCCTCGAGAAAGGCGGCCTTGTCAAAGGGTTTGCAAGCCTCCGCCGCGAGGAACAATTCTTCCGCGAAAGCCTCGCGCTCATGTTCCGGCAGCAGGCCGGCGATCGCCGGATCGTCCGAACCCGAAACCGGCACCAATTCGTCGCTATCGATCTTGCGCACCACTTTGGAATTGATGTCATAGGTGCCGGCAAAGCTTTTGCCGCTGCCGATCGGCCAGGTCATGGGCGTCGTGTCGAGCGCCAGGGTCTTTTCGATTTCGTCGAGCAGGTCGAACGGATCGCGCGACTCGCGGTCGAGCTTGTTGATGAAGGTGACGATCGGGATGTCGCGCAGGCGGCAGACCTCGAACAATTTCCGCGTGCGCGCCTCGATGCCCTTGGCGGCATCGATCACCATGACGGCGGAGTCGACCGCCGTCAGCGTGCGATAGGTGTCCTCGGAAAAGTCCTCGTGGCCCGGCGTGTCCAGGAGGTTGAAGACGCAGTCGCCATATTCGAAGGTCATGACCGAGGTGACGACCGAAATGCCGCGCTCGCGCTCGATGCCCATCCAGTCGGAGCGGGTATTGCGCCGGTTCGCCTTGGCCTTCACCTCACCGGCAAGCTGAATCGCGCCGCCGAACAGCAGCAGCTTTTCGGTGAGCGTGGTTTTACCGGCGTCCGGGTGCGAAATGATCGCGAAGGTGCGGCGGCGGCTGACGGGGCTTTCGGCTTTCTGGGACATGGGGCGGTTTAGTGGGGAGGGTGCGGCGGTTTGTCAAGCCGTTCCTCAAGCCCCCGCCGGCCGGCGGAACCGCTCTCGTGGGATCTCCGCCACCGCCGTGATCTCTGTCATCAGATCGGGATGAGAGGCGACGCACATCAACTTTGGCATTGGTGGCGGCGCTACGCGTTTTGCATTACGCGTCGAGTTCCCGCCTGCAACGACCTTAGCGGCACAACTGTAGCCACCTGTTGCAACAGTGCCGTGTCGTCAGCGGCGAGTTCCCGCTCATATACCGCGAATTTTTGAGATTGTTCGTTCTCTGTGTCGGAAAATGAGACAAACTTCGCGCTAATGGAGGCGTGATGCGCTGAAACGCCATTAATTAGCAAGTCGTAACCATCTACTCCGCGAACAGCAAAATCAAAGTGTCGATCACCTCCGCTTTTGCCTCTAATGGCAAAATTACGGGCAATTCGCTCCGATGCGACGGTCGAAGATAGTATTCTGTCAATCTTCTCGACTAGCGCTTCCTCTACGACAGCTGAAGCTTTTGCGGCGGCGGCGATCGCGACACGTGATGAAGCGTTGGCAACGCTCAAAATCGCAGGCGCCAACCACTCGATAGACACATCTCGAGAAATCAAAGAATCATCGGTGTGATGTAGTTGAAACCGTTTGGCTTCGACATCAATAAGTCTCGACACCAACAAGTGATCGCGTCCGTGTGCCCAGGCCGACCTATAAGCTCCTCCGCCATCATGAACGCGGTAATCATCCCCCATTTTTACAACGTAAACGTAGACGGTTTCGAATGAAGGATAGAGGCAATGCGTCGCTATGCGAGCTCCATCCAGAGTGTTCTCGCACTTCACGTATAGTTCCAAGGTCGCCCGTATCGAATCGCAAGACATAGCTACACCAGCTCTCTTGGAGGGCCAAACGCTCGTTGATCCGGAGTTAATATCAAATTAACTTCGTCCGCTAGCCATGGAAATGCCTGATCAAAGCGATGAATTCGTGGTGGCAAGGGAACTCGACAAGGCAACTCCCATTCTTGATCTAGCAAAACGTAGTCCCTATTATGAGACCAGGAATGAAAATGAGAACCACAAACACTCGGCGGCAGTCCAAAACTACTGGCAAATGTAGGATTCCAATGACAAATCGTGTCGGCCACAAAATCAAGTCGCCCCAGGCAATTGCCGCGGAAAATAAGTGATATTGTAAATGGCTTATCAGACGCAGGCGAAACCCTAATTCTTAATTGCCCTGTCTCCACGATCCCAAGGCTATTGGCTATGGGCCAAACAGCCTCCCAAAAATTCCCTTTCTTACGCGCTTGCTTCGGCCCAAATTCGGGCGGCGCCCCGGAAAGCGATTTAGCGTCGGCAAGAAACTCATCTGCCAACCCAACCTCAGCCTTCCGAATCGACCCAGCCATTTCGAAACGGTAATATCGCCACCCGTATTCGGCAAACCCTCTCCTTCAGTCCATTCGAGCAAAGCACAAATTTCACCTGCCCGACTAAGAACATAACAAGAACAATATACTCTTTCTCCGTCCAATCGCAAGTGACATTTCAGCAATAAAATAGGGCCGCAGAAAAAAGCTCATCCACCTCAACACTCAATAAAACTCACCGCCAACCCACCCAGCGACGTTTCCTTATACTTGTCGTGCATATCCGCCCCGGTCTGCCGCATCGTGGCAATCACTTTGTCCAAGCTCACGAAATGCTTGCCGTCGCCGTGCATGGCGAGGGAGGCGGCGTTGATTGCCTTGATCGCGCCGAAGGCGTTGCGCTCGATGCAGGGGATTTGCACCAGGCCGCCGATCGGGTCGCAGGTCATGCCGAGGTGGTGTTCCATGCCGATTTCGGCGGCGTTTTCGATCACCTCGTTGCTGCCGCCAAGCGCCGCGGCGAGGCCCGCCGCCGCCATCGAGGACGCGACACCCACCTCGCCCTGGCAGCCGACTTCGGCGCCCGAAATCGAGGCATTCATCTTGAACAGCGCGCCGACGGCCGTGGCGGTGAGCAGAAAGACCTCCATGCCCTGCGGGGTCGCGCCGGGGCAGAAGTCGCGGTAATAGCGCAGCACCGCCGGCACGACGCCGGCTGCGCCATTGGTCGGGGCGGTGACGACGCGGCCGCCGGCCGCATTCTCCTCGTTCACCGCGATGGCGAAGATGCTGACGCGGTCGTTCATCTCGTTCGGCATGCGCATGTTCTTGCGGCTGTGATCGGCCACCCGGTGCGACAAAGATTTCGCCCGGCGCTTCACATGGAGCCCGCCCGGCAATTCGCCTTCGGTCGCAAGGCCGCGGTCGATGCAGGCCATCATCGTGGCGGAAACGCGGGCGAGATGCTGCTCCACTTCGGCCTTGGGGCGCAGGGCCTCCTCATTGGCGCGCACCATTTCGGCGATGGTCAGCCCGTGCGTGCGGCCCATGTCGAGCAATTGCGCGGAATTTTTGTAAGGATAGGGAACGCTCTCACCGCTTCCCGCTATTTGATCTTCCGCGCCCTCGCGCACGACGAAGCCACCGCCGACCGAACACCAACGCTCTTCCACAAGCACGCGGCCCTCCGCGTCCTTCGCCACGAAGGATAGAGTGTTGGGGTGGCGCGGCGGAATGTCGATCGTGTTGAAGACGATATCGGTCGCCGGATCGAAATGAATGTCACGTAAGGACGCGAGGCGCAGCGTCTTGTTCTCGATCGCCTGCGCGACCATCGCATCGGCGGCATCGGGGTCGACAGTCGCGGGATCCTCGCCCGCAAGGCCGAGCACCACCGCTTTGTCGGTGCCATGGCCCTTGCCGGTCCAGGCCAGCGAGCCATAGAGCGTCGCCACCACCTGCGCGACATGCGACAGATGGCCGGCCGGCACGAGCGCATCGGCAAAGGCCTTGGCCGCCTTCATCGGCCCGACCGTATGCGAGGAGGACGGGCCGATGCCGACTTTGAAGAGTTCGAAGACGCTGATCATGCGAGCACCTGCACTGCACTCCCTTCTCCCCGTCTACGGGGAGAAGGGACTTGCATTCTACACCGCCGTCAACCCGAACGCAGCCTCTTGCAGCAGGCCGCTGACATAGGGGGCGAAGGAACGCCAGACTTCCATGTGGAACGTCTTGGCCTCCTTACGCCACAGCACGACCTCGGCCTTGGCGAAAATGGTGCGCGTGCACATGCCGACAGGAAACGCTTCGTCGTCGAGATTGAGCGGGCAAGCGGCATTGATCAATTGCGCGGCGCGGTTGCCGGAAATCTCCAGCGCCGTCTGGCGATGCGAGACATCGACGAGACTGTGCGGGATCGTGGCCAAGGCGGATGCGATGCCTTGCTTGATCTCTTCGCCTTCGCCTGCCGGCGCCAGCAGCAGCCATTCGTCCGGGCCGAGCCACAGCGTCGCGCGGTTCCCGGTGGTGGCGGTGCGGCACACGTCGTGCAGCACATAGACGCCGAAGACGGTGCCGCACGCGGCGGCGGCTTCGGCCGAGCCACGGAAGACGAAGCGGCTTAGCGGCGGCACGGTGGTCACGGTCGGGCCGCCGCGCACGGCGACGAGCGGATCAGCCCCGAGGGGCGGAATGCGTTGCAGCGCAGTCTCAACCATCGAGGCGCTTTCCTTCCTTATCAAAGAAAATCGGATCGGTGAGCGTCACGGCAATCGCACCGCCCGGCATCGGCACATGCAAGGTCTCGCCCATGCGCGCGCGACCGTTGGCGACGACAGCGAGCGCGATCGAGCGCTGCAACGTCTCGCTCCAATAGGACGAGGTCACATGGCCGAGCGCGGACGTGCCCGTCGGCGGATTGGCCTCGGCCGTGATCTGCGCGCCCTCTTCCAACACGACATTCGGATTGCTGGTGAAGAGGCCGACCATCTGCTTGCGGTTCTTGGCGACCAGATCGGAACGCATCATGCCGCGCTTGCCGACGAAATCGGGCTTGGTCTTGCCGACCGCCCAGGCGAGACCGACATCGTCGCAGACCATCGTGCCGTCGGTTTCCTGGCCAACGATGATATAGCCTTTTTCCGCGCGCAGCACGTGCATGGTTTCGGTGCCATAGGCGACAGCGTCGTATTTCTGCGCCTCGGCCCAGATCAGCTCCCAAACCTTGCGGCCATAATCGGCCGGGACGTTCACCTCAAAGCCAAGTTCGCCGGTGAAGCTGACCCGGAACAAGCGCGTCGGCACGCCCTTGATATGGCCTTCGCGCACCGACATATGCGGCATCGCGGCAACATCGATATCGTCGATCAAAGGTTCGACAATCTTCCGCGCGCTTGGCCCCTGCACCGCGATCACCGCCCATTGTTCGGTCGTCGAGGTAAGCCAGACCTTCAGCTCGGGAAATTCGGTCTGCAGGTAGTCTTCCATATGGTGCAACACGCGCGGCGCACCGCCCGTCGTGGTCGTGACATGGAAACGGTCGGGCGCGATGCGGCCGATCACGCCGTCGTCCATCACAAAACCCGCTTCATTCAGCATCACGCCATAGCGGCAGCGGCCGGGCTCGAGCTTGCTCCAGGCGTTGGTATAGAGGCGGTTCATGAATTCGGCGGCGTCGGGACCGACGACCTCGATCTTGCCAAGCGTCGACGCATCGAACACGCCCGCCGACTGGCGCACGATGCGGCACTCGCGCTTGACCGCCGCATGCATGTCCTCGCCATTCTTCGGGAAATAATAGGCGCGCTTCCAAATGCCGACATCTTCGAACGCGGCACCCTGTTCCGCCGCCCAATCGTGGATCGGCGTGCGCCGCACGGGATCGAACAGATCGCCGCGCGACAGGCCCGCGAACGTGCCGAAGGTGGTCGGCGTATAGGGTTGGCGGAAGGTGGTGAGGCCGACTTTCGGCACCGGCGTCTGCAACGCGTCGGCGGCGATCGCGAGCGCGTTCAAATTCGACGTCTTGCCCTGATCGGTCGCCATGCCGGTCGTGGTGAAGCGCTTGATGTGCTCGATCGAGCGCATGCCTTCGCGCGTCGCCAGGCGAATGTCCTTCGCCGTCACGTCGTTCTGGAAATCGACGAACGCCTTTGCCTTATAGGGGTTCTGATCATGCGGCGTCGCGCCGCTGAAACCGGCGCTGAGCGCGACATCGCCCTCCGCATGGAAGCTCTTGTCGCCGCGCGACGCATAACCGGCTGCAACCGCCGCCTCGACGCCGGCGGCGTAGCCTTCGTTTAGCGTGCCCGCCAGGGTGAACGTGCCTTTGCACGCACCTGCGGAACGCTCGGCTTGCGCCGACTTGCCGGGCACGAAGCTCTTCGTTTGCTCGTCATAGGCGAGCTTGCCGCGCGACTGCGAGAAGAGATGCACGGACGGCGTCCAACCGGCCGACATCAGGAGGCAGTCACAGGCGACCGTCTCGGTGGTTGCGGCAACACCCGTCACATCCGGGCGACCCAGCTTGACCGCGCTGATGCGCAAACGCCCTTCGGTGCCGGTGACGCAGGCGCCAAGTTCCACGCGAATGCCCGCATCGCGCGCGGGTTGCGTCATCGCACCGCCCTCGGGGCGCAGATCGGCGATCAGCGGCACGCCGGCACCGGCGGCCTTCAGTTCGATCGCGGCGCGATAGGCGTCGTCGGTCGCGGTGAACAGCACAATCTGCTTGCCGGGCAGCACGCCATAACGGTTGAGATAGGTGCGCGCCGCATCGGCCAGCATGATGCCGGGGCGGTCATTGTCCGGGAAGACCAGCGGCCGCTCGATCGCGCCGGTGGCGAGCACGACCTGTTTCGCCCGCACCTGCCACATGCGCTCGCGCGGGCTGGCTTCGCTTGGGCTTTGCAAGTGATCGGTGATGCGCTCGACGAGGCCGACGAAATTCTGCGCGTAATAGCCAAACGCCGTGGTGCGCGGCAGCAGCCGGATCCGGTCGTGCATGGCGATCGAGAGCAGCACGTCGAGCGCCCACTCGCGAGCAACACGGCCCTCGATCGTCGCTGTCGTCTCCGTGAGAAGCGAGCCGCCGATTTCCGCCTGCTCGTCGCAGAGGATGACTTTCGCGCCATTCTCCGCTGCCGCCAGCGCCGCCATCAACCCGGCCGGGCCACCGCCGATGACCAGAACGTCGCAATGTTCGTAGCGGTTAGCATAGCGGTCGGGATCCGCGTCGCTCGGCGCCTTGCCGAGACCGGCGGAGTGCCGGATGACCGGCTCGAAAATCTTGTTCCAGGCCCAGGCTTTCGGCAAGAAGCGCGGTCCCATGAAGGTCTTGTAGTAGAAGCCGGCCGCGAACAGCGGCGAGAGGAAATTGTTGATCTCGCTCACATCGAAGGCAAGCGACGGCCAGCGGTTCTGGCTCGCAGCGCTGAGGCCTTCGTAGAGTTCGACCTGCGTCATGCGCAAGTTCGGCGCAGACCGGCCGCCGCCGCGGCTCACATCGGCGAGCGCATTCGGCTCATCCGAGCCGGCGCCGACGATCCCGCGCGGACGATGGTATTTGAAGGAGCGGCCAGTCAGATGCACGCCATTGGCGAGCAGGGCCGAGGCGAGCGTGTCGCCTTTGAACCCCTGATAGGATTGGCCGTCGAAGGTGAAGCTAATGGGCTTCGCGCGGTCGATACGGCCGCCGGAGGCGGTGCGCAGATTCTGGCTCATGCGGCACCCCGCTGAAGCGCATCCAAATCAGGCGCTTGTTCACCGCTCTTGTAGGTGGCGAGGATCTTGTCGCTTACCGTGTCGCGCACGCAATTGAAGAACCGGCCGCAGCCCGAAATGTGCCGCCAGCGCTCGGTGTAAATCCCCTTCGGATTGTCGCGGAAGTAAAGAAATTCCGAGAATTGCTGGTCGGTGAGGTCCGCCGCATTCGCGCCCGGGCGCACGACATGCGCCTGGCCGCCGTAGCGGAATTCGAGTTCGGGCCGGGGGCCACAGATGGGACAGGGAATGAGCAGCATCACAATCTCTTTAGTGTGCGACAGCGGCGGCCGCGGCCTCGTCGATGAGGCGGCCGGTGGAAAAGCGCTCCAAGGTAAAGGGCGCGTTGATCGGATGCGGTTCGCCGGTGGCGACCTGATGGGCGAACACGTGGGCAGACCCCGGTGTCGCCTTGAAGCCGCCCGTACCCCAGCCGCAATTGACGTAGAGGCCCGGCACCGGTGTCTTGCCGATGATCGGCGAGCGGTCCGGCGTGACGTCGACGATGCCGCCCCAATTGCGCAGCATGCGCATGCGCCGCACGTTGGGGAACAATTCGCAAATCGCGTCGAGCGTGTGGGTGGCGATGTGCAACCCGCCGGTCTGCGAATAGGACGTATAGGCATCCGTGCCGGCGCCGATAACCAATTCGCCCTTGTCCGATTGCGACATATAGGCGTGGATCGTGTTCGACATCACGACGCAAGGCATGATCGGCTTGATCGGCTCGGACACGAGCGCCTGCAGCGGATAGGATTCGAGCGGCATGCGCACGCCCGCCATATTCATCAGCACCGACGTATGGCCGGCCGCGACCACGCCGATCTTCTTGGTCTTGATCGGGCCGCGCGTCGTCTGCACGCCGGTCACGGCGCCGTCGGGTGAGCGATCGATACCAGTCACTTCGCAGTTCTGGATGATGTCGACGCCCAAATTCGAAGCGCCGCGCGCATAGCCCCATGCCACAGCATCGTGCCGCGCCGTGCCGCCGCGGCGCTGCAGCGCGGCGCCGAGAATCGGATAGCGCATATTGTCCGAAATATTCAGGATCGGGCAATAATCCTTGGCCTGCTGCGGGGTCAGCCATTCGTTGTCGATGCCCGCCAGCCGGTTGGCGTGAACATGGCGCTTGAACACCTGCACGTCGTGCACGTTATGCGCCAGCATCATCACGCCGCGCGACGAATACATGACGTTGTAATTGAGCTCCTGCGACAGATTTTCCCAAAGCTTCACAGCGTGCTCGTACATCGCCTCCGATTCTTCCCAAAGATAATTGGAGCGGATGATCGTCGTGTTGCGCCCGGTATTGCCGCCGCCGAGCCAGCCCTTTTCCAGCACCGCAATGTTGCGCATGCCGTGTTCCTTGGCCATGTAATAGGCGGTCCCAAGGCCGTGGCCGCCGGCGCCAATGATGATCGCATCATAAGCGGCCTTCGGCTCGGGGAAGCGCCATTGCTCCGGCCAGCCCTGGTGGCCGCCAAAGCTCTGCTGCAGGAGGTTCAGGAAGGAGAAACGCAAATCAAGCTCCGAAATCGCGGCATTTTGAACACCTATCCGCCAGGACGATCTCTGGTTCAAGGCTAAAACGCTATGCAAGATGCGACATTTGCATGTCTCGCGGGGCCTCTGTCGGATCAGGAACATTTTCCGCTTGGGAGGATCGTATAGAATAGCTTATCCAAGCAGCGTGTTCGCCTTCAATTCACGATCCTAGGTCCGGCCCCTATGATTCCACGCCTGAAAGTCTGCTGCATATCTTCGCCAGAGGAACTCCGGCTTGCCGTTGCGGCGGGGGCGGATGCACTCGGCTTTGTCGGCGATATGCCGTCCGGCTCTGGCGTGATCGGGGACGAGCTGTCGCGCGCGTTGGTGCGCCTCGTGCCGCCGCCCGTCGCTAGCGTGCTGCTGACCGCCTATGAGCGAGCCGAGGATATCGCCCGGCATGTGCAGGATGTCGGCGCCAATACGGTGCAGATCGTCAACCATATCGACAAAAACGAATATCGCGCCTTGCGCGAGGCGATCCCGACCGCCCGCCTCATCCAGGTCATCCATGTCGAAGACGACCATGCGCTGGACCTCGCCCGCGAATATGCCGAAGTGGCCCATGCCCTGCTGCTCGATTCGGGACGCCCGAGCGCGGCCGTCCCCGAACTTGGCGGAACCGGGCGCACGCATGATTGGTGCATCAGCGCCAGGATCGTGCAACAGATTGATATTCCTATATTCCTGGCCGGCGGTATCACGCCGGCGAATGTCCGCGAAGCCATTGCGCAAGTGCGGCCCTATGGGATCGATCTGTGCTCGGGCGTCCGCACCTGCTGGCACCTCGATCCGGAAAAACTCGCCGCCCTCACCCACGCCATGTGGACGTGATCGCCGGAGTTAACCGCTCGGACGTGACCCGCCTTTGCCGATGACGGCGCGCCTGTTACAAATTGCGCCCGATCAACAGGAATCACGGTGTGGCGGACCCGCTGACCCCCGATCTTTGCATTATCGGCGCCGGCGCCGCCGGCACGACCCTGGCGATGGGCGCCGCGGCAGCGGGCCAATCGGTGGTGCTGATCGAAAAGGCGACGCCAGGCGGCGCCCATCTGCATGGCAGCCGCATCGCCGCCCAGGCCTTCCGGGCCGCCGCCATGGCGGCGCAGAGCCAGCGCGCCAGCGCCAGCCTTGGCCTCAAATCGCGTGAGCCGCCGATCGATTTTGCCGCGATTCGCGCCAATGCGGCGCGGGCGGCCGATAATGTCGCACGCAATGTCGCAGAACAGCGGCTGCGGGCGTTGGGCATTACCTTGATCAATGCCACCGCGCGCTTCACCCGGAAAAACCAGGTTGTGGCCGGCAATGTCACCGTCGCGGCGCGCCGGTTCGTGATCGCGACCGGCTCCAAGCCGGAGGCGCGTCCGATTCCCGGGCTCGAACTCATCCACGCCCTCAACGCCGACACGATCTTCGACCTGCCGGCCCTGCCCCCACGCCTCGTGATCATCGGCGCGACGGCACGCGGGGTCGAACTCGCGCAGATTTTCCGCCGGCTCGGCTCGGATGTCACCGTGCTCGACTCGGGTGCGGCCCTTGCCGATGTGGACGAGGAGCTGCGCGAGCCGATTCTGGCGGCGCTGCGTCGAGAGGGCGTGCGGCTGACCGAGAACGCGCCGCAGATGCAGATCGAGCCGCGCCAGGGCACCAGTTTCACCGTCGCGCTCGGCGAGGACGGGACGGTCAAGACCTATGTCAACGGCTCGCATCTGTGCGTGACCGGTCACCAGGCGCAGATGGACAGCCTTTGCCTTGACGACGGGCGCGTGGCTTGGACGAGATCCGGCGTCGTCGTCAATCGCCATTTGCGCAGCGTGAGCAATTCTCACGTCTATGCCATCGGCTCGGTCGCGGCCATTGACGGACAGGCCGCCGAACCCTCCACCCACCTTGCCGAGCACCAGGCCGATCTCCTGCTGCTCAGCTTGCTTTTGCGCCGGCCGGCGCGCGCCAAGGCGCACCACATTCCCCGCGTGATCGCCACCGAGCCGGAATTGTGCACGGTCGGATGGCGCGAGCACGAGATCAAGACGCGGCACCGGCATTGCCAAGTCTGGCGCTGGCCCTTCGGCCAGAACGAAGCGGCGTCCATCGGCCGGCATTCCGCCGGCCATATCCGGGTGATCACAGCGCTGGACGGCAAGATCCTGAGCGCCAGCGTCGTCGGGCCAGAGGCGCGCGAATTGATCGCGCCTTGGGTTCTGGCGATGAATCAAGGTATCATCATCGACGATCTCGCGCGGCTCACCACGCCGGCGCCGAGCCTGTTCGATGTTTCGCGTCAGGTCGCGCGGATCGCATTCGCCACGCGGCTGCGGTCGCCCTGGCGCAGCCTTCTGCACCGCTTGCGCGGCGCTTTTAAATAGATTTCGTGCCCGTATGAACGGCCAAGATAATCCGCCTCTGCAGCCCACCCCGAGACGCTGGCGTTTCGGCCTGACCAGCCGCGTCGTCGTGCTGATCGTGCTGTTCGTCATAGCGATCGACGTCGCGATCTATCTGCCGATTCTCGCCAATTTCCGCACCAATTACCTGAAGGACCGCCTCGCTGCCGGACTGACCGCCGCGCTCGTGTTTGAAGCGGCGCCGCGCAACATGATCCCGGAATCACTGGCGCAGGAAATCCTCGCCAGCGTCGGCGCGCGCACGATCGTGATGAAAATGCACGGCACCCACCGCCTGCTTGCTGTGTCCGACATGCCCGAGTCGATCGACGAAACCTACGACACCCGCAACGCCATGCCCTGGGAATCGATGATGGCGGCGTGCCGCGCCCTGCTCGCGCCGAAGGGCCGGCTGCTCAATGTGATCGGCGATGCGCCAATGGGCGGCGATTCGATCGAGATCGTCCTGCCGGAGACGCCTCTCAAGGCCGCGATGCGACGCTATTCGATCGACCTTCTCTTGATCTCGCTCGTGATGTCGGCCTTTCTCGTCTGTCTGGCCGTCTTCGCGCTCAATTGGATGGTGCTGCGCCCGGTGCGGCACTTAACCTCCAATCTCATGGATTTCGGCGAGAATCCCGAGGATGTGACCCGCATCATCAGCCCTTCGGGCTCGACACACGAGATCGGCCGCGCGGAACAGGCGCTGGCGACCATGCAGGGGCAACTGGTCCGCGAATTGGCGCAAAAGAAGCACCTCGCCGCGCTCGGCCTCGCGGTGGCCAAAATCAACCACGACCTGCGCAACATGCTGGCCTCGGCGCAATTGCTCTCGGACCGGCTCGCCAGCCTGCAGGATCCCGCCGTCAAGCGCCTGGCGCCGAAACTGATCAGCACGCTCGACCGCGCCATCGCCTTTTGCACCTCGACGCTCGCCTACGGCCGCGCAGTGGAACGGCCGCCGCAATTGCGCCGCCTCGTGCTCCAACCCGTGGTCCATGATGCGATCGAGACGATGAATGCCGGCCACGCGGGGGCGGGCCCGGTGCAATTTGCCAACGAGGTGCCGGCGGATTTTGAGATCACGGCCGATTCGGAGCACATGTTCCGGGTCCTGCTCAATCTGATGCGCAACGGCAGCGAAGCGATTCTGAATGCCGGAATTGCCGATGGGCGGATGACCGTGCGCGCCGCGCACACCAACAGCCACGCCATCATCGAGGTCGCCGACAATGGCCCGGGCGTGCCGAAAGAGAAGAAAGATCAATTGTTTGAAGCCTTTCGCGGCTCCTCCCGACCCGGCGGCACCGGCCTTGGCCTCGCCATCGCCGCCGATCTCATCCGCGCCCAAGGCGGAACGATCGCACTCCTGGACGACAGCCCCGGCGCCACCTTCCGCATCACCCTGCCGAACGGCGCCAAAAAGGCCCGCGGACACGCGAATAATTCCGCCACGTCAAAAACTTAGCATATGGCCCAAGATTTTTTTCGTTTCGCACTTGCCAAAAAACCTTCAACCGATTACACGAACGTCCTCGCTCGGCACCACCGAGCGGCACGCGCCCGTAGCTCAGCTGGATAGAGCATCAGACTACGAATCTGAGGGTCAGAGGTTCGAATCCTTTCGGGCGCGCCATTTTTCTCAATAAAATCAATGTATTTTTTGCCTGCTCTCGCAGGCCTTTCGGCTGATGAGCGGCTTTTTGTTGATTTCCACCGAGAAGTGACCTGGCATTAGGGGATATTTCCATCGAGAAGTGACCCATGTTTGAACCTTGCCCCGCGTGTCTTCAGCGGGGGCTATGGAGTGATCGACATGGCGACGTTGAGCGAATTATGCTCGAAGTGATTGCGGGGGCACACAACCACCGATACCAACATGCGCTGGAAGCGGCGATTTAAAAGCCCCGACCGAGGTCAGGCAACATGGGATCAGTCCCTGACGGGCTGATACTGCGGCGCGTCCGGCCCAGGCGCGGCTCGAAGCTGAGATCGTCATCGTGGGTCATGGGCAATGTAGGGCGCTTTTGTCCTGTCCTTCCGTTCTGGCTCCAGAGGCGCGTCACACCGATTGCGGAGCCAGACACCTCCGACAATTTCCCCGTCAGGCAACTGCAGGCATGCGCAACAAGCGCGACCAACGAATCAATGACCTGAATTGTCACCAAAGCTTAGAACGATGAGGAGATCCTTCGCGTCAATTTGATCTCCTGCCCTGACGAGTATTTCCGACAGAGTGGCGTCTCTATCCGCGTGCAGTGCCATTTCCATCTTCATCGCCTCGATTGACAGGAGAACGTCCCCGGCTTTAATCGCCTGACCTGGCGATACTGCGATCGTTGAAACGACGCCCGGCATTGGCGCGCCGACATGTGCGCTGTTATTTGGTTCCGCCTTGCGGCGAACGCTACTTCCGGCGCTCCGACTGCGGTCTGGTACCCTAATGGAACGCGGTTGGCCGTTCAGTTCGAAGAATACCTTCACCATGCCCTTCTCGTCGGTTTCTCCTCGCGCCTGATGGATGATGACGAGCGTTTTGCCCTTCTCGATATCGGCATGGAGTTCCTCGCCCTGCGCCATGCCGAAGAAATAAGCGGGTGTCGGCAGCACGCTGACTGGCCCGTAGGTCTCGGCTGCAAGCGCATAGTCCGTGAAGACTTTTGGGTACATCAAGTAGGACGCAAACTCGAAATCGTCGATCTTTCGTTCGAGCTTGTCTTCGATGCTCTTGCGTTCGGCATCGAAGTCGGCGGATTCGAGCAGCGAACCGGGACGGACAGTATAGGGCTTGTCGCCTTTGAGCGCTTTCTTCTGTAATTCTTGAGGCCATCCGCCTGGCGGCTGGCCAAGATCTCCTCTGAGCATTGAGACAACCGATTCCGGGAAGGCGATGTCCTTTTCCGGGTTCTCGACATCGGCCACCGTCAAATCCTGCGAGACCATCATCAGCGCCATATCGCCGACCACCTTGGACGATGGCGTGACCTTGATGATATCACCAAACATCTGGTTCGCATCGGCATAAGCCTGCGCCACTTCGTGCCAACGAGGTTCGAGGCCGAGAGAACGTGCCTGCTCTTTGAGATTGGTGAACTGGCCGCCTGGCATCTCGTGCAGATAGACCTCAGAGGTAGGCCCTTTGAGATCGCTTTCGAACGCCGCGTATTGGTGGCGCACTGACTCCCAATAATATGAGATGCGGCGAATCCACTCCGGATCGAGACGAGGATCGCGATCCGAACCGTTTAAGGCCTCGACGATCGAGCCGAGGCAGGGCTGCGAGGTATTGCCGGAAAATGAATCCATGGCGGCGTCGACGACGTCAACACCGGCTTCGACGGCCGCCAGAACCGTCGCTGCGGCAACCCCGGACGTGTCGTGCGTATGGAAATGAATGGGTAAATCGGTGGCCTCGCGCAGCACCTTGAAGAGCACTCGGGCTGCCCCCGGCTTCAACAAACCTGCCATATCTTTCACGGCAATCATGTGAGCGCCGGCCTTTTGCAGCTCGCCCGCCAGAGCCGCATAATACTTCAGGTCATATTTCGGACGGGCAGCATTCAAGATGTCGCCCGTATAGCAGATGGCCGCCTCGCAAATCTTGTTCTCCTCGGCGATCGCGTCCATTGCAACGCGCATGTTGTCGATCCAGTTCAAACAATCGAATACGCGGAACACGTCTATCCCGCCCCTGGCCGCCTGCCGCACGAAATATTTGACGACATTATCGGGATAGTTCTTGTAGCCCACGCCATTGGCACCGCGCAGCAGCATCTGCAAAAGCACGTTTGGTACCGCCTCGCGGATACGTGCCAAGCGGTCCCACGGATCTTCGGTCAGAAAGCGCATCGAGACATCGAAGGTTGCGCCACCCCAGCATTCCAGCGAGAAGAGGTTTGGCATCGCACGCGCATAAGCACCTGCGATACGGATGATGTCATACGTGCGCATGCGCGTCGCGAGCAACGACTGGTGGCCGTCGCGCATGGTCGTATCGGTGATGAGCACTTCTGGTTGCGCGCGCACCCATTCGGCAAATTTTATCGGTCCGAACTCGTCGAGCCGTTGCTTGGTCCCAGGCCTGATGTCGCGATCGATAAACGGCACGACCGGACTTGCAATCATCTGCGAAGGGCGTGCGCGTCCTTTGACCTCAGGATGGCCATTCACCGTCACATCGGCAAGATAGGTCAGAAGCTTCGTCGCACGGTCCCGTCGCTTCACCTGCAGAAACAGCTCGGGCGTCGAGTCTATGAAGCGCGTCGTATAGCTATTGGTGCGAAAGCTTGGGTGGCCAATGATCGCTTCAAGGAAGGTCAGGTTGGTCGCAACCCCGCGGATACGGAATTCGCGGAGCGCGCGGAGCATGCGATGAATCGCTTCATCTCGATCCGGCGCCCAGGCCGTCACTTTTTCCAGAAGCGGGTCATAGTAGCGCGTGATGACCGCTCCGGAATAGGCCGTACCGCCGTCGAGGCGAATGCCGAAGCCCGTGGCGCCGCGATAGGCTGTGATACGGCCGTAATCGGGAATGAAGTTCTGTTCCGGATCTTCGGTGGTGATGCGACACTGTAATGCATGGCCATTGAGACGAATATTCTCCTGCGCCGGAACACCGGATTCCGGCATGCCGATAGCAAGACCGTCCAGAATCTTGATTTGCGCCTTGACAATATCGATGCCAGTGATGACCTCGGTGACAGTGTGCTCGACCTGGATGCGCGGATTGACCTCGATGAAGTAGAACTTGCCCGTATCCGCATCCATCAGATACTCGACGGTGCCGGCGCCAATGTAGTTTGTCGCTTTTGCAATTTTTATCGAGTAAGCAGCGATCTCCGCGCGTTCCGCGGCACTCAGATATGGGGCGGGCGCCCGCTCAATGACCTTCTGATTGCGTCTTTGAATCGAGCAGTCGCGTTCGAACAGGTGAACGACATTGCCATACGCATCGCCCAAGATCTGGCTTTCCACATGGCGGGCGCGCTCGACCAGCTTTTCGAGATAGACCTCGTCCTTACCAAACGCAGCCATGGCTTCGCGCCTGGCTTCCGTCACCTCACGCGCCAGGTCTTTCGGATCGCGAATGGCACGCATGCCGCGTCCGCCGCCGCCCCAAGATGCCTTGAGCATCACGGGATATCCGACTTCCCCGGCCATTCTCTCGACTTCCGCAATGTCGTCAGGCAGCGGATCGGTCGCCGGCACGACTGGCACGCCAAGCGCTATGGCAAGGTTGCGCGCCGTAACCTTATTGCCAAGTTGGCGCATGGTTTTCGACGCTGGGCCGATAAAAGTAATGCCGGCCGCATCGCAGGCATCGACGAATTCCGGGCTCTCCGAAAGCAGGCCGTAACCGGGGTGAATGGCATCTGCCCCGGAGAGCCTGGCCACACGGATGATTTCGTCGATCGACAGATAACTTTCTATGGGACCCAGGTTGCGCGCCAGATGCGGGCCGCGGCCGACTTGATAGCTCTCGTCTGCCTTAAAGCGATGCAGCGCGAGCTTGTCCTCCTCAGCCCAGATCGCAACCGTTTTCAGACCCAATTCATTAGCTGCGCGGAAGACGCGAATGGCGATTTCAGAGCGATTGGCGACAAGGATCTTGGAGATAGGCACGTCGGTTCTCTCTTGTCAGCATGACACAGGGGCCATCTCTACTCTCGGCCATATCCACGGCAACGGCAATCCTGACACCCTCGGGCTTCACGCGGCTTTGCCCATGACGGACAAGACTTCGGCCACTGTCTCGCCAAAGGAAGATGGCGTCGGTACAATGGTCACCCCGGCACCTTTCAAAATCTCGACCTTTTCCTGAGCCGATTCCCCGAAAGCAGAGATGATCGCTCCGGCATGGCCCATTCTGCGGCCTTTCGGCGCGGAGAGGCCGGCGATATAGGCGATCAGAGGCTTCTTCATGTTGTCGCGTGCCCAAAGCGCGGCTTCCGCCTCCTGCGGGCCGCCGATCTCGCCGATCATCAGCACCGCGTCAGTGTTCGGATCCTTTTCGAAGAGTTCCAGCATGTCCTTGAACGATGAGCCGTTGACCGGGTCGCCGCCGATGCCGACCGAGGTCGAAACGCCAATGCCTCGCGCCTTCATCTGGCTCGCTGCCTCGTACCCGAGCGTGCCTGAGCGACCGACGATACCGATACGGCCCGGCAGGTAGATCGAACCCGGCATAATACCCATCAATGCCTCGCCCGGGGTAATCACGCCTGCGCAGTTCGGCCCGATCAGGGTCATGCGGTCGTCAAAGCGGTAGCGCCGCATATATCGCTTGACCCTGATCATGTCCTGGGACGGAATGCCGTCAGTGATGCAGACGCAGAGCCGAATGCCGGCGTCCGCAGCTTCCATGATCGAATCGGCGGCGAAGGGGGGCGGCACGAAGACGATCGAAGCATCGGCTCCGGTCTCTCGCACCGCGCCCTTGACCGTATTGAAGATCGGCACGCCGAGGTGGGTGTGGCCGCCCTTGCCGGGCGTGACGCCACCCACGACATATGTTCCGTAGCGTTTCATGTCCTCGGCGTGGAAGCTACCGATCTTGCCGGTGAAACCCTGCACAATGACGCTGGTGTACCTGTCGAGTAGAATGGACATATCGTAAGCCTCCCTCAATCCGCCTTGTTGGCAGTATGGGCGCGCCACGCGCCAACGGCCTTTTCGGCAGCTTCAGCCAACGTTTCCGCAATGATGATGTTCTCGCCGCACTCGGCGAGGATGCGTCGCCCCTCTTCCATGTTGGTGCCGGAAAGGCGCACGACGAGCGGAACAGGTACGCCGACTTCGCGCAGCGCTTTGACGACGCCCTCGGCCACCCAGTCGCAACGGTTGATGCCGGCGAAGATGTTGACGAGGATCGTCTCGACATTCTTGTCGCGCAATACGGCACGGAAGCTCTTCGCCACGCGCTCCGGCGATGCGCCGCCACCGATATCGAGGAAGTTGGCGGGCTCGCCGCCGGCGATCTTGATCATGTCCATGGTCGCCATCGCGAGGCCGGCGCCATTGATGATGCAGCCAATATTGCCCTCGAGGCCGACATAGGAGAGGCCGCGGTCCGACGCGAATGTCTCGCGCGGATCTTCCTGGCTCTTGTCGCGCATTTCGGAAATATGCGGACGCCGAAAAAGGGCGTTCTCGTCGAAGCTCATCTTTGCGTCGAGCGCCACAAGGTCGCCCTGTCGGGTGACGACCAGCGGATTGATCTCCAGCATCGAAGCGTCATAGTCGACAAAGGCATTGTAGCAGCCAAGGATCGCTTTGGTGGCGCGGCCGATCAAGGCGTTGTCGATACCGAGGCCAAAGGCAATCTCGCGCGCCTGGAAGTCCTGCATGCCGACCCCAGGATCCACGGTCGCACGGATGATTGAGTCCGGCTCGGCCTCAGCGATCTCTTCAATCTCCATGCCCCCCGAGGACGATGCGACGATCATGATGCGTTCGGACTTCCGGTCGAGCACGAAACCAAGATAGATCTCGCGCTCGATATCCATCGCTTCTTCGACGTAAAGGCGGCTGACCAATTTGCCCTGCTGCCCGGTCTGATGCGTCACGAGCCTTTGGCCGAGCATACCGTCTGCAGCCGCGACGATCTCATGGTCGGAACGGCAGAGCTTGACCCCACCGGCCTTGCCGCGCGCGCCGGAATGGATTTGAGCCTTGACCACCCACCGTTCGCCGCCGATCTCGCTCGCGCGATAGGCTGCCTGCTCGGGGCTATAGGCGAGACCGCCGCGCGGAATTTGAATGTGGTAGCGAGAGAGGAGTTCTTTGGCTTGATATTCGTGAATGTCCATCGGCATTGTCCCTTCAACGCTGATCAGCCGTCATGGCCTCGTAGGTCGCGAGCACGTTGCGCGCCATGCGCTCGGACGCGGCATCGATCATTTTGCCGTCCAGCGAGGCGGCGCCCTTCCCCTGGCTCTCTGCGACCTTCAGCGCGTCGATGATGCGGCGCGCGCGATCGACTTCCTTGTCCGTTGGCGAAAAGATCTCGTTGGCAAGCGCGATCTGGCTCGGATGGATGGCCCATTTGCCCTCGATACCGAGTGCGGCGGCCCGACGGGCTGCAGCTTTGTAACCCTCCGGATCGGAGAAGTCGCCGAAAGGCCCGTCAATAGCGCGCAGGCCGTATGCCCGGCAGGCCACCGTCATACGCGATAGGCCAAAGTGCCATTGGTCCCCGGGATAATCCGGATTGAGCCCGCCGATGTTGACCGTACGGGCCTTGAGACTTGCGGCATAATCGGCGACACCGAAATGCAACGCTTCCAGCCGGCCGCCGAATGAAGCTATGGCCTCGACATTGGCCATGCCGAGCGCGGTCTCGATGAGCGCCTCGAGGCCGACGCGCGTTTGGTACCCCTTTGCAATCTCAATTTGGTTGACCATCGCTTCAACCATATAGAGATCTGCCGGCACACCGACCTTCGGAACCAGCAGCGTGTCGATGCGATCGCCCGCCTGTTCCATCAAGTCGACGACGTCGCGATACATGTAATGGGTGTCGAGGCCATTGATGCGAACAGAGATCGTCTTGCCCCGATTGCGCCAGTCGATTTGATTGAGCGCCACGATAATGTTGGCTCTTGCCCGTTCTTTGTCCGGCGGCGCGACGGCATCCTCGATGTCGAGGAAGATATAGTCGGCATCCGAATTGGCGGCCTTCTCAATCATATCGGGATTGGAGCCCGGCACAGCGAGTTCGCTGCGCTGCAAGCGGAGTTTACGGAGATGGTTGATCGTGTGGCTCATATGGTGCCTCGGAATCCCGTCCGCTCAAGCGGCCTTGGTGGTTGCGATGGTGGCGGCTGAACGGAACTGCTCGATGGCGGCGCCGACACCGGAGCCAGGCTCGATCGCCACGCCGCAATCAAGCAGCGTGAGCTCAACCGCTGAGAGGGCCCCCAACACCATGACCTCATTCAGGGCGCCAAGATGACCTATGCGGAAGACCTTACCGGCGACTTTGCTGAGTCCGGTGCCAAGCGAAGTATTGTAAGCGCGATAGGCATGTTGGATCACCTTGGCCGCGTCGGTGCCTTCGGGAACGCGGATCGCCGAAACCGTGTCCGACTGCCATTTCGGCTCGGTCGCGCAGAGTTTGAGTCGCCAGGCGCGGATTGCGGCGCGCACGCCGTTCGCGAGGCGATGGTGGCGCGCAAATATGTTTTCCAAACCTTCCTCGAACATCAGGTCGAGCGAAGCGCGCAACCCGCGCAGGAGCTGCGTCGGCGGCGTATAGGGAAAGTAGCCGGTGTCGTTGGCCTTGATCATGTCCTCGAATGCGAAATAACAGCGCATATGGCGGGCGGACTTGGATGCGGCCAATGCCTTCTGACTGACGGAGAGGAATCCGAGGCCGGCCGGCAGCATGAAGCCTTTTTGGGAGCCAGATACCGCGCAATCGACACCCCATTCGTCCTGGCGGAAATCAATCGAACCGATCGAAGACACGCCGTCGACGAAGAGCAGCGCCGGATGTCTGCAGGCATCCAACGCCGCGCGCACGGCCGCAACATCCGACGTGACCCCGGTCGCCGTCTCGTTGTGCGTTACGAAGACCGCTTTGATCTTGTGCGCCGTGTCGGCGGCGAGTTGTTCAGCATAGAGTTCGACCGGAACACCGGTGCCCCAGTCCACGTCGATGCAATGCACGTCGAAGCCGAGGCGCTCGGCCATGTCGACCCATAGGTGCGAGAACTGGCCAAACCGGCTCATGAGCACGCGATCACCAGGCGAAAGAACATTGGTCATGGCCGCCTCCCACGCCCCGGTACCGGACGAGGGGTAGATGAAGACGCGGCCGGCCTCGTTTTTGAACACTTTCTTGACGTCTGCGAATAAAGGAAGAATCAGGTCCGGATATCGTGGTGAACGCATGTCTTCCATCGGCAGATTCATCGCCTGGCGAACCTGTTCGGGAATATTGGTGGGACCGGGAATGAAGAGATGGGTATGGCCTGGCACGGTTCCTCCAAGGGCAGTCAGCGTTATGGACGGCATGTTATTGCGTGCTCACAGTGTCCTGCGCGCAATATCCGCACAACACTCGCTCAGGTAGAAAAGGATGCTGATCGGATAGTGAGATGGCAGCCGAGGGATCGGCGGCTGGAGAAAGACGGGTAGGTTCAAAGCTACCCGTTCGGGCGGGCTCAGTCCGCCTTTCGTCGGCATTCTCTTACGTAAAGTGCCACAGCCATTGCACGGTTGCGCACTTCGAGCTTATCGTAAAGATTCTTAAGGTGATATTTTACGGTGTTCGCCGATATGCCGGTGCGGCTGGCAATCTGCGCGTTCGACCAACCGTTGGCGAGCATTCCAAGCAACTCCCTTTCGCGCGCGGTGAGCCGCTGAAAAGGCGTGTCGGAGATTTTAGAGAGGACAGTATAAGGAATGCATATTCGGCCTTGTACAACCGCCGTCAGGGTTGCGAAGAGAATTTCCGGATCCTCGAACTGATAGCAGAGCCCATTAACGCCAAGCCGGATTGTTTCGTTAACTATGGTAGGATTGGTGGTATCGGCAAACAGAACGATCTTTGGATCGAGGCCGAGCCGACCGATTTCTGCCAATACATCTGGAGCCTCCGCGTCTAGCAATTGCCAGCCGAGCAGAACGCAGTCAGCCTCTATGACCCTAAGCTTCTCACATAGCTCCGCTGACGACCGTGCTGTGTCCACAATCGAAAATCTGGTCGTTTCAGAAAACAGGTTGCGAAGGGCCGCAATAACGAGGGGATTGCGCTCGGCTACGAGAACGCGCACCCTACCCTCCCCCGACACGGATAAACCCATGCGCCGCTCCTCCCAGACGTCGACATAGAAAGCGAGACTAACGCTGACCCGACGCTTATGCGTTACGGCAGAACGACGAATCCTGTCTTGGATGGGGAAAAATTCGAATATGCTGGCTTAGGCTCCGGACCTATTAAATTAGGATGAGATATGATTCACAGTGCCCGGATAGGGAGACTGTGATGGGTGATTTGTTTCTGCTGAGTGAGCGCCAGATGGCGCGCATATCGCCGTGTTTTCCGTTGGAGCCGACTTGGCGTGTTCGATCGGATTTTCGCCAGCCTTGCGGCGGAAGGGCCGAAGCCAGAGCGCATCATGATCGGTTCCACCCATCCGAAGGCGCACCGAACGGCCGTGAGCCTGCTAAAAAAGGGGTTCTTTCCCGCTGCATCGGCCGCACGAAAGGCGGATTGAACTCCAAGCTCCACGTCGTCTGCAACGACATTGGCAAACCGCTCGTCATGTTGCTCACAGACGGTCAGATGAGCGACCATAAGGGCGCTCGTATGATGCTCGACGCCCTGCCGCTCGCCTCCGCACTGATTGCAGACCCAGGCTACGACTCCAACTGGTTCCGCGCCGCGCTGAAAGCCAAAGGCGTGGAAGTCTGCATTCCGCCGACCAGAAGCCGCAAGCAGCCGCTTGCCTACGACAAAGGCCTGTATCGCTCCCGTCACAAGATCGAAAATCTGTTCGCCAAGCTCAAGGATTGGCGACGCATCGCGACTCGCTACAACCGATGCCCTCACACTTTCTTTTCGGCGATCTGCATCGCGGCAGCCGCAGCCTTCTATCTCAATCAATGAGTCCTGACCTTAGCGGTGCAGAAATCGAAGGAGAACTATGGCGTAAACGAATTGCCCGCTTTCATCGTTTGATGTGAGCGGCCTGAGAGATAGGTGACAGAACCTACCTAGCTGTTTAGTCTCGGCATTTGATGGATCGGATCGAGGGAGAATCGTTCGGGCTGTGGGGCCCAAATCTTGCCAATGAACTCGTAACGCGTGAGGCCTTTGCGAGTCTTCAGGCGTCGGCCGAAGTTGTAGACCGATACGAAGTCGGCGAGATGCTGGCGGACTATGATGCGCTCTTCGATCCGATCCGGCAGGCGCGGCAGGCCAAAAGCGGCAAGCAACTTGGCGATCCCGACAGGCTCGCGGCAGCCGTTCTGGGCTTAGTCGAGTCCGACAACCGTCCACCGTAGCTCCTGCTCGGCAGCGACGCCCTCGGACTTGTGTCGGACAGGGTCGAGCGCCTTAAGCATGAGATCGAAGCATGGAAGTCCGTTACGATCTCGACCGATGGTTGACAGCGTTGGCGTGGCAAACAATTCAAGCTTGGGTCACGCCCGGCCCCAATAATATCATGGTGATGGCTTCGTCGGCGCTCCCCATCGACGGTCGATCATCGGTGTTGAACGCCGTTGCCGCATTATCCGCCCACCCACATCATTCGTCGGACATCTTCGCCGGCGAGGCGAATGCCGCGAGCCTGCCTTGCCTGCGCAAATGGATGGTTTGGGCTGTCAAGCCGACAATGAGAATGACGAGGAGACTTGCTTGAGAGCCGAGGAGAAGCGGCGAGTTCAGATCGGTAACTAAGGGATGGCCGTCTGGAACACGGCGCAGGATTTCGGTAACGGTCGGCAACATCAGCAGAAACGCCGTCAGGCTAAGGAAGATTGTTTCGAGGTACTTGCCTGCCCGCCCAAAGCTCGAAATACGATCGATGCCGTACCCGGCGAGCAGCAGCAAGATCGTTACCGCGCCAATCCCGTAGCTCACCGACTGATGCGCGACAAGGAACACCGTGGCCGCACCAATCAGCATCGAGACGAAGTAGACGGCGCCGGGCCTTGACCGAGGCACTATCCGCCCGTGGCGGACAAACATATAGATGGCTAGTGGAATGGCGGGGAGGCTGCCGAGCGTATGCACCCAGCCGAGCGGTGAAATTCCAAACATATCAGTCTTTTCCTTTCGACTAGTAGGTAGATACTCTGGACGAATATCGCGGGGCGATCATGACCTCGGTTAGTTGAGATTTGGCACCGTACCTGGAGCGAGCCGCTTGAAGAGCGGGCCTGTTACGACGCCGAATATTTTCGGATCGCCATAGGCCCGCGCCGAAAGCATCGCACCGTGAACCGTCGCCATGAACGCTTCGGCCTCGGCATGAGGGGTACCCGTCAGTTGAAGTTGGCTGCGCCGCGCGCCGCGCTCCAGCACGGATGTCAGCCACGCCGAAAGGGAGCGGAAATGCGCCCGGACCTCCATGCCAACCTCTTCGGGCAAGACGGGGAGCTGGGTTGCCAACAAAGCGCAGACACAAAACGGAGCGCTGGCATCCGCGATGCAGGCCTCCCAATACCCAGCATAGAACCGAAGTTGCTCGAGCGGATCGAATACCTGAAGTTCGAGATTCGCCATCCCCGTTTCAGCTTCTTCCCGATATCGCGCAACCAGCGTTCGGACCAGATCGACCTTGCTGGGGAAATGGTGATGGATGCTCGCCTTGCGAATCCCGACCACATCCGCGATGTCGGCATAGCTGAAGCCATTGTAGCCCCCCGCGACGATCAGAGAACGCGCGCAAGCCAGGATGTCATCAGAGGTAGTAGACAAATTGCTCATGCCTATGCCTACCTTCTGATAGGAAGGCCGTCAAGCCCCTTTGCAACGCGAGCGACAAACAGGAAGAGCAGCAGTGTGGAATTAGATAGCTATGGCGCAGACGGAGTTCCCATCTCCACTGTTCTTAGCCCGCCCCGACGATCAACGGGGCAGTGGATCGCAAAACGCCGCTACGGTCTCGCCATAGGTGCGCAGGCGGCCAGACCAGCTTAGCCTGCACTTCGGGGGCTTTCGGTTCGTGAGCGGCATTTGGTTCGCGCGAAATTGCGCTGGTATGTTGTGGCATGAACCACAATGATCGGGTGAAGTTGTAACCGCGCCACCGTCAGCGCCGCTATGAAGCGCCCGGATATCGTCGCTGCCCGACGATCGCGTTCGAGGTGGCAGATGACACCGTGAATATCCTCGGTATCTTTTATGGCGGTCAGGACTGCGAGCCTGCCTTGCGGGACGACAAGGAATAGCGCGCCTGCATCCCGTCTCCGGCCGGCCCTGCGACCGCTGTAAAGCCGCCTCCGTGCGATCGTCAATGGTGTATTGTCATGCCGAGTTCCTTCGCCTGTTGGATGAGCTTGGGGATGTCGGGTGGCGTGTCGGAGGGCGGGGGAAAGTCGCGGGCACCTCTGGGCATGGGTTGGCCCATGCTCGCAAAGAACGCTGCATGGATCTTGCCGGGCACATTGAAGACGAACATCCGCCCTGAACCTTCGCCGATATTCTTCACTGCATGGATAGCCCCGTTTGGAATAGGCACCACATCACCGGGCCGCGCGATGCGCTCCTCCCCCTCGATCATGAAGGCATACGTGCCCTCCAAAATGCAGAAGACTTCATTGTCGCCTGGGTGGCTGTTGGGCGGTATGGCGGCGCCCGCAGCGCTGGTCACCTCTACGAGGCAATAACCCATCTCGCCACGTGCATGAAACCGGATGAGGTTGCCGAACAGGTGATAGGTGTCAGTCTCGCTCATAGTCGCCCCCTTGCAGGACAAGATGCTTTATGAGATATTTATCTCATGAAGAGACAAAATAATCAAGATGAATCTGCAATGACCTCCCACCGCGAACGCCTGGGACAGAAACTGCGCACCCACCGAGACCTGCTGGCGGCCGCACGCGTCCTGATCGACAGAGGAGCCGACGTCACTCTGGGCGCGGTGGCGGACGAAGCCGGCATCTCACGCGCCACCGCCTATCGCTATTTTTCCGATCCAGCCGCTCTCGCTCTTCTAGCCGTCTTGGACGGCATGGTGGCTGTGCCGGAAAACGTCATCCCAGAAGGTGCATCGGCGCGTGAGCGCGTGCATGCAGTGCGCCGTTATTGGCTTTCCTTCTACCGTAATTATGAGAACCGCCTGCGTGTCTTCGCCGCACGGTCCATGGAGCCGGGACCGGAAGCTGCTCCTCGCTACCCGCGTGTGGCGCGCCGCCTGCCCATGTACATTGAGGCGCTGGCACCTGCCCGCGCGGAACTCGGCGAGAAGGGATTGGAGGAACTCACGCTGGCGCTCGCCGCCGCCTTTGGCTTCGAGACCTATGTCACGATGAAAGATATTCTCCGGCTTGACGAGAGACGGATCGAGACGCTGTCGGAGACGATCGTGGACGCGATTTTGGAGAAGTACCGGATCGCGTGACTGGCTCCGTACGTGAAGCGTTGGTGCACGGATCGTTTCCGGTTTTGTGTTGGGGATAAGCGGTTCCGGCGTCGAGTAGCGCTCTCATGCCTTAGAATGATCGCGCGACGCGCCGAGATCCATTAACGCGGCGGTTGGCCTACCCCATTTCGGCGCCTTTTCTCTTTGACACACGCTTCAAGACCCATATCGACACGCGCAATCATTCCCGGCGGATCAAAGCCCGTCTCACGGTCGCGGCCGCTGAATCTGCCTTGGGAAAGCCGGCGGCTGCCAGCGCCTCGAAGGTCTGTTCGGCTTCGTCGAAGCGGTTCAGATGATAATAGGACCAGCCGCGCAGCATCCGCAGATCGGGCTGTTCGGGGACGAGGTGGGCGCGCTTGTCGAGGTCGCTCAGAGCCTGCGCGTAATGCCCCGCCTCGTATTCGGCATTGGCCCTTTGCGTCAGGACGGCGACGTTCAGTTCCTTGGCACGGGGGGCCGTTTGCGGCGCCTCGGTCGTGGCTGACGCCGCTTGCGACGTCAATCCCATCCGCAGATCGGCGAGCGAGAGGCCGTAGGCAGCCTCGGGGCGATCCTTGGCGGATCCGGCGGTGGCAACGTGCCGGAAAACCTCCGCGGCCTGCGCATCGCGATGCAGGTTCATGAGGCACCACCCGCCGGCGAGATCGCTCCCGCACGAATCGCCCGGCCTCGCCGCCAGGCGCTCGCGTGCCGGCGCAGCGCTGGCGGGCGCTGGCCGGTGGCCGGACTTCGTGACCAGAGACGTTGGCGCGGGTGAAGCGGCTTTCGAGGCGGCGTCCGCGACGACAAGCGCGCGAATCCGTGCTGAGCGCTCACCCCATTCCTTCTCCAAGGCCGCGAACGTATCGCGCCGTTGCAAGATCTGGCTGACGATGGCGAGGCCGAAGGCTGAAGGCTCGTCGTCAGGCTTCCACTTCAGCGCCGCCATGAACCAGCGCGCCGCCGTATCCTCCTGATGGAAGGCGTGCGAATACCAACCGAATTGCTGTGCGGCCGCGGCATCCCGCTCCGCCGCGACCATTCGCACCATGCGCGCCAGGACATCCGGCGCCAGCACGGGTCTCGGCTCGAGGGCCAATACGTTGGCGACCGCCGCCGCATAGGACTTGCGGGTGTTCTCGCTCGCGTCGCGCCATGGTGCCAGGATTGCTTCGGCTTCGGTGGGTTTTTTCTGCGCCAGCAGTGCCAGGGCGATGCCTTCGGCGGGTTCAGCGGCATTCTTGCGTTCAAACGAGACGCGATACCAATGTTCCGCGGGCACCGGATCGCCATGCCGCAGGAGATAGCCGCCCAAGGTCAAAGCGTCGCTGGCGGATTGGTTCGCCGCGGCAACGTTTTCGAACAGCTCAAGATCGGCGGCCGAAGCCGTCTTGCTCGGATCACTGTCGCCGGCAGCCACGGCATTGCGCGCAAGCCTCTCGTGTATCGCGCGGAACTCATCGCCGCTCTCGCCGGTATGGCCAAGGGCGAGAAGCGGTTCAACGTCGTTTCGCGACAGGAGAGAGGAGGCTTTCTCCATCGTCGAGAAACGATCATGCGCATCGGTACATGTCGTCAGGATATAGCGGTAGACATCGGCCGCACGCCCCGTGCGGTCGGTCGCGGCGAAGCTTTCGGCAAGACGCCAAAGCACGTCCGCATCCCCGCAGGTGAGCAGGCTCGGCGTGGCGACCGCCAAACTGATCACCGTCTCATATTGCTTCGTGTCGGAGGCGTTCAACAGCCGCTCGCGTGACTCGGCGACCAAGAGCCGTTGCAGCAGGTCCTGGGGCGGCGTCCATCCGGGTTCGGCGGCCTGACGGGCGGCGATCTCCGCACGCGTCGCGGCGAATTCGCCCTGCGAATAGAGCAGCCACATATGATCGAGCTTGGCGTCGCCTGCCGGCGGAGCCTTGGCCGGATCCGCGGGCGGCACCCAGTCGGGATAAAGCGAGCGGAGGCGGCTGATCTCTGTCGCAAGGCGGCGCGTATCGCCCTGACGGGCGAAATAGCGCAGGGCAGTCTCATCGACCACGGGCTTGCCAGACGTCTGCGGCGCCGGCTGTGCCGTCGACGGACCTAAGGGCGACGGAGCGGCCGCCGGAGGCTCGGTCCCGGACGGCGCGGCACTTTCGCCAGCGGCGGGCGATCCGGCCTGGGTGACATGTAGCTCATCTGCGACGTGAGCCGGCTGATCGGCCGAGCTGCCGGTGATTTGCGCCTCTACCCGCGCGGGAACGGCTTTGCCGAAACTGTCGCCAGGGCGAACCATCGATCCGCTCGCCCCGCCGAGCGCGATGATGCAGACCATTCGGGCTATGGTGACGGCCGATCTCTTCATAAGCACCCCGGATAGTGCTGGGCGAGCGCGGAGGCTGCGAGCAGATAGAGAGTGGCGGGGTAATATTGCCGCGGCTCTGGATCGCGCAACTCCGGCGGAATCGGACTGTGGTCAAGCGCGCATTTGACGCTCGCCGCGATCATCCGATAGCCCGGTTCGATCAGCGGCTCCAATGCGTTGGCATCCGCAAAGCGGACAATGGCGGGAATCCCGCCCGCCTTGGCCCAGGATTGCGCGAAAGGTTCGAGCAATGTCCTGTCCGTGATATTCGCGCGTAGCAGATAGAGCGGAATGCGGATCGCGTCATAGCTGAAGCGCGGCTCAAAGCCAGCAGCGGGAGCCGGCTCGGCGGTTTTCAGGGAAATCCAGTCCGCCGGCAGTTGATCGGGACTGAACCGCGCGCGCCGGATGAGGTCTTGCCCTTGGCGCGAGAGCCCCTCCCAATCTGTCTTCGGATCCAGTTGCGCCAGGACCGGCATGGCCTCGAACACCCAGTAGGACAGATTGACGACCGGGCCGTCGATTCGGTCCTTCGCGCCGAACCCCTGGCTGCCCGGCATGAGAACCGGATAGCCATCGTCACGCCGGACCAAATTCTGGCCAATGCTGACGGCAATCGTTCGCGCGGCATCGTGCCAAACCGGAACCCGCCACAGCTCGGATGCCAGCGCGAGCGAATAGGCGATCAAGATGTCGCCGTCAGCCGCGTCGTTGATGTCGGTGACATGGGGTTTGCGGTCGGGCTCCCAGCGCCACGCAGCCAGACCGTCATCGCGGATCAAGAGCTCGTTCTGCGTGAAGGTCCAGATGCGCACGAAGGTCTCGCGATCCTCGGCCAGCACCGCAAGCAACATGCCATAGCCCTGGCCTTCGCTGTGGCTGATACTGTTATTGACGTTGTCTACGACTCGGCCGTTGATCGCGACGAAGCGATCGCGCCAAGGCCCCCATTGCTGCATACTCAGCGTGCCGGGCCGCGCAGGCTCGCCAAATGGCGCGGCGCAAACGGGCGCGGCGGCCATGACGGTTGCCAGGGCGGCCGCCAAGACTTTCGGGCTGCGCAGGGTACGGCGCTTTTTCATCCCGTCCCCCTGCGGCCAATGCGCGCCAGCAACAAAGCCGTCGCCAGACCAAGCAGCATGCAAGCGGTCAGGAGCAGCAGCGAGAAGGCAAGGATGTTCTCCGACAGCCAGTTCGCGGCGATCAAACGCAGATTGCCGAGCGTCAGCGGCTGGGTTGGCAGGAAGAAGAAGGTCGTGATCGGCACCGTCTGGATATCCGATGTCCTGGGGTTGAAGGCCGCCGCCTGGCCGTTCAGGCGAAACCACTGCCCTTCGGATGTTATGGCCTCGGCTCCAAGCCGCACGAGTTCATTGGTCGGCGCCGAAAGTAGCGTCCACGCCCTGTCGCCGCTGACACTCGGTCCCTGGGCAAGGACGACGAGACTGTCTCGCGGCAGTTGATAGGGCTCCGGGCGCGCAGGCAGGAGGCGCAGGCTTATGCCTGAAAATTCGAAGGTGCGCTGAAGCCAATCCTCGAACGAACTGATGTCGCCGCGCCAGCCTCCAACCTGGTTCGACGCCGTCTCACGCCCTTGGCCGGAACTCTCCTGCGTATCGGCGGCATTGCCGGTGTTTGCGACCGCGTTCGCCGGCGCGGCCATCTTGCCCGGTGCCGGCTGTCTCAACGAGGATTGCTCCGGCGCAAGCCAGTTGCTCCCCATCCGTGCATCGAGATCGAGTTGATTGGACACCGTTTCCGAGATCTGCGACGCCGGCGCAATGAAGATGGCATTGCGCGCCGGCAAGGCAGAGGACGGCACGTCGATGTCGATGGGGATCAGCCGTCCGGCGGCCACCGCCATCCGCCCCAACAGAGTCGCTGCGGCGGACACGAGGTCAGAATTGAAGTCTGGAAGGACGAGGGCGACCGGTTCGCTCGAAACATTATAGGGAAAGGCGGTACCCTGCAGAGCCGCGAGATTCGGCAGCCGCGCGATATGCGCAAAATCGGGGATGACGAATTCACTGGTGTCGAACAGCGCAAAATGATTCCCGCTTTTGACGGGGCCGGCGGCGCACTCTACGTCGGCGGCGGTATGGAGTTCGGCCACGAACGTGATGCGGTTCGGCCCCGGTTGGAAATGCGTCATTGGGAGGCGCACCGGCAAATGCTGCAAAGCCCCGCCGCCCGCAGCGCTCAGCGGTGTCGTTGCCGCCAGATTGCCATTCACGAAAATATCGATGTGACTGTTCGGCAGCACGTCGGCTTTGTACGCTGCATCCAGGAGCAGCTTGGCTTCGCCCGACGCGCTCGAATAAAAATCCGAGGGCAAGGCGATTTGAAACTCCGTCTTGAACCGGCGGCCGGAAAATTCCTGAGTGGGGACGCCGAGAGTTGCCAATGTCACACGGCTGGCGCCCAGCAACAGCAGAGGATTGGGCGCGAACCAACGGCTCGTGTCGAGGGCTTCGCGCCACTGACCTTGCGGCCGGTCCACCATCGCACCGATCGCATCGACGGCCTGGCCGACCTCCTGGTCGGTGGGGCCTGAAATGATCAGCGTCGAAGGGCCGAGAACCGGATCGTCGACAAAAGTCGCGACAGGTTGCGAGAACGCCTGCGCCGGCAGCCGGGCCAGCAGCGGTTTGAGGTCGTCCGCCGAACCGATGACCGCGATCACGCTGTCCCGATCGGCAGGCGTGTCGGCCTTCTCCGCTACGGTGATGGCCTGGCTCGGCATGCCGATCAGGATGGCCGCGGCCTGGGCGAAACGCAGGGTCGGGACGATCAAGGTGTGTTTGGCCAGGGCGGGAACGACGATCCGCAGATGGGTGGTTCCCTTGTCATCCGGGCTGATCGCCGAAAGGTCTTCAATCCCAAGGAGGCGCCCGGCATTTGGCGCGCGGAACTGGAGCCGCGTCGCCGCCCCTTCAATTTCCGTGCGCATCTCATAGGTTGAGCCGATCGTACAGTCGGTGCGGTGGCGCTGCTCCGCTTCCAGACGGAAGCGATTCGGCCCCGGATTGAGAACGCCCTGCGGCACAGGGATCGCGACTTGGGTGAGCGTACCGGGCGCGGTGATCGGCGTGTCGAATATCCGGCGGTCGTTGACGACGACGCGCAGACGTGACGCCTCCGGTGCCACGGCGAGCGTCGCGCGGTAGCCGAGATTGAAGGTCGTCGCGGTTTCGGCCTGTGCCTTGGTCAGCACCACGTCCCACGCCCGGGCGTCGATCTCACCTTCGAGCGCGAGTTGGCCTTGCGGCAAGATCGGTCTGCCGCTGCCCGCGTCTGCAGCAGTCTGCGAGTTGTCGGATTGGGCGGCAGGCTCGCTCGGCTCCGGTGTGATGGCGGGCGCCGACGAAACCGGCTTGGAACTGCGCTCCGGCGACATGTCGAATGGCGTCGTCTCTGCGGCATACGGTGCCTGCGACAATGTCAGCAGACAGGCCGCGACGAGGCCGGCGGAGCTGGTCAGGCGCCTCATGAGCGCTCTCTCGGGGTTGGCCGTGAGAATCGAGACGCCAAAGTGCGGCGGAGCCGGAACGAGCGCATCAGATAGATGAGCCCACGCACCGTCTGTCTGAACGCAAGCGCGTAGAACCAGATCGTTCCGCGCAGGATGCCCGGATTACGGCGCCGGCCCTGTTGAAACGCCGTCCAGCGACGCGCATCCGCAAAGAGCAGATCGGCCACCAGCCGGTAGTGCTTCGTTTCCGAAACAAGGTAGCGCACGCCGACGCTCGTCTTCCCGTTTTGCGTTGCGATATGCCGCACGACCGCGGGCAAAATCGGCTCGACGCCGAGATCCGACGACGGCGTGAAGCGCACCGCAACTTTGCTGTCGCGCGCAAGGCCGTCGATCGCACCGGCAAATTGCACCATGGCGCCGCCGGCGGACATGTTCGCGAGCACCCCCGGCTTGAGGGCGCCGCCGGCGATAAATTCGCAACGCTGCTCGGTGGCGATGCGCTGGTTTACCTGCTTATTGCCGCGTTCCGCCACCACGCCCAGCGCGCAACCGGCAAGCAGCATGTTGAGGACGTTCCAGAGCCCGACGACCAATGTCACATCAGCTTTGTAGGGCTCCGCGACCAGTCGATACGCGGTCATCACCACACCGGCGAGCAGCAGCACGAAAAAGGCGAAGATCGGTATGGCGATTTCGGAGAGACGGCTGCGAGTGAGGGTTTCGTCTTTTGCGGTGACGCGGAAGGTCGGTTTGTTCGGATGCAGAATCACGGACACCAGCGCCGGCAAAAGATAGAGCGTCTGGGCATATTCATAGAGTTCCGATACCCAGGGCCAGCGATAGGAACCATAGAGATAGTTCTGCATCATCAGGTTCACGATCATGTAGGACAAAGTATAGGATAGAAACTCTGCGCCCGACGCCGTGAAGATCTCCAGATTGAAGAAGAGGTAGAACAGCGGCGCGATCAGGAACACGAATCGCGCGAACGGAAAGAACCAGAACAGGATACTCGACATATAGCAGAGGCGCTGCGGGATCGAGAGGCCGCGCTTCATGAAGGGACGTTGGAACAGCAGGATCTGGATCATGCCCTGCGCCCAACGCGACCGCTGGGCGATGAAGCTGGCGAAGCTCGCCGGCTGCAGCCCGGCGATCAGCGGCTTGTCGACATAGACCGAATGCCAATTGCGCGCGTGCAGTTCGAGGGCCGTTTCGCAATCCTCGGTAATGCTGCGCCCCCTGAAGCCGCCCGTTTGTGCAAGCGCGGCGCGACGCAGAGCCGCCGCCGACCCGCAGAAGAACGAAGCGTTCCATTTGTCGAGACCGCGCTGGACGATACCGTAGAACATCTCGTTCTCGGACGGCATGTACAAGTATGTCCGCAGGTTGCGCTCGATCGGATCCGGGTTGATGAAGAAGTGCGGCGTCTGGACCAGGAAGACACACGGATCAGTGGGGAAGAAACCGACCGTTTCTTGCAGGAAATCGCGTGCCGGCGCATGGTCGGCATCGAAGACGACGACGATTTCCCCATTGGAATGGGCAAGTCCGTTATTGAGGTTGCCGGCCTTGGCGTGTTCGTTGCGGGCGCGCGTGAGATAGCGCACTCCAAGATCGTCGCACAATTCGCGCAATTCCTCGTGGCGCCGCCGCGCTTCGGCCGCAATGTCAATGCGGTCGCTGTTGCGCTTTTCGTCGGTACCGCCGTCATCGAGCAAAAATACGGTAAGCTTGTCCGGCGGATAGTGCATGGACTTGGCCGCGGCGAGCGTGCGGGCAATCAGGTCCTTGGGCTCGTTGTAGCTCGGCACGAAAACGTCGACCGTCGGCAGATCCTCATCCTTGAGCCGCGGGGCCCTGCGCGAGCGCATAGGTGTCGCCACCACGAAGAGCGACAGCGCGAGCGTCACCACGCAGTACATTTCGGCGACATAGAGCAGCAGCCCTGCGATGAAATTCTCGGGCTGGTTGATCGGCGGTATCGTGCTCGTGGTGCGCCAATAAACATAGCGCAGCACGATCGACGTGCCGAGTGCCAGGGCGATCAGGCGCCACGTGCCTCGCAGTTTGAACCCCTTGAGCACCGCCATGACGATCACGATGCTGGTGCCGGCGATCAGATGCGTCTGCTGGCTGATCGGCAGCGAGACGAGCAACAGGACAATCAGCGAGGCGCACGCCCAAACAGCTATGGTGACGACCTTACTCAAGGCTGCGCTCCTGGTTGCGACGGTGCGACGGGGATGCCTGCGGGCGCACCCACATCAGGCGGCGGCGGCACGATAGGCCCGCTGGCGGGCGGCGGCGGCGCAACGGGTGCGGCCGCCGGCCGGGCGGGCGCGGCCACATGGCGAGGCGCGCGGCGCGGTTTCGATGGAGCAGGCTTGGCTTCGATCTTTGTTTGAATCAATGACGGCCTGAACGACGCCCCCGGCGTGCCGAGGCCAGGGGAAAGATATGGCGGCTCGGCGGCCCAATTGCCTCCCGAAGGGGACACTTTGATTTGCAGACGCATCATCGGCGCCACGAGCGCTGCCTCGCTGGCGTCCGTTTGGCAATAGCGCAAGCGGATCGACATGGCGACCCGGCGATTGAACAGAGAAATGTCCCGGTCCGGCGTCGCGATACGTTGCCACGCGTAAATGCAGGCATCGCCTTCCGCGGATTTGCCCGTCACATAGCCAAACGGCCCATACGTGTTCTGCACGTCCGCCTGGGACCGCTGCAGGGGCACGCCGGGCAAGGCGTCGGCGAACTCGGCAATGACATCGGTGTCGCTCAAGGGGCGATCGGTGAGGATCGTTTCCGGGCTGACGCTGTCGCTGCTGGTGCCATAGACGTCGACGCGCAGCGTATTCTCTCCCGGCGTCTTGCCCGCTGTCGAAAGAATGATGTCCTGTCGGGTCGCGTTCGCGTAGCTCTTTTGCAACACCAGGAGAACGGGCGGCGAGCCGGGACCGAGCGACGCAAGAGCGAGGTTGGGCGGTACGGTGCCGACGGTACTGGCTGGCACGACCAAGGGTGCCGGCGCACAGCCGCAAAGGCCCGTGAAAGCAACGAATACAAGCGCTAGAATGGGTTGCCGCCTGTGTGACTGGGCAGGCTGGCCGAATTCCGTCAAAAGATCGTCATATCCGGAGGCTGGCGCATTGCCAGCACATCCGAACCGCACAGTCGAACACTCCCCAGCCAAGTGAGCTCCTGATAAGAAATATGAGCGGCGACCAAAATCCTTTGGTCGAGACAATTCTGAGTCGTCATCGGATGATCTTATTAAACGGAAACTATGGCTGTAAAGTTAAAGATCATGCGTCGAAAATAATTGGCGATGCCGGCGATTTAAACTTGTGCCAAGCTCAAGACCTATTCACTTTGATTGAGGCGTGATTGAAGGTCTCAGGCTCGGGAAACGTCAATGAGCGATTGCTTCTGTCAAGCGAGCGCCGAATGGCGCGCATGTCGCCATATTTTCCGGCGCAATCGGGTGCATTCTAGACAATCGCCACCGCATGACAGCGTTTTGACAGGTAGATCGGTTATTTTTACTGCAGCTAGGTGGAGGGAGCCGTTCAGCGTCAGCCGACGCGCAGGCACGAAGCGACCTCTCGCCACCGAACGATAAAGGCAAATGCGGGGACCCGAATGGGCGCCGCTCGGCGCCGACATGACCGCTTCGTCCCTGAGATGAGAGGGATCGCAGACGGGGGCTCGGGCAACAGAGGGAGGAGAAGCCGATGGCAGAGGGAGCGCCTGCGCTTGGTGGGGTAACGTTTGAGGGGGTGAGCAAAAGGTTCGTGTCGCCGGTGGGCGAGACCATGACCGCCTTGCGCGATGTGACCCTCGAGATCCGGCCGGGCCAATTCTGCGCCATCGTCGGGCCGACGGGTTGCGGCAAGTCGACCACCTTGACCATGGCGGCGGGGCTCGAGCGTCCGAGCGAGGGGCGCGTCAGCGTCTCCGGCCAGCCGGTCAACGGCATCACCAAGGGCACGAGCTTCATGTTCCAGCAGGACGCGCTGCTGCCCTGGCGCTCGGTTGTCGCCAATGTCGCCCTCGGGCCGATCTTCAACAAAGTGCCGCTCAAGGACGCGCTCGCCATGGCGCGCGATTGGATGCGCACCGTCGGCCTCGCCGGCTTCGAGAACCATTATCCGCACCAGCTCTCGGGCGGCATGCGCAAGCGCGCGAGCCTCGCCGCGGCGCTCATCAACAAGCCCACGATGCTGCTGATGGACGAGCCCTTCTCGGCGCTCGACGTGCAGACCCGCGCCATCATGTCGAACGAATTATTGTCGCTGTGGGAAAAGACCCGGCCGTCCGTGCTGTTCGTCACCCACGACCTCGAGGAAGCGATCGGCCTTGCCGACAAGGTGGTGGTGATCACCGCCGGTCCCGGCACGGTCAAGGCGGTGTTCGACATCGATCTGCCGCGCCCGCGCGGCCCGCTGCAGGAAATCCGGTTCACGCCGCGCTTTCTCGAATTGCACCATCAGATCTGGGAGGCCTTGCGCGACGAGGTGCAGCGCACCTATGCCCGCCAATCGGCTCCCGCCGCCGCAGGGAAGGCAAAGCCATGAGCGAGATCACCTCATCCGCACCCGCCGCGAAAAGCCCGGCGCAAAGCCGGCGCCAGAAGGTGCTGATCGGCCAGGTGGCCGTGTTCGTGCTCTGGATGGCGACCTGGCAGATCCTCTCCTATTTCGAAGTGATCGATCCGTTCATTTCCGCCTCGCCGAGCAGCGTCGTGGTGCGCCTCGTCGATTGGCTTATCAACGGCACGGCGCTCGGCTCGTTCTGGTACCAGGTGCTGGTGACCCTGTGGGAGGCGGCGGTCGGCTTCGTGCTCGGGGTCGTCGGCGGCGTGTTCTTCGGCATTCTGCTCGGCCAGATCGACTATCTCGCCGACGTGTTCAACCCCTACATCAAGTTCTTCAACGCGGTGCCGCGCATCGTGCTCGGCTCGATCTTCGTCATGTGGCTCGGTCTCGGCCTGCCGGCCAAGGCGCTGCTGGCGGCGGTGCTGGTGTTCTTCGTGGTGTTCTTCAACGCCTTCCAGGGGGCGCGCAGCGTCGATCCGAACCTCGTCAACAACATCCGCATCCTGGGCGGCTCGCGGCTCGATGTGGTGCGCAATGTCGTGCTGCCGTCGGCGCTGACCTGGATCATCGCCAGCCTGCATGTGGCGCTCGGCCTTGCCATCGTCGGCGCCATCGTCGGCGAGATCCTGGGGGCGCAGCATGGCCTCGGACTGCTGATCAAGTTCTCGCAGAACAATTTCGACTCGCCGGGCGTCTATGGCTGCATGTTCGTGATCGGCGCCATCGTGCTGAGCGTCGAGGCGATCATGGCGCGGGTCGAGAAGCGGCTGCTGGCCTGGCAGAAGCCGAAATCCTCGAACGCCGCGCAGGACGCTTGAGAGGCAGAAGAGTTTTTATCCCGCCGCGGCATCCAAGAAGCCGCCGCGGCTCAGGTTCAATGTGGAGGAACGAGAAAGATGAAACAGGATTTTCGCAATTGGCTGTTCGGCGCCGCGGCCGTGGCCGCGCTTGGCACCGGCCTGATGGGCGCGGCGCAGGCCGCGGACCTCAAAGTGTCGATGATGGTCGGCGGCATCGATAAGCAGATCTATCTGCCCTATCAGCTGGCGCAGAACCTCGGCTTCTTCAAGAAGCACGGCATCGAGATGGAACTGTCGACGGAGAACGACGCGGTCGGCGCGGAAGACGCGATGATCTCGGGCCAGGTCGACATGGCCGGCGCCTGGTACAATCACACGATCGACTTCCAGCTGAAGGGCAAGAAGGTCGTCGACATCATCCAATTGTCGGGCGCGCCGGGCGAGCGGGAAATGTGCGCCAAGGATTCGAACGTCAAGACGCCGGCGGATTGGAAGGGCAAGACGGTGGGCGTGACCGACATCGGCTCGGGCACCGACGCGCTGACCCTCTATCTCGCCGCGCGCAGCGACGTGACCTCGGACCAGTTCAGCCGGCTCGGGGTCGGCGCCGGGGCGACGCTGATCGCCGGCCTGCAGCACGGCCAGATCGTCTGCGGCATGACCACGCAGCCGACCGTGACGGCGATCGAGAAGAAGGGCATCGGCTATTCGGCCTTCGACCTTGCCACCACCGAGGGCACGAAGAAATGGCTCGGCGGCACCTGGCCGACCGCCTCGATCATCGTGCGCGCCGATTGGGTGGAAAAGCATCCCGAAGAGACCCAGCGGGTGGTGACCGCCATGGTCGAGACGATGCACTGGATCGCGACCCACAGCGCCGCCGACATTGCCGACAACATGCCGAAGGACTTCGTCAGCAACCAGCTCATCACCAAGCAGGATTACATCGACGCGCTGACCAAGGACAAGGACCAGTTCCTGCCCGACGGCATGATGCCGGAGGACGGCCCCAAGACCGTGCTCGACGTGCTCACCAAGGCCGGCAAGATCAAGGGCGAGGTCGATCTTTCCAAGACCTATACAAACGACTACGTCATCAAGGCCAATAAGGAATTGGGCTTTACCAAGTAAGTCGCTTTAAGCCCTTCTCCCGCAGCTTCGCCGCGGGAGAAGGGGGCATGCAATCAGAACGGCCTGCAGAGCGAGCGCTTAAGCTTTCGCTTTGAGCAAAAAATACTCGGATCAACGTGCGCGAGCGCGCAGTCGCCAATGACACCGCCGCCTGACTCATCGTCTCGTGGCCGAGCGGTTGCTCACTTTAACTTTCGTCGGGCAATCGACAAGTCCCCTGTTTTCGCTGTCTCGCACGGACGAGCCTGTTGTGGTCGATAAGGGAGGATGAGATGCAGATCACCGGCATGTATTACGGCTCGCAACTTTTGCGGCATGTTGATTTTCCGACCTCCGAGGTGCTGGGGCCCGATGCCTCCGAAGAGGATATTCAGCGCCTGATCGACCGCCACAAATTGATCTTCATCAAGCCTCTGTTCAAGGGCGGCGTCGGCAAGAAGGGCAAATCGGGCCTGATCGGCAAGGCCACCGATCTCAAGACGGCGCTGCGGGAAAAGGAGCGTCTATATTTCGCCGAGCACCGCCACGGCCATGCGTTCGCGAAAGCGAACGGCGTGACATTCGAGGGCGGCGTACCGGCCGAACACGAGATCTATTTCTCGATTTCGGATTCGACGGTCTATCGCGCGCCCACGATGACGCTGACGCATCGAGGTGGCGTGGACATCGAGGAGCTCGACAAAAAGGACGTCGCGCATATTCCCTTCGACGCGATGAGCGGTCTGAAAGCCTTCGTCGTCGCCAATGCCTTGAGCGACATCGGGGCGCCAAAGGAAGTGATCTCGCCGCTCGTTCAGCATTTGCCGAAATTATGGGAACTCGTTCACCATTACGGCATGACGACGCTTGAGCTCAACCCGATCCGCATGCGCCCCGGCAAGGACGGGCGCCTCACGCCGGTTGCCTGCGATTTCAAATGCGGCTTCGATCGCGACGACCCGCGCTCGCAGCGCCTCAATCTGCCCGATCATTTATTCACCGCCGATACATCCGAATTCGAACGCGAGGTCAATCAGCTTCGCACCCATCAAGGCCAATCCGACGTTTTCGTCATCAACGAAAAGGGCACGATTCTCGCGCCCACCTTCGGCGGCGGCGCAAATTCGCTGGTGACAGAAGTTCTTGGCGAAGCGGCCATCATCTCGTCCGACTTCGGCGGCAACCCGCCCTACGAGAAAATGAAATCCGTTGCCCGCATTTGCCTCAAGCACTGGCTCAAGCAGGCCAACGTCTTTTTCATCATCGGCGGCAAGTCGAACAATACGGATATCTACGAGACGTTCCGCGCCATGGGCGATGCGTTGCGCGAACATTTCAGCCAGTACGGGCCGACACCGGTTTATGTCGTCGTCGGCCGCGGTGGCCCCAATCTCGTCCGGGGCATGGGCGCTCTGGCCGAGACCTGCGACAGCCTCGGCCTGCCCTATCGCTTCTTCGGCTTCGACAGCGCCATTTCCGAAGTCGTCAACTATGCCAAAAAAATCGACGAATGGATGAAGGCGGGTGGCCGCGCCGAAATCGCCGCGCGCCTTGGCCTGAAAGCGGATGCTTGAACGAGGGGGGGAAGCAACATGGCAAAGAATGGCATTGAAGGGCTACCGTACTATCTCGGCGTCCGGTCGCTCGACACCATCGCTTCACGCGACGACAGAGTCTGCGTCCTCAATATTTTAGGCGGCGAGTCGCGGCAGGTCACGCCGACGAGCCACGCCTTTTCCGGTGGCAATGTCGTGTTCGGCACCTCGCCAGGGCGACGCGGGCAAGTCCTCGAAACGGCGGCGGGCGACATCCCCGTCTTCAACAACGTGCGCGAAGGCCTCGACGCGGGTCTGACATTCGATACCGGCGTCGTCTATCTGCCGCCCTCGGGCGTACGCGACGGCGTTGCCGAACTCGCGCGCGTCAATCCCGACCTCAAAAAGATCGTGATCATCACGGAGAAAATTGCCGTGCATGACGCACGCGAAATCCGCGCGATCGGCCAGGCCTATGGCATCGACATCTTTGGCGGCAATTGTCTTGGCATGGCGGACAGTTGGAACCAGGCCCGCATTGGCGGCGCCCTTGGCGGCGATCATCCGGCAGAAGTCTTGCTCAAGGGTTCGGTGGCGATCTTTTCGAATTCCGGCGGCTTCAGCACGACCATCGCCCAATATCTTGCCACCGAAGGCTGGGGAACGACGACCATCGTGTCGTCCGGCAAGGATGTCTACATTCACTATGCCGCGCGCGATTTTTCTTACGCTTTGAAAAACGATCCGCGCAGCAAGGCGACGGTCCTCTACGTCGAGCCGGGCGGCTATTACGAGCAGAATATCGAGTTCGACAAGCCGGCCGTCGTCTGCGTGGTCGGGCGGTGGAAGTCGAAGCTCACGCGCGCGGTCGGCCACGCGGGCGCGATGGCAGGCGCGGGCGATTCCGCCGAGGACAAGGAACGCTGGTTCATCGATTCCTTCGGCGTGAAGGGTCTCTTCACGCCGGATGCGCCGCACGTCTCTGCCAAAGGCGCGGTCGTCACCAATATCGCCCATATTCCGAGCGCATTGACCGCAGTCATGCGGCTCAATGGCATTGCACCGGATTTCGCCGCACGCGGCAATCTTGGGCTCAAACCCTGGATCGCCAATGATCAAGGGATCAAGCTGCCGGACGCGATTGCATTGCCGGTGGTCACCGCCTTGGCGCCCTATGACGAGCAGATCAAGGCGGTCGGGTTACAAATCGGCGCCGTTATCCCGCGGCAGAATATGAAGGACAAATCCGGCGCCTCGATCATGGATGCGAAGACGCAGGTGACGAGCGTCCATGGTCATTCCGTCCTCGATCTTGCGATGCAGCCGCTAGAAGCGAATTTCGCCTTGCCGTTGGTGCACGAGATCGCCAGCGAAAACGATCGCGCCATGCTGGACATTGCCGTTGCCGCCGAGATCAATCTCGTCGGCGACGCGGCCCTTAACGCCGCTGAAGCGGCGCGCGAAGCAGGAAACTCGCCCAACACGGTCATGACCGCGGCCGTCTCGATCATCGGCCCCAAGCGCGTGGAGCGGACGCTGGCCTGCACCAAGGCGCTGATCGATCTATTTGCGCATTCGGGCCTGAAGGACGGGCGCGACGAGGCCTTCGATTGGTCCGGCATCGAACTCAGCGACGCGCAGCGCGCTCTTTTTGTGGCGAGCGCCGCGGAGGCGGACGATCCCAGGCCCGCGGCGATGCTGCGTGCCGTGCACGCACGTGGCGGCAAATCCTTGTTCCTGAAATTTTTGGAGGGGCTCGGAGCGCGATTGTCCCGTGATGCCATCCTGGCGGCGATCGCAACTACCATTGCCTGGGGGCCGCTGACGCGCAAACGCATTTCGCGGCTGACCGCCGAGACGCTGCCGTGGTATTTGCGCCTGTACGGTGTGATGATCGGCGCTTCGATCCCGGCCAAGCATCACCAGCGCGGCAGTCTGTGCGGCATTTCACGCGACGAACGGTTCGGGGAATGGTCGATGGCGCAATTCCTCTATCTTGCGCTCACCGGGCAGAAGCCCACACCCGAACAGGTGCAACCTTTGCAGGTGCTGGTTGGCCTTCTCATCTCCAACGGCCCGGGCTCCATCACCTCGCAAGGCGCGAAGGGCGCCGTGTCGGCCGATGGACCGCAGACTCCCGCACGCGTTCAGATCAACAAAGCCATGATCGGATGCCTGAGCCACAGCGGTTACAGTCATGGCGGCAACGGCTTCGAGGGCATGGCGTTCCTGCTCGAACAATTCGGCGGCAGCGATCTGAAAGATCCGACCGACCCCAATCACGGTCTCAATCTTAAAGCTATGGCGCTCGCCTTTGCGGAAGGCTACAAGCTCGACAAGGTTGCGAGCAAGGAATCGGGAGCGGGCGAGCCGCGCGCCTTGCCGGGCGTTCACCATCCGATTTTCAGGGGCAAGCCGGTCAACTACGACCCGCGCGAGCGCTTCATCGCGGATTTCATGGAAAAGCGCGGCGTCTACAATATCTTCCACGCCTATTACCGCGAACTCGTACAGGCCCTCTACGACGTTGGCGCCACGCGCTATGTCTTCTGCGTTAACGTGGATGCGATTATCGCCGCGCTGCTTCTGGCGCTTCTGTGGAAAGACTACAAGGCCGGCCGGTTGCAGGAGAAGGATCTCGAGACGGCGGCCTTCAATGTCTTCATCTATGGCCGGATGATCGGCGCGGCGGCCGAAATCGACGACCATCTCAACCGAGGTCGCAACATGGACACGCGCACGCCGCAAGAGCGCTGCGAGTTTGTCGTCTAAACGGCGGGCCAAGTCGCGATCGCTCGATGTCGGATTAGAGGCGCGCCGAGCGGTCGCCACATCGGTCATGCGTAGTGACGCGCTGCAGGCCTCTCTCGCAATCGCTCGCGTGTGGCCCTGGATCCCGGGTCAAGCCGGGATGACGTCGCTGCGGCCGATCTGCATCTACCACATGAGTTGCGTCGCGCCCGGAGACCTCGTTTGCGCTTGAGCCGCCATGCGCACCGACGCATTGCCGGCCCCATAGAAATCATAAGCCCCCTTACGCTGCACGATCTCAAAGAAGAATCGCTCGTCGAATGGCGTCGTGAAGAGTTGCAAGAACTCCCCTTCGCCGTCGCGGTCGTACAGAATGCCAAACTCGTGCAGCGCGTCGACAAAATCTTCCGCCAAACCGTAACGCGCGATCAAATCGTCGTAATAGTTCCGTGGGATCGCAAGAAGCGGCACCGCATTGGCACGCAGCTCCTTCGCCGTCGCAAAAATATCGTCCGTCGCGAATGCGATGTGATGGACGCCAGCACCGGAATAACTCTGCACCGAGCGCGCCGTGCCCGTGCTTTTCTTTTGCGAGATATTGAGCGGAATGCGTACGGTACGCTCCGCGTTGGAGACGGCCTTGCTGCGCACGAGCCCGTGCGGATCGGCCAAGATGACCGCACTCTCCGGCTCCAATCCGAGCGCCGCACGAAAGAACAAAACCCGCGAATCGAGCTGACCTTCCGGCAAGGCTTCGGCAATATGATCGACGCGACGAAGCATGTTCGACACATGGGCCGTCGCGTTCAACTCGAAATCCGATTGCAGGGCCGCAAGGTGGCTCTCGCCCTCGGGAACGAAATAAATGAGATCGCCGTCATCCGTGATCAGGGCGGGGAACACGTGTTCGTGCGGACCGATGCGACCGTCGAAGCGCCGGCACATGAAGGCTTCTGCACGGCCGAGCGCCGCCAAAGTGTCATCGGCCGTAAATGCCAATGCGCATACCGAGACGCCGTGCATCAGATAATAGGCATGGGCGAAGGAATTCTGCGTGGCGTTGAGAATGAGGCAGATGTCACCCTGTAGATAGAGGCTGACGGCCTTGCTGCGATGTTTGCCGGCACAGACGAAGCCGAGTTTCTCGAGTAAGCTCGCGAGCCGGCCGCTGCTCTCGGCGTCGACTGCGAATTCGACAAAGGCAATGCCCGTCAGGTTCGGCGGCGCCGGCGGATCGAAAAGCTCGACGCGGCGGCGATGTGGTCGCCCCGGCGGTAGATGCGGCGCCGAACCGGGCTCGTAACTATATCGGACCCGCTCTTCGAGCCAGCGAAGCGACCGCATCGCGTCCTCGGCCGTCTGGCGCGGCGGCGCGGCGCGCAAATCGTCGTTGAAAATCTCCAACGAGATCGTGCCGACATATCCCGCATCCAACGTCGCCCGCAGGAATCCGGCCACATCCAGATCCCCCTGCCCAGGTAGATTGCGGTAATGGCGCGACAGCGTCAGCGCGCTCATCCCGAGACGCGGCGCATCGGCGAGTTGCACGAAGAAGATCTTGTCGCCGCGCAGATCGCGGATACCCGACCAATCGTCGGGCAAGGCGAGCGTATGAAAGCTGTCGAGGATAATGCCGAGATGCGGATGATCGGCCATTTGCACGATTCGATAGGCGCGATCGTAGGTTCGAATATGCGCACCCCATGAAAGCGCCTCGAAGCCGATCCGCAAATTGCGCTTCGCCGCCCGTTCGGCGAGTTCGTACAATTGCGCCGCGGCGCGCTCGTCATCGTCCGCCGTGTTCGGCCCAACATGCGAGCACACCAGCATCAGGGGTGCCCCGAGAATTCCCATGAGGTCGAACTTGCGCTCTGCGCGGTCGAGATTGCGCTTGTGATCCGCATCCGAGACGCCTTCGAAATCGCGAAAGGGCTGGAACAGATCGATCGTCAGGCCCATGTCCGCCGCCTGCCGAGCAACCGCGCGCGGCGCGCCGTTGTAGAACAATAAGTCGTTCTCGAAGATTTCCACCCCGTCGAAATGCGCAGCGGCAATCGCCTCCAGCTTATCCGGGAGAGTGCCGCTGAGAGAGACCGTGGCGATGGAGCGGCGCATAATCTTCTTCCCCTTTTTGTGACGGCAGCAGTTTCAACTGTTTTTATAGCAGCCCGCATGGAGCGCGGCGAAGATTTGATCGTTTATATACCGGAGCCTCAAACGCGCTCAATAATGGATGTGCGCGAGGTCACGCAGGACTTCCGCCGTCGTCGTCGGGAAGCCGAAAAATTCGAGATAGGCCGGAATTTGTTCGAACAGCATGTCGATACCGACCTGCACTTTGCAGCCGCGCGCGACAGCTTGGGCGAGGAACGGCGTCATTTCCTGCTTCATCACCACCTCGCCGACAAACGTGTGGGGTGACAGCCGCACCATATCGACGGGCATCGGATCGCCTGGCTTCATGCCGAGCGGCGTCGCATTGACCAAAACGTCATAGCCCGCCGGATCGTTCGTCTGCACGTCGAGTTCGAGTTGCGGGTAGTGCCGATGCAACCGCTCGCCGAGCCCCTGTGCGGAAGCGGCATTGACGTCATAAAGACCGAGCCGCGCGACGCGTGCCGCCGCCAAGGAGGCGGCAATCGCCGAACCGACACCGCCGGAGCCGATCACGAGCGCGCTGGCGCCCGCCAATGTGACGCCTTTCCGCGACAGGCCGCGGGTGAAGCCTTCGCCGTCGAACATATCGCCGACGAGGCGCCCGCTCGGATCTTTACGCACCGCGTTGCAAGCCCCCGCCACCTTTGCCGTGGTCGAGATTTCATCGAGGAATGACAGGACGTGAACCTTGTGCGGCATCGTGATCAATGCGCCGTGAATATTCGAGAAGCGAAAAATCGCCGGGAACGAGACCTCGAAATCTTCCGGCTTCACGCCCATCGGCACGACCACGGCGTTCTGCTTGATGTGCTCGAAATAAGGATTGTAGATCATCGGCGCTTTAAACGATCCGGTCGGATAACCGATATGCGCGATTAAGCTCGTGTTGCCATCGATGTCTTGAGTCATACGTTTCCCCAATCCTTCACTAGGCCGGCCGGTAAAAGGCAGCCTATCTACTCCGTCATGCCAACCCGAGAATTTCGCGCGCTTCGCTTGGCGTCGCAGGGCGCCGGCCATGGGTGGCGCAGCGTGCGACCGCAATCTGGACCAATTCCGCATTGCTGGCCGCCAGGCGCGTTTTATCGACCCGGATATTGTCTTCGAGACCCGTGCGGATAGATTGCGCCCCGCGCGCCAACGCCCAATCCATCACGACATTCTGGTAGACGCCGATGCCTGCCGCCGTCCACGTGGCATGCGGGATCACCCGCTGCAATTCGTTATACATGATGTCGAGCAATGGCTCTTCCGCCGGCATGGCGTTTTTCACGCCGAGCACGAATTGCACATGCGGACGCTCATCCAGGAAGCCTTGTTCGATCAGCCGCCGCGCGCCGTGAATATGCGACAGATCGAAAATCTCGATTTCGGGGCGGATGGACCGCTCATGCATCTGCTTGGCGAGATCGGCCACGAAAGCGGTGGAATTCTCATACACGATGGTCGGGAAATTCACCGATCCCGTGGAGAGCGACGCCATGTCCGGCTTCAAGTAAAGGGCGCTTCCGCGCTGCGACGGATCGCGGCCCCGCCCGCCCGTCGAAAATTGAACGATCATGCCGGGGCAATGTTTGCGCACGCCCTCTTGGACCTGCGCAAAACGCTCTGGATCGGAGGACGAACTCTCATCGTCGTTGCGCACGTGAATATGCACGAGCGTTGCCCCGGCTTCGAAGGCCTGATGCGTGGATTCGATTTGCTCCGGCGGGGTGATCGGAACGGCCGGATTGTCTTTTTTGCGCGGCACGGAACCGGTGATTGCAACGGCAATAACAATGGGTTTCATCAGATCCTCCCTTGGCCATTTTCGTTTGCTTGGCTTCTTCGATTATCCATCATCTAAATGATATTAAAAATGGTAATTTGTTATTTGTGCATGCCCATTCAGATATAAAACTGATATATTGTTACGCGAGCCTCTTGCTTTCATTCACCACGGCCCGCAAGGCTTGACGGATCGACTCGACCCCAAGATTTGGCGCCATGTCCGCGCGCAAAGTCAGGCCAACCGGCCCTGCCCCCACGTCCAGATCGATATCCAGCGCCCCCACGCCGCCGGAATCCAGATCATCGGCCACAACCCCCTGTGAGATGATCCATACGGCGTCGGAAATCTTCACATAGGCGCGCCCGAATGTCGGCGAGGTGGTCTCGATCACGTCCGGCAAATCGGCGACGCCCCGGCTCATCAACAGCGTATCAACCATCGGGCGAATGATCGACCCCCGCTCTGGCAACAAGACGGTGTAATGGCAAATGGCCTCCAGCTCGATCCGGCCCGCGCCCAGCAACGGATGTCCGTCACGCACGACGACGACAATCTGCTCGGAATAGAGATGCTCGAACGCAAGATCGCGCATCAACGTGACATCCGAAAAGCGGCCGACCACCAGATCGAGCTGCCGCTGTTTGAGCATTTGCAGCAAGATGTCGTTCGATGCCGTCGCAAGATAGACGGTCGCCGCGAGGCCCGCTTCTTTCGCGCGTTTGATCGCGCGCGGCATCAGGCTCGCCGCAACCGTCGGCAAAATGCCAACCGCGATCCGCAAACCGTCCCCCGCCTTGGCTTTCGCAAGGCTCTCGACGCCTTGACGCAGCGCAACCAGGCTCGCCGTGCCGTGCCGCCGAAACAATTCGCCCGCCGCCGTCAGAACGACGCCACGCCGGCTCCGCTCCAACAGCGTGACGCCTAAGGCCTCCTCGAGTTCGGATATGGTTTTGGATACGGCTGGCTGGGTCGTATTCAGCGCTTCCGCCGCACGGACAAAGCTGCGAAGCTCTGCGACTTTCAGGAAGCACATCACCTGACGGTATTTGATACGATCGGCATTCATCAGCATATCCATAACTAATACCATATGTTTTTATAATAAAATACGATTATCAATCAATAAAAAAGCATATAAGCTGGATATCAATTGGCAACAATATGCCAGCGTCGGGAGGAAACATGAACGCGCCCAGCGAATTTTATACCCGCGACCGAACCCGCCATCCGCCGGCCTATACGCCCGGCTACAAGACCAGCATTTTGCGCTCTCCACGCCAAGCGCTGCTGTCCTTGCAAAACAGCCTATCCGAAGTGACCGGACCTGCGTTCGGCCATAGTGATCTCGGTCCGCTCGACAACGACCTTCTCAAAAACTACCTGCACGGCGGCGAACCGATCGGCGAACGCATCGTCGTGCACGGGCGGGTCCTCGATGAAAATGCCCGCCCGGTTCCCAATGTTCTGATCGAATTCTGGCAGGCCAATGCGGGCGGCCGGTATCGCCACAAGAACGACCATTACCTCGCGCCGATCGACCCGAACTTCGGCGGCTGCGGCCGCACGCTGAGCGGCGCAGACGGATCCTATCACCTGCGGACAATCCGGCCTGGCCCCTACCCCTGGCGCAACGGCGGCAACTCCTGGCGCCCAGCCCATATTCATTTCTCGGTCTTCGGCAGCGGCTTTGCCCAGCGGCTCATCACACAGATGTATTTCGAGGGCGATCCGCTTATTCCGATTTGTCCTATCGTCCGCACGATCCCGGACCCGGACGCCGTGCAGCAATTGATTGCGCCACTCGATCTCAACGCGTCGATCCCGCTCGACTCGCTGGCCTACCGCTTCGATATCGTCTTGCGCGGCCGGCGCTCGACCCTCTTCGAAAACCGTTTGGAAGGGAACTGACCGATGATGACGCTGCTTCCCTATCTCAAAGAAACCGTCTCGCAGACCGCAGGTCCCTATGTCCATATCGGCCTGGTGCCGCACCAGGCGGGCTTCGACATTTTCGAGAAGAACTTCTCCAACATCCTGGCAACTCCGGACGCCAAAGGCGAAAAAATCGTCCTCGAAGGCCGAGTCATCGATGGCCAGGGCGCCCCGGTCTATGACGCCCTGCTGGAAATCTGGCAGGCCGATGCCGAGGGCAACTATGTTCAACCGCCGCAGGATGGATTCGCGGCCGGCGCCTTCCGCGGCTGGGGACGCGTGGGAACCGATTTCGCCACCGGCCTTTATCGCTTCGAAACGGTCAAGCCGGGATCCGTCATGGGCCGCAGCAGCCGATTGATGGCACCGCATATCAACATCTGGATCGTCGCCCGCGGCATCAACATCGGCCTTCACACCCGCGCCTATTTTTCCGACGAGTCCGAGCGCAACGCTGCCGATCCTGTTCTCAAACTCATCGAACACGCTGAGCGTCGCAAGACATTGATCGCAGCGCGCGAAGAGCGCGACGCACAAGTGGTTTACCGCTTCGATATCCGCCTTCAGGGCGAGGACGAAACGGTATTCTTCGACATGTAGGCAGGGAAAAACTTTCGAGGGAACGCAATGGCTTTAGCGCCGCGAGCGGGAGCCAACATGTCGGGGGCGGTCATGCGCACACAAGTCGCCATTATCGGGGCCGGACCTGCAGGCCTTTTGCTCGGCCAATTGCTGCATCGCGCCAATATCGATGCAGTTATTGTCGAGCGAAAATCGGCCAATTATGTCCTCAGCCGTATCCGCGCCGGTGTCTTGGAACAAGGCACGGTCAATCTGCTGCACGAGGCCGGCGTTGCGGATCGTTTGCGCAGCGAAGGCATCGTCCATGAGGGCGCGGAGATCGAGAGCGTGGGCGCGCGTCATCGAATCGATTTCAAGGGCCTGACAGGCAAGACGGTGACGATCTATGGTCAAACGGAAGTCACCGCCGACCTCATGACGGCGCGTGAAGCGTCCGATGCGCCAACGATCTATGAAGCCGACGAGGTGCGGCTGCATGACATCGACTCGCGCTTCCCCCGCGTCTCGTATGTCAAGGATGGTGTTCGGGCAGAAATCGCCTGCGACTTCATTGCCGGCTGCGACGGCTTTCACGGCGTTTGCCGTCAAAGCATTCCGGCGGACGCGTGGCAGGCGCATGAACGGATTTATCCGTTCGGTTGGCTCGGCCTTCTCGTCGAGAAGCCGCCGATCGATAAGGAGCTGGTCTATATCAATCATCTGCGCGGCTTCGCCCTGTGTTCGATGCGCTCATCGCACCGCAGCCGTTATTATCTGCAATGCACGCTTGCCGAACGGGTCGAGGAATGGCCTGATGAGCGGTTCTGGCGCGAATTGTCTGCCCGGCTCGACCCAGCGCTCGCCACGCGATTGCAAATCGGATCTTCGATCGAGAAGAGTATCGCACCGCTGCGCAGCTTCGTTGCCGAACCCTTGCGCTATGGCAATCTGTTCCTCGCGGGAGACGCGGCCCACATCGTGCCGCCGACCGGCGCCAAGGGGCTGAATCTGGCTGCAAGCGATGTGTTCTACCTCTGGCAGGCGCTGCGCGAGCATTATCGGACCGGGTCCAACACGGCACTCGATCAATATTCTTCACGTGCCCTCGCGCGCGTCTGGAAAGCCGAGCGGTTCTCCTGGTGGATGACCCATCTGCTGCATCGCTTTCCAGGTGCGACGAGTTTCGAGCAGAAAATCCAGGAAGCCGAACTCAGCTATCTGTTTCAATCCGAAGCTGCCCAAAAGGTGCTTGCCGAAAACTATGTTGGTTTGCCGTACTGAGAACCTGCGTCGTCAGAATGCAGCCCGGGGAGGAGTATTTATGACCGCAGATGCCATAAACATCCGCACCATACTCAATGAAAGCCGGTTCACGGCATTTCACTGGCTGGTCTTCGGGATGTGCTTTTTTATTGTTCTGCTGGACGGATTTGACACGTCGGCCATCGGCTATGTGGCGCCAGCGCTTGTCAGCGAATGGGGGATTGCCCGGCCTGACCTTGCGCCCGTCCTGAGCGCTGCCTTGTTCGGCCTCGCCTTCGGTGCGCTCGCAGCGGGGCCTTTGGCCGACAGCTTCGGACGCAAACGCATCATGATTGGCGCGGTGTTGATCTTCGCCCTCGCCTCCTTCGCCTCGGCCCGCGCGGGCGACGTGAATGCGCTGACCATCTGGCGCTTCGTCACCGGTGTCGGGCTCGGCGCCGCCATGCCCAATGCCGTGACAATGATGAGCGAATATTGCCCCGATCGGCTCCGCGCCCTCATTACCAATGCGATGTTCTGCGGCTTTCCGCTCGGAGCGTCGCTCGGCGGCTTTGTGGCAGCTTGGATGATTCCGCAATGGGGCTGGCGCTCGGTCTTGCTGCTCGGCGGCACGGCACCTTTCCTGCTGTGTCTCATCCTGATTTGGAAAATGCCGGAATCGATCCGCTATCTTGTCGCCCGCGAGGGTGACCCAGACAAGATCACGGCCATTTTACGGCGCTTCGCGCCGGCCGGCGCTCGGGCAAAGGCATTCTTTTTGGACGAGCCGGGCCGTGTCGCCAAGGCCGGTCCCGCGCTGATCGTTTCCAAGCCGTATCTGGTCGGCTCGCTGATGCTGTGGATCGCCTATTTCATGGGTCTGGTGATCTTCTACGCGCTCATCAACTGGATGCCCGTTTTGCTCAAGGACGCAGGGCTCGACCCGCGGACGGCAACCCTCATCGCAGCGCTTTTCCCGCTCGGCGGCATTGGGGCGATCGCCTCCGGCTGGTTGATGGATCATTACAACGCCAACAAGGTCCTCGCGGTGTTTTACCTGCTCACCGCAGCAGCAGTCTATGCCATCGGACAAGCCGCCGGCAGTTCGGGACTGCTCGCCTTCATCGTGTTCCTTGGCGGCGCCCTGATGAATACGGCGCAATCGTCGCTGCCGGCGCTCGCCGCGCAATTCTATCCCACCGCGGGCCGAGCGACCGGTGTCGCCTTCATGCTGGGCGTCGGTCGTTTCGGCGGGATCGCGGGCTCTTTTCTGGTCGCCGAACTGACCCGCCGTCAGGTCGATTTCAGCGGCATTTTCGCGATCGTCGCCATTGCGGGGGTCATCGCGACAATCGCTCTGATCGTCAAATATTTTGCCCACCCCGAGGCGCCGGCCGGCGCCGGATCCGATGTGCTGATGTCCCATTGATGCGCGGCGCTTCCCGGGCGAACGGTTGAGGAGGAGAACGAGTGACTTTCGCATCTGTCGATACCGCATTGACCGGGCCGCTGTTCGCGACCGCACGGATGCGCGCGATCTTTTCCGACGAAGCGCAAATCGCGACGATGCTCGAGGCGGAGACGGCGCTCGCAACCGCTCAAGCCGCAATCGGATTGGCTCCGCCAGCGCTGGCCGATCGCCTGCGGCAACTCAAGTCAAACGATTTCGATCTTGTCGAACTCGGCGCGCAGACGGCGCTGGCCGGTGTGCCGGTCATCCCTTTTGTGAAAGCCGTACAGGCCCGCCTGCCGACCGAACTCGAACCTTTTTTCCATCAAGGATCGACCACGCAAGATATCGTCGACACCGCCCTGGTCCTGCGCGCGACGAAGGGCCTCGATGAATTGCGAAGCGATCTGCAGGGATGTTTGCGCGGATTGCTTCATCTGACCGAAGCCCATCGCGCAACACCCTGCGTCGGGCGCACGTACGGACAGCACGCCAGCCCCATCACATTCGGCGCGAAGGTCGGTGTTTGGGCGTCGGGGATCACCGATGTCGCTGCGAGACTGAATGAAACCCGCCGCCGGATTGCCATCGCGTCTCTCGACGGGCCTGTGGGCACCTTCGCAGCTATGGGTGACAAAGCCGAAGAGGTTCGGCGGCATTTCGCCGAAGCGCTCGGATTAGACGTCTTTCCCACCGCCTGGCATGCGGTGCGCACGCGCATTGCCGAAACGGGTTTCTGGCTTGCCGAACTGATCGGCAGTCTGGCCAAGATGGCGCGCGACATCGGCCTGCTCTGTTCGACGGAAGTCGGGGAAGTGGCGGAACCCTTCGTCAAAGGGCGCGGCGGCTCATCCTCCATGCCGCACAAACGCAATCCGGTGTCCTGCACCATCATTCTCGCCGCGCATGCCGCGGCACCGGGGCACGTTTCGACCCTGCTCAACGCCATGGCCGTGGACCACGAGCGGCCGATCGGCCTGTGGCACGGCGAATGGCATGCGCTGCCGCAACTGTTCGCCCTCGCCTCCGGCGCATTGCACGAGGCGCGCAATTTGAGCGAGGGGCTTGTGGTGAATGCCGAGCGGATGCGCGCCAATATCGACGCGACGGCCGGCATGCTCTTCTCCGACAGTCTTGCCGAACATTTGGCCCAAGCCCTTGGACGCGGCGCGGCGCATGCCATCGTCGAGCGGGCCGCGCAGATCACGCGCACGAGCGGACGCCACCTGAAGGACGTCGGGATCGATATTGCGGAGGTTTCGAGCGCGGAGCTGCAACAGGTATGGCGCGCGGCTTTCGATCTGACGCCGGCCATCACGGCGGGTGTCGCGGTCGCCGACCGTGCCGTCGCCCTTATCGCCGCCGCTTTGTCGCATATTTCTGAATCGGAGTTATGAGATGCCCTTCCTCGAAATCAAAGGCAACCGGTTTCGCTACGAATTGACCGGCCCGGAAGGCGCCCCGGTGATCGCCTTTTCCAACTCGATGGGTACGACCCTTGAAATGTGGTCGGAGCAGGTTCCCGCGCTGAGCAAGACATTTCGCGTCTTGTGCTACGACACCCGCGGTCACGGCCAGTCGCAAACGATCCCAGGACCAGCCACGATCGACGATCTTGCCGAGGATCTGGCGCAGATCCTCACCGCACTTGAAATCGACCAAGCCCATATCGCCGGCCTTTCTCTCGGCGGCATGACGGCACAGGTCTTCGCCGTCAATTATCCGCAGCGCACGCTCAGCCTGACGTTGATGGCGACCTCCGCCTATCTGCAAGCGAACTACGACGAGCGCGCTCGCCTCGTCTTGGAAAAGGGCATGGAGCCCATTGCCAAACCGGTCATCGAACGTTGGTTCACACCCGGCTTCCACCGTAATCATGTGGACGTTGTGACCGACGTGCTCGCGCACTTACGCCAGATCGACCCGGCCGGATATGCCAGCGCGTGCCAAGTCATCGCCCAGATGGATCTGCGACCTCGCATATCGGCCATTACGGCGCCCACGCTCATCGTCGCTGGCGCCGACGATCAGGCCACACCCGTTGAGATGATGGTCGACATTCAACGACGCATTGCGGGCGCCGAATTGATCGTCCTTTCGCCGGCGGCGCATCTTCTCGCCCTCGAGCAGCCCGCGGCGCTCAACCGGCACCTTTTAAGCTTTCTCGAGCGACACCAACAAATTCAGGAGCCGGACGACCAGCGCTTTGCGGTAGGGCTCGCCACGCGCAAGTCTGTTCTCGGCGACGAGCACGTCGAGCGCTCGTTTCGCGAGGCCAGCGCGTTCACCAAGCCGTGGCAGGAATTCATTACGCGAACGGCATGGAACGATATCTGGAGCGATCCGACATTGCCTCGGAAAACTCGTTCGCTCGTGACGCTCGCCATGATGGTCGCACTCGGGCGAGAAGAAGAATTCGCCCTGCACATCAAGCCGGCGCTCAAAAACGGCGTCAGCATGGAAGAATTGCGCGCGCTGCTGTTGCAGGCGGCGATTTATGCCGGCGTTCCCGCAGCAAACGGCGCCTTTAAAATCGCCAATAAAATACTCAGCGATACCGCTTCAGACATCTGAGGCGGCAAACAACCTCATAACATGACATAGAGGGGAGGAAGATGAAATGACGAGCATCACAACTGATCAAGCACACGCTCGAGAACAATCAAAAAAAGCAGCTGCCAGCGGTTGGATAGGCTCGGCACTCGAATATTATGATTTCTTCATCTACGCGACAGCCGCCTCCCTCATCTTTCCGCAGATCTTTTTCCCGTCGAGCGATCCGTCTGTGGCCATCGTCGCATCGCTCGCGACCTATGGCGTGGGTTATGTTGCGCGGCCCATCGGCGCCTTCGTGCTCGGGCATTTCGGCGACACGCACGGCCGTAAGCAAGTTCTGCTTTTATGCATGTTTATGATGGGGTTTTCGACCATGGCGGTCGGGATCTTGCCGACCTATCAGCAGGTCGGCATTCTGGCCCCGGCGCTGCTCGTGATCCTGCGTCTCATTCAGGGCTTTGCCGTTGCCGGCGAGATTTCCGGCGCAAGCTCAATGATTCTTGAACACGCGCCGTTCGGCCGCCGTGGTCTTTACGGCAGCTTCACACTGCAAGGCGTGCAAGCGGGGCAAATCCTCGCCGCCGCCGTCTTCCTGCCGCTGGCGCATTTCATGTCGGACGAGAGCTTTAACGCCTGGGGCTGGCGTATCCCGTTTCTGTTGAGCGCACTCGTCGTCCTCGCCGGCTACATCATCCGGCGCGACGTCGAGGAAACGCCGACCTTCGTGAAAGAAGCCGCGGAAGGCCAGGCGCCCAAAGCTCCGGTCATGGAAGCTTTCAAATATTGCTGGGACGACATGCTGCGCGTCGTCTGCATGGCGCTCATGAACGTGATCGCAGTCGTGGCGACGATCTTCGGCGCGGCCTATGCGGTCCAGCCGGCCTACGGCATCGGATTCCACAAGGATATCTATCTTTGGATCCCGGTGCTCGGCAACATTCTGGCAGTGCTGGTCATTCCTTTCGTCGGTAACCTGTCGGACAAAATCGGCCGGCGCCCGCCCATTATCGTTGGCGCGCTTCTGTCCGGGCTCCTGTCGTTCGTCTATCTGTATGCGATCAGCATCCATAGCGCACCACTTGCCATTGTAATGTCCCTCCTCATGTGGGGACTGATCTATCAAGGGTACAACGCTGTCTATCCGAGCTACTATCCCGAGTTGTTTCCGACAACGGCGCGCGTTTCCGCGATGGCGATCGGCCAGAATGTCGGCACGACGATCACGGCCCTCCTTCCGGCTTTGTTTGCAACCGTTGCCGCCCCCGGCACGGCGAATATTCCACTGATTGTGGGAACGCTCACGCTTGCGATTACCGCGATCTCGGCCGGCGCCGCAGTGACGGCACGAGAAACCTACCGCCAGCGCCTCAAGGACCTCGGCGATCGTAACGCGCAACCGATCGAGAAGGCGGAATATGACCGGTTGCGGTACGAGTCCATCCTCGGACGTTATGCGGAGCGGTGAATGCGGAAGCGCCGCATAGATCCGGTTCGCGCTCATATGGTCGTTGACCATTACATCCTGGCGGCCTCGTCGCACATCCATGCGACGACTGTCTCACGTGCGGAAGATTTCCGATGACGGGGCCAGACGAGATAAAAGTCGGACGGTCCGCGCAACGATCCGTCGAGGATTTGGATCAGTCGTCCTTCCGCCATATCGCGCGCGACAAAGCCGCGGTTGGCGAGAACAACACCTTGCCCCGCGATCGCAGCCTCGATCGCGTGGGAGGTGTGGCTGAAGCTTATACTTTTGAAGGCGGCTCCATCGCTTTGGCCCAGGTGCCGTTCGATGAACTCGTGCCAGAAATTATGCGCGTCGTGCAGAAGCGTGTAGTTCGCGAATTCCCTCGATGTCTTCGGAAGCGTCCGGTCGACGAGCAGCGACGGACTGCACACGGCAATGATCTCCTGCTCGAATAAAATCTCTGCCGCCAGCCCTGGTCCGAACGGCGGCCGGCCGTACCGAACGGCGAGGTCAACGCCATCAACCTGAAAATTGGAAACACGATCCGTCGCGAGGATGTGGAGGTCGAGGCCAGGATGGCGGGTCGTAAAATCCGGCAGGCGCGGAATCAGCCACTTCGACGCGAAGGTTGGCGTGGTGCTGATCGTGAGCTTGACCGGCTGCGGCTTGAGATCGCGAGTCGCCTGCGCGATAAGTTCGAAGGCGCGCCGGATGTCGGCAATATAGCTGCGGCCTTCGCCAGTGAGCGCGAGGGTTCGCGGACGCCTCTCGAAAAGCGTCACGCCAAGCTCGGCCTCCAACCCACGGACCTGCTGCGCCACGGCACCCTGCGTCACGCCGAGTTCCTCGGCAGCAAGTCTGAAATTCAGGTGACGTGCCGAGACCTCGAAGGCTTTCAAGCCATTCAAGGAGGGAAGTTTTCCGATCACATGATTCATGCGATAGTTTTCCTACTGGAAAATGAAAGGGAAACTGTTTCGCAATCACGCCGCAATGATGCTATTTCATTAGCACAATCCGACAATCGACGCCACCGAATGCGAGAAGGAATCGAAGCATGACAGTAGAAAAAGTCGCCATCATTACTGCGGGCGGCAGCGGTATGGGGGCGGAAAGCGCCCGGCGGCTGGCTGCGGATGGTTTCAAGGTAGCCATTCTGTCGTCGTCGGGTAAGGGTGAGGCCCTTGCTCAGGAATTGGGTGGCATTGGCGTGACCGGCTCCAACCAGTCCAACGACGATCTCAAGCGTCTTGTGAACGCGACGATGGCGAAGTGGGGACGGGTCGACGTCCTGGTCAACAGCGCCGGTCATGGTCCTCGCGCGCCGGTCCTCGACATCACGGATGAGCAATGGCACGCCGGGCTCGATGTCTACCTGATGAACGTCATCCGCCCGGTGCGGCTCGTTACTCCGATCATGCAGAAGCAGAAGTCCGGTGCGATCATCAATATCTCAACGGCCTGGGCCTTCGAACCGTCCCCGATGTTTCCGACCTCCGCCGTGTTTCGCGCCGGGCTTGCCGCCTATACGAAGATTTTCGCGGACACCTACGCCGCCGACAATATTCGCATGAACAATGTGCTGCCCGGATGGATCGACAGCCTGCCAGCGACCGAGGAGCGCCGCGATAGCGTGCCCATGAAGCGCTACGGCACCAGCGCAGAGATCGCGGCCACCATCGCCTTCCTCGCTTCGGAAGGCGCGGGCTACATCACGGGCCAGAACCTCAAGGTCGATGGCGGACTGACCCGTTCGGTATGAGTCCCTAAACACACCTTCGCGACCAATAGCACAGGATCGAAGTCGGCAGCGCGGGGTGAGTTGAGGCCGCGAATGTCCAACCGCCATTTGCCCCAATGAAAAGCTTCGGCCCCGATTTCGATCGGGGCCGAAGCTTTTCATTGGGCGAGCGCGGCCGCCAAATGCGGCGGAGCGCTCAGAAGATGTGACGGAACAGCGCGTACAGAACGCCCGACAGCAGCATCGCCGCAGGCAGGGTCAGCACCCAGGCCAACCCGATATTGCGCAAGGTCGACCATTGCATGCCCGAACCATTGGCGGCCATCGTGCCGGCGATGCCGGAGGAGAGCACGTGCGTGGTCGAAACCGGCAGGCCAAGTCCGTCGGCGGCGCCAATCGTTGCGGCAGCGACGAGCTCGGCGGCCGCGCCCTGGCCATAGGTCAGGTGAGTCTTGCCGATCTTCTCGCCGACCGTCACCACAATGCGCTTCCAGCCGATCATGGTCCCGAGGCCGAGGGCGATTGCGACGCAGATCTTGACCCACGCGGGGATGAACTTGGTCGAAGCGTCAAGCTGGCTCTTGAACTTCGCCAGACCGGCTTGCTCCTCGGGCTTCAACTGGGCGCCTTGGTCCTTCGAGAGCACGCGGATCGCCTCCGAGACGAGATACATATCGTTGCGGACGTTCTGGACCTTGTCGAGCGGCGTCTTGGTGAGCGCGCCGTAAGTCTGCACGTCCCCGGCGATGCCACTCACCAGCTTGGCGAGCGCAGGATAGGTATTGTCCGAGACTTGATGCGCGTGGATGTAGGCCGTGACGAGCGGACGCGGATCGCCATCGACGGGCTGTCCGCCGCTGTGCGCCTGGATGATTTTCGAAGCGGAGTCGGCCGCTGCGACGAAAGCCGGCGTGTTCGATTGCGGCACGGCGCGGTTCAGCGCGTAAGCGGTGGGAACGACGCCGATCAAGATCAGCATGATCAGGCCCATGCCCTTCTGGCCGTCGTTGGAACCGTGGAAGAACGAAACCAACGTGCAAGTCAGGGTGAGCAGACCACGGATCCACAGCGGAGGCGGAGCGTCCGAAGTCGGCGACTTATAGAGCTCAGGCTTGCGGACGAGGAACTTCATGACCACGAGCAACGCCGCCGAAAGGGCGAAGCCGAACAGCGGGGAGAGCAGCAAGGCTTGGCCGATCTTGTAGACCTGGTCCCAGTCGACGCCGGAGGTCCCGTCCTGACCGCGCATCAAAGCGTTGGCAACGCCGACGCCGACGATCGAGCCGATCAGCGTGTGCGAACTGGAGGCCGGCAGACCGTACCACCAGGTGCCGAGATTCCAGATGATTGCGGAAATCAGCAGCGCGAACACCATGGCGAAGCCGGCGCTCGACCCAACCTGCAGAATGAGTTCGACGGGCAGCAGCGAGAGAACGCCGAACGCGACGGCGCCGGTCGACCACAGGACGCCGGCGAGATTCCAGCAGCCCGACCAGATCACGGCGACCTGCGGCGGCAGCGAATGGGTGTAAATGACCGTTGCGACCGCGTTGGCGGTGTCATGGAAGCCGTTGACGAATTCGAACCCGAGCGCGATCAGCAGGGCCAGGCCCAGCAACATGAACGGCACGATAGTCGTCGGGCCGCCGCCGGCATCGGACAGGTCGTTGTAGATTGAATAGGCCATGAAGAAGAGGCCACCTGCCACGACGGCGAGGAAGCCAAGCAAAAACCGAATATCCATAGGCTTGTCGAGCGCTGCCCGCGCGGCAGGCACCTCGGGACTGGCGGCTACATTTGCTGCGGTCGTCATGTCATGATCTCCAGGCCGTGAAGCTCCCGTTCCGCTACCAATCCGCCATCACAGAATTGTGACCTTTTGCACGTTTCCGGCGTCGCACTGGTCTCCTGCCTGTCGGTCCCAGACCATGACGGCCCAGACAAGCGCAGGCACGGATGTCATAGCTCCGTCATGGGCTGCCGGAATGATGCCGGCAGATAAATTGTCGATAAGGCATAGAGGAGCAGCAAATGGATGAGTCCGAGACCGTCGAACAGGAAACCCTGCGCATGCGGATCGACGCCGACCTGCAGGATGCTGTCGACGAGGAATTGGAGCTTGAGCTCGATGACAGTCGGTTAGACTCGATTATTGGCTCCGAGCTCAATCTTGAGCCGCAAAAGACCATGGACCGCCAGCTGTATTTCAAGGAATTGCTTAGGCTGCAGGGCGAGTTGGTCAAACTCCAGGATTGGGTCCAGCACGACAAGCTTAAAGTGGTCGTGCTCTTCGAGGGTCGTGACTCGGCCGGCAAAGGCGGGGTCATCAAAAGGATCACGCAACGCCTCAACCCCCGGGTCTGCCGCATCGCGGCGCTCCCGGCCCCGAGCGAGCGGGAGCGCTCGCAATGGTATTTCCAACGCTATGTCTCCCATTTGCCGGCCGGCGGCGAGATCGTGCTTTTCGACCGTTCCTGGTACAATCGCGCCGGCGTCGAGCGGGTCATGGGATTCTGCACCGAAGAGGAGTGCGAGGAATTTTACCGCTCCGTGCCCGATTTCGAGCGGATGCTCGTGCGCTCGGGCATCATTCTGATCAAATACTGGTTCTCAATCACGGACGAGGAACAGCAGTTCCGCTTCATGATGCGGATTCACGACCCGCTCAAACAGTGGAAGCTGAGTCCGATGGATGTGCAGTCGCGCAGCCGCTGGGAAGACTATACCAGGGCCAAGGAAGCGATGCTGTCGCGCACCCATATTCCCGAAGCGCCATGGTGGGTCGTCGAGGCCGTCGACAAGAAGAAAGCGCGGCTCAACTGCATTTCGCACCTGCTCACCCAGATTCCGTATCAGGCCGTCCATCACGAGCCTGTCGCGCTGCCCGATCGCGTGTATCACCCCGACTATCATCGCAACCCAATTCCGCCGGAGATGTTCGTCCCGGCGCGGTACGGCTGACCACCGAGGCAGGACGGTTGGCTGCAATATGACATGGCGCCACGACGGCGAGCGCGGCCGATAGCCGGCCGCGCGGGCGCAAGCAATTTTGGGCTGTGCGCGCAAACGCCAGCCGCAGCTTAGGCATCTGCTCGCCAATCGCGTCTATGAACTGCAATAGACCTGCACGCTGCTACTTTCGCATTGCGCGCGTCACGCGTTCCTCGCAATTGCCGAAACTAGGTAGATGCGGACGGAATGTGTGTACTGTACCTTTTGGGTCATACGCGTTTTCAATGATGGGCAGTGTCCGAGAGGCGCGGTAGAGTGAGCGCCGATACGGACTGACCGGTGCGCCAAGGCGGCTTGGCCTTGGCTGGAAAAAGCAATGAGGGGCGGACGATGCGATGGAAGGGGATCGGACTTCTGGTGGCAATGGTTTTTGCCACGCCCGTGGCGCGGGCGGATGACGCCAGCCATCTTGCTTTGGCGCGCGACCTCGTCGCCGCCATGCACAGCGCCGACCAGATGCGCCAAGCGCTGCCGGCGATGACCAAGCAGGTGCGCCCCGTACTGTTCGCGCAGGCGGGTGGCGACGATAAGAGCATCGACGATTTTCTCGCGCGCTACAACAGTGGCGCCGAGGTGCAGATCAGTGAGATCACGGACAAGATCGCCCAAGTCTATGCCCAGAATTTCTCCGATGCCGACCTGAAGGCGATCGCGACTTTCTACAAGAGTCCGGCCGGCATCGATTTCATCGCCAAACAAAGCACGATCACCCAGGCCGCCCAAGCGATAGGCCTGCAATGGGGTCAGGGTTACGTGCGCGACGCAGTGGCGCAATACAAGAAAGAGCGCGGCGTGAATTGACACGCCGCGACCACCCGCCAGCCCATCTTCCACCGCAGCGATGAGGTGACCGAAGGCCAAACGCAGTCTCCTGCCGCTGCCAGAGGATGGAGGCGCGGGCGATCCCTCTCCTGTCCCAGTCGGCTCCGAAGGCCTATCAAAGATGCGGAGCGATCTGCCCGTCTCGACACAAATCTCCATCTCATCGCAAACATAATACCCAGCTGAGACCCCCCACGCGCCTCGCCGACTGGCCATAAACAGCCTTTCTAAGGGGCTCGATTGGTTTTATTTTGCAGCCATTACAGTTTTTTAATTTTGCCTGTCACTTAATGGCAACGCCGACACGAAAATTACACAAACACAACACGCGTTGCTTGTGCCTCGAAAACGTTTGGGCCTTTATGGACGGAATAGACAGAGGATGCCGCAATGCCCCCTGTCTGGGGAGGGGACAATGAAAAGATTTTGTTTACCTATTTTTTGCGGAACGATTTTGTCGTTGTCGGCCCAGGCGGCATTCGCCGCCAGTGATCCCGCGACGGCGAGCTTCACCGTCACGATCACAATACTGAAACAATGCACCGTCACGACCCCCGCCAACATCGTTTTGCCGTCGTCTGGCGCGATCGACGCGATAGGCGCCACAATTTCCGGCACCACCACCTTCAATGTCACCTGCTCCAACGGTACAGGCTACACCATCAGCTTCGCGGGGCAGGACGACCTTGCAGGCACGCCATCGACCCATCAGATGAAGGGCGCCGCGACGGGCAATACCGACGTGGTGCAATACAATTTATTCGATACCACCACTGGCGCCACCAACACGACAGCGCTGAGCACGACGAGCGTCATCACCGGCACAGGCACCGGTGCCGCCCAGTCGAAAACCCTGCAGGCCAAGGTGATCAATTATACGACACCAGTCACACCTGACACTTATACCGACACCGTCACCATGTCGGTCACGTATTGATGGCAGGAACGGCCTCAACCCTTCGCGGCGTCCTAGCAGCTACCCTCGCGATCGCTTTGGTCCTCTCGTCGGCGGCGCGTGCCGGCGCACTGAGCGTTTTGCCGATCCTGATCGAGGGCGATAGCCGCACGACGCTCACGCTCAAGAACCAGGATAGCCGCCCGCTCAACATCCAGATCCGCGTCTTCAAATGGACCCAGGTCGATGGCGAGGACAGACTGGAACCCACCGACGAAGTCGTGGTTTCGCCCCCGATCGTCGCGGTAGCACCCAATCAGGATTATGTCGTGCGCCTGCAGCGCATGTCGTCCGAGCCTCCGGCTCAGGAAGAAGCTTACCGCGTCGTCGTCGATCAACTTCCCAATCCGAACCGGCAGCGCAACGGCACGGTCGAGGTGGTGCTGCGGTTTCTGGTGCCGGCATTCTTCGGCTCGCCCGACGAATCGCAACCACGCCTGCGCTGGGCGCTGGAGACGCGCGGTGGCCGTCGCGTCCTGGTTGCGGAAAATTCCGGCGACAGACGCGTCCAGCTCACCAATCTCGCACTCAAGAAAGGCAATCGCGTCGTCAGCGTCCAAAAGGGACTGGCGGGCTACGTCCTCGGGCATTCCGAGAAGGTCTGGCCAGTGCCCGCGAACGTCGCTGGAGGAGCAGGCACATCGGTCATCTCGATGAGCGATCGAGGCGCGATCAATGCGGCATTACCACCATAGGCGCACGCACGAAATCGTATTGTGCCTCTTGGTGACTTTTTCCGTCACGGCAAATCCTGCGCGAGCCCAGCTTTTGCCACCGATATCCGCCGATCAGGCTGCCGCGCCAGCGGATATGACCTTGCATCTCGAAGTTTCGATCAACGGCGCCTCGACGCAACTCGTAGAGCCCTTCGTGCTCACGCCGGACAAGCATCTGCAGATCGCCCAAGGGGATCTTGAAGATATCGGCCTCAAACCGCCAGCGGGCGGCGACGCCCATTCGCTCGTCGATTTGGCGAGCCTCCACAATGTGACCTATCGCTATGACGAACCGCACCAGATAATAGACTTCAGCGTGACGGATGCCGACCGCCTGCCGCGCCAATATGATGCCCGCGGTAATATCGAGCGCTCACCTCCCGCGCAGTCGGGCTGGGGCACCGTCCTCAACTACCGCCTCTTCGCCACGAGCACGAATCAGATCGGACAATTTCCCAGCTTTCAGGGCGTGAACGCCACGCTCGACGCGCGCGCGTTCAGCCCTTACGGGACTCTGTCGCAGACCGCCATCGTCGGCAGCTCGGTCACGTCGCGGACGTCCAATCTGCGTCTTGATTCGACTTACGAATATGCCAGCCAGGATCTGATGATGACCGGGCGAGCTGGTGATTTCATCTCCGGCGGTCTCAACTGGACACGCCCGATACGGCTCGGCGGCCTACAGTTGCAACGCGACTTCAGCCTGCGCTCCGACCTGGTGACCCAGCCTTTGCCGTCGATCGGCGGCAGCGCCGCAGTCCCCTCCACGGTCGACGTCTTCGTCAACAACGTCAAGACTTACTCGCAACAGGTCTCCGCTGGTCCGTACAATATCTCCAACCTACCGATCATCGCCAGCAACGGCATGGCGAGCGTCGTCGTAACTGATGCGTCCGGCTATCAGACGACGACGAGCGTTCCCATGTTCAACGCGCCCAACATGCTCAAGCCGGGCTTTATCGACTTCGCTCTCGACAGCGGTTTTGCCCGCCGCAACTATGGAATATTGTCCGACGATTATGACCGGCATCCGGTTGGAATGGCGACCGGGCGATACGGTGTCACGGACTGGCTGACGGCGGAGGCCCACACCGAAGGCGGAGCCGGTCTCGCCAATGGCGGCCTCGGCGCGGTGACGCGGCTCGGCCGTTTTGGCACATTGTCCCTCGGCGCGGCCGCCAGCCATTACAGCGCTCAGACCGGCGGCCAGGTTTACGCCGAATACAACCTCCAATTCAGCCACTTCACGTTCGATCTCGCGAGCCAGCGCGTCTTCGGGCGCTACAACGATTTGGCCGCGGTTACCGCCCCGCTGGAGTTGCCTGGGTTTAACGGCCTGCCTTTCGTCACTGCGACCGACCCGCGGCCACCGCGCGAGCTCGACCGCATTTCCGTCAGCACCGACCTTGGATTCGATCCTACCACGGTCGGCGTCAGCTTCATCAATCTTGTCCAGGCGGACAAGACCCGCTCACGCATCGTTACCGCTTCTTTGACACGCCAGCTTCCCAAGAATGTCTCGTTCTTCGCGACCGGATACGCCAATCTGTCGAAGAGCCACGACATGGGGCTTTACGCCGGCCTGTCTTTCCAGCTTGGGGACACGGTTCATGCCAATATCGGCGGCTCACTCACCAATGGCGGCAACCAGACATCGGTCGACATCGGCAATGCGCTTGGTCATGAGGACGATAGCTGGTCGTGGCGGCTGCGCGACAACGAGGGTGCGAACCCGGTTCGCATCGCGGATGCCGGCTACCGCTCGAGTTATGGCACGGTTTCGCTCGAGGCCAGCCAGCAGGGCAAATCGTTCAACGGCCAGGGGACGATCGAGGGATCGGCCGGCTATGTCGTCAACGGCGGCCCATTCGTCAGCAACACGATTCAGGACGGCTTCGCCGTGGTGAACACGGGCGTGCCTGGAGTGCCGGTCTATCAGGACAACCGGTACGTCGGCAAAACCAACGTCCTGGGCCAATATGTCTTGCCGGACCTTCCCTCCTATCAGAACAATCACGTCGGCATCGACCCGCTTGCCCTGCCGATGAACGCGGATGCCAGCACAACACGACAGGCTGTCTCGACGGCACGGCGGAGCGGCGTCGCACTCACCTTCGGCATCGACCACAAAGTCGACGGCGCCATCGTCATCTTCCGCGATGCAGCGGGAGTCAACTTGCTCGCCGGCAGCAAAGGGCAGCTCCAAGGGACTGACGAAAGCTTCGTGGTCGGCTACGACGGCCAAGCCTATGTCAAGCATCTCAAGGCCGAGAATACCGTCTCCATCGACCTCGGCGACCACGATTGCACCGCCACTTTCGGCTATCAGCCGCGATCCGACCGTCAACCCCTGATTGGACCCGTCACATGTCAATGATGCGGACACTCCGGCTCTGCCTGCTCTCCCTTCTTGCCTTCGCCGGAATGTTCCTGGCGCCGAGACCCACGCACGCACTGACCCTCGCCTGTAATGTCACGGTGACGCAGGAGAATTTCGGCACGGTCGACGTGCTGCCGGGCGCCGCCATCAACACCAACGCGTCGCTTACCGTCGACTGCGGCATCACCGCCTTGCAGGCCAATATCTACATGTGCATCACCTTTCCGGCCTATTCGATGCAGGGCTCGGGCGGCTCGGTGGCCTGGCAACTCGACGATCCGACCACGCCCTCGAACGTCTGGTCCAGCACCACGCCGATCGTGGTTCCCGCCGTGGCATTGAGCTTGGACCAGAAGGTGACCATCAATCTCCCAGCCACCATGTTCGGGGGGCAAAGCAGCGTTCCTTCCGGCACTTATACCCAATCACTGACAGGCTCGGCCACCTGGTCGACCACCAGTTGCACGTCCCATGATATCCTCAGCAGCGGCACGACAACCGCCAACGTATCCGCCCAGGTGATCGTGCAGAAGTCCTGCAACATCAGTGCGACCAATTTGAATTTCGGTTCCGTCGGCGATTTGACCACCGTCCACACCGGACAGTCCAGCCTCAGCGTCCAATGTACGAAAAGCACAGGCTATACGATCGGGCTGAACGGCGGCAATTCCGGCGCGACCGACCCGACGGCCCGCTCCATGACCGCCGGTTCGAACAGTATACGCTATGGGCTCTATCAGCAGTCCGGCGGCAGCACGCCATGGGGCAACACGTCGAGCAACTGGCTTTCCGGCACCGGGACGGCCGCGACCCAGACCATCCCGGTCTACGGCGTCGTGCCGATCCAAACGACGCCGCCACCCAACACCTACCAGGACACGATCATCGCGACCGTCACCTATTGAACCGATTGCCCAAGACGGTTCCAAGCGCATTGACACGAAGAATGCCCGATCACCATCGCACAAAACTCGCATCAATCGTCATCGTCTTTGGCTACCGGCCCGCCGCCGTTGCGGTTGTTGGAAATGATCTCCCGCTTGCCGACATGGTTCGCTGGGCCGACGAGGCCTTCCTTCTCCATGCGCTCGACAAGCGACGCTGCGCGATTGTATCCGATGCCCAGGCGGCGTTGGATATAGGATGTCGAACACTTCTTATCACGCAGGATGACCTTCACGGCCCGCTCGTAGAGGTCGTCCCCCTCATCAGCGGCAATCGCGCCTTTGTCGAAGACCGCCGCATCCTCTTCCTCGGCTTCCTCTTCGTCGCCTGATGTGACCGTATCGAGATATTCCGGGCGACCCTGCTGCTTCAGATGCGCGACGACCTTTTCGACTTCCGCATCCGAGACGAACGGGCCGTGGACGCGAGAAATGCGGCCACCGCCGGCCATGTGCAGCATATCGCCCTGGCCGAGCAATTGTTCGGCGCCCTGCTCGCCAAGAATGGTGCGGCTGTCGATCTTCGACGTCACCTGGAACGAAATGCGCGTCGGGAAATTCGCTTTGATCGTGCCGGTGATGACATCGACGGAGGGACGCTGGGTCGCCATGATGAGATGGATGCCGGCAGCGCGCGCCATTTGCGCCAGACGCTGGATTGCGCCTTCGATCTCCTTGCCGGCGACCATCATCAGGTCTGCCATCTCGTCGACGATCACGACGATATAAGGCATCGCCGCCAGGTCCATTTCCTGGCTTTGCTCGATCGGCGCGCCCGTGCTCTTGTCGAACCCAGTCTGGACCATCACGTGGATCGTCTCGCCCTTTTCGCGCGCGACCGCGACACGGCTGTTGTATCCGTCGATATTGCGCACCCCGAGGCGCGACATCTTCCGGTAGCGATCCTCCATCTCGCGCACCGCCCATTTCAGCGCCATCACGGCCTTCTTCGGGTCGGTCACGACGGGCGTCAGCAAGTGCGGGATGCCGTCATAAACGGACAGTTCCAGCATCTTCGGGTCCACCATGATCAAACGGCATTGCTCCGGCGTCATGCGGTAGAGCAGCGACAGGATCATCGTGTTGATGGCAACGGACTTGCCCGAGCCGGTGGTGCCGGCGACTAGCAGATGAGGCATCTTGGCGAGCTCCGCGATGACCGGCTCGCCGCCAATGGTTTTGCCGAGGCCGAGTGCCAGCTTGTAACCGCTTCGTTCGAAATCGGGCGATTCGATCATCTCGCGGAAATAGACCGTCTCGCGGACGTTGTTCGGCAGTTCGATGCCGATGACATTGCGGCCTGGAACAACGGCGACGCGGGCCGAGAGCGCGGACATCGAACGGGCGATATCGTCCGCGAGATTGATGACGCGCGAAGATTTCACCCCGGGGGCCGGTTCGAATTCGTAGAGCGTCACCACCGGGCCGGGCCGGACGTGGATGATCTCGCCCTTGACGCCGAAATCCTCCAGCACGCTTTCCAGCAGACCGGCGTTCTGCTCCAACGTTTCCTGCGTCATGATCACGGCGGACCGGACGACGGGCTCTTGCAGCAGGTCGCGTGGCGGAAACTCGTATTCCGCAGAGCCAGCAGCGGCAGCGGGCCACCCCTCGACCGGCGGCAAGGCAGGGTGCCTGCGCGGCACGATGGTGATCGGCTCGGCGCTCACATAGCGGGGCGCCGCTTCAACGGCAGGAGCAGCCGTTTCCGTTTCTGTGACTGGTTCGAATACCGGCTGCGTCGGAATATTCGCAAACATCGGCTCCGCTTCCGGAATGGCAGCGGAAGGAATTTCAGCCGCCGCCTCGGCGTCCGCGGCAAAGACATCTGCCGGGCCGGTTTGCGGAACCGTTGGCTCGAATTCGGCAGCAGCACCCGGCTCCATTTCCATCGGCGCGTCTGGGGCGACGGGCTCCGCTGTCACGGGCATCTCGATCGGCGCCGTCTCGGCGACATGATCGTCCTGAACCAAGGCGGTTGTAACGGCAGCGGGCGGCACCTCGGCCACTTGCGGCGCATTCATCGCCGGTGCGGGCCGGCGGCATTCGACAACCCGATATTTCGCGACGATCGCTTCAGCCTCGACGTCGATCTCGGGAATGACCAGCGACTGAACCGGCGCGCCCTTGATCGCGGACACGAACTCGCCCTCGAAAGGCATCGCATCCCAGAAGGCGAAGTCGGACAGATGGGTAAAGCGCGATTCAGATGCGCGTGCGGCAACGGAGCCCGGCACATGTGAAGAAGCCTCCAAAATAGTCGAGGGAGGTGCTGCATTTTCGACGGCCAATTCCGCTCCGGGCGCGGCGGCCGAAACAGGCGGTTCCGTCGCCGGAGTTTCGCTGCCTTGCACGTCGGACTCCGTCCCGGTCGATGGCCGCTCCACGGGCAACGATTCGGCAGACGGTCGGCGGCCAACGATGTCTACTTCCCGCGTACGGGTAAAACGGACATTCGGGCCCATCAAAAAAGCCTTCTGCCAGCCCGGCGAAGTCACATTCTCCGCCGATGGCGGCGCAACCGGCTTGGGCTGCAAATTGGTTATCGGCCGCACGGCAGGAGCGGTCCGCATTTCCTCGGCGCGGCAGTCCTCATTGGCGAGTTGATTCGCGTCAGAATTTCCATCGGACTGGAAGTCTGTTGCCGCATTCAAATATGTCGTTTGGGAAAGACGCATAATATCCGCAACCCGGTTATTGATTTTGCCAAGGGCTTCACAATCCGAATAGGGCAAGGACGGTTAAAAAGTTCCTTCGCGCTATCACAGGCACCCGTTTGCGCCGACTTTTCCCCAAGGCGGCGGACAATTTCCCGATATGCGGTGCAAATGAAGTCAGGCTTTGCCGGCGTCAGAACCGAATCGGGCCTGGCGGTTGCGCAGAATCAGGATCGACACGAGCGCACAGCCGATCACGAGGAACGACACCGTCGTCGTCACCGTGCCAAGCGCGTAAATCTCCGGCGTCGTGACGGTCGTGGTAAGCGCCTGCAGTTCCATCGGCAATGTATTGTGTTCGCCGATCGCCTGGCTGGAGCGCGCGATCTCGTCCCAGGACAAAGTGAAGCCAAAGAGCCCGATGCCGATGACGGATGGGAGAATGATCGGCAAAATCACGTGCGCGAAGGTTTGCCACGGCGTCGCGCCCAAATCCCGCGCCGCCTCTTCGAGTCGGGAATCGAAACGGTTGAAAATCGCGAACATGACCAGCAGTCCGAAGGGTAGCGTCCACGTGAGATGCGCGCCAAGCCCCGAAGTAAATAGGCCCATCGTGGTCGAGAGGCCATCGCTGACCCAGGCGGGGGCGTAGTTCTTGACCGCGTCGTCGATCAGCCGGAACTGCAGCGCGATCCCCAGCGAGGTGACGATCGAGGGCACGATCAAGCTCGCGACCGTGACGTAAAACAGCAATCCGTCCCCAAAAAACCGCTTGCGATAGGCGAGGCCCGCAAGAACCGACAAGATCACTGTAAGAATCATGACGACGACGCCGAGCTCCAGCGAGCGCTGGAAGGCAGAATTGATGTCGACGATGCCGCCGCCGGCCCAAAGCTTTTCGAACCAGTGCAACGAGACGCCGTTCATGGGAAACGTCATGCCACCGTTCGGACCTTGGAACGACAGAATGAAGATCGTGATCGTCGGCCCGTACAGGAACAACACGAACAATCCGAAGAACAGCGCCAGCCAATAGAAGGATGCGGGGCGTCCGTCACGCATGATCAAAGCTCCTTGCGCATGTCGACGATGCGCGTCAACGCCGCAATGATCAGAAGCGTGCAGCCGAGCAAGATGACGGCATTGGCCGCGGCCGGCGGGAATTGCAGCGCATTGAGACGCGTTTCGATGATCTTGCCCGCCGAGGCGATCTGCTCGCCGCCCATGACGCCAACAGTGATGAAATCGCCCATGACGATTGTGATGACAAAGATCGAGCCGATCACGATGCCGGGTTTGGCGAGCGGAACGACCACATTCCACAATGTCTGCCAGCCGGTGGCGCCGGCGTCATATGCCGCCTCCAGCAAATTGCGATCGATCCGCATCATGGAATTGAAGATCGGCACGACCATGAAAAACGTGAACAGATGCACGAAGGCCAGAATGACGGAGAATTCGGAATAGAGAAACCATTCGACCGGCGCATGTGTGATGCCCATCGATTGTAGCGTCGTATTCAACAGCCCGTTGCGGCCCAGCAATGGAATCCACGAGATCATTCGAATGACGTTCGATGTCCAGAACGGAATGGTGCAGATGAGAAAGAGGGTCATCTGCATGGTTGTCGAACGGATGTGAAAGGCGACGAAATAGGCGACGGTAAAGCCGATGACGAGCGTCAAAAGCCAGACAATGAAGCAGAATTTAACCGTGGACACATAGGTTTTCAGAATGGTGCACAAGTTCGGGAGCTGATCGTAACAGCCTTCGAATGTTTCCGTATAAGAACGGAACGTGAAGTGCGGCAGGATCGCGTAATCGTTATAGTCCCAGAAACTGACGAGAACGACCAAGGCCAGCGGCACAATGAAAAAAAGAAGAAAGACCAGCGCGAAAGGCAGCGCCTGAAGTCGCGCGGGGACGCCGGAGGTGCGAAAGGTTGAAAACATACTGGCTGCTTCTGCATCCTTAAGAAATGGCTTCCGGTTTGAACCGGAAGCCGAGACGAATGCCACGCGCGACGCGCGCAGCCCTCCGCTTACGCGGCGATGAATTCATTCCATTTGCGGACCATGTAATCGTTCTCGTCCATGATCGAGTTCCAGCACGCCACACTACCCATGCGATCGTCGTATGATCCACCGTCGCGCACGGCCCCAGCCTTTTCGAGCAACGAACCATCCGGCGCATGAATGTCCTTTTCCGCCGGCTTGCCTTCCATCCAATAGGCCCATTCATAGGGCTCCATATTGGCTTTGGCGGTGGAAAGGACGGCGGAATAATAGCCCTGACGATTCAGATAGGCGCCGGCCCAGCCGGACAAGAACCAATTGACGAATTCGTAGGCCCATTCCTGCTTCTTGCCGGTCACACCTTTCGACATGCAGAAGCCCGACGCCCAGGAGCGATAACCTTCCTTGAGCGGCTGGAAGACGCACGGAATGCCCTTCGTGCGCACCGCCGTCACGGCCGGCGACCACATCGACTGAATAACGGTCTCGCCCGAAGCCATGAGATTCACGCTCTCGTTGAAATCCTTCCAGAAGGCGCGGAATTGGCCGGACTTTTTCGCCTCGGTCATCACACCCATGGTGAGGTCGATTTCCTGGCGCGTCATATTGCCCTTGTCCGGATATTTGTATTTGCCCATGGCTTCGATCACCATCGCGGCATCCATGATACCGATCGACGGGATGTTGAGAATCGCTGCCTTGCCCTTGAACTCGGGGTTCAACAATTCGGCCCAAGAATCGATCGGACGCTTGATCAAATCCGGGCGGATGCCCAGCGTGTCGGCATTGTAGACGGTCGGAATCAGCGTCACCCATTCGGTGACCTCTTTGGCGAAGGTCGTGGAGTTGGCGCCTTCCAGGAACATCACCTTTTTCGGCGCCGTTCCTTGATCGCCGATCTTTTTGCCGTTCGGCAATTCGCCCTTGGTGAACACGGGCGTGATGTTGTCGAATTCCTTGATCTTCTTGGCATCGAGGCCAAGAATATTTCCCGACGGCACCAGTTTCTTGAGGCTGAAATATTCGGTGTCGAGCACGTCGAAGGAATTCGGCTGGGTGATGACACGCTTCGTCACGTCATCCGTCGTCGCCGAAATATATTCGATCGTGATGCCCGTATCTTCTTTGACCTTCTTCGTAATGTCGTCCGATTGATTGACCGCGGTGCCCAGATAGCGCAGCACTTTGGGCTCTTGCGACCACACCGCCGGAAAGCCGGTAATAGCGCCGGAGCCCGCGGCAACACCGGCGAGCGCCGTCGCACTCTTCAGCAGTTTGCGGCGGGAAATTCCCCTCTTCTCATTTTTGGTCATCATACTCTCCTATCAAGCGGCTCTAAACGATGAACGTCCGCCGGATTCCAGCTGACGGCGACATGGTCGCCAGGTTGAAACGGTGTGGCGTAAAAGGCTTGCTCGCCGACAAGGGCGGTCAGCTCGGGCAGATTCGGTGCGGCGAGCACGACATGAAAATGCGTGCCCTGATATTCCATGCTCCGAATCGTCGCCGTCAGCTCGGAATTTGAGCCAAGCGTGATAGGCCGCAGCGTCGTAAGATCGGTCCGCACGGCGATCGGCCCGGAATCGCTCGGCAAGATATTGTGCCCACCCATGAATTTGGCGACGAATTCCGTCTTGGGCGCGTTGAAGACCTCACGCGGTGGCCCAAACTGCTCGATCTTGCCGCCGTTCATGACGACGATCAGATCGGCAAGAGCCATCGCCTCATCTTGACCATGCGTCACATGCACGAAACTGATGCCGAGCTCCTTTTGCAGCCGGCGCAATTCCGCGCGCATCTTGACACGCAGGAAAGGATCGAGCGCGGATAGCGGCTCATCGAGCAGCAGGATCTGCGGCTCGGTGATGAGCGCGCGCGCAAGGGCGACGCGCTGCTGCTGTCCCCCCGAGAGCTGGGCCGGGCGGCGCTCCGCATATTGCGCCATGTTGACGAGCGTCAAGAGCTCAAGCGCCTTGGCCCGCCGAACTTTCTTGTCGACACCACGCATTTTCAATGAGAAGGCCACATTGTCGAGGCAAGAAAGATGCGGGAACAAAGCGTAGCTTTGAAACATCATAGCGGTGCCGCGCTTGGCCGGCGGCAGATCCGTGACATTGACATTGTCGATGATGATATCGCCCGAGGTGACGGCCTCGTGGCCGGCCAACATCCGCAGCGTGGTCGTCTTGCCGCAACCGGAGGGGCCGAGCAGACAGCAATAGGTTGCCGCCGGAATCTTCAAATCGATGCAGTCGACCGCAACAGTGCCCCCGTAAGATTTGCTGACTGCCGCATATTCGACTTGGCCCCGTGCCTTGACGCTCGACTCTTTTAATGCCGTCACTCCGCCACTCCCACCATACTCCGGACTACCCAATGCAGGGTACGTGCCAAGTGGCGAATGGCGGCATAGCCACGTGTATTGGCGATACAACTTTGGCGGGAGCAACCGGCATTGATTTAAAAACTTAAATACGTTGCCGCGTTGGGACCGTGCGGTGGAACGACGAGGCAACGAACTGTTGGTGCAAAGACAGCACCTGTGGTCAATGTCGCGTCATATGCCCCTTAATTGGGCGAAAGCCAGCCCGATAGCGGGCTCAGAGTGAGGCCGCCGCTTCCCGACAAGCCAGGGAGGCATGCGGCGATCGACGGCGTTGCGAAATCAGGCGAGCGGGGCGCATAGTAACAAAAAAGATTTGCTGTCCGAGAATGAAAGGGAGGCTTCATGGCAAAGGGCACCGACGCCGCACCGGTCCAACGGCCGCTCGAGCTCGATCCCAAGCGCGCGGGCCGCCTTGATCGGCCGCCCTATGGCGTCATCGACATCGGCTCCAATTCGATCCGTCTCGTCGTGTACGATCAACTCGGCCGCGCGCCTTTGCCGCGTTTTAACGAGAAATCCCTTTGCCGCCTTGGCGAGGGGCTGGCACAGACGGGCATGATCGCCGCCGACGGCTTCCGCCGCACCGTCGAAGCCGTACGGCGATTCCGGGCGATCGCCGACGCAATGGGCGTTGCACGGCTCGATGCGACGGCGACGGAGGCCATTCGCCGGGCCGGCAATGGCAAGGACCTGGTCAAGGCCATCAGCCAGGATGCCGGCGTCGACGTTCGTATCCTTTCGGGCGCCGAAGAGGCCCGATTTGCCACTCTCGGGGTCATCTCGGGCTTTTTTCGCCCCGTCGGCGTCGTCGGCGACATGGGCGGCGGCAGCCTTGAAGTCGCGGAGGCGCATGACGATCAGGTCGGAGATGAATGGGTCAGCCTGCCGCTCGGTGCTTTGCCGGTCGAGGCCATCATGAAAAAAGGGGAGGACTCCAAGCGCCAGATCGATGCTCTTTTGACGAAAGGCCTGCCGTTGTCCTTCGTCAGGCCGACCTTTTTTGCCGTTGGCGGCGGCTGGCGTGCCTTTGCCAAGGCCCATATGATCGCGATGGGCGCTCCGGTCCAGGTCGTGCATGGGTATCGCATCACGACGGCGGAAGCCCGCAGCTTCGCGAAAACGATTTTGCGGCTCGCCCCTGGCAAGATGGGCGAACTGGCCGGCGTCTCGCGCCGGCGCTCTCGGACCTTGCCTGCCGCGGCCTTGATGCTCGACCGCGTGCTCAAGCACCTTGCCCCGCAGCATGTGGTCTTTTCCGCGCTCGGTCTGCGCGAAGGCTGGCTTTATTCGCAGCTCGCCCCTCAGGAGCGCTATCTCGATCCGCTGGTCGAAGGCGCCCAACTGATCGGCTTACCGGTGGCGCGCGTGCCGGATTTCGCTCCGGCTCTGGTCGACTGGACGGCGGATCTGGTCAAAGAGGAGAGGCCCGCCTATACGCGCCTGCGGATTGCCGTATGTGCGCTTTCGGATATTGGTTGGCGCGATCATCCCGATCTCAGGGCCGAGGAAAGTTTTCGTCGTACCTTGCAATTCCCTCTCATCGGGCTCGAACATTGGGAGCGCGCCTTCCTCGCCATTGCCCTTCATGCGCGCTATGCGGGACGGCTCGATGCGCCTTATCTTTCGGCGGGGCTGAAACTTCTCTCCGAAACGGACCGCCGCCGCGCCGAAATACTCGGCCGTGCCATTCTCCTGGCCTACCGTCTTTCTGGCGGCATACCCTCGGTGCTGGCCAACTCGCGTTTGAAAATCGGCTCCACGCGCTTGCGTCTGGAAGTTGCCAAATCTGCACGCGTTCCCGACAGCGAGGCGGTCAGCGAGCGCCTGACCCTGCTCGCCGCCGCCGCCGGCACCAAGTTTTTCGAGATCACCGAACTTGCGGAAACATGATGAATGGGGTCGGCACCGCTACGTCCTGATGAAGCCCGATCGGGGGGCGTAATCTGAATCTCAACGTGAACGTCGTCGTCAAAAATATTCGCACCGAGATCCCGCACATGATCGAACGCGGCACGGGCGACATCATTGTCACGAGTTCCGTGCTGGGCCATACGGCGGTTCCGTGGGAAACCGTCTAGAACAGACGTTTCCGCCCTTGCTCCGCCGCTTGCAAGCTCGCGTCGGACAGCGCCCAATCTTTGCCGGACCAGCATTAACCTTAATCAGCAATATGTCGGATGACGCGCGGAATGAAGCGCCCGACGCACACAAGCGCGCCGAATACTCACCCTCGGCGACCGGCACTTGGTGGGATCTTGTGTCCCCCGGAGCGATCCAATCGACAATCAGCCGCGAACGGCACGGCGCTTGCGAGGACTGGAGCCGAACGACCCTCACGCGAGCGTTGATCGGCGGCTTTCAATGCCCCCCCAAACGCCTATCATCGAGCAGCTATGAGTTGATCAGTAAAGCGCAGATCGAAAGCTTATGAAACGCCTGACACTTTAAACAAAACTGAATAATTCATATTTCTGCAATAAAGGAAAAGTAATAGTCGTTTCAGACTTCAATCAATGCTTCACGTTAAAACCTGCCCCTTTATTCATTGCCGTGTCTTCATCATCGTCCAGAGACAGATAATTGGCCTCGACCCAATCTTTTAAAATATTACGGATCAGTTGTTCTTTGGAAAGCCCAAATTCCATCGCCATTTCCGCAAGCGGAAAGTCGACGTCGGCGTCCAAGACGATCGTGCTAGCGTTACGGATCCGCGTCGCGGCGGTCCGCAGCAATGCGGCAACTTCCTGATCTAAAGTGGAACCAACCTGCTGCGAAGCGGTCTCTAAAGCGTCAATAAACGAAATACGGGTCATGCTGCAGTCTTCCTAATTGACTATCAATGAACCAAAACGCCCAAACTTGTCGATAGCAAACTTGGACGCCGCTTCACCAATGCAGGGCCACCGCCTGTCGTGAGTCGCTATCTAGCCAAATATTGTCGCCCCTGCACAGTCCCCCATTAGCACTAATCCCGAGGGATAAGTGCACCTTCGTCTCGCAATGTGCTAATTCACACCAGATACGCAGCTTTCAAAGCCGTGACAGTTTGCCAAATATATATGACAGCGATCATCATAACGCAGCAAAGGCTACGTGGAAACCAGCTCATCGGCTCTGTGCCGGCCAAAGAATCGGGGCCCCGCCATTCTCTGCGCTCAAAATATCGTCCCAAATGCTGCCGAATTGCATAAACATTTGCGCACCATACTGGCGCGTTGATCAACCTTGTTCTAACATTTGTAGTGAGCCGATTAGTATCCACAAAGATTTCTGCGATACTCATCAGAGCGCCCCATTGATTGGCTTGCACGGAGAAATAGAATGAGACAGGCACTTTTGGACGGTCAAAGCCTGATAACGCCGGCATTGTTCACGGAATCGCTTTATCAAACGAAGACCGCCTTTGACGGCGACCAATTGGAAAGTGCCGTATTTTCAATGTCTAAGACGTTGGACCAGGCAAATCTGGAATTTTCACGAGGCGGTAACCCGAGCGCGATTATCGATACGACGGCGCGCGAGCTTCATCTTCTCCGTAATCGCGTCGACACAAGTGTGTGGCAAGCGCTCCTCCCGATCGCGCAGGAACATCCGGTCGCCGAATATTTCTTGCAAGACCCCTTCACGCGGTGGTCTTTCACAAAGCCGCGGGGTTATTCGGGCGATGCAGGCCTGCTAGATTTCATTTACGGCCATTCCGATGTTGCCAACGAGATCAACAACGCCTCCCCGATCGGTCGCGCCCTCTATGATTACACGAAGGACGCGTCGTCGTCGGTCGCGGTTCGGGAACGGCGCGATCTGCTGACGAAGCATGTCGACGCTGTCGCCGCCGCCCGCGGAAAAGAGACGGAGATCCTGACCATTGCAGCCGGGCATTTGCGTGAAGCCAATCGCTCGCAGGCCCTGCAAGAAGACGGAATTTCCCGTTGGGTGGCGCTCGATCAAGATCCGGACAGCGTCGAATCGATCCGGCGGGATTTCGCGGGCACCCGCATCCAGGCCGTCGAGGGCTCGGTCCGCGGCCTGTTGACCAAAGCCAATACGCTCGGCACCTTCGACTTCATCTATGCAGCGGGCCTCTATGACTATCTGTCCCGCAAGGTGGCGATCAAGCTCACGCAGTGCTGCCTGAACATGCTGAAACCAAATGGCGTTTTCCTCTTTGCCAATTTCGCGCAAGAGATCGGCGTCGACGGATACATGGAAACGTTCATGAACTGGCCGCTCCTGTTGCGCTCTGAAGAGGACATGAGCGACATCGTCAGCGCCAGCATCGGTTCGAATACCATGAACTCGACAATATTTTTCGGAGAGAACCGGAATGTTGTCTACGCAACGATACAAAAGATCGGCTAACGCAACGATCTGGAACCACTTTTGTGACGGCGTCCCCGAAAGGGACGTCCAGAACATCGGCAACTGTGTGGCTCGTACTGTGTCGGGCCGCGAGCGGCTCGTGGCCGCGGCGGTAGCCTGCGGTCAGAACGGCGCCAGCTCAACATTCGGCCAACCACGGCAATAGCACGCAACCGGTCAGACCGGGCGTAAAGGATTGGACTATTATACAAACTTTGATAACTGGTGACGCAGCGAAGCTTGCATCGTTGCAAGCAAGAATTCAGGTGTGGACGCACCTGTTTCACTCATGTGCGCGTCATGGCCGGTCTCTTAGGGCAACATCAAGATGAGTCGCGGGGACGCCCGAAACAACGTTGCTCAAGACGACGCCGGCATTTCCGACCAGCAGTTTTCTTCGTCCGACCTTCGCGGGCTTTATCGAAACGAACGCGAGAATTTTCAAATCAACGCCGTCAGAAGCGGTCTATGGCTCGCCGTTTTCGCATATATACTATTTTCGATTACAGATATCATTCTGATCCCGGATGTTTCCGCGCATACGATCGCCGTGCGGTTCGCGATTGGAATATTCGTATTGATTCTATTCGAATTCGCCGTCTTGCGGAGCAAGAATAGGGATGTACTGGATTCGATATGCGCCATTGCCGTTGTTGCCGGATACGCTCTCTGGCTCATTTTTGCGGCTCAAACCGCGTATACCGAGAATTTCTCTTACTATATGGTCTTCGGCTCTATATTCATGATGGGAGCAAATCTGTTCTTCGCTTTTCGATTTGAAATATCAATCGTCTCATCAGCATTAATACTTAATTGCTTTTTTGTTTCTCTCTTCACCCTGCACTACTCTTGGTCATATATTATATGCCTCGGCACGTTCTATATATCTTGCTTTGTATTCACGTCGTATTTGAACTGGAATTTGAATCTTGAGCGCTATAACGTTTTCCTGAATGCTTTGGAGGCTAAAAAGCAACAGGCGGAGGCCACCGAGCGCGGCCAAGCATTACTGCGTCTGTCGCGAACGGATCCGCTAACAAATTTGAATAATCGTCGAGCGATGGACGATATATTGCATAAATACTGGTCCGATTGGGTCGAGCACGGTAAGAGCTTTTCCCTCGTCCTGATCGATATCGATCATTTTAAAAAGTTCAACGATCACTACGGCCATTTACGCGGGGATTATTGCCTGACCCTCGTTGCCGCAGCGCTTGGAAATGTCGTGCACCAATATGGCGGATCGATCGGACGCCATGGCGGCGAAGAATTCATCGCTTTGGCCCCTGTGCAGCATAGCGAGCAGATCGCTGCTTTCGGGGAAGCCATTCGCCGGACGGTGGAAGATCTCGCCCTTCCCCACCAAGGCCGCCGCGATCGCACATCGGTCGTCACGGCGAGCGTCGGCGTCTCGACCCCCCGCCCCGGCACGGACGTGAAACTGGAAAAAATCCTCACCGAAGCTGACCGTGCCCTGTATCTTGCCAAGGCGAGCGGCAGAAATAGCGTAAAATATTTCAACATCAGCGATATCGAAGAGAGCGACCTGAACGATCGGGTCGCCAAACTGCTCAAAGAGGCCATCGAGCGCAACCTCGTGTCGATTGCCTTCCAACCCATTCTGAACGTTCGATCGGGCACGGTCGATACAGCAGAGGCGCTCATGCGGCTCCGCATGCCGGACGGCACGGAAGTACCGCCCCGCTTTTTCGTCCCGATTGCCGAAGAGACAGGCATCATTCTCGAACTGCAATATTGGATGATAAGGACCGTCTGCAGGAAGGTCCTATCGCAGTACGAGTTCCTCAGCGTGAGTATCAACATATCACACATGGAACTCAAGACGCCTGGATTCGTGGATTCTGTCGCCACCATTCTCGATGAAGCCGCAATCCGGCCGGACCGGTTGATCTTCGAAATTACGGAGCGGCTGGATTTGGAGCGCGATTCGGAGATTCTTGCCCACGTCCAGGACCTGAAACGATTGGGCATCCGCATCTGGCTCGACGATTTTGGCACGGGATATGCCGGCCTTTCTTGGCTGCGTCTGGTCGACTTCGATACGGTGAAAATCGACCAAACCTTCCTTCGCGACTGTAAAACGCCGAAGGGACGAACGATGCTTGGCGATATTAGTCGGCTCGTGCGCAATTGCGGTCCCAAAATCCTCGTCGAGGGCGTGGAAACGGCCGGGCAGATGGCCGTCCTGCACGAACTCGGGATCGACCAAGCTCAAGGCTTTTATATCGGCATTCCGAGACCGGTGGATCAGCTATTTTCGACAGATTCGGCATTGCAGATCCTGCAGGACGAGGCTTAGACGCCCTAGCGACGCGAGTCGTCGTTCTGGTCGCTTGTTCCAAGCGGAAAAGCGGCTTTCCCGAGACTCAGATCCCCATCCCGCGGCGCCTCACCGGCGGCCTCTCGGCTCTCGCCTGCAGTTTTGGACGGGCCGCTACAACTTGGGACAGTGGGCTAATGACCGGGACAGCGCCAAGCCTTACCACATTGCTATCAGCAAAGTTTGCAATCGACGGGCGCGGTCAAGGCTATGTCTTTTCAAACACCTACCCCCATCCCCCAATTTCCTGCGGCCTCACCCCTTTCCGCTCAAGGCGGCGTGTGGGAGCCTGGCAGGCTCCGGGCTCCTATCCGCTCCCAGTGGACCGAAACCAGCAAGACCCCGCTGGTGGTCATTTCGGACAGCCGGATATTCGCAACGTGCTTCACGCGTTGCCTGCAATTGGCCGCTCCAGAATTTGATGTGCTGTCTTACCGCGACATCGGGGAGTGGCTGGCGAGCGAAGAGGCTTGCGACGGCATCGCGCTGCTTTGTGCGGTCGGCGACAAGGCGACCGAGGCCGCCATTCGCCAGATCCCGCAATGTTCGGAGGGCGCACGTGTCATCATCGTCTCGGATCTGGATAGCTCCGCACTGATGATGTCGGCGCTGACGTTCGGGGCCAAAGGTTTTGTCACGATGAATACCAACCTCGATCTCGCCTTGGGGGCGATCAAGTTGGTTAACCTCGGAGGCAGCTTCATTCCGACCTGCAGCTTCGTTCAACAGCGCCACGAAACGAAGGCCCCTTCACCCGCAACCAAAGCATCGACTGACGAGTCCGAGTACTTCACCGAGCGGCAACTCGACGTGCTGAAGCTGACGCGCCAAGGCGATCCCAATAAGATTATCGCGCATAAGTTGAACCTAAGCCAGGCGACCGTGAAGGTTCATCTGCGCAACATGATGCGCAAAGTGAAAGCGCGCAACAGAATCGAGCTCATTCTCAAGAGCGACGAACTTCGCGGGCTAACCGCGAACGGAGCAAGCTCGGGTGCCGCGACGAAAAGCAAGGCCGCCGTTGGCGCGCGTCGTGGTGGGGCCGATCGCGCTCCTACCGGCCCAACTCTTTCAGCCACGCATCAAAGGAGGGAGCCTCTGCGATCTTCGGCTTTTCGGGCAAAAGAGCGCTGGTCATAAGTTGCCTCGCCTGAGTCGGGCTGTATCCGAACTCGCGGCTGAAGGCACGGCTGAAGTCGGCGGATGAATTGAACCCGAACGCATCAGCAATGGTTGAGACATGCCTGCGGTCACGCGGGTCGCTGAGCGCGGCGTGCGTGGCCAAAAGACGCTGCTTCTGAATATAGCGAACCACACCGCCGCTGGGCGCAAACAGCTTGTACAGATGCGTCCGCGAAAGGCCCAATTCCTTGCACAGCATTTCCGGCGTGATCTGTGTGGACAAGAGCTTCTCGCTGACGAATTTGCGGGCGCGTTCCATGACGGCGAGCGAGCCGGCCCGAATCCCGTCCGTACCCTTGCCTTCCGGGGACGACAGGCAGGCGATGATCATATCCCTGGTCGCTCCTATGACGCGCGGCAGTTCCTCCTCGGTAAAATCGTTCAATCGCGCTTCGATCGCCCCGATATAGACGGCCAGAACGTTGGCGAGGTTACTGGACAAGACGCGATTGTTGTTGATGTCGAGCAGCCAGACACTGTCGCCAAACAGGCTTCGGGGCATGTAGATCGTGAGAAATTCGGAATCGAGCATGCGGCCGCGATAGGGGCGCCCCAAGGATCGTATCTCGATCGTTCCGGGCTTGCATTCGGCGACCTTGCCGCCGACCTCCGTCCATGAGCGTCCGCTCCGCCGCAGCGTGATCGCCCAATGGTCAAGCGGGCTGGCGCGGAGTCTGGCTTCGGTTCGTTGATAGCGGTAGGCCGACGCGCGCTGTTGCACGAGCAGCATGTGACGGAAGTTCCAGGCCGTGTGTCTCGCGACGAAGCCCCCATCCTCGGAAACATCGTCGGGCAATTGCACGTCCATTAAGGAAGAGACATAGTTTTTCCAGCCACCAAACTGACTCTCCGACGGCAAATCCTGCGTCGTAAAAGACAAAGGTTTCAGTGCCGGAGGCGCGCGCAGTTTCGCCGCGTCCTCGGTATCCTGCACCCGCGGCCAGCGACGACGCTCCTGCCGCGCCCGGGCGGCTGTTGCGTCGTCGGTATCCCCATTGCCTATTGCAGAGGATTCGTCACCCATATTGAGTCTCCAATACCACTATACGTTGCCTCAACACCGCTTTCTAGCCTGACGCATTCACAATACGGTCACCTGGACTCGTCGTATGTAATATATCGTGTTGACATCTACTGGCTTTGTATCAGCCATGCATTGCCGGAATGAAAATAATGCCTGGAACTCATGCCGTACGATGCCGAGTCAAAAGCGACAATTCTGGACAAAACTGGCTCTGTTAAGAAGCACACAAACCGAGTCCGCCGCTGTGACAAAACGCACAACCAGTTTGACCGGTCAGCGGCGGGATGCCGCAATTTGGAGGAGTGCCGTTGCCCGGCACGACGAAAACGCTTGATTACGCGCCGCGGTGAATCGGATCGACCCAGAGCACGGTCTCGGGTTTTTCGACGGGCTCGATATCGAGATTGATCGCAATCGCCTCGCCGTCCGAGCGGACAAGGACGCATTCCAGAACGTCATCGGGGCTGGCATTGATTTCCTGATGCGGCACGTAGGGTGGCACGAAAATAAAATCGCCGGGACCTGCTTCGGCCACGAACTGCAGTGTCTCGCCCCAGCGCATGCGCGCCCGCCCCTTGACGACATAGATCACACTCTCGAGATGGCCGTGGTGATGGGCGCCCGTCTTGGCGTTCGGGTGAATCGTCACCGTCCCGGCCCAAAGCTTCTGCGCACCCACACGGGCGAAATTGATGGCCGCCTTTCGGTCCATGCCGGTGGTTGAAGGAACGTTGGGATCGAGTTGGTTGCCGGGGATGACGCGAACGCCGTCGTGTTTCCAGCGATCCGTGTCAGCCGGATCGGAATCGTGATGATGCGTATGGCCGTGATCTGCACTCATCAAACGTCTTTCCCCCTATCGTCACCACGACCTAGCCATGCCCAGCGATATTGTGCAAGGCCACCTCGATTGCAACACCTGCACGCAACAATGCGTCGTCCCCGCCACGCGGCAGCGACAAAAGCACTGAGGTCGGCAATCCGGCCGCATTGACGCCGGACGGCAATGCGAGCCCAGGCATGTCGAGCAAACTACCCGGCATCGTCAACGCGAGCGTCGCCAGGTTGATGCGGGCGAACAGCGCATCATCGCCTTCGAGCGGCGCCAATTCCGGCGCGCCATGCGCGACGGTTGGCGTCACCAGGATCGCCCCTTGCAGATCGTCCGCGATGGCATGCGCAAGCTGCTCTCTCGCCTTGAGAATGGCCACGCGTGTCTCGTCGCCGATCGCAGCAGCGGACTGCAGGCGCGCGCGGATACGGCGATCGACCGAATCCGCCTCGGGACCGGCCACGATCCTTCCCAAATGCGAGGCCGCCTCGATGGCGCCGAGCCAACCCTGTTCTTTGATGACGCCAAGCGCCTGACGAAACGCGAAAATCTTCGTGACTCTGACCCGCGCGCCAACACGCTCGAGCCCGTGCATCATCTCGATCAGGTTGTCGCGAACCGCCGGCTCGACGTCCGCCCCATGCAAGGTTTCCTCGTCAACGGCCAAATCGATCTGCGACAGCGGCTGCGACGGTGGCAGCCTTATCGTGCGGCCGCGCATGGCGGCGTCGAGCAGGACGCAATCGACGACGGTCGGGGCAATGGGGCCAAGACTGTCGAGCGTCAGCGCCAATGGGAAGACGCCGCTGCGGTCGTAGCGCAGCGAAGAGCTTTTGAAGCCGACAAGGCCATTGAAGGCCGCAGGAATCCGGATCGATCCTGCCGTATCGGTGCCGAGCGCGACCGGGACAATCCCCCTTTGCACGGCAATCGCCGATCCGGCCGACGAGCCGCCGGGCGCGTATAATGTCTCCTTGCCGAAATCGGCAGTCGGCGTCCCGAAATGCGGATTGAGCCCCAGCCCGGAAAAGGCGAATTCGCTCAAATTGGTTTTGCCGATGACGATCATGCCCTCGCGGCGCAGCGCCGCGACCACGGGAGCATCGGTCTTCGCCGGCGGATTGCCGCTCCGGATCCGGGCGCCGGCGGTCGTGACCATGCCCGCAACGTCGATATTATCCTTGATCGCAATGGGAATCCCATCAAGTGGACCAAGCGGCCGCCCTTCGGCGCGGCGCGCCGCAGCGGCCGCGGCTTCCCGCAATGCACTTTCTTCACGCAGCGCAATGAAAATCGCCTGGCTGGCGGCAGCCTTCGCCAGCGCCCGGCGCACCGCCGATACCGGACCGTCCGCGCCGCTGGCAAATTCAGCAGCCATGGCGGACAAGCTTGGACCTGTGGGGGTTTTACTCATGCGACATCACCGAAATTTGCGTAGCCGCCACTCAAGATGGGTTGCCTATCTCATGCGTCCGTGTCGACAAGGATCTTGTCGATAATCGACGCGAGCGTTTCCGCAGGATGGGCGCCGGAAAGCGCGTAGCGCCCTGCGAAAATAAAGAATGGCACACCGGTCACGCCGATCCGTGCGGCCTCGGCGATCTCGGTGACGACGCTCGCGCGATCATCTTCGCCGGCAAGTCGTGCCGCCACGGCTGCCGCGTCGAGCCCGGCCGCCTCCGCCGCTGCGCACAACACGTTACGGTCGCCAACATCGCTTCCCTCGACGAAATAGAGATTGAACAGCCGCTCGACGATGGCCTCTTGCGCACCGGATTGGGCCGCCCAACGGATCAAACGATGCGCGTCGAGCGTATTGGGCGAGCGCGTGATCCCGTCGAAGTGAAAGTCGATCCCGAGCGCCCCGCCAAGCTCGATGAGGCGCGCGTGCACCTCTTGCAGGCGATCGAGATTGCCAAATTTGGCAAGCATATACTCGCGCCGGTCGAGGCCACCGGGCGGAATCGTCGGATCGAGTTGGTAAGGACGCCAGCGCACCGTCACAGCAACGTCAGGGCGCAGCGCAAGCGCCCGCGCGAGCTGCCTTTTGCCGACGAAGCACCAAGGGCAAACCACATCGGAAACAACATCGACGGTGAGGGAAGGTTGGGACATGGCGCCATCGTTACGAAACTTGCGAGCAACCGTAAAGCGCTTTGCGCGGGAGAGCGAGGGGCGCGGACGCTGACCAGCAATGCCAAAGTCCTGCTGATCGATGCAATCTACTCCGCCCTCGCCCCGCTCATTCGCATCGACATGCGAACCTCTCACCGCAATCGTGCAAAGCGGGTAAGCGACGGCGCATGTCGTCCCTTTGACATGCCGCAAACAGGTAGGCGGCAACGTCCCGATCGGCTATGGTTCGTCCATGACGACACATGATCACGACCACGGCTCCAGCCTGTCCGAAATGGACCTGCGGGTGCGCGCCCTCGAAACGATTCTGGTTGAAAAAGGATATGTGGAGGCGGCAGCCCTCGACCACATCGTCGAAACATTCGAAACCGTGGTCGGTCCGCACACCGGCGCGCAGGTAGTTGCGAAAGCATGGAGCGATCCGGCCTTCCGCCAAAACCTGCTGGACGATGCCACGGCGGCGATTGCGGGTCTCATGCCGGCGGAACGCGTCGGCCACCATCTCGTCGCAGTCGAAAATACGCCGGACCGCCACAACCTGGTGGTCTGTACTTTGTGCTCTTGTTATCCTTGGGACATGCTCGGCCTGCCGCCGGTCTGGTACAAATCGGCGGCCTATCGCTCGCGCGCGGTGAAGGAGCCGCGCGCCGTGCTCGCCGACTTCGGCGTCACTTTGCCCGCGAGCACCGAGATCCGCGTCTGGGATTCGACGGCCGAAACGCGCTTCCTCGTCCTGCCGATGCGCCCCGCCGGCACCGATGGCTGGACCGAGGATCGGCTTGCGGCACTGGTGACGCGCGACAGCATGATCGGCACCGGACTGGCGATGGCCCCGAGCGAGGTTCAAGGCTGATGGATGGCATCCACGACATGGGCGGCATGGACGGCTTCGGCAAAGTCGAGCCGGAGCCGGACGAACCCGTCTTCCACGCCGATTGGGAAGGCCGCGTGCTGGCCATGAACCGTGCGATGGGCGCCGTCGGCGTCTGGAACATCGATATAGCCCGCTATGGCATCGAGCGGCTGCCGCCGGATGTCTATCTCACGAGCTCCTATTACCGGAAATGGTTCCTTCGCCTGGAGATGCTGCTCGTCGAACATGGGCTCGTCGGCGACGACGAAATTGCCGCCGGTCGTGCGCTGCATGCAGGCAAGGCGCTGGCACGCAATTATACCTTGGCCGACGCCCGGCGTGGCCAGCAGCGCGGCGCCTTCGGGCGGCCGGCCCAAGCTGCGGCGCGCTTCAAACCCGGCGACCGCGTCCGCGCCCGCAACATCCATCCGAAGACCCACACACGCCTCCCGCGCTATGTCCGCGGCCATGTTGGCGTGGTTGAGCGCCTGCACGGCGCGCATGTCTTTCCGGATTCGGTCGTGCTCGGCCAAGGTGAAGACCCGCAATGGCTTTACACGGTCTGCTTCGATGCACGCGATCTCTGGGGCGCGGATGCGGACCCGACGGTGAAAGTTTCGGTCGAAGCCTTCGAGCCCTATCTGGAGCCTGCCTGAAATGACAAAGGTCGAGCCCCTGACCCCGTACCAAGCCACCGACGCGATTCCCAGCATTCCGCGCGCGGGCAACGAGCCGGTGTTTCACGCGCCCTGGGAAGCGCATGCTTTCGCGATGGCGCTTGCCCTCAACGCGCGCGGCGTTTTTGCCTGGAGCGAATGGGCGGAGACGCTCGGCGACGAGATCCGCAAGGCGCAGGCGGCCGGAGACCCGGACAGCGGCGACACTTATTATCGTCATTGGCTGGCGACCCTCGAGCGGATCGTCGCGGAAAAAGGCATCGCGACGCGCGAGGCGCTCGCCCAGCATCGCGCGGCCTGGGAGCGTGCGGCCGATCGCACACCGCACGGCACGCCTATCGAACTCAGCACGGAAGATTTTCACGGGTAGATCGGCGTGGCCATCGGCGCGCAGACGGCCGGAGCCTCAGGCAAAATCCAGGATCAGCGCGCAATGGTCCGATACTTCGGGCGTTTTGACGACCTCGAAGTGCTGAACGGTAACGTTGGGCGTCACCAGCATGTAATCGGCAAAGCGCGGCGTCTTGCGATAATGGGACGTGCGTGTATCCGTATAGCCGCGCGATGTGACGAGATCGGTGAGGCCGAGACCGCGCAACGCTTCGAATGTCTGGCTTGACGGCAAGACGTTGAAATCGCCGCAGACCACCAGCCTTTCGCCCGCACGGTGCAATCTACCGATGAGGCGAATCAAGGCTTCGGCTTGCACGCGGCGCGCCGGTGTATCGTCCTTGCCGGCCGGATCGCGCAATCCATGCAGATGCACAATTGTGACCGCAAAGCCGCCCGCATAATTGTAGAGACGTACCGCATGGCCATTGCGCGCTCGCGGATGCGTTCCCCAGCCGTCGGGGGAAAAATCGCCGTGCACGAAATCATGCGCCTGGCCGATGACCGGATAGGTCTTGCGGATGAGGGTCGCCAATCCCCATTCGGACGGAAAGCGCCGCTCACCATCGAACAAATCCCCACGCGCCGCAGGCAGGAAGAAGGCCTGGTGATCCGGCAGCACGGCCGCCACCTCGGCGAAGAGATTGGCGCGCTGCAAGAGCTCGGCGCTGTGGTCCTTGTAGATCAGCCACTCTGCGTCCGCCGACGGCGTCGAGATCATCTCCTGCAGGCACAACACATCAGCGTTCGCGGCGGCGAGATAGGGGATGAGCGGCGCATGCAGCCGTCCGCCCCACGTGTTCAACGATAAAACGCGCATATGACCTTCCCGGCAGGAGACCCTTTCCCTTGCGCCGCAGATAGCCTATGAGCCCCGTAAATTCCATCTCCTGGCTCGCAACCCACCCATGATCCGTCTCGAAAACATATCCAAGCAAAACGGCAACCAGATTCTCTTCATCGAGGCCTCCGCAGCGCTTTTGAAGGGTGAGAAATCCGGTCTCGTCGGCCCGAACGGCGCCGGCAAGACGACTTTGTTTCGCATGATCACCGGCCAGGACCTGCCGGACGAAGGCCAGGTCGCGGTCGATCGCGGGGTCAGCATCGGCTATTTCAGCCAGGATGTCGGCGAAATGGCCGGCCGCAGCGCCGTGGCGGAAGTCATGGACGGCGCGGGACCGGTCAGCGCCGTCGCCGCCGAATTGAAGGCGCTCGAAGCCGCGATGGCCGATCCCGAGCAGGCCGACGACATGGACGATATCATCGTCCGGTACGGCGAAGTGCAGGCGCGATTCGAGGAGCTCGACGGCTATGCGCTGGAAGGCCGGGCGCGGGAGGTGCTGGCGGGCCTGAGCTTCTCCGACGAGATGATGAACGGCGATGTCGGTGGATTGTCGGGCGGCTGGAAAATGCGCGTCGCGCTCGCCCGCATCCTGCTGCAGCGGCCCGACGTGATGCTGCTCGACGAGCCGAGCAACCATCTCGATCTTGAAAGCCTGATCTGGCTCGAGGGATTCCTGAAAGGTTACGATGGCGCCCTACTCATGACGTCGCACGACCGCGAATTCATGAACCGGATCGTCGGCAAGATCGTCGAGATCGATGGCGGCAGCTTGACCAGCTATTCCGGCAATTATGAGTTTTACGAACAGCAGCGCGCGCTCGCCGACAAGCAGCAGCAGGCGCAGTTCGAGCGCCAACAGGCGATGCTGGCGAAGGAAATCAAGTTCATCGAGCGCTTCAAGGCGCGCGCCTCCCATGCGGCGCAAGTGCAGAGCCGCGTGAAGAAACTGGAGAAAATCGACCGCGTCGAGCCGCCGAAGCGCCGTCAGACCATCATATTCGATTTCCCGCCCGCGCCGCGCTCGGGCGAAGATGTGTTGAGCCTCAAGAATGTTCACAAAGGATACGGCGCGCGCCGCATTTACGAGGGCTTCGATTTCCAGGTGCGGCGCAAGGAGCGCTGGTGCGTGATGGGCGTGAACGGCGCCGGCAAATCGACGCTGCTGAAACTTGCCGCCGGCGCGACCATGCCGGATGACGGCTCAGTCGCCCAAGGCGGCAGCATCAAGATGGGCTATTTCGCCCAGCACGCAATGGAGCTGCTCGATGGCGATCGCACAGTCTTCCAATCCTTGGAAGGTTCCTTCCCGCAAGCAGGACAAGGCTCGCTGCGTGCGCTTGCGGGGTGTTTCGGCTTTTCCGGCGACGATGTCGAAAAGAAATGCCGCGTGCTGTCGGGCGGCGAAAAGGCGCGGCTCGTGATGGCGAAAATGCTCTACGACCCGCCGAACTTCCTCGTGCTCGACGAGCCGACCAACCATCTCGACATGGCGACGAAGGAAATGCTGATTACCGCGCTGTCGCAATATGAAGGCGCGATGCTCTTCGTCTCGCACGACCGGCGTTTTCTCGCGGCGCTATCCAATCGTGTGCTCGAACTGACACCCGAGGGCATTCATCAATATGGTGGCGGCTATACGGAATATGTGGCGCGCACCGGGCAGGAAGCGCCCGGCCTGCACGGCTGACGCCAACGCTGTTGCGTCGTCACGCCACGGCGCGCTGATCTTCCAGGATCATTCCCGCCGCTCTCTCCGCCACCATCATCACGGTCGCGTTGGTGTTGCCAGAGATGATCGACGGAAAGACGGATGCATCGACGACCCGCAGCCCTTGCAGGCCATGCACGCGCAGGCGCGCGTCGACCACGGCGGTCTTGGTATCCGCGCCCATCCGGCAGGTGCCGCACGGATGATAGACGGTGCCCGAGCGTTTGCGGACATCGGCGATGAGATCGTCATCGCTCGCGACCTCCGGCCCGGGCGCAAGCTCCTTGTCGATCACGTCGCGCAAGGGCGCTTGCTGCGCCAAGACGCGGAGGAATTTCACGCCTTCCAGCATATCCTGCACGTCGTGATCGGTGGAAAACGCATTGGCATTGATCTGCGGCGGTTTGAACGGATCGCTCGATACGGCCAGGATCGATCCGCGGCTGGTCGGCTTGCAATTGGAAAGGCCGATGCTGAAGCCGGGAAACGCATCCGGCGTCAGCAGCGGCCGCGTCCCCTTCTTGGCTTCGAACGTGCTGATGGCCTGGAAATACAGCTGGATATTAGCGCGGTCGAGGTCCGGACGCGTCTTCAAAAAGCCGCCACCCTGGTTGAGACTGACGCTCAACGGACCCTTGCCGCGCAACATGAAATTCAATCCGGCGATCAGCTTGCCCGTGAGCGAACGCAATTGCTCGTTCACTGTCGGCACGCGCGAGCGGAAGGTGTAATTGATCCCCAAGTGATCCTGCAGATACTGGCCGACCGCTGCGAGTTCATGCTGAACGGCGATGCCGATCTGTTGCAGATGCGCACCCGCGCCGATGCCCGAGACTTGTAGCAATTGCGGCGCATTCACCGCGCCCGCCGCCACCAAAACCTCGCGCCGCGCCTGCAACGTCATCACCTTGCTGCCGCGTTGGACGACCACGCCGCTCGCCCGTTTGCCCTGCAGCACAAGCTTCACCGCTTGCGTGCGCGTAAACACTGCGACATTCTTGCGCCGCATCGCCGGGCGCAGAAAGGCGCGTGCGGCGGACATGCGCCAGCCGTTGCGCGCCATCGTCAATTGATAGATGCCCATACCTTCCTGGTGGGCGCCGTTGAAATCGTTGTTGAACGGCAGGCCGGCCAGCACTCCGGCCTCGATGAATTTTTTGGCGAGCGGATGCATGCGGTCCGCGACATCGACAATATGCATGGGTCCGCCGACGCCGCGCCAGGCATCTGCGCCGGCCGCATTGTCCTCGATCGATTTGAACGCCGGCAGGCAATCCGCATAGGACCACCCCGGATTGCCTTCCGCGGCCCAATCGTCGTAGTCGCGCGCATCGCCACGAATCCAGACCATCGCATTGATCGAACTCGAACCGCCGAGAATCTTGCCGCGCGGCCAATAATCCGTTTGTCCGGCAAGGCCCGGGTCGGGTTCGGCGCGATAGGCCCAATTGACGGAAGGATTGTAGAAGGTCTTGCCGTAGCCCAGCGGCATTTGCACGAAGAAGCGCTTGTCCGTACCGCCCGCTTCGACAATTGCGACGGTGTATCGGCCATCGGCGGAAAGCCGATCGGCCAAAACGCACCCAGCCGAACCTGCACCGACAATCACAAAGTCGAATATCAAATCGGACATTTTAGAGCTCTGAAGGAAAACCGGGCGCGCGCAGATCGGTCCGCAAGGCATCTTCGAGCAATTTGACCACTTGCGTCGAATTGGCATCGCCGCCGTAAGCGGCGCGCGCGCGAATGAAGGTTTGAAAGGTCTGCGCTGCAAGATCGAGCGGCACGCCATACTCGCGGCCGAACCCCATGGCAAAACCAAGGTCTTTGACTGCGAGGTCCATGGTGAAATGAACGTTGTAGCTGCCGTTCAGAATGAGCTGCCCTTCGGTCTCGTGCACGAAGCTCGTGCCGGAACTGGCCTTGATCACGTGGAATGCCTGCGCCAGATCGAGATCGGCCTTTTTGGCCAGCATCAGCGCTTCGCCGGCAGCCACCAGATGCACGAAGGCGAGCATGTTGGTGATGACCTTGATCACCGCCGCCTTGCCCAAAGGGCCGACGTGGAAAATCTCCCCGCCCATGGCTTGCAGCGCCGGGCGATGACGCTCATACAGCGCCGTGTCGCCCCCGACGATGATCGTGATGTCGCCCGCCGCCGCGCGATGCACCCCGCCGGTGACGGGCGCCTCCAGCATATGTACGCCTTTGGCCGCAGCGAGAGCAGCCATCTTCTCAACCTCGGCCTGGTTGTTGGTGCTCATTTCGATCCATGTGCCGCCCGGCGCCAGACCGGCAAGGATCCCACGCTCCCCCGTCAGAACCTTTAAAGATGCTGCAGGCGACGGCAGACAGGTGATCACGGCATCGACCGCCGCAGCCACGTCCTGCGGATCTGCGGCCCATCGCGCGCCATTCGCAAGCAATGGCTCGGCCACCTCGACACGCAAATCGGTGACGGTTACATCGAAACCGCCACGCACCAGGCTTGCCGCAAGATGCGCACCAAGGTGGCCTAGTCCGATGAAGCCGTATCTCACACCGATTCCCTCTATTGGTGTTCAAATGAGCACGAATACGCGCTGAATCAAACGCCGAAAATCGATGAGGCCAATGCATTTTTGAGAGATCTGCCGAGATCCACGCCCCGTGCGTCCGGCCGCGCCACCGCCTCCGGGTCACTCGGAGGGAACATGGATCGGATCGAGCGCGCCGGTGTCGTCGAGATCCACGTCTTCGCGCGAACGCCGGTGTGGCGAAAAGTATGTCCGCAGCCTATCGAGATAGATGTAAACGACGGGAGTCGTGAACAGCGTCAACGCCTGGCTGACGATCAGGCCACCGACCATGCAATAGCCGAGCGGCTGGCGAATTTCCGAACCCGTTCCCGTCCCCAGCATGAGCGGCAGGCCACCGAGCAGGGCTGCCATGGTAGTCATCATGATCGGCCGGAAGCGCAGCAGCGCCGCACGGCGGATCGCGGCCTCCGGAGTCAAACCATCGTCGCGCTCGGCAACAATCGCAAAGTCCACCATCATGATGCCGTTCTTCTTGACGATGCCGATCAGCAACACGATGCCGATGAGCGCAATCAGGCTGAAATCGAAGCCAAACATCATCAGCATCGCCAACGCGCCGACGCCGGCGGAAGGCAACGTCGAGAGAATGGTGAGCGGATGAATGAAACTCTCGTAGAGAATGCCGAGAATGAGATAGACAACGAACAGCGCCGCCAGGATCAGCATCGGCACGGTGCTCAGCGATTGCTGAAAGGCCTGTGCGGTGCCCTGGAACGTCCCGATCAAAGTCGTCGGCGCTTGCATCTGGTTCATCGCATTTTGGATCGCGGTCGTTGCCTGTCCAAGCGCCGCGTTGGCCGCGAGATTGAAGCTGATGGTCACCGCCGGAAACTGGCCTTGATGGCTGATCGACAGCGGCTTGACCGGTACGGTCGTCCAGTTACAGAACGCGGAAAGTGGCACCATTTGGCCGTTTGGCGCACGCACATAGAGCTTTTGCAGCGTCGCCACGTCGCCCTGAATCGCCGTCGGCGTTTCGAGAATGACGTGATAGCTGTTCAGCTGGGTGAAATATTGCGCCACCTGTCTTTGCCCGAACGCGTCATAAAGCGTGTCGTCGATCATTTGCGGCGTCAGACCGAAGCGTGAGGCTTGATCGCGATCAATCGTCAGAGTGAGGGTTGTGCCGGCCGTCTGCTGATCGGTGGCGACATCGCGAAGTTCCGGCAGACCTTTGAGTTTGGCGAGCACTTTGGGCGCCCAGGCGTTCAGCTCATCGAGATCGGCATCCTGCATGGTAAATTCAAATTGCGTGCGGGTCGGACGGCCACCCAGCCGCACGTCCTGCGCCGCTTGCAAGAACGCGCGCGCGCCTCGGATTTTGTCCAGTTCTGGTCGCAACCGCGCAATAATTTGCTGGGCGCTGGCACTGCGATCGTCACGCGGTTTCAGCGTAATAAAAAGGTTGCCCGCGTTCGACGCGCGACCGTTGCCGCCAATGACCGACGCGACAGTCGCCACATCGGGGTCTTTCAGCACGACATCGCTCAACTGTTGCTGCAGTCGGCTCATCTCCTGGAAAGAAACGTCTTGGCCCGCTTCCGTAACGCCGACCATGAACCCCGTGTCCTGCTGCGGAAAAAAGCCCTTGGGGATCAGAACGAATAAATAGCCCGATAAAGCAACCGTTCCGAGAAATACGCATAATGTGATGAAACGATGCCTCAAGCAGACATCGAGCATGTGCTCATAGCCACGCAGCAGGGCGTCGAAGCCGCGCTCGCTGACCTGATACAATTTGCCGTGATGGACCTGGGCATGCTCCTTCAGGAAGCGCGACGACATCATTGGGACCAGCGTGATCGACACAACCAGCGAGACAAGAATGGTCATCGCCAGCGTGACCGAAAATTCACGGAACAAGCGTCCGATGATGCCGCCCATCAGCAGCAAGGGGATGAGCACCGCAACGAGCGACAGCGAAATCGAGAAAATGGTAAAGCCGATTTCGCTGGCGCCTTTGATAGCGGCCTGCATGGGCTTCATGCCTTCTTCAATATGGCGCGAAATGTTCTCCAGCATCACAATAGCGTCGTCGACCACAAAACCGACGGCGATGGTGAGCGACATCAGCGAAAGATTGTCGAGACTATAACCAGCGCCCCACATGAGCGCGCAGGCCCCGAGCAGGGCGAGTGGCACGGTCACGCTCGGAATGATCGTTGCCCAGAGCGAGCGCAGAAAGACAAAGATCACCAGAACGACGAGAAAGATCGACAGCGCGAGCGTAAATTGCACGTCTTTCACCGAAGCGCGAATGGTCTGCGTGCGGTCCGATAAGGTCGAAATATGGATGGCGGGAGGCAATGCAGCGACAAGGTGCGGCAATGTTTCCTTGATTCGATCCACCGTATTGATGACGTTGGCGCCAGGTTGCTTGAAGATAATGAGGAAAACGCCCCGTTTACCGCTCGCCCATGCCGCCTGGCGCGCATCCTCAGGGCCGCTTACCGCCTGCCCGATATCGCTCACCCGCAGCGGCGCACCATTGCGATAAGCGATAATAGCGTCGTTCCAGTCCTTGGCGGCCATGATTTGATCGTTGGCGTAGATCGTATAACCGCGATTTGGCCCGTCGAGCGACCCTTTCGGACTGTTGGTCGTGAGTGTAACGATCTGCTGGCGGACATCCTCAAGCGCGAGATTCTTGGTCACGAGCTTGGCGGGATCGACCTGAATACGCACCGCCGGCTTTTGCTGGCCGGCGATGAAAACTTGTCCGACACCCGACAATTGGCTGATTTGCTGCGCTAGCTTGACATCGACCTGATCGTTCACCTCCGTGAGCGGCAACGTGTCGGATGTGGCAGACAGCAGGAAGATCGGCGAATCGGCGGGATTGACTTTCCGATAGGTCGGCGGACTTGGCAAATTCTGTGGCAACTGTCCGCTCGCCGCATTAATCGCTGCCTGAATATCGTTGGCCGCACCGTCAATATTGCGATCGAGATCGAACTGCACCGTCACCTGGCTCGATCCGTAGATACTGGCGGAGGTGATCTGCGATACGCCGGGCACCTGGGCGAACTGGCGCTCCAGCGGCTGTGCCACGGTCGCAGCCATGGTCTCAGGGCTTGCACCGGGCAACGAGGTGGACACCTGAATTGTTGGAAAGTCGACCTGCGGCAATGGCGCCACGGGCAATTGCGGATAGGCCACGAGGCCAACGGTAAACAACCCGACCATCAAAAGCGTCGTCGCGACGGGTTGTTTAATGAAAGGAGCCGAAAGGTTCATATCCGCGGATACCCGATTTATCCAAATCTAGTTCAAGGGGCGAAACTGCCCCGCCCAGAAGACCTGCGTCCCGCAATCACTGCGAAGAACTATCCGCGACTTCCTGGTTCGAAACCAAAGTGCCCCGCTGCAGGCGGTATTGCCCGGCCGTCACGACACTTTGCCCTTCGGCAATGCCTTTCGTGACGACGGTCGCACCGCCTTCGCTCTGGCCGATTTCGATCGGCTGCACCTGCGCCTTGCTCTGGTCATCGACGACGAAGGCGAAGAGCCCATTGGGGCCGTGTTGAATCGTACCGTCCGGCACGGTCACGACGCCTTGCAAGGTTTTCGCCAACAGGCGCGTCGTCACCGACAGGCCCGGCCATAAAGCGTCGTCCTTGTTGTCGAACGTCGCGCGGACATGGATGCTGCCGGTCGCCACATCGACCTGATTGTCGACGAGGGTCAGGACACCTTCCGCAAGCTTCTTCTTGCCGTCGGCGGTATAGGCTTCCACCAGCGGCTCGCCTTCGCGCATGGCCGCATTGATATCGCCCAAATAGCGCTCCGGCTCGGTGAACACGACGGTGATCGGCTGCATTTGCTGAATCACGACGATGCCGGACTGCCCCGCCGCGCTGACCATGTTGCCTTCATCCACCAGCGTGAAGCCCGTCTTGCCGGTCAGCGGCGCGCGGATCGTCGTGTAATCGAGCTGGGTTTGCGCCGCATCGATCGCTGCCTGGTCGGCCGCAATCTGCGCGGTCAGCTGATTGACCGTCGACTTTTGCGTATCGAGCTGCTGGCCCGAGGCAAACTGACCTAATTTTTGATAGCGGACGAGATCGAGCTGGGCATTGGCCAGATTGGCTTGGTCCTGCGACTTCTTAGCCGTCGCCTGTTCTAACGCGGCCTGGAACGGACGCGGATCGATCTGCGCCAAAAGATCGCCCTTGTTGACGAATTGCCCTTCCTTATAGGCGATCTTGTGAATTTCCCCGTCGACGCGGCTGCGCACGGTCACGGTGGTCAGTGCCTGAACGGTGCCGAGACCCGGCAAAAACACGCGGACATCGGATTTCGCGGCTTTGGCAATCGTCACCGGAACGGCCGGCGGCGGCGCGGCGGCGGCGCGCGCGGCGGCTTCCTGCGCCTGCCGCTGCGTTTCCATGTGCTGCCAATAGGCGTAGCCGCCGACTCCCGCAGCGAGGATCACAGTGGCGAGGAAAAGCTTCGAACCTGATTTCTTCGGCTTCACCCTGGAAGTCGTACTATCCATTCTCACGTCGCCTTAGATTTATTTATTGCCGTCGCCGCGGGCCCGCTGAATGCCGGCTTTGCGAAATGCAAGGTCCCGCTTCTCCGCCGGCGGCCGCCGTGCAGAACCTCTACTCGCCGCCATTATAGCAATCCCGCAGGATCATTACACTTGAATCGCCTCTCCGAAACGTGAACCGGAGATGAAATTTTGTTAAGTTTGACACACAAAAAAACCGTGTGCGACGGCGAGGCGATATCGTTATTGCCTTGAATTCAAGGCGGAATCGGCACGCAATCAGGTACGCGCAGGCCGTGCGTCGGCGGCAAGGCGGCGCATCTGGTCGAGAAGACGTGATGGCGAGCGCGCATCCCGCTCGGCCACGATCTGCGCGCTCATGCGGCGGAACAAAGCGTCGTCGCCGATCAGCATGGCGATCGCCTCGGCGAGACTTTCGGCACTCACATTTTTGGCGACAAGGCCGTTGCGGCCCGCCTCGATCTGCTCAGGCAGTCCGCCGACCGGCGTCACGATGGCGGGGATGCCGGCGCCATGGGCAAGCATCACCGATCCGGATTGGCTCGCCTCGGTATGCGAGAGGATCATCACGTCCTGCCGCGCCAGAATGCCGGCAATGTCCTGCTCCTGCACCCAGCCGCGGTGCCACACGACGCCGAGGCCAGCGAGGCGCTCCGCATCCGCACCCATGTCGCCCTCGCCAAAGATCGACATGTCGAAAGCGATGCCGCGCGCCTGCAAGATCTGCAAGGCATCCAGCATCATCGTCAGCCCTTTATACGCGCGCACCCGCCCCAGAAAGACGAGGCGCGGCGGATGGTGCAGCGAGGTCCGCGGCGCGACCGGTTGCGACACATCGTCGATCAACGGCAAGAAGGATTGCACGATGCGGTCCGGCGCGATGCGATGTTCCTGCGTCAACAGCGCCGTCACCGCGCGCGAGAGCGAAATGATGGCGTCGGCCCGGCGCAGATCGCGCCGCAACCAAGCGTCGATGAAGCCGGTCAGGTCCCCCGGATGGCGCTGCGCATCATGGCAGACAAGATAAAGCCGAGCGCCGGTCGCTTTGATCGCCTTGGCTACAAAGGGCGACCAGACATGCGGGATGAGCACGATGACATGATCGATGCGATGCCGGCGGATGAAATCGACCAGCTCGCGGCGGATCTTGCCAAGTCGTGCGAGGCCGAGAACCGCCTCGCGGGCGGAGGAAAACAGCTTCTGCCAAAGGATCGGAAGCGGTAATTGCGCGAAGGTCGCGCGCAATTCGTTGTCCTGCGCGAGGGCAAAGAACACGTTCGGGACCTTGTCGTGGACGGCGGCACGGGCGATGTCGAGCGCCATGCGGTTCACGCCGCCGCGGCGCCCCCAATAGAGGAACAGAATGCGCGGTCCGTCCGTTGAGACCGCCATGGGCCGCGCGCCATCGTGCAAAATCGCCTCGTTCATGCGCGGTTTGTACCGGATAAACCCGGCGCCACCAAGACCGCCGCTTACGTCAATTCGCTTGCGCCCGCCGTCCCGATCGGGCAAGTCGGCACGTGATGATTTTCGCTGTCGCCTGGATGTTCCGCTCCGATGAGCCGTAAATTGCTGCACCGTGCCTGGCAGATGCTTCCGCATGGGTTCCGGCGGCGGCTGTTCGAGGAAATCTCCCTGGCAACTGCTCCGAAACTGGGCGCTGCACCGCTGCGGCCGCAACCACCGTTCATCGTCGCGGGATATCTCACCGCCCCGACTGGTCTCGGCCAATCGGCGCGTCTCGCGATCCAGGCCCTCGAAGCGGCGCAAATCCCGGTTTTCGGTATCGACCTGTCGGCCACCTTTCGGCAATCGCAGGCGGTCACCGACTTTCGCTATGTGCCCGACCGAGGCGAAGCCGGCACGCTTGTGCTGTTCGTCAACCCGCCGGTCTCGAGCGCGGCTTTGCGCGCGATCGGGGCGGCCCGTCTGCACAATCTCTACCGGATCGGCGATTGGATCTGGGAACTGGAGCAAACGCCGGAGAGCTGGCGCCGGCACGCGCCGTTCTTTCACGAACTCGCCTCGTCGAGCCGCTTTTCGGTCGATGCGATCGCCCGTTCGACCGGGTGCCCCACACGTTTCCTGCCCCTGCCCGTCGCCATCGAGCCGCTGCCCCTCGCCCAGCCGATCAACGGGGCAAGGCCGCGGATCTGCTTCATCGGCGACATGGTCGCAGCCAGCCACCGCAAGAATTTATCGGGCCTCCTCGCCGCGCTGAACGATGTCGCGCAGGCGGGCCGAGCCTTCGACCTGCGCCTGATCATCCGCGGCGGATCGCGCGATGATGCGCGTCTCGCACCACTGCTCAAAACGCTTGAGGGGCGCGGCTGTGGCGTGGCGCTGCACGGCCAATCACTCGCGCGCACCGAGCAATTGGCGCTGCTGGCGCAAAGCGACCTCTATGTCTCGCTTCACCATTCGGAAGGCTTCGGCCTCACCGTTGCCGAAGCTATGCTGATGGGCCTGCCCTGTGTGTCGACCGATTGGTCCGCGACGGCGGAATTCCTCGATGACAGCAATGGCTATCCGGTGCGCTGCGAATTGGTGCCGTCGCCCAAAACCATCGACGACGACCGCCAATTGCTCTGGGCCGAACCGGATCGGGCGCACGCGGCCCAGCAGATCACGGCCGCCCTCGCCGATCCGGCGGAGGCCCGTCGTCGCGGTGCCAAGGCCCGGGTGGATTTGACCCGCATGTTTTCGGCGAAGGCCTTCGCAGACGCTTTAACAAATTGATTTTACTTTAAAATTCGCTCTATTAGTTTGTTTTCAAAAAAATTTGCAACGACCCCTCTTTCCGGCGACGTGAAAGCCATATTTATGATTTGTTCTATCATGAAAATTGCGAAAAATGAAGCCCGAAAGATCATGAAAGATAATGAACTTGGGCAAGCTCAAGTTCATTTGGCCGGACGACGGGCGGGCCATGGATTTAAGCTGATATCTCCGTAATTCCAAGACAAGGCCCGACAAAGCGTATAGGACACAGCCTTCGCGTGCCCCGCGCCCCTTCCCACTCAGGCTTTTCCTTTGACCTTCACCACCATTCCCTCCCTCGCCCGCGCCCTCGATGAGCGCAATTATGCCGAGCCCACGCCGGTGCAGAGCGCCGTGTTGGCGCCCGAGGCTTTGGAGCGGGACTTGTTGGTGTCCGCTCAGACCGGCTCAGGCAAGACCGTGGCCTATGGCTTGAGCATGGCCCCGACCCTGCTCGGCGCGGCCGAAACCTTCGGCCCGGCGACCAAGCCGCAGGCCCTCGTGATTGCGCCGACGCGCGAACTGGCGCTGCAGGTCGCGCGGGAATTGGGCTGGCTCTACCAATATGCCCGCACCCGCATCGCCACCTGCGTTGGCGGCATGGATGCGCGGCGCGAGCGGCGCAATCTGGAAGACGGCGCGCATATCGTGGTCGGCACGCCGGGGCGGTTGCGCGATCATATGGAGCGCGGCGCGCTGGACCTCTCGGAATTGAAAGCCGTGGTGCTCGACGAAGCCGACGAGATGCTCGATCTCGGTTTTCGCGAGGATCTCGAATTCATCCTCAAGGCCGCGCCCGCAACCAAGCGCAGCCTCTTGTTTTCCGCGACGATGCCGAAAGCCATTGCAACGCTGGCGAAAGACTATCAACGCAACGCCCAGCGCATCGAGGTGACGGGCGGCAAAAGCGGTCATGCCGACATCGAATACCGCGCCATTCGCGTCGCACCGCACGAGCATGAACATGTGGTGGTCAACTTGCTGCGCATGTTGGAAGCCCCTACCGCCATGGTGTTTTGCAACACGCGCGAGGCGGTGCGCCATCTGCACGCGATTTTGCAGGAGCGCGGTTTTTCCGCCGTCGTGCTGTCGGGCGAACTCAGCCAGCATGAGCGCAATCAGGCCATGCTCGCGCTGCGCTCAAACCGCGCCCGTGTCTGCGTCGCCACCGATGTGGCGGCACGCGGCATCGATCTACCCAATGTCGGCATCGTTATCCATGCCGAACTGCCGCATGATGTCGAGACCATGCAGCACCGCTCGGGCCGCACCGGACGCGCGGGCCGCAAAGGCGTGAGCGCCGTGCTGGTGCCGATGTCGCGGCGGCGCCGCGCCGAACGGCTGTTCGTCGATGCAAAATTACAACCGCTGTGGGGCGCGCCGCCGAGCGCCGAAGAGATTCGCGCCAAGGATCAGGAACGGCTGCTCGACGATCCCGTCTTGAACGAGGCCAATAGCGAGGAGGATCTCGCCCTCGCCCGCCTGCTGCTGGCGCAAAAGTCGCCCGAGGAAGTCGCGGCGGCGCTGGCGCGGCTCTACCGCGCGCAACTCCCGGCCTATGAGGACGTCACCGACCCTGGCTATGCCCAATCGACGCGCGAACGTCCCGCACGGGACCGCGACGCCGGACCGGCGGGCGTCGGCAAGAAAGGCTTTGGCGGCGACAGCACGTGGTTCCGCCTCGATATCGGCCGCACCCGTAATGCAGACCCAAAATGGCTGCTGCCGATGCTGTGCAAGCGCGGCCAGATCACCCGCCAGGACATCGGCTCGATCAAGATTTTCGATCACGAGACATTGTTCGAAATCGCGACGCCCGCAGCCGAACGCTTCCTCGCCAATTCCCGCCGCCCCTCGCCCGACAATATCCGCATCCATCCGGCCGACGCAGCCCGCACGCATGATAAGCCGCCGAAGCGGGAGAAGTATAAGGGTGGGAAGAAGGACCTCCCAGAAGGGAAGGTTAAAAAGAAGAAGGGAAAATATCCGAAGGGCGTGTGAGAATTACATCGTCACGAGCAGCGCGGCCAAACTGCAAGGGGGAAATCAAGATATTTGCACCCGACCGGCAGATATAACTTCAGAATGTTGATTTCGAGGGCCGGACGAAGATGTTCGTCTTGCTATTCCAGATACGGCGTCAGCACATCTTCGATCCATTTCATGAATGCGCGGACCCGGCGCGACAAATTGCTCCGATGTGCTACGACGAGGGACACGGCGAGCGCCCGGCGACGAAAATCGGGTATGATCTCCACAAGCGCTCCACTCTCTAAGTATCGGCCAATCCCCAAGAGCGGCGCCTGAATCAGGCCAAGGCCGGCGAGGGCAGCGGCTTCGTAGGTCTGTGCGCTGTTGACGTGTAGCGCACCTGGCAACTGAAGCGTCGCGTAGCCGTCGCCGTCCGGATATTCCCATCCATAGGGTCTTGCGCCCAGTATCGTCGAAAAATGAATTGCCCGATGTTCCTGACGCTGGAGATCTTCTAGCGATCGAGGGACGCCGTAGCGCGCCAGATAGGCGGGGCTGGCAGCGTTGACCATGCGCAACAGGCCCAATGGGCGGGCGATCAGCGTCTCGTCCCTTATGGGTCCAAGCCGCAAGACACAATCGAACCCCTCTTGAACCAGATCGACTTGCCGATCCGTACTCGACAGCTCCAGCTCCAACTCGGGGTGAACCGCCATGAAATCCGGTAAGGCCGGCACGATCGTTGTCCGTGCCACCTCGGTCGGAAGATCGACGCGTAGACGCCCGCGAAGTGCCACGCGATCGCTTGCGAACATCGAGTGCAGATCGTCAACGTCCGCGAGGAGATCGCGGGCACGTGCGCGAAAGACCCGTCCGTCTTCCGTCAACTGCACGCTACGCGTCGTCCGGTGCAGAAGCCTGACGCCGACATCTTCTTCCAGCTTCCGGACCGCCGTTGAGGCCCTTCCCTTCTGAATGCCCAGGCTGTCGGCTGCGCGGGTGAAGCTCCCCATTTCCGCTACCGTTACGAAAATGAGGATGGGTTCGAGATTCTGCATTTTCGTGCCCCGATATTGTTCACCGCAGAGAGAACAGTGAGTTCATTTTCTCGGTGTTTATCACATCTGAGAGACACAGTAAGCTCCGGATATGGGATTCCCCCATCGGAGAATGACAAGTGTCCGAAACTATGAATCTGCATCAAGTGCCTGAAACTATGGCCTTGCATCGCAGCCTGTGGGCCGGCCGGATAATCAGCGCGTTTGTCTTTATCGCTCTGGTGGCAGACGGCATTATTCAGCTTTTCGCTCCGGCACAGATCGCGAGCATGTTGCAGGAAACCGGGTTCGCGATGGACCTGACCCGTGTCGTGGGTCCGATCATACTCGCCTGTGCCATCCTTTACGCCATCCCGGCCACCGCCGTCCTCGGCGCGATCCTCGTGACGGGCTTTTTGGGAGGTGCCATCTGCGCCCATGTCCGCATTGGTGAGTTGGGGTCGCCGCCGGAAATCGTTTCCCTGCTTCTAGGCGCGATGACATGGGGCGGCCTCTACGCGCGCGATCCCCGTATTCGGGCCATTCTGCCGCTCATCCGTTGAACCAACTCGGGCAGTCCCCTGTCCCTCAATATCAGGAGAAAACACATGTTTTTAGTAATGGGAATCACAGGAAAAGTCGGCGGCGCAACGGCAGAACATCTGTTGGCGCACGGCAAGGAAGTACGCGCGCTGGTCCGCAATCGCGAGAAGGCGTCAAGCTGGGCAAACCAGGGGGTGGAACTGGTTGACGGCGATTGGAATGATTCAGCAGCCATCGCGCAAGCGCTCAAAGGCGTCGAAGGCGCGTTTGTCATGTTGCCCGCTGTCTGGGCGCCCTCACCCGATTACAAAGAAGCAAAGGGCGTGATTGCGAACTATGTCGAGGCGCTCACCAAGGCAGCGCCGCCGCGAGTGGTTGCGCTTTCGTCGATGGGTGCGAACAGGACCAGCGGACTCGGGATGGTCACGGCCTTGTCGCTTCTGGAGCAAGGTTTTCGCGACCTGACATCCCCAATCGCATTTGTGCGCGCAGGCGGATTCTTCGAGAATTTCCTTTACGGCTTGCAGGTCGCCCAAGGTGGAACGCTACCGGTCTACTACAATCCGACAAACCGGAAATCGACCATGGTCGCGACGAATGACATCGGCGCGGAGGTCGCAACCCTTTTGCGCGGGCCAGCCTGGTCGGGGCAGCGCTTGGTCGAGCTTGGTTCGATGGTCAGCGCGGATGAAGTCGCCGAGCAATTGGGTGACGTCTTGACGCTTGACGTGAAGGCCTTTGCAGTCCCGCGTGCAGGGTGGGCGGAAGCGTTCGAGCGGTTCGGCATCCCGAAGGGCCACACCGGACCTGCCGAAGAAATGTTTGAGGCCGTGAACGCAGGATGGATGGACCTCGGAGCCGAGCATACGGAGCACGTCGCGGGTACGACGTCCGCACGCGATGTATTCGAGGCCGCACAGAACGCCGCCAAAGCGTAAGTCCGAGACGGATCAGGCATGAGCCGGAGACTGCCCGCTTGTGCGTCGGAGGCGTCGCAGGAAGCGTTCAACAGTTCAAAGCAACGCGAAGCACCTCCCCTCCCGCCTGACCTCCTGAAGCTCCGGGCGGATTTAGGAGTTTCTGTTTCATGATGCATGCATCCGGTGATGCGAAATTCAAAATTTGTGCAACGTCCTGAATGAGAATTGTGGTGACACGAACTTAGATCCCCAATCAGTCCCGAAAACGCCGTCTCGCGGCGATTACCGCGAGACGGCGTGGAATACCGGGAGCGATGATACGTCCAATGCGGGCCATTATGAATTGGCGGGTGGAATAAGGGGATTTAAGTTCGTGTCACCGTAATTCATGACCCTGACTGTCCTGCACAAGGCCAACCTTATGATCCAGACATTTGTTTCCCATCTGGAATGCTCGTTGACAGGAAAGCGCTATCCCGCAGGGGAGATCCATGGCCTGTCAGAGGCCGGACGTCCGCTGCTTGTGCGCTACGATCTCAAAACAATGGCAGCACAGGTCTCAAGAGAGTCCATCGCGGCCTCGCAAACCCCGGGGCTTTGGCGCTACGCGAGCCTTTTACCTGTTACCAAGGCCGAAAATCGCATTTCCCTTGGAGAAGTGGTCACGCCCCTGATCCCGCTCGAGCGGACCATTGCACAACTTGGCGCAAAACCAGGCAAGGTCCTTGTCAAGGATGAGGGCCGCCTGCCGACCGGGTCCTTCAAGGCGAGAGGCCTGTGCCTCGCCGTGTCCATGGCAAAAGAATTCGGGATCAAGCATCTGGCCATCCCCACCAATGGCAATGCCGGGGCGGCCATGGCGGCCTATGCCCGCCGCGCGGGGCAGCGGGCGACCGTTCTCTGTCCGGCGGATACACCGGACATCAACGTCCGTGAAATTCAGCAGCAGGGCGGCGCGACCTATCTGGTCAATGGCCTCATCAATGATTGCGGCGCGATTGTCGGACGGGGCAAGGAAAAAGTCGGCTGGTTCGATGTGTCGACTCTGAAAGAGCCCTATCGCATTGAAGGCAAAAAGACGATGGGTCTTGAGCTGGCCGAACAATTTGGCTGGCGCCTGCCGGATGTGATCTTTTATCCAACCGGAGGCGGTACGGGTTTGATCGGCATGTGGAAGGCATTTCACGAATTGCAGGAACTCGGCTGGATCAGCGGACCCTTGCCACGCATGGTGGCAGTGCAGGCCGATGGCTGCGCGCCGATTGTACGGGCGTGGGAACGAGGCGAGGAGCATGCACCGCTGTGGGAGAATGCCCATACCGTTGCATCGGGGATCCGGGTTCCGGTCGCCGTCGGTGATTTTCTGATCATCCGGGCGGTGCGGGAATCAAACGGGTTTTGCATGGCGATTGCGGATGACGACATCATGGCGATGCGCAATTTCATTGCCCGGGAAGAAGGGCTTCTGCTCTGCCCAGAGGGTGCCGCAACAGTCGCCGCCTATCAAAAGGCGCTTCAGGACGGATTGGTTAGGGCCGATGAAACCGCGGTTCTTTTCAATTGCGCCAGCGGATTGAAATATCCGATGGACAGTGTCAATGCGCGCATCGACAAAGACAAACCCATCGATTTTGCACAATTCTGATGCGGCTGCAAAATTACCCAGAATTACGGTGACGGTGCATCTAATTTAAAATTGCACTATTGCGCACCTCGACAATTCTCGACGGCTGTCCAGGCCTATAGAAAATTAAGTGCACTTTCACCGTAACTCTATCCGTCATTCAAAATGACGCTTAAAGCATGCCTGCAGCCTTGGCGACAAAGAGGCCGATCAGGCCGCCAACGATGGGCGCAAAGACCGGAATCCAGCCGTAGGCCCAATCAGAGCCTCCCTTGCCAGGGATCGGCAAAATTGCATGGGCCAAGCGCGGAGCGAGATCGCGGGCGGGGTTGATCGCATAGCCGGTTGGACCACCGAGCGAAAGGCCGATGCCCCAGACGAGCATCGCGACGATATACGGGCCGAAATAGCCCGGCGTGCCAACGCTTTTCGCGCCGATCGCCGCAACCACGAAGAGCAGGGCAAACGTGCCGATGATTTCGCAGATGATGTTGGCGCCGGTGTTGCGGATCGCCGGACCGGTGCAAAACACGGCGAGTTTCAAGCCCGGATCGCTGGTCTCCTCCCAGTGCGGCAGATAGGCGAGCCAGACGAGGACGGCGCCGATGAACGCGCCGATGAATTGCGCCGGAATGTACGTGGCAACGTGGCTCCAGTCGCCAGTCACGGCCGCAAAGGCAATCGTCACCGCCGGATTCAGATGGCCCGATCCACCGGCAGCGGCCGCGACCAATACGCCACAAAGCACCGCAAAGGCCCAGCCCGCGGTGATCACGATCCAACCAGAATTTTGCCCTTTAGACTTGCTCAGCAGAACCTGCGCAACCACGCCGTCGCCGAACAAGACGAGTGTCATCGTTCCCAGAAGTTCCCCAATGAATCCGCTTCCCATGGTCGTTTTCCTCTTATGCGGCGGCTGCACGCGTGCGAGCGCCTGCCTTGTTGATGATGTAAATCACACGGTCGAATGGCTGGTTGGCCGCGCCACTCCGGAACACGAGAGTTCGACAGCGAAGGCATCGGAATGCCGACGAGAGACGAACGCCGCGTCCCGGCGATATGCGGCCAACGGTTTGCGCTGGTTAAGCGGCGAGATGCTCGAAAATCCGCGCCACGGCTTCGGCGCCAGGATCGATATGGCCATCAAGTTGCTTCGCGCTAATGTAGGCGGCACGGCCCGCTTTCGCCCGAGACAATGTTGCCGTGAAATTCGCGCCGGCACGTGCGGCTGCTGCAGCCGATGTCACGCTTTCGTCGAGCGCGTCGAGTGCTGGCGCCAAAGCATCCACCATCGTTCGGTCGCCGATCCCGGCCCCGCCGATCTCCTGCATCCGGGCGAGCCCAGCTCTGAAGGCTTCACGCATCGGTAATCCGCTCGACGCGCCATCTCCGGCTGCCGCGAAGAAAATCGCGAGGAGCACACCAGATGATCCGCCCATCGTTTGGCTTAGCTCCTGACCGATGGCGCGCAGCAACTGCGTGTGATCCGACAAGGGCAGTCGATCGATCGCCTTCGTTAAGGCGCGGGCCGCCCCAGCCAGGGTCGAACCGGTATCGCCGTCGCCGCACTTCGCATCGAGGGCATTCAGTTCCCGCTCCGAAGTTGTCAGAACGTTACAGCAGCCGATGAGGAATTCTCGCGTCGGTGAGTGGTTGGACGGGATCGGCGTGATCGGCATCACGCCGTCCGGCAGGGAGCTCAGGATGACCGGTCGCACCTCCGAGACCCCGGGCCAGGTGGAAATCGGCACAGGGGCCTTCAAGAGTTCCAGTTCCATCCCATCCGCAGGATAGACGGAGATCGAAAAGCCCTGCATGTCGAGCGAGGTCATCAAAGGCGCCGGGCCAATCACATGCATGATGTTGCGGCCAACAGGCGAATGAATCAGATCATGAACGAGGATGGACATTTCCAACTCGGACGTCCCCCCGAGATTGTTTACCAAGGCGACATGCGGTCCTTCGCCCATGACAGCGGCAAGTCGCGCGACCATGGACGCGACGGAGGAACGAGCGCCCGCAAAGTCGACTTGCTCCGCGCCGGCCTCGCCGTGAATGCCAAGACCGAGTTCAGCCTTGCCTTCCGGTATGCGGTGTTCTTTTGGAGCCCCCGGAACCCTGCAAGTGTCCAGCGACATGCCGATGGAGCGGGTAGCTGCAATGACGCGCTTGGCGGCAGCGGTGACGGTCTCAAGGTCGGCGCCTTTTTCGGCAAGAGCACCGGCGATCTTATGGACAAACAAAGTGCCGGCAATGCCCCGTGCTTGCAGTTGATCGGGAAGCGCGATGTCGTCGTCGACGATGACCATACTGACGTTGAGCCCATAGGCACGCGCGCGCTCGGCAGCAAGGCCGAAGTTGAGACGGTCTCCCGTGTAGTTCTTGACGACCAACAAACATCCGGCCGGGCCAGTCACCGCCAAAATGCCCGCCAGAACGGCATCGACACTCGGCGAGGCAAAAACGTCGCCACAAACGGCGGCGGTCAGCATTCCTTTGCCGACGAAACCGACGTGGGCTGGCTCATGGCCGGATCCGCCGCCCGACACAATCGCCACTTTTGATTTATCCCAGTCGTTCCGGACCACGACACGGATATGCGGATAGCCATCGAGACGCGCAAGATTGCCGCCGGATGTCATTAGTACGCCGTCGATCGCCTCGGTTACGGCGTCTTCTCTCTTGTTGATGAACTGTGCCATATCCCCCTCCTCAAGCTAGTTGCAGGCGCGCCAGGCGGATATCGACACTGAGGAAACGCCCTCCATCGGATTTCCGATCACGCCGGAGCGGGGCAATTCCTTTTCGGCGATCTTATTCGCGCTGGCCAATAGAGCGCGGACGTCGCCCAACCACTTGAAGTGGCGATCTTTCATAGCTGAATCTCCTCCCGTTACTTCCGATTTCGATCAGAAGGTTCAAAACGCCCATTGAGGGCTATTGACGCGGCGTAACATCTCCCGAGCGGAACTGTTCCTTCCGCACCATTTTTGTGGCTTTGCACCCAAAACTCGGGCCGCCACTTCGCAAAGAGTACTGAGGTGCGCACATCAAATCAAGCTATTTTTGTTATATTCTCTCCGAAACGGCAAATTTTGATGTTCGAGCCTCAATCTAGGCGATTTTTGACGTGCGCGCTTCAATTGTTGCCTTTCGATGGTTTTTGTCAGAGGGTCCGCGCGAGAAACCGAAGGAAGAGATTCGACTAAATGCGGCCAACCACAAAAGACCTGGCAGAAGTCGCGGGTGTGAGCCTGGCAACCGTCGATCGCGTGCTGAACGGACGACCGAATGTGAGCGAGAAGGCTGCTCGCCGAGTTTTCGAGGCCATCGATCGCATAGGGTTCGTCCGGAATCCGGCGGCGGTCGCGCTTGCGCGCAATAAGACCTATCGCTTCAATTTCGTTCTGCCCGAACACGGCGATCTTTATCTGCAACAACTCGTTAAGCAGATCGGCGACAGCAGGGAGGAAGTCCGTACGGATTCGACGACGGTGAATATTGTCCAAATCTCCATGGCCGATCCGCATGTCGTCGCAAAATATCTGGCCGCCCTCGATGCGGATTCGGTCGATGGCATTGCCGTCATGGCGCCGGAATCGCCGCAGGTGCGTGACGCGCTCGTGCGTCTTGTCGGACGCGGCGTAAAGGTCGTGCAGTTCCTATCCGGTCAGGAAAAGCTGGAGAACGCCGATTATGTCGGCGTCGATAATTTTGCGGCCGGCGCGACTGCTGGAAAGATTATCGGCCGGTTTGTCGGCGAGAAGCGAGGCAAGATCATGGTCATCGCAGAGACCATGATGGCGCTCGATAGCATTCAGAGGCGTCATGGTTTTGACAGCATCATCAATACTCAGTTTCCGAATTTGCAAAGTCTGCCATCGATAGAAACTTACGCGGATGAAGAGCATGCCGATCTCATCATTCACCGGAGCTTGCAACACAACCCCGATATCGTATCGGTCTATCTGCTGAGTTCGGAAGCCAGGGTTCCCCTCGCAGCGCTGTCGAAATGGCCCGAGGCCCACCGCCTGACTGTGGTCGCCCACGAGCGTACGCCCTTCACCGAGCAGGCACTGATGGATGATCGTCTCGATGCGGTCATCGCTCAGGACCCGCGCGATGCTGTCCGAAGTGCTTTGCGCATCATGCGCGCACGCGTCGACCAGAGAGAACTTTTCGCGTTGCAGGAAAGGATGCGCATTGAGGTGCTGCTCAAAGAGAATCTAGGGGGCGTATAAGTCTGTGGCTCAGCTGCCGGGAAAGTCCCGCATCCATTCCGCAAATTACGCGAATTACGGTGACAGTGCATTTAATCTAAATTGCATTGCCACGCATCCCTACAATTCTTGGCTTCGGTCGGGGCCTATAGCGAATTAAGTGCGCTTCATCGCAATTTTAATTCGGAGCTGCGCCGTTTGCGAGCTGAAAGCGCGCGGTCCCAGCCGTTCGCCCGGTCGAATCATCTCACCCGCTATTCCGCAACCCCGCCGAAATGCCGTTGATCGTGAGCTGAATACCGGTCAGCACCTTCTCGTCATGCTCGTGCTGGCGATAAAGCTGCATCAGTTCGACCTGGATGTGATTGAGCGGGTCGAGATAGGGGAAGCGGTTGCGGATGGAGCGGGCGAGCAGCGGGTTCGATTCCAGAAGCTTGCTCTGCCCCATGATCGCATTCAGCGCCTCGACCGAGCGATGCCATTCGGCGCTGATGCGGCCGAAGATTTCGTTGCGCAGTTCTACGTCCGTCACCAGCGCCGCATAGCGCGAGGCAATCGCCAGGCTGCTCTTTGCCATCACCATGTCCATGTTGGACAATTGGGTGCGGAAGAACGGCCATTCGCGATACATCGCCTGCAGCAGGCTCAAACCGTAGTCCGGCCGCTCCTCGAGCCAGGCCTTGATCGCCGAACCGAAGCCATACCAGCCCGGCAGCATCAGGCGGCATTGGGCCCAGGAGAAGACCCAGGGGATAGCGCGCAGAGCCTCGATCTGTGTCGTCTTCTTGCGCGACGCCGGACGGCTGCCGATGTTGAGCGTCGCAATTTCGGTGATCACCGTCGACGACCAGAAATAGGATTCAAAACCTTCCGTCTCGTAGACCAGGCCGCGATAGGCCTTGAACGCCTTCTCCGACAGGAACTCCATCGCGCCGAGGAATTCCTCGCGCGGGGCGGGACGCTCCGGCTGCAGCAAAGAGGCTTCCAAGGTCGCCGCCGCGAGGATTTCCAGATTGCGGCGGCCGACGTCGGCGTTCGAATATTTACTGGAAATGATCTCGCCCTGTTCGGTGATGCGGATCTGTCCCTGCACCGCTCCGCCCGGCTGGGCGAGAATGGCGTTGTAGCTGGGGCCGCCGCCGCGGCCGACCGAGCCACCGCGGCCATGGAACAGGCGCATCCGCACGCCATGCTTGCGGAATACGTCGATCAGGCCGATCTCGGCCTTGTACAGCTCCCAGCCTGACGTGACGAAGCCGCCGTCCTTGTTGCTGTCCGAATAGCCGAGCATCACCTCCTGCACGCCGCCAAGACTGGTGACGTAGCTCTTGTATTCGGGAATGGAAAAGAGGCTGTCCATCACGCCGGTGCAATTGCGCAAATCCTCGATCGTCTCGAAGAGCGGCACCATGTTGATGGCGGACGTGCCCTCGGCCGTCACGAGCCCCGCTTCCTTCAACAGCAAGGCGAGTTCGAGCAGATCGGAGACGCTCTCGGCTTTCGAAATGATCGCAGTGGCGATGACCTTTTCGCCATGCAGCGCCCGCACTTCCGCTGCCGCGCGGAACACGTCGAGTTCGGATTGCGTTTCCTCGGAATAGGTGATGAAAGGCGAAATGAGCGGCCGGGCCGAGCGCAATTCCTGCAAGAGGCGTTTGACGCGGCCGGCTTCGTCCAGCTTCAGATATTGCGTGCCAGGCGCGACTTCCTCGAGAAGTTCGGCCACGACGCGTTCATGGACATCCGAATTCTGTCGCAGATCCAAGGTCGCAAGATGGAAGCCGAAACACTTGGCGGCCCGGCGCAACACGCGCAGACGGCCGAGCGAGATGATTTTCGAACCATGCGTCTGCAGCGACTGTTGAATGACATCGAGATCGGCCAGAAACTCGCTGACATCCGCGTAAGGCGGCGCGACGCCGACGGGATCACGCGGGGTCTCATATTTGTCGCGCTGCGCGGCCGTCGCCGCAAGGCGCGCGTAAATGCCGGAAATCGCGAGACGGTAAGGCTCTTCGCGCCGATGAATCGAGCGATCGGGCGAGCGCCCGGCCAGCGCCATCAGTTCGGGCGAAGCCTCGACGATGCGGCTCGAAATCGACAATTCGCCGCCCAGCTTGTGCAATTGTTCGAGATAGAATTTCAATGCGTGGACGCTTTGCATCCGCGCCGCCTCGCGCAAAACATCCGCCGTCACGAACGGGTTGCCGTCGCGGTCACCGCCGATCCAGGAACCCAATCGGAAGAACGAAGCGATCTCCTGCTCGCTCTGCTGCGGGTCGCGCGCGCTCAGCATGTCTTCGAGCACGCCGTAAAGCGCCGGCAATTGCCGCAGGAATGTGTAATCGTAATAGGACAGACCATTCGCCACTTCGTCGAGCACCGTCAGCTTGGTGCGGCGCAGGAGATTGGTCTGCCACAGGATGAGAATAGCGCGGCGCAGCTTGTCCTGCGTCTCGGTCGCCTCGTCCGGCGTCATGCGAATGCGCTCGCGGTGGTCGAGGAGATCGGCAACCGCCTGCTCGCGGGTGAGCGTGCTTTTGCGCCGCACCTCGGTCGGATGGGCGGTAAGCACGGGGCTCACTAGCGCATTGTTGAAGAAATCGCGCAAGGTCGCGGCCGAAATGCCGGCCTCATCGGCGCGGTGCAAGCCTTTGGCCAGGGTACCGTCGCGCGGCGCCGACCCTTGCAGATCATGGGCGCGGGTGCGGCGGATGTGGTGCTGATCTTCGGCGATATTGGCGAGATGCGAGAAATAGCTGAAGGCCCGGGTGATCTGCACCGTCTGGGCCGAGGTGAGGCGATCGAGGATCGCCTCAAGTTCTTCCTTCGCCTGGGTATCGTTGGCGCGATGGAAGCGGACCGACAGGGTGCGGATCTGTTCGACGAGGTTGAAAATATCCTCGCCCTCCTGTTCCCGCACCGTATCGCCGAGCATCCGGCCCAGGAGCCGGATGTCTTCCTTCAAGGGCGAATCCTTATCGGTTTCAGACTGAATCGCAGCACCGTTCGTTTCGTCAGCCTGAACGCGATTGGACATTACAACACCTTTACTCTCGGGATTTTCGTCTTAACCACTTTGAGCTTGTTAGCAAGCGGCAGGCCAAAGGGCTCAGCCTCGATCTCGAAAACGTCGCCCGGCTGGGTCGAAATGCCGTCGGAGAAGGATAGGGTCGCCGTGCCGAAATAATGGACATGCACGTCGCCCGGGCGGCGGAACAGCTCATATTTGAAGTGATGCGCCTCCAGATTGGCGATTGTATGGGACATGTTCTGCTCGCCGGAAATGAAAGGCTTTTCCCAGATCACCTCGCGGCCGCGGCGGATGCGCGACGTTCCCTTGATGTCGAGCGGCAGGTCGCCGACCAGCGCCTCGGGACCGATAGAAGACACGCGCAATTTGGAATGGGCGAGAAAGAGATAGTTCTGCCGCTCGGTCACGTGGTCGGAGAATTCGTTGCCGAGCGCGAAGCCGACGCGGGCCGGCGTGCCATCCTTGCCGACCACATAGAGACCAGCGATTTCAGGCTCTTCGCCGCCGTCGAGGGCGAAGCTGGGAGAGAGCAGCGGATGGCCGGGCGGCGTGATGGTCGAGCCGTCGCCCTTATAAAACCATTCGGGCTGCACCCCGACTTGACCCTTGGCCGGCTTGCCGCCTTCGAGGCCCATTTTGAACATTTTCATCGAATCGGTCAGTTTGGAGGCATCTGACAAATCTTTGTGCATTTTGTCGCGCCCTTCGGCAGAGCCGAGGTGGGTGAGCCCGGTGCCGGTGACGAGAAGATGCGCCGGATCGGCATGGTCGATCGGCGGCAGCACCCGGCCTTCCTTCAAGGCGGCCTTCAAATCGACCGGCGCGCCGATGCCGCGCGCGGCAATGCGCTTGCGGATCGGTTCGCCGAGTTCGAGCGCCTCCATCGCCAAGGCGTAAGTCGTGCGGATGCCTTTGACGAGCCGCGTCTCGCCTCGCGCGGTCACCACCAGCGCCCGTTTTCCTTTGTCGTCGATGATCTGCGCCAGACGCATGGTCGTTCCTTTTCTACTCCCGAGAGTTTCCGTACTTGCAAGCGGGCAAGCCTGCTTGCGGCAAATTCAATGCGCGACTCAGGCTCATCCAAGTTGCGCATCTTGAGATGTAGCGCCCCGCGCAAACGCGAGGCGCCATGCAATTAAATTGAAACCGGATTAGCTATCACATCGTCGCGCCGATTTGCCAAGGCACGAATTCCGCGTCGCCGTAGCCAAGCGCCTCGGATTTCGAATGTTCGCCGGACGCGACGCGGAGCACTTTGTCGAAAATCTCCTGGCCCTTTTCGGCAATGCTGATGCCATCGAGCACGTCGCCGCAATTGATGTCCATGTCATCGGTCATGCGGCGATAGGTGTCGTTGTTCGTCGCAAGCTTGATCGACGGCGTCGGCTTGCAGCCATAGGCCGAACCGCGTCCTGTCGTGAAGGCGAGGACATTGGCGCCGCCCGCCACTTGGCCGGTTGCCGAAACCGGATCGTAACCGGGCGTATCCATGAAGACGAAGCCCTTGGCGGTCACCGGCTCGGCATAATGATAGACGCCCTGCAACGTGGTCGTCCCGCCCTTGGCCGCCGCGCCCAGCGATTTTTCCAAAATCGTCGTCAAACCACCGGCCTTGTTGCCCGGCGAGGGATTATTGTTCATCTCCATTTTGTTGCGGCTGGTGTAATCTTCCCACCAGTGAATCATGTCGACGAGTTTCTCGCCGATTTCCCGCGTCGCCGCGCGCCGAGTCAGAAGGTGCTCCGCCCCATAGATTTCCGGCGTCTCCGACAGGATCGCGGTGCCGCCGTGGCGCACGAGAATGTCGACGGCGGCGCCGAGCGACGGATTGGCCGTGATGCCGGAATAGCCATCGGAGCCGCCGCATTGCAATGCCAGCATCAATTCGGATGCTGGGACCGTTTCGCGCTTCGCCTGATTGGCGATCGGCAGCATGGCCTTCAGCGCCTCGACGCCGGCGAGAACCGTCTTCTTCGTGCCGCCCGTCTCCTGGATCGTCATACTGCGGAAAGTGTCGGATTCCTGAATGCCATAGGCATCTTTCCAGCGTGCGATCTGAAAACCTTCGCACCCCAAACCAACCATCACGACCCCGGCGACATTCGGATTGCCGGCATAGCCCCATTGCGTGCGCTTCAGCGTTTCGTAGCCCTCGCCCTTCACGTCGAGCGCGCAGCCGCCGCCATGGACGAGCGGAATGACGCCATCAATATTGGGATAATCGCGTAGGATGCCGGAGCGCTCGATCTCCTGCGCCATGAAGCGCGCAACCGAGGCCGAGCAATTCACGCTGGTGAGAATCGCCACATAATTGCGCGTGCCGACCTTGCCGTTGGCGCGGCGAAAACCTTCGAAGGTCGCCTGCTGCTCCACGGGCAGAACGACCTCGTTATGCGCATCCTCGGCAAACCGGTAATCGCGCGCGAATGCATGCATTTCGACATTCTGCTCATGCACCCACTGGCCCGGCGCGATGTCGCTGCTGGCAAAGCCGATGATCTGGCCGAACTTGAGCACCGGCTCGCCTTTGGCGATCGGCGTAGTCGCCATTTTGTGGCCTTTAGGTACGCGCGCCGCGGCTTTCACTCCCGCCACATCGGCACCGGTGTCGATGACATCGACCGCAATGACGACGTTGTCGGCAGGACTGAGACGGATTATGCGGGGGGACATATTAACTCCAACACTCTTCAGGTCGAGAACAGGCTCGGCCTTTGTTTGACATAGGATTCGAACATCACGGCCGTCTGGCTGAGGTGGTCGCGCATGGCCGCCATAGCTTTGTCGGCGTCGCCCGCGTTGAGTGCATCGACGATGGCGCGATGCTCGGCATAGGTGACGGGCATCCGGCCGGGCAGAGGCAGCAGCAGACGGCGCACGCGTTCGAGATGCGATCGCAACCCTTCCAGGATCTCGCTCGAATGCAGCAGATTGAGACCGCCGATGATGATGCGGTGAAACTCGACATCGAGGGCGTAAAAGCCGGAATAATCCTGCGCCTCGACGGCGGCGACCTGATAACGCAGGTTGCGCTCGAGCTTCTCGAGCGCTTCATGCGTCAGACGCCGCGCCGCCTCGCCAGCGATTTCCGCCTCGAGCGCGCGACGGATCAGCAGCAATTCACGCACATCGTCTGCGGAAATTTTGGCGACGAAGGAACCGTGCTGCGGTTCGATCACCACCAGGCGCTCGTAAGCGAGGCGATTGATCGCCGTGGTGACGGGAAAACGCGACATGCCCAGCCGACTGCATAATTCCACTTTGTCAATCGCCATGCCCGGCTCGAAAGTGCCGGATAGAATCGCCTCCTTGATCTCGTCGTAAACCTGATCGGCTTTGGACGCTCGGCGGCTCTCCTCGCCGGATGGGGGGCGATTGGCACGCGCGCGTGAGGGTATGGCCATGGGTCGCTCTTCGATTTGACGCGCTGATCACTGAGCGGCTTGCCATGGGAGCCGAACAGCGACTAGCATGCTAGAGGCTAGACAGCGCACCCCTGTCCGTCAATACTTCTGTCCGAAATCACGCCCTCTTCCGAGGCGAATGCCCCGGTTTTTTTGCATGGAATCCGTCAATATGCCGCAAATCACCCTCGATCTTGGCCAAACCCTGCCGAAAGACGGCTTGGCCGGAGCCCTTGCCGGACGTGTCTGGCGCCCCGACCGGGAGGGACCGAGCGTCGCCGCCATCCGGGAGGATGGCGTTTTCGACATTTCGGCCGCCTTCCCGACGATGCGCGACCTGTGCGAGGCGCCCGCCCCGGCGGAGGCGTTGCGGCGGGCGGACGGCGAGCGCATCGGTGCTTTGGCCGACATTCTCGCCAATACGCCACCCGACGCACGCGATTCCAGCCGCCCCTGGCTGCTTGCGCCGATCGACCTGCAGGCGATCAAGGCGGCCGGCGTCACCTTCGCTGTCTCGATGCTGGAGCGGGTGATCGAGGAGCGGGCGCGCGGCGATTATCACGCCGCCGCGGCGCTGCGGCAGGAGATCAATGCGCTCATCGGCGACGACCTCTCGCAACTCAAACCCGGCTCGCCGCAGGCGCAGCATCTCAAGGATCTGCTGATCGCCAAGGGCGCCTGGTCGCAATATCTCGAAGTCGGCATCGGGCCGGATGCCGAGATCTTCACCAAGAGCCAGCCGATGTCGGCGGTCGGCACGGGCATGGATGCGGGCATCCATCCGATTTCGACCTGGAACAATCCGGAACCGGAGATCGTGCTGGTCGTCACCTCAACAGGCCGGATCGTCGGCGCCAGCCTCGGCAATGACGTGAATTTGCGCGATGTCGAGGGCCGCTCGGCGCTGCTGCTCGGCAAGGCGAAGGACAATAACGCCTCCTGCGCCGTTGGGCCGTTCCTGCGGTTCTTCGACGCCAGTTTCTCGCTCGACGACGTGCGCAGCGCTTACGTGCACCTGAGCGTCGACGGGCCCGAAGGCTTCCATCTCGAAGGCGGCAGTTCGATCGCCAAGATCAGCCGCGACCCCGCCGATCTCGCCAGGCAGATGATCGGCCCGCACCACCAATATCCCGATGGCGCCGTGCTGTTCCTCGGCACGATGTTCGCGCCGATCCAGGACCGCGACACGCCCGGCAAAGGTTTCACACATAAGACGGGCGACATTGTCACCGTTTCGACGGACAAGCTTGGCATGTTGGTCAATCGCATGAACCATTCGACCGAATGTCCGCCCTGGACCTTCGGCGTCTCCCACCTCTTCCGCAACCTCGCACAACGTAAGCTTATCTAGGAAATGTCCATGTCCGATCTCAAACAGAATTTCATCGCCGGCGAATGGGTCGCGGGCGCCGGCGTCACCCGCAACGTCAATCCTTCCAACACCGATGACGTGATCGCGGAATATACGCAGGCCGACGCCACCCAGGCCCAGCAGGCCATCGCCGCCGCCAAGGCCGCCGCACCGAAATGGGCACGCTCGACGCCGCAAGAGCGTTACGACGCGCTGAAGAAAATCTCGGACGAAATTCTCGCACGCAAGGAAGAACTCGGCCGCCTCTTGTCGCGCGAAGAAGGCAAGACCTTGCCGGAGGGCATCGGCGAAGTGACCCGGGCGGGGCAGATCTTCGCCTTCTTCGCCGGCGAGGCCTTGCGCCTGAGGGGCGACAAACTGCCGAGCGTGCGGCCGAACATCGATGTCGAAATCACCCGCGAGCCGGTGGGCGTCGTCGGCATCATCACGCCGTGGAATTTCCCCATCGCCATTCCCGCCTGGAAGATCGCGCCGGCCCTGTGCTATGGCAATGCCGTCGTGTTCAAGCCCGCCGATCTCGTGCCCGGCTCGGCGCATGCGCTGTCCGACATCATCGCGCGCTCCGGCCTGCCGAAGGGCGTGTTCAACCTGGTGATGGGGCGCGGCTCGGTCGTGGGCGAGACGTTTCTCACCCATCGCGATGTCAATGCCATCACCTTCACCGGCTCGGTCGCGACGGGGCGCAAAGTGGCGGCGGCCTGCGTCGGCCGCATGGCGAAATTCCAGCTCGAAATGGGCGGCAAGAATCCGCTCGTCGTGCTCGACGATGCGGATCTGAAAGTCGCAGTCGAATGCGCGGCGAACGGCGGCTTCTTTTCGACCGGCCAGCGCTGCACGGCCTCGTCCCGCCTGATCGTCACGAGCGGCATTCACGACGCGTTCGTGGCCGCTCTGACCGAACGGCTCAAAGGTCTCGTGGTGGACGATGCCTGCAAGGCCGGAACGCAGATGGGCCCCGTGGTCGATCAGAGCCAGCTCGATCAAGACCTGTCCTATATCAAGATCGGCCAGGACGAAGGCGCGACCTTGGCCACCGGCGGCGAGCTCGTGAAACGCGACACGCCCGGCTTCTACCTGACCCCTGCCCTCTTCGTGAACAGCACGAATGACATGCGCATCGCCCGCGAGGAAATCTTCGGCCCGGTGGCCAATGTCATCCGCGCCAAGGATTATGACGAGGCGCTGGCGCTGGCCAACGACACGGAGTTCGGTCTCGCCACCGGCATCTGCACCACGAGCCTCAAATATGCCTCGCATTTCAAGCGCAATGCGGAGGCCGGCATGGTGATGGTCAACCTGCCGACCGCGGGCGTGGATTATCACGTGCCGTTTGGCGGCACGAAGGGGTCGAGCTACGGTTCGCGCGAACAGGGCACCTATGCGGCCGAGTTCTACACGACCGTGAAGACCGCCTACACGCTCCCGTGAGATCGTAGGATTCTAACGATGCGGCGCGGACCCTTCTCCCCGCTCACAAACCGGGTTTACCCGGTTTGTGCATTCCTGATGCTGAACTCGGCAACAGCCGAGTTCAGTTCGGGGAGAAGGGTCCGCGCTTTAATCCTGCCCCAAGCTTCGGCTGAAAATGCCGCTGAGCGAGCCGGAAAAACTGGCGTTCAGCGGCAGATTATGATTGGGGGCGCTGTAAAGCGCGACGACGAGGTCGCGGCGTTCCTGCTCGGCCAGAATGAGCGCGACGCGGGCGACCCGCTTCTTGATCGCGGTCAACGTGCCGCTGATGATTTGCCCGCCGGGTAGCGCCAGATCGATCGAAGCGTCTTTAGCCACCTTCACATCGCGGGGCAAACGGATCCGCGCCTCGACGGTCGAGAGATGCTCCAGCACGCCGGTCGCCGTGCGCCCGTCTGCACGGATGCGGATCGGCTGATTGGTCTCGAACAATTCCTCGCGATGGGCGCGCGGCCGCTCGAAGCAAACGAGACAGGCGACCGCGGAGAGAATGGCCGAGCAACCGGCCCAGACAAGATTGAGCAGATCGACCGGCGAGAGTTCGGACGGCGCGGCGGGCCCGAAGAGGCTCCAGAAGATCGCCCCCAGCGAGATCGCCAGGAAACCACCGAAAGTCCACAGCAGGTCCCATCGCACGATGATGCGCGACCGGTCACCGCCCTTGTCGGTCACTTTGAACGGCCGCCCGAAAGGACGGTAACAACAAGTGATGAGCGTCCAGGTCACGGCCACCGCCGACATCATATGGGTCACTTCCATCATCAGCGGCAATGTGCGCCGCCGCGTGATCCACATGCCATGCGCATAAAAGACGATGAGCGCCGGAATCGCATAACGTAGGAACGCTTCGTAATCGACGTCGAACGCCGGAATATCGAAGAACCAATAAACGGCAGGCGCGAGCAGCATGAACAGCATGAAGGGTTTGCACAACCAACTCAGCACGCCGTGAAAGAACTGCACGCGCTGCATGAAGGTGTAACCGGAGACGATCATCGGCGATGTCTTGAGCAGCGCCACCTGAATCGTACCAAGGCACCAGCGCGCGCGCTGGGTGATATATTCCGGCAACCCCTCCGCCGCGAGACCGACGCTCAACGACTCGTTCAGCCAGCGCGTTACATAACCGTGCCGCAGCAGCGTATAGGAGAGGTTGAGATCTTCCGAGACGGCCTCATACGGAAAGCCGCCGATTTCATTCACGCGGTCGCGCCGCACAACGAAACTCGTGCCGACACAGAAGGCCGAATCCCACGCGTCTTTCGCCGGCTGGAAAATATCGAAGAACACGCGCTGATCGTCGATCCAGCTTTTGCTCGCGCCCAGATTGTGCTGCACCGGATCGGCATTGAAATAAAGCTGCGGCGTCTGCACGAGACCAACGCGCGGATCGCGAAACAGGCCGACGGTGCGACGCAGGAAATTCGCATGCGGCGCGAAATCGGCATCGAGCACCAGGATCAACGGTGAGGCATCCGGCCCTTCCGTCACGCGCAGGCCATTGTTAAGATTGCCGGCCTTCGCCCATTCGTTCTTCGGACGGGTGATATAGAAGACGCCAACGTCAGCACAATAATCCTTGAGCCAGCCGCGGCGCGTATCGTCGAGCACGAAGATGCGTTTGGCCGGATAGTCCATCGCGCGCGCCAGCAGGATCGATTTTTCGAGCACGTCGATCGGCTCGTTATAGGTGCAGATGAAGATGTCGACGGCCGGCCATGCGCCCGACGCGGTCAATTTCGCTTCTTCCCGGTCGGCCAGTGCGGAATGATCGGACGTGCGCAGCAGAACGACGATCGAGAGAAGCGTATAGACGATCGATATGAGCTCAAAACCGAAATAGCTATATTGCCACAGGGTCGTCGCCGACCAATCCGGCGGCAGCAGCGTCTGCGTCCAGCGCCAGCACACATAGGCAACGATCAACGCGGCCGTGAAGCCGCCGAACAGCGCGCGATCCAGAAACCGGCGGGGGTCGAGCAGCAACATCATGAAGGCGGCAAGACCAAGCATGCCGAGATCGAAAAGCAGGATGGAGAGCGTATCGCCCGACGCCTCGAACATCAGTGCACCCTTTCTCCGATAAAAGGATTCCAGCCCAGCGCCGCTAATGCGCCCCAGGCCGTTGCGCCCAAATGCGGGCGATGGAAATAAAAGAAATCCGCGCCGTTCTGCGCCTCGACTTTCAGGCCTGTCGGCACTTCGCCGTCGCTCGTCGCGTAAAGAAACCCGTCGGGCGCAATGCTGTTTGCGATATCGTGTAGGAGTTCGTTGGCATGATCCATCTCGCCGATTGCCTGCAGCGCCAGGGCGGTTTGCGCCGAACCTTCGGTCCAGGCGTGTTCCCCCAAGCCTGCGAAGGTCATGCCGCTCGGCCGGCGCAGATGATCGAAAGCGAAGAGGACCGCGCGCTTGTATGAATCCGCCGCATCGGGAATCGCGAGCACCGACCAGACTTGCACATCGAGCGCGTAACGATCATGCGGCGGATCGGTCCCGTCAGGATTGGTGCCGATCAGAAAATAACCCGGCCCCGCGAGAAAACGCGACGCCACGAACTGCGACGCCTTGGCCTGCATCTCTAGCACGTTCGGTGCGTTGCCGCGTTTGACGAGCCAATGGGCCGCCGCCGCCACATCGAGATTGTGCTCGGTCGATTTCCACGTCTGTGCAATTTGCGCGCCGTCAAAGCCTGATTGGCCGCCCGTGAAGCCCGCAGGCCCCAGCCCGACCGCGGCATGCGCGTCAATCCAGCTCAACAATTGCTGTGCGCCATCGCCGTAGCGGCGATCGCCGCTGGCCTTTTCGACATTGAGCAGCGCCAGCGCCGCCCAGGCGAGATTGCCGGTGGCAGAACCGTCCTGATACGCATCTTCCGCCCAATGATTGCCGTTCGGATCCCACCAACCAGGCGGATCGGCCGTGGCACCACCCAAGGCACCGGCGCGATAGGCATTGCGCACGCGATGATCGGGGAACGTCCGATCGCGCGCCATCGCGATCAACAGCGCATCGGCGATCCGCTTGGCGCGCGCCACATCGCCGCAGCCCACAAGGGCGATGGCCGCAACGGCGTTGTCATAGACGAAGGCCGATGTCGCGAGCCACGGTGGCAATTGCGTTTCCTGCGGGCCGAGATGATAGCTCAACACGAAGACCGGCGCGTCGCGCGGCGCGCCCGGTGCCGCCGCATCGACGGCGCTGGCCAAGGCATGGCACAGCCGCCCCGCCAAATCCGGCTGAACCGGTGCGGCACGAGCCGCACCGGTCAACAGAAATGAAGACAGAAGCGCCAGGCGCAACATGCGAAGTTTCCGACGCGCCATCGGGCCGATCAAAGCTTTTGCCATCAATGGGCCGATGCCGCGGCGGTGCGGTTGCCCCACGGATCGACGAGCGCATTGGCCACGTCAGCTGCGGCCGCGTGCAAGCCGTTCGAAAGCCCCGCGACCCAATTGTTCGCGCGCGACACGCTGACCCAGCGGCCGATGTCGCATTGGCCGCCGGTATTGGCGGTGGACGCGCGCACGATCGGCGCGTCTGGACGCACGATCACATAAAGCTCACGTCGCTCGGTTTGCGGAAACGGCAAGGCGAAATTCTGGTCGGTCTTCTCGCTCGTCTTGGGCAGAATTTCCGTCACCGTTCCTGGCACGTTGCCGTCGGGGCCGGCATCGATGCTCACACGCGAGCCGACCGCCAGATTCGAGCCCTGGCGATAGGAGAAGATCGCCACGACGAACGCTGCGTTGCAATCGGTGAGGCGCGCCAGCTCATCGCCCACCATCAAATGCCGGCCGACCGACGCATCGAGCGACAACACTTCGCCATGAGCCGGCGCGGCAATGGTTGCCTCCTTCAGCTGTGTGAGGCGATTCGATTCGGTGTCATATTGCTGGCGCAGCGAATCGACCGTGGCGCTCGCTTGCACCCGCTCGATTTCGAGCCGCTGGCGGTCGATCTCGACGTCGTGGCGCTTTTGAATGAGCGCGGTGAGATCATGCGCGTCGTCGCCGACAAAAACGCCCTTTTTCGCGCTTTCGAGCTCCGACTGCTTCTGCTGCAACTTGGTGGCGATGCTCTGCTTTTGATATTCGGCGGCATGCATCTGCTGCACGACGGGGCCTAGCGTCGTCGGCGCGAAGATCTTCTTCGCCACCAACCCCTCTTGGCGTGTGACGAGCCCCTGGCGTTCATTCAACCCCGCCTGCGCGGCGCCAACCTGGTCCTGCAGATCGGCCACCGCATTGGCGTCGCGCGTGACCAAGATTTGCGTCGCGCGGTCGATGTCGCTCTTGAGCTGCGCCAGATAACCGTCGTCGGTCGCCTGGCGTGCGAGGATGGCACGAAGATCATGTTCGGCATCGTTCAAATGCCCCTCCAGCATGATCAATGTGGAGCGGTCGATGGTGGCATTGCCGATTTCGGCAATCGGCGCGTCCGGCTTCACCGGCGTGCCGGCGGCCATATGCAGGGCGGTGACCTCGCCCGCGATCGGTGCCGTGACCAATGTGACCGGTGCGTCGATGATCGCCCGATCCGACTGATCCGTCAGAATCTGGGGAAAGAGCGAGGTGAAGCCAAGAAGGCACAGCGCCGTTGCAACGGTCAGCATCATGCCGCGCTTGAGAGCGACCAACGAGCCTTGGGTCGACTTTTTCGAGCCGATCTTCTGGCCGAGCGGCACGCCGCCCGCACCAATCGCCTCACGCGGAAAATTCACTTGAGTCATTCAGAATCCCTAACTCCACACGGTGGTTTCGGGCGTTTCCTCATCATTTTGTGATACCGCGCAGGCATTCTTGATCGTGCGGGATCGTATTTAGACGGCTATGCCCGCAAAGCAAAAATCAATAAAAGCATAAAGATTTTGCATATTGCGCCGTCACGGTAAGTATATTTGATCCGTGTGTGCACAAACTTATCGAAGAATGCGCCGAAAATTTGACGCACGTCTGGCAGCCCTGCGGGAGCTGTAAAGGAAATATTATCCGATTTACCGATATTATGTGTGTATATATTTATTCTTCTGGCAAAACAGGCAATTAAGTTACACACAAAATCATTTATTACATAGTGACAAAATGGTCTTCTGCGACACATTCAGGCCGCCTATGCGGCACTGCACAATTCGTCTGCATCGTGTTGGCGGGAGCTTGCTGTTGGGGGCCTACGTCGGACTGTGCGCTTTTCTCTCGCAAGCGCGGGTACGGCGCGTCTACAAGCCCAGCTTGCCGAGTTTGCGGTCAAAAAAATGCGCAACTCATGCAGGCGCGAGTTGCCGATTGCTTATCGGCCGATTCGTTTATAGGGGAAGCAAATCTGTCGCCTCGGCTGAAGCGGGGCCGGCCATTCGCGGAGTGGATGAACTATGCAACGTCTCAAAAATAAAGTCGCAATCGTGACCGGCGCCGCGGGCGGCATTGGCCTCGCCTGCGCGCAGCGATTCGCCGCCGACGGTGCGAAAGTCGTGATTTCGGACATCAATACCGCGCAGGGCAAGGCTGCGGCCGAGGCGCTCACCCAAACCGGAGCGGAAGCGATTTTCGTCGAAACCGACGTGACGCAGCGCGAATCGATCGACGATTTGATCGCGCAGAGCGTGAAGGCGTTCGGGCAGGTCGACATCATGCTCAACAATGCCGGCATCGCCGTGTCCGTGCCCTTCCTGGAGACGAGTGATGAGCTGTTCGACAAGGTGATGGCGACCAATCTGAAATCGGCCTTCATGGGCGGTCAGGCGGCGGCCAAGCAGATGGTGAAACAGGGCCATGGCGGCGTGATCATCAACATGTCGTCGGTCAATGCGCTGCTGGCAATCCAGGGCATGGTCGGCTACGCCTGCTCGAAAGGCGCGATGAATCAGCTGACCCGCGTCATGGCGATCGAGCTTGCGCCGCGTAACATCCGCGTCTGCGCCATCGGCCCCGGCACGATCATGACAGAACTGGCGAAAAACGCGGTCATGGGCAATGACGAGGCCCGGCGCAAGATTCTGTCGCGCACGCCGATCGGCCGCGCCGGCGAACCGTCGGAAATCGCCTCGGTCGCCTCGTTCCTGGCCTCGGACGACGCATCCTACATGACCGGCCAGATCGTCTATCCGGACGGCGGCCGCATGGCGCTCAACTATACGGTGCCGGTTGCGGATTGACCGCAACCTGCGTAAAGGGGGCGAACTTTGATTGATCCCAGTTTCCTAAGGAGCCCCCGATGCGTCCCTCCAACCGCGCCCCTGACGAATTGCGCAAGGTTTCGATCGAGCGCAATGTCGCGCGCTATGCGGAAGGCTCGTGCCTGATCAAATTCGGCGAGACCCATGTGCTGTGCACGGCCTCGCTCGAGGACAAGCCGCCGCAATGGCTGCGCGGCCAAGGCAAGGGCTGGGTGACGGCGGAATATGCCATGCTGCCACGCGCCACGGCGACGCGGACACGACGCGAATCGACGACCGGCAAGCAATCGGGCCGGACCCAGGAGATCCAGCGCCTGATCGGCCGCTCGCTGCGCTCGGTGGTCGATCTGGCCATGCTCGGCGAACGGCAGATCACGGTCGATTGCGACGTGTTGCAGGCGGATGGCGGCACGCGCACGGCCTCGATCACCGGCGGCTTCATCGCACTACATGATTGTCTGAAGTGGATGGTGGGCCGCAGCATTCTGAAGCACAATCCGGTCAAGGATCATGTCGCCGCCATCTCGTGCGGCGTCTTCAAGAAAACGCCCGTGCTCGATCTCGATTATGCGGAAGATTCGGTTGCCGAGACGGATGCCAATTTCGTCATGACCGGCGCCGGCGGCATTGTCGAAGTGCAGGGCACAGCGGAAGGCGCGCCGTTCAGCCAGGACGAGTTGCTCGCCATGATGGACCTCGCGCGCAAGGGGATCGCGGATTTGATCGCGATGCAAAAGGCGGCGATTGCGGGCTAACCCCATTCACTTCTGACACACCGGACAATAAAACGTGCTGCGGCCCGATTGCGTGACACGCTTGATCGTGCCCTTGCACCGCGGCGTCGGGCAAGGCTCGCCCTCGCGGTCGTAGACGCGGAAATGGTGCTGGAAATAGCCGAGCGATCCGTCCGCCTGGCGATGATCGCGCAGCGACGAGCCGCCCGCTTCGATCGCCTCGTTCAGCACGTCGCGGATGACTTCGGCCAAAAGATCGGCGCTTTTTGTCGGGCCGCCCTTTGCTTTCGCCAAGCTGCCCGCCGCGCGCGTCGGCGACAGATGCGCGCGATGCAGCGCCTCGCACACATAGATATTGCCGAGGCCAGCGATCAGTTTCTGGTCGAGCAGCGCCGCTTTCAACGGCGTCGTCTTGCCCGCGAAGAGGTCGGCCAAGGCAGCGCCGTCGAAGGAATTGCCGAGCGGCTCGAGCCCCATCTCCTCGAACGCCTTGTACTGGGTCAAGCCGGCCCGCGGCGCTAGGTCCATGAAGCCGAACCGGCGCGGATCGTTGTAAGTGATGGTCGCGCCATTCGAGAGATGGAACACGACATGGTCATGCGCGGCGAGCTTCGAGCGGTCGTGGTGAAACACGCCGGGCATGGTTTCGTCGTCATAAGCGATCCGGAACGAACCGGACATGCCAAGATGCATGATCAACACGTCGCCGGAGCTCAGATCGGCTAGCAGATATTTCGCGCGGCGCGCCAGCGACTGCACCGTCTGCCCCGCAAGTCGCCCAACAAAATCTTGCGGGAACGGGAAGCGCAGATCGGCGCGCCGCTGCTCGACATTCGTGATGCGCGCGCCCTCCATATGCGGCGCAAGGCCGCGGCGAACCGTTTCGACTTCGGGCAATTCAGGCACGCGCCATTCCTTTTCCAATCCTGATCGGGCCTAACATAATCAGGGACCGGCACGACAGGTAGGGGCAGGAATGGAACGCTCCATTCCTTCATTTCACTTTTAAACGAAATGCTCTATGGTCCGGCCCGATTTTGGAGAACCCTATGGTCCGGCCCCAGTCCCCTGACGAAGAGACGCATTTCGGCTTTGCCAATGTGCCCCTCGCTGACAAGCAGGGCCTCGTCAACGACGTCTTCCACAAGGTCGCGGACCGGTACGACCTGATGAACGACCTGATGTCCGGCGGCCTGCACCGCGCCTGGAAGGATGTGCTCGTCGGCATGCTGAAACCGTCGCGCAACCGGCCGTTTCAGCATTTGGACGTGGCGGGCGGCACTGGCGATGTCGCGTTCCGGGTCGCCGAGGCGGGCGGCGCGCATACCCATGTGACGGTGCTCGACATCAACGGCAACATGCTGAATGTCGGCAGGTCGCGGGCGGAAAAGCGCGGCCTGGACAGCCAGCTCGATTTTGTCGAGGCGAATGCGGAAGAGCTGCCGTTCCCGGACCGGCATTTCGACGGCTATACGATCGCCTTCGGCATCCGCAACGTGCCGCGCGTCGACAGGGCTTTGGCGGAAGCGCATCGCGTGCTCAAACGCGGCGGGCGCTTTCTGTGCCTGGAATTTTCCGAAGTGACCGTGCCGGTGCTCGACAAGCTCTACGACGCCTGGTCCTTTTCGGCCATTCCACCCATCGGCAAAGTGGTGACCGGCGATGGTGCGCCCTATCGCTATCTGGTCGAATCGATCCGCAAATTCCCCCGTGCCGAAGCGTTCAAGGACATGATCGCCACCGCGGGTTTCGAGCGCGCGAGCTACACCCGCCTCACCGGCGGCATTGTCGCGATCCACTCGGGGTGGAAGCTTTGAGGATGGAATGTAAGGCTGCGTTTGACGCCTTTTTCCCGCGCATGTCGGTGCGCGCTAGGAGGGAAAGGCGCGCCGCATGCTAGGCGCCCTTGGTCACTGCTTCCGCCTGGCGCGAGCCGGCTTCGTGCTGGCGCGCGAGGGCGTGTTCACCTCGGTCGATCCGCAGCTGCTGCCGCCCGAAGCGCGCGTGCCGCTCTATTTGGCCAAGCTGATTTCGAAGCGGGGTAGCCGTGCGCAAGGCATTGCCGCGGCCATCACGCGGTTGGGGCCGTCCTACGTCAAGCTCGGCCAGTTCCTGGCGACGAGAGCCGACATCGTCGGGCCTGCCGTCGTGCTGCAGCTCGAGGCGCTGCAGGACCGTGTCGCGCCTTTCCCGCGCGAGGCAGCGATCGCGCAGATCGAAACCTCGTTCGGCCAGAAGCTCGACGAACTCTTCGTCTCCTTCAGCGAACCGATTGCCGCCGCCTCCATTGCCCAGGTGCATCGGGCGGTCGTGCGCGACGATTCGGGGGTGGAGCAGCCGGTCGCGGTCAAAGTGCTGCGCCCCGGCATCGAGCGCCGGCTCCGCCGCGATCTATCCGACATGTATTTCGCCGCCCGATTCGCCGAGCGGCATTCTCGCGATGCCGAGCGGTTGAAACCCGTCGAAGTCGTCGACACGTTGGCGCGCTCGGTGAAGATGGAAATGGATTTCCGGCTGGAAGCTGCCGCCGCATCCGAATTTGCCGAGAATACGATAAGTGATCCGGGCTTTCGCGTGCCGAAAGTCGATTGGATCCGCACCGCCAAGGACGTGCTGACCCTGGAATGGGCCGACGGCATCTCGCTGTCCGATCTCGATGCGCTGAGCAAGGCCGGGTTCGACCTGCCCGCGATCGGCCGCAATGTCATTCAAAGTTTCTTGCGGCACGCGGTGCGCGACGGCTTTTTCCACGCCGACATGCACCAGGGCAATCTGATGATCGATTCTTCCGGCCATCTGATCGCGGTCGATTTCGGCATCATGGGCCGCCTCGGGCTGAAAGAACGGCGCTTCCTGGCTGAAATCCTCTACGGCTTCATCACCCGCGATTATCGCCGCGTCGCGGAGGTGCATTTCGAGGCGGGCTATGTGCCGCACGTTCACCGGGTCGAAGATTTCGCGCAGGCCATCCGCGCGATCGGCGAGCCGATCCACTCGCGCACCGCCGATCAGATTTCCATGGCCAAGCTGCTGACACTGCTGTTCGAAATCACCGGCCTGTTCGACATGAGGACGCGCACCGAACTGGTGTTGCTGCAAAAGACCATGGTGGTCGTGGAGGGCGTCGCGCGCACCCTCGATCCGAAACTCGACATGTGGCGCACCGCCGATCCCGTCGTGCGCGGCTGGATTGAGCAAAATCTCGGACCGCTGGGCAAGCTCGCCGACGCGGGCCAAGGCCTGGCCACCATGGCACGGGTCGCGGCCGGCCTGCCGGATTTGCTGATCCGCGGCGAGCGGATTTTGTCGCAGCTCGAAGACAATGCGGCGGAAGGCTTCACTTTGGCCGAAGACTCCGTCGAAGCGATCCGCAGCGCCGAAGCGAAAGGCGCGCGGCTCGGCCACTGGGCGCTATGGGCGATCTTCGCTGCGCTGGTGTGGATGATCTGGCGGTGGCATTAGCGGGGCCGCCGCTTGCGACACCTAGCAACCTCCTGCTTGATCTTGACGAACCAACGCACTATTAATTCCGATTATAGATCGTAAATAGGATTGATCTACGGTTAAGGCGCTGTTTTATGGCCAGTCTCACGTCGCGGCGCATTTTGTTAATCATTGGCGGAGGCATTGCGGCCTATAAGGCGCTCGATCTCATTCGGCGGCTGCGCGAGCGCGGCGCGAGTGTGCGTGTCGTGATGACCGCCGGCGCCAAACAATTCGTCACGCCGCTCGCCGCCGCAAGCCTTTCCGGCAACAAGGTGCAGGACGACCTGTTTTCGCTGACCGACGAGGCGGAAATGGGCCATATCGAGCTCTCGCGCGATGCCGATCTCATCGTGATCGCCCCCGCGACCGCCGATTTGTTGGCGAAAATGGCGAATGGCCTGGCCAATGAATTGGCCTCCACCCTGCTGATCGCCACCGACACACGCGTTTTGGCCGCGCCGGCGATGAATGTGCGCATGTGGCTGCATCCCGCCACTCAGCGCAATCTCGAGACCCTGCGCGGCGACGGCATCGTCTTCGTCGGCCCGAACGACGGCGATATGGCCTGCGGCGAATTTGGGCCGGGCCGCATGGCCGAGCCGCTCGAAATCGTGGCGGCGGCGGAAGCGGCCTTGCAAAGCTCCACAAAAATTCCGCTCGGACATCCGGGTTCCGGCCCCCTGCACGGCAAAAAGGTGCTGATCACCGCCGGACCGACCCACGAACCCATCGATCCGGTGCGCTACATTGCCAATCGTTCGTCGGGCAAACAGGGCTATGCGCTGGCAGTTGCGGCGCGCGATGCGGGCGCTGACGTAACCCTGGTCTCGGGTCCGGTCGACCTGCCGGCGCCGCCCGGCGTGCGCCGGGTGCCGGTCGAGACGGCGCGCGACATGCTTGCCGCGGTCGAGCAGGCGCTGCCGGCCGATATTTTCATTGCCGCGGCGGCGGTGGCCGATTGGCGGGTCGCCGCGCCGGCCGAGCAAAAGCTCAAAAAGCAGGGCGACGCGGCGCCGTCTCTGAACATGGTGCAAAATCCCGATATCCTCGCCGCGATCGCCCGCCGCGCGAGTGGCCGGCCGAAATTGGTCGTCGGCTTTGCCGCCGAGACTGAGCATGTGCTCGACCACGCCAAGGCGAAACTCGCGAAAAAGGGCTGCGATATCATCATCGCCAATGACGTCAGCCCCAGCACCGGCGTGATGGGGGGCGATGGCAACAGCGTGCATATCGTCACGCAGACGGGCGTCGTTTCCTGGCCGCTCTTGGACAAGGCGGAAGTCGCCCGGCGCCTGATCGCCTATTTTGTGGAGAAACAGGCATGAGTTTGGAAGTGCAGGTCCATTACCTGCCGCATGGTCTCAATCTGCCTTTGCCAAGCTATCAGACACCGGATTCCGCCGGTGTCGATCTGATGGCTGCCGTCCCCGCCGACGACACGCTGGTGCTGCTGCCCGGCCGTCGCCGGCTGGTGCCGACCGGTCTTTGTATCGCCTTGCCCAAGGGCTATGAGGGCCAGGTGCGCCCGCGCTCGGGCCTCGCCCTCAAAAACGGCGTCACCGTGCTCAACGCGCCCGGCACGATCGACGCGGATTACCGCGGCGAAATCGGCGTCGTGCTGATCAACCACGGCGAAGAGCCGTTCGAAATCACCCGCGGCATGCGCATCGCCCAACTCGTGATCGCCCCGGTCAGCCAAGCGACGTTGATCCGGGTCGACAATCTGAACGAAACCGGCCGCGGGGCGGGCGGCTATGGGTCTACCGGTTCGAAATAGGAGGCAGTCGCGATGATCTTACTTTCCCGCCGCAGCTTGCTCGCCGTAGCCGCCGTCGTCGACGTTGCGCTGCACGCGCGACCGATGCCGGTCGCCGCCAAAGCGCTCGCCGCCCGCCACGACCTGCCGCCACGCCATCTCGAAACCCTGCTGCAGAACTTGGTGCGCGCCAATGTGCTCAAGGGGGTGCGCGGTCCGCGCGGCGGATATGAATTGGCGCGCGAGCGCCGCCGCATCAGTGCCGGCGAAATCGTCCGGGCGGCGATGAACGAGCATAATGAAGATTCAGCGACCCCGACGCCGCGCTCGCGACTCGTGAACGAGGTGATCGCGCCGGCGGTGCAACGGGCGAGCAACGCGTTCCTGGCGGAACTCGACGCCATTTCGGTCGATGACCTGTGCCGCAATGCCGAACAGCTCGCCGTCTTTAACGAAGGGGTCGGACACGGAGATTTCACAATTTAAAATTGGATTAAATTAATTTATCGACAAAATTTGTAGAATTAGTTAGTTTTCATTCTCGAGAACTCTATCTGCAGGAGACGCACATGACTGAGAGGAAGCCTGGACGCGGTCGGATCTTCGACTCGATTACCGACACGATCGGCGACACGCCGCTGGTGCGTCTGCGCCGGATCGAGAAAGAGAAGGGCGTGAAGGCTCAGCTTCTTGCCAAGCTGGAATTTTTCAATCCGATCTCCAGCGTGAAGGACCGCATCGGCGTCAGCATGATCGACGCCTTGGAAAAGGCTGGCAAGATCACCCCGGGCAACGGCGTTCTGGTCGAGCCGACCTCCGGCAATACCGGCATTGCCCTCGCCTTCGTCGCCGCGGCGCGCGGTTACAAGCTGATTCTGGTGATGCCGGAATCGATGTCGGTGGAGCGTCGCAAGATGCTCGCTTTGCTCGGCGCCGAACTGGTGCTGACGCCGGCGGCACAAGGCATGAAAGGCGCGATCGCCAAGGCCAATGAGATCGTGGCGGCGACGCCGGGCGCGATGATTCCGCAGCAATTCGAAAATCCCGCCAATCCGGCGATCCACCGCGCCACGACGGCGGAGGAAATCTGGAACGACACCAACGGCGAAGTCGACATTTTCGTCTCCGGCGTCGGCACCGGTGGCACGATCACCGGCGTTGGCCAGGTGCTGAAGCCGCGCCGCCCCACCCTGAAGGTCGTGGCCGTGGAGCCGGAAGATTCGCCCGTGCTGTCGGGCGGCCAACCGGGACCTCACAAGATTCAGGGCATCGGCGCCGGTTTCATCCCCGCCATTCTCGACCGCTCGGTGATCGACGAAGTGATCACGGTCGGTAATCAGACCGCTTTCGACACGGCCCGCCTGCTCGCCAAGATGGAAGGGATTCCGACTGGAATTTCCTCCGGCGCAGCGGTCGCCGCGGCGCTGGAAATCGCGGCCCGGCCGGAATCGGAAGGCAAGAAGATCGTGATCATCATCCCCTCCTTTGCCGAGCGTTATTTGTCGACGGCTCTGTTCGAAGGGTTGTGATATTCGGCGCCTGGAATGGACCGCGGTCCGTTCCAGGCGCGCACAACGCGGGCGGCTACGACTTCGCCCGCTGCTTCTTTTGAATGATCGCCCAAGCGTCTTCGGCCGTGTCGACAAAATCGATCAGATCCAAATCCTTCGCCGCAATAACGCCTTCCTCGACCAGCGCATCGAAATTGATGATTTTGCGCCAATAGGCTTCCTCGAAAAAAATGATCGGCACGGGCGGCATCTTGCCCGTCTGCACCAGGGTCAGGATCTCGAAACTTTCGTCGAACGTGCCGAAGCCGCCGGGAAAGACGACAAGCGCATTGGCGCGCATGGCGAGATGCATCTTGCGCATCGAGAAATAATGGAACTGGAACGTCAGTTCCGGCGTCGTGTAAGCATTGGGCTGCTGCTCGTGCGGCAGCGTGATGTTGAAGCCGATGGTCGGCGCGCCGGCGTCGTGCGCGCCGCGATTGGCCGCCTCCATGATGCCGGGGCCGCCGCCAGTGGCGATCACATTGTCGCGAATGCCGCTCTTCGGGCTGAGTGCGCCATCTTGTTCCGAAATGATACGGGCGAGCCGGCGCGCCTCGGCATAGCGGCGCTGGTCTTTCGGCGGCCCGTCCTCGCGTACGCGGGCCGAGCCGAACACCACGACGGTCGACCGCACGCCCCAATTGCGCAACGTCTGTTCGGCCTTCTCATATTCCATTTGGAAACGCAGCCCGCGCTGCGCGTCGCCTAAGATGAAATCCTGATCGAGAGCGGGCACGCGATAGGTGGCCGAGGCCATCTGAGCAGTAGGAAGCGGCTTGGTATCGGTCATGGTCTTGCAATCTCGAAACGCGAATGAATAAACCCACGGGCTTTGGCGCCAATCGGCGTAGAATTCCCAATGTCACATAAGTGTACAGCTAGCCACTGGCTTCGTTCAATCGCCCCTATTCGCCCTTGAAATCCGGCTCGCGCTTCTCCTTGAACGCCGCCTGGCCTTCGCGATAATCCGCACTGCGAAAACACGCTTCGACCAAGCGATCGGCATTGGCAAAATTGCGGTTCGCCTCCAGCGTCACGCATTCGTTGAGGGCGGCTTTCATGGCCCGCAGCGTCAGCGGCGCGTTTTGTGCGATCGCCTGCAGCGCTTTGGCGGCTTCCGCGTCGAAAGAGCCGGCCGGCCACAGGCGTTGCACCGCGCCGAGCCGCAAGGCTTCGGCGCTGTCGATGGCACGCGCGGTCAGCAGCAATTCGCTCGCGGCCCCAAGTCCAAGCTTGCGCACCATCACGTCCACATTGGCCGACGCGTAACCGAGGCCGAGCCGCGCCGCCGGGATGCGAAAGCGCGCATCCTCCCGCGCATAGCGCAAATCGCAGCAGAGGCTCAAGGCAAAGCCGCCGCCGAAGCACACACCGCGGATCAGCGCGATCGTCGGTTTGCCCGCATGGAGCACGGCGTGAAAGGCGGCGGAAACGGCTTCCTCATAGACGAGCACAGCGGCCTCGCCGGAGCGTTGATCGGCGAACTGGCCGATATCCGCGCCGGCGCTGAAGGCCTTTTCGCCCTCGCCGGTCATAACGATGGCGCGCACAAGCGGGTCCGCTTCCGCCCGCGCGATCGCGTCCGGCACTTGCTGCCACATCGCGAGGCTCAAAGCATTGAGTTTCGCAGGCTGGAACAGGGTGGCCCAGGCGAGGCCATTGACGTGGTTCGACCGGATCTGTCCGTGCGGCACGGATCAGGCCACCGGCGCGATATGCTTCCGCCGTTCCAGAACCTCGTCAAGCCATTCGGGCCGCATTTCCGGCACGGACGACAGCAGCAGTTCGGTATAGGGATGGTAGGGCGGCGCGAAGACTTTTTCGGTGTCGCCATAAGCGACCAGTTCGCCCTTGCGCATCACCGCCACCTTATTGGCAATGCGCCTCACCGTGCCGAGATCGTGCGTGATGAACAGATAGGCGAGGCCAAGCTTCTCCTGCAGCGATTTGAGGAGCTTCAGGATTTCTTCGCCAACCAACTGGTCGAGCGCCGAGGTCACCTCGTCACAGATGATCAGATCCGGTTCGGCGGCAAGGGCGCGGGCGATCGACACGCGCTGCTTCTGGCCACCGGAGAGCTGCGGCGGATAGCGATCGATGAAATGTTCCGGCAGATCGATCTGCCGCAGCAATTCGAGCACCCGCTTGCGCACGTCCGCATCCGACCGATTGAAATAGAACTTGACCGGTCGGCCGATGATCTCGAGCAGAGTCTGACGCGGATTGAGCGCCACATCCGCCATTTGATAGATCATCTGCACGCGGCGCAGCAGGTCCTTGTTGCGGTCGGCAAGGCGGCGCGGGATCGACTTGCCGGCGAAACGGATATCGCCGGATTCGCGCGGCAGCAAGCCGACGATGACACGTGCCATGGTGGATTTGCCCGAACCCGACTCGCCGACGATGGCGACGGTGTCGCCGCGCCGCGCGCTGAGGCTGACATTCTGCACCACTTTCACGAAGCCGGAATAGCTTGCCGTCACATTGTCGACGACTAGAATCGGCTCTCCCTCATCGCTGATCTTGGTGACAAACTCATTGCTGTGCACGCGCTCGGAGACGAGACGCTGGGTGTACTCCTGCTGCGGATTTTGCAGGATCTGCCGCGCGTCGCCGCATTCCACCATCTTGCCGTGCCGCAACACCATGATGCGATCGGCGATCTGCGCGACCACCGCCAGATCGTGGGTGATATACAGCGCCGCCGTGCCATGCTCGTGGATCAGCTTCTTGAAGGACGCAAGAACTTCAACCTGGGTCGTCACGTCGAGCGCCGTGGTCGGCTCGTCGAACACGATGAGCTTCGGCTTCGAAATCATCGCCATGGCCGCCATGGCGCGCTGCAACTGGCCGCCCGAGACTTGGTGCGGATAGCGATCGCCGATCTTATCCGGGTTCGGCAATTCGAGCGCGCGGAACAGCGCAATCGCCTCCTGCCTCGCCTGATCCATGCTCATCAGACCCTCTAGCACAGGCACTTCGCAGACCTGATCGTAGAGTGTCATGGCCGGATTGAACGAGGCCGCGGCGCTTTGCGCAATATAGGCGACGCCATGGCCGCGCATGTCGCGCCTCTCTTCGAGCGACATCTTGCGGATGTCCTTGCCGTCGAAGTTGAGCACACCGCCCGTGATCGTCCCACCGCGCGTATAGCCGAGCGAGGACAGGCCGATCGTCGACTTGCCCGCGCCCGACTCGCCGATGAGGCCGAGCACCTCACCCCGTTTGAGCGTCAGGCTGACGTCATCCACCAAAACCGGACCGGGTGCACCGTCGTTGAAGACCTGGATTCGGAGCTTGTCGAAATTGAGCAATTCGCTGCCGAAACGATTGTCGCTCATGCGCCCTCTCCATGACCCTTCGAGTGGATCGCCAGCATCCAGTCGACAACGAAATTGACGCCGATCGACAGAATTGCGATGGCCGCGGCCGGATAGAGCGGCGCCGTGCCGCCAAGCGTGATCACATCTTTAAGATCCTTCACGAGACCGCCCCAGTCGGCCTGCGGCGGCTGAATGCCAAGGCCGAGGAAGCTCAAGGCGGCGACCGTCAAGAAGGTGAAACAAAACCGCAAGCCGAATTCCGCGACCAACGGCGGCACCGCATTGGGCAGGATTTCGCGCCGGATGATCCACCAGAGGCCCTCGCCGCGCAGACGCGCCGATTCCACGAATTCCATCACCGTGATGTTCATGGCGACCGCGCGGGCCAACCGGAACACTTTCGTCGAATCGAGAATGGCGATGGTAAGGATCAGCACCGGCATGCCGGTGCCGAGCGCCGAAATCACGATGAAGGCGGCGATCAGAGTCGGGATCGAGAGCAGAAGATCGACGAAACGCGACATGGCCATGTCGACCCAGCGGTTCGAGACCGCGGCTGTGAAGCCCGCGGTGATCCCGATGAAAAACGACAGGAGGGTCGCGGCGATCGAAATGCCGATCGAGAGGCGTGCGCCGTAGATGATGCGACTTAAGAGATCACGGCCGATCTGATCGGTGCCGAGCCAATGGGCCCAGCTCGGGTCGGCATAGGCGCCCGCCGCATCGTCGGGATCGAGCGGGCTATAGGGCGCGATCAAGGGCGCGAACACCGCCATAATGACGTTGAGTGCGATGATGACGAGGCCGATTTGCGCCGTTAAGGTCAGTCTGTAACCGAAGAGCTTCACGCTTTTTCTCCCCCAACAACCTTTTAGCGTGGATGACGCAATCTCGGATTGGTCATGATGGCGAGAACGTCGGCGATCATATTCAGCATAATATAAGCTGCCGCAAAGATCAGGCCGCACCCTTGCACCATCGGCATGTCGCGCTTCGACACCGAGTCGACCATGAATTGGCCGAGGCCGGGGTAGACGAACACAACTTCCGCGAGCACCACGCCGGTGATGAGATAGGCGAGATTGATCGCAATGACGCTGATGATCGGCGCAAGCGCGTTCGGCAGCGCGTGCTGCACGACGATTCGCCACTTCGGAATGCCCTTCAGGATCGCCATTTCGATATAGGGACTGGCCATGATGGCGAGCACCGAAGCGCGTGTCATGCGCATCATATGCGCAACGACGACGAGCACGAGCGTCGACATCGGCAGGATCGTGTAGAGAATGCGCTCGAAGAACGGCATTTCCGGCGTCACGTTCGAAATCGGCGAGAACCAGCCAAGCTGCATCGCGAAGATCGTGATGAGAATATAGCCCATGAAATATTCGGGCACCGAAATCGTCATCAGGGTGACGACGTTGACGAGGCGGTCATAAACGCTGCCTTGCTTGATGGCCGCCGTCAGGCCGAGAACGACCGACAGCGGCACCGACACGATGGCTGCCGCGAGCGCCAGAAACATCGTGTTCTTCAGGCGCGGAATGATTTCGTCCAGCACCGGCTGGCCGCTGGCAAGCGACGTCCCGAAATCGGCGTGAAAGGCGACACCGCTGGCCCAATTCCAGAACCGCACGTAGGCCGGCAGGTCCAGATGGAGCTGATGACGCAACGCCGCGAGATTCTCGGGCGTTGCGTTGTTTGCCAAGATCGCCGACGCCAAGTCGCCGGGCAGAATTTCCGTGCCGGCGAAAATCAGCACGGAAAAAGCCGCAAGGGTTACCACCGCCAACCCAAGGCGTTGCGCGATCAGTTTTCCCATGATCTTACGCCTTCACCCAAGCCTGCTCGCAGACATAGCCGTTGTTCATATCGAAGCCGCTGGTCGGTGCGAGACCGCCAATCTTCTTCGACCCGGCTTGCAGCCAGTCCTTGAATACGGGGATGAGGGCACCGCCTTCGTCGGAGAGCATCGCCTGCATCTCCCAGATGTAGCTCTTGCGCTTGGCTTCGTCGGTTTCGGCCTTGGCGTCGCGGAGAAGCTTTTCGAACTTCTCGTTGTTCCAATGGGTTTCGTTCCAGGCCGCCTTGGCCTGATAGGCCGTGTCGAGCATCTGCGTTGCTGCCGCGCGGCCGCCCCAATAACTTGCGACGAATGCGCCTTTCAACCACACATTGCTCCAGAAGCCGTCAGCCGACTCCTTCTTCACGTCCATCGGAATGCCGCTCTTCTGGCAGCTCGACTGCAGCAGCGTCGCCATGTCGACGGCACCGTTGAAGGCGGCGTCCGAAACCTGCAGCACGATCTTCGGATCGGTGAGGCCGGCTTTCTTGAAGTAGAAAGTGGCCTTGTCCGGATCGTGCTTGCGGACCGCGAGTTCGGTGTTGAAATACGGGTCGGTCTTCGGGATCGGGTGATCGTTGCCGATCTGGCCGTAGCCCTGGAACAACGCCTTCATGATCTGCTCGCGATCCATCGCATATTTCATGGCGAGGCGAAGATCGGCATTGGTATAGGGTGCCTGATCGACCGTCATCGCCATCACGGTGTGCCAGCCACCCGGCGCGCGCACGAGATCGAGCTTGCTGCTCTTTTGCAGCAGCCCGACAGCCTTCGGATCGACCCGGTTGATGGCGTCGACCTGACCCGAAATCACCGCGTTCAGACGGGCGGCGCCGTCATTGATCACCGTGATCTCGATCGAATCGGCATGTCCGCGATCTTTCTTCCAATAGTCGCCATTGGCCTTTTTCAAGAGCACACGGACGCCGGGTTCGAACTTCTCGATCGTATAAGCGCCGGTGCCGATCGGATTGGCCCAATCCGTGAAGCCGTTCGGCACGACTTTCATGTGATAGTCGGTCAGGTTGTAGGTGAAGTCCGCGTCGGCGCTTTCGAGCAGAATCGAAATCTGATTGTCGGTGAGCTTCTTGATGTCCTTCACATTCTTGATGGCTGCCGCGCCGCCGGATTTGGATTCGCCACGATGGAGGTTGAGTGAATAGATGACGTCGTCCGCCGTCATCGCCTTGCCGTTGTGGAACTTCACGTCCTTGCGCAGGTTGAAAATCCACTCTTGCGCGCCGGGCTTGGCTTCCCAGCTTTCGGCGAGTTCGGGCTTCGTCTTCCCGTCGTGACCCCACTCGACGATCGAATTGAAAATCGCCGGCGATGTATCGATCATGACCGAGTCATTGTAGCTCGTTACGTCCACGCTGTCGGTCGTACTGCCGCCACCGAGGCCGAGCTTCAGCGTGCCGCCGCTTTTCGGTGTCTCTTCCGCATGGGCGTCGACCTCGGCAACCATGGTCGCAATGGTCGCTGCCGACGCGCCCAAGGCGGCCGAACGGCCCATAAATTCGCGCCGCGAAAGACGCCCCAATTTGTGTTGATTTTTCAGATATTCGAGCTCGCTCATACTTCCCCTCCAACGTACGCGCATTCCCTAAAAACCTGGGATCAGTTCAGCATACGACACATATCGAACCCGCAAAGCGGAAAATTCGCACTTTCCGTAAAGCGGCCGTTTTAAGGCGATATCCTCGCCCGGATCGTGGCGCCCTCTCCCCAAAGCGCGACGGTCCATCAGAGTGACGTAAGATTTTCATAATACGATGCACAATTTCGCGATATGAGCATCTAAAAAATCGCGGATTGGTTGCGCTGAGGCAAAATAAATTGGCGAGGAACGAAAATTTGCGTCGCATCCTCGAAAGAGGCGGAAAATCGCCCCAACCCATGCCTTATTTGGATAAAATAGCGCAAATTTCAGCGGCGCTAGTCGCGCGCGCCGACCGGCCCGAAATGCGGCATGAGGTGGAGTTCCTTGCCCTCATAAGGGTGGCTCGCCGCCACGTCTTCGTCCAGTTCCACGCCGAGCCCCGGCTCGTTCGAAGGGATGACATAGCCGTCCTGCCAGAGAATCGGCTTTTTGAGAATTTTCGCGTGAAATCCGCTCCAGGTCTCGATGCTCTCCAAGATCAGAAAATTCGGGCTGCAGGCCCCGAGCTGAATATTGGCCGCGCCTTCGACCGGGCCGCAATAGAGGTGTGGCGCAACTTGCGCGTAATGCGCCTCCGCCATGGACGCGATCTTTTTGGCCTCCAACAGCCCGCCGACGCGGCCGATCGCCATTTGCAGGATCGATGCGGCTTTGAGCTCGAGCACCCGGGCGAACTCGTATTTGGTGGTCAGGCGTTCGCCAGTTGCGATCGGGATTGTCGTCTGCGCCGCGACGCGCGCCATCTGCTCGGGCATTTCCGGCGGCACCGGCTCTTCGAACCACAAGGGATCGTAAGGCTCGATCCGCCGCGCGAGACGGATCGCACCCGATGTCGTGAACTGGCCGTGCGTCCCGAACAAAAGGTCGCATTTATCGCCGACCGCAGCGCGGATCGCCTTGCAAAAGGCTTCGCTCAGGTCGAGCCGGGCGAGCGAAGGCTGGCGCGGATCGAGCGTCGAATAAGGTCCGGCCGGATCGAACTTGAGGGCCGTGAAGCCCATGGCGACATATTCCAGCGCGCGTTCGGCCGCCGCATCCGGATCGCGATAAACGGCCGGATCGGCATAGGCGTCGCCCTCGTCGGAACGCGGATAAAGATAGGTATAGGAGCGCAAACGCTCATGCACCTTGCCGCCGAGCAGCGCATAGACCGGCTTGCCGACCGCCTTGCCGACAATGTCCCACAAGGCGAGTTCGATGCCGGAGAGAACGCCCATCAGCGAAATGTCGGGCCGCATCGAATAGCCACGCCCATAGACGTTGCGCCACAAAAGCTCGATCTGGAACGGATCGGCGCCAAGCACATGATGCTCGAAAACATCCTTGATCATGGCGACCATCGCCTGCGGACCGAAGCTTGCGGCATAGACTTCGCCGACGCCCTCGATGCCATTGTCGGTGATCAGTTTGACGAAGATGAAATACCGCCCGCCGGCCCGCGGCGGCGGATTGCCGACGACGAATGTTTTGAGATCCTGAATCTTCATTTGCCGTCCGCCCTCGCCCTGCCCCGACCGCCGCGCAATGCTGCGCAGAAAAAACGAAACTTGACCCCAGTGCCGCAAGCGTTTGTCATGCGCCTCCAGCGTCGCCCTTTCGAGTCTCCCGTGATCATCTGCAAAGCTATCGCCGCGCGCCGTGCGCGGTCAAACCGTTTGTCTGCATTGTCTGCCGCATGAGTGCCACCCGAGCCATGGATTGGCGCACGCCGCTGGCAGTGACGATGTTCATCCAGACCATCCTGTCGCTGCTCAGCCGCGTAATCCCCACGATCGCCCCGACTTTGCTGCCGCAGGCCGGGCTCGACCCGTCGCTGGTTGGCCTGTTCGACGCGATGAACACGATCGGCGCCATGATCTTCCTGGTCGCCGGAACGCCGCTCATCCGCCATTCCGGCAATATCCGCACCCTGCAGATCGGGTTGCTGCTCGGCGTCGCCGGCCTCGGTCTGCTGGTCTTTCCGTTCTGGCTGCCGATCGCCCTGATGAACCTGTTGTGCGGCTGCGGCTACGGTACGTCGGCGCCGGCGGGCAGCGACCTCCTCTTGCGCTATTCGCCCGCCCATCGCCGCACCCTGATCTTCTCGATCAAGCAGGCGGCGGTGCCGCTCGCCGGGATCGTCGCCGGCGTCGCCCTGCCCTTTTTCGTCGCGCACACGGGATTGCCGGGGACGATCGCGATTTTGATGCTGGTGACCTTGGCGAGCGCCCTGCTCGTCCAGCCGGTGCGCGACAAGCTCGACCGGGACCGTGACCCGCGCCAGCCGCTCGGGTTCAATATCTTCTTGTCGGCCGGCAACCTCTCAGCGCCCTTCCGCTGCGTCGCGCGCAGCCCGCGCCTTGTGCAGATGAGCTTCGTCGCCTTCTGCAATTCGGTCGGACAGGGCGTCATATACGCCTATCTGATCACCTATCTGGTCGCCTCGCTGCATTTCGATCTACAGGTCGCGGGCACGATCTTCGCCGTCCTGCAGGTCAGCGGCGTCGTGGGCCGCGTTCTGCTCGGATGGCTCGCCGACCGGTTCAACGCCAGCATGGCGATTTTGCGTGCCTCCAGCCTGACCTCGGCGCTGGCGGTGGCGGCTTTCGCCTTCTCGTCCGCCGCCTGGCCGCCGGCAGCCTTCATCCTGCTCGCGAGCATCAGCGGGCTCGCCTGCGCCTCCTGGGCCGGCATCTGCCTGGCCGAGGCGGCGCGAGCGGCCCTGCCCGGCGAAGTGAGCGAGGCGACATCCGGCGTCACGCTTGTCTATTACATCGGCTTCGTCATCGGCCCCGTTCTGTTCGCCGGCCTCTTGGGCCTGAGCGACTCATATCGCCTCGGCCTGCTGATCACCGCCGCCCTGACCGCCTGCGGCGCCCTTCGCCTGGCCGTTCGGCCGAGGCAAGGAGGCTGAATCTGTAAGACTTTTTGCCTAAAAGTTGCGAATTGCCACCCAACTCCCTATTATTTATCCTATGGAAGTGCGCCGATCAGAAAACCCTAAGGCTATGTCGAGACCTGAAATCGTGACGAGACCCGCAATGCGCCCCACCGGGCATGACAATATGCACGGTTGCCCGGTGCATGAATTGCGCGCCAAGCTGCGCCAGTCAGGCCTGCGCCCGACTCGGCAGCGGGTCGCGCTCGGCTGGCTGCTGTTCGGGAAGGGCGACCGGCACATTACCGCCGAGCGCCTGTTCGAGGAAGCAAGCGGCGCCCGTGTACCGATCTCGCTGGCAACGGTCTACAACACCCTGCATCAATTCACCGAAGCGGGGCTGCTGCGCGAAATCGCCGTGGATGGGTCGAAGACCTACTTCGACACCAATGTCTCCGATCACCATCACTTCCTGATGGAAGAGTCGAATGCGCTGGTCGACATTCCGGGCGCCGGCATCGCCGTCGCGCAATTGCCGGATGTCCCCGAGGGGATGGAAATCGCCCGCGTCGACGTGATCGTCAGGCTGCGCAAGAAGAGCTGATTCGGCTCAAGGCGAGCGATCTAGTCGACCACTTCGTTCGGGTAGACACCCCAGAGATTCTGCTGCCGGATATAGCCATCGTAGCTTTCGCCGCCGGCCCCCTGGCCGAAAACGCGGCACCAGGTCCCGTCGCATTTCTTGATATTGCCGATCACGCCGCTTTGCAGTTGCGCCGCCAGCGAGGCATTGTCGGACGCCTTGCTGTAGAGGGGAATGTTTTCGCCCTTTTTCCACGGGGCGACGAGCGCCGTGCGGCGGCCGGACAGAAGCGAATTGAGGACCCAGCCCTCCGAGCCTTCCGAATCGCGGATCTTGCGCCACGTCTCGAATTCGGCGGTGATTTCGACCGGCAGACCGGCCCGCTGGAAGATCCAGGTCGCGCGATGATCTTTCGACGGACCCTCGCGCAGATTGACCTGGCTGGAGCGCAGGCTGGCGTAACGCGGCAGCGGCAGGCCTGTGACGGTGCCGACCTGTTCGGCACGGGCCCCGATCGCTCCGTAGGGCAGGACCGACATGGCAACAAGGCCAGAGACCAACAGGCGCAGGACCGGCCGACGTCCCATCCCACGCGCTTTGTCCGCCGCGCACCCCCGCAAAGAATCCATATTTACCGCCTCGTCCTGTCTCGATCGACCGTATTTTGCCTTTGCCGGACCATCTGCTACAGAGGCCAGACTGGCCGGCGCCAAGGTCGACTTGTTCTGGCCCCAATGTCCCGAGGGACAGTTAACGCTAGATGAAAAGACTTTCGAACTTGTATCATTTGCCGCATCAGGCACAATTAATAGTTAGTTAGAATGGATGATGAGTTCGAACGGGATGTGAGGGGTGGAACCGCGATGACCAAGAAGAGACCTCTTGTCGTTGTGACGCGTAAATTGCCGGATCTGATCGAGACCCGCATGCGCGAATTGTTTGATACGCGGCTGAATGATGACGACCGGCCCATGTCCCAATCCGATCTCGCCGAAGCGATGCGGGTGGCCGACGTGCTGGTACCGACCGTCACCGACCGAATCGATTCGGGCCTCATCGCGCAGGCCGGCGAGCAGATGAAGCTGATCGCCAATTTCGGCAACGGCGTCGACAATGTGGACGTCACGTCTGCGCTGCGGCGCGGCATCACTGTGACGAACACGCCTGGCGTTCTGACCGAAGACACCGCCGATATGACCATGGCCCTGATCATGGCGGTGGCCCGCCGCATCACGGAGGGCGCGCGCGTCGTGACGGACGGCGATTGGGCCGGCTGGTCGCCGACCTGGATGCTCGGCCGTCGCATCACCGGCAAGCGGCTCGGCATCGTCGGCATGGGTCGCATCGGCACGGCCCTCGCGCGCCGCGCCAAGGCTTTCGGTCTATCGATCCATTACCACAACCGCCGCCGCGTCGACCCCGCGACCGAGGAGCAACTCGAGGCGACCTATTGGGATTCGCTCGATCAGATGCTGGCGCGCATGGACATCGTCTCGGTCAATTGCCCGCACACGCCGGCAACCTATCACCTGCTCTCCGCCCGGCGGCTCAAATATCTGCGCCCCACCGCGATCATCGTGAATACGGCGCGCGGCGAAATCATCGACGAAAACGCCCTGACGCGCATGCTGGAAGCCGGCGAAATCGCCGGCGCCGGCCTCGACGTTTTCGAGCATGAGCCGGCTGTCTCGCCGAAACTGCTGAAACTGGCGAAAGCCGGCCGCGTGACCTTGCTGCCGCATATGGGCTCGGCCACGGTCGAAGGCCGTATCGACATGGGCGAGAAGGTCATCGTGAACATCAAGACCTTCATGGACGGCCACCGTCCGCCGGACCGCGTGCTGCCGAGCATGCTGTAAGACCAAAGGACCGTGACCCTCCCGGTCGCGGTCCGGTCAGCCCTCTTATCACCAGCGTGAACTGCCGCCGACCGGATCGACAATCCCCCACGGGCAGCCGGGATCGGTCGGATCGGCATTGGCGAGAAGGCTTGAGAGCGATGGATTGTCGCCGACGAGACCTTGCAGGTTCATGTCCACCTCAGTGATCACGCGGCGATTGCCGAACCGGCGGCAGGACACATGCACCCGGTCGCCCGCGCCCGGACCGAAGGCCTGATCGAAGGCGGCGCGGATATCGCTCGTCTGAACCTGCTTACCGATATTGTCGGCGAACAGCTTTTGCACCGGCGAAGTGTTGAGCTGGCCGATGAGCGCCACTTCCCGGGCGAAATAGGCATCCGCCGATTTTTCGAAGAAGCACGACCCGTGTTCTGCCCATTCGTGCCGCTCCAGATAAGATTGGGTGCCTGGCATCGCCTGCTGCAACGCCTGGCGTGTGGCGGGCGACAGGTCCGGTTCGCGTAATTGATCCCATTGGTGGTTCTTGTCAGCCTGGACATCCTGCTGCGGCACGCCGCAATAGGCGTTGCCGCGCGGCTGCGGCCATAGGCCATGCAAGGTGAAATGGGTCGCGTCATAGCGGGAAGGCGATTGCGTCTGGCATTCGGCCTTGCCCGGCAGGCCTTCACAGAAAGCGGCCTGCCAGGATACTGCGAAGACGTAAGCGGCATTGGCGCCGGCATTGCGGGCGGCTGGAGGCGTTGCGGGCGCGGCAGGGGCGCCCGGCGCCGATGTGTCGCTCGCCTCATTGACCGTACCGCAATCCACCGCCACCCAGCGCTGCACGGGCTGTGCGCCATCGATATCGATGCGGTAATAGGTGGGGTTGGGCTTATTGCCCGCATGCAGGACATAGTGCTGCCCGGACGCGACGGCGACATTGCCGGGGTTGGTCTGATTGCGGATCGATTGAAAGGCCGGGCAGGAACGGTTCGCCGTGAATGCGCCGCTCATCGGCTCTTCGGCGCGGGCGGCCAACGGGGACGCAACACACAGAAGCGCCAGAACAGAAACCAAATGCCGCATTATCGCCCCCCTCAAAATTCATTGCCCGGCACGGAGTTCGCCGCCAAATAAAGCGGATCTATCCATGGTTTGACGAATACTGGCAAGCACTCCGGATCGATCGTTTTCTGCCCGACAGGCGCACAAGTTGCCCCGCACGTCCGTCAAATATGCACATAAGGTATTGAATAATATGATATATTCTCGCTATCAGTTCGTTCCCAAAAACCGTTCACATGCCTACCAATCGGCCCCCGCAGGTCGCGCCGCCATGCACGTATAAGCACGCGAATTTCGACAACCGACTGCGAATACGTCAGGTGCTTGGCCGCGTTTTGCGCCGCGAGCGCGAGCTTGTTCGTCATGCTCCCGACCTCGGCGCTGTCACTGTCGAGGCCGCCGAAGCTCAGCGACCAGCAAAGCGCGTCGCGCGCGTTGATCTGCGACGCCAACCCATATTCGATGGCTTTGAAATTGAAGTGGACGGCTGGCTTTTCCGGCCTTGGAAAAGACCGATGCGCTGCTCACATCTGCTCCATCGCGCGATCCATCTCGTCCTTGAACGTATCCCACCCGGCATGCGCGCCCTCCGCCTGGCAACTGTCTTTCGTGCGTCGGTTTTCCAGATGGTGCATTTGTAATTCCTTGCCAAAACAAATGTTCACTATATGTTCTTATTGCAAATTTGTCAATTTTTTTTGCCACTTCGGGAGTGGATCAGTTTGAATTTCCGCTTGGGGGCGGGTTGCTACCCATCGGCTTATCGGCACCAGGCGGTCAGAAGAGAGCCTCCATCCCATCGCAAAAATCCCCGCAAAATATCACTTTTGCACCTGACTTTTGCGACGATGAAGATTCGGCGATTTCAACGCTCGGTTCACCTGCGCCGAAAGTCAGGGGATCTGCGACAGCTAGGCAGCTTCGCGCCTGGTTTGCACTGACTCATTCCAATGGATATTGGATATGGATTATGAAGGGGGAAGTATGAGCACATATAATCTCGGTAAGCTCGAAAGGATCGAGCTTCGTGATATCTGGATGAGTGAATCATCTCATTTCACGCCGTGGCTAGCGCGCGAAGAAAACCTTTCCACACTTGGCGAAGCGCTCGGGCTTGAGCTCGAATTAGAAGCGCTAGAAAGAGCGGTAGGGCCGTTTCGTGCCGACATACTATGTAAGGACATCGGCACCAATGCTTGGGTGCTAATTGAGAATCAGCTTGAGCGCACTGACCATTCTCATCTTGGGCAATTGTTGACTTATGCCTCTGGCCTAGAGGCCGTAACGATCGTTTGGATTGCCGCCCGATTTACCGAAGAACACCGCTCCACACTCATTGGTTGAACCGCATCACCGACGAAACCTTCCGGTTCTTTGGAGTGGAGGTAGAGCTTTGGAGAATAGGCCAATCGCCGGCCGCACCCCGCTTCAACATTGTGTCCAAGCCTAACAACTGGAACAAACTCGTCACGCAGGCCGCACGAGCAATCGACGAGGCTGAGCCTACCAGCACCAAGGCGCTACAATTGGATTACTGGAGTGCATTGGGCAGCGTCCTGATGGCGAAGGGTGGTCCACTGGCGAGAGAACGCAAGCCGCAACCACAATCCTGGATGTCCTATCCAATCGGGCGCAGCCGATTTATGGTCAGCGCTGTGATGGTGCGAGCGAAACGACAGGTGCGTGCGGAGCTTTATATCTCCAATGCTGACGCCAAAGCATTTTTCCATCTGCTCCATAAACAGAAATCGGAAATCGAGGCGGAACTCGGCTATGCTCTTGATTGGGACGAACTGCCCGAGGGGAGGGACACGCGGATATCGACGCCGCTCAACGAGACTAATCCGGAGGATCGAGCGGATTGGCCTCGCCAGCACGATTGGCTGGCCGCGCGACTGAACGAGTTGTACCGTGTGTTCGTGAACCGGGTTAAGGGACTTGATGCGAACGCCTGGCAACCTGAAGACGCGCCTGAAGCTCGAGGGCCGGTTGTTTAGGCTGCTTGATAGCGGACTTGCGCTCTTGTTGCAAATCTCCCGATTAAAATTACATTTTTGCGCCTGTTTTTTGCAACGACCATTTTAGGCCTGTCCTTCACTAGACGTATCGTGACGACGGTTGGCCGACATTATGGCCTTCGCCTGACAGCGGGAGCACGAGCCTCACGCGGACATCGCCCGTGCGATCTGCACTGCCTCGCGTCCGATCTCGCGCAGCTGGCCACTTGATGCCGGCACGTAACCGCAAAAGAACAGGCCCTCGTATTGTGTCGCCCTGCCCGACAGGAGTGGCGCGCCGGCGGCATCGAGCACATCGCCATGATCGGGGAGCAGAGCGCTGAGATCGGCCCGGTAGCCAGTTGCAAAAATGATCGCATCGAACGTTTCGTGCGTGCCGTCCTCGAAAACGACCTCCGCACCGTCAATCCGTGACAGGCCGAGCCTCACGGCGATCCTGCCCTGTTTGATCCGGTTGATCGTCCCTACGTCGATCAGCGGGATCTTACGGTCTTGGGCGATCTGCGTCATTGGCCCCTTCGACGATCGACGTAGGCCGTATTTCGTCAGATCGCCGTTTTTCATGCGCTGGATCGGCGCATTGATCGCATCGACAAGGGCAAGTGGAAACGGTCGTTGCAGGATTGCCCAGATTTGTATCGGCAAGCCGAAAAGGTCGCGCGGCACGACATTGACCGGGCTGCGCACCGACACCGCGACGTCGACCCCGGCATCGGCCAGATCAAGCGCGATCTCACCGCCGGAATTCCCGAAGCCGACGACAAGAACTTTTTGCCCGCGAAAGCCATTTGCATTCGCATAATCCCGTGAATGCAGCATGCGCCCAGCGAAATGTTTGACGCCCTGAATATCAGGATGGACGGGCGTCTTCGCGAAGCCTGTCGCAAAGACCACGTTGGTTGCCGCGAACGCGCCTTGATCCGTCTCAACGGTCCAGTTCGCGACGCGCAGAACGCGTGTCACATTCGTTCCGAAACGCGGCGCGATCCGATGATGCGCTGCATAGGCTTCGAAATAGGCGACGACCTCGTCGCGAGATGGATAGGCCGGATAATGTGAGGGCATTGGCAGGCCGGGCAGGCCCGAATGCCGCCGGTGCGTATGAAGGTGGAGGCGATCATAGTGGCGGCGCCAAGACGATGCGACCACGTCGGCCTTCTCCAGTACGATCGCGGAGAAGCCGGCTGATTGCAGCGCAGCGGCGCAGGCGAGCCCCGCCGGCCCCGCCCCGATGACAATCGCCCTGCCCTCCTGCATCGGCCGTCCCTCGCCCTCGATACTGCTTGATTGCTTCGCCGCACTCGCGCTCAACTCGGGCCTGCCCGAGCCGAGTATTCAAAAATATTGCGAACCCGCGCAAGTGCGGTTCGCAATGACGGCAAAAGTCACGATAAAATAGCTCGACCGATTGCTCCGCGCGCTAGTCATGGTCTGATTCATACGCGCAAGTTTCAAGGAAAAAGATGTTTCGCATTGGCTTCACCTCTCCTTCTGGCCCGCCGGATGTTTCCGGCCTCGCCGCTCAAATGGACAAGCTCGACAAGCTCGGTCTCGACAGCGTGGAATTGCCCTTCTACTGGCTCGATCTGCTGGCGGGCGCCAAACGCCGGCCGCTGGCCTGCCGCCGGCTGCTGGAAGCGTGCCGCAACCGTCCGTATGGCTTTTCCACCCATCTGCCCCTGTCGATCAATTTCGGCGACGCGTCGGAGCGCTTGCCGCTCCATTTCGATGTCTTTCGCGCCAGCCTCGATCTGGCAGCGGAAGCCGGCGCCGTGCATGCGGTGATTCACACAGCGATTTTCCGTCCCGCAACCGGCGTCAGCGTTGCGGACGGCCACGCCCGCCAACGGGACTATCTTGCGCGATGCGGGGACGAGGCCAGGGCGCGTCAGATGGTCGTCTGCGTCGAAAATCTGTTTCTTTGGAGCGATTTGACCGCAACGGCCTCGATGGGCGAACTCGCCGGCGAGCTTGCGGCGGTGAACCACCCGCAGGTGCGCGCCACATTCGATGTCAGCCACGGCTATATTCACGCGACCCAGCTTGGCGCAAATTTCCTCGAGGAAGCCGCGGCTCTCGCCCCCTTTGCCGACCACGTGCATATGCACGATTCCTTCGGCAGGCCGGACCGCGACGAGTATTATTATTCCGAGTCCGAACGGCTCGCATTTGGCGCGGGCGACCTCCATCTGACCGTTGGTCGTGGCTCGATTCCCTGGGCGGATCTGGCGAAAAAATGCCGGTTTCCGCGCCAGGCCCTGTTCAATATCGAGCTCAACGACCGCTATTTTGCCGACGAGGCACCGGAATGTGTCGACGCCGTCCGGAGCGTTATGACCAAGGCGCAGAGCACCCCTTGAATCCACCCTCGCGCCTCGCCATATTCGGCCTGCGGGGTTCCGCCGGAATGCCATTCTGGGTTCCGAACTATCCGAGGCGCCTGAGAGGGCTTCGTCATGTCGCGCATGCCAGTGTTCAATTCGCCGTTTCTGATCGGCTTTGATGATATCGAGCGGGCCTTGGACCAAGTTGCCAAGGCGACCAGCGACGGATATCCGCCCTACAATATCGAGCGCCTCACCCGAACCGAAGATCAGCCCGAGCGCCTGCGCATCACGCTGGCGGTGGCCGGTTTCACGCAGGATCAATTGGAGATCACGGTCGAGGAGCGCCAGCTCGTCATCCGCGGACGCCAGCAGGACGACAAGACCCGGCAGTTCCTGCATCGCGGCATTGCGGCACGGCAGTTTCAGCGCGCGTTCCTGCTGGCCGAAGGCATGCAGGTTTTGGGTGCCGATCTCGTCAACGGCCTTCTTTCGGTGGACCTCGTGCGGCCGGAGCCGCAGCGGATCATCAAGAAGATCGACATCGCGGTGCGTGACTAAGTCAGCACCGTCACAGCGGGCTCATGAGGAGCCGCGAAGGAGTATACAATGATCAACAAAGTTTCCCCCATGACGCAAGAGCAGCTGGCTCAGCTTGGCGGCGGCGCTGTTGCCTATGTGAAGGCGATGAAATCCGAAGATCTCACCCGCCTCTTCCCGCAAGCTCCCGCGATTCGGCCCGGCGTGCAATTGTTCGCCCTGCTCTCGGCCGACGGCACGCCGATCCTGGTGACGGATTCCAAGGATGCCGCCATCGCCAATGCCTGGGAACATGAACTGCAGACGGTGAGCGTGCATTGATGCCGCTGTGTGCCCCTCTCCCGCTCCGCGGGAGAGGGAATCAATTTTTTTTCCAAAAATCGAGCAGTCCCTTCGGCTCAATGCGGAACTCCTCGGCATCGATCGGCGTGAGCTGATCCACGTTGAACAGCGAGACTACCGTTTCATAGCCCTGCGGATCCGTGATGATCCATTGTTTCAAGGCGAAGGTCGACGGATCGAACAGCAATTTGATCCGGTAGGTTCCGGTGCCGGTAATCGTGTCTTCGACCGTGACGGCCGCATTTTTCGCCGTGCTCTCTACCTTCACCACTTTGAAATCGCGACCCAGATCGACGTGATCGGCGAGGATGAATTTGAGCGGCGTCTGACTGATGAACAATTTGTCCGGCTGCTGCTTCACCTTGAGGTCGTACATCGCCAAGGTCGTGCCGTCGGCGACGATCGATTGTTTCGACGGCGGCTGGTATTCAAAGCGCAGACGGCCCGGCCGCTGCAGGAGAAGCCTGCCCTCGAGCCGGTCGCCGCCAGCCCCGAGTTGGGTGAAATCCGCCGTCAGCGTCGTGATCGAATTGAGGCTTTCATTGGCCTTGTCGATGATGTCGTTCGCCGACACGGGCGCGGCCGGCGCGGGCTTCGCCGCTGGCGGCTTCGCCTGCTGCGCCGGCTTTTGTGGGATGAGCTTGAGGGGCGCGTTTTGCTGCGCCAAGGCTGCACCGCTCAATGCGCAGAGGCTCAACAGGGATAAGATAACGAGGGCGCGTCGGAACATCGGCCAGATCAGTCTTGAAACATCCAAAGTCATTTAGAGCGTTAGCCACTCGATGTGGCAAGACTGGGACGAAATCTCACTCGTCGGCGCCCAAATCGAACGCGCCGCGGTCAATGCCGCCTCCGACGAGGATCTCGCGCTTGCCGGCATGATTGGCCGGGCCGACGACGCCTTCCTGCTCCATGCGCTCGACGAGCGAGGCGGCCTTGTTGTAGCCGATCGAGAGACGGCGCTGGACGTAGCTGGTCGAGCACTTCTTGTCGCGCAGCACGATGGCGACGGCGCGGTCGTAAAGATCGCCGGATTCCTCCGCATCCATCGACCCGGGCGCCGGCGCGGCGCCGTCCTCGCCCAGCTCGTCGTCGGCGGTGATCGCGTCGAGATAATCGGGCTGGCCTTGGGTTTTGAGATGCGCGACGATCTTTTCGACTTCCTGATCCGAGACGAACGGCCCGTGCACGCGCGAGATGCGCCCGCCGCCGGCCATGTAGAGCATGTCGCCCTGCCCCAGGAGCTGCTCTGCCCCCTGCTCGCCCAGAATCGTGCGGCTATCGATCTTCGACGTGACCTGGAAGGAAATGCGGGTCGGGAAATTCGCCTTGATCGTTCCCGTCACCACGTCCACCGACGGACGCTGGGTCGCCATGATGAGATGGATGCCGGCGGCGCGCGCCATTTGCGCGAGACGCTGGATCGTCCCTTCGACCTCCTTGCCGACCTGGATCATCATGTCGGCCATTTCGTCGACGATCACGACGATATAGGGCAGGACGGAGAGATCCATCTCCTCGTGTTCGTAGATCGCCTCGCCCGTTTCGCGATCGAATCCGGTCTGCACCGTGCGGGTGATGACCTCGCCCTTGGCTTTGGCCTCCGCGACGCGCTGATTGAAATTGTCGATGTTGCGCACACCGACCTTGGCCATCTTCTTGTAGCGATCCTCCATCTCGCGCACGGCCCATTTCAGGGCCACGACGGCTTTCTTCACGTCGGTCACGACCGGGGTGAGAAGATGCGGAATGCCCTCGTAGACAGAGAGTTCCAGCATTTTCGGATCGACCATGATCAGCCGGCATTCTTCCGGCTTCAGACGGTAGAGCAGCGACAGGATCATCGTGTTGATGGCGACCGATTTGCCCGAACCCGTCGTACCGGCGACCAGGAGATGCGGCATTTTGGCGAGATCGACGATCACCGGTTCGCCGCCGATCGTCTTGCCAAGCGCGATCGCCAGTTTGTGCTTGCTCTTCTCGAAATCCTCAGATGCCAGAAGTTCGCGCAAATAGACGGTCTCGCGCTTGGCGTTCGGCAATTCGATGCCGATGGCATTGCGCCCCGACACGACCGCGACACGCGCCGAGATCGCGCTCATCGAGCGGGCGATGTCGTCGGCAAGACCGATCACGCGCGAGGATTTGATGCCCGGCGCCGGCTCGAGTTCATAGAGCGTCACGACGGGGCCGGGGCGAACCTGGATAATCTCGCCCCGGACGCTGAAATCGTCGAGCACACCTTCCAGCAGCCGCGCATTCTGCTCCAGCGCATCTTCCGAAATCGTCGTGACATTCAACTTCTTCGGCTCGCTCAGCATGTGCAGCGGCGGCAGTTGATATTCGCCGCGATCGAGGAACGATGGCTGCGCCTCGCGGACCACGCGTTTGCCGGCCTTGAGGCTCGGCTGCGCCGGCGTCACGCGCTGCGAGGGCGGCGGATCGAAATCGCCCTGCAGCATCGGCGTCGCTGCCGGCGCGTAGGCTTGCGCCGGCTGGCGCTGGGCAGGCTGCGCCATAGAGGGAACCGGCTGGGGCGCGAAAGCCTGATCGCCGGCATAGGCGTTCGGGTCGAAATAAGCGGGCGCCAGCGGATCCGGCACCGATGCGACGGGCGCGAGCGGCTGAGGCGCGGTTGCGCGCGACGCAAACCCAGGTTCGCGGCGGCCGGCAAAATCGACCGGACCGGCAAAGCCCTGATTCTCATCCTCCGGCGCGTCGAGCCCGCGTGTATAGAGCCAGGGCGCGCGATCCGGCCGCGCCTCGGACTTCGGACGGTTTTTCCAGGCGCGGATCTGGCGGGCCAAAGCAGCCTTGGTCATCAAGGCGGCATGAATGAGCGCACCGGCGGAAATCAACCCAAGGCCCGGCTCGCCTTCCGCATCATCCTCCTCATGCGTCACCTGCCGCGCCGATTTTTTCGGCGCCGGCATCGGCATGTCGTCGAAATCGTCATCCGGGCTCGGCGCCATCTGGCCGACCCGCGCGGCGGCCGAGAGGGCCAGAATCGCGATGGCCGCCAACGCGATGGCTGTCAGGGCCATCATCAGGCCGGACCCGCCGGCAATCTTGCGCGGCAGCGCGAGAATCGCATCGCCCACGACGCCGCCAAGGCCGGTCGGCAACGGCCAACGGTCCGTGACCGGCAGGAGCGAGGCAAAACCGGCGGCAGCGGCGCAGCCGATGAGCCAGCATACGAGCCGCACGCGCAGGTTGGGCAAGCGGCGATAGCTCATCAAAATCCAGCCCCAGAACGCCATCGGGGTGATCAGGGCCACCGAGGACAGGCCGACAAGCTGAGTGACAATATCGGCGACGATCGCGCCCGGATGGCCGAGCAGGTTACGGACCGGCCGGTCGACGGCGTGATTGAAGCTTGGATCATGCGCCGACCAGGTCACGAGCGCGACCGCCAGGGCACCGGTGAGGACGAGCAGGCCGACGCCAAAAAATTCCGAGAAACGGCGGCGCAGGAAATCGCGCAGGGCCTCCGGCAGATAATCAAGGGTCGAAAAATGTTGAACGCGCATGCCCCACCTGTCGCGCCCAACGGCGCCGATCGCTCGCAACCCCCCGAAGCCGGCGGTACGGAATGTCTCAGGGTCAAGCTAGGGAGTCAGAGTTAATAGCGGTTTAAGACCGGCCCAAATTGGCGCCGGCCGGACCCGCGAGATCCGCGGCGCGGCGCTTCAACAGATCGGAGATCGCCGCCGCTGCCCGCCGCACGCGTGGATTTTGTGCCAAATCATTGTGAAAAATCAGATAAATATCCTCGCGGAAGGGCGCATCCCGCCCGCCGACGCACGTCAGATCCGGGTCGCTCTCGCCGATCCAGCAGGGCAACAGGGCGGCGGCACCGCCCTGCCGCACCGCTTCGAGGCGTAGGTGCAATTCGTCGATCTGGGCAAGCGGCCTTTTGGTCCCCATCACCGCGCGTAGCCAGGCCGCGCGCTGCGAGCGCTCCGGTTCCTGGCCGACGGCAAAAAAGGCGAGGCGACGGACGTCGTCTTCGCCTCCGCGCCAACGTTCCTGCGCGAGATAGGATTTCGCGGCATAGAGCGCGCTGGTCATCTGGCTAACCCGCTTGACCCGCAGGTCGCCTTCCGCCGGCGGGCGGCGCAAGCGCAAGGCGATATCCGCCTCCCGCCGCGCCAGATTGAGAATCTGGCGGCTGGCGGAAAGTTCGATTCCGACCGGCGCGCAGGCCGCGTGGAGTTCGAGGAGATGTCGCGCGAGGAAGAGCGCGACGGACGCCGTCGTCGTAACCACCACCGGCCCCTGATCGAACGCATCCCGCACCCCGATCAGCCGGTTGAGCGCATCCGCCCGTTCGCGCATCGCCGCGGCCTCGGGCAGGAGCGCCTCGCCGAGCGGGAGCAGCCGCAACGTCCCCGGCAGGCGCTCGAACAAGGGCGCGCCGATCTGCTGTTCGAGCGCTTCCAGTCGGCGGCTGACCGTGGCGGCGCTGATTTTGAGCTTGACGGCGGCCTCGCGCAGGCTGCGTGCCTCCGCGATCGTCAAAAACAGCTGAAACCCGTCCCATGGAATGTGCCGCATCATCTGCCGCCGAAAAATCGCTCACTTCAATTGAAAGCGCGGCGCTGCCGGGGTCAAGCTCTTCAGCCTGTTGCCATTGACCGTGACGCCGGCAGTGCCGAAAGCGACATGCCACACGAGCGTGCCGTCGCCTTGCGTCTGCGCATAGCCTTTCACGAAAATCAGGCCGAGCATGATTTGCTGCGCGAGATGATCCTGCGGCCCCGCGCTCATCGCCTTGAGCAGGTCTGCGACGCCTTTTGCCTTCACGACGAGCGCGCCATCCGGCGGACCGGCGGTGACATTCAATGTCCCTTCGATTTCCACATCGAGCAAGGATGATTTGAGATGGCTCGGACCGAGGACCAATTGCAAATGGCCTCCCGGTACGAGCGCTTTCCAGACCTGCGTCTGTGCATCGGGAGAAAGGACCGGCTGCGCCGCAAAATTCGCCGCATTCAAAGCCACGTCCATCGCTTTCGGCGCATCATAACCGGATAGAGTCGCGTCGAGGCTCACCTCTTTCGGCACAAGATTGCCGACCCAGGCCGGCAACGAAGCTTTCGACAAAGAGGCGTCGTGCAGCGCGAGCTGCGCATGCACCGTACCGTCGCGGATGATGCCGTCGGCAGCAATATCGAGATCGGCTTTTGCCGCAACGAGCGTGCCGTAAGGCGTCGCGATTTTCACATCCTGCCACGCGCTCGCACGATCGGCATGCGCGAAGACCGGCGAAGCCTTACGAATCAATTCTTTCAGTTCGTCCTGATGCGCCGCGATCGTCTCGCGGCTAGGGTGCGCGACGAGCCACGTCCAGATATCGAGCAGCTTTTGCGCCTGCAGCCCAGTCGTTTTCCTCGTCCCGCCGCACTTTGCCGCATCGATCGTGATTCCGATCGGTGACGGCTCGCCGGCAGCAAGTGCAATCATCCCGTGCTGATGCACGGGACCGCTCTGGTACTGCTCGATACTGGTGACAACGCCGGGCGCTTCTGCCGTTGCCGTCTGCCGGAACTCCACTTGGGCAGCCTCGGTGTGCGTCTGCTGTGTCGCGCCGGCGGAAGCATCCTCGATCACCTTGCCCGCGGTGCCCTGCGACTCGCGAAGCCATGGCAAAGCAGCGTCCAGAATATACGTCGCGTGCAGGGATTCGACATGTAGGTCGGCGCTCTCCAGCGGCGTGCGCCAATGCAGGTCGGGCATCTGGTCGATCGTTTCGAGAAGCGAGCCATCGGCCTGGCGCTTGACCGTCCAGGTCATCGGCGCGGCGTCGAGCGAGAATCCATAAACGTTGAACGGTGCAAACAGCTTTTTGAGATCGAGCTGCGCCCGGTATGCGTCACCATCCGGCGTGAGAGCAATGACGTCGGGCTTACCGAGATAGGTTTCGTAAGCCGCTTGCAGCTTCTGTGCGTCTTCGGCAGAGGTCTGAGCCCGCAGCGGTGCGGCGCCGCAGGCCAGGATCATTGTCGCGGCCAGGATTTTGGATTTGCGCTTCACGATCGACTCTCTCCGCCACGGCCCGTGCATCTTATGGAGGAGAAGCCATTCGAAGGCGACAGAAAAAAGGCGCTCCCCGATAAGAGAGCGCCTTGAGTTAAGTCGGGAGGGAAGGAAGCGGGCAAGCCCGCCTCCCATAAGATCAATAGTTGTAAGCGCGTTCGCCGTGATCCGAGACGTCGAGGCCTTCGCGCTCCGCATCCGGAGCCGGACGCAGGCCGATGGTGAAGTCGACGATGTAGTACAGGATCGCCGAACCGACGCCGGACCAGATGAGGGTCGAGCCGACCGCCTTAAATTGTGCGATCAACTGCGTCACCATGTCGTACGGAGCCGTCATGTCTTTCAGGTTGGTGTAGTCGGTGAGGCCGACGCCGCCGAGCGCGGTGTTGACCAGGATACCGGTCATGATCGCGCCGGTGATGCCGCCGATGCAGTGCACGCCGAACACGTCGAGCGCGTCGTCATAGCCGATCCAATTCTTCACGAAAGCGACGAAGAAGAAGCAGATCGGGCTGACCATCAGACCGAGCACGATCGAACCCATCGGACCGGCAAAGCCCGAAGCCGGCGTCACCGCGACGAGACCCGCAACTGCGCCCGACACCATGCCGAGCAGCGAGGGCTTGCCCTTGACGATCCATTCGACGAACAGCCAGGAGAGCGCCGCCGCAGCGGTTGCGACCATCGTGTTGACGAAAGCGAGTGCCGTCGTGCCATTGGCCTCGAGGTTCGAGCCGGCATTGAAGCCGAACCAACCAACCCAGAGGAGCGAAGCGCCGATCATCGTCATGGTGAGCGAATGGGGCGGCATAGCCTCTTTCGGATAGCCGACACGCTTGCCGATGATCAAGCAACCGACCATACCAGCGATACCAGCGTTGATATGCACGACGGTGCCGCCGGCAAAATCCAGCGCTCCGGCAGCCGCCAGCCAACCGGCGCTGTTGTTGAGCGCGTCGATCTTGTCCTGAGCGACCTTCTTGGCGGCGTCGGTGGTCGCAGCAGCAAGTTCCTTAGCTGCAGCCGTGAGCAGATTCGCATCGGCCGAAGCCCAGACCCAATGGGCGATCGGGAAGTAGATGAACGTCACCCACAGGAACATGAACAGCAGCATCGCCGAGAATTTGATGCGCTCGGCGAAGGAGCCGATGATCAGCGCCGGAGTAATCATGGCGAAGGTCATCTGGAACACCATATAGGCGAGTTCCGGAATGACGTGGCCCGGCGTGAAGGTCGAGAAGGTCGCGTTTGCGTCGACGCCCTTCAGGAAGACCTTGCCGAAGCCGCCGAGATAGGCTGCCGGGATTCCGAACAAACCGGTGCCAGGACCGGTATCGCCAAGCGACATCGAATAGCCATAGACGGCCCACAGCACGCCGACGAGCGACACGATGGCGAAGACTTGGGTCAGAATCGACAGCATGTTCTTGGTGCGCACCAGGCCGCCGTAGAAGAGGGCGAGGCCGGGGATCGACATCATCAGCACGAGCGCGCTGGAGGTGAGCATCCAAGCGGTATCGCCCGGATTCGGCACGAGTGCGGGCGCGGCAGGCGCTGCAGCGGCGGCTGCCGGCGCGGCGTCCTGGGCATAGGCCACAGCCGTCATGGCGGTCAGCGCCAAGGCCGTTAGCAACCCGCCTTTCAGTGAAAGCAACTTCATGAGTGAACTCCTTGTGAAATCCTTGATGGCGCTTACAGGGCGTCGGCGTCTTTTTCGCCGGTGCGGATGCGGATCGCCTGTTCGAGCGGGGTGACGAAAATTTTGCCGTCGCCGATCTGGCCGGTGCGGGCGGTGGCGCTAATCGCCTCGACCACCTGATCGACCAGGGACGCCGCCACCGCGACTTCGATTTTCAATTTCGGCAAGAAGCTCACGGCATATTCGGCGCCGCGATAGATTTCGGTATGCCCCTTTTGCCGTCCGTACCCCTTTACCTCGGTCACGGTCAGGCCGTGAACGCCGATGGCGGTCAGCGCGTCGCGGACCTCCTCGAGTTTGAACGGCTTAATGATCGCCATCACGATTTTCATGTCGTTTGGTCCCTTAAAGCTCTGGCTCTCGCACCGCTGGATTGCGGCCGGACGAGCCGGTTTGGAACTGCTGAACCCATCACCGCGAACGGCACGCGCCAGCCCCCTCGGAACTTCCTAACAAGTGCCGTGCCAAACGCCGTCGAAATGGGAAAATCTGGGATTCCGCGGCGACTCGGCCGGGATTTTGCTGCGTCGCAGCGAGTATGATTAAAATTTAGGCAAATGCTGAAATCGTTTTCAAAAATAAATGCCTAATATTTGAGCAGAGCAGAGTCCTGTCTACCCCTTTCACGTTAGGCCTGCCCCGATTTGAGGCGGCACGCAACCGCCATCAGGCTTTGGCGTCGCGCGGCCGGATCAAGCCTTCTTGTGCCACCGATGCCACCAAGGCCCCGTCACGCGCGTAAATCAGGCCGCGGGTCAGGCCGCGCGCGCCGCCGGTCCAGGGACTGTCCTGGCTGTACAGGAGCCATTCGTCGGCCCGGAAGGGGCGATGAAACCAGAGCGCATGGTCAAGACTCGCCACCTGCAGGGTCGGATCGAAGACCGTTCGGCCATGGGTGACCATGGCGGCATCGAGCAAGGTCATGTCCGACAGGTAAGCGAGCACCGCCCGATGCACGGCCGGATCGTCCGGCAAAGGGCCGGAGGCTTTCATCCAGATATTCTGAGCCGGTTCCGTCGGCTTGCGGTTGAGGTAGCGCATCCAATCGACGGGGCGCAGCTCGATCGGCCGTTCACGCTTGAAATAAGAGCGCACCGCCGGCGGCATTTGCGCCCCGAATTTCTCGAAAACGTCCCGATCGCTCAGCAAAGTCTCGGGATCGGGCACGTCCGGCATGGCAAATTGATGCGACAGACCCTCTTCCTCGATCTGGAAGGAGGCCGACAGCGAAAAAATCGCCCGTCCGCGCTGAATCGCGACGCAGCGGCGGGTGGCGAAGCTCGTGCCGTCGCGAATCCGGTCGACCTCGTAGACAATCGGAATGCTCGGATCGCCCGGCAGGATGAAATAGCCGTGCAGCGAATGCGGCGCGCGGCCCTCGACCGTCCGCGCCGCCGCGACCAGGGCCTGGGAAATCACGAGGCCGCCGAAAACGCGCTGCCAGCCGACCTGCGGGCTGGAGCCGCGGAAAATATTTTGCTCGATCCGTTCGAGATCGAGGATGGCAAGAAGGTCGGCGACGGCCTGGCTCATGCGGGCGGAATCCTGTTCATATGTAAACATACCTGCCGCCCGCAGACCCCGCCGTCAAGTCTCGCCTCAACCAATCAGCACGAACACGCGCAGGCGGTGGCCGTCCGGATCGGCCGCCGTGAACGTATAGCCGAAATCCATCAGTTCGGGCTCCTGCAGAATCGGCAGGCCGCGCTTTTTCCACTCGGCATATGTCGCATCGACCGCGGCCCGGTCCTCGACCGTCAGGGCAAGCTCGACAGCGCCGCCCCGCGCGCCGGCGGCGGCCGGCTCGACCGTGTGGCGCGACCACAGACCGAGCTTCAAGCCCGGCTTGATGACGAACAGCGCAAATGTCGGAGAGAGCTCAACAGGTTGCTGGCCGAGCAGGTCGCCATAAAAGGCGGCGCTCGCCGCTGGATTGTCGACATAGAGCAAAACATAGCTAAGGTCTGGCATGGTGATCTCCGTTCGTCGGAACCAGACCCGGTATAATCCCGGCAAATGTCATGAGATGTCAGGAGCCTCGCTGGCGCAGCGGCCGATGTTGGCTCGGAGCATTTTCCAGAAAAGTTGCACGAGTTTTCGATTAAGAAAATGCGACAAAACAAAGAAGTAGAGCATTTTGCGATTCTGAAAGAACGCAAAATGCTCTAGAAGCGAACCTGACAACGAGATGAGGCGAACCATGCCTGAGATGCACGATATTCTGATTTCCGGCGGCGGCATGGCGGGCTTGAGCCTCGCCGCGGTGCTGAAACGGAATTTCGGCGCTGCGCTCTCGGTGCTGGTCTGCGATCCGGGCGTCAATGCGCCGCGCAAATATAGCGGGCGCGCCTCCGCCATCGCGGCCGGCCCGCGGCGGATGCTGCAGGACCTTGGCGTCTGGCAGACGATCGAACATCGCGCGCAGCCGATCATGGACATGATCGTCACCGACTCGCGCACCGAGGATCCGGTACGGCCGGTCTATCTCAATTTCGGCGGCGAACTGACGCCCGGCGAGCCCTTCGCGCACATGATCTACAATGACGACCTCGTTGCTGCCCTGAGCGAGGCCTGCGCCGCGCTTGGCGTCGAGACGAATGCCCGGGCCTGTGTCGCCTATGAAGCGCGTGGTGCTTTCGCCTGTGTCCGCGACGCGGCCGGAACGGAGGCCAAAGCGCGTCTCGTCGTGGCAGCCGATGGCGCCCGCTCGAAATTGCGCGACGCCGCCGCCATCACGACGATCGGCTGGGACCACCACCAATCCGGTATCGTCGCGACGATCCGCCATGAGCGCGACCATGAGGGCCGGGCGGAAGAACATTTTCTCCCCGCCGGTCCCTTCGCGATCCTGCCCTTGAAGGACGAAGCGGGCCGCGGCCTCTTATCTTCCATCGTGTGGACGGAAAGCAGCGCCGATGCCGACGCTCTGGTCCGCCTCGACAAAGCGGGCTTTCATGGCGAACTCGAACAGCGGTTCGGCCTGCGGCTCGGTGAGATTGAAGTGATCGACCAACCCCGCGCGTGGCCGCTGGAATCGAAAATGGCGCGCAAGTTCATCGCCAAGCGTCTCGCCCTGATCGGCGATGCGGCACATGTCGTCCATCCGCTCGCCGGGCAAGGCATCAATCTCGGGTTGCGCGATGTCGCGATTCTGGCGGAAGCGATTGCGGCACAGGTGCATCTCGGCCTCGACCCGGGCGACGAAGCGGTGCTGCAAACCTATCAGCAGGCCCGCCGCTTCGACACGCTGGTCAACGGCATGACCATGGATGCGTTGAATCGCCTGTTCTCTAACGACATCGCGCCGCTGCGGCTCGTGCGCGATCTCGGCCTCGGCCTCGTCGACCGCATGCCGCCGCTGAAAGATTTTTTCATCAAGGAAGCGGCGGGCCTCACGGGGGCCGCGCCGAAGCTCTTTCAAGGCGAGATGATTTAAAGAGACGTCATTCCGTCATTGCGAGGAGCAAAGCGACGACGCAATCCATCTCCCTCCCGTGAAGGTGTTTCAGCTATCAGGCCGCTGCGAGGAGCGAAAAGCAATTCAGGTTGGGAGATGGATTGCTTCGCTTCGCTCGCAATGACGGGGTACTACCCCGCAAATACCACCGTCTTGCGGCCGTTCATCAGCACGCGATCTTCCAGGTGGTGGGCAATGGCGCGCGAGAGCACGCGCCGCTCGATGTCGCGGCCCTTGCGCACGAGATCGTCGGGCGTGTCGCGGTGGCTGATGCGCTCGACGTCTTGTTCGATGATCGGACCTTCATCGAGATCGCCGGTCACATAATGCGCCGTCGCGCCGATCAGCTTCACGCCGCGCGTATGCGCCTGGGTATAGGGACTTGCGCCCTTGAAACCCGGCAGGAACGAGTGGTGGATGTTGATGCACCGGCCATTGAGCTTGGCCGAAAAACCGTCGGACAGAATTTGCATGTAGCGGGCCAGCACGATCAGATCGCTTTTGGTCGACTGGATGAGATCCCAGATCTGCGCTTCCTGCTCCATCTTGGTCTGCTTGGTGATGGGCAGGTGATGGTAGGGCAGCCCCATCGTGTCGAGCTGCGGGTGCTGCTCGCGCGGATAGTTCGAAACGATGGCGGTGATATCCATCGGCAGCTCGCCGAGGCGCCAGCGGTACAGAATATCGACGAGGCAATGGTCGAATTTCGAAACGAGGATCATCACCCGTTTCTTCTGCGCGCGCGGACGCATCGTCCATTTCATTTTCAGCTCATCGGCGATGGCGCCGAAATCGCCCTTCACCTGCTTCAGGTTGTCGTCGCCCACCGCGTTGAAGACGACCCGCATGAAGAAGGAATCCGTCTCCGGGTCGTCGAATTGCTGGGCGTCCTGAATGTTGCAGCCATGCTGGAACAAATGGGTCGAAACCGCGGAGACGATGCCGGGGCGGTTCGGGCAGGAGAGCGTCAAAATATTCTGTTCAGTTGACATGAACCTTCTCGCGGTTGCGACGTGTGGAACTTGAGGCCTGTGTGAAATTAACCCCGGGCCGGATCGACGCGATATCCAAATTCCGACGCAGATTCGGCTAACCAGTGCACAATAGAGCCGGCAAAGGACCGGGCGAAGGAGATTTCGTAGGTTGGCGCGTCGTCGATCTGGGCGATTTGCACGCCAATGCCGCCGATCGGGGTCTGGGCCACATCGCCGGTTTGAAAGGCGCGCGGATGCAGGTCGAGCATCACGCCCTTGGCCAGCACGTCCCGCACCCGGGGGCCGGAAAGCTGGACCATACCCCGCGCGTCACTCTGCTCGCTCAGCGCCGCGACGCCGCTCAGGAATCCAAGATGCCCCTCGATCCGGCCGGCGGGCATATCAGCGATGGCGACGAGCCATTGGCCCGGCCCAGTCCAACTGATGCTGACCGCGCCATCGGTGACGAACTTGCCCGCCTGCGGCAGATCCAGTCCCAGTTTCTCGCGCACCAGCGCGGCCACGTCCGGCTCCCTGCCCTTGAAGGCAAGGACGCTCGCGAGCGAGACGCCGGTAATTTCCACCGCAATGAGGCCCGGTTCGGCGGCCGCTTTACCGAACGTTCCAGGGCGCAGTTCCAGGGCCAGCGCCGAGCGCTCCTTGACCATCTCAGACACGCAGCAAAGTTCCTTCTGGATCGAGGAAGTGGGGTGAGCAGATCTCGACCAGCACGTCGCGGCCGCGGATCGGGTCATGCGCCAACACGATTTCGCCGTAACGCTCGGTGCCGCGCGCGATGAGGCCGAGCGCGATCCACTGGCCGAGCGACGGCGAATAGCCGGCCGATGTCACATGGCCCTGGTCGTTCTCCGGCGCCGTGGCGGCGGTGCGTGGAAAGAGATGCGCCCCGGCGCTGGCCGTCTGCAGCTTATCGACCGGCTTCAGGCCCACGAACACCTGGCGATTTTGCGTGAGGCCGGTCCGCCCCGCGAGTGCGCGGCCGATGAAATCCTTCTTCTTCGACATCATCTTGCCGAGGCCGAGGTCCGCCGCCGTCGTGCGGCCATCGAGTTCGCCGCCGCCGAGATGCCCCTTCTCGATCCGCATCGCGACCAGCGCTTCGATGCCATAGGGCGTGATGCCATAGGCTTTGCCCGCCGCCATGATTGCGCGGATCAGTGCATCGCCATAACGCGCAGGCATGCCGATCTCATAGGCCATTTCGCCTGAGAACGAGATGCGATAGACGCGCGCCGGCAGGCCGCCGAGCGCCGTCATTTCCCCGCAGGCCATATAGGGGAAAGCTTCGTTGGACAGGTCGTGCTCAGCATCGACGACGCCGCGCAGCACATCGCGCGCATGCGGACCGGCGATCGAGAATTGCGCCCATTGCTCAGTGGCCGAAACGAAGTGCACATCGAGCTCCGGCCACAAAGCTTGATGGCAGAAATCCATGTGCTGGAAGACCTTCACCGCATTGTTGGTGGTGGTCGTCATGAAATAGCGGTTCTGGCCAAAGCGCGCGGTCGTGCCGTCGTCCATGACGAACCCGTCTTCACGCAGCATTAAGCCATAACGCACCTTGCCGATCCCGAGCGTCGAGAATTGGTTGGTGTAGAGCCGGTCGAGAAACACGCCGGCATCAGGCCCCTGAATATCGATCTTGCCGAGCGTCGACACGTCGCACACGCCGACACGCTCGCGCACGCCCTTGGTCTCGCGGATACAGGCGTCGAGCCAGCTCTTGTCGCCGGCTTGCGGAAAATATTGCGCGCGCATCCATAAGCCCGCCTCGACGAAGACCGCGCCGAGTTCCGTCGCCCATCGATGCGAAGGCGTCAAACGCGTGGGCTTGTAGTGCATGCCATGATGGCCGCCGGCCAGCGCCCCCGCCGCGACCGGCGTATAGGGAGAGCGAAAACGGGTCGTGCCAGTCTCCGGAATCGATTTTTGCGTCAGTTCGGCCATGATCGCGAGGCCGTTGACATTGGCGGTCTTGCCCTGATCGGTCGCCATGCCGAGCGTCGTATAACGCTTCAAATGCTCGACGGCGCGAAAGCCCTCGCGCTTGGCGATTTCGACGTCCTTGTCGGTCACGTCGTTCTGATAGTCGATGAAGCTTTTGCCCTTCGATCCTTTCACCCGCCACACCGGCGTGATCGCCGTCGATTCCGCGTCGACCGCCGGAATGACCACCGTCTTGGCCGCAAATCCGGCGGCGCTGGCGGCGTCCTGGCCGAGGCGCAGGCCATCGGCGAAACAAGCGGCAAGCGCGAAATCGCCCATGGCGGCACCGGCGACGCTCAAACCGGTCGGCAAGCTCCCCGGCACGAAGGCCGCGAGCGCATCGTTCCAAGTCGGCTTGCCGCCGAGATGGGAGGTGAGATGCACGCTCGGGCTCCAACCGCCGGACATGGCGAGGAAGTCACAAGCGATGCTGGTTGTCTGGCCATCGGCGCCGAGCACCTCGACGCCTTGCACGCGCTGGCCGCCTGTCGCCCGGGTCACGGCGCCCTGCACGAAACGCGCACCGGCCTTTTCCGCCGCGAGACGGCCCTGCACCATATCGACACGCGGGTCGATGACGGCGGCAACGTCGACGCCGGCTGCGTGCAAATCGCCAACGGTGCGCAGGGCATCGTCGTTGTTCGCGAAGACAGCGGCGACGCGACCCGGCTTGACGGCATAGCGGTTCAGATAGGTTCGTGCCGCACCCGCCAGCATGACGCCGGGGCGGTCATTGTCGCCGAATACCAGTGGCCGCTCGATCGCGCCCGCCGCCAGGACGGCTCGTTTGGCAACGATGCGCCAGGAGCGCTGCCGCACCTCATGCTCCGGCGGCGCGAGGACATGATCGTTGACCCGCTCGATCGCGCCATAGGTGCCGTGATCGTACACGCCGAAGACGCAGGTGCGTTTGAAAATCCGCACATCCGGCATCGCGGCGAGTTCCGCTTCCACTGTACGCACCCAGTCGAACGCCGGCTTGCCGTCGATGGTCCGGGTCTCGGACAGGAGACGGCCGCCAAGCGCGAAATCCTCTTCGCACAGAATGACGCGGGCGCCGGTGCGCGCGGCGGCAAGCGCCGCCATGAGGCCGGCGGGTCCCGCGCCGATCACCAGCACGTCGCAAAAGGCATGGGCCTTTTCATATTGGTCGGGATCTGGCGCTTCCGGCGGCTTGCCGAGACCGGCGGCGCGACGGATCAGCGGCTCGTAAACCTTCTCCCAGAAGGAGGCCGGCCACATGAAGGTCTTATAGTAGAAGCCCGCGCCGAGGAACGGCGAGAGTAGCGAATTGACCGACAGAAGATCATAGCGCAGCGACGGCCAGCGGTTCTGGCTCTGTGCCACAAGGCCGTCGAACAATTCGGCGACGGTCGCACGCGTATTGGGTTCGCGCCGCGCGCCTTCGCGCAATTCGACGAGCGCATTGGGCTCTTCCGGCCCCGCCGACAGAATGCCACGCGGACGGTGGTATTTGAACGAGCGGCCGACGAGCGACACGCCATTGGCAAGGAGGGCGGAGGCCAGCGTATCGCCGGCAAAACCCTGATAGGACTGGCCGTCGAAGGTGAAATTCAGCGTTTGATTGCGGTCGATCAAACCGCCCTGCGGGAGACGGAAAACCTGAGACATGCGTCTGTCCCTTACGAAAACGAGAGCGCCATCCCTTCTCCCACAGGGAGAAGGTGGCACGCGAAGCGTGACGGATGAGGGGACACCCTCGCGAGATTGGCCTCGGCAAGAATGCAGCTAAAGATGAAGCTGGGTCCCCTCATCCGTCGCTTCGCGCCACCTTCTCCCTCTGGGAGAAGGATTCGCGCGGCGTGGTTTGTCGCTTTTCTCATGCCGCTTCCACCTTCAAAATCTCATGCGTCGTCACGTTGCGGGTGACGACGAGAAGGGCGCGGCATGCTGCCGAATGCAGCCAATATTCGCGATGTTCGCCGGGGCTGTTCTTGCGCAGGTACACATAATTCATCCAGTCTTCGAGCACGTCGCCGTCGAGCGGCGCATCGAGTGCTGTATTCGGACGCGCCACATCGGCATCACCGAAATAGGTGAATTCCTGATGGCTGCGCGCGCCGCAATGAGGACAAGTGATCCGCATGGATTTGGGCCTAACCTATTGAGCGTAAGCGAAGGCGCCGACGCCGCGTTCGTCTATGAGGTCGCCGGTGGCGAAGCGGTCGAGGCGATATTTCGCAACGAGCGGATGCGGCTCGTCATTGGCGATCGTATGGGCGAAACACCAACCCGAACCCGGCGTCGCCTTGAAGCCGCCGATGCACCAGCCACCGTTGAGATAGAGGCCACCGATCGGTGTCTTGCCGATGATGGGAGAACCGTCCATCGACATATCCATCACGCCGCCCCAGGAGCGCAGGACCCGCACCCGCGACATGGCCGGAATCATCGACACGCCTTCTTCGAGCACATCCTCGACGATCGGCAGATTGCCGCGCTGGGCATAGGAATTGTAGCCCTCGATATCGGCACCGAACACGAGGCCGCCTTTGTCCGACTGGCTGATGTAGAAATGGCCGGCGCCGAAGGTCACGACATTGGGAATGAACGGCTTCAGCCCCTCGGAAACAAATGCCTGCAGCGCATGGCTTTCGATCGGCAATTTAAGCCCGGCGAGCGCGGCGACACGACCCGAATTGCCGGCCGTGGCCAGCGCGACCTTTTTCGCCTTGATGAAGCCCCTGACCGTATCGACGCCGACGACCTTGCCCTCCTCGACGCGAATGCCGGTGACTTCGCAATTCTGAATGATATCGACGCCGCGCTGGTCCGCGGCGCGGGCAAAGCCCCAGGCGACCGCATCGTGCCGCGCGGTGCCGCCCCGGCGCTGCAGCAAACCGCCCTGAATGGGGAAGCGCAAATGGTTGAAATTGAGGAACGGCAGCATCGGCTTGATCTGATCAACGGTCAGATATTCGCCGTCGACGCCGTTGATGCGCATCGTGTTGCCGCGCCGGATCGCCGCATCTCGCTGCGAGTCCGAATGCACGAGATTCAGGACACCGCGCTGGCTCATCATTGCGTTGTAGTTGAGATCCTGCTCCAGCCCTTCCCAGAGTTTGAGCGACCATTCGTAGAACGGCGTATTGCCCTGCAAACCGTAGTTGGAGCGCACGATCGTGGTGTTGCGGCCGATATTGCCGGAGCCGAGCCAGCCCTTTTCCAGCACCGCAATATTGGTCAGCCCGTGATTCTTGGCGAGATAATAGGCGGTCGCCAGACCATGGCCGCCGCCGCCGACGATCACACAGTCATATTCCGCCTTGGGAGCTGGGTCGCGCCACGCGGGAGTCCAGCCGGTCTGACCCTTAAAGGCCTGACTGAGCACGGAAAATATCGAATAATGCAAAATAGCCCTCGCCGCTCACGCTCTATTCGCGTGATGATAGGGCCCAAAGGGTGTCAGGCTCAAGCGGCCCCGCTATCTAATATTTTGTCCCATCGGTCGAGGTTTTCGCATGGCTGCGGCGCCATGGACGCCGCGCCGCAGCGATGCGATGATGCCTCAACGCAGCAACGAACGAGCCATTGCATGAAAATCTCCCTCATCCAGATGAACTCCGGCAACGACAAGACCGCCAATCTGGCCCAGGCCAAGACCCTCATCGAAAAGGCGGTACAGGAAGAGCGGCCCGATTGGATCTGCCTGCCTGAAGTGTTCGATTTTCTCGGCGGCTCGCGCGAGGAGAAATTCGCCGCCGCCGAAGTGCTGCCCGGCGGTCCCGCCTACAGCCTGATGCAGAAACTTGCGAAAACGCACGGCGTATTCATTCACGCCGGCTCGATCCTGGAAAAGATTCCGGGCGAGAGCCGGATCAGCAACACGACCGTCGTGTTCAACCGGAACGGAGAGGACATCGCGCGTTATCGCAAGATCCACATGTTCGATGTCACGACGCCGGACGGCCAGGAATATAAGGAAAGTACCACGATCAAACCCGGCGACGCGGTCGTGACCTATGAGTGCGAAGGCGTCACCGTAGGCTGCTCCATTTGCTACGACATCCGCTTTCCGGCCCTGTTCCAGGCCCTCGCGCGCAAAGGCGCCGACATGATCGCCCTGCCCGCCGCATTCACCATGCAGACGGGCAAGGACCATTGGGAAGTGTTGGCCCGCGCCCGTGCGATCGAAACCGAAACCTATTTCTGCGCCGCGGCGCAAACGGGCCAATTCATGCAGGGCAATGAAGTGCGCCAAACCTATGGTCATTCCTTGATCGCCGATCCGTGGGGCCTGGTGGTGGCGCGTGCATCAGACGGCACGGGTGTCGTTTCCGGCCGCATCGATCTCGATCGCGTGCGCAAGGTGCGCGCAATGATCCCGGTGGCGCAGCATCAAGTGGAATTTGCTTGAATCTCGGGCCGCGGGCTCCTGGCGCTTTGCAGCGCCGCGCGCTCGATGGCGACATAATCCTTGAGTTCGGTAAAGAAAGCGGGAAACGCATCGCTGATGTCCGCCGGCAAATCGTGCAGGTTCGGTGCCGCTGCCAGCAATTTCGAACCGTAACGCCAGCGGCGCGCGAGACGCTCAACGGACCGCGCGACGCCCTCCATATCCCGACAGGAATGCAGGAAACGGCCGTTGACCATTGCGCCGATGCTGTCGCGTAATCCGTGCGGCAAAAGCGCCCGATGCCGCAACAGCAAGTCATAGGTTTCGTCCACGAATTCCTCGAACGGCGTATGCGCAAGCAACGGCCAATGCCGGATCAAAAGGTGATCCCAATAGATGTCGAGCAGGATCGGCGCGAAGCGGCGCTGCGGTTCGGGAAACAGGCGTTTTGTCGCGCGCGGAAAGGTATGACCGTCGGTCCAACTGTCGATGCGCCGGTGCAGGATGATTTCGATCTCGATGTCGCGGGCATAAAGCCCCGTTACGTCGCCTTTAAGAAAATCGCCGATCAATGCGCCGAGGCGCGCGGGGCCTTGCGGATTGGCGAGCACGAAATGCGCGAGATAATTCATTTTCGAAAGGCTTCAACCGTCATCAACGAAACATGACGTTATTTATCATGATGCGCTGACACCTCATACATGGCCGGCAAGACCATTCAAGACCGTATCGGCAAGACGCCGGCCAAATGTCAGGTCAAGCGGTTCGTCCAGCAAGAGGCGGTACCAAACTGCTCCATAAAGCGCGATGACCGCCGCTTCGAGATCGGCATCGGGTGGGATTTCACCTCTTTCCAAGCCGCTTAGCAGCACAAGCGTGAGCGCGCTGCGTCGCGGTTCGATGAAACGTGTCTTGAATGCCTGCCGAAACTCGCCGTGGCGCTGCGCCGAGGCCATGAGGCTGCGCACGGCCGGCCCAGACTCTTCGAGCGCCGCAAAGGTCCGGTCGAGGAATTCGGCCAATTGAACGCGGACGGAGGCGTCCCGCTGCGCCGGCTGATCGACTGACGCGCGCGCATGATCGAGGAACGCGTCCAGCACGAGATCGGCCTTGCTCGGCCAGCGGCGATAGATCGTTTGTTTGCTGACGCCGGCTTGGGCCGCGATCATGGCCGTGGTGACGCCTTCATACCCATGCTCCCGCACCAGGGCGCGGGCGGCCTGCAAGATTGTACCGCCCACCGCCTCGTCGCGCGGCCGGCCGACCGCCTTCGCATCGTGATTCTCCTGATTCATGCCCTACGCCTATTGCGGAACTCAGAGTTCCCTATTATATAGGAACCGATAGTTCCCTAATCGGCAAACTCGTCGATTTGGCTGTTCGTTTCAAGGAGAATTTCCATGGTGAGCGTCGCTTCGAGTTCCGCTGTTCCTGCCGAATCGAAAGCCTGGAGACTGGCAAAGCCCGGCGGAGCACTCGAATTCCTCTCCGTGCCGACACCGCAGGTACGCGCAGGCACCGTTTTGGTGCGCATGCTGGCGAGCCCACTGCTGAGCTATCTTGGCGATTATGCCGCCGGCAAGCTGCCCTATTGGTATCCCGGTCATCCGTTCACGCCAGGGACGAACGGCATCGGCATCGTCGTCGCGACCGGCGAGGATGTCTATCAATTGACGGTCGGCCAGCGCGTCGCGGTCCATCCGCATCTCGTTGCCAATGAGATGGTCGACGAGCCGACCCAGGCCTTGATCGGCCTGACCGGCATCAGCGCTGATTCCGGCGCCATGATCGACACATGGGCGGACGGAACCTTACGCGAATATGTGCTGATGCCGGCTTCGACCGTCGCTCCACTCGATGGGCTGGAGGCCTTTTCCGCCGAACGGTTGGCGACGCTCGGAAAGTTTGCAGTGCCGCTCGGCGGCCTCTTGCGCGGCCGGCTCGCCCAGGGCGAAACGCTGGTGGTGAATGGCGCGACCGGCTATTTCGGCTCAGCCGCCGTGCTGCTCGGCTTGGCGCTCGGGGCCGAACGGGTGATCGCCGCCGGTCGCTCCAAAGCCGGCCTCGATGCGCTCGCCAGGATCGGCGGTACCCGCGTGCAGGGTGTGGTACTCAGCGGCGACATCGAGGCGGATCGCGCCGCGATCCGCAGCGCCGCGGGACCCCGTGGCCCGCATATGGCCTTCGACCAGGTCGGCCGGGCGACCGACGCGAGTTCGACGCTCGCCGCGTTGCGCGCGGTGCGGCGCGGCGGGCGCATGGTCCTGATGGGCAGCATGTCGGCGCCGCTGCCGATTTCCTATGGCGAATTCATGCAGAACGATTGGGAACTGATCGGCAACTTCATGTATCGGCCCGCGGCCTTCAACGTGCTGAAGTCGTTGATCCGCTCAAACCTGCTCGATCTCGACGCTGTCACCATCCGCAGCTTTGCCCTGCCGGACTTGCGGCAAGCCATCGATGCAGCAGCCAGGATGAGCGGATTGGACTGCACGGTCGTCATGATGGAGCAGTAACCACACTCCTTAAGCGACCCGATAAGCGATTACGGCCGGCCCGTGCCGGTCGCCAGCCCCATCGCCACTGCCGTCGGCCCCGAAACGCGATACACAACATTCGGCGGGGCCTTGGTGACCAGATCCGCTGCCGCCGGAGAGCCGAATTCATAATAATAGTCAATCAGATAGGATGTTCCGGCTCCACTGTAGCGGTTGCTGTCGAGGCTCGTCGTCGACGATCCCGAATGGTAGCCGAGGCCGGTGAAACCGCGTATCGGCATCGGCCCTTCCGTCAATCGGTCGGCATTGAGATAGAGGCGGGTCGTGCCGCTCGCGAAAAGGACGGTGCAGGCGCTGAGGCATCGCGCGCGCGCCGCATCGACGACCGTCGTCAGGTGTTGCTCACGGATGAGCCGTCCCATTTCGCCCGCGGTCGCGATGAAACCACCGGGGCTGTTGAGGTAGATGACGCGCGTCGGAGCGCTCGCCAGGGCATCGCGCAAGGCGATGTCATCCCCGCTGAAAATCGGGCCGCTCAACATGAGCGTCGTGCCGCTGCGCGAAATGTCGAGCGCCTGTCCCGACTTGCCAAGAAACAATGCTCCAACCGCAATGATGGCGGCACCCAGAACGGTTCTCGTCCGCATGAAGATCCCCCACCGCAATATACATTCGCCTGAAAAGAAACTCGGTTCCCACAAACTTCAACAGCAGCATTGGAAACAGTTCGCGCAAAGCCCGTCAAGCAGGCGCCGACGCACGCCGGTGTTTGCGAAATCAGACATGCTCTGCGGTGGAACACTCGAGGTTCACTTCGCCTCGCCCTGCGGCTTCAGAAACTGATTGAGCAAGTCCATCGGCAGCGGAAACACCACAGTCGAGGAGCGCTCGCCGGCGATATCGTGCAAGGCCTCGAAATAACGCAGCTGCATGGCTTGCGGCTCCGCCGCCAGCATCCGGCCGGCCTCCACGAGCTTCGCTGCCGCCTGCTGTTCGCCATCCGCGTTGATCACCTTCGCGCGCCGCAGCCGTTCGGCCTCGGCCTGCTTGGCGATGGCCCGAACCATGCTCTCGTTGAGGTCGACATGCTTGATCTCGACATTGGAAACTTTGATGCCCCAGGCATCGGTGCGCTGATCAAGGATCTCCTGGATGTCATTGTTGAGCTTGTCGCGCTCGGCCAGCATCTCGTCGAGCTCATGTTTGCCGAGCACCGAGCGCAGCGTCGTCTGCGCCAGTTGGTTGGTGGCGGCCATGTAGTCCTCGACCTGGATGATGGCCCGCTCGGCATCGACGATGCGGAAATAGAGCACCGCATTCACCTTCACCGAGACGTTGTCGCGCGAGATCACATCCTGCGGCGGCACATCCTGAACGACCACGCGCAGGTCGACCCGCACCATCTGCTGGACGTAGGGGACGAGAATGATGAGCCCGGGACCTTTGACCCCCGTGAAGCGGCCAAGCGTGAAGATGACGCCGCGTTGATATTCCCGGAGGATGCGAACGGCCGCGGACAGGAACATGACCACGACGAGCGCTAGGACGAGATAGACCACGTAAGCGACGACCATTATCTTGCTCCATCATCGGAGCATGTCGCCCAAAGCCTCCCCTCGGACTTGACCCAAGGTGTGCAGCGGTTCCGGGACAACAACATGCTCAAAACAAAGACTCAACTTCGGCGGCGCAACATCAGCACGAGATCCCTGACATCCGTCACCTCGACGCTGTCCCCCGGTGCAAAAGTTTCGTCGGCCCTCGCCCGCCAGCGCTCGCCCAAAGCCAGCACATGGCCCTCACCGCCCTGCCAGTCGAGGACCTCGGCCGGCAGGCCGTACATGGCCTCTCTGCCGACACGCGGTAGGTTCCGGCGCGCCGCCCAGAGATAGCTGCCCGAGAACAGCGCGAGCCCGAACGTCAGCGCCGCAACGGTGCCGACGACGGCCCACGACACGGTGAAGCCGGGGCTCGCGCCCTTGAGGAGCATGGTCGCGCCCAGAAGAAAGGCGGCGACACCTCCCAATCCGAGCACCAGGGTCGGATTGAAGGCCTCGTAGACGAGGAAGCCGACACCGAGCAGCATCAGGGCAAGTCCGGTATAGTTGATCGGCAGGAGATTGAGGGCGTAGAGCCCGAGCACGAGGCAGATGGTGCCGACGACACCTGGCGCCACGGCACCGGGGCTCATGAATTCGAAGAAGATGCCATAGACGCCGGCCAGCATCAGGATGACGGCGATGTTCGGATCGGTGATGATGCCGAGAAGCCGGATGAACCAGTTGGGCTTCAGCGTCTCGACCGGCAGTCCTTTCGTTGCCAGCACCTCTGTCTTGCCGGCCACCTCGACCGTGCGGCCATCGGCCAGTTGCAAGAGCTCGGTCGTGTCGCGCGCGACGAAGTCGATGACGTGCTGCTGCAGTGCCGCATTGGCCGACAGGCTTGAGGCCTCACGAACGGCCTTTTCGGCCCAGTCGCCGTTGCGCCCGCGCAGTTCCGCCAGCGAGCGGATCAGCGCAACCGCGTCATTGGTGACCTTGTGCATCATCGTGTCACCGGTCGCCGGCGCGTTTACATCCTTCTGGCCGCTCTTGTCCTGATCGCCGCCCGGAGGCGACGGCAGCCCGCCGATCTCCACCGGCGTCGCCGCGCCCAGATTCGTGCCCGGCGCCATCGCCGCCACATGGGTGGCATAAAGGATGTAGGTTCCGGCGCTGGCGGCATGGCCGCCCGCCGGCGCGACATAGCCGATGACGGGGACCGGAGAGGTCAGGATGTCGCCGATCATCTCGCGCGTCGATGTGACCAGTCCGCCGGGCGTGTTGAGCTGAAGGATGACGACCTCGACATCTCGCTTGGCCGCGACGGCCAACGCGTCCTTGAGCTGCCTGGCGCTGGCTGGGCCGATGGCGCCGTCGATCTCGACGCGCAACGCCACGCTTTCCTTCGCCGCCGGGCTTGCGGAAGAGAAGGAGACAAACGCGGCGGCAACGAATGCTGCGGCGAGAACGGCCATCCGCGCGAGCTTCATGCGCGAAACTCCATAGAGAAGATATGGGTTGGATTTCGGCGAAGTCCATACGGGCCGGTGGCACCAGCAGCGGCAGCTTCGACCAGCCAGGGATGGCGGCTGACTGGGTTTGGTCCGGGCAACGGGCATCAACCAATCGTATGAGCCGACTTACGACGCGATCCGTGCGATTAATAACAGATTATTAAGCTGGGAAATGTAACCTCAACTCTTGAACGTCAGCGCTGGAAGATGTGCGAGGCCGATTGGCTCTCCGCTCGGAAGCGGCGCAAGAACGGCCTGTTGTGCAATGGGGCCGCATTGGCGAGCGTGTTTGGGCGGGTGTGAGTTGGCCGCTGTCGGATTCTCGCTGGGGAACTGTGCGCATGAAAAAACTCTGTCACGATACCGCCGTCGTTTTTGCGGCATTGGTGCTCCAACTCGGCTTGGCCGGTTTGATCTTCGGCGCGCCCATGACGCTGTTCATTTTGCACGGCGGCCCGCCCCAAGAAATTGTTGCCGCTCGGTAATTTCGCCCTTCTCGCGGGTGTTATCGGCGCCATCGTGCTTGCGTGCACACTCAAGCGCCGACCAGGCTGATCAAGCCGATGGCCTCGTGATGCCGTCCCCACCTAATTTGCCACCACGACCAGAGCGCGGATGCGGCCGCTCACGGCGCCGGCCCCGAACCGTTTCGCGATGGCCTCCGCGACATGCCGTGTCGCGTCCTCCGGCAAGCCGCCGCGCGCCTCGATCTCGCCGCGCAGCGGCGTGCCCTGGCAATAGGCCTCGGCCGGCGCATAGGGGGATGGCGCGGCACTGATCGCATCCAGCGGCGTGATCGCGACCCGGTGGAAACCTGCCGCCCGCAGGTCGGCGCGGATGGCGTCCGGATCGTGATAACCGTGCGGCGTCCGCGCCAAAAAGCGCGGCGGGTCGTCCGGGAAAAGCATGGCGAGCGCCTTTGTCACCTCCTGCGCGAATGCGTTGTCCTCGATACGGTCCCACACATTGAACAGGAAGCGCCCACCGGGTTTCATTACACGTTTGGCCTGCCGATAGGCCGCAACCCTGTCGGGGAAGAACATGGCGCCGAACTGGCACAGCACGGCGTCGAACCGCGCATCCTCGAAGGGCAAGGCGCCGGCATCGGCCTGCTGCCAGACGATCCGCGGATCGCCCGCCAATCGCTTGGCTGCATGGTCGAGCATGGGCTGATTGAGATCGGTGGCCACCACGCGCGTTTCCGCCGGCAATTGCGCGGCAAGGGCCCGGGTCACGACCCCCGTGCCCGCCGCGACTTCGAGCACGGACCGAGGTGCGAGCGCTGCCGTCCGTGCCGCCAGATCCTGCGCATAGGGCTCGAAGATCAGCGGCACCATCAGCCGGTCATAGATTTCGGGAATGGAGCCGGTGAACGATTGATCGTTGCTCGACATGGCATGTCTCCGCCAGCCTTGGCATCCGGCCGGCGCGATCGGCGTTGAATGCCAAGCCCCGCCGATCTTTGGCCGCGGGCTGACGCGGGTCAAGGTCAATTTCCGAACGGGCGAGCAGCGGGAAACGTGGTTCAGTCGGGCCCTGGGTGAGGGTTTCGGCAAGCGAGTGCCGGTCAGCCAGATGCCTGGCTTGCGGGCTTTTTCATGCGGGCGCGTCCATCATTGAAACTTGCGTTTTTTGAAAGCCGCCACGTCCTGCGGCGTCAGCCTGAACCATTCGCCGTTGGCCCGGCGATCATCGAAGCGACGATGCCAGTAAGCTTCGATGCCGGGTGGATCGTCGGTTCGGATCGTATGGAACAGTTCGGCCTTATCGGGCAAGGCGATGCTGATTTGCTTGAAGCGTCGTTCGGCGTCGTCGCTACGACCGATCTTATAGAAGTCGCCGGACTTAATTAGATACACGAAGCCCTTGACCGGCTTCGATGAAGGTTGCCGCTCCAATACGTCGTCGCTTTGTTCCGGCAGCATAGCGGCAACGTCGGCATAGACCGGATTGTTGACTACGTGCTTGGCAAGCGCCGCGATCAAATCGGCCTTCTTACCGAAGTGAGACTTGAGCACGTTCGGGTGAGGGATCTCTGGGTTGGTCCGCCGCAAAACCTGCATATCCGCCTCGGTCGGCAGACGGCCAAAGTGGCGCAACGCGGCAATCACTCCCGATATAAGCTCATCGGCTTCCACGCGCTCGTTCAGCTTGTTCGGCTCAAACCCCGCATCCCGCAATACGTCGCTCCAACGCGACCAATACAGCCCTCGCCACTGGCGTTCGCCAATTCCTGTTTCTCGCCCAAAGAGCTTTTGCCCCGGAGCCTGCCCGCCATTCGCCGAAGCAAGCCGTCGAATCTCTTGAAGAATGAAATCCCGCATTCTCACAACATAGACGGCCTTCCTATCGGACGGAACAGCAATCCGGCCGTTCATGTCCGCGTGACCGCTGCCGCCGCGGGAGCCGCTGAGCGGTTTCAAGCAAACGCTTAGTCCCTACCGCGCGCCGGATCACAATTGAGGTTCATGGAACCGATTTTCGACAGTCACCCCGATGACATCAATCCACAATCGGAGCTTATGGAGCGCTTGGCAAAAGCCTCTGTCACTCCACCTCTGTTTCGCCGTCGGTTATTTTTTTGGCTGGGCCAAGCACCACAACGCGCCCGTCAACCGGCACACGCTGATACAGGTCAATCACATCCTGGACAATCATGCGGATACATCCGGAGGAGGCGTTGTGGCCGATGCTGTAAGGCTCATTGGTGCCGTGAATACGATAGAGCGTATCCTTGCCATTCTGCCAAAGGTACATGGCTCGCCCAGTGATAGGGTTATCGGGACCCCCTTTCATGCCCATGCCGCTTTGCAACTCAGCGAGCTCTGGCTTCAGGTCGGGCCTCCGCTCAATCATTTCCTCAGGAGGGTACCAATCCGGCCATTCCCGTTTGAAATGTACCTCGGCCGTTCCAGACCAGCCGAAACCTTCTTTGCCAACGCTCACGCCGTATCGAATGGCGCGCCCCTTGCCGAGAACATAGTAAAGATAATGCGCTTTCGGATCGACAATAACGGTGCCAGACGGTTCATCGGTCGGATAGTCAACCTCACGGCGCAGATAGGCGGCACCGATGCGCTTGATATTCACGGCCGGCACAATGAAGTTGCCGCTCGTCATCTGCCCATACATCGCCGCGTAATCGTAGCCGCCATCGGCGCTCAGAGGTTGGGCAGGCTGTTTGATCGGATCGGTCGGGCGTCCCTCGACTGGCGGCGCCGCAGGGGATTGGGCTGGGGCTGGGGTTTCCGTTTCGAGTTGCCTCGATGCTGTCAAAGCCGGTTCTGGGTCAACCTTCTCCGCGGCACAACTCGCGAGGCCCGACCCGAGCCCGATCAATAACATACCTGTGAGCAGGGGACGAATCGAGCGACAAGACATTTCGCACCCAGCCGAGGATGACGACGATTCGCTACCTATATCGCGGATTTACATGTGCGGCTGTGCCGTAGCTGCAACATCCTGAAACTCTTTATAATCTCCAGAGCGTGTAGGGGGAGCTTGAGAGCGCGGTATCGTGTGGAGTGAAGCGCTGCGGTCGAAATAGAAAGAAATCAGAACGCGATTTGTGAACGAAATTGTAGGCCGCTCGGCAACGCAAAGCGAAAACGCGAACAATCCCAATATATTAGAATGGCTCAACGGCGAGCCGGGAGCGATGAAGATGGGAACTAGGTCTACGCCATGGCCACTTAAGATACTCCATGGCTCTCTCTCGTGAGTGAGCGGCTCTGTCGGGTCGGAATCGACGGAATTGGATCAGGATTCGGCCAGCCTCCAGAAGGTGGCAAAGGTCGGCCGAGAGACGAAACAGGACGCCGCGATGCGCGGCACGGGCGGGTTTGACCAGAGCGCATGGAGCTGTTTTCCACTACCTGGGAAGTAGTTGGCGAGCCTCCACACCTCGCCTCTAATCCTTGCAGCTCGGACGAGGTTCGTTCGTGCAGGCATCAGCGAGGAACGAAGATGACGTCCTATCCAATCCGTACTATTGCCTCGGCTCCAGAAGAATCGAAACCCGTGCTCGAACAGTTGCAGCAGACATTCGGCCTGATCCCGAACATCGCCGGCGCCATAGCCAACTCGCCGGAACTGATCAAGGCTTTCATTGGATTGTTCCAGCAGGTCCACGCCGGGACCTTCACCGAGGCGGAGATCCAGACCCTGCTGCTGACCAACGCGGTCACCAACTCCAGCACTTGGCCGGTCGCCTTCCATACTATGCTGGCGCTCAAAGAAGGTCTGGCGCCGGCCGACATCGAGGCGATCCGCGCGGGCCGTCTGCCGGTCGACAAGCGCCACGCTGCGCTGTCGACCCTGGCGCGCAAGCTGATCGAGACGCGCGGCCACGTGAGCGAGCGGGATCTGACAGCCTTCTTGGAGGCTGGCTTCAAGCGAGAGCAGACGTTGGAGATCTTGGCGGTTATCGCAGCCTCCACCATCACCAACTACGTAGGCACTGTGGCCGAGCCGCCGCTCGAGGACTTTTTGCACCAGCACGCCTGGCAGGCGTGACCATTCGCGACCGTCCGCACCGCCGATCCATAGTGCGGTGCGGACGGCGCCCGATAGGATAGCCTTGTTCTGCATTTGAGAGGGAGCCGTGATGCCGTCGCGAAATTCTGCTATTGCGCCGCAAGGCGGCGAACTGGGCGCCCTGCTGCGCCATTGGCGCGACGTGCGCGGGAAGAGCCAGTTCAACCTGTCCCTCGACACTGGCGTCTCGCAGCGGCATCTCAGCTTCATTGAAATCGGACGCAGCGTGCCAAGCCGCCAGATGCTGATCGACATAGCGACCGCGCTCGATATGCCCCTGCGCGACCGCAACACGCTGCTGCTCGCCGGCGGCTATGCGCCAATCTATCCGGACGGCGCCTGGGACGGGCCGGAGATGCGTAGCATCACCAAAGCCCTGGAGCGCATCCTGCGCCAGCACGAGCCGTTCCCGGCCCTCGTCATGGACCGTTATTGGAACGTGCTTATGACCAACGGGGCGGCGCCGCGCTTCTTCGGCCGCTTCATTGATCTGTCGGCACGCGAGCGCCCGCGCAACATGCTGCACCTGATGTTCGACCCGGATGGCATGCGCCCGTTCGTCGCTGATTGGCCAGCTGTGGCCGAAAGCCTGATCCAGCGCGTCTATCGGGAGACGGTCGGGCGCGTGGTTGACGACAAGATCAAAGAACTGCTGGCGGCTTTGCTCGCCTATCCTGACGTCGAGGCGCGCTGGACCCGACCCAAGGCGATGAGCGTCCAGTCCGTGACGCCGGTCATCCCGATGGGTTTCGTCAAGGACGGCAAGCTGCTCAACTACTTCTCGATGGTCACAACCGTCGGCACGCCGCAGACTGTCGCGGCCCAGGAACTGCGCATCGAATGCATGTTCCCCGCGGACGAGGCAACCGAGCAATTCCATGTCGCGCTGGTCGGCGACGATTTAAAGGGAGCGGCCCACCACTGACGCGCTTTCGATATCGCTGCGGACGCGACGCTGCCGAAGGTGCCGGTCGGCATGAGGCACAGCAAACGCCGCAGCCACCAGTGCTATGGGGAGACTTTATGGCGGAGGGAGCGTCCGCCGTATTATTGTATCCGATGATCTCAAGCTGGCTCAAGGTATCCCATTAATATGCGCATTTTCAGTTATTTATGAATAAACCTGTCCCAACGCATCTCTCGACGCATCAATAAATCACAGATAGAGACTAGGGCCGCAACTAGGGCCGACGATTTGGCGAAACGGTCGGCGCACAAATCGGGGCTATTTCGGATTTCGGTTTCGAGCTGGAGGGCGCGGACAGCGCGGATGACCCGGCCGCTACCCGCTTCACGGGCAAGGTCGGAGTTTTTCTCATAGGCCGCCTCGGCATCGCGCCAGCCATAGGGCCGCACCGCTTCGAAGGCTTTGCGGGACTCGCTGACCTCGCGCAGCTGCTCCCGGCTCGGCTTGTTGCCCGTATCATCGGCGCTGAAGACGGCATCCACCGCGCGGAAGGTGATGCCGCGCCGCTCGGCATAGGTCTGGGCCGGATCGGCTTGGCCCAATTCGACCAGATCGGGCGCATTGCGCATCGCGCCCATCACTCCGTTGAACTGGTCGAGACCATCGCTGTGCCGATGCGCGAACCTCGCCATATCGCGGCGCGTGAAGGTCGATTGCTGCTGCGTGACCGCGTCGAGTGCGAGGGAAGGATCAACGATGATCCGTTCGCCATTGCCGCGCGCGATCTCGCGATGCATCTCGGCACGGTCGGCTTCGATCCCTTCAGCCTCGATGTGCTGCGCGGGCGCGCCGATCTGGCTTTGTGGCTCGAGCACAATGCCCTGCGCTTCGAAGCTGCGATGGTCGATGCGCGCATCGATGTCGAGTTCGGCCATGCGCTCCTTGGCGAGTTCCGCCCAGCGTTCGCGCCAGCGCTCGACCATTTCCGTGCGGTTCCAGTCCCGTACCTTTGGGCCGAAGCCGTTTGCGTCGACCGCGCGCATGGTCAGCATGACATGGGCATGGGGTTTGGGCATGCCGTCTTCGCCAACATCCCAATGCCCATTGAGATCGGCAATCATGCCCAGACCTACGAACTCCGACTGTGCGAAGTCGCAGGCAAGCTGCGCATCCTTCCTGACCTCGAACGCCTCGACGTCATTCCACAGCCGCTCGCGGTCGCTCCATCGCTCCCGCGCGTGTTCCGGCAACAAGACTTCGGAATGGACGACGCCGCGCTTGGCGGGAAAGTCCTGCGCGCGTTCGAGCCGTTCGTCCCGCAGGCGCGAGGCCGAGCGATACGCGGCGGACGCGACCGCGCTCTGGCCGGTCTTGCGGCTAATGACCTTGACGTGCAGACGATAGATCGCCATTGCGATGAGAGCATTTGCACAGCGAAGCGCACGTCGGAACGACGTATAAGCGCGCCCTCCCTCGAAAAATTCTCGGGCGGGACCGTGCCGTCCCAATCGGTCCTGGCAACCTTACAGCGTTGTACAGGGTGCTCGGCTATCATCGCGCCGTCAACACGTGACGGAGATGACGATGCGGAAGCCACGGGACTTTGATGCGGAACTGAAAGCGCTTCAGGACAAGGCGCGCGACCTCAGGAGCCGCAAGGTGCAGCAGCTCGGCGAACTGGCCATCGCCGCCGCGGCCGATACGCTCAGCACCGACGAACGGGCGGGTGCGCTGATCGTGCTGGCCGAGACAAAAGACACCGCAAAGAAGGAGGCATGGGCGAAACGCGGGGCCGCATTCTTTCAAAACCGTGCGCGGCGAACTGCACCGACGCCTGACCGCGACACGGGCGGCGCTGCGCCGCAACCAGGCCACGTGCAATCGGCATCAGGCGGCGCGGGCGCGGCGTGACATGCGCGCGTGGCAGGTCGAGCGCCGCGAGCGCACACGGCACCTGATCGAACTGGGCGGCCTCGTCGTCAAGGCCGGGATCGTGGACCTGACGGGCGATGATCGCGCCATGATCTACGGCGCGCCGCTTTGGATGGCTGGCAAGCTCCAGAGCGACCGAACAGGCCCGCGTGCTCTGGGCCGAAAAGGGAAAGCAGGCGTTCGGAAATCACTGAAAGCCCGTCACGCAGCATGATTTGCACGCCAGCTCGACCAGGCAAATGCGATGGCATCGCATAGCTACATATCTGATGACTGGATTCCCTGGCCGGCCAAAACAATGGGTACTTCACGGTGTAGGTTCAGGGCGGTTGTTTGGCCTTCCGTCATTGCTCAAGCTCTCCGGAGCTTTGCATTGAAAGCCTTTTCTCACGTCTTCCAGCGCAATGCCTGCTTGCCAGCCGCGAAACCGCCGACGCGCGCTCTATGTCACACCTGATGCAATTGGGACGAATAGTTACGTATTGAGATTTCCACGCAACGACAATGCGGCGGAAGGGTGTCAAGGTACGTCCGCTCCTGTCGTTCGGCGCTTTGTCGATTGGGTCATTTGTTTAACTGATATTCTGGGGATCAAATCAAGAATGAATGCAATGTTGTCGAATATAGCCTGCGACGCCGGCGACCGCGGTCTTCGCGGCAGGCGGGTGGAGATTCGAATCGGATTCGCCACGGAGCCCGTTGTTAATCTGCTCAGCCAAGCACCTGGCGAGTTCTATGGCGAATGTCTCGCGCGGGTAATGGTGGGGGACGGCGCCTGTCTCACGGGCGGAGATTTCGTCAGTCGCCTCGAAGCTAGCGCCAGTATTGCGTCCTTGGACCTCGCTATCCTCGACTTGGTGCTCGATGCTCTCCAGGATGATCGCGGCGCGGTCCTCGGCTGCAACATATCGCCAAATACTCTGGCGGACAGGGCGGCATGGGACAAGTTTGTGCGGTCCATTGCCCATAGGCCCGAGCTGGCGAAGCGGCTGATACTTGAGATCACCGAAAGTAGCCCCCTGAATGAAATCCTCTTTGCCGACAAACGGCTTGCCGAGGTCCAATCGCTTGGCTGCAGGATCGCGATTGACGACTTCGGGGCGCGTTACGCTATGAGCCATAGTCTTTACGGCCTGAATGTCGAATGGGACATTATCAAGATCGACCGGAGTTGCTTTGGCGATCTGCGCGAAAGACCCTCTGGTTGCCAAGGGCTGCGCTCTGTCATTTCACTCGCGAGCTGCCTGGCCCCGACCGTTGTGGTCGAGGGTATCGAGACCAAGCAACATCTTGCCGCGGCGCGCGATTGCGGAGCTCGATATGGACAAGGCTGGTTGTTTGAGGCGCCGGTGCGCGAGTGCTGGAAGCCGGCAGGGGATGATGTCGGAGGTCGACTCGCCGCTGCTCTGATCGGCGACGGTGCGATCCTGTACCAGCCAGCGCGTTCCGTTGCATCTCGATCGATGTCAGGTGCAAAGAGTGATGAGATCTTCTTTCCACGTGTCGGCGACATTCGGAAGCGGATCGGTGCTCTGATCTCGCGGGGATTGGCGGGGGGCCGATCTTGAAGAGTCTTTCCTCCCTTCCATCCAGGGCTATTCGCTTGCGCTAAGAGGGTGTTTGGAAATTAAGGATTGCGGTGTTCCTTGCCTTTCGCTGAGAGGTCCGCAAGAAGCACTGGCGCGCGGCCATTTTCAGCGCCGCTTGCGTTTTCCACGTATCCCTCCCGCGAGGACCGTCTGGCGTTGAGCGCGAGGCGCGGGGTAGATCTCGCAAGAGTGGCTCGATGATCGTGTCCACTTAACCGAGAAGCGGACACTAACGTTGATGTCGGTTGACGAAGAGCCGGATCCGACGCCAGTGAGACGCAAGCGGCGGTCTTGGGCGCCTGAAGATATCCGCCACCGCGACACCATCATTGCCTTGCTTCAGGATAAACGCCCTCTGGGCGTCCGAAAACTTCGAGGCCTTCATCGTCTTCCGCTCCTTTCCCAGCCAGGAAAAACAGGCAGAAAACTCTAGCGAAAAACGATCCAATTTGAAGGGCTCAGATCAACGCCTTAGGTGGTTATAGCGCAGATCGAGGGCGTTCTAGGAGGCAAGGTCAGTTGCAGTCTTGCCACACATTGCCGAAAAGGTTTTCGCCGAATTTACGCGTGGGCTTTCTTCCCAACGCTTCCAGGGTGCTTCCACGGAGGGGTTTGGGGCGGGATGTTCTGAGAATCAAAAAGCCCTTGAAACTTGTTAAGTTTCAAGGGCTTGATCTTTGGTTGCGGGGGCAGGATTTGAACCTGCGGCCTTCAGGTTATGAGCCTCATTTCGACGTGTCCTTTCGCGCAACCGCAATCGAGCACGGCGGCCAATATGTCGGCGCTGATTTGGCAAATGGTGCCGAAGCTGAATTGGGCCGTATTTTATTTCCAGCGTGGAACCTAAGAACTAGTCGTCGGTCCGTTCTGGGGCAAGCGTACTTGCGCGCGTATCCCCCCGGGGGGCGACGTCTGCGGCTCCGCCGTCGCGGGGCACTCGGTCCTGGCGGAAGATGTCCACGCCTTTCCGGGCCGCATCCTCGGCATCATCGATCGCGATAGCCCAGTCGTGCGGCGTTTCGACCGCGACGATCAGGCCGGCACCGCGAGCTTGGGGGAAAGCTATGTGGCCGCGCCACATATGGCAGTGCGATTGAGCGTCGCCGGCGGCGTTTGGGCGTATTCTGTTGCCGTTAGGACAACCGTAGGCCATCCATCGTAAAAGCATGGCACCGGCCGGGATCGATCTCGAGTGGGACGCTTCCTGTCGGTGGCGTCTGACCAGCATAGCGTACGGTCAAGCGCCCAGTGGCTTGGCTTGGCGCGTGTAGGTAAGTGGCGCCGCCGATATATTCGCTGAATGCCACCGGCATCGTGAGATGTGCAACGCCGCTGGAGCCAACGCGCAAATCGTCGGGCCTAATGCCGATCTCGATATCGTCGCCAGCCTTGAGCGAGCCGCTGTCCCGCACAGGCAAGGCGATCTCCGCAGGCTCCAGCCCCGGGATCGCGACAACGATCGCTCCGGGGCGCAGCGCCGTCACGCGGCCGGTCAGAAAATTCATACGCGGCGAGCCGATGAAATTGGCCACAAAGCGGTTCGCCGGCCGCTCATAAAGTTCGGAAGGCATGCCGACTTGTTCGATCCGGCCATCGTGCAGCACGACGATTTGGTCGGCGAGCGTCATCGCCTCGATCTGATCATGCGTGACATAAATCATGCTGGTGCGCAGACGCCGGTGCAATTCTGCCAGTTCGAACCGCATTTCGACGCGCAATTCCGCGTCGAGATTGGAGAGCGGCTCGTCGAACAAAAACAGCGACGGCTCGCGGACGATCGCGCGCCCGATCGCGACGCGTTGCCGCTGACCGCCCGACAGCTCTTTCGGGCGGCGCTCGAGGAGCCGGGTAATCTGCAGGATCTCCGCCGCTTTGGCGACACGTACCACGCGCTCATCTTTCGACACGCCGGACATGCGCAGCGCGAAACCCATATTGTCGGCCACCGACATATGCGGATAGAGCGCATAGGATTGAAACACCATCGCCAGTTTGCGTCCTGCCGGCGGAACACCGCGCATGTCGCGCCCATCAAACCGGATCGTGCCTTCGCTCGGCATTTCCAGCCCGCAAATCAAACGCAGCAAGGTCGATTTGCCGCAACCCGACGGTCCGACAAAAACCGTGAAGGCGCCGTCGGGGATGTCGAGGTCGATGCCGCGGATGGCCTCGAACGCGCCGAAGCGCTTGAAGACGCCGGAGAGTTCAACGTGCGACATGCCGGCTCCCGAAAAAAGAACGCGCGGGTTGATGGTTCATGATAGTCGCACCGTCAGGCTATGGATACCGGTGACACCCTCGGCATCGCGCGCATAGTAAACCACGAAGAGCTCGCCATTCGCACGGCGGGCCAGGGTCGGATAGCCAAGATCCTTCGTTGGCAGATCGTCGATCAGCGTGAGCGGCGGACCCCAGCTATGGCCGTCGTCGTCCGAGAGATGCAGGACGATGCCGAAGGGCGCGGCGCGCCGTCCAGCAGCGCAGGCGATGACGCCGCTGGGCAGCGCCAGGAGATGGGCGGGGTAAGCCTCGATGCCAGTTGGCACCGGCGCCGACCAGTTCGCGCCATGATCATCGGACGCGATACTGTGCAGAACACGGCTGACATTGTCGCGCAGGATGACAAGAACACGGCCCGACGGGAGGAGAAGGCCCGCCGGTTCCTCGAACGCATGACCAGCGCCTTTGGCGATAAGCTGCGGCTTGCTCCAACGCGCGCCGCGGTCTGATGAGCGCACGGTGAACACGGTGCGGTAATGCGGCACATCCGAGAGGGGAAGCAAAATATCCCCGTCCGGCAATTCAATCGCGCCCCGCATGCCATAGCCGCCACTGAATGGCGCGATGTCGATGCGGGCGGTGTGGCAAAAGCTGCGCCCGCCGTCATCCGAACAATGGACCGCGCACACGCCGCCGCCGCGCGCCGAAGAGCAGGCCTGGTGCGCTGCTTCGCCGCCGGCGGCGAAGACATCGAGTTCCGGCGACACAACAAGATCGCGCATCAGAGCGTCCGGCATGACGAGATCGTGCCGCTCGATGGCGCGCGCAAGCGGCAGCGGCAGCCATTCGAACCGCCATTGGTTCAGCAGGATCCGGCCATCGCGCAGCGCCGTCAGGCCCGCGCATTCGACACCGCTCCAATCGTAATCCGGCACCACGGCCGGCGCGCTCCAGCTCCTGCCCTCGTCGCTGGAGCGCATCAGCACGTTGCGGTATTCGGGGTCTTGCGGCGGATGCAGCGTGATTGACCGGCGCGGCGCACGGTTGAAGACGAGCAAGAATGTTCCGTCCGCCGCGACGGCCAGATGCGGATGCGCGCAATAGGCAAAGGTCTCGCAATGGAGCGCGCGGCGCTCGCTCACATGAACCTTCGTCGTGGCGCGGCGCGTCAGCATTGCGCGGTCCCTAAACCTTGAAGCGCGTGCACAGCACATATTGCAGCGGTTTCGCGTCGTCGCTCCACTCGTGATAGGCGCACACGATGGAGCCGTCCGCGACCTGAGCGACGCTGGGATAGCCGATGTGCTGATAGATGCCCGGATGATGCCAGTCCACGCCGCCACCCTCGATCTTCCCTGACTGCGGTGACATGCGGCTCGATCCGGGCGTGTCGGTGGCGGTCGCGCCGGGCACGCCGCCTTCGCGGATGACGAATTCGTTCTTCACGTCCCAGGTGACGCCGTCCTCCGAAATCATGCCGCGCACGCCATAGGGCGGGCGTCTATAGCCGTAGACCATCAGGTAACGACCATCCTGCAGGGCGATCATTTCGGCTGGATAACCCCAGATATTGGTCCATTTCGGCGGCGTCCAGGAAAAGCCATCGTCGTCCGAAATTGTCATTACCATGTTCTTGGCATCGCTGCTCGGCTGCGTATGCGTGCGCATGAAACACACGAGACGGCCGTCCTTGAGGCGCAGCAATGCAGGCTCTTCATAGTCAATGATGCTGGCCGGGTCATAGGCGAGCGTCGAGAAATATTCCCAATTGTCGCCGCCATCATCCGAGCGCATCAGCGCCGAGCGTGTGGTCTCGCCCTCGCCTTCTTCCTCATAACCGCGGATGCGGCCGTAAAGGCCCATGAGCAGCGACCCATTGGGTAGCAGCCACGAACCAAGGCGGCAGCCGCCATGTTTGAGCGGACGGACATTGACCGGGATCGGCTTCGTCCAAGTGGCGCCGCCGTCGGACGATTTGATCACATAGGTGCCGAGCCAGCCTTGCAGCTTGTAGGTCCATGTCCAGTCGCCCCACTCCGGCGTGACCGGATGCGACGACCATGACGGCTGCTCGGGCCGCACGCCGCGTTTGAAAAATCCGGTGATCGTGAGATTGACGAGCAAGGTGCCGTCGTCGAGCTCGCAAATGCCGCAATCCCAATTGCCTTCAGTGGCGCTCCAGGGCAGCACGACATGCGGCGTGCTCCAGCTTTTGCCGCCATCGGTTGAGCGGGTCATCAGCGTCTGCCCGCTATCGTGATGGAAGGGAAAGCGCTCTTCGTTGAATACGGCGAGGAGATCACCATTGCGCAGCGTGCGCATGGCGATCTGATTCACGCAATGCGCGGGATGGCGAAAGATGTCGTGATGTTCGATAATCTTGATGCTGCTCATGTTGTTTTGCTCACAAATCCTGTTGAAAGGTTGAGTTAGAGGCGAATGCCGATGTTCTTGATGCGCAGATAATTCATGAGGCCGGGCAAACCGCGCTCGCGGCCAACACCGCTGTTCTTGACGCCACCGGTGGGCGCCTGCTGGCCGCCGAGGAACCAGCCGTTGATCCACACCGATCCAGCCTCAATGTCTTGCGCGAGACGCAAAGCGCGGCCGATGTCACGGGTGTAGACGCCTGCGACAAGGCCATAGCCGAGGCCATTGGCGAGCGCTGTCGCTTCGACCTCGGTTGTGAAGGACAGCGCGATTGCGACGGGGCCGAAAATTTCTTCGCGCGCCACGATATGCGCCGGTTCCACTTTGTCGAGAATGGTGGGGGCGACGAAATAGCCCTGCGGCAAATCTGGCGGCCGGCCGCCGCCGAGCCGCACACGCGCACCCTCGCGGCGCCCATGATCGAGATAGCCGGTCACGCGCTGATATTGTTCCGCCGACACCAGCGGCCCAAGATCGCGATCGTCCAACCCCGGGCCGATCGTCAGCCGGCCGGCGGCTTGCGTCAGCCGGTCGAGAAATTCGTCATGAATGTCTCGATGCAGCAGAAGCCGCGACGACGACGAACAGACTTGTCCCGAATTGCCGAAAGCGCCATCGACGATGTCGGCTACCGCGCGTTCGAGATCGGCATCGGGAAACACGATCAACGGATTCTTGCCGCCGAGTTCGAGCACCGCCGGCTTCAGTCCGCGCGCCGCGTTCTGATAGACCAGCCTGCCGGTTTCGACCGAGCCGGTGAAGGTGACGCCCGCGACGTCGCTGTGGCTGACGAGTGCGGCGCCCGCCTCCTCGCCGTAACCCGTGACCACATTGACGACACCGGGCGGAATGCCGGCCTCATCGCAGCATTGCGCGAAGAGAAGCGCGCTCAGGGGCGATTGTTCGGCTGGCTTGATCACGGCGGTGCAACCTGCGGCCAGCGCCGGCGCCACGGAGCGCGCGAGCATGCCGAGCGGGTAATTCCAGGGCACGATATGGGCCGTCACGCCGATGGGTTCGAGGAGGGTAAAATCGATCACCTCGCGCCCCAGCGGAATGGTCGAGCCCTCGAGCTTGTCGGCGGCACCGGCATTGTAGCGCAGCGTCGCCACGACCCCATCGACATCTCCAAGCGATTCTTTCAACGGTTTGCCGACGTCGAGCGTTTCGATGCGCGCGAGTTCCTGCTTGCGCGCGACAAGGACGTCGGCGAGCATATAGAGCAGGCGCCCGCGCTGAGCCGGCGTGATCCGCAGCCAGTCTCCACGCACGGCGCGTTTGGCGGCGGTGACCGCGCGGTCGATGTCGGCGGTGTCGCCGCGTGCTACCCGGCCGAGGACACGCTCCGTACTGGGGTCGATGGTCGCGAACGTCGCTGACGAAGCGCTTGGCTCGAATGTTCCATTGATGAACAGCGAGCGCGACGGATCGAGGCCAAGTGCCGTGTCGGGAGAGAGTACGTTCACTGTTTGAGACTTCCTTGCGAAATGCCCTGGATGAAATAGCGCTGCAGAAAGAAGAACAGCAGCAGGCTCGGAACGCTCAAGATCGTCACGGCCGCCATGGCGACGGAAAATCCCTCGAGCTGCGTGTGCGTGCCGACCACCGGCGTGAAGGCGGCAATGCCGACGGGCAGCGTCTTCATCGATTCATCGAATGTGACCAGTAGCGGCCAAAGGAAATTGTTCCAGTTGAGCGTGAACAGGATGACCGTTGCCGCGATGGCCGGAGCGCGGGCGAGCGGCAATGCGATGAGGAAAAACAGGCGCAGCGGCCCAGCGCCGTCGACGCGGGCCGCCTCTTCGATCTCTTTTGGAAAGGAGAGGAAAAATTGCCGGAAAATATATACGCTGAAAACATTGCCGATGGTCGGCAGGATGAGCGCCTGATAGCTCGAGGCCCAACCGAGTTTGATCACGCCAAGCAGCATCGGGATGATCGACACTTCGGTCGGGATCATCAGCGATGCGAGGAAGATTGCGAAGAGCGCATCGCGGCCCGGAAATCTTAAGCGCGCCAAAGCATAACCGGCCATCGCGCCGAACAGCACGGACAATGCCGTAGAGGTCACGGCCTGGATGATGCTGTTCAGGCCCCAGCGCACGATCGGATAATCGAAAACCTTGATGTAATTGTTCAGTGTGACGCGGTGCGGCAACCATTCGATGTCCTGCGTCATGACGTCGGACGGATATTTCAACGATGTCGAAACCATCCAGACGAACGGCGCAAACCACGCAAAAGCGACCGCCATGCCGATGAGCCATATCGGCAAGTCGATCGCCGTCATGCGCCGTTCGTCGAGCCAGTTGCGCAAGCGATTTGGCAAGAAGTTCATCACGCGCGCTCCGAGAGAATGAAGCGCTGCAGCAACGTCAGCATCAGAATGCCGATGAACAGCAGCATGGCGATCGCGGAGGCATAGCCAAAGAGATTGCGAACGATGGCGACCTGATAGACATAGTAGATGGGCGATTGCGACGACACGCCGGGACCGCCGTTGGTCATGACATAGACTTGGCTGAAGATGCGCAATGTCGAAATCAGCTGCAGCGTCACCACCATAGATAAAACCGGCCGCAGATGCGGGAGAATGATGAAGCGCAAGCGCGCCCAAGGCCCCGCGCCATCCACCAGCGCAGCCTCGGTCAGGTCGGACGGAATATCCTGCAAGGCAGCGAGAAACAGTACGAAGGCGAGGCCAAGGTCCCACCACACCGAAGCGATGCTGACCCCGACAAGCGACCATTGCGTCGAGGTGAGCCAGGGAATCGCGCCGACGCCGAAAAAACTAAAATAATGATTGACCAGGCCATATTGCGTATCGAGCAGCCACACCCATACCAGCCCGATCACCGTTGCCGAGACCACATTCGGCGCGAAGAAAAGCGCGCGCGCCAAGCCGGACAGCGGATAGCCACGATTGACGAATAGCGCGAAGACAAGCCCGAGCACCGTCACGCTCGGCACGATCAGCAGCCCATACAGCAGCACATTCTCGAAACCCACCCAGACCCACCTATCGTTGAAGGCCTGGGTGAAATTGTCGAGACCGACCCAGCGCGGGCTTCCGATGATGCTCCAGCGCGTGAAGCCGACATAGATGCCAAAAAAGACCGGCAGGATGTTGAACAGAAAGAAGGGAACCGAGAAGAAGGCGACGAAGAGATAGCCGACAAAGTCGACGCGCCTGTCGTCGTCGATCCTGTGCCCCCAGCGCGGCGGCATTTTAGCGGGGAGTGTTGCGGAACTCATCGGCGGATTCCAAACGGTTCTGTGACGCGCCCGGCACGGATGCGCCGGGCGGTTTGTCCGCATATGGATGAAGCTTCGCGTTCCGACGCCAGATTCCAAGCGCTGAAAGCATCGCCGGCATTGGGACGCTCGGTTTCAACCTTCGTCGAGACCACGTTGCCATTGCTGTTGGATCTGCTCCATTGCCTGATCAATCGTGGTCTGTCCGGCCCACACGCCGTCGAGCGTCTTGGCCAGGAAATTGCCGCCCGAATAGATCGTGAAATCAGGACCGGCCACGACCGGGATCTCGCCTTCGGTCGCAAAAGCCATGCCATCGACAAAGGCACCGCGCACCGCCCACGGCGCGCCGGCGGTCTTATAGTCGGGACGGCCAAGGATCGATTTACGCGGCGAGGCGCCGCGCCCGACCGTCGTCCACAGGAAGCTGTTGTCCGACAGCCATTTAACGGCCTGCATCGTGGCGTCAAGACGGCCCTTGTCCGCTTGAGCGTAAAGTTCGAGCCCGCCCATTTCGCTGTAGGTGCGCAGCGTGCTGCCAACCTTCGGGAAGAGCGACGTCTGGAAATTGAGCTTCTGGCCGATATAGCCGTTCAGAGTCCACGGCCCGGTCCAGAAAATACCGCCTTGGCCGGTCCCGAATGCCTTGTAGCGATCGGTGACGTCGCGGGTCGAGACCTTGTGCTTGTCGAACAGGTCGAGCACCCATTGCATCGCCTGTTTGCCGGCCTCTGGGTTAACGCAGGCGGTTTTCAAATCGTCGCTGGCGCGGCGGAAACCCATTTGCGCGGCGATGATGCCCCAGGTCACTGTCGTTTGCACGCCGGCGCCGGTCATCATGATGCCCGAACGCGTCACCTTGCCACCTTCGCGCTTGGTCATTGCCATCGCCCAGTCGAGCAGCATTCGCCCATCCTGCGGCGGATTCGTCGGATCAAGGCCGGCCTCCTTGGCGATGTCAAGATTGATTTCGGGCTGCAGGCTCATCAGATCCATGGGGATCATGAACAGCTTGTTATCGTATTTGGGATAGCGCGATGCCTTGAGCGAGGCGTCGGAAAAATCGCTCAGGTCGAGGTCGGCCTTTTTGGCAAGATCGTCCAGCGGCACAGTCACTTCGTCGCGCGCCATGCCAGCGCCCTTGCCGGCCGTCCCCCAGCCGAAATCCGGCGCCTTGCCCGTTGCCGCGGCCGCGAGAACCTTCGTGATATATTGCTCTTCCGGCACAAGTTCCATGCGTATCTTGACGCCCTTGTCCTTATGCGCATCGTTGAACGCATCGATCATTTTCGCCCACACTTCGCCATCCGAGGCGGCGAGCCAGCTCCAATGCACGATTTCCACCGGGCCAGCCGCGAGCGCCGGCCGCGCGGCGATAAACGGGGTGCTGGCCGCGAAAGCGGCGGCGCTGGTACCGGCGAGGAATTCGCGGCGATTGACGCCGCGCAAGAGCTGTTTCGACAAATCCGATGTGATTTTCATTTGGTCCCCTCCCGGCTTTGCACTGATGCTCGGCCCGCTCTATTGAACCCTTGCGCAGTCGTGCCGTGCCCAGCTACGCAAGAGCGGCTTGGACCGCGATCGGCCTGCGACAAAACCATCCCTCCCACGGAAATCGCTTTCCGTGCCACTGCTGATTTTCTTTCGTTTTAATCGCCGCTGACATGAGAGAACGCGATGACCGTATCGCCGCTCACGACCGCACTCTGGACGCTATAGTGAACCTGTTTACCCGCGCGAGTTGACTGAAATAGCCTTGCTGTTTGCATAAATAGACAGCGCGCGCGGTCCCCGGGAAACGCCGGTTTTAAAGATCCCGGCCCACCCGTTCCGCTCTCATTTTAAACCGGTGGCTCGTCTTGTGGGTGCTTCTTTGCAGGGGGCGCGCTGATCGAGAGGCGCCGGACCTCGGGCCGGTACGTCTGACTCTGTCCGCGCCGCAGGGTTTCGCGAAATTGCCGCGGCGACATGCCGAACTGCGCCTGAAAGGCGCGCGAAAACACCGACGGATAGGAAAAGCCGCAGGCCGTCGCGACATCCTTGATGCTGAACTCCTCGTAAAACAACATGTTGCGCGAGGCCTGCAACCGGATGCGCAGATAAAGGCGCATCGGCGTCTCCTCAAAACTACGGAGGCATTCGCGCAGCACGGTCTTGTGCGACACTTTGAGCCGCTCAGCGATCTCCTGCAAAGATAGCGGAAAGTCGAGATGCCGGTCCATCACGGCGAGAATGCGATCCGCCAGATTGAGCTTCGCGAGCTTGGGTCTGTCGTCCGTGCGCTGCGGCGCCGTCGCGGGGCGCGGCACATGCACGAGTGCGTTCGCCACTTCATTGGCCAGGGCGGGGGATTTCAGTCGGCCGATCAGATCGAGCATCATATCAAGGGTGGCCACACCGCCGGCGCAGGTCACGCGCTGATCTTCGGCGAGGTAAATTTGACCGCTCACAGCGACCTGCGGAAAGTGTTCCTTGAACGAGGGCACCGCCTCCCAATGCAACACGACCTGGTGATCGTCAACGAGCCCGGATTGCGCCAGCGCGAACGAGCCGGTATCCACTGCCCCAACTGTCGCCCCGAAGCGTGTGGCGGCGCGCAATTGATTGAGCAGCTTGGGCGAATTGCGCTGAACCGGCAGATTGCCCTCGAACACAAGGTAATAGTCGGCTGGCGGCATGGTTTGCAGGCTGTCATCGGCTGACATCCACATGCCGTTGCTGGCGCGCACAGGTTGGCCGTCCTCGGAAACGAAGCACCAACGAAACAATTCCCGTCCGCTGTTTTGATTGGCGATTCGCAGCGCCTCGCTCGCCAGGATAAGCGCGTTGAGCGGAAATTCCGGCTGCATGATGAGATTGAAGGTGGGGGCGCGCGCATCGGCTGCGGCGGTTCTGCGCCCCGTCGGATCATTGCCGCTGGCCATGGGACTGATCCTCGCTCCGCCATGCTGCGATGCGTTTGTCCAGAAAAGTCTATTAACAGTCTATAAAAGTCAACTCTTTCACGCCAATCGGTGAACTATAACAACACGCCATCGCTGAGATGATGGCCAGGCCACCGAATTGGTGGTCGTGATGCGACCAGCCAACGGAACAGTGTGGCAGATGGGGCACGGACGCAACCACGTCCGCGGGCGCTGTTGCTTTGCCCGGTGGCGCATGCCGAAGAGAAAGACCATCGCCGTGCAGACCGACGTTTTGAAGAAAAAGCTCGAAGGTTGCTACGTGACGATCCCGACGCCGTTTCGCGATTCGGACGGCTGGCCGATCAATGAAGACGCCCTGCGGCGCTACGCGCGTTTTCTCATCGAGGGGGGCCTCAACGCCGAGAGCGCGGTGTTTCTGACCGGCGGCGCGGCCGGCGATTTCTCCACGATGAGTTTTGACGAACGCGTGCGCGTCGCGGAAATCGTCATCAACGAGGTTGCCGGACGGGTGCCGGTGGCGATGGGCGCGCAGACGACGAGTACGCTGGAACTCGTGCGCCTCGCCAAGGCGGCGGAGCGGCTCGGCGCGACTTTCATCCAAGTGTCCTGCCCGTTCTATTTCAGCCATACCGAGGGCGATTTCGAGGAATTCGTTCGCGCCGCCGCAACCGCAGCGCCCAATATCGGCATCATCGTCTACAACACGTTCTGGACCACGACGAATATCTCTTTCGCAATGGTCGAGCGCCTCGCCGAGATCCCCAATGTTGTCGGCCTCAAATGGGCGACCCCGCGGACCGACGCGATGGAATTCGAAAGCGTCACCGCACGCTTTTCCAAGCGCTTCACCATCATCGACAATAACCTCTTCTTCGCCTTCAGCCCGATGCCGGCCCTGGGCGCACGCGCGTTCGAAGTGCATCTGTGCAATTTTTGGCCGCAATGGGGGCTTAAATTGGTGAGCGCAATCGGCGCCGGAGATTATCCGGAAGTGGCGCGCATGTTGGTCGACGAGGCAATGCCGTTTTACAAATTGTGGGTCGAAATCGAACGCGACTTCACCAGCGGCGACGGCTATCTCGACAAGTTGTGCATGGAGTTGGTTGGCCTTCCGTCCAGCCGCTGCCGACCGCCGACGCGCGACATCCGACAGCGCTACCGGGCGCCAACCTTGGCGATGCTCCGCGCCATCGGCACGCCGAATTTGAACGAGGCATGAGCGCGAGATGAAGGACGATGCGGCGAACATGGTGATCCTCGCACCAAACGACAATGTCGGCATCGCATTGCGCGACATTGCGTGCGGGAGCCTTGCCCGCACCGTGAGCGGCGTGGCGATGGTCGCGCAGGAAGCCATCGCGCAGGGGCATAAGATGGCGCTCGGCGATATTGCCCAAGGCGCGCTCATCCTGCGGTTCGACGTGCCCGTCGCGATTGCGACAATGCCTATCGCGCAAGGACATCTGGTGCATGTCCACAATGTCGCGAGCCGATATCTCACCAACAGCGAGGACCATTATGAATAGCCTCGTGCATACTTTCGAAGGCGCAAGCGCCATGCGCGGCTTCCCTCGCGCCGACGGCCGCAAGGGGATTCGCAACTATCTTGCGGTCGCCTATCTCGTAGAATGCGCCCATCATGTCGCCCGCAAGATCGCGACGCCCTACGACGAGGACGGCGTGCAGCTTATCGGCTTTCCGGGCTGCTATCCGAGCGCCTATGCCGACCGTGTTTTGACAGATCTGTGCACCCATCCCAATGTCGGCGCGGTGCTGTTGCTATCGCTCGGCTGCGAAGAGTTCCAACGCAAGAAGCTCAAAGCGGCGATCGAAGCCTCCGGCAGACCGGTCGAGTTGCTCACAATCCAGCAATGCGGCGGCACGGCCGCGACGATCCAGCGCGGCCGCGCGTGGATCGAGGCGCAGCTCGAAGAGCTCAAGGTGGCACCTTCCGAGCCGATCACCTTTGCCGATCTCGTCATTGGCACGAAATGCGGAGGCTCCGATGGTCTCAGCGGCGTCACGATCAACCCCGCGGTCGGCCGCGCCGTCGATCTCCTGATCGATGGCGGAGCGACCGTCATGTTCGAAGAAACGTGCGAGCTCATCGGCTGCGAGGCGCATATGGCGAGCCGGGCCGTGACACCGGAACTCGGCGCCGCACTGCGCGCCGCCGTCCATAAGGCTGACCGTTATTACAGCGAGCTTGGCCATGGCAGTTTTGGCGGCGGCAACATCAAATACGGCCTCTCGACTTTGGAAGAAAAATCCCTCGGCGCCTACGCCAAAAGCGGCTCGCGGCCGATCAGCGGCTTGATCAAGCCCGGCGTGCAACCGCCCCATCCGGGGCTCTATCTGATGGATACGGTGAACGACGGGCCGGTCCGCTACGGCATCCCCAACATCAACGACACGCAAACCATCACCGAAATGGTGGCGAGCGGCTGCCATCTCATCCTCTTTACCACCGGCGCCGGATCGGTCGTGGGGCAGGCCTTGTCACCGGTCATCAAGGGTGTTTCGAACAGCCGCGTCTTTGAGCGCCTTGAAGGCGACATGGACATCAATGGCGGCACGATCGCCGACGGGATCGAGACCATCGAGGACGTTGGCCGCCATCTCGTCGAGGCGGTGATCGCGGCCGCGAGCGGCACGCCCACCAAATCCGAAGCCCTCGGGCACCAGGAGTTCGTGCTGTCCTACAAAACCTACGAACCGCTTGGCCCGGGCTGCTTACCGGGCTGAAACGTCTTAAGCGTCATGGGCTCCGCGCGCGGATAAGCCGGACTGCGCGACATCCGCAAAGAGAATTGTCATGGACATGCGCTACGATTCCACAGCTCTCATCGATTTTGCCGCCGCCGCGCTGGCGGCGGCCGGGCTCGAGGTTGAACCGGCGGGCGCGGTCGCGCGGGGCTTGGTCGAGGCCGATCTGCTCGGCCATTCCACCCACGGTTTGGCGCTTCTTGCAGACTATATCGAGGAACTCGACAACGGCACGATGGAGAAGACCGGCCGGCCGGCGGTCATCGCCGATCATGCCGCCGCTGCCTTGTGGGACGGGCACCGTCTGCCAGGCGTGTGGACGACCGCGCTTGCGGTCGATGATGCGGTCAAGCGTGCCGGCACATTCGGCATCGGCGCCATCACCGTGCGCCGCAGCCATCATATCGCCTGTCTTGCGGCATTTCTCGAGGCGCCGGCGCGGCGCGGCCATATGGTTTTGATCTTCTCGTCCGATCCGAGCGACGCCCATGTCGCACCCTTCGGCGGCCTGAACTCGGTGATGACGCCCAATCCGATCGCGGCGGGTATTCCGACAGAGGGCGATCCGATCCTCATCGATGTCTCGACGTCGATCACGACCGCCGCGATGTGCGGCCGCACCGCGGCCGCCGGAGGCCGCTTGCCAGGACGCTGGGTCATGGACCGCGACGGCGCCGCGACGGACGATCCGGCAGTGGTCAAACAAGGCGGTTCGATCCTGCCGATCGGGGGCCTCGACCATGGTCATAAGGGCTATGGCTTGTCCCTTCTGGTCGAGGCCTTGACGCAAGGGCTCGGCGCATATGGTCGCGCCGATGGGCCAACCCAATGGGGCGCCGGCGTGCTGGTTCTCGCCCTGAGCCCCGCGCTGTTTGGCGGGCTCGACGCCTTTACCCGTCAGACCGGCTGGCTGGGTTCGGCATGCCGCGCCGCGCGCGTCCGCCCCGGCGATGCACCGGTGCGGCTGCCGGGCGAGGCGGCGCTCGCACGCAAACGTGAGGCCATTGCTCGGGGCGTGCGGCTGCATGCCGGCATCGCAGGCGACCTTGAACGCCTTGCCGGCCGTTTCGGACTTCCTATGCCCGCCAGCCCTTCCCATCCGGCATCTTCACGTGCCTCGGAGTCCGCATCATGAGCGCATCCGCATCCGACTATCACACCATTGCCGGCCGCTTGGCCTTTCCCTCCCTGGCTTTCATTGATGGTGGATGGCAGGCGGCGGCATCGCGCCGCGTTTATGAAAATATCAACCCTGCCACCGGCGCTGTCATCGGCACGGTCGCGCATTGTGACGCCGCAGATGTCGACCGCGCGGTCGCCGCGGCACGCGCTTCTTTTGAGGCGGGGGCTTGGTCGCGCGCTGCGCCGGAGGTGCGCAAGGCGGTGCTCTTGCGCCTTGCCGATCTCGTCCGGGCTCACGCCGAGGAGCTTGCCGTCATGGAAAGCCTCGACAGCGGCAAGACCGTCAAGGATTGCCTGAATGAGATCGGCCATGAAGTGCCGACTTTTTTCCAATGGTATGCGGAACTCGCGGACAAGAGCTTCGGCAAAGTGGCACCGACGGGCGAAAAGACCGTGGCCATGATCGTGAAAGAGCCGGTCGGCGTCGTCGGGCTGGTGCTGCCGTGGAACTTTCCGATGCTGATGGCGGCGTGGAAACTCGCGCCGGCGCTCGCAGTAGGCTGCTCGGCGGTGCTGAAGCCGGCCGAGCAGACGCCGCTCACCGCGCTTCGCCTTGCCGAACTCGCCATGGAGGCCGGCCTGCCGGCGGGCGTGCTCAATGTGGTTCCTGGCTTTGGCGAGACGGCGGGCCAGGCGATCGGCCGGCATGACGACATCGATGTCGTGTCCTTCACCGGCTCGACCGAAGTCGGCGCCTATTTCCTGAAATATGCCAGCGAAAGCAATCTCAAACCGGTTGGGCTGGAGATGGGCGGCAAGAGCCCGATGATCGTGCTTGACGATGCAGACATCGACGATGCGCTCATTGCCAGCGCAATCAATGCCGCATTCTGGAATGGCGGCCAGAACTGCTCGGCCAATATGCGGCAAATCGTTGACCGCAAGGTGAAGGACAATTTCCTGCAGCAGGTTCTCGACAAAACCCGCGCACTGAAGGTGGGCGATCCGCTCGACCCGGCAACCGATATTGGCTCGATGGTCAGTGCCGAGCACCGGACGCGAGTCCTCTCGTATATCGAGGCCGGCCGGCAAGAAGGGGCGCGCCTGCTGGCTGGCGGAGGTATCAGCGCGGGCCTGCCGGGATTCTTTGTCGATCCGACGGTATTCGATGAGGTTGCGCCGGCCATGCGGATAGCGCGCGAGGAAATCTTCGGCCCGGTCCTCGGCGTCATCGGCGTCAACGGGCTGGAGGAAGCGCTGCAAATCGCCCGGGACACCGATTACGGCCTCCATGCAACGGTCTTCACCAGCAATATCGACAAAGCTCTCCATCTTGCAAAACGCCTGCCGTGCGGCACAGTGGCGATCAATGGCTTCACGGAAGGCAATGTGACGACGCCGTTCGGCGGCTTTAAGCGCTCGGGCTCCCTGGCGCGCGACAACGGAACCGAAGCTGTCGACCAATATCTGCAGACCAAAACCATATGGATGTCGCTGCGTTGATAGAGCGTCTTCCAGCCGCTGCCACCGATATCGGGCAGCTGCCGCGCACTATGGGCGACGGCGATCGGTTGCGTCGCAGATTTTATAAATGATCGTTGGTTGCGGGGGCAGGATTTGAACCTGCGGCCTTCGGGTTATGAGCCTGAGAGGCGATACCCGGAAATTTATAACCTCATCCTGAACAAGGATGACAGGCTCGAAGAGATGCGCGAAATGCAGCGTTTCTTGGCCGAAGAGAATGCCGATCGACTGTCGGACTTACAGGCGCGCCGGCGCGTGTCAAAGGAAGAACGCTTCTTCGATTATTGCGCAGCGATGCGCCCGCGGCTGAAACAATCGCGCGTTGGTGCGGTTCGAATTGCAGAGATTAAGATTTGAGCCAATCATTGGCAGCGGATGACAGCGGCGGCCGGCCGCGGTGTGAAGTACCTGAAAGCTCGGTGGAGGGAACTGACGCGCCGCGTTGTGGCTCATACCCAAATAGGGCGGCCGAATTTTGCCGGCCTAGCTGTTACCCTGCAGCCCTTGGCCCCGTCATCGCGCGTCGCGATCGATCGATAAGTAAGACGCGGCGCGCTCCAGGAAATCTTCTCGACGGCAAATCAGCCGCAGGCCGCAACTAAGTCAAAGCGCAAGCTTGTGAAAATGCTCCCGCATGGTTGGCGGACAACTTCCTATGATCATCGGGACTTCTGGTTTGGCACCATGGATGCACTGGTCCCTGTCCTCAGGAAGTTCGAGAAAAGGCTGGACCCCCTTCAGCCTTTTCTTATTTTTTGGCGCCCACTCGAAATGAATCGGCGGAACAGCGAAAAGCTGGGAAAGCGCAGCAAGTTAACCGCATTAACCAACAATTCCATCCTATGTCGGCCGATGTGATCGCGTAGACCCTCGATATGGAAGCGGCGATAATCTTGGGCCTCAAATTTCTCGCCGTCTATCTTTCACCGTCGTTTGATCGTGTTTCAAAACGGGTTGGCAAAGTAAGTGCTACGTGTTTGCTGCGTCACTGATCGTTGACTTTGTCTCACTAGCTGTGACGGCGGGTATTACTGAGTTTGTGGTTATGTTACCTGCCATTTTTTGTGACGGTGTGGCAGGAAATTGCGGAGCGGGTCTTATGGCACCCTTGCCGCTTGGCCTTTTCGTCGCGCAGCTGACCTGGATGTAAGCACGTTTCCTTGTTTGAAAATGGCGCGAAAGATTGCAGATGACTAGGGCCAAGTCTAGGGTCGAAAATTCGGCCATTATGATTTTTTCAGCAATATCAATCAATTATCCAGAAAAAATGGCGGAGGGAGCGGGATTCGAACCCGCGATACAGTTTCCCGTATACACACTTTCCAGGCGTGCGCCTTCAACCACTCGGCCACCCCTCCGTCGCGCACCGCACCGGCACGCCGGGGCGCCATCGCGACGCCCACCCCGGGCGCAATATAGGATGATGCCGCCAAGAGCAAGGATTGCGACGTATTTTCTGTGCGCAATCCTTTAAAGTTCCGCGAATGCGGGCCGGCGCCCGCTACGACTGGCTCTGGAAACCGGCCTGCAGCAGGCGAATGACTACGTCCATGGCCTCGCCGTCGCCGCCGAGGCGCGCGCCGCGGACCGGCTGGGCGCCGAGCTGGTCGAGACCGACGGCGAGGCGGATGTAGCGATCATCGGGGCAGGTGTCGTGCAGCGGGTCGAATCCGACCCAGCCGAGCCCGTCGACGTAGGATTCCGCCCAGGCATAGGCCCGTGGCTGGGCCGGTTGATCCGGATCGAAGCGGTAGCCGCTGACATAGCGGGCGGGAATGCCGAGGTGCCGCGCGGCGGCAATGAAGACATGCGCCGCGTCGGGAACGACCGCCTTGCGCGCGGCAAAAGCAGCCGTGGCACCCTGTGCCTGGGCGCGGAAATCGGCATCGGGCGCCAAGAGGCCATGCAGCCCGTGCAGCAGCGCGTGCAATTTGTCGAGCGTGTTGGTTTCCTGCGCCGTCGCCTCGACCGCGTATTGCCGCAGCGCCTCGTCGGAGGCGGTCAGGCCCGCCTCGCGCAGGAAGAGATCGGGCGGGAAACGCTCGAGCGAGCCACGGACCACGCCGGCAGTGTCGAAGGTCTCGACCTCGCCGCCGACATGGATAATCAGTTCCTCGAAAGGCCCCAGCGCCGTGAACGTGTGGGTGATGTTGCCGAAGGCGTCTTCGGCCTGCTGCAACCGGCAATCGACGCTGACGTCGATGCGCCAATTGACCACGTGCTGGCCGTCGTGATTGCGCGGCGTCATGCGCAGCATCTGCACCACGGATTTCGCAGGCACCGCATAGCGGTAGATGGTCGCGTGCTTGATCTGAATCCGCATCGACCAGCCCTAACCCAGGAATTGTTCGGCGACCAATACGCCGAGCTTGCTGTTGTCGTCGACGAAGTTGGTGATGAATTCGTGCAGGCCCTCGGTGAAAATCCCATCGATATTGGTATTTTCCAGCCGCGCGAACATGCTGCGCGCGTGGCGTTGCGAGGGGCCCTGGCGGCCATAGGATTTGCCGATCGCGTCGAGGTAGCGCACGATGTTCTCGTAGCATGAGATCAGCGAGCGCGGCATTTCGGGGCGCAGGATCAGGAGATCGGCGATCAGCCAGGGCTTGATGCTCTCGCGGTAAATCCAATGATAGGCGGTCAGCGCCGAAACGGTGCGCAGAATCGCCGTCCACTGGAAATAATCGAGCGAGCCGCCGATCGATTCCGTCGCCGGCAACAGGACGTGATATTTCACGTCGAGGATGCGCGCCGTATTGTCCGCCCGCTCGACATAGAGGCCGAGGCGCGAGAACCAATAGGCGTCATTCCGGAGCAGGGTGCGATAGGCGGAGCCGTCGAATTGCAGCGACGTCTGTTTCATGAAATCGAGGAAGCGGCTCAGTTCCTCGCGGTCGGCGTGCCCTTTGCTGTTGCGGGTGAAATCGAAATTCTTCAATTCCAACCAGGCGCCGTTGATCGCCTCCCACATTTCCGAGCTGAGCGCCGTGCGCACCGCGCGCGCATTCGTCCGCGCCATTTCGATGCAATTGCGGATCGATGACGGGTTGTCGGCCGAAAACGCCAGAAACTCGACGACATTGGCCTCGTTGATCTCGCCGTAGTGCTCATGGAACGCTTCCGCCGCGCCCGAGGAGATCAGCGTGCTCTCCCATTCGGAATCGGCGCCGCCATAGGCTTTCGGCAATGTCGCGAGGCGCTGCGCTGCCTGCACGATGCGCGCAAGATAGTCCGCCCGCTCCATGTAGCGGGCGAGCCAGAAGAGATTGTCTGCGGTGCGCGCCAGCATCGTGTTCTTCGGCAACGGGCGGCGTTGGGGGATTTTTACACTGTCCATGTTCATCTTCAAGCGCCGCCCTGCATGTCGTCAATAACCCATGTGTCCTTGGTGCCGCCGCCCTGGCTCGAATTGACCACCAGCGACCCCTCCTTCATCGCGACGCGCGTCAGGCCTCCCGGCACCACGCGCACGCCGTCCGAACCCGACAGGACGAAGGGCCGCAGATCGACATGCCGCGGGCTGATGCCGGTCTCGAACGAGGACGGGCAGGTGGAGAGCGACAAAGTCGGCTGGGCGATGAAATTCGCCGGATCGTGCTTGAGTTTCTGCGTGAAGATCTCGATCTGCGCCTTGGTGGCGTGCGGCCCGACCAGCATGCCGTAGCCGCCCGACCCGTTCACTTCCTTGACGACGAGTTCGTCGAGGTGCTCGAGCACATATTTGAGCGCGTCGGGTTCGCGGCAGCGCCAGGTCGGCACGTTCTTCAAAATCGGCTCTTCGTTGAGATAGAATTTGATGACGTCCGGCATGTACGTGTAAATCGCCTTGTCATCCGCGACGCCCGTGCCGATTGCGTTCGCGAGCGTCACATTGCCTGCTTGATAGGCAGAAAGAATGCCGGGCACGCCGAGCGCCGAATCCGGCCTGAAGGCCAACGGATCGAGAAAATCGTCGTCGATGCGGCGGTAGATGACATCCACCCGTTTCGGGCCTTCGGTCGTGCGCATGTAGACCACATCGTCGCGCACGAAAAGGTCGCGGCCCTCGACCAGTTCGATGCCGAGCTTGTCGGCGAGGAAGGAATGTTCGTAATAGGCCGAATTATATTGGCCCGGCGTGAGGAGCACCGCGACCGGATCGGCGCTGGCGGAACGCGGCGCCACCGAGCGCAAGGTGGCGAGCAATTGGTCGGGATAATCCTCGACCGGCGCGACGCGATGGCCGGAAAACAGGTCCGGAAACAGCCGCATCATCACTTCGCGGTTTTCCAACATGTAGGAGACGCCGGACGGCGTGCGCGCATTGTCCTCCAGCACGTAGAAATCGTGATCGTCGACACGCACGATGTCGATGCCGGCAATGTGGCAATAGATGTTGTGCGGCACGTTGCGCCCCGCCATTTCCGGGCGGAAATGCGGGTTTCGATACACGAGATCGTCCGGAATGATACCGGCGCGCAGAATGTCGCGGTTGTGGTAGAGATCGGTGAGGAACATGTTCAGCGCTTTGACGCGCTGCACCAGGCCCTTTTCGAGCCGCGACCATTCGGCACGGGTCATGATGCGCGGCAGAATGTCGAAGGGGATCAGGCGCTCGGTCGCGTCCTTCTCGCCATAGACCGCGAAGGTGATGCCGATACGGCGGAACAGCAGTTCCGCCTGCGAGCGGCGGGACGACAGGATCTCGGGAGATTCGGTAGCGAGCCAACTGGCTAGTTTTTTATAAGCGTCTCGGAGATTGCCGTCTAATCCATTCATTTCATCGAAATACTGAACGTTCGCTGCCACGCTGAACCATCCCCTTTGTCAGAAAGCCCACACACGGTGAGCTTTCGCCTCCTGCTCCAGCCTAATAGCAACTTTCGCGCCATGACAAGGTTGGGGCAAGAGGGAATGAAGGGAACGTGCGCTCTTGGGTAAACGAATAGACTCCGGTCAGCCTATTCGTACCCCTGCAGCGGTAGAGATCGATCCGCTCCTAGCTGCGCAACGCCCGCATGTGGCCGATCAGCCCGGCGGTGGACGAATCCAGTGCCGCCGTCGAAGCCGCGCCATCGGCGACGATCGGTGCGAGGCGAGACGCGAGTTCCTTGCCGAGTTCGACGCCCCATTGGTCGAACGGGTTGATGTCCCAGATCGCCGCCTGGACGAAAATCTTGTGCTCGTAAAAGGCGATCAGGCGGCCAAGCATGCGCGGATCGAGCTTTTTGTAGAGGAAGGTGCTCGTCGGGCGATTGCCGGGGAAGACTTTGTGCGGCGCAAGCGCCGCAATGGCATCGGCCGCCATGCCTTGCTTGGTCAGAATGGCCTCGACCTCGGCCTTGGTGCGGCCGCGCATCAGGGCTTCACCTTGGGCGAACACATTGGCGATCAGCAGATCATGATGATGCTGGTCGGCATCGGTCGGTTCGGCGGCGGCAAGAAAATCGATCGGCACCACTTCCGTGCCCTGGTGCAAGAGCTGGAAGAACGCATGCTGGCCATTGGTGCCCGGCTCGCCCCAGATAACCGGGCCGGTGCTCTCATGCACCGGCGAGCCGTCGCGATGCACAGATTTGCCGTTCGATTCCATGTCGAGCTGCTGCAGGTAGGCGGAGAACCGGGACATGCGCTGGTCGTAAGGGATCACGGCCTGAGTCGCGAAGCCCCAGACGTTGCGATACCAGGCGCCGATCAGGCCCATCAGCATGGGGATGTTCTGCGCCACCGGCGCCTCGCGGAAATGGGTGTCGACCTCATAGGCGCCGCGCAGGAAATGTTCGAAATTCTCCGGCCCGATGGCGATGACGATCGGCAGGCCGATCGACGACCACAGGGAATAGCGTCCGCCAACCCAATCCCAGAAGCCGAAGACGCGCGATGCATCGATGCCGAATTTCGCGACGAGAGCCAGATTGGTAGAGACCGCGGCGAAATGATCCCCCGCCGCCGCTTCGCCGAGCGCATTGACGATCCAGGCGCGCGCCGTATGGGCGTTCGTCATCGTCTCCAAGGTGGTGAAGGTTTTGGAGGCGACGATGAACAAGGTGCTTGCGGGATCGAGCCCTTTCAGCGTGTCGGCAATGTCGGCGCCGTCGACGTTCGATACGAAATGCGAGCGGATGCGCGGATGGGCGTAGGGCGAGAGAGCTTTCGTCGCCATGGCGGGGCCAAGATCGGAGCCGCCGATGCCGATATTGACCACATCGGTGAAGAGCTTGCCGGTGGCGCCTTTCAGCACACCGTCGCGAATCTTTGTTGCGAAATCCGCAACACGCGCCCGCACTTCGAGCACGTCGGGCATCACATCCTGGCCGTCGACGAGAACCGGCTTGCCGGAAAAGTTGCGCAACGCCGTGTGCAGGGCGGCGCGGTCCTCGGTCGTGTTGAAATGTTGGCCTGCGAACATGGCATCGCGCTTCGCCTCGATCTGGGCGGCTTTCGCGAGGTCTTGCAGGAGCGCCAATGTCTGCGCTGTCACCCGCTGCTTGGAATAATCGAAGCAAAGGTCGTCGAGACGTGCATGGAATTGCGCGAAGCGCTGCGGATTTTCGGCAAAGAGCTGAACCAGGGGCGTCTTTTCAACCTCGGCCTTATGGGCTCGGAGCGCCGCGAGGGCTTGGGCAACGGCTGACTGGGACATGAAGGACACCTGCGTTGAGAAAAAGAGCAACAGGGTTAGAGCATAGAGCGTGTCCGATGAAAAGGCGGCCAGAAACCGCAGCCCGCCCGGACTTAGCGATCACATGACGGTCCTGCGCTTGCATTGCGGCGCAAATCGCGGCAAGCGTGGGCCGCATTCGAACAGGATCATCATGGCCCCGCCCCTTCTCGCGCTTCAGGACGTCACTCTTACCCTCGGCGGCAAGCCGTTGCTGGAAGGCGTGGAATTTTCCGTCGCGCCGGGCGAGAAGATTTGCCTCGTGGGCCGCAACGGGTCGGGCAAGTCGACCCTGCTGAAAATCGCCGCCGGCGAAATCGAGAGCGACGGCGGCACCCGCTTCTTGCAGCCTGGCGCCACCGTGCGCTATTTGCCGCAGGAACCCGACCTTTCCGGCTTCGCAACCACCCTCGCCTATGCGCAAGCCGGCCTGACCGACGGGCACGATCACTATCGCGTTCCCTATCTCCTCGAACAATTGGGATTGAGCGGCCACGAAGATCCGGCCCGCCTGTCGGGTGGCGAAGCACGCCGCGCCGCGCTCGTGCGCGTGCTGGCGCCGGAGCCCGACATTCTGCTGCTCGACGAGCCGACCAACCATCTCGACCTCCCGGCGATCGAATGGCTCGAAGCCGAACTCGCATCGCTGCGCTCGGCCCTGGTGCTGATCAGCCATGACCGGCGTTTCTTGAGCGACCTGACCCGCGCCACGATCTGGCTCGACCGCGGCGCGACCCGGCGCCTGGACAAAGGCTTTGGCGCCTTCGAGGCCTGGCGCGACGACGTGCTCGAACAGGAAGAGATCGCGCGGCACAAGCTCGACCGCAAGATCGTCAACGAAGAGCATTGGGTGCGCTACGGCGTCACTGCGCGGCGCAAGCGCAATGTCGGCCGCCTCGAGCGTCTCGCCAAACTGCGCCAGGATGTGCGCGACCAGCGCCGAGTCACCGGCGACGTCAAGATGACCGTGACGGAAGGCAAAACGTCCGGCGCTCTGGTGGTCGATGCGGAAAAAATCGCCAAAGCCTATGGCGCGCGTCCGATCGTCAAGGATTTCTCGACCCGCGTCATGCGCGGCGACCGTGTCGGCGTGATCGGCCCGAACGGCGCTGGCAAGACCACATTGATCCGCCTGCTCACCGGCGACTTGGCGCCCGACAGCGGCCAAATTCGCCTCGGCGCCAATTTGCAGCTTGCGACCCTCGACCAGCGCCGCGCCAGCCTCGCACCCGACACAACCTTAAAGGACGCGCTCACCGGCGGGGGCAGCGACAATGTGATTTTGAACGGCCAGCCGAAACATGTCATCGGCTATATGCGCGATTTTCTGTTTACGCCGGAACAGGCGCGCACGCCGGTCGGGAAACTCTCGGGCGGCGAGCGCGGTCGCCTGACCCTCGCCCGCGCCCTCAGCCTGCCGTCGAATTTCCTCGTGCTCGACGAACCGACCAACGATCTCGATCTCGAAACCCTCGATCTGTTGCAGGAAATGATCGGCGATTATTCCGGCACGGTGCTGGTCGTCAGCCACGATCGCGATTTTCTCGATCGGGTTGCGACCTCGGTGATCGTGTCTGAAGGCGATGGCCGCTGGACCGAATATGCCGGCGGCTATTCCGACATGGTGGCGCAGCGGGGCTATGGCGTTCAGCCGGTGCAGGCCTTGACGCCGCAGCGCGAGACCGCGTCCGCGGCGCAGCTTGAGAAGCCGCAGCCGCAGAGTTCAGTAAAACGCAAGCTGTCCTTCAAGGAAAAGCACGCACTCGAAACTTTGCCCGCGAAAATGGACAAGCTGCGCGCCTTGAAAGCGGCCTTGCAAACCAAGCTCGACGACCCGGCGCTTTACAGCCGCGATCCCGCCGCCTTCGACAAGGCGACCCAAGCTTTCGTTGCGGCGGAAGCCGAGCTTGCAAAATGCGAAGACGAATGGCTCGAGCTCGAATTGCTGCGCGAGGAGATTGAAGGGTAGGAATGGACCGCCGCCTTCCAGGCTGCGGCCCGTTCAGCTCAATATTCCCACTCGGTTCCAACACCGACCGAGGTGCTGCCATCGGCGCCGGCCCCGCCCTGCAGTTTGATGTGTTTCGTCACATCCATCTTCACGCTCACGCCGCTGTCGGATGGCTTGACGCCGGTCGTCACGCCCACGCTAATGTTGCGGCTGATATAGCGCGATGCGCCGACCGCCGGCGCGCCGCTGTTACCCGTCTGCACATCGAGTGAATCGACGCCAAGCGCCTTGCGGGTTCGTTCGAACACGCCGGGCCCGCCATTGCCGGTGAATTCGGCGAGCGCGCTGGCGAGCTGCAGCGCCTGAACCGGCGAAAGACCGCCCGATGCCTTTTCGAACAGAATGCGCGACAGGATTTCGTCCTGCGGCAGTTCGGGGCTCGACGAGAAACTGAAGGACGGCTGATCGGCCTCGCCGGTGACATTGATCTGGGCGGTGATGTCGGAGGTCTTGGTCTCCGCGACAAAATCAAGCTCCGGAATGAGCCCGCCCGCGAAGGTCAGTTTGCCGCGCGTGAAATCGAGCCGCTGGCCCAGAACATTCAGAACGCCGCGCCGCATTTCGAAGCCGCCCACCGCCGAAAGATTGGCGAGACGCCCGGTCAATTTGAGATCACCGCCGAGTTCCGCATCGATGCCGCGACCGCGCACGAAAATATGGCTCGGCGCATTCACGTCGATCGAGATGTCCGCGTCGAACGGCGGCTGCGCCTTGCCGTGCTTGGCCTCTCGCCGCTTAATCGCCAAGCGCTGCGCCGCCGATCCGGTCGCGCCGATATGCTTCGTGTCCGGCAACGGGCCGAGACCGATCGGCAGACGCTCCGGCACGGTCACATCGAGCGAGAGAATATCGACGCGCCCCGAAATTTTCGGGCTTTGCGCCAACGCGCCGGAAAGCTGCAGATTCAGATTGGCAACGGCTGTCGCCAGATCGTTCGACACGAGTTGCGCATGCTGTCCGTGAATATTGATCTGTCCCGGGAAGCCGGCGTCCGGCGCGAGCTTGACCTGGCCGTCGATCGAGAGCGTGCCGTTGTTCTTCGTCGCGGCGCTGATCTTCTCGATGCGGATCGTGTCGCCGGTTGCACTGATCTTCGCATCGATATTGCTGAGCGCGATACCGTTGGTCGGATCGTTGAACGCGCCGCCGCTCATCACTGCAGAGCCTGACACTTTCGGCGCGGCAATGGTGCCCGTCACATTCGCATCGATCGTCAGCTTGCCGGAAACATTCTGACCATTCACCGAAAGTTTTCTATTGGCGACCGCCGCATCGAGCGTGCCCTTCACGCGCAGATCGAAGGAACCCGTCGCCGCGAGCGGCGCTCGGCCATTGATGGCGATCGTGCCTGCCGCACCGGCATTGATCTTCGCATCGACGCTCGTATTATCGCCACTCAAACGGCCGGAGCCCGCAATGTCGAGCGCCGGCAGACCATTTTGCTTGAGTTGCGGCGCCGAGAAATTCGCAAGATGAATGCGCCAGTCTCCGGCAAGTGCAGCCGGGGCGCCGCCAATGCGCGCATCGCCGTCGAGCGTGCCGGAGAGGCCAAGATTCGGCGCGGCAATATCGGCGACCGACATCGGCACGGCCTTGATCGCGACATTGAGGTTGAGCCTATTGCCCGCTTGCCCCTCGACCGTGATGCGCCCGCCATCCGCACCGATGGAGAGGCCCTTGATATCGACACCCTGATCGATCAGCGTGAACGTCGCCGGCCCGGTGAGCGCAATCTGTTTGCCGCCACGCTTGGCCGAAAAGGCTTGCAAATCAAGGCGTTTCTGCGCTCCGACCGACAACCGGCCACGTCCGTTCAAATCAAATCCGAGCGCCGCCGCGCTGAGCGAGAAATCGGACCCGCTGTTGGCGCTCTTCGACTCGAACCGGACTTTTGAAATCGTGTTGGTGCCGACGCTGGCGGCATCGACCTCCAATGTGCCATCGACCAGCGGATTGCGATAGGCATCCGAGACATGCAGATTGGCATTGAGCTTGTTCAGGCTCATCGTCGCGGCGCGAATGCTAGAGCCGGTCGCGACCAGCGCGACGGCTTGGCCATCGGCACCGCCCTGCAGCGTCACATCTGCATTGAAACTACCGCTCAGCTCTTGCAGCGCCAGCGCCGAGAGATCGTCAAGATCGCCGGCCGCGAGAACCAAATGGCCATTGGCCAAGTTCTGCGCGGACAGATCAATGCCGCCCTTGATCGACACCGAGCCAATGGCAATGTCGCTGTTGGCCAGTCGCCACCCACCGTCAGGCAGTCGCGACAGGTTGAAGCCGCCTTGCGCGGGACGCCTGTCGACCTGCCCCTCGACGGCGACTTGTGCCTGCAGCGCACCGGTCAAATCCTTCGCCGTGCCGTTCAGCGCGAGATGCGGGATCGTGCGGCCGGACGCGGCGACATTGTTGAGAATGATATGTCCATCGGCATCCGGCTTATCGAGCGTGCCGGTCAGATTTCCCTCGATCGCCGCCGCGCCAGTCAGGCGCGCATCGGCATATTTCAGATCGGGAATGTTGATTTGGCCTTTCAGATTGGCCGCTTTCCGGCTCGCAACGCCGTCGAGCACCACGCTGACATGGGTCCCGTTGATCTGAAGATTATCGAAGCCAAAACCGCCATCTGGAATTTGCTTCACCGCGCCACTGAGAGCGACATGGCCGGCTGTCAGACCGTCGAGTGGGACAATGCCGGTACCGAATTTGTTGAGATCGCCCGAAAGCGCCGCATTGATCTGCTGATCCTGCGGTGAGCCCGAGACATTGACATGCAGATTGGCATTGCCTTCGAGTTTCACGCCGCTGAGCGCGGCAAATCTTTTGAGATCCGCAAGCGTGAGATCGGCTTGCCCCGCAATGGTTTTGGGACCAAGTTGCCCCGCATAATTGAAAGCGAATGTCTGCCCTTCGGCATGAACGGTCGGATAATTGCCCTGCCCGTCGAGCCCGCTCGTGCCACGCACCGTGAGCGCGAAGCCGTCGCCGACGGCGCTCGCCAGCGCCGGATCGCTCAAGCGCACGTCTTGCGCCTGCGCATCGACGCTCAACGCGAGTTGCGTTTGCGTGTCGTTAAGCGCACCGTTTGGCGCAACCGCGACATTGCCCTCGAAATTGCCGATACGGCCGGCGGGGAGTTGCGCATCCACCAGCTTGACCGCAAGCGCGAGATTGGGCTGCGTCAACGTGCCCTTAGCCAGGAGATCGACATTGAACGTGCCGACGCTGACGTTCTGGACGCGCGCCGTGCCGTCGGCTTGCGGCACCGCACGGATCGAGACTTTCATATCCAGGGATTTGTCCGCACCGACATGGCCGCCGATGTCGAGCCGCGCCAGCTTGGCGACGAGCGCGACATTGTCGAGCGAAACGGAATTGTCGTCGCCGATGCCAACCGTCCCTGTCATTTGCGTCGTGCCGGAAAAGATCGGCGCGACGGGACCCGGCACCAGGCCCTCGATCCGCGCATTCAAATTCAGCCCGAGCTGCCGCCCCGCCCCTTGCCGCTGCATTTGCAACGCGCCGTCGGCGCCGATGTCCGGACCGGCATTGAATTGCAATTTGGAATTGAAATTGTCGAGCGGCCCGTTGCCTTCGACGTCGAGGTCGACCGGCGGCAGACCGGGCAGATTGGCGACGCGCGCGATCAGCCCGCTGGCAGGTTCGTCGGCCTTGAGCTGCAGGTTGAGGTTTTTCGTCTTCGGCACATAGGCCAGTGACAAATCGATCGCCCCCGGCGCGTCGAGACGGCGGGTGTGAAAATCGAGATTGAGCCCTTCGGATGGATCTCCCAAGCTTGCTTTGCCATCGGCGCTAAGTTTCGCTGCAGTGCCCAGGATCGGTTCGCCAAGACTCAATTCGTGCAGAGCGAATTTCTGGATTTCGACCTTCACCGGCAACTCGGGCAGCAACGGCCCGCTATTGTCGGCACTCGGGGGCGGCGCCTCGCCGGACGGGACCGGTTTGCGGCTGATCTCGAGCTTGCCGATTTCGAGCGTGTTGACCTCGAGGCGGCGGCTGAACAAAGCGGTACGCGTCCAGATGAGGCGCGCCTGATCGAGCCGCAGCCAGACCCCGTCCTTATCGGCGATCGTAATGTCGTGAATGGTCGCATCGGACGATAACGCGCCATCCACCGAGCCGACGCTGACCTGCATGCCGGGCGACGACAAAGCCTTGGAAATGAGATCGGCCAGAATCCCCTTGTCTTCCGCATGGCCGACATGGGCATAGATGATCAACGCCAGAGCGCTCAAGCCGCAGGCAATGAATGACAATATGCGAAGCCAGGCGCGCATCAGAAGGACTGTCCTATCCCGATATAGACGGCGACCGGCTTGCTCCCGGGCGCGGATTTCAAAGGCGTGGCAACATCCAGACGGATCGGGCCGATGGACGTATAGTAGCGCAAGCCGAGACCAACCGCATAATAGACCGGCTCCTTGAAATCGGGATAGGACGACGAGAAGGCCCCGCCCGCGTCGAAAAACGGTACGATGCCGATCGTGTCGGTGATCTTGATGCGGGCCTCGACGGAAGACTCGAACAGCGAGCGGCCGCCGATCGGCGTGTCGGCGAATTCGGGGCTGAGCGAGCGGTATTTATAGCCCCGCACCGATCCGGCGCCACCGGCGAAGAAGCGCCGGTCATCCGGTATCTGGCCAATATCCGCGCCAACGAGCGATCCGGCCGCGACACGTCCCGCCAGGATGTACCGCGCCTCATCGTCGAACGCATAATAGGTCGAGGCCTGCGCCTTGCTTTGTAAAAGGTTGATGCTCGACCCCAAGGCTTGAAGATAGGGTGCGGTCGAGACCGACACTTTGACGCCTCTCGTGGGATCGAGCAGATTGTCGGTCGTATCGTAATTGGCCGACACGGGCACGCCGACGAGCTTGTAATCGAGCTTGCCTAAAATATCGTGCGATTGCCCCTGTTCGTACTCGCCCGCCGCCTGCACCCAAAACTTATCGCTGAAGCGATGGCGGATACCGGCGGTCACGTCGCCGTAGTGCGTGTCGTAATAATCGGTCACTTCCTTGGCGAGCGTCAGACTGGAGACGAAATCGTTGCGCGTGCCCCAGAGCGCAGGCTTCATGAACGTGACGGCGAACTTGCCGGTCAGATTGTTAGGATCGTTCCACTTTTCGCCGCTTTTCACCGTATAGCCACCGCCCAGATCGAAGCGCAGCGTTTCGCCGCCACCGAACAGATTGCGATGTTCCCAATAGGTTGCGACCGCCGGGCCATCGATGGTCGAATATTGCGCCGAGGCGCCGACCGCATGCTGCTTGCGCTCGGTCACATCGACGAAGATTGGCAGATTGCCGTCCTTGTCGAGCGCGTCGCCGTCGCGCACTTTCACCGAGCCCACGGCTTTGATTTGCGCGATCGACTTGCGCGTATCCGCGAGCCGCGTCGGCGAATAATCCTCGCCGCGGGTGAGGTAGATGAAGGACTTCACGACGCCCGGATCGAGATCCTTGGTGCCCGTGACGGTGACCTCGCCGATGCCCGCATGCGGCCCGGGATCGACGACAAGCGCGATGTCCATGGTTTGCGTGGTGTGATTGACCACGGGCCGTAAGGTCACGACCTTGGCGAGCGGATGGGATTGGCCGCGCATGTAGTCGATGATCTGCGCCTGCGCGCTGCGGATCTCATTAGCGCTTGCGGGGGCGCCGCGCGACAGATTGTCGATGCGCTTCGGCAGCAGATCCGGGGCGACCGGCGCATTGGTGTGCGAATCGTAAATTTTCACATCGCCCAGTTTGAACAGCGGGCCGGGATCGACGACGAACGTCACCGGCACGAGGGCGGCGTTACGCATGGTTTCGGCGACTTTGGCCGCCCGGTCGCTGCCTTTGTCGTCGAGGGCCACCGCCACATTGGCGATCTCGACATGCACATTTGCATTGTAATAGCCGGCGCCCCACATGGCGTCGAGCAGGCGCGGCAGGTCCTGCGTCGCCCGGCGGATCAGCGAATCGCCGTCGAGCGGGGGCTCCTGCCGCAATTTGTAGGTGTTGGAGGCGTCCTGCAGTGCCTGGTTGGTCGTGCCCGAACAATCCTGGCAGGTGAAGGTGACTTGATACGGCAAGGATTGGGCGTTGATGGCGGGAGGCTTCTCGCTCGGCCAGAGGCCAAAAAAGTCAAAAGCATCGGCCCGCCCGACCCCACTGAACAAGGCCGAGCCTGACAATAGGATGCGCAAGGTCAAAGGGACAAAACGCTTTTTGTACAACGCAAACTTCACGAGACCACTTTGCCGAATTTTTCATCCTTTGGGAAGGATCCCAGCCAAATGCGACTTTCCAGTAAATACAGCGATGAATAAATTCCAATGTATCGGCCCGCCCCGCATCGAACAAATATAATCTATTCGATCTATGCACTTCGGCCGTCTGCGCTTGGAGGTGCATAGCTCGCGAGCCCGCAATCCAACCTTGGAATGCTTCGACCTATACTCACCCTATTCAAAATCAGGCAAAGATTTCATGGATTTGGCTTGCGCGTGCCATAGGGCGGACGCGGAATTGCCATATGCGCGGCTTTCAGCGCGACGGACCAGCGGTCGCGCAATTCGTGAAAATAGCCGTCGGTATTGTCGATCCGCGTATCGACTTCGAGTTCTTCAGTATCGCGCCGCAATACCGCGATATCGATCGGCAACCCGACGCCAAGATTCGACCGCATGGTCGAATCCATTGAAATCAATCCGATTTTCAGCGCGTCGTACAAGTCGGATTTATAGTTAACGGCGCGGTCGAGAATCGGCTTGCCGTATTTGTGCTCGCCGATTTGCAGGAACGGCGCGTCCGGCGCGCATTCGATGAAATTGCCGGCGGCATAGATGTTGAACAGTCGCAACCGCCGGCCCTTGTGTTGGCCACCGAACAGAAACGACACTTCGAAACGCAGATTGGCCTGCTCCAGCGCCTCGCCATCTTGATCCCGCACTTTGCGCACCGCGCGGCCGATCAATTGCGCCGCCTTGAACATGCTGTCGACGCCGATCAATGTCTCGAGTTCATGGGTGTCCGGATTCTCGATGCCCTCGGTCACCGCATTGATCACTGCTTGCGTGATCGAGAGATTGCCCGCGGTCGCGATCATCATCACATATTCGCCAGGCTGCTGGAAAATATGCAATTTGCGGAAGGTCGAGACGTTATCGAGGCCCGCATTGGTGCGGGTATCCGCGATCATCACCAAGCCATCCTCGACTAAGAGACCACAGCAATACGTCATCGCACCCCGCCCCCCGGGTAAATTAAGCGCGCGATATAAAGCAATCCGCGCCCGGCGCGCAACGCCCGTCGCACGAAGATTTGGGAGCGATGCACACCTGCTTTGCACTGGCCATGGGTTTCGTGGCAAATGAGCACCATGTGTGCTGATTCCGCCACGTTCGCGCCGGTCTCGAAGTCAGTCGCCGCGCCAGCCGTGCGGCGGCTGATCTTGGCCGACTTCCGCTCCTATCAGTCGCTCGATCTCAAGATCTCGGGCCATGTGGTGGTGCTGACCGGCGAGAATGGTGCCGGAAAAACCAATCTTCTCGAGGCCATTTCGTTGTTTTCGCCGGGCCGCGGCCTCCGGCGCGCCGATTTTGCCGATTGCTGCCGCGAATCCGGCCCCGGCGGCTTTTCGATCTCGCTGGAGCTTGCCGATGCGCTCGGCAGCCTGCAGCTCGGCACCGGCGTCGATCCGCCCGAGGAGGGCGCACCGCGCAGCCGCAAATGCCGCATCGACCGGGCGCCGGTCTCCTCCGCCACCGCCTTTGCCGAGCGGCTGCGGATCGTCTGGCTGACCCCCGCCATGGACAGCCTGTTCACGGGCCCGGCCGGCGACCGGCGACGGTTTCTCGACCGCCTAGTGCTCGCCGTCGACGCCGCCCATGGCGCGCGGGTCAACGGACTCGAACGGGCGCTGCGCAATCGCAACCGGCTCTTGGAAGACGGCATCTCCAACACCTATTGGCTCGACGCGACCGAGCGCGAGGCGGCGGAACTCGCCGTTGCGGTCGCCGCCGCGCGATACGAGACGATCGACCGCCTCACAGGCCTGATCGCCGCAAGCCGCGACGACGCGTCCCCCTTCCCATGGGCGCAAATCGCCCTGTCCGGTGAGGTCGAGACATTGACGGCGCAATATCCGGCCGTCGCCGCCGAGGAACATTACCGGGCGATCCTGCGCCAGAACCGCGCGCGCGATGCGGCGGCTGGCCGGACCCTGATCGGCCCGCATGTGAGCGACCTTCTCGTGCGGCACGGCCCCAAAAACACGGATGCGGCGCGCTCGTCGACCGGCGAGCAAAAGGCGCTGCTCGTCGGCCTGGTGCTCGCCCATGCCCGGCTGGTCGCGGCGATGAGCGACATTGCGCCGCTGATCCTGCTCGACGAGATCGCCGCCCATTTCGATCCCCTGCGCCGCGCGGCGCTCTATGCCGCGCTCGGTGACATCGGCGGCCAAGTCTGGCTCACCGGCGCTGATCCCGCCGCCTTCGCCGATTTGGCCGGCCGCGCCGAAATGCTGCAGGTGGCGGGCGGCACGGTGCGGCCGTTGGGCTGAACGACGGCCACACACACAAATATTGACGAAAATCGAAAGCGCAGCGACAATCAGGCCGCGATTGTCTGGGGGGCGGCGAGAGCGGGAATTTTCAGACCTCTTGGTCAATTGATTTTGGAATCGGCAAGCTTGGCTTCCATAATATTCTCCACATTTGTTGGTGTTGGCGCGTCCGGCTTTTGGGCGCGACAGATCCGGCTTTGCCTCTCACGGCGCTTGCAGGGAGTAGATGCATAATTTGGACTCTCTCAACTCATCCTCGTCATCGCGCAGCTTTGGAAGCGACGACGCCAATATGTTCGAACTTGCACCGGTTTCGCTCTGGCTCGAAGATTATACTGAGCTGAAAGCACTGTTCGACGGGTGGCGACGCGCCGGCATTGCTGATTTGCGCGCTTATCTGGGCGAAGATTTCGATCGTGTCAGGCTGTGCGCCAGCAAGTTGAAGGTCGTCAAGGTCAACGCCAAGACCTTGGCGCTTTACGAGGTCGCCAATCTGGACGAACTCGTCGCCAATCTCGGCCGTATCTTTCGCGACGACATGCTGCTGACCCATCTCGAAGAGCTCGTCCAACTCTGGGACGGCAAGACGCTGTTCGCCAGCGATACGGTCAATTACACCATGTCGGGCCGCCGTCTCGACATTCAGCTCAAGGGCTCGATCCTGCCCGGACACGAAGAGAGCTGGAGCCGCGTCCTCGTCGCCATTGACGATGTGACCGACCGCGAGACGGCACGGCGCAAACTCAGTGTCAGCGAAGATTACGCCCACGGTCTGCTGCAGCATTCTCCGGTCTCGCTTTGGGTCGAGGATTTCAGCCGGGTCAAGCAATTGATCGACGAGGTACGCGAGCGCGGCATCATCGATTTTCGCGTCTTCACCGATGTTCATCCCGAATTCGTGCAGCGCTGCATGAGCGAAATCCGGGTGATCGACGTCAACCGTCGCACGCTCGAACTGTTCGGCGCACCGAGCAAGCAAGTGCTGCTGCAACGGCTCGGCGACATCTTTCGCGACGGCATGGCACAACCCTTTCGCGAGCAATTGATCGATTTATGGGACGGCAAGCTGTTCCAGCAGCGCGAGGTGGTCAATTACGCGCTCGACGGCACGGAGCTGTATTTCCTGATGCAATTTTCCGTACTGCCCGGCCGCGAACACAATTGGTCGCTGGTGCAGGTCGCGTTGACCGACATCACCGCGCGGAAAAAGGCGGAGGCCTATCTCGAATTCCTCGGCAAGCACGATGTTTTGACCAAGCTTTATAATCGCTCCTTCTATGTCGACGAGATCAATCGCCTTGAGCGCAAAGGCCCCTGGCCGGTGACAATCATCATCGCCGATCTCAACGGTTTGAAGAGCTCCAACGATCACCATGGCCATGGCGTCGGCGACGAATTGCTGCGCCGCGCCGGCGAGGTTCTCGCGCAAGTCGTCGAGAAGTCCGGCTGCGCCGCGCGCATCGGCGGCGACGAATTCGCCATTATCATGCCCGGCGCGGACGAGCACGCCGGCGAAGCGATGATGAACGACGTGCATCGCCTGGCCGAACTGAACAACCAGTTCCACGGCGCAACGCCGCTCTCCTTCTCGATGGGCGCTGCGACGAGTCGCCGCGGCGAGCGACTCGACGCGGTCGCCCGCCGCGCCGATGCCGAAATGTATGACGCCAAGCGCCGATACTATGAGGAGAGATATCGCGGTTGATGCGCCGGCGCGGAGGCCGAGCGAGAGACAGCTAATCGCCGGACGGCTTGCTGCGCCGCAATTGTTTCACGCCCGAGCGTTTCGCCTTGCCGTCCAATCGGCGCAGCTTCGAGGCGTAAGTCGGCTTGGTCGGCCGCCGCGGCTTTGGCGCGACGGAAGCTTCCTCGATCATCGCGGCAAGGCGCTGCATCACATCGACCTTATTGCGCTCCTGACTGCGATGCGCGTCGGCGGTCAGGACGATGACGCCGTCCAAGGTCAAGCGCCGCCCGGCGATACGGGTGAGACGCGCCTTGACCGCGTCGCTCAACGAGGGACTCCGCGCCAAATCGAAACGCAATTGCACCGCCGTCGCGAGCTTGTTCACATTCTGCCCGCCGGGACCGGAGGCGCGAATGAAGCTCAAGGCCACCTCGTCATCTTCGAGACTGATATGGTCGGTGATGCGGATCATAACCTTTCATACAGGTAACCGCCCGATCCTGTCTAAAGCATTTTGCGATTCTTTCAGAAGCGCAAAATTGCTCTACTTGTTTGTTATGTCGCATTTTCTTAACCGAAAAGTCGCGCAACTTTTCTGGAAAATGCTCTAATCGCGATATTTGTCGTGGCAGGAAGAACAATTGTCCATCACCGGCGCATAGGCTGCCTTGAACTTAGCAGCGCTGTCGAGTTGGCCGAGGGCGGCCTTCGCATCGCTCTGGAAAGCGGTGAACCGCCTTTTGAGATCCTCGGATTCGGCACTCGTCGAGAGATGCGATTTGATGTCGTCAGAATCGGCAATATAGGCCTGCAACAATTTGCGCACTGTTGCCGCGTCATAAGGTTCGCTACCGCTCACCATGGCCTTAGCAGCATTGGTCGGACTGCGCCACGCCTTCATGATCCCCTTGAAACCGGCGGCATAGGCGACCGATATCGTCAGCAGCAACACCAAACCAACACTCATTCCGCGCTTCATCGACTCATGTCTCCCAAAGTGGGCTGCAGTTTTTCCGCCTCTCATGGTCAAAAATATGGCGGACATCGGGCAAAATGCAGGGCAATCGAGATGGAAGACACGAGCCAGGCGCACCGCTCTTGACGAGCGTATTCCGGCTCGCACGGAGCGTCGCGGAGGTCAAAACCATGTGGAAAACGCCGGCGCCGCAACCCGCGCGCCAGCAACGGGCGAGACTACGGCCCGCGCCGGCCTGTCGTAGCTAGGTGCGTTGGCCCGTCAATTCTTGCCGAAGGTCTCGTCGAAAGAATAACCGGCGCCGCGTACGGTACGGATCGGATCCCGCTCCTTGCCGCGCGACAAGACCTTGCGCAGCCGGCCGACATGGACGTCCACGGTGCGCTCGTCGATATCGATCGCCATCCCCCAGACGCCGTCGAGCAATTGCGCGCGCGAGAACACCCGGCCCGGCTTCTCCATCAGATATTCCAGGAGGCGAAATTCGGTCGGGCCCAGATGCACGTCCCGCGAGCCGCGGCGCACGCGGCGCATATCGCGGTCGAGCTGCAAATCCCCCGCGGCTAGCAGGCTCGCCACCCGCTCGGGCCGCGAGCGGCGCAAGAGCGAGCGCACCCGCGCCATAAGTTCGGGCACCGAGAACGGCTTGACCACGTAATCATCGGCGCCGATGGAGAGGCCGCGGACCCGTTCACCCTCTTCGCCGCGCGCCGTCAGCATGATCACCGGCAGCGTCTTCGTGACATCGCGCGCACGCAGGCGACGGCAGATTTCCAAGCCCGAAATACCCGGCAACATCCAGTCGAGAATGACCAGGTCCGGCGGCGCCTCGATGAGGCGCAACTCGGCCTCGTCGCCGCGCTCGACATGTTCGACCGCAAAGCCTTCCGCTTCGAGATTGTAGCTGAGCAGCAGCGCGAGCGGCGCTTCGTCCTCGACCACGAGCACCCGCGGCGCGGCGCTGGCGGGTCCCGATTTCGCGTTTTCGATGCGAATGTCGTTCATATTGTCTCAGTCCTATCCAGCCTGAAGCGGTGCGTTCGGGGTGCCCTTCGGGCGGTCCATCGGCAAAGTATCGCCGGTCACCAGATAAAAGACGGTCTCGGCAATATTGGTGCAATGGTCGCCGATGCGCTCGATGTTCTTCGAGCAGAACAGAAGATGCGTGCACAAGGTGATGTTGCGCGGATCTTCCATCATGAAGGTGAGAAGATCGCGGAAGATCGAGTTTTCCAGAGCGTCGATTTCGGCATCGCGCTCCCACACGGCGCGGGCTGCGACCGTGTCACGTGCGGCATAGGCGTCGAGCACGTCCTTGAGCAATATCGCGGCAAGTTCGGCCATGTGACGCAGACCGACCAGCGCGCCCGGCATGCGGATGCCATTGTCGTTGGCGATCTTCATCGTGCGCTTGGCAATGTTCTTGGCGAGATCGCCAATGCGCTCCAGATCGCCGGAGACGCGAATCGCGGCGACGATGGCCCGCAAATCGACGGCCATCGGCTGGCGGCGCGCGATGATGGAGACAGCGCTCTCCTCAATCTGTCGTTGCAGCAGATCGAGCCGCGGATCGGTTTCGACCACCCGCTGCGCCAAGGTCACATTCAACTCGGTCAGCGCGTCAACCGCGTCCGACAGCATTTTTTCGGCAATGCCGCCCATCTCGGCGATCTGGCGGCCGAGCGTCTCCAGTTCGGAATCGAAAGACTTGACGATATGTTCGTTCATGGAAGGCTCCAACTCAGCCGAAGCGGCCGGTGATGTAGTCTTGCGTGCGCTTCTGGCGCGGCGCCGTAAAGATCTGGTCGGTGTCGCCGAACTCGACGAGTTCGCCCAAATACATGAAGGCGGTCTTCGTCGAGACGCGCGCCGCCTGCTGCATCGAATGGGTGACGATGGCGATCGTATAGGTCTCGCGCAATTCGTCGATCAGCTCCTCGACCTTCGAGGTCGAGATCGGATCGAGCGCCGAGCACGGTTCGTCGAAGAGAATGACATCCGGCTTGATCGCGACCGTGCGCGCAATGCACAGACGCTGTTGCTGACCGCCTGACAACGACAGACCGCTGGCGTGCAGCTTGTTCTTCACCTCTTCCCACAGGGCTGCGCCGCGCAACGCGTTCTCGACGCGCCCGTCCATCTCGCTCTTGGGCAGCTTCTCGTAGAGGCGGATGCCGAAGGCGATATTGTCGTAGATCGACATCGGGAAAGGTGTCGGCTTCTGGAACACCATGCCGACGCGGGCGCGCAGCAGGTTGAGATCCATGCCGGGGCTCAGGATATTCTCGCCATCCAGCAGCAGCTCGCCGTCGGCGCGCTGATTGGGATAAAGATCGTACATCCGGTTGAAGATGCGCAATAGAGTCGACTTGCCGCAGCCGGACGGACCGATCAGCGCCGTCACCTTGTTGGTGCCGAGTTCCAGGTTGACGTCCTTGAGCGCCTTGTTCGCCCCGTAATAGAAGCTCAGATTGCGGGCGATGACCTTGGCATTGGAGGCCTGTGTCGCAGCATTCGGCATTTGGCTGAGATCGTTCATGAGATTACCTCTTAGCGCCAACAGTGCGCGCAATAATGTTGAGCGCGAGCACGGTCAAAGTGATGAGAAGGGCGCCGGCCCAGGCGAGATGCTGCCAATTGGTCGACGGCGAACCGACGAAAGCGGTGATCGTCGTCGGCAGGTTCGGCATGGCGCCGTTGAACACGTTGATGTTCCAGAAATTGTTGTTCTGGGCGGTGAACAGCAGCGGCGCGGTTTCGCCGGCAATGCGCGCCAGCGCCAGAAGCAGGCCGGTGATGATGCCGGAACGGGCCGCGCGGTAGGTGATCGCGCGCGTCACATGTGCGCGCGGCATGCCCATGGCGGACGCGGCCTCGCGCAACTGATTGGGCACCAGCAGCAACATGTTTTCAGTCGTCCGGATAACGACGGGAATGACGATGATGGCCAGCGCTATCGCACCGGCGAGGCCGGACGCTCCGCCCATCGGCACGACCACGAAGCTGTAGACGAACAGGCCGATGATGATCGACGGCGCGCTGAGCAGAATATCGTTGATGAAGCGCACCACCGAGGTCAGCCGCGTGTAGCGGCCGTATTCCACCATATAGGTCCCGGCAAGCAACCCGATCGGCGCGCCGACCACGATGCCGACAACCGTCATGATGATCGAACCGACGATCGGATTGAGCAGACCGCCTTGGGTGTCGGCAGCAGGGGTCATCTGCGTGAAGGTCGCAATGCCGAGGCTCGAGAAGCCGTTCCAAAACAGCATCAGCAAAATCGCCGCAAGGAACGTCAGACCGAACACCATGGCAGCGAGGCACAGACCGAGGATGATGCGATTCTTGCGCTTGCGCGCAGCATAACCGGCGGGCTCCATGTCAAGCTCCCAATTTGCGCTCGCCGCGGGCCAGCATGTAGCGCGCCGCGGTCAAGACGAAGAATACGAGGACGAACAGGATGAGGCCGGAATAGAGCAGCGCCGACTGGTGCAGGCCGTCGCTCTCGGCAAATTCGTTGGCAATCAACGAGGAGATCGTCACGCCGGCGCTGAAGATCGAGCCGGTGACTTTGGATTCGTTGCCGACGATGAAGGTGACGGCCATGGTTTCGCCAAGCGCGCGGCCAAGCGCCAGCATCACGCCACCGATCAAGCCGACACGCGTATAGGGAATGACCACGTTGCGCATCACCTCCCACGTCGTGCAGCCGATGCCGTAGGCGGCTTCCTTGAGCACCGGAGGCACGGTCGCGAAGACGTCGCACGAGACGGCAGTGATGAAGGGCAGGATCATGATGGCGAGCACAAAACCGGCATTGAAAAGGTTCTGGTTGGAGATCGGCTCGGCAAAAACGACGTTCAGCAACGGGATATGTGAAAAGACCGCGACGATCGAGGGCTCAACAGAGGTCGCCAGGAATGGCGCCAGATAGAACATGCCCCACATGCCGTAGATGATCGAAGGGATGCCGGCGAGCAACTCGATGGCCGTGCTGATCGGGCGGCGAAGCCATAAGGGGCACAATTCGGTCAGGAACACGGCGATGCCCAGCCCCACCGGCACGGCGATCAGCATGGCAATCACCGACGTGACCATCGTCCCATAGAGCGGCGCCAGAACCCCCATCACCGGATGCGGCTTGGCATGCACCGCCCAGCGCGTCGTCTCGAAGAAGCCGACGCCGAAGGCCACCATAGCCGGCCAAGCGGCAATGATCAGCGATAGGATGATGCCGCCCATCACGAGCAACACGAGCACCGACGCACCGAACGTCAGGCTGTGAAAGAGCGCATCGGCCGACTTGAAATCGTTCAACGTCCGTGTTCGGTCTTCGGTTTGCGCTGCACGCGCGACGCTCGAGTTCACAACCATGTCAGACACGTATCGCTCCTGAAGCAGATCTCTGTAGGAGAGCTATGGCCCTCATTCGTGCTTCGTCAAAGTTCCGAGCTGCGACGCTCCGCGGCAAGCCGCGGAGCGTCGCGCAAAGATTATTTATTCTTGATGTCGCTCGCCCAGGTCTTGCGGACCATGTCGGTCACACCCGCCGGCATCGGAATGTAATTCAGATCGGAGGCCGCGGCGTTGCCGTTCTTATAGGCCCAGTCGAAGAACTTCACGACTTCGCCCGAAGCCGCCTTGTCGGACGGATCGGCATAGACGACCACGAAAGTCGCCGCGGTGATCGGCCAGGAAGCATCGCCCGGCTGGTCGGTCAGGATCTGATAATAGCCCGGCGCATGCGCCCAGTCGGCATTGGCGGCAGCAGCCTGCAGCGCATCGACCGTCGGCGAGACATGCTTGCCGGCCTTGTTGATCATGTCGACATAGGTCATGTTGTTCTGCTTGATGTAAGCGGTCTCGACATAACCGATGGAATTCTTGGTCTGGCCAACGGTGCCGGCGACGCCGTCATTGCCCTTGGCGCCAACGCCGACCGGCCATTCGACCGACGCGTCCGAGCCGACCTTATCGGCCCAATCCTGGCTGACCTTGGAGAGATAATCAGTGAAGTTGAACGTCGTGCCCGAACCGTCGGCGCGGCGGACGACCTGAATGTCGGCGCTCGGCAGGGTGAGGCTGGGGTTCAGCTTCTTGATCGCCGCATCGTCCCACTTCTTCACGTTGCCCATATAGATATTGGCGAGGGTCGGACCGTCGAGCACGAGCTGGCCGGGCTTCACACCGTCGATGTTCACCACAGCGGCGATGCCGCCCATCACCATCGGCCATTGCACGAAACCGTTCTTCTTCAGGTCTTCGACCTTCATCGGAATGTCCGTGCCGGCGAATACGATGGTCTTGGACTGGAGCTGCTTGATGCCGGCCCCGGAGCCAATGCCTTGATAGTTCACCGCGTCGCCCGTCTCCTTCTTAAAGGAATCCGCCCATTTGGTGTAGATCGGGAAGGCGAAGGTGGAGCCTGCGCCGGCGATGTCAGCGGCAAAAGACGGGAGCGGAGAAAAAGCGATCGCAGCAGCAACGAGAGCTGCGCGGCTAATGGTCTTCAGCATTGAATGCCTCATATACGTACCGGCCAGGATCGGCCTTGCCAACAGCCTTGGCACCATCGTGCCAAGCGGGCCGCCGCACTCTTTAAAGCGGCGATACATCGTCATTACAACATTTAAATTGACGAATTATGACATATCAAAATACTGATATTTATATCTATTTTCTAAGAGGCAACTTAATTGTGAAAGTAGCGCCCCGCCCCAGTTCGGACTCGATAAAAAGCCGCCCGCGGTGGCGTGCGGCGATGTGCTTGACGAGGGCCAATCCAAGGCCGGTGCCGCCTTTGGAGCGGCTCGCGTTGGTGTCGACACGGTAAAAACGCTCGGTCAGGCGCGGCAAATGTTCAGGCGCGATGCCGGGTCCGTCATCGTGGACTTTCAGCACGGCATCGGTCGCGGTCGTGGTGACGGTGATGTCGACATTGACCTCCGTCTCGCCATTGCTGCTGTATTTGATCGCGTTCTCGATCAAATTTTCCGCAACCCGGGACAATTCGTCGCGGTCCCCCGCGACCAGCACCGGCTCGGACGACGGCAGATTGAGCTTCACCAGATTTTCCGCCGCGAGCGGCGACAGCGCCTCGGCGATATGGCGCACGACCAGGTTCAGATCGACGACATCCGTGGGGCGCTGATGCAGATTCTGTTCGACCCGCGACAGCGACAATAAATCGTCGATCAACCGCGCCATGCGGCGTGCCTGCTGGTACATGATCCCGAGGAATTTGTCGCGCACCCTGGCGTCATCACGCGCTGCGCCCCGCAGGGTTTCGACAAAGCCGAGCAGCGAGGCAAGGGGCGTGCGCAATTCGTGGCTGGCATTGGCGATGAAATCGACCCGCATGCGCTCCAAGCTGCGCGCCTCGGTGAGATCGCGAATGCTCAGGACAATGGCTTCGTCGCTGACTTTGGCGACCCGCACGTGAAACAGCCGCTCGATCGGCACGCGCTCATGCCAGGAAACCGTCTCGGCCACGCCGCTAGCGCGCACCCGGCGGAAGGCATCGAGAATATCGGGCGAGCGCAGGGCGAGCTCCAATGCCTCCCCGCGCCGCAAGGCCGGCAGCAGGCGCAGTGCCGGCTGATTGAGGGTGAGGACACGCATGTCCGGCGAAAGCACCAGAACCGGTTCCGGCAAAGCCTCGATCAGCGCGCTCCAGCCCCGCAAATCCATCAGCCTCGACGCTCCCTCAATGACCGCTCGATGCAGCCAAGTTGGCCGAATGCGAGACGATGGAACTTAGCGTAATGGTTGTCGGGACGAACTTCCCAGCGGCGCAATGCGCGTTGCATATGACCATTCTCGACCTCGTCCAGACGCCATCCACCATTGACGTTCGATCCTAATCTTCTTCCTTCGATCGCAAAATCGCCTCGCGCAACGACCGCCAGCGTCGCCCGATCTCGTTGGCGCCGAGCAGCGCGAGGGCGAGAATGAAGGGCGCCACGAAATAGAACATCCGGAACAGGATGAGCGAGGCAAGCAGCCGCTCATTGCCGACATTCGGAACGGCTTGCAGCATCGTCGCCTCGAACACGCCGATCCCGCCCGGCGCGTGGCTGGCGATGCCAAGGAGGCAGGCAAAAGCGTAGATGGCGACGAAGGTGAGGAAATCGAGCCCATGTCCTTGCGGCAAAAGCACGTAAAGCACCGAGGCGCTGGCGCAGATATCGACAACGCCCAGGGCCATTTGCGCAAGCGTGACGCCAGGGCCAGGCAATTCCAATGAAAAGCCCTGCACGCGGATGCGCCGCCGCCCGAGCGACACCCAAACCAAATAACCCACGATGAAGGCCACGATCGCAAGGCCGATCGCCGCGTTGATGAAAACCTTCAGATCGTTGATTTCCGAGAGCGCCTGCGCGCGGAACACCAGGCCGCAGCCGATCGCGAGCCCCAAGCCGAGCCAGAATGTGACACCGGCAATCACCGTCAGGCTCGCGACTTTGGCCGCCGATACGCCCTCGCGCGAATAGATCCAATATCGCACCGTTCCGCCGGTGACGACCTGAAAGCCGAGCATGAAAGAAATGGCATAGCTCGTGAACGAGGCGAAAGCGGCGATATAATAGGGCACGCGGATGCGCAGCTGGCGCAGCGCCAGCACGTCATAGCCCGTCAGTGCGATATAGGAGAATATGGTCGCGGCGCAGGCCAATGCCAATTGGTCGGCGCTTGTTGCCGCGATGTCGCCGCGCAATTCGGCAAGCTTGCTGGCGGTGAGGATATGGGCCAGGATCCAGATCGAGACCGCAAACAACAGCGCGCTCGCCGCGCCGCCCACGAGCCGCCAGCGGCGGCGTGCGCCTGGCGCCAATTGTCCGGAGATAGCACGGCGTACGCGCCCGTTCGTCTCCCCCACTGTTTCGTCCGTCAAGCTCGAATCCTGTTACACAATTTCTGCCCTTATGCGTACGGATTGTGACCCCGGCAAGACGGCCCGGCGCCGTTCTGTCCCGCGTGGGCGGCATGGTTGCGCCGGTCACCGCTCAACTGCGGGCCCTAAAGAGCGGCGCGCCAATCAGCGATCAGGCCTTCAAGCGGGTGAAAAGTGAAATGCACCTGATGGCTGCCGCCCGGCACGTGGACCGCGCGGAACATCACATTCGCGCGGAGAATCTCGGCCGCCGTCCCGTCCACATCGGCCTGCCACCAAGGGTGCCAGATGTCGTTCAAAACGACCCAACCGCCCTCGGGCGAGGTGACATTCACCACGATATCGGTGTTGGCATAGGATGCGAGCGTCACAGTTCCAGGCGCCGTCGGCTTGTCGCCTGGCGGCGGATTGCCGGACTTTTCCAGCAGGACCGTGTGCCTGTAATCGACATCGGGCCATTTGCCGCTGTGCAGCATTTCGTCGAAATTCGCCGGCTCGACCTGGTTGGCGAACAGCACGCGCGGCAATGCACTCGGATTCTCGTAAATATAAGCGTCCCTGGTGCGCGCGACGGGCGCCCACTCGCCAGGCTGCAGGGTTTTGTCGATCTGCTCGATCGGCACGCCCGTGACGATATAACGTAGCCCTAAAAGATCGGACAGCGTGCCGCGGTACGAGGGCCAGAGCGGCGAGAATTGGCGCTGATCGGGCAGCGCAATGTGATCGCCGGCATTGGTGACATCGGTGAAGAGTTTCAGCCGCACCGGGTTGTAGCCAAGATCCTCGTCGAGGTCGTGGACGAGGGACGCATTAGGCCAATGGAAATCGACGGCCGCAAGTTCCATCCGGTCGCGCCGGTCCGGCCCGGCATTTTCCGTAAGATGCTGCTTCAGCCAGGCGATGGTGTCGTTCCGGCTGTCCGGCCTGAGGACATCATATTGCACCGACGGCAGCGCGGTCGACTCGTTCGGCCCATTGTTGATGCGAAGATCGAAGGTCATCAGCACGCCGATCAGCGCGAGCGCCAGCCAGGAATGCTCCAACCCCAATTGCAGCAGCAGGACGAGCACGATACAGGCGATGAACACGCAAATCAGCGCCTGCATCATCGACCATTGCGCGTTAAGCGCCATGCGCATCGCATCCGCGCTTTGCGAAGATCCGTGCAGAAGATGCACGTCGACGAAATGTTCCGCCTTCCAGAACAGCAGCGCGATCACGACGAGGCCCGGAACGATGCCGAACCAATGCAGGCCGCTGCGCTCGGCCGTCAAAATCCGATGCAGGCAAAAGCCCGCGAGAATCGCCGCCAGCGCCCCGAGCGGAAACGTCGCATCGGCCGTGCGCCGATAGAGGTCGACGCCCGGCAAATGATACATGAACGCAAAAACCGGCGTATAGCGACCAAGCGCATAGAGCAGGATCAGCACGAAGCCGACGGTGAAGAAGCGAATGCCGCGCCAGGCCAAGGCGCCGCCGAACAGGCCGACGCAAAACAACAGCACAGCCGGCAGCGCACCGATGTACACGTCGCTCATGTTGCGGGCGAGATAGAGATCCTTCTGCCATATGGGGCTCGGCGGCCCCCAGAAATATTTCAGCGGGCCATCGGTGCCGTAAAGATTGGCGATCAGCCCGGTGAGCAGAGAGGCCGGATGCAGCGAGCCCTTTTCGGCGCTCGCCAAATCTATGATCGGCCGGTTGGAATCCTGCGCCAGCGACAAGGTCCAGAGCAGTGGCAAGGTGATGACGCCAACGCCGCCGATCAGCCCGGCGACGAGCGGTCTGAGGCTCAGCAGAAAATGACGCCAAAAGCCCTGCGCCGCAACGAGAAACCAGACAGCGTAACCCGTCAGCAGATAGACGCAGAGCAGCGCAATCTGATCGCGGCCCAGCACCATGAATCCGGCGGTGATCCCGGCGAGGAGGCCATAGACGAAGGATCGCCGCTCCAGCGCCCGCGCCAGCAGCCATAGAGTGATCGGGAACCAGGACAGGCTGACCACTTCGCCGACATGCTGAATGCGCCAAGCGGCGGAGGCACCGAAGGCGAAACTGAAGGCGGCGACAAGCGCACCGGCCGGGTGCCACTGGCGATCGCGGAAAAACAAGATCAGCGCCACGCCGCCAAGCGCGAGCATGCCAAATGTAGTCAGGTCGATGGCGCGAAAGGAGGGCGCCGCGTCGAAAAAGGCCAGCAGAAAGAACGGCGGCGAGAAAATCCCCGATTGCGGATCGGCGATTTGCGGATGGCCGGCGAAGACATTCGGCGTCCAGAACGGACTTTGGCCGGTGTGCAGTGCGCGTGCCAGGAACACCAGTTGCGGCTCGAACTGCGCTTTGGCGTCCCACGGAATGGTGACGGCGCCCGACGCCCAGGGCCACACAAGCACCGCGCCGCCGAGCAGAAACAGGACAATCGCCCCAAGCCACATCAGCGGCGGCCAGTGAGGACCCTGCGCCGCGTCGTCACCACCATCAAATTGCGTCATTCCGTCGCCTTGGCCCGGACGACGAGTTCGTCGAGGTCGATGAAATGCCCGGCTTTGTCCCGTTTGGTCGCCAGATAATGGATATTTTGGTCGGTCTGGCGGCCAAGGATGCGCTCGGCCGACACGACATCCAATCCGGCCGATGCGAGCGCGGCGATCTTGATCGGGTTGTTCGTCATCACCTTGACGCGGGTGATGCCGAGCAGTTGCAGCATGCGCGCGGCGAAATCGAAGCCGCGCTGATCATGATCGAAGCCGAGCACCTCATCCGCGTCATAGGTGTCGAACCCTTGCGCCTGCAATTTGTAGGCGCGGATCTTGTTGGCGATGCCGTTGCCGCGGCCTTCCTGGTCGAGATAGAGGAGCACGCCGCCCTCGTGTTCGGCCATGTATTGCACGGTGCCGCGCAACTGGTCGCCGCAATCGCATTTGAGCGAGCCGAAGAGATCGCCGGTCAAGCAGGCCGAATGCAGCCGCACGGTGACGGGCTGCGCAAAATTCGGTTTGCCAACGATGATCGCGACCTGATCGCGCATGCCTTCGCCACCGCGGAAGATGACGAATTCCGTCTCGGTCGCACCGTCGAGCGGGACCGGCGCACGGCTGACGATGGCAAGATGCGCAGCCGATTCGCGGCGATAATGCCGGACCGCATCGGCCTCGACCTGCAACCAATCCGCGTTCCGGACCGCGTCGTGCGACACCTCCATCGTCACGATGGTCGGCAGGATCAGGGCAAGCCGGGCGAGTTCGAGCCCGGCCGCCTCCAGCGGCGTGATGGCGCTCACCGGCGCATCGATCTTGGCTTCGAGCTGGAGCGCGAGACGCTCGACCCGTTTGACGTCGAGAACCGGCAAGGCCACGGCGCCCGCCGCGTCGCGCTCGGTCAAGCCGAGCCGGCGCAGGCGAGGCGCAGGCAGAATGAGGCGCACGGCGACGCTTTCCGGTAGCGTGGCTGCCATCTCGGCATCGAGCGCTTCGACACCAGCGACCAACAGATGCTCGCCCTGATCGACGAGAACGACCGGGCGGCCCGCGCGGATTTCCGCCAAAGCCCGCTCGACAGCCGCACTCGTCTGCAGCGAGAGCTGTTCATTCAAGCCATTCTCAACCAGCACTTAAGCCTCGCTCACTCTGCCCCTGTCGGGGGTCTTTCGTTTTCTCACCGCGACAGCCCCGCCCCTCCCGTAACCGGCAGACGGTGTACGGAAATGTAAAGTATCATTCAGGCGGATGCCACACCCATCCTGCAGTTCCCGCACTAGATAGGATAAAATAACGATCATCGCCACTTGGCTTGTAAGTTTAGGCGAAAACTTCTTTATGAATGCCATGAACAAGCCATAAACAATACGCGAGCGCCGGACGAAATGCGGTTTCGTGTGCGTGAAGAAGGCTTTAGCCCTCCGATCACAATCTCGTCAGGAGAAATATAACATATTGATAGCAATCATATTTTTACTATAGTCGGGAAACGTTCGGCGCATTTCCGAAGGATCTCCCATGTCCCCGCGCGATGCTTCACGCCCCGCGACCTATTCGAAAGCGCAAAAACTGCTGCATTGGCTGATCGGCGTCCTCGTGATTTGCATGATCATTGCCGGGCTCGTGATGAACCATATCGGTGAAGGGCCGTTGCAGAACACGCTTTACGACCTGCACCGCTCGACCGGCATGGTCTTGTTACTGCTCATTGTGTTGCGCATCGTGGTCCGGCAGCAATTGGGAACGCCTGCCCCGCCGCCAGATCTGCCGGCATGGGACCGGATCACGTCGGTGGCCACCCATCATCTCCTCTATGTGTTCATGTTTGCCATGCCACTACTCGGCTGGGCGGCCATGTCGGCCTATGGCGACGGCTGGACGGTCTTCGGCCTATTTCAGCCGCCGCCGATCGCCCCGAAGGACGAGGCCCTGTCCGATATCCTGTTCCGTATTCACGAAATCGCCGGCATCACCTTCGCCTGCCTGATCGGCGTTCACGTGCTGGGCGTCCTCTACCATGCGATCTTCAAGCGCGACGGGCTCTTGGGGCGGATGCTGCCGGATCACGAATAGGCGAAGAGATCCTTGTGGCCGACGACGCTCGCCCGAGTATGGGCGCGAGCGGCCTGCCAAGCGTCGATATCGGACACCGGCAGCAGACCGGTTTCGCGGACGGCCTGCGCGGTCCCGGCCGCGAGCGCGGCGATCAGGGTGGCATCCTCGGCCCCTGCCAGCCTCCAGGGACTATCGCCTTCGATCAGCCTATACCCGGCATCGCGGAGCGCGGCGGCCAGAATTTCGTGCGCCTTCGGCCCCGCGGCGGGACCAAATCCTTTGTTGCCGGCCTGATGCGCGTGAAAAGCCGACAGAACCGCCGCATCGGCGGGGTGCGGTGGCCGCCATTGTTCCGTCCCGTCATAGGTCAGCACCGCATAGAGGGGTAGATTCCACGCTTTCAGCGCCGCGACGAAGTCCCGAATCCATGATGCCGAAACGAGATCGAAAAACGCCGCGGCCGTAACGATGTCGGGCTTCAGATCGAGAAGGCGTGCCGCATCGGTCGCGAGATCGATGCAATGGGTTTGCACCGACATCGCCGTCCCGGCGCCACAAATGGCATCACGCGCCCCCCGCAAGAGAGAAGCGTCGTGATCGGCGAGGCTCCAGGATTGGGCCGCCGGCAGGTGCGGCGAGAGCGCGCGAAAATTCGAGCCGAGGCCGCAGCCGATGTCCAGAATGCGCACCGTATCGTGATCGGCAAAATGGGCGGTAACGGCGTTCAGCACGTTGGCGTTGCGGGCGCGGCGATCGGCAGGTTCGCGCAAGCGCAGCCAATCGGGATCAAAGCCGCTCACCGGGCGGCCTGCCGCACCACATCGGCGATGAGGCTGGCCGTATCGTCCCAGCGCGGCAGCTTTTGCGCTTCGGCCCAGGCTGCGTCCGCCAGCGACAGGCGCAACATGGAATCGCTCAAGATTTTGCTGAGGGCCCGCGCCAAAGCCGGCGCGTCGCCGGGCGGAACTTTCAAGGCGGCGCTGTCCGGCGCGGTCTCACTGAGTGCACCGCCGGTGGTCGTGACGATCGGCAGACCGCGCGCCAGCGCCTCGGTCAATGCCATGCCATAGCCTTCGTAAAGCGAGGGCACGACGAAGACGTGGGCGGCCTCGTAGCGCTGCGCGAGTTCCTGCGCACTGAGCGAGCCGAAAAACGAAATGCGGTCTTGCAAGCCTGCTTGCGCGATCTGCGCGCGCAGATCGACCAGAGTCTGCGGCGAGAAATCCGCACTGCCGACGATGGTCAAATGCCAATTCGCCTGCGGCACGGCTTGTAGCGCGCGCACGAGAACGTCATAGCCCTTGCGCGGAATGAGCGATCCGACCGCAAGAAGTTGCACACAAGCGGGCGAGGCTTCAACACTCAACGGCGCACGCTGCGCCGGTTCGACGCCGGGGACCGCGACGCTGATTTTCTGCTGCGGCACCGCATAGTCTTTGACTAGGATCGAAGCGGTGATCGGGCTCGTCACGACGACCGCATGCGCAAGCGATAGAGCGGCACGTTCGCTGGCGCGCAGGGCACTCTGCTGCGCCTCGGTCAATCCGGTCTCGAGCGCGAGCGGATGGTGGACGAGCGCAACGATCGGCCGCGCAACCGCATGGATCAACGTCTCCGGCAAGGCGCTATAGGCCAAGGCGTCGATCAGCAACACCTCGTCCGCCGCAGCATCGGCAAGGCATGCCGCCGTCGCCGCCAGATCCGCATTGGTCGGGTGCGGAAAGCTTGCGGGCAATTGCATGTGGCGCACTCGCACGCCGTGGCTGGGAAGCCGCTGCAGCACATGCCGATCGTAGCCATAACCGCCGGTCGGCGTTGCAAGATCGCCGGGGATAGCGAAGACGCACGCGCTCATAGGGCACCCTCGTACCAGGCACGTGCCACATGCGATTCATGCAGCGAGACTTTGATCCGCGAAATGCCCTCGCCGCCCGGCCCGAGCGCGCCGTTGCGCGCGGCTGCCGCCATCGTATCGAAGATATGTTTGCACAGGAATTCGGTCGTCGTCAGCTGCCCGGCGAATTGTGGCAATGTATCGAGATTCTGATAATTCAACGGCGCCAGCGTTTTCTTCAACGCCTCATGCGCGCGGCCGATATCCACCACCACATTGTCCACCGTTAGTGTCTCGCGGAAAAAAGCCACATCGACGACGAAAGTCGCGCCATGCAGATTCTGCGCCGGGCCGAAGAGATCACCTTTGAAGGAATGGGCGATCATGATGTGGTCGCGCACTTCGACGGCAAACATATGTGTCCTTTCAGAGTATTATTGGCCGCGTCAATAGCGCACAAGCGACGTCAGGCCTACCGCCTGCGGCGATAAAATCTGTGTGATCTGCTCGGGCACATCGTCGAAGGCCACCTCGTCGGGCAGCAGGATGTCGAGCCGCGCATCGCGGAGCAAATCGATGGCCTTGGCGAGCCTGCGGCTATGGCTCCATCGGGCGCGGTGGCCGGCCGCGACGTGGCCAACCTGCGACGAGATCAGCCGCAGCCGTTTGGAATGGAAGGCTTGGCCGAAGGGCGCGCTCACTTCGGCATCGCCATACCAGCTCATTTCCACGATATTGGCCTCCTGCCCGGCCAGATGCAGCGCCGTGTGCAGCCCTTGCGCCGTCGCGCTGGTGTGAAACACCACATCGCTGTTTTCGCATGAGGCCGGAATGTGGGACGGCGAAATATAGGCCGCACCGAAAGCCTCCGCTTCGCGCCGCCGGTCGAGCACGTCGAACAAGGTGACTTCGGCGCCCGGCAGTTGCGCGGCAAGGAACGTGAGCAGCAAGCCGACCACCCCGCCCCCGATGACGGCGATCCGATCGCCCGGCCCCGCGCCCGAATCCCACAGGGCGTTGAGTGCCGTTTCCATATTGGCGGCAAGGGCCGCGCGGCGCGGCGGAATGTCATCGGGGATCGGGATGAGGGCGCTGACCGGCGCCACGAAGCGATCCTGATGCGGGTGCAGCGCGAAGACATTTAGGCCGAGCCATTCGCGTGGCCCTTCGGCAACGCGGCCGACCACGCTGTAGCCGTATTTGACCGGGAAGGGAAAATCGCCTTCCTGCATCGGCGCGCGCATGCGCTCGTGTTCGGACGCCGGCACGCGGCCCTCGAACACGAGCCGTTCGGTGCCGCGGCTGAGCGAAGACCAGAGGGTCTCGACCAAAGCCTCGCCGGGGCCAATGGTGGGCAGGCTGGCGGCGCGCAACTCCACCTTGCGGCGCCCCACGTACCACAAGGCCCGGGCCGGTCGGCCGGATATGTCCTGATCGAGGCTCAAGCGTCTCTCCCTTCGCTTGACCTGACCTATACATCATTGGGCCGTGGCGTAAATCCGCGCCGCGTTAGCCGCTCGTCCCGTCGAGGACGGCTTTGGCCTGCGCCTGGTCCAGATCGCCCTCCCAGGCGGCGATCACCACGGTCGCCACGCAATTGCCAATGAGATTGCCAACCGCCCGGGCCATGCCGATGAACCAATCGACCGACAAGACGAGCACAAGGCCGATCGCCGGAATCGACGGGACCGCGGCCAAGGTCGCCATCAGGATGACGATGGCTGAGCCCGGCACGCCATGTGCGCCCTTCGACGTCAGCAGCGACACGAAGAGGACGTAAAGCAGATCCCCCGTGGACAGGGACGTGTTGGTCGCCTGGGCGATGAACACGACGGCCAGCGTCAGATAGATCGAGAACGCATCGAGATTGAACGAATAGCCGGTCGGCACGACGAGGCCGACGACCGATTTCTTGCAGCCCATCGCTTCGAGCTTGCGCATCACCTGCGGCAGAACCGCATCGGAGGATGCCGTGGCGAGCACGATCATCAGCTCTTCGCGCAGATAGGCGAGAAACTTCAGAATATTGACCTTGGCGAAGGCCATGACCGCGCCGAGCACGATCAGCACGAACAGCACGACGGTGGCATAGAACAGCAAGACCAGCGACAGCAATTGCTTGAGCGGCCCGATACCGTATTGCCCGACCGTATAAGCGACCGCGCCGAAGACGCCCAGGGGCGCGACCCAGACGATCAGGCTCATGCACTTGAACAGAATGCCCGCGCCCGCATCGACGAAGGAGGTCACGAGCGCGCCCTTCTCGCCGCCGCACAGGGCGACGCTAATGCCAAAAAGAACGGCAAAGAACAGTACCTGCAGCACATCGTTGCGCGCAAAAGCATCAAACGCCGTGGTCGGAATGATGTTCATCAGAAAAGCGCCGACGCCCGCACCCTGCAACTTATGGGCATTGTCGGCATAGGTCGCGATCGCCTTGGGATCGAGCGTCGCCGTGTCGATATTCATGCCTTTGCCGGGGCCGAACATGAAGGCGAGTGCCAGGCCAAGCGCCAGCGCGATCGTTGTCATCACTTCGAAATAGATGAGCGCCTTACAGCCCACCCGGCCGACCTTGCGCAAATCCCCCGCTCCGGCGATGCCATGGACAACGACGCAGAACACGATCGGCGCGACCAGCATGGAAATGAGACGCAGGAAGACGTCGCTGAGGATTTTCGACTGCACCGCAAAAGCCGGAGCCGTCACCCCCGCCACAATGCCGAGCGCCGTAGCGACCAGCACCCACAAGAAGAGCGATTTGTAAAACGGCTTGCGTGTGGCTGTGGGCTGAACGGCGATATCGGTCATATATTAAGTCTCCCGTTTCCGACCCTCGCGCCGGACGACCGAATCGTCAAGCAAGCGGCGTTCCATCTGGTGGAAAAGGCGCGGCGGGCCTAACTTTCGCGTTTGCGCGCAGACAGGCTATAACGCGCCGTCGTCATTTGCCGTTCCGCATGAGCCCGCTGACTTATTCCGCCCCCTATCTCACCCCCGCCGGTCTGCAGGACCGGACCATGCTGACGCGCCGGCGCTTGCTGGTGACAGGCTTGATCCTCGCGACATATTTTACCCTCGCGTGGATGCTGGCCGATGTGCTGGGGCAGCATGGTTGGAGCATCATCGATCTCGTGATGTTTGCCTCCTTCCTCGTTGCCGCGCCCTGGAGTGTGATCGGCCTGTGGAACGCGGTGATCGGCTTTTGCCTGCTGCATCTGTGCCGCGACGGCATGGCGCAGGTCGCACCCTTCGCTAAAGCGGCGCAAAGCGCGGGCGAAATCCACGACCGCACCGCCATTCTGCTCACCTTGCGCCACGAAGATCCGGCGCGCGCTTTTCAGCGCATCCACATCGTCAAGGAGAGTTTGGACGCGACCGGCTTTGGCGCCTTCTTCAGCTACTTCATCCTGTCCGACAGCGACGATCCCGAGATTGCGCAAGCGGAGGAGCGCGCCTTCGCGGACTGGAGCCGCGCACACCCAGAAGACGCTGACCGCCTGATCTATCGCCGCCGCACCAATAATGAGGGGTTTAAAGCGGGAAACCTACAGGATTTCTGCACGCGCTGGGGTCAGGATTTCACCTTCATGCTGCCGCTCGACGCCGACAGCCTGATGGACGGAAAAACGATCATGGCGCTGGTGCGCATGGGCGCCGCCCACCCCAAAATCGGCATTCTACAAAGCCTGGTGGTCGGCACGCCGACAGATTCCGCCTTCGCGCGCATCTTCCAATTCGGCATGCGGCACGGCATGCGCACCTATACGATGGGCAACGCCTGGTGGGCCGGCGATTGCGGGCCGTTCTGGGGGCACAATGCGCTGGTGCGCATCGCCCCCTTCCTGGCGCATTGCACCCTGCCGCAGGTGCGTGGGCGCGCGATCCTCAGCCACGATCAGATCGAAGCCGTGCTGATGCGCCGCGCCGGCTTCGAAGTGCGTGTCTGGCCGCAGGAAAGCGGCTCCTACGAGGACAATCCGCCCACCCTGCTCGAATTCACCCGGCGCGACCTGCGCTGGTGCCAGGGCAATCTGCAATATCTGCACCTGCTCGGCTTGCCCGGCCTGCAGCCGATGAGCCGGTTTCAGCTGGTCTGGGCGATCATGATGTTCCTTGGATTGCCGGGCTGGACCTTGCTGATCGCGCTCGCCAGCATCAAACCGCTGGACGGCAAGGATTATGCGGACTTTCATGGGGGCGAGGCGCTCGCGCTCTACCTCGCCTTCCTCTTCATGTATCTCGCACCGAAGCTCGCCGGCTTTCTTGATGTCGCGATGAGCAGGCGCAGCCTGCGCCGCTATGGCGGCCTGCCGCGTTTCGTGCTCGGTGCCTGCCTTGAAGTGGCCTTTTCCTTTCTCATCGGTGCCGCGACCACCTTGCGCACCAGCCTCTTCATGATCGGGCTGCTGTTCGGCCGCACGGTCACGTGGAACGGCCAGGCGCGAGACGCCTATCACCTGTCCTGGAGCGACGCATGGCGCGGCTTATGGCCGCAACAAGCCTTTGGCGTGCTCATCTTTGCAGCGCTCTTCACCCTGACGCCGTCCCTGCTGTGGTGGAGCCTGCCACTGACCTTGGGCTATTTGGTCGCGGTGCCGTTCGCCGTCCTGACCGGATCGGCGCGATTCGGTGCGTGGTTGCAGGATCGTCAACTCTGTGCAATTCCGGAGGAATTCGACCCGCCGCCGGAGATCGCGGCCCTCACCATACCGATCACACAGAAGGAAGAGATATGAAGCCGATTGTCGCCTTGCTTGCCCTTGCCTGTCTCGCTTTGCCCGCAAAGGCCGAAACGGTCGAGGACCGGCATGCCAGCGAACTCGCGGTGAAAGTCGAGAATCATTCGACGCCTGAACTCTGCGCCGAACGCGACAATGTCGATCTCGAATTCTCGTCTCCCGTGGTGCGCAAATTGGAGATCCAGGCGGTGCATCCGGCCTATATCGGCACGATCATCAGCGACCGCGCCGCCGCCGATTTCACCTCGTGCCACATGGAGAGCGACCCGAAATTCGCTGCCGACGCGAAGGCCGTGACACTGTGGCAGACTCCGGATTTCTGGCTCACCGGCTATACCTATCCCTCGTTCTGGCGCCCGGCCAAAGTGCCGTTCAAGGTTGGCGATAGGACAGAAAACGGCCTGCATCTGATCCAGCTTTGGATGCGCTACCGCGACCGGGCTGAGGAAGTGCTGGTCGTCTACCCGCCGGATGGCTATTGGCGCGCGCGTCCCCTGCCCTTCGGCGACCTGCGCTGGACTGCTTATGGCTCGTCCTTCCTGGTCGGCCCGGTCGAAACCCAGGAGCGGCCGCTGGTCGACCTGAAGGACATTTCGTTTGATCCTGCGACCAAGACGTTCACGCTGAATTTCGTGCGCGGCGGTTCGGCCAAGCTGCAAGTGTCGAAAATCGACGACGAGCGCATCGTCCTCGACGTCTCCTACGACGGTAATCTGCCAAAGGATCTGCCCTTCGCCACTATGCGCTCGATGTATACGACCGAGACCAATGCGGATGTCGCGAAAGTCGCCTGGCGCGTGAAGGACGGCAAGGGCTGGGGCGAATCGCCGATCATGACCTACTCCGGCGGCGACAATGTCACCGAGCTTTGGGCCGGGCGCACGGCGCCGTCGCGGCACAATACCAGCGCGCCCGATATGGTGTTCGGCCGGTTCGAGAAGTGAATCGGTTTACTGCCATCGATGTGATCCGCGGCCTGTGCCTGTTGGCGATGGCCGCGTATCATTTCACCTGGGATGCCGGCTATCTCGGGCTGTTTTATAGCGATCCCGCCAACACGCATTTGGGCAAATGGATCGCCCATTCCATCGCCTGGAGCTTTCTGACCCTTGTCGGCATCTCGCTGGTTTTGGCGCATCGCAACGGCATCCGATGGCCGGCCTTCGGCCGCCGTCTCCTGATCTTGCTGGTAGCGGCAGCGGCCGTCTCGGCCGGCACCTATGCCGTCTTCGGCAACGAATTCGTCTTCTTCGGCATCCTTCATTGCATCGCGCTCGCCAGCGTTCTGGGGCTCGCATTTCTGCCGCTGCCGGCCCTGGCCTCGCTTGCCGCTGCGCTCGCCGTCTTTCTCGCCGCCAGATACGGCATGCTGCCCGCTTTCGACCATCCAGCCTGGTATTGGCTCGGTCTGAATGTCACCCAGCCCTATACCGCCGACTATCAGCCGCTCATCCCCAATTTCGGCTTCGTGCTCATCGGCATCGTGCTCGGTAAGGGGTTGCTGCACGCGGCGCCCGCCTGGGCCACGATGCCGGCGCGCGTCGCTCCGGCCCGCGCCTTGAGCTTTCTTGGGCGGCATTCGCTCATCTTTTATTTGGCTCACCAGCCGGTTATTTTCGGCCTGTCGTATTTGGCCGCGATGATCTTTTACCCTTATTGAGGTGCCGCCGATGTCCGCATTTTCCCTCCGCATGCTGCTTGCCGCGATCTGCGTCACGGTTCCCTTGGCGGCGCAGGCGCAAAGCTCGAAGCTCGATGCGATCCTGGCGCGCGGCACCCTGAAGGTCGGCACCACGGGCGATTACAAGCCCTTTTCCTCGTTCGACAAAGCCTCCGGCCAATTCACCGGTTTCGATATCGATCTTGCTGAAAATCTGGGCAAGGCGCTCGGCGTCAAGGTCGAATATGTCCAGACCTCCTGGCCCAATATGATGAAGGATTTCGAGGCCGGTGATTTCGACGTCGCCATGGGCGGCGTTTCGGTCACGCTGGAGCGCGCCAAGAAGGGCTACTTCTCCGTCCCCTATATGCGAGAGGGCAAAACGCCGATCGCCCGCTGCGCCGACAAGGACAAATTCCAGACCTTGAGCGATATCGACAAGCCGGATGTGCATGTCGTCGTCAATCCGGGCGGCACCAATGAGAAATTCGCCCGCGCCAATCTGAAAGCGGCTCAGATTGAGGTCCATAGCGACAATACGACGATCTTCGACGAAATCGTGCAGGGCCACGCGGACCTGATGATCACGGACGCATCCGAAACCCGTTATCAGCAGAAATTGCACCCCGAATTGTGCAGCATCCACCCCGATCATCCGTTCGACTTCGCGGAAAAGGCGATCTGGCTGCAACGGGACGAGGATTTGAAGCAATTCGTCGATCAGTGGCTGCATCTGATCGAAGAGAACGGCACTTATCGGTCGATTTCGGACAAATGGCTGTGATGCGATAGGCCAAAACCAAGCGCGCGGTCCGATCGGGTCGTACCGCTGTCTTAACCCTCTCATGCAACGCAAAAAGCCCGGCGTGAGGCCGGGCTTCACAAATCACTGGACTTGCCGGATCTTACTTCGCGATCGTCTTGACTTGGGCTGCGAGGCGCGAAACCTTGCGCGAAGCCGTGTTCTTGTGAACGATGCCGTTCTGCGCAGCGCGCATGATCACAGGCTCAGCGGTGTTGAGAGCGGTCTTGGCAGCCTCGGCGTCGCCGGAAGCGATCGCTTCTTCGACCTTGCGGATGAAGGTGCGCATGTTGCTGCGGCGCGAACGGTTGACCGCGGTACGAGCTTCAATCTTACGGACGGCCTTCTTGGCCGAAGTGGTATTCGCCATAAATCCAAATCCCTCAAGGGAAGGGCCTTAACCCCTCGCAAGATCGCGGACGGTACGGCCAAAAAAACACGTGACCGGCGGGTCGGCCAGTCGAGGTGCGTCTTATAGACATGAGTCCCGGCATGCGTCAACGCTCCAGTGCCGGGAATCTTGAAAAGAATCCGACATTTCCCAAGGTTCCCCAGCCAATGCCACCTGCGCCTTACCCACCTGCCGCACCCATTCGCAGTGCGCATGACTGCTGCGCCAATTTGCCGGCGAGTTACAGTGATCCAATCGGCGTCCTCATACGTAAATGAACCATAACAGGAGGCATTTATGGCTCAGGTTCATGGTTTAAGACGGCAATTCGTTCGCGCTGCAATGGCAGCGCCGTTCCTGGAAAGGGACGAAGAACAGATTTTAGCGCAAAAATGGCGGGAAAATAAGGATGAAGCGGCGCTGCATCGGCTGGCCCATGCGCATATGCGCCTGGTGATCGCGATGGCCGCCAAATTCCGGCACTACGGACTGCCCATGTCCGATCTCATTCAAGAGGGTCATATCGGTCTCCTGGAAGCGGCCGCAAGGTTCGAAACCGACCGGGAGGTGCGCTTCTCTACTTATGCGACCTGGTGGATTCGGGCGGCAATTCAGGATTACGTGCTGCGCAATTGGTCGATCGTTCGCGGTGGCACGAGCTCGAATCAAAAGGCGCTGTTCTTCAACCTGCGCCGCCTGCGCGCCAAACTGGCGCAAAGCAACGGCGAGGAAACCAATAGCCAATCCTTCGCCTCCATCGCCGAAGCGCTCGGCGTGTCGCAAAGCGATGTGGAATTGATGGATATGCGCCTGTCGGGCGGCGATATGTCGTTGAACGCGCCGGCAATCGACAGCGACTCGAATTCGGCCGAACGCGGCGATTTCCTCGTCGACGACCACGCGTTGCCCGATCAGGTGGTCGAGGAGCAGATCGATGGCGAGCGGCGAACCGATTGGTTGCGGCAGGCCCTGTCCGTCCTGACCGATCGCGAACTCAAGATCATGAAGGCGCGGCGCCTGTCGGATGAGGCGGCAACCCTAGAATCCCTCGGCGAACGGCTCGGCATTTCGAAGGAGCGCGTGCGCCAGCTCGAAAACCGCGCCCTGGAAAAATTGCGTCGGGTTCTGACCGAGCGCTTCCCGAATGCGGCAGGCCTAGCATAAGCGCCGGCCCATCGGACGAATCAATAAAAGCCCGGCCTCGCAGCCGGGTTTTTCTTTTGCACTCAACGAAAAAACCCAGCCTGGCGGACCAAGCTGGGTTTCTTTCTAACCGGCGAAACCGGGTAGGATCTTAGAACTTGTACTCGAGAGCCGCACGAACGGTGTGCTCTTTGTAGGTCGACTTGATGCGGCGGGTGGCGCCGAAATCATAGGTTTCCTTGCCGTAATCGTCGTAGATATATTCGACGCGGCCGAGGATGTTGCGGGTGATCGCATATTCAGCACCGGCGCCAGCGTTCCAGCCAACCAGGTCCTTGGACTTGTTGCCGTGGAATGCAGGGGTCGTCAGCGTGACCTTGTTGTCGGCGAACGACACACCGCCTGCACCGTAGAGCAGGATGTCGGGGGTGATAGCGTAGCCGATGCGACCGCGCACACGACCGACCCAGCTCTGCTCGTGCTTCACGGTACGGTTGTTGAACTTGCTGCTCTTGTTGTTGCCGTCGTAACCGAAATCAGCTTCGGGGCCGACCACGATCTGGCCGAACTGGAAGTTGTAGCCAGCGAGGCCGCCGCCGGTGAAGCCGGTCGAGTTCGTCTTGTGGGAGCCGATCGCAGCGGTGTTACCGGTGAGCTTGTCCTGGCCGAAACCCGCGCCCGCGTAAATGCCGACATAAGGACCAGCCCAGGTGAAGACCGGTGCCGGCGGAACGTAAACGACCGGGGGCTTCTTGCTGGGAAGATCGGCTGCCAGGGCCGACGCAGCGCACAGGGCCGAAGCCGTAACGCCGAGAATGAGGATCTTTTTCATAAATGTACTCCTGTACGATAAAAAAACCAGAGCGACGTGTGCGCCGCGATGACCCCCATATAGAACGAGCGATGCAGAAAGTCTGTTGCAGCGTAATCACAGTGCAATGCCAGAATGTGGCAACAAATTGTCAAGCATGGAATTTGTATTCAACCACAAATATAACTCACCTCATTTGTGGTCTACGCAAATCTAAAGCCGTTATAGTTGCAATTAAATGTGATACTGGTGTTACAATTCAAATTTAGGTTAGTTTATTTTCAGTTAAACGCTACGCTTCACCAAATTCGGTCTGCTCGCTGCCGCAAAGACGCCGCAAAGCTTCACACAAACACTCGCAGCTGTCGTCTTTCTGACAGGAGAATACGGCAACCACACAGTCCTATCCGCCGTCCTGTGGCCCAAGATCACCCCGTGAGAAGGTTTCCAAATTGACCGCTTCACAGAAGTATGATTAATTTTTCGTAATGAAAAAAAGAAGAAAGAAAAATTCCTAGGGGAATCAATGGTCAACAAATATCTTTACCTCTATACGGGCGGCGAAAAGCTGCATCAGGACCAGTCCTGCAAGGAGGCCGTCAAGGAGTGGTGCGCCTATTTTGGCAAAATCCACAGCGCGATCGTGGATCATGGAGCGCCGTTCGGCGCCGAAGAGCGTCGCGTCGGCCAAGCCAATACGAGCCGGGCGACCGGCTATTCGATCGTTCACGCCAATAGCTTGAACGAAGCGATTGCCCTGACCGAAGGCCACCCGCATATCGCGCGCGGCGGCGGCATCGAAGTGTTCGAACTCGTTGACCTTTCGGGCATGTAGGGCGTTTCGGGCTCCAAAGCCGCGAAATTTTTTCGAAGATGCCGATCAGATTGGCCCCGGTCATGGAACGGGCCAGACTGCGGCATCTATTGCCGCCTTGCCGCTTTTGCCGCAAACCGGTCTTTGCGATCCGGCACGATTTCTTAAGTCTCGACAATCCCCGTCGTATCGCCCGAACCGACCGAATCGGCACGGCCATGCGGCAAAGCGAGATATTCCTCCGAGCGCATTTCGATCAGGCGCGAGGCTGTGCGCTCGAATTCGAACACTTCAAACCCCTGTTCCGCTTCGTACAGCGCAATTGGCTCCGCCGCGGCGGAGGCGATCAATTTGACGTGCTGGTCGTAGAGCGCGTCAATGAAGGTGATGAAGCGCTTGGCCGCATTGCGATTCTCGAACCGTATCAACGGAATGTCGTCGACGATGATCGTATGATAGCGCTGCGCTAGAGCAAGATAGTCTTGCGGTCCCAGCGGCTTTTCGCACAGATCGTGAAACGGCCAGCGCGCGACCCCATCCTGCGCCTGCGGCACGTTCAGAATGCGCCCCAGCAATTCGATTGGCTCCGGCACGCCCTGCGCCACACCGGTGAGCAGCAGAAAGCTCTTGTCGAGCGCCGCCTTGGCGGCGGCATCGGCTGGCACCAGCCACACCCGCGCGCGCTTCAGTTTTTCGAGACGGAAATCGGTGCGCGCCTCGAGTTTGATCACGTCCATCCGCTCCTGCAGCAACTGCAGAAACGGCAGGAACAGCGCCCGGTTGAGCCCATCCTTGTAGAGATCGCCCGGCTCGACGTTCGAGGTCGCGACCACCACCACCCCGCGCTCGAAGAGGGCGGTGAACAGTCGGCCCAGAATCATGGCGTCCGCAATGTCGCGGACCGCGAATTCGTCGAAGCAGAGGAGCCATGCCTGCTCCGCCAATGCGTCGGCCACATGCGGGACCGGATCGCCGCCTTTGACCTCGCCACGCTTCTCCTTTTGCCGCCAATCATGCACGCGCGCATGCACGTCGGCCATGAACGCATGGAAATGCACCCGCCGTTTGCGCACCACGGACACGTGCCGGAAGAACAGATCCATCAGCATGGTCTTGCCGCGGCCAACCGAACCCCAGATATAGAGTCCGCGCGGCGCTCCGGCGCCATTTGGCTTTTTTGCCCCGAACAACCAGCCGAGTGCGCTGGACTTCTTGGCCAGACGATAGCCGTCGAGCGCGTTGCTCAGAGCGTCGAGCTGCTTGAGCGCCGCCTGTTGCGCCGGATCGGCTTCCAGCCGGCTCCGGCCGATAAGATCTTGATAATGTTGTAGAAGTGAGATGGGCAAAGGGGACAGAACGCAAAAAATGAGCAGGTTTTCCGGACCATAGGGGAGCCGGTCACAAAAGCCAAGATCCTACGCGCGGCCATTCAGGTCTTGACATTTTGCTGCACTGCACAATATCTACCGGGTCGATCGCCATGGGAGGGAAACCAAGGGACAAACCTTGAGAGGCCCATAACATGCAAATGAATACGACCCCGATCATCCTGTTTCGCCGCCTCTGGCGCAGCGATCTGACCGCCTTTCGCGAACATCTGCTGCGCCTGGACCCGCGCTCGCGCCATGACCGCTTTGCGATGGGCGTCGGCAAGGACTTCCTCGACCATTATGCGCAGGACTGTTTTGCCGGCGACAACATCATTTATGGCTGTTTTGTCGACGGTGTCCTGCGCGGCGCCGGCGAATTGCACCGAATCCAGGAAGCTGCGGGCGAAGCCGAGGCGGCTTTCAGCGTGGAAGACGAATGGCGCCACAACGAGATTGGCACCAAGCTGTTCAGCCACGTCATCCGCGCGGCCCGCAACCGGCGCATCCAGAAGATCCGCTTCTCCTGCCTTGCCCACAATATGGCGATGCGGAAACTGGCGCACAAATTCTCGGCTGAAATCGAATTCGGCGCCGGAGATTGCGTCGGCCAGTTGGTGCCGCGCCCCGCAACCGCGCTGTCGCTGTGTAAAGAAGCGATGATCGATACGGTCAGCCTGGGCGTCGCGATGCTCGACACCCATCCTCAGGCCCTCGAAACATCGGATGCGACCAACTAGATTCGCTTAACCGTGTGTTTGGGCAGCGCGGGCGGCCGATTGGCCGTTCGCTCGCTCCCCGAGCTTCGAAACTTCTCCGCGAGGAATTTAACGAAAGTGTCCGTTGCCGGCTGGCGAGCTTGCACCGCTTTTGCCAAAACGACATCAAATGCCGGAAGATCAGGCAAACCCTCGTCAGACGACACGGGCCGGAGGCCGGCGGGTAGCACCGGCAAAGTTGAAACCGTGACGGCACTACCCGAGAGGACGGCGATGTCTTGGCCGGCAACGGTCGTGACCGTCGGCGCCAAGCGATATGCTCTTCCAGCGGCCTCGAGCGCACGTATCGCATATGCACGCCAGACGCATTGGGGCAACCAAGAGGGACGCCACGGACACTCTTGGGGTCCCAGCGAGACGGTCAACGGGCTGCGCTGATGTGGTCTCCTTCTGTCGGCAGTGATCCACCTCAGTTTCACCCGCCAGAGCTTCGTCACTGGCCAACCGGGAGGCACCATACCGCCATCGCAAACCATGATGTCGAGCTTATTTTCAAGGAGCAATGGCAACAACTGGCATGAGAGTCCGCTGACAACCTCAACACGGATGTGGCGATGCAACTTGGCGAATTCCGCCAGGGCCGAGGTCAAATAGATCTTGGAATAATCCTCCCATGCCCCCATGCGGACTTCGGCACATCGTGGGCGGGGCGTCAGGCCTTCCATAATCTCATCATCAAGGGCCAACAACTTGCGGCCCTTATCTACCAGGATTCTCCCGGCCTCAGTCAGTTGAACAGCTCCGCCGTTGCGGCGATGGACAAGTTCGCAGCCGCACGACATCTCAAGACGCTTGAGCTGAAGAGAAACGGCTCCCTGGGTTCGCCCAATGCATGCGGCCGCACGCGTGAAACTTCCCTGATCCGCGATCAGGACCAGTGTGCGCAGCAGCTTGAGATCTAAGGTCGGCTGAGAGGGCATGCATTATTATCGCTTATGCCTTCATTAAATGAAATCGTTTTCCTAAACGGATCTTTTCCCAGCATAGTAGGGAAACAGCATTTTAATGCGCCAAGAATGCGAGGGAGGGCTGCATGACCACGACCGAACCCGCCACACCTGGACGGACAGGCGGCTGCCAGTGCGGTGCCATTCGCTACCGCCTTGACGCAGCTCCGAATGGCGCTGTCATCTGCCATTGTCGCATGTGCCAGAAAGCGAGCGGTGGGCCGTTTACGGCCTTTTGCGGCGTCCCAACGCCTGACTTCGTCGTTACGCGCGGTGCACTGTCAATATTCCGGAGTTCGGAGATCGCCGAGCGCGGCTTCTGTGCAACTTGTGGAACGCCACTAACCTATCGCCTGCTCGCTGGAAAGCGCGTCGGCGTCTCGATCGGGAGCCTCGACGATCCGAATACCGTCGTCCCTGAAGAACAGCTCGGCGCCGAGTCCCGCGTCGTCTGGCTCGCCGCCGCCCTAGCTGCACCGGAGGCGTCATTATCCGAATGGCTAAAGAGCAGGCAGATCACTTCGGTCGGCAGTCGCCAGCATCCTGATCACCAGACCCACGCCTGATATCTAACCGAAGCCGACAGAGCATCGGAATGTGATTTAGAGCGCGTTGGAATGCGGTTGCTTGGCGCGGCCTAAACCTGCCGCGCCAGCATCATATTCTTGATCTCGGCAATCGCCTTCGCCGGGTTCAGCCCCTTGGGGCAGGCCTTGGCGCAATTCATGATCGTGTGGCAGCGGTAGAGGCGGAAAGGATCCTCGAGATCGTCGAGGCGCTCGCCGGTTGCCTCATCGCGCGAATCGATCAGCCAACGATAGGCCTGCAGCAGGGCGGAAGGCCCAAGGTAACGGTCGCCGTTCCACCAATAGCTCGGGCACGAGGTCGAGCAGCAGGCGCAGAGGATGCACTCGTACAATCCGTCGAGCTTTTCGCGATCCTGCGGCGACTGGCGCCATTCCTTTTCCGGGGCCGGCGTCGTGGTGTGCAGCCAAGGCTCGATCGAGGCGTGCTGCGCATAAAACTGCGTGAGATCAGGCACCAGGTCCTTCACCACCGGCAGATGCGGCAGCGGATAGATTTTGATCACGCCCTTCACCTCGTCCATGCCGGTCGTGCAGGCGAGCGTGTTGGTGCCGTCAATGTTCATCGCGCATGAGCCGCAAATGCCCTCGCGGCAGGACCGGCGGAAGGTGAGCGTGGGATCGATCTTCGATTTGATCCAGATGATGCCGTCGAGAATCATCGGCCCGCAATCGTGCCGGTCGACGAAATAGGTGTCGATGCGCGGGTTCTGCCCGTCATCCGGATTCCAGCGGTAGATGCGGAATTCCTTCAGTTCCGTCGCGCCCTCGGGCTTCGGCCAAACCTTGCCCGGCATCACGCGGGAGTTTTTCGGGAGTGCAAGTTCAACCATATAAACGCGCCTTCAATTGCATCGCCTGATCGTCAAGGACGGAGACCGTTAAGTTCTGCGAACCGCGGCAAGTGCACTCAGTACACCCGCTCCTTCGGCTCGATATAGCTCACCTCGTTGGTCATCGTATAAGAATGCACCGGCCGGTAATCGATGCTCACGGTCTGTGCGTCATTGTCGATGCTGGCCAGCGTGTGCTTCATCCAGTTCTGGTCGTCGCGCTTCGAAAAATCCTCGCGGGCATGGGCCCCGCGCGATTCGGTGCGGTTGGCCGCGCCCTCCATCGTCACCACCGCCTGGATGATGAGATTGTCGAATTCCAGCGTCTCCACGAGATCGGAGTTCCAGATTAAGGAACGATCCGTCACTTTCACATCCGATTTCGCGCGCCACACGTCGTGGATGAGCTTCTTGCCCTCTTCCAGAGTCTCGCCGGTGCGGTAGACCGCGCAATTGTTCTGCATCACCTTTTGCATGCGCAGGCGCAGCTCGGCGGTGGGCGTGCCACCCTTGGCGTTGCGGAAGTGATCGAGGCGCGAGAGCGCGAGATCGGCCGAATCCGCCGGCAAATCCACCTGCTTTTCGCCTGGGCTGACGATTTCGGCGGCGCGGTGGCCCGCGGCGCGGCCGAACACCACGAGATCGATCAGCGAATTGGAGCCGAGCCGGTTGGCGCCGTGCACCGACACGCAGGCCGCCTCGCCGATCGCCATCAGGCCCGGCACCACCACGTCCGGATTGCCGTCGTGTTTCTTCACGACCTCGCCATAGAAATTCGTCTGGATGCCGCCCATGTTGTAATGCACCGTGGGGAGCACCGGGATCGGCTCCTTGGTCACATCCACCCCGGCAAAAATCTTCGCGCTTTCCGAAATGCCGGGCAGACGCTGATGCAGGATCTTGGGGTCAAGATGGTCGAGATGCAGGAAGATGTGATCCTTGCTCTTGCCGACCCCGCGGCCTTCGCGGATTTCCATCGTCATCGCGCGCGACACCATGTCGCGCGGGGCAAGGTCTTTCACGGACGGTGCATAACGCTCCATGAAGCGCTCGCCCTCCGAATTGGTCAAATATCCGCCCTCGCCGCGCGCGCCTTCGGTGATCAGGCAGCCCGCGCCGTAAATGCCGGTCGGGTGGAATTGCACGAATTCCATGTCCTGCAGCGGCAAGCCGGCGCGCAGCACCATCGCATTGCCGTCACCCGTGCAGGTATGGGCCGAAGTGGCCGAGAAAAAGGCCCGGCCGTAACCGCCGGTCGCCAGAATGGTCAGGTTGGCGCGGAAACGATGGATCGTGCCGTCATCCAACTTCAGGCAAACCACGCCGCAGCAGCGGCCTTCCGCGTCCATGATGAGATCGATGGCGAAATATTCGATGAAGAACTCGGTCGAATGTTTCAGCGCCTGGCCATAGAGCGTGTGCAACATCGCGTGGCCGGTACGGTCTGCCGCAGCGCAGGTGCGCTGTGCCGGCGGGCCGTGGCCGAAATCGGTCGTCATGCCGCCGAAGGGACGCTGGTAGATCTTGCCGTCCTCGGTACGCGAAAACGGCACGCCCCAATGTTCGAGTTCATAGACCGCCGCGGGCGCGTTGCGACACAGATACTCGATCGAATCCTGATCACCGAGCCAGTCCGATCCCTTCACGGTATCGTACATGTGCCATTTCCAATTGTCCGGCCCCATATTGGCGAGCGAGGCGGCAACACCGCCCTGGGCCGCGACCGTGTGCGAGCGGGTCGGAAACACTTTGGAAATGCAGGCCGTGCGCAAACCCGCCTGCGAGCAGCCGACGGTGGCGCGCAGGCCCGCCCCGCCCGCGCCGACAACCACGACGTCGAACGTGTGATCGGTAATCGGATAGGCCTTGCCATTCTGCGCAGGGGCAGCGGATGATTGCGTCATTGTCATGCCCTAAATCTTTAAAAGTTGATCTTCAGAACGGCATAAACGCAGGACAGACCCACGAACGCCGAAAAGCAAATGTTCGCGATCAGCGCCCATTCGCGCAAATGCGTGCCGTGCACATAATCTTCGATGATCACCTGCATTCCGATCATCATGTGATAGACACCCGTCAGGATGAACAGTAACAGCAGGATCGCCGGCAGCGGGCTGGAGAGTTCCGTGCGCACTGCATTGTAGTCCTTACCCACCAGTGACAGCATGATGATGACAAAGGCGATGGCCAGCACCAGGAGCGCCACCGAGGTCACCCGCATCGCCCACAGATGTTTCGTGCCCGATTTGGCGGAACCAAGATAATTCACGCGCGAGCGTTCGGTCCGCATGGAAGATTTGAGCGCCATGATTACCCCCTCGCCCAAGCGATGATCCAGACGAGCACGGTCAACACCACGCCGCCGACCAATGTCGCCATCGCCAGAAATTCGCGTTCTTTCGGTTCGAAACCGCGGCCCGCATCCCAGATGATGTGGCGCACGCCGCCAAGAAGGTGGTGGAACAGAGCCCAGGTGAAACCGAACAGAATAAGTTCGCCGACGATGGAGGACAAAAACCACGTGGCGGAGGCGAAAGCGGCCGAGTCGATCGACAGAGCGATCAGCCACCAGGCGAGCAGCAATGTGCCGACATAGAGCGCAGCGCCGGTGATGCGATGCACGATCGACATGATCATCGTCAGCATCGGCTTGTAAATTTGAAGATGGGGGGATAGGGGGCGCCGGTCCGCCAATTTGGCCGGATTGAGGTCTACCTCAGCCATGAATTGCCTCACGGGAATCTAGAAACTGTCTAAGGTTCCCTAAAGTAAACTTTGCGCCTACGCAACGCCAGCATAGCGGGTAGGCCTTACTTTCCGGGCGCCCTCACGCCATGTAGAGCTATCGCGCGCCAAATCCATGTAACGTATCGGGAGCCTAACCCGCGCGTGTGGCATTGCGCCGCGCCCGCATGATCGCCGTGATCAGCGCCGCTTGCCCCGCGGTCGCGGTATCGACGATTTCGGCATATTCCTTGTGGAGATGGGCGAGCGAGAGGGCGTGCACGTCCTCCGCCGGCCAGATCCGGCCGCTCAAATCCGTGACATCGCAGGCCCAGCAAGCATCCGCCACCAGATAGACCTGAAAGCCCAGGTTGCCGGCGTGACGGACCGTCGCCTCGACTGAATTTTGCGTCAGAACGCCGGCAATCACCAGATGGGTCACCCCATCATCCTCCAGGAGCGCCTCGAGGTCCGTGCCCACGAAGGCGCTGTTTGCCTCTTTGCCGATCACCCGTTCGCCCGGATGCGGCGCAACCTCGGGCTTGAACGCGTGGCCCGGCTGGCCGGGGCGGTACGGCGAGGCATTTTCCGTCGAATCGTGCCGGATGTGGATGACCGGCAGGGCGGCGCGTCGCCAGGCCTCTATCAGCCAAGCCAAATGGCCTTCGGCCTGCGGGTTGTTGCGAGGCCCCCATTTGGGATCGTCGATGGCGTTTTGCACATCAACGATCAGGAGAGGCGTGGTCGAGGGTAAGCGCATGGAGGCTACTTCGGCAGCAGGACCCAATAATCAAGATCGAGCACAGCGGCGGGGTGATATTCCTCGGTCGCCGCTTTGAGCGGAAATTGCGTGCAGGGCTTGTCCTTGGCAGCGATCGTGCGCAGGCGCAGGGCGCCGACGTCGTCGCGGTCCGGCAATTCGGCGGTCTCGAGCACTTCGCTCCAGGCGAAGATTGTCGCGTCGGCGAAGACCGGCGCCACATGGCGGCCGCCATTGATCGCCGCCACGTGAAAGGCATTGGCGAGACCGTTGAACGACAAGGCCCGCGCCAGCGAAATGATGTGCCCGCCGTAAACCAAGCGGCGGCCGAAGCGGGCCTGGCCCTCGGTGAGCTGGTTGAAATGCACGCGCGCCGTATTCTGATAGAGGCGCGTCGCGATCATATGCTCGGCTTCCTCGATGGTCATGCCGTCGACATGGTCGATTTTTTCGCCTTTTTCATAATCCCCCCAGCGATAGGGCGAACCGGCGCGCGCAAAATCGTAGGCGCGTGTGTCGATGATCGGACACGCCGTGCCAAGCTGAGTCACCGGCACGACCTTCGGCAGATTTGGGATGTGCTCGGCGCTCGCCTCGGCGTCCATGTCGCGTTTGCGCACCATGACGTAGCGGAAATAATCGAGCACTTGCTCGTTGTTCTGGTTGAACCCCTTGCTGTGCACGTAGACGACGCCGGTCTGGTGGTTGGAATTTTCCTTCAGCCCCACCACTTCCGAGACGGCATGCAACGTGTCGCCCGGATAGACCGGTTTGAGGAAGCGGCAGCCGGCATAGCCAAGATTGGCGACGGCATTGAGCGAAATGTCCGGAACGGTTTTGCCGAACACGATATGAAAGACGAGGAAATCGTCGATGGGGCTACGGGGATAGCCGATCTTTTGCGCGAATGTGTCCGCCGATTGCACCGCGAAACGGGTGCCGTAGAGGGAGGAATAGAGCGCGACATCGCCGACCGTCACCGTGCGCGGCGTGGCGTGATAGATCTGGACGCCGAGACGGAAGTCTTCGAAATAATTCCCAGGATTGGCCTTGAGTGTCATGAATCGCCCCCATGTCGGCGCCATTCTGACCAGGAGAACCTGAAAATCCACTCAAACTTTCGCCGCGAGCTCCGTAATACGGGAGACGAGGCTGGACGGATCGCCCTTCAACTCGAGAATCTTCACGCGCCCCGTCGCGCCGCTGCGCAGATCGATGCGCGATTCAGGGATTTGCAGCGCCTTGGCCATCAGCCGAATCAGCGCCGCATTGGCCTTGCCGGCTTCGGGAATTGCCCGCACGCGCACCTTCAACACGACCGTGCCGTCGGCAAGCGTGACAATATCCTCGATCTCATCGCGGGCCGCTTTGGGCGTGAGCCGCACACTCAAAAGTACCGCGTCATCGCGCTGCGACCAAGGCACCCCGGCCATGGAAGTCAGTAGGCGAGATGAATGATGATCCGCTCGATCAGCCAGACGACGAAAAGCAGGACGACGGGCGAAAAATCGACATTTCCGGTCGCCGGCATGCGCTTGCGGATGTGTTGCAGCAGCGGCTCGGTCAATGCGCCAAGCGCGGCCATGACGCTCCGCACGATGTCGTTCTGCCCATCCACGATGCGGAAACTGACGAGCCACAACAGCACGACATAAATGAGCACGACGAGCGAATAAACGTGGAGAAGATCCAAAATCAGACCGATCACGACACACCCCCGGTAAATTGGTCAAAGACGGAGCCGCTCTTATGGCGCTCACATACCGATGTAATGACAGGTGCGCCGGGCCGCAAGGCTTAGTGTCAAATCACCCCAGCGGGGCGGTCAGGCCCTTGCGCGCCGCAGCCAAAATCTCGTCAGACAAAGCGCGATCCGATACGGTCCGGGCGAGAATCACGGCGCCGACCAGTCCCGCCATGCGTGTCAGCGCCTGCTGGCGCCGCGCCTCGTCGGTGTCTTCCGGCCCGACTTTGGCCAGCGCGTCGGCAAATCCTTTCAACGCCCTGGTGAAGCTCTCGGTCAGCGCCGGATTGTTCTGGCGTGGCACTTCCGCCGCAAGGCTGGTGAGCGCGCAGGCCTGGCTCGGATCGTCGCGGCTTGCGGGCGCTAGATAGCGGGTCACGATGTCGCGCAGCGCCTGCTCGGGCTTCGCCTCCACCTCCTCGTGCCAGCGTACGACGCATTCCTGCAGCGTGCGGTCGCAGGCCTGGGCGGCAAGGTCGTCCTTGGACTCGAATTGGCGGTAGAAACCGCCATGGGTAAGGCCGGCCGAGGCCATCACATCCGCCACGCCGACACCGTCGAACCCGTGCTCGCGGAACAATTGTCCAGCAAGATCGATCACCCGGCTCTTGTTCTGAGCCGCCTGTTCCCGGCTGACCCGCATCGCCCGTCTCCAAAAAATTTCACGCGAGCTTTTTATATGATACTTGACATCTATAATCAATGATGATGATAATGATGACCATCATCTAAATGTTTTCAACGCCTCAATCTGCCGGGGTTGTCGTTTTGGGCGAGATGGTTTTTGGCCGTCACGCCGCTCCGTCTTCTGAAGTTTCAACCGACGAAAGACTCTTGTTCATGCTCTCCACTCCGCTCGCGGCCGCGCTGCGGCGCCGCGATGTTCATTACGGCTGGGTCGTTGCCGCCGTGACCTTCCTCACCATGCTGGCGACTGCAGGGGCCGTCGGCGCACCGGGCGTGTTCATCGGCCCGCTGCAAAAGGAATTCGGCTGGGAAAATTCGCAAATTTCCTCGGCCTTGGCGATCCGCCTGGTACTGTTCGGCCTGATGGGGCCATTCGCCGCCGCCTTCATGAACCGATTCGGCCTGCGCCGCGTCGCTCTGACGGCGCTCACTATCATCTGCACGGGCATGCTCGTGTCGCTCTATATGACGCAGATCTGGCAGCTCATCCTGCTGTGGGGCGTTGTTGTGGGCATCGGCACCGGCCTCACGGCCATCGTGCTCGGCGCGACGGTCGCGACGCGCTGGTTCACGGCCCGGCGCGGTCTGGTGATGGGCATGCTGTCGGCGAGCACGGCGACCGGACAGCTCGTGTTCCTACCCATGCTGGCGAGCGTCACCGAGCATTATGGCTGGCGCGCGGCCCTTAGCATCATCTGTGCCATGATGATCGCAGTGATCGGCGCGGTTGCGTTGCTCATGCGCGATCGTCCGTCCGACCTCGGCTTGCCTGCCTATGGCGAGACGAACGTCACGGACACGCCGCACGCCGCGGGCGGTTTCGGCGCCCTGCTGCTGACCCCGTTGACGACATTGCGCGATGCCGCGAAGACCTGGACCTTCTGGGTGCTGTTCCTGACGTTTTTTGTGTGCGGCGCCAGTACCAACGGCCTCGTGCAGATGCATTTCGTCTCGCTGTGCGGCGACTTCGGCCTCGCTGCGACCGCGGCCGCCGGCATGCTGGCCATGATGGGCATTTTCGACTTCATGGGCACGATCGGCTCGGGCTGGCTTTCCGACCGCTACGACAGCCGCTGGCTCCTGTTCATGTATTACGGCCTGCGCGGCCTGTCGCTGATCTTCCTGCCCTACACGCATTTCTCGTTCTATGGCCTGTCGATCTTCGCGGTGTTCTACGGCCTCGACTGGGTCGCAACCGTGCCGCCGACGGTGAAGCTCACATCGCAATATTTCGGCCGCGAGCGCACCAATCTCGTGTTCGGCTGGATCTTCACCGGCCATCAATTGGGCGCGGCCTGCGCGGCTTATGGCGCAGGCCTCACGCGCACGGTGTATGAGACCTACCTGCCGGCGTTTTTCGCCTCGGGCCTCCTGTGCATCTTCGCGGCCGCAATCGTCCTCACCATCGGCCGGCTGCGCCGCGCGCCGGTCCAAGCGCCGCAAACACAAACGGCCCCTGCGCCAGCGTAATGTTGCGTCAGGGCCTGCGCTACAGACGAATTCGCTGTGCAGGAACCTTGACCCTTTCGCGCTTCGCTCGTAGCCTCCCTTCAGTTGCAACCCCGCGTGGGCCAAACTGAAGGGAGAGTCAGATGCTTCGTTTTTGTGCGATTTTAGTTATTTCTTGTTTTGCCACTGCCGCTTTGGCGGACGACAGCTGCTCGGTGCAGGCGATGAACAAAAAGCTCGCCGGTGCGGCGAAAACCAGCTTCGTGACCAAATGCACCAAGGACGCCACCGCCGCCTGCGACGCGCAAGCCGCAGCCAAGAAACTCGCCGGCGCGGCCAAGACCAGTTTCACGAAAAAATGCGTGTCCGACGCAGTTGGCCAATAAACTCAACGCAGCCAGAACCAGTGTCCCCCGCTCCAGGCCCCCTGGGGCGGTTTTTTTTATATATGCCGATCCCAAGCCGCTTTATACGCGACAAGCCCAGGAAGCTCGGCCGGAATGATACGATGCACATCAGGTGCCGCATGGGCGGCGGACCAATCTCTTAGCAGCGCCGCGCCATGGCTTGTCCCGGTCGCGTCGTTTGAGACGAAGACGGATTGGCCCGGCCGCAGCGCCGCAAGGATCGCCGCATAGACGTGATTGGCGGCGAGGGCTCCCTCGACGATGAGGTCGCCCTTGGCACCGATCATCCGCAAACACGCATCGCTCATCAGGGCGAGATAAAGCGCCGCAAGCGCCGCCGGCGCGCCCGGCATGGAGGGCAATGCGCCGATCACCTGGCCTTGCGCTTTGGGAAACGGGCCGCAGGGGCCGGAGAAACTCGGCAACGCGAAAACCTCGGCGGCCATGATCGCTTCGACGTCACGCATCGTTGCGGGGGCCGACGCCGCAGGAACCAGCATCTCATGATCGCGCCCGCCCATGAACCGCGCACAGATCGTCGCCTTGCCGTTCACATCCACATTGGCGAGAACATCGCGCGACTCATCGAGCACCTCCGGCTCGGCGCCGACGCCGAAGATGATCACCCATGTCCCGGTCGAGATCACCGTAAACGGCGCGGCGCGGCTGACGAGATGCGGCACGAGCGAGGCGTTCGAATCGTGAATGCCGCAGATGATCTGACATTGCGGGGAAAGGCCTGTGGCCTGGGCGATCTCGGGTTTCACCGGACCGAGCACCGCATAGGCCGGTCGCAGCGGCGGGAACAAGGCACGCCAACTCTCGCGATCGACGAGGCTCGAATAATCGCGCGCGAGCGGGCGCCACAGATCGGTGTGCGCGCCGAGCGACGTGACCTCGGCCGCCGCGATCCCGCTGAGCCGCCAAGACCAATATTGCGGATAGGTGAGGATCCATTTGGTACGGGCAAAGTCGCCCGGGAACTTGCGGCTTTGCCAATAGATTTGCCGGCCCAAATTCAGTCCGCCTGGCGAGACCGGCGACAGGGTTTCGGCAAACGGCGCGCGAACGGCCGCGTAACCGAAATTCTCCTCGAACGGCGCCGGATATTCATAATCGAGCACGGGCAGAACCAAGCCGGCCTCGTTCACCAAGGCGCCCGAAGCGCCATGGGTCGTGGTGACGATCGTATCGATCGGCGCCGTTCGCGCGGCATCGCGCAGCGCCGCGACGACGAAGCTCCAGATCGCCTCGATGTCGAAATGCGGATAGGGCGGGCCCGGCAGAACGCTATTCGGCCGGCGCCGCTCGAACAGCGTTGCGCCAGCGGCGTCGAGCACCACGAGCTTGACATTGGTCTTGCCGATATCGAGCACTGCCGTCGTCATTTTAGGCTCGACGCTCACGGCAGATGGAACATGTCTTGCAGCGGCTCAGCCACGGGCGAACCGTCTGGGTTGGCGCGCATGATGTCCTTCATATGATCCCACCAGCGCCGCATCACCGGGTGCTGCGCCATCGCGTCCATCGTATGGTCGCCCCTGCGCTCCAGATAGCCGAAAAGATGCAGAGTCTTCGGATCGAGGAAGATCGAATAGTTGGAAATACCGGAGTCGCGCAGCAAAGATGCAAGCTCGGGCCAGAGCGCGTCATGCCGACGCCGATATTCCGCCTCACAGCCCGGGTTGAGATACATCACGAAGGCAAAGCGTTCCATCCCATCCATCTTTTTCATTGGCACTCCAGGATGATGGCCGTCTGCGCCAGCGTCTTGTCGAGCGTCGATTTCAGACGCTCGGCCCTCTTGCCTATGCCGCGGATGACGACTGGGCCGAAACCGGAACGATGTTGACCTGCACCCCGGCCGCGCGTAGCGCCTCGACGGTGCGTTGATCGATGTCATCGTCGGTGATCAATGTATGGATGCGCTGCAGCGGACATAGAATGAGGCCGCCCCGGCTGTTGAACTTCGAACTGTCAGCGAGGACGACGAGACGCTCGGCACGCTCGAGCATGCGCTGCTCGGCGCGGATCAGAAGCGGATCGTTCTCCATCACCCCGATCGGCGAGACGCCATGCGCGCTCATGAACATGAGCGACGCGTAATGGTGGCGCAAAAGGTCGTCCTCGTAGGGGCTCAAGATGATGTTCTGCTCGCGGTAAATCTGGCCGCCCGGAATCAGAATGCGGTTGCGGCTGGTGCGCATCAGCATATCGGCGAGCGAGAAGGAATTGGTGATGATCTGCATCCGCTTCTCGGCCAGAAACTCCACCATTTCGTAGGTCGTCGTGCCGCCGTTGATGATGATGGAATCGCCGTCGGAACACATGGCGGCGGCGGCGGCGGCAATGGCGCGCTTCTTGTCGAGATTCATCGCGTAGCTGACATCGAACGCCCGCGCCGCAAGCGCCGGTGGCTCGTCATTGGCGATCGCCTCGGCGCCGCCATGCACCCGGCGCAGCAGGCCTTGCTCGGCCAGTTTGGCAACGTCGCGCCGGGCGGTCGCGGGCGAACTCTGTGTCACTTCCGCAATTTCGGCGACCGTCGCCACCGTCTGTTGCGCCAATGTCTTCAGGATGACTTGCCAACGCTGCCGTTCGTGCATGTGCTTTCTCCTCACGCCGGAGCGCAGCCGTTTGCAAAATAGCTACGCAAGTAAAGCATTGTGCGAAGTTGAGCGATCTTGATCATGGGGTCAATGCAAAATCGCTTGCTGCGCTGCAGCAAAGTTGCTGCGCTGCAATATTTTGACTACTTTTGATTGACCTTGAGCGATTAGCGATTTAGCGTGCCGGCCAATCCGCAACCCCGACCCGCCCAACGGATTTGCCATGACCCCTCCCCTCGCCGCCCAATTGCCCAACCTGTGGGACGATCGACACGCCCAAAAGCTCGATGAGCCGGGCCTGCTGCTGTATCGCTCCAACCTGCTCGGAGCCGACAAACGGATCACCAATTTCGGCGGCGGCAACACGTCGGCAAAGGTGATCATGCAAGATCCCCTGACCGGGGAAGACGTGCAGGTGCTGTGGGTGAAAGGCTCAGGCGGCGACATCGGCTCGATGAAGCTCGACGGCTTTGCGACCCTCTACCTGCAGAAGCTCGAACACCTGAAAACCCTCTATCGCGGCATTGCCCATGAGGACGCGATGGTGGACCTGCTGCCCCATTGCACCTTCAATCTCAACAGCCGCGCCGCATCGATCGATACGCCCCTGCATGGGTTCGTGCCCTATAAGCATGTCGATCACGTCCATGCCGACGCCGTCATCGCCATCGCCGCCTCCGCCAATGCCGAAACGCTCGTCAAGGAAATCTACGGCGAGGAAATAGGCTTCCTGCCCTGGCAGCGGCCCGGTTTCGATCTCGGCCTGAAGCTTGGCGAAATGGCGACCAGAAATCCCCATTACGTCGGCGTCGTGCTCGGCGGTCACGGCCTCTTCACCTGGGGCGATACGGCGAAGGCCTGTTATGAGGAGACGCTGCGCATCATTCAAAAGGCCGCCGATTGGCTCGCCAAGACGAACACGGCACCGGCCTTCGGCGGCGCAGCCGTAACGACACTCGATCAGGCCGACCGGCAGAACGTCGCCCGGCAATTGATGCCGCTCATTCGTGGCCGCATTTCGAAGGACGAGCGTAAGATCGGCCATTTCACCGACACACCCGAAGTGCTCGAATTCGTCAATTCGAAGCGCCTGCGCGAACTTGCGGCGCTCGGCACGTCGTGCCCCGACCACTTCCTGCGCACCAAGATCCGCCCCCTGGTGCTTGATTTCGATCCGGCCAAGGGCGTCGAGCCGACGATCGCCGGATTGGACGCGGCGATTGCAACCTATGCCGCCGATTACGCCGCTTATTACGAGCGCTGCAGGCACCCGAACAGCCCGGCGATGCGCGACCCCAATGCGGTGATCTATCTCATCCCCGGCGTTGGCATGCTGTCCTTCGCCAAGGACAAGGCGACAGCGCGCATTGCCGGCGAATTCTATGTGAATGCGATCAATGTGATGCGCGGCGCGGCCGGCGTCGACACCTATGTCGGCCTCTCCGAACAGGAAGCCTTCAACATCGAATATTGGCTGTTGGAAGAAGCCAAATTGCAGCGCATGCCCAAGCCCAAGAGCCTCGCCGGGCGCGTCGCTTTCGTGACCGGCGGCGCGGGCGGCATCGGATCGGCGATCATCGAGCGTTACTTGCGCGAAGGCGCCTGCGCGGTTCTGGCCGACATCGACGTGAAGGCGCTGGATGAGACGGTGGCGGCATTGGCCAAGACATACGGCAATGATGTCGTGCGCGGCGTTGTCGTGGACGTGACCAACGAGGCCGCCGTGACCGCGAGCATGGATGCGGCAGCAATCGCTTTCGGCGGTATCGACATCCTCGTCTCCAACGCCGGCATCGCCTCGGCCTCGCCGGTTGAGGATACGAGCTTGGCCTTGTGGCAGAAGAACATCGACATTCTCGCCACCGGCTATTTCCTCATCGCGCGCGAAGGTTTTCGCCTGATGAAGGCACAGAAGGTCGGCGGCGCCATCGTGTTCATCGCCTCGAAAAACGGCCTTGCCGCATCGGCTGGGGCCGCCGCCTATTGCACGGCGAAAGCGGCGGAAATTCACCTTGCCCGCTGCCTCGCGCTGGAAGGAGCGCCACTCGGCATCCGCGTCAATGTGGTCAATCCCGACGCGGTGCTGCGCGGCTCGAAAATCTGGCAAGGCGAGTGGCGGCAGCAGCGCGCCGCCTCGAACAAGGTCAGCGAGGACGACCTCGAAGACGTGTATCGCCAACGCAGCCTGCTGAAACTCAGCGTCTATCCGGAAGACATTGCCGAAGCTGCCTATTTCCTTGCGAGCGACATGTCGGCGAAGTCGACCGGCAATATTATCAATGTCGATGCGGGCAACGTTCAGTCCTTCACGCGATAAGACTATGAGACTAAGGGAAACGCCATGGCGCAATCGTTCAGGATCGGCGACGATTTTGTCGCGGAACAAAATCGCAAAGGCGCTGCGGCGCTGGAGGAAGATTATGCCGCGCTCGGCCGGCAATTCGCGCGGCGCGGCATCGACATCGAGGCACTGACCCGTGAGGTCGGCGCGTTCGCCGTCGCCGTACCGACCTGGGGCGTCGGCACCGGAGGCACGCGTTTCGCCCGTTTTCCCGGCACCGGCGAGCCGCGCGGCATCGCCGACAAGCTCGAGGATTGCGCGACCATCCAGCAACTCACCCGCGCAACGCCGAGCGTCTCGCCGCATTTTCCCTGGGATAGGGTCGAAGACATGAGCGCATTGCGCGAGCAGGCGGCGCAATTGGGCCTCTCCTTCGACGCGGTCAATTCCAACACGTTTCAGGATCAGAAGGACCAGAAACTTTCCTACAAATTCGGTTCGCTCAGTCACACCGACAAAGCGGTGCGCGAGCAGGCCGTCGCGCATAATGTCGAGTGTATCCGCATCGGCGAGGCGCTGGGCTCCAAGGCCCTGACGGTCTGGATCGCGGACGGCGCCAATTTCGCGGGGCAGTCGAATTTGACTCGCGCCTTCGACAATTATCTTGCCTCCATGCAGGAGATTTATGCCGCGCTGCCGGGCGACTGGCAGGTGTTCATCGAGCACAAATTCTACGAGCCGGCCTTCTATGCGACGGTGATCGCCGATTGGGGTTCAAGCCTGATGGCGGCGCAGATCTTGGGCGACAAGGCCAAATGCCTTGTCGATCTTGGCCATCACGCACCCAACGTGAATATCGAAATGATCGTCGCGCGCCTGGTACGCGCCGGCAAGCTCGCGGGCTTTCATTTCAACGACTCGAAATATGGCGACGACGATCTGGATTCGGGTTCGGTCGATCCGTTTCGGTTGTTCCTTGTCTTCAATGAATTGGTGGATGCGAAACAGCGCGGCGCAGCTGGCTTCGCGCCGGCCTATATGATCGACCAATCGCACAATGTCACCGATCCGATCGAAAGCCTGATGGGCAGCGCCATCGAATTGCAGCGCGCCTATGCGCAAACACTGATCGTCGACCGGGCGATGTTAGGCGAGTTGCAAGAGGCGAATGATGCGCTTGGCGCGCATCGGGTATTGAAACAGGCCTACAATACCGACGTCTCGCCTGTTCTCGCCATGGCACGCCTGCGGGCGGGCGGCGCCATCGATCCGATCGGCGTGTATCGCGCCGCCGACTATCGCGCGCATAAAGCGAAAGAGCGGCCAGTGAGCGGTATCGCGGCGGCGGGGATCGTTTGATCCATGGCATGTTCCCTTCTCCCAAGGCTCCGCCGCGGGAGAAGGGTTCGCTCGGCACTCACCCCTTCTTCGGCTCGACATGCCCGCCGAAGCCTTTGCGCATCGCCGACAGCATCTTCTCGGTAAACGTGTGCTCCTGGCGTGAGCGGAAGCGGGCATAAAGCGACGCGGTCAGCACTTCTGCCGCAACCGATTCGTCGATCGCCGCCTGCACCGTCCAGCGCCCTTCGCCGGAATCTTCCACATAACCGGAATAGCTCGACAGATCGTTGTCGTCCGCAAGACCCTGCGCCGCAAGATCGAGCAGCCAGGATGAAATCACGCTGCCGCGCCGCCACACTTCGGCGATGTCGGTCATGTTCAAATCGAACCGGTGATCTTCGGGAATAGCGGCGCTGTTGGCGTTCTTCATGATGTCGAAGCCCTCGGCGAGGGACTGCATCATGCCGTATTCGATGCCATTGTGAATCATCTTGACGAAATGGCCCGAGCCGCTCGGCCCGCAATGCAGGTAGCCCTGCTCGGGGCGCGGATCGCGACCGTCGCGATGGGCCGTCGGCAGGGCATTGCCCTTGCCGGGAGCCAGCGAAACGAAAATCGGATCGAGGCGGTCGACCACATCCTTGTCGCCGCCGATCATCAGGCAATAGCCGCGCTCCAGGCCCCACACACCGCCGCTGGTGCCAATATCGACATATTGCAAATTCTTCGTCCGCAATTCTTTGGCGCGGCGTACGTCGTCTTTCCACATCGTATTGCCGCCATCGAGGATGGCGTCACCCGGAGACAGGACGGTGCTGAGCTGATCAATGGTCTTTTCGGTGATCTCGCCCGCCGGCAGCATCACCCACACATGGCGCGGCGCCGCGAGCTTGGCAGCAAGATCGGCAAGATCGCTCGCCGGTGTCGCCCCTTCCGCCGCCAAGGCTTTGACGGCACCGGGATTGGCGTCATAGACGACACAAGTATGACCGTGCTTCATCAGGCGGCGCACCAAATTGCCGCCCATACGGCCCAGACCAATCATACCAATCTGCATGGGAAATCTCCGATCGCAGGTAAAGCTGGCACGGAAGGTCGAGGACCCGCGCGGTAAAGTCAATGCCAGAAACGGAGGATGCCCCACAGATCAGTGGGCCCCCCCGCGCGTCGTCGCGACGGCTTGCTGGAGAAGCGCGTGCAAAGTCGCCGGATCTTCGGGAAAATCCGCGTCCACCCACATGCCTTGCGCCTTCTGCAGCGCCTCGCCGACGGCACGGCCGCTCAACCCCTGCGCCATGACATCGGCCCCGCCGAAGGGCACGGTCCGGCTCGTCAGATGCGCCAGATAATCGCGGGCCCGAGCCCAGTCCTCCACCGGCCCTGTACTTTCGGCAAACGCAAGATCGAAGCCGTCCAGCACAGCCTGCCGGCCATGCGCGAAATGCAAACGGCGTAGTGCGGTTGGCGAAGGCGGTCGCTCCGCGCCATGCAGCTTGGCCAAAACGTCCGCGGCAAAAGCCAGTCGTTGCGTCTCTGCATTGGAGAGGCGCAAGACATGACGCAAGCGCTCGGCATCTTCACGCACCTGCACAGCCAAAGCGCCGAGACGCAGCAGCGCGTCGGCGTCGCCACGCGCGATCAGCCAGGCGACCCGCAGGGGCTGCGCGATGCCCGCTAAAATCAGATTGAGGAATCCCGCCTTATTGCATTCGCGCAGCACCGGCAAGCATCTGTCAGTGGCAAGAAGCTTCAAGAGCTCGACGCGAATGCGCTCTTTCGATAATTGCGCGAGGCCATGACGCGCGGCGATGGCTGCATCAAAGCCGGCGCGGTCGAGCGGGCCCTCGCCATAGGTCGCGTGAAAGCGAAAGAAGCGGAGGATACGCAGATAATCTTCGCGAATACGAGTCAGCGCATCGCCGATGAAACGCACGCGCCGCGCCTGCAAATCGTCAAGGCCGCCGGTATAATCGAAGATTTCGCCATCGGCATTGCAGGACAGAGCGTTGATCGTGAAATCGCGCCGCAAGGCGTCCCGCACGAAATCGCGTCCGAAGGCCACGACCGCATGCCGGCCGTCAGTGGCGACATCTTCGCGCAAGGTCGTCACTTCGAAGGAGTGCCCCTCGACCATCACGGTCACGGTGCCATGCTCGATGCCGGTCGGAATGGGCCGCAGGCCGGCCGCCGCAACGCGCTGCATGACGCGCTCGGGCCGTTCCGTCGTGGCTAAGTCCACATCCCCCGGAGGCAGGTCCAAAAGGGCATTGCGCACCGCGCCGCCGACGACGCGCGCCTCTTCGCCATTCTGGTTCAAAACGGCGAGCAGCCGCCGCAACGGCTCGTCATTCAAAAAAGATGCGGTGATGCGCATCAATGTTCGTCCATATGGCCCGGCACGAGGCGGCCGTTTTCGACATGAGCGGGATGATAAAGTCCCTGGCGATGGCTCGCCAGGAAGCCGATGGCGACCATGCCGGCGATCACCAAAGCGAGCCCGCAGCAGGTGAGCCAAGCAAGCCGGCCGACCGTCCAATGCTCCATCGCCAGGGGATAGATCTCGCGCAAATTCAGCCAGGCGAAATAGGCGGCGAACGGCGCGAGAAACAGCACGGAGACTTCGAGAAACGCGCGTCCCATCAGAGATAAAGCCTCTCATAGAGATTGCGAATGATACCAGCCGTCACGCCCCAGATGTAATGATGCTCATAGGGAATAGCGTAGAAATGCCGCAGCATACCCTTCCATTCGCGCGACAGGCGCTGGTGGCGCTGCGGATTCATCAGAAAATCGAGCGGTGCTTCGAAGACCGAATCCACCTCCTGCGTGTTGAGGCGCAAATCCGCCTGCGGTGCGACCAAGGCGACGAGCGGCACGATCCGGAAGCCCGTGGTCGTCAGATAGGTCTCGAGATAGCCGAGCGGCGTGATTGCACCGCCCGCGAGGCCGATTTCCTCGAACGCTTCGCGCAGAGCCGCAATCCGTGGCGTTTCACCGGGATCGATCTTGCCGCCCGGGAAGGCGACTTGGCCGGAATGATCGCGCAACTGGCTGGAGCGGTGCGTCAAGAGCACGCCCGGCCCGGTTGCGCGCGCCACGATGGGAATGAGCACCGCCGCCGGCTTGGCGTCGGCAGCATGGCTCTCCAGCGGCGAAATGATGCCAGGGCTAACCGTGTGATCTCCGCGTTCGGGCATGAAACCCGGATCGAGCGCGCGCTCCTGCGGTTCAGTCAGCAGCCGCATTTTGACGCGGGCGAGGAAATCCGGCCAAAAGCCGAGCTCAAGCTCCGTGGTGGCGCTCATGCCGATACTCCGATCTCGTCGGCCGGGACCATGGGGAAGAAGGAGCCGGCGGATGCCACGCCGAACATCCGCGTCCCGTCGATCTCGCGCACCTCGCCTAAGTCTACGAGATCGTAAAACAGCGCCCGCTTCACCAAGGCCCAAAGATCGGCGCGCACCCGAAAATAGGGCTTCAGCCCCGCCGACGCGCCTAGCTCGAATCGCAGCGGATGGGCGGCGTCGATCATGGTCCAATCGTCGACATTGGTGCGAAAATGCAAAGTTTGCCCCTTCTCACCCTGTTCGACCCGCATTTCGACCCCCAGGAACGGGGCGTCGTCCACAACAATTCCGACCCGCTCGACCGGCGTCACGAGCACGTAACGTTCCGGATCTTTGCGCAAAATCGTCGAAAACAGGCGTACCAGCGCCGGCCGGCCAATCGGCGTCTTCTGGTAGAACCAGGTGCCGTCGGCGGCGATCCGCATGTCGATATTGCCGCAATCTGGCGGATTCCACAGATGCACTGGCGGCAAACCATGCTTTCCTGTCACAGTCGCGGCCCGAAGCAACGTGTCAAAATGCTGCATCGATCCGGGCGGGTTTAATCCGTTTGCCGGCATGTCCGCCATAATCTCGCACCTTTCGTCCCTGACTCTGCTGCTCGACATTCAAGCTGGTGACTCTAATCTAGTCGCATGAATTTGAAACAAAAGCCTTAGGCGGTAATAGGAGAACTTATGAACGCCGATCCCAAAACCGCCATGAATCTGGAAACCGCCGCCGCCAAACAGGCCGAACTCACCCTGGAGCGGGTCGGGCAGGCGAAAAAAGCCATCGCGAGCGTGATTTTCGGCCAGGACAAAGTGGTCGAAGAGGCGCTCGTAACCCTGCTGGCCGGTGGCCATGGCATTCTGGTCGGCCTGCCGGGCCTCGCGAAAACCAAGCTCGTCGAGACGCTCGGACTGGTGCTCGGCCTCGACACGCGGCGCGTCCAATTCACGCCCGACCTGATGCCCGCCGATATCCTGGGCTCCGAAATCCTCGATGAAGTGCCGGGTGGCCGCCGCTCGTTCCGCTTCCAGAAAGGCCCGATCTTCGCGCAATTGCTGATGGCGGACGAAATCAACCGCGCCAGCCCGCGCACCCAGTCGGCCTTGCTGCAGGCGATGCAGGAATATCACGTGACGGTCGCCGGCGAGAGCCATGACTTGCCTAAGCCGTTCCATGTGCTCGCCACGCAAAACCCGCTCGAGCAGGAAGGCACCTATCCCCTCCCCGAGGCCCAGCTCGACCGCTTCTTGATGCAGATCGACGTCGGCTATCCCGATCGGGCGGCCGAGCGCCGCATCCTCATCGAGACCACCGGCGAAGCCAATGTGAAGCCGGAAGCGGTGATGAGCGCCGAAGACCTGATGAGCGCGCAGCGCCTGGTGCGCCGCCTGCCGGTCGGCGAGAAAGTGGTGGACGCGATTCTCGACCTCGTGCGCAATGCCCGCCCCGGCGAGGGCGACCCCAATATCACCAAGCATATTGCCTGGGGCCCCGGCCCGCGTGCCGCGCAGGCTTTGATGTTGGCCTCGCGCGCCCGCGCGCTGATCGGCGGCCGCCTGTCGCCGTCGCTCGACGACATTGCGGCGCTGGCCGAGCCCGTCCTGAAACACCGCATGGCGCTGACCTTCACCGCGCGCGCGGCCGACGGGCAAACGATTGTAGGACTCTTGGGCAAGCTCGTCGAAAGACTGGGTTAACATATGACTGGTGCCCGCCTTCTGGCACGCTCCGACGCCGCGCTGCAGCAGCGGCATCAACACGACGCGCTTGATCTGGCGGGGCGCCTGCCTGGCTTGTTGCTCGAAGCCAAGCAGATCGCCGCCAGCGTCGTGCATGGCGTGCACGGCCGCCGCCGCGCCGGCATGGGCGAGAATTTCTGGCAGTTCCGGCCTTTTGTCTCCGGCGAACCGGCGCAAAATATCGATTGGCGGCGCTCGGCCAAGGACGACCGTGTCTACATTCGCGAGCGCGAGTGGGAGGCGGCCCAGAGCGTCTGGATCTGGATGGACATGTCGCCGTCCATGGCCTTCGTCTCGAAAACGGCATTGGCCCCGAAAATCGACCGCGCGCTGGTCCTCGGGCTTGCTCTTGCCGACCTCCTGGTGCGCGGCGGCGAGCGCGTGGGCATTCCCGGCCTGATCCGGCCGATCGCGCATCAGCAGATTGTCGAGCGCCTGGCGCAGGCTTTGATCATCGACGCGAAATCCAAAACCGCCCCCGACGAGTTGCCGCCGGGTGAAGCGCTGGCGTCACTCTCCCAAGCGGTTCTGTTCAGCGATTTTCTCTCCCTGCCGCAAGAGATCGCCCGCCGCATCGAGGCCATGGCGATCCGCGGCGCGCAAGGCCATCTCGTCGCCATTACCGATCCGGTGGAGGAAACCTTTCCCTTCAGCGGCCACACCGAGTTCAGCGACGTCGATTCCCCCGCCCGCCTGCGTGCCGGTCGGGCCGAGGATTTTCGCGAGGATTACAGAATGCGCCTTGCCACCCATCGCGACGCGCTGCGCGAGGCCGCCCAGAAACACGGCTGGAGCTTCACCGTGCATCACACCGATCGGCCCGCTTCGGAGGCCTTGCTGCGCATCGCGATGCGGCTTGGCGCCAAACCTGTCGTGGGGACTTAAAAGCGATGCTCGGGCTCCCCCTCGCTTTCACCGTGCCGGCCGTTCTGCTGTGCCTCCTTGGCCTGCCGGTCCTCTACTATCTCCTGCGCATCACGCCGCCGCGGCCGGAACAAGTGCCCTTTCCGCCGCTGAAGCTCATTCTCGACCTCAAGCCTAAGGACGAGACGCCGGTCCGCACGACGTGGTGGCTCCTCTTGCTCCGCCTCGCGCTGGCGGCCCTGCTCATCCTGGCGATGGCCGGACCGATCTGGAACCCGCGCCACATCCTCACGCCCGGCAGGGGTCCGTTGCTGGTGCTGCTGGACGACGGCTGGCCGGCCGCGCCCGATTGGGCGACACGGATGACGACCGCGAGCGACCAGATCGGCGCGGCGGGCGCCGAGAACCGCTTGACCGCTCTGGCATTGACCTCGGACGGCGCCCGCGACATTGCTCCCGACGACAGCGCGAAACTGGTCGAACAATTGCGCGCCCGCAAACCGCAGCCCTTCGTGCCCGACCGCATGGCGACGCTCGGCGCCGTGCAGAAGTTCTTAAGCGCGCATTCGGACGCCAATATCGTCTGGATTTGCGACGATCTCGACGTCGGCGGCGGCCGCGCTTTTGCAGCCGCTCTTGCCGCAGCGTCGCCGCATGTCACGGTGCTGACCGGCAGGCACGCCGATCTTGCCATCGCGTCGACCGAAAATGCCGCAGCGGGCCTGACCGCGCATCTCCTGCGCCGCGACACCGGCGGCGTGCAGAGCGGCAAACTCGTAGCGCTCGATTTGAAGGGCCTGTCGCTGGGCGAAGCGCCGTTCGATTTCGGCACGGCAACGGAGACGCAAGCGCATTTCGACCTGCCGATCGAATTGCGCAACGAGGTGAGCCGCGTCGCGATTCGTGACGAGCATTCCGCCGGCGCAGTCTCCTTGCTGGACTCGCGCTCCAAGCGCCGCCGGGTCGGCATCGTCACCGGCACGTCGGCCGACGAGGCGCAGCCGCTCTTGAACCCGGCCTATTATCTCACCAAGGCCCTCTCGCCCTTTGCCGAAGTGCGCCAGGCGCATGGCGACGAAGACCCGATCATTTCATTGCTCGACGAAAATGTCTCGGTGCTCGTGCTCGCCGACGTCGGCGTGACCTCGCAGGCGGCGCATGACCGGCTCGTGAAATTCATCGAGGACGGCGGCATTCTGTTGCGCTTCGCCGGGTCAAGGCTCGCCGCCGCCGATGACGATCTCATTCCCGTCACTTTGCGGCGCGGCGGTCGCATCCTCGGCGGCTCGCTCTCGTGGGACAAGCCCAAGCAATTGCAGACCTTCGACAAGGACAGCCCGTTCTTCGGCCTGCCCGTGCCCGCCGATGTCACCGTGTCGCGGCAGGTTCTCGCCGAGCCGGAGCCCGGCCTTGTCGGCAAGACCTGGGCGGCGCTGAGCGACGGCACGCCGCTGGTGACGGAAGTCAGCCGCGGCAAGGGCGTCATCGCCCTTGTCCATGTCACCGCCGACACGGGCTGGTCCAACCTGCCGCTCTCCGGCCTGTTCGTCGACATGCTGCGGCGGATCGTCGATCTTGCCGGCACGACTGCCGTCGCGCCGGATGATCCGGCCAAAGCCACCGCCGCGGGCGTCCAGAAGGACACGGGCGCCTTGGCGCCGCATCTCATCCTCGACGGGTTCGGCGTGTTGGGCGCGCCGCCGGTCACGGCACAATCGATTCATGCCAATGACACGAACGTCGCCTCGCTCGATCATCCCCCGGGCTTTTACGGCCCGACCGCGGCGCTGATCGCCGTCAACCCGCTGCAACCGAACGACACGTTGAAACCGCTCGATCTGTCCAATCTGTCCCTGACGCGCAATTCCTTCGAGGAGGATCATCCGATCGATGCGAAGCCCTGGCTCCTGTTGGTCGCCGCGCTTCTCGCCTTGGCCGACGCCTTGGCCTCGTTCTGGTTGTCGGGCGCCTTCCGTGGTCGTCTGCGGACGGCCGCCTCCGCCCTGGCACTGATCGCGATTCTCGCGCTGCCGCAGGCCTTTCCGCACCCGGCCCAAGCGCAGACACAGGCGCAGACGGCGCCGGGACAACAGAATCTGCCCGCCGTTCCGCCGCGCGACATGGACGCTGCATTGCAGACCCGCCTCGCCTATGTGGTGACGGGTGATCCGCAGGTCGACGAAATCAGCCGCCAGGGGCTCACCACTCTGTCCTGGGTGTTGCAACAACGCACGTCGATCACGCCCGGCGATCCGATGAGCGTCGATCCGGCGCACGACGATCTCGCCTTCTATCCAATCATCTATTGGCCCATCGTCGCCGGCCGGCCGCAGCCGTCGCAGGAGGCCATCACCCATATCGCCGACTATATGAAGCGCGGCGGCACGGTGATTTTCGACACGCGCGACGCGCTGACCGCGCGGCGTGACGGGCCGCCGACGCCGGAAGCCCTGTGGCTACGGCAATTGCTGAGCGGCGTGGACGTGCCGGAATTGGAGCCCGTGCCAAAGAACCATGTGGCGACGCGCACCTTCTATCTCATCGACAGTTTCGTCGGCCGCTACTCCAACGGCGAAACCTGGCTCGAAGCCTTGCCGCCCGAGACGCCGGATGAAGCCAACAGGCCCGCCCGCGCGGGCGATTCCGTCTCGCCGATCCTCATCACCCAGAATGATTTGGCCAGCGCCTGGGCCATCGACCGCATGGGCCAGCCGCTCGTGCCGTTGACCCCTGGCGCCCCTGCGATGCAACGGGAAATGGCGCTGCGCGGCGGTGTCAATCTGGTAATGTATGCGCTCACCGGCAATTACAAGGCCGATCAGGTGCATGCGAAGGCGTTGATTGAGAGGCTTGCCCGCTAATGACAAGCTTCCACCTCTCTTTCGCGCCCCTCCTTCCGTGGGCCTTCGTCATCGCGCTTGGCGTTGCGGCCGTCGTCATCATCGCGCTCGGCATCTGGACGCGGCGGCGCGGCACGTGGTGGCGGGCGCTTGGCCTGATCGCCATCCTTTTTTCGCTCGCCGAGCCGCGCCTCGTCCGCGAGGATCGCAAACCGCTCAAGGACATCGTGCCCGTGGTGCTGGATGTCAGCGGCAGCCAGACGATCGGCGAGCGCACCGCGCAGACCAACGCGGCCCGCGCCGCGCTGGAACGCGCCTTCGCTAATCTGCCGAATGTCGAGCCGCGCTTCATCACCGGCGGCGAGGATTCGGGCGGCAACGAAGGCACCAAGCTCTTCGCCGCCTTGAAAGATGGCATCGCCGACGTGCCGCCGGACCGGATCGGCGCCGCCATTCTCGTGACCGACGGCATCGTGCACGACATTCCGAAAAATGCCGATGCGCTCGGCTTCAAGGCGCCGATCCATGCGCTGATCACCGGACACGAGGGCGAGCGCGACCGGCGCATCGAACTGATCGAAGGTCCGCGCTTCGGCATTGTGGGACAGGATCAAACGATCGTCGTGCGCGTGATCGAAGCCGGCACCAACAGCCAATCCCCCGTCGACGTGGACGTGCGGCGCGATGGCGAAAAGCTCTTTACCCGCTCCGCGATGCCGGGAGAGGTTTTGCGCATTCCCGTGCACATCGACCATGCGGGACAGAACGTCTTCGAACTCGAAGTCGCGAGCCTGCCTGACGAGCTCACCACGCTCAACAACAAGGTGGTCGTGACGATCGACGGCATTCGCGACAAGTTGCGCGTGCTGCTCGTATCGGGTGAACCGCATGAGGGCGAACGCGCGTGGCGCAATCTGCTGCGCGCCGACGCCAATATCGATCTCGTCCATTTCACGATTCTGCGCTCACCCGAGAGCGCCAACAACGTGCCGCAAAATCAGCTCGCGCTGATCGCCTTCCCGACGCAGGAATTGTTCGAGCGGGATATCGAGCATTTCGATCTCATTATCTTCGACCGCTATTCTAATCAAAGCCTGATCCTGCCGCCGCAATATCTGCAGAACATCGCCGATTACGTGCAGAACGGCGGGGCTTTGCTGATGTCAGTCGGTCCGGAATTTGCGAGCCCGCAAGGACTTGCCAACTCGCCGATGAGCGTCATTCTGCCGGGCCACCCGGACGGCCAAGTGCTCACGCAGGAATTCCGCCCAGCGGTGAGCGATGACGGCCCCAAACATCCGGTCACGCGCGATCTGCCCGGCTCTGAGTCCTCGCCGCCGCAATGGGGCGAGTGGTTTCGGCAGATCGGCGTCGGCGACGTGCGCGGCAATGTGTTGATGTCGGGGGTCGACGGCAAACCCTTGCTCGTGCTCTCGCACGAAGGCAAAGGCCGCGTCGCCTTGATGCTGTCGGACCAGATGTGGCTGTGGGCGCGCGAATATCAGGGCGGCGGCCCGCATCTCGAACTGATGCGGCGCATCTCGCATTGGCTGATGAAGGAACCGGAGCTCGAGGAGGAAGCCTTGCGCGCCGCCGTACAGGGCCGCAACATTTTCATCGAGCGCCAGAGCCTGAAGGATGGCGTGGGCACAGTGAAAATCACGGCGCCTTCAGGCAAGGAGGACAGCCTTGCATTGAGCGCTGCTAGCCCCGGCCTTTGGAAAGCGCAATATGCCGCGGCCGAACTCGGCCTCTATAAAATCAGCGACGGCGAGCACAATGTGCTCGCCAATGTCGGAGCCGACAATCCGCTCGAATTCCAGGACGTGATTTCCAACACGCAGATGCTAAAATCCCTGGTCGAGGAGACGCGCGGCACGATCCGCCGCATCGACGACGGCCACGGCGGCATCGCCATGCCGCGCCTGATCATACAGGATGAGGCCTCGACCTTCGGTGGCAGCGATTATATCGGCGTGCACCACACCGGTGCGAGCGTGATCGCCGGCGTCGCCGTGACGCCGCTGGCGCTCGGCTGGAACGGCATTCTCGTGCTGCTGGGCCTGATTCTGGCCGCTTGGCTCTTCGAGAGCGGCCGCGCCGCGCGCGACCCGTAACGTCGATCGGTCTCGAAAATGTGATGAGCCAGGCGCAGACATGACTGGCTGCGCCGGTGCGCTGGATTAAGCTCGCATCCAGGGCTCGCGCCATCATCAATACCGCGCGCCAGTAAGGGGCGAATATCTCTCCTTTGAGGGAGGCAGCCATGAAACGGCATCGCAATCCGATCAGAGCCATAGGGGTTGGGATAGGACTTGCCAGCGTCCTCATCCTTGCCGGGTGCAATAGCCCCATGTCGTTCGCCGGCGGGCAAGGTGCCGGCGCCTCCGCCGCATCAGCGAGCGGTAACGGCGGATCCGTCTCCGCAAGTGGCGGTGGAGGCATGGGCGGTGGCGGCGGCTCCAGCGGCAGCAGCCATTATTAGCTGACGCCGCGGAAGGCCCGGCGACGCCCGGTTCAAGCGGGAACGGTGGCGCCGCTCGCGACCATGCCGCGGACATCGGCAAAGGCGCCGTCCACGAGCTCGCAATAGAGCAAGCGAGCGGGATCGACCGGCCCGGGCAGCGTGATCTGTCCGAACGGCACGGGCGTGAAGCCCATGCGCGCATAATAGGGCGCGTCGCCGACAAGAATGACCAGTCTGTGTCCCGCGGCCCGCGCCGCATCGAGCGAGCGGTTGACGAGCGCAAGGCCGATGCCTTGGGATTGAAATGCCGGATCGACGGTGAGCGGTCCGAGCAACAGCGCCGGCGTGCCACCGCAGGTGATCGGCGTCATCCGGTTTGCTCCGACGAGCAACGAACTCACGAGCGCGACAAAAGACAAATCCAGATCGGGCGGCACGCCCTCGCGCAGCCGATAGGCGGTGCGCGCGAAGCGGCCGGGGCCGAAAGCCCGTTCGTTCAATTTCTCGATGGCGGCAGCATCGCCCGGCTTTTCGGGCATGATCACAAGCGGCAGACTGGTCATGAAAGACTCTGATAAGGAAAACCAAAGGACGCGTGCAAAACCCGAGAGCGCGGAAAGCGGCCCGGCAGGGTTTAGGAAATTCGTCGTCGCAGGTTCAGAGTCATGGCGCGGGGCTTTAGCGGAAATTTTGGGGAAGTGCAAATTTTAATCGTTGCGGCTTATTCACCACAACCGCTCCGCCTTCGCCCCATCCAGCACTTCCGCCAAGCGTCGCAAGGTCGCCTTCGTCGTGCCTTGCGGCAGCGCGTTGCGCGCGAAGAAGCCCGCTTCCACGATCTCGGCGTCGGCGCGGCGCGGCGCGGTTTGGCGGAAATGATGCACTACATAGAGCGCGACATGATCGCGCTTCGACGTTTGCCGGTTGTAATAGACGTTGTGCAACTTGGCCGGCCCGGTGAGCTCGATATTGCCTTCCTCCCGCAGCTCTTTGGCGAGCGCGTCGGTCAAGGACTCACCGATCTCGACGCCGCCGCCGGGGAAGTGCCAACCGGGCACATAGGAATGGCGCACCAGGAAGACGCGGCCCTCGGCGTCGAGCACCACGGCGCGCACGCCCAGCGTCATGCCGCGGCTGAACCGGAAAACGAGATGCATGGCCCACGTCAAAAGCCGAACGCGCAACAGTTTCGGCTCATTCATGCGCTCGTCTCCGCCGCGTGCGCCATCTCTTGCAATTGCAAGACGGTGCGCCAATTGCGCGCTGTGCCCTGGCCCAAGAGCTTGCCCATCTTGGCGCCGAGTTTCGAGCGGCCGATGCCGTCCGGCGCGAAGAAATAAAACACGTTGCCGTGCAGCGCATAGGCTTCGCGCCCGACTTTCAAGGCGTCGAACCCGGCACGGTCGAGTTTGGCGGGCGCCGCAGCGAGGAAGACGAGATGCAGCGCCTTCGGGTCTTCGTTGTCCATCGGAAACGGATTGGCTTTGATCGCGGCATCGAGATCGGCCGTGCGCAGCATCAACACCGCCGGGCGGAAACCATGCGCCTTCTCGACCGCCGCACCGATCCGCTTCGACCAGGCGGCTGCATCGCCTGTGCCCCGAAACACCACATTGCCGCTCTGAATATAGGTTGTCACGTCGCGGCCACCGAGGTCCGTGACGAGCACCGCAAGCGCCTTCATCGGCAGCAGATTGTTGCCGCCGACATTGATGCCGCGAAAGAGGGCGATCCATGTGTCCATGGGACCGGCCTATCATATCCGGCCGCAGTGCAGCAATGCGGGGTGGAAAGCCACATCTCCCATGCAGGCAATACCCTTGCCAAGTCCGCCCCGGGCCTTTAGCACTTTCCGGCTGAATTTGCCCGATTAAAGGAACCATTTGATGACCACCTACAAGCTGCTCTTGCTCCCCGGCGACGGCATTGGCCCCGAAGTGATGAACGAAGTGCAGAAGGTGGCCGACCTACTCGGGCAGGCCGGGGTAGCGAAATTCGAGACCGAGACAGGGCTCGTCGGCGGCAGCGCCTATGACGCCCATGGCAAGGCGATTTCGGAGGCCGATATGGGCCTCGCCATGGCGGCCGACGCGGTGCTGTTCGGCGCGGTCGGCGGCCCGAAATGGGCGGACGTGCCTTACGATGTGCGCCCCGAAGCCGGCCTGCTGCGCCTGCGCAAGGACATGCAGCTTTTCGCCAATCTGCGCCCCGCCATCTGCTATCCGGCCCTCGCGGATGCGTCGTCGCTGAAGCGCGAGGTGATCGAAGGGCTCGACATCATGATCGTGCGCGAGCTCACCGGCGGCGTCTATTTCGGCGAGCCGAAGGAGATCATCGATCTCGGCAACGGCCAGAAGCGCGGCATCGACACCCAGATTTACGACACCTATGAGATCGAGCGCATCGGTCGCGTCGCCTTCGAACTCGCGCGCAAGCGCAACAACAAGGTCACCTCGTCCGAAAAGCACAATGTGATGAAATCCGGCGTGTTGTGGCGCGAGGTCATCACCGCCCTGCACAAGCGCGATTACGCCGACGTGACGCTCGAACATCAGCTTGCCGACGCGCTCGGCATGCAGCTCGTGCGTTGGCCCAAGCAGTTCGACGTGATCGTTACCGACAATCTGTTCGGCGACATGCTGTCGGACGTCGCCGCCATGCTCACTGGCTCGCTCGGCATGCTGCCCTCCGCCTCGCTTGGCGAGGCCGATGCCAAGACCGGCGCGCGCAAGGCGCTGTATGAGCCGGTGCACGGCTCGGCACCCGACATTGCCGGCAAGGGCATCGCCAATCCGATCGCCATGATCGGAAGCTTAGCCATGTGCCTGCGCTATTCGTTCGGATTGGGCGACGCCGCCGACAAGATCGAAAAGGCCATCGCCAACGTGCTTGCCCACGGCCTGCGCACGGCGGACATCCGCGGCGATGCGCGCAGCATCATCTCGACGGAGCAAATGGGCGAGGCGATCCGCGAGGAATTACAGAAACTGGTGGCGTAAGAACGGAGCGCGGCCTTCGAGGCCGCATTCGCATCGCCCTATAAAAAACAAACCGGGCAGGCCCGGTTTGTTGGCGACCTGGAAGGCCACGATCCGTTCAAGGTCCGATTAGAACGTGAACAGCGGCCGCGGCTCGCCCGGATTGTTCAGCGGTGTCGGCAGGTTGTGATCGGACCGCCCATTGTTGTCGAAGGACTTGATGCCGTCGTTGACGCCATCTTTCGAATTGATTGTGTAGGACGGCAGGCTATCGGGCGAGACCACATTGCTCGGCCGCAGGATCGTGCCGTCCTCTTCAATCTTAGTGGCCGGCGCGGCCTGGCGATGGTGATGCACCACGTGCTTCTTCAGCGTGGCGGCGTTTGCGTGAAGCGTCAACGCGAGACCGGTGGCCAGCGCGAGGGTCACGATCGTCGAATGGCGCATTGCTCTGGCTCCTTTGCCGGTACTGTTACTGGCATTCATTCTAGTGCGAATCGGGAAGCAAACTAGCGCTAAAAAGCCACATAGCTAAATGTTAATTTACCGGACGACCCGATGCCGCCACCTTCCCGCGCGGCGTTCGGGCGGCAACGGAGCCGGCTCGGTCTGGGCCGACGGCGCCTCCGCGACGGCGGGCGGATCGGTCGGGCAAAGCGTCGGCTGCTGGGTGGAGGGTGCAAAAAACGCCTGCAAAGTGGGGTCTTCGTCGGCGGATGCGAGCCGGAGCCCGTCGATCAAACACGCGGTCCGCGCCGCGTCCGGAGTCTGGTCGCCGCAGGTGAAACCGTCGATCAGCACCGGCTCGCCGACTGCGGCGCGACGGAAACCGAGACAGGAAGTGTTAACCTTACCATCCGAAACCATGATCTCGGCCGCTTCGAAGGCGCCGAAACGGGTCTGAAACGCGAAGGGGACCGCATCGCGCAGCACCGCGAACCCGGCATCCGAGGCGCGGCGGGCCATGTCGACAAACAGGCTGGAGGTTGGCAGCGCCTCGTCCCCGGGCCGATAGACGGTCAGGCGCGAATAGCCGTCCGCCGCCCCGAACCGCCCCAGCGACAATGTGTCCATCCGGCCGCCGCTCGCGGTGTTGAGCCGCACGTCATAGGCCGCGGCCGGGTCCGCCTCGAACCCGAATTGACGAACCGGCTCGTCGGCCGGAACCCAATTATCCTCGGCGTCGGCAGCGGACGTCGCCGCAGGCAGAACCGCCGGGGGCGCGCTCAACCGGTCAATACACCCCGCGGCAAACACCGCAAAAACCAGCGTCCCGGCGCTCCAAACCGTCAATTTACGGAACGCGCGGCGTTTGGCGGGCGCATTTTGCCCAGCCTCAGCGACCCCGTTCCGCCTCAGCGCCACGAAACTCATGCCAACTCCCCGCCCCATTCGGGGCTTTCGGCGCAGACCTTCCGCCACAGGAGTTAGCCGCTGGTTACCTGCCATGGTTAAGAGCGATTCAGCTTTAATGCCCGGTTAAGCCGCAGCCTTCGCCAAATTTCCTGATGCGCGGTTGCAAAAACCGTCCTAATCTGACCATGTTGCGTTGCACACAAGACGGCAAAAGCCATTTGCCAGCGCCAGCCGCCATCGGCGCAAAGGGAGAGACGAATGTCGGATGTAACTGCCGGGCAGACCGCCTCAGAGCTCAAGGATCTGTATGAAATCGGCGAGATTCCACCGCTCGGCCATGTGCCGAAACAGATGTATGCCTGGGCCATCCGCAAAGAGCGGCACGGGCCGCCGGAAGAATCCATGCAGATCGAAGTGGTGCCGACCTGGGAGCTCGACAGCCACGACGTTCTGGTTCTCGTGATGGCGGCGGGTGTCAATTACAATGGCGTTTGGGCGGCGCTCGGCCAGCCGATTTCGGTGCTGGATGTGCATAGGCAGCCCTATCATATCGCCGGCTCGGATGCCGCCGGTGTCGTCTGGGCGGTCGGCTCCAAGGTAAAGCGCTGGAAGGTTGGCGACGAGGTCGTCGTCCATTGCAACCAGGACGACGGCGACGACGAGGAATGCAACGGCGGCGACCCGATGTTCTCGGCCAGCCAGCGCATCTGGGGCTATGAAACGCCGGACGGATCCTTTGCCCAATTCTGCCGGGTGCAGGACCGCCAGTTGATGGAGCGCCCGAAACATCTCTCCTGGGAGGAAAGCGCGAGCTACACGCTCACCCTTGCCACCGCCTATCGCATGCTGTTCGGCCACGAGCCGCACCGCCTGAAGCCGGGCGACAATGTGCTGGTCTGGGGCGCCTCGGGCGGGCTGGGCGTGTTCGGCGTGCAGCTTTGCGCGGCGGCGGGCGCCAATGCGATCGGCATCATCTCGGACGAGTCGAAGCGCGACTATGTGCTCTCGCTCGGCGCCAAGGGCGTGATCAACCGCAAGGATTTCAAATGCTGGGGCCAGATGCCCAAGGTCAACAGCGCCGAATATAACGAATGGACCAAGGAAGCGCGCAAATTCGGCAAGGCGATCTGGGACATTACCGGCAAGAAGGATGTCGACACCGTGTTCGAACACCCGGGCGAGCAGACCTTTCCGGTCTCGTGCCTGGTGGTGAAGCGCGGCGGCATGGTGGTATTCTGCGCCGGCACGACCGGCTTCAACCTCACCTTCGACGCGCGCTATGTATGGATGCGGCAAAAGCGCATTCAGGGCTCGCATTTCGCCCATCTGAAACAGGCGGCGGCGGCCAACAAATTCGTCCTCGACCGCCGCGTCGACCCCTGCATGTCGGAAGTCTTCACCTGGGCACAGATTCCGGCGGCCCATACCAAGATGTGGAAGAACCTGCACGCGCCGGGCAACATGGCGGTGCTGGTGAATGCGTCGCGGCCGGGGCTGAAGACGCTGGACGACGTGATCGAGGCAAGCCACGAGGCCACCGCCGTTACTGGCTAAGGCTGTTCGTCGATGTGCTTTTGTGCGCCGTCTTGTCGATCATCCGCAGCGCGGATGATCACAGCGTTCAACTCGCCGCCGTAAATGAAGATCGCTGCGATTAGGTATAGAAAGCCGATGGCAATCATCACCGAGGCGAGCCCCGCGTAGGTCGTCACGTAATTGCGTGAGAAGCGTGCCAGATAATTGCCGAACCCTACGGCGCATATCAGCATGCCCGTCAAGGTGACGGCAACGCCCGGCCAGATCTGGGCAAATGTCCGCCGTCCAGCCGGCAGCCACATATGAGAGATCGCAAGTGCCACCACGGTCACCCCGCCGGTCACGGCAAAGCGCAGCAGCGTAAAGAGATGCCAATACATCGACAGTTGCGGGAAATAATGCAGTAGCACACGCCAGATCAACGGCCCGAGCACGACAAGAAAGGCGAGTGCCAGCAGCGCCACGGCGCCGATCAGCACGAAGGCCATGGATTCGAGGCGCAGGAGCCACCAGGGCCGCATTTCCTTCACGTCGTAGGCGCGATTCATCGCAACGCGCATCGCCTCGATCCCGTTCGAGGAAAACCAGACCGACAGGACGACACCGAAAGTCAGAAGATCGCGCCGGTTGCCGGTGAGCACCGAATGGATTTCGGCGGCGATCGGCGCCGCAGCCTGTTTCGGCCAGGCCTGGAGCAGCAGAGTTGCGACCTCGTCGGCGAGTTCCTTCGAGCCGAAAAAGCCGGCCAGCGCCGTGATGAAAATCAGGAACGGAAACAGCGAAATCAGGGCCGACATCGCGACGTAGCTGGCGAAAGCCCAGCCGTCATCCGCTAGGAAACACCACCAAGAATCCAGGGTCAGGGTCAAAATGCGGCGCATCGGCATGGGGCGGAAATCGTCCTTGAAGCGTCGTCGGGATAAAATCATCGAGCGAAAAGTGCCGGATTTGAGCGGAACGGTCCAGCGGTTAAAGAGCCGCAGCATCGGCCCGTCCCTACGCCAGGATGTTGACATCGCTGCGGCGGCACGCTGAAAAAGGGGGCAGATTCCTCTTGCCGATGACATTCATGGCCGCCTCCTTCCCCTCCCCTGTCCTGCTCTGCGATATCGGCGGCACCAATGTGCGCCTCTCCATGGCGATCGAGCCCGGTAAGCCACTCACCAAGCCCATCCGGCTCCATACCGCCGATTATCCGGGCCTTGCGGAAGCCATCGAAGCGGGCCTGCCCCAGCTCCCGGCGCGGCCGCGCAGCGTTATCGCCTGCGGCGCGGGGCCGGTGGTCGAGCGCAGCCTGAAGCTCACCAATGCGCCCTGGCTGATGCAGGGGGCAGACATTGCCGCCGCGCTCAAGCTTGACCAGGGCCTGCTGCTCAACGATTTCGAGGCGCAGGCACTGGCCTTGCCGGCGATCCAGCCGGAATGGACCCTGCCGATCGGCGCGGTGCCGCCCGCCCATGGCGCGCGGCTCATTCTCGGCCCCGGCACCGGTCTTGGCATCGGCGCGCTGCTCGACGTGGACGGGCTCTTCGTCCCCGTCTCGAGCGAGGCGTGCCATATCGATTTTGGCCCCGCCAATGCGGATGAGGAAGTCTTCTGGCCGCATGTGGAGCCGGTCCTTGGCCGCGTCACCACCGAAAGCCTGATGTCGGGCTCGGGTCTTGCGCGCCTGCATCGCGCGCGGATCGCATCGAAAGGCGAGCCGCGCCCGGAGGTCGACGGCCCCGCCGTCGTGTCCCAGGCGCTGGCCGACCGCGGCTCGGAAGCCGCCAAGACCTGCGCGATCTTCTGGCGGCTGATCGCGCGCTTTGCCGGCGACATGGCGATCACCTTCATCGCCAAGGGCGGTGTGACGCTGGCGGGCGGCGTTTTGCCGCATATGGTGGAATTTCTCGACGTGGCGGCCTTCCGCACCGCATTCGAACGCAAGGCACCGGTCGACCGCTTGCCGAAAAGCATTGCCGTGCGCCTGCTGCTCGAGCCGGACGCGGTGCTCGCCGGCATGGCGGCCATCGCCGCAGCGCCGGAGAAATACGCGCTCGATTACGCCGCGCGGGGGTGGGTGTAGATTCCTTCTCCCCGTAAACGGGAGAAGGGCTAAATCGCCTCACCCCTGAAAATTCGTGCCGCGCCGTAGCACAAAGACCGCCTGCTCGCCGAAGAGATTCCACGCCCACCAGGGCGCATTCACCTGCATCTTCTTGCCGAACCGGTCGAGCGCCATCGCCCGCTCGACCTTCGCGCCGACCGCCGTCGCCAATTCACGAAAATCATTGATCGTGCAGAAGTGGATATTCGGCGTGTCGTACCAGGTGTAGGAGAGATTCTTCGTGACCGGCATGCGGCCCTTGAACAGCAATTGCGTACGGATGCGCCAATGGCCGAAATTCGGGAACGACACGATCACCCGCTGGCCGATGCGCAGCATGTTCTCGACCGCCTTCTTGGGATTGCGCGTGGCCTGAAGCGTCTGCGAGAGAATGACATAATCGAACGCGTCGTCGGGATAGGCGTCGAGATCGGTGTCCGCGTCGCCCTGAATGACCGAGAGGCCCTTGGCAACACAGGCGTTCACGCCCTTTTGCGACAATTCGATGCCGCGTCCGTCGACGCCGCGCGTGTCGCCGAGCAATTGCAACAGCGAGCCGTCGTCGCAGCCGACATCGAGCACGCGCGCGCCGCGCTCGACCATATCGGCCACGAGCAGGAAATCGACACGCGTGATGCCACGTGCCTGTTCATGAACCGCAATGCGCGAGGCGTCGAGAACCGTCATCGCACGTCTCCAATACCGCGGGCCCGTGCGGCCGCATTAAGAAAGCCGCCGACCGTCGCCATCATCTCGGGCACGTCGAGCAGGAAGGCGTCGTGACCCTTGTCGGTTTCGATCTCGACGAAGGACACGGACGCGCCACCCGCATTGAGCGCATGGACGATGGCACGCGAATCCGAGGTCGGAAACAGCCAGTCCGACGTGAAGGAGACGACGCAAAACCGCGTCTTCGAGCCGCGGAAGGCCTGCGCCAGCGAGCCGCCGTAATCCGCCGCCAAATCGAAATAATCCATCGCCCGTGTCACATAGAGATAGGAATTCGCGTCGAACCGTTCGACGAAACTCTGCCCCTGGTAGCGCAAATAGGATTCGATCTGGAAATCGGCATCGAAGGAAAAGGTCGGCGCCGACCGATCCTGCAATTTGCGGCCGAATTTGCGATGCAGCGCCTCGTCCGACATATAGGTGATATGCGCGGCCATGCGCGCCACCGACAGGCCTTTTTGCGGCTGGATGCCGTCATCGAGATAGCGCCCGCCACGCCAGTCGGGATCGGCCATCACCGCTTGGCGGCCAACCTCGTGAAAGGCGATGTTTTGCGAGGAATGGCGCGCCGCAGTGGCGATCGGCAGGGCAGAAAAGACGCGGTTCGGGTAGCTTGCCGCCCATTGCAGCACCTGCATGCCGCCCATAGAGCCGCCGGCGACGCAGAACAGCGTCTCGATGCCCAGGTGGTCGATCAGCATCGCCTGCGCCCGCACCATGTCGCGGATGGTGACGACCGGCAAATTGAGCCCATAGGCCTTGCCGGTCGCCGGATCGATCGAGGCCGGCCCCGTCGTACCCATGCAGCCGCCGAGCACATTGGAGCAGATGACGAAATAGCGGTTGGTGTCGATCGGCCGGCCGGCTCCGACCATATTCTCCCACCAGCCGTCGCGCCCGGTCACGGGATTCACGTTGGCGACATGCTGATCGCCGGTCAGCGCGTGACAGACCAGCACGGCATTGGATTTCGCCGCGTTCAGCGTGCCATAGGTCTGATAGGCGATGGTGAAGGGCCGGAGTGACGCGCCCGAATCCATCACCAAGGGCCGCTCCACCGGAAACGTGACCGTGGCGCTTTGCGGCGCCGCGGCCTCGCGGCGGGCAAGCGTGATGGAGGACTCTGGCAGCGACGACATGCTGTTCTATTTTCCGAACGGGTTGTCCGTTATGTAGAAGGTCGCATAGGCGCAAGTCAAGCGGGAGTTACGCCCGGCCCCGGAGACACTTCGGCCCCTCCCGAACGGCGCGTACGGCCCAAAATCATGTTATAATCATTTGAATTTAAAAGCATATTCGCCCTATTAGTTTGATTTCAAAAAAATTTTTAAGCGCTCAGACCCGTGCATCCGCGAAACCCCTACCCGCCTAGCGCAGCAAGAATGACTGCTTGCGACACCAGATGCATATGAAACGACCTCTTCGATATTCATGTTTTGTTCTAACATAAAAACTGCAAACAATCCACTGCAGAATCGAGCCCATAGAAACCTTCGCCCCTTCAAGAAGTCGCGCACTGCTCTCCTTATGCTATTGCGCATTAAATTTGCGCGTCATAATTTTGAACTGATCTTTTAGACTCTGCAGGCCGGAAGAGAAGACTCGAATCTGGCAAGGGGCGAGCGATTGTAAAATGATTTGAAGGGTACAACATGTTGCGGATGCGTTGGCTCGCGCGTGATATAGGGACCATATCGAATCTCCTGAACTCCGAAGAGTGCGACGATTATATTCGCTCGAGCGAAGCTCAGCATTTTGAGGAAGCACCGGTTACCACTTTGGCCGGCATGGTCATGATGAAGGACGTGCGCAATAACAACCGCGTCATGATCGATGACAACGCCATGGCGGCAACGCTTTACGCACGCATTGCACCGCTCGTACCGCCGCGCGTTAAAAAGAAATGGCGCCCCATCGGCTTGAACGAGCGGTTCCGCTTCTATCGTTACGACCCGGGTCAGAAGTTCGATTGGCATCTTGACGGCTATTATGAACGCGACAACGGCGAACGCAGCTTCTTCACCTTCATGATCTATCTGAATGACGATTTCGAGGGTGGTGGCACATCGTTCCATGACGCACGCGATTTCGGTGCCTTCACCGTCACACCGAGCAAGGGCATGGGGCTAATCTTTCATCACCCGATCGAACATCGCGGCGACGAGGTCACACAGGGACGCAAATATGTTCTGCGCTCCGACGTGATGTACACGCGTATATGAAGCAGGCGAGCCTGTACCTTTGTCTGGTTCCTTCAGCCGACCCCACGTTTGGTCATTGCCAGACAAGATTCAACAATAAGTCATTGACCAGAACTAAATCGAAACGCGCACCGAAGGATTATCCGGCATCGCTCGAACTGCGCCGCATGCAAACGCTGACTGAAATGGGTGCCGAGTGGAAGACGATGACGAATATTCAGCATTTTCAGGGCTCCGTTCGCTTACGCCGAAAGTTGGGAATTCCACACCCATAGGGATCCTTTCTATCTCGACGCGAAACGTTGCTTTGCCTCATCGGTGATCGGCATATAGAGCGAAATGGCGTTGCCGTCGGGGTCGCGAAACTGGAAGGTCTTGTTGCCCCAAGGCATTGTCTTGAGATCATGGACCAGGGTCACTTTATCTTTCAGTCGGACATATTCGGTCTCGATATCGTCAACCTGGAACTCCAAGACAAGACTGCGATTGGCGCACGGTTCGGCGCTGCCTTCTTTCCACAGCGCAACCGTGTCCGCCGAACCAATCGCGAGCACGGCGCCGGGCATGACGATTTCGGCAAAAACGGGCGCAAGCCACTCAGCTCCTACGCCTGTGACCATCTCATAGAAGCCAACCAGTTGCTTCATATCTGCGGTGATAATCCGGGTCGATGCGAATTTCATTGAAGTCTCCGTTGTAGCGGCGATATTCCGCTGTATGTCGGAGCTTGTCACACAGTCCTGTTGCCACCATTATGGCAGCATGAATCGTCATGCATGCGTCGAGCAGACCGCCTTTTCCAAATCATTCAAATCCTGCGCCGAAAGACCCGGCCAACGACCGCTGCCGCCATTGCCGAGGAGCTTGAGGTCTCGAAGCGCACCGTTTACCGCGACATCAACGATTTGATCGGCCAGAGGGTACCAATCTCCGGCGAGGCAGGCTTTGGCTACCTGCTCGATCCAACCTTCGACATGCCGCCTCTCATGCTCACTCCGGACGAGATCGAGGCGATCGTTCTGGGGGCACAATGGGTTGCTGGCCACTCGGACACTCTGATCGCCAATGCCGCGCGCGACGCCATAGCCAAGATCGCATCAACCGTCCCTGAGAATTTGCTATCGTTCATTACCGAGCCAAGCGTGGGAATCAGGCCGAATTTGCGCGCGCCTGCCGAAATCATTGACGTCGCCGACATTCGTCAGGCGATACGTCAAGGACGCAAACTTGATCTGCGCTATCAAACGGAAGCAGGTGAGGTCACACACCGCATCGTGTGGCCAGTCTTCCTGGGCTATGCGGAGACCAGCCGGGTGCTCATTGCCTGGTGCGAACTGAGGCAAGATTTTCGGCACTTCCGCTGTGACAGGATCGCCGCGGCAAAGCTGTGCGATGAACCCATCGGTCTGCGGACTGGCGAGCTTCGTCGCCGGTGGCGGCAATGGCGTGGCGAGCAGATCAAATTGTTCGAGAGCCGCTCACAGCCAATAAAAGAAGGCAGAAAGGAGTAAGCAGAGCGATTGCCGCCGGCTCATCGACAGTCATGTAGGTCTGCCGCGATACTTCCAATTCAAGCAGCATTTCCGCATCGGACTCTTGCGACGGCCAATTGGGGTTGCATTGCTCACAATTCACGTTTTTCATTTGCAAAATCAACGTCACGTTCCGGCAATTGCCTTTGAATTCCTCAACATCCCGTTTGGGTCAAAATCCAATATTTGCATGGGGACGGTGCCCTTCTGCCTTGTTGTTCCATGAAATTGTTGCATCATTGAAGCAAGATAGCGTTTGCTCCCCCGCGCTGCGGCAACCGATAGGATCGCCCCATGGACTGGCTGAATGACATCATCTTGTGGGCGGGCTTTCACCCGATCACCGCGCTCATCATCGGCTTCGTCGTCCTCATCTTCCTGCGGTCCATCCGCATCGCACAGCAATACCAGCGCGCCGTCATCTTCTTTCTCGGCCGCTATGCCCGCACCTCGGGCCCCGGCCTCTACCTGCTGCTGCCCTTCGTCGAATGGCAGCGCAAGCTGGACATGCGGACCGTGACGGCGGCGGTCGAGCAGCAGGAGGCGATCACGCGCGACAACGTGCCGATCAAGGTGAACGCCGTGATCTGGTACCGGATCGTCGATCCGTCGAAATCCGTGGTGGAAGTGGTCGATGTGAGCAATGCGGTGGTTCAGGTCTCGCTCACCACGCTGCGCACGCAGCTCGGCCAGCACACGCTCGACGAGCTTCTGAAGGCGCAGGATACGGTCGCCGAGGCGATGCAGGAATCCATCGACGAAGTGACCGAGCCCTGGGGCGTGAAGGTCGAGCTGGTGCAGATGAAGAATGTCGAAATCCCGCCCTCGATGCAGCGCGCGATGGCGCAGGAAGCCGAAGCCTTGCGCGAGAAGCGGGCGCGCCTCATCAAGGCCGAAGCGGAGATGGAGGCCGCGGCGCAATTGCGCCAGGCGGCCGAAATCATCATGCAGAACCCCGCCTCGCTCGAACTGCGCCGCATGCAGATGCTTACCGAAGTCGGTGCCGAACAGAACTCGATGACGATCGTGATGATGCCGAGCGAATTCGTCGCGGCGGCAAGGGCGCTTGGAGATTTGGCGAAGAAGTAAGGGACGCGCCTGCCTTCTCCCCGCGTGCGGGGCGAAGGGATAACCATCACTGCTTCGGCAGCACCACGACCGTCGCGGTACGTCCCGCAATGAGCGTTGCGTTGCCTGGATCGGGATCGAGCGCGACCCGCACCGGAACGCGCTGCGCGAGGCGAACCCAGCTGAAGGTTGGGTTCACCGCGGGCAGCAGGCTCGCGCCCGAGGAGCGGTCGCGATCCTCGATGCCGCCGGCAATGCTTTCCACATGCCCGGTCAATTGGCGCTTCTCGCCCAGAAGCTGCACGCTCACCGGATCGCCGACATGGATGCGTGCGAGCTTCGTCTCCTCGAAATAGCCCTCGACATAGATCGAACCGCTATCGATCAGCGCCATCACGCCCTTGCCGGCCGGCACATAGGCGCCGGGCTGCAATTGCATGTTGGAGATCGTGCCGCTGAACGGCGCGCGCACTTCGCTGCGGTCATAATTGATCTGCGCCAGCGCCGCGTCAGCGATGGCCTGATCGTAGGCCGCGCGCGCCTGCTGCATCGCCGTGTTCAATTGCTCGAGCTTCTCGATCCCCGGCCCCGCGGCGCCGGCCTCGCGCGCGCGATTGAGATCGCTCGTCGCTTGGTCGAGCACGGCGCGGCGGCCTTCGACGAGCGCATTGCCCTGCTGCTGGATGAGCGCGAAGCGCGCGCGGTCGAGACGGAAGAGCACGTCGCCGCGCTGCACCTTTTGATTGTCGCGCACCAGCACGTCGGTGACGAAGCCCGATTCATCCGGCGCGATCGCCACCACCTCGGCGCGCACCCGCCCGTCCCGCGTCCACGGCTGGTCCATATAATGGTCCCACAGATAGAAGGCCGCGATGAGCGCCGCCGCGACCATCGCCGTGGTGAGCGAGAAGCGGCGTAAGAAGGAGGGGGAAGCACTCATGCGACAAACCTAGCGGAAACGGCGACGAGAAGGGTGAGAAGAACGACGAAACTGGCAAAATCGAACAACGGCCGATGCCAGACATGGCGGTAGAATCCAAAGCCTTCGAGCGCCCGGCGCAGCAGCGCGCACAGGACATAGGCGACGATCGCCCACACCAGCAGGGCCGGCACGACGATGCCGAACAGGTCGATCTCGTAGGTCATGACGCGGCCTTCCCGGTCTCGGGCGCGTAACCCGGCGCCTGCGGAAAGAGGCCGCGCCGCATGCCGACCAGGCCGATCAGCGCATCGTGCCGCACGCGGCCCTCGGGCAGGCGCAGAGTCTTGCCGAGCGCGTGGTCGATCCGCTCCAGCAGATCCGGCGCCAGCGCCACGCCGCGGCGGCGGCGGAATTCGCGCGCGAACGTGTCGAGCATCTCGTCGAGCGCCTGCCGCGTCTCGCGGTCCATGCCCCAGCGCGCCCGGCGGAGATCGACGATGTTGAGGCCGACGCGCAATTCGGCCAGGCTGTCGACCGAATGCAGATCGTTCTGCGGAATTGCGGCCAGGCGCGGCGCCAAGAGGCCGATGCGGTTGAGCATCAAGCCGGCGAATTGCGCCCGGTCGCGCATGCCGCGCCGCTCGGCCGCGGTCGCGAGCGCCGCCCAGCCGATGCGCATCAGACGCCGCGCGCTCCATTCGGCGCCGACCGAGCGGGTGAGAAGCGTGACCAGAACCGCCACGATCATGCCGACATTGAAGGACAAAGCCACATTGAGGAAGGCGACAAAATCGGGATCGTAGGTGGACTGCAAGGCAAGCAATGTCGCGACATTGGAGCCGAGCGACACGCCGATCCCGGTCGTCGCGGGCTGCGCGATCAGCCAGCCGAACACGAGGAAGGGTGGCGCGAGCGCGACGACCAGTAGCGGAAAGCTCGGCACCACCGGCATGATCGCAAACTTGTAGACCGCCACGACCAGCATCCCGACCAGCGCCCAGAGCGCGAAGCTGCGCATGCGCGGCACGGGATCGTCCTGCGCCGCAAAGATCGAACAGCCGACCGCCGCCATCATCGCCGCCGTCGCACCATCGGCCCAGGCCGTGGCGATCCAGGCCGCGCAGCAGGTGAGAACGGCAAGCGCGGCGCCCGCCGCCGACCACAGCGCCATGCCGTGATCGCGATAGCGCACATGCGCGACGCCCAGATCCGGCAGAAAGCGCAGCGCGACCGGGGTCGGGTCGTTCGTCGCGATATGCTCGGTGAGCGTCCGGCAATCCTGGCTGACATCGACAAGATCGCGCAGACGCATGAGCAGGCTCGTGCGGATGATCTCGCGCCACGCCGTGCTGCTGTCGAGGTGCGGCAATTGCGCCGCGATCTCCGCGCGGATGACATCGGCCGGCTCGCGCTCCAGCGTCTCTTGTGTGATCCAGATTGCGGTCTGATCGACGAGGCGCGCCATGTCCGGATAATCGTCGCGCCAATGCGGCCCCAGCGCCGCCATCCGGTCGGTGATCGAGGAGGTGAGCGGCAGCAGCATCAGCATATGGGCGCGAATGGTGCGCAGGGCCTCGACCGCCGCCTTACTGGCGGTGAAATCATAGGCGAGGTGATCGGCCAATGTGTCGATTTCGATCGCGTCGCCGGCCAGGCGCAGGCGCTTGTCCTTCATGTCCTGGTCGAGCTCCTGCCCCGAAAGCACGTCGCGGGCCAATTGCCGCGCGTCCTTGAGCCAGTTCTCCACCGCCAGCGCGACCGCCGGACCAACCGGGCGCGGTAGGATGATGATGGACACGAGACAGGCGCAGATGATGCCGAGGGAAATCTCTTCGACCCGCGCGAGCGCCGTGTCGAAGATCAGTTCGGGTACGGAGACGACTGGAAAGCCGATGATCGCCGCCGTATAGCCGGCCAGCATGAAGAGATAGGCGCGCGGCGTGCGGTCGAGCAGCGACAGATAGAGGCACAGGCCCACCCAAAGCGCGATGGCGAGGCACAGCAGCTCCGGCGCGCCGACGAAGACGGGCACAAGCAGCAGCGCCGCCAGGGCGCCAAGCACCGTGCCGCCGACCCGGTAGGCGGATTTGGACAGGGTGGCCGCGGACAGCGGCTGGGAGGTGATATAGACCGTCGCCATGGCCCAATAGGGCCGCGGCAGATCGAGCCAAAGCCCGATCAGCAGCGCGAGCGTGGCGGCGATGAAGGTCTTGACCGAAAAAACCGCGCCGGCATGCCGCAAGAGGAACGCGTAAGCCTGCTCGGCCCGCCCCGCCGGGCGCAGCGCGTGCGCGGAATCCTGGGCCAGGAACGTCAAAGGATCGCCTCGTTTTCCTCCATAGACACTTCGGCTTTAGCCCAAAACCGGAAGGGCGTGCAATGCGACGGAGCGCCCGGGATGCGCGCGCGGCCAATGCGCGCCCCGCATTTGCCAATCGCCCATCCCGCCATTAAAGAGGGCGCACATCCCCTGGATCCCATGATGAGCGCCGCCCCGGACACCAAACTCGATACCCTGGCCGACCTCCGCGTCGAAATCGACCGGATCGACCGGGATATGCACGAGTTGCTGATGGAACGCGGCGAAATCATTGACCGGCTGATCGCCGTCAAGGCGCGGCAAGGCGGCGGTTCGGCCTTCCGGCCCGGGCGCGAGGCCTCGATGATGCAGATGATCGCGGAGCGCCACCATGGCGCCCTGCCGCTCGACACGGTCGAGGGCATCTGGCGCATCATCATCTCGACCTTCACCTATGTGCAGGCGAATTATTCGGTCCATGCCGATTTTTCCGGCGGCGATGCGGCGATGCGCGATTCCGTGCGCTTCCATTTCGGCTTCACCGTGCCCTGCGTCGTGCATCACGGCGCCGGCGGCGTCATCGACGCCGTGGCGCGAGCCAGCGGCGACCTTGGCATGTTCCGCGTCGACGGCGGCGCAGCGGCCGGGGCCTGGTGGAAACGGCTCGTGCCGGAAGGCGCACCGAAAATCATCGCGCGCCTGCCGTTCGTGGAACGGCCGGACCACCCGGCTGGCATGCCGATTTTCGTGATTTCCGTGCCGCTCAACGAGGCCGCCGCGCACGACGTCATGCTCTATGCGGTGGCAATCGATCATTGGTCCGGCGCGATCCCGGAATTGCTCGGGCAGCTTGGCGGCGAGGTTTTGGGCAATGTGGCGGACGGCAAGGCCGTGTCCTTGCTGGTGTCCCTGCCCGGCACGGTGGACCTTGAGACGATGTTGGGCGCTTTGCACAAAAGCGGCGTCACCGGGCTCCAGGCCTATCCGATCGGCTCGCATGCCGCCCGATACGAATTTACGGGGCGACATAGCGAGGCGACGTGAGGTCGCTTCCGCTCGCCCGATTTTCCTTTTCCTTCTTCCAAGGTCTGTTCTGATGTCCGCCACCCGTCCGATTCCCCGCGCCTCCGTCCTCGCGATCGAGGCCTATGTGCCCGGCAAGAGCGCCGCGCCCGGGGTCGCCAAAATCTACAAACTGTCGTCGAACGAATCGCCGCTCGGCGCTTCGCCCGCCGCAATCGAAGCCTTTCGCGCGCTGGCGCAAAAACTCGAACTCTACCCCGACGGCTCCGCGACGCGCCTGCGCGAGGCGATTGCCGCGCGCTACGGGCTCGACGCGAGCCGTATCGTCTGCGGCAACGGCTCGGATGATCTGCTGCATCTTTTGACCTCGGCCTATGTCGGGCCGGGCGACGAAGGCATTTTCACCGCGCACGGCTTTCTCGTTTACCGCATCGCCATTCTCGCGGCGGGCGGCGTGCCGGTCGTTGCCGACGAGACGAATTTGACCGCCGATGTCGACGCCATTCTGGCGCGCGTCACCCCGCGCACCAAAATCGTCTTCCTCGCCAATCCGAACAATCCGACCGGCACCTACATTCCCTACGAAGAAGTGAAGCGCCTGCACGCGGCTCTGCCCAAGAACGTGTTGCTGGTGCTCGACGCCGCTTACGCCGAATATGTGCGGCGCAACGATTATTCGGCCGGCATCGAACTCGTCTCCGAATCCGAGAATGTGGTGATGACCCGCACCTTCTCGAAGATCTATGGCCTCGCGAATTTGCGGATCGGCTGGTGCTATGCGCCCGCCCATGTGTGCGACGCGATCAACCGCATCCGCGGCCCGTTCAATCTCAACGGCGCGGCGATCGAAGCTGGTATCGCGGCCATGCAAGACAGCGCGCATATCGAAAAGTCCATCGCGCACAACGAGCAGTGGCTCGCGTGGCTCACCGCGGAAATCGTGGGCCTTGGCCTCGAGGTCACGCCGAGCGTCGGCAATTTCCTGCTCGTGCATATCCCGCTGCGCAATGGCAAGAATGCGAAGGATGCGGATGCGTTCCTCGCGTCGCGCGGCCTGATCTTGCGCAATGTCGCGTCCTACGGTTTGCCCGATTACTTGCGCCTCACGGTGGGCACGGAAGAAGCCAATCGCCTTGTCGTTGCGGCCTTGCGCGATTTTGTGAAGGAGTGGGCGCGTGCCTGACGGTCTTGGCGAGAAACTTGGGACTCCGCTCGTCGAGCGCGTCGCGCTGATCGGTCTCGGGCTGATCGGCTCGTCGCTGGCGCGGGTGATACGGCGCAAAGGCATCGCAAACACCATTGTCGCTGCGGACGGTTCGGACGCGGTTTGCGCCCGCGTGCGCGACCTTGCGATTGCCGACGAGGTCACGACGTCGCTGAAGGATGCGGTGCGGGATGCCGACCTCGTCATTCTCTGCGTACCGGTCGGCGCGAGCGGCCCGGTGGCCGAAGCGATCGGCCCGCATCTGAAGAAGAACGCGATTCTCTCCGACGTCGGCTCGGTGAAAGGCGCGGTTGTGGCTGCAGTGCAGCCGCATCTGCGACCCGATGTGCATTTCCTGCCGGCGCATCCGGTCGCCGGCACCGAATATTCCGGCCCCGACGCGGGCTTTGCCACTTTGTTCCTCAACCGCTGGTGCATCATCACGCCGCCGAACGGCGAGCCCGACGCCGGCGCGCTCGCGACGCTCACGAACGTCTGGCGCGCGGCGGGTTCGAATGTCGAAGTGATGGCGCCTGCGCATCACGACCTCGTGCTCGCGATCACCAGCCACGTGCCGCATCTCATCGCCTACAATATCGTCGGCACGGCGGACGATCTGGAGCAGGTGACGGAATCGGAAGTGATCAAATTCTCGGCCGGCGGCTTTCGCGACTTCACCCGCATCGCCGCCTCCGACCCGACCATGTGGCGCGACGTGTTCCTGCACAACAAGGACGCGGTGCTGGAAGTGCTCGGCCGCTTCAACGAGGATCTTGCGATCTTACAGCGGATGATCCGCTGGGGCGACGGGCAAAGCCTGTTCGACTTCTTCACCCGCACCCGCGCCATCCGCCGCGGCATCATCGCGGCGGGTCAGGAAACGGCTGCTCCGGATTTCGGACGAAGGGGAAGCGGGGAGTGAGAGGCTCTTCGCCCGTGCCAAATCAAGCACCGTCAATGCGCTAACATTGCAATTGGACGCTGGCTGGGAATCTGATCGGACCCCTGTTGCAAAAGTCGGGAGCAAAAGTGTCGCTTTAATCGGGAATTTCGCGACAAGCTGGAGGATGAACGCTGATGACCCCCAAAGAGGAATGGCTTCGATTTAGCGGATGGGACTCCAGCGAACACGGCAGATGGCTACGCGACAATATCGCATCGCTCTTCGATCTTGAAAATCCTACGCCTGCTCAACGACACATCCTGCACATGGCGAGTTTGCGATTAACACTCGAGGATCTCCCGGCCGCCGCCTACCCAAATCAGGAGGCCGAGCTACGCACATTGGCGGAAGCCGAGTTCAACTGGAAACACTCTTAAGTTCAGCACAGATTATGTCGCGAAACTCCTGACTTTCGAATGTCGCAAAATTCGGTGTATCATTTCGTACAGAAAGCGGGAGTTTTGCGACGCATGCGATTTCAACAGTTAATGCTGTCAATTTGTGCGATTTCGCTTTGCTCATGCTCAGCTTTGGCGCGCGAATATAGCTACGATACGCCGCTCAAGCGAGCCTGCCACGCCAAAACTTTGAAGCGTCTACCGGTCCACTACGTGCCTATCCCAGAAAGTGTTTACGGTGCGTATCACGACATGAACTCAAAGCCTCGTCGGGAGCTTTATTACCAATGCTTGGACGAGAGATCGCATAAATGACGAGAGATCGCATAAATCCTGACTTCTGCGACACTCCTATCCCGCACTGAAATCCCTCGCCTTTTCCTGTTGCAAAAGTCAGTGACAAAACACCACTTTTGCAACCGATTTTTTTCTACCACGTCTCATATTTGATTTTGCTCGTCAGTTGACGTGCGCATTTGCCGCGCTGCCTGGCCCTTCGGCGAGGACTGTTCGGAAGCAATCATTTCCGGCCTTCCAACGGCGTAGTGCGCTCAGCCGCGTCTTGCCCCTTGGCTACAATGCGGAATTTGTCGCGCGCAGCCGATCGACGACTTCACCGAGCACATACCAGACAAAATTCGGCATTGCTTCGACCATGTAACGGAACTGTCGCGAATCCAGCAGTGCGATTTCAGAATTCTCAACCGCAGTCGCCGTCGCCGAACGCAATTTTTTGTCGATGACGGAGATGATGCCGAAGGCCCGCCCTTCATTGACCTGCTCGATGATTTTTCCGCGGGCGGAGACTTCGACTTTGCCGCTGAGAACAATGTAGGCATAGGTTGGGCCGTCGCCTTCCCGGAAGATCACGTCTCCCGCCCTATAGGTGTTGACCGTTCCGATGCCTCGCGCGATCTGCCTGAAATCTATGGCGGCGGCTCCTGGGCCGGGGACCGATGAAACGTCGTTCATTTTCTGTCTCCAACGGGGTCAGGCTATTGCACGGTCACGGAATAGGTTAGATCCGATGGCCCCCAGTCGAATTGTCCACTAACAATTTCCCAATTAAGCAATTTCTTGTGTGATAAAATTCACACAAGACGCCTGTGTAACAAAAATATTGCAGAATTCCTGATTTTTTGCGACACGCCGCCGCTCTGAAATCCCTCGCCTTTTCCTATGGCAAAAGTCACTGGCAAAACTCCGCGGTTACAACCGATTTCTGCACCCACGTCGCGGACTTGATTTTGCGCGTCAACCCGCCTTGAACACGTGCGGTCCGGCCCGGTCCGTCGGGCAGAGTTGCAGGATGCAGATCGCCGCGGACATTTCCGTTCGTTCAATATAGCGGCCGCAGCCTGCTCACTTTCAGTGGCCCCACGGCGACCTCCCCATCAGCCAGTTTGAGCGTCACGTTCAGCGACTTGCCCTCGCCGGTGAGATGGCCCACCGGTTTCCCGCCAAGCAAGGCGGTTACACTCAAGATTTGGGCTGGGACATGAAACGCGGTCATGAGCGGTTCCATGCCAATCATGCTCAGGTCAATCTTGCCCGACGGGCGGTGCTCCGGGTCGAGCGCGAGGCGACCTTGCGCCGCGAGCTTCATCGTCCCCTTGCTGAAGACCAGATCATCGATCTGTACGGCGCCATCATTGCTGCGCCAGGCCTCCAGGCGCTCGGGCGGCGTGCCCTTGCCGCCCAGATCGAGCGCGTTGATCGTCGCCTGCGCCTCGAAATTGACGGGCGCGTCATTGCCGGTGAACGGGTCGATCAGCGGCAAAGCGGCATTGTCGAGTTTGAGATGCAGATCGAAGATGCGGTCCTCGGCATCGGAGGTTTCCGACGGCTGCAGATCGAAGAGCGCGTGCTCCGCCTTGACGCTTGTTTCCACATTGGACGCGGTCAGGCCGATATCCGGCTGATCGAGTTCGATCTGCGCGCTCTGCAGCGCGCTGGGGCTGCCGGAAAGAACGATCGACGCCGCGGCCCAATTGGCTTGCACATGCCGCGTGCCGTCGGCCGATTGCAGCACGAGCGGGCCATCGGCCTCGGCGGTGATCCGTGCGGGCGACCACACTTCCGCATGGGCGCGGAAGGCTACGACCGATCCTTCGCCGTCGCGCCCGGCATAATGCGGCCCGGTGCAGGTCAGTTGCATCGTGAACGGATAGCCGGAAATCTGCCGGTCGGGGCAGGTCCAGCGCCGCCCCAATGAGGCTTCGCGCGCGAGCCAGGCGTCGGCCTCCGCTTGCGCCTGGCTGGCGGCATAGAACCACAGCGCCGTCCAGGCTCCGGCCAGAACGATCAGCACCGCAACGAGGATCATCCCCCACCGATTGAGAGATCCACGGCGCAACGCGCCAACCGCCACAGACATGCCCATCTCCTCCAATAAATGCCCGTTCGGGCTGCAACCGGCCCGTCTCTTGCTCTAATCGACCAACGGACATGCCCAAACCGGCCTGTCCGGCGCCCATTATTGCGCTAGAACTCTGGTACTGTGATTTGCGGACATTTTCAAAAACATTGCGACGGAATGAGGAACTGGTGGGAGGAGCATTTTGCATTCTTTCAGAATTGCAAAATGCTCTATATCTTTGTTTTATCGCATTTTCTTAACCGAAAGGTCGCGCAACTTTTCTGGAAAATACTCTAAAGGAAGGCTTCATGCGGGTGAATATCGAGGATGAACCAGGCGATTTGTGGGTTTTTGGCTATGGTTCGCTGATGTGGAAGCCGGGCTTTGCCTATATCGAGTGCAAGATTGCCACGATTCACGGCTTTCACCGCGCGCCCTGCATTTACTCGCATGTGCATCGTGGCACGCCGGACAAGCCCGGCCTCGTCTTCGGCCTCGATTCGGGCGGTTCGTGCCGCGGCATCGCCTTTCGCGTCGCCGCGGAACACCGCGCGGCCACCATCGCCTATTTGCGCGAACGCGAGCAGGTCACGTCGGTCTATCTGGAGCGGCTGGTCAAGGCGATTCTGGCCGATGCGCGCCACGCCACTGCGCTGACCTATGTGGCCGACCGCAGGCACCCTCAATATGCCGGCAAACTGACACCTGCCGAGACCTTGCGGTTGGTACGCCAAGGACACGGCGTCTCAGGCGCCAATCCCGATTATATCCGCAACACGCGCGATCACTTGACCGAACTCGGCCTGGTCGATCACCGGCTCGATTGGCTGGTGGCCAAGCTCAAGACGCCCGCTTTGCAGCCATCTGACGCGTGAGATCGCCCATCACCGCGCGGCGCTCTTCCGCGCGCTCAGTCAGCAAATGCAGATGAAACTCATTGACGCCCGCGGCGCGCGCCCGCCGCGCGAATTCGCCTTGCCAGAACACTTCGGGCAAAGACCCCGATTCGCCGATGAGGACGACACGTAAATCGCCCTCGCCAGCGGCGACGACGCCGATCACGACCGCATCGGCATAGCTTGCCAATTCATCCAGCGCAGTTGCCGCAAAGACCGAGCAAATATAGCGCGCGCCGGAGGCGCCGCGCCAGGAATGGAACCGTCGAGCCAGCGCGCCGCCCGCGAGGGACGCGAGCGGTGCGCCGGCTGGACTTTCTGTCAAAGCCGGGGGACCGTCGGCCGCGACAGAAAATGGATTTAGGGCAGAAAGATCAAAGGACAAGCCCGTACCGGCAATCGCGTGCATCAGCCTGTTCCTTCCTTCGCCCGTTAACCATGATACGAACAAAGATGGAACATTATCGCCAGTCGGTCAAGCCTATTTCGGAACAAAAAGCGAATATCTTTGCCCTGCCTAAGCGCGGCTGCCCTCGACCAGTACCGTCCGCAATTCCGGTCGTGCCTGCACCGCCTCCTGATTCAGCCGGTTGCAGGCGGCCTCGATCCTGGCCTGCAATTCGGCCAGGAATACCTGTTTGTCGAGCCCCGGCTCGATCGGGTCGAGAAATTCGACGAGAACCTTGCCCGGACGGCGGACGAAACTGCGGCGTGGCCAGAACAGGCCGGAATTCAGCGCCACCGGCAGGCAGCGGGCGCCGGTCTCGCCGTAGACTTGGGCAACGCCGAATTTGTATTTCGGCGGCGCGCCCGGCGGGCGGCGGGTGCCTTCGGGGAAGATGAAGATCGCCCGGCCGGCCGCAAGAACCTCGCGGGCCCGCTCCGTCACCTGTTCCAGCGCCTTGCCGCCCTTGGCGCGGTCGATGGCGATCTGCCGGGCCTTGGGCAGATACCAGCCGAAAAACGGGATGTAGGTCAGCTCGCGTTTGAGCACGAAGGTGAAATCGTCGAAATGGGTGAGCAGCGCGAAAGTCTCCCAAATTGATTGGTGCTTCGGCGCGATCAGGAAACCGCCCTTCGGGATTTTCTCCACACCGCGAAATTCGACCTTCAGCCCGCAGATCTTGTCGAGCAGCCACAAAGACGTGCGGCCCCAGACATGGGCGAGCTTGAAGATATAGCGATAATCCATCAACAGCAGCGGCGTGCCGGCGATGATCAGAAAAACCAGCACGATATAAAAGGCAAGATTGAATAGTGCCGACCGGAGATACACCATCTTAGACGTTCCGCCCCCATTGAGACCTGCTGGCCGGCTGGAGCCGATCCGCATATGTCTCTAGCATTTTATCTTGTCAGATTTTCCAATCGGAAAAGCCGTAAAATTCTGCCCGGATGCGGGCGCCAAGATATTTGAGATATTCGAAGAAGAGAAGCCGGGCCATGCCGGAATCGGCCCACCACTCGTCATAGGCCGCACGCGAACTGACGACCGGATAGGGAATGAGATCGAGATCGGGCAGCGCGCGGTGCATTTCGACGAGCGCGCGCGGCATGTGGTAGGACGACGTCACGATGATCAGCGATTGCATGTGATGCGCCCGGGCCCATTTCTGCGCCGCGTCCGCATTGCCCACCGTGTTGGCCGCCTCATAATCGAGATCAATGCAGCAGCCGAATTCGTCGTGGAACTTGGGCGTGAGCTTGGCGATCTCGTGACTGGTCGTGCCCTGGTTCACGCCCGTCACCAGCAGCCTTTTGCCATGGCCTTTGGAGAGCAGATCGACCGCCTCGATGATCCGCTCCGGCCCACCCGTCAGCGCGACGATGCCGTCGGCGCGGTCGGTCAGCTCCGGCTCGTCATGGGCGAGCTGCGCGACGAACATGAAAAAGCCGACGACAAGCACGAAACAGATTAAGCCGAGCACCGTCAGGATGGTGACGCGCGCGCGATGCAAAAAGCCTCTCAGCCCGAATAGCATCAATCGAGCCCACGCAAATGGCGAAAGACGATGGTCCGCGACATGTAACCGGTCAGGAGGGCGATTCCGATGGAGATCACAACAATAGCCGCATAGCCATGCCAATCCAAGCCGAAGGACCCAAACAACGCCTCCATTTCATCGCCGCCCGGGGTGGCGAGCCACCATGCCGAAACCCGGCCGGCGAGGAAGAAACAGAAGATCGCCGCGCCGCCGCCGATAAGGCCGCCGCGCAGGCCGAGGCGCAGGAAGTGGCGCTGAAATTGCCGGGCGATGAAACGATCCTCGGCGCCGACGAAATGCAGAACCTCGACGATGCCGCGATTGCCGGCCATGGCGCCGCGCGTCGCAAAGGCGACGGCCAGTGTCATGGCGACCAGCACCAGGATGAAAATCACGATGGCCACGCCCACAATCGTCTGCGCCATGGTGCCGAGGCGCTCGATCCAGACATGGTTGTCGTCGAGATTGGCGCCGGGCACCTTGTCGGCCAAGGTCTTGCGCAAGGCATTCAGGTCCGGCCTTTGGCCGGCGGCGACATCCACCACGATCATGCGCGGCACCGGCAATTCGCCAAGATCAAGCCCGGTGCCGAGCCAAGGCTCGAGCAGGCGCTCGGATTCGGACTTGCTATAGACCTGCACGCCAGCGACGCCGGGTGCCGCGCGAGCAATGTCGGCGGCTTTTTTCGATTCCGTATCGAGATCGCGCCCGGACGCGGGCAGGATCTGGATGGTCATTTCGCGCGACACCGACGAGCGCCAATCCTGCGACGCGCCAGAGATGAGAAAGGCCCCGCCCGCCGTGAGCGAGGCGAGAAAGGTCATGATGACGATGACGGTGACGAGCGACCGGCCAGCGATCGATGCGGCCGGCACCAGCGGCATGTCGCGCCGCAGGGCGCGCGAGGCCTGCCGCTGCGCCTGCTCCTCGCCGGGACTGGTCTGATTGATGGTGCTCATCGCGGCGGCGCCTTAATCGTAGATATGCAAGCGGCGGTCGCCGAGCACGAGCCGGCGCGCCCCGTCGAACTGGTCCATCAGACCAAGGTCGTGGGTGGCGATCACCACGGAGGTGCCCGACTTGTGCAATTCGATGAACAGCCGCAGCAGCCGGCGGGCGAGGCTCGGGTCGACATTGCCGGTCGGCTCGTCGGCCAGCAGCAATTCGGGCCGCACGATCAGGGCGCGCGCAATCGCCGCACGCTGCTTTTCCCCGCCCGAGAGGACCGGCGGCAGCACGTGCATGCGCTCGCCAAGGCCGACCCAACGCAGCAATTCGATGACTTCTGAGCGGTAAGAGGCTTCGTCACGCCCTTTCACCCGCAGCGGCAGCGCCACATTCTCGTAGGTCGTGAGATGGTCGAGCAGGCGGAAATCCTGGAACACCACCCCGATCCGGCGGCGCAAGCCGGTCACTTCGTCCTTGCTCATGGTGGTGACGTCACGGTTGAACAAGGTGATGAGGCCGCGGGTGGGCCGCAGCGACAGGAGCATGAGCCGCAAGAGCGTCGTCTTGCCCGCGCCGGAGGGGCCGGTGAGGAACTGGAAGGAATGCGGCTCGATGGAGAAGGTCAAATCCTTCAGGATTTCCTCACCCATGCCATAGCGCAAGCCAACATTCTCGAACCGAACCAACCCCGTCTCCTTTGAAAACCCCAGCCACCGTTGCGCGGCGCAAGGGCAGCCATCTATACATACACGCAAAACTTCTTTACGCGGCGTTAACCATAACAAATCAGCCGTATTATTTTGCCGCACAGGCCAGGACCTGTTGACACTTATAGATAGGCGCTGGACGCGGCCAAATTGACCGAATGCCAGGACATGGGCCGACGCGGGACGTCCGTCCCGCTAGGACCATCGACGCCGCAGTCGGTCAATTTCGCCGCGCCTTCGGTGAGGTGAAAAATGGTCATCTGCCACGTCGCAATGCTTGCCGGTACGGACGTACCGGCCGCGCAATGCTCCTTGCAGATGGCTATTTTTGACCTCATCCAGCGTCTATCTATAAGTGTCAACAGGTCCTAAAGCGTGGCGGAATTTTGGCGTGGACGGCGGCGCCGGCTTTCGCCAAACTGCACCCCGAGCGAGGGGTCAACCAGAAGGAAAGAGAATGAGTCGAGAACGCCGCGTCCGTGTCCTGTATGACGAACAATCGATCGCCAAGCGGACGCAAGAATTGGCCAAGGACATTGCGGTGCAAGAGCCCACCGACCTCTTGGTCGTGGCGGTGCTGCGCGGCTCCTTCATGTTCGCCGCCGACCTCATCCGGGCCCTGCACCGCGAGAAGCTCGAACCGCAGGTCGAATTCATGCACCTGTCGAGCTACCTGAAGGGCACGACCTCGACCGGCACGGTGACGATTCTGAAGGATGTCGATTCAAACGTCGAGGGGCGCGACGTGCTGCTCGTCGACGACATCCTGGAATCCGGCCGCACCCTCGCCTTCGCCAAGGACCTGCTGACGGCGCGCGGCGCCAAATCGGTGAAACTCTGTGTGATGCTGGAAAAGCCCGGCAAGCGCCAGGTGCAAATCCAGGCCGATTTCGTCGGCTTCGAATGCCCGGATTATTTCGTCGTCGGCTACGGCATGGACGTCGCCCATTCCTACCGCGAATTGCCCTTCATCGGGGTGGTGGAGACGAATTAAAACAAGGCACATCGGTGAGGCACGCACTTCCTCTCCCAGAGGGAGAAGGAGGGCGTGCTCTTTCGAAAAGGCACAATTCATGGCCGAGCAAAAGCCCTGGACCCGCCGCACCCTCGCCGCGCAGGCGCTTGGCAAAGTGGATGCGCAGACGCAAGCCGTCGTGCCGCCGATCCATATCGCCACCACTTTCATCCGCGATCCCGACAACCAATATCGCACCGGCAATATTTACGGTCGCCCCGACAATGAAACCGTGCGCGAGGCGGAGGCCATTCTCTCCGCGCTGGAAAATGCCGCCCATGCTTTGGTGCTCGGCTCCGGCATGTCGGCGGCAACGGCCGTGTTTCTGGCGCTCAAGCCCGGCGATCATGTGGTGGCGCCGAAAGTCATGTATTGGGCCTTGCGCAATTGGCTGATGAATGACCTCAAGCAATGGGGCGTTGCGGTTGATTTTGTCGACACCAGCGATGTGAACGCCGTGCGCGCCGCCATCAAGCCGGGCGCGACAAAGCTCGTGTGGCTGGAAACCCCTGCCAATCCGCTGTGGACGATCACCGACATCAAAGCGGTGAGCGAGATCGCCCATCAGGCCGGCGCGCGCGTTGCGGTCGATTCCACCTGCGCGACCCCGGTGCTGACGCGGCCTTTGGAACTCGGCGCGGATATCGTCATGCATGCCGCGACCAAATATCTCAACGGCCATTCCGATGTGCTGGCAGGTGTGCTCGCCACCAACAGCGATGACGATTATTGGGCGCGCATCAGACGCGTGCGCGCCATTCAAGGCATGATTCTCGGGCCGTTTGAAACCTACCTGCTCATTCGCGGCATGCGCACGTTGCATTTGCGCGTGTTCGAGGCGAGCCGCAATGCGATGGAACTGGCGACGCGTCTTGCCAATCATGCCGCGGTGGCGGAAGTGCTCTATCCCGGCCTGTCATCGCACGCGGGCCATGCGATTGCCGCCAAGCAGATGCAGGGCGGTTTTGGCGGCATGCTCTCGATCCGCTTGCGCGGCGGCGAGAAGGCAGCGATTGCTACAGCTGCAAATGTGAAGCTGTGGAAACGCGCAACATCCCTAGGCGGCGTCGAAAGCCTGATCGAACACCGCGCCTCAATCGAAGGCGCCGGCTCGCCCTGCCCGCCGGATTTGTTGCGCCTGTCGGCGGGGATCGAGGACGTGGAGGATTTGTATCAGGATTTGCATGCGGCGATGGGATGATGCGCGAACCCCTCTCAGGCGCAGCGCAGACCTGTCCAGGGAAATTTATAGAGGGCTGCGTCGCGAAACCCTTCTCCCATCGGGAGAAGGGAGCGACGCAGCATCATGTGGCGGAGACCATCTGCATCAATTTCGCGGTATCCGTGAATTGGCGTAGTTCGCGGATTTTGTTGTCCCGGAAGCTGAAGAAATCGAAAACATCGAAAGTGTTTGATTTCCCGTTCGTCGAACAAGTCACTTTGGCGCGCCAATGGAGCGCGGCATGGTCTCCCTCTGCGATAAGCGATATTTCCTGCCAATCGGAAAAATGGAAACCTCTGATCAATTCGGCGATCAGTGGTTCCACCGCAGCTTTGCCGCTGACCGGTCCGCTCATGCCAGGCAAACCGGTGCCGGCACCATGGATTTCAAACGCCACATCGTCGCAGAGGTGGTCGGCCACCCCTGCAATATCGTCTGCCACCCGCGCCGCGTAAACTGAGCGAATGATCTGCTTGTGATCCTCACGCGACATTTGCTCCTCCATCGTTGACGATCGAGCACAACGATCAAGTATTCACACCGTCGCGGGTCGCTATCAAGTGGTCCATAAGGACAGGCCCTCATTCCCGCCCTCCAGAAACCGCCGGCCGATCGCGCTGTGGTGGCTGCGTCCGTAGATAGACGGCTATGAGCCGCTCGTCTCCTGTTGGGCAGAGCCGCAAGAAATCGCCGCCTGAACAAATTGTTGTTGCCGTTCGGCAACCTCATCTTCCGCCTCGCCTGGGTAGGCGCCAGAATCTGCCATCCTAAGCAAATCAGCATGACCGGGGGGACGATATCCCTGTTTGCTACAGTGATTATGCAGCCAAGCCTGAGTGTGATGAAAGAAAGTGTGTAGCCGCGGCTCATCATGAGGCGGCTTCACGCCCTCCCACCATAAAACGACAAGCGCAGCAATCCTCCTATTCATGTCTTCGATATACGCAGGAGTCGTCAGCGCTATAGTTGCGTATATGTGCTCAACGACACAGTGAAGATAAGCAAGCAAATACGGCAATCGGCTATACAGATATGCCCACTGCGTGAGTTTCTCATTATATTCTGAGAAAATGAAATTGACGTTCAGAGGCGCGGTTTGAATTGCTTTGTGGCCCGTAAACAAATGCATTGCTTTGTTGCAAACTCCATCGAAACCATCAGGTGCGCTCTTATCGTATCGAAGCTGAGCGAGAAAATTTGCGTCGAATCTCTCACTCTCTCCTAATATCTCCAGTACTTTGGTTATCCGTTTCGTATGAGCGTCCAAATCGTGACCGCGCTGGCTCCATAGTTGCAATGGGTTTGTGGCTAATTTTCCAGCATAATCGTGTCTATCAATGACCATAGACTCCAAAAGAAAAAGGCACTCCTGGAGTGGCTTGCGAAGCAACATAAAGCTAACTGTGAGCTTACCCTTTCTGGATGTTTCCAAAGCTTCGTAAAGGCAATCAAACATGTCACCGAGCAAATTTGGAAATACCAAATTGACCAGAAGATCGGCCCTATCGTCCTCACGGTTTGAATTTTCAAGCCAATCAAAGATATCCGTTGCGCCCTCAAAGGACGCGCGATCTTCTTCGTCTCGGAATTTGATGTGTCCGCTGAATATTGAAGCCTGTCTCCCGCTTATCAGCGACTGAAGCATCACGTCATGTATAACAAAGCAAAGCTGATGTGCCGCCCAATGGTCGGCAGGTAGACGGGTATTGGTTCGATTTGACAGCGAGGAATACTCGTCCATTTTCTTCAACTTTCGCCATGGCGGCATGTTGATAGAAATCGAAACTCTACCCTGAATCGATTAAATGTGAATATTTCTCTTTTGGCTAAATTCAAGCCTTCCAGCAACCGCCAACCGATCGCGCTCGGGTGGCTGCGCCCCGCCAATCTCCGTCCCGGTTTTACGCCTTGTACGAAGGCTCCTCAGCATCCAGCGTGCGCTTGATCGAGTCGAGATGCAGCCGCGCCGATTCCGCATCCCCCTCGCGCATTTGCCGATAGGCCGCTTCCGCGATCGATGGATCGACCGGCAACACCTGCCGCCCCGTCGACAACGCCAAAGTCTGCACCTGACAGGCGCGTTCGAGATAATAAAGATCGTCCCATGCTTCGGCGATGGTTTGGCCGATGACCATCACGCCGTGATGCTTCATGAAGACGATGTCGGCATCGCCGATCGCGGCCGCGATCCGATCGCCTTCGCGGTCATCGAGCGCGAGGCCGTTGTAGTTTTTGTCGACCGCCGTGCGCCCGTAGAATTTCAACGCGGTCTGCCCGGCGAAAATCAAAGGATCGCCCTCCGTCATGGACAAAGCGGTGGCATAGGGCATGTGGGTGTGGAACGCGGCTTTCGCGCGCGGGATGTGCTTGTGGATGCGCGCATGGATGTAAAAGGCTGTCGCTTCCGGCTGACCGCTTCCCGACACGACATGACCGTGAAAGTCGCAGATCAGCAGCATCGACGCAGTGAGTTCGCGAAAGGCATAGCCATAGGGATTGACGATGAACAGGTCGTCATAGCCCGGCACCATCGCCGAGAAATGGTTGCAGATGCCTTCTTCGAGGCCGTAGCGCGCCGCCATGCGGAAACAAGCCGCAAGATCGACGCGCGCCTGCCAGACCGCCTCGCTGTCGAGCTTCGGCTGGTTGGGGCCGTCCGCCTCGATCGCAGTTTGGGTATTCATTGCATGAGCCATCGGCGCCTCTCCTGAAGACGGATCGTGTGCAACGCCAGGACGCGTCGCGCCCGGCGGAGGGAGAAGGAAAACCTCAATTGCCGCCTTCGAGCAACCGCCGCCCGATCACCTGCGCCTGAATTTCCGCCGCGCCCTCGAAAATGTTGAGGATGCGCGCGTCGCACAGCACGCGCGAAATCGGATATTCCTGTGCGAAACCATTGCCGCCGTGGATCTGCAGCGCATTGTCGGCGGCGGCCCAGGCGACGCGGGCGCCGAGCAACTTGGCCATGCCGGCCTCCAGATCGCAGCGGCGGCCCTGGTCCTTGGCATTGCCGGCAAAGTAAGTGATTTGCCGTGCGATATGCACTTCCACCGCCATCATCACGATCTTGTCGGCGACGCGCGGGAAATGGATCAGCGCCTTGCCGAATTGAATGCGCTCTTTCGCATAGCGCAAGCCGAGATCGAGCGCCGATTGCGCCACGCCGACCGCGCGCGCCGCCGTCTGGATGCGGGCCGATTCGAACGTCTGCATCAATTGCTTGAAGCCCTGGCCTTCCTCGAGGCCCAGCAAATTGGCAGCCGGCACTTCGAAGCCATCGAAGGCGATTTCATATTCCTTCATGCCGCGATAGCCGAGCACTTCGATCTCGCCGCCGGACATGCCCTTGGCCGGGAACGGTTCGGCATCGGTGCCGCGTGGCTTTTCGGCGATGAACATCGACAGGCCCTTGTAGCCGGGCTCGTCGGGATTGGTGCGGGTGAGCAGCGTCATGATATCGGCACGCACCGGATGGGTGATCCAGGTCTTGTTGCCCGTCACCTTGTAAACGTCGCCCTCGCGCACGGCGCGGGTGCGTAAGGACGCAAGATCGGAGCCGGTGTTGGGCTCGGTGAAGACGGCGGTGGGGAGGATTTCGCCTGAGGCGATTTTCGGCAGATATTTTTCCTGCTGTTCCTTGGTACCGCCGCCCATGATCAATTCGGCGGCGATTTCGGACCGCGTGCCGAGCGAGCCGACGCCGATATAGGCGCGCGACAATTCCTCCGACACAACGCACATGGCGACCTTGCCGAGCCCCATGCCGCCGAATTCCTCCGGAATGGTCAGCCCGAAAACGCCCAGGTCCGAGAGGCCCTTGATCACGTCGAGCGGGATATATTCGTTGCGCAAGTGCCAGCCGTGCGCGTGCGGCGTCACCTGATCCTCGGCAAATTTGCGCATTTCGGCGCGGATCGCTTCCATCGTGTCGTCGAGGCCGGTCGCGCCGATGGTGGCGGAAGCCTCGGCATGATCGATCAGGGTGGCGAGCCGGGCCCGGTTGGCGGCCGTATTGCCGCCGGCGATGAGCGCATTGACCGCCCAGTCGCGATAGATGTCGGCCTCGGCTGAGGAGAGACCGAGATCGCTCAGGCGCAGGATCTCGCCCTGGCTCATCGGAATGCCGCCGAAGACCTGGGCAAGATATTCGCCGAGGCCGATCTGGGTCAGCAGACCTTCGGTCTCATCGAAAGCCCCCGCTTGGTCAAGCCGCTCGGCGGCGGCCAGCATTTCGCGGATGGCCTGGACATAGGTCGCGAGCCAGGCGAGCCCATGCACCGCCCGCTGCTCCTGCTCGACAAGATCGTTGGCCGGCTTGCCATTGATCGAGACCCGCGCCCGTACCGCCTGCGTGGCGGCGAGCAACAGCGCTTCCATGCGCGTCACAGCCCCATGGCCGGCGGAAAAGAGCGCTTGCTTCTCGATCATGGCGGTCCCCCGATTTGATTGTGCACCGCACAATGCCGGAAGAAACGCCGCTCCGCAATCAGCTTTTTCGGCTGGCGAGAGCAACCCCAAGGGCCGTGACCGCCATGCCGCCGAGCTGCAGCAGGCTGAGGCTTTCGCCGAACAGGACCCAGGCCTGCACGGCGGCCGTCGGCGGCACGAGGAAAATGAGCTGCGCCGGACGCGAGACGGCGCCGTGCCGGATCAGCATGAAATAAAGGACGATCGCGCCGATCGAGAGACCGAACACCGACCAGACCATGGTGGCGATCACCGGCGCGTTCCAGGTGACATGCATGTCCTCGAGCAGGAACGCCGCTGGCAATGTGACGGAAAAGGCGCCGATATATTGCAGCACCGTCACGGTGCGCAGATCGCCGGTGGGAATGAACCGCTTCTGATAGAAGGCGCCCAGCGTCACCGACACCATGCATAAGGCGTTCACGACGAGCGGCCAGGCCACTTGAGCGAGCGTTCCAGGCGCGACGCCGGCGAGTTTTGGCGACAGCACGATCAGGAGGCCGCAGAAGCCGAGCGCGACGCCAAGTCCTTGCAGGGGGCGGATGCGCTCCTTGGCGATATAGGGGGCAAGAATAGTCGTGAGAATCGGCTGGATCGCCGCGAGCAGCGCCGAAATGGTCGCCGGGACGCCATGCCGTACCGCCCACCACACGCCGCCGAGATAGATCGCGTGAATCATGATGCCCGAGACGAACCCATGCCCCCAATCAGCCGCACGGCGCGGCCAAATCGCGCCCGAAAACACCGCAAAAATCACCAGCGCCGCCGCGGCGAGGACATAACGCCAGGCGAGAAACGTCAGCGGATCGGCATAGGGCGTGATGGCCCGCGCGGCGATCCAGCCCGTGGACCAGAGCACGAGAAACAGGAAGGGAGCGAAGCGGTCAAAAAGCAGCGAAGAAGACATGGGCGATGCCGTAGCGGAGACCGTTTCGGCCAGCAATGGCAGCGGAAGCGGGGCAGCAATGCCGGGATCTGCCTTCCCCACCGTCCGGGTATTGCCAAACGCCGCAAAATATCCTTCGGTTCCGCCACATCTTTCGCCATGTCAACGAGGCTCCGCATGACCTATCAGCACGCCCCCCTGTTCCCGCATATGGAGGACACGACGCCCTATCGGAAATTGTCGTCGGATGGCGTCAGCGTGGAAAAAGTCGGGGATCGCGAGTTCATCCATGTGTCGCAGGACGCCATCCGGCTGCTGGCCGAACAGGCGATGATCGACATCAACCATCTGCTGCGCCCCGCGCATCTGGCCCAGCTTGCGAAAATTCTCGACGATCCGGAAGCGACCGAGAACGACCGTTTCGTCGCCTTCGACCTCCTCAAGAACGCCAATATCGCCGCCGGCGGCGTGCTACCGATGTGCCAGGACACCGGCACCGCCATCGTGATGGGCAAGAAGGGCCGCCGGATCTGGACCGAAGGCGAGGATGAAAGCGCGATCGGCGAAGGCATCTGGAGCGCGTACAACAAGAAGAACCTGCGTTATTCCCAGGTCGCGCCGCTCTCGATGTTCGAGGAAAAGAACACCCGAACCAACCTGCCGGCGCAGATCGAACTCTATGCCGAGGGTGAGGATGCTTACAAATTCCTCTTCGTCGCCAAAGGCGGCGGCTCGGCCAACAAGACCTTCCTGTTCCAGGCAACCCCGGCGGTGCTCACCCACGACCGGATGATCGCCTTCCTGAAAGAGAAGATCCTGACGCTCGGCACCGCCGCCTGCCCGCCCTATCACCTCGCCATCGTGATCGGCGGCACGTCGGCGGAGCTGAATTTGAAGACGGTGAAGCTCGCCTCGACCAAATATCTCGACAATCTGCCGACCTCGGGCGGCGAGGACGGCCACGCCTTCCGCGACCTCGCCATGGAAGAGGAAATCCACAAGCTCACGCAGCAGCTCGGCGTCGGCGCGCAATTCGGCGGCAAATATTTCTGCCATGACGTGCGCGTCATCCGCCTGCCGCGGCACGGCGCCTCCTTGCCGATCGGTCTTGGCGTTTCCTGCTCGGCCGACCGGCAGGCGAAAGGCAAGATCACCCGCGACGGCGTGTTTCTGGAAGAGCTCGAACACGACCCCGCGAAATATCTGCCCGAGCTTGATGAAGGCGTCTTCGATCAGGGCGTGGTGAAAATCGACCTCAATCTGCCGATGGAGGCGATTCGCGCCGAGCTGTCGAAACATCCGATCAAGACGCGCGTGTCGCTGACCGGCCCGATGATCGTCGCGCGCGACTCGGCGCATGCGAAAATCCGCGAGCGGCTGGAGCGCGGCGAGCCGATGCCGGACTATTTCAAGAATCATCCCGTCTATTATGCGGGCCCCGCCAAGACGCCGGCCGGCTACGCCTCAGGCTCGTTCGGCCCGACCACCGCCGGCCGCATGGATTCCTTCGTCGATCAGTTCCAGGCCGCCGGCGGCTCCATGGTGATGCTGGCGAAAGGCAACCGCTCGGCGCAAGTGCGCGAAGCGTGCAAGACGCACGGCGGCTTCTATCTCGGCTCCATCGGCGGCCCGGCGGCCCGGCTCGCGCAGGACTGCATCAAGAAGGTCGAAGTGCTCGAATATCCCGAGCTTGGCATGGAAGCGATCTGGAAGATCGAGGTCGAGAATTTCCCCGCGTTCATCGTGGTCGACGACAAGGGGAACGACTTCTTCAAGGAGCTGAATTTGGGGTGAGCCGCGGGCGGCGCTGAGCCGCCCCTTCGCACTGCCGGAGTTTCAAAGCTAGCGACAAATTGCGTGATCACGCCGTCGCTATGGCGATATGCTCCTCGGGGAGGCTATAAAATGCTTAGCGATTGTGATTGCCCCCGACGGAGCCAGCCATGAATATATATTTTTTGGTAGAAACTATCGTCGTTAGTCTTAAAGAAAATATACCTGAAATGGAGAACGATATTTTGCTTCATTTCAATATATTGCGTAACTCAAATGGGCAGTTCACATTTCATGTTTTTCGGCACGAAATGTATAATCTTGAAGTTTTTGGCGATGCTCTGCCGATAAAGCAAGCTACAGAAGAAATCCTCGTGCGGGACAGTTTTATAGAGCCCAAAGAAGGAGGGTTTTCCTCTCAGGCGGAGGCGAGAGAATATATTATGAGCAAATTGAATGAGCTCAAAGCCTGACCAAATTATAAGATAGTGTATGCGGCATCGGCTTGCGCCTCGACTAAGACATCGTGGACGCTTTCCGTACAAAAGGCGCGGGCTGGCAAAGCAAGATCAACGCGGTCTTGCGCAAATCCGTCGGCCGGTCACCGATCACAAATATTTCGCCAAATCCTTCGCCGCTTCCTCCGGCGTGCGCTCGAGATTGAACGGATTCACGAAGCGGCCTTGCTTGTCCATGAGATAGATGAGCGACGTGTGGTCCATCGTATAGCCGCCGTCGTTCGCGGGCACTTTCTTCGCATAGACGCGGTAATTGCGCATCGCCGCCTCGACCGCCGTGCGGTCGCCCGAAAGGCCGACGATGCGCGGATCGAAGCTCGACAAATAATCTTTCAACACCTCCGGCGTATCGCGCTCCGGATCGACCGTGATGAACAGAGCCGCCACCTTCTTATCCGGGCCGAGCTTGCGCAACACTTCCGACATGTCGAACAATGTCGTCGGGCAGACGTCGGGGCAATGGGTATAGCCGAAGAAAATCAACGTCGGCTTGCCGAGCATATCCTTGTCGGTAAAGCTCTTGCCGTCTTGCGCCACCAGCGCGAACGGCCCGCCGATGCCGGACGGCAAGGGCGCGCCGACTTGCGGCACGAGGATCAGCCACAAAGCGGCAATCAGCGCACAGGTGCCGAGCACAAAGGCCGCGGCGGGCAGGAGGAGATTTTTTGACATAGCAGATGAGCATCACGTTTCGAGGCGCCTATGGCAGGCCATTGTGGCAATTTTTATTGCCTGCCGCAGGTGCGGTCACAAGCGGCAATTCGCCACGAGGGACAGGAAAGCAACGCCTGTCGGTCGTCCCGCCAAAGCAAGTTGCAATGTGGCTGAAATAACAAATCAGCCGGCGAATCTTGCGGATACTGGTCCCTGTCCGGGTTTCCCACCGGTGGAGGATACCATGCCCGATATTGCCCATGTCGTCGTCCTGATGCTCGAAAATCGCTCGTTCGATTGCATGCTGGGGCGGCTTTACCCCAGCCGGGTCGATTTTAACGGCCTTAAAGGCATCGAAAAAAATTGTTCGAACGGAGTGGATTACCCCGTCTGGACCAGCGGCCCAGCGCTCGACCCGCAAAATGCCTCCATTCCGCATGTCGATCCGGGCGAGCGTTTCACCGACATGAACGATCAGATTTTTGGCGCCGGCAATGTTCCACCAGCGCCTGCGACCATGGCAGGCTTTGTCGAAAATTACCTGGCGCAGAATGCAACCAACGATCCCGAGGCGGTGATGCACGGCTTTTCACCGGAGCAGGTTCCGGTCTTGAGCACTTTGGCGAAATCCTTCGGCGTCAGCGATAGCTGGCACGCCTCCGCGCCCAACCAGACCTGGCCCAACCGCTTCTTCATGCATACCGGCACGGCCGCGGGCTACGTCAACAATTCGCCGACCCATTTTCCCTATGTGATGCCGACCATTTTCAACCGACTCAGCGAGAATCAACGCAGTTGGAAGATCTATCATCACGACATTCCCCAAGCCGCCACCTTGAGCGCGATCTGGGCAGAACTGCCGGACAAGCTGGCGTCCTTCGAATCCGATTTCATGACTGATGCCATGGCTGGCCGGCTGCCGAATTATAGTTTCATCGAGCCGCGCTATTTCGCCGATCCAGCGCTCAACCGAATGCCGAATGACCAGCATCCACCGCACAATGTTTCATACGGCGAGCGGCTGATCGCCCGCTGTTATGACGCGCTCCGCCACGGCGCTGGCTGGAAGCAGACCTTGTTCATCATCACCTACGACGAACATGGCGGCATCTATGATCACGTGCCGCCGCCCATCGCGATGTCGCCGGACAATCTGCGTTCCGATGGCTTTGCGTTCGACCGCTATGGCGTGCGGGTGCCCGCGGTATTGATTTCCCCATGGATACCGGCAGGCAGCATTGTCCGGCCGCCGGCATCGTCGCCCTATCCTTTCGATCACACGTCCGTTCTCGCCACGCTACGCAAGCTGTTCCAACTGGGCGCGCCCTTGTCGCAGCGCGACGCCGTCGCGCCCGATCTGCTCGACGCATTATCCTTGCCGGCGCCCACCAACGACGGACCCGACAGCATCCCCGTGCCAATGGTCAGTTCATCGGCGGATGAGATCGCCGCGGCCCTCAACGCGCCCGCCAACGATTTTCAAAAAGCGTTGGCCAAACTCGCCGATAATCTGCCCGACGGCCTGGCTTTCGTGAAAACACAGATCGACGCGCTTGCGACCTCCCCCGGAACTGGCGCAGCGCCGGACACCGTCGCGGAAGCGCTCAAAGTCGTGATGAATGGGCTGGAGCGTTTCCTCGGCTGAGGCGCGATCCTGCAAGCGCCGCAATCTTGACGCCAACGACGGCGGCAGCTTCACGCCGCCCGCGTCAGCCGGTCGGAATTGGCGCGGTAGGACAGCGCTTCGGCGAGATGCAGCCGCCCGACCTTTTCCGCATCGTCGAGATCGGCCAGGGTGCGCGCCAGCTTCAGCACGCGATGATAGCCGCGCGCCGACAGCCGCATGCGCTCGGCCGCATCGCGCACCAGGCTGAGCCCGGAGGAATCGAGCGCCGCGACCTCGTCGAGGACCGAGGACGGCACGGTGGCGTTGGTCGTCCCCGGCCGCAAACCCAAGGCGTCGTAACGCGCGGCCTGCTTGCGGCGAGCGCTTGCCACCCGCGCCGCCACATCCACAGAGCGCTCGGCGGAAGGCGGCAAGGTCAGATCGGCGGCGGACACGGCCGGCACGTCGATATGCAGATCGATCCGGTCGAGCAGCGGCCCGGACAGGCGCGTCTGATATTGCGCCATGCAGCGCTCGTTCGGCTGGCGCTTGCAGGCAAAGCCTGGGTCGAGCGCATGGCCGCAGCGGCAGGGGTTCATTGCCGCAACGAGCTGAAAGCGCGCCGGATATGTGATGCGATGGTTGGCGCGCGAAATCAGCACCTCCCCGGCCTCCATCGGCTGGCGCAGGGAATCGAGCACGTTGGGCTGAAATTCGGGCAATTCGTCGAGAAACAAGACGCCGTTGTGCGCCAGCGAGACCTCGCCGGGCCGCGCATGAATGCCGCCGCCGACCAAGGCCGCCATGGAGGCCGAATGGTGCGGCGACCTATAAGGCCGACGATCAGAAAGCTCGCCGCCGGCGAGAAGTCCCGCGACCGAATGGATCATCGAGACTTCCAGCAGTTCGCGCGGGCTCAAGGGCGGCAAAATCGAGGGCAGCCGCGCCGCCAGCATGCTTTTACCGGCGCCCGGCGGGCCGTTGAGGAGGAGATTATGGCCACCCGCCGCGGCGATCTCCAGCGCCCGTCTCGCGCTTTCCTGGCCGCGGATGTCGCATAGATCGAGCTCCGCGCCGGCGCTTTGCCGCACCAAGGGCACGGGACGGGCCATCACCTGGGTGCCCTTGAAATGATTGGCGAGCTGGATGAGCGAACGCGGCGCGAGAATGTCGAGATCCTGCGCCGCCCAGGCGGCCTCCGCCCCGCAAACGGCCGGGCAGATCAGCCCTTGCCCGCGCGCATTGGCGGCGATCGCCGCGGGCAGCACGCCGGCGACCTGGCTGATCGTGCCGTCGAGCGCGAGTTCGCCCAGGACCGTGTAGGTCTGCAGCGCATCGGCGGGAAGCGCGCCGATCGCCGCCATGATGCCGAGCGCGATCGGGAGATCGTAATGGCTGCCCTCCTTCGGCATGTCGGCCGGCGCGAGATTGACGGTGATCCGCTGCGCCGGCAGGGCAAGCGCCGAGGCGATCAGGGCGGAGCGCACCCGCTCGCGCGACTCCGCAACCGCCTTGTCGCCAAGGCCGACGATGGTGAAGGCGGCGCCACCGCGCGAGACCTGCACTTGCACGTCGACGGGCCGCGCCTCGATGCCCTCGAACGCCACAGTCGCGACCCGAACCACCATTTGCATGAGCCCCCAATATCCAGCGCCTTGAGCCTAACGTGATCCGGCGGCAAAGGCAAGAACATTAAGGGAACGCACTTGATCCAGATCAGATCAGGCGCGCGTTCGGCGGCAGTCGTGGTAAATAGTACTTACGCGAAAAATGGCATTATCGAGGATCAGATGGCCGTAACGGTGACCCGCAAAGGGCAAATCACCCTTCCCAAGTCCGTCCGGGATTCGCTGAACATCGGTCCGGGCAGCATGGTCGATTTCGAGCGCGCGCCGGATGGCCGCATAGTCCTCGTCAAAGTCGACAAACGGCCGACACCGAGCCATTTCGCAAGGTTCCGCGGACATGCCGGAAAGGGTTTGAGCACGAACGAGATCATGGCGCTCACGCGTGGCGAAATTTAATCGGCCCCTTCGAAAATCAATGAAAACATTCGAATAAGAGTTGGAATCTGCGCGCAAGCGAGATTTTAAGAGCCTCCGCCCTTCTGCGCCTGCTTCAGCCGATACAGCGCCTCCAGCGCCTCGCGCGGCGTCATTTCATCGGGATTGAGCCCTTCCAGCATTTCCTGCACCGGATCGTCCGGCGGCGGCGCGGGCGGGGGTGGCGGCGGCTGGATCTGCGCGGCGAAGAGCGGCAGGTCATCGAGCAGCTTTTGCGTCGGCGCCTGCCGGTCGCCCGCTTCCAGCGTCGCGAGAATGGCACGGGCGCGCTCCACCACGGTCAGCGGCAGGCCTGCGAGCTTGGCGACCTGAATGCCGTAGGAACGGTCCGCGGCGCCAGGCATCACCTCGTGCAGGAACACCACATCGCCGTGCCATTCGGTGACGCGCATGGTGAGGTTGATGAGGCGGGTAAGATTGCGCGTGAGCTGGGTGAGCTCATGGAAATGCGTCGCGAAGAGCGTGCGCGCGCGGGTTGCATTGTGCAGGTGCTCGACCGTCGCCCAGGCGATCGACAGGCCGTCGAAGGTCGCGGTGCCGCGGCCGATTTCGTCCAGAATGACGAGCGAGCGCTTCGTCGCCTGATTGAGGATCGCCGCCGTCTCCACCATCTCGACCATGAAGGTCGATTGGCCGCGCGCGAGATCGTCCGCCGCGCCGACGCGTGAAAACAAGCGGTCGACGATTCCGATCCGTGCCTGGCGCGCCGGCACGTAAGAGCCCATCTGCGCAAGAATAACGATGAGCGCGTTCTGGCGCAGATAGGTCGATTTACCGGCCATGTTCGGACCGGTGATCAGCGCGATCTGGCCGGCCCTGTCGTCTTTGCCCGAAAGATCGCAATCATTGGCGACGAAACTTGCTCCGCGCGCCTTGAGCGCCGCCTCGACGACCGGATGGCGCGCACCCTCGACATGAAAGGCGAGTGACGATTCCACCTGCGGGCGGACCCAATCGGCCTGTTCGGCAAGTTCCGCCAGGGCCGCAGCGACATCGACGATCGCCAGCGCCTGCGCGGCCTTTTGAATGTCGGCGCCCGCATCCAAAACCATCGCGCTCAGACGGTCGAAATGTGCGAGCTCACGTTCGAGCGATTTTTCGCCGGCAGTCGCGATCTTCGCTTCGAGATCGTTGAGCTCGACGGTCGAAAAGCGCATCGCATCGGCCATGGTCTGGCGATGGATGAACAATTCGTTGAACGGCGGACGCAGCAATTTCTCGCCCATCGCCTGCGGCACTTCGACGAAATAGCCGAGGAAATTGTTGTGCTTCACCTTGAGCTGCTTCGTCTCCGCTTTCTCGGCGTAGGACATTTGCAACGCGGCGATGACGCGGCGGCTTTCGTCGCGCAAAGCGCGCAATTCGTCGAGGCCCGCATCGAAGTTCGCGCGAATGAAGCCGCCGTCGCGACGGTTGAGCGGCAGTTCCTCGGCCAGAGCCTCGTCCAACGCGCGATGTAGCCCAGGATCGATCTGCGCCGCATCCTGCACGGCGGCTTGCAACTCGGCCGGCAATTCACCGCGCGCGGTCAAGAGCTGCGCGATCCTTTGCGCCGCGGCGATCCCGTCGCGCAACGCGGCAAGATCGCGCGGCCCGCCGCGCTGCAAGGCGAGGCGCGACAAGGAACGCAGCGTGTCGGGCGCGGATTTCAGCAAGGCGCGCACGTCGCTACGCAACAGCGGATCGCTCAGGAAGAAATCCACCGAATCCTGGCGCGCCAGAATCGCCTGAGGATCGGTGAGCGGTCCCGCAAGGCGCTCGGCGAGCAAACGGCCGCCCGCCGGCGTCACGGTGCGGTTGATGGTCGCGAGCAGCGACCCGTTGCGCTCGCCCGACAAAGTGCGCGTGAGTTCGAGATTGGCGCGCGTCGCCGCATCGACTTCGAGAACGCCGCCGCGCAGGAAGCGCTGCGGCACGGACAGATTCGGACGCGCGCCGATTTGCGTGCGCTCGACATAATTCAGCGCAATGGCGGCCGCTGCAATTTCGCTGCGGGTCAGCGCGCCGAACCCGTCGAGCGTCGCGACGCCGAAAAAGGCGCACAGGCGCTGCGCAGCCGAAACGGAATCGGATACGTCGCGGCCGACCGGCGTCACCGGCGCGCGAATCTGTTCGAAGATTTTCTGCACGGAAGGATCGGACGCAACCGCTTCGGGCGCGACGATCTCGCTCGGCTCGAGCCGCGCGACTTCGGCGCCCAATCCGGCCTCGTCGGTTTCGAGCAGCGAGAAATCGCCGGTCGAAATATCGACCGCCGCGATGCCATAGGTCCAAGCCCCCTCGCCCGCGCGCAACCGCGCCAGCGTCACGAAGAGATTGGCGCGCGCCGGGTCAAGCAGCCGCTCCTCGGTGATCGTGCCCGGGGTCACGAGCCGCACCACGCCGCGCTGCACCACCGATTTCGGCCCGCGCTTCTTGGCTTCCGCTGGATCCTCGATCTGCTCGCACACGGCGACCCGATGGCCGAGTGCGATCAGCCGCTGCAGGTAGTCGTCGGCGCGCTCGACCGGCACGCCGCACATCGGAATATCGTCGCCCTGGTGCTTGCCGCGCTTGGTGAGCACGATGCCAAGCGCGCGCGAGGCGATCTCCGCATCCTCGAAAAACAATTCGTAGAAATCGCCCATCCGGTAGAACAGCAGCGAGCCGGGATTGGCCGCCTTGATCTCCAGATATTGCGCCATCATCGGCGTCGCCTTCGCGGCGGCCTCAGCCAGGCGGGGATCGGGACGGGCGGGAGCGTTCATGGGACCGTTCGTATTCAAGATGACACGATGTAGCAGATGGGGGCCTCTGCCGCACGGCTGGCTGCGAATTCATCAACAGGTCTCTCGCGCGCGTTTGCCGGGCGGACCCGAGCAGCGGCCAATCCACGCGGCTTGTTCCCCGTTTGCCCTCCGGCCGCCATCTTGTGCATCCCCCGCCGCCCCCTTATGGTCGCTGCCCAAGCACCGCCGTCCGAAGCGGCACACACCTCTTATTCTGGGTATAAAAATGGCAGCCGAGCGCTCTGTTCCCCCGAAACGCCCCACTTTCACCGATCAAGAAGCGCTGCAATTCCATTCCAAGGGCCGGCCCGGCAAATTGGAGATCACGGCGACCAAGCCGATGGCGACCCAGCGCGACCTTTCGCTCGCCTATTCGCCGGGCGTCGCCGTGCCGGTCAAGGCGATCGCTGCCGATCCCAGCACCGCCTACGATTACACGACCAAGGGCAACATGGTCGCCGTGATTTCGAACGGCACGGCCATTCTCGGCCTCGGCAATCTGGGGGCGCTCGCCTCCAAGCCCGTGATGGAGGGCAAGGCCGTGCTGTTCAAGCGCTTCGCCGACATCGATTCCGTCGATCTCGAGGTCGCGACCGAAGACCCGGAGGAATTCATCAATTCGGTGAAGTACCTCGGCCCGTCCTTCGGCGGCATCAATCTCGAAGACATCAAGGCGCCGGAATGCTTCATCATCGAAGAAAAACTGCGCGAATTGATGGACATTCCGGTCTTTCATGACGACCAGCACGGCACCGCCATCATCGCCACCGCCGGCATGATCAACGCCATAGAGCTCACCGGGCGCGACATCAAGAAAACGCGCCTGGTGTGCAATGGCGCCGGAGCGGCCGGCATCGCCTGCCTCGATCTCATCAAGGCGATCGGCTTCGCGCCGGAGAATGTGGTGCTGTGCGACACCAAGGGCGTCGTCTACCGCGGCCGCAAGGAGGGCATGAACCAGTGGAAATCGGCCCATGCGGTCGACACCGAACTGCGCACGCTCGAAGAGGCCATGGTGGGCGCCGATATCTTCTTCGGTCTTTCCGCCAAAGGAGCCCTCACACCCGACATGGTGAAGAGCATGGCGCCGAATCCGGTCATCTTCGCCATGGCCAACCCCGATCCCGAAATCACGCCCGAGGATGCGCATTCGGTGCGCGACGACGTCATCATCGCCACAGGCCGTTCGGACTATCCGAACCAGGTGAACAACGTCCTCGGCTTCCCTTACATTTTCCGGGGCGCGCTCGACGTGCGCGCAACCACCATCAACATGGACATGAAAATCGCCGCGGTGCATGCGCTCGCCGACCTTGCGCGCGAGGACGTGCCCGACGAGGTCGCGGTCGCCTATCAAGGCGCGCGCCCGCGCTTCGGCCGCGATTACATCATCCCCGTGCCGTTCGACCCGCGCCTCATTCACACGATTCCAGTTGCCGTGGCCAAGGCCGCGATGGCGACCCTGGTGGCGCGGCGGCCGATCGTCGATATGGAGGCCTATCGCAACCAACTCTCCGCCCGCCGCGATCCGATCGCCAGCGCCCTGCAGCGCACGATCGAGCGGGTGCGCCGCTACCCCAAACGCGTGGTCTTCGCCGAAGGTGAGGAAGAGCAGGTGATCCGCGCCGCGGTCTCCTTTGCCAACCAGGGCCTCGGCACGGCAATTCTCGTCGGCCGCGAAGACCGCATCACCGAGACGGCCGCCTTCGCCGGCGTCGATCTGGAGCGCGAAGGCATCGAGATCCACAATGCCCGCCTGTCGAAGCGCAACAATGTCTATGCGCAATTTCTCTACGAGCGCCTGCAGCGGCGCGGCTACCTGATGCGCGACTGCCAGCGCCTGATCAATCAGGACCGCAACCATTTCGCCGCGGCCATGGTGGCGCTCGGCGACGCCGACGCCATGGTGACGGGTGTGACCCGCAACTTCTCCATCGCGCTCGAGGAAGTGCGCCGCGTGATCGACCAGAAACCGGGCCATCGCGTCATCGGTGTGTCGCTAGTGCTGGCGCGCGGCCGCCCGGTCGTCGTGGCCGATACAGCCATTTGCGAAATGCCGGATGCCGAAGATCTCGCGCAAATCGCTATCGAAGCGGCCGGCGTTGCGAAGCGGTTCGGCTATGAGCCGCGCGTCGCCATGCTCGCCTTCTCCAGCTTCGGCCACCCGCCGGGCGAGCGCTCGCAGAAGGTGATGGACGCCGTGCGCCTGCTCGACCACCAGCGCGTCGATTTCGAATATGACGGCGAAATGGCGGCCGATGTCGCGCTGAACAAGCAGGCGATGTCCTCCTATCCGTTCTGCCGCCTCAGCGATACGGCGAACGTGCTGATCATGCCGGCGTTCCACTCGGCGAGCATCTCGACGAAAATGCTGCAGGAACTCGGCGGCGCGACGGTGATCGGCCCGCTGATCGTCGGCCTCGACAAGCCGGTGCAGATCGTGCCGCTCGGCGCGAAGGACAGCGACATCGTGAACATGGCGGCGCTGGCCGCGTTCAACGTGGGCGGATGAGAAGCGTCTGGGACCGCGGGCGTCTCGCCCGCAGGATCAGGCGTCGGCTCACCACTCCACCACCTCATCCGGTCCGCCAAATTGCGGCGAACGTGATTTGTAGTGCGGCAGATCGTCGACCACCGGGCGGACGGCGAATTGGCATTGCATGTGGTAGGTGGGGCGGAACCCGCCGTCGGGCAGCAAATAGCCGTTCACGCCGCGCAGCCGTGCGGCGAGCACGTCGATGAACAGCTTCGTGCCGCAGCGCGCGCACATGTAGCGCGGGTTGCGCTTCAAGATCCATTGCAGCGTCTCGCCGCGCACGATCTCGACCGCGCCCGCCGGATAGACCGATTCCGGCGCATAGGCGGCGCCATGCACTGCCTGGCAATCGTCGCAATGACAGAACATTTGGGCGATCGGCTCCACTGAGATCGCGATTTCCACTGCACCGCAGCGGCATTGAATGCGGGTCATCAGAATGATCTCAAAGTTGTCGTGAGTTACACGCGCACCATGAAGAAATATCCGCGCCGGCGGGCAAAGCGCGAATGGCCCCATGTGCCATGCACGATATGGTCGTTGCCGACCGCGCCGCGGAAGGTGAACGCTCCGGTCAAGTTCGGCTGATCGGTGGTCAGCGTGCGGCACGTCCAACGGATATCATTGCCCTTGACCACCCCGGTCAAGGCGCAGGAACTCTTCTGCCCCTCGCAGGTGCCGCTCACCTGACTGCCGATCTGGTCGAGGCCGCAGGTCGACATGAAAACGATCGTGCCTCGCCGCGAAGACAGATCGCCGACGACGCTCCAATTGCCGGAAAAATCCACCTGTTGCGCCTGCGCCGCAGCGCTCGCGAAGATCAGAGCCGCCGCCAGATAAAAGAAACGCATGTTCTGCCCCCGAATACGCTGCCAGAGCATTTTCCGTTCTCTCAGAAGCGGAAAACTGCTCTAGGTATTTATTTGGTCGCATTTTCTTAATCGAAAAGTCGAACAACTTTTCTGGAAAATGCTCTCTTATCGCCGCTTGTACCGCGTCGCCGTCAGATTGTCGGACACCGAAGCGACTTTGTTGTCCATATAGCCCGCCGTGCGCATGGCCCGGCGCACCGGCATCTCGCCAAAGGCCGCGCGCGGCCCTTTCTCATGCACGATCCAGATCGCCGTTGCGGACGATGCCGCCGCGTGCGTGTGCAGCACCTTTTGCAGCGTCTCGGCATCGTGCACAACCGCAAGGTTCAAGGCCGCATCGCTGCCATTGACCGCAAGACAACCGGCCAGCGCATCGCGCAACACCGCGTCTTCGAGCAGACCGATGACTTTCACCTTGGATGCGGCGCTGACGCCCAGCTTCGCGGCAAGTGAGGGCGGGGGCGTGGTCAATTTCTTGCTCCACACCAGAGCTTCGGGCGCGCCAAGGCGCAGCGCATAATCTTCGCCGCCAGCGGAGAAGCATAATTCTCCAGACCTCGCACGTATATCGCGCAAATCGGCAGTGGCAAATCGGCGGCGCAATTCGCCACGCAGGATCAGCTCGCGCGTTTCCAAAAGCGCACGAATCTTGGCTACACCGCCAGCCCAGCGGCAGGAGCAATCCGCTTCACGGCCCATCGGTAAAATACCCTCCGCGAACATCTGCATGGCCTACATTAAGCCGCGGAGGCATATCGTCAATAGTTTAGCGCAGGCCTAAAACGGATAGATGGGCGATGCCGACCTGCACCAGGCGCAGACCGAGGGTGACACCGACGAGCACCGTCATCACCACGCCCGCCGAGCGGAAGGGATTGACCGTGCGGCGCATCGACAGGCCGATCACATGCAATGCGCGGCCGATGAGCAGGCCGAGGCACAAAGCGCCGAGAAACGCGCCGCGGCCGTCAATGAGTTCCAACAATGTGAAGCACGCGATGAAGATCGCCGCATTCTCGGCAAGGTTGCCATGCCGCCGGATCGCAGTGGCAAGCTCTTTCTTGCCGCCATCACCAAGCGATTGCCGCACACTCCACCGCATCCGCACCACATCGAGCAGCAGCAACATTTGCAGGAGGATGAGCAGACCGGCGGTGATGGTGGAATAGATGGGCGGCGATGACATGGCGCGACTCCCCCGTTTCGGCGCAGCAGTGAAACAGCATAGCGTGCAACGGCGTGTTCGGCGATCCGAGATCCGCTCACCCCCGCCGCCGACGCCGCCCGCCGCCCGCGCCTTCCCCTTCGCCACTAGCCACCTCGCGCACGAACACGTGGCCGAGTTTCGCTTCGAGATTCGGGAACGGATCGACCTTGTGCGGAATGGCCATCGCATTGACGAAATGCTGCTGGAACGACGGCTCGATCGCGGTTTCGATCTTCTCGATCCGGCGCACCACATCGCCGATCTCGCGCCGCGCGCCGGCATTGAGCAATGCCATGCGCGCGCCGGTGCCGGCAGCATTGCCGGCCGAGGTGACTTTGGTGAGATCGCAATCGGGAATGAGGCCGAGCGCCATCGCATAGGTGACGTCGATATGGCTGCCGAACGCGCCGGCGAGCGTGATGCGATCGACGTTTGTCACTCCGTAGCGATCCATCAGCAGGCGAATGCCGGCATAAAGCGCCGCCTTCGCGAGTTGAATGGCGCGGATATCGGCTTGCGTGACGGCGATGCGCGGATTGCCGTCGCCGCCATCCTGAATGACATAGGAAAACGTGCGGCCGTCCGCGACAATGCGCGGCGTCAACGCCGCTTTCGTGCCATCGACGATGCCGTCCGGCCGCACGAGGCCGGCGAGCACCAACTCGGCGACAACCTCGATAATGCCCGAACCGCAAATGCCGGTGACACCCAAGCTTGCGCTCGCCTCGGCGAAGCCCGGCTCGTCCGACCATAACTCACTGCCGATGATGCGGAAGCGCGGCTCAAGCGTCGCGCGATCGATGCGCACGCGCTCGATCGCACCCGGCGCGGCGCGCTGGCCGGCGGAGATCTGCGCGCCCTCGAAGGCAGGGCCGGTCGGCGACGAACACGCGAGCAAATGATCGCGGTTGCCGAGCACGATCTCGGCATTGGTGCCGACATCGACCAGCAAGCGCACTTCATGCGTCAGATACGGCCCTTCGGAAAGCACGACACCCGCCGTATCCGCGCCGACATGGCCGGCGATGCAGGGCAGCGTATAGACATAGGCGCCCGGCGCGATCGAGAGACCAAGATCCCGTGCCGGCACGTTGTACGCGGCATCGATGGTGAGCGCGAAGGGTGCGTAGCCAAGTTCGGTCGGATCGAGGCCGAGCAACAGATGGTGCATGATCGGATTGCCAGCGACCGTCATTTCGACGATCTCATCTGTTGCGACTTTTGCCTCGCGCGCAACCTCCGTAATCAGCGTCTGCAATGCTTGCCGTACGCTTTGCGTCAAGTCCTGCTCGCCGCCCGGATTCATCATCACATAGGAGACGCGGCTCATCAGATCTTCGCCGAAGCGGATTTGCGGATTCATCAAGCCGCTTGAGGCAAGCACGTCACCCGTCACGAGATCGCACAAATGCGCCGCGATGGTCGTCGAGCCAACGTCCACCGCCAGGCCATAGGACTTCTCCTTGAAATCCGGATAGACAGCCACAATTTCGCGCTTTTCGCGTACGGCCGCGGTCACCTTCCATTCGCCGGCGCGCAAGGTCTTTTGCAAACCGCGCAGAACGCTCAACGATGCAGTCAGATCCTTCAATCCGAAATGGGTTTCGAGCGCTGCGGCAAGGCGGCGGAAATCGCTTGCCGGATCGTGCATGTCGGGTTCCTGCACCTCGACATAATGCAGCGCGACCACCGGATCGATGGAGATCGGATGCGCCTCGGCGCGCTTGCGCACGACCTGGCGATGGACCTGGCTGTCCGGCGGCACGTCGATCATGAGATCGCCGCAGATCTTCGCCTGGCAGCCCAAGCGCCGGCCCTCTGCGAGCGCGCCGCGCTTCGAGGTATAACGCTCCTCGACCGCGTTCCACGGTGTCACATGTGAGCTGGCCGACGTGATGCCGAGTTTGGGATTGGTGCCCTCGCCGACCGAAACCTGGCAGCGCCCGCAAATGCCGCGCCCGCCGCACACCGAATCGAGATCGACGCCAAGCTTGCGCGCAGCCTCGAGCACCGACCCGCCTTCAGGGAAGTGGCCCCGGCGGCCGGAGGGAGAGAAGAATACGGTGTAGTCTTTGGTCATGCGGTAAACTTCGAAAGTGTCTGCCTTCTCCCGCTTAGCGGGAGAAGGTGCCGACAGGCGGATGAGGGCGTCTACCGGCGGTAGAATCTAAAAAACTTCGATTTGCAACAGGAACTCGCCCAGTCGTTTGTCCCTCATCCGACCTCGCTTCGCGAGGCCACCTTCTCCCGCGCTGCGGGAGAAGGAAGGCACTCCATTACCCCCGACGCCGCCCTTCCCGCCCGCGGCGGCCGCCGCCTTCGCCGGCTGCTGCTTCGCCTTCCGGCGCCGGCTCGCGGAATTTCTTGATCCAGCTCATGCAATGCGGGTCGTGGCCCATCACCACGTCGGCGCCCAGGATCGCCTGGATGTCTTCGAGATGCAGCGGATTCATGATCGCGCTCGTCATGCCGGCGCCGATCATCATCGGCAGGAAGGCGGCATTCAGGCCACGGCGGTTCGGCAGGCCGAAGGAGAAGTTGGAGGCGCCGCAGGTGGTGTTCACCTTCAGCTCGCCCTGCAGGCGCCGCAGCAAATGCATCAATTGGCGGCCGGCATCATTGAGCGCTCCGACCGGCATCACCAGCGGATCGACCACCACATCTTCATGCGGAATGCCATAATCGGCAGCGCGCTGCACGATCTTCTTGGCGACTTCGAAACGCACGTTCGGATCTTCCGAAATGCCGGTCTCGTCGTTGGAAATCGCGACCACCGCCGCCCCGTATTTCTTCACCAGCGGCAGCACGCGCTCCAGGCGCTCCTCCTCGCCGGTCACGGAATTCACGAGCGGCTTGCCCTTATAGACCGCAAGGCCGGCCTCCAAAGCTTCGACGATCGAGGAATCGATCGAGAGCGGCACATCCACCGTATCCTGCACGAGCTTGATGCATTCGGCCAAGATCCGCGGCTCGTCGGCGAGCGGAATACCGGCATTCACGTCGAGCATCTGCGCGCCCGCCGCGACCTGCGCCAAAGCATCGGCGACGACGCGCGTATAATTGCCTTCCGCCATTTCAGCGGCGAGCAATTTGCGGCCCGTCGGATTGATGCGCTCGCCGATCATGACGAAGCGATGGTCGAAGCCAAGCGTGACTTTCCGCTTGTCCGAAGTGATGACGGTTTCGGTCATTAGGTTCTAAAGCTCCCAGGATAAATTAGTCCAAACTCTCGACGGATTGCGTGGTCGGCACGAGGTCGCGCCGCCATGGCGTGCGGCCCTTCAGCACACCGGAATGGTGCACGATCTCGGCGACCGTTTCTTCCTGCTTGTAGGCCATCATATGGACGCCGGAGACGCCCTTGATTTCGCGGATCTGCTGGATCTGTTCGATGCAGATCTTCTTGCCTTCTTCCTTCTGATTTTCGGCGCCTTCGAGCCGCGCGATCATCGCGTCCGGAATATGCACGCCCGCCACATTGGTGCGCATCCAGCGCGCCGTGCGCGCCGAGGCGATCGGACCGACGCCGACCAGGATGAACACTTTTTCGTGCAGGCCCATGTCGCGCACGCGCGCCATGAAACGCTCCAGGATCGGCACGTCGAAGCAATATTGCGTCTGGATGAATTGCGCGCCCGCTGCCACCTTTTTGGCAAGGCGCTGCGGACGGAAATCGTATGGCGGCGCGAAGGGGTTCTCGGCCGCGCCGATGAACATGCGCGGCGGCGTCGTGATCTTGCGGCCGGAGAGAAAGCGCTTCTCTTCGCGCATCATGCGCACGGTCGAAAGCAGCGAGGTCGAATCCATGTCGAACACGGGCTTCGCCTCGGGATGGTCGCCGCATTGCACGCCGTCGCCCGACAGGCACAGAACATTGGCGACGCCGAGCGCCGCAGCGCCAAGCACATTGCCCTGAATCGCGATGCGGTTGTAATCGCGGCAGGAGATCTGCAACACGCAGGAAAAGCCGACCCGCGTGAGCAGCGCGGAAATCGCGACGCTCGACATATGGCAATGCGCGCCCGAACCGTCGGTGGCATTCACCGCGTCGACCCAGCCCTCGAACACTTTGATGCGCTCGTACACATCTTCCGGATCGGCGCTGTCGGGCGGGTTGAGTTCGGCGGTCACAGCGAATTCGCCGCGCCGAAGCACGCGCTCCAGGCGGCCGCGCGAGGAATGGCCGGGCAAATCTTTCAGCGGCGCGCTGGGATCGGCGCCAAAATCGTCGGGATGATGCAGCGACATCGCTTATGCCTCAGCCTTCTTCTTGGGCGCAGGTGCGGGCTTGGCCGGCGGCAGACCGAGACCCGATTTCTCGCGCGCGACCGCGAGCCAACTGGAGCGGCCTTTCAATCGATGGTCGATTGCCGGCTGCGGCACAGCGATCTTCTGGCCTTCGGCCATCTGTTGCGCGCCGGCGAAGGCCTCGACCCAGACGCAGGGCATTTCCGGATAGACCTCGCAATTGCCGTTGGCGCGCACCCCGCCACAGGGCCCGTTGCGCAGATTCTTCGGGCAATTCATCGGGCAGGACATGCCGGTGGAGGAGAGCACGCATTGGCCGCACATGCGGCAATCGAACATCGCGCCCTTCACCTTGCGCTCGACGAAAGCGACCGGCTTTTCCGCCCGGTCCCAGCCGATGCGATCGAAGACCGGCGCAAGCCGCACGACGAGGGATTCGAAGGCCGAATAGAAGGCCTCCAGCGCGCGCGCATGGCGCACCGACCAGAAGCGCAAGGCAAAGGAATCACGCTTGCGCGGACCTTTGCCGGCGGGTTCGAAGGCTGACGGAATACGCGGGCTCACGATTCTCTTCCCCCCGCATTGGCGAGCTTGACGAGGCGCTCGCGCGGATAATCCTGTTCCAGTTCTTCGGCCTTCACCGCCGCCGCGCTCTCGAGATCGTCGCCGCAAGGGATGGGATCGGCGCGGCGCCAATCGGCCAGATAATCGTCGGTGCCGGCCGCGCCGCTCTTCATCGCCGCCATATCGATGGCCTCGGTGAAGCGGAGCGACAATTCGCGCTTGGCGGATGTGCGGCCCTGTTTCGCGATCACTTGCGCGGGAATATCGCGCCAATAGAGGATGGTGAGCTGCCCCATGACAATCCGTTAGTGCAGGTTTTGCTTTTTGAGAAACGTTTCCATGCCGGCAAGACCGGTCGTGCTGATGACCAGCGGCAACCCGAGTTTTGCGGCGGCGGCGTGCGCCTTTTGCTCAAGCTCGGCATCGGGCGCTTGCGCCAGCCAGACAACGCGGCGGTAATGGCCAAAATAATCGTTGAAAAGCTGCGGGTAACGATCGAGCCCCAGCCCCTTGATGATCAGCGCATCGAACTGCCGAACGATATAGTCGGTCAGAAAGAACGTGCCGACCTCTTCATCCATCATCGCGTCAAACTCCTCGAGACCGGCATAGAAGGCGTAGCAATGGGTGCCCTCGATCCGCTCAACGCCCTCTTCGTGCAGCATCGCATCGAGCGTGCCGCCGGTGCCGCAATCGCCATAAAGGCACAGGATCCGGTCGTATTTGTCCCGGTTAGCACGAATCTTCGCACGCACCGCTTCGGTGATCTTTTCCGGCCGATTGTGCAATTTGGCCGGCAGGCAGGTGACGGCGAGATGCGACCAGCCGTTGAGGCGGATCACATCGAACAATTCGCGCGCCAGCGCACCGCAAGCGATGATCAATGTCGAAGCGCCCGCGATCCCGATCGAGCGATCGAGATCCGCGTCAACGCTTAAGACGTCGATCCGCTCAAGTGGCTGCGGCATGCACGGAACCTTGACGTTTGGCGAGCAGCGACTTTGCGGTCTCCACCGTGACGGCGGCGTCGCGGCAATAGGCGTCGGCGCCGATCGCGTCGGCGAAGGCCTCGTTCAACGGCGCACCGCCGACCAGCACGACATGATCGTTGCGGATGCCCTTTTCCTTCATCGTGTCGATCACGACCTTCATATAGGGCATGGTCGTGGTCAGAAGCGCCGACATGCCGAGAATTTCCGGCTTATGCACGTCGATCGCCTCGAGATATTTCTCGACGGCATTGTTGATGCCAAGGTCGACCACTTCGAAGCCGGCGCCTTCCATCATCATGCAGACGAGATTCTTGCCGATGTCGTGAATGTCGCCTTTCACGGTGCCGATCACCATCTTGCCGATCTTCGGCGCACCGGTTTCGGCGAGCAGCGGCCGCAGGATGGACATGCCGGCCTTCATGGAATTGGCTGACATCAGCACTTCCGGCACGAACAGGATGCCGTCGCGAAAGTCGATGCCGACGATGCGCATGCCCTCGACCAGCGCCTTGGTGAGCACGTCATAGGGGGTCCAGCCGCGTTTCAGGAGAATGTGCACGCCATCCTCGATCTCGGCGGCCAAGCCGTCGTAGAGGTCATCGTGCATCTGCTCGACGAGTTCGTCGTCGTTGAGGCTGTTCAGATCGAGGTCATCACCCGACATACGGTCTATCTCCCTAAAATCGGCATTAAGCTCGCCAGCCTATCCTGACCGGCAAATCCATGTGCGTCCAGCTTAGCCGGATCACGGCTTGGTTCGCGCATGAAATTGTTGTCGTTTCAAGCTAAATTTGTGCGGCCAAAGCGGAAAAGTCGCTGTCGCCCGGGGGACATAGCCTATCCGGCACACGACATGCGCACAGAAAGCCTTTATGGGGAGACGTCGCAGGATCGTCTCCTTACCCATTCCTTAACAAAACTTTGGATAGTGCCATGCAAAAACCCACGTTACTCCTGGCAGCAACCATCCTTGCCATCGCTGTCTGCGGCACGCCTGCGTCCGCCGACGATGCGGCGCAAGGCCATGCCTTCTGGGGCAAGCCGTCGGTCGATGGCGGCAAGTGCTGCGAGAATTTGCAAGAGGTCCGCGACAACATCGACCGCATCGACCGCGACATCGTGAAGCTGATGGCCGAGCGGCAGAAATATGTGGCCGAGGCCGGGCGATTCAAGCCGAGCCTGGACGAGGTCAACGCGCCGGCCCGCATCGAGCAGGTCGTGGCGAAAGCACGCCGCCTCGCCCAGGAACAGGGATTGTCCGAGGACGTGGTAGAAAAGACCTACCGGGCGATGGTGGCTGCGTTCACTGAGTACGAGCGCAGCGTGTGGCACAAGGAATAGGACGGCGGCATCTGCCTCACGTCCACCTTGTGCCGGCCAACACATCGTGCATGCGCGCTTCCGCCTAACGTGTGGATCTGAGGGGTGATCGGCACCCCGAACGCCATTCTCGGGGGAAAGCCATGTCAGTCCTGTCCACACGCAAAATCATGCTTTGCGCCATGTCCGCCGCCGCAATCCTTTGCGGCGCGGGCGCAACCCTTCTGGCCGTCGCGTCACCCGCCTCGGCCGCGTCCAATTATTCCTACGGCGGTGTCCAGTTCTATGGGCCGGCCTACCAATACCGGGGCCACAACGGCCAGATGGGCAATGTGACGTTCTTCGGCGCGCCGCCGACGACCTATCCGAGCCACAATGGCCAGATGGGCAACGTGACCTACCTTGGCGGCGTGCAGCCCTATTCGTACCGCGGCCATAATGGCCAGGTCGGCAACGTGACCTATTTCGGCACGCAACCGCGGGGCACCGTGCCGCTGCACACGGTTCCGGTGCACAATCTCTTCCGGGTCCATTAGCGCAACCGGCGCCGCTATGTCGGCGGCGCCAGATCCTTCAACTCCGCGGCCACTTCGCGCAGGCATTTCGGGCAGAGGCAATCGCCGAAGGAAGCGAATTTTCCGGGCAAGGGGCTCGGGAGTTTGAAATCCTCATCCGAGCACCAGCATTTGCCGACCGGATTGCAGCCGAACCCGCCGCCGCAACGCGAACAGGTGAGCGTGCGGCGGTCGTTTTCATCGACCGACGCCAGCGCTTGCTTGCGCACTTCGGCGAAAAAGGGGTGAATGCGCGGATCGTCGGTCATGGGTGCAATCCTATGTGGTGAGCGCCCTTCTCCCGCCACAGCGGGAGAAGGTGCCGACAGGCGGATGAGGGCAGTGCGACTGGGTGAGCACCCATTTTTCTAAATCCCACTCTGCTCCAGGCATTTTGGAGCTCACCCAGTCGCTTCTCCCTCATCCGTCACGCTTCGCGTGCCACCTTCTCGCACGGCTTTGCCGTGGGAGAAGGGAGGAACCGACCTCGCCAATCACGTCCGCGGCTTCAGGTTTTCCGGGTCGTACAGCGGCTTGTAGCCTACCGCGGCCACTTCGACGGGATAGATCTCGCCGAAATATTCCACGTTGAACTTGCGCCCTTCCTGGGCATGAGACCACGGCAGATAGGCGAGCGCAATATTCTTGCCCAGGCTCGGCCCGTAAGCGATGGAGGTGGTGAACGAGCGGCGTCCCAGTTCGTCCACCAGGGTTTCGCCCGTCGCCGGGTCCATCACCGGCAGCGTGCCGACCGGATAGCGCGCCACGCCCGTGGCATCGACGTTGTCGGTCATGACCAGCGTGCACAGCATCGCGGGCTGATGGGCGCGGGCGCGGTATTCGACATGCTTTGCCTTGCCGCAGAAATCGGCGTCCTTCACCTTGGGGCGCGAGAGGTCGGCCTCGAAGAGATTGTATTCGGTCAAGAGATCGGCGTTCTGCAGGCGCAGGCTTTTCTCCATGCGGCGGCTGTTGGCATAGGTCTCGACGCCGACCGCCATCACGCCGGTCGCGCGCAAAGCGTCCCACACCGCGAGGCCGTCCTCATAACGCATATGCAATTCCCAGCCCTGCTCGCCGACATAGGAAATGCGGAACGCCATGACGTCCTTGTCGGCGATCTTGATCGGCTTGATCGCGGCGAAGGGGAAGTTTTCGAGCGCGAGGCCGGCCGGGTCGGCCACAACCTTTTGCAAGGTGGTGCGGGCATTCGGCCCCCAAATGCCGATGGTCACGAACTTCTCCGTCACGTCGGTGACGGTGACATTGAAGCCCTTATCCTGCGCGACGCGGCGCAGATAATGATAGTCGCGCGGGCCGGCATCGGCGCCGTCCACGATGCGGCAGCGGTCGGCCATGCGGAACACCGTGAGGTCGGCGCGCACCATGCCGTTTTCATCGAGGAAATGGGTGTAGATGCCCTTGCCGATATTGGCGTCGCCGCCGATCCTCGCGGCGCAGACCCATTCGAGCAGCGCGACATGGTCCGGCCCTTCCACATCGATCATCGCGAAGTGGGAGAGATTGATGATGCCGCAATCCTCGCTCAGATGCAGTTGCTCGGCATTGGATACACGCCAGAAATGGCGGTTGTCCCATTCGTTGGCGCGTTTGGGCACGCGGTTGCCGTATTTCTCAAGCAAGTGCTCGTTGGCGGCATAGCCATGGGCGCGCTCCCAACCGCCAAGCTCCATGAAATAGCCGCCGAGTTCCTTTTCGCGCTCGTAGAACGGCGAGCGGCGCACGTTGCGGCCCGTGGCATAGGGCTCGCGCGGATGCACCGCCGGGTTGTAGACTTTCTGCGCCGCCTCGCCGCAGCGGCCTTCGATGAATTTCTCGTCGAACTGATGCGGATAGAAGCGCGAATAATCGATGCGGTTGTGATCGATCGGCGTGCGCCCATCGGTCATCCAGTCGGCGACCAGCTTGGCCATGCCCGGCGCATCCTTCACCCAGATCGCCACCGCATACCACAGGCCGCGCACCTTTTGGCTTTCGCCGATCGACGGCCCGCCGTCGGTCGTCACCTGCAACAGCCCGTTGAACGAATGGCTTTCGTTATAACCAAGCTCACCCAGGATCGGCGTCAGCTCCATCGCCCGCTCCAGCGGCGCGAGGATCTGCTCCATGTCGAGATCGCGCTGGGACGGCGACAGGCGCGCCTCATGCTTTTCCAGGATCTCGCGCGGATGGCAGAGGCGCGGATTATGCTCCTCGTAATAACCCCATTCGATCTGCCCGCCCTCGGCGGTGGTCGGGTCACCGGTGTCGCGCATATAGGCCGAATTGCCCTGGTCGCGCAGGAGCGGCCAGCCGATTTCCTTGCCGGTGCCGGCAAATTCGTTGTAGGGCCCGAAGAAGGTGAGCGGATGGTCGACCGGCATCACGGGCAGGTCCTCACCCGCCATTTCGGCGATCAAGCGGCCCCACAGGCCGGTGCAGACCACGACATAATCGGCGTGGATCGTGCCGCGCGGGGTGACGACGCCCTTGATGCGGCCGTCCTCGATGATGAGCGACGTCGCCGGCGTATTGGCGAAGGACTGCAACTTGCCGCTGGCGACGCCCTGGTCGACGAGCTTGCCGGCGACCGTCTGCGAGCGCGGAATGACGAGGCCGGCATCCGGGTCCCACAGGCCGCCCTGCACCATCTGTTCTTCGATCAGCGGAAACTTTTCCTTGATTTCGGCCGGCTCGATCAGGCGGGCACGGGTGCCAAAAGCCTTGCCGGACGCCACCTTCCGCTTGATTTCGTCCATGCGGCCATCGTCGCCGACGCGGGCGACTTCGAGGCCGCCGACCCGGGCGTAATGGCCCATTTTCTCGTAGAAATCGATGGAATAGAGCGTGGTCCAGCAGGAGAGGAAATCGTGGCTGGTGGCGTAGCAGAAGTCCGACGCATGGGCGGTCGAGCCGATATCGGTCGGAATGCCCGACTTGTCGATGCCGACGATATCGCTCCAGCCGCGCTCGATGAGGTGATGCGCAATCGACGCCCCGACGATCCCCCCCAAACCGACGATGACGACTTTGGCGTTCTTAGGAAATTCTGCCATGTGCCCACTGCTCCGAAGATTGTGGCAGGCAGATTAGGGGGTCGGCGGCGGCGGGAAAAGTCTGGGTGCGACATTCTTGGGGGAGAGCGCGACAGGGGCCTGGGAAATTCACCAGAGGCAAGTGAGGCCGACTTTAAACTCTGTGCGCGCTTGACACGACCTCAAATACCAAGATCAATCGGAAACAAATATTTTATGGCGACTGGTTTCAAATGTCGTGGTTCTCGAAACTCTTCAAAAAAACACCGCCGATCACAGGGCCTTCACAATCGCCACGGAGCCTTGATGGCACGCAACAGGTTAAGAACCCGCCAAAAATGCCCTTGAGCTTTGAGCGGACAGATACCGACATGCGGCACATCCTCCCGCCCGAACTCTGGGATGATCCCAAGCTCGGGGCTTTTTTGAGAAGCCTGGGGAAACATCCGGAAGACGCCAGCAATCTGGTCAAGACAAAATCGCAAATTAAAAAAGAAATTGATGCCCGCATCGCTGCGGACAAAGACGCGTTGGAGAAGACCCTGCGCCAAAAGAATGAGGAACTTCAGGCATCGTACGGACGACAACATCAGCTCAAGCCTTTTTTCCTTATTGGCGACAAATGCTGGAATGGCGAGTTTGCCGATTTTCTTATGGACCGCCTCGAATTGACGCCTTACGGCCAATGGAATGTCGCTTACTTAGCCACAACGATGGAGACTGCGGAACTTTGCAATATTCCCCCACATCCTCACGATCGAATACTGCACTGGGAGGACGAATGTGCGAAATTTATTAAAGATCAATACACTCAACTTAAAGCATTGCATGACAGTAAGCCGTATCCGAACATGGAGCAAATACATGAGTTTAGAGCTGCTCAGGAGCTAACAAAGAAAAAAATAATGGCAGTTCCGAATATAGTGCGCGAAGGACTGATTAGACATTTTGAAAAATTTAGGCAGAAAAGCCGAGGAGAGGCGCAGTAGCTTGAATCCGGGTTCTTTTTCAGCTCATCGATCGGGTATCTTGCACGGGCTGCCTTCGCGATCAATTTCACTGCAGCAGGGGAATAGTTTCCTATTTCAATATATTAATACTGAATAAATTATCTGCATAGAAATGGAATATTTGAGCCAGGCCTCAATAGGTCTCCTACAACCCGGGCGTCTCCAGTTCCACCACGTAGCAGTCGGGGGCGTTGAAATAGAGGCTCGTGCCGCCGCGCGGCCAACCCTGACGTCACAAAAAGATCGACATGGCCCTGGCCTTATGATATAAACATATAGTGAACATATTGGTTACTCTGTTTGATCGACGCCGCCTCGCCAAGCGCCTCTTAACCCTCCTACAGCGTCGATAGATTACACCAGAACAAAAATTGGGAACGAACTGATAGAGAAATATTCCGTTATATTTCAATGTGTTAAATTCAGGCATAAATGACCTATCCTCCCGATGAGGCCACGCGCCCTCAATACACCTCCCACAATCCCGGCGTCGCCAGCTCCACCACGTGCCCGTCGGGATCGCTGAAATAGAGGCTCGTGCCGCCGCGCGGCCAGTGGAATTCGCCGGTGATGGTCACCTCATGCGCCGCGAGTTGTGCCCGCCACGCCTCCAGGCTCTCCGGCGGGATCGCCAGCGCCAAATGCAGGCGGCCGGTGCCGTCGTGGCCGGGGATCGTGCCGCGGTCGGTCACGCCGTCCTCCTCCGTCGCGCCCTTTTGGAACACCAGCAGCACCGTGCCGCGTCCGGCATCGAAAGCAGTGAGGCGCGGCGAGGTCAGCAGCAGCCGTAGCCCAAGCACCTCGGCATAGAAGCGCGCGGTGACCGCCATGTCGGCGGCGTAAAGCGATGTCTCCAATAGTGCCGTAACCGGCGGCGCCATTCTGCACTCCGTGCACGATCAATCACCGGACAAGGTCGTCGCCCTGGCCCAAAACATCACCAAAGAAGAAGATCGTATAGGCGGCGATCAAAGGCAACACGACCAACGCGCGTGCGGGAATGATCGACTGCGACCCCGTTGCAACGCGAGGAATGCCCTAAGGCGCCAATTGCTCTTTGAGAAAGTCGACCAATTCCCGCTCCGATGCCGCGCTCGCCGCCGCATCATATTTGAGCCAGTGACCATAGGCCATGACGCCGTCGCCAAGCGCGGGGACATCGAAAGCGTGATACGCGCCCGGATAGACAATGAGCTGAACCGGCGCGCCCCTGCCGGCGCGGCGCGCCATGAAATATTGGCAGTGCTTCACCGACGCCCAATCGTCGGCATCGCCGATCATGATGAGACCTGGCTCGTTGAACTGATCATCGAGCACATGGCAATCCGGGTAAAACGCGATTGCGGCCTTGAAGTGCAAACCGCCGGGGAGCGCGAAAAGATCGCCCAGTTGCGCCGACGCCGCCGATAGGGTGACGCTGCCGCCCTGCGCGAAGCCAAGCAGTGCAATGCGTTTGGGGTCAATATCGGAACTCTGGGCGAGATAGGCCAGAGCGCCGGCAGCGTCCGCCAAGCGATCAGGCGGCATTCGATCGCAGGCTTCACGAATACCACGCGTCGTGAAGCTATCGACCGCCAAGGCGGCATAACCGAGGCTTGCGATCCCCTGCGCCGCCGCGCTGAGCGATGCGTCCGTCCCGCCGCCGCAGCCATGCAAGACCACCACGGCGGCAAAAGGCCCCGTTCCGTCGGGCTTGGCAAAATAGCCACGGATTGCTGGTCCGGGTGTCGGCAACGCAGTCTCTCCGAGTGCTTGCGCCGCACGCTGCTGCAGCAGGCCGACTCGATATGCGGCACTGTTGAAGGTCACGAATTCGCCGGCGAGGGCTTGCGTACACGACACCGCCGCCGCCAACACCAGACAGAACAGCAAAGTTACGAAACGGCTTCGTGTCATCTTTCGGTCCTCGAGGTCTGGGCGAACACGATACCTCACGGTTGCGTCGCGACGGCCCCCAAAATCGCGCTCGAGCCACCCGGATTCAAACGGTCGGCCATGGCGGAGGGCACGACGATGGTCATGCCGCGCGCCGTCGTCGCCTCAAAGACGAGGTTCATGGCGCGCAATTGCATCGCCCCGGAACGCTTAGCATAAATTTCGGCGGCGTAGACCGAAACGTGGGTGATCGGCGGGGCCATGGGTGCAGCTCTTCGCCGCTAAGACGCTCTCAGCCAAACCCAAATGGCGTTTGCAGACAAGTCGGCGGCGCGCCTGAAGCTAGACCTTCGGCGCGTATCCCCTAAAGATAGGGGTAGGGTCAGGACCTGAATAGGATGGGGTCTGGACGCGGCCAAAATGGCCGAGTGCTAGGCGATGCGACGACGCGGAACGTATGTCCCGCTAGGAGCATCAACGACGCAATCGGTCATTTTGGCCGCGCCTGCGGTGAGATGAAAAAGGTCAACTGCAGCGTCGCGCCGCTTGGCAATATCGACATATTGCCCTGCGCAACGCTCCTTGCATTTGACCTTTTTGATCTCATCCAGACCCTATCCTATTCAGGTCCTGACCCTAAGTGACTGATAAGCCCGGAAGCGGGAGGAGAGTTTCATGAGCGAAGCCGCAGAGAGCCCCAGAGAAGCCCGGCGCGGCCGGGAAGCCCGCCGCACCGCCCGTGCCCAGCGCGGCGCCGCCTCGGTGCCCTTTATCACCCGCAACATCCCGGTCTACGAGCTCTTCAATGAAGAAGGCCTCGCATTGATCGAGCACAATGCCGAGACCCTGCTGCAGGAAGTCGGCATCGAGTTTCGCGATTATCCGCGCGCGATCGAGCTCCTGAAAGGCGTTGGCTGCGACGTCAAGGGCGAACGGGTGCGCTTCCCGCGCGGCCTCGCCAAACAGCTCATCTCGACCGTGCCGAGCCAATATACCCAGCACGCCCGCAACCCGGCCCGCTCGGTGCAGATCGGCGGCAACGCCACCGTGTTCGCGCCCAACTACGGCTCGCCCTTCGTGCACGACCTCGACAAGGGCCGCCGCTACGGCACGATCGAGGACTTCCGCAATTTCGTGAAGCTCGCGTACATGTCGCCCTATATCCACCATTCGGGCGGCACCGTGTGCGAGCCGGTCGACCTGCCGGTCAACAAGCGCCATCTGGAGATGGTCTATGCGCATATGCGCCTCTCCGACAAGCCGTTCATGGGCTCGGTGACGGCGCCGGAGCGTGCGCAAGACACGGTCGACATGTGCAAGATTCTGTTCGGCGCGGAATTCCTCGAGACCAATACGGTCTGCACCTCGCTGATCAACGCCAATTCACCGATGGTGTGGGACAACACGATGCTCGGCGCGGCGGAAGTCTATGCCCGCAACAATCAGGCCTGCATCATCACGCCGTTCATTCTCTCGGGCGCGATGAGCCCGGTGACGGTGGCCGGCACGCTGACGCAGGTGCTGGCCGAAGTGTGGGCCGGCGCGAGCTTCACCCAATTGGTGCGCCCCGGCGCGCCGGTGATTTTCGGCACCTTCGTCTCGACCCTGTCGATGCAATCGGGCGCGCCGACTTTCGGTACGCCGGAAGCCTCGATGGCGATCTATGGCGCGGCCCAGCTCGCCCGCCGGCAGAAGATGCCGTTTCGTACCGGCGGCTCGCTCTGCGCCTCGAAGATCCCCGACGCGCAGGCAGCTTACGAGAGCGCGAACACGCTGGTGCCGACCGTGCTTGCCGGCACCAATTTCGTGCTGCATTCGGCCGGCTGGATCGAAGGCGGCCTCTCGGCGTCTTATGAAAAATTCGTGATGGATTTCGACCAGCTCGGCGGCATGCACGTGCTCGCCAAGGGCATCGATCTGTCGGAGAACGGCCAGGCGATGGATGCGTTCCATCAGGTCCAGCCGGGCGGCCACTTCCTCGGCTGCGCGCATACCCAGGCGAATTTCGAAACCGCCTTCTACCGCTCGAACATCGCCGACAACAATTCGGTCGAGCAATGGGAATCCGAAGGCAAGCTCGACGCGTCGCAGCGCGCCAACAAGCTGTGGAAGAAGATGCTGGCCGAATATGAAATGCCGGAGATCGACGCTGGCGTCGACGAGGCGTTGCGCGAGTTCATCGAGAAGAAGAAAGCCTCGATGCCGGACGCCACGCATTGAGGAAACGCGTCGCTCTTCGCAAGCGCGTCATTGCGAACCGCGCTTGCGCGGGTTCGCAACATTTTTGATTGCTCAACTCGGGCAAGCCCGAGTTGAGTGCGAGGAGCGTAAGCGACGAAGCAATCCTGTATGTTTGTAGAGCGTCACGCGTTGGTGTGACGTGAGGCGGGTGTGGCGCGGAAGCAATCCAGGCAACACCGTGATGATGGCGAGCGCATGCCCGCCATCCACTTCCCTTGAAGTCTTTGCCGCAGCGGGGCCGTTGCGGCTCGGGGATCATAGACTGGGAGATGGATTGCTTCGCTTCGCTCGCAATGACGGCACGGCAAACCGCAACATGACTGTAGCGCAAGTTGCCGGGAGGAGCGCGGCCTTACCTCTGCCGCATCTCCCACCCTTCCGCCACATAGACCGGCGCGTTGCTTGCCGGCAGCGGGTCGCGGCCGAGGATATGGTCGGAGGCTTTTTCGCCGATCATGATGCTGGGCGCGTTCAAATTGCCCGTCGTCACCGAAGGCATGATCGAGGAATCCACGACGCGTAAGTTCTGCAGCCCGCGCACCCGGGTCAGCGGGTCGACGACCGCCATCGGATCGTCCGCAGCGCCCATGCGGCAGGTGCCGCAGGGATGATAGGCGCTTTCGAGCTTCTCGCGCAGGAATTCGTCGATCTGCTCGTCGCTCTGCACCGCTTCGCCCGGCTGCATCTCGTGGGCGCGCCAGGGCGAGAAAGCCTTCTGGCCCAGGATCTCGCGCGTCAAGCGTACGGCGGCGCGCATTTCCGTCCAATCGTCCGGATGACTCATGTAGTTGAACAGGATTGTCGGATGCACGCGCGGATCGCTCGACTTGAGCCGCACATAGCCACGTGACTTCGAGCGCATCGTGCCGGCATGGGCCTGGAAGCCCGCATCCTTCGAAAGCGACTGGCCGTCATAGGACACGGCCGCCGGCAGGAAGTGATATTGAATGTCGGGGAATTGCACGCCCGCAGCGCTGCGGATGAAGCCGCAAGATTCGAAATGGTTGGTGCCGCCTAAGCCTTTGCCGCTCGCCAACCAGCGCGCGCCGATCATGCCCTTCGAGACGATGTTCATCGCGCCATGCAGGGTGACGGAAGGATCGCAGGCGACCTGGAAATAGAATTCCATATGGTCCTGCAGATTCTCGCCGACCCCTGGCAGATCGTGCACGACCGGCACGCCGAGCGCCCGCAATTGCGCCGCGGGTCCGACGCCCGACAGCATCAGCAGATGCGGCGAGGAGATCGGGCCGCTGGCGACGATCACCTCGCGCCGCGCCTTGACGCTGATCTCCTGCTTGCCGCGCAGATAGGTGACGCCGACGGCCTTTTTGCCCTTGAACAGGATGCGTGTCACGAGGACGCGCGAGCGCAATTCGACATTGGGCCGCTTCAGCGCCGGCTTGAGATAGGCATTGGCCGCGCTCCAGCGCACCCCCTTGTGGATGGTGCGGTCCATGCGGCCGAAGCCTTCCTGCTGGAAGCCGTTGATGTCGTCGGTCAGCGGATAGCCGGCCTGGACGCCGGCTTCGATGAAGGCACGGGCGAGCGGATTGGCGAGCGAGCCGTAGCTCGTATGCAGCGGGCCATTGCCGCCGCGATATTCGTCGCCGCCCTCCTCGCGCGATTCGGCGCGGCGGAAATAGGGCAGCACGCGCGCGTAGGACCAGCCCTTGGCGCCCTCCTCCTCCCAATGGTCGAAGTCGAGCGCATTGCCGCGCACGTAGACCATGCCGTTGATCGACGACGAGCCGCCGATCACCCGGCCGCGCGGCACGTGCAGCCGGCGGTTGTTGAGATGGGGCTCGGGCTCGCTCTCGTAGCCCCAGACGAATTTCGGCATGTTCATCGGGATCGACAGGGCCGAGGGCATCTGCACATAGATCGAGCGGTCGCTGCCGCCCGCTTCGAGCACCAGCACGCTATTCTTGCCGTCTTCGCTCAGGCGGTTGGCAAGCACGCAGCCGGCGGAGCCCGCGCCGACGATGATGTAATCGAATTGTTCTGCAGTCTCGGTCATGTCACGTCCATGCGGCGAAGTGCGAATCTTGAGCCCAGCGAATAGAGATTCGCGATGCGCCGCTGTTCCCTACTCGCTGCTCTCTATTCGCGTTTCGCCGTCCTAACCTCTGCGGCGGCTCCGGCGCGCCGCAGGCTCAGCACTTTCCTGTGACGGCGGTGAGACAAGCGGGCCGATCCGGCCGACGATCTCATCCATATCCGGACGCCCACCTGCCGCGTACGAATCGAGCGCCTGGCGCATCGCGGCGAGATGCTTGGGCGAGGTGCCGCAGCAGCCGCCGACGATCCGCGCGCCTGCATCGAGCGCGAGGCGCGCGTAATCGGCCATCAATTCCGGCGTGCCGGTGTAGTGGATATGATCGCCGTGCCATTGCGGAATGCCGCAATTGGCCTTGGCGATGACCACCGCGCCCGGATGTTTCTCGGTGATGCCGAGGACCGACACCAGGAGGTCGCTGGCACCCACGCCGCAATTCGCGCCGACCGCGACCGGCGACGGCGCGAGCGCCTCGGCGAAATCGGCCAAGGCCTGCGGCGCAATGCCCATCATGGTCTTGCCCGCCGTGTCGAAGCTCGCCGTCACCGTATAGGGCATGCCGCAGGCGATCGCAGCCGCCGACGCGGCGCGGATCTCTTCCGCCGCCGACATGGTTTCGATCCAGATCACATCGGCGCCGCCCGCCTTCAGCCCCTCGATCTGCTCCTTGAAGACCTCGACCGCTTCCTCTTCGGTCAGCGGCCCGAGCGGGGCGAAGAGATCGCCGGTCGGCCCGATAGAGCCCGCGACGACGACGGGGCGTCCAGCCTTCTCGGCGACGCGGCGGGCGATCTGCGCCGCCTTGGCATTCAGCTCATGCGCGCGATCCTGCAATTGGTGCAGCATCAGGCGGCGGCGGTTGCCGCCGAAGGAATTGGTGAGAATGATGTCGGCGCCGGCGTCGACGAAGCTCTGGTGCAGCTTCTCGATTCTTTCCGGATGCGTGTCGTTCCACAATTCGGGCGTCTCGCCGGCCACCAGACCCATCTCGAACAGGTTTGTCCCTGTCGCGCCATCGGCGAGCAGATACGGCTTTGTTTTGAGAAGTTCTTGCAGCACAGCTAGGGCCTTTCACGGTGACGAAATGCGGACATGGGGCGCCGCGCTCGCAGGATCAAGCGCCGCACCTTTTACGCCCTGCCACCCTTTAACGAAATAAAAGGCGCGAGGGCAGTAAAAATTCCTGGATTACGACTATTATTGTCGTAAATTGGATAAAATCAAATGGCGTCAAGTGGTGAAGGATTTCGGACATGAGCAAAACCTTAGCATCCGCAAACCCTTACCGCGTGATTTTCGTTCTCGTGCCGGATTTCTCGATGATCGCTTTCACATCGGCGATCGAGGCCTTGCGCCTCGCCAACCGGGTTTCGGGGACGGAAGCCTTCACCTGGGCCTGCTATTCGCCCGACGGCAAACCCGTCGCCGCATCGAACGGCGTGCCGGTCACCCCGCAGGGCGCTTTCACCGATCTCAAGGACGCGTCGCTCGTCGTTGTATGCGGTGGCGTCGATATCCAGAAGGCCGACCTCGGGCCACTGATCGCCCGGCTGCGCAAACTCTCGACGCAAGGCGTGGCGCTCGGGGCGCTGTGCACCGGCCCCTATGTGCTGGCGCGCGCCGGTCTGCTCAACGGCTATCGCTGCACGATCCATTGGGAGAATTTCGATTCCTTCCGCGAGGAATTCCCGGCGCTCGACGTGACGCAGGAATTGTTCGAGATCGACCGCAACCGCTACACCTGTGCCGGTGGCACGGCCGCCATCGACATGATGCTGCGCCTGATCGCCACCCGCTGCGACACACGGGTCGCGGCGCTCGTCACCGACGAACTCATCCACCACCGCATGCGCGAGCCCAACGAGCGGCAGCGCATGGAATTGCGCTCGCGGCTCGGCGTCGCGCATCCCAAGCTTCTCGCGGTCGTCGCGGAAATGGAGAAGCGGCTGGAACATCCGGCAAGCTGCTCGCAGCTCGCGAAAATCGTGTCGCTGTCGCCGCGGCAGTTGGAGCGCTTGTTCCAGAAATATCTCGACACGACGCCCACCCGGCACTACCTCACCATCCGCTTGCAGCGGGCGCGACAATTGCTGCTGCAGACCAGCATCCCGATCCTCTCGGTCGGCATCGCCTGCGGCTTCGTCTCGGCCTCGCATTTCTCCAAATGCTATTCGGAGCACTTCAAGCGCACGCCCTCGGAAGAGCGCAAGGGCAAGCGCCTTGCGCCGATGAAGGATATCTTGGAAGTGGCGTAATCCTTCTCCCAGAGGGAGAAGGGTCTTTTGCCCTACCCTACCAAACTCGCGATCACCGCATTGAGTACCGGAAACCCCTCCGGTGTCACGCGCAGGCGCCGCGCATCCGCTGCATCCAGCATGCCTTGCGCCTGCAGCAAATCGATGCGGTTTTGCTTGAGCGGGTGGCCGGTCAGATCAGCATAGCGGCGTGTGTCGATCCCTTCGCGTAAGCGCAGGCCCATCAGCAGGAACTCATCGCCTTCCTGTTCGGGTGTCAGAAGATCGTTCTCGATCAGCCCGTGACCTTGGCGCTCGACAAGCTGCAGCCACGTTTCAGGATGTTTCTCCGTCGCCATGGCGAAGCGGCCCTCATTGGTGCGCAGGCGGCCATGCGCGCCGGGACCGATTCCGGCATATTCGCCGTAGTGCCAATAGACGAGATTGTGGCGACTCTCCTCGCCCGGCCGCGCATGATTGGAAATCTCGTAGGCCGGAAAGCCCGCCGCCGCCGTCATTTCCTGCGTCACGTCCCAAAAAGCGCGGCCGAGATCGGGATCCGGCACGGCGAGTTTGCCGGCGCGATGCAGCCGCTCGAACATCGTGCCGGGCTCGATCGTCAATTGATAGAGCGAGAGATGGCCGCTGGCCCGGGTCAATGCTTGCTTGAGTTCGGCGCGCCAGCTCTCCGGCGTCTGATGCGGCCGCGCATAGATGAGATCGAAAGAGGAGCGGTCGAAAATGCCCTCCGCGACAGCAACCGCGCGCATCGCTTCCTCGACGCTGTGCATGCGGCCGAGCGCCTTGAGATCGGCGTCGTTCAAGGCTTGCACGCCCAATGAGACGCGATTGACTCCCGCGCTGCGATAGCCGCGAAAGCGATCCGCCTCGACACTGGTGGGATTGGCTTCGAGCGTGATCTCGGCATCTTCGGCCATCGTCCAGCTCTGGCCGATCGCCTCGATAATCGCCGCGACCGTTTGCGGTTGCATCAGCGACGGCGTGCCGCCACCGAAAAACACCGATGTGACCGTGCGGCCGGGCGCAACGCTGGCTCGGTGCGCGATCTCGCGACGAAAGGCTTCAACGAAACGCGGCTGATCGACCGGCGCATGGCGAACATGGCTGTTGAAATCGCAATAGGGGCATTTCGACAGGCAGAACGGCCAATGCACATAGACGCCGAAGCCGGGAGTTACAGACATGCCTTCTCCAACATTTGAAAGGCTCGCGCCCGATGCGACAAAGCTTGCGATCCGTCCTTCGGCAGGCCGTGCTTTTCTTCGGACGTCATTTCACCAAAGGTGCGCTCGTACCCATCGGGCAGGAAGCACGGATCATAGCCGAAACCGGCCGTGCCGCGAATGGGCCAGACCAACGTGCCGTCGACCCGGCCCTCGAACAATTCCTGATGCCCGTCAGGCCAAACAACGGACAACGCGGAAATGAAATACGCCTTGCGCTGTTCGGGCTCGGTCGCGCCGCGCGCGGTCAGCTCTTCGTGAATGCGCGTCATCGCGCCGGTGAAATCCTTCGAACCGTTGGCCCAGCGCGCCGAATAGATACCGGGCGCGCCATCGAGCGCATCGACACAGAGACCGGAGTCGTCGGAGATCGCCGGCAGCTGCGCCGCGCGTGCGGCGGCGCGCGCCTTGATGTGCGCATTCTCGGCGAAGGTGCTGCCGGTCTCGTCCGGTTCCGGCAGGCCAAGCTCGCCCGCCGAAACGAGATCGATGCCATGCGGCCCGAGCAATTCGCGCATCTCGCGCAATTTGCCGGCATTATGCGTTGCCAGGACCACTTTGCCGGACAGTTTGCGTGCCATGTTTACTCCTTACGTGCCGCGCGGTTTCGCGCGAGTCGTTGCGGTTGCGGCCGCCGGATCGTCGGGCCATACGTGGCGCGGATAGCGGCCTTTCATTTCGGTTTTCACTGCGGCCCAAGAGCCTTTCCAAAAGCCCGGCAGATCCTTGGTGATCTGAATCGGCCGATGCGCCGGCGACAAGAGATGCAAGGTCAGGCCAATGCGGCCGCCCGCCAGGCTCGGATGCTGTTGCAGGCCAAAGAGCTCTTGCACGCGCACGGCCATCGCCGGTCCACCTTCCGCTTCATAATCGATCGCGATGCGCGATCCGGTCGGCGCTTCGAAATGGGTCGGCGCTTCGATGTCGAGACGGCGTGCCAGGTCCCACGGCACAAGGCTTTTCAGCGCCTCGTCCAGATCCTGCGATGAGATCGCGGCGAGCGACGTTTTGCCGTTGAGATAGGGCACGAGCCATGCCGCCCCGTTCGCACTCAAAGCCTCGTCAGACAAATCCGGCCAATCATCGCCCTCGGCGCGGCGCAGGAACATCACGCGGTCGCGCCATTGTGCCAGCGCTCTCGTCCAAGGCAGGCGCGCGATTCCGAGCGCGGCAATGCCCGCGGCCAGAACCTCCGCCGCGCCCGGCATGTCGCTCGCGGACAGGGGCTTCTCGCTGAAGACAATTGCGTCGAGCCGCCGGACGCGGCGCGCGCGCAGGGATGCGGACGCCCTGTCGAACGTAATCTCGTCCTTCTCTTGAATGCGCGCGCCGGCGATTTGCTCGACCTCATCCACGCTGAGCGGCGCCGCCGCAAGAATGCGCGCGGCGGACGCACGACCCGCCACTTCGGCAACCGCCAGAAACGGCTCGCGCGCAAGGCGATCATGCGCCTCGACCGCCGCGGCGCGGCCATTGGCCATCAGGAACTCGCCCGGCTTACCACGTGCTTTCGCGATGCGATCGGGAAAGGCGATGGCGAGCATTTCGCCCAAGCTTTCCGGTTCGGCGATGGACGAATTGCCTCGCGCCGCGAGCCGCACGGCCTGCGTCGCCCAATTTTGCGCGAGGCGTTTGGTGTCGCCCGCGCGGGCCGAGCGCTCGCGCTGCAACCGCTCCAGCCGCTCGCCCACATCGACTGCATCTCCCCCAAGGCCGCGCTCCACCAGCACCGCGGCGACGAGCGCCGCCTGCCCGGCCGGCTCCTCGCCATGCCGCGCCGCTTCGAGCACCATGCGCGCGAGACGCGGCGGCAGCGGCAAGGCGCGAATGGCTTTGCCCTCGGACGTGATGCGACTATGCGCATCGAGCGCGCCGATGGATTGCAAGAGTGCGCGTGCCTCATTCACCGCAGGCGCGGGCGGCGGGTCGAGAAAGGCGAGCTGGCTCGGGTCGTGCGTCCCCCATTCGGCGAGATCGAGCATCAGGCCGGAGAGATCGGCGGAGAGAATTTCCGGCTTGGCGAAGGGTTCCAGCGACAGCGTCGCCGCCTCTTCCCACAACCGGTAGCACACGCCCGGTTGCGTGCGGCCCGCACGGCCGCGCCGCTGATCCGCGCTGGCGCGCGAGACACGCACCGTCTCGAGCCGCGTCACGCCGATATCCGGCTCGTAGCGCGGCACACGGGCAAGGCCGGAATCGATCACCATGCGCACGCCGTCGATGGTGAGCGAGGTTTCGGCGATCGAGGTCGCGAGTACGATCTTGCGGCGGCCATCTTTGGCGGGGCGTACGGCCAGGTCCTGCGCCGCGCGGTCCATCGCGCCATAGAGCGGCGCGATGTCGACATTCGGCGCCCTCACGCGCTCCTGCAGCAACGCCGCAAGCCGCGTGATTTCGCCCTGCCCCGGCAGAAACGCGAGGATCGAGCCCGCCTCCTCGTGCAGCGCCCGCAGAACGACTTTCGCCATTTCGTCTTCGATCCGGGCTTGCGGCTCGCGCGGCGCATGCAGCGTCGTCACCGGATAGGCGCGGCCTTCGCTTTCGATCAGCGGCACATGCGCACCCAGGAGGGACGCGACCCGCGCGCCGTCGAGCGTCGCCGACATCACCAGCAGCCGCAGATCCTCGCGCAGCGCGCCTTGCGTGTCGAGCGCCAGCGCGAGGCCGAGATCGGCATCGAGCGAGCGTTCGTGAAATTCGTCGAACAGCACGGCTCCGATGCCGGCGAGCGACGGATCGTCGAGAATCATCCGAGCGAACACGCCCTCGGTCACCACTTCGACGCGCGTCCGGTTCGAGACCTTCGATTGCAGCCGCACACGCAGACCGATCGTTTCGCCAACCGCCTCGTTCAAGGTCGCGGCCATACGCTCCGCCGCCGCGCGGGCCGCGAGACGCCGCGGTTCGAGCACGATGATCTTGCCGCCCTTCAGCCATGGCGCATCGAGCAGGGCGAGCGGCACCCGCGTCGTCTTGCCGGCACCGGGTGGCGCAACGAGCACGGCGCTCGCATGCGCGTCGAGCGCGGCGGCGAGATCGCTCAGGACCGCATCAATCGGCAGTGAATCGGAGAACGAAAAACCCATGGGGCGGGATTTAGAGCAAAGCACTGGTGGAAAGGTAGTCTTTTCGCTGAATACCGGGCCTCAATGGCCGGGCAATTGGGCGAAAGCCGGCAATGCCCAGCCGCGCACGATCGCCAGCCCACGCAGGCCAAAGCCGACCATCAGCCCGCTCGCCGTGGTGATCGCCACCGGCAAATCGAACAATTCCAGCAACATATAGGTGGCCGCTCCACCAAAAGCGGCCGTGGCATAGAGTTCGCGATGAAACAGAAGCGAGCGCTCGCCCGCCAAAACGTCGCGGATGATGCCGCCGAAACAGGCCGTCATCATGCCGAGCACAATGGTGGTCAACGGATGCGCGCCGCTGATTTCCGCCTTGGCCGCGCCACTGATCGCGAAAATCGCGAGACCGGCTGCGTCGAGCCACAGCAACGCCCGGAAATGTTCGAGCATCGGCATCAGCGGCCGGTAGAAGGAGCCGACGAAAAAGACGCCCAGCGCGGTCGCGAGGCAGATGATCATGTCCGCCGGGTCATGCACCCAGAACACCGGCAGGGCGAGCAGCATGTCGCGCAGCGTGCCGCCGCCGATGCCGGTAGCCGTCGCCAGCATGGCGAAACCCAGCGGATCCATACCCTTGCGGGCCGCGACCAGGCAGCCCGACAGCGCGAAAACCGCGATGCCTATCCAATCAGCGAGACTGAACCACAGCCCGTTCAAGCGTCGCCGGAGGCCTTGGCCTCCTCGGCGGGCGCCGCTTTCGGGCCGCCGCGGGCCACGCCGACCTTGGCGGGGCGCAGAACCCGGTCGCCGATGGCGTAGCCGGCTTCCACGACCTGCGCCACCGTCCCGGACGGCACGCTGGGATTTGGGATCTCGAACAGCGCCTCGTGCATATTGGGGTCGAATTTCTGGCCCTGCGGTTCCAGGCGCTTGATGCCGTGGCGGCCAAGGGTGGTGACGAAATTACGCTCGATCACCTCGATGCCGTCGACAAGCGTCTTCAGCGGCCCCTCGCTCGCTCGCGCGTCAGCCGGCACATTGGCGAGCGCACGGTGAATATTGTCGGCGAATTCCAGCATGTCGCGGGCGAATTTGGTGACGCCATAGGTACGCGCGTCGCTCACCTCGCGCTCGGTGCGGCGGCGTAGATTTTCCATTTCCGCGAGCGTGCGCAGCACCTTGTCCTTGAGCTCGGTGGTTTCCTGATTGAGCTTTTCGACGACGGCGAACGGATCCGGCGTGGCATTTTCCGCCGGCGCCGGTGCGGCGTCCTCGGCTTGCGGCTTGTTTTCCGGCTTTTCGTGGTCGGTCATGAGGCGCTTTCCAAAGAGAGAAACTTTGCCCCGCATATCAGGTTTAGCGGCCAAAAAATCAAGCCCGAGAATGGACCACGGCCTTCCAGGTCGCTGGGCAAGAGGCGGCGTGGAAGGCCGCGGTCCGTTCGGCGCCATTGCACGCCTGCCGCATTCCGCTACATTGAGGGCACTGATTTTTCACGGTTTCGGCCCTCTTGCTGTTTGCGCCCCTTTCCCCCGACGATTGGACGGCCGTCTTGCTGTCTTTGAAAATCGCGCTGGTTGCGGTTTGCGCGAGCCTGATTCCGGGCATTGCGCTCGCCTATGTTTTGGCCAAGAAGGAGTTTTGGGGCAAGACCTTGCTCGACGGATTCGTGCATCTGCCGCTCGTCCTGCCGCCGGTCGTGACTGGCTATTTCCTGCTGCTTGAGTTCGGACGGCGTGGCCCGCTCGGCATGCTTCTGCTGCAAGCTTTTGATTTTACGTTTGCTTTTCGTTGGACCGGCGCGGCGCTGGCCTCCGCCATCATGGGCTTTCCGCTCATGGTGCGCGCCATGCGCCTGTCGTTCGAGGCGGTCGATCCCAAACTCGAAGCGGCAGCGAGCAGCCTGGGGGCAAATCCGTTCCTTCGCTTTCTCCTCGTCAGCCTGCCGCTGGCTCTGCCGGGGGTCATCTCTGGTGCAATCTTAAGCTTTGCCAAGGCGTTAGGAGAATTTGGCGCGACCATCACCTTCGTCTCGAACATTCCCGGCGAGACCCGCACCATCGCCTCGGCGATCTATACCAACCTGCAGACGCCGGATGGGGACGCGTCGGCCATGCGCCTCACCCTGGTCGCTATCGTGATCTCCATGGCGGCGCTCATTGCCTCCGAATTCCTGCAGCGCCGCAGCCTGGCGAAACGGGCGCGCGCATGATCTCGTGCGCCATTCACCATGAGACGGGCAATTTCGTGCTCGACGCCGAATTCGAGAATACCGACGGCGTGCTCGCGTTCTTCGGCCCCTCGGGCTCGGGCAAATCCACCTTGATCAACCTGATCGCCGGCCTGACCCGGCTGCAACAGGGCCGCGTGACGCTGGGCGGCGAGACGCTCGACGACACGGCGGCCGGCCTGTCCATGCCGGTGCACCGCCGCCGAATCGGCCTCGTCTTTCAGGATTCGCGGCTGTTTCCGCACCTCACCGTGCGGCAGAATTTGCTGTTCGGCCAGTTTCTCGCACCGAAATCGGCGCGCCGCGTGGCCTTCGGACCGTTGATCGATACCCTCGGCCTCGGCGCCCTGCTGCAGCGCCGGCCCGAAAGCCTCTCGGGCGGCGAGCGCCAGCGGGTCGCGATTGGCCGCGCCCTGTTGATGGGGCCGCGCCTGCTTGCCATGGACGAGCCGCTCGCGGCACTCGACGACGCACGGCGACAGGAAATCCTGCCGATGATCGAGCAGGTGCGCGATGTCGCCGGCGTGCCGATCATCTATGTCTCGCACGCGATCCCCGAAGTGGCGCGGCTCGCCGCCCAGGTGATCGTGCTCGCCAAGGGCAAAATCGTGCGGCGCGGCGCGCCGCAGGACGTGTTCGGACGCTCTTGGCAAAGCGACGAAAGCCGCTTCGACCTCGCCTCCGTGCTCACCGCGGAGATCGGCGCTTATGATGCCGCCCATGGGCTGACCACGATCGAGCATCCGGCGGGAGCGATTCAGATGATCGGCCGCATCGGCGCCGCCGGCACGCCGACCCGGATCGTCATCCGCTCGACCGATGTTGCCCTGAGCCGCACTCTACTGTCGGGCCTCACTATGCGCACCGCGCTGCAGGGCCAGATCGATCAAATCGAGATGGACGATGGCCCGCTGGCGCTGGTGCATATCGCCCTGCCAGGCGGCAATCAGCTCGCCGCCGCCGTCACCCGCAAGGCGGTGAACGAACTCGGGCTCAGGGAAGGCGACGCCATCGTCGCCTTGGTGAAGAGCGTTGCGTTGGACGAGCGGCAGATCGGGCCGTCGCGATGGTGAGATTTACAGCGTGCCCATGCCACCATCGATCATGATTTCGCTGCCGACGGTGTAGGTGGCCTCGTCCGAAGCCAGGAACACCACGGCCTTCGCGATCTCGGAGGGCTCACCGAACCGGCCGGCCGGCACCAGGCCCTTGATGTTTTCGGCAACGTTTTTGAGGTCGGCCTCATTGAAACCGAGCTTGCCGTAAAGAGGGGTCGTGATGGGGCCGGGGCTGACCGCATTGAGACGGATGCCGCGCCCGATGAGTTCGCCCGACAAAGTGCGGATGAATGACTGCAGCGCGGCCTTCGTGGCAGCATAGACGCTCGAATTCGGCATGCCGATATGGGCATTGACCGACGTATTCAGCACGATCGATGCCGGATTGGCCAGGATCGGCAGCAGCGCCTGCAGCAAGAAATACGGACCCTTGACGTTGATATCGAAGACGCGGTCGAAATTGGCCTCGTCCCAAGCCTCGAGGGGCTTGAGCAGAGCGATGCCGGCGTTGACGAAGACGATGTCGAGACCGCCGAACGCCTGTTTGACGGCTTCCGCCACGATCCTCTGGCCCGCGACGTCGGCGGCGTCGGCCTTGATGACCAGCACATCCGGGCCGAGTTCCTTCTGCGCGGCCTCCAGCGTGGCGGGATTGGTGCCGGTGACGGCGACGCGCGCGCCCTCACTGAGAAATTGACGCGCCGTCTCCAGCCCGATGCCGCTGGTGCCGCCGGTGATGAGGGCGCGCTTGCCTTTGAGCCTGTCCATGATTTCGGTTCCTTCTCGTTGGTATGGATCTTCCATGCGGCGGAATATGGCCCAAGCTGCCTGTTCGGACTATTATGCAAATCATGTATCTACTTTCCGGAAAGATAGAACAATGAAATTCGATGGCATTGCCAGTTTCGTGGCGGTTGCCGAAGAGGGCTCGATCAGCGAGGCGGCACGGGCGCTCCGGCTGTCGAAATCGGTCGTCAGCGAACGGCTCGCTGAGTTGGAACGGAGCCTTGGGGCTTCACTTCTCCATCGTACGACGCGCAGGGTCTCGGTGACGGAGGACGGTGCCGCCTTCCTTGAGCGCGCCAAACGGATCCTGCAGGAAGTGTCGGAAGCAAAGACCGATTTGGCCGAACGGCGTGGGACTCTCAGCGGCCCAATGCGGATCTCGGCGCCCGTCACCTTCGGCCGGATGCATCTGGGGCCGGCGCTCTACCCCTTTCTCGCCGCCAATCCCGAAATCGAGATGTCGCTCGACCTCGACGACCGCCGTGTCGATATCGCTTCGGGGGTCTATGACGGCGTCGTGCGGCACGGGACCATCGACGATTCCCGACTCATGGTCTGGCGCCTGGCGCCGAGCCGCCGCGTGCTGGTGGCCTCCGACGATTATCTCGCCCGCCACGGCGTGCCCGCGACGATTGCCGAGCTCAATGCGCACAAGGGCATTTTCTACACGAACCGCGGCGTTGCGGACTGGCGCTTCGCAACCCCGAAGGGCGTTGAGATCGTTCGCGCCCGCATCGGATTCAGGGTCAACAATGGCGATATGATGCGGGACGCCACGGTCGCCGGTCTCGGCATCGCCCTGCTGCCCCTCTTCATCGCCGGGCCGGATATTCGCGATGGCAAGGTTAAGGTCGTCGATGTCGGCGTTCGTCCGGCCTCGGAATTCATCTACCTGGCCCATCCGGAAGGCCGGCGGCCGCCCGCGAAACTTCGCGCGTTAGCGGATCACTTGAAGGCCGCATTCGGCGATCCACCCTATTGGGAGAACGGCGTAGATTGAGCTCCGCCCAGTGCGCGCCTTTCTCCGTGCTTTTCGCCCCGCCGGGGAGTAAAGCGGTCTCAAGATTTGAGTTATGATAGCGATTCCATGACGCCTTTGGACACGATCGATCCGCCCTACCGCCACCCCGCCGCGCGGGTGCGCGACATCGTGCTCGACCGGGCCGCGCTCGACGCCGATATCGCGGTGCTGCGGAAGGCCCATCCGCACGACAATACGGCTTTCCGCAAAGCGGCGACCGAGCGCTTCAAACAGGCGCTCGAAGAGGAGCGTGCGCGCATCCGCGCCGATTTCGAGGCCTATCCCCGTGGCCTCCTGTGCGCCGCGCGGCTCGCCACGCTCGAGGACGATCTGATCCGCGCTATCCACGATTACGTCGTGCGCTACATTTATCCCAACCAGAACCCGTCGAGCGGCGAACGGCTGTCGATCGTCGCGGTCGGCGGGTATGGCCGCGGCACGCTGGCGCCCGGCTCCGACATCGACCTCCTGTTCCTGCTGCCCTACAAGCAGACGCCCTGGTGCGAAAGCGTGGTGGAAACCATCCTCTACGTACTGTGGGACCTGCGCCAGAAGGTCGGCCACGCCACCCGTTCGGTCAGCGAATGCATTCGCCAAGCCAAGGGCGACATGACGGTCCGCACAGCAATGCTGGAAGCGCGCTTCATCGACGGCGATCGCGTGTTGTTCGACGACTTGCGCGAGGCCTTCGACCGCGACGTGGTGCGCGGCAGCGCCCGCGAATTCGTCGCGGCAAAACTCGCCGAACGCGAGTCGCGCGTCAATCGGGCCGGCGCGTCGCGCTATCTCGTCGAACCCAATGTGAAAGAGGGCAAGGGGGGATTGCGCGATCTCAACACCTTGTTCTGGATTGCCAAATATGTGTACCGCGTGCGCGACGTCTCGGAACTCGTTGCCGCCGGCCTATTCACGCCGCAGGAATTGCGGCTGTTCAAACGCTGCGACGAATTTTTGTGGTGCGTGCGCTGCCTGCTGCATTTCATCACCGGCCGCGCCGAAGAGCGCTTGACCTTTGACCGCCAGCGGCAAGTGGCGAACGAACTCGGTTATGCCTCGCGCACCGGCCTCTCCGCGGTCGAGCGGTTCATGAAGCACTATTTCCTCATCGCCAAGGATGTTGGCGATCTCACCGCCATCGTGTGCTCGGCGATGGAGGAGCGCGAGGCGAAACCGCGTGCCATGCTCGACCGCTTCATGGGGCGGTTGCGGCGGCGCAAACATGTCGAAGGCATGACCGCCTTTGCGATCGAGACCAACCGCATCACCGTCGCACGGCCGGACGTGTTCGACACGGATCCGGTCAATCTTATCCGCCTGTTCTGGGCCGCCGACCAAACCGGCCTCGCCATTCACCCGGATGCGACGCGCCTCGTCACCCTGTCGTTGAAGAACATCAACGCGCGCATCCGCGAGGACCACGAGGCCAACCGGCTCTTCCTCGACATTCTCACCTCGCGCCATACGCCGGAAATCGTGCTGCGCCGCATGAACGAGGCGGGCGTGCTTGGCCGCTTCATTCCCGATTTCGGCCGCGTCGTCGCGATGATGCAGTTCAACATGTATCATCACTACACCGTCGACGAACATTTGATCCGCACCGTCGGCGTTCTGGCAGCAATCGGCGCGGGACGGTTCAAGGAAGAATTGCCGGTCTCGGCCGAGATCATGCCGAACATTCCCAATCGGCGCGTGCTCTATGTCGCGGCCTTCCTGCACGATATCGCCAAAGGCCGCAAAGAGGATCACTCGCTCGCCGGCGCGGAGGTCGCGCGCAAATTGTGCCCGCGCTTCGGCATGAGTACGGCGGAGACCGAGACGGTCGCCTGGCTCGTCGAATACCACCTCGTGATGTCGACGACAGCGCAGAGCCGCGATCTGTCCGACCCGCGTACCATCGAGACATTCGCCCATATCGTCCAGAGCTTGGAGCGCCTGCGCCTGCTGCTGCTGTTGACGGTCTGCGATATTCGCGCCGTCGGCCCCGGCGTGTGGAACGGCTGGAAGGGGCAATTGCTGCGCACGCTCTATTGGGAAACCGAAATCGTGCTGACCGGCGGCTATTCGGCGGTCGACCGCAAGGGCCGTGTCGCCTATGCGCAAGACCAATTGCGCAAGAGCCTGCCGGGCTGGTCGGACTACGAATTCGACCAATATGCGCAGCGCCATTATCCGGCCTATTGGCTGAAGGTCGATCTGCCGCGCAAGATTCAGCACGCGAATTTGCTGCGGCTTGCCGCGGTCGAAATGAAATCCCTGGTGACGGAAGTCGCGACCGACGAATTCCGCAGCGTCACCGAGCTGACCGTCATCGCGCCGGATCACCCGCGGCTCCTGTCGGTGATTTTCGGCGCCTGCGCGGCAGCGGGCGCCAATATCGTCGACGCGCAGATTTTCACCACCAACGACGGCCTCGCGCTCGATACGATCTTCATCAGCCGCGGCTTTGAGCGCGACGACGACGAGCGCCGCCGCGCCGACCGCATCGCCACACATATCGAAAAGGCCTTGCGCGGCGAAATCCAGCTCGGCTCGGTGGTGGCAGCCAAGGGCGGCGTGCCGAAGGGACGCGCCAAGACCTTCCCGCTCGCGCCGGAAGTGATGATCGACAATGGGCTGTCGAATCGCTACACGCTGCTCGAAGTCTCCGGCCTCGACCGCCCCGGCCTGCTCTACGATCTCACCAATGTGATGTGGCGGCTTAACCTCAACATCGGCTCCGCCCATGTCGCGACCTTCGGTGAAAAGGCGGTAGACGTCTTTTACGTGACCGATCTCACCGGCGCGAAGGTCACCAATGCGACGCGGCAAGCGGCGATCAAGCGCCATCTGCTCGAAGTCTTTGCGGTCGACGAGGACGGGAAGAAGAAGGGCGATGAGGCAAATGCTGCAGCCTCACGCGCGTCGCGCCGGTCACACAGCAGGCGCGAGGGTGAACATGGCGCCTCAAAATGACGAAGTGAGGCAAAGGATCATTTTGAAATCGTTGTTGCGCAGCGCTCAAGTGTATCGCCGTTTCGTCGGCGCCCGCGCCGCCTTGTTCGGCTTGCGTGCCATGGCCCAGTCGCGCGCTTTCTCGACCATCGCCAAAATGCGATCCGGGTCTTTGCTGTCGTAGCGGACGAGAACCGCTGGCCAGCCGTCATAATGCGCGGTTTGCCAATAGGTGCCGGGATCGGTTTCGAGCAGCATCTCCTTCGTGCCTTTGTCGATATGCAGCACGAAACTGCCGGGCTGATGGCCGGGGCTGACGATCGCATGGCCATTCGCCTTCGCGGTAGGCAGACCGTAATGGGTTCCGGACTCGGTGCCCGGCAGCGCAAGCGCATGGGCGACGATTTTGTCCCAGTCCAGCATGTGCCTATGCTCCTCCCGAGATTTCGCCATGCCGCACGTGGCGCGCTCAGAGCAGCGTCAGCTCTGCCTCCCGCTTGCGCAAGGCGGTCTCGCGCTCGGCGATATAATCGCGCGTGAGCGGCACGGCGGTCTGCTTGCGGGCGAGCTGAATCTGAAACACTGCGACATTCTCATAGTGAAACGCGACTTCGCACATGGCGAGATAATATTCCCACATCAGGCAGAAGCGTTCGTCGTAGAGCGCCTTGGCTTCCTCGCGCCGCGCCATGAAGCGGTTGCGCCAATGGCGCAGGGTTTGCGCGTAATGCAGGCGCAGGATTTCGACATCGGTCACGGTGAAGCCGATGCGCTCCACGATCGGCGTGATTTCGGACAGCGCCGGCAGATAGCCGCCGGGGAAGATGTACTTGGTCAGCCAGGCATTCGGCGCGTTGGGGCCATCGATCTGGCCGATCGTGTGCAACAGCATCACGCCGTCATCGTCGAGCAGGTCGTAGCATTTCTGGAAGAAGGCGGAATAGGTCTGGTAGCCCACGTGCTCGAACATGCCGACCGAAACGATGCGCTTGAACGGGCCGGTGACGTCGCGGTAATCGCGCAACTCGAACTGCACCTTGTCTTCGATCTTCTTGGCCTTTGCCCGCTCGTTGGCCAGCGCCAATTGCTCTTCCGACAACGTGACGCCGAGCACGTAATCGGCCTTCGCGATCTCCGAGAGATAGAGCGCCATGCCGCCCCAACCGGAGCCGATATCCAGCACCTTGTCGCCCGGTTCGACACCGAGTTTCGCAACGATGTGGCGCTTCTTAGCGAGCTGCGCGTCCTCGAGCGAGGCATCCCAACGCTCGAAATAGGCGCAGGAATATTGCCGGTCGCTGTCGAGGAACAAATCGTAGAGCTTGCGGTCGAGGTCGTAATGATGCGCGACGTTGGCCTTGGCGGAATCGCGGCCGATTCTCGACAGAAGCCTACGGCCATGGAAGCGCGCGCGGTCGATGAGCTTGACGACGAACGGATCCTTTTCGCGATGGGTCTCGCGCAGCAGCATGTCGAGAAAATCGTAGATTGTGCCTTGCTCGACCTTGAGCCGCCCTTCCATGAACAATTCGCCGACCCGCAGATCGGGATCGGTGAGAAAGGCCAGAATGGCCTTGCGGTCGGTAAAACGCACGGCGACGGCCTGTCCGGAGCCATCGCCGAAACTGCGCTTTTTGCCGCCGGGCGTATAGACGATCAAAGTCCCGCGGGTGACGAGACCGGCAATGATTCTGGCCAACAAACGATCAATCACGCAGCGCCACTCCACTTATCCCTCTCGATCCTGAGAGACCTAGACAGGCGATGCAGCCGGGTCAAGCCGGGGATTGTGTTCTCGTCACTCGTGCGATGGCGCGGGTGCGGCGGAGCTGCGCAGCGGGCGCTCTTCCATGATGGCCATAAAAAACAGCGCGCAGGCGAGCAGCAGCGCCGCCGACGCAAAGACGGTGCGGAAGATTCGCACCAGGCCCGTCACGTCGGCACCGCTCGCCAGCAGCGATTCGAGCGACACGCCATGGCCGGAGGAACTCGCCACCGCCGAACCGCCCAGAACGATCGCACCGAACAGGGCCACAGCCAAGGCGCCGCCGAGCGAGCGGAAGAAATTGGCGGCGCCCGTCGCCGTGCCGAGTTCGTGCATCGCCACGGCATTTTGGATGGCGATGGTGCAGACGGGCAAAATCGTGCCCAGGCCCATGCTCATGCCGACAAAGGCAAGCTCCAGCGCCCACAGCGGCAATTGCACCGGACTGAGCGCGACAAGGGCGGCTGAGACGACCGACAGAACGAGGCCCGCAGTCGGCATGCGCTTGTAATGTTTCACGAAGGTGAGAATGCGGCCGGAAATCGTCGCGCCCGTCACCGTGCCGATCATAAAAGGGACAAGCGCCAACCCGGAATGGCTCGGGTCGAGGCCGTAGACCGCTTCCATATAAATCGGAATGTAGATCGACAGGCCGATAAAGGCGCCCATGCCGAAACAGGCCGACAAAGTGCCGGCACGCACCACCGGATTGGCGAGCACGCTCATGGGAATGAGCGGCTCTTGCGCGCGGCTCACGCGCCAGCCGAAGCCCGCCCACAGCAGCACGGAGAGGCCGATGAGCCCCAACACTTGCGGCGAACCCCAAGGGTAGCGCAAGCCGCCCCAGCTGAGCGCCAGCAGCAGCGTGCAACTGGCAAAGACCATGAGCACGGCACCCGGAATGTCAAGCTGGTGCGGTCGCTCATGGCGCGGCAAGCGTTTCAGGCGCGCACTCGTCATTGCCCAAGCGCCAATCCCAAGCGGCACGTTGATCCAAAAGATCAGCGACCAGTGCAGATGCTCGGCGAAAAAGCCGCCGAGCAACGGCCCGACCAGACTGGAGGTGATGAAAACGGACGCGATATAGACCTGATAGCGCGCGCGTTCGCGCGGAGCGACGATGTCGGCGATGATCGTCTGCGCCAGGGAGATGAGCCCGCCGCCGCCAAGCCCCTGCAGCGCCCGCGCAACCGACAGGATCACGATGCTACGTGACAACCCGCAGGCGATCGACCCGATCACGAAGGTCGCGATGCCGATCTGCAGCATGACGCGCCGGCCGTAGATGTCCGACAATTTGCCGTAGAGCGGCGTGACCGCGGTCCCGGCCAGAAGATAGGCTGTCACCACCCAAGGCAGGTTTTCCACATCGCCCATCTCGCGTCCCATGGTCGGCATCGCGGTCGCGACGATCGTCTGATCGATCGCGGCGAGCAGCATGGCGAGAATCAGGCCGACGATGATGCCCTTGATCTCTTCGAGCGAGAGAGGCTTTTCGGTTTGGGGGGCCGGCGCATGCATGTGAATTAACGACTCTTCAGGCAACAAGGCCGGGACAATGCCCATGATTGGGCCGGAATAAAGGCCGAATCGCACATGGCAGACATGTGGCCTGAAGGAAGCGCGCTCTCCACGAAGAGAGGATGGGACTCGCGCCGCATCATTCCCGCCCGAGCCATCGCCACAAACGGTCGCGGTCCGCGCATCTGTCGCAATGGCCGCACCGCGTGCTCGCTTCGCCGAAAGCGGCGAGCAAGTTCACCCGGCGGCAACGGTACGAGCGGCACAAATGCACCAGCGCATTCAGCCTTTGCAGATCGATCGCTTTCTCCTCCTCCGGCGCGGCACTTTGCGCGATATAGCGGCGGCGCTGGCGCACCTCCGCCGGATCGAACAAAGCGAGTGTCGTGGCCGGCGCGCCGTCCCGCCCGGCCCGGCCGATTTCCTGATAATAGCTTTCGATCGAGCCTGGCAGGTCGGCGTGGCAGACGAAGCGCACGTCCGGCTTGTCGATCCCGAGCCCGAACGCGACGGTCGCGACCATGACGACCCCAAGCCCATGCAGGAACTCGTCCTGATGCCGCGCCCGCGCCTCCACCTCCATGCCGGCATGATAGGGCACCGCCCAGTGGCCCTCCGACGTCAGATAAGCGCTCAAGGCTTCGGTGCGGCGGCGCGAGCCGCAATAGACGATGCCGCTTTCGCCGCGATGCTGACGGAGTTCCACCTCGATCTGCCGCGCCGCATCCTGCTTTGCCGCGACTTTGAGAAAGATATTGGGCCGGTCGAAGGACTGCAGGAAAATGCGCGGCTGCAGCCGGAACAATTTTCGCACGATGTCGCGCCGCGTCTCGACGTCCGCCGTCGCTGTCAGGCCGATCGTCTGCGGCTCGCCGAGCGCCTTGCGCACGCTCGCAAGACCCAAGTAATCGGGGCGGAACGCATGCCCCCAGCGCGAGATGCAATGGGCCTCGTCGATCGCGAGCATGGTCACGCCGACCTCGCGCAACAGGCGCAGAAAATCGGGATCGGCAAGGCGCTCGGGGGCGACATAGAGGAGGCGCAATTTGCGCCGCCGCAGCGCGTCCTCGGTGGCAAAATAATCGGGCGCCTCAGTGCCGGAATTTAGCGTGCCCGCGGCCACGCCACGCTGTTTGAGCGTTGCCACCTGATCGCGCATGAGGGCGATCAGCGGCGAGACCACGAGCGTCAGCCCGGGCCGCATCAGCGCCGGAAGCTGGTACAGGAGGGATTTGCCACTGCCCGTGGGAAAGACGGCAAGGACGTCATCGCCCGCCAGAATGGCTTCCAGCGCATCGGCTTGACCGGGACGAAAGGACGCGAAGCCAAAATGCTCCTTCAGGGCACCCACCACGCGATCCTGGCCGTCCCGTAAGTCCATCTCCTCCCCCTATGGGGTAAGTCTAGAACCTATGTCGGGTTACAGCCAACCCCATTCTGCGGCGGGCGTCTGCGGATTTTGCGAGGCGACCGCGGTATTGGCCCCGCGTCGCGTCATGTCGGCATACATGGCCTTGACCATGTTCGACGCGGTACGCTCGAACAGGAAGGGAAAGACCGCATGGGTGAAGGCGCAGAAGCTCATGAACAGGAAACGAGAGCCATAGCGCGAAGCGACGCCGAAATGTTCGAAATAAGTCTCGTTGACGGCCTCGGGATGAGCCATGAACAGGCGGTGCAGGTTTTTCAGCATGGAACGCTCCCCGTCGGATGATAACGGTAAGACTAGCTACAAAGGGGCGGTGCATTCATCCCAAATAATCGACATTTTCGGCTATGTGTGTTAAATTTATCTCATGGATTGACCAGAATTCGGGAAAATTTCCCATATGCTCGATACGACCGACAAGCGCATCCTCCGGGCCCTGCAAGCCGACGCAACACTCTCGCTCGAGGCGCTCGCGGAGCTCACGCATATTTCGCGCAATGCCTGTTGGCGGCGGGTGCAAGCACTCGAGGCGGCCGGCACGATTCGCCGTCGGGTGGCACTGCTCGACCCGAAAGCGCTGAATCTCGGCCTTGTCGTCCTGATCCATATTCGCGCCAACCAGCACAATGCAGCCTGGACCGAGCAGTTCCGCAAGGCGGTGTTGGGTCTGCCCGAAATTCTGGCCGCTTACCGCACGGCCGGCGACATCGATTACATTCTGCGCGCCCGCGTACCGGACGTTGCGGGCTACGATGCTTTATACAAAAAGCTGATTGCAACCGTCGAACTGTCGGACGTCTCGGCGCATTTCGTGATGGAAGAAATGAAGGATACCTGGGAATTGCCCTTGGGTTAGCCCGTCGCCAGATCGGGATATGCATCAACCGTGCCTGGAAAGATCTGGTGGCGCCGGATGGGATCTGTATGGCAACCTGCCGATCCAAGGGTAGTTTGTCGTCACCAAGTCCTGAGTCTCTGTCATAACGGGTCGACCTGGACGCACTTATGCCTTGCGGCCCTCAAGCAGCTTGCCGACGATTTTCGCCGTATAATCGACCATCGGCACGATCCGCGCATAATTCAACCGCGTCGGGCCGATCACGCCCAAAACGCCGACGATCTTCTGGCCACCATCGCTGAAGGGCGCCGCGATCATCGAGGAGCCGGAGAGCGAAAACAGCTTGTTTTCCGAACCGATGAAGATGCGCACGCCCTCGCCGCTTTCCGCGCGGCTCAGGAGGTCAATCACATCCTTCTTGGTCTCGAGATCGGCGAACAGCAGGCGGATGCGCTCGAGATCGTCGAGTGCGGTGAGGTCCTCGAGCAGATTGGCCTGGCCGCGCACGATCAATTGCTGCGCATCGCCCTGCATGCCGGCCCACGAGGCAAGGCCGGCATCGACGAGGCGCGAGGTGAGCTGATCCAATTCATCCTTGGCGGCCTGGCGCGCCGCCTCGATCTCCCCGCGCACATGTGCGAGCGTGCGGCCGCGGATGCGCGCGTTGAGATAATTGGCGGCCTCCAGCAGGGCGGACGCCGGCAGACCGGGCGGGGTCAGGATGACACGATTTTCCACCTGGCCGTCTTCGGCGACGAGGACCGCGAGCGCCCGTTCCGGGTCGAGCCGCACGAATTCGATATGTTTGAGCCGCGCATCACCCTTCGACGTGACGACGAGGCCAGCGCCGCGCGTCAGGCCGGAGAGCAGGCTGGAGGCTTCCGCCAACACGCCGTCGAGCGTTTTGCCCTGGCTCGCAGCCTTCACATCGGCCTCGATCCGGCCGCGCTCCTCGCGCGACAGATCGCCGATCTCCATCATCGCATCGACGAAGAAGCGCAGGCCGAGATCGGTGGGCAGACGCCCTGCACTGGTGTGCGGAGCGTAAATCAGGCCAAGATCCTCCAAATCCTGCATCACGTTGCGAATCGAGGCCGGCGACAGGGTCATCGGCAGGATGCGGGCCAGATTGCGCGATCCGACCGGCTCGCCGCTGGCCAGGTAGCTTTCGACGAGGTTCTTGAAAATCTCGCGCGAACGGGCATTCAGGCCTGCGGCGACACCCGGATCGAACACGGAGGGAGTGGGAGACTGCGCCATAAGCCAAAAATGGCGGCACCGGCGCAAAGATGCAAGATCATGCAAAAATTCATAGCAAAAATACGAGCTGCGCATCACACAAATGCCTAGCTCGCCCTATCTACTAGGTCAGTCTTGCTGCTCTAGGGTGCGAGCTATGTCGATCACCGGTTCAAATTTTCTACACCATACCGGCGACATTCTGGCCTACGCGATGTGGATCGCCATTGGCCTCGTCATTGTCGCCGCGTTTTTCATTGCATAAGGCCGCCGGCATTTCCGGCGGCCCGACCTTGCTCACCTTTGTCGCGCCTCCAGCTTTTCGAACACCAGGGCTGCGAGAAAGCCGAACAGCATGTGGCCGACCCAGCTCATGAACGACAGGTCGCCGCCCCAATCCATCAGCAGGAACGGCAGTCCGGCGACGGGCGCGAAAATGCCGAGCGCGTTGAACCAGGTGTAGGATCCCCAGCTCAGGCAATTGGCGATCAGCGGATTGGGATTAATGAAGCGCGTTGCCGTCGTGAGCGTCACCAGCAGCCAGAAGATGCCCATCCACTGGGTGAAGGAATGCCACCAGACCAGGGACAAAACGACAAAGCCCGTGAACAGCAGCCAGACGCCGGCATCCAGAATGATCGCCCAATGTTTGATCCCGCGCGAGACGATGTAATAGAGGACCGGATAGCCGACGATGCCGAGGAAATAATGCACCGCCGTCGCATTGGCATTGGCCGGCTGCATGCTGAGATCGTAATTGGTGCCCGCGAATCGATTGACGAGCGACAGAACGAGACCGGGTGGTTCGAGCGGATTGCCCACTACCCACACAGTGATGATGCGCGACCAGATCTCCCAGGCCATCAGCGAAATATAGCCGCCGATAAACAAATTCAGCAGCGTGGGCGCCGACGGAATCGCCGGGATGGAAAGTTCGAACTGCGATGACTGTGTCATAGGCGTCCCCAATAGCGATGTACTTTTATAGTCCAAGACAAAGTCCGTGGCGTTTCAGTTTGTCGTGACTGAGCGCGCGTTGCGCTCACGATTTTGTGACACTTTCATCGGTAGGTTCCCTGCGGATCTCGTGAAGACAGAACCCTTCCAGTGGATCAACTTCCGCCTGCCACGGCGCTTGGGCCAGCAATTTTTGCGTATCGACATAGCCTGCGCGCCATCGCTTGGAGATGCCGCCTGGGGTAAAATCGATGTCCTTGGTATGGTCTTCGTTCTGCAAGGTGGGCGCCAGGAGCCGCACCACATGCATGCGCGTCAGACAGCCGAAGGCCGCCATGCGCTGGACATCGCTCAAGGCCCGCTGGTCTTCCGGCAGTTTTGCCGCCAGTTCGGCGATGATGTGACGCAGGCGATGAATTTGCCGCTGACGGAGAATGTGGCTGTCGGTGCGGCTTGAATATTGAATGTCCTTATGCCGGTTCATGACATCCCAGATCGAGTGCGGCTCCGATCCGCGCGGATTCCAAATGTGAATGGAAAAGATCAGGGAATCGCGGCGCGGCACGTCGTCGAACACGGCCTCCACCGGCGTATTGGAGAGAATGCCGCCATCCCAGTAAAGTTCATCGTCGATACGCACCGCAGGAAAGGCCGGCGGTAACGCGCCGGACGCCATGATGTGGCGTGCGTCCAGGGGCATGTCACGGCTATCGAAATAGCGCATCTGGCCGGATGTGACATGCGCCGCCCCAACCGTCAGGCGCGGCACGCCTTGATTGAGCACGGCAAAATCGACGAATTCCTGCAACGTTTGAGCAAGCGGGCCGGTCGAATAATATCCCGCTGCCTCAGGCCGCATCGGCATGTGCGGTCCAAGAAACGCCATGGGATTTGGTGCGAAAAAGCCAGGAATACCGGCCGTAACCGTTGACAGATTGGGCAGGCTGCGGGCCGCCCAAGGAAACCCGGTAAAGAAATCGGGCTGCTCGACGCGCCGCCAGAAATCACGCAGCCGCGCGAGCCGATTGGCAACGGCGTTGCCCGCGATCAGGCTGGCATTGATTGCGCCAATCGAGGTGCCGATCACCCAGTCCGGCTCGATTCCGGCCTCGTGCAAAGCCTCGTAAACGCCCGCCTGATAGGCGCCCAATGCGCCGCCGCCTTGCAAAACAAGAACGACCTGTCCCACGGCAGCGATAGATTGCGGTCTCTCTTTGGTGGGCGTTGATGCGGGCATGTGCTGCTCATGTTGAATTTGCGCCCACAATGCACAAAAGCACGATCAAGCAAAAAGCACATATTCGTGAAGGCTTACATCGCTGACGCGGCCGCTCCCGTCTCGAATTGCAATTTGGCGAGACGGGCATAAAGACCGCCCCTCGCCACCAGACTGATGTGGTTGCCTTCCTCGACGATGCGGCCGCCATCCATCACCAGAATGCGATCCGCCGACAGAACGGTGGCGAGCCGATGTGCGATGACCAGCGTCGTCCGGTTGTGCATCAGGCCTTCGAGCGCCTGCTGCACAATGGTTTCATTCTCTGCATCGAGCGCCGATGTCGCTTCGTCGAGCAGCAGGATCGGGGCGTCTTTCAGGATCGCGCGGGCAATGGCGATGCGCTGGCGCTGACCGCCGGACAGGGTGACGCCGCGCTCGCCGACACGCGTCGCATAGCCTTCCGGCATTTGCTGGATGAAATCGTCGGCATTGGCGCGTTCCGCCGCCGCGCGCACCTCGGCGTCGCTCGCTTCGGGGCGGCCATAACGGATATTGTCGGCGATGCTCGCGCCGAAGATCACCGGTTCCTGCGGCACGAGGGCGATGCGCGCACGCAAAGCATCGGGATCGAGCGTGCGGATATCGGTGTCCTCGACCCGGACCGCGCCGGCGCTCGGATCGTAAAAGCGCATCAGCAATTGGAACACCGTCGATTTGCCGGCTCCCGAAGGGCCGACGATCGCGACCGTCTCGCCGGGCCGCACGACAAAGCTGATGTCGTGCACCACGACGTCGCTGACGCGCGTCGGATAGGCGAAGCTGACGTCATCGAACGCGACTTTGCCGCGCGGCGGCGGCAGAACGGCCGGATGCGGCGGCGCCGTCACGCGCGGGACGACCGCCATGATTTCACCAATACGGCTTGCCGCCCCGGCCGCCGCCGAAACTTCGCTCCAGACTTCGGACAACGCGCCGAGCGAGGAGGCCGCAAAAATGGCGTAGAGAATGAACTGCGTCAGCGTACCGTCGGTCAGCTGCCCGGCAAGCACATCGCGCGCGCCCAGCCACAACACACCGACGACGGCGGCGGAGGCCAGGAAGAAGGCCCCGGCAGTGAGATAGGCGCGGGCCTGGATGGCCTGGCGCGCGGCATCATAGGCGTTTTCCGCGGCGTCCAGGAACCGCCGCGTCGCGACCTTCTGCGCGTTGAACGCCTGCATCGTGCGCATGGCACCGAGATTCTCGGCGGCATAGGCGCTCGCATCGGCGAGAGCGTCCTGGGCCCTGCGCGAGCGGCCGCGCACCGACCGGCCGGCCATCACCAGAGGCAGCACGATCATCGGAATCGCGATCAGCATGAGCCCTGAGAGCTTCGGGCTGGTGATCACCATGGCGACGATCGCACCGACCAGCAGGATGAGATTGCGCAGGGCGATCGAGGCGGAAGCGCCGAAAGCCGACCGGATCTGCGTCGTGTCGGAGGTCAGGCGCGACAGCAATTCGCCGGTTTTGGCCGTATCGAAGAATTGCGCATCGAGCCGGGTGAGATGACGGAACAAAGCATCGCGCAGATCCGCCACCACCCGTTCGCCCAAGGTCATGACGCAATAATAACGCGCACCGCTCGCGAGGCCGATGATCGCCGCGGTGACGAACATGGCGCCGAAATAGAGATGGATGGAGCCGGAATCCAGCTTGGAAAAGCCGTCGTCGATCATTTTCTGGCCGATTTTCGGCAAGGCCAAGGTCGCGACCGAGGCGACGACCAGCGCGGCGAGAGTCGCCCAGATTCGGCCCTTGTAGCGCAGGGCGATCGGCACCAGGGGGCGCAGGGCGGAGAGAGGAACGCGGCTTTTCGGGCTTTCGGACGTATCGGACATGGAGGGCCTTTAGGACATTGGCGCGGCTTATATATCAATTGCCACGGCAATTTCATCCCGTGCGCCCTTTGGCCGCGCTGTGTCCGAGGTTTGCGCGAAATCCCACCTTGTTTTCTCAGCCTCTTTGCTTTATAGGCGCGGGCTCACACGAATTTTGTTCGAGTTCGGACCGGCCTTTGCAGCGCCATCGTGCTCGCGCGTAGAGTTTTAAGGAACTGACCCATGAAGGCCGATACCCATCCGTCGTACCACATGATCAAGGTCGTCATGACCAATGGCACCGAGTTCATGACCCGCTCCACCTATGGCAAGGACGGCGATACGCTGAACCTCGACATCGATCCGACCACCCATCCGGCCTGGACCGGCGGCTCGCAGCAATTGCTCGACCGCGGCGGCCGTCTGTCGAAGTTCAACTCGCGTTTCGGCAATCTCGGCCTCGGCAAGAAGTAATTTCAAAGATTTAGCGGAAACTCCGTTGAAAGCCCTGGTTGATCGCCGGGGCTTTTTCCGTTCTAGGCCGATGGCCCGGCGAAGGCGCCGCGCAACCGGTCGAATTGTGCCCGCACCGCCGACAGCGGCAGTTCCGTGCGCTTCGCACGCCCGAGTTCGTCCATGCGGACGATCTTGCCCTGCAAGACGAGCGAGCGGGTGCAGAGGTCGCGCAAAGTCTCCGGCAAATCCTCGAAAATCCCTTCGGACGCCGCAAGCGGCTGGCAAACCAGGCGAATTTTTTGCTTGGCGTGGACCGTCTGGGCAGGAGTAAGCTCGCCCTCATGCACCGCTCTGGTCTGCACGAGCCAGGAGGTGAGATGGGTCAAGCGGGTGGTGAGGCGCATGCTCTCGGTCGCGTAGGCCAAAGCCAGCGTGCGCGGCAGGCCGCGCGCCTCGAGCCGGCCGGGGCCGTCGAGATAGGCGGCAGCCGCCTCGACGAGTTCCATGCCCTCACGAAACAGCAGTTTGAACGGATCGGCCGGCATGAACGGCCGGTTGAGCCGCACGACATTTTGCGGATTTGACCGATGAGACGCTTTCACCATCTGCCCCTCGCCGTGGCATTCATGGCCCCGAAAGCGACATCTTAGACGGCGGCGCGGAAAAGCGGGCGTAAAGCTTTTATTAACCTTAATCGGCGAAGAAGCGGTTCCGCCTCCAAAAAAAGCCGCCCGAGGGGCGGCTGAAGTTCTAATCAGGGAGGCGTCAAAGGGAGTGTAGGAGAGCCACTCAGCCCAGCAAAGCTGAACTGAGGAAGAGGCTGCGCCTGATTTGCTAACATAAGGTTAAGAACCAGCGCGGCGCCGCGGATTTCCGAAAGATTCAGCGGATTGAACAGAGCTTGGCCTCATAGGACGCAACCAGTCCCCGTTTGCACTCTCGTCAGCCGAGCTCCGGAATGTTAAGAGCGGCGCCATGATCGAAAATTCCCCCCTCCCTTCCGCGCTCCGGACCCTGGAATGCGAGCGGCTCGGCATCGTCACCCTGGAAGACGCGCTCCGTAACGGCCTGGCCAAAAGTTTCGAGGCCGCCTTCGCGCTGTTGCAAAGCGCCGGCGGCCGGGTGATCGTGACTGGCATGGGCAAATCGGGCCATGTCGGCCGCAAGATCGCCGCAACCCTTGCGTCGACCGGCACGCCCGCGCTCATGGTGCATCCGGCGGAAGCGAGCCATGGCGATCTTGGCATGATCCAGGCCAATGACGTGATTCTCGCGCTGTCCTGGTCCGGCGAAACACCGGAGCTTGCCGACATCATCACCTATTCGCGGCGCTTCCGTATCCCGCTCATCGCCATGACCTCGAATGCCGAGAGTTCGCTCGGCCGCGAAGCGGATGTTTGCCTCGCCCTGCCGAAGGCGAAGGAAGCCTGCCCCAACGGCCTCGCCCCGACGACGAGCACCACCATGCAATTGGTGCTCGGCGACGCGCTGGCCGTGGCGCTGCTCGAGGCGCGCGGCTTCACTGCCCATGATTTCAAAGTGTTCCATCCCGGCGGCAAGCTCGGCGCGCGGCTGATGTATGTGCGCCAAGTGATGCACACGGGAGAGCGCCTGCCGATCGTGCCGCTCAAAGCCGATATGGGCGCGGCGATCGTCGAGATTTCGGCCAAGGGCCTGGGCTGCACCTGTGTGGTCGACGGTAACGGCGCGCTCGCAGGCATCATCACCGACGGCGACCTGCGCCGGCACATGAAGCACGACCTCGTCACCGAGCCGGTCACCGCCATCATGACCCACAGGCCGCTGACCATCGCCGAGGATGCGCTGGCGGCCGAGGCGCTCGAAATCCTGACCAGCACCAAGCGCTCGGTGCTGATCGTGGTGGACGGCGATAACAAGCCGAACGGCGTGGTGCATTTCCACGACCTGCTGCGGCTCGGCGTGGTGTAACGAGTGGGCCGCGCGGCCCTAGAGCATTTTGCGTTCTTTCAGAATCGCAAAATTGCTCTACTTCTTTGTTTTGTCGCATTTTCTTAACCGAAAAGTCGTGCAACTTTTCTGGAAAATGCTCTAATCGTTGCTCGAGCCTAGAAACCCGCCCAGCAGCGTCCCGACTGCCCCGAGCGCGGCGCCCGTCGCCATCGTGCCGGAGGAGGAATTAGCGCCCGTGTCGCCGCCGCTGCCCGGCAGATACCGGCCGATCTCCTCGGCGAGATTCAGGATCGGCATGCTTTGCAGCCAAATATGGCCGGGACCGGTCAACGTCGCGAGAAACAGCCCCTCGCCGCCGAACAGAATGTTCTTGAAGCCCGCGACGCGCTGAATATCGAACCCGACGCTCGGCTCGATCACCCCAACATGGCCCGCATGCACCAGCAGCCGCTCGCCCGGCGCAAGATCGCGCTCGACGAGTTCGCCGGAGAGATCGAGCCAGACCATGCCGGGACCCGTCACCTTTTGCAGCACAAAGCCCGAGCCGCCGAAGAAACCGGCGCCGATGCTTTTCTGCCAGGCGAGTTCCAGGCTGATGGCTTTCTCGGCCACAAGAAAGGTTTCCTTGCGGCAGATCAGCGACTGGCTGGCCTGCAATTGCACCGGGATGATCGTACCCGGAAAGCGCGGCGCGAAGGCCACATGGCCGGCGCCCTGCGCGGTAAAATCGGTCACGAAAAACGAGCCGCCGCCGAAGCTCCGGCGTAAGCCGGCAAGAAAGCCGCCGCCGGTATGGGTATCCATGCGCACCGCATCGTTCATCCACGCCATGCAATTGGTCTGGCTGTAGACCGTCTCGCCGGGCGCGAGATCGATCGCGACCGTCTGCATCACCGTACCGGAAATCTGGTAGCGCATTGTTTACCCCCTTACCCATATACGGCCGGCTTCGCCTTAATGCCGCCGCGGTTCGAATGGATCGTTCTAACCTCTATATCATGGTTAACAACGCGTTAAATCTCCCGTATTTAGAGTCATGCGACCAAGGCCGTGATTCGTTTTCAGTTCCGGCGGAATGGCCTAAGGATCGACCCATGAGCCTCGTCATCGGCAGATTCACGCCGCAGGGCAAGACACCCTCCGCGCAGGATTTTTCAACACCGCTTAAACCCATTCGCTCGACAAGCTGCGCCGCCTCGATGGCGCAGATTCTGCGCATGATCGTGCTCGCGGCCCTGTTCGTCGCGGGCCTGCTCTATCTCTTTCACGCGGGCTACGCCCACGCCAAGGGCCCGCCGCCCGACGCAGGGTTCGCCAAGTTCCTGCAGGAGCTGTGGCCCGATGCGAAAACCCAAGGGGTTTCGCGCGAGACGTTCGACGACGCTTTCGCCGGCGTGACGCCGGACCCGTCGGTCATTGCGATCACCCGCAAGCAGGCAGAATTCGCCCGGCCGATCTGGCAATATCTTGGCGGTGCCGTCACCGAGACGCGCGTGCACAAAGGCCAGGAGATTTCCGCGCAATGGAAATCGACGCTCGACAAGGTCGAGCAGCGATATGGCGTCGACCAGAACGTCGTGCTCGGCGTGTGGGGGATGGAGACGAATTTCGGCGGTGCAGCAGACACCCACTATGTAATCCGCTCGCTCGCGAGCCTCGCTTATGTGCGTTACCGCGGCGACTTTTTCCGTTACGAATTGCTCATTGCTTTGAAAATTTTGCAGAGCGGCCAATTGACTAAGGAAGAGATGCGCGGCTCCTGGGCTGGCGCCATGGGCCAGCCCCAATTCATGCCCTCGACCTTCATCCAATACGCGGTCGATTTCGATGGCAGCGGCAGCAAGGACATCTGGTCGAACGTACCGGATTCCCTCGCCTCCATGGCCAATTATCTCAAGGCGCACGGCTGGATCGCCGGCGAGCCTTGGGGCTTTGAAGTTACACTGCCGCAGGGCTTCGACGCCTCGGCCTTCGATGAATCGCGTTACGTGCCGGTCGGCGAGTTTGCCACCAAGGGCGTAACGCAGATCGATGGGGCGCCGCTGCCGGCACATGGCAATTACGCGCTGATGTTTCCGGCCAGCAGCCATGGCCCGGCCTATCTCATCACCCGCAATTTCAAGGTGATCAAGAGCTACAACAATTCGCTGTCCTATACGCTCGCCGTCGCAATCCTCGCCGACCGGATTGCCGGCAAACCGGGCGTGCAAGGCGCCTGGCCGGTGCATCAGCCGCAATTGAACGAAGCGCAATGCTTCCAGATGCAGCGGCAATTGGTGCGGCTCGGCTACAATGTCGGCAATGTCGACGGCCGCGTCGGCGACCTGATGCGCGAAGCTATCCGCGATTTTCAGCGCAAGCGCGGATTGGTGGCCGACGGCTACCCGACCGTGGCGCTGCTCGACGCGATGCAAAAGGCGCGGTGAGGTATTCGCTAGACGGTATTTTGAGCTAGGCTAGACGCGCTGGGGAGAGCGAACGAGTAAATAGATGACTCACCTTGTTTACTACGTAGCCGCCGCAATCTTTATGATCTCGGCGATTATTGATCTCAAACCTCACGTCGACTGGCGCCGCAGGAGTCGCCGCGAATTTGGCATCGCTCCTGGCGGCTTGATCGAAATGGCGCGATATGATCTTCCTGAGCTAAATGCCTGGCTCAAGTTCGTTGCGGCTGTAGCAGTTTGGGTGCTCTCTATATAAACGTTACTCAATAATCTGAGACTCTATACGACCAGCACATCCTCGTGCCGGAAGCGTAGTTGCACATCTTGACCGGCCTGCGGCGGATGCACGCCCGGTTGGTTGAAAAGATCGAAATGGACTTGGGCGCCGCCCGTCTTGGCTTTCACCCGCATCACCGGTCCGAGGAAATTCACGTCCTCCACCACCGCCGCGATGACGTTCTCGCCGTCCTGGGCGCCGAGGCGGATGGCCTCGGGGCGCAGGGCGATCTTCACATTGCCTGAGCTCGGCAGAGCGCGGCTGGTGATGATCCTTTGCCCCTCGGCGCGCAATTCGCCGCTCGCGGCATTCACCACATCGGCCTGCAGTACGTTGAGCGTGCCGACGAAGGAAGCAACGAAGGGCGTCGCCGGGCTGTTGTAGATCTCCTGCGGCGTGCCGATCTGCTGCGCGATGCCTTCGCTCATCACGACGATCCGGTCGGAGATCGAAAGCGCCTCTTCCTGATCGTGCGTCACGAAAATCGTCGTGATGCCGAGCTGGCGCTGCAGGTTACGGATTTCCTCGCGCAAGGAGACGCGGATTTTCGCGTCGAGCGCTGAAAGCGGCTCGTCCAGCAGCAGGACCTGCGGACGGGCGGCAAGGGCGCGCGCCAGCGCCACGCGCTGCTGCTGACCGCCCGACAATTGATAAGGATAGCGGTCGGCGAGATGCGGCAGCTTGATGATCTCGAGCATTTCCTTCACGCGCGCCGCGATCTCGCTCGACGAGCGTCCGGCGATCTTGAGGCCGAAGCCGACGTTGCCCGCCACGGTCAAATTGGGGAAGAGCGCATAAGCCTGAAACACCATGCCGACATTACGCTTGGACGCCGGCAGATTGGTCAGGTCCTTGCCGTCAACGGTGATATTGCCAGAAGTTGCCGTCTCGAACCCGGCGACCATGCGCAATACGGTGGTCTTGCCGCAACCCGATGGCCCAAGAAAAGAGATGAATTCGCCCTTTTCGATCGCGAGGGAAAAATCCTTAACGACTTGGACCGCGCCATAGGATTTCTTCACGTTTTGAATGTTGAGGAAGCTCATTGGCTGATCCACTATTTCTTGATGCCGGGTGCATTACGCCCGATCACTTGGATGAGGCCCATACAGGCCCAGGTGATGGCGAAGGCGATGATCGCCAAAGCGGAAGGCTCATAGGCTTTATTGGCGCCGACATTCTGAAGATAGGGGCCAAACGCCGGTTGATTGAGCAAGCTGGCAAAGGTGAATTCGCCAATCACGATCGCGAAGGTCAAAAATGCGCCGCTCAGCAAGGCCGAGGAGATATTTGGCAGAATGACGCGAAACAAAATCACGAATGTGTTGGCGCCAAGACTCTCGCCCGCCTCCGTCAACGTACGGACATCAATCGCGCGAAGCCCGGTATCCACCGAGCGATACATGTATGGGAGCGCCAGGGTGACGTAAGCAAAGACCAGCAAGATCTTCGTTCCGATATCAGACCCCGTAAACGGCAGCCAACTTTCGCTATTATAAAGCCGGATATAGCCGAAGACGATGACGATGGCCGGAATGACGAGTGGCAGCAGGGTCACGAATTCGATGAACGGCCGCGCTTTCGGCAAACGCAATTGCGTCCAATAAGCGGTCGGTACGACGAGCAAAATGCCGACAATGATCGTCGCAATCGCCAAACCAATCGAGAAGACGAACGACGATTGAAAGCGCGGATCGACAAGCACGTTACGATAAGCATCGAAACTATATTCATCGCGGCGCAAGCGCAGCGAAAATTCGAATGTCGCGATCAGCGGCAACATAAAATAGAGGATGCCAACGATAACGGCGATCCAATGGCCAAGCTTTGAGTGTTTCATTTCACCCACCTCTCGCCATAGGCGCGCAAGATCAGATAGATGACATTCGAGATGCCGGTGATCACGACCATGCCGAAGGCCATGGCATAGCCCAGATTGGGATTGTGCAACACGTCACCTTGGATTTCCGCGTAAAGCTGGATGGGAACGATATTGAGCGAGGAGCCGGTCAGCGCATAGGCCGTCGCGATGGCGCCGAACGCATTGGCGAACAGCAGAAGCGTCGAGCCCAAAACGCTTGGCCACAGCACGGGAATCGCGACATAGAGCCAATATTGCAAATTGCTCGCGCCCAGATTGGCAGAAGCCTCGCGCCACTCTTTTTTCATGCCGTCAAGGGCGGGCGTGATCACCAGCACCATGAGAGGGATTTGAAAGTACATGTAAGTCAGGGTCAGACCCCAAAGGCTCAGGAGTTTGAAGCCGGCATGATAAATGTTGAGATCGATGCCGATTCTGTCGCCGAATGACGCGAGGATAATCGTGACGAGACCGATGCGGCCCAAGGTGGAGATGAACGCAAACGCGAGCGGCAAGCCGGCGAAATTGGAGGCAACGCCAGAGAAGGTCATCAGCGTGGGGCGCAGCCAAGCGGGAAGGCCGCCGCCGATCACCGCATAGGCGAGAAAGAAGCCGACGAGCGCGCCCAAAATAGAGGAATAGGCGCTGACTTTCAGACTGATAATATAGGAATCGCGGATGGTTTCTTGGGCGAAGAGAGCGACGATATTGTCGAGCGAGAAATGCCCGTCCGCCGATTGGAAGGCGCCGACGAACAGGTTGATGGTCGGCAGGATGAGAAACAAGAGCGCAAAAAGAAAGAACGGCACGACGCCAAGCCAGGATAGAAGGCGCTTGGACCTGGCAGATCCCCCTGTGCGCACGGCCGGAGCGGTTACACTCGTCATGAATTTTCGTTCCGATATGTCAAAGCGTCGCTGCCGGGAGGGATTCCCCGGCATAAAGAATGGGGCGCAACACATGCGCCCCATTCTGTAAAAGCTTACTTCACATTCGCGCCAACGGCCTTATCCCAACCTTCGGTAATGGCCTTCTTGCCGGCGTTCTGCTGATCCAGCGTCGGGAAAGTCGCCTTGGCATAATTTTCTGCCGGGGGAAGTGCGGAGAGCAGATCCGCCGGAACCTTCTTCGCGTTCACCAGATCGTTGAAGCGGACCGGGTGGCAATAGCCCTTCAGCCAACCAAGCTGGCCTTCGTCGGAATAGAGATATTCCATCCAGAGCTTGGCGGCGTTCGGGTGCGGTGCAAAGGCGCTGATGGCCTGGACATAGACGCCCGCGACGACGCCGCTCTTCGGCACGACGACTTCCACCTTCGGATTGCCCTTCAGCGTGTCGCGATCGGCAAGCGCGTTATAGTCCCAGCGGACGACGATCGGCGTTTCGCCCTTCGCCAGCGAGGCGGACTTGCCAATCGTCGGCACGAAGTTACCCGCCTTGTTCAGATCGCCAAAGAACTTAAGGCCCGCGGCAGCTGCCCCGTCGTCCTTGCCGGCGGCCGAGAGGCCAGCGGCGTAAACGGCTTGCACAGCCTGGTTGGCGGTGCGCGGATCACCGGCGAGTGCGACCGAATCCTTATATTCCGGCTTTTGCAGATCGGCCCAATCCTTCGGCGGGTTCTTGACGAGATCCGCATTCACTTCGAAGGACAGAACGCCGTAATAATCGCCGTACCAGAAACCATCCGCATCCTTCTGGTCTGCGGGGATCGTGGACCAGGTTGCAACCTTATAGGGCTGGATCAGGCCGTCGGCCTTGGCGGTCGGGCCGAACGACAGACCGACGTCGATCACGTCGGGGGCCTGCGGGCCCTTGTTGCCTTTGTTGGCCTTGATGGCTTCGACTTCGTCGCCCGAACCTGCGTCGGGGTTGAGCTCGTTGACGGTCAGGCCGTATTTCTTCTTGAAGCCGTCGATCACGTCGCCATAACCGCACCAATCATGCGGCAGCGCGATCACCGTGAGACTGCCTTCCTTCTTGGCTTCGGCGGCGAGAGCATCCAGCGATTGCGCCTTGGCGACACCAGCAAAGGCACTCAGCGCCACCACGGCAGCCGATGCCATCAACGCAAACTTCTTCGTCATGATTCCCCCTGTCAGGATAAGGACCGCTCTTACTCGTCAAGCGCTCGCAACGCGGGTCTAGTCACCTCGTATTGCAATCATGTGACAATCGTCCAAACGGAACTTGCGCCCTTCAGAGAGGGCGAGCTTATAACCTACGATGCCGATCGCAACAGAAATGTGACAATCGCGTGACAATTGTCTACGAACGCCATCAGGCGCCTCGGCACGGATTTGGCCCTTCGGGGCCGTTCCCTGCAAGGCGGCGGGGCCAGCGGGCAATCATGTGTTCACAAACTGTCACATAGACTGATTAGGGCCTTCCTGAGCGGCTCAATGAACGCTGGGGAATAGCCATGACGACCTTCCGAAACATTCCATTCGCGCGCCTGGCGGCGACTGCGGCGATCGGCGCGCTGATGCTCGCCGGAGCCACCGCGCCGGCCTTGGCCGATAAGACCAAGATCGACTTCTGGTTCGGCAACCAGGGCGACATCGCCCAGCGCGTCCAGGACGTCTGCAAGCATTTCAACGAGTCGCAAAGCGATTACGAGGTGGTCTGCACGAGCCAGCAAGGCTACGCCAACGCGCTGCAGAACACGATCGCGGCCTTCCGGGCCGGCAAACAGCCGACCGTGGTGCAGATCTTCGACATCGGCACCCTCGACCTGATGCTGTCGGGCGCCTATTACCCCGTCAACAAGCTGATGGCAGACAACGGCTACAAGATCGACTGGAACGATTATCTCGGCGGCGTGCGCTCCTATTACGCCACCTCGAAGGGCGACATGCTGTCGATGCCGTTCAATTCCTCGACCGCGCTCCTCTACTGGAACCAGGACGCTTTCAAGAAAATCGGCAAGGACGCCGCACCCAAGACCTGGGAAGAGGCCGCCGACGACATGAAGGCCTTGAAGGCGGCGGGATATGATTGCCCGATGGGCATCGACGTCAGCCACGACGAAGTCTGGCAGCTGATGGAGCAGTTTTCCGCGACCGAGAACCAGCCCGTCGCAAGCCTCAACAACGGCTATGACGGATTGGGCGCCGAGCTCGTCTTCAACAAGACGTCCTTCGTCAAATTCGTGACCGATCTCAAGAAATGGTACGATGACGGCCTGGTCAAATTGAAATCAGCGCAAGCTGGCGAAGATTATGTCGCAGCCTTTGCCGACGGCCATTGCCAGATGACCCTGACTTCGGTCGGCGATCATGGCCAGATTTCGCGCACCGCCTCGCCGGACATGCATTGGTCCGTGGCGGAATATCCGATCTATGCCGGCGCCGAGCGCAAGAACTCGCTGGTCGGCGGCGCGTCGCTGTGGGTGCTGCAGGGCAAATCGCCGGCCGAATACAAAGCCGCCGCCGCTTTCCTCAACTTCATCGCCCAACCCGAACAGGCGCTTTGGTGGTCGAGCAACACCGGCTACATCCCCGTGACCAAGACCGGCTACGACTTCATGGTCAAGAACGGCTTTTACGACAAGGCGCCCTACAAGGGCCGCGAAGCCGCCATCCAAAGCCTGACCGCGTCCGACCCGACGCCGATTACCCGCGGTTTGCGTCTCGGCGGCATGCCGCAGATCCGGCAGGAAGTGGGCAATGCGCTGCAGGCCATCTTCGCCAATCAAACTTCGGTCCAGCAAGGTCTCGACGATGCGGTCGCCCGCGGCAACACCGTGCTGCGCCGTTTCGAGCTGACCTATAAGGGCAAGCAGCTCCCGTAAAAGCCGGACTCAAAGGCCGCAGCAGTGGCCTTCGCGTTTCCTTGCGCGGCCGGCACGGGCAATAGGCCCGCGCCGGCCGAGACACTCAATTCGAGACAGCCGGATGCAAAAGCGCGCAATCTTCCAGGCCAAATGGCTCGGCATCGCCTTCATTGTCCCTCAGCTTCTGCTGATCTTCACCTTCTTCTATTGGCCGGCCGGCCAGGCGATCTTCTGGGCCTTCACCCGCCAGCAACCCTGGGGCGGCGGCAACGAATGGGCCGGCCTCGCCAATTTCATCGATGTCCTATCAGATCCCCTTTACTGGTCGTCCGTCGTCCTCAGCCTGGCCTTTGCCTTCCTGGCGACGGGATTGTCGATCGGCTCGGCGCTCATCCTGGCTTTGCTGGTCGATCGCGAACTGAGCGGCAATCGCTTCTACCGCACGATTTTCGTCTGGCCCTATGCCATCGCGGCACCGGCACTCGGCCTCGCCTTCCGCTTCATCTTCGCGGCCGACGCCGGCCCGCTGTCCTTTTTCAATCATGTCTGGCCCGGCTTCTGGGACCCGCGGATCAACGGCACCGAGGCTTTGGCCTGCGTCATCTTCGCCTTCGCCTGGAAATATGTCGGCTATAATTTCATCTTCGTCCTGTCCGCGCTGCAGGGCGTTCCGCGCGCTCTGATCGAGGCGGCGGCGATGGACGGCGCCAAATTCCTGCGCCGGGCGCGCGACATTCAGATTCCGCTGCTGACGCCGACGCTGTTCTTTCTGCTCGTTCTCAACATCACCGACAGTTTCCACGACAGCTTCGGTATCATCGACATCATGACCGGCGGCGGTCCGTACCGCTCCACCAATCTGATGGTCTACAAGATCTATTTCGACGGCTTCAAAGGCTTGGATTATTCCGGCGCCGCGGCGCAAAGCATCGTGCTCATGACGCTTGTCATGGTGCTCACCGTCTTCCAGTTCCGCTTTCTCGAGCGGCGCGTGCATTACAAATAATGAAGTGAGCGAGCGCCATGGTCGAACGCACTCCCATCCTCAACATCGTCACGCAAATCCTGCTGGCGCTTGGTCTCCTCATCACGCTCGCGCCCTTCGTGCTCGCCGGCATCGCCGCGACGCAGGACCTTGCCACCGTCAATGAGGTGCCTATGCCGCTCTGGCCGGGGCACGAGCTCATGACCAATCTGAAGGCCGCCTGGGAGCGTGCGGATTTCGGCACCAAGCTGCCGAATAGCCTGATTTTCGCCTTCGGCGTTGGGTTCGGCAAAGTGATGATCTCAATGATCTCCGCCTATTCCATCGTGTACTTCAACTATCGCGGCCGCACGGTCATCTTCTGGCTGATCTTCGTGACCCTCATGCTGCCGCTCGAAGTGCGCATCGTGCCAAGCTATGCGGTCGCCGCCAATGCGCTGTCGCCTTATCAAACGATCCTCGACATCACCGGCATTTCCTGGCTCGTCGCGACCGTCTCGGGCCTGCGCATCGACCTGCAGTGGAACATGCTCAACTCCCACATGGGCCTCATCCTGCCGCTGATCGCGACGGCGACCGGCACGTTTCTGTATCGGCAATTCTTCCTCACCTTACCCGAGGAATTGGTCGAAGCCGCAAAAATGGACGGCGCCGGCGCGCTGCGCTTCTTCTGGGATATTCTCTTGCCGCTGTCGCGCACCAATATCGTGGCGCTGTTCACGATCATGTTCGTGTGGTCCTGGAACGAATATCTCTGGCCGCTGCTGGTGACGCCGGACAACAATTCGCGCGTCGCCGTCACAGGCCTGCTCGAACTGGTTCCCGGCAAGAACGGCATTCCGGAATGGAACATCGCCATGGCCGGCACGCTGATCGTGATGCTGCCGCCGCTTCTTTTGGTCGTCTTCATGCAACGCTGGTTCGTGCGCGGCCTGATCGCAACGGAAAAATAATTGAGGATTGACTCCCATGACCGAAATCAGCCTGCGCCAGGTGCGCAAAAGCTACGGCAAGATCGAGACCATTCACGGCGTCGAGTTCGACATCCACGATGGTGAATTCATCGTCATGCTCGGGCCCTCCGGCTGCGGCAAGTCCACCTTGCTGCGCATGATTGCCGGGCTCGAGGAGATCACCTCCGGCGAAATCTCCATCGGCGGCCATGTCGTCAACAAGCTGGAGCCGAACGAGCGCGGCTGCGCCATGGTGTTTCAAAACTATGCGCTCTACCCGCATATGTCGGTTGCCGAAAACATCGGCTACAGCCTGAAGATCGCCGGCGTGCCGAAGGCCGAGCGGCAGCAGCGGATCGACAAGATCGCCGCGACCTTGGGTCTGAAGGACTATCTCACTCGCCGCCCAGCGGAATTGTCGGGCGGCCAGCGCCAGCGTGTCGCGATGGGCCGGGCGATGATCCGCGAACCCAAGGTCTTTTTGTTCGACGAGCCTCTGTCCAATCTCGACGCGCGCCTGCGCGTGCAAATGCGCGCCGAATTGCGGCGGATGCACCAGCGCCTGCGGACGACGTCGATTTTCGTCACCCATGATCAGATCGAGGCCATGACGCTCGCCGACCGCCTGGTCGTGCTCAACCAGGGCCATGTCGAACAGATCGGCACGCCGGCCGAAGTCTACAACAAGCCGGCCACCCGTTTCGTCGCGAGCTTCATCGGCTCGCCGCCGATGAGCCTCATCGACGGCAAGATCGACGGCGGCAACATCTTCGTCCAAAGGGACGGCGGCGCGCGTCTTGCCCTGACGCCGAACCGGGCCGATATGGCGGGCCGTCCGGTGACGCTGGGCGTGCGCCCGGAAGCGGCAAGCCTCGCAACGAACGGCGCAGCCGGAACGGTGGCCGCCCGGGTCGATTTCGTCGAGGAATTGGGAGCCGGCCGCATCGTGCAGGCCGATCTCAACGGCACGCCCTTCGCCATCGCCCTCAACGATGAGCGCCGTATCAATTCAGGCGATACGGTCCATATCGACGTGCCGCCGGACGCGATCCATCTTTACGATTTGGCGACCGGGTCGAGACTGTAAAGTTCGGAAGCGGCCGGAAAGCTCCGGCTCGCCCCTACCCGTGCTTGAACTGTGCCGGGCGCTTCTCAACGAAGGCCGCCATGCCTTCCTTCTGGCCTTCCGTCCCCAACAGCGAGTGGAACACGCGGCGTTCGAAGCGGACGCCTTCGGCCAGGGTCGTCTCATAGGCCCGGTTGACGCTCTCCTTGGCGATCATGACGGCGGGCAGCGACAAGGCGGCGATCGTGGCGGCTGCTTTCAAGGCCTCTTCAAGCAATTGCGCGGCCGGCACGACGCGGGCGACAAGGCCAGAGCGTTCGGCTTCCTGCGCGTCCATCATTCGGCCGGTCAAGCACAGATCCATCGCTTTCGACTTGCCGACGATCCGGGTCAGGCGCTGCGTGCCGCCCGCGCCGGGAATGACGCCAAGCTTGATCTCAGGCTGGCCGAATTTGGCCGTGTCGGCGGCAATGATGAAATCGCACATCATCGCGAGTTCGCAGCCGCCGCCCAGCGCAAAGCCCGCCACCGCCGCGATCACCGGCTTGCGGGCGCGGGAAAGCTGCTCCCAGCTCGAAATGAAATCTTCGAGATAGGCGTCCATATAGGTTTTGGACTGCATCTCCTTGATGTCGGCACCGGCCGCGAAAGCCTTTTCCGATCCGGTCAGGACGATACAGCCGATGCCCGCATCCGCCTCGAAGGCGGTCAGCGCAGCATTCAATTCGGTGATCAGCGCGGCATTCAAGGCGTTGAGCGCCTGCGGGCGGTTGAGGCGGATCAGCCCGACCCGGTCATGGGTTTCAACCAGGATCGTCTCGTAACTCATCGTACCTCCCGTCATGCTCATACCTGCCGCTGCATCAGCAGGAGATCCAGAAATTGGTTCTTCTTGTAGCCGACCTGGGGCATCAGGCCAACCTTGTCGAAGCCCATTGCCTTGTGCAGGGCGACCGAGCCATCGTTCGGCAGGGCGATCGCCGCGACCATCATATGCACGCCGCGCTCCCGCGCGATATCGAGGAGCGCGTTCATCAAGGCCCGACCGACGCCCGCGCCGCGCCGCTCGGGCATGATGTAGACCGAATTTTCGACCGTGCGGTGATAGCCGGCAAAGGGACGGAAATCGCCATAGGTGGCGTAACCGGCAAAACCCTGCGCATCTTCGGCGATCAGGAGCGGAAAGTTGCGCGCCCGCTTGTCGTGCAGCCAGGTGCGCCGGTTGTCGAGATCCACCGGATCGTATTGCCAGATCGCGAGACTATTCAGGATAGCGTCGTTGTAGAGGGCAAGCATGGCGGGAAGATCGCGCTCTTCCGCCTCGCGAATCTGCATCAGAATGGCTCCGTCCAGTTTTTACCGGGTTGTTTCTTCAAGTAGCCGGACCGACCGATCCAAAACGGGAGCGCGGTCAGAGCAGAATAGAACAGCAAATACGGAGTCACGCCGAGGTTGAAGGCGTCTCCTCGTATCGCCTGCAGCAGCATAAGAGCGAAGCCGCAAACAATGAGAATCCAGCCAACAACCCATGAGTGGCCCTCCCTGCCAAGGTGATAGCCAAGCATGGGCAGCGTAGAGATAAGAATGAGCGGCAGATGGCTAACAATCCATGAAAGCATACGAAACCTCGGATTGCGATCAATCCTCGCCCCAGTTCAGCATGCCTTTCAATTCGACGAAAGCCTCCAGGCCCCATTCGCCATATTCGCGACCATTGCCGCTTTGCTTGAACCCACCGAACGGCACGGTGAGATCGCCGGCCGGTTCGTTGATATAGATCGAGCCGGCGCGCAGACGGGTGGCGATGTCGCGCACCACCTTCATATCCTTGCCCTGGATGTAAGCGGCGAGGCCATACACCGTGTCATTCGCCTCAACGACCGCCTGCTCCAGATCGGAATAGGGCAGAATCGCCAGGACCGGGCCGAAGATTTCCTCGCGCGAGACTGCCATCTCGTGTTTCACATTAGCGAACACGGTCGGGCGGACGAAGCAACCGCGATTGATGCCCTGCGGCAGGCCGAGGCCGCCGGTCACGAGCGTCGCGCCCTCCGCAATACCGCGCGCGATCAGCCCCTGGATGCGATTGTATTGCGCCGCATAAGCAACCGGGCCGAGCGTCGTTTTCGGATCGCTGGGCGAGCCGACCACGAAAGCCTCCGCCGCCGCTTTGGCGTAATGCGCGGCCTCGTCATGCAGATGCGCCGGCACGAACATGCGGGTCGGTGCGTCGCAGGACTGGCCGTTGTTGACATAGCAATTGTTGACGCCGCGCGTGACCGCGAGCTTCAGATCGGCATCGGCGAGAATGATATTGGGCGACTTGCCGCCAAGTTCCTGATGCACGCGCTTGACCGTATCGGCGGCGGTCTTCGCCACCTGAATGCCGGCGCGGGTCGAGCCGGTGAAAGACATCATGTCGATGTGCGGATGGCGCGACATCGCCTCGCCCACCGAGACGCCATCACCGTTGACGAGGTTGAACACGCCCTTCGGCACACCCGCCTTGCTCAACACTTCGGCGAACAGCAGCGCATCGAGCGGCGACACTTCGCTCGGTTTCAGCACGATGGTGCAGCCCGCCGCGAGCGCAGGGGCGACTTTGCACACGACCTGATTGATCGGCCAGTTCCACGGCGTGATGAGCCCGCACACGCCGACTGCTTCGCGCACGATTTTGGTGACGCCGCGCGTGATCTCGAACGGGAAATGTTCGAGTACGCGGATCATTTCGACGAAATGTTCGCGCCCCGCCGCTACTTGCGACTCGCGGCTGAAGGTGATCGGCGTGCCCATCTCCAAGGTCATGAGCTGGGCGAAATCCTCGGCGTGCTGGTCGTAAACCGCAACGATGCGCTCGAGCAAAGCGCGGCGCTCCTGCGGCGTCGTGCGGGAGAAGCTCGGGAAAGCCCGGCGCGCTGCCTGCACCGCACGATCGACATCCGCCGCATTGCCATAAGCGATTTCGGCGATCGGCTCGTTGGTCGCAGGATCGATGACATCGCCGCGGACGTGGCTAATGGGATCGACCCACGCGCCGTCGATGAAGAACTTCTTGTGCCAAGCGTGGCTGGCGAGCGCCGATGTCATGATGCCTCCGGGGAGCGAATGATCGCATGAAGGCCTGGACTATGCCGGAGAGGAAGATAGGTCAATCCACGCGGCCCGACGCCGCGCGTTCTGAAAGCGACCCTAGGGGCGGGTGCCGATCTCTAAGCGCCGTACTGGATGAGGCCGAACAGCAGGCCGGTGCCGAACAGGAAGATGAAGACCGCAGCGACCACTTCTAAGCCTCGCAAGGCGACTTCTCCCTTGCGCGATTGTGCGCCGGTGAGCCGCAGCGCGACGCCGCGCGCCAAGACCGCCACGCTCGCCAGCGCGCTCGTGGTGATGGCCGTGCCGACCGCCATGGCGAAAGCCGCTGTGACGCCGACCCAGAACACGCCCTGGGCGAGCGCGAAGACCAGGACGAGAATGGCGCCGGAACAGGGACGCGACCCCGCGGCGAACACGGTCAGAAGCGCGCTTTTCCAGGAAAAATCGTCGCCGAGCGTACGCGGATCGGGCGCATGGTAATGCCCGCAGGTCTCGTCATGAATATGGATGGCGCCATAGCCAAGGCCATGCGGATCGAAGCAGGTCAGATCGGCGCTCGGGGGCGCGGCATAATAGCCCGCGGCGAAGGACAGCGCCGGTAAGGCCCGTATCGCGACGAGCCCCTGCAGGGCGCGGAAGAAAGCCTCGCCCTTCGTCCAGATTAGCCACGTGCCGAGCATGGCGATGCCGCCGTAGCTGATGAGCTCGACCTTGTTGGTGGCACAGGTCATGATCGGCGCGGTGGCGTGAAAGCCGATGGCCGCGATGCCGATGATCGCGACGGCGACCATCGCCTGCAGCGCCGAGGCGATGGCCGCGATGACGATGCCACGCTTCAACGCCTGCTCGTTGGCCAGCATATAGGATGCAACCACCGCCTTGCCGTGCCCCGGCCCTGCGGCGTGGAACACGCCATAGGCAAAGCAAACCGCCAGCAGCAGCCACAGCGCCGCCGGACTGGTTTGGGTCGCGCGCACTGCCGCCGCGATCTGCAGGTTGTATTCGCTCTGTTTGCGCAAAATCCAGCCGGTGAACCCAAACGGACTGCCGCCGCCCTCCGTGATGCCCATGCTGAATGGGCTCAGGCCGCCGGGACGGGCGCAAGACAAGGCCGCCGGATGCCAGATCAGGAAGGCGGCGATGCAGGCGGCAGCGACCGTGAGGAAGAAAAGGAGGCGTTTATTCATGCCCAGCGCGTTCCGAATCCTGCTCCCCGTTTCGCTCAAGAGAATGGATAGAGGCCCAATTATGGTTCTTTCAAGGACAGGCGACGACCAATTGGCTGGCGAGCTTGATCGAGAAGGCCGCGTCGAGGGCAAAATTCTCTGACTTTGCCATGGCCAATTCCTGGGTTTCGTTCGCCATCAGCGGCCCCGGCCGGATGACGCTGGCCGAACAGCCTTTCGGCGCATTGATCAAGGTCACCGCATCGTTGCCCTTGGTGACTTCGAAATCGACGAAAAAGGTCGGGTCGTAGACTTTCACCGAAAAGGACTTCTTGGCGCTCGCCGGCTCCTTCAGCGGCAACGTGTAATAGAGCGTCACCGTCTTGTCCGGGTTTTCCTCCATGGCCGCGTCGGTCGGCGTGCCATACTCCAGTTCCTTACCGGCCATTTTGCTCAACGTGTAATAGCCGAGCTCTGCAAGGCTATCGACATTGCTCTTCGCCAGCGGCGCGAGCACTTCGCGCGACGCCGTTTTGCCTGCATCCGCGAGACCCTGAAGGACAAAGGACGAGTACATATCGTCGAAGGTCCAGCTCTGCTTGATAGCTGTGACCTCGCCCTGACTGTTGAAGACGATCGCCGCTTTGGTCGTGACGAAGACATGCGGATGGGCATGGGCCGCGCCGACCGCGCAACCTGTGAGCAAAGCCGCTCCCGTTAGCCTCGTTACCGTCCTGCGAACCGATCTCATCATGTGCTTGCTTTACTCCGCCCAGCCGCCAACGCCAACCGCCCGTAACGGCTGACTCCGGCAAAATCGAGACGCGGGCTTGAACAAACCAGATGTTGACCGGACACGACAAATATGTCAGTAACGCTGACCTATGAAAATGGCCCCGGCGGCCCTATGAATATTGGCACCAGGCCGGATGATTCCGGCAGGAGGAACGCGCATGACCGATGCAGTCAAGGGCCAGTCGGCCCCGGGCGATGTTCACTTGGCTGAAGTTTCTCTCGACGACAAATACGACCTGACGAAATCCCGGGTGTTTGTCTCAGGAAATCAAGCGATTGCCCGTCTCCTGCTGATGCAGAAGGAGCGCGACCGGCAAGCCGGCCTCAACACCGCCGCCTTCGTTTCGGGCTATCGCGGCTCGCCGCTTTCCACCCTCGACCAGACGCTGCTCCGTGCCGGCAAAGTGCTGAAAGCCCAGGATATTGTCTTCCAGCCCGGCCTCAACGAAGAGCTTGCGGCGACCGCCGTCTGGGGCTCGCAGCAGGCGGAGATGCGCGGTGAAGGCAAGTTCGACGGCGTCTTTTCCATCTGGTACGGCAAGGGACCGGGGGTCGACCGCTCCGGCGACGTCTTCCGCCACGCCAACCTCGCCGGCACCTCGCCGCATGGCGGCGTGCTCGCCCTGATGGGCGACGATCATACGGCGGAAAGCTCGACCACGGCGCACCAGTCGGAGTTTCATTTCGTCGACGTGATGATCCCGGTTCTGTCGCCGGCCGGCGTGCAGGAGATTTTCGATTACGGCCTCTATGGCTGGGCCCTGAGCCGCTTCGCCGGGGTTTGGGTCGGCCTGAAATGCGTGAAGGACACGATCGAATCGACCGCCTCGATCGACGGCAGCATCGATCGCGTCCAACCCGTCATTCCGGCCGATTTCAAAATTCCGGAAGGCGGTCTCAACATCCGCCCGCGCGACGGCGTACTTGCACAAGAGGCGCGGCTACAGGATTATAAGCGCGACGCCATCGTCGCCTGGTTACGCGCCAACAAACTCAACCACACCATCATGTCGGGTGGGCCGAATGCCAAGGTCGGCGTGATCACGGTCGGCAAATCCTATCTCGATGTGCGCCAGGCGCTCGACGGTCTCGGCATCGACGAGGTCAAGGCCAATCGAATTGGCCTGCGGCTCTATAAGATCGGCTGCCCCTGGCCGCTCGAGCCGGAGGGCCTGAAGGAATTCGCGCGCGGCCTCGATCTCATCATCGTGGTCGAGGAAAAGCGCTCGCTGATCGAAGTGCAGGTGCGCGAAGAGCTTTACGGCAGCGCGCACCAGCCGACCTGCGTTGGCAAGAAGGACGAACAAGGTAACTGGCTCTTCCCGATCAAGGCCTCGCTCGATCCCAATGACATTGCAGTCGCCATCGGCGAGCGCCTCCTGCGCTACAACCGCGACCAGGATATCGAGCGCCGGGTGCAGCGCCTGCAGCAGGCGCAAGCCATGCTCGCCGAGACCCAGGACGCCGCCCAGCGTGTGCCCTATTTCTGCTCCGGCTGCCCGCACAATTCATCGACCAAAGTGCCGGAGGGCATGCGCGCCTATGCCGGCATCGGCTGCCATTACATGGTGCAATGGATGGACCGCGCCACCGAAGGCTTCACGCAGATGGGCGGCGAGGGCGCAAACTGGATCGGTGAAGCGCCTTTCTCGAAACGCGGCCACATTTTCCAGAATCTCGGCGACGGCACGTTCAACCATTCGGGCATTCTGGCGTTGCGCTGGGCGATCGATACCAACGCGCAGATGACCTACAAGATCCTCTTCAACGATGCGGTGGCGATGACCGGCGGCCAGCATCACGAAGGCGATCTGACGGTCGATCAACTGGCGCGGCAGGTCGCTGCCTGCGGCGCCAAGAAGATCGTGCTGGTAACGGACGAGCCCGACAAATATCCGCCCGGCATACAATGGCCGGCTGGCATCACGATCCATCACCGCAATGAGCTCGATCCGGTGCAGCGCGACCTTGCGCGCGTCGAGGGCACCAGCGTCATGATCTTCGATCAGACCTGCGCCGCGGAAAAGCGCCGCCGCCGCAAGCACGGGCTTTATCCCGATCCCAATAAGCGCGTCATCATCAACGAGCTTGTGTGCGAAGGCTGCGGCGATTGCGGCGTGCAAAGCAATTGCGTCTCGGTGCAGCCGGTCGAAACCGAATTCGGCCGCAAGCGGGTGATCGACCAGTCGAGCTGCAACAAGGATTTTTCTTGCGTCAATGGTTTCTGCCCGAGTTTCGTCACCGTGCATGGCGCGAAAATCCGCAAGGCCACGCGCAACGGTGCGGCGGAAAACGCGCCGCCGACCGACTTGCCCGAGCCGGTGCGGCGCGAGATCGGCGCGACACCTTACGGCATTCTTGTTACCGGCGTCGGTGGCACCGGCGTCGTGACCATCGGCGCCATTCTCGGCATGGCCGCGCATCTTGAAGGCAAGGGCTGCGGCATGATCGACATGGCCGGCCTCGCGCAAAAGGGCGGCGCGGTCTACAGTCATGTGAAACTGGCGCGCAAGCCCGATGACATTCACGCCATTCGCGTCGCGGCTGGCGAGGCGGACCTGGTTCTCGGCTGCGACCTCGTCGTCTCGGGCACGAAGAAAGTGCTTGCGGCCGTGCGCAAGGGCGAGACGGGCGTCGTCGTGAACACCGCCGAGATCTATCCCGGCGATTTCGCCCGTAACGCCGATTATTCGCTGCCGTCCGAGCGGATCAAACGGGCGATCCTCCAGACGGCCGGCGATTCGGCGCGCTTCGTCAACGCCACGGCGATCGCGACCTCACTGCTCGGCAATTCGATTGCCGCCAATATGTTCATGCTTGGGCTGGCCTATCAGCTTGGCTATGTGCCGTTGAGCGCGGCGGCAATCGAACAGGCGATTCATTTGAACGGCGAAGCGGTCAATATGAACGTGTCGGCCTTCCGCTGGGGCCGCCGTATGGCGATCGACCCGGCCGCAATCGAAACGCTCGTTGCCCCGCTGCGCAAAGCCGATCCGATGCTGCAACTCTCGCAGACTCTGGACGACATCGTCGCGCGGCGCGCGCAATTTCTAGCAGCTTACCAGAGCGCTCGTTACGCCCGCCGCTATCAGGCGACGGTACAGAAAATCCGCGAGGCAGAGGCGCGTGCCGTCCCGGGCAAAACCAATCTCAGCGAAGCGGTGGCCCGCTATCTGTTCAAGCTGATGGCGATCAAGGACGAGTATGAGGTTGCCCGCCTCTACACCGATGGGTCGTTCATGCGCCAGGTGCAGGCGACATTCGAAGGCGATCTGCGCTTCGAATTTCATCTCGCGCCGCCGATCCTCGGCCGCCGCGATGCGAACGGCCAGCCGGTGAAAACCGCTTTCGGTCCGTGGATGATGAAAGCGTTCAAAGTGCTGGCGTCGCTGAAAGGCTTGCGTGGCACGCTGCTCGACATTTTCGGCTACATGCCGGAGCGCAAGCACGAGCGCGCCCTTCTCGCCGATTACAAAAAGCTGCTCAACGAAATCGCGCGCGCGCTGACCCCGGGCAACCACGCCGCCGCCGTTGCGCTTGCCGCCCTGCCCGAGAAGATCCGCGGCTATGGCTATGTGAAGGAGCGGAATATCAAAACGGCGAAGGCCGAAGAGGAAAGCCTGCTGCAGCAGTTCCGCGCCCCGCAGCGACAGGTGCGGATGGCGGCGGAGTGAGAGGGTTCCCTTCGCCCCGTTTACGGGGAGAAGGATTCACCCTCGCAAGCCACCCTTCTCCTCGATGAACCTCGCCACTGCGTCGAGTCCTTCACCAGACTTCATATTGGTGAAGACGTAAGGCCGCGTCGGGCGCATCTGTTTGGCATCACGATCCATCACTTCGAGCGAGGCGCCGACATAGGGCGCAAGATCGATCTTGTTGATCACCAGCAAGTCCGAACGCGTGATGCCGGGACCGCCCTTGCGCGGAATTTTCTCGCCGCCCGAGACGTCGATCACGTAGATGGTGAGGTCGGCAAGCTCGGGCGAAAATGTGGCGGCCAGATTGTCGCCGCCGGATTCGATCAGGATCAGATCGAGCTTGGGGAATTTTCGGTTCATCTCGGCGATCGCGGCAAGATTGATCGACGCGTCCTCGCGAATGGCGGTATGCGGGCAGCCGCCGGTCTCGACCCCGATGATCCGTTCCGCCTCCAACGCGCCCGCGTCCGTGAGGATGCGCGCGTCTTCCTTCGTGTAAATGTCGTTGGTGATCGCGGCGATGTCATAGACGCTGCGGAAACGCTTGCACAGCATTTCCATGAGCGCGGTCTTGCCGGAACCGACGGGGCCGCCGATGCCGATGCGTAACGGGCCGTGATGTGATGTCATGAGCGGAACAACCTCGAATATTGCGTTTCATGTTTCAAGCTGGCGATGTCGGAGCGGAACGCTGCGCCGCCAAGATCGTCAAGTGTCGCGGCCTCGGCGAAGTCCGCAAGCGCGCGACAGTGCGGCGTGAGCGCGCGCAAGATTCGCTGTCCCTCGCTCTGGCCGAGCGGCCCGAGCCGCACCGCGGCTGAGACGAGATTCGCGATCAAAGCGAGCGCAAAGGCCTCCAGGCTGACGCGCAACGCAAACCCATGTCCGGCCGCCGCCACGGCGACGGCCACCGGATAGGCGACATCGCCGTCGAAAGCTAAGTCTTGCAAGGCTTTGCAAGGCCAAGCCGCGCGCACCGCCGAAAGAAATGCATTGCCTTGCGCAATCGTTTCCAAATGCCGCTCGCGCGAGGGGCTGAGCGCGATCGCAAGATCGTTGAGCTCTCGCAATTCCGCGTCGCCACCGTCGCGTACGAAACGCCAGGCTTGCGCGAACAGGATGCAATCGTTGTGCGGCGCGCCGTGTTCGAGCAAATCCTTGAGCCAGTTCTCCAACGTCACGCCGTCGGCAATATCACCGCATTCGACCGCCCATTCGATGGCGTGGCTGTAAGCAAAAGCGCCGACGGGAAAGGCCGGCGAAAGCCACAGGAACAGCGGCAATTCATGCAGCGCAGCCCGCCCCTGTTCCGTCTCACCTTCCATTGTGCGAATAAACCGCCTTAGCCGTGTTTGTGCTTGTGATCATGGTGCGCATGCCCGCAGCCGCAAGCGTCGTGATCGTGGTCATGGGGATCGTGCAGCGCGCGGGTGTGCGGATGCTCGTCCACATGGGCGCGCTCGATGTGGCCATGATGATCATGCACTGTGTGGCCGTGATGATGCTGGTGATCATGGTCGTGCCCATGATGATGATCATGGTCATGATGACCGTGCTCGTGATCGTCATGGCCGCCGGCATAGGCGCCGCCCTCCGGATCGAAGGGCGCTTCGATCGCCACCACTTTCGCGCCGAGGCCCTTCAGCATCTCCTCGATCACGTGGTCGGCGCGGATGCGCAGCTTGTTGTTCAGCACCTGCACCGGCAGGTGGCGGTTGCCGAGATGCCAGGCGACGCGGGTCAAATCGGTCGGCGTCGCGCAACGGATTTCGAGCAGCGCTTCCGGCGCGGCAACCACTTCGACCACCCGCCCGTCCTCGAGCGCGAGACCGTCGCCGGAGCGCAACATGAAGGCTTCCGGCAGATCGAGCAGAAACTCGACGCCGCGCACGCCCTTCATGGCGACGCGGCGGCGATGCCGATCGTCAAACTCCAGCACCACGGAATCCGCCGCGTCCTGATGCCAGGAGCCGCGTGCCAAAACTTGGGTTGCCCGTACCATGAATGCCTCACAAAAATTCGACGCCGGCCGGCGTAATCAGTTCGATGCGCGGCGCCTCGGCCAGACACTCGGCCGCCACCGCCGAGAACGCCTTGATATGGGGCGAAGAGAGATGCGCGTCCACGGCGGCGCGGTCTTGCCAGTGTTCGACGAAGCGGAACGTGCCGGGCTCGGTCACGCTTTCGTGCATATCGTAAAGGCCGCAGCCCGGCTCCTGGCGCGTAGCGCCGATACAGGTCCGCGCGGCGGCGATAAGGGCGTCGCGTTTGGCCACCTGGCACTTGAGCGTTGCAATGATGAACAGCATGTTTCCTCCGAAGCGCTATCTTAGAACAGGAAGTAGCGCTGCGCCATCGGGAGAACGGAGGCCGGTTCGCATACCAGCAGAACGCCATCCGCCGTCACCGCATAGGTTTCAGGATCGATGACGATCTTGGGCGTCGCGCCGTTGTGGATCATGCTCTTCTTCGAGATCTTGCCGCGTGTATTCTGCACGGGCACAAGCGTCTTGGCTACTTTCAACGCGCGCGCGAGCCCCTTGTCGAGCGCGGTTTGCGAGACGAAGGTCAGCGACGTTCCCGTGCGGGCCCGGCCATGCGCGCCGAACATAAGGCGGTAATGCACCGGCTGCGGCGTCGGGATCGACGCGTTCGGATCGCCCATCATCGAAGCGGCGATGACACCGCCCTTCACGATCAAATCGGGCTTCACGCCGAAGAAGGCCGGCGTCCACAGGACGAGATCGGCGAGCTTGCCCGGCTCGACCGAGCCGATATGTTTCGACACGCCATGGGCGATGGCGGGGTTGATCGTGTATTTCGCGACATAGCGCTTGGCGCGAGCATTATCGTTGCCGTTTTTGTCCTCAGGCAACGGCCCGCGTTGGCGCTTCATCTTGTCCGCCGTCTGCCAGGTGCGGATAATCACCTCGCCGACACGGCCCATCGCCTGACTGTCGGACGACATCATCGAGAGCGCACCGAGATCATGCAGAATATCCTCCGCCGCAATGGTTTCCTTGCGGATGCGGCTTTCGGCAAAGGCAAGGTCTTCCGGAATCGAGCCGTCGAGATGGTGGCACACCATCAACATGTCGAGATGCTCGTCGAGCGTGTTGCGGGTGAAGGGCCGCGTCGGATTGGTGGACGAAGGCAGCACGTTTTCGAGCCCCGCCACCGACATGATATCCGGCGCGTGGCCGCCGCCCGCGCCCTCTGTGTGGAAGGCATGAATGGTGCGGCCCTTGAACGCCTTGATCGTATCCTCGACAAAGCCGGATTCGTTCAGCGTATCGGTGTGGATCATCACTTGAATATCGTGATCGTCCGCCACCGACAGGCAGCAATCGATCGCCGCCGGCGTCGTACCCCAGTCCTCGTGCAGTTTCAGCGCGCAGGCGCCCGCCTCGATCTGCTCGACAAGCCCCTTGGCCAGCGACGCATTGCCCTTACCGGCGAAGCCCAGGTTCATCGGAAAGTCGTCCGCCGCCTCGATCATGCGGGCGATATGCCACGGGCCGGGCGTGCAGGTGGTGGCGAAGGTGCCGGTCGCGGGGCCGGTGCCGCCGCCCAGCATCGAGGTGACGCCCGACATCAGCGCCTCCTCGATCTGCTGCGGGCAGATGAAATGGATGTGCGTGTCGAAGCCGCCGGCGGTGAGGATTTTGCCCTCTCCCGCGATGACTTCCGTGCCGGGGCCCACGATGATGTCGACGCCCGGCTGAATATCCGGATTCCCGGCCTTGCCGATTTTCGCGATCCGGCCGTCACGCAAGCCCACATCCGCCTTGACGATGCCCCAATGGTCGAGGATCACCGCATTGGTGATGACCGTGTCGACCGCGCCTTCCTTGCGGGTCGCCTGCGCCTGGCCCATGCCGTCGCGGATCACCTTGCCGCCGCCGAACTTCACCTCCTCACCATAGGTGGTGCAATCGCGCTCGACCTCGATGAAAAGCTCAGTATCGGCCAGGCGGATACGATCGCCCGTCGTCGGGCCGAACATGTCGGCATAGGCCGCGCGCGGAAGAGAGGTGGGCTTCCAGTTTTTCTTCGCCATGAATGCCCCCTTCAGCGCTTCTTCGATTTGGTTTTGGCGGCCGGCTTGGCCTTCTTGGCGGCTTTTTTGACCGCCGCCTTCTTGGGCGCGGCCTTTTTAGCCGGTGCCCTGCCCTTCAGCGATCCCATCACATCCTGACGGAAGCCGTAGATTTTCTGAGCGCCGGAGATGGCGACAAGCCGCACCTCGCGGGTCTGGCCCGGTTCGAAGCGCACCGCCGTCCCCGCCGGAATGTCGAGCCGCATACCGCGCGCCGCCGCCCGATCGAAAGCAAGGCCGGGGTTGGTCTCGAAGAAATGATAATGGCTGCCGACCTGCACCGGCCTGTCGCCGGTGTTCGAGACGGTGAGTTGCACCGTATCGCGGTCGACATTCATCTCGATCTCGCCCTCAGGCGTGATGACTTCGCCGGGGGTCAGATCGGACTGCGCCCCGCGGATCGGGTGATGCACGGTCACAAGCTTGGTACCATCGGGAAACGTCGCCTCGACTTGAACGTCGTGGATCATCTCGGCGATGCCGTCCATTACCTGATCCGCGCGCACCACATGGGCGCCCGCTTCCATCAATTCGGCCACGGAGCGGCCATCGCGCGCGCCTTCGACGACATAATCGGTGATGAGCGCAATTGCTTCGGGATAATTCAGCTTCACCCCGCGCTCCAGGCGCCGCCGCGCCACATGGGCGGCCATGGCAATGAGCAATTTGTCCTTTTCGCGCGGAGTTAAATTCATATTCGGGGCCTCAGTTCATTGCGAACCGCGCTTGCGCGGGTTCGCAACATTTTTTTAAAAGGCTGAACTCGGGCATGCCCGAGTTCATTGCCAGACGCGCGGCGCGCTGCGGCGGCGCAAGGCGGCGAGAAGAGATACGATAGAAGCTCGCACATGTTCTGGCGAGGGGGAAATAAGCCGCACGAGCAGCATGCCATTCCAGGCGCTCGCGCCAGCTTCGGCCGATGAATCTTGGAGCGCGGCGCGCGCGACTTCCAGCTTGCTTTCCGCATCCGGTGCGACATGCAGCAGGGTCGCCACCATCCGTGCGCCGTTACCGCAGGCGCGGCGGTCCAGTATCGAAGCGATCGGACCACTGAGGCGAACATCCTCCGCGAAAATCAGGTGCCCATTTCGCTTGACGCGCCAGCGATCCCGGAAGATGCCATGGTGAACTGTCTCGCTACGCGCCAGACGGCCGAAGACAACGCTCTCCATCAACGTCAGCGATGAATCGGTTTCAAGAGACGCATCCAGCCTGCGTGAGAGAAGCGCCTGATCGAACAGGATCGTTTCCTGCGGCAACCATTCGAGGCCTGCCTCCGCGCCGATTTGTAATGTCACACCGACCTGTGTCGTTGCACCCTGGCTGCGGTAAATCTTTTCGGCTGACTGCGTGGTGACCGTGAGGTCGGCCTTGGCCTCCGCGATGAATGAATAGGATGCGTGATCGCCGCCCGCCATGCCGCCGCCGGTATTGATGAGGACGGCTTCGCAGCCCGACGCCACATGGGGGCAGCGCAGGCGCAGGCCGCCATGTTCGTAAGCCTGCATCAGCCGCGTGCGACCTGCCGTCGCGGCAAAACGCGCCCGAATCTCTCCCTTCGCCCGCACATAGGCCGGAACGATCCCCTCAGACGGACATGTAAGCGCGGACATCTGCCTCAACCATCTCGCCCCGCGTGCCCGCCAGCACGATTGAGCCGCGGTCCATCACGGCAAAATCGTCGGCAAGGTCGCGCGCGAATTCGAAATATTGCTCGACCAGCACGATGGCCATTTCGCCCTTGCCACGCAAATAGTCAATCGCCCGCCCAATGTCCTTGATGATCGACGGCTGGATGCCTTCGGTCGGCTCGTCCAACAGCAGCAATTTCGGCCGCGTCACCAGGGCGCGGCCGATCGCGAGCTGTTGCTGCTGGCCGCCCGACAGATCGCCGCCCCGCCGACCCATCATGTCCTTGAGGACAGGGAAAAGATCGAAAATCTCGTCCGGAATATAGCGGTTCGCGCGGGCGACCGGGGAGAAACCCGTTTCCAGATTTTCGCGCACGGTCAGCAGCGGAAAAATCTCGCGCCCCTGCGGCACATAGGCGATACCGCTTTTCGCGCGCTGGTGCGGCGCGGCCCTGGCCATGTCCTTCCCCTGCCACATCAGCGCGCCGGCGGCGATTTTCTGATGGCCGATGATGGCGCGCAGCAGGCTGGTCTTGCCGACACCGTTGCGACCCATGACGCAGAGCACACGGCCCGGCTTTGCCTCAAGCGAAACGCCGCGTAGAGCTTGCGCCGCACCATAGAACAGATCGATCGATTGGATGTTTAGCATCTCATCGTCCTAGATAGACTTCGATGACGCGCGGGTCGGCACTGACCTGGTCGAGCGGTCCTTCGGCCAGAACTGCGCCCTCGTGCAGCACCGTCACCTTGACACCAAGGTCGCGCACGAAGGTCATGTCGTGCTCGACCACGACGACTGAATGATCGCGCGCGATGTCGCGCAGCAATTCGGCGGTCTGCGCGGTTTCGGCGTCGGTCATGCCGGCCACCGGCTCGTCGACAAGGAGAAGCTTCGGATCTTGCGCAAGCAGCATGCCGATTTCCAGCCATTGCTTTTGCCCATGCGACAGATCGGCGGCGAGCCGGGCGCGCTGGGCGTCAAGGCGGATGGTTGCGAGAATCTGATCGATCCGCGCCTTCTGGTCGCGCGCCGCCTTGCCGAACAAGGTCGCGAAGGCGGCCCGCGGCGCCTTGAGCGCCAGCAGGATATTGTCCTCGACCGTGTGGCTCTCGAACACGGTCGGGCGCTGGAACTTGCGGCCGATGCCGAGCGTTGCGATCGCCGCTTCATCGAGCTTGGTCAGATCGGTCTTGCCGCCGAAATAGACATCGCCCTCGTCCGGCCGGGTCTTGCCGGTGATCACGTCCATCATCGTCGTCTTGCCGGCGCCGTTCGGACCGATGATCGCGCGCATCTCGCCGGGCGCCAGCACCAGGGAGAGGCCGCGCAGCGCCTTGTACCCGTCGAAGGAGACGGCGACGCCATCGAGATAAAGCAGCGATGACGTGAGGATGGCTTCATCCATGGTGGGGCTTCTCCACAGGCATAGCCGCAACGTCCTCGCGCCGCAGCACTTGCATCAACTTGCCGAGCACGCCGTTCGCAAGGAACAGGGTGACGAGAATGAACAGAAGGCCGAGTGAAAACAGCCAATATTCCGGCAAAACGCCGGTAAAGAACGTCTTGCCAAAATTGACGAGAAAGGCACCGATCGCCGCCCCCACCAACGTGCCGCGCCCGCCGACGGCAACCCACAGCACCGCCTCGATCGAATTGGCCGGCGCAAATTCCGACGGATTGATGATGCCGACCTGCGGCACGTAGAGCGCGCCGGCGATGCCGGCCATGACCGCCGAAAGTACGAAGACGACGAGCTTATAATTCTCGACCCTGTAGCCGATAAACCGCACGCGCGATTCGGCATCGCGGATCGCCACCAGCACCTTGCCGAATTTCGACGTCACCAGCGCGCGCGCGACGAGATAGCCGGCGAGCAAAGCGATCAGCGACGCGGACAGCAGCACGACACGTGTCGTCTCGGCCTGGACGTTGAAGCCGAGAATGTCCTTGAAATCGGTGAGGCCATTGTTGCCGCCAAAACCCATATCGTTGCGGAAGAACGCGAGCAGCAGCGCATAGGTCATGGCCTGAGTGATGATCGAGAGATAGACGCCCGTGACGCGCGAGCGGAAGGCGAACCAGCCGAAGGCAAGCGCGAGAAGCCCCGGCACGAGCACGACCATCGCCATGGCGTAAGCGAAAGAGGAAAAACCCCACCAGGTGATGGGCAGGTCCTTCCAGTTCAGGAACACCATGAAATCCGGCAGAATCGGATTGGCATAGACGCCGCGCGTGCCGATCTGCCGCATGAGATACATGCCCATGCAATAGCCGCCGAGCGCGAAGAACGCCCCGTGCCCGAGCGAGAGAATGCCGCAATAACCCCACACAAGGTCCAGCGCGATGGCGAGCAGTGCGTAACACGTATATTTGCCAAGCAAGGCGGTGAGATAGGCTTGCGGATGCCAGGCGGAATCGACGGGCGTCATCCACACGAGCAGCGGCATGAGAATCGCCGCGGCGATCAGCACGGCGGCGAAGAGCTTGCCCGGCAGGTCGAGCATTTGCAGGAGGCGCGACAGAATCATTGCTCCACCATCCGGCCCTTGAGGGCGAACAAGCCGCGCGGGCGCTTTTGAATGAATAGAATGATGAAGACGAGCAGCAGAATCTTGCCGAGCACGGCCCCCGCGAAAGGTTCGAGAAATTTATTGGCGATGCCGAGCGACAGAGCCGCGACCAGCGTGCCCCACAGATTGCCGACGCCGCCGAACACCACAACCATGAAACTGTCGATGATGTAATTTTGGCCCAGGTTCGGCGACACATTGTCGATCTGCGACAGCGCCACGCCGGCGATGCCGGCGATGGCCGAGCCGAGGCCGAAGGCCATCATGTCGACGCGGCCCGTGTCGATGCCCATGGCCGAGGCCATGCGGCGGTTCTGCGTCACCGCCCGCATGCGCAAGCCGAAGGGCGTGGCGCGCAAGACGAGCTGCAAGGCGACGAAGACGAAGACAGTGAAGACGATGATCCACATGCGGCCAGAGGTAATTTCGAGACCGCCGAGATGGAACGAGCCGGACATCCAACTCGGCGCGCCGACGTCGCGATTGTCCGCGCCGAAGATTGTGCGCACCGCCTGTTGCAGGATGAGCGACACGCCCCAGGTCGCCAGCAGCGTATCGAGCGGCCGGCCGTAGAGCGAGCGGATCACCAGGCGCTCGATGAGCATGCCGACGGCGCCCGCCACAACGAAGGCGAGCGGCACGGCGATGAGGAGCGAATAATCGAACAGGGCCGGATCGTGATTGCGAATCCATTCTTGCACGGTGAACGTCGTATAGGCGCCGATCATAACCATTTCGCCATGCGCCATGTTGATCACGCCCATCACGCCGAATGTGATGGCAAGGCCGATGGCCGCAAGCAGGAGGACGGAGCCGAGCGACAATCCGTACCAGACATTTTGCGCATTGGCCCACAGGCTGAGGCGAGTTTGCACCGACGCGGCAGCGCTTGCCGCCACCGTTTTTGCCAGCCCTTGCAGGGATGAAGACGCGGTCGTGAGGAGCGCCAACGCATCCTGGTCACCGCGTGACTTCAGGACCGAAATCGCATCGAGTCTTTGCGGATCGGTCGCGTCGGACTTTTGCAGCAGAACGGAGGCTTGCGCTTCCTTCAGAGCGCTTGCGACATTCGCATCGGTTTCCTTCGCGATCGCGGTTTCAAGCGCGGGAAGCGCACTCACGTCACGGGATTTGAACACCGCCTGCGCGGCTTCGAACCGTTTGGTAGGATCCTTCGACAGAAGCGTGAGACCGCCGAGCGCGGCTTCGACCGTGCGGCGCAGGGAATTCTTCAAACGCACGGGTTTCAGCGCGGCGGGATCGACATCGGCCTTGCCGCCCGTGGCCGCGACGCTCAAGGTGCCCGATGCGTCCTTGACATAAACGCCTTTCGGATCGGCCTGGAACAGCAGCCGTTCTTGCTGCAAGGCGCTGAGGATGTCGGCCGCGCGCGGATCACCGCTTGCCGCAACCGCATTGATCGCCTTTTCCGTCTCGTTGAATGAGTCCTTGGTGAAGCCGTAGAGCGCGGTGCTCAAATCTTGCGCCCGCAGCGGTACGACGCAGGCGAAACAGAGAAAAAGCAAAACCGAAAGGAGGCGAAACGCCCGGTGCGTCAGCATTGGGATAACCTTGAATGATCGTATTGTTCTATTTTCAATGGTATCCCCCCAACCGCCATTCCATTGCTGCGGCACACCCGATCCCGTCATTGCGAGCGAAGCGAAGCAATCCATCTCCTGGCCCATGACTTGCGACAGGCGTCTCGGCCGCTCGCCCTCCTTCACAACAAGGGCAACATTTTCTGAGGAAGTGGATGGATTGCTTCGTCGCCTCGCTCCTCGCACTCAACTCGGGCTTGCCCGAGTTGAGCATTCAAATAATGTTGCGAACCCGCGCAAGCGCAGTTCGCAATGACGAGAACGGATACATCGCTGCATTCCATCCAAGAGGGCGGCTCGGCCTAGTCCGCCTTGAGCCTTAAGTGCCCTTACGCGCCGCAGGTATTCGTCTTAATGTTGAAATTGCCGCACTTCTTGTCTTTCCAATCGCCGACAAGATCCTTCGAGCCGTCGAGATATTTCGACCACGCGTCGCCGGCGACCAGACCGTCGGTCTTCCACACCACGTCGAATTGGCCGCTTTCCGCGATCTCGCCGATGAAAACCGGTTTGGTGAGATGATGATCCGGCAGCATTTCGGCGACGCCGCCCGTGAGATTCGGTTGCTTGATGCCGATCATCGCATCGAGCACCGCGTCGGTGCTGGTCGTGCCGGCCTTGGTCACGGCCTGCACCCACATGTTGAAGCCGATATAATGGGCTTCCATCGGATCGTTCGTGACACGCTTCGGATTCTTGGTGAAGGCCTGCCACTTTGCGATGAAGTCCTTGTTTTCCGGCGTGTCGATCGATTCGAAATAGTTCCAGGCCGCCAGATGGCCGAGGAGCGGCTTGGTATCGATGCCCGCAAGCTCTTCTTCGCCGACCGAGAAGGCGACGACCGGAATGTCGGTCGCTTTGATGCCCTGGTTGCCGAGCTCTTTGTAGAAGGGTACGTTCGCGTCGCCGTTGATGGTCGACACCACGGCCGTCTTCTTGCCCGCCGAGCCGAATTTCTTGATGTCGGAGACGATCGTCTGCCAATCGGACTGACCGAACGGTGTGTAATTGATCATGATGTCGTCGGACGAAACGCCCTTGCTCTTGAGATAGGCTTCCAGGATCTTGTTGGTGGTGCGTGGGTAAACGTAATCCGTGCCGGCCAGCACCCAACGTTCCACCTTCTCCTCACTGATCAGATAATTGACGGCCGGAATTGCCTGCTGATTTGGCGCGGCACCGGTGTAGAAGACATTGCGCTCGCATTCCTCGCCCTCGTATTGCACCGGGTAGAAGAGGATGGAGTTCAGCTCCTTGAACACCGGGAGCACCGACTTGCGCGACACCGAGGTCCAGCAGCCGAAGACGGCAGAGACCTGATCCTTCGAAATCAATTCGCGCGCTTTTTCCGCGAACAGCGGCCAGTTGGACGCGGGGTCGACGACCACGGGCTCGAGCTGCTTGCCAAGCACGCCGCCCTTGGCGTTTTGCTCGGCGATGAGCATCAGCATGACGTCCTTGAGCGTGGTTTCGCTGATGGCCATCGTGCCGGAGAGCGAATGCAGAATGCCGACCTTGATCGTCTCAGCCGCCTGTGCGCCAAAACTCGAAAACGCGGCGGCGCCGCCCACCATGGCGCCCGTTGTCCGCAAGAAACTCCGCCGTGAAATGGTCATCTGCATCCCCTCTGCATTGATGCGCGCAGCCGCCATCGTCTCGCGGATCGAGCGCGCTTTTGTCCGCCCACGCGGACTTGGTCAGAGAAATAGCAATGTGCGTGCCAGATGCTCGCAACTGCACAAATGATTGAGAAACATGACTGCGCGATGCCGAGGCCGCAGCGGCATCGCAAGACGATGGCCATCAATTAGGCATACGCGGCCGCGATGCCAAAAAAATGGGCGGCATGTATTCGTTAGAGCCAGGATTGGCCGGAACCGCCGCGTGGAAGCTTGAGCCAGTCGAGCACGGTGGCGCCGATATCCGAAAAGCTTTCGCGGCGCCCAATCGGCCGTGGCGGCAAATCGCGGCAATAAGCCAAGATCGGCACATGCTCGCGGGTGTGGTCGGAGCCGCGATAGGTTGGATCGTTGCCGTGATCGGCGGTGACGATCAAAATGTCATCCGCCTTCAGCGCGGCCAGCAATTCCGGCACGCGCGCATCGAATTGCTCCAGACAGGCGGCATAGCCCGGCACATCGCGGCGATGACCGTAATCGGTGTCGAAATCGACGAGATTGGTGAAAATCAGGCCGCCGTCGGGCAGGTCTTGCAGAACGGCCAGGGTCTGATCGACATGCTCCATATTGGAGGCGCCCTTCATCTCGCGCCCGGTGAACTGGTGGGCGAAAATGTCGCCGATCTTGCCGATCGTCACCACGATGCGGCCGGCTTCCACTGCGCGCTGCAGCATGCTGCCGGCCGGCGGCGGCACGGCAAAATCCTTGCGGTGGGCGGTGCGCGTGAAATCGTCCCGATGGGTGCCGACGAAGGGCCTGGCGATGACGCGGCCGATATTCAAAGGATCGCACAGTCGCCGCACGACCTTGCACAGGTCATACAGCCGCTCTAGGCCGAAGCTTTCCTCGTGCGCGGCGATCTGCAGGACCGAATCGGCCGAGGTGTAGCAAATCGGCTTGCCCGTCCGCATATGCTCTTCGCCGAACTCCTCGATAATGCCGGTGCCGGACGCGTGCTTATCGCCAAGAATACCCGGCAGATGGCCTTCCCGGATGATCGCCGCGGTGAGATCGGCCGGAAACGCGGGCTCGGTGTGCGCAAAATAGCCCCAGGTGAATGGCACCGGCGTGCCGGCGATTTCCCAATGGCCGGAGGGCGTGTCCTTGCCGCGCGAGACCTCGACGCCATAGCCCCAGGACGCCGCCTTCTCACCGCGTGTGAAGCCCGGCGGGAAATGGCCTGTGGACGCTTCCGCCGCGAGGCCAAGGCCGAGCGCATCGAGATGCGGCAGATGCAGTGGACCAAGGCGCAGACCGGCGCGGTTGCCGCGCCCCAGCGCGCAAGCCTCCGCAATATGGCCGAGCGTGTCAGAGCCCACATCGCCGTAATCGGCGGCGTCCTTGGCCGCGCCGCAACCAAAGGAATCGAGCACGAGAACCAGGGCGCGGGGCATTGCTCACTCCTATCGGCTATTGGCTGACGACTTGTTCGCGCGCCTCGATGCGGAAAGCTGCCGCGAAGAGCGCGCGCGTATAATCGCTTTGCGGATTGGCGAAGATCGGTGCCGCAGGCCCCGCTTCCATCACCTTGCCATGCCGCATCACGATCAGATCGGTCGCGAGCGCCCGGACCACTTTCAGATCATGGCTGATGAACATATAGGCGAGCCCCCTCTTCTGCTGCAGATCGCGCAGCAGATCCACAATCTGCGCCTGCACCGTCATGTCAAGCGCCGAGGTCGGCTCGTCCAGTACCACGAATTTCGGCCCCACCGCCAAAGCGCGCGCAATGGCGATGCGCTGGCGCTGGCCGCCGGAAAATTCGTGCGGGTACCGGTCCATGCTCGCCGGATCGAGGCCGGTTTCGGCGAGCGCCCGCGCGACGATCTCGCGGCGCTGGCGGGCGGACAGGTTCGGGTTCTGGACAATCAGCCCTTCCTCGACGATGCCTGCAACCGACAGGCGCGGCGAGAGCGAACCGAAGGGGTCCTGGAAGACGATTTGCATATGACGCCGCAGCGGCCGCATGGACTTGCGGTCGAACGCATCGATGCGCTGGCCCATATAGACGATCGGCCCGTCGCTCCTGATGAGGCGTAGCATGGCAAGGCCCAACGTCGTCTTGCCCGAGCCGGACTCGCCGACCACCCCCACCGTCTGCCCCTCGCGCACGGTAATGGAGATCTCGTCCACCGCCTTGATATAGCCGGACGTACGGCGCAACAGGCCGGTCTTGATCGGGAACCATACTTTGAGATTTTCCGCGGTGACCACGGGCGAAGCGCCTGCGTCGACCGCCGGCGGTTGGCCTTTCGGCTCGGCGGCGAGCAATTTGCGGGTGTAGTCGTGCTGCGGGTTGTTGAACACATCCGCGACAGGGCCGGCCTCGACGATTTCGCCTTGGCACATCACCGCGACATCGTCGGCGATGCGGCGCACGATGGTGAGGTCGTGGGTGATGAACAGCATCGCCATGCCGAGCTTTTCCTGCAGCTCCTTCAGCAATTTCAGGATCTGCGCCTGCACCGTCACGTCGAGCGCCGTCGTCGGTTCGTCGGCGATGAGAAGATCGGGGCGGTTGGCGAGCGCCATGGCGATCATCACGCGCTGGCGCTGACCGCCGGACAATTGGTGCGGATAGCTCGCAAGCCGCTTCGCCGGCTCGGGAATGCCGACCTCGCCCAGCAATTCGACCACCCTTTGGCGCAGCTTCGCCCCGCCGCGCGTGCCGTGCAATTCGAGAATCTCGCCGATCTGCTTCTCGATCGTATGCAGCGGATTGAGCGAGGTCAGCGGCTCCTGAAACACCATCGTGATGTCGCTGCCGCGCAACGCGCGCAGCCTTCCGGGCTTCGCCTTGAGCAACTCCTCGCCCTTGAAGCGGATACTACCGGACGGATAATGCGCCGCGGCGACGAGTTGGACGATCGAGAGCGCCGTAACCGATTTGCCCGACCCCGATTCACCGACCAGCGCCAGTGTGCGGCTGCGCTCCAGCTTGAACGACACGTCGTTCACGACGCGCAGCTCCTGCGCGCCCTGCTGGAAGGCGATGCTTAAGTTATCGACCGCGAGCAGCGGCGCCGATGCGTCGCTCATTGGAACGTCTTTCGCGGATCGAAGGCGTCGCGCACGGCCTCGCCGATGAAAACGAGCAGCGACAGCGTGATGGCGATGGCGAAGAAGGAGGTGAGGCCGAGCCATGGCGCCTGCAGATTGGACTTGCCCTGCAGCAGCATTTCGCCCAGCGACGCGGAGCCGGGTGGCAGTCCCAGGCCGAGATAATCGAGCGCCGTCAATTGCTCGATCGAGCCGGACAGAATGAAGGGCAGAAAGGTGAGCGTCGCGACCATGGCGTTGGGCAACAGATGCTTGGCCATGATCCTGATGTCGGAGAGCCCAAGCGCCCGCGCGGCATTGACATATTCGAAATTGCGCGCCCGCAGGAACTCGGCCCGCACCAGATGCACCAACGACACCCAGGAAAAGAGCAGAAGGATGCTGAGCAGCACGAAAAAGCCCGGCACGAAGATGCCGGCGAGAATGATGAGAATGTAGAGGCGTGGCAGCGACGACCAGATCTCGATGACGCGCTGGAAAATCAAATCGACCTTGCCGCCGAAATAGCCCTGCACCGCCCCCGCCATGACGCCGATGACCGACGAGATGCCGGAGAGAATCAGCGCGAACAGGATGGAGATGCGGAAACCATATACGAGCCGCGCGACGACATCGCGGCCCTGATCGTCGGTGCCGAGCCAGTTCCACTCGACCTCGTCGCAGGATTTGATCGTCGCGGTCGTGCAATAGTCTTTCGGCAACGTCCAGGTCGGAGCGAAAGGCGCGCTGCGCGCAACGGGGCCCGGCCCCTTCGGCGCGTCGAGATTGACCGTATTGTAGGAGAAATGAATCGGCGGCCAGATCATCCAGCCGTGCGCCTTGATTTCGTCCGCGATGACCGGGTCGCGATAATCGGTGGTGGCAAGGAAGCCACCGAATTTCTCTTCCGGATAATCGACGAAAACCGGAAACAGAATCTCGCCCTTGTAGGAGGCGACGATCGGCCGGTCGTTGCAAAGGAATTCGGCGAAGAGCGACAGGATGAACAAGATCATAAAGATCAAAAACGACCAATAGCCGCGCTTGTTCGCCCTGAAATTGGCGAGTCGCCTTGCGTTGACCGGCGAGAGGCCAAGCAGGCCCTTTTTTGGCAGCGGCGGCGCGAGGTCGGTAGAACGGTCGAGCGTCATGCTCATGCTTTCGGTCAAACCTCGCGCGTTTCGAAATCGATACGCGGATCAACCCACGTATAGGTGAGATCGGAGAGAAGATTCACCGCTAGTGCCAGCAGGGCGTAAATGTAGAGATTGGCGAAAACCACCGGATAATCGCGGTTGATGATCGATTCATAGGAGAGGAGGCCCAAGCCATCGAGCGAGAAAATATTCTCGATCAGCAGCGAACCGGCGAAGAAGGCCGAAATGAAGGCGCCGGGAAAACCCGCAATCACGATCATCATCGCGTTGCGGAAGACGTGGCCATAGAGAACGCCGCGCTCGGAGAGGCCCTTCATGCGCGCGGTGAGCACGTATTGCTTGCGGATCTCGTCGAGGAAGGAATTCTTGGTCAGGAACGTCGTTGTGGCGAAAGCGCCAAGCGCCATCGAGGTGACAGGCAAAACGATATGCCACAGATAATCGACGATCCTATCCGGCCAGGACAGCGTCGCCCAATCTTCGGACACGATGCCCCGGGACGGAAAGATATTCCAGAACGATCCGCCGGCGAAGAGAACGATGAGAAGAATGGCGAACAGGAAACCGGGAATGGCATAACCGATAATGACGACGCCGGATGTCCAGATATCGAACCGCGAACCGTCCGCGACCGCCTTGCGGATCCCGAGCGGAATCGAAATCGCGTAGGAGAGAATCATCATCCAGAGGCCAAGCGAAATCGAAACCGGCAGCTTTTCCTTGATCAGCTCAAGCACATCGGCGTCGCGGAAATAGCTCTTGCCGAAATCGAAACGGGTATAATTCTTCACCATGATCCAGAAGCGCTCATAGGCCGGTTTGTCGAAACCGAATTGCTTGTTCAGCTCTTCGATGAATTTCGGATCGAGCCCCTGGGCGCCGCGATAGCGCGACGTATCGCCGCCTTGCTGCATGCCCGCCTGCGACGACGCATCGCCCCCGCCGCCGCCGACGCGCGAGCCATTGTCGAGGCCCTGCAATTGCGCGATCACCCGCTCGACCGGGCCGCCCGGCGCGAATTGCACGATGACGAAGGAGATCAGCATGATGCCAAAAATCGTCGGGATCATCAGCAACAGGCGGCGGATGATATAGGCGATCATTCGCTCATCCCGATCTGCTTGGCCTTGGCGTCGTCCCACCACCAGGTATCGGGCGCGCCGGTGCCGAATTTCGGCTGCGTCGCCGGCCGGGCATAAGCGTCCCAATAGGCGAGCCACACATCAGCGCGATACCAGCAGAAGACGCTGTAACGGCCGGCGCGCAAGAGGCGGTCGAGGACGCGACACGACGTTTGCAGGTCGTCCTTCGAATTCGTCGTGGCGATCCGCTCGACGATCGCATCGATGGCCGGATCGCTGATGCCGGAAAGATTGAGGGAACCAGGCGTATCGGCAGCGTGCGATGTGAAGATGCTGCGCAAGTCGGCGCCCGGATAGAATCCACGGCCCAGATTGGTGACCACGATGTCGAAATCGTAACTGTCGGTACGGCGCTTGTGCTGGGCCGCATCGACCGCCCGCGAGGTAGCGCGAATGCCGAGTTTGCGCAAATTGGCGATGAAGGGGGCCTGGATCGGTTCGAACAGGGACGTAGAGTCGAGAAACTCGATCTCCAACGGCGAGCCATCCGGCAATTTCAACATGTCGCCATCGCGTTTGCAGCCGGCCTGCAGCAAAAGCTGATTGGCTTTCTGCAACAGCGCGCGATCGCTGCCTGAGCCATCGGACACGGGCGGCAGATAAGGCTCGCCAAACACTTCGTCAGGCGCCTTGCCGCGCCAGGGCTCTAGCAGCGCCAATTCTGCAGGGCTCGGCTTGCCGCTCGCGGCATTCGGCGAATTCGGAAAATACGATGTCGTGCGCGTGAAGGACGAGTACATGATGTTCTTGTTCGTCCATTCGAAGTCGAAACACAGGCCGATCGCCTCGCGGACTCTTGAGTCCTTGAACTTGTCGCGCCTCGTGTTGAAATTCCAGGTCTGGCATGACGCCGGCAGGTTGTTCGGCAGCGTTTCCTTCTTGACCTTGCCGTCGTTGAAGGCCGGAAAATCGAAGCCGGTGTGCCATTGTTTCGATGTCGACTCACCCCAATATGTCACGCGGCCAGCCTTGAACCCTTCAAAGGCGATCTGCCGGTCGCGGAAATACTCAAAGCGGATATGGCTGAAATTGTTGGCGCCGACATTCACCGGCAGGTCTTTGGCCCAATAATCATCGACGCGGTCGAACTCGATAAAGCGGCCCTGTTCGAAATTGCCGACCTTGTAAGCGCCCGACCCGAGCGGCGGCTCGAGTGTCGAGGCTTCGAAATCCCGCGTCGCCCAATAGGCAGCTGGAAAGATCGGCATGGCGACGACATACATATGCGCATCGCGGCTGCGCTTCGGCACGAATTGAACCCGCACAACATCGTCGGTTTCCGCCACCGCCTCGGCCATGTCGATGAGGTTGAAATGATAATTGGGGTGGCCTTTCTCCTTCAAAATATTCAGCGAGAAGGCGACGTCTTTCGCGGTGAGCTTCGATCCGTCGTGGAACCGCGCCTCGGGCCGTAGAAAGAATCGATAGGTCAGTTTGTCCTTGGAAACCTTAACCTTCTGGGCGACCAGCCCATAGGCCGCATTGGGCTCATCGGCGGTCCCCGCCATGAGCGAATCGTAGATGGCGCTCATGCCGGCGGCGCCGGCGCCCTTCAACACATATGAGTTCAGCGTATCGAAGGTCTCGAAGCTTTCGTTGCCGCTATAACCCAAAACCGTCATCACCAATTTACCGCCCTTGGGCGCATCCGGATTGACATAGGCGAAATGCTTGAAATCGGACGGCAATGCTAAGTCGCCGAAGATCGAGAGACCGTGGCTCTCAACGTCGCCATCAGCCGCAAAGGCCGGCTTGAGCACCAGGCTCGCCCCCAGCGCGGAGCCATATTTGAGCACGGAGCGGCGGTCGATCAACGTCACGTCACAATCCCCTTTTCGCGCCGAAGCGGCGCCTTTCGCATGATTCGCCGAGGATTATGTCGGATTTTCGAATCGGTGCCATCCGGCCCCAGCAGCCATCAAAGCCAAGCTTGGTTAAGGAAAGCACAATGGTTTTCGGTAAGAGCGTGGCCTTTCGGAAACAACAAAAAAGGCCGGGTCACCCCAGCCTTTCTCAACATTCTGCTGGTCAAGCCGTCTTATTTCGGGAAATCGACCGGGCTGTCCGAGAGGGTACGCAGATAGGCGAGGATGTCGGCGCGGTGGCCCGCATCCTTCTCGCCGGCAAAACCCATCTTGGTGCCGGAAACGAAACCGCGCGGGTTGGTGATGAAGGCGTTGATATCGTCATACGACCAATCGCCGCCCTTGCCCTTCATGGCGTCCGAATAGGCGAAACCCGCGACGCTTCCCTTCGCGCGGCCAACGACACCATAAAGCGGCGGGCCGACCTTGGCCGGGCCGCCCTTGTCGAAGCTGTGGCAAGCCTGGCAGGCCTTGGTGAACTGCTCGCCCTTCTTCGGGTCGGCCTTGGCCAGCAATTCGGGCAGCGGCACCGCCGGCGCCGCATCCTTCGGCGCGACGCCACCAGCGGCATTGTCGGCAACGGCCGGCAGGTCATAGCCGGGCTTCGCCGGCTTCTCTTGCGAGAAGATGGCTTCCGAGAACAGCCCCAGTGCGAAGGTGAAAAGAAGGGTTCCGAGAACCGCTCCTGCAATCTTGTTAAACTCGAAGGAATCCATGAGTTCTAGGGCTCCGGCTGCGCAACATCCTGATATTCGTACCTTTTCCGCCCCAGGACCGCATGATCCCCCCAACAGGCGCAAAATGGGCACGCCCCAAGCGGCCCTGGCGAGCCGTTTGACTTGGAAAGTGATTACATGCTTTGCGCCCCGCTTGGCAACACGTATAAGCGACGGCTCGTTGCTACTTTTTGCCGCCAGCGCGACCCGCAAGGACCAAATCAGGATCATCAGGCTCCAAATTCATGCCAAATCCCATCATTCTCATCCCGGCCCGCATGGCCTCGACCCGGCTGCCGGGCAAGCCGCTCGCTGACATCCACGGCGTGCCGATGATCGTCCACGTGTGGCGGCGGGCGATGGAGGCCAAGCTCGGCCCCGTCGTGGTGGCGACCGACGACATGATAATCAAGCAGGCGATCGAGGCAGCCGGCGGCCAGGCGGTGATGACCGGCGTGCACCATCAATCGGGCTCCGACCGGATCTGGGAGGCGGTCGGAATTGCCGACCCACAGGCTCGGCACGACGTCATCATAAACGTCCAGGGCGATCTGCCGACCCTCGACCCCGAGATCACCCGCGCCGTGATGCTTCCGTTGAGCGACGCGTCCGTCGACATCGCAACCCTCACCGCCATCATCCGGCGCGAGGAAGAAAGGGGCGATCCGAACATCGTCAAAATGATCGGCACCGAGATCGCCGCGCGCCGTTACCGCGCGCTCTATTTCACCCGCGCCACCGCGCCCACCGGCGAAGGGCCCCTGTTCCATCACATCGGGCTCTATGCCTACCGCCGCGCGGTTCTGGAGCGTTTCGTGCACCTTCCCCCCTCGCCGCTCGAAAAGCGCGAGAAGCTCGAACAATTGCGGGCGTTGGAAGCCGGGATGCGCATCGACGTGATGGAGGTCGACACCGTGCCGCTCGGCGTCGACAATCCGCACGAACTCAAGCGCGCACGCGAATTACTGAGATAGAGCATTTTCCAGAAAAGTTGTTCGACTTTTCGGTTAAGAAAATGCGACAAAACAAAAAGTTAGAGCAATTTTCCGAGTCTGGAAGATCGGAAAACTCAGTTGAGGCAAAAATGAAAAAGATCATCGCTTATCAGGGTGAGCCGGGCGCCAATTCCGATATTGCCTGCCGCGACGTCTATGCCGGCTGGGAGACATTGCCCTGCCCGACCTTCGAGGATGCACTGACCGCCGTGCAGGACGGAAACGCAGCGCTCGGCATGATCCCGATCGAGAATTCGCTCGCCGGCCGTGTCGCCGACATCCATCATTTCCTGCCGAACACCGACCTTCATATCGTCGGAGAATATTTTTTGCCGATTCACTTCCAGCTTATGGCGATCAAGGGCGCCAAGCTCAAGAATATCAAATCGGTCTACAGCCACGTCCACGCGCTCGGCCAATGCCGCAACATCATCCGCCAGCACGGATTTAAAGCGGTGACCGCCGGCGACACGGCCGGCTCGGCCCGCGAGGTGCGCGACTGGAACGACCCGACCCGCGCGTCGCTCGCAACGAGCCTCGCGGCGGAGATCTACGGCCTCGACATTCTCGCCCACAATGTCGAGGATGCCGCGCACAACACGACGCGCTTCGTCATTCTGGCGCGCGAACCGCATTACCCGGAAGCGGGCGGCGACAATGTCACCACCTTCATCTTCCGCGTACGCAACGTGCCGGCGGCGCTCTACAAAAGCCTTGGCGGCTTTGCCACGAATGGCGTCAACATGACCAAGCTCGAAAGCTACATGGTCGACGGGGAATTCACCGCGACGCAATTCCTCGCCGACGTAGACGGCCATCCCGATGATCCGCCGGTGCGCCGCGCCTTGGAAGAAGCGCGCTTCTTCTCGCGCGAGGTGCGGATCCTGGGCTGCTATCCGGCGCATCCGTTTCGCATCGAGACACAAAAAGGCGCAGAGTGAACGGACCGCGGCCCTCTGGGCCGCGAGCTTTTGGACCATTGAAAATAAGGCATAAATGCCTTACATTTGAACGTAGATGTAAGGAGATTGTCTATGAGCACCCTGACGGTTACGGCAAAAGGGCAGGTCACTTTGCGGAAAGACCTTCTCGCACACCTCGGCGTTCATCCTGGCGATAAGATCGAGGTCGAAAAGCTTCCCAACGGCCGGGTCGAAGTTCGGGCCGTGGCTGCTCAGAGACATATTTCCGACCTTTTCGGCGTCTTGAAGCGCAAGAATCGCCCCGCCTTGTCCATCAACGAGATCAACGAGGCGACGGCGAAAGGATGGGCCGGCGAGAAATGAAAATTGTCGCCGACACCAATGTATTGCTTCGCGCTTTTGTCAACGATGACCCCGCACAGAGCGAGTCCGCCCAGACGGAACTCGCAAAAGCCGAGACGATTGCCGTTGCGACACCGGCATTATGCGAGCTCGTGTGGGTTCTCGCCCGAAGCTACAAAGTGTCTGCGACGGAAATTTCGCATATCCTCCGCTCTCTCTTGAACATGTCCAATGTCGCGTTGAACCGCTCGGCGGTCGAAGCCGGGTTGGAGATGCTCGAAGCCGGCGGGGACTTCGCCGATGGCGTGATCGCATACGAAGGTCGCTGGCTGGGAGCCGATACGTTCGTTTCGTTCGATAAGACCGCAGTCGAGCTGTTGCAAAAACAAGGCAAACAAGCGCGCCTATTAGTCTAGCCTCGGATCGATGGAGCGGGCTGGAAGCCCGCGCTCCATTCACTCTCAAAAGAACGCCTGCAACCCCGTAATGGCGCGGCCGAGGATCAACGCGTGCACGTCGTGCGTGCCCTCGTAGGTGTTCACCGTTTCCAGATTCTGCGCGTGTCGCATCACATGATATTCCTGCGCGATGCCGTTGCCACCATGCATGTCGCGGGCCTGGCGGGCGATGTCGAGTGCTTTGCCGCAATTGTTGCGCTTCACGAGCGAAATCATTTCGGGCGCAACCCGGCCTTCGTCGAAGAGACGGCCGACACGCAAAGAGGCCTGCAGCCCAAGCGTGATCTCGGTCAGCATATCAGCAAGCTTCTTTTGCACGAGCTGGGTTTGCGCAAGCGGCCGATTGAATTGCTTGCGGTCGAGCGTATAGGCACGGGTGCGATGCAGGCAATCTTCCGCCGCGCCGAGCACGCCCCAGGAAATGCCGTAGCGGGCGCGGTTCAAACAGCCGAACGGCCCCTTGAGCCCCGCAACGTTGGGCAGCAGCGCGCTCTCGGGAACGACAACGCCGTCTAGCACGATCTCGCCGGTGATTGAGGCGCGCAAGCTCAATTTGCCTTCGATTTTTGGCGCCGACAGGCCCTTCATGCCCTTTTCCAGGATGAAGCCGCGGATTTGATTGTCATGCGCCACCGACTTCGCCCAGACGATGAACACGTCGGCGATGGGCGAGTTGGAAATCCACATTTTCGAGCCGGTCAGATGGTAGCCGTCGGCTACTTTTTCGGCGCGGGTCTTCATGCCGCCGGGATCGGAGCCCGCGTCTGGCTCGGTAAGGCCGAAACAGCCGACCCATTCGCCGCTCGCGAGTTTCGGCAGATATGTCTTCTTCTGCTCGTCGCTGCCATAGGCGTAGATCGGATACATGACGAGCGACGACTGCACCGACATCATCGAGCGATAGCCGGAATCGACCCGCTCGACCTCGCGCGCGACGAGGCCATAGGAGACATAGGACGCGCCGGCGCAGCCATATTCCTCCGGCAAGGTAACGCCGAGGAGCCCTAGCTCACCCATCTCATTGAAAATGCCGCGATCGGTCTTTTCATGCGCATAGGCGTCGATGACGCGCGGCAACAGTTTCTCTTGCGCATAGGCGCGCGCTGTATCGCGAATGAGCCTTTCGTCTTCTGAGAGCTGATCGTCGAAGAGAAAAGCGTCGTCCCACTGGAACTCCGCCAGTTTGGGGGACGATTTGGTTGCTGCAACGATATTCATTCTTCACTCCCTAAAACACATGTTGACGCGAATCCCGTCTCGCGCAAGCGGTGAGGGCATGCACCTCTCCCGTCATTGCGAGGAGCGAAGCGACGAAGCAATCCATCCGCTCCTCAAGAACCAGTTACAACCCATTGGTTAGGAGATGGATTGCTTCGCTTTGCTCGCAATGACGCGGATACGTGTGTGCGGCAACCCACCTGCCGGAAGTAGGAAAGGCGTTCAATCATTCCTGTTGCAACCTCTCCAACCATCTATCCGCCTGCGCCATCACATTGCGCGGCGCAGTGCCGCCATAGCTCACGCGGCTTTGGACCGACTTATCCACGCCCAGCACGCCGAACACCTCCTGGGTGATGCGCGGCTCGACGCCTTGCATTTCGGCAAGCCCAAGCTCTTCCAATCCGACATTCTTGGTCGATGCCAGTTTGACGATCGCGCCGGTGACATGATGCGCCTCGCGGAAGGGCATTTTCAAGCTCCGCACCAGCCAATCGGCAAGATCCGTCGCCGTCGCATAGCCGGCGCCCGCCGCCTTCTTCAGCCGCTCCACATCGGGCTGCAAATCGTTGACCATGCCGGTCATGGCGGCAATGCATAGCGACAGGCTGTGCACGGCGTCGAACAGGCCTTCCTTGTCCTCCTGCATGTCCTTGGAATAGGTCAGCGGCAGGCCTTTCATCACGATCAGCAGGCCGTTCAGCGCGCCGATGATGCGGCCCGTCTTGCCGCGCACCAGTTCCGCCGCGTCCGGATTGCGCTTTTGCGGCATGATCGAGGAGCCGGTCGAAAACTTGTCCGAAAGCTTGGCGAAACCGAACTGCACCGTCGCCCAGAGCACGATCTCTTCGGCGAAGCGCGAGAGATGCACGGCACAGATCGAGGCGGCCGACAGCACTTCGAGCGAAAAGTCGCGGTCGGCCACGCTGTCGAGCGAATTGGCCGTGGGGCGGTCGAAGCCGAGCGCCTCGGCTGTCATGTGCCGGTCGATCGGGAAGCTCGTGCCCGCGAGGGCCGCCGCGCCGAGCGGGCATTCGTTGAGACGCACGCGTGCGTCGTGCAGGCGGCCCCGGTCGCGGCCGAGCATTTCGACATAGGCGAGCAAATGATGCCCCAAAGTCACCGGCTGGGCCGACTGCAGATGGGTGAACCCCGGCATGACCGTGCCGGCGAAGGTTTTGGCCTTCGCGGCCAACGCCCGCTGCAGGTCGCGCAATTGGACATCGAGCGCATCGACCGCATCGCGCACCCACAGACGCATATCGAGCGCCACCTGATCGTTACGCGAACGCGCCGTATGCAGCCGCCCCGCCGTCGGGCCGATCAGCGCGGCAAGGCGCGACTCCACATTCATATGGATGTCTTCGAGGGCGCGCGAGAACGTGAACGAGCCACTCTCGATTTCGCCCAAAACCTGATCTAAACCCGCAGCGATGGCGGCGGCGTCTTCTTCAGTGACGATTCCGGTCTTGGCGAGCATAGCGACATGGGCTTTCGATCCCTGGATGTCCTGGCGTGCGAGGCGGTAGTCGAAGCCGATGGATGCGTTGATTTCCTCCATGATCGCATCCGGGCCTGTCTCAAACCGGCCGCCCCACATTTTGTTGCTCATGTTCGCTCCAGAAAGTTCAAAAATGACCGGACCGCAAAATTCCAGCCCAGCGCCGAAGTCGCGTCTGCCCGTGCTTATCGGGGCAATCGCCGTGATTTTGGCGCTTGGCCTGTCGCTATACTGGAAGATGGGCTCAGGGGGCAAGGAAGGCGCGGAAAATACCGCAGCAGCCAATTGCCCGGCCGCCAAAGCGCTGAGCGAACGGCTCGCCCCTCTGATGCAGGGCGAAGTCGCCGGCGTGATGGCCGAGAGAGCGCCACAGCCTGCCCCCGACCTGCATTTCACCGGCCCCGACGGCAAGGCGCTGACCATGGCGGATTTTCGTGGGCGAGCCGTGCTGCTGAACCTGTGGGCGACCTGGTGCATCCCCTGCCGCAAGGAAATGCCGGCACTCGACGCGCTGCAGGCAGCGGCGGGCGACGGCAATTTTGAAGTCGTGGCGGTGAATACGGACACCAGCCGGCTCGAGCGGCGCCAGCAATTTCTCGAGCAGGCCGGCATCCAGCACCTCGCCTTCTATGCCGACCCGGAAGGCGGAAGCTTTCAAAAGATGAAAAGCATCGGCAAGGGTTTCGGCCTGCCGACCTCGCTGCTGATCGACAAATCCGGCTGCATGGTCGCCTCGATCGAAGGCCCTGCCGAATGGGCGAGCGAGGATGCGCAACGGCTCGTGGCGGAGTTGAAGAAATAACGAGCAACTTTTCTGAAAAATGCGCCAGAGCGCAAGCGCGATCAAATGGCGGCATGGCGATGGCGCTATAGCGGCTAGGTGAGTGACGTGAGAGCCCCATGACTCCGATTGGCAAGGCTTTGTGGTTCATCGAAAGTCATTTCGCGCAAGATATTGCGCTCGATGACATTGCCGAGGTCGCGCAAGTGTCGCGTTATCATCTGTCGCGCAGTTTCGGCGAAACCATTGGCTATTCCATCACCGCCTATCTGCGCGGCCGCCGCCTGAGCGAATCGGCCCGCGCATTGGCGAAGGGCGCGAGCGATATTCTGCAAGTCGCGCTCGACGCCGGTTATGGCTCGCACGAAGCATTCACCCGTGCGTTCCGCGAACAATTCGGCCTTACGCCGGAGGCTTTGCGGGCACACGGCCATCTCGATGATCTCATGCTTGTGGAGCCTTTCGACATGAACACGCTTGCGCTTTCAACGATCGAACCCATTCGCTTCGAGACTGCCGGAGCCAAAATCATGGCGGGTTTGAGCCGGCCATGCACGGTCGCAACCATCGCCGCCATTCCCGCGCAATGGCAGAGCTTCGCGCCGCATATCGGCCATGTGCCGGGACAGATCGGTGGGGACGCGTATGGCCTGCACTGGAACTTCACCGACGACGGCGAATTCGAATATATGTGCGCGGTCGAAGTGCGCGGCGGCGATAAATTGCCGGAAGGGTTTTCGCAAGCGAAGCTCGCGCCGCAGCGCTACGCCGTCTTTCTGCATCGCGACCATATTTCGGCCATCCGCAACACTTGGGCGGCGATTCACAACGTCTGGCGTCCGGCCACATCGATCGAACCGCAGCACGCGCCGAGCTTCGAACGCTATGACGAACGCTTCGATCCGCGCACCGGAACAGGCGACGTGGAGATTTGGATTCCGGTGAAAGCCTGAATGTCGGATCTCTGAATTTCTACGCCCGCGATTGTCACTCAAGCAGATAGCGTGCGCCCGGCCCCGCGCGGCCGGCACGGTCGGCCGGGTTTGCCAGACGGCACCGGTCGATCGACAGGCAGCCGCAGCCGATGCACTGCGAGAGGCCGGTTTTGAGACGCTGCAATTGCGCGATCTGCCGATCGATCCGCTCCGTCCACGCGCCCGACAAACGTGTCCAGTCGCGACGGGTCGGAACGCGATCAATCGGAAGCTTAGCAAGTTCGGCGCCGATTTCCTCAAGCGACAGCCCGATCCGTTGGGCGAAGACGATGAAGGCGATGCGGCGCAGGACGGATCGCGGATAGCGACGGTGCCCCGATCCGGCCCGCTCCGAGGTAATCAGCCCCAATTGCTCGTAATAACGCAAGGCTGACGACGCAACGCCGCTTCGCTGCGAAATTTGGTTGATGGTCAGCACCTTGTCCATATCCGCAGTCATGCACGATTTGCGCTTGACTTCAAGTTCACTTGAACTTGTATCAGTACCTCCTCTTGCATTGAGAGGAGATCGCCGATGACAACGGACATTGATTTCAAAAGATTGCGCGTGGCCGTCACAGGCGGAACATCGGGTTTGGGGCTGGCGCTTGTCCGGCTGTTTGCCGCGCGCGGCGCCAAACTCGCCTTCGTCGCCCGCACCGCCGCGAATGTTGAGCGCACCACAGCGGAAACCGGCGCGCATGGAATTGTCGGCGATATTGGCCGCAAGGAAGAGATCTACCCGATCGCCTTGCAGATGCTCGGCGCCCTGGGTGGACTCGACGTCCTCATCAATTGTGCGTCGAGCCTTGGACCGACGCCGCTAGCACTTCTAGCCGACACTGAATGCGAGGATCTTGAACGCGCACTCGCGGTCAATCTGCTCGGGCCGTTCCGCTTGACCAAAGCCGTGTTCGGCGCTCTCGCCGCTTCGGCGCGCGATCGGCGCGGTGCAGTCGTGGTCAACATTTCCAGCGATGCGGCCATCCAGGCCTATAGTGGTTGGGGCGCTTACGGCGCGAGCAAGGCGGCGCTGCGGCACATGACGAGCATCTGGGGTGAAGAGGCGGCGGCGGAAGGCGTGCATTTCCTCTCGATCGACCCTGGCGACATGGATACGCCGCTGCACGCCTTGGCCGTGCCCGACGCCGATCGGGCGAGCCTAAAACGCCCCGAGACCGCCGCCGCGGAGATTTTCGAAGCCGTCACCGCGCTGTTGTCAAGGCGTGTCGGCCGTTCCGCGGGGGCGACGCGATGATTGCGGCGGACCAACTTGAGAGACAGACCGCCAAGCTCCTCGCGATCAGCGCGGATGGAACGACGCGGCATTTGCAGCGCACCGACCTCGCCGCACTGTTCCGCCCCGGAGATCTCGTGGTCGCCAATGATGCGGCGACCCTGCCGGCAAGCTTGCATGGTCGGCACTGCGCCACCAATGAGCCGATCGAGATCCGCCTCGCCGGATGGATCTGCGCGGGCGATCCCACGCGGTTTATCGCCCTGGCGTTCGGAGCTGGAGATTGCCGGATGCGCACCGAGGACCGCGCGCCGCCCCCGCCGCTTTCGGCGGGAGACCGGTTGGCGCTGGGCCCGTTCATCGCTATCGTCGAGCACCTGCTTGACCATCCGCGCCTCTTCGAATTGCGCTTCCTCGGCGATCGCCGAACCATTCTGGCAGGTCTCGCGCACCACGGTCGGCCGATTCAATATGCGCATGTGGCGGAACGCCTGGTCTTGTGGGATGTGTGGACGCGGATTGCCACCGAGCCCTTTGCATTCGAGCCGCCTTCCGCGGGTTTTAGCCTTAACTGGCACACCCTCGCGGCCTGGCAACGGCGCGGCGTCAAATTCGCTACGCTCACCCACGCTGCCGGGATCTCATCCACCGGTGATCCCGTGCTCGACCTCCGCCTACCGTTCGACGAACCTTATCGCATTCCGCTGCGGACCGCGAAGGCCATCGCAAGGGCCAAGGCAGCCGGCGGGCGCATTATTGCGATCGGGACGACGGTGGTCCGCGCCCTCGAATCCGCCGTCGAAACCGATGGCAGCATTTGCCCGGGCGATGGGATTGCGCACGGGCGCATCGGGCGAAAAACCCCGCTACGCGTTGTCGATGCCATCCTGACCGGCGTGCACATGCCCGGCGAAAGCCATTTCGAACTCCTTCGGGCCTTCGCTGACGACAAGGTTCTCGACCGGATGTCCGCGGAACTCGCCAAGAACGGCTACCAGCCGCACGAGTTCGGCGATTCCGTGATCCTGGAACGTCACCTTTCCGCGTAGAGAATTCGCGTGGCGTGCAGTCTGCGCGATGTCAGGAGAGACGTTCCAACAGCTCGACATAATCCCGCGCCGCGCGATCAGAAAAGCAGCAGAAAATGATCTCGCGCAGCGGCGGCGCGGTCTGCGCGACGCAAGTCTGCACCGCAATGCGTGCCGCCTCGCGCGCGGGATAGCCATAGGCGCCGGTGGAAATGGCGGGAAAGGCGATCGCGGTCAGATCGTGTTGCTTCGCCAGGCCCAAGGAGCGGACATAACACGAGGCGAGCGCATCCGCTTCGCCCTTGCTACCGCCGTGCCACACGGGGCCGACCGTGTGGATGACGAATTTGGCCGACAAGCGGTAGCCGCGCGTAATCTTGGCATCGCCCGTCGCGCAGCCGCCCAAAGTGCGGCATTCTTTCAGAAGGTCGGGGCCGGCCGCGCGGTGAATGGCACCGTCGACGCCGCCCCCGCCCAAGAGGCTGTTGTTGGCCGCATTGACGATCGCATCGACCGCCAGCGCCGTGATGTCGCCAACCGCGACGCGGAACAGAACCTCTTGCCGCTCAAGGCTAAAGACCGGCTCCATGATCGCCTCGCCTCACGCCGGGTGCGCCAGGACCGCGGACGTCTCGCCCGCTCAAACCATGCCATTTTGCGGCCGAGACGGCCGCGGTCCCAATGCCGGCTCAGGCCGCCTTGACGGCAACACCGGCTTCCTTCAGGTGATTGGCGAGTTCGCCCGACTGGAACATTTCGGTGACGATGTCGCAGCCGCCGACGAACTCGCCTTTGATGTAGAGCTGCGGAATGGTCGGCCAATTGGCATAGTCCTTGATGCCCTGGCGGATCGCATCGTTTTCCAGCACATTGACGCCCTTATAGGGCACGCCGACCTTGTCGAGGATGAAGGCAACCCGCTGCGAGAAGCCGCACATCGGAAAATCCGGCGTGCCCTTCATGAACAGGACAACGTCGTTGGATTTCACTTCATGGTCGATCTGGTCGTGGATGCTGGTCATGGGTCTCACTCTGTAAAAAGGGCCGGAAAAAGAAGGTTTTCAGCCTATATAGAGGGTCTTCGCACAACGGCAAATGCGGTTTTAAGGTCGCAGGCGGCCGCAGCGCGAAAAAGCCGGCACCGAGTGTCTATTCTGGCGAGCTCGTCTGCAGGGCGAGGGCATGCAGCACGCCGCCCATCTGGCCTTTCAGCGCGGCATAGACCATCTGGTGCTGCTGTACCCGGCTTTTGCCCTTGAAGACGCTCGACACCACAGTCGCGGCATAATGGTCGCCATCGCCGGCCAGGTCGCGAATTTCGACCTTGGCATCCGGCATGGCCTCTTTGATCAAACGTTCGATTTCAGCGGCTTCCATCGCCATGTCGTTTCTCCGTTAGTGGCCGGCGGCCATATAGTCCGGCAGCCAGGATTCGTGCGCGTGCTCCAATGTGGCGAGGCTGACCGGCGCATCCTGCCCCAGGACGACCGCATCGCCGCCGGTGCGGCCGATGATTTTCGCCGGAACGCCGGCCGCCTGCGCTTCCACCAGGATTTTCTGGGTTTCGGCGTCATCCGCGACGAGCACATAGCGCGCCTGATCCTCGCCGAACAGCGCGGCGTGATCGTCGCTGTCGATCCGCGCGCCGATGCGCGACGCGAGCGCCATTTCCGCCACGGCCACAGCGAGACCACCGTCGGAAATGTCGTGCACGGCACTCACCCGGCCGGCCACGATCAGGCCGCGGACGAAATCGCCGTTGCGGCGCTCCGCGGCAAGATCCACGGGGGGCGGCGCGCCTTCCTCGCGGCCGCAAATGTCGCGCAAATACAGCGACTGGCCGAGCCAGCCCTTGGCGTCGCCGATCAGCACGATCGCCTCGTCGGCGGCCTTGAAGGCGATGCGCGCCGTCTTGGTCACGTCCGCCACCACGCCGACGCCGCCGATGCTGGGTGTGGGGAGAATGCCGCGTCCCTGCGTCTCGTTGTAGAGCGAGACATTGCCCGAGACGATCGGGAAGTCGAGCGCACGCGCCGCCTCGCCGATGCCCTCCAGACAGCCGACGAACTGCCCCATATATTCGGGCTTTTCCGGATTGCCGAAATTCAGATTGTCGGTGAGCGCCAAGGGCTTTGCGCCGGCGGCGGTGAGATTGCGCCATGCTTCAGCCACCGCCTGCTTGCCGCCCTCGACCGGATCCGCCTCGCAATAGCGCGGCGTCACGTCGGTGGTGAAGGCGAGGCCCTTGGGTCCTTTGTCGATACGCACGATCGCGGCGTCGCCGCCCGGTTGCTGCACCGAATTGCCGAGGATCAGATGGTCATATTGCTCCCAGACCCAGCGCTTGGAACACAGGTCCGGCGTCGCGAGCAGCTTCGCCAAGGCCTCGCCGTTCGAGACCGGCGGCTTCACGCTTGCGGCGTCGATCTCTGGCTTTTTCGGCGTCGGCACCCAGGGGCGGTCGTAGAGCGGCGCCTCGTCGCCGAGTTCCTTGATCGGCAGATCGGCCTTTACCTCGCCATGGCGCTTGACGACGAAACGCAACGTGTCGGTGGTCTTGCCGATGATCGCGAAATCGAGGCCCCATTTGACGAAAATCGCTTCCGCGACCTGTTCCATGCCGGGTTTGAGCACCATGAGCATGCGCTCCTGGCTTTCCGACAGCATCATCTCGTAAGCCGTCATGGCCTCTTCACGGCACGGCACTTTGTCGAGGTCGAGCTCGATGCCGAGATTGCCTTTCGCGCCCATTTCGACCGCCGACGAGGTGAGCCCGGCAGCGCCCATGTCCTGAATGGCGATCACCGAGCCGGAGGCCATCAGTTCGAGGCAAGCCTCCAGCAGCAGCTTTTCGGAGAACGGGTCGCCGACCTGCACGGTCGGGCGCTTTTCCTCGGCATCGGCCTCGAAAGACGCGGACGCCATGGTCGCGCCGTGGATGCCGTCGCGGCCGGTTTTCGAGCCGAGATAGACGATCGGATTGCCGACGCCGGTGGCCTTGGCGTAGAAAATCTCGTCCGATTTGGCGAGGCCGACCGCCATGGCGTTGACGAGAATATTGCCGTCATAACGGGTGTGGAACCCGACCGAACCGCCCACCGTCGGCACGCCGAAGGAATTGCCGTAACCGCCGATGCCCGCGACCACGCCGGCCACGAGATTGTGGGTTTTCGGGTGCTCGGGCGCGCCGAAGCGCAACAGGTTCAAACAGGCGATCGGCCGCGCGCCCATGGTGAAAACGTCGCGCAGGATGCCGCCGACCCCCGTCGCCGCGCCCTGGTAGGGCTCGATGAAGGACGGGTGATTGTGGCTCTCCATCTTGAAGACGCAGGCCTGGCCGTCGCCGATGTCGATCACGCCGGCATTCTCGCCCGGTCCCTGAATGACCCACGGCGCCTTGGTCGGCAATTTGCGCAAGTGGATGCGCGAGGATTTGTACGAGCAATGCTCGTTCCACATGGCCGAGAAAATGCCAAGCTCGGTGAAGGTCGGCTCACGGCCGATGAGCTGCAGGATGCGCTCGTATTCATCGGGCTTCAGGCCGTGCGAGGCAACGAGGTCGGGGGTGATTTGCGGTTCTTGAGTCACAACAAAGGTCCACGGTGATCGCTTCTCCTCGTTCACGGGGAGAAGAGGAAATAAAGGTCACGCCGCTTTCATCAGGCTCGCGAACAAGCCGCGCCCGTCGATACCGCCGACGAGATCGTCGATCAGATTTTCGGGATGCGGCATCATGCCGAGCACGTTGAATTTTTCCGAATAGATGCCGGCGATGTCGTTGGTCGAGCCATTGGGATTGGCCGCGCCGCCGACCGCGCCGTTCGCGTCGCAATAGCGGAACGCCACGCGGCCCTCCGCCTCGAGCGCGCGGATCGTTTCTTCATGCGCCTCGTAATTGCCGTCGCCATGAGCGATGCAGACCTTGATCACCTGGCCCGCGGCATAAGCCCGCGTGTAGCGCGTGTCGTTCCGCTCGACCTTCAGATGCTGCATCTTGCACACGAAGCGCAAGTCGCGGTTACGCATCAACACGCCCGGCAGCAGGCCGCTTTCGCATAGGATCTGGAAGCCGTTGCAAATGCCGAGCACCAGCCCGCCGGCCGCCGCATGTTTGCGCACCGCCTCCATGAGATGCGCGCGGCCCGCAATGGCGCCGCAGCGCAAATAATCGCCATAGGAAAACCCGCCGGGCAGCACGACAAGATCGGTGCCGCGGGGCAATTCGTAATCCGCATGCCACAGGCGCGCCGGAGCCTGGCCCGTGGCCTGCTGCAAGGCATCGGCCACATCGCCGTCGCGATTGGAGCCGGGGAAGGTGATGACTGCGGATTTCATGATCGGTCCTTCATCGTCAAATAGTGCCTATGGCAGCCAATCGAGGCGTGCGTAGCGAGAAGCAATTGCCTGCGTCGACGATATTGCAAAAACCACCTCCGGCGTGTTTTGCCTGACGAGGATACGCATGCGATAATGCAGAAGCGTGCCCTGTGCCGATGTCGCCGTTCCAGACATGTCAACAGTGGCATTTTTTTGATCGATCGCCGTGTGCGTGACCGTCATCGACGCGCCGGGCATATCCTGCGCAACGCGGCTTGTCATCATCCGCCCCAATAACGTGCCGAGCCCGGCGGAATTGTAGACACCTGACCGGATTGCGTCTTCAGCGGTGACACCGCTTTGAGGCACGGCAGCTTTTACCCGTCCCGTGACGAGTCCAACCGGTGCGCCACATCTCGAAGCGGGGCACGCATAGGCCCCCGTGATCGTCGTGTTCGGAGCAATATGTATATCGGCGGGAATCGGCGCGGGGGCGAATCCGGCTTGCAACAGATCCGAATTTGCCGGCGCGATCGCAACATTTCCGGTACCTTGGCACCCCGCCACGGCAAGCGACAGCATCAGAGTCAAACAAAGCTTTTTGAACATGTGCCCCCCAATGGCTCAGATCAAACCAATTCCACCCGGTAATTCTCCACCACCGTATTGGCGAGCAGCTTTTCGCAGGCATCCTTCAGCACCGCTTCGGCCTTGGCCTTGTCGGTGGCGCCAAGCTCGATATCGAACACCTTGCCCTGCCGGACGCTCGCCACCCCCTCGATGCCGAGCGATTTCAGCGCCCCTTCGATTGCCTTGCCCTGCGGGTCGAGGACGCCATTTTTCAAGGTTACGGTGACACGGGCTTTCATCAAATTGCTCCAGAACGGCGGGATGCCCTCGCATAAACGGGAATCGCCGCGCGCTCAAGAACGCAAAAGCCCTTTATCCCGCCCGATGCCGCAATTGTGCCACTGGAAACCGGCAGGCTGCGTGTTAGGTTGGACTTGAAGCCAAAGGAAACGATTGGAGACCGGTGTGGGGTCAGGCGAGACGAGATCAAAAGCCGCGGATTTGCTGCGCAAACTCGCCCTGCGCGCCCATGTCGTCCTGACTTTTGAGCGCCTGTGGCCGCTCTTCGTGACCCTGACCAGCTGCGCCGTGCTGTTCGTGACGCTGTCCTGGGCAGGGCTGTGGCTTGCCTTGCCGGCCTGGGGTCGCATCGCCGGGGTCGCCCTGTTCGCGCTTTCTATCCCTTTGATTTTTTACATTTTCCTGCGATCTGGGTGGCCGACCTATACTCAGGCGCTGCACCGCATCGACCGCGATTCTGAGATCCCGCATCGGCCGGCCAGCACGCTCTCCGACCAACTCGCGAATCGCACCGACGACCCGGCGACCGCTGCGCTCTGGGCGCTACACCAGCGGCGGATCGCGATCGCCGCACAAAATCTCACCTTGGCGCCCCCCTCACCGCGCATGGCGCACAAGGATCGCTATGCGTTCCGCGCAATCCTGTTCGTGGCCCTGGCCGCCTCGGCCTTCCTCGCGGGGCCGGAGAAAGTGGACCGGATCGCTGCCGCCTTCGACTGGAGCGGCGACGCCGCCACGGCGGCAAGTTTCCGCTTCGACGCTTGGATCGACCCACCGCTCTATACCGGCAAGGCGCCGATTCTTTTGAATGATAAGCAGAGCCAGGCTGGCGCCTTGAACGCGCCGCGGCACCTGCAGGCCCCCGAGGGCTCGATCCTGGTCATCCGCTCGTCCGAGGCAAACGGGCTGAATGTGAGCCCGAGCGGCGGCGCCGTGACGGCTGCGGCAAAACCGGCCGATGGCAAAGCCGCACCGGCGGGCGAATATCGCTATGTGCTGAAAAGCGACGCCAAGGTTGGTGTGAAGCACGGATTTTCGACCCTCGCCGATTACGACATCGAGGTCATTCCCGACCACCCGCCGACCATCACCTTGCTCGGAAAGCCGGTGCCCGACCTGCATGGCGGGCTGACCGTGCGCTATAAGACGAACGACGATTACGGTGTCGTCAGCGCCGAAGCGCGGTTCAAGAACCCGATCATCGGCAACCGCAAGATCACCGGGCGGACCCTGGTGGATCCGCCGAAAGCGGATCTGGCCCTGCCGTCGGCGCCGGGCGGGCTGGGCGACGGCGAAACCACGATCAATCTGACCGATCACCCATGGGCCGGCGCGCGGGTGACCATGGTGCTGGTGGCGCGCGACGATCCGGGCCAGGAAGGCCGCAGCGAAGAAGTCACGGTGCAATTGCCGCAGCGCACCTTCACCAATCCCTTGGCCAAGGCGCTTGTTGAGCAGCGGCGCAATCTGATCCTCGATCCCGACAACGCGGCCCATGTCGGCAAGGCGATCGCCACCCTGATGCTGGCCCCGCGGGAAATGGGCACGACCAGCAGCATCTATCTCGGCCTTGCGACGGCGCAAACCCGCCTCGACCATGCCAAGACCGATGCCGATTTGCGCGATGTGGCCGATTTCCTCTGGGCGATGGCGCTCGATCTAGAGGGCGATTCCACCTCCTCCGCACTGCAAAACCTGCGCGCGGCCGAACAGGCCTTGCGCGACGCGCTGCAGAACGGCGCCTCGGACGAGGAAATCAAGCAACTGATGAAACAGTTGCAGGACGCCATGGACGCCTATATCGCGGATCTGAACCGGCGTCAGGCGAATGGCGAGAAATTCGACGATTCCGAACTGAAGAAGCAGCAGATCATCACCCAGCAGGACTTGAAACGGCTGATGGACCGCCTGCAGGAATTGTCGCAATCGGGCAACCGGGTCGATGCGCAGCGCATGCTCGACCAGATGGAAAACATGCTCAACAATCTGCGCGCCGCCGGCCCCGGCGCGCCGGGCGACAATATGGATCGCAACATGAACGAGGCGATGAACGACCTCGACAAGATGCTGCATGATCAGGAGCAATTGCGCGACGACACCTATCGCCAGGGCCAGCGCAACCAGAACCGCCAGGGCATGGGGCAAAACCCGTTCGGCATGCCCAACGGGCAGACTCCCAACGGCCAGGGGCAGCAAGGCAAAGGCCCGAACGGCATGGCCGGCAATTCCGGCTCGTCGGGTCAGCAAAGCCTCGACCAGCGCCAGCAGGATCTGCAGCAGCGGCTCGATGACCTGAAACGCAGGATGAAGCAATTGGGGATGAAGGGCGTGCCCGATTTTGACGAGGCGCAAAAAGGCATGGGCGACGCCGAGAACGCGCTGAAGGGCGGACCGGGCAACGAGCGCCAGGCGCTCGATGCGGAAGGCCGCGCACTCGATGCTTTGCGGCGCGGCGCGCAGGCGCTGAACGACCAGATGGAAAAGCAGAGGGAAGGCCTGAAAGACGGGCCGAACGGCCAGGGACAGCAGAACCAGAGCGCGAACGGCATGGACGGGCAAGGCAAACCGACCGACCCGCTCGGCCGCACCTTCTCGAAAGACGACATGTCGCGCGGGGTCGCGACCGGCAACGGCAATACGAGCGTCGAAGCGACGCCGGCGCAGCGCGCCATGAAAATCATCGAGGAATTACGCAATCGCCTCGGCGACCGCAGCCGGGCGCAGGAGGAACTCGATTATCTTGAGCGGCTGATGCAGCCGTATTAAGGATGGTGGCGTACCGTCGGCAGGAAGCTTTGGCGGCGAACGATAAAAAAGGCTCTCAGTGTCCCTGTTTTCCGGCAACGGCATCGTCGCGCTCGCGGTCTTCGCGGTCTTCTGCGTCCTCGTGATGGGCTTCATCAACATGTTCCGCGGCGGCAGCGCCAATACGTCGCAAATGCTGATGCGCTGGCGCGTCACCCTGCAATTCATTGCGATCATCATCATCGCCCTCGTCATCATGTTCCGTAAAAGCTAGGGCGCGCTGCCATGGTCAAGCTCAACCGGATTTACACGCGCACCGGAGACAAAGGCACCACGGGCCTCGGCGATGGGCAGCGGCGCCCCAAATACGATGTACGGGTTGCGGCCTTCGGCACGGTGGACGAGGCCAACGCCGCGGTCGGACTGGCGCGATTGTCGGTGACGCCGCAGGTCGATGCGATGCTCGCACGCATCCAGAACGACCTCTTCGATCTCGGCGCCGATCTCTGCACGCCCGACACGGGCGCGAAACTCGAGTATGAGCCCTTGCGGATCATCGACGCGCAGGTCGAGCGGCTGGAGCGGGAAATCGATGAATTGAACGGCGAATTGAAGCCGTTGCGCTCGTTCGTCCTGCCCGGCGGATCGCCAGCGGCGGCGCATCTGCATCTCGCCCGCACGATCGCGCGGCGGGCCGAGCGGCTGATGGTCGAGCTTGCGGCGCGGGAGAACGAGACCGTGAGCGCGCCGGCGCTGAAATACATCAACCGCCTCTCGGATTTCCTTTTCGTCGCGTCTCGTTATGTCAACGACAAAGGCGCCAAGGATGTGCTGTGGGTGCCAGGGCAGAATCGGTAGCGAGCCCATTCCACCTTTGCACTTGATATTGCGGGAGAGCCGTTTCGCGCATCGCGGCCGCCTTTTCTCCTTCCTGGTTTTAGCACAGGTGTGCCGGCGCACAGGAAAGCCCCTCCATCCAGTATAGCAATTCGGCCTTGGCAAACCGGCAATCCGGATACTGGAGGGAAACGATGACAGCAGCGACTTTTCTCGTGCGGGCGCGGAGCTTGGTGGGTGACGCTGACAACTGGCGCGACAGCGCTGAAAAGGTCCTCTTCTGGGCGCAATGCTCGCTGCGGCAGCCCGGCGTCAATTGGTACAATGACCAAGCTTTTGCTCTCGTCGATCGCTGCTTCAAAATCAAGGAGCACACATTCGATTTCATGATCCGCAGAGACCTCGATGCCATCAAGGTCGTCTATCGCCAAATCGCGGATTTCTACGGGACAGTGAAGGGTGGAACGGAATATCTCAACGTCGGCCCCGCCATCCGCCCCAACGACATGGCCTACGCCAATGTCGGTGGCTGGGCAAAGAAGGATAAGACGGGCTTGACCTTTGTGCTGGCGCGCTGCGACAATCCGCCGACGGACGATGAGACGCTCACCGACATCATCATGCACGAGAGCGTGCATTTTGCTGGCGGCATCGATCATTTCAACATCGGCGGTGATCCAAATAATCCTGCTTACGGGACCAAAGTGTTCACACTCAACAATAAGCAGGCTTTAAAGAACGCTTCGACCTATTCCTATTTCGCTTATCTGGCCCGCATGCCTAACATCCAGTGGGCGACTGCAACCTAGGTCGTGGTGACGAAGAACAGCCGGTAGCCCTCGAGTTGCGAAAGCGCCTGCACCCGTGCGACATTGCGGGGCTGACTTCGGGGGCTCGATGTTTCTTCCACTGCATGACAACGTGCCGTTGCGCCATGTGCGCGAACCTTTCGCCAACTGGGTGCTGCTGGCGTTGAACGTTGCGGTTTATGCCTGGATCGCCAGCGGCTATGCCGGCAGCAATACGCAGATCGACATGTCTTTCGGCATCATTCCGTCGGTGCTGCTCAATCACGCCGATCTCACCGGCGCGACCCTGCAGATGTCGCCCAAATGGACGCTGCTGACCAGCCTGTTCGTCCATTATTCCTTCTGGCATCTCGCCGGTAACATGCTGTTTCTTTATGTCTTCGGCGACAATATCGAGGACGCCATGGGGCCGTGGCGCTATCTGTTGTTCTACGTCGCTTGCGGGATTTCGGCGGGCCTCTTTTATGCCTGGTGGGAACCCGATTCCGATGCCCCCCTGATTGGTGCCTCGGGCGCGATTGCCGGCATCGTCGCCGCCTATCTCGTCCTCTATCCGCGCGTGCACGTGCTCGGCCTCGTGTTCAACTGGCTGCCGCTGTCCATTCCCGCTTGGCTCTGCCTCGGCTTCTGGATGCTGTTACAACTCGCCGAGGCGGTTTTGGGCCACGGGGACGAGGTCGGCTGGTGGGCGCATGTCGGCGGCATTCTAGCGGGTGTCGCGTTGATCGGATTGTTCAAGTACCGCGATGTGCCACTGTTCAGCCCCGAGGACGAATAGGGCCCGAGCGCATCGGTTTTTTGCGTGAACCGCAGGGCTGATCCATGCGGCGCGCTCCGTTGACTTGCGCGCAAGGCCCCATTACGGATTCTCCGGTTTTAAGGTTTCAGCGCGACAGGGAGCGCCCGCAATGAAGATTCTGGTGCCCGTAAAACGGGTCGTCGATTACAATGTGAAAATCCGGGTGAAGCCCGACGGCTCCGGCGTCGAACTCGCCAATGTCAAAATGTCGATGAATCCGTTCGACGAAATCGCCGTCGAAGAGGCGCTGCGTCAGAAGGAAGCAGGCAAGGCAACGGAAGTCGTCGTCGTGTCGATCGGTCCGGCGCAAGCCTCCGAGACGCTGCGCACCGGCCTCGCCATGGGCGCCGACCGCGGCATTCTGGTCAAGACCGACGCGGCGGTCGAGCCGCTCGCCGTCGCCAAGATCCTCAAGGGCGTCGCGGAAGCCGAAGGCCCGGGCCTGATCATCCTCGGCAAACAGGCGATCGACGACGATTCCAACCAGACCGGCCAGATGCTGGCGGCTCTGCTCGGCTGGCCGCAGGGCACCTTCGCCTCCAAGGTCGTGATCGAGGGGAGCAGTGTGGAAGTGACCCGCGAGGTCGACGGTGGTTCTCAGACCGTGGCGCTGAAGGGCCCCGCGATCGTCACGACCGACCTGCGCCTGAACGAGCCGCGCTATGCCTCGCTGCCCAATATCATGAAGGCGAAGAAGAAGCCGATCGATGAGAAAACCCCGGCGGATTACGACGTCGATGTCACGCCGCGCCTGAAAGTGCTGAAGACCACCGAACCCGCGACCCGCAAGGCCGGCAAGAAAGTCGGCTCGGTCAGCGAACTCGTTGCAAGCCTCAAAGAAGCGGGAGTGATTTGAATATGGCGACCCTCCTCCTCGCGGAACACGCCAACGGCCATCTCAATGATGCGACCGCCAAGGCTTTGACCGCCGCCGCCCAACTCGGCGCGCCGGTGCATATCCTGGTCGTCGGCCAGACGATCGGCGACATCGCCGCAGCCGCCGGCAAGCTCGCCGGCGTCGAAAAGGTGCTCGCCGCCGATGACGCCGCCTACGCGCATGACCTGGCCGAGCCGGTCGCGGCGCTGATCGTCAGCCTCGCGCCCGCCTATGACGCGATCATTGCGCCGGCTACCGTTTCGGCCAAGAACATCATGCCGCGCGTCGCTGCCTTGCTCGACGTGATGCAGGTGTCGGAAATCACCAAGGTCGAGAGCGCCGACACGTTCGAGCGGCCGATTTACGCCGGCAATGCGATCCAGACCGTGCAGGCGACCGACGCCAAGAAGGTCATCACCGTGCGCACCGCCGCCTTCCCTTCGACGGCCGAAGGCGGCTCGGCTGCTGTCGAATCGGTTGCGGCGGCAGCGAATCCGGGCATTTCGGAGTTCAAGAGCGAGGCGGTGGCCAAGTCTGACCGTCCCGAACTGACCTCGGCCAAGATCATCATTTCCGGCGGCCGCGCCATGCAGAACGCCGAGAATTTCAAGACCTATATCGAGCCGGTCGCCGATAAGCTCGGCGCCGCCATGGGCGCGTCGCGCGCCGCGGTGGACGCGGGCTATGCCCCGAACGACTGGCAGGTCGGCCAGACCGGCAAGGTGGTCGCGCCCGATCTCTATATCGCGGTCGGCATTTCCGGCGCCATCCAGCACCTCGCCGGCATGAAGGATTCCAAGGTGATCGTCGCGATCAACAAGGACGAGGAAGCGCCGATCTTCCAGGTCGCCGATTATGGCCTCGTCGCGGACCTCTTCCAGGCCTTGCCGGAGCTGAACGAGGTCCTGAGCAAAGGCTAAACCAAGAAGATGAATGGACCGCGGCCGGGATGTCACGGTCCATTCAAGTTAAGGCTTTACGGGCTGCGAACATGCCGTATGATCGCGGCCCTATTCTTGTATTAAAAAAAGTTGGGTTGGCAGGTTTCCATGATCGGCGAGATTCGCAAAATTGGGGTGATCGGTGCGGGGCAAATGGGCAACGGCATCGCGCAAGTCTGCGCGGCGGCCGGCTTCGAGGTGCTGCTGAACGATCTCACCGAGGAAAAGATCAACGCCGGGCTTGCGACGATCAACGGCCACATGGCGCGCATGGTCGCGCGCGGCCAGATGACTGAAGACCATCGCAAGGATGCGCTGGCCCGCATCCAGCCGGCGGCGGGCTTTGCCGATTTCGGCGATGCCGACCTCATCATCGAGGCCGCGACCGAGAACGAAGGGGCCAAGCGCAAGATCTTCCAGGCTCTGTGCCCCAATTTGAAGCCGACCGCGGTGCTCGCGTCCAACACCTCCTCGATTTCGATCACCCGGCTTGCGTCGGTTTCGGACCGGCCGGAGCATTTCATCGGCATTCATTTCATGAATCCGGTGCCACGCATGCAATTGGTCGAGCTCATCCGCGGCATTGCGACCGAGGATGAAACCTTCGACGCCGCCAAGGCCTTCGTCGCCAAGCTCGGCAAGACCGTCACGGTCTCCGAGGATTTCCCGGCCTTCATCGTCAACCGCGTGCTGATGCCGATGATCAACGAGGCGATCTATACGCTCTACGAAGGTGTCGGTTCGGTCGATTCCATTGATACGGCCATGAAGCTCGGCGCCAATCATCCGATGGGGCCGCTGCAGCTCGCCGATTTCATCGGCCTCGACACCTGCCTCTCGGTCATGCAGGTGCTGCACGAAGGCCTCGCCGATTCCAAGTATCGGCCCTGTCCGCTGCTGGTGAAATATGTCGAAGCCGGCTGGCTGGGACGCAAAACCAACCGCGGTTTTTACGATTATCGTGGCGAGCACCCCGTTCCGACCCGCTAACATATTGATATTAATATAATAATCGCTCTATTAGTTTGTTCCCAAAAAATTTTCGACCCGCCGCCTCCAGCGCCCGGATAGCAAAGCCCGCACGATTACCTTCCTACCGCCGCCGCAGCCGCAGCTGCTGCGCGCCAATCAGATGGAGCGGACCATGGGGTTGAACCCTTATCTCTGAATAGAACAGATAGAGAACTTTGTCCAGATTTTTCCGCAACCGGCCCTATCATCCGCCTCACGATTCATTTCGCGGCGGCGCCTCGACGACCTCGCCATCTTCCTTCACGAATCGGCCGATATGGGGATTGGGCAGGATGTCGAGCACCGCTTCCGAGGGCCGGCAGAGCCGCACGCCTTTCGCCGTCACGACGATTGGCCGGTTGATCAGGATCGGATGCGCCATCATGAAATCCAGCAACTCGTCATCCGACCATTTCGGGTCGGCAAGGCCAAGCTCCGCATAGGGCGTGCCCTTCTCGCGCAGCAGCGCCCGCACGGGAATGCCCATGGCGGCGATCAAGTCCTTGAGGCGCGCACGGGTCGGCGGATTCTGCAAATATTCGATGACCACCGGGTCTTCGCCGGCTTGGCGGATCATCGCCAATGTGTTGCGCGACGTGCCGCAGGCGGGATTGTGATAGATAGTGATCGTCATGGCTTGGCCTCGGCGTTAAGCGGCTGGGTGGCGTCAGATTGCTCGCGTAAGAGCCATCCGGCAAAAGCGAGTGCGCAGAGAGCCCCGAGCAATTGCGCGGCGATGAAGCCCGGCAGATCGGCGGGCCGGATGCCGGCAAAAGTATTGGTAAAGGCACGTGCGATGGCGACTGCCGGGTTGGCAAAAGACGTCGAGGCCGTGAACCAATATGCGGCAGTGATGTAGAGCCCAACCAACCATGGCACGGACGCTCGCGCAAAACGGAGGGCGGCGAGAATCGTAAAAACCAAACCAAAAGTCGCGACCCATTCGGCGAACCATTGCGCGCCGCCGGTTCGGATTTTCGTCGAGGCATCGAGAAGCGGCAGCGCAAACATGACGTGCGCGGCAATTGTGCCGACAATGCCGCCGACGATCTGAGCCAAGGCGTACATGATCGCCTCTTGCGCCGAAAGCTCGCGCCTGAACGCAAAGACAAGCGAGACGGCCGGATTAAAGTGCGCGCCCGATATCGGCGCGAGAATGGTGATCAAAACGACAAGGATGGCCCCGGTCGGAAGCGTGTTGCCGAGCAGCGCCAGCGCCGTGTCCTGCGTCAACGACGACGCCATGATGCCGGAACCGACCACGGTTGCGACGAGTAGCCCGGTGCCGAGCGCTTCGGCGGCAAGGCGTTGAGGAAGGCTGAACATGCTGCTTAGCCCGCCTTTGCTGCAACTGAAGTGGACCCTTTCGAGCGACCGATCTCGATCAGCCGCCTGCCGAGCGACAGTTTATCGATGCTCTCGATCGGCAAACTAAGGAAAATCGAAATGCGATTCTTAAGGTAGCGGAAGGCGGCGTTGAACTCGGCTTCCTTTTCGATATCGGTGCCGTTGACGGCGGCCGGATCCTCGATGCCCCAATGGGCAGTCATGGGTTGTCCGGGCCAGACAGGGCAAGCTTCGCCGGCGGCATCGTCGCAGACCGTGAAGACGAAATCCATCGAGGGCGCGCCGGCTTGCGCAAATTCGTCCCAACTTTTGGAGCGAAAGCCATCCACCGGATAGTCGTATGCGCGCAAGACTTTGAGAGCCAAAGGATTGACGCCGCCCTTGGGCACGCTTCCGGCCGAGAAGGCGTTGAACCGCCCCGCACCATCCTTGCGCAGGATGGATTCCGCGAGGATGGAGCGTGCCGAATTGCCGGTACAAAGAAACAAGACATTGTAAGCTTTATCAGTCATGAGCGGCTCCTTGTGGCGGGCAACAGGGAACGAGGTCGGCAATCAGCGGAGCACATAGATCCGGGCGGCCGTGACAGCAATCATTCACGAGGAACACCATGACCTCGCGGAAGCGGGCAAGATCGGCTCGGTAGATAATCGAGCGGCTCTGCCGTTCGCCGGACACGAGACCGGCCCGAGTCAGAACGGCAAGATGCGTCGACATGGTGTTTTGCGGAACGGCCATGAGGCGTGCGAGTTCCCCAGCAGGCACCCCCTCCGGCTCCCGGCGCACCAATTCTCGAAACGTCTCCAGCCGGGTTGGCTGCGCGAGCGCTGAAAGAGCGGCAATTGCTTCAGATGAATCCATATATCCAGAATAACAGATATATTGATGAAAGCAATCTCTGTGTCGATATAGCTATGCGCTCGCCATCCAGCTTGCCTACTATTTCTGGACGGTGGCTGTGCATTGACGGGCGCTGATGTCTCTTCGTTGCGCCTTCGCCGCACCGTCTAAATCCGCACGCCCTGCGGCGCGGTGAAATGCTCATCCACCACATTGCCCGTGTTCCGCACGCCCGCCGGCTCCAGAATGAGCACCTCGGCTTCCTCATCCGCCGCGGTGCGGTGTTCGACCCCGCGCGGCACGACGATCCCCTCGCCCGGGCCCAATTCGGCGACATGGTCGCGAAATTCGACCCGGAAGCGGCCGCGCCAGACCAGGAACAATTCGTCAACATCGTCATGGTGATGCCACGGAAAGACGCCTTGCACTTTGACAAGCTTCAGCTCCTGGCCGTTCAGTCCGGCCACCACTTTGGGGCGCCAATGCTCTGAAAAAGAAGCGAATTTTTCCCTCAAGTCGAATTTGTGCATACAGATCTCCGTAACGCGGCTTTTTGCTCCGGCAACGGTGCTAAATATCTCACACGTCTTGCACAATTTGCAAAATGCCGAGCCGCCGCCTTCACAAAGCCGTCATCCTCCCTATACATTATGCGCAGCAGGTAAAGGTGATGCTGCGAATCACTTCGCGGCCTTGGGGAAGCGATTGTTGTGACGGTGCATGTCCAACCCATGGTACCGCCGGAAGCTTGTCCGGCCCTCGTGCTCAACGCCGACTTCAGGCCGCTGAGCTACTACCCGCTGTCGCTCTGGTCTTGGCAGGACGCGATCAAAGCGGTGTTCATGGATAGGGTGAACATCGTCTCAGAATACGACAGGCGGGTGCATAGTCCCACATTCGAAATGCGCCTGCCCTCGGTGGTCTCCCTAAAAACTTACGTCAAACCGTCCCGATTTCCCGCCTTCACCCGTTTCAACGTCTTCCTGCGCGACCGCTTCTCCTGCCAATATTGCGGCGCCAAACACGATCTCACCTTCGATCACGTCATCCCGCGGTCCAAAGGCGGGCTCACCACCTGGGAGAATGTGGTCGCCGCCTGCTCCCCCTGCAATTTGAGAAAAAGCGATTTATTGCCCGCCCAAGCGAAAATGTGGCCGGCCATCAGGCCCTACCAGCCCAGCGTCAACGACCTGCACCAGAACGGACGCTCCTTCCCGCCGAATTACCTGCACGACAGCTGGCTCGACTATCTCTACTGGGATTCGGAACTGGAGCCGTAGGGTGGCTCAATCCGCGGCACCATAGGTCGCCGCCACATAGATTTCGGCCAAAGCCTCGATCCCGGCCTGATCCTCGCGATCGAAGCGGCCCGGCAGCGGGCTATCGAGATCGATCACGCCCAGGATGCGGCCCTCGTGCTTGAGCGGTACGACGAGTTCGGAGCGGGACGCATCATCGCAGGCGATATGGCCCGGAAACGCGTGGACATCCTCGACCAGCATCGTTTCTCCACGCGCAACGGCCGTGCCGCACACGCCGCGGCCGATCGCGATGCGCACGCAGGCCGGTTTGCCCTGGAACGGGCCGAGCACCAATTCCTGCTCCGTGTGCAGAAAATAGAATCCCGCCCAGTTCAAATCCGGCACCATCTGCCAAATCAGCGCCGACATATTGGCGGCATTGGCGATGGCGTCCCGCTCCCCGTGCAGCAGCCCGCGCGCTTGCCCGGCGAGGTCGCGATAAAACGCCGGTTTGTCGTCGTGCTGGATCGCTGTCGCGCGAAAGGACATGTCGAAACGAAGCTCCGAAACCGCAATGCTCGCATCCGCCGATCATGCGACCGGCGGATGCGTTTTTCTTAACCGAATGCCTTGGCCATCACGCGCGTCAGGCGCGTGGCGAAGGCTGCGGCATCCGCCGGCTGGTCGCCGTCGAGAATGCGCGCCTCGTCCATCAGCAGCCAGGCGGCATCGCTGATAAACTCCTGATCCGCGCCCTCGCCAAGACGCTTCGACAATTGCGCGATCAGCGCATGGGTCGGATTGATTTCGAGCACTGGCTTAGCGGCGAAAATCTTGTCCTGGCTGCTCGCCAGAATGCGCTCGAGCTGGCGGTCGTAGCCTTGCTCGCCGGCGACCAGGCAGACCGGGCTTTCCGACAGGCGGTCGGAAATGCGCACGTCCGAGACCGCATCGCCCAGCGTCTCCTTGACGAAGCCGAGCAATTTACCGACATCCGCCTCGGAGCCAGAGCTTTCGGGCGCCTTTTCGCCCTCCTTCAGCGGCACGTTCTTGATGTCGGCCGCGCCTTGGGTGATCGACTTGAACGGCTTGCCCTCGAAGCCCGCCGCCGTCGTCACCCAGAAGGAATCGACCGGATCGGACAGGAGCAGCACCTCGATGCCGCGCGCGCGGAAGCCTTCCAATTGCGGGCTCGAGGCGAGGCGCTTCGCATCGTCGCCGGTCAGATAATAGATCGCGGTCTGATTCTCGCGCAGGTCCTTCACATATTGGTCGAGCGTGCGTTTCTCAGATCCGGCGGTCGTGGTGAAACGCGCGAGCTTGAACAATTGGTCGCGCTTCTCGGGGGCCTCATAGAGCCCTTCCTTCAGGACAGCGCCGAAATTGTCCCAGATGCCGGCGAATTTCTCCGGCTCGTGCTCGGCCAGCTTGGTGAGCTCCTGCAGCATGCGATTGGTAACGCCGGTGCGGATCGCGTTGAACACAGCGCTCTGCTGCACCATTTCGCGCGAGACATTGAGCGGCAGGTCGGCGGAATCGGCGACAAGGCGCACGAAGCGCAGCCAGCCGGGCAAGAGATCGGCATCCTGGCTGATCAGGACGCGCCGCACATAGAGCTTGGCGCGGCCCTTGCGCTGCGGATCGAACAGATCGAACGGGCGAGAGCCCGGAATGAAGGCGAGCACCGAATATTCATGCCGGCCTTCCGCGCGCCAATGGACGGTGAGCGCCGGCTCGTCGAACTGGCGCGCAAGCTCGCGATAGAATTCGGTATATTCTTCCGCCGTGATTTCGGATTTCGGTTTGGTCCAGAGCGCGACGCCGTCGATGATGCGGCGCGGTTCGGCGCCGGGCGCGTCAATGAGTTCCACCGGCACGGCGATGGCGCCCGAATGCTCGCGCACGATCCGCTCGACCGTATTGGGTTCGAGATAGGCATCCGACTGCGCATTGAGATGCAGGATCACCTTGGTGCCGCGATCGAGCGCTTCGATCGGGGCCAAGGCTTCGGTCTCATAGGTGCCCTGGCCGTCCGAGGTCCAGCGCCAAGCCTCGGTATAGCCGGCGCGGCGAGTTTCGACCACAACCTTATCCGCCACCATGAAGGCCGAGTAAAAGCCGATGCCAAACTGGCCGATGAGTTCAGCCCCCTTGGCGGCGTCCTCGGCCGAGAGCCGATCGAGAAAGGCGCGGGTGCCGGAACTCGCGATGGTGCCAAGCGCCATGACGAGATCGTCATGGCTCATGCCGATGCCGTTGTCGGTAACGGTGAGAAGCCGCGCCTCCTTGTCGAGGCTGACTGTGATGACGAAGGGCCCCTCGGCGGCAAGGCCCGGATTGGCCTGGGCTTCGTAGCGCAGCTTCTCGCAGGCATCGGCGCTGTTGGAGATGAGCTCACGCAGGAAAATGTCGCGGTCGGAATAGACGGAATGCACCATCAATTGCAGCAGCCGGGCGACATCGGCTTGAAAAGCATGGGATTTTGCGGCGGTCATGGTCGCGTCGGTCACGAAAAGGGCCTCGTTTGACGAAAGATCGGATGCGACCCGTCATATCGCGGCTGCGCGACGCAGTTTCAAGCCTCAAGAGGCGTGGAAGCGCATAAAAAAGGACCGATGCGAGCGGGGGCTCTGCATCGGTCCGCGTTGTCTCGCCTTCGAGTGGCACTGAAAAAGCTAATGTGCTTTTTCTTGGCTCAACGCCCTTCTTCGGAGGGGCTGGGGGGCTGACGAATTCCGAAGAAGAATAAACCTGCCTTCGAGACAACTTGAGGGCATATAGCTCCCGCACTGGGGCGGGTCCTTGACCAGAAAAGGGCAAAACTAAGGTATTTACATTTTCCCAAAAACATTTGCCTTCCTATGATCGGGGGCCATGCTTTCGGGGAGTTTGGCCCGCAAAACACTCTTGCTGGGAATCGCTCTTGGGTTCATGATGCCGTCATAAATCCTCGATCAGGAGGCGCTTTTGAGCGATCTTGAACCGCCGTATCAGGATGTCCGGTCAGGGCCGGACGGGGCGAGGAGCGATGTCATTACCCCCTTCCCCACCCAAACCACGACACAGACCACTTTCGACCGCCGCGAACTGAGTGAAATCCTCAATATTTACGGACGCATGGTTGCGGCCGGTGAGTGGCGCGACTACGCCATCGATTTTCATCGCGACAAGGCTGTCTTTTCCATATTCCGCCGCGCGTCCGAAGTACCGCTCTATCGGATCGAAAAAAATCCCGCCCTCACTCGCAAACAAGGTGCCTATTCGGTCATCGCCGCGACGGGCCTGATCCTGAAACGCGGGCCGGATTTGGCCCGCGTGCTGCGTGTGTTGGATAAGTCGTTGAAACTGGTGGTGAGCTGAACCGACGCTGGATCGAAGGAACGGAGCGCGGCCTTCCAGGCTGCGCTCCGTTCAGCGCCTTTACACCGCCACCTGCGCACCAAGCTCCACCACACGATCGGACGGAATCGCGAAGAAGTCCGTCGCCGTTGTCGCTTGCTTCGACAACAGGATGAACAATTTATCCTGCCACAGCGGCATGCCGGAGGTGGGCGACGTTTTCAACGTGCGGCGGCCCAAGAAGAAGCTCGTCGTCATGATATCGAACTTCACGCCCGATTTGCGCAAGGAGGCGAGCGCGACGGGGATGCGCGGGCTTTCCATATAGCCGAAATGCACGATGACGCGAGAAAACTCGTCCGAGAGCTTTTCCATCTCGAAGCGGTTTTTCGGCGCGACGCGCGGATAGTTTTCGGTCCGCACCGACATCAGCACATTGTGCTCGTGCAGAACTTTGTTGTGCTTGAGATTGTGCATCAGCGCGGAGGGCGCAGCATCCGTATCGCTGGTCATGAAAATCGCTGTGCCGCGCACGCGCGGCAGTTTGGAACTTTCCAATTGCCGGATGAGATCCGCGATGCGGGTCGAATCGCGGTGGGTCTTCTGCTCCAGAAGATGGGTGCCGCGCGTCCAGGTCCACATCACCACCATGGCACCGGCGGCGAGGCACAGCGGCACATAGCCGCCATCGAGCACTTTCACCAGATTGGCGGCGAGGAAGGCGAGGTCGATCGACAGGAAGAAGGCGATGAACAGAATCGCGCTCCACAGTGGCCAACGCCACAATTTCCAGACCACCACGAAGGCGAGCGAGGTCGTGACCACCATCGTGCCGGTGACCGCGATGCCATAGGCATTGGCAAGACTGTCGGAGGTCTTGAACTGCAGGACCAGGAAGACCACGCCGATCAGGATGAGCCAATTGATCCGCGGCACGAAGATCTGGCCCTCCTGCGCCGCCGACGTGTGCTGGATTTCCATGCGCGGCAAGAGGCCGAGTTGGATCGCCTGCCGCACCAGCGAGAAGGCGCCGGTGATCACCGCCTGGCTCGCGATCACGGTCGCGACCGTGGACAGGATCACCATCGGGATCAGGAGTTGCGTCGGCGCCATGACGTAGAACGGGTCCGCCGCCGCTTCGGGATGGGCGAGCACCATAGCGCCCTGGCCAAGGTAGTTGAGCAGCAGCGCCGGCAGAACGAACACCAGCCAGGCGAATTGAATGGGCGCACGGCCGAAATGGCCCATGTCGGCATAGAGCGCCTCGGCCCCCGTCACCGCCAGAAAGACCAGACCGAGGGTCACGAAGCCCGTCGCGCCATTGCCGAACAGGAAGCGCAGGCCGTAGAGCGGATTGAGCGCGAGCAGGATGCGCGGATTGTCATAGGCGATGTGATACAGACCCAGCAGCGCCAGAACCGTGAAGAACACGAACATGATCGGCCCGAAAAAGGCCGCCACCCGGGCCGTTCCGCTCTTTTGCACCGTGAACAACAGGATCAAAATGGCCAAAGTAATGAGGATAATGTAGGAACGGTCGAGATCCGGCGACACTTCGGTCAGCCCTTCGACCGCCGAGAGCACCGAAATCGCCGGCGTGATGATCGCATCGCCGGAAAACAGGGCCGCGCCCGCGACGCCCAGGAGAAAGATCGTGCGCCCCCGCTTGCCGAGCGCCTTTTGCGCCAGCGCCATCAGCGACAAGGTGCCGCCTTCGCCCTTGTTGTCGGCGAGCATCAGGAAGAACACATATTTGATCGTGACAGTGAAGACCAGCGCCCAGACCAGCAGCGACACGATGCCGATGACTTCCGTCTCCAGCACCCCGGTGTTCTTGGCGTGATCGAGCGCCGCCTTCATGGCATAGAGCGGGCTCGTGCCGATGTCGCCGTAAACGACGCCCATCGACCCCAGAACCAGCATCCAGAAGCTCGCCTTATGATGGCCGCCATGCTCGTGATGATCATGGCCGTTTTGGGAATGGTCGTGGGCGGGATGTTTGCCGGGTTTGGCGGCTTTGGCCGCGATCTCCATATTGCTGGCCGGAGTGACGGACGTCTGTTCGCCAGAATACGCCATATGTACCTGTCCTTCCCAGAGGGAAGCCTTCTGTGAACCCCAACTGCGCGGCAGTGGGCGCGCGGATATACTCCTATCGCAGTTGCGAGAAAAGGGGGTGCCCGAATTTCGTCGCATTCCCCGCAAGCATGCCAGATTGCGCAAAAGCCCCCTGGCTTTCCGCGCGCGACCGGTCCAAAAGACATTGGGGCGCTTTTAACCGTCAAAGTCAATGTCTAACAAATTATTCCTGCTGCCGCTGGTCATCGCCGCCGCGCTGTTCATGGAGAATATGGATTCGACCGTCATCGCCACGTCGCTGCCAGCGATCGCGGTCGACATCGGCGTCAATCCGATCTCTTTGAAACTGACCTTCACCGCCTATCTCTTGTCGCTCGCGGTCTTCGTGCCGATCAGCGGCTGGACCGCCGACCGCTTCGGCGCGCGGCTGGTGTTTCGCGCGGCCATCCTGGTTTTTACAATCGGTTCAATCGCTTGTGCTTTTTCGAGCACCCTGCCCGGCTTCGTTCTGGCGCGGACGGTGCAAGGCCTGGGCGGCGCCATGATGGTGCCGGTCGGCCGGCTCGTGATCCTGCGCTCGGTCCCCAAAAGCGACCTGGTGCGGGCGCTCTCCTATCTGACGATCCCGGCGCTGATCGGCCCGATCGTCGGCCCGCTGATCGGCGGCTATATCACCACCAATTTCCATTGGCGCTGGATCTTCTGGATCAACGTGCCCTTCGGCGTCGCCGCGCTCATCCTGGCGACAATTTTCCTGCCCGATCTGCGCGAGGACAACCCGCCGCCGCTCGACGCCAAAGGCTTCGTCCTCTCAGGAATCGGCCTCTCGACCTTCGTTTTCGGCCTCTCGACCATGGCCGAGCGCGACCTTCTGTCGCCCCCCGCGGTCGCCGGCCTCCTCGCCGTCGGCGCGGCCTTTCTCACTGCCTATGCCCAGCATGCCCGCGTGACGCCGCATCCGATCATCGATCTCTCGCTTCTCGCGGTCCCGACCTTCGGCACGTCGACCGTCGGCGGCTTCCTGTTCCGCACCGGCATTGGCGCCACGCCGTTTCTGCTGCCCTTGCTGCTGCAGCTCGGCTTCGGCCTTTCGGCGTTCCAATCGGGCGAAATCACCTTCGTGACCGCGGCCGGCGCGTTTCTGATGAAATTCACCGCCCAGCCAATTTTGCGTCGGATCGGTTTTCGCAAGGTACTCATCGTCAATGCGCTGGTCAGCTCGCTATTCCTCGGCGCGACGGCTTTGTTCACGCCGCAGACCTCCGTGCCGGTCATGCTCGGCGTGCTGTTTGCCGGCGGCTTCTTCCGGTCGCTTCAATTCACCAGCCTCAATGCCATCGCCTATGCCGAAATCGGCCAGGACCGGATGAGCAGCGCCACGAGTTTCGCCAGCGTGGTGCAGCAATTGTCGGGCGCGGTCGGCGTCGCCTTTGCCGCGCTGGTGCTCGAAATCACGCAATGGGCGCATGGTGGTGCGGCCCTCGGCATCGCCGATTTCGCGCCCGCCTTCGTGGCCGTCGCGCTGGTGTCGGCGGCCTCGGTGCTGTTCCACCGGCTGTTGCCGAAAAACGCCGGCGAGGAAATCTCCGGTCACCACAAGAAAGCCGGCACCGCATCGCTGCTGGCGATGCAGCGCGGCGAAGGCGGTGCGGATCGCCTCGAGCCTGCCGGCTCTGGGCCGGACGGGCACTGAGTTCGGAAGGGCGCAACCGGCCGCCGAAAGATAGCGGCTGGGTTTCGGCGCAGGGCGTTAGATCCGCCCCTCCAGCCCCTCCGCCTCCGGCCAGTATTTTTTGACGAGGGCCAGGAGGTCGATCAGGAAGTCGTCGCGGCGGCGCTCCAGCGCCTTGATGCCGCGGCCGGCGGCCTGGTGTTCGCAGCCGTCCGCGACCTTGTCGATCAGCTCGTCGGTGAGTTCGGGCGCCACCAGTTTCGTCCACGGCAGTTTCAGTGCCGGGCCGAATTGGTGCAGCATATGGCGCATGCCGCCTTCGCCACCGGCGAGGTGGAAGGTCAGGAACGTGCCCATCAGCGACCAGCGCAGGCCGCAGCCGTAGACGACCGCCGCGTCGATCTCCTCGGTCGTGGCGATGTCGTCATTCACCAGCCACAAGGCTTCGCGCCACAGCGCCTCCATCAGGCGGTCGGCGACGAAGCCTTCGATCTCGCGTTTCAAGGGCAACGGCCGCATGCCGATGGATTTGTAGAAGGCCTTGGCGCCTTCGATCGTCTGGGCGCTCGTCTTTTCGCCGCCGACGATTTCGACGAGCGGCAGGAGATAGACCGGGTTGAACGGATGGCCGACGACGAGCCGCTCAGGGTTCTGCATCTTGGCCGCGAGGCGGGTCGGCAGCAGGCCGGAGGTGGAGGAGGCGATGATCGCGCCGGGCTTGGCATGCGCATCGATGTCGTGAAGCAGGTTTTGCTTCAGTTCCTCACGCTCGGGGGCGTTCTCCTGAATGAAATCCGCATTGGCGATGGCGTCCGGCAAGGACGCGACGACGCGCAGCCGCTGTTCGCTGGCGCCCGGCGCGAGGCCCTGTTTGGTCAGGGCCGGCCACGCATTGGCGACCGCCGCACGAAGCTTGGCTTCGCCGTCGGGCGCCGGATCGAAGGCCACCACATCGAGCCCTGCCGCAAGGCAACGCGCCGCCCAGCCTGCACCGATCACGCCCACACCGACGATCGCCACCTGTTTCACCGCATCCGACATCTCGTTCTCCTCATTCGTTTCGTTTGATTTGGTTTATGCCGCCACATTCGGCGGCTGCGGCTTGGCGCCGGCATAGGCCATGGCAATGACGGCGATCAGAATGATCACGCCGCCGACCAGCGTCGCGTCGGTCGGTCGCTCGCCGAAGATCAGCCAGACCCAGATCGGCCCGAACACCGTTTCGGTCTGCGCCAGAACGGTTTGCCCAACCGCCGGCACATGCTGCGCGCCCCGCAGGAAGAAGCGAAAGCCCAAGCCCATCACGATGAAGCCGGCGGCGAAAGCCGCAAGGATTTGCGGCAGCGGCGGCAGCAGCGTGGTGCCGTGCGCAACACACATGGACGCCGCGAACAGCGCACCCATCACGCCATAGCCGAAAATCGACGGCAGAAAATCGAGCGTCTGTGCGGAGCGCATGCCGAGACTCGCCAAGGCGAAACCGACCGCGCACACAAAGGCGCAGATATTGCCGGCAAGATTGCCCGCCTCGATGCCGCCGCCCATGATTACGGCGAGGCCGATGAAGCCGAGGATCACCGCGCCGAGTTGCAAGCCGTTCAGCTTCTCGCCCAGCACGAAGCGTCCTAAGACCGCCGACAGAATGGGCGAACAGGATGACAGAAACAGTGCATTGGCCACCGTCGTCGTCTTCATCGCGACGATGAAGCAGGTCGCCGAAACCGCAAAGGCGAGGCTCACGAGAAGGCCCATCCAGCCGAGGTGGAAGAAGCGCATCACGATCGACCCGTGCCCCTGCAGCCGGTTGATCAGCACGAAGACGAGCGCCGTGCCGATGCAACGGTAGGTGAGGAACTGCCACGCATCGGTATCGGGCGCGAGATGGGTGAAGATGCCGGTAAAGCTCCATGTCAATCCGGCGGCGAGCACGAAGAGCGCGCCGATCAGATAGGCGTTGGCCGGAGCGCTGGTGTTTGCGGAGAGGCTCATCAGCGTCCCTTCCATTCCGGTGCGCGCTTTTCGGCGAAGGCGCGCGGGCCCTCCTGCGCATCTTCCGAGGTCAGCATCGCGTGATAGATGGGTGCTTCGCCGGCGAGCATGGCGGCATAGGTTTCGCGCACCGAGCGGCCTTCGCCGAGGCGTGCCACCGCCTTGCTGGTGCGGATGGCGAGCGGCGCATGCGCGGCAATCTGCGCCGCGAGCGCATGGGCCGTTTCAAGGAGCGAAGCGCGTGGCGCGACGCGATTGACGAGGCCGAAGCGATGCGCCTCCTGCGCGCCCATCCGCCGCCCGGTGAGCAGCATTTCCATCGCGATCGGCTGCGGCAGACGGCGTGGCAGGCGCTGCACGCCGCCGGATTCAGCGACGATCCCGAGCGTCACTTCGGGCAGCGCGAATTCCGCCTCTTCGGCCGCGACGATCAGATCGCAGGCCAAGGCAAGCTCGAACCCGCCGCCCAGAGCAAGGCCATTGACCGCCGCGATCACCGGCTTGTCGAGATCCCAAAATTCGGTGAGGCCGGCAAAACCGCCCGGCCCGAAGTCGGTATCGACAGCCTCCTGCGCCTTCAAGTCCCAACCGGCCGAAAAAAAGCGCTCGCCGCCGCCGGTGAGGATGGCGACACGCAAATCACAGTCATCCTGGAACGCGCGGAACACGTCATACAAAGCACGGCTGGTCGCGACATCGATCGCATTGGCCTTCGGCCGGTCGAGAACGACCTGCAGCACGCGGCCGTGACGCGAAATGTGGAGAGGATCAACCATCGTGCCCTCCATGCAGCCGGATCAGCGCATCGACCGCCACCGCACCGTCCGGCAAAGCCAGAAGCGGATTGACATCAAGTTCGACGAGATCGGCGAGATGCGCTTGCGCATAGGCGGCAATGCTTTCGATGGCGCCGACGAGCGCGTCGAAATCGGCCGCCGGCTTGCCGCGATAGCCGCGCAGCAGCGCTGCGATTTTCAAGCCTTGTAAGGCGCGCAGGATTTCGGCGCGAGAGGTCGGCAACAGCAGCGTTGCTGAGTCCTGCATCAGCTCGACGAGAACGCCGCCAGCACCGATGGTGAGCGCCTGGCCGAATTGCGCGTCACGGGTGACGCCGACGATCAGCTCGGCAACCGCGCCGCTCACCATGCGCTCGACCAACAGATGCGGTGCGAGATGCGCCATCTCTTTTGCGGCTGCGGCCACCTCCGCCGCTGAGTGCAGGTTGAGCCGCACGGCCCCCGCCTCGGTCTTGTGGGTGATGGTTTCGGACGACGCTTTGAGCACGACGGGAAGGCCAAGCGCAGCCGCCGCTTCGGCCGCTTCATGCGGCGCGACGATCCTGCGCTCGGGCGTGACGAGGCCAAAGGCGGCGAGCGCGTCCTTGGCGGCAGCTTCCGTCAGCGCAGCGGCATGCGCCGAATCCTGCTGCGGTGCCGGCCTGACGTCGATTTGCTCGGCGCGTGCCCAGGCCTCACCGACACCGGCGCTCAGACGAATGGCAGTCAACGCCTCATGAAAGCCGCTCAAAGGCACGATGCCGCACGCGAGCGCCTTATCGGCGACATGTTCGGGCAGCGACTCGGTCAGCGATGCGACCAGCCCGGCGCAGGCGCCGGTTTTGGCGCGCGCAGCCGCGAAGGCCTGCAAGGTGACATCCCAATCGCTGCTTTTGCAGCGATCCTCGCGCGGCAAATCGATGACGAGCAGATTGATGTCGTAACCCGCCTGCAGCATCGCGGTGAAACAGGCGGTGCTGGCGTCGAGATCGCCCCAGATATAGGTGTGATAATCGAGCGGATTGGCAACGCTCACCTTCGGCCCGAGCACGGCGGCGAGCTCGTCTTTTGCCTGCTGCGGCAGCGGCGGTGTCGTGAGCCCATAGGTCTCGGCGAGATCGGCGATCAGTGAGGCTTCGCCCCCCGAGCAGCTCATCGACGACAGCCGCCGCCCGGCCAGGGGACCGACGACATGCAGCAGCTTGAGCGTTTCCAAAAGGCTCGACAGATCCGGCGCGCGGGCGATGCCGAGCCGGGCGAAGAGAGCGTCGTAGAGCTTGTCGGGCCCGGCGAGCGAGGACGTGTGCGACATGGTCAGAGCCGCGCCCGCCTGCGAGCGGCCGGTCTTGACCACGACGATCGGAATGCGCTTCGCGCGGGCCGCTGCGGTCGCACGGGCGAAAGCGGCGACATCGCCGAGCCCTTCGAGGTGCAGCCCGATCGCGGTGACGCGCTCGTCCTGCAGCAGCGCCTCGATCCAATCGCTGATATCGCCCTTCGCCTTGTTGCCGACGGCGATGAGATAGGCGAGCGGCAGGCCGCGTTGCTGCATGGTGAGATTGAGGCCGATATTGCCCGATTGCGTGATGATGGCAACGCCGCGGTCGAGGCGCGTGCCGCCATGCTGATCGGGCCAAAGCGCGGCGCCGTCGAGATAATTCAGCAAACCGTAGCAATTGGGGCCGGCGAGCGCCATCGCGCCCGATTGCGCGACAAGCTTGTCCTGTAGGGCCGCGCCGGTCTCATCATATTCGGCAAAGCCCGACGCGTAGCAGACCGCACCGCCGGTGCCGCGCTGCGCGAGGTCAGCAATCGCGGCAACGCTGGCCTCACGCGGCACCGCGATGAAAGTGGCGTCGGGCGTGCCGGGAATGTCTGCGATCGAGGTGAAGCACGCGATGCCGTCCATCTCCTCGCGCTTCGGATTGACCGGCCAGATCGGACCGGAAAAGCCGATCCGCCGGCACTGACGCACCACCTCCTCGGCCTCGCGCCCGCCGATCACGGCGATACTGTGCGGCGCCAGAAGGCGGGAGAAATTGCTGCGCGTCATGAGTTCAGCATCCGAGCGGGCGCAGCATCGCGCGCGATATGATGTGCCGCTGAATCTCGCTCGTGCCGTCCCAGATGCGCTCGACCCGCGCATCGCGCCACCAGCGCTCGAGGGGCAGCGAATTCATCAGGCCCATGCCGCCGAAAATCTGCAAGGCCTTGTCGGTGACGCGCGCCAAGGTTTCGGAGGCGAACAGTTTCGCCATGGCGAAATCCTGATCGCCCGCGCGACCCTGGTCGAGCGCATGCGCCGCCGAGAGAGTGAGAAGATCCGCGGCCTCGATTTCTGTCGCCATATCGGCGAGCTGGAACGACACGCCCTGGAAACGGCCGATCTTGTCGCCGAACTGCTGCCGCGTCGCCGCCCAATCGAGCGCGGTGTCGAGCACGCGGCGGGCGCGGCCGACGCTGGTCGCGGCGACCGACAGGCGCGTCGCGCCGAGCCATTCGTTCATCAAGTCGAAGCCCTTGCCTTCTTCGCCCAGCAATTGCGATTCATGCACGACGCAATCGTCGAAATAGAGCTCGCATTGATGATAGCCGCGATGCGACACGCAGTGCGGGCCGCGGCGCATGGTGAATCCGGGCGTGCCCATATCGACAAGGAAGGACGAGATCTTCGCCTTGCGGCTCTTGGTATTCTCTTCGACGCCGGTCGCCGCGAACAGAATGACGAAATCCGCCTTGTCGGCATGGCTGATGAAATGCTTTGAGCCGTTGATGACATAGGTGTCGCCGCGCTTCTCGGCCCGCGTTTTCATCGCGCGCACATCCGATCCCGCGCCCGGTTCGGTCATCGCCAGGCAATCGTGCCGCGTGCCCTTGATGGAGGGAACGAGATAGCGTTCGATCTGCTCGCCCTTGCAACCGCGCAAGATGTTGCTCGGCCGCGCGACACACATATGCAGCGCATAACCGGCGCGGCCGAGTTCGCGCTCCAGCAGCGCGAAACTCAAGCCGTCGAGATCCGCGCCGCCATATTCGGCCGGCATGTTGGCGGCGTAGAGGCCGAGCGCGATCGCCTTGTCCTGGATCGATTGCGCCAAATCGGGCGGTATGTCGTCGAGTTGTTCGACGAGATCTTCGTGCGGATAAAGCTCGTTCTCGACGAAGCTGCGCACGGTCTCGACCAGCATCGTCTGTTCTTCGGTCAAGGGGAAACTCATGACCCTGTCCTTTTCAGCCCGATCGTCGTGCCGAGCATGGGATGACACGGCAAATGTGCATGCGCCGCCCGAATGGCGGCAAGGCGCGCGTAAAGATCTGGCGGCAATTTGCACGACCGGCCTTCACGCATATCCACATGCACGAGAACCTGCTCTGCCACAGCGAGTTCCGCGCCTGTCGCGCCATGTTGCATGCGATGGAAAATATGCAGGCGCTTCTCGTCGAGATCGACGAGTTCGAGCGTCAGGCGCAGCGGCTCGCCTTCCGACACCTCGGCGAGATTGCGGATGCGCGTATCGATCGTATAGAGCGAAAAGCCGCTGTCCCGATAGGCTTCGTCAATACCGAAGAAGCGAAAGAACGCGTCCGACGAATTGCCGAACACATAGAGATAGATGCTCTCGCTCATATGGCCGTTGTAATCGGTCCATTCGGGCACAACCGCGCATTCATAGAGCGCCAGCGGCGCTGGGATGGGTCGCGACGCGTCCCATCCTTGAAAGGCAATACCTTCGTAGGGCGAGGTGACGCGCGCAATCTCAGTCATGCAAAGCCATTTTCATCTCGCGCCGGATGGCGTGGTTGCGCTCTTGCTTGCTCAGCTCACTTCTGTTTCTTGAGCTGCAATTTCGCGCGCGCCTCGGCGGGGTTCAGCACGCGTGCGCCCATGCGCTCCAGGATTTCCTTGGCGCGCGTCACCAATTGGCCATTGGTGGCATGCACGCCGCGGTCGAGCCAGATATTGTCTTCGAGGCCGACGCGCACATTGCCGCCGAGCAGCGCGGCCTGCGCGACGAACGGCATCTGCATGCGGCCGATGGCGAAGGCCGCCCAATTGGCGCCATGCGGCAGATGATTGCGCATCGCGACAATGGCTTCGGTCGTCGCTTCCGCGCCCCACGGAATGCCCATGCACAATTGGAACATCGGCGGCGCGTCGATCAGCCCTTCGTTGATGAGCTGCTTGGCAAGCCAGATATGGCCGAGCTCGAAACATTCGATCTCGGGCTTCACGCCAACCGCCTGAATGCGTTTCGCCATGTCGCGCAAGAGGTCGGCGGTCGCGAGAAACGCGCCGTTGCCGAAATTGAGCGAGCCGCAATCGAGGGTGCAGATCTCGGGGCGCATTTCCTCGACATGCGCGACGCGTTCGGCCGCATTGGCCATATCGGTGCCCGGACCGCCGGTTGCGGGATGGTCCGGATCGAAGAAGAAGTCGCCGCCCATGCCGGCCGTGACATTGATGACCACATCGACGCCGGACTCGCGGATGTAATTGATCGTCTCTCGATAAAGCGCCGGATCGCGCGCGGCCTTGCCGGTCTTGGGGTCACGCACATGCAGATGGGCGATGGCCGCGCCGGCGTGCGCCGCCTCGATGGCGGCGTCCGCGATCTGTCGCGGCGTTACCGGAATGGCCGGATGCTTGCCGACTGTGTCGCCCGCGCCGGTCACGGCACAGGAGATAATAACCTCGTGATTCATCGCACTCCCCGAAACTGATTATGCGATGATGTTAGGGGCGCCGACGCCCCTCTTTTGATCGCAGGCGACATTCCGATGTCTAGGAGCGACAGTATTAAACTTGGCCGAATTAAACCTCACCAAGCGCTTCGCGCCGGTGACGGTCGAGCTCGGCGCTGTAACGACGCAGGAGATGCTTCTCGCTGACGAGGCCAATGACGAGGTGGGTGTCGAGATCGTCGACCACCACCAGCATGTCGGTCTCCAGCCGGTCGAATTCGAGCGCCGCCTCCTTGGCATTCATGCCGGGGGTCAACATCTCATGCGGGTGCTCGGCGAGATCGATCACGACGATCGCATCGCCCGCGCTGTCATATTCGGGATTGTGCGCCGCCGCCACGTCGATCAGCCCGGCATAGCTGCCCGAATCGTCCACCGCGACGACAACCCGCTCGGTGCCGAGCGGGAAGCGGCCACGGAACTGATCGAGGCGCATGTCATGCCGCACGGTGAGCGGATCGTGCCGCATGAGCTTGTCGACCGTGAGCGAGCGGATCCAGCCGACGTCATGGGCGCTGCGGATGCTCTCGCCGCGCAAGTGAAAGCGCCAGGTCGCGAAGGAATAGCCGAAGGTGGCGCGCGCGGTGACCGACGAAGCAAGCACGCCAAGCATGACGATGCCGCTGATATTGAGGCTGCCGGTCGATTCGAGCGCCAGCAGGATCATCGTCAGCGGCGCACCGATGACCGCGGCCGCCATCGACCCCATCGCGACGGCGACAAAGAGCGAAACCGCGTGGCCGCTCGAATAGCCGAGTGCCATGAGCAGCAGCGCGAACAATTTGCCGACCAGGCCGCCGATAAACAGCGAGGCGAAGAACAGGCCGCCGCGAAAGCCGGCGCCGATCGAAATGGCGGAGGCGAGGACCTTGCACACGAGGACGATGAGCAGGGCCCACCAGATCTGTTCCGTGTGGCCCAGAAGATGCAGCGCGCCATGGCCGGCCGACAGGGCTTGCGGCGACACGAGGCCAAGGAGGCCGACGAGGGCGCTGCCGACCACGGGGCGCACCTCCGCCGGCAGCCATGGCTGGCGCGCGGCGCGCTCGAAATAGGTGACGAGCTGCATCACCAAAACGCCGATGCCGGCGCAGATGACCCCGAGGATCAAGGCGAAAGGATAGTCGGCAAGATCGATATCAGGCACGCTGATCGCCACGATGAACCCTTGCGTCCCCAGAATCTGCGCGATCAGATTGCCGGTAAAGGCAGCGACTGCGATCGGCGCGAGCGTCGCGATCGTATAGACGCCCATGACTAGTTCGAACGCATAGGCCGACCCGGCGAGGGGAGCGCCGAAGGCGGCGGCAATCGCCCCCGCGGCGCCACAGCCGACAAGGGTGCGCAAATCGGCGCGGCGGATGCCGAGGTAGCGCCCGAGCCACGAGGCGACGCCGGAACCGATCTGGGTGTAGCCAGCCTCCAGGCCGACCGACATGCCGAAGCCGTTGGAAATGATGTTCTGGCCAACCAGCGCCGCGCTTTCGGCGAGCGACATGCGGCCGCCGTGTAGGGCATTGGCTTCGATCGGGTCGACCGGCACGCGGTCGCGCCATTTCTGATAGAGCTTGATGCTGACGCCGGCGCAGATGCCCCCGAGCACCGGCCCGCCGACCGTCGCGATCGGGCTGATTCCCGGCATACCGCTCACCCCGGTGAAGCTGCGGGCATTGAACAGAGCAAAATGCATGAAATGGGTGATGCCGGTGACGATGCTGACGATCACGCCGGCGCAGAGCCCGATGACGGCGGCGAGCAGGGTCAGGCCGAGTTCGTGATTGCGGATGAACAGGCGCAGCCGCACGAGCTGGTGCCGCAGCCAATCGGCCTCGCGCGTAAATCGCCCGCCCAGTTCCTCGGAAGGGGCGACGGTCGGAAAGGCATCGGGTGCGGACTGTGACGACATCGGGTTCAACATGCAAAAGCGGACCGCAATGCGCCGTTTATGCAGCGCATCTCAACTTACCGCCAATTTCTAAACGACTCTTTCTGAACCGTTGCCGTACCCGATCAATTATTTTGACTTATTTTGTAACAATCGGGCGTAGACCTCGAGGGTCGAGGCGCACATCTGCTCGAGCGAGAACAGGGATTCCACATGGATGCGGGCGCGATAGGCCATCGCCTCGCGCATGGACGCTCCGAGACCGAGGGCCCTCTGGATGGCCTCGGCCAAAGCGGTTGCATCGCCCGGCGGCACCCGCCAGCCGGTGCGCTGTTCGTCTGGCACTTCCGGCGGCGCCAGGACGGTTTCGGGCATGGCGCCGAGGTCGGACACGACCACGGGCACGCCCATGGCCTGCGCCTCGGCCGAGGTCCGCCCGAAGGCTTCCGGCTCGGTGGACGGCACCACGACCACGGCGGCGGCCATATAGGCGGCGGGCATATCGGCGCAATGGCCGATCCTTTTGACGATGCCGGTCAGCCCGCCCTTGGCGATGAGCTGGTCGAGTTCCTTGGCATAGCCCGTGCGGCCCTGCTCGTCGCCGGCGAGGATGAAATGTACCCCGCTCAAGCCTTGGCGCATCAATTGTTCGGCGGCGGCGATCAGGACGCGCTGGCCTTTCCAGCCCGTGAGTCGGCCCGGCAACAGCACGATGCGCTCGCCCTCCGCGCCCCAGGCCTTGCGCAGGTTCGCCACCCGCTGCGGATCGACCGCCGTCGGGCGGAAAGCGCGGAAATCCGTGCCGCGATGGATGATGACGGTGCGCGCCGCCGCTTGCGGATAGTTCCGGGCGATCAGGCTCGCCGTATAGGCGGAATTGGCGATGACCGCATCGCCGCGCGCCATGACGGAATTATACCGTAATTTCAGGCTCGATTTGCCGGAATAAGCGCCATGATAGGTGGTCACGAAGGGCGTGCCGGTGCGCCGCACCGCGCCGAGCGCGACCCAGGCCGGCGCACGCGACCGGGCATGCAGGATATCGACGCCCTCCTGCCGGATAAGATGCATCAATTTGCGCACGTTGAGCGCCATGGCGATCGGATTTTTCGATTTGGCCGGAAACGGCAACCAGGTTCCGCCCTTGGCCTGCAATTCGCTCACGAGCCGTCCGCCAGTGCTGGCGACCAGTGCCCGGGCGCCGACTTCGGCGAGGGCCGCCGCCATATCGACCGTGGTGCGCTCGGCGCCGCCGGCGTCGAGCGCTGGAATGATCTGCAAAATCGTCCGTCCCGCCAAAGTGGCCCGCACATCGGCGACCGACAGAGTGGCCGGCCGGCTGGGTTCTGGGTCGTGGGCAAGATCGAACGATGACACGGGCGGAATGGCACCTGATGCGAGGGCTGCTAACATGATGTCCAAATTATCGGCATAAATCTAAATATTTCATGTCGCCGATGCGCAATCCTTCCACGCGCGGGCCTGCGTGGACTTGCAAGGCGCCTTTGGCTTAACATCATTTTACCAACATATGCAGGGCGGGGCAGAGGATGGTCGATCGTACGGACACGCAAACGCCGCAGGCAGCGACATCGCGCAAACGCGGATCGCGCTGGATTTTCGCGCTGTTGCGGGTTGCCTTCGTGGTGCTCGCCGCCTGGCTCGCCTGGTATACTGCCGGGCATTGGAACCGCTGGACCGGCGCGGCGCGGCTCGAATCCACCGACGATTCCTACGTCACCGGCGACGTGACGCCGCTGTCGGCCCGCGTGTCCGGCTATATCGCCAGCGTGGCGGTGCAGGATTACCAGACCGTGCACAAAGGCGATTTGATCGCCGAAATCGACCCGTCCGATTACAAGGCGCAACTTGCGCTGGCTGAGGCCAATCTTGCCGCCGCGCAAGCGAGCCTTGCCAATCTTGCCAACCAGAAATTGGTGCAAAACGCGCTGATCCGCCAGGCCAGCGCCAATATCCAGGCAGTCGAGGCCGATGTGCAGCGCTATGAGCTCGAGGACGAGCGGCAGCACAACCTGCTCAAGACCGGGGTCGCCGGCACGCAGCAATCGGTCGAACAGGCCGATGCCAATGCCAAGCGCTCGCTCGCCCAAAAGAGCCTGAACGAAGCACAGCTCGACCAGCAAAAGGCCCTGCTCGCCAGTCTCGACACCCAGCAAAAGGAGATCGAGGCCCAGATCGAGGCGGCGCAGGCGCAAGTGACGCTGGCCACCAACAATCTGAACTATACGCGCATCGTTGCGCCGGTCGACGGCACCGTCGGCCAAAGGCAGGTGCGGCCGGGGCAGTTCGTCAACGTCGGCACCCAGGTGATCGCCGTGGTGCCGCTGCCCAATATCTGGGTGATCGCCAATTACAAGGAGACCCAGATCACCCATATGCGGCCGGGGCAAAACGCGCGGATCACGGTCGACGCCTATCCCGATCTCGCGCTCACCGGTCATGTCGAAAGCTGGTCGCCGGCAACGGGCAGCACTTTCGCCCTGCTGCCCGCCGACAATTCGACCGGCAATTTCACCAAAGTCGTGCAGCGCGTGCCGGTGAAGGTCGTGCTCGACCCCCATCCGGCACTGGGCACGCTGGTGCGCCCGGGCCTCTCGGTCGAGGCGACCATCGACACCAGCACCGGACCGGATGACGGCGCCGCTGCGGCCAAGCCATGATCCGCCCGCTCGCGCCCATCTCGTCCGCCGGCGCGGCGCTACATGGCGTCGCCGAGGCGCATCCGCGGCTCAGCGCCGACACATTGCGCCCCTATATCGGCATTCTGGGCGTCCTGTTCGGCGCGATCATGTCGACGCTGGGCAGCCGCGTCACCAGCTTCGGCATTGCCGATTTGCGCGGCGGCCTGCATTTCAGCTTCGACGAAGGCGCCTGGATGACCACGAGCTTCGGCATCGGCCAGATGCTGATCGGTGTCGCCTGCCCCTATCTCGGCGCGATTTTCGGCGTGCGGCGCGTTCTGCTACAGGGCATTCTGCTCTTCTTCACCGCCAGCCTGCTGGCGCCGCTCTCGCCCAATCTCAGCGCGTTTCTCGTTGCCCAATTTCTCTGCGGCGTCGGGTCGGGCACGTTCATCCCGCTGACCATCAGCTTCATCGCCCGCAGCCTGCCGACCCGGCTGATCGCTTACGGCATTGCCGTCTATGCGATGAATTCCGAATTGTCGCAGAATGTCGCGGCCTCGCTCGAAGGCTGGTATTCCGACCACCTCTCCTGGCGCTGGATCGACTGGCAATATTGCCTCATGATGCCGCTGATGTTCGCTTGCGTGTGGTACGGCATTCCGCGCGAGGACATCAAAACCGAATTGCGCGCGCAGCTCGACTGGCCGGGCATCGTCTATGCCGGCCTTGGCTTCAGCCTGCTTTACGCCGGCCTCGACCAGGGCAATCGGCTCGATTGGACCAATAATGGCCTGGTGAGCGGCCTCCTGCTGTCGGGCGGCCTCGTCACGCTCGCCTTCGTCGTTCGCGAATTGTGGGTGACGCACAGGCCGTTCCTCAACCTGCGGCTGCTGCTGCAGCATGATCTCGTGTTCATCTTGATCATTCTCGCAGGCTTTCGCTTCATCATCCTCTCGACCGCCTATATCATCCCGAACTACCTGCAGAGTGTGCAGAATTTCCGCGAATTGCAGGTCGGTTCCGTCCTGCTGTGGATCGCCTTGCCGCAATTGGTGATCGTCCTGCCGCTTGGCTATTTGCTGAGCCGGGTCAGCGGCCGCTGGATCCTATGTTTCGGGACCGCGATGGTCGGCACCGCCTGCCTGATGGCGACGCAACTGACCAGCGCCTGGGCGACGAATGATTTCCTGACCTCGCAGATCATCCAGGCCATCGGCCAATCTTTCGCGCTCACCGCGCTCGTCTGGCTCGCCGTTCAGGCGATCAGCCCGGCCGACGCGCTGACCATCGGCACATTGCTGCAGGTGAGCCGCATGTTTGGCGGCGAAATCGGTACCGCCTTTATGCAGACCTTCGTGCGGGTGCGCGAGCAGGTGCATTCCAACCTGATCGGCCTGCATGTCGACGGGCTCGCGAGCCTCACCGCCGACCGCCTGGCCGCCTATCGCGCCGCGCTCGCGACCCACACCGCCGATCTCGTCGTCACGACGGAACGCGCAACCGGCCTGCTCGCCCAGGCGATCGCCAAACAGGCGGCGGTGCTCTCCTATATCGATGGTTTCCAGGCGGCGGCGGTTGGTGCGCTGATGTGCATGATATTGGCCGTGGCGTTGCCGAGTCCCGAGAAGACACGGGCATGAAAAAGGCGGCGAGCTCGCGCCGCCGCCTCTCTTACCTATCGCAGTGAAGCCGCGCTTATGCTGCCTTCTGCTTCGGCGCGATCAGGCGGCGGTTGAGCAGCACTTCGGCGATCTGCACCGCGTTCAGCGCCGCGCCCTTGCGCAGATTGTCCGACACGCACCAGAAGCTGAGGCCGTTCTCGACGGTCGCGTCCTCGCGGATGCGGGAAATATAGGTCGCGTCCTCGCCGGCCGATTCATGCGGCGTGATGTAGCCGCCGTTTTCGCGCTTGTCGATGACGAGACAGCCGGGCGCCTCGCGCAGGATGTCGCGCGCCTCGTCGGCGGTGATCGGATTTTCGAATTCCACATTCACCGCTTCGGAATGGCCGATGAACACCGGCACGCGCACGCAGGTGGCGGTCAGCTTGATCTTGGGATCCAAGATCTTCTTGGTCTCCGCCATCATCTTCCACTCTTCCTTCGTGTACCCGTCTTCCATGAACACGTCGATGTGCGGAATGACGTTGAAGGCGATGCGCTTGGTGAACTTCTTGGTCTCGACCGTGTCGGAGACGAAGACGGCGCGGGTCTGGGCGAACAATTCGTCCATGCCTTCCTTGCCGGCGCCCGACACCGATTGATAGGTCGAAACCACGACGCGCTTGATCTTGGCGACATCGTGCAGCGGCTTCAGCGCCACGACGAGTTGCGCGGTCGAGCAATTCGGATTGGCGATGATGTTCTTCTTGGTGAAGCCGGCGACCGCATCAGCATTCACTTCCGGCACGATCAGCGGCACGTCGGCGTCATAGCGCCAGGCCGAGGAATTATCGATGACGACGCAGCCCTGCGCGCCGATCTTGGGCGAGAACTGCTTCGAAACTTCTCCGCCCGCCGACATCAGGCAGATGTCGGTATCGGAAAAGTCGTAATTTTCGAGAACTTTGCACTTGAGCGTCTTGTCGCCGAAGGACACTTCCGTGCCCAGAGAGCGCGAGGAGGCGAGCGGCACCACTTCGCTGACCGGAAACCGGCGCTCGGCCAGGATATCCAGCATTTCACGGCCCACGTTCCCAGTGGCGCCGGCAATTGCGACCTTAAAACCCATGATGTGAAGTCCTTCAATACGAGGCGAGAGCCCCTGGTCTCCCCCGGCGGTCCGATCCTTAAGGCCTGATATCCTTTAAGGATTTTGCCCTCTCATCCACCGGAGGAGGGCCCGGACATGAGGACAAACGTCAGCGCAGCGTGCCGCCCGTTTTGGGCGTCGCCTTTTTAGCCGTCGGTTTGGTCGTCATGACAAAACGCATCGTCTGCCCGAAAAGCAAAGGAAGTGGGCCTCCAGAAGCATGATTTAAGGTGAAGTGTCAATAGGCGTCCCGGCGGCGCCCGCCGGGTGTCGGCTTCCGCTCCGCTCTATCACTCGCCCACTTCGACGATCATCTCGACCTCCACGGCACTGTTGAACGGAAGTCCGGCCATGCCGACGGCCGAGCGCGCGTGCCTGCCCGCATCACCGAAGACATCCACCATCAAATCGGAAAACCCGTTGATGACCTTCGGCTGATCGCCAAACCCTTCGGCCGAGTTCACCATGCCGAAGACCTTGACCACGCGTTTCACGCGATCGAGGCTGCCGAGCGCGACACGCACTTTCGCCAGCATGACCAATGCAACCTGGTGTGCCGTGTCATACCCTTCTTGCACGGAGAGGTCCTTGCCCACTTTTCCTTTGTACTTCCAGTCGGCGCCGGCCGTGTTGCCCGAAAGGAACAACAGATTGCCGACCCTGACCGCATCGACATAATTGGCGACCGGAGGCGGCACGACCGGCAGCGTGATACCGAGTTCCTTCAGCCGCGCCTCGGCGGACGGCGGGCTCTGCGCCATGGCGCCCACCGAAGCCGCAATCCACATCACGAATGCAAGCGCGCAGGCGCCCAGGCCTGAGGTAAGTCTCATCGTGCCGAGAACATGACTCATCATCGCCTCCCAAGAAACGTTCACAGCTTCCAGTGATGGCAAGAGCGCCCCGGCAGCCTTTGTCGCGCCCCATTCCCCGAGCTTCGGCACGCTGCCGTTAGAAGCTGCGACGATCGAATTTACACTGCCGGTGCCGGCGCATGAAGGGGCCGGCAGCTAACAAGTAAGAACTAATCCGGCCACCCGGCGGTTTGAGGCAAAGCGCACGCGCTTCGCGGCCACGTCGAATCTCGCGACGCGAGAATGCGCGAGCTAATCTTCTTCCTTCGCACACCCCTGCAAAAAAACCTGAACGCACCGGCGCGCGCGGGCGATGATTTCCTCCCTCGTCGGCGCCGGCGCGTGCCGCAGCATGGCGGCGCGCTGCGGCTCCATCACCATCATGCCGCGCAGCATCCCCGCCGCCTCGTGCGGGTCGTCGAGCCGGATCGAACCGAGTTCGCAATTTTTGCGCAAGTAGCGCTCCACCGCCTCGTAGGTCCTGTCGATGGCCAACGCATAGAAACTGGTCGCGAGTTCGGGGAATCGGTCGCTTTCGGCGATCACCAGCTTCAAAATGGCGATCGTGTCGCTGGATAGGGTCAGCATGCCGAACTCGATCATGATGCGCTCAAGCCCGGCCGCGACATCCTGCCCCTTCGTTCCTTCTGAATCCGCCGCCAGCATGAATTGCTCGATGCGGTCCACGACCGAAATCTGAAACAGATCGGCCTTGGTCGGCACCAGGCGGTAAAGGGTCTTTTTCGAAATGCCGGCGCTTTTCGCCACATTGTCCATACTGGTTCTGGCATAGCCCTGCGCCATGAACTCGGCCCGCGCCGCGTCGGCGATGAGGTGGCGGGTATCGTGATCGGAGCGGACCTGGGGACGTCCGCGCGACCGTTTTTCCCTTGTGTCGGCCAGCGTCATCATTTTCTGAACTCCCCTCTTGACAACATCACTTTACGCGATATTTTGGAAAACATCAAGTTTCCTATTTCAGGGCAACGCCGAAAATCGTCCCTGGGGAGTATGAAAATGACCCGGCATCCTGGTTCCCTGGAGATCGATCGCGCCATCTCTGCAACAGAGGCGCTCGGCAGCGCTTTGACGGAAAGCAAATCGCCCGTCCTGCCGGCCGCGGCTCACGCCGCTGCACCGGCGGCAAAAAAGCACGTTCTGCGCCGGCTGCTCTTGGTGTGCGTCGGTTTGGGCGCGCTTGCCGCCGCCGGTGTTTACGCCCGCGACTATTGGACGGTCGGCCGCTTCCAGATCGAGACCGACGACGCCTATGTGCAGGCCGACACGACCACGATCGCCCCGAAAGTGCCTGGCTATATCGCGCAGGTTCTGGTCGGCGACAACGAGCCGGTGAAGGCCGGCGCGGTTCTCGCCCGGATCGACGATCGCGACTATAAAGTCGCGCTGCAGCAGGCCGAAGCCGATGTCGCCGCCGCCAAGGCCGCCATCGCCAGCAAGCAAGCCGCGCTGGAGACGCAAGCTTCCGTGATCGATTCGGCCAAAGCCACGGTGGCGGTCGATGCGGCCAACGAGACATTCGCCGAACAGGACGACAAGCGCTATTCGGGTCTGGCGAATGCCGGCATCGGCGCGGTGCGCGATGCCCAGTCGGCCGTTTCGCGCGTCGCGGCGGCCCACGCCAGCGTAGAGCGCGACCAGGCCTCCCTGACTTCGGCGACCAAGCAGGTCGACCAGCTCAAGGCCGAACTCGCCCAGGCGCAAGCCTCGCTCGCCCGCGCGCAAGCAGCCGAAGACCAGGCCAAGTTGAACTTGAGCTACACCAATATCGTCGCGCCGGTTGACGGCGTCGTCGGCAACCGCACCCTGCGCACCGGACAATATGTGCAGGCCGGTACGCAATTGATGTCGGTGGTGCCGGTCTCTGCAGCCTATATCGAGGCCAACTATAAAGAAACGCAATTGACCGACGTGCACCCGGGCCAACCGGTCGACATTCGCGTCGACATGTTCCCCGACCGCGTCTATCACGGCCGTGTCGACAGCCTCTCGCCGGCGAGCGGCCAGAGCTTTGCTCTGCTGCCCCCGGACAATGCGACCGGCAACTTCACCAAAGTGGTGCAGCGCATCCCGGTCAAGATCACACTGGACGATCTCAGCGCGGCCGATTTGCGCCCCGGCATGTCGGTGATCCCGAGCATCGACACGAAAGCCTCCGCGGCGACAAAGACCGTGCAGGCGAACGTCAAACAGAACGATCTTTAGCATCGATAAGGACTGCGGCCACTAAGGCCGCAGGTCCAGTTGCTGCTTCGGGCTGCGGAATAGCCGCCGCCTCAGGGAGGACATCTCATGTCCACGCAACAGAGCGAAGGCGCCAGCCTCAAAAATTGGATCGCGGTTCTCGCCGGCATGATCGGCGCGTTCATGGCGGTGTTGAATATTCAGATCACCAATGCCTCGCTGCTCGACATAGAAGGCGGCATCGGCACGGGCGTCGACAATGGCGCCTGGATCTCGACCTCCTACCTCATCGGCGAAATCATCGTCATCCCGCTCAGCGATTATTTGAGCCGGGTCTTCTCGTTTCGCCGGTATCTGCTCGTCAATGCGATCCTGTTCGCGCTGTTCTCGATCTCTTGCGCCTTCGCCCGCGATCTGCCGACCATGATCGCGCTGCGCGGCCTGCAGGGTTTTGCTGGCGGCGTCCTCATTCCCATGGCCTTCACCATGGTCCTGACCAAGCTGCCGAAACCGCAGCAGCCGATCGGCCTCGCCATTTTCGCGCTGTCAGCCACATTCGCGCCGGCCATCGGCCCGACGATCGGCGGCTTCATGACCGAAAATTACGGCTGGCAGACCATTTTCTTCATCAATACGGTGCCCAGCATCGCGATGGTGACGGCGCTGTGGTTGACACTTGACCGCGAGCCGATGCGCCTTGACCGGCTGCGCGACGGCGATTGGCTCGGCATCGCGACAATGGCTGTCGGCCTCGCCGCCCTGCAGACCGTGCTGGAGGAAGGCAACAAGGACGATTGGTTCGCCTCGCCCTTCATCCTACGGCTTGCGATCATCGCCGCCGTCTTTCTCAGCGCCTTCATCGCGATCGAATTGCGCGTGGCGAAACCTTTGGTCAATCTGCGGCTGATGAAACAGCGCAACTTCGCCATCGGCATCATCGCCAATGTCCTTGTCGGCTTTGCGCTCTATGGCTCGGTCTATGTGCTGCCGCAATATCTCGGCCAGGTGCAGCATTACAACGCCGAGGACATCGGCAAAGTGCTCGCCTGGACCGGCCTGCCGCAACTCGTGCTCATCCCCCTGGTGCCGATGCTGATGAAGCGCTTCGACGTGCGCTATCTCGCCGCCGTCGGCATCGCCATCTTCGCCGTGAGCTGTTTCATGAATACCACCTTGTCGCTCGACTCGGCCGGAGACCAGTTCTTCATCCCGAACATCGTGCGCGCGCTCGGCCAGGCCGTCGTGTTGGCCCCGGTCAGCGCCGTCACGATCGCCGGCATCGCGCCGAGCGACGCGGGTGCGGCATCGGGCCTTTCGAACATGCTGCGCAACCTGGGCGGCGCGGTCGGCACCGCGACGCTGGCAACCCTGCTCACCAAGCGCGAGCAATTCCATTCCAATATCATCGGCCAGTCCATCACCCTGACGAATGAGATCGTGCGCCAGCGCATCGACCAGATGACCGCCTATTTCATGGCCCATGGCGTGTCGGATCAGGCTGCCGCGACCCACCAGGCGATTGTCGCGCTCGGCAGTTCTGTGAAGCGCCAGGCCCTGATCATGGGCTTCAGCGACACGTTTGCCGTGATCGGCATGCTGCTCGCGCTCGCCGCCATCGTGGTGCTGTTCGCGCGGAAGGTCGCGTCCGGATCCGGCGCCGCCGGGGCGCACTGAACGGACGGGACCGGAAGCGGCGCGCGACCCGCCGCACGCGGCCTGAGGTCGCGTGCGGCGGATTAGCCATGAGTGAGCTACCTCTCTCGACATTTGCCCGCTGATCCGAATTAATGGAGGGCGACGGAGGCGCCGCAGAACGGTGCACGGGACAGAAGGAAACGTCGCATGGCTATCGCACGGCAAGTGATCACCTCATTGCAGAGAGACGGCACCGATATGCTCGGAACGCGCGGCGTCGCGATCAAGATCGCCGACGACAGCATCGTGTCGGGATCGCTGCTGACGGTCGAGAGCAATCATTTCTGCGTCCTGAAATCGCGCGGCGCGGTGCTGAACGTCTATGAGACCGGGCAATATGCGCTGACGACACCCGACAAGCCGCTGATCGGCTCGATCGTGCAGGGCTTTTTCGGTGGCACCTCGCCCTGGGTCTTCGAGGTGATCTATATCAACCGCGCCAAGCTCCTGGTGCGCAATTCCGGCATCGCCACCAGCGCCGAAATGGCGGAAATGGCCTATCAGGTGGATTATTACATCCATGTCGACACGAAGGAGGCAGCGCTCGACCTCATCACGCACCTGCCCTTCAACGGCAATGTGATCGACACGAACGAAATCGCGGCCTATGCCGGCCCCGCCATCGAGCAGGCGATCAACCAGGTGGTGCAAGTCACCAAAATGGAACATATCAACGAACGCATCAACGATATCCGCGAAGGGGTGAAGGCGCATCTCGCCGACTTCCTGAAGATCTACGGCATTATGCTGAACGATCTCAAAGTGCTGATCCTGCCGAAGGACGAGCGCATGCGCGAACTGATCTCATTGCAGGCGCTCGGCCTCACGCCCATCGAGGCCGTGCGCTATTATCTCGCCTTGCGCATGGCGGAAAAGGGCCTGGTCTCCGCACCCAACGCCGCGGCGGGCCTGCCGTTCTCGATCGGCGCGCAACCGATCGGCACCATCGGGCTTGGTCCCGACGCCGGGCTTTCGGGGGCGAAAGGCGGGTCATGAGCGCGTCCGCCTTCTATGACGCCGGCGCGCTGAAGCAGCTTGCGATCAACCTCTTCTATGGTTGGGGCTACAACTTCTACCGCACGGAAAATCAATTGCGCGCCGACGACCTAATGATCCGCGCCAAGGTCGGCTGGCTGCTTGGCCAGGCGCGCGCCAGCGTCGAGAGCGCGGAAAGTGCGTACCGGCACCAGTTTCTGCCGCCGCCGACGCGCGCCCAGCCTTTTCCCGACGCGAGCGCGGTGTCCGGCGCCCAGGCCCTCGAGCGCCTGTCCAAAACCATTGGCAGCCTCGAGGGGCAGATTCGCGCGCAGCCCGTGCCGGAAAACGACCGGATGATGCAACGCTACCGCCAGGAAGCGCAGGCCCTGGCGGCGCTCGCCGCCTGTGACGAACGGCTGGTCGGCCAGGCCGAAACGCTTCGCGCCCTGCTCGACGGCCGCGCGGGTGTGTGGATCATCGAATCGGAACCGGAGATCGCCGACGGGCTGAAGGCGATCAGCGAGACGCTGCGCAACCGGCAGGCTGTGCTGCAGGTGTGATGCATTCCAAATGTTGAACATTCGCCCCTTCGCCGCATCGGACATTGACGCGCTCGCCGCACTCATTGCCGAAATGCAGGATCATTACGGCGTCTTCTGCCCGCCCTTGCCGCAGATCGCGAACGGCCTTCGCCGCCTTCCCGACGGGGTCGAAATTCTGATGGCGGAGACGGATAGCATGATCGGTTTTGCCGCCTTCGCGACGGTCTTTCCCGGCCCGGGCATACGGGCGGGTCTCTTCCTGAAAGAGCTGTATGTGGCGAAGGCGGCACGCGGCACTGGCGTTGGGAGGGCACTGATGCGCGCGCTCGCGGCGCTCGCCCTCGAGCGCGAGCTTGGGCGCATCGACTGGACGGCCGATGCGAAAGACCACGCCCTGAATACGTTTTACGAGAGCCTCGGCGCGCGCGCCATGCCGGAAAAGGTCTTCTTCCGCCTGGCGAGCGACGATCTTGCCGCCTGCGCCGCCCAATCCCACCTGGTCTCGACAAAGGCGGAATGACGGCACTCTTATCGGCCGGTCGGGACCGGCACAGTCACCTCGTCCTTGACCAGTTCGATGGCGACAAAGGAATGGGTCTGCTGAATATTGGGGAGCCGGCCGATATGGTCGCCTAGAACGGCGCGATAATGCGCGACGTCCTTGGTCCGCACCTTGAGCATATAGTCGAAATTGCCCGCCACCATGTAGCAGCACTGGATTTCGGGAATGCGGCGTATCGCGTCGTTGAAGCGCTCGAGCGCATCGTCGCCGGTCTTGTCCAGGGTGACAAGGACGATCACCACATGGCCGCAATCGAGAAGCTCGGGATCGAGATCCGCCCGGTAGCCGCGAATGACCCCGGCATTTTCGAGGCGCTTCACCCGTTCGGTGCAAGGCGTCTTCGTCAGGCTGACGCGATCCGCCAATTCGACCATCGCCATACGCCCATCCGCCTGCAATTCGGCGAGAATACGCCGATCGATCCGATCCATTTCAAGTCTCCGCCACACTAATTTCCTAGAATAACCCCCTTTTTTAGGAATTTCATCTCTTCTTGGATGCGCTTCCCGGCACCGCCCAAAACGTCCCCCTTCCCAAAATTTGTGCTATGCAGCAAAATAAGCTGAAATGCATGATTTAAGAGGGATGGGACGATGAGCGAAACAGGGACGATCCGGGACAAGCCGTGGATTTTCCGCACCTATGCGGGCCACTCGACCGCCGACGAGTCCAACAAGCTCTACCGCGCCAATCTCGCCAAGGGGCAAACCGGCCTCTCCATCGCCTTCGACCTGCCGACCCAGACGGGATATGATTCCGACTCTGCTCTTGCCCGCGGCGAAGTCGGCAAAGTGGGCGTGCCGATCTCGCATTTGGGCGATATGCGCGCGCTGTTCCGCGACATTCCGATCGCCGAGATGAACACCTCGATGACGATCAACGCGACGGCGCCCTGGCTGCTCGCGCTCTATATCGCCGCCGCCGATGAGCAAGGCGCACCGCGCGCGAAACTTAACGGCACGACGCAGAACGACATCATCAAGGAATATCTCTCGCGCGGCACCTATGTCTTCCCGCCTGCGCCCTCCATGCGGCTGATCAAGGACGTGATTCTGTTCACGACCAAGGAACTGCCGAAATGGAATCCGATGAATGTGTGCTCGTACCATCTGCAGGAAGCAGGCGCGACACCGGTGCAGGAATTGGCCTACGCGCTTGCGACCGCGATCGCCGTGCTCGACACGATCAAGGCCGCGGGCGATGCCTCGTCGCCCGCGTTGGGCGATGTGGCGCAGCGCATATCCTTCTTCGTCAATGCCGGCATGCGCTTCGTCACCGAACTATGCAAGATGCGCGCCTTCACCGAATTATGGGACGAAATTCTCAGCTCGCGTTACGGCGTCGCGGACGAAAAGCAACGTCGCTTCCGCTATGGCGTGCAGGTGAATTCGCTCGGCCTCACCGAGCAGCAGCCGGAGAACAACGTCTATCGCATCCTCATCGAAATGCTCGCGGTCGTGCTGTCGAAAAACGCCCGCGCCCGCGCCGTGCAATTGCCGGCCTGGAACGAGGCGCTCGGCCTGCCGCGCCCGTTCGATCAGCAATGGTCGCTGCGCATGCAGCAGATCATGGCCTATGAAACGGACCTGCTCGAATATGGCGACATTTTCGACGGCAGCACCGAGATCATGCGCAAGGTCGATGAGCTCAAAGAGCAAGCGCGCGCCGAACTCGCGGCCATCGATGCGATGGGCGGCGCGATCGCGGCGATCGAAACCGGCTATATGAAATCGAAGCTGGTGGAATCGAACACGCAGCGCCTGGAGAACATCGAACGCGGTGCGCAAGTGGTCGTCGGCGTCAACCGTTTTATCGACTCTGAACCCTCGCCGCTCACGGCCGGCGAAGGCGCGATCATGGTCGTGCCGGAACATGTCGAAGCCGAGCAGATCGCGCGGCTCGACGACTGGCGCAAAGCGCGCGACCAGGCGGCGGTGAGCGCGGCGCTCGCCGATCTGCGCGACGCGGCGCGCTCCAACCGCAACATCATGGAGCCGTCGATTGCGGCGGCCAAAGCCGGCGTCACCACCGGCGAGTGGGGCGCCGTGCTGCGCGATGTGTTCGGCGAGTTCCGCGCGCCGACCGGCGTCGGCCGCAGCGCGCGGCAGGTGGCGGACGGCCTCGACGATGTGCGCGCCGAAGTCGAGCGCGTCTCGAAGAAGCTAGGCCGCCGCGTGAAGTTTCTCGTCGGCAAGCCCGGCCTCGACGGCCATTCCAACGGAGCCGAGCAGATCGCCGTGCGCGCCCGCGACGCGGGCATGGAAGTCGTCTATGAAGGCATCCGCCTCACCCCGGCGGAAATCGTCAACGCGGCGCTGGAAGAAGGCGTGCATTGCGTCGGCCTGTCGATTCTGTCGGGCTCGCACGTGCCGCTCGTCAAAGACGTGATGGCGCGGATGAAGGCTGAAGGACTCGACGACGTGCCCGTGGTAATCGGCGGCATCATTCCGCCGGAGGATGCGAAAGTGTTGAAGGAAGCCGGCGTCGCGGCAGTCTACACACCGAAGGATTATGAATTGAACACGATCATGGCGGATATCGTGCGGATCGTGGAGGCGCGAGCTTGATGCGCGTCCAGCAAATCCGAGGCATTTTTCATGTCCACGCGGGCGGCTTGCTTGCAGAGTCCGACACGGATTCATGTCAAACATTCCGCCTTGACTTCCCGCACTCAACTCGCCAGTTAGAGGCCTCTTTCCGGCCGTTCTGGTCATTCATTTAAAGGCGTTGCATGCCCTCTTATCTCGATTTTGAACGGCCCATTGCGGAGCTGGATGCGAAAGTCGATGAATTGCGCGCCGTTGCGGCCAAGGGCGGGGCGGTCGGGATCGGGGAGGAACTGACCCGGCTCGAAGCGAAAAACGCCAAGGCCCTCAAGGACCTCTATGCCCAGCTCACCCCCTGGCAGAAGACGCAAGTTGCCCGCCACCCGGAGCGGCCGCATTTCACCAATTACCTTGCCCGCCTGATCAGCGATTTCACCCCGCTCGCCGGCGACCGTGCCTTTGCCGAGGACGAGGCGGTGATCGGCGGCTTCGGCCGGTTCGCGGGTCAATCGGTCTGCGTGATCGGCCAGGAGAAGGGCCACGACACCGAAAGCCGCCTGCGGCACAATTTCGGCATGGCCCGGCCGGAGGGCTACCGCAAGGCTATCCGCTTGATGGAACTCGCCAATCGGTTCGGCATTCCGGTTCTCTCCTTCGTCGACACAGCGGGCGCCTTCCCGGGTGTCGATGCCGAGGAGCGCGGCCAGGCCGAGGCGATCGCCCGCTCCATCGACGCCTGTCTGATGCTGGACGTGCCCAATGTCGCGGTGGTGATCGGCGAAGGCGGCTCGGGCGGCGCCATCGCCATCGCAAGCTGCAACAAGGTGCTGATGCTGGAACACGCCATCTACACGGTGGCATCGCCCGAGGCCTCGGCCTCGATCCTGTGGCGCGATTCCGCCCGGGCCCAGGACGCCGCGACCAATATGAAGATCACCGCCCAGGACCTTTTGAAATTCGGCATCATCGACGCCATCATCCCGGAGCCGATCGGCGGCGCGCACCGCGATCCCGAGGCCATGCTGGCCGCAACCGGCAAGGCGATTTCGGGCGCTTTCGCCGATCTTGCCCATCTCCCGCCCGCAGAATTGCGCGAAGCGCGGGCCGAGAAATTCCTGAAAATGGGCAGAAAATAGGCAGTCTGGCCTTTGCCGAAGACATCCGCCGCAAAATCGTCTAAATTAACGATAAGTAGAGTGTGGGGCTTTACGCGATCCCTTAACGGTTTGTTCACCGTGCCGCCAAATTGAGTCCGGCCGCAGTAAGGGCTGCGTAACCATGTGAGCTATAAATCATAACGAGATGTCCGGCCCGATGCTGGGCACGGACAATAAGAGCTTGGGATTTATAAAGTCATGCGGACATCCAACCTTTTGCGGACGCTCGGTGGTCTTCTCGTCGCTGTGTCCCTTTCGGCGCTTGTTGCCGGTTGCGACGATGACGATGTGAATGGGCGCGCCTATAAAGCGATCTCGCCCGAAACCCTGCAGCTCATGTCCGAAAAAGGCACGAACCAGAACGCCCCCGTGCTGATCCGCACCTATAAGCAGGAAGCGGAGTTCGAAATCTGGAAGATGAAATCGGACGGGCAATATACGCTGTTGAAGACCTATCCAATGTGCCGCTGGTCCGGCCAGCTCGGTCCCAAGACCCGCGAGGGCGACCGTCAGGTGCCGGAAGGCTTCTATACGATCACCCCTGGGCAGATGAACCCCAATTCCAATTACTACCTGTCGTTCAACGTCGGCTACCCCAATGCCTATGACCGGGCGCACGGCGCCTCGGGCGGCCTGATCATGGTGCACGGCGCCTGCTCCTCGGCGGGCTGCTTCTCGATGACCGACCGGCAGATCGGCGAGATTTACGCCATCGTGCGCGAGGGCTTCAACGGCGGCCAGAAAGCCGTGCAGATGCAATCCTATCCGTTCCACATGTCGGCGGAAAATCTGGCCAAGCACCGTAGCGATCCGAATATCGCCTTCTGGAAGCAGCTCAAGAACGGCAGCGACCATTTTGAGGTGACGAAGCAGGAGCCGAGCGTCGGCGTCTGCGGCAAGCATTACGTCTTCGACGCGACCCCGGCCGGCGGCATGGACGCCAGTAGCCCCTGCCCGGACTTGAGGACCAATGAAGAAGAGGAAGCAGCGGTTGCCGCCAAGGCCACGCGCGACGATCAGCAGGTCGCCGAACTCGTGCAGCGCGGCGTGAAGGCGGTCGAGTACGTCTATTCCGACGGCGGCCAGAACCCCTATTTCCGCGACCTGCATCAGGATCACGGCATGGAGGTGAGCCGGACCGAGGCTTTGGCCGCGGAACCGACCGAAATCGTGCTGGATGACAGCAGTAAGCCGCAATCGCCCGTCGTGCAGGTTGCCGCCAACAAGACCGATGCCGTGATCGCCGCCAAGGAGACCGGCGGCAAGCCCACCACTCCTTCGGTTGCAGCCCCAGCCCCGGCTCCGACCCCGGTCGTTGCCGTGGCGACGACGCCGGCCGCTCCGGCCCAGGCGCCGGTTATGGCGAGCGCGACGGCCTACGCCCCAGTCGATACGGTGCCGGCCAAGGCTGAGACACCCTTCTACAAGCGCTGGCTGGGCTTGAACGACGACACGACCTCGGCCCTGCCGGTTCCGGCGCAACAGCCTGCAGCCACGGCTGAGGCGCCGGCCACAGCCCCCGTGCCGACCGTCACGCACAAAACCGCGCAACTCGCCGCAAAGCCCGTCGCCAAAGCGAAGCCCAAGCTGCAAAAGCCGGCAGTGGTGCCACAGGCCGACAAGCCGCAGGCCAGCCTGACCCGGCGCAAGCAGCCCGCCGGCAAGATGCTCGCGGGTGGCGCAACCACCCCGACGGTCGCCGTGGGGTTCAACGCTCAGGACGCGCAATAAGCGTCTTGGCAATTATCCGATAAAGCGAGCGCGGCCTCAGGGGACTGAAGCCGCGCTTTTGTTTTGCGGATCCTGTTGTTCAAGACAAAGAAAAACCCCGGACAAAGCCGGGGCTCTTCAATCGCGCTAGGCGATCGCGATCATTCGCAGACGCGCACCACGCGATAGCCGGCGAAATTGCCATAGCCGTCATAGACTGGCGTCCGGGCCGGATGGCACGGGCCATCATAATAATAGCCAGGGCCGGGGCCATAATAGGGACGCGAATTTGCAATGGCGCTACCCACGACCAACCCGCCGAGCACGCCCGCAGCGATAGCCGGGCCACCCCATCCCCAGCCGCCGTGGCGCCACCAAGCGGCCGCCGGCGTTGCGCTCATGGTCAGCGCGGTGATCAAGGTCAGACCGGCAAGGCCGCCGGCGAGGCTCTTCTTGAGGGTCAATGCCATAGTGGGTCTCCAATTTCTCAGAACTTGCACGAGACGTGCCGAAGGTTCGCGCAAGTCTCTAACTTAGCCACCATATTAAGCGGACGCACTGAACCCAACCTGAATGAAATATGGCGGGATTGGGGTATTTGCACCAATCCCACAGAAAGAGACAGGTTAGGGATTACAAACGGTTAATACCAACGGCCACGAGGGTGACCGTTGGTTCCTTACTTCATTTTTCACCTTTTCAAGGCCCTAGCGAAAAATAATGAAGAGCGGTCCAAAGGTCGCCGCTAGCGACCTTGGGTATAAGCTCCCCGGTTAAACCAGCGCACCGTGACAATGTTTGAACTTCTTGCCCGAACCGCAGGGACAAGGCTCGTTGCGCCCGACGCGGCCCCAGCTTGACGGATCGTCCGGATCGCGCAAGGCGGGCGGCGCGGGCGCAAATTCGCCTGCCAGCGCCGGCGCGGCAACCGCGAGCGCCGAGAAATCGCTTGACGCGACACTGGCATTGAGCCGCGCCAACTGCTCGTCATCCTCGCCGGTCTGCGGGTCGAAATGATGCGCCTCCATGGCCGGCGCGGAATTTTCCGGCGCCTGGAACATCACTTCGACACGCATCAGATGGCCCGTCACGGTCTGATGCCAATGGTCGATCAGGCTCTTGAACAATTCGAAGGCTTCGGACTTGTATTCGTTCAGCGGGTCGCGCTGGGCGAGGCCACGCCAGCCGATCACCTGGCGCAAATGGTCCAGTGTGATGAGATGCTCGCGCCATAATTGGTCGAGCACCTGCAGGATCACCTGCTTCTCGACATAGCGCATCACGTCCGGCGTGTTCTTCTCGACCCGTGCCGCATAGGCGTCGTCGGACGACTTGGTCAGGCGCTCGATCATTTCCTCGTCGGCAATGCCTTCTTCCTTGGCCCAATCGGCCACCGGCACGTCGAGATTGAGGAAGTTCCGTACCTGATCGTGCAGACCGGTCACGTCCCAGGCATCCGGATACGCGCCTTCGGGAATATGTTTCATGACCAAATCGTCGACGACGTCGTGCCGCATGTCGTGCACCGACTCCTCGAGCGAGTCCTGCGCCATCATCTTGCGGCGGTCTTCGAAAATGACCTTGCGCTGGTCATTCATCACGTCGTCGTATTTGAGAATGTTCTTGCGAATGTCGAAGTTGCGCGCTTCGACTTTCTGCTGCGCCTTTTCCAGCGCCTTGTTGATCCAGGGATGGACGATAGGCTCGTCTTCCTTCAAGCCGAATTTCTGCAGCATCGAATCCATGCGCTCGGAGCCGAAAATGCGCATCAGATCGTCCTGCAGCGACAGGAAGAATTTCGAGCGGCCGGGGTCGCCCTGACGGCCGCCGCGACCGCGCAACTGATTGTCGATGCGGCGGCTCTCGTGCCGCTCAGTGCCAATGATATAGAGACCGCCCGCGGCGAGCGCCTTTTCCTTGAAGCCGGCCACTTCAGCGCGGATCGCCTGCTCTTTCTGCTGCCGCGCCGCCGGATCCTCGATGCCGGCACATTCGGCGGCGATGCGCATCTCGACGTTGCCGCCGAGCTGAATGTCGGTGCCGCGGCCAGCCATATTGGTAGCGACCGTGATTGCGCCCGGCACGCCGGCTTCGGCCACGATATAGGCTTCCTGCTCGTGGAAACGGGCGTTCAGCACGGCAAATTGCTTCGCCGAGACGCCGGACCGTGCGCCGGCATAGAGCTTGTCGATCGCGCCGGGCTGCTCGAAATCGATCTGCTTGAAGCCTTGCGTCTTCAGGAATTCCGCCAGCGCTTCCGATTTCTCGATCGACGTCGTGCCGACGAGCATCGGCTGCATCTCGGTGGCCGCCTCTTGGATTTCCTTGACGATCGCTTTGAGCTTTTCCTTCTCGGTGCGATAGACTTCATCATGCTCGTCGATGCGCTGCACCGGCCGGTTGGTCGGGATTTCGACCACGTCGAGCTTGTAGATCTCGGCGAATTCATTGGCCTCCGTCGCCGCCGTACCGGTCATGCCGGCGAGCTTCGCGTAGAGGCGGAAATAATTCTGGAAGGTGATGGAGGCGAGCGTCACGTTTTCTGGCTGCACCGCCACATGTTCCTTGGCCTCCAGCGCCTGATGCAGGCCTTCCGAATAGCGACGTCCGCGCATCATGCGGCCGGAGAATTCGTCGATGATGATCACCTCGCCGTCCTTGACGATGTAATCCTTGTCGCGTTGGAACAACTTGTGCGCTTTCAGCGCCTGCTGCACGTGGTGCACGAGCGTCGCATTCGCCGCCTCATAGAGCGAGCCCTCGGTGAGGATATTCGCCTCGCGCAGCAATTGTTCGATATGCTCGTTGCCGACCTCGGTGAGATGGACGCTGCGCTGTTTTTCGTCGATCTCGAAATCTTCCTTCACCAGCACCGGGATGAACTTGTCGATGGAATTGTACAGGTCGGACTTGTCGTCGGACGGGCCGGAAATGATCAGTGGCGTGCGCGCTTCGTCGACCAGAATCGAGTCCACTTCGTCGACGATGGCGAAGGCGTGGCCGCGCTGCACCATCTGCGCCAACTCGTATTTCATGTTGTCGCGCAGATAGTCGAAGCCGAATTCGTTGTTCGTGCCGTAGGTGATGTCGGCCGCATAGGCCTGGCGGCGCTGATCGTCGTCGAGCCCGTGCACGATGACGCCGACGCTGAGGCCGAGGAAATTGTAGATCCGGCCCATCCATTCGGCGTCGCGGCGAGCGAGGTAGTCGTTGACTGTCACCACATGGACGCCCTTGCCGTTGAGGGCGTTGAGATAGGTCGCGAGGGTCGCGACCAGCGTCTTGCCTTCACCGGTGCGCATTTCGGCGATCGCGCCTTCATGCAGCACCACGCCGCCGATCATCTGGACATCGAAATGGCGCTGGCCGAGCGTGCGCTTGGCCGCCTCGCGCACGGTTGCGAAAGCGGGGGCAAGAATGTCGTCGAGCGTCTTGCCCGACTCAAGCATGTTGCGGAATTCTTGGGTGCGCGCCTTGAGCTGTTCGTCGGTCAGGGACGAGACTTCCGGCTCAAGCGCCGCAATGGCGGCGACTTTCGGCCGGTAGGTTTTGAGGCGGCGGTCGTTTGCGGAGCCGAATATTTTCTTTGCCAGAGCGCCAAACATCAAAAAACCCTTCGATATCGCCAGAAAACCGCAAAACCGGGCAACTGGTGTTCAGGTTCCCGGCGCGCCCCGTCTCGGCGAACCTGCTACGGACGGACAGCCCGCAGGTCCCGCTCGTTCAGCGTGAAAACCCGCAAAAGCCGGCCAAAATGCCGCGTGACATGTAGGATTGCCCCCCTCCCTTGTCAATGCGAGGAGACGACAAAGGGCGAAATGCCAAAAAGGACCGCCGCTTTTGGGGCGGTGGTCCTCCGGGAGCCTCGAAGGCCGCGGGTCGTTCGAGAATATTACTGCAAATCCAACGCGTTGGTCATGTCATTGACCGCCGCGTCGCGCGTGCCGAGCGGTACCAGGCCGTACCGCGTCTCGATCAGTTTCAGGATCGAGGTCGTGTCGTATTCGGTGTGATCGACGAAGCCTTTCTTGGCGAGCGGCGAAATCAGCAAGGTCGGGATGCGCGTGCCCGGGCCCCATTTGTCGGTCTTGGGCGGCGCGACATGATCCCAAAGACCGCCGTTTTCGTCATAGGTGACGATGATCACGCTGTCGTTCCAAGCCGGGGTCGCTTGGATTTTCTCGATCAAATCAACGACATGCTGGTCACCGTCGAGCACGTTGGCATAGCCGTTGTGCTCGTTCAGTTCGCCGATCGGCTTATAAAAGACAACCTGCGGCAGGGTATTGTTGCGAATATCGTTCACCAGGTCGAGGTAATCCTTCAAATGGGCGGCGCGGCCCGGCGTGCCGTCACCGTAATTCTTGAAATAGGCGAACGGCTGGTGGTGGAACTGGAACAAAGGCGCCGGATGGCCGGCCACCGCGTCGTTCCAGCCACCCGAATACCAGGCCCAGGACACGTTCTTTTCCGACAGCCGGTCGCCGATGTTCGGCATGTCCTGCGGCGGCACCAACTGGCTCTTGTCGGCATCGAATTTCGCCGGATGCGGCTGGTAGACTGAGAACGAGGTATTGACCGCGTATCCGTCGGGCGTCACCTGGCCGTCCGAGATCAGGTTGCCCTTGTCGTCGAGCTTGGCGACGAATTTATCTGGCGCATTGTCCCAGCGCGGCGAGCAGGCGCAGACCAGCCAGAAATGGTTCAGGAACGACCCGCCGAAGGCGGCGTGGAAGAAATTGTCCATCAGGACATATTGCTTCGCATAATTCCACAGCGGCAATTTCGAGCCGTCGTAATAATTCATGACGAGACTTGAGGCGTCGGAATAGGCGACATATTTGTCCATCTTGCCGCCGTCGATCTGCAATTGCTCATTATAGAAGCGGTGGACGAGATCGCCGGTCTTTTCCTCCACCGAGACGATATCGTTGACCTTGAAGGGGCCGTTGGGCAGATCGGCAGGAAAGCGCGGGTCGGGCTTGGGCGGGTTGGTGCTCGTATCGAGCACCGGCGGCAATTTGTCATAGGGCTTGCCGTCTTTATCCACCTGGGTCGCCGCTGCGCCGGCATTGGCGAGGCCGTTCGCGCCCGGAAACAAACCATAGAGATTGTCGAAGGCGCGATTCTCCAGATAGAAGACGATGATATGGCCAACTTTCTCTATCCCCGGCTTGGGAGCGACGGGGGTCTGCGCCAGGGCCGTCGAGGCGAGCAGGGAGCTGAGGCCAAACAGAGCGGCAAGTCTTGTCACTTTCATCGGCTGTCCTTTCGGCCCGCGACCAGGAACGGGCGCATGGTGGATAAAATTTAACCAAAATCGTGAGGCATAAGAATCTAACGTATTCCGGGTTGCCCTAGAACCGTCAATCGGTCAGTTTACGCGCCGACTCAAGATCCCCCATGCTGCTGGCGCGAAACGCCGGCCGACCCTGGAGCTAGTTCGTATGTCGCAAGTTTCTAACGCATTCATGACGTCCGCCAGCCGTAAGATTCTCGTCGGTGCGGCTTTTGCCGTCGTGGCCTTTGGCACCCTGTCGCCCGCCTCGGCAAAAGTGTTGGCCAAAGTGAATGGCGTGGAGATCACCGATGAGGACGTGGCGACCGCCGAAACGGAACTGGGGAGCAGCCTGCCCTCGAGCCTGGATGGGGCCGAGAAAGACAAATACGTGCTCGAATACCTTATCGACGCGAAAATCATGGTGCAGAAGGCCGAGGAACAAAAGCTCGGCGACACGCCGGAATTCGCCCGCGCGCTGGCTTATTACCGGGAAAAGATTTTGACCGACAAATTGATGGCCGACATTGCCAAGACGGCCGTTACCGACGAGGCGATGAAGAAAGTCTATGACGAGGCCGCCGCGAAGATGAAGCCGCAGGAAGAAATTCATGCGCGCCACATTCTCGTGGCCACCGAGGACGAAGCCAAGGCCGCGCTGAAGCGCATTCAGGCCGGCGAGGATTTCGCCAAGATCGCTGACGAACTGTCCAAGGACCCGAGCGGGAATGGCGGCGATCTTGGCTGGTTCACCAAGGATAAGATGGTGCCGGAATTCGGCGAGGCGGCATTCAAGCTCGACAAGGGGCAGGTGTCGGAGCCGGTGCACAGCAACTTCGGCTGGCATATCATCAAGGTCGAAGACAAGCGGATGACCAAGTTCCCAGCCTTCGAGGACGTGAAGGACCAGGTCGCCCGCTATGTCGCGCAAAAGGCGCAACAGGACGCCGTTGCCGACATGCGCAAGAACGCCAAGGTCGAACGTTTCGATGCTCCGCCCGCGCCGGCCGACAATACGGCCCCTGCCCCCGCGGCTCCCGCCAAGCCGTGACGCGCCCGCGCGTTCTCGTCGCCACTTTCGGCGCGGCACATGGCATTCGCGGCGAGGTCAGGGTGAAGAGTTTCACCGCTGATCCCGCCGCTTTCGCCACTTATGGACCGCTGCAGGCCGAAGGCGGCACGCAGATGTTCGAGATCGCCGGCGCCCGGCCGCTCAAGGACGATCTGTTCATCGTCCGCATCAAGGACGTGAACGACCGCACCGCCGCCGAGGCGCTCAACGGCACCGGCCTCACGGTGGCGCGCGAACTTTTGCCGCCCGCGCAGGCGGGTGAATATTACTATTCCGATCTCGTTGGCCTGAAAGCCGTGACGGACGATGGCGCGGCGATCGGCACGGTCGTCGCCGTGCAGAATTACGGCGCCGGCGACATTCTCGAAATCAAACCTGAGGCGGGCGGCGACACGCTGCTGCTGCCGTTCCTGGACGCAGTTGTCCGCTCCGTCGACCTCGACGCGGGCAGGATCGTCCTGAACTTGCCGCAAGAGGTTGCGGGGGAGCCTGACGCCTCTCATTCATAAGGCGGGCCGGCAAATCGTATCGAGGCCGGCCGGATTGCCTGTTGGACGTTTATTGCCTATGCGCAGGAGATGACCAGATCGATCCTCTCCCCGCGAGCGCCGACATGACGGATACGCCGGCTTGGGCCGTCACGCTCTTCACGCTCTATCCCGACATGTTTCCCGGACCGCTTGGCCAATCGCTTTCCGGCGATGCGCTGGCGCGCGGGCTCTGGTCGCTGGAAACGCGCAACATTCGCGACCATGGCCTTGGCCGTCACCGCGCCGTGGACGATACGCCGGCTGGCGGCGGGCCCGGCATGGTGATCCGCGCCGACGTGCTGGCGGCGAGCTTGGATGCTGGCCTTTCGGCCGATGATACGCGGCCGCGCCTGCTGATGAGCCCGCGCGGCAAGCCTTTGACCCAGGAGCGCGTGCGCAGCTTGAGCGAAGGGCCTGGTGTCGTCCTGATCTGCGGCCGGTTCGAAGGCGTCGACGAACGGGTCATCGAAGCGCGCGGGCTCGAGGAAGTGTCGATCGGCGATTACATCCTCTCGGGCGGCGAAATCGCCTCGATCGTGCTGCTCGACGCCTGCGTGCGCCTGTTGCCGGGCGTGATGGGCAAATTGGAATCGGGCTCGGAAGAAAGCTTCGAAAACGGCCTGCTCGAATATCCGCATTACACCCGCCCGCGCGAATGGGAAGGACGCACCATTCCCGACGTGCTGCTGTCGGGCGATCACGCGAAGATCGCGCGCTGGCGGCGCGAACAGGCGGAAGCGATCACGCAGACCCGGCGGCCGGATTTGCTTAAGCGCTAAAGAGCATAACGATGTTGACGCGTGTCAGACCCGTCACATCCCGCCGCCGCCATTGCGCAATGTCACCGTATCGAAAATCGTCTTCGGCGCCCCAAGCACCTGGCCCGCCGCGTCGAGAACGAATCCGCCGACGCTCGTGGGCGCATTCGATTTCTCCTGCACGCCATTGAGCTGCCGGCCGATGTTCTGGATGATCGCCGGCGACTCGGCAAATTTCGAATGGTTGAGCGCATCGTTCGAATCGACCTTGGTCATGTCGATGACAATCATGCCCGCCTGTTGAATGGCCTTTTGCGCTTGCGGATTGTCGATCACCGCGGCCCCGGCACGCACCCGTCCGGCGAGGCGTTCGGAAACTTGCAGTGCGTAATCGTTGCGCGAGACTAGCATCACGATCGGCGGCTTGCGCGGGCCGATCAGGAATATGTCCTTGCGAAACACATCCAAATCGACGTCGGGAGACGCGAGAATGACTTGGCCCAGCTTGCCGCCGAATTCCACGTCGCCGCGAATCCGTGCCTGCCGCAGCATCTCGACCGTGAGCCAATTACCCATGGAATGCGCGAGCAGGTTGATCTTCTTCACGCCCGGAGTCGCCGCCAGCACGTGGATCGTGTGTTCGAGCTGATCGCGCGAATAGGTCGAGCTTTCGCGATCATACAGATAACCGGACAATTCGCCCTGCGAGGGCCAGGAGAACAGCACCGAGGCGCCGCGATAACCTGAATCGTTGGTGATCTGCGCCATCCGGAACACGGCTTCCTGATGGGTCGTGTTATAGCCGTGAATGAAGACCAAAACCTCGCCGCTCTTGCCGAGATGCTTCGTGACCTCGGCGCGAAACTCCGCCTCGCTCAGGTCCCGATTCTGCGTCGTGACGAAATTGCGGCTCGGATCTCCCGGCAATTCCTCGGGCGCCTCGAGCGCGCCGTCCTTGTGATTGGGCGGGATCGACACATCGACCTTCTGAAACAGCAGCCCGTCGCCGCGCTTGGTCGAGAAGGCGTCGGTGGCCGGATCAAATTCGCGCGTGGTCGCGACGATCACGTCGACCTGTTTGGCCTGCGGATCCGTCTGCGCCACGGGAGTGAGAATGCCTGGCGGCGGCCGCCCGCCGCACGCGGATAGGATCAGGCACAGCGCCAAAGCCGGCGCGGCGATCAAAGCCCGCCACCCGCATCCGCGACCTGAAGTTTTCCCGTTCTGCGCGATCACATCTGCCCCCAGAGAGGGGGAGGATTGCGATGATCGCAGCCAAAGTCAATCGTCTTTGGCAGAACCGCGGCTCGGCTGCGGCCGTTATGCCACATGTGCTGCGCTTCGTGCCGTCTTGCAAAAATAGCAGGCGCGCGATATCGCTTTTTGCTGTATGAAGGCGGTCCCTCGATCAAAGAGGGTCTCATGTTCACGCGCTCGCGCCAACCTGGAGGGTCGAATGGTAAATTTGCTTTCGTTCATTCACCCGGCGACCGGTTGGCTCATGGGTTTGTCGCGCTGAGTTTTCGTCTTTCGCTTCCTTAAATTTCGCGTCCATCGCCGCGTTTTCGTCGCCTTGATCCGCCAGTTTGCATTTGCGCCGCTGGCTGATGGACGCTCCGCCTCTTGGATTCGCCATGTTTGCCTTTTTTGAAAAACTGATCGACCCATTTGCGCCGCACGACGAGTCGATGCCGCCGCGAAAACTGGTGCCCTTCATCCTGCGCTACGCCAAACCGGTGTGGCGGCAGGTGCTGTGGCTCATGCTCATCGGCTTGATCGTCTCGCTCATCGAAGTCGCATTGCAGCAAGGAATCGGCCGTCTCGTCGACGCATTGAACGGCACCAATCCGTCGCGTGTTTTTGCCGACCATCTGTTGATCATCATCGGCGGGGCAATCGTTCTCGTCGGCCTGCGGCCGTTCGCGTCCTTCCTGCACGATGCATTCGTGGGACAGGCCTTCACGGCCGGCCTCACCAACCGCATCCGCTGGCAGAATCACCGCTACGTGCAACGGCAATCGGTGAACTTCTTCGCCAATGATTTTGCCGGCCGCATCGCCTCGCGCATCGTGCAGACGGGGCCGGCGGTGCGCGAGACCGTGGTCAAGTGCGTCGACGCATTCTGGTTCGTCGGCATCTATTCGGTCAGCGCCACCGTCATCTGCTTCAGCATCGACTATCGCCTCGCGATTCCGATGATCTTTTGGAACATCGGCTTCGTGTCGGTGCTGCGGTATTTCGTGCCCAAGATCGGTGCCTGTTCGGTCAACGTCTCGCATATGCGCTCGTTGCTGACCGGACGCGTCGTCGATGGCTACACCAATATTCAGACCGTAAAACTCTTTGCCTCGCCCGAGCGCGAAGACAATTACGTGCGCGAAGCTCTGGTGCGCCACACCGGCTACCTGAAGGCCGAAATGCGGCTGATCTCGTTGCTCAACCTGAGCATCAATCTGTTGAACGGCGTCATGATCTTCGCCACCGGCACGCTCGCCATCTGGTTCTGGTCGAACGCGCAGATCAGCGTCGGCACGGTTGCGATCGCGTGCGGCCTGACCTTGCGCGTCAGCAACATGTCGAGCTGGATCATGTGGGAGGCGATCAACATCTTCGACAATCTGGGCCAGATCCAGGAAGGCATGGAGACGATCTCCAAACCCAACGAATTGATCGACAGGTCCGGCGCAATCGAGCTTGCCGCGCCCCGCGGCGAAATCCGCTTCGAGCATGTGCGCTTCCACTATGGCAAGAAGGGCGGCGTGATCGATGATCTGTCGCTCATCATCCGCCCGGGCGAGAAGGTCGGATTGGTCGGGCGTTCGGGTGCGGGCAAATCGACCATCGTCAATTTGCTGTTGCGCTTCTACGATGTGGAGCGAGGCCGTGTGCTGATCGACGGGCAGAATATTGCCGATGTGACGCAACATTCGCTGCGCCAGCGCATCGGCCTCGTGACGCAGGACACGAGCCTGCTGCACCGCTCGATCACCGAGAACATCCGCTACGGCCAGCCCGAAGCGACGATGGAACGGGTCAAGGCGGCGGCGCGCCAGGCGCATGCGCACGAGTTCATCCAGACGCTCACCGACCCGTACGGCAATGTGGGCTATGAGGCGCAAGTGGGCGAGCGCGGGGTCAAGCTTTCGGGCGGCCAGCGCCAGCGGATCGCGATCGCCCGCGTGCTCCTCAAGGACGCGCCGATCTTGGTGCTGGACGAGGCGACCTCGGCGCTCGATTCGGAAGTCGAAGCCGCGATCCAAGAGAGCCTCTATGCGCTGATGAAGGGCAAGACGGTGATCGCCATCGCCCATCGCCTGTCGACCATCGCCGCCATGGACCGGCTGATCGTCATGGACCAGGGCGAGATCGTCGAAATGGGCACGCACGACGAACTGCTGCGCCGGGACGGCCTCTACGCCGGCCTGTGGCGCCGCCAGTCGGGCGGGTTCCTGGATTTGGAGGCGGCGGAGTAGAGGGCGGTGCCGATTGGGTGCAGGCACGGCGGCGAGGCGGAAGGCGGCACCAGACTTTCCGCCTCGGGCCGTGCGGAGCGTGGCGCAACAATCCGGCCAACATAGCCGCCCTCATTTGTGAGGCAGATTACGAAGCGGGTGGCGAGATGGCGCTTAAATGCGGCTTGCGTCAGCAATATCTGGCTGGGCGAGTCCGTCATGACCGATGCAGTGTCCAACTTGCGCAAGTGGTTAAGTTCGCCTCCCGCGGCGCATCAGCGCGACGAGAATCGTGACACACGCCGGTGGCTTATGAACGAGCAGCTACAGAGCGTGGAATGGGTCGCGAGTTGGATGGCGTTACTGCTATTCGCGGTCGTCGCAGTTTATAGTCTCGCTGTGGGCGGTAGCGATCCATCGATGGGCTATTCGTGGCGCGCATTCTACGTATTCGGGGTTTTCGTCGCGGCCGGCGTGGCCGGTGTCATATTTGGCGGATTTATGGGTTTTATATTCGGCATCCCGCGCATCTTGCGACAGGGTTACGATCAAACTCCGAAGACCTCTGGCACCGAACCGAGCGGCACAGGCAGCCAGGGCAACAACAATCGCGCGCTACCAGCCTTTGCGGGAAACACCAATCTCGAAGAGATTTCCGACTGGCTGACCAAAATCATCGTAGGCTTAGGCCTCACCCAGGCCCTCAACATATATCATGAAGTGTTGACGCAGGCGTCCGCATTCCAACACAGCGCAATGCAAGGTGTCCCCGGCGCCAGCGCCTTCTTGCTTATTATCGCGACCTCGACACTGGTCGGAGGATTCCTATTTTTCTACCTCGAAACACGCACGCGCGTCATGCTCTTGTTATCGGACTCCGATGCCGCACTATCCTCCTTCGCCGTCGATCAGAAATCCGTCGACTTATCTCTCGATGCACCAATCGGCACTGACCATGTGGTCGAGGCGAACCCATCGACCCCGCCCATTCCGGCTAAAGCCCTGTCCGACGCCGATAAGAAATTACTGGATATTCCTTTCAACGATTTGAATTCTGACGTGGAATTTGCAGCCTGGGCCGGAGCGCAGGCGAGAGCCAGGAACTATCAGGCTGCCATTCGCGCCATTCTCGAGGCCATTGGGCGCGATAGCGGCAATCGCAGATATCTCATCATGCTTGGGGAAATCCGCCTGCAACAGGGCAACGCGCAGGCGGCGGTCGACGCTTATTCCGAGGCGAGCGACAAATATCCCGATGATCCCGGCATTCTGAGACGGGAAATGTATGCGTCGCTTTATGTGCCCGCTCCCACAGGTTTCGAGCGCGCACTGCAAATAGCGAGCAAACTTCAAAAAATCGACCCGCGTTCTCCTGATCCCATGGTGCAGGTGTGGCTTGCCGCCGCCTATGGGCAACAGTTTACCTGGCTGGAACAAAACAATGGGAGCGATGCGGATAAGTCGCAGGCGCGAGAACACGCGCTTGCCGCCGTACGCGAGGCGATCGGCACGCAGCAGAACGCAGGTGGCTCGATCCGAGCCTTGCTTCGCGGAATGCTCGATTCTTCGCACCCCGACGCCGCGCCCGGAGACGATGACCTGAAGTCTTTTGCCAGCGATCAAGAGTTTCGGAATCTCATCTTCGGACCCTAAATTCTTGGCGCCGCGATATCGCGCGACAATTGACTTGCAGCCGCGAGGCCTTGCCGTTCGGGCGCGGGCAAATCGACGATCGTCAATTTGCTGTTGCGCTTCTAAGACGTGGAGCGGGGCCACGTGCTGATCGATGGGCAGAATATTGCCGACGTGACGCAACATTCGCTGCGGCAGCGCGCCAGGCCCATGCGCATGACTTCATCCAGACGCTCACCGGCCCTTACGACAACGTGGGCTATGGTGCGCAAGTGGGCGGGCGCGGCGCGAAGCTCTCGGGCGGCCAGCGCCAGCGCATCGCGATCGCGCGCGTGCTTTTGAAGGACGCGCCGATCCTGGTGCTGGACGAAGCGACCTCGGCGCTCGATTCGGAAGTCGAAGCCGCGATCCAGGAAAGCCTCTATGCGCTGATGAAAGGCAAGACGGTGATCGCCATCGCCCATCGCCTCTCGACCATCGCCGCCATGGACCGGCTGATCGTCATGGACCAGGGCGAGATCGTCGAAATGGGCACCCACGACGAATTGCTGCGCCGGGACGGCCTCTACGCCGGCCTGTGGCGGCGCCAGTCGGGCGGGTTCCTGGATCTCGAAGCAGCGGAATAATCGGCCGGGGCACGCGCCCCGGCCGATCACCGCAAATCGACCTAAAATGAAGGACGCGTCTTGAACCGATTCCCCCATCACGTTCGACGCGCATTCACACTTACTTTGCCTGTTGCCGCTATCTCATATGGGACGCAACATGATGAGGCGTCCATGGAAACCATGCTCTATCAACCGGTCAAAGCCTATCTCGAAGGCTTGGGCTTTCAAGTGAAAGGCGAGATCGGCGGTTGCGATCTCGTTGGGTTGAATGGCGACGATCCACCCGTGGTGGTGATTGGCGAGTTGAAACTCAGCTTCAATCTCGAACTCGTGCTGCAAGGCATTCACCGCGCGACGGCCGGCGATGAAATCTGGCTCGCGGCGTGTCTATCGGCTCGCGGCAAGGGACGCGAGGCCGATGCCCGTTTTCGTAATCTATGCCGACGCCTCGGCTTTGGCATGCTCGGAGTGGATGCGCAGGGCGGCGTCCATGTGCTGGTGAGCCCGCAAGCGCCAAGCCCGCGCCGCAACCCCAAGCTGCGCTCAAAGCTCGTGAAGGAGCATCAAAAACGCCGGGGCGACCCGACCCAAGGCGGCAGCACGCGCGAACCGGTCATGACCGCCTATCGCCAACAGGCACTCGCCTGCGCTGGCGCCCTCGCCACCGGGCCACAGCGATTGCGCGATCTCAAAGCCCAGGTCCCCATCGCCGCCTCGATCGTCGGCAGCAATTTCTATGGCTGGTTTGAGCGGGTAGAGCGCGGCATCTATACCCTTACCGACGCTGGCCAGGCCGCTCTCAAGCGGTGGCCGGAGGAGACGCCACCAGCGCCAAAGGTGCGTCGAGAGGCGAAGCACAACGCAAAAAGAACCTCCGCCACGCGTGCTGTCCTAGTCTGAGGAGGATCCATCAGAGACAGACGGCAATCGTGTCCGCGCCGCGCGGCGGCCAAATCGCTCCAGCGCGAACTCCACGAACATGCGGATCTTGGCGGTCGGGCGCCGGTGCCGGAATGTCATCAGATGCATGGGCTTGGGCGTCGGCAGGTAATCGGCCAGGATCGGGATGAGCCGGCCCGCCGCCACGTCGCCGTTCAGCAGCACTTCCGGCTGCATAATGATGCCAAGGCCACTCAAGGCCGCGGTCCGCAACGCCTCGCCATTGTTGATGGACATGGCCAGCGACACCGGCACATGGATCATCCCGTCCGGCCCCCGCAATCGCCATTCACGGCTTGCGATCGGATGGGCGAGGCCAAGGCAAGTGTGGTGTGAAAGGTCCGTGGGATGGAGCGGCGTGCCCCGCTTCGCAAAATAATCGGGCGACGCGCAGATGATCGAGGCATAGGGATCGAGGGGCCGGGCGATCAGCGCGGAATCCGGCAGATCGCCAATGCGGAAGGCGATATCGAAGTCCTCGTTCACGAGATCGGCGAGCCGGTCGCTCACGACGAGATCGACAGAAACGGTCGGATACTTTGCAATGAACTCGGCGCAGGCCGGGGTCAGGGCATGCACGCCGAAGGACACTTGCGATACGATTTTCAGCCGCCCTTTCGGTATCGCTTGCAGATCGGCGACGTCAAGTTGCGCATCCGTCACCTCGGCCAAGATCTTCTTGCAGCGCTCGTAATAGAGACGGCCGGCCTCGGTCAGGCTCTGCCGCCGCGTCGTCCGATTGAGCAATTTCGTGCCGAGGCGATCCTCGAGGGAACGCACATGGGTGCCAACCATCGTCCCGGTGAGGCGAAGCTCCTGCGCGGCCGCAGCGAAACTGCCCCGCTCGACGGCTTTGACGAAGACCGAGATGCTTTCAAGCTGACCCATAATTGGCAGGTTTTATTTGGCAAAGATCGAAAATAATCGGTCTTTATCAGAAAATAGCTCTCATTCACAAGTCGGACCGCGGCCGTGAACGGCCAAGTGAACAGGAGCCGAATATGTTTGTCTCAAACCCGGAATTGCGTGCACGGGGTCTCGCGGTCTTCGAAGAGCTTTTTGGCGGCGAAGCCATGGCGGCGGTCAAGCGCGATATGGACGGGGTCTGCCCCGATTTCATCGACATGACCATCGAATGGGCCATGGGCGGCATCACCGCCCGTCCCGGCCTCGATCTCATCACCCGCGAACTCGTCGTCATTGCCTCTTGCGTGACGCTTGGCCACACGGTCACTCAATTGCGCGCCCACACCCAGGCGGCGCTCGAGGCCGGCGCGACGAAGGAGCAGATCGTCGAGGCGATCCTGCAAATCCAATTCTATGCCGGCGGCGCCTCGGTCCGGAATGCGCTTGCCAATGTGAAGGACATCCTGCAGGCGGCGGCGTGAGGCGAGGCCAACGGCCCGCGTTTCGCGCAGGAGAATTGCGTTCGCCGGCCTTTGCGCCGGCGGGCGAGCTTTGCTAAAAGGGCGCCAGACAGGTTTTTCGTGAAGCTCGGAACAAAAATGGACAAGTTCACCACCATCACCGGCGTCGCCGCGCCGCTCAAGATCATGAACGTCGACACCGACATGATCATCCCGAAGCAATATCTCAAGACGATCGCCCGCACCGGCCTCGGCAAGGGTCTGTTCGCTGAGATGCGCTACAATGAAGATGGCGGCGAGAACAAGGATTTCGTGCTGAACAAGCCCGGCTACCGGCACGCCCAGATCCTGGTGGCGGAAGACAATTTCGGCTGCGGCTCGTCGCGCGAACACGCGCCCTGGGCGCTGCTCGATTTCGGCATCCGCTGCGTCATTTCGACCAGCTTCGCCGACATTTTCTTCAACAATTGCTTCAAGAACGGCATCCTGCCGATCCGCGTGTCGCCGGAAGACCTCGCCAAGCTCATGGACGATGCCGACCGCGGCTCCAATGCGACGATCACGATTGATCTCGAAAACCAGGAGATCCGCGGGCCGGACGGCGGCACGGTGAAGTTCGACGTCGATGCCTTCCGCAAACATTGCCTGATGGAAGGGCTCGACGACATCGGCCTCACCATGGTCAAGAGCAAGGCGATCGACACCTATGAGGCGAAGGCCGCCAACGAGCGGCCCTGGCTGTAAGACGAGGCTGTTCTAAGCCTCTTTTAACCATATTATTGCCTCATGGGGTCTGAAGATTCGCCCCATGAGGATAAGTATGTCCGCCCGCACCGTCCGTCTCTCCGCCTTGGCCGCGGTCGTCCTTTTTGCGGCGAGCACACCAGCGCTCGCGGATTTCGATTCCTGCCTTGCCTCGCTCCGCCCGGCCGCGCTGGCGAGCGGCGTCTCGGCGGAAACTTTTGACGGTGCGACGAGCGGCCTTGAGCCCGACATGAAGGTGCTCGACTTCCTCGATTATCAGCCGGAATTCAAGGCGGAGATCTGGCAATATCTCGCTGCGGCGGTGGACGACGAGAAGATTGCCGACGGCCAAGCCGAGATGCGGCAGTGGAGTTCGGCCTTGAGCGCCGCCGAAAGCCGCTTCGGCGTCGACCGCTATATCATCGCCGCCTTCTGGGGCATGGAATCGGATTATGGCCGCTCGATGGGCAAGCGGCCCCTGGTGCGCTCGCTCGCGACCCTGTCCTGCTTCGGCCGCCGCCAGGCCTATTTCCGGGGCGAGTTCAACGCGACACTGAAGATTCTGGAGAGCGGCGACATCGCCGCGGACCGGCTCAACGGCTCCTGGGCCGGCGCCTTCGGCCAGACCCAATTCATGCCATCGAGCTTCCTGAAACTCGCCGTCGACATGGAAGGCAATGGCCGCCGCGACATCGTCGATTCGGTGCCTGACGCGCTAGGCTCGACCGCGAATTTTATGCACCGCGCCGGCTGGGAGCCCGGCATGACATGGGGGTTCGAGGTGATCCTGCCGGCCTCCTATTCGGGTCCAAGCGGCCGCTCAGCGAAAAAGCCGGCGTCCTTCTGGGAGGGACACGGGCTTCGGCGCGCCGACGGCCGCTCGCTGGGCTCGGGCGAATATGGCCTGTTTCTGCCCATGGGGCGTGAGGGGCCGGCCTTTCTCGTCACGCGCAATTTCGATGCGATCTACCATTACAACAATGCCGATTCCTACGCGCTCGGTGTCGCCCTTCTGTCCGACCGCCTGCGCGGCGGCGGTCCGCTCGTGACCCCCTGGCCCACCGACGATCGCGGCCTGTCGCGCGAGGAGCTGAAACAGGTGCAGGCGCTGCTCAACCAGCACGGCTACGACGTGGGTGACCCGGACGGCGCGATTGGCACGAAGTCGCGCGAGGCCATCGCCGATTTCCAATCGCGGCACGGCCTGGACCGCAACGGCCAGGCCACCGGCAAATTGCTCGACGCGCTGCGGGCGAACTAGAAACTGAAGATGATAAACGTCAACATCGGCGTGATCGCGAACACACGCGGCGTCACCGCAACGTGATTGGCCCGTGACGACCATTTCCATTTAATGTGCGCTCAAGATCGTTGAGCGAGGCTCGTATGTTGTGTTTCATGAACATCCGAAAAGAGCTGCGGCGCGTGTGGTTGGGTGTCGGCGGCAGCGCGCTCCTCGCGGCCGCGTTTTTTGCGCCTTATGTGCAGGCCGGTGACGCACCGCGTGCCGTAGTCGAACTCTTTACCAGCCAGGGCTGTTCCTCGTGTCCGCCGGCCGACCGTCTGATGGGCGAATTGGCCAAGAACCCGCAATATGTCGCCATGTCCTGGCCGGTGGATTATTGGGACTATATGGGCTGGAAGGATACGCTCGCCTCGCCCTTGTTCACGGGCCGCCAGAAAGCCTATGCCGAGGCGCGCGGCGACGGGCAGATCTACACGCCGCAAGCGGTCATCGACGGGCTGACCCATGTGGTCGGCTCGGATTCGGGCGCCATCCAATCCGCCGGCACAGCGCTGCAAGGCCAGCACGGCGCGTTGAGTGTCGCGATGACGCTGAGTGAGACCCCGAACGGCCTGCACGTGATGGTCGCGGGCGCGACAGCCGAAAGCGGCACTAGCGCGAGCCTCTGGTTGCTGCACATCACGAAATCGAAAGCCGTGGCGATCGGGCGCGGCGAGAACAGCGGCCACACCGTCACGTACACGAATGTCGTGCGCGCGTTCGCGAAAATCGGCGATTGGACCGGGGCACCGGCAAGCTACACGATTCCAGCGGCGCAGCTCAAAGCGCCCGACGCGGAAGGCTATGTGCTGCTGCTGCAAGCCGGCGCGCCGACAAGCCCCGGCGTCATTCTCGCGGCGGCAAAGAGCGCGAATTTGTGAGGCTGGATTCCCTTCTCCCGCAGCGGAGCTGGGGGAGAAGGTAGCAAGCTACGCCTCATCCTCTTTCAATTCATGCTTCATCAGCAGCGGCACCTGCGTCATCATGAAGAGAAAGATCAGGATCGGCACACCCGGGAATTTGAAATAGATCCAGTAATTCTTGGTGAAATGATCGCGCCAGATCACTTCGTTGAGCAGCGCGAGCGTGAGGAAGAACAGGCCCCAGCGCAGCGTCAATTTGCGCCAGCCCGCCACATCCAAATTCAACGCGCCATCGAAGAGAACCGGCAGCAGCACTTTGCCGAACCCAAGGCCGCCGAGCAGAAAGCCGCTGAACAAGAGATAGATGATCGTGACCTTGATCTTGATGAATTTCGCATCGTGCAGGAACAGCGTGAGGCCGCCGAAAAGCCCGACCATGATCGCCGTCACCCACAACATCACCGGCGTGCGGCGGAAGACGAAATAGCTCGCGGCGAGCGCAACGGCGGTTGCGATCATCAAGACGGATGTTGCGATGAACATCTCGGGCCGATCGCCGATGTAGAGGCTCGGCGGCAAGACCGCGCGGAACAACGCCGGCTTGTTATAGGCCAGCAGGAACAGGGCCAACGGACCGTAATCGATCAGAAGCTTGACGCCGGTATTCGATTTGCCTGCCGTGACGCTCACATCACTCATACCTTAAAGCCCTGCAATGGCCTGCGCGAAGTCGCGCGCCTCGAACGGTTCGAGATCGTCCGCCGTCTCGCCGACGCCGATGAAATGGATCGGCAGCTTGAACTTGTCGGCGATCGCCACAAGAATGCCGCCGCGTGCCGTGCCGTCGAGCTTGGTCATCACGAGGCCGGTCACGCCCGCGACCTTGCCGAAGATTTCGACCTGGTTCAGTGCGTTTTGACCCACTGTCGCGTCGAGCACCAGAAGCACCGCATGCGGCGCTTGCGGATCGACCTTCTTCATCACGCGGATGATCTTCTCGAGCTCCGCCATCAGCTCGGCGCGGTTCTGCAGCCGGCCGGCGGTGTCCATGATCACCACATCGGCGTCGTTGGCGCGCGCTTCGCTCACCGCCTCGAACGCCAGACTTGCGGCGTCCGAGCCTTGTGGACGCATGGTGACGGCCGCGCCGGTGCGCTCGCCCCACATGTGCAATTGCTCGATCGCCGCCGCGCGGAACGTGTCGCCGGCGGCAAGCTGCACCTTGCGGCCCTCGGCGCGGAATTTGGCCGACAATTTGCCGATCGTCGTTGTCTTGCCGGCGCCGTTCACGCCGACCACCAGGATGACGAAGGGCTTTTTCGCCGTGTCGATCACGAAGGGCTTTGCCACCGGTTCCAGCGTGCGCTGCACCTCGTCGGCGAGTAGGCTTTTGACCTCCTGCGGGTCGATCTGCTTGTCGTAGCGGTTCTTGCCGATGAGGCCCGTGATGCGGCTCGCCGTCGCGACACCGAGATCCGCCTGGATCAGCACGTCCTCCAGATCCTCCAGCGTCGTCGCATCGAGCTTGCGCTTGGTGAAAATGTCGGAAATGCCTTGGCTGATCGCCGAGCTGGACCGCGAAAGGCCGGCGCGCAGCCGCTGCAGCCAGGAGCGCTTGGGCGGGGCCGGGGGTGGCGGAGGCGATGGGGGCGCGGCTTCGGCTTCAGCGGCGGGTGCAGGCGCGGGCTTTTCGCCGCGGCCGAACATGCGGCCGAAGAAGCCGGGCTTCTTTTGGGTCTCTAGGGGATCGGACATGTCGGCCTTGAGATAAGCGCTTTTTCGCGATCGCACAATGGTATGCTAGACGAACGCATGACCGAAGAAGACCTCCTCGCCCGCCTGATTTACCGCGACGGGCTCATGCTCATCCTCAACAAGCCGTTCGGCATCCCCGTCCATCGCGGGCCGAAGGGCGGCGAATTCCTGGAGGGCGCGTTCCATCATTTGCGCTTCGGCCTGCCGCGCAACCCGGCGCTCGCCCATCGGCTCGACAAGGACACGTCCGGCTGCCTGGTGCTGGGGCGGCACCATAAGGCCTTGGAAAAGCTCGGTGTTCTGTTCAAGGCCGGCAGTATCGACAAGACCTATTGGGCGGTGGTCGAGGGTGGGCCGGCGGAGGCGCAGGGCCTGATCGACTTGGCCTTGGTGCGGCGGGACGCGACGCGCGGCTGGTGGATGAAGGTGGACCCGCTCGGCGCCCCGTCGCAGACCCGGTGGACGGTGCTCGGCCGCGCCGACGGGCTGACATGGCTCGCATTGGAGCCCCTCACCGGCCGCACCCACCAATTACGGGTCCATTGCCAGGCCATGGGCTGGCCGATCCTGGGCGACCCGATTTACGGCACCGCCCCACGTGACGGCGGCCCCGGCCTCCACCTGCACGCGCGGGCGATCGCGGTGCCGCTCTATAAGAACAAGGACCCGATTCAAGCCGAAGCGCCGCCGCCGGAGCACATGCTGGCGCACCTCGCGGCCCTGGGCTTTGCAGGGGACCCGCCACCCCGTGAACAGGCATAATACTCTGAAATGATTAGAAAATATTTTCTATCAGTTCGTTCCCAAAAATCGTTCACACCTTAACGTTGCAGCTTTTCTTCCAGCATCGCCTTCACCTGCGGCCATTCGTCGTCGATGATGCTGTAGCGCACCGAATTGCGCTTGCGGCCATCGGGCATGATGCGCTCGTGCCGGATAATACCCTCCTCCTTGGCCCCGATGCGCAGGATCGCCGCACGGGACTTTTCGTTCAATTCGTCGGTGGTGAATTGCACCCGCACGCTGCGCAAGGTCTCGAACGCATAGGTCAGCAGCAGATATTTCGCCTCCGTGTTGGCGCCGGTGCGCTGCATCGACGCACTCAGCCACGTATGGCCGATCTCCAATTTGCGGTTTTGGCGGTCGATTTTCCAAAAGCGCGTGCTGCCGACCGGCGCGCCGGTCGCGCGGTTCAAAATGACGAACGGCATGACCGTGCCCGCCCGTCTGCCATGCAACGCAATCGCAAGGTAATCGGCTACCGTGTCCGGCCCTGGGACAACGGTCACCTTGAGCTCCCACAGAGTCCCGTCAGCCGCAGCCTGCAGCAGGCTGGGCGCATCGTTTTCCGTCATGGGCCTGAGTGCGACGATGGCGCCATGCAAGGTCGGTTGAACGAGATCGGAAGAAGCGTTGGCCATGGAATCCATCAAATGTTCTTATTACGTTCTTATCACAGAGCAGACATCCCGTCCAGCCGCCCGGCGGCGGGCGCAGGGCTCCGAACTCAGATTAACAAAATGTAAAATCGCTGCATGAGCATGACCAAAAGCGACGTCGGACAATCTTCAGATGCATGGCTGGTGCCGAAAATCGCAATGGTCCGTGAGCAACGGCTCCAATTTTGGCCAAGGTCAGAATCAAAGCGTCGCTAATATTTAGTGCCTCCTAACCTGTGTACGGAGCCCTGGGTCGAGACCGCGATCGGCAGCTATAAAGCCTTGATCGGCTGGCGACTGCGCGCCTGGCCGTTTCCTGCGCCGCAGGTCGAGGGTGCCATCGGGTGTAATGTACTCAACCGCATGCTGGCATGCGCCCGTCCGAAATCCGCTTGCCGGATCGTGAAGTTTGCATAGGCGACATCATCAAAGACCAAATCGTGCCCAGCAGCGCACCCGTACAACAACGCCCTGTGTCGTAGGCCATCACGACGATATCGTGCTGGCGGTAACAGCCGGGCAGTCATGCCTAGCAGACCAAGTCAGCTCAGCAACTTACGCCTCACCCCCATCAACGTCTGGGAATATATACGGCGTGGAAGAATTGGCATTGCATCGCTGTCTATCCGCTTCGCCCTCGATAGATCCCTGCTTCGCCCACCTCTTGATCCCGAAATCCGGCGGATAGGGGCGACTGCCCGGCTTGAGCGCCATCGATTTCAAATCCCTATCACCACGGGCAATCGCGTCGCGCTTCTTGTTGTCATACATGTCGATGACCATGTCCATTTGTCCGATGGAGGCTTTGGCTGCGCAAACATGGAAGCGCGCCAACATGTAATGCGCAGCCGCCGCAAGGCTTGAGTCCAACGACGCTCCCGGCTGGGCGCGCCGCTTGCCTACCAACACCTTGTTCCAGGCGATACAAGCTTCGCCGCAGCAGCGATTCTCATCGCCGCCGAGCGTCGCATATTCGGTACCTTTGTCGCCATTCTTGATGGCTGCTCGTGCCTGATCCAGGGCCTTGATTATTTCGGCACGCACCTCGCTGTCCACGAGCCTCGTACATCCGAGAAACACGCGGCCATCATTCACCTGGTTGTCGTCGTTCAGGCCAAAATCACTAATCTCGCGCTTCTCAATAACCGTTACAGCGAATTTCAGGCGTCGCCACGAAATGTCACCAAGACGTCCCTGGTTTTGAATGAGATTGGCCGCGGAGATGAGTTTCGCGCGATCGAGGCCGCTCAGTTCATCCAAAACAGGCAGCATATCGAACATCGCCAGGCGGAAAAGCGGCGTTAGTACCGGCGCCCAATCTTCGAATACCCAGGCTTTCTTGACTTCTATAACGGCATCACGAAATTGCTTGCGATCAATTTCACCCATGGTGAGCCTCCAGAATACCAGATCGGTGAGACAAAAACCGGCTTGCTTGCGTGTTGCGCCAATCCATCGACCCAGGAGCGTTGCGCCCAGACGCAGCATCGCGGCGTTGAAATGATTTGAGCGTGCGTGCCTCGACAGCCGCAAACTGCCGCTCCCCCGCGGCAGTCGTCACGCTAATCGGCATCACTATCTCATTGAGTTTTCAAATGCGGCACTTCCAAGTTGTACTCGCGACAAAAGTGACCGTCTATTCGTCTCTTTTGGGGGGGCGTCATGACCGGACTTGACCCGGTCTCCACGTCTTTACCGAACTCCGGGTGCAGGAAGAAAGAAAGAGGCTCCTTTACATTTTGTTAATCTCAGTTCGCAGCCCCGGCAGCGGGCGGCGGCATTGACCGCAGGCGATGCGGTTCGGTTACGCACCGACAATTCCGCAGCCCACAAGGTCCAAAATTCAGAGAATTTTTTTGCAAAATGTGAGATTGTTCACAAAATGCCCTCCTTTGATTCCGCCTGGTCTCCTGAGGAAATGCCACGGATGCAGGACACGCAAACGAACAGCGCCGCTGCAAAAAAGATCGATCCCGCTGCCGCCGACGTCACGGACCGTTCTGGCCGGTACGCTTCCGCGATGGCGGAATTGGTCGGCGTCGTGCAGGAACTCTCCCTGGCCCGCGACCTTGCCGGGGTCATGGCCATCGTGCGGCGCGCGGCGCGGGACCTGACTGGCGCGGACGGCGCCACTTTCGTCCTGAAAGATGGGGACGAATGCTACTACGCCGAGGAAAATGCCATCAGCCCGCTCTGGAAGGGCTCCCGCTTTCCGCTGGAGACCTGCGTCAGCGGCTGGGTCATGATGAACCGGCAATCCACGGTGATTGAGAACATATTTCAGGATCCGCGCGTTCCGGTCGATGCCTATCGCCCGACCTTCGTGCGCAGCATGGCCATGGTTCCGATCCGCACGCGCGATCCCCTTGGCGCAATCGGCAATTATTGGGCCAAAGTTTACCGCCCGCCGGCGGAGCAGATCGCCATTCTGCAGGCGCTGGCCGACACGACCGCCGTCGCCATGGAACATGTGCAATTGTTCGCCGAGTTGGAACAACGGGTGGACCACCGGACGGCTGAATTGGCCGAAGCCAATCGCCAACTGCACCACGAAGTGCAGGAACGCAAGAAGGCGGAGGAAGAGGTCCGCCGCCTTTCCCTGACCGACGACCTGACGGGACTGCACAACCGGCGCGGGTTCATGACGTTCGGCGAACACGATTTCCGCGTCGCGGCCCGGTCGCGGCAGCCGGTCATGATGCTGTTTGCGGATTTGGACGGTCTCAAGCGCGTGAACGACACGTTCGGGCACCAGGCCGGGGACCGGCTGATCAGAGGTGGCGCGAGAGCGCTCAGAGCCAGCTTCCGCGCGACCGACACCGTCGCCCGCCTGGGCGGGGACGAATTCGCCGTGCTGGTGACGAATTACGAAGGCGGGATCGAACAGCTGCGCAGCCGCCTGCAGGCGAATATCGAACGGATCAGCCGGGAAGAGAATATCGATTTGGCGATGAGCATCGGGATCGTCGCGTGCACCTGGGACGGCGTGCACTCGTTCGAAGGGTTGTTGCAGAGAGCGGACGAAGTTATGTATCTCGAAAAGAACAAGAAAAAACTTTAGGGTCTGGCCGAGCCGAGATCACGACGTCAATCAGCGCGCTGTTCGCCGCGGAACGTCATCCCGCTTCAAAGATCTGTGGCATAATAATCAGCGCCACGCCGTTGCCTCCGATGTCGCGGCAATGTAGCAAGCGGTCTTCGAATCAGCGTCAGGAACATGTCCGCTTCGCGCCCACCCTATCCACTTGCGATCGCTTCGCCTCCGAAGCAGACGTTGCAATACGCGGCTGCGGCGCCGTTCCCCGCATCGAGCCCAATGTTGCTCCCTCCTGCGGCAACTTGTCGTCTAATTGTCACAAAACTCGCCAACTAATCACGGCCAACATCTACGGGGCCAGCATGGACTACTTCAGGCGCTTTACCTTTCTGTTCGCGACACCAAACTTCGAGGCCGACGATCTCGAAGGGATCCGGTACAACCAGATCATCGAAGAAATCGAGCGGTCGGGCTTCGAGGTCGTCAAGGCCCGCAAGCTCGAAGACGCCGAAATTGCGGTCAAGACCGACGCCGCCATCGGCTGCATGGTGGTCGACTGGGGCAAGAAGGGGCTGGAAGGCAAGACAGCTTCGCTGATCAATCTCATGCGACGGCGCGGCCTCGACTTCCCGATCCTTCTGCTGATCCGGCGCAAGCGCTTCGAGGACGTGCCGGTCGAGGTGCTCGACTTCATCGACGGCTACATCTTCCTGTCGGAAGAAACGCCGCCCTTCATTGCCAAGAGCCTGATCAGCCGGCTGAAGCAATATGCCGAGACGCTGAAGACGCCGTTCTTCGGCGCGCTGGTCGATTATGCCGAGGAAGGCAACCATCTGTGGACCTGCCCGGGCCACAACGGCGGCGTGTTCTACAGCCGCAGCCCGATCGGCCGCGTCTTCATGGAGCATCTGGGCGAGTCCGTCTTCCGCGACGACCTCGACAATTCGGTGCTCGATTTGGGCGACCTTTTGACCCATGAAGGGCCAGCCCTGAAGGCGCAGAAGGAAGCGGCACAGATCTTCGGCGCGGAAAAGACCTATTTCGTCCTGAACGGCACTTCGACTTCCAACAAGGTGGTGCTCGCCGCGTTGGTCACCGACGACGACCTCGTGCTGTTCGACCGCAACAATCATAAGGCCGCGCATCACGGCGCGCTGCTGATCTCCGGCGGCATTCCGATCTATATCCCGACGGCCCGCAATGCTTGGGGCCTCATCGGCCCGATGCGCTGGGACACGTTCGACGAGACGGCCCTGCGCGAGCGCATCCGCACCAATCCCCTCGTCAAGGACCCGGACGCCTGGAAGAAGCCGCGCCCGTTCCGCGTCGCCGTCGTCGAGCAATGCACCTATGACGGGACGATCCACAATGCGCAGATGATCCTCGATCGCATCGGACACCTGTGCGAATATATCCTGTTCGACGAAGCTTGGGCCGGCTTCATGAAATTCCACCCGCTCTATGCGGGTCGCTTCGCGATGGGTCTCTCGAACCTCGGGCCCGATTCGCCGGGCATTATCGCGACCCAATCGACGCACAAGCAATTGGCCAGCTTCTCGCAAGCGTCGCAGATTCACATCAAGGACCGGCATATCAAGGGCCAGAAGCGCCGCGTCGAGCACCGGCGCTTCAACGAGAGCTTCATGCAATATGCCTCGACCTCGCCGTTCTATCCGCTGTTCGCGTCGCTCGACGTCGGCGCGCAGATGATGAAGGGGCGCTCCGGCGAAGTGCTGTGGGACGATACGATCCGGCTCGGCATCGAATTGCGCAAGAAGATCCGGGCCGTCCGCCGCGAATTCGAGGAGCGCGAGACCCGGCCCGAGCGGCGCTGGTTCTTCGAGCCCTTCGTGCCGGACCGGGTGACGATTTCGGACGCCTCGCACGAAGGCGCGGTCCACGACGTCGCCTGGGAGATGGTTGCAACCGACCAGCTTGCGAGCAATCCGACCTATTGGCAATTCGCGCCCGACGCGGGTTGGCACGGCTTCACCCAGATGGAGCCGGGCTTCGCCATGACCGACCCCAACAAGCTGACCCTGCTGACGCCGGGCTTCGATCGCGAGACCGGCACCTATGCCGACCACGGCATCCCCGCCCCGGTCGTCGCCCAGTTCCTGCGCGAGAACCGGATCGTCGCCGAAAAGAACGACCTCAACTCGCTCCTGTTCCTGCTGACGCCGGGCGTCGAGGCCAGCAAGGCCGGCACGCTGATCAGCGGGCTCGTCGCGTTCAAGAAGCTGCACGACGACAATGCGTTGCTGGAAGAGGCGATCCCAGAATTCTATCGGCGCCGGCCGGGTCGTTATGCCGGCGTGCGGTTGCGCGATCTGTGCGGCGACATGCACCGCTTCTTCCGCGATCACGACATCAGCGGCCTGCAGGCCAGGCAGTTTTCGGCCGAGCACCTGCCGGAAATGGCGATGTCGCCGCATGATGCGGCGCGCTGCCTCGTGCGCAACGACGTCGATTATCTGCCGATCGACGCCATTGCGGGCCGTATCGCCGCGACGCCCTTCGTCGTCTATCCGCCCGGCATCGCCACCATCGTCCCTGGCGAGCGGATCACCGATCGGGCGAAACCGATGATCGCCTATCTGCAGATGTTCGAAGCGTGCTTCAACACGTTCCCCGGCTTCGACGTGGAAATCCAGGGCCTCTATCGCGAGACCGATTCGACTGGAAAGGTGCGATTGTTTACTTACGTCGTCAGCGAACAAATACAGGGTTGAGGATCGCGACGACAAATGGACACCGAACTACCTATCCTCATCCGCCCCTCGCGGGATACCGATGTCGAGCCGATGCTCGCCATCTATCGCCACCATATCCGCCGCGGCATCGAAGCCCATGTCGCGGACATGGGGGCGCCGCAACCAGACGACCTGCGCGACCGGCGCAAGAACCTGCGCGACCGCAAGCTGCCGCATCTCGTGGCGACCCGCGGCGGTATGGTCGTCGGCTATGCTTATGTCGTGTTGTTCCGCAAACGCCCGGCCTACCGGTTCACGGTGAAGCACTCGATCTATGTGCATCACGACCACTTGGGGCGCGGCGTCGGAAGGTTGCTGATGCAGGAACTGATCGGCGCCTGCGCCGCCGCCGGATTCCGGCAAATGATCGGCTATATCGATGCCGAGAACAAGGCGTCGCTGGGGCTGCACGAAAGCTTCGGCTTCGCCCGGGTCGGGCTCCTGCCGGGCGTGGCCTATCGCTACGGCAAATGGTCGGACAGCGTCATGGTCCAGCGCTCGCTCGGCCCCGGCGCGACCTCACCGATCGGGCCGAACGTGTAGAGCATCTTCTTAACCGAAAAGTCGCGCAACTTTTCTGGAAAATGCTCTAACTACGCGGCCACATGCGGCGCGCCGATCAGCGGGCCCGCCTCGAGTGCATTCACGCGCAGGGTGCGGTTTTGATTATTTTTGCTGGAGCGGATCTGTTCAACTCAAATCGCCTCCACTTGCTCATCAGCGGCCTGTATCTCCTCACTGCCGGCGCTGATGAGATAAGCATGGAAATGATGCGGAAAAATGCGAATAACTTTTCCAGATTTGCCTTCGTGTGGCCCTGCGACTACCCGCAGATCTACGCCTTCGCGAAAGCGGAGCTTATCTAACGCTGCCTGCTCTAGCGCCCGCTTCCAAATGGCCTCATGCCGCACATATTCATCCGACCCCCATCCAAACAACGCCCGTGATATTATCCATGATCGCCGCAAAGGTTCGACGGCGGCGGCGGCCTGCCCATCGTTCAATAAAGTTTCGCCCACAGAGCAAAGCCTCTGCATGTCCGCATGTAGCTTTTCATCATCAAAAGTATAAGAAAAATCGACCCAGTCGGAGATGTACCCCTCGGGACTCCGCACGCAAAATTCCATTCGACGCCATGAAACTGGACCATCTACCTCAGTACTGGCCGCAAGTTCCAGATAATCGCCGAAACAAATGTTTGGTTGCTGCCAAATATTGCTGGCGTCCGGAGCACCGTTAGTCGGGGCACCTTTGACACGATGCGCAATTGTAACACCCGGGGCAAAGTGGCTACCCGTGAAAATCAAACCCGCGTGATAACCTCGATGGAGTCCACCTTCGCTATACGCGAGTAGCGACCATGTTACCCGATCCAAAATAGGCTTATGCCGCATGCTGCAATGATAGCCGCGAAGAGCAATCTCAGTGGCGTTATGAAAAGGAACTCGGCCGGGCTGTTTTGGCACTAATGTTGTCCTAACAACATGTAGCCATCGGATGTCGCGAGCGGCTACTATGTTGAGCATCGCCTGCGAAGCCTCTGCTTGTTTACTCAAAGATATCAATTGCTCTTGGAGGTGTTCTCTCTCTGTTTGCAGGCGACGGCACTCCTCGACCAATTTCCTGATCGTTACCTCGTCTGGAACAGGCATCGGCTTGGAAAAAAAATCGATATCCGAGAATCCAAATGCACTAGCGAGCGCGCGCCTAGTGTCGACACTGCTCGGCTGACCGTCTTCCACACGCTGAATTGTCCTTACATTAAGGCGGGATATTTCAGCGAGCGTCTCTTGAGACCAGCCATTTGCTTCGCGCTGCGCCCTTACAAAGTTGGCGATTTCTGCAATGGTAAGCGGCCGCGCGTGATCATCGATGGCTTCCGAATGTCTTGGGCCCTCATCGGAGTTCATTGTCGTACCTTTCACCGAATCGTTTTCGTGCCCAAATTTGATGCGATTCGAAATAAAGATCCACGACAACGACCCGACAGTGTCATCAACCTATTGATTAATCTAAAATTTCAACTTCCTCTAGATGGCGCGGCTCTCACGGCCGGAGGTAGATACTAGATGCGCCACAGGAGCTCCCAATAATTTGCCGTTTCGCAGTGACAAGATTTGTGTCAACAACAACTCGCCGGCCTGCGCCTCTTGCACCTGGACCGGCGTGAAATCCTCCATGCGGCCCGTGCCACCGCGCTCCATCAGCACCGCCACCGTGCGGCCGACCTGGGCGGCAAGATGCCGGCCCATCGCCGCCTCGCCCTGGGCGCGCAGGCGGCTGGCCCGCTCCTTGATCAAGGGGCGCGGCACTTGCGGCATTTTGGCGGCCGGCGTGCCGCGGCGCGGCGAATAGGGGAAGACGTGCAGGTGGGTGAGGCCGCACTCATCAATTAGCGCCAGCGATTGCGCGAACATCTCCTCGCTCTCGGTCGGAAAACCGGCGATGAGATCGGCGCCGAAGACGATATCGGGCCGCAATTTACGGATCCGCTCGCAAAAGCGCACCGCATCGGCGCGGCTGTGCCTGCGCTTCATGCGCTTCAGGATCAGATCGTCGCCCGCCTGCAGCGAGAGATGCAGATGCGGCATCATGCGCGCATCGTTTGCCAGCGCATCGATGAGATCGTCATCGGCCTCGACCGAATCGATCGAGGAGATGCGCAGCCGCTGCAGGTGCGGCACCTGCCGCAGGATATGTTTGACCAGACGGCCGAGTTTCGGCGCGCCCGGCAGATCGGCGCCATAGGAGGTGATGTCGATACCGGTGAGCACGACCTCGCGGTAGCCGCGCTCGACCAATCGCGCGATTTGCGTCACTGCATCGCCCATCGGCACCGAGCGCGAATTGCCGCGGCCGAACGGAATGACGCAGAAGGTGCAGCGATGATCGCAGCCCGTCTGCACCTGCACGAAAGCTCGGGTATGGCCGTCGAACCCTTCCAAGAACGGCGCGGCGGTTTCCCGCACAGCCATGATGTCGTTCACCCGCACACGCTCTTGCGTGTCCGTGCCGAAATCGCGGGCCCAGGTCTCCGGCTTGAGTTTCACGTCGTTGCCGATCACCTGCGCGACTTCCGGCATGGCGGCAAATGTTTCGGGCTCGGATTGCGCGGCGCAGCCGGTGACGATGATCTGCGCTTGCGGCTGGTCGCGGTGCGCGCGGCGGATAGCTTGTTTTGCCTGCCGCACCGCCTCGGCGGTGACGGCGCAGGTATTGATGACCACGAGATCGTCGCGCCCGTGGGCCTCGAGCGCCTGCCGGATCGTTTCCGTCTCGATCATATTGACACGGCAGCCGAAGCCCTGCACCGCGGGAGCGCGCGGCGCGCTCACACCATTTCGTCCGCAAACAGGGCGGGATCGAACGTGCCCTCGAATTCGAGTTCGACCGGGCCGGTCATCATCACATGGTCGTCGGCACGCCAGTCGATGAGAAGATCGCCGCCGGGCAGCGTCACGCGCACTTCGCGTCCCGTGACGCCGTTGCGCGCCGCCGAGACCGCCGCGGCACAGGCCGCCGAACCGCAGGCGCGGGTCAAGCCGACGCCGCGTTCCCAGACCTTCAGGACGATATGGTCGCGGCTCACCACATGGGCGAGCGAGATATTGGCCTTTTGCGGAAAGATCGGATCGTGTTCGAGCTTCGGGCCGAAGGCGGAGAGATCATAGGCTTCGACATCCTCGACCCAGAAAATCGCGTGCGGATTGCCCATATTGGCGACGGACGGATTTTGCAAAATCTTGCCGCCGATCGGGCCGCAAGTCAGATCGATCGCCTTTGCGTCGGGCTCGGGCCGGCTCAGCGGGATCTGCTGCCACTCGAAGCGCGGCAGGCCCATGTCGACGGTGAAGGACCAATCTCCCTCGCGGGCGCATTCGAGCAGGCCGGCGACCGTCTCGACCGCAAAAGCGCGGGTTTGCGTGCCGGGCGTCATCACCCAGGCGACGCAGCGCGTGCCATTGCCGCAGGCTTCGGCTTCCGAGCCGTCGATGTTGTAAATCTTGACGAAAGCCTCGGCGCCCGGGGTACGGGAATCGTGGATCACCATCAATTGATCGAACAGGAGTCCCGGCCCGCGGCCGATGGCGCGCGCCTCATGCGGCGCAACGGTGAGATTGGTGCCACGCAAATCGAGCACGACAATTTCGTTACCGGCACCATTCATCTTGTAAAACGGGCGGCCCGCGAGCGGACTGGACATGTTAAAACCTATTCGAACGCGACATGTGCGAAGGGGATATGGCGCGTCTATAGCGGATTTCCAAGGCGAGGACCAGTTTGACGCGGACCTCGAACCGGGCCGCCCCTTGGCTTTCCGATGCAAAAAGGTCAAATAGATATGAGAGATTCGTCCGTGGGGCGCGGTGGATTAAGGAATTTGGAGCTTACTGATGGCCTTTGTCACATCGCTCAAGCAAATCGGCCGCATGGCCATTCTCGGCCTGTGCTTGAGCCTCGCCGCCCCAATCGCCCAGGCACAAACGACGACCGATAATCCGGCCGCCACCCCTGCGACGCCGGCTCCCGCGACACCAGCCCCCGCCGCGCCCGCAACCCCGCCGGCGGCGGCCACGACGACGCCTCCTGCCCAGCCGACCCCGGCCCCGCCGGTGACGATCGCGCCGACGACGCCGAACGATTCGGCCAAAGTGCCGCAGCAGCCCGCAGAAGATCCGAACAAGGCTGCGAGCGACGCCTCGGCCGTGCAAAGCATCACCATGGCCGAGCAGCCGATGGCCTATGTCTCCGGCTCGGCCACCTGGGACGAGGGCTACACCAAGCTGCAGGACGGCTTCAAGCAGGTACGTGGCGAACTCGACAAGGCGGGCTTGAAAGCGATCGGCCGGCCGATGGCCCTCTTCCTCGACACCGACGACAAAGGCTTCCGCTACGAGGCGCTGATCCTGCTCGAATCGGCGCCCGAGGGCAAAACCGAACTGTCGCCGGACGTGAAGATCGGCAAGACGCCGGCCGGCAAGGTGCTGAAATTCCAGCACCACGGCGCCTATGACGAAATCAGCTCGACCTACGAGGCGATCGCCGCCTATCTCGACGAGAAAGATCTCGAAGCGCAGAACCTACTGATCGAGGAATATGTCAACGACGTCAGCGGCTCGGACGACGTCAATCTGGACGTGAATATTTACGTTTATATTAAGTAGCGGCCGGTTGTTCCCTTCTCCCACAGCGATGCTGTGGGAGAAGGTGCCGAGCAAATCGAGCGGATGAGGGCGATGCGACCGGGCGAGCGGCTCCGGTGCAAGATAGCCCGCAATCGCAGATACTTTAACCCATATTTCCCCTTCCCGCAGTGCGGCGTCGAGTTTTGCCGCCACGCCCACAAACGACATCGCCGGTGTTTGGGCAACGGCCTCGAGCAGCGCTTCGACTCGGTCTGCGGCCTCACGCCCAGCGCGCAACGCGGTCGAATAGCCGATCTCTTTAGCGGCAGCATCCCAACGCGCCTGATGCGCCGCAAAATCGGTCTCAGCTTTCGCGCGGGCAGCGAGCATCCTCTGAGCCAACGTTCGGCCCTTCGCGAAGCGCCTTAACTTGGATATTTCGGTTGAGCGGTTGATCGCTAAGGCATCGAGGCTCTGAATTGAATGCGCCAATGGGTTGTGGGTCATTTCACTTCGAGCCTTGGGCCAACCCGCACAGGCGTATCACGCTTGCCAAATTCGTAGCGCGGCAGGTGGTCGGCAATTTCGATCCACGGGAGCTGCTCGTCGGCTCGGACGTGCATCGTAGGGGCCACCTCGTTCGGATCATCGAGAGTGCAGGCATAGACAGCCAGTTCGCTCTTGTTCTCATACGAGATCGGCGCTCCGCACCGCCCGCAGTGGCCGCGTTCGACACCAGGCGAGGAAACATAAATCACAGGCTTTCCACTCGTGTATCGGAACGACGTCCTGTCGACGACGATATAAGTGACGAACGAACTCGACGTGTGCCGCCGACAGCTTTCGCAGTGGCAGTGCCCCGTTTCGAGAGGCGGGCCGCGGAATTCATAGCGGACATCACCGCACATGCAGCGGCCAGTGGTCACGTCATCTTTGGCTGAATTCATTTTGCCACTCCCTCCACTCACGCATTTTAGCGAAGTTTGGTCGAGCATAGCACCGTGAGGGCCGAAGCATAATGCGGGTTTAATAGTCACCCAGCCGCCTCTCCCTCAGCCGTCATGCATATGAACTTGGCCTTGGCCAAGTTCATCATTCTTGATGATCAAACTGGGTATACCCGGTTTGATATATGCCACTTTACCCCGCAGCTCCGCCTCGGCACAAGGAAATACCGGGCAGTCACTCCGGCACGTCGAACACGCCGCCCGGCCGGCGCACCTGAAACAGCTCCTTTGCGAGGCCTGCCGCGGCAAGCGCGCGCTGGAGATCGCGCGGCGGCGTGTCGATCGCCTCGTCGGTCAGCGGAAACGTGCCCCAATGGTGCGCCAGCGCGAATCGCGCGCCGCAATCCTGGAAAATTCGCACCGCCTCGGCCGGATTGACATGCAGGTCGCGCATCAGCACGCGCGGCTCGTATGCCCCAATCGGCAAAATCGCGAGGCGCAGGTCGCCGAAACGCGCGCCGATCTCGCGGAACAGCGCACCGTCGTGATAGGCGGTATCGCCGATATAATAGATCGCGCCCGCCGGCGTCTCGATCACGAAAGCCGCCCAGAGCGCCATGCGCCGGTCGTTGAACCAGCGCGCCGACCAATGATAGGACGGCGCGAGATGCACGCGCACATCGTCGGACAAGGGCAGAATTGTGCCCCAATCATGCGCTTCCGCGCGCACAGCCGCATCGCGGCGATGCAAAATCACGTCATTGCCGAGCCCGGTGATGATCCGCGCGGCGGGATGGCGCGCGCGCAACGCCTGCAGGGTCGCGACATCCATGTGATCGTAATGATTGTGGCTGACGAAAATCGCATCGAGCGGCGGCAGATCCTCCATCGCAATGCCCGGCGCGTTGACGCGTTTGGGGCCGGCGAAGCGGAACGGACTGGCGCGCTCCGACCACACCGGATCGAACAGCAGATTGAGCTCCTGCGTCTGCACGAGCACGCTGGCATGGCCGATATAGCTGACACGCAAGGCCCCGCCCTCGACGCAGCGCGGTGGCCGATCGACGGCGGCCGGCGCCTCGCGCGGCCAGGGGTTTTTGCGCCGATTGAGCCGCCATTTCAACAACTCGCGCTTGCGCAGCAAGCGAATGCGCTGGCCGGGCGTGAAAAAGCGGATACCGTCGAAATGATCGGTTACGGGGCCGGAATAGTAGGGGTTCGAAATTGTTCGAGAACGGGCCACGGATGCAAATCTCACAAAATTCGATTCTTCTGACCTCTCATATAGATCTTATAGCCAGGGACCCAAATACAAGTTTCTTTCGACGGCAACTTGGCACTTCTTGACGCGTTGCGTTGGCAACTATCACCTTAACGCAGCTGCCCAAAATGTGGAGCCGGATATAAGTGTAGCGATCAGCGTTTCCGCCTTGAGAGATCTCTTTCCGCCGGGGCTTAAGAAGTTTTTTTTGCAGTTCGAATACGGTCGAGCGCCTGCTGAATATGGGGCTGACTGCATAGTTGGTGGTATCGTTGAGCACGGAATTGCGCTCCGCCAAACTGATCTCGCCGAGCAAAAAGATAACCTCTAAAAGATCCAAGTTGATTATAAAATTCTTCGATTTCCTGAGCTATTCGCTCCAAGGTACCAAGCTCATAGACAAATTGCTTTTGTCTAAAAGTGCTCATGGCTAGTGGGTCGTGATCAACGGCTGCAGTGAACGCGATAAAATCAACTTGGGATACCCAAATAATGTCGTTTGGGATGGCGACAGATACACCGAAGCACCCATGTGCAAGATCGTTTCGTTCTTTTTCAAGTGACGCTCGACGCGCCATGTGCGCGGCAAACAACTCATAATCCCTGTCTTCAAGGACTGTCTTTGCTGCGGCGTCTAGCGCGTCACTTTGGGCTCGGCTGCTTTTTAAAGAGGCGAAGACGGCGGCGGCGGCTGGAATATTTGTGCCCATAAGCTCGGCCAGAAGCCTAGCGCATTGAATTTCAATATCCGCCCATGCGGTAATGATTCTTGCGATTATCGCTGCAGCACGCGGTCGATCTTCTACATATCCAACGCCGAATGTAGCGTGTGCCTTCGAATGCGACTTTAGAAGTGGCTTTCTGGATGAATTGGAAATTGGCACGCGAGGAGGACGACCGCCGTCCACATTTTCGCTAGCCTGAACCGATTTCATGGACGTCGCCGGATACAACGCTTCATGCGCGCAGTACGGGCATCCGACACTGATTTCACCGTCTCCGCTGATCTTTGGTGGATTCTGCCCGTTTGTGACGTCGTCGAGTAAATGGATTTGGCGACCGCATCCGCCACATGTGACGGTGAAGTACCAGCTCCCGGCAAATATCGGATCGCGCCTGTAAAGTCCGTATGACATGGTGAACGAACCACAACGAATAGCATCGCCGGATGCGCAATCATCCGACACAAATCAGTGGTCGCGATCTGAACGCGCCTTTAACGCGGCAGTCAAGTCGGGGGCCGAAGCATAAGAGCGCACCGGTCCCAAAGCCGAACGCCCCGCCTCGCGAGCGAGGGCGCGTCCATAAAAGCAAGACTCGGCATTAGCCATTCAGTGCACGGCCTGCACCTGAACGACACCCTTGTTCAAGAAACACGCCTTGTCGAACAATTTCAAATCGAGAGGATTCGGCAAGCGGACGTCGCGCAAATCGGGAAGCTGTTTCTTCGACGCCTCAAACGCGCGATCGATTTGTGCGATGAAGACGAGGATGAGGCCGCGCTCGCGGGCAAAGTCCCTCAGTGCACGGATTTGCGTCTCGAGCGCGGGCGTGTCGCGTTTCTGATCGAGCAGTTGCAGATAATCGACGATGGCGAGCGTGCCGCGCGGCGCCGATGCCAGGGTCAGCATGATGTAATCCGCGCTGATGGCGTCGGAGCAATCCGCAGTGAACAGCAGATTGCCTTGCATCGTCCCGGCGCCGATGGCCCGCAACCGTTCCTGCACGTCCTTCGCGGTATATTCCAGAGTGAAGAACACGCCGCGCCGGCCGGTTTTCGCGGCCTCCAACGCGAGTTCCAGGCTGAGCAGCGTCTTGCCCTGGCCGGGTCGGGCACCCAGTAGCACCATGTCGCCATGGGCGAGATGCGAAAGCAATTGATTGGCCGGCGAGTGTTTGGATGCTTTGGCCGCGAGCACGCTCCAGCCGCTCTGGCCTTCCTCCGCGGCAATCTGATCGAGTGCGGCGTGCAGGGGGATATTTTCGGTGCGGGAAACGCGCTTGGCTTGGCGCTTCAAACGGGAGATGGGCGCGGATAGTTTCATGAAAACCTCCTATCGCGAGCCATTTTTGCAACCCCTCCTTATGCCGCGGGCTCGAACAGTCGGTCTGATCGCTCAATCGTCCTGCAGGAAACATGCTTTCCCGAATGGAGGGGGGAGGCGTGGACGGCGCCGGGGTTGGATCATATCGTGATTCGGCTGAAACTGGAATTGCACGGGACCGACGGGCTCCAGGATCAGGACCTGAGCATGCGGCCTTAGGGGCGGCTTTTCCTTGACTCCGCCCCCCAACCCGCCTAAAAGCCGCGCAACTCTCTCAACCGAGTGTCCATTGCTAGCCGCCGACGTGGCCCCATGAGGCCAGCGGTCCCCGCCCGACAGCGATATTCGCCCTCGGGCGCGCTTTGCTTTGGATATGCGGTTTGAGGTTAGAGCAATTTTCCGTTCTTCCAAAACCGGGAAATTTCTCTAAGTTATTGTTTTGTCGCATTTTCTTAACCGAAAAGTCGAACAACTTTTCTGGAAAATGCTCAACAAATTGGAGCACCGCCATGTTCGAGGGCCTTTCCGAAAAGCTCTCTGGCATATTCGATAGTCTGACCCGCCGCGGCGCTCTCACCGAGAACGACGTGAATGCGGCCATGCGCGAAATCCGCCGGGCCTTGCTCGAGGCGGACGTCGCGCTCGACGTCGTGCGCTCCTTCACCGACAAGGTGCGCGAGCGGGCGATCGGCGCCAATGTCGTCAAATCGGTCACGCCCGGCCAGATGGTCGTGAAGATCGTCAACGACGTGCTGGTCGAAACCCTCGGCGCCGATGCCGATCCGATCAATCTCGACGCCAATCCGCCGGTCGCGATCATGATGGTCGGCCTGCAGGGCGCCGGTAAGACGACCACCACCGCCAAAATCGCCAAGCGCCTGACCGACCGCTTCAAGAAGCGCGTGCTCATGGCCTCGCTCGACGTGAAGCGCCCGGCCGCGCAGGAACAGCTCGCCGTGCTCGGCCGCCAGACCGGCATCGACACGCTCCCCATCGTCGCCGGCCAGACGCCGGTGCAGATCGCCCGCCGCGCCGAGGAGACCGCGCGTCTGCAGGGCTATGACGTGGTGATGCTCGACACCGCCGGCCGCACCCATATCGACGAGCCGCTGATGGTCGAGATGGCGGAAATCAAGGCCGTCGGTCGGCCGCACGAGATCCTGCTCGTCGCCGACAGCCTGACCGGCCAGGACGCGGTCAATCTCGCCAAAAGCTTCGACGACCGCGTCGGCATCACCGGCATCGTGCTGACCCGCGTCGACGGCGACGGCCGCGGCGGCGCCGCGCTCTCGATGCGCGCCGTCACCGGCAAGCCGATCAAGCTGATCGGCACGGGTGAAAAGATCGATGCGCTCGAGGATTTCCATCCGGCGCGCATCGCCAACCGCATTCTCGGCATGGGCGACATCGTCTCGCTGGTCGAAAAGGCGGCGGCGACGCTGGACGCGGAAAAGGCGCAGAAAATCGCCGAGCGGATGCGCAAGGGCAAGTTCGACCTCGCCGACATGGCGGAACAGCTCGCGCAGATGGAAAAACTCGGCGGTCTTGGCGGCGTGATGGGCATGCTGCCCGGCATCGCCAAGATGAAGGAGCAGCTCGCCAAGGTCGACGACAAAGTCATCAAGCGCCAGCGCGCCATCATCCTGTCGATGACGCCGGAAGAGCGCCGCAACCCCGACGTCCTGAAAGCCTCGCGCAAGAAGCGCATCGCGGCCGGTTCCGGCATGAAGGTCGAGGACGTCAACAAGCTCCTGAAGCAGCACCGCCAGATGGCCGATATGATGAAGGCGCTCGGCGGCGCGAAAAAAGGCCCGCTCGCCAATATGGCGCGCGCCTTCGGCCTCGGCAGCGGCATGCCGCAGCCGACCCCGGAACAGCTCGAAGCCTTGCAACAGCAGATGGGCGGCAAAATGCCCGACATGCCGAAGCTCCCCGACGCACCGCCGCCCGGCGCGTTCGCGCCGAAGCCCGGCCTGCCGGGTTTGGGCACAAGCAAACTCCCCGGCCTTGGCGGTCTGCCTGGCCTCGGCGGGTTCAACCCGTTCGGCAAGAAGAAGTGAGGTGCCGGTGATTACCTGCCATCTGCGCTATGTGATCGATCCGTATAAATTGGCGGAGTTCGAAGCTTACGCCAAAATGTGGATTCCGCTGGTCAGTCGCCTTGGCGGCGAACACCACGGCTATTTTCTGCCCGCCGAAGGCGCCAACAATATCGCCTTCGCTTTGTTCAGTTTTCCGAGTTTGGCGGCTTACGAAACGTACCGTCAGAATATGGCAAATGACCCTGAGTGTCAGGCCGCATTTGCATTTGCCGAAAGCAACCGCTGCATCGTGAGCTACGAGCGCTCATTCCTGCGGCCTGTCCTCCAGTAATCTCTTATCGAAAGGAAAATACATGTCCCTGAAAATTCGTCTCTCCCGCGGCGGCGCCAAGAAGCGTCCATTCTACCGCGTCGTTGTCGCCGACTCGCGCATGCCGCGCGACGGCCGCTTCATCGAGAAGCTCGGCACCTTTGACCCGCTGAAGGCCAAGGAAGATGCGGCGCGCCTCGTGCTCGACGTGGAAAAGGCCAAGGAATGGATCGCCAAGGGCGCCCAGCCGACCGACCGCGTCACCCGCCTGCTCGACGACCTCGGCGTGTTGAAGCGCGAAGCCCGCAACAATCCGGAAAAGGCCAAGCCGAAGAAGAAGGCGCAGGAGCGCGCGGCTGCGGCGGCCAAGGCGGCGGAAGCTGCTGCGTAAACAACAGCCAGGTCAGCTCTCAAAGCTCAAAAAAATGCCCGCTGAACAGCGGGCATTTTCGTTATGGCAACGTCTTCGCGCTTAGACGAAGAAGGCGAAGCGGATGACGAACAGGACAGCGACCAGACCGGTTGCCAGATGCAGCTCACGCGGCCGGCCCGTCAGCGCTTTCATAACCGCATAGCTGATGAAGCCGAAGGCGAGGCCGTTGGCGATCGAATAGGTGAAGGGCATCATCAGGGCGGTCAGCGCGGACGGCGCCGCCTCGGTAATGTCCTGCCAATCGATCTCAAGGAGTTCGCGCATCATCAGACAGGCGACATAGAGCAGCGCAGGCGCGGTCGCATAGACCGGCACGGCCCCCGCCAGCGGCGAGAAGAACAACGAGGCGAGGAACAGCACGCCGACGACGACGGCCGTCAATCCGGTGCGCCCACCGGACTGCACGCCCGACACGCTCTCCACATAGGCGGTCGTGCTGCTGGTCCCGAGCAAGGAGCCGGCGACGATCGCGCTGCTGTCGGCGAGCAGGGCCTTGCCGAGATTGTTCGGCTTGTCGTCGGCGATCAGGCCGGCGCGCTTGGCGACGCCGATCAGCGTCCCCGTGGCGTCGAACACTTCGACCAGCACGAAGACCAGGATCACGTTCAGCCATCCGCCATGCAGCGCGCCGGGAATGTCGAGTTGCAGGAAGGTCGGCAGAATGCTCGGCGGCGGCGAGACGATGCCGCCGAACGTGCTGACGCCGACAATCATCGACAGCACGGTGATGAGCAGAATGCCGATCAGGATCGCGCCGCGTACTTTCAGTGTGTCGAGCGCGGCGATCACGAAGAAGCCGAGGATGGCGAGCAGCGTGCCGGGCTGGTTGAGCTTGCCGAGTGTCACCAAGGTCGCCTGGTTGCCGACGATGATGCCGGAGCTCTTCAGCGCGATAATGCCAAGAAACATGCCGATACCGGCTGCAATCGCACTTCGCATAGAATGCGGAATGCCGGCGACCAGCCAGCGGCGCACGCCTGTCACGGTCAGAACGAGAAATACGCTGCCGGAGATGAAGACCGCGCCCAAGGCCTGCTGCCAGGTAAAGCCCATGGCGCCGACGACACCGAAGGCGAAGAAGGCGTTGAGGCCCATGCCGGGCGCCATGCCGATCGGCCAATTGGCAAACAGGCCCATGATCAGCGATCCGGTTGCGGCGGCAAGACAGGTCGCCACGAACACCGCATTCCGGTCCATGCCGGTCGACGACAGGATCTCCGGATTGACGAAGATGATATAGGCCATGGTCAGGAAGGTCGTGATCCCCGCGATCATCTCCGTCCGGACCGATGTCCCCTGTTCCTTCAGTTTGAAAACTGCCTCCAGCACGTCGCTTCTCCTCCCTCGGTTCCGAGTGAGCCGCGCCCATCCGCGCGAACGACCGTGCCCGCAAGCTCATGCAGCCTGCGCGTCTCGGTGATCGCTGTGCTTGGCGTTGCTCCCCAAATCATTGGCCGACAGGCCATTCCGGTGCGCCTTGCAATTGCGGCGGCTGTATTTTCCGGACCCGTCCATGACAGGCAGGCAAGCTTGGGGCGATCGGTCGCTTTGCACAAGCGTCCAGACGCCCATGCGGCGTTGAAGGTCTTTCAAAGGAATTTGGAAAGCGGCGGGCGACGGGGCAGCCGGTGATTTTCATTTTCCATGCGAAAATCCTTCGTCTCCCGCGCGTCTATTCCTTGCCCCCGATTTGGGGAATAAACTTTTCCATTGCGCAATCGAACCAGTAGGGAGGCTCGTTTGACTGAGACGCAAGCACAAGGATTGGACGCGTCGCGCCCGGAGGACGGGCATCTCGGCATTTTCGCTAACCTTGCCTATGGCTTTCAGCACGTTCTGACCATGTATGGCGGCATTGTCGCCGTCCCGCTCATTCTGGGCCAGGCCGCCGGCCTCTCGCCCGCCGACATCGGGCTCCTGATCACCGCATCGCTCTTTGCCGGCGGTCTGGCCACGATCCTGCAGACGATCGGTATTCCTTTCTTCGGTTGCCAATTACCACTGGTGCAAGGCGTTTCCTTCGCCGGCGTCGCCACCATGACGACGATCGTCGCTGCAAAGGACGGCGGCGGCTTGCCGGCGGTGCTGGGCGCGGTGATGCTGGCATCACTCTGCGGCTTGCTGATCACGCCGGTCTTTTCGCGCGTCATCAAGTTCTTCCCGCCGCTCGTCACCGGCATCGTCATCACTACGATCGGCCTGACACTAATGCCGGTCGCCGCCCGCTGGGCGATGGGCGGCAACAACAACGCGCCAGGGTTTGGCAGCGTCGCCAATATCGGCCTCGCCGGGATGACCCTGGCGTTCGTTCTCATCCTGAGCAAGGTCGGCAGCGCCGCCATCTCGCGCCTGTCGATTTTGCTATCCATGATCATCGGCACGATCATCGCCACATTTCTCGGCATGGCCGATTTCTCCAAGATAACTGAGGGACCGATCTTCGCGCTGCCGACGCTGTTTCACTTCGGCCTGCCGAGCTTCGGTGCGGCCGCCACGATCTCCATGGTGATCGTCATCATCGTCACCTTGGTGGAAACCTCGGCCGACATTCTCGCGATCGGCGAAATCATCGGCACGAAAGTGGATTCGCATCGGCTCGGCGACGGCTTGCGCGCCGACATGCTCTCCAGCCTGATCGCGCCGATCTTCGGCTCGTTCACCCAAAGCGCCTTCGCGCAAAATGTCGGCCTTGTCGCCGTGACCGGCGTGAAAAGCCGCTATGTCGTCGCCTGCGCCGGCCTGATTTTGGTGACGCTCGGCCTGCTGCCTGTCATGGGCCGGGTGATCGCGGCGGTGCCCGCTTCGGTTCTCGGCGGTGCGGGGCTCGTTCTGTTCGGCACGGTGGCGGCGAGCGGCATCCGGTCGCTGTCGAAGGTCGAATATGCCAACAACATGAATCTCGTGATCGTCGCGACCTCGCTCGGCTTCGGCATGATCCCGATTGCCGCGCCGCAATTCTACGAACATTTCCCCGCCTGGTTCAGCACGATCTTCCATTCCGGCATCAGCTCGGCGGCCATCATGGCGATTGCGCTGAACCTGCTGTTCAACCATCTCAAACTCGGCAATTCCGACCAGCAATCGGTGTTCGTCGCGGCCTCGGAACGCATCCTGCGCTACCAGGACGTGGCCGGCTTGCACGAGGGCGATTATTTCCTTGACGGCCAGCTCTACGACGCGAAGGGCAAGCCGGTGCAGATCGTGCACGACGCACACTGAGACGACGGATCCGACGCGAAACGACAGGACGCGATCAGAATTGTGGCGGCTGCCCTTCGGACAAGGGCAAGCCGCCACATGCTTTTGTAGCCTGATCCTGACGTCTCTTCCAGAGCGGGCGTAGCTAGGCCGGCGCGCCTTCCCCTTGCCGGCCGTCGCCCTATTTCCTCCCGGACCGCATTTCCGTTCACGATCCGCGACGGGCGCCCTCACACAGAGCCATATGGGCGCGTCAAAATTTGGCTTGGCATCGTCATTCAATTTCAATAAAGTAATTCTATAAAATATATAATATTATATCACAGCGCCATTCAACTGAATGGCGACGCGACAGATTTGCCAAAGGAGCCAGGCACTTGAGGTATTCGACAGGGATCCGCCAACTCGCCGCATCGACCGCCCTCTTGGGTGCACTGGCTCTCGCCGCAACCGTCGCCCGCGCGGAGGACGCGCCGGTCAAGGGCGGCACGCTGATCTATCTGGAGCAGCAGCCGCACACCAATCTCTACCCGCCGGCCGGCGGCTTTTATCCGAACGGCGGCGTGCTCAATCAGATCACCGACAAGCTGACCTATCAGGACCCGAAAACCCTCAAGATCGAGCCGTGGATCGCCGAATCCTGGACGGTGAATGCGGATGACACCGAATATACGTTCAAGATCCGCGACGGCGTGACCTTCTCGGACGGAACCCCGCTCGACGCCAATGCAGTGGCGAAAAACTACGACACGTTCGGCCTCGGCAATCCGGCCCTCAAGCTGCCCGTCTCGGAAGTGATCAACAATTACGATCACAGCGAAGTCATCGATTCCCGCACGGTGAAATTCACTTTCAAGAGGCCCTCGCCGGGCTTTCTGCAGGGCACGTCGGTGATCGGCTCGGGCCTCGTCTCGCTCGCGACCCTCGCGCGGCCGTTCGACGAGCTTGGCAAGGCGACCAACATCGTCGGCTCCGGGCCTTTCGTGGTCAGCAACGAGACCCTGGGCAAGGAACTCGACCTGAAAGCGCGCAAGGATTATGCCTGGGGGCCGAAAACGCTGGCGCATCAGGGCCCGGCCTATCTCGACGGCATCAAATACATCATCACGCCGGAGGACAGCGTGCGGATCGGCTCATTGCTTGCAGGCCAGGCCGATTTCATGCGCCAGTTGCAGGCCTATGACGAGAAGCAGGTTTCGGCGCAGGATTTCCCGATCTATGCCGCGCCGACGCGCGGCGTGAACGACGGTGTCGCCTTCCGCCCCGATAACGCGCTCGTCGCGGACCTGCGCGTGCGCCAGGCTTTGCTACATGCAACCGACGCCAAGGAAATCGTCGCTACCCTGTTCTCGGCCAATTATCCGCAAGCGACCTCGGTCATCTCGTCCAAAGCGGCCGGCTATGTCGATCTCTCGGCGAAGCTCGCCTATGATCCGGACGCCGCGAAGAAATTGCTGGACGATGCCGGATGGGCCCTTGGACCCGACGGCCTGCGGCACAAAGACGGAGAAACCCTGTCGCTGAGATTGTATGAATCGCCGCCACAGCCACAGAACAAGGCCGTGCTGCAATTGCTCGGCCAGCAATGGGCGAAGGTCGGTGTCAAGGTGAACGTGCTGCCGGGCAACGCCGCAAGCGCGGTCACCGATAATCTCGACCCCCAAAAAACGCCTGCGGTCGTGGTGGAAGTCGGTCGCGCCGACCCTGACGTCATCAAGAGCCAATTCTATCCGAAGAACCGCGACGTGCTGCTGCAAAAGGACGGCCAAAGCGCGAAGGTGCAAAACTTCATCGACCCGACCCTGAACGGCCATCTTGAGGCTGTCGCAGCAGAGACCGACAGCGCTAAGCGCCTCGCCGATGCCGGCACCGCGCAGAACTATCTGATCGACCAAGCCTATGTGGTGCCGATTTTCGAAGAGCCGCAGGTCTTTGCCGGCGCGCCCTATACGAAAGGCATCGCCTTCGAAGCCGTGGGCCGGCCGAGTTTTTATAGCGTCTGGCTCGACAAGCATTGAGACGTGAAAAACCTTCTCCTGCGCGATGACGCGCGAGAAGGGTTCGCTCCGTTGGCGTAACCCCGTCTGCCGCGCGCAGACCGATACGAGAACCGCGATGTTGCATTATGTGGCAAGCAGATTTGGGCAGGCGCTGTTCGTGCTGTGGGCGGCGTTCACCGTTTCCTTCATCCTGCTGCAGGCGATGCCGGGCGATGCGATCATGATCAAGTTTCAAAATCCGGATCTCGGCTTGAGCCCCGAGCAGATCGCTGCCATCCGCGCCTCCTATGGGGCCGATAGCCCGTTGTGGCAGCAATATCTGCACGCGATCGGCAATATCATGACCGGCAACTTAGGCTATTCGATTCAAGACGGCGTGCCGGTCAGCGAACAACTTGCCACGAACCTCCCCGTCACCTTGCGCCTGACCGCTCTCAGCTTTCTCCTCGCGGTGATTTTCGCCCTCGCCATTGCCTTTGCAGCCCATCTGACCGAATGGGCGTGGCTGCGCTCGACCCTCGCCGCGCTGCCGGCGCTGTTCACCTCGATCCCGTCCTTCTGGCTCGGCATCATCCTCATCCAGATCGTATCCTTCCGCCTGAAGCTCATTCCGGTCATCAATCCGGGCGAATGGCAGGGCTTGATCCTCCCCGTCCTCACCGTCGCCGTGCCGATTTCGGCGCCGCTCGCGCAAATTCTGCTGCGCAGTATCGATGACGTGAAGGCGCAGCCCTTCGTGGCGGTGGCGCGCGCCAAGGGTGCTTCGCATAGCCGCGTGTTGTGGCGGCATATCGCGCGCAATGCCATTCTCCCCGCCCTCACCATCGCGGGCATTCTGCTTGGGCGGCTGCTCGTCACCGCCATCGTCACCGAAACGGTCTTCGGCCTCGACGGCCTCGGCACATTGACCGCGAAAGCAGTGCTGAACGAAGACACATCGGTGCTGCAGGCGATCGTCCTGCTGTCAGCTTTGGCTTTCGTTCTCATCAATCTCCTCGTCGATGTGATTTTTCCGCTGCTCGATCCGCGCCTCGGCCGGAAGATCGGAGCGACGCCATGAGCGTGTTGCAAAGCGATCTTCGCGCGCCGGCCTTTCGGCGCCCAAGACTTCAGCCTGGTTTGATTCTTGCCTGGCTCGTCGTTGCCATCGTGGCGCTGTGGGCCATCGTGCCTTGGGCTTTCACGCCCTATAGCGGCACGGAAGGAATCGCCGGCCAGCAGCTTCTGCCACCGAGCGTGGCGCACCCGCTCGGCACGGATCAAATCGGTCGCGATGTTTTGGCCCGCATCATCTACGGCGCCGTTCACTCACTCGCCGGCGCTTTTCTTGCGGTTGCGGTAGGATCGATTTTCGGCACGCTGCTCGGCCTTCTCGCGGGCTCGCTCAACAATCGCATCGACGACGCGATCATGCGGCTGGTTGACGTGCTCCTGGCCATCCCCGACCTGCTGCTCGCCATGAGCCTCATCATCTTTCTCGGATTTGGCACCCTTCAAGTCGCACTCGCAGTCGGTGCAACCTCGATCGCCCATTTCGCCCGCCTCGCGCGCTCGGAAGTCATGCGCGTGCGGCGCAGCGATTATGTTGAGGCTGCGTTCGGCAGCGGCGGCACGTTCGGCAAAGTATTGTGGCGGCACGTGCTGCCCAATTCCCTTACCGCCGTGATCGCCTATGCGGCGTTGCAATTCGGCACGGCGATCATCCTGACCGCGACCTTGGGCTTTCTCGGCTATGGCGCGCCGCCGCCGACGCCCGAGTGGGGCCTCTTGGTGGCGGAAGGGCGCAACTACATCTCGACGGCCTGGTGGCTGACGACCTTTCCAGGCATTGCTATCGTGTTGCTCGTGCTGTCCGCAAACCGGATAAGCCAATCCATGCGCAAGAGGACGGCATGAGTAACAACGCGACAACACCACGCCCGCCGCTGCTGGAAGTGAGCGATCTGGCTGTTTCCTACCGCAGCGACGAAAACGATACGCAGGTCGTGCGCGGCGTATCCTTCGCCATCCAGCCCGGCGAGATCGTCGCGCTGGTCGGCGAATCCGGATCTGGCAAGACCACGACGGCGCAAGCGATCATCGGCCTCTTGCCGAGCAACGGCCGCCTCGACCGCGGCACGATTCGCCTGAACGGCAACGATATTTCCCGCCTGCCGCAACGAGAGCTCAATGCCATCCGCGGCGCGCGCATCAGCCTCATTCCGCAGGATCCGGCAAGTTCGCTCAATCCCGTCGTGCCGATCGGCAAGCAGATCGCCGAAATCATGCAGATCCACGAACGGGCGCGCTCGGCCGTCGTCGAAGCGCAAGTGGTGAAACTGCTCGCGCGCGTCGGGTTGTCGCAGCCCGAATTGCGCGCCAAACAATTTCCGCATGAGCTTTCGGGCGGCATGCGCCAGCGCGTCCTGATCGCCATCGCCATTGCCATGCGGCCGGCGCTGATCATCGCGGACGAACCGACGAGCGCGCTCGACGTCACCGTGCAAAAGCGCATTCTCGATCTCATCGACGATCTGCGACGCGCCTATGGCACGGCGGTTCTTCTCGTTACCCACGATCTCGGCGTTGCCGCCGACCGGGCCGACCGCCTGATCGTGCTGCAAAATGGCGAGATTCGCGAGCAAGGCGCAACCGGCGCGATCATCGCCGCGCCGTACAGCGCCTATACTGAACAATTGCTCGCCGATGCGCCGTCGCTCGCCCGCGCCGTCAACCGCCCGCCGCGCCCGCCCGTGTCGCAAACGGCCGGTAATGCGATCATCGTCGAGCATCTGGTGCAAGACTTCGTCGTCGAGCGGCGTCGGGCCTTTCGCGCGGTGGACGATGTATCGCTCACCGTGCGCAGCGGCACGACCCACGCCATCGTCGGCGAATCGGGCTCGGGCAAAACGACGATCGCGCGCAATGTCGTCGGCCTGCTGAAGCCGACCGCAGGGCGCATTCTCGTCGACGGCACGGACTGGACCAGTTTGCGGGGCGAAGCGTTGCGCCAGTTCCGGCGCAAGATTCAACTCGTCTATCAGAACCCTTACAATTCCCTCGATCCGCGCCAGACGATTTTTCAGATCATCGAGGAACCGCTTTTGAATTTCGCTCTCGGCGACAAGGCCGAGCGGGAGCGCAAAGTGGCCGGGCTCATCGAGCGCGTCGGTCTTCCTTCAAGCCTCCACAATCGTACGCCGCTTGCCCTGTCGGGCGGTCAGCGCCAGCGCGTCGCCATTGCCCGCGCACTCGTGCTCGAACCACAAATCCTCGTGCTCGACGAAGCGGTATCGGCGCTCGACGTGACCGTACAGGCACAAATCCTCACTTTGCTCGACGAATTGCAGCGCGCGCTCGGCCTCACCTATCTCTTCGTTTCGCATGATCTCGCGGTCGTGCGCCAGATCGCCGATACGGTTTCGGTCCTGCACAACGGGCGTGTGATGGAAAGCGGCAAGGTCGAGGACGTATTCGCCCATCCCGCAAGCCCTTATACGCGCACGCTGCTCGAAGCGATTCCCGGACAATCCTTCAGAGCGCCCGCGGCGCCCGGCGAAGGCCCGTCTCTGATGGCGTTTGAACACGGCTCAACCGCAAAGGCCTATACGTTATGAGCGCCAAACGACTTGGTTTTTTCACGCGGCTTCTCGATGACGTGGATGCGCAGGAGCGCTACCGCCTCGCCACGGAGCAGATCGTCACCGCGGAACGATTCGGCTTCGACAGCGCGTGGGTCGCGCAGCATCATTTTGATGCGGATGAGGGCGGGCTACCCGCACCGCTGGTGTTTCTGGCGCAGGTCGCGGCGCAAACCTCGCGCATTCGCCTCGGCACCGGCATCATCACGCTGCCGCTCGAAAATCCCGTACGCGTCGCCGAAGACACGGCCGTGCTCGATCTTCTGTCCGGTGGGCGGCTCGAGGTCGGCATGGGCACGGGAGGCACGCCGTCCGCCTTCACCGCCTTCGGTCTCGACAGCGCGCAGCGGTCGGAGATTTTCGGCGCGCATTTGCGCATCGTGCTCGACTCTTGGACCGGCCGGCCGCTCGGCGGCGCGAACGGCCCACGCCTCTATCCCGCCGCGCCGCATCTGATCGACCGGGTGTGGCAGGCGACGTTTTCTGCAGCGGGCGGTGCGCGCGCCGGTGTCGCCGGCGACGGTTTGATGCTGTCGCGCACCCAGCCGCGCGGCCAGGACGCGCCGCAGGCCACCCTTGCCGATCTGCAAAACCCGATCATCGATGCCTATCTCGCCGCGCTGCCGCCCGGGCGGGCGCCGCGCATAGTGGCGTCGCGCAGCGTGTTTGTCGCCGACAGCCGGGCCGAGGCCCGGCGCTACGCCGAGATCGGCCTCAGGCGCATCGCGGCTCGTTTTGCCGCGATGGGCCAGATCATGCCTGGCGACACGCTCGACGATTTCATCGCTGGCATGGATGTGCATCTCGGCACGCCAGACGAGGTGATCGAGTCGCTTGCAACCGACAAAACCCTGTCCCGCGTGACCGACCTCGTCTTCCAGGTTCATTCGGTCGACCCGCCGCATCCCCTGATCCTGCGGTCGATCGAACTCGCCGCCCGCAAGGTCGCCCCGGCCCTCGGCTGGCCTGGTCCAAGCCCAACAACCCCTGCACCGCACGTCGCGCTCCCCGAGAAGGAAACCGCATGAGTGAACCCATTGCCGATGTGATCGACCATCTGACCGGCATCGCCGCGGACTCGCGGCTCGACGCGATCCGGCGCCACCGGCCCGAGGCGCGCGAGAACGCACAAAAGAGCTATCTCGCGTTGTTCGAACCGCGGGACGCGGGCACGCTCGCGTTGCGCGAGCGCTTCGCCGTCGCGACCTTCGTCGCCGGCTTGCACGGCGCGGACGATATTGCCGCCTTCTACCGCGACGGGCTGCTGCATCATAGCGCGGCGCCAGAATTCGCCGATCTGATCGACCGCGAAGCTGTGCGCGGCACCGCACAGGGACCTTATGGCCATTATCCCTCCGGGCCGCTTGTCCGCGAGAACAAGAACGGCCCGCACTATCGGGTCCTGCCGACGCACCAGGCACTCCTCGGCGCGCGCCTGGCCGCCGCACTCGAACACGCGCATCTGCTGGTGTTTCATCCGCGCGATGCGAAGGCCGCGTCGCTCCACGCGCTGCTCGACGTCAAATTTTCCGAAAATGACATCGTCACATTGTCGCAGCTCGTGAGCTTCTTGAGCTTTCAAATTCGCGTCGTAGCCGGATTGCGGGCCCTTCGCGCAGCGTAAGGATGAAGGAGGCAGAAATGGCAAAGGTTGCACCTCGCAAGGTCGTCGCCGACACGGAGCCCGTGGCCTTCACGCAAGACGAACTCGGCTGGGAGCCGTGGCTCGAACCGTTGCAGGAATCCGATTTGACCGACCGCCATTGGGCCGGCCTCGTCGATGCGTCACGGGCCAAATCGGCCTATTTCATGCTGCTCGCCCGCGACCCGGATATTTTGCAGGCGCGCACCAAAACCGACAAGGACATTTTCTACAATCCGAAAGCCGGACTGCCGCGCGCCGAGCGCGAACTTGCGGCAACGGCGACGTCGCGCTTCAACGGCTGCATCTTCTGCGCGTCAGTGCATGCGCGTTTCGCCACGCAATTCTCGAAGCGCAGCGAGGATGTGCAGCGCCTGCTGGACGAAGGCGTCGGCGCGCCGATCGATGGACGGTGGGACGCGATTGTCGCGGCAGCCGTGGCGCTTTCGGCGACACCTTCAACATTCGGCTCGGACCATGTCCGGCGCTTGCGCGACGCCGGCCTCGATGGCGACGCCATCAGCGACGTGATTCACAGTGCGGCGTTTTTCAACTGGGCCAACCGGCTGATGCTGTCGCTCGGCGTGCCGAAGATCAAGCACGCGTGACACGCATACCAGGGCGGCGCCAAGCCTGCGCATCCATTGCGCATCGGATCGTCGCCCAGGGGGACTGGAAATCGTGGCCGGGCGCGCCAGAATCCTGATCAAACGAGCGAGCACGGAGGAGGCTGTCGTGGGAAAGGCTATGAGACATGAGCCGACAAGACGAGCATTCGATCGCTTGGGCCCTTGGCCGAAATTAACATTGGCAACTTTGATCGATCTGGGCCTCAGCGACGAAAATATTGCACGCTATTTGGCAATTCAAGGAACATGCGTCACCGATTTTCGTAAGAAATACGGCACGTCGGCCGACATTCTGATCGCGGAGCGACCGGAACCGTTGTGCTGGCATTAAGGTCTGGCGAGGCGATGCAAAGGCCGCCCGTCGGCTTTGCTCATGGCACTTATCGCCGTGGAAGCTCCAGAGGGCTTGACCCGAGCAAGAGCTCTCAACCGTCGCTACCCGCTTCAAGACGTATCGCACCATAACCGTTCGTGCGATTCAGCTACCTCCGCGACGATAATCGGCTTCGCTCGATCTACCCGTCGATCAATTTGCGCCATTGTTTCAGGAAGGCCTCGCGTTTGGCCTGGTCCAAATAGACGAGGAGATCGATGTTCATGGCGATGGGCCTGAGCGCAGACGCGTCGACAGGAACGGAAATATCGGGGAATTGCAGCCCATCCCGCACCCGGCCCAGGCCGTCATGGGCAAGCCGCGTCTGCCCGTCCTCCGAAAGCAGATAGTCCAGGAAACGCTTGGCCGCCTCTTGATTGCGCGAGGCTTTTGAGATGAGCGCAACCCGGGACATCAGCAACGTATAGTCGCTCGGCCACACGACCCCCAGATTGGGGTCATGCTGCATCCGCTTCATGGCATAGGAGCCGAGCACATTGTAGGCGATCAGCACGCGGCCGGACGACACGTCGTCGATCATGCCGGCGGAAGTCGGATAGAGCCTCACTTTGCAATGGCCCATGGCCGCGACGAGATCCCAGGTTCGCGCGGTGACGGCGAGGTCTTGCGTGACGAACAGGAGGCCCGTGTCGCTGACCTGCGGATCGTAGGTGCCGACCTTGCCGCGGAAGAGCGCCTGATTTTGGTCGAGCGCCTCCGTCAACTCTGCATGGCTGTGCGGAACCTGCGCTTCGCTCAGGAGCCGCTTGTTGTAGACGATCACCACGGGCTCGGCGGTGATGCCGTAGGCGATGTCTTTCCAGTTCAGCTGCGGCGGCAGGTGGTCGAGTTCGGAAGGCTCGTATTGCAGCGCATAGCCGTCGTTGGCCAGTTTGATCTGCCGATCCATGGCCGAACTCCAGATGATGTCCGGCATTTTCTCCGGGGCCTTGCGCCGAATCATGGCATTGTAAAGCGGGCCGGTTTTCACCTCGAGATATTTGACCGCGATGTCCGGATTGAGATGGGTAAAGCCGGTCAGAACGTCACGGACCCGCGCCAGCGGCGCCTGCGCATAGACTGTCAGCGTGGTCGTGGCATTGGCGGTCACAAGCGAGGGCGCGATCCGCTCCTGGGCGGTGGCACGGGGCGCAAGAAACAGCACCAGCATTATCAGGACGAATATGCTGCTGGTACGGCGAACGAGGGACATTTCCGGGTTCGGCGTTTCCATCCGGCAACCATTCTTGAAGCACATGGGAGATGTGATAATTTCCCATTTCATTTGTCAACACCACCGGTACGGGCGGGCGCGTTGCGGATTTTAATGATTGAGGACGATTCCTCGTTGGTGTCGGGCGTGCGAAAGGCCCTCGCCCCCGAAGGATTCGCCATCGACTGGGAGGAGGATGGCGCGCACGCGTTCGACGTGGCGATCCCCGAGGATTATGGCGTCATCGTCATCGATCTGGCGCTGCCGGGCCAGGGCGGCGACGAGGTGCTGCGGCAATTGCGCCGCCGCGGATCGAATGTTCCGGTTCTGATTCTCACCTCGACACAATTGACCAGCGAAAAGGTACGCTGCCTCAATCTCGGCGCCGACGATTATTTGACCAAGCCGTTCGAGATCGACGAGTTCGAAGCGAGGTTGCGCGCCTTGGCGCGCCGGAAGACAGGGAAGTTGGCTCCGATCCTGACCTGCGGCCCCCTGATGCTCGACACAGCCGCCTCCGGCGCAACCCTCCACGGAATCCCGCTTGCGCTGCGACGGCGTGAACTGGCGGTTCTCGCCGTTCTGATGGCCCATGCCGGGAAGCTTGTGCGCAAAGAACGGCTGATCTCGGAAATCTTCGGTTTCGACGAGCCCGTCGCGCCGAATGCGGTCGAGCTTTATGTGGGACGCTTGCGGCAGAAGCTGGGTCCGGACGGGCCTAAAATCCGGACGATCAGGGGCTTGGGCTATCTTTTGGAGACGAAGTGACGCGCCGTTCGACCTCTCTTCGGCGCGCCCTGCTGGTCAAACTGCTCTTTCCGACCAGCGCGCTGGCGATTGTCCTCGGCGCGGGCGGCGCGCTTTTGATCAACCGGACGGTCGAGGCGGCGCATGATCGCGTTCTCGATGGTTCGGTCCGCGCGATCGCCGAACGCGTCGCGGTCGAGGATGACGACATCGTCGTCGATCTGCCCGCGATCGCACTGCGCATGCTCGAAACCCCGGCAGCAGACAGCATTTACTACCGCGTCTCCTATCAGGGCAAACCGGTCACCGGTTATACCGACCTTCCGAGCATGAACGTGACGGCCATCGAACCTGGGACGGTCGGTTACGCCGATCTCACCTATTTGGGGCGCTCCATTCGCCTCGCCGCCCTGCCCGTCCTCATCTACGGAAAGCCGGGACCCATCGTCATCGAAGTCGCCGAGACCCGGCTGGCGCGCCGGGAAACGGAACGCCAGCTCTACATGGCCCTGGCCGGGTTGGAAGCCCTTCTCATCCTGACCGCCGCAATCTTCGGCTGGTTCGCGGTCGAGCGCGGGTTGAGCCCGCTCGCCGCCCTCAGCCACGAGATCGATGCGCGCGGCGTCGGCATGAACGTAGATTTGCAGCCCTTGGACACAAGCGAGATCCCGGATGAGGTCATGTCGCCGGTTCGGGCGATCAATCTCCTGTTCGGCAGATTGGATCGCGCCTTTCAGCTCGTCCGCGATTTTACTGCCAATGCGTCGCATCAGATGAAGACGCCGTTGGCCTCCCTGTGGGTGCATTTGCGGCTGCTGCAGCGCCCCGGCCTGCAGCAAGAGACAGCGACGCAGGCCATTACCGAAATCGAGCGGTCGGCGATTCATCTGGAGCGTCTCATCACCCAGCTCATCGCGCTCGCCCGCGCGGACCAGGTAGCTGTCACCCATGAAGACACGCACAGTTCGCGCACCAACCTGGCCGATGTCGCGGCGGACGTGGTGGCTCAGCTCTCGCCGATTGCGGCGCAGCGGGACGTCGATCTCGATTTTCAGGCCGAGCAGAGCGAAACCGATGTGGCGGCGAATGCCGGCATGATCCATGAGATCCTGCTCAATCTGGTCGACAATGCGATCCGCTATAACGAGGCGGGAGGACGGGTTTCGATCCGGGTCTCGAACGCCGGCGATTGGCGCTCCGTGGCCGTCATTGACGACGGGCCTGGGATTCCGCCGGAGATGCGCGCACGCGTCTTCGACCGCTTCTATCGCATCCCGTCCAAAGGCAAGGCGTCGGGTGCCGGTCTCGGCCTTTCCATCGCCCTGCTGCTGGCCGAACAAAACGGGGGAACCCTGACGCTGGCCGACGGCGAAGGCGGCAAGGGCCTGACGGCATTGCTGCGCTTCCCCCTGGAAGCCGCGCACCCGCCAGCGTGACGCCGTAAAGCGCACAGCGTACGGCCATCTGGCGACCACCGCTCCGTGACAGCGTTTTGACAGGTTGATGGTTTATTTTCCCGACGATCAAACGAGAGCGGCCCGAATGGGCGCCGCTCGGCGCCGACATGACCGCTTCGTCCCTGAGATGAGAGGGATCGCAGACGGGGGCTCGGGCAACAGAGGGAGGAGAAGCCGATGGCAGAGGGAGCGCCTGCGCTTGGTGGGGTAACGTTTGAGGGGGTGAGCAAAAGGTTCGTGTCGCCGGTGGGCGAGACCATGACCGCCTTGCGCGATGTGACCCTCGAGATCCGGCCGGGCCAATTCTGCGCCATCGTCGGGCCGACGGGTTGCGGCAAGTCGACCACCTTGACCATGGCGGCGGGGCTCGAGCGTCCGAGCGAGGGGCGCGTCAGCGTCTCCGGCCAGCCGGTCAACGGCATCACCAAGGGCACGAGCTTCATGTTCCAGCAGGACGCGCTGCTGCCCTGGCGCTCGGTTGTCGCCAATGTCGCCCTCGGGCCGATCTTCAACAAAGTGCCGCTCAAGGACGCGCTCGCCATGGCGCGCGATTGGATGCGCACCGTCGGCCTCGCCGGCTTCGAGAACCATTATCCGCACCAGCTCTCGGGCGGCATGCGCAAGCGCGCGAGCCTCGCCGCGGCGCTCATCAACAAGCCCACGATGCTGCTGATGGACGAGCCCTTCTCGGCGCTCGACGTGCAGACCCGCGCCATCATGTCGAACGAATTATTGTCGCTGTGGGAAAAGACCCGGCCGTCCGTGCTGTTCGTCACCCACGACCTCGAGGAAGCGATCGGCCTTGCCGACAAGGTGGTGGTGATCACCGCCGGTCCCGGCACGGTCAAGGCGGTGTTCGACATCGATCTGCCGCGCCCGCGCGGCCCGCTGCAGGAAATCCGGTTCACGCCGCGCTTTCTCGAATTGCACCATCAGATCTGGGAGGCCTTGCGCGACGAGGTGCAGCGCACCTATGCCCGCCAATCGGCTCCCGCCGCCGCAGGGAAGGCAAAGCCATGAGCGAGATCACCTCATCCGCACCCGCCGCGAAAAGCCCGGCGCAAAGCCGGCGCCAGAAGGTGCTGATCGGCCAGGTGGCCGTGTTCGTGCTCTGGATGGCGACCTGGCAGATCCTCTCCTATTTCGAAGTGATCGATCCGTTCATTTCCGCCTCGCCGAGCAGCGTCGTGGTGCGCCTCGTCGATTGGCTTATCAACGGCACGGCGCTCGGCTCGTTCTGGTACCAGGTGCTGGTGACCCTGTGGGAGGCGGCGGTCGGCTTCGTGCTCGGGGTCGTCGGCGGCGTGTTCTTCGGCATTCTGCTCGGCCAGATCGACTATCTCGCCGACGTGTTCAACCCCTACATCAAGTTCTTCAACGCGGTGCCGCGCATCGTGCTCGGCTCGATCTTCGTCATGTGGCTCGGTCTCGGCCTGCCGGCCAAGGCGCTGCTGGCGGCGGTGCTGGTGTTCTTCGTGGTGTTCTTCAACGCCTTCCAGGGGGCGCGCAGCGTCGATCCGAACCTCGTCAACAACATCCGCATCCTGGGCGGCTCGCGGCTCGATGTGGTGCGCAATGTCGTGCTGCCGTCGGCGCTGACCTGGATCATCGCCAGCCTGCATGTGGCGCTCGGCCTTGCCATCGTCGGCGCCATCGTCGGCGAGATCCTGGGGGCGCAGCATGGCCTCGGACTGCTGATCAAGTTCTCGCAGAACAATTTCGACTCGCCGGGCGTCTATGGCTGCATGTTCGTGATCGGCGCCATCGTGCTGAGCGTCGAGGCGATCATGGCGCGGGTCGAGAAGCGGCTGCTGGCCTGGCAGAAGCCGAAATCCTCGAACGCCGCGCAGGACGCTTGAGAGGCAGAAGAGTTTTTATCCCGCCGCGGCATCCAAGAAGCCGCCGCGGCTCAGGTTCAATGTGGAGGAACGAGAAAGATGAAACAGGATTTTCGCAATTGGCTGTTCGGCGCCGCGGCCGTGGCCGCGCTTGGCACCGGCCTGATGGGCGCGGCGCAGGCCGCGGACCTCAAAGTGTCGATGATGGTCGGCGGCATCGATAAGCAGATCTATCTGCCCTATCAGCTGGCGCAGAACCTCGGCTTCTTCAAGAAGCACGGCATCGAGATGGAACTGTCGACGGAGAACGACGCGGTCGGCGCGGAAGACGCGATGATCTCGGGCCAGGTCGACATGGCCGGCGCCTGGTACAATCACACGATCGACTTCCAGCTGAAGGGCAAGAAGGTCGTCGACATCATCCAATTGTCGGGCGCGCCGGGCGAGCGGGAAATGTGCGCCAAGGATTCGAACGTCAAGACGCCGGCGGATTGGAAGGGCAAGACGGTGGGCGTGACCGACATCGGCTCGGGCACCGACGCGCTGACCCTCTATCTCGCCGCGCGCAGCGACGTGACCTCGGACCAGTTCAGCCGGCTCGGGGTCGGCGCCGGGGCGACGCTGATCGCCGGCCTGCAGCACGGCCAGATCGTCTGCGGCATGACCACGCAGCCGACCGTGACGGCGATCGAGAAGAAGGGCATCGGCTATTCGGCCTTCGACCTTGCCACCACCGAGGGCACGAAGAAATGGCTCGGCGGCACCTGGCCGACCGCCTCGATCATCGTGCGCGCCGATTGGGTGGAAAAGCATCCCGAAGAGACCCAGCGGGTGGTGACCGCCATGGTCGAGACGATGCACTGGATCGCGACCCACAGCGCCGCCGACATTGCCGACAACATGCCGAAGGACTTCGTCAGCAACCAGCTCATCACCAAGCAGGATTACATCGACGCGCTGACCAAGGACAAGGACCAGTTCCTGCCCGACGGCATGATGCCGGAGGACGGCCCCAAGACCGTGCTCGACGTGCTCACCAAGGCCGGCAAGATCAAGGGCGAGGTCGATCTTTCCAAGACCTATACAAACGACTACGTCATCAAGGCCAATAAGGAATTGGGCTTTACCAAGTAAGTCGCTTTAAGCCCTTCTCCCGCAGCTTCGCCGCGGGAGAAGGTGACCCGATTTGGTCGCTAAAGCGAGAAGAGTGCCGAGAGGTTGTTGCTGACCGATTCCGCAGCGACCAACCAGCTCAAAGTGCTGCTTCAGATGAACGTGCCTTTTCCCGCACCATGAAGACCCAACACAGCAACAGCGCCGCGACGACTGCAATGCCTCCCAGCGAAAGCGGCTGCCATTCTCCGAGTTTGCTCTGGGACAGGGGAGTTGACATTAACTTTCCATGGATAAGGTCAACCGTGACAACTCCCAGACTCCAAGCGGACGAAAAAAAGCACAGCGCATAAAGAACGATCTGCTCGAATGTCGTGACGACCTTCTTGATATCCGGCATGAGCAGCGCAAGGCCGATGCCAAAAACGGGCAAATCGTAATCATATATGTAGGGGCTGATTGCCGCCGAGGAGATTGCCGCCAACCCCAGCGCAACATTGAGTTGAAAGCGCCGACTCGCAAACCACACCCCGACGATCGCGCAACACGCCACAACAAGCTGGACCAACGCGGCGATGGTGACAGGCACGCCGAAGGTGAAAAGCGCCGCATAAATCGATACCATGCGAAAAAACGGGTAATCGCCGCGCGCCAGGCCATTTCGGGCTTCCCCAACACTGGCGATGAAAGCCATCCAAATCGATGGTCCCATCAGGAGCGTCGAGACGAGACTTAAAAGTATGATTGTTGTCGCGGCAATAAAAATGACCTTCCAACGCCGGCTTACGATCGCATAAAGTCCGATCCCGATCGCAAGATGCGGTTTTATCACCATGATACCAAGCGGAACGCCTGCCCAGGACCGATTGGACTTCAATCCGAGGCAAGCCAAACCGACCAGCGCTCCGGTCAGAAATCCGTTCTGACCGGCTCCGATCATGATGGAAATCGCCGGACAGATCAGGACAAGGACCCAGAATAAATTCTCTTTTGCGATTTTTTTCAGAACGATCAAATAAGCGGCAAATGTTGACGACATGAAGATCGTATACGCAAAGCTGACCGGCACTAACGCGAGCACGGCAACGACCAAATCGAATATCGGCGGATAGGTCCAAGGCAAATGTATATCTTTGTCCCAGGCCGCCTTCTGCGCTTTGGCCATCCAAACAGGATCATATGCTTGCATAATATCGCCACGCCAGACGGCCTGACCGACGAGATGAAAATCGTCGAAATCGGCCGGCCCTCGAGGTTCCACGGATAAGGGCGCGCCAAAATATCTTGCCGCCATCAGAGCCAACTGAAGGACAAAGATGAGCGTAAGGAGCAGTTCCGGCCTGACGCCTTTCGACGCCGATGCGCCGTTCTGCCTAATCGCTTCGCCAACGGACATTCAACTGCCTTCCCCTTGTATGTCACCGCACAAGCATCCCGATCGCCGACCCGATGGAGTGTGAACACCCCCACGAACAGTCAAATGTTCAACCGGTTGAACACGAATATCGGTAGATGTCTGATAACCAACATGATCATGCGCCAAAACCCGGGCGCGTAAATAACCGGCCCGCCGCGTTGCGCTGCCTTGGCGATGATTGCGGCAATCTTGTCCGGCTTGGACCAAAGCGGGCCCTTCCTTTGCATGGACGCTGTCATCGCCGACTCGACAAATCCAGGCTTAATGATCACCGCACGCCCCCCCACGGGCGCGAGTTTATGCGCAAGTCCTTCGACCAGGCGCGCAAGTCCGCCTTTGCAGGCGCCGTATAGAAAATTGGACCGCCGGCCGCGATCGCCGGCAACCGAGCCGATGACGAGAAGCGTTCCCGAACGCTGGCGTTCAAAAATGGCGCCAGCGGCAATACACCACGCGGCGGCACTGGCAAAATTGGTTTGGATAAGCTCTTCGGCTGCAGCCGGATGACGATCCAGATCAGCCGTATCACGGAGTACGCCGTAAGCGACCAGCACAACATCCAGACCGCCGAACATCTCGGCCATTTTGCCGAGTTCCTTGGCTGCATCGGCCCGAGCGCAATCAAGCGTGACCGTCCGGACTTCGCCCGCCCCAAGATTTTTCAAATTCAAGGCGATCGCCTCGAGTTGCACGGGATCGCGGGCCACCAGAACAAGTCGCGCGCCGTCGCGCGCCCAGATCCGCGCCGTCGCCTCTGCAATCGCCGACGCCGCACCAAGAATGACGACGCGCTTCCGCTCCTCACGCATTTTGGGCGACCCTTTGCCAGAAATCGGAGCTCATCCCATGGTCTCTCAATGCACAGAATTCGTTCCATCTCGAAAACGAACGGCGGAACATATCCGAACTCATCCGCCCGTCCTTGGCGGGATAAAGAGCTCCCCCAGCTTCCGCGACAATGACGTCCAACTCCGAAAACAGAGAGAGCGTTTGCGGACCGCGATTGGGAAAGTCCAGAGCCAATGTCGTACCTGGCCGAGGAAACGACAGCATCCCTGGCGATGAACGATCGCCGAAGGACTTCAGGACACCCAGAAACGACGGATGACGAGATCGGATGACGGCCTTCAACAGGCGTTCAATGGCGCTCCGCGCGACATTGGGCGGGACAACACACTGATATTGGAAAAACCCGCGCGATCCATACAACCGATTCCAATTGTGAACGGCGTCCAGCGGATAGAAGAAAGACGAATAATGTTCCCGGCGGGCGCCGGATTTGCCGCGATTGACGCGACAATAAAGTTCGTTGAAGGCATCAACGGTGAAAGAGTTGATCAGGAATGAGGGGGCCTCGAACATCACATTCAGCCCCCGACTTGAATCGCGCACCTCATACACGTCGTCCTTGCGCCAATTGGCCCGCGAGAAAAGGCCGCGGCCGAATTTGCGTGGCGACGCAGCCGTGTCGATCCAGGCTACGGAATGCTCGAAATTTTGGCTGTCCTGTTCGAGACTCCAATATTCGTCGAGCTGACCGAAGGGCACGATTTCAACGTCGAGATATGAACTCGGTATCCTTTTAAGATCGATCTCGACCCAATCGATGATGCCCGTCAGCCCGAGACCTCCAATCGTTGCGGCAAACAAGGGCGCATGATCGCCTCGCGCCACTGTCCCGCAAAAGCCGTCCCCGCGCACGAGCCCAAAGCTCCGTACATGACAACCAAAGGTCCCCGCCCGATGGTGATTCTTGCCATGCACGTCATTCGCAACCGCCCCTCCCAGCGTAACAAACTGTGTTCCCGGCGTCGTCGGCACAAACCAGCCATGGGGCACAATTAATTCGAGTATCTGCGTAAGCGACGCTCCGGCTTCAGCCCGTAAAATCCCGTTCTGCGGATCAAACGCCATGAACCGGTCGAGATTGCGCATGTCGATCAGCTCGCCCTTGCGGTTTAGGCAGGAATCTCCATAGGAGCGTCGCAGCCCCGCCGCGAGACGGGGGCCGGCATGGGAAGATCCCATCAGCGCGGGAAGTTCGCTGCGGAATCGGGGAGCAGCGACATGTTGCGGTTCGCGGTCTATTCGCCCCCAGGAAAGAACATTGCGATCCAATGTAAAGCTTCCGACAGCCACCCTAAGCCCCGCACCTACAGAACAGCCGCGACGAAGATAGCGCCAACCATCGCGGCATAGAACAGGCTCAAGCGATCCTTCAGGGCAAAGGCAACCGGATCATCGTCCAACTGGCCTCTGTGACACAGCAGCCAAATCCGCGATAACCACAGAAACATGATGACGGCGATCCCCCAAAGCAGTTCGGGATGTGCATAGAAGCCGAACGGAAACGCGTCTTCAATGAGGTAAATAACCAGAACGAGCACCGCCGCGATCATCGCCGCGACGCCCATCGTCAGCACAAGCGGACCATCGCTGGCCCTATAACCGCGGCCCGGCATGAACTCTTCGCCGCGCATGAGCAGGCGCGCAATCTCAGTCTGTCGTTTCGCAAGGGAAAGCGACAAGAAAATAAAGATCGAGAAGACGAATAACCACGGCGAAAACCTAACGTTCGTGGCAACAACTCCAAGACCAAGACGCAAAGTATACAGCGCCGAGAGAATAAAAACGTCGACAATCGGCTCGCGCTTCAGCCAGAAAGTGTAAACAAGACTAGCGGCTAAATAAATTGCCAGTATTTCGACGCATCCCCACCCGGCAATGAGTGCCGTCGCCGCCGCCCCCAGGCAACATATGACTATGAGCTTTCTGCCATCGGCGACAGACAATTCGCCGCTTGCAAGCGGCCGGCGCCGTTTTGACCAGTGCTGTCGGTCGACCTGCAGATCCCGAATATCGTTCATGAGGTAAACGGCGGACGCAAGCAGGCTAAAGGCCCCGAAAGCTTCGATCGCATGAAGCCATACGTTGGCTTCGGTCGACCGTCCGCCGAGAACCAATGGGACAAATATGAGAAGATTCTTGGCCCACTGGTGTGCCCTCATCGCCCGCCACAGGACAGCGGTTCTGAGTGCGCGTCGGGAAATGGTTATCATCACCTCGGTAGGTTCCTTCCCCTCGGCAGCCGCGCTTGGCCTTTACCCCAACGTCCTTTCGGAATCCCGCTGACCACAATCATTGCATCGGCGATTGTTTATATTGGCTTATATTGACGCGCATGACACGCACCCATATCGACGATGGCAAGTGATTTGCTGGCAAGCTTCTCGCTGCTTTGCGACGAGCCCGCGATCGAATCGTCAATAACGATCACAGCCACCGCCCACCTGATTTTGCATCATTTTCTCGGCACAAACACGCATACGCGCGTCAGCCATAAGACTGACGCGCGTACCCCCGCCCTCTGCACCTGCTTTGCGAGCGACATTAGTTCGCGCTGGTCAAACCGTTATTCACCGACGCCCATTCGGAGGAAACCCACCCACCAACCGCAAGAATCGTCAAAATGACGCCGGTGATCAGGATGGTAATCAATACGGTATATTCCACGAGCGAGGCGCCGCATTCGTCCCCATGTACGCCCTTTAGCAGCACCAAAAATCTGGACAAGATGTTATCCCCCCGCCAAACGAAGTCCCGACGCTTTCATTCAAGCGTCGCGACGCGCCATACCGACAATTACCCCACACCACCAACCTGTTTCTGAACACCGGCAGTCCCGGATCAGCACAACATTGATCAAGCGGCGGCAGCTCAGTTCGTGGACGAGATCCCCGAACTGAGAGCTGCCCATTGGGCGGAAATCCATCCCCCTACGGTAACGATCGTTGCAATAACGGCGACGAGCAAGATGCCAAGCAATACGGTATATTCCACAAGCGCGGCACCGCTTTCGTCCCGATATGCGTCTTCGAGAAATATCAAGAATCTGGACACGATCGGCCCCCCGATCAAAGCGAGATTCTCGGCGCTCTTGCTCAAGCGCCGTGACGACCCATACCGACAATCATCACCACACAACCAGCACTTTCCTCAACACCGGAAACCCCGGAATCAAGAGAGTGCTGATCGAGCGTTGGCAACTTAGTTGGTAGACGAGATACCAGAGCTGAGAGCTGCCCACTTGGCGGAAATCCACCCGCCGACCGTAACGATCGTTGCGATCACGGCCACCAGAAGAATGCCGAGCAGCACAGTGTATTCCACCAGTGCGGCACCATCTTCATCTTTTCCAAGCTTATTCAGAATCGCTACTGCTTTCGACATATTATCCCCCTATCGGATTGGCCCCAGAAAAAAGCCTAACATATCCTTAGCTATTGAACTCTTTTAACGATAGACCCTTCAAATTCTTTTTCTTTTCCCCTGCCCTCATTTCGACGCGGCAAGCGCACGTACGAAATTAAAAATCGGAGCAACTATTGAGCGGCGTTCCAAAGAATCTGCGCATAGTTGCCGGATGCGAAAGTAAAAATAAGCGCTCCCGCCACGACCGGCGCAAGTGGCATCCACGTTCCCCGGTCACTTTGATCGACGCTTGCCCACCCCAGTTTTACGCTCCCCATATAGATACCGACGCCAATCAGCATGAAAACCGCAAAATTCACCGCCAACCACGGACCTGTCCATAGAAACGCCACCGCCAGCAACTTGACATCCCCGCCCCCCATCAGCCGCTGCGCATAAGCCCACAACATCCCGGCAAACACGACGAGCGCAAACCCGGTGTGCCACAATGCATCGCCCAAACGGCCCGCAGCAAGGACATAAAGAAAGTAGAGGACACCCAATATCAAAACCAATTGGTTGGGTATCTTGCGCTGCCGCAAATCCGTCATAGCAGCCCAAACGAGAGTCCAACCGGCAACCAGGAGTATGGACCGAGCGACAAATAGCTGCGGCAAATATGGCCCCCTAATTGCAATATATTGATAAGAGTAGCGCGGTTTGATTTGATTGGGAAGTAATTCTTTTGGGGGTTTCTGTGTATCCTTAACGACAAACACCGGGACCTTGCCGCCTTGAACATAGCCCCGCAGAGATGCCATCCTGACGCGAACCATCGGAGCACTGGGGTGCTCTTTCATTCGCCCGAGTTTCGGCCATGTCGCCGCCTATTCTAGCCTTCATCTACACGCATCGCCGTGCAGTAGCGGCCGGCCTGCTGCTATGGAGCGCCTTTATTCTCTGGCGCACTGTTGCGGAGCCACTTTTGGCGTCCCGGCGTGTCGATCGGCTCTTCGAGAGTTTGCACCGCGACCCCGTCTTAATCGACGCGCTGCGCGAGCAAAACGCCCGGCTGGCAGACAAGGATCGGGATTGGGCCGAGGCACAAGATGCGGCATGGCACGCAGAACGCCTCAATGGCACCGGGCCTCTGCAAAACGCCGCCATGGCGACGCCGGCATCCCAGCACTTGCGCGCTTTGGTTTTTGCAAGCGGCACGCTAGTCAGCCATGCCTTTCTCATCGACGCAAAAGGGCGGATGACCGCCGAACCTTTTCCCTCAGCCAACTTTTGGCAATATCCCAAGCCGAAATTCCAATATACGTTCCCAAAAGGGGAAGGCGCGCGCGATACAAGCTGGATCGAGCGCTCCTGGGACGGGTCGCACCCCGTCTGCTGGCGCTCGGAAACCATGACTGACCCCCAAACGGGCCAACCCATCGGGGTGCTCGCGCTCGAAGTGAATGACGAGATCGTCGGCCATTTTGGCTGCCGGGAGGCGCCGCTGCATAGCGACTACGAACGAGCAACCAATCACGTTGAAACACTTGGCGTCAATGCCCGCTAGAGCATTTTGCGTTCTTTCAGAATCGCAAAATTGCTCTCCATCTTTGTTTTGTCGCATTTTCGCTACGCGGACCTGTGGTTCCCAACCGAAAAGTCGTCCAACTTCTCTGGAAAATGCTCTAGGTCTTGGAGACTTGGCGCGGCTTGCCTACTTCGGCCGGCGGTGCCACGGCCCTGCCCTTGGCGCGAACCAAGCGCCACGCCTTGACGAATGGCAGGAAATATAAGGCGCGCACAGAGTGATACTCCGGCTCCTCGCGCCCATTCATGCCGATTTCGAACTCTTCCCGCTGATCCACCGCATAGAGCGTGCCAAACATGCCGTCCCAAATCGCGAACATGAACCCGAGATTCTTGTCCCAGTGGCGTTCCGCTTTCGAATGGTGGAGTTGGTGGTGCGCCGGCGAGACGAAGAGGCGCCCCAGCCAGCCCTTGTAAGGCAGCCAGATATGAGAATGGCGCAGATGGAAACCGGCCGCGTAGAAAATCGACGTCAATATATTGAGTTGCAAAACGCCAAACATCTGTGGCTGCGGCGCAAGCAAGTAATAGCAGACCCCGCTCGCGATTCCGCCCAGAACACCGCCAAGGAGGCCTGTGAAAATATCGTCCAGCGGGTGCATACGCCCCGCCGTGAAGGGGGTCAGCACCTCGGCAGAATGATGCACCTTATGGAATTCCCAAAGGATTGGCACCTTATGCATCAGATAATGGCCGAGCCAGAGGCCGAAATCTATTGCCAGGATCCAGATGAGCGTCGTCGACAGCGTCGCAAGCCAAACCGGCAATGCAAGCTCCGGCGACTTTGCGATCGCCCCCAGACCCTGGACGGTTCCGCTCTGAGCCCAGCTACTGACCACGACAAGCTCAGAAAAAACGAGTACAAACAGCAGCTTATTCAATGCAAAATAATAATAGTCGGCAATTGCAGATTTATGCGCATAGATCTTTTTGGGAAACAAATGACGCCACAGCCCTTGTGCCAAAACGTCAGGGTCGCGCCGCGCTTCCCATAGAAAGACGGCGAAGGCGATCAGAAACGAGCAGACGAGGTAAAGCGCGAACCAACGGTCCAGCGGATCGGCGAACATGTCGACGAAACGCGGCACCGGATTGAGACCTGATAGGGCGTCGAACATGTCAGCGGTCCAAACTGGCCAGCGGGAATACGGACGGTGCATAAGCTCAACCGCCCTTGAAAAGCGGCACGGAACCCCAAAGATGTCAAGTCTCCAAAAAGTCAACATTGACATGGTTTTTCAACAGCTTTATTTCACACATAGTAGAGCAATGTCGTGATTCGGGGGGCCGTGCCGACATTTAGCCCCTAAATGCGGTGGACCGATGCGGGCAGGCAACTTACTCGTGTTGCTTTTAGCAATCGTTATGGGCGGAGTGGCCGCATTCATGGCGCGCGACTGGCTGATCAGCCATACGACCGCCGCTGCTGCACCGGAGGACATGGCCACCGTCGTGGTAGCGAGCGAGCCGATTAAGTTCGGTGGAACGCTAGGACCGGACAATCTCACCGAAGTGCCCTGGCCGGCGAGATCAGTGCCCGAAAATACGTTCGCCCATGTTAAAGACCTCACGAAGGATGGCAGCCGCGTAGCACTGGCCTCTTTCGTTCGCAACGAGCCGATCGTCGCCGGCAAAGTCACCCTGCCCGGACAGCGCGCCTCCCTTTCGACGACAATCGAAACGGGCAAGCGGGCGGTCGCCATCGCAGTGGATGACGTGCGCGGCGTGGCAGGCTTTATCTTTCCTGGCGACTATGTAGACGTGGTGCTGACCCGCTCCAACAATGGCAATGACGAGCAAAAGGATTTCTCGGAAGTCATTTTGCAGCACGTGAAGGTTCTTGCTATCGATCAATCCGCTTCGGACCGGCCGGAAAAGCCGACGATCGCGAAAGCGGTGACCGTCGAGGTCACGTCCGAGCAGGCCCTCAAGGTTCTGTTGGCATCCAATTCCGGTCGGCTGTCGCTGATCCTGCGCCACGCGGCGGAAGAGCCCAATGAACCAAATCTAAAAGTGACCCAGGGCGATCTCTTTACCGACGCGGCCACGCCGCCGCTTCCCGTAGAGCAACCCGTTGCAGCCGCGCCGCCGCCGCCACCACCGCCAACTCCGGTCGCAGCAGAGGCACCGCAGCCATCACCCGCTCCGGTCGCAGCAACGGCACCCTCGCCGCCGCCCCAGCCCGCGGCCTTGCCTGAACTGCCAGCAGCGGCCTCCGTAAATTTGCCTGCAGCTCCTTTGGAGTCGGAGGTGAGCCGTGCCGCAGCCGAGCCCGTAACACGGAAGGTGACGATCGTGCGAGGGATGAACAGAGTTGATTACGACGTTTTGAAACAGCCTTGATGTTGAAACCAACGGTGCTGATGCGCGTAAGCTGTACATGTATCGGTAAATAATACACAGTGTCAGGGCGCCGGGTCGCGCGCGCGATGCGATAAAGGCAAAGAAAATGGGGGCAGAATGTGGGGCCATCGAATTGAACCCAGAACAGCTCTGGGTTTAGGAGCGACAAAAGCGAGAGGTTTGCGTACCCGCTGGGCCGTACCGGTATTGACGGCTGCCTGCGTGTCAATGACTTGCCTCGTCGCCGTCGTCCCGAATGCCGCTGCACAACAGCCTGCCGGGCAAGCGCAATCGGAAACGCGGCCAGCGGTTTCGAGTCAGACGAAAGTCACGGTCCGGGCGATGCCGGTAAAAATGTCGGCGCCGCCAGCCAATGCGGATGACGACAGCGGGCCGGAGCCCGCGACGATGATTTCGACTGAAACCGGCGAAGTTCGCCAAGTCTCTGTCGTCCTCAACAAATCGCGCACGATCAAATTGAACCGTCCCTTCTCGACCGCCGTCGTCGGCCAACCCGAGATTGCCGACGTGATGCCGTTGACCGACTCTTCCATCTATATCCAGGGCAAGAAGGCCGGGACCACCAACGTCTCGATCTACGATCCGAAACAGAAGCTGATTGCGGTTCTTGACCTGAGTGTCGTGCCGGATACGGCGGGTTTGCACAGCAAGATCCAGGCGAGCACCGGTGGCCAGAATATCCATGTCAGCAGCGCCAATGGTGAGGTCGTGCTGAGCGGCGAGGCGGCGGATGCGGTCGCGGCGACCCGCGCCCTCGCCGTCGCCAAGGGCCTCTCGCCCGATTCGCCGGTGGTCGACGCGATGCAAGTCGCACCGACGCAGCAAGTCATGCTCAAGGTGCGGTTCCTGGAGGCGACCCGCGATGCCGGCCGCGACTTGGGTGTGAACTGGCTGGGGGCCGGGAAAAGAAGCAGCTTCTCAACCGGCTTGGGTTCTATAACCAATTCGACAACGTCGGGTCCGCTGGGCAGCGGCACCGACATATCAGGGACATTTGCCGGCGCGGCCACAGCCGCCCAACCTTTTGGGTCGCTGCTGGCGAGCGTGGTCAATTCCAAGAACCTCAAAATCGACGCCGTCATCACGGCGCTCGAATCGAAAGGCTTGGTGAAGCGTTTGGCGGAGCCCGATCTGATCGCCCTTTCCGGCGACACGGCGAGCTTCCTGGCAGGCGGCGAAATACCCATCCCGGTCGCCCAGAACAACAGCAACGGCGGTACGCCGACTGTGACGGTCGAATACAAGCCATTTGGTGTGCAATTGACCTTCATGCCGACGGTGCGATCGGATGGCATCATCAATTTGCGCCTAGCGCCGTCGGTGAGCGAAATCGACACGACCAATTCGGTTCAGTTCAACGGCTTTACTGTACCGACCCTGGTCAAACGCGAGGCCCGTACCACCGTGGAACTGCGCGACGGGCAGAGCTTCGCGATCGCGGGATTGCTGCAATCGGATAACGAGGCCGACATTTCGCAATTGCCTTGGCTCGGCTCGCTGCCTGTTCTCGGCGCCCTGTTCCGCTCCACGAGCTATCAGAAACATGAAACCGACCTTGTGATCATCGTGACGCCCCATCTCGTCAAGCCGGCCGCCCCAGGCACGGACCTGGCGACGCCCTACGATCAGTCTCTGCAAGGCAACGATGTGGATCTGTTTCTGAATGGGCAGCCCGAACGCAAAAAAGCGTTTTCCGACTATGTCACGGCGGGCGGCGAAGTGCAGGGTCCATACGGCGACATCGTCGACGCGCCCGCCACATATGTCAAAAAGAAAGGCCAGTGATGACGCGCGCGGTTCTTCTTCTTGCCTGCATGGCGTCATTGGCCGGCTGCGCCGACAATCCCCTGTTCGACGACCCATCCGGTCAATATCTGGATCGGATTCACACCGTCACACCCACGGCCGGGAATGCGATGAAAGCCAATGAGGTCGCGCAGGTGAACGATCCATGGCCCCGTTATGTGCACAACACGCGTATCCCGGGGGATAGCGCGCGGCTGACCAAGGCGATCGAACGGTACGAGAACCCGGATCTGCTGAAAAATGCGCCGCCGCCTATCGAGCCGATTTACGGGGGGTCGATCGGTGTGAAATCGGGCGGCGGCGGCTAAGCACTTATCCGCCGTCGTATAGCTCAAGACTCTCGCCCCGTCTGAGGGGAGGCGGAAGAATATGTGGAGTCAGGATAAGCCTTCGCCCACGAAGCGGCGGATTCCGCCCGAGCACCGCGGCGCGCGTGCCGCACGCATATGGGGAGGCTTTGCCGAAAGTGCTCGGGCGTTCGGCAAGGACACGCGCGGCGTCATCCTGCCCTATGTGACCGTCATGCTCTCCGTGATCGTCGGCGTGTCGGTCCTGGCATTGGACGGCGCGCGCTACACGTCGCTGCAAACACAGTTGCAAAAGGGCACGGACGCGCTCGCCATTGCGGGTGCGGCCGAACTAAACGGCCTTCCCGACGCGATCACGCGCGCCACGGCGGCGATCAACAATACGAGTGCAAACTGGGTCTCGAATTCCAGTATTTTCGGCAGCGCCGCGAATGCCAATGTCAACATCACGAGCATCACATTCTATAGCGGTCTCCCGGCAGGCACCGTCAACCCGATCCCCGCGAGCTATGTGACCACGGACCCGACCAAGGCACAGTATGTGCAGGTCACAGCGACGCCGACGACGATGACAACGATCTTGCCGGCATCGTTTTTCGGCGGGGCCACGTCCCTGACCACCAGCGCAACGGCGGTCGCAGGCCTGGGCGAGACGATCTGCGGTTCGCAGCCCATCTTCGTCTGCAACCCGTTCGAGACGAGCGGGATGACTTATTCGCAGGCAACGCAAGCCTTGCTGGATGCCGAGACCACGCTCGTTGGGCATCAGGTGCAGATCACGGCCTCCGCGGGAAGCTCCTATTCTCCGGGCAATTACGGCTGGCTTCAGCCCGATGTGCAAGGCACCAGCAACGAGACCTGCGGTCCGGGGGGACAGGCGACAGGCCAGGAACTCGCGGTCGGCGTTCCGGACAGTTGCACCAACGCGCGCTCGGTGAATCTGACGACCGGCGTCAAGACGCCAACCAACGACGCGCTCAACATCCGTTTCGATATTTACACCAACTCGTGGAAGAAATGCAGCAGCGATCCGAATTACGCCCCCGATCAGAACGTGCGCAAAGGCTATACCGGCAACGGCTGTAACGCGAGCGCCAACGGACCGTGGCCGCCGGGCTATACGGGCAAATCGCCCTACAGCGACCAGGCCGCCGCCGCGGAGCCGCTGGACAATTGCATCCTGGCGGGCACTTGCGGATCCAACCCCTATGGCGACGGCAATTGGGTGTGCGGCGATATTACCAGCGCGACGACGGCAACCAGTGTCGACGTGTCGGCGGGAAAAACGTCGACCATCACGCTCACGTTCGGCTCGACCACCGGGATTTTCACGGGCATGGGTGTCAACAGTACCCTCTTTCCGACGGACACCTATGTATCGGCAACGACATCGACAACAGTGACGCTCTCGAATCCTAATTCAAGCTTGGCCACCGTGGCCCTTGTCCCCTCCGGCACGTCGATTACCTTTGCCGGCTACTGGAGTACGGCACATCCGAACGCCGCGATGCCGACCGGATGCCAGGGCTCACCCTATTCCTCCATCACGCGCAACGCCGTCTATAATTACGAGATCGCCAATAGCCTCGTCGGCAATGCGTCGGCGGGCGGGGAGAGCGGCACGCCGTCATGCAGTTCGTCCACGCCGGATACGACAGGCCTACGCCGCATGCTCACCGTGCCGATCATCAACTGCCAAAGCAGCCCCGTGTCGATGAACGGAGCCGCTACCGGCGTCCCCGTCGTGAGCTATGGCAAGATCTTCATGACCCAGCCAGCGCCGAGCAATACATCAACTTTCGCCTACGGCGAATTTCTCGGACTTGTCCAGCCGGGTTCTGCCGGTCAGGGTAATTTGGTACAGTCAGTGCAACTCTACCGGTGAGCGGATGATCAGGATGAAGCGCCTGCTTTCTTTTTGGCACGACGAGCGCGGGACAGCCGTCGTCGAAGGCGCGATCGTGATTCCGGTCCTGATGACCTTGCTGTTCGGTGTGTATGAATTTTCCTGGTATTTCTATCAGCAGCAATTGATCACGACCGGCATTCACGACGGCGCGCGCTATCTCGCCCGCACCGACGACGCAACCAATGCCACCAATCAAGCCAATGCCAAAAGTATCGCCACCACCGGCGCCATCAGCGGCGGCACGGCGCGCCTCAACGGATGGACCTCGGCGAATGTCACGATCACCATACATAGCGACACGAATACCGGCAGCTCCACGCCGTGCGGCTCGTCCGCCTGCTACGGCAATTCGAGCGCTATTCAGGTGGTGGTCCTCTCGACCAGTTTTACCGATCCCGGCTTGGGCTTTTTCGGCTTCCTCGGCTTGACCGCCCCGACTATCCGCGTCTCCCATGCCGAGCGCGTCATGAACGACAGCGCCCCAGCCCTATAGCATAGGAGAAGACAGAACGGGTCAGTTGACGAAGTTTTGGGCTGAAAATTTAACCTTTCAGATGACCCGGACCGGCTTGCTTCGAACATACGTTACAATATCATTGCGAACACAAATGCGGAAATAGTCCCTTGAAGGCAAAAGAACTCATAGCGGAGACCGGCGGCAACGTGATTGTCGAAGCGACGGTGATGATGACAATGATTTTTGTCTTCGTCCTCGGCGGGATAGACTTCCTTTTCGCATTCTATCAATACAATTCCGCGGCAAAAGCGGTTGAATTGGGCGCCCGGATTGCGTCGGTCTGGGATCCTGTCGCGACCGGATTGAACAGTTTGAGCACCGCCGTCGTGACCAACAACACCGCGACCGCCGGCGATGAAATGCCGTCGTTCAGCGTGACGTGCAACGGCAGCACTGCCACGTGCACCTGCACGGGAACGTGTACAGGCGTGTCGGGCTATAATTCAGCCGCCATGAACACGATCGTTTACGGGCGCGGCAACAACGGCAGCTGCAATGCCCCGACCTCGCTTTATACCCTGGGCATGTGCTCGGTATTCTTTGGCGACACCGGCGCCCTTACCCCTGCGAATGTCATCGTGACCTACACCCAGACCGGACTTGGCTTTGCCGGAAGGCCGGGCGGACCTGTCCCGACGATCACGGTTCAATTGCAGAATGTGCCGTTTAAATTTTACTTTCTCGGCAGTCTCCTAAAATTTGGCAACGTCACCATGCCTCCCCTAACGACATCCGTAACGGGTGAATATTTGTCGTCGAGCGCACCTTCATGAAGGAACCAGCGTCTATTTTTCTTCTGAATGCCGGTATCGACGACGGACAGTTCAAGGATCTCGCGTCGCGTATTCAAGCGCGCCAAATCAAATTAACCGTCATCCAGAGCCTGGCCCCAATCAACGCTTTACGCCGCGGGGACAACCCCGTCTGGCTGCTTGTCGCCGCATCCTCCAGGGACCGGGCCGCTTTCCAGCGGGAGATCGCCGCCCTGACCCAATTGCCGGCCAGCGTCTTCTGCATCATGATCAGCGGCGAAATACCCGCGACCGACTACAAGGCGTTGCTGCAATCGGGACGCGCCGACTGGGTCCAGCTGGATACCGCGCCTCAGGACCTGGAACTCATTCTCCACACGCGCCGGGATCACTTCAGCACCCCTGCCGGAAAAGGCCCAACGGTCATTTCGCTGGTGCCCAGCGCCGGGGGCGTCGGCAACGCAACGATCGCCGCCGAACTTGCGATCAACCTGATCAGCCGCGGCAAGACCAAGAACCATCGCATCTGCATCATTGATCTGGATTTCCAGACAAGCCATATCTGCGACCATTTTGACCTGGAACCGCGCCTGAAGATCGATGAGATCGCCCATGAGCCAGAACGGCTCGACAGCCAGCTGTTGGACCTTTTCGCCAGTCGCCATACGTCCGGCGTCGACATTTTTGCCGTGCCGCGCAACAGATCGCAGCTCGCATCGATCGACCTGAACGTGCTCGATGCGCTGCTCGAATTGATCGCTCAAAAATACGATCTTATCCTGATTGACCATCCCGTCGGCTGGTCCAGTTGGACCGCCCACGTCCTTCAGGCCTCGCAGGACATACTCGTGACGGGTATCAACACGATTCCGGGCCTGCGGCAAATCGCGAACGTTCTCGAAGCTCTCCATGCGACACAGGCCTCGGCGTCGCGGATCGGAATAATCCTCAACCGCACCGAGATGACATTCCTGGGCAAGCCGGTTCAGCGCGATCATGTCGATGCGGTGTTCAGCAACGAGCGGGTATTTTATGTTCGCAACTCGCCCATGGCGGTGGAAAGCATCAATATCGGTCAGCCGATGAGCTTGCGGAGCAAGTCGCAGAAGACCGTGAAAGATATCGCTAAGGTCGCTGACTTTTGCCTGACCCAAAAGGGCGACGCCAAGTCATGAGGTGGGCGGTGAGATGGAAATCTTCGATAATTTGCAATGTCATGCTTGCAAAGCGAGCGCGAGAGACGCTCCATGCCTTATTCCGGAACGGGCAGGCCTAGGGTAAAATGCGTTGGTTCGCCAATGCGATCAGCAAAGGATGAGTCAGATGGCTTTCTTTGGGCTTCAGCAACAACGCCAGCAGAAGGCCGCCCCGGCCCCGGCGGCAGCAGCCGCTCCCGAGCCGCCGCAGGCCGCGGCACCCGAAACGCAGCCGCAGGACCTGCTGGGCCGCAAACCGGCTTTGCTCGAAGAAAAGCTGAAGCTGCACCAACGCATCATTGAGGAGTTCAATCTGGCACTGCTGGAAAAGCTGCCGCCCGACGAACTCGTCAAGCAGATCCGAACTTATGTCTCCAACCATCTACGGGCCGAGAATATCTCGCTCAATTCGGGCGAGTTGGAGATGTTTACCAATGAGATCGTGGCGGAAATGACCGGCTTCGGCCCGATCGAAACGCTCCTCAAGGACCCAACCATCAGCGACATTCTGATCAACACCCACCGCACATGCTTCGTCGAACGCTTCGGCCGCCTGACCGAGGTGAAGGTGTTTTTCAAGGACGAAGCGCATTTGCTGCGCATCATCAACAAGATCGTCGCCGGCGTCGGACGCCGCGTGGATGAATCGTCGCCGATGGTCGACGCCCGCTTGCCCGACGGTTCACGCGTGAACGTCGCCATTCGGCCCATCGCGGTCGATGGCCCGCTCGTGTCCATCCGAAAATTTTCGAAAAAACCCTTCAACATGGACCGCCTCATCGCGATCGGCGCGCTGCGGCAGCCGATGGTGGATCTGCTCATCGCCGCGGTGAAGGGACGCGTTTCGTCGCTGGTCGTGGGCGGAACCGGCAGCGGCAAGACAACCATGCTGAACGCTCTGTCCAGCTATATTCCGACGAACGAACGCCTGATCACGATCGAGGATGCCGCGGAGCTGCAATTGCAGCAACCCCATGTCGGCCGGCTCGAGACGCGGCCGGCCAATGTCGAGGGCAAAGGCGAAGTTCGGCAGCGCGATCTTCTGAAGAACGCCCTGCGCATGCGCCCGGACCGCATCATCGTCGGCGAGTGCCGTGGCGAAGAAGCATTTGACATGCTGCAGGCGATGAACACGGGCCACGAAGGCTCGATGACCACGATACACGCGAATTCGCCGCGTGAAGCAGTCAAACGCCTCGAACAGATGGTCGGCATGGCGGGCTTACCGATGACAATGCAGGCCATCCGCAGTCAAATCGCTTCGGCGATCACCCTCCTGATCCAATTGCAACGCATGCCGGACGGTCAGCGGCGCGTGATGAGTATCAGCGAGATCACCGGTATGGAGGGCGAGGTGATACAGATGCATGAGATCTTTCAGTTCGTGAAAGAGCGCACCGACGAGCAAGGCATGATCCACGGCAGTTTCCGCGCCACCGGCGTCCGGCCGAAGTTTATAGCCGGCTTGCGGGCCTACGGCCTGGAGATTCCGGCGAGCCATTTTGACCCGAACAAAGTTCTGTAGGAGATCGGCATGAGCGAGCCGCTTCTCATTTATGGCCTCGTCTTCATTGCAGGCGTTCTGGGCGTCGAGGCGCTTTACTGGCTGGTCTTTCGCACGCGCGGCGTCAAGCGCGCGCTCAATCGCCGCCTGGCACTCAGCGCGACGATAAAAAACAGCGAGCAGGTCCTCGACGTTCTCAGGCGAGAGCGCGGGTTCAAAGATTTTGACAGCTTGGGCTTGGCCAAATTCAGCGATTTCGTGCTGCAGACCGGGTTGCGCCTCACCTTGGGCAGCCTCGCACTCTGGACCGTGGTCGTTGTCCTCGCCCTTTTCGGCGCTGCGGTCTTTTTTCTTGGCCCACACCCGCTTGTCTTCTTGATCGCGGCGGCCGGCGGACCGGTGCTTGTCTACGGCTATATCTACCTCAAACGGTCCAAGCGCATCGCGCGGTTTGGTGAGCAATTCCCGGACGCCATCGAAATCATCGTCCGCGGCCTACGCGTCGGCCATCCCTTCGCGAGCGCTATCGCTCTCGTCGCCCGAGAAATGCCCGACCCGATCGGCTCCGAGTTCGGTATGACCGCGGACGAAATCACTTACGGTCAAAGCATCGTCCAGGCGCTCAACAATCTCTTTCGGCGCGTGGGGCAGCAGGATCTTCTCTTTCTCGTCGTCGCGGTGAGCATTCAAAGCGAAACCGGAGGCAATTTGGCCGATGTTTTGGCCCGCCTTGCGCGCCTCATTCGCGAACGGGTCAAGCTGCGGCTGAAGGTTCGCGCGCTCAGCGCCGAAGGACGCATGTCCGCGCTGTTTCTGACAATAATGCCCTTTGCCTTGTTTGGCGTCGTCTCGCTCATGTCGCCGAACTATTTCGACCAGGTACGCACCTCCGGATTCACCGTTCCGGCAGTCGCTTATGGCCTGATATCAATCGCCATCGGCAATTTCGTCATTTACCGCATGGTCAATTTCAAAGTTTAGGACTGCGCGATGGATATAAAGCTCATACTGATCCTCGCGCTGGCTTTCGCCTCGGCGGCGACTGTTATTATAATGATATCTCAAGCATATTTTTCACGAGCGCAGGTCAGAAGGCGCCTGCCGGGCAATCAGGTCCAAGCCATATCCGCGGACGGCAGTTCCAGCACATCCGTACAAGATTTTATCTCGGAATATTTCAGCAAAGAAAGGTTTGGCGTCGAAGGGCCCATACAAGCCAAATTGCGTTTGCAATTGCTGCGTGCGGGCTTCTTTCGCAGCGACGCGATCAGTTACTATATTTTTGCGCGCGTTTGCACGGTCTGCTCGGTGCCGATTTGCGTTTTCTTGCTCATTCGCCTTTTGCTGCCGAACACGGCATTCTTGGTGCAGATGGTTCTCGTTGCGGCCTCGACCGGAATTGCAATCCTGCTCCCCGACGCATTTCTCGCGCGGCGCCAGGGACAACTCGAGCATGAATACCGTTTGGTCTTCCCGGACATGCTAGATTTGCTCGTCGTCTGCGTCGGCGCGGGCCTCAGCATCGAAGGCGGATTCGAACGTGTTCGGGGCCAACTCCGGAAACAGAGCGCCGCTCTGGGTTTGAATCTCGATATGCTGGCAGCGGAAATGCGCGCGGGCCGACCGATGGTCGATGCGTTGAATTCGCTCGCGGACCGGCTGGCGATCGATGAAGCCGCATCCTTCGTCGGGGTGATTCGTCACTCTTACGAGTTGGGAGGCGACGTCGGCGGAGCGCTCCGGGTTTTCAGCGACGATATGCGGGACAAACGCCTGCTTCGGGCAGAGGAAATGGCGAACAAATTGTCGGTAAAGATCGTTCTGCCGCTGGCCTTGTTCATCTTTCCAGTTATCCTGACGATCATCATGTTGCCCGTGATCTTAAAGCTTCTCTTCGTTTTCAATCAACATTGAGTCGAAGTGATCTTTCGATAGATGACACGCTGTGGCACAATCGGACATGAATCGTCGGTGAGTTGCGGAAGTATCGCGTATCACATCCTGAATGTAGGGAGGCAAGGTTGCCGAATATCATACGTGTACTTCTTTTGCTGTCGGTCTGCGCAACGACGCCATACCTTGTCGCGTGCCAATCGGTGGAGGGCACCCCTGGAAGCGATAAAATAACCGGCTCCGATCCGCAGGATGTGCAATATTATCCCTCGGACGAGCCAGTGCGTCTCGGCAAGCAGCGTTTCAAAGAGGGCGCTTACGGCATTGCCGAGCACTATTTTCGTGATGCGGTTGAACGCCAACCGCGAGATCTGGAGGCTTGGCTGGGCTTAGCGGCGAGCTACGACCATCTTAGCCGCTTCGATCTCGCCGATCGCGCGTATGCGCATGCAGCAAGTCTCGGCGGCACGACGGCGCGCCTGCTCAACAATGAAGGATATTCCTTTCTCCTGCGAGGCGATCTGGAAAAGGCCCGGGCAAAGTTCGTGGCGGCTGCGCGGCTCGACCCGACGAATGTCACGATTGCCAATAATATTCGGCTCCTCGACGGGAGTCGGAAATATGTCCGCCGGGACGGAGAGCAAATTAACAGCGATACGCAATAGAGTATGTTGATTTTTAGCAGAATCGTACTGGACCGCGAGCTTGTCGCTCGCCAGTGCCGGTGCGAGCGACAAGCTTGCGATCCGGCTGCTCACAATGTGCGCAAGCGCTTCCATATAAAAACAGAATGCTCTAAATATCGCGGTCGCGCCTGATCAAGGGCCAACTCAATGGTCCGCGTAGCGCCGCGCGGATTTAGGATCGACCTTCGTCATCACGCTGCCGAGATAGAACGATTCGTCAAGATCGAGCGCCGCGAGGGCCGCGGAAATCTCGTTGGCGTTGGTATTGCCCCACTCGACCACGACGACGATGCCATCGAGAAGATGCATCGCAGCGTGCGCATCGGTCAACTGCGCGAGCGACGGCAGATCGATGACGACATAATCATAGGCGTCGCGCAGATTGGCGAGCAATGTGCCCGCGCGCTCGGATTGCGATAGGCGCCGGGCCGCGTGTTCCGCGCGGTTCGAGCCGGACGGCAGGAAACGCAGACCCGTCTGCACATCATGCCAGGTGACTTCGGGCAGGTCCTTGAAGCCCGATGCGACGTCGAGGAAGCCATCGTCCACTTTGCTGAGCAAAAGTTTGCTGAGCGAAGCCGCGCCGAAATCCCAATCGATCAGGGCCGTGCGAGAACTGCCATGGGCAAGAAAATGTGCGAGGTTGACCGCGACCGTCGTCGTGCCGGCGCCGGGGCGCACGGAAACGCAACCGATCAGCTTCGTGTCGCCGACCTTTTCCTGCTGACGCGAGATGCGGATGCCGACGGTGCGAATGGCCTGCGCGAAAGCGCTGTGCGGATAGTCGATGGCTTGGCGCAGGACTGGCGGCGGCGCCGGCAATTTGCGATCCGCCTCCGTCTTGGTTTTGGTCTTGGTTCGGTTGGAGATCAGCTTGACGGGCGTCGCGGGCAAGTGCGGCCGAGCACGGATCATTGGAACCCGTGCGATGAACGGCACGCCGGTTGCCGCCAGCAATTGCCCTTCGGTGTAGATGCGGCGGTCCATGATTTCGCGCATCAGCGCCAAGACCATGCCCAGCATCAAGCCAACGAGCGCACAAAGCACGAAGGTGACGGTGACTTTCGGCGAGCTCCTGACCAATGGCGGAGTCGCCGGCGTCACGATGCGCGCCTCCGGCACGGGGAAGGATTGGTCCTGAACGGTCTGCGTGTAGCGCTGCAGGAAGTTCTCGTAGAGCGAACGATAGATGTTGGCCGAGCTCTCAAGCGAGCGGTAGGTGACAAGATTTGCGTCGGTTTTCGCCGCGACATTCACGGTATCGTTGAGACGCTTTTGGATCGAGTCCTCGGTCGCGCGATTCACTTCGTAATCGCTCTTGTAGGTCTCGGCGATATGGCCGATCTCGTCGGCAATGGCGTGCTGGATGCTGGCCATTTCGCTTTTCAGATTCACGACGGCAATGTGCGTGGCGCCATATTTAGCGGCGAGATCGGAGACGCGGCTCGCATCGTCAAGATATTTCTGGCGCAGATTGTTGATGATTGGACTCTTCAGCGCATCCGTCACCGCGCCATCCGCGACACCGTCCACCACGCCAGTTTGCAAGATGCTTTGAATACGCTGCAATTTGGCTAAGGAATCGGCCGTCTTCGCGCGCGCGTCTTCCAATTGCGTGCTGAGCTCGATCAGCTGCTGCTGATCCATGAGGCCCTTGCCGGTGTCGACGATATTGTTCTGAATCTTGAAATCCTGAACGGCACGGTCGGCCTTCATCGCCTGATCGCGCAATTCGGTCAGCCTGTCCTCGAGCCACGTCTTGGTCTGATTGGTGGTGTCGGACTTCGCATCGAGCTCGTCGGCAATATAGGCCTCGGCAAAACCGTTCGTGAGTTTGGCGGCTTGCTCCGGATCCCCCGAGGTGACGCTGACACTGATCACATAAGTGAGGCCGACGCGATGCACGTTGATCATGCGCAGCAATTGCTGCGCGATCACCGAGTCAGGATCGGCGGCGGGAAGCGACTTCCCGCCAAGGAATTTGGTGAGGCGCTGCCGCAGCCGATCCATGAACCCGGGGCGCCAATTGGTGAAGGCCGGATCTTCGTTCAGCTTCAGGCGCTCGACGACTTTATGCGCCAACCCTTCCGACTGCAGCAATTCGACCTGGCTTTCGACCATCGCGTTGATCGTCTGCGAATCCTGAATGCCCTGCTGTTCTTTCAACAAATAGGTGCGGCGAATGTCGTAGAGGAGGTCGGCGCTTGCGGTGAACTGCGGCCGTGCCGTCGCGATATAGGCAGCGGCCAGCATCAGCATCAGGATCAACCCGAAGGCAATTACCTTCCACCGCCGGCCCCAGAACGAAAGCAATTGCCGCAACCAAAGAAACGGCTGCGGTTCCGCGTGATGTTGCGGTATTATCTCTTCTTGTTGCAGGGGCGGCTGCCGCCAGACGATCGACATCACATCACGTCCACGCATGAGCGGCCGCGCAAATCGGCACAACGTGGCATGCGCCAGTCAAAATGCGCCGGCAGATGGGTGAGGAAGTAATACGCCAACATGATATCGGTTCGTCCTGGAAAACAACGGCAATTTTACGAATGTGCGAAACGTGAAGCCGGACGTGATCCGGCTGCATTGGCGAATGTCCATTGCCCCGCTCATTCGGCCAACCCGCTCTTTCAATTAACATGCCAAGGAGTCCCGCGCAAAAAATAATCGCGCCGCTCAACATACCAATTGGGCTTAGTCCCGCAGTGGCGGCGCGCACAAATGCACTGTCCGCGCAAGCCGCAAGACATTGTGATCATTCACATATGTGAGGCGCTGCAGGCGGCTCGCAACTCATTCGCTGTGGCAATCGCTCGGTCGTCGCGCCACGTTCTCCCGCAACCCAAAAGGCCTCCCTTGGCCTGTTTCCGCAAGGCCTGTCACGCGTCTCACGCGTTGTTCCCGGACCCTTACTTGACTCATATATATCTCCCCAGTTATACGTTTAAATAATAACCAGGAAGTTATACGTTCAAGATGCCGAACGCCCACGATGTGCTTTTCAGAACGCTGGCCGACCCGACCCGTCGGGCCATCTTCGAGCGCTTGTGCCGCGATGGCGAACTGACGGTCCGGGCGCTGACAACGCAGGCCGGGGTCTCGCAGCCGGCCGTCTCGAAGCACCTTGGCGTTTTGAAGCAGGCCGGGCTGGTGCGCGACCGCCATGAGGGGCGCCAGACGCACTATAGCGCGCAGCTTGGAGCCCTGGCGCCGCTGATCGACTGGACCAGCCAAATGACCGGGTTCTGGGAGAACCGATTTGACGACCTCGAAAACCTACTGAAAAGGATGGATCAATGAACAATAGTGCGGTCGAAACGCGCTCCGTCGTTGTCGAACGGGAGATCCCACATCCGCCGGAGAAGATTTGGCGCGCGCTCACGCAGCCGCATCTGATCGAAGAATGGCTCATGAAGAACGATTTCGAGCCGGTCGTGGGGCACCGTTTCAACCTCCGCGGCGAGTGGGGCAGCGTGTTGGACTGCGAGGTTCTCGCCGTCGAGCCGGTCAAGACCCTGTCCTACACTTGGAATTATGCGCATGACGATGCGGCCTACCATCTTGAGAGCATCGTGACCTTTACCCTCACCCCGACGGACGGGGGGACCCACTTGCGTATGGAGCAACAGGGCTTCCGGCCAGGTCAGAAACAGGCCTACGGCGGCGCCAAGGTCGGATGGCAGAAGTTCTTTGCCAATCTGGAGGAGATTTTAGCGCGAAGCGCGTGAACTTCGGCGCTTCGGCTGATTTTCAAAGGAGACACCAATGAGCTGGAACATGTGGATTCGGCAGATTCATCGCTGGCTATCCATCGCTTTCACGGTGGCTGTTATTTTTAACATCGTCGCCATGGTGCGGCAGGACCAAGCCCTCTGGGTGGGCCTTTTGGCATTGTTGCCCCTTATCTTGCTGCTGCTGACCGGTCTCTACATGTTCGCGCTGCCTTATGCGGCCAAATGGTCCGGCGAGCGGCGCTCCGACGGATAAGAACGGAAACCGAATGCCGATGCGCGATACGCATGTGAAGAGGGCGAGGAAGAAGGCGGCAATGACGATGAAGACGACGAAGAGCGGCGCGACGGAACGAAAAGCCACAGAATCTCCCTCGCGGCTGATTGACGCGCGGATCGAGGAATTGGGCGATTGGCGGGGCGAGATGCTCAGCCGGCTCCGCAGCGTGATCAAGGAAGCCGACCCCGACATCGTCGAGGAATGGAAGTGGCGCGGCGTTCCGGTCTGGTATCACGATGGTATGATCTGCACGGGCGAGACCTATAAGAGCATCGTGAAGATGACATTCGCCAAAGGGGCCGCGTTGAAGGATCCGTCTCGTCTGTTCAACTCCAGCCTCGACGGGAATACGAGACGCGCCATCGACTTCCACGAAGGCCAGACGATCGACGAAGACGCGTTGAAGGCGCTTATTCGCGCCGCAATAACCTTGAACACGTCCAAGAGTTAAAGTCAGCATCGGACGAAAGATTTTTCGTCCCGCAGCCATACCCTCGTTTTTGCTCTGATGCGACGCGAACGCGGCAAGATGAACAACATCTACGCCGCGCTGCTTGCCGCTTCCTCTTTGCAGAAACGACGATATTTCATGGGCTGACACCGATAGCGTGCAAACGCAATATTTTATCGAAAGTCTAAATAATATGCTTTTAAATATGCAATGCCATTTTACATAATCGAAAGTAAAAACCTGTTGTTAAGTCGTGCCTGAATATAGTGGCGCGACATGGTGCCTTGTTATACACTCTTCATACAAAGTCTCGCTAAAGACAGCTGAAAGAATGGTCCACGGTTCGGCTCGATTCATCAAACGCTCCTCCGCTTCGCAACGTAGCGGGGACGAACAGGCCGTTACTCATTTTGTTCGCACGCGAGACGCCGACAGCGCGACCCACAAGCGGGGTGTGAATTGGCGGGCCGTAGGTTATATTTGCGTGATTGTGGCTTGCGGTATTTTTTGGACGGCTATCGCAATGATATGCTGGTATTTGTGGCATTGATTTTCGGCACATTTCAGACTCTTGCCCCGCAGAGCGAGGCTATATGAAAATCGCTTATTTTGTACACGACCTCAGCGATGCAGCTGTGCACCGCCGAATCCGGATGCTTGCACCCTTCGCCGATCTGGTCGTGCTGGGCTTTCGCCGGTCCGACAAGCCCGTGGCGACGATCGGGGGCATCACGCCCATCGATCTCGGCCGGACGGCAGATGGGCAATTTGCCCAAAGGATCCGGGCGGTCATGCGAGCGGCAGCGGCCCAACCGCGCTGGCTGCCGGCCCTGACCGGCGTCACGCATGTGATGGCACGGCAGCTCGAAACCCTGGCGCTGGCCGCGCGGGCGCGGCGGCGGATCGCGCCGCAAGCCCCGCTGATCTTCGAATGTCTCGACATTCATCGCTTGATGCTTGACGCGGGCCCCGTCGGCCTGGCGCTGCGCGGTCTCGAGCAGCGCTTGCTGCGTAAGTCTGGGCTTTTGGTCGTGAGCTCGCCGGCCTTCGTGGAGGCTTATTTCGCGCCGCGTCAGCACATCGCCTTGCCGGTCCATTTGCTCGAGAACAAGATGCTCGCCTCGGAGCTCGACGCCGGCTGGCCGGGAAATGTGGTGCCGCCGCCAGCGAAGCCGCCCTGGCGGATCGGCTGGTTCGGGCAGATCCGCTGCCGCCGGAGCCTGCTGCTGCTCGCCGAACTCGCACGGCAATTGCCAAGGTCCGTCGAGGTCATCATCCGCGGCCGCGTGAGCACCGATGTGATCCCTGACTTCGATGCCATCGTGGCCGCGACGCCCGGCCTCAGCTTTCACGGCCGTTATGATCGCGCCACCATGCTCGGCCGGATCTACGGCGAGGTGCATTTCAACTGGGCCATGGATTTTTTCGAGGCCGGCGGCAATTCGGAATGGCTGTTGCCGAACCGTCTGTATGAGGGCGGCGCCTTCGGCGTCGTGCCCATCGCCTTCGGCCGGGTCGAGACGGGCCGTTGGCTCGCGCGGCACAACGCGGGCGTGTTGCTTGATGAGCCGATCGAGCGGTCCTTGCTCGATTTCTTCCGCGCCTTGACCCCGGATGCCTACAGTACGCTGCGGGCTGCGGCGGCGCGAATCGACGCCAGCAATTTTGTCGACGATTCCGCGGCTTGCGCGCAATTTGTCCACAAACTTGCGTCCTTACGCGCAACCGCATAATCAACTCGCGATGAGACGTTTTGACCCACCGAAATTGACGGTCGCCGTCCCCGTCCTGAACGAGGAGCGCTACATCGCCGATTGTCTCGGCTCGCTCATGGCGCAGGAAGGGGTCAAGCCGTTCGAGATTATCGTTGCGGACGGTGGCAGCACCGACCGCACACGGGAGATCGTTGCGGCCCTGAGCGCCCAACATCCGAATATCCGTCTCATCGCCAATCCGCGGCGGCTGCAATCGGCGGCCATCAATCTTGCCGCGACCGAGGTCGCCAAGGGCACGAATATCCTGGTACGGGCCGATGCACATGCGCTCTACCCGCGCGATTTCCTGCGCAAATGCCTCGACGCGCTGTTGGCGAGCGGCGCGCAATCGGTGGTAGTGCCGATGCGCACGGTCGGCGCCCGAGGCTTTCAGCGCGCCATTGCCGCGGCACAGAACAGCCGTCTCGGCAACGGCGGCTCCAGCCACCGCGTCGCTGGCATGTCGGGGTTCGTCGATCACGGTCATCACGCCATGTTCGACTTAACGTTTTTCCGCCAGATCGGCGGGTACAATGAGACATTCAGCCACAACGAGGATGCCGAATTCGACATTCGGCTGCACCGGTTCGGCGGCCGCGTTTGGCTGTGCACGGAGGCGCCGGTCGCCTATTTTCCGCGCTCCAATCTGCGCGGCCTTGCGCGGCAATATTACCGGCACGGCGCCGGACGCGCGCGCACCCTGTTGACCCACAATATACGCCCGCGGCTACGCCAGATGCTTCCCGTCGCCGCGCTGGCAGGCGTTGTCGCCGGCGCCCTGTTATGGCCGCTGTCGCCGATCTTTGCCCTGATTCCGCTCCTCTATGTCGCCATTTGCCTGATCTGGGCGGCTTGCGCCGTGGTCCGTGCACGCGATCCGGGCCTGATCGGCATGGCGGCGGCGGCGATCACGATGCATCTTGCCTGGGCGGTCGGCTTTCTCAAATCGGTGATGCAGCATCAGGCGAGTTCGCGGCCTTAGGGCATTTTCCGTTCTTTCAGAAGCGGAAATGCTCTAAGTTCTTGTTCTGCCGCATTTTCTTAATCGAAAAGTCGAACAATTTTTCTCGAAAATGCTCTTGATCCTGACCCTAAGGATTATTGACCCTTCGGATAGGTACTGTCCGCGGACAAAACCGATTATATGCGAGGATCATTGTGCCGCCGGTACGGCAGGGCCGCGCGTGGGTTGTATTTTGAAGGACATTTGAAAGGCGTCGCTCTGATGGCTGAAATTGATGTCTGCGTCTGCACGTTCAGGCGGCCATCGCTTGCCGACACCTTGCGTTCGCTCGCCCTGCAAACGGCGCGGCAGCAACACACAATACGCATTGTCATCGCCGACAATGACGTCACCCGCGAGGCCGAGGCGGCGATCGTCGCGATCTGCCAGCAACTCGGCTTGCCCTTCACTTATGTCCACGCGCCGGCGCGCAATATTTCCATCGCCCGCAACGCCTGCCTCGATGCGGCACAGGCCGAATTCGCCGCCTTTATCGACGATGACGAGACTGCAGAGCCGAACTGGCTGGCCGATCTGCACGATTTCCTCGTGCAACACGAGGCCGATGTGGTGTTCGGTCCGGTCGACGCGATTTACCCGCCCGACACCGCACCCTGGCTGCGTCAATGGGCTTTCCATGCGTCCCAACCGGTTGTGCGCGATGGAAAACCGATCGAGACCGGCTACACCAGCAATGTCATCTTCCGGCGCGCGGTGATCGGCGGATTGCGGTTCGATCCGGCCTTCGGGCGCACCGGCGGCGAGGACACGATGTTCTTCCATGCGCTGTTTCAGCGCAGCGCAAGGCTCGCCTATTGCCCCGCGGCCCGTGTCCGCGAACCGGTGGCGATCGAGCGCACCCACATGTCCTGGATTTTGCGGCGCGCTTACCGCTCCGGCGAGACGCACGGGATCATGCTGACAAGCTATCGGCGCTGGTGGCTGCGTGAATTTGCGGTCGCCTCGGCGAAGGCGGGTTATTGTCTCGCCAATGTCGCGGTGAGATGGCCCCTGGGCGGAGCTTGGCAACGCTATTTGGCACGCGCGGCACTGCACGTCGGAGTTGCAGCCCGCACGCTCGACGGCAAGAAAGCGCCTACCTTGTCATGACGGCGCCGAATGTCAGCGTGATCGTCGCCGCGTGGAACGCGGCCGGCTTTATCGGCAACGCGCTGCGCAGCGCCCTGGCGCAGCAGGGTGTGACTCTCGAAGTTCTTGTGATCGACGACGCATCCACTGATGCGACGGTGCAGGTCGTCGAAGCACTGAACGATCAGAGGATACGGTGCATTCGCCTCCCCACCAATCAAGGACCGGCCGGGGCGCGCAACGCCGGTCTGGCGGCGGCGCAGGGCGAGTGGGTAGCGGTTCTCGATGCGGACGATACGATGCGGCCGCACCGTCTCGCGCAGCTTGTCGCTTTCGGCCGCGAGACAGCGGCCGATATTGTGGCTGACAATCTTTGGGTGAGTACAACGAACGCGTCGAGGCCGCCGCATCTGCTGATCGACGAGCCGCTCGACGGTGCCGCCTTGCCGGTTTCGTTACAGGACTATTTTCTCGATAATCTGCTGTTTGGTAAGGGCCGCGGGCTCGGGTATCTGAAACCGCTGTTTCGTCTCGAATTTTTGCGCGGCCACGCGCTTGCTTACGATCCGCACCTGCGCATCGGCGAGGATTTCCAACTTGTGGCCGAGGCTTTGGCGCAGGGCGCCAAATTCGTGCGGCGCCGATCGGCAGATTACGACTATCAGGTGCACACCGGCTCGATCTCGCATCGTTTGTCCGAAGCCAATGCGCAAGCAATGCTGCAGGCGGCCGACGGATTTTTGGCGCGATATGCAGCGCAACTCGCGACGGCCGATCGTGCGGCGGCTGAGGCCTATACGCGCAGCCTGCGCCAGGGCGCGGCTTTCGTCGCGATGGTCGCGGCGCTGAAGCGCCGGCGCGTCAATGATTTTCTGACGATCGCGGCCACCAACCCGGCGGCGTTGAAACATATGATGATGCCGGTGCAAGCGCGGCTGCAGCGGTTTTTCGGCCAGGGGCGGTAGCCCTGCGCAAGCGCTCCGTCATGAGTATCCTTACCGCGATTCGCGCGCCCATATTTGTATGAGCCGCTACAACTTGGGACGATCTGCTAACGACCGCCAACGCTCCATACCGTATCGTTTTTGCATTAGGGATAGCAGGCAAAATCGCACAGAACATGTGCGATCTCGTGATCTGCGAAACAATTTGAGAAGGACATTGTTCCGCAATGATCGATCAAGGAAAAATCGAACGCGAACGGCAATTTCATAACGAGCGCTTCATTCACGAAGCCGATCCCCGGCAGCATCTGGACAAGTGGTACGCATCGATCCGACATGGCGCCGAATGGCAGAATGAGCTGGTGCGTCGTTACGCCAATAATGCCGATGTACTCGAATATGGCTGCTCGACTGGCGGCCTTTCGATCGATGAATTGCGTTTGCCCGAAATTTGCCGCTCGTTCACCGGTATCGACATTTCCGATGTCGCAATCGCCAAAGCCAACCGGCATGCCGATGCGGCAGGCTTTACCAATGCCCGCTTTCTTGCCATGGATGCCGAGGCGATGAGCTTCGCCGATGGCAGCTTCGATCTGGTGTTTGGACGCGGTATCATTCACCATCTTGATATCGACAAAAGCTTCGGCGGCATCGCGCGCGTCCTGCGGAAAGATGGCGTCGCGATTTTTTGCGAGCCGATGGGGCATAACCCAATCCTCAATCTCTATCGCAAAACGACCCCCGACATCCGCACCATTGACGAGCATCCGCTGAAGATGGCGGATTTCGTCGTCGCGCGCCGCCATTTCGCGCGCGTCGAGACGAAGTTTTACGGCCTTTTTTCCGCGGCGAGCCGCTTTCTAGATCCGGCATCGAACCGGCTGCCATATCGTGCTTCGAAGGCTTTCGACAATTGGATATTGCGCGCGCCAGCAATCGGGCGCTACGCGTGGTATTGCCTGATCGTGTGCCATAAGGGCTGATCATCTCGGCGCGTATGGTATACAATAAGCGACGCGACCAAGCGGGCGCGGCTGATGTTGAACGCTTCCACTCTGATGGGCGCGCCTCTTCTTCGCTTATCTAGGTTCAGCCAGACCAGACTCTTATTCATGAGCCCAAGCAGCATGCTCGTGCCCTCGATATTCGTTTGAACAAAAAATTGTCGGAACAATATGTGCAAGCCTACCTGAAGGAGCGTCGACACGTGTCCGAGAATCGCGCCGGCGCTCAAGCTCTTGCGAGGAGAATGCGGCTTTGTCCCTCAAACCAGCAGTCCTGATCCTTGGTGCACTGTGCCTGTCCGTTGGCGCGGCCCATGCGCAAAATGCTGATAAAGCGACGCGATTGTCGGTCGCGGGCGCCACGATGACCTTGAATGCCACCTTCAGCGCGCCCGTCAGGTGGCGGCGCGGTGCCATTGATACGAATGCACGCCCAAAGCCGCTAACGGACCCGTCTTTCTCGTGGAAGGCGGGCTACATCTGGGATCATCCGATGCGAGGCGAGACAGGGGGCGACAGAGACGCCTTTCCGGCCTGGACGTCGAACGTGACGGCTGAAGCCAGTCCGAACGGAGATCTGATCGCCCGCCTTGGTCCGCAACGCAGCCCGATCTCGTTTGCCGGCGGATTGCGGTTGACGGCGCGACCGATGCCGCCGGACCTCGCGGCGACGGTGAGCGATTCCGATCCGCGCGACTACATCAGCGGCACGATCACCAGCTTCCCCTATGCGCAAACCTATGGCGTCTTCGCCATGTCAGCGAAAGTGCCGCGCGGAGCCGGATTGTGGCCGGCGTTCTGGCTCATTCCGGCTGACAATTCCTGGCCACCGGAAATTGACGTCATGGAAGTGGTCGGCCGCGAGCCGAGTACGGTCTACACGACGGTGCATACCAATGTACCCAATCGCGAGACCTCTATCGGCCACGGCACCGTGACCCATCTCGATTTGAGTGCCGCCTATCACGAATATGCCGTCGATTGGGGACCGGAGCGGATCGACTGGTATTTCGACGGCAAGCTGATCTTTTCGCGACCGACCCCGCCGGATCTGCACAAGCCCTGCTACATCATCGCCAATCTCTCTGTCGGCAAGCCGGACAGTTGGGATGGCGCCCCCGATGCGGCAACGGAATTTCCGGCGACGATGCAGATCGCCTATATCCGCGCGTGGCAACGCCCGGAATATGCCGGCGCCGCCCTAAAATGAGGCGTTCTTGCGACCTTCACGCAATCACAAAGCATTCAAAAGAACCGACCGGAATCGTTATTCTTCCTCGATTTATAGCGCTCGCGTTTTAGGCCGAGGCAAGTCCTGCGTGGTCGCGACTTCCAGCATTGGCATGTTTTGCGGCCGGCGCGGCGGCGTTGCGCCCGCTCTTGCCATGGGCTGCGGCGCGGTCGCATAGGTCCATCCGATCGCGAACAGAATCGGAGCGAGGTCGAATGGGCCCATCATCTCCACTTCCAGCCACATGCGCGCGAGGGTGAAGAGCGTGAAGCCGATGAAGAACGCCGTGCTCGGCGAAGGCTCGCGCAGCACCCGGATCAAACAGGCAATGACCGTCGAGGCCATGAACGTGCCCCAGACCAGCACGCCGACGAGACCCATCTCGACCCGCACTTCGTAATAGAGATTATGAAAATGGAATCCGGTGCGGGAATCGACATGCAATTGCCGCCACAATCCTTCCGCCTCGACAAAGCCTTGCCGCCAGAACGCATTGTAGCCGACACCGAGCAACGGATTGAGATGGATCATGTCCCCGGCGCGCTGCCACAGAATGGTGCGGCCAGTGAGCGAGCTGTCCTTGCCGACAAGCTCCAGGATTTGACCGAGTTGGGCACCAATCAGCAAAAATGCAAGCAATGTCGCGACCAGCATGACAGCGACCGAAGCGATGACCAACGTGCGAAACCGGCTCGGCAGCGTCGCGACGAAAATGAAGAACAACGCGACGGAAAAGCCGACCGCCAATGCGGCCAGCGCATCAAGCGACCGAGCCTGCAAAGCCAAAATCGGTCCGATCACCAATCCACCGGCTGCGACAAGGCGCACGAGCTGCGGCTGATTGCGTTCCGCCACTGTCGCAAGCGAAAGGAGCGAGCACAGCGCCGCCATATAGCCCATGAAGTTCTTCGAGCCGAAGACACCGACCAAAGCCTCATTGCCGGCGTAGAACATATCTTCGTGCCGGTTGAACACGAGCGAGGCGAGCATCTGCATCACGGTCGCCACGGTCAGTGCCGAGATGAGCTTGGCCGGAGCCATGCGATGGCCGATGTAAACGGCAATGACCATTACGATCAGGAATTCGGAGCCGATCTTGATGGTATAGGGGGCGTCGCGCGACCAAAGCGTCGATGCGCATGCAAGCAACGGCAAGGTCAGCGGCAAACGCGCCCGCACCACCTGCGCGATCGATTGCGTCGGATGCGCCATGGCTGTCAGCAGCCACAGCCCGAGGAAGATCGCCGGCGCGAGCACGCCCCCCATGCTCGAGAACAAGAGCCCCACCTGGGTGAACCCAAGGCTGGCGAAGGACACAAAGCATATCCACCACAGCCGGTCGTTCGGGAGCGCGGGCGAGCGGTTCGCATACGGGCGGATGCGCGCGACCGTATCGCCTCTCGCTCTTGTGCCATCTGCCAGCTTGGAACTCACCATAACTCCGCTCTTGCCCCTTATGCCTAGAGCGTTTCCCGTTCTTTCAGAACCGGAAATACTCTAGCGCGTGGCCGCCATCAAATTCGGCTCCTATGATGGACCGCCGAGCAGAACCACGCATAACGCCCGAGCGCGGCAGGGCGCAACATCGAATCGTCGACCGCGCGAATACGTACCGCGCACGCTGTTGGCATCCCAGCTCCAGCAAATGCCTTGAGGCGGAAAAAGGCCGCGGTTCGACGGCTCGAACGCGCGCCGCGTCACAATGCCGGTGGAGGGCCACACGCGCCATGTTCAGGCTCTTGTGCAAACGTCTCCAATCCATGCGTGCAGCTAGGCTACACGCCTGTTGGGAGAGCGCAAGGACGCCTTTCGGCGTAGGTCTTATTGCGTCGCCGTGCGGATGTTGGCGGCGGACTCGGTGCCCGGCAACACGATGTTGAGCAGCTTGGTCAAATCGGACGACGGCGAGTTCGAGACGAACAGAATATCCCTGTCGCGCATGTAGAACTTCGACGCGCGGAAATATCCCGACGGATCGGAGAGATCGACCGAGTAGATCGTCGGCACTTGCGCCGGCGCATCCGAAGGAATGCCAAGTGCGGTCAATGTGGAGCGCGGCTCGGTGCGATACACGAAGATCGCTTGAGCATGCGCGCGGTCGTCGTTCAGACCGCCGGCCTTACCGATCGCATCGGCGAGCGTGAGCTCCGTATCCTCGAAGGCGAAGCGCCGGTTGACCTGGCCGAGCGACGAACTCTGGCCGACGGCGCCAAGCGCCACGAAGAAGCGTTGCTCATGGGAGAGGAAAACCACGTCACCGGGCTGCAACTGAATATTCTGCTTCGGGTCTTGCGCCACGAGCGAGAGCAGAGCCTTCGATGCGCGCCCATGCCGCTGCAGCGTCACCATCGTTTCATAGGCAGGATATCTCGGCCCGCCGGCGCGGGCGACCGCTTCGAGCAGGCGCGAGCCGCCGGGATCGAGCGAGAAGCGCGTCGAAGTATAGACGTCGCCGAGCACGCTGACCGCGTCTGTCCCGCGATTGACAATGGTGACGACCACTTGCGGTTCCAGCGCGCGGGAAGAAAGGCGGCCTTGGATGGCTTGTTGAACGCTCTGCGCCGATTCGCCCGCCGCATGCACGACACCCGCGTAGGGTATTGTAATATTGCCGGCCGCATCGACCTGCTGCACCGGAATGGCAACGAAATTGCCGGGACGTGCCCCCGCGTCCTTGGGCATGAACAAGCCGCCGGAATCGGCCTCGAAAATCGTGACGCTAAGTTGGTCGCCGGGGCCGATCTTGCCGCTCGCCGCACCGACTCGCGTCGTCACACTAGAAAAGCCGGCCGAGACGTCTTTCGACGCAACGATCTTTACGGCCTCGTCAGTCAGGGGCACCAGCGCATAGGGCGTGGGGACGTCATTGACCAGTTTCGGGTGGAATTGCGCGCCCTCAACCACGGCCTCGCGCGTCGGCCCGCTCTCGGACAGAAAGGGCGAGGGATTGCTGCAACCCGCCAGAATGAGCGCAAGCGCCGACACGGCGGCGAAGCGGCGACCTGGGATTCTGTGCTGAACTGGCGTGACGCCCTCCCTCAGACGGGAGACCGTTGACGCGCGCGAACACAACTCACTCAACTGACGCAAAATACTCATTACTCAGGCCCTTTGCAGCCGCCCCTGCTGTTAGCGCCTTTGCGGTGGTTTGTTCAGGGACGCACCGATACGCGCCCCAACCGCACCTGCACGTCAGGAAAGTTTTTACTGTTTCCGTCTATCAATGGTTGTTTTGACTCTAACAAGTATTTTGCGAAGAAGGCCAGGGCGTAGGCTCGTAGAATCTCAAGATTCCTGCGCGGTGTGTTCTTGCTGCCACGCCCGGAAAAAAGCGAACGCAACCAGCTGCTTGGCTCGGCAAAATCAGCGTGATTGCTGTTCGCTACGGTCAGGGCATAGACATCGGGACGGGTCAAAGCGGTTTCGATCACCCGGAAATCGGCTTGGTTCAACCTGGACGTGTACCGTCGGGCCGGATCTTGTGCGTTCAAATCCGCCTCGGTCGGCTCCGGCGTTGCATCGTTGATGAGCATATAGGGGCAGTGCGTGCCGCTCTTCGCCGCCTCGCCAAAATGCCAACCGTCGATATTGAGCGCGGCCCGGAAACGCTGGTCGCTGGCACAAGCCTCCGCCGCCACGGCGCCGCCGAACGAATAGCCTAGGATTCCCGCGCGTGACGTATCAGTCAGGCTCGCAATGCCGGAGGAATCGACCCAGTCGAGCACGCGGGCAGCATCCTGCATCCGCGCATGCGCCCGGGCATTGGCGATCCGGACCGTGGCCTCGAAGGCAGCCTGCGAAGAAAAATCCATCGGCTCGCCGGAATTGGGATAGGTCACGGCCGCAATCACAAATCCATGACTCGTAAGATCTTCGAGCAATCTTCGGTTGTCGATTTGCGTGCCGTCCCAATCGGCGAAATAGACGAGGATCGGAAACCTGACGTCCGTCGGAGCCGAGGCCGGATAGAACAGCGTGACACGCGCCGTCGACTCGGCCACCGCCGACAAGGCCTCTGGCGCCAACTCCTTGACGGCGAAGGTTCCGCTCGGCGTAACGGCCCCGACGAGCATGCTTGTCATCCATATGCCAATGGCGACGGCCACGCAAAGAACGCCTCTGACCCTATTCGCGCGTGACAGCACGTTCGGACCCCAGCGCCGCAGCAATCTGCGTGACGGCGGGCACTTGCAACATCCCGGTGTGGTTCCCTGCTACCGAAATCAGGGATTTCGAACCTTGCAGGAGGTTTCCCCAGCCGAACAGCTTGTCCAATCCCCACCCCGCCGGGTCATGGCGGGCGCGCACGATCGTGGTGCGTCCCGCATAGGGGGGCGCTGCGTAGTCACGACTCAATCGCATCATGTAATTCTGCATCAACGCATCGTGCCGTTCTTCGTCGCTATGCGCTTCGTGCCGCTCGCGCGCCCACGTTTCCGCGTCGGGGACCAGGCCGAATATGCGCGCGATCTTGGCCAGTGTCGGCCGGCGTTCCAGATATTGGCGCCATGGCCGCCGTCCCTTGAGCAGATTTTTGGTCTCGCTCCCGACCGTTTGCAGGCGGAACGAATAATCGGCGATCTTAGCTGCGACAGGTGGCAGACGGCGCACGTAATATGGCTCCCACGACTGCAGCATCACGAGATGCGACACGTCGCGGCCACGCGCATTGAGCTGCTGGGCGACTTCATACGCCAAAACGCCGCCGACGCACCAGCCGATCAGGGTACACGGACCCTCAGGGTGCAAATGCTCGATCAGATCGACATATTCGGTGGCGAGCGCCTGGAAATTCGTCGGCAATGCCTCCTGTTTGCGCGACGGATCAATGACTTGCAGCGCAACCATCGGCTGCTCCTCGTCGATCGCTCGCGCCAGATTCTCGAAATAACCGGTATTGTGCACGACAATGATCGGCGGCTTCTTGCCGAGCGGCGAGAAGGTGACGATGCGGCGGAAATCGAGCGGACGCTCGGCGCCGATATCGAGCCAATGGGCAAGAACGCGCAATGTCGGCGCCTTGAACAGCATAGTGAGCGGGATTCTTCGGCCGAATTCGTCGGCGATTCTCGCCAGCAGCCGGGCCGCCAATAACGAATGGCCGCCGAGCCGGAAGAAGTTCGATTCCGGCGTGACTCCGCGCGTGTTGAGGACGGCCTCCCACAGCGGAATGAGCCGCTGCTCGGTCGGCGAGACCGGCCCTTCCTGCTCGCGCGGCACCGCCGCCACGGGCGCCGGCGCGGCGCTTGCGAGCGCCTTGCGGTCGATCTTGCCGTTGGGCGTGCGCGGCAAGGCTGCGGTCGTGAAGATGTTGGACGGAACCATGTAGGGCGGCAAACGATTGGCGAGCGCAGTGTGCAGAAAATCCAAGTCGAGCGGCTTGGCGTCCTTGGGCACGACGAGCGCCATCAGGGAATGGTCGCCCTCCGCGTTTTTCTGCACGAAAGCAGCGGCTTCGGCGATCGCCGGCAAGCGCTGCAGCGCCGCCTCTACCTCGCCAAGTTCGATCCGGAAGCCGCGCACCTTCACCTGATTGTCGGCGCGATGCAAATATTCGAAATTGCCGTGCACGTTCATGCGCACAAGGTCGCCGGTCCGGTACAGCCGCGCGCCCGCAACGTCACGGAACTTGTCGGGGACGAAGCGCTCTTGCGTGAGTTGCGGCAGATTGTGATAGCCGGCGGCAACGCCGTCGCCGCCAATGTACAATTCACCGATCGCGCCCGGCGGCGAAAGCTCGCCGCGGCCATCGAGGACATAGAACTGCGTATTCGCGATCGGCCGGCCGATCGAAATGCCCTTATCGCTCGATTGCACCTGATGGATTGACGACCAGATTGTCGTTTCGGTCGGGCCATACATGTTCCACAATTCGCCGCCGCAAAGCAGCAGCTTTTCTGCGAGCGCCGCTGGCATCGCCTCGCCGCCGCAAAGCATCTTGAGCTCCGGATCGCCGCGCCATCCGGCCAGCAGCAGCAATTGCCAAGTGGAGGGCGTCGCCTGTAGGCAGGACGCACGATGCTGCTGCATGAGACGCCACAATGCCCGGCCGTCAACGACATCGTCCTCGCGGGCGATCACCAGTTTGGCACCGGTCATGAGCGGCAGGAAAATTTCAAGCGCCGCAATGTCGAAGCTCACCGTCGTGACCGAGACCAGCGTATCGCGCGCCGTCAATCCGGGCGACTGCCGCATGGCGCACAACAGGTTGGTGAGCGCACGATGCTGGATCCGCACGCCTTTCGGCAGGCCGGTCGATCCCGACGTATAGATGACATAGGCGAGCGATTCGGGCGTCGGGCCGGAACCGGGTTCGGCCCGCCCCGAGACCGAAGCTTGCGTCAGCTTGTCAGTCAGAACCAGCGGCACCGGCACATCGATCCGGGACACGAGTTTCGAATGGGTGACCATCGCCATCAAGCCGGCATCGCGGACGACATGATCGAGCCGCTCATGTCCGAGCACCGGATCGAGCGGCACATAGGCGTTGCCGCTCTTCAAAACTGCCAGCAGTGCAACAACAAGATCACACGAGCGTTCGAGAAAGACGCCGATCTGCCCCTGTTTTCCGCCCGTCTGCGCCCGTAGCACGCCGGCGAGCAAAGTGGACCGCTCGTCCAGGCGCTGGAAGGTCATGTGCTCGTCGCCGCACACGATCGCGGTCGCATCGGGCGTTTTCTTCGTCTGCGCCGCGATCAAGTCGACAATCGTCAAATCGGCCGGATAGGCCATCTCCGTGTGGTTGTTTTCCACGACGAGCCGCGCGCGGTCGAGGCCGCTGATCACCGGAATGGTGGCGATGGGCCGCCCCGCGTCGCGGACGATTTCGCGTAAAATAATGTGGAAGCGGTCGAGCAATCCTGCGATCGTCGCCGGGGCGAACAGATCGGTATTGTATTCGCACGACAGTCGCCAGCCCTCATCGCGCTCCACCATGAAGAAATTCAAGTCGTAGAGCGCCCCGGCCGACATCGAGGGAATGCAATGGAAGGAGATGTCATCGAAGCGATGCACGCCGATGAACGCCTTCTGGAAAATGAAATTGACCGAGAACAGCGGGTTGCGACTGAGATCTCGTTCCGCGCCGGCAATTTCAAACAGGCGTTCAATCGGCAGGTTGCGGTATTCGAGTGCGTCGAACACCGTGTCGCGCACACGGTCGAGCAATTCGGTGAAGGAAGGATCGCCCGCAAGATCGCAGCGAATGACGATCGTGTTGATGAAAAGGCCGACAATATTCTCGACCTCCACATCGTCGCGACCTAGGATCTGCGTACCGACGGTAATGTCGTCTTCGCCGCTTTGTCGCTGCAGCAGCAGGGCCAGCGCGGCCAGAGACGTCATGAATAAGGTCGCGTCATGCCGGTGGCCCAAGTCAGTCAGCGCGTTGGTCAAGTCTTTGGCGAGCATCACCGACTGAATATGGCCGTTTACCGCCGGCGTCTTCGGCCGCGGAAAATCGGTCGGCAGTTCGAAGCGGCTGAAACGCGCGAGCTTCTCGCGCCAATAATCCGCTTCCGCTTCGAGCGGGTCGCTCAGCAACCATTCGCGCTGTTGCAGTGTGAACTCGCCATAGTCGAGTTCAAGCGGTGGCAAAATTGGCATCTTGCCCTTTTGCAGACCGGCGCACAGCTCGGCCATCTCATTCGACAGAATACCGATAGCCCAACCGTCGCAGACAATATGATGGACCGTGAGTAGCACCACCGATGACGCTGGGCCCAGCATCACCAGCGTCACTCGAATGAGCGGCGCAGACGATAGGCTGAACGGCGTCACCGCTTCGACCTTGCCGATTTGATCGAGCTTGATCTTGGCGTCCGCCGCGCTCAGGCCACTCAAATCGACGACCGGAATCTTCAAGCGCGCAAAATCGGTGACAATTTGCTGTGGCTCGCCATTGACCGCCTCAAAACAGGTCCGCAACGAGGCGTGCCGGGCGAGGAGAACCTCCCATGCCGCAGCAAGCTCTTCGCGCCGGAGAACACCGTCGACTTGCACGCGCACGGCGACGTTCAGCGCCGGGTTGCCCGGATCGAGCTGTTCCAGAAACCAGAATCGCTCCTGCCCCATCGAGCAAGGGTAGCGCTCTGAGGATTGACCCCAGTCACGGATCACCTGGAACTCCCCCACTTTCGATAACAATTCCATGCGACCACCATGCAAGCGGTATGATGTTCAACCGATAATTGTGCAGACACGGCATACCAGCGTTAGTATAGTTTTAAACGTAGATAGATAGTGTGTGAATTGCTTCACAAGAAACCGAACAATTCGCAGAGTCAAATTAGCGCGCCAGCGGTTTTAAAAACATCCTGTCCTTTTGGACTAAGTGTGAGGAAGGTGTTGAGCGATCAGGCCGACAAGCAATTAGATCTTGGGATATTGTTTCCGCCGCAGGTGGAAGTCGCGGTGCGGCGCGGTGCCGCCGCGGGCGAGCTTTATCCCGAAGAAGCTGCGTTGTGCGGGCGCTTTGCGCCAAAGCGCTTGCGCGAATTTGCCATGGGACGACTTGCTGCCCGGCAGGTTCTGGCACGGATGGGAATCGAACATTTTCCTCTTCTGAAGCGGCCTGACGAAACCGCGCTCTGGCCCGAAGGGATCACCGGAAGCATCACGCATACGGACGGAATCTGTCTCGTCGCAGCAGCGCGCGCGCCAATCGCGGCGCTCGGCATAGATGCGGAGATTGTCAGCCATGTCACGGCGGAACTCTGGCAGCAGATTTTCACACAGCGCGAGGCTGCACTTCTGCATCGCCTATCGGCTCGCCAACGTCAGCGTCACGCGGCAGCCATTTTCAGTGCCAAGGAAGCGTTTTACAAATGTCAGTACGTTCTCACCGGCGAATGGCTGGAATTCGAGGACATTGAAGTGGCCGTGACGGAGGAGAATGAGGCGTTCCTTCGTTTTGCCGTCCGGCCGCAGCGCACCCTCACGCTGCAGCAGCATTTTGCGCCGCTATGGCATGGCCGCGCGGCCTTTCCGGCCGAGGATCTGGTCGTCACCGGCGTCGTTCTCTCACGCACACTGTGATGCGATTACCGAGAATGTTCGAAAAGCGCGCGTACTGGAGCATTTTCCGTTCTTTCAGAATCGGAAAATGCTCTCGGTCTTTGCTTTGTCGCATTTTCTTAATCGAAAAGTCGAACAACTTTTCTGGAAAATGCTCTAAGCGCGCTTTTCGCCGTCGCCGAGATGCTCGGCAAGCGCCGCGATGGTGCGGTGCTGAATGAGCTCGCGCGCCGTCAAGCGAATCCCGAGCTTGCGCGCCCGTGCCGTGATTTTGAAAAGATGGATCGAATCGGCCCCGAGGTCGAACAGATCCTGATCGATGCCAATCTTCGGCAGTTGCAACACGTCTGCCCAGATGCCCGCAAGAGCGGTTTGGGTGGGCGTTACGGGGGCGGCGAAGGTTGCGGCGGCAGGCGCCGGGACCGCCAAGTCGGGCGCAGGCAATTGCCCGCGGTCGAGCTTGCCGTTCGGCAGCAAGGGCAAGCGCGCGAGCCGCACCCAAACTTGCGGGATCATATAATCGGGCAAGGTCTTGCGTGCCGCGGCCTCCAGCGACACGGTGGGCACGGTCACGCCGGATTGCTCGACGTAATAGCACACCAGCCGCGCCTGGCCGGCCTCATCGCGATGCACCTGCACGACGGCGGCATCCAGGCCCCCATGATGCAGCAAGGTGGACTCGATCTCGCCCGGCTCGATCCGGAACCCGCGCAACTTGATCTGCGCATCGATGCGGCCGAGAATTTGCATCTCGCCATTGGGGAGCCAGCGGGCGACGTCGCCGGTGCGATAGAGACGGCCGGGGCCGAACGGATTGGCGATGAATTTTTCCGCCGTCAGCTCCGGCCGGTTAACATAGCCGCGCGCGACGCCGTCACCGCCGATGTGCAATTGCCCGACCGCGCCGGGAGCAACCGGCTGGTCGTGTTTGTCGAGCACATAGAAGCTTGTGTTGGTAATGGGACGGCCCACGCTGATCGGCGCATCGGCATCGGTGATGCGGGCGCAGGATGACCAGATCGTGGTTTCGGTCGGGCCATACATGTTCCACAATTCGCCCTGCCCCGCGAGCAGGCGGCGAGCGAGATCGGGATTGAGCGCTTCGCCTCCGCACAGCATTTTGAAGCCTTGCGGCGCGGTGAACCCGCTTTCCAGCATGACCTGCCACAGCGAAGGCGTCGCCTGCATCATCGTCGCGCCAACCTCGGTCACGCGCTGCGGCAAGTGGACGCCATCCGCAAGATCCTCGTTTGTCGCAACGACCAGCGTGCCGCCAACCATCATTGGCAGGAACAATTCGAGTCCCGCAATGTCGAACGAGATCGTCGTGACCGCGAACAGAACGTCTTCAGCGCCGCAACCAGGCTCACGCGCCATGGAGCTCAGCAGATTGACTAAGGCACGGTGGCTGATTTCGACGCCCTTCGGCGTACCCGTCGAGCCCGACGTGTAGATGACATAGGCGAGATCTTCGGCCGTAACCGCGACCTGAGCGAGCGCGCCGCTCACAGGCATCTGCGCCATATCGATCACGATCATGTCGTCGGCATTGAACGAACTGCCCAAGGTTCCATTGACGATCAGGCCGCGCGCCGACGCATCGCCGACGATCTGACGCAGACGTTCCGCGGGATATTTCGGATCGAGCGGAATATAGGCGCAGCCGGCCTTCATGACGCCGAGAAGCGCGACCACGAGATCGACCGAGCGCTCCATCAGCACGCACACGAGATGCTTTGGCGCAACGCCATTTGCCTGCAGCGCCGCGGCAAGCGCATCCGAGCGCCGGCCGAGCTCGCCGTAAGTCATCCGCGTGCCGCCGCAGACGATCGCAACTTTGTTCGGATGCTCGGCCGCTCTGGCGCTGATCAGAGCCGGAAGACAGGTCTCCTTCGGATAGTTCTGCGCCGTATCGTTCAGGCTGCCCAGAAGCGCCGCGCGTTCCGCATCCGGCAGATAATTCGCCTGCACGACCGGGCACCGGGCGTCGGCGGCAATCGCCAGGAGCAGATGCTCATACCAATCCAGCCAGCGCGCGATCGTCTGCCGATCAAAGAGATCGGTGTTGTAATCGCAATCGAGCCGCAGGCCTGCGGGCGATTCGATGATGTTCAGGAACATATCATGCGTGACGAAGGCTTTCGCGTTCGGCGTGATGTCGAGCGCGAGATCCGGCGTCTGCAACGGTTCGGCGAGCCGCTCCAGATTGAATTGCAGATCGGTCAGCGGCAGGCGGTTGGCTTCGCGCGCCGGTGCAAGTTTGCGCACCAACGTGCCGAGCGTGTAATCCTGGTGCTCGTAGGCGTCGAGCACGCGTTGGCGCGTCGCCTTCAGCAGATCGGCAAGCGACGTGTCTGCGCTCCAGGTGCTGCGGACGGGCAGAAAATTCACGCAATGTCCGACGAGCGTTTCGTCTTTCAGCAAAGATTGTCCGGCGGTCGGAATACCGACAACCACATCCTTAGAGCTTGCGAGCCGGCCCATCAGCGCCTGGAATCCGGCGAGCAGCGTGGCGAACAACGTGCAGCCATTGCGCGCGCCCGCCTTCTTGATGGTCTGATAGTTCTCGGCGCCGATCATGCGGCTATAGGTGGCGCCGCTAAAGGTACGGCGCGGTCCGCGCGGACGGTCGGTCGGCAGATCAAGCGGTGCAGCGGGTGTTGCAAATTGCTGGAGCCAATAGGCTTCCTGTGACGCAAGGGCCGCGGCCGGCCGCTCGTGCTGGCGATGCGCGAATGTGCTGAAGGCGAGTGGTGCCGGCAGGCCATGCGCCCGCTGAGCGCGGTGCGCGGCATAGATCGTACCGAGCTCCTGCAGGATTACATTGACCGACCAGCCGTCGCACACGATGTGGTGCGCGGTCAGCACCAAAGCATGATCGTCCGGCGCGAGCGTGACGAGATGCGCGCGAATCGGCATGTCGCTGACGAGATCGAAGGGCGTGCGCGCTTCCTGGTCGGTAAGTGCGGCAAGCGCCCGTTCGTCGCCCTGCAGCGTCGCAACATTCAAGCGCGCCTGCGCGTTCACATGCGCCATTTCGCCGCCCGCATCGAATTGCAAGCGCAAGGCATCGTGCCGCTGCACGATCTCCTGCAGCGCCTGGGTCAGCATCGCCGTATCCAGCGCGCCGCGCAGCCGCAGCGTCACCGATTCGTTGAAGGCGCAGGACGCTTCATCACCCATTTGCGCCGACAGCCAGATTTCCGATTGCGGTTCGGTAAGCGGCACGTCGAGCGATTGTTGCGCCGCCGGCGCCAGAATGCCGACACTTTGCAATTCGTCGAGACTCTCGGCAAAAGCCGTGGCGATGGCCTCATAATCGGCATCCGAATGCGCCGTCGTCAGGAAGCAAGGGAATCCTTCCTGGATATAGATGCCGCGCAGCCGCAGGTGATAATAGAGCAGGCTTGCGAGCCGGTCCTCATGCGCGAGCGAGAAATAGAACAAGCTGCCGCAGGTCTCGATCCGGGCCGCGATGCCGCGCCGTTCGAAATCAGCATTAAGGCGCGCGACCAAAGCGACCGTGCGCGTGGTGAGCGCTTGCTGCAATTCGGGCCCTTCAGCTTTCAAATGCCGCAGCACCGCGCAGACAGCCGCCATCACCAGCGGATGGCGAACGAATGTCCCGGCGAAGAACGTGGGCGCGACTTCCGGATAAGAGTCGTCGCCATAGCGCCACATGCCGCCGTCGAGCGCGTCCATGAAGCGCTTTTTGCCGGTGAGAATGCCGACCGGCATGCCACCGCCGACCACCTTGCCATAGGTCGCCATATCGGCGGAAATGCCGAACACGGCCTGCATTCCGGCCGGATGCATGCGGAACCCGGTCACGACTTCGTCGAAGATGAGCGCGCTGCCCGAACCGGTCGTGATCTCGCGCAATGCCTGTAAGAACCCCTTGGGCTGCAGCCCCGGATGCCGACTCTGCACTGGCTCGACAATCACCGCCGCAAGCTCCTGCGCATTGGCGCGGATCCATTCGAGGCTTTCCGGCGTGCCATAGGGCAGCACCGTGACATTGCTGACCGATTCGCGCGGAATGCCGGGCGCCGCCGGCAACCCATTGGCCGAATTCCGGCCCGCCTTCACCAGCACTTCATCGAACTGGCCGTGATAGGCGCCGCCGAACGAGACGACTCGGTTGCGTCCGGTGACGGTCCGGGCAAGGCGCAGAGCCGCCATCACCGCTTCTGACCCAGTGTTGCAGAATGTCACGCGCTCGCAGCCCGTGAGCTCGCTCATCAGGGTCGCCGCTTCGCCCGCGAGTGGCGTTTGCGGGCCGATGGCAAAGCCGCGCTGGAGTTGCGCTGCAACCGCATCGACGACCGTCTCGAGCCGATGGCCGAAGGCCGTCTGGCCATAGCCATTGACGAGATCGATATACTCGTTGCCGTCGACGTCGACGATATGCGCGCCCTGCGCCTTGTCGCTGACGATCGGATAGACCATTTCCTTCCACTCGGCGCGGAAGCCGGCGGCGGCGCGCGGATCGGCGAGCACCGCGCGATAATCCTGGGTCATCTTCTTCGATGTCGGCGTACGCGCGACGGTGCGCGCGATCAGAGCATCGATATGCGCGCGCTGCGCGACCGTGGTATCGCCCTTGGCCGTATTTGCACCGGCGCGATAGACCTGGAATCGCGACGGCGCTTCTGCAACAGGCGGCGGCGGCAAAGTCGCCGCCGGCGCCGGTGCCGACGCGACAACGGCCTTGGCTTCCGGCTGCATAGTCTGCGCGGACCGTAGCGCATCCAGTTGCTGCTGCATCAATTGCTGCATGGTGCGCAACTGCTCTTGCATCAAGCGCTCGATCATCGAACCGGAGGCGGGCGCGGCTTGCGCAGCGATCGGCGCGACAGGCATTTGCAATGCAGGTGCGACAACAGGCTGTGGCGCGGCCTCGGCCGGCAATTGCTGCGCGGCATAATCCGTGAGCGCGGCGATCGAGGGCAAATCGCTGAGCAATTGCCGGAACGAGACATCGACACCAAGACGCGTCTGCATCTGCTGCACGAATTGGCCGAGCAGCAGCGAATCAAACCCGAGTTCCAGGAAGCTGCTGTGCGGATCCGCCTCGGCGATACTCTCGCCCGAAAGCTCTTCCAGCAACGCTACGATCTTCGCCTGCAGCGCCGTGGCGCGGCCATCGGCCGGCATGGCGGCGGCTTGGGGTGATGTCAACATACGTTCCTCCAAATTCACAGGCGCTGGTGCCGGGCCGGCTTGTGGTGTCGGCGCATCGATCCAATGACGCGCGCGTTCAAACGGGTAAGTCGGCAAGGACACGCGCCGACGCTGCGCCGGCCCGTGCACGGCCTGCCAATCCGGCTGCACGCCGGCGCACCACAATTGTCCGAGCGCATCCAGCATGGTTGCCAGCGCATCGCCATCCTGCTCCGCGGTGGGCAGCGAACCGGCGATGGCGATATTGGCGTGTTTCGCGGCAATGGTCCTTGCGAAGGTCGTGAGCGCCATACCGGGACCGGCCTCCAGCAGCACCGCCGCGCCGCCCTTGAGCAATGTCTCGAGACCGGCGGCGAAACGCACCGCTTCGCGGCTGTGCCGCCCCCAATACTCTGCCGAAGTCGCTTCCGCGGCTGTGATCCAATCGCCGGTCACGCAGGACACATAGGGAAGGGTCGGCGCGCGCAAGCTGATGCTCCGCGCGAGTTTGCTGAGTGGCGCGACCGTCGGCTCGACCATCGCCGAATGAAACGCGTGTGACGTATGCAACCGGCGATACCCTGTGCCACGCGCATCGAGCTGCTTTTCCAAAGCCTCGATCGCATCGAAGGGGCCTGCAGCGACACAAAAAGCCGGTCCGTTGATGGCGGCCAGACTGACATCAGGCGGGAGCAGCGGTGTCAGATCCGCTTCGCTCAAGCGTACGGCGAGCATCGCTCCGGGCGGCAAGTCCTGCATCAATTGGCCGCGCGCGGCGACCAGATTGAGCGCATCCTCGAGGCTCATCACATCGGCAAGACACGCGGCGACGAATTCGCCGACGCTGTGGCCGATCATCGCCGCCGGACGGATACCCCACGCGAGCCACACCTGCGCCAGCGCATATTCCACCGCGAAAATGGCCGGCTGCGCCAACCGCGTCTGGGTGAGCATATGCTGCTCTGCCGCAGCGCTTTCAGGATACAGCAGCGCGCGCAGATCTTCCTTCAAAATCGGTTGCAGGATCGCCGCACAGCGGTCGATCGCATCGCGGAACGCCCGGACATGGGTATAGAGCGCGCGGCCCATGCCGATATATTGCGAGCCTTGGCCGGGGAACATGAACACGACCGGCGGCGGCTCGCTTGCCGCGGCGCGCGCTTGCGCGAGCGGTGCGCGCAATTTCGCCATCGCTTCTTCGGCCGTCGCGGCGTTCAAGGCGCAGCGATAAGGAAAGGCTCGGCGACCGGCCTGCAACGTATGTGCCATGTCGGCGAGATTTTCGCCCGGCGTATTGCCCAAATGTCGAGCGAGCTGGGCGCGCGCGGCATTCAGCGCCGCTTCGCTGCGCGCGGACAGCACAAGCACTTGCCGCGGCAAGGCGGCGGGCTCGCTCGGCGTCTGCGGTGTGCCTGCGACGACGACATGCACATTCGTGCCGCCGACGCCAAAGGCGCTGACGCCAGCGACGCGGTCTTCCTCTGCTTCATGCCAATCCACGGGTTGCGCGGCAACATAGAACGGGCTCCGATCGAGCGCGATGGCGGGGTTCGGCGCCTTGAAATGCAGGGTCGGCGGAATCTTGCCGTGGCGGATCGACAGAGCCGTCTTGATCAGACCGGTCACGCCCGCCGCAATATCGAGATGGCCGACATTGCCCTTGACCGATCCGAGCGCGCAATATTGTCCGCGCTGCGCATCGGTCTCACCAAAAGCCTTGAGAAGACCGGAAAATTCGATCGGATCGCCGAGCGGCGTCGCCGTGCCGTGGCATTCAACATAGCGAATAGCATGTGGGTCGACATCCGCCATTGCATGCGCGGCGACGATCGCCTCCGCCTGCCCGTCGACGCTCGGCGCGGTATAGCCGACTTTGCCGGCGCCGTCGTTGGTCACGCCGAAGCCGCGGATCACCGCATAAATATGATCGCCGCTTGCCAAAGCATCGTCCAGGCGTTTCAGCAGCACCACGCCGCAACCGGCGCCAAACACCGTCCCGTTGGCACCCGCATCGAAGGGACGGCAGCGCCCGTCCGGCGACACCATGCCGCCGTCCTGGTAAAGAAAGCCGCGCTTTTGCGGGAAGGAGATCGAGACGCCGCCGGCGAGCATCATGTCGGCCTGGTACAGCATCAGGCTTTGACAGGCCTGCGCCACAGCGAGAAGTGACGTCGAGCAAGCCGATTGCACGGTCATCGCCGGACCGCGCAGATTCAATTTGTAAGCGACACGCGTCGCAACAAAATCCTGGCCGTTGCCGATCAGTGCCGGATAGCTCCCGACCTGATAATCGGAGGTGAACTGCTCCGACGCCTTGCGATCGCGCAGGACATGATGCAGGAAATACGTGTTGATGCTGCAGCCAGCCGTCACGCCGATCGCTTCGCGCACCTGCGCCGGATCATAGCCGCCATCCTCCAGCGCCTGCCAGCAGCATTCCAAGAAGACGCGCTGCTGCGGATCGGTGATGTCGGCTTCCCGCGCCTGCATGCCGAAGAAGCCCGCATCGAACATGTCGACGCCATCGAGAATCGGGCGTGCCTTGACGAAGTTTTTGTGCGCACGGATTTCAGGCGCGAAAGAATCCTCCATCTCGTCGTCGCGAAAATGGCGAATGCTCTCGACGCCATCGCAAAGATTGCGCCAGAAGGCGTCGGTATCCTGCGCGCCGGGAAACCGTCCAGCCAACCCGATGATTGCGATGCCGCCGCCATTGTCGCTCATGATACGCCCCTCATTCGCGCTGCGCGCATACGTGCCGCTGCCTCCTGCCCTCGCCGCGCCCGCACGGCGGCATCTTCTCGCACCACCGGCCCGGCGCTGTTCAGCGCGGTCAGGTGGCGCGTCAGCGCCGCTACATTGGAGTGGGCGAAAAGATCGGTGAGTTGCACCGATACGCCGGGCAGGCGCGCGATCTCGGCATGCGCCGCCATGACCTGCAGCGAGGTCGCGCCGAGATCGAAGAAATTGTCATCGCGGTCGATATGATCGCGCGCCAGAATGCGGCGCCAGACGCGTGTGATGTCCTGTTCGAGCGCGTTTCCCGGCGCCGCTGCGAGACGGATGGGCTGCGACGCCGCCGCACGCGGATCCGGCAAATGCTTGCGGTCGACTTTGCCGTTTGCCGTCAGCGGCAATGCGTCGAGCACCGTGATATGGCTCGGCACCATATAGGTCGGCAAGTGCCGCTGCAGCGCGGCGCGAATTTGCGCCACGCCATCCGCTTGCGGATTGAGGAGCGTGACATAGGCGGCGATGCTTTTCGCGCCGCTCCCGTCCTGCAGCACGATCGCGACGCCGTCGCGCACATTGGCCGTGTTTTGCAGGGCGGCTTCAATCGCATCGAGTTCGATTCGCTTGCCGTTGATTTTCACTTGCCGATCAATCCGTCCGGCAAATTCGATGACGCCGTCGGCCCGCCGCCGCGCAAGATCGCCGGTGAGGTAGAGGCGCTCGCCCGGCATGTGCGGCGGAGAAACGAACTTTTCCGCCGTGAGGTCCGGCCGATTGAGATAGCCCAAGGCGACACCGGCGCCGCCCGTGCACAATTGACCGAGTTCGCCGTCAGGGACCGGCTGCAATTGATCGTCGAGAATATGGACGCTCGTGCCGTTGATCGGCGTGCCGATCGGCACCGGGCCGCCGACATAATCGGCAGGAATCGTATAGCAGCAGGTGAAGGTCGTGTTTTCCGTCGGGCCATAGCCATTGATCAGGCGGCATCCCGGCAGTTGCCGCAGCGCGCGCTGCACATGGCTCGGCGACAGGACATCGCCGCCCGCGAGCAATTGCCTGAGTGGTTTCAGCGCGTCCAGCCGCTGGTCGATCATCACGTGAAACAGCCCGGCCGTGAGCCACAGGGTCGTCACGCGGTGCTCCGCGATGACATCGGCAATGTCATCGAGGCTCGGGTTGTCGCCCGGCACGAAAACGAGCCGGCCGCCGTTCAGCAGCGCACCCCAGATTTCAAGGGTCGAGGCATCAAAGGCGAGCGGTGCGAATTGCAGAATCGTCTCGTTCGGGCCGAGGTCGGCATAATCACAGCCGATCACGAGGCGAATGATGCCCCGGTGCGGAACGACTACACCTTTCGGCTGACCCGTGGAACCGGAGGTGTACATGATGTAAGCGGCGGCGTCCGCATGACCTGGCGAAGGAGAAGGATCGGCGCGATCGTCTGCACCCTCGCGCAGCAGATCGTTGTAGGAAATCGTACCGGACACGATCTGCGCAGAGCCTTCGGCGGCGACGATGAGGCGCGGCGCGCAATCGGCAATGATCGCGCGGATCTGTTCGGCAGGAAGGGCTTTGTCGAGCGGCACGTAAACAGCGCCGCAAAGCAGCGCGGCGAGCATGCTGACGACGGCTTCCGGCGCGCGCTCCATGATGAGCAACACACGGTCGCCTGGCCGCACACCGCGCCTACGCATCGCTGCGGCAAGAGACCGGCTGACGCTGTCAAGCTCGCGATACGAGAGAACATCGCGACCGCTGATCAGTGCCGGTGCATCAGGTGCCACATCGGTTGCATGAGAAAACAGGGACGCGATCGTGTGTCCCATATCACATGGCGCCGCGACGCAGAAAGACGGCAGGAATGGTCTTCAGCAAAACCACGATGTCGCCGAAGAAAGACCAGGTCCGAACATATTGCACGTCCATCCGCACGCGCTCGACATAAGTCGCGTCGCTGCGCCCGCTCACCTGCCATAGGCCCGTGATACCAGGCTTCATCGCATGATATTCGTCAATGGACGCGCCGTAACGCGAAATTTCGGCGTCGACGATCGGGCGTGGTCCCACCAAGCTCATGTCGCCGCGCAGCACGTTGATCAATTGCGGCAACTCATCGAGACTCGTACGCCGCAGAATGCGCCCGGCTTTGGTCACGCGCGGATCGTGACGCAACTTCTGTGCTTCGCGCCACTCCTTTGCAAGCCCTTCGTCGCTGCTCAACAAGCGCTGGAGGCGCACCTCGGCGTCGACAGCCATCGAGCGGAATTTCAAGCATTTGAATTTGCGGCCGCCAAGGCCAATGCGCTCATGCGCGAACAACGCCGGCCCCTCGCTGTCGAGACAAACCCAAATGGCGATCGCGACGAGGGCAGGAGCGAAGAAAATCAAGAGCAGCGAACTCGCAAGGACATCGACGCAACGCTTCAGGAACAAACCAAATGCATTGTCCGACCGGAAGCGCACGGCCACATGGTCGTGCTCGGACATACTGAAATCCGTGCAATGGCCAGTCGAGCGCGCGAAGAGGCGTCGCGTTGCCGACGTCGTAACTGCCCGCGAACCATAAGCCGCAGCGGGAAGCCGATCACCGTCGAGCTGTATTTTGCCGTTCACACTCATCTCAGACCCCAGCGCAATTCAATAAAAAACCGATCAGTCCCCCTAGACCCGTACTAACCTCGGCGCCCCAAGCGTCGCAAGCTACCCTTGTGGCTTAGGTTAGTAGGCGGAACCTTTTTGGTTGTTGCGAACCAATTCAGGGCACGGCCAACATTTTTTCTTGGCATATCGAAAGCCGCGCCGATTTTACTCGCGCAAGATCGGCATGAACATGCAATTACTGGCGCGCAACGATATCTTGCGCGCCGCATGTTTGGCTCGCGTATTCGATCGCGGTTCGGCCGCATCGGAAAAACGATGCTGCAGGCACTTGCAACGAAGAGACATCCATGACGGACGCCGCTCCAACTCATCGATGCGGTTGCATGCTCTCAGCGACGCGCAAACGCACATATTCAATGCGTCATGCACGGAATTTAAGCACGCGCAATTCGGTTGGCTAAAACGCCTGCGAACGGCATGCGTTTAGATCAAACCTGATAAACGGACCATGCAACCCAAGTATTCGAATTTGACGCTACGCAAGCTTACCTGTCTTGACGCGACAAAAAGGGAGATCACGACGATTCAGCGATCGGCGAACGTCATTGAGGGATGCACCCGACCGGACATGAATCATTCGAAGCTAAACCAGCTTTACGTAGGCAACAGATTCCGTAGAAACACCTCAGTAAAATATATGCTGAAACGTGACACAACGACCAAGCTGAAGGATAACTCCAACTATTCGATCTGTCTCGCAATAATGTGCCGTGATTAAGGCAATATCGTAAATAAATATTTTGTGTCTATAGTGTGCGAATACTGTTTGTCACACAAAGTAAAATCGGCTTCCGTGTCAACCCTTTATCCTACAAGGTATGGTTTGTCCGCGCGGGGACGAGACGTTTGCACATGCCATAAGCGGCCCCGCCGATCGGCTCCCTTGCGGCCATATCGGAAAAAAGGCGTAGGCTCACCGTTATGACCTTTCGAATCACCGCGCCGGGCAACGCCTTGACTATCGCGCGTCGCCGAAGCAATAGACGGTGGTCGCGCTCCGAACGGCGTCACGCCACCGCAGATGTGCGACGCTCGACAATGGCCAGCGCGGCGCGAAAGGCGTTTTCGACATCTAGCGCGCTCGTGTCGAGGATGGCAGCATCTTCGGCCGCTTTCAGCGGGGCCGCGCCGCGTTCCGAATCGCGGGCGTCGCGCTTGCGGATATCTTGCAGGATCGACGCGTAATCCACCTTTTGGCTGCGGCCCGCGAGTTCGATGGCGCGGCGGTTGGCGCGGGTTTCGGGACTTGCCGTCACGAAGATCTTCACCTCGGCATCGGGGCAGATCACCGTCCCGATATCGCGTCCATCGAGCACGGCGCCGCCATCGCGGGCGGCAAAGCGCCTCTGCACATCGACGAGCGCCGCCCGCACCTCGGGAAAAGCGGCGACCACGGAGGCGGCTTCGCCCATTTCGCGGGTGCGCAGGCGCGCCTCGTCAAAATCGATCAGGGCCAGGCCGCGCGCCGCCTCGACCGCCGCAACCGGATCGTCCACGCGCTTGCCGGCATCGAGCAGCGCGAGCGCCGTTGCCCGGTATAACAGCCCGGTGTCAAGATGCGGCAAGTGGTAATGCGCCGCCAAGCGCCGCGCGAGCGTGCCCTTGCCCGATGCTGCCGGTCCGTCAATCGCGATAATCATGCCGCCTCAAATTCTGTGCCGAACGTGCTCATCAGTATGTGGAAATCGGGAAAATTCGTGGCAATCGTTCCGCTATCCGCCACTGTTACCGGCTCCCGGGCGCCGAGACCGAGCACCAGAAGGCTCATGGCGGCGCGCGGATCGAGGGGCGCGCTGATGCAGGCGCCGCCGGACACCCGGCCGTCGCTCTCGATGATGAGATCGCTCCCCTCGACCCGGTGGGGGACGCCGGCCTGGGCCAGCCCGGCTACCATCTGCACCAGGACGGGCGATGCCGAGTCGCTGCGTTCGGCCGCGCCGCACAAGCGCATTTGCCCTTGGGCAAAGGCCGCGGCAGTCGCCAAGAGCGGATAACCGTCGCCGATCGCTCGGGAGCGGGCGGCGGGCACCTCAATGCCGCGCAGCACGGAATGGCGCACGCGAAGATCGGCCACATCCTCGCCATTTGCCTGCCGGGGCTTCAAAATGTCGATCTGGGCGCCCATGTCGCACAAAGTCATCAGCAGGCCGATCCGCAGGGGATTAAGGCTCACGTCCTCGATCACGATATCAGACCCCGGCACAATCAAGGCCGCAACCACCGCATATGCCGCAGCCGACGGGTCGCCGGGCACGTGAACCGGCGTGCCGCGCAAATCGGGCCGGCCGCGCAAGGTCACTTTGCGGCCCTCTTGGCCATAAGGTTTGCTCAAGACCTCTGCGCCGAAATGGCGCAACATGGTCTCAGTATGGTCGGCTGTGGCCCAGGCTTCCCGCACCGTGACTGCGCCCGGCGAATTGAGACCCGCGAGCAAGATGGCCGATTTGAGCGCTGCGCATGGGCGGGAGACCAGATAATCGATCGGCGCCGGTTCAGGCGTGCCGCGCAAAAAGACCAGGCAACGCTCCGGTTCGGCCTGGACGTTTGCTTCCGCTCCCATCCGCACCAGCCCGTCGAGGAGGCTGCGGAGCCGCGGCGCGGCGGCGCCGGTAAATGTCGCCTCAAACCCGTGGCCGGCGGCAATGCCCATAATCAGCTGGCCACCGATACCGCCAACCTCAAGCGGCGCGACCGGCGCGAGCAGTGATCCGATGCCGCAGCCCCATATGCTCCAGTCGCCAGGCCCATGCCGCAATGCACGCGCGCCGAAGGCTCGGATCGCCGCGACGGTGCCCAGCACGTCAGCGCTCTCCGCCAATCCCTCGATCCGGCTCTCCCCCGTGGCCAGCAGGCCGAGGATGAGGGCGCGATGCGAAATCGATTGGTCCCGCGGCGCACGCCCGCACCCACGCAACGGCCCGCGGACGCGCGCGGCCATCGGGCGCTGGACGGTGGGAGAAATGGACATTGCGGCCAAAACCTGCGATTCTCGTGCGTGAGCGGCGTTCTGGGCGGGCTCCTAGCACGCGGCTGCGGTTTCTGTCATCCGCGCCAAAACCGCAGAGACAAAAACTTCTATTTGACAGTCGGCGCGGAGCCGAATAACCCGACGCCTCAAAACATTTTGGGGGCCCTTGGCCCTCCCCCGCACAGGATCTCGCGACGTGGCAAAACCCGAACTTGGCATGAAGCACCAGTGCCAGAATTGTGGCACAAAATTCTTTGATCTCAACCGCACTCCCATCGTCTGCCCGAAGTGCGGAACGGTGTTTCAGGCGGTCCCTCTGCCCCGCTCGCCGCAGCGGCAGACGACAGCGGCAGACGATGACGATACGCCGGCCAATCCAGCCAATGTCGAACTCGTGTCGATGGAGGAGGCCGACAAGGACGCCGAGAAGGTCACGCTGGTTGAAGACGACGAACTCGAGATCGAGGACGATGGCGCCGACGACACATTCCTCGAGGAAGAGGAAGAGGATAGCGACGATGTGTCCGATCTGATCGACGGCGACATTGACGATGAGGAAGAAGCGTAAATAATAGAAAATAAGTGCTTGTATCGCCGCCAAGGTGCGGCTATACACGCGGCCGCAACGGTTCGGCGGCCCAACGCCGGACCTGTTTCGCTCAGAAAGTGAGCGGACGAACGAGATGGGGCCATAGCTCAGTTGGGAGAGCGCTTCAATGGCATTGAAGAGGTCGTCGGTTCGATTCCGATTGGCTCCACCAAATCAAATCATTGATATTATTGATTTTTGCTTTCGCGCGGGGCGACGGTGTACGCCGCGTGCCATTGGCGCGCCGCGGCCGCTGGCTATGGCACGTGCAACGCACTGGACCGCGACCGTCCCGGTCGCATGTGGCCGCAATACAGAAGATTGCATCGCGACCGGAACGGTCGCGGTCCTTTACGTCTCTCGGACATCGCAACTGTGCTTCGATCTAAAGTCAGCACGCTCTAATTTTTCGCACGTTGCAGCCCTCCACCACTCATTCCGGATATTTCCAGAGTGACGGCCAGGCCCCCGGTGTCGGCGATTGACGCGGTGACGCGGCCGCCGTGCCGCTCGACGGCCTGCTTGGTGATGGCGAGGCCGAGACCATATCCGCCGCGGACGACGGCATCCTCGCCGCGCGAAAACGGCTGGAAAATTCGCTCGAGCTCGGACGCCGGCACCCCAGGCCCTTCATCCGTGACCACGATGCGCAACGTGTCGTCCTTTACCCGCGTGCGAACCGAGACCTGTGAGCCGTCGGATGTGTATTTGACGGCATTGCGGATGACGTTTTCCAACGCCCGATAGATCAGCTCGCCGTTCACCTCGGCGACGAATGTCTGCACACCTTGCTGCGAAACATGGATCTTGCGCGCTTGTGCTTCGAAGGCCGCGTCGGCGACGATGTCGTTCAAAAGATCGATCACATCGAGCGTTTGTACCTCCAGTCCGGCGTTCGACCGATCCGTCAGCCGAGCGAGCGTCAGGATCTCGCCGATCAAGCCGTCTATCCGTTCGACTTCGCGAACCATGCGGTCCATCATAACGTCGAGCTTTGCGGGGTTCTGGTGCAGCACGCCGATCGCGGCCTGAAGGCGCGACAGGGGCGAGCGAAGCTCATGCGACACGTCGTGAAAAAGCCGCTGCTGCGATTTCTGAAACTCCTCCAAACGAGCGGCGCTGGCGTCGAAATCGTGAGCGAGCGCCGCGACCTCGTCTCTTCGGCCCTGCATTTTGTCGCCGATACGGATATCGAAGCGACCGGCGGCCAATGCGCTCAGGCCAATGCGAAGTTGCGCGACCGGCCGAATGAGGTAGCGCGCTACCCAATAGGCGGCGACCGCAGCGGCCAACAATGCCGACAGCCAGGGGACGAGCCTTGGCCAAGCTTCGGATACGAAACCGAATTCTTGCCGATGAAGGATAACGCGATAACAGTCGCCGCCGCTTTCGACCTCCCGCTGGTTCACGTCCGTTGTGAGGACGCAGCCACCGACGGGCGCGACCTGAGCAATCGTGAGGCTGATCGGCGTGGGCGGCTTGGCGGCTTCGGACGCGAATGCAACGGCGGCATCCTTTCCATGATGCGCCAGAAGCTGCGCCGCGACATTGAGTGCGAAGGCCTGGCGTTCGCGTTCGATCACGTGGGTCAGCGGCGCGATCTGGAAGAGGGCGCTCACAGCGAACAGCACCCCGATCGAGGCCACCATGGTGAGCCAGATGATCGTGAAAAACTTCCAGAACAGGCGCCGCATTATCGATCTCGCAAAAGCTGATAGCCTTGCCCCCGCACCGATTGTATCCAGGATTGCCCGTCGTCCCGTGCTCCGAGCTTGTGGCGGACACTGCTGATGTGAACGTCGATGCGGCGGTCGAACGGCGTCAAGGTTCTGCCGAAAGCACACTTGGAAATCTCCTGCTTCGATACGAGCTGGCCGACGTTGCGGGCCAGCACTTCGAGCAGACTGAACTCGGTCCCGGTCAGTTCGAGCGGTTTGCCGCGCCACTCGGCGATCCGGCTTGCGGGATGCATGACGAGATTGCCGGCCCGCAGCTCTTCCGGTGCGGGCGCTGCACGGCCCGATCGGCGCAGGATGGCGCGCAGCCGCGCCACGAGCTCGCCGGGCGAGCAGGGCTTTGGCACATAATCGTCGGCGCCGAGGTTGAGCCCGGCAATCCGATCGGCATCATCGCCCTTGGCCGTGAGCATCAAGACAGGCACAGTGCTCGTGCGCCGGATGCGCTGCAGCAGTTCGATGCCGTTCATGCGCGGCATCATGATATCGAGCACGACGATATCGACGGCGTGCGACGTCGCCAATCCGATCGCCGTGCGCCCGTCATGCGCGGTCGACACGTCGAAGCCCTCCTCAACGAGATATTCCTTGAGGAGCGTGGTGAGTTCCACATCATCGTCGACAAGAAGAACCTTTTCCATACTGAACGCCCATCATCCGTGCCACGAAGACATACAGAACGAAGGCAGGTCAGGCACGAGATTTTACCTATCTTAACGCACCTTTGACCGCACTTTACGTTCGATCCGCTAATTCCAACGCGTGTTCAGGAGATCGTAAAGGGCGGTGATGAGGCCGGCTGGTCGCTATATTGTTCGCTGCGGCGTTGTCGCTCTTGGTTTGATGCTTTCGGGTTGCGCCAGCTTCTCCGAGTTGCAGTCGGCCGACGCGAAGATTGCGACTGCCTGGCACGCGGCGCTGCCACATGACGGCCACGTGTCCAACCTCGAATCCTGGTGGTCGACGTTCAACGATCCGTCGCTGACTGCTCTCATCGGCCATGCGGAGGCTGAGAACCCTAGCCTCGATTCATCGATCGCCGATATCGAAAAGGCCCGCGCGACGTTAGCTTCTGCACGTGCGAGCCTGTTTCCGAGCCTCAGCGGCTCGGGCTCCGTCTCTGGGTCCGGCACCAGCGGCGATACGGTCAACCGTATTGAGGCGGGGACGACATCGAGCGGCGGCCTCGACGCCTCCTGGGAGATCGACCTGTTCGGCAAGAACCGGCAAAAGAGCGAAGCGGCCCGCCAGCGGATCGGCGAAGAGGTGGCCGATTGGCACGATGCACGCGTCTCCCTCGCCGCCGAAGTCGCCGATGACTATGTGCAGTACCGCGCCTGCCGCCAGATCGAGAACGCCTATAGCGTCGAACTTGCCTCGCAACGGGACACGATTCGCGCGACGGAAACGGCTGCCTCTTCCGGCCTGACCTCCACCTCCGATCTCGCCTTGGCACGGGCAAGCGCGGCCTCCTCCTCCTCCACACTGACGGAGCAGCGTGCCGAATGCGAGGTGCTGGTCAAGTCGCTCGCCGAACTCACCGGCGGCGACGAGATACGCGTCAGGCAGCTTCTCGCCAAGGGCAAGAACGACATCCCGACACCGAAGAATTTGCGCATTGCGGCAGTGCCCGCGGCAGCGTTGCGGCAGCGTCCGGACATCGGCGCCCTCGAACAGGAGGTTGCGGCAACCGTGGCCGATGTCGGCGCGGCAAAGGCCGATCTCTATCCAAGCTTGAGCCTCTCGGGATCGCTCACGGTCAGCGGTTCCACTGCGACCGGAGCATCCTTGCCTTGGTCCTTCGGTCCGTCCTTGACGATTCCCCTGCTCGATGGCGGATCGCGCAGTGCCGCAGTCGAAAGTGCGATCGCCGACTACAACAAGGCGGTCGCCAAATATAAGTCCGGCGTGCTGAGCGCGATCTCCGACATCGAGACCGATCTTGTGCGGGTGGACAGCACCCGCAAGCGCATCGGCGACGCCGCCACGGCGGCCAGCAATTACCGAACCTATTTCAACTCGATCGATACCAATTGGAAAGCCGGCGGCGCGAGCCTGCTCGACCGCGAAGAGGCGCGGCGCTCGGCGCAGTCAGCGGAAATCACGCTCATCGAAGTCCGACGCGATGCCGTGCGCTACTGGATCGCGCTTTACAAAGCTCTCGGCGGAGGCTGGGACCTTAAGCCGTCCGCACCGGCACCGGAAAAGACAAAAGCTCAAGGGACTCTTCTCTAATGCGGCTCAAGCTTCTTCTCATTGCCCTGCTCGCGGGAGCAGGCGCTCTTTTCCTTTTCGCCGATCCGCCCTCCCGTGGGGAGCAGGACGAGGCCGCAGCCGTCACCATGACGGTCACGAAGCCGGCTGCGCACCAACAGGTCGATGCGTCCGCCCTCACCGTCGCGATCGTGACGCCGGCCGAACGGCAATGGCCCGAATCTGTCCCTGCGACCGGCTGGCTGAAGCCCTGGCACGAGGCCATCATCGCGTCGGAGATCAGCGGCCTGCGCATCACGGAGGTTCTCGTCGACGTCGGATCGGTGGTCACGAAGGGCGAGCCCCTTGCCCGGCTCGCGCAGGACTCGGTGCTCGCGGACCTGCGCAAGGAGGAGGCTGCGCTGGAGACGGCGAAGGCCGATCTCGCCAAGGCGAAGACGAACGCCGACCGCGCGCGCAAGGTGCAGGCCAGCGGCGCGCTGTCGGACGAGAAAGTCGCGGAATACCTGGTCGCGGAGCAGACGGCGACGGCCGATCTCGAATCGGCGGACGCCGCATTGGCGAGCCAGAAGATCAAGGTCGACCAGACGACGATCACAGCGGTTGACGACGGTCTCATAACATCCCGCTCGGCGCAGCTTGGTGCTGTGGTTTCGTCCGGCACCGAAGTTTTCCGGCTGCTGCGGCAACAGCGTGTCGAATGGCAAGCCGAAGTGTCGGCGCGCTATCTCCCGCATATTAGGCAAGGTCTCACGGCCGAAATCGTCGGTCCCGGCAACACGCGTGTCGAGGGGAAAGTCAGACTGGTCGGCCCGACGGTGAATACCGATACAGGCCGTGCGATCGTCTATGTGGCGCTGCCGGCCGAGGCGCATTCACCCGTCGGCCTTTACGCGACCGGCGAGATCGAGCTGCAGACCACCAACGCACTTACCGTGCCGGAGACCGCCCTCGTCTTCCGGGACGGACTCAACTACCTCTTCACCGTCAATGCCGATCGGCATGTGACGCGCGTGCGCGTCGAGATCGGCCGCCGCAACGACGGCGAGGTGGAGATCCTGTCGGGCATCGACAAATCCGCGCGCGTCGTGAAAGCCGGCGGCGCCTTCCTCTCGGACAATGCCCAGGTCATGATTGAGGGAGATGCGCCATGAATTTGTCCGCCTGGTCGATCCGCAATCCCGTTCCCGCGATCCTGCTTTTCATTCTTCTGACCGTCGGCGGCCTTCTCGCCTTCCACAAGCTGGCGACCCAGAACTTTCCCGACATGGATCTGCCAACGATTAAAATCACCGCGACACTCGACGGCGCTGCCCCATCGTTGCTCGAGACCGAAGTCGCACGCAAGATCGAGGACAATCTCGCCTCGCTCAGCCTTCTCGATCATATCACCACGACGATCACGGACGGCTCGGTGTCGATCAGCGTGTCGTTCCAACTCGAAAAGAATAGCGAAGAGGCGCTGAACGAAGTCCGCAATGCCGTCGACAGCACGACCGCGGATTTGCCCTCCCAGATGGCAACGCCGAGCGTGACGAAAGTGACGGTGCAGGGGTCTCCGCTCCTGACCTATGCTGTCCGCTCCACCCGCCGCAACGAGACCGAACTTTCCTGGTTCGTCGACAATGACATGACCAAGGCTTTGCTTGCGGCCTCCGGCGTCGGCGAGGTGAGCCGGGTCGGCGGGATCGATCGCGAGGTGCATGTCGATCTCAACCCGCAAGTGATGGGATCGCTCGGGATCACGGCCGAAACCGTTTCCTCCCGCCTGAAATCGGTGCAATCGGACACGTCCGGCGGCCGCGCCGAGATCGGCGGCAGCAGGCAGACCATCCGTACGCTCGGCGCCGTCGCCTCGCTCGAGGAACTCAAGGCGATCTCGATTCCGCTGCCAAGCGGCAAGCTGGTGCGCCTTGACGAGATCGGCACCGTGACGGACAGTTTCTCGGATCGCTCGTCTCTTGCCACTCTCGACGGCCAGCCGGTGATCGGCGTTCAGGTGAAGCGTTCCAACGGCTTTTCGGACACAGGCGTTGCGGCCAATATCGAAGCCGCGATGAAGAAATTCGCGGCCGCCAATCCGGACGTGGAAATCGTCAAAGCCTACAGCACTGTCGGGCCGATCATCGACAATTACGACGGCTCGATGCACATGCTCTTCGAAGGCGCCTTGCTCGCCGTTGTGGTGGTCTGGCTCTTCCTGCGCGATTGGCGCGCGACCGTTCTGTCGGCCGTGGCTCTCCCGTTGTCGGTCATCCCGACCTTTCTCGCGATGTATCTGGCGAATTACAGCCTGAACACCGTGACCTTGCTTGCGCTCTCGCTCGTGGTCGGCATTCTCGTCGACGACGCGATCGTCGAGATCGAGAACATCGCGCGTCATTTGCGAATGGCGAAGTCGCCGATGGACGCCGCGCTCGAAGCCGCGAACGAGATCGGCCTCGCCGTCATCGCGACGACCTTCACGCTCGTCTCCGTCTTCCTGCCCACCGCTTTCATGAGCGGAATACCTGGCCTCATTTTCCGTCAATTCGGCGTGACGGCGGCCGTGGCAGTCCTCGCCTCTTTGCTGGTGGCCCGGCTGCTGACGCCCATGCTCGCGGCCTACACGATGAGAGCCCATCCGGCCAACGAGAAAGATGGCCTGATCATGCGGGTCTATATGGCAAGCGTGCGGGTCTGTCTGTATCGCCGCAAGCTCACCGTTCTTGCCGTTTGCCTGTTCTTCGCCCTGTCGCTCTCGGCGATCCCATTGTTGAGTTCGGGCTTCATACCGGCCTCCGACAATTCCCAGACGAAAGTCACTCTAACGCTGCAGCCCGGCAGCACCATCGGCCAGACGACTGCCCTCACGCGCCAAGCCACCGACTTCATTACGAAGGTGCCGCACGTGACCCATGTGTTCGCGGCGGTGGGCACCGCCTCGACCGGTGGCGGCATGGATTCGTCGACGACGGCCGACCCCACGACAGCATCGCTCGTCGTCGATCTGACGGATATCGGCAAACGCAGCCGCAAACAGGCTCAGATCGAAGACGATATCCGCCAGGCATTGGCCGTGTTGCCGGGAGTCAGGGTCGAAGTCGGGACCGGCGGCAATGGCACGACGCTCGAGATCACGCTGGCCAGCGATGACGCCAATATGCTCGATCAGGCGGGAAGCGCCCTGGAGGAACAATTGCGGACCTTGCATGGTATCGGGGCCGTGACGTCCAGCGCATCGCTGCAAGCCCCTGAGATTCAGATCACGCCCGATTTTACCCGCGCGGCCGCGCTCGGCGTCACATCAGACGCGATTTCCGAGGCGGTTCGTGTCGCTACGAACGGCGACTATTCCTCCTCGATGGCAAAACTCAATCTGCCGCAGCGACAAATCACCATCCGTGTGCGCTTCGATCCGCGCGCCCGGACGACACTGGACGATATCGCGAACCTGCGCGTCAGCGGCACGAATTGCAGCGTCGATCTCGGCTCGATCGCCGACATTCGGATCGGTGGAAGCCCGTCCAAGATCAATCGCATCGATCGGTCTCGCAATATCACGCTTTCGGTGGAATTGAACGGACGGCCCCTCAGTGAGGTCTACCAGGAAGCGAAGGCGCTGCCGGCGCTCAAGAACCTGCCGCAAGGGGTTCGGCTCGTGGAGCAAGGGGAACTGCAGCGCAGGTCGGAATTGTTCACAAGCTTTGGCACGGCAATGGCGATCGGCGTCTTCTGCATCTATGCCGTCTTGGTTCTGCTCTTCCATGATTTTCTGCAGCCCCTGACGATCCTCATGGCGTTACCGCTGTCGCTCGGTGGCGCCCTGCTGCCGCTGGTCGTGACCGGCACGAGCTTCTCCATGCCGGCGGTGATCGGACTGCTGATGCTGATGGGCGTGGTGACGAAGAACTCGATTCTGCTGGTCGAATACGCGATCATGGCGCGGCGCGGCGGGATGGCACGTTTCGATGCACTCATCGATGCGTGCCACAAGCGGGCGCGCCCCATTGTGATGACGACGATTGCCATGGGATGCGGCATGCTGCCGGTTGCTTTGAGCCTCAGCGGCGGCGATTCGAGCTTCAGGCAGCCCATGGCGATCGTCGTGATCGGCGGGCTGCTGACATCCACCTTCCTCAGCCTGCTTGTTATCCCCGTCATCTTCACCTTCATCGACGACGCGCTCGAACTGCTCAAGCGGCTCGTGCGCCGCTCACGTCGAACGGAGGGAGAAGTAAGGCCGCAAGCGCTTTTTGATGAGGGATGATCGTGGCGATCACAATTTAAAAGGGAAGCTCCGCGCAAGAGCCATGATCGCCTCGCCGATCTCCGGCGAGGCGATCATTCGTCTCAAGGATCACAGACCCTTGCCTTTGTGATTGCGACCGCTGGCCGCCGCCTTGCACATCGCCACAAGATTGTCGTCGTAGCTTGCCTGATCGGCGAGGATCTGCGGGCACATCTTCTTCATGGCAGCCGTCAGATGAATATTGCCGGCATTGCCTGTGCCCGTCGCACCGTCGGGGGCCGTGCCAACCCCGGGCGCACCAAATCCCAGCGCCCCGAGCAGTCCGCCATTCGTACCGGACGCACCGCCGCTGGACGCCCCCGAGCCGCTTGCCGTGCCTACACCCGATCCGCTCGAGCTGGCGGCTCCGCCTGCAGTATCAGTGCCGGAACCGCTGCTGCCGGCGCCCGTCCCCGTCCCGCCATCTGAGTCGCCAACGCCCACACCAGCGCCCGCTCCAACACTGGCGCCCGCGGAGCCAACACCAGTCGAAACGCCAGCGCCAGCGTTCACGCTGCCGGTGCCCGTACCTGCCCCCACGCCAGCCCCTGCACCAGCATTCACGCCACTCGATCCAACGCCAGCCCCGGCCCCGGCTTTCGCGCCAGCACTCGTGCCGCCGACATTCGCGCCGACGCCGGCACCAGCATTCGCGCCGCTCGAACCAACCCCGGTTCCGGCACCGGCGCCAACCCCGACACCGCCCACATTGGCACCTGCGCCAGCCCCAGTCCCGACATTCGCACCGCCCGACCCGACGCTGGTCCCGCCGCCCAAGCCGACGCCGACATGAACCCCGCCGGCACCGACGCTAGCCCCAGCTCCGCCCGTCGCCCCGGTGCTGCCGCCTTGGCCGCCTCCTGCGCTGAAAGCAGGATCAGCAACTAGCAACATCGTAGAAACGGCTGCGCAGCCCCACAAAAGGCGCGAACCGAATTTCCGTCCTTCAGGAGTATAAACTTTCTTCATCTGCTCCCCCAACACATTGCGCAAAATAGCGCCACGTCCCCGCACAATATAAACACATAAATGCGCGGAAGCGTATGCGAGAAATCACATACAAACACCCACCAAAGTGGTATGCGACAAGATTTCGGAAACCGCCAATTTGCAAAAATCTCGGCCCCAAGGACCAAAATCGTCAAAGAGAATTAGGCATATGGTTTCATATGCTTAAATAAGCGTCACACAGAATGACACATCATAAACATCAATGTCAGCGCACAATTGGCGGCCATAACTCTGCTAGCAAGACAGTTGCGACTTCAATTTGACACGAATTTCTTGCTCCACGACTTGGCCTCTGCATCGCCGCTCAGCTAGCCTTTGAGCTTCTGAGGCGGCTGCGCTCACGAAGGGCGTCAGGGTCGGGACCGTCACTGCTCACGCGGACACGCACCGGAATGGGGCAGACGACCGGCCCGTGCGCCCGGTCACACGTGCGGAAGCTTTACGTTGCGGCCACACCGACAAGGGGGCGGAGTTTGGCTGACGGCATCCATGGGGCGCTCTTCCGGCATTTGATTGCCATGGCGGATGTGCCTGGTCAGATGTCCCGATCGGTCTGCGCGTAGTTGAGAAAGTAGCCCGTAAACATTGTCAGGCCGAGGTATGCGAACGCCTCGACGAGCTGCTCATCGCTCCAGCCGCCTTGTTGAGCGGCCTTCCAGGTGACGTCGGCGACGTTTCCCGAATTGGCCGCCGCTTCCCTGACCACATTGGTCAGCGCGTCGATCTTGGCGTCGCCCGTCGTTGCGCCCGTCCGCAAAGCCGCGATCTGGGCTTCAGTCCAACCGCTCATGCCGGCGAAACGACTGGCGATACCAATCATATAGCCGTTGCCGACCGTGGCCGCCGTTGCGAGATTGAGCGCCCAGCTCACCTTCGGATCGAAGGTGCCGTGCTCGGCAGTCACGGCGCGCAAAGATGCATACGCCGCCAGCACCGCCGTAGAATGCGCCATCTGGGCATGCGCGTTCAGGGGGCGCCCCGTCGGCGAAGCCTGGGCAATCTTTTGCAGAAGCGGCCGCGACGCATCGGGTGCGTCCTCGACTGTGCGGGTAGGAATCCGGCTCATGTCAGTCTTTCCTTGTTGCTGCGTACTTTGATGCGCCTGACGTTATGAAATCATCTGGCGCGGCTCGCGTCGGCGATGTCACGTTAACTTTCGCGGGCGCACGAGTGTCACGGTGGTTGATTTTCAGGCTGCTGCAGCGGCGGACTTCCACTCCGTCATCGCCGTCAGGCGATGAACGTGGGTTGAGAGAGCGGAGCGTTGAGAGCGAGGCGGGACGAAATGGTTTCGGACGGCGGAAAACGTTGAGACGAACCGTTGCAATCCTGGCCATGATCGAAAGCCTTGCATAATTCGCTCGCGTTTTCGGATGGGAACATGGGAATTTTCCGCACGATTATTTAATCCCTTGTGCTGCCAATGATCGATATTCGGCATAACCTTGCGTCTGGCGGCGGAGTAGGAGCCGAGTTTGTCGGTCACGATCCGCTTCGGTGGTCGTCCTTGCTTGCGCAGCAGCCTTGTCAACAATCGCCGTGCAGCCTTTGTGTTTCGCTGAATTTGCAAGATTTCGTCGAGAACGTATCCTTCCTGGTCGACAGCCCGCCACAGATAACGTTTCTCGCCATTGACGGTGATGACAACCTCGTCGAGATACCAGATATCAAGGCGGCTTGGAGCCTTGCGCCTCAAGCGGCGGGCGTAGTCGGCGCCAAATTTGATCGCCCAGCGCCGGATCGTTTCGTAGGATACGACGATGCCGCGCTCGAGCAACATTTCCTCGACCAGACGCAAGCTCAACGGGAAACGGAAATAGAGCCAGACGGCGTGCGCGATGATCGTCGGAGGAAATCGATGCCGTTTGTAGCTCACAGGAGAATGGATCATGGCTGGTCAATATCAGCAGAAATGTTCGACCCAGTTAACGTGATATCGCCCGGCGGAGCCATGCGGTGCAATCAAGCGAGACGTCCCCCCTCAGCGGCTCACATCGATTTGTCTGCGTTGGAATCCGGAATTCCGGGGCAAGGCCAGAATGATATTTCGACCTGCGAATTGGCGCTTTTTATCTTCTCATCTGTAAACCAGCACCGGGATCTTCGAATGGGTTAAGACTTTTGCCGTTTCGCTGCCGATCACGAGGGCCGCGACACCGCGACGTCCATGCGAGGCCATGGCGATCAGATCGCAGCCTTTTTCCTGTGCGGTTTGGATGATCGCTTGATAAGGGTGCGGATGCTCGATCTGCACCACGTTGCACGCAACGGCGGCTTTCTTTGCCAGCTTTCCAGCGTCTTCCAAATGGCGCGCGGCCTCTTCACGCGCATAGCGTGTGTATTCGTCCTGCGTGCGAGCGAGCTGTTCGCTGTTGGTGGTCAGAATATTGAAAGGTTCGATGGCAGACACCAGCGTGACGCTGGCGCCGATATGGCGGGCAAATTCGATGCCCTTTTTGACCGCCTCCGTCGACAGGGGTGAACCATCGGTTGGAATCAAGATATGATGAAACATTGCCGCGCCTCCATGAATATCACCTAATGGGAGGCACGGCGTCGCGCTTTGATTCACATCAAGCGATCGCGCTCACCGCAGCAAATTGGTCTTCGCCACGTCGATCAGTTCGTCACCACGCCCGTTCATCACTGCTTTCAGCGCCCACAGGCTGAAGCCTTTGGCCTGTTCGAAGGTGATCGTCGGCGGCATCGAGAGTTCCTGCGTGTTCGTCACCACGTCGAGCAGCGCGGGGCCGTCGCGCGCCAGCATGTCCGCGATCGCCTTGCCGAGGTCGCCCGGATCGTCGACACGCGCTGCATGCACGCCGATGGCGCGGGCCATGGCCGCGAAATCCGGATTGACCAGCGACGTGCCGGTTTCCAGAAAGCCCGAGGCTTTCATTTCCATCGCCACGAACCCAAGCACGCTGTTGTTAAAGATGACGATTTTGACCGGCAGTTTCTGCTGGATCAGGGTTAGGAAATCGCCCATCAGCATGGCAAAGCCGCCATCGCCCGAGAGACTGATCACCTGGCGGCCCGGATAAGCGGCCTGCGCACCGATCGCCTGCGGCATGGCATTGGCCATCGAGCCGTGCACCAGCGAGCCGATCATGCGGCGCTTGCCGTTCATCTTCAGATAGCGCGCCGCCCAGACCGTCGGCGTGCCGACGTCGAAGGTGAAGATCGCATCGTCCGCCGCATGATGGCTCAGCAGCTTGGCGAGATATTGCGGATGGATCGGCTTGCGGCCGGGCACGCCGGTGGCGAGATCGTCAAGACCATCGCGCGCCTTCTGGTAGCGGGTCAGCGCCGCATCGAGATGGGTGCGGTCCTGCTGGACCTCGAGTTTCGGCAGCAACGCGTCGAGCGTCGCGCGCACATCGCCGATAAGGCCGAGATCGAGACGGGTGCGGCGGCCGAGATTTTCGGGGCGCAGATCGATCTGGGCGATTTTGGCATTGGCCGGAAAGAACTGCCGGTAGGGAAAATCGGTGCCGAGCATCAACAGTGTGTCGCAGCTCAGCATGGCGTGATAGCCGGAGCTGAAGCCGATCAGGCCGGTCATGCCGACATCGTAAGGGTTGTCATATTCGACATGTTCCTTGCCGCCGAGAGCATGCACCATGGGCGCCTTCAATTTCTCGCACAGGGCCAGAAGCTGCGCATGAGCGCCGGCGCAGCCGCGCCCGCACAGCAGTGTGACGCGCTCGCCGCCGTTCAAAAGCGCCGCCAGCGCGGCGATGTCCTCATCGCTCGGCCGCACGATCGGCGGTTTGACGGCGATCGACGCGCCGGCCGAAGGCGTCACATCCACACTCTGCAGGGCGACATCGCCGGGGAGCACCACGACCGCGACGCCGCGCTGGCCCACGGCGGCGCGGATCGCCGCTTCGAGCACGCCGGGAAGCTGCTCGGGGTGCGACACGAGTTCGCAATAATGGCTGCATTCGCGAAACAGGTTTTCGGGATGGGTTTCCTGAAAATAGCCGCGGCCGATTTCGGCGCTTGGAATATGGGCGGCAATGGCCAGCACCGGCACGCGCGAGCGATGGCAGTCGAACAGCCCATTGATAAGATGCAAATTGCCGGGGCCGCAACTGCCGGCGCAGACCGCAAGCTCGCCGGTGAGATGCGCTTCGGCGCCGGCGGCGAAGGCGGCGGTCTCCTCGTGCCGCGTGTGAATCCAGTCGATGTCGCCGCGCTGGCGCAGGGATTCGGTGATCCCGTTCAAACTATCGCCGACGATGCCATAGATCCGTCGCGCGCCGACCGAATGCAGAATCTCGGTCACAACATCCGCTACCTTACGCTTTGCCATGGAACCTCCGGAACAAGTTCGTGGACGAGGGGCTCGGTCTGTCGTATGAACAAAAAGTGAACATTTTGATTTGTGTGCTCAGTCTAGCCGAGCAGCCCGCCCTGTCACCCCCGTGCGCAAGATGGGGCGCGGGCTTTGAGGGCGGCGGCAAAATGCCGGGCCAAAGCCGGATCCGTGCGAAAATTTTTTTGGGATCAAACTAATAGAGCTATTATATTATTAGAATCATAGCCTTATCGTGTATCCTCGAGTATACTACTCGCCCGGCGCCTTGGCGATGATCGCGAGCGCATGCACGCCGCCGGCGAGTTCCGCGGTCAGCGCCTGGTTGATGAGCCGGTGCCGGTCCACCCGGCTCTTGCCGGAGAAGGCGGCCGACACCACATGCACCGTAAAGTGGGTCTCACCACCGGGGCGAGCGCCGGCATGGCCGGCGTGAAGATGCGAATCATCGATCACATCGAGAAAAGTCGGGGCAAGGGCGGTTTGCAGCTTTTCCCTTATCTGTTCTTGAACCTGTCCCATGGCATCCACTCTTTCATCACTGGGTTAAGCTTGCCAGAAAAGCCGCAGGTCTGCCATTCCCTTGTCGCAGGGCAGACCAAGGAATTTCTCGCCGACGCTTGGCACGGCAATCAATGTTGCGCATAATCGAAACGACCATGAACCTGAACTCGAGCCTTTTTGACCGCATTCGCATTAAGCGCGCTCCGCAAGCCGAACAAAGCGCATCCGGTCCAACCTGCAATCATCCCGGCTGTAAGGAGCTTGGGCTGTATCGCGCCCCCATGGGCCGCTTGCGGGAAGGGCAATTTTTCTGCTTCTGCCTCGAACACGTGCGCGAATACAACGCGTCCTATAATTATTTCAATGGCATGAGCGACGAGGCCGTTGCCAAATATCAAAAGGACGCGACGATCGGCCACCGGCCGACCTGGACGATGGGCGCCAATCGCGGCGCGCGCGCGCAAGGCTACACCTTTACCGATACGATCGGCCCCTATGCCCGCACCGGTTTTGCCGCGCCGCGCGAACCGCGCTACGGGCCGCTGGCCATGAAGGCGCTCGACGAGCTTGGCCTCGACGACAGCGCCGACGCCGGCCAGATCAAGGCGCGCTACAAGGAACTCGTCAAAAAGTGGCATCCGGACGCGAATGGCGGCGATCGCTCGTGCGAAGACAAATTGCGCGAGATCATCCGGGCCTATAACTATCTGCGATCCGCCAAACTGGCTTGAACGGGTGGTAGAGGAAACAGGCCTGCCGTAAGGTGTGCCTGATGGTGAAGTTTGCTCGGGCCGACGCAATTCCGCCGGCGGCCGGGCGGGCAATGTGAGGAATGATGCAAAGCGCGATAGCTCAGGTGCCGAATGATCCGTTGGTCAATATGCCCGATACGAAAGTTTCGGTGCGCAAGCTTTTCGGCATCGATTCTGATTTGGAAGTTCCGGCCTTTTCCCAAAGCGATCCGCATGTGCCGGACTTCGACCCGGATTATCTCTTCGACAAAGAAACGACCCTCGCCATTCTCGCCGGATTTGCCCGCAATCGCCGCGTCATTGTGACCGGCTATCACGGAACCGGCAAATCGACCCATATCGAGCAGGTCGCGGCGCGGCTCAACTGGCCGTGCGTGCGCATCAACCTCGACAGCCATGTCTCGCGTATCGATCTCGTCGGCAAGGATGCGATCGTGCTCAAGGACGGCAAGCAGATCACCGAATTCCGCGACGGCATTCTGCCCTGGGCCTATCAGCGCAATGTGGCGCTGGTGTTCGACGAATATGACGCCGGCCGCCCGGACGTGATGTTCGTCATCCAGCGCGTGCTCGAATCGTCGGGCCGCCTGACCCTGCTCGACCAAAGCCGCGTGGTGCACCCGCATCCGTCCTTCCGCCTCTTCGCCACCGCCAATACGGTGGGCCTCGGCGACACGTCCGGCCTCTATCACGGCACGCAGCAGATCAACCAGGCGCAGATGGACCGCTGGTCGATCGTGACCACGCTGAACTACCTGCCGCACGACAAGGAAGTCGACATCGTGCTAGCCAAGAACAAGCCCTTCCGCACCAAGGAAGGCAAGGATATCGTCAACAAGATGGTGCGGGTCGCCGATCTGACGCGTAACGCCTTTGCGGCAGGCGACATCTCTACAGTCATGTCACCGCGTACGGTGATCACCTGGGCCGAGAATGCCGACATCTTCAAGGACGTCGGATTCGCCTTCCGTCTTACCTTCCTGAACAAATGCGACGAGTTGGAACGCACGCTCGTCGCCGAGTTCTACCAGCGCTGTTTCGGGCAGGAATTGCCGGAAAGCGCGCTGAATGTGGTGATGAGCTAAAGGCAGTTGGCAATAGGGCTTAGGCAATCGACTGACGACTGCCTAAGCCCGACCGCCCTTTAACGATGCAGACGTCATGACCACCAACCGCAAACCGCCCGGCAAGACCGAAGCCCCGCAAGAACCCTTCCGCAAGGCGGTTGCCGGCGTCATGCGGGCGATGTCGGGCACCCATGAACTCGAAGTCACCTTCGCCCCGGAAAAGCCGGCGCTGATCGGCTCCGGCGAGGGCGCCAAGGTGCGCCTGCCCGAGCCGCCGCGCAAAATGTCGGCGCATGATGCGGCGATCCTGCGTGGCCATGCCGATTCCCTGGCGCTGCGGCTCGCCTGCCATGATGTCAACGTGCATCGGCGCCTCGTGCCGCAAGGGAGCCAAGGCCGCGCCGTGTTCGAAGCGGTCGAACAGGCCCGCTGCGAGGCGATCGGCTCGCGCCGCATGCAGGGGGTCGCAAGCAACATCGGCGCGATGCTCGACGAGCGCTACGGCAAGGGCGCCTATGCCACCGTCTCGGAACGCGCCGACGTACCGCTCGAGGACGCGGTCGCGCTCATGGTGCGCGAACGTCTGACGGGGCTCGAGACGCCGCCTTCGGCGAAAAAGATCGTCGATCTGTGGCGGCCCTGGATCGAGTCCCGCGCCGGGGAGGATCTCGATGCGCTCGACCGCTCGATCGAGGATCAGCGCGCCTTCGGCAAGCTCATTCACAAGCTGCTCGCCGATTTCGACATGGCGGACGACGCCAATCTCGACAACGAATCGAGCGAGGAGGACGAGAGCGAGGCCGAGTCCACCGACGAGGCGGACGAGGCTGAGGCCGAAGCCGGGGAAGACGATACCGGCGAAACCATGGAGATGCAGGAATCGCCCGATTCCACCGACGAAGCCGAAGAAGGCATGATGGAGGCCGAGGATGCTCCATCGGGCGAGTTTCCCGAAGATTCGGAAACCGGCGAGTCGGACGAGGCGGCCGAAAGCCGCCGCCCGCCGGACCATGGCCGCGAAGCCCGCAAGGGCCCGGACTACAAGGCGTTCACGACGAAATTCGACGAGGAGGTCAAGGCCGAGGACCTGTGTGAGCCGGACGAACTCGACCGGCTGCGCTCCTACCTCGATAAACAATTGTCGCATCTCTCGAGTGTCGTCGCGCGGCTCGCCAACCGCCTGCAGCGCCGCCTGATGGCGCAGCAGAACCGTTCGTGGGAATTCGATCTCGAAGAAGGCATTCTCGATCCGGCGCGGCTCGTGCGCATCATCATCGATCCGCAGCAGCCTTTGTCGTTCAAGCGCGAAAAGGACACGGACTTCCGCGATACGGTCGTGACCTTGCTGCTCGACAATTCCGGCTCGATGCGCGGCCGGCCGATCACGGTTGCGGCGACCTGTGCCGATATTCTGGCGCGCACGCTCGAGCGCTGCGGCGTGAAGGTCGAGATTTTGGGCTTCACCACCCGGGCGTGGAAAGGCGGCCAGGCGCGTGAGGCGTGGCTGCAGGCCGGCAAGCCGGCGAATCCCGGCCGGCTGAACGATCTGCGCCACATCGTCTACAAGGCGGCCGACGCCCCTTGGCGGCGGGCGCGGCGCAATCTCGGCCTGATGATGCGCGAAGGCCTGCTGAAGGAAAACATCGACGGCGAGGCGCTCGATTGGGCGCATCGGCGGCTGCTGCACCGGACCGAGCAGCGGCGCATTCTGATGGTGATTTCGGACGGCGCGCCGGTGGACGATTCGACCCTCTCCGTCAACGCCGGCAATTATCTCGAAAAGCATCTGCGCTACGTGATCGACGAGATCGAGAACCGTTCGCCGGTCGAAATCATCGCCATCGGCATCGGCCATGATGTGACGCGCTATTATAAGCGCGCGGTGACGATCGTGGATGCGGAAGAACTCGGCGGCGCGATGACGGAAAAGCTCGCAGAATTGTTCACCGAAGATTACGTGCCGCCGCCGGTCAGTCACGCGTTGCGCGGCAGCGCGCGACGCTGATCGAGTGGCGGCACGCGCAATGGGGGAGCTTGCGCATGTGGCCATTCTGCACCAAGGCGGTTGTGACTCTGGCGCTCGCGCTCGCCGTTATGAATGGTGCGCGGGCCGCCCCGAGTTTTGACTGCGCGAAAGCGAGCACGCCGGTCGAGCGTGCGATCTGCAGCGATCCCGATCTTGGCAATCTCGACGCAACGCTGGCGTCGGTTTTGAAAGAAGCTCTGGGTCGGGCGGGACCGAGCCGCGACGATCTGTTGCGGCAACAGCGTGAGTGGCTGGCGAGCCGCAATGATTGCGCGTCGGAAAAAACGCCGTTGAAGACTGCGATCTGCTTGCAAAAGAGCTATACGGAGCAGATCAACCAGCTCCGCCTTTTTGCAAGTCCACTCAAGGATGGCAGCGCGCCTCTGTGCCATGTCTTCGCTGAGCGCATTGAAGCGCTCTCTCAAGCCGATGCAAATATTTTTGCGCCAACCAGGAGCTCGTCTTGGTTTGGCCGCACGGCGCTCGACATCCTTGCCGACGACAAATCCAGCGAACTCATACTCAACAAAGACGCCTCGCATTATTCAACTGTGGCAGAGCTTCTTGCCGCTTTCGCCAAAGCTGCGCAGCCAGCGACTCTTTCGGATAAGACCAAGGCGGTCATTGATGAAGATTTTGCGGGATCCTCATATCTATATCTTTATCGTTTGCCGCAGAGCGATCTTTATGTTGTCGGCACGGTGCAAGGAACTCTGTCGTGCACGGTGCATGATTGGTTCGAAATACGCGACGGTCACATGGAACCCATGGATTCTCTCGATCCTGAGGACAAGCGCGATGACGGCAACATGTGTGGCGCTTTGGAGGATCGGCTCGGTGTTTTCAAAAACATTCCTGTTCGTTTGGCGCTGACCTGGCAGGCAACGCCGGACCTCCCGTCCGTCGTTGAGATCGAAGCTCGCGTGGGCGACGCCTGGGCGCCGGCATGTTCCGTTCGGTTCGAGTTTGCACCGACCTTCGACCTGAACCAGTCGCTCAATCAAGGCGAAAAAAGCTGCACGTTCCAAAACTGCTCCAAGCTTTACGATGAAGCACTGAGATTGGTCGTTGCGTTTCAGAATCGCCGCAGCGACCAAATCGGCACGATGTCGCAAGCCGAGCGGAATACATTCGACGCGATTCAGACCCTTTGGTCAAAAGATACTCCGGCACCGGACTTCGATCAGAATCGCGACCAAGCGCGACAGCCCGATACAGCGCTTGATACCAACCCGATGATTTTGCCGAGCGTGGTGGACGATAAAGTCTATCTCGTCACGCTCGGCCATCGCACCATCGGCTGGCGGATTTTCGGCGACTGGGAAGTCAAGTTCTGGTCGCTCGCAGGGGACCATCTGGAGAATGTTGCAACGACGACCGTTGGCATGGCGCGCGGAAAATTGCTGAACGTGAATGTCACCGAGCCGACGCAGTAGTTCGAGTAGGCTTCTGTCGATGGCCTTAGCCGCCGTTCGTCATACCAGTGGTCGTAAGCTTCGACCTATGTGCCGTCATTGCGAGCGTAAGCGAAGCAATCCATCCCCCGACCTATGGATTTTGGAGCAGGCCAAGCAACGCCTTATTCATGCAAGCTTAGGCGCTGCGGAATTCGTGCGGCAAAATTTTCAGGTGCGTGGATGGATTGCTTCGTCGCGTTGCTCCTCGTAATGACGGTGATGTATCAGCGTGAGCCCAATTGGCATTAACTTTTCAGACCAAGCGCGAACGGATTGGCGACGAATCGCTGATTGCTGGATCTTCCCGCTTCGTTCTCACCAGATGTTGTGTCCATCGCAGGCGACCTGGCGCAAATGGGAAGCGCGACATGGGGCCACCTAAGCGGCCTCGTTAACCTTTGCGTCTCATTTCGAGAATGGCTTCAAGCCCCTGCGCCGCGATCGTGACGAGCAGGCTGGCTTGCGCTTCGATCTCGTCGCGCTTCTGGCGGTCCTTGCGCGTGTCCATGCCGTCGACGACGATGCCGAGCAGCGCCGACCACAATCCGCGCGCGAGCCGGCTCGTTTCATGGCCGGCCGCTGCGTTCGGCTCTTCGGCGAGAATGATCCGCTCGATCATTGTCACCGGGCGGACGTGCAATGCGGCGTACCAATCGGGATAGGGTTTTTGCGCGCCGCCGCGATGGTCGTAGAGCGCTCGCCAGGCGGGCTCGAAGTCGTGAGCGAAATTCACGGTCGCGAGAGCGAGGGCGACCAATTGGGCCGTGCGTGTCGCGTGCGGCGGGAGCCGCTCAAGCGCCGTTCTTTGCTGCGCCAGCAGCCGGTCGAGCGTATCGACATTGGCGGTCAGGATCAGATCGTTGAGATCGGGAAAGACGTTGTAGATGGCGCCGACCGAGCAGCCCGCGAGCTGCGCCAGCCGCCGGGCTTGGACCGCGCCAAGACCCTCGCTGGCCATCAGGTCTTGCACCAATTGCACCAGCGTTTCGCGCAGCCGGGTGCGGCGGTCCTTGATGTGAATGACGGAGGCCATGCCCTTTCTTCGCATGAACGGAGTTCATGCGAAAGAATTGTGACGGCTCAAGCCATTCTTAGCTGTGCATAAACGAAAACGCGGACCCTAGCGGCCCGCGTCGGTTCATGACGGAAAAGCAACCGGAATTAAGCAGCTTCCTGCTGCTTCTTCTCGATTTCGCGCTTCAGGGCGAGGGCCCCCTTCGACAGGTCCTCGGCATGGGCCTTCACCAGGAAGGCGTCGAGGCCGCCGCGATGCTCGACCGTGCGCAGCGAAGCTGCGGCAACGCGCAGGCGCACCGAGCGCTGCAGCGTTTCGGAAATCAGGGTCACATTGCACAGATTCGGCAGGAACCTGGTCTTGGTCTTGCGGTTCGAGTGGCTGACCTTGTTGCCAACCTGGACGGCTTTGCCGGTCAGTTCACAGCGGCGGGACATATCGCATCCTTTCAACAAACAAAACGACATCCCTCAGCCGCCCGAATCGGGGAAATGCTGACTTTCGGGCACGCAAAAAGGCGCCCGCGATGCCGCAGGGAATTTCGAGACACGGGTCTATAGTGGAGGGGGGCCGATCCGTCAAGCAAAACCCATGGTCAAAAAACAGGGAAAATTGCCTATCCTGCAATTGTTAGAGCCTTCAAGGCCTGCAAGTCCCCCTCCACCCATTGCAGGTCCGCCTCGAATTTTTCAGCCGTCATGGCCGGCTGGCAGAAGATGGTCAGCATCACCTCGGCGCCGTCGCCATTGGCGAGCACCCGCATCGGGACGTAAACCGGCTCGCCCATCCCGGTGTCGACGGTGTGATCCATGATGCCGTAGGGGTTGTGAGCGCTGAAACGGATGCGGATCGGCCCCTCTGGGCCCTGCGCCCGCCATTGCTCACCGTCCCAGGTCAGCGCCGAGGAGCTGAGGCCGGACGCCCATTTCGGGAAGAATTCCGGCCGCCAGATCGCTTCATAGAGATCCTGCCAGGGGCGGGGGATGGAAATGCTCAATGTCTTGGCTTCGAGCATGGTCGAGGGCCTCATAAGCAATATATGCGCCAGTTGCATCAAATCTGCATGGCGCGCCTCAAGATCGTCAGAATTTGGCTCGACAGAAGGGTGCGATCTCGTCAGACTCCGCCATGATTCACTATTTGTTTGGATTGGTCGATGCCCTCGTCACGTCTTTTTACCACCTGTTGCGCGATTTTCGCGCTGCTGGCCAGTCCGGCCGGCGCCGAAACGCTCAAAGCGCGCTACACGCTCAGCTTAATCGGCCTGACCGTGGGCCAGGCCGGTATCAATGCCACGTTCACGCCGAGCACCTATAAGCTCGAAGGCAGTGCCCGCGTGTCGGGCATCGCGGCCATCGTATCGTCCAGCAAGGGGGCCGTGACAGCGACGGGGACGATCAACGGCACCCATCTGTCGCCCAACGCTTTCGCGGTCACGGCCGCCAACGCGCAGATGAGCCGGACGATCCGCATGGCCCTTGCGAGCAATGCCGCGAAAGCGATCGAGATCGAGCCGCCGTTCGACCCGAGCCCGGACCGGATTCCACTGAGTGCGGGCGACCAGCGCGGGATCGTCGACCCGATGAGCGCGCTGCTCATGCCCACGACGGACGGTGACGTGAATTCTCCCTCAGCCTGCAATCGGACCTTGCCGGTCTTCGACGGCGGCGCGCGGTTCGATATCACCATGACGTATAAGAGCACCGAACATGTCGAGGGCAACGGGTATAGCGGTCCGGTTGCCGTCTGCGCCGTGCGCTATACGCCGATCGCTGGCCACCGGCGCAACCGCAAGCCCACCCAATATATGGCCGATAACAAGGACATGGAGATTTGGCTGGCACCGGTCGGCAATACCCATCTGCTCATGCCCTATCACGCCGCGGTCATGACCATGGCCGGCCGCGCACAGATGGATGCGACGGAATTTTCTGTAAGCGGGGACGCCACCGCGAAAGGGAAGTAGGCGCGGGTTTTCCACCCGCGCCCCAAAAAGATCAGCCCTGTTTGAGAAAATCGGCCAGTTGATCGAGCGTGCCGCTCCAGCCCTGCTGCATGCTCGGGACCATCCCGATGAAGGTCGCCCGTTCCTCCTCGCTGGCACTGACGGGGCTGCTGCGCAAGGTGAAGGTGGTCCGGCCGTTGTCCTCAGTCAGGGTGAGGATGTTGAGCACTTCGAGCGGCCAGGTCTGGCTGAAGAAGCTGCGGATGACATTGCCCTCTGCATCGGCAAAGGCGTTGGTGAACACGAGCCGCGCCGGCGGGCTGATCTCGCGGTAGATGAATTTGCCCCATATTTCCGGGCCTCCATTGGGCATGGCCATGGAATAATGGAACTCGCCGCCTGGGCGCAGATCGAGATGGATCACGCGCATCTTGCACCCCTTCGGCCCCCACCAGTTTGCGAGATGCTCGGGCTTGGTCCAGGCCTGGAACACCAGGTCGCGCGGCGCGTCGAAAATGCGCGAAATGGTGAAGACCCCGTCGTCCGCCATGGTCATGAGCTGCTGTTCCAACCGGTTGAAGGTCTGCTTGCCGCCTTCGATCGCGCCATATTCGTGCGCCACGTGATCGCGGGCGGCGGCGGTCGGGAAGAGCATGCGCAGGGTGACTTGCGTCGTGTGCGGGCTTGTCGGCTCGAAGGTTGCGGTGGCGATGAAAGCCGCATCGTCGGGGCCACCTTCGCGGCCGCCGTGATGTTCGTAAGCGAGCCGCTCCGGTTTCGCCACTTCGGTGAACACGCTGAAATTGGGATATTTCGTGCCGTCTGGCCCGTGCATCACGAGATTCCAGGTGCCGCCGACCCGCACATCCATGACGTCGATCGTCGTGGTAAAGCCGTCCGGCCCCCACCAATTCACCAGCAGCTTCGGTTCGGTCCAGGCCTCCCAAACGAGGTCGCGCGGCGCGGCGAACAAGCGCGTGATCACGATTTCGCGGTCGGCGGTGGGTGAGGCAAAGGCGGCCTGACTAGTCTGTCCCATGGTCACTTCCTTCTGATTGCAATTGGCGCAGGTAATCTTCGAGACGATCCAGCCGCTGTTCCCAGTGCTGGCGGTATTGTTCGACCCAATCCGAGATCTCGCGCAGAGGCGCGGCGTCGAGCTTGCACGGACGCCATTGGGCGGCACGCCCGCGGGTGATGAGACCGGCTTTCTCCAAGACTTTGAGATGCTTGGTGATGGCCGGCGGGGTGATGTGGAACGGTTCGGCGAGTTCCTTCACCGACGCTTCGCCGAGCGCCAATCGGGCGAGCATGGCCCGACGGGTCGGATCGGCGAGGGCGGAAAAGGTGGCCGAGAGGTGGTCTTGCATTGTTAATACACCATTAGGTTAATTAACTAATAGGTGAAATATAGGATTTGCCGTTCCCTGTAAAGGGCAAAAATCCAACGCGATTGAATCGCGGCCATTCGTCACTTGTCCCGTTGACAAAATTGCGATTCGGAGTCCTTTCGTCGCTGCGGCGAGCCGCTGGCGGAAGCGCCCGGAAATAGGCCTGTTTTACAAGAATTAGGCTGCCCCAATCCAGCATGCACCACATGTTGCGATGAACAAAAAGTGACTCGGATCGAGTCGGTGATTCCTTCGCGATTCGTTCGTGCCCCGTTCGGAAGGTGAAGACGGTGCCGCTCAGACGTGCCATTTTGGCGCAATTGTCTTGGGATATTGCGGCGTAGCTCCCGCAAAATTGGCACTTTCGTTTCCCAAAAAGCCGGAGCGTGCCTATATAGGCGTTAACCTGTCACGGACATCGACATTTGATGAATATCGCCGTCCCGGCGCCACGTTCTTTGAAACCTGCCGACCGTTCGCTCACCGTCACCGCCATTCTCGGTCCGACCAATACGGGCAAGACCCATTATGCGATCGAGCGGCTGTTGGCGCATTCCTCGGGCATCATCGGGCTGCCCCTGCGGCTGCTGGCGCGCGAAGTCTATAATCGCGTCGTCGCGCGCGTGGGGGCGGAACGGGTTGCGCTGATCACCGGCGAAGAAAAGATCAAGCCGCGCAACCCGTCCTACTGGATTGCTACGGTCGAGGCGATGCCGCGCGATCTCGATGTCGCTTTTCTCGCCATCGACGAAGTCCAACTCGGCGCCGACCTCGACCGCGGCCACGTGTTCACCGACCGCGTGCTCAACCGGCGCGGCCGCGAGGAGACTCTGCTCATCGGTTCGGGCACGATGGAGCGGGTGCTGCGGGAACTCATTCCCGGCGTCAACATCATCAGCCGGCCGCGCCTCTCGACCTTGAGCTTTGCCGGCGACCGGAAATTGTCGCGCTTGCCGTCCCGGTCCGGCATCGTCGCCTTTTCGGCCGAAGATGTTTACGCCATTGCCGAATTCATCCGCCGCCAGCGCGGCGGCGCGGCGGTGGTGCTCGGGGCTTTGTCGCCGCGCACCCGCAACGCCCAGGTCGATATGTTTCAAAATGGCGATGTTGATTACATCGTCGCCACCGACGCGATCGGCATGGGGCTCAATCTCGACGTCGATCACATCGCCTTTGCCTCCGACCGCAAATTCGACGGCTGGCAGTTCCGCCGGCTCAACCCGGCGGAGTTCGGCCAGATCGCCGGGCGCGCCGGGCGGCATTTGCGGGACGGCACATTCGGCACGACGGGCCGTTGCCCGCCTTTCGACGAAGAACTGATCGAACGGCTTGAAAACCACGAGTTCGATCCAGTCTCTTTGTTGCAATGGCGCAATGCCGATCTCGATTTCAGCACTTTGGAAGGCCTGCAAGCCTCGCTCGACCGGCTGCCGAGCGAACTTGGCCTCACGCGCGCGCCGCTGGGCACGGACGTGCTGATCCTCGACATTGCGGCGCGGGACGAGCAAATCAAGCGGATCGCCGCGACCAGGGCCGACGTGCAGCGCCTGTGGGAGGCGTGCCAGATCCCCGATTACCGCAAGGTGAGCCCGAGCGCCCATGCGGAACTCACTATGGCCATCTTTCATTATATTGTGCGGGCGGGGCGCATTCCGGACGACTGGTTCGCGCGGAACCTCGATCTGAACGATCGTGTCGATGGCGATATCGACTCTTTGTCCAACCGCATTGCCCAAGTGCGTACTTTTACTTATATCGCCAATCGACCGGATTGGCTGCGCGACCCCGAACATTGGCAGGGCGTTGCGCGTCAGGTAGAGGACAGGCTGTCGGACGCTCTGCACGAGCGCCTGACCCAGAGATTTGTGGATCGCCGTCTCAGCGTGTTGCGGCGGCGTCTAAGAGAGAATGCGATGCTGGAAGCTGAAATCACGAGTACGGGCGATGTGTTGGTCGAAGGCCAGCATGTGGGCGGGCTGCAAGGCTTCCGCTTCACCCCCGATCCGCAGGCTGCGGGCGAGGCGGCAAAGACCCTGAATGCCGCCGCGCTGAAGGCTCTCGCGAGCGAGATCGAGGCGCGCGCCAACCGGCTGCACGAGGCGGTCGACGATGCGTTTGCCCTGGCGATGGACGGCACGATCCGCTGGCTCGGCGAGCCGGTCGCGAAGATTTCGGCGAGTGACAAGATTCTTGCGCCGCAGGTCCGGGTGCTGGCCGACGAGCATCTCTCCGGGGCGCTGCTCGAGCAGGTGCAGAAACGCCTCGATCTATGGCTGGCGCAGCATGTGAAAAAGCTGCTGGGGCCGCTGTTCGACTTGGAGACGGGCGAAGGCCTCGAAGGCATGGCGCGCGGTATCGCCTTTCTGACAGCCGAATCACTGGGTGTGCTCGATCGCGCCCGGATCGCCGACGAGGTGAAGGGCCTGTCGCAGGACGCACGCGCCGCTTTGCGCAAGCTCGGGCTGCGTTTCGGCGCCTATCACATTTACCTGCCGCAACTGCTCAAGCCCGCCCCGCGCTCGCTGGCGGCGCAATTGTGGACGCTGAAACACGGCGGTCTCGAAGAGGCCAAGGGCTTCGACGAAGTGCCGCACATGGCCTCGACCGGCCGGACCTCATTCCCGGCGAACAAGGAGGTGCCCGCGACCCTCTACCGCGTCGCCGGTTTCCGGCTGTGCGGCGAGCGAGCGGTGCGTGTCGATATTCTGGAGCGTCTTGCCGATCTCATTCGCCCGGCCATCAATTATCGCCCCGGCGTCACGCCCGGCGAGCCGCCGGCCGGCACGGCCGATGGCGACGGCTTTGTCGTGACCGTCGGCATGACCTCGCTCGCCGGCTGTTCGGGCGAGGACTTTGCATCGATTCTGCGCTCGCTCGGCTATGCGCCGGACAAGCGCCCCGGCCCTGCGATCACCGTGCCGCTGGTTCCGGCGGCACCGATGGAACCGGTCAAAGTCGCGCCGGCGGAAGCCGAGAGCAAACCGGAGGAGCAACTGGCCGAAACCGAGGCGGCAGCCGTCGTTGAGGCAGCGCCCGAAACCGGAGAGCTTGCAACGGCGGAGTCTACCGAAGCCGCTGCCGAGCCGCTCGAGATGGCGGCGCCGGTCGAAAGCACACCGGAGACGGCGCCTGAGCCGGTCGCTCATGTGGATGCGGCTCCGGCCGAAGAAGCTGCCGTGGCGCCGGCGTCCGAGCCGAAGACTGAAGCTGACGCCGTTGCCGAACCTGTGTCCGAGCAGCCTGCCGAAGCCGTCGCAGAAGTACAGGCGTCCGAACCGTCGGCCGCGGCCGCGGAGCCCACCGAATCGCCCAGCGCCGAGCCAGTCGTCGAAACGCCGGCCGAGGTGGTGCTGATCGAGGTCTGGCGGCAACAGCGGCAGCATCATCATGGCCATCGCAAGCCGCATCACGGCAAGGGCCATCAGCAGCAGCGCCGCGGCAAGCCGGCCGCCGCTGCGCCAAGCGCGCCGGAAGCGGCTGCGGCAGCGCCGGCGGAGCCACGGCCCGAGCAACAGCAGCAGCGGCAGGGGCAACGCCCACAAGGTCGGCAGGAAGGGCCGCGCGGCCCGCGCGACAATGCCCAGCGCGATCAGCACCGGCAGCGCCCCAACGGCCAGCGGCCCGACCGCCAGCGCGGCGACAAGGTTTTTGCCTCGACCGAGACGCGCGAGCGCGCCAGTAACAAAGCGCCGGATCCCAATTCGCCCTTCGCCAAGCTTTTGGCTTTGAAGGCCGAACTCGAGGGGAAGAAAAGCACGTAGGATGAGGGAAGCGGGGGCGGACAATGCGCGGCAGCGGCTCGACAAGTGGCTGTGGTTCGCACGCGTCGTCAAGACCCGCTCGCTGGCGGCCAAGCTCGTTACCGATGGGCACGTCCGGGTCAATTCGGTCAAGGTCGAGACGCCGTCCAAGGCGGTGCGGCAGGGCGATGTAATCACGATTTCGCTGGACCGAGCGGTACGCGTGCTGAAAGTGGTGCAGGGCGGCACGCGGCGCGGCCCCTATGAGGAGGCCAAAGGCCTTTTTGAAGAGCTTACCGATCCCGAACCGGCGGTCCAGGCCGGCGAGGTCCGCCCGCCTGGAGAGGGGCGGCCGACCAAACAGGACCGCCGGGCGATCGACCGGTTGAAAAACGGTTGAAGGCCGGCACGGGTATGCGCCCTTGCGACATTTTTCCAGATCCTGTTGTGCAACATAATCTTGCGCGCGGGCCGCAAAGACGTTAGCAAACCCGCGAACCGGATTGACCAGCCGCCCGTGTACGCTATGTGCAAGGGCGCCAGGAGCGTGAAATGACCTACGTCGTCGTCGAAAATTGCATCAAATGCAAATATATGGATTGCGTGGAGGTCTGTCCGGTCGACTGTTTCTACGAAGGCGAGAATATGCTCGTCATTCACCCGGACGAGTGCATCGACTGTGGCGTCTGCGAGCCGGAATGCCCGGCAGAGGCGATCAAGCCGGATACGGAAGCCGGCCTTGAGAAATGGCTGAAGTTGAACGCCGAATATGCCAAGACCTGGCCCAATATCACGCAGAAGCGCGAGCCGCCGGAAGATGGCAAGGAATTCGACGGCAAGGCAGGCAAGCTCGAGGCTTACTTTTCGCCCAACCCGGGCGAGGGCGATTAAGGCTCTTGCGGGCGCGTTATATCTCGCGCCCATCGAAATTTGATTTAACCATTGGTTGCGTGAAGGCAGCTTCGCGCACGCAATCCTTTGATTTTTGCGATTTTTGTGATATAAAGGCCCTGAACAGTCGAGATCTTCCCGTCAGTCTATGCTGCTCGGCCCTCCGAGCGGGCTGATTCTCATTGATTTGAGCGGTTTTACGTAACGCGGCTTTGCTGCCGATATCGTTTGCCCTTTGATGACGAGAATTGGGAGTAATCCGGACGTCCGGAACGACTGGGAGTGGGCCGCATCACAGCGGCTAACCCATTCCTCTTGACGGCTGCGACCAGAGTACCGGGTCGCGGTCGCCGCACGCCCCGTCTCCAAAGCGGGTGCATGACAGGAGTGTACCGAGTATGTCGTCCGTAAAAAAGACCGGGAAGAGCGCACCAACCAAGAAGAATGTCAAGAAGACCAAGTCAGCCAAAACCATAGTCAAGAAAGCCGTGGCCAAGGCGCCGGCACAAAAGAGAGCCGCAGCCGCCGCGCGCAAGACCGCAGCCAAGAAAACCAGTTCGGCGAAAGTCGTGACCGCCAAGGGCAAAGCAAAGGATAAAGCCGTGCTTGCCAAGGCAAAAGTTGCCGAGGCCAAGAAGGCCGAGGCCGCCAAGAAAGCGCGTGAGGCGGCGAAAAAGGCCGCAGCAGCCAAATTGGCGAAAGAAAAGGCCGCAAAGGCCAAAGTCGCAAAAGCGGTACCCCCTAAGGTCGAACTTAGGAAGACGACAGAAAAAAGCAGGACCCCCGCGCCGGCTCTGAAAAGTTCCGCGGCCATGAAAGGCGCGTTGAAGAAGAGCCCGGTAGAACTGAAGGGGCCGGTGAAAGTGGAAGCGCCCGTGCAGGCATCTGAGCCGATTTCGTCCATGCCCAAGACAGATGATAGGACCAAGGTGACTAAGAAAATTGAAAAAACTGGCGCCAGCGCGGCCGCCGCTCCGAAAGCTACGAAATCAGCGCCTGTTTCCAAAGCGCAAGCTGCCGCGGCGAAGCCTGCTGACGTCGCTGCGCCGCGCGCGCTGACGCCCGGCGAGAAGCTGGCCGCTGTGCGCGCCGCCGCGGCCAAGGAAGCTGCCGCCAAGGCCGCTGCCGGTGCGGCTGCGCCGAAGGTCGAACAGCCGGCTGCGCCTGCCGCCAAGCCCGCCGTGGCGCCGGTTGCTGTCAAGCCTGCCGCCAAGGCTCCGGCCGCACGTCATGGGTTTAAGACCAACGAATTCGTGGTCTATCCATCCCACGGCGTTGGCCAGATCCTGGCGATCGAAGAGCAGGAAGTGGCCGGCTTCAAGCTGGAACTGTTCATCATCAATTTCGCCAAGGACAAATTGACGCTGAAAGTGCCGCTGCCGAAAGTCACCAGCGTCGGCATGCGCAAGCTCGCCGACGATGCGACCGTCAAGCGCTCGCTCGACACGCTGACCGGCCGCGCGCGGGTGAAGCGCACGATGTGGTCGCGCCGGGCGCAGGAATATGAGGCGAAGATCAATTCCGGCGACCTGATTGCGATCGCCGAGGTGGTCCGCGATCTTTACCGGTCCGACGCTCAGCCGGAACAGTCCTACTCCGAGCGTCAGCTCTATGAAGCTGCGCTCGACCGGATGGCGCGTGAGATCGCAGCGGTCCAGAAACTCACCGAGACCGAGGCGTTGAAGGTGATCGAAGGCAACTTGCAAAAGGGCCCCCGCCGCGGCGCGAAAGCGGAAAGCGACGGGGATGCCGATCTCGACGCCGACAGCGACAACGACGGCGATATCGACGAGGCCGCATAAATCTCGACCTCGAGAGGCAAAACGAAAGGACCCGGTGCTAAACGCCGGGTTTTTTGTTAACTTTTATCGAATCAGGGTGCTGCCGCGGCCGATTTTCCCGTGCCGACGTCGCTTTCCCCAGCGTAAAATGGTGGCCAAAGCCCGGGTTGCCGCGAAATTGTACATTCCATTTGCACGTTTGCCAAAAAAGCGCTTCGATGGCCGCATGACCGAAAGGAGCGCTCTGCAAAAGAAGCCCCCTTCGGCACTTCCTCATACAGGGAGAAACGATCCGTTCCGCACGGGAACAGGGTCCAGATAAGGGGATAGAAATGAAATCGAAGATGCTGATTGGCTTGGGTTTGGCCGCGATGCTGTTGGGTTCGACAGCGGTGTCCGCCAAAACGCTGGTTTATTGCTCGGAAGGCTCGCCGGAAAATTTCTCGCAGGCGATCAATACGACGGGCACGAGCTTCGACGCCGCACGGCCGGTCTTTGACTGGCTGGTCGAATTCGAACGCGGCAGCACCAAGGTCGTACCGGGACTGGCAGAAAGCTGGGACGTGAGCTCCGACGGCCTCGTTTACACCTTCCATCTGCGCCATGGCGTGAAATTCGTGGGCGCCGGCGGCTTCAAGCCGACGCGCGACTTCAATGCGGATGACGTCCTGTTCGCGTTCAAGCGCCAGAGCGACCCCAACCATCCTTATGCGAAAGTGTCGGGCGGCAAATACGATTATTATTCCGACATGGATATGCCGACCTTGGTGAAGTCGGTCGAGAAAGTGGACGATTACACGGTCAAGCTGACTTTGAGCGCGCCGGATGCGCCGATTCTCGCCAATCTCGCCATGGATTTCATGGCCATCCCCTCCGCCGAATATGCGGATTATCTCCTGAAAGCTGGCAAGCCCGAGCAGTTCGATCAAGTTCCGGTCGGCACCGGCCCCTTCTCCTTCGTCGCCTATCAAAAGGACGCGATGATCCGCTACAAGGCCAATAAGGACTATTGGGGCGAGAAGGCGAAGGTCGACGATCTGGTCTTCGCCATTACGCCGGATCCGACGGCGCGCTATGCCAAGCTGAAGGCGGGCGAATGCCATTTCATGATCGGCCCGCGTCCGGCTGATCTGCCGGAAATGCAGAAAGACCCGTCCTTGAAGGTGATCAGCCAGGCTGGCCTGAACGTCGCGTATCTCGCCTTCAACACGCAAAAGCCGCCGTTCGACAAGAAAGAGGTGCGCCAGGCGTTCAATCTCGCGATCAACAAAGATGCGATCGTGAAGGACGTATATCTCGGCTCCGGCCAGCCGGCGAAAAACCTGATTCCGCCGACCATGTGGAGCTACAACGACTCGATCAAGGATTACCCCTACGATCCGGAGAAGGCCAAGGAGATGTTGACCAAAGCGGGCGTGACCACGCCGCTTGACATCGATCTTTGGTACATGCCTGTCACGCGTCCCTACAATCCGAACGGCAAACGCGTTGCCGAGATGATGCAGGCCGATCTCGCCAAGGTCGGCGTCAACGCCAAGCTCGTGACCTACGAATGGGGCGAGTACCGCAAGCGCGCGCAGCAGGGCGAGCCGATGACCTCGCAATTGGGCTGGACCGGCGACAACGGCGATCCGGACAATTTCTTCTTCCTGCGCGGCTGCGACGCGGCTCGTCCGGGCGGCCAGAATCTCACGAAATGGTGCAACAAAGACTACGACGATATGCTCAAGAAGGCACGGTCTTCGAATGATCAGGCGGAGCGCACCAAGCTTTACGAGCAGATGCAGGTGATCGAGCACGAAGAGGCGCCGGACTTCAAGATCGCCAATTCGACGGTCTATGAAGCGATGCGCGCCAATGTGGTCGGCTTCAAGCAGAGCCCGCTCGGTTCGCATGCCTTCCAGGGCGTCGACGTTCAGTAAGAGCGCGCATGTCCCCGGGCCGAATTCGGCCCGGGGAAACTTTTTGCGTTTCTGTGCGTGCGTGAGTAAAGAACGCCATGCTGAAATATTTCATCAAACGTCTGGCGCTGACGATCCCGACATTTTTCGCGTTGATGTTCGTCACCTTCATGGCCATCCGCCTGGTTCCCGGCGATCCGGTCGAAGTGCGTGTTGGCGAGCACGGCATCAGCCCGGAGCGCCTCGCCTATTTCCGGCACGAACTCGGCCTCGACCAACCGGTGTGGAAGCAATTCCTCGACTATGTCTGGAAACTGCTACACGGCGACTTCGGGGTCTCGTTGTCGACCAACGCGCCGGTCCTGCACGAATTTCTGACGCTGTTTCCAGCAACAATCGAACTGGCTTTTTGCGCCATGTTGTTTGCTGCGTGCATCGGCATTCCTGCCGGCGCCATCGCGGCCGTGAAACGCGGGTCCTGGTATGATCAAACCATCATGGCGCTGTCGGTCACCGGCTTTTCGATGCCGATCTTCTGGTGGGGCCTGGTGCTGGTCATGGTCGTTTCGGTCGATTGGGGCTTGATGCCGGTCTCCGGCCGTATCGATCCCATTCAGTATTATTTCGAGCCTGTAACCGGCTTCATGACGATCGATGCATGGCTTTCGGGACAAGACGGCGCAGTTGGCGACGCGCTGCGCCATCTCGTCTTGCCGGCGATCGTGCTTGGGACAATACCTCTCGGCGTCATCGCACGCATGACGCGATCCTCGATGCTCGAGATTTTGAACGAGGATTATGTGCGTACCGCCCGCGCAAAAGGTCTTTCGCCCTTGCGGGTTTTTGGCGTGCACGCGCTGCGCAATGCCCTCATTCCGGTCATTACCGTGATCGGCCTGCAGGTCGGAACATTGATGGCCGGCGCGGTGCTGACCGAGACGATCTTCTCGTGGCCGGGCATCGGCAAATGGCTCATCGAATCGATCAACCGGCGGGATTATCCCGCTCTGCAAGGCGGCGTCATGCTGGTGTCAACAGTCATCATCCTCGTCAACCTATGCGTCGACGTGCTCTACGGCGTGATTAATCCGAGGATTCGTCATGGACATTAACGCTTCCGCCGCCATGACTGCGGCCGCTTACAGGCCGCCTGGCCAGTTGGCGGCTTTTTGGGCCGCCTTTCGCGAAAACAAGGGCGCGATGTTCGGGCTCGTGGTGATCACGCTCATTGTTCTGATGGCGATCTTCGCCAACTTTCTCGCGCCGTACAATCCGGATAGCCAGTTCGTTCCGGGCACCGACACGCGCGAACCCAGCCTGCTGGCTCCGGTGTGGAGCAGTGGCGGGGCTTGGGCGCATATTCTGGGCACCGACGCTGATGGCCGCGACATCCTCTCGCGCATCATTTTCGGCGCCCGGATTTCGCTTTTTATCGGTATCGCCGTGATGAGCGTGTCCTTCGTCATCGGCATTGTGCTCGGACTCGCTTGTGCATTCTTCGGCTATACGACCGACATGATCATCACCCGGATCATGGATTTGATCATGGCGATTCCGAGCCTGGTGCTCGCGATCCTGGTCGTCGCGGTTTTGGGACCGAGCCTCATCAACACGATTGTCGCCGTCACCATCGTCTATTTGCCGCAATATGTCCGCCTTGTGCGGGCGTCGGCGATGGCCGAACTCACCAAGGACTATGTGACGGCGGCCAAAGTGGCTGGCGTCGGACGGTTCCGTTTGATGTTTTCGACCGTCCTGCCAAATTGCCTGGCGCCACTCATCGTGCAGGCGGCGCTTGGTGTTTCGAATGCGATATTGGAGGCTGCGGGACTGGGCTTTCTCGGGCTCGGCGCGCAGGCGCCGACGTCCGAATGGGGCACGATGCTCGCCGATGCGCGCGAGTTCATCAATTCCAATCCCTGGCAGGTAACGCTTCCCGGCCTTGCCATTCTCATCACCGTCGTCTCGATCAATCTCTTCGGCGACGGCTTGCGCGATGCGCTCGATCCGAAAATGCGGAGGTCGTGATGGCATTGCTCGACATTCGCAATCTCTCGGTTTCTTTCGCGACGCGCGGCGGCGGGTTCAAAGCCGTCGATGGCGTCGATCTCTCGATCGATCCGAACGAGACTTTGGCCATCGTCGGCGAGTCGGGATCGGGCAAATCCGTGTCCATGTTGGCGCTGATGGGGCTTCTGCCCTGGACCGCGACGATCACGGCCGATGTGATGAGTTTCGACGGCAAGGATTTGCGCGCGCTCGCGCCAAAGCAGCGCCGGCAGATCATCGGCAAGGACATTGCGATGATCTTCCAGGAGCCGATGTCGTCGCTCAATCCGTGTTTCACTGTTGGCTTCCAGATCGGCGAAGCGCTGAAAGCCCATCTGGGTCTTGGCAAGGCGGCGCGGCGCGCCCGCACCATCGAGCTTCTGGAACTGGTCGGTATCACCGATCCCGTGCGGCGCGTGTCGGCCTTTCCGCACCAGCTCTCAGGTGGCATGAGCCAGCGCGTGATGATCGCCATGGCCTTGGCCTGCAATCCGAAGCTGCTGATCGCGGACGAGCCGACCACCGCGCTCGATGTGACCATTCAGGCGCAGATCCTCGATCTTCTCACCAAGCTGCGGCGCGAGAACGGCATGGCGCTCGTGCTGATCACCCACGACATGGGCGTCGTCGCCGAAACGGCCGATCGGGTCGTCGTGCAATATACCGGCCAGCAGGTCGAATCGAACACCACGAAAGAACTCTTCGCGCGGCCGCACCACCCTTACACCTATGCGCTTCTGTCCGCGCTGCCTGAGCGCGCCAACCAGCGGCGCTTGCCGGCTATTCCCGGCATGGTGCCCGGCCAATTCGACCGGCCGCGCGGCTGCCTGTTTTCGCCGCGCTGCGGATTTGCGACCGAGCTCTGCCACTCGACTCCGCCGCACCGCGCGAATAGCGAACTCGGCCGTGCATTGTGCCATACGCCGCTCGTGAACGGCGTGCCGCAAGAAGGAGTGCCGGCATGAGTGCGCCGATCCTGGAGGCGCGGGATCTGCGCCGAGACTACGAGGCCAAGCGCGGGCTCTTTGCGTCCACCGCGACAGTGAAGGCGCTTGCCGGCGTGTCGTTCACGCTCGAGGCCGGCAAGACGCTTGCTATTGTGGGGGAATCGGGTTCCGGCAAATCGACACTGGCGCGGCTTCTCACCTTGATCGAGGAGCCGACCGCGGGCCAATTGCTGATCGACGGGAAAGATGTCGCGCATGTCGATGCGGCAGCGCGCCGGCAATTGCGGCGCGAGGTGCAAATCGTCTTTCAGAATCCCTATGGTTCGCTCAATCCGCGCCAGACCATCGGCTCGATCCTGGAAGAGCCCTTGCTGGTCAATACCAAGATGCCGGCCAATGAGCGCAAGGAAGTGGCGCGCGCCATGATGCAGCGTGTGGGGCTACGGCCGGAATATTACGGCCGCTATCCGCATATGTTTTCCGGCGGCCAGCGCCAGCGCATCGCCATCGCGCGGGCACTGATGCTGCGGCCGAAAATTCTGGTGCTCGACGAGCCGGTCGCGGCGCTCGACGTGTCGATCCGCGCGCAAGTGCTGAATCTTCTCGCTGAGCTGCAGGAAGAATTTCACCTCGCCTACGCCTTCGTCAGCCACGATCTTTCGGTTGTGCGCCACATTGCCGACCGGGTGATGGTGATCTATCTCGGCCACGCGGTCGAGACTGGCACGCGCGATGCGATCTTCGACAACCCGCAGCATCCCTATACGCGCGCGCTGCTGTCGGCGACCCCGATCGCAGATCCTTTGGCGAAGAAGGAGCGGATCATCCTGAAAGGCGAATTGCCGTCGCCCTTCAACCCGCCGTCGGGCTGCGCCTTCCATCCGCGTTGTCCTTTGGTGATGGACCGCTGCCGGATCGAGGACCCCTTGAACGAAACGAAGCAGGGGCGCCAGGTGGCCTGCTGGGCCGTTCAATCGTAGGGAACCAAAATGGCAGAAGCCGCCGCCTATGATTACATCGTCGTTGGCGCGGGCTCCGCGGGTTGTGTTCTTGCCAACCGCCTCTCTGCCGATCCGCGCAACAAGGTGCTGGTGCTGGAGGCGGGCGGCAACGACAATTGGATCTGGTTCCACATTCCGGTCGGCTATCTGTTCGCGATCGGGAATCCGCGCGCCGATTGGATGTTCAAGACGCAAGCCGTTCCGGGCCTTAACGGGCGCGTGCTGAATTATCCGCGCGGTAAAGTCATCGGCGGCTGTTCGGCGATCAATGCGATGATCTACATGCGCGGCCAGGCGCAGGATTACGACGGCTGGCGGCAGGTGGGGCTGGCCGGATGGGGCTGGGAGGATGTGCTGCCGCTGTTCAAGGCGCAGGAAGATCATTTTGCTGGGGCGAGTGCTTTGCATGGCGCCGGCGGCGAGTGGCGTGTGGAAGAGCCGCGCATTCATTGGGAGATTCTCGATGCCGTGCGTGATGCGGCGGCAGAGATCGGCATCGCCAAGGTCGACGATTTCAACAGCGGCAACAATGCAGGCAACGCCTATTTTCAGATCAATCAAAAGCGCGGCCGCCGCTGGAGCGCCGCGCGTGGATTTTTGAAGCCGGTTTTGAAGCGGTCGAATCTGACGCTGATGACGCGCGTGCATGTGCAGCGCGTCATCATCGAGAATGGCCGCGCGACGGGCGTCGAGATCTTGCGCGACGGCGTGTGCGAAGTTGTGCGGGTGCGCGGCGAGATCGTGTTGAGCACGGGTGCGGTCGGCACGCCGCAACTACTCGAATTGTCCGGCATCGGCGACGGCGCGCGCCTTGCCGCGCTCGACATTCCGGTGGTGCAGCATGCGCCCGGCGTCGGCGAGAATTTGCAAGACCATTTGCAGATCAGGCCCATTTACAAAGTCGCCAATACGCGCACGCTGAATGTCGACTATCAGTCGTTGCTGAAACGCGCGAAAATGGGGCTCGATTATGCCCTGTTCCGGCGCGGTCCGCTCACCATGGCGCCGTCGCAGCTCGGCATCTTCGCGAGATCGAACGAGACCTATGCGACGCCGAATGTGCAGTTCCATATCCAGCCGCTCTCGCTCGATAAGTTCGGCGACGCGATGCACGATTTTGCTGCGATCACGGTGAGTGTGTGCAACTTGCGCCCGTTGAGCAGGGGCCACGTGCACGTGGTGAGCCCTGAGGCGCAGGCACAACCTGAAATTCAGCCGAATTATTTGAGCGCATCGGGCGATCAGACGGTCGCGGTCGAGTCCTTGCATCTTGCCCGCAAACTCTGCGCCGCCAAGGCCCTCGCGCCATTCATTCGCGAGGAATTTCGCCCCGGCGCGAATTTGGCGAGCGACGAGGACCTCGTTCGCGCGGCGGGCGATCTCGGCACGACGATTTTTCATCCGGTCGGCACGGCGAAGATGGGACGTGCGGACGATCCTTCTGCGGTGCTCGACGAGCGTCTGCGGGTGCGCGGCGTCAGTCATCTGCGCGTCGCCGACGCATCGGTCATGCCGACGATCACATCGGGCAACACCAATTCGCCGACGATGATGATTGCCGAAAAAGCCGCGCAAATGATGTTGATGGATGGCGCTTACGGTTAAGGCGAATGGACCGCGCGCGAGACGCTCGCGGTCCCAGTTCATTCAATCCTCAATCGGCCGTGCTTCGTCGGGCAGCATGATCGGGATGCCGTCGCGGATCGGATAGGCGAGTTTCGCGTCGCGTGAAATCAGTTCCTGCTTCTCGGCATCGTAATCGAGCGGCCCCTTGGTCAGGGGACAAACGAGAATTTCGAGCAGGCGCGGATCGATCCGGGTCGGCTCCTCGGCCGCGGCGGGAAGATGGGGATCCGACATGGTTTCCTCGCCTTATTGCAACGTGCGGGCGGAGGGTTGGCCGCGCGCCAATTCGATTTCGGCGATCGCCACCAATGTCTCTGCGCGCAGTTTCAAGTCCTTGGCTTCGAGCAGCGCCTGCTTTTCCTTCGGTCCGAACGGGCTCATCATGGCGAGCTCGTTGACCAAGGGCTCGTTCGGCGTCTTTTCGATGCTCTTCCAATCGATTTTCAGGTCGTTGGCTTTGGCGAAATTGCGCAGCGTCCGCAGAATGTCGTTGCGATTCACATCCTGCTCGCCGGCGCTCGGCACGAAATCCACGCGATAATCGTCATAGGACACATGGCACTGGCGGTAGGACGTGAGGCTGTTCAGTTCCTCCATGACTTTGAAGCGCGCGACGCCGGTGAGCGCGACGAGATAGCGGCCGTCGCCGGTCTCGGCGAATTGCGTGATCCGCCCGACGCAGCCGACCGAATAGAGATCGGGATGGGTCTTATGCTCGTTCTCGCCAGCCTCCGGCTGGATGATGCCGATCAGCCGGTGGGATTTCAGCGCGTCGTCGAACATGTCGAGATAGCGTGCCTCGAAGACCGTGAGTGGCAAGGAGACGCGCGGCAACAACAGAACACCGGCGAGCGGAAACACCGGCAGCACGTCCGGTAATTCGTCAGGGCTCTGATAGGGTTTGTTGATACTCATTCACCGCGTTCCAACATCACGAGAACAGCATGGCCGACAATTTGCGGCGCGCCTGAATGGTCGCTTCGTCCATCGGTCCCCAGGCTTCGAAGAATTGTATCAGTTGTTTGCGGGCGCCGTCATCGTTCCATTTGCGGTCACGCTTGATGATCGCGAGCAATTGATCGGCGGCTGCTTCCCGCTGGTTGCGCCCGTTCAAGGCAATGGCAAGGTCGAACCGGGCCTGGTAATCGGCCGGGTTGTCGGCGATGGCCTTTTCCAGCGAGCCAAGATCGCCGAGCGCGGCGGCCTGTTCGGCCAGTTCGAGCGCGGCGCGGGCGGCGCTGATCGCGGCATCGTCCACCTTCTCGGCCGGTGCCTGCGCAAGCGCGTCGCGTGCGGCCTCAAGCTCGCCCGCAGACACGAGGACGCGCACAAGCCCGCCGATCGCCTTCAGATGGGCGGGATCGCTGGCAAGCACGCTCGTGAACAGATCGGCGGCCGTCTGGGTATCGCCTTCGGACAAGGCCGCTTCGGCTTCAGCGAGGATTTCTTCCGTGCCATCGCTCACCGGGCCGACCAGGCGCTCGATGAAGCTCTTGACCTGGCTCTCCGGCAATGCCCCCATGAAGCCGTCGACCGGCTGGCCCTTTTGAAAGGCGATGACCGCTGGAATCGACTGGATGCCGAGCTGACCGGCGATTTGCGGGTGGTCGTCGATATTCATTTTGACCAGCCGCACCTTGCCGCCCGCCGCCTTGACCGCTTTTTCGATCACCGGGGTCAATTGTTTGCACGGGCCGCACCAGGGCGCCCAAAAATCCACCAGCACCGGCTGTTTCATCGATTCGGCCAGCACGTCCTGGCGGAAGGCGGCGGTCGTGGTTTCCTTTATCAAGGCCGCTTCGGGCGTCGCCTGATCGTTGCTCAAATCAACCATTGTCCAGAAATCCTATTGGGTTTGCCCTCAAGATGGGGTGGCGGTCGCGATTTCGCAACATTTTACACAGGCGCGGGCGCGGGAAGGGCGGCAATGAGCGGTTCGTGCCCCGTCGCGCGCAGAAAGGTGACAAGCCCCTCGGAAGAGATGCCGGTGGTCATCGTATTGATCAACGGGTGGAAATTGAGCCGCCCCAATTTCATCATTTCCGCGTCGAGGACCACCGTAACGCGATGGGTCTTGTCATTGATCGCGCCGAAGGGCGTGACCGAGCCCGGCTTGACGCCCCAGACCTCTTCCAAAAGCTCGCCGGAGCCGAAGGACACGCGGCCCTGGCCGCCGATGACCTCGTGCACGCGCTTCAAATCGATCCGGGTTTCCTCCAGGGCGACGATCAGAAACAGCCGGCTCTTCTTGTCCTTCAGGAAGAGATTCTTGGTGTGGCCGCCGTCGATCGGTCCGCGCAATTGCTTCGATTCCTCCACCGTGAAGACGGCGGGATGCTCGAACGTGTCGTTGGCGATCTCGTTTTGATTGAGGAAGGCAAACAGATCTTGGGGCGAAGCGTTCATTGGAAAACCTAACATTTTACAGCTGCCCGCTCTTAAAGCATTTTCCTTGAAAACGGAATGGAGGCGTAAACCATTCGAAAATATCGCAAAATGGCGATGTAACAATTTTGTGCGAAAAATTCGTCGAGGAGGTTGCAATGCCGGACGCTTTACGGCATAAGGCAGCTCTCGCCGCCGCAATGCCCTGGCGCCGAGCACCGGATGCGGGTGTAGCTCAGGGGTAGAGCACAACCTTGCCAAGGTTGGGGTCGAGGGTTCGAATCCCTTCGCCCGCTCCAAATTTCCTAAAATGAATCAATCGTTTAAATGACCTCTTTCGGGAGGTCTTTTGCTTACAATGCTTTTTTGGCGGTTTTGTAAGCACTTTGTAAGCATCCGACATCAAAATTGTGGATATGCTGGCGGGTTATTGGCGGAATTGTCATTGTATGAGGTTGCATGATGCCATCTCACCGAAATGGATAGGTTGAGCGAAGTGGCCTCGTCTATCGACGGCTCGTCCAACACGATCTGGCGGGCCGGCCGGTCAATCGGCGCTTTAATTGTGGATTGTTGTCAAGCTGCCATTCCTTCTCTCCAGTTGCACGCCGGTAGCGATCGCTCCGTCGGAGCTGGGCACGATTGCGGAGACGGAGCAATCGCGGATGGCGAACGAAAGAACCGAGACGAGCCGGCTTGATCTGGCCGCCCGATCAGGCGGTCCGCCGGCTGGTGTTCTCGGAGCGAAAGGCTATTTGCCGGCCATGTGATTGGCCAATTCCTGGGCCTGCTTGAGAAGCGCCGGAAAGACAGGCTCATGCGGTAGGCGTTCGGCCACGCAGGCGCGATAGTCGCGATCGCCCTTGTCTTGCGCCGCGCTGGCAGCTGCGAACGCCTTCTGGTTCTTGAGGCCGGAATCCTGATAGATCTTCTCGAACTTTTCGGCCGTGGCATTCGCCGAAGTCCACAAGGCCTTGCAATCGGCGATTTCGGGAATCGGCGGTGTTACAGGCGCGTCGGCAATCATGATGCTTTGGCCCTTCACGATCGCGACGACAATATGTTGATCGGGATTTGGTCCAGTCTCCTGCGCCCAGCCGCCGAGCCGTCCAAGCGCCATGTCGGCACCAGCAGGCTTCTCGAGCGGAAAGTCGAGCGTCGTCGAGAAGGCGGAGTCGCTGCCGATGGCGTACGTATAGAAGTTGTCTGACTTGAGTGCTTGATCGATATCTCCGGGCACCCGAGACTGTGCGTCCTTTTCGCTCGCCTTGGGCTTAAGCCACCGTTCGACAAGGCCTCGCGTGGTGGCAAGGACGCTCGGGCCGTCCTCGCTCTGGGCGTGCCTGAGCCCGTCAAGCATTCCGAAACCGACGTCCGAGCGGCTGAGGCTTTCGAGATTGATCTTACCGGTGGTGGGGAAGCCCACGATCGCGAAGGGACCGAGAATCATGGAGAGGCGGGTTTCGAGATCGGCGCGTGCCTTCGCATCGACCGCGTCGATGGAGTCCTGCTTGGCCTTCGACTTATAGAGCCGCTCGATCGTAGAAACTGCCTTGTCGCGCGCGGCCATGTAATCGTCTTCGGGTGAGGCGGCGAGCGCGGCGCCGCTCGCAAGCAAAAATAGGATCGTCCCAACCAATCGCATGCCCTGACCTCCGTGTTTTTTGGTTTCCCCCGCAGGCAGCCATGCTCGCAATAATCTCCGGGACCATCGCCATCTAAGAGCTCATTGCAGTGCCATCAGTGCGTTTCCACACAACTGGACTTCACAGTCACCCAAGTGCTCGGCCGCGCACAGCCAGTCTGAAAGTCGGTTGCGATCGCTGGCATTCACATTTCAGATTACGACGGAGTTGGCGGCCGATCGCTCACTACGCGAGAGGGCGCGCTCATGACGCCGGCAGCTGTTACGAAACTAGCGGGCCGCGCGCGATATACGTCGCGCTCGAAAGAGTGAAGCCGCCTCCGGCGGCTCAATATTTCTCTAGCGAGCAACGGCGTAGAAATGGCGCGCCGTAGAATATAAAGATGAGCACCGGACAATCAGGCTCATAACCTGAAGGCCGCAGGTTCAAATCCTGCCCCCCGCAACCAAATCTCAAGCCGTTGAAACCAAACTTTTCCGAGGGCTTCTTGATTCTGGAAATCCGCCCGCCCCAGACCCCCCGTGGAAGCGCTTTGTCGACCAGCGAGACAGGGCCAAAACATTCAACTTGGTGAGCGGGTTACATCCCTGACGCAAAACCGCTCTCCGGGGCGATGACTGGTGACGCCGGTCCAGTATGGCATGTATGGACTATGCACCAACCACAATGGCACCGCCGGTCAGGCCGGCGCCAGCGGCGGCGAGCAACAATTTCTCGCCCGGTCGGAACGGCTCAACCTGATGCGCAATCGACAGCGACAGTGGAATGGTCGCGGCTGACGAATTGCCGTACTCCGCGATCGTCTTGACAATGCGGCCATCCTCGATGCCAAGCGATTTGCCGACCGCGTTAAAGATGCGGGCATTTGCCTGATGGGGTACGAAACGGTCGATGTTTCGAGCGCTTAGTCCGGCGTTGGCAAGCGCTTCCGTCGAGCAACCGCTCATGATTTCGACCGCTCTGGTAAACACCGCGCGGCCATTGGTGATCGTCATACGCGTTTCGGCAATATCGAGTTCGTCGGAGAAGGGGCGGCTGCTGCCGCCTGCCGGGATGTGGATGAGTCCGTAGCCCGTCCCGTCGGTGGCGACAGACGCGCCGAGGATGCCGTGGTCAGGATTTTCGGAAGGGCCAAGCACCACTGCACCCGCCGCATCGGCGAAGAGCACCGCGCTCGCCTGTTCGGCCGGATTGATCCGGCGGCTCAAAATATTAGCGGCGATGACGACGGCCGGCTTGTTGTGCAGCCGCACAAAGCCGTCCGCAAAGATCGCCGCATAGATGAAGCCCGAGCAGGCGCCAGCAAGGTCGACCCCGCCGACATTTGCGAGACCGAGTCGATGCGCCACCAGCGGAGCTGTCGGCGGCAGCAAATGGTCCGGCGTCGAGGTGGCGAGCAGGAGCAGGCCCACATCGTGGCGCGCGATCCCGGCTGCCTTGAGGGCCATGTCGCCGGCGCGTGCGGCGAGTTCTGACAACGTATCGCCGGCTTCAGCCCAATAGCGCGACAGGATACCCGTACGCGCTTCAATCCAACCGGCCTCGAGCCCGAGGCTCGCCTCGATTTCCGCATTTGCGACCTTGCGGGCCGGGACGTGATGGCCAAAGCCCAGGATGCGCGCCGTGCGGTTCATGGCGCACCTCGCGCGAATTCTCCGGCCTCGTCGATCGCGTCGTAAAGCCGGTCGAGCTCCGCCGACGTGACGCAATAGGGTGGCAGCACATAGATGACATTGCCGAGCGGCCGCACCAGCAGGCCGCGTTCGAGGAAGAAGGTGCGCAGCTTAGGCCCAACATCCGCAAGATATCCGGCGTTGCCGACATGCAGGTCGAGCGCGGCGATGGTTCCGGTCATCCGCACATTCTCGAAACGAGGATCGTTATTAAAACGGCCAATTTTGTCCGCCTGCATCCGCGACAGTGCCGCCACATGTTCGATGACTGGCTCGTCGCGCCAGATGCCGACATTGGCGAGCGCGGCCGCGCAGGCGATGGGGTTCGCCGTGTAGGAACTCGAATGAAAGAACGTCTTCTCGCGATCCTGCGAGAAATGCGCGCGGAAGATCGCATCGGTGGCGAGCGTCGCGGCAAGCGGCACCGATCCGCCCGTCAGGCCCTTCGAGGTGCACAGGATGTCTGGCGCAATGCCGGCCTGCTCGCAGGCGAACAGAGTACCGGTGCGACCCCAACCGGTCATCACCTCGTCAGCGATCAGCAGCGTGCCTGATCGCTCGGCGATGCGCTTGAGTTCGGCAAGCACCCAGGCGGGATACATCAGCATGCCGCCGGCGCCCAGCACCAGCGGTTCAACGATGAGCGCTGCTGCCTCACCCTGGTGCGCAAGCTGCTCGAAACAGTCAAGCGCTTCCTGCTCGCGGCCGGCGGTAGGAAAAGGAATGGTGTCGACCTGGAACAGCAACGGCTCGTAGGCGGCATTAAAAACGCCACGTGCGCCAACGCTCATCGTGCCGATCGTGTCGCCGTGATAGCTGTGTTCCATAACGGCGACGCGCGTACGGACTGCGCCGTTGTTGCGATGGAACCCCAGCGCCATCTTCAGCGCCACCTCGACACTGGTCGAGCCGCTGTCAGAATAGAAGACCCAGTCGAGACCCGCCGGCGCCATGTCCACCAATGCCGACGCCAGTTGCTCCGCCGGTTCATGGTTCAATCCGGCGAAGATGACCTGGTCGAGCGTTTCCGTCGCCTCCCGGATCGCTCGCATGATCCGCGGGTGCCGGTGGCCGTGGGTGATGACCCACCAGGACGAGATCGCGTCGAGGATGCGCCTGCCGTCGGCAGTCTCGACATACGCGCCGTCGGTGCGCGCGATGGTCGGCGGCACGGGTTCAATGGCGTGCTGGGTGAAGGGATGCCACACGGCAGAGCGACTCATAGTTTGGTTTCCATAAAGTCGGCGGGATCGAATGAAGCCTGCATGGCTGCCGTGAGCGTGTCGTGCGTGAGCGGGTGGAGGCGTGGCAGGCGGCCAAGGATTCGCACTCTAGCCATATCCGCAATCGTTCGCTGCGTGTCGGGCATCTCGTCGCCGATGAAGACGACGCCGATAAGAGGGATCGATCGGTGGCGCAGTGCCTCGATCGACAGCAGCGTATGATTGATCGTTCCGAGCCCGGTTCGGGCGCAGAGTACGACTGCCGCGTCCCAACGGGCAAAGAGGTCGAGATAAAGCGTCTTCCGGTTGACCGGAACCATCAATCCGCCGGCGCCCTCGATGATAAGGGGTCGTTCGGTTTTCGGTGGCTGAAGTCTATCGGCATCGATCTCGACCCCGTCCAGTTCCGCGGCGCGGTGGGGTGAAAGCGCGGCGGTCAAGCGCCAAGCCTCCGGCAGGACTCGATCGGCAGGCAAGCGCGAAAGCCGCTTCACGATCTGGCTGTCGGTTTCGTCGTCCAGGCCCGATTGGATCGGTTTCCAATAAACGCCGCCGAGCATGCTGATGAGGCCCGCCGAGATCACGGTTTTGCCGATCCCGGTGTCGGTTCCTGTGACGATGAAACGTGGACTCATGTGACGCGGGCCCATTCGTCGGCGAGCGCCGCAAACAAAGCTGCGATATCGGTCTCCGAGACATTGAGCGTGAGTGAGATCCTGAGTCGGGCCGTGCCTTCCGGCACGGTCGGCGGTCGGATGCCGCGCACGTCGAAGCCGCGCTGCTGCAACCCCGCCGCGAGGGCCATCGCGCGCGCGTTGTCCCCGACGATGATCGGCAGGATCTGCGATCCGCTCGGCTCGATTCCCATTGTTTTTGCATGCCCCTCGGCGCGCGTGACGAGCCGAATCAGGCCCTGTCGCCGCTCGGGTTCGTCCCGAGCAATCGCTAGCGCCTCCATCGTGGCAACAGCCATCAGCGGCGAGGGCGCGGTGGCGTAAATGAAAGGCCGGCAGCGATTGACGAGAAAATCGCACAGGACTGCCGGGCCGGTGACCAGCGCTCCCGACGCACCGAGAGCTTTCCCGCAGGTATGCAGCCCGACGACATTGTTACGGCCTTCGAATTCATGGGCGAGACCGCGGCCATCGGGGCCATAGACGCCGGTCGCGTGGGCTTCATCGACCAGCATGAAGCCGTCGTGGCGGTCAGCCACGGCCATCAGATCGTGCAGCGGAGCGCGGTCACCGTCCATGCTGTAGAGGCTTTCGACGACGATCCACGGCCGGCCAGCTCCACCTTTCGCGCGCCAGGACTGGATCGCATCGTCGAACATCGATGCGTCATTATGCGCGGCTTCCGCCACATCGGCACGCCCGGCACGGGCGCCCTCATGCGCGCTTGCATGGATCAGAGCATCGAGAACGACGAGGTCGCCCTTCTGCGGCAGCGTCGTCAGCAGCGCAAAATTGGCGACATAGCCACCGCCAAAGAACAAGGCACGTTCGGCGCCGAAGAAGGAAGCAGCCGCCGCTTCCAGCGCTTCATGTTCAGGCGCGTTGCCGCGCAGCAGACGCGAGCCCGTAGCGCCGATTGGTGTGCCATTGCCGAGGGCTGTTGCGACAGCATCTGCCATGCGCTTGCAGCCCGCGAGGCCAAGATAGTCGTTCGATGCAAAGTCCAATCCTTCGCGCGGCGCGAGTGTGCGCAACCGGTTCTTTCGGGCGAGGCCACGCAGGCTCGCCTCGTAGCGACCGAGCAGGGTTTTGCCGCTCACTCTGCGTCGCGCTTCATAGGCTGGATGCCGAGGCGGCGGAACAAGGCGTTGTCCTTGTCCTCTTCCGGATTGTCCGCGGTGAGCAACGTGTCGCCGACGAAGATCGAGTTGGCGCCGGCAAAGAAGCATAGCGCTTGCATCTCGTCGCTCATTGCCGTGCGGCCGGCCGATAGGCGCACATGCGACTTCGGCATCATGATGCGGGCGAGCGCGATGGTGCGTACGAATTCGATCGGCTCAATCGGTTCGGCCTTGCCGAGCGGGGTGCCGGGGATGGGGATCAGCATGTTGATCGGCACGCTGTCAGGATGTTCCGGCAGATTCGCGAGCGTGACCAGCATGTCGACACGGTCGGCCTTTTCCTCCCCCATCCCGACAATGCCGCCGCAGCAGACCTTGATGCCGCTGGCGCGCACATTGGCGAGCGTGTCGAGGCGGTCGGCGAAGGTCCGGGTGGAAATGACCTGGCTGTAGTAGCGCTCCGAGGTATCGATGTTGTGGTTATAGTAGTCGAGACCGGCCACTTTCAACCGCTGCGCCTGGTCGAGATCGAGCATGCCGAGCGTCATGCAGGTCTCCATCCCGAGCGCCTTCACACCTTCGACCATTGCAACGACCGTATCCATGTCACGCGCCTTGGGGCTGCGCCAGGCTGCGCCCATGCAGTAGCGTGTGGCGCCCGCGTCCCGCGCCTTCTTCGCCTCGGCGATGACACGTTCCACTTCCATCAGCTTCGAAGCCGTGAGACCGGATTCATGATGCGCCGATTGGCTGCAATAGCCACAATCTTCCGGACAACCGCCGGTCTTGATGCTGAGCAGACGCGACAATTGCACCCTGTTCGGATCGAAGTGCCGGCGATGGATGGTTTGCGCGCGGAAGATAAGATCGTTGAACGGCAGGTCGTAGAGTGCCTGAGCGTCCTCGCGGGTCCATTGGGTGTGCACCCGGTCGAACGCCTCCTCGGCCGAATTCAGGTGCATTTCGGCGATCATGTTTTCTCCCTATTTGATAGATGGCATGCAATGTGCTGACAGCCGCCACTCAACTGGTTTGATCTCAGTTGTTGCCATGAAAAGAATGCGTCTTATTGGGTCCACGCGAGCGGACAATCAGGGGGGGTTGCACACAGGTTTTGAGCCGCAATACTGTAGAGGCGGTCGTTGGTACCGTCAACGTAATCGACAATCACCGGCGCGCTACCTTATGTCGGCCGATAACCTGCAGGCCTCGGCTGGTTGCCCATGCGCCCATATTTGGAGGGCCGCGTTCAACCCGGCCTTCGAGCTCCTGGCCATTGGGCTCCGGTATCGCCCCGGCCGCGCGGCTGCATTGGAAAGTATCAAAGAGTTGGGGGTGCCCTTCCCCTTGCTGTCCTTGTTCGGCACGTCGAGGCTCCCGAAGGATTGCAGACGGCCATAATCGGATCGAGGGCCATAGTGCCAATGCCCAATCGTGCGTTTCCACCCCCAGCTTTATTGTGCTCCGCTATCCGGCATCTGAGTGGGTGTGCGTGCAATGCTGATCGGATATGCCCGCGTATCGAAATCGGACGGCAGCCATTTGCTGGACTTGCAGCGCGACGCGCTTGTTCGCGCCGGCATCAATGGCAACCTCCCCCTCTGAAGCGGATGGCGCCGCGCATCACGGCAGCGGATCAAATCGGATCTCACCCGCGACCGAGATGGTCAACACGGAGTTGACCACCAGGTCGTGCGGACGTTCGCCGCCCTCCTTCTTCAAGTGTGCGATCACTAGGTCCATGAGCCGTTCGGCCTTCGCGCGCGACCGATGGCAAGATGATCAAGCCGGGATGAAGATCGACGGCGCCGGCGAGCTTCCTGAAATCATCGGCGTTCTCCGTCACGATAATCCGATCTTCGTCGATGGCGCGAGCGAAGACGACGTGATCGGGATCGCGCAGCCGACTGCGATCCCTCGGGTGGATCACGTCGTGCAGGCCCTTCTGGTTAAGATGCTGGCTCAGCGTGGGCGAAATGCACTCGTCGATGAAAAATCTCACGCTGCCGATCCTCGGCGACGAAGCACCGGTCGGCCGACCTGCGGATGGGTTTGCGCATAGAGGAGCGCCGCCTCGAAGGCCCGACGCGGAATATCGGGATGGTCGTCCATCAGAGTTTCGATTGTGTCGCCGGAGGAGAGGCGGCCATGGATCGCGCTTACGGTGAGCCGGGTGCCCTTAATGACCGGGCGCCCGCCTTGCACGCCTTCGGCAACCTCGATGAAGGCATCCCGGTCGGCCGCATAGCGCTCGGCGGCGATATCACGTTAACTGGGTCGAACATTTCTGCTGATATTGACCAGCCATGATCCATTCTCCTGTGAGCTACAAACGGCATCGATTTCCTCCGACGATCATCGCGCACGCCGTCTGGCTCTATTTCCGTTTCCCGTTGAGCTTGCGTCTGGTCGAGGAAATGTTGCTCGAGCGCGGCATCGTCGTATCCTACGAAACGATCCGGCGCTGGGCGATCAAATTTGGCGCCGACTACGCCCGCCGCTTGAGGCGCAAGGCTCCAAGCCGCCTTGATATCTGGTATCTCGACGAGGTTGTCATCACCGTCAATGGCGAGAAACGTTATCTGTGGCGGGCTGTCGACCAGGAAGGATACGTTCTCGACGAAATCTTGCAAATTCAGCGAAACACAAAGGCTGCACGGCGATTGTTGACAAGGCTGCTGCGCAAGCAAGGACGACCACCGAAGCGGATCGTGACCGACAAACTCGGCTCCTACTCCGCCGCCAGACGCAAGGTTATGCCGAATATCGATCATTGGCAGCACAAGGGATTAAATAATCGTGCGGAAAATTCCCATGTTCCCATCCGAAAACGCGAGCGAATTATGCAAGGCTTTCGATCATGGCCAGGATTGCAACGGTTCGTCTCAACGTTTTCCGCCGTCCGAAACCATTTCGTCCCGCCTCGCTCTCAACGCTCCGCTCTCTCAACCCACGTTCATCGCCTGACGGCGATGACGGAGTGGAAGTCCGCCGCTGCAGCAGCCTGAAAATCAACCACCGTGACACTCGTGCGCCCGCGAAAGTTAACGTGACATCGCCCTCCGCCGAATGCCGGGGTAAGGCCAGAATGACAAAGAGATCGACTTTGGCAGGCGTTTTCGATGAAAATACTCAGCTCACTTGGCCCGCCGCCAACGTCACATCCGCATCTCGCTTCAAGCAGGTTTCAACCGTCACGCGCAACGCGCGCGCAACCGTATCGATGCTCATCGACGCGTGGCCCGCGTGATGCGCAGCCTGTTCGGGCGAAAGCGGAACATGGATGAACCCGGCTTTGCGCAAACCATCATAGCGCGTCGCCCGCAAATGGCAGGCGGCGTAGAAAAGGTGGTTGCACACGTAAGTCCCCGCCGTTTGCGACATGGAGGCAGGAATGCCGGCGGCGCGCACCGCTTGGACGATGGCCTTGATCGGCAGACTTGAGAAATAAGCGGCCGGCCCATCGGCAACGACCGGCACGTCCACGGGCTGGCGGCCGGCATTGTCGGGGATGCGCGCGTCGTCGATGTTGATGGCAATGCGCTCAACCGAAAAGTCGCTTCGGTTCGACGCCTGGCCGACGCAGATCACGATCTGCGGCGCGACCTCGCGCAACGCCGCGGCAAGAGCGTCATAGGCCGCGCCGAAGACGCAAGGCATCTGCCGCGCAACGACTTTCGCGCCCTGGTAGACCCAGCCGTCGAGCTGCCGCGCCGCCTCCCAGGACGGGTTGATCGTCTCGCCGCCGAAAGGCTCGAAGCCGGTAACGAGGATCGTCCGATACGGGGAAGAAGGCTGCGTGTGCTGCATCGTCGTCTCTTTTGTGCCCCGTCATTTCATGTCATCGCGTGCTCGTCAGCAGTGAACGGACCACAGCCTGCGAGGCCACATTGCGGCGTCTTGGTACGCGATTATACGGTGCGGTCCGCCGCGGCTGAAATTCCCCTACGGCACATGCCGTGGCCGTGTCGCTTTGCCTGTTTCGCATCCGAACATTATCCGTTGCGCGAAGCAAGGGTCGCATATGAAGTATTCCCGCGCATGCTTGCGCAGGTAGTAGTTCATTTGTCTTAGGCAATATTGCCCAGTTGTGAATGGCCTCGGATTCCCGCCAAATTCCCTCGCCGCATCTCCAAGCCTCATCTGATCCGTCGCAGCAATCAACTGTGCGGATGTCAGGCGACGGGACAATAAACTTCGGATGATCGACCGGCTGCGACGATTGATTGACTGCGATAATCTTTAACGCCCTCGCCTGTCAGGTTGGTGGGCGCGTCGGAGCCTGCGGCAATGCATCCGCAGCAGGAGCTAAGCATATGGCTGAACAGACGCCTCTCACCTCCGCATTCTCCAAGCCGTTAAATTTCAAAATGCACGAAGTGACCCATCCCAACCTCGGGTTGGTCGGCCTCGTGGCCCCGCCGCCCGCGATCGCGCCCAACCTTGGACCGCTGAGCGCTTTCGTCGGCACCTGGACCGGGCGTGGATTCAATACGATCTTCAGGCCCGACAATCCGAAAACGCCGACGCCTTTCACGCCGCCGATCACATCGGACAATGTCCTCGAACTCAATTTGACCGAGGAGACATTGTCTTTCGAGACGAGCCTCGGCTCGATTCCCAACCGCGGCACCGATCCGCAGGGCGATATTTTTCTCAACGGCGTCCCGTATTTGCAGACCATCAACGACGTGACGACGCTTCCGGCGACGGGTATTCACTTCGAGCCCGGCCTGTGGCTCAGCGTGCCGGCGACGACCACGCCGAACGAACCCCAGACCGTCGCGCGTATGGCCTCGATTCCGCACGGCACCACGATTGTCGCGCAAGGAACCGTGGTCGCGGCGGTGGCCGGTCCGCCGAAGATCGACCCGGTGGATATCACCCCCTTTGCCGGCGGGAAGCCGCTGAACAAGATCAGGTTTGCAAGTCAGACCGCGACCAATGCGGCAACGCCGCGACTGCCGCAGAATCTAGCGCCCTTCATCGCCGCCGGCACGATCACCCAAGCCATGCTGGACGACCCCAACACGGTGCTGCGCGACCAGATCCAACATCAAACCATTACCGAAACAATCGTCATCGGCATCTCGACCAATACGGCCGCGCCGCTGTTCGGCGGCCCGTTGCGCGGCGGCGCGACGCCCACGACTCCACCGCCGCCGATTACCCCGGACTTCGGCGGCGGCACCGATAACATTGCCTTCCTGCAAGGTGTTCCCAATCCGCCGCCCAGTGCCGTCGGGCCCAACGCGCAATCGCTGCAAATGGACGCGGTATTCTGGATCGAAACGGTCGAATACGAGATTGACGTGCCGGAACTCTTGGCGGGATCGCCGCCTGTCGTGCTCCAGCCGATCGCGACGGTCCCGAAGGTCCCGCTGACGCCGAGCTTTGTCGCTTCAGTGCCATTCATTCCCGGCAAACGCTTTCCCGGCGGCAAGATCAAGATGAAGACGACGCAGATTCAATACACGCAGAAAGTGATCTTGAATTTCGCCGCATTGAGCTGGCCGCACGTGTCGGTGGCAAGCCTGGTGCCGTCAAGTCCGATCGAGATTCCGGACTATCTGCTGCCGCTGGTGTGAGCGGCGCCGGCTTCCACACGCCGAACAAAAAGGAAGCCCGAGCCAGCTTTGCCGGCTCGGGCGCCAAGGCGCAGATTCGATATGGGTTTCTTGCCTCAGGGTGTCTGACCGGGGATCGTCAACCCGCGTTCGACCGCAGGACGCGCGAGGGCGCGTTCAAGCCATTGCGGCACACGCTTCAGCTTGTCGTAATGGACGATCTCCCGTGCGCCGTAAAAGCCGACGAGATTGCGCACCCAGCCGAGCGAGGCAATATCGGCGATCGTATAATCCGTGCCCATGATCCACTCGCGGCCTTCGAGCTGCGTCTCGAGCACGCCGAGCAGGCGCTCGGATTCGGCGCGGTAGCGTTCGAGCGGCCGTTTGTCCTCGATCTCGCGGCCGGCGAATTTGTAGAAATAGCCGACCTGGCCGAAGATCGGGCCGATCGACGCCATCTGAAAGAACACCCATTGAATCGTCTGGTAGCGCGCCGCCGGATCGTGCGGCAGCAAGCGGCCCGTTTTTTCGGCGAGATAGAGCAGGATCGCACCGGATTCGAACAGGCCGAGCGCCTTGCCGCCGGGCCCATCGGGATCGATGATCGCCGGAATCTTGCCGTTGGGGTTGAGCGCTAAATATTCCGGGAGCCAGCTTTCGTTCTTGCCGATGTCGATGCGATGCGGCTCATACGGCAGACCGATTTCCTCAAGCATGATCGAGACTTTCACGCCATTGGGCGTCGGCAACGAATAGAGTTGCAAGCGGTCGGGATGTTCTGCGGGCCAACGCTTGGTGATGGGGAAATGCGAAAGGTCTGCCATGAGGGGTCCGATGGTTTGGTGGGAAAAAGTCTGGCGAAAGACGCTGGAGAGATGCCAAAAGGCGCAGGAGAATTGACGACTAGGTGAACCGTCATTGCGAGGAGCGCAGCGACGAAGCAATCCATCCACCGGCGAACTGTCTGCGCACGCCGGCCTCATGCGACTAGATTGGATAGAATGGGAGATGGATTGCTTCGCTTCGCTCGCAATGACGGACGTACCCCGTCGCTTCTTCCTTCCTAAATCATTCCGTTAGCGCAACCGCTCCAGAATGCTCACGTAATTGGCGACCGCCGCGCCGCCCATGTTGAAGATGCCGGCGAGCTTGGCTTGTGGCACCTGCATGTCGCCCGCCTCGCCGCAGAGCTGCATGGCCGAGAGCACATGCATCGAGACGCCGGTCGCGCCGATGGGATGGCCCTTGGACTTCAACCCGCCGGACGGATTGATCGGCAGGCGGCCCTGCATCGATGTCGTGCCATCCTTGATCACGTCGGCGCCACGCCCTTTCGGCGCAAGGCCCATCGCCTCGTATTCGATCAGTTCGGCGATGGTGAAGCAATCGTGCGTCTCGACGAAGGAGAGGTCGTCGAGCTTGAGGCGCGCCTGCTCCAGCGCCTGGCGCCAGGCAACCGCACAGCCCTCGAAATCGAGGATGTCGCGCTTCGACATGGGCAGGAAATCTTGCGCGTGCTGGTTGGCGCGGAACATCACGGCGCGTTTGGCTTGAAGCGCGGTATCGATGTCGGTGAGCACGAGGGCCGCCGCGCCGTCCGAGACCAGCGAGCAATCGGTGCGCTTCAGGGGCCCGGCGACATACGGGTTCTTGTCGCTTTCCTGGCGGCAGAAGTCATAGCCGACGTCGCGGCGCATCTGCGCGTAAGGATTGGCGACGCCGTTCTTGTGGTTTTTCGCGGCGATCATCGCCAGGGCGTCGGACTGATCGCCGTAGCGCTGGAAATATTGGCCCGCGATCTGGCCGAACACGCCAGCAAAGCCGCCCGCGATGTCGCCGTCCTCGGGCAGATAGGAGGCTTTGAGCAGGTTCTTGCCGATTTCGGGGCCGGGCGTCTTGGTCATCTGCTCGACGCCGACCACCAGAACGCGCTTGGCGCGGCGCGCATCGATCGTCTTGATCGCCTGCGCCACGGCAGCGCTGCCGGTCGCACAGGCATTTTCGACCCGCGTCGCCGGCTTGAAGCGCAGGGCCGGATTGGCCTGGAGCACCAGCGAGGCGGTGAAATCCTGCGGGCTGAAACCGGCGTTGAAATGGCCGAGATAGATCTCGTCGATGTCGTCGGCCGCGACTTCCGCATGGGCCAGAGCCTGGTCCGCAGCCTTCACGATCATGCTCTCGACGGTTTCATTCTCGTGCTTACCGAATGGCAGATGGGCCCAGCCCGTGATCGCGACGCTCATGAAATCCTCCGTGGTTTGCCCTTCATTATAGGGAGCCTTGGCGATTTCGCATCTGCCTTATGCGGCCAATTCCTACTGCCTCGTGCCGCCAAATTGCCCCATTTGGCGCGCAAGACGCCTTAAAACCGCCTTTCCTTTCGGGCCTTCGCCCTGTAACACGGACGCCAAGGGCTATCGATGTCGGCTGATTTCTGGGGTATTCACGCATGATCCGCGCCTTGCTGCTGCGCCTTTCCGTTTCCGTTGCCGCACTTGCCGCAGTGTCCGTCCCCGCGCTCGCCAATCCCGCTGTTGTCGTCGATGCCGATTCCGGCCAGGTCCTGTACAGCCAAGACGCGACACGGCCCTGGTACCCCGCCTCCATCACCAAGCTCATGACCGTCTATGTCGCGCTGAATGCGGTGCGCGAAGGGCGGATGACCATGGATACGCCGATGATCGTCTCGGCCCGCGCCGCGCGGATGCCGCCGTCGAAAATGGGCTTCAGACCGGGCACCGAAGTCACACTCGACAATGCGCTGAAGATGCTGATGGTGAAATCGGCCAATGATCTTGCCATTACGGTGGCCGAAGGCGTCGACGGGTCGGTCGAGGGCTTCGCCGGCGAGATGAACCGGACCGCCGCAAAGCTCGGCATGCAGGATTCGCATTTCGTCAATCCGAACGGCCTGCCGGCAGCGGACCATTACACCTCGGCGCGCGACATGGCGATCCTTGCCCGCGCGCTCTATGCCGACTTCCCCGACGAAGCGGGGCTTTACGACATCGGCGCGCTCGAACTCAACGGCCGCATCATTGCCAATCACAATGGCCTGCTCGGACGCTATCCCGGCGCCGACGGCATGAAGACCGGCTTCACCTGCGCCGCCGGCTTCAATGTGGTGGCGAGCGCTACCCATGGCAGCCGTCACCTGATCGCCGTCGTGCTCGGCTCGCCCTCGGCCAAGGAACGCAATGCCCGGGCGGCGGATTTGCTCGAAAATGCCTTTGGCTCGTCGAGCGGCAGCGGGTCACTCGAGAGCCTGAGTCCGGTCGGCGGGTCGCCGCCGGATATGCATGGCACGGCCTGCGCCGGCCATCACGGCAATTATGTCGCGGATCTCGAGGATGACTCGGCCGCCATCAACGTCTCCGGCAGCGACAAGACCGGCGGCCGCAACTTCTTCCTGTTCGGCGGCACCCAGTCGTCCGGCGCCAGCGGAATGGAAATCGCCAGCCGCGAGCGCCCGGTCTTCACGCCGGAACATGTCTATATCGGCCCGGCACCGGGCTGGACCGGCGCTGTCGCCGGCGCGAGCCCAGGCACGAAACGCGGCAAGACGGATGCGAATGCGGAACCGGCGGCCACCACCGCCTATGCGCAGCAAAAGGCCAAGATAAACGGCAACCCGCTCAGCGCCGAGGATCCGTACGCCCAGCCGCTGCGGCTCGTCGAGGAGCCCGCGAAGAAAGGCGCGAAGGCGAAGGTGGCGCATGTCAAACCGCATACCAAACTCGCCCAGAGCGAGGCTAAAGCGCCGCAGCCGCCGGTGAAGCCGAAAGGCAAGATCAAGCCGAAGAAGCCCGCGACCAATCCGTGAGCACCGCCGAAGAGGCGGCAGCGCGCGCCTCCGCCTCGAAGGGCAAAGGCATGGCGCTGATTTTCGGCGCGGCCCTGTGCTACGGCACGAATGCTCCCTACGCGCGGGAGGCCTCTTTCGGCGGCGTCCGCGGCCCCGATATTGCCGCGCTCCGCGTCTTCATTGCCCTCGCCCTGATCGCAGCTGCCGCCTGGAGCACGCGGACGCCGCTCGGCATTGCCCGCCGCGAGCGCGCCAAACTCATCGGCCTCGGTATCGCCTCCGCGCTTGTCGGCATATGCTATCTGTCGTCGGTCGCCTTCATCCCGGTCGGCGTGGCGGTGATGATTTTCTACACCTATCCGACGCTCGTTCTCCTCCTCAGCCCGCTGATTGACGGCACCAGGTTGCGGCCGCTCACGCTCGTGGTTTTCGCCCTTGCCTTTGCCGGCATCGCCTTAGCCGTCGGCCCATCGTTTCAATCGTTGGATTGGCGCGGCCTGACGCTCGCGACCCTCGCCTCGGGCGCGGCCACCGCGCAGATGTTTTTCGCCGCTCGCGCGCCGGGCGGCGGCGGCCTCGCGACGATGTTCTGGGTGCAGGTCATCATTCTACCCGTGGCCTTGCTGATCGCGGCCTCGACCGGCCGCTTGCCCACGCCTGCCGCATTCGCCGCCGCCTGGTGGCCGAGCGCCATGACGATCCTGCTCTATCTGTTCGGCTTTGCCTTCCAGATCCGCGGCGCGCGGCTGATTCCGGCGGCGCTGATCGGCCTGATCTCGTGTTTCGAACCGGTGACGGCGACCCTCGCGGCGGCGTGGCTGCTCGACGAGCGGCTGGGCCTTGCGCAATATGCGGGCTCGGCGCTTGTCATCGCCGCCGTCGCGCTCAATATCTTGAGCGATCGCACCAGAGAGATTTGAGAGACCGCATGACCGCCGTTGCGCCGCGCGCGCCCATCCCGCTCAACATCGTGACCGGCTTCCTGGGCGCGGGCAAGACCACGCTGCTCAATCGCCTGCTGAGCGATCCGGCGCTGCGCGACACGATGGTGCTGATCAACGAATTCGGCGAAATCGGCCTCGACCATCTGCTGATCGAAGCGGTCGACGGCGACATGGTTCTGCTCTCCTCGGGCTGCCTGTGCTGCACGATCCGCGGCGATCTCATCGATATGCTCGCGGATCTGGTCAAGCGGCGCGACGCCGGCACCATCGCGCCGTTCCGCCGCATCATTATCGAGACCACGGGCCTCGCCGATCCGGCGCCCGTTCTGCACACGATCATGTTCCACCCGCTTTTGATGCTGCGCTACCGGCTCGACGGCGTCATCACGCTCATCGACGCGGTGAACGGCGCAACGACCCTCGACGCGCATGAGGAAGCGGTGAAACAGGCCGCCGTCGCCGACCGCCTGGTGTTGACCAAGACCGATCTCGCGCCGGAAACGGCAGCGTTGCGCGCGCGACTTGCTCGTCTCAATCCGGCCGCAAGGATTCTCGACGTGCGCGAGGCCGATGCGGCGGCGCTGCTGGATGCGGGGCTCTATAATCCCAACACCAAGAGCCCCGATGTCGCGCGCTGGCTCAATGCGGAAAGCGTCGAAGCACACCATCACGACCACGATCATCACCATCACGAGCAGGACGTGAACCGGCACGATGCGCGGATCCAGGCCCATTGTCTGCGCAGCGCAACACCGATCGCGCCCGGCGGCTTCGACATGTTTCTGGAATTGCTCCGCGCCGCACACGGACCGAACCTCTTGCGCGTGAAGGGCATCGTCGCCTTGAGCGACGACCCGTCGCGCCCGGTGGTGCTGCACGGCGTGCAGCATGTCTTCCATCCGCCCGTGCGCCTCGATGCCTGGCCGGATGGCGATCATACGACGCGCATGGTGTTCATCCTGCGTGACTTGCAGGCGGAGTTCGTCGAACGTCTCTGGACCGCCTTCACCGGCGCTCCGCGCATCGGCGCACCGGAGAGCGAAGCGCTGCAACACAACGCGCCATAGCGGTTAATCGTGCTCTTCAACATCCTCCTCTTCTTGAAGTCTCTCCCTTAGCGTTGCCACGACGCGCTGCGCCGTTTTGATGTCCGCGAGCGGGAGCCCCGCGGCGAGCACGTTGACCTTCGGATTGTAGGCCGCGATCGCGGCCTCGAAGGCCCGCCGTCCCTTGTCGGTCAGCACGACAAGCTGAGCCCGCCTGTGATGCGGGTTGGGCTCGAACACGACGAGCCCCTCCTTGTGCAGATCGTTGACGATGCGCTGCACGTTCTGCCGGTTTGCCCCCAGATCGCGGGCGAGCCACGCCACCGGCTGCGGCCGATCCGTCAACACGATTGCGCCGAGGATCTGCCAGCGGGCGCTGGTGAGCCCAAAGGGCGCCACGAGCATGTCTCCCCAGGCGAGGGTCAGATTGTTCGCCCGGAACAGGCTGAGGATCAGTTCGGTCAAGGCTTCGCCTGCCTCGGTTCTGGCCGCTTCGTTCATTTGTCACCATAAATCAATATTGACATCATAATGTCAATTACGATATGACCACATCATATCAAATTGACATCATACATACAACATGAACGGAATCACACATGTCCCACATGAAGCCCCTGGACGAAAATTTTCCCATTCAACGCCAGCTTGCGGTCGACGCCACTCCGGTCGTTCTCGTCAACATCTTCACGCTCGATCCCGCTGACGAAGCGCGGTTTCTGCAAGTCTGGTCGTCCGATGCCGCGTTCATGAAACGCCAGCCGGGCTTCATCTCGACGCAGCTCCATCGCGCCATCGGCGAGAGCCCGACCTACCTGAACTACGCCGTTTGGGAATCGACGGAGAGGTTCCGCGCCGCGTTCGTGCATCCCGAGTTCCGTGCGCAACTCGCGGCCTATCCGTCTTCCGCGGTCGCCAGTCCGCATCTGTTCCGGAAGGTGGGCGTCGCCGGCATCTGCACGGCCTGACATCCCGATGCGCTGGTCGAGCACGCCCGACGCGAGCGTCACGGGCTGGCACTGTACGGCTCGGCGCTTCGCCTCGCATCGGGCCTTGCCCTTGGCGACTGGGTTTCTGCCGCGCAACTCCCAGGATCATCCATGGGCCGCTCGCTCAGTTGGACTCCTTGTCTCTCGAAAGCGAGTCAAGCAGTTCTCTAGCGCCCGCGAGATCGACCGTATCAAATCCCTCTGTGAACCAGCCGTAGACAGAACCCAGCGTCGCACGCGCCTCATCGCGTCGGCCCCGCGCATCGAGCAGCCGCACCAAGCTCACTGCCGAACGCAGCTCGTAGGATCTTTCTTCGCGTTCGCGCGCGATCTCGATCGAGCGCCGAAAGTGCCGCTCGGCATCTTCGATCGCCGGATCGGCCTGTGCGAGGCAGAGCCGGCCTTCGATGCGTTCGATCTCGGACGCGTACATTGCAGAGCGCTCGCGCGGCGCAATGCGCTCGAGCAGTTCACGCGCCCGGTCCGGCCGGCCACACGCCACGCAGAGTTCCGCGAGGGTCGCAAGACCGAAGGTCCGGCGCCACGCGGTGGCCGCCTGCGTCGCTCGCTCCAGTTCTGCGATGCGCTCAGGAGACGGCGCTTGTCCATCTGTCGCGCAGTCGATCACCTCGGCCGTCATTGCCCAACCAGCGAATGCATATCGCTCGCATAGAGTGATTACCGTCCTCGCGTGCGCCTTGGCGGCTTGCCGGTCGCCGCGCTGGAAGTGCACCCACGCGGCGAACAGCGACGTATCGACATCGGACAGCGGGCTCCGAATCTCCGCGCCCAGGCGCAATGCGTCCTCCAGCGCCGAAACTGCGCGGTCGGGATAGCCGAGCGTCCACTGCGTCAAGGCGAGATGGATGCGGCAGCACATACCAGGGTCGTGGCCGCTGTACAGCGCGGCCAGCGAGCCATGCCGCCGGCGGTCATAGAGCGCGATGCCTTGCTCGATGTGTGCAAGCGCCCGTTTCGCCTGCCCCATGCTCGTGAGTGTGGGCCACAGCGTATGATGCGCTTCGACCAGTTGGCCCGAGTCCGCGCCGCGTTGCGCCGTCTCGAGCAGTCGCTGGCCGCGCTCGTAGGCCTCCTCGAATCGTGCGCCCGCAAACGCCGCTCGCCAGCCACCCCACAACACGGGGAAACGGCGCGGCCCTTCGCCGAGTCGTTCCACCGACTCCTGCATGCGCAGGTACAAGGCCTCGATTTCCGGTGCGTTTTCGCCCTTGAGCGCCCCGAGCGCCGGGCCGAGCGCCATGCGGATATCGAGCGCCTGGCTCAAATGCTCCGGCGTCTCGGGCATGTCAGCGAGTAGTGCCAGCGCCTGTTCGAGGTACGCCACCGCTTCCCGGTTGGCCGCGCGCGCAGCGGCCTTCGCCGCAGCCAGGCTCAAGTAGCGCAACGCTTGGGCGGTGTTTTCGGCGCGCACCGCATGATACGCCAGCCGCTCGACGAACTGCGCGCGACGCTCGGCGTCGAGCTGTTGCTCGACCGCCTCGACGATCGCGCCATGCAGCGCGCGCCGGCGCTCGCCGAGCACGCCGCGGTAGGCTACATCGTGCGTCAGTGCATGCTTGAAGGTGTACTCCAGGTCCGGAAAGAGCCGTGCCTCGTAGACGAACTCGGCCGCCTGTAGCCGGGCCAGCCCGCCGCGCAACTCATCCTCGTCCACACTGGCGATGGCGCGCAGCAGGACATAGGGGACGTCCATGCCGACCACCGCGGCGGCTTGCAGCAGGCGCTTGTCGTCGGGCGGCAGGCGATCGATACGTGCGGCGAGGATCGCCTGCACGCTGGCCGGCATGCCGAGCGCGTCGATGCCGCGCACCAACCGGAGCTTGCCGCGCGCTCCGGACAGTGCGCCGGTCTCGACCAAGGTCCGCACGCTCTCTTCGATGTAAAGTGGGTTGCCCTGCGTGTGCTCGGCGAGCTTGCGCTTCAGCGACGCGAGGCCCGGGTCGCTGCCGAGCAGGTCGCGCAACAGTTGCTCGGTGCTCTGTTGCGGGAGCGGATCGATGCGCAGTTGGCGGTAATAGGACTTGCCGGCCCAGCCGTGACGGTACTCCGGCCGGAAGTTGACGGCCAACAGCACCGCCGCACCGCGCAAGCTGTCGGCGAGCAGGTCGAGAAATGCCTGCGTCTCCGCGTCGATCCAGTGCAAGTCCTCGAACATCAGTATCACCGGCTGCACCTGGCTCTCGCGCAGCAGCAACCGCTTCAGCGCGTCCATGGTCATGCGTCGGCGCTGCGACGAATCCAGATGCGCGAACGGGCTGTCCTCGGGCAGCGCGTCGAGCAGCCACAGCGCCGCGGGCACTGCGTCGCGCAACGCTTCGTCCAGGGTCAGGATCGCGCCGGTGACCTTAGTGCGGATCGCGCGCAGGTCATCGCGCCGGTCGATCAGGAAGTAGCCGCGCAGCAGATCGGCGAGCGGCAGGAAGGCCATGGCCTTGCCGTATGACACCGAACTCGCCTCGATGACGCGCCAGCCTTCGACGTGGTGCGAGTGGGTGAACTCGAAGTACAGGCGCGACTTGCCGACCCCGGGCTCGCCGATCACGGCAACGATCTGGCCGCAACTGCACTTTGCCTGCTCGGCTGCGCCGCACAGTTGCTCCATTTCGGCGTCGCGCCCGACGAAGCGTGTCAGCCCGCGTGAGCGCCGCGCCTGCAGCCGTGTACGTGCGTCGGCGGCGCCGAGAAGCTCGAACGCTTCGACCGGCTCCGCGATGCCCTTGACCGGGATCGGGCCGAGCGGCTTGACGTCGATGTAGCCCTCGGCCAGAGCGAGCGTTGCCGCACTGAGGCGCGTCGAGCCGGGCGGCGCCAGCTGCTCCATGCGCGCCGCAAGATGGGTCGTCTGGCCGACAGCGGTGTAGTCCATGCGCAGGTCGCTGCCGATCGAGCGCACGACGACTTCGCCGGAGTTCAGGCCGACCCGCACCTGCACCTCGACGCCGTAGGCGCGCCGGGCCTCGTCGGCGCCGCGCCGGATCGCCTCTTGCAGCCGCAGCGCCGCATAACAGGCGCGCACCGCGTGATCCTCCTGAGCGAGCGGCGCGCCGAACAGCGCCATGACGCCGTCGCCCATCACCTGATTCACGGTGCCTTCGTAGCGGTGCACGGCTTCCATCATGCGTTGCAGCACGGGGTCGATGATTCTGCGCGCCTCTTCGGGGTCGCGGTCGGCCAGCAGTTCGGTCGAGCCCTTCAAGTCGGCGAACAACACCGTGACCTGCTTGCGCTCACCCTCCATGGCCGCGCGCGATTCGAGGATGCGCTCGGCCAGATGTCGCGGTACTGCGGGCTGCGGTGCATCGACGCGATCGAGCGACGGTCCGGTGGGGCGGGCACACTCTGGACAGAATTTGGCCGCGGGCGGCAGCTCGGTTCCGCAGCCGACGCAAACTTGCGCAAGCGGCGCAGCGCACTCGATGCAGAATTTGGCCCTCGGCGGGTTGTCGCGTCGGCACTTCGGGCATTGCATGATTCGACCCCTCGCTTCGCGGCGCGCCAGGGCGGGCGTGAAGAATTGTGCCTCTAACGAGCAGCGTCAAGCTCTCATCGCACCGCCGCCTGGCCCTCTTCCTTGAACTGCGCACCAACGTCGATGAGGGAGCTTCGACCGGGTGAGTTGTCCTTTCTCAAATATCGCTGCGCTGCAGGAGTTTTAGGGCTCACCCACGCGAGCCACCCTCATCCGCTCTTAGATATGAACTTGGGCTTGCCCAAGTTCATCGTTCTCAATGATCAGATCGGGTATACCCGATCCGATTGCAAGGCCAGCTTCTCCGACAGCTTCGCTGCGGGAGACGGAATTACGGCGCCACCTTCTCAATCACGAAATGCAGCTCCGCGCCGTCCTGCCGCTGTTCCACCAGCCTATCGCCGGTCTCCTGAACGAGATGCGGAATGTCGATCGCCGCCATCGGATCGGTCGCGATCACATGCAGCCGCGCACCTTGCGGCAGCGACGCCAAGGCTTTGCGCGTCTTCATCGCGGGCAGGGGGCACTTGAGCCCTTTGAGATCAAGGCTTGCGGCGGGTTCAGCGTCCAATATGGTTCCTTCATTTGGCCAGGCTGCGCAAATCCTTGCGCAGGATCTTGCCGACATTGCTCTTCGGCAGATCGTCGCGGAACTCCACATATTTCGGCACTTTGTAGCCGGTGAGATGTTCCTTGCAATAGGCGCGCACCGCTTCCGCGGTCAGGCCTGCCTCGGATTTCACGATAAAGGCCTTCGGCGCTTCGCCCGAGGCTTCGTCGGGCACGCCGACGACGGCGCATTCCTTCACGCCGGGCATGCGCGACAGCACGTCTTCGATTTCGTTCGGATAGACGTTGAAGCCCGAGACCAGAATCATGTCCTTGCTGCGGTCGACGATGCGGAAATAACCGCGCGCATTCATGGTCGCGATGTCGCCCGTCAGCAGCCAGCCGTCGCGCAGCACTTTCTCCGTCTCGTCCGGGCGGTTCCAATAGCCCAGCATGACCTGCGGCCCACGTGCGGCAAGTTCGCCCGGCTCGCCGAGCGGCACGGAGTTGAAATTCGCATCGACGCATTTCAACTCCGTCGAGGGGAGCGGCACGCCGATGGAGCCGATCTCGCCGCTGCCGAACGGATTGAAGGTCAGCACCGGCGACGCTTCGGTAAGGCCATAGCCTTCGTAAACATTGGTGTTCGTCACCTTGGCCCAACGTTCGGCGACGGCCTGCTGCAGCGCCATGCCGCCCGCGACCGAACATTGGAGGCTCTTGGGCGGCGCATCACGGAACCATTGCTCGTTCATCAGGCCGTTGAACAGGGTGTTCACGCCGGACAAGAACGTGATGTTATATTTGTCGAAGGCCGGCTTCATATTGATGAGCGGGCGCGGATTGGGGATCAGCACGTTCAAACCACCAACAAAGCACATGCCGAGGAAATTCACCGTGAAGGCGAAGATATGATAGAGCGGCAAGGCCGTCAGGATCACGGTGGACTCGTTCAAGACGCCGGTGGAGAAGGTCAGGAACTGCACCGTGTTGAAGATGAGATTGCTGTGGGTCAGCATCGCCGCCTTGCTGACGCCGGTCGTGCCGCCGGTATATTGCAGGCAGGCGATATCGTTCGGTGATGCTTTCGCCGTATAGGCCTTGATATCCACACCCTTCTGCACGCGCACCTGGCCGCGCCGGATCGCTTCGCTGAAGCGCATATGCGAGAAACTGGGGGTCGGAACCTCCTTGCGCACATATTTCTGCACGACGCCGATCAGCGTCCGGTGGAAGGGTGCAAAAAATTCGGCGGCGGAGGAGAGAACCACATGCCGCACCGGATGCGCCTGCAGCGCCCGCGCCAGCTTTTCGGCGAAGACATCGATGACGACCGCGACGCTCGGCTGCGCATCGGCGAACATCTTCGCCATTTCGTCGGCGGTATAGAGCGGATTGACGTTGACCAGAATGCAGCTCGCCTTGAACACGCCGAAGGCGACGATCGGGTAGGTCAGGCCATTGGGGATCTGCAAGGCGACGCGATCGCCCGATTTGAGGCCAAGATCCTCGCGCAGCCACGCGGCGAAGGCGTCCGACAGCCGGTCGACATCGGCATAGGACAGGCTGCCGGCCATGCCGTTGGGCAAAACGCAGGTAAACGCTGTCTTGCTCGCGAATTTTTGCGCCTGCGCGGTCGCGATCTCTCCCAGCATTCTGAACGCCGGCGCCGCAACCTCAGCCGGGATCCCGTCCGGATAATGGGCGAGCCACGGGCGCGAATTCATCTGGATGTCGTCCACAGCATTTCCTCTTGCCGATCATCCAGCCAAAGGCGCGGAGGCGGCTGGAGAATCGCACATTATAATTGAAGTTCATCTACATAGCGCAGCTTGTCATCATGGCGCGAATTCGCGTTTTTGAACATACAAACTTGAAGATGGTTCATATATTAACTTTCTGCCGAATGCAATCGCCGGCAGGTTTCCGCATGAAACGGTCGACCGCGATGGACGCCATTCTGTTTGTATGCGAGCGATGAGTGGCGCGGAGGATGACAATATTCGGAGAAAATACCTTCGGCTTTCCCGGCTTTTGCAAGAGTGACGCCCGCAGGCGGTATCGACCGCGCCCTTTGCTTCCTCAGCCGGACGCCAGCATCACCTGCGCCGGGCCGCCATTGAGGATTTGCGTCTGGCCGGGTCCCGGGCCCCTGGTCGGGATTTTCTGACGATCTATCTTGCCCGCCAGAGCGTAGCTTAAATCTCGCAGGAAGAGCCGATCGGTAAAGTACCAGGAATGCGTGAGCCCCGGATACTCTAGCGTGCCCGCCTGGGCGCCATACGTGGTGTCGAACCAAGCCGAACAATCGACATTGCAACTGCTGCTCGGTGCCGTATCCGGCAGGCCGACGCGCCCGACGCGCGGCTCCACGCCGAAGCGCTTGGCGTTGGAGATTTGCAGAATCTCATCGTAGCGGTTGAAATAATTGGTGAAGCGATAGCAATGTCGATACATGCTCTCTGTATCGGCGTCGCCTTCGGCGAAGCTTGGCGCATCGACATCGCCGGCAAACATCACGAGCTGACCGACCGCCCAATTGCTGCTCGCGGCCGCGCCATCGTCAGCATGATCGAAAGCCTCGCGCAGCACGAAGCAGCCCATGGAATGACCGATGGCATGGACCCGCACATTGCAATTTTTCGCAAGTGCCGCGAGAAATGGCTTGATCCCGGCCTTGACGAGACGAATGGCCGTGGTCCGAGCGTGATCGAGATCCCGCAAATAAGCAAAGGCGCTGTCGCCTGACGGCCAGTCGAAGGCGACGACCTGACAGCGAAAATCGTTGTCGGACAGCCCGCGTGACAGCTCGTTCTGTGCCGCGTCGATCGTCGCCACCGTGGTGTTGTAGCCATGCGCGAAAAACACAACGTCGCCTGTCGCCACCGGACTGCGGTCGACGGGGCTCGGCTGGAGCGGAAATGACGCGATCAGATCTTTTATCCACTGGCTCACGCCAATCGCGTGATGCGGCATAGGCGTTTCACCATCAGGCACCTTGAGATAACGCGTTGCGCCAAGATCTATGTCGTCGGTAAAATTATCGCCCCTGACGGCTCGCAGGCTGATCCAATATTTGGTCATGACGCGCATCCTGATGGGAACAAGGAATGGGCGCTCGCCAGATATGGCGCGCAGCGAGCGGAGTGATCAATTGTCGCGCCGAGCACGACATGCCCTGTCGCGCTCGCCATTTGTTCTCGGCAATGGAAAGCCTCGGCAAAGACCTATGATTTTGGCCATCGCAGCCCCCGATATCGATGAACGATGCCATCTCCTAGGGTAGCGGCCGCCGCCATTTTCGTGTGTGCTTTACGCCACAATAGCAGAAAAATCCTGAGCCGCAGTCGAACACGCCAAGCCATCTATGTTGTGCGCAAGAGGATACGGGCGCCTCTTTCTCATGTGGCCCAGCCTGCTTTATGCTCGCAAGAGGAGATCAACTCTCGCGCAACCTCATGCGAAACCATGCAGGCTCACTTGCGCGGCGCGGGCGCCGTCACGTCAGGAAACTGATTTCTCTTATTATCATTGAGTCTTTTCGTTGAATGGGGCCGCATCTCGATGTGGAATCGCGCCGCACATTTGCGCGGCACGATCGCCTCCCTTACGCCCGCGCGAGCTCCTCAGCGATCCCCGCCGCCACGATCAACCGCGACACGGTGAGCCTTGCGCCGGCCGCCTCGTTTATCGCCTGAACCTTCGCGTTGATCGCCTCGCCATGCAGGCCGGTCCAATATTGCACCTGCGCCGCACCGGGCACGACGCCTTGAGGCGCGGCGGCGATGATCTTGGCGGTGAGTGCGCGCCGGGCCACTTCGATCTGGCCGACGGCGTGATCGAGCGCCAGCCGGTCGTATTCGTCGGCGACTTGCGTGCCGCGGCTGGCGCTGATCAAGGTACCAAAACCGAACGCCTCGTCGGTCGCGAAGAATGTGGCCGCGACATCGCGCACGCTGGCGCTGCTCGCTTCGCTGACCAGCACGATGTCAGGCCCGCTCGCCAATCCTTCGAGCGCGGCGAGGCGTGCGCTCAACTCGGCCGGCACGCCTTGCTGCTGATGCGCCGTGGCGCTTGCCTGCATCGCCGCGCTCAGCGCCGGCGGGCTCACCTCGTGAATGCAGGCGGCCAATTGCTCGATCCCGGTGTGGAAGCGCGTCACGATGGCGAGCAGGCCGGCCGAGAAATCGACATTGCGCAGGAACCAGACGAGGCGCGAGAGCAAGAGCTCCTGCACGATGGCATAGAGGTCGAGCTGCATCGCACCGCCGATGCGCGTGTCGAGCGCATCGATCGCCGCCCAGAGCGGCGTCAGCGAGAAACTGTCGCGCACGGCGGCAAAGCTATGAGCGATCGCCCCGGCATCCGCGCCGGTCTCGTCGGTCATGCGGCTGATCACCGTCGGGCCGCCGCGATTGATGATCGCATTGGCGAGTTGCGTCGCGACGATCTCGCGGCGCAGCCGGTGGGATGCGATCGCATCGGGATAGAGCTGCGTCAACGCCTGCGGGAAATAATGGGTCAGCTCGGTCGCAAGATACGGATCGTCCGGCACGCTGCTCTCGAGCAGCTTGTCGTAGAGCGCGAGCTTGGCATAGGCGAGCAGCACGGCAAGTTCGGGCCGCGTGAGGCCCTGGCCGCTGCGCGCGCGCGTTTCGATCGCCGTATCGCCGGGCAGGAATTCGACGGCGCGGTCGAGCCGCCCTTCCTTTTCGAGCCTGTGCATCATGCGGCGCTGGAAGCCGGAATCGCCCGCGCCCAAACGCTGCGTCAGCGACAGCGCCAGCGTTTGCAGATAATTGTTGCGCAACACCAGAAGGCCGACCTCGTCGGTCAGCGACGCGAGGAAATCGACACGGCTTTGATCGTTGAGCCGGCCGTCGCGCACCGGGGTGGAGAGCGCGATCTTGATGTTCACCTCGACGTCCGACGTGTTCACCCCGGCCGAATTGTCGATTGCGTCCGTATTGAGCCGCACGCCGCGCGAGGCCGCCTCGATGCGGCCAAGCTGGGTCGCGCCCAGATTGGCGCCTTCGCCAATCACCTTGCAGCGCAGATCGGTGCCGGTGATGCGGATCGCGTCATTGGCGCGGTCGCCCGCGGCTTCATCGCTCTCGGACGATGCGCGAATATAGGTCCCGATGCCGCCGAACCACAGAAGGTCGACCGGCGCTTTCAGAATGGCGCTCATCACATCCTGCGGCGAGGCCTTGTCCTTGTCGATCTGCAGAATGCTCCGTACCTGCGGCGAGAGCGGGATCTCCTTCAGGCTGCGCGAGAAAATGCCGCCGCCCTCCGAAATGAGGCTCTTGTCGTAATCCTGCCAGCTCGAGCGCGGCAGGGCGAACATGCGCACGCGCTCGGCGTGGCTGCGGGCGGGATCGGGGTTGGGATCGAGAAAAATGTCGCGATGGTCGAAAGCGGCGACGAGCTTGATCGCCGGCGAGAGCAGCATGCCATTGCCGAACACGTCGCCCGACATGTCGCCGACACCCGCCACGGTGAAGGGCGTCGTCTGAATGTCGATATCCATCTCGCGGAAATGGCGCTTCACCGCCTCCCAGGCGCCGCGCGCGGTAATGCCCATTTTCTTGTGGTCATAGCCGATCGAGCCGCCGGACGCGAAGGCGTCACCAAGCCAATGGTGATGGTCGAGCGAAAGGCCATTGGCAATGTCCGAGAAGGTCGCCGTGCCCTTGTCGGCGGCGACGACGAGATAGGGATCGTCGCCATCGATGCGCACCGTGTTTTGCGGCGGCACGATATGCGGGCCATCGATATTGTCGGTGAGATCGAGCAGCGTGCCGACGAACAGCTTGTAGGCCGCAATGCCTTCGTTCATCCAGGCCTCGCGGTTGCTCGGCGGCGGCAGGAGTTTGGGCACGAAACCACCCTTGGAGCCGACCGGCACGATCACCGCATTCTTCACCTGCTGCGCTTTCACAAGTCCCAAAATTTCGGTGCGGAAATCCTGCGGCCGGTCCGACCAGCGCAGACCGCCGCGCGCGACCTTGCCGAAGCGCAAATGGATGCCTTCGACGCGCGGCGAGTAGACCGTGATCTCATAGAGCGGCCGCGGCAAAGGCATGCCGTCAACTTTCTGGCTCTCCAATTTGAAGGCGATCGCCGGACGCGGCTGACCGTTTTCGCCGACCTGGAAGAAATTGGTGCGGATCGCCGCCTGGATGAGGTTGAGGAAGCGGCGCAGAATGCGGTCCTCATCGAGGCTCGTGACGGCGGTGAGCAACGCCTCGATACCGGCGACGATCTTCGTCTCGTTGGCGCTGCGCTCGGCCGCATCGATATTCAGCCGCGGATCGAACCGCGCATAGACAAGGTCGACGAGCCTTTGTGCGACGCCGGCATGTTTGGTGAGCGTTTCCCACATATAGTCCTGCGAGAAGCGCACGCGGATCTGCCGCAGATAGCGCGACAACGTGCGCAGCAGCGCGATATCGCGCCAGCTCAAGCCCGCATGCAGCACGAGCGCGTTGTAGCCGTCGCTCTCGGCGTCGCCGCGGAAGACGGCGGCCAAAGCTGATTCGATTTTCGGGCCGGACTCCGCCACATCGATCTCGCCGCCCGCGCTCTTCTCCAGCAGCATGTCGTGCAGCCAGACATTCGGCTCGTTGGCCGCGATCTCATAGGTCTGCTCGCTGACGACGCGGAAGCCCATATGTTCGAGCAGCGGCACGCGTTCCGACAAAGGCATCGGCCGGCCGTGCGAAAAGACTTTCAGGCTGGCGCGCGTCAGGTCGGCGCCCGCGGGGCGGTGCATCACCACGGTGCGCGGTCGCGCCTCCGACAGGCGCTCGGCAATGGCGATGTCGCTCATCGCTTCGGTCGCGGTGAAGGCTTCCATATAGGCGGCGGAAAAGGCGCTGCCGTATTTCTTGGCCAGAACCCGGCCGTTGTCGCCCTGCGCGCCTGCGAGCACATCGGCCAAGGCATCGGCCCAGGTGGTGATGATCTCGGAGACGGCCTTTTCCAATTCCTCCTGCGGCACAACGGGCGTCACGCCTTCGTCGCGTCCCACGATATAGTGGGTACGCACCAGCGGCCCTTCGGGGTAATAGGGATAAAGCGCCGACAGGCGGCCGTTGAACACTTTGACGAGATAGTCGGCGACCCGCAGGCGCACACGCGTATCGTAACGGTCGCGCGGGATGAAGACGAGGACCGACACGAAGCGGTCGAAGCGGTCGGATCGCGCGAGCACGCGCACCCGCGGCCGCTCCGTGAGCCCCGCGATCTGGCTGCCGAAATCCAGCAGCGTCGGCACGTCGATCTGGAACAATTCGTCGCGCGGATAGGATTCGAGGACGGTGGTGAGCATCTTGCCCGAATGGCTCGCCGGATCGAGATGGGCGGCGCTCAACACGCGCGATACCTTGTGCCGCACATAGGGAATGACCTGCACCGAGCCCATATAGGCGGCCGAGGTGAAGAGGCCGACGAGGCGCAATTCGCCCTCGAGACTGCCGTCGGCGGAAAACATCTTGATGCCGATATAATCCATATGCACGGGGCGATGGACATGCGATTTGACATTGGCCTTGGTGATGATCAGCGCATGCGGCTCGCGCAGGAATTCCAGGACTTCCGGCGTCACGGTCACGAGTTCGCGGCCGCGGCGCAGCACGCGCACGTTCGGGTCACGCAAGGTGCCAAGGCCGGAGCCGGGAACGGCTTCGAGATTGAAGGAATCGCTGCCATCGGCGCTCGACTGCAGGCGATATTCGCACATGCCGAGGAAGGTGAAATTATCGGCCGCGAGCCATTCCAGGAAATGGGTCGCCTCCGCCACTTCGTCGCTCTGCAGCGGTGGCGGATTGGTCTTGTAATCGGCGATCGCCACGGCGATACGGGTGCGCATCGCGCGCCAGTCGCCGACCGAGAGACGCACGTCGGCATAGGTCTTGGCGAGGCCCCGCTCCAGGCTTTCGCGCTGCACCGCGCTGGCGATCCGGTCGACATGGACGTGAATGAGGCTCTCGCGCTTCATGGTCGCGGGGGCGGTGCTGGCATCGCCGATCATATGGACGAGCGCCCCGCTCGCATCGCGCTCGACAGCGAAGATCGGATGGGCGACGAGGTGCAGTTCCAACCCTTGTTCGGAGATTTCCGCCAAGGTCGAGTCGAGCAGGAACGGCATATTGTCGTTGACGATTTCGATAACCGACACCGCATTCTTGCCGCTCGGCAGATCGCTGATGCGCCAATGCGGCTGGCCGGGGGTACGTGGCGCCGCAAGATGGGTGTAGGCGCTGTCGGCGAGAGCAGCCAGCGTTGTGGCGTCATATTGCGCCATGTCCTCTGGCGCCGAGCGGCCGAACAGAATTTCGAGGAAGCCCGCGGGCGCCCCCTTCACAAGATGAACAGCATCAGCGATCAGGGAGCTATGGGTGTCGTTCATGACGTCCTGTCCTCGGGGAGGAAAAAGAGAGCGCGGTTTGTCCGTCTTCTTGAAATTTGGCGGCAGGATGGGCTGCGCCGGGGGAGATCACAATACGCCTGTTACGGTAGACGGGCGACGCAATTTCAGAGACTTTAAGCAAAAATTTTGCGAATTTTGACGTCGGAACGGTGATAATTGCGAAAATCTTAGGCAAAAATGTCGGATTCGGGAGAAAACGGGGAGCCGGCGGGCGGGTGGCGAATTCGCCTGCCGGCTGTCGACTTTTCGGCTCCCGCGGAGTGCCGCAACGAGTTAGGTGCTACGCCACTGGTCATGGTCGACATGCGTCGTTTCGGCAGCGCGAGTCAGGAAGAGGTGTTCGAATGAGGTGCCTGCGCATCTATGCCACTCCGGACGGCGAGTCGCATTTTGACGAAGTCGAAATGCCGACGACGAAGATGTCGGTGCACCCGGACGCCACGCCGTTCGAGGTTTCGGCCGGTTATCCGGCGTCCCGCGTCCGCGTCACCCGTATCCCGGCGGGCATGCGCGAGGTTGCTTGGCATACGGTCCCAGAGCCAAATCTTGCGGTCAGGCTGGACGGTTCGGTCGAATACGAGACGAGCGACGGGGAGGTGCGCCATGTTCCGGCGGGGCGCTTCGTTTTGGTGGAAGACACGCACGGCAAGGGCCATCTCTCACGCCATTCCGCAGAGGCGCAAACCGTCATCTGGATAACATTGCCGAACGGCCTCGATTTGCCGCCCGCCTAGCCGGTCCGGGCACGCCGGCACACAAACACTTATCCAATTAGAAAACTATTGTTGACGGATGCCCGCCGCGCATCTATTGTTAGCTATATGGCTAACTATTCCCCTCATCTCGACAACGTGTTCGGCGCGCTCGCCGATCCGACGCGGCGCGCAATCATTGTGCGGCTCTCGCAAGGCGAGGCATCCGTGGGCGAACTTGCCCAGCCTTTCGGCATGGCGCTGCCGAGCCTGTTGAAACACGTCCGTGTGTTGGAAACCGGTGGCCTCGTCGAGTCGCAGAAGCATGGCCGCGTCCGCACATGCCGCCTGATGCCAGGCGCCATGAAGGGGGCCGAGAACTGGCTCGCCGAGCAGCGCGCCATCTGGGAAGCCCGCCTTGACCGGCTCGAGTCTTATGTCGCGACGCTTGAGAAGAAGCCGCCAAAGAGAAGGCGTCGCGACTGATGCGCCCAACCACACTGCATCCTCAAAAGCACAGGAAATCGCCATGACCTCAACTCCGGACGCCGCCCTCGCACACTGGGATATCGAGCGCGAAATCGTTCTCTCGCGTGTCATCAAGGCAAAGCGCGATGTCGTCTTTGCTGCCTGGACAGAAGCGGAGCATTTGCCGAACTGGTTCGGCCCGGCGGGGTTCAAGATCGAAACCAAGGAAATCGACATTCGCGTCGGCGGCTTGTGGCGCTTCGACATGCTCGCCCCAAACGGCCAGCGATATACGAATCGAATGCGCTTTCGGCGCATCGAGCCGCCGCGCCTGATCGAGATTGATCACGGTTCGGACATGGATGACGATCCAGCCCGTTTTCGGACCACGATTACGTTCGATGAGCAAAGCGACGGCAAGACCGTGATCACGCTGCGGCAACTGCATCCGACCAAAGCGCAGCGCGAGAGGACGATTGGCTTCGGCGCCGTCGAGTACGGCTACCAGACCTTGGACAAGTTGGCTCGGCATGTCGAGACAGCGACCGGCTGATGATTTCGAATGGAGCCCTGCAAGACGGGTGTGATCAGCGCCACGATGTCCGGTTCCGAAAGCGCTGGCCATATCTCTTGCGGGTCATGGGCTGCCGGTACTATTCGACCACCGCTTCCTCGCGGGTTGCGAGAGGCGCCGCCCGGCGCGGGCCAAGCCCGTTCGCGAGGACAGCCGCCGCGATGTAGCAGGCTGCGATTGCCAGCAGAGTCGTCGCGAAGGCGCGGATGATATGGGCCGAATCCGCATGTGGGCCGGACAAAGTGAAGAACAACCCGCCCAGCACCGCGACACTCATGGCCAGGCTCACCTGCAAGGTCGAGTTGACCATGCCGCCGACCAATCCCGCCCGGTGCGGCGCGACCCGTTCGACGATGGCCCGCACCATCGTCGGCAAGGCAACGCCCTGGCCCAGACCGATGATCGGCAACGGGGGAACGATCCACGGCCAGACGGAAAGCGTCCCTGCTGCCGCATGTCCGACCGCCAACGACAACAGGACGAGGCCCGTGGCGATTAGGGTGAAGCTGACGGAGGGCGCCGATGCGCCGAACCAGCGGCCAAATTGCTGGCTTAAGGCCGAGCCTGTCAGAAACCCGGCCGAGAAAGGCAGAATCGCGAGGCCTGCCTGCAATGCAGTCAAATTCAGCGCGGTCTGCAGATAGATCGAGTAGGTCAGGAAAAAGGCCGCCATGGCATAGAGCCCCATGAGCGCGGCAAGACCGCGCTTCAGCCCTTTCGTCTCGAAGATTTCAAAGGCCACGAGCGGATCGCCGCCGGTTGCGGCGAGGCGCAATTCATAGCGGCGGAACGCCTCGGCGAGAAGAGGCGTCGCGGCCAACAGGGCCAGCGACCACCACGGCCAGCCCTGTTCGCGGCCGATCACCAAGGGAACGATGAATGAGGCCAAGGCCGCCGCGGAGAGGACGATCCCGCCGAAATCGAGGCGCGGACGCTTCTCGCCGCGGGTTTGGCGCAGCAACGGCACGGCCAGAGCAAAAGCGACGATGGCGATCGGCAAGTTGATCAGGAAAATGAGCCGCCAGCCGAACCCATGCCAATCGGCGGCCACCAGCGCGCCGCCCAGCAACTGCCCGACGATTGAGGAAAGCCCAATCACGACGATACTATAGATGCTCAGCGCGCGGGCGCGCTCGTGCGGTGGGAACAGAGCATGGATCGACGCCAGCGCCTGCGGCATCATCACGGCTGCGGCCAGTCCCTGCAGCAGCCGCGCCGCGATCAACGCGGCCGGCGACCAGGCAAGGCCGCAAAAGGCCGAGGCCGCGGCAAAGCCGGCAAGGCCGACGAGAAAAACGGTCTTGCGACCGAAAATGTCGCCCAGACGCCCGCCGGTGATGAGGAAAACCGCGTAAACCACAGCATAACCGGAGATGACCAGTTGCACCTCGGCGGCGGACGCCGCGAGCCCGGACGTGATCGCCGGCATCGCGACATTGACGATGAAGAAATCGAGCGGCGCGAGAAAGGCGCCGGTCAAAAGAATCGCGAGAGCCGCCCAACGGTTGGGGTCGAGCGGCTCGGCACGATGATCCAGAAATGCTGCCTGCGACATCCTATGTCCTTTTTTTGCCGGGTGTCCGATTGATTGGAGATAAGAGCTTGTTCAGGGAGAAATATGTACGTCCGTATTCGTGATCATCTAGAGCAGCGCAGACCCTCGATCCATGGCGTTCCCCGAAATGTTTTCTTAAGCAGTAATCAGCGCAGAATGGTCTGGAATAGGATCCGCTCGAACCGGTCGAGCGGCGCGGCATTCTGCTGCGCCTTCGAGAGCAAAATAGCGCCCTGCAGCGAAGAAACCACGAAGCCGGCAATGTCCGCGCACTCAAAATCCGGGCGCAGGTCGCCGGCCGCCACCGCCTCGCGCAGGCATTGCGCGACCGACGCCTCGGTCTGGCCGAGCGCCTGAGCCACGCGTTGGCGGATCGTGTCGCTCACATCGCCGGATTCGGCGATGAAATTGCCGTAAAGACAGCCGTTGCGCATGTTGTCGCGGCCGAGCCTGGCCTTCACCGCGGCAACATAGGCCGCGATCCGCTGCAGGGGCCTGAGCGCCGCATTTTGCAAGGTCTCTTCGACGAACGGCCGGCGGCTGGCGAAATAATGGTCCAATATTTCAAGACCGAACGCCTCTTTCGACGTGAAATGATTGGTGAAGGAGCCTTGCGGGACGCCTGCCGCCTGCACGATATCGCGCACGCTCGCACCGTTGAAGCCGCGCGCATGCACCACTTGCAGGCCGGCGGCCAGGATTTTCTCGCGGTTGGAGAGCTTGGACATGCTCAATAATATGGCCGTCCATATTGGGATTCCAAGCGCCGAACCGGAAAAAGCGCAGATTGCGGCTTGACCGCTTGAACAACTTCCAGCATAAACATACCAACCAGTTGGTATTGTCATGATCCATTCGACCACCGAAACCCACACCAAACTGCTCGATGCGGCGCGCGACCTCATCGGGCGCAAGGGCGATGCCGTGGCGAGTGTCGGCAAGATCTGCGCCGGCATTGCCAAAGGCGGTTTCTTTCACCGCTTCGCCAGCAGGAAGCGGTGGGCCGTCGCGGCGGCGAAACATGTCAATGCGGGCGCCGTCTGCACACAGGAGCTGGACGATCATGTCACGACGCTGACGCAGGATCTTGCTATGGCAGAAACACAATATGCGCCGCACGCATTCCGGACAGCCGAGAGCATCGGATATTTCATGCAAAGCGTTCTGCAAGGCGCGTTCATTTCATTCGCCAAAGCGCAGCGCGATCCCGAAAGGGCCCGGAAAGGTTCGGCCCATTTGCGGCACTATCTCGAAATGTTGCTGCCGCTCAATCACGTTCAATCATGAGGAGAGGAAAATGACGGACGGCGTGAATCCCATTCCCAACGGCATGCATACGGTGACACCGCATCTCATGTGCGGCGATGCGCTCGACGCGATCGAATTCTACAAGACAGCCTTCGGCGCGAAAGAAGAATCGCGCCTGGTGCACAATGGTTTCCTCCTGCATGCGATGCTGCGGATCGGTGATTCCGCGATCATGATGAGCCAGGAAATGCCGGAGCGCGGCGGACGCGGCCCGAAGCTTTTGGGCGGCACGGCGTGCAATATCCATCTTTATGTCGAAGACGCCGATGCGCAAACGGCGCAGGCCGTCGCCGCAGGCGCCAAGGTGATCATGCCGGTCTCCGACATGTTCTGGGGCGATCGCTACGGCATCGTCGAAGATCCGTTCGGCCACCATTGGTCGATCGCCACCCATGTGCGCGACGTGACACCGGACGAGATGCAAAAGGCCGTGCAGCAGATGCAGGAGAGCGGCTGCGCCTGACAGAGCATCGCAATCACGGCAGAGCCGCGTCTTGCCTTTCTATTGACAAGGCCACGGCCGCCCTGTCTTTGTGTGCGCTCCGGCCACGTGAGACAGGCAGCATCATGCAAATCGGCATCGACAGTTTCGTTGCATCGATCTGGAACGACGCGACCAAGGCATGGGGCGACGGCGCCGACCGGGTGCGCGATTTATTGGACGAAATCGTGCTTGCCGACGAGGTCGGAATTGACGTGTTCGGCATCGGCGAACATCACCGTGAGGAATATGTCGCCTCGAGTCCGGCGACGCTTTTGGCTGCCGCGGCGGCACGCACGAGAAACATCCGCCTCACCAGCGCGGTCAGCGTTCTGAGCTCCGACGATCCGATCCGGCTGTTTCAGCAATTCGCCACGATCGATCTGATCTCGCGCGGCCGCGCCGAAATGATCGTCGGACGTGGCTCTTTCATCGAATCCTATCCGCTGTTCGGATACGACCTCAACCATTACGACCTCTTGTTCTCGGAAAAGCTCGACCTTCTGTTGAAGGTCCGCGCCGACACCCATGTCCATTGGTCGGGACGGCACCGTGCGCCGCTGACGGGCCAGGCGGTCTATCCGCGCCCGGTACAGAACCCGCTGCCGATTTTCATCGGCGTCGGCGGCACGCCGGACTCCTTCATTCGCGCCGGCCGGCTCGGCCTGCCATTGATCGTCGCCATCATCGGCGGCGAACCGCACCGGTTCCGCCCGCTGGTCGATCTTTACCGTCAGTCGGGCCTGGCCGCCGGTCATCCGCCCGAACAACTGACCGTCGGCGTCCACGCGCTCGGTTTCCTTGCCGTCAGCGATGATGCGGCGGCGGACTTGATGTGGCCTTCCTATGAAAAGGCGGTGGCCAAGATCGGCAAGGAGCGCGGCTGGGGTCCGGTGAGCCGCGCGCAATTCGACGCCACCCGCGGCCGCACGGGCGCGCTGCTTGTCGGCAGTCCGGAAACAATCGCCGATAAAATGCTATACATGAGCGAGGCGCTCGGCGGCCTGTCGGGCGTGACCATTCGCCTCGACGGCGGCCTATTGTCGCATCGCGATATGATGCGCGCCATCGAACTTTTGGGAACGCAGGTCGCACCCCGCGTCCGCAAGCAGTCCGCAGCCTAAATTCAGTCTCAAACGATAAAAAACGCGTCTCATAATTCGGAAACGCTTAAATTTCCGACCCAATGCCCAAACTTTGAGCATATGCCCGAGACTCTGGTAATTGCTCCGCGCCCGTGTATTTTGCGCTTGGGCCAAGACGACGGCCCATCATCCGTTACCAGGGGGCTGGATGAGGTCAAAAAATGCAATTCGCAAGGCGCAATTGCGCCGCCGCAGACGGCATTTTTTCACTTCACCCGGCCCAAACCGGATATACCCGGTTTGGGCATTTCTAAATGGTTCGACGTGAGCGCGCTCAGGTTGAACCGGGCATGGCCGATCACGTCCAAGCCCATTGGTGATGGATGGCAGGCCCTAACCCAACAGGACCCAAGATGAACGAGACCAACGTGACTGCGGCGACGGACGCCAAGAAGCCCGCGGATCCCCGCACCTCCACGACGTCCGCCACGGTGGCATCCCTCAAAGAGACCGTTCTCTCCAAACTGACCTATGAAGTCGGTAAAAACCCGGCGGTGGCGACCCATCGCGACTGGTTCATCGCGACAGCCTATGCGGTGCGCGACAGGATCCTGGAACGGTGGATGGCCTCGACCCAGGCAAGTTACGAGGCGAACCGCAAGCGCGTCTATTATCTGTCGCTGGAATTCCTCATCGGCCGGCTCCTCTCGGACGCCTTGATGAACCTCGGGCTGACCGAGGACATGCGCGCCGCCTTGGCCGAACTCAATGTCGATCTCGACGCGTTCCGCACCATGGAACCCGACGCGGCGCTCGGCAACGGCGGCCTCGGTCGCCTCGCTGCCTGCTTCATGGAAAGCATGGCGACCCTGTCGGTCGCGGCGCATGGCTACGGCATCCGTTACGATCACGGCCTGTTCCGCCAGACCATCAAGGACGGCTGGCAGCGCGAATATCCGGAAGATTGGTTGTCCTTCGGCAATCCATGGGAGTTCGAGCGGCCGGAAGTCGCCTACGACATCGGCTTCGGCGGCACCGTTGACGCCGTGCAGCAGGAAGATGGCACCATGCGCCATGTCTGGCGTCCCGGCGAAACGATCCAGGCGGTGGCCTACGATACGCCGATCGTCGGCTGGCGCGGCAAGCATGTGAACACGTTGCGCCTGTGGTCGGCGCGCGCGCAGGATCCGCTGCGGCTCGACGCGTTCAACCAGGGCGACTATGTCGGCGCCATGGCCGCGCGCATGCGCGCCGAGGCGATTTCGAAAGTGCTCTATCCGAGCGACGAAACGCCTGCCGGCCAAGAGCTTCGCCTGCGCCAGGAATATTTCTTCGCCTCGGCCTCGCTGCAGGATCTCATCCGCCGGCATGAGCGTCAGGACGGTGACATCAATACGCTGGCCGAGAAAGTCGCGATCCAGCTCAACGACACCCATCCGACCATCGCCGTCGCAGAACTGATGCGCGTTCTCGTCGACAAATACGAATTGTCGTGGGAGCATGCGTGGGCGATCACGCAGGAAGTCTTCAACTACACCAACCATACGCTCCTGCCCGAAGCGCTCGAGACCTGGCCGGTGCCGCTGATGGAGCGGCTGCTACCGCGCCACATGCAGATCATCTATCTCATCAATGGCTATCACCTCGACGGGCTGCGCGAGCTTGGCCATACCGATGCCGAGTTGCTCTCGACCGTCTCGCTGATCGACGAACACAATGGCCGGCGCGTGCGCATGGGCAATCTCGCCTTCCTGGCCGCGCGCCGGGTCAATGGCGTGTCGGCGTTGCATACGGATCTGATGCGCAAGACCGTGTTCCACGATTTCAACACGCTCTATCCGGAAAAGATCAACAACAAGACCAACGGTATCACTTTCCGCCGCTGGCTCTATGAAAGCAATCGGGGCCTGACGAAGATCCTGCGCGAGACGATCGGCGACCGCTTCCTCGACGACGCATCGCAATTGTCGGAATTCACCAAATATGCGGAAGATACAGCGCTGCATGACAAGCTCGTCGCCGCGCGCCGCGTCAACAAGAACAATCTCGCCAAGATCATCTGGGAGCGTCTCTCGATCAAGGTCGATCCGAACGCTTTGTTCGACGTACAGATCAAACGCGTCCACGAATACAAGCGGCAATTGCTCAACATTCTGGAGACGATCGCGCTCTATGACGCCATCCGCGCCCAGCCGACGGCCAATTGGGCGCCGCGTGTCAAGATCTTCGCCGGCAAAGCGGCGGCGAGCTACCATCAGGCGAAACTGATCATCAAGCTCATCAACGACGTGGCGCGCGTGGTCAATTCCGACCCGACGGTGCGTGGCCTACTCAAGGTCGTGTTCCTGCCGAACTACAATGTGAGCCTCGCGGAATCGATCATTCCCGCCGCCGATCTCTCGGAACAGATTTCGACTGCTGGTATGGAAGCAAGCGGCACCGGAAATATGAAATTCGCGCTCAACGGCGCGCTCACCATCGGCACGTTGGACGGCGCCAATGTGGAGATTTCGGAACGCGTCGGCATGGACAATATCTTCATCTTCGGCCTGCGCGCCGATGAGGTCGCCGAGCGCCGCAGCAAGGGCATCGACGCACAGGCAACGATCGCCGCATCGCATCTGCTGCCGGAAGTTCTGGAAGCGGTCGGCGGCGGCGTCTTCTCGCACGATCAGCCCGATCGGTTCCGCAGCCTCGTCGACGCTGTGACATATCACGACCATTTCATGGTCTGCGCCGACTTCGATTCCTATTATTCCATGCAGCGGGATGTTGACGCCCGCTGGCATAATCGTGCAGCTTGGTGGAAGTCGAGTATCCTGAACACGGCGAATATGGGCTGGTTCTCTTCCGACCGCTCCATTGCCGAATATGCGCAGGACATTTGGCGCGTACCGACAAAGCCCGTGGGATAGCGGGAAGGGGTTCGCAAATGGTGGGTAGGGCGCCGAGTGTACGGAATGCATATTCCCAGGTTCGGCCTCATGCCCGCCGATTGCGGAACGTTCTCGGGCTCGGCTTTCTCGTCGTTGTCGCCGCCTTTGCTCTGGCGCACCGCGCCTCTGCGGACGACAGGTCTGATAAGACTTATCTCGAACTTGCAGCATCGGCACGGCGCATTCCGGCGTCGGCCGACTGGACAGCTTTGCGCCAAGCCTATGTTAACAGCTCATATTTCGATCTCATCGGCGTCAAAACCGATACGATCCGCAAAGCTCTATGGGCGGCGCGGCAAAACAACGACTATGAAGGCGTCATTCGCGCGGCAGATACGATCCTAGCGGAGAATTACGTCGATCTCGAAGCTCATATCATGCGCTATGCCGCGCTGCGCGCACTCGGCCGCACAAGCGAACTGGCGCAAGATAAGATGGCGATCGATGGACTGATGGCGTCCATACAGAATGGCGAGGGAGGATCGCCGCAATCCGCCTGGAATGCGATTACCGTCCATGAGGAGTACGTGACACTTAGCCTCATGGGCTTCAAGGTTCAGAGTCAAAGCCTGATCAACGCCACCGGCCACGCCTATGACCGGTTCGACGTGATCGATAGAGATCAACGGCATATCGCGGTCTATTTTCTTGTCGATCAGATTCTCGCGGCGGAGAAGAAGGCTTTGAACCCGCCGAATTGATTGGCCTTGCCGCAAGGCCCTGCTTCGCAGGCGCTTGCGGTCCAGCATTTGAGCCGCTACCAATATTGTGGCGGGTGTCAATGAAACCAATGGGGTAGGAAATGGATCAGTCGGGCTGGACCGCATCGGATGAAGATGTCATCGCCATCGTCTCCGCCCGTCATGATGATCCGTTTTCCATACTTGGGCAGCATCAATATGGCGACACATTCGTCGTGCGCGCCTTCATTCCCCATGCCGCCCAAGTCGATGTACTCGACACCAAAGGCGCGTTGCTCGCCGCGCTGAACCAACGCCACCCGGACGGATTTTTCGAAGGCAAGATCCCCAAGGCCACGGAGCGCTTCGCCTATCGTTTGCGTGCATCCAATGTCGGCGGCGCGTGGGAGTTGCAAGACCCCTACGCCTTCGTCGGCGTGCTCGGCGCGATCGACGATTATCTCCTCGTCGAAGGCACCCATCACGAACTCTTCAACCGGCTCGGCGCCCATCCAATGACCCATGAGGGTGTCGAAGGCGTCTTGTTCTGCGTCTGGGCACCGCATGCGAAGCGCGTTTCGGTGGTCGGCGATTTCAATGCCTGGGACGGCCGCCGGCATCAGATGCGCAAGCGCGTCGATTCCGGCCTGTGGGAAATTTTCGCGCCCGGCCTCGGCGAAGGCGCGATCTACAAATACGAGATCGTCGGCCCCGACGACGTCGTGCTGCCGCTCAAGGCCGATCCGTTCGGCTTTGGCAGCGAGAACCGTCCGTCGACCGCCTCGGTCGTCGCCCGCACCGATAATTTCGTGTGGCACGACGAAAAGTTTCTCGAGGAGCGCAAGACGCGCGATGCACGCCGCGCGCCGATGGCGACCTACGAAGTGCATCTCGGCTCCTGGCGGCGCAATCCCGACGGCAGCTTCTTCACCTACGATCAGCTCGCCGATACGCTCGTCCCCTATGCCAAGGACATGGGCTTCACCCATCTCGAATTGATGCCGGTGAACGAACACCCGCTCGACGATTCCTGGGGCTATCAGCCGATCGGCCTGTTCGCGCCGACGCGCCGCTTCGGCGACCCTGCGGGGTTCGCGCGCTTTGTCGATAAGGCCCATCAAGCCGGCCTGAGCGTCATTCTCGATTGGGTGCCGGCGCATTTCCCGACTGACGTGCACGGCCTTGCCCATTTCGACGGCACGGCGCTCTATGAACATGCCGATCCGCGCCGCGGCTTCCATCCCGATTGGAATACGGCGATCTATGATTTCGGCCGCCGCGAAGTGGTGAACGTGCTCGCCGCCAACGCACTATATTGGTTCGAGCGCTTCCACATCGACGGCCTGCGCGTCGATGCGGTCGCCTCGATGCTCTATCTCGATTATTCGCGCAAAGAAGGCGAATGGCTACCCAATGCCAAGGGCGGCAACGAGAACGAGGAAGCGGTCGCCTTCCTGCGTCATGTCAATGCGCTGGTCTACGGGACATTTCCGGGCGGCGTGACCGTTGCCGAAGAATCGACCGCCTGGCCCGGCGTGTCGCAGCCCGCCTATGCCGGCGGCCTCGGCTTCGGCTTCAAATGGAACATGGGCTGGATGCACGACACGCTCGAATATATGTCGCTCGATCCGATCTACCGCCGCTGGCACCACAACAAGATGACCTTCGGGCTTCTCTACGCCTTTTCGGAAAACTTCGTCCTGCCGCTGTCGCATGACGAAGTCGTACACGGGAAGGGATCAATTCTCGGCAAGATGCCGGGCGACGGCTGGCAGAAATTCGCCAATGCCCGCGCCTATTACGGCTTCATGTGGGGCCATCCGGGCAAGAAACTCCTGTTCATGGGACAGGAATTCGGCCAGGGCCGCGAGTGGGATTTTCACAACGGCCTGGAATGGCACCAGCTCGATCATCCGCTGCATGCGGGCCTGCAGAAGCTGGTGCGCGATCTCAACGCGATCACCCGCGACTATCCGGCGCTTTACGCGCGCGATTGCGAAGCCGAAGGCTTCCGCTGGATCACCGCGGACGATGCGGATCAATCGGTCTTCGCCTGGCTGCGCTTGGGTGACGCAGAAGACCACCCCGTCGCAGTCATCGCGAATTTCACGCCGGTTCCACGCACCAATTACCGCGTTGGCCTGCCGAACTCCGGCCGCTGGCGCGAAATCTTGAATTCGGACGCCGAAAGCTATGGCGGCTCGAACATGGGCAATTTCGGCGCGGTGACGGCGCAGGACATATCGTCGCACGGGCTGCCTGCTTCGGCCGAGATCATCCTTCCCCCTCTTGCAATCGTCTTTCTGGCATTTGATCCTGAGACCTGATTGCAAAATCATTCAATTTCATCAACGATAACAAAATCTGGGAGACCTTTATGCCCATGCCACCGAAAGATTCCCCCAAACCCACTTCGTCCGGACCGCTGTCCCGTCATGCGATGGCTTATGTGCTTGCCGGCGGGCGTGGCAGCCGGTTGCTCGAACTCACCGACAGGCGGGCGAAACCTGCGGTGTTTTTCGGCGGCAAATCGCGCATCATCGATTTTGCATTGTCGAATGCCCTCAACTCCGGCATCCGCCGGATCGGCATCGCGACGCAATATAAGGCGCACAGCCTGATCCGGCATTTGCAGCGCGGCTGGAACTTCTTCCGCATCGAGCGCAACGAGAGCTTCGATGTTCTCCCGGCGAGCCAGCGCGTGTCCGAAACCGCTTGGTATGAAGGCACGGCGGACGCGGTCTATCAGAATATCGACATCATCGAATCCTACGCACCCACCCATATCGTGCTCCTCGCCGGCGATCACATCTACAAGATGGATTACGAGGCGATGCTGCAGCAGCACGTCAATTCGGGCGCCGACGTCACCATCGGCTGCCTCGAAGTGCCGATTGAAGACGCCAAGGGCTTTGGCGTCATGCATGTCGATGAGAACGACCGCATCCTTTCGTTCCTCGAAAAGCCTGCCAACCCGCCGCCGATGCCCGGACGCACCGACGTCTCCCTCGCCTCGATGGGTATTTATGTCTTCGAGACGAATTTCCTGTTCGAGCAATTGAAGCGCGACGCCGCCGAGCCCGGCTCGAGCCGCGACTTCGGCAAGGACATCATTCCTTATATCGTGAAACACGGCAAAGCGGTCGCGCATCATTTCGCGAAATCCTGCGTGCGCTCCTCCATCGAAGCGGCACCCTATTGGCGCGACGTCGGGACGGTGGATGCCTATTGGGAAGCCAATATCGATCTCACGGAAGTCATTCCGGATCTCAACCTTTATGACGAGAGCTGGCCGATCTGGACCTACGGCGAAATTACGCCGCCCGCCAAATTCGTGCATGACGTCGAAGGCCGGCGCGGTAGCGCCGTCACCTCGCTCATATCGGGTGGCTGCATCATATCGGGCGCGAGCCTGAAGCGCTCCTTGATGTTTACCGGCGTGCGCGTCAATTCCTTCTCGCATGTCGAGAACGCCGTGGTCCTGCCCTATGTCGAAGTCGGCAGGAATGTGCAGCTCAAAAATGCGGTGATCGACCGCGGCGTGAAAATTCCGGAGGGGCTCGTCGTGGGCGAAGATCCGGAACTCGACGCCAAGCGCTTCCGCCGCACCGAGAAAGGCATCTGCCTGATCACGCAGGCCATGATCGACAGGCTGCAGGCATGAGCGATTTGCGCGTCCTTTCGGTCGCCTCCGAAATCTATCCGCTGATCAAGACCGGCGGCCTGGCCGATGTCGCCGGCGCTCTGCCCTTGGCGCTCGCCAAGGAAGGCGTCGAGATGCGGTCGCTGGTGCCCGGATATCCGGCGGTGATCAAGGCGCTGCAAAAACCGAGCGTCGTGCATACTTATGGGCATATCTTCGGCGGTGCGGCGAAAGTTCTCGCCGGCACCGCCGCGGGGCTCGAGCTGTTCGTGCTCGACGCGCCACACCTGTTCGATCGGGCCGGCAATCCCTATTCCGGGCCCGACGGGCGCGATTGGCAGGACAATGCGTTTCGCTTCGCGGCGCTCGCGCGGGCGGCAGCCGATATCGGCCTCGGCGCGGTGGCGGCATTTGTGCCCGACGTGGTGCATGCGCATGATTGGCAGGCGGGCCTCGCGCCCGCCTATCTGCATTATGCGGATGGGCCGCGGCCCGGCACCGTAATCACGGTGCACAATCTCGCGTTCCAGGGCCAATTTCCGCCGCACCTGTTGGGGCAGATCGGCCTGCCGGCCCGGGCTTACGCCGTGGACGGCGTCGAATATTACAATACGATCGGCTATTTAAAGGCGGGCCTGCAGCTTGCCGACCGCGTCACCACCGTCTCCCCGACCTATGCGGTCGAAATTCGCGGCGCCGATGCCGGCATGGGACTCGACGGCTTGCTGCGCCAGCGCGCCGGCGTCCTGTCGGGCATTTTGAACGGCATCGACACGGATGTGTGGAATCCCGCGACCGACGCCGCGCTGCCGGCGTCTTTCGATGTCGCCAAAATTTCCGGCCGCGCCAAGAGCAAGGCGCTGCTGCAGGAACGCTTCGGCCTGGAGGTCAACCCCAACGCGCTGGTTTTCGGCGTCGTCAGCCGTCTGTCGCAACAGAAGGGGCTCGACCTGCTGCTCGCGACCTTGCCGACCCTGCTCGGCGAAGGCTGCCAGCTCGCCCTGCTGGGCGCGGGCGACAAGGGGCTCGAATACGGCTTCCACCACGCCACCGCGACCAATCCCGGCCGCATCGGCACCTATTTCGGCTATGACGAGACGGTGGCCCATCTCATCCAGGCTGGCTCCGACGCGATCCTCGTGCCCTCGCGCTTCGAACCGTGCGGCCTGACCCAGCTTTGCGCCTTGCGCTACGGCGCGATCCCCGTCGTCGCGCGCGTTGGCGGCCTCGCCGATACGGTGATCGACATGAACGAAATGGCCTTTAGCTCGGGGGTCGGCACCGGAGTGCAATTCGCGCCGCCGACGGTCGAGATGCTGGACGCCGCGATCCGCCGGACCGCCGCGCTGTGGCGCGATCAAACGGTGTGGAAAGGCATGCAGAGGCGCGCGATGAAAACGGACGTGTCCTGGACCAATCCGGCGCGCCAATATGCGAAGCTCTATCGGGATCTGATAGGTGCGCAAGGCTAAGAGCGACGCGGCGCGCATATTTCTACATGCGCGCGCAGAGGCAAAAGGAACTTCTCTAAGCACCCCGGTCAATCGGCTCTTTAAAAAGGATTTAAAAAGGATATTGCGCTGATCAAAATTGGCGCATGAGATATTGCGTCGAGCGTCAGATCGTCTACTTTTCAAGTGGCCACGGCGGAAAATCGCGATTTGAGCGTCGTCGGAAATCTACTACTTCAACGAGATGATGCTCAAATTGACCGCCGGATTTCCAGAACCCCTCGGCGTGACGCTGAATGACGACGGCGCCAATATCGCCGTCTTCTCCGCCCATGCCGAAGCCATCGAGTTTTGCCTGTTCGACGAAGCCGATCGCGAGGTGCAGCGCATCCGCCTCACCGAGCGCACTGGCGACGTCTTTCATGCGCATATCGCCGCCATTGAAGTCGGCCAGCGTTATGGACTACGCGCCTATGGCCCTTATGCGCCGCAGCAAGGCCATCGCTTCAACCCGAACAAGCTGCTGCTCGATCCTTACGCGCGGCAGATCGACCGGCCGTTCAAGCTGCATGACAGTATGTTCGGCTATCGCCGCAACGACCCCGCACTCGATCTGTCCTTCGACGCGACCGACAGCGCGCCGTTCATGCCGAAGGCGGTGGTGGGCGAGGCGTCGCAGGCCGCGAGATCCTCTGACCCGCGTGCCGGATCTCGCGTCCCCTGGGGCAAAACGGTCCTCTATGAATTGCATGTGCGCGGTTTCACCAAGCGCCATCCGCAGGTCCCCGAAAAACTCCACGGCACATTCGCCGGCCTCGCCCATCCAGCGGCGATCGACCATCTCGTGCGCCTCGGCATCACCTCGGTCGAACTGATGCCGGCGATGGCCGGGCTTGATGAGCGGCATCTCGCCCCACTCGGCCTGGTCAATTACTGGAACTACAACCCCATCGGCTGGTGCGCTTTCGAGCCGAAATTGGCGCCGGGCGGATGGGCGGAAATCCGCAGCACGGTCGCGGCGCTGCAGGCGGCCGGAATCGAAGTGCTGCTCGACGTGGTGCTGAACCACAGCGCCGAAGGGGACGCGCTCGGCCCGACCGTCTCGCTGCGCGGGCTCGACAATGCGAGCTATTACCGCCTGCGGCCCGACGACCCGCGCCATTACATCGACGATGCCGGCTGCGGCAATATTCTTGCCTGCGACCGGCCGCAGGTCGTGCGCCTCGCCATGGACGCCCTGCGGACCTGGGCGCAGAACGCCGGCCTCGACGGGTTCCGCTTCGATCTGATGACGACGCTCGGGCGCGGCGACAACGGTTTCGACTCTGCCGCGCCCTTATTGACGGCCATCGCGCAAGACCCAATTTTACGCGACTTGAAAATCATCGCCGAGCCTTGGGACATCGGCCCAGGCGGGTATCAAACCGGATATTTCAACGCCAATTGGGGCGAGTGGAACGACAAGTACCGCGATTGTATCCGCCGCTTCTGGCGCGGCGATCCCTACCTGCTCGGCGATCTCGCGACGCGCGTCGCCGGCTCGGAGGATCTTTTTGGGCGGAAACGCCGGCCGTCGCGCAGCGTCAATTTCATCACCGCCCACGATGGCCTCACCCTGGCCGATCTCACGAGCTACGCGGGCAAGCACAATCTCGCCAATGGCGAGAACAATCGCGACGGCACGGATGCCAACAATTCCTGGAACCATGGCATTGAAGGGCCGAGCGAGGAGACGGCGATCCGGGCGGCGCGGCTGCAGGATCAGCGCAACCTGCTCGCGACGCTCCTCTTCTCGCGCGGCACGCCGATGCTGTCGATGGGCAGCGAATGCGGGCAGTCGCAGAACGGCAACAACAATGCCTATGCGCAGGACAACGAGATATCGTGGCTCGACTGGGACAAAGCGGACGCCGGACTGGCGGCGTTTTGCGCCAAGCTCATCGCGCTGCGGCAGAGCCACGCCGCCCTATGCAGCGACCATTTCCTCACCGGCGCTCCGGGGGAAGAGTCCTGGCTTCCCGACGTGGCCTGGTATGCGCCCGACGGCCAGGCGCTGCGCGATGCCGCCTGGCACGATCCCAATCTGAACACGCTGATCGCCAGCCTCGCCGCGCCGGATCAGGCGCCCCAATCGCTCGATCGCGTCGTCGTGGTACTCCACGCAGGGGCGCAAAGCATCGATATCACCTTGCCGGAGACGCGGGCGCATTATGCCTGGCGCAGAGCTGTCGACACGGCCGCGCCCGATGCAAGCGAGATGCCCTGGATTGCGGCCACAGCGCAAACGACTGTCGCGCCGCGCAGTGTCGTCCTCTTCGTCGAGGAGATCGGTGCGACACAGCTCGCGCGGCCGCAAGGCGTTGCCTCCGATCTGCTCGACACACTCGCGCGCGGCGCTGGCATCGCATCGGATTGGTGGGATGTCGGCGGTACCAATCACCGGGTGCCGGACGCGACAAAGCAGGCTCTGCTCGCGGGGATGGGGCTTGACGCCGCAACCAATACGCAGGCCCGCGAAAGCCTCGCTTATTTGAGCGAAAGGCGCGACCGACGCATCTTGCCGGAGGCTGCGGTCGGCCAGGCGGACACGCCCGTCACCATCCGCCTAACGCTGCCGCGCAACGTGCCGCTGCCGAACGGCAATCTGATCGTGCAGAGCGAGAGCAGCGAAGAGATCGTCGTGCCGCTCGCCGCGACGCGGCCGACTTTACGCGACTGGCGCGCCGCCGACGACCGCATCAGCACCGCCTATCTCTTGACGCTTCCGCCTCTGCCGCAAGGGCGCGCGCGTGTCTGGCTGGAGAGCCAGCCGAATGACATCTGTCGTCTCACCGTGGCGCCGCGTGGCTGCTATCTGCCCGATGAGTTGCGGCAAGGCGCCAAGCGCTTCGGCGTCGCGGCCCATCTTTACGCCTTGCGTGGCCGCAGCGACCAGGGCATCGGCGATTTCTCGACGTTGCGCGATTTTGCCCATGCCTCGGCGGCGCAGGGCGCGGCGCTGGTGGGCCTGAACCCCATGCACGCCTTGTTCGAAACGGACCGCGAGCGGGCGAGCCCCTACCATCCCTCGGACCGGCGATTCCTCGATCCGATTTATATCGATGTCACAGCCGGTTCCGTCATCGGACATGCCCCCGCCGCAAAAGCGCTTCTCGATAGCAACGCGCGAGCGATCGAGGCGCTCACAGCGCGCCGCATGATCGATTATCCCGCCGTGTGGAACGTGAAGCGCGCGATCCTCGAAGCGAGTTTTGCCGCATTCTCGGCCGGTGCGGCTCCCGATCTCGCGCAAGCCTTCGCCGCATTCGTCCGTCAAGGCGGTCCGGCGCTCGAAAATTTCGCGCGATTTGCCACGATCGCAGAAACGCGGCAAGGCGAGGCGTGGTCGGAATGGCCCGATGCGTTGCGTGCGCCACAAGGGGCAGATGTCGCATCCTTCTTGGCACAGAACGAGCAAGACTATCGGTTTCAGCTCTATCTCCAATTCCTGTGCGAACAGCAGTTTGCTGCTGCGGCACAGAACGATCTGGCGCTCGGCTTTTACCGCGACATTGCCGTAGGGGCAGCGCCGGATAGCGCTGAAGTCTGGGCCGGCGGCGCCTATTTCATGCGCGGCGTGTCGATCGGCGCGCCGCCCGATCCGTTCTCCGCCTCGGGACAAGTGTGGAACCTGCCGCCGCCCAATCCGCTGCGCATGGCGCAAGAGGGATTTGCCTCGTTCGCGGCGCTCATCGCCGCCAATATGCGGCATGCCGGCGCGCTGCGTATCGACCATGTCATGGGCCTCACGCGCCTGTTTCAGGTGCCGGACGGGGCGCAAGGCAAGGATGGCGCCTATGTCGCCTATCCGTTTGAAGAGATGCTGGCCGAGGTCGCGCTGGAGAGCGCAAAAGCCCGCTGCCTCGTGGTCGGCGAAGATCTCGGCACCGTTCCGGAAGGCTTCCGTGAGCGCCTCGCCGCCGCCGATATGTTGAGCTACAAAGTGCTGTTCTTCGAGCGCGACGGCATCGCGTTCAACCCGCCCGCGGCCTATCCCGACAAGGCGATCGCCTGCGTGTCGACCCATGATCTACCGACATTCAAAGGTTGGTGGCAGGGCGTCGATATTGCCGAGAACGAGACGCTCGGCAAGTTGAGCGAAGACAGCGTGCGCGCGCATATGGCGATGCGCGAAGCGGAAAAAGCGGCTCTGCAAGAGGCCTTGCGCGAAGACGGCTTAGACGACACGCCGAGCACCGACGCACCGATCACGCAAGTCCACGCCGCCGTTGCGCAAACGCCCTGCATGCTCGTCCTGGCGCAGGCCGACGACCTCGCCGGCGAAACCGACGGCATCAATCTACCCGGCACCGACCGCGAACGACCCAATTGGCGGCGGCGCGTGAGTGCGACAGTCGACGATTTGTTTGAGGGCACGGAGGCGAAAGCGATTATTGCGGCGATGCAGAAGGGCCGCGTGAATCTGTCCTCCGTGTGAAACGCTGCAATGTGCGAGTGTCTTTTGATATTCGTTCCATTGCCACTACGCGCGCGCCGTCATTGCGAGCGAAGCGAAGCAATCCATCTCCCAACCTGAATTGTTTTTCTTTCGCCGCAACGGCCCGACGGCGGCGGCTCCTTCCTGGGAGGGAGATGGCGACTGTGTTTTGCGTCAAGTTTTTTGTGAGGGATTTGGTGTCCAGGGTCGGCGCTCGCGCATCATATGGTTGAGGATGACCAGGAGTTTTCGTGCGATGGCGATGAGAGCGACCTTGGGTGGTTTTCCGGCGTTGCGCATGGCTTCATACTCACTGCGCATTCCGGATTTGGATCGGGTTGCCGCAAGGGCCGCCATATAGAGCGCATTGCGCAGACAGGGGCGTCCGCCCGCAATGTGCGCTTGCCCCTTGTCGAGACCGCTCTGGGTGATCTGGGGCGCGAGGCCGGCGAGGCTAGCCACGGCCCGCCGATCCAGCGTTCCGAGTTCCGGCAGGTCCGCCAGGAGCGTGATGGCCACCGCCGGCCCGACCCCTGGCGCAGTCTGCAGTAGGGCTAGGCGGGCGCCGCCATCGTCGGCCGTCAGGCATGCGGTCAACTCCGCCTCGAGCGCCGCGCGCTGGCTCGTCAGGAAAGCGATCGTCTCTCGATGGTTCTGGGCGATGTCCGCGTCAAAAGCCTGCTTCAGACGGGTCTTTTCCATCGCAATCATCTCGACGATCTGCCGACGGCGTGTCGACAGCGCCTTGATGCGCTGGGCCTGGGGCGTGGGCACGGGGCGGATGATATTTTCCATGCGCAGAGCAAAGCGCGCAATGAGCTTGGCGTCCAGCCGATCCGTTTTGGCCCGACGTCCTTCGGCGGTCCGCCAGGCCCGGATGCGGCGCGGATCCACGAGGCCGACCTCGAAACCGGTATCGGCAAGGGCCCGCACGAGGCGCGCCGCATAGGGGCCGATCGCCTCCAGCACGACGCGCCGCACCTGTCGGCGCGTCAGCCAGGCCAGCAAGGCCTTGATGCCGGCAGGTGCGTTGGCGACCCGGCGAACATGGCCGCACGGTTCAACCGCAACATCCAGAAAATCCCGCCCGGCATCAATCCCGGCGGCGTTCGACAAGACGATCATGAAGCCTCTCCTGTATCCGGACCAGCGCGGTCAAACACGCCGCCCAATCGACTGTTCGGTCACAACAGGAGGCGGGCATGCGCTCGCCATCATCACGGTGTTGCCTGGATTGCTTCCGCGCCACACCCGCCTCACGTCACACCAACGCGTGACGCTCTACAAACATACAGGATTGCTTCGTCGCTTACGCTCCTCGCAATGACGCGCGAGGAGATACCTACCGCTTCAACGCCTGCCCATCATTCGCAAACACGTGGCAGCGTTCGGGATCGACATACACGGTCAATGCACCGCCCACTGACGCGCCGGTTTCGAATGCGCCGCGATAGGTGAGAAGCGAATCGTCGGCGAGCTTCACATAGAGCAGGTGCGATTCGCCCAATTGCTCCACCGCGAAGATCGTGCCCGACACCGGGGTCAGATGAGGCGCTTGCGTCGCGGTCAGATGCTCGGGCCGAATGCCGACCGTCACCTCGTCGCCCACATTGCCGCTGCGGTACGGCAGCAGGACCTGCCCGCCGCCCGGCAATGTCACCTTGATGCCCGAGACATCGGCGCTCGCAATGCGGCCCTTGATGAAATTCATCTGCGGCGAGCCGATGAAACCGGCCACGAAAAGATTGTCGGGCTTGTTGTAAAGATCGAGCGGCGTGCCGACCTGCTCGACGCGGCCCGCGCGCAGCACGACGATCTTGGTGGCGAGCGTCATTGCCTCGACCTGATCGTGCGTGACATATACCATTGTCGCATTCATCTCGCGATGCAGGCGCGCGATCTCGATCCGCATCTGCACGCGCAAGGCCGCATCCAGATTCGACAAGGGCTCGTCGAACAAAAACACTTTCGGGTTGCGCACGATCGCCCGGCCGATGGCGACGCGCTGGCGCTGGCCGCCCGACATCGCCTTCGGCAAACGGTCGAGCAGCGGCTCCAGCGCCAGGATGCGCGCCGCCTCGCGCACTTTGCTATCGATCGTCAGCGTATCGCTCTTCGCAAGTTCAAGGCCAAAAGCCATGTTCTGATAGGCGGTCATATGCGGATAGAGCGCATAGGATTGGAACACCATCGCGATGCCGCGCTTGGATGGCGGCAGATCGTTCACCGGTGCGCCATCGATCGTCATCGAGCCGGCTGAAATGTCTTCCAGGCCGGCAATCAGCCGCAACAACGTGGACTTGCCGCACCCCGAAGGCCCAACGAACACCACGAAATCCTTGTCGGCGATATCGATATTCACATTGTGAATGGTCTGGTGCGAGCCAAACCGTTTGCAAATATCTTTGAGGACGACGGCAGCCATGGATTCTCCAATCCCGATTTATATCACGAGGCCGTAGAAGGCGGCGAAGGGCGGCAGGTGAACGGTTTCGTTTTCGAGCGTCGACGCAAAACCGTGCCCGGTCAGCGGCGCGATGGTCCCGAGCAAAGACGCATCAAAGCTTTGCGGCGTGTCGCTCAGGTTGAACACGCACAGAACCGTCGTGCCGTCGGCGCTGCGGCTGAAGCTCAGCACCGGTTCGTCCGCGTCATGAAACATGATTCCGCCGCGCGCGAGGGCCGGGACGCTTTTGCGCCAATGCAGGATCTCACGTGCGCGATGCAGCACCGAGGTCTCGCTCGCTTCCTGCACGGCGACGGCCAGTGCGCGATGTTCATCCGGAATCGGCAGCCAGGGCTTGGCGGTCGAGAAGCCGGCGCCGGCGCTGTTCTCCCATGGCATCGGCGTGCGGCAGCCGTCGCGGCTTGGCATTTCCGGCCAGAAAGCGATGCCATAGGGATCGCGCAAATCCTCGAACGCCAGTTGCGCCTCGGTGAGGCCGAGTTCCTCGCCCTGATAGATGCAGGCCGTGCCGCGCAACGAAACCAGCAGCGCCAGCAGCAGCGGCGCAGCCTTCTCCCGCTCATCGGCAAAACCCCAACGCGTCACCGTGCGCACCACGTCATGGTTGGAAAAAGCCCAGCAGCCCCAGCCTTCGGTGACCTCGTGCTCGTAGGCCTCCAGCCGTGCGCGCACATACTGCGCGCCGAATTTCAGGCCGAGCAGATCGAACGCGTAGCACATGTGCAATTTGTCGCCGCCCGAGGTGTATTCGCCCATCACTTCGAGTCCGCGCAGGCTGGCGCCGACTTCGCCCACCGTCGTGATCGCCGGATATTGATCGAGCAACGCGCGAAAATCACGCAGGAAGCCGAGGTTTTCGGGCTGCGTCTTGTCGTAGAGATGATCTTGATAGGAATAGGGATTGGATGCCGGAATATCGGGCACGTCGCGGATCGCGGCCGGCGGATTGTCGCGCAGCAGGCGATCATGAAAATAGAAATTCACCGTATCGAGACGGAAGCCGTCGACGCCGCGGTCGAGCCAGAATTTCGTCGCGGCGAGAAGCGCATCCCGCACGGCCGGATTGTGAAAGTTCAAGTCCGGCTGCTCGACCAGAAAATTATGCAGATAATATTGGCAGCGCCGCGTATCCCAGGCCCAGGCGGAGCCGCCGAAAATCGACAGCCAATTGTTGGGAGGCGATCCATCCGGTTTCGCGTCCGCCCACACATACCAATCAGATTTCGGATTCGTTTTGTCCTTGCGGCTTTCCGCGAACCAGGGATGCTGATCGGAGGTGTGCGACAGAACGAGATCGATCAGCACCTTGAGCTTCAGCTCTTTCGCGCGGACAATGAGCGCGTCGAAATCATGCAAATTCCCAAAGGACGGGTCGACATCGCAATAATCGGAAACGTCGTAGCCGAAATCCTTCATCGGCGATTTGAAGAACGGCGAAATCCAGATCGCATCGACGCCGAGGCTTGCGATGTGATCGAGCTTCGCGGCAATACCGCGCAAATCCCCCATCCCATCGCCGTTGGCGTCGGCATAGGAGCGCGGATAGATCTGATAGAGAACCGCGCCGCGCCACCAGTCATTGTCAATCGAATCCGTCATTGCTCACTTTTCCAAAAACTAACCTTTGACCGCGCCCGCGGTGAGGCCGGCGACGATCTTGCGTTGGAAGATCAGCACCAGCACGATCAGCGGCACCGTGACGATGACGGAGGCGGCCATGATATTGCCCCAGGGCAATTCGTGCGGGCCGGCGCCGGTGATGAGCGAAATCGCCACCGGCACGGTGCGGCGGTCGTCATCCGTCACGAAGGTGAGCGCGAACAGGAACTCGTTCCAGGCGGCGATGAAGGCGAGCAGCCCTGTCGTCACCATGGCCGGCCACAGGAGCGGCAGAAAGACGCGGCGGATGACCGTGAACGGCGTCGCGCCGTCGACAAAGGCCGCCTCCTCCAATTCCTTCGGCAGGTCGCGCATGAAGGTCGTCAGCACCCAGACCGTGAACGGTAGGGTCAGAATGAGATTGGACAGGATGAGGCTGGGGAGCCGGTCGTAGATGTGCAGCAGCTTGACGAGTTCGAACATGCCGGACAGAACCGCGACCTGCGGGAACATCGAGACCGAAACGATGGTCAGCAGCAACGTGGCGCGGCCGCGAAAATCGACCCGCGCCAGCGCATAGGCCGCCGTCACGCCGAGGAAGAGCGAAATGAGCACCACCGATGTCGCGACGACGGCGGAGCTGAACAGGTTCCAACCGAAGGGCTGGTTTTCGAACACGAGCGCGTAATTCGCCAATGACAGGGAGTTCGGCAGAACGCTCTGGCTGAACAATTCCTGGCCCGAGCGGAACGACGTGATGATCGCGTAATAGAAGGGGAAGAGCGAGAAGAGAACGATGAGCGCGACAAGCGCCCAAAATCCGATCTGGCGCAGCGCTTTCATCGCGTTTCTCCCGCAAGCTTCACTCGGCCTACCATCAGCGTGAGGATGGTGATGAGGCCGATGATCAGGAACAGCAATGTCGAAGCCGCCGAGCCCATGCCGAAATCCTGGTTGGCCGAGAGCTGCTCGCGCGCATAGGCCGCCATGGTGATGGTCTGATCGGACCCCGGCGTGAGCACATAGATGAGATCGAAGATGCGAAGTGCGTCGAGGCTGCGGAAGATCACGGCGACGATCAGCGCAGGTCGGATTAGCGGCAAAGTCACCTGGAAGAAAACCTTGACCGGGCTGATCCCATCGACTTCGGCCGCCTCGTAGCAATCGGAGGGAAGCAATTGCAGCGCGGCGAGCGAGAGCAGCGCCATGAACGGCGTCGTCTTCCACACGTCGACGAGCACGACGGTCCAGAACGACAGATGCGGATTGGCGATCCAGGCGATCGGATCATGGACGATGTGCAGGCTCTGCAGAATCCCGTTCACGATGCCGTTCTGGTCGTTCAGCATCCAGGCCCACATTTTTGCCGAGACGATGGTGGGGATCGCCCACGGCACGAGGATCGCGGCGCGCACGATGCCGCGGCCGGGGAAATTCGCGTTGAGCACCAGCGCGACGATCAGCCCGAGGACCGTTTCAAGCGCGACCGAGATCACGGAAAATTCCAGCGTGTTCTTGACCGAGATCCACCACCGGTCATCGGCCATCACGCCATATTCGGAAAAGAAATTGTCGAAGCCGATGAACTTGATGTCGTCGAGATTGTCCAGCTTGGCATCTGTGAACGAAAACCAGATCGTCCGCACCAGCGGCCAGCCGGCGACCAGCGCAAGCGTGATGAGCATCGGCGCCAAAAAGAGCCAGGCGGAGCGAACTTTCGTGCGGCTGAGATTGGTAGTCGCCATGTCATCTGCCGTCGGGCTGGAGAAAACTGAAAAACACCGCAAGGCGTTTTGAACGACGATGACTCGGCTTCTGACGGGAAAACATTTAAAAAAACGTCACCCAACCAGTGCCGAGCCGATGCTGGCCGGCAGATCACCAGCCGCTGCGTTTGATCTTCGTCAGGTCCTTCTCCAGCGACGGGAGCGCCGCGTCGGCCTTTGCGCTTCCCGACAGTACCGAGCCTGCGCTGTTCCACACGGCGGTCGACACTTTGTTGTAATTCGTGCCCGTCACCCGCGAGGGCCGCGCGACCGCATGGACGAAGGCGTCGTAGAAATCGCCGAACACTGGTTGCGCGGCGAGCACGTCCTTGTCCTTGTAAAGATCGGGGATGGTTGGGATGTAGGATCCGACGATCGCCCGGCGCTTCTGCTCGTCCTTGCTGGTCAGATACATGACAAGGTCGGCGGCTTCGGTCGGGTGGGTCGAATATTTCGACACGGCAAGCTGCCAGCCACCCAGCGTGCCGCTGCTATGCCCATCGGCGCCGCCTTTCGGCAGGGCCATGACACTGAATTTGCCCTTGATCGGACTGTCGGCGGAATTGCCGAGCGCGTAGGCATAGGGCCAATTGCGCATGAAGACCGCATTGCCCGATTGGAAGACGCCGCGCGCGTCTTCCTCGCCATAGGCGGTCACGCCCTCGGGGCTGATCTTGCCGACAAAACTGCTCGCCTCGGTCAGCGCCGCGACGGCCTTCGGATTGTTGACGGTGATCTTGCCGTCAGCGTCCACGAACGTGCCGCCGCCATAGGAATCGATCCATTCGAGGGCGTTGCAGGTCAGGCTCTCGTTGGATTTGCCCTGGAAGACGAAACCCCACATCTTGTCGTTGCCGGCCTTGCGCTCGCCGTCCTCGATCTTCTGCGCCGTCGCGGCGAGCTCTTCCCAGGTGGTCGGCGGTTTCTCGCCGTATTTGTCCAGCAAATCCTTGCGGTAGAACAAGACGCCCACGTCCGTGAACCACGGCATGGCGACGAGTTTGCCCTTCACCGTATTGTTGTCGATGATCGCCTTGAAATGTTCGTCTTCCACGCCTTTGGAATAGGGCTTGAGGTCGAGGAATTGCGAGCCGAGAATGCCGGGCCAGATCACGTCGATCTGCAGCACGTCGATATCGGTGCTGCCGGCGCCGAGCCATTGCTGATAGAGCGCCAGACGGTCGCCGACGGAATCGGGAGTCGAAACCAGCTTCACCTCATTGCCGGTTTTCTTGGCCCAGGCCTCCGCGCCCTCCTTGCAGAGCGCGAATTCCGCGCCGACCGCGCCGCAGGAAATGGAAATCGTCACGGCCTTGGCCGAAACGGATGCGAACAAGCCGATGGCGAGGCCAGCGGCGATGCACAGCGGGCGCAATCTCATGACACCTCCCAGTCGTTTCCCCGGTCGTTGCGAGGGACTTCAGCCCTCCCTTGTGCCCTGACCGTGAGCACAATGATTTGTAATTTTTCAAAGCGCTTTGGAATATTCTTGGTCCAATCCGCACGAGGTGTCAATCGCAGCACCCGGAAAAGACACGATTAGGAGCACGATGCGGGCCACGCAGGTGCAAGTTTGCCCTATAGCTCAGGTCTTTTGCCCCTTTCGGCTAATGCATCAGTGCGCGCATCGCGCTTGATTAATCGGGGGCGATGCGCATGATGGGAAGCAACGCTCATTTCAACACGAATGCAACGCCGAGCCCATTCGCATAGACTGCTCCCGAAGCGCTTTTCACTGGTAGTCCGATGGCCATAAGATTGAAGGAACTGGCGCAGCATTTGGGTCTGTCGCAAACCACCGTCAGCCGCGCGCTCAACGGCTATCCGGAGGTCAGCATGCGCACCCGCAGCCGGGTAGCGGAAGCCGCGGCGCATTACGATTACCACCCCAATTCCAATGCCCAGAACCTCGCCAAGGGGCGATCGGGCTCGATCGGCATCGTCTTCCAGCCCGAACGCAAGATGCTGCTGGAGCCGCTGTTCGCCGATTATCTCGCCGGCGTTGCGGAGACCACCGCCCTGCACGACCTCGCCATCACGCTCTCCACCCCGAGCAGCGACCGCGAGGAAGAGGCCTACCGGCGCGCCGCCGCGGCGCTGCAGGTCGACGGGCTGCTGCTGAGTTCGCCGAAAGTCGAGGACAAGCGGCTGCGGATTCTGGCCGAGACCAACATACCCTTCATCCTGCATGGCCGCACGGTGGCGAGCGCTCCCTATGCCTTCCTCGACATCGACAATGAAGGCGCGTTTTTCGCCGCGACCAAACTGCTGATCGATCTTGGCCATCGCCGCATCGCGCTTTTGAACGCCGAAATCGACTATACGTTCGCCTGCCATCGCGAGGCCGGGTTCCGGCGCGCAGTCGGCGGCGTGAGCGATCCGACCATGAAGGCCTGGTCGCTCGAAGGACAGATGACCGACGAATATGGCTACCGCAACGCCCTCGCCTGTCTCCAAGCACCGCGCCGACCGACCGCCTTCGTCTGCGCCAGCACGCTGATGGTGCCGGGCGTGATGCGCGCCGCGCGCGAATTCGGCCTGCAAATCGGGCGCGATCTCGCCCTCATCGCCCACGACGACCGCATCTCGCAATTGCGACCGGACTATTTCGATCCGCCACTCTCGACCACCCAATCCTCGATCCGCGATGCGGGCCGGCGCGTCGCGGAGATGCTGATCGCGCGGATCGGCGGCGCGGCGATCGAGGATCTGCAGGAGATCTGGACGCCGGAACTCGTGGTGCGCGGCTCGACGCCGCCGCCGTTGCAAAAAGATTAGGTGTTCGATCCCAAAGCTCTATGCTTAGATGGCATTGGCTCTTGTCGTACACCGTGCGGCAGGTCGTACACACGCGGGCTTCATCAAGAAACCTTGGCACGTCTCAATCGGCAGAAGTTCTATGACCTATCAAACGACGATCGAGCAGACAGTCTTCCGCTTCGACGACCTCAAGCAGTTGATGGCGAAGGCGACGCCGGAGCGGTCCGGCGACCAATTGGCCGGCATTGCGGCCGAAGGGCCGGTTGAACGGCTAGCGGCGCAAATGGCGCTGGCGGATGTCCCGCTGAAGACATTTCTTTCCGAAGAACTCATTCCGTCCGAAGAGGACGAGGTGTCTCGGCTGATCGCCGAGCAGCACGATCAAAAGGCCTTTTCGCCGATCTCCTCGCTCACGGTCGGGGCGTTTCGCGAATGGCTGCTGCAGCCTGAGACCGGCCAGCGGCAATTGGAAGCCGTCACCTTCGGGCTGACGCCGGAAATGGTTGCTGCCGTCTCGAAGATCATGCGAGTGCAGGACCTGATCGCCGTCGCCGCCAAGCGCGAGGTCGTCACCCACTTCCGCTCGACCATCGGACTCAAGGGCCGGCTCTCGACCCGCAACCAGCCGAACCACCCGACCGACGACAGCTACGGCATCGCCGCGTCGGCGATCGACGGTCTGTTGATGGGATCGGGCGATGCGGTTATCGGCGTCAATCCGGCGACCGACAGCACGGAAGATTATGTCCGCATCGTCGCGCTGCTCGACGAATTGCGCACGCGGCTCGCGATCCCGACCCAGACCTGCTGCCTCGGCCATGTGACGACGGCGATCCGCGCCATCGAGAAACGCGCGCCCGTCGATCTCGTCTTCCAGTCGGTCGCCGGCTCGCAGAAGGCCAATGACGGTTTCGGCGTCAACCTCGCGCTGCTGTCGGAGGCGCATGAGGCGGTGCGCGGACTGAAGCGAGCCGCGCGCGACGCCAATCTCATGTATTTCGAGACGGGACAGGGTGCGGCGCTTTCGGCGGATGCGCATTTCGGCGTCGACCAGCAGACGATGGAAGCCCGCGCCTACGCGGTGGCGCGGCAGTTCTCGCCGCTCCTCGTCAACACGGTCGTCGGCTTCATCGGGCCGGAATATCTGTTTAACGGCAAGCAGATCATCCGGGCGGGGCTGGAGGATCATTTCTGCGGCAAACTGCTTGGCCTGCCGATGGGCGTCGACGTCTGCTACACCAATCACGCCGATGCCGACCAGGAGGACATGGACACGCTGCTCACACTGCTCTGTGCCGCCAACGTCAATTTCGTTATTACCGTGCCCGGTGCCGACGACATCATGCTGAACTACCAGTCGCTGTCGCATCACGATGCCGTCTATTGCCGCGAGACGCTCAACCGGCCGCCGGCGCCCGAATTCGAGGCCTGGCTGCGCGACGTCGGGCTGACCGATGCCCGCGGGATGCTGGTGGACGGATCGGCGCGCCTTCAGAACGAACTCTCCTCGCTCAGCCTGCTCGGAGCATGAGATGACGAAGCCGGACATTACCGCATCGGCCTCCGTCGCCAAGCCCGCCGGCGAGCGCCACCTCGACCTGAAGGCCATGACCGATGCGCGCGTCGCGCTGGGGCGTTTCGGCTCCGGCCTGCCGACGCAGGCGCAGCTCGCCTTTCTGCTCGACCACGCCAAGGCGCGCGAGGCGGTGTGGAGCGCCATCGATCCAAACGGGATCGAGTCCAAAATCCGCGCGCTCGGTCTCGACGTCGTGGAAGTCGAGAGCCTCGCGTCGGAGCGCAGCGTCTATGTGCGCCGGCCGGATCTCGGCCGGCGGCTGGCGGATCCGTCACGGCAGATGCTCGCCGCTCTCCGGGAGGCGCGTGGGACCTGCGAGGTGGTGATCATCGTCGCAGATGGCCTTTCCTCCAGCGCCGTCGAGATCAACGCCGTGCCGCTGGTGGCGGCCCTCTCGGCCCGCCTTGCGGAAAGGGGGCTGACGCTGGCGCCCATCGTCGTCGCCCGGCAGGCGCGGGTGGCGCTCGGCGATCCGGTCGGCGAGGGGCTCGGCGCGAAAGTTTCGATCATCCTGATCGGCGAGCGGCCCGGCCTTTCCGCCGCCGACAGCCTCGGCGGCTACGTGACCTACGGGCCGCAGACCGGCACGCCGGATTCGCGGCGCAACTGCATTTCCAACATTCGCGAAGGCGGCATGCCGATCGCAGTCGCGGCGGATGCCATCGCCGCATTGGTGACGGACATGCTGCGCACGGGCATCAGCGGCGTCGGGCTGAAAGACGCAAAGGCAAGCCTGCCAAATTGAACGTCGCGGGGATTAATCCGCGTTTTTCGTCCGCCAAGCATAGAGCGCCGCCAGAGCGAGCAGCAGCGAGGTGGCGAGGAAGACTGCGCGCATCCCCAGATGGCCGCCGACGAACCCACCGAGCAGCGGCCCGATCACCTGGCCCGCGTACTGGATGGAAATCGAATAGCCGAGCAAGGTGCCGGCCATCTGCTCGGGCGCGCGGTGGCGGATGACGGCGGTGATGCACGGCATCAGGCCGCCGAGCGCCATGCCCATCAAGAAGCGCAGCAGCACCAATTGCCAAGCCTCGGTGACAAAGGCTTGCGGAATCAGCAGCACGACCGCCGCGAGCAGGCTCAGGACCACGACATTCCAATGGCCGAAACGGTCGGCCCATTTGCCGATGGGGGAAGCCGACAGAATGGCCCCAAAAGCGGCCGCCGACATGACGACGCCCGACATCAGGCTCACCTGCGTCTGGTCGTTGACGAGTTGCGACACGTAGACCGTGATGATCGGCTCGATCGACATAGTGGCGAGGGTGAACATGAAGCCGGTGAGCAACATGGCGACAATCGGCCGTTTGTCCGGAATCGCCGACCACCGCACCTTCTGCTTGATTGCCGCGCGCGAGCCCATCCGGCGCTCTTCCTTGATCAGGAAGCAGGTGGCGAGGAAAGCGATAAAGATCACCGCCCCAGCCAGCCAGAAGGTCTGCCGGATGCCGATCAGATTGGGCAAGGCGCCGCCGATGAGCGGTCCGAGCAGGCTGCCGGCCATCACGCCGGACGAGAGCATGCCGAGCGCCCAGCCGGACCGCGCCTTCGGCGTCTGCGTCGCCACCAGCACATTCGCTCCGGAGGCATAGCCGCCGAGCAACCCGGTCAGCAGCCGCAAAATCAGCAATTGCCAGATATTGTGCGCCATGCCGGTGAGCGACATGGCGATCGTCATGCCGAGGCTGGCGCGCACCAGCATCAGTTTGCGGCCGTAAAGATCCGCCAGCCGCCCCCAGAGCGGCGCGACCAGGGCCGCTGTGAGGAAGGTCGCGCCGAAGGTGACGCCCGACCATTGCACGATGGCGGCGTGGTCTGTCACCCCGAGATCCTCGACATAAATCGGCAGAAACGGCACCAGCAGGGTCATCGCGACGATCGTGGTGAACGATCCGGCGAGGCACACGATCAGGTTCCGGACCCAATAGGGTGATTCCGGGGATGAGCTTGGTGCGGGCGCGTCGGTCATGGTTGGGACGTTTAAAATGTTGAAGATGGAGGAGTTTGAAGCTTTATGGACGCGTTCGCACTGGCTCGCCAGCCGAGGCAACGCATCGCTGCCATCCGCTAAGGGCCTGCGACGATTTGCACCGAACTGCCGCAGCTTGCCGCCAATCAGCCATACCGGAACCAAATTTTGGCCGAACTGCCGACTTTATGATAAGCACGCCAATATTTCCTTCTGGGACTGACGACACAATGTTGAGATTTCATCGGACTATGCGCCGGATTTCGGCTCCTGCTTTCGCCGCGCTGCTGCTCGCCCTGCCCGGCGCCGCCCTGGCGCAGGACGCCAATGCCCGGATGAACGCGCTCGAAACGCAGATGGGCCAGGCGCGCGTGCAGATGGCGCAATTGTTCGGCCGGCCGCCGGCCGACGTGCCGGGCGGCGGCGACCAATATCAGCAGACCCAGGATGACGACGGCAGCAACATGACCGTGCGCCTCGGCCATCTCGAAAACGAAATGCGCGATCTGACCGGGCAGATCGAGCAATTGCAATTCCAGCAGCGCCGGCTCGACGACCAGATGCGCAAGATGCAGCAGGACATCGATTTCCGCTTCCAGGATCTGCAAAACGGCAAAGGCAGCGGTGCGGCCCGCGTACCGGGCAAAAGAACCGAATTGTCAGATCCGGAGCCCGGCGTGCAGACCGGCGCGGTGACGCCGCCGCAGGGTCAGGGACCCGTCGTCGCCGACGACAATCCGCAGCCGCAGCCCGGCGTCGTCACCGGCGTGCATCGCGGCGACGCCTTCGATCCGAATGCGCTGCCCAACGCCCCGGGCGCGCCCCGGCAGCTTGGCACCACCCAGCCCTCCGCTCCGCTGCGCAGCAACACGCCGGGCGGACCGGTGGTCGCAAGCGGTCCGATGGACCTGTCGGCGCCCGGCGTGCAACCGGCCTCCGGCACGGTCGGGCAACCCATCTCTCCCGGAGGCGGCCGCAGCGACTATGATATGGCCGTCAGCCAATACAAGCTCGGCCAGCTCGCCGAAGCGGAAAACGCCTTCAAGGATTTCATCGCCAAGAATCCGAAGGACCGGATGGTACCGGACGCCACGTATTATCTGGCGCAAGCCTATTTCCGTGAGGGACGGCATCGCGAGGCGGCGGAACAATTTTTGAAATTCACGACCGACTATCCCAATGCGCCGCGGGCGCCGGAAAGCCTCTTGCATCTGGGCACGTCGCTCGATGCGCTCGGCGCGAAGGAACAGGCCTGCGCGACCTTCCAGGAAGTAGGCCGCCGCTATCCGAACGCGGCGCCATCGATCCGGTCCGGCGCCGACCGCGAATATAAGCGCGTCGGGTGCTAAAGCCTGAATCCGAGGCCCCGCTCGGCCTCGCGGAATGCGCCGACTTGTTCGCACCGCTGGTGGAGGCCAAGAAAATCGTTCTCGCCGTATCGGGCGGTCCGGATTCCATTGCCTTGATGCATCTGGCTGCGCTGTGGCAGGCGCAGCAAGCCGTGCCGCCGCTCATCGTCGCGACCGTCGACCACGCGTTGCGGCCCGAGGCGCGGGCCGAGGCCGAAGAGGTCGGCCATGCCGCCGCGCAGCTCGGCCTGCCGCATACAATTCTCACCTGGGAAGGCGAAAAGCCCACGACCGGCCTGCAGGATGCGGCGCGGGCGGCGCGCTACGATTTGCTTGACCGGTTCGCGCTGCGGCAGGATGCGACCCATCTCGTCACCGCGCACACGCTGGACGACCAGGCCGAAACGATCCTGATGCGCATGGCGCGTGGGTCAGGCCCGGCCGGTCTCATCGGCATGCAGGCGACGACGCAGCGCCGGTCGCTCACCCACGTGCGGCCGTTCCTCGCCATCGCCAAAGCCCGGCTCGTCGCCACCTGCGCGGCCAGCGGCTGGACCTATGTGCAGGATCCCTCCAATGCGGACCCACGGTTTGCCCGCAGCCGCTGGCGCACTCTGATGCCGCAACTGGCGGCGGAAGGACTTACCGCCGCTCGGCTCGCGACATTGAGCCAAAGGCTCGCGCGCTGGGACGAAACCCTCGCCGCCCTCGCCCGCCACGCGCACGCGGCGGCCGTCATCGAAGTGCTCACGGAGCGCCGCGTTTACGATGCAGCGGAACTCGCGCGCCAACCCTTCGAAGTGCTGACCCGTCTCGTCACTTTCGCCTTACGGGAATTCTTCGGCGACGATCCGGAATGGCGCGCGCCGCGCCTGGAGCGCATCGAGGATTTCGCCGCGCAATTGAGCAGCGCCTTCGACGGGCAAGAGCCGTTCCGCCGCACCTTGGGCGGCGCGCTTTTCACATTGACGCAAGACGGGCGATTGACGATGGTCCGCGAAGGGCCGCGCCGGCGTGGGATGCCGGGATAAATCATCGGTCGCCGCCGAATCGCTGCAAAATCTCTTATGCGCGCAGCACACGTCCGACGGCACGAGGCGCCCGCTTTGACGAGGCCTTTCGCCTTGTAAAAACTAGGGAATTTTCCGAAAACCACAGCCGTCCACGCGATCAGGGGCGTACAAATTCAGAACGGGCACGGCCGATAAAGCTTGATCTCGACGGTTTCACGTGCAAGCAACAGGTCCGCTTCCCTTGGCAAAGGGATAGCGAGAGCCTAAATTAGCTTTTGAGGCAAATGACTGCGCTTGACGCGGTGCGCCATCGTTCAACCCCGAGTATGGGTGTTTTTAGTAATGAATCCGAACTTCCGGAATTTCGCCCTCTGGGTTGTCATCGTTGTTCTGCTGGTCGCGCTGGTGGCGCTGTTTCGAGGAACCGACGGTCACTCCCAGTCGAAGGAAATCAACTATAGCGAACTGATCACCCGGGCGAAGGCCGGCGACGTGAAGGACATCACGATCACCGGTCAAGATGTGACGGGCCACTTCAAGGACAGCCAGGCGTTCAACACCACGGCCCCGAGCAATTCCAATTTCGATTTTGCCGACAAGCTGAACGGAGTGGACAAGGGCGTTTCGGTCACGGTGAAGGAACCGTCCGAGAGCAGCTCGTGGATCGCCGCCGTCCTGGTGAACGGCCTGCCGCTGATCGCGCTCGTCGCCATGTGGATCTTCCTGTCGCGCCAGATGCAGGGCGCCGGCGGCAAGGCCATGGGTTTTGGCAAATCCAAGGCCAAATTGCTCACCGAGGCGCATGGCCGCGTGACCTTCGAGGATGTTGCCGGTATCGACGAGGCGAAGGAAGATTTGCAGGAAATCGTCGAATTCCTGCGTGACCCGCAGAAGTTCCAGCGCCTGGGCGGCCGGATTCCGCGCGGCGTGCTGCTCGTCGGCCCGCCCGGCACGGGTAAGACCCTGACCGCCCGCGCGGTGGCCGGCGAAGCCAATGTGCCCTTCTTCACGATTTCCGGCTCGGACTTCGTCGAGATGTTCGTCGGCGTCGGCGCCAGCCGCGTGCGCGACATGTTCGACCAGGCCAAGAAGAATGCCCCGTGCATCATCTTCATCGACGAAATCGACGCGGTCGGCCGCCATCGCGGCGCCGGCTTAGGGGGCGGCAACGACGAGCGCGAACAGACGCTCAACCAATTGCTCGTCGAGATGGACGGTTTCGAAACCAACGAAGGCATCATCATCATCGCCGCGACCAACCGTCCCGACGTGCTCGACCCCGCGCTGCTGCGGCCCGGCCGATTCGACCGTCAGATCGTGGTCTCGAATCCGGACGTGACCGGCCGCGAGAAGATCCTGCGCGTTCACGCCCGCAAGGTGCCGCTGGCGCCGGATGTGGATTTGAAGACCGTTGCGCGCGGCACCCCGGGCTTCTCGGGCGCCGACCTGATGAATCTCGTCAACGAGGCGGCCTTGCTCGCCGCCCGGCGCTCGAAGCGTGTCGTCACCATGGCCGAATTCGAGGACGCCAAGGACAAGATCATGATGGGCGCCGAGCGGCGCTCCAACGTGATGACGCAGGAAGAGAAGGAACTGACCGCCTATCACGAGGCCGGCCATGCCATCTGCGCCCTGAACGTGCCGCTGGCCGACCCGCTGCACAAGGCGACGATCATCCCGCGCGGCCGCGCCCTCGGCATGGTGATGCAATTGCCGGAAGGCGACCGCTATTCCTACAAGTTCAAGTGGATGACCTCGCGCCTGACCATCATGATGGGCGGCCGCGTCGCCGAAGAACTCACCTTCGGCAAGGAAAACATCACCTCGGGCGCCCAGTCGGATATCGACCAGGCGACCAAGCTGGCCAAGGCCATGGTCACGCGCTGGGGCTTCTCCGACCTGCTCGGCACCGTAGCTTACGGCGAGAACCAGGAAGAAGTGTTCCTCGGCTATTCGATGGGCAAGCAGCACAATATTTCCGAGGCGACCTCGCAGAAGATCGACCAGGAAGTGCGCCGCCTGATCGAGACTGCCTATGCCGAAGCGCGCCGTATCCTGACGGATAAGCACGAGGATTTCATCACCCTGGCCAAGGGCCTGCTCGAATACGAGACGCTGACGGGCGACGAAATCAAGGACATGTTGAACGGCAAGCCGCCGTCCCGCGGCGACGACGTCAAAGTGCCTGCACCGCGCGTCTCGAGCGTGCCGACGGCCGGCAAGCCGCGCGCCTTCCCCGACGGCGGGGGGATCGAGCCGCATCCCCAGCCCCAAGCGTAAGAACGACAAAAGGCCCGGTTATCCGGGCCTTTTTTGCGGCGAGTCGAAATCGCCATCGGTCTAGCCGTGAAACGTGAAACCTATAATTCGCGTGTCCGCCTCTACGGCATTGCAATCTTCTTCGTTCAGCTGGCGCATGGTGTCGAGGTGCGCCGCTTGGAGTTTGGCAAGGCATCTGTAGGGATTTTTGGCGTGCGGACCTTCGAGAATGGCCAGCGTCCGTTCGACGTAATGCTCGACCTCACGCCGTTTCGCGGCTTCGATCGCGGCGACGCATGCAAGGTTGTCGCCCTTGACGATGGCAACCTTATCCCCTTTCATCGGCGGTGCGTCATCCCGAAAACCACCGTTGATCCAAGCCGCGCCGAGCAAGACCATCCAGAGCACGAAGCCTCCGGCGAGTATAAGCGCATTGCCCCGAAGCGGATCGGGTAATTGCGGATGCCGAGCCGTTACCATCTCTCTCCCTTGCCCCTGCGCATTCGTCGCTCACGAATCGCTGTCCTTTTAAGGCGCTGACGCAAGGCTATGCGTGATCATCTTCACACAATTGCATTTTTGCAAAACAAAGTCCCGTCAGGGGGCGTGATGAAGAATTGTCGAGAATCTGGGTCGAGCAGACGGTGAATTCTCGATCTTCCGGCGAATGTATTTTGGCTTTTTCCCGCTCCACGCAAACCGTAACAGAATGTGAACAGTCTTTGTGCTAAACTCGCAGTATAAGAAGCATCGCTGCAAGGTTTCGAATCGGCCACGCTGGCTTGGGGACCTTTGAAAGCTGAAGCGGATTGACCGGATACGAAACGCGTGCTGCAGCTCACTTCCTTAAGAGGTGAGCAGAGGTGAGAGGTCTGGTGGTTTGCCGGCACGGCGGGACGGGACGCCGTGCGGCTGCAAGGGGTGGTTCGGGGTAACTTACCGACCCCTCACCTCGCCGTTCAAATCCGACCGGCCGCGTCGTGCCGCCGGGGAGTCGAAGTCTTAGATGACACTGATGAAGTTCAAGGATATTTCGGTTCATGTCGCGTAAATATTTTGGCACCGACGGCATTCGTGGCCGCGCCAACGGAACGATCACCCCCGAACTCGCCATGAAAGTCGGCCAGGCCACCGGCATGGTGTTCGAACACGGCGAACATCGCCATCGGGTGGTGATCGGCAAGGACACACGGCTCTCGGGCTATATGATCGAATATGCCCTGGTCGCCGGCTTCACCTCGGTCGGCATGGACGTGCTGCTGCTCGGCCCGGTGCCGACGCCGGCGGTGGCCATGCTCACCCGCTCGATGCGCGCCGACGTCGGCGTGATGATCTCGGCATCGCACAATGCCTATGAGGACAATGGCATCAAGCTCTTCACCGCGGACGGCTACAAGCTATCCGACGAGGTGCAGGCCCGGATCGAGGCGATCCTCGACGGAGAGGTCAAATTGCGCCTCGCCAAATCCGCCGACATCGGCCGCGCTCGCCGCGTCGATGACGCCAAGGCCCGTTATATCGAATTTGCCAAACGCACCCTGCCGCGCCAGCTTTCGCTCGAAGGCCTGCGCATCGTGGTCGACTGCGCCAATGGCGCCGCCTACAAGGTCGCACCCGAGGCCCTGTGGGAACTCGGGGCAGAAGTCTTCTCGCTCGGCGTCGATCCGGACGGCCTCAACATCAACCGTGACGTCGGCTCGACCGCGCCGGCGGCCCTCGCGCATAAGGTGCGCGAGATGCGTGCCGACATCGGCATCGCCCTCGACGGTGACGCCGACCGCGTGCTGATCGTCGACGAAAAGGGCCATTTGGTCGATGGCGACCAATTGATGGCGGTGATCGCCCAGAGCTGGAAGGACGATGGTCTTCTGGCAAAACCCGGCATCGTCGCGACTGTCATGTCCAACCTCGGTTTGGAGCGCTATCTCGAAGGCTTGGGCCTCAGTCTGGCGCGCACCGCGGTCGGCGACCGCTACGTGCTCGAACACATGCGCGAGCACGGCTACAACCTCGGCGGCGAGCAATCCGGCCACATCATCATGTCGGACTATTCGACCACCGGCGACGGGCTGGTGGCGGCGCTGCAGCTTCTCTCGGTGCTCAAACGCGTCGGCCGGCCAGTGAGCGAAGTGTGCCAGAGATTCGAGCCGCTGCCGCAAATTCTCAAGAATGTGCGCACCAGCACGCAGGCCTTGAAGGACGATCATGTCGTCAAGGCGATCGATGCGGCGCGCGCCAAGCTCGGCAAGAACGGCCGCCTCGTCATCCGGCCCTCCGGCACCGAACCGCTCATCCGCGTGATGGGCGAAGGCGACGACCACGACCTCGTCGAATCGGTGGTCGACGACATTTGCGAGGCCATCGCCAAACCGTCGATCGCTGCCGAATAAGATGAATGCAGCTACCGTTTCAGCCCTGGCGGCCCTGGCCGGATCCGTTATCGGCGGCCTGACGTCGTTTCTCACCTCCTGGCTCATCCAGCGCGCGCAAGCGAAAGAAAAACGCAGGGAGCGGGAAACGCGCACCCGCATGGAAATCTATGGCCAGTTCATCGAGGAGGCATCGAAACTTTACGCCGCCGCGATTGAGCGCAACGATGTGCAAATCAGCGATATGATCGCGCTCTATACATTAACCAACCGGATGCGACTGATCTCATCAGCCAAGACCATCGCCAATGCCGAGAAAGTCCTCGAATTTATTGGCGAAACCTTTTTGGCACCCAACAAGACGTTTCAAGACCTACGCGATTCGGGGCCGGCGAGCTTCGCGGACCCGCTGCGCGAGTTTGGGCTCGTCTCGCGCGAGGAACTGGACCTGATCAATGGCGCCAGAATGTAACGGCCTGATTTGATTGATAGTGTCACGCGTTTATAGTTAATCTCCGGTTAAGACCTTCCTGCCAGATTGCCGCATGCGCGGCGCGCGGCGCCGCGAATCGCATGGGGATTGGTATGATTCGCATAGGGGCGCTGGTTGCCGCAGGCCTTCTCGTCGGTGCGTCGCTCGGCGCCGCATGGGCAGCGGATATTCTACCGCCCGCGCCGAAATTGGATGACGGCGACACCGACAGCGCGCTTGCGCCCAGTTCCGGCTGGTATTTGCGCGGCGACCTCGGCCTCGACGCCTCTAGCAACGCCCGCTTCAAACTGGCGCGCAACCCGCTGAACAACGCCGGGGCGGGCGCCACCTTCACCGACCGCAACCGCTCGCACGGCCAGAGCTTTCTCGCCGGCCTCGGGCTCGGCTATCAATACAATGATTGGCTGCGCTTCGACGTGACCGCCGAAATGCACGGCGACGCCAAGCTCTCGACCAAGTATATGCTGTCCGATCCGACAGGACGGGCCTTCGGCCAGCCGGCCGCCACGCTGCTGACGGGCGCGCATGACGCCAAACTGTCGAGCACGGTCGGCCTCGCCAATGCCTATTTCGACGTGCTCACCTGGCATGGCCTCACACCCTATATCGGCGCCGGCCTCGGCCTCGCCAATGTCCGCCTGTCGCATGGATCGGATCGGGGCACGCTGACCGGCGCGAATGGCGTCGCGGCACCCGTCAGCTTCAACACGCTGGGCGGGACGAAAACGAATTTCGCCTGGGCTTTGATGACCGGCGTCAGTTGCGACCTCGCGCCGAACGTGAAGCTCGATCTCAGCTATCGCTATCTCGACATCGGCAGCGCGCCGAAAGGGCGCAGCTCCAATGGCCTGTTCCGAGTCTCGTCCGCCCACGTCGGCGAACAGGACATCCGCCTCGGCGTGCGCTGGATGCTCGGCGGCGACAGAAAATAAACGGCACGGCCAGAGAGAACTGCGGGCTTCCAGCCCGCCGAAATCAAAACCCCTCGATTCCGGCTGCCGCCAAAATCGAGGGGTTTGCAATCAATCGGAGCGGGCAGGAAGCCCGCGGTCCTTTCGCCTCAGTGGCCGAGCGCCTTGACGATATTCTCCACCATCTTCTTCGCGTCGGCGAAGAGCATCATCGTGTTGTCGCGGAAGAACAGTTCGTTCTCGACGCCGGCATACCCCGACCCCATGCCGCGCTTGATGAAGAGCACGGTGCCAGCCTTCTCCACATCGAGAACCGGCATGCCGTAGATCGGCGATTTCGGATCGGTCTTGGCCGACGGGTTGGTCACGTCGTTCGCGCCGATCACGAACGCGACATCCGCCTGCGCGAATTCCGAATTGATGTCCTCCAACTCGAAGACTTCGTCATAAGGCACGTTGGCTTCGGCGAGCAGCACGTTCATGTGGCCCGGCATGCGGCCCGCAACCGGATGGATAGCGTATTTGACTTCGACGCCTTCCTTCTTCAGCATGTCGGCCATTTCGCGCAAGGCGTGCTGTGCCTGCGCCACCGCCATGCCGTAGCCCGGCACGATGATGATTTTCGACGCATTCTTCATGATGAAAGCCGCATCGTCCGCCGAGCCCTGCTTGACCGGCCGTTGCTCGACCGCGCCGCCCGCGCTTGGCCCCGCATCCTCGCCGCCAAAACCGCCGAGAATGACCGAAATGAACGAGCGGTTCATGCCTTTGCACATGATGTAGGACAGGATCGCACCCGACGAACCGACGAGGGCGCCGGTGATGATCAGCGCCAGATTGCCGAGCGTGAAGCCGATACCCGCGGCGGCCCAACCCGAATACGAGTTCAGCATCGACACCACGACAGGCATGTCGGCGCCGCCGATCGGGATGATCAGCAACCAGCCGAGCAGCAGCGACGTGATCACGATCGCGAGGAAGACGATTTTGGCCTCGCTGGCAAAGAACGCGATGATCCAGAAGATCAGCAGGATGGCGAGCCCAAGATTGATCGCGTGGCGCTGCGGCAACAGAATCGGCTTGCCCGACATGCGGCCGTCGAGCTTCAGGAAGGCGATGATCGACCCGGTGAAGGTGATCGCGCCGATGCCTGCGCCAAGCGACATTTCGATCAGGCTTTCGGGATGGATCGCACCCGGCGCGCCGATGCCGAAGGCCTGCGGCGCGAACAGAGCGCCGCCCGCCACGAGCACGGCGGCAAGACCGACCAAGGCGTGGAAGAACGCGACCAGTTGCGGCATCTGCGTCATCTGCACGCGGCGGGCGGCGAAGGCGCCGAAGCCGCCGCCGACGGCAATGCCGACGACGAGCAGGATCCAAGACGTTGCGCCCGCCGGCGGCTTTAGGGCCAGCGTGACCACGATGGCCAGCGCCATGCCGATCATGCCGAACCGGTTGCCCTGGCGCGAGGAGGCGGGGCTCGAGAGCCCGCGCAACGCCATGATGAACAAAATACCCGCGACGAGATAAAAGACGGCTGCGAAATTGGCGTTCATGGATCAGCCCTTCTTCTTATACATCGCCAGCATGCGTTCGGTGACGAGGAAGCCGCCGAAAATATTCACGCAGGCCAAGGCCAACGCGATGAAACCGAAGATCCGCGCCCAACCGGCGCCGTCGCCGCTCGCCGTATCGACGCCGACCGACAACAGCGCGCCGACCACGATGACCGAGGAAATGGCGTTGGTGACCGACATCAACGGCGTGTGCAGCGCCGGGGTCACCGACCACACGACGTAATAGCCGACGAAGACGGCCAGGGCGAAAATCGCGATCGTATAGACGAACGGGTCGATCGACAGCCCGGTCGCCGCGTGGGCGGCAGCGGCGAATTGATCGGCCTGCGTCTTGACCGAATCGGACAGGGTCTTGGCGGCATTGGCCAGGTTCTGGGCTTGATCGGCAATCTGGTCGGGCGTTGGATTGGCCATGGAGAACCCCCTTAAGCCTTGGGTTGGAAATTCGGGTGAACGATGGCGCCGTCCTTGGTCAGCAGCGTTGCCTTGACCAATTCGTCGTCCCAGTTCACGGCCAGCGTCTTCTCCTTCTTGTCGATCAAGGTCTCGACGAAGGCGTAGAGGTTCTTGGCATAAAGGCTGGAGGCGGTGGCCGCGAGACGGCCCGGCACGTTGAGATGGCCGACGATCTTCACGCCATTGTCGGAGACGACGGTCTCGCCCGCTTTCGCCAATTCGCAATTGCCGCCGCGCTCGACTGCTAGGTCGACGATGACCGAGCCCGGCTTCATCGACTGGACCATGGCGGCCGTGATCAGCTTCGGCGCGGGGCGGCCCGGAATGAGTGCCGTGGTGATGACGATGTCTTGTTTGGCGATATGCGACGCCACCAGTTCGGCCTGCTTCGCCCGGTAGGCGGCCGACATTTCCTTGGCGTAGCCGCCGGCCGTTTCGGCCTGCTTGAACTCGTCATCTTCGACGGCGACAAATTTCGCGCCAAGCGATTCGACCTGTTCCTTGGTGGCCGGCCGCACGTCGGTCGCGGTCACGATGGCGCCCAGGCGGCGCGCCGTGGCGATCGCCTGCAGGCCGGCGACACCGACGCCCATGATGAAAATCTTGGCGGCGGGCACGGTGCCGGCTGGGGTCATCATCATCGGCAGAGCGCGGCCGTACTCCCCCGCGCCGTCGATCACCGCGCGATAGCCGGCCAGATTGGCCTGGCTGGAGAGCACGTCCATGACCTGCGCGCGGGTGATGCGCGGCATCAATTCCATGGCGAAAGCGCAGACGCCCGCGTCGGCCATGGCCTTCAGCGCGTCCTCATGGCCGTAAGGATCCATCGTCGCGACGAAGAGCGCGCCCGCTTTCAGCCCGCCCAGTTCCTCGCCGTCCGGGCGGCGGACTTTCAGGACGATGTCGGCATCCGCGACCGTTGCGGCGCGGTCAGGCGCGATGCTGGCTCCGGCCGCCTCGTAATCCGCATCCAGAATGCCGGAGGAAAGACCGGCGCCGCTCTGCACGACGACATTGGCACCGAGCGCGGTGAACCGTTTCACCGTATCGGGCGTCGCGGCCACCCGAGTCTCAAGGGATGGATTTTCGGCTGGGACAGCAATTCGCATTCCTGAACTCCAATGGTCGCCGGGCGTCAAGCCGGGCTTAAACGAAGCGGCAAGGGCAAATCAGGAAGTATGGGAAGGTGTCACGCAGATCGGGACTAGGTGCCCGAAACTCCGGGCCGGTTCGTCCCCAGCCCAATATATCTCTCCCCAGCCTCCCCCGTCTTTGCGGGAGCATTTTTCTCGCCGAAGGGCAGCTTGCGCCAAGCCTCAAGGCGTCTTATTCGAGCGCAGCCGCGCAAAAAATATCAGAGCGTGAAGATCGCCAGGAGGACGATTGCACCGATACAGCCGATCGAGCCCCACTTTACCAGCGACAGAAACAGCCGGTATGTTTTTTCATGTTCCGGATAGTCCATTGCCGAGTTTGGCACGATCACATCGCTACTGGCCATTGCATCCCCACGAGATAGAGGCTTCTGAGATTGAATTCTCCCTTTAACCCATTCCATGTTGCACCGCAATCCGAGCCGGGGTAACCGGCTTGCCTGATCACCGCCTTTTTGCCCCAATTGTCCGCGAATAAACGCCGCACCTCGCTGAAAAAAGACCTATGTCCGACCAATCTCCGCAACTCTATCTCCTCACCCCGCCCCTCCAGGATGGCGAGGCTTTCGCCCCACAGCTCAAAGCGGCCTGCACGACCTCCGCGGTCGCCTGCGTGCTGGTGCGCGCCGCTCCGGGAGCCGATCTGAAGAAGATCGCCAAGAGTCTCGTGCCGCTCATCCAGCAGAGCGGCGCCGCCGCTCTCATCGACGGCGATCCGCGCATTGCCGCCCATACGCAAGCGGACGGGGCGCACATCAGATTCGGCGGCGAGGAGCTGTCCGGCGCCCTGCAAAGCCTCAAGCCCGACCGCATCGTCGGCGTGGGCGGACTGAAATTGCGCGACGACGCCATGACGGCCGGAGAAAGCGGCGCCGATTACGTGATGTTCGGCGAGCCGGCCGCCGACGGCTACGTGCCGCCCGCGTCGGTCACGCTCGAAAAGGTGCAGTGGTGGGCGGATATTTTCAGCCTGCCCTGCGTCGGCTTTGCCGCGACAATCGCCGATGTCGCCCCGCTGAGCGCCGCGGGCGCCGATTTCGTCGCCCTGGGCGACGCGGTGTGGCAGGACCCGCGCGGCGTGGCCGAGGCGGTGCAAGAAGCCCATCGCTTGCTGCTCGCCCATGCCCGCGTCCTGGATTAAGAGGTTCTGATGTTCCGGCCCGTGCTTTTGGCCTTTGCTTTCGGGCCCCTCCTTGCGCTGCCCGCCTCCGCCCAGCCGGCCCCGGAAGCCTCGGCGCCGGCGGCGCTTGCGCCAATCGTGACGGCCTCCACGGAGCGGGCGCCCGATCTCGTCTACGGCGCCTATCAGCGGGGCAATTATCAGCTCGCCATGCGCGAGGCGCTGAAGCGGTTAAACCGCAATGCCAACGATACAGCCGCAATGACCATGCTCGGGCAATTGGCGCTCGAGGGCACCGGCGTTAAGCAGGATTTTACCCAGGCGGAACATTGGTTCCGGCTCGCGGCAAATCTGGGCGACCGCGAAGCGCAATACGCGCTCGGCTCGATGCTGCTGCAAGGGCGCGGCGTGGCCAAGAACCGTACCGAGGCCCGCGCCTGGTTCGAGAAGGCCAGCGCCCAGGAACAGGCCGGCGCGCTCTATAATCTCGGCATCATGACGATCGAAGATGTCACGGTGAACCAGGCGCCCACGACAGAATTGTTGCGCGCAGCCCAATATTTTCGCCGCTCCGCCCGGGCCGGCAATTCGGATGCCGCCTATGCGCTCGCCGTCTTCTACCAGGAGGGCCGCGGCGTCAGCCCCGACCCGGTCCAGGCGGCCGAGTGGATGCGCCAATGCGCCGAAGCGCATAATCTCAATGGCATGGTCGAATATGCCATCATGCTGTTCAACGGCGACGGCGTGGCGAAAGACGAGGCCAAGGCCGCCAAATTGTTTCTCAAGGCGGCGTGGATGGACGATCCGCTGGCCGAAAACCGCGTCGCCCGGATCTATGCGACCGGACGCGGCCTGCCGCAGGATCTGATTCAAGCCGGCAAATGGCATGTGCTCGCCCGGACGGCCGGGGTTGCGGATCAGTGGCTCGACGACACGTTGAAACAGCTCACCCCCGACCAATGGGCGGAGGTCCAGACCCAGGTCCGCAAATTCATCGCGAACCTGCCCGCCGGCCGGCGGATCCCGGTCCAGGCGCCGCAGGTGCGGACGAAAGAACCGGCAAGCCAAGGCCCCGGACCGCAATAATCCTATCGCGCCGAACCGGGGTCGGGACTTTTGGACGCTACGATTCGGCCGATTGCCGGTTGTGCAGCCGCCGCTCCCAATTGAGCGCCTGGGCGACGATCTCGTCGAGATCGTCATGCTCGGCGCGCCAGCCGAGCATCGCCTTGATCCGATCATTGGCGGCGACATAGGCGGCCGGGTCGCCGGGGCGGCGCGGGGCGATGATCGTCTCGAAATCGATCCCCGAAACCCTTTTGACGGCAGACACAACATCGCGCACCGACAGGCCGCGACCGTAACCGCAATTGCACACGACGCTTTTGCCCCCCGCGCGCAGATAATCGAGCGCGAGGAGATGGGCGTTGATGAGATCGGTGATCTGCACATAGTCGCGCACGCAGGTGCCGTCGGGCGTCGGGTAATCGGTGCCGAAGATCTGCAGCGACGGCCGTTGACCGAGCGCCACCTGCACCGCGCGCTTGATGAGATGGGTGGAGCCGGGTGTCGATTGCCCCATGCGGCCACGCGGATCGCCGCCGGCCACATTGAAATAGCGCAGCGCGACATAGGAAAAGTCATGCGCGCGGGCCGTGTCCTCCAACATCCATTCGACCATCAGCTTCGAGCGGCCATAGGGGGATTCGGGCTTGAACGGCGCGTCCTCGGCCACCGGCTCGAGGCCTTGGTCGCCATAGACCGAGGCGGTGGAGGAGAAGATGAAGTGCTTGACCCCGCCTTGCACCGCGCAATCGATCAGGCTGCGCGCCTTGACCGTATTGTTGAGGTAATAGCCGAGTGGATCGGCCACCGACTCGGGCACGACAATCTTGGCGGCGAAATGGGCGATCGCCTTGATCTTGTGCTCGGCGATGATCCGCGACACCAGCGCCTCGTCGCCAAAATCGCCGACGATCAGCTTCGCGCCGTCAGGCACGTTCCAGCGGAAGCCGGTGGAGAGATTGTCAAGGATGACGGGCTGCTGGCCTGCATCGAGCAAGGCCAAAACCATGTGGCCGCCGATATAGCCGGCGCCTCCAGTGACCAAAATCGTCATGACACCGCCTTTCGCGGCATCTATAGGAAGAAACGATCAGTTGCGCAATTTGCCGGATGCCGCCAAGCCGCTCTTTTCGCCTAAAGGAGGAGGGAGCAGTGCGCGAGACGCGCAAAATTTACGTAACGAATTGACAAATAAGAAAAATATCGATTTCATTCAGCCTATATGCAAAATCGGCTCAGATGCTCCCGAATTTCGGCACAATGAAAATAAAATATTTTATATCAATATGTTACATAGAATCCCCCGGCCACGGAAAAGCCCCGGAACGCGTCGCAAATGCGCCGCGATCTGCGGATAGGCCCCACCCTTAGCAAACCCATGATCTTGCTGTAAGAGGCGTTTTGACCGACGCCGGTTTGTAATTCACGATTGAAGGAAGACCTGATGACGAAACCGATCCGCAAAGCTGTCTTTCCCGTCGCGGGGCTCGGCACGCGCGTGCTGCCCGCCACCAAAACGGTCCCGAAGGAAATGCTGACCGTGGTCGACCGTCCGGTGTTGCAGCATGCCGTGGAAGAGGCGCGCGAAGCGGGCATCGAACATTTCGTTTTCGTCACCGGCCGCAACAAGGCTGTGATCGAGGACCATTTCGATATCGCCTATGAACTCGAAGACACACTGCGGCGGCGCGGCAAAGACAAAGAGCTTGCCGATCTTCTGGCCGACCTGCCGCCGGCCGGCGCGACCAGCTTCACGCGCCAGCAGGCGCCGCTCGGCCTTGGCCATGCGATCTGGTGCGCGCGCGAAGTCGTCGGCGACGAGCCGTTCGCGGTCCTGTTGCCGGACATGATCACCCTGCCCGGCGCCCGCGGCTCACGCTGCCTCGCCCAATGCGTCGAGACCTATAACAAGCACGGCGGCAATGTGATCGCGGTCGAAGAAGTGCCGATGGACCAGACACATCAATACGGCATTGTCTCTGTTGGCGAGGATTTCGGCCATACGTTCGAGATCAACGGCATGGTGGAAAAGCCGCCGAAGGGAACGGCGCCGTCCAATCTGATCATCTCCGGCCGCTATATTCTGGGGCCGGAAATCTTCCAGATTCTGGAAAAGGGCGAGAAGGGCGCGGGCGGCGAAATCCAGCTCACCGACAGCATGATTCATCTCGCCAAGACCCAGGGTTTCTACGGCGTCCGCTTCGATGGCAAGACTTATGACACGGGCTCGAAAGTCGGCTTCCTCGCCGCCAACGTGGCCTTCGCCCTCGCCCGCCCGGACATCGCGCCGGCGTTCAAGGCGGAATTGAAGAAGATCGTCGGGACGTTGTAAACCGCGTTCGATCACCTCCCCTTCTCTCGCGGCGCAGCCGCGGGAGAAGGGCGACCGCATCGTCAAAGCTATCCCCCGCCTCCTTTTGACACGCCCATTAACACGGCATTTACCCTAATCCGCGATCTTGGCGTTCCAACAGACGAACGCTTTGAGATTCGATGAGCCATATTCTGATCGCCGATGACGACCCCGTTCAGTGCCGCATCCTGGAGGCGCTGGTCCGGCGCTTCGGTCATACGGCGGAGAGCGTGCCGGGCGGCGAAGCGGCGCTGAACCGGATTTGCGACACCGCCCAGCGTCCGGTCGATCTCCTGATTCTCGATCTCGTCATGCCCGATCTCGACGGCATGGGCGTGCTCGGCCAATTGCGCAGCAAGCGGCTTTCCCTGCCGGTCATCGTCGAAACCTCGCCCGGCTCGATCGAAGCGGTCACGTCGGCCATGCGCGCGGGCGCGACCGATTTCCTCGTCAAGCCGGTCGGCGCCGAGCGTCTGCAGATCTCCATCAAGAATGCGTTACGCCTTGGCCAGCTCGAAGAGGAGTTTCGCCGGGTCGCGCGCAGCGGCGCCGGCATTCCCGCGCTCGCCGATTTCGTCGCGCACAGCGAGGATATGAACCGGGTGATCCGCCTTGCCGAACGCGCCGCAAAATCCCATGTGCCAGTGCTGATCGAAGGCGAAGCGGGAACGGGCAAGGACCATTTGGCCCGCGCCATTCAGGCTGCATCCGAGCGCCGCAACCGCTCTTTTGCCACCGTCAATTGCGCGGCGCTCGATGAGGCGGAGATCGAGGCACTGCTGTTCGGCAGCGACAAATCGCCCGGCAAGCTGAGCGACGTCCAGGGCGGCACGCTTGTCCTGAACGAGATCAGCGCCCTCTCGCCGGCCCTGCAGATCAAGCTCCTGCGCTTGCTGCAGGACGGCGAATTCGACTCGAACCAGGCCAAGCGCGCGGTGAAATCGGATGTGCGGCTGATCAGCACCACCAGCAGCAACCTGATTGAGCGCGTGAAGATCGGGCAGTTCCGCGAAGATCTCTATTATCGGCTGCACGTCTTCCCGATCACCCTGCCGCCCTTGCGCAACCGGCGCGACGATATTCCGCTGCTGGCCGCCCGTTTCGCCGCGCGTTTTGCCGCCGAGGAAGGCAAGCCGCACTGCCGGGTCGGGGCCGAAGCGCTGCGGCTGCTGACCACCTATCCCTGGCCCGGCAACACGCGGCAGTTGGAAAACGCCATGTTCCGCGCCGTCGTGCTCGCCGAAAGCGAGGACTTGTCGCTCGCCGAATTTCCGCAGATCGCCGCGCAGGTTGCCGGCCACGAGGTCAAGATCCCGCCCGCGCCCGCTTTCGGCGCCGTCCGCCCCGACCATGGCCGCGAGATCGTGCGGGTCGAGATGCGCGATCCGAATGTGCTGAAACTGCTCAACGAACATGGCGAAATGCTCCCGCTCGAAGCGCTGGAGGCGGAAACGATTCGCTTCGCCCTCGCCCATTACCGCGGCCAGATGTCCGAGATCTCGCGCCGGCTCGGCATCGGCCGCTCGACGCTCTACCGCAAGATGAAGGAACACGGCTTCCAGGAGGCGGACGGCACGGTCGACGCGGCCTGAATGTGCCCGTTGCGCAACGCTCAGGAATTATTGCGTGTGTGCGGCAGCACACCGCATGGGTTTTGTTGCTTCGTTAAGACTCATGGGCATCAATAGCGCTTGGGCTGGCCTTTTGAGTCGTACGTTCCGGGACCGACCAGACGCAGTAACGATGCACGGACGATTTAAAATATGAAGAGGCCCTCCATGCGGCTCCGCTCTGGTGTGTTTGCGCTGAGTGTTTCGCTCGCGACGATTCTGTCGGCCGTGCCCGGCCTGATGCATCCGGCGCTCGCCGACGATACCGTGACCGTCCCCGACGCGCCGGTCGTGATCCGGCAGCAGGACATACCGCCGCCCGCAACCGCCAACGCCCAACCGGCGAAGATCGAAATGCCGAGCGTGAGCGTGCCGGACGCGCCCGTCGTCATCCGCACGCAGGACCTGCCGGCGCAAGCGGCCCAGCCGGAGGCGCCCCTGCCGGTTGCGATCGACACGCCCTTCGCCGCGCCCAAGGCCGCCGGCATCGTCGTCGCCGCGCCCACGCCCCCGGCGGCAAAGCCGAATCTCGACCCGGCGGTCGAGCGCCCGAATGTCGATACGACCCCGACCGCGTCGATCCCGCAGCCGACGCCGCCCAAGAGCGAGCCGGCCAAGACCGCCGATGCGCCGACCCTCTCGAACGAGGCGCTGAAGGACGCGGCGCAAACCTACGCGCAAGCCGAATTGCCGCATGGCCGCGCAAGCGAAGCAGCCCTGCGCAAGACCCGCGACGAGATTTTGGCCTTCTATGCCGCGCGTGATGACGCGCCCCTTTGGATCGAAAACGGCGCATGGTCGCCGGCCGCCCAAAGCGCGGTCGACCAATTGGCCCACGCCGGCGATGACGGCCTCAATGTCGATGGCTATCCGATCCCCTCGTTGCGCGGGGCGAGCGCGGCCGATCTCGCGCAAGCGGAACTTCGCCTCTCGGAGGCGATCGTCGCCTATGGCCAGCAAGCCGGCGGCAGCCGGATCGACCCGATCAAGCTCTCGCCGCTCCTGTCGGCCAAGCCGCAAGTCGCGCGTGTGGACGAAATTCTGACCCAGGTCTCGGCCGCCGCCAATGCGGGTGACGCGCTGCAAAACTTCAACCCGCCGCAGCCCGGCTACCGGGCTCTGCGCGACAAGCTTGCCGAGTTGCGGCACGAACAGGCGGGCAAAGACGGCGGCGACCGCGCCACGATCCGCATCCCGCTCGGACCGGTGCTGAAGATCGGCATGCAGGATACGCGCGTGCCGCTCATCCGCACCCGCCTCGGCCTCGACGGCACGCCTGCCGCGCAAAAGCCCGAAGACCTGCTCTATGACACCCGCGTCGCCGATGCGGTCGCGGATTTTCAGCGCTCGAGCGGCCTGCCCGCCTCCGGCACGCTGACGCCGCGCACCATTTCAGCTTTGTCCGGCGGCGAACCACACAAATTGGAAGCCGAATTGCTCGCCAATATGGAGCGCTGGCGCTGGGTGCCGCGCGACATGGGCGAAGAGCATATCGAGGTGAATATCCCGGACTTCACCGTGCGGGTGATCGAGGACGGACAGGTCATCCATCGCGCCCGCGCGATCGTCGGCAAGCCGGACCGGCAGACGCCGATCTTCTCCAACACGATGCAATTCCTGATCGTCAATCCGTCGTGGAATGTGCCGCAATCGATCATCAAGAAGGAAATGCTGCCGAAACTGGCGGAAGATCCGGATTATCTCACCAAGCACGGCTATGAGGTCACCCAGCACGGCAACACGATCAGCGTGCGCCAGCCGCCAGGCGAGCGCAATGCGCTCGGGCACATCAAATTCATGTTCCCGAACGATTACTCGGTCTATCTGCACGACACGCCGACGCGCAATCTCTTCGCCAATGATTATCGCGCCTACAGCCACGGCTGCGTGCGTGTCGATCAGCCGATGAGCCTTGCCGGCATTGTGCTCGGCCCGCAGTCGGGCTGGACCGAGCAGCGGATCAAGGGCCTCATCGGCCGCGGCGAGCGCACGATTCCCCTGCCGAAACCCTTGCCGATCCACATCATGTACTTCACCACCTATGTGGACGAAAACGGCAAGCTGATCGTGCGCGACGATATTTACGGGCACGACCGGAAAGTGGAAGCGGCGTTAGGGCTGCAGGGGTGATTCCAGTTGCTCCCTTCTCCCCGCACCGCGGGGAGAAGGTGGTGCACGAAGTGCGACGGATGATGGAGAAACGACTGGGTGAACCGTCATTGCGAGCATAGGCGAAGCAATCCATCCCCTAACCTTTCGCCCGCAACAGAAGCGCTTGCCGTCCACTGCCGCGCGCACTCACGACCGCAGCAAAGTTTCACGGCAAGTGGATGGATTGCTTCGTCGCTTCGCTCCTCGCAATGACGGTTCACCCAGTCGTTTCTCCCTCATCCGTCATGCTTCGCATGCCACCTTCTCCCGCGAAGCGGGAGAAGGAAGAGCTCCCTACTCCCGATACGACTTGTCCTTCTTGTCCAGCATCTTCTTCAATTGCTCGAAATGCGCGAACGCCATGCCGTTGTAGTCGCGCCAGCCGTCCGCCGTCTTCTGCGCTACTTCGTCAGAGAGAATGTTCAAGGGCTGGCTGCTCGCATAGGCGAGCATGAGCGTCTTGGCGGCGCGTTCGAAGAAATAGAGATGTTCGAACGCTTCCGCGACGCTCGGCGCCGTGACCGTGACGCCGTGATTGCCCATCAGCAGAATCGGATGATTGCCGAAGGCTTTGACCAGCCGCGCGCCTTCCTCCTGCTCGTCCGCGATGCCGCCGAAATCGAGATCGACGCCGACGAGGCCGAAGAACCGGGCGGTGTTCTGATCGATCGGCTTCATGCTCGGATCTTTCAGCGACGCCAGCGCGGTCGCATAGGGCGGATGGCAATGCAGGAGCACGCGCGCTAAAGGTTTTGCCGCATGGATCGCGCCGTGAATGCACCAGGCGGAAGCATCCGGTGGATTGGGGCGATTCATCGTCTCGGTATCGTCCGCATCGAGCAGCAGAAGATCGCTCGCTTTGACGGAAGAAAAATGCTGCCAGCGCGGATTGAGCAGGAATTTTTTGCCGTCAGCGGAGACGGCCGCGCTGAAATGATTGCCGACCGATTCGTGCCAGTCGAATTCGTAGGCGAGGCGAAAAGCGGCGGCGAGATCGACGCGCAGCTCCCATTCCGCCGCATCGATCCCGCGCTGCGCGCCAGCGCTCTCCCGTACTGCAATGGTCATTTGAACCGCCCTTCCGAAACGATCGCGCGATAGGTGCTGCGCATCTCGCCGCGATCGGTGTAGCAGCCGCGCAAATAGCGATCACCGCTTTCCGCCGTATAGGCCGCGCGGCCATGCACGATGCGATGATTGTCGAACACGATGCACTCGCCCGCCTGGATGCGGAAGCGCATCAGATATTTGTCCGATTGCAACATGCGGCCGAAGCGGCAGAAGGCCGGATAATAGCGGTCGAGAAAGCACTGCGGCAGATCGAAAATATCAGCCATGTGCTGGCTGATGGTCACGCCCGTAACCGCGCCTTGCGCGTCGAGCTCGATCACCCGCTGGCGCGAGCGCATGTCGTAGGTGTCGTGCTCGCAATAATAGGGAATGCGCGTCTCGCTGAGCAGCGCGAAATCCTCCGGATGCTCGCGGCGCAGATCCTCCGCCACCGCCGCGCCATCGAGAAAGAGATTGGCACCGCCTTCCACGCTGTTGGCGCGGCAATGCAGGAATTGCACGCCGGGCGCTTCGTCTTCGGCCGGCGTGTCGGTGTGCATTTCCAACGCCTTGGCCGTGTAGGCGAGATTGGTCGGCTTGATATGGGTTTTGACGTCGAAATATTCGCCGAAGAAAGTCGGCCGCACATGGCCGATCAGCCGCGCGGTTTCGGTCAGGCCTTCATTGCTGTTCGGCATGTCAGTGAGGATCGCGACGCCCTCGATGAGCATCGCCTCGATCCATTTGGCGACGAGGCCGCGATCGCGCATCAGTTCGGGCTGGGCGAACCGGGCGATCTGCGGATAATGATCGGCGTACCAGAGGCGCTGCGGCAATTGCGCCGGATCCGGCCGCGGCTTGCCTTGCGCGTAAGCGCTGAGCCAATCGAGCCCGTGCCGCGTGACATGGCCGCTCCCCTGCCAGACGATTTCCAGCGCGTCGTCCTTGATGTCGGCGCGGGCCGGGCACGGTGCCTCGGCCTCGTGGAAAATGTCGAAGGTGCGCTCGCGCGTCTGCCGGTCGAACGAGGTCGGGCAATTGTCGCGCAGCCAGTAGTAATTAAAATAAGCTCGAGCGCCATTGGGCAGGATCACCTCGAGCCCCTGGCTCTGCAACGTCACCGGATCTTTCAATGCTGCATCCATGGCTTGTTCCTCTCTCGGATGCGGCAAATTAACCGGCCTTTGCGCTCTCACGAAAGCCTGATAAGTCTAAAGATAAGATAAGCTATAGGTTATTTTATGTCGCGTCCGCTGCCGCCGCTCCGCCTGTTGCAAGTGTTCGAGACCGTGCTGCGCACGGGTGGCGCACGCGAGGCCGCGCGCGAACTCAACGTATCGCAGCCGGCGGTGAGCCAATCGCTGCGGGCGCTGGAAGAGCATCTCGGTGTGCGCCTGCTCGACCGCGCGACCCGCCCGGCCCGGCTGACCGAAGCCGGGCGGATCCTGCGCCAGGCGACGCTCGACGGGCTCGGCCGCATCACTGAGGGGCTCGACGACATCGCGCGGCTCGGCGGCATTGCGGACAATGCCGTCACGGTCGCCTGTTCGGTCGGTTTCGCGACCTATTGGCTGATGCCGCGGCTCAAAGGCTTTTATGCCGAACATCCGGACATCACGGTCAATGTGCTCACCAGCCATCAAGGCGCGCCGCCCCTCGCCCCGGGCGTCGACCTCGCCCTCCGGTACGGTCCCGGAACGTGGACTGATGGCGAGGTGACGCTGCTGTTCGAAGAGCGTGTGACGCCAGTCTGCACCCCTACCTATGCGGCCCATCTCCCGCAGGACGACGGAGGCCTCGACGCCGCGACCTTGATCCATGTCGATTTCGAGGACCCGCGCTGGCTGACCTGGGCCGATTATCTGCGCGCCGCCGGCCCGCGTGGCACGCGGCCTCGCCCCGGCCTGCATTTCAACAATTACGTGCAAGCGACCCAGGCCGCGCTGAACGATCAGGGCGTGATGCTGGGGTGGCGCTCCATCACCGGCGACCTCACGCGCGAACAGCGCCTTGTCGCCTTGCCGCTGCCGCCGCTCGAGCCGGAAGACGGATATTATTGCGTCGCCTGGCGGCAGTCCAAGCCGCGCGCCGCGCGCGAGGCCTTGCGTGCTTGGCTGATCGCATCGGCCGGCATGGGCGATTTCTAAACCGCTCGACATGAACGACAGGCTCCAGCCTTGCGGCTCCGGCACGGCTGATCTGACTTGCTGAAATGCAAGGTGAACCCTAGTTTTTTCACGAGAGTGTGCTTTTGTTCTGGACAAATACCCCAGTCGGGGCGAGCAAGGGGACGTGTCAATGGCGGCGCTGTTTCGTTCGTTCTTGTCGAATCTCATCCGAACCGGCCATTTGGAGGTCGAAACGGCCGACGGCATCGTCGCGATCTATGGCGACCGCACCGGGCCGAAACTGGGCATCAAACTCATCGACCGGGCCGCCGAGCGCGAATTGCTGCTCGATCCGACATTGACCATGGGCGAGCTCTATATGGACGGCCGCCTGCTCGTGACCAAAGGCGACCTTTATGACGTGCTCGCCCTCGGTGCGCAGAATATCGCGGCCTTCGGCGGGCCGCGCTGGGTCAAAATCATCGAGGACGCGCGCATCGCCTTGCGCCACATCAAGCAGCGCAACGACCGCGCCCGCGCGCGCAAGAACATCGCCCATCATTACGATCTGAACGCCAAGCTCTACGATCTCTTCCTCGATCCCGACCGGCAATATTCCTGCGCCTATTTCGAAACGCCCGACGCAAGTCTCGACGACGCGCAGCTTGCCAAGAAACGGCATATCGCCGCCAAGATGCTGGTGCGCGAGGGGCATGACGTGCTCGACATCGGCTGCGGCTTCGGCGGCATGGCGCTCTATCTTGCCGAAATGGCTGGCGCCAATGTGACGGGCGTGACGCTCAGCCAGGAGCAGCACGGCGTTGCGACCCAACGCACCGCCGATCTCGGCCTTGCCGAGCGCGTGTCGTTTCACTTGAAAGACTATCGCGACGTCGATCAGAAGTTCGACCGCATCGTGTCGGTCGGCATGTTCGAACATGTCGGCGCCGCGGGCTTCGACGAATATTTTCAGAACGTCTCACGGCTCTTGAAAGACGATGGCGTGATGCTGCTGCATGCGATCGGCCGCAGCAGCAGGCCCGGCGCCACCAATCCCTGGGTCGCGAAATATATTTTCCCTGGCGGCTATATTCCGGCGCTGTCGGAGGTTTTCGCCGCGATCGAGCGTTCGGGCCTTTACGTCACCGATACGGAAATCCTGCGCCTGCACTATGCCGACACGCTGAAAGATTGGCGCGAGCGCTTCATGGCCCGTCGCGACGAGGCGAAAGCCTTGTACGATGAGCGGTTCTGCCGCATGTGGGAATTCTACCTTGCCGGATCGGAAACCGCCTTCCGCGTCGACGGCCATATGGTCTTCCAGATCCAATTGGCGAAACGCCAGACCGTCGTCCCCCGGACGCGCGATTATATCGGCCGCCGGGAAGCCGAATTGCGGGAAAAGGAAGACAAGAACATCGGGTTCCGCATGGTCGGCGAATGATGCCGATGGTCGTAAGCTTTGACCTATGAGAAGGCCATGCGATTATCCTGAGCTTGCCCCACGGCCATCCCCGATGATTGAGCGCGACTCCTTCTCCCAGAGGGAGAAGGTGGCACGCGAAGCGTGACGGATGAGGGGACACCGAGTCATCATTAGCCAGATTCATACGGCGGCTACTCTCGCGAGAGAGTCCCCTCATCCGTCTTGCTTCGCAAGCCACCTTCTCCCGATGGGAGAAGGGCGCGCACAATTATCGATATTAATCGAAAAGCCGCACACCTTTTCTGGAAAGCGCTCTACGCCGCGCGCGTTTCCACATCGACGGGATGCTGAAGGCGGAAGCCGACGGCGATGCGGTTCCAGATATTGATCGTGCCGATCGCGACCGTCAGATTGACGATTTGCGCATTCGTGAAGAAGGCTTTCAGCGGCTCGAAGGCCGAGTCGGGCGCCATGCTTGCGGGCAGGTTGGTGAGCGCTTCCGTCCATTCCAGCACCGCCCGTTCGCGCGCATCGAACACCGGCGATTCGCGCCAGACGCTGACCATGTTGATCCATTGCGGGCTCAAGCCGCTGTGCCGGGCTTCCTTTGAGTGCATGTCGACGCAATAGGCACAGCCGTTGATCTGCGAGGCGCGCAATTTCAGAAGGTGAATGATACGCGGCTCGAGGCCGGATTGCTTGCTGCTGTAATTTTCCAGCGCCAGCAAGGCCTTGAGGGCTTCGGGTGCATCCTGGGTGTAATTCAAACGCTGTTTCATGGCTGTTTCTCCTGCTGTTGAACTCGTCATTCGGTGGTGGATCTGGCGCGACGCCCGTGCCGCTCCAGAAACGCGCAGCCCCGAGCGGTGATGCCGCCGTCGTCGCTCACCGTCAGATCGGCGAGGATGGCGGCGATGGTGATGCGCCGCAGCTCGTCGCGATAGGCGCGCTCGGCGCGCAGCATGGCCGCGCTGATGCCGCAGGGCTGCGCGAAATAGCGCTGGGGCAACGGGTTTGGACCGCGCTGGCGGATTTCCTGGCAACGGAAGGCCGGTTGCGGCCCTTCGATGGCCAGAACGATGTCGAGCAGCGTGATCGCGTCCGCCGCCCGCGCGAGACGGTAGCCGCCTTTCGGGCCGGGCTCCGTGGCCAGGATGCCGGCCTGGGAGAGCGCCTGCAGATGCTTCAAGAGATAGCTCGGCGAGACGCCATGGAACTCGGCGAGCGCCGCGGCGGACAACAGCCCGCCCGGCGCCAACCCGGCCAGCATGCTGACGCTATGGATCGCCTGTTCGATACCTTCGCTGAGTTTCATGCTTCGCTCCAAATCATGGATAAATTATATCCACGATATGACGAGAGTCAAGCGGCTGCGAGACCGCGAGCTTTCGGCTCGCCTTCAACTTGGGCTTGCCCAAGTTGAACATTTTAAGATGTTGCGAACCCGCGTTAGAGCATTTTCCAGAAAAGTTGAGCGACTTTTCGGTTAAGAAAATGCGACAAAACAAAGAAGTAGAGCAATTTTGCGATTCTGAAAGAACGCAAAATGCTCTAGCGCTGTACAAGGCCCCGCAAGGGTTGTGATTGCTACTCAGACACGGCCCTGAGGGCCGTTTGCGAGCGGAAAGCTCGCGGTCCTAGGAAGACAGCCAGCCAACAAATCAGCCGGCCTCCGCCGCCGCCTCGATCTTGGCGATGTCGATTTTCACCATCGTCATCATCGCCTCGAAGGCGCGCTTGGACTTGTCGCGATCGGAACTTCCCACCAGCTCAAGCAGCCGTCTCGGTGTGATCTGCCACGAAAAGCCCCAACGGTCCTTGCACCAGCCGCAGGCACTGGCGGCACCGCCCATCCCGATGATCGCGTCCCAATAGCGGTCGGTCTCGTCCTGGCTTTCGGTCACGACCATGAAGCTGACCGCTTCATTCGGCTTGAAATTCGGACCGCCGTTGAGACCGACAAACGGCCGCCCGAGTACGGTGAATTCGACGGTCAACTCGATGCCTTCGCGGCCGCCGGGGAAGTCACCGGGCGCCTTGTTCACCTTGTCGACATGGGTGTCGGGAAAAGTCGCGGCGTAGAACTCCGCCGCCTTGCGTGCTTCGCCATGGTCGAACCAAAGGCATGTGACGAGGTTGGCCATATCCATCTCCTTGGGTCTTGGGTATTTCAGGTCTCACGCCGGGTCGTCGTAGGAGCCGGTCCGCAACGGCCCGCTCGGCCGGTAGGTGCTGATGATGACGCCCGAGGCCGCAGCCTTCGTGCCGACAAGCGCGAGCTCCCGTGGCGGGGTTCCAGCCGAAAAGAACCGTTTGCCGACACCTAACAGGACCGGATAGACCATGAGCAAGACCTCGTCCGCAAGCCCGTGTTCGAGCAGCACCGGCGTCAGCGTCGAGCTTCCCCACAGGATCAGGTCCGGCCCGTCCGTTGCCTTGACGCGGCGAACACCCGCGACGATGTCCGCTCCAAGACTCTCGGCCGGCCCCCATCCAAGACTGTCCGGCCTGTGCGTCGCGACGTATTTCGTCGCCCCGTTCAGGCTGGCCGCCATCGGACCGTCCTTAACTTTCGGCCAATAGCCGCTCCAAATATCGTAGGTCCGGCGGCCCAGCAGCAGATCGAAAGCCTTGCCATGCGCAGCATTGATGGCCTCTCCCACGGCCGGATCGGCATGCGGCACCGTCCATCCGCCGTGGGGATAGTCGCTGTCCTCCTTCCGCCCGCCGGGGGCCTGGATCACGCCGTCCAGCGAGATGAATTCGATGATCTTCAGCTTTCTCACGGCTTGTCTCCTTTCAGGCGGGTTTGCGCTCCCCCTGTCGCGGGCGCGGCGAACAGCATTTCGATGTAGCGGCGCAGATGATCGACGCTTTCGCGCGCGATCGCGCTCTCCCCGGTCGCCTTGGCGAGAATGAACGCGCCCTGCAGCACCGCCTGGGTGTGGGCGGCGAGGCTGGCCGGGGTCCAATCCGCCGCGAGGCCGCGCGACGCCATCGCCGCCTGGATATCGGGCTCGAGCGTCGCGGCGTGGCC